>NZ_CP179900.1:0-5132866 GCF_047456145.1 Serratia sp. BNK-23
GAACTCCCTATAATGCGCCTCCACTGACCGGGAACAACGACTGACAAGCCGCCGGGTCAGCGAGAAGAAGGCGAAATAAACGCTTGACTCTCCGGGCGAAAAGCGTAGTATACGCAGCCCGCGCCGATGAGTTTCTCGGCACTGCTCTTTAACAATTTATCAGACAATCTGTGTGGGCACTCCACAAGACGATATCCAGCATCTTCGGATGCAAAAAAATATCAAGTCTTGAAGAGTGACTAACTGAAGTAAAATTCATGCAGTAAATCTTTGAGCATCGCTTCTCGAGTGGAAGCAAATCAAGCTTTTAATTGAAGAGTTTGATCATGGCTCAGATTGAACGCTGGCGGCAGGCTTAACACATGCAAGTCGAGCGGTAGCACAAGGGAGCTTGCTCCCTGGGTGACGAGCGGCGGACGGGTGAGTAATGTCTGGGAAACTGCCTGATGGAGGGGGATAACTACTGGAAACGGTAGCTAATACCGCATAACGTCGCAAGACCAAAGAGGGGGACCTTCGGGCCTCTTGCCATCAGATGTGCCCAGATGGGATTAGCTAGTAGGTGGGGTAATGGCTCACCTAGGCGACGATCCCTAGCTGGTCTGAGAGGATGACCAGCCACACTGGAACTGAGACACGGTCCAGACTCCTACGGGAGGCAGCAGTGGGGAATATTGCACAATGGGCGCAAGCCTGATGCAGCCATGCCGCGTGTGTGAAGAAGGCCTTCGGGTTGTAAAGCACTTTCAGCGAGGAGGAAGGTGGTGAGCTTAATACGCTCATCAATTGACGTTACTCGCAGAAGAAGCACCGGCTAACTCCGTGCCAGCAGCCGCGGTAATACGGAGGGTGCAAGCGTTAATCGGAATTACTGGGCGTAAAGCGCACGCAGGCGGTTTGTTAAGTCAGATGTGAAATCCCCGGGCTCAACCTGGGAACTGCATTTGAAACTGGCAAGCTAGAGTCTCGTAGAGGGGGGTAGAATTCCAGGTGTAGCGGTGAAATGCGTAGAGATCTGGAGGAATACCGGTGGCGAAGGCGGCCCCCTGGACGAAGACTGACGCTCAGGTGCGAAAGCGTGGGGAGCAAACAGGATTAGATACCCTGGTAGTCCACGCTGTAAACGATGTCGATTTGGAGGTTGTGCCCTTGAGGCGTGGCTTCCGGAGCTAACGCGTTAAATCGACCGCCTGGGGAGTACGGCCGCAAGGTTAAAACTCAAATGAATTGACGGGGGCCCGCACAAGCGGTGGAGCATGTGGTTTAATTCGATGCAACGCGAAGAACCTTACCTACTCTTGACATCCAGAGAACTTTCCAGAGATGGATTGGTGCCTTCGGGAACTCTGAGACAGGTGCTGCATGGCTGTCGTCAGCTCGTGTTGTGAAATGTTGGGTTAAGTCCCGCAACGAGCGCAACCCTTATCCTTTGTTGCCAGCGGTTCGGCCGGGAACTCAAAGGAGACTGCCAGTGATAAACTGGAGGAAGGTGGGGATGACGTCAAGTCATCATGGCCCTTACGAGTAGGGCTACACACGTGCTACAATGGCGTATACAAAGAGAAGCGACCTCGCGAGAGCAAGCGGACCTCATAAAGTACGTCGTAGTCCGGATTGGAGTCTGCAACTCGACTCCATGAAGTCGGAATCGCTAGTAATCGTAGATCAGAATGCTACGGTGAATACGTTCCCGGGCCTTGTACACACCGCCCGTCACACCATGGGAGTGGGTTGCAAAAGAAGTAGGTAGCTTAACCTTCGGGAGGGCGCTTACCACTTTGTGATTCATGACTGGGGTGAAGTCGTAACAAGGTAACCGTAGGGGAACCTGCGGTTGGATCACCTCCTTACCTAAAGATATTAGTTCGAGTGGCGTGCTCACACAGATTGTCTGATAGAAAGTAACGAGCAGAAATACCTTTATAGGCTTGTAGCTCAGGTGGTTAGAGCGCACCCCTGATAAGGGTGAGGTCGGTGGTTCAAGTCCACTCAGGCCTACCACTTCTCATGAAGTGGAAAAGGTACTGCGCGTGACTGTATGGGGCTATAGCTCAGCTGGGAGAGCGCCTGCCTTGCACGCAGGAGGTCAGCGGTTCGATCCCGCTTAGCTCCACCATATAGTCCGGTATTTCAATACTTCAGAGTATATTGGCGACAGTATGCTGCGAAGTATTTTGCTCTTTAACAATCTGGAACAAGCTGAAAATTGAAACATGACGGCTGAAATTTATCCCTCCGTAGAAGTATTGGGATAAAGAGTAACCTGTCATAGAGTCTCTCAAATGTTTGCAGCGCGAACGATGGAAACATCTTCGGGTTGTGAGGTTAAGTGACTAAGCGTACACGGTGGATGCCTAGGCAGTCAGAGGCGATGAAGGGCGTGCTAATCTGCGAAAAGCGCCGGTAAGGTGATATGAACCGTTATAACCGGCGATACCCGAATGGGGAAACCCAGTGTGTTTCGACACACTATCATGTCATGAATACATAGTGGCATGAGGCGAACCGGGGGAACTGAAACATCTAAGTACCCCGAGGAAAAGAAATCAACCGAGATTCCCCCAGTAGCGGCGAGCGAACGGGGAGGAGCCCAGAACCTGAATCGGCTTGTGTGTTAGTGGAAGCGTCTGGAAAGTCGCGCAGCAAAGGGTGATAGCCCCGTACACTAAAATGCACAGGTCGTGAGTTCGATGAGTAGGGCGGGACACGTGACATCCTGTCTGAATATGGGGGGACCATCCTCCAAGGCTAAATACTCCTGACTGACCGATAGTGAACCAGTACCGTGAGGGAAAGGCGAAAAGAACCCCGGCGAGGGGAGTGAAATAGAACCTGAAACCGTGTACGTACAAGCAGTGGGAGCACCTTCGTGGTGTGACTGCGTACCTTTTGTATAATGGGTCAGCGACTTATATTTTGTAGCAAGGTTAACCGTATAGGGGAGCCGTAGGGAAACCGAGTCTTAACTGGGCGATTAGTTGCAAGGTATAGACCCGAAACCCGGTGATCTAGCCATGGGCAGGTTGAAGGTTGGGTAACACTAACTGGAGGACCGAACCGACTAATGTTGAAAAATTAGCGGATGACTTGTGGCTGGGGGTGAAAGGCCAATCAAACCGGGAGATAGCTGGTTCTCCCCGAAAGCTATTTAGGTAGCGCCTCGTGAACTCATCTTCGGGGGTAGAGCACTGTTTCGGCTAGGGGGCCATCCCGGCTTACCAAACCGATGCAAACTCCGAATACCGAAGAATGTTATCACGGGAGACACACGGCGGGTGCTAACGTCCGTCGTGAAGAGGGAAACAACCCAGACCGCCAGCTAAGGTCCCAAAGTCATGGTTAAGTGGGAAACGATGTGGGAAGGCATAGACAGCCAGGATGTTGGCTTAGAAGCAGCCATCATTTAAAGAAAGCGTAATAGCTCACTGGTCGAGTCGGCCTGCGCGGAAGATGTAACGGGGCTAAACCATGCACCGAAGCTGCGGCAGCGACGCTTAGGCGTTGTTGGGTAGGGGAGCGTTCTGTAAGCCGTTGAAGGTGGCCTGTGAGGGTTGCTGGAGGTATCAGAAGTGCGAATGCTGACATAAGTAACGATAAAGCGGGTGAAAAGCCCGCTCGCCGGAAGACCAAGGGTTCCTGTCCAACGTTAATCGGGGCAGGGTGAGTCGACCCCTAAGGCGAGGCTGAAAAGCGTAGTCGATGGGAAACAGGTTAATATTCCTGTACTTGGTGTTACTGCGAAGGGGGGACGGAGAAGGCTAGGCTAGCCGGGCGACGGTTGTCCCGGTTTAAGCGTGTAGGGGGTGTGACCTGGTAAATCCGGTTGCATACTAACCCTGAGGCGTGATGACGATGCACTACGGTGCAGAAGTAGTTGATGCCCTGCTTCCAGGAAAATCCTCTAAGCTCCAGGTAACATTAAATCGTACCCCAAACCGACACAGGTGGTCAGGTAGAGAATACCAAGGCGCTTGAGAGAACTCGGGTGAAGGAACTAGGCAAAATGGTGCCGTAACTTCGGGAGAAGGCACGCTGGCATGTAGGTGAAGTCCCTCGCGGATGGAGCTGAAGCCAGTCGAAGATACCAGCTGGCTGCAACTGTTTAATAAAAACACAGCACTGTGCAAACACGAAAGTGGACGTATACGGTGTGACGCCTGCCCGGTGCTGGAAGGTTAATTGATGGGGTCAGCCGCAAGGCGAAGCTCTTGATCGAAGCCCCAGTAAACGGCGGCCGTAACTATAACGGTCCTAAGGTAGCGAAATTCCTTGTCGGGTAAGTTCCGACCTGCACGAATGGCGTAATGATGGCCAGGCTGTCTCCACCCGAGACTCAGTGAAATTGAACTCGCTGTGAAGATGCAGTGTACCCGCGGCAAGACGGAAAGACCCCGTGAACCTTTACTATAGCTTGACACTGAACATTGAGCCTTGATGTGTAGGATAGGTGGGAGGCTTTGAAGCGTGGACGCCAGTCTGCGTGGAGCCATCCTTGAAATACCACCCTTTAATGTTTGATGTTCTAACTCGGCCCCGTGATCCGGGGTGAGGACAGTGTCTGGTGGGTAGTTTGACTGGGGCGGTCTCCTCCCAAAGAGTAACGGAGGAGCACGAAGGTTAGCTAATCACGGTCGGACATCGTGAGGTTAGTGCAAAGGCATAAGCTAGCTTGACTGCGAGAGTGACGGCTCGAGCAGGTACGAAAGTAGGTCTTAGTGATCCGGTGGTTCTGAATGGAAGGGCCATCGCTCAACGGATAAAAGGTACTCCGGGGATAACAGGCTGATACCGCCCAAGAGTTCATATCGACGGCGGTGTTTGGCACCTCGATGTCGGCTCATCACATCCTGGGGCTGAAGTAGGTCCCAAGGGTATGGCTGTTCGCCATTTAAAGTGGTACGCGAGCTGGGTTTAGAACGTCGTGAGACAGTTCGGTCCCTATCTGCCGTGGGCGTTGGAAGATTGAGAGGGGTTGCTCCTAGTACGAGAGGACCGGAGTGAACGCACCACTGGTGTTCGGGTTGTCATGCCAATGGCATTGCCCGGTAGCTAAGTGCGGAAAAGATAAGCGCTGAAAGCATCTAAGCGCGAAACTTGCCTCAAGATGAGTCTTCCCTGGGCCTTCAAGGCCCCTGAAGGAACGTTTAAGACTAAGACGTTGATAGGCTGGGTGTGTAAGTGCAGCGATGCATTGAGCTAACCAGTACTAATGATCCGTGAGGCTTAACCTTACAACACCGAAGGTGTTTTTAGAGAGATTTTCAGCGAAGTTCCGAGATTGGTTCTGATGGCGACACGAGAGTGAAGCGGTTGGAATAAAACGAATTTGCCTGGCGGCAATAGCGCGGTGGTCCCACCTGACCCCATGCCGAACTCAGAAGTGAAACGCCGTAGCGCCGATGGTAGTGTGGGGTCTCCCCATGCGAGAGTAGGACACTGCCAGGCATCAAATAAACGTTATCAGTGTGACGACTGGTAATGCGCAAGTCGCAGAGCGCGATATTGCCGGTATCGAAAGATACAACGTAAAAGAATCGGTGGAGCGGTAGTTCAGTTGGTTAGAATACCTGCCTGTCACGCAGGGGGTCGCGGGTTCGAGCCCCGTCCGTTCCGCCACTTATTTAATTATGCCTGCTTTATTAGCAGGCATAATGTTAAGCGAGATTTAGGGGCGTAGCTCAGTTGGTAGAGCACCGGTCTCCAAAACCGGGTGTCGCGAGTTCGAGTCTCTCCGCCCCTGCCATATTAAGAACCCTTTGCGAAAGCAAAGGGTTTTTTTTTTACCTATTATCCCTTTCCTTAGCGCGTTATCGTTTTGGAAAAGAGCGCATCGGCTGTTCTATGCTGATGTTTATCTGATCCGAGTTGCTCCATAACCTTTCGATCTTTACCTCCGCAGAGCTCCTGATTCTCCCGCTATTTTGCATTTTCTTCTCTCAGAAGGCGATGGGCGGCTTTTGGCATGATAGACAGCCAAGACCACGGTGGCGGCTTTTAAGGCCGCCATAGCGCTTTAGGCTGCGATATTTAAAGGTATTTTAAGTAATTGTCGAATCAAAGGCTGTTGATCGCTGTTTTGCAACCAGACGGCATACAGTGGGCGGATAATCGGCGGGATCTCGCTGGCGGCCACCAGCTGTGGGTACTCTTTTTCCCAATGGCTGGGCAGGAAAGCGCATCCGCCCGTGGTTTCCAACAGCTGACGCGTCAGGTGAGCGGAGGTGGTGGTAAGCACCGGTACGTTATCACCTTCCAACATGCGGTTTTCCTGTTGGTGGAAGTCGGCTCCCCATTCCAGCTTGATGTAGGGCATTGGGGCCTGTTTGTCACGATAAGCGGATGAGAACAGGCGTAATGAGAAATTGCTCAGCTGCTGGCTGGCCAATTCATCCATCTTCGGCGGTTCAGTGGTGATCAGTAAATCGAGCTGCCTTTCATGCAGTTGTTTTACCAAAGAGTGCCTTAATGCCACCCTGGCTTCTAGCTGCAGCGCCTCGCGTTGTTGATAGAGTGCTTGCAACCAGGGAGTCAGATAGGCCTCCCACAACGAAGCGGTAGCGCCGATCGATAACTCGGTGTGTTGCAGCGAACGCACGACTTCCTTCTTCGCCAACTGCCAGGTGTTCATCAGGCTCTCGGCATAGGGCAGAAGCCGCTCGCCGGCAGGCGTCAGGCGGATGTTATTGCGATGACGGGTAAATAAATTTGCGCCCAACTGGTTTTCTAACTGACGGATGCGGAAACTGACCGCGGACTGCGTTAAGTACAAAGATTCTGCGGCTCTGCCAAAGTGACGCGTTCTACTGACCTCCAAAAAGGTTTTCAGTAATTCGGTATCCACACCTATCTCCAAAAAAATTTGTCGTTAAGATTTAAATGTTTTGTTTTACACGCTGTCAAGCCTATCTAATACTCCGCGCCATAAACAGCACGGCCATAAGAGAATTAGGAGCGTGTCAGATGGCGGATAGCTTCACCACGACCAATCGTTTTTTTGATAATAAACATTACCCTCGCGGGTTCTCCCGTCACGGCGATTTCACCATTAAAGAGGCGCAATTGCTAGAGCGCTTCGGCTACGCGTTTAACGAGTTGGACTCGGGTAAACGCCAGCCGGCCACTGAAGAAGAACAGCTGTTCGTCGCAGTGTGCCGCGGTGAGCGCGAAGCGGCTACCGAGCAGGAAAAAGTATGGGCTAAATATCTGGCGCGCACACGTCGCCCGAAGAAATTCCATACTCTGTCCGGCGGTAAACCGCAGGCTGACGCAGTAGAAGATTACAGCGACAGCGAAGACTAAAGACGATGGGGCCTGCGGGCCCCATTTTCATTCCAGACTGCGATGCAGTTGTAACAGCAGACGGTCCATACTGCGATAGCTCAGCGCTTCGCTGAGGTGGTGCCTGTCGAGTTCAGCATCTCCCGCCAAATCCGCCAGCGTGCGCGCCACTTTCAAGATGCGCTGCCAGGCGCGAACCGATAATCCCAGCGTGTTTAATGTTGCTTCCAAAAACTCGGCGTCAGCCGCCTGCAAAACGCAATCTCGTTCCACTTCGCGGTTGCTCAACAGCGCGTTGACTTTACCGGCGCGTTCGAGCTGCCGGGCGCGTGCCTGCTGCACCCTTTTCCGTACTTGTTCGCTGCTTTCTCCCTGGGGTTTCCGATGACTGAGCGTACCCGGCGGCAACAGCGGTACTTCGATAGACAGATCGAAACGGTCGAGAAAAGGCCCTGACAGCCGGGCCAGATAGCGCAACACCTGCTGCGGTGAGGCGCGATTGTGCAATCCCTGATAATGCCCTGTCGGGCTGGGGTTCATTGCCGCGATCAGTTGCACCCTGGCGGGGAAACAGACCTTGGCGTTGGCACGTGAAATCACGATCTCGCCGGATTCCAACGGCTCACGCAGCGCATCCAGTACCTTACGCTCGAATTCCGGCAGTTCATCCAGAAACAGCACGCCGTTATGCGCCATCGAGATCTCGCCCGGTCGCGGCAGTGAGCCGCCGCCGACCAATGCCGCCATCGAGGCGCTGTGGTGCGGTGCGCGGAACGGCCTCTGACGCCATGGTAGAGCGGCGGGAATATGATGCTGCAAGCTGGCGACCGCCAGGCTTTCCAGCGCCTCAGTCTCCGTCAGCGGCGGCAGTAAGCCCGTGAGACGGCTGGCCAGCATGGTTTTACCGGTGCCCGGTGGCCCAATCAACAGTAGGTTATGCCCGCCGGCGGCGGCGATCTCTAATGCCCGCTTGGCCTGTTCCTGGCCGATGATGTCGCGCAGGTCGGCGTTTTCGCACGCGTTGTCTGCATCGGGGGGCGCGGCCGCCACCGGCAGTTCGCCTTGGCCGAGCAGAAAAGCGCAGACTTCCAGCAGGTGTTGGGCAGTATGGGAGTGCGACTGCGCGATCAGGCCGACTTCGGCGGCGTTGTCCGTCGAGAGGATCAGTTGCCGCCCGGCATCAGCCGCCGCCAGCGCCGCCGGGATCGCTCCCCTGACCGCGCGCAGTGAGCCGGACAGCGCGAGCTCGCCAAGAAACTCGTAGCGTGCCAACGGTGCGAGGGGTAACTGCTCGGAGGCGGCGAGGATCGCCAGCGCTATCGGCAGATCGTAACGCCCGCCTTCTTTCGGCAGATCGGCGGGGGCCAAATTGACGGTGATGCGCCGGGCGGGAAAGGTGAAACCGTTGTTGATCAGGGCGCTGCGCACCCGATCGCGCGCCTCTTTTACCGTGGTTTCCGGCAGGCCGACCAGCGTCAGGCCGGGCAGGCCATTGCTGATATGCACCTCCACCGTCACGGAAGGGGCCTGAACGCCGATGATGGCGCGGCTATAGATTAACGCCAGTGACATATCGCTCTCCTTGCTGAGGACGACATGATGCGTGATTCATCCTGGCATTGCGCGGCGTTATTGGGGGTTTTTCTAGGGGTTTCGCAGCGTAATTGCTCATTTTCATCGAAGTAAATGAGATTGTGCGAGCCGCCTCGCATCCTGCGGCAATACCCATTAACAATTCGCTGAAGGCTGCAACACATTAGCGGCCCATACACATTGCAATCATAGGGTTAACGGGTGTATTTAACAATTGATTAAAAGAAAAATCACTTCTTTAACAAGCCCCGACCGCCGCCGCATTCTGCCCGGCAGCCGCTAAACCTCCTGACTTCGTACTCTACGGTAGGGATAACACTATGTTTGGTTGGACCCCGCTGCAACGCAACGCGGCAATCGCCAGCTTTTCAAGCTGGACGCTCGACGCTTTCGATTTTTTCGTGCTGGTATTCTTACTCAGCGACATCGCGCAGTCCTTTCACGTCGGTCTGGAACAGGTCACGTTGGCGATTCTGCTCACGCTGGCGGTGCGCCCGATTGGCGCGCTGATCTTCGGGCGTGCGGCGGAAAAATATGGCCGCAAGCCGATCCTGATGTTGAATATCGTCTTTTTCTCGGTGTTTGAGCTGCTCTCTGCCGCCGCGCCCTCGCTGACGGTCTTCTTGCTGTTGCGGGTGTTGTACGGTGTTGCGATGGGCGGCATTTGGGGCGTGGCGTCATCGTTGGCGATGGAAACCATACCGGACCGCTCACGCGGCCTGATGTCGGGTATTTTCCAGGCCGGCTATCCGTTTGGTTATCTGCTGGCGGCGGTGGTGTACGGCCTGCTGTTCGAAACGGTCGGCTGGCGCGGCATGTTCGTCATCGGCGCGGCGCCGATCCTGCTGCTGCCGTTTATTTATTATTGCGTGCAGGAGTCGCCGGTATGGCTGGCGGCGCGTGAACGCAAAGAGAGCACCGCCTTGCTGCCGGTGTTGAAGAGCCACTGGAAGCTGTGCTGCTATCTGGTGCTGCTGATGGCGGCGTTCAATTTCTTCTCCCACGGTACGCAGGATCTGTATCCGGTGTTTCTGAAAGTTCAGCACGGTTTCGACCCTAAAACCGTCAGTATCATCGCCATTAGCTACAATATCGCGTCAATTATCGGCGGTGTTTTCTTCGGTTCGTTGTCAGAAAAGATCGGCCGCAAAAAAGCGATCATCATTGCCGCGCTGTTGGCGCTGCCGGTGATCCCGCTGTGGGCGTTTTCCAGCGGTTCGCTGATGTTGGGGATCGGCGCTTTCCTGATGCAGTTCATGGTGCAGGGCGCCTGGGGCGTGGTGCCGACCTATCTGACCGAGCTGGTGCCGGCCAACACCCGAGCGGTGCTGCCGGGGTTCGTGTACCAGCTGGGTAACCTGATCGCCTCGGTCAACGCCACGCTGCAAGCCACCATCGCCGAGCATCATGGGCATAATTACGGTCTGGCGATGGCGATCGTCGCCGGTACGGTGGCGGTGGCGATCGCCCTGTTGGTGTTCTTCGGCAAGGATACGCGCGGCAAGGCGATCACCGACGCGGTAGAAAATCCGGGTATGCGCGCCAACGTGTGAAAGAGGGGCGATTCGCGTGAGGTATGACCAGATTGCGCCGAATAATAACGCAAAAAAAGTGTTGTCATGTCGCGCGCGGCTGTGGTACCTCTGTAAGCATTAGTTCTGAATGAGCACAGTGAACAAACCCATTATGAAAGCCTTTGCCCAAGTGATTAGCCTAGTCGTGATTAGCGTGGTGGTGATTATTATCCCACCGTGCGGGGCTGCACTTGGACGAAGAAAGGCTTAGCAAACAAGCCGGAATCGCAAGAGAACCCCCGCACCGTCAGGTCCGGGGGTTTTTTATTGGCAAGAGAAAAGTGGAGCAAGGGGCAGAGCATGAAAAACAGAACAAAATCCTGCAGTTGTCGAAGAAAGGCGGGGAAATAACCATGAATGGCGCTCAGTGGGTAGTTCAAGCGTTGCGTGCGCAGGGTGTGGATACCGTATTCGGCTATCCGGGCGGGGCAATCATGCCGGTGTACGATGCGTTGTATGACGGCGGCGTGGAACACCTGCTGTGCCGCCATGAACAGGGCGCCGCCATGGCCGCCATCGGCTACGCCCGCGCCACCGGCAAGGTCGGCGTTTGCATCGCCACTTCCGGCCCCGGCGCCACCAACCTGATCACTGGCCTGGCTGATGCGCTGCTCGATTCTGTTCCCGTTGTTGCCATCACCGGCCAGGTGGGTTCCGCGCTGATCGGCACCGATGCCTTTCAGGAGATCGATGTTCTCGGCCTGTCTCTGGCCTGCACCAAGCACAGCTTCCTGGTGGAGTCGCTGGACGCCTTGCCGGGCATCATGGCGGAAGCGTTCGCCATCGCCGCAGGCGGCCGCCCCGGCCCGGTGCTGATCGATATCCCGAAAGACATCCAGCTGGCGCAGGGGGACCTGCACCCGCATCTGATGCCGGTTGACGAAGCGCCGGCGTTCCCGGCGGCGGCGTTGGCAGAGGCGGCCGCGCTGCTGGCGCAGGCGCACAAACCGATGTTGTACGTCGGCGGCGGCGTGGGCATGGCGCAGGCGGTGCCGGCGCTGCGTGAATTTATCGCGGTGACCCGCATGCCGAACGTCGCCACCCTGAAGGGGCTGGGCGCGCCGGACGCGCAAGACCCGCTGTATCTCGGCATGTTGGGCATGCATGGCGCCAAGGCTGCCAACCTGGCGGTGCAGGAGTGCGATCTGCTCATCGCCGTCGGCGCGCGTTTCGATGATCGCGTGACCGGCAAGCTGAACGCCTTCGCGCCGCACGCCAAAGTGATCCACATGGATATCGACCCGGCGGAAATGAGCAAGCTGCGCCAGGCGCATGTGGCCCTGCAGGGTGATTTGAAAACGTTGCTGCCGGCGTTGCAGCGCCCGCTGGACATCGCCGCCTGGCAGCAGCAGGTGACGGCGCTGAAAGCCGAGCACGCCTGCCGCTATGATCACCCTGGCCAGCCGATCTACGCGCCGCTGTTCTTGCGCCAGCTGTCTGACCGCAAGCCTGCCAACAGCGTGGTGACCACCGACGTCGGTCAGCACCAGATGTGGAGCGCGCAGCACATGACGTTCGAGCGTCCGGAGAATTTCATCACCTCCAGCGGCCTCGGCACCATGGGATTCGGCGTGCCGGCCGCGGTAGGCGCTCAGATTGCCCGCCCGCAAGATACGGTGATCTGCGTCTCGGGCGATGGCTCCTTCATGATGAACGTGCAGGAACTGGGCACCATCAAGCGCAAGCAGCTGCCGCTCAAAATCGTGCTGCTGGACAACCAGCGCCTTGGGATGGTGCGTCAATGGCAGCAGCTGTTCTTCGACGGCCGCTACAGCGAAACCAACCTGTCCGATAACCCCGACTTCCTGATGTTGGCCGCCGCCTTCGGCATTCCCGGCCAACGCATCAGCCGCAAGGATCAGGTGGAGGGCGCCCTCGAGGCGCTGTTCAACACCGAAGGCCCGTATCTGCTGCAGGTCTCTATCGACGAACTCGAAAACGTCTGGCCGCTGGTGCCGCCGGGCGCCGGCAACGAAACCATGTTGGAGGAAATATCATGATGCAGCATCAACTCTCGATCCAGGCGCGTTTTCGCCCCGAAATGTTAGAGCGCGTATTGCGGGTCGTGCGTCATCGCGGCTTTCAGGTTTGTGCTATGAATATGGTTTCCCCGGCCAACGCCGACAGCATCAATATCGAATTGACCGTTGCCAGCCCGCGCCCGGTTGCCCTGTTGTCATCTCAATTAAGTAAACTGATGGACGTCTCCTGCGTCGAGATCCAGCAGCCAACATCACAACAAATACGCGCCTGAGGCGCCGAGAAGGATAAATAACAATGACAAAGAAAGCCGATTACATTTGGTTCAATGGTGAGATGGTTCCTTGGGCCGAGGCCAAAGTGCACGTGATGTCGCACGCGCTGCATTACGGTACGTCGGTATTTGAAGGCGTGCGCTGCTACGACTCGCACTTGGGGCCGGTGGTGTTCCGCCATCGCGAGCATATGCAGCGCCTGCATGACTCGGCGAAAATCTACCGCATGCCGGTTTCGCAAAGCGTCGACGAACTGATGGAAGCCTGCCGCGCCACGCTGCGCAAGAACAATCTGGTCAGCGCCTACATTCGCCCGCTGGTGTTCGTCGGTGATGTCGGCATGGGCGTCAACCCGCCGGCCGGTTATAAAACGGACGTGATTATCGCGGCGTTTCCTTGGGGCGCTTACCTGGGTGAAGAGGCGCTGGAGCAAGGCATCGATGCGATGGTCTCCTCCTGGCACCGCGCCGCGCCGAACACCATCCCGACCGCGGCCAAAGCCGGCGGCAACTATCTTTCCTCTCTGCTGGTGGGCAGCGAAGCGCGCCGCCACGGCTATCAGGAAGGCATCGCGCTCGACGTGCACGGCTACATTTCCGAAGGGGCGGGCGAGAACCTGTTCCAGGTGAAAGACGGCGTGATTTACACCCCGCCGTTCACCTCTTCGGCACTGCCGGGCATCACCCGCGACGCGATCATCAAGCTGGCGAAAGACATGGGCTTCGAGGTGCGCGAGCAGGTGCTGTCGCGCGAATCGCTGTACCTGGCCGACGAAGTGTTCATGTCCGGCACCGCGGCGGAGATCACGCCGGTGCGCAGCGTGGACGGCATTCAGGTCGGTATCGGTAAACGTGGCCCGGTGACCAAACAGATCCAACAGGCGTTCTTCGGCCTGTTCACCGGCAAGACCGAAGACAAGTACGGTTGGCTGGATCCGGTAAACCCGTAACGACAAGGCTCGCCGCGCAGCGTGGCGGACGACAAGACAGACAAGATAAGAAATATCCAGGCGGTTCGTTCGCCGCCTGCCATAAATACATTTGGAGTGAAAAGAGCATGCCTAAGTACCGTTCCGCCACCACCACCCACGGCCGCAATATGGCGGGTGCCCGCGCATTGTGGCGCGCGACCGGGATGACCGACGCCGATTTCGGCAAGCCGATCATCGCCGTGGTCAACTCCTTTACCCAGTTCGTGCCTGGTCATGTGCATCTGCGCGATCTGGGCAAACTGGTCGCCGAACAGATCGAAGCCTCCGGCGGCGTGGCCAAAGAGTTCAACACCATCGCGGTGGATGACGGCATCGCCATGGGCCACGGCGGCATGCTCTATTCCCTGCCGTCGCGCGAGCTGATCGCCGACTCGGTCGAATACATGGTGAACGCCCACTGCGCCGACGCGATGGTGTGCATCTCCAACTGCGACAAGATCACCCCGGGCATGCTGATGGCGGCGTTGCGCCTGAACATTCCGGTGATCTTCGTCTCCGGCGGCCCGATGGAAGCCGGCAAGACCAAACTCTCCAACCAGATCATCAAGCTGGATCTGGTGGACGCGATGATCCAGGGCGCGAACCCGAACGTCAGCGACGCCGACAGCGAGCAGATCGAGCGTTCCGCCTGCCCGACCTGCGGCTCTTGCTCCGGCATGTTCACCGCCAACTCGATGAACTGCCTGACCGAAGCGCTGGGCCTGTCGCAGCCGGGCAACGGTTCGCTGCTGGCCACCCACGCCGATCGTAAGGAACTGTTCCTCAACGCCGGCAAGCGCATCGTCGAGCTGACCAAACGCTATTACGAGCAGGACGACGAGAGCGCGCTGCCGCGCAATATCGCCAACAAGGCGGCATTTGAAAATGCCATGACGCTGGACATCGCCATGGGCGGCTCGACCAACACCGTGCTGCACCTGCTGGCTTCGGCGCAGGAAGGCGAGGTGGACTTCACCATGGAGGACATCGATCGCCTGTCGCGCAAAGTGCCGCACCTGTGCAAGGTGGCGCCGAGCACGCAGAAATATCACATGGAAGACGTGCACCGCGCCGGTGGCGTGATCGGCATCCTCGGCGAGCTGGATCGCGCCGGCTTGCTGAACCGCGAGGTGAACAACGTATTGGGGCTGACCCTGCCGCAGACGCTGGAGGCCTACGACGTGATGCTGACCCGCGACGAAAGCGTCAAGAAAATGTACTCCGCCGGGCCGGCCGGTATCCGCACCACGCAGGCATTCTCTCAGGACTGCCGCTGGGATTCGCTGGACACCGACCGCAAGGAAGGCTGCATCCGCACCCGTGAGCACGCCTACAGTCAGGACGGCGGGTTGGCGGTGCTGTACGGCAACCTGGCGGAAAACGGCTGCATCGTCAAAACCGCCGGCGTCGACAAGGAAATCCTCACCTTCCGCGGCCCGGCCAAAGTGTATGAAAGCCAGGACGACGCGGTAGAAGCGATCCTCGGCGGCAAAGTGGTGGCGGGCGACGTAGTGGTGATTCGCTACGAAGGGCCGAAAGGCGGCCCGGGCATGCAGGAAATGCTTTACCCAACCACCTACCTGAAATCGATGGGGCTGGGCAAGGCGTGCGCGCTGATCACCGACGGGCGTTTCTCCGGCGGCACCTCCGGGTTGTCCATCGGCCACGCTTCGCCGGAAGCGGCCAACGGCGGCCTGATCGCCCTGGTGCAGGACGGCGACATGATCGCGATCGACATTCCTCATCGCGGCATCCAGCTGGATGTCAGCGAGCAGGAGCTGGCGGCGCGGCATGAGGCGGAACTGGCGCGCGGCGACGCGGCCTGGACGCCGAAAAATCGTGAGCGTCAGGTGTCCTTCGCGCTGCGCGCCTACGCCTCGTTGGCCACCAGCGCCGACAAAGGCGCGGTGCGCGACAAGAGCAAACTGGGGGGATAAGCAGCATGGCGGTCTCTCAACCCCTACCCAGCGCCCCCTGCGGCGCGGAATATCTGCGAGCGGTACTGCGCTCGCCGGTTTACGAGGTGGCGCAAGTCACCCCGTTGCAGGCCATGAGCAAAATCTCTTCGCGCCTCGGCAACACCATTTTGGTGAAGCGCGAAGATCGCCAGCCGGTGCACAGCTTCAAGCTGCGCGGGGCCTATGCGATGATCGCCGGGCTGGACGAAGAGCAGAAGGCGCGCGGCGTCGTGACGGCTTCGGCCGGCAACCACGCGCAGGGCGTCGCCTTCTCCGGTAAACGGCTGGGCATCAAAACGCTGATCGTGATGCCGGTGTCCACCGCGGACATCAAGGTGGATGCGGTGCGCGGCTTTGGCGGCGAAGTGTTGCTGCACGGCGCCAATTTCGACGAGGCCAAGGCGAAGGCGATTGAACTTTCCCAACAGCAGGGCATGACCTTCGTGCCGCCGTTCGATCACCCGACGGTGATCGCCGGGCAGGGCACGCTGGCGATGGAGCTGCTGCAGCAAGACGCGCATCTGGATCGGGTTTTCGTGCCGGTCGGCGGCGGCGGCCTGGCCGCCGGGGTGGCGGTGCTGATCAAACAGCTGATGCCGCAGATCAAAGTGATCGGCGTCGAAGCGGAAGACTCCGCCTGTCTGCGCGCGGCGCTGGATGCCGGCCATCCGGTGGATCTGGCGCGCGTCGGGCTGTTCGCCGAAGGCGTGGCGGTGAAACGCATCGGCGACGAAACGTTCCGCCTGTGCCGTGAGTATCTGGACGACGTGATCACCGTGGACAGCGACGCCATCTGCGCGGCGGTCAAAGATCTGTTCGAGGACGTGCGTGCCATCGCCGAACCTTCCGGCGCGCTGGCGCTGGCGGGGCTGAAAAAGTACGTCCAGCAGCACAACATTCAGGGCGAGCGTCTGGCGCACGTGCTGTCCGGCGCCAACCTCAACTTCCACGGGCTGCGTTACGTTTCCGAGCGCTGCGAACTGGGCGAACAGCGCGAAGCGCTGCTGGCGGTGACCATTCCGGAACAGCAGGGCAGCTTCCTCAAGTTCTGCCAGCTGCTGGGCGGCCGCTCGGTGACCGAATTCAACTACCGCTACGCCGATGCCGACAACGCCTGCATTTTCGTCGGCGTGCGGCTGACGCGCGGTCACGCCGAACGGCGGGAGATCATCGACGAACTCAACGCCGGCGGTTATCAGGTGGTGGATCTGTCGGACGACGAGATGGCCAAGCTGCACGTGCGCTACATGGTGGGCGGGCGTCCGTCGAAGCCGCTGCGCGAACGGCTGTTCAGCTTTGAGTTTCCGGAATCGCCGGGCGCGCTGCTGAAGTTCCTGCAGACGCTGGGCACGCACTGGAACATCTCGCTGTTCCACTATCGCAGCCACGGCACCGACTTCGGCCGGGTGCTGGCGGCCTTCGAGCTGGCGCAAAGCGAGCCGGAATTCGAGCGGCACCTGCAGGCGCTGGGCTACGATTGCCACGACGAAACCGACAACCCGGCGTTCCGCTTCTTTTTGCAGGGATGAGCCGGATTGATAAGCAACCGTGACGCGTTAGTCAGTTTATGGGTTGCATGGTTGTGATTTTGTCGTGCATTTTTATACTGCCAAGACTTCTGACGTATAGGGATGCACGACAATGAAAACCGCTTTTTCTACGCCGTTCGGTTCTCCCGAAGACGATTTGACCAACGCCGAATTTGCCCGCCTGTTGGGCAATGCCGGGGTACAAGAATTCTATCGCGATATTAATCTGCAAGCCTTGCAGGACTCGCTGGACTGCAGCCTCGCGTTTCATGGCGTGGGAATTATTTTTTCCGACGGGCAAAACTCATTTTTAGTCCGCCCGACGCAGCACACCGGTTATTCGAACGCTTCGCAGGTCACCCACGTGGTCATCAGCAAAACGGTGGCTCATACCTCGCGCGTTGCCGCGACCAATACGCTGTCGGAAGCGTTGAGCAAACCCAGCGTCAGCAAAGAGTTGGCCTCGGCCGCGCTGTCGTGCGGAACGCTGCTGGTATCGGTATTTTTACTGGCGTCGGGCAGCGTCGCCGTGCCGTTCACCGGCGGCACCAGCTCTGCGGTGGCTTATCTGGGCTATGCCGGCATGGCCGCCAGCGCGCTGCAGTGCGGCAATGGGCTATACCGCGTCAACAAGCTTTATGACGGGAAAGGCGATGAATTGGCGCAGCTCGACTCTGAGCAGTGGTATATCGCCACCAGCACCGTACTCGATGTGATCTCGCTGGCCAGCGCGGGGGCCGCCCTGAAGGAAGCGACGATGACCTACCGCGCCATGCGCCGCATTTCGGCGCGCAAGGCGACGGAATGGCTGAAAAGCATGCCCCGCAGCGAAAGGAAACGGCTGACCGAAAACATCATTCGGGCGGAAAATCCGGGGATTTCCAATAACGTCTTGAAAGAAATGGTGAAGAACGGCTTATACCCGAAGCGTTACCCGACGGAAGCGATCCAAAACGGGCTGCGTCAGCAATTGCATTCGGCGCTCAATAACGCGTTGACGTTCGTGGGCAGCGGCATCAGCGGCACCCTGTCTGCGCCGGTCAATGTGAAAACCACCGGGCAGTATTTTGTGGGCATTATGCAGAAATTGCCGCAGATGGTGAGGTAATGGCGGACTGGATGATTAAACGCCTGATCGCGCAGGGCCGGGAGATGGAAAGCCAAATCGCGGCGCGCGATCGCGCGCTTTTCGCCGGCGTGGATGCGCAGCTTGAGCAGCATTTCCTGACGCCGGGTCAGCGGCTGTCACCGCCGGGCGTCGGCAATGTCATGTTGCTGATGGTATGCCTGACGCTGGGGCTGGCGGGCGTGATGGGCCTGGCCACGGACGTGGCGGCCGCCTGGAGCGGCAGGACTTCCGCCGCCGTTCTCATGGGCAGCGGCGCGATCGTGGCGGTGTGGATGACGCTGATCCTGTTCCAACTGGTGCAGGGGAAAAACAGCGGGGTGGTATTGCTGCAATACTATCTTGGCATGCTCGGTCTGTGTTGCCTTGGCGCTGCAGTAGCGTGGGCGACGGGCGTGACCGGCATCGCCACCGTTGCCATGTTGCTGGGGGGCGCGGTGGGTGGTGCGCTATTCAGCAATCGGGCGGCGTTCTACCTCTATGTCGCTTATTTTCGCACGCGTCGGCGCGTGTTTATCAAACGCCGTTGGCAGAGGGAAGATCTGCGCAACACCCGATAAATCGTCAGAACGGAAAAGCTTATGACGCAACCTTTCTCCGGCTTTAGTCAGCAGGGCCTGAATTTCCTGCAGCAGGTGCGGATCGAGAATGATAAGGCGTGGTTCGACGGCAACCGCGACATCTACGATCGCGAGCTGCTGGCGCCGTTTCGCGCGCTGGTGGAGCAGCTGGCTCCCGGCATGCTGGCGATCGATCCGCAGTTCGAGACTCGCCCGGCGATCGGCAAAACGCTGTCGCGCATTCATCGCGATACGCGCTTTTCTCATGATAAATCGCGCTACCGCAGCCGCATGTGGCTGACGTTCAAGCGCCCGAGCAAAGACTGGAAAGATGCGCCGGTGTATTTTTTTGAACTAGGGCCGGACATGTTGCGCTATGGGCTCGGCTACTACAGCGCCAACAAGCCGACCATGGATCTGTTCCGCCATACGCTGAGGCAGCGGCCGCAGCCTTTCCTTGAGGTGGCCGCCTGCTGCCGGCCGCCGTTCGAGCTGGTGGGCGAAAGCTACAAGCGCCCGCTGGTGAAGGAGCAGGCGGCGGAGATCGCCACCTGGTATAACCGCAAGTCGTTTGCGGTGATGGTGACCGACAGCGAAGTGGAAAAGCTGTTCAGCGCCGATCTGGCGCCGCAGCTGGCCGGGGCATTTTTGCAGCTTGAGCCGCTCTACCACTGGCTGATGCAGGTAGAGACGATGAAGCAGATCGATCCGGCGGATCTGTAAACCTCGCGTCAGCGGGGATGCAGCAACCGCCAAAAGGCGTCGATCAGCGGATCGCTGAGGCGCTTTTTCTGGACGCAGACCCCCAGCTCGAAGGGTTCGACCATCGAGATGTTATCCAGCTGCGAGATGCGGTTGCGCACCGGCTCCGGGCTGTTATCCACCACCACGCTCGGGATCAGCGCGATGCCGCAGCCCAAAGCGACCATCGACACGATCGCTTCGTGGCCGCCGACGGTGGCGTAAATCAGCGGATTGCTGATGCGGTGGCGGCGGAACCACAGCTCGATGCGTTTTCGCGAAGGGCCGTGTTCCGGCAGGATGAACGGGATCTCGGCCCAGTCGGGCTTGTCGGCAAACGCCTGGCTGCGTACCGCGCAGGGCAGCGCCGGTGCGATCAGCACCAGCGGGATTTCACCGATTTTGGTGAACGCCACGCTGGCGGGCAGCGTTTCCGGCCGGCCGGCGATGCCGAGATCGGCCTCGTTGGACTGCACCTTGTCGACCGCGTCGGCGGCGTCGCCGGTGGTCAGCTTAATTTCTACCAGCGGGTGCTGCGCGCGGAAGCGATCGAGGATCGGCGGCAGGTGGCTGTACGCCGCGGTCACCGAGCAGAACAGCCGCAGTTCGCCGCTCAGCGAAGGGCCGTGCTGGCCGAGCGAGTGCTTCAGCTGCTGATATTGCAGCAGCGTTTGCTGGGCGAATTCTTTCAGCTGTTCGCCGGCGTCGGTGAGCTGCACGGTGCGGTTATCGCGCAGGAACAGCGGCTGCCCGAGGATCTCTTCCAGCCGCTGGATCTGGCGGGAGAGCGTCGACGGGCTGACGTGCATCGCCTTGGCGGTGCGCCCGAAGTGATGGCTTTCGGCCAGATGCAGGAACAGCTTTAAATCACGTAAATCCATATCGATACGCTCGCAGTGAGAGTGTTGCAAAAATTGCAATATCACGTTCTCAATATATCAATTTAAGCAACGCATTTCCTGTTATACATTGAGTTTAACGAATCTCCGCACAGACAGGGCGGGGAATGAAAATAACAATGCAAGACAACATCAAACCGGAGTACCACCATGGCTAACTATTTCAACACATTGAACCTGCGTCAGCAGCTGGCGCAATTGGGTAAATGCCGCTTTATGGCGCGCGACGAATTTGCTGACGAAGCCGGCTACCTGAAAGGTAAAAAAGTGGTGATTGTCGGCTGTGGCGCCCAGGGCCTGAACCAGGGGCTGAACATGCGTGACTCCGGCCTGGATGTCGCCTATGCCCTGCGCAAAGAAGCGATCGACGAAAAGCGCGCTTCCTGGCGCAAGGCGACCGAAAACGGCTTTAAGGTCGGCACCTACGAAGATTTGATCCCGCAGGCGGATCTGGTGGTTAACCTGACCCCGGACAAGCAGCACTCTTCCGTGGTGCGTGCGGTGCAGCCGCTGATGAAAGACGGCGCGGCGCTGGGGTATTCCCACGGCTTCAACATCGTTGAAGTGGGCGAGCAGGTGCGCAAAGACATCACCGTGGTGATGGTCGCGCCGAAGTGCCCGGGTACCGAAGTGCGCGAAGAGTACAAGCGCGGCTTCGGCGTGCCGACCCTGATTGCGGTTCACCCGGAAAACGATCCGAAAGGCGAAGGCATGGCGATCGCCAAAGCCTGGGCGGCGGCGACCGGCGGCCACCGCGCCGGCGTGCTGGAATCCTCCTTCGTCGCTGAAGTGAAATCTGACCTGATGGGTGAGCAGACCATTCTGTGCGGCATGCTGCAGGCGGGGTCTCTGCTGTGCTTCGACAAGCTGGTTGCTGAAGGCGCCGATCCGGCTTACGCCGAGAAACTGATTCAGTTCGGCTGGGAAACCATCACCGAAGCGCTGAAGCAGGGTGGCATCACCCTGATGATGGATCGCCTGTCCAACCCGGCCAAGCTGCGTGCCTATGCGCTGTCCGAACAGCTGAAAACCATCATGGCGCCGCTGTTCCAGAAGCACATGGACGACATCATTTCCGGCGCCTTCTCCAGCGGCATGATGGCCGACTGGGCGGAAGACGACGTGAAACTGCTGACCTGGCGCGAAGAGACCGGCAAAACCGCGTTCGAGAATGCGCCGCAGTTTGAAGGCAAGATCAGCGAGCAAGAGTACTTCGATCATGGCGTGCTGATGGTGGCGATGGTGAAAGCGGGCGTTGAGCTGGCGTTCGAAACCATGGTCGATGCCGGCATCATTGAAGAGTCGGCTTACTACGAGTCGCTGCACGAGCTGCCGTTGATCGCCAACACCATTGCGCGTAAGCGTCTGTATGAAATGAACGTGGTCATCTCCGATACCGCGGAGTACGGCAACTACCTGTTCGCCAACGCAGCGGTGCCGTTGCTGAAGGACTTCATGACCACCCTGCAGGCGGGCGATTTGGGCAAAGCCGTGGCGGGTACGGCGGTGGACAACGCGCAGCTGCGCGACGTGAACGAAGCGGTGCGCAGCCACCCAATCGAAACCGTCGGCCGCAAACTGCGTGGCTACATGACCGACATGAAACGTATCGCCGTTGCGGGCTGATTTTCCGTAAGATAAAAAACAAAAGCCGGCTGCAATGCCGGCTTTTTTATGCCTGCGGCGGCGCGATCAGTTGCCGTTCAAGGCCGCGCCGGATCGCGTGTTTGGCGTTGGCGACCCCCAGCTTACGCACCGCATTGCCGATGTGAAACTTCACCGTGCCGGTTTTGATCCCCAGGATCAGCGCGATCTCGTTATAGGTTTTGCCCTGGCTGGCCCAATAGAGGATTTCCCCTTCGCGTGGCGAGAGCCGATCCTTTCGGCCAGCCTCGGCGCTGGCCAACGCAAACGCGTGCTGGTGGGTATCGACCAAGACCATCTGCAGGCTGGCCCTTTCTTCCTCCATTAGCTGCCGCAGTTCGGCGTCATCGGCCGCCGTCGCGCTGATCGACAAGATCGCCAGGTTGTTGTCGTGATCGTGCAAAACAAAGCTGCAACCGTGCACGATGTCGTACTCCCGCGCCTGGCTGAAGATCTTCCGGTAATGCCGATCCTCGGTGGTGAGGGCGGTGTCGTGCCACATAAAGGGCGCACAGCGGCTATGGGCGGCGCGCACGACGGGATCGATGCGCTGATAGCGATTGGCACTGTAGATGTCCAGCCATTCTTGCGGGTAGTTCGATACCAGCAGATGGCGATCGGGATGGTGTTTGTTGAAGGTCAGGTAAGCGTATTTGAATTGGCTGAAGGCCTGTAGCCGGCCGTCAAGATGCAGTCTTGCGGCGACGGCGTTGGCGAATGTGGCGGCCATCGGTAACCTCCCTGTCGTTCGGCGGCTCAGCCCGACCTGCACCAAAGTCCAGCTAGTCAGTGCGGCGGATTGAAATTTATACTCGGCTAATAAATTCAAAAAGACGGCAATGCCAAGACCCGAGCTTAGCAGCTCTGGGCGGAAATAAGCCAACGCCAGGGAAATTCTTTCAATCATCCTCTGATCAATGCTTCTGGGATCCATTGCGTGGGCGGCGGGGGTGACTTCGCCGCCGCCTTATTGATTATGCGGGCATCGCCGCTGCGGGAATGATGGCGCCGCGATGTTGGATCACCGTTGCAGCAAGCTGGTGGCCGCGCTGCGCCGCCTGCTGGGCACCGCCACCGTTCAGGCGCACCGCCAGGTAGCCGGCGCTGAAAGAGTCGCCCGCCGCGGTGGTATCCACCACGTGCTCCGGCGGCAGCGCGATCGCCGGCACCTCAAGCTTCTCCCCTGCCATACTGAACACCAGACAGGCGTGCGCGCCGCGTTTGATGACGATCTCGCCGACGCCGAGCGCCTGCGTGCGCGTCACTATCTGTTCAACCGGCTGCGCTCCCCACAGCAATTCTTCGTCATCCAGCGTCAAAAAGGCGATGTCGGTGCAGGCCAGCACCTCGCGGTAGGCCTGCTGCGTTTCCTCACGGCTTGGCCACAGGCGCGGGCGGTAGTTGTTGTCGAAGATCACCTTGCCGCCGTTGGCGCGACAGCGGCGCAGCAACGCCAGCAGCTTCGTGCGGTCGGCAGGCGCGAGGATCGCCAGGCTAATGCCGCTGAGGTACAGGTAATCGAACTGCGCCAGCCGCGCGCACAGTGCGTCGGCCTGCGGTCCGGCAAGCCAATAGCGGGCGGCGGCGTCATTGCGCCAATAGTAGAAAGTGCGTTCGCCGGCGGCGTCGGTTTCGATCACGTACAGGCCCGGCAGCTTGTTGTCGAATTGCTGAATCAACCCGGTCTCGATCTTCTCCTGCCGCCAGGCCTGCAGCATCTCGCCGCTGAAGCTGTCGGTGCCGAGCGCAGTGACGTAATGCACCTGCAACGTCTGTTTCGGCATTTGGCGGGCGAGGTAGACGGCGGTGTTGAGGGTATCGCCGCCAAAGCCGCGCGTCAGCTGTGCGCCCTGCTGCGACAGCTCGATCATGCATTCGCCGATCACGGCGAGGTTTCGGATAGTCATCGTCAATAAGCCCCGGCTAAAGAAGAAGCAACAGCCACCAGTCTCCACGCAAGGCGATAAGGGAGTCAATAAATTAAAACAGTGTTTTAATTTTTTATGATCGCGATCGGCCAACGCCAACAGGGTGAAGAGGAGAGCGTGCGGCAATTCGTGCTTAAAGTTTTACGCGGCGTGGCCGATAAGTTGGGTAAAGAAACAGCGGCAGCGCTCTCACTTCCCCGCCACGGCGATAGTACCGATGATAACCAATCTGATCTCGGGTCTGCTGGCGCCCTGTTTTGCCCTCTATGCCTGCGCCAAATCGCGGCGCTACTGGCGGCAATGCCGGCGCTTGTATACCTTCCAGCCGATTTATCGCACCAGCGGCGCGCTGTTGGCGGTGGAACTGCTGACGGCGGTATATCACCCGAATGAGCCGGACAAGCGGCAATCCCCGGAACACTATTTTGCCTCGCTCGGCGTCGCCCAGCGTTTGCGGGTGGTTCAGGAACAGCTGGCGCTGTTGCAGCGCTGGCAGGCGTTGTTCACCCGCCATGCGGTGATGGTGTCGGTCAATATCGACGGCATCGCGCTGCAAGCATTACAGCGTCATAGCGCCTTGCAACGGCAGATCGCCGAGATGCCCTATCTGCGCTTCGAGCTGGTGGAGCACGCCGCAACGGCATCAAGCCGCCCGCTGCAGCAGATTGTCGGCGGCGAGCGGCTGTGGCTGGACGATTTCGGCAGCGGGCTGGCCAACTTCTCCGCTGTCGGCGCCTGGCGTTATCAATACATCAAGGTGGCGCGTGAATTGTTCACCTTGCTCAAACAGTCGGAAGAGGGCGTCCAGCTGCTCGGCACCCTGATCAAGATGATGAATCAACACAGCGACGGGGTGATCGTCGAGGGCGTGGAAACCGAACAAGAGTGGCGGCTGGTGCAGCGCTCCGGCGCGTTGGCCGCCCAGGGCTACTACCTGTCCCGTCCGGCGTGCTTTGAAACGCTGCACAGCGTGCCGACGCTGTTCGCCGCGCCCGGCGCGCCGGCGTGAACTCCGGCCCATCCTCAGCTAGGCTTAAACGGGGCTGCTAACTCCTTTTCCTTTCATTCGGCAGCCCGATTTATGCGCTGAGGGAGCCGCTATGACAAGAACAGGAAAGGTTTTCAGCTGGCTGGGCGGCATTGTGCTGCTGCTGATCGTCGCGCTGGCGATCTTCATCGCGACCTTCGACTGGAATCGACTCAAGCCCGCCATCAACGACAAAGTGTCGGCCGAACTGCGGCGACCGTTTGCCATTCGCGGCGATCTGGGCGTCGACTGGTCGCGCAATCCGGATGAGGGCGGCTGGCGCGCCTGGGTGCCCTGGCCGCATATTCACGCCGAAGACGTGTGGCTGGGTAACCCGAAAAACATGCCCGGCGACAGCATGGTGACGCTGCAGCGCGTCGACGCCAGCATTGCGCCGCTGGCGCTGCTGGGTAAAGAGCTGCTGATCCCGCGCATCTGGCTGAAGCAGCCGAATGCGTCGTTGCAACGCCTGGCCAACGGCGACAACAACTGGACGTTTGACCTGGCCGCCGGCCAGGATCCCAAGCAGCCGCCTTCCGACTGGTCGTTCACCGTTCACGACATCGTATTCGACAAGGGGCAGATCGCCTTTAAGGACGCCACGCTGAAGGCGGATTTTCGCGCCGTCATCGATCCGCTCGGCAAACCGTTGCCGTTCAGCGAAGTGACCGGCAAACAGGGCGGCGACAAGGCCGCCACCCCCGATTACGTTTTCGGCTGGCAGGTGAAAGGCAAATATAACGGCGAGCCGTTGAGCGGCAGCGGCAAGATTGGCGGCATGCTGTCGCTGCAGAACGCCGATTTGCCCTTCCCGCTGCAGGCAGACGTGCGCTCCGGCAGCACCCGGGTGGTGGTCGCGGGCACCTTGTCCGATCCGCTGAACCTCGGCGGCCTGGATGTACAGCTGAAATTTTCCGGTGAAAGCCTGAGCAACCTCTATGGCCTGACCGGCGTGTTGTTGCCGAATACCCCGCCGTATGCGACCGATGGCCATCTGACCGCCCGCCTGCATCAGCCGGGCGGCGCGGTGTTTGAGTACCAGAAATTCGACGGAAAAATCGGCGACAGCGACATTCACGGCAGCTTGAAGTACGTTGCCGGTAAACCGCGGCCCACGCTGAGCGGGGCGGTGAACTCCCGGCAGCTGAGGTTGGCGGATCTGGCGCCGCTGATCGGCGCGGACTCCAACGCCGCCAAAGCCGGGCGCGGCGAGAAAAGCCGTCAGCCGGCGGATAAGGTGCTGCCGGTCGAACAGTTCGATACGCAAAGCTGGAGCAAGATGGATGCGGACGTGAAGTTTGCCGCCGCGCGCATTGAACGCGGCAGCGATTTGCCGCTGAGCGATCTGGCCACGCACCTGAAGCTGAACAATGGCGAACTGCGCCTGGATCCGCTGCGCTTCGGCATGGCGGGCGGCAGCCTGAACGCTGTCGTGCGCCTCGACGGCGGCAAAAAGCCGATGCGCGGGCAGGTGGATATGCATGCACGCAAACTTCAGCTTAAACAGCTGTTGCCGAACGTGGAGGCGATGAAGCGCAGCCTTGGGCAGATGAACGGCGACGCCAGGCTGACGGGCAGCGGCAATTCGGTGGCCGAACTGCTGGCGACCAGCAATGGCGACCTGCGCCTGCTGATCAATAACGGGGTGATCAGCCGCAGCCTGATGGAGATCCTCGGTCTGAACGTCGGTAACTATCTGGTGGCGCAGCTGTTCGGTGACGACGTGGTGGGCATCAACTGCGCGGCGGCGGACGTCGGCATCCGCAGCGGCGTCGCCGCGCCGCGACTGTTTGTGTTCGACACCGAAAACGCGGTGATCAACATCACTGGCAACACCAACCTCGCCACCGAACGGCTGGATTTGTCCATCGATCCGGAAAGCAAGGGCATGCGCGTGCTGACCCTGCGATCGCCGCTGTACGTGAAAGGCACCTTCAAGCACCCCGACGCCGGGGTCAAAGCCGGGCCGCTGATCGCGCGCGGCGCGGCGGCGGTGGCGTTAGGGGCAGTGCTGACGCCGGCGGCGGCGCTGCTGGCGCTGGTCTCGCCCAGTGAAGGCGGCGAGGAGAACCAGTGCGGGCAGATCCTGCGGGAGATGAAAGGCAAAAAATAATCAGGCGCGCGGCGGCGGCGTGAGCAGCCGGCAGTCGTGATCCTGGATCTCTTCCGCCGAGGCCAGGGTGAACGGCAGCAGGCTGCGCTCGGTTGCCAGCAGCAGGAAATCGCCGTCCGGCAGCGCGGTCATCGCCAGGCCGAAGCTGCCCATGCGCCCGTCGGCGCGCGGCAGGCCGGAGGCCAGCAGGCGGAAGGCGCCCTGTTGTTCCAGTTCAGCGGCGGTCACCCGCCGCCCCAGATAGTCATGCCCCAACAGGCCGCCGGGCAGCGGTTGCCATTGCTTGATGAAATGGGGACCGATCTGCGCCAGCCGCTGTTTTACCGCCGGCAGCAGGCAGGAGATATGAATGTGCAGCTGGTTTTGCGTGCGGCCATATTCCGAATTGATCGCCAGGGAAATATCGCCGTCGTCGATCGGCTTGCCATAGCGTTCCGCCATCACGTGGCGCGCGCGCCAGGCCTGGGCGAAGAAATTCGGCGTGGCGGCGTCCAGCACCGCCGGGCTTTCGATACCGGTGATTTTGGCGCTGGGCATCAGCAGGTATTGCAGCGGCCCGTTGCGATCTTTAAACACCACGAAACCGGCCTGCACATCCACCTGCGCGCAGGGCGCCGGGTTGTCGTGCGCCTGCTGATTGGGCAGACATTGCTGGCTGACGATGCGCCACAGCGCATCGGGATGGTCGGGTTTCAACCCGTAAAAGAGCGCGATGGCGATAGCCGCCAGCAGCGCCACGCAGACAAATACCCCACGACGCAGAGACATCGGCCGATCCTGTTACCGAGAGAAACATTCAGCATAGCCCGGTTTTATGACAGGAAACGAACACCGCGTGCGGCCCCCCGCAGTGAGGGGGCCGTAGGGGATCACAGCGACTGATGGCGGGTTTCTTTCATCAGCAGCAGGGCCAGCAGCGTCAGCCCGGCCATCGCCGCCAGGTACATGCCGACGTAGAACAGTCCGTAGTGGGCCGCCAGCCAGGTGGCGATATAAGGCGCCACGGACGCGCCGAGGATCGACGCGACGTTGTAGGAGAACGATGCGCCGGTATAGCGCACTTCGGTAGGGAACAGCTCCGGCAGCAGCGCGCCCATCGGGCCAAAGGTCAGCCCCATGATGCTCAGGCCGCACAGCAGGAAGCCCATCACCAGCGCCTGGTTGCCGGAACCCAGCAGGGTCGGGAACAGGAACGCGAAGCCGATCATCAGCAGGGTAATGGCGATCATGGTCTTGCGGCGGCCGAACGCGTCCGCCAGCAGACCGGCGATCGGCACCATCACGCCGAAACCGATCACCGCCACCATCAGCATCCACAGGAAGCTGTTGCGGGAGTAACCGAGCCCGAGCGGCTGCGGCGCGGTGCCGTAGGTCATCGAATACACCGTCATCAGATAAAACAGCGTGTAGGTCGCCAGCATGATGAAGGTGCCGAGGATGGTGGCTTTCAGATGCTTGCTCAGCAGTGTGCCGAGCGGCACTTTCACCTGTTTGCCGGCCTTGGCCACTTTGGCGAACACCGGCGTTTCATGCAGCGATACCCGCACGTACAGGCCAATCAGCACCAATGCGGCGGAGAGGATGAACGGCACGCGCCAGCCCCATTCCATAAACTGCTGGTCGCTCAGCAGCCACGAGAGCAGCAGGAAGGTGCCGTTGGCGAAGAAGAAACCGATAGGCGCCCCTAACTGGGGGAAGGAGCCGTACAGCGCGCGCTTTTTGGCCGGCGCGTTCTCCGTCGCCAGCAGGGCTGCGCCGCCCCATTCGCCGCCCAGCCCCAGCCCCTGCCCAAAGCGCGCCAGCGCCAGCAGGATCGGGGCGAAGATGCCGATGGTTTCATAGCTCGGCAGCAGGCCGATCAGCACGGTGGAAATCCCCATGGTCAGCAGCGAGGCGACCAGCGTCACCTTGCGCCCCACGCGATCGCCGAAGTGGCCGAACAGCGCAGAGCCGATAGGGCGCGCGACAAAGGCGACGGCGAAGGTGGCCAGCGACTGCAGCGTCGCGGTGGTCGGGTCGCCCTGCGGGAAGAAGATGTGCGGGAACACGATCACCGCGGCGGTGGCGTAGATGTAGAAGTCGAAAAACTCGATGGCGGTGCCGACCAGCGAGGCGACGATGACTTTCCCGCGGGAGTTCACCGGTGTGGACGCGTCGTCGGCGTCGAGTGGGGGTGCGATGGTGGCTTGCATATCTATTTCTTATTGTTGGAGGGGGTAAAAATCCATCTTAGTGACAGCATTCGGCCTTTTCAACGCGGGAACTTTGGGCAATGACCCGGCTAACCGGTTAAAAAGACTAATGTTTTATCTGACTTGTTTTCTGCAGCGTTAAACGTTGAGAAAGGGCTTTCGTACAGAGGGAATGGCTGTAAAAGCGGCAAAGAAAAGTGATTGGGTAGTCTGTTATGCTGGTTTTTCGGATCGCGTGCCGCGTTATTTAGACGTATTGACTGGTTTTCTGGCTGATATCCAGAGGAAAGTGCCGGTGTGTGCGATAACACCGGCACGATCGCATGGCTTCAGCGCGCCGGCGGCTCGCGTTCCGGCACGGCTTTGTCGCCTTTGTAGTCGGCGGTGGCGATCCAGGCGGCGCAAAACAGCGTCAGGCGGGCGAAGAAGTAGAAGAACGCCATCAGCCCGATCACCGAGCCGAAGGCCGCGCCGGAAGGCGATTTCGCCACCTGCGGCAGCGTCATCGTCATCACGAACTTGATCACCTCAAAGCCGATAGCCGCAAGCAAGGTGCCGCGCAGCAGCGCTTTTTTCTTCGGTTTGTGGCGCGGCAGCATCCAGAAAATCCACAGGAACAGCAGATAGTTGGCGAAGATCGAGATCGACAGTGCGATCGTCGTCAGCGCCGGCCGCAGCCATTCGATGCCGTCCAGCCCCAGCGCGTTGACGATCGCCGCCTGCGCCGACCCGGCGACCGAGGTCAGCGACAGCGTGATGATCAGCGCGACCACCAGGCCGGTCAGCGAGATGAAGTCGCGGGTGTACTTGAAATAGATTTTCTCCTGATCCTGCGGATTGCGCTCCCAGACGTCACGCGACTGCGCGCGGATCGCTTCGCGCAGGTTGCCCATCCAACTGATGCCGGAATAGAGCGCCAGCGCCAGACCAGTCAACCCCACGGTGGTGCGCTGCTGAATGGCGGTATTGACGGTGTTCTTCAGCGTGCTGGCCAGCGTCGGATCGCTAATGCTGCCGACGATCCGGTTGATCAAGCGGGCCAGCAGATCCGGGTTGGAAGCCAGCACGAAACCGGCGGCGGCGAACGACACCATCAGGATTGGGATCAGCGAGAGGAATGAAAAATAGGTGATGGCGGCGCCGAACTGGCTGCCCAGCCGATCGTTAAAGCGTTCGGCGGCGCGCAGCAGGTGCGCCACGCTCGGCCAGGCTTTGATGCGTTCAATCAGACGTGAAAAACCGCTGATGCGGCGGTCGAGCGTCTCATGGCCGGTCTTGATGGCGATAAGCGGCTTCGGCGGCGTGTCTTGTGCGGGCTGGCGGCGTTCCTGGTCTGGTCCTGTAGGCATTACTTCACGATTTCCTTAACGTTAAACGGCATGTATCAGCGTTGATTATAGCCAAAGCCCTGCGGCGTTTTGAGCGCCGGGGCGGCAAACGGTCAATTTCCGAGCTTAACGCGTTAGCGCCCGGCATGAAATGCCGGGGATGGCGCGATAGGTAAAATTCCTATGAAAACCCCGTGGCGCCTCGGTTTTTTTCACTTCTCTACCTCCAATTTTTATCTGTTTCGTCGGCGAGAAAGCGTTTACTCATGATGTGGCGTCGCGCTTTGCCGCTCGCCGCTCCGCTGCAGCCGTAGGGGCTGGAACGGTCTCATCCGTCATCAACAGAAAAACTGGAAGGTCTTATGAAATTGCTTAATCACCCCACCTGTCGTCCGTTTACCGAAGCGGGCAATCTGTCGCAGATCTCCGCCTACTATGAAGAGGGGCGGCACATCATGTGGATGCTGCTGCGCGCTGCGCCACGCCCCTGCTTCAACCAGGCATTGATTGAAGACATCATGACGCTGGCGCAGGCGGCGAAGGAGTCTTCGCTGCGGTTCGACTTCTGGGTCACCGGCTCGCTGGTGCCGAACATGTTCAACGTCGGCGGCGATCTGCAGTTCTTCGCCGAAGCGATCAAAAACCGCAAGCGCGAGGCGATGATGGCCTACGCGCGCGCCTGCATCGACTGCGTGCATGCGGCGGCGCGCGGTTTCGACACCGGCGCGGTCAGCATTGCGATGGTTGAAGGCAGTGCGCTGGGGGGCGGTTTTGAAGCGGCGCTGGCGCACCATTTCGTATTGGCGCAAAACAATGCGCGCATGGGGTTCCCGGAGATTGCGTTCAACCTGTTTCCCGGCATGGGGGGGTACTCGCTGGTGGCGCGCAAGGCGGGCATGCGCTTGGCTGAGGAGCTGATTTGGGGCGGCGAGTCGCACACCGCAGAGTGGTTCGAGAGCCGCGGGCTGGTAGACCAGCTGTTCCAGCCCGGCGACGCTTACCTGGCGACGCGCACCTTTATCGATACCATCCGGCCGAAGCTCAACGGCATGCGCGCCATGCTGCGGGCGCGTCAGCGCGTGTTGCAGCTGACGCGTTCCGAGCTGATGGACATTACCGAAGATTGGGTGCACTCGGCCTTTACCATTGAGGAAAAAGACCGTGCCTACATCGAGCGACTGGTGATGTTGCAGGATCGCCATACCCTGAACCTGCGTCGTGCCGGCTAACGTTAACGCGCCCGCCTCATGCGGAGGGTGAGCGCGGGCGATAGGACTGCAGCCAATGCTCCAGCTGTTCCGGGAGCATTGGCCGCGCGAACAGAAAGCCCTGTTTTTCGTCCACGCCGACTTCGTCGAGGAAGTGGTTTTCGCTCTCGGTCTCCACCCCTTCGGCGATCACGCGGAAGGCCAACGCCTCCGCCGCCGCGACGATCGCGCGTACCAGCGATTGCGATACCGGATTGAAATTCACCCCGCGCACGAAGCTTTTATCCAGCTTGATGGCGTCCAGAGGAATGCGTGCCAGCTGCGCCAACGACGAATAGCCGGTGCCAAAGTCGTCAAGATGCACCTGCGCGCCCAGTTCGCGCAGCCGGGTGATCAGCGCGCGCGCGCGATTCTCGTCTTCAATCAGGCTGCTTTCGGTCAACTCGAAGTCCAGCAGACAGGGGGCCATGCGGTGACGGTGCAGCACCCCGAGCAGGTCGTTGACGATGCTGTCATCGGCCAGCTGACGGGCAGAGAGGTTGACCGCCACCCGCAGATTCAATCCCCGCTCTTGCCACTGCGCCGCCTGCCCGGCGGCGGTTTGCAGCACCCATTGGCCCAACGGGCCGATCAGACCGGACTCCTCGGCGTAGGAGATGAACTGCAGCGGCGGGATCAGGCCGCGCTCCGGCGAATCCCAGCGCACCAACGCTTCCACGCTGTGCACTTCACCGCTGTGCGCGTCGATTTTAGGCTGGTAATACAGCACCAGCTGATTTTGCTCCAACCCTTTGCGCAGATTGGTGTCCAGCCACATGTACTCGGCGACGCGTTTGTTCATCTCCGGCGAGAAGACGGTATAGGTGCGTTTTCCGTGCTCCTTGGCGACGTACATGGCGGTATCGGCGCTGCGGATCAGGCTGTCGAGATCGTTGCCGTGCTCAGGGCAGAGTGCGATGCCGATCGAACAGCCGGTATACACCTCAATCAGGCCGATGCGAAAAGGGGTCTTCAGCCTGTCGATAATGCGCTGCGCCAGCGTTTGCAGGCGCTCGCGATCGCTTTGTGGCGCCAGCACCAAGAATTCGTCGCCGCCGAGGCGGGCGAGCACTTGATCCGGGCTCAGGCAGCCGAGGATCGCCAGAGCGACCTCGACCAGGAGCCGATCGCCGAACATATGGCCGTAGGCGTCGTTGACCTTTTTGAAGTTGTCGAGATCGAGGTACACCAGGCCGAAACTCTCTTCACCGCGCGTGGCGATGGCGTGATTGATCTTGTCCTGTATGGCGTTACGGTTCGGCAGGCCGGTGATGAGATCGGTGTTGGCCAGCACCCGTAGCCGCTCTTGCGCGCGGCGTTCTTCGGTGATGTCGGTACCGGAGCAGATCAGAAAGACTTCGTTTTTTCCGCTGCCGCTGTGCACGAATTTGTTGCGAAACAGGAACAGCCGTTCACCCTTGACCGTCTTTACCCAGCGTTCCACCTCATAGGACGAACCGTTGCGGAAGAAGCCGGCGATGTTGCGCCGCGAAGCGGCGGCTTCTTCCGGGCTCATAAACAGTTGGAAAACGTTTTTGCCGATCACCTCGTGTTCGTGCAGCCCGGTGTACTCCTCGCTCAGCCGGTTGAAGCGCTGGATGCGGCCGTGCTGATCGACGATCACGATCACCGAGTTGGCTTCGGACACCACCTGTTCGGCGAAGGAGAGGCCGTGCACCAGGTCGCGCGCCACGGATTGGGTGTCGCTGAAGGCGGAAGCGGTGCCCGCCCATTCGAGGTTGTTGACGCGGCGCCCGACCAGATGCAGATGCAGCGGTTCACCGGCTAGCGTAATGGTCAGCTCAAGGCTGGCGGTCACGCCGGTCAGACGGCGGATTTTCGCCGCTTCCATGGCGCTGAGCGCCACCGCGACATGAGCTTTGCCCTTAATAGCGGACAGCTCCAGGGCATTGCTGTCAAACGCCAGCCGCCAGTGGGGGCTTTGGGTGCCGAAGTGAGCGCTAAGAAGCTCAGGGCCTTGGTCTGCGGGCATGACGATTCCTCAAAAGAGCACGGGCGGGCGGCCGGCACAGCGCCGGGCAGCCTGTTGGCCCGAAAGCGATCGCCGTACGCATCTGTGCATCATATAACAGGTTTTCACAGGCGGGGCGGGTGATGGAAACTATTATATAAGCAATGATTAGTTTTGCGGTGTAAACGTCGCCCGGCGGCCGCTTGCCTTAAAGTGTAGGAGAACATCGGATCGTGTGATGCTTAGTGATTTTCCCTGCTATCGGAAAACGGTTGATACAAGGTTGCCGTGCAGGTGAGTAAATTATAGCGGTGAGGGGAAAGCGGAAAAATAACTCCACCGGGGGGATTTTTGCCGAGAAATTAAAATTTCCATCAAATAAACGCCATCTTCATAGTTTTCTCATAATTGGTGAATAAATCCGAGACGGGTTTTAAAAAGTTTACACACCCTCGCATTACTTGAAATTTATCAGCCTATTATTATCTCCGACAACGAATGAGCCTGTTAACGTACAGCGCTCCTGATGAAGAAAATTTTTAAGGAAATGATTATGCGTAAATTGACGGCTTTATTTATTGCTTCCACGCTGGCTCTGGGTTCTGCTTCCGCGGCGTTCGCCGCCGATACGGCGACGGCCCCGGCGGCGGATGCGGCGCCGATGAAAATGATGCATCACAAGGGTGAAGGCAAAGGCGGCCCGTTCGCCGGGCTGAACCTGACCGAGCAGCAGCGCCAGCAGATGCGCGATATCATGAAAGAGTCGCACCAGAAGCGCGGGCCGGGCATGAAAGAGGAGCGCCAGGCGTTGCACAATCTGGTCGCTTCCGACAGCTTTGACGAAGCGAAGGCGAAGGCACAAATTGACGCGATCGGCAAAGCGCAATCCGAACGCATGCTGGCACGCGCCAAAGCGGAAAATAAAATGTATAACCTGCTGACGCCTGAGCAGAAAAAACAATACAATGAGAATTATCAGAAACGCGAGCAAAAGATGATGGACCACATGAATAAAATGAAGGAGCAGATGCCCTCCGGTCAGTAATATCCGCTCGCGGTGAATAATAAAGGGCCAGACTATTTGTCTGGCCCTTTTTATTTGGCGTTATCACCGGCAGGTTCTGCAGTGAGTGATAATCATTCCCCGCCGACAATGCGCCGGAACTGTTCGGCAACGGCCTGTGCAAAGCGCGGGTCGTTAATATGATAAGGCGTTTTTATCAGCCGGCGTTTGTCGGTGGCGTATACCGTCTCCTCCAGCGCTTGCGTAAAGGCAGCCAGCGCCGCCGGATCCCAGAACGGTTGACCGGGCGCATCCAAAGCCGATACGCCGCCCGCCGGGATAACGAAACGCACTTCGCCCGCGCAGGCGTTGATCTTTTCACCCATCCAACGCCCCATTAACGCATTCTCCCGCGCGCTGGTGCGCACCAGCGTCACTTGCGGGTTGTGATGGTGACGCAGACGGTTGGCATAGCGAGCCGGCACCGTATTCGGCGCGCCGAAGTTGATCATGTCTATCGCGCCGCAGGAGAGCACGCACGGGATGCCGGTACGCGCAATGGCACCAAAACGATCCGTATTGCAGGGCAGCACACCGCCAAACAGGTAATCGGCCACTTCGGTAGTGGTTAAATCGATGGCGCCGTGCAGTTGGCGGTTATCGATCAGTTTTTCCAACGATCTGCCGCCGCTGCCGGTCGCATGAAACGTCAGACAATCCCATTGTGTTCCCAGTTCGGCAACCAACGCCTGAACGCAGGGCGTGGTGACGCCAAACGTCGTCAGGCCGATCGCGGGTTTGTTATCGTGATAGTCGACGGCGGCGAAGTGCACTGCGCCGGCTATCTGGCGCGCTGCGTTGCTCAGCACCCGTCGCGAGATGCGGTTCAGGCCGGCGAGATCGGTGACCGAATACAGCATGTTGATATCGCTGGCGCCGACATAGGCGGAAACGTCTCCCGCCGCCATGCTCGAGACCATCACTTTCGGCAGGCCGATCGGCAGCTGCTGCATGGCCGGCGTGATGATGGCGGTGCCGCCGGAGCCGCCCAGGCCAAGCAAGGCGGCGATATCGCGGCGCGTCAGGATAAAACGTTCGAAAGCGGTCGCCATGGCGGCGATCGCCTGGCCGCGACTGGCGCAGAAGACCGCGTCGGCGCCCGCCGGATGGTGGCGTGCGACGTCCTCTGGACCGATATCGGCCGGGGAGTCAAACGGCAAGCGACGAGTGGAAAGATCGACGGTTCGCGTGGGTAAATTCAGGGCAGCGATCAGCCGGCGTACATACTCCAGCTCTTGTCCTTTCGTATCTGCTGTGGTAGCAATATAGACAAAATTTGAAGTGTCTTTCATGTATCTTCCTGGGGTGTTTCTAATTTTTATTTAAAAATCATTTTATTATATTTTTTAGGGTGCCCTGGTGTTGGCGTTTAAATTAAATTGATTAATGTATTTATATAATGAGACGGCAGTATCATTTTTGCAAGGGCAGCTCAGTGCAAAATGGGACTCCTGTCTCATTTTTGAGCTTTTCAACGTGGCCGGCGCTTTGCCGGCAGCCAGTCGACAGAGGCGCATCCTCTGTTGCGCAAGCGTGTGCAGATGCATGAGGTTTATGTGCCGATAGATGCTTTTCCCACCCCGTTTGATCCTTCACTGACTTCCACCCGGGCAAAAACCTACCGTTTGTTGCTGGCCAGCGCGATGACGCTGTATGACGAAGGGGCGTTTCCTTCGATCACCGAACTGGCGGCGCATGCGCAGGTATCGCGTGCGACGGCCTACCGCTATTTTCCGACCCAGAGTGCGCTGATTAGCGCCGTGGTGGCGGAAAGCCTGGGGCCTATTCTGGAATGGCGCCCGCAAGACGATGACGCTCTGAAACGCATCCAGCAGTTGCTGACTTTCGCCTATCCTCAGATGGAGCGGCACGAGGGAGCATTGCGTGCGGCGCTGCAGCTCTCTTTGCAACAGTGGGCGCACGCCACGCCGGGCGAGAAATTCGTGCGCGGCAACCGCAAGCGGCTGTTGGCGCTGGCGGTAGAACCGCTGCAGGGCAAACTGCCGCCGGGCTCTCTGCAGAGAGTGATTCATGCTTTCTCGCTGATTTACGGCTCGGAGGTGTTTCTGGTGCTGAAAGATATCTGGGGGCTGGAGCTTGAGAGCATTCAGGACGTCACGCAATGGATGGCCAAAGCCATTCTGCGTCAGGCGGAAGAGGACGCGACGAACTGCAAAAAAACATCAGCAGGATAATCCAATTTTTGCCGATGGCCGAGTGAAAAACCAGCATAATTCACTGAGTGAATATTGGCAAAATTTATAATTAAAAGTGATAAAAGACGCCTGTTAAGCACTTTTCAGGCGACCGCACTCTTCATGTTTTCCTGAATTATATTTTTATTTATCAGTAAATTATAATTTATCCCTTCACTTATTATCGCCGTTTCGATACCGGTAAACGTCATTGTCATTTCTTATCGGCACTGGCCTGATTCACCCCTGAAACATTCTCTCCTCCCGTCGAACTGCCGGATGACACATTAAGCGCACTTGAGATTGTTGTGCTTTATTTATTTGGTGTTACCAAACTGTTACACAAAAAATCTTATAAAACATTTGCAAACAACAACGGACGGTATCTGGGATGGAGAAGAAACGTAGAGGAGTCAAATCCGCTCGGGCGGCCTTCGGCTGGCCTGAAATCGGAGTTCATCGCGCACAATGGAGCGCGATGCTGATCTGCCTGACGGCGATTGGCGGGGCGCAGGCCTCCAGCTATATAGAGAACGGCCAGGCGGGCGATCCGGCCAGCTGGCGCAGCAGTGAGTTCAATGCAGAATGGGGGCTGGGGGCGATCCACGCTGACCAGGCCTACGCCGCCGGTTATACCGGAAAAGGCATCAAACTTGGCATTTTCGATCAACCGGTTTACGCCAAGCACCCGGAATTCGCCGGTGAGAATAAGGTGATCAATCTGGTTACCGAAGGCATCCGCGAATACACCGATCCCTATATTCCGGTGAAAAAAGGCGACGCTTTTCGCTATGACGGCACGCCGAGCGTGGATTCCGATGGCACGCTCGGTTCGCACGGCACCCACGTGGGCGGCATCGCCGCCGGCAGCCGAGACGGCGGCGCCATGCACGGCGTGGCGTTCAACGCGCAGATCATCAGCGCGGAAAACGGCGATCCCGGCCCGGAGGACGGCATCATCCTCGGCAACGACGGCGCGGTGTATAAGGCCGGTTGGGATGCGCTGGTGGCCAGCGGCGCGCGCATCATCAACAACAGCTGGGGCATCGGCATTACCGAAAAGTTTGATGAGGGCGGTTATGACCCGGCTTATCCGCATTTCACAGTAAACGATGCGCAAAAGCAGTTCGATCAGATCAAACAGATCCTCGGTACCAAGCCTGGCGGCGCCTATCAGGGCGCGATCGACGCGGCCCGCAGCGGCGTGGTCACCATCTTCGCCGCCGGTAACGACGGCAATCTGAATAACCCCGATGCCATGGCCGGCCTGGCTTATTTTGTGCCGGAGATTGCACCGAACTGGCTGTCGGTCGCCAGCTTGCAGGATCCGACCAATACCGGCGATTACAGCATCAGCACCTTCTCCTCTCGCTGCGGTTATACCGCCAGCTTCTGCGTCTCGGCGCCGGGCACCCGGGTATACAGCTCGGTGATTGAAGGTACCAGCGTGGAGAATCTGACGACCGGCTACGCCAAATACAGCGGCACCTCGATGGCGGCGCCGCACGTGGCCGGCGCAGTGGCGGTGCTGATGGAGCGTTTCCCGTATCTGAGCGGCGCACAGGTGGCGGAAGTGCTGAAAACCACCGCCACCGACATGGGCGCGCCGGGCATCGACGCGCTCTACGGTTGGGGGATGATCAACCTGGGCAAAGCCATCAACGGCCCGGGCATGTTGGTGACTGCCGAAGATATTCCTGCGGAGTTCCGTATTCCGGATCCGACAGGCGTGGCCTACGGCCCGACCCAGTTTGTGGTGGATCTGCCGGGCGTTGGCGCGGTGCTGGACAAGGGTAAACCGACCGAGCGCGTCTGCAGCGATGTGTTGTGCGGCCTGGATTTCTGGAGCAACGACATCTCCGGCCATGGCGGCCTGACCAAACAGGGTATCGGCACGTTGGTACTGACCGGTAACAACACCTATGCCGGCCCGACGCTGGTCAATCAGGGGCGGCTGGCGATCAACGGCTCGGTCACCTCGGATGTCAGCGTGCAGAACGGCGGCATCGTCGGCGGCAGCGGCACGGTCGGTTCGCTGACCGCCCGCCGTGGCGGCACCGTGGCACCGGGCAACTCGATCGGCACCCTGAACGTGGCCGGCAACGTCAGTTTCGAGCCGGGTTCGCGCTACGCGGTGGAAGTGGGCCCGAACGGCCAGAGCGATCGGATCCAGAGCAGCGGCTCGGCGACGATCGGCGGCGGCGAGGTGGCGGTCACGCTGGAAAACAGCAGCAACCTGCTGACGCAAAGCGAGGTGCGCAGCCTGCTGGGCCAGCAGTACAACATCCTGACGGCGCAGCAGGGGGTGAGCGGGCAGTTTGACGCGGTGGCGCCGAACTACCTGTTCCTCGGCACCGGGCTGAGCTACCAGCCGAATGGGGTGACGCTGAGCGTCGGGCGCAACGGCACAAGCTTCGCCAGCGTGGCGCAGACGGCGAACGAGCGGGCGGTAGCGGCGGCGGCGGATGCGCTGGCGGCGGGCAACCCGGTCTACGAGAGCATTCTCAACAGCGGCACGGCGGGCGAGGCGCGGCAGGCGTTCCGTCAGCTGTCGGGGCAAATCCATGCGGACATCGCGTCGGCGCTGGTGAACGACAGCCGCTACCTGCGTGAGGCGCTGAACGGGCGTCTGCGTCAGGCGGAAGGGCTGGCGAGTTCGTCGGCCATCAAGGCGGACGAGGGTGGCGCCTGGGCGCAGCTGCTGGGGGCGTGGGACCATGCGTCGGGCGACGCCAACGCCACGGGCTATCAGGCCTCGACCTATGGGGTGCTGGTGGGGCTGGACTCGGCGGCGGCGGCCGACTGGCGGCTGGGGGTGGCGACCGGCTACACCCGCACCTCGCTGCACGGCGGGTACGGGTCGAAGGCGGACAGCGACAACTACCACCTGGCGGCGTACGGCGACAAGCAGTTTGGCGCGCTGGCGCTGCGCGGCGGGGCGGGCTACACCTGGCACCGCATCGACACCAAACGGTCGGTGAACTACGGGATGCAGTCGGACCGCGACACGGCGAAGTACAGCGCGCGCACCGAGCAGCTGTTCGCGGAAGCGGGTTACAGCGTGCAGGGTGAGTGGCTGAACCTGGAGCCGTTCGTCAACCTGGCGTACGTGAACTTTGAAAACAACGGCATCGCGGAAAGCGGCGGCGCAGCGGCGCTGCGCGGCGACAAGCAGCATACCGACGCGACGGTGTCGACGCTGGGGCTGCGCGCGGACACCGCGTGGCAGGTGAGCCCGGGCACGACGGTGGCGCTGCGCAGCGAGCTGGGGTGGCAACACCAGTACGGCGGGCTGGAGCGTGGCACCGGGCTGCGGTTCAACGGCGGCAACGCGCCGTTCGTGGTGGACAGCGTGCCGGTGTCGCGCGACGGCATGGTGCTGAAGGTGGGGGCGGAAGTGGCGGTGAACGAGAACGCCTCGCTGTCGCTGGGCTACGGCGGGCTGCTGTCGCAGAACCATCAGGACAACAGCGTCAACGCCGGTTTCACCTGGCGCTTCTAAGCAACATCGACTCAATCCTTGTACGGGAACCGTCTGCGGGCGGTTCCTTTTTCACATCCTGCTAATGAGAACCCGGCGCACCTGGGGCGTCGGCCAATAACAAGCAAAAGGTAAGGAAATGACAACAACAATGGGTTTTGACAGCAAAGGAAACGCTCGTCGCTCGCCGTGGCGGCTGAACGCGCTGGTCTGCTGCATGGCGCTGGCGGGGTATGCGCAGGCGGCGCCGCACGAGGTGAATGGCCAAGCCGGCGATCCGGCCAGCTGGCGCAGCGCCGAATTCAACGCCAACTGGGGGCTGGGGGCGATCCACGCCGATGAGGCCTACGCCGCCGGCTACACCGGCAAAGGGCAAAAGGTGGGCATTTTCGACACCCCGGTTAACCGCCATCCCGAGTTCGCCGGCGACGGCAAACTGATCAACGTCGTCACCGAAGGCTATCGCGCCTATACCGATCCGCACCGGCCGGGGATTAACGCCGGCGATCGCTTTTACTTCGACGGCACCTTCCACTTCTACAGCGGTTCACAGGGCATGCTGAGCAATCACGGGGTGCACGTCGCGGGCATCAGCGCGGCCAACCGCGACGGCGTCGGCATGCACGGCGTGGCCTTCGATTCGCAGGTGATCAGCGTCGATAACGACAACGACGGCCCGGCCTACGGCGAATTCCTCGGCCTGGACGGCGCCGTCACCAATGCCGGCTGGCAGGCGATGATCAAGAGCGGCGCGCGGGTGATCAACAACAGCTGGGGCGTCAGCATTCCCGACTTTCTGTCCGATGGCGGCCGCGATCCTAATGCGTTGCACTTTGAGCTGAAGGATGCGCAGGAACAGTTCGATCAGGTCAAACCGCTGCTCGGCAGCCTGGCTGGCGCAGGTTATCAGGGCGCTATCGACGCCGCGCGCAAGAATATTCTGGTGCTGTTCGCCGCCGGCAACGACGGCAACTACAACCAGCCGGATGTGATCAGCGGGCTGGCCTATTTCGTGCCGGACATCGCGCCGAACTGGCTGTCGGTCGCCAGCGTGGCGCAGGATGCGGCATCGACCAACAGCGTGCCTTACACCATCAGCAGCTTCTCTTCCCGCTGCGGCTATACCGCCAGCTTCTGTGTCTCGTCGCCGGGCAGCAAAATCTACAGCACCGTGGCCAATGGCTCCGATCCGGCCAACCTGGTGTCGGACTACGGCAATAAAAACGGCACCTCAATGGCGACACCGCACGTCACCGGCGCGGTGGCGGTGTTGCTGCAGCGCTTCCCGTACATGAGCTCGGCGCAGATTGCCGACGTGCTGAAAACCACCGCCACCGATATGGGCGCGCCGGGCATCGACGCGCTCTACGGCTGGGGGATGATCAACCTGGGCAAAGCTATCAACGGCCCGGGCATGTTCTATACCGTCGAAGATATTCCTGCGGAGTTCCGCATTCCGGATCCGACGGGCGTGGCCTACGGCCCGACCCAGTTTGTCGCCAATATTCCGGGTCTGGGCGCCGAGGTGGATGCCGGCACGCTGCACGCCAGAAAGTGTGACGACATCAGTTGCGAGCTGGAAGTCTACTCCAACAACATCTCCGGCCATGGCGGCCTGACCAAAGAAGGGATGGGCACGCTGGTCATGACCGGCGCCAACACCTATGCCGGCCCGACGCTGGTCAATCAGGGGCGGCTGGCGATCAACGGCTCGGTCACCTCGGCCGTCAGCGTGCAGAACGGCGGCATCGTCGGCGGCAGCGGCACGGTCGGTTCGCTGACCGCCCGCCGCGGCGGCACCGTGGCGCCGGGCAACTCGATCGGCACCCTGAACGTGGCCGGCAACGTCAGTTTCGAGCCGGGTTCGCGCTACGCGGTGGAAGTGGGGCCGAACGGCCAGAGCGATCGGATCCAGAGCAGCGGAGCGGCGACGATCGGCGGCGGCGAGGTGGCGGTGACGCTGGAGAACAGCAGCAACCTGCTGACGCAAAGCGAGGTGCGCAGCCTGCTGGGCCAGCAGTACACCATCCTGAGTGCGCAGCAGGGGGTGAGCGGGCAGTTTGACGCGGTGGCGCCGAACTACCTGTTCCTCGGCACCGGGCTGAGCTACCAGCCGACCGGGGTGACGCTGAGCGTCGGGCGTAACGGCACGAGCTTCGCCAGCGTGGCGCAGACGCCGAACGAGCGGGCGGTGGCGGCGGCGGCGGATGCGCTGGCGGCGGGCAACCCGGTGTACGAGAGCATTCTCAACAGCGGCACGGCGGGCGAGGCGCGGCAGGCGTTCCGCCAGCTGTCGGGGCAAATCCATGCGGACATCGCGTCGGCGCTGGTGAACGACAGCCGCTACCTGCGTGAGGCGCTGAACGGGCGTCTGCGTCAGGCGGAAGGGCTGGCGAGTTCGTCGGCCATCAAGGCGGACGAGGACGGCGCCTGGGCGCAGCTGCTGGGGGCGTGGGACCATGCGTCGGGCGACGCCAACGCCACGGGCTATCAGGCCTCGACCTACGGGGTGCTGGTGGGGCTGGACTCGGCGGCGGCGGCCGACTGGCGGCTGGGGGTGGCGACCGGCTACACCCGCACCTCGCTGCACGGCGGGTACGGGTCGAAGGCGGACAGCGACAACTACCACCTGGCGGCGTACGGCGACAAGCAGTTCGGGGCGCTGGCGCTGCGCGGCGGGGCGGGCTATACCTGGCACCGCATCGACACCAAACGGTCGGTGAACTACGGGATGCAGTCGGACCGCGACACGGCGAAGTACAGCGCGCGCACCGAGCAGCTGTTCGCGGAAGCGGGTTACAGCGTGAAGGGTGAGTGGCTGAACCTGGAGCCGTTCGTCAACCTGGCGTACGTGAACTTTGAAAACAACGGCATCGCGGAAAGCGGCGGCGCAGCGGCGCTGCGCGGCGACAAGCAGCACACCGACGCGACGGTGTCGACGCTGGGACTGCGCGCGGACACTGCGTGGCAGGTGAGCCCGGGCACGACGGTGGCGCTGCGCAGCGAGCTGGGGTGGCAACACCAGTACGGCGGGCTGGAGCGTGGCACCGGGCTGCGGTTCAACGGCGGCAACGCGCCGTTCGTGGTGGACAGCGTGCCGGTGTCGCGCGACGGTATGGTGCTGAAGGCGGGGGCGGAAGTGGCGGTGAACGAGAACGCCTCGCTGTCGCTGGGCTACGGCGGGCTGCTGTCGCAGAACCATCAGGACAACAGCGTCAACGCCGGTTTCACCTGGCGCTTCTAAGCCAAGCGGTCATTACAAGGGTCAACGGAGCCGGCATGCCGGCTCCGTTTTTATTTGCGGCTGTGGGGTGAGAACGTATGATGGCCGGCTCCAGGGCAATAAAAAACCGGGACCCTGACGGATCCCGGCTTAAAAGTGGGTAAAACAGATTAGCGCTAAAGGCTCAAGCCCCGTTTTGCTTATGCAGTCCAAGCGATGTGAGCATCGTCTCAGTAGCGGCAACGGAACAAATTTTCCCTGGTGTTACTATGGTTATTATTAAAAATCGTGCTGGTGTTATTTTTTATAGTGTATTGCTGTATGTCTCTTTTGATACCATGTTTGACGATACAACATGGTATGTCAAGCAACGTTTTTAACGCATAATTGCATGGGATGCTAGTTTTAGGTGTGGCTTTTTCAGCAGAAATAATCAAAACGACTGATAAATCAGCAAAAAAAATCGAAGGAACAAATGGATAACAATCATCAAAAATTCGATTCACAGTCGATTGCCAATCGGGTCAGGGAGCTGTTTTTACATTACGGGATTGGAAAACGTCAGCATGCCCGCGAACTCAGCCGCATCTTGGATCTGAGTTTTTCACATGCGCACCGCAAATTGAAAGGGCAAAGCCCCTGGACGCTGGAACAGATCAACAGCGTCGCGGCCGCGTTGGGAGAAACGCCGGCGGCGATCGCCGATTTGAGCGCCGAACACGAGACGACCGAGCCAAACATGGCGCGTGATGCCATCTTTTTCGTGGCGGGGGTGGCGATGCCTTGCGTCGGGCACATTGGCGATGAACTTTCTGCCGGGCGGCCGGCGGAGTTTGTGGCGCTGCGTGTGGAGGGGCAATGGCATATCTATCGCGCCGAAGAGGCGCCGGCAGGTCTGCGTTACGGCGTCGAACTGATAGAAATCCGGCCCGGCTACGGCGATGACGAGCGGTTGAGCATCGCGGTATTGGACGATTCGCATCAGGCGGCCGATGAGCTGGCCAAGTACCTCGGCGGCTGCGGTTTCAACGCAGTGGCGTTTTACGATGTCGACAGCTTCTGCCAGGCGTTGCAGCAAAGCCTGTTCGACGGTTACGTGGTGGACTGGCTGATCGGTGAGGAAACGGCGGATCGCTGTATCGCCACCATCCGCGCCTCCGACAACCCGGACGCGCCGGTACTGGTGCTGACCGGCGAACTGGGCACCGACCGACGCGAGTCGGAGATCGCTCAGGCGATGCGCGAGTACGATGTGCTCGGTCCTTATGAAAAACCGGTGCGGCTCCATGTGATCGAAGCCGCACTGCAACGCTGTTTTAATCTTTAGCGGGGAACACCTCGGCCAGTGCGCTCGACAGCGCATCCAGCCGAACCGGTTTCATCAGGTAGTTATCGAACAGGGCGCGCTGATCCGCCGTCAGCTGCTCCGGCGTATAGGCGCTGATGCCGATGATTGGCACATGGCGGTTGGGGCCGCGACGATTGCGCAGCTGCCTGGCCAGGGCGGCGCCGTCGATGCCCGGCATCTGCAGATCCAGCAACAGCGCGTCGTAAGGGCGTCTGAGCAGCTTCTGCAACGCGCGCTCCGGCGAGTCGCACAGTTCGTGCTGGTAGCCCAGTTTGTCCAGCAACGCCGCAAAGGCGTCACCCACCGACTTGTTGTCATCCACCACCAGCACCTGCTGCGGCTTTTGCTGCAGGGGGGCATTGGCGGCGGCGGGCTCGTCGGCGCGCTCTTCTTCACTGATCTGCACCGGAATGCTGACGATAAAGGTGCTGCCCTTCTTGATTTCGCTGTACACCGTGATGGTGCCGTTGAGCAGCGTCACCAGGCCGTGTACGATCGCCAACCCCATCCCCACGCCGGCATATTGCTTGGTATGCGACTGATCCAACTGGGTAAAGGGTTTGAAGATCTGATCGAGCTGGTCTTTTTCGATACCGATGCCGGTGTCGGTCACTTCGATAATCAGCGAACTGCCGCCGGGTTGACGGCGCAGGCAGCTGTGCAGCGTAATGCTGCCGCTTTCGGTGTATTTGTAGGCGTTGGTCAGCAGGTTAACGATAATCTGCCGGATGCGCAGCGGATCGGAGTGCACCAACAGGTGGCTGCACTCCACTTCGCAGCTCAGTTTGACCTGCTCTTTGCGGGTCAGGGTGGCGATTTCATTAGCGGTTTCCGCGATCAGCTTCTGCGCGTCGAACGGCACGATGCGCAATTCCATCATGCCGCTGTCGAGGTGCGCGTAGTCGGTCAGATCCTTCATCTGGCTTTCGATTTGCTGCGCGGCGGTCTCCAGCCGCTGGAAAGTGTCCGCATGCTCCGCCGACACCCGGGTGTTCACCAGCACGTCGATGGCCGACATCACGCTCTGCAATGAGGTGCGCAGCTCGTGGCCGATGGCGCCGAGGAAGGCGTTTTTGGTGCGTGTCGCTTTCTCCGCCTCAATGGCCTTGGCCTGCTGGCGAATGGTCAGCCGCTGCTGGCGGAACACGATCAGGGTGATGGCGATCAGCGCGATCACCGAGAACATGACGATCACCAGCCCATAGAAAATGATGTGCCGTTTCTCGATGTAGTCCTCATAGGCGGCGGTGCGCTGCTTCACCTCGGCGTGGTCGGTCAGGTTGGCCATTTCGATGGCGTAAGGCTTGATGGCCTTCATGGCCGCGAAAACCTGGCTGAAGTCGATTTTCGGGTTATCCAGTAGTTTATCGATGCGATCCATCTGCAGGCGCATCTGCTTGACCACTTCCGGGTAGCCCGGCTCGGCGTACAGCGGTTGCGTGGATTCGGAGACGGTTTCCAGCACGTAAAAGCGCGAATAGAGGATTTCGAACCGCAGCCGCAGGTTGTCGCTGTCCACCTGCGCGGCATGGCTTTGCTGCTCGACGAACGTGTCGAATTCCGCCAGCTTGATGGAGAACTTGGCGATCGACCAGGAGTAGTTCTCCTGCGTGCCGGCGATGGCATACAGCCCTTTCTTCGACAGGGTGGCGCTGTAGTAATAGAGCGTGACGGTCGAAGCCACTAAAAACAGCGCGGCAAAGATGGCCGGGATCGCCAGCCTGCTGCCGTTCTTAAAGGTCGTCAGCTTCATTTGATCACGATCCTGTCGACTTGCCAGATAAAGCGTGAATTGTACAACGGCGAGTTCAGTTCAGGCCCGGCGGCGTCGCGCGGGTAAACCAGGAACAGCGGGCCGAAGTTTCTGAGCTTCAGCATTTCCCCGTCCATCCTGTAGGCCAGGATCATGTTGTACTTCTTGACGTCGGACAGCGGCACGTCGATGTAATAATCGTTCAGCGCGTAGAAAGTCAGCGTCTCGCCCTTGGCGCCGACGCGCTCCAGGATATCGGCCACCGAAATCCCTTCAAATTTTCTCTGCGGCGTCCAGGAGGTGGAGGTGGTGATGCTGCGCACCGGCATCGCCAACAGCTGCTTATCGGTGAACAGATAGCTTTTTTTGACCGGGTCGGTCACGTTGTCGATCTTGCCCGCCACTTCCAGGGTAAAGCTGAGCGCGCTGCTCTGGGCGATAATCAGGGCCACGCAGGCCATCGCAAGGGTTTTGCATAGTTTGAACAGCATCGGCGTTCTCCAGAGGCGCGGGGAGGTTTGTATCAGTCCCGCTAATTTATCAGGCAGAATAATGGCAGAAAAAGCAGGCGGGTGCGAAGGGAATAGTAAACCGCACAAAAAGAACAGTCCTGGGCCGGTCGGCCTGTACACGTAACCTTTCTCTTCCGTTTGTCAGCCGTTTCGATGCGCTTTCAACAGCTGCGCCAGCTGCGTCAGGCCTGCCGTTAGCTCGTCCGGCGAGGGGGAACCCAGGCACAGGCGAATGCCCGTCGCACGTTCGTCGTGGTCTACCATCACGGTGTCCGGCGGCGTCACCTTTACGTTGGCCAATGCGGCGGCGGCGGCCACAGACTCGGCGGTTTCGCGCGGCATCGGCAGCCAGACATGATAAGCGTCGGGATGCGATACGCATTCGTCGGCATCGAATATCGAGGTGGCCAGATGTACTCTTCGCTGAGCCTCATGGCGCAACGCTTGCGGTATCGTCTCGATCGCGCTGCTGGCCAGCCACTCCTCCACCACAGCGCAAGACAGTGGCGAAGGTGCGAAAGGAAGATCTTGCAAGGCTTCTTCCGCCGCAGCTTGCATGCCGGGCGGCAGAGTCAGCATGCCGATCCGCAATCCCGGGCCGAGCGTTTTCGACAGGCCATTGACATGGAACACCCGCTCGGGCGCCAGAGCCGCGAGCGCAGGCGCCGCTGAATGCCCCAGCGCATACACGCCATCCTCGATGATCCAGACATTCGCCCGCCGGCATATCTCGACGATAGCCTGCCTGCGCTCGGCGCTCATGGTGGCGGTTGTCGGATTATGCAGTGTCGGCGTCAGATAGACCGCGGTATGGCCGGAGGAGACTCGCTCGAGCGCGCTCGCCAGCGCCTGCGGCACTATGCCTTGCGCATCGATCTCCACGCCGATCAGGCGATGGCCTTTACGTCGGGCCAGCGCGATCGCGCCGGGGTAGGTGAGTCTCTCGGTCAGTATCGTGCCGCGTGGCCCGCAGGCCAGGTCAAACGCCAGCGAAATCGCCTGACGGGCATTGCTGGTCAGCGCCAGGTGCGACGGATCGATCGTGACGCCGGCGTTTTCCAGCCAGCGGGCCAACAAACGCCGGTGCTCCAGATGCCCGGTCGGAGGGGAATAGAAGTTCAGATGGTCCACATCCATTTTCCGCGCAATGCCGGCCAGCGTGCGCGCCAGCAAACGATCGGTAAGCATCGCCGGCGGCGCATTGGATGAAAGATCGATTTCGCGTTTTTCACGGGCGCGGCGGATCGCCACGAACATCCCGCGGCCTTTCACGCTGCGCACCAACCCACGCCGCTCCAGGATGGCATAGGCTTTGGTCACCGTGCCCAGACCGATCGCCAATTGCCAGGCGAGCGTACGGTGGGCCGGCAAACGATCGCCCCCTTGCAGCTTGCCCTCGATAATGTCGTCAGCCAACGCCAACACCAGCCGTTCGACGGTAGTGGCTTCCACATTGGCCAGGCGGGGCTGCCAGGGGGATTGAAGCCGCATATTCGCTCTCCGGAGAAAGAATATAGTGTCACGTGACACTATTTAAATAGGCGAAAAGTGTAACACATACTATGTTGGTGAGGAGTCCCGGCGTTTTCAACTACGGCTCGGCCGTAAGGCGGGTCAGCGGAGTTTTTCCATGATGGTCAGTCAGCTTGCGTTGGTTTACGGCGCCTATCTCCTCGCAACTGCCAGCCCCGGCCCCAGCAACATGGCGATCATGGGCGTGGCGATGCGTGACGGCCGCAGGCCCGCGTTGGTGCTGGCCGCCGGGGTGGTGACCGGATCGCTGTGCTGGGCGATGTTGGCCGCGACCGGCCTTTCCGCCGTGTTGGCCACGTATGCGCAGGCGCTGTGGACCATCAAGATCGTTGGCGGCGTGTATATGCTGTATCTGGCGCTGCGCGCCGGCCGATCCGCATTACGGGCGTCTCCCGTTACGACAGGCATAGCGGCAGGGGATAGCGCGCGATCTTATCAGAGGTTGTATCGGCAGGGCGTGCTGATGCATCTCGGCAATCCCAAGGCCATCATGTCCTGGATGGCGATCATGTCGCTGGGATTGCGGCAAGGCGCGCCTGAGCAGGTTTTACCGGCAATTATTGGCGGTTGCGCGCTGCTCGGCGTGACGATTTTCGGGGGGTATGCCCTGCTGTTCTCAACGTCGCCGATGATCGCGTTTTACACCCGGGTGAGGCGCTGGATTGAAGGAACGCTTGCGCTGCTGTTCGCTTTGGCGGGCCTGGAGCTGTTGATATCGCGGGGGTAATGAACGCCCGGCGTTAACCTGAGGAGAGAAGCGATGGTTTTTGGCATGCAGATGGTGGATGTCTTTGGCGCCGGGCCACTCGCCGGCAATCCGTTGGCGGTGATTACGGGCGCCGGAGTGTTGTCTACGGAGGACATGCAGCGCTTGACGCGTTGGTTCAACCTGTCGGAAACGGCCTTTTTACTGCCGCCTATGCACTCACAGGCGGATTACCGGGTGCGAATATTCACGCTGGATCGTGAAATGCCGTTTGCCGGGCACCCGACGCTCGGCAGTTGCCATGCCTGGCTCACTGCGGGCGGTACGCCGCGTAATGACGCGGAGATCATCCAGGAGTGCGGGGCGGGCTTGGTGAGCATTCGCCGCGAGGGCGGACGGCTGTGTTTTGCCGCGCCGCCGTTGATTCGCTCCGGGGCGCCGTCAGAAGCGGCGTTGGCCGACGCGCTGCGGTTTTTGGGGATCGCGCCTGAGGAGGCGCTCGATGCCGCCTGGATCGATAACGGTCCGGGGTGGCTGGGGATCCGGCTGGCCAGCGCCGAGCGGGTGCTTTCCCTGACGCCGGCGAGAAGCTGGCCGCGCAGAGTGGACATTGGCGTCGTCGGCCCACATGCCGATGGTGACGCAGCCTTCGAGGTGCGCGCTTTTTTGAGCGATCACCTTGGCGCTATCGTCGAAGATCCGGTCACCGGCAGCCTCAATGCCTCGCTGGCTCAGTGGCTGTTTGCAAGCGGCGTGGTCAGCGGCGGCTATATCGCCGCTCAGGGCCGCTGCCGTGGGCGCAACGGGCGCGTGCATGTCACCCGCGACGAGAGCGGCCGGATTTGGGTGGGGGGCAATACGCGCACTCAGGTCGAAGGTCGGCTGCATGGGATTGGCACGGCGTAGAACGCGCCGCTGCACCCGCGTGCGGCTGAACGGAATATCGATTTTCATCCGATAAGGAGTGAACAGTATGTCTGCAACGGCCATCGATACCTTGAAAATGTTGGTGCGTTACAAAGCCTGGGCGAATGCCTTGACCTTTGACTGCGTGGCGGCCTTGCCGGAGGGCGAAGCGCTGCGGCCGCGCCCGACCCGTTTCGGCAATATGGTGCATACCTTGAATCACGTGTACGTGGTGGACGATATCTTCAGGCACCATCTGCAAGGCCGCAAGCATGGCTACCTCGCGCGCAACACCGAGCAAACGCCTGCTCTTGACTCTCTGCGGTGTGCGGTGGAGGAAATGGACCGCTGGTATATCGAACAGGTGGACAACTGGTCGCCCGAGGCGCTGGCGCAGGTGGTGCATTTCGAGTTCGTCGGCGGGGGGGAAGGCCGCATGACGCGCCAGGAAATCGTGCTGCATGTCGTCAACCACGCGACCTATCATCGCGGTTTTGTCGGCGATATGCTCTATCAGGTGCCCTTTGCTGCACCGGCGAACGATTTGCCGGTGTTTCTTCGCGATCATTACCGCCGGGCGCCGTGAGGCGAGCGGGATAAATAAAAAAGCCAGACGCTTTCGCGCCTGGCCTGTTACGCGCCGGAACCCGGCGAAGTTGCGCCTCAGCGCATGGTGACGAACTCTTCCGCCGCAGTCGGGTGGATAGCCACGGTGTTGTCGAAGTCCTTCTTGGTGGCGCCCATCTTCACCGCCACCGCGAAGCCCTGCAGGATCTCGTCCATGCCGAAGCCGATGCCGTGCAGGCCGACGATTTTCTCTTCTTTACCCGCGCACACCAGCTTCATGCGGCACGGCTGGCGGTGCTGCGTCACGGCGCTGTACATGGCGGTGAAGGAGGATTTGTACACCTTCACGTTGTCCGCACCGAACTTCTCGATGGCTTCCGGCTCGGTCAGGCCGACGGTGCCGATCGGCGGGTGGCTGAACACCACGGTGGCGATGTTGCTGTAGTCCAGGTGTTCGTCCGGCTTGTTGTTGAACAGGCGCTCGGACAGACGGCGGCCGGCGGCCACGGCGACCGGGGTCAGCTCTACCGCGCCGGTGTTGTCACCCACCGCGTAGATGCCTTTGACGTTGGTGTTCTGGAACTTATCGACGTCGATATAGCCTTTCTCATTGGTTTTCACCCCGGTCACGCCGAGGTTCAGGTTGTCGGTCGCCGGTTCGCGGCCGATGGCCCAGATCAGGCAGTCGACGGTGAATGCTTTGCCGTTTTCCAGCTGCAGCGTCAGGCTGCCGTCGGCGTTCTTGACGATCGCTTTCGGCACCGATTCGGTGTGCAGGCTCGGCCCTTCGGTGTTCATCACTTCCACCAGGGTTTCGACGATCATCGGATCGAAGCTGCGCAGCGGCGCGTGCTTGCGCACGAACAGGTGCGTTTCCGCGCCCAGCGCGTTCAGCACGCCGGCGATTTCCACGGCGATATAGCCGGCGCCCACCACGGCGACGCGTTTCGGCATGGCGTCCAACTCAAAGAAGCCGTCGGAGTCGATGCCGTATTCGGCGCCCGGAATAGCCGGATGGCTCGGGCGGCCGCCGGTGGCGATCAGGATGTGATCGGCGGTGATGGTTTCGCCGTTCACTTCCACGGTGTGCGCATCCACGAAGCGCGCGAACCCTTTAATCACGTCGACCTTGTTCTTGCCCAGCACGTTATCGTAGGAATTGTGGATGCGGTCGATATAGGCGGTGCGGTTGGCGACCAGCTTTTTCCAGTCGAAGGCGTTGACGGTAGTGTCGAAGCCGTAGTCCGGGCCGTACTGATGGATGGCCTCGGCGATCTGCGCCGCGTGCCACATGACTTTTTTCGGTACACAACCCACGTTTACACAGGTGCCGCCCAGCTCTTTGGCTTCAATCAGCGCACACTTTTGGCCGTACATGGCTGCCCGGTTGATCGATGCGATACCGCCGCTGCCGCCGCCAATTGCTAGATAATCGTAATGTTTCGTCATCTGGGATTTCCATGAGTTGTGAATTTGAAGAGGGTAAGAGTTTAACGCCTGACCGGGGTTTGTCGCAAAGATTGCGTCGATGGCTGCGATAGGTGGACGCAGGGCGCGGCAAACCGCGCCCTGATGGGGTTTATTCCGGTACCACCCAGTTCACCAGATGGTGACCGATGCCCGACGGCACCAGCACCTTGTGCAGCCACGGCAGCACGTTCTTCATCTGCTGTTCCAGCTTCCACGGCGGGTTGATGACGATCATGCCGGAGGCGGTCATGCCGCGCTGATCGCTGTCGGGTTTCACCGCCAGCTCGATCTGCAGGATGCGGCGAATGCCGGTGGCTTCCAGATCGCGCAGCATGCGTTTGATCTGCTGGCGCATGACCACCGGGTACCACAGCGCGTAGGTGCCGGTGGCGAAACGCTTGTAGCCTTCCTGAATGCCTTTGACCACGTCCTGGTAATCGGTCTTCATTTCATACGGCGGATCCATCAGGATCAGGCCGCGGCGCGACAGGGGCGGCAGCTGGGATTTCAGCTGCTGATAGCCGTCGGCGCGCTGCACTTTGGCGCGCTCGTCTTTCTGGAATTCGCTGCGCAGCAGCGGGTAGTCGCTCGGGTGCAGCTCGGTCAGGTGGATTTTGTCCTGCGGGCGCAGCAGCTGGCGGGCGATCAGCGGCGAGCCGGGATAATAGCGCAGCGTGCCGGAACGGTTGAAGTTGTGCACCACGCTCATGTAGGCCGCCAGCTCTTCCGGCAGATCGTCGCGTTGCCACAGCAAACCGATGCCTTCCAGGTATTCGCCGGTGCGCTCGGCGTGTTCGCCGCTGAGCTGATAACGGCCCGCGCCCGAGTGGGTATCCAGATACAGGAACGGCTTCTCTTTTTCCTTCAGCGACTCGATGATCAGGCTCTGAACGGTGTGCTTGAGCACGTCGGCGTGGTTGCCGGCGTGGAAACTGTGGCGATAACTTAACATGACGGGTGGCGGTTCCTTGTGCTCCGCAGGCGGAGCATTCAATGCAATAAGGCTTATAATCTGCACAGTATAAACTGTCTGGCCGGGAAAAACCGGACTCCGTTGCCGCAGACGTTAACAGAAAGGGACAGGACGATGAGCAAACAGGCGATTTTGGCGAATTACCCCGACGCGGCGCGCTGGGCATTCGGCGACGGCCCCGCGTTAGCCGACGAACTGCTGGGATTGGTGCTGAGCGGGGATAAAACCGCCACCTGCAGTTCCTATGCGAGCTATCGTCGGGAACAAACCCCGCGGATCGGCGATTACAGCATCGTTCTCGATGGCCGCGGCGAACCGGCCTGCGTGATCAGAACCCTGGCGCTGCGCCTGGTGCGCTACGATCGGGTGACCGCCGAGATGGCGGCCAAAGAGGGTGAAGGCGACAAAAGCCTGGCGTTTTGGCGCCAGGGGCATCAAGAGTTCTTTACCCGCGAGGGCACTTTTGCGCCGGACATGTGGCTGGTGTTCGAAGAGTTCGAATGGGTTGAAACGCTGTGAATCACAAGGAGAAAGGATGAGCTGCATTTTTTGCGACATCGTGGCGGGCAAGGCGCCGTGCCATAAAATCTGGGAAGACGACGACCATCTGGCGTTCCTGTCCATCTTTCCCAATACCGACGGTTTCAGCGTGGTGATCCCCAAGGCGCACCACCCGAGCTACGCGTTTGATCTGCCGGACGAGGTGCTGAGCGCGTTGATGCTGGCGACCAAGCGGGTGGCGAAGCAGCTGGATCGCGCGTTCGACGACGTCGGCCGCTGCGGCATGGTGTTCGAGGGCTACGGCGTCGACCACGTGCACGCCAAACTGATCCCGCTGCACGGCACCGCATCGCTGGAACAGTGGCGGCCGATCGAATCGACCTCGCCGAAGTTTTTCGAACGTTATGAGGGCTATATCTCCTCCCACGACGCCGCGCGCGCCGACGACGAACAGCTGGCGGCGCTGGCCGCCCGCATCCGCCAAAGCGCCGTTTAAGGCACGAACGATCAACGCCGGGCATTGATTTTCCTGTTGTCTGGCTCCATGTTAGAGATTCATACGCATTTTAAGGCTCGCCCGTGCGGCGGGCCCAACGCTAATCAGGACTGCCCTATGACAAATCCGTTGCTGACCCCGTTTTCCCTGCCGCCTTTCTCGGCGATCCGCCCTGAAGATATCGTGCCAGCGGTGCAATCCGCGCTGGCGGACTGCCGCGCTGCGGTAGAGCGCGTGGTCGCGCAGCCGGGCCCGTTCACCTGGGACAATCTGTGTCAGCCGTTGGCGGAGTCGGACGATCGCCTGTCGCGCATCTGGTCGCCGATCGGGCACCTGAACTCGGTGAAAAACAGCCCGGAGCTGCGCGCCGCCTATGAGCAGGCGCTGCCGCTGCTGTCCGAGTACGGCACCTGGGTCGGCCAGCACGAAGGGCTGTACCAGGCTTACCGCAGCCTGAAAGAGGGCGCGGCGTTCGAGGCGCTGAGCGTGCCGCAGCGCAAGGCGGTGGATAACGCGCTGCGCGATTTCGAACTGTCGGGCATCGGCCTGTCGGTGGACAAACAGCAGCGCTACGGCGAGATCGTCGCGCGCCTGTCCGAACTGGGTTCCACCTACAGCAATAACGTGCTCGACGCCACCATGGGCTGGAGCAAACTGATTACCGACGAAGCCGAGCTGAGCGGCCTGCCGGAAAGCGCTCTGGCGCAGGCGCAGGCGATGGCGCAGGCCAAAGAGCAAGACGGCTGGTTGCTGACGCTGGACATGCCGAGCTACCTGCCGGTGCTGACCTACGCCGACAACCGCGCGCTGCGCGAAGAGATGTACCGCGCCTTCGCCACTCGCGCCTCCGATCAGGGGCCGAACGCCGGCAAATGGGACAACAGCGAAGTGATGGCGGAAACGCTGGCGCTGCGCCACGAGCTGGCTCAGCTGCTGGGCTTCGATACCTACGCCGACAAGTCGCTGGCGACCAAAATGGCGGAGAGCCCGGAGCAGGTGATCGGCTTCCTGAGCGATCTGGCCAAGCGCGCCCGCCCGCAGGCCGAGCAAGAGCTGGCGCAGCTGCGCGCCTTCGCCAAACAGCACTATGGCGTGGACGAGCTCGAAGCCTGGGACATCACCTATTACGGCGAAAAACAGAAACAGCACCTGTTCTCCATCAGCGACGAGCAGCTGCGCCCGTACTTCCCGGAGCAGCGGGTGGTGGAAGGGCTGTTCGAAGTGGTGAAACGCATCTACGGCATCACCGCCAAAGAACGTAAAGACGTGGAAACCTGGCATCCGGACGTGCGCTTCTTCGATCTGTTCGCCGCCGACGGCGAGCTGCGCGGCAGTTTCTACCTCGATCTGTACGCCCGCGAAAACAAACGCGGCGGCGCCTGGATGGACGACTGTGTCGGCAGCCTGCGCAAGGCCGACGGCACGTTGCAAAAACCGGTCGCTTACCTGACCTGCAACTTCAACCGCCCGTTGGGCGACCAGCCGGCGCTGTTCACCCATAACGAAGTGACCACGCTGTTCCACGAATTCGGCCACGGTCTGCATCACATGCTGACGCAGATCGATACCGCCGGCGTCTCCGGCATCAACGGGGTGCCGTGGGATGCGGTCGAGCTGCCGAGCCAGTTTATGGAAAACTGGTGCTGGGAGCCGGAAGCGCTGGCGTTTATCTCCGGCCACTACCAGAGCGGCGAGCCGCTGCCGAAGGAAATGCTCGACAAGCTGCTGGCGGCCAAGAATTACCAGGCGGCGCTGTTTATCCTGCGCCAGCTGGAGTTCGGCCTGTTCGATTTCCGCATGCACTTCGAATACAGCCCGGAAAAAGGGGCGCAGATCCTGCCGACGCTGGCGGAAGTGAAGAAAATGGTGGCGGTGGTGCCTTCACCGAGCTGGGGCCGCTTCCCGCACGCCTTCAGCCACATCTTTGCCGGCGGCTACGCGGCGGGTTACTACAGCTACCTGTGGGCGGAAGTGCTGTCGGCCGACGCCTACTCGCGCTTCGAAGAAGAGGGGATATTCAACGCCGAGACCGGCAAATCCTTCCTCGACAACATCCTGTCGCGCGGCGGTTCGGAAGAGCCGATGGCGCTGTTCAAACGCTTCCGTGGCCGCGAGCCGCAGCTGGATGCTATGCTGCGCCATTACGGCATTAAAGGATAACCCGACACGTGAGCGTGTGTTTATTGTGTGAAGCAGGCGCCGATCCCGGCGCCTTGTCTGTTTTGGCGCAGCGCTGGCGGCTGACGTCCGACGATGACGCGCCGATGGCGCTGGTACTGACCCCAGAACGGCTGGAGCTGCGCAAGCGCGACGAGCCGAAGCTCGGCGGGATCTACGTCGATTTCGTCTCCGGCGCCATGGCGCACCGGCGCCGCTTCGGCGGCGGCCGCGGCGAGGCGGTGGCCAAGGCGGTCGGCATCAAGGGCAGCTACCTGCCGGACGTGGTGGACGCCACCGCCGGGCTGGGGCGCGACGCCTTCGTGCTGGCGGCGCTGGGCTGCCGGGTGCGGATGCTGGAGCGCAATCCGGTGGTGGCGGCGTTGCTGGACGACGGCCTGCAGCGCGGCTATCAGGATGCGGAAATCGGCCCGTGGCTGCGCGAGCGCCTGACGCTGCTGCACGCCTCCAGCCTGACGGCGCTGGCGGATCTCAGCCCGCGTCCCGAGGTGGTGTATCTCGATCCGATGTTCCCGCACAAGCAGAAAAGCGCGCTGGTGAAGAAAGAGATGCGGGTGTTTCAATCGCTGGTGGGCAGTGACGATGACGCCGACGGCCTGCTGGAACCGGCGCGCCGTTTGGCCACCAAGCGCGTGGTGGTGAAACGCCCGGACTACGCGCCGCCGCTGGCCGACGTGCCGGCGCACGCCGCCACGCTGACCAAAAGCCACCGCTTCGATATCTACATGCCGCTGTAATGTCTGCCGGGCCCGCCGTGTCGGGCCCTCAGTTTTCCTCTCGTAAACTTTTCCCCACGCCGCCGCCCGGATGCACCGCCAGCAAGGCGCTCTTGTCGTAACCACTGCGCGCCATCAGGCAGGCGCAGGCGGCGTCGAAGATCGCCAACACCAGCACAATTGAGGTGGTGGCCAGCATGTTCAGCGGATCTATCTCCTTCTGCACCCCGGTAGCGATCGTCAGCTGCGCCGCCTGCGCGATGGCGGAATGCGGGTTTTCCGTCACCGCGATCAGCGTCACCCCCTTGGCCTGCAGCGTCGGCAGCAGGCGGGTCAGCTCGTCGGAATTGCCGCCGCGCGAGATCAGGATCAGCAGATCGTCGGCGCGCAGGAAGCCCAGATCGCCGTGCGCCGCGCCGGTGGCGTCGAGATAGACCGCCGGCCGCTCCACGCAGGCCAGCATATGGGCTATCTTGCGCGCCGCAATCCCCGAGGTGCCGACGCCGGTGACGGCGATTTTACCGCGGCAGTCGGCCAGCAGCGCCAGCAGCCGCTGCCAGGTGTGCGCGTCGAGGCGTTCGCCCAGCTGCGCCAGCTCCTGGCTGTAGGTTTGCCAGCCCTGTACGGCCTGCCGCCACTCCTGCTGCATCACGCCTCCTCCTGCATCAACCGGCGGTATTTCATGTGGTCGTTGTACAGCTCGTGGAACACCCGGTATTTACGGTCGTAATAGCTTTTTATCTGGTTGGTCTGCGGCGTGACCGTCTTGCCGATGCGGCTCATGGCGCTCATCGCCTCCGGCAAGGTGTCGAACACGCCGGCCGCCACGGTGCCCATTATCGCGCCGCCCAGCAGCATCGCTTCGCTTTCCTCCGGCAGCAGCATGGCGCAACCGGTGGCGTTGGCGTGCTCCTGCACGAAGATCGGGTTCTTGGTGCCGCCGCCGCTGGCCATGATGGTGTCGATGCTGTAACCGCTGTGGTTCATGGTTTCGATGATGTGGCGGGTGCCGAGCGCGATGGCCTGAATGGTGGCCAGGTAGTGCAGCGCCATGTCTTCCGGCGTGCGCGACAGCTTCAGCCCGGTCAGGATGCCGGTCAGCGTCGGGTTGGCGCGCGGCGAGCGGTTGCCGTGGAAATACGGCAGCATGTGAATGTCCTGCGTCAGGAAGGCGATGTTCTCCGGCTCGCCGGCAATGCGGCGCAGAATGGCGTTCAGCACCTCATAGATGGTCTGGCCCTGAGTTTTCGCCTGCGCCAGCAGCTCCTGATAGCACGGGTGCGACTGGATGACGTGGTCGATCAGCGCGCCGGTGGCGGACTGGCCGCCTTCGTTCAGCCAGTATTCCGGCAGGATCGCCGAATAATACGGCCCCCAGACGCCGCCGATAAAGCGCGCGGTGCGCGACATCGCCATATGGCCGGTGGAGGTGCCGCCGATCAGCGCGACGCGGCGGTTGAAGTCGGCCACCTCGCCGGAGACGCCGGTGGCGCCCAGCGTGCCGAGGGTGCCGGCGTGGGCGTCGATGATCGATACGCTCACCGCCGTGCCGGCGATCAGCCCCATCTCGCTGGCGGCGCGCTGAGTCAGGCCGTGGCCCAGCGGCTCGCCCATCATTTTAACGTCGCTGCCGATCTTGGCCGCGTCATGTTCCAGCACGTCTTCCAGCCCGATCTGCTGGAAGTAGCTCTTGTCCCAACGCTGCTCGTGGCCGAGATAGGTCCACTTGCACACCGTCGAGCACAGCGAGCGGGTGGCATCCTGGGTGGCGCGCCAGGTGAGGAAGTCCGGCAGATCGAACAGGTAGCCGGCGTTGGCCCAGGTGGTGGGCATGTGCTGTTTCAACCACAGCAGTTTCGGCGTCTGCATCTCCGGCGAAATGATGCCGCCGACGAAGTCCAGCACCCGGTGTTTGGTGGCGTTGATGCGCTCGGCCTGGGCGATCGCCCGGTGATCCATCCACACGATGATGTTCTGCTCGGTGCGGCCGGAGGGGCTGACGGTCAGCGGTTTGCCCTCTTTATCCAGCACCACCAGCGAACAGGTGGCGTCGAAGCCCAGCCCTTTGACCTGGATCGGGTTGATGTCGGCCTGGTTGACCGCGTCGCGCACCGCATTGCACACCGCCTGCCAGATGTTATCCGACGACTGCTCGACGAAATCCGCCTTTGGCCGGTACAGATCGATGGCCCGGCTGGCCTGGCCGACCATGCGCCCATTGAGATCGAATACGCCTGCGCGCGCGCTTCCGGTGCCCACATCTACGCCAATAAAATAGCTCGCCATTATCTGTTTTCTCCTAAGCTTTTCGATTCTGTAACGCGATAAACAGGATCAGCACGCCGCCCCACAGGGCCATGGTCAGGTAGCTGCTGACCCCCAGCAAGTTGAGGCCGCTTTCCAACATTTGCAGCACGATCAGCGCCAGCACCAGCCCCAGAATGCGGCCGAAACCGCCGTCCGGGTTGATGCCGCCCAGCACCGAGGCCAGAATGGTCACCAGCAGATAAGATTCGCCGTAGCCGGCCTTGGCCGAGTTGAACTTGGCCATCATCAGCAGCGCGGCGCCCCAGCCGAGCAGCGCCGACAGGATGTACACCGCGATCTGCACCCGCGCGGTGTTCACGCCGCTAAAGCGGGTGGCCTGCTCGTTGGAGCCGATCAGGTACAGGCTGCGGCCCAGCGTGGTGTGCTCCAGCAGCAGCCACAGACCGACCGCCACCAGCAGGAACAGGATCAGCGCCACCGGTACGCCGAGCACGGCGCCGTTGCCGAGAAATTGAATCGCCGCCGGGAAGCCGGAGATCACCGCGCCGTTGGACAGCAGAATATTCAGGCCGGTGATCAGCGTCATGGTGCCGAGCGAGGCGAGGATCGGCGAAACGCCGATCCAGGCTACCAGCACGCCGTTCAGCGCGCCGATCGCCACCGCCACCAACAGGCCGGCCAACAGCGCCAGCGCCAGGAACAGCGGCTGGTCGGGATGGCTGACGATGATCGCCGCCATCACCAGCGAACAGGCGTTGGCGCCGGCGATGATCGACAGGTTGATGCCGCCGGTCAGCATGGTTATGCCCATGCCGAGCGCCAGCAGGCCGAGGATCGGCAGCTGCGAGGCGATCGACTGGAAGTTGCCGAGGCTGAAGAAGCGCGATCCGAGCAGCCCGGCGAACAGCAGCGCCACCGCGATGATGATCGCGCCCTGCAGGCGAATGATCCGATCGTTTGGGATCAACCGAGTTAACTGCGTCATGTCAGATCTCCTTGAGCAGCTTGCGTTTTTCGTTCCAGGCGGTGGTGCTGATGCTGATCAAAATGATCGCGCCGCTGAATACCTGGTGCCAATAGGCCGAGACGCTGAGCAGCGTCAGCCCGTTTTGCAGGAAGGCCAGCAGCACCACGCCGAGCAGGGTGCCGGTCAACGATCCGCGGCCGCCGCTCATGCTGGTGCCGCCCAGCACCACCGCCGCCAATACCGTCAGCTCGAAGCCGAGCAGCGAGTTGGGCGCCACCGACTGGGTGATTTGCGCCTGCACCACCGCCGCGACGCCGGCCAGAATGCCCATATAGCCGTAGACGCAGAAGTGCAGCCGCAGCAGATTCAACCCCAGGCGCGACGCCGCGTCGCGATTGCCGCCCATGGCGTAGATCTGGCGCCCCAGCCGGGTGCGGTTCATCAGCACGCCGGTGACGACGATGGTCGCCAGCAGGCACAGCAGCGGCAGCGTCAGGCCGTAGTCGTAGCCGTCGGCGCCCTGGAACGAGAACCAGTTGATGCCGTTCATGAACCAGTCAGGGAAGCCGTACAGCCAGGTGCCGTTGGTGGCGTATACCAGCAGGCCGTAGAACAGGTTAAGGGTGGCGATGGTGATGATGATCGCCGGCACCTTGAGCCAATACACCAGGAAACCGTTCACCAGCCCGAGCAGCAGGCCGACGCCGATCGCTAGGGCGAACGCCAGCGGGAAGCTGCCGCCGTGCTGGATCACCCAACTGGCCATCACGTATTGGGCGATGGCGGTGATCGCCGGGAACGAAATGTCGATGCCGCCGGCGATCAGCACCACGAACAGCCCGCAGGCCAGGATGCCGAGAATGGCGTAGCTGGTGGCGACGTCGGTCAGGTTGCCGAGCGTCAGAAACTCGTCGGTGCCGGCGCTCAGGCCGATCGCCAGCAGCAGCACCAGCAGGCCGAGATAAAACTCGTGCCGCCCGGCCAGGCGGGCCAATAATGACTTATCCATTCACCACCTCGGCGATCTGTTGTTCGGTACTCTGGTGCGGCGCGAATTCGGCGATCAGCTCGCCCTTGCGCATCACCATCACCCGATGGCTGTTGTAATAGGCTTCCGGGATCTCGTCGCAGATCATCAGCACCGCCATGCCCAGCTGCGCCAGATCGCGGGCGATCTGGTAGATCCCCTCTTTGTTGGCGATGTCCACGCCGACGGTGGGCGAGTCGAGGATCAGGATCTTCGGCTGGGTCGCCACCCATTTAGCGATGGCGATACGCTGGGCGTTGCCGCCGGACAGGGTCTTCACCGGCAATGCGCTGTCGGACACCTTGATGTTCAAATCGCGGATCAGCCGGTTGACCAGCTCGGTCGCCTTGGCGTGATCCAGCAGCCCAAGCGAGGTATGCAGCCGATCGAAGACGGTGACGATGGTGTTGTCGTAGATCGATTGCTCCATGATCAATCCCTGCGTCAGACGATCCTCCGACACATAGCCGATGCCGTGGCGCACCGCTTCGCGGTTGTTGTGCAGCTGCACCGTTTGGCCCTCGATGCGGATCTCGCCGCTGTCCGGCCGCGTCATGCCGAACAGGCTGAGGCACAGTTCGGTGCGGCCGGCGCCGAGCAGGCCGACGATCGAGACGATCTCGCCGCCGCGCAGCGCCAGATTGACGTTGCGGTATTTTTCGCCGCGGCTGAGGTTGCGCACCTCGAGCAGCGGCGCCTGTTCGGCCGGCGGCAGCGGGGGCAGCGGGCTGTAATGGAAGCGTTGGCCGGTCATCAGGAACGCCAGTTCATGGCTGTCCAGTTCGCTGGCCGGCCAGGTGCCCACCAGCTTGCCGTCGCGCATCACGCTGATGCGATCGGCGACTTCCATCACTTCATCCAATCGGTGGCTGACGAACACCACGCAGATGCCGGCTGCTTTCAATTCGTTGACCACCCGCAGCAGGCCGTCGACCTCCTGGCGGGTCAGCGAGGCGGTCGGTTCGTCCATGATAACCAACCGCGCTTCGGCGGCGATGGCGCGGCAAATCGCCACCAGCTGCCGATCGGCGATCGACAGTTTTTCTACTTTTTTATCGGGATCGATGTGTACGCCGACCCGCGCCATGGCGTCCAGCGCCGTCTGGCGCATCACCCGCTTGCGCACCCAGAAGTGGCCGCCGGGCAGGTAACGGTGGATGGCGATGTTTTCCGCCACCGTCAGGTTAGGGAACAGCGACAGGTCCTGGTAGATCACCTGTATGCCGTAATAACCGGACAGCTGCGGCGTCAGGGCGTGGAAGAGTTTGCCTTCCAGCGAAATATTGGCGCCTTTTTCCGGCTGATAGACGCCGGAGATGATTTTAATAATGGTGCTTTTGCCGCAGCCGTTTTGCCCGGCCAGGCAGTGCACTTCGCCTTTATTCAGCGTCAGGTTGATCTGGTCTAATGCCAGCACGCCTGGGAATCGCTTGCTGATATTCTCCAGGGTGATAAATGCGGGGGAGGCTGTCATAACGTTAACCTGTGCTTGCGTAGCGGCCGAAGCCCTGGGCGCAGCAACGCTGCGCCCCTACGAGGGTTTAACTACTTTCCCGGTGTGGCGAAATTACGCGAAAAATCAGAATCCGAGCGATTGGGCGTTGTCTTTGGTCACTTCCAAAATCTTATTAAACCGAATCACTTTGTGCTCCATATCGACGTCGGCCTTACCCAACCCCTCGATCGACAGGTCTTTGTTCACGTCCTTGCCCTGCAGCAGCTGATCGGCCACCGTCACCAGCGCATAACCGGCGTCTTTCGGATCCCACAGCAGCGCTTTCTTGATGTCGCCGCGCATCAGGTAAGGGGCGGCCTGCGCCGGCATGGCGATGCCCACCACCGCGATTTTGTCCTTGGCGCGCTTCTTGGCCACCGCCTGGCCGGCGCCGATCGGGCCGAGCGAACCAAAGCCGATGATGCCCTTCATCTGCGGATAGGTTTTCATCAGATCCAGCGTGGTGGCATAGGATTTGTCGATGCTTTCCGCCACCGGCAAGCGCGAGGTGACTTCAAACATGTCCGGGTATTTTTCTTTCTGGTACTTGATGGCGGAATCGGCCCAGGCGTTGTGCAGCGGCACGGTCAGCGAGCCGACGTAGATCGCGTAGCCGCCTTTGCCGCCCATGTTTTTCGCCAGCTCATCGACGTTGGCCTGCGCGTATTTCTCGCTGTCGATGGTCTCGATGTCCCACTGGCCGATCTGCTGGTCCGGGGATTCATGGGTCAGCACCACGATGCCTTTGTCGCGCGCTTTTTTCAGCACCGGCTCCAGCACCTTGGCGTCGTTCGGCACCACGATGATGGCGTTGACGTTCTTGGCGATCAGATCCTCAATCACCTTGACCTGCGCGGCCGGATCCGGCGTAGAAGGGCCGGTCTGGTAGGCGTTGACGTCGAGTTTTTTCGCCGCTTCGTTGACGCCCACTTCCATGCGGTTGAACCACGGAATGCCGGTCACTTTGGCGACCACGGCAATCTCATATTTATCAGCGGCGAACACAGGTGTTGTCGATAACATGCACGCAGAAACCACACATGCATTTAATAATGCGAGGTTAAATTTCATTAGCTGTACCTTTTTTTATCTGTAGGGGTGGCGGTTTTTCCACCGCTGCAGATTACAAAGGAATGGAAGAGGGGGCGTAGCCGAAGTTAACGAAATGTGATCTGCGCACATTTAAGTAAAATATTGACGTATTTAGTGTTAAATAAATGTTTAATTATTTGGCGGTGGTAAATTTACTACCAACTAAACGGCTGTAAATAACTTTTTATTAACTTTTAATTAACGTTTGCGCATCATTTTGATGGCTTGGACGCGGAAAAAAATGCCGGCGCAGAGGCCGGCATTGAAGCATTTAATCGATGTGTGAACAAGATCACCTTTGCGCCCGATTACAGCACGCCCTGGGCCAGCATCGCCTCTGCAACCTTGACGAAACCGGCGATATTCGCGCCGTGCACATAGTGGGTTTGCTTGCCCTCGCCGCCGTATTCCACGCAGGCATGGTGAATATCCGCCATGATATGTTGTAAACGTACATCCACTTTTTCCGCCCGCCAGCCGATGCGCGCGGCGTTTTGCGCCATCTCCAGCCCCGAGGTGGCCACGCCGCCGGCGTTGGCCGCCTTGCCGGGCGCGAACAGCACCCCGGCGTCAAGGAAGGCGTCGGTGGCCTGGATGGTGGTCGGCATGTTGGCGCCTTCCGCCACCGCTTTCACCCCGTTGCGGATCAGCGTCTGCGCCGCCTCGAGATCCAGCTCGTTCTGGGTGGCGCACGGCAGGGCGATATCCACCGGCACGTTCCACGGCTGCTGGCCCGCCAGGTAGGTCAGGCCGCGTTCGCGGGCGTAGTCCGCCACCCGGCCGTAGCGCTGGTTTTTGATCTCCGCCAGGTGCGCCAGCTTCTCGGTGGTGAAGCCGTCTTCGTCCACCAGAGTGCCGCCGGAATCCGATACGGTGATCACGCGCGCGTCCAGCTCCAGCGCTTTCTCGATGGTGTACTGCGCCACGTTGCCGGAGCCGGATACCGCCACCCGCATGCCCTCAAAGCCCAGGCCGTGGCGCTGCAGCATGGCGTCGGTAAAGTACACCAGGCCGTAGCCGGTCGCCTCGGGGCGGATCAGACTGCCGCCGAAGGAGAGGCCCTTGCCGGTAAACACGCAGGCGGTGTTGTTGGACAGTTTTTTCATCATGCCGGCCATAAAGCCGACTTCACGGCCGCCGACGCCGATGTCCCCGGCCGGCACGTCGGTGTCCGGGCCCAAGTGGCGATACAGCTCGGTCATCAGCGCCTGGCAGAAGCGCATGATCTCGCCCTGGCTTTTGCCCTTGGGATCGAAATCGGAGCCGCCTTTGCCGCCGCCCATCGGCAGGGTGGTCAGCGCATTCTTGAAGGTCTGCTCAAAGCCGAGGAACTTCAGGATCGACAGGTTTACCGATGGGTGGAAGCGCATGCCGCCCTTGTAGGGGCCGATGGCCGAGTTGAACTGCACGCGGAAGGCGCGATTGACCTGCACCTGGCCGCGATCGTCCACCCAGCTGACGCGGAACTGAATGATACGCTCGGGCTCCACCAGGCGCTCCAGCAGCGCCTGTTCGCGATAGCGCGGGTTGCGCTCGATAAATGGCCACAGCGAGGTGAACACTTCGCGCACCGCCTGCAGATATTCCGGCTGGTGAGGGTTATGGCGTTGTAACGAGGACAGGAAAGACTCTACCGATACGGCATATTCCATGGATAACTCCTTTTCGCATTAAATTTCCCCCGCTATTTCTTATAAATATGGGTATAGGCGATGCTCGGGGGAGGATGTTGTGTCTTTAGCGACTATATCATCGGAGGGCGGTTGATTATCAAGCGATTAATCGGCGTGGCGGCATGAAAAACGCCCGCAGGGCGCGGGCGTTGGTCAGTTAAGTTAGCAAACGCTTACTTTATTCGTCTTCTTCATCGCGCAGCGGCACGATCAGCATATCGATGTGCACGGTATTGATCAGCTGGCGCGCGGAAGACATCAGCTTGCTCCAGAAGTCCTGATGGTGGCCGCACAGCACCAGGTCCATATCGTATTTCTTGATGGCGTCCACCAGCACCTGCGCCAGATCGCCGCTGCCGCTCAGGGTCTCAGTGATCGGGTAGCCGGCGTTTTGCGACAGCTCGGTCAGCGCCTGATGGGTTTCTTCAGAGATGCGTTTTTGCATGTCGCCGAGATTGACGTCGATAAGGCCGGTATAGAGGTCGGAATAGTTGACATCGACGTGGATCAGAGAAACTTTGGCGTTATACGGCCGCGCCATAGAGACGGCTTTTTCTACCAGGATCTTGCTTTCCGGGGATAGGTCTACCGCGATCAATATGTGTTTGTAAGCCATAAGAATACTCCTTCCATAAACATGCCGATTAAAAAGGGTTAGCAGGCGTTCCGTGTACCCGCCTGGCGCTGTTGGTTCCATAGTATCATTCGGATAACGCAATGATATGTTGGGGCGATCACACTGCGCCGCATCGAAAATCTCTGCGCACGATACCTTTTGTTGTACACCCGCGTGGCGTAAAAGCCTATGGGTTATGCGGGTTTTAACGGTCTGACCGCTTGAATTATAAGCGTTATTAAACAAAGTATAGCGCTAAATGTGCAATCAGCGCTCCAGATGCGGCTGCAACAGGCTTTCAAACCACTCATGAAACACCGCCAAACGGCGGGAACGCTGGCGGCGATGGGGGTAGATCAGGGCGATCGGCATGGAGGCGGCGCGGTAACCGGGCAGGACTTCCACCAGTTCACCGGCGTCGAGCAGGTGTTGTACGTCGTAGCGCGGGATTTGCATCAGCCCCAGCCCGGCGCGGCAGCAGGCGATATAGCTTTCGGCGTTGTTGACTACCACCCGGCTGGGCAGTTCGAGCCGTTGCGTATGGCCGTCGCCGGTTAGGTATTCCCAGGGGGATTCGCGGCCGGTCCTGGGCGAGGCGTAGCCGATGCTCCAGTGCCCCTCGGCAAGATCGCCGGGGTGGAGCGGATGACCGAATTCGCTCAGGTAGGCGGGGCTGGCGCAGTTGATCAGCGCGATATGGCCGAGCGGCCGCATCACCAGGCTGCTGTCGTGCAGATCGCCGACGCGCACCGCGCAGTCGACCCCCTCCTGCACCAGATCGATGGCGCGATCGGCGGAGCCGAGCACCAGCTGCAGGTGAGGATGGCGCCGCAGCAAGCCGGGCAGCGCCGGCGCGATCAGCCGGCGGGCGATGCGGCTCGGCACGTCGACGCTGAGCCGTCCGGAGGCCTGCCGTTGGCTGGCCTGAAATGACTGATCGATGTCTTCCACTTCGGCCAGCAGCGGGCGCAGCCGCTCGAGCAGCTGTTCGCCGTCGGCGGTCAGCCGCACCTGCCGCGTGGTGCGGTGCAGCAGGCGCACGCCCAGCTGCGTTTCCAATTGCTGCACGGCGGCGGAGACCGAGGCGCGCGGCACCTCCAGCGCATGGGCCGCCCGGATAAAGCTGCCCATTTCCGCCACCTGTACGAATACGCGGTATTGATTGAATCTGTCCATCTCGCTGATCTGCTGTTCCTTGGCGCCGTTTCTGACAGTAGAGTGTAGCCGCATGGCGCGGTTGCGCGCGAGCAGGTGCGGGGGCGATAGGTGCCCCCGCCGGGTTCATTTGGTGGTGTAGCCACCGTTGATCAGGATGGTTTGGCCGGTTACCCACCAGCCGTCGCTGACCAGATGGCGGATGAACGGCACCACGTCTTCGATATCGGTCAGGCCGGTTTGGCTGAATGGCGACAGCGCCGCCGCCGTCTTGTGGTAGGCCACGGCGTCCGCACCCTCTGCCGGGTAGAAGAACGGGGTATCCATCGGGCCGGGGCCGACCGCCGTCACGGAGATACCGCGCTCGCCGAACTCCTTGGCGGCGGCGCGGGTGAAGTGCTCCACCGGCGCCTTGGTGCCGGCATAAGCGGCGTAGAACGGCGTGAAGGCGCCGAGCAGCGAGGTGACCAGCGTGCAGATTTTGCCGTTGTCGTTAAGGTGCTTACCCGCTTCTTTCAGGAAGAAGAACGCGGTTTTGGCGTTGACCGCCGTCATCTCGTCGTACTCGGCTTCGCTGATGTCGATCAGCGGCTTTTTCAGCACCTTGCCGACGGTATTGATGGCGATATCCGGCTTGCCGACGGCGGCGACCGCATCGGCGAACAGCTTCTCGACCGCGCCCGCGGTGGTCAGATCGGCCTGCAGCGCGACACCTTGCGCCCCGGCGGCCTGAATGGCGGCGACGGTTTTTTCCGCTTCGGCTTTGGAAGCGGCGCTGTTGTAGTGGATCACCACCGCTTTGGCGCCTTGTTCAGCCAAATCGCGCGCGATCAGCCCGCCGAGGTTTTTGGCGCCGCCGGCGATGAGGACGGTTTTTCCCTTGATTGAATGGTTTGCCATAACAGTTTCCTTGGATGAGCGTAACGGAAACCTGAGTCTAGCCAGCGTGGGGGAAAGATCAGCGGCGTGGCGCGGGATAGACTATCCAGAAAAGCGACATAATCGAAACGGACGGTTATCGCTTATAACGCCCCGGCAGGTGACTTTTCGCTACAGGGCGGTAAATTTTATCCACTGCTCAGGCCAGTTTGCGTTTCATTAACCTACAATGATGGATATGGGCCTCATCATTTCTCCTCTGAGTAGAACCATGCCGTGCAAATCTCATCGTGCGCTGCGGCAACGTCTTCGGAGGCGGTGGGTTATGGGCGTGGCCCGTGCAGGCAAAAAAAGGGGATGAGAGCGGTAAGCTCCAGCAGAGTATCGGGTAATGAGGTAGGGCGGTTGGACCCGGCGGATGGCCGCGGATAACAACGCCTTGAGGGGGCAATCATGATCAGTACCGTCGCGCTGTTTTGGGCCTTATGTGTGGTGTGTGTGGTAAACATGGTGCGGTATTACTCTTCTCTGCGCGCGCTGCTGGTGGTATTGCGCGGCTGTGACCCGCTGCTGTACCAATACGTCGACGGCGGCGGCTTCTTCACCGCCCACGGCCAACCCAGCAAGCAGCTGAGGCTGGTGCGCTATATCTTTGCGCAGCGCTATGTCGAACACCACGATCCGGAGTTTATTCGCCGCTGTGAGCGGGTGCGCGGGCAGTTTATGCTGACCTCGGCCCTGTGCGGCCTGGTGGTCATCTGCCTGATAGCGATGATGATTTGGTATTAATGCCTTTCTGTTTCCCTTGATGCAGGCAAAAAAAAGGCGGCCCTGCGGCCGCCTTCCTCATGATGCTTATCGCTTAGATCAGCTTCAACGCAATCCAATACAGCGCACCGGAAAGCAGAATCGAGATTGGCAGGGTCAGTACCCAGGCCAACAGGATGTTCTTCACGGTTTTGCTCTGCACGCCGCCGCCGTCCACGATCATCGTCCCGGCAACCGCCGAAGAGAGGACGTGGGTGGTGGAGACCGGCATGCCGGTATAGCTCGCCACGCCGATCGACAGCGCCGCGGTCATCTGGGCCGATACGCCCTGGGCGTAGGTCATGCCTTTCTTGCCGATCTTCTCGCCGATGGTGGTGGCCACGCGTTTCCAGCCCACCATGGTACCGAGCGACAGCGCCAGCGCGACGGCGACGATGATCCACATCGGCGCGTACTCGACGGTCTGCAGCAGATCCTGACGCAGGTTCTTCAGGAAGCGCTGGTCGGCGGATGAGGTTTCCGGCAGCTTGGCGACTTTATCCGCCGTGTCGGTCACGCACATCAGCAGGCGGCGCAGGTGGCTGCGCTGGTCAACCGTCAGCTGATCGTAGCTTTGCAGGTTGGTCAGCATGCCCTGAGCCAGCTCGATCGCCGGCATGGCGCGCGAACTGTCACAGTGGAACTCGGCCGGTTTGCCAGACGCAGCTTCGTCATCCGGGCTTGGCACCAGCGGCGTCAGCGACACCGCATGCGACAGCGCGTCGCCGTGCTGCTGGTAATATTGCTGCAGGTGGGTCACGGCGTCACGCGTACGGGTGATGTCATAACCGGTTGCATTCATATTGACCACGAAGCCGGCCGGCGCAACGCCGATCAACACCAGCATGATAAGGCCGATGCCTTTCTGGCCGTCGTTGGCGCCGTGCGAGAAGCTGACGCCAATCGCCGACAGGATCAGCGCGATACGGGTCCAGAACGGCGGCTTGCGTTTGCCGTCGACCTTTTCACGTTCCGCAGGGGTCATGTGGATACGCTGGCGTTTCTTGGTGCCACTCCAATAGCGGCGCAAGGCGAACACCATCACTCCCGCCACCATCATGCCGACCAGCGGCGAGAACAGCAGAGAAAGGAAAATGCCAATCATTTTCGGGACGTTAAGCGCATCCACCACCGAAGTGTGGGTCATCAGGGCGTTGGTTAAACCGACACCGATGATTGCGCCTATCAGCGTATGGGAACTGGAGGCCGGCAGACCGAAATACCAGGTGCCGAGGTTCCAGATGATTGCCGCCAACAGCATGGAGAAGACCATGGCTAATCCGTGTGCTGAACTGACGTTCAACAACAGATCGGTAGGCAGCAAGTGGACGATGGCGTAAGCAACACTCAAACCGCCGAGCATTACGCCAAGAAAGTTGAACAAACCTGCCATCACGACCGCAAGTTGCGAGCGCATGGCGCGGGTATAAATAACTGTAGCGACCGCATTGGCCGTATCATGAAAACCGTTGATGGCTTCATAAAACAACACGAACAACAATGCGAGAATTAACATCAGGCCGGTATGGAAATCCAGGCCAGCGAACAAATGCAGCATAAGCGTTACGCCAGTTTGTGGACATGAACGCCGCGCATTATCAGTGACAACCGGGGCCGGGGAAAAGGAAAATATGACGTTTTTTTGATTTGGACATGACGAAACGATGACGCGCCTATAACAAAAATATTGAATATCAACGCGTTATTCTCCTCTGACCTCTGTAATATTTTCTTACTGTGGCGTTGGCGGCGCCGGGGCTTTACAATCTGCCGCCGTGAATTTGGCGGTGACCGGCGGCGAAACGGCGTAATATGGCGCTCTTTTGTCGCGATTGTGGTTTTGATAAGTGAGGCTCAGGTGGAACAGTTTGATGTCGTAGTGATTGGGGCGGGTGCCGCCGGCATGTTTTGCGCCGCGCAGGCGGGGCAACTCGGTTGCCGCGTGTTGCTGCTCGACAACGGCAAAAAACCGGGCCGCAAGATCCTGATGTCCGGCGGCGGGCGCTGCAACTTTACCAACATGTACGCCGAACCGGCGGCCTATCTGTCGAACAACCCGCACTTCTGCAAGTCGGCGCTGGCGCGCTACACCCAGTGGGACTTCATCGATCTGATCAACCGCTACGGCATCGCCTACCATGAAAAAACGCTGGGGCAGCTGTTCTGCGACGATTCGGCGCAGCAGGTGGTGGATCTGCTGGTCAAAGAGTGCGAGCTGGGCCAGGTGACGATGCGCCTGCGCAGCGAAGTGCTGGGCGTGGAGAAAACCGAGAACGGCTACCAGCTGGCGCTCAATGGCGAAAAAGTAAGTGCTCGCTCACTCGTGGTGGCCAGCGGCGGATTATCCATGCCGGGGTTGGGCGCCTCGCCGTTCGGTTACAAACTGGCGGAGCAGTTCGGCCTCAGGGTGCTGCCGACGCGCGCCGGGCTGGTGCCTTTTACCCTGCATAAGCCGCTGCTGGAGCATGTGCAGGCGCTGTCCGGCGTGTCGGTGCCGGCGGTGATCACCGCCGAGAACGGCGTCAGCTTCCGTGAAAGCATCCTGTTCACCCATCGCGGTCTCTCCGGCCCGGCGGTATTGCAGCTGTCCAGCTACTGGCAGCCGGGTGAGTATGTGAGCGTTAACTTACTTCCTGAGCTGGATCTGGCGGGCTTCCTGGATAACCAACGCCAAGAGCACCCGAACCAAAGCCTGAAAAACACCCTGGCGCTGCATTTGCCGAAGCGGCTGGTGGAGTGCTTGCAGACCCTGGGACAACTGCCGGAGGCGACGCTGAAGCAGCTGAATGCGCCGCAACAAGCGGCGCTGGTGGATCTGTTGCAGAACTGGCGCGTGCAGCCGAACGGCACCGAAGGCTACCGCACGGCGGAAGTGACGCTCGGCGGCGTCGACACCAACGAACTTTCCTCCAAGACGATGGAGGCCCACAAGGCGCCGGGGCTCTACTTCATCGGCGAAGTGGTGGACGTGACCGGGTGGCTGGGCGGTTACAACTTCCAGTGGGCCTGGAGTTCGGCCTGGGCCTGCGCCCAGGCGCTGGTGGCGCAGGGGCGTTAAAACCCGCTCAGCCTTGACACGTGCCGGGTCACATTGGCCCGGCCTTGAGCTGATTCATTAATTTCATTTTAGTGTTGCCGTCGAGAAAACTCGCCTCCAGCGCCTGTCGGTTGCTGCGGTTAAAATCGTCATCCTGCCAGCCGAAGGCGTCATGCAACAGCCGATACTCAGGATCGAAAATTTGGATGGGGACTTTATGTGCGCTCCTCTGTTCAGTTCGGCTGTTACGCCTTATCTAGTAACTATCGTCTTTAACCCGGCTCAAAAGACATGACAAAGCGTTGCTGGCAATAGCCATTCTCGCAGCTGTTTTATTTGATTAAATAGGAAGTTGCTCTTGAGATACGTCTTGGAGTACGGCTACACTGAAAGGAGCAATTTGGTTGCTACACTCTGTGAGAGTCTATTACCAGGGGAATAAATTTTTGGTTTTCTGTACTTTAGGAGAGCCACATTGCTGGGTGTTTTTTTATTTGAAATTTTATAGCCAAAGATATACTAAGGCCAATATTTAAAAGGAGAATGGATGTTCACTTTAGACGAAATAAAAGAAGCAATATTAAAAATTTCGGATGCTGAGATATTGAGTAATGATGAGGATGAGCGGGAGTCTCGGGTTAGATTTAAAAAAAATGGGGACATTTTTATTATTACAACTTTGGCTAAGGATATGGCATCCAATACAATATTAAAGTTATCTAGATTAGTTAAGTTACCAAAAAATTGTAATGTAAAAAAAGAAGATGCCGAGCTGATATGCTCAATGGTAAATATTTTAAATAACACACCATGTAAAGTTGTTTATATTTATAATGAAAAAAATGGAGTGCTAGATAACAGGTTTTATATAACCAATATATATACTGATAAATTAGACCAGTTCGAAAAAATGGGTTCTAAAGATGTTGTAGCTGCAAACCTAGTTGTTCTGATTCTTGGGATGATACTTGAGGTAATGATAACAACGCAAAATATTATAACCGAGTCTGAAAAGACAGGGAAGGCAAACCAGTCTGAAGGTGATGCCAATGGAAAGTAAAAATGACGCACCGAAAATAATCATACAACTATCTCTTGGTGCATTAGTTTATTATCTTTTTACTTTCAAGTATAAAGATATTCTAATTGAGACCCTATCCTTACAAGTTTATTACCAATTGCTTGTCTTGGTGGTAATAACAAATAGTTATTTTGCAAAATGGATAGACTCTTTTCGTTCATTTTTATGCCATGAATGGATGATGAGATTCTCTAAGAAGTATAAAGCGAAACATTATAAATCAAAAGCGAAGAGTCTCGTTGAAAAAAGTAAGATGACCCAGTTATCTGAGGTTGCTCAGAAAATGATAGACGAAATTTCTGATACTGACCTTGAACTAGAAAATGAAATATCAGACATACATAAAGAAATAAACAAGTTCAAAGAAAAAACATGAGTTTTAATATATTAGAGCTAATTATTAATTATCGGTGTTTTTTAAAATAATATCCGTCTCACACTTCAGCTCTGCAGCATCGTCGGAAGCGGTATCGGTATCTATCAAAATATGTCGCATGGCCATCTCCTCGGGTGGGCTATGCGGAGAAAGTACCCAGACGACCTAAGGCAAAAAAGGTCAGATGTCCTTTTTCGTTCTGAAGCGCGTCGGCTATGCTGAACGCAGTCGAAAGCGAGGATGTAAGACGTTTAAGGATGAGCCCTGGGAGTGAATCGCCTTGAAAACGGTCGGTGACAGCAAGCTAAAAGAAGCTTTTATCGACGCTCACGATCTGCGAACGGCGCTTTCGCCCACGCTGCTCGCCGCACTGCGCCTGGTCAGCGTCGAAGCCGGCGAATACCTGGTGACGCAAAGCGATCGTTTGACCCACCTGTTTTTTCTCGTGCAGGGAAAATTGCAGGTTGAGAATTTTGATGTGAATGGCGCGCACATTGTCTTTTCCTTCGAAACGGATTTCTCGGTGATTGGCGATCTGGAGCTGTTCTCCCAGGCGCAGCGCACGCTGTTCAGCACCGTGCAGGCGGTGACCGACGCGCTGCTCCTCGCGGCACCGATAGAGGCCATCAACAATCACGCCCTGAGCGACCCGGCGTTCCTCACCTTTATCTGCCGGCAATTGAGCAATAAGCTGCTGAATGCCTCTTTGCTGCATGCGAACGGCGTTTTTACGGCGGAGTATAAACTGCGAAAATTTTTATTATTCAAGATAAAGAACGAAGGGGAATTGATTGAGCTGGAAAACCGGGAGGCGCTGGCGGCGAGATTGGGCATCTCCGTCAGACAGCTGAGCCGCGCGCTGGCGCAGCTCGCGGCGGACGGCATCATTCAATTTAAAAACAAATCACTGCGGGTGACGGATCGCCAACGGCTGTCCGACATCAACGGGAGCGCCAGGATCTAGCCGATCGCCGGCCCCTTCAATTCCACGCGATTGCCGTCCGGATCGCTGAAATAAATGGACGGGCCGTCGCCTTCAGCGCCATAGCGCGATTCGGCGGGATCAACGCCGATCCCCTGCGATCGCAGATAGGCCAACAGCTCGTCCTCGTTGAAAGGATCGATGCGCAGGCAGATGTGATCGACATTTTGCCGGTGAGGATCGGGCGCCGTGCCGCCTTTTTTCCCCAACACGCCGTTAATATCCACCAGATCGATCATGGCCGCTCCGGCGCGCAGGTGCATCAGCCCCAAATCCGGCCGCTGTTTGGCGATATCACAGCCGACGATCCGGGTATAAAAATGCAGGCTTTTCTGCATATCGCGCACGCGCAGCACCACATGGTCGATAGTCTTCAGGCTGAAAGGGCGCACGGCCATCTCCTCAAACGGAAGTCTCCTTTACAGCATAAACGGCGCTGGCGGATTTATCCTGCTCCAGAGCTAAAGCAAAAAAATGGCCGATGGTTTTCACCATCGGCCGTAAGCGTGAGGAGTGTTCACGCATTAACGCGGGAAGTTGCCGCTCAGCGCATCCAGGCCATCCTGGTAGATGCCATGGAACAGGGCGACGGCTTCGTCGTCGCTGATATTGACCGGCGTGAAGCTGCCCGACCATTCCACGCGCGCCACGTTGGCGTCGTCGGTGGCGTGTACCGACAGGGTGGACAGGTAATTCACCACCGGGAACGGCGCCTGCATGATGGAGTAGCTGTAGCTGCGTTGACGGTTGTCGAACGCTTCCAGCCGCTCGATAACGGTACCGCCGTCAGAGGTCGTCAAAGTGCGCACGCGGCCGCCTTCAGAAACGACGCTTTTCGGAATGAACGGCAGCCAGTCAGGCAGGGCGTCGAAGCCGCCGATCAGTTGCCATACGGTGTCGGCGGATGCCGGGATGTTCATAGATACGGATGTAGTAGCCATTTTCTTTCTCTCTTGATATCGGTTTAGGGTACGGAATTACATTGCCAGGGTGTCGACGACGCCGCCGTCGACGCGCAGCGCCGCGCCGGTAGTGGCCGAAGACAGCGGAGACGCAAGGTAAACGGCCAGGTTGGCCACTTCATCGACGTCCGCCGCGCGTTGAATGATGGAGCTTGGGCGTTCGGTTTTAACGAACTCGTCGGCCTGATCGCGCGCGCTGCGCCCGGATTTGGCCGCCGCTTCCGCCAGCATCTCCTGCAGGCCTTCGGTAAAGGTTGGCCCTGGCAGGATGGCGTTGACCGTCACGCCGGTGCCGGCGAGGCGTTTCGCCAGGCCGTGAGATACCGCCAGGTTGGCGCTTTTGGTCACGCCGTAGTTGATCATATCCGCCGGGATGGCGACGCCGGATTCGGACGACACGAAAATAATGCGTCCCCAGCCCTGTTCGGTCATGCTCTGCGCGTAGTGGCGCGCCAGACGCACGCCCGAGAGGACGTTGACGTTATAGAAGTGCATCCACTCGCTGTCGGGCACGGTAAAGAAGTCTTTATCGTTGAAAATACCGAGGTTGTTGACCAGCACGTCGGCTTTAGGCTCCGCGGCGAACAGGGTTGCAGCCCCTTGTTCGGTGCCGAGATCGGCGACCACGCCGCGTACCTGCGCGCCGGGCACGTTGGCGCTGATGTCGGCGATGGCGTTATCGACCCCGGCTTTCTGACGGCCGACGATCACCACGGTGGCGCCCGTTTTGGCAAGCCCGCGCGCGATGCCGAGACCGATGCCGGAGGTGGAGCCGCTGACGACGGCGACTTTGCCTGAAAGATCCAGTTTCATCATGTATATCACTCTGTCATGTGGGTAATGGGGCCGGGGTGCGGCCCCATAAAACTTAACGAATCGGCAGCGGCGCGTTGTCGGCCACCAGTTTCTGACGGCGCATCTCCGCCCAGAACTCAGCCGGGATCACTGCATCCAGCGCAGCCAGATCTTCGGCCATGCGGCCAGGACGGCTCGAACCGGGGATCACGGCGGCGACGGCCGGGTTAGCCAGCGCGAATTGCAGCGCAGCGGCTTTGACGTCTACCTGGAAGCGAGCGGCGATCTCTTTGATTTTCGCGACTTGCTGGCGAATAGCCGGGGACGCTTTCTGATATTCGAAATGTTCGCCGCCGGCCAGCACACCGGAGCTGTATGGGCCGCCGACGACGATATCGACATTCTGTTCCAGCGCTTCCGGCATCAGGCGTTGCAGGGCGCGTTCGTGATCCAGCAGGCTGTAGCGGCCGGCCAGCAGGAAGGCATCCGGTTTCGGCTCATCAAGCGCCAGCGTCAGTTCGCAAGGCTCGACGCGGTTGACCCCGAGGCCCCAGGCTTTGATCACGCCTTCGTCACGCAGGCGGGACAGTGCGCGGAAGGCGCCGGTACGGGCGATATTGAACTGTTCCAGCCAGCTGTCGCCGTAGAAATCCTGAGCGACGTCGTGGATCCAGACGATATCCAGACGGTCGGTTTTAAGACGCTTCAGGCTGTGTTCAATGGAGCGAAGCGTGCCGTCTTCCGAGTAGTCGTTCAGGATCTTGTTTTTCAAACCGTGTTCGAACAGGCCGCCTTTCTCACCCAGATCGCGGGCGGCGGGATCTTCCATTTCGTCCAGCATGATGCGGCCCACTTTGGTGCTCAGCACGAACTCATCGCGTGGGTACTGAGAGAGCGCTTCGCCCATGCGAATTTCCGACAGGCCGGAACCGTAAAGCGGTGCGGTGTCGAAGTAGCGGATGCCCAAGTCCCAGGCGCTGGTTACGGTAGCCAGCGCTTCTTCTTCTGGAATGGCGCGGAACATATTGCCGAGCGGCGCGCCGCCCAAACCGATCTTGCCGGGTAAAATATTTTTGATGCTCATGGTGAATCCTCAATTCGTTATCTTTTCAGGGAAACTAGTGGGGCTCATACAGCGTCTGCCCCGTCACGAGGCTAAAGATAACTTGGCAAGTTGTGACTTGATAGGACATAATTTGTCTAAGTTAAGTCCTTTGAGGTCTCACATGATCGATTTACGTCAGTTGAAATACTTTGTGGCGGTGGCGGAAGAAGAGCACGTCGGCCGCGCCGCCGAACGGCTGCACATTTCCCAGTCACCGCTGAGCCGGCAGATTTCCCAGCTTGAGGAGCGCCTCGGATTGATGCTGTTCGAACGCAATCAGCAGCGCATCCGCCTGACCGCCGACGGCCAGACGTTTCTGGCAGAAACCCGCGCGCTGTTGACGCACGCCACCCGGCTCGAGTCGCTTGGGCGCCGTCTGGGGCGCGGGGAAGACGGCGGGCTGTGCATTGGCTATATCGAAAATGCGATGCACTCCGGCGTCTTGTCGAACGCCTTGCGGTCGCTGCGGGTGTCCCGGCCGGATGTGCACATCGTGCTTTACAGCCAGCCTTCTTCCATGCAGCTGGAAGGGCTGCGGCAGCGTAGCCTGGACGTGGCGCTGGTCAATACGGCGCCGGATCGCGACGATCAGGATTTGGACTATACGCAGGTGTTGGACGATCGCATGTTGCTGGCCCTGCCGCAGACGCATCCGCTGGCGGACAGGGAAACGCTGCAGCCGGCGGATCTCACCGATCAGGCCTGGATCTCGGTGATCCACAAAGAGGATGCCCATTCGCGCGACGACTTCGTGGCGGCCTGCGTGAAGGCCGGGTTCGATCCGGATATTCGGCTGGAGGCGGGCGAGCCGCTGACTGCGTTGGGGCTGGTCGCCGCCGGGTTGGGGATGACGTTGATCCAGCACAGCCTGCGGCATAACGCGCCGCAAGGTGTAGTGTTGCGCGAGCTGCCCTGGATGCAATACACCACGCAGCTGTGGGCCGTGTGGCACAAGGCCAACCTGCGCCCGCTGGTCACCCATTTCCGCGAAGTGATGTCGGCCGGGCCGGCCTGCCACTGACTGCGCGGCGGCGTCCGGCCCGGATGGCGCCCGCTACGGCGCAGCGCGCAGGGCGGCGACGATCGCCGCCAGGTCGGCGCGTTGCTCGTCTGCCAGCGCCGGCTGCGCCTGCGCGGCATTTTCCGCCAGCAGGGTCTGCAGGCCGATCAGCCAGTCATAGATATAAAATGCGGTACTTTTGGTTGGCGTCGGCGCCAGCCGAGTGAGCCGCTGCTGGCCGCTCCAGTCCACCGCCGGCTGCGGCGGCGGGGTAAAGATCGGTTGGCCGGGATTGACGCGGCTCTCGGGGCGCGTTGCCGCATCGCGCCGCTGGAAGCCGAGCCAGGCGACGAAGTCGCCCAACAGCGCCAACGCCTGGCTGATCTGCCGATCTTCCCCCTGTTCCGGCAGGCCGCCGGCGCACAGCGCGCGCTCCAGCTCATCATCGAGCCGCTGGCGGCAGGCGGCGCCGATCAACGCATCAACCAGCAGTTCGAGATGCGGTTTGTCGACGCCGAGCAGATCCAGCAACCGGCGGCTGTCCGGCAGGCTGCGCAGATGGTTGATCCAATCCGCGAATATCCGCGCGGCAAAGGGTGACGTGGGGGGCTCGCCGGGCGCCGGGGTTTCCGGTGCGCCGAACAGATCGATGTCGAGCCCGAACGGCGCAGGCGTCGCCGGGGTCGGCGCGGCGTGCTGCTGTTGCTGGTAAAGCTGGCGCAGCGTATCGCGCTGGGGCAACAATCGTTCCAGCAGTTCGCCGTGGCGGCCGGCCTGCGCCTGCAGCGCGCGCAGCAGCTGTTGGGCGCGTTGCTGGGTCGCGTATGGATCGGCGGCGGTGAGCCAGTTGCCGAGCAGGCTTTCCGTCAGCTCGCGCTGCAACTCTTCGCGCAGCTCGAGCAGGCGCGCTTGCTTGTGGGCCGGGCGCGCCTGTGCGGCCAGGTAGTTCACCATGCGGCGGCAATCCTGCTCATCCAGCGCCAGCAGTGTGGCCCAGCTGTCACCGGGTTCGCCGACCTGGCGCTGAACGGCGTCGTCAGGGCGCGGCTTGCCTTCCTGGCGTGGGTCGAACGGCGTGATCGCCCAGATTAAACCGGGTTTGCGGCGCTGGCGCAGCGCCGGGGTTTCCCCCTGGGTGTGGTCGACCCAACCGGCGAGCGCCTGGCCGATGCGCGCGGCGTCCTGCGGCGTGGCGGCGGCATCGGCTACCAGCAGCAGGTTGGCGTGCAGGCCGTCCGCGCAGCGGGCCAGCAAATGGGCGCGTTTCGCCTGTTGCAGCCGCTGCGTCGGTTCCGCCTGCGGGCGGGCGCAGCTGCCGGGCAGGTCGATCAGCGCCACGTCGGCGGGCAGGCCCGCCTGCGCGGTTTGCGGCAGAACGGTGGTGACTTCGGCGGTCAACCAGACCAGATCGCTCAGCGCGATCTCCCGTTCACCGCCGTGTTCGGCCATCACGACGATTGCCGTGTTTTCCGGTGCGGCGCTCGCGGTCAGCAGCGTCAAGGCGCGGCGCGGGGCATGAACCTGCCGGCTGTCACCGAGGGCATGCAGCGTGTGTGCCAGCTGGCGATAATGCGTCGTCAGCGTCGGTTCCTCTCCCCACAGCGGCGCAAACAGGCGCGCGCGATCGTCGATGCTAAGCTGCGGCGCCAGCGCCACGGCCTGCGGCCAGAAATGCCTGTCCAGCGTCTGTTGCCCCTTGTCGCCGTGGCGGCGTTGGCTATCCCACAGCGCCAGCACATCGCCGTCGCTGAGGGCGTCGGGGGCGATGGCTTGGCGGTGGCGCGCCAACGTTTGCAGATGGCCGGCGATCGCGCGGGCGTCCCAGTCCAGCCGGAAGCCGCCCATCGCGGCGGCATCGAGCGTGATGGCCAGCCACTGCGCTTCATTGAGCAGGGCGAGGGCGATCGGATACTCGGCGGGCCCCGCCTCGGCCGCCGTGCAGTAGCGCACCGCGAGCGAAAGGTCCGCGTTGAAGCGCTTTGCGCCAGGCGCCAGCGCCGCCAGCAGATGGGCCTTGGCGGCGGCGTTGTGGCCATACAAACCGATGGCGACCTGCGCAGGGCATGTGTTTTCCAACCGTGCGGCGCGGTTATGGCAACGGCGCAGACGCTGTATCAGGCGATCGGCCTCCCGCTCCAGGCGAGGGGATTGGCGGCGCGCGGCGTCCACCCAGTCGATCGCCTGCAATATGCCGGCGCTGAGCGCGTTATTCGGGGCCGCTGGGGCGAAGGTTTGTGTGTTCATCGTGGGTAAATGCTCCCGCTGTCTATCCAGTAGTGGGTCGCACCGGAGGCGCTGGCAGCCAGGGTATTGAGTTTCAGTTGCAGGTGGTGCGCCGGGACGGGGCTGCCGTCGGCCAGCAGCGCATGCGCGATCTTGACGCTCTCGGCGCCCTGCTCGGCGCTGGCGGTGATGGCCAGCCGCAGGCTGATCACCGCGTCGCCGGCCAGCTTGCGCGCCAGCTGGGCGTCATTGATGGTCAGCGTATAGAGCGGCGAGGCCGGCCAGCGTTCGTTGTCCAATTGGCGGAACCCCAGACGCAGCGGGCCGCGCAGCTGGAAGCTGCCGGCGGGATCGAGCGCGAAATCGGCGCGATCCAGATCGATGTCGCGGTAATAGACGTTATCGTCCGCCAGCATGTTGTTGCCGTCCAGCATGCCCAGATAGCGAATGGTGGAGTAGGGCTGGAAATCGCCGACGTTGAAGTAAAAGCTCTCCAGCCGCAGATCGATCGCCAGCAGGCACAGCATGGCGCCCACCGCTGCGGTGGATTTCGGGTTGTCGATGCGGCCGCGTTTGTTGAACGGGTACCAGCTGCGGGTGTGATACCCCTCGAGCGGCAGAATGCGGCTGGCGGGCAGCGGCTGCAGATGGCGCAGCAGCGCCTGCACGCCGGGGAAGCGCGCCGGGCGGCCGGTCAGCAGCAGTACGTCGCAGGTATACAGAGCCACCACTTCGGCCAGCAGGCGCAGACAGCGGCCGATGCCGATGCGATCGGACAAGAAAGCGGCGTGCAGATCGGCCAGGCGGATCACCAGCGGGGTGTGCAGGATATCGAAGGCGTTGCTGTCGGCTTCGCGCTGCACTTCGCCGTTGATAAACGCCAGCACCTGCGGCGTCGGCGGCTGCGGCAGCAGATCGCCCAGGCTGGCGGCGATTTCCGCCCGGTTGTCCAGCGGGTCGTATTCTTCATAGGCGCCGAGCAGCGCGCGTCCGGCGGGCATGAAGATCTGCAGCGCGGCCTGCTGACGCAGGGTGGAAAGCCCGTCCATGCGCCCTTCGTTGCCGAACAGTTTGTCCATCAGCGCCGCGGCGGCGCTCACGCCGGCGGCCTCGAACGCCTGTTGCACGGCGGGCAGGACAAACTGCTGGATGATGTCCAGCAGGATGTCGTCGCCGGCGACTTTAAAGCCCTCGCGGAACAGCAGGCGCGGGTTGATTTTAATGTTGTTGCCTACGCCGTCATCGAGCGAGTAGTGCGTGATCGCCAGATCGGTGGTGCCGCCGCCGATGTCGATGGAGGCGATGCGCAGCGTCTTGCCGGGCTGTTCACCCGGCGCCAGCGGCCGATCGGGCCGAGCCATGGCGGCGAAGAAGGCATCGGTGCGGCCGGCGAAGTTCACCTGGGTTTCGTTGTACAGATAGACCATCTGACCGCAGGTGGCCTCGTCCCACTCCATCTGCACCAGCGGCGCCGGGAAGCGGGCGTGCGCGCCGTCGAACGGCGCATCCTGCGGGTGCCAGCCGAGGGCCTTCCACACCAGCCCGATCGCCTCCTGCATGCGGCGGCGGAAAATCTCGCGCTCCGGTTTCGGCATCGCCGAAGGCAGCGTCAGAATGATGGCGCGCAAACGGCGCGGCGCGGCGGCGTTCGGCATGCGGCTGCGCTGGGCGATGCTGTTGATCTGCATCAGCGCCTGCGCCAGCAGCTCGCTCAGCATCAGCGTCATCACCGCGCTGCGGCTGTAATGGGCGGTGAACACCGGCAGCCGTTGCGCCGTCGGCAGGGCGGACAGCGGCACGCCTTCGTCGTTGATCAGGGTGGTCAACGGCGCGGCGGCGGCCATCGGCTCGTGCCGCTCGTTGAAGCGCCAGCCGGGCGCATAGCGCTCCTCGTCCCACAGGTAGCGGCGCGGGCTGGAAATGCCGGTGGTGCCTTCATGGCCCGTTCGCCGCTGCGCCAGCTGCGCGGCTTCGCGGCCGACGCGGGTGATGGACGGCCACTGGAAGGCGTCGTCGCGCCCGCTCTGGAACGACAGATGCGGCTTGCCGAAGCTGGCCTGAGAAAACTCCACCCGGCTCTCGAACAGCTCGTTGTAGACGCGGTGCGGTTCAGACAGCGAACGCAGCTGCAGCTCGTAGGTTTGCTTCAGGCCGTTGCTCTCTTCCGGGTGGTCTTCGACCAGCACGCCGCAGGTGTGCGAGTTGCCGACGTCCAGCACCAGATCGACGTCGATCGCCGGTTGCTGCAGCGTTGCCGCCACCATCTTTATCTGCGGCACCGCCAGCTGGTGGCCGAGCATGTGCAGCAGGTTGAGGTAGTGCGCCTGATACTCGAAGGTTTTCAGCCCGGCGTTGATCTCCGCCTCGGCGCGCTGTTCCCGCTCGGCGGCGCGCTGGCTGAACGCCTCGCGCAGCCAGCCGTCCACCCAGGTCAGATCGAGAAATTCGCCCAGCTCGTGGTTGCGGTGCGCCAGCGCGAAGCTCAGATCGGCGCCGAGATCGCTTTCGCCCGGCGCCAGCGCCTCCTGGCCGGGCGCGGCGGCGCGAGTGTCGAAGGCCAGCACCACGCGCAGCAGGTTGCCGTCCTGATCCGGTTCATCCAGCTGCACCACCTGCAGGCGCGCCCAGTTGTCCGGGCCCGACAAAAACAGGCCCGCCGGGGTGTGGCGCAAGAAGGGCAGCGGCAGCCAGAGCTTATCCAGCAGGCGCAGCGACTGCTGCAGCGGGTAGCTGAACTCCGGCCGCACCACTTCGGCGGCCTGGTCGCCCACGGCCGGCAACTGGTATTTGCCGCTCTCGGCCTCCCATTGCAGGCGCAGCAGCGGGCCGCTGGCGGTCTTGCGCACGAATTTGCCGGGAAACTCGGCGTCCAGCCGCGGGGTCAGGGCAAAGTCCAGAAACTGAATGCCGCTGTCCTGGATCAGCGTAATGCCGTGTTTGTAGTCCGTAAGGGGTGCCAGCATCATTTACTCTCGCGCTTGAACGTCATGGGATAGGTGGTGTCCGCATCGTAGCGGCCGGTGCACTCTGCCGCGCCGGTTTCGCCCTGGCGGCAGACGATCTCCGGGATCTGGTAGCGGCTGCCGTCGCTGCAGCGCGCCTTGGTGCGGCTGTTGATCACCAGATTGCCGGACTGCATCAGCCCGGCTTCGACCGCCACCCGGCAGCTGACGCCGTCGCCGTAGGCGATGACGGCGCTGCCCTTGCCACCGTTCAGACGGTATTGCAGACCGGGGCGCTTGCCGGTAATCGGATCTTTCAGCGCCACCGTGGCGCGCCATTTGCCGTTAAGGAAACGGGTGGAGCCGGCCTTCACCGCCTCGGGCGGCAGCACCAGCGCATTTTTGTCCGCCGGCTGCGGGATGACCGGGGCTGGGGGCGGCGGCATCAGCGTGGCGTGCGCCAGCGGCAAGCGCAGCTTAGGCAACGGCGCGGCGGTTTTTTCCGGCGGCGCCGGATGGCGCACCTCAGCCGGCATCGCCGGTTGCGGCGACGGTGAGCGGTGCAGCCAGGCGGCCAGCGCCGCGCTGCCTAGCAGCAGTACCGGCAACAGCCACAGCGCGTGGCGCCGATGTGGGCGAACAACGGTGGGGGATTCGACGGGCGCCGCCGGAGCGGGCACCGGTTCAGGCTCGGCGGCCGGGGCCGGCTTTACCGGTTCGACAACGGCCGGTTTGCGCGGAGCGGCAGCGATCGGCGCCGGTTTTTCCACTTCCGATTCGATCGGACGCAGGCAGGCCAACGGATCGTCCGGGCTCTGCGCCTGCGGCTTGATAAAGCCCCAGAAGGTCAGCACCGGCCGATCGTCCACCAGGTAAACGTGGTTGGGGTCGGGTATGTGCATCGCTTTGGCCAGCAGCGCGCCGAACAGGCGATGGCTGGGGTGATCGGTCGCCAGGGCCTGTTCCGTCAGGCTGCGGAAGGTCGCCAGGCAGTGTTCCAGGTGCCGTACCGCCTGCGCGCGCTGGGCATCGCTCGCCGCCAGCCAGGAGGTGACTTTGCCGGGGAAGGGCGCATACCAGTCGATGCGGGTGCCGCTTTCGTTCGGCTGGGGGATCGCCAGACAGTCGGCGGCCTGCTGCTGCCGGCGAAGGCGCAGGGTTTCCCGCAACTGCTGCGCGCAGGCGTAGACCGGTTGCCCGTTCTCGCCTAAAGCCAGCACGTCATCCAAACTGCCACTGCGTAAGAAGGGTTTCACCACGGCGCCGCACCTTGTCCTGTTCTACAAAAACGCATAAAAGTCCATGATACCCCGCAGGCAGGGCCGCCAAACGGCCAAGGACAGCCCGAAAAACGCCCTTCTTTGGCGTTAGCGGCGCGCTTTGCTAACCGGCACAGTGAAAATTTCACTATCTGGACCTGTCTGTGAACCGCTTTATCTGAAAAATAGAACGCAGCCCCGGCAAACGACGCCGGGGAACGATGTTCTCTTTCACTATGACATCGCCTCGCGGGTTGCCGATTTCGGTATGCCTCAGGCGTGCGGAGCGTTCACATGACGGACAGTCAGTCTGCAAAAACTCTCGTTGTTACCCCTGCACATCCCGCCGCCGGGCATTCGGCCCAGGGCTGGATGAACGGTTTTCTTGGCATGATGATCTTCAGCGGCTCGTTGCCCGCCACCCGGGTGGCGGTGCTGGAGCTCGATCCGCTGTTTCTGACGGCGGTCAGGGCGGCGATCGCCGCTTTGCTGGCCCTGTGTGCGCTGTTGATCACCCGGCAGGCGCGGCCGACGCGGGCCGATTTGCCGCCGCTGCTGTTTGTGGCGCTTGGCGTAGTCATCGGTTTTCCGCTGCTGACGGCGCTGGCGCTGCAGCACACCACCTCGGCGCATTCGCTGGTGTATATCGGCCTGCTGCCGCTGGCGACCGCCGGTTTTGGCGTTTTGCGCGGCGGAGAGCGGCCCAAGCCCGCTTTTTGGGCTTTTTCAGGCGTCGGCGCCGTGCTGGTGGGCGCTTTCGCGTTGAGCCAGGGGAGCGGCGGCGCCTGGCAAGGGGATGCGCTGATGGTCGGGGCGGTGTTGCTGTGCGGCCTGGGTTATGCCGAAGGGGCGGTGCTGTCGCGCCGGATCGGCGGCTGGCAGGCGATCTCCTGGGCGCTGGTGGTCGCCTTGCCGTTGACGCTGGCGGCCACCTGGCTGGCGGCACCGGCCGCCTGGCCCGTGGTCAGCGGCGCTGCCTGGCTGTCGCTGGTTTACGTCTCGGTGTTCAGCATGTGGATTGGGTTTATTTTCTGGTATCGCGGCCTGGCGCAGGGCGGCATCGCCGCCGTCGGGCAGTTGCAGCTGCTGCAGCCGTTCTTCGGCCTGGCGCTGGCGGGCTGGCTGCTGCAGGAAACCGTCCAGCCGATGATGATCGCCGTGATGGCCGGCGTGGTGGTTTGCGTGTTCGGCGCCAAACGTTTTTCCCGCTAGGCGCCGCTGCCGGCGCAGGCCAGGATCACCTGTCCGAGCCGTTCCACCGCCAGTTGCACCTGGCGGTCGGCGTAACCGCCCAACCCCAGCACCAGGCCCGGCTCACCGTGGCCGGGCGCATACATCGGCGACACCGCCCGCAGCGCCAACCCGGCTTCGTTGACCTGCAGGGCGACCCGCACGTCGTCGAGATCTTTTCTCAACCACAGCACCATGTGCATGCCCTGATCGCAGGGCTGCACCACCGCCAGCTCGGCCGGGATGTAAGCGTTGATCGCCTCGATCAGCACCCGACGCTTCTCGGCGTAGACGCCGCGCATTTTGCGGATATGCCGGTCGAGATACCCTTCGGCAATAAAGGCGGCCAGCACGTATTGATCCGCGCTGGGTGGATGGCGATCCATCAGGATCCTGGCGCCGCAAAAGGCGTCGACCAGCGGCGGCGGCACGATGGCGTAACCCAACCGCAGCGAAGGGAACAGCACCTTGCTGAAGGTGCCGAGATAGAGCGTCCGCTCGGGCGCCAGCCCCTGCAGCGAAGGGAACGGGTGGCCGGCGTAGCGCATCTCGCTGTCGTAATCGTCTTCCACGATCCAGGCCTGCCGCTCTCTGGCCCAGGCCAGCAGGGCGCTTCTTTTCGCCATGCTCATCGGCATGCCCAGCGGATACTGATGCGACGGCGTGACAAAGGCGGCGCGGGCATTGGCGGCCAGGCGCACGCCGGCGGCGACGTCGATGCCGTCGTCGGCGACGGGCACCCTAATCATGCGCCGATCGCGGAACAGGCTATCGAAAATGGCGGTAATGCCGGCGTAGGCAGGATCTTCGACCCAGGCGCTGTCGCCGGCGTCCAACAGGATCTGCGCGGCCAGATACAGCCCCTGTTGGGTGCCGGAGGTAATGAGGATTTGCTGCGGCGTACAGTTTACCGAGCGGGAACGGCGCACATAGTCGCAGATGGCTTCGCGCAGCGGCAGTGCGCCCAGCGGATCGCCGTAGCCCGACGGCGCGCCGGGGCCGCGGGCGCGGATGCGGTTGCCGAGCCGCCGCCAGATATCGTCGGGCGCGGTATCGCCGATTGGCACTGACACAGTGAACGGCACCGGCGGCAGCGCCCGCGCCTGCGTGGCAAAGCGCGCCAGATGCTGCGCCTGTGAAGAAAGCGGAACCGCTACCGCCGAACTCGCCTGCGCCGTGGCGTGCAGCGTGCGGCGCGGCGCCTGATAGTGGGCGACCCGGGTGCCGGAGCCGGGCTGCGGTTCGAGAAAGCCTTCCGCCGTCAGCTGAGCAAAGGCTTCCAACACCGTGCCGCGCGCCAGATCCAGCGCCGCCGACAGCCGGCGCGTCGAGGGCAGCAGATCGCCCGCTTTCAGATCGCCTTTGTGAATGGCCCGGCGCAGGGCCTGCGCCAGCTGATGGCTAAGCTGCCCCGCCTGGCGGTCAATCTCGCCGAGGGCGGGGACGTCAACGACTTGGGCTGTTCTGGGCATGGATTCCGGCTCGCTTTGCAGTGCGAAAATGAGTATTCAGAGTAAACCACTCTTTCGGCACTCGCGAGTCCGTTGTCAGTCAACTCAGCCCGCGCTGATTCAGCAGCACCTTATTCAGCTCGCTGTTTTTTCGCACGTTCAGCTTGCGCATCGCCGAGCGTTTATGGGCGCTGATGGTTTTCTGGCTGCGCTGCAGCAGGCCGGCGATGCTGCAGGCGGACATGCCGCTGCTCATCAACCCCAACACTTTTTTTTCGCAGTGGCTGAGCGCGGCGATGCGGCAGGCCTGGCATTTCCACATGCCGGCGGCGTGCAGCGCCATCCACGGATGCTGGATAAATTTCTCCAGCGCCATCTGCAACTTGAGGCGGATGGCGTAGGCCGAATCGCGCCGATGGATGCTGAACAGCGGCGGCAGGTTTTTCACCTGTTGCTGGGTCGTGTCGTCGAGGATCAGCAGAGTCAGCTGCCGCTGCCGCGGGATGCCGTAGGGGCTCTGGTAACAGCAGGCGCAGCCCCAGCGCTCTTCCGGCGTGCGGAGCACGATTTCGATGTTATCCAACGCCTGCAGTGCCAGCGGCGAGAACTGCGGGTACCGGCGCTGGCATTCGTTCAGGGAGTGCAGATAATCCTGCAGCAGCAGACGCAGCCCCTGCTGGTAGAAGTTATCGCTGTCGAACAGCGTGAAGCGAATATCTGGCATGGGTGCCTCCTTAAAAGGCCGCGCCGGAGCGAACGGTGACGGCCCATTGCCGGCGATTGCGCGCCGGGCGTTTTCCTGATTTCCCTGGGGCGGTGCGGGGCTTATTGGTACGCCAGCACAAAATTGGCGACGGACGTGAATTCGCCTTCGGTAATGCTTTGGTTTTGAATCGCGCTCGGCCGCCCTTGTACGTAGGCGGTGAAGTTCAGGTTGTTGGGGCCGTTTTGCAGCGCGACGGCGCTGGTGGCCTTATTCAGAGAGATGTCCGCACCCTGATGATCAAACAGGGCGATGGCGGCGCCGTTCGCGCCGTTGTTGATCGCCAGCTTGCCCGGCAGCTCTCCGTCTTCGGCGCCGCTGAAGGTCACGCTGACGGATTTGAACACCGTGGTCTTGCAGTCGGTCAGCTTGATGCTGAACGGCACCGGCGTGGTGTGGCCGTAGCGATACAAGGTTTTGACGATCACCGTGCCCATCTCCACCAGCTGATCGGCGGACTGCGGTTCGATATTGCACGGCCGGCTCACCACTGTGCCGTGGAACTGCACCGGCGCGCCGATAAGCTCGGTGTTCGCCGCTGCTGGCATGACGGCAACCCACCAGGGTGCGCAGACCAGCAGCGTAAAAGCGCGTAGACGCATTTTTTCGTTCCTCCCTCGGTTACTGGAATGCCGCCACGATGGTGGCCGACGCGTTGAATTCCCCTTCGCCGATCTCCGCGCCGCCGTTGGCGAACGGCGCCGCCACCAGGTTCCAGGAGCCGCCGTTGCCGATGTTCGGCACCGGATAAAACTCGTTTGGGATGACCAGCTGGCCGTTGTGCGTCAGCCGGATGCCGAGATCGTTCTTGTCGGTTTTGAACACCTCGTTGCTGAAGGAGGCCGCCGTGCCCGACACCGCCAGCTTGATGTTCAGCGTGCCGTCTTCGAAGCTGCCGCCCTCGCACTGGAAGCGCACCGGAATGCTTTGCGGGTAGTTCGAGCCGTTGAGATCGCTGCCGCCGATCTCGCCGAACTCGACGTTGATCAGCTGGCCTTCGTTCACCACGCATTTATCCGGCACGTAAAGGATCGCGGACTGGATAAACACCTGCGCCATCGGGTTGGGGCCGAAACCGCCGTCGGTCGAGCCGAGGCGGCCGTACATCTCGATGATCTGCCGATCGTTAATCTCAACGCCGTTAATGATTTTTTTGCGCACCCGGAAGGTGATCTTGCCTTTGGAGCCGCTGCCGTAGTTGTTGACCTGCAAGTACGGCGGCTGGCAGCGGTGTTGGCTCAGCAAATTCGATTCGTTGTAAAAAGGCACGGTGACGTAGGCGTTCTTGTTGCCGGCAATCCACACCTCGGCTTTTAAATCCAAAAAGTCATTCAGCTTTAAATAGCCGTTGCCGTAGTCGGAGGGGGGCAACGCCGAATCCGACTTGTAAAAGTGCGGGCTGGTGGGGATAGGGGTATCGCAATACACCTTGCCGGTATAGGTGCCGCCCAGATCATAGGGAAACAGTTTGGTGAACCCCACCTGGTTGGTGATGTTGCTTTCATTCAGATCGATATAGAACTGTTTCGGCCCGCCGTCCGGCGTGACATAGCCGTTGGCCCAGGCGGCGGGGGCCGCCAGCGCGATCGCCAGCGGCAGGCAGAGTTTGGTCAGTTGAGTTTTCATTGCGTTCTCGAGCCTCACAGGTAAATCACCTGAATGTGCGCCACGGCGGCGAACCCGGCCGCCATCACCGCCCGCTGGGTGGATTCCACGCTGGCGCTGAACCACAGGGTGTTGCTGCCGGGCTGCAGAATGTAGGGGTGGCTGCGTTGATTCAGCTCCAGCGCCTGGCCCTGCTGGTCTTGCAGCCGCAGGCCGATGCCCTGTACGCCGCCGTTCAGCTTCAGCAGCGACGGGTTGTCGACGTCGCTTTCGCCGAGAAACACCAGCGTGGCGGCCTGCTCACCCTGCAGGTAGAGGCGGCCGGCATCGCCGTTGCGCGGGCCGGCCGGGTTATCCGCCAGCGCGCGCGCGCCCAGCAGGCAATTGCGGAACGAGAGACGAAAACGCACCGGCGCGCTGCGATCGCCGGCGTTGCGGAAGTCGCGTGCGCTGACGTCGCCCAGATCGACGGACTGATCCCGGCTGTCCGGCGTCAGGCTGCAGGGAGAGCTGAGCAGACCGCCGTGAAAGCTGACGGTGCCGGTGGTGCCTTCGATCACGCCCAGCGGCGTTGCCGCCAGCGCGCCGCCGCCGCACAGCAGTGCGCCGCCGCCGCACAGCAGTGCGCCGAGCAGCAGAGGGCGCAGTCGATCGGTGAATTCAGCCATGCTGGACCTCCTTATTTTTTCTCGGGCACGGCGGTGCAAACGCCGCCATTGCAGACGAAGCGCAGCTCGGGGTGGCCGCCGTAGTCGTTGATGTAGGTGATGACGAAGCTGTTCATGCCGGTGTCGTGCAGCTTGAGGCTTTCGCTGGATTTCGGCTTCAGCATCAGCGGCTGAAAACCGCCGATCGCGCCGCCGCCCTGTTTTTGCGTCTGCCGCGTCATGCCGGTCAGGGTGATGTAAAACGGCGTCGGGTTGTCGACGGTGATGGCGCTGCCGCTTTTACGGAACACCAGCTTTTCCTGCCACACTTCACCCTTGGGCGCGACAATCGCCTTCGGCCGGTAGAACAGCTTGATCTGCGTCTGCAGCGCCAGCTGCATCACGTTGGTTTTGGTGCTTTTTGGCGGGATCTCGCGCAGGTTGAAGTAGAACACCGACTCGCGATCCTGCGGCAGGCGATCCGCTTCCGGCGTCTTGGTGATGCGCACCACGCTGCGCTCGCTCGGCTCCACGCGCTGCAACGGCGGCAGCACCACCAGCGGCGAGGTGATTTTCTGATGCTGCTCGTTCTCCAGCCAGGACTGCGCCAGGAAAGGCAGCTCTTTGTTTTCGTTGACGATATTCAGGCTGATCGATTTGGCGTCGCTCACATAAACGGCGCGCGTGCGATCCAGCGATATCGCCGCGTCGGCGGTGGGCAGTACGGCGCTCAGGGCCAGGCCGGCGGCGGTCAGTAGCGTTATCGGGTGTTTGTTCATGTCATTATTTCTCAGCGTTACGGATTACAGGGTGGCGCACGGCAGCAGCAGCTGGTCCAGCGGCTTGGCGGCGCCCGGGATCACGATGCGGCAGCGGCGTTGGCCTTCCCAGGCGACATCCAGTTTTTCCTCCGGCTGTACGCCGGTCAGATAGACCGAGCCGCCGTCGTTGACCACCGCGACCTCGCGGCCTTTCTCGCTCAGCACCGCGGCGCCGAACGGCGGTTCGCTGCCGTCCGCGAGGCGAATGGTGGCCAGCAGCTTGCTGCCTTTCACCACCTCGAAGTGGCGGTAGCCGATGGCGCCTTCGGTCAGCGTGCCTTGCACCACGGCGCGAGTGGCCTCGACGTCGTCCGCCAGCTTGTTGACGTCGATGCGGGTGTCGGTGTTGTAGTAGCTGGTGATGTCGGAAATCACCGCCAGCCCGAAACGGTTGCTGTAGGCGCGGCCGTTGTTGATCGGCACGCCGGCGATGCCGTCGGTGTCGAGCATCATGCGGCTGCCGCCGTTGCTCGAGTTCTGATGCGCCGCGATGCCGTGCCGGGTCGCGGTGAGGCCGCCGCGGAACGAGCCGCCGATCGACGAGTAGCTGTCCTGCTGGTAAGAGGCGCTGGCGTTCAGCGAGCCGAACGAGGCGTTGTGGGTGTAGTACCCGCGCGCCAGCGATTTGCCGGACTGGTTAAAGCCGCCGCTGACCTGCCAGGTATTGTCCGGATCGCTGTAGTCGTTGTACGACGCGGTCTGCGTGACGTCGCCGTTGTTGGTTTGCAGCGCATAGCCGACGCGCCGACGATCGCCGATCGGTACGGTGAAGTTGAGCATCACGCTGTCGTCGGTGCGGCCCTGGTAATAGGTGCGGTAAGCCGACAGCGAGGCGGTGATGTTGCTGATATCGCCGATGCTGAACAACTTGCTGGTCGACAGCCCGTAACGATCCTGGGTTCGCGCGTCCCAATAGGTCTGGTGCGAGTAAGTCAGATAGGTGGTGATCGCCCTGGCGCTGTCTTCCGCCATAAAGGTTTTACTGGCGGTGATGGTATACAGCTCTTTCTGACGGCCGTTGTAATTCTTGTCGTAATCGCCGTAGCGCTCCTGCAGATACTGCGACATGTTCATGAATTTGCGTTGCGAGAAGCGGTAGCCGGCGAAAGTGATCTGGCTGTTCAGCTCGTCGAAGCGTTTGGCGTAGTTGAGCTTGAACGACATGCCGCTGGCGGTCGGCTCGCCGGGCAGGCGAGCGATCGACTGGGTGACGTCCAGCGACATGGCGCCGAACACGTTCAGATCGCGGCCGAGGCCGAGCGCCCAGGCGTTATAGTCGCCGCCGAGCAGCGCGCCACCATACAGCGACCAGGCGTTGCTCAGCCCCCAGGAGAAGTCGCTGGCGGAAAACAGCGGCCCCTGGGTGCGGTGGTCGTAGGCCGAGGTTTTGCCGAGCGCCACGTTGTAGCGCACGTAGCCCGGGCGGGTCAGGTACGGAATGGTGGCGGTATCCACCTGGAAGGTCGAGACGGTGCCGTCCTGCTCTTCCACCTTGACGTCCAGCTTGCCGCGCACCGAGCTGTTGAGATCCTGGATGGCGAACGGCCCGGCGGGCACGGTGGTTTCGTACAGCGTGCGGCCTTCCTGCGAGACGGTGATCTTGGCGTTGCTCTTGGCGATGCCGCGCACTTCCGGCGCGTAGCCCTGCAGGTTCGGCGGCAGCATGCGCTCGTCGCTGGCCAGATTGAGGCCGGTGAAGCGATAGGCGTCGAACACCCCGGAGTCGAGATAGATCTCGCCCAGCGTCAGCTTGGCGGCCTGCATCGGCAGCGCGCGGTAGGCGTAGATCTGGTTCCAGTCGAAACCGGTGCTGCGATCGCCGGCCTGCTGATTGTAATTGGCCTGGTAGTCCGCGCGCAGGCGCCAGGGGCCCAGGTTGGCACCCAGCGTGCCGTAGCTGCTCAGGTTCTGGGCGGTGTTGTTGTTGTGGCTCTGTTTGCCTAACTGGCCGCTCAGGTTGTAGTCCAGCAGCAGGCCGGGAATGCCGTCGTCCCACTGCTCGGGCGGCGTCCAGTCGGGATCGGAGTATTTCATCCACGCCTGCGGGATGGTGATCGCCAGCACGCCGCCGCCGATGCGATCGGAGATGGTCGCGCCTTTGATGCCGCGAATGTCGGCGCACTGGTTGTCGTGCCACAGGGTGATTTTTTTGGCCGCTTCTTCTTTTAACGCCATTTTTTCCACCAGGTCAGGCGGCAGGCACACCTGGCTGCCGCTCTTGTTATCCGGCGACGGGAAATACTGAATGCTGCGCTGGGGCAGCGTTTTCTGGTTGATCTTGATGTCCAGCAAATAAGCGCCGGGCATGACGTAGTCGGCGTCGGAGAAGCGCGAAAGATCCACTTTGCTGCGCTCGCCGATATCCAGAACGTCGGTATTGAATTCCGTGGCGGAAAATGCCGGACGCACCCAGAGGAAAGACAGAATGACGAGGAGAGGTAGGTGTTTCCGTGTCAGTAATGACGTCATAGCATAATCACTCATGGCAAGTCCGCGCCCAATAGCAGGTCATCCGTACGACCTGAATACGTAATGCTGTGCAGCGCCCGCCGGCGCTAGAGATAAGACAGGGTGAATTTGGCCAGAGAGCTGAAGCCGCCCGCCCGCGCCTTGTCGGGATGCAGGCGCAACTGCGCGCCAAAGCGCAGCGTGTTGTCGCCGGCGACGATCTGGTAATCCGCCGTCGTGCTGCCGAGCGGGATCGGCGTGCCGGCATCGTTCAACAGCTCGATAGCCACGCCCTTCGCCTCGCCGTAAACGCCGAGCAGGGAAGGATCCCCGCTGTCGGCGGTGCCGTCGAACGTGACGTTGGCCGCGCGATAGATGAAGTCAGGCTTCACCTGGCTGGCCAGCTCGCAGTTCACCAGTTTGATCGTGAAATGGCGGCGGCTGCCGATCAGCACCGACTGCCCATCCTGCGAGGCGTCGGTCATGGAAATCAGACCAAAATCGACGGTTTGATCCAGGTTGTCACTGGCGATGCCGCACGGCGTTTCAACGATGGTGCCGCCCAGGCTGACTTTGCCGTGGCCCTGATTTTTCGCTGCCGCCGCCGCGCTGCCGACGCTGAGCGCGATGAGCAACAGGCCGCAAAGGCGGATAGTCATGCTGGCGTCTCCCTGTCTTTCCCTGTTCCCTTGCCGGTATCCTCGGCATGCAATAAAGCGGGGGATGCCCTGAGACATCCCCTGTGGGGTATTACAGGTAAGCCAGGGTGAAGTTCGCCACGCTGGTGAAGTCGCCCGGCACCACGGCGCTTGAGGCGCTGCTGCCCTGCAGATAAGCGGCGAATTTCAGCGAGTTGTCGCCGTCGTTCAGGCCCTGACCGTCGGTCGCGGTGCCCAGTTCCACCTCTTTGGAGTGCAGGTTGTCGTAGATCACGATGCCGGCGCCGGTTGCCGTGCCGCTCAGGGCCAGCAGTTTGTTGTTAACCGGATCAGGCGTGCCGGTAAAGGTCACTTTGACGTTTTTCATGGTGGAGATGGAGCAATCTTTCAGTTCGATGTTGAAAGGCTGCATGCTGGATTTACCCTGGTTGGCCAGGATGCGGCTGCTGATCTGGCCCATCGGCACGGTTTGGTCAACGGATTCCGGCGCGACGCTGCATGGCGCATCGATAATTTCGCCGGTAAAGGTGACTTTACCGCTGCCCTGATTAGATGCGGCATGAGCAACAGATGCGGAAGCGAAAGCAATCACGGTTGCCAGCATTAATTTATTCAGTTTCATTTCTCAGGTTCCTGTAGAGAGTTTTTAAATAAAAAGAACAGCACATCTAAATCCCCCGCGGCGGTGGCAACGCCATGTCGCCGCCCGTGCGGTTGGAGCCAGATCCTTTTGCTCTGGGCAATACGCCGACATCCGTTATTTATGAGAAATAACGAGATTTGGAAAATCGATAATGGATTTTCTGGTAAATAAAATACGTTTTTTACGTGTGGCGTGTTGCTGGGAATATTCTTGCAAATAATAGTATTGCTTGGAAATAGATTTTATTAAATTAAGTCAAATTCAGAATATAAAACCAAAAGGAAAAAGAAATATATTTGCTTTAAAATCAATAGATCGTATACAAATATTATCCAGTATAAATCACTATATAAATAACGATATGCGAGATATTAGATCGGGGGAAATAGGGTGGCACCTACAATTCACAATATTGTTTTGCTAATATCGCTCTGAGGCAGCAGATGATGCATTTCCCTTTAGAAACAAAATATAAAACATAATTTATTGTTTTTATTGTTATTTCATGGTTGTTTGTTCATGAGGGAATGGGGTTTCTTATTCGCGTTTAGCCAGCGTTTAGACCTAATTGGTTAACAATTAAATAACAATTGCACCGGTAGTGAATTATTCTATCGCATTGCGTGATAGGGATTTTTTGCTACCTAACCCATTTTGATTAATCAAATTAAGGCATGTGCTGCTGCCGTTCGCCACATAATGATGACCTAAGTGACAATTAAAGGATTATAAACGGAATGATAACGATGATTAATGCTTGCGGCGGGCGCCGTTGGGTGGGGTTGACCCTATTTCTGCTGTCTCTTATGGCGCTTTCTGGCTGTGCGGGCGGGAGCAAGACAAAACTGAATTCCGTGAAAAAAATCTCACAGAATAATCCTAATGATAAATCCGATGAGCAACGCATCGCGCTTTGTCAGCAGCGGGTTAATTCATTAAAGAATATTAATCCGCAAAGTTACCAAAAACGCATCGCCTATTTTAATGGTCTGCTTTCCAACGCTTCGGGATATGCCGGGGTGCGCGGCAACGTGGATGAGAGTACCCGTAAAGCGATTGATGCTCTTTATCAATATAAAACCGAGAAATTCTGCGCTGACGTCGAGCATGAGCTGATGTCCGATCTGTCCAGCCGGGTTGAGAATCTGTAGCCATGAAGCGATGCGCGCAAGGATGGGCGATGGGGCTTTTGCTGTTGGCGGCGAGCGGGGCCACTTGCGCCGCCGATGACGGCATTCCCGCGCTGTTGAAGTTTGCCGAACAGCGGCAGGCGCCACCGGCCGCGCCCAGGGAAGACACCGCGCGTAAATCGGCGTCAGCACCAGCCGCCAAACCGGCCGCAGACAGCGCTCGTTTAACGTCGTTGCAGCACTCTTTGCAACAGCAGGCGGAGAAAATCCGTCAGTTGGAGCGGCAGTTGGCGGCGGCTCAGGCCGCCGCGGCGCCGAAACGGGAACCGGCCGTTGTCGATATTCGGCCGCTGGCCGATGCTTTGAAGGGATTGCGGCAGGCCGTTGCGCCGGTGCCTGAAGTGAGCGTGCTGGCCGCTTCGTTAACGCGGGCCGAACAGCGCAGCACAAGTTTGGCGGCGCAGCTGGCGCAGCAGCAGCAGCGGGTGGAGACCTTGCTGGCCGAACGGCAGCAGGCGGCCGAGCCGCCTGCGCTGGCCAGCGAGGCGGACAAGCAGGCGTATGCCGCCGGCGTATCGCTCGGACGCGACATTCTGCATCTGCAGCAGGAGAACCGGCGCGCGGGGCTGGAAGCGGATACCCAGCTGTTGCTGGCGGGCATCGCCGATACCCTGGCCGGGCGGTTGCGGCTCGATGAAGCCGCCATCGACGGCGCGCTGCACACGGCGCAGCAGCGGTTGCAGCAGGCGCAACAGACGCAGGCGCCGCCTCGGGATGACAACGCCTACCTGGCCAACTTCGTTCGTCAGGAGGGGGTCAAGCAGGATGCGCTCGGTTTCTATTACCGGGTGGACTATGTCGGCAGCGGGGCGATCGGCGCCGACGATCGGGTGGATATCGTGGTGCGCGAAAGCCTGACCGACGGCCGGGTAGTCAAAGACATGGAGCTGGCGGGGACGGTGATCTCGCAGCCGTTGACGCGCTACCCGCCGCTGTTTCGCGCGGCTATCGAGAAGCTGCAGCAACACGGTGCGATCACGCTGGTGGTGCCGCCGGCGCTGGCGTACGGCAAACAGGGCAACCCGCCGGCGATCCCCCCGAATGCCACCATGATTTACACCCTGCGCATCGCTGACGTGCAGCCGTGAGCGGGGTGCTCAGCAGTAACCACTCAGGAGGAATGCTATGGCCAAGGCGCCGAAAACGTTTGAAAGCAGAAAATCGCTGATGCTGAATGTGTTGCAAGGATTGTGCAGGGAGCGTGTGGAAGGATCTGGGGGCCATCATCCCCCGCCGGAGCAGTGGCCGAAGACGCGCGAGCTGGCGGATAAATGCGGCGAAAATATTTATACCACCCGCACCCTGCTGCTGGCGCTGGAAAAGGAGGGTAAGGTTCACTGCACCCACCGCAGCATCAACAATTCTCTCCGCTGGTACAGCTGCGACGAACAGGCAGCGATAAAAAAAGAGTGATTCGACCCTGGCGGTCGCTTTTGACTATTCCTACAGCTAATCATTAATTAAATTTATCATTTGGCGGGGCGTTTCGCTCCGTCAATCCTTCCCCTTCGTTCGCTGCCATCCGCACAGCCATTGCTAAGATGTTTTTGGCGGCCATATACTTATCGCTCAGACGGGAACAGGTATAGGGAGCCGGCATCGTAATGAAGGAAAAGAAAGACATACTGAGATTGGATGATATTCATTATCAAATAGACAGCCAGGTGATCCTGGATTCCGTCTCTTTCACGCTGGGTGAAGGCGAGTTCAAACTGATCACCGGACCTTCCGGCTGCGGGAAAAGCACCCTGCTGAAAATCATCTCTTCCTTAATGGATCCGACCAGCGGAAAGCTCTATTTCGACGGCCAGGCGATCGACGAGATGTCGCCGGAGGCGTATCGCAAGCAGGTCTCTTACTGCTTCCAGACGCCGTCACTGTTCGGCAGTACGGTTTACGACAATCTGGCGCTGCCCTACCAGATCCGCCAGGAACCGCCGGCCGAGCGAAAAATGAAGGCCGATCTGGCGCGTTTCGGGCTGCCGGAGGCGATGCTGACCAAAAGCATCAATGAACTGTCCGGCGGGGAGAAGCAGCGGGTGTCCCTGATCCGCAACCTGCAGTTTATGCCTCGGGTGCTGTTGCTCGATGAGATCACCAGCGCGCTGGACGAGGAAAACAAACGCAACGTCAATGAGATAGTGCATCAGCTGGTGGCGGAACACCGGCTGGCGGTGCTGTGGGTGACGCACGATACCGAAGAGATAGCGCATGCGGACGAAGTGATCACCCTGCGCGCGCGCGGCGCCGAGCAACAGGAGCAACAGGAGCAACAGCATGAATCAGCATAACATCACCAACGAATCCTTGGGCTTGTCGATGGTGCTGGTGGTGGTCGCCATCCTGATCAGCCACCGGGAAAAGCTGGCGCTGGAAAAGGACATTATCTGGAGCATCTGCCGCGCGGTGGTGCAGCTGATCATCGTCGGCTACGTGCTGAAGTATATTTTCGACCTGGATAACGCCGTTCTCACCGTGTTGATGGTGCTGTTCATCTGCTTTAACGCGGCTTACAACGCCAAGAAACGCAGCAAGTACGTCGAACACGCGTTCGTGACGTCGTTTATCGCCATCACCACCGGCGCGGTGCTGACGCTGGCGGTGCTGGTATTGACCGGCTCCATCGAATTTACGCCGATGCAGGTGATCCCCATCTCCGGGATGATCGCTGGCAACGCCATGGTGGCGGTGGGGTTGTGCTACACCAACCTCGGCCAGCGTTTCAAAAGCGAGCAGCAGAAGATTCAGGAGATGCTCAGCCTGGGGGCGACGCCCAAGTTCGCCTCGGCGGCGCTGATCCGCGACAGCATCCGCGCTTCGCTGATCCCGACCGTGGACTCGGCGAAAACCGTCGGGCTGGTCAGCCTGCCGGGCATGATGTCCGGGCTGATCTTTGCCGGCATCGACCCGGTGAAAGCGATCAAATACCAGATTATGGTGACCTTTATGCTGCTTTCCACCGCCAGCCTGTCGACCATCATCGCCTGCTATCTGGCTTACCGTAAGTTTTACAATGCGCGCCACCAGTTGGTGGTCGGCAACCTGAAGTAACGCCATGAAAAACGGCCTCCGCGGAGGCCGTTTTTTTACCCTTGCAGCAGGGCGATGCTCTGGCGGATTTCCCGTTCGATATCCGCTTCGCTCCAGCCGTCCAACTGCGAAGAGAAGGGCTCGAAGGCATAGACGCCGGTGTAGCCCAGGCGTTCCAGGTTCTGTACCTGGCGGCGGCTTTCCAGCCGATCGCCCGTGCTCAGCATGATGCGCTCTTCATCGCTCAGCGCGCCTTTATCCCGCCCATCCTCCACGCCGGACAGATGCACCAGGCCGATCTGCGCCACCTGGATCTGCGCGTCGAAGTCGGCTTGCGCCACACCGCTCAAATAGTGGTGGAACGTATCGAGCACGATGCGATACGGCGCGCCCGAGTCGCGGATGATCGCCTGGGTCAACAGCGACGATCGCAGCGAGCTGATGCCGAAGCCCAGCGGCTCGACGTATCCCTGTACGCCATAGCGGACAAACAGCGGCGCCAGCAGACGCAACGCGGCGAGGGTATCGTCCCGTTTTTGCTGCTCGCTGCGCGTGTCGTCGGCGCTGCAGTGCGGGCACAGCACCAGCGCCCGGCTGTGGATGGCTTGCGCCTGCGCCAGCAACGCTTCGGCGCGCTGCTGCAGCGCCGCCGGGTCATCCACCCGATTGAACATGCCGAGGGCGTTGATCGTGACGATTTCAATGCCGTATTGCGCGGCGAGCGCGTTGAGCTGCGCGTCGCTCAGATCGTCGGTCACCTTGCCGCTGGGCATGTCGTTGCGCAGCTCAACTTTGCTGAGCCCGCAGCGTTTCACCAGGCGGAAAAAATTGTCCAGATCGAGATTCGGCGCGATCTTGCGGTTAATGCAGAAGCGGTCCAGCGCAATGTTCATGGGGCATGACTCCAGCGGTCAGGGTTGAGAGATCAGGATTTGCCGTTTTCCAGCGGCAGCGGCTTGCCGTCGGGCAGGGATTGGCGGAGGCGTTTGGCCAGCACCACCTGTTCCATTTTTTCCAGCGAGACGCCTTTGGTTTCAGGAATATAGCGGCCGATAAACCAGTAGCTGAACAGGCAGCAGGCGGCAAAGATCCACATCGGGAAGGCGCCGTGGAAATGCGAGAACAGGTAAGGGTGGTCGTTGATCATCGGGAACGACTGCGACACCGCAAAGTTGGCGACCCACATGCAGCCGACGGCGATGCTCATCCCCTGCGCGCGCATGCGGTTCGGGAAGATTTCCGACACCAGCACCCAGGCGCCGACGCCCCAGGACAGCGCATAAAACACCATGAAGAACAGCATGCCGAACAGCGCGAAATAGCCGGTGGCCTGCGTGTAGAGCGCGTACGAGGTGAGCAGCAGGCCGGCGATGGCGCCCAGCGTGCCGTAACGCATCAGCGGAATGCGGCCCATGCGATCCATCAGCATGGCGCCGATGACCGAACCGACCAGCTGCAGCACGCCGATCCAGATGGTTTGGAACAGCGCTTCCTGCGCGTTTTCGGTGACGGTTTTCAGCACCACCGGCGCGTAATACATCATCACGTTGACGCCGGTGACCTGCTGCAACATGGCGATCATGCAGCCGACGAACAGGATGAACCGCACCCGCACATCGCCGTAGTTCAGCTTCCGGTGCTGCTGCTGTTGATCCTGCTGCAGCGAGTCTTTGATTTCTTTCAGCAGATTCTGCGCGTGGGCGGCGTTGGAGACCTTGGTCAACATCGCCAGCGCCTGATCGTCGCGGCCCATCATCACGTTCCAGCGCGGCGATTCAGGAATGACGAACACCAGGATGCAGAACAGAATGCAGGGGATCACGCCCGAGGCGAACATCCAGCGCCAGCCCATTTCCACCAGCCAGGCTTCGCTGGCGAGGCTGGCGATTTTGAAGTTGACGTAGAAAATCACGATCTGGCCGAAGACGATGGCGAATTGCTGCATGCTGAGCGCCCGCCCGCGCATGTCTTTCGGCGACACCTCCGACATGTACATCGGCGACACGGTGGCGGCAATGCCGACCGCCAGCCCGCCGATGATGCGGTAGATGACGAACCAGGTGAAAGTTGGGGCCAAAGCTGCGCCGACGGCGGACACGGTGAACAGCAGCGCTGCCAGCATCAGCGCCTTTTTACGGCCCCAGCGCGCCGCCAGCGGCCCGGCGGCGAAGGCGCCGACCACGCAGCCGATCACCACGTTGGAGACTGCCCAGCCGGTTTCGGCCGGGCTGAGATCGAAATAGGCTTTCAACGCTTCGATCGCGCCGGAGATCACGGCGGTGTCGTAGCCGAACAGAATGCCGCCCAGGGCGGCGATGCCGCAAATTCGCAATATGTAACCGGTATTGTGCTTACGCTGATATGACATGTGTTGCTCCGATTTTTATCCTGGCTTCCGTCCGCACGGTTGGGGTGTCGGGAAGAGGGCGAGCGGAAGGGTGTGAACCGTGCCTGTCATCAAGGCGATGTCGTCGATAAATGCTGGAACAAACAAGAACATTTATTTCATAGTTAGTGAATAATGGAATATTGATTTTTAGATCCAGTTCAAAAAAAACCGTCGCGAGCGATTCGGGCATCTTGGGCGCTCGAGGGCGTGCGGTAACGGCGACAGGGCAGGCGCAGTGCGGGTTTTCTGTAGCAAAGTCAGTGTGTATTACCCCAACTTTCTCCGCCGCAGTTGCGCTTTCCCTGGCACGGCAATGCAAGCGCCCGCCCGATCGACACCGCAAAATTGCGACCTCACGCACTAAAAACAAATTTTTCAAAACAATTTATTTGAAACTTTTTTTTCAATGAAATAGAGTTTGCTGCATCCGGTCAGGATTTAGCCGGCTTGCCGACGGGGTTTGGCGAGCGGGACGATTAACGCCGCGCCGCCTGGGTGTGGCCAGGCGACAGCGGACTTGAAAAGAGGGCGTGACATGAAAACCGTGGGTAACTTTATTGACGGGCAGGTGTGCCTGAGCAGCAGCAATCAAACCGTCGACGTGCACAACCCGGCCAGCGGGCAGGTTGAGCGGCGCGTCACGCAGAGCACCGCCGCCGAAGTCAAGCAGGCCATCGACGTGGCCCACCGGGCGTTTGCCGACTGGTCGCGCACCACGCCGCTGCGCCGCGCGCGCATCATGTTCAATTTCAAGGCGCTGCTGGAACAGCACCGCGACGAGCTGGCCGAGCTTATCGTCAGCGAACACGGCAAAGTGTATTCGGATGCGCTGGGCGAACTGACGCGCGGCATGGAAGTGGTCGAATTTGCCTGCGGTATCCCGCATCTGATCAAGGGCGAATACTCGCCGGACGTCGGCGGCGGCGTCGACAGCTTCTCGCTGATGCAGCCGCTGGGCGTGGTGGCGGGCATTACCCCGTTCAACTTCCCGGCGATGGTGCCGATGTGGATGTTCCCTATCGCGTTGGCCTGCGGCAATACCTTTATCCTCAAGCCGCCGGCGCTGGTGCCTTCGGCCTCGGTGCGCCTGGCGGAGCTGCTGAAAGAAGCTGGCCTGCCGGACGGCGTGTTCAACGTGGTGCACTGCGCCAATGAAGATGCGGCGCAGCTGTGCACCGATCCGCGCATTCAGGCGGTGAGCTTCGTCGGTTCCTCCACCGTGGCGGAACATATCTATACCACCGCCAGCGCGCACGGCAAGCGGGTACAGGCCTTCGGCGCGGCGAAAAACCAGGCGATCGTCATGCCGGACGCCGATCTGGACGCCACGGTCAATGCGCTGATGGGCGGCGCGTTCGGCTCTGCCGGCGAGCGCTGCATGGCGTTGCCGATCGCCGTGGTGGTTGGTGACGACACCGCCGATAAACTGATCGCCAAACTGAAGCCGCTGATCGCGCAGCTGCGCGTCGGACCGGGCTTGCAGCAGGGCGGCGAAGAGAATGAAATGGGGCCGCTGGTATCGTCCGCTCACCAGAAAAAGGTGCTGGGCTACATCGATCTGGGCGTGGAAGAAGGCGCCACCCTGGTGGCCGACGGCCGCAATTATCAGGTGCCGGGCTACCCTGAAGGCTACTACGTCGGCGGCACGCTGTTCGACCATGTGAAGCCGAACATGCGCATCTACCGCGAAGAGATCTTCGGGCCGGTGCTGGGCATCGTGCGGGTGCCGGACTATCGCACCGCCATCGACACGGTTAACGGCCACGAGTTTGGCAACGGCAGCGCCATCTTTACCGGCAGCGGCCACTATGCGCGCCAGTTCGTGCAGGAAGTGCAGGCCGGGATGGTCGGCGTCAACGTGCCGGTGCCGGTGCCGATGGCGTTCCACAGCTTCGGCGGCTGGAAGCGCTCGGTGTTCGGCGCGCTGAACGTGCACGGCACCGACGGCGTGCGTTTCTACACGCGCATGAAGACCGCCACCGCGCGCTGGCCGGCCGGGCAGCAGACGGTGTCTGAATTCAGCATGCCGACGCTGGGTTAAGCGATCGCAGAGTATGAGCGGGCCGTTGCTCCATGGGGGCAGCGGCCTTTGCACGGGGAGTTAACAGGAGAATCGAAATGTCTTCACTGCTTGCCAAATGTCAGGCGCCGAACGCCGAGGGGCGTATCCAGCACGTGACGCCGGAAAATGCCGGTTGGGGCTATGTCGGCTTTGACGTTTACCGCCTGGCCGCCGGGCAGTCGCTGCAGCTGGAGTGCGGTGACAAGGAACTGTGTCTGGTACTGGTGGCCGGTATCGCCTCCGTCGCCACGCTGCGCGCCGAATACCCGCATATCGGCAAACGCATGAGCCCGTTCGAGCGCACGCCGCCTTACGCGGTGTACGTGCCGCACCACGATCGCATCGACGTGCGGGCAGAAACCGATCTGGAGTTGGCGGTGTGCAGCGCGCCCGGCAGCGGCCATCTGCCTTCACGCCTGATCACGCCGGCGGAAATCGGCGTGGAGCGGCGCGGCAAGGGGCGCAACCAGCGGTTGGTGCATAACATTCTGCCGGACAGCGAGCCGGCCGACAGTCTGCTGGTGGTGGAGGTTTACACCGACGAGGGCAACACCAGCTCCTACCCGAGCCACAAGCACGATCGGGAAGACTCGCCGGACGAAACCTATCTGGAAGAGACCTACTATCACCGCATTCAGCCGGAGCAGGGATTCTGCATGCAGCGCGTCTATACCGACGATCGCACGCTCGACGAGTGCATGCCGGTCTACAATCGCGACGTGGTGAAAGTGCCGCGCGGTTATCACCCGGTGGCGACCCTGGCGGGTTATGACAACTATTATCTCAACGTGATGGCCGGGCCGGTACGGCAGTGGAAGTTCACCTGGGAAAAAGACCACGCCTGGATTAACGGCGAAGGTTACCCCGCCGCGCAATAGGCGCTTGAGGCCCGGCTTGCCGGGCTTTCTCTTTATCAGGGTATAAATTTGACCTAAATTTGCCCTCTCTCTTGCTCAAATGATAACCTGTCCGCACGCGATTGCTCCCTGGCTGAGTGAATCTAACGAACCGCTGTTATGCAGTGAGAATGCCGGTACACAGGAGGAAAAACTATGACAACCACCATGTCTCAAAAAGCGGCGCGCGAAGGATTAGGTTCGCCCGATCTGTTTGAAGGCGGGGTTTACGTCACAAAAAATGGTGTTGCCGAGCTGTTTGTACAAACGGCGGCTGAGAGAGAGGCCGAAATACGGGAACGCAATCTCGAGCGCCAGTCCAACGCGTTGTTGAAACTGACTATGATGGCGAAGCAAGAGATTAAAAATCAGCGCGGTCTGTCGCCCGAAGAAACCTTGCAGCGGCTGCGTGACGCGCGGAAATAGACCCGAGGTGCAGGATGCCCCAGGAAATACGTTTTACCGTCGCGCCGGCGGCGGAATGGAGCCTGAAAGACATCGAGTCTTATAAGAGCGGAACGATAGGGGCCGTCGCAGCCGGGATGTTCGTGGACAATCTGTTGTTATCGTCCCTCGCGGCAATCGCCGACGATCCCGTCCGCTATCGCTTCAACGCCGTGCTGGCGGGCATGGGAGTGCGGTTGCACGAACGATTGGATCCCGACAGCGAATACCGCGTCATCTATGACTACGACGGCCAAACGGTGGAGATTCTGCTTTTCATCAGCATGATGCAGGATCTGGAAAGCGCGCTCTACCGCTATTTGTTGCTGCAATAATCCCGCCGCGCCCGAGCCTGTCGGGCGCGTTCACACCAGCCTTACTCGTCCCGGGCGTTATTCAGCGCCAGCGAGACCGCCAGCGTCTGCGCCAGGCACATCGAGGCCACCTGCGAACGGAACCCGTCCACCTGCGCTTCACGCACCACGAAACAGACGTCGCTGAACGCGGCCAGCGGGCTGACCTGGCTGTCGGTGATGGCGATCTGCTGCGCGCCGCGCTTGGCGCCCAATTCCACCAGTTCCACCGCCTCGCGGGCGTACGGCGAATAGCTTATGGCGATCACCACGTCTTTCGGTTTCACCATGCTCAGCTGTTCGGTGAACATGCCGCCCAGGCCGTCGATCAGAAATGCGCGGCGCTCCAGATGGCGCAGCGCATAGGTGAGGTAGGAGGCGACGCTGAACGAGCGGCGCAGGCCGATCACGTAGATGTTTTCGGCGTTGTTGAGCAGTTCGACGGCGCGATCCAATTGCTCGGGGGCAATCTGCATCGCCAGCTGCTGCAGCGCCTGCGCATTGACCATGGTGAATACGTTGAGAATCTCCGCCGGCTTCTCCGGCGCGACGTTGTCGTCGGTAGAGGTTTGGCGGAACAGGCGCGCGCGCTCGGTATAGTTCACCGTTTCTTCCATCAGATGCTGACGGAACACCTGCTTCATTTCGTTGAAGCCGCTGAAGCCGAAGGCGTTGGCGAAACGGATCAGGGTGGAAGGCGGCACGCTGGCCTGTGCGGCGATGGAGGCAACGGTATCGAAAGCGATGCTGTTACTGTTATCCAAAATATAGCGCGCCACCTGCTTCAAACGCTTGCTCAGCGTTTCATAACGGTGGCGGATCTCGTCCTGTAACAGCGAAAGTTGAGTTGGGTTGTTCATCCATTCGGCTCGCAGTGGGGTGAAGGCGTATTGGCCTGATGCCTGAAATATTGACAGGGTATTTTAACAGACGGAGCGGAAATTTCATTTCCTCAAAAAGCGATTTATTCGATCGCACATTGCGCGACTTCACAGAAAAGGGGCAAAAAAATCCCCTTAAAGCGGCGAAATGGCCTTAAGGGGACGTGAACCTGCTGTTGCTGTCAGTGCGTGCCGCCCGCCTGCGGACGGTACTGGCGCCAGAAACCGATCAGCGTCAGGTATTTTTGTTTCACCTGCTCGATCAGGGCCGCGTCGTCGATTTCCCCCTGCAGCCAGCGGCGCGAAGGTTGGCCGAAAATGGTGCGGCCGACGGCGAAACCTTTCACCCAGCGCGCATCCGCGGCGGCGGCGAAGCCCGCCTTCAGCACCGCCTCCGGGGAGTCGAGCCCCAGGATCAGCACGCCGCGGCAGAAGGGATCGTAGGTGTCGATCAGGGCACCGACCTGCCGCCAGTTTTCTGCGCTCAGCGGTGGCAGTTTCCACCAGTCGGGCTGAATGCCCAACTGGTAGAAATGCTCAATCATCTCCAGGTAATAACGTTCGTCTTTGTCGGCGTTGCTGTCCGGCAGGATCACCTCCAGCAGCAGCTCGTGGCCGGATTTACAGCAGCCGCGGTAGACGTCGGCGATCAGCTCATCCTGTTCGCGGCGCAGTTCCTCCGCATCGTGCGGGTGATAAAACACCAGGCACTTCACCACGTGCTCCTGCGGCCAGTCGATCAATTGCGAACCGATATTGCCGTGCTCCAGGCGCAGCGGGCGCGAGCTGGGCAGCTCCACCGGCCGGCCGATCCACCATCCCTGGCCAGTGATCTCGTTCAGCGCCGCCTGCCCATAGGTGGTGTCGGCCAGAATGCCGCTGTTGCCGTTGAGGCCGGCCTGCGCGGCAGCCTGTTGCGCCGCGGTGAGCAGCAGGGTCTTCAGGCGCGGAATGCGTTCCTCGCCGACGCCGGCTTCGCGCGCCATGTCCGCCAGCTGCTTGCGGTGATCGAAGGCGAACACGCACAGTTCCGGCCACTGTTGCTTGCGGGTGGTGACCCGGTGCAGGTGGTTCAGGCGTGCGTCGCGGTCCGGGCGCGTGACCTGCTGTTCACGCTGCAGGTAGTCGTCCAGTTCCCGTTTGGTCGGCATCGCCGGCGCGCAGCCGTGGCGCGAAACCACCAATGCGCCGCAGGCGTTGGCGTAGCGGCAGGCCTGCTCCCAGCCCTCATCGTTCAGGTAGCCGCGCAGCAGCCCGGACATAAAGGCGTCGCCGGCCCCCAGCACGTTCAGCACTTCAACCCGCACACCGGCGTGCAGCTTCACCTGCGCCCAGTCGTCGGCGATTTCACCTTCGAACACCGAGCAGCCCTGCGCGCCGCGCTTGCACACCAGCGTGGCCGCGGTAGTCCGGCGCACGTTTTTCAGCGCCGTCAGCGTGTCGGTGCTGCCGCCGGCGATATGAAATTCCTCTTCGGTGCCGACGATCAGATCGAAATGGTGCAGCACCTCCTGCAGTTCGCGGGTCACCTGGTCTGATTCCACAAAGCGGGTTTCGCCGTCGCCCAGCGACGTCAGCCCCCACAGTACCGGGCGGTAATCGATGTCGAGCGCGGTGCGCAGGCCGTGGCGACGCGCATACTCCAGCGCCTTCAGCACCGCGGCGCGGGTGTTCGGGTGCGACAGGTGCGTGCCGGTGATGGCCAGCGCGCGGGAGGAGGCGATGTAGGCCTCGTCGATGTCGTCCGGCGTCAGCGCCATGTCCGCGCAGTTTTCGCGGTAGAAGATCAGCGGGAAGGTTTCCTGATCCTTGATGCCGAGGATCACCAGGCCGGTTAATCGTTGCTTGTCGGTGATCAGACAGCGGGTATCGGCTCCGACGCGCTGCAGCTCTTCACGCAGAAAGCGGCCCATGTGTTCATCGCCGACGCGGGCCAGCATGCCGGATTTCAACCCCTGAATGGCGGTGCCGTAGGCCACGTTGCCGGAAGAGCCGCCGAGGTATTTGGCGAATGTGCCGGCGTCTTCCAGACGCGCGCCGATCTGCTGAGCATAGAAATCGACGGCGATGCGCCCGAGACAAATGACATCAAGCTGTTTTTGTTGTGTAGCCATACCCGTTTCCTTCTGTTAAGCAAAACTCCGGCGGCGGCCCGAGCGTGGCGCCCTGCAGGAAGCATGGGGACAGTATGGGGAATGAAAATTTCAATTTCAATATGAAATGAAATTTACACCCCAAAAATGTGATGCGTTTAAAACATCGACAGAGGCGTGGGAAAAGGCGATGAATCGGCTGCGCAAGGGCCGCCGGGGCGGAACATAAAAGGGAGGTGAGGGCAGAGGAAAAGGCTGTCAGCCCATGTGCCAACGACTTTTATCGGCCGGTGCGCGGCACGAAGCCCATGAAGGCTGAACCACGAGATGAAACGGGCTTTTCATGCAATATGCGATCTTTATCGCAAAATGAAATGTTTCTTCTGTAATGTGATTTTATGAAAAATATATTTGTTTATAATCGCTTCACGTTTCAGGTTGTCGACTTCGTGAGCAGCGCGGGCATCGCCTGCTCAAGATAATAGCTGCCGCCGCGTAACACAAACACGGGATTGTCGGCTCGGCATGAGCGCTTTCCGGGGCGGCCCTTAATCTAAAGGGTGGGTAAATGGGCAAGATCAGGTTAACCATGGCGCAGGCGCTCGTCAGATTTCTCGATAACCAGTATCTGCTGGCCGACGGCGTGGAAACCAAATTCGTCGCGGGCATTTTCGCGATTTTCGGCCACGGCAATGTGCTGGGGCTGGGGCAGGCGCTGGAACAGGATAGCGGCGATCTGCGGGTGCACCAGGGCCGCAACGAGCAGGGGATGGCCCATGCGGCGATCGGCTTCGCCAAACAGAAGCTGCGCCGGCAAATTTACGCCTGTACCTCCTCGGTCGGCCCCGGCGCCGCCAATATGATCACCGCCGCGGCCACCGCCACCGCTAACCGCATTCCTTTATTGCTGCTGCCGGGCGACGTTTACGCTTCCCGCCAGCCGGACCCGGTGTTGCAGCAAATCGAACAGTCTTACGATCTCAGCATCAGCACCAACGACGCGTTCCGTGCGGTGAGCAAATACTGGGATCGCATCGTGCGCCCGGAACAGCTGATGAGCGCCTGCATCAATGCGATGCGCGTGTTGACCGATCCGGCGGAAACCGGCGCGGTGACGCTGTGTCTGCCGCAGGACGTGCAGGGTGAAGCCTACGACTACCCCGACTATTTCTTCCAAAAGCGCGTGCATCGGCTCGATCGCCGCCCGGCGACCGACGGCATGTTGGCGGACGCCTTGGCGCTGCTGACGGCCAAACGCAAACCGCTGCTGGTGTGCGGTGGCGGCGTGAAGTACTCGCAGGCCGGGCGAGCGCTGCGCGAATTCGCCGAGCGCTTCGGCATTCCGTTCGCCGAGACCCAGGCCGGTAAAGGCACGGTATCGAGTGACCATGAATTCAACCTCGGTGGCATCGGCGAAACCGGCTGCCTGGCGGCCAACACGCTGGCCCGGCAGGCCGATCTGGTGATTGGCGTCGGCACCCGTTACACCGATTTCACCACCTCGTCCAAATGGCTGTTCCAACACCCGGACGTCAGCTTCCTCAATATCAACGTCAGCGCCTTCGACGCCGGCAAGCTCGACGGCGTGCAGGTGCTGGCGGACGCCCGCGAGGCCCTGAACGCACTGGGCGCGCTGCTGGCGCAGGCCGATTATCGCGCCGGCTGGGGCGACGCCATCGCCGCGGCGCGCGGTGCCCAGCGTGAAGAGACCGAGCGTGTTTACTCGGTGGAATACAGCGGCGCAGACTTTGTGCCGGAGATAGACGATCACCTCGACCGCGAGCAGGTGTTCGACGAATTTATCGCCCAGACCGGCTCGGCGATGACGCAAAGCCGGGTGCTGGGGGTGCTGAACCGCGAGCTGCCGCCGGACAGCGTGATCGTCGCCGCCGCCGGCAGCCTGCCGGGCGATCTGCAGCGGGTGTGGCACAACCGCGGCGAGCACGGTTACCACGTGGAATACGGCTACTCCTGCATGGGGTACGAGGTGAACGCCGCGCTGGGGGTCAAGCTGGCCGAGCCCCAGCGCGAGGTGTACGCGATGGTGGGCGACGGCGCCTTCATGATGCTGCATTCCGAACTGGTCACCTCGATTCAGGAAGGCTGCAAGATCAACGTGGTGCTGTTCGACAACATGACCAACGGCTGCATCAACAACCTGCAGATGGAACACGGCATGGACAGCTACACCACCGAATTCCGCTTCCGCAATCCACAGGGCGGCAAGCTCGACGGCAAACTGGTGCCGGTCGATTTCGCCATGCTGGCGGCGGCTTACGGCTGTAAAACCTATCGCGTCACCACCGAGCAGCAGTTGCTCGACGCGCTGGCCGACGCCCGCAGGCAAACCGTGTCCACGCTGCTGGACATCAAGGTGCTGCCGAAGACCATGGTGCACAAGTATCTCAGCTGGTGGCGCGTGGGCGGCGCTCAGGTGGCCGACAGCGAAAAAATCGTCGCAGTGGCGCGCAAGCTGCAGGAAAACATCGATAAGGCGCGCGATTACTGATTCGTTTTCATACATTAATCTCGAGGGTAGCGAAAATGACATTGAACATTGGGGTTATCGGCACCGGCGCCATCGGCCGCGATCATATCCGTCGCTGCAGCAAAGTGTTGCAGGGCGCCCGCGTGGTGGCGGTCAACGACATCAACCGCGACAACGCCGCCAAGGTGGTGAGCGATCTGCAGCTGGATGCGCGGGTGTATGACAACGGCCACGATCTGATCAAAGCCTCCGACGTGCAGGCGGTGCTGGTCACCTCCTGGGGGCCGAGTCATGAAGAGTTCGTGCTGGCGGCCATCGCCGCCGGCAAACCGGTATTCTGCGAGAAGCCGCTGGCGGTGACCGCGCAGGGTTGCAAAAACATTGTCGACGCCGAAGCGAAGCACGGCAAACGGCTGGTGCAGGTCGGCTTCATGCGCCCCTATGATCAGGGCTATCGCGCGCTGAAACAGGTACTGACCAGCGGCCAGATCGGCGAGCCGCTGATGCTGCACTGCGCGCACCGCAACCCGACGGTCGGCGAGGCCTACACCACCGATATGGCGATCACCGACACCCTGATCCACGAAATCGACGTGCTGCGCTGGCTGCTCGACGACGACTATGTGTCGGTGCAGGTGGTGTTCCCACGCAAGAGCCCGAAGGCGTTCCCGCACCTGAAAGATCCGCAAATTGTGCTGTTTGAAACCGCCAAAGGGACGCGCATCGACGTCGAAATCTTCGTCAACTGCCAGTACGGCTACGACATTCAGTGCGAAGTGGTGGGGGAAACCGGCATCGCCAAACTGCCGGAACCGTCCTCGGTGCAGATGCGCAGCGGCGCCCGCCTGTCGACCGAAATCCTGACCGACTGGAAGGATCGCTTTATCGATGCCTATGACGTCGAGCTGCAGGGCTTCATCAACGACGTAGCCGCGGGCAAGTTGACCGGGCCTTCCGCCTGGGACGGCTACGCCGCCGCGGTAACCGCCGACGCCTGCGTGGCGGCCCAGCTCAGCGGCGAGATCGTGCCGGTGACCCTGCCGGCGCGCCCGGCGTTTTACGGTAAATAACCGCTCGCAGCGCGTAACCACGATTGCAGAGGAGTGACCATGAAGATCGCTTTTGATGTCGACGTTATCCGGGATTTGGGCGTCACCAAAATGGTTCAGCAGGTGGCGGACTGGGGCTACAAATACATCGAGCAGTCGCCGCACCCGCAGATCAACCCGTTTTACAAACATCCGAAGGCCAGCCGCGAAATCATGGCGGAGTATAAAAACGCCCTAAAAGCGACCGGCGTGGAGATCTCCTCATTTATCGTGGTATATCGCTGGTCCGGTCCGGGGGAAGATCGCCGCCAGGCGGCGGTCAAAAACTGGCGACGGATGATCGAAATCGCGGTGGAAATGGGCGTGCAGGTGATCAACACCGAGCTGGCCGGCAACCCCAACGAACCGGAGATCTGCGAGGAGCTGTGGTATCGCTCGATGGAGGAGCTGCTGCCGATCGTTGAGCGCGAGGGTATTCGTATGGAGATCCAGTCGCACCCGTGGGACTTCTGCGAGCTGAGCAACGAAACCGCCGATCTGGTGAAGTCGCTGCGCAGCGACCACGTCAAATATCTCTACAGCGTGCCGCACACCTTCTACTACGACAAGGGGCAGGGTGACGTAGCCGGGATGCTGCAGTACGCCGGGGACGATCTGTCCCACGTGCTGATCGCCGACACCATGAACCACACCAAGCACTGCCGCTATATCGTCAACCCGCCGGGCGTTGACGCCGCGGTGCACCAGCACATCGGCATCGGCGAAGGCGAGGTGAATTTCGACGCCCTGTTCCAGACGCTGCGCGACATGGAATTTGCCAACCGCAGCTTCAAGGTCGGCGGCGAATCGATCATCTGCACCTCGCTGTTCGGTTACCCGGAAAAGATGCCGAGCCAGGCGGTGGCGACCAGAGAACGCATCGAAAGAGAGCTGTTGGGCAAATAATCTGATTCGGCTCGCCGGCGGCGTTTGTACCGGCGGCCTTTCAAGGACCGAGGCAAACCATGAATAAAGACAACGTGAAATTGGCCATTGCGCCGATCGGCTGGACCAACGACGACATGCCCGATCTGGGCAAGGAGAACACCTTCCAGCAATGCGTCAGTGAAATGGCGCTGGCCGGTTTCACCGGCAGCGAAGTGGGCAGCAAATACCCGCGCGATCCGGCGGTGCTGAAACCGATGCTGGATATTCGCGGCATCCAGATCTGCAACGCCTGGTTCAGCACCTTTTTCGCCGACGGCCAGAAAGACAAAACCATTGATGAATTTATCAACCACATGAATTTCCTGCATGCCATGGGCGCCAGGGTGATTGGCTGCTCAGAGCAGAGCAAGAGCATTCAGGGCACCACCAAAGGCGTGTTCGAAGAGAAGCCGTACTTCAGCGATGAAGAGTGGCAGCGCGTGGCCGACGGTTACAACGAGTTGGCGAAGATCGCCGCCGATAAAGGCATGCAGGTGTGCCTGCACCACCACATGGGCACCGGCATTCAGACCACGGCCGAAATCGATCGCTACATGAGCATGGTCAACGACGACGTTTACCTGCTGTTCGATACCGGCCACGCCTACTATTCGGAAGGCAGCCAACAGGCGATGATGGCGATCCTGGAGAAGTATCTGCCGCGCATCAACCATGTCCACCTGAAGGACGTGCGCGATGAGGTGGTGGCGGAAGTGAAGGCCAACAAGCTGAGCTTCCTCGACGGCGTGAAGAAGGGCACCTTCACCGTGCCGGGTGATGGCGTGATCGACTTCAGGCCGGTGTTCAGGCTGCTGGACGAGCGCGGTTACAAAGGGTGGATGGTGGTGGAGGCCGAGCAGGATCCGGCGCTGGCCAACCCGTTCGAGTATGCGGTGAAGGCGCGCCGTTATATTCGGGAAACTGCCGGTATTTAGGCGGTGGGGGGCAATAAAGATCGAGGGGCGCCACCGGCTCCCTTTTTTGATGGCGGCGCGTTAGCCGCCGAGCGTTTGCCAGGTTGTGACCTGGCTGCCCGGCCACGGCGTGGCGGCGTATACGCCCCGGGCGATCGCCCGAGCGAGGGTGTCCGCCGCCAGCGCGCCGATCTGCAGCACCGCCAGTTCGCGGCTGCCCTGTACCTCGCGCTGCCCGGTGGACAGGGCGAACACCACGTCGCCGTCAAACGGGCTGTGCAGCGGGCGAATAGCGCGCGCCATGCCGTCTTGCGCCATGATGGCCACCCGTTTCAACTCCACACGCGTCAGCGCCAGATCGGTGGCGATGCAGGCCAGGGTGGTGTTCTTTCTGCCGCCTTGCGGCTCTTGCACCATCCAGTCTTCGCCCTGCGCGCGCAGTTGCGCCAGCGCCGCCGCGCCGCCGTTGCCGAATTCACCGTCAATTTCATAGGGCGTCGCCCAGAAGGCGCGGGTGCCGGGCGCCACCACCGCTCCCAGGCTGTTGACCGCCACCAGTGCGCCGACGGTAGCGCCGCTGGCGGCAACGATCGATGCCGAACCGAGCCCGCCTTTCAGCTTGCCCATGCCGGTCATGGCGCCGTAGCCGGCGCCGACGGTGCCCAGTGGAAAGTCCAATCCAGCCTTGCCGACCGCGTCGATGCCCAGCTGGCGATACGGCGGCGTGAGCTGCCAGTTTTTATCGCCGCCGTTGGCCAGATCGTACAGGCAGGCGGTGGGCACGATAGGTGAGACCGGCACGCCGGGAGCCGGCCGCAGCGCATAGCCTCTGCCTTGTAGCCCGAGCCAGGCCGCGACGCCGTCCGCCGCCGCCAGGCCGTATACCGAACCGCCGCTGAACGTCAACGCATCGACGGTCTGTACCAAATTGTCTTCACCCAGCGCGTCGGTTTCCCGGGTGGCGGGGCCGCCGCCGCGCACGTCCACGGCGGCAATCGCCGGGCTGTCCGGCAGGATCACCGTCGCGCCGGTGCGCACCCGGCTGTCCTGCGCCACGCCGACCTTCAGGCCGGGCACATCGGTAATCAGGTTGCGGGCGCCAGGGCGACCGGCGGCGGAAGTTGGCATAGCGGCACCTAATGGGGTGAAGGGGGAGAACATGCCGGCGGCGGTCAGGCCGGCCAGCGCGTGTAAAAAGGTTCGGCGGTTGATATTCAGGGGCCGGCGCAGCGGCCCCTGCGGGGGGATGAGATCACGCATCGCCGCGCGGCTGCCCGGAGCGAAAACGCGCCATATGGTAGGCATCGACCAGCACGCCGTCGCGAATGGCGAAAGCGCGGCTGGTGCCTTCAATCTCAAAACCGAACTTGCGATACAGCGCGATGGCCGCCGGGTTGTCGGTGAACACCGTCAGTTCGATGCGCTCGATGGCCGCCCAGTTGTCGCACAGGTCGATCATCGCCTGCATCAGGCGGCTGCCGACGCCTTTACCGTGGTAGCGCGGATCGACGCCGATGCCGAAGGTGGCCACGTGGCGGCGGCGAACGCGCTGATTCAGCATCACGGCTAACTGACCGACAAGCTGCCCGTCAACGAAGGCCGCCAGGTTATGCGTGCCCGGTTCGGGGTTGGCGAGGCGTTTCTGCCAGGACTCGACGGACGGTAGCGGGAGCTGCAGCGTATCGCGGTAGACGGGCGTCTGAGAATAAAGATGATGCAGAGCCTGAGCATCCGATGTTTCCACGTGGCGTATCACGATCTCGCTCATCTCGCTGCTCCTTTTGCTTACCGGTTGAATAACCTCTGAATTTATCCGTTTACTGCCTTGAGTCAATATTATTTCAACGGGTCAAAAAAAACGCTTTACAGGTGCGAATGATAATGATTATTATTGCGATGCGTTCCGGGGAGGGCATCAATCCTTGATACTCTCGCTGCGAAGGCACGACATTGCTCACATTGCTTCCAGTGTTTACTTAGCCAGCTCGGGTGCTGGCTTTTTTTTTGCCCTTTTTCAGCCGGTTCCGCTTTCAACAAATCCGCTGCCCATCCGCTGTTTCATTCCATCGAAATTTTTGAACAGAGGCATGAGTTTTTTACGCTTTCTTATTCTGCTGGCAGGACTAGACTGTAAAAAAACATTGAGGAGAGTTGAAAATGATTTATGTACGTAAAGCGGAAGACCGCGGCCACGCCAATCATGGCTGGCTGGATAGCTGGCACACCTTCTCATTTGCCGATTACTACGATCCGAACTTTATGGGGTTCTCGGCGCTGCGAGTGATCAACGAAGATGTGATCGACGCAGGGCAGGGTTTCGGTACTCACCCGCATAAAGACATGGAAATCCTGACCTACGTGCTGAGCGGTACGGTGGAACATCAGGACAGCATGGGCAACAAGGAGCAGATCCAGGCCGGTGAATTCCAGATCATGAGTGCGGGCACCGGGGTGCGTCACTCTGAGTACAACGCTAATCAGGATCGTCCGTTGCACCTGTACCAGATTTGGATCATCCCGGATCAGGTCGGGCTGGAGCCGCGCTACGAGCAGCGCATGTTCGACGCGCCGCAGGGCCGTCAGCTGGTGCTGTCGCCGGATGCGCGTGACGGCTCGCTGAAGGTGTTCCAGGATATGACGCTGTCGCGTTGGGCGCTGAATAAGGGCGAGCAGGGGGAATGCCCGATTGCCGCCGGCCGTCGCGTTTGGATCCAGGTGGTGCGCGGCAAGGTCTCGGTCAACGGCCAGACCGCCGGCATCAGCGACGCGTTCGCGGTGTGGGATGAATCGGCGCTGACGATCCAGGCCGACGAAGAGAGCGAAATCCTGCTGTTCGATCTGCCGCCGGTGTGATTAAGCGGTAAATTTCAAGGGCTCACGGTGTGAGCCCTTGAGGTTAATGACACGTCTGACGATGTTGCCTGACTTGACGCCGCCAGCATATAAAAACAAGGAAAATCAATTTATTGATTTTCGGCTAATCATCACAAAGGGGGAAAAACCACGCTTTTTCCCCCTTTGTCAGCGTATGAAGGGCTCACTGTGTGAGCCCTTTTTGCGTTGGCTGTCGCATAACCGACAATATCGGCCCGCCGTTTTTTTTGCTAAAATGACTGCCCATTCACGGTTAGTCAGTTCATTGATAATGAAGAAAAAACGGCCGGTACTCCAGGATGTGGCGGACAAGGTGGGCGTGACCAAGATGACGGTGAGCCGTTATCTGCGCAATCCCGACCAGGTTTCCGCCGCCCTGCAGCAAAAAATCGCCGTCGCGCTGGATGAGCTGGGCTACATCCCCAACCGCGCGCCGGATATCCTCTCCAACGCCACCAGCCGGGCGATTGGCGTGCTGTTGCCGTCGCTGACCAACCAGGTGTTCGCCGAAGTGCTGCGCGGCATCGAAAGCGTAACCGACGCGCACAACTACCAAACCATGCTGGCGCACTATGGCTACCTGCCGGAGCGTGAAGAAGAGCGTCTGACCTCGCTGCTGTCTTACAATATCGACGGCCTGATCCTGTCTGAGCGCCATCACACGCCGCGCACCCTGAAAATGATCGAGGTGGCGGGCATTCCGGTGGTGGAGCTGATGGACTGCGTCTCACCGTGCATCGATCTGGCGGTGGGCTTCAACAACTTCGAGGCGGCGCGCCAGATGACCCAGCAGATCATCGCGCACGGCCACCGTCACGTGGTCTATTTCGGCGCTCGTCAGGATGAGCGTACCATCATCAAGCAGCAGGGGTATGAGCAGGCGATGCGTGAATCCGGCCTGGAGCCGTACAGCATCATGACCGCGCGTTCTTCCTCTTATTCCGCCGGCGGCGAGCTGTTGCGCCAGGCGCAGCGTGACTACCCGCAGATCGACAGTATCTTCTGCACCAACGATGACCTGGCGATCGGCGCGGCCTTCGAATGCCAGCGGCAAGGGCTGTCGATCCCGCAGGACATGGCGATCGCCGGTTTCCACGGCCATGACATCGGCCAGGTGATGGTGCCGAAGCTGGCCAGCGTGCTGACGCCGCGCGAACGCATGGGCCAGATCGGCGCCGAGCGCTTGCTGGCCCGGCTGCGCGGCGAAACGGTGTGCCCGCGCATGGTGGACGTCGGTTTCACCGTGATCCCCGGCGGCAGCATCTGAGCCATTTTAACGTTCTGTTTTAACACTCTTTCTTTTTACAGCGCGCCCTGAGGCGCGCTGGTTACCCCGCCTGTAAGCCCGCCGCTCGTTGCCGGCATAAGTTTGATCTCTGTCCCAGAACGCGAATTTTAGCCGGTTACCCGGTTCCGGCGCTCATGTTGTTACCGGTATCATGATACCGGTAACAACGAGTGCGCGGTCATCTTGCTGCAAGACTGAACCTCTGACTCAACAACACCTACAGCTCTTCTTAAACACCGGGAAAGAGCCTAAAAATAAAACAACCGCACGCTTTACGCCTATTGTAAAGAGAGTCGCGATAAAAGGTTGGAGAAAAACTATGCCATTAGTGATTGTTGCAGGCGGCGTAGCGCTGCTGCTGCTGCTGATGATCCGCTTCAAGCTGAACGGCTTTATCTCTCTGGTTCTGGTTGCTTTGGCGGTCGGGATCGCGCAGGGTATGCCGGTCGATAAGGTCATCGGCTCCATCAAGGCCGGCGTGGGCGGCACGTTGGGCAGCCTGGCGCTGATCATGGGCTTCGGCGCCATGCTCGGCAAACTGCTGGCGGACTGCGGTGGCGCACAGCGCATCGCCACCACGCTGATCGACAAGTTCGGCAGAAAACACATTCAATGGGCGGTGGTGCTGACCGGCTTCACCGTCGGCTTCGCGCTGTTCTACGAAGTGGGCTTCGTGCTGTTGCTGCCGCTGGTGTTCACCATCGCCGCCTCCGCGCGTATCCCGCTGCTGTACGTCGGCGTGCCGATGGCCGCCGCGCTGTCGGTGACCCACGGCTTCCTGCCGCCGCACCCAGGCCCGACCGCCATCGCCACCATCTTCCATGCCGACATGGGTAAAACCCTGCTGTACGGCACGCTGCTGGCGATCCCGACGGTGATCCTGGCCGGCCCGGTCTATGCCCGCTTCCTGAAAGGCATCGACAAGCCGGTGCCGGAAGGCCTGTACAACCCGAAAACCTTTACCGACGCGGAGATGCCAAGCTTTGGCGTCAGCGTCGCCACGTCGCTGGTGCCGGTGATCCTGATGGCGCTGCGCGCGGTCGCTGAAATGGTGCTGCCGAAGGGCCACAGCCTGCTGCGCTTCGCCGAGTTCTTCGGCGACCCGGTGATGGCCACCCTGATCGCCGTGCTGATCGCCATCTTCACCTTCGGCCTGAACCGTGGCCGTACCATGGATGAAGTGATGGGCACCATCACCGACTCGATTAAAATCATCGCCATGATGCTGTTGATCATTGGCGGCGGCGGCGCCTTCAAGCAGGTGCTGGTGGACAGCGGCGTTGAGAAGTACATCGCCGGCCTGATGGAAGGCAGCAACGTTTCGCCGATCCTGATGGCCTGGTCGATCGCCGCTGCGCTGCGTCTGGCGCTGGGTTCCGCCACCGTGGCGGCGATCACCGCGGGTGGCATTGTGGCACCGCTGATCGCCACCACCGGCGTCAGCCCTGAGCTGATGGTGATTGCGGTCGGTTCCGGCAGCGTCATCTTCTCGCACGTCAACGATCCGGGCTTCTGGCTGTTCAAGGAGTACTTCAACCTGAGCATCATGGAAACCATCAAATCCTGGTCGGTGCTGGAAACCATTATCTCGGTGTGCGGCCTGGTGGGCTGTCTGCTGCTGGCGACGGTCGTATAATCTTTATCCGGCGCCCTGCGGGGCGTCGGCGTTCCAAAGTATCTTTATCAGTCGGGACGCATTTGGCGCGCTCGCGCCAGTTCCCATAAGGGCATGACACAATGAGCAATCCGCAGAATCACGTATTTGTTTTGATGGGCGTTTCCGGCAGCGGCAAATCCGCCGTGGCCAGCGCTGTCGCTCACCAGGCCAACGCCGCCATGCTGGACGGCGATTACCTGCACCCGCGCGCCAACATCATCAAAATGTCCTCCGGGCATGCGTTGGACGACAACGATCGCGCGCCGTGGCTGGCGGCCCTGAACGACGCCATCTTCGCCATGCAGCGCACCAACGACGTGTCGCTGCTGGTGTGCTCGGCGCTGAAGAAAAGCTATCGCGATCGCCTGCGCGACGGCAATCTCAACCTGCATTTCCTGTATCTGAAAGGCGACCAGTCAGTGATCGAGGAGCGTCTGAAGCAACGCAAGGGCCATTTCTTCAAGCCGCAGATGTTGATTTCCCAGTTCGCCACGCTGGAAGAGCCGGGCGAGCAGGAGCCGGATGTGCAAGCGATCGACATCAACCAGCCGTTGGACGGCGTGGTTGCCGATACGCTCGCCTATATTCGCCGCGTTACCGCCCGCTGAGCGCGGACCGTTGTCGGCGCCGCCAGGCGCCTACAGCTTCATGTAAGCCCGCACGCCGTCCAGGAACATCTGGGTCGACAGCATCACCAGAATCAGCCCCATCAACCGCTCCAGCGCGCTGACGCCTTTGCTGCCCAGCAGGCGCAGGAACAGGTTCGACATCAGCAAAATGGCCGCAGAGAGGCCCCAGGCGATCAGCAGCGCCGCCACCAAATGCGGCAGCTGATGCGGGTATTGGTGCGACAGCAGCATCAGCGCCGCCAGAATTGATGGCCCGGCCACCAGCGGGATCGCCAGCGGCACCAGGAATGGCTCCTCGCCGGCGGACAGCCCGGAGCTGTTCCCCTCCTGCGTGGGGAAAATCATCTTGATGGCGATCAGAAACAGGATGATGCCGCCGGAAATGGAGACGGTTTCGGTGCGCAGGTTGAGGAACGCCAGAATTTTCTCGCCGGCGAACAGAAAGATCAGCATCAGCAGCAGGGCGATCAGCAGTTCGCGGATCAGCACCACCCGGCGGCGGCGCGGCTCCAGATGCTTGAGCACCGACATGAAAATCGGCAGGTTGCCCAGCGGATCCATAATTAAAAACAGCAATATCGTAGCGGAAATCATCTCTGTCATGGTGACCTCGTGATCGGGAAAACGCCTCGGCCTTTACGGCCGCGTCCTTGCCTATAAGAAGGATTGCTGAGAAATCCCCAGCCATCGAATAAATTCACTTTGCGCCCGCGCCGACATTTTGTAAGGTGAGGAGATATTGCACACAACTCGTTATCACCTAATAAGCCCTTATCCGGGCGGGACACAGATATTATGAAAAACGTTGGTTTCATCGGTTGGCGCGGAATGGTCGGCTCGGTTCTCATGCAACGCATGACGGAAGAGCGCGATTTCGACGCCATTCGCCCGGTCTTTTTCTCCACCTCGCAGCACGGTTCCGCCGCGCCGGCCTTTGGCGGCCAGCAGGGCACGCTGCAGGATGCGTATGACATCGACGCGCTGAGCGCGCTCGATATCATTATTACCTGTCAGGGCGGCGATTATACCAACGAAGTCTATCCTAAGCTGCGCGCCAGCGGTTGGCAGGGTTACTGGATCGACGCGGCCTCGTCGCTGCGCATGCAGGACGACGCCATCATCATCCTGGATCCGGTCAACCACGCGGTGATTCAGCAGGGCCTGGACAAAGGCATCAAAACCTTCGTCGGCGGCAACTGCACCGTCAGCCTGATGCTGATGTCGCTCGGCGGCCTGTTCGCCAACGATCTGGTGGAGTGGGCGTCGGTCGCCACCTACCAGGCGGCCTCCGGCGGCGGCGCGCGCCACATGCGCGAACTGCTGACCCAAATGGGCATGCTGCACGCCGACGTGGCGAAAGAGCTGCAGAACCCGGCCTCCGCCATTCTGGATATCGAACGCAAGGTGACCGAGGCCACCCGCAGCGGCAAACTGCCGACCGATAACTTCGGCGTGCCGCTGGCCGGCAGCCTGATCCCGTGGATCGACAAGCAGCTCGACAACGGCCAGAGCCGCGAAGAGTGGAAAGGCCAGGCGGAAACCAACAAGATCCTGAACACCGCCAGCGTGATCCCGGTCGACGGTCTGTGCGTGCGCGTCGGCGCGCTGCGCTGCCACAGCCAGGCGTTCACGCTGAAGCTGAAAAAAGACGTGTCGCTGCCGGAAATCGAGCAGATGCTGGCGACGCACAACGACTGGGTGCGCGTGATCCCGAACGACCGCGAACTGACCATGCGCGAACTGACGCCGGCGGCGGTGACCGGTACGCTGAATACGCCGGTCGGCCGTCTGCGCAAGCTGAATATGGGGCCGGAGTACCTGTCGGCGTTCACCGTAGGCGACCAACTGCTGTGGGGCGCGGCCGAGCCGCTGCGCCGCATGCTGCGCATCCTGCTGTAAACCCGCACTTCCAGGGGGCTGGCTGCTTTCAGCCCCCTAATGCCTTATTTTCCGCTTTTTTGTTCGCCGCGCACCGCGTCGGGCAGCGTCATCGCCAGCCTCGTTTCAATGGGCGGGATCCCGCCTATCTCCTCGTCAGCCGCCGCATGCAAACGCCGCCAGGCTGGCAGTTTTCTTAATGAAGAATTTTCCTGAGCAATGCTGAGCAGTTTTTAACAGACATTGGCTATGCTTAATGCATGGGTGGACAATTTTTCACCATGACTGAAATATTTCAAAAAATAAGCATAAAGAGCGAAATTCAGGTCGGCAGAGTAAAGATTGGTCAATAACCGACCGCAATCACGCTTTAGAGTCCGAATGCATTGCATGATGACCAAAACGGCCAAGGAATAATCAACAAGCCGTGCTTAGATCATGCTGTTAATCTAAGGAAGAAGACTATGCCTGTACTTCCCGATCGTGACGTGATTGATCAGATCATCGCCGGCCATTACGCCGATCCCTTCGCTCTGCTTGGCATGCATGCGACCGATAACGGTCTGCAGGTGCGCGCGCTGCTGCCGGACGCCGGCGCAGTCTGGCTGGTGGAACAGCAAACCGGCCGGCGGCTGGTGCAGCTGAACTGCGACGATCCGCGCGGTTTCTTCAGCGCGGTGGTGCCGCGGCGCAAAAATCCTTTCCGCTATCAGCTGCAGGTCAGCTGGCGCGATCATCAACAGATCGTCGACGATCCTTATCGGTTCGGCCCGCTGCTGCAGGATATCGACAGTTGGCTATTGGCTGAGGGTACGCATTTGCGCCCCTATGAACGGCTGGGCGCCCACCTCGTCACGCTGGATGGCATCGACGGCGTCAGCTTTGCGGTCTGGGCGCCCAACGCCCAGCGTGTTTCGGTGGTGGGGGAATTCAACTTCTGGGACGGCCGCCGCCACCCGATGCGTCTGCGGCGTGAAAACGGCATCTGGGAGCTGTTCTTGCCCGGCGTGCAGGCCGGCCAGCTGTACAAATATGAAATCGTCGATTGCTACGGCAATACTCAGTTGAAAGCCGATCCTTACGCCTTCGAGGCGCAGATGCGCCCGGATACCGCCTCGCTGGTGGCGCCGCTGCCGGAGGTGGTGCCGTCGACGCCGGCGCGCCGCCGCGCCAACGATTTTGACCAGCCGATCGCCATCTACGAGGTGCATCTCGGCTCATGGCGCCGCCACACTGACAACCACTTCTGGCTCAGCTACGGCGAGCTGGCGGTGCAGCTGATCGATTATGTGAAGGACATGGGATTCACCCATATCGAGCTGCTGCCGATCAACGAGCACCCGTTCGACGGCAGCTGGGGCTATCAGCCGCTGGGGCTGTATGCGCCGACCCGGCGCTTCGGCACGCCGGCTGACTTCAGGGCGTTTGTGGCGGCGGCGCATGAGGCGGGCATCAACGTGATCCTCGACTGGGTGCCGGGGCACTTCCCGAGCGACGCCTACGGCCTGGCGAATTTCGACGGCACTGCGCTGTACGAGTACGCCGATCCGCGCGAGGGCTACCATCAGGACTGGAATACGCTGATCTACAACTACGGTCGTCACGAGGTGCGCAACTACCTGGCGGGCAACGCGCTGTATTGGCTGGAGCGTTTCGGCATCGACGCGCTGCGGGTCGATGCGGTGGCGTCGATGATCTATCGCGATTACAGCCGCGCCGACGGCGAGTGGGTGCCGAATTACTACGGCGGCAACGAGAATCTGGAGGCCATCGCCTTCCTGCGTTATACCAACCAGACTATCGGCCAGGCGCAGCCGGGCGCGGTGACGCTGGCGGAGGAGTCCACCGACTATCCCGGCGTCACCCTGCCGCCGGACGCCAACGGCCTGGGGTTCCATTACAAATGGAACCTCGGCTGGATGCACGACACGCTCAATTATATGAAGTGCGATCCGGTGCACCGCAAGTATCACCACAACCAGATGACCTTCGGTATGCTGTACGCCTATACCGAGAACTTTGTATTGCCTATCTCGCACGATGAAGTGGTGCACGGCAAAAAATCGATCCTAGACCGTATGCCGGGCGATGCCTGGCAAAAGTTCGCCAACCTGCGCGCCTATTACGGCTTTATGTGGGCGCATCCGGGCAAAAAGCTGCTGTTTATGGGCTGCGAATTTGCGCAGGGGCGCGAGTGGAATTTCGATACCAGCCTCGACTGGCATTTATTGGAAGGGCTGGATAACTGGCATAACGGCGTGCAGCGGCTGGTGCGCGATCTGAACCACTGCTACCGGCAGCAGGCGCCGCTGTACGAGCGCGACTACTTCCCGGATGGCTTCGAGTGGCTGGTGGTCGACGATCACGACAACTCGGTGTTCGCCTTTGCGCGCTACGACTCGCAGGGCAATGAGCTGATCGCCATCAGCAACTTTACCCCGGTGCCGCGCTATCGCTACCGCATCGGCATTTCCCGCGCCGGTGACTATCGCGAGATCCTCAATACCGATTCGCACCACTATCACGGCAGCAACGCCGGCAATCAGGGGCGGGTCTCTTCCGAAATGGTCGGCAGCCATGGCCGCGATTTCTCTATCAGCGTGACGTTGCCGCCATTGTCGACCATTTATCTGCTGCGGGAGGCGCCATGACCGAGCTGACGGCTGGCCTCGCCGCGCCGCTGGGCGCGCATTACGACGGCGAAGGCATCAATTTTACCCTGTATTCGGCGCATGCCGAGCGGGTGGAGCTGTGCCTGTTCGACGGCCAACAGCGCGAAGTGCGCCTGCCGCTGCCGGCGCGCAGCGGCGATATCTGGCATGGCTACTTGCCGGGCGGCAGGCCGGGGCAACGTTACGGCTACCGGGTCTACGGCCCGTTTGATCCGGCGAACGGGCAGCGCTTCAACCCCAACAAGCTGGCGCTCGATCCGGCCGCGCGCGCGGTGGAAGGGCCGGTGGCGGACCACCCGCACCTGCACGGCGGTTACGAGCAGCCGGACCCGCACGACAGCGCCGAGCTGATGCCGAAGTGCGTGGTGGTGGACGAACAGTATGACTGGCAGGACGATCGCCCGCCCGCCACGCCCTGGGGACAGACGGTGATTTACGAAGCGCACGTGCGCGGCCTGACGCTGCTGCACCCGCAGATCCCGCCGGCGCTGCGCGGCAGTTTCGCCGCGCTGGGGCACCCGGCGATGATCGCCCACTTCAAACGCCTCGGCATCACCGCGCTGGAATTGCTGCCGGTGCAGCAACATACCTCCGAACCGCGCCTGCAGCGGCTGGGGCTGATCAACTACTGGGGCTATAACGTGCTGGCGCCCTATGCGCCGGACAACCGCTACGCCAGCCTGAGCACCGATGCCACGCCGCTCAACGAATTTCGCGATGCGGTCAAGGCGCTGCACCAAGCCGGCATTGAGGTGATCCTCGACGTGGTGTTTAACCACAGCGCCGAGCTGGACAGGGATGGGCCGATGCTGTCGCTGAGCGGCATCGATAATCTGAGTTACTACTGGCTGACGCCCGAAGGGGACTATGTCAACGACACCGGCTGCGGCAACACGCTGCGGCTCGATCAGCCGCAGGGCGTAGCCTGGGTGATGGATTGCCTGCATTTTTGGGTGCGGGAGTGCCACGTCGACGGCTTCCGCTTCGATCTGGGCAGCGTGCTGGGCCGCACGCCGGGGTTCGATCGCGATGCGCCGCTGTTCCAGGCGATGCTGGCGGACGATCTGCTGTCGCGCTGCAAGCTGATCGCCGAACCCTGGGACATTGGCCCCGGCGGCTATCAGGTGGGGGCATTTCCCGGCCGCTTCGCCGAATGGAACGATCATTACCGCGACGACATGCGCCGTTTTTGGCTGCAGAGCGGCGTGTCGCTCGGCCAGTTCGCCCGGCGTTTTGCCGCTTCCAGCGATCTGTACAACCAGCGCGGGCGGGCGCCTTACGCCACCGTCAACATGCTGACCGCCCATGACGGCTTTACCCTGCAAGACGTGGTCAGCTTCAACGAGAAACACAATCAGCCGAACGGTGAGGGCAACCGCGACGGCAGCGATCGCAATTTCAGCAACAACCACGGCGTGGAAGGCCTGGTCGCCGACGACGCCATTGTGCAACGCCGCAGGGCCAGCCAGCGGGCGATGCTCGCCACGCTATTGCTGTCCCAGGGCACGCCGATGCTGCTGGCCGGCGATGAACAGGGACACAGCCAGCAGGGGAACAACAATGCCTATTGTCAGGACAACGCCACCACCTGGCTCGATTGGGCCACGGCGGATGACGCGCTGACCGATTACGTCGCGTCGCTGATCGCGCTGCGCCGCCAGATCCCCGCGCTGCAGCAGGACCGCTGGTGGCAGCAGGACGACGGCAGCGTGCAGTGGCTGAACGCGCAAGGCCAGCCGCTCGACGCGCAGCAGTGGGAGCGGGGCGAGCTGCTCATGCAGATCCTGCTGTCGCAGCGCTGGCTGTTGCTGGTCAACGCCACGCCGCAAACGACGGAGATGAGATTGCCGGAAGGCGATTGGCAGGTTGTCGCCCCGTTCACTCAGGAAGACTCACGGGCGGTATTGCCCGCCTGGCACCAGGCCGCGCGCTCGCTTTGCGTTCTGGTACGGAAATAATAAAAGGAGTCCGCTATGGTTAGGTTTGAAAATAAAGACCCCCTGATGTTGGCGCGCCAGTTGCCGATTAAATCCGTAGCGCTGATCCTGGCCGGCGGCCGCGGCTCACGTTTGAAAGATTTGACCTCCACCCGCGCCAAGCCCGCCGTCCACTTTGGCGGCAAATTCCGCATCATCGATTTCGCCTTGTCGAACTGCCTGAACTCCGGCATCCGCCGCATCGGCGTGATCACCCAATACCAGTCGCACACGCTGGTGCAGCACATTCAGCGCGGCTGGTCGTTCCTCAACGAGGAGATGAACGAGTTCGTCGATCTGCTGCCGGCCCAGCAGCGCCTCAGCACCGAGCATTGGTACAAGGGCACCGCCGACGCGGTGTACCAGAACCTGGATATCATCCGCCGCTACGAGGCCGAATACGTGGTGATCCTGGCGGGCGATCACATCTACAAGATGGATTACTCACGCATGCTGATCGATCACGTCGAGAAAGGCGCTCAGTGCACCGTGGCCTGCCTGCCGGTGCCGCGCAGCGAAGCCGGCGAATTCGGCGTGATGAAGGTGGATGAAAGCGACCGTATCATCGAGTTTCTGGAAAAGCCCGCCGATCCGCCGGCGATGCCGGGCAATCCGGATATGTCGCTGGCCAGCATGGGCATCTATATTTTTAATGCCGCCTATCTGTTCCAACTGCTGGAAGAGGATATGTCGACCCCCGGCTCCAGCCACGATTTCGGCAAGGATCTGATCCCGAAAATCACCGCGCAGCAGGCGGCGTGGGCGCATCCGTTTACCTTGTCCTGCGTGACGTCCAACCCCGATCTGCCGCCGTACTGGCGCGACGTGGGCACGCTGGACGCCTATTGGCGCGCCAATCTCGATCTGGCGTCGGTGACGCCGGAGCTGGACATGTACGACCGCGCCTGGCCGATCCGCACCCACATGGAGCCGCTGCCGCCGGCCAAGTTTGTGCAGGATCGCTCCGGCAGCCACGGCATGACCATGAACTCGCTGGTGTCCGGCGGTTGCATCGTGTCCGGATCGGTGGTGGTGCATTCGGTGCTGTTCCCGCGCGTGCGAGTGAACTCGTTCTGCACCATCGACTCTACCGTATTGTTGCCGGACGTGAACGTCGGCCGTTCCTGCCGCCTGCGGCGCTGCATCATCGACCGCGCCTGCCACATTCCGGAGGGCATGGTGATCGGGGAAAACGCCGATGAGGACAGCAAGCGTTTCTATCGCTCGGAAGGCGGCATCGTGCTGGTGACGCGCGAAATGTTGTCAAAATTGTGAGTTAACGTGGGGGGCAGAAAGATAGCCTGCCGCCCGATGAACGGTTCGATGGCTTGCGCAACGCGGCACACATAACAGCGGCAAGCCTGCTTTATTTCTTATCCAGAGGCCTTCGGCCGACTTTCAGGAGTGATAATGCAGGTCTTACACGTATGTTCTGAAATGTTCCCCCTGCTGAAAACGGGCGGACTCGCAGACGTGGTTGGCGCGCTGCCGGCGGCGCAAATCGCCGAAGGCGCCGATGTTCGGGTGCTATTGCCCGCTTTTCCTGACGTACGCAACGGCATACCCGACACCGTGCTGGTGGCGGAAATCGACTCGTTCGCCGGCCGGGTTGGCCTGCGTTACGGCACCTACCATGGTGTGGGCATCTATCTCATCGATGCGCCCTGGCTGTATGACCGGCCGGGCAGCCCGTACCACGATCAGTCCATGTATGCCTACCCCGACAACCACCGCCGCTTTGCGCTGCTGGGCTGGATGGCCTGCGAGCTGGCCAAGGGGCTGGATCGCTACTGGCGCCCGCAGCTGGTGCATGCTCACGACTGGCACGCCGGTCTTAGCTGCGCCTATCTGGCCGCCAACGGCCACCCGGCGCGTTCGGTGTTCACGGTGCATAACCTGGCCTATCAAGGGCTGTTCTCCGCCCATCACGTGACCGAGCTGTGGCTGCCGGCGTCGTTCTACAACGTCTATGGCCTGGAGTTCTACGGCCAGATGTCGTTCCTCAAGGCCGGGCTGTTTTATGCCGACCACGTGACCGCCGTCAGCCCGACCTATGCGCGTGAGATCACCCGGCCGGAGTTCGGCTACGGCATGGAGGGGCTGCTGCAGGAGCGGCAGCGGCAGGGCAGGCTGAGCGGCATCCTCAACGGGGTGGACGACAAGATTTGGGATCCGGCCCACGACCCGCGGCTGAGCGCCCGCTATGACGCCGACGATCTGAAAAGCAAGGTCAAAAACAAGCTGCATCTGCAAAAGGCCATGGGGCTGAAGGTGGACGAATCACTGCCGGTGTTCGCGGTAGTGAGCCGATTGACCAGCCAGAAAGGCCTCGATCTGGTGCTGCAGGCGTTGCCTGAACTGCTGGCGCAGGGCGGGCAGCTGGCGCTGCTGGGCGCCGGCGATGCGGTGCTGCAACAGGCGTTTCTGGCCGCCGCCGCCGACTACCCTGAACAGGTCGGCGTGCAGATCGGTTATCACGAATCCTTCTCCCACCGCATCATCGGCGGCGCCGACGTCATTCTGGTGCCGAGCCGCTTCGAGCCCTGCGGCCTGACCCAGCTCTACGGCCTGAAATACGGCACGCTGCCGCTGGTGCGCCGCACCGGCGGACTGGCGGACACGGTCGTGGACTGCGCGCTGGAGAACCTGGCCGACGGCACCGCCAGCGGATTCGTGTTCGACGATTGCGACGCCGTCGCGCTGGGCAACGCCATCCGCCGCGCCATGGTGCTGTGGAGCCGGCCGAAACATTGGCGCCACGTTCAGCGTCACGCCATGAGCGTGGACTTCGGCTGGCCGGTGGCGGCGAAAGAGTATCTGTCGCTTTATCAACGCTTGTAGCCCGCGTTTCGCGTCGCGAGTTGACGCGCGGCGGGCAGCCGTAAGGGTAGATTGTCGGGGCGCGGCGTGCCGCGTCCATGTTCAGCGGAGCCCGCTATTCCGCGGCGAATGGCGGGGCTCCCTACAAGGGATTAAAAAGCCATGACTTCACCGTTTAGTTACACCTCACCTACGGTCAGTGTGGAAGCGCTGAAACACTCCATCGCCTATAAGCTGATGTTTATCGTCGGCAAGGATCCGGCCATCGCCAACCGGCACGATTGGCTGAACGCCGTGCTGTTCGCGGTACGCGATCGCATGGTGGAGCGCTGGCTGCGTTCCAACCGCGCCCAGCTGTCTCAAGACGTGCGGCAGGTGTATTACCTGTCGATGGAGTTTCTGATCGGCCGCACCCTGTCAAACGCGCTGCTGTCGATGGGCATCTATCAGGATATCGACAACGCGCTGAACGAGATGGGGCTGAACCTGGCGGAGCTGCTGGAGGAAGAAAACGACCCCGGGCTCGGTAACGGCGGCCTGGGCCGGCTGGCGGCCTGTTTCCTCGACTCGTTGGCGACGCTGGCGCTGCCGGGGCGCGGCTACGGCATTCGCTATGAGTACGGCATGTTCAAGCAGAACATCGTCAACGGCCAACAGATGGAATCGCCGGACTACTGGCTGGAGTACGGCAATCCGTGGGAGTTTCCGCGCCATAACACCCGCTACAAGGTGCGCTTCGGCGGCCGCGTGCAGCAGGAGGGGGCCAAGGCCCGCTGGCTGGAGACTGAAGAGGTCGTGGCCATCGCCTACGATCAGGTGATCCCCGGTTTTGACACCGACGCCACCAACACGCTGCGGTTGTGGGGCGCACAGGCCAGTAATGAGATCAACCTCGGCAAGTTCAACCAGGGCGATTACTTCGCGGCGGTGGAAGACAAAAATCACTCGGAGAACGTGTCGCGCGTGCTCTATCCGGACGATTCGACCTCGTCCGGGCGCGAGCTGCGGCTGCGGCAGGAGTATTTCCTGGTGTCGGCCACGGTGCAGGATATCCTCAACCGCCATTGGCTGATGCACAAAACCTTCGACAACCTGGCGGACAAGATCGCCATTCACCTCAACGACACCCACCCGGTATTGTCGATTCCGGAGCTGATGCACCGGCTGATCGACGAGCACAAGTTCAAGTGGCTCGACGCCTGGGAAGTGGTGGAGCAGGTGTTCTCTTACACCAACCACACGCTGATGAGCGAGGCGCTGGAGACCTGGCCGCTGGATATGATTGGCCGCATCTTGCCACGCCATCTGCAGCTGATTTTCGAAATCAACGATCACTTCCTCAAGATGGTGCAGGAAGTGGCGCCGGACGACAACGATCTGCTGGCGCGGGTCTCGATCATCGACGAAACCAACGGCCGCCGGGTGCGCATGGCTTGGCTGGCGGTGGTGGCCAGCCACAAGGTCAACGGCGTTTCCGCCCTGCATTCCGAACTGATGGTGCAGTCGCTGTTCGCCGACTTCGCCCGGCTATTCCCGACCCGTTTCTGCAACAAAACCAACGGGGTGACGCCGCGCCGTTGGCTGGCGCTGGCCAATCCGCCGCTGGCGGCGGTGCTGGACGACTGCATCGGTCAAACCTGGCGCACCGATCTCAGCCAACTGAGCGAGATCAAAACCAACGTCGATTACCCGAGCTTCCTGCAGGCGGTGCAGCGCGCCAAACGGCAGAACAAGGAGCGGCTGGCGCTGTACATCGCCAAAACGCTCAACGTGGTGGTCAACCCGGATGCGTTGTTCGATGTGCAAATCAAGCGCATCCACGAGTACAAACGGCAGCTGCTCAACGTGCTGCACGTCATCACGCTGTATAACCGTTTGCTGGCTGACCCGGACATTGAGCGCGTGCCGCGGGTGGTGATCTTCGCCGGCAAGGCGGCCTCAGCCTACTATGCCGCCAAGCAGATCATCCGCCTGATCAACGATGTGGCCAAAGTGATCAACAACGATCCGCGCGTGCATACCCAACTGAAGGTGGTGTTCATTCCGAACTACGGCGTCAGCCTGGCGCAGATCATTATCCCGGCGGCGGATCTGTCGGAACAGATCTCGCTGGCGGGCACCGAGGCCTCGGGCACCAGCAACATGAAGTTCGCGCTGAACGGCGCGCTGACCATCGGCACGCTGGACGGCGCCAACGTCGAGATGCGTGAGCACGTGGGGGAGGAGAATATCTTTATTTTCGGCAATACCGCCGAGCAGGTTGAGGAACTGCGCCGCAACGGTTACAACCCGCGCCAGTACTATGAGCAGGATCCGGAGCTGCATCAGGCGCTGACGCAGATCGCCACCGGGGTGTTCAGCCCGGAAGAGCCGAAACGCTATGGCAATTTGTTCGACTCGCTGGTCAACCTCGGCGATCACTATCAGCTGTTGGCGGATTACCGCAGCTATGTGGACACGCAGGACAAGGTGGACGAGGTCTATCTCAATCAGGACGAGTGGACGCGGCGCGCGGTGCTGAATATCGCCAATATGGGCTACTTCTCATCCGATCGCACCATTCAGGAATACGCGGATGAAATTTGGCACATTAAGCCGGTGAAACTGTAAAGCGAGAGAGGAAAAAAGCAAAGGGCCGGATAACCGGCCCTTTTTCGTTACGCTGCAGCTCAGGAAGCCAGAGACAGCGCTTTCGTTTTCGCGTGTTCCGCCAGCCAGGCTTTCACTCGCGCCTGCTGCGCTTCGTCCAGCCACATGCCCAGCTTGGTGCGGCGCCAGATGGCGTCGTCCAGCTCCACGACCCACTCTTTCTCGGTCAGGTAGCGCAGCTCGGCTTCATACAGACCGTGGCCGAAATCTTCGCCCAGATCGGCGAGGCCGTTGGCGCCGGCCAGGATCAGCTCGCTCTGGCTGCCGTAGGTGCGGGCATAGCGGCGCGCCAGGGCTTCCGGCAGCCAGCCGTGCGCTCGGCGCAGTTTGGCCGCGTAGCCGTCGCGATCGCCGTCGATGTCACCGCCCGGCAGCGTGGCGTTTTTGGTCCACGCCGGGCCGCAGCCTGGGTAGTAGTGGGCCAGTTTTTCCATCGCATGTTCGGCCAGCTTGCGGTAGGTGGTCAGCTTGCCGCCGAACACCGACAGCAGCGGCGCCTTGCCTTGCTCGTCGTGCACGTCCAGCGTGTAATCGCGGGTGATCGCCTGCGGTGAATCGGATTCGTCGTCGCACAGCGGACGCACGCCGGAGTAAGTCCAGACGATGTCGTCGCGGCCCAGCTGCTTCTTGAAGTGATCGTTGTACACTTTCAGCAGATAAGCGATTTCGTTCTCGTCGATCTTCACGTCTTTCGGATCGCCTTTGTACTCCACGTCGGTGGTGCCGATGATGGAGAACTCGTCATTCCACGGGATCACGAACACGATGCGGTGGTCTTCGTTCTGCAGAATGTAAGACTGCGGCTGATCGTGCACGCGCGGCACCACGATGTGGCTGCCTTTGATCAGGCGGATGCCGTAAGGCGATTTCAGCTTCAGGCCGTCGTCGAAGAAGTTTTTCACCCACGGGCCGGTGGCGTTCACCAGGCCTTTGGCGCGCCAGGTGAAGGTTTTGCCGCTGTCGATATCGACCGCTTCCACCATCCACAGGCCGTTTTCACGCCATGCGCGGGTCACTTTGGTGCGGGTGCGCACTTCGCCGCCGCGTTTTTCCACTTCCTGCGCGTTCAGCACCACCAGGCGAGCATCGTCGACCCAGCAGTCGGAATATTCGAAACCGCGCTTCAGTTCAGGCTTCAGCACCGACTCTGGTCCAAAGCGCAAACCCTTGCTGCCCGGCAGGCTGGTGCGTTTGCCCAGGTGATCGTACAGGAACAGGCCGATGCGGATCATCCAGGCCGGACGCAGGTGCGGCTGGTGCGGCAGGCGGAAACGCATCGGGAACGCGATGTGCGGCGCCAGCTTCAGCAGCACTTCACGCTCGGCCAGCGCTTCGCTTACCAGACGGAATTCGTAGTGTTCCAGGTAGCGCAGGCCACCGTGGATCAGTTTGGAACTGGCGGAAGACGTAGCACAGGCCAAGTCTTGCGCTTCCAGTAGCAGTACCGACAGCCCGCGCCCGGCAGCATCCGCCGCGATGCCGGCACCGTTGATGCCGCCACCGATAACGATCAAGTCTTTGGTTTCCACGTCATCTTCCTCCAGATGTTCGAAATAGCTCTTTCATGTTCGTTTTCGCTCATGATTGTAATCAAAAACCAACAAGCAAGCCAAGAGTTAACCAAACAAAAACATTTAGGCGTGATAGAGGTAACAGTTTGGTGATGATAGTCACATAAATAGTATGGATATGGCGCGGGCGCGCAAACGGCTGTCGGTGAGGGGAGTCTGAAGGGATGAAACGGGGCGGCGGCGCGCCCCGCAGGTTAAGGCCGGATCAGCACAACTCCAGCTGCACGTCGTACTGTTCGATGATTTTCATCACGCTCGGCGGCGGCAGTTGGTCGGTAAACAGGTAGTCGATCAGGTTCATGTTGCCCAGGTTGACCATGGCGTTGCGGCCGAATTTGGAATGGTCGGTCACCAGCATCACGCAGCGGGAATTTTCGATAATCGCGCGTTTGGTGCGCACTTCGTGATAGTCGAATTCGAGCAGCGAGCCGTCCATATCGATGCCGCTGATGCCGAGAATGCCGTAATCGAGACGGAATTGGGAGATGAAGTCCAGCGTGGCTTCGCCCATGATGCCGCCGTCGCGGGTGCGCACTTCGCCGCCGGCCAGGATCAGGCGGAAGTCTTCCTTGGCGGTCAGCAGGGTGGCGACGTTAAGGTTGTTGGTGACCACGCGCAGGTTCTTGTGGTTCATCAGCGCATGAGCCACCGCCTCCGGCGTGGTGCCGATATCGATGAACAGCGTGGCGCCGTCCGGGATCTGGCTGGCGACGCGCTGCGCGATGCGGGCCTTCTCTTCCGACCACATCACCTTGCGATCGTTATAGGCAGCGTTGACCGAGCTGGAAGGCAGCGCCGCGCCGCCGTGGTGACGCTGGATCTTGTTCTGGTCTGCCAGGTCATTCAAATCGCGGCGAATCGTTTGCGGGCTGACGTCAAAATGTTCGACCAGCTCTTCCGTGCTGACGTAACCCTGCAGGCGCACCAGCTCGATAATTGCGTCATGACGCTGTGTTTGCTTCACGATAATCCCCTAAAACGCCCGCTATGCCCATTGGGGCATAGCTCCCGGCTGTTATTGTTCGTTGTGTGCGCGATGACGCGTATCCCAAAATGCCATCAATAACCCTAACACTAAACCGGCTATGTGTGCCGCGTTGGCGATCGACATTCCTAAAATATCGAAATATCCGGCCACCAGCCACAGCACCGAGAACACCATCAGGCCGCGCGGCAGCATCAGGCCGCGCTCCGGCGCCCGTTCGCCCGACAGCCACACATAGCCCATCAGCGCATAAACCACGCCCGACAGCCCGCCAAACAGCGCGCCGCTGAACAACGATTGCGCCCAGCCGCTGAAGAAGGCCGACACCACCGCCAGCACGAACAGCTTGCCGGCGCCGAGGCGTTTTTCCATCTGGCCGCCGAGATACCACCACCACATCAGGTTAAACAGGATATGCAGCAGGGAGAAATGCAGGAACGCATGGCTGACCCAGCGCCACAGCTGGGTGTATTGGCTGCTGTCCTGCGGCCAGGAGAGCCAGTACATCACGGTATCGTCGCCCAGCGCCTGCATCAGAATATAGACCGCGATGCACAGCACCATCACGCCGAGCGTCAGCGGCCCGGCCTTGCTGCGCAGGGTGTGCAGGTAGGATTCGCTCTGATAATGCAGGCCGGCGTCGGTATGGCCGGTCTGCCAGCTGGCGGCCTGATAACGGCGGTTGAGCGGATCGGCCAGAAACTGCTGCAGCTCGTGTTGCACCTGCTCGAGGTGACCGTCGTCGGCCAGCCAGATTTCCGCCGCCTCGCCGCTGTTGCGCAGCTCAAGCCGGATGCCCTGGGTCGCCATATAGTCGACAAAGGCCAGCGCCAGGCGCGGGTTGGATATGGCGATTACTCTAACCATTGCTCTTCCGTCGTAAGTGAATGATTTTGGCCGCGGCTTGCTCGCCGGCGACCCTGACGGCCGATTATAACGTCGAAATCCTGAGCGCTGGCAAACGGATCTGCGAAAAACCCGCGAAAACGCGCACAAAAACCAAGGGGAAGCCCGCCGACGCACGGCGGGCGGCGGGGATCAGGCAGAGGTTTCCACGTCTTGCGGATACTGGCGGGCCCAGGCTTCGAAGCCGCCGTCGATGCTGTAGACCGCGTCGAACCCCTGGTGCAGCAGGTACTGCGCCGCGCTGCGGCTGCTGTTGCCGTGGTAGCACATCACCATCACCGGCCGCTCGAAGTCGTTTTGCTGCATAAAGGCCGACAGGGTGGCGTTGGTGAGGTGAAAAGCGCCCGGCGTATGCCCGGCTTCAAAACTTTGCGGATCGCGGATGTCGACCAGGGCGGCGCTGCCCTCTTTCCAGCGGGTGTACGCCTGCTCAACGTTGATCGCTTCGAACTGTTCCATACTGCTGACTGCCTCGTAATAGGGGGACGCCGCTATTGTAACCAACTCTGCGGCGTTTAAGACCAGAGGGATATCAGGGTTTTTACGCGCCGTACCCCATCATTTTCAGCAGTTGCTGCGCCTGCTGCACCGCCTCCTGGCGATGAGCCACGCCCAGTTTCTGATACAGGTTGCGGATGTGCGTCTTGATGGTGGTGGCCGCCACATCCAACTCACCGGCGATCTGGTCGTTGCTGTAACCGGAATAGATCAGCCCCAGCACCTGCCATTCGCGTTGGGTCAGCGGGCTGGTGCGGATCAGTTCCGGCACCTGCGGATGGGTCAGCAGCTTATCGACGAAGTTCTCGTCGAAATGCGCGAACTTGTGCCGATGATGCTGGTTGATGTCGCGCAGGATGCGCTGGGCGCGATGCTGTTCCAGCTCCGGCAGCGTGTTGAGCTGGATCAGCTGGCGCAGCTGCTGCGCCATCGCTTCGCCTTCGATGACGAAGTGGCTGATAAAGCCGGTGCGGTTGGCCAGCGACAGCGCTTCGATCAGCGCCTGCTGCGCTTCGCCCTTGCGCTCTTGCAGCCAGTAGAGCTGGTTGCTGAGCAGCAGGTTGCGGTTGAGATCGCTCACCAGCCGCAGGCGGCGGGCGTTTTCGTTCAGTTCATCCAGCACCACGCCGGCCTCTTCATACTGGCCGAGCAGGAGCTGCACCCGCGCGATGTTGCGCCATTGGCCCTGCGTGAAGTGGTTGTCCGCCATGCCGGGTTTTTCGGTGTGGCGCAGCCACTGGGCGGCGGCGGCGGTGTCGCCGGTCATCTGCCAGTGGATCACCCGCGATTTGTCGGTGTTGGTCAGCCAGTCGCGATGATAGTGCGCGCCGTGCAGCAGGGTTTCGCAGCGCTGCAGGTGGGTGTTGGCGTTGTCCAGATCGCCGCGCGCCAGCGAGCATTTGGCCAGCATGGCGATGCACTGCAACTGCTGCTGCGGTTGGTAGTTAGCCAGGATTTTCAGCCCGGCGCGCGCCGCGTCTTCCGCTTCGTCCAGCCGCGACCATGACCACAGGATCTGGGCGCGGATGCGCAGCAGGAACTCGTGCATCGGCAGCTGTTCCAGGTGCTGCTCGCGGATCAGTTCGAACGCCTTGTCCTGGGTTTCGTAAGCGGCCTGCAGGAAGCCTTGGGCGATAAGGATTTCGCTCTGCTGCAGCAGCGCCCAGAGCGCGTAATGGTTGGCCTGATGACGACGCGCCATCTGCTCGGTCTGCTGCATCATCGGCAGCGCGCGCGCCAGTTCGCCCTTGCAGTGGTGCACTTCGCCGGTCACCGAGGTGGCGACGATGCGACTGTAATAGCTCGACAGCGGCAGGAATTTCAACGCTTCGCTCGCCAGCCGCTCGGCTTCTTCCGGTTTGCCGGCGTTGATCGCCACCTGGGCGCGCAAGGCGTCAAACTCGGCGTGCAGCGTTTGGTCTATCTCGATTTTTTGTTCGCGCATGGTGCGCTCGGCGCGCTCCAGCAGAGTGTTGACTTCGCTGTAGCGGTGCTGGCTCTGCGCCAGCCAGGCCTGCAGCAGCGCCAGCTTGGGGTTTTGGATCAGGCGCTCATACGGCAGCGCGTTGAGGCACTCCTCCAGCAAGGCCAGTTCGCTGTGGTGGAACAGCGACCAGGCGTGTTGCAGCAGGATATCGCGCAGCATGCTGACGTCGCTGGCCGCCAGCGCGTGGTGAATGGCCTCCGCCGGATACCCCAGCGCCAGCCAGCCTTCGGCGGCGGCGCGGTGCAGCCCCGGTAGCTCCAGCGCCAGCTCCCACTGGCAACGCTGGCGCAGGAAAGAGGCGAACAGCGGATGGAAGTTGAACCATTCGCCGGTGTCGTCCATGCGGTGGATAAACAGCCCCTGGCGCTCCAGCTCCTCCAGCCGCTGCTGGCCGTTGTCTTCGCCGGTCAGCCGCACGATCAGCGCATCGTTCATTGAGCGCAGCACCGAACAGCGCAGCAGGAAGGCGCGCGCATCGCCATCGACGTGGTCCAGCACTTCGTCCACCAGATAGTCGGACAGGTGACTGGCGTTCAGCCCCGCCAGCCGCTTGGCCGACAGCTGAGCCGATGAGGCGGATTGGCGGGCCGACAGCGCGATCAGCTGCAGCGCGGTGGCCCAGCCTTCGACTTCGTCGCACAGGCGGCTGCTGTCCTGCTGTTCCATCGGCGCCGCCAGGCGGCAATCGAAGAACTGTTTGGCTTCCTGATGGGTGAACGCCAGCTGCTGCGTGCCCATTTCCAGCAGCTGATCGCGCACCCGCAGGTTGGCGATGCCGAGCGGCGGCAGAGTGCGCGAGAGCAGGATCAGCGTCAGGTTTTCCGGCTGATGGCGCAGGAAAAAGCGCATGGCTTCGTGAATGGCGTCGTTGGTGATCAGGTGATAGTCGTCGATCACCAGGTACAGCGGTTGATGCCAGTCGGCCAGCTCGATAAACAGCTGGGCGAACAGCGCCGACAGGCTGGCGTACTGGTGTTTCTGGCTCAGCGCCTCGCTCTTGACGCAGCGGCCGCCGCTGGCCTGCTGCAGCGCCGCGATCAGGTAGCTGGCGAAACGCTCCGGCTGGTTGTCGCTCTCATCCAGGGAATACCAGCCCAGATCGGCCTTGCCGGCCGCCCATTGGGCGATCAGCGTGGTTTTCCCGTATCCCGCCGGGCAATTGACCAGTGTCAGACGATAGTTGCCCGCGCTGGCCAGTTTGGCCAGCAGGCGATCGCGGATCACGGTATTTTGCAGCCGTACCGGGCGGCTCAGTTTTGATGGGATCAGCATAGTATTCCAGGGTATAAATCGCGGTTCCCGCCGGGATTGGAGTGGCGCTAATTATTTTATGGTTCGTAATTAATAGCTCCCCCTAACTTCTGCCAACCCTAAACGTATTGCAACAAGCTTCCGCATCGGCTTGGAGTTAAGTTGCTATCGATCACACTTTTTTACGTTTGGCGTCGGAGTACGGCGATACGGTGGCAGATCGCATTTCCGGCCATGGACAAAACTTCAGCAGCGCGAATACTTGTGCTAACGTCAGGGTTAACGTTCTCAGTGCTCGCCGCACGCGTTGGCGGGCTTTTTTGCATCGTTGCAAGGGAGTCAAAAAGTGCCTGAGATCACAATTCCAGCTACGCCCCAATCCTCCTCCCCAGCTAATCCCCAGGCGGGATGATGCCGTCAGGCTTTCTCACCGGCACGATAGCGGCAATTTGACCCACTTACTGGATAGAGAGTTTTCCTTATGTCACAGCCTACGCTCAAGAAGGATGCTTTTCTGGCGGCGCTCGCCCGTCAGTGGCAACGGTTCGGCCTCAGTTCCGCGCAGCAAATGACGCAACATCAATGGTGGGAAGCCGTCAGTGCGGCGCTGGCCGAGCAACTGGCCGCACAGCCGGCGCCGCGCAAAAGCGCCAAACCGCTGCGCCACGTAAACTACATCTCGATGGAGTTTCTGATCGGCCGGCTGACGGCGAACAACCTGATCAACCTGGGCTGGTACGACACCGTCGAGCAGGCGCTGGCCGAGCAAAACGTCAAGCTGGCGGATCTGCTGGAGCAGGAAACCGATCCGGCGCTGGGCAACGGCGGGTTGGGGCGGCTGGCGGCCTGTTTCCTCGACTCGATGGCGACGGTGGAACAACCGGCCACCGGCTATGGGCTGAACTACCAGTACGGGCTGTTCCGTCAGTCGTTCCGCGATGGGCAACAGCAAGAGGCGCCGGATAACTGGCAACGCGAGAGCTATCCGTGGTTCCGTCACAACGCCGCGCTGGCGGTGGACGTGGGCATCGGCGGCAAGCTGGAAAAGCAGGCCGACGGCCGAGAACTGTGGCGCCCCGCCTTCACCCTGCGCGGCGAAGCCTGGGATTTGCCGGTGCTGGGGTATCGCAACGGCGTGGCGCAGCCGCTGCGCCTGTGGCAGGCGACCCATCAGCATCCGTTCAACCTGAGCGATTTCAACGACGGCAAGTTCCTGCAGGCGGAGAAGCAGGGCGTAGAAGCCGACAAGCTGACCAAGGTGCTCTACCCGAACGACAACCATCAAGTCGGCAAACGCCTGCGCCTGATGCAGCAGTATTTCCAGTGCGCCTGCTCGGTGGCGGACATTTTGCGCAAGCACCATCAGGCCGGCCGCAAGATTGAAGAGCTGCCGAAGTATGAAGTGATCCAGCTGAACGACACTCACCCGACCATCGCCATTCCGGAAATGCTGCGCATTCTGCTGGACGAGCACCAGTTGGAGTGGGAGGCGGCCTGGGCAATCACCAGCAACACCTTCGCCTATACCAACCACACCCTGATGCCGGAAGCGCTGGAGTGCTGGGATGAGAAATTGGTGCGCAACCTGCTGCCGCGCCATTTCTCCATCATCAAACAGATCAACGCCAGGTTCAAAAAGCTGGTGGATAAGCACTGGCCGGGCGACGAGGCGGTGTGGGCCAAACTGGCTGTACACCATGACAAGCAGGTGCGTATGGCCAACCTGTGCGTGGTCAGCGGCTTTGCGGTCAACGGTGTGGCGCAGCTGCATTCGGATCTGGTGGTGAAAGATCTGTTCCCGGAATACCACCAGCTGTGGCCGAATAAATTCCATAACGTCACCAACGGCATCACGCCGCGCCGCTGGCTGAAACAGTGCAACCCGGCGCTGTCGGGCCTGATCGATGAGACGCTGAAGGTGGAGTGGGCGAACGATCTCGACGCGCTGCGCGGGCTGGAAAAATTCGCTGACGATGCGGCGTTCCGCCAGCGTTATCAGCAGATCAAACGCGACAACAAGGTGGCGCTGGCCCAGTACGTGCACGGCGTGATGGGGTTGACGCTCGACCCGGACGCGATCTTCGACGTGCAGATCAAACGCCTGCACGAGTACAAACGCCAGCACCTGAACCTGCTGCATATCCTGTCGCTGTATCGCCAGCTGCGCGACAACCCGAACCTGGACATCGTGCCGCGCGTGTTCCTGTTCGGCGCCAAGGCGGCGCCGGGTTACTACCTGGCGAAGAACATCATCTACGCCATTAACCAGGCGGCCGAGAAGATCAACAACGATCCGCTGGTGAAGGATCGCCTGAAAGTGGCGTTCATCCCTGACTACCGTGTGTCGGTAGCCGAATTGATGATCCCGGCGGCGGATATCTCCGAACAGATCTCCACCGCCGGCAAAGAGGCTTCCGGCACCGGCAACATGAAGCTGGCGTTGAACGGCGCGCTGACGGTCGGCACGCTGGACGGCGCCAACGTCGAAATCGCCGAGCAGGTGGGCGAAGACAATATCTTTATCTTCGGCAATACCGTGGAGCAGGTGAAGGCGATAGTGGCGAAGGGTTACGATCCGCTCAGCTACCGCAAGAAAGACAAGCACCTGAAGGCGATTCTGGACGAGCTGGCGAGCGGTGCCTTCAGCCACGGCGACAAGCACGCGTTCGACATGATGCTGCACAGCCTGCTGGAAGGCGGCGATCCCTACCTGGTGCTGGCGGACTTTGCCTCGTACTGCCAGGCGCAGCGCCGGGTCGACGAGCTGTATCGCGATCGGGACGAATGGACGCGGCGGACTATCCTTAACACCGCGCGCGTCGGCATGTTCAGCTCGGATCGCTCGATCCGCGATTATCAGCAGCGTATCTGGCAAGCCAAACGTTAAGGAGAGCGAATGGATCGCAAGCGTATCGATCAGGCGGCAGCGCAGGCGGGGATCGCTGCCGATTTTATCAATGCCCACGGCAAGCGGCAGGCGATTGAACCGGAGACCAAGCGCAAGCTGTTGGCGGCCATGAATCGGGCCGATGGCGCGCAGGAAGGCGCGGCATCACCGTTACCGGCGGTCAAGGTGTTCTATCAGGGCGCGCCGCTGGCGTTGACCCCGGCGGGTGAAGGCGAGTACCTGTGGGCGCTGCAGCGTGAAGACGGCGAATGCCTGCAGGGGCGCGTCGGCGCGCGCAAGACCCTGACGCTGCCCGGCGATCTGCCGATGGGGTACCACCAATTGACGCTGAGCCAGGGCGAGCAGCAGTGGTCATGCCGAGTGATCGTCGCGCCGAGACGCTGCTTCGAGCCGGACGCCTTGCTGACCGGCAAGAAGCTGTGGGGGGCCTGCGTTCAGCTGTATACGCTGCGTTCCGATCGCAACTGGGGCATCGGCGATTTCGGCGATCTGCGCCTGATGGTGGAGCAGGTGGGGGAACGCGGCGGTGCCTTCGTCGGCCTCAATCCGATCCATGCGCTGTATCCGGCCAACCCGGAGAGCGCCAGCCCCTACAGCCCCTCGTCGCGCCGCTGGCTGAATCTGGCGTATATCGACGTCAATGCGGTGGAGGATTTCCAGCGCAGCGACGCGGCGCAGCGCTGGTGGCAGAAGCCGGCGACGCAGAAGCAGCTGGCCAAGGCGCGCGCCGCGGAGTGGGTGGACTACACCGCCGTGATGCAGCTGAAGCTGGCGGCGCTGAAGCTGGCGTTCCCGCTGTTTCAGGCGCGCCAGCCGAACGACGCGCAGCGTCAGGCGTTCGAGCAGTTCGTGGCTGAGGGGGGCGACAGCCTGTATCAGCAGGCGGCGTTTGATGCGCTGCATGCCCATCTGGCGGCCAAAGACGCCAGCCAGTGGGGCTGGCCGGCCTGGCCCGAGCGCTATCGGCAGGGGCAGAGCGATGCGGTGCGGCAGTTCTGCGCCGAACATCAGGACGCGGTCCGCTTTTACCTGTGGCTGCAATGGCTGGCGGCCACGCAGTTCGCACAGTGTTTTGACCAGAGCAGGCAGCAGCAGATGCCGATTGGCCTGTATCGCGATCTGGCGGTCGGGGTGGCGGAAGGCGGGGCGGAAACCTGGTGTGACCGTGAGCTGTACTGCCTGAGAGCGTCGGTCGGGGCACCGCCGGATATTCTGGGGCCGCTGGGGCAAAACTGGGGCCTGCCGCCGATGGATCCGCACGTGATGGCAGCGCGCGGGTATCAGCCGTTCATCGATCTTTTGCGCGCCAACATGACCAGCTGCGGCGCGCTGCGCATCGATCACGTCATGGCGCTGCTGCGGCTGTGGTGGATCCCGTATGGCGAAACCGCCGATCGCGGCGCCTATGTCAAATACCCGGTGGACGATCTGCTGGCGGTGCTGGCGCTGGAAAGCCAGCGCCACCGTTGCATGGTGATCGGCGAGGATCTCGGCACGGTGCCGGTGGAGATCGTCGGCAAGCTGCGCGACAGCGGCGTCTACTCCTACAAAGTGCTCTATTTCGAAAGCGACGGCGAGCACCATTTCCGCGCGCCGCAGGCCTATCCGGTGCAGGCGATGGCGACCATCACCACCCACGATCTGCCGACGCTGCGCGGCTATTGGCAAAGCGACGATCTGACGCTCGGCAATCGGCTGGGCCTTTACCCGGATGCGGAGATCCTGCAGGCGCTGTTCGCCGATCGGGAACGCGCCAAACAGGGGTTGCTGGACGGATTGCATCGCTATGGCTGCGTGCCGCAGAAGGTGGGCAAGAAGGCGGCGCTGCTCGGCATGAGCCCGCTGCTCAACCGCGGCCTGCAGCGCTATGTCGCCGACAGCGCCAGCGCTCTGCTCGGCCTGCAGCCGGAAGACTGGCTGGATATGGCGGATCCGGTCAACATTCCCGGCACCAGCGATCAGTACCCTAACTGGCGGCGCAAGCTGACCCAGACGCTGGAGGAGATGTTTGCCGACCCGCACATAAACCGCTTACTGAAGGATTTGGACAAGCGGCGCCGCAAGGTGTCGGTGGGCTGAAAACGACAATGCCGGAACGGGTTCCCCCTTCCGGCATTGTGTTATCTACCGTGGCGCGAACGCCGGGTATCAATAGTAAGAGTGCTCGCCGCGCTGGTGCTCGGTCAGGTCACGCACGCCCTTCAGCTCCGGGAATTTCTGCAGCAGCTCTTTCTCGATGCCTTCTTTCAGCGTGACGTCCACCATCGAACAGCCGTTGCAACCGCCGCCGAACTGCAGAATAGCCATGTTGTCGTCGGTGATCTCCATCAGCGTTACGCGGCCGCCGTGGCCCGCCAGCTGCGGGTTGATCTGCGACTGCAGCACGTATTCCACGCGCTCCATCAGCGGTGCGTCGTCATCGACCTTGCGCATCTTGGCGTTCGGCGCCTTCAGCGTCAGCTGAGAACCCAGCTGGTCGGTCACGAAGTCGATTTCGGCGTCTTCCAGATACGGCGCGCTCAGCTCATCGACATAGGCGGACAGTTTGTCGAACTTCAGTTCGGTATCCGTCGCTTCTACCGCGTCCGGCGGGCAATAAGAGACACCGCATTCGGCCGTCGGCGTGCCCGGGTTGATCACGAATACGCGGATTTGGGTGCCTTCTTCTTGATTTGCCAGCAGTTTGGCAAAGTGTTCCTGTGCAGCATCTGTTATACGGATCATAGCATTAGCTCAATAGTTGACTTCTATAGTCGGTTATAATACGCCCATTGCCGTGGCACTACAACGTGCGGCAAACGCACCATATCTGCACCGAAGCGGCGCCTTGCCGCCGCAGCAGCGCCGCGATCGCCGCGACGGTGCTGCCGGTGGTCACCACGTCATCCACCAGGGCGATATGCCGGCCGGCGACCGGCACGGTACAGGCGAACGCGCGCTGCAGATTGCGTCTGCGGGCAGAGGCGCTCAGCCGCTGTTGCAGGGCGGTTTTGCGCACCCGGCGCAAGGCGGCGGGCCGATAGGCGCAGCCCAGCCAGCGCGCCAGCGGCCGGGCCAGCAGATCGCTCTGATTATAGCCACGGCGCCAGCAGCGTGATGCATGCAAGGGTACCGCTAAAATCAGGTCGGGTCTGTTCAGATACTGCTCTCTTCGCGCCTGCTGCCACCGCAGCAGCATCAGGCGCGCCAGCGTCGGCGCCAGCTCGGGCGCGCGGTGGAACTTGAATCTTTTTACCAGTTGGCTGAGCGGCGCAACGTAGTCGCCGACGAACACCAGCCGCTGCCAGGGCGGCGGCCGTTGCAGGCAGCGGCCGCAGGGCATTTGCGTCTCGCCGGCGGGCAATCCGCAGCGCGGGCAACACGGAGGGTTGACCGGCAGATGGCGCAGGCAGCAACTGCAGATGCCATGACGCACCAGGCTCAACGGCTGTCGGCATAGCCAACAGCGGCTGCGGATTGATAGCATAGGGTCTCCGACACGGATAAGCATGAAAGGACAGTAACCAATGACAGCGCTGTACTGGCAAACAATAGGCGAAGGCGAACGCGATCTTGTGCTGCTGCACGGCTGGGGATTGAACGCCGAAGTGTGGAGTTGCATCCAGGCGCGACTGACGCCGCATTTTCGCCTGCACCTGGTCGATCTGCCGGGATACGGCCGCAGCCAGGGGTTCGGCGCCCTGTCGCTGGAGCAGATGACGGATATCGTGCTGGCGGCCGCCCCGCCGCAGGCCTGGTGGCTTGGCTGGTCGCTCGGCGGGCTGGTGGCCAGCCAGGCGGCGCTGATGCAGCCCGGGCGGGTCAAGGGGCTTATCACCGTGGCCTCCTCGCCGTGTTTTGCCGCTCGCGATGCGTGGCCGGGGATCCGCCCGGACGTGCTGAGCGGTTTCCAGCATCAGCTGAGCCTGGATTTCCAGCGCACCGTCGAGCGTTTTCTGGCGCTGCAAACGCTGGGCACCGAGAGCGCGCGTCAGGATGCGCGCCAGCTGAAAGCGGTGGTGCTTAATCAGCCGACGCCGAGCGTCGAGGTGTTGAACGGCGGGCTGGAGATCCTGCGCACCGCCGATCTGCGCGCGCCGCTGGCGGAGTTGAATCTGCCGCTGCTGCGGATTTACGGCTATCTGGACGGGTTAGTGCCGCGCAAGGTCGCCGAGCTGCTCGATGCCGCCTGGCCGAACTCCACGTCGCAGATCGTGGCCAAAGCCGCCCATGCGCCGTTTATCTCTCATCCCGATGAATTTGTGACGATGATCGAAGCGTTTATTGCAGCACATTGAATGCAGCGGGAAAACGCACGATAGAGCGCGAAAAAAAACGCTGCCGGGTGGATAAAAGACAAAGCTGTTCAATACTTAGTGAGTCAATGCGTTGGCTGCAAAATGAAAAGACCGCGTGCGGCGCTTTTCATTTTGGCGTTTCGTCTCTGGGAAACGGGCCCCGTCAGGGAAAGCAACGAGGCCTGAGGATGTCGCGGCAGCCTGCGGTACTACGCATGGATTTTTGACGGCTTTCATAACAGATAAATTATCCATTGAGAGGTTAGTGTCATGAAATCATTGAAGATGATTATTGCAGCGGCAGTGCTGGGTTCGGTGTCTTTCGGCTCCATGGCGGCAACCCTGCTGACCAAGGAAGATCTGGATAAGAACCCGGGTAAATACGAGAAGATCGGCACCGTCACCACGACGGCGGAAACCACGTCACCGATGGACGCCAAGGAAGAGCTGTCCAAACTGGCTGACGAAAAGGGCGGTCAATACTACGTGATCCTGGCAGGCCGCGAACACGGTAAATTCAGCGCCATCGCCGAAGTTTACAAAGACAAACAATAAGCCTTGAACGGTAATGGGGCGCCCGTCATTGGCGCCCCTTATCTTCAGGCTTTCAGTCGGTAGAACACCGTGCTGCACCCCTGGCCCTGCGGGCAGCTTTTGCAGCCGCCGCTCAAACAGGCGCCGTCATCCTGTTCGATGCGCTCCACTTTCCCCATCGCCGTCAAACGATCCAGCATCGCCTGCACCAGCGGCAGCGGCGTCGCCAGCGATTGGCTGAGCTGCTGCGCCTGGGCGCTGCCGCGCAGCGCCAGCGCATCGCGCACCTGCAGCAGCCCGGCCATCAGTGACAGCTCCCTTTGGCGCCCTGACAACAGGCCGCCGGCGTGGCGTTGCCCAGGTGCACCGTGACGCGGCTGCGCGCCCGGCGCAGGCCGAACAGCACCAGCAGATTCACCAGCAGCACCGCCAGGATCGCCGTCAGGCTATACTGCGGATGTTGGTTGAAGGTCGCCGCTTGGTAGAACAGCGTCGCCAGCGAGTAGGCCACGTTCAGCCCCCACAGGATGGAGAATGTCATCCAGCCGCGGCTCGATTCGCGGGCGATGGCGCCCATCACCGAGACGCAGGGCACATACAGCAGCACGAAGATCAGATAGCTGTAGGCGGAGATGCCGGAGCCGAATTTGCTGCTCATCACGCCCATCGAGCCGACGCCCATCTCGCCGTCGCCCTTGCTGGCTTCGATCGGGTTGGACAGCACGCTCAGGCTGAAGGTGTTTTTCAGGCCGTCCCAGGTTTCCTGCAGCGCGCCGCCCAGCTCATCGAGCAGGTTGAAGTTGGCGGCGTCGAATGCCTCTTTGTTGATGTGCTCGGCGGTATACAGCGTATTCAGCGTGCCGACCACCACTTCTTTCGCCATCGCGCCGGTCACCAGGCCGACGGTGGCCTGCCAGTTATCGCGGTGGACGCCCATCGGCTGCAGCAACGGCGTCAGCACCTTGGAAACCGTGGCCAGCGCGGAGTCGTTGATGTTGTCGACCGTTTTGCCGCTGAACGAGAAGCTGTTCAGGCCGCCGATGAATATGCTGGCCACCACGATCACCTTACCGGCGCGCAACACGAAGCCTTTCAACCGCTGCCAGGTTTGCAGCAGCAGGCTTTTCAGGTGCGGCACGTGGTAAACCGGCAGCTCCATCACGAACGGCGAGGCTTCGCCGCGCATGAGGGTGTATTTGAGTACCAGGCCGGTGAGGATCGCCACCGCGATGCCGAGCATGTACAGCGAGAACACCACCCCTGCGCCGTCCTGGCCAAAGAAGGCGGCGGCAAACACCGCGAAGATCGCCAGCCGGGCGCCGCAAGACATGAACGGCGCCATCATGATGGTGATCAGGCGCTCGCGTTGGGCGTCCAGCGTGCGGGCGCCCATGATGGACGGTACGTTGCAGCCGAAACCGACGATCAGCGGCACAAAGGATTTGCCCGGCAGCCCGAGCGCCTGCATCAGGCGATCCATCACGAACGCCGCACGCGCCATGTAGCCGGAGTCTTCCAGGAACGACAGGAACAGGTACATCATGCCGATCTGCGGCACCAGCGGCAGCACGGTGTTGATGCCGCCGCCGACGCCCTGCGCCAGGAAAACGGTCAGCCAGTCGGGGAAGTGCAGGGTGTAGCCGAGCCACTGAATGCCCTGAATGAAGATCGCCGCCGAGCCGATATCGAAGATCGGCTGCAGCGCGCCGCCGATGTTGATCGCCAGCAGGAACATCAGGTACATCACCAACAGGAAGATCGGTACGCCCAGCCAGCGGTTGAGGATCACTTTATCCAGCATGTCGGTCAGGCGGTTGGGCATCGCCTGCTGCGAGTTGCTGACCGCGTCGCTCAGGGTGGCGATAGACTGGTAGCGCGCGTCGGCGATCACCAGCGCCGGGTCTTCTTGCTGCTGCTGTTGCAACGCCAGAATGGCCGCAGGCAACAGCGCGACGGCGGGACCGGCCAGCCGGTGGCTGTAGATGTCGCCTTCCAGCATCTGCAATGCCAGCCAGCGGCGTTGCACCGCCGGTAGCGTTTGCGGCATGGCATCGCTCAGCGTGGCGACCGCTTTCAGCAGCAACGGCGGGTAGTTTACCAACGCCTGCTGTTCGTTGAGGCGATGATTGTCGATCATCTGTTTCAGCACGCCGATGCCGTCGGCGCGGGTGGAGATCATCGGCACTACCGGGCAGCCGAGGCGTGCCGACAGCGCGGCGACGTCGATATCGATATGCTGGCTTTTGGCGATGTCGAGCATGTTCAGCGCCACGATGCAGGGAATGCCCAGCTCCAGCAGCTGCAGCGTCAGGTAGAGATTGCGCTCCAGGTTGGAGGCGTCGACCACGTTGATCAGCAGATCGGCGTCGCCGCTCAAAATGTAGTGGCAGGCGATCTGCTCATCGAGCGAGGTTTGCTCTGAAATGGTGGTCAGGGAGTAGGTGCCGGGCAAATCGACCAGCCGCACGTCGGACTGCGGGGTAGTGAAATGGCCTTCTTTGCGTTCGACCGTCACGCCCGCCCAGTTACCGACCCGTTGGCGTGCGCCGGTCAGCTGGTTGAACAGCGTGGTTTTGCCGGAGTTCGGGTTACCGATTAAGCCGATGGTGAGTTTTTTCATAGTTCTGCGTGTCGTCTTCAAGGAGAGCCGCGCCGGCGCAAGGACGCGTCGGCAAATGGAGGTGCGCCGGTTCAGGACTGGCCGTCGAGCTGCAGCAGCGCCAGATCCTTCCTGCGCAGCACCAGGCTGACGCGGCGGGTTTTTATTTCTATCGGATCGCCCAGCGGCGCGACGCGCACCACGTCGAACGAAGAGCCGGGCAGCATGCCGAGCGATAACAGTTTCTGGCGGTAGGCCGGCGCAATTTCACCGGAAAAGCCGACAATCTTATATGTGTGTTTAGGTTGAAGCTGCATGTGATTAACCTTCCGGGTGCCGATGAACATCGGGCTGATGATAATTGGACGTTGCCGGCGAAAATGCCACGCCGTCGGCGGTATTCATCCATAAGGTCATGCAATAAAGTGAGCGCAAATAATAGTAATTATCATTATCGCGTTCAATACAAAAAGTAGGGGTATTGTAACCAATTATTATGGCGTCGACAGTTTTTGGTTGTGTCGTCTTGATAAGCCCCGTTTTACCACTGCTTTTACTCGGCGACAAATGAGAATGGTGAGTTAAATCAGTTGCGTATTTGTAGCCGAGTTTTCTCGTTTGCAAATATTGATGGCGTTTTTCCCTTATTTATTTCTGATGAAAGGCAATTCAATAACATTATTCCGCCGTAATGCGAGCGGTAACCATTTGTGTTTCGCTCACAATTCGCAAAATGAAAAATGCGTGTTAACGACGTTGTTAATAAACGGCTGCAGAAGGGATGTTTGCCGCTTTAACAATGGGAGGGCGGTCACGCAGCAACGGGAAATAAAAAGATGAAGGTTTATTGAGACGGGTCAAAAAAATGCCGCAAGTTTTATTCATCGGAAAGGGCGGAGCAGGCTCCGCCCTGTCGGTTCCGACTTAGCGTTTCTTGCCGAATGCCGCCGCCAGCGCGTCGCCCATGGCGCTGTTGCCGGCCGGCGCCGCGTTGCGCGGTTTGGCCTTGTTGCCGCCTGCCGAACGGTTGGCGTTGTCGCGCGTCTGGGCAGGCGCGTTGCCGCCGCGACGCGGTGAACCCTCGCCCGGTTGCTCATCCAGGCGCATGCTCAGCGCAATGCGTTTACGCTGCAGATCGACTTCCATCACCTTCACTTTGACGATGTCGCCGGCTTTCACCACGGTGTGCGGATCTTCGACGAATTTGTCCGCCAGCGAGGAGATGTGCACCAGGCCGTCCTGATGCACGCCGATATCCACGAAGGCGCCGAAGTTGGTGACGTTGGTCACCGAGCCTTCCAGGATCATGCCCGGCTGCAGATCGTTGAGGGTTTCCACGCCTTCGGCGAAGGTGGCGGTTTTGAATTCCGGACGCGGGTCACGGCCCGGCTTCTCCAGCTCTTTCAGAATGTCGGTGACCGTCGGCACGCCGAACTTGTCGTCGGTGAAATCAACCGCTTTCAGGCTGCGCACTGCGGAGGCGTTGCCCATCAGATCCTGCAGCGCCTGCTCGGTGGCGGCCAGGATGCGTTGCACCACCGGATAGGCTTCCGGGTGAACGGTAGAAGCATCCAGCGGGTTGTCGCCGTGGTTGATACGCAGGAAGCCGGCGCACTGTTCGAAGGCCTTCGGCCCCAGACGGCTGACCTTCAGCAGCTGTTCACGGTTGCTGAAGCGGCCGTTCTCGTCGCGCCAGTTGACGATGTTCTGCGCCATCATGCGCGTCAGGCCGGCCACGCGGGTCAGCAACGGCACCGACGCGGTGTTCAGATCGACGCCGACGGCGTTTACGCAGTCTTCCACCACCGAGTCCAGTTTCTTCGCCAGCTGGCTCTGGCTGACGTCGTGCTGATACTGGCCGACGCCGATGGATTTCGGGTCGATCTTCACCAGCTCCGCCAGCGGATCCTGCAGGCGGCGAGCGATGGACACCGCGCCGCGCAGCGATACGTCGAGATCCGGGAATTCCTGCGCCGCCAGTTCAGACGCGGAATACACCGACGCGCCCGCTTCGCTGACGATCACTTTTTGCGCCCGGACTTCGCCGAACTGCTTTTGCAGGTCGAGATAGAAGCGCTCGGTTTCACGTGAAGCGGTGCCGTTGCCGATGGCCACCAGCTCCACGTTGTGTTTGATGCACAGCGCCGCGACGATGGCGGCGGCTTTCGCCGCTTGCCCGGTGTGCGGGTAGACGGTGTCGGTGGCGACCAGTTTGCCGGTCGCGTCGACCACGGCGACTTTCACCCCGGTGCGCAGGCCCGGATCGAGGCCCATGGTGGCGCGCATGCCGGCCGGCGCGGCCATCAGCAGATCATGCATGTTGCGGGCGAAAACGTTGATTGCTTCATCTTCCGCGCGCTCGCGCACCGTGCCCATCAGCTCAGTTTCCAGGTGCAGCAACACCTTGATGCGCCAGGTCCAGTTAACCACCGCCTTGCGCCAGGCGTCGGCCGGGGCGTTGTTCAGGCGCAGGTTGAGGTGATTGATGATGATCAGCTCCGCCTGGCTTTCGCGCGGGGCTTCCTCAAACTGCGGATCGGCGTTCAGCGCCAGCTGCAGCACGCCTTCGTTGCGGCCGCGGAACATCGCCAGCGCGCGGTGTGAAGGCACCTGAGAAATCGGTTCGTGGTGATCAAAATAGTCGCGGAACTTGGCGCCTTCTTCTTCCTTGCCTTCGACCACTTTGGACACCAGATGGGCGTTTTTCCACAGGTAGTCGCGCACCTTGGCCAGCAGCGCGGCGTCTTCGGCGAAGCGCTCCATCAGGATATAGCGCGCGCCGTCGAGGGCGGCTTTCACGTCCGCCACGCCCTTGTCGGCGTCGACGTAGCGTTCAGCCAGTTGTTCCGGCTGCTGTTGCGGATCCTGCCACAGCGTATCCGCCAGCGGTTCCAGGCCGGCTTCGATGGCGATCTGGCCACGGGTGCGGCGCTTCGGTTTGTACGGCAGGTAGAGGTCTTCGAGTTCGGTCTTGCTCAGCGTGGCGTTGATCGCCCCCGCCAATTGTTCAGTCAGTTTGCCCTGTTCATCGATCGACTTCAGGATGGTCTGGCGACGATCTTCCAGTTCACGCAGATAACCCAGGCGGGTTTCCAGCTGGCGCAGTTGGGTGTCGTCCAGGCCCCCGGTGACTTCCTTACGATAGCGTGCAATAAAGGGCACGGTATTACCTTCATCCAGCAGACGGATGGCGGAGTCGACTTGCTCCGGCCGGGCCTGCAGTTCTGTTGCAATAATGCGGCTCAGTGGGTCATTCATAGGTCTGGTATCTGTATTGAGATCGGTGAATAAACAGGGGACAGTTATACGGATTGATCGGGGAAAATGCCAGCGAAGCGGGCCGCCGCCGCGCGGCCGCGGCATGGAGAACAGCGCAGACGGCGGCGTTGGCGGCGGTTAGGAAAAAGCTGAAAGCTTACTTCGGGTAGTTTATCTCGTTCACGTACCACTGCGCCTCGCCCAGCGGGGTATTGACGGTGGCGACGTCCCCGACCTCTTTTTTCAGCAGGGCGCGCGCCATCGGCGCATCGATGGAGATGTAATCCTTGCGGCCGAAAATCTCGTCGTAACCGACGATGCGAAAGCGTTTGGTTTCGCCGTCTTCGTTCTCCACCTCTACCCAGGCGCCGAAGAACACTTTGCCTTCCTGCTGCGGTGAATAATCGACGATCTTCAACTGCTCCAGGCATTTGGTCAGATAGCGGACGCGGCGATCGATCTCGCGCAGCCGCTTCTTGTTGTATTGGTAGTCGGCGTTTTCGCTTCTGTCGCCCAGGCTGGCGGCCCAGGTCACTTTCTTGGTCACCTCGGGGCGTTCTTCGCGCCAGAGGTAATCCAGCTCTTGTTTGAGCTTGTCATACCCTTCACGGGTTATCAGTTGAGTTCTCATCGTGATTTATCTTTATGGGGCCACCGCCACAGTGTACGTGAATGCGGGGGGCTTTAGAAATGGCGCGCGGGCCTGTGCCTTGTCGCACGGTTTTTATTCAGTTTGCGCAGCTTTTAACGATCGGGAGTATGCTTAGCGTAGCGGAAAAGGAATGTGACGAAAGGAGGATATCTGGCGAGAGAGACAAGGAATTTTGGCGCACAACCCAACACATTGAAGGTATTACCGCATGGAATTTAAAGATTACTACGCCACGATGGGCGTTGAGCCCAACGCCGATCTGAAAACCATCAAAACGGCCTACCGTCGGCTGGCGCGTAAATATCACCCTGACGTGAGCACTGAAGACGATGCCGAAAGCAAGTTCAAGGAAGTGGCCGAAGCCTATGAGGTGCTGAAGGACGAGGAGCGCCGCGCCGAGTACGATCAGATCCGGCTGCACCGCAACGATCCGAACTTTGGCCGCCAGGCGCGCGGCGATCGCGGCGGCTATCAGCAGAGCGCTTCATGGCACGGCGGCGGCGCCGACGCGCAAGACTTCTCCGATTTCTTCGAAAGCATGTTCGGCGGGCGGGCGGCGGGCGGGCATCGCTCTGCTTCGCACTCGCACGGCGGGCATGGCTTCCGCGGCCAGGATCTGGAGATGGAGGTGCCGCTGTTCCTCGAGGAAACGCTGCATGGCCAAAGCCGCGAGATTTCCTACAAGTTGCCGGTGTACGACGAACTGGGGCGGCAGGTAAGCGAAGCCAGCAAGACGCTGAACGTGAAAATTCCGGCCGGCGTGGGCGACGGCGAGCGCATTCGCCTCAAGGGGCAGGGCGTTGCCGGCGTGGGCGGCGGCCAGAACGGCGACCTGTATCTGGTCATCCGCCTTGCGCCGCATCCGCTGTTCGAGATCGACGGCCACAACCTGAGCATCGTGGCGCCGCTCGCTCCGTGGGAAGCGGCGCTCGGCGCCAGCATTGAGGTGCCGACGCTGACCGGCAAAATCGCGCTGACCGTGCCGGCCGGCAGCCAGAGCGGCAAACGGCTGCGGGTCAAAGGCAAAGGGTTGGCGGGCAAGAAAGAGCCCGGTGACCTGTACGTTATTCTCAAGGTGGTGATGCCGCCGAAGCCGAACGAGAAGGCCAGCGCCCTGTGGCGGGAACTGGCTGAACAGGCGGCGTTCAACCCGCGCGCGGAATGGGAGTAAAGCAGATGATGAAAAAGAGATCACATTCACCGTGGTGGAATTGTGTCAGAGGGTGGAGATTTCAGAGGACGAGCTGGTCGAGATCGTCGGCCTGGGCGTTATCGTGCCGCTGGAGCCGGCGCAGCCGCGCTGGGAGTTTGATTATCCGGCGCTGAGCCATCTGCAGCGCGCGCGCAGGCTGCGTGCCGAGCTGGATCTGGACTGGCCGGGGATCGCCATGGCGCTGACGCTGCTCGACCGGGTTGACGCCCTACAGCAAGAGAACCGGCAGCTGCGCCGGCAGCTGGCGCGTTTCCTGCAGACTTCCTGACCCGACAGCTGAACGCCACCGGTCGGTTCGCCGGTGGCGAAATTGTGCAAAATTGGGCCGTCACCCCACATTGCGCCGATAAAGGGCGAAATTTTAACGAACCCCCGTCGACATTCACTGAAAATTGTTGATAAATGGGGAAAAGAATAAGCTTTGTAACAATTTCGTCTAGAATACATACCATTAAACGCTGTCTCAAATGGCAAGGTTTTCTAACAATATTCGAGTCAGGCAATAAAGCCTTTGGGAGTAATACCATGCAAGAGAATCATAAGATCCTGGTTGTCGATGATGACATGCGCCTGCGCGCGCTTTTAGAACGTTATTTAACCGAGCAGGGCTTCCAGGTTCGCAGCGTTGCCAACGCTGAGCAAATGGATCGCTTGCTGACTCGTGAATCCTTCCATTTGATGGTGCTCGATCTGATGTTGCCGGGTGAAGACGGCCTGTCCATCTGCCGCCGCCTGCGCAGCCAGAGCAACCCGATGCCAATCATTATGGTCACCGCCAAAGGCGAAGAGGTCGATCGCATCGTGGGGCTGGAAATCGGCGCCGACGACTACATTCCTAAACCGTTCAACCCGCGTGAGCTGTTGGCTCGTATCCGCGCGGTGCTGCGCCGTCAGGCGAACGAACTGCCGGGCGCGCCTTCGCAGGAAGAGGCGGTGATCGCGTTCGGCAAATTCAAACTGAACCTCGGCACCCGCGAGATGTTCCGCGAAGACGAACCGATGCCGTTGACCAGCGGCGAGTTCGCGGTACTGAAGGCGCTGGTCAGCCACCCGCGTGAACCGCTGTCGCGCGATAAGCTGATGAACCTGGCGCGTGGCCGCGAATACAGCGCCATGGAACGCTCCATCGACGTGCAGATCTCTCGCCTGCGCCGCATGGTTGAAGAAGATCCGGCGCATCCGCGTTATATCCAGACCGTGTGGGGTCTCGGCTATGTCTTCGTACCGGACGGCAGCAAGGCATGAGGCGATTGCGCTTTTCACCGCGTAGCTCGTTTGCCCGAACCCTGTTGTTGATCGTCACCTTGCTGTTCGTCAGCCTGGTGACGACCTATCTGGTGGTGCTGAACTTCGCCATCCTGCCCAGCCTGCAGCAGTTCAACAAAGTATTGGCCTACGAAGTGCGTATGCTGATGACCGATCGGCTGCAGCTGGAAGACGGCACGTTGCTGGAAGTGCCGCCGGCGTTCCGCCGTGAGATCTACCGCGAACTGGGCATCTCTCTCTACACCAACTCGGCGGCGGAGGAGAGCGGCCTGCGCTGGGCGCAGCACTACCAGTTCCTCAGCCAGCAGATGGCGCAGCAGCTCGGCGGGCCAACCGATGTGCGGGTGGAGGTGAACAAGAACTCCCCGGTGGTGTGGCTGAAAACCTGGCTGCAGCCCGATATCTGGGTGCGCGTGCCGCTGACGGAAATCCACCAGGGCGACTTCTCGCCGCTGTTCCGCTATACGCTGGCGATCATGCTGCTGGCGATCGGCGGCGCCTGGCTGTTTATTCGTATTCAAAACCGCCCGCTGGTGGAGCTGGAACATGCGGCGCTGCAGGTGGGCAAGGGCATTATTCCGCCGCCGCTGCGCGAGTATGGCGCTTCCGAAGTGCGGTCGGTGACTCGCGCATTCAATCAGATGGCGTCGGGCGTCAAACAGCTGGCGGATGACCGCACGTTGCTGATGGCCGGGGTCAGCCACGACCTGCGCACGCCGTTGACGCGCATCCGGCTGGCGACGGAGATGATGAGCGCCGAAGACGGCTATCTGGCCGAGTCGATCAATAAAGACATCGAAGAGTGCAACGCCATCATCGAGCAGTTCATCGATTATCTGCGCACCGGGCAGGAAATGCCGACCGAAAGCAGCGATCTGAACGCCATTTTAGGCGAAGTGGTCGCGGCCGAGAGCGGCTATGAGCGGGTGATTGAAACCGCGCTGTCGCCGGGCGAGCTGATGATGAATGTGCATCCGCTGTCGATTAAGCGGGCGGCGGTGAATATGGTGGTGAACGCGGCGCGTTACGGCAACGGCTGGATCAAGGTCAGCAGCGGCCGTGAGCTGCAGCGCGGTTGGTTCCAGGTGGAAGATGACGGACCGGGCATCAAGCCGGAAGAGTTGAAGCACCTGTTGCAGCCGTTCGTACGCGGTGACAGCGCGCGCAGCACCAGCGGCACCGGTCTGGGGCTGGCGATCGTGCAGCGCATTATCGACGCGCATGACGGTGAACTGGATATCGGCACCAGCGAGCGCGGCGGGCTGTTGATCCGCGCGTATATTCCGTTGCCGATGGAGAAAAAAGAGTCGACCAACGGCCATCAAACGGCCAGGGAAAACGCCTGACCTCTGGTGTGGGCCGCGCCGCTGCGGCCCCGTCAGGACTTTCTGCTCATCACGTAGTATTCCGCCGCATCTTCATGCAACCGACGGCCGGTCGGCGCCTGCCACGGATCGATTAACTCGATGCCGCAGTGGAGGAAGTCTTTGGTATTGCGGGTGGCCAGGGCGGCGCCGTAATGCAGGCAGGTGGCGGCGATTTGGGTATCCGGCATGCTGACGCCAATGCCTCGGCGGCGATTGGCGCCCATTAATTCCGCATGCTGCATCGCACAGCCGACGTCAAAGGGTAAGATTCTGTCTGAAAACTCTTCCTGCAGCATGTCGCCGAGGTTAGTTTGCAGTTCGAGCTGTTTCTTGCCGTGAGGCATGCAGGCGATGCCCGTATACAACTCCGCAACCACGATGGCGCTCAAATAGAACCGATACGTATCCTGCTCATCTAACCAGCGCAATACATTGTAGTGAGGCGCCGGCCGCAGCAATTCCGAAACGACGTTGGTATCCAGCACAATCATTTTTCATCATCTTCATCAAAGTTGACGATACGATGAGGGGCCTCATCACGTGGGGGGATCTCCAACTCAACGCCGCCGAATTCGGCGAAGTACTGATGCATGCGTGTTCCTAACCCATAGCGCGGCGGCTTTTTCACCAGCGCCTGCTTCAGGATCATGCGCGCTTCCTCTTCCATGGAGTGGCCGTTTTTCGCCGCTGAAATACGCAGCAGTTCTTTGATTTCGTCGTCCAGATTTCTGACGGTGATAGTCGCCATTTAAACCTCCTTTGCTATCAATGATTGCATTGACTTATTTTCTCGTCTCACTGGTCAAAAAGCAATCACGAAAAAATAAAAAAAGGCGCGGGATCCGCGCCTTAGCTGAAGAGGTAATGCTACCGAATTACAGCTTCGGGCCAGCGCTGACCAGCGCGGCGCCTGCAGGCGTGTCGGTGTATTTGTCGAAGTTGGTGATGAAGCGCTCGGCCAGATCCTGCGCTTTTTCCTGCCACTGCTCGAGGCTGGCGTAGGTATTGCGCGGATCGAGGATCTCCGGATTCACGCCCGGCAGCGCGGTCGGCATCGCCAGATCGAAGATCGGCAGAGTGACGGTTTCCGCCTTGTCGATCTCACCGCTCAGGATGGCGTCGATGATGCCGCGCGTATCTTTGATCGAGATGCGTTTGCCGGTGCCGTTCCAGCCGGTGTTGACCAGGTAAGCCTGGGCACCGGCGGCCTGCATGCGTTTCACCAGCACTTCGGCGTACTGCGTCGGGTGCAGCGACAGGAACGCGGCACCGAAGCAGGCGGAGAAGGTTGGCGTCGGTTCGGTTACGCCGCGCTCGGTGCCGGCCAGTTTGGCGGTGAAGCCGGACAGGAAGTGGTACTGAGTCTGGTTGGCGGTCAGACGCGATACCGGCGGCAGCACGCCGAAAGCGTCGGCGGTCAGGAAGATCACCTTGGTGGCGTGACCCGCCTTGGACACCGGCTTGACGATGTTCTGGATATGATAGATCGGGTAAGAAACGCGGGTGTTTTCGGTTTTCGAACCGTCATTGAAGTCGATGCTGCCGTCGGCCAGCACGGTGACGTTTTCCAGCAGCGCATCGCGTTTGATGGCGTGGTAGATGTCCGGCTCGGCTTCTTCAGACAGCTTGATGGTCTTGGCGTAGCAGCCGCCTTCGAAGTTGAACACGCCGTCGTCGTCCCAGCCGTGCTCGTCATCGCCGATCAACTGACGCTTAGGATCGGTGGAGAGGGTGGTCTTGCCGGTGCCGGACAGGCCGAAGAACACCGCCACGTCGCCTTTCTCGCCCACGTTGGCCGAGCAGTGCATCGAGGCGATGCCTTTCAGCGGCAGCAGGTAGTTCATCATCGAGAACATGCCTTTCTTCATTTCGCCGCCGTACCAGGTGCCGCCGATCAGCTGCATGCGCTCGCTCAGGTTGAAGGCGACGAAGTTCTCCGAGTTCAGGCCTTGCTGCTGCCAGTTCGGGTTGGTGCATTTGGCGCCGTTCATCACCACGAAGTCCGGTTCGAAGTCAGCCAGCTCTTCGTCGCTCGGGCGGATAAACATGTTTTTCACGAAGTGCGCCTGCCAGGCCACCTCGGTGATGAAGCGCACTTTCAGGCGCGAGTCGGCGTTGGCGCCGCAGAAGGTATCCACCACGAACAGGCGCTTGCCGGACAGTTGCTCGGTGACCAGGTGTTTCAGATCGGCCCACACTTCCGGGCTGAGAGGTTTGTTGTCGTTCTTGCCTTTGCCCTGATCGGCCCACCACACGGTATCGCGGGTGATGTCGTCGCGGACGATGTATTTGTCTTTCGGCGAACGGCCGGTGAAGATGCCGGTATCGACGGAGACGGCACCCAGCTTGGTGACTACCCCACGCTCAAAACCTTCCAGAGATGGGTCTGTTTCTTCCTTAAACAGCAGTTCATAGCTCGGGTTGTGAACGATTTCGCTAACGTCGTGAATGCCGTAAGCGGCCAGATCCTGAGGGGTTATACCTTTAACGCGCATGTTACTACTCCTTGGTCACAGAATTTCTGGCGGCAATTGTAGGGATCTAACGGTGCGTAACCGCGATGGGTATCAAATATTTAACGTTTTAGGCGGTATTTCGTTACGATCTGAGAGATAGCACACGGAAAAAAGCAAACGTGCAAACGGCGGGCGTTGGCGGGCGCCGGGCGCGCCCGCTGAAAGGGTGTAACTTAGTGCAACTGGTCGCTTTCGCCGGTGTTACCCGCATACAGCGCGGCAACATCAACCGGGTCAAAGACATAGTGGCTGCCACAGTAGTCGCAGTGCATGTCGATATTGCCGTCCTGCTCCAGCATGTCCGCCACTTCGTCGGTCGGCAGGGTCAGCAGCGCGTCGGCGCAACGCTGGCGAGAACAGGTGCAGCGGAACTGCACGTCCTGTGGTTCGTACAAGGTGACCTCTTCCTGATGGTACAGGCGGTACAGCACTTCGTTGGCCGGCAGGCCGAACAGCTCTTCGCTTTTGACCGTGTTGGTCAGTTGCACCAGATGATCGAAATCATCGAGGTTGCCGTCCTGCGCCGGCAGCACCTGCAGCAGCATACCGGCCGCCGCGGCGTTGCCTTCCGCTTCGCCGGTGCGGATGAACAGGCGGGTTGGCAGCTGTTCGGACTGGCGGAAGTAGGCTTCCAGGCATTCGGCCAGGGTTTCACCTTCCAGGCCGACGACGCCCTGATAGCGCTCGCCTTCCGTCGGGGAAATGGTGATGACCATGACGCCGTTGCCGATCATCTGATGCAAGGTGCTGTCGTCGGCGATAGGCGCCTGGGTGCGCGCAACGCCGCGCATCTCCTGGCGGTTGTTGCCGTTGATCACCGCCAGCTTCAGCGGGCCGTCGCCTTGCAGCTGAACGGTGATGTCGCCGTCGAACTTCAGGGTCGCGGTCAGCAGACTGGTGGCGACCAGCAGCTCGCCCAGCAGTTTTTGCACCGGCGCCGGGTAGTCGTGGTTATTCAGGATCTGCTGATAGGTTTCGCTGACGGTAACCAGCTCGCCGCGCACCGCGTAGTTTTCAAACAGGTAACGGTGCAATTGGTCATGGTTGGACATAATCTTCTCTCATTGCGGTGAGGGGTTATTCCGGCTCACCAAATTTAAATTTCATCAGGTCGCGCCGCTCCTTTTTGTCCGGACGACGGTCCGGATGCGGCATGGTCAACGCGTTCATCTTGCGCGCCAGCGCCATTTTTTCGCGGTTGGCGATGCTGGCTTCGGTTTCCTGATACATTTGCTGCGCCTCGCCGGCGCCGCGGCGTTGGCTGGTCAGCGCCAGCACGATCACCGTACGTTCTTCGTTGCCCTGCCGCAGCTTGAGCTCGGCGTTAAGTTCGACAATCTTGCTCGGCTTGCCACGCTGGCCGTTGTAATGCACCTTGCCGCCGTCGATCATTTCGCGCGCCAGTGCGCGGGTCTTGTAGAAGCGTGCGGCCCACAGCCACTTATCCAGCCGGACCGCGTCGTCGCGCGTCGCTTTTTCCTTCATGCTTCCCCCTTGGCCAGCGCCGGTATCAGCAGGCGGTAGTCGCGCATCGACGGATGGCGCTGGAAGCTTTTCTCCGCCGTGCTGGAGTCCGGGTTTTGCACGCCCAGGCAGTAACGAATGCCGAAAGTGCGCGCCGCGTCGAGGATCGGCTCGCCGTCGTCGACGAACAGCGTGCGCTGCGGGTTGAACCCGGTGTGCTGTTGCACCGCCTGCCACAGACGCTGATCTTCTTTCGGATAACCAAATGTGTGGGTGGAAAACAATAAATCAAGGTGCCGATCCAGACCGGTATGCTCGATTTTCACCGCCAGGCTGTGCGGATGGGCGTTGGTCAGCAAAATGGTTTGCAGGCCGGCGCCGCGCAGCGCCCGCAAAAATGGCTCGGTGTCCTCGCGCAGCCGGGCGCGGCTGCCCACTTCGCTGGTCATGCGGTAGATATCCAGATCCAACCGCTCGCTCCAGTAATCGAAGCAATACCAATTCATGGTGTGCTGCACCGCCTGATATTCCCGCTCAATAATATTGCGGGCTTCATCAAACGGAATGGCGCGCCTTTCGCTCAGCGCTTGCGGCACCAGGCTGAGCCAAAAGTGACTGTCGAATTCCAGATCCAGCAAGGTGCCGTCCATATCCAGCAGCACGGTATCGATCTGCGGCCAATCAAACTCGGGAACCATAAAAACTCCACGGGCGAACCGACGGGCGGTCCGCAGATGAGAATAATAGCGTTAGCGTAGCATAAGCAGATGACAGGGCGGAGGCCCCGGCGTCAGGTTCAGGGCATCGGCCGCATCGACATCGGATTGAGCTGCGGGTTGAAGCAGCTGTCGTAGTAACGCTGGATATCGGCGACGCGGTGTTGATTTATGCGCCGACGCTGCACCAGCCGCCAGGCGTTATAGCCCAGGCTGACGACCACCGCCAGCAACAGCAGGCTGGTGCCGAGGTAGCGCCACAGGGTGATCATGTCCGGTTCGCTGTGCAGCGCCACGTGGCGGGTGCCGTTGGCATCGACGCTGAGGCTGGTGATCACCCCCTGGGCCTGGAACGGGGTATGCAACAGCAGAGTGGAAAGGCGCTGCAGTTCATTCCACTGGTCGAGGGCGTTGTATTCGCTTTGCGGCACCGAGGATTGCGGGTGGCTGACCAGTTGGCGGCCTTCGTCGCTGCGGATCAGGAAACCGCCCGGTGGCGGGCTGTTGAGCGCCGCGGCGGCCAGGCGCGTTTCATTGAAGATGAACGATGACGTGGCCACTTTGGTCAGGCTTTCCAGCGACTCGGCGCTCACCGGGCGCAGCAGAACGTTGACGCCTTGCAGCGCGCCGGACCTGGCGCGTTTCATCAGGCCGCTCCAGTTTTTGGCGTTGCCCAGGTTGACCAAGGCGTTTTTTAACCGCACGCAGTCGTTTTCTGCCTGACATAAATCCTGAGTTTTCAAAACGATATCAGAGAAGTCATCCAACAGGATCATGCCGGATTTCTCGATGGCGCTGGCCAGCTGCGGGTTGACCTTCTGATCGGCGCCGCTCGGATGCAGCTGGCTGTTGACCGTGGCCAGCAGGGCCGTCGCTTTGTCTATGACTTCCGATTCCGGCTGCGGGAGCGGGGCAGCGTTGTTCCAATAGATGCCGGAGCAGTCGAACGGCGCAAAATTGACGGTGCCGCCACCGTTGGCCGGCGGCGGCACATAGCACATGCCGCTGCCGCGCACTTTCAGCGTGTCGCCGATGCGCAGCGGCGTGGCTTCCAGAGCCTGCACGCTGGTCACTTCCACTTTTTGCGCACCCTGCAGCCAGGCCATGCTGAGGGTCAGCGGTAGGTTGAGCGGGATATAGATCAACAGCAACAGCAGTACCAGCGCCGAGCTGGCGACCAGCACCGCGTTGCGGCCCCACTGCTGCAGCGGGAAATTCTTCACTTCGTCATGCAGCGAGAGGAAGCGCCCCTGGCGCACTACCTGCCGATTGAGGTAGACGTCCACATCAGTGGTCTTGCCCAGATCCTGAGTCAGGTACGGCTGCCAATGCGGTGGGTAGATAAGATCGATGATGCCGAGCGAAATGTTGCTGATCTGCCCCTGATCGGACTCGCCGAACAGGCCCCAGCGCTTCGGCGTGCCGCGCAGGCAGTGGATCTCTTTCAGCTCACGCGACGCCGGACGGCGGAACAGGTTCCAGCATCCCCAGGCGATCATCAGCACCGCCACAAAAATCATCCAGGGGATAACCAGCACCGGGCTTATCAGGCTGAAGAACAGCAGCAGCAGTGCGGCGGAGATGATGACGGCTTCGCGGATGCCGTTCGGCCGGTTCAGCGCATGCTCTTCCGGCGTTTCCTTGCGAATATTGACCAGCTCGACATGCTCGCTCTCTTCCTTGCGGATGGACGCGTTTTTGGTCGGCGTGGCGGCCACCACCGGCGGCTGCGGCCGGTCGTGAATGTGATCTTTCAGCGAGTGCCCGTTGAGTGAAATCACCAGCGGCAGCGTCTGGGTTCTGATCACTTCCACATGGTTGTCGGCGGTGATATAGGGTTCCCAAAACGGCGGCAGATGCACCTCTTCCGCGTCGAGGTAATAGCGCCATTTATTGGGATCGTCGCTGGCCAGCCCGTAGCGGGTGATGGCGTGCGTGACCGGATATACGTTATCGCTTTGCGGGGTGAGCGCCAGCTTGGCCGCGGGCAGCGTAGCGCCGCCGCCGGGCAACAGTTTGTTGCTCAGTTTGTTTTGCTGACTGAGATAGAACTCGACCGCGGCGCGCTCTTCGTCGGTCAGCTTGCGGTGGGCAGGCTTGATAAACGGCAATGCGTGCGCCAGCGCCGACGGGTTGCGGGCCTTGAACCACAGGTACAGGCCGGCGGCAATCAGGCAGACAAGCACTAAGGCCAATATCAACACTATTGTGCTCATGCAATCCCCATCTCACACCCGTGAATTTCGCCAACCTGATGAAAAGCTGAATATTATACGGAGTAAACCGCCAGGAGGCACCCAGAACTAATGAGGGAACAAACAGATTCTCGCTCTGGATCTCATTCCTTCATGACGCAAGGCCATTTTATCACTGATTCTTGCCTGCGTGATACTAGCAACCGGCCTCTGCCGTCGATATCGGTATTATCCTATTTTCTTGCGCGCTGTTTGCTGAATCAGTACGGAAAATCGCCGGCCGCTGGCTACGCTTGTTAAAAGAAAGTAAATTACTGTTCATGCGCGTTGCGGCGGAGCTTGCCCTTAACGCACAATGTGATCAGGATCGAATTTGGTCAGCGTTTGAGCGCCAACGAGCCGTGCGTTACGCCAATCATTTTTTCGGTTGCCCCGTCCGCGCCTGGGTAACCTCTTTGAGGCAATCATGGATAAACACCTGCAAAAACCTAAAATTCTGAAAGTGGAAACGGTCGCGCGTTCGCGTTTGTTTAACGTCGAGTCGGTCGATTTGGAATTCAGCAACGGTGTTCGGCGGGTGTATGAGCGCATGCGGCCTTCGGATCGCGAAGCGGTGATGATCGTGCCGGTGATTGGCGATGACCTGCTGCTGATCCGCGAATATGCGGTGGGCACCGAATCCTATGAGCTGGGGTTCCCGAAAGGGCTGATCGATCCCGGTGAAGGAGTGCTGGAGGCGGCCAACCGCGAGCTGATGGAAGAGGTGGGGTACGGCGCGAAACGCTTTGATTTTCTCAGTAAGCTGACGATGGCGCCGTCCTACTTTTCCAGCAAAATGAATATCGTGCTGGCGCACGATCTCTATCCGCAGAGCCTGGAAGGGGATGAGCCGGAGCCCTTGCCGCAGGTGCGCTGGCCGATCGCCAACATGATGGCGCTGCTGGCGGAACCGGATTTCCGCGAGGCGCGCAACGTCAGCGCGCTGTTCCTTTCCGAGGCATTTTTGCGCGCGTCGCGCTGATACGCTTCACGCCGAATAAAAAAAGGGCCAGATTTCTCTGGCCCTTTTCGATCAGAACAGCTCGTGGCTTTCGCCGCCCGGATCGGTCAACGTGGTGCCGGTATCGCGCGATGGGTAGTCCGTCGGCTGCGTTCCTTCGATGAAGTACTCGGAACGGCTGCCGCCGCCACCACCTGAGAGCTTGCCGCTGCTCTTGTCGATGGTGACGCTGATGATGCCCGGCGGCGGCGTGACTTTCTGCTCAGGGATGCCTTCCAGCGCGGTTTTCATAAAGTCGTCCCACGCCGGCTGGGCGCTCTTGGCACCGCCTTCACCGCCGGAAATCTGATCCGGGATAGCGCCGGACACCGTCGAACGGCCCAGGTCGCGGCGGTGATCGTCGAAACCGATCCACACCGAGGTCACGGTATCCGGGCCATAGCCGGAGAACCAGGCGTCCTTGGAACTGTTGGTGGTACCGGTTTTGCCGCCGATATCATGACGCTTCAGATCGCGCCCGGCTCGCCAGGCGGTACCCATCCAACCCGGTTCACCGAAGATATTGCTGTTCAGCGCGTCGTGGATCAGGAAGGCCAGCTGTGTGCTGATGACGTGCGGCGCATACTGTTGGTCGCCGTCCTGCTGTACCTGAGCCGGGGTGACTTGTTCCAGCTGAGGCATCGGCACCGTGCTGTTGTTGCCTTCCTGCGAGGTGGCGACGTTTTCGATGTTGTCGTCGGACAGCACCGCCGAACGGTGGGTATCGCCGTAGATCACCGGCAGGTTACAGCTGCCGCACACCACTTTCGGTTTGGCTTCGAACACCGTATTGCCGTTATCGTCTTCAATTTTGGTGATGAAGTACGGATCGACCAGGTAACCGCCGTTCGCCAGCACCGCGTAGCCGCGTACCAGCTGCATCGGGGTGAAGGAGGCGGACCCCAGCGCCAGCGATTCGGTATGCACGATATTCTGCGCCGGGAAGCCGAAGCGCTGCAGATATTCCGCCGCGTAATCGACGCCCATCGCGCGCATCGCGCGCACCATCACCACGTTCTTCGATTGCCCCAACCCCTGTCGCAGGCGAATCGGGCCGTCGTAGGTCGGCGGCGAGTTCTTCGGCCGCCAGTCGGTGCCAGCGCCGGCATCCCAACGGGTAATCGGCAAGTCATTCAGAATGGTGGCCAGCGTCAGGCCTTTATCCATCGCGGCGGTGTACAGGAACGGTTTGATGTTCGAGCCCACCTGACGCAGGGCCTGCGTGACGCGGTTGAACTTGCTCTGGTTGAAATCGAAGCCGCCAACCAGCGCTTTCACCGCGCCGTCGTTCGGGTTGATAGAGACCAGCGCCGAGTTGACGTCCGGCACCTGCGACAGCCACCAGGCTTCGTTCACTTTACGCACCCACACTTGCTGGCCGGCCTGCACTACGTCGGTGACGCGTTTCGGCGTTGGGCCTTGCTGAGTGTCCGAACGGTATGGGCGCGCCCAGCGCATGGTCGCCATCGGCAGGGCAATGCTGCTGCCGTCGGCCAGCATCGCCGTCGCTTCCTGCGGGTTGGCGGCGGTGATCACCGCCGGCGCCAGCGGGCCGTAGTTCGGCAGGTTTTTCAGCGAGTCGACAATCTGTTTGCGATCCCAGGCCGCTTCGCCGACTTTCCACAGCACGTTTGACGGGCCGCGATAGCCGTGGCGCATGTCATAGGCCAACACGTTATTGCGCACCGATTCCTGCGCCGCCAGCTGCAGCCGCTTGGTCACGGTGGTGTAAACCTTATAACCGTCGGTATAGGCGTTTTCACCGTAGCGCTTGATCATCTCCTGACGCACCATCTCGGAGAGATACGGCGCGGAGAAGCTGATTTCCGGCGCATGGTAATTGGCGACCAGGTCTTCGGAGCGCGCCTGATCGTACTGCGCCTGCGTGATGTAGTGTTCGTCCAGCATGCGCGACAGCACCACGTTGCGACGGGCAACGGCGCGATCGTGCGAATAGAGCGGGTTGAAGGTGGATGGCGCTTTCGGCAGGCCGGCGATGGTCGCCATTTCGCTCAGGGTCAGCTGGCTGACGTCTTTGCCGAAATAGACCTGCGCGGCGGCGCCCACGCCGTAGGCGCGGTAACCCAGATAGATCTTGTTTAGATACAGCTCAAGGATTTCATCCTTGGTGAGCATCTGCTCGATGCGCACCGCCAGGAAGGCTTCCTTGATTTTACGCATCAGGGTGCGTTCCGGGCTTAAGAAGAAGTTACGCGCCAGCTGTTGGGTAATGGTACTGGCCCCCTGCGAAGCGTGGCCGGAGACCAACGCGATGGAGGCGGCGCGGAAGATGCCGACCGGATCGACGCCATGGTGATCATAGAAGCGGCTGTCTTCGGTGGCGATGAATGCGTGCACCATCACCGGCGGAATTTGATCCAGTTTCAGCGGAATGCGGCGTTTCTCGCCATATTGGGCGATCAGTTCGCCATCGGCGCTGTAGACCTGCATCGGTATCTGCAGCCGCACATCTTTCAGCGTTGCGACGTCGGGCAGCTGCGGCTCGACATATTTGTACAAGCCGAAAATCGAGGCTGCTCCCAGCACGATGCAACATACTGCAAGGATTAGTAAATACTTTACGAACTTCACCTGAGATTTCCCATTTCTAAGTCATTTGGGCAGTTTATAAACAACCGCGCGGTAGTATAAAGGCAAGCCTGCGACATGGATATGTTCTTTTATCATCTGATGTTATGGAGGCTTGCGAAACATGTTCCCTCAAGCATGGCAGGTGGGGCTGGATATACAAATCGACTGCGTGCGGGCGGTGGCGGCCCAACGGCGCCGCAACGGCTGGCAGTTGCGCCACTGGTGGCAGCAGGCGCTACCGCAGGCGGTTTTACGCGATGGCTGTCTGGAACCTTCCGAATTTCTTATCCGGGCGCTGCGGCAATGGCGCGTCCAACTGCCGCGACATATTTCCTTACGCATTGCCCTGCCGGCGCAGCGCGTGTTGCAGCAACGCATGGCGCAGCCGGACGCGCGGCTGCGCGAGCCGGAACGCAGCGACTATATCGGCGGCCACGGTGTGAAGCAGTTTCCGCTCGACGGCCAGACGCTGGCGCTCGACTATCGCACCGCGCCGGCGGATGAGGCGGCGCTGTTGCTGACCGCCGCGCGGCGGCAGGAGCTGCAGCAGTGGCTGCATTGTCTGCGTCAGGCTGGCCTGCATCCGCAAGCGGTCGATATCACCCCCTGCGCGCTGCGGATGATGGCGACGGCGGCAGGCGTGCCGCCCGCTGCGGGGCTGATGCACCGTCTCGAACGAGAATGGCTGTGGGTGGCGCCGGCCGACGGCGCGTTCGCCTTTGGTCTGGCGCCGGGCGACGATGACGCGCAGGCGCTGCGGGTGCTGCAAGCCCAGATGCCGGCGGGCGACGATCGGCCGATCTATGCCGGCAGCGTGCTGGCAGGTGCCTTGCCCGCCGGTTGCCTTGCCTGGTCGCCGCTCAGCGCCTTCACGCAGCTGCGTCCGCCGTTGCCTGCGCATCCTTCGGCGTTCGCGTTGGCCGGTGGCCTGGCGCTGCGCGAGGAGGATCGCTGATGTATCAGGTCAACTTTCTGCCCTGGCGACAACGCCGCGAGCGGCGACGCGGCTATTTCTGGTTGGGCGTGCTGCTGTTGCAGCTAACGGCACTGCTGCTGACGCTGTTCCTGGTCGCCGGCCAGTTGCGTCACCAACAGGCGCAGCGGCAGGCGCGGCTGGCGATGCTGGGTGAAGAGCTGGCGGCACTGACGTTGCTCGCCCGTCAGCAACAGCAAGAGCGGGCGCAGCGGGCGCTGCAGCGCGCCCGCGCCGAACGGCAGGCGAGCAATGCCCAACATAACCGGCGTTATTTTCAGCTGCTGCAGCAATTGTCCTCCAGCATTCCTCCACCGCTGTGGCTCACGGCGATGGAGAGTGATGCGGTGAACGGCCTGCGGCTGCGTGGATTGAGCCGCTCTCCTGCGGCCATCACGCAGTTCGAACGGCGGCTGGCGGGGATGCCTGCGTTGCCGCGGTTGCGTTTGGCTGAGGTGGCGCAACGCGACGACGGCCTGTACACCTTTCATCTGGCGGCGCAGTGGGGGCGTGATGGATAACCGTTTGTCCTCCGGGCTGCGCCTCTGGCTGAGCTTGCCGGGCTGGCTATTACTGCTGTCGCAAGGGTTGGGTATCGGCACGTTGGCGCTGTTGGGCGGCGGCTGGATGCTGCAAGACGAATGGCGTCAGCGGGAAAGCGCGGCGGAGCGGCAACAGCGCCTGCTGCAACAGATCGCCATGGTGCAACGCCAACTGGACGAGGTGCCGGAAACCGCTATCCCGGCGGCGCCGCTACCTCCGTCCACCACCGGCGATCTGGCGAGCGTGCTGCAACGGGCGGGAGGCGCGTTGTTGCGCTGGCAGCGGCAGGAAAAACCGCCGCGGCAAACGCTGAGCTTGCGCATTGACTACGCCGGTTTGCTGGCGCTGCTGGAGACGCTGCCCACCGATTTACGCCTTGAGCAGCTGAGCGTGGAGACGCCGTCCCTTGGCATGACGGCGCGGTTGGTTTTGCAGGATGCCACCGAGGATCAACCCAATGAGTAAAAGGCTCGGCCGTTGGTGGTGGTTGCTATGGCCATGGGCATTGTGCGCTGAGCCGCGCGACCCGTTTACGCCGCTGCCGATGCCTGCTTGTGCCCAAACGGAGGCGTCGCCGGCGGGCTGGCGACTGAAAGGCGTCATCGGGCAACCGACGCTGCGCTATGGCTGGGTGGTGACGCCGGCGGGGCAATGGTTGCGCCTGCGGCCGCAGCAACGGGTGCTGGCCGAGCGCTGGCAGGTGACGCAGGTGCAGGCGCGTAGCCTGACGTTAACGGCGCTGACGGCCGAACCAGATTGCCCGGCGAGCCAGGGCGACGTCTCGCTCATGATGGACAACAAGGATGGCAAACCATGAAAGGATGTGCTGGATTGGGCTTGGCGCTGTGGTGCCTGGCGCTCGGCACCGCGCAGGCGCAGGATAAACAGCGGGTTTCCCTGGAATTTCAGGATGCGCCGGTCACGGTCATCCTGCAGGCGTTGGCGGATTATCGGCAGATGAACCTGATCGCCGCGCCCGGCGTGAGCGGCAACCTGACGCTGCGGCTGGAGAATGTGCCCTGGCCGCAGGCGCTGGCGTTGACCCTGCGCATGGGCAAACTGGCGATGACGCGGGAAGGCAACGTGATACTGATCTCGCCGGAGCCGGACGCACAGGAAAAAAGGCAGCAGCGAGAGGCGTTGGCGCAGCGGCAACCGCTGCACAGCCTGACCTTGACGTTACAGAACGGCGATGCGGCGGAAATTGCCGAAAGCCTCAACGCCCAACGTGGCGCGTTGCTGAGCGAGCGTGGCAGCGTGTTGGCGGATAAACGCACCAATACGCTGCTGCTGCGCGACACCGCGCCAATCCTGACGCAGTTGAAAAAGCGGGTAACGGAAATGGACGCGCCGCTGGCGCAGGTGCAACTGGCGGCGCATATCGTGACCATCAACCGCGAAAGCCTGCGTGAGCTTGGCGTGCGTTGGGGGTTGGCGCCCGACGACAGGCCGGCGCGGCCGTTGCGGCCGGGCAATGTCGGTGTCAACCTGCCGCTGGAGCGCAGCGCGGTGAACGCCGGTTTCCATCTGGCGCGCATCAGCGGGCGTTTGCTGAGCCTGGAGCTGACGGCGCTGGAGCAGGAGAATCAGGTGGAGATCATCGCCAGTCCACGCCTGCTGACGGCGCACCTGCAAACCGCCAGTATCAAGCAGGGAACCGAGATCCCTTACGAAGTGTCAAGCGGCGCCAGCGGTGCGACTGCCATCGAGTTCAAAGAGGCGGTGCTGGGCATGGAGGTGACACCGAAAGTGTTGCCGGACGGGCGCATCACGCTGACGCTGCACATCAGCCAAAATATGCCGGGGCGCGCTATCAGCCGCGGGGCGGGTGAGGCACTGACCATCGATAAACAGGAGATTAAGACGCAGATCACGGTGAAAAACGGTGAAACCCTGGTGCTCGGCGGTATTTTTCAACGGCATAGCGGCAAGACGGCGGACAAGGTGCCGGGGTTGGGGGATGTGCCGTTATTGGGAGGCTTGTTCCGACAAAGCGGCGCACAACAGCAAAAACGCGAGCTGGTGATCTTCATTACGCCGACTCTGATTAAGGGATAAGCGGCGGCCTGTCGGCCGGGCGGCAAATCTCCTAAAGTTGATGAGCAGATACACTTTTTTATCTCCTTGGGGGGATCTGCGTTTGACGCTGCGGCCGATTTAGCTTACAAGGGTTACCGAATTGAGCACCGAGGTTTTTTGTTAGCGTCAAGACGCCGTTAAAAACATATGGTTTCCCTCCCGCGGCGTGGATTGCGATTTATTCGGTTGCCAAACTACCAAGAGTGTTGAGATAATTTTTCGTCTGATCTCGCACTATCGCTCATGAGGTTTCAGTTTAGGTCCCGCCGCTGATTTGATTGGCGGGGCGGGTTAACATTAACGAATTGTCTTAGTAATACCGAAAAACATGGCAGAGAAACGCAATATCTTTCTGGTTGGGCCTATGGGTGCCGGCAAAAGCACTATTGGCCGTCAGTTAGCTCAGCAACTCAATATGGAGTTCTTCGACTCCGATCAAGAAATTGAGCGACGTACCGGAGCTGACGTGGGCTGGGTATTCGACGTGGAAGGGGAAGAAGGTTTCCGCGATCGTGAAGAAAAAGTCATTAATGAACTGACGGAAAAACAAGGGATTGTGTTGGCGACCGGCGGCGGTTCGGTGAAGTCGCGCGAAACGCGCAACCGTCTGTCCGCGCGCGGTGTGGTGGTCTATCTGGAAACCACGATCGAGAAGCAGCTTGCTCGTACCCAGCGTGATAAAAAACGCCCGCTGCTGCAGGTCGATTCTCCGCCGCGTGAAGTGCTGGAAGCCTTGGCGAAAGAGCGCAATCCGTTGTATGAAGAGATTGCCGATGTCACCATCCGCACCGACGATCAGAGCGCTAAAGTGGTTGCCAACCAGATCATCAACATGCTGGAAAGCAACTGATTGCCGCTTTCCGCGTTCGCCGTCGGCCAATGCGGAAAACTGATTTGTGTTCCCCGCCGCAGCGGGGATCAACCACCGCCGCACCATACAGAGAACTGAGCGCGACATGGAGAGAATTACTGTAACGCTTGGGGAGCGCAGCTACCCGATTACCATCGCCGCCGGATTGTTTAACGATCCGGCTTCTTTTATGCCGTTGAAGGCGGGTGAGCAAGCGATGTTGGTCACCAACCAGACCCTGGCGCCGCTTTATCTTGAGCGTGTCCGGCAGGTGTTGGAGCAGGGCGGCGTCGTGGTGGATCAGGTGATCCTTCCCGATGGTGAGCAGTACAAATCTCTGGCGGTGTTGGAGCAGGTGTTTTCGGCGCTGCTGGAAAAACCGCACGGGCGCGATACCACGCTGATCGCCCTCGGCGGCGGCGTTGTCGGCGATCTGACCGGCTTTGCCGCCGCGTGCTACCAACGCGGCGTGCGCTTTATTCAGGTTCCCACCACGCTGTTGTCGCAGGTGGACTCTTCCGTGGGCGGCAAGACCGCCGTCAACCACCCGCTCGGCAAAAACATGATCGGCGCTTTCTATCAACCCGCTGCGGTGGTGGTTGATCTGGATTGCCTGAAAACCTTGCCGGCGCGTGAACTCTCTTCCGGCCTGGCAGAAGTCATCAAATACGGGATCATCCTCGATCGCGAGTTCTTCGTCTGGTTGGAAAACAACATCGATGCGCTGATGGCGCTGGATATGCAGGCGTTAGCCTACTGTATCCGCCGCTGCTGTGAGCTCAAGGCCGAGGTGGTGGCCGCCGACGAACGCGAAAGCGGCCTGCGCGCCTTGCTGAATCTGGGCCATACTTACGGCCACGCCATCGAAGCCGAAATGGGCTACGGCGTATGGCTGCACGGCGAAGCGGTGGCTGCGGGCATGGTGATGGCGGCGGAAACCGCGCACCGTCTCGGCCAGTTCTCCGTTGAAGATATCGAACGCATCAAAACGCTGCTGCTGCGCGCCGGCTTGCCGGTCTGCGGGCCGCAGGAAATGACGCCGGAATCCTATCTGCCGCACATGCTGCGCGACAAGAAAGTGCTGGCGGGTGAACTGCGCCTGGTGCTGCCGACCGCGATCGGTGCGGCGGAAGTGCGCGGAGGCGTAGGGCATGAGCTGGTGTTGGCGTCGATCGCCGCCTGCCTGCCTGAGCAGACGCGTAATTAAATCGGACTAAGTAACAGTGGCTTAGCCGCCATTTGCATCTATATTAATACAGTGAGCAGAGCACGACGGGTGTCGCTTTGCCATCATCGGGTTAATCTGCCCGTGCCACGGTAGGTCTACGGTGGTGGGCTTTTGCCTCTAGTTGGAGGGTTTCAGATGGACGAGTTTAAACCGGAAGACGATCTCAGACCTGATAGCAGCGATCGTCGCCCTACGCGCTCGCGCAAGCCGGCCGCAGCGCCGCGCTTCGCCGTTTCACGCCAACATTTGATGATTGGCATCGGCATTTTGGTGCTGCTGCTGCTGATTATCGGCATCGGTTCCGCCCTGAAGGCGCCGACCAAACATGAAGCGGCTCAGGAGAACGGCGCGCAAAACGGCGGAGCCCGCGATATCAACCTGTCCGGTTCTTCGTCGCTGACTACCGCCAACAACGGCGTGCCGGGCGGTACCACGGATACCCACGATAACAACGGCGTGAGCGCGACTCAGCCGCAGCAACCGCAGAACGTCAGCGTTCCGCCGATCTCCGGCACGCCGACCGAAGCGCAAACGCAGCCTCAGCAGGGCGGTGCGCAGCAGCGCGTCGATTTGCCGGGCAACATGGCGGATGCGTTGTCGCAGCAGCAGGGGCAGGTGGATGCGGCGACCCAAGGCATGACCGGCGCAGCGTCGACGTTGCCGACCGCACCGGCGACGGTGATGAGCGGCGCCGCAGCGCGCGAAGCGACGCGTCCTGTGCAGGGAACCGCGCCGCAACAGCATAAAACGCCGGCGAAAACTGCCGCCGCCAAACCGACCGCAACGCAGCATAAATCACCGACCACGGTGTATACGCCGCCGGCCAAGCCGTCTTCCACCGCGAAAGCGGGAGCGGTCGCCAGCAGCGGCAGCTCTGTGCAGTCTGCGCCGGGCAGCCACTATACCTTGCAGCTGAGCAGCGCTTCGCGTTCCGATACGCTGAACGCCTACGCCAAACAGCAGAAGCTGCAGAATTACCTGGTGTACGCCACCAAGCGTGACGGCAAGCCGTGGTACGTGCTGGTGAGCGGCAACTATGCTTCTTCTGCAGAAGCGAAGCGCGCCATTGCTTCGTTGCCGGCGGATGTGCAGGCGAAAAAACCATGGGTCCGACCTGTACACCAAGTGCAGCAAGATCTTAAAAAATAAATCATTTAAATTTGTGCGCTGATGTGCTGTCTGAAACAGAGTACAATCCGCCGCTCTGAATTGTATAAGTAGCTAATTGACGGCATGAAGAAAAACCGCGCTTTTTTAAAATGGGCTGGTGGAAAATACCCGCTGGTAGATGAGATTCGTCGCCATCTGCCGGCGGGAGACTGCTTAATCGAGCCCTTCGTGGGTGCGGGATCCGTCTTTCTGAATACGGATTACGACGCCTACATTCTCGCCGACATCAATAGCGATCTTATCAACCTGTATAACATCGTTAAGCTGCGCACGGATGACTTCGTGCGCGATGCCCGCACGCTTTTCGCCGATGAATTCAATAACTCGGATCAGTTTTACCTGCTGCGAGAAGAGTTCAATACTAGCACCGAGCCTTACCGCCGGGCGCTGCTGTTCCTGTATCTGAACCGTCACTGCTATAACGGCCTGTGCCGCTATAACCTGCGCGGCGAGTTCAATGTGCCGTTTGGCCGCTACAAGAAACCGTACTTCCCGGAAGAAGAGCTCTACTGGTTTGCCGAAAAATCGCGCAATGCCACTTTTGTCTGCGAGCATTACCGCGATACCATGGCGAAGGCCGTGGCCGGTGCCGTGGTGTATTGCGATCCGCCTTACGCGCCGCTGTCGGCGACGGCGAATTTCACCGCTTACCACACCAACAGCTTCAGCATCGCCGATCAGCAGAGTTTGGCGCATCTGGCGCACCAGCTCTCGGTAGAGAGCCAGGTACCGGTATTGATCTCCAATCACGATACCGAGCTGACGCGCGACTGGTACCAGCATGCTGCGCTGTATGTGGTGAAAGCGCGCCGCACGATCAGCCGCAATATTCTCGGCCGCAGCAAAGTGAACGAGCTTTTGGCGCTGTATCGCTAAGCCGGGGGCACCCCGGCGCATAACAACTCGACCCTACGTTTGGAGAAGCGGATGAAAAAGTTTTTGATTGCCCCGTCCATTCTGTCGGCAGATTTTGCCCGGTTAGGTGAAGATACCGCTAACGTGCTGGCCGCAGGCGGCGACGTGGTGCACTTCGACGTCATGGACAACCACTACGTGCCCAATCTGACCATCGGTCCGATGGTGTGCGAAGCGCTGCGCAACTACGGCATTACCGCGCCGATTGACGTGCATCTGATGGTCAAGCCGGTAGATCGCATCGTGCCAGATTTCGCCAAGGCCGGCGCGTCTTATATCTCTTTCCACCCCGAAGCTTCCGAACATGTCGATCGCACCATTCAGCTGATCAAAGAGCACGGTTGTAAGGCCGGCCTGGTGTTCAACCCGGCGACGCCGCTAAGCTACCTCGATTACGTGATGGATAAAATTGACGTGATCCTGCTGATGTCGGTCAACCCGGGCTTCGGCGGCCAGTCGTTTATCCACGGCACTCTGGACAAGCTGCGCCAGGTACGCAAACTGATCGACGACAGCGGTCGCGATATCCGCCTGGAAGTCGACGGCGGGGTGAAAGTGGATAACATCGCCGAAATCGCCGCCGCAGGCGCCGATATGTTCGTCGCCGGTTCCGCCATCTTTGGCCAGCCGGACTACCGCAAGGTGATTGACGAAATGCGCAGCGAGCTGGCGAAGGTTACCCATGGCTGATTTCGGCGCGATCCGCGCATTGGCCTTCGATCTGGACGGCACGCTGGTCGACAGCGCGCCGGGTCTGGCGGCCGCCATCGATATGGCGCTGGAAGAGACGGGCCTGCCGCAAGCGGGTGAGGAGCGGGTCGGCACCTGGATCGGCAACGGCGCCGACGTGCTGGTGCAGCGCGCGCTGCGTTGGGCGGAGGCGGAAGGCACGCCGGAGCAGTGCAGCCGGCTGCGTGAACGCTTCGACCATTTCTACGCGCAGACCGTCGACAGCGGCAGCCGTCTGTTCCCACAGGTGCAAGAGACGCTGGCCCGCCTGGCCGCGCACGGTTACCCGATGGCGCTGGTGACCAACAAGCCGACGCCGTTCGTGGCGCCGCTGCTGGCAGCGTTGGGCATTGGCGACTATTTCTCGCTGGTGATCGGCGGCGACGACGTGACGGAAAAGAAACCGCACCCGGCGCCGTTGTACCTGGTGCTCGGCAAGCTTGGCCTGCGCGCGCATGAACTGCTGTTCGTCGGCGACTCACGCAACGATATTCAAGCCGCTCAGGGCGCCGGTTGCCCGAGCGTCGGCTTTACCTACGGTTATAACTACGGTGAATCGATCGCCCTGAGCCACCCCGATCGGGTGTTGGAGCGCTTCGCCGATTTGTTGCCCGCTCTTGGGCTGTCATCTTTAGAGAATCAGGAAATTTAAACATGAGTAAGCCCATCGTATTTAGCGGCGCGCAGCCGTCCGGCGAACTGACCATCGGCAACTACATGGGTGCGCTGCGTCAGTGGGTGCAGATGCAGGACGACTACGACTGCATCTACTGCATCGTCGATCTGCATGCCATCACCGTGCGCCAGGACGCCGAGAAGCTGCGCAAGGCCACGCTGGATACGCTGGCGCTGTACCTGGCCTGCGGCATCGATCCGGAAAAAAGCACCATCTTCGTGCAGTCGCACGTGCCTGAGCACACGCAGCTGAGCTGGGTGCTGAACTGCTACACCTATTTCGGTGAACTGAGCCGCATGACGCAGTTCAAGGACAAATCCGCGCGCTACGCGGAGAACATCAACGCCGGGCTGTTCAGCTATCCGGTGCTGATGGCGGCGGATATCCTGCTGTATCAAACCAACCAGGTGCCGGTGGGCGAAGATCAGAAACAGCACCTGGAGCTGAGCCGCGACGTGGGCCAGCGTTTCAACGCGCTGTACGGCGACGTGTTCAAAGTGCCGGAGCCGTTTATTCCTAAATCCGGCGCGCGCGTGATGTCGCTGCAGGAGCCGACCAAGAAGATGTCCAAGTCGGACGACAACCGCAACAACGTGATCGGCCTGCTGGAAGATCCGAAAGCGGTGACCAAGAAGATCAAACGCGCAATGACCGACTCGGAAGAGCCGCCTGTCGTGCGTTACGACGTGGTCAACAAGGCGGGCGTCTCCAACCTGCTGGATATCCTCGCCGGCGTGACCGGCAAGAGCATTGCGCAGTTGGAAGCCGAGTTTGAAGGCCAGATGTACGGCCACCTGAAAGGCGCGGTGGCGGAAGCCGTCTCCGGCATGCTGGCTGAGCTGCAGGAGCGCTACCACCGCTTCCGCAACGACGAAGCCTATCTGCAGCAGGTGATGCGCGACGGCGCCGCCAAGGCCCGTGCACGCGCGCAGGAAACCCTGGCGAAGGTCTACCAGGCCGTCGGTTTCGTACCGCCGCAGGCGTAACGCCGGCGCAAATAAAAAAAGCGGCCTAAGGCCGCTTTTTTTACGTCGGTATTACGCCATTTGCGCCAGGCTGGCGGGCGATTCCTCGCAGGCGAACCAATTGAGCTTGCTGCGCAGGCTGACCACGCTGCCGACGATGATCAGGCTGGGGCTGGCGGCCTGCAGGGACAAGGCGCCCAGTTGGTGGAGCTCGCCTTCGATCACCCGCTGGCGGCAAGAGGTGCCGTTTTCCACCAGCGCCACCGGCGTGGCGGCCGGCAGTCCGTTCGCGATCAGCCGGCGCTGGATTTCCACCGCTTGCGACAGCCCCATATAGAACACCAGCGTCTGTTGCCCGGCGGCCAGCGTCGCCCAGTCCAATCCACCGTCGGCCTTGGCGTGGCCGGTCACCAGGCGGACGCTCTGCGCATGGTCGCGGTGGGTGAGCGGGATGCCGCTGTAGGCGGAACAGCCGGAGGCGGCGGTAATGCCCGGCACCACCGAGAACGGCACGTTGGCGTCCGCCAGCGTCTCCAGCTCTTCGCCGCCGCGGCCGAAGATAAAGGGATCGCCGCCCTTCAGCCGTACCACGCGTTTGCCTTGCAGCGCCTGCTGCAGCAGAATTTGGTTGATCTGTTCCTGTGGCACGCAGTGGTGCCCGGCGCGTTTGCCGACGAAGATGCGCTCGGCGTCGCGGCGCGCCAGCGCCATGATCTCTTCGGAGACCAGCCGGTCGTAAACCACCACGTCGGCCTGCTGGATCTGTTGCAGCCCTTTCAGCGTCAGCAAACCGGCATCGCCCGGCCCGGCGCCCACCAGTACCACTTCACCGCGATCTGCCGGCTGTTCGCTGAACAGCTGTTCGAGCTGGCGTTCGGCCAGCGCGGCGTCGCCGTTGGCCAGCGATTGCGCCAGCCGATCGTGAGCGAACAACCGTTCCCAGAAGCGACGGCGTGCGCCGAGGCCGCTGAAGCGTTGTTTTACCCGCTGCCGCAGCGAGCCGCCCAGCTGGGCCAGCTTGCCGAGGTGCTGCGGCAGCATCGCTTCCAGCTTCTCGCGCAGCAGTCGCGCCAACACCGGCGCTTTGCCGCCGGAGGACACCGCCACCATGATCGGCGAACGGTCGATAATCGACGGCATGATAAAGCTGGCGCGTTTCGGGTCGTCGACCACGTTGCAGAATACCCGCTGCTGGTTGGCGCATTGGTACACCCGCGCGTTGACCTCCAGCCGGTCAGTGGCGGCGATCACCAGCCATTTTTCCGCCAACAGGCTCGGGCTGAATTCGCCCTCGGCCAGCGTCACCAGGCCTTCTTCCGCCCATTGGCGGAACTGCGGGGTGAAGTCCAGGGCGTTGACGGTCAGCGCCGCGCCGGCGTCCAGCAGCAGGCGCGCTTTGCGTTCGGCGATTTCGCCGCCGCCGACCAGCAGGCAGGCTTTGTGTTGCAGTTGGCAGAAAATCGGCAGGTAATCCATCGGCACTCCTCGGGGTCATCAGGGTGGGGGCGAAAGGCGCCCCCGAAAACTCAGGCGGTCTGACGTGCGGCGGCTTTCGCCGCCTGCGGGCGTTCGGCGCGCGGCGTGGCGTACCAATACCCCAGGCCCATCAGCACCGAGCCGGACAGGATGTTGCCCAGCGTCACCCACAGCAGGTTGTGGCCGATGCCGGCGAGGGTGTAGGCCTCGCTGTGGTTGCCGAACCAGGAGAGGGCGAACAGCGTCATGTTGGCGACGGAGTGTTCGTAACCCGAGGCGATAAAGGCCAGCAGGCACCACCAAATGGCGATGAACCTGGCGGCGCCTTCAACGCGGATCGCCATCCAAATAGCCAGACAGACCAGCCAGTTGCACAGCACGCCCTTGAAGAACAGCACCTCGGCTGGCGCGGTGGTTTTCGCCAGCGCGGCGCTGTGCACCAGGCTGGTATCCACCGGCAGCAGGCTGCCGCCGCCGTAGTAATACATCAGCGCCACCAGCACCGAGCCGAGCAGGTTGCCGAGCCAGGTTTGCGGCAACACCGCCCACATCTGGCTCTGGCGGATGGTGCCGGCTTTGACGCCGAGCGTCAGGAACATCGTATGGCCGGTGAACAGCTCGGAACCGGCGATGATCACCAGCGTCAGCGCGATGCCGAAGGTGGCGCCCATCACCAGCGGCCGTATGCTTGGGTCGACCAGGTTGCCGAGGGTGAAGATCAGGATGATGCCGAGGCCGACGTAGGCGCCCGCCATCGCCGAACTGATCCAAAAGCCGAGCGGGCTCTCCTTCGCCAGGCGGACGATGCGCGCCGCGTTGGCGGCGCATTTGTTGATCGTATCGGTAAACATGTTGCCTCCCGAAAGGTTATGCCGCGACTTGCACGATGCCGTCGACCACCCGGCTGGTGAAGCTGGCGACGGAACGACTGTCATCTTCCAGACAGTGACCGTCGTACAGGCGGAAACGCTGTTTCTTCAGCGGGCTGGCGACCCACAATTCGCCCTGATGCTCGGCGATGAGGCCGCGCGACAGCACGCTGGCCTGGGCGAACGGATCGATATTGCTGATGGCGAACACCTGTTCGTCGGCATAGGGGCGGAACACCGCCACCTGCCGATCGCCGATCAGGGCGCACACGCCGGTGCCGGGCAGAATGTCGGCGACGGGACAAACGGTAATCCACTGGCTCATGCGTGACTCTCCTCGGTATCGATCAGGGTGACGGGAATGCGCTCGTCCGGGCGCGCCGGGCGGTGCTGGTCGCGTTCGGCCACCACCTGCACGTTCGGATCGCGCAGCGGGCTGTTGATGAAGTGGGCGAAGCGCAGCTGCGTTTCCGGGTGCTCGACGGTCTCTTTCCATTCGCAGACCACCGCGTCGCGCAGGCGGGCGATCTCGGCTTCCAACTGCGCGTTGATGCCGAGCTTGTCGTCGACGATCACTTTGCGCAGGTAATCGATGCCGCCTTCCAGGCTCTCCAGCCACACCGAGGTGCGCTGCAGCTTATCGGCGGTGCGGATATAGAACATCATGAAGCGGTCTAGGTAACGCACCAGGGTCTCGCGATCGAGATCGGCGGCCAGCAGATCGGCGTGGCGCGGTTTCATGCCGCCGTTGCCGCAGACATACAGGTTCCAGCCGTTCTCGGTGGCGATGATGCCGACGTCCTTACCCTGTGCTTCAGCGCATTCACGGGTGCAGCCCGAGACGCCGAACTTCATTTTGTGCGGGGTGCGGATGCCTTTGTAACGGTGCTCTAGCGTGACGCCGAAGCCGACGCTGTCGCCGACGCCATAGCGGCACCAGGTGCTGCCGACGCAGGTTTTCGCCATGCGCAGCGCCTTGGCGTATGCGTGGCCGGTTTCAAAGCCGGCGGCGAGCAGCTTGCGCCAGATGGCCGGCAGGTCGTCTTTCTGCGCGCCGAACATGCCGATGCGCTGCGAACCGGTCATTTTGGTGTAGAGGTTGTACTCCTTGGCGATTTGGCCGATGGCCAGCAGGCCGTCCGGGGTGATTTCGCCGCCGGCGGAGCGCGGGATCACCGAGTAGGTGCCGTCTTTCTGGATATTGCCGAGGAAGTTGTCGTTGGTATCCTGCAGCGGCGTATGCTGCGGCTTGAGGATGTACTCGTTCCAGCAAGAAGCCAGCAACGAGCCGACGGTTGGTTTACAGACTTCGCAGCCGTAGCCTTTGCCGTATTTGGTCAGCAGCGCCTCGAACGACTTGATGCCTTCGACGCGGATCAGGTGGAACAGCTCCTGGCGCGAATAGGCGAAGTGTTCGCACAGGTGGTGGTTGACCTCGATGCCTTGCTTGCTCAGCTCGGCGTTCAGTACCTGGGTGAGCAGCGGGATGCAGCCGCCGCAGCCGGTGCCGGCCTTGGTTTCGGCCTTCAGCGCCGCCACGGTGTGGCAGCCTTTGTTGACCGCCTGGATGATGTCGCCTTTGCTGACGTCGAAGCAGGAGCAGATCTGCGCGCTTTCCGGCAGCGAATCCACGCCGATGGCCGGTTTGCTGCCCGCATGGGCCGGCAGGATCAGGCCGTCCGGGTTTTCCGGCAGCGCGATGCCGTTCAGCGCCAGCTGCAGCAGGTTGCCGTAGTCGCTGGTGTCGCCCACCAGCACCGCGCCGAGCAGGGTTTTGTTGTCGGCGCTGACGATGAGGCGTTTGTAGACTTCTTTGCTTTCATCCAGATAGACGTAGCTGCGGGCGCCCTCGGTGCGGCCGTGGGCATCGCCGATGCCGCCGACGTCTACGCCCAGCAGTTTCAACTTGGCGCTCATGTCGGCGCCCTGGAAGCCGTTTTCGCGGCCCAGCAGGTGATCGGCGGCCACCTGCGCCATTTTGTAACCCGGCGCCACCAGGCCGAAGGTGCGATCGCGCCAGGCGGCGCACTCCCCGATGGCGTACACGTCCGGATCAGACGTCTGGCAGCTGTCGTTGATGGCGATGCCGCCGCGGCGGCCAATCTCCAGCCCGCATTGGCGCGCCAGCTTGTCCTGGGCGCGGATGCCGGTGGAGAACACGATGAAATCCACCTCCAGCAGGCTGCCGTCGGCGAAATGCAGGGTTTTGCGCGCCGTGCCGCCGCCGTTGACGATCTCCTGGGTGTTTTTGCCGGTGTGCACCTTGACGCCCATGCGCTCGATCTTGCGGCGCAGCTGGTCGCCGCCCATCGGGTCGAGCTGTTCGGCCATCAGCACCGGAGCGAACTCGATCACGTGCGTTTCCACCCCCAGGCTTTTCAGCGCGCCGGCGGCTTCCAGCCCCAGCAGCCCGCCGCCGACTACCGCGCCGCGCTTGCTGCGGCGCGCGCAGGCTTCGATGGCGTTCAGGTCTTCGATGGTGCGGTAAACGAAGCAGTCCTGGCTATCCGAGCCTTTAATCGGCGGGATCCACGGGTAAGAGCCGGTGGCCATGATCAGCTTGTCGTAATAAACGGTGCGGCCGGTGTTGGAGTGGATGACCTTCTCGTCGCGATTGATGGTGATAGCGCGCTCGCCGATCAGCACCTTCACGCCGTGTTTTTCGTAAAAGCCTTCGCGCACCAGCGACAGCTCTTCGGCGGTGTGGTGCGAGAAGTAGGAGGAAAGGTGCACGCGATCGTAAGCGATGCGCGGCTCTTCGCAAAATACGGTGATGTCGAATTGGTCTTTGTCTGCTTTATCCAACAGATCTTCGATGAACCGGTGGCCGACCATGCCATTGCCGACGACGGCAAGTTTGACTCTGCTCATTATTGCCTCAAAATTCGGGTTTCCTAGGCTTACCTTATCTCTCCCGAGGGGCAATTTATTGATGCAAATCAATCACACTCTCATATACCTCTAACGTGGTATATAGATGATTTTTCACGTTTTTTGATAAGTTGCGGATTTTATTCACCTTTAGCTGAAGCGAGTCAGTTTGCATGCAAATTACCCCGCAGGGAGTAAACGCAGGGGGTAGGCATGAAACGGTGACTTTGTCAGCGCGATCCGCTGCCAGTATGATGAAGAAAACCAGCGCAACGGCAGAGGTGAAGGGTGGCGAAACGTCCATTGAAGTTTATCGATAACCTGCGTTTAAGCGGGCATGAAGGGTTGTGGCAACTGGCGATCGAGCAGGGGCGCATCGCGCATCTGGTTCCGCAACCGGAAGGGCTGGAGTGGCGCAGCGACGTGTTGGATGCGCAGGGCGGGCTGGCGCTGCCGGCGTTCGTCGAACCGCATATTCACCTGGATACCACGCAAACCGCCGGTCAGCCGGCCTGGAACCAGTCCGGCACGCTGTTCGAGGGCATTGAGCGCTGGGCCGAACGCAAGGCGCTGTTGACCCATGAAGACGTCAAACAGCGCGCCTGGCAAACGCTCAAGTGGCAGATCGCCAACGGCGTGCAGTATGTGCGCACCCACGTCGACGTTTCCGATCCCACGCTGACCGCGCTGCGCGCTATGCTGGAGGTGAAACGGGAGGTGGCGCCCTGGGTAACGCTGCAGATCGTCGCCTTCCCGCAGGAGGGGATCCTCTCTTATCCCAACGGCGAAGCGCTGCTTGAAGAGGCGCTGCGGCTGGGGGCCGACGTGGTGGGCGCCATTCCGCACTTCGAATTCACCCGCGAATACGGCGTGGAGTCGCTGCACAAGGCGTTCGCGCTGGCGCAAAAATACGATCGGCTGGTGGACGTGCACTGCGATGAGATCGACGACGAGCAATCGCGCTTCGTCGAGACCGTGGCGGCGCTGGCGCTGAAGCTGGAGATGGGGGCGAAAGTCACCGCCAGCCACACCACGGCGATGCACTCTTACAACGGAGCTTACGCCTCGCGGCTGTTCCGCCTGCTGAAAATGTCCGGCATCAACTTTGTCGCCAATCCGCTGGTGAACATTCACCTGCAGGGGCGTTTCGACAGCTATCCGAAACGGCGCGGCGTGACGCGGGTGAAGGAGATGCTGGAGGCGGAGATCAACGTCTGCTTTGGCCACGACGACGTGTTCGATCCCTGGTATCCGCTCGGCACCGCCAACATGCTGCAGGTGCTGCATATGGGGCTGCACGTGTGCCAGCTGATGGGCTATGGCCAAATCGACGACGGGCTGAAGCTGATCACCAGCCACAGTGCGCGCACCCTTAACCTCAGCGACTATGGCCTGGCGGCCGGCAACAGCGCCAACCTGGTGATCCTGCCGGCGGAAAGCGGTTTCGACGCGGTGCGCCGCCAGACGCCGGTGCGTTATTCGATTCGCCAGGGGGCGGTGATCGCCGAAACGCGGCCGGCGGAAACCACGCTGCATTTGCAGCAGGATGAGACGGTAGATTTTCGGCGCTAAGGCGCAAAAAAAGGGCGCCTTGCGGGCGCCCTTGATGTATTTGATGCGAAGAAATCAGTGCGTCACGTGACCGTGGCTGCGGTGCTTGGTCACGAAGCCCAGCAGCAGACACATCACGAATACCGCCAGGTACAGGCCGTTGGCGGTGGTCAGCGCCGCGTGCGCGCCGCCTTTCGCCACGATCGGGCCGGTGACCACGAAGGTCAGCATGGTGCCGATGGTGCCGCAGGTCAGGATAAAGTTGACCAGCTTCGGCGAGGAGACCTTGGTCTGCAGCGAGCCGAGGGTGATCAGCGTGGTGTAGATGGCGCTGGAAACGAAGCCCAGAGCCATGATGTAGTAGCCCAGGTGTTCCGGATTGTCGGTGCTGACGAACAGGTACATCGCGCCGGTAGCCAGCGCGGCCAGTACGGTAACGATGCGCTGCAGATCGAAGAAGCGCAGGATGAAGCTGAACACCCACATGCCGACCATGTAAGAGGTCCAGAAGTCGCTCACCAGCTTACCGGCCTGGCCGATGTCCATGTTGAACGACTTGGTGGCGTACTCAGGCACCCACTGAATGAAGCCCAGCTGGCCGAGGATGTAGCACAGCGCGGCGATCGACAGGAACAGCACGCCGATGCCCCATTTTTCTTTCTCGACCGGTTGACCGGCATCGGCGCCTTTCTTGCCCAGCACCGGGAATTCGGAGCACAGGGTCAGCACGAAGATCGCCACGTACAGCAGACCGATGCAGGCGTAAACCCAGTACCAGCCGATATGGCGAGCCAGCAGCATCGCGGCGACGATCGGGAAGATCATCCCGGCCATGCTGAAGAAGGAATCGGTGAACAACAGGCGCGAACCGCGCTGGCGGCCGGCATACATGTGGGTGATCAGGAAGGTGCCGATCGACATGGTGATACCGCTAACCACGCCAAGGATAAACATGCACAGCGAGAACATGGTCAGGCTCTTGCCGAGCATCAGCCCTGCGACCGCCAGCACCATCAGGACAAAGCCGAAGATCAGCTGACGCTTCAGCGGGATGATTTCCATCAGCCAGGCATTGAGGAAGATCGAAATCAAAATACCGGCGTTGAGGAAAGTAAAGGTGTTACTCATGCTGGAAACCGGCAGATTAAAGTACTCTGCAATGTTTCCCATCACCATCCCTGTGACGATCACTAAAGCACCGGTCAGCGCGTACGAAAAGAAGCTGATCCAGGTAAGCCGTATGCGGTTACTGTCATTCATTGTATAGGCCTGAATATGTCTGTTAGAGGTTTTAACGCTGGCATAAGGCCGCTGGCTTTTCCTGGCAAACGCAGAAAAAAGTCCCGATCAGGCCACCAGGGGGCGGATCCTAGCACAGACAACGGGATTTTTTGTGATGGTTGTCGATTTTTTGATGCAACCTATGAAGGGAGGGTTCGCATTATTGTGATCTATTTGCGTACCGTCACAATGGAATCACGGTTGACGATCGTCGGCTCAAATGGGTGCGCCGGGGTGGTGGGGTCGATCAGCCTGCGCGCCGCGTATTGGGCCATCTCGCTGATGGGAAAATGTACGCTGCTCAACGCCGGGCGGACGAAGGGCGCGCGTTCGCCGCTGTCGTAACAGATCAAGGAGATATCCTGCGGCACCCGCAGGCGGTGCTCGTTGATCGCCAGCAGCGCGCCGATCGCCATCTCTTCGTTGCAGCAGTAGATGGCGCTGGGCCGTGCGGCTTGCTGCAGCAGGCGATCGGCGCAGCGGTAACCGCTTTCCAGATCGTAAACGCCCTCCAGACAGGCCACCGGCTCGATATTCGCCGCCTGCATCGCCTCTTCAAACCCTTGCAACCGCAGGCGGCTCGACGGGCGCTCGCGCGGCCCGCTGATGCAGGCGATGCGTCGGTGCCCGGCATCGAGCAGTTGCTGGGTCGCCATGCGGCTGGCGAGCGGGTGATCGAAGGTGACGCAGCGGTCTTCCAGCCCCGGCACCAGCCGATCGAGCAACACGAAATGACGTTGCTCCGCCGCCAGCTGGCGCAGCCGATCGTCGCTGAGAAAACGCACGTGCAGGATCACGCCGTCGCAGCGCAGGCTGAACAGCCGCTGCACCGCCTGCCATTCGTTTTCGGCGCTGTTGCGGCCCTGGGTCACCAGCAGCTGCTTGCCGTGGGATTCGGCCTCGGTTTGCACGAAGTCCATCAGCGCGCCGAAGAAGCCGCCGCGATATGACGTGGTCACCAGCCCGAGGGTATTGCTGTGGCTGGAGGCGAGCGCGCGGGCCGCCGGGTTGGGGGTGTAACCGAGCTGGGCGACGGCGCGTTCAACCTTCTCGCGGGTCGGCGCCTTGACGTTGCTGTCGCCGTTCACTACCCGCGATACGGTGGCGCGCGATACGCCCGCCAGCGTCGCGACATCTTCCAGTGTCACCATCGTCCAACTCCTGATTACGGCTAAAAAAATGGGTTCGGCGCGCCGAACCCCTGTCATACCGCGCGCAGGCGCTTACCTGAACTGCGGCAAATACGGCGCGTTTATCGTCAACACCTCGTCCAGCAACGGCTGCGCCAGATTGGCGTTGCCCACCAGCGGGTTGGCGATCAGCGCCAGCAAGCCGCTGCGGCGATCGCCGTGCACCGCGGCCTCGATGGTCAGGCGTTCGTAGGCTTTCACCTGCTGCGTCAGCGCCTGCATCGGCTCCGACAGCGGGCCGAACGTCAGCGGATGCGCGCCTTGGGCATCGACGATACAGTTGATTTCTATCACAGCATCGTCCGGCAGGCCATGGATTGCGCCGCGGTTTGCGGTGTTGACCACTAATTGCGTGCCGAGATTATTATGGATAGCACGAATCAGCTCCAGCGCAACCTCGGAATAGAAAGAACCGCCGCGGAAGCTGAGCTGTTCCGGTTTTGTGTTCAGTTGCGGATCGGCATACAGCTCGAACAGCTCTTTCTCCACCTGCATCACCTGCTCGGCGCGGGTGCCGCGCTCGCCGGCGGCGGCCATCTCTTCCGCCAGCATCTCACGGGTCTGGTAAAAATAGCGGTGGTACGGGCATGGGATCGCGCCGAGCGCGCGCAGGAAGTCCGGCTGCCAGGGCTCTTCCTTGATGTTGTTCATGGTCAGCGCCGCGCCGTCGCACAGCATGTCGATCACCTTGGCGGTGACGTCGCGCCCCTGCTGCGTGACCTGATGCACCCAGACCATGTGGTTCAGGCCGGCGAACTGCAGCTGCACGTCGGCGTAAGGCGCCTGCAGCATGTTGGCGATCATGTGATGCATGCTGATCGGCACGTTGCACAGGCCGATGATCTTCGCTTTGGTAAAGCGAGACACCGCCTCGGTGACGATACCGGCCGGGTTGGTGAAGTTGATTATCCAGGCGTCCGGCGCCAGCTTTTCCACCCGGCGGGCAATATCCAGCATCACCGGAATGGTGCGCAGCGCTTTGGCGAAGCCGCCGACGCCGGTGGTCTCCTGGCCGAGCAGCTGGTATTTGAGGCCCAGCCGTTCGTCGGCGGCGCGCGCCGGCAGTTGCCCGACGCGGAACTGGGTCAGCACGAAAGCGGCGCCGCGAATCGCCTCGTCCAGCGTGAAGTGCACGCTGACCTTCACCTGTTCCAGCCCGTGGCGCGCCAGCATGCGGCGCGTCAGGGCGGCGATGGTTTCCACTTTTTGCCGGCCTGGCTCAACGTCCACCAGCGCCAGTTCGGTGACCGGCAGCTCCTCGATGCGCTGGATCAGCCCATCGACCAGCTCGGGAGTGTAGCTGCTGCCGCCGCCGATCACGGCGATTTTGAGCGTGCTCATGGGCGGCCCTCCGTCAGCGACTGACGGCGATAGAGCTCGATCATGTCGTCGGCCAGATCCTGGATCACCATGGCGTTCATCAGATGATCCTGCGCATGCACGGTGATCAGATTGATCGCCAGCTTGCCGCAGCCTTCGTCCAGGCCGATCAGCTCGGTCTGGATCAGGTGCGCTTTCTTCACCCACTCTTTGGATTCGGCCATGTGTTTGGCCGCGGCGGCGAAGTCGCCGGCGCGCGCTTGTCGCAACGCCATCAACGCATTGCTGCGCGCGCTGCCGGAGAACACCAGCAGTTCCATGATGGTGCTTTCAAACTCGGGGCTGACTTCAGTCATCAATTCACTCACGTCATTTCTCCAGGGGTTGCGCGGCGATGCCGCCGTGGGATGCTTCAATATCCGTTCTTTTTATAATGAGAGCGCTCTCATTTATATAGAGTAACGACAATGCGTGTGCAAACTGGGAGGCAGATCGCAAAAACCGCCCCAGGGCGGCACGGGGCAAAAAATGCGTGATGCGGTTGGCAAAAAAGCCTTCTGCGCCCATACTTTCCGCAGCAAAATTCAGGGCCGCCTAGGATATGTCCCGTAATTGGGTAAATATAGGTAAATGGCTGGCACTTGCCGATACAGCTCTTTAGAATCAAAGCGCTTTTCCGTTGTTTGTCTCTCAGAGAAAGGACCCGTTAATGTTCAAACGTACTTTAGTGACCTTCGTCGCGCTGTGTTCCCTGTCCGCAGTGGCACCAGCCGCACTCGCCGCCGGTGAGACCCATGTCATGCTGACGACCTCGGCGGGGAATATCGAATTGGCGCTCGACAGCCAGAAGGCACCGGTTTCCACCCAGAACTTCGTCGATTACGTGAACAGCGGGTACTACAACAACACCATTTTCCACCGCGTGATCCCGGGCTTCATGATCCAGGGGGGCGGTTTCACCGCTGACATGCAGCAAAAATCCACCAAGGCGCCGATCAAGAACGAAGCCGACAACGGCCTGCGCAACCTGCGCGGCACCATCTCGATGGCGCGCACCGCCGACAAGGACAGCGCCACCAGCCAGTTCTTCCTGAACGTGGCGGATAACGCCTTCCTGGATCACGGCCAGCGCGACTTCGGCTACGCGGTGTTCGGCAAAGTGGTGAAAGGCATGGATGTGGTGGACAAGATCGCTCAGGTGCCGACCGGCAACGTCGGCCCTTACCAGAATGTGCCGACCAAGCCGGTGGTGATTCTGTCGGCCAAGGTGCTGCCGTAAATTTTTTGGCCGATCCCGCCGGGGTCGGCCGTCCTTCCTCCCGAAGCCTTGCCTTCATCACTGTTTTCTCCCGCGCCCCATGCTCTAATCGGCAGACAATAACCAGACCGGAAATCCGGCGTTCGCCCTTTGTTGTCTCTGGATGAGTTGCTGCCATGTATGAATTTAACCAGGTGCTGTTGCTGTTGCAGCAGATGTGCGTCTATCTCGTTATCGCCTATCTGCTGAGCAAAACCCCGCTGTTCATTCCGCTGATGCAGGTGACCATTCGCTTGCCGCACAAGCTGCTGTGCTACGTGATCTTCTCGGTGTTCTGCATCATGGGCACCTATTTCGGGCTGCATATTCAGGATTCGATCGCCAACACCCGAGCGATAGGCGCGGTTCTGGGCGGGCTGCTGGGCGGGCCGTCGGTGGGCTTTCTGGTCGGGCTGACCGGCGGCCTGCACCGGTATACGCTCGGCGGCATGACCGACGTGGCCTGCGCGATCTCCACGGTGTCCGAAGGGCTGGTCGGCGGCATCGTACACAGCATCGCCATGCGCCGGGGGCGCATCGAGCTGCTGTTCAATCCGCTGTTCGTCGGCGGCGTGGCGCTGGTGGCGGAAGTGCTGCAGATGGCGATCATTCTGGCGGTGGCGCGCCCTTATAACGAGGCGTTGCAGCTGGTGGAACACATCGCGCTGCCGATGATGATCGCCAATACCGTCGGCGCGGCGATGTTTATGCAAATCCTGCTGGACAGGCGCGCCATGTTCGAGAAATACACCAGCGCTTTCTCTTCCAAGGCGCTGAAAATCGCCGAGCGCACCGAGGGCATCCTGCGGCAGGGCTTCGATCAGGAAAACAGCATGAAGGTCGCCCGGGTGATTTATCAGGAGCTGGGCATCGGCGCGGTGGCGATCACCGATCGCGACAAGCTGTTGGCGTTTATCGGCATCGGTGACGATCACCACCTGCCGGGCACGCCGATCGCCTCGGTGCATTCGCACCGCGCCATCGACAACAACGAGGTGGTCTATGCCGACGGCAATCAGCTCTCTTACTGCTGCTCGATCAATCCGGCCTGCAAGCTGGGATCGACGCTGGTGATCCCGCTGCGCGGCGAAAACCAGCGGGTCATCGGCACCATCAAGCTGTATGAACCGAAAAGCCAGCTGTTCAGCACCATCAACCGTACGCTGGGCGAAGGCATCGCCAGCCTGCTGTCGGCGCAGATCATGGCCGGACAGTACGAGCGCCACAAGCAGCTGCTGGCGCAGTCGGAGATCAAGCTGCTGCATGCGCAGGTCAATCCGCATTTCTTGTTCAATGCCTTGAATACCCTGGTAGCGGTGATCCGTCGCGATGGCGAGCGCGCCTGCGATCTGGTGCAGTCCCTCTCGACCTTCTTTCGTAAAAACCTCAAGCGCTCGGATGACGAAGTCAGCCTGGCGGACGAAATTGAACATGTGAACGCCTACCTGCAGATAGAGAAAGCGCGCTTCGCCGATCGGCTGGAGATTGCGGTATCGCTGCCCGAGGCGCTGCTGGCGGCGCGGCTGCCGGCGTTTTCGCTGCAGCCGATCGTCGAGAATGCCATCAAGCACGGCACCTCGCATCTGTTGGGCGTAGGCCGCATCGAAATCGGCGCCTGCTGCGAAGGCGAGCATCTGCTGCTGCAGGTGACGGACAACGCCGGGCTGTTCCAGCCGAAACCGAACTGCAGCGGGCTGGGGATGAACCTGGTGGATAAACGCATTCGCGTGCGCTACGGCGAAGGCTATGGCGTGCAGGTGGATTGCCGGCCGGACGCCTACACCCGCATTACGCTTAATGTCCCTATGGAGAGGGCAGCCTGATGTTAAACGCACTGATTGTTGACGATGAACCTTCCGCGCGCGACAACCTGCGCCACCTGCTGGAAGCTGAAGCGGGGATCTCGATTATCGGCGAGTGCGCCAACGCCATCGAAGCCATCAGCCAGATCCATCGGCTGCAGCCGGACGTGGTGTTTCTCGATATCCAGATGCCACGCATCAGCGGGCTGGAAATGGTCGGCATGCTGGATCCCAACCGTATGCCGCACATCGTGTTTCTGACCGCCTACGACGAATACGCGGTGCAGGCATTTGAGGAGCACGCCTTCGACTATCTGCTGAAGCCGGCGGAGCCGACGCGGTTGAGCAAGACGCTGCAACGCCTGCGGCAGCGCAGTGCGCCGCAGGACGTGACGGCGCTGGATGAGAGCGCCGGCTACCTGAAATACATTCCCTGCACCGGCCACAGCCGCATCTATCTGCTGCGGTTCGATGAAGTGCTGGCGATCCGTTCCAAGCTGAGCGGGGTATTCGTGGTGCGCAGCGACGGCATGGAGTGTTTCACCGAATTGACGCTGCGCACGCTGGAAAGCCGTACGCCGCTGGTGCGCTGCCATCGGCAGTATCTGGTCAACCTGGAGCAGGTGCGCGAGATCCGCTTCGAAGAGGGCGGTGCGGCAGAGATGATCATGTCGGCAGGCGATCCGGTGCCGGTCAGCCGGCGCTATTTGAAGGCGCTGAAGGAGCAACTGGGGCTGCGGGGGTGACTATGCCGGCGGCCACCGGCGGCGAGTATGCACGATGGCCAATATGATGACGTTGAGCCGCCAATTCATAGACCAACAGATAGGACGGGGAGATGACCAGCTCGCGCGTGCCGGCTATCCGACCCGTTTTCCCGCTGGTGGGATGATGCACGAGGCGTGCCGCCGCGTCAGCGATTTTTGCATCATTTTCTGCGGCGGCGGCCGGATTTTTAAGTTCCAACCATTCATAAATCGCCAGACGATCGGCGATGGCGGGTACCGTCCATGTCAGTTTCACAAAAGTCCTTTTGTGTTTTATTGCGTTGATTTAGCTCTGCGTTCGGCGAAATAAGCAGCCACCTCTTCATCGTCGGCGAACTTGCCTTCACGCAACGCCTTGCGGCTCACCTCGACCTTTTCCTTTAACCACTGGTCGTACTCTTCCTGCTGCGCCTGGCGGCTGACAAACTCGCGCATGAAATCGCGCAGCAGTTGCGAAGCCGTGCGATCGGCGGCCTTTGCCGCGCTGGCGAAAGCGGTTTTTAACTCGTCATCCACGCGGATTACCACGGTAGATTCAGACATGGTATTTACCTCGTATATACAGCGTAATGCTCACTATAACACTGGTGCTTTATTGTTCAAGCAAAGACGCTCTGACGCTAAGCGCAATCTGAATTCATCAGGCCCCGACGGTGCCCTTTTTGTTTGTCCTTGACGGGGTTACGCGGCGCTTATAGCTTTATTGCATCAACAGGCGCGTTTCGCGCCGCGGTCAGCGTCAAAGGAACAGAAAATGAGTGAACCACGGATTATCGCCAAAGCGATGAAAGACGGAAAACCGGAACAGGATCTGGTGATTTTGCCGGCGTTGGCCAACCGCCACGGCTTGATCACCGGGGCAACCGGCACCGGCAAGACGGTGACGCTGCAGAAAATGGCCGAACAGTTCTCACGCATCGGCGTGCCGGTGTTCCTCTCGGACGTGAAGGGCGATCTGTCCGGCATCGGCGCCGAGGGCGTGCCTTCCGAAAAACTGCAGGCGCGCCTGGCGGCGATTGGCGTCACCGACTGGCAACCGCAGGCCTGCACCATTATCCCGTGGGATATTTACGGTGAAAAAGGCCACCCGATCCGCGCCACCATTTCCGATCTCGGGCCGTTGCTGCTGGGGCGCCTGTTGGATTTGAACGAGGTGCAAAGCGGCGTGCTGCAGCTGGTGTTCAAAATCGCCGATGACAATGCGCTGCTGCTGCTGGACATGAAAGACCTGCGCGCCATGGTGCAGTTCGTCGGCGACAACGCCAAACAATTCCAAACCCAGTACGGCAATATCTCTGCCGCCTCTATCGGCGCCATCCAGCGTGGATTGCTGACGCTGGAAGAGCAGGGGGCCAACCAGTTCTTCGGTGAGCCGATGCTGGACATCAACGATCTGATGAAAACCGACGCCAACGGCCACGGCGTGATCAATCTGCTGGCGGCGGACAAGCTGATCAATCAGCCGAAGCTGTATTCGGTGTTCCTGCTGTGGCTGCTGGCCGAGCTGTTTGAGCACCTGCCGGAAGTGGGCGACCCTGAACAGCCGAAGCTGGTGTTCTTCTTCGATGAGGCGCACCTGCTGTTCAACGATGCGCCGGCGGCGCTGCTGACCAAGATTGAACAGGTGGTGCGTCTGATCCGCTCCAAAGGCGTCGGCATTTACTTCGTCACCCAGAACCCGCTGGACATCCCGGACAGCGTGCTGGGCCAGTTGGGCAACCGCGTGCAGCATGCGCTGCGCGCCTTTACCCGCGCGATCAGAAAGCAGTGAAGACGGCGGCGCAAACCCTGCGCGCCAATCCGGCCTTCGATGCCGAAACGGCGATCACCGAGCTGGGGGTGGGCGAAGCGCTGGTGTCATTCCTCGACGAGAAGGGCCGGCCGAACGTGGTGGAGCGGGCGATGGTCATCGCGCCGGAATCCAAAATGGGCATGCTTGGCGCGGAAGGGCTGAACAGCGCGATCAACAAGTCGCCGCTGTATGGCCGCTATGAAGACATGATTGACCGCGAGTCCGCCTACGAGAAGCTGTCGTCGGGTGGCTTCGCCACCATCGGCACCCCGCAGCAGGGGCAACAACCGCAGACGCAACAGCAACAACAGCAGGCGGGCGGCGGCCTGATGGATGGTTTGAACGAGCTGTTGTTCGGTTCCACCGGCCCGCGCGGCGGCAAACGCGACGGCATCGTCCAGACCGCCGCCAAGAGCATGGCGCGCGATCTCGGCCGCCAGATCCTGCGCGGCGTGCTGGGCTCGATCACCGGCGGCCGTAAAAAGTAAGCGGAAATTATCGTCGGCAGCGGCGGGTTAAATCAGTAAACTATGGCGGCGTTTTTCTCTGCCGGACCTGACATGCTGCTGCTGATCGATAACTACGACTCCTTTACCTATAACCTTTACCAGTACTTCTGCGAGTTGGGCGCCGAGGTGGTGGTGAAGCGCAACGATGAGCTGCAGCTGGCCGATATCGAGCGGCTGGCGCCGCAGCATCTGGTGATTTCCCCCGGCCCCAGCACCCCGAACGAAGCGGGTATCTCGCTGGCCGCCATTCGTCATTTCGCCGGCAAGCTGCCGATCCTCGGCGTGTGCCTGGGGCACCAGGCGCTGGGGCAGGCGTTCGGCGCCGAGGTGGTGCGCGCCCGCGCGGTGATGCACGGCAAAACGTCGGCCATCCGCCACCTCGGCGTCGGCGTGTTTCGCGGCCTGAACGATCCGCTGACCGTGACCCGCTATCACTCGCTGGTGCTGAAAGCCGATACGCTGCCGGACTGTTTTGAAGTGACCGCCTGGAGCGAACGCGACGGCGTGCGCGACGAGATCATGGGCATCCGCCATCGCACTTTGGCGCTGGAAGGCGTGCAGTTCCATCCGGAAAGCGTGCTCAGCGAGCAGGGCCATCAGCTGCTGGATAACTTCCTCAACCGTTAATCCCGATGCGTTTTTTTCGCTCGTCGGGCGTTTTGCGTTTGCGCTTGATTGGTTTTTTATGCATATTTCGTGATTATGTTTTCAATCTAACATTACGATAGCGCTGAAAAACCTTCAGGGTGGAGCCGAAAAAATGACTGGAAAATCCGCAGTGAGCCGCAGCACCTTTGACCAGGTTATCCTGCCTGTTTATGCACCCGCCCAGTTTGTGCCGGTGCGCGGCAAAGGCAGTCGGGTCTGGGATCAGCAGGGAAAAGAGTACATCGATTTTTCCGGCGGCATCGCGGTAACGGCGCTGGGGCACTGCCATCCGGCGCTGGTCGAGGCGCTCAAACGTCAGGGTGAGACTCTGTGGCATACCAGCAACGTCTTTACCAATGAACCGGCGCTGCGCCTGGCGAGCAAACTGATCGACGCCACCTTCGCCGATCGGGTGTTCTTCGCCAACTCCGGCGCAGAGGCCAACGAAGCGGCGTTCAAACTGGCGCGTCATTACGCCATCACCCGCCACAGCCCCTATAAAACCAAAATCATCGCCTTCTATAACGCGTTTCACGGCCGCACGCTGTTCACCGTGTCGGTGGGCGGGCAGGCCAAATACTCCGACGGGTTCGGGCCAAAGCCGGCCGACATCGTGCACGTGCCGTTCAACGATCTGGCGGCGGTGAAAGCGGTGATGGACGACCACACCTGCGCGGTGGTGATGGAGCCGATTCAGGGCGAGGGCGGCATTACGCCGGTCGACGCCGGCTTCCTTAAAGGCGTGCGCAAACTGTGCGACCAACATCAGGCGCTGCTGGTGTTCGACGAAGTGCAAAGCGGCATGGGGCGCAGCGGCAAGCTGTTCGCCTATATGCATTATGGCGTGACGCCGGACATTCTTACCACCGCCAAGGCGTTGGGCGGCGGTTTCCCGGTCAGCGCCATGCTGACCACCGAAGAGATTGCGTCGGTGATGCAGGTGGGCACTCACGGCACCACCTACGGCGGCAACCCGTTGGCCTGCGCGGTGGCGGAGGCGGCGTTGGATGTGATCAATACGCCGGAAGTGCTGAGCGGCATCGAACAGCGCCACGCGCTGTATGTGCAGGCTTTGCAGGATATCGGCGATAAATACGGTATTTTCACCGCCATTCGCGGCATGGGGTTACTGATCGGCGCCGAACTGACGCCGCATTATCACGGCAGAGCGCGCGATTTCCTCACCGCTGCCGCCGCGCGTGGGCTGATGATCCTCAACGCCGGGCCGAACGTGATCCGCTTTGCGCCGTCGCTGGTGGTGGAGCTGCAGGACATCGAAGCCGGCATGGCGCTGTTCGAGCTGGCGGTGCAGGATGTGATCAACGTCTGAAGCTCGTGCGGCGAATAACGGGGCGCGGCATGCCGCGCCCTTATTGATCGCGCAGTTTGCGCTTGAGCCAGATGCCGTGGTGCGGGCGCTGGCGCCAGGCCAGCGACGAAATGGTATGCATCACGTTCAGGTGCGACAAAATGCGCCGCAAATGACGTTCCATCTCGGTGACGGGCATGTCCGGATGCAGATCCGGCGGCTGCATGATGCCGCTGTTGTCACTGCTCGGGCCGTCGTATTCCAACCGCTGCTGGCAGCTTTGCAGCGCAATTTCACAGGTTTGCAGATAGGCTTCCGCCAGTTTCGGCGTCAGCATGTAGTGCTCGCGCGCCAGAATGGTCATGGCGTTCAGGTGTTCGACGATGAACTGGCTGTGAGTGACCCACAGCCGCATGTCCGCCAGATAATTCGACGCGAACCCCGGCTCCTGCATCGCCTGATTGAGCGAGGTGAACAGCGCATTGTGCGCTTGGTTGACCTGCATGCGGGTATAGGCCAACGCGGTGGCATCCGGTTCCGGCTGCTTCAGCATCAGCCGCAGCGCGGCTTGATCGTTCTCCAGCGCCTGATGGGCATTCTTGCGCAGCAGCCCGCTTTGCCACTGCGGCCACAGCCAAATGGTGCCGCCGAACGCCAGCACGCAGCCTATCAGCGTATCGATCAGACGCGGCACCAGAAAATGCGAGCCGTTCAGCGCCAGCAGCTGCAGGGTGTAAACCGCCGTGACCGTAAAGCCAATCACCGACAGCCCGTAGTTCTTGCGCGAAACCAGGTAGGCCAGCAGCGTGATCACCAGCATGATGCTCAGCGTTTCTCCTTCCGGCAGCTGCAGCTGCAACAGCCCGGCCGCCAGCAATAGCCCGGCAATCGTGCCCAGCGCACGGTGCTGAATACGCACCCGGGTGGCGTTATACCCGTTTTGGCTCACCAGCATGATGGTGAGCAGGATCCAGTAAGGCTTCGGCAGGTTGAAAACCGCACCCAGGCTGCTGCCGACCGCCAGCGTCACCCCCAGCCGCGCGGCGTTGCGCAGGGCGGTGGATTTGAACGACAGGTAGCTGGCCAGCGCCGGCCAAAACGGCAGGCGGTGCTGGCCGGGCATCAGGTCGCGGCGGTACAGCGGATGCTGGGTGCGCAGCAGGCGAGCGATGCGGCTGAAGTGGTAATAACAAAACTGGCCGACCGGGTTATCGGGATGCTGCGCCGCCATTTTTTCCAGCGCCGCCAGTTCGTGGCTCATGGAGAAGCGCTTCGAATGTTGATGGTAGAGAATATCGTGCGCCACCACGCGCAGCCGGCCGGCGATCACCTGAGCGTTGCGGCGAATGATCGCTTCGGCCTGGCTCTGCTCCACCAGTTTTTGCACCTCCTCCGGCAGATGCAGGCTGACGGTGATGTGCTCCTGCAGATCCATCGCCACCTGAAAGGCGCGCTGCAGGCGCTTTTGTTCGAGGTTGTTGGCGTGCGGCAGGAAATTGAGCTGTTGGTATAAAAGGCTGATCAGATCCATCACCTTTTGTTGGCGTACCAGCAGCGGCGGCAGCGCGGTTTGCGGATCGGTGTGCTGGGTCAGCAACGAGTATTTGGCTTCGAAATAGTCAGCCAGCTCCAGATAGAGCTGGCTGAGAGTCTCGCGCATTGGCTGTTCTTTCCACAGCTTGAACCAGAACCAGGTGAATAAGCCGTACCAGACGGTGCCGATCGCGTACAGCAGTGGCGCCTGCCAGAGGGGTACCGTGCCGGCCGTGCTGAGGGCGAAAATGGCGGCCACCAGCGCCGCTGGCAACAGCCGGGCGTGCAGCGGGCTGATTTCGCCGGTGACGCCAAGCAGCAGCGCCAGGCCCAGCATCAGCGCCGGCAGCGGCACGTGCCACAGCAGTGCCTGTTGCAGCAGCACACTGCTGAAGGCGAACAGCGAGCCGCCGACGATCAGCCGTTTAAAGAAGCGCTTATGCGGCGTGTCCAGACCGGCGATATTGCAGCAGGCGGGCACCAGAGAGAACATCAGGCCGAGCTGCAGCTGGCCAATTAATAAGCCGAACAGCACCGGCAGGCACAACACCAGCGTTTGTCGCAGTGCGTAGTTGATTTCCGGGTGGTAGATCAGGCGGCGCCACATGGCAGAGAGCAGATAAAAAAACGGCGCAGACTGCGCCGTTTCTTCGGGGATTAACGGGTGCCGTAGACGACAATGGTTTTGCCGTGGGCGGAAATCAGGTTTTGATCTTCCAGCATTTTCAGAATACGGCCAACGGTTTCACGCGAGCAGCCGACGATCTGGCCGATCTCCTGACGGGTGATCTTGATCTGCATGCCGTCCGGGTGAGTCATGGCGTCAGGTTGCTTCGCCAGATTCAGCAGGGTTTGCGCGATGCGGCCGGTCACGTCCAGGAAGGCGAGGTTGCCCACTTTTTCGGAGGTGACCTGCAGGCGGCTCGCCATTTGGGCGGACAGACGCATCAGAATGTCCGGATTCACCTGGATCAGCTGGCGGAATTTCTTGTAGGAAATTTCGGCCACTTCACAGGCGGTTTTCGCGCGAACCCAGGCGCTGCGCTCCTGGCCTTCTTCGAACAATCCGAGCTCGCCGATGAAATCCCCCTGGTTGAGGTAGGACAGGATCATCTCTTTACCTTCTTCATCCTTGATCAGCACCGCGACGGAGCCTTTCACGATGTAGTAAAGCGTTTCGGCCTTTTCACCTTGGTGAATCAGCGTACTCTTCGATGGATATTTGTGGATATGGCAATGAGACAGGAACCATTCGAGAGTAGGGTCTGTTTGCGGTTTGCCGAGAACCATTCGCTGTTATCCTCTGTTGTTATCGCTGCCTTGTGTCACAGGGGTCAGAGTTCCCTGTAAAACCCGCCTGTAGCCGCAGTCATGAGCGAGGGCTACCGGCAAGTTTTGAGGCGTGTCATAAAAATACGCTGTCGCTCTAGCATATTAACTTGCCGTAAGCGCTGCAAGCTACATTCTGTTAACATACCGGTAAAGGAGCCTTTCTCTGGGCGTTTCCCTGAAATGCAGTGTCCCGGAAAGATTTATTGCGGCTCTGTTTGTAGCACAGAGTAAGGCGGGTGTCTCGTGTTGTCTCGCTTCAGCATGATTAGCATCAGGTTACGTTGCCTGTTTCTATGCGAAAGCGTACTCTGATTTTAAGAAATCAACCGGAGTGACCAGAATGCAGGCAAGAGTTAAGTGGGTGGAAGGGTTAACGTTTTTGGGTGAATCGGCCTCCGGCCACCAGGTGCTGATGGACGGCAACGCCGGTGATAAAGCGCCCAGCCCGATGGAGATGGTGCTGATGTCGGTGGGCGGCTGCAGCGCGATCGACGTGGTATCCATCTTGCAAAAGGGGCGCAACGACGTGCGCGACTGCGAGGTGAAGCTGACCTCCGAGCGCCGCGAAGAAGCCCCGCGGTTGTTCACCCATATCAACCTGCACTTCATCGTGACCGGCCAGGATCTGACCGACAAGATCGTCGAACGTGCGGTGAACCTGTCGGCGGAGAAATACTGCTCGGTGGCGCTGATGCTCAACAAGGCCGCCACGGTAACCCACAGCTTCGAGATCCGCCAACCGGCGTAATCGAGGCGGAGCGCGGCCGGCGCCGCGCTCAACGCATTTATTCGATCTTCTTGCCTTCCAGCAACCGTTGCACCAGCGGCGCCATAATCAGCTCCATCGCCAGCCCCATTTTGCCGCCCGGCACCACTAACGTATTGATGTGCGAGATAAACGATCCCTGCAGCATCGCCAGCAAGTAGGGGAAGTCGATCTGGTCCAGGCCGCGGAAGTGGATCACCACGAAGCTTTCATCCAGTGAGGGAATGGCCTTGGCGGCGAACGGGTTGGAGGTGTCCACCGTCGGCACGCGCTGGAAGTTGATGTGGGTGCGCGAGAACTGCGGCGTAATGTAGTTGATGTAGTCTTCCATCGAGCGCACCACCGAATCCATCACCGCTTCGCGGGAGTGGCCGCGTTCGCCGGTATCGCGGATCAGCTTCTGGATCCACTCCAGGTTGACGATCGGCACCACGCCGACCAGCAGATCGACGTGTTTGGCCACGTCATGGTGCTCAGTAACCACGCCGCCGTGCAGCCCCTCGTAGAACAGCACGTCGGTCGGCGCCAGCAGCGGCTCCCACGGGGTGAAGGTGCCCGGTACCTGATTGTAGGGCACCGCTTCGTCGTAGGTGTGCAGGTACTTGCGCGAACGGCCGGTGCCGTTTTTGCCGTAGTCGATAAAGCTCTGCTGCAGCAGGCCGAAGTCGTTGGCCTCGGGGCCGAAATAGCTGATGTGTCTGCCCAGATCGCGCGCCTTGCGGATCGCCGCGTCCATTTCCGGCCGGGTATAGCGGTGGAAGCTGTCGCCCTCCAGTTCGGCGGCGCGGATATTGAGCTGCTGGAAGATTTTACGGAACGCCACGCTGGTGGTGGTGGTGCCGGCGCCGCTGGAACCGGTCACCGCGATAACGGGATGTTTGGCAGACATGATGGTTGTCACTCCGTGTTGAATGCGCCGGCGTCAGGGGATTATTGTGGCTCTTGTTGACGCTCTCTATGTCAGGAAAAAATGGCGCGTGCTGGTTTGCAATGTCCCATTGTTACCTGATTTTTTCCGTCAGTCATAGAACCGGGCGCCACTAAATTTCTTCCTGCCCGGCGCGGAATTGGCCGCGCGGCATGATGTTGACGCTCTCATGCAGTTCCGACCACACCAGCACCACTTCGCCGTTTTTCAGCTGGCGGCGCACGTCCTCCACCTTCTGCTCCAGCGAGCGTTCGTGTTCGCCGTAATCGGTGCCTTCGCGCAGCACAAAGGATTCGATCAGGCTGTTCAGGGTGTCGGTTGCCAGTTCTTGCCAGGGAATAATCACGTCGGAATGTCCAGATAAGGGGAAAGCCAGGCCGGAATGCGATTCTCCAGCCACATGTGTGGTTTTTTCAGCGTGCCGCCGACGAAGCCGACGTGGCCGCCGAACTCAGTCAGCTGATATTCGATATTGCGCGGCAGGCCGGCGACGTCGGGGATCACCTCAGGGGTCATGAAAGGGTCGTCCTTCGCATGGATGATCAGCAGCGGCGTCTGGATAGACGGCAACAGCGGCAGGGCGCTGCAGCGGCGATAATAGTCGGTGGCGTCGCTGAAGCCGTGAATGCGCGAGGTGATGGCGTCGTCGAATTCGCGAATGCGTCGCAACCCGTTCAGCTGTGACAGTTTGAGCGGCAGAGTGTCCGGGTAGTGCAACAGCTTGCGGGTGGCGTTTTGTTTCAGCTGCCCCAGCAGGTAGCGCTGATAAACGCGGGAGAAGCCTTGCTCCATGCGGTAGGCGCAGGGTTCCAGCATCAGCGGCGCCGAGACCACCACCGCCGCCTGCAGCAGGCTGTCGGCGCCTTGCTGCGCCAGATAACAGGCCAGCATGTTGCCGCCGAGCGAAACGCCTACCGCCGCGGTTGGCACCTCACCGTAGCTGTCGCGCAGCCAGCGCAGGAAGAAACGCGCGTCTTCGGTTTCACCGGAGTGGTAGATGCGCTGCTTGCGGTTGGGCACGCCGCTGCAGCCGCGAAAGTGCATCACCACCCCGAGCCAGCCGCGCTCGCGCCAGGCGTTGAGCAGGCCGTGCGCGTAGGGGCTGTAGAAGCTGCCTTCCAGGCCATGAAACAGCACTGCACGCGGTTTGTCGCGCGCCTGCGCCGGATCCTCGCTCCAGGCGAGATCGACGAAATCGCCGTCGGGCAATTCCAGCCGTTGCCAATGCGGTTTCAATAACACGCGGCGGCGCACCAGCCGCGGCAACAGCGTTTGCAGGTGCGGGTTACTGGCCCCTGTCAGAGGGCGAAAGGTGTTAGGCATAGGCTGAGTAAAATGTTGTGGGCGGCTATTGTGAGATCTCTAGCGCACTGTTAGCTTCAATACCAAGAATTATCAATGATACTGCAAAAAAGCGCCTTGGGTGAGGAGCACCCGTGCCATGGAACCGAGTTTATTCCTTTCGATGCTGGGCTTCCTGTGGGTCGCCGCCATCACGCCTGGCCCCAATAATCTGCTGCTGACCACCTCCGGCGCTAACTTCGGCTTTATGCGATCGCTGTGGCTGATGGTCGGCATCATGCTCGGCATGCAAAGCATCTTGCTGCTGGTGGCGTTCGGCGTCGGCAGCCTGATCCTGGTCTACCCGTCGCTGCACCTGATCCTGAAAATCCTCGGCAGCCTGTACCTGCTGTGGCTGGCGTGGAAAGTCGCCACCGCCGCCTATGAAAAGCTGGAAACCGACGTGGCGCCACCGCAGCCGGTGCGGCTGTATCAGGGCTGGCTGCTGCAGTTCCTCAACCCGAAAGCCTGGCTGATGGCGCTGGGGGCGGTGGCGAGCTTCAGTCTGGCGGGCGATAAGTACAACGGTTCCATTGCGGCGATCGCGCTGGGCATTTTGGCGGTAAACATCGTCGCCGGCGTTATCTGGCTGGCGTTCGGCACGGTGATCGGCCGCCTGCTGCGCAGCAAAAAAGCCTGGATTATCTTCAACGTTTCCATGGGGCTGCTGACTGCAGCCTGTGTATTACTGATTTGGCATTAAGGAGCGGAACGATGGCGGAAAACTATTATCACGTGGTCGCCTTTACTGGTGAGGGGCTGCGCGGCAACCCGGCCGGGGTCTGCCTGCTGACGCAGCCACTGCCGACGGAGCGGCTGCAGGCGATCGCCAACGAGATCGGCCTGCCGGAGACCAGCTTTGTCTGGGATGACGGCGACATGACCGCCATCCGCTGGTTTACCCCGGAGCGTGAGGTCGATCTTTGCGGCCACGGCACGCTGGCGGCGGCGCATGTGATGTTCAGCGCGGTTAACCCGGCGCTGAAGGATATTCGCTTCAGATCGGCCGGCGGCGAGCTGTTCGTCAAGCGCGATGAGCGGGACGGGGAGCGGCTGGTGCTTGATTTCCCCGCCAGGCCGCCGCAGAAAGTCGCCGAACCGGCGGGCCTCGCGGCGCTGCTGGGCGTGCAGCCACAGGAAGTGTGGCAGGCGAAAGCGCTGCTGGTGGTGGTGGAAAATGAGGCGCAGGTGCGCGCGCTGCGGCCGGACATCCCGGCGCTGATCGCATTGGCCGGCCGCGCGGTGATCGTCACCGCGCCGGGTGACACCGTGGACTTCGTTTCGCGCTATTTCACGCTCGACGGCGGTGAAGATCCGGTCACCGGCTCCGCGCACTGCACGCTGATGCCTTACTGGGCGGCGCGTCTCGGCCGCCATCGGTTGCACGCCCGGCAGATTTCGGCGCGCGGCGGCGAGCTGTTCTGCGAACTGCAAGGGGACCGCACGCTGCTGGGCGGCTACGCTCACGTGTTCTTGCGCGGGACGATCGCGCTGTGATTCGTTTTAATATTACCTAAGGTAATAAAGAAGACTTTTTTATTCTTTTATCGCCCGTCATCGCTCAGATAAAACTGTCAGCAACTGAACAGATTTTTATCAACGGAGCGGAACATGGCGGGCAAACTCTTTTCTTTACGCAACGCGGCGCTGCTGGCGTTGTCGCTCAGCGCGGCCAGCGCCTACGCGGTGGACGTGACCGTGGCGTACCAGACGTCGGCGGAGCCGGCCAAGGTGGCGCAGGCGGAAAACAGCTTCGCCAAACAGTCCGGCGCGACCGTCGACTGGCGTAAGTTCGACAGCGGCTCCAGCGTGCTGCGCGCGCTGGCCTCCGGCGATGTGCAGATCGGCAATATCGGCTCCAGCCCACTGGCGGTGGCCGCCAGCCAGAAACTCCCCATCGAAGTGTTCCTCATTGCCTCGCAGCTCGGCAGTTCCGAAGCGCTGGTGGTGAAGAATGACATCAAAAGCCCGCAGGATCTGATCGGCAAGCGCATTGCGGTGCCGTTTATTTCCACCACCCATTACAGCCTGCTGGCTTCGCTCAAACATTGGGGCATCAAGCCTGAACAGGTGAAGATCCTCAATCTGCAGCCGCCGGCCATCGCCGCCGCCTGGCAGCGCGGCGACATCGACGGCGCTTACGTCTGGGCGCCGGTGGTCAACGAACTGGCCAAACAGGGCAAGGTGCTGACCGACTCCGCGCAGGTGGGCGAATGGGGCTCGCCGACGCTGGACGTGTGGGTGGTGCGCAAAGACTTCGCAGAGAAACATCCCGACGTAGTAACCGCCTTTGCCGCCAGCGCCCTGCAGGCGCAAAAGGCCTACCTGGCGGCACCGGAACAGTGGCTGAAAGATCCGAGCCATCTCAGCACGCTGGCGCGCCTGAGCGGCGTGCCGGAAGCGCAGGTGCCGGAACTGGTGAAGGGGAACCGATATCTGCCGGTGGCCGATCAGGTAGCCCAACTCGGCCAGCCGGTGGACAAGGCAATCCGCGATACCGCCGAATTCCTCAAGCAGCAGGGCAAGATCCCGCAGGTCGACAGCGACTACAGCGCTTACGTCACCGACCGTTTTGTGAAACAGGTGCAGGCTGCGCCGCAGTCGTAAGGAAGCAGGATGCTAAACGTCAATCATCTTTCAGCAGAGTATCAGGGGCGGCCCGCGCTGCGTGACGTGTCGTTCCAGATCGCCGCCGGGCAACTGGTGGTGGTGCTCGGCCCATCGGGCTGCGGCAAGACCACGCTGCTGAATTTGATCGCCGGGTTTATCGAGCCTTCAGCTGGCAGCATCACGCTGGATGGAACGCCCGTTCACGGCCCGGGCGCCGAACGGGGCGTGGTGTTCCAGCATGAGGGCTTACTGCCGTGGCGTAACGTGGTGGACAACGTTGAGTTCGGCCTGCAACTGGCCGGCGTCGGCAAGGCGCAGCGCCGCCAGGTGGCGGAGCAGATGCTGCAGCGCGTGGGGCTGGCCGGTTACGAGCGGCATTTCATCTGGCAGCTTTCCGGCGGCATGCGCCAACGCGTCGGCATTGCCCGCGCCCTGGCCGCCGATCCGCGTCTGCTGTTGCTGGATGAGCCGTTCGGCGCGCTGGACGCGTTCACGCGCGAGCAGATGCAGGAGTTGTTGTTGACCATCTGGCGAGATACCGGCAAACAGGTGCTGCTGATCACCCACGATATCGAAGAGGCGGTGTTCCTCGCCAGTGAACTGTTACTGCTGTCGCCGGGGCCGGGGCAGGTGGTGGAGCGGCTGTCGCTGAACTTCGGCCAGCGCTATGCCGACGGCGAAGCCTGCCGCGCCATCAAGTCCGATCCTGAATTTATCGCGCAGCGCGAATACGTGCTGGGCAAAGTTTTCCAACAGCGCGAGGCCTTGCTATGAGCCTGCATTCCACTATGAAGGCCGCAGCCCAGCCGCAGGGCAAAGCGACGCGCCGTTTCAGCGTGCCGCGCAACGTTTGGTTGAGCGGCGCCACGCTGTTGACGGTGTTGTTCGTCTGGTGGGGCGTGACGGCGCTGCAGCTGATCAGCCCGCTATTTTTGCCGGCGCCGCAGCAGGTGCTGCACCAGTTGATCACCATCGCCAGCCCGCAAGGCTTTATGGACGCCACGCTATGGCAGCATCTGGCGGCCAGCCTGGGGCGCATTTTGGTGGCGCTGCTGGCGGCGGTGATCGTCGGCATTCCGGTGGGCATCGCCATGGGGTTGAACGACACGGTGCGCGGCATCCTCGATCCGCTGATTGAGATCTATCGTCCGGTGCCGCCGTTGGCGTATTTGCCGCTGATGGTGATTTGGTTCGGCATCGGCGAAACCTCGAAGATCTTGCTGATTTATCTGGCGATTTTCGCGCCGGTGACGCTCTCCGCCGTGGCCGGCGTGCGCAGCGTGGCGCAGGTGCGGGTGCGCGCCGCCCGCGCGTTGGGCGCCACGCGTTGGCAGGTGCTGCGTTTCGTGGTGCTGCCGAGCGCGCTGCCGGAGATCCTGACCGGCATTCGCATCGGGCTGGGCGTCGGCTGGTCGACGCTGGTGGCCGCCGAACTGATCGCCGCCACGCGCGGCCTGGGATTTATGGTGCAATCCGCCGGTGAGTTTTTGGCGACCGACGTGGTGTTGGCCGGCATCGGCGTGATTGCGGTGATTGCATTTGGGTTGGAGCTGGGGCTGCGCGCCCTGCAGCGCCGATTGACCCCGTGGCATGGAGTACAGCAATGAACGAACGTCTGAATATCACCCCGCTGGGGCCTTACATCGGGGCGCTGGTGGAAAACGTCGAATTGGCCCGGCCGTTGGGCGACGGCCAGTTTGAACAGCTTTATCATGCGTTGCTCAAGCATCAGGTGCTGTTCTTCCGCAACCAGCCGATCACGCCGTTGCAGCAGCGCGATCTGGCCGGACGCTTCGGCGATCTGCATATCCATCCGGTCTATCCGCATGCCACCGACGTGGAAGAGATCATCGTGCTCGATACTCACGACGACAATCCGCCGGACAACGACAACTGGCACACCGACGTGACCTTTATCGAGAACCCGCCGCTGGGCGCGATCCTGGCGGCCAAGACCTTGCCTGCCACCGGCGGCGATACGCTGTGGGCCAGCGGCATCGCGGCCTACGAAGCGCTGTCGGCGCCGTTCAGAACGCTGCTCGCGGGGTTGCGCGCAGAGCATGACTTCACCAAGTCGTTCCCGGAGCACAAACATCGCGGTAGCGAAGAAGAACACCAGCGTTGGCAACTGGCGGTGCAGAAAAATCCGCCGCTGCTGCATCCGGTGGTGCGCACTCACCCGGTCAGCGGCCGACAGGCGCTGTTCGTCAATGAAGGGTTCACCACGCGGATCGTGGATGTGGAGCCGAAGGAGAGCGATGCTTTACTGAATTTCCTGTTCGCTCACATCACTAAGCCGGAGTTTCAGGTGCGCTGGCGCTGGCAGGAAAATGACGTGGCGATCTGGGATAACCGCGTGACGCAGCACTACGCCAACGCGGATTATCTGCCGCAGCGGCGCATCATGCACCGCGCGACCATTCTGGGGGATAAACCTTTTTACAAGGCCTGAGGCTTAGGCTTCGAACGCCTGCGTTAACTGCTCCAGCTGTTCCTGCGCATCCAGCCAGGTCATTTCCGTCTCTTCCAGCGCGGATTTGGCTTGGCTTTGCTTTTGCAGGCAGTCGGTCAACTCGGCCTTGCGGCTGATGTCGTACAGCGCGGGATCCGCCAGCTGTTCCTCCACCGCCGTCAGTTCGGCGCCCAGTTTTTCCATCTGCTGTTCCAGCTTGGCGATCTGCTTGCGCAGCGGTTGGGTTTGCGTACGGAACTCCGCCTCGCGGCGTTTTTGATCCTTGCGCGCCTGCGCGCTGTTGCCGCCGCTCTCTTTTTCCGGCGCGTCCTGCTGGCTTTCCTGGCGCTGCAGGTCGACAAGCCACTGCTGATAATCGTCGAGATCGCCCTCGAAAGGCTCGACCTGGCCATCGTGCACCAGGTACAGATCGTCGGTGGTGGAGCGCAGCAGGTGACGGTCGTGCGATACCACCACCAACGCGCCTTCGAAATCGATCAGCGCCTCGGTCAGCGCCTGACGCATGTCGAGATCCAGGTGGTTGGTCGGTTCATCGAGCAGCAGCAGGTTCGGGCGCTGCCAGACGATCAGCGCCAGCACCAGCCGCGCCTTCTCGCCGCCGGAGAAACGCTCGGTCATTTCGCTGACCTTGTCGCCCTGGAAGCCGAAACCGCCCAGATAGTCGCGCAGCTGCTGCTCCAGCACCCTTGGGGCGATGCGGCTCAGGTGCTGCAGCGGCGATTCGTCGGCGCGCAAAAATTCCAGCTGATGCTGGGCGAAGTAACCCAGCTTGATGCCTTTCGCCAGGCCGATCTCGCCGCTCAGCGGCTCCAGGGTGCCGGCCAGCAGTTTGATCAGCGTCGATTTCCCGGCGCCGTTGCGGCCGAGCAGGCCAATGCGCGAGCCGGGCACCAGGTTCAGCTTGATTGACTTCAGGATCACTTTATCGCCATACCCGGCGCTGACTTTTTCCATGCGCAGCAGCGGGTTCGGCAGGCTTTCCGGCGGGCGGAAGCTGAAGGTGAACGGGTTGTCGACGTGCGCCGGGGCTATCAGCTCCATGCGCTCCAGCATCTTGATGCGGCTCTGCGCCTGTTTGGCCTTGGTGGCCTGCGCGCGGAAACGGTCGATATAGCTTTGCAGGTGCGCCACTTTCTCTTGCTGGTGCTGATACAGCGACTGCTGCTGCGCCAGCTTGGTAGCGCGCTGGCGTTCGAACGACGAGTAGTTGCCGGTGTACTCGTTCATCGTCTGCTGTTCGATATGCAGGATCTTGTCGACGATCGGATCGAGGAAGTCGCGGTCGTGCGAGATCAGCACCAGCGTGCCGGGATAGCTTTTCAGCCAGCGCTCCAGCCAGATCACCGCATCGAGATCCAGGTGGTTGGTCGGTTCGTCGAGCAGCAGCAGATCGGAACGGCACACCAGCGCCTGCGCCAGGTTGAGGCGCATGCGCCAGCCGCCGGAAAAGTCGCGCACCGGGCTTTGCAGCTGTTCGTTGGAGAAGCCGAGGCCGTGCAGCAGGCTGGCGGCGCGGGAACGGATGGTCCAGGCGTCGATGGCGTCCAGCTTGCCGTGCAGGGTGGCGATGGCGTGGCCGTCGTTGCGATCGTTGGCCGCCTGCAACTCGGCTTCAAGCTGGCGAAACTCGCGGTCGCCGTCGATAACATACTCGATCGCCGGCACGTCCAGCGCCGGCGTCTCCTGGTTGACCCAGGCCAGCGCCCAGTTGCCGGGGAAGGTGAAGCTGCCGCCGTCCGCCGCGATCTCGCCCTTCAGCAGCGACAACAGCGTGGATTTGCCACAGCCGTTTTTGCCCACCAGGCCGACCTTCTGACCGGGATTAACCGTCGCCGTGGCGTTGTCCAGCAGGACGCGAATGCCGCGTCGGATTTGTAGCGAGGAGAATACAATCATAAAGCGCCGTATGTTCAGAGTATGTTAAATTATCATTAAGGTAACAGAACGCGCACCGCGCGCTGTTTTTGTCTTTGCGATGCATGGTAACGGAAAACCGCTACCCTGACGACGCTTTGGAGGGGAATGATGTCGCAGCCGCCCAAGGTCTTGCTGCTGTATGCCCATCCGGAATCCCATGACTCGGTGGCGAACCGGGTTTTGCTTCGACCGGCGCAGCAGTTGGAACATGTCACCGTGCACGATCTCTACGCGCACTACCCTGATTTTTTTATCGATATCCATCACGAACAACAGCTGCTGCGTGAGCATCAGGTCATCGTGTTTCAGCATCCTCTCTATACCTACAGCTGCCCGGCGCTGCTGAAGGAGTGGCTGGATCGCGTGCTGGCGCGCGGCTTCGCCAGCGGCGTGGGCGGCAATGCGCTGGCGGGCAAGTACTGGCGCTCGGTGATCACCACCGGCGAGCCGGAAGGCGCCTACCGTACCGGCGGTTATAACCACTATCCGATGGAAGATATCCTGCGGCCGTTCGAGCTGACCGCCGGGATGTGCCATATGCACTGGTTGACGCCGTTCGTGGTGTATTGGGCGCGGCGGCAAAAGCCGGAGGTGCTGCGCAGCCATGCGGACGCCTACGGGGACTGGCTGAGCCACCCGCTGCCGCACGGAGGACGATGATCATGGAAGGATCGACCTTACTGACCGCCATTTTGCTGTTCCTGTTTGCCGCGGTGGTGACGGTGCCGATCGCCCGTCGTCTGGGGATTGGCGCGGTGCTGGGCTATCTGATCGCCGGTATCGCCATCGGCCCGTGGGGATTGGGCTTCATTCGCGACGTTGACGAGATCCTGCACTTCTCCGAACTGGGCGTGGTGTTCCTGATGTTCATCATCGGCCTGGAGCTGAATCCCAGCAAGCTGTGGGAGCTGCGGCGCTCGATCTTCGGCGCCGGCGCCGGCCAGGTGCTGATCACCGCGGCGGTGCTGGGCGCATTGTTGTATCTGACGCACTTCGCCTGGCAGGCGGCGGTGATAGGCGGTATCGGCCTGGCGATGTCTTCCACCGCCATGGCGCTGCAGCTGATGCGCGAAAAGGGCATGAATCGCAACGAAGGCGGGCAGCTGGGTTTCTCGGTGCTGCTGTTCCAGGATATGGCGGTGATCCCGGCGCTGGCGTTGATCCCCATTCTGGCCGGCGCCGGCGGCACCAGCGACGACTGGGCGAAGATCGCGCTCAAGGTGGCGGCGTTCGGCGGCATGCTGATCGGCGGCCGCTTCCTGCTGCGGCCGCTGTTCCGCTATATCGCCGCTTCCGGCGTGCGCGAGATCTTCACTGCCGCGGCGCTGTTGCTGGTGCTCGGCTCGGCGCTGTTTATGGAGACGCTTGGCCTGTCGATGGCGCTCGGTACCTTCATTGCCGGCGTGCTGCTGGCGGAGAGCGAATACCGCCACGAACTGGAGATCTCCATCGAGCCGTTTAAAGGGCTGCTGCTGGGGCTGTTCTTTATCTCGGTAGGCATGGTGTTGAATATCGGCGTGCTCTACACCCATCTGGCCGAGGTGTTGATCGGCGTACTGGCGCTGGTGGCGGTGAAATCCGGCGTGCTCTACGGCGTGTCGCGCCTGTTCGGCCTGCGTAGTTCGGTGCGCCTGCAGTTTGCCGGCGTGCTCAGCCAGGGCGGTGAGTTTGCCTTCGTGCTGTTTTCCGCGGCGGGCGCGCAAAAGGTGCTGCAGCCGGATCAACTCTCTTTGCTGTTGGTGGTAGTGACGCTGTCGATGATGACCACACCGTTACTCATGCAGGCCATCGACCGCATTTTGGCGCGCCGCTATAACGCCAAAGGCGAAGACGAGGAGACGCCGTACGTAGAGGACGACGATCCTCAGGTGATCATCGTTGGCTTCGGGCGTTTCGGCCAGGTGATCGGCCGCCTGTTGATGGCCAACAAAATGCGCATTACCGTACTGGAACGCGACGTCAGCGCCGTCGGGGTGCTGCGGCGTTACGGATATCAGGTTTATTACGGCGACGCCACCGAGTTGGAGCTGTTGCGCGCGGCGGGCGCCGAAAAGGCCAAGTCGATCGTGATCACCTGCAATGAGCCGGAAGACACCATGGAGATCGTGCGGCTGTGCCAGCAGCACTTCCCGAATCTGAGTATTCTGGCGCGGGCACGCGGCCGCGTGGAGGCGCATGAGTTGCTGCAGGCGGGCGTGAAACAGTTCAGCCGCGAAACCTTCTCCAGCGCGCTGGAACTGGGGCGCAAGGCGTTGATGGAGTTGGGCATGCACCCCCATCAGGCCTTCCGCGCCCAGCAGCATTTCCGCCGCCTGGATATGCGCATGCTGCGTGAACTGATGCCGCCGCATCAGGGCGACGTGGCGCAAATTTCCCGCGTGAAAGAGGCGCGGCGCGAGCTGGAAGAGCTGTTCCATCGCGAAATGCAAAAAGAAAGTCGCCAGTTTGACGGCTGGGATGAATACGAATAAGCGGGAGCATAACGATGTCTGCAACACGTAAGAGATTTATCGCCGGGGCGGTGTGCCCAAGCTGTAGCGCCATGGATACGCTGGCGGTGTGGCGGGAGGATCAGGTGGAAGTGGTGGAGTGCGTCAAGTGCGGCCATCACCAGCGCCAGACCGAGCAACAGGTGGAAAAACACGTTCGCCCGCAAGAGCAGGTGATCGGCATTTTTCAGCCGAAGTAGCGTTTTTTTATCCCGGAGGGTACAGCGAGGCAGATTTCCGTTACAATCTGTCCGGAAAAGGCGCGCATCCCGATAACGGTGCGCGTCCTAGTAGCCAACGGTAGGAGATATCATGAAAGTAGCAAAAGACTTGGTAGTCAGCCTGGCTTACCAAGTACGTACAGAAGACGGTGTTTTGGTTGATGAGTCTCCGGTGAGCGCACCGCTGGACTATCTGCACGGGCATGGTTCTCTGATCGCAGGTCTGGAAAAAGCGCTCGAAGGCCACGACGTTGGCGATCGTTTTGACGTTCACGTCGGCGCGAACGACGCGTACGGCAACTACGACGAAAACCTGGTGCAGCGCGTACCGAAAGACGTCTTCATGGGCGTTGACGAACTGCAGGTCGGCATGCGTTTCCTGGCTGACACCGATCAGGGCCCGGTACCGGTTGAAATCACCGAAGTTGACGGCGACCACGTGGTGGTTGACGGCAACCACATGCTGGCCGGCCAAAACCTGAACTTCAACGTGGAAGTTGTCGCGATCCGCGAAGCGACCGCAGAAGAACTGGCGCACGGTCACGTACACGGCGAGCACGACCATCACCACGAACACGGTGAAGGCTGCTGCGGCGGTCACGGCCACAGCCACGATCACGACCATGGTCACGACCACGGTAAAGGCGGTTGCGGTAACGGCGGTTGCGGCTGCCACTAAGCAGAACGCGATCACGAGACAAGAGGGCGGCCATCGGCTGCCCTTTTTTATGCGCGGCGCACCGGGCGCCGAACGGCACAACAGGACATGCCATGGCCACCATGAAAGACGTTGCGCGGCGCGCCGGCGTTTCCACGGCCACCGTCAGCCGGGTGATCAATAATACCGCCTACGTTGAACCGGTGACCCGCGAACGCGTCGAGAAGGCGATGCGCGAGTTTAACTACCACCGCAACGCCGCCGCGCTGGCGCTGGCGAAAAGAAGCGGCAATATGCTGGGGTTGCTGACCGGCAACCTCGACGATCCGTTTTTTTCACGCCTGGCGCGGGGCGTGGAAGACATCACGCGACAGGCCGGCGTGCGTTTGATGTTGTGCAGCGGCGGGCATCAGGCCGAACTGGAAAAAAGCGGCCTCGACTTTCTCATCAATCAGGGATGCGAAGCCATCGTGGCGCACGTCACGCGCATGGGGGAGGAGGAGCTGCTGCGCTACGCCGCCCACACGCCCGCGCTGGTGCTGATCAACCGTTACCTGCCCGCCATCGCCAACCGTTGCATCTGGCTCGACAACGCCAATGCGGCGCAGACGGCGACCAAGCTGCTCATTCGTCAGGGGCATCGGAGAATCGCCTGCGTGACGACGGATCTGCCGATCGACGACCGCGCGCAGCGGTTAGCGGGTTACCGCCAGGCCATGGCCGCCGGCGGCATTGAGGTGCCCGGCAGCTGGATCATCAGCGTGCCCTTCAATGAAAGAGGGGGCGAACTGGCGGCCGAGCGCGTTCTGGCCAGCGACCAACGCTTCACCGCCGCAGTGACGTTCAACGACGTGATGGCCGCCGGCATGATGCGCACCTGCCACCAACGGCAAGTTCAGTTGCCTGAAGCGCTGTCAATCGTCGGTTTTGACGACATTGCCCTGGCGAAATATCTCCACCCCGCGTTGACCACCGTGCATTACCCCATCGAAAAAATGGCCCGCCGCGCCGCGCGTCTGGCGCTACAAATCCACAGCGGCAGCGACGTCGCGCCGCAGAACAACCGCTTTTCGGCCGAACTTATCCTGCGAGACTCCGTCGCCGATGGTGAGAGGACTGAGCAAAGCAAGCGCGGCGAATGAGAGGCGGCTCACATAACGCCATCTCATGAAACCGATTACATGGCCAGTGGCCTGCGCTCACATCCTCCGATTACCGAAGCCATTACGCTGTTGCAGTACCCCCTCTTCAACAGGAGCCGTATATGGATAATAAGAAAACGCTCAACCTTGGGCTGGCGACGCTGCCGATTGTGGCCATGCTGTTGCTGCTCATCATCGGCTATGGCCAGTTTGGCCTGCGCATTGAACCGCTGCTGCTGGTGTCCGCCGCCATCGCCGCCGCGTTGGCCTGGTGGCAAGGCTACCGCTGGGATGACATCATCGGGGCCATCGTGGCCAAGCTGGCTAAGGCGATGCCGGTGATCATGATCCTGATCTGCGTGGGCGGGCTGATCGGCACCTGGATGATCAGTGGCACAATCCCTTACATGGTGTATTGGGGGCTGAAGCTGATTAGCCCGCAATACATTCTGATCGCCGCGTTCTTCATCACCAGCGTGATCTCGGTGTGCACCGGTACCTCGTGGGGGGCGGCCGGCACCGTGGGCGTGGCGCTGATGGGCGTGGCCGCCGGTCTGGACGTGCCGCTGGCCGCCGCGGCCGGGGCGGTGGTGTCCGGCGCCTACTTCGGCGACAAAATTTCCCCGTTGTCCGATTCGACGAACTTCGCGGCTATCGTCGCGGATACCGATCTCTACAGCCATATCCAGCATCTGATGTACACGACGCTGCCGAGTTTCATCCTGGCCGCCGTGGTGTACCTGATCGCCGGCCACACCGGCGCGGTGGGCAGCGTGGCAACGCCGGAAAAAGTGACCGAAATCGTCAGCGCGCTTGAGGGGTTGTACCATTTCAATCTGCTGTTGATCCTGCCGCCGGTGCTGGTGCTGTGGGGCGCGGTGACCAAACGGCCGGTGATCCCCGTCATGCTGGCCGCCTGCGCGCTGGCGATCGCCATCGGCGTCGCGCTGCAGGGTTTTAGCCTGCAACAGGGGCTGAATGCGTTGATGGACGGTTTCAATCTGTCGATGTTCGCCAGCCAGGGCCATAACGTTGAAGGGATCGTCGCCGATGTGCCGCGCCTGCTGAACCGCGGCGGCATGTTCTCGATGATGAGTACGATCCTGCTGGTGTTCTGCGCCTTTTCCTTCGCCGGCGCCTTGACGCTGACCGGCGCGCTGACGGTGATCATCAGCCGGCTGCTGAAAGTGGTGCACACCACCGGCCAGCTGATCGCCGCTACCGTTGCCACCACCATCCTGGTGACCGGCGCGACCAGCGACGGCAAGCTGGCGCTGCTGATCCCGGCGGAGCTGTTCAAAGGGGCCTATCGACGCATGGGGCTGGACAACAAAAACCTGTCGCGCACCGTCGAAGATGCGGGCACCGTCATCGAGCCGCTGATCCCGTGGACGGCCGCCGGTATTTACATGGCGACCACGCTGGGAGTGAGCACGCTCGATCTGCTGCCGTGGGCGATCCAATGTTATGTCGCAGTGGTGTTCGCCCTGATTTATGGCTTCACCGGCTTCGGTATCGCCAAACTCCAACCTCAGAACGACTTGCAGCGTAAGGAAGCCTGACATGACGAGTCATTTCAACGCCATCATCGATCGCCACAATACCGGCTCCGTGAAGTGGGACTTCATCGACCGCTATCTGCAACTGGACGGCAGCGAATTGTTGCCGATGTGGGTGTCCGATTTCGACTTTCCATGCCCGCCGGAGGTGCAACAGGCGCTGCATCAGCGGGTGGACCACGGCGTCTTTGGCTACAGCGAACGCGACGACGCCTACTACCAGGCGGCGATCGACTGGTTTGCCAAGCGGCACGACTTGCCGCTGCGGCGCGAGTGGTTCACGTCGATTGAAGGGGTGGTGCCGGGGTTGGCGATGCTGATCCAACTGCTCAGCAAGCCGGGGGACGGCGTGGTGGTGCAGGGGCCGTACTATGGCTCGTTCGCCAAGATAGTCACCATGAACGGCAGAGAGGTGATTGAAAATCCGCTGCTGGAAACCCCGCAGGGATACCGGATCGATTTCGACCGGCTGGCCGCCTGCCTGGCGCAGCGCAAACCGCCGCTGTTGTTGCTGTGCAATCCGCACAATCCGACCGGCCGTTGCTGGTGCCGCGAGGAACTGGAGCGGCTCATGGCGATCTGCCACGCCCACGATGTCACGGTGATCTCCGATGAAATTTGGGCCGATCTGCTGCTGCCCGGCGAGACGTTTACATCGGTGTTGCATCTGGACGAGGAATATCGCGAGCGGGTGATTGCGGCGACGTCCGCCAGCAAAACCTTCGGACTCTCTTCGCTGCGCATTTCGAATTTCCTGATCCCCAATGCCCGGCTGCGGCAGGCGTTTGTCGATCGGCTGAACGCCCACGGGCTGGATGTATTCAACGCGCTGTCGATGACGGCGGCGACCGCGGCCTATCAACGGGGCGCTGCCTGGCTTGATGAGCTGCTCGACTACCTGGCGGAGAATCGGCGCTGGTTTGAGCAGGCGCTGGCGGCCGCCGCGCCCTGGTGCACGATGACCCAGGCTGAAGGGACTTATCTCGCCTGGCTGGATTGCCGTGCACTGGGTTTGAACGATGCTGACTTACAGCAGGCGCTGGTGGCGGTGGCGAAGCTGGCGCCGTCGATGGGCAGCGGTTTCGGCCCGCAGGGGAGCGGTTTTATCCGCATCAACCTGGGGTGCCCGCGCCGCTATCTCGAGCGTGCCGTCGACGGGCTGGCACGCCTGAAATAACCGAGCAGCGGGCCCTCAATAGTGCGGCGGAGGGGTTTCTTCCGATTGCGAGGCGATCATTGAGGTTTGGGTCGAGCGCAGCTTGTCGGTCAACATGCGCAGGTGTTCGCGCATCTTCAGCATTTCCATTTGATGCTGGATGACGGTCTGGTTGAGCTCTTCGATGGTGAGCTCTTGGAAGGCCTGGCGGCTCTCCAGTTCTTCAAGCCGCTGTAGCAGGCGTTGAATGTCGGCGTTGTGCATGAGGCTACCTCTGACGCGATAAAATCCTGATTCGGCGCTATGGTAACAGCTGATGCCGGGTTTGCTCGCGCTATTTCTCCAGGTGGCGCGCAACGTTGCGATCGGCAGTGTAAAGTGCTGAAAAGTTGCACGCCCGATACGCCGTTTTTTGCTAACCTCGCCGAATATTCTGCAAGAAAAATCTGATTTATCATGCGAGTAGCACACAGAGGGAAACTTCTTGGCAAAGCGGGAGTCACACTTTGACTCGATTGGTTACCTGTGCGACTGTTTTGTTTTGTTTCAGGCAGCTATAGTAGCCCGGTTATCTTACCTAATGATTGTTTGGGGCATTGCTTCAGACACTGGAGAAATGGATGAAATCTTTGTTTAAAGTCACGCTTCTGGCAACCACCATGGCTTTTGCTCTGAATGCGACCCAGGTCATGGCAGCCGATGCCGCCAAACCGGCAGAAGCCGCTAAACCAGCGGACGCGGCGGCAGCACCGAGCACCGGCAAGTTCAAAAACGACGACGAGCAAGCCGCTTACGCACTGGGCGCCTCTCTCGGCCGTTACATGGACAACTCTCTGAAAGAGCAAGAGAAGCTGGGCATCAAGCTGGACAAAGATCAGCTGATCGCCGGCGTTCAGGACGCGTTCGCCAACAAGAGCAAGCTGAACGACGCCGACATCGAGAAGACCCTTCAGGGCTTCGAAGCGCGCGTGAAGGCTTCCGCTCAGGCGAAGATGGAACAGGACGCCAAGGACAACGAAACCAAAGGCGCCAAGTACCGCGACAGCTTCGCGAAAGAAAAAGGCGTGAAGAAAACCGAATCCGGCCTGCTGTACCAGGTAGAGAAACCGGGCGCGGGTGAAGCGCCGAAAGACAGCGACACCGTGGTAGTAAACTACAAAGGCACCCTGACCGACGGTACTGAGTTCGATAACTCCTACACCCGCGGCGAGCCGCTGTCGTTCCGTCTGGATGGCGTGATCCCGGGCTGGACCGAAGGCCTGAAGCACATCAAGAAAGGCGGCAAAATCAAGCTGGTGATCCCGCCGGCATTGGCCTACGGCAAAACCGGCGTTCCGGGCATCCCGGCTAACTCCACGCTGGTGTTCGACGTTGAGCTGCTGGACGTGAAAGCGGCGCCGAAAGCCGACGCTAAAGCCGAAAAATCGGCTGACGCGAAAGCAGACGCTAAAGCGAAATAATCTCGTCGCTCTGTTTGCCACCGCCGCGGATGCCCTCCGCGGCGGTTTTCATTTCGACCGCCGCCGCTTCTCTCTCCATTGAACGCTTGACGCCTGCCGGGCATCGGGCTTAACGTCAATACCACGCGCAAACGCAAGGACTTTGCTCCGGCCGCTTTGCTAGACTAATAATTCTGACTTATCAGTCATGCGTCTGCCCCTTAGGGCGTGTACCTAAAATTGTTCCCGGCCGCCTCGCCCGCGGATGTCATCGTGCCGTTTATGCTGCTCTCAGCCAGCCGCGCTGCGGCGTGCCGACGACGGCAGCGATCCGGTCCGAGCGGTTTTAGCTGCGCCCCCTGGCACAGGCGATCTATGAGGGTGGTATCTTCGATGTCGAATTCGCTTTTATCCAGCGAAGCCAGCGAACTTGATTTGCTGAATGAACGTCCGTTTACTCAAACGGATCATGAAATCCTGAAATCCTATGAAGCGGTGGTCGATGGGCTGGCGATGTTGATCGGCGGCCACTGCGAGATCGTATTGCACGCGCTGGAAGACCTGAACAGTTCGGCGGTGCGCATCGCCAACGGGGAACATACCGGGCGTAAAATCGGTTCGCCGATCACCGACCTGGCGCTGCGCATGCTGCACGACATGGCCGGCGACGACAGCAGCGTGTCGAAAGCCTACTTCACCCGCGCCAAGAGCGGCGTGCTGATGAAGTCGGTGACCATCGCCATTCGCAATCGCGAACAGCGGGTAATCGGCCTGCTGTGCATCAACATGAACCTCGATGTGCCGTTCTCGCAGATCATGCAGACCTTTATGCCGCCGGCCACGCAGGACGTGCCGTCGTCGGTGAATTTCGCGTCTTCAGTCGACGATCTGGTGGCGCAGACGCTGGAGTTCACCATCGAAGAGGTGAATGCCGATCGCTCGGTATCCAATAACGCCAAGAACCGCCAGGTAGTGCTAAACCTCTATGAGAAAGGCATCTTCGACATCAAGGATGCGATCAATCAGGTGGCGGATCGCCTGAATATCTCCAAACACACCGTGTATTTGTACATCCGCCAGTTCAAGAGCGGCGATCTGTTGGGAAGCGACCGTTGATGCTCGATTATTGTCTGTTGGTCACCGGTCCGGCTTACGGCACGCAGCAGGCCAGCAGCGCCTATCAGTTCGCTCAGGCCCTGCTGGCGAAAGGACACCGGCTTTCCAGCGTCTTTTTCTACCGTGAAGGGGTGTTGAACGCCAACCAGCTGACCGCGCCCGCCAGCGATGAGTTCGACCTGGTGCGCGGTTGGGCGCAGCTGGCTCAGCAACACGGCGTGGCGCTCAACGTCTGCGTGGCCGCCGCGTTGCGCCGCGGCGTCACCGACGAGCAGGAGGCGGCGCAGCAGGGGCTGGCAAGCGCCAACCTGCAGCCCGGTTTTACCCTGAGCGGGTTGGGTTCCCTGGCCGAAGCGTCGCTAAGTTGCGACCGTCTGGTGCAGTTCTGAGGATAGGATGAAACGAGTCGCTTTTGTTTTCACCCATGGGCCGCACGGCGGCGCCAGCGGCAGGGAAGGGCTGGATGCGCTGCTCGCCACGTCGGCGCTCAGTGAAGATGTGGGGGTGTTTTTTGTCGGCGATGGCGTATTGCAGCTGTTGCCGGGCCAACAGCCGGAAAAGATTTTGGCGCGCAATTACATTGCCACCTTTGGCGTGCTGCCGCTGTATGACGTGGAGCGGTGCTATCTGTGCCAGGCTTCACTGCAGGAACGCGGACTGAGCCAGGTGACCGATTGGGTGCTGGACGCCGAGGTGCTGGCGCCGGACGAGCTGCGCCGCGAACTGGACGGCTACGACGCCGTGATGACGTTTTAGGATCCTCTGATGCTGTATACCCTGAGCCATTCGCCAAACCAATGTGACCTGCCTGCGCTGCTGCGCCTGACGGCGCAGGGCGACGCGCTGTTGCTGCTGCAGGACGGCGTGCTGGCAGGCCTTGCCGGCAGCGCTCATCTTGAATTGCTGCTCGCCGCCCCCATATCCCTTTATGCGCTGCAGGACGACCTGGAAGCCCGGGGATTGGTTGGTCATTTTTCGCACAAAATCACTGTCGTCGGCTATAATCACTTCGTTGAATTAACCGAACAACACCGCAGCCAAATGGCCTGGTGATGAGAGTGATGTTGTATATTTCTTGACACCCATACTGGTCAGCCATAAAATTCTGCGTCCTCGTACTTTGCCAGTAGTGCATACGAGGGGATTTATCACATGTTTACGAAGCTAGTACGAAGCAAAAACCAGGAGCTTTTTTAATGGCAACAATTAACCAGCTGGTTCGCAAACCACGCTCTGTGAAGGCTGCTAAAAGCAACGTTCCAGCGCTGGAAGCCTGCCCGCAGAAACGTGGCGTATGCACCCGCGTATATACCACTACCCCGAAAAAACCAAACTCCGCACTGCGTAAAGTTTGCCGTGTGCGTTTGACCAACGGTTTCGAAGTGACTTCCTACATCGGTGGCGAAGGCCACAACCTGCAGGAACACTCCGTAATCCTGATCCGTGGCGGTCGTGTAAAAGACTTGCCAGGTGTGCGTTACCACACCGTCCGTGGTGCACTTGACTGCTCCGGTGTTAAAGACCGTAAGCAAGCTCGTTCCAAGTACGGCGTGAAGAAGCCAAAGGCTTAATGGTTCTCCGTTAAGTAAGGCCAAACGTTTTAACTTTAATGTCAAAATAAACTCGTAGAGTTTTGGACAATCCTGAATTAACAACGGAGTATTTCCATGCCACGTCGTCGCGTAATCGGCCAACGTAAAATCCTGCCAGATCCTAAGTTCGGATCTGAGCTGCTGGCCAAATTTGTAAATATCCTGATGGTAGACGGTAAAAAATCTACTGCAGAAGCAATCGTCTATACCGCGCTGGAGACCCTGGCTCAGCGTTCTGGTAAAGATCACCTGGAAGCTTTCGAAGTCGCTCTCGACAACGTTCGCCCGACTGTAGAAGTTAAGTCGCGTCGCGTTGGCGGTTCTACTTATCAGGTACCAGTTGAAGTCCGCCCGGTTCGTCGTAATGCTCTGGCAATGCGTTGGATCGTTGATGCTGCACGTAAACGCGGTGATAAATCCATGGCTCTGCGCCTGGCGAACGAGCTGTCTGACGCAGCAGAGAACAAAGGTTCTGCTGTTAAGAAGCGTGAAGACGTTCACCGTATGGCCGAAGCCAACAAGGCGTTCGCCCACTACCGCTGGTAATCATCCGGCTGTAGTCATGCTAACCAAGCGGGCGCGTCAAATCGGCCCGCTTGGGTTAACTGAACTTGAACGCCCTAGGAATAGAGGAATCAAATGGCTCGTACAACACCCATTGCACGCTACCGTAACATCGGTATCAGTGCTCACATCGACGCCGGTAAAACCACCACTACCGAACGTATTCTGTTCTACACCGGTGTAAACCACAAAATCGGTGAAGTTCATGACGGCGCTGCCACCATGGACTGGATGGAACAGGAGCAGGAGCGTGGTATTACCATCACTTCTGCAGCGACTACTGCCTTCTGGTCTGGTATGGCCAAGCAGTTCGAACCGCATCGCGTAAACATCATCGACACCCCAGGGCACGTTGACTTCACCATCGAAGTAGAACGTTCCATGCGTGTGCTGGATGGCGCGGTAATGGTTTACTGTGCTGTTGGTGGTGTTCAGCCACAGTCTGAAACCGTATGGCGTCAGGCTAACAAATACAAAGTGCCACGTATCGCGTTCGTTAACAAAATGGACCGTATGGGCGCTAACTTCCTGAAAGTTGTAGGCCAGATCAAAACTCGTCTGGGCGCCAACCCTGTTCCTCTGCAGCTGGCTATCGGCGCAGAAGACAAATTCACCGGCGTTATCGACCTGGTGAAGATGAAGGCGATCAACTGGAACGAAGAAGACGCAGGCGTAACCTTCGAATACGAAGACGTGCCGGCTGACATGATGGATCTGGCTGAAGAATGGCGCCAGAACCTGATCGAGTCCGCTGCGGAAGCTTCCGAAGAGCTGATGGAAAAATACCTGGGCGGCGAAGAGCTGACCGAGGAAGAAATCAAATCCGCTCTGCGTCAGCGCGTGCTGAACAACGAAATCATCCTGGTTACCTGTGGTTCTGCGTTCAAGAACAAAGGCGTACAGGCGATGCTGGATGCGGTAATCGAATACCTGCCGGCACCAACTGACGTTCCTGCGATCAACGGTATCCTGGACGATGGCAAAGACACTCCGGCTGAGCGTCACGCAAGTGATGACGAGCCGTTCTCTGCGCTGGCGTTCAAAATCGCTACCGACCCGTTCGTGGGTAACCTGACCTTCTTCCGCGTGTACTCCGGCGTTGTTAACTCCGGCGACACCGTGCTGAACTCCGTTAAGGCTGCGCGCGAGCGTTTCGGCCGTATCGTTCAGATGCACGCCAACAAGCGTGAAGAGATCAAAGAAGTTCGCGCAGGCGACATCGCCGCTGCGATCGGTCTGAAAGACGTGACCACCGGGGACACCCTGTGTGATCCAGACTCTCCAATCATCCTGGAGCGTATGGAATTCCCTGAGCCGGTAATCTCTATCGCCGTTGAACCAAAAACCAAAGCTGACCAAGAAAAAATGGGTCTGGCTCTGGGCCGTCTGGCTAAAGAAGACCCGTCATTCCGCGTATGGACTGACGAAGAGTCTAACCAGACCATCATCGCCGGTATGGGTGAACTGCACCTCGACATCATCGTTGACCGCATGAAGCGTGAATTCAACGTTGAAGCTAACGTGGGCAAACCTCAGGTAGCTTACCGCGAAGCGATTCGCGCGAAGATTACCGATGTTGAAGGTAAGCACGCCAAGCAGTCTGGTGGTCGCGGTCAGTACGGTCACGTTGTGATCGACATGTACCCACTGGAGCCGGGCTCTAACCCGAAAGGTTACGAGTTCATCAACGACATCAAAGGTGGTGTAATTCCTGGCGAATACATCCCTGCCGTTGATAAAGGCATCCAGGAGCAGCTGAAGTCTGGTCCGTTGGCTGGTTACCCGGTAGTAGACATGGGTATTCGTCTGCACTTCGGTTCTTACCACGACGTTGACTCCTCTGAACTGGCGTTTAAACTGGCCGCGTCTATCGCCTTTAAAGAAGGCTTTAAGAAAGCGAAACCAGTTCTGCTTGAGCCTATCATGAAGGTTGAAGTTGAGACTCCAGAAGAGAACACCGGTGACGTTATCGGTGACTTGAGCCGTCGTCGCGGCATGCTGCGCGGTCAGGAATCTGAAGTGACTGGCGTTAAGATCCACGCTGAAGTACCGTTGTCCGAAATGTTCGGCTACGCAACTCAGCTGCGTTCTCTGACTAAAGGTCGCGCATCATACACCATGGAATTCCTGAAGTATGATGATGCACCGAACAACGTCGCTCAGGCCGTAATCGAAGCCCGTGGCAAATAAGCCGCAGGGTTAAAACCAAAGTCCCGTGCTCTCTCCAGAAGGGGAGAGCGCTATAGTAAGGAATATAGCCGTGTCTAAAGAAAAATTTGAACGTACAAAACCGCACGTTAACGTTGGTACTATCGGCCACGTTGACCACGGTAAAACTACCCTGACTGCAGCGATCACCACCGTTCTGGCTAAAACCTACGGCGGTTCTGCACGTGCTTTCGACCAGATCGATAACGCGCCAGAAGAAAAAGCTCGTGGTATCACCATCAACACCTCCCACGTTGAGTATGACACCCCGACTCGTCACTACGCGCACGTTGACTGCCCAGGGCACGCCGACTACGTGAAAAACATGATCACCGGTGCTGCTCAGATGGACGGCGCGATCCTGGTAGTAGCTGCGACTGACGGCCCAATGCCTCAGACTCGTGAGCACATCCTGCTGGGTCGTCAGGTTGGCGTTCCTTTCATCATCGTATTCATGAACAAATGCGACATGGTTGATGATGAAGAGCTGCTGGAACTGGTAGAAATGGAAGTTCGCGAACTGCTGTCCGCTTACGACTTCCCAGGCGACGACCTGCCAGTAATCCGCGGTTCCGCGCTGAAAGCGCTGGAAGGCGAAGCTGAGTGGGAAGCGAAAATCATCGAACTGGCCGAAGCCCTGGACAGCTACATCCCAGAGCCAGAGCGTGCAATCGACAAGCCGTTCCTGCTGCCAATCGAAGACGTATTCTCCATCTCCGGTCGTGGTACCGTTGTTACCGGTCGTGTTGAGCGCGGTATCATCAAAGTTGGCGAAGAAGTTGAAATCGTTGGTATCAAAGACACCGTTAAGTCTACCTGTACTGGCGTTGAAATGTTCCGCAAACTGCTGGACGAAGGCCGTGCTGGTGAGAACGTAGGTGTTCTGCTGCGTGGTATCAAACGTGAAGAAATCGAACGTGGTCAGGTACTGGCTAAGCCAGGCTCTATCAAGCCACACACCCAGTTCGAATCTGAAGTGTACATCCTGAGCAAAGATGAAGGTGGTCGTCACACTCCATTCTTCAAAGGCTACCGTCCACAGTTCTACTTCCGTACTACTGACGTGACCGGTACCATCGAACTGCCAGAAGGCGTAGAGATGGTAATGCCAGGCGACAACGTGAACATGGTTGTAACCCTGATTCACCCAATCGCGATGGACGACGGTCTGCGTTTCGCAATCCGTGAAGGCGGCCGTACTGTAGGCGCTGGTGTTGTTGCTAAAGTTATCGCTTAATCGCGAATAATTTTTCGACACAAAAAAGGGCACTTCGGTGCCCTTTTTTTATGCAATTTGTATAAATCTTAATTGAAATAAAAACCATTCCTATTTAGACTCAATGCATTGGTTAAGAAGTGAGTCTCTCTATGTATGTATGTCTGTGTAATGCGGTGACTGACAAAGCGATCCGTAATGCGGTGCGTCAGCACAACCCCCATACCATGAAGCAGCTGCGTGAACTTGTGCCGATTGGTACCGATTGTGGAAAGTGCATTCGTCAGGCAAGACAGATTATGGTGGAGGAACGCGGAACTATCATCCCAATGCATGAAGTTGCCTAACAAAGGGTAAGGTTATTTTTGACTCTTGGCTTACAGGTTCTACACTTTTAGAACTGGCCAGGAGGAGTTACCTATGAAAGGCGATAAAAAGATCATTGCTCACCTCAACAAGCTGCTCGGCAACGAGCTGGTTGCCATCAATCAATATTTCCTGCACGCCCGCATGTTCAAGAATTGGGGTTTAATGCGCCTCAACGATAAGGAATACCACGAGTCGATCGACGAAATGAAACATGCCGATCGCTACATTGAACGCATCCTGTTCCTGGAAGGAATACCTAATCTGCAGGACCTCGGCAAGCTGAACATCGGCGAAGACATTGAAGAGATGCTGCGTTCCGATCTGGCGCTGGAGCTGGCGGGCGCCAAGAACCTGCGCGAAGGTATCGCCTACGCCGACTCGATTCACGATTATGTCAGCCGTGATTTGATGATCGACATTCTGGCCGATGAAGAAGAGCATATCGACTGGCTGGAAACCGAGCTGGATCTGATCGCTCGCCTCGGCATTCAAAACTATGCCCAGGCCCAGATTTTAGAGCGCAAAGAGTAAGCCTGCCTTCCGTTCGTCATCGCCTCTCCTGCCGGCGACCGTTTTTACGGTGGGGCAGGGGAGCTGCCCGCTAAGCATAATTCATACCTTGATCGCCACCTTCATCCCGTGATCGTCGCTGAAGACGCAAAAATGACGATTTCCTGAGCATATTTCCAACTGCGGCTTGCTTCCTGGGCCATTTTGCGTATAATGCGCGGGCTTACCTAATCTTGGTAAGCCTGATTTTAGCGAATCAGTCGATTGGCAGGCCTTTTTTGCCTTTCGAACAATACTCCCGATATGGGGGTTATATGTTGACGATTACACTCCCCCATCAATCGAAATGGGTGTGAGGAGTAATTATTTACGTTTATAAATAATTGGAGCTCTGGTCTCATGCAGAACCAAAGAATCCGTATCCGCCTGAAAGCGTTTGATCATCGTCTGATCGATCAATCAACCGCGGAAATCGTCGAGACTGCAAAGCGCACTGGTGCGCAAGTCCGTGGTCCGATCCCGCTGCCAACTCGCAAAGAGCGCTTTACCGTTCTGATCTCTCCGCACGTCAACAAAGACGCGCGCGATCAGTACGAGATTCGCACTCACAAGCGTCTGGTTGACATCGTTGAGCCAACCGAGAAAACCGTTGATGCTCTGATGCGTCTGGATCTGGCTGCCGGTGTAGACGTGCAGATCAGCCTGGGTTAATCAGGTCATTGAGCGATTGAGAGGTTGAAACAATGATTGGTTTAGTCGGTAAAAAAGTGGGTATGACCCGTATCTTCACTGAAGATGGCGTTTCTATCCCAGTAACCGTAATTGAAATTGAAGCGAACCGCGTGACTCAGGTTAAAAGCCTGGACACCGACGGTTACCGTGCCGTTCAGGTTACCACTGGTAGCAAAAAAGCTAACCGTGTAACCAAGCCGGAAGCGGGCCATTTCGCTAAAGCTGGCGTTGAAGCTGGCCGTGGTCTGTGGGAATTCCGCCTGGAAGAAGGTCAAGAATTCGCTGCAGGTCAGGAAATTAGCGTAGAAATCTTCGCTGACGTTAAAAAAGTCGATGTTACCGGTACTTCTAAAGGTAAAGGTTTTGCTGGCACTGTTAAGCGCTGGAACTTCCGTACCCAAGACGCTACCCACGGTAACTCCTTGTCTCACCGCGTTCCGGGTTCTATCGGTCAGAACCAGACTCCGGGCAAAGTGTTCAAAGGCAAGAAAATGGCTGGCCACCTGGGTGATGAGCGCGTAACCGTTCAAAGCCTGGACGTAGTACGTGTTGACGCTGAGCGCAACCTGCTGCTGGTTAAGGGTGCTGTACCGGGCGCAACCGGTGGCAACCTGATCGTTAAACCAGCTGTGAAGGCGTAAGGGGATAGCAATGGAATTAGTATTGAAAGACGCGCAAAGCGCGCTGACTGTTTCCGAAACTACCTTCGGTCGTGATTTCAACGAAGCGCTGGTACACCAGGTTGTTGTTGCTTATGCAGCAGGTGCCCGTCAAGGTACTCGTGCTCAGAAGACCCGTGCTGAAGTAACTGGTTCCGGCAAAAAGCCATGGCGTCAGAAAGGCACCGGCCGTGCGCGTTCAGGTTCTGTAAAGAGCCCGATCTGGCGTTCAGGCGGCGTGACCTTTGCTGCTAAGCCACAGGACCACAGTCAGAAAGTAAACAAAAAGATGTACCGCGGCGCGCTGAAAAGCATCCTGTCCGAACTGGTACGTCAAGATCGTCTGATCGTTGTCGAGAAGTTCTCTGTAGAAGCGCCTAAAACTAAGCTGCTGGCACAGAAACTGAAAGATATGGCTCTGGAAGACGTGCTGATCGTGACCGGTGAACTGGATGAGAATCTGTTCCTGGCAGCTCGCAACCTGTACAAGGTTGACGTGCGCGATGTAGCAGGTATCGATCCGGTTAGCCTGATCGCCTTCGACAAAGTGGTTATGACTGCTGATGCTGTGAAGCAAGTTGAGGAGATGCTGGCATGATCCGTGAAGAACGTTTGCTGAAAGTGCTGCGTGCACCGCACGTATCTGAAAAAGCATCCGCTGCGATGGAAAAAAGCAACACCATCGTTCTCAAAGTTGCCAAAGACGCGACCAAAGCAGAAATCAAAGCTGCAGTGCAGAAACTGTTTGAAGTCGAAGTCAAAGACGTGAACACCCTGGTAGTTAAAGGGAAAGTGAAGCGTCACGGTCAGCGTGTTGGTCGTCGTAGCGACTGGAAAAAAGCTTACGTCACCCTGAAAGAAGGCCAGAATCTGGACTTCATCGGCGGCGCAGAGTAAGTCGGAGGAGTAAGAACAATGGCAATTGTTAAATGTAAACCTACATCTCCGGGTCGTCGCCACGTTGTTAAAGTGGTTAACCCTGAGCTGCACAAGGGTAAACCTTATGCCCCGCTGCTGGAAAAACTGAGCAAAAGCGGTGGTCGTAACAACAATGGCCGTATCACCACCCGTCATATCGGTGGTGGCCACAAGCAACATTATCGTCTGGTTGACTTCAAGCGCAACAAAGACGGTATCCCTGCTGTGGTTGAGCGTCTGGAGTACGATCCGAACCGTTCCGCGAACATCGCGCTGGTTCTGTACAAAGACGGCGAACGCCGTTACATCCTGGCGCCGAAAGGCCTGAAAGCTGGTGACCAGATTCAATCTGGCGTTGATGCTGCAATCAAAGCGGGTAACACCCTGCCGATGCGCAACATTCCAGTTGGTTCAACGGTTCACAACGTAGAAATGAAACCAGGTAAAGGCGGCCAGATGGCTCGCTCCGCTGGCGCCTACGTTCAGATCGTTGCTCGTGATGGTTCCTACGTAACTCTGCGTCTGCGCTCCGGCGAAATGCGTAAAGTTCCAGCTGATTGCCGCGCCACCCTGGGTGAAGTCGGTAACGCTGAACACATGCTTCGCGTTCTGGGTAAAGCAGGTGCTGCACGTTGGCGTGGTGTTCGTCCTACCGTTCGCGGTACGGCGATGAACCCGGTAGATCACCCGCACGGTGGTGGTGAAGGTCGTAACTTTGGTAAGCACCCGGTAACTCCGTGGGGCGTTCAGACCAAAGGTAAGAAGACCCGTAGCAACAAGCGTACTGATAAGTTCATCGTACGTCGCCGTAGCAAAAAATAATTAGAGGATAAGCCATGCCACGTTCTCTCAAGAAAGGTCCTTTTATTGACCTGCACTTGCTGAAGAAGGTAGAGAAAGCGGTGGAAAGCGGTGACAAGAAGCCTTTGCGCACTTGGTCCCGTCGTTCAACGATCTTTCCTAACATGATCGGTTTGACCATCGCTGTCCATAATGGTCGTCAGCACGTACCAGTGTTCGTTTCCGATGAAATGGTCGGTCACAAACTGGGTGAATTCGCGCCGACTCGTACTTATCGCGGCCATGCGGCTGATAAAAAAGCTAAAAAGCGCTAAGGTAGGAGGAAGAGATGGAAACTATCGCTAAACATCGCCACGCTCGTTCTTCTGCTCAGAAGGTTCGCCTTGTTGCTGACCTGATTCGCGGTAAGAAAGTGTCGCAAGCTCTGGAAACTCTGACCTACACCAACAAGAAAGCTGCTGGTCTGGTTAAGAAAGTGCTGGAGTCTGCCATTGCTAACGCAGAACACAACGATGGCGCTGACATCGATGATCTGAAAGTTACGAAAATCTTCGTAGACGAAGGCCCAAGCATGAAGCGCATTATGCCGCGTGCAAAAGGTCGTGCAGATCGCATCCTGAAGCGCACCAGCCACATTACTGTGGTTGTGTCCGATCGCTGAGACTCTGGAGACTAGCAATGGGTCAGAAAGTACATCCTAATGGTATTCGCCTGGGTATTGTCAAACCTTGGAACTCTACTTGGTATGCGAATACCAAAGAATTCGCTGACAACCTGGACAGCGACTTTAAAGTTCGTCAATTCCTGACTAAGGAACTGTCGAAAGCTTCCGTTTCTCGCATCGTTATCGAGCGTCCTGCGAAGAGCATCCGTGTGACCATTCACACTGCTCGCCCAGGCATCGTTATCGGCAAGAAAGGTGAAGACGTCGAAAAACTGCGCAAGGTCGTAGCGGACATCGCTGGCGTTCCTGCACAGATCAACATCGCCGAAGTCCGTAAACCGGAACTCGACGCTAAATTGGTTGCTGACAGCATCACTTCTCAGCTGGAACGTCGCGTTATGTTCCGTCGTGCTATGAAGCGTGCAGTACAGAACGCAATGCGTCTTGGCGCTAAAGGTATCAAAGTTGAAGTAAGCGGCCGTCTTGGCGGCGCCGAAATCGCACGTACCGAATGGTACCGCGAAGGTCGTGTTCCATTGCACACTCTGCGTGCGGACATCGACTACAACACATCTGAAGCGCACACCACTTATGGTGTAATCGGCGTTAAGGTATGGATCTTCAAAGGTGAGATCCTGGGTGGTATGGCTGCAGTTGAACAACCGGAACCGGCTGCTCAACCTAAAAAGCAGCAGCGTAAAGGCCGCAAGTAAGGAGAGTCGCTGATGTTACAACCAAAGCGTACAAAATTCCGTAAGGTGCACAAGGGCCGCAACCGTGGTCTGGCGCAAGGTACGGATGTTAGCTTCGGCACTTTCGGTCTGAAAGCTGTTGGCCGTGGCCGTCTGACTGCTCGTCAAATCGAAGCAGCTCGTCGTGCAATGACTCGTGCAGTTAAGCGTCAAGGCAAGATCTGGATCCGTGTATTCCCGGACAAACCGATCACCGAGAAGCCGCTGGAAGTGCGTATGGGTAAAGGTAAGGGTAACGTGGAGTATTGGGTTGCCCTGATCCAGCCTGGTAAGGTCCTGTACGAAATGGACGGCGTGCCAGAAGAGGTTGCCCGCGAGGCATTCAAACTGGCAGCAGCGAAACTGCCGATCAAAACCACCTTTGTAACTAAGACGGTGATGTAATGAAAGCACAAGAGCTGCGTGAAAAAAGCGTTGAAGAGCTGAATGCCGAGCTGCTCAACCTGCTGCGTGAGCAATTCAACTTGCGCATGCAGGCGGCCAGTGGCCAGCTGCAACAAACTCACCTGTTGAAACAAGTGCGTCGTGACGTCGCACGCGTTAAGACTTTACTGACTCAAAAGGCGGGTGTGTAAATGACTGAAGTTATCCGTACCCTGCAGGGTCGTGTTGTTAGCGATAAAATGGAGAAATCCATCGTTGTTGCTATCGAGCGTACTGTGAAGCACCCGATCTACGGGAAATTCATCAAACGTACGACCAAGCTGCACGTACATGACGAGAACAACGAATGTGGTACCGGCGACGTGGTGGAAATCCGCGAATGCCGCCCACTGTCCAAGACCAAGTCCTGGACGTTGGTTCGCGTTGTAGAGAAAGCGATTCTGTAATAGAGTAGCTGGCTCTCACTTAATAAACGGCTCAGAAAATGAGCCGTTTATTTTTTCTACCCATACCAAGTAAGCGGTGTTATAATGCTGCGCCCTCGGTTATGGGGCTTTTCAACGGCCTAATTTTTACTTGGGTCTTTAAAGTAGTAGTTGACATTAGCGGAGCACTAAAATGATCCAAGAACAGACTATGCTGAACGTCGCCGACAACTCCGGTGCACGTCGCGTAATGTGTATCAAGGTTCTAGGTGGCTCGCACCGTCGCTACGCAGGCGTCGGCGACATCATCAAAATTACCATCAAGGAAGCAATTCCTCGCGGTAAGGTGAAGAAAGGCGATGTTCTGAAGGCGGTAGTGGTGCGCACCAAGAAGGGTGTACGTCGCCCGGACGGTTCTGTCATTCGCTTCGATGGCAATGCATGCGTTATTTTGAACAATAACAGCGAGCAGCCAATCGGTACGCGTATTTTTGGGCCGGTAACTCGTGAACTGCGTAATGAGAAGTTCATGAAAATTATCTCTCTGGCACCAGAAGTACTCTAAGGAGCGAACATGGCAGCGAAGATCCGTCGTGATGACGAAGTTATCGTGATTACCGGGAAAGACAAAGGTAAGCGCGGTAAAGTAAAAAATGTCCTGTCTGCTGGCAAGGTCATTGTTGAAGGCATCAACCTGGTTAAGAAACACCAGAAGCCGGTTCCGGCTCTGAACCAACCAGGCGGCATTGTTGAGAAAGAAGCTGCAATTCAGGTTTCTAACATTGCTATCTTCAACGCGGCTACCGGCAAGGCTGACCGTGTAGGCTTTAGATTCGAAGACGGCAAAAAAGTCCGTTTCTTCAAGTCTAACAGCGAAACTATCAAGTAATTTGGAGTAATACGATGGCGAAACTGCATGATTACTACAAAGACGAGGTAGTCAAACAACTGATGTCTCAGTTTGATTACAACTCTGTCATGCAAGTCCCTCGGGTCGAGAAGATCACCCTGAACATGGGTGTTGGTGAAGCGATTGCTGACAAGAAACTGCTGGATAACGCCGCAGCGGACCTGGCAGCCATCTCCGGTCAAAAACCGTTGATCACCAAAGCCCGCAAATCTGTTGCAGGCTTCAAAATCCGTCAGGGCTATCCGATCGGCTGTAAAGTAACTCTGCGTGGCGAACGCATGTGGGAGTTCTTTGAGCGTCTGATCTCCATTGCTGTTCCACGTATCCGTGACTTCCGTGGCCTGTCCGCCAAGTCATTCGATGGCCGTGGCAACTACAGCATGGGCGTGCGTGAGCAAATCATCTTCCCAGAAATCGACTACGACAAAGTCGATCGCGTTCGTGGTTTGGATATTACCATTACCACTACTGCGAAATCTGATGATGAAGGCCGCGCGCTGCTGGCTGCTTTTAACTTCCCGTTCCGCAAGTAAGGCAGGGTTACTGATGGCTAAGCAATCAATGAAAGCACGCGAAGTCAAGCGCGTGAAATTAGCTGACAAGTTCTTTGCAAAACGCGCTGAACTGAAAGCTATTATCTCTGATGTGAACGCATCCGATGAAGATCGTTGGAATGCCGTTCTCAAGCTGCAAACTCTGCCGCGTGATTCCAGCCCGTCTCGTCAGCGTAAACGCTGCCGCCAAACTGGCCGTCCACATGGTTATGTGGGCAAATTCGGGTTGAGCCGTATTAAGCTTCGTGAAGCCGCTATGCGCGGTGAAGTACCAGGCTTGAAAAAGGCTAGCTGGTAATTACCAATTGAATCACGGGAGTAAAGACAGATGAGCATGCAAGATCCGATCGCGGATATGCTGACCCGTATCCGTAACGGTCAAGCCGCGAACAAAGTTGCGGTCACCATGCCTTCCTCCAAGCTGAAAGTGGCAATTGCCAACGTGCTGAAGGAAGAAGGTTTTATTGAAGATTTCAAAATCGAAGGCGACGCCAAGCCTGTTCTGGAACTGGTACTGAAGTACTTCCAGGGCAAAGCTGTGGTAGAAAGCATTCAACGTATCAGCCGTCCAGGTCTGCGCATCTACAAGAAAAAAGATGAGCTGCCAAAAGTTATGGCCGGTTTGGGTATCGCTGTTGTTTCTACCTCTAAAGGTGTTATGACCGATCGTGCAGCTCGCCAGGCTGGTCTGGGTGGCGAGATTATCTGCTACGTAGCTTAATTCGGGAGGAAAGAATGTCTCGTGTTGCAAAAGCACCCGTCGTCATTCCTGCCGGCGTAGAGGTAAAACTCAACGGTCAGGTTATTTCGATTAAGGGTAAAAACGGCGAGTTGACTCGTACTATCCACGACGCCGTTGAAGTGAAGCAAGAAGCTAACGCACTGACTTTCGCTCCGCGCGAAGGTTTTGCTAACGCATGGGCCCAAGCGGGTACCACGCGCGCTCTGCTGAACGCAATGGTTGTTGGTGTTACCGAAGGCTTCACCAAGAAGCTTCAACTGGTAGGTGTTGGTTATCGTGCTGCCGTTAAAGGCAACGTGGTGAATTTGGCCCTGGGCTTCTCTCACCCTATCGATCACCAGCTGCCGGCAGGTATCACTGCTGAATGCCCAAGCCAAACTGAAATCGTGCTGAAAGGCGCTGATAAGCAGGTAATTGGCCAGGTAGCAGCAGATCTGCGCGCTTACCGTCGTCCTGAGCCTTACAAAGGCAAGGGTGTTCGTTACGCCGACGAAGTCGTGCGTACCAAAGAGGCTAAGAAGAAGTAAGGTAACACTATGGATAAGAAATCTGCTCGTATCCGTCGTGCGACCCGCGCACGCCGCAAGCTCCAAGAGCTGGGTGCAACCCGCCTGGTGGTACATCGTACCCCGCGTCACATTTACGCACAGGTGATTGCTCCAAACGGTTCTGAAGTACTGGTAGCCGCTTCTACTTTAGAAAAAGCTATCGCGGAGCAACTGAAGTATTCCGGTAACAAAGACGCAGCAGCAGCCGTAGGTAAAGCTCTGGCTGAGCGCGCGTTGGAAAAAGGGATTGCGAAAGTATCCTTTGACCGTTCCGGTTTCCAATATCATGGTCGAGTCCAGGCACTGGCAGATGCTGCCCGTGAAGCTGGCCTTCAGTTCTAAGGAAGAGGTTTAAGATGGCTCACATCGAAAAACAAGCTGGCGAACTGCAGGAAAAGCTGATCGCGGTAAACCGCGTATCTAAAACCGTAAAAGGTGGCCGTATTTTCAGCTTTACCGCACTGACTGTAGTTGGTGATGGTAACGGTCGCGTTGGTTTTGGCTACGGCAAAGCACGCGAAGTTCCAGCAGCGATCCAGAAAGCGATGGAAAAAGCCCGTCGCAACATGATGAACGTCGCGCTGAACAGCGGCACCCTGCAGCACCCTGTTAAGGGCGCTCACACGGGTTCTCGCGTGTTCATGCAGCCTGCTCATGAAGGTACCGGTATCATCGCGGGCGGTGCAATGCGCGCCGTTCTCGAAGTTGCTGGGGTGCACAACGTATTGGCTAAAGCTTATGGTTCCACCAACCCGATCAACGTGGTTCGTGCAACTATCGACGCTCTGGCGAATATGAAGTCTCCTGAAATGGTCGCTGCTAAGCGTGGTAAATCCGTTGCCGACATTCTGGGGTAATTGACCATGGCTAAGACTATTAAAGTTACACAAACTCGCAGCTCAATTGGCCGTCTGCCGAAGCATAAAGCTACTCTGCTCGGTCTGGGTCTGCGTCGTATTGGTCACACCGTAGAGCGCGAGGATACTCCTGCTGTTCGCGGTATGGTCAACCTGGTTTCCTACATGGTTAAAGTTGAGGAGTAACAGATGCGTTTAAATACTCTGTCTCCGGCTGAAGGTGCCAAGCATGCGCCTAAGCGTGTAGGTCGTGGTATTGGTTCTGGCCTGGGTAAAACCGGCGGCCGTGGTCACAAAGGTCAGAAGTCTCGTTCTGGCGGTGGCGTACGTCGTGGTTTCGAAGGTGGTCAGATGCCTCTGTACCGTCGTCTGCCGAAATTCGGCTTCACTTCACGCAAAGCGATGATCACGGCAGAAGTTCGTCTGTCTGAACTGGCTCTGGTTGAAGGCGATGTTATCGACCTGAACGCGCTGAAAGCCGCTAACGTAGTTGGTGTCCAGATCGAATTCGCGAAAGTTGTACTTTCTGGCGAAGTCGCTCGTCCGGTAACCCTGCGTGGTCTGCGTGTCACCAAAGGCGCTCGTGCTGCTATCGAGGCTGCTGGCGGTAAAATTGAGGAATAAGTAGCAGATGGCTAAGCAACCAGGATTAGATTTTCAAAGTGCTAAAGGCGGGCTCGGCGAGCTGAAGCGCAGACTTTTGTTTGTCATCGGCGCGCTGATTGTCTTCCGCATCGGCTCTTTCATTCCGATTCCTGGTATCGATGCCACTGTGCTTGCCAAATTGCTTGAGCAGCAGAGAGGCACTATCATTGAAATGTTTAACATGTTCTCTGGTGGTGCCCTCAGCCGTGCTTCTATCTTTGCTCTGGGGATCATGCCGTATATCTCGGCGTCGATCATTATCCAGCTGCTGACGGTGGTTCATCCAGCGTTGGCGGAAATCAAGAAAGAAGGGGAGGCTGGCCGTCGCAAGATTAGCCAGTACACCCGCTACGGTACGCTGGTATTGGCCATATTCCAGTCGATCGGTATTGCTACCGGTCTGCCGAATATGCCTGGTATGCAGGGCCTGGTGTTAAACCCAGGCTTTGCATTCTACTTTACTGCGGTTGTGAGCCTGGTAACCGGGACAATGTTCCTGATGTGGCTGGGTGAGCAGATTACTGAGCGCGGTATCGGCAACGGTATCTCGATCATTATCTTCGCGGGTATTGTAGCGGGGCTCCCGCCGGCAGTGGCCCATACTATTGAGCAAGCGCGGCAAGGCGACCTGCACTTCCTCCTGCTGCTGTTGGTTGCAGTATTGGTGTTTGCAGTAACCTTCTTCGTTGTTTTCATCGAGCGTGGTCAACGTCGTATCGTCGTTAACTATGCGAAGCGTCAACAAGGTCGTCGTGTTTATGCAGCACAGAGTACACACTTACCGTTGAAAGTGAACATGGCGGGTGTTATCCCGGCGATTTTCGCTTCCAGCATTATTCTGTTCCCGGCCACGATTGCATCATGGTTTGGGGGCGGTACCGGTTGGAACTGGCTGACTACGATTTCGCTGTATTTGCAGCCAGGGCAACCGCTTTATGTGTTACTCTATGCGTCTGCAATCATCTTCTTCTGTTTCTTCTACACGGCGTTGGTTTTCAACCCGCGTGAGACAGCAGATAACCTGAAGAAGTCCGGTGCCTTCGTACCAGGAATTCGTCCGGGAGAGCAAACGGCGAAGTATATCGATAAAGTAATGACGCGTTTAACCCTGGTGGGCGCGATGTACATTACTTTCATCTGCCTGATCCCGGAGTTCATGCGTGATGCAATGAAAGTACCATTCTACTTTGGTGGTACCTCGCTACTGATCGTGGTTGTCGTCATCATGGACTTTATGGCTCAAGTGCAAACTCTGATGATGTCAAGTCAGTACGAGTCTGCATTGAAGAAAGCAAATCTGAAAGGCTATAACCGCTAGTCAGATTCGTTTGAGAAGTTACGGAGAGTAAAAATGAAAGTTCGTGCTTCCGTCAAGAAATTATGTCGTAACTGCAAAATCGTTAAGCGTAACGGTGTCGTTCGTGTGATTTGCAGCGCCGAGCCGAAGCATAAACAGCGTCAAGGCTGATTATCTCGCATATTTTTCTTGCAAAGTTGGGTTGAGCTGGCTAGATTAGCCAGCCAATCTTTTGTATGTCGCACTGCAACATTATTTGAGTATCCTGAAAACGGGCTTTTCAGAATGGTGTTGCTGTATAAAATAGTAGGAGTGCATAGTGGCCCGTATAGCAGGCATTAACATTCCTGATCATAAACATACCGTTATCGCCTTAACGTCGATCTTCGGTATCGGTAAAACCCGTTCACAGGCTATCTGTGCATCTACGGGTATTGCTGAAAATGTTAAGATCAGTGAGCTGTCTGAAGAGCAAATCGAAAAGCTTCGTGATGCAGTTGCCAAATACACCGTTGAGGGTGATTTGCGTCGTGAAATTACCCTGAGCATCAAGCGTCTTATGGACCTTGGTTGCTATCGTGGTTTGCGTCATCGTCGTGGTCTGCCGGTACGCGGTCAGCGCACCAAGACCAACGCTCGTACCCGTAAGGGTCCGCGCAAGCCGATCAAGAAATAATCGGGGTTATTGAATAATGGCAAAGGCACCTGTTCGTACACGTAAGCGTGTAAGAAAGCAAGTCTCTGACGGCGTGGCTCATATCCATGCTTCTTTCAACAACACCATCGTTACCATCACTGATCGTCAGGGTAATGCTTTGGGTTGGGCAACAGCCGGTGGTTCCGGTTTCCGTGGTTCTCGTAAGTCCACTCCGTTCGCAGCACAGGTTGCAGCAGAACGTTGTGCTGACGCAGTGAAAGAATACGGTATCAAGAACCTGGAAGTTATGGTTAAAGGACCTGGTCCTGGTCGTGAGTCTACTATCCGCGCTCTGAACGCGGCTGGTTTCCGCATCACTAACATTACTGATGTGACTCCGATCCCTCATAACGGTTGTCGTCCGCCGAAAAAGCGCCGCGTGTAACGCAGCTTTTAGGATTGTTGGAGAAAGAAAATGGCAAGATATTTGGGTCCTAAGCTCAAGCTGAGCCGTCGTGAGGGCACAGACCTGTTCCTTAAGTCTGGCGTTCGCGCGATCGATTCCAAGTGTAAAATTGAACAAGCACCTGGTCAGCACGGTGCGCGTAAACCGCGTCTGTCTGATTACGGTGTTCAGTTGCGTGAGAAGCAGAAAGTTCGTCGTATGTACGGCATTCTGGAGCGTCAATTCCGCAACTATTACAAAGAAGCAACCCGCCTGAAGGGCAACACCGGTGAAAACCTGTTGCAGCTGCTGGAAGGTCGTCTGGACAACGTTGTTTACCGTATGGGCTTCGGCGCTACTCGTGCAGAGTCACGTCAGCTGGTTAGCCACAAAGCAGTTATGGTAAACGGTCGCGTTGTTAACATCGCTTCTTATCAGGTATCTCCGAATGACGTAGTCAGCATCCGCGAGAAAGCTAAAAAGCAGTCTCGTGTTAAAGCTTCTCTGGAGCTGGCTGAGCAGCGTGAAAAGCCGACTTGGCTGGAAGTTGATGCTGCTAAGATGGAAGGCGTGTTCAAGCGTATGCCTGAACGTACCGATCTGTCTGCGGACATTAACGAACACCTGATCGTCGAGCTTTACTCCAAGTAAAGCTTAGTACCAAAGAGAGGACACAATGCAGGGTTCTGTGACAGAGTTTCTAAAACCGCGCCTGGTAGATATCGAGCAAGTCAGTTCGACGCACGCCAAGGTGACCCTTGAGCCTTTAGAGCGTGGCTTTGGCCATACTCTTGGCAACGCACTGCGCCGTATTCTGCTTTCATCTATGCCGGGTTGCGCGGTGACCGAGGTTGAGATTGATGGTGTACTGCATGAGTACAGCACCAAAGAAGGCGTACAGGAAGATATCCTGGAGATCCTGCTCAACCTGAAAGGGCTGGCGGTGAGAGTTCAAGGCAAAGACGAAGTTATTCTTACCCTGAATAAATCTGGCATTGGCCCTGTGACCGCTGCCGACATCACCCATGATGGTGATGTCGAAATCGTCAAGCCTCAGCACGTGATTTGCCACCTGACTGATGAGAACGCGGCTATCAGCATGCGTATCAAAGTTCAGCGCGGTCGCGGTTATGTGCCGGCTTCTGCCCGAATTCATTCGGAAGAAGATGAGCGCCCAATCGGTCGTCTGTTGGTTGACGCCTGCTACAGCCCTGTAGAGCGTATCGCCTACAATGTTGAAGCTGCGCGTGTAGAACAGCGTACTGACTTGGATAAGCTGGTCATCGAAATGGAGACCAATGGCACGATCGATCCTGAAGAGGCGATCCGCCGTGCGGCCACCATTCTGGCTGAACAACTTGAAGCTTTCGTTGACCTGCGTGATGTGCGTCAGCCGGAAGTTAAAGAAGAGAAACCGGAATTCGATCCGATCTTGCTGCGCCCTGTTGACGATCTGGAATTGACTGTCCGCTCTGCTAACTGCCTCAAGGCAGAAGCTATCCACTACATCGGTGATCTGGTACAGCGTACCGAGGTTGAGTTGCTGAAAACGCCAAACCTGGGTAAAAAATCTCTTACCGAGATTAAAGACGTGCTGGCCTCACGTGGTCTGTCTCTGGGCATGCGCCTGGAAAACTGGCCGCCGGCAAGCATTGCTGACGAGTAACCGGATCACAGGTTAAGGTTTTACTGAGAAGGATAAGGTCATGCGCCATCGTAAGAGTGGTCGTCAACTGAACCGTAACAGCAGCCATCGCCAGGCTATGTTCCGTAACATGGCCGGCTCTTTGGTTCGTCATGAGATCATCAAGACGACCCTGCCAAAAGCAAAAGAGCTGCGTCGCGTTGTTGAGCCGCTGATTACTCTTGCCAAGACCGACAGCGTAGCTAATCGTCGTCTGGCATTCGCCCGTACTCGTGATAACGAGATCGTGGCAAAACTGTTTAACGAGCTGGGCCCGCGTTTCGCGAGCCGTGCCGGTGGTTACACTCGCATTCTGAAGTGTGGCTTCCGCGCAGGCGACAACGCGCCGATGGCATACATCGAGCTGGTTGATCGTGCTGAGTCTCAAGCAGAAGTAGCAACTGCAGAGTAATCTGTAGACGCGTAAAAAAACCGGGCTTGCCCGGTTTTTTTACGTCCAAATCCAGCCAAATGTGCGCAATTCCCCTGCAGTGCTTAAGATCCCCGCCCCTATCCGCTATGCTAAGGCTTATTCATTAGGCTAACCGAGGCTGTCTGTCATGGGGTTGCTTGATCAATGGGCGGAGCGTCATATCCTTGATGCTCAGGATAAAGGCGAGTTCGACAACCTGCCTGGCCAGGGGCAGCCGCTGGCGCTGGAAGATGACAGCGCGGTGCCGCCCGAGCTACGCGCCGGTTACCGTTTGCTGAAAAATGCCGGTTACCTGCCGCCGGCGCTGGAAGATCGTAAAGAGGCGTTGACCGTTGCCCGCTTGCTGCAAGAGATTAATAGCGAACATCCGGACTATGTCGATCTCAGCAAGCGCATGGCACTGCTGGAGCACCGGCTGCGTCAGGCTGGGATGAGCACCGATTTCTTGCATGGCGAATATCAGCGCGCGCTTGATGACAAGTTCACCCGAGAGGAGCGGTAATGTTCAAGATAGGTCAGTTGGCCAAGCTCGCCGAAGTGACGCCGGATACCGTGCGTTACTATGAAAAGCAGGGCATGATGGATCACAATGTCCGCACCGAAGGCGGTTATCGGCTGTATACGGAGCAGGACCTGCAGCGGCTGCGTTTTATTCGCTATGCCAAACAGTTGGGTTTTACTCTGGAAACGATCGCCGAACTACTGTCGATCCGGGTTGATCCTGAACATCATACCTGCCAGGAATCGAAGTCGATCGTCGATGCTCGCCTGAGTGAAGTGGAAAGCAAGTTGGCGGAGCTGACTCGCATGCGCGAATCGTTGAAACGCCTGAGTGACGCCTGCTGCGGCACTGCCCATACCAGCAACTATTGTTCTATTCTGGAAGCCTTGGAACAGGGTGCCAGCGATGATAAAGGCAAAAAAGATTGCTGACGACACTTTAATTTTTATATTGCCGGCAGTATTATCGGCTCGTTTTATTACCCTACCTTTTACAGGAGCATTATCATGACGAAATATCGTCACACTAAAGGCCAGATTCAAGATAACGCCATTGAGGCGCTGCTGCATGACCCGCTATTCCGCCAACGAGTGGAAAAGAATGTGAAAGGCAAAGGCAGCTATCGGCGTAAAGAAAAACACAACAAAGGCGGTAACTGGGAGGCCAGTGGCAAACTATCAAACGATAATTTACCACTGGCTTTCTGGTTTTAAGGCATTAAAAAAGCCACCTTCATCGGTGGCTTTTTATTGGCATAACTTAATGCTGTTTTACAGTTTTGGCTGCTGTTGCTGGCTCAGCAAATCACGGATTTCCGTCAGCAGTTTCTCTTCTGCGGTTGGTTCTGGCGGCGCTGCTGGCGCTTCTTCCTGCTTGCGGCGCACCTTGTTCATCAGTTTAATCGCCAGGAAGATAGCGAAGGCGACAATCACAAAGTCAAATACGGTCTGGATGAATGAACCATAGTTCATTACCACCGCCGGTACGGCGCCCTGAGCTTCACGTAACACCAGATGGAACTGTTTAAAATCGACGCCGCCAATCAGTAAGCCCAACGGTGGCATGATGATATCGGCCACGAAGGACGAAACAATCTTGCCGAATGCAGCACCGATAATCACACCGACGGCCAGATCGACCACGTTGCCGCGCATGGCAAATTCGCGAAACTCTTTCAACATACTCATAGAACGCACCCCTTGCAGAATTAATAACTCAAGTTTAACAAAGCAATTTCCCTTTGCCACAAATGGAGAGAAGTTTTATCTCCTCCCAAGGCAGAGAACAACTACGCAATTATAGACCATCGCCTAATAAATTCGTTCTACAAGAAGAACGGGCTCGGTTGGAACAAGCGTTCAACGTCCGGCACGAATTTCTTGTCGGTAATAAACATGATGACGTGATCGCCCTGTTCGATTTTGCTGTTGCCGTTGGCGATGATCACGTCGTCGCCACGCACGATCGCACCGATGGTGGTACCCGGTGGCAGCTTGATGTCTTCCACGATGCGGCCGACCACTTTAGATGTGCTTTCATCGCCGTGGGCAATCGCTTCGATCGCTTCTGCCACGCCGCGGCGCAGTGACGAGACGCTGACGATATCCGCTTTGCGCACATGCCCAAGCAGCGCGGAGATGGTTGCCTGCTGCGGGGAAATGGCAATATCGATCACGCTGCCTTGCACCAGATCGACATAGGCGCGGCGCTGGATCAATACCATCACCTTCTTGGCGCCCATGCGCTTGGCCAGCATGGCGGACATGATGTTGGCCTCATCGTCGTTGGTAATGGCGATGAAAACATCCACCTGCTCGACGTGCTCTTCGGCCAGCAGCTCCTGATCGGAGGCATCGCCGTAGAATACAATGGTGTCGTGCAGCTGTTCGGCCAGTTCGGCGGCGCGTTGCTGATTCCGCTCGATCAGTTTGACGTTGTAGTCTTTTTCCAGCTTGGCGGCCAGGCCGGCGCCGACGTTACCGCCGCCGACGATCATGATGCGCTTATAGGGTTTTTCCAGCCGCTGCAGTTCGCTCATCACCGCGCGGATATGCTGTGAGGCGGCGACGAAGAACACTTCATCGCCGGCTTCGATGATGGTCGAGCCCTGCGGACGGATCGGACGATCCTGGCGGAATATGGCGGCGACGCGGGTATCGATATGCGGCATGTGCTCGCGCATTGAAGAGAGCGCATTGCCGACCAGCGGGCCGCCGTAATAGGCTTTAACCGCGGCGATGCTGACCTTGCCTTCGGCAAAGTTGACCACCTGCAGCGCGCCAGGGTATTCAATCAGCTTGTAGATATAGTCGATGACCAGCTGCTCCGGCGAAATCAGATGGTCGATTGGCACCGCTTCCGGCAGGAACAGTTTCTCCGACTCGCGGATGTATTCCGGCGCGCGGATACGGGCGATACGGTTAGGGGTATTAAACAGAGAATAGGCGACCTGGCAGGCGATCATGTTGGTTTCGTCGGAGTTGGTGACGGCGACCAGCATGTCGGCGTCTTCTGCGCCGGCTTCGCGCAGCACCCGAGGGTGGGAACCATGCCCCTGAACCACCCGCAAATCGAATTTATCCTGCAGCTGACGCAAGCGGCCGGAATCGGTATCGACGACGGTGATATCGTTGTTTTCACCCACCAGGTTTTCCGCCAGCGTCCCGCCAACCTGACCGGCACCAAGAATAATTATTTTCATCGTGTTCTCTGCTTCACACTGAAAGACTTAGGGCGCGCACGCACGCCCTGAAGCATTACATTTTAATCAGCTTAGCGTAAAAGAAGCCATCACCGTCCTCGGGATGCGGGATATTCTGTCGCCCTGGCCGCTGCGCATCACCGGTTTCAACCAGCTTGGCATCGGCGTGGCGTTGCAAGAACGCGGCGATCTGGTTGCTGTTTTCATCCGGCAGGATAGAACAGGTGGCGTAAACCATCACTCCGCCTGATTTTAGATGCGGCCAGACGGCTTCCAGAATTTCTGCCTGCAGTGCGGCGAGTTCGGCGATGTCGCGATCGCGGCGCAGCCATTTGATGTCGGGATGACGGCGGATCACACCGGTGGCGGAACAAGGCGCGTCCAGCAGGATGCGGTCGAACTGCTTGTCCCCGCACCACTGCTGCGGAGTGCGGCCATCGCCCAGTTTAACCTCTGCGTGCAAACGCAGACGCTGCAGGTTCTCTTTGACTCGCGCCAGGCGCTGTTCGTCGATATCGACCGCCATGACGTGTGCTTTCGGCGCCGCTTCCAAAATATGCGTGGTTTTGCCGCCGGGTGCGGCGCACAGATCGAGGATCTGTTCGCCGTCTTGCGGATCCAACAGATCGACACAGCCCTGGGCCGAAGCATCTTGTACGGTGACCCAGCCTTCGGCGAACCCTGGCAGATCGGTCACGGCGCAAGGCGCCAGCAAACGCACTGCATCGGCATAGTCTGCATGAGTTTCCGCGGCGATGCCGGCGTCGTTCAGCAGCTGCAGATAAGCGTCACGGGTGTGATGCAGGCGGTTGACGCGCAGCCACATCGGCGGCTTCTGGTTATTCGCGTCGACGATCTGTTCCCAGTTGGCGGGATAAGCCTGTTGAATGCGTTTCAGTAACCAGCTGGGATGCAGATAGCGGCTGTCATTGTTGGCGGCGCGTTGCAACAGCTCTTCCTGCTGGCGTTGAAATTGGCGCAAGACGCCGTTAATCAGGCCTTTTAACTGCGGGCGTTTCAGCGCTACCGCACCTTCCACGGTTTCTGCCAGCACGGCGTGCGCCGGGATGCGGGTATACAGCAGCTGATACAGGCCGACCATCAGCAAGTAGTGCAGCGTACGCTGCTTACCGGTCAGCGGCTTGGCCATCAATTGCTGAATGCACCATTCGAGCTGCGGCAGCACGCGTAACGTGCCGAAACACAGCTCCTGCAGCAACCCGCGATCTTTGTCGCTGATGGAGGTTTGCAGCGCCGGCAGGACAGTGCTGAGCGACTGCCCCTGATCCAGCACCTGGCCGATGGCTTTGGCAGCGATGCTGCGGAGATTGTAATTATTTTTCATAGGCTGAAGCTGATAACGATCGGCATTAAGAAAATAACGGCCCGGCGATGAACGGCCGGGCAGTGGGGTGACTTACAGCCGGTTACCCGGGGTAAACCATTCACGACGTGAATTTAACAGGTCCTGCGCCGACATCGGTTTCTTGCCGGCGGGCTGCAGCTGGATCAGATTGAGGATGCCGTCGGCGGTCGCCACCTGAATGCCTTGCTTGTCGGCATGGACAACGGTGCCCGGCTCCGCGTTGGCGCTTTGCGCCAGCACGCTGGCCTGCCAGACTTTTACCGGTTGATCGTCGATGGTGAAGTAGCTGATCGGCCAAGGGTTGAAGGCGCGGATGCAGCGCTCCAGTTGTGCAGCGGACAGGTTCCAGTCCAGGCGAGCTTCTTCTTTGCTCAGCTTCTCGGCGTAAGTGACCAACGCTTCGTCCTGTACTTCGCGGGTGGCGCTGCCGTCGGCCATTTGGCGCAGCGTCGTCAGCATGCCCTGCGGGCCGAGCTGGGCCAGTTTGCCGTAGAGACTGGCGCTGGTGTCGCTGCTCTCAATCGGGCAGGCGATCTTGTGCATCATGTCGCCGGTATCGAGGCCGGCGTCCATCTGCATGATGGTCACGCCGGTTTCGCTGTCGCCGGCCCAGAGCGAACGCTGGATCGGTGCCGCGCCGCGCCAGCGAGGCAGCAGCGAGCCATGTACGTTGATGCAACCGAGACGCGGCATCTCCAGCACCGCTTGCGGCAGGATCAACCCGTAGGCAACAACCACCATCACGTCGGCGTTAAGATCGGCCACCAGGCGCTGGTTCTCTTCTGGGCGCAGCGATTTGGGCTGAAATACCGGCAGTTGGTGTTGTTCAGCCAGCACTTTTACCGGGCTTGGCGTCAACTTGTTGCCGCGGCCTGCCGGGCGGTCGGGCTGGGTAAAAACGCCGACAATCTGGTGCTCAGATGACAACAGCGCGTCAAGATGACGCGCTGCGAAGTCTGGTGTTCCGGCGAAAATAATCCGTAAAGAGTCAGACACGTTGATTTCCTGATCGGTTAGGCGCGGGCTTGGAGCTTGGCCATTTTTTCCAGTTTCTGACGAATGCGCTGGCGCTTGAGCGGCGACAGGTAATCGACGAACAGTTTACCCATCAGGTGATCCATCTCGTGCTGGATGCAGATCGCCAGCAGATCGTCCGCTTCCAGCTCGAAAGATTTGCCTTCGCGATCCAGCGCGCGGATCTTCACCTGCGCGGCGCGTGGTACCAATGCACGCTGCTCGGGAATGGAAAGACAGCCTTCCTCGATGCCGGTTTCGCCGCTTTTTTCCAGCAGCTCCGGATTGATCAGCACCAGGCGCTGATCGCGATTCTCGGAGACGTCGATCACGATAATGCGCTGATGGATATCCACCTGAGTCGCAGCCAGGCCGATGCCTTCCTCTGCGTACATGGTTTCAAACATATCATCCACGATGCGCTGGATATCTGCATTGACTTCTTTTACCGGCGCTGCGACTTTGCGCAGACGCTCGTCTGGGAAATGTAATACCTGCAAGACTGACATATATCTTTAGATCTGTATCCGAGTAATGAACGAGGTTTAACCTCTATTCTAGACATTTCCCGGCCTGATTGACAGCATTGCGCACCAATTGCTCAGATTGGTAATACCACCGTTTTTGCTGAGGGAACAGAGGATGCGGCCGGAAGAGATCGCTTTACGGATGCGGGGGGTTACGGGGCTGCAGACCGTCGTGGCCAGCCGGATCGTGCGGCAGTTATCGCAAATGGGTGGCGAGCCTCGCCGCGCGTTGCGTGAACTTGGATTGAATGAACGGCAGCGAGCACAGTTCAACCAGACGGATCCCGGTTATCTGGCGGCCACCTTGCGTTGGCTGGAAGTGCCGGCGCACCGTATGCTGAACTATGCAGCGGCCGGCTATCCCGAATGCCTGGCCCAGATCGACGATGCGCCGCTGTTCCTGCTGATCGATGGAGATCCTCAGGCGCTGTTGCGCCCGCAACTTGCCATGGTTGGCAGCCGGCAGTTCAGCCACTACGGCGAGCGCTGGGCTAACCATTTCGCCGAGGAATTGGCGCGTTGCGGTTTCACCATCACCAGCGGTTTGGCGATCGGCATCGACGGCATTTGCCATCGCGCAGCGCTGGCGGCCGGGGGTTGCACGATAGCGGTGTTGGGCTGCGGGCTGGCCAATGTCTACCCGCGGCGGCACCGCCGGCTCGCAGAGCAGATAGTCGAGCAGGGCGGTGCGGTGATTTCAGATCATTTGGTCACCGATTTGCCCCTGGCTGACCATTTTCCGCGCCGCAACCGCATTATCAGCGGGCTGAGCCAGGGTGTGCTGGTCATAGAAGCCTCGTTGCGCAGCGGTACCCTGGTGACGGCTCGCTATGCGCTGGAGCAAGGGCGTGAGGTATTCGCCTTGCCGGGGCCGTTAGGGAACCCGATGAGCGAAGGCACGCACTGGCTGATCCAACAGGGCGCGCATCTGGTGACTGGGCCGAAAGATATCGCCGAATTGCTGGGAAGCGGCCTTCAGTGGTTGCCACTGAACGAAAATACAACTATTTGTGCGTCGCAGGCTGAAGTTGAATTGCCATTTGCCGATGTGTTGGCTAACGTAGGAGATGAGGTGACACCTGTTGACGTCGTCGCTGAACGTGCCGGCCAACCTGTGCCAGTGGTAGTAATCAAGTTACTCGAGCTGGAGTTAGCAGGGTGGATCGCAGCTGTACCCGGCGGCTATGTCCGAATAAGGAGGGCAAGCCATGTTCGACGTACTCATGTACTTGTTTGAAACTTATATCCACAATGAACCAGAGATGCGCGTCGATCAGGATCAACTGACCGATGATCTCGCCCAGGCGGGGTTTCATCAGGATGATATCTACAACGCGTTGAATTGGCTTGAGAAGTTGGCCGACCTGCAAGAAGGTCAAAACGCGCCTTACTTTATGGATGCCGATCCGCTGGCGATGCGGATCTATACCGAAGAGGAAAGCGCGCGTTTGGACGCCGGCTGCCGTGGTTTTCTCCTGTTCCTGGAACAGATTCAGGTATTGAACCTCGAAACCCGTGAAATGGTTATCGACCGCGTTATGGCTTTGGATAATGCGGAATTCGATCTCGAAGATCTGAAATGGGTCGTGTTGATGGTGCTGTTTAATATCCCCGGATATGAAAGCGCCTATCAGCAAATGGAAGAACTGTTGTTTGAAGTGAACGAAGGTTATCTGCATTGAGCCGATAACGCGCATAGAAGACGTTATGACAAAAAACGCGATTTTTGCCGCCAGGCAAAATGAACCCTGTCCGGAATGCGGGGCCGAGCTGGTGATCCGTAGCGGTCGCCACGGCCCCTTCCTCGGCTGTTCCCAGTACCCTGAATGCCAATATATTCGGCCGCTGAAAGCGCAGGCCGATGGGCATATCGTTAAGGTGTTGGATGGGCAACAGTGCCCGAAGTGTCAGGCGACGTTGGTGCTGCGCCAGGGGCGCTACGGCATGTTTATCGGCTGCAGCGATTATCCGCAATGCGATCACACAGAAGTGATCGACAAGCCTGACGAAACCGCCATTACCTGTCCGCAGTGCGGGCAAGGCAAGCTGTTGCAGCGCAAGTCGCGTTACGGCAAGGTTTTTCATTCCTGCGATCGTTACCCGGAATGCCAGTTCGCCCTCAACGTTAAACCCGTCGCCGGTGAATGCGCCTACTGCCATTACCCGCTGCTGATGGAAAAGCGCACGGCAAAAGGCCCCGTCCTGTGCTGTGCCAGCAAGCTGTGCGGAAAACCCGTCGCGACTACAGAATAATCACATCATGAATTCAGAATTAAGCCCGAACCTTTTATCTATCATCGATGCTTTGCATCAACAGCAGGTGATTGCGTATCCCACCGAAGCCGTATTCGGCCTGGGTTGCGATCCCGACAGCGAGCAGGCGGTCAATGCATTGCTGGCGCTGAAACAGCGGCCGTGGGAAAAGGGGCTGATTTTGATCGCCGCCGACTATGCGCAGCTTAAGCCTTATATTGACGACAGTACGCTCAGCGAACAGCAGCGCGCGACGATGTTTGCCAGCTGGCCTGGGCCGGTAACCTGGGTGTTGCCTGCTCGGCCGGAGACGCCGCGTTTGTTGACCGGGCGTTTCAGTTCACTGGCGGTGCGCGTCAGCGATCATCCGCTGGTGCAGTTGCTGTGCCGGCAGTACGGCAAGCCGCTGGTGTCGACCAGCGCCAATCTCAGTGGGCTGGAACCGTGCCGCAGTGCCGATGAGGTCACGCGGCAGTTCGGCGAAGCTTTCCCGGTATTGCGCGGCAAGGTGGGTGGCCGTCTTAATCCTTCCGAAATCAGAGACGTTCTGACCGGCGAACAGATCCGTCAGGGCTAGAGGTAATGGGCATGGAGAAGTTTGCGGTATTTGGCAACCCTATCGGCCACAGCAAGTCGCCGCGAATTCATGCGCTGTTTGCTGCCCAGACCGGCATTGAGCATCCTTATGGGACGGTGTTGGCGCCGCTGGACGGTTTTGAAACCAGCCTGCAGGCGTTTATCCGCGCCGGAGGGCTAGGGGCGAACGTCACGGTGCCTTTCAAGGAGCGTGCTTATTCGGCCGCTTCTGAGCTGAGCGAGCGCGCGGCGATGGCCGGTGCGGTCAACACCCTGAAGGTATTGCCTAATGGCGAGCTGTTGGGGGATAACACCGACGGCATCGGTTTGCTGACCGATCTGCAGCGCCAGCAATTGATTCGGCCGCAGGATCGCATTCTGCTGGTGGGCGCCGGCGGTGCGGCACGCGGCGTGATCCTGCCGCTGCTGTCTTTCGGCTGCCGGCTCACGATCACCAACCGCACTTTCAGTCGGGCCCAAGAGTTGGCCGACGCTTTCCGGCATCTGGGGGAGATCTCGGCGGCGCCGATGGATCAACTGGATCAGCAAGCGTTCGATCTGGTGATCAATGCGACGGCGTCCGGCATCAGCGGGGAGATCCCGGCGTTGCCTGCAGGCGTGGTGAATGCGCAAACCCGTTGCTATGACATGTTCTATCAGCAAGGCGTTACGCCATTTCTGGCCTGGGCGCAGCAGCAGGGCGCAACGGAATACGCCGATGGGCTGGGTATGCTGGTGGGGCAGGCGGCGCATGCTTTCCTGCTTTGGCACGGAGTGATGCCGGAGATCGAGCCGGTATTACGCCAGCTGCGCAGCGAACTGGTGGCATAAATTCTACCCCGTTCTCTTTATAGGGAACGGGGCGCCCATCAGATATCTTCCGACAGGTATTCGTCTTTCCAGCGTACATAGTTGTTAGAAGAATAAAGCAATCCCTCCAACTCGGCGGCGGTCAAAGGCCGAACCTGGCGTGCCGGGCTACCCATATAAAGATAGCCGCTGGCCAGGTGTTTGCCCGGCGCCACCAAACTGCCGGCGCCAATCATCACGTCATCTTCTACAACTACGCCGTCCAACAGGATTGATCCCATCCCGACCAGCACCCGGTTGCCGATGGCGCAGCCGTGCAGCATCGCTTTATGACCCACGGTAACGTCTTCGCCAATTAACAGGGGATAACCGTCGGGGTTATGTTCGGAGCGGTGAGTCACATGCAGCACGCTGCCATCCTGAATATTGCTGCGTGCGCCGATCTTTACCGCATTGACGTCGCCGCGAATGGCGACCAGCGGCCAGATGCTGACGTCATCCGCCAGATCGACGTCGCCGATCACGACGCTGGAAGGATCGATCAAGACGCGCTGACCGAGTTTGGGGGTGTATTGAAGATAAGAACGTACTGCATCGGACATGGTGCTTGCCTCACGTCGGGATCATATTTACCGGCAATACTAGACCCTGGCGATGGAATTACAACCAACGCCAGCGCCGGATCCTGCGGAAAATGGCCCTGATCGCACAAGATCCACCCGGAAGGGCTGAAAAGTGTGCAAACAGAAAGAAAAGATCAAAAAAGGGGTTGTGCAAAAAACTCGGATCCCTATAATGCGCCTCCATCGACACGGCGCAAGTGATTCACTTCACACAGCGGCCGGGAAGAAAGAGAAGAAATCCTGAAAATTAGGGTTGACTCTGAAAGAGGAAAGCGTAATATACGCCACCTCGAGTTAGCAAGCGAAAGCGCCTAACTCACTGCTCTTTAACAATTTATCAGACAATCTGTGTGGGCACTCCACAAGACGATATCCAGCATCTTCGGATGCAAAAAAATATCAAGTCTTGAAGAGTGACTAACTGAAGTAAAATTCATGCAGTAAATCTTTGAGCATCGCTTCTCGAGTGGAAGCAAATCAAGCTTTTAATTGAAGAGTTTGATCATGGCTCAGATTGAACGCTGGCGGCAGGCTTAACACATGCAAGTCGAGCGGTAGCACGGGGGAGCTTGCTCCCTGGGTGACGAGCGGCGGACGGGTGAGTAATGTCTGGGAAACTGCCTGATGGAGGGGGATAACTACTGGAAACGGTAGCTAATACCGCATAACGTCGCAAGACCAAAGAGGGGGACCTTCGGGCCTCTTGCCATCAGATGTGCCCAGATGGGATTAGCTAGTAGGTGGGGTAATGGCTCACCTAGGCGACGATCCCTAGCTGGTCTGAGAGGATGACCAGCCACACTGGAACTGAGACACGGTCCAGACTCCTACGGGAGGCAGCAGTGGGGAATATTGCACAATGGGCGCAAGCCTGATGCAGCCATGCCGCGTGTGTGAAGAAGGCCTTCGGGTTGTAAAGCACTTTCAGCGAGGAGGAAGGTGGTGAGCTTAATACGTTCATCAATTGACGTTACTCGCAGAAGAAGCACCGGCTAACTCCGTGCCAGCAGCCGCGGTAATACGGAGGGTGCAAGCGTTAATCGGAATTACTGGGCGTAAAGCGCACGCAGGCGGTTTGTTAAGTCAGATGTGAAATCCCCGGGCTCAACCTGGGAACTGCATTTGAAACTGGCAAGCTAGAGTCTCGTAGAGGGGGGTAGAATTCCAGGTGTAGCGGTGAAATGCGTAGAGATCTGGAGGAATACCGGTGGCGAAGGCGGCCCCCTGGACGAAGACTGACGCTCAGGTGCGAAAGCGTGGGGAGCAAACAGGATTAGATACCCTGGTAGTCCACGCTGTAAACGATGTCGATTTGGAGGTTGTGCCCTTGAGGCGTGGCTTCCGGAGCTAACGCGTTAAATCGACCGCCTGGGGAGTACGGCCGCAAGGTTAAAACTCAAATGAATTGACGGGGGCCCGCACAAGCGGTGGAGCATGTGGTTTAATTCGATGCAACGCGAAGAACCTTACCTACTCTTGACATCCAGAGAACTTTCCAGAGATGGATTGGTGCCTTCGGGAACTCTGAGACAGGTGCTGCATGGCTGTCGTCAGCTCGTGTTGTGAAATGTTGGGTTAAGTCCCGCAACGAGCGCAACCCTTATCCTTTGTTGCCAGCGGTTCGGCCGGGAACTCAAAGGAGACTGCCAGTGATAAACTGGAGGAAGGTGGGGATGACGTCAAGTCATCATGGCCCTTACGAGTAGGGCTACACACGTGCTACAATGGCGTATACAAAGAGAAGCGACCTCGCGAGAGCAAGCGGACCTCATAAAGTACGTCGTAGTCCGGATTGGAGTCTGCAACTCGACTCCATGAAGTCGGAATCGCTAGTAATCGTAGATCAGAATGCTACGGTGAATACGTTCCCGGGCCTTGTACACACCGCCCGTCACACCATGGGAGTGGGTTGCAAAAGAAGTAGGTAGCTTAACCTTCGGGAGGGCGCTTACCACTTTGTGATTCATGACTGGGGTGAAGTCGTAACAAGGTAACCGTAGGGGAACCTGCGGTTGGATCACCTCCTTACCTAAAGATATTAGTTCGCGTGGCGTGCTCACACAGATTGTCTGATGAAAAAGTAACGAGCAAAAGCGTCATAAAAGTACGGTGTCGTGTCCCCTTCGTCTAGAGGCCTAGGACACCGCCCTTTCACGGCGGTAACAGGGGTTCGAATCCCCTAGGGGACGCCAAGCTTCCGACCCACCCGGTGAAAGCGGCGGTCTTCAGTATCTGACGATACACCATATCTTAAAGATGACTTCCGAGTCATGTTTAAGATATTGCTCTTTAACAATCTGGAACAAGCTGAAAATTGAAACATGACGGCTGAAATTTATCCCTCCGTAGAAGTACTGGGATAAAGAGTAACCTGTCATAGAGTCTCTCAAATGTTTGCAGCGCGAACGATGGAAACATCTTCGGGTTGTGAGGTTAAGTGACTAAGCGTACACGGTGGATGCCTAGGCAGTCAGAGGCGATGAAGGGCGTGCTAATCTGCGAAAAGCGTCGGTAAGGTGATATGAACCGTTATAACCGGCGATACCCGAATGGGGAAACCCAGTGTGTTTCGACACACTATCATGTCATGAATACATAGTGGCATGAGGCGAACCGGGGGAACTGAAACATCTAAGTACCCCGAGGAAAAGAAATCAACCGAGATTCCCCCAGTAGCGGCGAGCGAACGGGGAGGAGCCCAGAACCTGAATCGGCTTGTGTGTTAGTGGAAGCGTCTGGAAAGTCGCGCAGTAAAGGGTGATAGCCCCGTACACTAAAATGCACAGGTCGTGAGTTCGATGAGTAGGGCGGGACACGTGACATCCTGTCTGAATATGGGGGGACCATCCTCCAAGGCTAAATACTCCTGACTGACCGATAGTGAACCAGTACCGTGAGGGAAAGGCGAAAAGAACCCCGGCGAGGGGAGTGAAATAGAACCTGAAACCGTGTACGTACAAGCAGTGGGAGCACCTTCGTGGTGTGACTGCGTACCTTTTGTATAATGGGTCAGCGACTTATATTTTGTAGCAAGGTTAACCGTATAGGGGAGCCGTAGGGAAACCGAGTCTTAACTGGGCGACTAGTTGCAAGGTATAGACCCGAAACCCGGTGATCTAGCCATGGGCAGGTTGAAGGTTGGGTAACACTAACTGGAGGACCGAACCGACTAATGTTGAAAAATTAGCGGATGACTTGTGGCTGGGGGTGAAAGGCCAATCAAACCGGGAGATAGCTGGTTCTCCCCGAAAGCTATTTAGGTAGCGCCTCGTGAACTCATCTTCGGGGGTAGAGCACTGTTTCGGCTAGGGGGCCATCCCGGCTTACCAAACCGATGCAAACTCCGAATACCGAAGAATGTTATCACGGGAGACACACGGCGGGTGCTAACGTCCGTCGTGAAGAGGGAAACAACCCAGACCGCCAGCTAAGGTCCCAAAGTCATGGTTAAGTGGGAAACGATGTGGGAAGGCATAGACAGCCAGGATGTTGGCTTAGAAGCAGCCATCATTTAAAGAAAGCGTAATAGCTCACTGGTCGAGTCGGCCTGCGCGGAAGATGTAACGGGGCTAAACCATGCACCGAAGCTGCGGCAGCGACGCTTAGCGTTGTTGGGTAGGGGAGCGTTCTGTAAGCCGTTGAAGGTGGCCTGTGAGGGTTGCTGGAGGTATCAGAAGTGCGAATGCTGACATAAGTAACGATAAAGCGGGTGAAAAGCCCGCTCGCCGGAAGACCAAGGGTTCCTGTCCAACGTTAATCGGGGCAGGGTGAGTCGACCCCTAAGGCGAGGCTGAAAAGCGTAGTCGATGGGAAACAGGTTAATATTCCTGTACTTGGTGTTACTGCGAAGGGGGGACGGAGAAGGCTAGGCTAGCCGGGCGACGGTTGTCCCGGTTTAAGCGTGTAGGGGGTGTGACCTGGTAAATCCGGTTGCATACTAACCCTGAGGCGTGATGACGATGCACTACGGTGCAGAAGTAGTTGATGCCCTGCTTCCAGGAAAATCCTCTAAGCTCCAGGTAACATTAAATCGTACCCCAAACCGACACAGGTGGTCAGGTAGAGAATACCAAGGCGCTTGAGAGAACTCGGGTGAAGGAACTAGGCAAAATGGTGCCGTAACTTCGGGAGAAGGCACGCTGGCATGTAGGTGAAGTCCCTTGCGGATGGAGCTGAAGCCAGTCGAAGATACCAGCTGGCTGCAACTGTTTAATAAAAACACAGCACTGTGCAAACACGAAAGTGGACGTATACGGTGTGACGCCTGCCCGGTGCTGGAAGGTTAATTGATGGGGTCAGCCGCAAGGCGAAGCTCTTGATCGAAGCCCCAGTAAACGGCGGCCGTAACTATAACGGTCCTAAGGTAGCGAAATTCCTTGTCGGGTAAGTTCCGACCTGCACGAATGGCGTAATGATGGCCAGGCTGTCTCCACCCGAGACTCAGTGAAATTGAACTCGCTGTGAAGATGCAGTGTACCCGCGGCAAGACGGAAAGACCCCGTGAACCTTTACTATAGCTTGACACTGAACATTGAGCCTTGATGTGTAGGATAGGTGGGAGGCTTTGAAGCGTGGACGCCAGTCTGCGTGGAGCCATCCTTGAAATACCACCCTTTAATGTTTGATGTTCTAACTCGGCCCCGTGATCCGGGGTGAGGACAGTGTCTGGTGGGTAGTTTGACTGGGGCGGTCTCCTCCCAAAGAGTAACGGAGGAGCACGAAGGTTAGCTAATCACGGTCGGACATCGTGAGGTTAGTGCAAAGGCATAAGCTAGCTTGACTGCGAGAGTGACGGCTCGAGCAGGTACGAAAGTAGGTCTTAGTGATCCGGTGGTTCTGAATGGAAGGGCCATCGCTCAACGGATAAAAGGTACTCCGGGGATAACAGGCTGATACCGCCCAAGAGTTCATATCGACGGCGGTGTTTGGCACCTCGATGTCGGCTCATCACATCCTGGGGCTGAAGTAGGTCCCAAGGGTATGGCTGTTCGCCATTTAAAGTGGTACGCGAGCTGGGTTTAGAACGTCGTGAGACAGTTCGGTCCCTATCTGCCGTGGGCGTTGGAAGATTGAGAGGGGTTGCTCCTAGTACGAGAGGACCGGAGTGAACGCACCACTGGTGTTCGGGTTGTCATGCCAATGGCATTGCCCGGTAGCTAAGTGCGGAAAAGATAAGCGCTGAAAGCATCTAAGCGCGAAACTTGCCTCAAGATGAGTCTTCCCTGGACCTTTAAGGTCCCTGAAGGAACGTTTAAGACTAAGACGTTGATAGGCTGGGTGTGTAAGTGCAGCGATGCATTGAGCTAACCAGTACTAATGATCCGTGAGGCTTAACCTTACAACACCGAAGGTGTTTTTAGAGAGATTTTCAGCGAAGTTCCGAGATTGGTTCTGATGGCGACACGAGAGTGAAGCGGTTGGAATAAAACGAATTTGCCTGGCGGCAATAGCGCGGTGGTCCCACCTGACCCCATGCCGAACTCAGAAGTGAAACGCCGTAGCGCCGATGGTAGTGTGGGGTCTCCCCATGCGAGAGTAGGACACTGCCAGGCATCAAATTAAGCGTGCTGATATGGCTCAGTTGGTAGAGCGCACCCTTGGTAAGGGTGAGGTCCCCAGTTCGACTCTGGGTATCAGCACCACTTTATTTAAAGTGGGTTTAGAAGTTCGGCAGAAAAAAGAATTTGCTTGGCGGCAATAGCGCGGTGGTCCCACCTGACCCCATGCCGAACTCAGAAGTGAAACGCCGTAGCGCCGATGGTAGTGTGGGGTCTCCCCATGCGAGAGTAGGACACTGCCAAGCATCAAATAAAACAACAAGCCTCATGCGAAAGCATGGGGCTTTTTGTTTTGTCTGTTATTTGGTGTTCTGCTCGAGCATGGGCATGCGAAAGGCCCGTCGGGAACGGGCCTTAACGCCGCTTGCGGCGGCCCCGCAGGGGAGAGTCTCAGGATGAGACGAATACTGTAGGACACTGCCAAGCATCAAATAAGCCAAGAGGCCATCCGAAAGGATGGCCTTTTTGCTTTTCATCCGCTTTACTCCCTCTGCTTATATCCCGGCGCAGGCTGCGCAATGAAACATTTTCACCTTTCCGCTGAATGCTCGACAGCGACGAAAAAAAACGCTATCTTCGGGCATCTAGAAGTCTAAACGTATAAATGGATGTGTGAGGGTTAAGCAATGCCGATTCGTGTTCCTGATGAGTTACCTGCGGTCAATTTCTTGCGCGGTGAGAATGTCTTCGTGATGACATCCTCGCGGGCAAAAACACAGGAAATCAGGCCACTGAAAGTGCTGATCCTCAACCTGATGCCAAAGAAGATCGAAACGGAAAACCAGTTTCTGCGTCTGTTGTCCAACTCGCCGCTGCAGATTGATATCCAGCTGCTGCGCATCGACAGCCGCGAATCGAAGAACACGCCGGCCGAGCATCTGAACAACTTCTACTGCGACTTCGAGGATATCCAGAATGAGAACTTCGATGGCCTGATTGTCACCGGCGCGCCGCTGGGGCTGGTTGATTTCTGCGATGTTGCCTACTGGCCGCAGATCGAGCGGGTCATTGACTGGGCCAAAAACCACGTCACCTCCACGCTGTTCGTATGCTGGGCGGTACAAGCGGCGTTGAACATCCTGTACGGCATTCCCAAGATGACGCGCGAAGTGAAGCTCTCCGGCGTTTATCCGCACCAAACGCTGCAGCAGCATGCGTTGCTGACGCGCGGCTTCGACGAAAGCTTCCTGGCGCCGCATTCACGCTATGCCGATTTCCCGACCGAGGTGATTCGCCAATATACCGACCTGGATATTCTGGCCGAATCCGAGCAGGCCGGCGCCTACCTGTTCGCCAGCAGGGATAAGCGCCTGGCGTTTGTCACCGGCCATCCTGAGTATGATGCCCTGACCCTGGCCGGGGAGTATTGTCGCGACAACGAAGCTGGCCTCGATCCTGCCGTACCGCTCAACTACTTCCCCGATGACAACCCCGCACTGACACCGAAAGCCACCTGGCGCAGCCATGGCCACCTGCTGTTTTCCAATTGGCTCAACTATTACGTCTACCAGATCACGCCTTACGATCTGCGCCATATGAATCCGACTCTCGACTGATCTTTTCTGCCTGCCGGCGGCTGAATCGAGGCCGCCGCGCTGTTGATCCTCCGCACGATCCCCTTTTTACCGGTCACTTTCCCCAAAAAACCATTGGCCAACAACGCGTTAGCCTATCTTTGCGATTCTATTGGAACCAGTTTCCTTACCTGTTGGTTATGTTATTTGTTCTAACTAATTGATAATAAAGTGTTAATAAAATATTTAATAATAAAATGGAAATGGTTTTTGATTTTTGTTTTTTGTTGAGTATTCTTAGAGCTATCGGGATGAGATCTGACCAGTTTAGGATCGTTTCATCCGCCCTGATCCACAGTGATTTCTGATGAAAATGCGCCGGTCGCTCGGGCGCAACGATGGGAAGGAGCAAGGTCATGACGCAACAGATAGCAGGCACGGAGTTAAGGTTTACCCAGGGTTTCGCCGCAGCGGAGCGCCAGGTATTAACGGATGAAGCGGTTGAATTCCTGGCGGAACTGGTGGGGAAATTCACGCCGCGGCGCAATGAGCTGCTGGCGGCGCGTGCCCGCTGGCAGCAAAATATCGATCGCGGCGAGCTGCCTGGATTTATTTCGGAAACCAATTCCATTCGTGAGGGCGACTGGCAGATCCGCGGCATCCCGCAAGACCTGCGCGATCGCCGGGTCGAGATCACCGGGCCGGTAGAACGCAAGATGGTGATCAATGCGTTGAACGCCAACGTAAAAGTATTTATGGCGGACTTCGAAGACTCCCTGGCGCCAAGCTGGGACAAAGTCATCGACGGTCAAATCAACCTGCACGATGCGGTTAACGGCACCATCTCCTACACCAATGAAGCCGGCAAGATCTACCAGCTGAAACCGAATCCGGCGGTGTTGATCGCTCGCGTGCGCGGCCTGCATTTGCCGGAGAAACACGTCTTGTGGCGTGATGAAGCCATCCCTGGCGGCCTGTTCGATTTCGCGCTGTACTTCTACCACAACTATCGTCAGCTGTTGGCCAAGGGCAGCGGCCCGTATTTCTACCTGCCGAAAACCCAGTCCTGGGAGGAAGCGGCCTGGTGGAGCGATGTCTTCAGCTTTACCGAGGATCGTTTCGATCTGCCACGTGGCACCATCAAGGCGACCGTGCTGATCGAAACCCTGCCGGCGGTGTTCCAGATGGACGAGATCCTCTATCACCTGCGCGATCACATCGTCGGCCTGAACTGTGGCCGCTGGGATTACATCTTCAGCTACATCAAAACGCTGAAGAATCACGGCGATCGCGTGCTGCCGGATCGTCAGTCGGTGACCATGGAGAAACCTTTCCTCAGCGCCTATTCACGTCTGTTGATCAAAACCTGTCATAAGCGCGGCGCCTTCGCCATGGGCGGCATGGCGGCGTTTATCCCGAGCAAAGACGCTGAGAAAAACGCCTGGGTGCTGAACAAGGTGCGGGCGGATAAAGAGCTGGAGGCCAACAATGGCCACGATGGCACCTGGGTGGCGCACCCAGGGCTGGCGGACACGGTGATGGAGGTGTTCGGCAAGGCATTGGGCGATCGCCAGAATCAGCTGGACGTGATGCGTGAGCAGGATGCGCCAATCAGCGCCGCGCAGCTGTTGGAACCATGCGACGGCGAACGCACCGAAGCGGGGATGCGCGCCAATATCCGCGTGGCGGTGCAGTACATCGAAGCCTGGATCTCCGGCAACGGCTGCGTGCCTATCTATGGGTTGATGGAAGATGCCGCGACGGCGGAGATCTCCCGTACCTCTATCTGGCAGTGGATCCACCACGAGAAGAGCCTGAACGACGGGCACCCGGTCACCAAGGCGCTGTTCCGCCAGATGTTGCAAGAAGAGATGTTGGTGGTGCGTGAAGAAGTAGGGGAAGCGCGCTTTAACGCCGGCCGGTTCGAAGAGGCGGCGCGCCTGATGGAGCGCATCACCACGCAAGATGAATTAATCGATTTCCTGACGTTGCCCGGCTATGAGCTGCTGGCCTGAACTTTCCCAATCAACCCTACATGACTGAAAGGATAAAAATTATGTCTACCTCTCGCTCTCAACAGATCCAGCAGCTGGAACAGGAATGGAAATCGGCCCGTTGGGAAGGCATCACCCGCCCTTACAGCGCCGAAGACGTGATCAACCTGCGCGGTTCGGTCAACCCGGAATGTACCCTGGCGCAAAACGGCGCCGCCAAACTGTGGGCGTTGCTGAACGGCAAGGCGCGCAAAGGCTACGTGAACTGCCTGGGCGCGCTGACCGGTGGCCAGGCGCTGCAGCAGGCTAAAGCCGGCGTCGAGGCTATCTACCTGTCCGGCTGGCAGGTGGCGGCCGACGCCAACAGCGCGGCGGCCATGTACCCTGACCAGTCGTTGTATCCGGTGGACTCGGTGCCGAAGGTGGTCGAGCGCATCAACAACACCTTCCGCCGCGCCGATCAGATCCAGTGGGCGAACCAGATTGAGCCGGGCAGCAAAGGCTACACCGATTACTTCCTGCCGATTGTCGCCGATGCGGAAGCCGGCTTCGGCGGCGTGCTGAACGCCTTCGAGCTGATGAAAGCGATGATCACCGCCGGCGCCGCCGGGGTGCACTTCGAAGACCAGTTGGCGGCGGTGAAGAAATGCGGTCATATGGGCGGCAAAGTACTGGTGCCGACACAGGAAGCGATCCAGAAGCTGGTCGCCGCTCGCCTGGCCGCCGACGTGCTCGGCGTGCCGACGCTGGTGATCGCCCGTACCGACGCAGATGCGGCCGACCTGCTGACGTCCGATTGCGATCCGTATGACAGCGCCTTCGTCACTGGCGAGCGCACGGCGGAAGGCTTCTTCCGCACCCATGCCGGCGTCGAGCAGGCGATCAGCCGCGGCCTGGCCTATGCCCCTTACGCCGATATGGTGTGGTGCGAAACCTCAACGCCGGATCTGGATGCCGCTCAGCGCTTCGCCGACGCCATTCACGCCAAATACCCGGGCAAGCTGCTGGCCTACAACTGCTCGCCGTCGTTCAACTGGAAGAAGAACCTCGACGATCAGACCATCGCCCGCTTCCAGCAGGCGCTGTCGGACATGGGCTACAAGTATCAGTTCATCACGCTGGCGGGCATCCACAGCATGTGGTTCAACATGTTCGACCTGGCGCACGCCTATGCGCAGGGCGAGGGCATGAAACACTACGTCGAGAAGGTGCAGCAGGCGGAGTTCGCCGCGGTGGATCGCGGTTACACCTTTGCGTCGCACCAGCAGGAGGTGGGCACCGGCTACTTCGACAAGGTCACCACCATCATTCAGGGCGGCGCCTCTTCGGTCACCGCGCTGACCGGTTCGACGGAAGAACAGCAGTTCTGATGCGGCAAGCTTGAAGACGTTTCACCCGGAGCCTGCATGCGCAGGCTTCTTTTTCTGGCGGGGGTAAGGATGGCGGCAAAACTGGAGTTGTTGATCGCACAGACGATCCTGCAGGGCTTCGATGCGCAGTACGGCCGCTTTTTGGAGGTGACCGCCGGCGCGCAGCAGCGCTTCGAGCAGGCGGACTGGCCGGCGGTGCAGCAGGCGATGAAAAAGCGCATCCATCTGTATGACCATCACGTCGGCCTGGTGGTGGAGCAGCTCAAATGCATCACCGGACAGAAATATTTCGACGCCGACTTCCCCAGCCGGGTCAAAGCGGTTTATATCGATCTGCTGCCGGACTACCCGCGTTTCGAGATAGCCGAAAGCTTTTTTAACTCGGTCTACTGCCGGCTGTTCAAGCATCGCGATCTGACGCCGGACAAGCTGTTCGTGTTCAGTTCGCAGCCGGAACGGCGATTTCGCGACATTCCGCGTCCGCTGGCGCGCGATTTCACCTCCAATGGCGATCTGCCGGCGATGCTGCGCAGCGTGCTGAGCGATCTGCCGCTGCGGTTGCCGTGGGAAGATTTGACGCGCGATATTCGCTACATCACTCAGGCGCTGCAGCGCGCCTTCAGTCCGCAGCAACTGGCGGGGGCCACCTTTCAGATCGCCAACGAACTGTTCTATCGCAACAAGGCCGCCTGGCTGGTCGGCAAGCTGCGCCTGGCCGACGGCGTTTACCCGTTCTTGCTGCCGATCCACCACAGCGAGTCGGGCGCGCTGTTTATCGATGCCTGCCTGACCGGTAAGGCCGAGGCCAGCATCGTCTTCGGCTTCGCCCGTTCTTATTTCATGGTCTACGCGCCGCTGCCGGCGGCGATGGTCGAGTGGCTGCGCGAGATCCTGCCGGGCAAGACCACCGCCGAGCTGTACATGGCGATCGGCTGCCAGAAGCACGGCAAAACTGAATGCTACCGCGAATACCTGACCTTTATGGCGCAGTCGCAGGAGCAGTTCATCATCGCGCCGGGGGTGAAGGGCATGGTGATGCTGGTGTTTACCCTGCCGTCCTTCGATCGGGTGTTTAAAGTGATCAAGGACGAATTCGCCCCGCAAAAAGAGGTGACGCAGGCGCAGGTGATGGCCTGCTATCAGCTGGTGAAAGAGCACGATCGCGTCGGGCGTATGGCGGATACCCAGGAGTACGAAAATTTCGTCGTCGACAAGGCGCGCCTCAGCCCGGAACTGTTGGCGGAGCTGCGGCGCGAAGTGCCGGGCAAACTGGAAGATCTCGGCGATCGCATTGTGATTAAGCACCTGTATATGGAACGGCGCATGACGCCGCTGAATCTGTATCTGGAGCAGGCCAACGACCAGCAGATGCGCGATGCGATTGAAGAGTACGGCAACGCGATCAAACAGTTAGCCGCCGCCAATATCTTCCCCGGCGACATGCTGTTCAAGAACTTTGGCGTGACGCGCCACGGGCGGGTGGTGTTCTATGACTACGACGAGATTTGCTACATGACCGAGGTCAACTTCCGCGATATCCCGCCGCCGCGTTATCCGGAAGATGAGTTGGCCAGCGAGCCGTGGTACAGCATCGCGCCCAACGACGTGTTCCCGGAAGAGTTCCGCCACTTTCTGTGCGGCGATCGGCGCATTCGGCAGGTGTTTGAAGAGCTGCACAGCGATCTGTTTACCGCGGAGTATTGGCGCGGGTTGCAGCAGCGCATCCGCGAAGGGCATGTGGAAGACGTATTTGCTTATCGCAAGAAGCAGCGGTTCAGCCAGCGCAGCGGGGCGGCGCTGCCGGCCGCCACCGCTGCGATGTAAATCAGGCCTCGGCGCCCGCGACGGCGGCGCGCGCCAGTTCAGTGATGCGCGCGTAGTCGCCGCTTTCGAGCGCGTCCGCCGGCACCAGCCAGGAGCCGCCGATGCACAGCACGCTTTTCAGCGCCAGATAGCTGCGGTAGTTGTCCGGTGAGATGCCGCCGGTCGGGCAAAAACGCACCTGCGGGAACGGGCCGCCGATCGCCTGCAGCGCTTTTACGCCGCCGTTGGCTTCCGCCGGGAAGAATTTAAACTCGCGCAGGCCGTAATCCATGCCCTGCATCAGTTCGGAAACGGTGCTGATGCCCGGGATCAAGGGAATGGAACCGGCGGTGGCGGCTTTGAGCAGCTCGTCGGTCAGGCCTGGGCTGATGGCGAACTGCGCACCGGCTTCGGTTACTTCCCGCAGCTGCTGCGGATTGATCACCGTACCGGCGCCGATGATCGCTTCCGGCACCTCTTGGGCGATGGCGCGAATGGCGTCCATGGCGCAGGCGGTGCGCAGCGTCACCTCCAGCACCCGCACGCCGCCGGCGACCAGCGCTTTCGCCAACGGCACCGCATGTTCCAGCTTGTTGATCACGATGACCGGCACCACCGGCCCCGCCGTCAGGATCTGCTCGGCGCTTGTTGTCCACTTGTTCATGCTGACGTTCTCCTCTGTGGCCGCCGCCAGGCGGCGATGCGGCCAGGCTATCGATTAAAATTTGATGCAGCAGGCGCCCTGCTCGGCGCCGGACAGCTGGCTGCGCAGCGCGCCGAACAGCTCGCGGCCGCAGCCGATGTGTTCCGCGCTCAGATCGGGTTGGCATGGCGTGCGCCGGGCCAGTTCGTCGGCGTCGACCAGCACCTGCAGCTCGCCGCTGCGGCCGTTGACGCGGATCGGATCGCCGTCGCGCACTTTCGCCAGCAGGCCGCCGGTATAGGCTTCCGGGGTGACGTGGATGGCGGAAGGCACCTTGCCGGAGGCGCCGGACAGGCGGCCGTCGGTCACCAGCGCCACTTTGAAGCCGCGATCCATCAGCACGCCCAGCGGCGGCATCAGCTTGTGCAACTCGGGCATGCCGTTGGCCTGCGGCCCCTGGAAGCGCACCACCACCACGCAATCGCGATCCAGCTTGCCGGCTTCGAACGCCGGCACGATATCGTGCTGGCTGTCGAACACCACCGCCGGCGCTTCGATGATCTGGTTATCAGCGGGCACCGCCGAGGTTTTCATCACCGCGCGGCCCAGATTGCCGGCCATCACTTTGGTGCCGCCGTGATGTTCGAACGGCTGGGCCACGCTGGCGATCACGCTGGCGTCGAGCGAGCCGGCCACGCCTTCGCGCCACACCAGTTGGCCGTTATCCAGCCACGGTTCCTGGGTGTAGCGGCGCAGGCCGAAACCGGCCACGGTATGCACGTCTTCGTGCAGCAGGCCGTGTTGCAGCAGCTCGCGCACCACCAGCGGCACGCCGCCGGCGGCCTGGAACTGGTTGATGTCGGCCGGGCCGTTCGGGTAGATGCGGCACAGCAGCGGCACCGCCTCCGACAGCTCCGAGAAATCGTCCCAGGTAATGATGATGCCCGCCGCCCGCGCCATCGCCACCAGATGCATCGTCAGGTTGGTGGAGCCGCCGGTCGCCAGCAGCGAGACGATGCCGTTCACCACCACTTTCTCGTCCACCAGGCGGCCGATCGGCAGGTAGTTGCCGGCGGTATCGGTCAGTCGGGTCACCTGGCGCGCGGCGGCGTCGTTCAGCGCGTCGCGCAGCGGCGTGTCAGGATGGACGAAGGAGGCGCCCGGCAGATGCAAACCCATCACTTCCATCACCATCTGGTTGGTGTTGGCGGTGCCGTAGAAGGTGCAGGTGCCGATGCCGTGATAAGAGGCTGCCTCGGCTTCCAGCAACGCCAGGCGGTCGGCCTTGCCCTCGGCGTACAGCTGGCGCACGCGCACTTTTTCCTTGTTCGGCAGGCCGCTGCTCATCGGGCCGGCCGGCACGAACAGCGCAGGCAGGTGGCCGAAGGAGAGGGCGGCCATCACCAGCCCCGGCACGATCTTGTCGCAGATGCCGAGGAACAGCGCGCCGTCGAACATATTGTGCGACAGGCCGACAGCGGCCGACATGGCGATCACGTCACGGCTCATCAGCGACAGCTCCATACCGTCCTGCCCCTGGGTCACGCCGTCGCACATCGCCGGCACGCCGCCGGCCACCTGGCCCACGGCACCCACCGCCTTCAGCGCCTGTTTCAGCCGCTGTGGGTAATGTTCGTACGGCTGGTGGGCCGACAGCATGTCGTTGTAGGCGGTGATGATGGCGATATCGCTGCGCACCATGTTTTTCAGCGACGCCTTGTCATCGGGCTGACAGGCGGCGAAACCGTGGGCCAGGTTGCCGCAGGCGAGCTGCGCGCGGTGGACGGTTTGGGAGCGGGCCGCCTCGATACGCGCCAGATAGGCGGCGCGGCTGGCCTGGGAACGGTCGATGATGCGCTGTGTGACACGGGACAAGGTTGGATTAATCATGCCTTCCTCACATTGCTGTTGTTATAGTCGCCGCCTGTGGCGGTGCCCCCGGGGGTGATTTGCAGCCCTGGTGTGCAAGGCCGGGGGCGATTTGGGATTTAAAACATCGTGAATGCAATCATGCCGATGGCGCCGCCGACGCTGCCCAGAATGGTTTCCATCACCGTCCAGGTTTTCAGCGTTTGCAGTTCGTTGGCGCCGGTGAATTTGCCGAACAGCCAGAAGCCGGCGTCGTTGACGTGGCTCAGCACGATGGAGCCGCCGGCGATGCAGATGGCCAGCGCGGCCAGTTGCCCGCCGCTGAGCCCGAGCTGGCTGGTGACCGGCAGCACCAGGCCGACGGTGGTCAGGCAGGCGACGGTGGCCGAGCCCTGGATCACCCGCACCATGGCGGAGAGCGCAAAGGCGGCCACGGCGATCGGCAGGCCGGCGCCGATCATGGCGTCACCCAGCGCCGGCCCGACGCCGGAATCCACCAGGATCTGCTTGAACACCCCGCCGGCGCCGGTCATCAGCAGGATGATCCCGGCCGGCTGCACCGCGGCGGAGCAGATGGCCAGCGTCTGTTCGTTGCTCATGCCGCGCGGCTTCGCCAGACCGTAAATCACGATCAGGCAGGCCAGCAGGATGGCGGTGAACGGGTGGCCGATAAACTCCAGCCACTGCTGCAGCTGCGAGCCGGGGGGGACCAGCCGCGCGCCGATGGTTTTCATGCCGACCAGCACCAGCGGGCACAGCACCAGCGCCAGGCTGAAGCCGAACGACGGCAGATTGCCCTTGGTCAGCGTCGGCTCATTCTCTTCCGGCGGCATAGGCCAGTTGACGAAACGGCTGATAAAGCTGCCGTACAGCGGGCCGGCGATCAGCATGCCGATCACCGCCGCTACCAGGCCGATGGCGATCATCCAGCCGAAATCGGCCTTCATCTGCGACGCCAGCAGCATCGGCACCGGCCCCGGCAGCAGGAAGGAGGCGGCGGCGGCCACGCCGGCGAACAGCGGAATAGCCAGCTTGACGATATTGCCGTCGGTGCGGCGCGCCACGGCGAATACGATGCCGATCAGCAGCACCACCGCCACGTCGAAGAACAGCGGCAGCGCGCAGATCAGCCCGGCGATGCCGAGCGCGTAGTGCGCCTTGCTTTGTCCGAATCGTTTCAGCAATTGCGCCGCAATTTGATCGAGCGCGCCGACCTCATGCAGGATCTTGCCGAACATCGCCCCGAGCGCCACCACGATCGCCAGGAAGCCCAGCGTGTCGCCCATGCCTTTTTGCATGGTGTCGGCGATGTGTTCCAGCGGCATGCCGGAGAAAATGCCGGCGGCGATGGACACCAGCATCAGCGCGACGAAGGCGTGCATGCGCGCCTTCATCACCAGGAATAACAGCAGTAAAACCGAGCCGACTGCGGTACCGACCAGCGTTACGGTACTCACGCGCACACGTCCTGCGGCAGGAAGCTCTGGATATGGCGCACGGTATCGGCGATCACCGCGTCCAGCGGCTGATTGATGTCGATCGCCATCACGTCGTTCTCGTCGGCGCCCGGTTGCTCCAGCGCGGCGAACTGGGTGACCAGCATCTGCGGCTTGAAGAAGTGGCCGTTGCGCGCCGCCAGGCGGGATTCGATCACCGGGAACTCACCGTGCAGATAGATGAATGACAGGTTGCCGTTGCCGGCGCGCAGGCGGTCGCGATACTGCTTTTTCAACGCCGAACAGACGATGATCGACACGCTGTTGGTGCGCTGCATGGCGAAGGCGGCGTCGTTGAGCGCGGCCAGCCACGGCGCGCGATCGTCGTCGTTCAACGCCTCGCCGGCGGCCATCTTCAGGATGTTGCTGCGTGGGTGCAGGAAGTCGCCGTCGAGGAAGCCGGCGGAGAGTTGGCGGGCCGCGGCGGCGGCGACGGCGGACTTGCCGCTGCCGGAAACGCCCATAACGACGTAAATGCGATTTTGATTGTTGGTCATGGCTTAGCTCCAAAACACCGGGTGACGTTACCTTCGTTCAGTTTGATTGTTACCGGTAACATGTTATCGGTAACATTGTCGAAGGAAGTTTGAGCGGTTGCAATGGGCTTTCGCCGTGAGGATCGTTAACTGTGATCGGCTTCAAGCTTTTTTCCTGTGCGCTAAACAGGATGCCGACAGCCTGTTACATGCTGACAACAGAGCATGGCAGGGGAGCAGGGGCGCGCTGGGGCGCCCCTCGGATGATCGGATTAACGCACGCCGCCGTAGGCCAGGCTGATCTCTTTCGCCGCGTGGATCACCAGCGCGCCCAGCTCGATCACGCGATCGTCGGTGATGCGCGATACCGGGCCGGAGATGGAAATGGCGGCGAAGGCTTCGCGATGCTCGTCGAAAATGCAGGCCGCCACGCAGCGCAGGCCGAGCGCGTGCTCTTCGTCGTCAAATGAGAAGCCCTGCTTGCGGATCTGCGCCAGTCCCTCTTTCAGGTTGTGCGGCGTCAGGGTATGCGGCGTGTAGGTGTGCATGCCTTTCTTGTGCAGCAGTTTGGTCACCTGATCGTCCGGCAGGGTGGCGAGGAATGCTTTACCGGCGCCGGAGGCGTGCATCGGCAGTTTGCCGCCGATCGGCGCCGACATGCGCATCAGCGCCGTGCACTGCACCTGATCGATGATGATCGCCTGGTACTCGCTGGTATCCAGCACCGCCAGGTTGACGGTTTCGCCGGACTCTTCCATCAGGCGGCGCAGCGTCGGATGCACCATCGCCAGCAGGTTGCGGCTTTGCAGGAAGCTGCTGCCGACCACAAAGGCGTGCGAACCGATGGTCCACAGGCCGAGATCGCCGACCTGGCGCACGAATCCCTGCTGCTGCATGGTGGTGAGCAGGCGGTGAGTGGTGGAGTTCGGCAGGCCGGCTTGCTGGGCCAGATCGGTCAGGGCCACGTTGCCCTGGGCTTCCGAAATGTATTCCAACAGTTTCAGGCCACGGGTCAACGATTGTACCTGACCGGTCGCCGCACTGGCGGCGGGGGCTGCTGCGCGGGGCTTCTTGCCGCGCTTGGCGGGAGCAGGGGTGGCCATGGGTGAGATTCCTTTTTCCGTATGATGGAATTCATTTTCGTTTTTTGTCGATGAATTGCAAGCCGCCGTCAGCTCATCGGAGGTGTTGGCGCACAACCTGAAAAACTCTCAATTGTCGCCTGGCCCTTTGTCCTTACAAGCTGTGCTAGGATGACTCGTTGGTGTTTGCGGCAGTTGAGCAATGGGCTGGATGGCAATGGAAGGGGTTACAGTGACGAATCGAGTAGAACAACTGCGCCGCCAGTTAGCGCAGCGCATTTTGGTGTTGGACGGCGGCATGGGCACCATGATCCAGAGCTATCGCTTGGACGAGCGCGATTTCCGCGGTGAGCGTTTCGCCGATTGGCGCAGCGATCTGAAAGGCAATAACGATCTGCTGGTGCTGACCAAGCCGGAAGTGATCACCGCCATTCATTACGCCTATCTCGAGGCGGGCGCCGATATCCTTGAGACCAATACCTTCAACGCCACCTCTATCGCCATGGCCGACTACCATATGGAGTCGCTGTCCGCCGAGATTAACTATCAGGCCGCCTGCCTGGCGCGCGCCTGCGCCGACGAATGGACGGCGCGCACGCCGGAAAAACCGCGCTACGTCGCCGGGGTGCTGGGGCCGACCAACCGCACCGCGTCCATCTCGCCGAACGTCAACGATCCGGCGTTCCGCAACATCTCGTTCGATGAACTGGTGGCGGCTTACCGCGAATCGACCCGCGCGCTGGTGGAAGGCGGCGTCGATCTGATCATGATCGAGACCATCTTCGACACCCTCAACGCCAAGGCCGCCGCTTTTGCGGTGGAAACTGAATTCGAAGCGCTGGGAGTGGAACTGCCGATCATGATTTCCGGCACCATCACCGACGCCTCCGGCCGCACCCTGTCCGGCCAGACCACCGAAGCGTTTTACAATTCGCTGCGCCACGTCAAGCCGCTGACCTTCGGCCTGAACTGCGCCCTGGGGCCGGATGAGCTGCGTCAGTACGTCGCCGAGCTGGCGCGCATCTCGGAGACCTACGTCACCGCGCACCCGAACGCCGGTTTGCCGAACGCCTTCGGCGAGTACGATCTGGATGCGGCCGAGATGGCGCGCCAGGTTGGGGAGTGGGCGCAGGCCGGCTTCCTCAATATCATCGGCGGCTGCTGCGGCACCACGCCGGAACACATCGCCGCGATGGCCAAGGCGGTTGAGGGCGTGCCGCCGCGCCGGCTGCCGGAGATCCCGGTCGCCTGCCGTCTGGCCGGTCTTGAGCCGTTGACCATCGACGCCAACACCCTGTTCGTTAACGTCGGCGAGCGCACCAACGTCACCGGTTCGGCGCGTTTCAAACGCCTGATCAAAGAAGAGAAATACAACGAGGCGCTCGACGTGGCGCGCCAGCAGGTGGAGAGCGGCGCGCAGGTCATCGATATCAACATGGACGAGGGGATGCTCGACGCCGAAGCGGCGATGGTGCGCTTCCTCAACCTGATCGCCGGCGAGCCGGATATCGCCCGGGTGCCGATCATGATCGACTCCTCCAAGTGGTCCGTTATCGAGAAAGGCCTGAAATGCATTCAGGGCAAGGGCATCGTCAACTCGATCTCGATGAAGGAGGGCGAAGAGGCCTTTATCCATCACGCCCGGCTGGTGCGCCGCTATGGCGCCGCGGTGGTGGTGATGGCGTTCGACGAAGTGGGCCAGGCGGACACGCGCGAGCGCAAGTTCGAGATCTGTCGCCGCGCCTATAAAATTTTGACCGAACGCGTCGGCTTCCCGCCGGAAGACATCATTTTCGACCCGAACATCTTCGCCGTCGCCACCGGCATCGAAGAGCACAACAACTACGCCGTCGACTTTATCGAAGCCTGCGCCGACATCAAAACCCACCTGCCGCACGCGATGATCTCCGGCGGCGTGTCCAACGTGTCGTTCTCGTTCCGCGGCAACGATCCGGTGCGCGAGGCGATCCACGCGGTGTTCCTGTATCACGCCATTCGCAACGGCATGGACATGGGCATCGTTAACGCCGGGCAGCTGGCGATTTACGACGATCTGCCTGGCGAGCTGCGCGAGGCGGTAGAAGACGTGATCCTCAACCGTCGTGAGGACGGCACCGAACGCCTGCTGGAGCTGGCGGAAAAGTACCGCGGCAGCAAAGACGGCGAAGCGGCGGTGCAGCAGGCGGAGTGGCGCGGTTGGCCGGTGGAAAAGCGGCTGGAATATTCGCTGGTGAAGGGCATCACCGAGTTTATCGAGCTGGACACCGAAGAAGCGCGGCAGCAGGCCGAACGCCCGATCGAAGTGATCGAGGGGCCGCTGATGGCGGGGATGAACGTGGTCGGCGATCTGTTCGGCGAGGGCAAGATGTTCCTGCCGCAGGTGGTGAAATCCGCCCGCGTGATGAAGCAGGCGGTGGCCTACCTGGAACCGTACATCGAGGCCAGCAAGCAGCAGGGCACCTCCGCGGGGAAAATCCTGCTGGCGACGGTGAAGGGCGACGTGCACGACATCGGCAAGAACATCGTCGGCGTGGTGCTGCAGTGCAACAACTATGAAATCGTCGATCTTGGCGTGATGGTGCCGACGGAGAAAATCCTGCGCACCGCGCGCGAGGAGAACGTCGACATCATCGGCCTGTCGGGGCTGATCACGCCGTCGCTCGACGAGATGGTCAACGTGGCCAAAGAGATGGAGCGCCAGGGCTTTACGCTGCCGCTGCTGATCGGCGGCGCCACCACCTCCAAGGCGCACACCGCGGTGAAAATCGAGCAGAACTACAGCGGCCCGACCACCTACGTGCAGAACGCCTCGCGCACCGTGGGCGTGGTGGCGGCGCTGCTGTCCGCCACCCAGCGCGATGAGTTTGTGGCGCGCACCCGCAAAGAGTATGAAACGGTGCGCATTCAGCACGCGCGCAAAAAACCGCGCACGCCGCCGGTCGATTTGCACAAGGCGCGCGCCAACGCCATGGCGCTGGACTGGGCCGACTATCAGCCGCCGGCGCCACGGCAGCTTGGCGTATTCCCGGTGTCGGCCGGCATCGAGACGCTGCGCCATTATATCGACTGGACGCCGTTCTTCATGACCTGGTCGCTGGCGGGCAAATACCCGCGCATCCTGGAAGACGAGGTGGTGGGGGAAGAGGCAAAGCGCCTGTTCCACGACGCCAATCAGATGCTGGATCGGTTGGCCGCTGAGCGCAGCCTCAACCCGCGCGGCGTTTACGGCCTGTTCCCGGCCAACCGCGTCGGCGACGACGTGGAAGTGTACCGCGACGAACAGCGCGGCGAGGTGCTGGCGGTGAGCCGCCATCTGCGCCAGCAGACGGAAAAAACCGACTTCCCGAACTACTGCCTGGCGGACTTCGTGGCACCGAAAAGCAGCGGCAAGGCCGACTACTTCGGTGCCTTCGCGGTGACCGGCGGGCTGGAGGAGGACGCGCTGGCGGCGGCGTACGACGCACAGCACGACGATTACAACAAAATCATGATCAAGGCGCTGGCGGATCGTCTGGCGGAGGCTTTCGCCGAATACCTGCATGAACAGGTGCGCAAGTTGCACTGGGGTTATGCCGCCGACGAGAACCTGAGCAACGAAGAACTGATCCGCGAAAACTATCAGGGCATCCGGCCGGCGCCGGGCTACCCGGCCTGCCCGGAGCACACCGAAAAAGCGACCATCTGGCAGCTGCTGGACGTCAACCGCCACACCGGCATGGAACTGACGGAGTCCTTCGCCATGTGGCCGGGGGCGGCGGTGTCCGGCTGGTACTTCAGCCATCCTGAGAGCAAGTACTTCGCGGTGGCGCAGATCCAGCGCGATCAGGTGGAAGACTACGCGGCGCGTAAAGGGATGAGCGTGAGCGAGGTCGAACGCTGGCTGGCGCCAAACCTCGGCTACGACGCCGACTGACCTTCCTCTTTAAGGGCGCAGCGATGCGCCCTTGTCATTTACAGCGCTTCCACATCGATGTGCAGCGCGTCGTACCGCCAATACTCCAGGTCGCAATCGATCACCCGGTCATGTTGATCGCGATTCACCCGCGTAATGAACAGCGCCGGGCTGCCGTAGGTCACCTTCAGCATGGCGGCGGCCTGCTGCGGCAGCAGGGTGGGCAGCATGTCGAAACGTACCCGGCCGTAGTGAATGCCGTAGCGTGCGGCGTACAGCGCGGTCAGCGACTGGGTCAGATCTTCGTCCAGAATACCGGGGAAATAGGCAGGATTGAGGTAGTGCTCGCAGTACAGCACCGCGCGCCCGTCGATGTAGCGCAGCCGACGAATGCGATAGGCCTGCGCGCCGGGAGGCAGCGCCAGGCGGCCGGCCAGCGGCGCGTCAAGTGTGACGACCGCGCTGTCGATCGCTTCGGTATGGGCGGCGCGCCCCTGCTGCTGCGCCATGGCGTGAAAATGGCTGCGCTGCAACGGGTTGTAGATCAAACGTGGCGGCGAGATAAACCAGCCGCGCCGCACCTGGCGGTAGATGACGCCCTGCGCCTCCAGCTGGCCGAGCGCCTCCTGCAAGGTAATGCGGGTGGTGGCGAACTGTTCGCTCAGGGCGCGCTCGGAGGGCAGCTTGCCGCCCGCGGCGAACTCGCCGGCGGTGATGCGGGCGCTCAGCGTTTGGCAGATGGTGGCGACGGTCGTCGGTGCTTCACTCATACAGCGGGTGTCCCGTTTCAGTGCGTTTGGCCTTCCTTAAGGTAGACCAGCGTCGCGTTTTCGCCGTTGCAATGGGTGATAAAACTGTCGCTTTTTTAAGCTGACATATAATTATCACATTCGTCCGTTAGATTGGTTTGGTCCTTGCTGGACTAGTCCAGCCATCCCCACACTACCACCTGGAGCATCAGTTATGAAACGTTTGTGCGCTTCTGTGTTAACCAGTGCCATCGTGTTATCCAGCCAGATGAGCTGGGCCGCGGATACCGATCTGGCGGCGCTGGAGCAGGCCGCGAAGAAAGAAGGCGAAGTCAACAGCGTCGGCATGCCGGACAGCTGGGCCAACTGGAAAGGCACCTGGCAAGATCTGTTGAGCAAGTACGGCCTGAAGCATGTCGATACCGACATGAGCTCCGCACAGGAGATCGCCAAATTCGATGCGGAAAAGAACAACGCCACGGCGGACATCGGTGACGTCGGCGCGGCCTTCGGCCCGGTGGCGGTGCAGAAGGGCGTAACGCAGTCGTACAAACCGTCTACCTGGGATCAGGTGCCGGAGTGGGCGAAAGACAAAGACGGCCACTGGGCGCTGGCTTACACCGGCACCATCGCCTTCATCATCAACAAGCAGCAGGTGAAAGACATCCCGCACAGCTGGGCCGATCTGCTCAAGGGCAGCTATCAGGTCACCATCGGCGACGTCGGCACCGCGTCGCAGGCGGCCAGCGGCGTGCTGGCGGCCACCTACGCCATGGGCGGCAACGAGAAAAACCTCAAGCCGGGCCTGGAATTCTTCGGCAAGCTGGCCAAGGCCGGCCGCCTGAGCCTGAGTAACCCGGTGATCGCGTCGCTGGAGAAGGGGGAAGTGCAGGTTGGCGTGGTATGGGACTTTAACGGCCTGAACTACCGCGATCAGATCGACAAAACCCGCTTTGAAGTGCTGATCCCGTCGGACGGTTCGATCACTTCCGGCTACACCACCATCATCAACAAATACGCCAAGCACCCGAATGCCGCCAAGCTGGCGCGCGAATACATCTTCTCCGACGCCGGTCAGATCAACCTGGCGCGCGGCTATGCCCGCCCGATCCGCGCCGAACATCTGACGCTGCCGGACGACGTCAAGGCCAAGCTGCTGCCGGCCGAGCAGTACAAGAATGCGCACCCGATCGCCGATCCTGCGGCCTGGGAACAGAGCGCCAAAGCGCTGCCGCGCCTGTGGCAGGAAAACGTCATTATGTTTATGCAGCAGTGAGTTAACGCACCATGAAAACGATCCTCGTGCTGCTGGACGGCCTCAACTACCGGGTGGCGCACGACGCCATGGGTTATCTGCAGGCCGAATGCGCGGCGGGACGCGGGCGGTTGTACCTGCTGGAGAGCGAGTTGCCCTCGCTCTCCCGGCCGCTGTATGAATGCATCCTCACCGGCGTCACGCCGGTGGAGAGCGGCGTGGTGCACAATCACGTCTCGCGCCTTTCTCATCAACAAAGCGTGTTTCATTACGCGCGCGCCGCCGGGCTGACCACCGCCGCTGCCGCGTATCATTGGTTCAGCGAATTGTATAACCGCACGCCGTTCGACGCCGCGCGCGACCGCCATACCGACGCCCCCGAGCTGCCGATCCAGCACGGGCATTTCTATTACGACGACGGTTATCCCGACAGCCATCTGTTTGACGACGCCGAAAGCCTGCGTCTGCGTCATCAGCCAGACTTTCTGTTGATCCATCCGATGAACATCGACGACGCCGGCCACCGCTTTGGCCTCTCTTCGCCGCAGTACCGCAACGCGGCGCGGCGCGCCGACGGCTCGCTGTCGCGCTATCTGCCCGAGTGGCTGGCGGCCGGCTATCAGGTGCTGGTTACCGCCGACCATGGCATGAACGACGATCGCAGCCACGGCGGCGTATTGCCGGAAGAGCGTCAGGTGCCGCTGTTCGTATTCGGCGCGGGCTTCAGCCTGGATGACGCCGATCCGCAGCAAACCGAGCTGTGCGGCACGATCTGCGATCTGTTGCAGGCGCCGCACGACAAGCCGCGCTGCCGGGCGCTGCTGGCGCAGGATGCGCGATGAACAGCAAAACCAAATGGATCGCCGCGCTGTGCCTGCTGCCGTTTATCGTGCTGTTCGGCGCGTTTCAGATCGCCCCGCTGGTGTGGATCGCCGTTCACAGCTTTTTCAGCGAGACCAGCGGCTGGGGGTGGGGCAACTATGTCGATATCCTCACCTCGCCGTTCTACCTGCAGGCGTTTCAGTTCTCGCTGGAGATCTCGCTATGGTCGAGCGTCTACGGCTTGCTGATCGCATTAGTTGGCAGTTACTCACTGCGTCAGCTCGGCCAGACGCGGTTTCATGACTTCGTAATGTCGTTCACCAACATGACCAGCAACTTCGCCGGGGTGCCGCTGGCGTTCGCCTTCGTCATTCTGCTGGGGCTGAACGGTTGCCTGACGTTGCTGCTGCGCAAATACGGCCTGATGGAGAGCTTCAACCTCTATTCGAAGAGCGGCCTGATCGTGCTGTATACCTACTTCCAGATCCCGCTCGGGGTGCTGCTGCTGTATCCGGCATTCGACGCGCTGCGCGCCGACTGGCGCGAATCGGCGGCGCTGCTCGGCGCCGGCCCCTGGCGCTACTGGCGGCATATTGGCCTGCCGGTGCTGGCGCCGGCGCTGATGGGCACCTTCGTCATCCTGCTGGCCAACGCGCTGGGCGCCTACGCCACGGTGTATGCGCTGACCACCGGCAACTTCAACGTGATCCCGATCCGCATCTCGGCGCTGGTGGCGGGGGACATCTCCCTCGATCCGAACCTGGCCAGCGCGCTGGCGATGCTGCTGGTGGTGATGATGGCGTTTATCACGGTGATCCACCAATGGATGCTGCGCAGGAGCTACCTCAATGCGCGCTCATAACCGGCTGGAGAATGCTCATGTCGCGTGTTGAACGCTTGTACCACCGCACGGTGACCGGCCTGCTGCTGTTGATCCTGCTGCTGCCGCTGGCGGCGACGCTGATTTACGCGCTGGCTACCCAGTGGGGCGCCACCATTTTGCCGGACGGTTTTACCCTGAAGTGGCTGACGGCGCTGTGGAGCGACCCGCGCTTTTTGCAGGCGCTGTGGCACTCGCTGCTGATCTGCTTCGGCACGCTGCTGCTGTCGGTGGTGGTGATCCTGCCGGCGATGTTTGTGATCGCTTACTACTTCCCCAAGCTGGACGCGGTAATGAACGTGCTGATCCTGCTGCCGTTCGCCGTGCCGCCGGTGGTGTCGGCGGTGGGGCTGATGCAACTGTTCGCCGCCGATCCGCTGCCGCTGCTCGGCACCCCCTGGATTTTGGTGGGCTGCTATTTCACCATCGCGCTGCCGTTTATCTACCGCGCCATCAGCAACAACATGCAGGCGATCAACCTGCGCGATCTGATGGACGCCGCGCACTTGCTCGGCGCCAGCACCTGGCGGGCGGCGCTGTGGGTGGTGCTGCCAAATTTGCGCAAGGGCGGAACGATCGCCGTGTTGCTGTCGTTCTCGTTCCTGATCGGCGAGTTCGTGTTCGCCAACCTGCTGGTGGGCAGCCAGTATGAAACGCTGCAGGTCTACCTGTTCAACATGCGCAACGGCAGCGGGCATTTCACCAGCGCGCTGGTCATCTCCTATTTCGCCGTGGTGCTGCTCGTCACCTGGCTGGCGAACCTGCTGAATAAAAACAAGGGTTAACCCGATGGCTTATCTCAACGTCACCCGCCTGAACAAACACTATGGCCAAACCCAGGTGTTTCAGGATATCGATTTCACCGCCGAAGAGGGGGAGTTCGTCACCCTGCTCGGGCCAAGCGGCTGCGGCAAGTCGACGCTGTTGCGCTGTCTGGCCGGCCTGACTCCGGTCGACAGCGGGCAAATTTTACTGCAGGGCCAGGATCTGGTACCGCTGGCGCCGCAAAAGCGCGGCATCGGCATGGTGTTCCAAAGCTATGCGCTGTTTCCCAATATGACGGTGGAAGGCAACGTGGCCTTCGGCCTGAAAATGCAGAAGCTGGCGGTCGGGCAGATCGGCCAGCGAGTGCAGGAGGTGCTGGCGCTGGTGGAGCTGAGCGATCTGGCGAAGCGCTATCCGCACCAGCTGTCGGGCGGCCAGTGTCAGCGCGTGGCGCTGGCGCGATCGCTGGTCACTCGCCCGCGTCTGCTGCTGCTCGACGAACCGCTGTCGGCGCTGGACGCGCGCATCCGCAAACATCTGCGCGAGCAGATCCGGCGCATTCAACGCGAGCTGAACCTGACGGCGATCTTCGTCACCCACGATCAGGAAGAGGCGCTGACCCTGTCGGATCGCATCGTCCTGATGAACAAGGGGCAGATCGTGCAGAGCGGTGATGCGGAAACCCTGTATACCCAGCCGGCGGACGCCTTCGCCGCCGGTTTTATCGGCAACTATAACCTGCTGAGCGCCGAACAGGCCGGCCGGCTGACCGGGCGCAGCTATGCCGGCAAGGTGGCGATCCGCCCAGAGTCGATCGGGCTGTTGCCGGCCGGACAGGGGATCGGCGGGGTGATCCTTGGCCACAGTTTGCTCGGGAATGTGGTACGCTATCGGATTCAGGTTCGCGAGGTAGAGTTGCTGGTTGACGTGCTCAACCGTTCGGTGGCCGATCTGCGGCCCGACGGCGCGGAAATTGGGCTACACTTGGAACCTGTTGTATTGCGGGAAGTTGCATGACTTCGCAGCGCGGCGCCGGGGCTCTCCCACCGCCGCCTTAACCCTTCTCTTCTGCGGTCTGCCGCCCGCCCGCTGTCCTGCCAGACCCACGCCCGGCAGGCGGGACCGCGCGCTGTACCCGTCATCCTTTGGCTCGCCTCTGTGCTTCGCGTGACAGGCATCGGGTATCAGCCTCCTTTGGCCGGGCGTTAATGGAGCGTATCTTCCGTGCTGACCCTTCTTCACCTGCTTTCGTCCGTGGCGTTGTTGGTGTGGGGCACCCACATCGTGCGCACCGGGATTATGCGGGTTTATGGCGCCAATCTGCGGCGCGTGTTAAGCGACAGCGTTGAGAAAAAACCGCTGGCGTTCGTTTCCGGCATCGGCGTGACCGCGCTGGTGCAAAGCAGCAACGCCACCGCGCTGCTGGTGACCTCTTTCGTCGCGCAGGGGCTGGTGGGGCTGGCGCCTGCGCTGGTGATCATGCTGGGCGCCGACGTCGGCACCGCGCTGATGGCGCGCGTGCTGACCTTCGATCTTTCCTGGCTGTCGCCGCTGCTGATCCTGGTCGGTGTCTTCCTGTTCCTCAGCCGCAAACAGATGCGGATCGGCCAGATCGGACGCGTTCTGATCGGTCTGGGGCTGATCGTGCTGGCGCTGGAACTGATCGTGGCCGCCGCCACGCCGATCACCCAGGCGGCCGGGGTGAAAGTGCTGTTCTCGTCGCTGACCGGCGATGTGATGCTGGACGCCCTGACCGGCGCGCTGTTCGCCATCGTCAGCTATTCCAGCCTGGCCGCGGTGCTGCTGACCGCCACCCTGACCGCCACCGGCGTGATTTCGCTGAAGGTGGCGCTCTGTCTGGTGATCGGCGCCAACCTCGGCAGCGGCCTGCTGGCGATGATCAACGCCAGCGGCCAGAACGCCGCCGGGCGGCGCGTGGCGCTCGGCAGCCTGCTGTTCAAATTGGTGGGCTGCATCCTGGTGTTGCCGTTCGTCTCCTATCTGGCGGATGTGATGGCTCAACTGCCGGGCGGCAGCGAAGAGCTGGTGATCTATTTCCACGTGTTCTACAACCTGATCCGTTGTCTGGTGATGATCCCGCTGGCCGGGCCGATGGCGACGCTGTGCGAACGGCTGATCGTCGACGTGGCGGCCGACGACCCGCGCATGCGGCCGCGTCATCTGGACGCCAGTGCGCTGGATACGCCGACGCTGGCGTTGGCCAACGCGGCGCGCGAAACGCTGCGCATGGGCGACGTGGTGGAACACATGATGATCCTGCAGCGCGAAGTGCTGCACGGTAAGCAAGGCGTGGATAAAGAGGTGCGGCGACTCGACGATGACGTCGACGTGCTGTACACCGCCATCAAGCTGTATCTGGCGCAGATCCAGAAGGAGGATCTGGGCGAGGAAGACTCGCGCCGCTGGGCGGAAATCATCGAAATGGCGCTCAATCTGGAACAGGCGGGCGACATCATCGAGCGCATGGCCGGCGATGTGGGCGCCAAATCGCACGCCGCGCGCCGCGCCTTCTCGGCGGAAGGATTGGCGGAACTGGACGGGTTGCACGAACGGCTGATCGGCAACCTGCGTCTGGGGCTGTCGGTGTTCCTGTCCGGCGACGTCACCAGCGCCAAGCGCCTGCGCCGTTCCAAGCACCGTTTCCGCATTCTGGATCGCCGCTATGCGCATGCGCACGTCGATCGTTTGCATCAGCAAAACGTGCAGAGCATCGAGACCAGTTCGCTGCATTTGGGATTGTTGGGGGACATGAAGCGCCTGAACTCGCTGTTTTGCGCCGTGGCCTACAACGTGTTGGATCAGGATGCGAAAGACGACGATCGCGACTGGGAAGACACCCCGAGCACGCTGTAAAAAAACGCCCCCGGAAAACCGGGGGCGTTGCGTAGGGGAGGCGCGTTATTTGCCGCTGAACACGCCGGCTTTGGTGTCCGCCTGCTGAGTTGAGGCATGGCCGCTGGCGAACGGCACGTTGCCGTTGACGCTTTGCTTCGCCGCGCCGCCTAACAGTCCACCTACCGTGGCGGCCGCATCGACGCGGCCGCCGCCCTGATAGCGCTGGCCGCTGACGTCCTGCTGGCTGACCTGGCTACCGCCCAGTTCCACCTTGCCCTGCTGGCTGCGGATTTCGCCGCCGGTCAGCTGGGTTTGGCCGCCGACCTGCAGCGCCACGCCGTGCTTACCGGCAATCGCCGATTGCTCGCCGACCGCATTGTTGTTCACCACGTCGGCATTGACCTTGAGCTGCCCCTGGCGACCCGCCGGCCCGGTGATGCTGTCTTTCACCGCGCCGCCGACGGTGCGTGCGCCGCGATCCCACAGTGGGCCCTGCGGTTTTTCGCCGGCCGGCGTTTCCGGCAGCGTGACTTTGCCGTCAGCCTTGCTGAAGCTGACTGCACCGGTGGTATCCTGCTGCGGATCGAGGCGACGCGCCACGCTGTTGTACTTGTCGGTGGTGGCGTCGGCCACTTTGTTCACCCCGGCTTCCAGTTTCTCTTTCACTTTACCGGCGTAGCGCGGCGTGCCGACCTTCGACAGCTTGGAGGTGATGCTACTGCCCGGATCGTTGCTGTGGCTCAGACCGGCATCCACATCCACCTTCACGCCTGTCTCGACGTCTTTGCGGCTTTCAACGCGCAGATCGCCGCCCACCTTGCCCTGTACGCTGTCGGCGTCGACGCGCGCGCCGGCAAGGCGGGTGTCTTTGCCGCTGTTGAGCGCCACGTCGCCCGCGGTGATGCCGGTATTGGCGTGGGTGGTTTTATCCTGCTGCTCCACGCCGACTTTCAGACCTGCGCCCAGCGTGTGGGTGTCTTTGCCGGTGTTCGGATCGACCTTGCCGCCTGCGTCCTTGTTGAAGGTTTGACCGCCTCTGGCGTTGGCTTTGATGCCCAGATTCCAGTTGTCCTTATGCTGCTCGTTCTTGGCGGATTCCAGCAGGATGCCGCCGTTTTTCGCTTCGAGCGCGGCGCTGCCGCCGCTGACTTTGGCCCCCTGCAGATGCAGCGCGTCATCGCCTTTGCCGTTGGCGGACAGGGTGACCTTGCCGTCTGAGGCGATAGTGGCACCCTGGCGCTCGGTCGTGGACTCATTGACCTTGGCGATGTCGAAGGCGCCGCCGGCGGAGAGGCTGCCGCCGGTTTTTTCCTTGCTGTCGCTGCTGCCGGCGCCCAGATCGATATTGCCGGACAGCTTGCTTTCCTTACGCGTTTGGGTCGATTCCGCCGCCTGCAGCGCGACCTTGTTGCCCGCGTTCAGGCTGACGTCGCCCTGGCTCTTGACGTTGGTGCCCTGCAGCGTCAGATCGCGGCCCGCCTTCAGCGCCACACCCTGGCCGTTGACGTTGCCGACCTGCGCGGTGCTGCTGCTGCTTTCACCGTTGTTGGTGCCGCCGCCGAAACCGGCGCCGAAGTTTTTGCTGTCGGCGGTGAAGCCGCCTTTGGCGGACGCTTTGACGTTAAAGCCGCTGTGGTTCTCGCTCTGTTTGTCGCTGGCCTGATCGAAGCGGATATCGCCGCCGGCGTTGACGGCGGTTTTACCGCTGCCGCCGTTCAGCGCGGTACCCTGATAGACCGCGTCTTTTTTCACGTTGACGTTGATGCCGTTGGCCGCGTCGATCGAGCCGGCCACCGCCTGGCTGGCGCTGCTGTTGCTGCGCTGGGTGCCGCCTTCGCCCTTGGCGTCCACGGTCAGATCGCTGCCGGTGGTGGTGTAGACGCGCACGCCGGCGCTGCCGCGGGTGTCGCGGCTCTGCTCGTCCTGACGGTTTGCCGCGGCTTCGCTGCGGTGGCTGTCCGCCGTCAGGTTGACCGCGCCTTTGCTCGCCTGGTACTGCGTGCCCTGATCGCGCACTTCGCCTTTGGCATTGATGTCGATGCTGCCGGCTTTCACCGAGCTGACCACCGCCTGCGAGCTGCTGCTGTGTTTTTCGCTGTTGCCGCCCTGTGCGCCGATATCCAGGCCGACGTTAGGCGCGCCGATGCCGCCGATGTCGTTGATAACGCCGGTAGCGTCCAGCTTGGCTGCCTTGCCGACCGCGCGCTCGACCGGACGGGTCACGGCGCTGTAATCGACGTTGGCGCCGATGTTCACGCCGACGTCGGTTTTGGTGGTGGTGGTGCTGGCGGTGTCGGCAGCGGCAAGGTGATCGACGCCGGCGGCGTTTTCTTGATAGGCGCCGCCGACGCTGTGCTGCGCGCCTTGCTGGGTCAGCTTGTCGCGGGCGTTGATCGTCAGGTTGCCTTTGACGTCGCTGCCGGAGGTGATCGCCTTGCTGCTTTGCGTCTGGGTTTTGCTGTTCTCGTAGCCGGCTTCCACGCCGCTGCCGAGTTTGTCGATGCCGCCGGTGTAATAGAAACCGCCGCCGATCTTGGTTTGCTCGGTGTTTGAGACCGTTTTGTCGTCGGCCGCCAGGAACGAAACCTTGTTGCCGCTGACGCTGGCGTCGCCTTTGTCGGCGACCAATTGAGAACCGCTGAAGGTCACGTCCTTCTCCGCCTTGAGCTTCACGCTGCCGCCGCTGAGGCTTGAGGCGCTATTCTCGGTGCGGGTGGTTTTCTCGCTGTCGCGGGTGTGCTCGATGCGCAAACCGGCGCGGTACTGCTTGTCACCGGCTTCTTTGGCGTAGCCGTTAACGGTGAGCGCGGTCTTTTGCTCGTCGATGTTCTGCTGCCGCTCGGCCGCCTTGACGTTGATGTTGCCGGTCTTCGACTCGACGCTCAGCTCACCGCCGCTGGCGACCTGGCTGCCGATCACGTCGGCATCCTTGTGGCTGACCAGCGTCAGGTTGGTGTCGGACTTCAGCTCGCTGGCGGTGCTGCTCTGGTAGCTGTTGTCGGCCTTGTGCGAACTGCTGGTGATGTTGAAGGCGGTGCCGGTGCGCGCGTCGATTTTGTCCACGGTGGTGCTCAGCGCGTTGTCGATGCGCAGGCCGCCGTGGGTGGCGGTGACTTCGCCGCCTTTCTGGCCGCGCGCCTTGCTGCCGGTAATGGTGACGCCTTGCTGGCCGTTCAGGCGCAGGGTGCCGCCGCTGGTCAGCTCGGAAGCGTGGCTGATCTCGCGGCGATTGCTGTTGTTTTTGTTGTCGCCGCCGCCGATGCCGCCCCAGGAGGTTTTGTCATCGCGTACCGCTTTGGCGTTGGCGGTTTTCTGCACCCCGACCTGGATCTGGCTGTCTGCATCGATCGTCAGATCGCGCTGGGCATGGATCTTGGCGCCCTGAGTCGAGACATTGCGACCGGCTTTCAACGTCAGTTCGCCCTGGCTGCGCAGTTCGCTGGCCTTCAGGCTTTCGCTTTCGTCGCTGCTGCTCCATCTGCCGGTGCGCAGGCTGGAGGTGTGATTGCGCTGGTAGCCGCGCTCGCTGGATTTATCCTTCTCCACCAGCCCGGCAAGGTGTACGTCGCGCGCCGCTTTGACGCTCAGCGCACGCTCGGCGCTGACATTGGCGCCCAGCAGCTTCACGTCTTCCTGGGTGCTGATGAGTTTGGCGCTGCCGTTGGCGGCGACGGTGCTGCCCGCCTGCTGCAGCTGCTCGCGTTCGCGGGTGACGTCGTATTGCCAGGAGTAGAACCAGCGATCGTCGGTATGGCCTTGCGTCTGCTTCAGCTGCTGGCCGTCGAGCGTCAGCTTACCGCCCTGCAGCGTAATGTCTTCGCCGCGGATATCGGTGGCGGTGAGGTGCGCATGATTATCCGCCACCAGGCTGATGTTCTTGCCTTTCAGCTCGGTGCGGGTCAGCTTCTGGCTGCTGCTGCGATCGTTGACGTAGATGCCGCCACGGTAATTTTGATAGTTATCGCCGCCGTTTTTGTTGCTGCTGGCGTCGTCGACGCGGCTTTCGCTGCGGATATCATAGGCTTTCACCTTGAGTTCATCGCCGGCGTTCAACGAGCCGGCCAGTTTCACGCCGCTGCCCTGCGCGGTGTTGATGATGTTGATGCGCCCGGCCTGCATGCTGCCGAGGTAGTAGCTGTCCAGCGCGGTCGGCGTCTGTTGGCTGGCCTGCACCGTGCCGTCGCGCGCTACCCGGTTAAGGCCGCTGATGGCGTTGATCGTCGCCGAGGTCACTTTACCATTCGAATGTTTGAAATCTTGCACGATCACTTCGCCGCGGCTGTCGATCTTCGGCGCGATCAGATCCAGTACGCCGCCGGCGTTCAGGGTGCCATTGAGGCTCAGCGTGTTGCGGTTGCCGAAGGTGCTGTAACCCTGCAGCACGCCGTTTTCCACCAGCGGGTTGCCGACCACCAGTGAGGAATGGCTGGTATTGATGAATCCGCAGCCCTGACAGCTGATGCCGTTCGGGTTGGCCAGCACGTAGTCGGCCGCCATGCCGAAGATCTCTTGCTGGCCATGCAGCAGCGACGGGTTACGGCCGATCACCTCGTTGAGGATCACGCTGGCTTCATGCCCGCCCAGATTGGGGTTGGCGCCCAGTTGGCCGGCCAACTGCGACAGTCCCGCCTCGCGGGAGTTGTTCAGCACCGCGCCGGGCTGGTTGACGTTGAAGTCCTGATATTGGTTGTGCGACAGCCCGTTGCCGTTCGGCGCGACGATATCGACCACCTGCGCACCGGTGGCGGCGGTGGAGACGCCGGGGCCGTTGGCGCCGTTGGCCGCAACGATCTCTGCGGCGTAGGCGCCGGCGGAAGCGGCGAGAATAATCGCCAGCGCGGCGGCCAGTTTGCCTGCCGCCGAAAGTCTGAAGTTATTATTTTTCATCCATGTATCTCCGTATATTGCCGTGGGGTCCTGCAAAACTGTTGATTAAAAGGTGTAAGAAAAGCGGGCCAACACCTGAACGGGATCTTCCGGCGTAGCGTGGTTAGACAAAATCCAGCCGCGGCTGACCTCGAGATCGACCAGCGCCTGCCGGTAGCGTAACGTGGCGCCGCTGCTCACCCCGGCGCTGCTGCGCCAGCCCGAGTTGTCCTGACGCGGCAGAATGCGGCCGACGTCGGCGCCAAGGCGCGGCGTCAGCGTGGTGGCGCCCAGATTGAAACTGCGCGACAGCGTGTTCTGCAGATACCAGCCGTTGTCGCCGGACTGGGTGCTGCGGCTAAAGCCGCGTACGGCGCTGCGATCGGTGAGGCTAAGCCACTCCACGCCGGGCAGCGGGTCGCGGCTGTACTGGCCGTAGAACAGATTGTTGAGCTGATAGGTGGCATCACCCAGCTTGAGGCGCTGGCTCAGGTTGGCGAACAGCTTGCCCTTGGTGAACTGGCTGTCGAGGTGCACCGAACTCGGGTGGCGATCGGCGCCCAGCCAGGGCAGGCCCTGCTCGACGCTGAGGTTGGCGCTGAACACGCCATGGGGCAGAATTTGCAGGTGGCTGGCGCTCAGTTCGGCCAGGGTCAGCGTTGGGCTGCTGACCTCAAGGCGCACGCTTTCGAAGTAGTTGTCGATGCGCTTGTAGGTCAGCTGGCCGCTCAGGCTGTCTATCTGATCGTGATCGCGATAAAACACGTAGTCGCTGCGCAGCCCGTACTGTTGGGTCTGGCCGTGCAGTTTGACCACGTTGTGCGGCAGCTGCTGGTGGTTTTCATAGGACGAGAAGCTGGCGAACCCGCTGAAGGTGAACGCGCCGTACGGCAGCGAATAGAGCAGGGTGTAGGCGCGATTATAGCGGTGAGCCGGGTTTTCCAGCGTGCTGTTGGCGTTCAGGCTGACAAAGTCCGACAGGCCAAACGGGCTGTCTAACGTGGCAGTGGCGCGCGCCAGCCACCGGCCGGTGCTTTTTTGGCCGTAATTATCCGTGCCGGCGGTAATCAGCCAGGGCTTGGCATGTTGATTGCGCAAACGAATAACCGAACCGCCAACCTGGCGGCCGGGCAATATATCCAGCTTGGTGGTATTTGATTGCAAACGGTTGGCCTGATCCAATCCCTGATCGAGCTCGGTTAATTTCAACGGCTTGCCTTCCAGCCCCGGAAATAATAAACGGCTGTTGACCCAGCGATCGCCGCCTTCTATTTTCTCGATAAATCCTTCCGTCACGCTTAACCCCAATTCTCCTTGTGAATTAGGGCGAACAATTTGCACGCGCGCGGTGATATAGCCCTTTTGCACATAAAGGCGCGTTAATTCACGGGTCAGGCGATTGATATCGTTGCTGCTGATGCAGTTTTCCGGCAGCGCGCTCAGCGCAGATAAATCACCCGGTGAGAGCAGGGTAATGCCTTGCAGATAAACGCCGGCGATCGGCAGGCACTGCGCGGACTGCGGCAGTGCGGGCGCGGCCGGTTCCGGTTCCGCCAGCAGGCGCTGTTGCTTCAGCTGCTGGTAGCGGCGTTGCTCAATCAACTGGTTGACTTCACGCGTGCTGTCTTGCAACGCGCGCCGTGATTCCCCCATCGACATGTCCATCATCATGTGGGAGTCCGGCAGGGTTTCGGCGGAAAGGGCCGTGCTGACCAGCAGTGTCAAGGCGGTGATTTTTTTTATCATTGTAATCCATTCTGAGAGGCCGCCGGGGCAGCCAGCCCAATCCATGAGGTTAACCACGGGCGGCCGACGGCCGGCCCGAAATAATGAGCGACATGCACATTGCGAGGTATCTTGATTTGCCGCAGCAAATAAGACGGTGGGTATATATCTAAATAATAATTAGGCTGCTTCTTTTATGGCGGGCAACCCTGGTGACTTAATTAATTAAAAAAAGTGGAGCGTCTCTTCCTCTTGCCAACATTATCGGCATGGATAGGAAGAATCTGAATTTTTATTTTTCACGGATGATAGGGGATGAGGGGAATTATGACAATCCGACCAGTGGGAAATACGAAATTTCGCAGGAAAGAAAAGGGACGCAATTGTTTGCGTCCCTACAGGCGGTTTATTTCTTCTTGATAGGGCGGCCGGACCAATAACCCGCCAGCAGTGAACCGGAGAGGTTGTGCCAGACCGAGAACAGCGCGCCTGGCAGCGCGGCCAGCGGCGAGAAGTAGATTTTGCCCAGCGTGGCCGCCAACCCGGAGTTCTGCATGCCCACTTCGATCGCCAGCGTGCGGCAGGTGGACTCGTCGAAGCCGAACAGTTTACCGCCCCAATAGCCGCTCAGCAGACCGATGCCGTTGTGCAGGATCACCGCGATGATAACGACCAGGCCGACCGAAGCGATATGGCTTTGGCTGCCCGCCACCACCGCGCTGATGATCGCCAGAATGCACACCATCGACAACGCCGGCAACAGTGGCTCGATGCGTTTCACTGCCTTGGTCAGGGTATGGTGGACGATCAGGCCCAGGCCGATCGGGATCACCACAATCTGCAGAATGCTGAGCAGCATGCCCATGATATCGACGCTGATCTTGGCGTCGACGTACAGACGGGTCAGCAGCGGCGTGGCGAACACCCCCACCAGCGTCGAGACCGCCGAGATGGTCACCGACAGCGCCACGTCACCCTTGGCCAGATAGATCATCACGTTGGAGGCGGTGCCGCTGGCCACGCTGCCCACCAGCACCATGCCGGCGGACAGATCCGGCGGCATGCGGAACAGCATCGCCAGGATCCAGGCCGCCAGCGGCATGATCAGATAATGCAGGAAGATGCCTGCCGCCACCGGGCCGGGGCGCGCCAGCACGCGTTTGAAGTCGTCGAGCCGCAGCGTGACGCCCATGGCGAACATGATCAGCATCAGCAGCGGGCTGACGTAGGGGCCGATACCGGTAAAGGTGGTCGGCGTGTAATACGCGGCGACGGACAGCAGTATCGCCCAGAGGGGGAATAAGCGCGTGAGTAGTGCCAGCATGCAGGTTTTCCTTAGCCAGATTGAGAACGGTGGATGTGGTTGTGTTTTTATTGCGGGCTCAACATGCTGAACCCCTGCAGGTTTTGAACGGATTTTTTAGACGCAGGGGCGCAGCATGCTGCGCCCGCAATCAGGGATAATGACTTATTCGAACAGGTTGTGATGCAGGGTACGCACCACCTGCTCGGCTTCTTCGCCCGGCACCAGGAAGCACAGGTTATAGCTGCTGGCGCCGTAGCAGATCAGGCGGATATTGAACGGATCGAGCACGCCGAACACCTCTTTGCCCACGCCGCAGGCGCGCGACAGCTGGTTGCCGATGATCGCCACCAGCGCCAGGTTTTCTTCCACTTCCACCCGGCACAGCGACGACAGTTCGGTCAGCAGTGAGGTGGTCAGCAGGCTACCGCCGACGGAGGTGGCGCCGGTGGTGTCCATGGTCAGCGCGATGCTGACTTCCGAAGTGGTGATCAGATCGACGGAGACATTATGGCGCGCCAGGATGTTGAACACCTCGGCCAGGAAACCGCGCGCGTGCAGCATGTTCAGGCTGTGCAGCGTCAGCAGCGTTTGCTTGCGGCGCAGCGCCAGCGCGCGGAACAGCGGCGGGTTCTCGGTGGTGTTGCACACCAGCGTGCCGCCGGCCGCCGGATCCTTGCTGGAGCCGACGAACACCGGAATATCGCTGCGCACCGCCGGCAACAGGGTGGCCGGATGCAGCACTTTAGCGCCGAAGGTGGCCATTTCCGCCGCCTCTTCGAAACCGATTTTGTCGATGCGCTTGGCCGCCGGCACCACGCGCGGATCGGTGGTGTAGATGCCCGGCACGTCGGTCCAGATATCCACCCGGCCGACGCCGAGCGCTTCGCCGAGCAGCGCGGCGGTATAGTCGCTGCCGCCGCGGCCGAGCGTGGTGGTGCGGCCCTTCGGCTCGCTGCCGATAAAGCCTTGGGTGACCACCAGCGCTTCCTGCAGGCGCGGCTGCAACTGCGCCCGGGCCAGTTCGCTGAGCGCGGCGCTGTCCGGCACGGCGCGGCCGAAGTGATCGTCGGTGCGCATCACTTTGCGCACGTCGAACCATTCGGCCTGCACGTTGCGGGCGCGCAGGATTTCAACGAACAGCAGGGTGGACATCAGCTCCCCATGGCTGACCAGTTCGTCGGTCAACGCCGTCGAGGTGGCCAGCGACGCGGCTTCCGACAGCATGGCGATGTTTTCCAGCAGGCGGTCTATTTCGTCGCGGATCACCGCCGGCGCCGCGAGGCGATCGAGGATGGCGTATTGGATACGCCGGATTTCATCAAGCTGGTAATTGCGCTTGTCGGCCTCGCAACCCTCGGCCAGGGCGACCAACAGGTTGGTGACGCCCGCCGAAGCGGACAACACCACCAGGCGGACCTGCGGGTTGGCCAGCACGACGTCGGCACTGCGGTTCATGGCTTCAAAGTCGGCGACGCTGGTGCCGCCGAACTTGGCTACCACGGTGGAATTCTGGGGTGCTGCTTGGTTCATCTAGAAACCTCGTGTCAGGGATGCCCGTTTGGGGCACTGTAATTCCATAGCCTTGGCACAAGGGGAGAGCGGTAAACAGGGGGCAGGCGTAGAGGTCAGGCTACGATACACCCAGAAGCGCCCCACCTTGTCGATCGCCCTGCGGGCGATCCCCTGGTGACAACCCAGGGGATTCAGCCCCTGTAGTCGATACGATAATGGCCGGCCATTACCCTACCTCGGCGTCGCTCCCCCTCGGGTGCCGTCAACGGAGAAACGGCTCCTCTGACACTCTACCTGGGCGACGCGCCTCTTCTGGCTTGCGCACCGGGTGCGCAAGTAGGCTGTTAGGAATAGCCGGTTATCGCCATTCTGTCAACGTACAGACGGTGAGGGATTTTCATCTTGCACCAGCGCGATAAGCGTACAGGGCATCGCGGGCGTGGAACCGGCGCCAATCGGTTGCAGAGAACCGTCTTCCTTTTGGCTGAATAGCGGAATAACGCCCTGATGTTTCTCCAAATACTCCAGCCAACCGAAATTTTCGTTCAATTTGGTCGCTTTGATGGTGGCCCCCCTGGCGAGCAGGCTGCTCAGGCGGCCGTAGGTGGCTTCCTGATTAAATAAAATTTCATGCCGGCGGAAACGCGAACTTTCCGCGCTGGCGCCGCGCCCTTTCAACGGCGCCCCCGAACGGATGGCGAACACGTGATCTTCGCCGAAGAGATGGCCGAAGTGGTAGACCGCCAGCGCGTTCTGGTGGCGATTGGGCGACAGCGCCAGCACCTGGGCGATATTGCTCAGATCGAGGTAGTTCTCGGCGTGTTCGGAGTAGGCGTGGCCATAGTAGGCCGGAATGCCGTCCATGCGCGCCTGACGGTAGTATTCCCAGCTGCTGTCGGTGACGATCACCGGCACGTTCAGCTTGATCAGCGCCTGCGCCAGCATGCGCGCCACGCTGTTGGCGCCGACGATCAGCACGCCGCGCGGTTTCTGCTGCTGCACCCGCAGCCAGCGCGCCATCATGCCGCTGGTCAGGCTTTGCAACACCACGGTGCCGATGATGATGGCGAACACCACGGTCACCAGCCGGTCGGCGCCCTGATAGCCGCTGCGCTGCAGCGTCAGCGCGAACAGCGAACTGACCGCCGCGGCCACGATGCCGCGCGGGGCGATCCAGCACAGCAGCAGCCGATCGCGCCAGTGCAGGGAAGAGCGCCAGGTCGACACCGCGATGCACAGCGGCCGGGCGATGAACTGCACCGCCAGCAGCAGCAGCAGCAGCGGCCAGCCCATGTTCCACAGCGCCTGGATGTCGAGCCGCGCCGCCAGAATGATGAACAGCGCCGAGATCAGGATCGCCGACAGCTCCTCTTTGAACGCCAGAATATCGCTGGTGTCCACGTCGCGCATATTGGCCAGCCAGATGCCCATCACCGTGACGGTCAGCAAACCGGATTCGTCGGCGATGGCGTTGGAAACGCCGAAGGCGGTCAGCATAATAGCCAGCACCGCCAGGTTCTGCAGGTAGCGCGGCAGCCAGACGCGGCGCAGCGCCAGGCCGAGCAGGTAACCGAACAGCGCGCCGGCGATCAGGCCGACGGCGGCGGTCACGCCCAGCGTCCAAAACAGGTGGGTATAGGATTCCGCATTCTGCTTCAGCACGATGAACTCGAACACCAGCAGGGTGAAGATGGCGCCGACCGGATCGATGACGATCCCTTCCCAGCGCAGCACCTGGTTAATGTTGGCGTTCGGCCGCACCACGCGCATCAGCGGGGCGATTACCGTCGGCCCGGTCACCACCGTCACCGCGCCGATCAACGCCGCCAGCTCCGGCGGGAAATCCAGCAGCCACCAGCTGGCGAGGCTGATGACCAGAAAGGTGACCAGCATGCCGACGGTGACCAGGTTGCGCACCACGCCGCCGAGGCCGCGTATCTCCTCGAAACGCAGCGTCAGCGCCCCCTCGAACAGGATGATCGCCACCGACAGCGACACCAGCGGAAACAGCAGATCGCCGAACAGCAGATCCGGCTGCACCAGATGCACCGTCGGGCCGAGCACGATGCCGAACAGCAGCAGCGGCAAGATGGCCGGCAGGCGCAGCAGCCAGGCCAGCCACTGCGCCAGCAGCGACGCCAGGCCGATAAGCACCAACATGAGTGGGGCGGATAATTCCATAAGCGAGATCCCTTTCAAATGACGAAATAAGCGACGATGACACAGCCTGATGACAATTCGGCAACTCCGATAACAGGCCGTTAGCCAAAAGTATAGAGTGAAAGCTGAAACGAGGCGGCAATGCGTTGACAGTTAGCACCTATCGCAAGAAAAGCGATCATAATCACAGTCGAACAGGCTACAATCGGACAAACGCGTCATTTTTATTCTCAAGCCTAAGAGTGTTGCTATGAAAAATATCAATCCTAGTCAAACCGCTGCTTGGCAAGCCCTGCAGCAACATTATGCACAGATGAAAGACGTACGGATCGCCGACCTGTTCGCCGAGGACAGCGATCGTTTCTCCAGGTTCTCCGCGACCTTCAACGATCAAATGTTGGTGGACTATTCCAAGAACCGCATCACGCAGGAAACTCTGGAGAAGCTGCAGGCGTTGGCGAAAGAAACCGATCTGCAAGGCGCCATCAAATCGATGTTCGCCGGTGAGAAGATCAACCGCACCGAAGATCGCGCGGTGCTGCACATTGCCCTGCGCAACCGCAGCAACAGCCCGATCCTGGTCGACGGCAAAGATGTGATGCCGGAAGTGAACGCGGTGCTGGCCAAGATCAAACAGTTCTGCGCGCGCGTCATCGGCGGCGAGTGGAAAGGCTACACCGGCAAGCCGATCACCGACGTGGTGAACATCGGCATCGGCGGTTCGGATCTCGGCCCTTACATGGTGACCGAAGCGCTGCGCCCTTATAAAAACCACCTGAACATGCACTTCGTCTCCAACGTCGACGGCACCCACATCGCCGAAACGCTGCAGCCGCTGAATCCGGAAACCACGCTGTTCCTGGTGGCCTCCAAAACCTTCACCACTCAGGAAACCATGACCAACGCCCACAGCGCGCGTGACTGGTTCCTGAGCAGCGCCGCCGATCAACAGCACGTGGCCAAGCACTTCGCCGCGCTGTCCACCAACGGCAAAGCGGTAGCCGAGTTCGGCATCGATACCGACAACATGTTCGAATTCTGGGACTGGGTCGGTGGCCGTTACTCCCTGTGGTCGGCGATCGGCCTGTCGATCGCGCTGTCCATCGGTTATGACAACTTCGAGCAGCTGCTGAGCGGCGCGCACGCTATGGACAAGCACTTCGCCGAAACGCCGGCGGAGAAAAACCTGCCGGTGCTGCTGGCGCTGATCGGTATTTGGTACAACAACTTCTTCGGCGCCGAAACCGAAGCCATTCTGCCGTACGATCAGTACATGCACCGTTTTGCCGCTTACTTCCAGCAGGGCAACATGGAATCCAACGGCAAGTACGTCGATCGCAACGGCAACCCGGTGGATTACCAGACTGGCCCCATCATTTGGGGTGAGCCGGGCACCAACGGCCAGCATGCTTTCTATCAGTTGATCCACCAGGGCACCAAGCTGGTGCCGTGCGATTTCATCGCGCCGGCCATCAGCCATAACCCGCTGGGCGATCATCACGCCAAACTGCTGTCCAACTTCTTCGCTCAGACCGAAGCGCTGGCGTTTGGCAAGTCGCTGGAAGTGGTGGAAGCCGAGTTCGCGGAGCAGGGCAAAACCCCTGAGCAGGTCAAGCACGTGGCGCCGTTCAAGGTGTTTGAAGGCAACAGGCCGACCAACTCGATCCTGCTGCGTGAAATCACCCCGTTCAGCCTGGGTAGCCTGATCGCGCTGTACGAGCACAAGATCTTCACCCAGGGCGCGATCCTGAACATCTTCACCTTCGATCAGTGGGGCGTGGAGCTGGGCAAACAGCTGGCTAACCGCATCCTGCCGGAGCTGGCGGGCAGCGAGAAAATCAGCAGCCATGACAGCTCGACCAATGCGCTGATCAACCGCTTCAAGGAATGGCGCTAAGCGCCTGAGCTGAAGCCAATAAAAAACCCGCCGCGGCGGGTTTTTTTACGTCTGTAACAAATTACAGATTGATCGGCACTTCGAAGCTGACGCCGGCGCCCACGTCGTCGGCGGTGCTGTGATCGTTGTCGGTGTACCACAGGCTGGTATCGAACTTAACCTGGGACGGGAAGGTGTAACCCCAACCGACCTGGACGCCCTTCAGCGTATCGGATTTCGGGAACGCCTGGTTGATGCTTTGGCTCAGCGGGTTCACCTTGGCGTAAACCACGCGGGTGCTCCAGCGCTGGCTGTCGTCCAGCACCAGCTCTACGCGGCCGGACAGCATCTGGCCGTCGCCGCCCATGGCGTGGCCCAGCGGGTAACCCTGCTGGTAGTAGCCGCCTTTGTAGGTATAGTGTGTGTACACATAGTTTTTGCGGCTCATATCCGAACGGGTGTCTGACCCTTCGATATACCAGTTAATGGTGGTCGGGCCCCATTCCGGGTGGCCTTCCAAACCGAGCAGATAGGTGTTTTGCGATGGCAGATAACCTGCCTCATCTTCACCCACCAATTGACCATACAGGCTAACCGGCAGGCCGATCAGCGGCTGCATTTTCAGTTTGAAATCGAAACCGGCGAGCTGGTTGCCCGGATCGTTGCCTTTACCTGAATCATCGTTATCTTTACCGGTGAAGCCGTCCCAGAACGAGCTCCACGACTGCGGTCGGCCCTCGCCACCCCACATCATGATGCGTGAAGCGCCCAGTTCCAGGAAGTCGGTCGGCATCATGGTGAAACGGCCACCGATCAGTTTGGTGTGCGGTACAGAACTGTACTGCGACAGCTGGCCGGCGGACAATTGATATTGCCAGCGGCCGATCCACGACAGCCACGGGGTTTCAAACGGCGATTGGTCGGCGCGCTGCAGCATAAAGCCCGCGACCGGGCGCGCGGCGTCGGAGCGGATCAGGCTGCCGTCGTAACCCGGGCCCCACCACTGGGAAACCTCGCCGAAGGAGAGCCATTGGTTCCAGATTTTCACTGCGCCGTAGGAGCCGTTCATGTTGAATTTGGAACCGTCGCTGACGCGCTGATCGCCTTCCACCGAGCCCTGCAGACGCACGTCCCAGAACTCGCCGTTGGCGCCGGCGCCGATGGTCAGGCGATCGTCGGCGTACTCGTTTTGGCCGAAGCCTTGCGGGGTGCCAGGTTTATCGGTCGACGCGTAACCGCTGACGCGGATGTTGGCTTTCAGGGCATCGACGCGGCGTTGCACGCGGTCGATGACGTTTTTCTCGGTGTTGGTCACCGGCTTGGCCTGCGCGATAACGGAACTGATCTCTTCCTGACTCAGCGGCCAAGTGGACAGGCTGACGTTGATGACGCCGCGGTCAGACAACCAGGCGAGATCGTTACGCAGATCGTTGTCAGGGGCTACCAGGCCGGCGGCGTGGCCGGACAATGCACAGGTAAACAGGCCTGCAGCGACCAGTCCGTTAAGTTTAGCGCGCATAAAGAATTCCCTTGTTAATTCGAGGTTATTGGTTTTATGTAAAGATCTCTGTGACCCATGATAGTTGACATTTCGATTTGCTACAAATCTATAAGCCAGAAACATCTTATTATAACGTGATGAATTAAATGGGGTTTAAAGTGCTTTCGCGAAGGGCGGAATTTTTAGGACAATGCCTATATTGGCACGGTTGAATCATATAAGCGGTATTCAGGAGAGGTTTTATGGCAAAAACGTCGCGTTCGATCATGATAGCGAAGGGGCTGCAGCGGGTGCTGAACGTGGGCTTGTTGCTGCTGGCGGCAATTCTGGTGGTGTTTCTGGTCAAGGAGACCATCCATCTGGCGAAGGTGTTATTTATTAATAGCGAAGAGTCGTCCTCTTACCTGTTGATTGAAGGCATCGTGATTTATTTTCTGTACTTTGAATTTATCGCCTTGATCGTCAAGTATTTTGAGTCGGGTTATCATTTCCCGCTGCGTTATTTTATTTATATCGGCATTACCGCGATTATTCGTTTGATTATCGTGGATCACAAAAATCCCATCGACACCCTGATCTACGCGGCGGCGATATTGGTGCTGGTGGTGACGCTCTATCTGGCCAACACCGACCGGCTGAAACGGGAATAGCGGAGATAAAAATGGCGGCCAAAGGCCGCCAAAGACACAGGATTACCGCTATCGCGGAAAAACATCAAACGCACTGCAGTGGCACAAATTACCCCTTCACGCCGCCGGCCGTCAGGCCGCCCACCAGCCAGCGCTGCGCCAGCAGGAACACGGCGGTAATCGGTATCGCCGACAGCACCGCAGCAGCGGCGAAGTCGCCCCACAGGTAGTTCTGCGGGTTAAGATATTGCTGCATCCCCACCGCCAGCGTGTAGCTGTTCACATCGCGCAGCAGCAGCGACGCCACCGGTACCTCGGTGATGGCGGCAATAAACGACAGAATGAACACCACCGCCAGAATTGGCACCGACAGCGGCAACAGCACCAGACGGAACGCCTGCCACGGCGTGGCGCCATCCAGCGCCGCCGCTTCTTCCAGCGAATTGTCGATGGTTTCGAAATAGCCTTTGATAGTCCAGACGTGCAGCGCAATGCCGCCCATGTAGGCGAAAATCACGCCGCCGTGGGTGTTCAGGCCGATAAACGGAATGTACTGGCCCAGGCGGTCGAACAGGGCGTACAGCGCCACCAGCGACAGCACCGCCGGGAACATCTGGAAGATCAGCATGCTTTTCAACAGCGTGCTCTTGCCGCGAAAACGCATGCGGGCGAAGGCGTAGGCGCAGGTGGTGGACAGCGTCACGATGCCGATGGCGGTGATCGCCGCGATCTTGACTGAGTTCCACAGCCACAGCAGCACCGGGAACGGCGGCGGCGTCACGCTGCCGTCGGCGTGGGTGACGCTGAAGCCGAGCGCCAGCCGCCAGTGATCCCAAGAGAGGGTTTCCGGTATCAGGCTGCCGGTGGCGAAGTTGCCGGAGCGCAGCGAGATGGCGACCACCATCAGCAGCGGAAACATGATCAGGGCGATAAAGCACAGCATCAAGATATGGGTGATCCACAGGCGCAAGCGCTGGGATTTGGGTTGAACCATGGCCATCGTTATTCTCCCTAATCGAAGTTCATCTTGCTGGCTTTCAAATTCAGGATCGCCAGCGCGCCCACCAGCAGGAAGATCAGCGTGGCGATGGCGGCCGCCAGGCCGAAGTCTTGCCCGCCGCCGCCTTCGAAGGCGATGCGGTAGGTGTAGCTGACCAGCAGATCGGTATAGCCGGCCGGCGTGGTGGTGCCGATCATGTCCGGGCCGCCGTTGGTCAGCAGCTGGATCAGCACGAAGTTGTTAAAGTTGAAGGCGAAGCTGGCGATCATCAGCGGCGTCAGCGGCTTGATCAGCAGCGGCAAGGTGATGCGGAAGAAGTTTTGCCACGGGTTGGCGCCATCCATCGCCGAGGCCTCGTACAGATCGTCCGGGATCGCTTTCAGCAGCCCCATGCACAGGATCATCATGTACGGGTAGCCGAGCCAGGTGTTGACGATCAGGATCATGCTCTTGGCGGTGAGCGGATCGCTGAACCAGGCGGGTTTGATGCCGAACAGATGGCTGAGCATCATGTTGATTTCGCCGAAGCTCTGGTTGAACAACCCTTTGAAGATCAGGATCGAAATGAACGACGGCACCGCATAGGGCAGGATCAGCAGCACGCGGTAGATCGCCTTGCCTTTCAGCGCCTCCCACTGCACCACGCAGGCCAACACCATGCCGACCGCCACGGTGAGGATCACCGTCATTACCGAGAACACGATGGTCCAGATGAAGATCGACACGAACGGTTTCTTGATGCCTTCGTCCTGCAGCACCCGCAGGAAGTTTTTCCAGCCGGTGGTGACGGTATAGCCGGGGCTCAGGGTTTCCTGCGCCCAGCCGCCGTCGGCGTTGATCGCCTGATAGAAGCCGATGTCGCCGTTCGGCCGATAGCGCACCTGGGTCTGGTTATTGGTCAGCGTGCTGCCGTCTTTGTCCAGCGCATACAGCGGACGGGTGCCGGAGAATTGGCGAAGAGAGCTCATGCGCAATTCACCGCCGTCGGGCAGTTGCGCCACCAGCTGGCTCAGCGCTTGCCGGTTCTGGGTGATCACTCGCAGCGTGGCGCGTTCGCCCTGCGGCGCGGCGCTCTGCGTGGTCAATGTCAGGGTTTGCGGCGCAGCGGCGTCGAGGCGGAAAGGCTCGGAAATCATCGGCTGTTCACTGTCCGGCGAGGTTAATTGCAGGCGCCATTGCTGATTTTCCGCCGGGTAGAGGCCGAAGGTGAAGGTTTTGCCGCTCTGGAACTGGCGTTGCATCAGCACCGATTGCGCGCGCTCAAAGGTCAGCTGGTTGGTGCTGCTGTAGTTGGTAAAGGCGATGGCGATGGTGCAGATCAGCGGGAACAGGACGAACAGTCCCATGCCGGCGACGCCGGGATACACATAGCGCCAGGCGTAGGCGCGGCGGTTGGCGAAGACGTAAAGTCCGGCGCTGACCAGGATCAGCGTCAGGATGGCGAACAGGTATTCACCCTGTGCATACATCAACACAATCAGGTAGCAGGTCACCAGGCTGAACAGGCCGACTACCAGCCATTTCAGCGCGTCGCTTTGCCACCACTTCGATTTTTTACGCGCAGGCGTCCCGGCGTGAGCGAATTGCATAGGGCGTTCCTTTCTGTGAAGCAATGGCGGGGCGCCACGGCGCCCCGCACGACGTCGTTACTTGGTGATGCGGGTCTGCACGTCGTCCAGCGCGGCTTTCACCGTCTGACGGCCGCTGACGGCGTTGATCACTGCACTGCGTTCGGCGTACCAGAAGGCGCTCATCTGCGGGATGTTCGGCATAATCTCCCCGTTTTGCGAGTTCTGCATGGTGGCGGCGATCTTCGGATCTTTGGCCAGCGCCTCCTGATAAGACTTCAGTGCCACCGCGCCCAGCGGTTTGTCTTTGTTGACGTCCGCCAGCCCTTCGTTGGTCAGCAGATAGTTCTCGAGGAACTCGGTCGCCAGTTCTTTATTCGGGCTGGCGGCGTTGATACCGGCGGTCAGCACGCCGACGAACGGTTTGGACGGTTTGCCTTTGAAGGTCGGCAGCAGCGTCACGCCGTAGTTGATTTTGCTCTGCTCGATGTTGTTCCAGGCCCACGGGCCGTTGATGGTCATCGCGGCCTGGCCTTTGTTGAACGCGGCCTCGGCGATCGAGTAATCGGTATCGGCGTTGATGTGTTTGTTTTTCACCAGATCGACGATGAACTGCAGGCCGGCCTGCGAACCGGCGTTGGCGACGCCGACATCCTTGATGTTGTATTTGCCGTTCTCATACTTGAAGGCATAACCGCCGTCGGCGGCGATGATAGGCCAGGTGAAGTAGGGTTCCTGCAGGTTCCACATGATGGCGCTCTTGCCGGCGGCGCGCAGCTGTTTGTCCAGCGCCGGGATCTCTTCCCAGGTCTTCGGCGGCTGTTTGACCAAGTCCTTGTTGTAAATCAGCGATAGCGCTTCGACGGCGATCGGGTAGCCGATCAGCTTGCCGTCATAGCGCACGGCGTCCCAGGTGAACGGGAACAGCTTGTCCTGGAAGGCTTTGGACGGGTGGATTTCGGCCAACAGGCCGGACTGCGCATAGCCGCCGAAGCGGTCGTGGGCCCAGAAAATGATGTCAGGACCGTCGCCGGTGGCGGCCACCTGCGGGTATTTTTCTTCCAGTTTGTCCGGGTGCTCGACGGTAACCTTGATGCCGGTGTCTTTTTCGAATTTCTTGCCGACTTCCGCCAGGCCGTTATAGCCCTTGTCGCCGTTGATCCAGATAACCAGTTTGCCTTCCTCAATCTTGGCGAAGGCGGAAGAAGAGAGCACCAGGGTGGCCAGTGCCGAGAGCGCCAGCGTGCGGGCGAGGGTAATGCTGCGAGTCATAATCCAGTCCTTCTTTTTGTGGGCACATAAATCAAGGAGAGACGTTTCGCGGTAATAGTGGGTCACAACGCGACATATTCTCATCCTCCCCCCCTCTACGCCCCTAAGATGAGGAGTGTGATCCAGTTAACGTTGTGCTCTATTCTGTGGCGTCAGGCACAAAATAGGGGGGCGATTTTTGCCAGCCGGATCACAGATTTGCCTTAAGCGCGGAACTTCTCATCGCCGCGGTCGTTCTCTCATCCTCCCGCCTCCTCCCCCATGAAAAATCCTGTTACGGATGATTACCCTTTCCGGTGACTCCCGCACTATCGGCACATCGATTTTTAACGCTACGCGCAGCAGGGATACCGGATTTATGTCGTCAATGCCTATCGCCACTCAGCCCACCCTGTACCGGATCCATCCGGCCAGTTTCCGTGACGGAAACGGGGACGGCGTGGGCGACGCACACGGCATGCTTGCGGCGCTGCCGTACCTGAAAGCGCTGTCGATCGACGGCCTGCTGCTGCCGCAGACGCTGGCGCCGGAGGCCGAGGCGACGGTGACGGGCGAAGGGCTGACGCTGTGGTACGGCGATGAAGCCAACCGCGTTCGCAATGCCGTCGCGCCGCAGCGGTTCGCCCACGGCGCGCTGGCGCTGGACGTGATGCCGTTCAGCGCGGAGAAGCTGGCGGCGGTGTTGCACGCCCGCCGCGCCACGTTGGCGGACAGCCTGTGGAGCACCGGGGACGCCGAGCAGCCAAGAGTGGTCAGCCGCTGGGGGCAAGGCGATCTGCGTTCCGCCGCCGCCTTTTTGACGCTGTTGGCGATGTTGCCGGCGCCGATCTGCCTGTATCAGGGCGAAGAGCTGGGGCTGCCGCATGCCGCCGGCCTGCAGGATCCGCGCGGCGCGCAAACGCCGATGCCGTGGCATGAAGCCCCCGAACAGGTCACCGCCGGGGAGATCAGCTGGTATCAGCAGGTGGCGATCGAACACCGCGCATTGGCCATCAGCCGCCAACAGCACGACAGCCACTCCACCTTACGTTACTGCCAGGCGCTGTTGGCTCTGCGCCGTTCGCCGCTCATCCAGCGCGGCGAGCTGAACGCGGTCAGCCAGCGGGACGGCGTGGTGCGCTTACTTATTACCCATCAGGATCAATGCCTTGAAGCGCTGATAAACCTGCAGCCTTATACTCAGGCGGCCGCGCCGTCTGAGGCGACCTTGCCGTTGGCATGGCAGCACGGCGCGCAGCAAGAGGGTCATCAATGGGTTTTGGCGGGCTTTGCCTCCGCCATTTTCACACGACATGTTAACTGCGAAAGCAGGGGAGTAACGCATGGCTAGCGTGACACTGCGCAGCGTTTATAAGGCCTTCGGTGAGGCCGTGATTTCCAAAGACGTCAATCTGACCATCGAAGACGGCGAGTTTGTGGTGTTCGTCGGGCCGTCGGGCTGCGGCAAATCGACGCTGCTGCGCATGATCGCCGGGCTGGAGGACATCACCTCCGGCGACCTGCTGATCGGCGAGAAACGGATGAATGAGGTGCCGCCTTCCGAGCGCGGCATCGGCATGGTGTTCCAGTCCTACGCGCTGTATCCGCACCTGTCGGTGGCGGACAACATGTCGTTCGGCCTGAAGCTGGCCGGCGCCAGGAAAGCGGAAATCAATCAACGGGTGAACCAGGTCTCCGAGGTGCTGCAGCTGGCGCACCTGCTCGATCGGCGGCCGAAGGCGCTGTCCGGCGGGCAGCGTCAGCGCGTGGCGATCGGCCGCACGCTGGTGGCCGAGCCGGACGTGTTTCTGCTCGACGAACCGCTGTCCAACCTCGATGCCGCGCTGCGGGTGCAGATGCGCATCGAGATCTCCCGTCTGCACAAGCGCCTGCAGCGCACCATGATTTACGTCACTCACGATCAGGTCGAAGCGATGACGCTGGCCGACAAGATCGTGGTGCTCGACGCCGGTCGCGTGGCGCAGGTCGGCAAGCCGCTGGAACTGTACCACTACCCGGCCAACCGCTTCGTCGCCGGGTTTATCGGCTCGCCGAAGATGAACTTCCTGCCGGTCAAGGTGACCGCTGCGCAGCCGCAACAGGTGCAGGTCGAACTGCCCAACCGTCAACTGGTCTGGCTGCCGGTGGAAGGCGCGGGCGTTCAGCCCGGCGCCAACCTGTCACTGGGCATTCGCCCCGAACATTTGCTGCCCGGCGAAGCCTCTGAAGTGCGGCTTACCGGCGACGTACAGGTGGTGGAGCAGCTCGGCAACGAGACGCAAATCCACATCCAAATCCCGGCCATCCGTCAAAACCTGGTGTACCGCCAGAACGACGTGGTGCTGGTAGAAGAAGGTGCCACATTCGCCATCGGCCTGCCGCCTCATCGTTGCCACCTGTTCCGTGAAGACGGTACGGCATGTAAACGGCTGCACCAGGAGCCGGGCGTTTAAAGCATCAAAGTCGGTATAACAGGAGAATAATGATGACTACTCTGCGCAAACTTCCTCTGGCACTGGCTGTCGCCGCCGGTGTTCTCTCTACTCAGGCGCTGGCCGTGGATTTTCACGGTTACGCCCGTTCCGGCATCGGCTGGACCGGCAGCGGCGGTGAGCAACAGTGCTTCAAGGCCACCGGCGCCGCGAGCAAATACCGTCTCGGCAACGAATGTGAAACCTACGCCGAACTGAAACTGGGGCAGGAAGTGTGGAAAGAAGGCGACAAGAGCTTCTATTTCGACACCAACCTGGCCTATTCGGTCTCGCAACGTTCCGACTGGGAAGACGTGACGCCGGGCTTCCGCGAAGTCAACGTGCAGGGTAAAAACCTGATCGACTGGCTGCCGGGCTCCACGCTGTGGGCCGGTAAGCGTTTCTATCAGCGTCATGACGTTCACATGATCGACTTCTACTACTGGGATATCTCCGGCCCGGGCGCTGGTCTGGAGAACATCGATCTGGGCTTCGGCAAGCTGTCCGCCGCCGTGACCCGCAACTCCGAATCCGGCGGCTCTTACGGCTATCTGGATAACGAATGGAAACAGCGTCCGACCGTCAACGATACCTTCGACCTGCGTCTGGCCGGCCTGGAGCTGAACCCGGGCGGCACCCTGGAGCTGGGCGTGGACTACGGCCGCGCCAATGCGCAGGACAACTACCGCCTGGCGGACGGCGCCAGCAAAGACGGCTGGATGTTCACCGCGGAACACACGCAGAGCATCCTGAACGGTTACAACAAGTTCGTGCTGCAGTACGCCACCGACTCGATGACCTCGCAGAACAACGGCCGCAACGAAGGCGCCACCATCGATAACAACGGCAAGATGATCCGCGTGCTGGATCACGGCGCCATCGACTTCAACGATCAATGGGCGCTGATGTACGTCGCCATGTTCCAGGACATCGACCGCGACAACAACAACGGCACCACCTGGTACACCGTGGGCGTGCGCCCGATGTACAAATGGACGCCGATCATGAGCACCTTGCTGGAAGCCGGCTATGACAACGTCAAATCCCAGCGCACCGGCGATCGCAACGGCCAGTATAAAGTGACCCTGGCGCAACAATGGCAGGCGGGCAACAGCATCTGGTCGCGTCCGGCCATCCGCCTGTTCGCCACCTACGCCAAGTGGGATGAGAAGTGGGGCTACGCCACCGGCGATGATACCGGGTATAACGCCGGCACCGCTTACAACGACACCAGCATGCATACCTTCAGCCGCGGCAAGGATGACGAAGTCACCTTCGGCGCCCAGATGGAAATTTGGTGGTAACGACAGGACGGGGAGGGCCGCAGGCTCTCCCCCAATCGCATTCGCCGCGGCCGGATCTCTTGCCTGATCCATCGCGGCGCTGAAAGAGGATATAACGATGAAAAAGAATCTGCTGTCACTCTGCCTGTCGCTGGCGCTGACCGTCGGCGCGCCTTTGGCGGCCAATGCCGATACGCCGGCCAACGTTTCCGTCGCGCCGGCCATCAGCGCCGCCACGCTGCAAAGCCTGCCGTGGCAGCCGTTGCAGCCGCCGGTGTCGCAAGAGGTGAAGCTCGACGCCGTCAGCCCGCAGCTCAATCAGGGCGAGATCCAGGGGGCGATCGCCGCCTATACGTTGCCGGCCGATCGCGGTTCGCTGGAAGTGACGCTGAGCAGCCTCGCCAAAAACAATTCGCTGTACGCGCCGAGCGTGCTGGTGCTGGACGAGCATCTGCGCCCGGCGGCGTATTACCCGAGCAGCTATTTCCCTTACCAGCCGCCGGGGGCGATGTCCTCCGATCGTCTCGAAGGCACGCTGAAGCTGACGCCGGCGCTCGGTCAAAAACAGATTTACCTGCTGGTGTACACCACTCGCCAGGATTTGGTGAAAACTACGCAGCTGACCAACCCGGCCAAGGCCTATGCGCAGGGGGTGGGCAACGCGGTGCCGGATATCCCGGATCCGATCGCCGGCCACGCGACGACCGGCACGCTGAAGCTTAAGGTCACCGCTGAACAGGGCACCGGCAACGTGATGATCGGCATGCTGCAGCCTGCGCCGACCGTGGCGCCGGTGGTGGTGGGGTCGAGCACCCCGGCCGCGGCGGCGGCACCGATGCCGACGCCGGAGAAACCGGCGGAGCCGATGCTCAACGATACCGAAAGCTACTTCAATAACGGCATCAAGCAGGCGGTGAAGGCGGGCGATATCGACAAGGCGCTGAAGCTGATGAATGAGGCCGAGAAGTTGGGCTCTACCACTGCGCGTAAAACGTTTATCAGCAGCGTTAAAGGCAAGGGGTAACACCCGGCGCTGCCGATGCTGGCTCGATGATTGGTGCGCCTTGGCGCACCTTTTTTCATCCGCGCGCCAGCGTTGCGCCGATCAACGCCAGCAGACGGGTGTTGTCCACCTGCTGCATGATGCGCACCGGCTTGCCCTGCGGCGGCGGCATACCGACCGTCAGGCGCAGGCCGCCCGGCCGCCAACGGCGTGAGCTGCCGCGCGTCAATGCCCCTTCCAGCGCCACATCCACATGGAACATTTCGGTCGTGACCAACTGCGGTTCCAGCAGCCAGGCGATCACCAGCGCATCATGGATCCAGCAGCCCGGCAGGCGCCGCGTATGGCGCGAATAGTCGATCCACGGCTGCGTGGTGGCGCGCAAATAACGGCACAGCGGGGTATCCGGCTGGGTCAGCGCGGCCAGATCCGCCTGGGTCAGCATGGTCTGGGTGGTGACGTCCAGCGGCGCCAGCGTGATATTGGCACCGCTGTTCAACACCAGCCGCGCCGCTTCCGGATCCAAACCAAAATTGGTGTCCTTGATGTATCCTTCGACGTTGAACACGCCGCCCATGATCACGATCTCTTTCACCGCCTGCGCCATCTGCGGGTAAAGCTGCATGGCGTGCGCAACGTTGGTCAGCGGGCCGATCGCCGCCAGCGTGATCTCGCCGGGATGCCGGCAGATCAGTTCGCCGATGGCGATGGCGGCGTCCGGTGCGGGCGCGTTGGCCAGCGAGGGGGCGGGCAAGTCGCGCCACAGCGCCGCCAGCTGCGGATCGGCGATCGGGCGGTCCAGATGGGCGCGCCACGGCTCCGGCGGCTCGCTCAGGGCGCGCGCCGCGCCGAGGGCGACCGGTACCCGGTAGCCGCTCTGCGCCAGCAGATCGGAGGCGACGGCGAAGCCCACTTCACGCGGGGTATTGCCGGCCACGATGCTGATCAGCTCCAGTTGCAGCTGCGGTTTGGCCGCCAGCGCCAGAGCCAGCGCCAGACCGTCATCGACGTTGGCGCCGGGAACGCCGTTGCCGGGATCGCAATCAATGATTAAACGCATAGTAAGGTGTCCTGAAAAACCGCTAGCAGCCGCACGAGTGGCGGATGCGCAGTTGAAAAGCGAATTCATGCAGCTCGGCGGGCGCGGCGCCGGCGGCTAGCATGGCGATGGCCCGCTTGGCCATGGCGTCGATCGGCTGCTCGACCGCGCTGAGCGGCGGCACGCTGAATTCGGATTGCTGCGTGCCGTTAAAACAGATCAGCGCCAGATCGCCCGGCGCGCGCAGCCCATGTTCCGCCAGCGCCGACAGGCAGCCGAGCGCCTGCTGCTCGTTAGAGGTGAAAACGGCGCGCGGGCGCGGGCCTTGCACCAGGCGCTGGGTGGCCTGGTAACCGCCCTGGCGGGTGTAGGGCACCTCGAAAATCCATTCGTCGCGCGGCGCGATGCCCGCTTCCAGCAGCGCATCGCGCCAGCCGTTCAGGCGATCCTGTGCGTTGAGCATGGTCAGCGGGCCGATAAAAATGCCGATATCGCGATAGCCGTGCTGCAGCAGATGGCGGGTCGCCTGGCAGGCGGCGTCGCGCTCGTCGACGCGAATGGCGCAGACGCCGGCCTGGCTGTCGATGGTATCTATCATCACGCAGGGCGTGCCGGAGGCGCGGATCAGATCGAACCACGGATGGCGATCGACGCTGGTGTACAGCAGGCCGTCGACCTGGCGGCGCAGCAGGTTGTTGATCAGCTCATATTCGCGCTGCCGGTCGTCGCCGGCGTCGCCCAGCAGCAGCACGCGGCCGCGGCTGAAGGCCTCCTGCTGCAGCGCCCGCGCCAGCGTGGCGAAGAACGGGTTGGAAATATCCGGCACCACCAGCCCGTAGGTTTGCGTGCTGCCGGAGGCCAGCGCTCGCGCGATGTCGTTCGGCCGGTAGCCGGTCTGCTCGATCGCCGCCAGCACGCGCAGCCGGGTGGCTTCCGCCACCGGGCGCGGACCGTTGTTGATCACATAGCTGACCACGGCGACGGAGGTGCCCGCTATGCGAGCCACGTCGGCGCGGGTAACGCGGCGCGCGGAGTGATTATCCAAATTGAGGTCCTGTTCGCCTTCCCGCTACGCGGCATCCTGCGGCAGGTTGAGATCGCGGCCGCGGGTTTCGGGAGCAAAGAAGGTGGTGATTAAGCCGATGGCCGCCATTACAACAAAATAGCAGGCGACAGGCCACCAGTGACCGAAACCGGACAGCAGCGCGGTGGCGATCAGCGGCGCGGTGCCGCCGGAGAGGATCGACCCGAGCTCCTTGGCGAACGCCATTTTGGAGTAGCGGTTCTTCACGCCGAACAGTTCGACGCCGTAGGCCGCCTGCACGCCGAAGATCCCCAGCGATGCGATGCACATGCCGACCACGATCACCGAGATGACGATCGCCGGCTCACGGCTGTCGAGCAACCAGAACGCCGGGAAAGCGTACAGCACCAGCAGCAGGCAGAACCACCGGTAGGTGATGCGGCGGCCGAAACGATCGGAGAGCCAGCCGGCCAGCGGGATCACCAGAAAACCGCACAGTGAGGCGATCAGCACCGCCAGCGCCGGCACCGATTTATCGACCATCAGCACCTTGGCGACGTAGCCGACGATAAAGCCCTGGCACAGGTAGGAGGGGCCGTTTTCGCCGATGCGCAGGCCGAGCATCACCCAGAACGCCTTGGTGCGCTGCAGGTAGCTGCGCGTATCCGGCGCGGCCTGGGCGGCGTCCAGCATGCGCTGGTGGTTTTGCTGCAGCTCGCGTTCGAACACCGGCGTTTCCCGCACGTGGCGGCGCAGATACAGCGCCACCCCGGCTATCAGGATGCTGGCGAGGAACGGAATGCGCCAGCCCCAGCTCATCAGGTCTTCCTTGTCGAGCTGCAATACCAGCAGCCACACCAGCGACGCCAGCAGGGTGCCACTGTTGGAGCCGATGGCGATGATAGACGCCACCAGCCCGCGCCGCTTGGCCGGCGCGTATTCCGCCAGCATCACCGCCCCGCCGGACAGCTCCGCACCGGCGCCGAACCCCTGCGCGAAGCGCAGGATCACCAGGCAGGCGGGCGCCCAGACGCCGATTTGCGCATAGGGCGGGATCAGGCCGATCAATGTGGTGGAGAGGCCCATCAGCGCCACGGTGGTGATCAGCACCACGCGGCGGCCTTTGCGATCGCCGATCCAGCCGAACACCAGCGCGCCGATCGGCCGCGCGACGAAGCCGACGGAGTAGGTGGCGAAGCTGGCCAGCAACGCCACCAGCGGCGTGGCTTCGGGGAAGAACACGTCGCCGAACACCATGCCGGCCGCCAGGCCGTACAGCGCGAAGTCGACGTATTCCATGGCGGTGCCGAGCCAGCAGGAGAAGGTGGCGCGCCAAAATTGGCTGCGCCCCTCTTTGGTTGCCAGGCGTTCATCGGCCGCCAGCGCGGCGTCGGCGGTCTGTGAAGGGGCAAGCGTTGTTTCGCTCATGGCAGTGCTATCCTCTTTTATTCTGCGCCTGGAGGGGCGCGGTTAAAGATGGTTTCCCTGGTGCCGGCAACAAAGGTGTGCCGACAAATCATGTCGGACGCATGGCGATTCAACGCTGCCGTATCAGGGTATCTACGCGCGTAGATAACACAACGCGAGGAAGCTGAAACTTTGCGGGCGATCACAGAATCGTCAGCGCGCCGGGAAATGAAGATAGAGAATGCGGATGGCAAAAAGATGACAGAACCCCGGTTTTTCCGGCCGACAGACCTGCCGTTTTCGCCACGAATCAGCCTGCCGCTTTCGCATTTCTGCGCTACAATGGGGGCCTGTTAACAGTTTGTATCGTCTGGCGCGCCGTACCGGCTGCGGTTCAGGCGAGGAGTAAAGCAATGTCTGGCATCAGGGATTCCATCCTGCCGCCGCTGGAGTGGTTATCCGAACAGGATCCTCCGGCGCCCGCCGCCGTCAGCGACTGGCTGATGGAGTTAGGCTCCATGACCCGACGATTTGAACGCCATTGCGCCCAGGTGCGCGTTGAACCGCAGCGCGAATGCTTCGTCACGCGCGAGGCGCTGGGCGACGAGGCGAACCACCTGCCCGATAGCCCGCGCTACTGGCTGCGCGAAGTGGTGCTGCTGGGCGACGGCCAGCCCTGGCTGCTGGGGCGCACGGTGATCCCGGAACATACGCTGACCGGCCCCGACCAGGCGCTGGTGGATCTGGGGACGCTGCCGCTGGGGCGCTATTTGTTCAGCAGCGGCGATCTGACCCGCGACTATATCCATATCGGCCGACAGGATGCGCTGTGGGCGCGTCGTTCACGGTTGCGGCTGGCGGGCAAGCCGCTGCTGCTGACCGAACTGTTTTTACCGGCTTCGCCGCTGTATTCAGCGGTCCCCGCATAAGAGAGGAGAGCAAGACGTTGGAGGGAAGCGTGACTCAAAGTAAATGGCGGGCTTACAGCCATTTGATGCGCATTGATAAACCGATTGGCACGCTGTTGCTGTTGTGGCCGACGCTGTGGGCACTGTGGCTGGCCGGAAAAGGCGTGCCGCCGCTGTCGATTTTGCTGGTGTTCGTGCTCGGCGTGTTCCTGATGCGCGCCGCCGGCTGCGTGGTGAATGACTATGCCGATCGCGCGGTGGACGGCTACGTGAAACGCACCGCCGGGCGGCCGATGCCGAGCGGCCGGGTGAGCGCGAAAGAGGCCAAGGTGCTGTTCGTGGTGCTGGTGCTGATCTCGTTCTGCCTGGTGTTGACGCTGAATGCGATGACCATCTGGCTGTCTCTGGCGGCGCTGGCACTGGCCTGGGTGTATCCGTTTATGAAGCGGGTGACCAACCTGCCGCAGTTCGTGCTGGGCGCCGCGTTCGGCTGGGGCATTCCGATGGGCTATGCGGCGGTCAGCGAATCGCTGCCGCTCAGCTGCTGGCTGCTGCTGCTGGCGAACATCTGCTGGACGGTGGCCTATGACACGCTGTATGCGATGGTCGATCGCGACGATGATCTGAAAATCGGCATCAAGTCCACCGCTATCCTGTTCGGGCGTTATGACAAGCTGATCGTCGGGCTGTTGCAGTTCGCGACGTTGTTGCTGCTGGTGTGGGTCGGTTATCTGGCGCAGCTCGGCGGCGCGTTTTACTGGTCGCTGCTGCTGGCGGGCGCACTGTTCATTCACCAGCAGAAGCAGATCGCCGGGCGCGAGCGCGACGCCTGCTTCAAGGCCTTTCTGCAGAACAACTATGTCGGGCTGGTGGTGTTTATCGGCATCGCGCTGAGCTATCTGCCGGCGTAACGGTTCCCTGCCGCAAGAAAAAAGGCACCCCAAGGGGTGCCTTTTGTGTTTCCGCGCCGGGCGAAATCACTCGTCTTTCTCTTCTTCCGCATCGGTTTGCGGCAGAGCGTTGGTCTCTTCCGGCATGTTGACGCTTTCGATGGTCAGCTTGATTTCCGGCGTGATCAGATCGCTCAGCATGCTGTACACCTCGAGGGTGTGCTCGCGGATCGCATCGCCGCTGTCGTTGATGTAGCCTTCTTCACGCAGCGTCGCCACCAGGGTGGAGAACACCGCCTTGTCGAAGAACTCCGGCGCATTGATGCCGTGCAGCACCGACAGACGTTGCGCCATGATGCGGCTCTCTTTCTCCAGCGCGCCGCGGTTGATGCTCGGGTTGGCGCTGAGGATCGACATGGTGATGGCGTAGCGTTGCAGGGTTTCGCGCACCCCGGCGGCCAGCAGCTGCAGCGGGCGAATGCGCGCCGGGTTGAGCACCAGATCGTCGCCTTTGTCGCAGATCAGCTGTTGACGGATCAGCTCGTCGATCATCGGCCGCAGCACCTCCGGCAGCTGTTCCTTGTCGTTATGCAGGAACAGCTCGGCTTTCAGCATCGGGTAGATCATGCCGATCTGGCGCAGCAGCTCGGCGCGCGACACCCGGCGATGATGCATCACGATGCTGGCGATCAGCGACGGCAACACCAGCAGATGGTGGATGTTGTTGCGGTAATAGGTCATCAGCACCGCCTGCTCGCGCGGCAGGATGATGATGTCGCCGATGCTGTCCTTCTCCACCTCGAACTTGTTCATGTTCAGCGCGTGATCCAGCAGCTCATCCGGCGTTTGCGTCGGCACGGTGACGTCACGCGCGTAAGGCGCGTTGCGCATCAGCTGCAGGTAGCACTCGAGCTGCTCGACCAGCTGCTCGCGGGTCAGCGAACGCTGACGCGAGGCCAGCAGCGCGGTGGAACACAGGTTCATGGCGTTGGCTGCGGCGGCATTGTTGATGCGCACCATGATCTGGCCGGCCAGATCGTTGACCGTCGGCGTCAGCCAGCTTGGACGCTGAGCCTCGATCGGATCGATCGATTCGCGCCACTGCGGCACGTTCTGGTTGAGGTAAGCCGTCAATGGCAGCGGTTCGCCGAAGTTGACGTATCCCTGGCCCAGGTTGCGCAGCTTGCGCAGGCCGCGCAGCATCTGCGGCAGGCTCTCTTTTTCCTTGGTGGCGCCGCGCAGCTCTTTGGCGTAGGTACCCACTTCCATCACGTGTTCGTAACCGATGTAAATCGGCACCAGCGTGATCGGACGGGTGCCGCCGCGCAGCATCGCCTGGATGGTCATCGACAGGGTGCCGGTCTTCGGCTCCAGCAAACGCCCGGTGCGGGAACGGCCGCCTTCCACGAAATATTCCACCGAGTAACCGCGGGTGAACAGCTCGCCGAGGTATTCACGGAACACCGTCGAATACAGCTTGTTGCCTTTAAAGGTGCGGCGGATGAAGAACGCGCCCAGGCGACGGAAGATCGGGCCCGCCGGCCAGAAGTTGAGGTTGATGCCCGCAGCGATGTGCGGCGGCACCAGGCCCTGGTGATACAGCACGTACGACAGCAGCAGATAGTCCATGTGGCTGCGGTGGCAGGGCACGTAGACGATCTCGTGGCCGTCCTGCGCCAGCTGGCGCACGCGCTCGGCGTTGGTGACGTTGATGCCCTGATACAGCCGGTTCCAGGTCCAGCTCAGCACGCGGTCGGACAGGCGCACGGTTTCGTAGGAGAAGTCGGCGGCGATCTCTTCCATCAGCGCGATGGCGTTCTGCTGGGCCTTCTCGTGCGAGATCTTCTTGCTGCGCGCTTCGTCCTCGACCGCTTTTTCGATCGCTTTGGACGCCAACAGCTTGTTGAACAGATCCTGACGGGCCGGCAGACTCGGGCCCACCGCGGCCAGGCGCTGACGCGAGAAGTGCATGCGCGCCACGCGCGCCAGTTTCTGCGCGATGGTTTTATCCGTGCCGTGTTCGGTAGCCATGCGGCGCAGCGACACGGTGTTGGAGAAACGCACGAAGCTGTCGCGGCCGAGCCACAGCACGGCGAAGAATTTCTGCACGCCGTTCAACAGACGCAGGTGCGGCGTGCCGTGGCCTTCGCGGCCCGGCGAACGGCCGAACATCACCGAAACCGGCAGCATCTGAATGTCGAGATCCGGGTTGCTGCGATGCAGATCCAGATAGTCGTGGAACAGCTTTACCGACTCTTCTTTTGGGGTGTAATAGCGGAATACGCGCGGGCCGTCGTGAATGAACACGTAGCTCGGCAGCACGGTGCCGTCGATCTCCAGCGAGTTGAGCGGATCGGGCAGATCCTGCGCCAGGCACTGGGTGCGCAGCGTCAGCAAATCCGCCTTGGAATTGTAAGGTAAAACATACAAAATCGGCCGTGAGGGATCCAACCCTAGCTCGGTAACCGGATCTGAAGGGATGACCTTACTTCTTACCAACAATTTAAGTGGTAAATTCAATATTTTATAATAAATTTTACGCCAACCTGACATAACAACGTGAAGCCTCTTGTTAGCAATGCGCCGCAAGCATACCAGAAACCGGGTAGCAGATCTGTGGTGTTCGAAAACCGAGAGCCGTCAGCGCGGACTGTTCTAGACTCTTTTTATTATGACCGACCTCTGAGAAAGGCACGAAAACATGGCAAACCAAGCAACCGGACTGACCCGCATCATCAAGGCAGCCGGCTATTCTTATAAAGGGCTATCCGCCGCCTGGCAGCACGAAGCGGCTTTCCGCCAGGAACTGGTGGTCACCCTTCTGGCTATCATACTGGCTGTCTGGCTGGATGTGGGTGCGATAGCGCGCATTTTATTGATCGGATCGGTAGCGCTGGTGATGATCGTCGAGATCCTGAACAGCGCGATCGAGGCGGTGGTGGATCGCATCGGCAGCGAACATCACGAGCTGTCCGGGCGGGCCAAGGACATGGGATCGGCGGCGGTGTCGCTGGCGATCGTGCTGGCGCTGTTCGTTTGGGGCACGGTCTTATGGCAGCATTTCGGCTGACGAAAAGCGCCTACTGACTGATTTTTATTTATTCTTCGGTTCCCAATCCGCGCTTACCTGTATATACTCACAGCAAGACTGTATAAACAAACAGGGGGCGGAATGAAAGCACTAACTACCAGACAGCAAGAGGTCTACGATCTGATTCGCGAGCACATTTCGCAAACGGGCATGCCGCCAACGCGTGCCGAGATCGCGATGCGTCTGGGGTTCCGTTCGCCTAACGCCGCCGAAGAGCACCTGAAGGCGCTGGCACGCAAAGGCGTGATCGAAATCGTCTCCGGTGCCTCGCGCGGTATCCGTCTGCTGATGGAAGAAGAAGAAGGGCTGCCGCTGATCGGCCGCGTCGCCGCCGGCGAGCCGCTGCTGGCGCAGCAGCACATCGAAGGGCACTACCAGGTGGATCCTTCCCTGTTTAAACCGAGCGCCGATTTCCTGCTGCGGGTGAACGGCATGTCAATGCGCGACATTGGCATTCTGGACGGCGATCTGCTGGCGGTGCACAAAACGCAAGACGTGCGCAACGGCCAGGTCGTGGTCGCGCGGATCGAAGACGAAGTGACGGTCAAGCGCTTGAAAAAGCACGGCAACGTGGTTGAACTGCTGCCGGAGAACAACGAATTCCAACCGATCGTGGTCGATCTGCGTCAGCAGAATTTCACTATCGAAGGGCTGGCGGTCGGCGTGATCCGCAACGGCGACTGGATTTAATCGCCGCGCCATCACCGCCGCTCCCTGTATCAATCGCCCCTGTTTTGGGGCGTTTTTGTTTCTGACTTCGCCCTTTGTCACTCAGTCACAGGAACATCCCATCATGCGCCTGATTTCCGCTTTCACCAGCGACACCGATAAAGCCCTGTGGCGCCTCGCCCTGCCGATGATCTTCTCCAATATTACCGTGCCGCTGCTCGGGTTGGTGGACACCGCGGTGATCGGCCACCTCGACAGCCCCATTTATCTGGGGGGCGTGGCGATCGGTGCGGTGGCGACCAACTTCCTGTTCATGCTGCTGCTGTTCCTGCGCATGAGCACTACCGGCCTGGCGGCGCAAGCGCTGGGGGCGCAGAACCCCCAGGCGCTGGCGCGCGCCTTTATGCAACCGCTGCTGCTGGCGCTGTTGGCCGGGGTGGCGATCGTCCTGCTGCGCTATCCGCTGATCGAACTGGCGCTGCGGATCGTCGGCGGCGATGCCGACGTGCTGGAACAGGCGCGGCGTTTTCTTGAGATCCGCTGGTTAAGCGCCCCGGCGGCGCTGGCCAACCTGGTGCTGCTGGGCTGGCTGCTTGGCGTACAGTACGTGCGGGCGCCGGTGATCCTGCTGATCGTCGGCAACCTGCTGAACATCGTGCTGGATATCTGGCTGGTGATGGGCCTGGGCTGGAACGTGCGGGGGGCGGCGGCGGCAACCGCCATCGCCGAATACGCTACGCTGCTGCTCGGCCTGTGGTTGGCGTGGCGGGTGATGCGCCTGCGCGGTATTACCCTGCAGATGCTGCGCCAGGCCTGGCGTGGCGATCTGCGTCGCCTGCTGGCGCTCAACCGCGACATCATGCTGCGTTCACTGTTGCTGCAACTGTGCTTTGCGTCGTTGACCATTTTCGGCGCTCGCCTGGGAAGCGAGGTGGTGGCGGTCAATGCGGTATTGATGAATCTGCTGACGTTCACCGCCTATGCGCTCGACGGTTTCGCTTATGCGGTGGAGGCTCATTCGGGCCACGCCTACGGCGCCCGGGACGACAGCCAACTGCGCAAAGTGTGGCACGCGGCCTGCAGGCAGGCAGGGCTGGTCGCGTTGGCCTTCGGCCTGGCGTATGCCGTTACCGGCCAGCAGATCGTGGCAGCCTTGACCTCTTTGCCGGAACTGCGTGCGTTGGCCGCCCATTATTTACCCTGGCAGGTCATTCTGCCGCTGGTTGGGGTGTGGTGCTATTTGCTGGACGGCATGTTTATCGGCGCCACGCGCGGCGCCGAGATGCGCAACAGCATGGCGGTGGCCGCGGCGGGATATGGTATTGCGCTGTTCAGCGTGCCGCTGCTTGGCAACCACGGGCTTTGGCTGGCGCTGGCGGTGTTTCTGGCGCTGCGCGGCCTGGCATTGGGCTGGATTTGGCACCGTCACCAGGTGCGCGGCAGCTGGTTTACTGCCCATTAAACCGGACGTCTTGTTGGGTTAATGGTTAGTTTTTCTTATGATTTTGATCATGTTTGCTTACATGTTTTCAGCCTTGGTCTGTTCGCGTTAGTTCGTTGTTTGTTAGCGTTTTTTGTTTTTATCTTGTTTGTTAATGGTTTTTTATCCTGTGTTTTGGCTTTTTTATTTCCATGTTTAACTAGAATGAATCATGTGGCTGGTAAATGAAGGGGAGCGGTGCTTCTTAAGGTGAAGGGAGCATCCGCCAGAAAAACTTCTGGTTAACCCGGCCGGCGACAGGGATCACTGATTCACCACAGGTTAACGGAGAGACTATGAATAAAGATCAAGCCGACGGTAACTGGAAGCAGCTGAAAGGCAAAGTGAAAGAGAAATGGGGCAAGCTGACCGATGACGATCTGACGGTCATCGAAGGGAAACGCGAACAGCTGGTCGGCAAAATTCAGGAGCGCTACGGTTACCAGAAAGAGGCGGCCGAAAAAGAGGTGAAGGCCTGGGAAGATCACACCAAACACCGCTGGTAACACGCAGGGCCGCCACTGACGGCGGCCGGCAACAGCGCAGGCCGGCGTCGCTCCATCCTCTGGCGCCCCGGCCGCAGGTACAGGGAAGTACCTGACTTCGTCTTACTTCTTCTTGATGGCGATGCTGTGATCGTGTTCGGCGCAGTCATGCTTGCTGTCACAAGCTTCAACTTCAACGCAACCGGCGCACAGGCCATGCGCTTCCACCACGCTGTGCCGCAGCGCAAATCCGGCTTCCTGCGCCAGCTTCTGCAGCGTCTCCTCCACGCCTTCGGTGGTGCGTTCGGTCACCTGGCCGCAGCGATCGCAGATAAACAGCGCGGACGTATGCATCGGCTGTTCGAAGTGGTGGCACAGCACGTAGCTGTTGGCGGACTCCACCCTATGGATAAACCCTTGCTCCAGCAGAAAATCCAGCGCGCGGTAGACCGTCGGCGGCTTGGCCTGCGGTTCGGCGACGCGCAGCAGATCGAGCAGGTCATAAGCGCTGATTGCACCGGGTTGCTGAGTCATCAGACGCAGCACTTCCAGCCGTTGCGGCGTCAATCGCACATTGCGTTGCTGGCAGAGGCGTTCCGCCTGCGCCAGCAGCTTTTCCTGGGTGGTTGAGTTCATCGCAAATATCCCGGTACGTAAAAAAGCCGATTTTACCATGATTACGGCGAATCGCCGAGAGTTGCCCCCTTTTCCCCTGAGGATAGCGCAGAGAAAGGCGCGCTGAGTGCGCTAAAAGAGAGATGCATCACAACTTTTCCCCTCCGCCGGGCGGTAGATCAACGTTGCCGGTTTTAGCGCTGGAGAGCGGGGGGCGAGAGCGGTATAACGCCTTTCACCCGCGTGATGAGCAGGAGCCCTGTGTGATGACGGAAAGAGAGAAACTGTTAAGCGGCCTGGAATACAACAGCCGCGATGAAGAACTGATCGCCCTGTACCATCGGGCGAGGGCGTTGACCAAAAGCCTGGGGGCGCTGGACTCGCATCAGGCGGACGAGAAAAATCGCCTGCTCGGCGAGCTGTTCGGCAACTGGGGTGAGGCGAGCTGGATCGAAACGCCATTCTGGTGCGACTACGGGCAGCATGTCCGCATCGGTAAAAACTGTTTTATCAACGTCAATGCGGTGTTCCTCGACTGCAACACCATCACCATCGGCGACAACACGCTGATCGGCCCCAACGTACAAATCTACACGCCGAGTCATCCGCTGAAGGCCGGTGAACGCTTTACCGGTGACCCGGCTTTTCCTTTCCGCACCTCGGCGCAGCCGGTGTCTATCGGCAGCAACGTCTGGATCGGCGGCAACGTGGTGATCCTGCCGGGAGTGACCATCGGTGACGGCACGACCATCGGCGCGGGCAGCATCGTCACCGGCGACATTCCGGCCAATGTGCTGGCGCTGGGGCAGCCGTGCCGGGTTATCCGCGCGTTGGAATAGGCCGCTTAACACGAATTGGCGGCCAGCGGTTTATCGGCGAGTGCGGGGCAAGGGCGGAGGAGGGGGCTTCTTACGGTGCGAATCGTCGTTTGGCAACTGGCGGTCATCGGCCAAGGCCAGGCGTGCGGCCGCCAGGCGGCTCATGACGGTGCCGATTGGCACCGCCAGCACTTTCGCCGCTTCCCGGTAGGACAGCCCTTCGACATACACCAGAAACAGCGCGTTGCGCTGGGCCGCCGGCAACCGGCTTACGCGCCGCATCACTTCATTGAGCCAGACCGGCTGTTCACCGTTGTCCGCATCGCCAAGCTCTTCCGCCGCCATGCAGCCTTGCCCCTGACGACGATGCTGGGCGCGAACTTCATTGAGCCAAATAGAGTGCAAGATGGCAAACAACCAGCGATCCAGGTGTGAACCGGGGGTGAATTGCGCGGCGCGCTCCAGCGCACGCACGCAGGTTGCCTGCACCAGGTCGTCGGCGACATCCCGCCGGTGCGAAAGCACCAGCGCATAGCGCCACAGGCGGGAGAGATAGTGGCCGAGTTCATCGCGTATCGCATCGCCGCTGATAGTCACCTCCGCAGGCGCGTCGGATCAAGATTCCGGTTGGCGGTCGATGGCTGCCGCCAAATCTCGGTACTCCTCGCACCCGGTGCCGCACAGCGACTGGATCACCAGCAGCTGTTGGCGCGCCAGGTCGGGCCGCCCTTTCAGCATATAGGCTTCTCCCAGGTACTCGCGCACTTTGGGGTATTTCGGATCGAGGGCCACTGATTTTAAATAATAGCCGATACCCTCATCGGTGCGGCCCAGTTTGCGCGTGGCGTAGCCGCGATAATTCAGTGCGACGGCGGTGTTGGGATTTTGCAGCGTGTTGAGCATATCGATCGCTTCCTGATAGCGGCCGCTTTTCGCCAGTGCATAGGCATAGTTAGTGCGGTCGGCGTCGTCGACTTTGCTGCCTTTATCCACCGTGCAGGTCTGGGTTTTACTGTCGTAAACCTGGCCTTTCGGACAGGTCGGCGGGGTTTGGCCGCTGCCGTCGCCGCCCATCGCCAGCGCCGCGCCGGAAAACAGCAGGCAGCCGGCAATGGCCGATGCCAGCAGGCGTTTAATGAAGCTGTTCATGGTTGTGTCCTCAAGGCAGAGGCGCCGTGCGCGCCCGTAATGAGATAACACCTGAACGAGTGAATTTATTCGCCTTACTCCCGCTTATTTACGCCACCGGCAAGGCGGTTTTCCCAACGGCGTCGATTGTCGTTATAATAGCCGTTTGCGGCCGCGCGCCGTTCGTTGAACCCAGACAGACTCAGGTAGCCAGTAACTCAGCATGACGAAAGACAACCACGCCCCAACCTACGCCGCCAATCGCTTCTCCATCGCGCCAATGCTCGACTGGACCGATCGTCATTGCCGTTACTTCCACCGCCTGCTGACCAAGGAAACGCTGTTGTACACCGAAATGGTGACCACCGGCGCGATCATCCACGGCAAGGGCGACTATCTGGCCTATAGCGAAGAAGAGCATCCGGTGGCGCTGCAGCTGGGCGGCAGCGATCCGGCCGCGCTGGCGCACTGCGCCAAACTGGCGGAGCAGCGCGGTTATGACGAGATTAACCTCAACGTCGGCTGTCCGTCCGATCGGGTGCAAAACGGTATGTTCGGCGCCTGCCTGATGGGGCAGGCGACGCTGGTCGCCGACTGCATCAAGGCGATGCGCGACGTCGTATCGATTCCGGTGACGGTGAAGACCCGCATCGGCATTGACGATCAGGACAGCTACGCTTTCCTGTGCGACTTTATCCAGACCGTCGCCGGGCGTGGCGAGTGCGACATGTTCACCATCCACGCTCGCAAAGCCTGGCTCTCCGGCCTCAGCCCGAAAGAGAACCGCGAAGTGCCGCCGCTGGACTACCCGCGCGTTTATCAGCTGAAGCGGGATTTCCCGGCGCTGACCATCGCCATCAACGGCGGGGTGAAAACGCTGGAAGAGGCGCAACAGCACTTGCAGCATCTGGACGGCGTGATGATGGGGCGCGAGGCTTACCAGAATCCGGGCATCCTGGCGCGGGTCGACAGCGAACTGTTCGGCGCGCAGACCGCGGTGCCGGACAGCGTGGCGATCGTCGAAGCGCTGTATCCGTATATTGAGCGCGAGCTGTCCAACGGCACCTATCTCGGCCACATTACTCGCCATATCCTCGGTCTGTTCCAGGGCGTGCCGGGCGCGCGCCAGTGGCGTCGCCATCTGAGCGAGAACGCCCACAAGCCGGGCGCCGATGCGCGGGTGGTGGAGCAGGCGCTGGCGTTGGTGCGCCAGCCGCGTGTCGAAATGGCGTAGCCGAAAAAATTTGACCAACAGTTAGTCTTTTTCACCAGGCATTTGGCGCGCTGCCGGATGCCTTCCCCATTTTTTCAATAGGTTAGCCCTTCCGCCATTCTGGCACGCTTCTTGTAATTCACTCTGCAGATACGTTGCATTGCAAAGGAGCAATCATGTTGGAAATCTTCTTTCTCATTGGCTTTGTGGTGATGCTGATGGTGACCGGCATCTCGCTGCTGGGGATCTTCGCTGCGCTGTTGGCGGCGGCGGCGTTCATGTTGTTGGGCGGGTTATTCGCGGTGGTCATCAAGCTGCTGCCGTGGCTGATTTTGGCGGTGGTTGGGGTATGGATTTACCGTTCAATGCAGAAACCCCAGGTCAGGCGTTACTGATTTTTTGCTGAATAATCAGTCAGTCGCGATGAAACTTGCATAACTACCCACCACGCTAATGCGGCAGCGATCACAGCTTGGCAGTTTTCCCCGGCGATGTGGCACATAAAGCGTGTTTTTTGCCGGACGGGGCTGTTAGGATGTTGGTCGATGCAGTGATGCGACCCATTTCATCACCGTGAGAGACACCTAAAATTCGTGTTGCTAAAGCAACCCCCTGTCTCTGGCGGACTCTGCTCTACCCCTACAAAACGCAGTAACAGAAAGGGCTCCGCAAGGAGCCCTTTTCTTTGGCTGCTATCAGGGGATCAGCAGGCTGGAACCGCTGGTGCTGCGGCTTTCCAGCACCTGGTGCGCACGCTGGGCGTCGGCCAGCGCGAATTTCTGCTCGTCTCTCACTTCCACCCGAATGGCGCCGCTGCCGATCAGCGAGAACAGCTCATTGCTGGCGTACTGCAGCTCGGCGCGGTTGGTGATGTAACCGTTGAGGGAAGGGCGGGTGACGTACAGCGAGCCCTTCTGATTCAGCAGCGCCAGATCGACTCCCGTCACCGGGCCGGAGGCGTTGCCGAAGCTGACCATCAGGCCGCGCCGCTTCAGGCTGTTGAGCGAGGCCTGCCAGGTGCTTTGCCCCACCGAATCGTACACCACGCCAACCTTCTCGCCGTGCGTCAGCTCGGCCACCCGCTGGGCGATATCCTCTTTGTGGTAGTTGATGGTGGCCCAGGCGCCGGCCTGTTTCGCCAGCGCGGCCTTCTCGTCGGAGCCGACACTGCCGATCAGGCGTGCGCCCAGCGCTTTGGCCCATTGGCAGGCGATCAGCCCGACGCCGCCGGCGGCGGCATGGAACAGGAACACTTCACCCGGTTGCACGTCGTGGGTCTGGCGCAGCAGGTAATGCACCGTCAGCCCTTTGAGGAAAGAAGCGGCACCCTGCTCAAAGCTGAGGTTGTGCGGCAGCAGCGCCACTTTTTCTTCCGGCACATTGTGGACTTCGCTGTAGGCGCCGAGCGACGACTGCGCATACACCACCCGGTCGCCCGGTTTGATCGCGCTGACCCCGGCGCCAACCTTGACCACCACGCCGGCCGCCTCGGTGCCGAGGCCGCTCGGCAGGCTGGCCGGCGCGTACAGCCCACTGCGCACATAGGTGTCGATGTAGTTGATGCCGATCGCTTTGTTCTCGATCTGCACTTCGCCAGCGGCGGGGTCGAGCGGTGTAAAATCAACGTATTGCAAGACTTCCGGCCCGCCGGTGGCGGAAAACTGAATGCGCTTGGCCATATCGTTACCTCGTTTGAGTGTCTGATTTCACCCTATTCTTTTTAGTATCGGAGATCCAGTTCACCCGTGCGGGATTCAATACCTTTTTTGCATCGGTTATGACGCAAAAATCACGTATACTCTCGCGTCAAGATCCTTCATTCGCAACCGGATAAAGACTACGTTTCATGGCAGGAAAAAAACCAACCAACAAAACAAACGCGGACGAAACCAGAGAGCGTTCCAGAGATCGTCAGATGGAAGGGCTGAAGATGCCGCCGCACTCGCTGGAGGCCGAGCAGTCGGTGTTGGGCGGTTTGATGCTGGATAACGAGCGTTGGGACAACGTGGCGGAGCGCGTGGTCGCCAACGACTTCTTCAGCCGCCCGCATCGCCTGATCTTTACCGAGATGCAGCGTCTGCTGGAGATGAGCAAGCCTATCGACCTCATCACCCTGTCCGAATCGCTGGAGCAGAAGGGCGAGCTGGACTCGGTGGGGGGCTTCGCCTACCTGGCCGAGCTGTCGAAAAACACCCCGAGCGCCGCCAACATCGGCGCCTACGCCGACATCGTGCGCGAGCGCGCGGTGGTGCGCGAGATGATCTCGGTGGCTAACGAGATCGCCGACGCCGGCTACGATCCGCAGGGGCGCAGCAGCGAAGACCTGCTCGATCTGGCGGAATCCCGCGTATTCCAAATCGCCGAGAACCGCGCCAGCAAAGACGAGGGCCCGAAGGGCATCGAGCGCATCCTGGAAGACACCGTGTCGCGCATCGAGCAGCTGTATCAGCAGCCGCACGACGGCGTGACCGGGGTCGATACCGGCTATCAGGACCTCAACAAGAAAACCGCGGGCATGCAAAAGTCCGATCTGATCATCGTCGCCGCCCGTCCTTCGATGGGGAAAACCACCTTCGCCATGAACCTGTGCGAAAACGCCGCGATGACCCAGGAAAAACCGGTGCTGATCTTCAGCCTGGAGATGCCCGGCGAACAGATCATGATGCGTATGCTGGCGTCGCTGTCGCGTGTGGATCAGACGCGCATCCGTACCGGCCAGCTCGACGATGAGGACTGGGCGCGCATTTCCAGCACCATGGGCATCCTGCTGGAGAAGCGCAACATGTACATCGACGACTCCTCCGGCCTGACGCCGACCGAAGTGCGCTCGCGCGCGCGGCGCATTTTCCGCGAGCACGACGGGCTTAGCCTGATCATGATCGACTACCTGCAGCTGATGCGCGTGCCGGCCCTGTCCGACAACCGTACGCTGGAGATCGCCGAGATTTCGCGCTCGCTGAAGGCGCTGGCGAAAGAGCTGCAGGTGCCGGTGGTGGCGCTGTCGCAGCTGAACCGCAGCCTGGAGCAGCGCGCCGACAAACGCCCGGTCAACTCTGATCTGCGTGAATCCGGCTCCATCGAGCAGGACGCCGACCTGATTATGTTCATCTATCGTGATGAGGTGTATCACGAGAACAGCGATCTGAAAGGGATCGCGGAAATTATTATCGGTAAGCAGCGTAACGGCCCGATCGGCACCGTGCGCCTTACCTTTAACGGCCAGTGGTCGCGTTTCGATAACTACGCGGGGCCACAATACGATGACGAATAATCAGCTAAGGAACTGAAATGAAAGCGGCAACCGCTGTAATCGACCGCCGCGCTCTGCGACATAATCTGCAACAGGTGCGCCGCCAGGCGCCGCAAAGCCGCCTGATTGCCGTTGTGAAAGCAAACGCTTATGGACATGGCCTGCTGGAAACAGCACACACCCTGCAAGACGCCGACTGCTACGGCGTGGCGCGCATCGGCGAGGCGCTGATGCTGCGCTCCGGCGGCATCGTCAAGCCGATCCTGTTGCTGGAAGGCTTCTTCAGCGCCGAAGACCTGCCGGTGCTGGTGGCGAACAACATCGAAACCGCGGTGCACAGCATCGAACAGCTCGAGGCGCTGGAGCAGGCCGAGCTGGCGCGCCCGGTGCCGGTGTGGATGAAGCTCGATACCGGCATGCATCGGCTGGGGGTGCGCCCCGAACAGGCGGAGGCGTTTTATCAGCGCCTGTGCGCCTGCCGCAATGTGGCGCAACCGGTCAATATCATGAGCCACTTCAGCCGCGCCGATGAGCCGGAGTCCGACGCCACCCTGAAACAGATCGCCTGCTTCGAGCAGTTCGCGCGCGGTAAACCGGGCCAGCGCTCGGTCGCCGCCTCCGGCGGCACGCTGCTGTGGCCGGATGCCCACAACGAGTGGGTGCGTCCCGGCATCATTCTGTACGGCGTCTCGCCGCTGGATAACGGCAGCGGCGCCGGGTATGGCCTGCTGCCGGCGATGACGCTGAAATCCAGCCTGATCGCGGTGCGCGAGCACAAGGCCGGTGAAGCGGTGGGCTATGGCGGCACCTGGGTAAGTCCGCGCGATACTCGCCTTGGCGTGGTGGCGATGGGATACGGCGACGGTTACCCGCGCAGCGCGCCGACCGGCACGCCGATCCTGATTAACGGCCGCGAAGTGCCGATCGTCGGCCGGGTGTCGATGGACATGATTTCGGTCGATCTCGGGCCGGACGCCGCCGATAAGGTGGGGGATGAAGCGGTGCTGTGGGGGCCGGCGTTGCCGGTCGAGCGTATCGCCGCCTGTACCGGCATCAGCGCTTATGAACTGATCACCAAGCTCACGCAGCGCGTGGCGATGGAATACATCGGTGACTGATGCGCCGCAGGGGCCGACGTGCGTCGGCCCCGTTTCTCAGCGCGTTACTTCTTTACCGCCAACCACTTGTCGATAATTTTCTGATACTCGCCGGTCGCCTTGGCCAGGTGCAGCCACTGATCCACATACAGTTTCCAGCTCAGATCGTCGCGCGGCAGCATGTAAGCCTTCTCGCCGTACTGCATCGGTTTGGTCGGATTCACCGCGCACAGCTTCGGATAGCGCTTTTGTTGGTACAACGCCTCGGAGGCGTCGGTGATCATCACGTCCGCCTTGCGATCCACCAGCTGCTGGAAAATGCTCATGTTGTCGTGCGTCAGCGTCAGTTTGGCCTTCGGCAAATAGGCGTGCACGAAGGCTTCATTGGTGCCGCCCGCCGGTTCCAGCAGGCGCACCGACGGTTTGTTGATCTGTTCTATCGTGCGGTATTTCTTCACGTCGGTGCAGCGCACCAGCGGGATTTTGCCATCGGTATCCAGCTTGTCGGCGAAGAACACCTGTTTTTGTCGCTCCAGCGTGACGGAGATGCCGCCCATGGCGATGTCGCACTTGCCGGAGACGAAGTCCGGCGTCAGGGTTTTCCAGCTGGTTTTCACCCACTTCACCTTGGCGCCCAGGCTCTTCGCCAGCGATTCCGCCATGTCGATATCGATGCCTTCATAGCCGCCGTCTTCCTTGAGGAAGGTGTAGGGCTTGTAGTCGCCGGTGGTGCAGACCTCCAGGGTCTTTTGCTGCAGCACTTTGTCCAGGTGGGATTGCGCGCCGGCGCTGCCGGCGGCGAGCAGCAGCGCGAGAGGGAGTAACTTTTTCATCTGGCGTCCTTTTTATACATTCGTGGTTTTATGCGTTACTTCGCCGTTAATTGTCGTTTGCCTGCATGAGTTAGCCGTTTTTTATGCCGCTTACCGGCGAAAACGCCGGGCGTTGCTGCTGTACGCGATTTAAGCGCCAGGGTGTGACGTCGGCAACGGTAAAAAAACTGGTAGGCTGTAACGTCAACATTTATTAACACAGTTTACAGGTGGCTATGTACAACATTGACGATTTTGATATGAAAATCCTGACGCTGTTACAGGCCAACGGCCGTCTGACCAATCAGGAGCTGAGCGAGCTGGTGGGGCTCTCCGCCTCCCAATGTTCGCGGCGGCGCATCAGCCTGGAGCAGGCGCAGCTGATCCGCGGTTACCACGCGCGGCTGGCGCCGGAGGCGGTCGGCCTGGGGCTGGTGGGGCTGATCGAAGTCAGCCTGATCACGCACGCGCAGGAGCAGATCGACAGCTTTCATCAGATGCTGGAGGAAGTGGACGCGATCCTGGACGCTTACAAGACCACCGGCGACGCCGATTACCTGCTCAAAGTGGCGGTGGCGGACCTGCCGGCGCTGAGCGAATTCATCAGCCAGACGCTGTCGCCGCACAAAAGCGTGGCGCATATCAAAACGGCGGTGGTGCTCAATCGCATCAAGGAAAACGGTTTATTGCCGGTGGCGAGATAAAGCTAAAACCGAATGCGCTTTTCCGTCTATATTAGGAACGTAACGCTGTGCCCAAAACCACAATAAACCAGGAGAAAAACCCCGTGTTCCAGAACGTTGACGCCTATGCCGGCGATCCCATTCTGTCGCTGATGGAAAAATTCAAACAAGACCCGCGCGCGCACAAGGTGAACCTGAGCATCGGCCTGTACTACGATGCGCAGGGCATCATTCCGCAGATGCGGGCGGTCGCCGCGGCGCAAGCGCAGTTGAACAGCGTCGAGCATGGCGCCTCGGTATACCTGCCGATGGAAGGGCTGCAGTCTTACCGTTCCGCCATCCAGCAGCTGCTGTTCGGCGCGCAGCACCCGATGCTGCAGCAGGGGCGCATCGCCACCATTCAGACCGTCGGCGGTTCCGGCGCGTTGAAAGTGGGCGCCGACTTCCTGAAAAGCTATTTCCCGGATTCGCAGGTGTGGGTCAGCGATCCGACCTGGGAAAACCACGTCGCCATCTTCAGCGGCGCCGGTTTCAAAGTGAATACCTATCCATATTTCGACAGCGAAAGCCTGGGCGTGAAGTTCGACGCCATGCTGGCTGCGCTGAAACAGCTGCCGAAGCACAGCATTGCGCTGCTGCACCCGTGCTGCCACAACCCGACCGGTTCCGACCTGACTCCCGCCCAGTGGGATGAGGTGGTCAAGGTGATCGCCGAACGTGAAATCATTCCGTTCCTCGACATCGCCTATCAGGGCTTCGGCGGCGGCATGGAGCAGGACGCCTACGCCATTCGCGCCATCGCGGCGGCCGGTTTGCCGTGCCTGGTGAGCAACTCGTTCTCGAAGATCTTCTCGCTGTACGGCGAGCGCGTCGGCGGCCTGTCGGTGGTGTGTGAAAGCGAAGAGGCGGCCGGGCGTGTGCTGGGCCAGCTGAAGGCCACCGTGCGCCGCAACTACTCGAGCCCGCCGAACTTCGGCGCGCAGCTGGTGGCCAAGGTGCTGAACGACGCCCAGCTCAAAACCCAATGGCTGGACGAAGTGGAGAGCATGCGCACCCGCATTCTCGAGATGCGTCACGCGCTGGTGGACACCCTGAAGAGCGCGCTGCCGCAGCGCAACTTTGATTACCTGTTGGCGCAGCGCGGCATGTTCAGCTACACCGGCTTCAGCGCGGCGCAGGTCGATCGTTTGCGAGAAGAGTTCGGTGTCTACCTGATCCACAGCGGCCGCATGTGCGTGGCCGGCCTGAACCACAACAACGTGCGTCAGGTGGCCGAGGCGTTTGCCGCAGTGCAGTAACGCCTGTTAGTCTGAACGGACGTTGATCGGGAGCGATAGCGATATCGCTCCTTTTTTATTGCCGGCGCGCCGCCGAAGTTGCCGCAAACCGGAGAGAGAATATACTGATTGAGGGGCGCTCACTCATGTGGCATCAGCAAACGCTAATCCTCAGCGCAAAAGCGCGTGGCTTTCATCTGGTTACCGACGAGATAGTCAACCAGTTAACCCACTTACACCGCCTGCAAACCGGCCTGCTGCATCTGTTGCTGCAGCACACCTCGGCCTCGCTGACGCTCAACGAGAACTGCGATCCCACGGTGCGAGCCGATATGGAGCAGCATTTCCTGCGTCAGGTGCCGGAAAACGCACCCTATCAGCATGACTACGAAGGGCCGGACGACATGCCGGCGCACATCAAATCCTCGCTGCTGGGCGCTTCCTTGACGCTGCCCGTCAGGCACGGGCGGCTGATGTTGGGCACATGGCAGGGCATCTGGCTGGGGGAGCACCGCATCCACGGCGGATCACGCCGTATTGTGGCCACGTTACAGGGGGAATAACCCAATGAATAACAGCGCATTGCTGGAGTACTGCATGGCGAAGCCGGGCGCGGAGCAGAGCGACCAGAACCAGTGGCAGGCCAGCCAGATCAAGGTGGGTGACGTGATGTTCGCCATGGTGTGCGAGGTCGAAGGGCGGCCGGCGCTGGCGGTCAAGTCCAGCCCAGAGCTGGCGGAAAGCCTGCGTGAACACCATCCGGAGATCGTCGCCTGTAACGGCCTGAACAAGGCGCACTGGAATACGGTGTTTCTCGACGGCAACCTGCCGAACTCGCAGTTTTACACGCTGATCGACAGCTCCTATCAGCTGGTGGTGGACGGCCTGCCCGAACACGTGCGCCAGGAACTGCGCGCCTGATTGCCGGGCGGCGGCGCCGCCCGTTTTTCTTCTGTTTTTTTCATGTTAAAGCGTGATCGCGACCTGGGTTTGGGAACGTTCCCTTTTTATTGCGGCACTAAAACAGCTACGCTTGGGCATTCAAGACACGCGGATGAAGGAGGCCGACATGGCCATGAGCGAAGAAAAGCGCAAGATGATCGCCGGGGAACTGTACGACGCCGGCGATGAACTGCTGCGCAGCGAACGCCGGCGCGCACGCCAGCTAACGCATCGCTATAACCACTCCTCGCCGGAAGAGGGCGAGCTGCGCAAACAATGGCTGGGTGAGTTGCTGGGTTGCTATCAGGGCGGCACCATCGAGCCGACCTTCCGCTGCGATTACGGCTATAACATCTATCTCGGCAAGAACTTCTACGCCAACTTCGATTGCGTGATCCTCGACGTATGCGAGGTGCATATCGGCGACAACTGCCTGCTGGCGCCGGGCGTGCATATCTATACCGCCACCCATCCGCTGGACGCCGAGACTCGCGTCGGCGGGGCGGAGTTCGGTAAGGCTGTCAGGATTGGCGACAACGTGTGGATCGGCGGGCGTGCGGTGATCAATCCGGGAGTGACCATCGGCGATAATGCGGTCGTGGCCTCCGGCGCGGTGGTGACCAAAGACGTGCCGGCCAATTGCGTGGTGGGCGGCAACCCGGCCAGGATCATCAAGCAGCTATAAAAAAACGGGCGCCGCCGGGCGCCCGCCGTCATCAGGCGCGCAGCGAGTCGATATCCACCACGAAGCGGTACTTCACGTCGCTTTTCAGCATGCGTTCATAGGCCTCATTAATTTGCTGCATCGGGATCAGCTCGATATCCGACGTGATGCCGTGCTGCCCGCAGAAGTCCAGCATCTCTTGCGTTTCCGCGATGCCGCCGATCAGCGAACCGGCGATGCGGCGGCGCTTCATGATCAGGTTGAACACCTGCGGTGACGGATGATCGTGCTCCGGCGCGCCGACCAGCGTCAGGGTGCCGTCGCGGCGCAGCAAGTTGAGGAACGGGTTCAGATCGTGCTGAGCCGCTACCGTGTTGAGGATGAAGTCGAAGCTGTTGACGTGCTGTGCCATCTCATCCGGGTTGCGCGAAATCACCACTTCATGGGCGCCGAGGCGCTTGGCGTCTTCGATTTTCGACGGCGAGGTGGTGAACAGCACCACATGCGCGCCCATCGCTCGCGCCAGTTTGACGCCCATGTGCCCCAGCCCGCCGAGCCCGACGATGCCGACCTTTTTGCCTGGCCCCGCGCCCCACTGGCGCAGCGGCGAATAGGTGGTGATGCCGGCGCACAGCAGCGGCGCGACGCCGGCCGGATCGAGGTTTTCCGGCACGCGCAGCACGAAGTCCTGATCCACCACCAGATTGGTGGAGTAGCCGCCGTAGGTCACGGCGCCGGTGTGGCGATCCTGGCCGTTATAGGTGCCGGTAAAGCCGTTTTCGCAATACTGTTCCAGCCCCTCATCGCAGCTCGGGCAGCTGCGGCAGGAATCCACCATGCAACCGACGCCGACCAGATCGCCGATCCGGTAACGCGAGACATGGTCGCCGACGGCGCTAACGCGGCCGACGATTTCGTGGCCCGGCACCACCGGGTAAATCGTATTGCTCCATTCATTGCGCGCCTGGTGCAGATCCGAGTGGCAGACGCCGCAGAACAACACCTGAATTTGCACATCGTGGTCGCGCAGGGCGCGCGGCTGGTAATCGAAAGGCACCAGCGCAGACTTCGCGTCATGCGCGGCATAGGCATGGGTAATGTTCATGGTCGCTCCAGTTATCAATGTAGGGGGGACAACGTTTGACCGGCAGCGAAGTGCCGGCGAGACGCGGCCTGAATCAGACAGGGCGGCCGCCGAGGGAACATTGATGATAGAAGCGGTGAGCGCGGAGGGAAATGCCTGAAAATGTCGAAATCTTGCCTGTTTCTGTTCGATTGCGGGGAAACGGGGCAGCGTGCGGACCGCCTGAACGACGGCCCGCACGCCGGCGACATTACTGGTTCAACAGCGGCTTCAGGAAGCGTGCAGTGTGCGATTTCTCGCAGTCGGCGACCGTTTCCGGCGTGCCGGCGACCAGGATCTCGCCGCCGCCGCTGCCGCCTTCCGGCCCCAGATCGACGATCCAGTCGGCGGTCTTGATCACGTCCAGGTTATGCTCGATGACCACGATGGTGTTGCCCTGATCGCGCAGCTGATGCAGCACCGCCAACAGCTGTTGGATATCGGCGAAGTGCAGACCGGTGGTCGGTTCGTCGAGGATATACAGCGTTTGGCCGGTGCCGCGCTTCGACAGTTCGCGCGCCAGCTTGACGCGCTGCGCTTCACCGCCGGAAAGCGTGGTGGCCGACTGGCCGAGGCGGATGTAGGACAGGCCGACATCCATCAGGGTCTGCAGCTTGCGCGCCAGCGCCGGCACCGCGTCGAAGAAATCGCGCGCTTCTTCGATGGTCATCTCCAGCACTTCGTGGATGCTCTTGCCCTTGTACTTCACTTCCAGCGTTTCGCGGTTATAACGCTTGCCCTTGCACTGGTCGCACGGCACGTAGATGTCCGGCAGGAAGTGCATCTCGACCTTGATCACCCCGTCGCCCTGGCAGGCTTCACAGCGTCCGCCCTTGACGTTGAAGCTGAAGCGGCCCGGCGTGTAACCGCGGCTGCGCGATTCCGGCACGCCGGCGAACAGCTCGCGCACCGGGGTGAAGATACCGGTGTAGGTGGCCGGGTTGGAGCGCGGTGTGCGGCCGATCGGGCTCTGATCGATGTCGATCACCTTGTCGAAATGTTCCAGGCCGGTCACTTCGCGGAACGGCGCCGGTTCGGCGATGGTGGCGCCGTTGAGCTGGCGCTGGGCGATCGGGAACAGCGTATCGTTGATCAGCGTCGATTTGCCGGAGCCGGACACGCCGGTGATGCAGGTAAACAGACCGACCGGCAGCGTCAGCGTCACGTCTTTCAGGTTGTTGCCGCGCGCGCCGCTCAGCTTCAGCACCTTGGTCGGATCGGCCTGCACGCGCTGCGCGGGGATGGCGATCTCGCGCTTGCCGCTGAGGAACTGGCCGGTCAGCGATTCCGGCTGCGCCATGATGTCGTCGACGGTGCCTTCCGCCACCACCTGGCCGCCGTGTACGCCGGCGCCGGGGCCGATGTCGATCACGTGATCGGCGGCGCGGATGGCGTCTTCGTCATGCTCCACCACGATCACCGTGTTGCCGAGGTTGCGCAGGTGGATCAGCGTTTCCAGCAGGCGCTCGTTGTCGCGCTGGTGCAGGCCGATCGACGGCTCATCCAGCACGTACATCACGCCCACCAGGCCGGCGCCGATCTGGCTGGCCAAACGGATTCGCTGCGCTTCGCCGCCGGAGAGCGTCTCCGCCGAGCGAGACAGTGACAGGTAGTTCAGGCCGACGTTCACCAGGAATTTCAGGCGGTCGCCGATCTCTTTCAGCACTTTCTCGGCGATTTTGGCGCGCTGGCCGCTGAGCTTCATGTTCTGGAAGAAGGTCATCGCATGGCCGATGCTCAGATCGGAGATCTCCGGCAGCGTGGTGTCTTCGACAAACACGTTGCGCGCTTCTTCACGCAGGCGAGTGCCGTGGCACGAGGCGCAAGGGCGGTTGCTGATGAACTTCGCCAGCTCTTCGCGCACCGCGCTGGACTCGGTCTCTTTATAGCGGCGCTCCATGTTGTGCAGCACGCCTTCGAACGGATGGCGGCGCACGGTGGTGTCACCGCGATCGTTGATGTATTTGAACTCGATAGACTCTTTGCCGGAGCCGCTCAGCACCGCCTTCTGCACGTTGGCGCTCAGGGTGTTGAATGGCGCTTCGACATCGAACTCATAGTGCTCCGCCAGCGAGCGCAGCATCTGGAAGTAATAGAAGTTGCGGCGATCCCAGCCGCGGATCGCGCCGCCGGCCAGCGACAGCTCGGGGTTTTGCACCACGCGATCCGGATCGAAGAACTGCTGCACGCCCAGGCCGTCGCAGGTCGGGCAGGCGCCGGCCGGGTTGTTGAAGGAAAACAGGCGCGGTTCCAGCTCGCGCATGCTGTAGCCGCAGATCGGGCAGGCGAAGTTGGCGGAAAACAGCAGCTCGTCCGCTTTTTCGTCGTCCATATCCGCCACCACCGCGGTGCCGCCGGACAGTTCCAGCGCGGTTTCGAACGATTCGGCCAAGCGCTGCGCCATGTCGTCGCGCACCTTGAAACGGTCGACCACCACTTCGATGGTGTGTTTCTTCTGCAGCTCCAGCTTCGGCGGATCGGACAGATCGCACACTTCGCCGTCGATGCGCGCGCGGATATAGCCCTGGGCGGCCAGGTTTTCCAGCGTTTTGGTGTGCTCGCCCTTGCGGTCTTTCACCACCGGCGCCAGCAGCATCAGGCGCTTGCCTTCCGGCTGGCTCAGCACGTTGTCGACCATCTGGCTGACGGTCTGCGCCGCCAGCGGAACATGGTGATCCGGGCAGCGCGGCTCGCCGACGCGGGCGAACAGCAGGCGCAGGTAGTCGTGGATCTCGGTAATGGTGCCGACCGTGGAGCGCGGGTTGTGCGAGGTGGATTTCTGCTCGATGGAGATCGCCGGCGACAGGCCTTCGATATGATCGACGTCCGGTTTTTCCATCAGCGACAGGAACTGGCGCGCATAGGCAGAGAGTGATTCGACATAGCGCCGCTGCCCTTCGGCATACAGCGTATCGAAAGCCAGCGAAGACTTGCCGGAACCGGACAGGCCGGTGACGACGATCAGTTTGTCACGCGGGATGATCAGGTTGATGTTTTTCAGATTATGGGTTCGAGCACCACGAACTTCGATATTGTCCATTTACACTTCCCGTCTTGATGATACACCGCGCCTGTCGCGATTTTTGCGGGGGATTTTGTGATGGATCTCGCAAAAAACCGGCACAGCCTGGTCGAAACGCATAATTATGACACAAAAAAACCTGAATGAATATCCAGTATGCGAATGCAACAAGGTCGATCGAAAAGACAATTCTGGAATGCAATTCGCACTTATCAACACGGGTGTGGTTTCGTACTCAGCGTGGTAAACTGACGCGTTTATACTGTGTAGAAATCAATCATCGGGAGAAGTGCTCATGGCCAGCAGAGGCGTAAACAAAGTAATTCTGGTCGGGAATCTGGGTCAGGATCCAGAAGTCCGTTACATGCCGAACGGCGGCGCAGTGGCCAACATTACCCTGGCGACCTCCGAAAGCTGGCGTGACAAGGCGACCGGCGAACAGAAAGAGAAGACCGAGTGGCACCGTGTCGTGCTGTTCGGCAAACTGGCCGAAGTGGCGGGTGAATACCTGCGTAAAGGCTCTCAGGTCTACATCGAAGGCTCCCTGCAGACCCGTAAATGGCAGGATCAGAGCGGCCAGGATCGCTACACCACCGAGATCGTGGTTAACGTCGGCGGCACCATGCAGATGCTGGGCGGCCGTCAGGGCGGCGGCGCACCGGCCGGTCAATCTGCCGGTGGCCAGGGCGGTTGGGGCCAACCTCAGCAGCCACAGGGCGGCAACCAGTTCAGCGGCGGCCAGCAGCAGTCTCGCCCGGCGCAGAACAGCGCACCGGCGACCAGCAACGAACCACCAATGGATTTCGACGACGATATTCCGTTCTAGAGTTAACTTGTGAGTCATTTGTAACGAATTCATACGCAGGCCCCTGTTAATTCAGGGGTTTTTTGTTTCTATCGTCGGAAAAAGTGTCTTGTATAAATTGGTGATATTTCACATAAAGTGTACCTTGTAATTGTGTAATGTTTATGGGGTGTGAGTGCATGGAAAAGAACTACAGAGTTACAACATTTGTCATGGATAGTGGCGAGCGCTATTGCATGGTAGTGGATCGTGCTTCTGGGCTTCCCATGTATTACCCCACTCTGTTTCTAACAACTCAAATCCGCAATAGAGGGGATGCTTTTTCAACAATGTTGGCGGCGGCTAGCAACCTGGTTATGATGTTACGTTTTGTAGAGAGTCGCGACATTGACCTTGAGCAGCGGTTTTTGACCAAAGACTTCTTCAAGCCACATGAGCTGGATGATCTGCGAGATTTTGCTCAGTGCAAACAAAGAAAGGGACCATTAACTGTGTCCTCTACCTCTTGGTTGGCAGATGCGATGACCGATATCGTTGATAACGGGACACAGCATTCCCGGCTAACAACGTTTGCCAACTATTTACACTGGTATGCGATGCATATCTTAAAGACGACAGAACTGGAAGTTGTCGAAAAGATCAATGCTATGGCGGCGCAGATAAAGACGCGCCGACCATCTAAAAAGCGCAGAAACCACGACTTACAAGACAGGTCATTGAGTGATGTTCAATTGGACGCGCTATTTGAAGTCGTCCAGCCTAGATCAGAGTTAAACCCTTTCTCAATAGATGTGCAGCGCCGCAATCGGCTGATGATCTTGCTTCTGTTTTATCTTGGCATCCGAGGTGGTGAATTATTAAATATAAGAATACAGGACATAGATTTTAGCGCTAACAGGATCCGTATCGTTAGGAGAGCAGATGAACAAGCTGACTCTAGAACCAATGAGCCTAATGCTAAAACTAGAGAACGGCTCTTACCGTTGGCTGAATCCTTAGCTCAAGAACTGCATAGTTATATCCTCCAAGATCGCCGGAAAGTCAGAAATGCGAAGAAAAATGACTATCTGTTTGTAACTTACAAGAGTGGACCAACTCTGGGAAATCCTATCTCCAAAGGGGGATATCATAAAATTTTTTCCGTAGTCAGGTCTATATCACCGCAATTGTATGCAGCGACAGGACATTCGCTCCGCCACACTTGGAATCGCAAGTTTTCAGAAAGAATGGATGCCATGAATGAGCAAGTCAGCGAGGAACGCCAAGAGCAACTTCGTTCGTACTTAATGGGCTGGAGAGATGGCTCGGGAACCGCAGCGACTTACAACAAGCGTTTCCTTCGGCAAAAAGGTTTTGAGGCCGCTTTGGCATTACAAGCAGGTAACGGCACTAGCTGGCCAGAGGACTTCAAGGATGACCATGAATAACCTCTTACTTGGGTTAGTACCAGAACGAATCCGTGCCAGGGCCAATGGCTACTCTTTTCTGTTGTATGACACATCGTGGACATTGGATAGAAATATCACTATTAATCTTGCTGATATTCACCATTACTTGTCAGATGGGACGCTAGATGGCTGCCTGCGCACACTGGCGTTTTATGCATCCAATCGTTCTTCTTCTCATACAAAAAATATTCTTGAACGGTTTCAGCACATGCTGCGTGAGACTGACGCGAGAGAAATTACTGATACGGTATTGATTAATTATCGGTCGATGCTGTCGCCTGCAACAGAATGGTATCTAGCAACCATCCGTGGCTTTCTTCGATCCTGGCACGAACTGGGCTATCCCGGCATCAGTAAGGAGGTGAACCGCTTGCTAGATGGCTGGACGCTAAAGGGTAATCGTAAGGGGGATGCGGTTAAGCGCATGGATCCTCAAGAGGGGCCACTGACGGATAATGAGCTGACAGCGTTTAACGAGGGGGCTGTTCGGGCTTATGAAAAGAGCTTAATTACTATAGCTGAGTTGGCTATGGCACTTGGCACCAGTCATACAGGACGTCGTCCCATTCAGATCTCGCTGCTTCGTGTAGTCGATGTCCTTTGTGATAAAAATGAAAAGGGAGAGCCCTTCTATGTGTTGAATGTGCCGCGAGCCAAGCAGCGCAGCAGCTCTTTCCGAATAAACTTCAAGCCATTTGCAATATCACTGGAACTATGGGCAATCCTGAGTGCTCAGGCAAGAAATGCGATTGCGCAGGTTGAAAATCGTTTGGAGTTTGAATTGCAGGAAGATGACCGGCAGCAAATCCCTCTTTTTCCTGATCTTGATGTGTTAGATGCCGTCCAATCTCCTTATGAATTCCGCCAACTGCTTGCTACCGACAAACTCCACATTCCCGCCACAGAGATAACCGACACCCTCCAATACATCGTAGAAAAGTCTGGCATCCGGTCGGAACGTACCGGTGAGCTATTACATATCAATGCTCGTCGTTTTCGTTATACCACAGGCACACGAGCTGCCCGGGAAGGCTTTGGCGAGCTGGTGATTGCGGAACTGCTTGACCACGTGGACACCCAAAACGCAGGCGTTTACATCAAGAATATCCCCGAGCATGTGAAAAAGCTTGATGAGGCGGTTGGCTTCCAATTAGCACCATACGCTCAGGCCTTCGTCGGGGCACTTGTCGATTCAGAGAGAGACGCGCATCGAGGTAACGACCCTACCAGTCGTATTCGGACCGAAATGGGTCAGGGTGTTGGTACTTGTGGAGAACATGGCTTTTGTGGTGCCAATGTTCCTATTCCTTGCTACACCTGTATGCATTTCCAGCCTTGGCTGGACGGCCCACATGAAGATGTCTATCAAGGACTGCTCAACGAACGTGAACGGGTGAAAGAAATAACTGGCGACATCCAGATTGCTGCCGTACTTGATCGCAGTATTATCGCGCTGGCAGATGTGATCATGCGTTGTGCAAAACGTCGTGAAGAGCTTAGTTAACAGGGAGCAATAACCAATGGCTGAGATTTTCCTGTTTAAGCCAAAGGCTACGCTGACAGCAGCAGAAAACCTTGAAGCATTCATATCCCAGTGCCGATATCAATTGACTGTATTCGGCTCTGATCTCAATTGGGAAGCTCCTGTTTGGCCAAACATGACTGTATTTGCCAAGTTGGGCATTATTACGAGAAAACCCATACTGGGAGAGACGCAAGACCCTGCTTTCATTGATTTTGCCAAAGCCTATTTCCGTTACCAGCAGGGGCATAGCCTCTCTAGGGCAAAGAATGAAAGTAAAGCCCTCCGTGCGGTTGAGGCGGCTTTGCTTCAAGTAAACGGAAACGCAAATATTGATGGCCTGTCGATTTCTGTGCTGGATGAAGCAGCTGAATTGGCAAAGCATTACTACTCCGATGGCTCCGCATATCATTGTGGCCGTGAGATTGAGCGCCTGGCTAAGTTTGTAGCTGAAAACCAGCTTGTATCAAGTGCTGTACAAAATTGGGTCAATCCAATTAAACGTGCAGAGGATAAGAACAAAACGAGCAGAGAGGCGAAGAAAAATAGGGAAGATAAACTTCCGAGTGATATTGCTCTTAATGCATTGGCGGAAATTTTTGCCAACGACCCAATTCATGAGCGAGACATATTTACAACATCGGTTTTTGCCATGTTGATGTCGGCACCTTCACGTATTACTGAGGTGTTAGCACTGCCTGTGGATTGCGAGGTATTTGAAACGGATCGTGAAGGGATAGAACGATATGGTTGGCGTTTTTTTGCGGGGAAAGGCTATGAGGGTGATATCAAATGGATACCCACCGTGATGGTCGGTATAGCTAAGACAGCCGTAGCTAGAGTTAGAGTGCTCTCTGAAAATGCACGACAACTGGCCAAGTGGATCGAGAAACACCCGAATAAGTTTTACCGCCATGCTAACTGTCCCAGTGTAGCCGATGATGAGCCATTGACGATGAAGCAGGCTTGTATGGCGCTCGGTTTTGCACATCACTCTAAAAAGACGTGCAGGTCGTGTCTTGGTAATCGAGGTTTAGCTAAAGAGGATGGTGTACATACGCTAAATAGCCTGTGGCAGCACACAATAGCGCGTTTACCGGATGGCTTTCCGTGGTTTGATAAAGACAAGGGAATTAGGTACAGCAATGCCTTGTTTGTACTGAACGTAAATCAGTTTCACGGGAACAGAGGATGCATACCAGTTGAGTTACATAAGCCAACCAATAATTTCTTCAACAGTGATCTGACGCCTCGTCTGTCCTTGAAAGGAAAACACGCCAGTATCTTTGATCGCCATGGTTACCATGCTGTAAACGGAGAGCCGGTGAAATTAACCTCACATCAGGCTCGACACCTGCTCAACACCATTACCCAGCGCGGTGGCCTGTCAAACTTGGAAATTGCCAAGTGGTCGGGGCGGGCAGATGTGAAACAGAATCGAACTTACAACCACATGACTGAATACGAACTGGTTGGCATGGCTGAACGCCTTGATCCCACAACAGCGCTATTTGGGCCTGTTGGCGAGGTGGCAAAGCATCTGCCCGTGACTATGCAGGAGTTCAATACCTTAGAGCATGCCGCAGTCCATGTGGCGGAGTATGGCTACTGTGTGCATGATTACACCATGAGTCCTTGTGAGAAATTCCGAGATTGCGTCAATTGTACCGAACAGGTTTGCATTAAAGACGATGATGCTGAAAAGTTGGATCGCATTAAGATACGTCTGGAGAAGTTGGAGCGACTGTTTTTTCTTGCTGACGCAGCAGTGGAAAGTGGTGAGATAGGAACTGATCGCTGGTATCAGTACCACAAGAAAACTGTTACCCGGTTTCGTGAACTAGTGGCTATTTTAGAGAATCCAGACATTGAAAATGGTGTCCAGATTAAGCTCCGGGGCAATGATTTCAGCCAGCTTCGCCGTGTTGTCGCAAAGACGTCTATTGTGACCATCGAGCAAAAAGGCAAAGAAAGTGAAGAAGCTGTGATGTTAGATGATTTGACAACTTTGTTAGGAGGTGGCCTTGGCTAAGCATCTGGACAATAGAGACATTAACGCCATCGTAAATCTAATTCGAGGATGGAAGGAACCAAAACTGTCCTGGTCAGCAATTTGTGAGGCGGCAGAACCATTGGTCGGAAAGTTGCCGTCAAGACAGTCCCTTAATGCACATGAGGCAATAGTGACTGCCTATCAAACAAAGAAAGAGGCGCTTAAAGGCCGTGGCCCCAAAAATCCGCGCCCAGCTAGTTTGAACATTGCAGCCGCGAGGATTGTGAATCTTGAAAGCGAAATCGAAGAGCTTAAGGAAGAGAACCGGAGGTACAAACAACAGTTTGTGATCTGGCAATACAATGCATACAAACATGGAATGACAGAACATCAACTTAATGCGCAGCTGACAAAGATTGACCGTGAGCGCTCTGATGGAGAAAGAAGATAGTTGCTGAGTACGATATCGAGGGTGCATTTCTCTGTGTAGGGGCAGTTATTTACAAAAAAATAGGAGAATAATTAAATGGTCAAACCAAACTGGGGTAACTTTAAAGCTAAATTTAGTGAGAATCCTCAAGATAATTTTGAGTGGTTTTGCTACTTGTTGTTCTGTCAAGAATTCAAAATACCCGCAGGTATATTTAGATATAAGAATCAATCTGGTATCGAAACTAATCCAATAACCAAAGATAATGAACTTATCGGTTGGCAATCTAAATTCTATGACACAAAATTGTCGGATAACAAAGCTGATCTTATAGAAATGATTGGGAAAAGCAAAAAGGCTTATCCAGGATTAAGTAAAATCATTTTCTATACTAATCAAGAGTGGGGGCAGGGGAGAAAGTCCCATGAACTTGAAGACGATAAGAACGCTGATAATTATTCGGAAACTGTCGGAAATAGTAACGATCCCAAAATAAAAATTGAAGTTGATCAGAAAGCATATGAGTCGGGTATCGAAATAGTATGGAGAGTTGCTAGTTTTTTTGAATCACCGTTTGTAATAGTTGAGAATGAAAAGATTGCAAAACATTTCTTCTCCCTTAATGAAAGCATCTTTGATTTATTAGAAGAAAAGCGCAAGCACACAGAAAATGTTTTATATGAAATTCAAACCAATATAGAGTTCAAAGACAGAAGTATTGAAATTGACAGACGACAATGCATAGAACTTCTAAATGAGAATCTAGTTCAGAAAAAAATTGTCATCGTCAGCGGAGAAGGCGGGGTTGGAAAAACAGCAGTTATCAAAAAAATTTATGAAGCAGAAAAACAATGCACTCCTTTCTATGTCTTTAAGGCTAGCGAGTTTAAAAAGGACAGCATTAATGAGCTATTCGGTGCGCATGGCTTAGACGATTTCTCTAATGCTCATCAAGACGAATTACGTAAAGTCATAGTCGTAGATTCTGCTGAAAAGCTTTTAGAACTGACCAATATCGATCCTTTTAAAGAATTCCTGACTGTTTTAATAAAGGATAAATGGCAGGTTGTTTTCACAACCCGTAACAACTACTTGGCAGATCTGAACTATGCTTTCATAGATATTTATAAGATAACTCCTGGAAACTTAGTAATAAAGAACCTTGAACGCGGCGAGCTAATAGAGTTATCTGATAACAATGGATTTAGCCTTCCTCAAGATGTTCGATTATTAGAACTAATCAAAAATCCATTTTATTTAAGTGAATATCTGAGGTTCTATACCGGTGAAAGCATCGATTATGTGAGCTTCAAAGAAAAGCTTTGGAATAAGATTATCGTCAAAAATAAACCTTCTCGGGAGCAGTGTTTCTTAGCGACTGCTTTTCAGCGGGCTAGTGAGGGCCAATTTTTTGTCTCCCCGGCATGTGATACTGGAATTTTAGATGAGTTAGTTAAAGACGGAATTGTCGGCTATGAAGCTGCTGGTTACTTCATTACACATGATATATACGAGGAATGGGCATTAGAAAAGAAAATTTCTGTCGATTATATCCGTAAAGCGAACAATAACGAGTTCTTCGAAAAGATAGGAGAATCACTTCCTGTTCGCCGTAGTTTTCGGAATTGGATATCTGAACGATTGCTTTTAGATGACCAGTCCATAAAGCCTTTTATCGCAGAAATAGTCTGTGGAGAAGGAATATCAAAATTTTGGAAAGACGAGTTATGGGTAGCTGTCCTTCTTTCCGACAATTCAAGCATATTTTTTAATTACTTTAAACGATATTTACTTAGTAGTGACCAGAATCTTTTAAAAAGACTTACTTTCTTATTGAGGCTTGCTTGCAAGGACGTTGATTACGATCTTCTTAAACAGTTAGGTGTAAGTAATTCAGATCTGCTTTCCATTAAATATGTTCTTACTAAGCCTAAGGGAACTGGTTGGCAGAGTGTGATCCAATTTATCTATGATAATTTAGATGAAATCGGGATCAGAAATATTAATTTTATACTTCCGGTGATTCAAGAGTGGAATCAAAGAAACAAAGTGGGTGAAACGACTCGATTATCTAGTTTGATAGCCCTAAAATATTATCAATGGACTGTAGATGAGGATGTCTATTTATCCGGAAAGGATAATGAGAAAAATATTCTGCATACGATTCTTCATGGGGCGGCCATGATTAAACCTGAAATGGAAGAGGTTTTAGTTAAGGTTCTTAAAAATAGGTGGAACGAGCACGGTACCCCTTATTTCGATCTTATGACCTTAATCCTTACTGACTTAGATTCACATCCGGTTTGGGCATCTCTCCCGGAATATGTTCTACAATTGGCAGATCTGTTCTGGTATCGGCCACTTAAAGAAAAAGGCGAACGTTATCACAGTATGGATATTGAAGATGAGTTCGGTCTATTTAGGTCTCATCACGACTATTATCCAGAAAGTCCATATCAGACTCCTATATATTGGTTACTACAATCACAGTTCAAAAAAACAATAGACTTTATTCTTGATTTTACGAACAAGACAACGATATGTTTTGCCCACTCCCACTTTGCTAAAAACGAAATTGAAGAAGTCGATGTCTTTATTGAGGAAGGAAAGTTTATAAAGCAATATATATGCAATCGTCTGTGGTGCTCATATCGAGGAACACAGGTCTCTACCTACTTACTTTCATCAATTCATATGGCATTGGAAAAATTTTTTCTTGAGAATTTTAAAAATTCAGACTCGAAAGTGTTGGAAAGTTGGCTTCTCTTTTTGTTAAGAAATACCAAGTCAGCTTCTATTTCCGCAGTAGTTACGAGTATTGTACTTGCATTCCCTGAGAAGACATTCAATGTAGCTAAAGTACTATTCCAAACAAAGGATTTCTTCCATTTTGATATGAATCGAATGGTTCTAGACAGAACACATAAAAGTTCATTAATCTCCCTCAGGGATGGCTTTGGCGGTGCAGATTACAGAAACTCTTTGCACGAAGAAGATAGAATTAAAGCTTGCGATGATGTGCATAGAAATACTTATCTTGAAAATCTTGCCTTGCATTATCAAATTTTCAGGAGTGAAAATGTAACGGAGAAAGATGCCATTGAAAGGCAACAAATGCTCTGGGATATTTTCGACAAATACTATAATCAGCTTCCAGATGAAGCTCAAGAAACTGAAGCCGATAAGACGTGGAGGCTCTGCTTGGCAAGAATGGATCGGCGAAAGATGAAAATAACTACTAAGGAGAAAGATGAAGGGATTGAGATATCATTCAATCCTGAGATTGACCCTAAACTAAAGCAATATAGTGAGGAAGCAATAAAGAAAAATTCCGAGCATATGAAGTATGTGACGCTGAAACTATGGGCAAGCTATAAAAGAGAAAAGGATGAACGTTATAAGAATTATGGAATGTATGAGGACAATCCGCAAATTGCTTTACAAGAGACCAAAGAAATAATAAGCAAGCTTAATGAGGAAGGGGATGAAGATTTCCGACTATTAAACAGTAATATACCAGCAGACGTTTCTTCTGTATTACTATTAGAATATTTTAATCAGTTGAATAATGAAGAGAGAGAATACTGTAAAGATATTGTTCTAGCGTATTCTAAACTTCCGTTGAAGGAAGGCTATAATTATCAGGTACTAGATGGAACAACCTCGGCAATTTCAGCCTTACCTGTGATTTATCATAATTATCCAATGGAAAGGGAGACTATAAAAACAATATTACTTTTAACACTGTTTAATGACCACTCTATTGGAATGGCAAGTGGGCGCTACTCAGTATTTCCTAGTATGGTGATTCATAAATTATGGCTAGACTATTTTGATGATATGCGGTCTCTATTGTTTGGTTTTTTGATTTTAAAGCCAAAATATGTAATCCTTTCAAGAAAAATCATTCATGAAAGTTATCGTCAAGTAGACTATGACATTAAAAAAATAAATATTAATAAGGTGTTTTTAAATAACTATAAGCATTGCATATCAAATGTCATCGATAATAAAATATCTATAGATGATTTGGGAAGTATGGATAAAGTTGATCTGCATATTTTGAACACAGCTTTCCAATTAATTCCAGTTGATACTGTTAATATTGAACATAAGCAATTGGTTTCCTTAATTGTTAAAAGATTTTCTACAAGCCTATTGTCAAGTGTTCGAGAAGATAGAGTTGATTACGCTCTTCGGCAGTCTTTCTTGGAAAGATTTGCCTACTTTACGCTTCATGCGCCCGTGAGCGATATTCCCGATTATATAAAACCTTTTCTTGATGGTTTCAACGGTTCAGAGCCTATTTCAGAGTTATTTAAAAAATTTATTCTCGCCGAAGATAGAATAAATACTTACACCAAATTTTGGAAGGTTTGGGATTTGTTTTTTGATAAAGTGGTTACTTTGTGCAAGGATGGAGATAGGTATTGGTATGTAGATAAAATTATAAAAAGTTACCTTTTTGCTGAATCTCCATGGAAAGAAAATTCTAATGGTTGGCACACATTTAAAGATAGCAATAGTCAATTCTTTTGCGATGTATCTAGGACTATGGGTCATTGCCCTTCAACTGTATATTCTCTTGCCAAATCTTTGAATAACATTTCCAGTTGCTATCTTAATCAAGGTATAACCTGGCTTTCAGAAATATTGTCGGTTAATAAAAAGTTATGGGAAAAGAAATTGGAAAATGATACTGTTTATTATTTAGAATGTTTGGTTAGGCGGTATGTTAACACTCAGCGTGAGCGAATTAGACGAACCAAACAGTTGAAAGAAGAGGTCTTAGTAATATTAGATTTTTTGGTAGAGAAAGGATCGGTTGTTGGTTATATGTCACGGGAAAATATTCTGTGATGTAGTTGAAAGTAATAGTTTTAATGAGCGCTTTTCCAATTTAGGCTCCAGGGATTGGAGCCTTTTTATTATCGAATAGATTAAGATTATATAAATCAATCAGTGAAAAGCAGCAAGGCTCGACGCTCTTGAATGTTCACTCCATGATGAATTCTTTGATTGCCACATAAATAACAAGAGCAAGCACAAGGTGTGCAATAAATTTTCCCTAAAACTTTCGGCGATTTATCCACTCCAGTTCGGTATTTTTCTCGCTTGAATTTTAAACGAGATATATGGTGACGGCGCCATGCCCGATTTCTAGCCATTTCCATCCACTCCAACCTTCTAACGCGGCGTTATACCGCGTCCTTATCAATCTTCGGAGTTTGATATCAACCTGATTTTCCATGAGTTCCTCGGCATAAATCAATAAAGTGAGTATTATGTCAAAATTAAATTTATGGATATATTGGATGTTATTACTTTTAATCTATCATTCAAGCTGATCTCTATAAGGTTGATTACTTGAACTAGTAATGGTAAATTTATTAACAAATGTGCTAAGTAGATGTGCTAGAAATCTTGTTTTACTTTATCCATTGTTAAAATTTTACTTATTATAGAAGGTTTGTAGCTCTCTGTGCTCATAAGGCAAGTTATCAATCTAGAAATGTGACTATCATCTGGGATAAGTATATATTTAATATCTTCGAAACAAAAATTAATACCAAATTCAGAAAACTTTCTACTTAAATTAGCCTTCTCTTCAGGTTCCACCACTTTCTCTAAACTTAGGCTAGGCCATAAATCGCCAATAAATGGATGTGGGACATATCTCCATTCTTTTTCGTCAGCGTAGATATAATTTTCAATAGGTTTTTTGTTTGGCCGTTCTAATTTTCCTTTATAATTTTTCATATAGCGTAATAAATTATAAAGGTCAGCGTACTCTTCTTTAAGATTTTCAAAGTGCTTACGCTCTTTATTATCAAGGGTATATCGCCTCGACCATAGAGGAATCAAAACATCCTTTAGTTTTCTTATTCTTTTATTATACTTTGAAAACAACTCACTGCCTTGATTCATATATAGAACAGGATGAAGATCATTTTTCTCAGCCCATTCTTTTGTTAATCCAAATCCAAATCCACCATATTTGCTGCTATGATCTTGAATTTGAGAAAGCTTAATATCACAGAATGAAACCATTGGCACCGCGAAATCTCTTCTTCCTTTTACTCCAACTATTCGCTCACGGGCAAGGAATGGTTTAAAATAAAGTTCTGTTAAAATGCTATAGAATGCCTCTTCATTTTTAGTAAAGTGAAACAACGTTGTTGGATGTAAACTGTTAACTGCTTGTATAACTATTTCTTGGTTTTCTATAGCACTCATATATTACCTGTTCCATAGCGTAAAAACCGACTTAGGAGAGGTTATCATAGTTGTCTTTGTACTGTAAGCACACCTGTTTTAGTTCCGCGCACTTTTTGAGCATTTTTGGTTTTTGACCCTGGCCCAAAATCAATTCAATGCTAAATCAGAGATCTTCGTCTTTCTGGAGACTTTGGATAAATTCAGCCGGAGTCATGTCATTTAATGATGAAAGTGCTCTCTCATGATTGTATTCCCTGCGCCAGTTGTCGAGTTTGTCCTGCTCATCTTCCAGTGACAGAAACCAGTGAATGTTCAGACATTCGTCCCGTAGGCTACCGTTAAATGATTCAACAAACGGGTTATCTGCCGGTTTTCCGGGACGTGATAAGTCCATTGTGACACCGTGTTCATACGCCTATTTATCCAGACTTTTCGTGCCGTTATCCGTCTGAATGCTTACTGGAAGGTGCTTATCCAGCACTCGTAATGCTTCCATTATGCTGACTACATTCTCGCCTTTCAGCGATTTTCCGGCGTGGATCGCCAGACACTCCCGACTAAAAATATCCACTACAGTCAGCGCCCGAAAACGCCGCCCATTAAACAGATTATCCGACACGGAATCCATACTCCAGCACTGATCGACACCGGTCAGGATGGGGCGCTGTTGACGATGTGCTGCACTGACATGCCTGTGCGAGCGCTTTCTGCGCAGATTGAGGCCTTCCAGACAGTAAATCCGGTGTGTTTTCTTGTGGTTAACCCGCCAGCCTTCCCGCCGTAACTGAATATGAATACGCGGGAAACCGTAGCGGATCCGGGTTTCCGCTATTTCCCTGATGCGTAGGGTAATCGCCCGATCATCCCGCCGACTCTGCCAGTGGTAAACGGTTCTGCTCTGCATCAGCAGTCCACATCCCCGATGGACACTGATACGGTAAGCCTCCCGCAGGAAATGTACCGCCTGACGCTTCTAAGCCGGCCTCAGAACTTTTGCTTCAGTACCTCCTGGTCATCTCTTTGTCCAGACTCAGGTCAGCCACGAGCTTTTTCAGCCGCTGATTTTCATCCTCCAGCTGTCGCAAACGACATAGTTCTGTCAGGTTCAGACCAGCGAATTTCTTCTGCCAGTGTAAAAAGTGGCCTTAGAAATACCCATCTTTCTGCAGACTTCCCCGACGCGAGTACCGGTTTCGGCCTGTTTCAGCGCAAACGTGATCTGTTCTTCGGTATAACGGGTCTTTTTCATGGTGATGTGCCTCTCTGTGAGATGGAAGAAAGACCGGAAACTTCAGTTTAGCATGGCACTGTTTTCAGGGAGGAGATCAATGTGATGTTGCATGTGGTGGCTCTGTTTCAAGCAGAGCTATGGTGTTGCAACAAAAAACCGGTAGCTCTGTGCAATTTGACATAACCAAAGGGACAAGAGAGGCTGTTGCTGCATTGATAAAGCTTGGCAATTTGCTTAGTAAAGACTTCTTGTTTCGGTCTCGGGGCGGAACTAATCAGCACATATCAACCCGACAATACAACCGAATTTTTCATGGGTGGGTAGAACAGCTTGGTCTCGAAAATTCGCTTTACAGCACACATTCCATGAGAAGAACAAAACCTTACCTGATATACAAGAAAACTAAGAATCTCCGGGTGCTCCAACTTCTATTTGGCCATTAGAAATTGGAAAGCACAGTCCGTTACCCCCTTAGTTAAGGGCGGGAGATTAGCTGAAGTGCACCGGTGAGGATTCATGTTGGGTATGCGGTTTTGTTTACATAAATTGCTAAAAATCTGGCGACTGGCATAAAGATGATTGAAAAATTGCCGTTAAATTATGATATTAGAGACAATTAACATTGTCGTGGCTACTACAAAGGTCTTTAGAGCGGGGTTAAAGTTGATGAGCAAAAGGCATGCGATTTTAATAAGTAATAGTGTTTATGACCTTGAGGATTTAAATTTAGAAACTCCAGATAATGATATTGCAGCAGTAGAGCATTCTCTGTTGAGTAGAGGGTTTACCGTTGATAAATATCACAATCTAAAAATACAATGTTTTGAAAACATCTTTGAAAATTTAAGAAATAGTCCAAAATATGAATTATTATTTTTTTACTACTCTGGCCATGCACTTGAAATAAATGGTCGAGGGTATCTATTGCCAGTGGATCTTTCAGGAAAAACGGCATATCAAATAGCCATGTATACATACCACCTAGATAAGCTGTTAATGGCAATCGAAAAAAAAGCAAAAGCGAAGGTGGTTGTTTTGGATTCTTGCCGCAATCGTGTAGGAGGTTGGGAAGATAACGATTACACATCATTTGCTAGCCATATCGGCTTTGAGCCAAATATTGATACATACAAAAATCTTGCGATTGCCTATTCAACCAGTTCAGGAGCGAAAGCCTTCGAGGGGCAAGGGATTAGTCTTTATGCGAAAAATTTAAGTGAATACATTCTCAAACATAATATAGGTATAGACGATGTGTTCAAAACAATTGGTGCTAAAGTTACTAAATTATCTCCAGCAGATCAACGGCCGTGGTTTTACTCATGCCTTGATGAATCCCTAACCTTTGGCGATTTGCCTAACTATGAATATGTCCATGCCATTAGGACTCCCTTTAGTGGGGAAGAGATTGGCATCAGCTTATTGGACAGGAAGCAAGTAGTGTATGGTAATTTTCATGCAATATTTGCAGTTAATCAAACTTATGCATACAATATTTATAAATTAAAGGAGGAAATTATACTCGGGGTCGATTATAGCTCTAATACAGGTATGGTGTTAGCCATTGATGATAATTCGATCCTAGTTGGAAATACGAGAGTAAACCCAGATTTTGACTTTAGGAATTTTAGATGTATCCAAGTGTCACCAAATGGCAAATACACCATTTTAGTAGGCATGACAGAATTTGTTATCTTGGATAATATAAATTTCATCGAACACAAGGAAGTTATTTATAGTGATAATTTATACGTAGCAAAATTTATTGATGACTATACTGTATGGATAGGTTCTGATAATGGTGTCCATTCGGTTTCATTAGCTGGAAATGGGATTGTTTATAATAATGTTGATATTGATAGTTTATTATACGTCTATGGTATAGATGTTATTGATTCTGAGACTGTCACACTCTCGTGCTCAAGTGGTAACATTTTCTTTGTTAACAACAACACATTTGAAGTCAAGAGGGTTTTATCTCTTGGTGAAACCGTGCGCTCATTTTCTACGAGGCGAGATTCACTGATACACATAACAAATGATGATCAATTAATACAAGATTTTTTATATAAACCGTGGACCCTAGATAGAGATGCCAACTCCTTCTTAAAAGAACACCTATCTGACAATGCAATAGTTTTTATAAAAGTCTCGCCTATTGACCCACTTATAGTTGCTGCTAGCGATGAAGGGATTTTATATTTCATTGATTATCGTACTTTTGACGCTTATGAGACTATATCAGTTGGTACGCCTCAGAATAAAATTCAAGGTGTTTCTTTTGAGCCCGATGGAAACATCTTAATTCTAACTAATGATGGTTTTGTACATTTTTACTGTAGGGGAGAAACTGATCATAAACAGGCTGTAAAATACGTTGATAAAATTGGGACAAGAAAAAAAAGAACCCAAAAAATCGCTCAGGGAGTTAAGTAACACCCTGAACGGCAAACTTTATCGTTCTCTTTTGACCTTGTACTTCTCTTCAACCGCCGTGTTCATTTGCAGCGCGCGGCGGGCATCCATTTTCATAACAGTACTCTCTGGTGGATTACCGTATAACGTCAGATTGTTGACTAAATTTTGCCAGCCAGTTAAATCCAGCGTCTGGCATGAAGTCGCGATTCCGAAAGTCGAGAAGGATCCGCGTGAAGCGTCCTGGACTGACCCCATATCAGTAGACAAATTCTGTCCTCACGACGAGGCTATTGGCCTGGACTATAGGAGTGTTCCTCGCTCCGCATTTGAAGTTTACCGTGCTCAATGTCTGGAGAGAGCTGATACTCCCAACTCCTTGGCTGAACTGTTTCGTACGATTGACAACGTCTTCATACGTGCCGAGCTGAAACGGCGGGGAATCGGCTGACAAACTTAATCCCCGAACCAATATTCACGCAATAGTTAAACTCAACGACACCCGCTTAATGCGGGTTTCGCAGATTAAATTCCATCTTTCGTATTCACACCACATCCAGACTTCCACCTTGTGGAGTCTCATTTACAAGGTATCTAACCTGCCAAATGAAGTAGTAAAAAGCATGAATATTCGGAAGAATAATACGTGTAACATGCATTCACAGTTTCAATATTGGTTCAGCTTTTTACCGGACCGTGCAGCAATAGTTTTGGAAGGAAATAATAAATGTGCATTGATACTTTTATGGCTTGGTGGGATCTCATCTGGACAGAGTACTATAAAACTCCAGACCCATATGTTGGTATTGCCACTGCAATAGGTGCTCTCGTCACTGCCCTAGCATTAGTCTACACGGCAAAAGCTGCTAAAGCAGCATCCATAAGCACTAAAGTAGCCCAAGATTCACTCGACCATACAATGAACAACACGCGCCGCGATGAGTTTGCCCGCCATTTCACACTATTACTTGAGCTGCACAATGAGCAGCATGAGATTGTGAAGAAATATTTGGATAGTGTCCATGGGAAATCTTTTTTTGAGTCGGTCAGAGCGCCTATAACTTTAAAGGAAGCTCATCAATTAATGCATGGGCAAAGCTTTATAAGCCCTTACATGAGAATTCTCTATCATGCATTAAAATATATTAACAATAGTTATTATGACCCTAAGGCTGACTTAAAAGAGAAAAAGAAATACTCATCTCTGATCCGCTCCCTCATAAGGAATGATGTTCTTTACCTGGTTGCATTAAACTCAGCCTTCACCAACGACAAAGGCGTACCTAACCAATATGTTGAATATCAGTCTTTACTTCATAAATTTTCCTTTTTTGACCATGCTCAGTTCTATAAAACATTGGCCAATGAGGATGCGAGTGCAAAAAGTGTTTTCGACGCCATTAAAACCAAAAATGATGGGGCTATTGCACTTATCATTCACGATATTTTGCACAATACCAAACAGTTTGAAGAGAAAATAGAAATGCCTCTCCCACTTATAGTTTCGTCACTATACCAGAATTCGGCATATGAATATTCTAGTGATTATTTGTTTAATTTGCATAATGAATTTTCTGAGATATATTCAAAGAGGAAATCCATTTACCTTATGAAGTTAAAAAAAGATTTAAAAATTGAGGCGAGCTTTAAATTCTACATTGGCATGTTTATGACTTCAAATCCAAAAGATGAAATTTTGAAATACCGGAACAAAAAAATCACTCACAAAATAGAGTCCTACCCTGTTGTTGATACTTCATACATAGAAAATGCTCTGGTGAACTTCAAAGATTCTGACTACAAAAGCGATATAAACTTAAGCTTTTTCAATATTAATAATTATGGATATGTTTCATTTTTCGAATCATGGAACTTTGATCAGGACTGTCGTGAATATATACTTGACATGCAACACAAATCCGACGTAGAAGAAGATAAATACTGGCCTGAGGTCGAGTCTCACATTGATTTTTGGAAAAGCTATGAAGGTGAAATATCTGCCAAACGAGTTTCTTAATTTGTAGTCTGAAACCTAACATTAAAGGGTGGCTCTCACGAGCCACCTAATTTATTTCAAGAGGACCCGAGTGTGTCCACTAGCAACGCAAATTTCGATTCATAGAAATGCGGCTGCGTCTGTCTGGTGTTCCCCGGTGAATTCAGGCTTTTGCCGTACAGCAGCCCGTCCTTTATTAAACTCTAGAAATGCTTCACTCCACGCTTGCTGGCGCTTGTCTTCAGCTCCACAATGCCCAGCTCTGCCAGACGTGCGTAAGCCTTCTTTGGAGAGAGTCGAGCCAGCAACTCCCGGAGGCTGGCTGTGGGTTCGCTGCTGGACCAGTTGCATCCGGTGGAGCATCGATAGCATACGCGGGAAGCAGGTCAGGCAAACCAGCGGCGTTCTACAGAATACGGAGGCCAGCCAGCATCGAGCTATCGGTGCTGAGTCTGAACTTCTGCTTGGCCACGGGACTGCCTCCGTTGTCAGGAGATGCGTGGTCTGATCCTTAAACTCAGAAAATGTTCGATTTATTCAATAAAGCCCTATTAAATTTGTAATGTTTTGAGAGTTGATACGGCTAAAATTTGACATAAAATTTAACGATTTAACATAAGGCATATTTTATCATGTTGATAATTATAAATTTTCGGTCATTTATCTATAATTTATGGTGAATATAACCGTTCTAAGCCTGGCGACAGCGCTAAAAAAACCCCGCTCAGGCGGGGTTTTTTGTGTTCGTTAGCCGCTGATTTTCTGCGGCGGTGTCGCCAGTCAGTAAATTGCTACCGGGTTGATATTGACCTGGGTTGAACCGACATACAGCGGTTGCCCCAGTACGAACAGGAATTCCCAGGTTTTCGTGCGTACCAGCGGGCGGCTGTCGATCAGCTCCAGGTTATAGACGCCGCGTTTGGCCAGCAGGTACTGGTTGACCGGGAACTCTTCGTCATTTTTCGGGTTAGGGTAAACTTCGGAGGCCCAGGTATCACCGCCGAAGGCCACGATGCCTTGGTCGGCCAACCATTTCGCCGCTTCCATGCCGATGCCCGGTTCAACTTCCAGGAACTTTTTATTGTCTTTGCCAATCAGCTCCAGCCAGCCGGTGTTGAACAAGACAACGTCGCCTTTGCGTAAACTGATGCCCTGCTTTTTAAGCACCGCTTGAATATCCGCAACGGAAAATTCGGTGCCGCCCGGAACGATCGCTTTATTATAATAAGCCGTCATATCGAGTACGACGCCGCGTGTGACCATGGGCGGCACTTTTTCCACGCCCAATTTTTTCACGCCATCTACGGTGACGAAATCCGCCGCCTTATTGCCGTTATAATAAACATTGTCGATGCCGATATGGCCAATGCCATTCAACTGAGTGCCGACGCCGGTCCAGGCATTCACCAATTCATCATTAAAGGTGAATTTATTTGGGCCAAGCGTTTTACCATCCTGTTGACCAGGCTGAATATTATATAAGCGGAAGCTGCGGTGGCGGAACGCTGGGAAATCTTTATCGACGGGCACCGCCAATGGCAATGTCTTGCCTTGTTTTACCAACTGCACGGACTGTAATACGACCTCAGGCGTGAGCAGGTTGGCCGCGCCGATTTCGTCTTTTGCGCCGTAAACGGAAGGATACCAGTCTGACGACTGCGCGGCGGATTCTGCGGCGTGCGTGGGCACTGCGGCCAGCAAGGGCAGCAAGAGGGAGAGGCGATACAATGATTTCATCAGTGACTCATCCTTATAACGGAGTATTGCAGGGCGAATGAAAGTGAGCCTCCGGAAATTGGCGGCGTGAGGCCGCCGAATAATAACCGGTGAGGGAACGGCTCATTTTTTCTGTGTACTGGGTATGCCAGCGTGATTTTTAAAAAGGCGCCCGGCGATGATTTCCTTAATCATGCGGCAATGAATAACGCCGTATGCACGGCGTTATCGCTAAACGCATTATTTTTTCAGTTCTGCACTCATAGTGACGAAATTGCCCATGTAGGCGCTGGTAATTTTGTAGCCGCTTGCGCCGGCTTCTTGCGCTTTTTTAGCGATGAGGGCTTCGGTGGAATCCAGTGTTCTGCCGGTTGCGGTCACGCTTTCTGCCGCGGCGTTAAACGACAGCATGGAAAACAGAGCGAGTGAAATAACGGTGGTCATGGTTTTCATATCTTTATCCTGTGTTCGAAGGTTCGAAAAATAAGGGTGTCCGGTACGACACGATGGAGCGAAGGATAAAGACGTCGGGCTGGTGAATAAATAACAGAATCGTCAATAAACTATTCCATTTTTGCGCATAAACTAATTCTATTATTGTCTTTCAAGGCCGAATATGCCGTGCGAGGTGAGAAGCGGTCGTCGGGGAGCGAATGAAAAAAAAAGCCCCTTGCGGGGCTTTGAGCGCTACGCCGAGAAGCCGCCGTCGATGCTCAGACTGGCGCCGGTGATATAACCCGCCTGCGGGCCCGCCAGGTAGGCGACGAAACCGGCGATTTCTTCATCTTTGCCGTAACGGCCGATCGCCATCAGCTGCTTGAGCTGATCGGCGAACTCGCCGGCGTCCGGGTTCATTTCGGTGTCCACCGGGCCGGGCTGCACGTTATTGACGGTGATGCCGCGTGGGCCGAGATCGCGCGCCATGCCCTTGGTCAACCCGACCAGCGCCGATTTGCTCATCGCGTACACCGCCGCGCCGCCGAACGGCACGCGCTCGGCGTTGGTGCTGCCGATGTGGATGATACGGCCGCCGTCGTTCATGTGGCGCGCCGCCTCCTGGCTGGCGACGAATACGCTGCGTACGTTGACCGCCAGCATGCGATCCAGGTCGTCCAGCGCCAGTTCCTCGGTGCTGCCCAGCGTAAATACCCCGGCGTTGTTCACCAGAATATCCAGGTTGCCGAAGTGACTCACCGCCTGGCGAACCGCCTGCTGCAGCGCCGCAGCATCGGCGCTGTCGGCCTTGATGGCGAGGGCTTTGCCGCCGGCGGCGGTAACGGCGCTCGCCACCGCTTCGGCGCGATCGGCCGAGGCGGCGTAGGTAAAGGCGACGGCGGCGCCCTCGCTCGCCAAGCGTTTCACGATGGCGGCGCCGATGCCGCGGGAACCGCCCTGAACGAATGCGACTTTGCCTTGCAGTGGGAGTGCTGTGGTCATGTTATTTCTCCAGAGTGGATGAGGGTAAAGTGTCGGCATTCAGTATCGGAGATCGCTTGCACGGCCACTAGCCACAAAGAGCTATAATCAGTTAAAACCATTAGTTTAAAATCCATAAGGAAAAAGCATGCTGGGACATCTGGAGTGCTTCGTCAGCAGCGCGGAAAACGGCAGTTTCTCCGCCGCCGGCCGCAAGCTGGGCCTCAGCCCGGCGGCGGTAAGCAAGAATGTCACCCGGCTGGAGGCGGTGGTCGGCGTGCGGCTGTTTCAACGCAATACCCGCAAGTTGATCCTCACCGAAGCAGGCGAGCGTTTTCTCGGTGAGGTGAGCGGCGGGTTGCAATCGATCCAGTGTGCATTGAAGGGGTTGAGCAGCGGCGGCGGCGCGGCGGCCGGCGGCTTGAAGGTCAGCATGGGCACCGCCTTCGGCCTGCACTTCGTGTTGCCGATGCTGCCGATGTTTTTGACGCAGTACCCGGCGATTGTACCGGACTGGCATTTCGACAATCGCCAGGTGGATCTGATCGGTGAGAACTTTGACGCTGCGCTGGGCGGCGGCATCGAGTTGGCGCAGGGGATGATTGCTCGCGAGCTGGCGCCCGCGCATGGCGTATTGGTCGCTTCGGCAGAATACTTGCGGCAGCGGCCGCCGTTGACGGAGCCGGAGCAACTGGCGCAACACGCCGGGATTTTCATCCGTTCGCCGCAGACCGGGCGCATTCGCCACCAGCCGCTGCGAAATGCCCAGAATGAGCAGCGTGCGCCGGGGATGACGGTCAGCATGACGGTCAATGAACCGGAAGCGGCGGCGCGGGCGGCGGAAATGGGATTGGGCATCGCGCTGATCGGCATGCCGAATGCGGCGCCTTATCTGGAAAGCGGCCGTCTGGTGCGGGTTCTGCCGGGCTGGTATGTCGATCGCGGCAGCGTGTATCTCTATTTCCCCACCACCAAATTCTTACCGACCAAAACCCGGGTGTTTGTCGATTTCATCACCGAACAGTTCCGCCTGCAGAAGTTGGCGGCGCGCTTTGACGCCCGCTAAAACGAGAAAAGCCCCTTGCGGGGCTTCTTTCTTCCGTCGGTTGGCTGTCCGACGATCAGTTGAAGATTTCTGCGGTGCCGTACAGTTTGTTCTGACCACCGGCGGCGACGATGCGGTAGGCGCTGGCGCCCGACGCGGCGGCTTTGCTGGCCAGTTCGCTTTCCAGCGCGCTCAGGTTAGCGGCGCCGCTCACGGTGACGACGCCGATCTTCTGGGCGTCTGCAGCAGGTTGGCTGGAAGGCAGGTCAGCGGCGAAGGTAGCGAAAGAAGCGGTAGCCAGCAGTGCAGCGGTAGCAAAAATTTTGATGTTTTTCATGATGCGTTCCTCAGAGTGTTTGTTAGGTGAGAGCCCGTTGTCTCTCGATGTGTTAAATACTAGTGCACCGGATGTGAATAAAAAATCGGAGAGTTTTGAGTATCTCTGTCAAATAAATTGATTATTTTTCATCCGCTGGCGCGGGGCAACAATCGCCACTACCCTTTACAGACGATCCTTAACCGGAGAAGCGTCATGACGATGAATGCGTTTATCGGCAGTTGGGCGTTGGTGTCGTCGGCGTTCAAAAACCAGAACGGCGAGCTCAATTACCCGCTGGGCGAGCAGGTGTTGGGGCGCATCCACTATGAGGCCAACGGCACGATGGCGGCGCAGCTATACAGCGCCGTGCGGCCGCGTTTTGTCGCCGACGATTTGACGCAGGGATCCGAGCGGGAGATCCATGCCGCCTTCATCAATATGATTTGCTACTTCGGCCGTTATCAGGTGGAAGAAAGTGAGCAACGGGTGGTGCATCAGGTTGAAGGCTGCTCGTTCCCCAATTGGATAGGCAGCCGTCAGGTGCGTTTTTACGCCTTTAACGCCGATCGGCTGACGTTGCGCACGGTGCCGCTGCAGCTCGGCAACGGCGTGCAGGTTGGCGAACTGGTGTGGCAGCGGACAGGAGCGTCGTCATGATCATCGTTCATCATCTCAATCACTCGCGGTCGCAGCGCATTCTGTGGTTTCTGGAAGAGCTGGGCGTGCCCTATCAGGTGCAACGCTACGAGCGCGATCCCAACACCATGCTGGCGCCGCCGGCGCTGAAAAAGATCCACCCGTTGGGCAAATCGCCGGTGATCGTCGATGGCGATCTGACACTGGCGGAATCCGGCGCCATTATCGAATACTTGCAGGAAGCCTACGACGCACAGGGCATGTTTATGCCAACCGACTTCCACGCGCGTCAGCAATACCGCTACTGGCTGCACTACGCCGAAGGATCGCTGATGCCGCTGTTGGTGATGAAGCTGGTGTTCAGCCGTCTCGGCCAGCCGCCGATCCCCTGGCTGCTGCGGCCGGTGGCCGGCGCGATCGGCAAAGGCGTGCAGCGGGAATACCTCGACAAGCAGATCGCGCCGCACTGCGAATTCCTCGAACAGCACCTGAATAAGGGCAGTTGGTTCGTTGGCAACGACTTCAGCGCGGCGGATATTCAGATGAGCTTCCCGCTGGAGGCGATGGCGGCGCGCGGCGCGTTGGATGATTGCCCGAAACTGCGCGGCTTCCTGCAGCGCATTCACGCCCGGCCCGCCTACCAGCGGGCATTGGAGCAGGGCGGCCCTTACGACCTGCTGAGTTAAGCGGATGGGCTATACTCGATGGGGTCATTCTTCATCGGAGGTAGCCCATGGCTACGCAAATCTTCGTTAACCTGCCCGTACGCGATCTGCCCGCCTCAATGGCGTTTTTCACCCAGCTCGGCTTCAGCTTCAACCCGCAATTTACCGACGATACCGCCGCCTGCATGGTGGTCAGCGACACGATTTACGTGATGCTGCTGACCCACGACAAATTCAGGATGTTTACCCCGAACCCGATCGGCGACGCCAAACAGGCCACCGAAGTGTTGGTGTGCCTGTCGCAACCCAGCCGGGCGGCGGTGGACGAACTGGTGCGCAAGGCAATCGCCGGCGGCGGCAATACCTATCATCCGCCGCGGGACTATGGCGTGATGTACGGCCACGGATTTCAGGACCTGGACGGCCATATCTGGGAATTGATGTATATGGATCCCGCGGCGGTGCAGGCGCAATAAGCTCGCCGTGAAGCAGGTCGGCAGGGGCGCCGGATCGCCCTGTCTTTTCGCGCAGAAGCTATTCCCGCCGTTTTCTGCATAAATTGCCGCGATCTTTAGTTGATTAGACGCTAGGGAAGGCAGGATAATCGTTTGCCTTGAATAAACCACCATAAATCACCCGTACCGCGCGCTGCGAGTTAAACGTTTGCCTGGGTGCGCATCGCCGTTGGCGGTGTGGCATAAGGGCAGGGATGCGGAACGTGACGTAAACGATTACGTGGCGATCGGGCGCGGGCGAGATTACAGGCCTGCTGTGACGGGCCGATTCATGAAACACAGGGGAAGTAACCTATGTCGAACTCTCAAGCGAACCACGCCGCAAAACCAACCGGCGGGCTTGATGGCTATTTTAAAATTTCCGCGCGCGGCAGCAGCGTGCGTCAGGAGGTGGTGGCGGGGCTGACCACCTTCCTGGCGATGGTGTACTCGGTGATCGTGGTGCCGAGCATGCTGGGCAAAGCGGGTTTCCCGCCGGCGGCGGTGTTTGTCTCCACCTGCCTGGTGGCCGGTCTGGGGTCGCTGTTGATGGGGCTGTGGGCTAACCTGCCGATGGCCATCGGCTGTGCGATCTCGTTGACCGCCTTTACCGCCTTCAGCCTGGTGCTGGGCCAGCACATCAGCATTCCGGTGGCGCTGGGCGCGGTGTTCCTGATGGGCGTGCTGTTTACCATTATCTCGGTCACCGGCATCCGCGCCTGGATCCTGCGCAACCTGCCGATGGGCGTGGCGCACGGCACCGGCATCGGCATCGGGCTGTTTCTGCTGCTGATCGCCGCCAACGGCGTCGGCCTGGTGGTGAAGAACCCGCTGGATGGCTTGCCGGTGGCGCTCGGCGCGTTCACCTCTTTCCCGGTCGTCATGACGCTGGTCGGCCTGGCGGTGATCTTCGGCCTGGAGAAACTGCGCGTGCCCGGCGGCATTCTGCTGGTGATCATCGCCATTTCCATCATCGGCCTGATCTTCGACCCGGCGGTGAAATACCAGGGGCTGTTCGCCATGCCGAGCCTGGCGGACGCTGACGGCAAATCGTTGATCTTCAGCCTGGATATCATGGGCGCATTGCAGCCGGTGGTGTTGCCGAGCGTGCTGGCGCTGGTGATGACCGCGGTGTTCGACGCCACCGGCACCATCCGCGCGGTGGCCGGGCAGGCCAACCTGCTGGATAAAGACGGGCAGATCATCAACGGCGGCAAGGCGCTGACCTCGGATTCCCTGAGCAGCATCTTCTCCGGCCTGGTGGGCGCCGCGCCCGCTGCGGTTTACATCGAGTCCGCCGCCGGCACCGCCGCGGGCGGCAAGACCGGCCTGACCGCCACCGTGGTCGGCATTCTGTTCCTGCTGATCCTGTTCCTGTCGCCGCTGGCCTATCTGGTGCCGGTTTACGCCACCGCGCCGGCGCTGATGTACGTCGGCCTGCTGATGCTGAGCAATGTCACCAAGCTGGACTTCAACGACTTCGTCGACGCGATGGCCGGCCTGCTGTGCGCCGTGTTCATCGTGCTGACCTGCAACATCGTCACCGGCATCATGCTGGGCTTCAGCTCGCTGGTCATCGGCCGCATCTTCTCCGGCGAATGGCGCAAGCTGAACATTGGCACCGTGCTGATCGCCGTGGCGCTGGTGGCGTTCTACGCCGGCGGCTGGGCGATTTAAGCCGCTTGGGTTTCCCTCGCCCGCCGGGCGGGGGAGCCTGTTACGGCAATTCCCTTCTTAAGATAAGTCTTCTTCTGCTCTGCACCGCGTTTTGAAAGGCACAACAAGCTTTAACGGCTGTAAAAAAAGTGATCTACTATCGTGACCAACGCAGGCCCTGAGCCGATGTCGTCTGAATCGTAGAGTCTAAGGAAAGCATGGAAATCTTTTTTACAATCCTCATTTTGATCCTGGTGGTCTCCCTGTCCGGGGTGGTGACGCGCATGTTGCCGTTCCAGGTGCCGCTGCCGCTGATGCAAATCGCCATCGGCGCCCTGCTGGCCTGGCCGCATTTCGGGCTGCACGTCGATTTTGATCCCGAACTGTTCCTGGTGCTGTTCATCCCGCCGCTGCTGTTTGCCGACGGCTGGAAAACACCGACGCGCGAATTCCTGCATCACGGGCGTGAAATTCTCGGCCTGGCGCTGGTGCTGGTGCTGATCACCGTGGTCGGCGTCGGTTATCTGATCTACGCCATGGTGCCGGGCATTCCGCTGGTGGCGGCCTTCGCTCTGGCGGCGGTGCTGTCGCCGACGGATGCCGTGGCGCTGTCCGGCATCGTCGGCAAAGGGCGGATCCCCAAGCCGATCATGGGCGTGCTCGAGGGCGAGGCGCTGATGAACGACGCCTCCGGCCTGGTGTCGCTCAAGTTCGCCATCGCGGTGGCGATGGGCACCATGGTGTTCACCGTGGGCGGCGCGACCCTTGAATTCCTCAAAGTGGCGATCGGCGGCCTGCTGGCCGGCGTGGCGGTCACCTGGACCTACAGTAAATCGCTGCGGGTGATGAGCCGCTGGAGCGGCGACGATCCGGCGACCCAGATCGTGTTCCTGCTGCTGCTGCCGTTCGCGTCCTACCTGATTGCCGAACATATCGGCGTTTCCGGCATCCTGGCGGCGGTGGCGGCGGGGATGACCATCAGCCAGTCCGGCGTGATCCGCAATGCGCCGCTGGCGATGCGCCTGCGCGCCAACAGCGTGTGGGCGATGCTGGAATTCGTGTTCAACGGCATGGTGTTCATCATGTTGGGCCTGCAGCTGCCGGGCATTCTTGAAACCTCCATCCTGCAGGCGGAGCTGGATCCGACCATCCAGACCTGGTACCTGTTCGCCGACGTGGCCACCATCTACGCCGCGCTGTTGGTGCTGCGTTTCACCTGGCTGTGGGTGATGAAGAAGGCCAGCAACCGCTTTATGAAAAAGCGTCCGCTGCAGTTCGGCGATTACAGCACGCGTGAGCTGTGGGTGGCATCGTTCGCCGGGGTGCGCGGGGCGATTACCCTGGCCGGTGTGCTGTCGATACCGCTGTTGCTGAGCGACGGCACCGCCTTCCCGGCGCGCTATCAGCTGGTGTTTATCGCCGCCGGGGTGATCCTGCTGTCGTTGATCGTCGGCGTGCTGGCGTTGCCGCTGCTGCTGCGCGGCGTGCAGGTGACCGATAAGAGCGCCAGCAAGCAGGAAGAGCGCATGGCGATCGCCATGGCGGCCGAAGTGGCGATTGAGAGCGTGAATAAAATGGAAGAGCGCCTGGTTGCCGATACCGAAGAAAACCTCGATCCGCAGGTGTTGAAAGAGGTCAGCTCGCGGGTGACGGGCATGCTGCGGCGGCGCATCGCGTCGAAAGACGATATCGAGAATGCGCTGGCGATGGAAAACCTCGAGCGACGTTTCCGCCTGACGGCGCTGCGCGCCGAGCGCGGCGAGCTGTATCACCTGCGCGCCACGCAGAAAATCAGCAACGAGACGCTGCAAAAACTGCTGCACGATCTCGACCTGCTCGAAGCGCTGTTGATCGAGCGCGAGGGGTAAACGCAGAGGGAGGAATAAACGTTTTTCCTCGTTATCCCCATCCTGAAGGGCCGCCTGTGCGGCCCTTTTTTTGGCTACTTGACCGGCGGCCAGTAGTCGCGGCAGCAGGCGATCCAGGCCTGCGCGCTGTGCGACAGGTAGCTGCCCTGGCGCCAGATCAGGCCGATTTTCCACTCCATGCGCGGCTCCAGCGGCAGCCAGACCAGGTTTTCCTTGTCCAGCCAACGACAAACCGGCTCCGGCAGCATGGCGATGCCCACGCCGGCCTGCACCATCGAGGCGAGAAAGTCCCATTGGCCGCTGCGCACCGCGATTTGCGGTTCAAAGCCGGCCAGGCGAAACGCCTTCATCAGCATCTTGTACAGCGCAAAGTCTTCGTTATAAATCAGGATCGGGCTGTCGGCCAATTCGGCGATATTGATGCTGGTGCGGTTGAGCCACTGCGGCGTGCGCGGCGCCACCACGCACATCGGATGGCCCAGCAGCGGCAGAAAGGTCAGCGGCTGCGCCGAATCGAAGGGCAGCACCGTCATCGCCAGATCCAGTTCGCCGGACATCACCGCCTGTTCGACCGACAGCCCGCCCAGCTCGGAAATCTTTAATTCGATGCCGGGGTAGGTCTGGCGAAAGCGGCGGATCAGATCGGCGATCTGCCTGCCGACCATCGGCGGAATGCCCAGCCGCAGCACGCCCTTTTTCACCGAGCTGATGTCTTCCAGCTCCGCCTCCAACTGGCGGAACTCGTCGAGGATCGTCAGGCCGCGCTGGTACACCGCCTGGCCGCTGTCGGTCAGGCGCAGCTTGCGGCCTTCGCGGATCAGCAGCGTGCATTCCAGCTCTTCCTCCAGATGCCGCAGCATTTTGCTGATGGTGGGCTGGGTGACGAACAGTTTTTCCGCCGCGCGGGTGAAGCTTTGCTGGCGCACCACTTCAACGAAGTAGCGCAGGGTGCGGACATCCACGTTAGGGTTCTCCTTGGGGACGCTACCGGCGAGAAACTATTCCCGGACGGCATGATGTCGATAATTTTAATTCATTTCAGGCGTGGTTTCCCGGCTGCGTATACTGTAGGCCGTCAATTATTGTTTGAGGTCATCTTTCATGTCTCTGGCGTTACGCCGCGTTGCCCCCTCCCTGCTGACCCGTTTGCAGGTGCCGATTCAGGTGGCGTTGTATGCGGCGCTGTTCCTGATCGCCGATCGCCTGGTGCAACAATTCCACCTGCCGCTCCCCGCCAATATCGTCGGCATGCTGATGCTACTGGCGCTGATCCTGCTGCGCATTCTGCCGCTGAGCTGGGTCAAGGCCGGCTCCCGCTGGCTGCTGGCGGAAATGCTGCTGTTTTTCGTGCCGGCGGTGGTGGCGGTGGTCAACTATGCCCAGCTGCTGATGGTCGAGGGCTGGAAGATCTTTCTGGTGATCGCAGTCAGCACCATGCTGACGCTGGGCGCCACCGGGCTGGTGGTGGACAGGGTGTATCGGCTGGAGATTTGGCTGCAGCGGCGGAAGCAGCGCCATGAATGATTTTATCCTTAGCCTGGCCTGTTTTCTGGCGACGCTGGCGCTCTATTTCGCCAACAAGAAACTCTATCGCCGCCGCCGCACGTTGCTGCTGATGCCGCTGGTGCTGACGCCGATGATTCTGGTGTTGCTGCTGGTGGTCACCCACATCTCCTATCAGGACTACATCGGTGAAACCCACTGGCTGCTGTGGCTGCTGGGGCCGGCGACCATCGCCTTCGCGGTGCCGGTGTACGAGAACCTGCATATCATCCGTCGCCACTGGCTGTCGCTGAGCGCCGGGGTAACGACCGCAGTGCTGGTGGCAGTGTACAGCTCGGTGTGGCTGGCGCGCCTGCTGACGCTGCCGGAAGAGGTGCAGCGCAGCCTGGCGGTGCGGTCGATCACCACGCCGTTCGCGCTGGAGGCCGCCAAGCAGATGGGGGGCCAACCGGACCTGGTGGCGTTGTTCGTGGTGATCACCGGGGTGTTCGGCATGGCGGTGGGCGACATTCTGTTTTTGCGGCTGGCTGTACGCAGCCGCCTGGCGAAAGGGGCCGGATTTGGCGCATCGTCGCACGGCGCCGGCACCGCCCGCGCCTATGAACTGGGGCCGCAGGAGGGCGTAGTGTCGAGCCTGGTGATGATGTTGGCCGGCATTATCACGGTGGTGGCCGCGCCACTGATCGGCCGGCTGATGTGGTGAGGAGGCGGTCTGCGGCGAACGGCGCCGCAGACCGTAGAGCGTCAAGGAAGGTTGCCGAGCATCGCCGGCGTGCGCGATGACTGTCGCAAGGCGTGTCCTATCTCCTCGTGGCTGAAGATAATGGAGTGATGATTGCAGGGCAACGGATGCACCTGCAGATGTTGACCGATTGCCGACAGGCCATTGTCGGCAATCGCCAGCAGTTCACGCTCATCGCCCAGGCCGGTGATATTCAGATTTGCATCTTCGGTCGCCTTGAACAGCGTGATGCGTGCATGTTGCAACGGTGCGCTGAGCGTTTGTTTTGCCAATGCCAGCTCCGTCGGCTCTGCCTTTAAGGCCCGGTCGGCGGCCTCGCCGTCAATACCCAACATGGCCAGCATCGCCGCCAGCATGCCCGGCTCGCTGCGGATCTGGAATGGGGTTCGGTAGAAGGTATCAAGCAGGAACAGTTGGATATCGCGATAGCCCTGGCTTTCCAGTTGAGCGGCCATCTCCAGCGCGATCAGGCCCCCTAGCGACCAACCCAACAGACGGACGGGGCGCGCCGGCGACAGCCGCATATGGCCGAGATAATACGCCGCCAGCTCGCGTAGCGAAGTGATGTGCGGCTGTTGGAACAGGTTGTAATTGTTGATGCCTAACACATTGAAATCTTTCTCTAAATAGTTCGCCAGATCGCGATAAACATCGCAACCGGTGACGGCAGGATGGATCATCCAAACGCTGTCGGGGGTGATGGCGTGGTTCAGGCGCTCTACCTGTTTAAAGGTAAAACTGGCCTGATTCAGACGGGTCAACAGCTGCTGCAGGGGTTCGGAGGTGGCTGGAGCCATTGCGGGCACGCCGTCGGTGAGAATACGGGCCTGGCCGCGCAGCGTCGAGTGAGCAAACAGCGTTTTAATGCCTAACGAATGCCCGTGTCGCTTCAGTTTAACCAGCAGTTGAATGGCGTGCAGCGAATGGCCGCCCAGCGCGAAGAAATCATCGTCGCGGCCAATGCGCGTTGTGCCCAGCAGTTCGCTCCACAGTTCGGCCAACTGCTGTTCCTGCTCGCCTTGCGGGGCTTCATAAGCAGCGGTTTCCTGCATGTTGGCTGGTGCCGGTAACGCTTTGCGATCCAGCTTGCCGTTGGGCGACAGCGGAAAAGCATCCAGCCGGATAAAACAGGACGGCACCATAAAGTCCGGCAGGTGTTGCTGCAATTGCCGACGCCATTCGGCGGCGTCGGCCGTTTGCTCTGGGGCGATGACATAGGCGACCAGGCGCTTGCCGCCGCTTTCGTCTTCCCGTGCCAGAATGGCGGCGTCTTCAACCCCTGAACACTGTCTGAGCTGTTGCTCGATCTCGCCTAATTCAATGCGCAGGCCGTGGATTTTGACCTGGAAATCGTTTCTGCCCAGATACTCAATGTTGCCATCCGGCAGCCAGCGGGCCAGATCGCCGGTTTTATACAGGCGAGCCTGCGGCTCGGCGCTGAAAGGATCGGCGATAAATCGCTCGGCGCTCAGCGCCGCGCGGTTCAGATAACCACGGGCAACCTGAATACCACCGATATGCAATTCGCCGGCGATGCCGGGCGGTAACGGTTGCAGTTGGTCATCCAGAATATGGAGCTGGGTATTGGCGATCGGTTTACCGATCGGTACCAGTGGGCGAGGATCATCGGGCAGGCATTGCCAGCTGGAAACGTCTACGGCGGCTTCCGTCGGGCCGTAGAGATTGTGCAGTTCCGCCTGCGGCAACTGCTGCAGGCAGCGTTGTACCGTCGCGAGCGGCAATGCCTCGCCGCTGCACATAATGCGTTTCAGAGAGGCACACTGCGCCATATCGCCGTGGCGCAGAAACAGTTGCAGCATCGAGGGGACGAAATGCAGTGTGGTCACGCCGTGCTGCGCGATGCAGGCGCTGAGATAATCCGGTTCCTGGTGACCGCCCGGTTTGGCGATGGCCAGCCGGGCGCCGACCATCATCGGCCAGAAAAACTCCCAGACAGAGACGTCGAAGCTGAACGGCGTTTTCTGCAGCACGACATCATCCGGCGTCAGTGTATAAGCCTTTTGCATCCACAGGAGTCGGTTGATCACCCCGCGGTGTTCGTTCATTACCCCTTTGGGTTTCCCCGTCGAGCCGGAGGTGTAAATCACATAAGCCAGGCTGTGCTGTGGATCGGCGGCCAGCGGCGGCGGGTTGCCATCCGGCGCTTGCCGCCACAGATGGCTCTCACGCTGAAGATGCAATCGCGGCACGGCGATATCGCGCAGCGGGTGCAGCGCGTGTTCGCCGCCATCGTCGATCAGAACGAATCTGGCGCCGCAATCTTGCAGCATGTGGCGTAGGCGGTCTTGTGGATAGTCGGGATCGAGCGGTACATAGGCGGCGCCCGCCTTCAGGATGGCGTACAGGGCAATCACCATATCCGGGCTGCGGTTGACGCATACCGCGATGCGATCGTCAGGCTGTAATCCCTGCAGCCTGAGAAAGGCAGCCAATCGATTCGCCCGCAGATTCAGCTGTTGATAACTGATCTCGTGGTCCTCGTAGCACAGCGCCGGCGCTTCTGGCGTCAGCGCGGCCTGCCGTTCCAGGAATTGATGTACGCCTTGCGGCATGTCTGCCCATGTTTGTCGGGTTTCATTCCATTGATGGAAGATTTGCTGTCTTTCCTGCGGCAACAGCAGCGGTAACTGCCCCAGCGGCAGCGCCGGATCGCCGTCCAGTAGCGTGTTCAGCAGGTGCAGCATGCGGGCGGCGATGCGCTCACCGTCTTCCTGACTGAACCAGGCCTGATTGAGGTTGAACTCCAACAGCGGGTCGTCGCCCGGATGGTAATGGCGCAGGTAGACGCCGAGGGGCAGCTGTTCCTGACCGTGGTGCAGGTTTTCCACCTTGAACTGGCTGCCTTCCAGTTCGATGTCGGTCGGAAAAACCTCCAGAGAAAAGCTGATGTCGAACAGCTGGCGCCGCTCCTGCTGATGCAGGTTCAACTGGCGGTTGAGTTCGGCAATGGGAAAACGCTGGTGACGATAACACTGGCGCAGCTCGCTGCCGATTTGCCGCAGTAAGTGGCCGAAGGATTGCTGTGAATCGACCGTGATGCGCAGTGGGATCATCGAGGAAAACATGCCCAATGTTTGCTTATGTTCGGCGGTACTGCGGTTATGTACCGGCACGCCCAGCGTGAATTGATCGGTTTGCCAAATCCGGGCGAACCAGGTGGCCAGCAAAGCGCTAAAAAAATGCATTGCAGAACCGCCCTGCGCGGCGGCGTATTGTTCCAACTGTAGGAAACGCTCGCGTGGCAACCGCTTGATTATCTGATGGCTGGGGTAGGTTTGTTGCCCAGAGTGATTTTGGCGGCGTTCCAGCATGGAGGGGGGCGCGTCGATGAAACGCTTCAACCAGAAATCACGATCGCGCTCGTAGCGTGGAGACTGCTGATAGGTGCGATCGCTGATGACGAAGTCTTGGTAACGCGAGTGGGGGGCTTCGTTTTTTATCCCTGCTTTTAATTGCTTATAGCGCTCCATGATCATTTTGCTCAGCAGGGAAATTGAGGTGCCGTCCGCGATCAGGTGATGGGAAGCAAGCAGCCATAGCGTGCTGGATCCGCTGACTTTGGCCAGGTGGCAGCGCCAAAGCAGGCTGTCATACAGTGAATAAGGCTGCAGGAATTGAGAACGAAGGTGTGTTTCTGCCAGGCTGATGGCATCTTGTCTGTGCGAAAAATCGTGGTAATGCAGGTCGATATAGGCCCGGTCGCAGGTTTCCTGGGTAATGCCTTGCGGCGTTTCTTTCAGCGTGGTTTGCAACGCATCATGTTGTTGCTGTATTTGCCGTATGGCTTCTTGAAACAGCGGTAGCGAAATCTCGCGCTCTACGCGCCATAAACACCCAACGTTATATAAGGGGATATCGGGGTTTAAAGATTGGTCTAGCCACACGGCTTGTTGCACGGTCGTCAGGGAATAAGCGGACACGGAACCACCTCCACAAATAAGGAATGAATCGAATTAAATAAAGTGAGTCGCAGCCAAGCACTCGAACATTATAAAAGGTGATTATTAAGTTGGCCTGTTTTCACATTAAATATTTTTAATGGTTTTATTTTATTATAATAAATGCAATTATTTTGGCGTTAATGATTTGTATTTTATTTATTTTTAAACTGGTTTTTTGCCATTGCTTTTGTGGCGTGTTAATCACGATTGACTGGCTTTTATTCGTGATATTAGTAAGCGAAATCATGTAATTTATTGTTTTATTTGTGATTTTTTATTTTTGGTAAAAGGGGGGCGGAGCTGAGGCGGTTCGTAAGCGATAACGGAGTGGTATCTCAGCGGGCAAGTTCGGTTGCTTCTCTGCAAGAGATAACAGGCTGAATCATAAAAAATTATAAAGAATCCCTTATGTTGTATTATTATAAAAGAAATAATAATGAATAATAAGAAGTAAAGCTTATTGTGATTTCATGCATTTCTTTATTCGTAATTCTGCTGTTAACTTTCATAGGAGTATGACGTTTCAATTAAACTGCGATGAATGATCCGTTATTGGGCAATTAATGGATTAACTTTAATGAGATAATAAATGTGAAACGTTGATGCCGAGTGATACCCGAAATGAAAGGCGCAACGAGAACCCTGTCTCGCTGCGGCTCGATCCTACGGGGAGGTAGCAGGTTAGCAGATGGCGGCTTTGACGAGTTCCACCACCAGCGGCGAAAGCTCGCCGCGCAGTGCAGCGCGTTCTGATTGGAACAGCGTGGCGACGTAAAAACGCCGCTCCGGCAGTTCGATGGCGCGCACGTCGCCTTCGGCATCGTGGCCGCTGATAATCAGCGGGAAGCGCTCAAGGTCGGCGACGAAGTCCGGAGCCACGCCAAAGTTGCAGTGGTAGCCTTCATGGGTGCTCAGGCTGCCGTAGGCCTGCGCGACACGGGTGTCAGGCTGAAAAACGATGTCGCCGGTTTTTTCCACCAGCGAGCAGCTCAGCGGGGCGATCACCAGCCGGCCACCGCTGTCGGTTTCCGCATGGCCGGCGTCGTGCCAGCCCATCACGTTGCGGGCGTACTCGATGATGGCGTACTGAAAGCCGCCGCAGGAACCGAGGAACGGCACGTCGTTTTCCCGCGCATGCCTGATCGCCATAAAGGCGCCGTCGTCGTGACAATATGGGCTGCCTGGCACCACCCAGATGGCATCGAAATCTTGCAGGACATCGGGGGAGGTCAGGGTTTCGGTCGGTAGCCACTGGGGCTGCACGTCGATGTCGAGATGGGCGGCGGTGAGCTGGAGCGCCACGGGGATGGCCTGATGGGCCACGGCTTGCGGGTTGTAATCACCGACCAGAGCAATGCGGACTTGAGCTTTCATCATTTCCTTTCCTGTGCGGGTAAAGAAGGAGATTACAGGAAAGCGACATGTTGAGCCGCAGATTTTTTAAACGCGGCGCACAAAAAAGCCCGGCGTCGGCCGGGCTGGAAAACGGGGCTCAGTACAGCGACGGCGCGCCGACCGGCCGGGTTTTGAAGCGGCGATGTAGCCACAGATATTGCTCCGGCGCCCGCATGATCTCTTTCTCGATCACTTTGTTCATATAAGCCGCCGCCGCCTGTTCGTCGCTGAGCGGGTAGTCTTCCAGGGCCGGCTGGATCAGCAGGTCGTAGCCGCGGCCGCCTTCACGGCGGATCAGCACCACCGGCACCAGCGCCGGGTTGGCCATGCGCGCCAGCATGAAGGTGCCGCTGGTGGTGGCGGCCTGATCGACGGCGAACAGCGGCGCGAATACGCTGCCGCGCGGGCCGTAATCTTGATCCGGCGCGAACCAGACCGCCTCACCGCGCTTGAGTGCGTGCACCATGCCGCGCAGATCCTTGCGATCGATCATCGCCTTGTTGGAGCGCATGCGGCCCTTGGTTTGCGCCCACTCCATCGCCTTGTTGTTGTGCGGGCGGTACATCGCCATCATCGGTTGGCACAGGCCCATTGCCCGGCCGCCCAGCTCAAGCGACATAAAGTGCACGCCGATCACCAGCACGCCGCGGTCGTCACGCTGCGCCATTTTGAGGTGGTTGATGCCGGAGACGTTAAACCAGCGCTTAACGCGTTTATCCGACCAGAACCAGGCCATGCCGGTTTCCAGCAGGCCCATGCCGAGGGACTCAAAGTTGCCCACTACTTTACGCTCGCGCTGCGCTTCGTCCATCTCGGGGAAGCACAGTTCGAGGTTGCGACGGGTGATGGCGACGCGACGCTTAAGAAAGCGCATCGAGGTGCGCCCCATCCATACGCCAAGGCGGTTAAGCAGCGGGTAGGGGAGTTGCACCAGCAGGAACAACAGGGCCAGACCGAACCAGGTCAGCCAGTAGCGCGGGTGCAGCAAGGAAAGTTGAAATCTCTTTTGGCGTTTCATAGCAGCTCGTTTATGCGTTAGGGGGGTAGCAACCTGTAGCGCATAAAGGATCCACTCGATAGCGATACAACGACTCAGACACCCGGGGACGGCCAGGGTTTAGTCAGAATTCCATAATTGACTAAACATTTACATTCGAAGGGCGGTTTGCGCTGCTATCAGGCTTCGGAGGGATAGCTGTTGGCCAGCGGAGGCGGCTCTAGGAATGCGTATGTTAACACAGGGTACGGGGTTCAGAGGAAGAGAGGCATGCGAATATTCTCATTCGCATTGCCTCTGGATTGACGATTGGCGACGGTTTACAGGCTGGGGAGGATGATGGCGGCGAAAATGGCGGCGATCACCAGCCATTTCAGCAGGTAGTAACCGCGGCGATTACGCGCCTTCAGGCGCTGGCCGGCGTCGCGCACCGCGTTGACGTATTTGAAGATGCGGTTGATGCCGCCGGTGCGGTCCTGATCGTCGTTCGGCGAACTGGCCGCCGACATCAGCGTAGCGCCGACCCAGTGGTTGACCGCCTGCGCCCAGCGCCATTTCATTGGCCGCTCGACGTCGCAAAACAGAATGATGCGCGTCTGGTCGGTGGCGTTTTGCGCCCAGTGCACGTAGGTTTCGTCGAAGATCACCGCTTGGCCGTCGCGCCAGCTGTGCTGCTCGCCGTCCACTTCGATGAAGCAGCGATCGTCGTTAGGCGTCATCAGCCCCAGGTGGTAGCGCACCGAGCCGGCGTAAGGATCGCGGTGTTTACCCAAATGGCTGCCGGGCGGCAGCTCGGCGAACATCGCCGCCTTGACCGATGGGATGCGGTTGAGCAGCTCGACGGTTTTCGGGCACAGCGTTTGCGCCGAAGGGTGGCTGTCGCTGTACCATTTCAGATAGAAACGTTTCCAGCCGCGTTTGAAGAAGGTGTTGAAGCCGGCGTCGTTGTGCGACTGCGCCTTTTTGATGTGATCCTGCAAACGCACGGCTTCCTCGCGGATCACCTGCCAGTTGTCGGTCAGCGTTTGCAGCTCCGGGAAGCCTTTTTCGTCGAAATAGGGCTGTTTGGCGGGCAAACGCGAGAAACCGGTCATAAACATGTTGATCGGCCCCATAAACGTGGAGTGATCGAACAGCTGACGGGTAAGCTTTTGTTTCTCTTTGCCGCGGGAGTGTGCGTAGAGGAAGCTGATGATAAAAATGCCGATAATGATCGCGGCAACCATAGAATCCATCCCTGTTGGAGCTTGTTAAAAATTCGTACAAATTATAGTTTTATGACAGGAAAAATTTAACTTTTTCGTGCGCTTTCCCTGCGTGTGCTGCTTGTTGGCATAAAAAATCAATAAAATGATTTGTAATGAAATTTTATATCGATTTTTTTGGTTTTAGTCCTATTCTTAAATCGTTCAAGGGGTGTTTCATGCCATCTTGTTTCATGACGAATGGCACGTATCTGAGAAAAGAGGGACTTATGAAAAAATCAATCATTGCCTTGTCTGCACTGCTGCTCGCTTCCCCGGTGTTCGCTGCTGAAACCGCGACCGACACCGCCGCTCACGCCAGCAACGAAGTTGTCGCCGAGGCGCACAAAGGGGCGGATACCGCCAAAGAAAAGCTGCACCAGTCTCAGGACAAGGGTGAAGAGCTGAAGCTGAAAGCCAAGCATGCCGCCGAAGGCAAGAGCGACAGCGTCGGCAGCAAAGTGAGCGAAGGTTCGCAAAAGGCCTGGCACTCCACCAAACAGGGCTCGGAGAAGGCTTGGGACAAGACCAAGCAAGGGGCGGAAAGCCTCAAGAACAAAGTGACCGAGTAAGGTCTCCGCTTTACCCCAAGGGCCGCGCTGCGGCCTTTTTTATTGCCTGCAATCCAGAGCCGATGCCTCGCTTTGTCGCCCCGATTAAAACGTGAGAGTATTCTTCATCGATTGGCGACTCAATCGTAAGCAAGAAGGAAGCGCTATGAAATCCCACTGGATAAGGCGGTTATTGACACCCCCACCAGCCTGGACAGGCAGAGCATCGGTTATCTTGGGCCTGCTGGTGTTTGTTGTGTTGAGCGGGCTGGATAGCCTGGGCGTGGATTTGGACGGGTGGAAGCGCTACGTGATGATCGCGGGCGTGGCGGGTATTTGCTATTTCTTTGCCGGATATATAGATAAGCGCATTCCGCGCAAATCCTTGCCAATGTAGGCACAAGTCAGAAAAAGAAAAAGGCGCTTATCAAATGAGATAAAGCGCCTTTTCAACACGTTAACTGACTAGTATCAGTTCATGCCGTATTTTTTCAGCTTCTTGCGCAGCGTGCCGCGGTTGATGCCCATCATCAGGGCTGCGCGGGTCTGGTTGCCACGGGTGTATTGCATCACCATGTCCAACAGTGGCTGTTCAACTTCAGCCAGTACCAGCTCATACAGGTCATTTACGTCTTGACCGTTCAGTTGAGCAAAATAGTTCTTCAGTGCTTGTTTAACCGAGTCACGCAGAGGCTTTTGAGTCACCTGATCTTGTGAGTTAACGGTAGAAACGGTCAGTACGTCAGAATTTACGCGTTGTTCGAACATAGTTCTGTCAGCTCTTTTTTTACGCTAAGATTTTCGAAATATGCCTCCAACGCCTCCAGCTGTTCGCTGGCATCCTCTATGGCGTTGAATGTGCGCCGAAACTGGTCATTCGGAGCGTGTTCCTGGAGATACCAGGACACGTGCTTACGAGCAATCCGGAATCCCTTGCCTTGGCCATAGAAGCCGTGCAATTCCCGAATGTGCCCAATCAACAAGCGCTTCACCTCGCCAAGCGGCAGCGGCGGCAGCAACTCCCCAGTGTCCAGATAATGCTGGATTTCCCGGAAGATCCAGGGTCTCCCCTGAGCAGCGCGGCCTATCATCAGGGCATCGGCCCCGGTGTAGTCGAGCACTGCTCTGGCTTTATGCGGGTCAGTAATATCCCCATTCGCGATAATCGGAATGGAAACACTCTGCTTAACTGCCCGAATGCTGTCGTATTCCGCGTCGCCGTTAAACAGACAGGCGCGGGTTCGGCCGTGAATCGTCAGGGCCTGAATACCACAGTCTTCGGCCAGTTGGGCAATCTCTACACAGTTACGGTGCTCTGGCGCCCAGCCGGTGCGAATCTTCAGCGTTACCGGCACATCCACCGCGTCAACCACCGCGTGGAGGATCTGTTTTACCAGATCCGGGTACTGCAACAAGGCGGACCCGGCAAGCTTCCGGTTCACTTTTTTGGCCGGGCATCCCATATTGATGTCGATGATCTGCGCGCCGCTGGCCACGTTGATACGCGCGGCGGCGGCCATATCATCAGGATCGCATCCGGCAATCTGCACGGAGCGGATCCCTGGTTCATCGCTATGCACCATACGCAGACGCGACTTATCCGTCCGCCACACCTCCGGGTTGGAGGAGAGCATTTCGGATACAGCCATCCCAGCACCCATTGCATGACAGAGGGTTCTGAACGGGCGATCTGTAATACCGGCCATCGGGGCCGCAATCAGGCAATTAGTAAGCTGGTGGTGTCCAATGCGCATAGACAAAGAGTGACCATACTGTGTCCGCAAGGGCGCGTATATTACGCATTTTTGCGCCGAGATGAAAGGCCAAACTTTAACCAATTGGCTCGCTATTAGGGCAAAAAATGCGCTGCGCAGTGATTCATAAAAATATTGTATATATTTTACAATGAGTTGACGAAAAGTGCTTATTTTGTGTGCGGTAAAATATTCGCCTTTGCGCAGGATATTATCTGCATTCGCCCGCTATTTTTGCCGGGATAACCTGCCTGGAAGGCGCATTGTCAGGGCGATCCATCGTTGAAAGGCAAAAAATTGCATAAAATTTTGTCTTGCCCGTGGGTCGATCGCCGGACAAAAAAAATCCACCGGCGCGGGGCCGGTGGATGAGGGAGCAATATACCGTGACGCTTACTTACGGCGGCCGGTGATGCGGCACCACTCTTCACGCTCGGCGACCGGATCGAGCGTGAACTTCTCTTCGTAGGCTTGTGCAACGCTGCTCGCCTGGCTGGCCAGCACGCCGGACAGCCCCAAATGACCGCCGGCCTTCGGCAGGCAACCGATCAGCGGCGCCAGTTCGCGCAGCGGGCCGGCGAGGATGTTGGCGACCACCACGTCCGCCAGCAGGTCCGCCGGCTGGTCTTTCGGCAGATACAGCTCCAGACGCTCTGAGACGCCGTTACGCTGCGCGTTGTCGCGGCTGGCCTGAATGGCCTGGGGATCGATGTCGATGCCGATAGCGCGCGCCGCACCCAGCTTCAGCGCGGCGATCGCCAGGATGCCTGAACCGCAGCCGAAATCGATGACGGTTTTGCCGGCCAGATCGAGGCCGTCCAGCCACTGCAGACACAGCGCGGTGGTCGGATGGGTGCCGGTGCCGAACGCCAGGCCCGGATCGAGCATCACGTTGACCGCGTCGGGATCCGGCACGTCGCGCCAGCTCGGGCAGATCCACAAGCGCTCGCCGAAGCGCATCGGGTGGAAGTTGTCCATCCATTCGCGCTCCCAGTCCTTGTCTTCCAGCTGCTCTATCTTGTGGCGGAAACCGGCGCCCAGCAGCGGGTGCTGTTCCAGCATCGCCACCACCTCGGTCATATCGGTTTCCGCGTCGTACAGGCCGATCACATCGGTATCGCCCCACAGCAGGGTTTCACCCGGCAGCGGCTCGAACACCGGGTTATCGTGGGTGTCCTGGAAGGTCACCGACACGGCGCCGCTTTCCACCAGCGCGTCGCTCAGGTCTTCCGCCTGGCTGCCGGTGGTGTTCAGTTTGAGTTGGATCCAAGGCATAGCAATTCTCTTCAAGAGGGTAATGATGACGCCGCCCGGCGCTTTTCGCCGACGACGTTACCGAGATAAAACGCCAACAGGCTGAGCAACAGCGAAGGCACGATAGGATGCAGCCCCGCCGGTTGCAGGTTGAAGCTGGCCAATAGCGTATAGCATACCGCACCCGACACCATTGAGCTAAGCGCTCCCTGAGCATTGGCGCGTTCCCAATACAGGCCCAGCACCAGCGGCCACAGGAAGACCGCCTCCAGCCCACCGAAAGCCAGCAGGTTGAGCCAGATAATCATCTCCGGTGGGCGCCAGGCCGCCAGCAGCACCAGCAGGCCGAGGATCAGCGTGGTCAGGCTGGAGAAGCGCTTGATCAGCCGCTCATTGTGGATCTGCTGCGGACGCACGCCAAGGTAGAGATCCTTGATGATGGTGGCGGAGGATTGCAGCAACTGGGCGTTGATGGTCGACATGATCGCCGCCATCGGCGCCGCCAAAAAGATCCCGGCGGCGTACGGCGGCAGCACGGTGATCATCAGCGTCGGGATCACCTGGTCGGGGATCTTGAGATCCGGCAACACCGCGCGGCCGAGCGCGCCGGCCAGGTGCATGCCGAACATCAGCACCGCCACCACCACGGTGCCGAGCAGAATACCGCGATGCACCGCCTTGCTGTCCTTGTAGGAGATGCAGCGCACGGCGGTGTGCGGCAGGCCGATCACCCCGAAGCACACCAGGATCCAGAATGACGCCATAAACGGCAGGCTGAGGATCTGATCGCCGCCCTGCGGCGACACCAGCGCCGGATCGATCTGCTGCAGTTTGCTCACTGCGCTGTCCAGTCCGCCGGCGGCATGGATCACTGCCACCAGCAGCAGCACGGTGCCGAGCAGCATCACCAGCCCCTGCATGGCGTCGTTCAGCACGCTGGCGCGGAAGCCGCCGAAGGCGGTGTACAGCGCGATGCTGATGCCGAAGATCAACAGGCCGGTGTCGTAAGGAATGCCGGCGGCGGTCTCCAGCAGGCGTGCGCCGCCGATGAACTGCACCGTCATGGCGCCGAGGAACGCCACCAGCAGGCTGAGGCTGGCCAGCCACACCAGCAGGCGGCTTTGGTAGCGGCCATACAGCATGTCATTGAGAGTAATGGCGTTGTAGCGCCGCGCCAGGATGGCGAATTTCTTGCCCAGCACGCCGAGCGACAGCCACACCGCCGGCAGTTGGATCATCGCCAGCAGCACCCAGCCCAGGCCGTATTTGTAGGCGGCGCCCGGCCCGCCGATAAACGAACTGGCGCTGATGTAGGTGGCGGTCAGGGTCATCGCCAGCACAAAGCCGCCCATCGAGCGGTTGCCGAGGAAATATTCGCTGAGGAAGTTTCCGTTCTGGCGGCGCCGATAGGCGTACACCGACAGGCCGAACACCAGCAACAGGTAGGCGACCAGCGGCAGGATCACTTCAGTTTGCATCGCGGTCCTCCAGCGAAATGTCGCGGAACACCGTGCGCACCATCAGCCAGCACAGGCCGATGAACAGCAGCGGCACCAGCAGGCAGGCCATTTCGAACCAGTGCGGCAGGCCGGTGACGCCGATGGCGCTGTCCGGCAGGTAGGCCGCCAGCCCCCAGGCCAGCAGGTAGAGCAGCGTCAGCCCCAGCGCCCAGCGCGCTTCGCGGTGCGCCTGAATAAAGCGTTTGTCCATCAGTGTCCCCCATAGGTTTACGATGATGGCTTGTGACAAGAACAGATGAAGGAACAGGATTGTACGGAATGTGCGGCGTTTGGCTAATAAATTATTCACCTTTCCGGTGAACGCAACGGGGCGATGGAAAGAAAAGAGGGGGGTAAATATATAAATTTTTACCGGTTTATTTCGATGAGAAAATAATTAAAGAGAATGGGAAAAGGAATGGGTTTTATATTGGTTGGCGCAACCGGAATCGAACCAGGTGACCTCTGTGAAGTATGACACAGCGCTCTACCACTGAGCTACACGCCTGCAATAAACAAATTTATAACATCTCCTAATCATTCATGTAAATAGATTTATTTTATTTTTTAGCATTAAATAAATCATTCGATTAAATAATGACCTGCATATCCTTCGCTATTTATTTACTGTGATTAATATCACGATAAAGCCGCCCCGTTAATACGTTTAAACAAGGGCGGCGTTAATTAGCGGGTTAACAATGTCACGCGGTTATCGTTCTTTTCTCAGATATTCTTTCCGAAATAGTATAAAGAACGATGACGCCGATGCATAAAAAGAACATCACGGCATACAGGGCGCCACCGCCACCTTGTTTTAACAGCAAACCGCCGACAAAAGGGGCGAGCGCCAGGCCAAATTCGTAAAACGTGGCGGCACCGAAGTAAGCCCCTTTTAGGTTAGCCGGCGCCATACGATCAATTTGTATATTGAGCGTAGGGAACAGGATGACTTCGCCGAGGCTGAGCAGGAACATGGCGACCAACCACAGCAGCCAGCTTTCACTGGAAACCAGCAGGAAGACAATTTGTGAAAGCGCGAGAAAGAACACGCCCAGGCTGGTTTTCAGTGCCAATGACATGCGGCGGGTAAAGCGCTCGGTGAAATACTGCAGCGTTATCACCGTGGCTGCATTGATGAATATCAGCACGCTGAGCAGGTATTCGGGGTTGTACACCTGGCTGATCATGAGGTATTGCGGCAGCGTCACGTCGATCTGCCCGTAGACCAGCATCACCAAAATGTTGGCGACTACCAACACCTTGAACGCCTGATCGTTCCAGATAATCCGCAAAGAGCCAATGAATGAGAAGGTGGCGTTGCGCGTTTCTTTACCGTGCCCCGCTTTGAATACCGCGAGCACCAGCAGCAAATAGCAAAGGAACGACAATGCGGTAACGAAGAAGGTGGCCTTCTGCGCCGTCAGCCCGAGAGCGACACCCACTAATGGGCCTACGGCTGCGCCCACGTTCATCAGGAAGTAGCGGATGTTCAACGCGCGTTCTCGCTCTTGCCTGTCATGGAGAATATCGCCGATCACCGCTTTGCTGGCGGGTTCGATCAATGAGCGCGAAATGCCATTGAGTAAAATACCGACAAAATACCACGCCGGTGAGTTGGCCAACGCAAGTACGCTAAATGAAATGATAGCGGCAATTGCACCAAGAATAATCAACGTGCGACGGCCATATTTGTCTGATGCGCCACCGAAGAGATAGCCGAAAGAAATAGACACGATAAGTGATACGCTCATCATGACGCCGATTTCCACCGGCGTCATCGCGTAGTTATTTCTCATGAGAATGGTAATGAATGGCCAAATCATGAAAAAGCAGGCGCGCGTCAAAAACGTCCCGATAAAGATAACCCATATTTCTTTTGGGAAATAAGGGATGAATGTTGACCTCAAGGCGGTTTCTCCTTAAATGTTGCTCGTCGTCTGTTGAACCGAGAGTATTACACCTTTTCCAAACTTTCCTTTTCCCATCGGTTAGCCAGAGTGAGTAATGGCGTCACTCCGGCTTCTCTAATCCTCGCGATGAGATTTTTCCGCTGATCGAAGATAACCGGATGCGGGCTGATGCCTTGAATAATCGCGGCGACAGTCGCCGAGACTGGCGCGCTATGCGCCAGCGTTGGAATCGCCAGAACGTTCATGCAGTATTCGAACATGGAATCGACGGAGTTCAATTTACCCAACATCAAGAACGTCATTTCATCTCCGACGAGGGTAGCGCCAAGGCTGTCGAATATCATTTTGACTTGCACCACGGGCTTCTCTTTCAGATGGAAACTGAGCAGTGCGCGGAACTGGTCGCGATTCAGACGGCCCTGTTTCATCTCGTCATTCAGCATGGCGAGTGCCTGGCGTACATAATTTTCCTCTTCGTTGAACAGATCTGCCGAAGCACAGCGGAAATGCTGTTTGAGGAAATACCAGTGAAAGACATATTTGCCGTCGAATTCAAGGCGAACAACGTTGGTGAAGTCTTCCAGATCGTGCCGTTCCGGGTGGAAGTCGCTGAGATCGCAACGAATATCGATGCCGGAAGAGGAGGCGATTCGGCGGCAAATGGTGGTGATATCAGCTTCGCCCAATAGCGCTTGCAGCATATGCTGCATGTTGTTGCCGCCGGCGGCCAACTCGCAATAGGCGTCTTTACCTGGCGTCAGGTATTTGATTCGGTTGTCGCGCGCATTGAGTGATGAGGCAATTTCAGCCCACTGGTTATGTACTTCCTGGCTTCTGATCGTTTCCAAACGAGGGTTTTTTTCATAGAACGCGATGACGCGCGGATCGACAGCCAGACCGCTGCGTTTGAGTATTCCGGCGTCAAGCTGCGCGCTTGCTTGGTTTTTCACCAGGACATTGATGAAGTTGCGCAGCGAACTCTCCCCGCAATCTGAGAACGAGACGTCAGAATCCGGCGCGGGGCGGCAGGTTTTGGTGATGCACAGCGGCGGAAAATAGCGGCCGTACACTTCGCGATCGTAATAGTCATGGCAGCGATCGGGGAAGTGCGTCTCGCCCGTCGCCGTTTCGCCGAACAGCTCCCCGCTCAGTTCCCGCAGTTGCTGCATGTAGGCGGTCAATTTGCCGAAGTTACCCTTGCATTTCAGCCACAGCGCCGCGTTGAGCAAATGAAACACCTCTCTGTCGTGCTCGGCGGTGCGGCTGGCCGCGATCAGTAAACGACATAAATTGTGCAACTCGGCCAGCAAGCTGTCGCGATCGGCACAGTGGATACCGACGTAATCCTGCACACGTCGCGGCAGATAGCGGTGATACTTGTTGAAAGGCAGATGCAATGCAATGAAGTCAGCGCTGAATCCCTCGGTTTGCAGCCGTGCGACGGTGCTTTCGGTAAAATTTTCCGCCAGCATGCTGGCGCGCAAGGTGGCTTCATCTTTTTGCTGGCGGGCATGTTCGACGGCGGCCTGCGCGTTTTGCCAGGCGGGGAATAGGCCGGCTTGATGCACGGCTTCTTGCTGCGCCGCATTCAGGCGTGCTTCCAGCTCGGTGATTTCGGCATTGAGCGCCAGCAGCTGCGCCTCTTTATTCTCAGCAGCGCTTTTGCCCAGCGTTTTTTTGCCGGCTTTGAGCGCGGCGATCGCGGCTCGACATTGTTGGATCGGCACCTGCTGCGCTTTAACGGCGTTTTCCGCCTGTTGCAGGATCTGATTCAGCGCTTTTTCTTGCGCTTTCAAATGGGCGCCGAGGGAGAGCGCTTCGCGTTCTGCGGCTGCGATCTGCGCTTTTGTGTCCTCGAACTGTTGCAGTACGCTGTCGCAAAGCCGGCGTATTTGCACAGAAAGCCGATGTTGCTGCTCAATGGCAGCGTGAAAGTCCGTTTCATCTCGTACATGCTGATATAACGAGGCGATATCATTGTCGGTGAAACGCGGGCTGCTCATGAAAGCCACCAGCCGTGCAAGGGTAGAGGGGGAAAACCAGGTGAACGGATTCTTCACCTCTTTGCTTACGTCAAACTCGACCAGGTCAGTACGGTAGAACAACGCGCGCGCCACCTGGCCGATCGGGTGTTCGGCGCCAAGAAAACGGTAATACTTTTCCGCGAGTTCGTTGTTGCACCACAGCACCCCGTACAGTGGCGAAAGAAAACGATACTCAGGGCGTAACGGCATGTAGAGATCGCGGAAAATCTGTCTGGTTTGATCGGTCGTCATCAGCTAAAACCTTGGATGATGTTTTTTAACTTGAGCGCCGCCTGGTGGATTTGTTGTTGCTCATCCTGATTGGGCATCAGCGACAGCGGCGTAAAGACGCCGTCGCGCAGAGCCAGCGGCCAGGACATGAACACGCCCAGTTCCGGCAGCCAGACCGAACCGCAGCAGGGGGTTTCGTCCCGTTGGATGATGCGCTCAAGCAAGATAAGAATGGAGGCGGCCGGGCCATATTTAGGAGGGCGCCGCATTTTGTGAAATATGTCCAACCCTTGATTGCGGGTATCGGTGACGATTTGCGCCAGCGCCTGCGCCGAAAGTAGCTGGTTCAGCGGTCCCTCGTCGGTTGTTACCTGGCTGAGCAAGGGCACCAACCCGGCGCCGTGCTCGCCGCAGACTGTCAGGCTACGCGCGTCGATGCGCTGCATGTCGATCCCGGAAATGCGGCAGATGCTTTTCAGCAGCCTGGCGGTGTTGTGCGCGGCGCCGATGCCTATCACCCGGCAGCGAGAGTCGAGCAGGATTTTATCGATGTAATAGCTGATGCTATCCACCGGATTGACCGCATTGATGATGTGACAGCCGGGAGCAATGAAGGGTTTGGCTCGGCTAAAAATGGCCTCGCTGAGCCGTACGTGATCGTCCAGCAACGCCTGGCGGTCATGCATCGGAAAGGTTGAAGGCACGCCATAGCAACAGAGGATCACGTCAGCCCCGTCGATGTGGCGGTAGTCATCCGTCACAACAATCTTGGGTAAAGACGTTCGGTTATGGCGTGAGAAGAGCGCTTCCGCCAGCAGGCCATCAAGAATATCTTCGCAAACGGCTGAATACTTTTCGGTATTTCGGCAGATGATCACGACTTCATTGACGCTGCCACGTCGCTCGGTCGTACTTAACAGCGCGTTTAGCGTCTCTTGCCCAATGCCGCCGAATCCCAATAAAACAATTTTCATGACCGCTCCTGATGACCTGCCCGGCTTATGCTTCGATCAGTTCGGCCAGTCTTGCATACTGCTTCTCAACCATACTCCACCCTTTATCGAGTACGGCTTTGACACGCTGGAATTGTTCTTCGGTCATCCCCTTGAAGAACGCTTTATCCACTTCCTGATGATCGCCATCGAATTCGGAGTGATCCTCGAAATGGTTCTGTTTGCTCGGATCGAACACGTGTTTGATGTTGTTATAGAACACGAAAGCCGAACCTTCGATGACAAAGTGCACCAGGATAGCCTGTTCCAGATTATCCAGCGTGATCATCTGATGGTTGAACCAGATGCACAGTGCTTCAAAGATCGCGTCTTCGCGAACCTGGAGGTTGTCGCGGCTGTTGCGCAGCACCTCGTCATGGCCGAATTCTTCTTTCAGATGTTCACTGAAGAAACGCGAGAAGCGAACGTCTTCACACAGTGCGCTACGCAGCAGCACCATTTTTTGGAACTGATCGGACAGGATCTGCAGGTAGTCCAGGAACAAGGATTTTTTCGCCTCGGAGAACGTTTTATCCTTGGCGAATGCGGTAAAGATCGGGTTGTCCTGGTAGCGCTCGATGTAGCGGGCGTTATGCGCTTTAAGCTGATGGTAGTAAGCGTAGGGATCTTGATCGAAAGTCACCAGCGGTTTGCTGGGATCTTCATAGAGCCCGCGCTCCTCAAACTGGATTGACAGCCCCCAGTAGCCGTTGTCGCCTGCGCCGATGAAGCCGTGATCCGCGCCTGGCGGAATGCAGATGACATCGCCTGGAACGGCCCGGCGGTCAACGCCGTCTCCCAGCAGGATCGCTTCCCCTTCACAAATGATATACAGCGAAGATATTGGATGAACATGCACATCCAGCTTTTCGTTTTTCGCCAGACGCACCCAGCTTACTGCCAGGCGTGCCTGTTCGGGAATAAAGCGGTTCATTTCCTCATTGGCGCGGAAATTCTTCACTTCGCCCAAAAGCTTCTCAATCCCGTTTTCCTTAATGCTTTTTATGGTTTCCATGTCAGCACGGTGGTACAGGGAAAACACGGGCTTACGGTCGTATTCAGTTACATGGCTCATTAAGACATTACTCATCTAAGTCAATAAAAAGGATAAATAAAAAGAGAAAAAGAGCGCGCTGCATTCGATCGACGGCGACAATAGCACGGGCTATCACCGAGCGGATGTGATCGGGGTCAAGCTTTGTAATTAATACGTTAATTTTGTTAAAGCTTATGGCGTGTGAAAATGCGATGGATTGAGTTTTTCTCTTGCTAATATTTATTTGTAAGCTATGAGTTAAATATTTTTTGTTTAAAAACAGATTATTATGTTTTTTGTAGTGATGTGGGTGGAGGGCTGGATGAATGTGAAGAGAAAGTTATCTGTGAAGATTTGATTCTATTTTGCGCGGTTGAACGAAAAAATCAGGCGGGCGCGAGAAAAGAAAAAGGCCGGTGATTAACCGGCCTTTTGTCAGACGATGCTGCGTGGCTGCCTTAGGTTTCCTGCAGACCCAGCTTCTTCTCCAGATAGTGGATGTTGGTGCCACCGTGCTGGAAGTTTTCGTCGTTCATGATCTTCTGCTGCAGCTCAACGTTGGTTTTGATGCCGTCGATGATCAGTTCAGCCAGGGCGTTTTTCATGCGGGCGATCGCCACGTCACGGTTTTCGCCGAAGGTGATCAGTTTGCCGATCATGGAGTCATAGTACGGCGGTACGGTATAACCGGCGTAGATATGAGATTCCCAACGCACGCCGAAACCGCCTGGCGCGTGGAAGCGGGTGATCTTGCCCGGGCTCGGCAGGAAGGTGTTCGGATCTTCGGCGTTGATGCGGCATTCTACCGCGTGGCCGTGGATCTTCACTTCTTCCTGTTTGATCGACAGCGGCTGACCGGCAGCGATGCGCAGCTGCTCTTTGATCAGATCCACGCCGGTGATCATTTCGGTAACCGGGTGCTCTACCTGAATACGGGTGTTCATTTCGATGAAATAGAACTCGCCGTTTTCATACAGGAACTCGAAGGTGCCCGCACCGCGGTAGCCGATTTCCACGCAGGCTTTCGAGCAGCGCTCGCCGATGTAGCGGCGCATTTCGCTGGTGATGCCCGGCGCCGGCGCTTCTTCGACCACTTTCTGGTGGCGGCGCTGCATGGAGCAGTCGCGCTCGGCCAGATAGATGGCGTTGCCCTGGCCGTCGGCCAATACCTGAATCTCGATGTGACGCGGATTCTCCAGGTATTTTTCCATGTACACCATGTCGTTGTTGAAAGCCGCTTTGGCTTCCGCTTTCGTCATGTTGATGGACTGCTCAAGGTCTTTGTCGCTGCGCACCACGCGCATGCCGCGACCGCCGCCGCCGCCGGAGGCCTTGATGATCACCGGATAACCGATGCGCTTGGCGAAGGCACGGTTTTTATCCATGTCGTCGGTCAGCGGGCCGTCGGAGCCCGGCACGCATGGCACGCCGGCTTTTTTCATGGCGTTGATCGCGGAAACCTTGTCGCCCATCAGGCGGATGGTTTCGGCTTTCGGGCCGATGAAGATGAAACCGGAGCGTTCAACCTGCTCGGCGAAGTCGGCGTTCTCGGACAGGAAGCCGTAGCCCGGGTGGATCGCCACCGCGCCGGTGATTTCCGCCGCCGAGATGATGGCCGGGATGTTCAGGTAGCTTTTTACCGATGGCGCAGGACCGATGCAGACGGTCTCGTCGGCCAGCAGCACGTGTTTCAGATCGCGGTCGGCCGCGGAGTGAACCGCAACGGTCTTGATGCCCAGTTCTTTACAGGCACGCAGGATGCGAAGCGCGATCTCGCCGCGGTTGGCGATAACAATTTTATCAAGCATGGGGGCGCCTCGTTATTCGATGACGACCAGCGGCTCGTCATATTCGACCGGCTGGCCGTTTTCCACCAGGATGGCTTTCACGACGCCGGACTTGTCCGCTTCGATCTGGTTCATCATTTTCATGGCTTCAACGATGCACAGGGTATCGCCGGCGTTCACTTTCTGGCCCACTTCCACGAAGGCTTTCGCGTCCGGGCTTGGGGTGCGGTAGAAGGTGCCTACCATTGGGGAACGAACGACGTGGCCACTCACGGCCGCCGGTGCTGCAGGGGTTTCTGCCGCAGGCGCGGTGGCAACGGCGGTAGCCAGGGCTGGCTGCTGCTGTGCCGGCATCGCGTAAGCCTGCTGCATGACGGGATAAGCCTGCGCCGGTGCGGCACGGCTGATGCGAACCGATTCTTCGCCTTCAGAGATTTCCAGTTCAGAAATGCCTGATTCTTCAACCAGTTCGATCAGTTTCTTGATTTTACGAATATCCATGAGTGTGATTCCGTACTCTTTTTGTGGAGCAATTAGTGGGTTTTCGACAGACGGTTAACCGCTGCCTGTAAAGCGAAAGCGTAGCCATCCGCGCCGAGGCCGCAAATCACGCCTACCGCTACGTCTGAGAGATAAGAGTGATGGCGGAAAGGTTCGCGGGCGTGCACGTTGGACAGGTGGATCTCGATGAACGGGATCTGCACCGCCAGCAACGCATCGCGCAACGCCACGCTGGTGTGCGTGAACGCCGCCGGGTTTATCAGAATGAAATCGGTGTTGCCGCGCGCCTGATGGATGCGATCGATCAGCTGATGCTCGGCGTTGGACTGCAGATGGCTCAGGGTAATATCCAATGCGGATGCCTGGTTTTCCAATCCGTTAACAATCTCTGTCAGCGTCGTGCTGCCGTACTTCTCCGGCTCACGCGTCCCCAGCAGATTGAGATTGGGGCCGTTCAGAAGCAAAATGTGAAACTTATCCGCCATTGTGCTGGTATCTCCGGCAATAAAACCATCATCGTAGAAAATAACCCGATGTTACCGATTTGTCACCTGTTAAGGGGCAAATTCACCCTGAGAACAGAAACAAGGTCGGGCATTATAACGATATCGTAGCAATTCGCAGCTAAATACTGGTCTTATCAGCGAAGATATTCAACCCCAAATCGACCAACTCGGGGTTCCGTGACAGGAATATGAGCGCTGGAACACAGAAAAAGTTCCCGCCGGCGGCGTGCGTTTTTCAACGACAATCCCGCGCGCCGCCGCGCGATTCAGCGCCACCAGGCGCGGAATTTCTTGTAGCGCAGGCCCAACAGCGCCACCGCCAGCAGCGCGTAAATGAACGGCTGGGGGGAAAAGGTTTTGACCGACCACAGGTAGTGGATGGGGGCGAGGATCGCCGCCAGATAGACGAAGTTGTGCAACGTTTGCCATTTGGCGCCCAGTTTGCGCATCGCCCACAGCGTCGAGGTGGCCGCCAGCGCCAGCAGGATCAGCCAGGTGAGGATACCGAGCGTCAGATACGGGCGGTTCACCAGCTCGCTGCCCAGCAGGCCGAGATTGCTCAGCCCCAGCTCCAGCGTGGAGTAGCTTATCAGGTGCAGCGTGCCCCAGGCAAAACACCACAGCCCCACCAGACGACGGCAGCGGATCAGCAGCGGCTGGCGGGCGTAGCGCGCCAGCGGGGCGATCATCAGCGTGGCCAGCAGCAGTTTCAGCGTCATCCTGCCGGTAAAATGCTGGATGTCCTTGGACGGATCGGCGCTGAACCAGCCTTGATCCACCGCCAGTACCAGCCAGAGAAAGGGCAAAAACGCCGCCAGATGCAGGGCGGCTTTCAGCCATTTGATGTGAACAGGCGTCAGGCGCACTTAGAAATTCTCCCGCAGATCCATGCCGCGATACAGCGACGCCACCTGATCGGCATAGCCGTTGAACAGCAGCGTCGGTTGGCGTTTGACGTCGAGAATGCCGCCGGAGCCGATGAAGCGCTCGGTGGCCTGCGACCAGCGCGGATGATCGACGTGCGGATTCACGTTGGCGTAAAAACCGTACTCGTTCGGCGCGGATTGGTTCCAGGTGGTCGGCGGCTGATCGCGCACCAAGCGGATATGCACGATCGATTTGATGCCTTTGAAGCCGTATTTCCACGGCGTGATCAGTCGCAGCGGCGCGCCGTTTTGCGGCGGCAGGGTTTTGCCGTACACGCCGACGGTCAACAGCGCCAGCGGATGCATCGCCTCGTCCAGCCGCAGCCCTTCGACGTAGGGATATTTCAGGCCGCCGCCGATAAAGCGATCTTTCTGGCCGGGCATCTGCTCCGGAGCGTACAGCGTCTGGAAGGCTACGTAACGCGCGTTGCTGTTCGGTTCGGCCAGCTTGAGAAGCTTGCCCAGCTCGAAACCGATCCACGGCACCACCATCGACCAGGCCTCGACGCAGCGCATGCGGTAAATGCGCTGCTCCAGCGGGAAACGCTTCATCAGATCGTCGATATCCAGCGTTATCGGTTTCGCCACTTCGCCGTCGATGCGCACTTTCCAGCCTTCGGTTTTCAGCCCGCCGGCGTTGGCGGCCGGATCGGCTTTGTCGAGGCCGAACTCATAGAAGTTGTTGTAGCCGGTCACCTTGTCTTCCGGCGTCATCGCCAGCTGCGCCTGCCAGGCGGCCGGTTTGCTGAATGCCAGCGCTTTGCCCGGCGGCGCCTTGGGGCGATCGTTGCCCTTGAACCACGACAGCAGGTCCGCCCGCGCGCCGGCAGGCAGCGCCAGCGTAGCGGCGCTGATGCCGAGCGCCTGCAGCACCTTGCGCCGCTGATGGAACACGCTCTCCGGCGTGACGTCGGCCTCGGTTAATTTCGGGTGTTTGTTCATGCTTATGTTCTCCGCGACTGATTCCCGCCGCCTGTAAGCGGCAAACGGGTCTCCATGAAATAAGCATGGCGCTAAAGCCGGCCGGAAGCGAGGGGGCGCGGGAAAATATGAAATTTCGCAGAAGCGGGAACTCCCCCCGTCGCCGAGGGGAGAAGGTCAGCGGATTTTCACCAGGGTGCGGCCGGTGATTTGGTTGTTCAGCAGCGCGGCGGCGGTGGCCGGCGCCTGTTCGAGGGTGATTTCGTGCGTGGCCTGCTGATAGAAACTGTCCGGCAGAATGCCGGCCAGCCGTTCCCAGGCGGTTTGGCGGCGGTGCAGCGGCGTATGCACTGAATCCACGCCCTGCAGACGCACGTTGCGCAGAATGAACGGCATCACGGTGGTCGGCAACTGATAACCGCCCGCCAGGCCGCAGGCGGCGACGGTGCCGTTATAGTTCATCTGTGCCAGCACCCGCGCCAGCAGTTTGTCGCCGACGGTGTCCACTGCGCCGGCCCACAGCTGTTTCTCCAGCGGACGCGGCGTGTCGATATAGCCATCGCGCGACATCACCTCTTTGGCGCCGAGCGCTTTCAGGTACTCGGTATTGCTGTCGCGGCCGCTGATGGCGGTCACCCGGTAACCCAGCGCTGCCAGCAGGGCGATAGCGGTGCTGCCCACGCCGCCGCTGGCGCCGGTGACCAGGATATCGCCGTCGTCCGGGTGCACGCCGCCTTCCTCCAGCGCCATCACGCACAGCATGGCGGTAAAGCCGGCTGTGCCGATGATCATCGCCTTGCGCTCATCCAGCCCGTTCGGCAGCGGCACCAGCCACTCACCGGAGACGCGCGCCTGCTCGGCCAGGCCGCCCCAGTGGTGTTCGCCTACGCCCCAGCCGGTGAGCACCACGCTTTGCCCCTCTTTGAAGCGATCGTCGCGGCTGTGGCGCACGGTGCCGGCGAAATCGATGCCCGGCACCATTGGGAAGTTGCGCACGATCTTGCCTTTGCCGGTGATCGCCAGCGCATCCTTATAATTTAGGCTGGACCAGTTGATGTCGACGGTGACATCGCCTTCCGGCAACCGATCGCTGCCGATATCTTTGATATGAGCCAGAGTTTGGTCGTCTTGTTGTTCCAATAACAGTGCACGCATGTCACTCTTCCTCTCGTTTACACTTTTCTATCAATGGCTGAATCACATTTATTTGACTATATGCATAATAAGCGGCCCAAGTCCTGATAAAGGACAAAAACGGCGCTTGCAGGTTTTATTCCTCGGCAAGGCTTGTTAGGGTTGGACGGCTCCTTTTGGCTACAGGGGCACACTCACTTAACCATAGCGGACAAGGCACAGGGATGCGATTTACCACCAAACTCTCTGCATTGATCACTCTGTTGGTCGCACTGGCGATGTTTTTGATGCTGATGGGATGCTCATACAGCTTCTTTTACGTTACCCAGGATCGCCAGGAGCGCCGCTTGGATTCGCTGGTTACCACTCTCGATCAAGCCATGCTGAGCGAGCCGCCGCAGGAGCAGGAGAAATGGTTGCCCATCGTCATGCGCACGCTCGGCATCGTGTCGATCCGCATAGAGGCCGGGACCAGCCAACTGCTCGACTATAAATTGCCGACGGTCAAAAAAGAGCACTGGGATGCGCTGAACGGCTATCGTCAGGTCTCGCGCCCCCTGTTGCAGCACCCGGGCAGCACGCTGTACATCACCTACCTCGATCCCTTCGCCAGCGATGTGCGCACGCTGCAATCCACCGCCGCCGTCACGCTGTCGATCGTCGTCATGGTGGTGATTTTGCTGTTCAGCCTGCGCTGGCTGCGTGAGCAGGCCGACGGCGAAGATCGTCTGGAACGCCGCGCGCGGCGCATTCTGAACGGCGAGCGTGAAAACGTCATGCAGGGCGACGTGCGTGAGTGGCCGGCCAATGTCAGCGGCGCGCTCGACCGCCTGCTGGCCGATCTGGCGGAAGCGCGGGAAGAGCGCAGCCGGGTCGATACGCTGATCCGCGCCTTCGCCGCGCAGGACGCCAAAACCGGGCTGAATAATCGCCTGTTCTTCGATAACCAATTGACCACTCAGTTGGAAGATGAAGGCTCGCACGGCATCGTGATGATGGTGCGGCTGCCCGATTTCGAGACCCTGCGCGAGACGCACGGCAGCGTGGCGGTGCAGGAGCTGATGTATTCGCTGGTCAACCTGCTGTCTACCTTCGTGATGCGCTACCCGTCGGCGCTGCTGGCGCGCTACTTCCACAGCGATTTTACCGTGTTGTTGCCGCATCGAACCCTGAAGGAGGCCGACGGCATCGCTTCACAGCTGGTCAACGCCATCGATGCATTGCCTTCCACGGCGCTGATCGATCGCGAGGCCTTCCTGCACATCGGCATCGTGGCGTACCGCAGCGGTCAAACCACCGAGCAGGTGATCGACTATGCGGAGCAGGCGACGCGCCACGCTACGCTGCAGGGCGAAAACGGGTGGTATGTGTACGACAGCCAGGTGCCGGAAAAGGGGCGCGGCAGCGTCAAGTGGCGCACGCTGCTGGAACAGGTGCTGGCGCGCGGTGGCCCGCGGCTGTATCAGAAACCGGCGGTGACCGTGGAAGGCGAGGTGCACCATCGCGAGATCATGAGCCGGATCTATGACGGCACCCAGGAATTGCTGCCGGCGGAATATATGCCGCTGGTGCAGCAGCTGGGGTTGGCGGAGAGTTACGATCGCCAACAGGTGAGCCGCATCATTCCCTTGTTGGCGCAGTGGCCCGAGGAAACGCTGGCGTTCCCGCTGTGCGTAGACTCGATTTTGCAGCGCTCTTTCCAGCGCTGGCTGCGGGATACGCTGTTGCAGTGCGAAAAAAGTCAGCGTCGACGAATTCTGATTGAACTTGCGGAGGCAGATGTGTGTCAACATATCGACCGTTTGCGTCCGGTGCTGAGGCTGTTGTCAGGGCTGGGCTGCCGCCTTGCGGTGTCCAAAGCGGGTTTAACCGTGGTCAGTACGTCTTATATCAAGTCGCTGCAGGTGGAGATCGTCAAGCTCCACCCGGGGTTGGTGCGGAGCATCGATAAGCGGGACGAAAACCAGCTGTTCGTGCAGAGCCTGACCGGCGCCTGCGCGGGTACGCGCGCGCAGGTGTTCGCCGCCAGCGTACGTACGCGCAACGAATGGCAGACGCTGAAAGAGCGTGGGATCCATGGCGGGCAGGGCGACTTTTTCGCGTCGCCGGAACCGATCGACGCGGGGCGTAAAAAATATTCACGTCGTTATCGCGTTTAAGCTGATTGCCGGACAAAAATTGACGTAGAATGAGCGCCGGATCCATCTGGGCCATGTCACCCGTCATTTTGGAGTTTTCTCCAATCTGCCTGCGACAATGACGCCTATTTGAGATAGGCTCTTGTCAGCTTTTATCTGGTTGGCGTTGGTAGGTGCTTACCATCGGCGGCAATCAGGGAATATGTTAGATTTTATGAGCTGTGTTACGCCGTTTCGTGCGTTGACAGGGTGGTAAACTGAGCCTTTGTTCAGGGAATTCAGGCCTCATCCAATTTCCGTGCATTCGAGCAGAAACAATACAGACTATTTTTCACCGAAGTAGAACGTTTTTGCGCCTTGTCGCTGCTTCGTGTGGTTGGTAAAGTAGGCGGATTTTATTTTCCGCCCCCAGCTTGCAGGATTATCCTTTCGTTATGTTTAAGAAATTTCGTGGCATGTTTTCCAACGACTTGTCCATCGACTTGGGTACCGCCAATACCCTGATTTATGTTAAAGGGCAAGGCATCGTACTGAATGAACCTTCGGTGGTTGCCATTCGTCAGGATCGTGCCGGCTCCCCAAAGAGCGTTGCGGCCGTCGGTCATGACGCCAAACAGATGCTGGGCCGCACCCCCGGCAACATCGCGGCTATTCGCCCGATGAAAGACGGCGTGATCGCCGACTTCTTCGTGACCGAAAAAATGCTGCAGCACTTTATCAAACAGGTTCACAGCAACAGCTTCATGCGCCCAAGCCCGCGCGTGCTGGTCTGTGTGCCGGTCGGCGCGACCCAGGTTGAACGCCGCGCTATCCGCGAGTCCGCCCAAGGGGCCGGCGCGCGCGAAGTGTTCCTGATTGAAGAGCCGATGGCGGCGGCGATCGGTGCAGGCTTGCCGGTTTCCGAAGCGACAGGCTCCATGGTGGTGGATATCGGTGGCGGTACCACTGAAGTGGCGGTGATCTCGCTGAACGGCGTGGTGTACTCCTCTTCCGTGCGCATCGGCGGCGACCGTTTCGATGAAGCCATCATCAATTATGTGCGCCGCAACTATGGCTCGCTGATCGGCGAAGCGACCGCCGAGCGCATCAAGCACGAAATCGGTTCTGCCTATCCGGGTGACGAAGTGCGTGAAATCGAAGTCCGTGGCCGTAACCTGGCCGAAGGCGTACCGCGCGGCTTTACCCTGAACTCCAATGAAATCCTCGAAGCCCTGCAAGAGCCGCTGACCGGCATCGTCAGCGCGGTGATGGTGGCGCTGGAGCAGTGCCCGCCAGAATTGGCCTCCGACATTTCCGAACGCGGCATGGTATTGACCGGCGGCGGCGCGTTGCTGCGCAACCTCGATCGCCTGCTGATGGAAGAAACCGGCATCCCGGTCGTGGTGGCGGAAGATCCGCTGACCTGCGTGGCGCGCGGCGGCGGCAAGGCGTTGGAAATGATCGACATGCACGGCGGCGATTTGTTCAGCGAAGAATAGTCAGCCCCTGGAAGGAGGAATCGTATCGGATGAATGCGCACAGCGAGAATCGGGTACGGTTCCTCTTTCTGTTGTCGAGGAACTCGCATAATTTATGAAGCCGATTTTTAGCAGGGGGCCTTCCCTGCAACTGCGACTTTTTTTGGCGGTGATTGCGGCCATTGGCCTGATCGTTGCCGACAGCCGGCTCGGCACGTTCGTGAAGATACGCAACTACATGGACACCGCAGTCAGCCCTTTCTATTTTCTGGCCAACGGGCCGCGTAAAGTTTTGGACAGCGTGTCAGAGACGCTGGCCACCCGCCAACAGCTGGAGCTGGAAAACCGCGCTCTGCGGCAGGAACTGCTGCTGAAAAACAGCGATATTCTTCTTCTTGGCCAATTCAAGCAGGAAAACGCCCGCTTGCGCGAGCTGCTGGGTTCCCCGCTGCGTCAGGACGAACACAAGATGGTCACCCAGGTGATCTCCACCGGTTCCGATCCGTATAGCGATCAGGTGGTGATCGACAAAGGGTCGGACAACGGCGTCTATGAAGGCCAGCCGGTGATCAGCGACAAGGGCGTGGTCGGTCAGGTGGTGGCGGTGGCGAAAGTCACCAGCCGCGTGCTGCTGATCTGCGACGCCTCGCATGCGCTGCCGATCCAGGTGCTGCGCAACGATATTCGGGTGATCGCCGCGGGCAGCGGCTGCGCCGACGATCTGCAACTGGAGCATCTGCCGAACAACACCGACATCCGCGTCGGCGACGTGCTGGTCACCTCCGGCCTCGGCGGCCGCTTCCCTGAAGGGTATCCGGTGGCGGTGGTCTCCTCGGTCAAGGTTGACAACCAGCGTGCTTACACTGTGATTCAGGCGCGGCCGACCGCCGGTCTGCAGCGCTTGCGTTATCTGTTGTTGTTGTGGGGCGCCGATCGCAACGGCGACATGCCGCTGCCGCCGGACGAAGTGCACCGCGTGGCCAATGAACGCCTGATGCAGATGATGCCGCAGGTGCTGCCGCCTGCCGGTTCCGTCGGGCCACAGCTGCCGGCTCCGGCCACCGGGGTGGCGCCGCAAACCACGGCACCGGCCTCTGCTCAGCCTCAGGTTCAGCCCGCGGCGGCGGGGGTGGTGCAATGAACAGCTACCGCAGCCACGGGCGCTGGATAATCTGGCTGTCGTTCCTGGTGGCGTTGGTGCTGCAAATCATGCCGTGGCCGGAGCAGATCTACATGTTCCGGCCTTCCTGGCTGGTGCTGATCCTGATCTACTGGGTGATGGCTTTGCCACATCGGGTCAACGTCGGCACCGGCTTCGTGCTGGGGCTGATCATGGATCTGATCCTCGGTTCCACGCTGGGCGTGCGCGCGCTGGCGCTGGGCATCATCGCCTATCTGGTGGCGTTCAAATTCCAACTGTTCCGCAATATGGCGCTGTGGCAACAGGCGCTTATCGTCGTGTTGCTGTCGCTGTCGATGGATGTGGTGGTGTTCTGGGCTGAGTTTTTAGTGATCAACGTCTCTTTCCGCCCAGAGGTGTTCTGGAGTAGTGTGGTAAACGGCATTTTGTGGCCGTGGTTATTCCTGTTGATGCGTAAAATCCGCCGTCAGTTCGCCGTACAGTAAGGGTATATCAATGACTTCGCTTTATCTGGCCTCCGGCTCCCCACGTCGACGTGAACTGCTGACCCTGCTGGGCGTGTCGTTCGACATTCTGCTGACGCATACCGAAGAGCAGCGCCGGGAAGGCGAAGCCGCAGAAGCCTATGTGCGCCGCCTGGCGCAGGACAAGGCCAAAGCGGGCGTGGCGCTGGCGCAGGAAGATCGGCCGGTGCTGGGCGCCGACACCATCGTGGTGCTCAACGGCCGGGTGCTGGAGAAGCCGCGCGACGAAGCCCATGCGGCGGACATGCTGGCGGCCCTGTCCGGCAAGCAGCATCAGGTGATGACGGCAGTGGCGATCGCCGATCGCCACGACGTGCGTTGCCAGCTGGTGGTGACCGACGTGACGTTCCGCAGCCTGTCACAACAGGATATCCGCGACTATATTGCTACGGGCGAACCGATGGATAAGGCGGGCGCCTATGGAATTCAAGGAAAGGGTGGTTGTTTCGTCAGAACGATAACCGGGAGTTATCACGCAGTGGTCGGTCTGCCGCTGGTCGAAACACATGAGCTGCTCAGTAATTTTGTCGCATTACGTGATGTAAGAACCGGTTGATGGGCGCTGCCATTATCGACCGGCTCTGAGGAGAAGGCATGACAGCTGAGCTACTGGTTAATATCACACCGTCTGAAACGCGGGTCGCCTATATCGATGGCGGCATTCTGCAAGAGATCCATATCGAACGCGAATCCAAACGCGGCATCGTCGGCAATATCTATAAAGGGCGCGTCAGCCGCGTCCTGCCGGGCATGCAGGCGGCGTTCGTCGACATCGGCCTCGATAAGGCCGCCTTCCTGCACGCCTCTGACATCATGCCGCATACCGAATGCGTCGCCGGCGACGAGCGGAAAAACTTCCACGTGCGCGACATCGCCGAGCTGGTGCGCCAGGGGCAAGACCTGATGGTGCAGGTGGTGAAAGATCCGCTTGGCACCAAGGGCGCGCGTCTGACCACCGATATCACGCTGCCTTCGCGTTATCTGGTCTTCATGCCGGGTGCGGCGCACGTCGGCGTGTCGCAGCGCATCGACAGCGAAGCCGAGCGCGAGCGCCTGAAGGCGATCGTGGCGCCGCACTGCGACGAGCTGGGCGGCTTTATCATCCGCACCGCGGCGGAAGGCATCGGCGAGGAAGAGCTGGCGCAGGACGCCGCATTCCTCAAACGGCTGTGGACCAAGGTGATGGAGCGCAAGAAGCGCAACCAGACCAAATACAAGCTGTACGGCGAGCTGGCGTTGGCGCAGCGCATCTTGCGCGATTTCGCCGGCGCGGCGCTGGATCGCATCCGCGTCGATTCGCGGCTGACGCACGATCTGCTGGTGGAGTTCACCGGTGAGTACATCCCGGACATCACCAACAAGCTCGAGCTCTATACCGGCAGTCAGCCGATTTTCGATCTGTACGATGTGGAAAACGAGATCCAGCGCGCGCTGGAGCGCAAGGTGGAGCTGAAGTCCGGCGGCTATCTGATCATCGATCAGACCGAGGCGATGACCACGGTCGACATCAACACCGGCGCCTTCGTCGGCCACCGCAACCTCGACGAAACCATCTTCAATACCAACATCGAGGCGACGCAGGCCATTGCGCGCCAGCTGCGGCTGCGCAACCTGGGCGGCATCATCATCATCGACTTTATCGATATGAACAACGAAGAGCATCGCCGCCGGGTGCTGCACTCGCTGGAGCAGGCGTTGAGTAAAGATCGGGTAAAAACCACGATCAACGGCTTCTCTCAGCTAGGCTTAGTTGAAATGACGCGTAAACGAACGCGTGAAAGCATTGAACATGTGCTCTGTCACGATTGTCCTACTTGCAATGGGCGCGGCACCGTGAAAACGGTGGAAACCGTGTGCTACGAGATCCTGCGCGAGATTGTGCGCGTGCATCACGCTTACGATTCCGATCGCTTCCTGGTGTACGCCTCTGCGGCGGTCGGCGAAGCGCTGAAGAGCGAAGAGTCGCATGCGCTGGCCGAAGTGGAGATTTTCGTCGGCAAACAGGTGAAGGTGCAGATCGAACCGTTGTACAGCCAGGAGCAGTTCGACGTCGTCATGATGTAGCCCGCCCGACATCGGTAGGGGCCCGGCACGCCGGGCCCGTCAGTGCATAGATATTCCCGTTGCCAGGCAGCGGAGCAAGGAGAACTGCGTGAGGCGACTGCCTGGGATTCTGTTAGCAACAGGCGCCACCCTAATCGTGATTGTGGCGCTGCTGATCAGCGGGCTGCGCCTGATGCTGCCGAAGCTGAACGACTACCGTCCCCAACTGCTGGCGCAGGTGGAGAAGCTGTCCGGCGTGCCCGTGCAGATGGATTTCCTACAGGGCAGTTGGGAAACCTTCGGCCCGCAGCTTGAAGTGCGTAACCTGAGCGTTACGCTGCCCAAAAGCGATGTGCATATCGAGCGCGTGACGCTGGCGCTGGATGTGTGGCAGTCGCTGTTGCACTGGCGCTGGCAGTTCCGCGATCTGACCTTCTATCAATTCCGGCTCGATTTGAACGCCACGTTGGGCGGCGATCGGCAGGGCGAAGGCCTTGAGCCGGGTAAAATCAGCGATCTGATGCTGCGCCAGCTCGACCATTTCGATCTGCGCGACAGCCGTATTTCATTCCTGACGCCCGCCGGCGCGCGCGCCGAATTCGACATTCCCCAGCTGACCTGGCTCAACGGCCGCGATCGCCACCGCGCCGAGGGGCAGATCAGCCTGTCGACGCTGAACGGCCAGCACGGCGTGGTGCAGCTGCGCATGGACCTGCGCGATAATCAGGGCCTGCTGGACACCGGCACGGTCTATCTGCAGGCCGACAACATCGACATGAAACCCTGGTTTACCCGCTGGCTGCGCGCCAACACCGGGCTGGAAAGCGCCGACTTCAGCCTGGCTGCCTGGCTGCAGGTGCAGAACGGCGAGATCGCCGGCGGCCATGCGTTGCTCAAGCAAGGGGCGGCCAACTGGAATACCGGCGCCGCGCAGCACCGGCTGGACGTGGATAATCTGGCGCTGTCGCTGCGCCGCCAGGGCACCGGTTGGCAGCTCGACGTGCCGCAACTGCGGTTGAGCACCGACGGCCAGGCCTGGCCGCAGGGCGCGCTTTCCGCGCTGTGGCTGCCGGAAAACACCGAATTCATGGGGCCGGCGCAGAATGAAGAACTGCGTGTGCGCGCGACTGATATTCAGCTGGAGCGTCTGTCGGCGCTGCTGCCGACCTTCTCCTTCCTCAGCCCGGACGTGCTCGAGCGCTGGAACGATCTGCAGCCGCAGGGGCAATTGGAAGCGCTGGCGCTGGACATTCCGCTCAAGCAGCCGGAAAAGAGCCGTTTCCAGGCGCTGTGGCGCGATGTCAGCTGGCAGCGTTGGGAACTGCTGCCGGGCGTTAACCACTTCTCCGGGGCGTTGAGCGGCGGGGTGGAGAACGGCCGCCTGACGCTGGGGCTCACCGACAGCACCCTGCCTTACGGTGACATGTTCCGCGCCCCGCTTGAAATCAGCAGCGCGCGCGGCGCGCTGACCTGGCGTTACAACGATCAGGGCTGGGAGCTGGCGAGTCAGGGGCTGGACGTCAAGGCGAAGTCGCTGTGGGTCAACGGTGATTTCCGTTATCAGCAGCCGGCCAAGGGCGATCCGTGGCTGAACATCCTGGCGGGCATCCGCCTGTATGACGGCGCCGACGCCTGGCGCTATTTCCCGGAACCGTTGATGGGCAAGCATCTGGTGGACTACCTGAGCGGCGCCATTCAGGGCGGCCAGGTGGATAACGCTACGCTGATTTATTCCGGCGATCCGCAGCACTTCCCGTATCGTAAAAACGAAGGGCAGTTTGAAGTTTTCGTACCGCTACGTCACGCCACCTTCCAGTTCCAACCGGGCTGGCCGGCGCTGACCGATTTGGCGATCGATCTCGATTTCGCCAACGAGGGATTGTGGATGCATGCGCCGCAAACCCGATTGGGTAAGGTGGCGGGTAAAAATATCAGCGCGGTGATCCCGGATTACCTGAAAGAGCGGCTGCTGATCGACGCCGAAGTCGCGGGTGCGGGCAGCGACGTGCATGACTACTTCATGCAGACGCCGTTGCACGATTCGCTCGGGGCGGCGCTGGAGCAGCTGCAGATTGGCGGTGATGTCAGTGGGCGCTTACATCTTGATATTCCCCTGGACGGCGAGCAGGTCAGAGCCACCGGCGAAGTGGCGCTGAACAACAATTCGTTGCTGATAAAGCCGCTGGACAGCGAACTGCAAAAGCTCAGCGGCAAGTTCCGCTTCGACAACGGCAACCTGCAGAGCGACCCCCTGTCGGCCAACTGGTTCGGGCAGCCGGTGGCGGTCAACTTTTCCACGCAGGAAGGCGATCGCGATTACAAGATCAATGTCGGCCTGAAGGGCGACTGGCTGCCGGGCAAGTTCCCCGGCCTGCCAAAAGAGGCCGCTGATGCGCTCAGCGGCAGCGCGCCCTGGCAGAGCCAGGTGGCCATCACGCTGCCGCATCAGGGCTCGGCCAGCTATGATATCGGCATTGACGCGGATTTGAAGAAAGTGAGCAGTCACTTACCTTCACCGCTGGACAAGGCACCGGGCGAGGCACTGCCGGTGAACGTCAAGGTCAAAGGCGGTCTGAACGGTTTCATGTTGACCGGCAGCGCGGGCAAACAGAACCGCTTCAACAGCGAATGGAACTTCGATAAAAAACAGGTGAATCTGGCGCGCGCCGCCTGGCAAACCAACGGGGGCGGCACGCCGCCGCTGCCGGCCGGCAAGTCGATGACGCTGAATCTGCCGGCGCTGGACGGTGAGCAGTGGCTGGCGCTGCTGGCGCCGGCACTGAAACAGGGCGGCGGCAGCGGTCAGGTGGGCGGTTTCAGCTTCCCTACCACCGTGGCGCTGACTACGCCGCAGCTGCTGTTGGGCGGCCAGGCCTGGCATAAGCTGACGCTATCGGCCGAAAAACAGCTTGGCGCTACCCTGGTGAGCGCCAAGAGCGACGAAGTGGACGGCAGCCTGCGGGTGGCCGATCGCGGGCCGTGGCGCGCCGATATCAACTACCTGTATTACAACCCACAGTTCGCCGAGACGAAAAACGCGGCGGGCGCACCGTCGCCGTCGACCGAGAAAGTTTCCTTCCGCGACTGGCCTTCGCTGATGCTGCGCTGTAAGTCGTGCTGGGTGCTGGGGCAGAACCTCGGCAAGGTCGAGGCGGATCTGACTAATCGGGGGGATACCCTGACGCTGGATCACGGTCTGGTCGATACCGGTAAAGGGCGTATGAGCGCCACCGGCCTGTGGAAACAAAACGCGCAGGAAGAGCGCAGCTCGCTGAAAGGCAAACTGCTCGGCGGCAAGATCGATGAAACCGCCGCCTTCTTCGGCATCACTATTCCGCTGAAGGGGGCGCCTTACGACGTGGACTTCGATCTGTACTGGCACGGCGCGCCGTGGCAGCCGCAGGTCGATACGTTAAGCGGCGCGCTACAGGTCAAGATGGGCAAGGGCGAGATCGACAGCATGGGCGGCGGCCGCGCCGGCCAGCTGCTGCGGCTGGTCAGCTTCGACGCCCTGCTGCGCAAGCTGCAGTTCGATTTCAGCGATACCTTCGGCAAAGGTTTCTACTTTGATTCCATCCGCAGCACCGCCTGGCTGAAAGATGGCATAATGCATACTGATAATCTATTGATCGACGGCCTGGCGGCGGACATCGCCATGAGCGGCCAGATCGATCTGGCGCGCCGCCGCATCGATATGGAGGCGGTGGTGGCGCCGGCGATTTCGGCGACCGTCGGCGTGGCCACGGCGTTTGTCGTCAACCCGATCGTCGGCGCGGCGGTATTTGCCGCCTCGCAGGTGCTGGGGCCGCTGTGGAGCAAGATTTCGCTGATTCGCTACCATATCGGCGGCGATCTCGACCAGCCGAAGATCAATGAGGTACTTCGTAAGGCAAAGGAGGATAAGGCGTCATGAGGAATGCTAACGTTGCGTTGTTGCAGTTGTGCAGTGGCGATCAGGTGCGCGATAACCTGGCCCAGATTGAACAGCAGATTAAGCAGCTCAATGCCGGGGTAAAACTGGTCATGACGCCGGAGAACGCGCTGCTGTTCGCCAACTCCGCGGCCTACCGCCAACAGGCGGAAAAACAGGGCGATGGCCCGCTGCAGAACGCGGTGCGTGAGCTGGCGCGCCGCTATGGGGTGTGGTTGCTGGTGGGCTCGATGCCCTTGATCAGCCGCGAAAACCCGGAACTTATCACTACCAGCAGCCTGTTGTTCGACGAGCAGGGCGAGATCCGCGCCCGCTATGACAAACTGCATATGTTCGATGTGGATATCAACGATGCGCACGGCCACTACCGCGAGTCGGATACCTACCAGCACGGGCAGCACCTGACGGTGGTGGATACGCCGGTCGGGCGCTTGGGCATGACCATATGCTACGATCTGCGCTTCCCCGCGCTGTTCCAGGCGCTGCGGGCACAGGGCGCCGAACTGATTTCGGTGCCGGCGGCGTTTACCCGGGTCACCGGCGAGGCGCATTGGGAAATCCTGCTGCGCGCCCGGGCGATCGAAAACCAGTGCATGATCCTGGCGCCGGCGCAGGTGGGGCGCCACGGACCGACTCGTCGTACCTGGGGCCACACGCTGGCTGTTGACGGCTGGGGCAAGGTGCTGGCCGAGAACGCGGACGCCGTGGCGGCGCTGAAGGTGCGCGTGGACACCGCAAGCCTGAAAAATATTCGTGCGCAGATGCCGGTGCTGCAGCACAACCGATTCCAGACGTCGCTGACGGCGCCGTCTGACAAGCTATCCTCCAATCAAGAGTGAAACCATTATGAGCCTGACGTTTGTCAGTGAGCAGTTACTCGCTACCAACAAGCTGAGTCATCAAGACCTGTACAGGGTACTGGGTCAACTGGCAGAACGCCGTATCGACTACGCCGATCTCTATTTTCAGTCCAGCTATCACGAAGCCTGGGTGATCGAGGACGGCATCATCAAGGATGGCTCTTACAATATCGACCAGGGCGTCGGCGTGCGCGCCGTCAGCGGTGAGAAGACCGGCTTCGCCTATGCCGATCAGATCACCCTGAATGCGCTGCAGCAGAGCGCCCAGGCGGCGCGCAGCATCGTGCGCGAGCAGGGCGACGGGCGGGCGCATACCCTGGGCGAAATCGGTTACCGGGCGCTGTATCCGCTGCTCGATCCGCTGCAAAGCCTGCCGCGCGAAGAGAAAATCGCCCTGTTGCACCGCGTCGACAAGGTGGCGCGCGCCGCCGATGCGCGGGTGCAGGAAGTGAACGCCAGCATCACCGGCGTTTACGAGCAGGTGTTGGTGGCCGCCACCGACGGCACGCTGGCGGCGGACGTTCGCCCGCTGGTGCGTCTTTCCGTCAGCGTGCTGGTGGAGCAGGACGGCAAGCGTGAGCGCGGCTCCAGCGGCGGCGGCGGCCGTTTCGGCTATGACTACTTCCTGGAAACCGTCGACGGCGACGTGCGCGCCGATGCCTACGCCAAAGAAGCGGTGCGCATGGCGCTGGTCAACCTCGGCGCGGTGGCGGCGCCGGCCGGCAATATGCCGGTCGTGCTGGGCGCCGGCTGGCCGGGCGTGCTGCTGCATGAGGCGGTGGGCCACGGCCTGGAAGGCGACTTCAACCGGCGCGGCACCTCGGTGTTCAGCGGCCATATGGGCGAGCTGGTGGCGTCCGAGCTATGTACCGTGGTGGACGACGGCACCCTGCAAGGGCGCCGCGGCTCGCTGGCGATCGACGACGAAGGCGTGCCGGGCCAGTACAACGTGCTGATCGAAAACGGCGTGCTGAAAGGCTACATGCAGGACAAGCTCAACGCGCGGCTGATGGGCGTCGCCCCGACCGGCAACGGCCGCCGCGAGTCCTACGCGCATCTGCCGATGCCGCGCATGACCAATACCTACATGCTGGCGGGCCAATCGACGCCGGAAGAGATCATCGCCAGCGTCGAGTACGGCCTGTACGCGCCGAACTTTGGCGGCGGCCAGGTGGACATCACCTCCGGCAAGTTTGTATTCTCCACCACCGAAGCCTACCTGATCGAGAAGGGACGCATCACCAAACCGGTGAAAGGGGCGACGCTGATCGGCTCCGGCATCGAGGCGATGCAGCAGATCTCGATGGTCGGCAACGATCTGGCGCTCGATAAAGGCGTGGGCGTGTGCGGCAAGGAAGGCCAGAGCGTGCCGGTGGGCGTCGGCCAACCGACGCTGAAACTGGACACGCTCACCGTCGGCGGCACGGCGTAATCTTTCCTCAAGGGGCCACGCGTTGGCCCCTCACCATGCTCCATTTCGCGGCCTTTCTCGCATTCGTAACGCTAAGCGCGGCAGGACGCCGTAGCCTGCACGACATAATGGAATGAAATTGACGTGGCGAAAAAACAGAGCACGACAAGAATGACGCGCCTGGCATTATCCGCTCGGCGTTGGCTGCTGGTGCTGGGCGTTCTGTCCCTGACGGGCTGCGCCCGTTCCGATGCGCTGTGGGGCGTGGTCGATAAACTCTGCATGGCCAACTATCAGCAAAAACGCAATCCGGCCCCGTGCGAGCAGATTTATATGCCGCAGGGGAAGGCCCTGGGCTTTAGCGTGCTGCAGAACCCGCGTTACCCTTATCACTTTATCCTGGTGCCGACGGCGCCGCTCTCCGGCATTGAAAGCCCGCAGCTGCTGGTTGGAGAACGGACGGACTATTTTGGCTATGCCTGGCTGATGCGTTACCAGCTGGCCGCCGAGTATGGCGGGCCGGTGCCGGATGATATGTTGGGCATGGCGATCAACTCCGCTTACGGCCGCAGCCAAAACCAGTTGCACATTCACCTGACCTGTCTGCGCGAGGACGTGCGGCGCCAATTGCAGGCGGAACGCCCCTACATACAGGAACAATGGCGGCCTTTGCCGGATAAGTTGTTGCGCCACACCTATTATGCTCGCCGCGTGATGCAGCCAGCCGTGATGGGCATCTACCCGATTAAGGATTTGGCGGATTATTTCCATCTGTCGCCGCCGCAGCTGGCGGAATATGGCGTGGTCGTCGTTCCGACGATGTTTGCCGGCCGGCAAGGGTTTATCTTGCTGGCCTCGAAGCGCGGCTGGGACGTCGGCAATCGTGCGTCGGTAGAGTCGCTGCTGGATAAAGAGTGCGCGATATTGCCACGTTGATTTTGCTACATAAATGACGGAGGTGAGAGCGACGAGGCATCGCTCTCACCTTGTTGTCCCTACCTAAACCGCGCATCCCGCGTAAACAGGAAAGCGGCTTCCCGCAGGCGAGCGTCGGCTTGTGCCTGATCCCCCTGATAGCGCAAGATCATAATCAGCGTGGCGTAGACGTTGGCGTCGATGCGGTGCTGCAGATAGGCATTGGCCCACTGCCGATAGCCGGTCAACAGGGCATCATCACGCGTCTGGTTGTAGACCAGCAACGCGTGAGATTGCTCGTCGAAGGTTTTGCGCTCCCGGTAGATCCAGGCGGCCGGCGACGGCATCTGCTCGATGCTGTCGATGTTGGCCAGCATAGTGCGCTCCGACTGGGTGAGCGCCATGCGCCCTTGCCAGGCGAAGACCGCCATCACCAGCACGCCGAGCGCCGCAAACGCCACCGGCAGGCTCAGGGCTTTGGCGAACGGCAGCGGGCGGGGCTCGCCGGTTTGGCCGTCCAGCAGCGCCAGCAGCAGCAGAAACGCCAGCCAGTGCGGCGCAGACAGATAGAAAGGGTATTCCAGCTGGGTGTGTATCAGCATCGGCAGCAGCACCAGGAACAAGCCGACGCGCGCACCGTTCGGCTGTTCTCGATCCCGTTGCCAGGCGCTTTTCAGCAGCCGTGCGCCGGCGACAAGGACGATAGCGATACCTGCCAGCGCCGGCAGGCCACCCTCAATCCACCACAGCAGGATTTCATTGTGCGGATGCCCGGCGACTTCCAACACTTCTCGCCAGGGCATTTCCTGCAGGCGAAAGTGCGCGAAGCTGTATTCAAAACCGCCGTAACCCCAGCCCAGCAGCGGCTTGGCCAGGATCATGGCGCCGACGTCATGCAGCATGGTGAGGCGAGCGCTATTGGACAGCTCCCGACCGATCAGACCCGCGCGGCCATCCAGGCCGAAACCGGTGAATAGCACCGCCAGGCCGATCGCCACGCCCAGCAGCAGCGCGCCGCCGGCCCAGCGGCTCGCGGCCGGGCGCCGGCGGGCAAAACGGCACAGCAGCAAAGCCGCCGCCAAGGCGCCGCCAAGCCAGGCGGCGCGCGACTGGATCAGTACCAGCAGGGCGGAGAAAACGGCCAGCAGCGCGAGCAGCGGGATTTGCCGCCGCCACGTTGGCGCTGAGAGGGGAGCAAGCAGCAGCCAGAGCGCCAAGGCCAGCCCGGTGGCGATAAAGCTGCCCAGCACGTTCGGTTGCTGAAAGACGCCGTAGACCCGGCTGCCGTTAGGGGCTACCCAGGCCAGCGTGGGGGCGAACAGCTGCAGCGCCGCCAGCAACGCCTGAACGCCGATGGCGAACAGCAGACCGTACAGCAGCAGCTCGCGCTGTCGGGCGGTTAGGCGCAGCTGCAGGCAGGCGACATAGAACAGCCAGCCGCCGAGCAAACCGGCGCAGCGCCACAGGGCATCTTCGCGCCACTCGAGGCGGGTATACAGCAGCGGCAACGCCAGTACGGCGATGCCGAGCAGCAACCGCCGGGCGGTGGGGGTCAGCGAAAAACGGATGCGACCCAGGCAAACGGTAAACGTCACGATCAGCGTGGTGAGCGCCATGACGCTCCAGGCCAGAATGTTTTGCGGCAGCGCCAGACCGTCGCCGCCCATGTTGGGGTAATAAACCGGCAGGACCGCCGCCATCCAGATCAGCAGCAGGGGCAGCACGGCGATGGTCGCTGCGTTAGCGGGAGATTTATCGGCCATGGTTAACCTGCCATGGCCTGATAGCGTTTATGAAATGCATGTTTTGATTATTCCCTATCCTTTATCCTGATGTTGAAATGCGTGTAATGTTCAATTCGAAAATGTCTCATGGGAAATTTAATCCGTCTTCATGGTGAAGCGATAAATAATGTTTACCCTGAGAATGCGCGAGACCGTGTGCCTAAAGAAAGGTTAAGCCGTATTTTTCACCCGCAAAAGGCATTTTTGTTGTTTGCAAAAACAGATGCGCTATTTTCTCAAATCCATTGTGATTCAGTCAAATTTTAATCTAATATTATTTTTATTCATTTAAATCAGTTAGTTGAGGGTTGTCTTGACGTGTGTGAATATCGTGGGGCATCTCGGCGATGGCCTATGTCGGCAGTCAATGTGAAGAATAAAATAGGTATCTTATTGTTTAATTTATTTCGTCAGCGGCGGCGTGACGGCGGAGATTTATTCCATCGTTTTCCATTGCTGGTTTTTAAATTCAATGTGATTTTTATGGTTTTATTTTTATTAAGATTCTTCTTGTCTTTACCTGTTTTTTTTAATTTTTATAAAATGATTTATTGTTAGGATTGTTCTGCTGTATTGGAAATAAAAGAGGTTATGGCCTGAGCCTCCCGTTGCCGCGGCAGAATACGGACTAACGCGCCTATAAAAGCGCGTTAATCTCGTCTCTCATTCGCTTACTCCACCTCCCCGATCCGCTCCAGCGCATCCACCACCAGATCCCAGAATTTATCCTGATCCAGTTTGACCGCTACCTGGGTGTGGCAATCCGGCGGCGGCGGCGCGCGGAAGTCCGCGACCGTCATGCCTAAGGTGAGGGTGCCGGTCAGCTCTATATTTACCGGCGCTTTGCGCACCGACATGACGCTCGGATCGATCACATAGGCCACCGCGCATGGATCGTGCACCGGCGGGGCGCTGAAGCCTTGCGCCTGTTGGTACATACGGCCAAAGAATGCCAGCAGCTCGCCGACGAAGGCGGCCGGCCGGGTGCCGAGGGCGGCGATGCGTTCGCAGACTGCCGGCGTGGCCAGCGCCTGGTGGGTGAGATCCAGCCCGACCATGGTGAGCGGCCATTTTTCGTTGAACACGATGTGCGCCGCCTCGGGATCGATTTTGATATTGAACTCCGCCACCGCGCTCCAGTTGCCCACATGATAGCCGCCGCCCATCAGCACCACTTCCTTGACCCGTTCGGCAATGCGCGGCTCTTTACGCACCGCCATGGCGATATTGGTCAGGCCGCCGGTCGGCACCAGCGTCACGCTGCCCGGTGGGTGGGCCATCACGGTCTCGATGATCAGGTCTACCGCGTGGCGTGAGTCCAACTGCAGGTGGGGTTCCGGCAGCACCGGGCCATCGAGGCCTGAGTCGCCGTGAATGTCGGGCGCCACTTCGATATTGCGCACCAGCGGACGCGGGCAGCCGGCGGCGAAGGGGACGCCGGTGATATTGGCGATACGGGCCACCGCCAGGGCGTTGCGCGTCACTTTGTCCAGCGTCTGGTTACCCACCACGGTGGTGACCGCCAGCAGGTCGATCTGCGGATTGCCCCAGGCCAGCAACAGAGCGATGGCGTCGTCATGCCCCGGGTCACAGTCCAGTATGATTTTTTTCATGGTTATTCCTGATGCAGGGAGAGGTTTCCGCAGCATAACGCAGCGCGGCGGCGTGGGATAATGCCGATGGTGCTTTTGTTAACGGCATCAAAGCCTTGCCACTTTTACGATGTAATGAAACGTAAATCCTGCTCACCGGGCTTTACCCTGGAGTTTACTCCAGGGTTTACAGTGAGGTTCAGCGTCAATGCACAGAGGAGAGGCGGGATGAGCTTACTGAAACGGTTGTTGGGGCAAAGCGGTATTCACGGCGGTCATCAGCGCGCGGGCCACGGCGGCGGGCATCATGGCAACCGCTATAACCAACATGGCGAGCCGGGGCCGCAGTGCCCGGAATGCCGGGCAGTGAATAAATCGGGCGCCCGTTATTGCCACCGCTGCGGTCAGCCGTTTGCCGCGCTAAGCGCCACCTGCGGCCAGTGCGCCGCGCCGTTGCCGCCGGGCAGCCGCTTTTGTCCGCAGTGCGGCGGCGGTGTGCCGTGAACCGGGGCGGTTGGACACTCGCGCTGCTGCTGGGCGCCATGGCGCTATGGACGCTGCTGGCCTGGGGCGTAGCCGGGGTGCTGGCCTGGCTCCCGGCGTTGGCGGAGGCAGCCGGGAAGGCATCGTTGCCGGTGAACGGTGCGCTGAGCCTGGTGCCGCAGACGGTGCTGGACGCCTGGCTGCCGTGGCTGAAACAGCTGGGCAGCGGGTTGGCGAGCTATTTTCCTCTGCTGCTGACCTGGGCGGGCTACGCCGTCTGGCTGCTGTGGGGCATCGGCATGTTGGCGCTGATGCTGCTGGCCGCGCTGGCGCGCCGCTATTTAAGCGCTGCTCAGCGATAACCCTGATAGACCGCCGCTACGCGTTCGAAATAGTCGGTTAAATAGTTGATGCACACCTGCACCTTCAGCGGCAGTTTGTCCTTCTCGGTATAGAGCGCGTAGATTGGCCGCGGATCCGAATGGTAGCTTTTGAACAGGATCTCGATCTCGCCGCGTTTGATCTCTTCGATCACCCACATCAGCGGGGCGTAGGCGATGCCGGCGCCATTTTTCAGCCAACGGATCATGGTGGAGGAGTCGTTGGTGACGAAGCGCCCCTGCGGGGAAATGCGCGTGGTGATGCCTTCCGGCGACATCAGTTCGAATTCGCTGTCGGGCCGCACGCTGTACTCCAGCCAGGAGAAGTTGACCATGTCGCTCGGCTTCTGCGGCGTACCGTGCTGGATCAGGTAGCTTTTGGCGGCGCACACCACCATCGGCATCTGCCCCAGGCGGCGGGAGAACAGGCTGGAGTCCTGCAGCGCCCCGGTGCGGATCACCAGATCCAGTCCGTCGGTGATCAGATCCGGCGCCGGTATGCCGGTCACCAGGTTGACCGTCAGGCCCGGATACTCTTTCATCATCTCGGCGGTCATGTTCGCCAGCACGTTTTGCGCCATGGTGGACGAGCTGCCGATGCGCAGCGTGCCGGCGGGCGTATTGTTAAACGCGTACAGCTGCTCATGCACTTCGCTGACTTCCTGCAGCATGCGTCGGCAGCCCTGATAGTAGATTTTGCCGGCCTCGGTCAGGCCGATGCTGCGCGTGCTGCGGTTCAACAGCTTGACCTGCAGTTCATTTTCCAGTTTCGAGACGGTTTGACTGATCGATGAAACGCTCATGTCGAGTTGGCGTGCGGCCGCGGTAAACGACCCGAACTCAACCACTTTGGCGAATACCGACATCCGTTTTAATCTTTCCATTATTCACTCTGGCTTAAAAGTGATTTAGATCACAGATTGTTGATGCCTTGATAGTAAGCAGGCTAATATAACGTGGTCGGGTGAATAGACCTTACCAACGTGCGAGAGCGATCGGCAACGCAATCCTGCCGCTCCTCCGGCACCCTCGCAATCCCTGTCGTGGATGTCTGCCCCCAAGTTTAACCTTTTTTCGGGTTCGTGACCTGGACAAGCTGTCCGGTCAAGATTTGTGGCGCGCGCACGCTAAAATGTAAAGAGAATGTGAATGGCGAGATGTGTCTTTCCCCGGCGTAGTGAACAATAAGGAAAAAGTGATGAGTTTGCTTCCGGTTATGGTCATCTTCGGGCTGTCGTTTCCGCCGGTGTTTTTCGAGCTGCTGGTGTCGCTGGCGCTGTTTTTTCTCCTGCGCCGCCTGCTGCAGCCGACGGGGATTTACGATTTTGTCTGGCATCCGGCGCTGTTTAATACCGCGCTGTATTGCTGCTTGTTTTATCTGATTTCGTGTCTTTTTGTTTGAGGTCGCTGTGAAAAATTTTTCGATAAAAATAACCCGAATCGCGATCACTTTGATTCTTGTGCTGTTGGGCATCGCCGCGATATTCAAGGCCTGGGTGTTCTACACCGAGTCGCCGTGGACGCGTGATGCCAAGTTTACCGCCGATGTGGTGGCGATCGCGCCGGACGTCAGCGGCCTGCTGACCGACGTGCCGGTGGTGGATAACCAACTGGTGAAGAAAGGCCAGGTGCTGTTCGTGGTCGATCGGCCGCGTTATGAGCAGGCGCTGGCGGAAGCCGGCGCCGACGTCGCCTACTATCAGACGCTGGCGGCGGAAAAACGGCGCGAGGCCGGCCGCCGCGTGAAGCTGGGCGTGCAGGCGATGTCGCAGGAAGAGATTGACCAGTCGAACAACTCACTGCAGACCGTGCAGCACCAGCTGGCGAAGGCCATTGCGGCACGCGAGCTGGCGCAGCTGGATCTGGAACGCACCACGGTGCGGGCGCCGGCCGATGGCTGGATCACCAACCTCAACGTCCATGCCGGCGAATACATCACCCGCGGCTCGGTGGCGGTGGCGCTGGTGAAGAAAGATTCCTTCTACATCCTGGCGTACCTGGAAGAAACCAAGCTGAATGGCCTGAATAAGGGCGACCGCGCGGAGATCACCCCGCTCGGCAGCAACCGTATCATGCACGGCACCGTCGACAGCGTGGCGGCGGCGGTGAACAACAGCAGCAGCACGGTGAACAACAAAGGGTTGGCCTCGATCGACAGCAACCTGGAGTGGGTGCGCCTGGCGCAGCGCGTGCCGGTGAAGATCCTGCTGGACGCCAAGGATCAACAGCATCCGTACCCGGCCGGCACCACCGCCACCGTGGTGATCGTCGGCAAGAACGATCGCAATGCCGACAGCGGCTCGCCTTTTGTGCGCCTGATGCACCGGCTGCGTGAGTTCGGCTAATGAGCAGCCCAACTTTTATCCGGCTGAGATTCGCCTTCAAACTCAGCTTCGCGATTGTGTTTGCGCTGTTCGTCGGCTTCCATCTCAATCTGGAAACCCCGCGCTGGTCGGCGATGACCGCCGCCATCGTCGCCGCCGGCCCGGCCTTTGCCGCCGGCGGCGAACCCTTCTCCGGCGCCATCCGCCACCGCGGCTGGCTGCGCATTATCGGCACCTTTATCGGTTGCTTCGTCGGCCTGATCATTATCATCACCACCGCCCGTGCGCCGGTGGTGATGCTGTTGCTGTGCTGCATCTGGGCCGGTTTCTGCACCTGGCTCTCTTCGCTGATCAAGGTGGAGAACTCCTATGCCTGGGGGCTGGCCGGGTATACCGCGCTGATCATCATCGTGACGGTCGCCACCAGCGAGTCTCATCTGCTGGAAGCGCCGCAGTTCGCCATCGAGCGTTGCAGCGAGATCGTGCTGGGGATCGTCAGCGCCGTGTTGGCGGATCTGCTGTTCTCGCCGCGTTCGATCAAACAGGACATCGATCGGGCGGTGGATCAACTGCTGGTGGCGCAATACCGCCTGATGCAGATGTGCATCAGCAATGCCGACAAAGAGGATATCGACCGCGCCTGGAGCAATCTGGTGAAGAGCACCACGGCGCTGGACGGCATGCGCAACAACCTGATGATGGAGTCCTCGCGCTGGCAGAAGGTCAACCGCCGGGTAAAAGCGCTGCATACGCTGTCGCTGACGCTGATCACCCAGGCCTGCGAAACCTATCTGATCTTGTTGAATCATCCGGACGCGCTGAAAGACAGCCTGCGTGAGCAGCTGATGGTCCCGGCGGAAACCCCGCAGGAGATCCACAAGCGCATGAAGCTGCTGCGCCAGGTGCTGACCACGCATCGTTCCGAGGAAACGCTGCCGACCCTCACCGGCTGGGTCGGCGCGGCGACGCGCTACCTGCTGCTGTCGAAAGGCGTGCACGCCAACTGCAGCATCAGCGCGGTGGAAGAGGGGGTGTTGAGCAACGAAACCGTGGTCAAGCCGACTTCGGCGGAAGGGCATCACGCGATGATCAACGGCCTGCGCACCTTTGTGGCGACGGCCTTCGGCAGCCTGCTGTGGCTGTGGACCGGCTGGACGTCCGGCAGCGGTTTTATGGTGATCATCGCGGTCATCACCTCGCTGGCGATGCGCACCCCGGCGCCGCGCATGGTGGCGATGGATTTCGTGCTGGGCATGCTGGCGGCGATCCCGGTCGGCTCTCTGTTCTTCATGGTGATCCTGCCGGCGACGCAGCAGAGCATTTTGCTGCTGTGTCTTAGCCTCGGCCTGTTGGCGTTTTTCATCGGCATCGAGGTGCAGAAGCGGCGGCTCGGTTCGCTGGGGCTGCTGGCCGGGACCATCAACATTCTGGTGCTGAGCAACCCGATGGAGTTCAACGTCACCCAGTTTCTCGACGGGGCGCTGGGCCAGTTCCTCGGCAGCTGCGTTGGGCTGATGGTGCTGCTGTTGATCCGCGACAATTCGCGTGAACGCACCGGCCGCACGTTGCTCAACCAGTTCGTCAGCAGCGCGGTGTCGGCGCTGACCACCAAGGCGGCGCGTCGTCGGCAAAACCACCTGCCGGCGCTGTATCAGCAGCTTAACCAGCTGCTGATGATGTTCCCGAACGACATCGCCAAGTATCGTCTGGCGCTGAACCTGATCATTGCCCACCAGCGCATGCAGCGGGCGGAGATTCCGGTCAGCGAAGAGCTGTCGGCCTTCCACCGCCAGATCCGCAGCACCGCCGATCGGGTGGTCTCCGCCAAGAACGACGTCAAGCGCGCCTATTACTACGATCGCTTGCTGGGTGAAATGAACGAGTACCAGCAGAAGCTGGTGGACAATCAGGCGCCGCTCAGCGTCACCGGGCCGGTGAAACGCCTGGCCGACATGCTGCATCGCTATCGTCACGCCTTGATCGATTGATGCGTTCCCTCCTGTTGCGCCGCGTTGTGCGGCGCCTTCCCTGACTATACTGAAAGCAGCGCCTGGCATGGCGAGCCGTCTCATGTGAGGCGGCCCGTTTTCAGAGAGACTCCGAGTGCCAGAACGGCTGGAAAGTGGCATCATTGTCATGAGTGGATGAAACGCTTACCGCCGCGAAAACGTGACGTGCCGGTCATCTTAGTTTCATCCTGGTCGGCTATATACCTAACTAGCCTGGGGGCGCTGCGGCGCCTTCGGCGGCATAATTTCAGGGAATGTCATGAACAAGCGGATTCTGTTGGCGATTGTCATCGCCGTGGTCATCGCCGTCTTCAGCGCGCTGCGCGGCAACGAGCACCGTGCGATCGGCGGCAATGCGACGGTGGTGCAAGCGCCGGCGGGGCAACAGCAGAGCATCGATCGGCTCACGCAGCAGCAAACGGTGGTGAGCTACCTGCAGCAGCATCAGCGGCTTCCGGGCTATTACGTCACCAAGAAGCAGGCGCGCGAGCAGGGCTGGGACCCGCGTTCAGGCAACCTCTGTGCGGTATTGCCGGGCAAGGCGATTGGCGGCGATCGATTCTCTAACCGTGAAGGGCAACTGCCGAGCGCCGGCGGCCGGGTCTGGCGCGAAGCGGACATCAATTACCAGTGTGGCCGGCGCGGCGCCGATCGCCTGCTGTATTCGAGCGACGGTCTGATCTTCGTCACGCGCGACCATTACAAAAACTTCATTCGTGTGGAGTGAGTTTGATGGCAAAAGTAGAGTTTGATTTTGAACAGATCCAGGATGTGCCGACCTTCTACCGCGATTTTGCGCACAAGTTTGCGCTGGACGAGGGATTCGGCGCCAACCTCGACGCGCTGTGGGACGTAGTGACCGGCGATATCGGTCTGCCGGTGGAAATCGAGTTCACTCACCTGAATGCCCGCAGCAAGCGTCGTTTCGGCGCGATCATTCTGCTGTTTGAAGAGGCGGAAGAAGAGCTGGAAGGCAGCCTGCGCTTCAATATCCGCGAAAGCAGCGGCGAACCGGCACATCACCGGGGATGAAACGGGTTCATCCCGGGATGGCGGCGGCGCTTAGTCGGCCGCTTCGGCCAGCTCGCGCAGGTATTGGAAGATCTGGCGGTAAGCCTTAGGCGGCTTGTTGGCGGCCTTCTCTTTCTGCGCGTTGCGCACCAGTGAACGCAGCTGTTGGCGATCGGCGGCCGGGTACAGATCCAGGATCGACGGAATGACGTCATCGCCTTCTTCGACCAGACGGTCGCGCAGCGCTTCCAGCTTGTGGAACAGCGAAACCTGCTGGTTGTGGCGGTTTTTCAGCTTGTCGAGCGCGGTCTGGATCGGCTCGATATCGCGGGCGCGCAGCATTTTACCGATCAGCTGCAGCTGACGGCGACGGCCCTCTTTTTTGATCTTCTGCGCCAGTTCGATGGCGGCACGCAAATCTTCATCCAACGGAATGCGATCCAGCGCGTTTTTGCCCAGATCGACCATTTCGGCCCCCAGGTCTTTCAGCGCTTCGGCATCACGTTTAATCTCACTTTTACTGACCCAGATAATCTCGTCATCGTCCTCGTTTTCATTCTCCGGGACATCGTCGAGCCAGTCTTCAGGCTGTTTGTTCATGGTAGGCTCCGTTAAAAAGAGGCTAATCCTAACAGGTTGCCGGCTTTATGCGAAATTCAACGCGGTTCCTGTTAGACTCAACGGCAGAGATCTCAGGATTTTTGCGCGCCGCTCCGCGTGCACAACTACGCCGCTCCGGCACTTTTCTCAACGATTTTCTGATTAATTATGGCAGATTGATGAAAGTAGTCACTCAAGTTGCAGAACAGCGCAAGGCGCTGGAACAGGCCGTTTCTCAGGCGCTGGAGCTGGCCCGCGCCGGTTCCGACGCGGCGGAAGTCGCGGTCACCAAATCGACCGGCATCAGCGTCAGCACCCGCTTCGGCGAAGTGGAAAACGTCGAGTTCAACAGCGATGGCGCGCTGGGCATTACCGTGTATCACCGCCAGCGCAAAGGCAGCGCCTCTTCCACCGATCTCAGCCCGGACGCCATCGCTCGCACCGTACAGGCGGCGCTGGACATCGCGCGCTATACCTCTGAGGATCCCTGCGCCGGCCCGGCGGAGAAAGATCTGCTGGCGTTCGAGGCGCCGGATCTCGATCTGTTCCACCCGACCGAGCTGGACGCCGAGCGCGGCATCGAGCTGGCGGCGCGCGCCGAGCAGGCTTCGCTGGCGGCGGACAAACGCATTACCAACACCGAAGGCGGCAGCTTCAACAGCCACTACGGCATCAAGGTGTTCGGCAACAGCCACGGCATGCTGCAAAGCTACTGTTCCAGCCGTCACTCGCTGTCCAGCTGCGTCATCGCAGAACAGGACGGTGACATGGAGCGGGATTACGCTTACACCATCGGCCGGGCGATGGGCGATCTGCACAGCCCCGAGTGGGTGGGGCAGGAGTGCGCCCGCCGCACGCTGGCGCGTCTCGCGCCGCGCAAACTGTCGACCATGAAGGCGCCGGTGCTGTTCGCCTCCGAGGTGGCCACCGGATTGTTCGGCCATCTGGTAGGCGCCATCAGCGGCAGCAGCGTTTATCGCAAATCTACCTTCCTGTTGGACTCGCTCGGCAAGCAGATCCTGCCGGCGTGGCTGACCGTCGAGGAGCATCCGCACCTGCTGAAAGGGCTGGCGTCGACGCCGTTCGACAGCGAGGGCGTGCGCACCCAGCGGCGCGATATCGTCAAGGATGGCGTGCTGCAAACCTGGCTGATGACCAGCTACTCGGCGCGCAAGCTGGGCCTGCACAGCACCGGCCATGCCGGCGGCATCCATAACTGGCGCATTGCCGGGCAGGGCGCAGACTTCGCCGGCATGCTGAAGCAGCTCGGTACCGGCCTGGTGGTCACCGAATTGATGGGCCAGGGCGTCAGCGGCGTCACCGGCGATTATTCTCGCGGCGCCGCCGGTTTTTGGGTGGAAAATGGCGAGATCCAGTACCCAGTCAGCGAGATCACCATCGCCGGCAACCTGAAAGACATGCTGCGAAACATCGTCAGCGTCGGCAGCGATATCGAAACCCGCAGCAATATCCAGTGCGGTTCGGTGCTGCTGCCGGAAATGAAGATCGCCGGCCAGTGATCCGCTGCGCGGCCGGCGCCCGCCGGCCGCGCGTTATCCCGTCTCAACCTTGCTTACAAATCTCCGGTTTCGATTTTTCCCGGCCTTGCCTATGGTAACGGTGGGTTAATTAAAACAATAACTGGAAGGTGAGCAAACATGCAGAATACCCTGAAAGCGCTGGCGGCGTTGACGCTGCTGGCAGCCAGTTCGCTGGCGGTCGCCGCCGATCTGGGCGACGATATGGACACCCTGGCGGAAAACTACAAAACGGTGCTGAATACCGACTCCGCCGCTACCCTCAAACAGAGCCTGCAGAACATGCGCGCCGCCGCGCAGGATGCCAAACAGGGCACCCCGCCGAAGCTGGAAGACAAAGCCGCCGACAGCCCGGAGATGAAAGATTTCCGCAGCGGGTTGGATACCCTGATCGGCCAGATCGATCAGGCGCTGGCGCTGGCCAATCAGGGCAAAGTCGCCGAAGCGAAGCAATTGGCGCAAGGCTTCAAACAAACCCGCGACGCCAACCACAAGAAATTCCGCTAATCCGTCAACCGTCGCGCCCGTCTTCCGTCAAATAGGAGGAGGGCGCCTGCCCCAGCACGCGGCGGAACATGGTTGAAAACGCCGCGCTGCTGTCATATCCCATCTCCATCGCCACCTGCGTCACGCTGTGCCCTTCGGCCAGCAGCGCCAACGCCAACACCACGCAGGCGCGCTGGCGCCATTGCGAAAAAGGCAGGCCGGTCTGCGCGCGAAAGAAGCGGCTGAAGGTGCGAATGCTCATGTACAGACGCGGGGCCCACCGCTGCGCGGAGTCGTGGGCGTCGGGGTGTTGCAAAAAGGCGCGGCACAGCTCACCCAGCCGAGGATCGGCGGGCAGCGGGATGTGCAACGGCAAAGGTTGCAGCCGGGCCAGCTCGTGCAGCAGCAGCGCCGCCAGCGCGCCGTCGCGGCCCTGTTGTTCATACTCCAGCGGCATATCCACCGCCGCCATCAACAGCTGGCGCATCAGCGGCGTGACGCTGACCACCTGACATACCTGCGGGCGTTCGGCGGGTAACGCGCCGGGTTCGAGGTACAGGCTGCGGGTGGTGACGCCGACCATCCGCACCGCGTGCGGCATCTGCGGCGGCAGCCACACCGCGTGCTGCGGCGGAACGACCCAATTACCTTGCTGCGTGAAAACGTGCATGACGCCGGTAGCGCCGTACAGCAACTGCGCGCGCCGGTGGCTGTGCATTGGCAGCAGGTGCCCCGGCGGATAATCGGTGCCGATGGCGATCACCGCGCGGGTTACGTGGTCGATGTCATCAATGCGGACGTTGCGCATGTGTTCCCTTTGGCGGGCAAATTGGCCGAAACGCAATGATAGTTGGCCTTTCATATAAAGCAAGCCAGCGACGGTCGCCCTACTATCGGGGCAGAAAAATAACGCTTGTTCGGGGCGCCGTTATTTTATCGGCCATGAAGCCCGTACAAGTCTTCACACCAGGGTGGGACGAAGGTTCTCGTTCTCGCAATACAAGAAGTTAATAAGGAATAAAGCGTCATTTTATTCCAACACCTGAAGCAATAGTTCTTAGCGCAGTTCAATGACTATAAGGTGATATTTCATGTATAAGTTCGGTGTGATTGGCGGCGGGGCCGCCGGCATCTCTTTTGCCTATAACTTTATAAAAAATAAGTCGGTTAATCATTGCAAAAGGCCGCTTTCCCTGACGGTTTTCGACAAGCAGGGATTTAAAGGCGGTATGGCATACAGCAGCGATTTTGACAGCCATATATTAAATATGACGCCGGAAAATATGTCGGCGGATATTTTCGACGAAGCGCACTTCGTTGATTGGATCGCCATGCATTTTCCGCAGTTTTGCCAGGATCGTTATCCGCCGCGCTGGCTGTATCGGGAATATCTCGATTTTATTCGCGACATGACGATATATATGGCGGCGGACAGTAACGTAGCGCTGAATTTCGTGACCGCCGAAGTGAATGCCATCGCGCCGCACGAAGCCGGCTATCGGCTGACCACCGCCTGCGGCGGCGCCGAGCAGATGAACGCGCTGGTGCTGTGTTCGGGGCACAACCCGCCGGAATGCCTTTACCCAGTGGATGGGGTGATCGCTTATCAGGCTCATCAGGATCTGCCGCCGATCAACCCTTATTCGAGCATCGGCGTGATCGGCTGCAGCCTGACGGCGATTGACGCCATCGTTGAACTGATGGAGCGGCTGGGAGCGACCGACATCTGCGCCCTGTCGCGCTCGGGCCTGTTCCCCAGCGTGCAGCCGGCGCTGATGCGTCCGCCGCCGGAGGCGTTTGTTGAGGCGCTGCGGCGCTTTGTCGCCGGCCGCGATTTTATTGACGCGCATCAGCTGGTGCATGCGATCAACGCCGCGCTGGCGCGCCACTATCCGGGGCCGGAGCGGCTGACGGTGCTCTCGGCGCTGGGGGAAAGGCGCGATTGCTACCGCGATCTGGCGGACAGCCTCGATCGCGCGCGCTTTGCCAGGGAGCATATCTGCAGCTATCTGGCGGCGATCCACCCGGCGGTGTGCGCCGCCTGGGTCAAGATGGATGCCAACAACCGGCAGGTCTTCATGCGCTTTTACAACTCCTCCTGGATGCGCAATCGGCACGCCATGCCGATCAAGAATGCCAACAAGATCGTGGCGGCGCTGGAGAGCCAACGCCTGCGCGCCTGCGGCGGCCTGGTGGATATCAGCAAGGCAACGGACGGGTTTATCCTTCGTTGCCATGAGACGCGGGTGCGCGCGCAGTATCTGTTCAACTGCACCACGCCTTCCTATCAACTGCCGCCCAACCGCCTGAGCCAGCAGCTGCTGCAAGACGGGCTGGTGCAAGAGAACCTGTTCGGTGGCGTGAAGTGCAACCCGCATACGCTGAAAATCGCCGACCGACGCGGCCGTGAGCAGCATCTCTACTCGCTCGGCGCGCCCGCCAAGGGCGATCTTTTTTATACCTCGGCGATGGAATCCATCACGCGGGATATCAGCAAAATCGTGTTCAACAACCCTATTTTCAACGCAAAGAAGGCTGAAGTATGAAAAACGTAGCGCTCTTTGTCGGCAACGACATTTTCTCCTGGCTGGTGTGTCAGGATCTGATCGCCGCCCTGAAAGGCGAGTGTGCTTTTACGGTGTATTTCCCCTTGGCGAAAAGCGGCGGCCGCACCCAGGAGCCGGCGGTTCGCCGCCTGGGGCTGTACGAGCGCGAGGTGCTGAACGATTTTGTATTCCCGTTCGTTGGCCGCAACGCCGCCGCCTGTGAGGGTGCCTATCAACCGCCGGCCCTGTTCCTGGCCGCCGCCGGGGTCAAAGCGCATCGCGTTCTCGACATCAATGACGCCACGTTTATCAGCAGCCTGGAGCATATGGACGCGGTGATCTCCCTGCGCTGCTATCAGAAATTCTCCGCCGACTATGTGCGCGCCTTCAGCCGACGCGGCAAGCTGCTGTGGAACCTGCACCCCGGCGACTTGCCGCGCTATCGCGGGGTGATGACGCTATTCCGCGCAATGATGAACGGTGACAAGGGCTGTGCGGTGACGCTGCATGAAATGGATGAGCACTGGGACGCCGGCCCGGTGCTCGCCCGTCTGCCCGCCGAGTTGCGTCACGATCTGTCGTTCCTGGAAAACATGATGTTGCTGGGCGTGCAAAGCGGCACCTTCCTGGCGCGCCAGCTCATGCGGGCGGAACGGCGCGAAGCGATAGCGGCGGAAAAGCAGGGTGATTCGCGCTATTGGGGCTTCCCGGACGCACAGACGCTGGCGCGGGCGGAACAGGCGGGCATTGAGCTGGTGGATCACGACGCCGTGCGCGATCAGTATCTGGGGCTGTTCGTCGGCGATCGTTTCCATCCGCTGGCGGGGCAGTTCTGCGCCGGGTTCGACGACTTCGTGCGGGCGCACGGCCATGATTGAAACGTTGATTGTACTGGGTGCCGGTTTTCTGACCGGCATCACCACCATTCTGTTCGGCTTCGGCGGCGGCTTTGTGGTGGTGCCTTTTGTCTATCACCTGATCTCCGCCTCGGGCGAGCAGCCCGGCCAGGCGATGCATATTGCTGTAGCGACCTCGACAGCGGTGATGATCCTCAACGCGAGTTATGCCACCCTGACCAACTGGCGCAGCGGCAACCTGCTGCGAGAAACCATCGTACCGCTGATCTTTTTCATCGGCATCGGCGCGGCGCTGGGCGCGTTCGCCTCCTCGCTGCTGGCGGACGGCGTGATCCGCTGGCTGTTTGTGGTCTATATGACGGTGACCATCGCCGACTGTCTGTTCCGCCGGGGCTTCCTGATCAAACCGGCGCGCGCCGAACTGTCTCCCGCCACGTTGTGGGGCGGCGGGCCGTTGATCGGCGGCATCGCCACGCTGCTGGGGGTGGGCGGCAGCGTGATGACCGTGCCGCTGCTGCGTCGCCATGGTTACGACATGAAATATTGCGTCAGCGCCGCCAACCCGCTGTCGATCCCGGTGGCGGTGATCGGGGCGCTGATGTATATCGTGTTGGGGTGGCGCGAGATGAGCGGGCCGCAGTATCTGGGTTACGTCAATCTGAACATTCTGGGGCTGCTGGTGGCGGCGGGGATTGCGGGGATCGTGTTTGCCAGGCGCTGTTTGCCGAAGGTGAGCGATGCGCTGCATGCCAAAATCTACGTGCTGCTGCTGATCGCCGTGCTGATCGCTATCTGCCTCTGAGACAGAAAGGGCGGCCGGATGCCGCCCTGAAAACCGCTTAACGGTGGTATTCGCCCGCCGCTTCCGGCTGGTACAGCAATTCCAGCACTTCAATCCGCGCTTCTTCACCGTTCGGCAATTGCCAGGAGATCTGCTTGCCGACGTGCATGCCGAGCAGCGCTGCGCCCAGCGGCGCCATCACCGACAGCTGATCGTGGCTGTCTTTCAGCGAAGCTGGGTAGACCAGCGTGCGCACATGCTCTTCATCGGTGTGCAGATCGCGAAAACGCACGCGGCTGTTCATGGTCACCACGTTGGCCGGCATTTTCTCCGGCGGCAGGATTTCCGCGCGATCCAACTCGTCGTTCAGCGCGGCGGCGACGTCGGTGTTGGCAAAGGCCGGTTGTTCCAATAGCGCATCCAGGCGTTCCGCATCCAGCTCATTAATAGTAATGATGGGTTTGGTCATTCCACTCTCCAGTCAAATCAAAGGGCGCCAGTCTGTGCGCCCATAAATTCGGAAAAACAACACAAAGCAACACCCCCGCGCCAGAGGAGCGGGGGTGTGGGTAATGTCGATTTGTCCCATTGATAGTAGGCGGTTGGGGCGAGAAAAGAAAGAGATCCCGATCACGAAGGCTTTTATCGTCAATCGAGACAAAAAAAACCGTTAGCCGGGTTATGTATTTGTTATCTCATTCACTTTTTCGCCGCAGCGCCGTTTTGCGAAATGGATCTCCGCGCGTCATTCGATTTCCACTTCGAACTGGAAAAAACCGGTCTCCACAGAAAATCTTGCCGGGGGTAGGGTAAAGACATCACAGAAAGCGGGTTATTCAGGTGATGCGCTTTACGGCTTACTGATTAATGTGGGATCTAGGGGTACTGAAAAGTGAATGATGGATCTGCTTCATTAAAAGAAATTGAACAATCCGATATCAGCGAAGCCGGTGAGATCACCGCTCGGGTGCTGGCGGATATTACCGCGATGCTGAATGCTGAGAATATTTATACCAATGCGGTGCAGCAACAGATGCTGGAATCGCATATTCGCGCCATGGTGCTGCGCTCAATAACCGGCGAGCCGTTGCCGGAGGTGGATAAATCATTGTTCGACGAAATTTCCGCCGAGTCCATGCAAATGGCGGAGCGCGTGGTGGATCAGTTTGGCACATTGCCTATCGAAGAGGCCTATTTGCTGTCCGTGCACTTCGAAGTGGCGAAAGATAATAACGCATAGCGGTTAACGCATCGATTTCAATCAGGAGAATATACCATGGGTCAAATTACCGTAGTGATCGGCGATCGTTTGGGCAAAGGGCAAAAAGTCGGCCAGGGCGTTGAAAACGCAGGCGGAAAAGCGGTGGTCATCCCCGGCGTGGCGGCGGATATGAAGCTGGGCGACGTCATGAAAGCGGAAAACGCGCAGCTGGGCATCTCTTTTTGCGGCAGCGGCGGCGCCGGTGCGATTACCGCGCAAACCAAATACGGCTACAAAGCCAAATACGGCATGCGTTCGGTGGAAGAGGGCGTGACGGCAATTAACGAAGGCTGCAACGTGCTGGGTTTCGGCTTTATGGATAAAGAAGAGCTGGGCCAGAAACTGGTGGAAGCCTACGTCAAAAAACATGGCAACCCATAATGAAAGAGCAATATACCACATCGGTAAAGGTGGAGGGTAAAGGCGACAGCAAAGCGAAAGCTTTTGCTTCCGCCTTGGCTAATGTGCAGGGCGCGGTATTAAAGTCCACCAACAATATTCTGCTGCGCATCGAGCCGCAGGACGTCAGCGTAGTGAAGGCGGAAGAGAAAATAACTAAAGAGAAATTTCTTTTCTTCTTTTTGCCGCGTGAAAGAAAGAGCTATGCCGTTTCTCTGGAAATAACCGTGAACGTAACCATTATCAATACCGAGAAGGTTGTCTTCGTCACGAAATAAAAACGTTAGCATAAATGAAAGGGTATACTGATGTTTTTAATCATCTTATTTAAATCGATTATTATCGGTGGGCTGGTGGGGGTCGGCGTAGGGGCCGGCGCCGCACGCATGTTCCACGCGCCGACAACACAGGGCATGGGAGCGTTTCGCACCCTGGGCGAGCTGAACTCCTGCGAGGGCGATCCGGCTTCCCACTTCTCATTCGGTCTGGGCTTCTTCTTCAACGCCTGGGCGTCTTCCGTGGCGGCGGGCTCCTTCACGCAGGACGTCGATCACCGCATCATCCCGCACTGGGGTGCGGCGGCCCTGATGGTCAAGAATCGCAATCTGGCGCAAACGCTGCACGATCCGAAAAAAATGGCTATCGCCTGCGGCATCATCGGCATGCTGGTGGTGGCCTTCCTCAATACCACCGCTTCCGCCGTGCCTGCCGCGCTGCAGGTTACCGCGATCAAGGTGCTGGTGCCGGCGGCCAACCTGCTGGTGAACACCGTGATGCCGGTGATCTTCTGGCTGGCGGCGATCGACGCCGGGCGCCGTTCCGGCTTCTGGGGCACCATCTTCGGCGGCCTGGCGCAGCTGATCATGGGCAACGCCGTACCGGGCCTGGTGCTGGGCATTCTGATCGGCAAGGGCGTGGAAGAGAGCGGCTGGAACAAGATCACCAAGATCATGATGGCGGTGATCGTGCTGCTGTTCGTGCTGAGCGGCTTCTTCCGCGGCTTCGACATGAAAGTTCTCGAGTCCTTCAGCCTCGGCGTGCCGGGCTGGCTGGACGCCATTCACAACACCCTGAGCGGTAAATAAGGAGCGGGATGATGGAAGAGCAAACCCAAAAAGGCTTCTGGTACGCCGACTGGTCATTCCCGATTTTTGTTGGCCTGCTGTCCTCCGGCGTGTTCGCCGGGACGCACATGTACTACCTGTACGGCATCGGCGCCTTTAACGAAGTGGCCTTCGTCTCCATGCTGCGGGCGGGGATGGATACCGGCGTGTACGGCGCGGTGGCGGCGTTCGGCGCCAGCTTCCTGTTCGCGCGCATCATCGAAGGCTCGCTGGTGGGCATCCTCGACATCGGCGGCGCGATCCAGACCGGCGTCGGGCTGGGCGTACCGGCGCTGCTGCTGGGGGCCGGCATCGTGTTCCCGGTCGCCAACTTCGCCGCGTCGCTGGCCACCGGTCTGATCATCGGCCTGGCGATCGGTTACGTGATCATCCTGGCGCGCAAATTCACCATCAATCAGAGCAACTCCACCTACGGCGCGGACGTGATGATGGGCGCGGGCAACTCGTCGGGCCGTTTCCTCGGGCCGTTGATCATCCTGTCGGCGATGACCGCTTCGATCCCGATCGGCATCGGTTCGCTGCTCGGCGCGCTGCTGTTCTATATCTGGGGCAAACCGATCACCGGCGGAGCGATCCTCGGCGCGATGATCCTGGGGGCGATCTTCCCGGTAGCCATTTCTTAAGAGGCCTGCGCCAGGCGCCGCCCGAGGCTGCGGCGGCGCCCGGGCTAACAGGAGCAATGCGGTATGTATGACTTAGTAATCAGAGGCGCCAGACTGGCGGACGATACGCTGATCGATCTGGCGGTAAAGGACGGAAAAATAGCCTCGGTGGGGCGGCTGGCGGCGGACGTCAGCGCCGTTCGCCAGCTGGATCTGGCGGGCAACTGCCGCCTGAGCGCCGGTTGGATCGACGCGCACGTGCACTGCTATCCTGAATCGCCGATTTACCATGACGAGCCGGATCGGGTCGGCGTCGCCAGCGGCGTCACCAGCGTGGTCGACGCTGGCAGCACCGGCGCTGACGATATCGACGCCTTTTATCAGCTGACGCGCAGCGCCAAAACCAACGTTTTCGCCTTCCTCAACATCTCGCGCATCGGCCTGCTGCGGCAGAACGAGCTGGCGGAGTTGACGGACATCGACAAGCGTGAGGCCGGCCAGGCCATCGCCAATCACCCCGGTTTCATCATCGGCATCAAGGCGCGCATGAGCAGCAGCGTGGTGGGGAAAAACGGTACCCGGCCGCTGGTGTTGGCCAAAGAGATCCAGCAGGAAAACCGCCAGCTGCCGCTGATGGTGCATATCGGCAACAACCCGCCGGATCTGGACGACATCGCCGATCTGCTGACCCGCGGCGACATCATCACCCACTGCTACAACGGCAAACCGAACCGCATTCTGACGCCGGCGGGCACATTGCGCGAGTCTATCCAGCGCGCGCTGCGGCGCGGCGTGTTGCTCGACGTGGGGCACGGCACCGCCAGCTTCAGCTTCGAGGTGGCGCGCCAGGCGATCAAACTGGGCATTTTGCCGTACACCATCAGCTCCGATATTTACTGCCGCAACCGCATGAACGGGCCGGTGCATAGCCTGGCGACGGTGATGTCCAAATTCTTCAGCGTCGGCCTGACGCTGCCGCAGGTGATCGCCTGCGTGACGGAGAACGCCGCGTCGGCGCTGCAGCTCAGCGGCAAAGGGCGGCTGGAGCCGGGCTATGACGCCGATTTCACGCTGTTTGAACTGCGCCGCGAACCGCAGGTGTTCGCCGACGCCGAAGGGCAAACCGCCGAGGGCGAACGGCTGTTGGTGCCGCTGGCCGCGGTGGTGGCCGGGAAAATCCTATTAACCGAACAAGGGGAGGCAAGCCATGTCTTCGATTTATGAAAAATACGGTTTGAAGCAGGTGATCAACACCTCCGGCCGCATGACCATTCTCGGCGTTTCCACGCCGCGCCAGGACGTGATCGACGCCGTTGATTACGGCCTGAACCACTATTTCGAAATCAAGGATCTGGTCAACAAGACCGGCGCCTATATCGCCGATCTGCTCAACGTGGAGGACGCGGTGATCGTCTCCTGCGCCTCGGCGGGCATCGCCCAGTCGGTGGCGGCGGTGATCGTTAAAGATAACGCCAATCTGCTGGTGAACCTGCATTCGGCGCCGATCGCCGTGCCGCGCGAGATCGTGCTGCCGCGCGGTCACAACGTCAACTTCGGCGCACCGGTGGACACCATGGTGGCGCTGGGCGGCGGCAAGGTAGTGGAGGCGGGCTACGCCAACGAATGTTCGCCGGAGCAGATTGAAGCCTGCATCACGCCGCAGACGGCGGCGATCCTGTACGTCAAATCGCACCACTGCGTACAGAAAAGCATTCTGTCCGTCGAACAGGCGGCGGTGGTGGCGCGCAAACATAACCTGCCGCTGATCGTCGACGCCGCGGCGGAAGAAGATCTGATGTGTTACTACCAGATGGGGGCCGATCTGGTGATCTACAGCGGCGCCAAAGCCATCGAGGGGCCGACCAGCGGCTTGGTTATTGGCAAGAAACAGTACGTCGAGTGGGTGAAGCTGCAGTCCGGCGGCATCGGCCGGGCGATGAAGGTCGGCAAAGAGGGCATCCTCGGCCTGACGCAGGCAATTGAAAGCTATCTGACGCTTGAGAAAACCACCGGGCAACAGATGGTGGCGCGGATGACGCCGTTCCTCAACAGCCTCAACACCCTGACCGGCGTCAGCGCCAAAACCGTCTGGGACAGCGCCGGCCGCGATATCGCCCGCGCCGAGATCACCTTTGATGAGGCGGTGCTGGGGCGGTCGACCTATGACATCGTTCAGGCGCTGAAAACCGGCGATATTGCCATCTACTTCCGCGGCTACAAGGCCAACGAGGGCAAGATTGAGGTCGACGTGCGCAGCGTCGACGAGCAACAGCTGATGACCGTCTTTAGCTGTATCAAGAACCTGTTTACGGAGAAACAAGCATGAAGCTGCAGCCTAACTACTATCGCGACCGCGTCTGCCTGAACGTGCTGGCCGGCTCCAAAGCCAACGCGCAGGACATCTACGCCGCGGCGGAAGGCCATGTGCTGGTGGGCGTGCTCTCCAAGAACTACCCGGACGTCGACAGCGCGGTGACCGACATGCTGCGCTATGCGCGCCTGATCGACAACGCGCTGTCGGTCGGCCTGGGCGCCGGCGATCCGAAGCAGTCGGCGATGGTCAGCCTGATCGCTCAGCAGGTGCAGCCGCAGCACGTTAACCAGGTGTTTACCGGCGTCGGCGCCAGCCGCGCGCTGCTGGGCCAGAACGACAGCGTGGTCAACGGCCTGGTGTCGCCGACCGGCCGCGTCGGCTGGGTGAAGATCTCTACCGGCCCATTGAGCGCCGCGGCGCCGGACGGCATCGTGCCGGTGGAAACCGCCATCGCTTTGCTGAAGGACATGGGCGGCAGTTCCATCAAGTATTTCCCGATGGGCGGCCTGAAGTGCAAGGACGAATACCAATACGTCGCCAAGGCCTGCGCCGAGCATGACTTCATGCTGGAGCCGACCGGCGGCATCGATCTGGAAAACTACGAGCCGATCGTTGAGATCGCCCTGGCGGCCGGCGTGAAACGCGTGATCCCGCATATCTACAGCTCGATCATCGACGCCGCCAGCGGCGACACGCGTCCGCAGGACGTGAAAACCCTGCTGGCGATGACCAAAAAGCTGGTGGGTTGAACGCGTAATGGGATGAGGTAAACGCTGGGAGGCGAAGGTTTTCCCGTGGCGCGGCATGCCGCGTCGCCGTTAGCTATAGCCTATAGCTTTCAAGTTGCAGCTAGGCGGCAAGCGCAGGAGCTCCAGGAGCTTACTTAAGTAAGTGACTGGGGTGAGTGCGGGCAGCCAACAACGCTGCGGCTTGAAAGATGACGGATATATACTGAGGATTACTATGCGAAACTGGCAGGTTCCAACCCGACGCACCGCGTTGTTCCTGGCGCTGCTGGCCGTGACCGGCCCGGCGCTGCATGCTGAGGATGCAATGAACTCCACGTCATCTCATTTCGCCTATATCGGCACCTACAATCCCAACGGCGAAGGCGTTTACCGGGTGCAGGTCGATCCGGCCAGCGGCGCGTTGAGCCACGCTACGTTGGTCAGCAACGTGCCGAATCCGGCGCAGTTGACGTTGGGTGCTGACGGCAAGACGCTGTATGTCGCCAGTGAAGTGGCCGACTTCAACGGCGGCAAACACGGCGGCATCACCGCTTACCGGGTCAATCCGGCCGATGGCGCACTGACGCAGCTCAACCAGGTAGATTCGCAGGGGGCAGGGCCGGTGTATCTCTCCTTGACGCCGGACGGCCGCCATCTGCTGGTGGCGAACTATGTCAGCGGCAGCGTGGCGGCTTTTCCGATTGAAGCGGACGGCAGCCTGGGCGCCGCCAGCTCGGTGCAGCAACAGCAGGGCCCGGCGGGCGCGGCCAAACCGGCGGCGGCGGTGAACGGCAGCTTCGCCATCAGCGATCACAACGGCCCGCATGCCCATATGATCGCCAGCGATCCGAGCGGCAAGTTCGTGTTCTCCACCGATCTGGGGTTGGATCGCATCTACCAATGGCGCTTTGACGCCGCGAGCGGCCGGCTGACGCCGAACGATCCGCCGTGGATCGCCGCCTCTTCCGCCGGCGCCGGCCCGCGCCACTTTGTGTTCCACCCGGACGGCGACACCGTGCTGCTGGTGAACGAAGAGGCCTCGACGTTGACCAGCTACCGTTTTGATCGCCAAAAAGGTACTCTGAAACAACTGCATGCGGTTTCCGCGCTGCCCGCCGACTATCAGGGCACCAGCTTCGCTTCGGGGCTGGCGCTCAGCAAGAACGGCGACACGCTGTACGTCGCCAACCGGCTGCATAACAGCATTGCCCAGTTCAGCGTGGGCGCCGGCGGCGAGTTGACACCGGTGGCGGAAACCTGGACCCGCGGCGATTATCCGCGTTCGCTGGCGCTGAGCCCGGATGGCCGCTATCTGTATGCGCTGAACCAGCGCAGCGATAACGTCACTCGCTTCAGCGTCAACCCGACGGACGGCAAACTCAGCTTTGTGGGCGGCTATCTGCCGATCGGCAGCCCCTCGCAAATGGCGTTCCTGCCGCCGGCGAAGTAACCCGTGGCCCGCCCGGTTCGCCGGGTGGGCCGCCTGATTGACGGACACAGAATGGTGCGATTTCCTTACCCGCGTTTGGCTTACTTGTTCGATGCTTTGCAAACCGAGACTTTGCCGCAGGATGAGCTGGCGAAGCGTTTCGCCGTGTCCACCCGCACGGTGCGGGCGGATATCACCGCGCTGAACGAGATCCTGGACAAATACGGTGCGCGCTTCGTGCATAGCCGCGGGGCCGGCTATCGTTTGCAGGTCGATAACGCCGCGCTATTCAGCGCCCTGCAGCATCAGGAGCGCCGCAAACAGGCCACCCCGCGCAGCGCGCAGGAGCGGGTGCATTATCTGCTGGTGCGTTTTTTGACCTCAGCCTTCTCCCTCAAACTGGAAGATCTGGCCGACGAGTGGTTCGTCAGCCGCGGCACGCTGCAAAACGACATGGCTGAGGTGAGAGAGCGTCTGGCGCACTATCAATTGACGATCGAAACCAAGCCGCGCTACGGCATGAAGCTGTTCGGCGCGGAGATGGCGATCCGCGCCTGCCTGACCGATCTGCTGTTCCAGCTGCAGTTGGCCGACGCCGAGAACCCGTTGCTCAACAACGAGATCCTGTTGCAGCCGCAGGTGGCGGCGTTCGCCGGATTGTTGCACCCGCTGTTGTCGCAATACGCCATTCGCCTGACCGACGAGGGCGAGCAGTACCTGATCTTCTACTGCGCGGTGGCGCTGCGGCGCATCAACGACGGTTATCCGCTGCCGGACTTCGAGGTGGAGGACGGCGACGAGGCGGTGCGTCAGGTGTCGACCCGTCTGGCGGCGGAGCTGCGCGCGGCCTCCGGCAAAGAGATCTCGATGGCCGAAGAGGCCTATCTGCGGGTCAACATCGCCGCGCGGCGCGTGCAGGACGTGCAGCCGACCGAGATCAACGCCGACGATGAAGAGGCGCTGGTGGACTACATCCTGTCCTACATCAACGCACACTATAACTACAACCTGCAGGGCGACGAGCAGCTGCGGGCCGATCTGCTCACCCATATCAAGACCATGATTACGCGGGTGAAATACCAGATCAATATCCCCAATCCGCTGCTGGCCAACATCAAGCAGCACTATCCGATGGCTTACGACGTGACGCTGGCGGCGGTCTCCAGCTGGGGCAAGTACACCCCCTATACCCTGAGCGAGAACGAGATCGGCTATCTGGTGTTGCACATCGGCGTGGGGCTGGAGCGGCATTACAACATCGGTTATGAACGCCACCCGCAGGTGATGCTGGTGTGCGACACCGGCAACTCGACGGTGCGCATGATCCAGGCGCAGATTGCGCGCAAGTACCCGCAGCTGGTGATGACGCGCATCGTCTCGCTGCGCGATTACGAGATGCTCGCGCACATCGACGAAGACTTCGTGATTTCCAACGCCCGCATCGGCGAGAAGAACAAGCCGGTGGTGGTGATGTCGCCGTTTCCGACCGATTATCAGCTGGAGCAACTGGGCAAGCTGGTGCTGGTGGATCGCACCCGGCCGTACATGCTGGAGAAGTTCTTCGACGCCGAACATTTTATGGTGCTCAACGAGCCGCTGACGCAGGCGGAGCTGTTCAGCCGGGTGTGCGGCCAGCTGGAGCGAGAAGGGTACGTCGGCGCGGACTTTTATCCGTCGGTGGTCGAACGCGAGGCGATCGTCTCCACGCTGCTGGGCGAAGGTATCGCGCTGCCGCATTCGCTGGGGCTGCTGGCGAAGAAGACCGTGGTGGTGACGCTGCTGGCGCCGCAGGGCGTCGCCTGGGGGGAAGGTGAGGTTGCGCACGTGATTTTCCTGCTGGCGATCAGCAAGAGCGATTATGAAGAGGCGATGGCGATCTACGAGCTGTTCGTCACCTTCGTGCGTGAACGTTCAATGAGCCGCCTGCTGGGCAGCGACAGTTTCGACAGCTTCAAAGCGGTGGCGCTGGACTGCCTGAGCCGGAGTTGAGGGCTAATCCGCTTCCGGCAGGAACAGGGCCGGGGGCAGATTGAAACGCTTGGCCAGCGCCATAATGTGCGGAATGGTCAGCGATCTTTTACCGTTCAGGATTTGGTTAACCAACGACTTTTTACCGATCTCATGTTCAAAATCACTTTGGCTGAGTTGGTGCTGTTCCATAAGGACGCGAAGCGCGGCTACCCCCTGTGGTAACTGGGCGATACGCTGGTTGAATGCGGTAAATTCGGCGCTGTTGTCTTCATATTCGGCGATCTTTTTTGCCAGCATGTCAATCAGCGGATGGTGTTCGTCGTTTTCCAGCAGGTATTCCACCAATTCAAGCGCTTCCCGGTAGTCTTGCTGAGCGCGGCTGCCCTGCAACAAGGGCACGGCGCGCAGTAGCGCATCGGCCGCCTTAATAGCATCTGTAATCATGATGAACTCCTTCGATAGTGCTGCATCAGCTTGTCGTATTCGGCGTGGCTAACGATATGCTTTATGAAGACTTTCTGTGTCTCGAAGCTGGCAAAGAACAAGATCCGCAGGTGGTTGCCGCCGACGTCAATGACCCACCATTTCTCTTTGTATTTCATACGATCGAGCGAAGGAAAAAGCGCTTTTAACTCGTCCGGCGTGCGGAACTCGCCCCGTCGCAATGTTTTATAAATGGCCTCGAGAGCAGTGGCTTCATTGGGATATTGCTTCGTTGCGTTATTGAACGGTTCCCTGGAAATGATATGCATCGTTCCTTCGATTCCTACCCGGTGAACATTATAGCGACTGCCGGTGAAGTTCACAAATTGTAAACTTTTCGTTGTCCCGTAAGCAAAGCGTGGGGAAACACCCGCCTGTTGTCTGTTTTTGCGTTACACACTATTGCGATTATCGTGGTGGGGGTAAATCCATGACGTGAATTTACAGGCGGTTACGGCTGATTCTGGAAGCGGATTCGCAAAGTGAGAAACGGGAGGGCTACGTTATGGGAGGGGCGGAGGCAACACATGCGCCGAGGCGACGCATGGGGAGAGTCTCAGCGACTAATCTTCATCAAACCCGGAGTTGAACAGCTCGACCACCGCCGCCAGCGCGTTGACTTCGTCGGGGCCGGTCGCTTCGACTTCGATATGCCGGCCCTGGGCGGAGTCCAGCATCAGCAGCGCGATGACGCTGCTGGCTTCGGCTTCGGTGCCGCTTTCGTTGCGCAGCATCACTTCGGCGTCGAAGCTTTGCACCAGTTCGAACAGTTTCATCGCCGGGCGCGCGTGCATGCCCAGCTTGTTTTTGATTTCAACCGTCTGTTTGACCGTCATTGTTTGCGCTTTTCCAGCGTGCGGTGGCGCGACTGCACGTTCTTGCCGCGCGAGCGGAAGTAATCGGCCAGCTGTTCCGCCACGTACACCGAACGGTGCTTGCCGCCGGTACAGCCGATGGCGACCGTCAGGTAGCTGCGGTTGTTGGTTTCCAGCATCGGCAGCCACTGTTCCAGATAGCTGCGGGTCTGGTAGATGAAGTTGTGCACTTCGGTATGGCGATCGAGGAACGACGCCACCGGTTTGTCCAGGCCGGTCATCGGCCGCAGCTTCGGATCCCAGTGCGGGTTCGGCAGGAAGCGCACGTCGAACACGTAGTCGGCGTCGATCGGGATACCGTGTTTGAAGCCGAAGGATTCGAACACCATGGTCAGTTCGCGCTCGCGCTTGCCCAGCAGGCGGGTGCGCAGCATTTCGGCCAGTTCGTGCACCGACATTTCCGAGGTGTCGATAATCAGGTCCGCCCGCGAGCGCAGCGGTTCGAGCAGATCGCTCTCTTCGTCGATGGCGCTTTCCAGCGACAGGTTTTTGCTGGAGAGCGGGTGCAGGCGGCGGGTGTCGCTGTAACGGCGGATCAGCGTGTTGCGATCGGCGTCGAGGAACAGCAACTGCGGCGAGAAGCTGTCCGGCAGCTGAGTCATCGCGTATTCGAACACTTCCGGTGATTCAGGCATGTTGCGCACGTCGATGCTGACTGCTGCGGAGATATTGCGTTCCGCCAGCGTATTGGCGAGCTGCGGCAGCAGCACTACCGGCAGGTTGTCAACGCAGTAAAAACCCATGTCTTCCAGCGCCCGCAAGGCGACGGATTTTCCGGAACCGGAACGGCCGCTGACAATCATCAGCACCATGTGGCAACTCCCCTGGCATCGCGGCGGCGTTCATCGCCACCGTTAAACTTTGTTATTCCGGCCGTGGCCGGATCCATCATCATAAAACAGTATCGTTATCCGGGCTGGAAGTCACGCCGGCCGGGCATCACTCGGTGATGATTTGGTAAAGTTCTTCGTCGCTCTGCGCGGCGCGCAGGCGGCGGCATACGGTTTTGTCGGCCAGGCGTTTGGCGACCAGCGACAGCGTATGCAAATGGGTTTTGCACTGATCGGCAGGCACCAGCAGCGCGAACAGCAGGTCGACCGGCTGGTTGTCGATAGCGTCGAAAGCGATGGGTTGGTCGAGACGGATAAACACGCCAACGGCCCGCAGTGTGTCCTCTTCCAGTTTGCCGTGGGGAATGGCGATACCGTTGCCGATACCGGTGCTGCCCATGCGCTCCCGGGTGAGAACCGCGTCAAACACCACCTGCGAAGGCAGATTGAGCTGTTTGGCGGCCAGTTCGCTGATAATTTCCAAAGCCCGCTTCTTGCTGGTGCAGTGTACCGAGCTTTTGGTGCACTCGATGTTTAACACCGAGCTTAATTGCATATATTCGTTGTTCATCTCATCTTCACTTAAAACCGCGCCGCCGGGCGAACCCGGCAAGGCGGTTTTTCGTCGGTTTTAACCCTGATTACCGTTCGGCGCGTCACCCATGCGGGTCACGCGCCGAAGGGTGAGGCGGCGACGGATGCCGCCTCATGGAATGGGTTAGGGTGTCAGTGTTGCTTCAATTTGTCTTTATGTTTGTTCAATTGACGTGCCAATTTGTCGATCAGCGTATCAATTGCGGCATACATATTCTCGTCTTCCGAGGTGGCGTGCAACTCGCCTCCATTCACGTGCACCGTTGCTTCCGCAATTTGCTGCACTTTTTCCACACTTAATACAACATACACCTGATTGATGCGATCAAAATACTGTTCGAGTTTGGCGAACTTGTTGTTCACGAACTCGCGCAACGGATCGGTGATTTCGATGTGGTGTCCGGTAATGTTGAGCTGCATAGTGTCTTCCTTCTCAATAGAGGTCAAACCAACTGTTTACGCTGGTTCGACGGCGGGATGGACAAAGACTCTCGGTACTTGGCGACGGTGCGCCGCGCCACGATGATCCCCTGATCGGCGAGCAGGGTGGCCAGCTTGCTGTCGCTGAGTGGTTTGGCGGGGTTTTCCGCCGCAATCAATTTCTTCACCAACGCGCGGATCGCCGTCGAGGAGGCTTCGCCGCCGCTGTCGGTATTCACGTGGCTGGAGAAGAAATATTTCAATTCGAAAATGCCGCGCGGGCTGTGCAGAAACTTCTGCGTGGTGACGCGCGAGATCGTCGATTCATGCATCTCCACGGCCTGGGCGATATCCGCCAGCACCATGGGTTTCATAAACTCTTCGCCTTGCTCGAAGAACGCCTGCTGTTGATCGACGATGCAGCGGGTGACCTTCAGCAGCGTCTCATTGCGGCTCTCCAGGCTTTTAATCAGCCACTTGGCTTCCTGCAGGTTGCTGCGGATGAACTGGCCGTCGGCTTCGCTGCGGGCGCTGTTGCCCAGCGCGGCGTATTGCTGATTGATCTTCAAACGCGGCACGCTGTCGCCGTTGAGCTCGACCGTCCATTTGTTCTGCGTCTTGCGCACCAGCACGTCCGGAATCACGTATTCCGATTCGCCGGTATTGATCGACTGCCCCGGGCGCGGATCGAGCGACTGAATCAGCAGCATCGCTTCTTTCAGTGTATCTTCTTTTAGCCGGGTTGATCGCATCAGGCTGCGAAAGTCGTGGTTGGCCAGCAGATCCAGATGGTCGCTGATGATCAGCCGCGCTTCGGCCAGGTAAGGGGTGTCTTTGGCGTATTGGGAGAGCTGCACCAGCAGGCAATCGCGCAGATCGCGCGCGGCGACGCCGATCGGATCGAAACGTTGCACGCGCTTCAACACCGCCTCGACTTCCTCGAGGGTCACGTTTTCGTCGCCCAGGCTTTCCAGAATGTCTTCCAGCGGCACGGTGAGATAGCCGGTGTCGTCCACCGCGTCGACGATGGAGGTGGCGATGGCGGCGTCGGTATCGGAAAACGGCGTCAGATCCACCTGCCACATCAGGTAATCCTGCAGCGTTTGGGTGGTCTCGCCCTGATAGACCGGCAGCTCGTCGTCGCTGTAGTCGGTGCCGGTGCCGGACGGCGTGCCGGCGGTGTAGATCTCATCCCAGGTGGCGTCCAGCGGCAGCTCTTCCGGCATGTCTTTCTGTTCCAGCGCCTCGCGGGTATCGAGCCCCTCGGTCTCCTGGGTTTCTTTGGCGTCGATTTCGTCGTGCAGATCGGTCTGTTCAAGCAGCGGATTGCTCTCCAGCGCCAGCTGGATCTCTTGCTGAAGCTCAAGCGTGGACAACTGCAGCAGGCGGATCGCCTGCTGGAGCTGAGGAGTCATGGCCAGCTGTTGACTGAGCCTGAGTTGCAAACCTTGCTTCATAGTTTTCTGTCTACTTCCGTTAACGGTGTCGCCCCGCAGGGCGCGCCGGCGCTTAGAGGCGGAACTCTTCGCCCAGATAAACGCGTTTAACCTGCTCGTCGGCCAGAATAGCATCCGGCGTGCCGTGGGCAATCAGTTTGCCCTGGCTGACGATGTAGGCGCGTTCACATACGTCCAGCGTCTCGCGCACGTTGTGGTCGGTGATCAGCACGCCCAGGCCGCTGTCACGCAGGTGCTCGATGATTTTTTTGATGTCGATAACGGAAATCGGATCCACCCCGGCGAAGGGTTCGTCCAGCAGAATGAATTTCGGGTTGGCCGCCAGCGCGCGGGCGATTTCGACGCGGCGGCGTTCACCGCCGGACAACGCCTGGCCAAGGCTGTCGCGCAGATGGGAGATATGGAACTCTTCCATCAGCTCCTTGGCACGGTCTTCGCGCTGTTCGCTGGTGAGGTCGGGACGGATCTCCAGCACCGCCATCAGGTTGTCGTACACGCTCAGGCGGCGGAAGATCGACGCTTCCTGCGGCAGGTAACCAATACCGCGGCGCGCGCGGGCGTGCAGCGGCAGCAGGCTGATGTCTTCTTCGTCGATCACGATGCGCCCGGCGTCGCGCGGCACGATGCCGACCACCATGTAGAAGGTGGTGGTTTTACCTGCACCGTTCGGGCCGAGCAGGCCGACGATCTCGCCGGATTTCACTTTCAGGCTGACGTCTTCGACAACTTTACGGCCCTTGTAGGCTTTCGCCAGGTTTTCTGCGATGAGTGTTGCCATAAGTGATTAGTTACTCTTTTTTTGCTCGTTTTTGTCTTGCAACTGCGACGGTACCAGAACCGTTGTCACGCGTTTGCCTTTATCGCTAAACGCCTGCATTTGCTGCTGTTGCACCAGATAGGTGATGCGATCGCCTTTCACGTTGCTGTCGAGCTGCTCCAGATAGGCGTTGCCCGTCAGGGTCACCAGCTGGGTCGCCACGTCGTAACGCACTTTCTGCGCGTGGCCTTTGACCGGCTTGCCGCTGTCCTGCATCTGGTAGAAGGTTACCGGGTTGCCGAACGCTTCAATATAGGTCTTATTCTGATCTCCGCCCGGGCGGGTGACTACCACCTTGTCTGCGCGAATATCGATGGTGCCCTGTTTGATCACCACGTTGTCGGTGAAGGTGCTGACGTTGCTTTGCATGTCCAACGACTGCTTGAGCGAGTCGATGCTGACCGGCTGGCTGGAGTCGGATTTCAGCGCCAGAGCGGGGGCGCTGGCGGCCAAAACTAAGCTGCCGAGCAACAGGTTACGGAGTTGGTTTTTGGTTCTGAATTTCATAGTTGGTCTTAACCTTATCAATCAGCTCAGCGGTTTTGGTCCGCAGGTTCCCACGCATTTTCATGCCGTTAGAGGTAAAATTGGTCCCGTAAAGCGTGACTTCGTCATCGGAGGTGACGTCCTGGGTGACCAGGTTTACCTGAGCGTTGTCCGTCTTAATTTTTTCCAGCTGCGAGGTGGTGGTCAGGCTGTTCACCTCGACGTGACCATACAGATACAGCATTCGGTCTTTAGTCAGTTTGGCGCGATCGGCGCGAACTGACCAGGTGGCCACCGCATTCTCATCGAACAGCGTCATCACCGGCTGGGTGAACCAGCTCAGCTCGCCGGCGGTGTAATACTTCGCGTCTTCCGCCACCAGTTTGTAATTCAGTTTACCGGCCGGGTTGTACACCACGGTGACCGTGTGCTGGCTCTGGTAGGTCGGATCCTGATCGTTGACCGGGCCAGGGGCCGTGTCGTCGCTGAAGTCCGTCATGTTCCAGCCGATCAGCGCCAGAACGATCACCGTCAACAGGATGGTGATCCACAGTTTGGTTTTACTCATATCGACAGCCCTTTGGCGTCCTCCAGCTTATTTTGAGCCAAAAGAATGATGTCGCACAGTTCGCGTACCGCGCCGCGGCCGCCGGCAATGCGGGTGACGTAGTGGGCGCGCGGCGTCAGCAGCGGATGGGCGTCCGCCACCGCGACCGCCAGGCCGACCTGCGCCATCACCGGCCAGTCGATCAGGTCATCGCCGATATAGGCGACCTGATCCGCCGTTAACGACAGTTTATCCAACAGTTCGCGGAAGGCCAAAAGCTTATCGGACTGCCCCTGATACAGATGGGTGATGCCGAGCGTCTGCGCGCGGTCCTCCAGCAGCTTGGCGGAGCGCCCGGTGATGATCGCCACCTCGATGTCTGAGGTTTTCAAGCAGCGGATGCCGTAGCCGTCGCGCACGTTGAACGCCTTCAGTTCTTCACCGTTGTTGCCCATGAAGATCAGGCCGTCCGACAGCACGCCGTCAACGTCGCAAATCAACAGGCGGATGTTCCCGGCACGCGCCATAACCTCTTGTTCTACCGGCCCGTAGCAGGTTTCTACCATACCCATTCCGTTCTATTCCTTAATTAAACGACGCCGGCGCGCAGCATGTCATGCATATGTACCACACCCAGCAACTGGTCGCCATCGGCAACCAGCAGCGCGGTGATGTGGCGTTGTTGCATCAGGTTCAATGCATCGACCGCCAGGATGTTGGGGCGCACCCGCACGCCGCCCGGCGTCATGACATCGGCAATCTTCGCCTCGTGCAGGTTGATGCCCATGTCGAACACCCGGCGCAGGTCGCCATCGGTAAAGATGCCGGCGATTTTCATCAGATCGTCGCAGATCACCGTCAGGCCCAGATTTTTGCGGGTGATTTCCAGCAACGCGTCGCGCAACGAGGCGTCGGCGCTGACGTGGGGAATTTCATCGCCGCTGTGCATGATATCGCTAACCCGCAGCAGCAGTTTGCGGCCGAGTGCGCCGCCCGGATGCGACAGCGCGAAATCTTCCGGCGTGAAACCGCGCGCTTTCAGCAGCGCGACGGCCAGCGCATCGCCCATCACCAGCGTGGCGGTGGTGCTGGTGGTCGGCGCCAGCCCCAGCGGGCAGGCTTCCTGCGGCACCTTGATGCACAGGTGGATATCCGCCGCTTTACCCATCGAGCTTTCCGGATTGTTAGTCATACAGATGAGGGTGATCTGTTGGCGTTTCAACACCGGGATCAGCGCCAGGATCTCGCTGGACTCGCCGGAGTTGGAGATGGCGAGCACGATGTCCTGCGGGGTGACCATGCCCAAATCGCCATGGCTGGCCTCCGCCGGATGAACGAAGAATGAGGGCGTGCCGGTGCTGGCGAAGGTCGCGGCGATCTTGCAGCCGATGTGGCCGGATTTGCCCATGCCCATCACCACCACTTTGCCGCCGCAGGCGGCGATGGTTTCGCAGGCGCGGGTGAAGTCTGCGTTGATGTAGCTGTCGAGCTGAGCCAGCCCTTCACGCTCTATCTGAAGCACTTCTTTGCCGGCCTGTTGAAAATCGAAGCCCGGTTGCAACTCAATGTTCGACATACTCATTCCCGTCGGTTTAGCCGAAAGTACTGAAAGGGTTAAAGAACAGCACCGCAAGATACGCAATAAAGCCGCATAATAACAGCGCGCCCGCCAGGTGGCCGATGCGATGTTTGCGGCCGATGCACAGCACGCTCAGCAGCACGCTGGCCGCCAGCATCACCCAGTAATCGCGCTGGAAGGCGGCGGTGTCAACGCTGCCCGGCGACAGCAGGGCGGGTACGCCCAGCACGATCACCGTGTTGAAAATATTGGAGCCGATGATATTGCCAATCGCCATATCATCCTCGCCCTTGAGCGCCCCGGCGATGGAGGTGGCCAGTTCGGGCAGGCTGGTGCCGATGGCGATAATGGTCAAACCGACCACCAGTTCGCTCAGACCGAAATAGTGCGCGATCACCGTCGCGTTATCGACCACCATTCTGGAAGAGAGCGGCAGAATGATAAACGCCAGCACCAGCCACAGCACCGCCACGGTATTGCTGCTGTCCTGCGGCAGCTCGGCGATCTGCTCCATGGTCAGGCTGTCGCTGCCCTCGCGCTGCGCCAGCCGGGCGATTTTCAGCATCAGCAGGATGAAGCCGGCGGCGGCGGCCAGCAGCAGCACGCCGTCCAGCCTGCTCAGGGTGCCGTCCATCAACACGAAACCGCATAATACTGTGACCGCTAACATCAGCGGCAGTTCGCGCCGCAGTATTTCAGAGCGCGCGGCCAGCGGGTGAATCAGCGCCGCCACGCCCAGAATCAATAAAATGTTGGTGATGTTGGAACCTAATACGTTGCCAACGGCCATATCTATCTGCCCGTTCAGCGCGGCGGTGGTAGACACGATCAGCTCCGGCAGCGAGGTGCCGATGCCGACGATGGTCATGCCGATGATCAGCGGCGGTACGCCGAGCGAGCGGGAAATCACGGCAGCACCATAAACTAAGCGGTCTGCACCGTACACCAGTAGAAATAAACCAACGATTAATAATGCTATCGCGAGAAACATGCAGGGTCCTTTGTCGGGTATTATCCCGGTTCGTTGGTTAAAGCCGTCAATGCGGCGGTATTGCTTGCCCTCCGTTGCGCGCGTTTGAGCCGCAGCAACGGTTTTCCCCGGCTAATAGTTGAACAGTTTCGTTTTTTTTCGTTATGGCGCCAATTTTGACCGGGTGGCGCGGAAAAGTAAAACCAATGGCACCATTGGTTGCGAAATGGCAGTAAGTTTTTGTAAAGATGAGACGGATTGCGCCCATTGCTTTAACATCACGGGTAGATTCAGCAAAAGATGAGTCGTAAAGGATCCATTAACATGCTCCAAAAGGCAGATAATTTGGTCGAAGTGCGCGACATGAGCTTCTCGCGCGGCGACCGACGGATATTTGAAGACATCAACCTGACGGTGCCCCGCGGTAAGGTCACGGCGATCATGGGGCCATCAGGCATCGGCAAAACCACGCTGCTGCGCCTGATCGGCGGCCAGCTGGCGCCGGACAGCGGGGAGATTTGGTTCGACGGCGACAACATTCCCGCGTTGTCCCGCCGTCAGTTATACGACGCGCGCAAAAAGATGAGCATGCTGTTCCAGTCGGGCGCGCTGTTTACCGATTTGACCGTATTCGAAAACGTGGCCTACCCGCTGCGCGAGCACAGCAACCTGCCGGAGCCTTTGTTGCACAGCACGGTGCTGATGAAGCTGGAAGCGGTGGGGCTGCGCGGCGCGGCCCAACTGATGCCCAATGAGCTTTCCGGTGGCATGGCGCGCCGGGCGGCGTTGGCGCGCGCGATCGCGCTGGACCCGGAAATGATCATGTTCGACGAACCCTTCGTTGGCCAGGATCCGATCACCATGGGGGTGCTGGTCAAGCTGATCGACGAGCTGAACCATGCGCTGGGCATTACCTGCATCGTGGTGTCGCACGACGTGCCGGAGGTGCTGAGCATCGCCGACTACGCCTACATCGTGGCCGACAACCGGGTGATCGCCGAAGGCACCACACAGCAATTGCAGAACAATCCTGATGCGCGCGTGCGCCAGTTCCTGGATGGTATAGCGGATGGGCCGGTGCCGTTCCGCTATCCGGCCGGGGATTATCAGACCGAACTGCTAGGCTTAGGGAGTAAATAAGCTCATGTTATTAAGAGCGTTAGCGTCGTTGGGGCGCAGTGGCATCAACACCAGCGCCAGCTTTGGCCGCGCCGGGTTGATGCTGTTCAACGCGTTGATTGGCCGGCCGGAACCCGGCAAGCAGTGGCCGCTATTGTTGAAACAGCTCTACAGCGTCGGCGTGCAGTCGCTGCTGATCATCATGGTCTCCGGGCTGTTTATCGGCATGGTGCTGGGCCTGCAGGGCTATATCGTGCTCACCACCTACAGCGCCGAGGCCAGCCTTGGCATGATGGTGGCGCTGTCGCTGCTGCGCGAGCTGGGGCCGGTGGTCACGGCGCTGCTGTTTGCCGGCCGCGCCGGTTCCGCGCTCACGGCGGAAATCGGCCTGATGAAGGCGACGGAGCAGATCTCCAGCCTGGAAATGATGGCGGTTGATCCGCTGCGGCGCATCGTGGCGCCGCGCTTCTGGGCCGGGCTTATCAGCATGCCGCTGCTGACCATCATCTTCGTGGCGATCGGCATTTGGGGCGGTTCGGTGGTCGGCGTGGATTGGAAGGGCATCGACAGCGGCTTCTTCTGGTCGGCGATGCAGGGCGCCGTGGAGTGGAAAAAAGATCTGCTCAACTGCCTGATCAAAAGCGTGGTATTCGCCATTACCGTAACCTGGATTGCCATTTTCAATGGGTACGACGCCGTGCCTACCTCTGAAGGGATTAGCCGGGCGACGACGCGTACCGTGGTGCATTCGTCACTGGCGGTGTTGGGATTGGATTTCGTGCTGACCGCACTGATGTTTGGGAATTGATTCGATGCAAACGAAGAAGAGTGAAATCTGGGTTGGGGCATTTATGCTGATCGCGCTGTGCGCCATCGTGTTTATCTGCCTGCAGGTGGCGAACCTTAAATCGATCGGCAGCGAGCCGACCTACCGCATTTACGCGACGTTCGACAACATCGGCGGCCTGAAACCGCGTTCGCCGGTGAAAATTGGCGGCGTGGTGATCGGCCGCGTGGCGGACATCGAACTCGATTCGAAAACCTACACGCCGCGCGTGGCGCTGGATATCCAGAAAAAGTACGACCAAATCCCGGATACCAGTTCGCTGGCGATCCGCACCTCCGGCCTGCTGGGCGAGCAATATCTGGCGCTTAACGTGGGCTTTGAAGATCCTGATATGGGCACCACCATCCTGAAAGATGGCGGCACCATTCAGGACACCAAATCAGCCATGGTTCTGGAAGACCTGATCGGCCAGTTCCTGTATAAAAGCGGCGGTCAGGACAGCGCCAAATCGGGAGACGCGGCCGCTGAGCCGGCTGCCGGCGCCGCACCGCAACCCGCTGTTCCAAATCATTAAGAGAGGATACCTGCATGTTTAAACGTTTACTGATGGTGGCTCTGCTGGTGGTTGCACCGCTGGCGAGCGCAGCCGACCAAACCAATCCCTACAGCATGATGCAAGAAGCGGCGCAGAAGACTTTCAGCCGTTTGAAGAACGAACAGCCGAAGATCAAGCAGGACCCGAACTACCTGCGTGCCATCGTGCATCAGGAACTGATGCCGTTCGTGCAGGTGAAATACGCCGGCGCGCTGGTGCTGGGGCGTTACTACAAAGAGGCAACGCCTGCGCAGCGCGAAGCTTACTTCACCGCCTTCCAGGCTTACCTGGAGCAGGCTTACGGCCAGGCGCTGGCGATGTATCACGGCCAGACTTACCAGATCGCGCCTGAACAGCCGCTGGGCAATGCCGACATCGTGGCTATTCGCGTCACCATCATCGACAACGGCGGCCGCCCGCCGGTGCGTCTGGATTTCCAATGGCGCAAGAACAGCAAAACCGGCTACTGGCAGGCGTATGACATGATCGCCGAAGGCGTCAGCATGATCACCACCAAGCAAAATGAGTGGGCGTCTACGCTGCGTACTCAGGGCATCGACGGCCTGACCAAGCAGCTGCAGGCCGCCGCCGCGCAGCCTATCACGCTGGACAAGAAAAACTGATGTCGGCAGCGCTCAGCTTCGAATCAGAGCGGCAGACGCTGATCCTGCGCGGTGAACTGGACCGGGAAACGCTGCAGCCGCTGTGGCGGCAGCGCGCCGTGCTGATGGCGGATAAAACCGCGATCGACGTGGCGCAACTGCAGCGCGTGGACTCCGCCGGGCTGGCGCTGTTGCTGCATCTGCAGGAAGAGCAGCGCCAACGCGGCGTAGCGCTGAAAATTTTCGGCGCTACCGAGCGCCTGAAAACGCTGATCGCGCTCTACAACCTGCAGGCGATAATGCCTGTCGATACCGCCGGTTAGCGGCGTTTTAGGCCGCTCTTGCGTGGTAAAACGATACAAAGCCCCTGTTATGCAGGGGCTTTTTCTTTAGTTTAAGAAAACATCGTATTCCACTAAGATACTAGGCTGTTTATGATCCTTTAGCGGCAGAACTGGATACTATGGAAACCAACGAGATTAAAGACGTGCTGATGCAGGCATTGGCACTGGATGAAGTACATGTGACGGGCGACGGTAGCCATTTTCAGGCGATCGTGGTCGGTGAACTGTTCGCCGGCATGAGCCGCGTCAAAAAACAGCAGACGGTTTACGCACCGCTGATGGAATACATTGCGGACAACCGCATTCATGCCTTGTCTATTAAGGCGTACACCCCTGAAGAGTGGCAGCGAGACCGCAAACTCAACGGATTTTAAGGCTGTTTGCCCTGCCGGGCGGGCAGCTTCAGATTAGATAACAGAGAGTAGTCAGATGGATAAATTTCGTGTGCAGGGTCGGACCCGCCTGAGCGGTGAAGTGTCTATTTCCGGGGCCAAAAACGCCGCCCTGCCGATCCTGTTCGCCGCCCTGTTGGCGGAAGAGCCGGTCGAGCTGCAGAATGTCCCTAAGCTGAAGGACATCGACACCACCATTAAACTACTCAACCAGTTGGGTACCAAGATTGAGCGCAACGGTTCGGTCTTCGTGGACGCCAGCGGCGTGAACGAGTTTTGCGCCCCTTACGATCTGGTGAAAACCATGCGCGCTTCCATTTGGGCGCTGGGGCCGCTGGTGGCGCGTTTCGGCCGCGGTCAGGTTTCCCTGCCGGGCGGCTGCGCGATTGGCGCGCGTCCGGTCGATCTGCACATCACCGGCCTGGAGCAGTTGGGCGCTGAGATCAAGCTGGAAGAAGGCTACGTCAAGGCGTCCGTCGAGGGCCGCCTGAAGGGCGCGCACATCGTCATGGACAAGGTGAGCGTGGGCGCGACCGTGACCATCATGAGCGCCGCGACCCTGGCGACCGGCACCACCGTTATCGAAAACGCCGCGCGTGAGCCGGAAATTGTCGATACCGCCAACTTCCTCAACACGCTGGGCGCGAAGATCAGCGGCGCAGGCAGCGACAAGATCACCATCGAGGGCGTCGAGCGTCTGGGCGGCGGCGTGTACCGCGTGCTGCCTGACCGCATCGAGACCGGCACCTTCCTGATCGCCGCCGCGGTTTCCGGCGGCAAAGTGATGTGCCGCAACACCCGTCCGGACACGCTGGATGCGGTGCTGGCCAAGCTGCGCGAAGCCGGTGCCGATATCGAAGTGGGCGAAGACTGGATCAGCCTGGACATGCACGGCAAGCGCCCGAAAGCGGTCACCGTGCGCACCGCGCCGCACCCGGGCTTCCCGACCGACATGCAGGCTCAGTTCAGCCTGCTGAACCTGGTGGCGGAAGGCACTGGCGTCATCACCGAGACCATCTTCGAAAACCGCTTCATGCACGTGCCGGAACTGATCCGCATGGGCGCACACGCGGAGATCGAGAGCAACACCGTGATCTGCCATGGCGTTGAACAGCTGTCCGGCGCTCAGGTGATGGCGACCGATCTGCGCGCTTCCGCCAGCCTGGTGATCGCCGGCTGCATCGCCGACGGTGTGACCGTTGTCGATCGCATCTATCACATCGATCGCGGCTATGAGCGTATTGAAGACAAGCTGCGCGCGCTGGGTGCGAACATCGAGCGAGTGAAAGGCGAGTAAGTCATTAGCGCCGGCGCGGCTGCGTCGGTAGGATGAATAGCAAAGGGCCGGCTATCAATGCCGGCCCTTTTTTAATTGCTGTCTTCCGGGAATTCACCCACCGTCATTTTCAACGTAATGCGTTTGCCGTCGCGCAGCACGATAACCGGTATCTCGGTGCCCGGCCTGATCTCCGCCACCTGGTCCATGGTTTCCAGCACGGATACCGCCGGTTTGTTATCCACGTTGATGATGATGTCGTTGATCTGGAAACCGGCGTTGCTCGCCGGGCCGTTCGGCGTAATTTCGGTCACTATGATGCCCTGCAGGCGATCGATGCCGGAATTGGAGGGGCGCAGCGGAATGATCTCCTTGCCCTGAATGCCGAAATAGCCGCGGATAACGCGTCCGTCGCGGATCAGCTTGTCCATGATCTTGGTAGCCAGTTCGATCGGGATCGCAAAGCCCAGTCCTTCCGGCGTTTCGCCGTCGGTGATTTTGTCATAGGTCAGGGTGTTGATACCGATCAGCTCACCCAGCGAGTTGACCAGCGCTCCGCCGGAGTTGCCGCGGTTGATTGAGGCGTCGGTCTGCAGGAACGTCTGCCGGCCAGTGGTGCTCATACTGATGCGTCCGGTAGCGCTGAGGATACCCTGAGTCACGGTTTGCCCCAGGTTATAGGGGTTGCCGATCGCCAGCACCACGTCGCCGACGTGGGCAACGCGATTTTTATTGGTCGGGATCACCGGCAGGTTGCCGGGATCGATCTTCAGCACCGCCAGGTCGGTCAGGCCGTCGGAGCCGACCAGCAGCGCTTCATAGCGGCGGCCATCCTGCAACACCACGGTGATCTGCTGAGCGTCTTTGATCACGTGGCGGTTGGTGATGATATAGCCGCGTTCGTTCATGATCACGCCGGAACCGAGCGACAGCACGTTGGCGGCGCCGTTCAGGTTACGGTTGTAGATGTTCACCACGGCAGGGGCGGCGCGGCGCACCGCCTTGTTGTAGCTCACCGGCGTTTCGTCGCTGGTATTCTCGGTTTTCTCTGCAAACAGGCCGTTGGAAGAGCGCAGCATGGGCAGGGCGGCCAACAGCAGGCCGGCAACGATGAGACCGATAACGACAGAACGCAAGAGCTTAGCAAACATGGAGTTTTCGTGGTGTGGTGAACGATGTTCGGAGGATAGCATGAGTTAACCGGGCGCAGTATGTCACCGAGCCCGGTTTTTGCACAAATTAACGCAGCAGCAGATAAATGGTTTCGTTACCGCGCACGATATTGAGCGCCATCACCGGTGGCTTGGCTTCCAGCACCTTGCGCAGCGCGGTGATACTGTCCACGCGCTGGCGGTTGACGCCGATGATCACGTCGCCTTTTTGCAGGCCGATTTGCGCCGCCGTCGAGCCTTTATCCACGTTCTCCACCTTCACGCCCTTGTCGCCGCTCGGCAGCGCGCCGTTGCTGAGGGATACTCCCTGCAGCGCCGGCGACAGCGTTTCGGCGTTGGTCGAGGCGCTCTCGCTGTTGTCCAGCGTGACCGAGACTTCCTGCGGTTTACCGTCGCGCAGCAGGCCTACCTTGAGCGTTTTGCCCGGTGCGGTGGTGCCGACCTTGGCGCGCAGTTCGGCAAAGCTGTTCACCGGTTTGCCGTCGACGGAAACCAGAATATCCCCGGCTTTGATGCCGGCCTTGGCGGCGGCGGATTTCGGCAACACTTCGCTGACGAAGGCGCCGCGCTGCGCGTCGGTGTTGAAGGCTTTGGCCATGTCCGGGGTCATTTCACTGCCCTTGATGCCAAGCAGGCCGCGTTTCACTTCGCCGAATTCGATCAGCTGCTGGCTCAGGTTCTGCGCCATATTGCTCGGAATGGCGAAGCCGATGCCGACGTTGCCGCCGCTCGGCGCCAGAATGGCGGTATTGATGCCGATCAGTTCGCCGTTCAGGTTAACCAGCGCGCCACCGGAGTTGCCGCGGTTGATGGAGGCGTCGGTCTGAATGAAGTTTTCCAGCCCTTCCAGATTCAGGCCGGTGCGGCCCAGCGCCGAGATGATGCCGGAGGTGGCGGTTTGGCCCAGGCCGAACGGGTTGCCGACCGCCACGGCGAAGTCGCCGACGCGCAGCTGGTCGGAATCGGCCATCTTGATGGCGGTCAGGTTTTTGGTATCGCTGAGCTGCAGCAGGGCGATGTCGGACTGTTCATCGCGCCCGACCAGCTTGGCGTCCAGCTCGCGACCGTCGTTCAACTGCACGCGGATTTTATCGGCGTTGTTGATGACGTGGTTGTTGGTCAGCACGTAGCCCTTGGCGGCGTCGATGATCACGCCGGAACCCAGCCCTTCAAACGGGCGGGAGCTCTGCTGTTGGCCGGGGAAGTTGGGGCCGAAGAAGCGTCTGAACTCTTCCGGCAACTGTTGACGCTGCACCTGGGTGCCGGCGACATGCACGCTCACGACGGCGGGCAAGACTTTTTCCAGCATCGGCGCCAGGCTCGGCAGCGGCTGCCCCTGCACGGCGACGGGCAGGGCCGCGTTGGCCGCCGGTGCGGCGCTGAGCGCCAGACCGAGGCTCATTGCCAATGCACTAAGAATTAACGACTTTTTCTTCATTGATGATAACTCTCTCAATACCTGCCGATGAAAATTTGATGATAAGGCAATCGCCTTGTCATAGTGAAGGGTAAGACCGTGAATTTGCGTGCAAAGTTCAGTAAAGGTAATGCGAAGGAAGGTCAATATGGCACAAACGGGATTAAACCCGCGGGAGGCCCCGCGGGCGAAGAAGGAATATCAGTCGCGGCGTGCGCTTTGACCGCGCAGCAGGCCGGAGGCCCCTTCCGAATAGTCGCGCGGCATTTCCACCGGCGCCTGATCGTTGTCCGCTTCCGCTTCGGTCAGGCGATAGCGGAACGGGTTCTCCTGCATCGGCAGATCCGGCAGCAGGTTGTTGGAGCTTTTCGCCATGTGCTGATACAGCTGGCGATAATCGCGCGCCATGTTATCCAGCAGCTCGGCGCTGCGGGCGAAGTGGCCGACCAGCTCCTGACGGTACTCTTCCAGCTCGGTTTTGCTCTTGTCCAGCTCATTCTGCAAGACTTGTTGTTGACGCAATTTACGGTTGCCAAAACGCATCGCCACCGCACCAATCACGATACCGACGACCAAACCAATCAGCGCATACTCCCAGGTCATGATGACTCCTATTTTGACTTCGTTGTTCCGCAGGGATTTTTCACTTAATAATATCCACTATAACCGTTAACCTTGTCCGAGTGGAATCCTGATGCGCTTCCACCTAATTTTTACAGGGTTTTCAGCGGCGCCCGCAGCGGGCATTTGTGGCGATAACGGTGCGAATCGGCATCAACTTGCCGCCAACGTTGGCTAAATAATTTCTAAGCGTTCTTAGGGAACATCGAACAGATGCAGGCACTATCACCGTTATCTCGCTACCAGCAGGCGCTGGATGCGGGGGAATATCAGGCCGATGAGGTTCAACGCCGGGCCGTCACTCAACTGGATCGCATTTATCAGGCTCTGCGGCAAAAGCCGGCGGCGAACGCGCCTGCCGGCGGGCTGCGCGGCAAGCTCAGCCGCTTGCTGGGCAAGGGCGGCGACACGGCGCCGCAGCGCCCGGTGCAGGGGTTGTATATGTGGGGCGGCGTCGGGCGCGGCAAAACCTGGTTGATGGATATGTTCTTCCACAGTTTGCCGGGCGATCGCAAAATGCGTCTGCACTTCCACCGCTTCATGCTGCGGGTGCATGAAGAGCTGACCGAGTTGCAGGGGCGGGAAAACCCGCTGGAAATCGTCGCCGACGGCTTTAAGGCCGAGACCGACGTATTGTGCTTCGACGAATTCTTCGTCTCCGACATCACCGACGCCATGCTGCTGGCCACGCTGCTGCAGGCGTTGTTCGCGCGCGGCATCACGCTGGTGGCCACCTCGAACATCCCGCCGGACGATCTGTACCGCAACGGTCTGCAGCGGGCACGTTTCCTGCCGGCCATCGATCTGATCAACGAGTACTGCGACGTGATGAACGTCGACGCCGGCATCGACTATCGTCTGCGCACCCTGACCCAGGCGCACCTCTACCTGACACCGCTGAGCGACCAGACGCGTGAGGCGCTGGATCGGATGTTCGTCAAGCTGGCGGGCAAGGCGGGGGAGGACGCGCCGGTGCTGCAGATCAACCATCGGCCGCTGCAGGCGATCCGTTCGGTGGACGGCGTGCTGGCGGTGGATTTCCACACGCTGTGCGAAGAGGCGCGCAGCCAGCTGGACTACATCGCGCTGTCGCGGCTGTATCACAGCGTGATCCTGTATAATGTGCAGGTGATGGGGCCGCTGAAAGAGAATACCGCGCGCCGTTTCCTGGCGCTGGTGGATGAATTTTACGAGCGTCACATCAAGCTGGTGATCGGCGCCGAAGCGTCGATGTTCGAGATCTATCAGGGGGTGCAGCTGAAATTTGAATTCCAGCGCTGCCTGTCGCGCCTGCAGGAAATGCAGAGCGAAGAGTACCTCAAGCTGCCGCATCTGCCCTGAGCCCGCCGGGCCTATCGCCGGTTGTCCGCCGCCGGCGATAAATTTATTTTCCATTCAAAAACCGTTCGATCTTTGTGAGCGACTTCTCTATAATCTTGCGACCCCACGTTACAACAAAGTTTTTTTTCCCAAAAACTTTATAGTGCCGGCAATGGCTATTCGAAGGGGTAGGTTTGCTGGACTTGTATGGTCGTGTGAGCCTCAACTGTTTTCGAGCGTTTGGGTGTTCACCAACGTGTAACTAATTATTGGGTAAGCTTTCTAATGAAAACTTTTACAGCTAAACCAGAAACCGTAAAACGCGACTGGTACGTTGTTGATGCAGATGGTAAAACTTTAGGCCGTCTCGCTACTGAACTGGCTCGTCGCCTGCGCGGCAAGCATAAAGCGGAATACACCCCGCACGTGGATACCGGTGATTACATCATCGTTCTGAACGCTGACAAAGTTGCTGTAACCGGCAACAAGCGTACAGACAAAGTGTACTACCACCACACCGGCCACATCGGTGGTATCAAGCAAGCGACCTTTGAAGAGATGATTGCCCGCCGTCCTGAGCGCGTGATTGAAATCGCGGTTAAAGGCATGCTGCCAAAGGGCCCGCTGGGTCGTGCTATGTTCCGTAAACTGAAAGTTTACGCGGGCACCGAGCACAATCACGCGGCACAGCAACCGCAAGTTCTGGACATTTAATCGGGATTAATGGCAATGGCTGAAAATCAATACTACGGCACTGGTCGCCGCAAAAGCTCCGCCGCTCGCGTCTTCATCAAGCCGGGCAACGGTAACATCGTTATCAACCAGCGCAGCCTGGAACAGTACTTCGGTCGCGAAACTGCCCGCATGGTAGTTCGTCAGCCGCTGGAACTGGTCGACATGGTTGGCAAACTGGACCTGTACATCACCGTTAAAGGTGGTGGTATCTCCGGTCAAGCTGGCGCTATCCGTCACGGTATCACCCGTGCACTGATGGAATACGATGAGACTCTGCGTTCTGAACTGCGTAAAGCTGGCTTCGTCACCCGTGACGCTCGTCAGGTTGAACGTAAGAAAGTCGGTCTGCGTAAAGCACGTCGTCGTCCGCAGTTCTCCAAGCGTTAATTTTCGCTGCTTCGGCAGTGCGATTTACGCAAAAAACCCGGTGCTTCACCGGGTTTTTTTACGCCTGAAATCCGCCGTCCCCGACTAAAATCTGTGGCATATCAGACAATTCAACATGAATTCGCCGCACCGCCCCCACAAAACAAGCAGAATCTGGTAAACTATCATCCACTTTTGCGCCTGTTCGCCGTGCAGTTGACCTCCTGGGCCGGTTTTTTATGGGCTCGGGTCGCGCTGCGTGCTGCCGGCCTGCGGCAAGATTATTCAGGATAGCAGCCTGTCAGTTGGCTATTCGCAGTATTTTCTAGATAACTTGGAGGTTTTCATGGCTGTCGCTGCCAACAAACGTTCGGTAATGACGCTGTTCTCTGGCCCGACCGACATTTTTAGCCATCAAGTACGTATCGTACTGGCGGAGAAAGGTGTCAGCGTCGAGATCGAGCAGGTCGAAATGGATAACCTGCCGCAAGATCTGATTGACCTCAACCCTTACCAGACGGTGCCTACGCTGGTCGATCGCGAACTGACCCTGTATGAATCCCGCATCATCATGGAATATCTGGATGAGCGTTTCCCGCACCCGCCGCTGATGCCGGTTTACCCGGTTGCCCGTGGTGAGAGCCGTCTGATGATGCTGCGCATCGAGAAGAACTGGTACTCGCTGATGGACAAGATCGAGAAGAGCAGCGGCCAGGAAGCGGAATCCGCCCGTCGCCAACTGCGCGAAGAGTTGCTGGCGATCGCGCCTATCTTCGGTCAGGCGCCGTATTTCATGAGCGAAGAGTTCAGCCTGGTGGATTGCTACCTGGCGCCGTTGTTGTGGCGTCTGCCGCAGTTGGGCATCGAATTGAGCGGTGCCGGTTCCAAAGAGCTGAAAGGCTACATGACCCGCGTCTTCGAACGCGACGCCTTCCTGGCTTCCCTGACCGAAGCCGAGCGTGAAATGCGCCTGCAGACCCGGGGCTAAGCGCGATGGACATGTCTCAGATGACGCCGCGTCGCCCGTATCTGCTGCGGGCGTTCTACGACTGGCTGCTGGATAACCAACTGACGCCGCACCTGGTGGTCGACGTGACTCGCCCGGACGTGCAGGTGCCGATGGAGTTCGCGCGTGACGGCCAGATCGTGCTGAATATCGCGCCGCGCGCGGTAGGCAACCTGGCGTTGGGTAACGAAGACGTGCAGTTCAACGCGCGCTTCGGCGGCGTGCCGCGTCAGGTTTCGGTGCCGATGGCCGCCGTGCTGGCGATCTATGCGCGTGAAAACGGCGCCGGCACGATGTTCGAACCGGAAGCCGCCTACGACGAGAGCGAAGGCGTGTTCGAAGGTCTGGACAATGAGACGATCCCTTCGGAAACCCTGATGTCAGTGATCGACGGCGATCGCCCGGATACCGCGGAAGACAACGGCCCGGATGACGAACCGCCGCAGCCGCCGCGCGGTGGCCGCCCGGCGCTGCGCGTGGTGAAATAACCCCGTGAGAACAAACGAAAAAGCACCCCATGGGGGTGCTTTTTTTTTGCCCGGCAGACGCGGGTCAGCCTTTCAACGCGGCAATGCAGGCGTCGCGCGGCGCGCTGAGATCGCCTACGCGTACGGTAGACAGGGCGTGGGTTGCGCGCTCACGGAAACTGCTGATGGCGGTGTCGCCTTGCACTTCCGGCGGTGCGGTGCAAATGTCATTGAGCGGCAGATCGTTGCCTTTGTTGAGCGCCTGCAACACCGCCGCCGGATTGTAGATCAGGGCTGCGGAGAGGGCCGATTTGATGCCGGCGGTAAAGCCGGCATTGCCGCCGCCGGCCAACTTGGGCGCCAGGGCAATCCAGCTGTCGTCCCCCAGCCGGATGCTGTTTTCCACGGCGCCGAACTGCCCGGCCTTGCCCAACTGCGCCACGACCGGCCGTGCGCCGCGCGCTTCGATATTGTAACCAACCTCCTGCGAATCCAGCGCCATGGCTGAAGCGCTGAAATTGACGGCCAGCAGCGCGCCGGCCAACAGGGAAATGGAGCATTTCATGTTCGCTATCCTTATCTCGGTGTCAGGCGCAGCCGCGCCCCGCAATGGTGCTAACTCAATACTATAGCGCGTTGAGGCGGTGAGGAGCGGGGAGGTTGTTACAAAGCGTGGCAGGCTAAAAACAGAGGCCCGGCAATATGCCGGGCCTCTGATGGTACGGAAGGTTTACACTTCCAGATAGTTCATGATGCCGTCTGCCGCTTTGCGGCCTTCGGCGATCGCCGTCACTACCAGGTCAGATCCGCGCACTGCGTCACCACCGGCGAAGATTTTCGGGTTGCTGGTCTGGAACGCGTTGTCGCTGCCTTCCGGCGCCAGGATGCGGCCCTGTTTATCCAGCTGCACGTCGTGCGCCGCCAGCCAGTCCATGCGGTGCGGGCGGAAGCCGAACGCCATCACCACCGCGTCCGCGTCGATCACGTGTTCGGAACCAGGCACCTGCTCCGCCGTCTGACGGCCGTTGGCATCCGGCGCGCCCAGCTGAGTGCGCACCATTTTCACTCCGGCCACGCGGCCGGCGCTGTTCAGTTCGATGCTCAGCGGCTGCAGGTTGAACTGGAAGTCCACCCCTTCTTCCCGGGCGTTCTTCACTTCGCGCTTGGAGCCCGGCATGTTGGCTTCGTCGCGGCGGTAGGCGCAGATGACCTGCGTTGCGCCCTGACGCACCGAGGTACGCACGCAGTCCATGGCGGTATCGCCGCCGCCCAGCACCACCACCCGTTTGCCTTCCATGCTGACGTAAGGCTCGTGCTGCTCGGTTTCATACCCCATCAGCTGCTTGGTGTTGGCGATCAGGAACGGCAGCGCGTCGTACACGCCCTGCGCCTCCTCATTCTCCAGGCCGCCGCGCATCGACTGATAGGTGCCGACGCCGAGGAACACCGCATCGTACTCGCTCAGCAAGGTCTCCATGCTGACGTCTTTACCCACTTCGGTGTTCAACTGGAACTCGATGCCCATCTCGCTGAAGATGCCGCGGCGTTTGACCATCACTTCCTTTTCCAGCTTGAAAGCCGGGATGCCGAAGGTCAGCAGGCCGCCGATCTCCGGATGACGATCGTATACGACCGCCTTGACGCCATTGCGGGTCAGCACGTCGGCGCAGGCCAGCCCGGCGGGGCCGGCACCGACGATCGCCACGCGTTTGCCGGTCGGCTGCACGTGCGACATGTCCGGCTTCCAGCCCATTTCGATGGCCTTATCGCTGATGTAGCGCTCGATATTGCCGATGGTGACCGCACCGAACTCGTCGTTCAGGGTGCAGGAGCCTTCGCACAGGCGATCCTGCGGGCATACGCGGCCGCACACTTCCGGCAGGCTGTTGGTCTGATGCGCCAGGTCCGCCGCTTCCATGATGCGGCCTTCATTGGCCAGTTTCAGCCAGTTCGGGATGTAGTTGTGCACCGGGCACTTCCACTCGCAGTACGGGTTGCCGCAGGACAGACAGCGGTCCGCCTGGGCCTTGGCCTGGGTTTCCGAAAACGGTTCATAGATCTCGACGAACTCGATTTTGCGGATCTTCAGCGGTTTCTTTGGCGGATCAACACGCTGCAGGTCGATAAATTGATAAACGTTCTGGCTCATTAATGACCTACCTCTTACTGCGCCTGCACCCGCAGCTCGGCTGCGGAACGGCTACGGTGACCCAACAGCGCTTTGACATCGCTGGACTTCGGTTTGACCAGGGCGAACTTCGGCGCCCACTCCGGCCAGTTGGCCAGGATCTCTTCCGCGCGGGAAGAGCCGGTCGCCTGCACGTGTTCGGTGATCAGGCCGCGCAGGTGCTCCTCATGGATCGCCAGCTGATCGACATCCAGCACTTCCACCAGCTCCGGGTTCACGCGCTTGCGGAACTCGCCGTCTTCGTCCAGCACGTAGGCGAAGCCGCCGGTCATGCCGGCACCGAAGTTGATGCCGGTTTTACCCAGCACGCAGACGATGCCGCCGGTCATGTATTCGCAGCCGTTGTCGCCGATGCCTTCCACCACGGTGATGGCGCCGGAGTTGCGCACCGCGAAACGTTCGCCCGCGCGGCCGGCGGCGAACAGCTTGCCACCGGTGGCACCGTACAGGCAGGTGTTGCCGACGATGCTGGCTTCATGGCTGCGGAAGGCGGAACCGATCGGCGGGCGCACCGCGATGCTGCCGCCGGCCATGCCTTTGCCGACATAGTCGTTGGCGTCGCCGGTCAGGGTCAGCTCGACGCCGCCGGCGTTCCAGACGCCGAAGCTCTGCCCGGCGGTGCCGGAGAAGTGCGCCTTGATCGGATCGCCTGCCATCCCCTGATCGCCGTGTACGTTGGCGATCGCGCCGGACAGCATGGCGCCCACGGAGCGGTCGGTGTTGCGAATGTCGAAGTAGAAGGTTTTACCTTGCTTCGCTTCGATGTACGGCTGCGCCTGCGCCAGCAACTCTTTGTTCAGCAGACCCTTGTCGAACGCCGGGTTGCTGCTTTCGGTACAGTACACCGCTTTGCCCGGATGCGGCGTGGCGGTTGTCAGCAACGGCGACAGATCCAGCTTGTTCTGCTTGGCGGAAATGCCGTCCAGCTCGGTCAGGAACTCGGTGCGGCCGATCAGATCCACCAGCTGGCTCACGCCCAGCTGGGCCATGATCTCGCGGGTCTCACGCGCGATAAACTGGAAGTAATTCGTCACGCGTTCCGGCAGGCCGTGGTAGTGATCGCGGCGCAGCTTGTCGTCCTGAGTCGCAACGCCGGTCGCGCAGTTGTTGAGGTGGCAGATGCGCAGGTATTTGCAGCCCAGCGCCACCATTGGCCCGGTGCCGAAGCCGAAGCTTTCCGCGCCCAGGATCGCCGCTTTGACGATGTCCACGCCGGTTTTCAGGCCGCCGTCCACCTGCAGGCGGATCTTGTGGCGCAGGCCGTTGGCCACCAGCGCCTGCTGGGTTTCCACCAGGCCCAGTTCCCATGGGCAGCCGGCATATTTCACCGAGGACAGCGGGCTGGCGCCGGTGCCGCCGTCGTAACCGGCGATGGTGATCAGATCGGCATAGGCTTTCGCCACGCCGGTGGCGATGGTGCCAACGCCCGGCTCGGACACCAGTTTCACCGAGATCACCGCCTTCGGGTTGACCTGCTTCAGATCGAAGATCAGCTGCGCCAGATCTTCGATCGAGTAGATGTCGTGGTGCGGCGGCGGGGAGATCAACGTCACGCCCGGCACCGAGTAACGCAGTCTGGCAATGTACGGGGTGACTTTGTCGCCCGGCAGCTGGCCGCCTTCGCCCGGTTTGGCGCCTTGCGCCACCTTAATCTGGATCACGTCGGCGTTCACCAGGTACGCTGGCGTGACGCCGAAGCGGCCGGAGGCCACCTGTTTGATGCGCGACACCTTGTTGGTGCGGTAGCGCGCCGGATCTTCGCCGCCTTCGCCGGAGTTGGAGAAGCCGCCGAGGCCGTTCATGGCGATCGCCAGCGACTCGTGCGCTTCCGGGCTCAACGCGCCGATCGACATCGCCGCGGTGTCGAAGCGTTTGAACAGCGACTCCGCCGGTTCAACCTCATCGACCGGGATCGGTTCGCCTTTCGGCGTGATGGCCAGCAGATCGCGCAGCATGGCGACCGGCCGCTCGTTCACCAGCTTGGCGTAGGCCTGGTAGTCGCTGTACTCGCCGCTGTGCACCGCTTTTTGCAGCGAGTTCACCACGTCCGGGTTGTAAGCATGGTATTCGCCGCCGTGCACGAACTTCAGCAGGCCGCCTTGCTCCAGCGGTTTGCGTTTCAGCCAGGCGCGCTTGGAGAGGTTCTGCAGATCCTGCTGGAAGTCGCTGAAGCTGGCGCCGCCGATGCGGCTGACCACGCCCTGGAAGCACAGATCCGCCAGATCGCGGTGCAGGCCGACCGCTTCGAACAGCTTGGAACAGCGGTAAGAGGCGATGGTCGAGATGCCCATTTTGGACATGATCTTGTACAGGCCTTTGTTGATGCCGTTGCGGTAGTTCAGCATCACGTCGCGGTATTTCTTGTCGATCGCCTGGCTGTCCACCAGCTTGGCCAGGGTTTCATAGGCCAGATACGGGTAGATGGCGGTCGCGCCGAAGCCGAGCAGCACGGCGAAGTGGTGCGGATCGCGGGCGCTGGCGGTTTCAACGATCAGGTTGGCGTCGCAGCGCAGGCTTTTCTCCACCAGCCGGGTTTGCACGGCGCCAACGGCCATTGGGGCCGGTACCGGCAGGCGGCCGGGCGCGATGGCGCGGTCGGACAGCACCAACAGCACTGCGCCTTCGCGCACCTTGCGTTCCGCTTCGTCGCACAGGGCGCGAATGGTCTGCTCCAGATCCTGCTGTTGCGGGTCGAAGGTCAGATCGAGCGTCTCGGCGCGATAGTATTCGCCTTCCAGCGTGGTGAGCTGTTTGAAATCGGAGTACAGCAGGATCGGTGATTTGAAGCTCAGGCGGTGCGCCTGGCCTTCGGCTTCGCAGAACACGTTCATTTCACGGCCGATGCTGGTGGCCAGCGACATGACGTGCGCTTCGCGCAGCGGATCGATCGGCGGGTTGGTGACCTGCGCGAACTGCTGGCGGAAGTAGTCGTAAACGATGCGCGGCCGGCTTGAAAGCACGGCGAACGGGGTATCGTCGCCCATCGAGCCGGTGGCTTCCTGGCCAATTTCGCCTAGCACGCGGATCACCTGATCCAGCTCTTCACTGCTGTAGCCGAACTGTTTCTGGTAGGTTTCGAGCTGCGCGTCGTCGAGCTCGCGGCTGCCGACCTGATCGTCCGGCAGATCTTCGAACGGCACCAGGCGTTTGACGTTTTTCTCCATCCACTCTTTATACGGATGGCGGCTTTTCAGATCGTTGTCGGTTTCCGCCGAGTGCAGGATGCGGCCGCTGCGGGTGTCGATCACCATCAGCTCGCCGGGGCCGACGCGGCCTTTTTCCACCACTTCATCCGGCTGGTAATCCCAGATGCCGACTTCGGAGGCGCAGGTGATCAGCTTGTCTTTGGTGATCACATAGCGCGCCGGCCGCAGGCCGTTGCGATCGAGGTTACAGGCGGCGTAGCGGCCGTCGGACATCACGATGCCGGCCGGGCCGTCCCACGGCTCCATGTGCATCGAGTTGAAGTCGAAGAAGGCGCGCAGATCGCCGTCCATGTCCGGGTTGTTCTGCCAGGCCGGCGGCACCAGCAAGCGCATGGCGCGGATGAGATCCATCCCGCCCGCCAGCAGCAGCTCCAGCATGTTGTCCAGCGAGCTGGAGTCGGAGCCGGTTTCGTTGACGAACGGCGCGGCGGCCTGCAGATCCGGGATCAGCGGCGTTTGGAATTTATAGGTACGGGCGCGCGCCCACTGGCGGTTGCCGGTGATGGTGTTGATTTCGCCGTTGTGCGCCAGGTAGCGGAACGGCTGAGCCAGCGGCCAGCGCGGCACGGTGTTGGTGGAAAAGCGCTGGTGGAACAGGCAAATGGCCGATTCCAGGCGCAGGTCCGCCAGATCGAGATAGAAGCGCGGCAGATCCGCAGGCATGCACAGGCCTTTATAGATCGTCACCAGGTTGGAGAAGCTGCAGACGTAGAAACTGTCATCCTGCACCCGTTTCTCGATGCGGCGGCGCGCCACGAACAGGCGGCGTTCCATATCGCGCGGGCGCCAGCCGGCCGGGGCGTTAACGAAGATTTGCTCGATGCGCGGCAGGGAGGAGAGGGCGATTTCACCCAGCACGTCCGGGTTGGTCGGCACTTCGCGCCAGCCGACGATCGACAGCGTTTCGTTTTGCAGCTCTTCTTCCACGATGCGGCGGCTGAGGCGCGCTTCCTCTTCATTCTGGCTGAGGAACATCATGCCGACGGCGTAGTTTTTGGCCAAACGCCAGCCGCGCTCTTCCGCCACCATGCGGAAGAAGCGATCGGGTTTTTGCAGCAACAGGCCGCAGCCGTCGCCGGTCTTGCCGTCGGCGAGGATCGCGCCGCGGTGCTGCATGCGGGCCAGCGCGTGAATGGCGGTGCGCACCACCTTGTGGCTAGGTTCGCCTTCTATGTGGGCGATCAGGCCGAAACCACAGTTGTCCCTCTCTTGGGATTTATCGTACAACATATCGTGAACCTCCCCAGGCTCTGCGTGACTCTCACAACCTACTGCGAGGGGGCTTCCCAATTTCAGGCAGAAGTCCAATCAGCAAGTTAACCCCGCCAATCTGCTTTTCCGCCCTCCATCAATGGCCTCTCGTGACGGTCTCACAAGTGGTATAGGACTTGTTTTAAGAGGGAGTCTTCAATTACTGCATAAATATGACGAGACGTTTGCCCGTCCAGAAAGCTTCCAGCGGACTTCCAACTTAGCGAGAAAGAATTCGCAGGTCAAATGTGGGCTTAAGATAGATTCTTATCGAATTGATGATGTTTATTTATTTGAAAAATAAGTGTTTTAATGCATTTTTGCACTATCATGGGGCAACGCCGATCCGCTCAGAAGTGTGAGCTGTCTCACTATAGTGCAACCCCTTAATCTCTGCACCATGCTAGTGCGAGGGGTAATGCCAGAGTTTTATTCTATAAGATATTGCTTTTCTGATGTTTATGACTATTTTTCACCGTGTTGTCATATTGCCGTTAACGGTTGCGTGACGATTAGAATAATTCATCAGAATTATAGTGAATTGATTTGCATTTATGATGAATAGTTATGCCTGGTGGCGCCTTGCGGGGAAAGCGTTGATCTCTGTCATCGCGGGAAAAGCCGTTTCTTATTAGCATCGCGGCTTTGAACACAGAGAACCACCAAGATTATGCAGTTGCCGCAATTAGTCAATATGTTTGGCGCGGATCTCCAGCGCCGCTATGGCGAAAAGATCCATAAACTCACGCTGCACGGCGGATTCGGCTGCCCTAACCGCGACGGCACGTTGGGGCGCGGCGGCTGTACGTTCTGCAACGTCGCCTCGTTCGCCGATGAGGCGATGCAGCGGCAGAGCATCGCCGAACAGCTGGCGCAGCAGGCCGCGCGGGTCGATCGGGCGCGGCGCTATCTGGCCTATTTCCAGGCCTATACCAGCACCTATGCGGAGGTTGAACGGCTGGAGGCGATGTATCGGCAGGCGTTGACGCAGAGCGCCATGGTCGGCCTGTGCGTCGGCACCCGGCCGGACTGCGTGCCGGCCGCCGCGCTGGATCTGCTGACGGGCTACCGCGAGCAAGGCTATGAGGTGTGGCTGGAGCTGGGGCTGCAGACGGCGCACGATAAAACACTGAAGCGCATCAACCGCGGCCATGATTTTCGCTGTTATCAGCAGACTGCGCGGCTGGCCCGGCAGCGCGGGCTGAAGGTGTGCTGCCATCTGATCGTCGGGCTGCCGGGAGAAACCCAGCGCGATCATCTGCTCACGCTGCAGCAGGTGACGGAGACCGGCGTCGACGGCATCAAGCTGCACCCGCTGCACGTCGTCACCGGCAGCACCCTGGCGCGGGCGTGGCAGGCCGGGCGGTTGCCCGAACTGGCGCTGGAGGATTACGCCGCCAGTGCCGGGGAGATGATCCGCCATACGCCGGGGGAGGTGGTGTACCACCGCCTTTCCGCCAGCGCCCGCCGGCCGACGCTGCTGGCGCCGCTGTGGTGCGAAAACCGCTGGAGCGGCATGCAGGCGGTCGGCGCTTATCTGCAACGGCACGGCGGGCAGGGCAGCGCGCTGGATGAAAAGTGGCGCTACCGCCCTGGCATGCCGCTCTGAAGTGCAATCTTTGCCACACTTCGGCGTTTGCCGCCTTATCTCACCGCTGTTTTACGGTATGATTCAAAAGATTGTGTCTGATGGGAGCCGCTATGAAGCAAATCCGGGTGTTGGCCCAGTACTACGTTGATTTAATGGTGAAACTGGGGTTGGTGCGCTTCTCGCTGCTGCTGGCCTCGGCGCTGGTGGTGCTGGCGATGGTGGTGCAGATGGCGGTGACCATGCTGCTGCGCGGCGAAGTGGAAAGCATCGACGTGGTGCGTTCGATCTTCTTCGGCCTGTTGATCACCCCGTGGGCGGTCTATTTTCTCTCGGTGGTGGTGGAACAGTTGGAAGAGTCGCGCCAACGGCTGGCGCGGCTGGTGGACAAGCTGGAAGAGATGCGCCACCGCGATCTGGAGCTCAATCAGCAGCTCAAAGACAATATCAGCCAGCTGAATCAGGAGATCGCCGACCGTATCAAAGCGGAAGAAGAGCGCCTGCAGGTGATGGAAAAGCTGACGGAAGAGATGGAGCAGCGCGAGCAGGCGCAGATTGAGCTGGGCCAGCAATCGGCGCTGCTGCGTTCCTTCCTCGATGCCTCGCCGGATCTGGTCTACTACCGCAACGAAGACAAAGAGTTTTCCGGCTGCAACCGCGCGATGGAGCTGTTGACCGGCAAGAGCGAGAAGCAATTGATCGGCCTGACGCCGTTCGACGTCTACGGCCAGGAGATCGCCGAAAAGGTGATCGAAACCGACGAGAAGGTGTTCCGCCACAACGTCTCGCTGACCTACGAACAGTGGTTGGTATATCCCGATGGCCGCAAGGCCTGTTTCGAGCTGCGCAAGGTGCCGTTTTACGACCGGGTGGGCAAACGCCACGGGCTGATGGGCTTTGGCCGCGATATTACCGAGCGTAAGCGCTACCAGGACGCGCTGGAGAACGCCAGCAGGGAGAAGACCACCTTTATCTCCACCATCAGCCACGAGCTGCGTACGCCGCTTAACGGCATCGTCGGCCTGAGCCGCATTCTGCTCGATACCGAGCTGAACGACGAGCAGCTGAAATACCTGAAGACCATCCACGTCAGCGCCATCACCCTCGGCAATATCTTCAACGACATTATCGAAATGGACAAGCTCGAGCGGCGCAAGGTGCAGCTCGACAACCAGCCGGTGGACTTCACCGGTTTCCTGGCGGATTTGGAGAACCTCTCGGGCCTGCTGGCGCAGCCGAAAGGGCTGCAGTTCGTCATGGAGCCGCAGACGCCGCTGCCGCAGCAGATCGTGACCGACGGCACCCGCCTGCGGCAGATCCTGTGGAATCTGATCGGCAACGCGGTGAAATTTACCCAGCAGGGGCAAATTGTGGTGCGCGTACGGCGCGAGGCGCAGGAGAAGCTGGTGTTTGAAGTGGAAGATTCGGGCATGGGCATCCCGCAGGACGAGCAGGACAAAATCTTCGCCATGTATTACCAGGTGAAAGATCAGCGCGGCGGCCGCCCGGCCACCGGCACCGGCATCGGGCTGGCGGTCTCCAAGCGGCTGGCGCAGAGCATGGGCGGCGACATCACCGTGCGCAGCGAACAAGGGCACGGTTCTTGCTTTACCTTAACCATCAAGGCGCCGGCGGTGCAGGAAGCCGTCAGCGCGGCGCCGGAGGAAGAGGCGCTGCCGTTGCCGGCGCTGCACATCCTGCTGGTGGAAGATATCGAACTGAACGTGATCGTGGCGCGCTCGGTGCTGGAGAAGCTGGGCAACAGCGTCGACGTGGCGATGAACGGCCACGACGCGCTGGCGATGTTCGATCCGGACGAGTTCGATCTGGTGCTGCTGGACATCCAACTGCCGGACATGACCGGGCTGGACATCGCCCGGGCGCTGCGCGAGCGCTATGCCGGGCAGGCGCTGCCGCCGCTGGTGGCCCTGACCGCCAACGTGCTGAAAGACAAAAAAGAGTATCTCGAGGCGGGCATGGACGATGTGCTGAGCAAGCCGCTGTCGGTGCCGGCGCTGACCAAGGTCATCAAACACTATTGGGATCATCAACCTTCTCACACTTCAAAGAAAACGGAGCACAAGGCGATGCAGATTAATGAGTCGTTACTCGATACCGCGATGCTGGAACAGTACATGGATCTGGTTGGCCCGCAGCTGATCCACCAAAGTCTGGAGATGTTCGAACAGATGATGCCGGGCTATCTGGCGGTGCTGGACTCCAACATGACGGCGCGCGATCAGAAAGGCATCACTGAGGAAGGGCATAAGATCAAGGGCGCCGCCGGTTCGGTCGGTCTGCGCCATCTGCAGCAGCTGGCGCAGCAGATTCAAACGCCGACGCTGCCGGCCTGGTGGGATAACGTGCAGGATTGGGTGGATGAGCTGAAACAAGAGTGGCGCAACGACGTGCAGGTACTGCGGGCTTGGGTTGAGAACGCTGAAAAAAAATGACCCCGACCTAGGCCGGGGTGCGCGAATATTGCGCCAACACCAGGGAAATTGTGAACCTGCGTATTGGTTTCAGTGTTCTGGTCGAGCAGGTTGTTGCGAATTCCTAAACATCATACAGCCAACAACATAGCAAATGTAAGCGCTCTTGTTAGAAGATTCATTAAAATGTGTGATGTAGATTAGTGTTTGTCAACTCCGAGCACGAACCAGTTGACAGCAGCGACAGGAGTAAGAGTGATGAAAAAGGTGGGTGTAGTCCTCAGCGGCAGCGGCGTTTATGACGGTACGGAGATCCATGAAGCGGTGCTGACGCTGCTGGCGTTGGATCGTGCCGGCGCCCAGGCGGTGTGCTTGGCGTCTGATAAACCACAACGCCATGTTATTAATCACTTATCTGGTGAGGAGATGGCGGAGTCGCGCAATGTTCTGATTGAATCGGCGCGCATTGCCCGCGGTGCGGTGCAGCCGCTGGCGCTGGCGGAGGCCGCGCAGCTGGATGCGCTGATCGTGCCCGGCGGCTTTGGCGCCGCCAAGAACCTCAGCAATTTCGCCGAAGCCGGCGCGGAATGTTGGGTCGATGAAGATTTGGCGCGCCTGACGCGCGAGATGCATAAGGCCAACAAACCAATTGGCCTGATGTGCATCGCGCCGGCGCTGTTGCCGAAACTGCTGGATCAACAAGCGCGGCTGACCATTGGCAACGATCCGGATCTGGGGGAAGTGATTGACGCCATGGGCGGCGAACCGGTGATTTGCCCGGTGGACGACATCGTGGTGGACAGCGAACATAAGATCGTGACCACGCCGGCCTATATGCTGGCGCCGTCTATCGCGCAGGCGGCCCTGGGCATCGATAAGCTGGTGGCGCGGGTGCTGGAACTGGCTGAATGAGAAAATCGCTCGTCGGATGGCGGCGGCTGCGCCCGTGGTATTGGCTGAAGCGCGGCGTCATCGCGATTATCGGCCTGTGGGCGTTGGGCATTGTGCTCTTCGCCTTCCTGCCGGTACCGTTTTCCGCCGTGATGGTGGAACGGCAGGTCAGCGCCTGGCTGAGCGGCGACTTCGGCTATGTCGCCCATTCGGACTGGGTGTCGATGGACGACATCTCGCCGCAAATGGCGCTGGCGGTGATGGCGGCGGAAGATCAGAAGTTTCCAGACCATTGGGGCTTCGACGTGGCGGCCATTGAAAAGGCGCTCAGCCACAATGAGAAGCGCCCGACGCGCATCCGTGGCGCGTCCACGCTGTCGCAGCAAACCGCCAAGAACCTGTTTTTGTGGGATGGCCGCAGCTGGCTGCGCAAAGGATTGGAGGCCGGGCTGACGTCCGGCATCGAATTGGTGTGGACCAAGCGGCGCATTCTGACGGTGTACCTGAACATCGTCGAGTTCGGCGATGGGGTGTTCGGCGTGGAAGAGGCTTCACAGCGCTTTTTCCATAAGCCGGCCAAGCGCCTGAGCGCGGCCGAAGCGGCGCTGCTGGCGGCGGTATTGCCGAATCCGCATCGCTTCAGGGCCGATGCGCCGTCCGGCTATGTGGTGCAGCGTCAACAGTGGATCATGCGGCAGATGCGGCAACTGGGCGGGGAAGCGTTTTTACGCGAGAACAAGCTGGATTAAACGGGCGGGAACGGCACGGTGCCACTCCCGCCAGGCGGATTATTTTACGTAGGTAAAGGCGGTCGTGACGTGCTTCACGCCGCTGACCTGGCTGGCGATCTGCGCCGCCGACTGCCCTTCCTGCTGCGTGACCAGGCCCAGCAAGAACACTTCGCCGTTTTCGGTGGTGACCTTCACGTTGGACGATTTCACCGTATCGCTGGTGAGTAGCTGCGAACGCACCTTGGTGGTGATCCAGGTGTCGGAGGATGCGGTGCTCAGGCTGACCGGCGTGCCCTGACGGATTTCGTTATACACTTCGGTCGTGCCTTCCACGCCCATGGCGATCTGCTTGGCGCGCGCGGTGAGATCGGCGTTAGGCGACTGGCCGGTCAACAGCACCTTGCCCTGATAGGCGGTGGCGACCACCCGGGCATCTTTCTTCAACTGCTGGTCTTTGCTCAGGGCGCTTTCGACTCTGGCTTCCAGCGTGCCGTCATCCACCTGGGTCCCTACGCTGCGCGGATCGGTGGCGGTTTTGGTGGCGACGGCCGCACTGCCGACGACGACGCCGGCGATACAGCCTTGCAACAGCAGGGCGCTGGACAGCACTGCAAATGTGGCTTTTAGCTTCATCTCAGTTCCTTAATCGTCCTGGTGGGGGAATAACGTATTGTCTATCAGGTCGCACAGGCAGTTTACGGTCAGCATATGCATTTCCTGAATGCGCGAGCTGCGGTGCGACGGGATGCGGATTTCGACATCCTGCTGGCCGAGCAGCCCGGCCAGCTCGCCGCCGTCGTAGCCGGTAAGTGCGACGATGGTCATATCGCGCGTCACGGCCGCCTCGACCGCTTTCACAATATCACGGCTATTGCCGCGGGTGGAAATCGCCAGCAGCACGTCGCCGGTGTGCCCGAGCGCACGCACCTGCTTGGCGTACACTTCGTCGTGCAGCCGATCGTTGCTGATTGCCGTCAGCACCACGTTGTCGGCGTTGAGAGCGATGGCCGGCAGGCTGGGGCGCTCGGTTTCAAAACGGTTGATCATGCTGGCGGCGAAGTGCTGCGCGTTGGCGGCCGAGGTGCCGTTGCCGCAGCACAGGATTTTGTTGCCGTTGAGTAAGGATTGAACCAGCGTCATCGCAGCGCGGGAAATGGCGTCCGGCAGTGCTTCCGCCGCCGCGATCTGGGTTTGGATGCTTTCGGTGAAACAGACTTTAATTCTATCCAGCACGTTGTATTAATCCACTAAGTCAAAGGGCCGGTCTGCGCCGCAAAACCCCGATTAATCCGCATTGAAGGCGTTGGGTATCCATTCTAACTGGCTACCGGTAATGGCCAAAACATCAAAACGGCAAGATGATGTGTCAAAACTGGCTCCGCGCCCCGCCAGCCAGACGGCGGCGGCGTGCAGCAACCGCTGTTGTTTGCGAAAGGTGACGCTGGCGGCCGCGCCGCCGAAGGCGTCGTTGCGGCGGTAGCGCACTTCGACGAACACCCAGGTGGTGCCGTCGCGCATGATGAGGTCGAGCTCACCGCCGCGCACCGCGACATTGGCGGCGCAGAAGGTGAGCCCGGCATGTTCCAGGTGACGGCGGGCCAGTAACTCATAGCCCGCCCCTGAGGCGCGTGGGTTCAAGAGACTGGAACGACCGTACCCTGACGGTATTGCAGCCAAGGCAGCTTACGGTTGATCACGCAGTTCGGCGACGCGCTCAGCGTACCGGTGGTGCCGGAAACCTGGAAGCCCGGCAGCTGGCGCATTTCAGCAAAGTGGTTGGCCAATGTCCAGGCATCCATCCCCATCGCATACAGGCGCACCAGCGAGTAGTCGTTGCGGAAACGCGCGCTGGCCTGCTGCAGCAGCTGAGGGTTTGAGCCGGCCAGCAGCGGAATATCGCTGAACTGCAGGCCTTCCATTTCCAGACGGAAGTCCGGGCCGGCGCCGGCCTGGTAGCTGCGCGAGCTGGCGTACATCGCCGGCTTGCCGCGCGAGCTGGTGGCCATGTCGATCATCGGTTTGATCAGCGTCAGCTGAGACTGCGTGGCGACGATGTACACCGCGTCGACGCTGCCGCCGGTGGCGGCGGGCACGTCGCTCGGCGGCGCAGGAATGGTCAGCCCGGCGATGGTGACGCTCTGCGGCGCCGGGGCGCTCGACATCGGCGTACCGGTCATGCGGATGCCGCCGCTGTTCACCATTTGGCGCAGCTCGCCGGCGGAGCCGATATCCTGGCGCAGCACGGTTTGCCCGCCTTGCTTCTGCCATTCCTGGTTAAAGGCCCTGGCGACGCGATCGCCGAAGGCGCCGCGCGGCACCAGCAGCAGCGGTTGACGCTTCTGCTGTTCCCAGATGTGGCGGGCGGCGTCGCGGGCTTCATCTTCCGGCGACAAGGCGAAGTAACAGATGTTCAGGTTGTCCTTCGGCGTTTCCGGCTGGTTAAGCGCCAGCACGTTCAGCGTGGTGGTGCTGGCGGACAACTGATCGACGTTCTCTTTCAGCAGTGGGCCGACCACCAGGGTGGCGCCATCCTGCTGCGCCTGGCTCAGTAAGGCGGCCAGCGGCTGGCTGGTGGTGTCGTACACTTTGACCTGCGCGTTGGCGGCCTGCAGCGGCGTTATCGGCGCGCTGGACGGCGCAGCGGGTTGCGCGGCGGTGACGGCAGGCTGGCTCTCTTGGGCCGAAGGGCTGACCGCGCCGTTGGCGTTGATGTCACCCGTAGCGGCCTGATCGGCAGGCGCCGTTTGAGCCGGCGTGCTGGCCGGTTGTGCGGCTTGAGGCTGCGGCGCCGGCATGGAACCGCCGTTTTTCGCCGCTTCGAAGCCTTGCTGGATGGCGTCGGCGAACACTTTCGCCTGGCCATTCAACGGCAGCAGCAGGGCGATTTTCGAGGTGGAGGCCTGGGTGAAGTTCAGCACCTGATTCAGGCGAGCCGGCAGCGTTTTGGCCGCCGGGTTCTTCGGATAACGGTTCTGCCAGTCTTTGATGCCGGCCTTCAGCAGATCGGGATCCTGCTTGTTGTCCTGATAAACGCGCAGCAGATCCAGCCAGCCTTGCAGCACGTTCTCGTCGGCGTTGATCACCAGGCTGTTCATCTCCTGCGGCGTCAGTTGCAGCAGCGCCTGCCAGGTTTGATCCAGGTTGTCCTGGTGCGCCTTGCCGGTCAGCAGCGGCTCCTGAGCGATATAGGCGCGGATCAGCGGCAGCGACGCTTTGCCCTGATTGGCGGCGATCTGCGCCTGGTAGTAGCGCACCTTCTGATTCGGCGACAGCGCACCGCTGTCCAGGTGGCCCAGCGTGCTGCGGGCGCTGACGTAGCTCTTGTTGGCGATCTGCAGTTCGGCGGTCAGCAATTGGCGTTCGGTCTGCTGCGCGCCGCTGAGATTTTTCGGCAGCTGGTTCAACTGGTCGCCGGCCTGCGGCAGTTTTCCTTCACGCAGCAAGGCGCGAATAGCAAGTAATTGCCAGTCAGCCTTGTTATCATCGCTGCTTTGCTGCAACTGCTGCAGGTAGTAATCGGAGCTGGCGCTCGCTTCGTCCTGTATATTGGCGGGCGGCGTTTGCGGGGCCCGACTTGGACAGCCCGCCAGGAAAAGGGCGGCGGCGATGACTGCGGTCAGTCGGACAGGCTTGGAACGCCCTGCTTTGGTACGAACGAATGTTGAGGAAAGCATACTGTATCCAGTGATGTTTTTTTCAAGATGCTCAATATTAAATCGGCAACCCGGATGAAACAATGAATCAACACCAACAATCAGTCATTTCTGCATCAACGCTGTATGTGGTGCCCACCCCCATCGGCAATCTGGGCGATATTACCCACCGTGCGTTAGAGGTACTGAAAAGCGTTGATCTGATCGCGGCGGAAGATACGCGCCATACCGGATTGCTGTTGCAACACTTCGCGATCAACGCGCGTCTGTTCGCGCTGCACGATCACAACGAACAGCAAAAGGCCGAGCAGCTGCTGGCGAAACTGCAGGAAGGCCAAAGCATTGCGCTGGTTTCCGACGCCGGCACGCCGCTGATCAACGATCCCGGTTATCACCTGGTGCGCCGCTGCCGCGAGGCCGGCATTCGCGTGGTGCCGCTGCCGGGCGCCTGCGCCGCCACTACCGCGCTGTGCGCCGCGGGCGTCGCTTCCGACCGTTTCTGCTACGAAGGTTTCCTGCCGGCGAAAACCAAGGGGCGCAAGGATACGCTGATGGCGCTGGCGGAGGAACCGCGCACGCTGATTTTCTACGAATCCACCCATCGTCTGCTGGAAAGCCTGCAGGACATGGTCACCGTCTGGGGCCCGCAGCGCTATGTGGTGCTGGCGCGCGAGCTGACCAAAACCTGGGAATCCATCCACGGCGCGCCGGTGGGCGAGCTGCTGGCGTGGGTGCAGGAAGATGAAGTGCGCCGCCGCGGTGAGATGGTGCTGATCGTCGAAGGCCACAAGGCGCAGGAGGATGCGCTGCCGCTCGAGGCGCTGCGCACGCTGGCGCTGCTGCAAAAAGAGCTGCCGCTGAAAAAGGCGGCGGCGCTGGCGGCGGAAATCCACGGCGTGAAGAAAAATGCGCTGTATAAGCACGCGCTGGAGCAACAACAGCCGTAAAGCGGTTGACCTGCCGCCGCCGCGACGCTACTATCCGCGCCGGAGTTGACCAGACAGTCGCCGCTTCATTGCCGTCCTCTTCGGGGAGACAGATGGAGGGGAGGAAAGTCCGGGCTCCATAGGGCAGGGTGCCAGGTAACGCCTGGGAGGCGCAAGCCTACGACTAGTGCAACAGAGAGCAAACCGCCGATGGCCCGCGCAAGCGGGATCAGGTAAGGGTGAAAGGGTGCGGTAAGAGCGCACCGCGCGGCTGGCAACAGTTCGTGGCACGGTAAACTCCACCCGGAGCAAGGCCAAATAGGGGTTCACATGGTACGGCCCGTACTGAACCCGGGTAGGCTGCTTGAGCCAGTGAGCGATTGCTGGCCTAGAGGAATGACTGTCCACGACAGAACCCGGCTTACCGGTCAACTCCCTCGACAAAAGAAAACCCCGCGCAACGCCAGTTGCGCGGGGTTTTTCGTTTTCGGCCGGCTTACACCGGCAGGTCAATCAGCAGCGCGCGCAGCGGCGTCTCGGCGCGGATCGTCAGGCGATTCTCCTCACGCACGAAGGCGCCGTCGCCGCAGGTCAGACGCTGTTCCTCGTGGCGCTCGCCGGTGGCGGCGATGGTGCCGTGAATCGACTGCAAATAGGCGCGCGGCCCGTTAATCGTCAGCGTTTGTTCTTCGCCCGGCTGCAGATCGAGATGGTGGATCCAAACCTGCTGACGCAGCTGCAGGCTGCCCTGCGCGCCGTCCGGCGAGGCCAGCAGCAGGTTGCCTGCCGCCGGCAGCGCCAGGCGCTGCACCCGCTCGTTGTTGCGTTCCGGGCAGGCGTCCAGCCACAGCTGCAGGCGGGTCAGCGGCGTATCGCTGCTGACGTTCTGTTCGCTGTAACTCAGACCCGGCTGGGTGGCCAACAGCAGCGCTTCGCCGGCTTTGGCGCGCGCGGTGTTGCCGTCGCTGTCGCGGTACTCCGCCTCGCCCTGCAGGATCAGGTTCAGGATATCCACGCTGGGATAGGTGCGCGGCTGGAACGACGCGCCCGGTGCCAGCACCTCCTGATTCAGCACCCGCAGCGACGCGTAGCCCATCAGTTTGGGATCGAAGTAGTGACCAAAGGAAAAGGTGTAGCGAGCCTGCAGCCAACCAAAGTCAGCTTGCCCGCATTGTTGTGCTGTTCTGCATGTAATCATGGCAATCGGCTCTCTAAATTCATTATCCAAATGGTAAGCATCTGGACGTCGGATTGTTAGCCAGTTAATCTGGTCGGCATATTCAAATTTCCTGACAGAGGGATGTGATGGCCAGAGATCGGGCGCTCACGCTTGAGGCGCTGAGAGTGATGGACGCGATCGACCGGCGTGGCAGTTTCGCCGCGGCCGCCGACGAATTGGGCCGGGTGCCGTCGGCACTCAGCTACACCATGCAAAAATTGGAAGAAGAATTGGACGTGGTGCTGTTCGACCGTTCGGGCCACCGCACCAAGTTCACCAACGTCGGGCGTATGCTGCTGGAGCGCGGGCGGGTGCTGCTGGAAGCGGCAGACAAGCTGACCACCGACGCCGAAGCGCTGGCGCGCGGTTGGGAAACCCACCTGACCATCGTCAGCGAAGCGTTATCACCGCCGAGCCTGCTGTTCCCGCTGGTCGACAAGCTGGCGCTGAAGGCCAATACCCAGGTGTCGATTTTCACCGAAGTGTTGGCGGGCGCCTGGGAGCGGTTGGAGCAGGGGCGCGCTGACATCGTGATCGCACCGGATATGCATTTCCGCGCATCCTCGGAGATCAACACCCGCAAACTGTACAAGGTGATGAGCGTTTATGTCGCCGCGCCGGATCACCCGATCCATCAGGAGCCGGAGCCGTTGTCCGAGGTGACCCGCGTGAAGTACCGCGGCATCGCCGTGGCGGATACCGCCCGCGAGCGCCCGGTGTTGACCGTTCAGCTGCTGGATAAACAACAGCGTCTGACGGTGAGCACCATTGAAGACAAGCGTCTGGCGCTGCTGGCCGGGTTGGGGGTGGCGACCATGCCGTACCCGATGGTGGAGAAAGATATCGAAGCCGGGCGGCTGCGGGTGGTGGGGCCGGAATACAGCCGCGAAGCCGATATCATCATGGCCTGGCGGCGCGACAGCATGGGGGAGGCGAAAGCCTGGTTCCTACGCGAAATTCCTCGCCTGTTCGCACAGCGTTAACGTTCGTTGAATGACATCCCCTTGCCGGGTGGCAAGGGGATTTTTTTCGTCTTAACCGAAGCGCTGGTCGCGGCCGTGCGGCTCGTCCAGATCCTGCGCCGGCCCGATGGAAATGATGCCGTGCGGGTTGATGGTGGCGTGGCTGCGGTAGTAGTGGTTGCGAATGTGCGGCAGGCTGACCGTTTCGGCGATGCCCGGCATCTGGTAGATGTCGCGCAGGAAACCGTACAGGTTCAGATAGTCGCTGATGCGGTGTTTGTCGCACTTGAAGTGGGTGACGTACACCGGATCGAAACGCACCAGCGTGGTCCACAGACGCAGGTCGGCCTCGGTCAGCCGATCGCCGGTCAGGTAGCGATGTTGCCCCAGGATCTGCTCAAGGCGCTCCAGCGCGTTGAATACCCCGTTGACCGCTTCGTCATAGGCTTCCTGGCTGGTGGCGAAACCGGCCTTGTACACGCCGTTGTTCACTTGATCGTAAATCCAGCCGTTCAGCTCATCGATCTTACCGCGCAGATCGGTCGGGTAGTAGTCCCCAGCCCGAGCGCCGACGCCGTCAAACGCGCTGTTGAACATGCGGATGACGTCGGCGGATTCGTTGCTGACGATGGTTTGCCGCTGTTTATCCCACAGCACCGGCACGGTCACGCGCCCGCTGTAGTGCGGATCGGCCCGCAGGTAGATCTGGTACAGGAAGTCGGCGTGATACAGCGGATCGCCGGTGGTTTCAGGAAAATCCTGGCCGAAGGTCCAGCCGTTTTCCAGCATCAGCGGGTGCACCACCGAGACCGGAATAATCTGCTCCAGCCCTTTCAATTTGCGCATCAGCAGCGTGCGGTGCGCCCAGGGGCAGGCGAGAGAAACATACAGGTGATAACGGCCCGCTTCGGCCTGGAAGCCGCCCGCGCCGTGTTCGCCGGGCTGACCGTCGGCGGTCACCCAATTGCGAAACTGAGCGGTTGAACGTTTGAAACGGCCGCCGGTAGATTTCGTGTCATACCAGATGTCTTGCCAAACGCCATCGACGAGTTGTCCCATGGGAATCTCCTTGGTGTCCGAGTGAAAAACGACAGGGCCCGGCATGCCGGGCCCTGAATGACAGTTTAGATTACCATTTCTTGTTCAGAAGACGGTCGATGCTGAAGCCGCCCGGGCCTGCGATCGCCAACACGATGAAGCCGCCGGCGATGGTCAGGTTTTTCATGAACATCAGCTGGTTTACGCCTTCCGCAAAGTCAGTGTGGAACAGCAGCGCGGTCAGGATGGTGAAACCGGCAGTGAACAGCGCCACGGTGCGGGTCAGGAAGCCGAACAGGATCGCCAGACCGCCGCCAAACTCCAGCAGAATGGTCAGCGGCAGCAAGAAGCCAGGCACGCCCATCGATTGCATGTACTGTTGGGTTCCGGCATAAGCGTCACCCATTTTGCCGTAGCCTGCCACGATAAACAGGATTGGCATCAGAATACGAGCAACCAACAAACCTGTATCTTCTAATTTTTTCATCATCTACTCCAAAGTGTTTTTGTATGCCTGTTCGGCGGAAGCCATGTCAACGAGCGGTATATCAGGACATTCGCCCTGTCCGGCTCGTATCGTATTGATGGAGTGAATGTTAAGCGGGAAGTGCTCAGGTTGTTAGCAAGTAAAACTGTCGTAATTTTTCAAAAAATCTGAATCTTTAGCGTGCTAATAAACTGACGCTTGTCAGCAGGTTGCCCAGCCCTCGGGATAAACAGCGCTGTTTTAAGGGGAAAACGAGGGCAGAGCAACAGGATGTTTGAAGGAAAAACGCGGGGCTTACTTGGCGGAGAAGGTCTTTTTAAACAGTCGGATAGCGCTCCAGGCACCGAAAGCGCGACGCGACCAGCGGATCATCTTGCTGGGGTGGCGGATGCCGTACAGCGCCATGACGCTGGAACCGAGTACCAGATAGCGGCGCAGGCCAAAAACGGTCTGCCAGCCGCGGTCAATGCGTTCGGTTTTTTCCAGCCACAAAGACTTGTGTTCGGCCAGATCCAGACGCTGTTGCTGGATCTGGCGAATCAGCCTCTCTTTTTTCCATTCCAGGTAGCGGCGGCGGCTCATGGCTCGCGCTCCAGTTCGGCGCGGTCGAGCTCCAACTGCTTGCGCGTGGCGCCCAGCAGCGTGGTGCGACGGGCCTTGACCAGCGTCCAGATGGTGCCGACTACGGCGAGGAACAGCAGCACGCCGGTTGTCGCGCCCAGCGCCACCAGCCGATAGACCGGATCGATGGCCCAGAAGATCAGGATCAGCAGGCTCATCAAACCGAAGGCGGTGAACAGCAGTGTCATACCGGCCATGATCAGCAGCTGAATGAGGTTGGCTTTCTCCTCTTCCAGCTCGACGACCGCCAGCCGGACACGGGTTTCCACCATGCCGACCAGGATCGTGATGATGCGCTGACCGATATCCAGAACCCCTTTGGCGGGGCCCTGCGCGCGCACTTGCGGTTGTTCAGCCATGATTAGCGACGCGCGAGCAGCACGCCCAGCACCACGCCGACCGCCGCGCCGATACCGATGCCGGTCCACGGGTTGTCGCGCACATAGTCGTCGGCCTGGCCGGCGATCTGTTTGGTTTGCGAAGCCAGCTTGTCACCGGCGTCGCTCAGGCGAGCGCGGGTCTCTTTCAGCGCGCCTTCCGCCTTCGAACGCAGCTTCTCCAGCTCGGCTTTCGGCTTGTCGGTGGAGGAGTTCAGCACTTCCTCCAGCGTATCGGCTAAGGACTTCAGTTCAGCGCGTAAGTTTTCTGCATTTGAATCATGTGCCATGTGATTATTCCTTAACGTTTATTTCGACAGACTTTTAACATAGCGGATTTTTTCGCCGGAGCAAAGGGGTGATGGCCAGCAGATAACACCAGACATCAATTCCATATGCTTAAGAAATCCCGTGTGATGGGGCTCTCATCGATAAATCCGCTGGTGTAAAAAATTATTCCGCCTGGGCGCGTTTCAACTCAGCTTGCGCTTCCGCCAGCTTTTGCTGCTTCTTGGCGACCTTGTCCAGCTTGCCGGTTTGCTGCGTTTCTTTCAGCTCCTGCCGGCGTTCTTCGACCTTGCGCTGTTTCTCTGCGATGTTTTTCTGGCGTTCGGCCTGCAGGCCGGCTTCGGTGCAGTGAGTCTGCACTTCGCTCAGCGCTTTTTTCAGCCCGTCCACGCGGTGGGTGTTGCCGTGTTGGGTGGCGTAGTCGATTTGCTGTTGGATGTTTTGCGCTTTGGCGGCGCAACCGCCCTCTGCGGCCGAAGCGAGGGCCGGCAGCGTGCAGAGTGGCAACAGCAGTAACAGGGAGTGGCGTAATTTCATCTTTCAGTTCCTTGTTCATGGGATGCCTGAACAGGCATCCGCTTTCCTGGCTGCCGAAGGCGGCAGCGCGAGAGGAGGGCGTTCATCGCCGGCTGAAGTTACCCTTCAGCATAGTCATGAAACCGGCGAGCCCCCAAAGAATCAGCCGTGACCCAGTGCTGACTGATTAATTCTTGAGCTAATCGATGCGAATGAAAATGAAGATTATGGCAATGAAAGGAAACCCCTTCATATGAAGGGGGATTATCCCAGATTGAGCGGGGAGCGCGCAAATTCGCGCACCCAATGCGACGGCACGGGGGACTCGCTCAATGCGATGTGGTAACCGGGTGGCAGAATGGTTTGCAAAGCTTCGCGCGCCAGCAACTGCTGCTCCGGCGAATCCAGACGGATGACCAGGCCATCGCCTTCCGGCGTAATGCTTTTGATGCGGATGCCGCGTTCATCCAGGCGCTGGTAGACATAAAAGCCGTCGGGCAGCGACAGCCCTTGCTGGCTGGCGCGGATGCGCAGCTCGCTCTCGGTGCGCACCATGCAGGGCACCAACAGCGTCGCCAACGCCAGCAGGGCGAGCGCGATCATCAGGACGTATTGCCAGCGCGGGCGCTTTGCTGTCACGCCCCTTTCCCCGGATTCTGGCTGTTGGCGCGCTTCTTGCGCCACAACACGATCAGCGAGCCGACCAGCCCGACCACCAGCAATACCAGCGGCAGCATCATCAGGCAGAACATCAGCTGATCTTCATACTTGCGGAACACCGGCGTTTTCCCCAGGGCGAAGCCCAGCGTCGTCAGGATCAAGACCCACAGCAGGCCGCTCATCCAGTTGAAGAACTGGAAGCGTGCGTTGCTCAGGCCGGACAGGCCGGCGATGGTCGGCAGCAGGGTGCGCACGAAGGCCAGGAAGCGGCCGACCAGCAGGGCGGAAAGGCCGTGACGGTGGAACAGGTTATGTGCACGCTGATGGTAGTGGGCCGGCAGATGCGAAAGCCAGCCTTGCACCGTTCGCGTATTGCCGAGCCACCGGCCTTGTATATAACTGACCCAGCACCCCAGGCTGGCGGCGACGGTCAGGATAACGATGGTCAATGGGAAGCCCATGGTGCCTTTGGCGATCAGCACACCGACCAGGATCAGCAGGCTGTCACCCGGCAGGAAAGCGGCCGGCAGCAGGCCGTTCTCCAAAAACAGGATCATGAACAGCAGGATGTAGAGGGTCCACACCAACGAGGGGTTCGCCAGCGTCTCAAAATCCTGCTGCCATAAGGCATGTATCAGTTCTTTAATGATGTCCATCCGGTGTTCCTAAAACGTCATTGTTTATTTTTATCTCAGCGGCGGAGCGGGCGTGAGCTGAAAGCGCGCGGCGATCCTGAGTGCTGATAACGATGAAACGGCGTTGCTTTAAGGTTTCTAAGCGGTGCGACACCGGTCATAGGTGGTAAGTCAGCGTGCCACGGTACTGCATGTTGCTTTCTTTCCAACCGGCCTGGCGACTCTGTTGCCTGGAAGCGTCCAGCATCCAGTCGACCTGGGCAAGCCGGTTGGGAGCCGGGGTGTCCTGGCGGGGGAAGCGAATTCGGTAACCCGGCTCTGCGGCCAGGGTATAGACCGGCGCCGGCAGGGAGGATGCGAGCAGCGAACCGGAGAAAGAGTGCGCTCTGGGCAGCAGCAGCGGCAACTTGCCGGGGGCTTTGCGGCGCGCTTCGGCCGGCGCCCGATACACATGATCATAGGGGGAAAGCGCCGGCTCCGCCAGCAGCGGCAGGCTGCTCAGCGCGCTGGGGGTTGGCTTGGGTGACGCCACGCATAGCTGTTGGCCGGAGACCGAACCGGTCCAGCAGAAAACAGCAATCAGCATGGCAAACAACCAGCGCATTTATTCGCGTCCCGCCCCCGCAGCAATGGGTAAAAAAGTGGGCTAACTCTACCAAAATAGCACGATTGGCAACAGGGAAATCTACGTTGCCGACGGTGAAATAGTACACGGCAAACGGCGGCTCCGGCATCGATTCAGCGGATTTTACATTACCTGACATAAGCCGACGGTTTTTGACCGCCGTGGCTATTTCGGCTCGTGGTTCACGCCATCCAGATGCACCACCGGATTCTCGGCAAACAGGTAGCGATCGGCGTTGTATTCGAAGTCATCGCTGGTGGCGTTGAACAGCATCTGTTTGGTGTTTTCCAGGTGCTGCCACATCGCCAGTTTGGCGGCGTAAGGGTCTTTGCGCATCAGCGCCTTGAGGATCTGATCGTGATCGTCACACCAGCTGGCGATCGAGCGTTCGTCGATATGCTCGTGCAGCTTTTTCCAGTAAGGGTTGTTGACCCGCTGCACCCACATTTTTTCCACGATGGTGGCCATGGCGGTGTTCTGGGTGGCCAGCGCCACCTGCACGTGGAACTTCAGATCCCACTGCGAGTCGCGGAAGCGATCCTCTTTACGGGCGTGCTCCTGGATCTCCATCAACTGCACGATATCTTGTTTGGTCACCTGGGTGGCGGCGAATTCGGCGATGTTGCTTTCAATCAGCTGGCGCGCCTGCAGCAGCTCAAACGGGCCGGCGGTGGCGAACTCGATGCTGTCGCCCGGCACCACCAGGTGCTTTTGCTGGTTGGACACCACATGGATCCCGGATCCCTTGCGCACGTCCACATAGCCTTCCACTTCCAGCATGATGATCGCTTCGCGCACCACGGTACGGCTGACATTCATCTCTTCGGCGATGTATCGCTCGGCCGGCAGCTTGTCGCCTACCGGGTAGCGGCCGCTTTCGATGCGTTGCTTAAGCTCGGCGGCCAGTTGCTGATACAGGCGTCTGGTTTCGGTGAATTCCATAGTGAATGCTCTATACGGTGCGGTGGGAAGGGGCGCATGGCCATCGGATTTGTTATACCACTTATTCGGCACCGCTGCCAGAGGAGCAAGAGGCCCGGCGCGGCGGCCGGGCGGCGGGATCAGCTGCGCGCCGGGGCCGGTTGCAGCGTGGCCGGCTGGGTTTCGGCGGCCGGACGGTTTTGCAACACCGTCCAGATGACGATGGCGCCGAGAATGTCGAAGACCGACAGCGCGGCGAACAGCGGGCTGAAGCCGAGGGTGTCCGCCAGGGCGCCGACCACCAGGGCGAACAGCGTGCTGGCGGTCCAGGCCGCCATGCCGGTGAGGCCGTTGGCAGTCGCCACCTCATTGCGGCCGAACACGTCGGAAGAGAGGGTGATCAGCGCGCCGGACAGCGCCTGATGGGCGAAGCCGCCGACGCACAGCAGCGCGATAGCCGCGTAAGGGCTGGTGAACAGGCCGATCATGCCGGGGCCGATCATCAACACCGCTCCCATCGTCACCACCAGCTTGCGTGAGACGATCAGGTTGACCTTGAAATACTTCTGGAACAGCGGCGGCAGATAACCGCCGACGATGCAGCCGAGATCGGCGAACAGCATCGGCATCCAGGCGAACATGGCGATCTCTTTCAGGTTAAAACCGTAGGCCTTGAACATGAACAGCGGGATCCAGGCGTTGAAGGTGCCCCACGCCGGCTCCGCCAGAAAGCGCGGCAGCGCGATGCCCCAGAACTGGCGGTTGCGCACGATCTGCCAGGCGGACATCTTTTTGGCGTTAGAGGTCTGGTGCTGGGCTTCCTGGCCTTCGAGGATGTAACGGCGCTCTTCCTGGCTCAATTTCTTCTGATCTTTCGGGTGTTTGTAGAACAGCAGCCAACAAATGGCCCAGATCAGGCTCAGCACGCCGGTGATGATGAACGCCATTTCCCAGCTGTGCGCCACGATGGCCCATACCACCAACGGTGGGGCGATCATGCCACCGATCGATGAACCCACGTTGAAATAACCGACGGCGATCGAACGCTCTTTGGCCGGAAACCACTCGCTGCTGGCCTTCAGCCCGGCGGGGATCATCGCCGCTTCCGCCATGCCGACCGCGCCGCGCGCCAGCGCCAGGCCGCCCCAACTGTTGGCCAGCGCGGTGCCCATACAGAACAGCGCCCACAGAATGGCGAACATGGCGTAACCGACCTTGGTGCCCAGCACGTCCAGCACATAGCCCGCCACCGGTTGCATCACGGTGTAGCAGGCGGAATAGGCGGCGACGATATAGGAATACTGTTGGGTGGTGATGTGCAGCGTATCTTCCAGCGTCGGCGCCGCGACGGCGATGGCGTTGCGGGTCAGGTAGCCCAGCACGGTGCCGATGGTCACCAGTCCAATCATGTACCAGCGTAACCCTTTAATTTTACGCATCCGAAATGTCTCCCCGTTTTAAGGTGTGGCCGTCGATGCGGCTGGCGAGACAATAACCTGTCATACAGGTTTAAAAGTTGAGTGATATCACAAAAGGAATTATTCGCCTGAGCGATACTGTCGCCGGTGAAATAGTGCGTTTACGCCGCAAATTTGCCGTAAAATTGAGCGAAAAAGGGATTGAAGGACCTTAAATCAGCAGCTCATGGGAAAAATTTGCTGGACGCTTGTGAAAATTGGTGTGATAACTTTCGTGATTCGAACCCCGTGCCGCACGGCAAGTAAGGAGCCCGAGATGGCGACGTTTTTGAGCGAAGATTTCCTGCTGGACAACGAATTTGCCCGGCGCTTGTATCACGACTATGCGGCGCCACAGCCGATTTTCGATTATCACTGCCATTTGCCGCCACAGCAGATCGCGGAGAACACCCGCTTCAGCAACCTGTACGATATCTGGCTGCGAGGCGATCACTATAAATGGCGGGCGATGCGCACCAACGGCGTGGCGGAGCGGCTGTGTACCGGCGATGCGGGCGATCGTGAGAAATTCGACGCCTGGGCCGCCACGGTGCCGCATACCATCGGCAACCCGCTCTATCACTGGACGCATCTGGAGCTGCGTCGGCCGTTCGGCATCACGGATACGCTGCTGTCGCCGGCCACGGCGGATGAGATCTGGCAGCGCGGCAATGCGCTGCTGGCGCAGGATGAGTTTCGCGCGCGCGGCATCATGCGGCAGATGAATGTGAAAATGGTGGGCACCACCGACGATCCGATCGACGATCTGCGCCATCATCGGGCGATCGCCGACGATCGTGGCTTCGATATCAAGGTATTGCCGAGCTGGCGGCCGGACAAGGCTTTCACTGTCGATGCACCGGGCTTCAATGACTATCTGCGGCAGCTGGAGGCGGCGGCGGATACCGCCATCGGCCGCTTCAGCGCGCTGTGCGACGCCCTGTACAAGCGCATGGATCACTTCGCCGCCCACGGCTGCAAGGTGGCCGACCATGCGCTGGACGTGGTGGTGTTCGGCGAGGCCGATGAAGCGGCGCTGGATGCGATCCTGCTGCGCCGCCTGAACGGCGAGCTGCCGACGCCGGAACAGAGCGCCCAGTTCAAAAGCGCGGTGCTGCTGTTCCTGGCCGGCGAGTACCGGCGCCGCGGCTGGGTGCAGCAGTATCACATCGGCGCGTTGCGTAATAACAACAGCCGCATGCTGGCCGCCGTCGGGCCGGATATCGGTTTCGATTCGATCAACGATCGGCCGCTGGCGGAGCCGCTGTCGCGGCTGCTGGATGCCCAGGCGCGGCAGGGCGGCCTGCCGAAAACCATTCTCTACTGCCTCAACCCGCGCGATAACGAAGTGATCGGCACCATGATCGGCAATTTCCAGGGGGAAGGCACGCCGGGCAAGATGCAGTTCGGTTCCGGCTGGTGGTTCAACGATCAGAAGGACGGCATGCAGCGCCAAATGACGCAGCTGGCGCAGCTCGGGCTGCTGAGCCGCTTCGTCGGCATGCTGACCGACAGTCGTAGCTTCCTGTCGTATACGCGCCATGAATACTTCCGCCGCATCCTTTGCCAGATGATCGGCCGCTGGGTGGCGGACGGCGAAGCGCCGGCGGATATCGCGCTGCTGGGCGAAATGGTGAAAAACATCTGCTTCGACAACGCCAAAGACTATTTCGCCATTGAACTGGCGTAGCCGTTATCCGGGACCGGTTTATGCAAAGTACGATAAAGATTCACGAGCAGGATAACGTGGCGGTGGCGCTGCGCGATCTGGCTGCCGGAGAGTGCGTTGAGCTGGAAGGCGCGGTCATCCAACTGGCGCAGCCGGTGGCGCGCGGGCACAAATTTGCGCTCGGCCCGATCGCCAAGGACGAGGACATCATCAAATATGGCCAGCCGATCGGCCATGCGCTCGCGGCCATCGGGCCGGGGGAGCATATTCATTCGCAAAACGCCAAAACCAACCTGAGCGATCTGGACAGCTACCGTTACCAACCGCAGTTCCCGACGTTGCCGCCGCAGGCCGCGGATCGCGAGGTGCAGTTGTACCGACGGGCCGGCGGCGAAGTGGGGATCCGCAATGAGCTGTGGATCGTGCCGACCGTCGGCTGCGTCAACGGTATCGCTCGCCAGATCCAGCAACGCTTTTTGCAGCAAACGCAGGCAGAGGGGATCGACGGCGTGCATCTGTTCAGTCACCCGTTCGGCTGCTCGCAGCTGGGGCAGGATCATGCCAACACCCGCATCATGCTGCAGAACCTGGCGCGCCATCCCAACGCCGGCGCGGTGCTGGTGATCGGGCTGGGTTGCGAGAACAATCAGGTGGATGCCTTTCGCGCCACGTTGGGGATAGAGGACGAGCGGCGGCTGCGCTTTATGGTGTGCCAACAGCAGGACGACGAAGTGGAAGCCGGGCTGGCGCTGTTGCACGAGCTGTACCGGGAGATGCGCCACGATCGCCGCGAGCCGGGCCGCCTGAGCGAGCTGAAGTTCGGCCTGGAGTGCGGCGGTTCGGACGGATTGTCGGGTATCACCGCCAACCCGCTGCTGGGGCGGTTCTCCGATTATGTGATCGCCAACGGCGGCACCACGGTGCTGACCGAAGTGCCGGAGATGTTCGGCGCCGAGCGCATTCTGATGAGCCGCTGCCGCGATGGGGAGACCTTCGACAAAACCGTCGACATGATCAACGATTTCAAACGCTATTTCATCGCCCATCAGCAGCCGATTTATGAGAACCCGTCGCCGGGCAACAAGGCCGGCGGCATCACCACGCTGGAGGAGAAATCGCTCGGCTGCACCCAAAAGGCGGGGTTAAGCCAGGTGGTTGACGTGCTGAAATACGGCGAGCGGCTGCGCGTGCCGGGGCTGAATCTGCTCAGCGCGCCGGGCAACGACGCCGTGGCGACCAGCGCGCTGGCCGGCGCCGGCTGCCATATGGTGCTGTTCAGCACCGGGCGCGGCACGCCGTACGGCGGCTTTGTACCGACGGTGAAGCTGGCCACCAACAGCGAGCTGGCGGCGAAGAAACCGCACTGGATCGATTTTGACGCCGGCAGCCTGATCCACGGCGTGGCGATGGAGACGTTGCTCAGCCGCTTCATCGATCTGATTGTCGAGATCGCCAACGGGCGTCCGGCGCGTAATGAAACCAACGACTTCCGCGAGCTGGCGATCTTTAAAAGCGGGGTGACGCTGTAAGGCTGACAAAAAAGGCGCTCGAAGGAGCGCCTTTTTGATGAAGCAACGCGCGATTAACGCACCTTCAGCGGATCTTCGTTCGCCAGCCGCTGGTCTTCCGCCTGGCAGGCCGCGGCGGTGAACAGCACGTCGGTGGAGGAGTTGAGGGCGGTTTCCGCCGAATCCTGCAGGACGCCGATGATAAAGCCGACCGCCACCACCTGCATCGCAACGTCATTCGGAATGCCGAACATGTTGCACGCCAGCGGGATCAGCAGCAGCGAACCGCCGGCCACGCCGGAGGCGCCGCAGGCGCACAGCGCCGCCACCACGCTCAGCAGCAGGGCGGTCGGGACGTCCACCGCGATGCCCAGCGTGTTTACCGCCGCCAGCGTCAACACGGTGATGGTGATCGCCGCGCCGGCCATGTTGATGGTGGCGCCCAGCGGGATGGAAACCGAGTAGGTGTCCTCATTCAGGTTCAGCTTCTTGCACAGTTCCATGTTCACCGGGATGTTGGCGGCGGAGCTGCGGGTGAAGAAGGCGGTCACGCCGCTCTCGCGCAGGCAGGCGAACACCAGCGGATACGGGTTGCGGCGGATCTTCCAGTAAACGATCAACGGGTTGAGCACCAGCGCCACCAGCAGCATGCAGCCAAGCAGCACCATCAGCAGCTGGGCGTAGCCCCACAGCGCGCCGAAGCCGGTTTCCGCCAGCGTGGAGGCCACCAGGCCGAAGATGCCGAGCGGCGCACAGCGGATCACCGCGCGCACCACCAGCGTGACCGCATGGGACATGTCGTTGATCAGCCCCTTGGTGGTCTCGGAAGCGTGGCGCAACGCCAGCCCCAGACCGACGGCCCAGGCCAGAATGCCGATGTAGTTGGCGTTAATCAGCGCATGGAACGGGTTGGCCACCACGCTCATCAACAGGCCCTTCATCACCTCCACAATGCCGCCCGGCGGGGTAATGTCCGTCGCGCCGGTGGTCAGCGCCAGCGTGGAAGGGAAGATAAAGCTGACGACCACCGCCACCAGCGCGGCGGCAAAGGTGCCCAGCAGGTAGAGGAACAGGATCGGGCGAATGTTGGTCTTCTGCCCCTGTTTATGGTTGGCGATCGAGGCCATGACCAGAATCAGCACCAGCACCGGCGCCACCGCTTTCAGCGCGCCGACGAACAGGGTGCCGAGTAGGCCGACCGCCGCTGCCGCCGCCGGTGAAACCAGCGCCACCAGAATGCCGGCCACCAGGCCGACCATGATTTGTTTGACCAGGCTGCCCTGCGTGATCTTTTGTAGTAGTTTTTGCATAGTGCTTTCTTCCTGATGTTATCTGGCCGCCGCGGCGGGAACGACGCCGGGCAGCTTTATATGATTCTGTAACTAAGTGTGTTTGCCGAATCAGTATTCAGCAATCGAATGATGTTGGAAAGAGGCGAGGGTGAAATTCTGAGCGCGGATCAACACTTGATAACATACTGGTTACATTTGTGTGATCGCAATAACGTTTGGCGTTTTGGGGGAATTGCCAAACAATCACGGGGCGACTAGCGCCCCGGATAACAGATTATGGTTATTTCTTCGCCAGGCGATCGTTGCGGTGATTGACCCAGGCGTTGATCAGCAAGGTGAACGTCAGGATGCCCGCCACCACGCCGAGCGAAACGCCGATCGGGATGTGGAAGAAGTCGATAATCAGCATCTTGATGCCGATAAATACCAGGATCACCGACAGGCCGTATTTCAGCATCGAGAACCGTTCCGCCACGTTGGCCAGCAGGAAGTACATGGCACGCAGGCCCATAATGGCAAACAGGTTGGAGGTCAGGACGATAAACGGATCGGTGGTTACGGCGAAGATCGCCGGAATGCTGTCCACCGCGAAAATCACGTCGCTCAGTTCCACCAGGATCAGCACCAGCACCAGCGGGGTGGCGAACAGAATGCCGTTGCGGCGCACGAAGAAACGCTCGCCTTCCAGGCTGTCGGTCATGCGCAAGCGGCTGCGCAGCCATTTCACCAGCGGTTTGTCGCCGATCGCCGAGTCATCTTCCTTCGCCAGCGCCATTTTAATACCGGTGAACAGCAGGAAAGCGCCGAACAGATACAGCAGCCACTGGAACTGGCTGACCAGCCAGCTGCCGGCGAAGATCATGATGGTACGCAGCACGATCGCGCCCAGCACGCCGTAGATCAGCACCCGCCGTTGCAGGTTGGCCGGCACGGCGAAGTAGCTGAACAGCATCAGCCAGACGAACACATTATCCACCGCCAGCGCTTTTTCGATCAGGTAGCCGGTCAGGAAGGCCAGCGCCTGGGTATCGGCGACGGCGCGCCCGGCGGTTTCATTCAGGTAGTACCAGAAACCGAAGTTGAACAGCAGGGAGAGGCTGACCCACACCAGCGACCAGCTGGCGGCCTGCTTCATAGTCATGGTGTGCGCGCCTTTACGGCCCTGCAACAGGAGATCGATTGCGAGCATCACGACTATGACGGCGGCAAAGCTGCCCCATAACCACGGTGTGCCAACGGAATTCATCATCAGAGGTATCCTTCAAAAACAAAAACGGCCAACGTCGGAAGACGCCAGCCGCTCTGTGAACGCTGCAAGCAAACCTCGCCTTCCGGCAAGGTCTCACTTACAACGTTGATGAAGGTGGTTACACCTTTGACATCAGGTTGCCCGGTAACCGGATGCTTGCGCATCGTAATGACGATTGACCGGCAATGAAGTTACTCCCCTTTGCAGAGCAGAAAGTAATGCAAAATGTGTCGGCGGTCAACGTGAATCGCGTTAACCGGCCATCGCTTTTTGCGCGCCGAGGCTGACGACGAATCCCTGCAGCAGCAGGCGGCTGAATGGCGTGTCGCTAACCTGTTGTTGTTGCTGTTGGTAGCGGGCCTGCTGCTCGGGATGCAGCTCGCCGAGCCACTGCAGATACTGGCTCATCACCGCGCCGTTGAATTCCGGGTGGAACTGGGTGGTCAGGGCGTGATCGCCATAGCGCAGGATTTGGTGCGCGTCCTGCTGCGAACGCGCCAGCGTCTGCGCGCCGGCGGGCGGCGTCAGCACGCTCTGCGAGTGGATCAGGTTGGCCTTGAAGCGCGGCGGCAGCAGGGTGAGCCGCCGATCGTCGGCCGCGGCGGGCAGCAGTTCGATCTCCAGCGTACCCACCTCCATGCCCTGCGGGTGGTAGCCCACTTCGCCGCCGAGCGCGTAGGCCAACAGCTGGTGGCCGTAGCAGACGCCGAACAGCGGCAGTTTGATCGCCATCGCCTGGCGCAGCCATTCGGCGGCTTCCTCGCTCCACGGCAGCCGTTCGGTCACCATCGCCGGCGAGCCGGTGATGACTACGCCGCAATAGGCGGCAGGCGGCAACGGCCGTTCGCCGGCGGGCAGGTGCACGATGTGCGCGCGTTCGGCGTCGATATTGCCTTGTTGCAGGAACATGCCATCAAAGTTGGCCAATTCCTGACGAATGGCCTGCGGCGCGTCGCCGGTTTGCATCACGAGCAGCGGTTTCATCTCATTCTCCGTCGGCGGGGAAGACGACGCCGGTCTGGCGGCGGATATCGGTCAGCAGGCGGGCGACGATCAGCGAATTCTCCAGCCCCGGATGCTCCACCCGGTGATTTTCCACCAGCTCGGCAAAGGCCAGCGCCTCATACAGCATGGTGTTGATGTGCTGCGGCTGGCTCAGATCCTGGCGGTTGCCGCCGCGCGGCGTCAGCGCCACGCCCTGGCACTCGGAAATCTTGTCGATAATCAGCGTGCCTTCCTCCCCCTGGATCTCGCTGGGGATCGCCGAGTCGCTGACCTTGGAATGGGAAAGCGTGACGTCGAAATCACCGTAGTTCAGGCAGACGGTGCCGTGGGCGTCAACGCCGGTATCGAGCAGTGTGGCGCTGGCGAGCACCGACTGCGGCGCGCCGAACAGCGCTACCGCGCTGGCCAGGCAGTAGTAACCGATATCCATGATCGAGCCGTTGGAGAACTGCGGGTTAAAGGTGTTGGGGTTCTCGCCGGCGAGGTAGCGCGGATAGCGCGAAGAGTATTGGCAGTAGTTGATAAAGGCTTTGCGTAACCGGCCGACGTTCGGCAATGCCTGTTGCAGCGCCAGAAAATTCGGCAGATAGGCGCTTTTGAACGCCTCGAACAGCACCACCTGGTTTTCCCGCGCGCAGGCTACCAGCTGTTCCGCTTCGCGCTGGTTGGAGGCCAGCGGTTTTTCGCAGATCACGTGCTTTTTATGGCGCAGGAACAGCAGCGATTGCGGGCAGTGCAGGGAATTGGGGCTGGCGATATACACCGCGTCTATGGCGTCAGACTGCGCCATCGCCTCGAGCGAGTCGAAAAACTGCGTGACCTGATAGTTGGCGCCAAACGCCTGCGCCTGTTCCAGCGAGCGTGAATACACGGCGCTCAACTTGAGTTTGCCGCTTTCATGGGCGGCATCGATAAAACGTTCCGTAATCCAGTTGGTGCCGACGACGGCAAAGCGAATCATGGCGAGCTCCGGTCCAGGCTTAAAACCGCAGATTATCACGCCCTCATTCGCTATGCATATAGCTCGCCGAACAGCGAAAGGTGCGTCAGATACAGCCGGGTATCGAACTCCAACTGGTGGTAATCCGGCTCCATATGGCAACACAGGCTGTAGAACGCCTTGTTGTGATCTTTCTCTTTCAGGTGCGCCAGCTCATGCACCACGATCATGCGCAGGAACGGTTCGGGCGCGACCTTGAACACCGTCGCCACGCGAATTTCCGCCTTGGCTTTCAGCTTGCCGCCCTGCACGCGGGAGATGGCGGTGTGCAGGCCCAGCGCGTGCTTCATGACGTGGATCTTGCTGTCGTAGGCCACCTTGCTCAGCGGCTGGGCGTTGCGCAGATACTGGTTTTTCAGATCGACGGTAAACTGATACAGCGACTTGTCGGTGGTGCAGTCATGCACCTGCGGATAGCGCTGCAGCAGCACGTCTCCCAGCCGATTCTGATGGATCAGTTGCTGCACCTGGCTTTGCAGATGCGTTGGGTAGCCTTGCAGGTAGGCGAGTTCGATGTCATGCATGAGTGATATTGCGTCCCAGTATTTCTTTGATTGGCCGCAGCCGCACACGTTGCGCATCGGCCTGTCTGGCTTCCCAGCGATCGTGTGCCGCCTGCAGGTTTAGCCAAAAGTCGGCGGTCGTTTCGAACAGGTCGGCAAACAGGTTGGCCTCGGCAACGCTCATGCGTCGATGCCCGTTGCACAGGCGGTTAACAGTGGCACGGGTGACGCCCAGTACCTTCGCCAGTTCTTCCTGGCCGATGCCCAACGGCGTTAAATACTCTTCCTGCAGCACTTCCCCCACCGTGGTGGGTTCGCGAGTCGTGGTTTCCAACATAGGTTCCCCCTCGTTCAGGTATCTTGGTGAGGATCGAGGTAAATTTTTTCAGCGGCATCATGCCGCCACTGGAACATCAGCCGCCAGTGCATATTGACGCGCAGACTTGACCATCCCTGAAATGGCCCGGATAGCCGCTTGTAATAGTTACCCGTGGGGTGATGCAAATCACGCTCTTGCTGCGCGGCGGCCAATATATCGAGCTTTCTGGCCAACTGCCGCTCGAGCACGCCGGGGATCAGACGGCTGCGTTTGCCTTCCAGATAGAACTGCTCCAGATAGCGATCGCGGAAAGATTTAATCATGCTTTCCCCCTTCCATAGGGACTGGCAGTGTAACATTTAAAGTTACACCTCGTCAGGTTAAAAAAACGTCGACATGGGTGCTTGGGAGGGAAAGGTTAATGTTGTTAAAGGAGAAAAGGGACGCGGGTTTTCAGATACGCGGCGCAATACGCAATTTATCCGAAAAAACATTTTACTGACGGGCGTTTTTAGGGGATAAACAGCCCAAATTTTATCAGTCAGGAGGGGCAATGAGCCAACTCGATCTGGGAACACAGCAACTTGAGCTGGAGCGTTATCCCCAACAGGAAGAATCCACCCAACTGCAGGCGTGGGAAGCGGCGGACGAATATCTGCTGCAACAGCTTGAAAACGTAGATATCGGCGGCCGCCCGGTGCTGATTTTCAACGATAACTTCGGCACCCTGGCCTGTGCGTTGCACGCGCATCGCCCTTACAGCGTCAGCGACTCGTACATGAGCCAGCTGGCGACGCGCCACAACCTCAAACTCAACGGTCTGGATCCTGAGCAGGTCACGCTGCTGGACAGCCTGGCCGAGCTGCCGGCGGCGCCGGCAGTGGTGCTGATTCGCGTGCCGAAAGCGCTGGCGCTGCTGGAACAGCAGCTGCGCGCGCTGCGCCACGTCGTGACCGAAGACACGCTGATCGTCGCCGGCGCCAAAGCCCGCGACGTGCATACCTCGACGATGCAGCTGTTTGAAAAAGTGCTGGGCCCGACGCGCACCAGCCTGGCGTGGAAGAAAGCGCGTCTGATCTTCTGCCAGGCGGCGGATATCGTCCCGCCGGCAGCGGCGGAAACCACCGACTGGACGCTGGACGGCACCGATTGGCTTATCCATAACCACGCCAACGTCTTCTCGCGCGGCAGCCTGGATATCGGCGCGCGCCTGTTTATGGAACATCTGCCGCGCGGCCTGAACGGCCATATCGTCGATCTGGGCTGCGGCAACGGCGTGATTGGCCTGACGGCGCTGGCGCAAAACCCGGAAGCGCAGGTGACCTTCGTCGATGAATCTTACATGGCGGTGGCCTCCAGCGAGCTGAACGTGGAGCACAACCTGCCGCAAGAGCTGGACCGCTGTCAGTTTGAGGTGAACAACGCGCTGGCAGGCATCGAGCGTGAAAGCGTGCAGGCGGTGCTGTGCAACCCGCCGTTCCACCAGCAACACGCCATTACCGATCACACCGCCTGGCAGATGTTCTGCGACGCCAAGCGCTGCCTGCAGGTGGGCGGTGAACTGCGCATCGTCGGCAACCGTCACCTCGACTACCATCAGAAGCTCAAGCGCCTGTTCGGCAACTGCACGCTGGTGGCCTCGAACAAGAAGTTCGTGATCTTGAGAGCGGTGAAATCCGGCGCGCGTCGCTGAGCGTGAATAACAAGGGGCGCCGGGCGCCCCTCTGGCTGTAGACAAAGGGGGAAAAAGCGTGGTTTTTCCCCCTTTGTGGATATCAGCCGAAAATCAATAAATTGATTTTCCTTGTTCTCTATTCGCTGCTCTCTGCCAACCCGGCATGGGGATGAGGTTTGTCATCAATATCAGGGGCGCCGGGCGCCCCTTTTTTACAGCGTCATCGCCAACCGCGTACCCTGATCGATCGCGCGGCGGGCGTCCAGCTCGGCGGCCACGTCGGCGCCGCCGATCAGGTGCACGGTTTTCCCCATCGCCAGCAGCGGCTGCTGCAGTTCGCGGCGCGGTTCCTGCCCGGCGCAAATGACCACCGTGTCCACCGGCAGGCAGCTGTCTTGCTCGGCGCGGGTGATGTGCAGCCCTTCGTCGTCGATCAGCCGATAGCTGACGCTGTTGAGCATCTTCACGCCGCGCATCGCCAGGCTGGCGCGGTGGATCCAACCGGTGGTTTTGCCCAGGCCTTCGCCCACTTTGCTGGTTTTGCGTTGCAACAGATAGATTTGCCGGGCGGCGCGTGGCGCCTGAGGGCCTTGCTCAGCCAGACCGCCGCGCTGTTCAAGGCGCCCGTCGATGCCCCATTCGCGGTTGAATTCCGCCTGATCCAGGCTGCTGGACACGCCGTGCTGGCTGAGGTACTCGGCGGTATCGAAGCCGATGCCGCCGGCGCCGACGATCGCCACCCGCTGGCCGACCGGTTTTTTATCGCGCAGCACGTCCAGATAGCTCAGCACCTTGGCGTGCCCGATGCCGGGGATGTCCGGGGTGCGCGGCACGATGCCGCAGGCGAGGATCACCTCATCGAATTCGCTTAAATCCGCCGCTTCGACCTTGACGCCCAGCCTGACCGTCACTTCACGCAGCGCCAGCTGGCGGCGGAAGTAACGCAGCGTTTCATGGAATTCTTCCTTGCCGGGGATCTGCTTGGCGATGTTGAACTGGCCGCCGATCTGCTCGGCGGCGTCGAACAGCGTCACCCGATGGCCGCGGCTGGCGGCGGTGGTGGCGAAGGCCAGCCCGGCAGGGCCGGCGCCGACCACCGCCAGTTTTTTCGGTTTTTCCGCCATCGTCAGCGGCATTTCGGTTTCGCGGCAGGCGCGCGGGTTGACCAGACAGGAAGTCAGCTTGCCTTCAAAAATCTGGTCGAGACAGGCCTGGTTGCAACCGATGCAGGTATTGATCTCGTCGGCGCGCCCTTCGGCGGCTTTTTGCACAAAGGCGGCGTCGGCGAGGAACGGGCGCGCCATCGACACCATGTCGGCGCAGCCGTCCGCCAGCACCTGCTCGGCCACCGCCGGATCGTTGATGCGGTTGGTGGTGATCAGCGGGATGCTGACCTTGCCCATCAGCTTGCGGGTCACCCAGCTGAATCCGGCGCGCGGCACCATGGTGGCGATGGTCGGAATACGCGCTTCGTGCCAGCCGATGCCGGTATTGATGATCGTGGCGCCCGCCTGTTCGATCGCCAGCGCCAGCTGCTCGATCTCCTGCCAGCTGGAGCCGTCTTCCACCAGATCGAGCATCGACAGCCGGTAGATCAGAATGAATTCCGGGCCCACGGCCTGGCGCACCGCCCTGACGGTTTCGACGGCGAAGCGCATGCGATTGGTGAAGCTGCCGCCCCATTGGTCGTCGCGCTGGTTGGTGCGCGTCGTCAAGAATTGGTTGATCAGATAGCCTTCGGAACCCATCACCTCAACGCCGTCGTAGCCGGCCTGCTGCGCCAGCGCCGCACAGCGGGCGAAATCGGCGATGGTTTGCTCAATCTCCGCTTCGCTGAGCGCGCTCGGCGTAAACGGGTTGATCGGCGCCTGCAGCGCGGAAGGGGCCACCAGCTTGGGTTGATAGCTGTAGCGGCCGGTGTGCAGGATCTGCAGCGCAATTTTGCCGCCCGCCCGGTGGACGGCCTCGGTCACCGGTCGGTGGTGAGGCAATTGCGTCTCGCTGTTGAGGAGCGAACCGCCGCGAAACACTACGCCCTGTTCGTTCGGGGCAATGCCGCCGGTGACGATCAGCGCCACGCCGGCGGCGGCGCGCTCGGCATAGAACGCGGCCAGGCGCTGCGGGCCGTCGGGCAGCTCTTCCAGGCCGGTATGCATCGATCCCATCAGCACCCGGTTTTTCAGGGTGGTGAAGCCGAGATCCAGCGGCGCCAGCAGGTGAGGGTAATTGCTCATTGCACTCTCCATCGGGTGAAATCGGGGCCCGTTGTTATAATTATGTGAACACAAGTGGTCGGATGAGATAAATCTAGCCGTTGTCGCGCCGCTTGGGAATCTGCGTTGCGCCGAATGTGATAGATGTCATGAATCTCAGACTCTGTTTGCATAACGAACAAAAGATCGGTTAGCCTTTACGCGTTGCAAATTCCTTCTCTCTGCGGAGCCATAACCGAAAATGAACAACCACGCCTGTTGATATCTGGTCCCACGCCGTGCGCTCTCGCGCCCTGTGGGGATGTTTTGATCTCATTCAGGAGTGCTTATGGCTCATTTAGCGCAGTCCCCTTATTTCGTTTTACATCAACTGACCTGCCAATTTGCTGACGGCGAAACGCTGTTCGGCCCGCTGGATCTCGCTTTTGATCGGTCGCGCTGCGGCCTGGTGGGGCGCAACGGCGTTGGCAAAACCCAGCTGCTGCGCCTGATCGCCGGATTGGATCTGCCGGGCAATGGACACGTTGAATCTCATGCCGCAGTAGCTTACGTTGCGCAGCAGCCGGAGATCGCGCCGCACACTACGCTGGCGCAGCTGCTGGGCTACGGTGAGGTGTTCGCCGCGCTGGCGCGTCTCGAGCAGGGGCGGCCGTTGACGGACGATATCGATCGTCTGGAAGGGCGCTGGGATCTTCACGATCGTCTGCAAAACGCCTTTGCCGCCGCCGGGTTGCCGGCCTTCGATCCGTTGCGATCCGCCAGTTCGCTGAGCGGCGGCGAGCGGATGCGCGCGTCGCTGTGCGGCGCCTTGCTCGGCGAAGCGGATTTTCTGCTGCTGGACGAACCGACCAACCACCTCGACAGCGCCGGCCGCGCCTGGCTGTATCAGCAGTTGGATCAGTGGCGGGGCGGACTGTTGATCGCCAGCCATGACCGGCAACTGCTGGGGCGCATGGAGCGCATCGTCGAACTGACGCCCGGCGCGCTGCGCAGCTACGGCGGCAACTATGAGGACTACCGGCGCCAGCGCGATACGGAGCAGCAGGCGGCGCGCGCCGATCTGGAGCATGCGCGCGAGGAGCGCCGCCGCACCCGCGCTCGCCAACAGAAAGAGCACGACATGAGCCAGCGGCGCTCGGCGCAAACGCTGCGCGTCGTCGATACGCTGAATATCGCCTCTTTCGAACGGGTGGCCTACAAGTCGGCGGCGAAGGAGAGCCTCGGCACGCTGCGCAAACAGCATCAGGATCGGCGCGACAGCCTCGATGCGGCGGTGCGTGAAGCCTATCAGCGGGTGGAGGAGGAACCGCCGGTGTTGCTGGCGCTGCCGGGCAGTGAAGTGAACGCGAACAAGCAGGTGCTGGTGCTCGAGCGGCTGCAGCTGCCGTTCGTCAGCGCGCCGCCGCTGGATTTGCGGATCGACGGCCCGATGCGCGTGGCGTTGACCGGCCCCAACGGCTGCGGAAAATCCACCTTGCTGAAGACCCTTCTCGGGCAGCTGACGGCGCTTTCCGGCCATTGTCATTGCCCGCTGTCGACGGCCTACCTCGATCAAACCCTGTCGCAGCTCGATCCGGGCCTGTCGGTGATGGAACATCTGGGGCTACAGGATTCGCCGCTGGCGGAAGGGGCGTTGCGCACCCGGCTGGCGCAGCTGCAGCTTGGCGCGGATCGCATCGCGTTGCCGCTGGGCTCGCTGAGCGGCGGTGAACGCTTGAAGGCGGCGCTGGCCTGCGCGCTGTGGCGGCGACAACCGGCGCAGCTGCTGTTGCTCGACGAGCCGACCAACCACCTGGATCTGGCGTCGTCGCTGGCGATCGAAACCGCGCTGGCGGATTTCCCCGGCGCGATGCTGGTGGTGTCGCACGACGAAGACTTCCTGCAGGCGCTGAGGCCGACGCACCGCCTGAACAGGCAAGCGGACGGCTGGCGGCTTCAGGCCTGGTGAGGCAGGCGGGCGGCGATCTGACCTAGTGCGGGGCGTTGATGCACGCCAGCAGCTGGGTGAAGGCGGCGGCCATTTGCTCTTCCGGCACGCAGGCAAAGCCCATCAGCAGGCCGCGCCGGCGGTTGGGCTGCATATAGTAGCGCGACAGCGGCCGCACCAGCACCCCGCGCGCGCCGGCGGCGGCGGCGATCGCCACGTCGTCGGCCTCGTCCGGCAGGTTGAGGATCAGGTGCAAGCCGGCGTTGCTGTTGAATTCGCTGAGCGCCTGCTTGCCGAGATGTTGTTCGATCAACCCGGTCAGGAAGGCGCGCCGCCGGGCATACAGCAACCGCATGCGGCGGATATGCGCCGTGTAGTGCCCCGCCTGAATAAACTCCGCCAGCGCGCTTTGGATCAGCAGGTGCCCGCCGCGGTACAGCTCGGCATGGGCGGTTTTCAGCGCCTGCACCAGCGGCGGCGGCAACACCACATAGCCGAGGCGCAGCGCCGGGTAGAGCGTTTTGCTGAAGGTGCCGATATAGATCACCGGCGCGTCGGCTTCCAGCCCTTGCAACGCCGGGATCGGCTGGCCGGAAAAACGGAATTCGCTGTCGTAGTCGTCCTCGACGATCCAAGCGCCGGCGTTGCGCGCCAGCGCCAGCAGCCGTTGGCGGCGCGCCAGACTCATCACCGAGCCGAGCGGATACTGGTGCGACGGGGTGACGAAAATCAGGCGGGGCGGCGTCGTGGGCTGCTCCGGCGGCACCAGCCCGGCCTCGTCCACCGCCAGCGGGCAGACGTTCAGCGCATTGATGCGCAGGATATTGCGGATCCCCCAATAGCCCGGCTCTTCGATCCAGGCGTCATCCCCCGGATTGCACAACATGCGCGTCACCAGATCGATCGCCTGATGGATGCCTTCAGTGATCAGGATCTGTTCCGGCGAGCAGCGTACCGAGCGCGCCACCCGCAAATACTCCACCAACGCATGCTGTAGTTCCGGGCTGCCGCCCTGATTGCTGTAGGTCAGCCGCTGCGGCGCCGGGCGGCGGCTGAGGCGCGCCTGGATCTTGCTGAACAGCTGATGAGGAAAGGCGTTGACGTCGGGCACGCCGGGAATGAATGCCCCCCACTGTTTGGGGCTGGCGCTGGCGTGGTGCAGCAGCGTGGCGCCGCGCTCCGACAGTTCGACGCGCCGCGGTTGCCCGCTGGCGTCCGCCGGGGCGCCGCCGGTGGAGAGGCAGCTGTCCGGCACCGTGTCGGCGACGAAGGTGCCGCTGCCGGCGCGCGCCGATACATAGCCTTCCGCCAGCAGTTGTTCATAAACGGTTAACACGGTGTTGCGGGACAGGCTGAGCTCCTGCGCCAGATCGCGCGAGGCGGGCAGGCGGCTGGAGGGCGGCAGGCTGCCGTCGAGAATGCTGGTGCGGATCGCGTTGTAAAGCCGCTTGTGCAGCTTGTCATCGGGCTGTTCGCCGAGGCGCTGCAGCAACAGATCACCACTCAATGAGCGCAATTGGATCCCTCAATTATTCGTAACTGGCACTCGATTATAGGGCCACATCCTGTGTAAATAAACGGCATTGTTTCACGAATGTGAACGAAACGTGTAACTGGCACCGACCGGAGAGAACAGCATGAAAAACGCAGAATTGAACCAACGCCGTCAGGACGCCACCCCGCGCGGAGTGGGCGTGATGTGTGGTTTTTACGCCGAGCGCGCAGAGAACGCCACGCTGTGGGATGTGGAAGGCAAAGAAGTGATCGACTTCGCCTCGGGGATTGCCGTGCTGAACACCGGCCACCGTCACCCGAAGGTGATCGCCGCGATTGAAAAGCAGCTGCAGGCCTTCACTCACACCGCCTATCAGATCGTTCCTTACGAAAGCTATGTTTCTTTGGCGGAGCGCATCAACCAGCGCGCGCCGATCGCCGGTCCGTGTAAAACCGCCTTCTTCACCACTGGCGCGGAAGCGGTGGAAAACGCGGTGAAGATCGCCCGCGCTTACACCGGCCGCCCGGGGTTGATCACCTTCGGCGGCGGTTTCCACGGCCGCACCTACATGACCATGGCGCTGACCGGCAAAGTGGCGCCTTACAAACTGGGCTTTGGCCCATTCCCCGGCTCGGTGTTCCACGGCCAGTACCCGAACGCGCTGTACGGCGTGACCACCGAAGACGCGATGAACAGCCTGGACCGCCTGTTTAAAGCGGATATCGATCCCAAGCAGGTGGCGGCGATCGTGCTGGAGCCGGTGCAGGGCGAGGGCGGCTTCAACGTGGCGCCGGCCGATTTCATGCAGGCGCTGCGCGCGCTGTGCGACCAGCACGGCATTCTGCTGATCGCCGACGAAGTGCAGACCGGCTTCGCCCGCACCGGCAAGCTGTTCGCCATGGAACACTACAGCGTTAAGCCCGATTTGATCACCATGGCGAAAAGCCTGGCGGGCGGCATGCCGCTGTCGGCGGTGGCGGGCCGCGCCGAGGTGATGGACGCGCCGGCGCCGGGTGGGCTGGGCGGCACCTATGCCGGTAACCCGCTGGCGGTGGCCGCCGCGCACGCGGTGCTGGACGTGATCGAAGAAGAGCAGCTGTGCCAGCGCGCTCAGCGCTTGGGTCAACACCTGGTGGAAGTGCTCCAGCAGGCGCGTAAAACCAGCCCGGCGATCGCCGATGTGCGCGCGCAGGGGTCGATGGTGGCGGTGGAGTTCAACGATCCGGCTACCGGCAAGCCTTCGGCGGAGATCACCCGTCAGGTGCAGCAGAAGGCGATGGAGGAAGGGCTGCTGCTGCTGAGCTGCGGCGTGAACGGCAACGTGATCCGCTTCCTCTACCCGCTGACTATCCCGGACGATCAGTTCACCAAGGCGATGGGCATCCTGTCCCGCGCGCTGGCCCACTAAGGAGCGAACGGCATGAAATTGAACAATCCCGAGCTGTTGCGCAGCCAGTGTCTGATCAACGGCGAATGGTGCGACGCCCTGAGCGGCAAGCGCGAAGCGGTGATCAACCCGGCCACCGGTGCCGAACTGGCCAGCATTCCGCTGGTCAGCGAAGAGGAAACCCAGCAGGCGATCGCGGCGGCGCAGCGGGCGCAAAACGACTGGAAACAGCTGACCGCCAAGCAGCGTTCCGCGCTGCTGTTGGCCTGGGCTGATAAGGTGCTGGCCGCGCAGGAAGATCTGGCGCAGCTGATGACCGCCGAGCAGGGCAAATCGCTGGCGGAAGCGCGCGGCGAAGTGACCTACGCCGCGTCGTTCATCACCTGGTTCGCCGAAGAGGCCAAGCGGGTGGACGGCGCGGTATTGCAGGCGCCTCAGGCTTCGCAGCGCCTGGTGGTGGTGAAGCAGCCGATCGGCGTGTGCGCGGCCATCACCCCGTGGAACTTCCCGGCGGCGATGATCACCCGCAAGGTGGCGCCGGCGCTGGCGGCCGGTTGCGCCATCATCGTCAAACCGGCCGAGCAAACGCCGCTGACCGCGCTGGCGTTGGCCAAGCTGGCGCAGGACGCCGGCATTCCCGCCGGCGTGTTGCAGGTGGTGACTGGGGAAGCGGCGCAGGTGGGCAAGGTGTTGTGCGACAGCCCGGTGGTGCGCAAGCTGAGCTTTACCGGCTCGACCGAGGTCGGCCGCATCCTGATGGCGCAGTGCGCGCCGAGCATCAAGAAACTGTCGCTGGAACTGGGCGGTAATGCGCCGGTTATCGTGTTCGACGACGCCAATCTGGACGCGGCGGTGGCGGGCATCATGGCCTCCAAGTTCCGCAACAGCGGCCAGACCTGCGTGTGCGCCAACCGCATCTACGTGCAGGACGGCATCTACGAGCGGCTGGCGGAGAAGCTGGTGGCGGCGGTCGAGCAGTTGAAAGTCGGCGACGGCAGCCAGGAAGGTACCACTCAGGGGCCGCTGATCGACAGCGATGCGGTGGCGAAGGTGCAGAGCCACATCGACGACGCGCTGATCAAAGGGGCGCAGATCGCCACCGGCGGTCAGCCGCACGCGCTGGGCGGCACCTTCTTCCAGCCGACGGTGGTGACCGGCGTGACGCAGAAGATGCGCTTCGCCAAAGAAGAGACCTTCGGGCCGGTGGCGCCGCTGTTCCGTTTCCATGACGAGGCGGAAGCCATCGCCATGGCCAACGACACCGAATTCGGTCTGGCCGCCTATCTGTTCACGCAGAACGCTGCGCGCCAGTGGCGAGTGCCGGAAGCGCTGGAGTACGGCATGGTCGGCATCAACACCGGGCTGATTTCCAACGAAGTGGCGCCGTTCGGCGGCGTGAAACAGTCAGGGCTCGGGCGTGAAGGATCGCGCTACGGGATAGAAGAATATCTGGAGCTGAAATACCTGTGTATCGATGTGAGCCGTTGAGCGTCAGGACGTTAACCCATCCCGGCGGCCAGCGTCGCCGGGCGATAAAGGATGATGCATGTCTGATAATATCTCTGTTTCTCCGGCGCTTGCCGCCGGGGTGCGAGCACCTGCACCCGCCAAATCGTTAAGTTTCCTCGAAGGGGTGGCGATGATCGTCGGCACCAACATCGGCGCCGGCGTGCTCTCCATCGCCTACGCCTCCAGCAAGGCGGGTTTCCTGCCGCTGCTGTTCTGGCTGGTGCTGGTGGGGAGCCTGACCACCATCACCATGCTGTACGTTGCCGAATCCACGCTGCGCACCCGCGCGCATCTGCAGCTGAGCGGGCTGGCGAAGCGCTACGTCGGCGGCCTGGGCGCCTGGTTGATGTTCGCTTCGGTGTGCGTCAACAGCGTCGGGGCGCTTACCGCCTACATGACCGGCAGCGGCAAGCTGCTGCAATCGCTGTTCGGCATCTCGCCGGCGCTGGGCAGCCTGCTGTTCTTCGTACCCGCCGCCGGCGTGCTCTATCTCGGTTTGAAAGCGATCGGCCGCGGCGAGAAGTTCATCAGCATCGGCATGGTGGTGATGCTGACCGCGCTGGTGGCGGCGACGCTGCTGAAAGACACCACTCAGATGCGCAACCTGCTGGACGGCGACTGGCGCTATATGGTGCCGGTGTTCAACGTGGTGGTGTTCTGCTTCTCGGCGCAGTACATCGTGCCGGAGATGGCGCGCGGCTTTGCCGATAAGCCGGAGCAGCTGCCGAAGGCGATCATCGTCGGCATGGTCGTGACCTTCATTTTGCTGGCGGCGGTGCCGATGTCGGTGATCGCGCTCAGCGGGCTGGATGACATCTCCGATGTGGCCACCATTTCCTGGGGCCAGGCGCTGGGGCAGTGGGCGTTCTTCTCCGCCAACATCTTCGCGCTGTGCGCGATGCTGACCTCGTACTGGGGGTTGGGCGGCAGCTTCCTGACCAATATCTTCGACAAGTTCCGGCTGGGCAACGACGAGTTGCCGCTGCGCCGCTTCGGCGTGCTGCTGCTGGTGGTGGTGCCGCCGTTCGCGCTGGCCTACAGCGGGCTGGTGTCGTTCGTCAACGCGCTCTACTTCGCCGGGGTGTTCAGCGGGGTGATCCTGTCGATCATGCCGATGCTGATCCTGCGCGGCGCGCGCAAACACGGCGACCAAACCCCACGCTGGCAGTGCAACTGGATCACGCATCCGCTGCTGCAGATCAGCATTGTGTTGCTGTACCTGGCCAGCGCGGTGTACGCCATCGCTTCATTGTTAGGCTATCTGCCCTCTGGATGGTGATTTGCCTTCCCTCAAGCAGTGATGTTGTTTCTCGGCATTGAGAACGGCGGCGTCGTGGCCGCCGATTTTTTTCCTCAGGCGCGTCGTTTTTCCGACAGCGCCAGCCAGGCCTGCACCGACGGGCGCTGCCACTGCTTGTGCGCATAGTGGCGCACGCGCTCCGGCACCGGATCGCCGTGCATTACCAGCCGGTTGAGCATCAGCGCCAGATCGGTGTCGGCGATGCACCACTCCCTGAACAAATTATCCTGCCCGTGGCTCAACAGCTTTTCCACGGCGGCGATCAGCTTGCGCGCGGCCTCCTGCGCGGCTTCGGACAGCGGCGGGAACTTGCCGTTGTTGAACACCACTTCGGTCGAGCGCTCGGCGCGGATCGGCAGCAGATCGCTGCGCAACCAGGCCTGGATCTCGCGCGCCTTGGCGCGCAGCTTCACGTCGCGCGGGTACACGGCGTGGGCCGGGTGGATGTCTTCCAGGTATTCGGCGATTGCTGAAGACTCCGAGAGCTGAAATTCGCCGATCGCCAGCGTCGGCACCCGGCGGGTGAGCGACAGCGCCGCGTAGGCCGCTTCTTTGTTCTCTTCTTTCGCCAGATCCACCGGCTTCACGGTGAACGGAATGCCTTTTTCCGTCAGCACGACAAAGGCGGACATGGCGTACGGGCTGAAAAATTCACTGTCGGTATAAAGCTCGGTGATCGGTTGAGACATCGGCGGTTCCTCGGGGTTAAGGGGGGAACATTCATCATTGTCGAGGGGAGGCTAAAAATCAATCTGTTAGCCTAAAAGTTCTTGGGCGGCGCGGTTTACGGCGCCGTGAGCTCCTTCAGGATGATGTGATATATTTGTTGCCAACACGTGAATTGAGCCGTATTGGGTAACATGAAGACGCAGTGGATAGAACGAGTGAAAGTGGGATGCGCGCGCCTGTGGCCGCACCCGCTGGCGGTGGGCAAACGAGAGATGCTGATTTCCAGCGTTGGCGCCGGTTTGGGGCTGATGCTCGCCGGCTGGATCAGCCACTTTATTTTGGGCGAGGTAAACCTGTGGTTTATCGCGCCGATGGGCGCTTCGGCGGTGCTGCTGTTCGGCGTGCCCAACAGCCCGCTGGCGCAGCCCTGGTCGATCGTTGGCGGCAATGCGCTGGCGGCGACGGTGGGCGTGAGCGCCGGTCTGCTGATCCCCGATCCGGGCCTGGCCTGCGGCGCTGCGGCGGCGGTGGCCATCGGCCTGATGTTCAAGCTGCGCTGCCTGCATCCACCCGGCGGCGCGGTGGCGCTGACCGCCATCCTCGGCGGCCCCGGCATTCATCAGATGGGCTACCACTTCGTGTTGTACCCGGTGCTGCTGAACTCGGTGCTGCTGGCGGCGCTGGCCATTCTGTTCAATAACCTGGCCGGGCGGCGCTACCCGCACGCGCTGGCGCCGGCGGAGGCCAAGCCGGCCAATCTGCCGATCGATGCCGTTTCCATCACCCGCGCCGATCTGCACGAGGCGCTGATGGAGGGGGATCTGTTCGATATCGATGAGGACGATCTGCAGGAGATCCTGCTGCGTGCTGAGCAGCTGGCGCATCAGCGGCAAAGCAAGACCGCCTGATCAGCCCAGCGTTTTGCGGTAAAACACCACCCGTTCCGTTTCGGCAAAGCCCAGCGCGGCATGCAGGCGCTGGGAGTCCAGATTGGCGATATCGGTATCCGACGCCAGCTCGCTGCAGCCCTGTTGCTTCGCCCACTCCTGCACTTGCGCGATCAAACGCGCCGCCCAGCCCTGGCGGCGGGCGCGTTCGACGGTATAAATCCCTTCCAGAAACGCCACCGGCGACGATTCGCAGCCGTTGACGTAATCGTAGCGCAGTGCGGCCTCGGCAAAGCCAACGAAAGCGCCGTCCAGCCCCCGCGCCATAAACGCGGTGTGGTGCGGCGAAGCCAATATTTCGCGCATCTCCGCGCGGTGTTCTTCCAACGGACAGGTGGGCCACTGCGCTGAGCGCAGCGCCAGCCAGGCGTCGAGGTTGTCGTGGTCGCAGATGACGATCATGCGGGATCCTTATCCGGCAACTGAAGGGAGTGGGGTGATAATATCACGTTGCGCCGCCAGCGAACGGCCGGATGCGTCGGCGCATGTGAGTAGCCTGCCCTGGATCGTTCGTCGCAGATTGTGATCCCATCATCAACGTCATCGAAAGACGGGGATCGTACCCGAGGCCGTACGCCGCTCGCCGGCCTCTTTAAGTCTGCGCCCCAGTTCGGCGATGCGACGTTCGCCGGCTTCCAGCGCGGATGCTGAGGTATGTACCGAATAGGAACCGAGGTGCAGCGGATACGGGTGAGGCACGGCTGAGCCGAGAACGAATACGGCATCTTCATTGCCGGATGCTTCAAGCGCTATGGGCATTTCCCCCGGTTCGAATACCACCAGCTCGCCCGCGTTGACAGGCGCGTCTGCGCTGAGACGGCCTTTGGCCAGTGCGAGCCAGCCGACAGAATGATTCGCTGGCGGCCGATAAGTCCAGCGTTCGCCCGGTTTGAGGGTGACGAGCAAGTAATTGATGCCTTCCTGCGCGGGCACCGGGCTTTGCACGCCCTCATGGTTGCCAATGATGACATGCGCCGGCCCGATTTGGCGCATGTTCCGGGCTTCGATATAACGGCTTTCCTGTTCACCGTTCTCCAGCTCGGCGGGCAGGGCCAGCCAGAGCTGGAATCCCTGGATGCGCGGCGTATCCGTGGCGGACAATTCCTTGCCGTGCCACATCCCACCGCCGGCACGCGCCCACTCCACTGCGCCATAGCCGAGCGTCCCGACAGCGCCGCTGGCGGGATCTTCGTAGTGAAAAGCGCCTTCGAGCGGCACGGTCACGGTGGCTATGCCTGAATGCGGATGCAGCGGCATGTTGGCCAGCATTGCCATGGTGCGCTGATCCGCCTCGAACAGATCGAGGAATACGAAAGGTTTAATCACCTGGCCCAGGTCGGAAGGGCTCATCAGTCGGGTGATCGGGCCGTGGCCGTGGCCTCGGGTGCGTTGTGTAATACGCCGCGGGTTGGGCGCGAGTGGTGAGGTCAACGTGGTGTTCATGATTGAATCTCCAGTTTACAAATCCGGCGCGAACGAATTCCGGGGTACGCGGCACAGCCATAGGATTGAGCGGTATTGCATCGCCGGTGGCCAGCCCAAAAAAGGGACTGGCCGCGAGCCTGCTCTTGCTGTTCTGAACCGGCCCCGATTAAGCGGTCAGGCCGTCAATCTGAGCCGCAGCTGCATCGATGGCGACAGTGCGGTTTTCCGGGCTGAGTGCCAGTCCCTCTGCTCGAATGAAGGTGATGTCCGTAATGCCAAGGAAGCCGAAGAAACTGCGCAGATAGGTTTCCTGATGGTCCAGGAAGGCCAGTGGCGTGCCTTCGCCGTACAGGCCACCGCGGGTGGAAGCAACGATAACGCGTTTCCCCTTGGCGAGGCCTTCAGCGCCGTTTTCCGTATAGCGGAAAGTTCTGCCTGGCACTGCAAGTCGGTCAAGCCAGGCGCGCAGCTGAGTCGGCAACGTAAAGTTATACATAGGCGCACCGACGATAATGACATCGGCGGCAAGGAAGTCGTCGACGAGTTTGGCGTTGCGGGCAACGGCCTGTTTGACGTGCTCGTCTTGCGGCTCCACACCCTGCAGAGCCAGAAATTCGGCGCTGGAAAGGTGGTTAATCGGGTCGGCGGCGAGATCGGTGTGGATGATCCCGGCGTCTGGCTTAGCTGCAGACAGCTGTTTGGCGATCGCCGCCGTGAGCTGGCGGCTAACCGATTGTTCGTTGAGAATGCTGGAATCGATATGAAGCAGTGTCATGATGAAATCCTTAGGTATAAAATGGTAACCAGGGATAACAATATAACCATGCCCTAAAATGACAGACAATAAGGCACATTAGGAGAACCCGGTATCATGAATGTGACTAATCAACCTCGAGATTTAAGACATGCCGACTGCCAAAAGATCAGCCAGGTATTGGCGCGCGTTGGTGAGAAGTGGAGTGTCCTGATCATTATGCTCTTGGCGAACGGGCCACGCCGATTCACTGAAATAAAGCGTACAATCAATGGAATATCTCAGCGGATGCTGACGCTGTGCCTGCGCAATATGGAACGAGATGGGTTAGTCAAGCGGACAGTTATTGCCGTCATGCCGCCGCACGTCGAATATGAATTGACGCCGCTCGGTTGCTCATTGACCGTACCCGTCATCGCGCTGGGAACCTGGGCGAATGAGCATATTGCCGATATTGATGCGGCGAGAACCGCATTCGACGCGCAAAATAGCGAGGCCGGTGAGGATGTTAATTCACGCTAGAGGCGGCAGGGGGGCGAATGAAATTTGCGTTCTGTTGCCAAAAGAGGCGAATGCCTGGTTGCGCCGCAGAAAAAACTAAGGGGCTACGCTGTTAACGTAACCCCTTGATAATTTGGTGGCCCCTGTTGGGTTTGAACCAACGACCAAGCGATTATGAGTGGCGTGTACAGGTCATTTAAAACAATAACTTACATTAATATCAATAAGTTGTGAGCGCTAATAATCTTGAATGGCCTTAAATATCCTTATGCTGTGTTGCCATTTTGCTGCCATTTTCCATCAACGCAAGCGGGTTTAATGATACGGCATCATTAAGATGATCTGGTGCGAAGTGAGCATAACGCATTGTTACTTTTATATCCGTATGGCCAAGTATGCGTTGTAACACCAGAATATTGCCACCTGCCATCATAAAGTGGCTTGCAAAAGTATGACGCAAAATATGTGTTAGCTGGCCATCTGGTGGTTCAATACCCGTACGTTTCAATGCCGTGCGGAACGCAGAATAGCAGGAGTTGAAAAGTGGCTTGTTGCCGATCCCTTTTGGGGCAAACGCGATCAGTTCATCATAGAGTTCTTGGCTAATGGGGACTGTCCTATTTTTTTTGCCTTTGGTTTTTATGAAAGTAATCTTCCTCGGTAAAATTTGTGGTTTAGTTAGCTTTTCGGCCTCACTCCATCGTGCACCAGTTGCCAGACATATTTTAACTACTAAAAGCAGACTATCGGATTGGCTGGCGGAGCAGGATTGCAAAAGCTGTTGCGCCTGGTCGAGTTCGAGATATGCCAGCTCGCTTTCTGATGTCCGGTATGCTCTTACTTTCTCGAGTGGGTGCGGTGCTCTCCATTCGTCGAGTCGAATTAGTTCGTTGAACATCGCCCGGAAGTAGGCCAGCTCAAGGTTAACAGTCCGCGGTGCTACTTTTTCAACACGATTGGATCGCGATATTTCACCACTAAGCCGTTTTTCTCGGTAGGATGAAAACAGCTTAGCCGTGAATTCTGTTGCCAAAGGCCTGCCCATGCTTTCATAAGCAAATTCCATTGAGCCTTTCCGCTTATCCCCGTCTTCCAAGGTGATGCCGTGCGCACGGTGCCAAGTTTGGATCAGGTCGTACAGTGTACGCGTGTCTCGCTTTTCCTCAAGCCAGGGCTTGTTGGCGTGCTCATCGATAATATGCTTCTCATACGCGAGTGCTTCGCCTTTGGTTGCGAACTGTTTGCGGATGCGTTTCCCGTTCCGACCAAATGGGAAACACTGCATCAACCATTTACCTGACGGTAGTTTTTTTACGGTCATATTATTTAGAGCAGGTCATGGCCACTTTGGCCAAAATCTTTATGTCATCAACCCCGCACTCGAAAGAGTCACCGTTACCGTTAACGCGTACTCGCCCCACGGGGATACGTGTTAAATCTTTTATGCTAGTTTCACCTTCGACTTCAATTAGCCATTTCCCATTGCTGAGTTCTCTCGATGAGAGATCCACTATGTAGACGGTTTCCCCGTCAAGAACTGCCGAAGGGTTATGCAAGTTTTCAGGCAAAAAGGCCTTATCAAACAGATAGTAATTTGATTCGTATAATTTCCCGTCAACCAGCTTTAGCCGTTTAATGTTAGCCATGTCGTTGGTGGCGTTATCAAACATTGGGCCGTTTCCGGTAGCCAACCAGACAATTGAAGCACCCGTTTCCAAGGCACACTGCACAACGAAATCAGCTGGAAAGGTATCCCTTAAGTATCTGTTTGCTAAGGTGCTTTTTGAGACTCCTAGCTGTTCGCAAAGCTGTTGCCTTGTTGTAAACCCATAGGCTTCGATTAAGCGATCGATTGCAGCCTTCCCGCCAGTATCAAAATCCATTGCGTTCTCCAATAGAGATCTTTTTTCTTGACATAAACATTTTAAGATTCTAGATTTGCATCATGATCTCTCGTAGAGACCATATAAGCCTAAATATCACTAAATAAGATTTAACAGGAGATAATGCCTTATGCGCCCCAACATTACAATTTCAATCCCTGAGCCTTTTCTCCCGCTGGCAGAGTACCGCCGCCGCACGGGTCTAAGTAAGTCAACAGCTGAGCAGATGATCCGAGATGGTCGTTTACCTGTTCGCAAAAAAGACACAAGCCGTGGGCTTGTAGAAGTGAACATGGCTGATCTGACCGTGCAAGCGTTGTCGGCTTGCCGAATTGCTCTTAATCCCTAACGAGATTCTGAGCTGACGTGAGGTTGAGGGCTATGTTTGATTTTGTGAACTCCATACATCCGCACCTTGATAGCGCTTGCCGCCGCTTCGCCCTGATGCACAATCTGGCCGAGTTGGCGCCGGCGCTGAATGTTTCCGCCCAGGTGCTCCGCAACAAGCTGAATCCGGATCAGCCGCATGAACTGACGTTGTCCCAACTGATAAAGCTGACAGCTATCACAGACGACGCGGCGATCCTGGACGGCTTGCTGGCTCAACTGAATTGCCTGCCTGCGGTGCCAGTGAATGAAGCCAAGCCGGGCAATCTGCCTACCCACACGTTGAGTGCTACCGCTGCGATCGGCGCCATTGCCGGCGAAACCGCATCCGGCGCACCTATGACGCAATCCCGTAAAAACGCCATTCTCGACCGTGCCAATCAGGCTATTCGTGATCTGTCGCTGATCGTTGTGTCGGTTGAAGCGCGTTTCCAATCCACGCCAATGTTGGCGGCCGCTGTTGACGTGTTCAGCACCTGCGCCCCCGCGTTCGGTATGAGCTGAGGTAACACCATGAAAGTATTTGCGCATTTCCTGAAACAACAATCACCTAGCCCGCAACTGCCAAGTTATGGCCACGGCTGGCTGGAATTACCGAACGGCCAACGCTGGCAGCCATGCGCCAGCCAAGTGGTGTTTTCACGTGGTTGCGTATTGCAGCCGATACAGGCCCGCCGCCGCCCTTGGTGGTTCCGCCTGATGGGGCTGAGGGGGTAATGATGGCAAATCATGAGCATTGGCTTGCGGTGTGCCGTGCCACGGTAACCGGCCACCACAGCAAAGCCCGCAAGGTGTGGAACGGGCTTAGCCCGGCTCGCCGTGGGGTGCTGCTGCACGCTGCCGGCATGAAATCTTTCTTTTGCAACTACAGCTGGGACGACTTCAACGAGCGTGAGTTGCACCAGTTGAAAAGGGGCATTCAGCGCTTGCAGGCAATGGTGAGCCTGTTCGGCGGTTTCAACGATCTGGACTTCCGCACCGAGGCGCCAGGTATACCGACGAAGAAGGCAGCGGCCACGAAGGCACCCACGGGCGCCAACTCCCTGCGGGCCAAGGCCGAGTTGTTGCAACGGATTAACGGCTTACACGTCAATCACTGAGGTAGTTATGAAAACAATTGCGGTACAAAAAGAAGGGCTGTTGTCCGACTTCAACGCCTGGGGCGTAAAGCCCAGCTACGCGCGTTTCTTCCTGGATAAGTGCGAAGAAACCAACGGGCTGATCTCGCTGGGGCATGAGTTGGTCAATGACTCCTACCATCTGACCAACCCTTACCAATGGTTTGCCGCCAACGTTGCGTTCTGGTGCCGAGTGTACCGCGAAGCGCAGGTGCCGGCGGGGCAGATGGAAGCGCTGGCCGCTATCCGCGCCATTTACTACATCGCGGGCAGCCTTGGGCTTGAGGTGACAACGCGCATGATCGCCTTGTGGTGGAAAAGCGCCCAACCCCTGCACGGACTGCCGGCCCCGAATCAATCGCATCACAGCGGCGAAACCCGCCAAATTCACTAATTAATCCACGGCAGAGCACCACGGCTTCCAACAGGTTGCCGGGGCCGCGCTTTGCCCAAATGGGGAGAAAACACCATGCCAACCATCGGACAAGACATTAGCAACCGTGCGGCGGCCGAGTCGTTCGAATACGTGATCAATCTGGCCCGCAATGAGGCGCTTGCTGATGCGGCGGTTTTGTTCTCGGGCCAGTTGGATCGCCTGGCTACAGATGTGGCCATTAGAGAACTGTCCGCCGTTGAGATTATCGACCTGCTGCGCCAGGAGGCCGAGAACTGGAAAAACAGGGGGATGGACTCATGACAATGGACGCCATTTTTATCATCGCCGTAGCGCTGGCCTTCCTGCTGGTGATTGCCGCAGCGGCTGCGATCTTCTTCGTGGTCTCTATCGCGCTGGATATTCGGCGTTTTCGCCAGCGCAAGACACCACGTTACGAAACCAAAAATTACGATTAAGGACACTGCCATGATTAGCACTGAACAGCTACGCAAAACCATTGAAGAATGTACGCAAAAGCGTCCGTCAGGACAAAGTGTGGTCTTTGCCAGCAAATTTGTTGAGGCACTGGCCCGCGATCTCCTGGCTAACCGGGAGTCTTGGCCGGTGTATCAGTATCGAATGCGTAACCCTTACAACGGGCAGGTAACTGGATGGGAAACCATCAGGGCCGAACAAGTAGACTTCATACTGAAGGAAACCATCGCAGCCAGCGTTGAGTTTCGAATCATCGCCGCATCGCCAGCGCCAGCACTGCAAAAAGATGTTGAAGCCGTAGTTGGTTTGCTGGAGTCGGGCGAATGGGCTGAACACTGTACAAACACAGAACTTGGCCAGCGTCTAGAGTCTGCTGTAACTGCATTGATGAACAATGCCCCGTCAGCGCCGGAGGTATCCGGTGAATAAAACCGTATTGAAATGGGCGGGCAGCAAGGCCCGTCTGTCGGCAAAATTGCGTGAATATCTACCGGAAGGCGATCGGCTGGTTGAGCCGTTCGGCGGCTCCTGCGCTGTGATGATGAATACCGATTACCCGGAATACCTGGTAGCGGACGTTAACCTCGACCTGATCAACTTGTACCAGGTGATCCAAGAGGATGCACAGGGATTTATCGACTCCGCGAAAGCCTTATTCATGACGGCGAACACGCCCGAGCAATATCTTGAATTTCGTCAGGTGTTTAACCATACCTGTGCCGAACGGTTTCGGCGTGCGGTTATTTTCCTGTATTTGAATCGTCACTGCTTCAATGGGCTGTGCCGCTACAATCGTGCCGGCTTTTTCAATGTGCCTTATGGCAAATACAAAGCGCCTTATTTCCCCGAAGAAGAGATCCGCGCCTTTGCTGAAAAAGCGAAGCGTGCAACGTTTATCTGCGCCGACTTTCACGAAACTCTGCGCCTGGTGCGTTCTGGTGACGTGGTGTACTGCGATCCGCCCTATCTGCCGGAGAAGGGCAAAGACGCATTCACAAATTACCACTCTGGAGAGTTTGGAAAGCGCGAGCACTTGAGTTTGGCCGTCAACGCCCGCCGCATTGGTCAGTCAGGCATACCGGTAGTGATCTCGAATAGCATCAGGGCCGCCGAGATTAATCTATACCACGGGTTCGATGTGGCCGAAATTGACGCGCCACGCAGTATTGGCGCCAGTGGCGATAGCGCCAAAACCGCAAGGGAAGTTTTGGCGTCAATTACGCCTATGGAAGCCTTACCTCCTGGGCATTCGATCCGAGTCAGTTACCCGGCATGGTGCGGAATAGACCTTGCTGCCGAAGCGGTGCCGGAGGTGACCAGTGAATGACGCTCGCGGGTTCATCCAGTGGCTGATTGATAACGGCCGCGAAACCGAAGGTTCGATCATGCCGCTCTATGCGGCATGGCGTGATCGTCCGGTGTCAGAGGAAACGGCCAGGCTGATGCCGGCCGGTCGTTCCGCTAAATGCTGTATCGATCATCGCTACGTCATTGCCAAGACCGATAAGACCTACACGCTTTACGAGCTGCGCCATAATGCCGCCGGCGGCCGCGCGGTGGTGATTGCGCTGTATGCGGACGAGGTGGCGCTTGTTAGCGATCTGATAAACCACAGCATCCGCCAGACCAAGGTCGCCAGCATCGGAGAACTGGTTGCGGAAACCCAGCGTCTGGCCATGCAGTGCGATGCGGCGTTGGCCGAGTTCCAGTGATGGCGGTAGAAGCTGTGCAAAACGGGCAGTATCACGCCACTGCCCGCGCCCAACGTGAACTGTTCGCGCCCACCGTGCCCGATGGCATTAGCGTGGTGGAGCGCGATTTGTGGCATCTGGACAGTGAGGATCATGCGTGGCGCTCCCAATTCTTTAGCGAGATACCGGACTATCTGGCCCGGTACTTTGGCGAGCGCTACGCCAAAATCTACCGCGATGTTAAAAAAGGCGGCCGCCGCCGCGCCAATGCATTTTTGCGCACCACGCTGGGCAAAAGTGTTTTGCCGCGCCTACGGCTGGTAACTCAACGTTTCCAAACTCAATTCCATGCGGCCGGCGTTGTGCCGTTCCCCTTCAATGACGATCTGGCCAGGCTGCCGACGCTGGGCCGTGACGAGCTGCGCAACCTGGCGCACCGCGTGGCGGACTTTATGGCCGCCAGCTTTGCCGACTACATCGATCGCACCTTTGCCGAACCGGCCGAAGGCCAAAAAGACATGGCGGCCCGCACGCTGGCCACCTACCGCAATTTGGCCGGACTGAGCCGGGAAATAGGCACCGAACCACCGTATTGGTTGCTGTTCATCAAAGGGCGGATCTCCGTGCGCCAGATGGAATCCGGGTTGCTGCGCATGATGGCGCCGGAGTGGTGGCGCGTCCGGTTGAAGGGACGCCGCGATCTGATGCGCGAGCACATGGCGATCGCCGTGGGCCAGGTGCAAAAAGCCGCGTCGTCATACGTGAGCCGCAGCACCCTGGGCGAGTGGGCCGAGCAGAAAAAGCGCAACCGCGAATTCTTCAAGGCGTTCGATCTGGAGAACGAGGAAACCGGCGAGCGTGTTTCTATGGCGGATATGGTCAACGGCAGCAACGCCAACCCGGCTATTCGTCGCTGTGAGCTGATGGTCAGAATGCGCGGCTTTGAAGACATCGCCAAGGAAAAGGGCTATGTCGGCGAGTTCTACACCATCACGGCGCCGTCAAAATACCACTCCGTCCACAGCGGTGGCGGCTTTGTCGAACAGTGGAACGGCGCCAACCCGCGCGACACGCAAAAATACCTGTGCCGGGTGTGGGCCAAGGCCCGCGCGGCGATTGCCCGCGCCGGGATCAGCGTGTTCGGCTTCCGCGTCGTCGAACCGCATCACGATGGCACACCGCACTGGCACATGCTGCTGTTCACCCTCGCCGCCGACCTCAAGCCGCTGCGCCGCATCCTGCACAAATACGCCTGCGCGGAAGACAAGCAGGAGCTGCGGACGTTCAAGGCCCGCAAGGCCCGTTTTCACTTCAAAACCATCGACGAGAGCAAGGGCAGCGCCACCGGCTACATTGCCAAGTACATTTCCAAGAACATCGACGGGTACGCCCTCGACGGGGAAAAAGACGAGGAAACCGGCGAGAACCTGCGGGATATGGCCAAGGCGGTCAGCGCCTGGGCGAGCCGCTGGCGTATTCGGCAGTTTCAGCAAATAGGCGGGGCGCCGGTCACCGTCTGGCGGGAGCTGCGGCGGCTGCGGGGTCAGCAGCTGGATAATCCGCAGATGGATGCCGTGTTGGCGGCTGCCGATGTGGCCGTCGATTGGGCGGCATACACCGAGGCCCAGGGCGGGCCGTTGGTGGCGCGGGCGGATCTGGTGGTGCGCCTGGCCTATGACATCACCGAGCAGGGCAACGCTTACGCCGAGGACGTCCAGCGGGTTGCGGGCGTCTATTCGCCGCGCCTGGGCGAGGCATCGCGCGTGTGCACACGGCTGGTGCAGTGGAAGGTGGTTCCGAAGTTGGCCGAAGCGTCAGCGCAGGCCGGTGTTTCTGGCGGCAACGCCGCCCCTTGGAGTTCTGTCAATAACTGTACGCCGGGGCCAGGGCGTCAATTATCGACACTGCTTAAACGCCGCGGATTTGAGGGTAGCGATCGGGAGATAGCCATTCTGGAACGGGGCAGCAGCCTGGTTATTCACGACGACCGGCGGCTGATTTTGCGCCAGGGGCGGCTGGAAGAGGTCGGCAGTCAGCCAGAGCATGAGCTTTGGCCGGGCTGGAATGGGTGACAATTTAGCAGGTTGCTAAAATAAAATCGCTCCTGTATAAATATACAGTATAATTAATCAATAAGAGGGATCTGAAATGCGTGATGGTTTCTTCCAATCTCTGGCCTTTGAACGTGTCGATTTGGTGGCTCGCCTGGTGGCGGGTGCGCCGGTTAAGCCTGGCGACCATGAGTTGGCGATCGCCTGGATTGCGGAAATGACAACGGCAATTGTTGAAAGGCAACAGGAAGAAGAAAAACGCCCCCAGGGTGGAGGCGTTAAGTCAGGCGGCGGGGGTAGCAGCACCCTGCAATAAATCCAGCATCATCTGCCGCTGCTGAAGGTTCATGCCGTCAATGACGGTTTTCAGCAGCTTATCCCCGGTTTTGGCGCTGGGGCTGAGGGTATGCGAAAAGGTCACATTCATCACAAAGGTGTGACCGCATTCCACGTCAGTGCAGGCACAATACAGGTCAGAAATTTGGCGATGCTTCCGGGCGGTCTTTCTGATAATGGCATTGGCGCCGCATTCGGGGCATAGGACTTTCATTACGCGCATGTTTCTGGCTCCAAAAGTGGCAAACTTCTGGAATTTTAGCGGTTTTCTGCTCATAGCGCACCCGATTGTGTTGTTTCGATGTCGAATTTCAAATGTAAGTGCGCTGGCACGTCACGATCGGTATTTACCGCGTCCATTATCATGCGCTGCAACGGGATCACCTCGTCCTGCCGGTAGGTCTCGCGGGCCTTCACCGGGTCGCCGAGGCCTGCCGCGTTGCTGGGAATAATACCGGCCAGCCCTGCCGGGTAGCGGTGGGCGGTCAGCACGTCCTGGGCGCTGATGTTCTTGATATTGGAAAATTCATCCTTGGCGCTGATGTCGCCGATCGGAATAAATTTAATCCCCTCCGGATCGCCCTTCGGGATGTTCACAAACAGCGTGCTGAAATTCCCGATCCCCTTGCTTTGCTCCAGGCATTGCACGATTTCTTCTTCCACCTCGGTGCTGAGGTTCGGGTCGTTGGTGTAGATGATGCCGCCCGTATGGGCGCCGTTGTGGTAGTACAGACGGCGAAATATCGTCGCCTCGCTGTTGAGCAGGGCCGAGTGAATGCCGCCGATGTAATCGGGCAGGCCGTAAATCTGCTGCTGCGGATCGTACTGCTGCAAGAAGATAATATCCTGCGGCAGGTACACCAACGGCTCGCCTTTTTGCAGCACCACAAACGAGTTGTCCTTGCGGATGCGCAGATAGAGCGACGGCAGCGGCTCCAGGCCGATCACCTCGCCCCAGCCGTTGCGCACCTTGAGGATGGCCAGATCGCCAAAGGTCAGGTAATCGAACACGCCGGCTTTCAGCTTTTCATGGGACAGGCCGCCGCCCTGGTAGTTGGCCGCTACCATATTGCGCCGCGCATAGAGCACGCCGCCATGCTGGCCGTTGAGGTTGACCAGTTGCGCCAGCGCCAGGCGGTCAATCGGTTGGCTGTAGTGGTCAAAGTCGTTGTCATACCAGATTTCGCGGTAATCGGTGCCGGTGGTGAGTACCGGCTCGGGCTTGCCGAGGTTGCCCAGGTTCATGATGCTCATTTTTCGGTTGCTGCCGGCGGCGCTGGCCTGGCGCGGTTCAGCGCGGCGGCGGTGTTTGTTCTTCTTCATGCGGCTTTTCTCGTTTTCCATGTTGATTTGCGGGCGTTCTCGTAGTTGAGCGGCTCATTGTCGGCGGCGTGGGACAGGGCAAAGAACACGTCAGCGTGCCCGGTCTCGGCGCTGCGATCGGCGGTGAACGTCATGCTGCCGCCCTTGGCGGTGGTGGTGCGACGGATGGCCAGGAAGCTGGCGGGGATTTCCTTCTGCTCGTTGTCCCATTCGATGCGCTGGTTTTCCACCAGGTCGACCATCTTGAGCACCAGCCGGTTTTTGGTTTCCACCCCGTAACGAATAGCGACGGTCTGGCGCGGCGCGAATGCCTCCACCATCTCGAACACGCCGCTGCCGATCCCGGTGGTATCGATACCGATGTGCGTCATGTTGTAGCGCTTGAACAGCTTCTTGATCTGGCTGGCCTGGTGCTTCCAGTTCATGCCCTGCCAGTAGAAGGTGGCCAGCACGCGGAAGCGTTCGCCCTCGTAGAGCGGCGGCGCCAGAATAACGAAAGTCGAGGTATCCCCGGAGCGGGCCGGGTCGAAGCCGCCCCACACCTCGCGACTGCCAAAGGGCCGCGCGGCTTCCGGATCGTGATCTTGCCAAACGGCAATGTCGACGCCGCAGCCTTCCAGATCGTGGAACTTGAACACGCTGTCGCCGCTGTCGACGAACACGCACATAAACAGCATGTTGAACGTGTCGCGCGGGTACTTGTTGCGCAGGCGGTCGATGCTGGCCAGATTGAACCCGCCGGCGATCGCATCTTCCAGGGTAATGACGTAACGCCATTGTTCATCCGGGCAAAGGCGCCCGCCGTCGCGCAGTTCGTCAAAGGCGGGGAAGTCCACCTTTTTGCGCTTCGCGTCGCCGCGCTTCCATTCTTCCCCCGTCCAAAACGGGTAAGCCTGGTGCGTCTTGCTGCTGGGCGTGGAAAAGTAGGTGGTGCGCCACCGGTCATGCGTGGCCATCGCGCTGGCCACCTCGTTCAGGCGGGTAAAGTTCTGGATCCAGAAATACTCGTCGATATAGAGGTGCCCGCTGTAGGACTGCGCGGTGTTGGAGTTGGTGGACAAAAACCGCAGTTCGGCGCCGTTACTGAGGCGGATCGGGTTGCCGGTCAGCTTCACGCCAAAATACTGTTCGGCGATGTTGACGATATAGGAGCGGAACACCTCCGCCTGCGGGCGCGAAGCCGACAGGAAGATTTGCGGCTCGCCGGTCAGTACCGCGTTCTCCAGCGCTTCAAAGGCAAAGTACCAGGTCGCGCCAATCTGGCGGCTTTTGAGGATGTTGCGGATCTGCTGGGTGATATTCAGGCGCAGGTGCTTCTGGTAGCCGAAAAGGTGTTCATCAGCGAAGGCGTCGAAGTCGTCCTTGGACAGTGACGAAATGTCATTTTTGCGATACTTGCGTTTTTTCTTGCCGCCCTCGCGTTCGTCGCCGGCGCCGGTGTAGTCGTCGCCGCCGTCACCGGCTCCCTGGCTGCTGAGCGCCGCCATTTTTTCCGCGTGTTTCGCCTGCTGGATACGCAGTTTGCAGTGGTGCGCGATCAGGCTATCGAGTTCTTTAAGCTCGATGTCCGTTTTATTATCGCGGTGAGTCAGCACCTGAATGCGGCGGTTGATCACTTCCTCAATGCTTTCATGGCTGAGCAAGTCGGCCCATTGCCATTTATCCGCCCAATAATAAACGATCCGCGCATTCGGCAGATTTAATTCGCTGGCGATTTCCTTGGGCGTCCAGTGTTTTAAATACAGTGAACGCGCTACGCCGATAAGTTCTTGTGAGTATTTAGCCATGCGGCAATTATGCGGGCTTTATTTTCTGTTGACGCTGGCTTTATATCGGTTGGTTTCGGTTAAAGGCGCTTATCCGAAAGTGTCAGAAATTAATGGGGTGCGCGGTTTTTATTGCGGGGTAATAATCAGGTTCTCGATATAACCGGATAAGAAAAGAGCGTGCAGTGTCCCAATTAATGACCGATTGGATTTGTATTTGCGCGGAAGGCGAAACCGGCGACAAACGTTTTGTTGAGCGTCAATGGTTAATCGATGCCGCCGAGCTATACGATCCGAAATTAAAAACCGCCATGATCTGGCCTGAACATAGCCGCGAAACCGAATACGGGAATTGTGGCGAAGTGCTGGCCCTGAAATGTGAAGAAGGCGAAGACGGCATTATGCGGCTGTTCGCTCGCCTGCGCCCCAATATCGGGCTGATGCGAGCCAATGCAGCGGGGCAATTGGTGTTCTGCTCGGCCGAATTTACCCCCGATGGCAATTTCCGGGGCACGGGCAAATCGTATCTGGAAGGGCTGGCCGTCACCGACGAGCCGGCGAGTGTCTACACCGAACGGCTGCACTTTAGTCAGACCCGCAAGCAGGGTTTGATTTATGCGGCCACTCAACCCTTGAACCTGATAGGTAAAAATATGGCTAAGGACAAAAAAAACAGCTGGCGTAAATTCTTCTCGCTGGAGGATGAATTACCGGAAGAAACCACCGGCGAGCCGGATAAATTGCAGGCGTTGGCGGAAGCTGTCGCCGCATTGGAAAATCGCGTTTCCGCGCTGGAAGGCAAAACCGAAGAAACCGCCGCGACGGTTGAAGAAGTCCAGGATGATGTGGAAACCGTGAAGGAAGTGGTGGACACCCAGGAATTCAAACTGCTGCGCGACAATATCGGCGGCATCGTGAAGAATTTCAGCAAACTGGACGATCGCATTACCAAGTTGCCAAACAAAAATCCAAAGGGCGACGCGCGTAAGCCGTTCAAGTTCCTTTAATCGACCATCCGCTTTTATTTCATCCTGTGGATGAGGGGAAACTATGCAATTAAATCAACGTGCGCGTGAGATGCTGGATAAATACAGCGCCGGCCTTGCGCAAGAATACGGCCAGTCGCGTGCTGACCGCTATTTTTCTCTGACCGACCCGAAAGAAACCCAACTGCGTGCGGCGCTGCTGGAGTCCGTGGACTTCCTGTCCATGATCACCTGCGCCGATGTTGACCAGTTGCAGGGCCAGGTGGTCAACGTGGGTAATCCGGGCATCTTTACCGGGCGTAAAGAGGGCGGCCGTTTTATCCGCAATACCGGCGTCGACGGGCTGGAGTACAAGCTGGTTGAAACCGACTCCGGCGCGGCCCTCAAATGGGCGTTGCTGTCGGTGTGGGCGAACGCCGGCGATGAAAACGAATTCTTCCAGCGTATGCAGGAATTCACCAACCAGTCCTTTGCGCTGGATATGCTGCGCATCGGCTTCAACGGCACCAACGTGGCGAAGTCTACCGATCCGGAGAAGAACCCGAACGGCGAAGACGTCAATATCGGCTGGCACCAGTTTGTCCGCAACTACGACAAAAACCAAATCATCGATACGCCGATCACGCTGGATGAAAAGGGCGATTACAAATCACTGGACGCGATGGCGTCAGACCTTATCAACAGCAAAATTCCGCAGCAGTTCCGCAACGATCCGCGCCTGGTGGTGCTGGTTGGTGCCGACCTGGTCGCAGCGGAACAGTATCGCCTGTATCAGGCTGCCGATCGCCCAACCGAGAAAATCGCCGCGCAGATGCTGGGCACCTCCATTGCCGGCCGTCCGGCTATCGTGCCGCCGTTCATGCCGGGCAAGCGCATGATCGTGACGCCGCTGAGCAACCTGCATTGCTACACCCAGCGCAACACCCGCCAGCGCAAGGCGGAGTTCGTGGAAGACCGCAAACAGTACGAGAACAAATACCTGCGCAACGAAGGTTACGCGGTGGAGTACCCGGAACTGTACGCGGCCTTTGATGAAAGCGCCGTCACCATCGGCAAGGTGAAAGAGCCAAGCGAACCGGTGGCGAAGGAGTAACACGGCATGGCCCTGTCACCCGCCCAGCGCCACAGCGCCATGATCCAGGCGCAGCGCAAACTGGATAACCAGCAGGCGATTGCCGGCTGGGACAGCCTGCACATTCAGGTGCGGGCAATGGAAAGCGACATTGCGCGGCTGCGCAACCTGCCGACCATTGCCGATCGCATCCTGATGAAACGCGACGTGTTGCTGCCACGCTGGCAGCCCACGGTGGAGGCTTATCTTGCGGCGGGTGACGTTCACGCCAATCCGATTTTTGCCTGGTGCGTGATCTGGTTGTTCGACGTAGGCGACTTTGATTTGGGGCTGGATTGGGTGGACATCGCGATCGCCCAGCGTCAGCAGACGCCCGACCGGATGCGGCGCAGTTTTGCCGCCTTTGCGGCGGACACCGTGCTGGCCTGGGCGGAAGAAGAAGCCGCCCAGGGCAACAGCGTGGAGCCGTACTTTTCCCGCACCTTTGAGAACGTGCGGGACAACTGGCGGCTGCATGAGGAAATCAGCGCCAAGTGGTTCAAGTTTGCCGGGTTGTTGCTGTTGCGTGACGACAACGGCGAACCCCGCGCCACGGCGGTGGAAGATGTGGCCACGCTGGAGCAGGCCGACAATTTGCTGATGCAGGCGCACGCGTTCGATCCGGTTGGGGCCAAGGTCAAAACGCACCGGCAGCGCATCGCCGCCCGGTTGCGTGCCCTGGCGAAAGAGTAAAACGACTACCGCAAGCCAAAGCGGGCGCGGTGGAGGCAAGGCACTTCGGTGCGATGTGCTATGGAAACCGGTCTGCCCGCTTTTTTTCGGAGTGAAACGATGTTTAGCGGTGAACCCATTGATTACCAGAATGAAGTGCTGACCAATGACGGATTTTGGCCGGATCTGAACCTGGCCGACTTCCAGCAGCGGCGCAACATTCCCAGCGACATCGACGCGGGCACGTTATCGGCGGCCCTGGTGGCGACGGTGGCGGAAATCAATATGGATCTGGCGAAGCTGGCCACCCAGCTAAAAGGCAAGGGGTATCAGGCGGCCGCAGAGGTGCCGGGGCCAAATATCGACGGTAAAACCGCGCTGATAGCCCAATACGAGAAAGCCGTGTTTGCCAGGGCCAAGGCGGATTTGCTGGGCGAGTATTCCACGCAGTTCAGCCGGGCGCCCAACGCCGGGCAGGAAAACCCGGAAACCCGCAGCCGCTTGCTGGCCGAGGCCGCTTTTGTGCTGCGCAACATGAAGGGGGTGCGCCGATCGTCGGCGCGGCTGGTATGAGCAAACTCGACTCATTGACCCAATTTATCAAGGCGCATTTGCCGGCGCGGATCGCCAACCTGGAATTTACCAGCGACATGGACGGGTTGCGGTTTATTCCGGCGCAGCGCGAGCTGGGATTAGACCAGTACCAGCTGGCGGTGATGCAGTTCGAGGTGGTGTTGTCCTGGGGGCGTTTCCCCTTCCGCCTGTTTGATCCGCGCAATCTGTGCGCCCTGCTGATGTCCTGGCTGATAGAGCACACCGACGAGGGGCTGGCAGAGCAGGGCTTTGATCTGGAAATGCCAGAGATAGTGATCCTGGCGGATACGCAAACGGCCGTTGTTGAGGTGACGCTGACGCTGTATGAGGCGCTGACGGTGGTCAGGGATGCGGAAGGCATGATCCCCTTCGATGGCGAGCGCTGGCGACTGGCCGACCCGCAAATCTGGTGGGCGCTGGAAGGGACGGTATACGGCGCCGATGCGACCGGGGCGCCGATCGGTAAAACGTCATGATCATCAATGGCGAGCTGAGTAAAAAACAGCTGCGAGAGTTGCGCGGCGAGCTGGCCAGGCTGGAGCTGGGCCAGAAGAAGAAACAGCGCTTTTTGTGGCGCATGGCCAAGTACGGCGTGATCCAGACGGCAAAGCAGCACGTCAAAAAGCAGCAGACCCCGGACGGTGAGGCCTGGGCGGCAAGGAAAACGCGTCGGCGCGGCAAGATGCTGCGCAATCTGCCCAATTTGCTGCACATCCGCGACCTGCCGGACATCGAGGCGGTGCGGGTTTACCTCCAGGGCGGCGGGTATCGCAACGGTGAGAACCCGGTGCCGGCCGGGGTGGTCGGCGCGGCCCAGCAGGAGGGGATGCGCACGCAAATCCGCCGCCAACGGACGGGCAAGCGGCACAACGACCCCAACCGCAAGGCGACATTACGCCAGGCCAAAAAGCTGCGGCAATTGGGTTACCGCATCAAGCGGGGGGCGCGGTGGCGGCGGCCACCGTTGAAAGAAATTGCCGGGGTGATGTCGTTCGCCCAGGCGGGGTTGCTTATCAGAAAACTGAGCGGGAAAGCGGCGAAATCCGTTTGGACGGTAGAACTTCCCGCCCGTCCGTTCCTGGGCATGAGCGACGAAGAATTTAACAAGGCGTTGGCACGTCAACTACAGGCGATCGGGTTCGGCTGGGATGTCAAGGCGCAGGATATGAAGGGGAAATTATGAGTTGGCCAGAGATTCAGGTTAACCAGGTTAACCGGTTGCAAGGTGAAACCAAAGACATTGAGCGGGTGTTGCTGTTCGTCGGCAGCGGTAAGACCAATGTCGGCAAGACGCTGGCGGTCAACACGCAAAGCGATCTGGATGCGCTGCTAGGCATGGGCGATTCGGTGCTGAAAAGCAACGTGAAGGCGGCGATGCTCAATGCCGGGCAAAACTGGTTCGGCTATGTGCATGTGCTGGCTGAACCGGATGCGCCGGCAACCTGGGCGGCGGCGGTACGCAGTGCGCAGCAGGTGGCGAGCGTGGAAGGGGTGGTGTGCCTGGTGCCGGCAACGGCGGAAATCATCAAGACGGCCGCCAGCCTGCGGGCGGAGTTCATCGCCAAGTTTGGCCGGTGGCAGTGGTTTATTTTGTCTGCCGAGGGCGTGCAGAAGGGCGAAACCTGGGCGGACTACCTGGGCCGGGTGAAAGACCTGCAAAAAGGGGTGGCGGAGCCGGGCATTCAGTTGACGCCGCGCCTGTGGGGCAACGAGCCGGGCGTGCTGGCGGGGCGTCTGTGCAGTCGCAAGGTCACCATCGCCGACAGTCCGGCCCGCGTGGCCACCGGGGCGCTGGTCGAAATGGGCAGCACGGCCCTGCCGGTGGATGGCACCGGGGTGCAGTTGGAGCTGGCCACGCTCCAGGCGCTGGAGGCGCTGCGTTTCAGCGTGCCGATGTGGTATCCCGACTATGACGGCATGTATTGGTCAGACGGCCGCACGCTGGATGTGGAAGGGGGCGACTATCAGGCCGTTGAGAACCTGCGCGTGGTCGACAAGGTGGCGCGGCGCGTCCGCCTCCAGGCGATTGCCAAGATTGCCGATCGGTCGCTGAACAGCACGCCGGGGAGCATTGCCGCGCACCAGGCGTACTTTGCCCGCGTGCTGCGTGAAATGTCGCGCAGCACCCAGATTAACGGGGTGACGTTCCCCGGTGAAGTGAAGTCCCCGCAGGACGGCGACGTCAAAATCACCTGGCGCACGTCCACCAAGGTAGAAATTTATCTGGTGATCCGTACCTACGAATGCCCGAAAGGCATCACGGTGAGCCTGATGCTGGATAACTCGCTGGAGGCAACAGCATGACAAAGCGTATTTCGGGCCAGTCGGTCGACTTCAACATGGACGGCGCACTGATCCACGCGGAAAAGGTCAGTTTGAGCATTACCGACAACACCGCCGCCGCCCAAACCCAGGGCGTGCCGGACGGGTGGGTAAGCGGCGACGTGGCGGCCGAGGGCGAAATCGAATTGAGCACCAAGGCCTTTGCCCAGGTGAAAGCCAGGGCGCAGGCCGCCGGCAGCTGGCGCGGCATCCCGCCTATCGATCTGATGTGGTATGCCAAGGCCGGCAATGAAGAACTGAAGGTTGAGGCGTTCGGTTGCAAGCTGATTGTGAGCGACATTCTGGACGTTGATCCCAAGGGCGGCAGCATCATGACCCACAAAATCAAGTTCGTCGTGACCGATCCCGATTTTGTGCGCCTGGGGGGCATTCCTTATCTGGAGTCGGACGTTACGCAGAACCTGATCGGGTAAGGGTAGGCAATGCAGGAGCATGAGAAAAATATTGTCTGGCTGTTGGTGCTGGGGGCGATTATCGCCGTGGGGCAGGTGCTGAGCAGCCAGGAGCCGATCACCCTGCGGTTGTTTATTGGCCGCATCGTGCTGGGTTCGGCCACCTCGATGGCGGCGGGCGCCGCGCTTATCTGGGTGCCGGGGTTGTCGCCGCTCGCGATCGTCGGGCTGGGGGCGGCGCTGGGGATTGCCGGCCACCAGGCGGTGGAACTGTGGTTGCGGCGCAAGGGCAGCAGCCTGCTGAAAGGGAAGGGAAAACATGACACTGAGTGAAAAACAGCAGCTTTTTACCGTGATGATCGCCCAGCTGATTTATTGGGCGGACGAGCGAGGCTATCGGCTGACCTTCGGCGAAGCCTACCGCACGCCGGAGCAGGCCGCCCGCAATGCCAAAACCGGCGCGGGTATTGCCAACAGTCTGCACACCCAGCGGCTGGCGGTGGATTTTAATCTGTTCATCAACGGCCAATACCAGACGCAGACCGAGGCCTATTTACCGCTCGGCGAGTTCTGGGAGTCCATCGGCGGCAGTTGGGGCGGGCGCTTCAAGAGTCGCCCCGATGGCAATCACTTTAGCCTGGAACACAACGGGGTGCGCTGATGAACAGGGCGGCAGGGTTGGGACTGGCGGTGTTGGTGGCGGCGTTCTGGCTTGGATGGCTGGCCAATGGCTGGCACCGGGACAGCGTGCAGTTGGCTGTCGAGCGGGCGGCGTCGCAGGCCGGTGAGCAGTCCAGGCAGGAAGCGCAGGCGGTGGCCAGCGCCTCGGCCCGCCAGTTGGAGGAAAAGTTGGATGCAATACGAAACGCGCCACCCAAAGAGATCCGCACCGAAGTGGTTAAGCCGGTTTTTACCCGCGTGTGTCTGTCTGATGACTTTATCAGGATGTACAACGACGCCGCCGACCGTGCCGAACGTGCCCTTTCAGGAAAATCTGCGGGTGAAGTGCCCGGAAACGCTACCGCGCCTTAATGGCGTGACGGGCAAGGATATTAGCGACGCGCTGCTGTGGTATTTCGATAATTACCCGGCGTGCGCCGCCAGACATAATCAATTAGTTGACGAAATAAACCAGCGAGAGGAATTAGTACCATGAGTAAAGACGCAGCCGTAAATAAAATCACCCTGACCATTCAGGGCGAAGTGGTGACCTTTGAGCCAAACACCACCGCGTATAACAGCCTGATTAACGACATGACAATGGACAATAAGGTGGCGCCGCACGATACCTATTTGCGCCGCATTGTTTCCAATGACACCAAGGCGGCGCTGGATGAATTATTAAAACTGCCGGGCGCCGCGCTCCAGATTGCCGAAGCGGTCAATGCGAAATATGCGCCTAAGCTGGAAATTGAAGTAAAAAACTGACCAACCGGCTGCGGGCCATTGACGGTAATTTCATTGAGCAGGCGTTAACGCTGCGTCGGCATTATTTGCCGAATGAGAATGATTCTACCGAAAATCTGGCCCGCGCCATTTGGCTGGATAACCGGTATTGGGAAAATAACGCCATTTCCGTGGCAAACGGCATTTCTTTGGCATTTAAAGGCGAATAATGAAACAGCTAGATTTTACCCTGAGCCTGATCGACAAGCTGACGCGGCCATTAAAACAGGCGCAGGCGTCGGTGACCGGCTTCGCGGAAAAATCACAGGCGGCCTTTGGCAAGATTGCCGTAGGCGGTGCGGCCCTGGTGGGCGTCGGCTTGTCAATCAAGGGGGCACTCGGCCCGGCCATTGAAATGACCGACGCGCTCAACTCGGCCGCCACCAAGGGCATTGACGACAAAACCCTGCAAAAGGTGGCCGGCGATGCGCTGGCGTTCAGTGCCCGGTACGGGAAATCCGCGACCGAGTTTATCGGCTCCACGGAGGCTATTCGCAGCCAGGTGGCGCGGCTGAGCAATGATGAGCTGCCGGCCTTCGCGGTGGCGACCAACACCCTGGCCGCCGCCGTCAAGGGCAGCGCCGCCGAGGCGGCGGAGTACATGGGCAGCATGTACAACAAATTCGACAGCTACGCCGAGAAGATTGGGCGGGTGGAGTTTGCCGAGCAGGTGGCCGGCAAAACGGCCTATATGGCGCAGGCGTTCGGCACCAGTATGCAGACGATCTCCGATCTGATGGAAGGCGCCAAGGGCGTCGGCTCCAACTACGGCGTGGGGCTGGATGAACAGTTTGCGGTGCTGGGGCAACTGGAGAAGACGTTGGGCACCGAGGCCAGCGGCAGCTATGAATCCTTTTACAAGGTGGCGCAGCAGGGGGCCAAGCAGCTGGGCCTGAGCTTCGTGAATGCGTCCGGGCAAATGCTGACCATGCCGCAAATGCTGGAGAAGCTACAGGCCAAATATGGCGCCAGCATTGAGGGCAATCTCAAGGCGCAGGCCGAGCTGGATAAAGCCTTTGGCGATGGCGCGAACGTTATCAAGCAGCTGTACGGCAACGTTGACATCTTGAATCGCCATATCAACACCCTCGGCAGCAGCGACGGCATGAAGCGGGCCACGGAAATGGCGCACAAGATGGCCAATCCGTGGGAGCGGCTGACGGCGATCTGGTATTCCATCCGCGCGGCGATGGGTTTAACCCTGCTGCCGGTGCTGTACCCGCTGATCAACAAGATGGCGGATGCTGGCCAAACGCTGGTTCGCTGGTTGAAGCTGTTCCCCAATCTGGCCCGTGCCATTGGCCTGGCCGTGATCGCCTTCATGAGCCTGGCGGCTGCCGGCGCCATTGCCAACATTGCGATCGGCGTTCATGCCTTCCTGATGTTGGGGCTTAAGAATCTGCTGGGGCCGGTGGCCAAATTGCTGGGACTAAACCGCCTGGCCATGCTCGCCGGCGGCGCCGCGACAACCGTTTTTAATCGGGGGCTGAAAGGCGTGCGGGCCGCCCTGTTGGCGACCAGTATCGCCGCACGTACCGGGGCCGCCTCGTTCCTGCTGATGGCCTGGCCGATAGCGTTGGTGGTTGCAGCGATCGGCGCGGCAGTGGCGGCGGTTTACATCTTCTGGCAGCCCATCAAGGCGTTTGTGAAAGGGTTTATCAGCGGGTTTAAACAGGCCGCCGGCACGCTGGCGCCGTTCGCCGGGCTGTTCAGTCCGATTTCGCGGGCGATTGGCGCCGTGTGGGGCGCGGTCAAAACCTTGTTCGGGTGGTTCATGAATCTGTTGGCCCCGGTGCAGTGGACAGCCGGCGAACTCCAGGGCGTGACCAGTGCCGGCGAAGCCTGCGGGCAGATTGTGGCGGGTGCGCTCGGGTTGCTGTTGGCTCCGCTCGAACTGGTGATTAACATGGTCGGTCACCTGTTCGATGCGATTGGCATTGTTTACCAGGGCTGGCTGGATGTTATCGCCGCCTTTGATCCGGCGCGGCCTGTCGAGTCGTTCAAGAAAATCGGCCAGGTGGTGAGCAGCGTGTTTTCCAACCTGTGGAAGGTGCTCAAGGCCTCGTTTGCCGACACCTACAATTGGATCGTGGACAAGCTGAATATGCTGCCGGGCATCGATATTGATGCCATGACGGTAGATGTGGTGCCCGCCGTGGCTGATGTGCCGGCTTTGCCGGGGGCTGCGGTGGCGGTGTCGGGTGAAGTCCTGCCGGCGCCCTCCGCATTACCGGTGGGGCAGTCGCTGCCGACCGCGGCCGCGTCGGTTGCCGGGACGGTGCAGAGAACGCCGGCGCCCGTTGCACTTGCCATTCCACAGCCGCCGGCGCCGCAGGTTAAAGCGATGGCGGCCGTACAGCCCGACAAGGCCAAACCGGCAGCGCTAACCGGTAATACGCTTATCACCGGCGGCAAGTTAAAAGGGATTGGGCCGGGCGGATTAAGCAAGGACATCACCAATAACACGCGCACCGTCACCGATAACAGTAAGCAAATACGCATTGAAAATATCAACGTCAAGCAAGGCATGACGCCAGAGCAATTAATGGAATGGCAGGAATTAAACTGATGCACGATCCCTTATATATCGACCTGCTGATTGAGAACGGCAATTTTACGTTAAATCCCGGTAATGAACCGGTGTTATGCAATAACCGGGTGAGCATTGGTCAAGACTGCGTACACGCCATTATTGAAAGTGGGTTAATTACCCAGCTTGTGGCGGAAAGAAGTCCGACACTTCGCGCGGATGTGCTGATGCAGATTATTTTATTGGTCGAGGATGATGAACGCATTATTCCCGGCACCGTGGTGGTGCATGAGGAAACAAAATCCCGGCTTTGGGTGACCGCAGAAACCTATGATTTCGGCAAAGTGGAGGCCAGCGTTAATTATGGCGACGAAACCGCAAATTGATTATGAGCAGGCGCTTACCGAAAGCGGTATGCCACTGACCGAAGAAGACGTAAACCAGAAATTTAATGACCTGGTCACCCATGAAGGCTTAATTACCAACACCTCCAGAATGTCGCCGTTCTGGCGGTTAATTCAGGTCATTGTGACCACACCCGTGATGTGGCTCAAGGCGGTGCTGGTCACGGTGGTGATGCGCAACATGTATCTGGCCACCGCCGCCGGCAGCTTTCTGGACGTGTTCGCCTGGGGCGTGAACGTCAAGCGCAAGCCGGCAACGGCAGCGGCGGGCATGGTGCGTTTTTTCAAGGACAACGCGCAGGCATCGGTGACCGTGCCGGCGGGAACCGTCATACAAACCGAGCGTATCAACGGTAACGTTTACAGCCTGGCCGTGGCGCAGGAAACCACGCTGCCGGCCGGCAATGCCTCCGGATTTGTCGCAGTGACCGCCACCGAGCCGGGCGGGGCGCACAATCTGGCGCCGGGCTATTTCCGTATCCTGCCGCAGGCCGTGCCGGGGATCGTGCGTGTTGAAAACGAGGACGGTTGGTTAACCACGCCGGGCGCCGATCGGGAGTCGGACGACGATTTGCGTGACCGCTGCCGCAACCAGTACAACCTGGCCGGAAACTATCACACGGATGCGGTGTATCGCAGCATGATTGCAAGCGTCGCCGGCCTGAGTATCGATCGCATCTTCTTCAAGCATGACGCCCCGCGCGGGCCGGGCACCGCTAATGCCTATCTGCTGCTGGATTCGGGCGTGGTCTCACAGCCCTTTATCAGCGCGGTTAACGACTACATCAACGGGCAGGGCCACCACGGCCACGGCGATGATATGCAGTGCTTTGCGCTGCCGGAAACCCAGCACGCACTGGCGGTGACGCTGTTCGTCGAGAATAAGGCCAACTTTACCGCCGACGAGCTGGCGCAGTTGGTGCGCAATTGCGAAGCCCTGATCCGCTGCGCCTTTCGGCAGAACGCGGAGTATGACGTTAAGAAGACCTGGCCGTATGCGCGATTTTCATTTTCCAACCTGGGCCGGGAGCTGCACCGCGCGTTCCCGGTGCTGGAGTCGATCACCTTTTCCCTGGGCGACATTGTGAGCGAGCTGAACGTGCCGCGCCTGTCGTCGCTGAAAGTGGGGGTAAGCAATGCCTGATTTCGATAAGCAACTGGACGGCCTGCGCCTACCGTCATGGATGAACCGAGGCGAACCGGCCAAGTTGCTGCGGGCGGCCCGCGCATTCTGGCGCTGGGTGCATGGCTGGCTGGTGTGGCCGCTGCGTCAACTGGATGCGGCCACCTGCACCGTGGCGCTGCTGCACATTTTGGCCTATCAGCGGGATATTGCCCGCTTTGACGGCGAGCCGCTGGATCTGTTTCGCAAGCGGGTGATGTACGCGTTTATCAACGCCCGCGATGCCGGTTCCGTTGCGGGCTTTGTCGCCATTTTCGAACGGCTGGGCGTGGGCTATGTGGAGATCCTGGAGCGCCAGCCAGGCATTGATTGGGACGTGATCAGCGTGCGCGTCACCGATGGCCAGGTGGCCGGCAACCCCGATTTGCTGATGCAGATCATCCGGCAGTACGGGCGCACCTGCCGCCGCTATCGATTTGAAGTTATCAACAATTCCTCCTTGCAGCTGCGTGTCGGCTGGGTCGGGGGTGAATACGTGTGCTACAGCGCGACGCTTGCCGGCACCCAACAACCGAGCAGCGCCAGCGTGTCGCGTGCGTCTTTAAAGGGGTAAGAAGTATGTCACAAACTGCGATCACCTTTGCTTTCGAGCAATGGAAAGCCAAAGAGGCCGTCGACGGCACGCGCGTGGTGCTGGATGAATTTGTGTTCGCCAACGTACCCGGCCTCGATCCGAACAAGCCCATCGACCGCAAGGAAGGGATGCCGGCGGCGGGGCATATCGTGCATCGCCAGGCCGTCAACAAAACCGGCGTCGTGAACAGCAATACCGTGGTGTACTCGGTGACGCTCGGCACCGAGATCGGCGACTTTGATTTCAACTGGATCGGCCTGGTCAATAAGGCCAGCGGCACGGTGGCGATGGTTATCCATGCCCCGACTCAGCGCAAGGTGGCGAACCGTGCCGGCCAACAGGGCAACGCGATAACGCGCTCTTTCCTGATGGAATATGACGGCGCTGCCAAAGAAACCGGCATCACCACGCCGGCCGAGACCTGGCAGATTGATTTTACCGCGCGGCTCGGCGGTATTGATGACATGCAACGGCTTATCAATCGTGACCACTACGGCGCCGGCGCGTTTTTCGGCAACGGCTTTTTGGTGGTGAAGAACGGGGCGCAGTATGTAGTGAATGCCGGCACCGGTTACGTGGGCGGGCTGCGTGCGGTACTGGCGACGAACCAAACCATCACCGTGGGCGCCAAGCCGGTCAAGGTGTGGGTCGATGCAAGCTACCAGGGCAACGTGGTAAGCCAATGGGCGGCGGTGGTGAAACTGACGGTTGCCGCCACGGCGGCCGATTACACCGACGCCGCCGGGTTTAAGCATTACCTGTTTGCGGTGGCCAGCATTGACGCTGCCGGCAACATCACCGACCTGCGACCCAAGGGATCGTTGTCAGACCAGAACGGCACCGAGGCGTTTTTGCGCAAGGACAAGAATCTGGCCGACCTGAAAAATCCGGCGGTGGCACGCGGCAGCCTGGGGCTGGGAACGGCCGCGACGCGCAATGTGGGCATTCAGGGCGGACAATTGATGGAAGTCGGGGCGTTTGGCCTCGGTTCCGGCTCCCGACACCGCGATGATGCGTACTGTAATCAGGCGGAGATCTACCGGGTTAATAACACCTCGAAGAACGCGCCAGGCCGGGAGGTCTACGGCGTGCTTAGCCTGCCGTGTGACGGTGGGCCATCCGGCGGCTATCTTGCCGTACAAAATAACGGCGATGCTTTCTTTGGGCGGTCGAATATTGCCAGTAACGGGGTGACCTGGTTCCAAGCCTACACCACGAGATTTAAGCCTACGGCTGCCGATGTTGGGGCGCTGACTGATGCCCAGGCCGCGCAGAAATATGCGTTGCGCTCGTTCAAGGTGAACGGCAAACCGTTGTCCGGCGATGTCAACCTGGTGGCCGGCGACGTCAACGCCTGGAACAAGACCGAGGCGGATGCACGGTACGTGAAACGTGTGGGCGACGATATGACGGGGCCGCTTAAGCTGCCGCGCCTGGTGTTCCCGGATGTCAGCACGGCCAGTTCTGACGGTGATATTGATAGGGATAATGGTTTTACGGTTGAGTCTCTGGTCGCAGCCAACAACAAGGGGTATCCGGTGCCGGGCGGCATGGGGGTGTTGTTCACGGGCAAGGTCAACGAATATCGCAATGTGCAATTTGCTGTCGGGTCTGGTGATCGTGCGTTTTATTTGCGTTCGCTGCGTAAAGACAACGCGGAATCGAAAACATGGGCCAGGGTTTACACCACGGACTACAAGCCGAGCATTAGTGATGTGAAGGCCGCCGACCATAGCAATAACTTCGCCGCGCGGATGGGGGTAGTACGCGTCCTTACCGGTGCCAATAAGCCGACATCGCCCGGCCCCTGGAGTGTGGAAAATAGCTCTTGGACGCCTGTTCCGTGGGGTTCGCTGTATGTGTCAACGAATGGCACCGATTTAAGCACAGCCTCCGGTAACGGAAAGTTTATCCATTACCTGTTTATCGCCCACGGTACCGCGAACAAGTTTTATGTGGCGACGGATGTTAACGGCGGATTTACGGGCTGGGAAAGCTACCTGCCCAGGAACGGCGGTCAGCTTTCCGGAGCGGTTAAGAGCAGCGCTGAAATCACGGCAAAATACCTTTCGACGCCTGCGGGTGCGGCGCCGGAAGGGAGCGGCGCGTATGCAGCGCAACTCGACACCAAAGCGCCGTTCTACCAGGAAAACTTTGATTGGGATGTCGCCGAGGGTGGGCGCTATGTGCCGCTAGTGAAAGGCCGGAGCAACCGCAAGGGGCAGGGTTACCCGACGGCGGTGAGCTTTGGGTATCTGCTGAGTGGTCAAGGCAGCTTTGCCAAGCCTTGCATCCACGTGCGGGGAGACAACAACGCGGAAGCGATCTGGCACTTTGATCCCAACAACAAGCAATTTGTCGCACCCGGCAACCTGATCGCCGGCTCGGCGGTGTACCAGAATGATGGCAACATCAACGGCACGATTTGGGGCGGGTATCTCAGCAACTGGCTGAACAATCAGTTCACGGCCCGCGATAACAACATCAACAGCCGTGTTGATTGGAACACGTTTAACCGCGAGGTAGGCGCCAGGGCTACCATTGATTTCGTCAATAGCCGCTCGGCCGTTGCCGGCGGCCGCAATGCCTGGTGGTACAAGGACGAGGTGACGGGGTTCATCATCCAGGGCGGCGTCGTCAACCGTGGCGATTATATTAACCGTGTGGGTTTTCCACGCGGCTATGTACGCGAATGCTTTGGCGTACAACTGACGCTGTCCAGTTCCAACGGGAGCTGGTTTGGTGACAGTCGGGTCAATATCCAGGCGCGGGATCTGGATAACAACGGGTTTAATGCAATGATGGATGGCCAGGAACAGGTGGTGTTCTGGCAATCGGTGGGGGTGTGATGATGAACTATGGATTCAGTGCGACGACCGGCGCCTTTTATGTCTATGAAGACCGCGCCGATTATGAAGCCAATGGCAACTGGCCGGAGGATGTTACCCCGGTTTCCACCTCCACCTGGGAACGGTATTGCGGCCAGGGGCCGGCCGGCAAGGTGCGCGGCGCCAACAGCCGGGGGCTGCCTTGCTGGGTCGATGCACCGGCACCGACCAAAGCCGAACTTGCCGAGCACGCCGCCAGGCAAAAAGCGGCGTTGATGGACAACGCCGCCAGGGCGATAGCGCCACTGGAAAGGGCGGTAAAATTGCGCATGGCAACCGATAAGGAAAAAGCCGCGTTGACGGCATGGGAAACCTACAGTGTGTTGCTTAATCGCATCGATCCTGCCGCCGCGCCGGATATTGCTTGGCCGGAGGTGCCGGGTGTGGCGTAAGTCAATGTTGAAGATGCCGGGCGACATGCAGGCGTTAACCTGTTCTATGGTGCCGGTGCATCCGTGGGTGCACGGCATCGGCCGCGCGGAGGCGTCGGGTAATTACCTGAGTCCGCAGAATGCGGTGAACTACCTGGCCGAACGGCTTGGCGCCGGCGGTGATGAACTCTCCGTTACCGTGCTGTTGGTGTGTGCGACCTCATACGCGGAGTTTATGCCCCTGCTGGCCAGCATGGCGGACGTGTTGCCATTGCCGGTGCTGGGCCAGGTGAAACGGATGGCACAAACAGCGGCCACGCAAGCCGTGGAGAAAATGCAGATCCCCGGCAAATTCGGCGGCGGGTTGCCGGCGGCGGTGCCGTTGTCGACCTCTGCCCAGCGCCTGGCGCTGAACGCGCAGCGTATTGTCGAGGCCAAAGCCGGCGCCGCCGTTGGCGCCAGTGTGGCGGGGCTGCAATCCGCCCTGGCCGGTTTTATGCAGGTGCGGCAGTCCGCATTAGACGGGGTGAGCCAGGCCATGACGGCCCTACAGGGGAAGACGGCGCCGGCGTGGGCGTTCACGGGCAAGGGGAATGTGGCGAGTTTGGCCGCCGAAATGAAAAAGAACGTGCCGCAGCAGGATGCCGTGTTTACGCTCGGAATGCTGTTTGCAGGCAAAGATTTATCGACGCTGGAGGCGATGATCCATGACGATAGTCACCCTAGCCCTTAATGGCGAGGCCATCGCGTTAAAAGGCCTGATGGTCACCCCGATGATGCAGTTTCAGGATAAAGACCAATCCGGCCAAACGTCCAGCACCGCCAATGCCGAACAGGGCATTAAGCCCAAGGAGTTGCGCATTTCGGGCATGATCCCGTTCAGCGAGGCCAAGGTGCTGACGCGGCTGTTCGCGCTGGCGGAGGCAACGGAAGGCGGGAAGTTGAAGCGTTACCGCGTGGCCAACCATACCGCGCAGGCCATCAACTTTCGCCTGGCGACGTTCACCGGCTCAATCGACGCCCCCAAGCAGGACGGCAAGCAGGCCTGGCTGGTGACGTTCACGTTGCGTGAACACCTCAGCGTGCCGGAGAAAAAAAGCGCCCGTGAAGACAACAAAACCGCCGCCCGTAAACAGACGCCGGGCGGCAATGGCGCAGTGAAGGGCGGCAAAGCCGCCGAAGACGATCAGCAATTGAGCTGGTTCGAGCGCAAGGTGTTGAAACCGGCGGATGCGCTGGCCGCCAAGGTGGTGGGGAACGATGAAAACAGTTAAACGCCTGATGCTGTCCGGGGATGCGGTGCCGTTGGTGGATGTCAATCTGGTGCTGGAGTTGAACGCCTGCGGGCGGGGGTTTATCACCGCGCAAACGGGGCAGGACTACACCGGCAAGCTGGTGCGGCTGGATGTCGGCTATACCGACAATATTCTGCGCTGGTTTACCGGCTACGTTGAGCGCTCCCAGCCGGCAGAAAATGGCTTTCAACGGCTGTTCGTGCGCGAGCTGGCGGGCGTATTCGATAAGTTGTGGCCCTGCGCCTTCCAGCACCCGACGCTGCGCCAGGTGGCCGACTGGTTGCAGGAAAACAGCGGGATCACCTTCACCTTGCCGACCGCCGACTACACCGACAAACCGATCCCGCATTTTACCCACAGCGGTAACGGCTATCAGCTGCTGGCCAATTTGGGGCCGGCTTTTGGCGTGCCGGATTACATCTGGCAGCCGCTGCCGGACGGCGGGGTGTTCCTGGGCAGTTGGGCGCACTCGATGCTGGCCGGCACCCCGATCGATATTCCCGCCGAGTTCAGCCAGAGCCAATCCAGCGGCAACAGCATGACGATCCCCCTGATACAGGCGTTGCGACCGGGCGCGGTCGTCAACGGCAAACGCCTGTCTAAGGTTCGGCTGGATAACGACAATACGGCCATCACCTGGCTGGCGTTGAATCCGCTTACCGGTAAGGCCGAGGACAAGCCGGCGGCGCAGCGCCAGATTGAAGCGGCTTACCCTGAACTGGCCGCCGGGCTGCACCTGCCGAAGTTTGCCAGGGTGGTGGCGCCAACGGAGGCGGTCAGCAGCGGGAATCTGGCCGATCCGTTCCGACCCCGCTATGCGGTAGACGTGCAACTGCTGGATGCGGACGGAAGCCCGGCCAAAAACACGCCGATTTATCCGGCGGTGCCTTTGCCGGTGCCGATGGCCGGCAGTGAGTCCGGGATGTTCCAGTTTCCGCCTGCCGGTGCGTTGGTGGAGGTGGGCTTTACCGGCGGCCGCCCGGATAAACCGTTTGTGCGTCAGACGGTAGCAGAGGGCCATGCGCTGCCGGACATCAAGCCGGGTGAGCAGCTGCAACAGCAACGCGCCGAGGTGTCCCAGCGTGTGACGCAGGCGGGCGATTGGGAACGCCAAACCGATCAGACCATCCGCGAGCATTCGATGAACCGCGAGATCCACGCGGACGAAGAAACCCGCACCCTGGTGGCCAGAACGGCCACGGTGCAAGCCAATGACAAAACCACGGTATTGGGAACGGCGACGCTGTTGGCCGGCGCCATCGTGCAAATCGCCGAGGGCGACTACAGCCTGGCCACGCAATCCGGGTATGTGGCCAGCGTGGCGAAGGATGCCAAAACGGAAGTCGGCGGCAGCCTGATCGAGAAGATAGGGAAAATCCGTAGCAGCATCGCCGCCGTTCGCCAGGACGTGATCGCGCCGGTGGTGTGGGTAGGCAGTCAGCAGATTAACGTGATGTCGCTTATGCTGGACACTCTGGACGTAGTGCAGGAGCTGGCGCGGCAGACTGCCACTCACACTCACAGCAACACCGGCGCACCGCAGAACGCGCAGGCTATCAGCGCCGCCGGCACGAAGTCTAGCCAGCTGAAAAGCAAATACGCACCCGTGATTGGATAATGTTGCAAAAATCGGGTTACTAAAGTGTAGGGCTGTGGTGGGTTCAGAATTACTTAAAATTCATGCATCTTTCCCGGAACATCTTGCCCATCCGCGCTCCGGCATTTCGGAGTTCATGCATTTCATTATTGAAATTAAAACCACCTTCTGACGAAGACACTCGGCGTTCAGCAGGAACCTTACTGGTACGCATACCCGTCACGACAATATGTTGCAGCGTTACTTTTTCCATTGTCTGTGCTTCATCAGGCAGAAGATAAGGGAGCAAACCAAACACTTTGTGCTCCAGATTTTTTTGGTCTTCTTTTATTTTTTCATCAGGAACCGACTTTTCGGGCATTTTTCCACCATATACCAACATCAGGTCATGCAGAGTCACAGTGTTGGGATATCCCCTGTCAGCACGGAAAACAATCTCAGCTGCCAGAGAAGCGCTTTCCTCGAGCTTCGTACAGTGCAACTCGGTCGCCCGCCGTCTGGCATCGGCATGTAGGTTGTCCTCGGTTTCTTGCTTTTTAACGTCAAGCATAAAGAATGCAGAAAATACGTTACCTAAGCCGGTTGCAATAGTTATCAACAAGGTAAATATTACTCCCTGAAGAAGTTTTTTCTTTGTAAAATCCTCACTCATATTATGTATTCCTTTATTTGGTTTCATTTATCGAGTAAATGTGAACTCATAATCAATTCTTACACTCAAGTAACTTAAAGATGCAAGAGGGTAGAAACAAACAATTTACACTACTGAAGCACTGGTTCGTACTCTTGGTGCACGGCGGATTCAAGTTCGAAGAGCAACGCTAAGCCGCCTGTCTTAAATCTGCAAAGACCACCGAAGGTTGCCGAAACCCGAGGGATTTTCGTGGCCTGCCATCTATGCCGCCTGTGCGCCCCGTAGCGCCTTCGCAAACAAAAAACACCCCGCCTTACCCACAGAGAAGATCAAACCAACAGCGAGCCGCCAGCGCGACAGAATCCCCACGAAATAAACGTTCGCACCACGAAAACGGCACTACACCGCACCCGCCTGCGCGTTTTGGATCATAAAAATTTTTCAGTTTTATTTTTCTACAAATCACCCCGCCAGCCCGCGCCGCTGCTGGGGTTTTGCGAACAGGGCCAAACTGAAAACTTTGAAACGGATTTCAGGTTTTTACAGTTTTGACGATCTCGGCAGGATCTCGGTAAAAAGTCAGTTGATTGAAAATTAAGGGAAAAGTTTGTTTTACGTGGGTTTTATGCTTGCTGGGAAGGATCGTTAGAGTTTTGGAGAAAAGTTCGCGATACCAAGCACGGCAAGGGCTGGGAGGAAATTAGGCCGTGTCGAGTGAACTGAAAAAAGCGTGAATTGGTAATCGGTTTGTTGTTTGGTTATTCTCTGACCTGAACAACGTGTGCTTAAGGAAAATTTATGGACGCCAAGCAGATAGCTAAGGGAATTGCTGAGGGGATCGGTTCGTTACCGGTTAGCCTTGGCTACAGCGTTAGAAGAACGTGGGAGGGTTCGGGTGCGGCTGGTAGCAGTCTAAAGGAGCGAAATTTTAGGGAAACTGAACGGTTTGTTTCCTTGATCCGTTCAGCCGTTGATAAGCAAGAGCCAATACGAAAGTTGGTGATGATTGTCATCAACGATTTTTATTCAAAACTCGATGAAAGCAGTAAGAGTGCTGTCGCGGGTGAGATTAACCGCGCGGAGGGGTTTATTGCGGGCCGTAGTGTGACACAATTTTTCATTGCCAATAAAATTGCCTCAAACATCATACGCAAGGCGAGCTACGGCCTCGTCTACAAGCGGTTTATCAAATACAGCACGACCGCCATTCTGAACGTGGTTATGTTCCAAGGGATGATTGAGGAAGCTGCGCTTGCTTCCAGGCGTATGCAGGTGAAATTCCCCAAAACGTTTTACAAGATAAGGGGGATGAATTTGGATATGGCGTATTTTCTCGTTGAGAGCTTCTTAGAGCCATATCTAATCTACATCAATAATTCTTCCAATCAGTTTTGCGCAGGTGTTAACCATGAGCTGGCTAAAATCCTTTCTTGCGAAGTTCGTTAAATTTGTTGGACGGCAAACTGCTGACCTGGCTGAGTCCATAATCATTGGCCTGTTCTCAATAGCTGCATTTGTTGCATTGTTTTGGTTTGACGAGTGGTGGAAATCAATCGCTACGGCTGTCGCGATCTTCTTTGCTGGCTTCCTGGTGAGCTTGGCTATTGGGTGGTTGCGAGGTGAGAAATGAAAGAAAATGGCGGCAGGCCGCTGCCATTTTGCTGCCACTGGCATCAGAAAATAAAAAAGCCACCTTTCGCATGGTGGCTTAATTATATGATTTTAATGCTAAAATTTGGTGGCCCCTGTTGGGTTTGAACCAACGACCAAGCGATTATGAGTCGCCTGCTCTAACCACTGAGCTAAGGGGCCAAGCCGCGAGATTATAGGGAATCCTTAAGCATCGGTCTACTGTTACCCGCCCGTATGTTGCTTTTCTGCGCAGTTCTAGCCTGTTGTAATTGCTGGCGGATTTTGCGATAACCGCAGTAAATCCCTGCAATGGACTCACGACACTCATGGAACTTCTGGCGCCCAACCTGCGGGTGGTGTTTTGCGGCATCAACCCCGGCCTTTCTTCCGCCCATCAGGGCTATCCTTTCGCCAACGGCAGCAACCGCTTCTGGAAGGTGATCCATCAGGCCGGCTTTACCAAGAGCCAGCTGGCGCCGGAGCAGTGGCAGCAGCTGAAGGACAACGGCTGCGGCATTACCGCGCTGGTGGCGCGCCCGACGGTGGCGGCCAGCGAGCTGTCGCGCGACGAGTTGCGCAGCGGCGGCGAGGCGCTGCAAGAGAAGATCCTGCGCTATCAGCCGCGCGCGCTGGCTATTTTAGGCAAGCAGGCGTTCACCACCGCCTTCGGGGTGAAAAACGTGCCCTGGGGCAAGCAGACGATGATGCTGGGAGAAACCGAGGTCTGGGTATTGCCCAACCCCAGCGGATTGAATCGCGCCACGCTGGAGCAGCTGACCGCCAGCTATCGCGAGCTGTTCCTGGCGCTGCAATGAGATAAGGAAATTGCGATGACATCGATGATGAAAGGTTGTTTGATGGCGCTGTTATTGGTGACCTGCGCTGCACAGGCGGGGCATTCGCCGCAGGAAGCGCGCAACAAGCAGAACGTGCTGGAGTTTTATCGGCAGGGGCTGAACAACAAGGATTTTGCGGCGGCGCGGCCGTTTTTGGGCGAACAATACAAACAGCATAACCCCAATGCCAAAGACGGCGTGGCGGGTTTTCGTCAATTTGTCGAGCTGCTGAAAACGCGTTACCCCAATTCGCACAGTGAGGTGAAACAGGCGTTCGTCGACGGCGACTTCGTGATTTTGCATGTGGAGGTCAGCGGGCGCGAGGCCGGTAAAACCGCGGCGATCGTCGATATCTTCCGTCTGGACAGCGCCGGAAAGATCGTTGAACACTGGGACGTGACACAGCCGGTGCCGGAGAAGACCGCCAGCGGCAACAGCATGTTCTGAGGCATAAAAAAACCCCGGCAGGCCGGGGTTTTTGTTTTGAGTGCAACCGCCTGACTTAATCGTCCAGGAAGCTGCGCAGCACTTCGGAGCGGCTTGGGTGACGCAGCTTGCGCAGCGCCTTGGCTTCGATCTGACGAATACGCTCACGGGTAACGTCAAACTGCTTGCCAACCTCTTCCAGCGTGTGGTCGGTGTTCATGTCGATGCCGAAACGCATGCGCAGCACTTTCGCTTCGCGCGCGGTCAGGCCGGCCAGCACGTCGTGGGTGGCGGAACGCAGGCTTTCCGAGGTCGCGGAGTCCAGCGGCAGCTCGAGGGTGGTATCCTCGATGAAGTCGCCCAGATGCGAATCTTCGTCGTCGCCGATCGGCGTTTCCATCGAGATTGGCTCTTTGGCGATCTTCAGCACTTTGCGGATCTTGTCTTCCGGCATCAGCATGCGCTCGGCCAGCTCTTCCGGCGTCGGCTCGCGGCCCATCTCTTGCAGCATCTGGCGCGAAATACGGTTGAGCTTGTTGATGGTCTCAATCATATGCACCGGAATACGGATGGTGCGCGCCTGGTCGGCGATGGAGCGGGTGATAGCCTGACGGATCCACCAGGTGGCGTACGTCGAGAACTTGTAACCGCGGCGGTATTCGAACTTGTCTACCGCTTTCATCAGGCCGATGTTGCCTTCCTGGATCAGATCCAGGAACTGCAGGCCGCGGTTGGTGTATTTCTTGGCGATAGAAATAACCAGACGCAGGTTGGCCTCAACCATCTCTTTCTTAGCGCGGCGAGCTTTCGCTTCACCGATCGACATGCGACGGTTGATGTCTTTGACCTGCTCGATGGTCAGGCCGGTTTCTTCTTCGATCTGACGCAGTTTCTGCAGGCTACGCTGCACGTCTTCAGCAACGTCTTTCAGCTTTTCCGACCATGGCTTGGCCATCGCCAGCGCCGCTTCGAACCAGGAATCGCTGGTTTCGTTGCCGGCGAACAGGGTGACGAAGTTTTTCTTCGGCATTTTGCACTGTTCAACGCACAGCTTCATGATGATGCGTTCCTGGGTGCGAACGCGGTCCATCATGGTGCGCATGCTGTTGACCAGGAAGTCGAACTGTTTCGGCACCAGGCGGAACTGCTTGAACACTTCAGACAGCTTCAGGATCTCGTCCGCGGCGCTGGCGTGGCTGCGGCCGTTTTTCTTGATCACCAGGCGGGTCGCTTCATACTGATCGCGCAACTCGGCGAACTTCTGACGCGCCAGCTCAGGATCGATGCTGTTGTCGTCTTCGGTGTCGTCGTCTTCGTCGTCTTCATCTTCTTCGTCGTCGTCTTGCTCTTCGCTCGACAGTTCAGAACCGATGTGAGTGGCGGTTGGGGCGATGTCCTCTTCCGCGTTAGGATCGACGAAGCCGGTGATCAGATCGGACAGGCGCGCTTCACCCGCTTCGACGCGATCGTACTGCTCAAGCAGGTAGGTGATGGCTTCCGGGTATTCGGCAACCGAGCACTGTACCTGGTTGATGCCGTCTTCGATGCGCTTGGCGATGTCGATTTCGCCTTCGCGCGTCAGCAGTTCGACGGTACCCATTTCGCGCATGTACATGCGCACCGGGTCGGTGGTGCGGCCGATTTCGGATTCCACGCTGGACAGAACCTGTGCGGCGGCTTCTTCCGCATCTTCGTCCGTGCTGTTCGAGTTTTCGGCGAGCAGCAGGTCATCGGCGTCCGGTGCTTCTTCCATCACCTGGATGCCCATGTCGTTAATCATCTGGATGATGTCTTCGATCTGATCGGAGTCGACGATATCTTCCGGCAGATGGTCATTGACCTCAGCATAGGTCAGATAGCCTTGCTCCTTACCACGGGTGACAAGTAGCTTCAGCTGTGACTGCGGGTTTTGCTCCATAAGACGGTATCCACACTTCAGAGTATTTAGGTTGGTGTCGGTCGGCGAAACCGCCAACAATAGCATTTGGGGCGTTTTCGTTATCGCCGCGGCCCACTATGGCGGCACTGTGCAGGGCTCTGCCCTCGCAATTATCGGCACTTAAGCCGTTTGGTATTCAGTTTTTCTTCGCTAAAACCTGGTTGAGAGAACGGACTTCTTCACGTTCCTCCGCGCTCAGACCGCGCGTTCTGGCCTGGGCGATCAGCGTTTCCAGCCGTTGCTCGAGCACCGAGTCGTACAGGCTGGCCAATGTATCCAAAAAGGTCTGCTCGACCATGTCCTCAACGATCATATGGTTCCAGGTCGCCAAGGTTTCAAGCTGCTGGCTGAATTTGTTGTCGCGATACAGCTCCAGCAATTGCCCGGTCGTCAGGCCCGGCTGCGCCAAACAGGTCTGCACCAGTTCGACGAACAGCGGCAATCCCGCCTGTTTGGTCTGCTCCAACCCTTCCAGCGAAGGGATAAGTGTAGCCAACTGCGGATTTTGCACCAGTAACCCTATCAGTATACGCATGGTTGTGCGTTTTAGCTGGGGCGCCTGATAAGGATTCGCATTTTCAGCCTGCTTGGGCATCAGCTTGTCGAGCTGGCTGTCGTCCAGTAGCCCCAGCTTGTTGCCGAGCTCCTGGCGCAGGTACAAGCGCAACGTTTCGCCCGGCACCTGAGTAATCAGCGGCAGCGCCAGCGTGCTCAGCTTGGCGCGCCCGTCCGGGCTGCTTAAATCCACCTGCGGCAGCAGGCTTTCGAACAGGAACGTGGACAGCGGCTGCGCCTGCTCCATTCGCTGTTCGAAGGCTTCTTTGCCCTCCTTGCGCACCAGCGTGTCCGGATCTTCGCCGTCGGGCAAAAACATGAACCGCAGCTGGCGCCCGTCATTCAGGTACGGCAGCGCGGTTTCCAGCGCCCGCCAGGCCGCTTCGCGGCCGGCGCGGTCGCCGTCGTAACAGCAGACGACGTTGTCGGTGGCGCGGAACAACAGCTGAATGTGTTCCGCCGTCGTCGAGGTTCCGAGCGAGGCGACGGCATAATCGATGCCGAATTGCGCCAATGCCACCACGTCCATATACCCTTCCACCACCAGCAGCCGCTGCAGGGTAGGGTGGTTCTGCTGTGCTTCATACAGGCCGTACAGCTGGCGGCCCTTATGGAAAACTTCGGTTTCCGGCGAGTTCAGGTATTTCGGCATACCGTCGCCCAGCACGCGGCCGCCGAAGGCGATCACGCGCCCGCGCTTGTCGCGGATGGGGAACATCACCCGTTCGCGGAAACGGTCGTATGAACGCCCCTGATCGTTAGTCACCAGCATGCCGGCATCGTTCAATGCGCGGCGCGAGTCGGCGTCGCGGCCGAAACGCTTCAGGGCGTTGTCCCATCCCGCCGGCGCGAAGCCGATGGCGAAATGGCGAATAACGTCGTCACTTAACCCGCGCTGCTGCAAATAGTTGCGCGCCGGCGCCCCGGAGGACTGCTGCAGTGACTGTTGATAGAACGCGCTGAGCTGTTCCATCAGTTGGTACAGGCTCTGGCGCTGATGGCGTTCGATCTGGGTTGGCCCGGTGCCCGCTTCGTAAGGCACTTCCAGCCCGTGCATGGTCGCCAGTTCTTCGATGGTTTCGACAAACTCGAGTCGGTCGTAATTCATCAAAAAGTCGACGGCGTTGCCGTGCGCACCACACCCAAAACAGTGATAAAACTGCTTTTCGCCATTAACGGTAAAGGAAGGCGTCTTTTCGTGGTGGAACGGACAGCACGCGTGATAGTTCTTGCCTTGCTTCTTGAGCTTCACGCGGGCGTCGATCAAATCGACGATGTCGGTGCGAGCCAGCAAGTCATTGATAAATACGCGCGGAATTCGTCCAGCCATAAGCCCTTACTTCATTAGCCTATAAACGAGAACAAGCCGCGCATTCCTTTCGGAAAGCACGGCCTTCGTATGCAACTACTCGGTCTGCGCGATTTTGAAAATCAGAAATTCACGCGGTGGGGTTGCCCCCGAAGAATTAATACAGACGAGTGCGGCGTGCGTTTTCGCGAGCCAGTTTCTTCGCGTGACGTTTCACAGCAGAAGCTTTAGCGCGTTTACGTTCGGTAGTTGGTTTTTCATAAAACTCACGACGACGAACTTCAGCTAAAACACCTGCTTTTTCGCAAGAGCGTTTGAAACGACGCAGAGCAACGTCAAATGGCTCGTTTTCACGTACTTTAATTACCGGCATGTGCCTCTCACCTCAATAAAATTCGGTTTGTTGCTGGCCAAGCGCCAGCCTTTTCAAAATGGTGCGGAATTTTACTCCAATGGATGCTGCTTTGTAAAGCATCACAGCAAATTGAAACCCGCGTCGCTCTGCCGCAACGTGCGCAATTTTGCACCGGGCGCTGATTATAGACTAATCAGAAAAAAATGCTCGTGTTTAATCGCTCAGGCATTTTCTGGATGAATCATCGACATAGGCGCAAGCCGGTGACAAGATGCGCCGCACCGGCGGTAAATGCGGCGGAATGTGGTAGACTGGCGGCCGCACGTGAATGATGGGAAATGTAATGCGAGTACTGGGTATAGAAACGTCCTGCGATGAAACCGGAATTGCAGTGTATGACGATCAAACCGGTTTGTTGGCCAACCAATTATACAGCCAGGTGAAGCTGCACGCCGACTACGGCGGCGTGGTGCCGGAACTGGCCTCCCGCGATCACGTGCGCAAAACCGTGCCGCTGATTCAGGCGGCGCTGAAAGAGGCCAACCTGACCCCGGCCGATATTGACGGCGTGGCTTATACCGCCGGGCCGGGCCTGGTGGGGGCGCTGCTGGTCGGCGCAACCGTGGGGCGCGCGCTGGCGTTCGCCTGGAACGTGCCGGCAGTGCCGGTGCACCATATGGAAGGCCACCTGCTGGCGCCGATGCTGGAAGACAACCCGCCCGCGTTCCCGTTCGTCGCGCTGCTGGTCTCCGGCGGCCACACTCAACTGATCAGCGTCACCGGCATCGGTGAGTATGAACTGCTGGGCGAGTCGATCGACGATGCCGCCGGCGAAGCGTTCGACAAAACCGCCAAGCTGCTCGGCCTGGATTATCCCGGCGGGCCGATGCTGTCGAAGATGGCGCAGCAGGGCACGGCGGGGCGCTTCACCTTCCCGCGGCCGATGACCGATCGTCCGGGGCTGGACTTCAGTTTCTCCGGGCTGAAAACCTTTGCCGCCAACACCATTCGCTCCAACGGCAACGACGATCAGACGCGTGCCGACATCGCCCGCGCCTTCGAGGATGCGGTGGTGGATACGCTGGCGATCAAATGCAAACGCGCGCTGGAGCAGACCGGCTTCAAACGCCTGGTGATGGCCGGCGGCGTGAGCGCCAACCGCACGCTGCGCGCCAAACTGGCGGAGATGATGCAGAAACGCGGCGGGGAGGTGTTCTATGCCCGCCCTGAATTTTGCACCGACAACGGCGCGATGATCGCCTATGCCGGCATGGTGCGCCTGAAGAGCGGCGCCAACCCGGCGCTGAGCGTTTCGGTGCGGCCGCGCTGGCCGCTGGCGGAACTGCCTGCGGTATAAAGCAAAGGGCCGGATTATCCGGCCCTTCTGTTATTCCTCTCTCGGCTGGTCGCCGTTATCCGCGTCGTTTTTCTTCTTGCGGAACTTGCCCCAGATCTTGCCTTCCTGGCCGCGCCACAGGCGCTGAATATTGTCGTGATGCCGCATCAGGATCAGGCAGGAGAGCATCGCTACCGGGAAGGTGAACTGCGGTTTGAACCACCAGACGTAGAACGGGGCGATCAACGCGCTGACGATGGCGCCGAGCGAAGAGTAGCCGCTGAGCAGCACCGTCAACAGCCAGGTGCCGGTCATCAGGCCGGTCAGATCCCAGCCGATAGGCGCGATGGCGCCAAACGCCGTCGCCACGCCTTTACCGCCGCGGAAGTGGAAGAACACCGGATAGATGTGCCCCAGACAGGCGGCGATCGCCGTCAGGCCCAGATACAGCGGCGGCACATCGAGTTTGTAGGCCAGCCAGACCGGCAGCATCCCTTTCAGAATATCGAACACCAGCACCGCCGCCGCCGCCAGCCGGCCGCCGATGCGCAGGACGTTGGTCGCCCCGGGGTTTCCTGAGCCATGTTCACGCGGATCCGGCAGCCTGGCGATCCGGCAAACCAGGATCGCGCTGGAAATCGAGCCGCACAGATACGCGAAGATAATCATGCCAAGCGCGGTAGCACTCATAACGCGGTTCCGTTTAATAATGGTCGTTTTACTCGCAACATCTATGGATAATACGCACATTCCGCTGGAAGTGGTATCCGGCAAGGCCAAAAACAGAGAATGACGTGATGGATATCGTATTTATTGAAGAGCTTACCGTAATTACCACCATTGGCGTTTATGAGTGGGAACAGGGCATTCGTCAGAAGCTGGTGTTCGATATCGAAATGGGCTGGGATAACCGGCCGGCCGCCGCCAGCGACGATGTAAATGACTGTCTGAGCTATGCCGATGTCAGCGACGCCGTGATCCAGCATGTTGAATCGAACCGGTTCGCGCTGGTGGAGCGCGTGGCGGAGGAAATATCCGAAATTTTGCTTCAGCGCTTCAATTCCCCGTGGGTCCGTATTAAGGTCAGCAAACCGGGCGCTGTAGCACATGCCAATCGGGTCGGCGTGATCATTGAGCGCGGCACTCGTCCCGCATGATTTTATGTCATCTGCTTGCAACGAAAGACCGTTAATCTGGTCTTAATCCTGAGAATTGTTTTAGCGGCATTGTCTTTTAAGCACTGCCGCTTTTTTATGTGATGGCCGTTATTTTATGGGGTGAGCGAAGCACATGGCTGACATGCATTCACTGTTTATTGCGTTTGTTCTTGGGGTTGTCGAAGGGTTAACCGAATTTCTGCCGGTGTCTTCCACCGGGCATATGATTATCGTTGGCGAGTGGCTGGGTTTTACCGGCGACAAAGCCAAAACCTTTGAAGTCATCATCCAACTGGGGTCTATCCTGGCCGTGGTGGTGATGTTCTGGCGCCGGTTGTTCGGCCTGATCGGCATCCATTTCGGCGGCAAGCCGGTGGAGCACGAGGGCAAAACCAGCGGCCAACTGAAGCTGGGGCATATCCTGCTGGCGATGATCCCGGCGGTGGTGCTGGGTCTGGTATTCCACGATGTGATTAAATCGCTGTTCGCGCCGAAAAACGTGATGTACGCGTTGGTCGTCGGCGGCCTGCTGTTGCTGGCGGCGGAATGGCTGAAGCCGAAGACACCGAGAGCGGAAGGGCTGGATGACATCACCTACCGCCAGGCGTTCATGATCGGCTGCTTCCAGTGCCTGGCGCTGTGGCCGGGTTTCTCCCGTTCGGGGTCCACTATCGCCGGCGGTATGCTGGTGGGCGTAAACCGCTATGCGGCGTCCGAGTTCTCCTTCATCCTGGCGGTGCCGATGATGATTGGCGCCAGCGGTCTGGATCTGTACAAGAGCCTGCACTTCCTGACCTGGGGTGATCTGCCGATGTTCGCCGTCGGTTTCGTTACTGCCTTCGTGGTGGCGCTGATTGCGATCAAGACCTTCCTGTCGCTGATCAAACGCATCTCGTTCGTGCCGTTTGCCATCTACCGCTTTATCGTGGCGGCCGTGGTTTACATGGTATTCCTGTAAGCCCGATGGCAAGAAAAAACCCCGCTCTGCGGGGTTTTTTTATGCCTGATCGTTGAGGATGGTTTGGTTGAGTTTCCAGTCGGCCAGCGCCTGCTGGCGACGGCGTTTGAGCTCATCGCGGATCGCGGTGCCCTGCAGCCCGCTGGCTACCACCTCTTTAATAGATACCGCGTTCGCCACCTGATACGCCTGGCGCAGATAGTCGCCCTGAGGATAAGGATTCTCCTCAAAGCCGGTGCGGCCGCGCGCGTCCGCTTCGCTGGTCAGGATCATCTGCTCCAGCCTTTGGGGCTTGCGCCAGACGTCGATGGCGTCGAACAGCTTCAGCAGGGTCTCCGGCCGCAGCTTGTTCACGGTGTGGATCAAATCATGGTACTCGGCCACCAGCTTGCTCAGATCGCGCACCGGATTGGGCACCCGCAGCCGTTGACATAGCGCTTCGACCAGCCGCACGCCCGCCGGGCCGTGGCCGTGGTGATGCGGCCAGAACTCTTTTGGCGTCAATCCTTTGCCGAGGTCATGACACAGGGTGGCGAAGCGCACGTCCACCTCGGGAGTGAGGCGGGCGGCCATCGCCAGCGCCATCAGCGTATGTACGCCGGTGTCGATCTCCGGATGCCATTTGGCGGGGGCCGGCACGCCGAACAGCGCGTCGATTTCCGGGAACAGCACCGCCAGCGCATCGCAGTCGCGCAGCACCTGAAAATAGACCTGCGGGCTCTGGCTTTGCAGCGCCTTTTCGGTTTCCTTCCAGACGCGTTCGGCGGTCAGCGCGGCCAGTTCACCGCTGTGCGCCATCCGGCGCATCAAGGCCAGCGTTTCGTCGGCGATGCGAAAACCCAGATGGGCGAAGCGAGCATTGAATCGCGCCACGCGCAGCACGCGCAGCGGATCTTCGCCGAACGCGTCGGAAACGTGGCGCAGCACGCGCGCCTGCAGATCGGCCACGCCGCCGTAGGGGTCAATCAGTTCCCCTTCGGCGGAACGGGCGATGGCGTTGAGGGTCAGATCGCGCCGCAGCAGATCTTCTTCCAGCGTGACGTCCGGCGCGGCATAGCAGGTAAAACCGGTGTACCCCTGGCCGGATTTGCGCTCGGTGCGCGCCAGCGCGTACTCCTCGTGGGTATCGGGATTGAGGAACACCGGAAAATCTTTGCCGACCTGCTGGTAGCCCAACGCCAGCAGCTCCGCCGGCGTGGCGCCCACCACCACCCAATCATGATCGACCACCGGAATGTTGAGCAGGCTGTCGCGAACGGCGCCGCCGACCAGATAAATCTGCACTGTTGACTCCTGAATATCGTGTAAGGCTCTGTCTATCAGATTACATGAATTGGCCGCGGGATGTCGGCGCCAATGAAAAAGGCGCCCGCAGGCGCCCAAACTCAAACTGAACGATACTGAGATCAGTTCATCCAGCGATTGTTGTTCTTGCGACGCGGGATCAGGTGCGGCAACAGCAGACCCAGCAGCAAACCGACGCCGGCGACGCCGCCGCCGTACATGAACCATTGCAGGATAATGGTGCGCTGCTTGTCGTCGAGCTGCAGGTTAACGGCGTTGACCTTCTTCTGCGCGACCACCAGCTGGTTTTTCAGATCCTGGTTTTCCTTCTGCAGGCTGCTGATGGTGCTGTCGCTGCCTGCGACTTTTTCCTGCATTTCCGCCGTGCGCTGGTTCCAGGTGTTGTCGATGTTGGCGAGCTTGTCGGTCAGGGTTTTCACCTGCTGTTCCAGCTCCGGCACGCGGGTGCGCAGGCTTGGCGTCTGGCTGAGTTGGTCGAGCGGGATCCAGGTGGTGCGGCCTTTCGGATCGCGGATCTGGCCGTAGTTGGTGCTGTCGTTGACGCTCAGCAGGGTCACTTCTTCACCGGCGTTCAGAGTGCCGACAATACGGTACTGATTACCTGGGCCGCTATGGACGTAAGTGCTTAACTCATCGGAGATATAGCGTTTATCTTCGGCATGTGCGGCCCAAGTGATGCTGAAGCTCAGCGCGGCAAGGAAAATCAGGCGTAATTTCTGCATTAGTTCATCGTTTCTGGGTGAATTTATGGAACGATAGTAGAGGGTTCAGTCTGACGACGCAACGCCAAAACCGGAATGAGAACTATCTTACTGTGGCTGATTCTGTGAGTTGCGCAGCGTTTTATAACGTAACAGGTTTTTTCTACAGTTAGCAGGGTTAAGGCGCCGGGAATCGCGGTAAGATAACGGCAACTGTGCGTCAGTGGGCAGCATACGGCGGGCCGAGCGCGCCGCGCTGAAACCGACGCGAATGCGTAACTTATTGGTGTTAAAGAATTATGACCGTTGAAATTGAACTGAAATTCATCGCCGCGCCGCAAGCGGTGGCCGCTCTGCCACACTGGCTCGCCGCCTGGCCGCATCAGCATTCCGCGCCGCAAAAGCTGACCAACATTTACTTCGAAACGGCCGACAACTTCCTGCGCAGTCACGACATGGGGCTGCGCATTCGCGGTTTCGACGATCGCTATGAGATGACCATCAAAACCGCCGGTAAAGTGGTGGGCGGCCTGCACCAGCGCCCGGAATACAATGTCGCTATCGCCGAGCCGCAGCTGGCGTTGGCGCAGTTTCCTGCCGACATCTGGCCGCAGGATTGCGATATCGCGGCGCTGCAGCAGGCGTTGCAACCGCTGTTCCGTACGGATTTCGTGCGTGAGAAGTGGGTGGTTACTTACGGCCAAAGCGAGATAGAGATTGGCCTGGATCAGGGAGAAGTGCGTGCTGGTGGCCTCAGCGAAGCCCTGAGCGAGATAGAACTGGAGCTGCTGAAAGGCAATACCGCCGATCTGCTGGCGTTGGCCGGTGAGCTGGCGGCGCACGACGGGCTGCGTCAGGGCAGCCTGAGCAAGGCGGCGCGCGGTTACCACCTGGCGCAGGGCAATCCGCCGCGTGAGGTGCGCCCGCTGCGGGTGCTGAAGCCGGCGGCGAAGGCGACCGTGGAGCAGGGGATGATCGCCGCCTTCGAGCTGGCGCTCAACCACTGGCAGTACCATGAAGAGCTGTGGCTGCGCGGCGACGCGCAGGCGCGCGCTTCGGTGATTGAGGCGGTTGGCACGATCCGCCAGGCGCTGGTGATCTTCGGCGGCCTGGTGCCGCGCAAGGCCAGTGCCGATCTGCGCGCCCGCCTGACCGAGCTCGAACCGCTGTTGGCGGACAAAACCGCGCAACCGGAGATCCTGTGTTACAGCGCGGTCTACCTGCAATGTAAGTTGGCGCTCACATCATGGCTGGTGCGCGGCGCCTGGCGGCCGTTTATCGACGCCAAAGCGCAGGCCAAGCTGGACGGTTCTTTCAAACGCTTCAGCGACATCATGCTGGGGCGCAGCGGCGCGGAGCTGAAAGAGGCCTTCAGCCGTACGCTGAACGAAGATGAATATCAGGAACAATTGCCGCGCCTGACGCGTCAGATTTCGGCGCTGGTCCTGCTGTCGGGCGCTTACCCCGACGAGCAGACCGGGCCTTATATCGACGCCTGGCGTGAGCTGCAGGCGGCGCTGAGCGAGCGCCGCCAGGGCTGGTATGAAGCCAGCCGCAAACAGGCCTTATCGCATGCGCCATTCTGGTTAAACGGCGCGCTTCGTTAATCCAGCCGGCCCGCCAGCCGCGGGCCGCAGAACGGGTCATACACTATGTCGCCACTTTCAGCCGCGTTACAGGCTCAGGCACAGCAGGTTGTGCAGCGTTTTCAGGAAGTTCACGGCGCGGACTGCGCCTTTAGCGAGCAGGAGCAGTGGGTGCTGGCGTCGAGCGATTTCGTCAGCGACGCGCTGCTAGCCCAGCCGGCCTGGCTGGCGACGCTGCGCGAACAGCCGCCGGCACCCGGCGAGTGGCAACACTATGCCGCCTGGCTCCAGGACGAGCTGGAAGATGTGCGCGACGAAGCGCAGCTGATGCGTACGCTGCGTCTGTTTCGCCGCGAAACGCTGGTGCGCATCGCCTGGGCGCAGGCGCAGGGGCTGTGTTCGACCGAAGAAACGTTGCTGCAGCTGAGCGGGCTGGCGGAGACGCTGATCGTCAGCGCGCGCGACTGGCTGTATCAAACCTGCTGCCGCGAATGGGGCACGCCGTGCAACGCCGCCAGCGAGCCGCAGCCGCTGTTGATCCTCGGCATGGGTAAGCTGGGCGGCGGCGAACTGAACTTCTCATCGGACATCGATCTGATCTTCGCTTACCCGGAAAATGGTCAAACCCAGGGCGGGCGACGCGAGCTGGACAATGCTCAGTTCTTCACCCGCCTCGGCCAACGGCTGATCAAGGCGTTGGATCAACAGACCATCGATGGCTTCGTCTATCGCGTGGACATGCGGCTGCGGCCGTTCGGCGACAGCGGCCCGTTGGTGATGAGCTTTGCGGCGCTGGAGGATTACTACCAGGAACAGGGGCGCGACTGGGAGCGCTATGCGATGGTGAAGGCGCGCCTGATGGGCGGGGCGGAAGACGCCTACAGCCAGGAGCTGCGCAAAACGCTGCGGCCGTTCGTGTTCCGCCGCTACATCGATTTCAGCGTCATTCAGTCTCTGCGCAACATGAAGGGCATGATCGCCCGTGAAGTGCGGCGGCGCGGCCTGAAGGACAACATCAAGCTGGGCGCCGGCGGCATTCGCGAAATCGAATTCATCACCCAGGTATTCCAACTGATCCGCGGCGGCCGTGAACCGGCGTTGCAGGGGCGTTCACTGCTGCCGACGCTGCAGGCGGTGGGCGAGCTGGGGCTGCTGGAAAGCGAGCAGGTGCGGGCGCTGAGCGCCGCCTACCTGTTCCTGCGGCGGCTGGAGAACCTGCTGCAGGCGATTGGCGATCAGCAAACACAGACGCTGCCGCAGGAGGCGCTCGATCAGGCTCGGTTGGCCTACGGCATGGGGTTGGCGGATTGGCCGGCGCTGATGGCGGCGCTGGACGCGCACATGCAGGCGGTGCGCGCGGTGTTCGACGACCTGATCGGCGACGATAGCCCGGATGTCGGCGAAGATCCCGACTACCAGCACTACCACAGCCTGTGGCAGGACGCGCTGGAGGAGAACGAGCTGGCGCCGCTGACGCCGCACCTCGATGAAGAGGGGCGCCGACAGATGCTGCGCACCATCGCCGATTTCCGCCACGACGTCGACAAGCGCACTATCGGCCCGCGCGGCCGCGACGTGCTCGATCAGCTGATGCCGCGCCTGCTGGCGGAGGTATGCCCGCGCCAGGACGCCCCGATCGCGCTGGTGCGGCTGGCGCAGCTGCTGCTCAGCATCGTCACCCGCACCACCTACCTCGAGCTGCTGGTGGAGTATCACGCGGCGCTCAGCCATCTGATCCGCCTGTGCGCCGCGTCGCCGATGGTCGCCAACCAGCTGTCGCGTTACCCGCTGTTGCTGGACGAGCTGCTGGATCCGGCCACGCTGTATCAGCCGGTGGCGCTGGACGCCTACCGCAGCGAGCTGCGTCAGTACCTGCTGCGGGTGCCGGAAGACGATGAAGAGCAAAAGCTGGAGGCGCTACGCCAGTTCAAACAGGCGCAGCAGCTGCGCATCGCCGCGGCGGATATCGCCGGGGCGCTGCCGGTGATGAAAGTGAGCGATCACCTGACTTATCTGGCTGAGGCGATCATCGACGCGGTGGTGCAACAGGCCTGGAGCGACATGGTGGCGCGCTACGGCCAGCCCACCCATTTGCAGGAGCGGGAGGGGCGCGGCTTTGCGGTAATCGGCTACGGCAAACTGGGCGGCTGGGAGCTGGGGTACAGTTCCGATCTCGATCTGGTATTCCTGTTGGATTGCCCGCCGGAGGTGATGACCGACGGCGATCGCTGCATCGACGGCCGCCAGTTCTACCTGCGGCTGGCGCAGCGGGTGATGCATCTGTTCAGCACCCGCACCTCCTCCGGCATTCTGTATGAGGTGGACGCGCGCCTGCGGCCTTCCGGCGCCGCGGGGATGTTGGTCAGCACCGTCGAGGCATTCGCCGACTACCAGCAAAACGAAGCCTGGACCTGGGAGCATCAGGCCCTGGTGCGCGCGCGCATCGTGCACGGCGATCCGGCGCTGCATCAGCAGTTCGACGCGATCCGGCGCGAGATCCTGTGCAAAACGCGCGATGCGCAGGTGCTGAAGCGTGAAGTGCGCGAGATGCGCGAAAAGATGCGCAACCATCTCGGCAACAAGCAGCGCGATCTGTTTGATATCAAAACCGATGAGGGCGGCATTACCGACATCGAATTTATCGCCCAATATCTGGTCTTACGCTATGCGCCGGGTGAACCGCGGCTAACGCGTTGGTCGGACAACGTGCGTATCTTCGAGCTGATGGCCAATTACGACATCATGCCGGAAGAGGAGGCGCGTGCGCTGACCCAGGCCTATGTCACCATGCGCGACGAGATCCACCACCTGGCGCTGCAGGAACATTCCGGCAAGGTCGGCAGCGAGCTGTTTGCCGCCGAGCGCGAGCAGGTGCGCGCCAGCTGGGCCAAATGGCTGGATTAATACCTTTTTGCGGGTATTCCGGCGGTCTGTGGTAATATCTGCGCCACTAAAATTTTGTTCTTTTTTGGAGTTATCGGATGAAAGTTACGCTGCCTGATTTTCGCCGCGCCGGTGTGCTGGTGGTCGGTGACGTCATGTTGGATCGCTATTGGTATGGGCCGACCAGCCGCATTTCACCGGAAGCCCCGGTGCCGGTGGTCAAGGTCGATACCATCGAAGAGCGTCCCGGCGGCGCGGCTAACGTGGCGATGAACATCGCTTCGCTGGGCGCCACTTCCCGTCTGGTGGGCCTGACCGGCATCGACGATGCGGCGCGGGCGCTGAGCGCCAAGCTGAATGAAGTCAACGTGCGCTGCGACTTCGTCTCGGTGCCGACCCATCCGACCATCACCAAGCTGCGCGTGCTGTCGCGCAACCAGCAGCTGATCCGTCTCGACTTCGAAGAAGGCTTCTCCAACGTTGATCCGCAGCCGATGCTGGAGCGCATTCAGCAGGCGCTGCCGCAGATCGGCGCGCTGGTGCTGTCCGATTACGCCAAGGGGGCGCTCAGCCAGGTGCAGGGCATGATCCAACTGGCGCGCGCCGCCAAGGTGCCGGTGCTGATCGATCCGAAAGGATCCGATTTCGAGCGCTATCGCGGCGCGACGCTGCTGACGCCGAACCTGTCCGAGTTCGAAGCGGTGGTGGGCCACTGTAAGGATGAAGCGGAACTGGTGGAACGCGGCATGAAGCTGGTAGCGGATTTCGAGCTGTCGGCGCTGCTGGTTACCCGCTCCGAACACGGCATGACGCTGCTGCAGCCTGGCGTTGAGCCACTGCACTTGCCGACCCAGGCACAGGAAGTGTTCGATGTGACCGGCGCCGGCGACACCGTGATCGGCGTATTGGCCGCCTCGCTGGCCGCCGGCAACTCGCTGGAAGAGTCCTGTTTCCTGGCCAATGCCGCCGCCGGCGTGGTGGTGGGCAAGCTCGGTACGTCTACCGTGTCGCCGATCGAGCTGGAAAACGCGGTGCGCGGCCGCGCCGAAACCGGCTTTGGCGTGATGACCGAAGCACAGTTGAAAAACGCCGTGGCGCAGGCGCGTCAGCGCGGCGAGAAAGTGGTGATGACCAACGGCATCTTCGACATTCTGCATGCCGGCCACGTCTCCTATCTGGCCAACGCCCGTAAGCTGGGCGATCGCCTGATCGTGGCGGTGAATAGCGACGCCTCGACCAAGCGTCTGAAAGGGGAGAAACGCCCGGTCAACGCGCTGGAGAACCGCATGATCGTGCTGGGCGCGCTGGAAGCGGTGGATTGGGTGGTGCCGTTCGAGGAGGACACGCCGCAGCGCTTGATCGCCGACATCTTGCCGGATCTGCTGGTGAAAGGCGGCGATTACAAGCCGGAAGAGATTGCCGGCAGTGCGGAAGTGTGGGCCAACGGCGGCGATGTCAAAGTGCTGAACTTTGAAGACGGCCTGTCGACCACCAACATCATCAAAGCGATCAAAGACGGGCGCGGCTAACGCCGGGCAACCTAAAGATCAAGGGCGCGCGGTGCGCGCCCTTGGCGGGAATTATTCGTCTTCCTGCTTGGCGGCCGGCGCCGCGCTCAGCTTGCTTTCCAGCTCGGCCATGCGCTGCTCCAACAGCGCCAGCTTCTCGCGGGTGCGCAACAGCACCTGAGTCTGCACGTCGAACTCTTCGCGGTTAACCAAATCCAGACGGGTCAGCTGCGACTGCAGCACCTGACGGATTTTTTTCTCAACGTCTTCCCCGAATTCACGAACGCCTTTAGGCATGGACTCATGAACCTGGCGTGCGATTTGTTCGATTTTTTTCGGGTCAATCATGGCGTATCCCTTTCAGAGTTTAATAGCTGCCGCTTAGTGTAATGCGAGTTGCCCGCCGGATAAACCATTAAGCGCATTCGCCGCACGTGGCCGAATTGTGCTTTTGCCAATTGCCCTGTCTACCCATTAGCGTTATAGTCATCTTGCTTATTCTCAGGGCGGGGTGAAAGTCCCCACCGGCGGTAAATCACCTTCTACGGTGAAAGCCCGCGAGCGCTCAGCCAGCCTGTAAAGGCCGGTTAGAGGTCAGCAGATCCGGTGTAATTCCGGGGCCGACGGTTATAGTCCGGATGGGAGAGAGTAACGGTATCTGCCGGGCATGCGCCCGCTTGCGTTATTTTTTTAGCTATTGCTAGCTACTCCTCAAGATCGCCCTGGTTCTGGTAATCCATAATTTTTAATGAGGTTTTTTACCATGAATCAGACGCTACTTTCAGACTTCGGCACGCCAACAGAACGCGTTGAACGCGCGATCGACGCACTGCGCAACGGGCGCGGCGTAATGGTGCTCGATGATGAAAACCGTGAAAACGAAGGTGACATGATCTTCGCCGCGGAAACCATGACCGTTGAGCAGATGGCGCTGACCATTCGCCACGGCAGCGGCATCGTGTGCCTGTGCATCACCGAAGAACGCCGTCAGCAGCTTGAGCTGCCGATGATGGTGACCAACAACTCCAGCCAGTTCCAGACCGCCTTCACCGTGACCATCGAAGCGGCGCAGGGCGTGACCACCGGGGTTTCCGCTTCCGATCGCCTGACCACCATCCGTGCGGCGGTGGCAGACAGCGCCAAGCCGAGCGACCTGAACCGTCCGGGCCACGTGTTCCCGCTGCGCGCGCAGCCGGGCGGCGTGCTGAGCCGCCGCGGCCACACCGAAGCGACCATCGATCTGGTTTCCATGGCCGGTTTCAAACCCGCCGGCGTGCTGTGTGAACTGACCAACGACGATGGCAGCATGGCGCATGCGCCGGAAGTGATTACCTTCGCCAAACAGCACGACATGGTGGTGCTGACCATCGAAGATCTGGTGGCCTACCGCCAGGCGCACGAGAAAAAAGCCAGCTGATCGCCGGCCGCTTTCAACGATAAAAAAGCCGCGTAAAGCGGCTTTTTTTGTGGCTAGCGTTTTGACAGGCGTTCGCCGATGCGGCTGGCGTAATTCATCACATGGAAGGTGTAGTTCTCCTCCACCGTGCCCTGGAACAGGTGCGCCCAGGGGCCGATGGCGTAGATGCCGAGATCTTCCCCGCCGTGCGTCTCGCTGTTCAGCGGCACCAGCGCCGGCTGAATAAAGTCAGGCGCGGTGGCCTGTTCCATGGTTAATGCCGGGCGCTCGGTCAGCGGGATTATGCCGCCGGGGCCGTTGGCGAAGCCGACGGTGGTGTAGGGCTTGCCGTCGCTGCCCAGCCTCGGTTTGCCGTCGACGCCGACGGAAATGCCGAGGATAGGATTGCCGCGCTTGGCATAGCCGGCGATGGTCAGCGTGTGGCTGTGATCTCCGGTCACGATCACCAGCGTGTCGTCCAGATTGACCTTATCGATGATGGTTTTCACCGCTTCGTTCAGCGCGACCGCGTCGCTCAACGTGCGGTAGGCGTTGCCGTTATGGCTGCCGTGATCGATGCGTCCACCCTCGACCAACAGCAGGTAACCTTCGGGATTCCTGGCCAGAATATCGATGGCCTTGCCGGTCATTTCCGCCAGTGAGGGTTCTCCCGCCGCGTCTTGCCGCCGATCGTGCTCGAAGTTCATGTGCGACGGTTCGAACAGGGCCAACAGGTGGTCGACTTTGGTCGGATCGATTTTGTCGAACTGCGCCTGATTCCAGACGTATTGCCCACGCTCGCCGTAGCGTTGCATCCAGACCTGCGTCAGGTCGCGGCCGTCCTTTCTGGCGCCTTTCTTGCCGGGATATTCCGGATCGCTCACGCTGTCGGGCAGAAAGTTGGCGCGCCCGCCGCCCATCGCTACGTTCAGGCCGTTGCCGTACTTCATTTCCACCAGCTGGCGCGCGATGTCGCGGCAGCCTGCGGCCAGGGCATCCGCCGGCATTTTGGCGTCAGATTCCCAGTCGCGATTGGCGATATGGGCATAGGTGGCGCCCGGCGTGGCGTGGGTAATGGTCGCGGTCGTCACGGCGCCGGTGGACATGCCGAGCGTTGCGGCCATCTCCCACAGCGTGGTGACGGTCTTGGTTTGCTGATCCTCGCAGTTGTTGAGGGTAGCCGTATGGTTGAGGCCCATCAGATCGTTGATGGTTTTGACGCCGGTGGTCATCGCTACCGCGCTGGGCGCAGAGTCGGTGATCTGGGCGTCGGCGGAATAGGTTTTGGCCGCCGCCAGATAGGGGAAGGCCTCCCAGGCCAGCACGTTGGATTCGCCATCCACGCCGCGCTGCTGCCCTTCAAAAATGCGGGCGGCGGTCACGGTGGAAAACCCCATGCCGTCACCGACGACCAGAATGACGTTTTTGGCGCGGTTGGTGTTTGGCGTTTGCTTCAGCCGCTGTTGCAGCTGAGTTTGCGCCTGAAGGAAGTAAGGATCTTCGCGCTGCGTCAGCTGCGCGTTGTCCGCCGCGCCGGTGCTTGCCGTCCAGCCGGCGAGTAAGAACATGGAAAGCGTCAGGCGGGTTGCCAGTGTGAGTCTGAACATGAATTCCTCCTTGGTGAGACGTGATTCCCGTAGCGCCGACGGGCTGCCAACACCCTGTCGACTGACAGAGGAGTGTATCGAATGCGTTAACAAAAAATACATAAATTGTTCACAAATTAGATCTGTGTGGCAGTAATGCCATGGTATTCACGGAATTTATTAATTAATTGAAAAGTATGTGTTTTTTAACTTTCTGTTGGCCGGTGCATTTTTGCGCTTTTTAATTCAAATTTATTGAATATCTTCATCACGGTTATCCGGCTGTGTTGCTGCGGCAAAGCGCGTAATGTAGCGGCATAGCACAATTTGAACTAAGGATCCCTCTATGAACACCTCTCGTATGCCGGCACTGTTTCTTGGCCACGGTAGCCCGATGAACGTGCTGGAAGACAACCGTTACACCCGGGCATGGCGTGCGTTGGGTGAGTCATTGCCGCGCCCGAAGGCGATCGTGGCGGTTTCCGCGCATTGGTATACCCGCGGCACTGCGGTCACCGCGATGGAAAAACCCAAAACCATTCACGACTTTGGCGGGTTCCCGCAGGCGCTGTTTGATACCCGCTATCCGGCGCCGGGCTCTCCCGCGCTGGCCGCGCAGCTGCAGCAAATTCTGGCGCCGGTGCCGGTAACGGCGGATCTCGGCGAGTGGGGATTGGATCACGGCACCTGGGGTGTCCTGATCAAGATGTATCCCGATGCTGACATTCCGGTGGTGCAGCTTAGCCTCGACGGCACGCAGCCGGCGGCCTATCACTATGAGCTGGGCCGCAAACTCGCCGCGCTGCGGGACGAGGGCGTGATGATCGTCGCCAGCGGCAACGTGGTGCACAACCTGCGCATGGTGAAATGGCAGGGCGATACCAGCGCCTACCCGTGGGCGGAATCATTCAATAACTTTGTCCGGGATAACCTGCGTTATCGGGGCGATAACCATCCGCTGGTGGATTTCATGCGCCATGAGGGGGCGGCGCTGTCGAATCCGACGCCGGAACACTATCTGCCGTTGCTGTATGTGCTCGGCGGCTGGGATGGAAAAGAGGCCATCAGCGTGCCGATCGACGGTATCGAAATGGGGGCGCTTAGCATGCTGTCGGTGCAGGTGGGCTAAAGAAAAAACGCCAGTCAGAGACTGGCGTTTTTACCTTCAGTGGAGCGATCAGCCGAGGATGGTGTGCGGATAGAAGCGCGACAGATCCTGCGTGATCAGTTCGCGATCTTCGCGCAGGCCGATGCCGCAGGGCTGATCGTTCACCAGCCAGCTGCCGATCAGCGTGTAGCTGTCTTCGAACTTCGGCAGCGGATGGAACTGCTGCACGATCATACCTTCTTCGCCGTACGGCCCATCGACGCGCGCCACTTCCTGACCGTTTTCGACGATCTGGATATTGGCGCCTTCGCGCGAGAACAGCGGTTTGGTGACGTAATGATCCATCGGCGGATGATCGTCTTGCGCGAAATAAGCCGGCAGCAGGTTAGGGTGGTTCGGGAACATTTCCCACAGCAGCGGCAGCAGCGCCTTGTTGGAGATGATGCTTTTCCAGGCCGGCTCCAGCCAACGCACGCCGGCGTCTTCCAGCTTGGTGGAGAACATCTCGCGCAGCATGAATTCCCACGGATAGAGCTTGAACAGGTTGCCGATCACCTGATCCTGCAGATCGGTGAATTGACCTTTCTCGCCAAGGCCAATCTCTTCCATGAACAGGAACTCGGTCGGCAGACCGGCTTCCTGCGCGCAGTCCTGCAGATATTGCACCGTGCCGCGATCTTCTTCGCTGTCCTGGCAGCAGGCCAGGTGCAGCAGGCCGAAGCCGTGATGCGCTTTCAGCTCGGCGAAACGCTCGATCAGCTTCTCCTGCAGGCTGTTGTACTGATCCGATTGCGGATCCAGCTTGCCGGCATTGATCTGATCTTCCAGCCACAGCCACTGGAAGAAGGCCGCTTCATACAGCGAGGTCGGCGTATCGGCGTTGTTCTCCAGCAGCTTCGGCGGGTTGATGCCGTCGTAGGCCAGATCGAGACGCGAATACAGCGACGGCTGGTTGGTGCGCCAGGAGCTGCGCACGAACTCCCAGGTGTGTTTCGGGATGCAGAACTTGGCCATCAGCTCGTCGCTGCCGACCACTTTCTCCACCACCTGCAGGCACATCTGATGCAGCTCGGCGGTGGCGCTTTCGATCTCTTCAATCTGCGCCAGCGTGAACTGGTAATAGGCGTCTTCACACCAGTACGGCTCGCCGTACATGGTGTGGAAACGAAAACCGAACTCGGTCGCTTTTTCACGCCAGTCCGGGCGCTCAGTAATAGCAATACGTTTCATGCATCAACCGCCCATGCTGCGAGAGCCGGAGTTGGAGGTGGCGCTGCTGCGCTGCATGCTGGTCTGCTTGGCCACGGTCTCGCCGAAACCGCCGCGGGTAACGGTATTGGTGACCGCAGGCTTCGGCGCCATGGCTGTTTTCGGCACCGTCATGGTGCGGCCGCCGGCGGTGGCCGGGCCGTAGCTCTTGCCGCTGGCGTCGACAAACTTGCCGTTCGCCGGGCTGGCGGCATTCTTGGAGGTGAACAGCGGCTGCTGCGCGAAGCCGGAACCGCCCATCAGGCGGCCCATCATGTAGCCCGCCATCAGCGGCATCCAGAAGCTGCCGCTGCTTTGTGATTCCGCCGCCATGCCGGCCTGTGCCGGAGCCTGGGTACACTGCGCTTCGCCGAACTCGGCGACGCAGTCTTCGCGAGTGGCGTATTTCGGCGCGGTTTTCGCCGCTTCTTTCAGGGCATTGTTGTAGGCGGTGGTGCACTGCTCGCTCATCGAAGGATTGGCGCGCGAACAGTCATCGGCATTCTGATACAGGGAGACCGTTTCATCGCTCTTCTCGCAGCCGGCCAGCATAAAGACGGCGCTGATCGCCAAAGCCACGGGCGCGACACGGTAGCTGCGCCAGGATTTGCGGAACGTCTCTTGGTTGATGTTTTTTGTCCGTTTCATCGTTATCAATCCCATCATGCGGGCTGTTTTCGCCCTTTCCCAGTAGTGGCGCTAAGGATAGGGGAAACATGGTCAAAATTAAAGCTGAAACGCCCGCAGAATCCACTCTTTACGCAGTTATACGTTGGGGTGTGCGCCAGTTCGCTTTCGCGGCGAAAAAACGCGCGTTAGCGTTTCATCATGAAACGTTGTCGCTATGATGATGTTCCATAATGGAACAAAAATCGCGTGACTCGCCAGGCGGGCGACAGGCGCTCATAGTCGAAGCACAACAACAAGCCGGCGGCGAAGCCGGCGCGTCATCACCTGATATCTGAACGTTACCATCGCCAACTCCCTACAAGGATCCGGTTATGTTGAGAATCATCCAGTCACCAGGCAAATACATTCAGGGCGCCAATGCGCTGTCCGCCGTCGGCGAATACGCCAAATCCCTCGCCGACCATTATTTCGTGATCGCTGACGACTTTGTGATGCAGCTGGCGGGCGACACCCTGATGGGCAGCCTGCAGCAGCACGGCGTGAAACATCATGCGGCCCGCTTCAACGGCGAGTGCTGCCGTAAAGAGATAGACCGCCTTGGCCGCGAGCTGCAGACCCACGGCTGCCGCGGGGTGATCGGCGTCGGCGGCGGTAAGACGCTCGACACCGCCAAGGCCGTCGCCCACTACCAACGGCTGCCGGTGGTGCTCATTCCCACCATCGCCTCCACCGATGCGCCGACCAGCGCGCTGTCGGTTATCTACACCGAACAGGGCGAATTCGCTGAATACCTGATCTACCCGCGCAACCCGGACATGGTAGTGATGGACAGCGCCATCATCGCCAAAGCGCCGGTGCGCCTGCTGGTAGCCGGCATGGGCGACGCGCTCTCCACCTATTTCGAAGCCCAGGCCTGCTTCGACGCGCAGGCCACCAGCATGGCCGGCGGCAAATCGACGCTGGCGGCGCTCAGTCTGGCGCGGCTGTGCTACGACACGCTGCTGGCCGAAGGGGTGAAGGCCAAGCTGGCGGTCGAAGCCGGCGTGGTGACGGAAGCGGTGGAACGCATCATTGAGGCCAATACGTATCTGAGCGGCATCGGCTTCGAGAGCAGCGGGCTGGCGGCGGCGCACGCCATTCACAACGGTTTCACCGTGCTGGAGGAGTGTCACCACCTGTATCACGGCGAAAAAGTGGCGTTCGGTACCCTGGCGCAGCTGGTGCTGCAGAACAGCCCGATGGCGCAGATTGAAACCGTGCTGGCGTTTTGTCATGGCATCGGCCTGCCGATCACGCTGGCGCAGATGGGCATTACCGGCGACGTGGCGACGAAGACGATGGCGGTGGCCGAGGCCAGCTGCGCCGCGGGTGAAACCATTCACAACATGCCGTTCAAGGTCACCCCTGCCGGGGTGCAGGCGGCGATCCTGACGGCGGATAGGCTGGGCGCCGCCTGGCTGCTGCGTCATTGATACCGTTGGGGCGCGGTGCGCCGCGCCCCTGGCTTACAGAGGAAACCATCGTGAAAAAACTGATTAATCAGGTCGAGTCGGTGTTGGAAGAGCAGTTGCAGGGGCTGGCGGAAGCTCACCCCGAGTTGCTGGTGCACGCGGATCCGGTGTTCGTGACCCGCGCCGACGCGCCGGTGGCGGGCAAAGTGGCGATCCTGTCCGGCGGCGGCAGCGGCCATGAGCCGATGCACTGCGGCTTCGTCGGTGAAGGGATGCTCGACGGCGCCTGTCCGGGCGAGATTTTCACCTCGCCGACGCCGGATAAAATGTACGAGTGCGGTCAAGCGATCGACGGCGGCGCCGGGGTGCTGCTGCTGATCAAGAACTACACCGGCGACGTGCTCAACTTCGAAACCGCCACCGAGCTGCTGCACGACAGCGGCGTCGCGGTGGCGACGGTGCTGGTGGATGACGACGTGGCGGTCAAAGACAGCCTGTTTACCGCCGGGCGGCGCGGGGTGGCCAACACCGTGCTGATGGAGAAACTGTTGGGCGCCGCCGCGGCGCGCGGCGACGATCTGGACAGCGTGGTGACGCTGGGGCATCGCATCAACAACCACGGGCATTCGATCGGCATCGCGCTGGGCGCCTGTACCGTGCCGGCCGCCGGCAAGCCGTCGTTCACCCTGGCGGAGAACGAAATGGAGTTCGGCGTCGGCATTCACGGCGAGCCAGGCATTGCGCGCCGCCCGTTCACCACGCTCAACGCAGCGGTGGACGACATGTTCCATACGTTGATCGACCACGGCCACTATCAGCGCGCGATCCGCGTCTGGGATCGTCAGCAGGGCGAGTGGCGCGACGAGATGCAGACCAAGCAGCCGTTGACGCGCGGCGATCGGGTGATCGCGCTGGTCAACAATCTGGGCGCCACGCCATTGTCTGAGTTGTATGGCGTGTACCATCGGCTGGCGGAGCGCTGTGCCGAGGCGGGCATCATCATTGAACGCAACCTGGTGGGTTCTTATTGCACCTCGCTGGATATGCAGGGGGTATCCATCACGTTGTTGAACGTGGACGACGAGCTGTTGTCCTTGTGGGATGCGCCGGTGAAAACGCCTGCGCTGCGTTGGGGGTGCTGAGGAGGAATCATGGCGTTGACCAAACAACAGGTTGTCGATTGGCTGATGCGTTGCGGCGAGGTGTTCAGCCGGGAGCGCGATTTTCTGACCCAGTTGGACACCGAGATCGGTGATGCCGACCACGGTTTGAACATGAATCGCGGTTTCAATAAGGTGATGGAAAAACTGCCGTCGGTGGCGGACAAAGACATCGGTTTTATCCTGAAAAACACCGGCATGACGCTGCTGTCGAGCGTGGGGGGCGCCAGCGGTCCGCTGTTCGGCACCTTCTTCATCCGCGCGGCGCAGACGGCGAACGCCAAGCAAAGCCTGGATCTGACGGAGCTGCATCAGGTGATGCAGGAAGGGGTTGAAGGCGTGGTGATGCGCGGCAAAGCGGAGCCGGGCGACAAGACCATGTGCGACGTCTGGTGGCCGGTGGTGGAAAGCCTCGGCCAGTCCGCGCAGCAGAACCTGAGTGTGGCGGAGGCGCTGCAGCGCGCCGCCGACAGCGCCGAGCGGGCGGTGGAGAGCACCATCACCATGCAGGCGCGCAAGGGGCGGGCCAGTTACCTGGGCGAGCGCAGCATCGGCCACCAGGATCCCGGCGCCACTTCGGTGATGTTGATGATGAAAACGCTGGCCGAGGTCGCCGGCAGTTAGCAGGAGGCGAGATGATTAATATCGTGGTGGTTTCGCACAGCGCGTTGCTGGCGCGCGGCGTTGAGCAGTTGGCGCGGCAGATGATGCGCGGCGACGGCTGCAAACTAGCGCTGGCGGCGGGTGTGGATGACGAGCAGCACCCGATCGGCACCGACGCGGTCAAAGTGATGGAGGCGATCGAAGCGGTCGCCGACGGCGATGGCGTTCTGGTGCTGATGGATCTGGGCAGCGCGCTGCTCAGTGCCGAAACCGCGCTCGATCTGCTGGACCCGGATCTGGCCGCCAAAGTGCGGCTGTGTGCGGCGCCGCTGGTTGAAGGCACGCTGGCGGCGGTGGTTGCCGCCAACTCCGGCGCCTCACTGGAGCAGGTGGTAGCGGAGGCGCAGGGGGCGCTGCAGGGCAAACAGGCACAGCTGGGCGAGGCTTCACCTACGGCGAAAACCGTGGCCTTGCCGCTGGCGCAGGGCAAAAGCGCAACCTGGACGGTGCAGAATCCGCACGGGTTGCATGCGCGCCCGGCGGCGCGGCTGGTCGAGACGCTGGCGCCGTTCAAGGCCGAGCTGGTGCTGGAAAAGCAGGGGCAGTGCGTCGATCCGCGCAGCCTCAATCAGCTGGCGCTGCTGCAGGTGCGTCACGGCGACACCATCCGTTTGATCGCCGACGGCGCGCAGGCGGACGAGGCGCTGGCGGCGTTCAAAGCGTTGGCGGAGCAGCATTTTGGCGAGACGGTCTCCGAGCGGCAGCAGCCTTCGCTGCACGGTATTCCGGTGGCGGAAAGCGTCACCAGCGGGCCGGTGTTCCAGGCTTACAGCTTCTGGCCACCCACGTCCGAGCGGCGCATCGGCGCGGACGAGGTATTGGGCGAACAGCAACGCCTGCGGGAGGCGCTACAGCATACGCTGAGCGATCTGAACCGGCTGGCGGAACGCACCGGCACGCTGATCGGCAAGCCGCAGGCGGCGATCTTCGGCGCCCACAGCATGCTGCTGGACGATCCGGATCTGCAGCAGGCGGCTTACACCCGCATCGCGCAACAGCTGTGCAGCGCCGAGCAGGCCTGGCGACAGGTGCTGGAGGCGATCGCCGAAGAGTACCGCGAGCTGGATGACGACTACATGCGGGCGCGCGAACTGGACGTGCGCGACATGCTGCGCCGCACGCTGTGCCATCTGCAGGGGCTGCCGCTGCCGGTTATTGCGCTGACAGAACCGTCAATATTGGTGATGGACGAACTGATGCCTTCGGAGGTGGTGATGCTCGACAGGCGGCTGGTGTTCGGCATCTGTCTGAGTGGCGGCAATGCCCTGTCGCACAGCGCCATTCTGGCGAAAGCGATGGGCATTCCGATGGTGGTCGGCATGCAGGATTGCCTGAGCAAAACCCGCAGCGGGCAGAAGGCGATGCTGGACGCCGCGCGCGGGGTATTGCAGCTCAGCCACTAGGCGCGCAGCTTGAACTGGCGGATGTCGATCCCGTGCTGTTTGATCTTCCGCCACAGCGTGGTGCGGCCTATGCCCAGCAGCTGCGCCATTTCCGTCAGCTGGCCGCGGCTGACGGTCGCTGCGCGCAGGATCGCCTGGCGTTCCATGTCTGTCAGCGTCAACAGCGGTGCGCCGGGCTGCGGATCGCTTTCCAGCAGCGACGGCTGGCCGAGCAGGTGCGCCGGCAGATCCGCCAGCTGGATGTGGTGGCCGTGGCAAATCATCGCCGCGCGCTCCACCACTCCTTTCAGCTCCAAATCGTTGCCCGGCCACAGGTAGAGAGCCAGCTGGGCCATCACTTCGTCATCCACCCGAAAGCGACACTGGAAATGCTGCTCCAGCGTGCGCAAATGGTGTTTGACCAGCAGCGGAATATCGCTCAGCCGCTGGCGCAGCGGCGGGATCTGGATCTCGAACGCCTGCAGGCTGTAAAACAGCTGGCGGCGGAAGCGGTTTTGCTGCACCAGCAGCGGCAGATCGGCGGCGCTGCCGGCGATCACCCGCACATCGACCGGGATCACCCGGCTGGAATTGAGGCGGATCACCACGCCGGTTTTCAGCACCTGCAGCAACGCCGACTGCATCTCCGCCGGCAGGTATTCGATCTGTTCGAGGTACAGCGTACCGCCGTTGGCCAATTCGAATTTGCTGAGCTGGCCCGCCTCTTCTTCGCTGGCGTCGCTGCCCAGCAGCTCACGCAGCCCCTGCGCCTGCGGCAGCAGTTGGCAGTTGAGGGCGATATACGGCCCGGCGGCGCGTTCGCCGGCGTTGTGGATGGCCTGGCTGAGTAGCTCTTTGCCGACGCCTTCCTCCCCGCGCAGCAGGATCGGATGCTGGCCTTTGGCCGCCTGCTGGCCGTAACGGATCAGTCGCCGCATCTCCAGCGAGGCGGAGGGCATCTGCTCGAAGCTGTGGCTGACGCGCCCCAGCTGGCTGCTGACATACTGACGCAGCCGTTCGAGCGGGTGCAGCAGGGCGATGAAACTGCAGCGATCGCCGTCGAAAATCGGCTTGAGCGTCAGCAAGGCGGCGATAAATTGCCGCTGGCTTTCGAAGGTGACTTCGACGTGTTGCAGCGGTTGCCGATCGGCGATGGCGCGCTTGAGCAGAGCGGGCAGCGTCAGCAACTGCGCCAGCGGTTTGCCCTGGCTCTGCTGCTCGTCCAGTTTTAGCAGGCCGGCGGCGCGCTGGTTGATGTATTGCAGGTAGCCGCGATGATCCCAGGCCATCACGCCGTCGTCCACGCCATCCAGCAGGCCGTAAAGCTGGTTCAGATGGCGGTTGGATTCCGCCAGCAGGCCGTCGGCGTTCAGCGAATTGCCTATTTCGCGGGCGATGGCCAGCGTCAGCGACAGATCGCCGGCGGCGCTGTCGGCCAGCAGGCAACCCAGGGCGATCGAGCCGCGCTGGCGGCCGCTGTTGTCGTAGACCGGCGTGGCGCAGAACGACCAGCCGTGCAGCGCCCGGCGCACGTGTTCTTCACCGCTCACCCGCACCGGGTGGCCTTCCGCCGCCGCCAGCGCCGGGGCATTGGTGCCGATCTGTCCCTCGGCCCAGTAAGCGCCGGGGGCGAATCCCAGTTGCTGCAGAGTCTCCCAGGTTTGGGCGTCGCCGCAGTGCCACAGCATGCAGCCGCTCTCGTCGAGGATCATCAGCAGGCAACGCCGCGGCTCCATGTATTCGCAGGCGTCTTCCAGCGCCGCCTGGCCGAGCGTCAGCAGATCGTTCTTGCGGCGGCAAATCGATTCGAAGGTCGCGCCCTGCGCGCGGTGCGGCGCTTGCCAGACATCAGGCTGCATCAGGCTGCGGCAACGCAGCCAGGAGGCATACACCGCCGGCGTTGGGCGCAGCGGCGGCGGCAGTTCGCCGTCGTTAATCAGACGCTGCCAGCGTGAATCGTTGTCCATCGAACCTCATCCAACTGCGAAAACGAGAGTGACGATGATATCACCTGGCGCAGCGGCGGCTGTGAGGCGGCGGGCAGAAGTGGCGAAATCGAGGCAAAAAAAACGGGGCGCGGCGCAGGCCGAACCCCGTGTTTATCCGCGTGCGCGCATCAGTTGCGGAATGGGTTGCCGCTGTGGCGAGCCGGTTGGCTGGTGGTAACGGCCGGCGCGGATGCGCGAGTGGCCGCCGGTACCGGCGCCGCGGTCTGTTGCATCGGCGCATTGTCCTGATAGCCGTCTGCATAGGCGTCCTGCGCGCGGTTTTGCGGTGCGACGGCGTCAGGCGCGGTCGATACCGGTTTGCCCAACGCGCCGTTCAACAGCAGCAGATCGTTCTGGTTCAGCGTGCCGAGCGCCGACTTGATGTTCAGCTGGTTGATCAGATAGGTATAACGCGCGTCGGACAGCTGACGTTTGGCGTTATACAGCGTGGTGGTGGCGTCCAGCACGTCGACGATGGTGCGGGTACCGACCTGATAACCGGCTTCCATCGCGTCCAGGGAGCTTTGCGCGGAGATCACCGCCTGTTTGTAGGCGTTGATGCTGCTGATCGAAGCGTTAACGTTGTTGAACGACGAACGAACGGTCTGCACCACGCTGCGGTGTGAGCTTTCCAACTGCTCGCTGGCGCCGACGAAGCCGTACTGCGCTTGTTTCACCTGCGAATTGGTCGCGCCGCCGCTGTACAGCGGCAGGTTGAAGCTCAGACCGACTTTGTTCTGACCGATATCGGCGTCAGGAGTGGTATTGCGCGAGCCATTGTTCTTGGTATTTGAAATCGCTGTGGACGCGCTGAGATCTATGGTCGGCATATAGCCGGTCTGTGCGGCGCGGATTTGCTCGCGCGCCAGATCCTGGCTCAGGCGGGCGGACAGCAGGCTCAGGTTGCGCGCCTCCGCTTCTTTCAGCAGGTTGTTCACCGCTTCCGGGCGCTGGGTGCTGAAGCGATCGGTGTTCAGCGAGGCAAGCTCAGGGTAGAAGCTGCCGGTGACCTGACGCAGCGTTTCCAGCGCGTTGTCCAGATCGTTGCGGGCGGAGACTTCCGCCGCCAGCACGGTGTCGTAGTTCGAGCGGGCGTTCTGCACGTCGGTGATCGCCACCAGGCCCACGTTGAAGCGCTGGGTGGTTTGATCCAGCGTGCGATACACCGCGTCTTTCTGCGCCTGAGTATAGGACAGCGTATCGATCGCTTTCAGCACGTTGAAGTAAGCGGTCGCCGTGTTGAGAATAAGCTGCTGTTCCGCTGTCTGGAAGGTGACGTCGGAGATGCCGGCGGTCTTTTCCTGCAGCGTCAGCTGGCGCCATTTCGACATGTCGAAGATAGTTTGCGTCAGCGCCAGCGAGCCGCTGGTTGCGTTGCTGTTCTGATCGCGCTGGTCACGATAGCCATTGGTATGGGTATAACCGGCGGTCAGGCCGAGCTGCGGCAGCAACGGGCTGCGCGCTTCATTGATCTTTTCGAATGCGGCGTCGCGGTCAGCTGCACTTTTGCGCAGATCCGGGTTACTTTCCCTGGCCTGTTTGTAGACCTGCAGCAGGTTCTCTGCCTGGCTCATTGCACTGAAGCCGCCCAGGCTCAGTCCGATAAGAAGGGGGAGCAGTTTCTTCATTTGCATTCCTTGTTGTGCAGCAATATTGCTATGTTAGCGCTGACGATAGACGAAATAGTTGCCGATTCTAGCAGAGTCTGAGGTACGCATCAGGTGGCTGAATGTGCCATCTCACGTAACTTTTACCTTTCAGACCGCCCATTTACCTTGGCGTACTGCCCGGGCCGACTGCAGCTGATATTATGGCTGACAATCCGGATTGTTTCCCGCTATTACCTGCGAGCGCACAAACGTGCCGCATCCGGCGGCGAAAAACAGCCTAACATAAAGCCGCGGCGGAGAGTCCCGCTGTTTCTGTCATCAAAACCGTTTATTTTATCGGCATACTCAAGCAGGAGAATTCGCGCATGAACCGTTCGCAGCCATCGCCCGTTACTTTCGATAAAAAAGATGTAGAAATTATTGCACGCGAGACGCTGTACCGTGGTTTTTTTTCACTCAATTTATACCGGTTTCGCCATCGGTTGTTCAATGGCGAAATGAGCCCTGAAATCACGCGTGAAATTTTCGAACGCGGCCATGCGGCGGTGCTGCTGCCCTACGATCCGGTGCGCGACGAGGTTGTGCTGATTGAACAACTGCGCATCGCTGCGGTCGATACCAGTAATTCGCCCTGGCTGCTGGAAATGGTGGCGGGTATGATCGAAACCGGTGAAAGCGTCGAGGACGTGTGCCGCCGCGAAGCGCAGGAGGAGGCCGGCGTGGTGGTCGGGCGCTGCAAACCGGTGCTGAGCTATCTGGCCAGCCCCGGCGGCACCAGCGAACGTTTGTCGATCATGGTCGGCGAAGTGGACGCCGGCACCGCCGAGGGCATCCACGGCCTGGCGGAAGAACATGAAGATATCCGCGTTCATGTGGTCAGCCGCGAACAGGCTTACCGCTGGGTTGAGGAAGGCGCGATCGATAACGCCGCATCAGTGATTGCATTGCAATGGCTGGCGTTGCACCATGAATCGTTGAGAAAAGAGTGGGCCAACTAATGAAACAGCGCTATACCCCTGATTTCCCCGAAATGATGAGATTGTGCGAAACCAACTTCGCGCAATTGCGCCGCTTGCTGCCGCGCAACGACGAAGCGGGCGAAACGGTGACTTATCAGGTGAACGGCGCCGGCTATCGTTTGACCATCGTTGAGTCCACGCGTTACACGTCGCTGGTGGAGATCGAGCAGATCTTTCCGGCGGTCAGCTACTGGAGCCTGCCCGCGATGACGGTGCGGTTGTACCATGACGCCATGGTTGCGGAAGTGTGTTCCAGTCAGCAGATCTACCGCTTTAAAGCGCGTTATGATTATCCTAATAAAAAGTTGCATCAACGCGACGAAAAGCATCAAATTAACCAGTTTCTTGCTGATTGGCTGCGCTACTGTTTGGCGCATGGAGCGATGGCGGTTCCGGTTTGTTAGACAGACTGAAATAACAAAGGACACCATTTGGAAAGCCTGTTTAAACTGCCCGTGGCGAGTGGGGCCGCGGTCAGGATTCTACAAATAACAGATACCCACCTTTTTGCCGGCGAACACGAGACGTTGCTCGGCATCAATACCTATCGCAGCTATCACGCGGTGCTGGACGCCATCCAGGCGCAGCGCCGCGACGTCGATTTGATCGTCGCCACGGGAGATTTGGCGCAGGATCATTCGCAAGAGGCGTACCGCCACTTCGCCGCCGGCATCGCGCAACTGCCTGCCCCCTGCGTGTGGCTGCCGGGCAACCACGATTTTCAACCGGCGATGGTCGACGCATTGGCCGCCGCGGGCATCGCGCCTTCCAAACAGGTGCTGCTGGGCGATAACTGGCAGGTGCTGATGCTGGACAGCCAGGTGTTCGGCGTGCCGCATGGCGAGTTGAGCGAATACCAGCTGGAGTGGATGGAGCGCTGCCTGCAGGCTCACCCCGAGCGCTATACGCTGTTGTTGCTGCACCATCATCCGCTGCCGTCCGGTTGCACCTGGCTCGATCAGCACAGCCTGCGCAACCCGCATATGCTGGGCGCGATCCTGCTGCGTTATCCGAAAGTGAATACCGTGGTGTGCGGGCACATTCACCAGGATCTGGATCTGGAATGGCAGGGGCGGCGCCTGTTGGCGACGCCGTCTACCTGCGTGCAATTCAAGCCGCACTGCACGAACTTCACCATTGACGACGTTTCCCCCGGCTGGCGCTACCTCGATCTGCTGCCGGACGGTCGCGTCGAGACGCAGGTGTTCCGCCTGGAAAACGACGACTTCCGCCCCGATATGGACTCGGATGGATACTGATGCCTTCGACACTGCTCTACCTGCACGGTTTCAACAGCTCGCCGCAGTCGGCCAAGGCGGTGGCCTTCAAGGCCTGGCTGGCCGAACACCATCCCGATATCGAGATGTTGGTGCCGCAGCTGCCGGCCTTTCCGGCGGAGGCCGCCGAGATGCTGGAAAATCTGGTGCTGGAACGCGCCGGGCAAACGCTCGGGCTGGTCGGCTCATCGCTGGGCGGCTATTACGCCACCTGGCTGTCGCAGTGTTTTTCCCTGCCGGCGGTGGTGGTCAACCCGGCGGTCAAGCCGTTTGAGCTGCTGGTCGACTACCTCGGCGCCAACGAGAACCCCTACACCGGCCAGCAATATGTGTTAGAGTCTCGGCACGTTTACGATCTGAAAGTGATGCAGATCGATCCTTTGGAGTCGCCGGATTTAATCTGGCTGCTGCAGCAAACGGGCGATGAAATTCTCGATTACGGCCAGGCAGTGGCGTATTACACCGCGTGTCGGCAAACGGTGGAGTCGGGTGGAAACCACGCCTTCGTCGGTTTCGAGCACTACTTCCCCCAGATTGTGGATTTTTTAGGGCTAAACGCGGTCTGACGGGCCGTTCCGGCACCTCCCTTTAACCACGAAAAAATAATCAACGATGACTCAATCCAGCTATAACGCTGATGCCATTGAAGTACTCAGCGGTCTAGAACCAGTGCGCCGTCGTCCCGGCATGTATACCGACACGACGCGCCCAAACCACCTCGGCCAAGAGGTGATCGATAACAGCGTCGACGAAGCGTTGGCCGGCCACGCCAAGCGCATCGACGTGATCCTGCACGCCGATCAGTCGCTGGAAGTGATCGACGACGGCCGCGGCATGCCGGTGGACATCCACCCGGAAGAGGGCGTGCCGGCGGTTGAGTTGATCCTGTGTCGGCTGCACGCCGGCGGTAAATTCTCGAATAAAAACTACCAGTTCTCCGGCGGCCTGCACGGCGTGGGCATCTCGGTGGTCAACGCCCTGTCGAAGCGGGTGGAAGTCAACGTGCGCCGCGACGGCAACGTTTACAGCATCGCCTTCGAAAACGGCGACAAAGTGCAAGATCTGACGGTGACCGGCACCTGCGGCAAACGCAACACCGGCACCAGCGTGCACTTCTGGCCTGACGAACAGTTCTTCGACAGCCCGCGTTTCTCGGTATCGCGCCTGACTCACCTGCTGAAGGCTAAAGCGGTGCTGTGCCCCGGCGTCGAGATCTATTTCATCGACAAGGTGAACAACACCGAGCAGCGCTGGTGCTACCAGGACGGCCTGACCGACTACCTGATGGAAGCGGTTAACGGCCTGATCACCCTGCCGGAAGCGCCGTTCGTCGGCAACTTCGCCGGTGACACCGAAGCGGTGGACTGGGCGCTGCTGTGGCTGCCGGAAGGCGGCGAGCTGCTGACCGAAAGCTACGTCAACCTGATCCCGACCATGCAGGGCGGCACTCACGTCAACGGCCTGCGTCAGGGGCTGCTGGACGCGATGCGTGAGTTCTGCGAATTCCGCAATATTCTGCCGCGCGGCGTGAAGCTGTCGGCGGAGGATATCTGGGATCGCTGCGCCTACGTGCTGTCGGTGAAGATGCAGGATCCGCAGTTCGCCGGGCAGACCAAAGAGCGTCTCTCCTCGCGTCAGTGCGCGGCCTTCGTTTCCGGCGTGGTGAAAGACGCCTTCAGCCTGTGGCTGAACCAGAACGTTCAGGCGGCGGAACAGCTGGCCGAGCTGGCGATCTCCAGCGCCCAGCGCCGTCTGCGCGCCGCCAAGAAAGTGGTGCGCAAGAAGCTGACCAGCGGGCCGGCGTTGCCGGGCAAGCTGGCGGACTGCACCTCGCAGGATCTGGCCATGACCGAACTGTTCCTGGTGGAAGGGGATTCGGCGGGCGGATCGGCCAAGCAGGCGCGCGATCGTGAATATCAGGCGATCATGCCGCTGAAGGGCAAGATCCTGAATACCTGGGAAGTCTCCTCGGACGAAGTGCTGGCCTCGCAGGAAGTGCACGACATTTCCGTGGCGATCGGTATCGATCCGGACAGCGAAGATCTCAGCCAATTGCGCTACGGCAAAATCTGCATCCTGGCGGATGCGGACTCCGACGGCCTGCATATCGCCACGCTGCTGTGCGCGCTGTTCGTGCGCCACTTCCGTTCGCTGGTGAAAGGCGGCCACGTCTATGTCGCCATGCCGCCGCTGTATCGCATCGATCTCGGTAAAGAAGTGTTCTACGCGCTGGATGAAGAAGAGAAAGCCGGCGTGCTGGAACAGCTGAAGCGCAAGAAGGGCAAGCCGAACGTGCAGCGCTTTAAAGGGCTGGGCGAGATGAACCCGCTGCAGCTGCGCGAAACCACCCTCGATCCGAACACCCGCCGTCTGGTGCAACTGACGGTGGCGGAAGATGACGTCGATCAGACGCTGGCGGTGATGGACATGCTGTTGGCCAAGAAGCGTTCGGAAGATCGCCGCAACTGGCTGCAAGACAAGGGCGACATGGCCGAATTGGCGGTCTGAGCCTGACCCTGGCCCGGCGAAACGCCGGGCCGGCTTTCCCGCAGGGCGTTCATGCGGCGCCCGATAACCTGGGCCGGAATGCATGAAGATCACGCTCGAAGAATTGCTGGCGTTCACCTCGGTGGTCGACAGCGGTTCTATCACCGCCGCCGCCGATCGGCTCGGTCAGACAACATCCGGCATCAGCCGCGCGCTCAGCCGCCTGGAGAATAAGCTCGATACCACCCTGATGCGCCGCACGACGCGTCGTTTGGAGCTGACCGAAGAGGGGCTGAGCTTCCTGAACCATGCGCGTACGATCATCAGCTCGGTGGAAAATGCCGAAGAGCAAATGGCGGTGCGCCGGCAAATGCCCGCCGGGCGGCTGCGGATCAATGCGGCCGCACCTTTTATGGAGCACGTCATCGTGCCGCTGGTGGCGGGATTCAGAGAACGTTATCCGCAAATTTCGCTCGAGCTGAACACCGACAACCTGATTATCGATCTGCTGGAAAAACGCACGGATATTGCCATTCGCATCGGGGCGTTGCGTGATTCGACCATTCATGCGCGCGCGCTGGGAGCCAGCCGGCTGCGCATCCTCGCCAGCCCGGCTTATCTGCAGCAGCACGGCACGCCGCAGAGCGTGGAGGAGTTGCATCGGCATTGTCTGCTCGGTTTTACCCAGCCGGAGTCGCTGAACCAGTGGCCGTTGCGCTATCGCCAGGCGCCGCATTTCGCTATCACGCCGACGATCTCTGCGTCCAGCGGTGAAACGCTGCGGCAATTGGCGCTGCAGGGCGAGGGGATCGTACAGCTGGCAGACTTTATGACCCGTCGCGATCGGGAAGCCGGCAAGTTGGTGACGTTGCTGGAGCAGGAGACGCTGGACGTGCGCCAGCCGATCAACGCGGTGTATTACCGCAATACGCAATTGGCGGCGCGCATCACCTGTTTTCTTGACTACGTCAGCGCGCACATCGACGCGCAGACGTTATAAGGCGGAGCTTACAGGGCGTTTTCCAGGATGTAGATCTCGGTGTCCAGCACGCTGTCCTTGATGGTCTCGCGGTGTTTGAGCATGTGCTCAATGGCCAGGTGTTTTTCCAGATGCGCCATGCTTTCCCATTTCTCCAGCATGAACACCGAATCCGGCGACCGTTTCTGCCAGGGGGCCTGGGTATTGCTGTCGACCATCGGCGTATATTCGCCGCAGCCGTCTTCCGCCAGCACCAGCGGCACCAGTTTTTCAATGGCTTGCAGTACGGTGGCGCGGTGGCCGGGTTTCACTTTGATTTCTGCGATTACGGTGATCATGTCTGCCTCGTTGATGAGAATGTTCTGCGTCAGTTAAGCAAAAATTTTCGCCAAATGCTCGCGATAACGTGCGATGTCCGCTTCGATATCCGGTTGTTTTATCACGTTATTGCAGATAAAGGTCGGCAGCGCTTCCATTCCCAGGAACTGGTTGGCCTTGTGGAAGTGCAGGTAAACGCCGTCGACGCCGACGCCGTGGAAGAACTGATCGGGATCGGTGAAGGCCTCCATCGGGGCGTTCCAGGTCAGGCTCAGCAGGTATTTTTTGCCCTGGATCAGGCCGCCGGAGCCATATTTTTTGCTTTCGTCAGAACGAGAGCGCCCGTCGTTGGCATACAGGCTGCCGTGACCGGCGGTGAACACTTCATCGATGTATTTTTTCAGGATCCAAGGTTCGCCCATCCACCAGCCCGGCATCTGATAGATGATCGCGTCGGCCCACAGGTATTTCTGTACTTCGGCTTCGATGTCATAGCCGTCGTCGACCACGGTGACCTGCACATCGTGCTGCAGATCGCGCAGGAAGCTTTCCGCCACGTCGCTCAGGGTTTGGTTGAGTTCGCCGTTGGAATGGCCGAATTGTTTTTTAGCGTTGATAATCAGGATATTGCTCATCTTTCGCGGCTCCCGTCAGTGTTAAGATATGGCATGCTTCCCGCGGAAAAGGCGGAAACCATCTCGCTGGTGACGAGTGTAATCGTGAGTCAGGCAAGTAAAAATGCGATCCAGCGCACAACAGTGTTGACTGTCAGTCAATAAAGAGGCCGCCAGGTAGCTAAATTTTGCATAAACCGCATCGCGCAATCGGCCGTCGCCGGCGATCCTTGCGCCAACTGTGACAGCTACCCCGCAGATGGGTTACTATCGCGGGCAGAATCGACAAGCGATGCCTTTTGTCGTCCAAGGGATTGCCAAGCCACGGTCTGAGGATAATTGAGTAATGAGTGATCTGACTCATGACGGTGTAGAGCGTTTACCGCTGCACACATTCACTGAAAACGCCTATCTGAACTATTCCATGTACGTCATCATGGATCGGGCGTTGCCGTACATTGGCGACGGTTTGAAGCCGGTACAACGCCGCATCATCTACGCCATGTCTGAGCTGGGGCTGACCAACAGCGCCAAATTCAAGAAATCCGCCCGCACCGTGGGCGACGTGCTGGGTAAGTATCACCCGCATGGCGACAGCGCGTGTTATGAAGCCATGGTGCTGATGGCGCAGCCGTTCTCGTATCGCTATCCGCTGGTGGACGGTCAGGGGAACTGGGGTGCGCCGGACGATCCCAAGTCGTTCGCGGCGATGCGTTATACCGAATCGCGCCTGTCCAAATACGCCGAGGTCTTGCTGGCCGAACTGGGCCAGGGCACGGTCGACTGGATCCCGAACTTTGACGGCACGCTGCAAGAGCCGAAGATGCTGCCGGCGCGTCTGCCGAACATCCTGCTGAACGGCACCACCGGCATCGCGGTCGGCATGGCGACCGACATTCCGCCGCACAACGTGCGCGAGGTCGCCGCTGCGGCGGTGGCGCTGCTCGACAAGCCGGGCGCCTCGCTCGATGACCTGCTCGAGTTCGTGCAGGGGCCGGACTTCCCGACCGAAGCCGAGATCATCACCCCGCGCGATGAAATTCGCAAAATTTACCAGAGCGGCCGCGGCTCGGTGCGCATGCGCGCCGTGTGGAAGAAAGAGGACGGCAGCGCGGTGATTACCGCCTTGCCGCATCAGGTCTCCGGCGCCAAGGTGCTGGAGCAGATCGCCAGCCAGATGCGCGCCAAGAAGCTGCCGATGGTCGAGGATCTGCGTGATGAATCCGACCACGAAAACCCGACGCGTCTGGTGATCGTGCCGCGTTCCAACCGCATCGATCTGGAGCAGGTGATGAATCACCTGTTCGCCACCACCGATCTGGAACGCAGCTACCGCATCAACATGAACATGATCGGTCTGGACAACCGCCCGCAGGTGAAAGGGCTGGTGGAGATCCTCACCGAATGGCTGGCCTATCGTCGCGATACGGTGCGCCGCCGCCTGAACTACCGCCTCGAGAAGGTGCTCAAGCGTTTGCATATCCTCGAAGGTTTGCTGGTGGCGTTCCTCAATATCGACGAGGTGATCCACATCATCCGCAGCGAGGATGAGCCGAAGCCGGTGCTGATGCAGCGTTTCGGCATCTCCGATACCCAGGCGGAAGCGATCCTCGAGCTGAAACTGCGTCACCTGGCCAAGCTGGAAGAGGTCAAGATCCGCGGTGAGCAGGACGAGCTGGCGAAAGAGCGCGATCAACTTCAGGCGCTGCTGGCGTCCGAGCGCAAGCTGAATACGCTGATTAAGAAAGAGATCCAGGCCGACGCGCAAACCTACGGCGACGATCGCCGTTCGCCGCTGACCGAGCGTGCGGAAGCCAAGGCGATGAGCGAACACGATTTCGTGCCGTCCGAGCCGGTGACCATCGTGCTGTCGGAAATGGGCTGGGTGCGCAGCGCCAAGGGCCACGACATCGATCCGGCAGGGTTGAGCTACAAGGCCGGCGACAGCTTCCGCGGCGCGGCGCGCGGCAAGAGCAACCAGCCGGTGGTGTTCATCGATTCTACCGGGCGCAGCTATGCGCTCGATCCGATGACGTTGCCTTCGGCGCGCGGGCAGGGCGAACCGTTGACCGGCAAGCTGACGCCGCCGCCGGGCGCCACCATTGAGCAGGTGCTGATGGCGGCCGACGATCAAAAACTGCTGATGGCTTCCGACGCCGGTTACGGTTTCGTTTGTACCTTCAACGATCTGGTGGCGCGCAACCGCGCCGGCAAGGTGATGATCACGCTGCCGGACAACGCCAGAGCGCTGCCGCCGATGGAGATCCACGGCGCAGACGATATGCTGCTGTCGATCACCGCCGCCGGGCGCATGCTGATGTTCCCGGTCGCCGATCTGCCGCAGCTGTCGAAGGGTAAGGGCAACAAGATCGTCTCCATTCCGGCGGCGCAGGCCGCAGCCGGTGAAGACAAGCTGGCCTGGCTGTTCGTGCTGCCGCCGCAGGCCTCCGTCACGCTGCATGTCGGCAAACGCAAGCTGACGCTGCGTCCGGAAGATCTGCAGAAGTTCCGTGCGGAGCGCGGCCGTAAGGGCACCCAGCTGCCGCGCGGCCTGCAGCGCATCGATCGCGTGGAAGTGGATGCGCCGGTGCGGGCGTCGGGTGGCGACAGCGAAGAGTAAGCGTTGGCGCCGGCGTTAACGGGCGGTCGCAGCGAGCTGTGGCCGCCTTATTTATTTTTGCTGGCGTTTATTTTCCAAATAGTTAACATTTCTGCGCATAAAATTATTGTGCGTACTGCCGCCTGGCAGGAAAATAGCGAGAAATGCAGGCGACATCGGCGTGCTTACCGCCTGGCCGGCAAATAATGAGTAAAGGAATCTGCGCAGCGAAGTAAACTGCGTTGGCAGTGTGCTAATGAGGTTGTTATGTTATTGATTTTGCGTGCCGTTCTCGCCACTCTTTTCTGTATTCTGGTGTGTATTTTCGGTTCTGTTTATTGCTTGTTCAGCCCGCGCAACCCTCGCCATGTGGCGACCTTCGGCCATCTTTTCGGCCGCCTGTCGACGCTGTTCGGCATCAAGGTTGAAACCCGCGTGCCGGCCGATGCGGCCAACAATGGCAACTGCATCTATATCGCCAACCACCAAAATAACTACGACATGGTGACGGCCTCCAATATCGTGCAGCCGCGCACCGTGACCGTCGGTAAAAAAAGTCTGGTGTGGATCCCGTTTTTCGGCCCGCTGTATTGGCTGACCGGTAATCTGCTGATAGATCGTGATAATCGCGCCAAGGCGCACGGCACCATCGCCCAGGTGGCGGAGCAGTTCAAAAAGAAAGACATTTCGATCTGGATGTTCCCGGAAGGGACCCGCAGCCGCGGTCGTGGGCTGATGCCGTTTAAAACCGGCGCGTTCCACGCGGCTATCGCCGCCGGCGTGCCGATTGTGCCGATCTGCGTATCGACCACCAGCGGTAATATAAATCTTAATCGCTGGAATAACGGTCATGTGATCGTCGAGATGTTGGCGCCGGTGGATACCAGCAAATACGGCAAAGAAAACGTGCGTGAGCTGGCGGCCCATTGCCGCGAGCTGATGGAGGCGAAAATCGCCGAATTGGACGCCGAAGTCGCCCAGCGCAACGCCGCCAAAAAATAAGAGTCTACCGGCTTCAAAGAATAGGATTTTAATTGGCGTTCAGCGCCGTTAACGCCTGAACGCCTGCTAATCTTGATTGGCGGGCGTTTGGGTTTTGCACACGGTTTAGTTATTGCTTTTCATGGAGAAAATATGTCACTCAGTCGACGTCAGTTTTTACAGGCATCGGGCCTGGCGCTGTGCGCGGGCGCCGTGCCGCTGAGGGCTGAGGCGAGCGGAACGCAGACCCCGTTACCCATTCCCCCGCTGCTGGAGTCTCGCCGCGGTCAGCCGCTGTTCCTGACCTTGCAGCGCGCCCATTGGGCGTTTATGGATAACCGTAAAGCGGCGGTGTGGGGCATCAACGGCATGTACCTGGGGCCGACGGTGCGGGTTTACAGCGGTGACGACGTCAAACTGATCTACAGCAACCGCCTGCAGGAGCCGGTAGCGATGACCGTCAGCGGTCTGCAGGTGCCTGGCACGCTGATGGGCGGCGCGCCGCGCATGATGTCGCCTAACGTCGACTGGTCGCCGGTGCTGCCCATTCGTCAGGCGGCGGCCACCTGCTGGTACCACGCCAACACGCCGAACCGTATGGCGCCGCACGTTTACAACGGGCTGGCCGGGCTGTGGTTGGTGGAAGATGCCGTCAGCAAAGCGCTGCCGCTGCCCAACCACTACGGCGTCGACGATTTCCCGCTGATCATTCAGGACAAACGCTTCGATAACTTCGGCACACCGCAATACGATGCACCGTCGCAGGGCGGTTTTGTCGGCGATACGCTGTTGGTCAACGGCGTGCAAAACCCGTATGTCGACGTGTCGCGCGGCTGGGTGCGTCTGCGCCTGCTTAACGCCTCCAACGCGCGTCGCTATACCCTGCAGCTCAGCGACGGGCGGCCGTTCAACGTGATTGCCAGCGATCAGGGCTTCCTGCCTGCGCCGGTCGCGGTGCAGCAGCTGTCGTTGGCGCCTGGCGAACGCCGGGAAGTGCTGATCGACATGTCGAAGGGCGAGGAGGTGACCATCACCGCCGGTGAAGCGGCGGGCATCATGGATCGCCTGCGCGGCCTGTTCGAGCCGTCGAGCATTCTGGTGTCCACCCAGGTGCTGACGCTGCGCCCGACCGGCCTGCTGCCACTGGTGACCGACAACCTGCCGATGCGCCTGCTGGCGGATCAGCTGTTGGACGGCAGCGCCAGCCGCACCCGCGATTTCCGCCTGGGCGACGGCGGCGTCGGCATCAACGGCGCGATTTGGGACATGAACCGCATCGACGTACAGGCGCAGCAAGGCACCTGGGAACGCTGGAACATTCACGCGGATACGCCGCAGGCGTTCCATATTCAGGGCGTGCAGTTCCTGATCAAACGCGTCAACGGCGCGCAGCCGATGGCGGAAGATCGCGGCTGGAAGGACACCGTCTGGGTCGATGGCGACGTCGAGCTGCTGGTGTATTTCAACCAACCTACCTCCGAACACTTCCCGTTCCTGTATTACAGCCAGACGCTGGAGATGGCCGATCGCGGCACCGCCGGCCAGCTGATGGTGCAGCCGACGATGTAATCTGCGCTGTGGGCCGCTTACGGCGCCCGCAGCATTTCCAGGAAGGCCTGCACCACCGGCGTGACGCTGTCGGCGCGATACACCGCGTATAAATCCGCCGGCGGCGCCTGTTGCAGCGAGCAAAAGCGTACGCCGGGCCACGGGATGCGGCCGTAGCTGTCCGGCAGCAGCGTGATGCCGCAGCCTTCCGCCACCAGCGCCAGCAGGGTCTGCGGTTCGTTGACCTGATAAGCGACGTCCGGCAAAAATCCCTGCTGCAGACACAGATTGTGCAGATACAGCCCCAGGCTGGCCTCATGCGGCGGCAGCACGATGAAGCTGTCGTTCTGCAGCGCCGCCAGCGGGATGTTTTCCTGCCGCGCCAGCGGATGATCGAGCGGCAGCACCACGGCGATGCTCTCGCTTGCCAACCGTTGGCAGGTTAACCCCGGCAGCGTCTGCTGCTGCGCCTCTCGCCAGACCCCGATGTCGATATGCCGCTTTTGCAGCGCGGCGATTTGCTGGCTGGGCGTCAGCTCGTTCAACGACCAGGTGACGCCGGCGCTCCGCTCGCTGAACCGCCGCAGCGCCGCGATCAGGCCGCCCCAGGCCGAGGTGCCGACCATGCCGACCACCATGTGGCCGCCTTCGCCACGCCCCATCTGTTGCACCTGATGCAACGCGCTGTCGGCCTGATCCAGCAGCCGCTCGACGTTGCGCAGCAGCGTGCGCCCGGCCGGCGTCAGCGTCATGGAGCGGGTGGTGCGTTTGAATAGCACGACGCCAAGCTGACTCTCCAGCTCTTTGATGTGTTTGCTGAGCGGCGGCTGTGACATATTCAGCCGCCGCGCCGCCTGGGTGAAGTTCATCTCTTCCGCCACCACGCGGAAATAGTGCAGCAGGCGGAAGTTAATCCGGCCGGGATCGGGCAGGGCTTGGGGCGGGTTCATCCGGGGTATCGCCTCCTTGTGACGCAGCTCAACTTATAGGTAAATGGAATAAATCGGCCGCCAAGAATGTATTGGTCTCGGCCGCGCCTCGCTCTCTACTATGGGGCTTATTATCCCCCGCTGAAAGAGAGAATACGATGTTTAATCAAGAAGATGCTTTTACCTGCGCCGATGTCGTCCGCGCACGCCTGCCGGGTTTCCAGCCGAAAGCGGCCTTGATTCTCGGCTCCGGGCTCGGCGCCCTGGCGGAGGTGATGACCGAAACCGTCACCCTCGATTACGCGGAGCTGCCGGGCTTCCCGGTGAGCGGCGTCGCCGGCCACGCCGGGCAACTGGTCGCCGGCAAGCTGGAGGGCGTGCCGGTATTGTGCATGAAAGGGCGCGGTCATTTCTATGAAGGGCGTGGCATGCAGGTGATGACCACCGCAGTGCGCACCTTCAAACTGCTGGGTTGCGAATTCCTGCTGGCGACCAATGCCGCCGGTTCGCTGCGCCGTTCGGTGGCGCCGGGCAGCCTGGTGGCCATTACCGATCACATCAATTTCATGCCGGAATCACCGCTGGTCGGCGCCAACGACGATCGCTTCGGGCCGCGCTTCTTCAGCCTGGCGAACGCCTACGATCGCGATCTGCGCGCCCGGCTGGCGGCGGTGGCCGAAAGCGCGGGCATCCCGCTGGCGGAAGGGGTATTCGCCGCCTACACCGGGCCGAACTTCGAAACGCCGGCGGAGATCCGCATGATGCAGACCCTGGGCTGCGACGTGGTGGGCATGTCGATCGTGCCGGAAGTCCTGACGGCGCGCCACTGTGGCCTCAAGGTGCTGGTGGTGTCCGCGATGACCAACTACGCCGAAGGGCTGTCGGATACGCCTCTTTCTCACGAACAAACGCTCAGCTGCGCGGCGCTGGCGGCGGACGATTTCATGCGCCTGATCCGCGAGCTGTTCAAAACGCTGTGACACCGTAAGCAAACCGGCGGCGGGCTGCAGGGGCCCGCCGCACCAATCATCGTTGAAAGCATAATAACAAGGTGATGGCGATGGCGATAAAAACACGATTAAAAGTCATGATTTTCCTGCAGTTCTTTATCTGGGGCGCCTGGCTGGTGACGCTGGGCTCCTACATGATCAACACGCTGCATTTCAGCGGCATGCAGGTGGGGATGGTTTACAGCGCCAAAGGCATCGCCGCGCTGATCATGCCGGGCCTGGCGGGCATCATCGCCGACCGGTGGATGAAGGCCAACTATCTGTATGCGCTTTGCCACCTGCTCGGGGCGCTGGCGCTGTACTGCGCAGCGCAGGTCGAGCAACCGATGCTGATGTTCTGGGTGATGCTGTTCAATGCCATGGTTTATATGCCGACCATCGCGCTCTCCAACGCCATTTCCTATTTTTGCCTGGAGAAACACGGCTTTGACACGGTGAGGGACTTTCCGCCGGTGCGGGTGTACGGCACCGTGGGGTTCATTCTGGCGATGTGGTTGGTCGGTTTCAGCCGCATCGAGCTCAGCAACCTGCAGCTGTATCTGGCTTCTGCGGCGTCGCTGCTGCTGTCCGCCTATTCGCTGACGCTGCCGCGCTGCCCGACCAACCGCGCGGCCGAGTCGAAGAGCTGGGTGAGCGTGTTGGGGCTGGATGCGCTGGTGTTGTTCCGCCAGCGGCGCATGGCGCTGTTTTTCCTGTTCGCCATGTTGCTTGGCGCTGCGCTGCAGATAACCAATACCTTCGGCAACCCGTTCCTGCACGATCTGTCGCTCAATCCGCTGTATCAGGACAGCCTCAGCGTCCGGTATCCGGCGGTGCTGCTGTCGCTGTCGCAGATCTCTGAAGTGTTCTTTATCCTCACCATACCCTTCTTCCTGCGCCGTTACGGCATCAAGCAGGTGATGCTGATCAGCATGGCGGCCTGGACGCTGCGCTTTCTATTCCTGGCGTACGGCACGCCGGTCGGCTTTGGTTTCGTGCTGCTGTTGCTGTCGATGATTGTCTACGGCTGTGCGTTCGACTTCTTTAATATCTCCGGCGCCATCTTCGTCGAGAAGGAGGCCGATCACCGCATCCGCGCCAGCGCGCAGGGGCTGTTCATGACCATGGTAAACGGTTTGGGCGCCTATCTGGGGGCGCTCGCCAGCGGTGAGGTGGTGGACTTCTTCAGCCATGACGGCGTGAAAGACTGGCAGAGCATCTGGCTGGTGTTTGCGCTGTATACGCTGGTGCTGGGGATTGTGTTCGCGTTGAGCTTCAACTATCGCCACCTGCCGCAGGAGAACGCGGCGGCGGCGCAGTGAGGCAGAGGGCGCGGCTTTGCTGCGCCCTGAAACGTCAGGCCTGCGGGAAGCGCTGCTGCAGCTGCTGCTGGTCCGGCGGATTGGCGGCCCCGAGGCTGGCCACCACGCAAGCGGCGACCCGGTTGGCCAGATCGACCGCCTGCGGCAGCGGCCAGCCGGCGGACAGGCCCGCCAGCAAACCGGCGCAGTGGGCATCGCCCGCGCCGATGGTGTCAACGACCTCTACCGGATAGGCCGGAACGTGCAGCGGCGGCGTACGGCCGTCGCAGATCCATGCGCCGTCGCGATCCAGGCGGCAAATCAGCGTCAGATTACGCGCGGCGGCATAGCGCTGTGCGGCCTCCACGGCGTCGCCGGCGCCGCACAGCGTGGCCACTTCGTCGCGGTTAAGCGTCAGCAGGGTGTGGCTGTCGCTGAGCATGGCGAAGAAATCTTCGCTGAGCTGGGCGATGCGCGGGCCGGGATCGATCAGGCGCGGTTGGTCGAACGGCATGCGCGTCAGCCACTCGCGCAGCGCTTCGCCGTTTTCGCCCGCCAGCTCGTAGCCGCTGGCGTAGATCAGCGTGTGTTCCGTCAGCGGCAGGGTCGCCAGCTGCGCTTTATTCCATTGGCTTTCGCAACCGGAAACCGTGATAAAGGTGCGTTCGCCGTCCGGTTCCACCAGCGCCAGGCACCAGCCGTTGTCCATCTGGCCGTGGCGCAACAGCACCTCCAGCCCCAGTTCGCCCATGGCGGCTTCGATCGCCGCGCCCCATTCGCCGTTGCCGACCGGCATACCGTTGATCACCGGCACTTCAAGGCGCGTCAGCGCGCGCGCTACGTTGAACGCGCAGCCGCCGATTTGCCGCGCCTGCGGCTGGGCTTCGATATCTTCGCCGCTGGTCGGCAGGCGGGGCAGCGTCATCACCAGATCGCCGACCGCGCCCCCCATCACCAGGACAGGTGTTACAGCTTCCCACTCATTCATTGATGTTCTCTGCGTTGGGTCAGGTACAGACCGTAAGCGATCAGACTAACCGCAAACGACACAAACAGCCCCAGGCTGGAGTCGGCGAACAAGCCTTTGGCCAGCGGGCCGTCGATAAAACCGGTTTTGGTGACCAGCAGGCCGCACAGGGCGCCGAGGAACCAGCAGAACAGCGGGGCTTTGCGCACGCCGCGGTTCTGGCCATGCAGGCCGTACAAAGCGTTGCCATCATACCCGTGGCGGCGGCGCAGGCACAGGTAATCGAGCAGGAAAATCGCCTCCCAGGCCGCCAGGAACACCCCGCAGAACACCAGGAAGGAGATGAACGGCCCCATGAAATCCCCGGAGATGAACAGGACATACAGGGCGATGCCCAGCACCACTACGGCGTCGATCGATACCGCCAGCCACTGTTTGACCTGCACGCCGATGGTCAGCAGGTTAAGGCTGGCGGAATACAGGCTGAGCACCGCGATGGTGACGATGCCGGCGGTGGCGGCCAGCAGATAAGGGATGGCCATCCAGGCGGGCAGCACGGAGCCTATCAGCGCGATGGGGTTGGCGGCGCTGGCCAGATCGGGGAGCTGCACGGAAAGCAGAATACCGGCCAGCATCAGCAGCATTAGCGGCAAACAGGCACCGCCCATCACCGCGGCGAAAATGCCTTTGCTCGACGAGCTCGGGCTTTGATAGCGGCTGTAATCGGCGCCGGCGATTGCCCAGCTGATGCCGGTGCCGGCGGCGATCACCGATACCGCCGGCAGGAAACCGGTCAGCCAGCTGCCGGATGGCAGCGCCAGCACCTGGCTCCACTCGGTATTGAACAGGATATAGAGCACCACGATCAGCGTCATGGTGCCGAAGATGCGGCTGAACCAGCTTTGCATCCAGACCACGGTATTTTGCCCCAGCAGGCTGACGACGACAGTGAGCCCGCCGAACAGCAGCAGGCTGAGCGCGGTCAGCAGGTGGCTGGTTCCCAGTCCGAAGGCTTCGAACAGCGCCGCCAGCGTCAGGGTGCCGGTGATCACGTTGACCGCTTCCCAGCCCATTAGGTTGATCCAACTGAACAGGGTGGGCGCCACGTTGCCCTTCAGCCCGAAAATCACCCGCGAGAGCGTCAGCGTAGAGGTGCGCCCACGCTTGCCGGCGAAGCTGGTGAGGCCGACCAGCACGAAGCTGGCGACGCCGACCAGCGCGGCGAGTACCGATTGCAGAAAGGATAAGCCGAAGCCGACGATGATGGCGCCGTACACCACGCCGAGAATACCGATATTGGCCGCAGACCAGATCCAAAACAGCTCGATGGGCTTACCGGTCTGTTCTGCGTCCGGCACCCGGTCGATACCGGTGCTTTCTACCTTCCATGCTTCATTGCGATTGATATCGGTCATAGCAAATGATCCCTGTTGCGCAGGGCCGCGAGGGCCGCCGCAGTTGACTGAAAATCGATTCCGTTGGCGCGGTTGAGGCCGGCTATCCCGTTGTCGGTGAGGACGCCGATTCCGCGCAGTGTGTAGCGGCTGATGCCGCCGGGTCTGTCAAAATGAGGGCGGTATCCGCCTTATCGGGTGAGGCACGTCGGCCGCACGGCGCCAATGAGTGTAGTCAAAGAGTGGGTCTGCAGCGGGGTTTGGCGAAGCGGGAACCTTTCTATTTGCCGACATCGATCCGGTTCGCCCACCGCGCGGGGATCCTGTGATGCGGCGATGAGCAGTGAGCAAGCTATCCATTAGCTACGTTGCTTATTCTCGGCCGTTTGTGCTGACAGTATAGGCCCGCTACCGACCATCAAGGGTATCCTTTAGGGCTGGCAGCGGGTTTTTTATTGTTTTTAAAGTGGGTCCCTGGTGTTGGTGCGATTGATGTATCAACATCAATAAGCACAGATTACGCGCGATCTAGATCCAATGAAAGTCCATTAGGCAAAAATTGTGATGCCACTCTGAAAACATTAGCGATATTTTAGTTAAGGTGAGGGGCTTATCGCTGGATCGGCGATAGGATAAAAACGAAATCCAGACAAATGGCATAGGTAAGAGGGCGGGCGAATGACGGATTTTATGGCCTGGCTGCGTGGCCATCTGGCCCAGGGGGCGGTAGCGCCGCGTTATATTCAGCTGGCGACGGCGATAGAAACCGCGATCAGGCAGCAGGTGTTGGCGGCGGAGGCATTTCTGCCGCCGGAACGGCAGATGGCGGAAGGTTTGGCGCTGTCGCGTGTCACCGTCAGCAAGGCGATGAAGCTGCTGGAGGAGAAGGGGCTGATTTCGCGGCAGCAGGGCGTTGGCACCCGCGTGGCGATGCGCATCGGCTATTCCCTCGATAAGGACAGCGGGTTTACCGCTCAGGCGCTGCGTCATGGCAGCCGCGTCAGCAATCGATGGCTGCTGCGCACCCGAGTCGGCGCGCCGGCCAAGGCCGCGGCGGCGTTGGGGCTGGCGGAGGGGGATGAAGTTATCAAACTGCGGCGGTTACGCTTGCTGAACGGCAGCCCGGTCTCGCTGGAAACCACCTATATACCACCGCGCTTCTTGCCCGAACCGGCGCAGCTGGAACACTCGCTGTATGCGTTATGGCAATCGCGCGGCATCGTGCCGGAGGATAAACACTTTCTGTTGAAGGCAGTGTCCTGCAGCGACGAGGTCGCCGAACTGCTCAACGTGCCGTGCGGCGCGCCGTTGTTGCACATCATCCAAACCAGCCGCAACGCTCAGGGTGAGGCGCTGGAGTTCAGCGATATCTTGTGCCGCAGCGACGTTTATGAATTCGAAGTGAACGGTTAGCGAAATAACCATGCTCTTTTTGCCACTAGTGCGTATAATCGCCGCCCGGCGATTAATTAACCTGTAAAAAGAGCAGCAGAATGAGCACCACCAGCCTGATCCAACCCGATCGTGAACTGTTTTCCTATAAGCCTTATTGGGCCGAATGTTTTGGCACCGCGCCGTTTTTACCGATGTCGCGGGCAGAGATGGATCAACTGGGCTGGGACAGCTGCGACGTGATCATCATCAGCGGCGACGCCTACGTCGATCACCCAAGCTTCGGCATGGCGATCATCGGCCGCATGCTGGAAGCGCAAGGCTTTCGCGTCGGCATCATCGCGCAGCCGGACTGGAGCAATAAAGAAGATTTCATGCGGTTGGGGAAACCGAACCTGTTCTTCGGCATCACCGCCGGCAACATGGACTCGATGATCAACCGCTACACCGCCGATCGCAAACTGCGCCACGACGATGCCTATACCGCCGGCAACGTCGGCGGCAAGCGCCCGGATCGCGCTACCCTGGTCTACAGCCAGCGCTGCAAAGAAGCCTATAAAGACGTGCCGATCGTGCTGGGCGGCATTGAAGCCAGTCTGCGTCGCATCGCCCACTACGATTACTGGTCTGATACCGTGCGCCGCTCGGTGCTGGTGGACTCCAAAGCCGACATGCTGATCTACGGCAACGGCGAGCGTCCGCTGGTGGAAGTGGCGCACCGTCTGGCCGCCGGTGAGAAGATCGGCGATATCCACGATATCCGCAATACTGCGGTGATGCGCAAAGAAGCGCTACCGGGCTGGAGCGGCGTGGATTCCACCCGCCTCGACAAGCCGGGCCGCATCGAACCTATCCCGAACCCGTACGGCGAGGATCTGCCGTGCGCCGACGGCGCCAAGCCGAAAGAGCCGGAAGCCAAGCCTGTCACGGTGCGCGCCGCCAAACCGAAGCCGTGGGAGAAGACCTACGTGCTGCTGCCGTCCTTCGAGAAAGTGAAGGGCGACAAGGTGCTGTATGCGCACACCTCGCGCATTTTGCACCATGAAACCAACCCAGGCTGCGCCCGCGCGCTGATGCAGAAACACGGTGACCGTTATGTGTGGATCAACCCGCCGGCGATCCCGCTGACCACGCCGGAGATGGACAGCGTCTTCGCCCTGCCTTATCAACGCGTACCGCACCCGTCCTACGGCCAGGATCGCATTCCGGCCTATGACATGATCCGTTTCTCGGTGAACATCATGCGCGGCTGCTACGGCGGCTGTTCGTTCTGTTCGATCACCGAGCATGAAGGGCGCATCATCCAGAGCCGTTCGGAGGATTCGATCGTTCGCGAAATCGAAGAGATCCGTGACAAGGTGCCGGGCTTTACCGGCGTGATCTCCGATCTGGGCGGCCCGACCGCCAACATGTATATGCTGCGTTGCACCAACCCGCGCGCTGAGCAGACCTGCCGCCGCGCCTCGTGCGTGTATCCGGAGATCTGCACCTATATGGATACCAACCACGAGCCGACCATCAAGCTGTACCGCCGCGCGCGTTCTCTGGAGGGCATCAAGAAGATCCTGATCGCTTCCGGGGTACGTTACGATCTGGCGGTGGAAGATCCGCGCTATATCAAGGAACTGGCGACCCACCACGTTGGCGGCTACCTGAAGATCGCGCCGGAGCACACCGAAGAAGGCCCGTTGTCGAAGATGATGAAACCGGGCATGGGCAGTTACGATCGCTTCAAGCAGCTGTTTGATCACTATTCGAAGCTGGCGGGCAAAGAGCAGTACCTGATCCCATACTTTATCTCGTCGCACCCGGGCACCCGTGATGAAGACATGGTGAACCTGGCGCTGTGGCTGAAGAAGAACCGTTTCCGCCTCGATCAGGTGCAGAACTTCTATCCTTCGCCGATGGCCAACTCCACCACCATGTATTACAGCGGCAAAAACCCGCTGAGCAAGGTGGGGTACAAGAGCGAAGATGTGGTGGTGCCGCGCGGCGATCGCCAGCGCCGCCTGCATAAGGCGCTGCTGCGTTACCACGATCCGGCCAACTGGGCGCTGATCCGCGCCGCGCTGGAAGAGATGGGCCTGAAGCACCTGATCGGCAGCCGCCGCGATTGTCTGGTGCCGGCTCCGAGCATCGACGAGCAGCGCGAAGCGAAACGGCTGCAGCGCCATACCCGGCCGGCGCTGACCAAACATACCGATATCAATCGGCAGCGCACGCCATCCAACCGGCCGCCGCGCAAACCGATTCGCAAAGCCAAGCCGTAACGGCCGCACCGCGTGCGTAAACAAAAAGGAGAACCCCCGGGTTCTCCTTTTTACTTTTGAGCGTCACAGCTGCTCGTAGGCGGCTTCCACTTTCATCAAATGGCGCGGCGCCTGCGGCGCGGGATGGTATTTGCGCACGTGCCAGTTAAAGGCCTCCGGCGACAGGTTGTTGATCATCGCGATGGCCTGCTGACGGTTGCTGGAGAAGGTGCGCAGCAGCGCGCCGGTGCCGTTGACGTAGGCGATGATGGTGGCGTAGCGCAGCGTGACGGGATTGGCGATCCCTTTAAGCTGTTGTTTTTGCAAGGTGGCCAGATAGGCGGCGCCGAGATCGATATTGGTGTCGGGATCCCGCAGGTCATCGTCGTCCGGGCAGCCGCGTTTGCCTTTGTAGCGATAGGCATCGCAGCCGGCGGTATCGGCTTTCAGCTGCATCAGGCCGATCGCATTGGATCTGCTCACTGCGGAAGGGTTGAAGCCGGACTCCACCTGGATCATGGCGGTGATCAGCTTGGCGTCCACGCCGTATTCGCTGGCGGCGTCTTTAATGGCGCTGTCGAAGGCGTGGCGATCGTAGCTGACGCGCTGTTTCTTGCCGGCGCAACCCGCCAGCACCAGCATGATGCAAAGCATGCCCAGCCGTGACCCGTGTGAGAAAGAAAATTTCATGGTGCTCCGTGCTTGTCTGTTTTTTTAACGGCGTGAACCGGCGGCTGGAGCCTCCGGCGTCGTCATCATAACGTCAGGCGGCGCAAGGGAGCAATGTGCGGGAAGGAAAAGCCCCCTCCGGCCGGAGAGGGCTTGAGGGGGTTACAGGGTATCCGGATCAGGCCCCAGGCGGTTGCCGACGTCCAGCTTGGCGATCTCGCCCAGCTCGTCCTTATCGAGTTTGAAATCAAATACCTCGAAGTTTTCGCGGATACGCGACGGCGTGACTGATTTCGGGATGACGATAAGACCGCTGTCCAAGTGCCAGCGCACCACAATCTGCGCCGGGGTTTTCTCGTATTTCTCGGCCAGCGCCTTGATCAGCGGCTGGTCGAACACCCCTTCACCGCCTTGCGCCAGCGGGCTCCAGGATTCGGTGGCGATGTGATGGGTAGCGTTCCAGGCGCGCAGCTGGCGCTGTTGCAGCAGCGGGTGCAGTTCGATCTGATTGACCACCGGCGCTACGTTGGTTTCATCCAGCAGGCGCTGCAGGTGCGGCGTATGGAAGTTGCATACGCCGATGCTTTTCACCAGGCCTTGCTCGCGCAGTTTGATCAGCTCGCGCCAGGCGGAGACGTATTGATCCTGCTGCGGGCGCGGCCAGTGGATCAGATACAGATCCACATAGTCCAGCTTGAGTTTTTCCAGGCTGGTTTCCAGCGCCGCCAGCGGATCGCCCTGATCGTCGTTCCACAGCTTGGTGGTGATGAACAGGTCGCTGCGCGGCAGCGAGCTGGACTGCAGCGCGGCGCCGACGCCTTCCTCGTTCTTGTAGATCGCGGCGGTGTCGATGGAGCGGTAACCGATCTCCAGCGCTTTGCTCACCGCGCGGGTGGTCTCTTCAATACTCGCCTGCCAAACGCCGAGACCCAACTGCGGCATCAGATTACCATCGTGGAGTTTGATGATGGGTTGTTGCGTTGTCATGCGCATCTCCTTGTGTACGGATTGCGGCGCCTGCGGCGCCGAAACGGCTATAGATAAATTCTAGTTGGCAAAATGGGCGGTTGCCGGGTTTGCCAGCCTAATTTCAGCGGTGGCGGGAGGGCTATTTTTTCCCGCTCTCCCTGCGAATGAGCGGTAAGACGAGTGGTGCGAAACGATCGGCGGCGCTGAAGCGCCCGACTGCGCCCGGTGATCGGCCGGGCGCAGGATGCGGCGAAAATGGCTGGCGGAGACTAAAGCCTAGCAAAAAATCGCCGTTTTGCGATTAACGCGCCGCTTCATAAATGCGGCGGCTGACGTCCAGGGTGATGTCCTGATGCTCCCCCAGGGCGGTCATGCCGTGCTGATGGAGCTTGTCGAGCAGCGCCGGAATGCTGCTGCCGTCGAGCTGATAATCCGCCATGCGGGTCGGCACGCCCATCTGCTCGAAGAAGGCGCGGGTGGCGGCGATGGCGCCGTCGATGCGGCTGTCTTCGCTGCCTTCGCGCAGGCCCCAGACGCGGTCAGCATACTGCAGCAGTTTTTCGCGCTTCTGCGCTTTCTTCTCGTGCAGCAGCGCCGGCAGCACGATGGCCAGCGTTTGCGCGTGGTCGAGATCGTGCATGGCGGTCAGCTCATGGCCCAGCATGTGGGTCGCCCAGTCCTGCGGCACGCCGGCGCCGATCAGGCCGTTCAGCGCCATGGTGGCGCTCCACATCACGTTGGCGCGCACCGCATAGTTCTCCGGCTCGGCCAGCGCGCGCGGGCCGTCTTCCAGCAGGGTCAACAGCAGGCCTTCGGCGAAGCGATCCTGCACCTTGGCGTCGACCGGATAGGTCAGATACTGCTCCAGGGTGTGCACGAAGGCGTCGACCACGCCGTTGGCGATCTGGCGCGGCGGCAGCGAGTAGGTTACCACCGGATCCAGCACGGCGAAGCGCGGCTGCACCAGCGGTGAGAAGAAGTGCTGCTTGTCGCCGCTGCTTTTGCGGGTGATCACCGCGCCGCTGTTGGACTCGGAGCCGGTGGCCGGCAGCGTCAGCACGCAGCCCATCGGCACCGCGTCGGCGATGTGGCTGCCGACGGTCTGCAGAATGTGCCAGGCGTCGCTGCTGGCGGTATAACGGGCGGCGGCGGCGATGAACTTGGTGCCGTCAACCACCGAACCGCCGCCGACCGCCAGCAGGAAATCGATGTTTTCCGCTTTCACCACCTCGACCGCTTTCATCAGCGTTTCGTAGGTCGGGTTCGGCTCGATGCCGGAGAACTCCCGCACGTCGCGGCCGGCCAGCGCGCTATGCACCTGATCCAGCACGCCGTTTTTCTTCACGCTGCCGCCACCGTAGGTGATCAGGATGCGCGCGTCCGCCGGGATTTGGCTGGCCACTTCGGCAATTTGCTCCTTGCCGAACAGGATTTTGGTTGGGGTATGCAAAATGAAGTTGTGCATGGTTGATTTCTCTCTTTCTGTCAGGCGGGCGCCAAAGCGGCGCAAAGGTGTCTGGCCCGTATTGTCAGGAACCGGGCGGCAACGCACAATGCACATTCCTGTTTGGTTCTTGCCTATTCCTACAAGTCACTGTAGAAATGGCGAGTTTTAAATTATGATTTATGCCGAATCGTTCTGACTGTAAGAGGGTGTTTCCGTGATTGAAATCGATGCGCTGCGCAGCCGCATGGCGCGCCAGGCGATGGCTATCGCCAGCGGCAACGGCTACACGCCGTCGCCGGTGCCGCGGGTGAAGATTTTGTATGTCGATCGCCACAGCCCGCGTCAGCCGGTGATGTATGAACCGGGGATCGTCATCGTTTTTCAGGGGCACAAGGTCGGTTATTGCGGCAATAAGAAGTTCCAATACGATCCGCGCAACTACCTGCTGATGACGGTGCCGCTGCCGTTTGAATGCGAAACCTTCGCCAGCCCGGAACTGCCGCTGGTTGGGTTGGCGGTCAATATCGATACCCAAATGCTGCAGGACTTGCTGATCGACATCGGCGATGACGACTACCTGATGCAACCGCGGGCGGAGAGCAACGGGGTGAACCTGGCGGAAATGACGGAAGAGTTGCTGTGCGCCACCGAGCGTCTGCTGGACGTGATGGCCAATCCGCTCGACGCCCGGGTGCTTGGGCCGCAGATCGTACGGGAGATTCTCTATTATGTGCTGCGCGGCGCCTGCGGCGCGTCGCTGCAGGAGTTGGTCAATCGGCATACCCACTTCAGCCAGATCGCCAAGGCACTGCGGCGTATCGAACATCAGTATGCCGACAGCATCAACGTCGAGCAGTTGGCCAGCGAGGTCAACATGAGCGTCTCGGCGTTCCATCACAACTTCAAGGCGGTGACCAACACTTCGCCGCTGCAGTACGTGAAGTCGTACCGGCTGCATAAGGCGCGCCTGTTGATGGTGCATGACGGTCTGAAGGCCAGCACGGCGGCGATCCGCGTCGGCTACGAAAGCGCGTCGCAGTTCAGCCGCGAGTTCAAACGGCTGTTCGGCATGACGCCGAGCGATGAAGTCGCCCGGCTGCGCGAGGCCAACCCGCTGCTGCTGGAGGGCTGAGCCGCGTTTATGGGGTTAAGACGATCTTGCCGAATGGCCCGCGATCGAGGTGATCCAACGCCTGAGACAGCTGATCGAAGCAGTATACCTGGTCGATCACCGGCTGCAGGTTGACGGCGTCCACGGCGCGCACCAGGTCTTCCAGCGCGCGGCGGTGGCCGACGCCGATGCCCTGAATCACTGCGGATTTTAATAGCAGTGGGCCGGCGGGAGCGGAAATCTCGTTGCCTTCCAGGATGCCGATTACCGAGATGCGTCCTCCCACCGCCACGGCGCGCACCGAGTTGCCGAGGTTGGTGCCGCCGACGGTGTCGATCACATGGTCGATGCCGCGATCCTGCGTCAGCGCATAAATCGCCTCCACCCAATCGCCGTCCAGCCGGTTGATGCCATGATTGGCGCCCAATGCCAGGGCTCGCGCCAGCTTTTCATCGCTGCCGGAGGTGACATAGACCTCCGCGCCGTGGGCTTTGGCGATCTGCAGCGCGAACAGCGCCACGCCGCCGGTGCCTTGCACCAGCACCGTATCGCCGGCATGCAGTTTGCCTTGTTCCACCAGCGCGAACCAGGCGGTCAGCCCGGCGCACGGCAGGGTGCTGGCCTGGACGTCGTCCAGCGACGCCGGCGCCGCTACCAGCCAGTCTTCATGCAAAATCACGTATTCCGCCAGCACGCCCTGATAAAAACCGCCGAGGGTGTGGTAAGGCACCCGGCGCGCATCGCCGTAGGGTTTTTGCTCGCCGTCGAGCCAACCGGGGCTGAAGGTGGAAATGACGCGCGCGCCGGGCTGAAAGCGGCTGACGCCGGGGCCGATGGCATCGACCTCGCCGGCCATGTCCGAGGCGGGCGTGAACGGCTGCGGCAGCGTGAGCCCCATGCCGCTTTCTATCATCAGTTTGTCACGGTAATTGAGTGAGATAGCCTTCACTTTCACTCTGATTTCGTGCGGCCCCGGCTGTGGGATGGCGCTTGCGCTCAGCTGCAGGTGCTCACGCCCCAGGGCGCTCATCGTCCAGTGTTGCATTGTATTGGTCATGATGTTCTCCAAAGTCAGCGATTAACAGACCTGCCGATAATATCGTTGATGAAGGTTCGCCAGTGGCGATAAGATTTCCGCAGATTGTTTCTTTCAGAGCGACAAATCATGAGCGATCGGTTGAGCGGCATTTCGGTATTCGTTACCGCCGTGGAGGCGGGCAGTTTTGCAGTGGCGGCCAGTCGGCTGCATCTTTCGCGTTCGGCGGTCGGCAAAACTATCGCCCGGTTGGAGCAGCGGCTGGGGGTGCGGCTGTTTCATCGCACCACGCGCAGCCAGAGCCTGACCGACGACGGTGCGCTGTTCTACGAGCGCTGCCTGCGGGCGCTGGAGGAGATCCGTGGCGCGGAAACGCTGCTGGAGTCGGGCAAGCGGCAGGTCAGCGGTCGGCTGCGGGTGTCGATGCCGGTGCTGTTTGGCCGCATGTGCATTGCGCCGCTGCTGACCGAACTGACGCGCGAGCATCCTGGGTTGGAGTTGGAGCTGTCGTTCAGCGATCGGGTGGTGGATCTGATTGAGGACGGCTTCGATATGGCGATCCGCAACGGTACGCTGGCCAACAGCAGCGGCTTGGTGGCGCGCCGCATCGGCGATCACCGTATGACGCTGTGCGCCTCGCCGGCCTATCTGCAGCGGTGCGGCGAACCGCACAGCATCGAGCAACTGGCGCAGCATGAGGCGGTGACCTATATGCGCGCCGGCGCACGGCGCAACTGGCTGGTATTGGATAGCGACGGCAAGCCGCAGGACGTGATGCCGAACAACCGGCTGCAAATGGACGACCTGCAGGCGATTGCGGATGCGGCGACGGCGGGTTTCGGCATCGCCTGGCTGCCGTGCTGGCTGGTGCGTGAGCAGTTGTTGAGCGGGGCACTGGTGCGCTTGCTGCGCGATCGGCCGGGCGCCGCCTTTGAAGCGCATGCGGTGTGGCCGCACACGCCTCACCTGCCGCTGAAGGTGCGGCTGGCGGTGGATACGCTGGTGAGCAAACTGCCTGCCAGTCTGGCGTTGGTCGAGAAGGCGCTGTAGCGCGCCCGATTCAGGAAGAGGCGGCGCGTTTTTTACGCCAGATCACCAGCATGGCGCCCAGCAGGCCGACAAACAGCAGCAGCAGCGGCAGCAGCATCAGGCCGGTCATCACCTGGCTTTCGTAGCGTTTCACCAGAGGGATTTGGCTGAACGCGTAGCCGAGGCCGACCAGCGCGCAGACCCAGATCGCCGCGCTCAGCCAGTTGAACACCTGGAAACGAGAGCTGTTGAGCCCGGAAATGCCGGCCATGGTCGGCAGCAGGGTGCGCACGAAACCGAGGAAGCGGCCGATCAGCAGCGCCGTCAGCCCGTGGCGGTTGAACAGGTTGTGCGCGCGCTGGTGGTACTGTGCCGGCAGTTGCAGCAGCCAGCTCTTCACCAGGCCGGTGTGGCCCAGCCAGCGGCCCTGGATATAGCTCAGCCAGCAGCCGAGACCGGCGGCGGCGGTCAGAATCAGCAGGGTGGGGGCAAAGCCCATCACGCCTTTGGCGATCAGCGCGCCCGACAGCAGCAGCAGGCTGTCACCGGGAAGGAAGGAGGCGGGCAGCAGTCCGTTTTCCAAAAACAGAGTGGTGAAAAGTACGGCGTAAACCACCCAAATTACGCTTGGATCGGCGAGGGCGATAAAGTCCTGCTGCCAAAGCGCATGAATAATCTCTCGTAATACATCCATTTTATGTCCTGTTGCATGCCGGTTGCGCCCGGGGTCACATTCTCCAGGATGCGGCGGTTACCGTATCTGACAGTTACCCGGTTAGTGTACCGCTAATAGCTTAAGCCGACATTAAACGAGACGAAGAAAATTATCGGAATCCGCCTTAGCGCACGCCGTTGAGGCGATCGAAGCCGGCCGCCAGATCGGCGATCAGGTCTTCGACGTTCTCCAGGCCGATATGCAACCGCACCAGCGTGCCGGAAAAATCGACGCCGCCCGCCGGGCGGATCGCTTCCAGTTCTTCCGGCTGGTTGGCCAGGATCAGCGACTCGAAGCCGCCCCAGGAGTAGGCCATGCTGAAGTGGCTGAAGTTATCCAGGTAAGCGGCCAACTGCGTATCGTCCAGCCGTTCCTTCAGCACGAAAGAGAACAGCCCGTTGCAGCCGCTGAAGTCGCGGCGGTAGAACTCGTGGCCCTTGCAGCTCGGCAGGGCCGGATGATTGACCGTCGCCACCTCCGGCCGCGCCGCCAGCCAGTTGGCGACCTCGATGCTGCTGCGTTCGTGCTGCTTCAGGCGCACGCTCAGGGTACGCAGGCCGCGGCTCGCCATGTAGGCGGTGTCGGCATCCACCATCTGCCCCATCAGATAGGAGTACTCGCGCAGTTGATCCCAACAGCGCGCGTTGGCGACGGCGGTGCCAAGCATGTAATCGGAATGGCCGATCAGGTATTTGGTGCCGGCCTGAATAGAAATGTCGATGTCGAAATCCAGCGCCTTGAACAGCACCCCCGCCGCCCAGGTGTTGTCTATCATGATCACCACGTCCGGCGCCACGGCGCGAATGGCTTGCACCATCGCCGGGATATCCTGCACTTCCAGGGTGATGGAGCCGGGGGATTCCAGGAACACCACGCGGGTATTGGGCTGGATCAGTTTGGCGATGTCGGCGCCGATCAGCGGATCGAAATAGGTGGTGCTGACGTTCATGCGGCCGAGGATATGGGTGCAGAAATCCTGGGTCGGCTCGTACGCAGAGCCGGTGACCAGCAGGTGATCGCCGGCGCCGACGAACGACAGGATCGCATTGGCCACCGCCGCCGCGCCGCAGGGGTACAGCACGCAGCCGGCGCCGCCCTCCAGCTCCACCATCGCATCCTGCAGGGCGAAGTGGGTCAGGGTGCCGCGTCGGCCGTAAAACAGCTCGCCGTGAGCGCGTTGCGCGGTGGCGTGTTTTTTGGCAGCGACGGAGTCGAAGACCAAAGAAGAGGCGCGTTGCGTGACGGGATTGACGGAGCCCTGGGTGTAGCGTTTGCCGCGGCCGGCGCCGATCAGCGCGGTTTCGATATGTTTTGACGTCATGGTACCTGGCTCACCTCTGGTTGCTCTGCACGTGCCCGTTTACGATAGCCCTTACGTTAACATGAGTTAATATAGCCATCCAGACGTTTTAACTTCCAGATATAGAAACGGCTATAATTGTCTGTCGGGCGTGCATTTCTCGCCTCATCCTTCTGCCGTGGTGCGAGAGAGAAGCCCATTCATCGGTCAAGACGCCGTTCGGCAGCGTGGCGTTGTTGCGTCGTTGTGGAAGAAAAGTAACGAAATCACCCTATAAAAGGGGCATTTGGCGGTGAACGGACACAGATTGGCGCTTTGTGGCGATGCTGGCTAAAATTTTCTCGTTTATTTGGTAAATAATAATGAGAACCACTATCAATCCCCGGTTGGTTTGATATGATCGCACGCTGAATTATTCCTTAATTTTGATCGGTAATGGGTGGAGGCACAGCGTGAAAACGGCTGGCAAGAATTTAAATCAAGGATCGTTCGGCCAGGGCCGGGCGCAGTGGGGCAAGGCCTTCGGCCGCAGCCTGATGGCATCTATGGTGCTGGTCGTAGGGCTGGCCGGCAGCGCGCAGGCCGCGCCGGCGAGCAATCCGGCCGTTGCCGAAAGCGTTGCGCCGACCACCGCGCCTGCACCTGCTGCAGCCGCCGCGCCGGAGAGCATTACGCCGGTGAACCCGGCGCCAACGATCCAGCCACCGGAAACCCGCGGCATGGACCTGTCCGTTTGGGGCATGTACCAGCACGCCGACGCGGTGGTGAAAGCGGTAATGATCGGCCTGGTGCTGGCCTCGATCGTGACCTGGACCATTCTGTTCTCCAAAGGCAGCGAACTGCTGCGCGCCAAGCGCCGTCTGCGCCGCGAACAGCTGGCGCTGGCCGAAGCGCGCTCGCTGGATGAAGCCTCCGAACTGGCGCAAAACTTCGGTCCGGAGAGCGTCAGCGCGGTATTGCTGAACGACGCGCAAAATGAGCTGGAGTTGTCTGCGGAATCCAACGACAACAACGGCATCAAAGAGCGCACCGGCTTCCGCCTCGAGCGCCGCGTGGCGGCCTACAGCCGCAACATGGGCCGCGGCAACGGTTTCTTGGCCACCATCGGCGCCATCTCGCCGTTCGTCGGTCTGTTCGGCACCGTGTGGGGCATCATGAACAGCTTCATCGGCATCGCCCATTCGCAGACCACCAACCTGGCGGTTGTGGCGCCGGGCATCGCGGAAGCGCTGTTGGCGACCGCACTGGGTCTGGTCGCGGCGATCCCTGCCGTCGTTATCTACAACATCTTCGCTCGCGTCATCAGCGGCCATCGCGCTCAGGTGGGCGACGTGGCGGCGCAGGTCTTGCTGCTGCAGGGCCGCGATCTGGATCTGGCCGCAACGGCAGAAGCCAAGCGCTCACAGCACGCACACCAACTGCGGGTGGGGTGAGTCATGGCGATGCGCTTAAATGAAGATTTGGACGACAGCGGCGAACTGCATGAAATCAACGTGACGCCGTTTATCGACGTCATGTTGGTGCTGTTGATCATCTTTATGGTGGCCGCGCCGCTGGCAACGGTAGATATCCGCGTCGATCTGCCGGCCTCCTCCGCCAAACCGCAGCCGCGGCCGGAAAAACCGGTGTTCCTGTCGGTGAAGGCCGACAAGCAGCTCTACGTCGGCGATCAGCCGGTGAATGCCGATCAGTTGACTTCGGTGCTGGATCAACGCACCCAGGCGAACAAAGAAACCACCATCTTCTTCCAGGCGGACAAGAGCGTGGACTATGAAACGCTGATGAGCGTGATGGACACCCTGCGTAAAGCCGGCTACCTGAAAGTGGGGCTGGTGGGCATGGAAGGCGCCGCCAAGTAGCGGGCTGATGAAACAAAAAAGGGCGCTTCGGCGCCCTTTTTACTGGTTCAGAGATATCACTCTTCGGCCAACAAAGCCCGGGAACCGGCATGGCGCCAGCGGATACGGCCCGGCAGATAAAGCGCGTTCTGTTCCAGCGGCCGCTCGTCGATCAGTGCGGTGACTTGGTCGAAGCTATGTTGCGCCAGCGCCCGGCAGTCCTGTGCGACCGTATCGATCTTCAGCGTCATGCAGTCGAACAGGTAGTGATCGTCGAAGCTGCACAGGTGGATGTCGCTCTCCATCAGCTGATGTTGAGTCAGATAACGCAATACCCCTTCCAACAGGCCGCAGGCGGCGGTAAACAGCGCTTTGGGCGGCCGCCCCAGCTGTGCGCACAGCTGAGCGAACATCTCGTACCCTGAGCTGGGGTGATAGTTGCCGTTGATGATCCATTCCGGTTTGCACTCGATGCCGGCGCGCTGCAGGCCAAGCTGGAAACCGGCCAGCCGATCGCGGGTCGGCGAAATGCGCGGCTGCCCGCCGAGAAAATAGATCTCGTCCGGATGTTGGCGCGCGACCTTTTCCACCAGGTCGGCGGTCGAGTTGACCGAATCGGTGATCACCAGCGGCAGTTCGGAACCGGCGATCAGACGGTCCATCTGCACCACCGGCAGTCCGACATTGATCTTCTGGTATTCCGCGTCGTTTAGCTGGCTGGAGGCGACAATCAAGCCGTCCACCTGCCGCTGCACCAGACTGTTCACCGCCATCATTTCCTGCGCCGGGTTTTCATCGGTACAGGCGATCAACAGCTGCAGCCCGGCTTCGCGGCACAGCGTTTCCAGCTCGCGCGAAATCACCGCAAAGCCGTAGTTGGTCATCTCCGGTACCACCAACCCCAGCGTGTGGCTGCGGTTGGAGCGCAAAGAGCGGGCGTGGATGCTGGGCTGATAATGGTGTTCGTGCGCCAGCGCCAGAATGCGATCGCGGGTGTCGTCGGACACCCGGTATTCCTTGCTGCGGCCGTTCAGCACCAGGCTGGCGGTCGATTTCGACACCCCGGCCAGCGTGGCGATGTCACTGATGGTAATGCGTTTATTTTTTTTCACTGACGCCATCTGAAGTCATCGGAGGATGCGTCATTCTAGCATGCATGGCGTCAGCGGCCAGTATTCCAACGCCAGCGGCGCGCTCCCGCACAGCCGCAGTTGCGGCTCACCCGCCGGGAAGTAGCGTGCGCTCATCACCGCCTCGCCGTGGTTGATGAAAATCTCCACGCTGGAACGATCGAACAGCAGTTGCAGATGCGTGACCGGGCCGCGCCAGTAACGGTGCTCCGGCCGGCCGTCGGTCAGGGAAGCACGTGTCAGCCGCAGCCTTTCGCCGTCCCAGTTCAGCGTCATCGCGTCGCCAAAGGTTGCGTTGAACGAGCCCTGCGGCGTCAATTGCAGCTCCGCGGCCCCCAGCGCATAGGCGGGGGCGTTATCGGCGCGGCCTTGCCAGCCTGCTCGCTCACCGCGCAGCTGTTGCAGCTCGCGCGCCGGGCGCTGGTGGAGGCGGCCATGCCGCAGCGACAGTTCGCGCGGGCAGGTCATGGTGTGGATCCAGCCGTAACGGCGCGTCGGATGGGCTTCTTCATCTTGCTCGGGCACGCCCATCCAGCCGAACAGCAGGCGGCGGCCATCTTCCGCCAACGTCGTCTGCGGCGCGTAGAACTCGAAGCCGGCGTCCAGCTCGCGGAATTCGCCGTGGCTGAAGGCCGCCTGCCGGTAATCCAGCTTGCCGAGCAGATAACCGGCCTGATAACGGTTGAGATAGCGTTCCGGCTGCGGCGTCAGCCCCTGCGGACAGCAGATCAACACCTCATCGCCGTCCAACGAGAACAGGTCCGGGCACTCCCACATGTAGCCGAATTCCTCTAAGCCGTTCAGTCCGGAACCGGCGATCTCTCCCAGCGCTTGCCAGTCGCGCAGATCGCTGGAACGAAACAGCAGCACCTTGCCGCGATCCTGCAAGTCACGCGCGCCGAGCACCATGTACCAGTCATTTTGATGACGCCACACTTTCGGATCGCGTACGTGACCGCTGTAGCCCTCCGGCAGCGGCAGCACCGGCCCGAGTTTGCGATATTCGCCCCGTTCGCTTTCCTGAGCCAGGCATTGGTAAGCGGTGCGTGAGCCGTCTGGGAATTTCACGTTGCCGGTGTAGATCAGCGTGATTTTGCCTTCCGCCACCACCGCCGAGCCGGAGTAACAGCCGTGGCTGTCGTAACAGGCGCCGGGCGCCAGGGCGATTGGCTGGTGCTCCCAACGCAGCAAATCAGCCGACTGCCAGTGTCCCCAGCATTTGTTGCGATGATCGCAACCCAGCGGATTCCACTGATAAAACAGATGATAAACGCCGTTATGCTGGATAAAGCCGTTGGGATCGTTCAGCAGGCCAACGCTGGGTGCCAGATGCCAGTCCGGTCGGTGCGGATCGCGCAGCGCAAGCGGCTGGCCGTTCATTACCGCCCGCAGTGCCTGTTTGATTAAGCTGAGTTCTTCCATCATTGCGCGTCCGTGTTGTATTTCAGCAGTAGGGAGAGGACAAAGGCGCTGCCAAACGCGATCGCCAGACCGATGATATAGCTGACCAGAGAACTGGCCTGCACGATCGCCATGCCGGGGATCGCCGTCAGCCCGACCGCGTTCATGCCGACATGGTTGGCCACCACCCAGGCGCCGCCGAGCGCGCCGCCCGCCAGCGCCGCCAGAAACGGTTTCACGAAGCGCAGGTTGATGCCAAACAGCGCCGCCTCGGTGATGCCGAGCATGGCGGAAAAGGCCGAAGGCACCGCAATGGCTTTGATTTTGGCGTCGCGGGTTTTGAAATAGACCGCCAGGCAGGCGCCGCCTTGAGCGATGTTGGCCATCGACCAGATCGGCAGCAGGAAGTTGACGCCGATATTGGGGTTGCCGAGCAGCCCGGCTTCTACCGCGTGGAAACTGTGGTGGATGCCAGTGATGACGATAGCGGAATAGAGGCCGCCGAACAGCAGCCCGGCTAACCACCCCGCATGAGCAATCAGCGTGCTGAGCACGAAGGAGATGCCATCGCCCAGCGCGCGGCCGGCGGGGCCGATAAACAGCAGGGCGACAAAGCCTGAGATCACCACCGTCAGGAACGGCGTCAGGATCAGATCGAGCGCGTTGGGGATCACCTTGCGCAGCCGTTTTTCCAACAGGCTCATGAACCACACCGTCAGCAGCACCGGGAATACCGTGCCCTGGTAGCCGATCATGGCGATGTCCAGACCGAAGAAGTTCATGGTGTGGAACCCTCCGGCGACGCCCCAGGCATTGGTCAGCGCCGGATGCGTCAAAATGCCGCCGAGCGTGGCGCCCAGATAGGGATTGCCGCCGAATTCGCGTGCGGCGGTGAAGCCGATCAGAATCGGCAGAATAATGAACGCCGCCGAGCTGAACATATCCAACATGATGAACAACGCGCTGTTGGCATCGGCCCAGCCGTAGGTTTTCACCATGCCGAGCAGCCCCATCAACAGGCCGGAAGCGACGATCGCCGGGATGATAGGCACGAAGATGTTCGACAGCAGGCGGGCGATGCGCTGCAGCGGGTTGAGCTTTTTCGCCGCGATATCGGCGGCTTCGGCCTTGCTGGATTCGCTGACGCCCGCCGCCTTGATGAATTCCGCATGCACCTTATTGACCAGCCCGGTGCCGAAGATCACCTGGATCTGGCCGGCGTTGCTGAAGCAGCCTTTGACGCCGTCCAGTTTGCCGATGGCCTCTTTGTCCACCTTGCTGTCGTCCACCAGCACCAGGCGCAGGCGCGTGGCGCAGTGGGCGGCGCTGGCGATGTTCTCTTTACCGCCGAGCAGCGGCAACAGCGCGTTGGCGGTTGCGGTAATGTCCATGTTGTCCCCTTGCTAAATAAAAATGCCGCTGCGCAGTTTGCGGCGCAGCGACGTGAATCGATGTCAGAAGAAATACTTGAATCTGGCGCGCATGCCGTAACGCTGGTCGTTGTCGCCGTTGGCTATCTTGCTGTCGGCGTTGGCTTCCAGCAGCGAGACATAGGCGCCTAAATACAGGTTGAAATTCTTCATATTCATAATGTTAGGTATCTGATACGACGCATGAACGGTGTGGATGTCGTAGTTGCCCGGTTCGCTGAGCGGGTTGTGGATATCGGCGGCGATCCCGGCGGTATTGAACTCTTTGATATTGTTGTGCGCATAGATATAACCCAGTTCGAAGCGTCGCCACAGCACGTTGACGCCGGCGGTCAAGTCTTGCTCGCCGGTGGCATCCAGGTAGGCGGCGCTCAGGTTGGCCACCACGCCGTTATCCGGATCGGCCGCGTTGGTGTTCCAGCTCATGGTCATGCCGTAGCCGTTGCGCTTGGATTGATCGACGAAGCGGCCCTGGCTGTCCTGATAGCCGTAGGCGTTATTCACCACGTTGCTTTCCATCGCCGCCGCGATGCTGAAGGCGTCTTTCTTCCAGGCGATCACCGGGCGCAAATAGGCGACGTTTTTCTTATTTTCCAGCGCATTGCCGTGGTAGCTGTTGTCCTGGAACAGCGAGGTGCCGTCTTCCACCAGCGTGTTCAGTTCGAAATAGACATCCCCGGCGTATTTGCTCAGCATCAGGTTGCCGCCGCTGCTGCTACGGCCGCGGCCTTCTTTCATCATGTAGATATAGCCGAAGCCGTCGGCGTACAGGTCGTTGGCGGTATTGCCGGAGTATTGAATGAAGGTGTCCTGATTCAGCGGGAACATGTCGTAGGCTTCGAAGCGGCCGATTTTGGTTTGCCAGTTCTTTTCATTGCCGAAGAAGAAAGCGGCGTCGTCCAGGTTCATTTTGCCGCTCATGTCCGCCAGCGGCTGGACGCTGAAGCCGGAGAAGTTACCGTCCGGATTGCGGCGGTAGCCGTCCAGCCCGACCAGAATGCGGCCGTTGATGTCCCAGCGCTCTTTGTTGCCGGGTTTCCAGTCCTTGTGGTCGCTGCCTTTCAACGACGTCAGCTGGCCGCTGCGGCTGGCGCCGTCCAGGTTGAACTCCACGTCGCCATACAGTTTCAGATCGTTGAAACCGTTCAGTTTCAGCGCGCTGGTCGGAGAGGATTGCGTTTCCAGCGTGGCGGCGCGCTGCGCGACCTGCGCGGTTTGCCTTTCGGTGCTGGCGGTGCGCTGTTCCAGCTGTTGCGCCCGGCGTTCCGCCGCCGTGGCGCGGGTTTCAGCCTGAGCGGCGCGCCGTTCCGCCTGCGCCAGACGTTGTTCCAGCGCGTTGAGACGCGCCTCGATACTGCCGCCGCCCGAGGCCGCAGCGGCAGACGTGGAGAGGAAAAGCCCTGTTGTTATCGCCAAATAGCTGAGTTTTTTCATCATCGTCTATCATCCGGGAAGGGTTGTTATTATTTTTTGCTAAATTGCTAAACCGGTTTTTCATGGCGAAAGATAGCGATCGAGAAGCGGACTGGCAATCAAGTTTGCTAACCCGATTCAGCTATTGTGATCGAGTACGCAAATCGCGGGTTAAAAGACCACGGCGCTCAGGGGAGCGCCGTGGATGCAGAGAATCAACGCAGGAAAGCAGCCAACTCGTCGGCGCGGGGCAGGGCGGTCATAGCGCCCTTGGCGGTGGTGGCCAGCGCACCGCAGGCCTGCGCCTGGGCGATAACCGCCGGCCACTGCGCTTCCTGAGGTAATTCGTGAAGGCGTGCCAGCGCCGCTAACAGCCCAGCGACGAAGGCGTCGCCGGCACCGGTGGTATCGACCGGCACGACAGGCGGCGCGCGGAAATGACGCAGACGATGCCCATCGTGTACGCAGACGCCGTCGCCGCCCAGCGTTACCAGCAGCAGGCGCAGCGGATAGGTTTGCATCATCCAGCGCATGGCGTTCTCCAGATCGTCAAGATGGCTGATGAAAGCCAGCTCTTCGCGCGACAGTTTCACCACGTCCGCCAGCAGCAGCGCCTTTTGCAGGCAGGGGCGCAGCGCTTCCGGCTGGCGCCAGACCTCTTCGCGGATGTTGGGATCGAAACTGACCCGGCCGCCGGCCGCCCGCATGCGTTCCATCGCCGTAAAGGCCGCGCTGCGGCTGGGCTCCTGCGACAGCGCGATGGAGCAGAGGTGCAGCCATTCCCCCCGCTGGAAAGCCGGCAGATCGTCGGGCTGCAAAAACAGATCGGCGCTGGGCTGCACCATAAACGTGAATGAGCGCTCACCCTGAAGATCGAGATCCACCACCACCGTGGAGGTGTGGTGTTCGGGATCCGGCCGCATATGGCCGATATCCACCCCTTCATCGCTCAGCACCTGCTGCAGAAAGGCGCCGAAGCTGTCTTGCCCCACCCGGCCGATAAAGGCGCTGTCGCCGCCCAGGCGGGCGATACCCACCGCCACGTTCGCCGGCGCGCCGCCGGGGCATTTGAGATAACCGTTGGCATTTTCCGGCACCAGGTCGATCACGGCGTCGCCCAGTACCCATACGCGATTCATCATGCTTAATCCCTGTTTTTGTCGTTGTCAGATGGTGAGCTAAAATAGAAGAACCGGTTTAGCAAGGCAATGAAATAATCCTCAGAGCCGCTTGGTCAGTGAGGAAGATCAATCTTTCTGCTGGGCTTGGGGAGAAGGGGATCTGCCCCGCGAACCGGCGCGGGGCGAGATAGCGGGGCGTTTAGCCCAGCTTCGGATAGACGCCGGGTCCGATTGGCAAGCCTAGCGCATACCAGACCAGCAGCAGCAAAATCCACACGCTGAAGAACACCAAAGGATAGGGCAGGATCAGCACGTAATAGGTGCCGAGCTGCGCGTCTTTGCGGTAGCGCTGCAGGAAGCCGAGGAACAGCGGCAGGAACGGCGACATCGGCGCCAGCGGCAGCACCGCAGAGTCGGCGATGCGGAAGATCATCTGGGCGAACGCCGGGTGGAAACCGAGCAGCATAAACATCGGCACGAAGATCGGCGCCAAAATTGACCAGATCGCCGAGCCGCTGGCGATGAACATGCACAGGAAGGCGGAGAGGAACATCAGGCCGAGAAATGCCGGTGCGCCGCTCATGCCGGCGGCTTCCAGCATATCGGTCAGGCCGACGGCCATAAACTTGCCCATGTTGCTCCAGTTAAAGAACGCCACGAACTGCGACAGTGGAAACACCATCACGATGAAACCCGCCATGCTTTTCATCGGATCGAGCAAGTGGTGGGGAATATCGTCCGGCCGCCGGATCTGTTTGGTGACCACGCCATAGGTAATGGCGACGGTGAAGAAGAACAGGATGATGATCGGCACAATACCCTTGATGAACGGGGAAGGGATCACCGAACCGGTGTTCGGATCGCGCAGCGGCGCGGCCTCCGGCACCACCAGAGCGGCGATGATGGCGATAAACACCAGCGCGGCGATGCCGCTCATCATCAGCCCCCGGTTCTGCAGCGGGGTCAGCGCTGCAATTTTGTCTTCGGTGCCGCCTTGCCACTTCGGCAGACGGGGCTCGATAAACTTGTCGGTGAGCAGCGCGCCGGCGATGGTCAGCACGATCACGGAGGTGGCCATAAAGTACCAGTTGTCGATCACGCTGACGTGAACCGCGCCGTCCACCGCTTTGGTGGCTTCGGTGCTGATGCCGGAAAGCAATACGTCGGTGGTGACGATCAACAGGTTGGCGGTAAAGCCGGAGGCGACGCCGGCGATCGCCGCCAGCAGCCCGGCTATCGGGTGGCGGCCCACTGCGATAAACATCAGCGCGCCGAGCGGCGGCATCACCACCAGCGCAGCGTCCGACGATATATGGCTGAAGAAGGCGATAAACAGCACCATATAGCTGGCGTAGCGGGCGCTGACGCGCGAGGCCATTTTGTACATCAGCGCCTGCAGCAGGCCGACCTTTTCCGCCAGGCCGGCGCCTATCACCAGCGCCAAAATAGCCCCCAGCGGCGCAAAGCTGCTGAAGTTATGGATGATATTGGGAAATATCCACTGCATGCCCGCCACGCTCATCAGGTTATTCACCTTGATGAGCTCGCCGGTGGCCGGATTTTTCACCGCCACATCGAGCCAGGAAAACAGCGCGGTGGCCAGCATAAGCACCAGGATCAAATAGACGAACAGTAAAAACGGATTGGGGATCTTATTGCCGATGCGTTCCACCCAGTAAAAAACGCGTCCGGGGCTTTTATTGATTGGCGTTGTGGCCTCACTCATGATTTTACCCTCTGTGTTTGCTCTGTTGTGTGATTGTTATTATTTGATTTATTTATAATTATACTTAGTGGCCCGGTTGTCCGGGCCCTGTCTGTTCATGCTATTCCAATGGCGATGGTTGCACCCCTTGCGGGATTGGGCAGCGGTACGGCTGTTCGGCGCGCCGGCGCTCGAACTCGCTGCGGCAGCGCGCCAGCAGGGCGCTGTCGCTCAGCAGATCGATGGCGGTCGCCGCCATCACCTTGCCGGCCAGGCACATGCCCTTATGGGCGATAGCGGTACGGCCCTGCGCCACCAGTTGCCAGGTGTGCAGCGGAGTGCCGAGTGCGAAACAAGGACTGAAGCATTGGGCGGTCGGCGCCACCCAGCTCACGTCGCCAACGTCGGTAGAGCCGTACAGCAGGTCGTCGGATTCCACATAAGGCGCGACCTCGTCCATCAGCACCTTATCTCCCAACTGCTGCACCCACTCGCGTCCGGCCGCGCCGCCGGTGCGGGCAATGTTGAGTTTGGCGTTGCGCAGATCGTCGCGGCTCAGGGTCTGGCGGATTTCCTCGGCGAAGCGGCGCTCGGCGTCGCTGTACTCGGGCAGACCGAAATCACACAGGTTTTGATACATCGCGCGTTCCAGGCTGCGGTTCGGCACATAGTTGGAGCAGGCCTTGTCGAAGCGCACTTCCACCTGGGTGTCAGTCATCAGCGCTGCGCCCTTGGCGATGTTGATCACCCGTTGGTAAATGTCCTGCGCCTGATCGAGCTGCGGCGCGCGGATCAGGTACAACACCTCGGCGTCGGCCTGCACCACGTTGGGGGAGCTGCCGCCGGTGTTGGTAACTGCGTAGTGCAGCCGCGCTTCCTGCACGATATGTTCGCGCAGGAAGTTGGCGCCGGTATTCATCAGCGTCACCGCGTCCAGCGCGCTGCGCCCCAGGTGCGGCGAGTTGGCGGCATGGGCGGCGACGCCCTTGAAGTGAAACGCCGCCTGGATGTTGGCCAGCGTGCTGGTATTGAACATGCCGCTGAAGCCTTCCGGGTGCCAGGTGAGTGCGGCGTCGACGTCATCGAACAGGCCTTCGCGCACCATAAAGGTCTTGCCGGAGCCGCCTTCTTCGCCGGGGCAGCCGTAGAAGCGCAGGGTGCCGCTCAGCCGGTTCTGCTGCATCCACGCCTTGGCGGCGAAGGCGCCGGCCAGCGCGGCGGTGCCCAGCAGGTTGTGGCCGCAGCCATGGCCGTTGCCGTTTTCCACCAGCGGCTGCGGCGTGGCGCAACCGGCCTGCTGGCTCAGCCCGGCCAGCGCGTCGTACTCGCCCAGCAGCGCGATAATCGGGTGGCCGCTGCCGTAGCTGGCGATGAACGCCGTCTCGATGTCGCCCACGCCGCGTTCAACCGAGAAGCCTTCCTGTTCCAGCGCATCGGCCAGCAACGTGGCGGAATAGGTCTCGTTAAAGCGCGTTTCCGGGTGGTCCCAAATCGCGTCGCTCAGCGCGCTGAAGCGGGGCTGGCGTTGGTCAATGTAGTCGTCGATAAAGGCCTGCAGTTCTGAGTTGCTCATGCTCCGCTCCCGAATGTCGGCAGGTTCAGCGCCAGCGACGCCAGCGTTTTCACCGCCACCGCCATCACCTGCTCGTTGAAGTCGAATTTCTCGTTATGGTGCCCGGCGCTCAGTTCGGTGCCGAAAATGACGTATGAGGCCTGGCCGCCGCGGGATTTCACCCGTTCCATCATGTAGGTGGCGTCTTCTGAGCCGGCGGCCTGTTCGCGGCGATCGACCACCGAGGCCAGCTCGGTTATCTGCTGCGCCTGGCGGCGGATGTAATCCACCCACGGTTGGGTCGGTTTGCTGCTCTGCGCCGCGCCCATCAGCGCGATATCGCAGGCGACGCCGTGCATTTTGGCGGCGCCTTCGATGGCGTTCAGCGCCTGTTGATAGACAAACGCGTTGATCTCATTGGTGGCGCCGCGCGTTTCTACCTTCATAAACGCCCGATCGGCGATCACGTTGCGGCCGGTGCCGGCCTGCAGCACGCCGACATTGATGCGCGAGCTGCCTTCGCTGTGGCGCGGGATGGCGTAAAGCCCCAGCGCAGCCTGCGCCGCTGCCAGCAGCGCGTTGCGGCCGTCTTCCGGCTTGGCGCCGGCGTGGGAGGCGACGCCGCGGAAAGTAACGTCCAGCTTGCTGGTGGCCATAAAGCTATCGCTGCCGCACACCAGCTCGCCGGGCGGCACGCCGGTGCCGATATGCACCGCGGTGAAGAAATCGACGTCGTCCACCACGCCGGCCTCCACCATCGATTTTGCGCCGCGTGTGCCTTCTTCCGCCGGCTGGAAGATCAGTTTGACGGTGCCGCGAAGCTGGGATTCCAGGCTTTTGAACACGTGCGCCAGCCCCAGGCCGATGGTGGTATGGCCGTCATGACCGCATGCATGCATCATGCCGCTGTTGCAAGAGGCGAACCCTTCGAGGAACGGCAGGTGTTCGGGTTCCAGCAATTCGTTGAGATCGAGGGCGTCCATATCCACGCGGTAAGCGATAGTCGGGCCGGGGCGGCCGGTATCGAGCGTTGCGACGATGCCGGCGAAGCCGCCGGAAAAATGCGGCAGCCATTTCTCCAACGCCCCCTGATTGCGGGCGCGCTGTTCCTGCGCTTCCAGCTCGGCGGGCGAGGGCAGCCCCATGCGCGCCTCGGCCTTGATGACCTCGCGGCCCAGCTGCAGGCGATAGCCCAGCCGATCGAGTTCTTCCGCCACCAGGGTGGCGGTGCGGAACTCAAACCAGCCGGATTCGGCATAGCGGTGGAAGTCGCGGCGCCAGGCCTGCAATTGCGGGTACAAATCAGCCACCAACATCGAAAGCGAATTAGTCATAGTGATATCTCATAAGTTATCGCGCGCTGGATCGCTCCAGGCAGCAGTTATGCTCTGAACTGAAATCAGACGGTGAAGCTATTGCAAAGAAAAAGGTGCGTTTGGTTACTAACTGCCGTGAATGGCGCTTATTGGCGCAGAAAATGCGCTTAATTAAGCGAAATAAGAATTTGGTTATTTATTATGTTTTTTCCGAATGTACACAATGGAATCTGGCTAAATAAGATGCCAATATCTTGCTATTGATAAACAACGGTTATCGCCTTTCGCCTATGCCAGCCTCGATAAAATTGCACCAATTGCGTGCATTTGTGGACGTTAGCCGCCAGGGCAGCATCCGCGCCGCCAGCCGCACCTCTCGCCTTTCCCAGCCTGCGCTGACCAAGGCCATTCAGGAGCTGGAAGAGGTGCTGGGCGCCAAGCTGTTTATTCGCCGTAGCCAGGGGGTGGTATTGACCGACTGCGGCGATAACTTTTTCCAGCATGCCAGCCTGATCCTCGAGGAGCTGCGGGTGGCGCAGGAAGACATTCAGCAGCGGCTGGGGTTGGCGGGCGGCACGGTGAATATCGGCGTTGGCGGCAGCATTGCGCGCACCGTGATGCCGCAGGTGGTCACCCAGTTTCACCGTGAGTATCCCAACGTGAAGGTGCGCATCGTCGAGGGGCAACTGGTGTCGATGATCCCAGAACTGCGCCAGGGCGAGCTGGATTTTACCGTCAATACCTATTACCCCAGCAGCCTCGACAACGAGCTGCAGTATGAACGGCTGATGGAAAAAGAGTATCGGGTGGTGGTGCGCAAAGGGCATCCGATGGAGGGGGCGACCTCGCTGAAACAGCTGCAGCACTGCGACTGGACCATGCCGACGCCGAAAGGCAGTTACTATCGGCTATTGCACGATCTGTTCGGGGACTTGGGCATGGCGCCGTCGATCAGCGTGACCTGCGAGACCTTTATGGCCTGTACCAGCCTGGTGGCGCAGAGCGATTTTGTCAGCATTCTGTCGGTGGACGTGATTTCGGATCCGATTTTGGGCAAGCATTTGGTGCCGCTCGAGCTGAAAGAGCGTCTGCCGAAAGCGACGTTTTATCTTATCCAACGCAAGGACACCACCCTGACGCCGATGGGCGCGCACCTGGCGCGCCTGTTTCGCCTTTACTGTCGGTGATACCGAGGCCCTGCCGGGCCCCGGCATTAGAAGGCGATTGACCCCTGCACGAAGAAGGTGCGCGGTTCGCCGACGTACTTGCCGAAGTTGTTGTCGTTGGAGCGGGTGAAGTAGCGCTGATCGAACAGGTTTTTCACCCCGGCACCCAGCGTCAGGTTCGACAGCTGCGGCCCGAAGTTATATTCCCCGCGCATATTCCACACCATGTAACCGGCGATATTGCCGAACTGGCCATCGGCGCTTTCCTGCGTGATGTACTCCGGCCCGGTGCCCGGCGAATGCTGTTTCGACTGCGCATAACCGTCCAGATTCCATACCCAGCTGCCGGTGGCGTAACGTGTACCGACGGTATAGACCTGGCGCGAGTAGAACGGCAGATCTTTACCGGCGAAGTCGCCCTTGTCGGTGCTGGCCTTGGTGTAGGTATAGCTGGTGTAGACGCTGGCGCCGTCGAGCGCGCGATTCAGTTCGCTGAGATCGTAGCTGAGTGCCAGCTCGATGCCTTTGTGCTTGGTGGCACCCATGTTGGTCCAGCCCACGTCGTTGCTGATGTACTGCAGCTGGTTATCGAAATCGATGTAGAACAGCGTGGCCTCGGCCTTGACTACGGTGTCGTCGTAGCGGGTGCCGAATTCATAGGTGTGCGCTTTTTCCGCCGTTAGCCCCGGCGCCGGCTGGTTGCCGTTGCCGCCTTTGGTCAGTTGGAAATACTGCATGCTGCCGAAAGAAGTGTTGGCGTTGGCGAACAGTTTCCAGGCGTCGGACAGGTGGTACATCACGTTCAATGACGGCAGCGGCTCGCTGTAGCTTTTCTTGCGGCTGATGTTGTTGAACGAATCGTCCACGTGGGTACGGATGCTTTCATAACGCAGGCCCGGCGTGACCGTCCAGTTGCCGACGTTAATGGTGTCGTCGATATAGAACGCGTTGGCCGCGGTGCCGCCGGAGGTGTGCTGGTAATAATCCGGGGTCTCCGGCGTCGAGCCGATATTCGCCGGGTTATACCAGGCCGAACGCGACGCCTTTTCATCCATGGTTTCATTCAGATAGCGGTAACCGAGGGTGATCTCGTGCGCCATATCCCAGAAACGGAAGACCTGCGAGTAACTTGGTTCGATAGCCCAGGTTGAATAGTGGCGCGGATAGGAGACCATGCGCCGCTGGCCCGCGTTTTTGCCGGTGCCTTCCGATTCGATGTTGCTGCCGCGGTAGCTGTCGGTGAAGTAGGTCAACACTTCGAACTGTTTGTCGTCTTCCTGATGTTTGTACTTGAACGACATATCCTTGCGGCGGCCTTCGAACTGGTCCCACGGCCGCGTGGATTGGAACGGGTTTTGCGCGTATTGCGCGGTGCTCAGCCCGCCCGGCATGCCGGCTTTGGCGTCGTAGTAGTGGAAATTGGCCAGCAGCTCGTCACGATCGGTGAACGCATAACGCGTTTTCAGCATGAAATCGTCGATGTCGGTGTTGTCGTTGTTGTCGCGGTAACCCTGGCCGTGCAGCCCGGAGTAGAGCAGTTCGGCGCCGAGGCCGTTGTCTGCGGTGCCGCCCACGGAGGCGCTGGTCAGGGTCTTCAGGCCGCCGTGGCTGGCGCCCTGGGTTTGTACGCTGGCGGTGCCGCCAAACGTTTTGGGAATGTCACGGGTAACGAAGTTGATCACGCCGCCGACGTTCTGCGGCCCGTAGCGCACCGCGCCGCCGCCGCGCACCACGTCTACCGATTGCAGATTACCGATAGACAGCGGGGCCATCGACAGCTGCGGCTGGCCGTAAGGCGCGACCGCCAGCGGGACGCCGTCCATCAGAATGGTGGAGCGTGGAGAAAGACGCGAAGTCAGGCCGCGCACGCCGACGTTAAGCGAGATGTCACTGCCGCCGGTGCCGTTGCTGTCGCGCACTTGCACGCCGGGTACGCCGCGCAGGCTGTCGGCGATGGTTTGGTCGCCCTGTTCGTGCATTTGCTGCTGGGTGACGATGGAACGCGCGCCCGGATGGTTGAGCAGCACCGAACTGGTATCGGGGTTGTCCAGCCAGTTGCCGACGACGGTCACGGTGTCGGTATCGTTCTGAGATGAGTTATCAGTAGCAAGGACAGGGAATGCGACGGCGATGGAAGCCGTCAGCAGAGAAAGCCGAAAAAGAGGTGACATAATAATGCCTTAAGAGTTTCAGACCCGGATGTGTTTTTTTAGAAAAGACAATCTTAATGATAATTATTGGCAAGTAAATAGAATTGTTACGGGATAGTTAAGCGGGTAACTAAATAATGAATGCGGGAAACAGGGCCCGGCTGGCGGGCCCTGGCGGGGGTTATTGCGGCGTAAGCCAGAAGACGCCGCTGTAATCCAGCGCGGTGAATTTCCGGTGCACCATTTCGATATCCGCTTGCGGATCAATATCTTTAAACAGCGCCGGGTGCAGGAACTTGGCGATCGCCTCAACCGCGATAAAGTTGAGCGGCGTGTCGTAAAATTGATGGTAAATCGCCATCACGCGTTTTTCTTTCACCGCTTTCAGCACGTTAATGCCGGTGCGATCCAGCAGATGCGCCAGTTTCTTTTGGCTGGTGGCCATATCGGTGGCGTAACCCAGCGGCACCGCCAGCGTGCCGCGATGCCCGCGGCTCCAGTCGGCGCCGGTCAGCAGATAGAAATCCGGGTTGCTGCCGATCACCTGTTCGACGTTCACTTCACCGCCCATGTCTGAAAACAGCGTGCTGCCGATATTATTGCCGCCGGCGGTCTCGATGAACTGCCCGAAGCTGCCTTTGCCGAAGGTGTTGCAGCACTGTTCGCCTTTGATGCCGGCGCTGCGCTCGATGAAGACGCTGGGGCGCTGCTCCGGTTTCAGCGTGGCGACCCGCTGCCGCACCAGCTCGAGGCGCTGCTGATAGAGACGGATGAAGGCGTCGGCATTGGGCTGCTCGTCAAATACTTTACCCAACAGCGCCATGCTGGCGACGGTGTTGGTCAGCGGCTGTTGGCGAAAATCGATGATCAGCACCGGGATGCCGACCTTTTCCAACTGGGTCAGCACGCCGCTGTCTTTCAATTTGCTCAGCAGGCCAATGTCGAAAATGATCAGATCCGGTTGACGCACCACCGCGCTTTCCACGCTGAAATCACTGGTGTAGGGGTTGTCGAAGGTGGGGATCTGCATGACCTGTGGGAATTTTTTCGCGTAGGCTTCAACCAGATCCGGCGCTTTGACCTTCAGCGAGTTGTCCCAGGCGATGATGTTTTTCAGCGGCTCCTGCGGATGCAGAATATTCAGCGCCAACAGCGCGCGGGCGTCGGCCAGGATAACGCGCTTGGCCGGTTGCGGCAGCGTAACCTGGCGGCCGGCGACATCGGTGACGACGATCGGCGCGGCTTGAGCGGCGCCGGCCAACAGTAAAACGCAGGCGGCCAACCAGCGGCCGGCTTTGGCGATAAGAACAGCGGGCATGAAGATCCTTGGGTAATCGGCGAAGAACGAGAGCGCAATGATAAGCGATATCCTTTCGATTTTTGAACTCCCTCGATGCCGATAGTTATTCATGGCCCATCAGCGGGTCGCTGACGCTGTGTTCGCCATCTTCCAGCCGCCCCGCCAGGCGACGCAGCCAGCCCCCGGCGCTTTGCAGCGTAATATCGTACCAACCGCCGCTGGCGCGGGCGTCAAACGCTTGCTGATGGCTGCCGCCCGCAGGCAGCGTGATAGGCCACGGGCCTTGCTGCGTGTAAGGGCAGCGTTCGAGGGTGACCGTTATCGCTTCGGGGGCCGGGTTATTCAACTGCAGCAGCAGGTTGCGGCCCGTCGGGCGCAAACGCACCTCCGGCTGCGGCCGGCTCAGGGCACCGCGCAACTCACGATGAAAGCCGTTGGGGCCAAGCAGCCACAGATGGTACTCATTCTCCGTTTGCCAGTCGTCGCTGACCGCCTTGCCCGCCTCGACGGTAAAACGGCGCGGGATCTGCGCCAGATCGCGCCGGTCGTAGACGTGAAACACCGCTCCCTGCTCGCCGGTATTGAACAGGTTCAGCGTCACGCGGCGTTGCTCGGCCGCGACGCCGGCCTCGACGTGCAGCTGGTAGGGCAACGCGCGGGAAGGGCGTGCCAGGCGGCGTTGGTGGGGTAAACGCTGGTGGGCGGGTGATGGCAGCGGCACTTGCGGCAGCTGTTCCTGACGCTGGCGCAGGCCGTCGGCGGCGTGGCGGCTGGTGGCGGGCAGGCTCGGCAGCGCTTCGCCGTTAGGATCGACAAAGTTGAACGCCGAAGTGAGATCGCCGCACACCGCGCGGCGCCAGGCGCTGATGTTGGGTTCATGCACCTGAAAGCGCTTTTCCAAAAATTGCAGCACCGAGGTGTGATCGAAAACCTGCGAATTGACCCAGCCGCCGCGGCTCCAGGGTGACAGCACCAGCATCGGCACCCGCGGGCCGGGCCCGTAGATGCGGCCGTCCGGCGGCGGTTGATCCTGCGAACCGGGTGGCGCCACGTGCTGGAAGATCTCGGTGTCGAACGGCACCGTCGATTTACCGGCGAAGCTGCCGTCTTCGCGCAGCGACGGCGCGGAAGGCGAAGGCATATGGTCAAAAAAGCCGTCGTTTTCGTCGTAGTTGACCAGCAGAACGGTTTTACTCCACACCTCCGGGTTGTCGGTCAGCGCGTTGAGGATCTCTTGGGTGAACCAGCCGCCCTGTACCGGGCTGGAGGGATCGGGGTGTTCCGAATAGGCCGCCGGCGCGATGATCCAACTGACCTGCGGCAGTTTGCCCTGCTGTACGTCGGCGCGGAATCCGGCCAGCATGGCGTCCAGATCGTTGCCGTCGGCGGCCGGCAGGGTGTTGCCGTTGCCTTTGTACAGCGGTGCGGCCTCGTTGAGCGCATCGCTATAAGGCACGAAAGCGTTGAAGTCTTTCGGCGGCCACGCCGGGTTGCCCACCTGAATGCTGGCGGCGCGGTATTGGCGAAAACCCGCCAGCGGGTTGTCGGTAAAATTGTCCGGCAGGAATTGATATACCTTCCAGCTGACGCCGCTCGCCTCCAGCCGTTCCGGATAGGTTGTCCACTGGTAGCCGCGGTCCGCCGGACCGGGGCTGTCCCATTCGTTGACCACCACCGCCACGTCGGCGGCGGATGGGCCGTTGGTGCCGGTCCAGTGGAACAGCCGGTTGGTGTTGGTGCCGGCGTGGATGGAGCAGTGATAGGCATCGCACAGGGTGAAAGCGTTGGCCAGCGCAAACTGGAACGGCAGCTCCCGCTGGCGGTAGTAGCCCATCGAGGCCGGCGTTTTGTAGGTGGGCCAGGCGCTCATGCGGCCGTGATCCCAGGCGGCTTGCTCATCCACCCACGAGTGCGGCGTGCCGGTGACGCGCTGGGCGTTGCCGCGTTTGCTGTCCAGATGGTAGGGCAGCACCAGCCGTTCGGCGCCCTGTTGCTGCCAGACCAGGCGATCGCCGGGCAGTGGAATGGTAAAGCGATCGCTGAAGCCGCGCACGCCCGGCAAGGTGCCGAAGTAGTGGTCGAAAGAGCGGTTCTCCTGCATCAGGATCACCACGTGTTCGACGTCGCGCAGGGTACCGGTGCGGTTATTGGCGGGAATGGCCAGCGCTTTGCGAATCGAGGCGGGCAACAGCGAGAACGCCGATCCGATGGCGGCAGCCCGCAGGATGTCTCTGCGAGAAAGGTCAGGCATGCGTCGTTAATCTCCGTCAGTGTGCTTTGAAGATAGCCGCTGACGACGATAATGGCGAAAAATAACAGGGAGATGAAATCGAGGAAAACAATGCTCCCTGGCGGGAGCATTGGTGGATGACGCTTACTGTCTGATCAGGCGGCCGAGCGCCGGCGCCGTTTCGAAATCGCTGCGGAAGGGGTTGATATCCAGGCCACCGCGGCGGGTATAGCGCGCGAACACGCTGAGTTTTTCCGGGCGGCAGTGCTGCTTGATGTCGTTGAAAATACGTTCGACGCACTGCTCGTGGAATTCATTGTGCTGGCGGAAGGAGATCAGGTAGCGCAGCAGGCTTTCGCGATCGATTTTGCGGCCTTCATAGCGGATAACCACGCTGCCCCAGTCTGGTTGATTGGTGACCAGGCAGTTGGACTTCAGCAGGTTGGAAGACAACGTCTCCGTTACCGGTTCCCCTTGATCGGCCGCGCCGCACAGGTATTCCGGCTTGAACGTGAAGTCGTCAACCGCGATGTCCAAATCGTCGATGTTGATGCCCGGCAGGCGGTCGATCTGCGCCGGATAACCTTCCAGCCCCGGATAGAGTTTGACGGTGACCTGGCCGTTGGCCGCCTGCGACAGATCCTTCTGCATAGCGGCGCTCACCTGTTCCACGCTGTCGAAGCGCGTTTGGTTGAAGCTGTTGAGATACAGCTTGAACGATTTGGATTCGATCAGGTTGGAAGAAGAGTGCGGGAAGGTAAATTCGCCGATGCCCACCACCGGCTTGCCCTTGGCGTTGAGCCAGGACAGCTCGAAGGCGGTCCACAGATCAAAGCCGCTGAACGGCAGCTGCCGCTCGTCCACGCCGATCAGATCGCGGCCGCGGGCACGCGGCAAGGCTTCGAGCAATGCGGGAGCATATTGATCCGGATAATCGGAGTTCGCGCCAAGATGGGTGATTTTATCTTGCTTTTGGATATGCATATTCATTGCCCTTTGCTTGTTCGGTATTGATGTAGCGATTAAACAGACTGCGGGTGGCGTAGATCGGCCCGACGCCCAGCAGGGCGTAAACCACCTTGATCAGGAACTGCGACAGGATCATGGTTTTGATGATGTCCCAGCTCAGCACGTTATAGAACGCCAGCGTACAGAACACCACGCTGTCGATGGCCGAAGCCACTACGGTGCTGGTGATCACGCGCACAAACAGGTAGCGGGAATTGGTCAACTCTTTGATTTTGCAGAGCAGGTAGGAGTTGACGTTTTCGGAGATCAGATAGGCCGCCGACGAGGCCACCAGCACCGCCATGATGCTGTGCACGATGCCGTTGTAGGTCTCGCTGTACTCCCACTGCGGAATGCTCGGCACCAGCGTCGTTACCCAAACGCCCAGGACGAAGGTCAGATTGGCGATAAACGAGATGATGATGGTGCGCCTGGCCAGCCGTAAGCCATAGAATTCGTTGAGGATATCCACCAGAATGAACGTGAGCGGGTAAATGAAGATCGCCGGCGGCGTGATGAGATTCAGCACCGGGATTTGGATCGGCTTGACGCCGCACAGCGTTGAGAAAATATAAATCACGCTGAGCGCCACGGTAATAATCAGGTAGGCGTACCAGGATCGTTCATGGCGATCGCTGAGCTCGTAGGCGGTTTTTTGTTGGTTGTCACCATAGAGTTTACGGTACAGCGCCTGCAGCTCATGCCGGCTTAAATCTTCTGATATTTCGCTGTCGGCCAGCTCATTCAGCCCCATGGTGATGGTTTTGCCGGTGGCCAATACCATGACATTGGCCGCGATGGTGCCATGCCGGGTGAAGCCCAACAGCTTGAACTTCTGATTCGGTTCCATTTATAGCCTTTCTCCAACGATGTAACCCAGGAATTGCACGGTGTCCTGAGGGCGTTTGTCCATGCTTTCGCTGTCTTTGTCGTCAACCACAAAGAAGCCGCTTTTTCCCGAGTGATACAGCAAAGGCGAATCGCAAATCAGTACCGGCGGGCGTTTGATGATGATGACTTCGCCGGGAATAAATGACCCTTTAATTTCGGTCTCTATTTTCATTGCCAACATGTTCGACTCATCGCCGAAGAAATAAGTCAAAGGGAACTCAGTGACCAGTTGCCCGATCTTGCGCTGCGAGACGGCCAGATAGCGCGACTGCGGGATTACCGGAATGGCGGAAGGGTTCTTGTTGCCTTCGGTGGACAGCGTTTCGTTAAGCAGCTCCAGCTTTTCCAGATCGTAATCTTCGATCTCTTCACAGGAGACACCGAAGAAATCGGAGATCCTATTCACGGTGGATTGCTGAACGTTGTTCACTCTTCCGTCAAGAATTTTGTAGAGAGTCGTACGCGTCAGGCCGCTGCGATTGGAAAAGGAAGCCTTGGTTTCACCGCGGGTACGCATCAGATATTCAATATTTTTAATGATGTTGATTTTGCGCTGTGCGTTGGTGGTTTTCATTGGCTGTCCTTACAAACATTACGCAGGCTTCACTATATCTTACGCAGTGGCGTTGTCCAGATAAAAAGGCGCAGGCGAGCAGGTAACGAACTGATTATTAGCAGTAATTATTGTTTTCCGTCAGCCGTTTAGCGCAATGATATCAGCGGAGGCGGTCTGCTTCCTCTGCGCGAAAGATAAAGCCGTGCAAATCAATTGATTAGGTTTTTCTTATGGAAAAGTGAACACAAAAGCCGGTTTTATGTTTACTTTTATGTTGACCAAAGCCGATTTCATGGGCTACTGTTCATGCAAGCTGAAGTTTCTCTTTACGATCAAAACACGGAAGCCGACAGTTTTTATAATAAAAAGCTCAGAGGGGGCGTTGCCACACTCTGAGCATAATGGATAGCTTGCTACCGACACCAGGGACCCTAATCACCATGGCCGTTTGTCTGCGCGATCGGCTCATTCTTTTGCATTGAATCCCCTTTTCGAGCGTCTAACACTCCCCCGTTATCGGAGGAGTGCATTACCGCGTTCACGAAAATCAGAGCGATTTCTGTGATGCCAGCGGTTTTTGCGCCCGGCTGAAGACCAGTTTAAGCAGCCAATACAGCAGGCTGGCAGCGACCAGGGAATTGATGGTCGGTACGCCCCATTCGGTTGCCAGGCCAACGGCGCCGCCGGCGATGCTGGCGACGATCGCCGCCCAGCCGATAGTTGGCGTTTCGTTCGGCAGCTGGCCGGTCCGGCGGCTCTCATCCAGGATCTTGCGATGGCTGCGCAGCAGGTAATAGTCCACCAGCATGATGCCGATAATCGGCGGGAAGACCACGCCAAGCACCGTCAGAAAGTCGACAAAGCGGTCAAGAATGCCCAGCACCGACAGGGTGGTGCCCAGAATACCGATCACCAGCGTAGTGTAGGTGTACTTCAGCTTCTTGCCGGTGATGCCTTCCACCGCATTGACGATGCCCAGCGAAGAAGAGTACAGGTTGAGATCGTTGACGCGCAGGGTGGAAAACACCACCACCAGCAAACCGGCGCCGCCGGCCGCTTGCGACATGATGGTGACCACATCCGCGGTGCCCAGGGTTTTGGCGATCAGGATCGCCAGGCCGTTCACCACGAACTCGCCGGCGATAATGGTGAAGAGCGTGACGCCGAGCACGTGCTTGCCGTTTTTGGAGTAACGGGTCAGATCGGGGGTCATCAGGCTGGCCACGATGGCGCCGCCGACGACGATGGTGATGCCGGCGCTGATGGTCAGCGGCTCACCCGGCGGCGCCAGCTGGATGATCTCCTGCAGGTTATGGCCGGAAAGCGCGGTCACCGAAATATAGGCCACCAGCATGATGAACATCGGCACCGCGATACGGGCGGCGATGCGCAGCGCCTTGAAGCCGAATGCCACCAGGATGGTCAATAGCGTGCCCGAGAGCCCGGCGGCCAGGCCGAAGCCCAGCTTATTGCCGAGCGCGAAGTCGAGCGACTTGGCGAAAATGGCGTTCTGAATGCCGAACCAACCCAGCAGGCTGACGGCAACCACCACGCCTATCAGCACCGAGCCCAGACGGCCGAAGCCGCACCAGCGCGCCAGCAGGCTGCCGGAAATGCCTTCGCGCATGCCCGCCAGCCCCAGGCCGTAGGTCACCACGCCGAAGATCAGGCTGCCGACGAAGATGGCGGTGAAGGCGTCAATCAGCGTCATGGAATTGCCGAGTACGGCGCCGAGCATGAACTGGTCCAGTGCGGTCAGCATGCCCATATGCACGATGGCCACGCTTAAAAACGAAACTCGTTTATCCTGCGGCACCCGGGTGAGCGGATAATCTTCGATCTTTATCACGGTGAGATCTTCCTTGCGGTTCAAATAAACTGAATGCCTTTGGTTATCAGGCGATCGGGAATGTAGTTATCCAGATTGGCGTATTTGCAGTATTCCTCAAATTGCTGCTGAGTATGCACGTTGGCCTTCTGGTAAATGTTATAAATGCGGTTTTCGATGGTCTTATTGCTGACATTATAGATTTTGGCGATCTCTTTCACCGTAAATCGTTGCAGCATAAGGAAAATAACATCGAGTTCGGCACGGGTGAACAGCTCGTTATTGACTTCGGTGGTCAACACGCTGGGTTTTTGCTGATTGATGTACTTCAGCGGTGACAGGCTGTTCATCGGCTTGGCGTTCCAGATCACGCCAATCACCTGTTTGTCATCGTTGTACACCGGCAGCTTTTCGCTGATAAACGGCGTCAGGCTGTCTTTGCCGTACCAGTAGTGCGTTTCTATGACCGTGACCCGATCGCGCGCCGCTTCGGTCATTTTGTCATGCTCGATAAAGTCGGCGGCGGAGTCGGCCCAGTCGGCGGGGAACTCGTGGTCATATTTGCCGGCGACGTCGAAATTCAGCGGCGTATTGGTATAGAGATAAGCGGCGCGGTTCATATAGAGGTGGCGGGACAGGTGGTCTTTGATGCCCCAGGGTTCGCTCAGGTGCTCCATCATGGTGATGAGGCCCTTAAAATAAGATTCATTATTTTTATGTGATGAACCCATACCCACCTCTGTGCCGCTCAGGCCGCGTTACAGGCTTTTAGCCAGATAATGGCGGGTGTGGCGATGCGCATAGTCGCCCAGCTCGCCGTAGACCCGGTAGCCCAATTTTTCGTAGAAGCCTCTGGCCTGGAAATCGAAGGTATCGACATAGGCCATATGGCAACCGCGCTTGCGGGCTTCTTCTTCGGCCAACTCCATCAATTGGCGGCCATACCCGCTTTTGCGGCATTGATCGCCAACCCACAGATATTGCACTTCCAGGCCGCCCCACCAGGTGCGCGCGACTAGGCCGCCGACGATCTGCTGGTTGTCGTCGGTAACGGTCAGGAACAGCGGGTGAATGTCTACGGGCTGGGTTTTGTGATTGTGCGCCCAAAGGCTGTCGATAACGAACTCTTCATCCTGCGGGTTGGGTTTGTCGGTGATATTAATATTCATTTTTAATATAATTCCCTGATTTAATTATTCAAAACTGAACTAGGCGCTTTCGCCCCAACCGCTTCTAATATCACTTTCGTTAATGTATTTCAAGGGTGGTTTTCACCCTTTTCCGCCTGGTGAACGGGCGCTTATGATAGGCGCCACAGGGAGAAGAAAATAGTGAAACAGGCGGTATTAAAACGCTGAAATGCCCTGCTTACACCATCTTTTCCTACTTGCGCCTCACCAGGGCCCCACCGGGAAAACTGCAGTACTGTATGGCTCCACCGGATAGAGCAAGCTCACTTGCCGACGGGGGAGCCACTTTGTTTTTTGACGCGCCCGCCCGCGGCCACCGTTCTCTGTCTCAGATATTAAACACTCTTCTTATCAGAAGATATGCGCTGCAGATGAAAATGTGGCCGATGCCTTCTGAGCCGCGAATTCAGTCTTCTGCGATGACGCTGCCCAGCGCCGGCTCGATGGTCGCGCCCAGCATGGCGCCGTGCCCTAAGGCGGGCCATTCCCGATAGCCGACGGTGAAACCGTCGAGCTGCGCCAGCTGTTCGGCCAGCAAATGCGTTGCGTCCGCCGGCAGAGCGGGGCTCTTTACACCGGGCGGGGCCGCGCGATCGCGTTCCGCCAGGCCAACCCACAGTTGCAGCCTTATCGCCGGCGCCGCGCGCCGTTCCGTCATCTGCTGCGCTTCTTGCAGGATCATGCCGTTGCCCCACCACAGCGAGGGTTCCACGGCGATATAGCGCTGAAAGGCGGCAGGATGGGTAAACAACGTGTGCAGAACGAAGAGCCCGCCGTAGGAGTGCCCCCACAGCGTCTGCCGCTGCGGATCGACCGCCAGTCTGGCGGCGATCGCCGGTTTGATCCGAGTTTCAATCAATTGCAGGAACGCATCCGCGCCCCCGCCGGCCCGCGGCGGTGTCTTCATGCCTGCCGGCAGAGGGAGCGTATAGTCGTAGGCGCGGCCGGCGGCATCGATGCGCAGATCGTTGTCATAGCCGATCATGACCAGCACCGGCGGCCGCTTCGCCGCTGCCAATTTGGCCAGTAAGGCGGCGTTTAACTCCATCAGCACCGCGTTGCCGTCGAGGAAATAAACCGTTGGATAGCCGCCCGGCTCAGGCGCCCGATGCGGTTGGGCGATGCGAACGCGGTAATGCCGTCGGCCATCGGCGGAGGTGAAGCGCAGGTCGCTGAAGCGGTAATCCGCAGAATCGCTATCGGCTACGGTAGCGCCGATCTTGCGTTCCAAATCGGGCCTGGCCAGCACGGAACCCGGCAGCCAAAGGCCGATGGCGAGCGCCAGAAGCGCAGAGATAAAATGCCGGTTGGACAAAAACATGCGGGTTAGCACCTTCGGAAAAAGGCCGATAGTAGCATCCGTTCGCGCCCGGCAAAAACCTACCTTTAGGGCGGACATTCCGGCCGCGAATGGCGGCCAAAACCCGGAAGAGGGCCGCCAGTTGCTTTGCCGGGTTAATAGCAACTCATTGTTATTATTGGTAAGTCAGGAATAAGAGAGATTGCAATTAATTAGAAATGGTTATGGTTTTTATGGGGAGGGGAATGGCGAATAGCGGGGGAAATACACGGTTATCAACGATTTTTAGCAAAAAAAGCCCTATAAAATAGGGCAAAGACACACAACAACACCAGGGAAACTTTCCGGTATCTTATATTATAGCTTCCTATACATATAGAACATTTTATTATAAATATGTAAGTGATTCTTATTGATTATTTAATGGCATTATTTTTCAAATGGTTATGTGGTCCGGCTGAGGTATTGCGCCTGGGCCGGTTGCGGGCTATCAGGGATAGGTGGCGGGGTTTTTCTGTAACGGCGGTATGAACAAGCGAGATCATGGGCCCGATACCTTCAGGGCAATACCGGCCGGCAGGTTGCGAACATGTCGGCCGGTATTCCTCTCGCGTTGGGCACTGCGCCGCCCGATCTTCCCTGTGGGCGTCCGGTGAAAATCAGTGCTGCTGCAGCGTCAGCATCTTGCCAAGCAAAATATCGGTCGGCGGCAAAATATCCGTATCCAATCCGGCGGAGGGGGTAAAGGTTAGCTCGCCAAAAATGATCTGGCCTTGCGAGATGTAGAAATCAACGCGAACAAACTCAAAGGGCGCCGACAAGCGAGTGGCGTACTCAAACAGCTCATCATATCCCTCAGGTTTCACGAAAGCGTCTATCTCCTCCTGGCTCAATGCCAGACAGTCTTCGCTATAGCAAAGGAACTTGAACTCTTTGTCGAAGAAGTAATATTTTGGCGTCCCGGTATCCCTGCCGACGCACAGCAAGGTGCAGTAAGGCACACCGCGGAAACAATAGATTTTATAGTCTTCAGGCCCGTGACCATTGGTCGATTCGATATACTTTTCCCCAATGATCTTTTTTTGTATCCCTTTGTAGTTGAGTTCTACATAGGTTTTCCAGTAATCGTCTTTCATCCATCCATCGATCAGATGAGAGGCGCTTTTAATGTTCAACGATTGTTTATTTTGGCAAATTAAATTATACCCTGAACCGTGGTTTCCCTTAATGACAAATTTATCAGGCAGCGTTTCCCACGGTATTTCCTGCACTGAATCACAGGAAAAATACAACTCATTAAGAATCTCTTCGCATCCCTTTTCTTTGATGTACTCTCTCACCGCATATTTATCTGCACATTGAGTCACTAATGCGTTATTACTGTAGCCATTCAACTTAAGATGATTTATTTTTTCATTCCAGGTTGAGGGTGACTGTAAATTCAGCGGTTTGCCAAATGCCCTTTTGTATATCAATCTGGCCTTGAACTCGGGGGCTAATACGGCCAGCTGATTCAGAATAAACTTCTTGAATTGTCTCTTCATATACGTAATTCCATCAAAGCATAGTGACAATGATTAAGACGTTCTTGTATTTAAAACGCGGGCGGCACGCTTTCACTGCGCCATTGAATGGCTGTCGGCGTTGTTCCCAGATCAAATGGCTTGTGGTCTAACGCCCGATTAAGAATGCGGGCCGATCGCCAGGCCATCAGGCTCAGCTGAGGATCGGCAATGCCGTGATTATGCATACTGGCGTTCATCGCAAATAAGCAGTTCTCCGCTGGGCCTTCCCACTCAAAGGTAAAGTCCGGGGCTATGCGGTATTCGCCGTCCGCAGTCTTTAACAACCGGTGGGCCAAAGGCTCAAGGAACTCAGGCGTCGCCGATTGATAACCGGTAGCAAAGATCACCACGTCCGCCTTGAAGGTTTCCTGGCCGTGATCGAGATGATGACGCGTTTCGAGCTGGTAGGCGTTATCCAGCGTGTGTTTCACGGCCGTCAGCGAACGGCTGGGCAGCAGGCGCACCCATAATTTCTCGCGCAGGACGTCGAAGCGGTGGTACATGGCGCGATAAATCGCCAGCAGCGACTCACTGGTGATGCCATCTGAGGTCATCTTCTGTTCGGCCAGCATATGCCGCTTGGCCGCGCTGTCCAGTGAGTAAAAGCTCTCGACGTAATCGGGTGTGAAGTATTCGTTGGCAAAAGCAGCCTCATCGAGCGCATTGTAGTTATTGCGGCGCGATATCCAGTCGAGCTGCGCCGGCTGCCCCCATTCCCCTTTAAAAATATTCAGGAACAGATCTGCGCCGCTCTGGCCGCCGCCGACGATCGCCACGCGTTTGCCGGTCAGATCGGGGTTGCGCAGCATCATTTCGCTGGCATGGAAACAGCGATCGCTTTGCGTCGTCACGCAATCCGGCAACTTTATTTTCTTGCCTATGCCAATGCTGACGTGTTTGGCGTGGAAGACCTTATTCGAGGTGGTCACCACAAACTGGCGCTGCCGATCGTCAAATTCGACCCGCTGAACGTCTTGATTGAATGCCAATGATCCCATCCCGGCGGCGGCCCAGGTGAGGTAATCGGCGAACTCTTCGCGCGATGCGGTGCGCTGCTCCGTCGTCAGGAAACGATAAAATTTTCTGTTTTTTACCAGATAGTTGAGAAAGCTATAGCGATTGGTTGGGGCAACCGCGCTCACTAAATCTTTTAAAAAGTTGGTCTGCATACTGCAATCCGCCAGGATCATCCCTGGGTGCCAGGAGAAATGAGGTTTGCGCTCAAGGAACTGTCCCGTAAATCCCTCTATTTCACTTCCTAAGGCTGCCAGGCTAAGATTCGACGGGCCAAGGCCAATACCGATGATATCCAAACGCTGATTCATTAATAAGCTCCAGTATAATGAGAATAATACCCAGAAATACGACTGCAGATAGGGTGGCTTATAGCAACCAGGCTGCCTTTTTCTTATAAGTAAGCTTCACGAATTAAATGTAATTAAAAGGTGTACGGGCCAAAAATACCGCAATTTTAAATGCCCGTTTAGCATTAGGTAGCGCATCAGGCAAAGGCTACGGGCGTATTTCTTTCCATGAAAATCCCTATGAAGGTTTGCGCGTGTATTTAATGAATATTCCTAAGTAAAATTCCGATGTCCCCCTGATTCATCAAGCCATGAAAACGGCCACCAGGGAGGATGCCCACTGTATGAGTTCTTATCTGCTTTTCTGATGTATATGCCATTGCACGCCGGGCTCGGTGTATTCGTTGCTTAGAATAGCCTTAAAATAGGCGCGGGGAAGGTGAAATAACGTGATATTAGAGGCAGGATGCTTTTTGCAAAGATGAAATCGGAAGTGAAATTATGAAATCCGTGCGTTGTAAGTTAATTTTTATCATTTAATTCAATGCTTTATTTTGTTTTTGCGGCAGGGCATCACACTTTTCCACTAAGGTGATACGCACACTTCTGTACCTTTATCTCCTCTTGTTGCCCCCCGAACGGCAATATTTTACCCCGAGTTGCACCCTATGGACGCGGAGGGTTCGCGTTAACTACCGGGGGTAGGGTTCGTTTAATTAATGCCGGACAAAGACTGCCCGGAGAGGGCGCTTGCTCGAGCCGAGTGTGAAAAAACTGGCCACGCTGGCGCAACGATCGCGTCCGATCCGGCAGTCTGCCTTGTCATCGTCATTGACCATTCTTACCGACAATAAAAATCTTTCCGTCAGTTCGGGGCATTTTTGCACCCTGGACAGAATGACAACCGTTGCGCCAGAACCGCGAAGACCTGCCAGGTTGATCAATCACGGGAGCTTCAAATTGCTGAGGTAGTCATACTGGGCTTGCGAAATGTCCAGTTCCCCATCGCTGAAAAAGACTTTTATAAACATATCGCCCTGGCCGACGATATCTACACGTTGGTAAGTTCCCGTTACAAAACGGCGCACGATAGCCTGAATGGCATCGGTATGATTAGCAGGAACTGCATTGTTATCCGTGACTTTCTGTTCAAAAGTAATAGGGTGCTCTGCCTGAGGATCAGGACTGTATTGTGCGCGCTTGGCTGCGCTTTCGAACTTGAAATCATTAAAGGCGTTGTGGGTGGAGTTAAACATATCGGCAAGGTTTTTGATATGCGCCGCCATCTGATTCACGACCATGGTTTTATTGGTCACGAAGCGTTTACCCAAATACGTGCCAGTCACTACCGCGAGCTGGGCGGCATTTCTGCCTAAAATGCTGCCAACGCCAGAACCGGCCCCCGTCCATAATCCCGCGATCAAAACCAGACCGGCTCCGCCGACGGTACTCGACGCGATATTCTCAAAATGCTGAACACGCGCTCCCATTTGCCATGAGGTTCCGGGAAAAGAGACATTAATGCGGTTATCCAGGTGATTAATTCTTCCGCCTGGTCGTTGTCCTGACTCAATATTATTGGCTGTCAATCGGCGGTTGTTTTCATCTTTGAGTTCACCCAGCGTAAACGCGATCTGGCCGGTCTCCGTTTTTGTTAATCGAAAGACTTCTTCTGGTGACAGAGACCTGACGAGGATCAGCGCCTCATTCAAAATCTCACGGGTCAAAAAGTTGGCTGACACCCGATTATTCGATTCGTGTTGCGATGTCAGAGCTAAAATTTCATGTGACTTAGGAAATGCCATAATCCCCCCGCCATTACGATATGCACCGTAATGTGATTAGCTTTCTTTATTTTGCTTAATGTCCCAGCCCATCTGCACCGAAGCTCCTTTATTGCCTTGCTTCGCTTGCTCCCAGTATTCCATCGATACTTTACCGGCCTGAAAAGAGTATTCAATGCCTAGCGTGGAACCGTGCTCGACACCGATGAAGTCGGTATGAGTCACTAATACATCTTCCAGAGTAATGCGGGTATATTCCACTTCCTGCCCACCGGCTTTGCAAAGCGACAACTGCACCTTGGCGAGGTGTTTACCGGCCGAACAGTATTTCAATAAGGCAGGTGTCGCTTTATCTATCAGAGCCTGTACGGTCAGATCGCGAAAATTCACTTTACCCGTACCGCCGCCGCCGCCAACGGCCATATTGCCAGGCTGCCGCGCGCCCCAGTTAAAGGAAAAGACATCGATCCATTGCTTGTGATTCGCATTTTTCGATTCGCCATTAATGCCTTCAACTTTTAAAAACATATCCATTGCCATGATTTTATCACCCGATCATTAACGTATTGTTAGGTGCCAGAATGCACTTAGCTCTCTTTATTCTGCTTGATATCCCAACCAGATTTGCTTTCCGCGCCTTTAGTGCCGCTGCTGCCTTGTTCCCAGTAACTCATGGTGACTTTTGACGCCTGGAAGGCGTAATCAACCAGGATCGCATCATTTTGACCGACACCATTAAAATCGGTTTGCGTCACCAGCACGTCTTCGAGAACGATTTTGGAATATTCCACCTGGTTGCCGCCCGCTTTGCATACGGAAAGCTCGATTTTCGCGACATGTTTTCCACTGGAACAATATTTAAGAATGGCGGGTGTAGATTTGTCGATAAGCGCTTGAATACGGAGGTCTTGATAATTCACTTTCCCGGAACCGCCCCCACCGCCGACAGCCATATTTCCTGGCTGTGAAGCGCCCCAGTTAAACGAAAGTACGTCGGTCCATCCTTTATGATTGCTGTCTTGGGACTCGCCCGTCATTCCTTCAACTTTCATATACATATCAATTGCCATTGTCGCCGGATCCTCCATTATTTCGCGTTGGCAGCGGAATAGGTTAAAAATGTCTTATCAATAGGTAAAACTCAGCATAGCCTTATATGAATGAATTAACAGCAATGTCGTTTTTATTCGGAATGTTCCTAGTTTTAATTCAATATGTTTTTATTTAACAAAGTGATACCGTTAGAGGTTCGTGGCTATATTCCATCACCGAATGGCAATAAAAAACACTCGATAAACGGAGAATATGAGTGCGCTCGTTTGACGCCTGGAGGATTGGGGGTGGGCCTTTTGAGAAAGTGCACCTGTAATGCGAAATTGCACATCCATCGGATGATGCGGTGGCGCTTTAGCGCTGGCGCGCAGGGTGAGGCCGTAAGATCGAATAATCGAACGCAGTTCGATGGAGAGTCCGTATCTCAGAAAGCGAAAAACCCGCCATAGGCGGGTTATTCTGAATAGGGTGCCCGGACTCGGACAACCGGCGCTGGCGCCGCGTTGAACAGCGCTTTAGCGCTGGCCCGCAGGGTGAGGCCGTAAGATCGAATAATCGAACGCAGTTCGATGGAGAGTCCGTACCCCAGAAAGCGAAAAACCCGCCATAGGCGGGTTATTCTAAATATGGTGCCCGGACTCGGACAACCGGCGCTGGCGCCGCGTTGAACAGCGCTTCAGCGCTGGCCCGCAGGGTGAGGCCGTAAGATCGAATAATCGAACGCAGTTCGATGGAGAGTCCGTATCCCAGAAAGCGAAAAACCCGCCATAGGCGGGTTCTTCTGAATATGGTGCCCGGACTCGGAATCGAACCAAGGACACGGGGATTTTCAATCCCCTGCTCTACCGACTGAGCTATCCGGGCAACGGGGCGCATTAAACCGTATTGGCCGGATGGCGTCAATCGCTTTCTGTCACAAAGCCGATCGGTTGCTCTATTTTCAGGCAGTAAGCCCGGAGGGGCGGGGGACGGGGGGATATCCGCATTCAATAAATATGCATATAAAACGTGTATTTATACCATCTTAAAACGCGCGATTTTTGGTTTTTCAATTAAATAACAATGAATTATGCTTTAATCAATGGACGTTCAATCAAGGCGATTCTCGCTTGAACCCTGCAACGAATCATGCAATCATTGCGCAAATTTTAGCACTCTCCGTTCCCTGACGGTGTTTCCGCTTCTTATAAGCCAGAGGGTTATTGGCATGACTGGTTTTGTTGCTCAAGCGCTGCTGCGCACCAGACATCTGACGCCGCCACCGTTCCGCCGTTGTTTCCTCCGCACGTCATCCGCCCGAATACGCCTGCCGGCCATGCGGTAAGGCCGCCTGACGCTCGCTGTTAGGCATGCGTAAAGCCAGCGCTGCGGCCCTGATTTTACTGATGCCTGTCGGACGCTGCCAAGACCAGTTCCCCCGATAGCCGCCTGATGATCCCCGATCATGAGCCGGTCACGCACGCCGCTTATGCTGCCGTGCCCGGGTATCGCTTTTACCGGGATAACCGCGTTATCTCATTACCGTGCCGGTGGCACACCCTCATCCTTCACCGTTTGAGAGTCAGCATGATGAAAGAATTGAAAATCGCGACCAGCGCCAGCCTGGTCGCCACCATTGAGACGCTGCGCCAGATCGTGCGCGTAGAGCAGACGGACTACACTGACGTGGCGGCGGCGGTGGTGTCGGTCGCCGACGTGAACGCCGGCATTCTGGCGCGCTTGCAGGCGACGGGGTTCGACATTCCGACCTTCGTGGCGGTGGAAGGGGACGAGCATCTCTCGCCGGACTATCTGCCGTTTGTCAGTGGGGTTTTCGCGCTGCTGGCCGGCGCCAGCAAGCCGTTCTACATGGCGCAGCTGGAGGCCGCCGCCGACGCCTACGAGCAGGCGCTGCTGCCGCCGTTCTTCAAAACGCTGAAGACCTACGTCGAGATGGAAAACTCAACCTTCGCCTGCCCGGGGCATCAGGGCGGCGAGTTCTTCCGCAAACACCCGGCCGGCCGGCAGTTTTTCGATTTCTACGGCGAGACCCTGTTCCGTTCCGATATGTGCAACGCCGACGTCAAGCTGGGCGATTTGCTGATCCACGAAGGCTCGGCCAAGGATGCGCAAAAGCACGCGGCGCGGGTGTTCAACGCCGATAAAACCTACTTCGTGCTCAACGGCACCTCGGCGGCCAACAAGGTGGTGACCAACGCGCTGCTGACCCGCGGCGATCTGGTGCTGTTCGATCGCAACAACCACAAATCCAACCACCATGGGGCGCTGATCCAGGCCGGCGCCACGCCGATCTATCTGGAAACCGCCCGCAACCCGTTCGGCTTTATCGGCGGCATCGATGCGCACTGCTTCGACGAACGCTATCTGCGTGAGCAGATCCGCGAGGTGGCGCCGGAGAAAGCCGCGGCGGCGCGGCCGTTCCGGCTGGCGATCATTCAGCTCGGCACTTACGACGGCACGATTTACAACGCTCGCCAGGTGATCGACACCATCGGCCACCTGTGCGATTACATTCTGTTCGACTCCGCCTGGGTGGGTTACGAAGGCTTTATTCCGATGCTGAAAGAGTGCTCGCCGCTGCTGCTGGAGCTGGACGAGCACGATCCGGGCATTTTCGTCACCCAGTCGGTGCATAAACAGCAGGCAGGGTTCTCGCAGACCTCGCAGATCCATAAGAAAGACGACCATATCAAAGGGCAAAAGCGCCACTGCAACCACAAGCACCTGAACAACGCGTTCATGCTGCATGCGTCGACCAGCCCGTTCTATCCGCTGTTCGCCGCGCTGGACGTCAACGCCAAGATGCACGCCGGCCCCGCCGGGCGCCGCATGTGGATGGACTGCGTCAAGCTGGGCATCGAGACGCGCAAACAGCTGCTCACGCGCTGCTCGCAGCTAAAGCCGTTTATTCCGCAGCAGGTGGCGGGCAAAGACTGGCAGGATCACGATACCGATCTGATCGCCAACGACGCGCGCTTCTTCACCTTCGTGCCGGGGGAGACGTGGCACGGCTTCGAAGGCTATGCCCAGGATCAGTATCTGGTGGATCCGTGCAAGCTGCTGCTGACCACGCCGGGGATTGACGCCGCGACCGGCCAATACACCGAGTTCGGCGTGCCGGCCACCATTCTGGCCAACTTCCTGCGCGAGAACGGCATCGTGCCGGAGAAGTGCGATCTCAACTCGATTCTGTTCCTGCTGACCCCGGCGGAGAACCCGGCCAAGATGGAACAACTGGTGGAGATGCTGGCGCAGTTCGAACGCTATGTCGAAGAGGATGCGCCGCTGAGCGTGGTGCTGCCGACGGTGTACCGCAAGAACGAGCAGCGTTACCGCGGCTACAGCATTCGCCGGCTGTGTCAGGAGATGCACGATCTGTACGTCAGCTTTGACGTTAAGCAGCTGCAAAAGGAGATGTTCCGTCAGGATCATTTCCCGCCGGTGGTGATGAACCCGCAGGACGCCAACGTGGAGTTTATCCGCGACAACGTCGAGCTGGTGCCGATCGGCCAGGCGGAAGGGCGCATCGCGGCGGAAGGGGCCCTGCCGTATCCGCCGGGCGTGCTGTGCGTGGTGCCGGGCGAAGTGTGGGGCGGCGCGGTGCAGCGCTACTTCCTGGCGCTGGAGGAGGGTATCAACCGCCTGCCGGGCTTCTCGCCGGAGCTGCAGGGGGTCTACATCGAGAAAAAAGATCACGGCTGGAAGCGCATCTTTGGCTATATGATCAAGCAGTAAAAAAAGGGCCGGTTCGCACCGGCCCTTCTCATTTCCACGCGGGAAGCGCTACTTTCTGCGGTAGCTCTTCTGTGCGGTATTCACTTTCACCAGATAGCGGCGCGACTCGGCGGCCGGGTGTTTGGTGGTCAGCGTTTGGTACACGTCGCCCGGCTGCATGCCGTTGATGATGCCCACCGCGCGCGTCCTGTCGCTGGAGAACACCCGCAGCACGCTGCCGGCGCCGCCGTTGTAGGCGGTGATCACCGCATAGCGGCGCGAGGTCGGGTTCTGAATGCCGCCCAGGTAGTTGTTCTGCAGGATCGCCAGGTAGGCGGTGCCGGTATCGATGTTGTTCTCTGGATCGAACAGGTAGCTGCGGCTCGGGGTGCCCCATTTGCCGCGCATCTGGAACACATCCTTACCGGCGGTGTGCTGCACCACCTGCATCAGGCCCAGCGCGTCCGAACCGCTCACCGCATACGGGTTGAAGCTCGATTCGGTCTGCATGATCGCCAGGATCAGCGATTCGTCCACGCCGTATTTTTCCGACGCCTTGCGCACCATCGGCAGATATTTGTGCGCACGTTTGTCCAGGTGGTTCGGCACCAGTTGGATGGTGACCGAGTAGATGACGTGCAGGCCGGAGGTGCGTTTTTGCAGCTTGGTCTGCAGCAGGTAATCGGCGAAGTGCGCCGCGCGCCATTCCCAGCGGATCGGCGCGCCTTTGTTATCCAGCACCTGGCCGTACAGGAACGGCTCTTTGCTGATCTGGATATCGTTGGCGTCGGAATAGAGATCGATGGAACTCGGATCGTCACCCATCAGCAGCGTGCTGATGATCGCCTGGCGCAGGTGCGCGGCCGGATCGGTGGTGGCGATGGTTTCGATGGTGATGGCACCGGTGTCGAAGTTGATGTGGCTGCGGGTTTGGTATTGGTCGGTATATTTGACGTAGTCTTTCGGCCCGGCGATCAGAACTTCGTTCAGACCCCAGATGTTCTCGATGTTGTGAGCGAATTGCCCCATCAGAATGTCGAAGCCGTTGGTGTCTTTGATCCAGGCTTCGTTGATTTCTTCACTTTTTTTGCCGGAACAGGAGATCAGCAAAGGCGCTATTACGAGCAAAGCTAAAATTTTCTTCATCTTAAAGCCGTTTGGAAGAAGTATAAGAGGATTGAAGCGGGCCAGCGCCTGGCCCCAACAGCGTTATTCGCTCGGCGGCGTATAGCCTTCGATGTGCACGTCGTGCCCTTCGAACAGGAACTTGATCATTTCCTCTTCCAGCAGTTTGCGATCATCCACGTTCATCATGTTCAGCTTCTTCTCGTTGATCAGCATGGTCTGCTTCTTCATCCACTCGCCCCAGGCTTCCTTGGAGATCTCGTTGTAGATGCGCTTGCCGACATCGCCGGGATAAAGCTGGAAGTCCTGGCCCTCGGCGTCGCGCTGCAGGAAAGTACAAAAAATGGTGCGGCTCATGCTAATTCCTCGTCGATGGCGCTATCGCCATATAAGTTTTGTTGGATCGGGGGCTGCTTCGCCAGCTGTTGCAACAGGCGATCCACCGGCGCTGCCAGCCCGACCGACGGCGGCTGCGCTAAGTTATACCAGAGACCCGCGCCCTCATCCATGCCGCTGCCCGCCGCGTCGAGCGACAGCCACATCGGCACGATATCGAGATGGAAATGGCTGAACGTGTGGCGAAACGCGGTCAGCTGTTCCAGGCGCTTGCCTTTCAGACCGCGCTGCTGCAGCCAGAGTTCCACATCCACGCGCGCGCTGAACTGTGGGAAGCAGAACAGGCCGCCCCACAGGCCCACCGCCGGGCGCTGCTCCAGCCACACGCGGTCGCCGTGCTGCAGCAATAAGAAGTAGGCGGTTTTTTCCGGCAGGGTCTGCTTGGGCTTCTTACCGGGGTAGTTGGCCCAGCTGTGATTGGCGTAAGACAGGCAGCCGACGTTGAGCGGGCAGAGTTCACACTTGGGCTTGGAGCGGGTGCAGACCATGGCGCCCAGATCCATCATCGCCTGGTTGAACTGGCCGACGCCCTGCGCCGGGGTGACCTCTTCGCTGATTTTCCACAGCCGATTTTCGACTTCTTTCTTGCCCGGCCAGCCTTCCACCGCGTAGCAGCGAGCCAGCACGCGCTTCACGTTGCCGTCGAGGATCGGATAGTGTTGGCCCAGCGCCAACGACAGCACCGCGCCGGCGGTGGAGCGGCCGACGCCCGGTAAATCGGCGATTTCTGCGAAGGTTGTCGGGAACTCGCCGCCGTGCTGTGCGACAATGGTCTGCGCCGCCTTGTGCAGGTTGTGGGCGCGGGCGTAATAGCCGAGGCCGGTCCACAGATGCAGCACTTCGTCCAGCGGAGCCTCCGCCAGCGCGCGCACGTTGGGAAAACGGGCCATAAAGCGCTGAAAATAAGGAATGACGGTGGCAACCTGAGTCTGTTGCAACATCACCTCGGAGAGCCATACTTGATAGGCGGTTTTCTCCAGCTGCCACGGCAGGGTCTTGCGACCGTAGCGTTGGTACCAGTCAAGCACCACCTGTGCGAATTGTTGTGCTTGCATCATGAGCAGCGTCGTTATCCGGCAGAAAATGAAGCGAGATTGCAGCATAGAGTCATGATGCTGTAAACCGGAACTTTCCGACGCCGCACGGCGGGTACAGAAGATGAACACTTGCTAAACCAATGTATCTTTGCATAATGCGCGTTTCCCTAATTGGCAGCCAAACAGACAGAAAGCACTATGATTAATGACGTCATCTCCCCGGAATTTGATGAGAACGGCCGCGCGATGCGCCGTATCCGCAGTTTTGTCCGCCGCCAGGGGCGGCTGACCAAAGGCCAGCAGCACGCGCTGGAGAACTATTGGCCGGTGATGGGCGTGGAGTATCAGGCTGACGCTGTCGATCTCTCCGCGCTGTTCGGCCGCGAAGCGCCGACGGTGCTGGAGATCGGTTTTGGCATGGGCGCCTCGCTGGTGACCATGGCGGGCAACAATCCGCAGCAGAACTTTTTAGGGATCGAAGTGCACTCGCCGGGCGTGGGCGCCTGCCTGGCCGACGCCCACGAGGCGAAGCTGAGCAACCTGCGCGTGATGTGCCACGATGCGGTTGAAGTGCTGGAAAACATGATCCCGGACGGCTCGCTGGACATGGTGCAGCTGTTCTTCCCCGATCCGTGGCACAAGGCGCGCCACAACAAGCGCCGCATCGTGCAAACGCCGTTTGTCGAACTGGTGCTGCGCAAGCTGAAGACCGGCGGCGTCTTCCACATGGCTACCGATTGGCAACCTTATGCGGAACATATGTTAGAGGTTATGAACGGGGTCGCAGGCTACCGTAATCTTTCCAGCGATAATGATTACGTGCCGCGTCCGGATTCGCGCCCGCTGACGAAATTTGAATTACGCGGCCAGCGCCTGGGACATGGCGTTTGGGACTTGATGTTTGAGAGGAAAGAATAATGGCTAAGAACCGCAGTCGTCGTTTACGTAAAAAGTTGCACATTGAAGAATTTCAGGAGCTGGGTTTCTCCGTAGCCTGGCGTTTTGCCGAAGGCACGTCGGTGGAAGACATCGACAGCACGCTGGATACCTTCATCGATGAAGTGATCGAGCCGAACGGCCTGGCGTTTGACGGCAGCGGCTACCTGCAGTGGGAAGGTCTGATCTGCCTGCAGAAGATCGGTCACTGCACCGACGAGCATCGCGAACTGGTGAAAAACTGGCTGGAAGCGCGCAAACTGACCGACGTTAAGGTCAGCGATCTGTTCGATATCTGGTGGGATTGATCGCGCTTGCCCGATGAGCGCGGCTTCGCGCCGCGCCGTTTTATTGATCTAAGGTGCCTTAACGGCGCCTTTGTTTTGCCCGGAGTGTGACCGAGGTGGTAACTACATTGGATAACGCGTTGCTGGAGGAGATCCTGCAACAGGTGCGCCCGCTGATTGGCCAGGGGAAAGTGGCCGACTACATCCCGGCGTTGGCAGAAGTGCCCGCCGATCGGTTGGCGATCGCCGTGTGTACGGTGGACGGTGAACTGTTCCAGGCCGGCGACGCCGCGGAGCGCTTCTCCATCCAGTCGATCTCCAAAGTGCTGAGCCTGACGCTGGCGCTGACGCGCTATCAGGAGCCTGAGATCTGGCGGCGCGTGGGCAAAGAGCCTTCCGGCCTGCCGTTCAATTCGCTGCTGCAGCTGGAGATGGAGCAGGGCAAACCGCGCAATCCGTTTATCAACCCCGGCGCGCTGGTGGTGTGCGACATGCTGCAAACCCGGCTCAGCGCCCCCAAACAGCGCATGCTGGAGGTGGTGCGTCAGCTGGCCGGCGAAGACGACCTGGCCTATGACCTGCGGGTGGCGCGTTCCGAATTCGAACACTCCGATCGCAATGCGGCCATCGCCTATCTGATGAAGTCGTTCGGCAACTTCGAGAACGACGTGATCACCGTGCTGCAAACCTATTTCCATTACTGCGCGCTGCGCATGAGCTGCGTGGAGCTGGCGCGCAGCTTCGTCTATCTGGCCAATCACGGCCGCGATCTCAGCGGCGAGGCGGTGATCAGCCCGCTGCAGGCTCGGCAGATCAACGCCCTGATGATGACTAGCGGCATGTACGACGGCGCCGGCGAATTCGCCTATCGGGTGGGAATGCCGGGCAAGTCCGGCGTGGGCGGCGGCATCGTGGCCATCGTGCCGGACGAGCTGTCGATCGTCGTCTGGTCGCCGGAGCTGGATGCTTCCGGCAACTCGCTGGCGGGAACTGCGGCGCTGGAATTGTTGTCTCAACGTATCGGTCGTTCGATTTTTTAATCCCAGTCTGGATGGGAGTCAGGAGAAGCTATGTTGAAGAAAACCGGGTTAGCCTTACTGCTGCTGGCGGCGACTGCCGCGCAGGCCCACGCCGAGTACCAATGCAGCGTTAAACCCCAGGACGATGTGATCATCAGCCCGCAGAGCGTGCAGGTGAAAGGCGCCAGCGGCGACCTGCAAATCTCGCCGGATGGCGACGTGATCCGCAACGGCCAGGCGCTGAGCCTGAACGACAGCCAGCGGCAGAAAGCCTTCAGTTACCAGAGCGCCTTGCGCAAGCAACTGCCGTGGATCGACGACGGCGCGCAGAAACACCTGGAGAAAGCCCGCGCAGCGCTGGATAAAGTGATCGTCAAAGAGCTGGGCAGCAACAGCAACGTGCGCAACCGGCTGACCACCCTAAACGGCCAGCTGAAACAGCAGATGAACCGCATCATCGAGCACCGCAGCGACGGCCTGACCTTCCACCACAAGGCGATCGACCAGGTGGAACAGGACGGCCGCAACATCGTGCAGCAGAGCATGGGTGGCGTGCTGCAGGACAGCCTGAACGAGATGGGCGTCAAACAGGCCGCCAACAGCGGCGGTAACCCGCTGCAGGCGATCATGGGCAACCTGGGCGGCTTGCAGAAGGCGATCCAGAACGAATGGAACAACCAGGAGCAGGACTTCCAGAACTTCGGCCATGATGTGTGCAACCGCGTCACCGCACTGGAAACCCAGCGCAAGGATCTGCTGAAGGCGTTGAAGTAACGGATAGGCGTAGCCGCCGTGCGTTTTTGACCTCACGACGGCTATCTGACAAACTGGCTAAACTATAATCAATCGGCAAAAGGATTTTGCATTGATGCCAGTGATATTCCGTTATAAAGGCTACAGGTTCTTTTTTTATTCCAATGAGGGTGACCCGCTTGAGCCGCCGCATGTTCATATCAGAGACGCTGAGGCTGAAGCGAAATTCTGGTTGGTTCCTGGCGTGCAGTTGGCGCGCAATGACGGCTTTAACGCCAGAACGCTAAAAGAGCTGGCGGGTCTGGTTGATACCTATCAGGCATTGTTTTTGGAGGCTTGGCATGAGTATTTCGGCTAAACGCGTCAGCTTTGACGATGCGACGATGTGGGTCGAACTGAGCGACGCCCGAATTATTGGCGTGCCACTGGCCTGGTTTCCGCGTTTGTTGAATGCGACGCAAGAACAGCGGGCAGAGTATGAACTCAGCGCTCGCGGCATCCATTGGGATGCGTTGGACGAGGATGTTTCCGTTGAGGGATTGCTGAAGGGGCGTGGCGACGTGACGCATCGCCCTCATAATACCGCCTGAACATGAAAAAAAGCGCTGATTATTCAGCGCTTTTTTTTACTCGTCGTCCGCCAGGAACAGTTCCAGCAGCGAGTTGAGGAACAGTTTGCCCTTCTCGGTGATCTGCCAGTACTCCGCGGTTTCTTCCAGATAGCCTTTGGCCAGCGCCTCGTCCAACTGCGAGCGAATGACGCTTTCCGCCAGCCCGGTGTAGTTGACGAAGTCGGCGCGCGGCGCGGCTTCCAGCAAGCGGAAGCGGTTCATGAAGAACTCGAACGGCCGATCCGCCGCCACCACCTCATGCTGCTTGTCCATGTAGTCGCCGCGCATAAAGCCGCGCGGGTGCTTGGTTTTGGCGGTGCGCAGGATGCGTCCGTCGCTGAAGGTCACCTTGCCGTGCGCGCCGCAGCCGATCCCCAGATAGTCGCCGAAGCGCCAGTAGTTGAGGTTGTGCTGGCATTGGTAGCCTGATTTGGCGTAGGCCGAGGTTTCATACTGCTGGTATCCGGCGGCGCTCAGCAACTGGTGGCCGCGTTCGAAGATGTCCCACAGCGCGTCGTCGTCCGGCAAAACCGGCGGGCGTGAGCTGAACAGGGTGTTCGGTTCGATGGTCAGCTGATACCACGACAGATGCGGCGGATTGAGGGCGATAGCCTGGCGCAGATCGTCCAGCGCCTCTTCCAGCGACTGATCCGGCAGGCCGTGCATCAGATCGAGGTTGAAGCTGCGCAGGCCAAGATCGGTCGCCAGCGTCGCCGCGCGTTTGGCTTCTTCCGGGCCGTGGATGCGCCCCAGACGGTTCAGCTTCTCGGCGCTGAAGCTTTGCACCCCGATGGAGATGCGGTTGACGCCGGCGCGCTGGTAGCCGCTGAAGCGATCGGCCTCCACGGTGCCGGGATTGGCTTCCATGGTGATTTCGGCGTCGTCGGCGACGCGAATGCGCGCCCGCACGCCGTCCAGCAAGGCCTGCATCGCCTCGGCGCTCAGCAGGCTGGGGGTGCCGCCGCCGATAAAGATAGTGCTGATTTCCCGGCCGCCGGCCAGCGGCAGATCGGCATCCAGATCCGCTAACAGATGATCGACATACTCCTGATGCGGCACGTCACCCTTCAGGGCATGGGAGTTGAAGTCGCAGTACGGGCATTTCTGCACGCACCACGGGATATGGATGTAGAGACTCAGCGGGGGCAGCTTAAGCATTGCGCATGGCTTCCAACATCAGCTTCAGCGCCTTGCCGCGGTGCGAAATCGCCCGCTTCTCGTCGCGGCTCAGCTCGGCGGCGGTGCGGCCCAGCTCCGGCACGTAGAAGACAGGATCGTAACCGAAGCCGCCTTCACCGGCGGCCTGCTCGGTGATTTCGCCGGCCCAACTGCCGTGGAACACCAGCGGCGTCGGGTCTGCCGCATGGCGCAGATAGACCAGCACGCAATGGAATTGCGCGCCGCGCCGGCCCGGCGCTACGTCTTTCATCGCCGCCAGCAGCTTGTCGAGGTTCTGCCGATCGTCGGCATCTTCACCGGCATAGCGCGCGGAGTAGATGCCCGGCGCGCCGCCCAGCGCGTCCACTGCCAGGCCGGAGTCGTCGGCGATCGCCGGCAGGCCGGTGACCTGTGCCGCATGGCGCGCTTTCAGAATGGCGTTTTCGATAAACGTCAGGCCGGTCTCTTCGGCGGACTCCACGCCCAGATCGGTTTGTGCGACCACGTCCAGGCCGAAATCGGCCAACAGGTCGGCGAGTTCGCGCACTTTGCCCGGGTTACCGGTGGCAAGAACGACTTTTTGCATAAATGACTACCTTGAAAATTATTCGATGAGCGCCGCGACCACGGCGGGGATCTGTTGCGGATTCACGATGCGTAACTGTTTATGCCGCCCCAGTTCGCCTTTCTCGATGGTGACGTTGCTTTTCGCCACTTTGAACTGCTTGGCGATAAACTTGATCAAATGGGCGTTGGCTTGGCCGTCGACCGGCGGGGCGGTGATGGCGACTTTCAGTTCGTCGCCATGCAAGCCGATAATTTGGTCGCGGCTGGCTTTCGGCTGAATATATAGCCTGATCGCCAGCCCGTCCAGCACCGGAGTGACTGCACTCACAGCAGGAACCAGATCTCACCGAACAGATCCATGCCCAGGTAGTTGATCAGATAGAGGATCAGGATCACCACCATGGCGGAAAAGTCGATGCCGCCCATCGCCGGGATGATGCGACGGATCGGCGCCATCAAGGGTTCGGTCAGTTGGTACATCACGTAGTCGATCGGGCTGCGGCCCTGGCTTACCCAGCTCATCAGCGCACGAATGATCATCACCCAGAAGATCAGGTAGCCGGCGGACTTCACCAGCGAGATCAGGCCGAACAGCAGGTTATACGGGCTGAGCGACATCGCGCCGCCCTGAATCAGCAGCAGCAGCGGGTACTTGATGGTCATCAGCAGGAACGCCAGCAGCAGCGAAGCGCTGTCGATGGGCCCCAGTGACGGGATGATGCGGCGCAGTGGGCTGACCACCGGCTGGGTGATCTTCACCACAAACTGTGAGAACGGGTTGTAAAAATCGGTGCGCGCCCACTGCATCCAAATGCGCAGCAACAGCACCATCACGTACAGATCAATAACGGTCTTGACCAGGAAAGTCAGCGTTAGCATGAAGTGGTCCTTCTCCTTAACTCGCGGTTATTTAAAATAATTTTTCCATCTCTTGGGCACGGGAAACGGCGGCCTGCATCGCTTGCGCCACGGTTTCCGGCAGTTGGCGTTCGTTGAACACCCGCAGCGCTTCGGCGGTGGTGCCGCCTTTGGAGGTCACCTGCTCGCGCAGCGTGCCCAGCGGCGTATCCGGGTTGGCTTCAACCAGCGCGGCGGCGCCGGAAGCGGCCTGTTGTACCAGATCGCGCGCGGTCTGGCTGTCGAAGCCCATGCGCTCGGCCTCTTTTTGCATCGCTTCCATAAACAGGAAGAAATAGGCCGGGGCGCTGCCCGCGGCGGCGATCACGCCGTTGATGCCATTTTCGTCATCGACCCAGCAAACTTTACCGACCGACGCCATTAAATCGCCGGTGTAATCGCGATCCCGCTGGCTGACCTGCGCCGGCGCGTACAGCCCGCTCATGCCTTTGCCGACCAGCGACGGAGTGTTGGGCATGATGCGCACGATGTCCAGCTTGTCGCCGAGCAGCTGATAGAAACGGCTGACCTGAATACCGGCTGCGATCGACAGCACCAGCTTGCCGCTGAAGTCGACCTGTTCGCGCAGCGGCTGACACACGTCGGCCATCATCTGCGGTTTGACCGCCAGCACCACCACTTCGGCTTCACGCGCGCAGGCGACGTTGTCGCCGCTGCTGACGATGCCGTAGTCTGCAGCCAGCGCATCACGGTTTTTCGGCGAAGGGGCGCAGACGCTGATGGATTTGGCTGGATAGCCGCCCGCCACCAGGCCGGCGATGATTGCACGCGCCATGTTGCCGGCGCCGATAAAGGTAATCTTGCGATGTTGCATCAAATCCCTCGTCTGTGTGTCAGGCCTGCGAGTAGTCGCGGGCGCCAAAAATTGCGGTGCCGATGCGCACCAGGGTGCTGCCGGCGGCGATCGCCGCCGCCATATCGTCCGTCATGCCCATCGACAGCGTATCGGTCTGCGGATAACGCTGACGCAGGGCGAGAAATGCGTCGTTCATCCGGCTGAATACCGCCAGCTGCCGCTGATAATCCTCTTCCGGCGCCGGAATAGCCATCAGGCCGCGCAGCGTCAGGTTCGGCAGCGCGGCGATCGCTTCGGCCAACGCCGGCAGCTCGGCCAACGCGATGCCGGATTTGCTTTGCTCGTCGCTGATGTTGATTTGAATCAGCACGTTGAGCGGCGGCATGTCGGCCGGGCGCTGATCGCTCAAGCGCTGGGCGATGCGCAGCCGATCCACGGTATGGCACCAGGCGAAGTGTTCCGCCACCAGCCGACTCTTATTGGATTGCAGCGGGCCGATAAAGTGCCACACCAACTCGCCGCTTTGCGGCGACTCGGCGAAATGCCGGATCTTGTCTACCCCTTCCTGCACGTAGTTCTCGCCGAAGGCGCGCTGGCCGGCGGCGATGGCTTCTTCGATCGCCGCCACAGGTTTGGTTTTGCTGACGGCAAGCAGGGCAACTTCTTCTGGCGCACGCGCGCAATTTCGCGCGGCGGCCGCAATGCGGTTTCTGACATCCTGCAGGTTCTGTTGGATAGTGCTCATTATTGACCCGGGAGAGTGATATGGATATCGATGAATTCGTGGCCCTTAGTGTAAAGCATAATGCTTCCGATCTGCACCTTTGTGCCGGTCATCCGCCGATGTTGCGCATCGACGGTGAACTGCAGCCGCTGGCGGCGGCGCCAACGCTGACGGCGCAAGGCGTGCAAGCGCTCTGCGACGGATTGCTGAATGCGCAGCAGCGCGAGAGCCTGCGGCGGCTGGGGCAGGTCGATCTGGCGCTGCACAGGCCGAGCGGGGAACGGCTGCGGGCCAACGTTTTTCAGCAAAGCGCGGGAATTTCTCTCGCGTTGCGGCGTATCGCCGGGCAGTCGCCTTCGCTTGCCGAGCTGGCGGCGCCGGCCATCGTCCCGGCGCTGCTGCGGCGCGCCGACGGATTGATCCTGGTCACCGGCGCCACCGGCAGCGGCAAGTCCACCACGCTGGCGGCGATGATCGACGAGATCAACCGGCACCAGCCGCGGCACGTTTTGACGCTGGAGGATCCGATCGAATTCCTGCACCGCAGCCGGCGATCGCTGATCCAGCAGCGGGAGATCGGCCGCGACAGCCACAGCTTCGATGCGGCGTTGCGCGCCGCGCTGCGCGAAGATCCGGATGTGATCCTGCTGGGCGAGCTGCGCGATACCGCCACCATCCGGCTGGCGCTCACTGCGGCGGAGACCGGCCACCTGGTGCTGGCGACGCTGCATACCCGCAGCGCGCCGCAGGCGGTGGAACGGCTGGTGGATGTGTTTCCGGCGGAAGAGAAACCCTATGTGCGCGCCCAGCTGGCGGGCAGCCTGCAAGCGGTGATCGCGCAAAAGCTGATGAGGCGCCCCGGCGGCGGACGCGTGGCGATCTTTGAAGTGCTGACGGCGACGGCGGCGGTCAGCAACCTGATCCGCGAAGGGAAAACCCATCAGTTGGCGAGCGTGTTGCAAACCGGCGCGCAGTCCGGCATGCAAACCTTTGAGCAGGGTTTGCAGCAGCGGATCGACGCCGGCGTGTTGGGGGAGTGCGCGGGGGAGGGAACGAGGGGTTAACCCAGCTGCCGTTCGAACCAGCTTTCGAGGATAACCACCGCGGAGGCGGAATCCACGCTGCCTTTATCAAGGGCGCGGAAGCCGCCGCGATCGAACAGGTTGGCGCGCGCCTCCACGGTGCTCAGGCGCTCGTCATGCAGATCGATCTGGATGCCGAAGCGACCGTGCAGGCGGTTGGCGAACTTGCGCGCCTGGGCGGTAACGGGCTGTTCGGTGCCGTCCATGTTCAGCGGCAGGCCGACCACCACCAAATCCGGCTGCCACTCCTTCAGCAGTTTTTCGATTTTCAGCCAGTCCGGCGAACCGTCCTGCGCTTTGAAAGCCGGCAGGGCGCGGGCGCTGCCGGTCAACTCCTGGCCAACGGCCGCGCCGATGCTTTTGGTGCCAAAGTCGAAGGCGATAATGGTGCGGTTACTCATCAGGCGTGTCCTGCGTGGTTGGCGATGCTGCGAATGTCGATACCCAAAAGGTTCCCCGCCTCGCGCCAGCGGCTGGCGATCGGCGTGCGGAACAAAATGTCGGTGTTGGCTTCGATGGTCAGCCAGGCGTTTTCCAATACTTCCTGCTCCAACTGGCCCTTTTCCCAACCCGCATAACCCAGCGCCACCAGCACGTCGTCCGGTTGCTCCGGCGTGCCGAGCGTTTCCAGCACGTCTTTCGAGGTGGTGATCATGGTGTTGGGGGAAATTTGAATGCTGGCGCCAAAGCCGTGGCGCGGCGTATGCAGGATAAATCCGCGATCGTCCGCCAGGGGGCCGCCGGCGAACACCGGCTTGTCCAGGCTGATGGCCGGATCGCGCGCAGGCGGCATGATCTTCAGCTTGCTCAGCACCGTGGCTACCGTGAACTGCTCCACCGGTTTATTGATCACCAAACCCATGGCGCCTTCTTCATTGTGCTCGCAAATGTAAATCACCGAGCGTTTGAAGCGAGGATCCTGCAGCGTTGGCATGGCGATCAGAAAATGGTGCTGTAAATTCATGGCGTTAGTATAAGGTAATCAATGGGTGAGAAAATAAACAGCCGCCAGTATGCGGCTATACCCGCCGCCTTTCAAGGCGCGCGCAAAGGCGAGCTTTGGCGGGCGCGATGCAGAACAGCGGGCGGCATGCCGCCCGCATTGCGCATTACTTCGCCGCCAGGCGCTTTTCAATCGCGTCCATCAGCATGCCGGTAATCGAAATCGGGAATGCCGCCTCGATCTCGCGCGCGCAGGTCGGGCTGGTGACGTTGATTTCAGTCAGGCGATCGCCGATCACGTCCAGGCCGACGAAGATCAGCCCTTTCTCTTTCAGCGTCGGGGCGACGGTGCGGGCGATTTTCCAGTCGCTCTCGCTCAGCGGGCGCGCTTCGCCGCGGCCGCCGGCCGCCAGGTTGCCGCGGGTCTCGCCCTGCGCAGGAATGCGCGCCAGGCAGTAAGGCACCGGCTCGCCGTCCACCACCAGGATGCGCTTGTCGCCGTCCTTGATCGCCGGCAGGAAGTTCTGCGCCATGCAGAAACGGCTGCCGTGTTCGGTCAGGGTTTCGATGATCACCGACAGGTTAGGATCGTCCTGCTTCACGCGGAAGATCGACGCGCCGCCCATACCGTCCAGCGGCTTCAGGATGATGTCGCCGTGCTGCTGGTGGAATTTGCGGATGTGCGCGGCGCTGCGGCTGACCAGCGTATCCGGCGTCAGCTCCGGGAACCAGGCGGTGAACAGCTTCTCGTTGCAGTCGCGCAGGCTTTGCGGCTTGTTGACCACCAGCGTGCCTTTAACTTCGGCGCGTTCCAGAATGTAGGTCGCGTAGATGTATTCGGTATCGAACGGCGGATCTTTGCGCATCAGGATCACGTCCAGCTCGTGCAGCGCCAGATCCTGCTCGGCGCCGAAGCTGAACCAGCTCTCCTTGTCTTCCTTCACGCTCAGCAGGCGGGTGTGTGCGCGCCCGTCGCCGGCATGCAGATAGAGATCGTTCATCTCCATGTAGTGCAATTCGTAACCGCGGCGCTGCGCTTCGAGCAGCATGGCGAAGCTGGTGTCTTTCTTGATGTTGATGGAATCGATAGGGTCCATCACGATGCCGAGCTTAATCATCTTTTCTCCTTTAACCCAGGTCGCCGAAGCGAACCTGCAGAGCGGTAATGGCGGTGAGCGCTGTGGTTTCGGTACGCAGAACGCGTGGTCCCAGCAGAATATCAGTAAATCCGTGGTCGGTGGTCATGGCGATTTCGTCGGCGGACAAACCGCCTTCCGGGCCTATCAGCAGGCGAACGCGATCCACCGGCTGCGGCAGCGTGTTGATGCTGTGGCTGGCGCGCGGGTGCAGGTTGAGTTTCAGGCTGCCGTCCTGCTCGGCGCACCAGGCCTCCAGCGACATCGCCTCGCGGATTTCGGGAATGCGGTTGCGGCCGCACTGTTCGCAGGCGGCGATGGCGATCTTTTGCCATTGCTGGATTTTCTTCGCCAGACGCTCGCCGTCCAACTTCACGCCGCAGCGCTCGGAAAACAGCGGGGTGATGACGTTGACGCCCAGCTCGATGGATTTCTGGATGGTGAACTCCATCTTCTCGCCGCGCGAGATCACCTGGCCCAGATGCAGGTTGAGCGGCGATTCGATGTCATCCACGCGGCCGTCGCCAAGGCGCACCAGCACGCTCTTTTTGTCCACCCGGATTATTTCGGCGTCGAACACCTGGTTGCTGCCATCGAACAACTGCAGCGCCTGGCCGGCGCTCATGCGCAGCACGCGCCCGACGTGGTTGGCGGCGTCCTCGCTGAGGGCGATCTCCGCCCGGTCGGTCAACGGCTGCGGATGGTAAATGCGGGGTATGCGCATGGGTAGTCTGATCCTGACGAAACGGCGCCGCAGGTTGGCGGCACCATGAAAGATAAAGGCTATAGTAGGTTAGCTTTTCCGCTGCTGACAAGCCTGTTGAATATAGGGGTTGTGGTTGCCCTGCACCTTGGCGATACGTGCTTCGCGCTGACATTCCCATTGGCTCACCGGATATTGCCGGTTCCACACCTCGAACAGCTGGGTTTGCTGGCGTGACAGCCGCAGCTGGTAGCGATCGCGCATGTAGAAGTAGGTTCGGGCAATGGCGCCGCGGGCGCGGGCGGGCGGCTCCGCCTGTTTATTCTTGAAGTCCACCTTCATTGGGCATTGCCCGTACTGGCCTGCGCCGCCGTTCCATTGGTTGTACATGAAGTTGTTGCGGTCGCCGTTCACTTCGCCGATCGCCGGCTGCAGGTTGTGCAGATCGGTTTCTATCTGGCGATAGGTGGCGTCTTTGTTGCAGTTTTTGCGCCCGCCGTCTTGCCAGCACTGCAGCTGGTGGCCGAACTGCCAGGCCGGCACCACGTGTTCCCACTCGATACGTTGCGCGCGTTGGGCGTTTTTACGCACCTGATAGCCGCAGCCGGCGAGATCGGGAATGCCCTTCTTGCCTTGCCACTCGATGCGGCAGCCACAGTAAAAACTGCCCGGCGCATCCTGGTTAATCTTGGCCGCCGCCGTCTTGGCCTGAGAGAAGTTATTGATGCCGTGCGCCTGTGCGGCGCCTGCGGCGAAAACCGCCATAAACAAAATTCTGCGAAGCATATTCCAAAACAGCTCAAAATTGGAAAAGCAGGCAGGGTAACGGAACTTGTCGGCAGTGGCAAATGGCGATATTTACTTGTTTTAACGTATAAATCGTTTAACTAAAGGTTCTCGCTAGCAAGAAATTTCAGTTTTTCGCCGCACCGGCGGCAGCGGTATTCGCTTTCGCCGCGCAGCACGCGGTTATGGCGGCGAATGGTGAGCTGGTGCTGCCCGCAGCCGCAGCGGTAGGGGAAGGTTTTGCTTTGCACCGAGGCGGTTTCGAAACGATGAGTGCGGCTGGCGGGCGTCAGCAGCACGCTTTCCATCATCCAGCGCCATTCGCGGCCGTGCGGCGCTACCCGGCCGAATTGGCGAAACACCAGCAGGTGCGCCAGTTCGTGCGGCACCACTTCATCGATAAACGGCTGTTGGTTTTCCAGCAGCAGCACCGGGTTCAGACGGATTTCCCAGCTTTGCAGCCAGGCGGTGCCCGCGCTGGTGCCGCGTTGCTGATAGACGATGCTGGGTTCGGGGAATTCGACGGCAAAATGCTGGCGGGCCAACTGCAGCTTTTCTCGCAGGCAGCGCATCACCGCTTGTTGCAGCGCGATGGGGATTCTCGGTTTGTTCATTGCGGCTAGCTTAAGCAATGGCGCGGCGGCTGACAATATGCCCCGGTGCAAATCGCATCCGGCGCTTTTTCACCACATTGATAAGACGATCGCTGCCGATGGATTGTAATCAATGTGTTAACTGCGGGATAATAAAGCGTGCATGATGAGCCTGTACCCGCAGTTCTCACCGAGCAAGGTTGAAACGCCGCCTGTGGTAATTCCTTACGCAAAGAGCGGTTATTTTGCGATTTGGCGCAATAACTGACTGATTAAAAATACGTAAGGTGGAGGCAGTTTTTTGACAAGGCGCCGTGTCGCGCGCCGCAAGTGTGAATTTAACGCAGCTGATGTTGCAAGTGAGAGATCAATGTCGAATAAACCGTTCCACTATCAAGATCCGTTCCCGCTGAAGAAAGACGATACCGAATATTACCTGCTGAGCCGCGACCATGTTTCCGTGAGCGAATTTGAAGGCCAGGAAATTCTGAAAGTTGCCCCTGAAGCGTTAACCCTGCTTGCCCAGCATGCGTTCCACGACGCCTCGTTCATGCTGCGCCCGGCGCACCAACAGCAGGTGGCCGATATCCTCAAAGATCCGGACGCCAGCGAAAACGACAAGTACGTTGCGCTGCAATTTCTGCGTAACTCAGAAATCGCCGCCAAGGGTATTTTACCGACCTGCCAGGACACCGGCACGGCGATCATCGTCGGCAAAAAGGGCCAGCGCGTCTGGACCGGCGGCGGCGATGAAGAGGCGCTGTCGCGCGGGGTTTATAACACCTACATCGAAGAGAACCTGCGCTATTCGCAGAACGCCGCGCTGGATATGTACAAAGAGGTCAATACCGGCAGCAACCTGCCGGCGCAGATCGATCTCTACAGCGTGGACGGCGAAGAGTACAAATTCCTGTGCATCGCCAAGGGCGGCGGCTCCGCCAACAAAACCTATCTGTATCAGGAAACCAAGGCGCTGCTGTCGCCGGGCAAGCTGAAAAACTACCTGGTCGACAAGATGCGTACTCTGGGCACCGCGGCTTGCCCGCCGTACCATGTGGCGTTCGTCATCGGCGGCACCTCGGCGGAAGCGACGCTGAAAACCGTCAAACTGGCCTCGACCAAGTATTACGATGGCCTGCCGACGGAAGGTAACGAGCATGGCCAGGCATTCCGCGATCTGGAACTCGAAGCGGAACTGCTGCAAGAAGCGCAAAACCTGGGGCTGGGCGCACAGTTCGGCGGCAAATACTTCGCACATGATATCCGCGTCGTGCGCCTGCCGCGCCACGGCGCCTCCTGCCCGGTTGGCATGGGCGTCTCCTGCTCGGCGGACCGCAACATCAAAGGCAAGATCAACCGCGACGGCATCTGGCTGGAAAAACTGGAGCACAATCCGGGTAAATTCATTCCTCAGGAGCTGCGCCAGGCCGGGGAGGGCGAGGCGATCAAGGTCGATCTCAACCGCCCGATGGCCGAGATCCTCAAACAGCTGTCGCAGTATCCGGTTTCCACCCGCCTGTCGCTGAGCGGCACCATCATCGTTGGCCGCGATATCGCGCACGCCAAGCTGAAAGAGCGCCTGGATCGCGGTGAAGGCCTGCCGCAGTACGTCAAGGATCACCCGATCTACTACGCCGGCCCGGCTAAAACGCCGGAAGGCTATGCGTCCGGTTCCTTGGGGCCGACCACCGCCGGGCGTATGGATTCCTACGTCGACCTGCTGCAATCCCACGGCGGCAGCATGATCATGCTGGCGAAAGGCAACCGCAGCCAGCAGGTGACGGATGCCTGCCACAAGCACGGCGGCTTCTACCTCGGCAGCATCGGCGGCCCGGCGGCGGTGCTGGCGCAGCAGAGCATCAAGAGCCTGGAGTGCGTGGAGTACCCTGAGCTGGGCATGGAAGCGATCTGGAAAATCGAAGTGGAAGATTTCCCGGCGTTTATCCTGGTGGATGACAAAGGCAATGACTTCTTCCAGAAGATCCAGGCCGGTCAGTGTTCCAGCTGCCTGAAATAATCGCCTCTCCCCCTCCACCGCCCGCGGGCGGTGGAGGGGGTTGTGTAAAGTCCTGTAGCTTGCTGGACGCCGAGTTTTAACCTGTATACCCTACGTGGATAGCACTAAAATTCGACTAATGGAATATCGGCAACAGAAGGTTTCAGCAAGCACATGGGAACGCAGGAAAATCATATCAGGGAACTGCTGGTCTGGATTGAAGATAACCTGACCAATCCGCTGTCGTTGGATATCGTTTCCGCCAAGTCAGGCTATACGAAATGGTACCTGCAGCGCATGTTCAAGAAGCAGACCGGATTATCGTTAGCTTCCTACATTCGCGCTCGCCGCCTCTACATCGCCGCCTTCGCCTTGCGTTTCACGCAGAAGAGCATCCTCGATATTTCGGTCGAGTATCAATTCGATAACCAGCAGACGTTCTCGCGCTGTTTCAAGAAACACTTCGCCGAATCGCCCAGCGTGTATCGTCATGCCCGCAAACAGGACTTCAGCAATCTGGTGCGTTCGCTGGCGGCCAGCCAGCCTGGCGATATTCAGGTCGAACGCGTCAGCATCGCCAGAGGGCAATACGCCTTTCACGGCAAACAGTACGCTTATCACCTGGATATCGAAAAGTTGGATAAGTCGCATCTGCCGCAGCGCAGCGCGCTGCGGGCGCAGTTCTACACTTTGTTGGGCGAGCGTCCGGCGCAAACCTATTCGTTTACCCAACTGGTGCCGGACGGCGAGCGGGTCAGGGTCGACTATACCCTGGGCGTGACGGCGGACTACCCGCTGCGTGAAGGCGTGGCGCTGGAGCCGCTGCCGGAGATCCACGGCGAGTTTTGCCGTTTTCGCTATTCCGGCAAGCCGGTGGCGCTCAATGATCACATCATTCAAATCTACACGCAGGTGCTGCCCGAAATGGGGCTGGCCCGCGGTGACGGGCCGGACATGACGGTGTTCAGCTATTCGCTGAGCGGGAAAGAGGAGTTGCACCTGGAGCTGCAGCATCTGGTGCCGGTGGTGCCGCTGCACTGATCCCGTCGGCGGCCGGCAGCCGGTTTTTTTGCTGCACGATCGCCGCCATCACCGCCAGGGCGATTTCCGCCGGGGTTTTGCTGCCGAGCGGCAGGCCGATCGGCGCATGAATGCGTTCCAACTCCTGCGGCGTGAATTCGGCAATCTGCTGCAACCGCTGGCGCCGGCGCGCGCTGTTTCTGAGCGAGCCCATGGCGCCGATATAAAACGCCGGGGTGTGGATCGCTTCCATCAGCGTCAGATCGTCCATACGCGGATCGTGGGTCAGCGCCACGACGGCGGTATTGGCGTGGCAGCCCCCCTCTTCGATGAACTTGGCCGGAAACTGGCGCAGCAGCGTCACGCCGGGCTTCAGCTCGGCGGCGAAGTTGTCCAGCGCCTCCGGGCGGTTCTCGCACACCAGCACCTCAAACCCCAGCGCCACGGCGAAATCGGCGCAGTACAGCGCCACGCTGGACAGCCCGGCGATCAGCAGGCGCGGCGCGGCCGCGATGTGCAGGGTGATCTGCTCGAGCCGGCGTTCGACCTGAGTGGCGCTGGTGAAGTGGCTTTGCTCGAGGCTGTGGCAGGCGTTGGGCAGCGTCAGGCGTTTGAGCAACGCATGATGCCCTTCCAGCGCGCCGGCGATGCGCTGCAGGTAAGCGACGCTGGCTTCTCCCGCCGGCAGATACTCGATCAGCACGTCCAGCACGCCGCCGCACGGCAGCGCCACGTTGGGCGTCATGCCGCCTTCGCCGTAACGAATCACCTGGCTGGCCGCCTGATACTCCCCGGCGGCCACGCGCCGCAGAAAGTCCTCCTCCACGCACCCGCCCGACAATGAGCCGCTGTAGCGGCCGTCGCGGGTCGCCGCCATCAACGCGCCCGGCGAGCGCGGCGAAGAGCCATAGGTGCTGAGCACGGTGCATAACCAAACCGGCTGTTGTTGCAGCCAGCTTATCGCCTGGCTGACCACGGTGACATCAAGATGTTGCATAGGTGAATTTACTCGCTGGCCGGGAGTTGCGATGGAAGATCAATATCCCGCACGACGCCGGGGTGCTCAAGCGGCAGCAGGTGGACTGCCGCGCCTTGCAGCAGTTCACGCGCGCCATTATCGCCGCGCAGTTGGCAAAGTGGTTTGCGCAATCGGGCGGAAAAGCCGACCGGGTGACCGGGCTGTTGCGCATAACAGGGGCGCACGATCGGGTGCTGCCGTAAGGCATCCGCCACCTGTCGGAAAACGTCGGCGCCGACGAATGGCATATCGGCCAGGTGGATCAGCCAGCCCTGCCAGTGCGGCGTGGCCGCAACGCCTGCTGCGATCGAGTCGCCGAGGCCCGCGCTGGCGAGCAGGGTGACCGGCACCTGGTTGGCGGCGCAGGCTGCCAGTACCGGCAGATTATCCGGCCGGGTCACCACCTGTACCGGCAGGCCGGAGGCCAGCGCCTGGCATAGGGTGTGCTCGAACAGCGAACGCCGCTCGCCCGCCGCATCGGCAAACCCGGCGTTCAATTTGTTGCCCTGGCCGCCGGCCTGAATAAAGCGCTCTCCGCGTCCGGCGGCGGTAATGACAATGCCCGTGGTCATGGTTGAAGTCCGCGTTTGCGCAAATTATTTATTAGCCTACAAACTACCTGTGTTTTGTAAATGTTTTTTTGTTGAAAACAGCCTGTTAATCATCACATAATTTTAGTTATAAGCATATGCTTATGACGTCTACGGCAAGGTCGTCAGCGTTTGCGCAACAACACCGCGAACAAAAACCAATTACAAGAAAGACGTGAAGGACTTACTTATGAGCAATTTCAACCCGTCGCGGCGCCGCTTTATCAAAAGCGCCGTGATTGCGGGGGTCTCCGTGTACCTCGCCCCCCTGTACAGCCGCGCCTACGCCGCGCTGTTCGAGCAAAAAATCCTCCAGTCACCCAACTGGGATCCGCAGGCCAAGCGCGTGCGTTTCCGTATCGACGGCCGCGCCAAGGTCATGGGGCAGAAGGTGTTCGCACGCGATATCCGCGCGGTGGACATGCCGCACTGGCCGCAGAAACAGGCGCACGCCTTCATTCTGCGCGTGACCAAAGCCGACCGGCTGTTCGAGGGGGTCGATCTGTCGCTGCTGGGGGACGATCTGCAGCCCGATCGCCTGGTGACGGCGGAAGATCTGGCGCGCGATGGCCTGGCCTTTCCGGCGTTCTACGGTGACGACATGCTGCTGCCGAACGGCAAAACCCCTGCCTATCTCGGCCAGGCGGTGGCGATCCTGATCTATCACGACTTCGCCCGTTTCCGCTTCGCCAAGGACAAGCTGAAATTCCGTGAGGAAACCATCAAATACGGCGCGGTCACCGGCCCGCTGGAGCGCGATCCCTGGGGCAGTTTCCGTTACGTGCGGGTGGGGGGAGAACAGCCGTTCGACGACGATCGCTTCTCCAGCCTGAAGGACACGCCGATCTTCCCGGTATCGATGAAAAAACATCTGCCGGTGTGGCCGGAAGGGCGCGAGGGCGGCAAGCTGGATCAGGAAGGCATGCGCTATGCGGGCCTGATCGCCGACGAGTTGGCGAATCCGCCGGCCGACTGGCTGGTAATGTCGCGCCGCTACACCACGCAGTCGATCGACACCTCGGCGCTGGAGCCGGACAACGCCAACGGCTGGTTTGACGCGCAGACGCAAACCCTGCATCTGGTGGTGCCGACTCAGTCGCCGCAGGAAGTGGCCGACGAGATGCCGCGCATGCTGGCCAAGCGCAATCCGCCGGTGAAACAGCTGATCCTGCACCCGTGCTACACCGTGGGCTACGGCTCGAAAGATCACTATAACTTCCCGTATTACGGCGCGGTGGCGGCGATGTACGGCGACGGCCACCCGGTGCGCCTGGCCAATGACCGCTTCGAGCAGTTCCAGACGGCGCTGAAGCGCCATGCGTTCGACATGAACTACCGCATCGCGGTGAATAAGCAAACCGGCGTCATGCAGTCGTTCCTCGGTGACATGACCGCGGACGGCGGCGGCCGCAGCAACTTTACCCCTTCGGTGGTGATGGTCGGCGCGACCGCCGCCCAGTCGATTTACTACTTCCCGAAAAGCGATCTGTCGTCGGTCGGGCTGGCCTCACGCGCCATCGATGCCGGCTCGGCGCGCGGTTACGGCACGCTACAGAGCATGGCCGCCACCGAGATGATGGTGGATGAGCTGGCCGCCGAGCTGAAGATCGACCCGATCGAGTTTCGCCTGCGCAACGTGCTGAAATCCGGCATGAAAAACACCCAGGGGGCGATCCCGGCCGGTGCGATCCGCGCTGATGAAGTGCTGGAGAAGGCGGCGAAGCACGAGATGTGGCTCAAGCGCGCCGAACGCAAGGCCGAGTTTGAGAGCCGCCATCCCGGCAAGCGCTATGGCGTCGGCTTCGGCTGCGTGCAGAAAGATTTCGGCACCGGGGCGGAAACCTCGTTCGCCCGGGTGGAGCTGAGCGAAGACGGCCGCATCACGCTGCATCACAGCGGCGCGGAGATGGGCACCGGCATGTCGACCTCGCAGTCGGTATTGTGCGCGCAGTGGCTGGGCAAACCGGCCGACGAAGCCCACTTCTCGGTCACCGACTGGTCGGTATTGCCGATGGTCACCAGCGGCGATCCTTACCTGATGTCGCAGGAAGAGCAGGATAAGCTGCAAACCAACCCCAACTGGACGCCGAGCTACTGTTCGCCGTCGAGCGCCAGCAACTCGGCCTATTACTTCTCGCACAGCACCCGCGAAGCGGCGCGCCTGATCTTCGATCACGGCCTGTGGCCGGCGGCGATGGCGCTGTGGCAGGCCGGCATCGGCGGCGGCCAGGCGGCGCCGCTGGTGGTGCGGCGCGAAGATGCGCGTTGGGTCGAAGGCGGCCTGACGGCGGCGGGCATGTCGGTGCTGAGCCTCGAGCTGCTGGCCAAGACGGCTTATCAGATGGGCGGCGTCACCGGCGCGGCGGTGCACGTCTTCAACCGCTGGCAGTGGGCGGAGGCCGATTTCACGTTGAACGGCAAAAGCGAGCGCCTGCCGATCGACGGCATGGCGCTGCGCAATGCCAACGGTGAATTCAAGCCGCTGGCGCGCGGGCAGGTCTACTACCCGCCGACCCAGCGCAACAATGCGGCAGTGACCTACTACAGCGCCGTCGGCACGCTGGCGGAAGTGGCGGTGGATATCGCCACCGGCCAGGTGGAGTTGTTGAATCACCATTCGATCATGGAGTGCGGCAACCTGATCGTGCCGGAACTGGTTTCCGGCCAGCTGCAGGGCGGGCTGGCGATGGGCATCGGCCATGCGCTGCACGAATATTTACCGCTGTACGAAGACGGCCCGGGCAACGGCACCTGGAACTTCAACCGTTACCACCTGCCGCGCGCCAGCGACGTGGCGGTGTGGAAACAGAGCGGCGACATCCTGCCGGCGCTGTCGGAAACCGATCCGCCGAAAGGCATGGCGGAGGTGGTGATGATCCCGATCGTGGCCGCACTGGTCAACGCCATTGCCGACGCCACCGGTCACCGTTTCCGTGATTTGCCCGTTCGTGCAGAAAATATTCGTGAGGTATTACAATGAGCATTAAAACCCAGCCGATTTCCCTGACCATCAACGAGAAACCGTACGGCCCGATCGAGGTGCCGGAAGGCTTGATGATGATCGATTTCCTGCACGAGTATCTCGATTTGACCGGTTCGCGCCTCGGCTGCGGGCAGGGCATTTGCCATGCCTGCGTGGCGATTGTCGATCACCCGAGCGGCACCAGCGAAGAGGTGCGCACCTGCATCACCGGCGCGCATTTCTTCAACGGCAAGAAAGTGCGCACCGTCGAAGGCCACGCCAGGGTGGACGAACAGGGGGAGGTGGTTGAGCTGTCGCCGATCCAGCAGGCGTTTCTGGAGCACTACAGCTTCCAGTGCGGCTACTGCACGCCGGGCTTCGTCAACGCCGCCACCATTTTCGTGGAAAAGCTCAAGCGTGAGCCGATCGCCCGCGATCAGCTGGAGAACGCCATCGAGCAGGCGCTGGACAGCCACATCTGCCGCTGCACCGGCTACGTGCGCTATTACGAAGCGGTGCGCGACGTGGTGCTGAAAACGCCGGGCCTGCTGAAGGAGACGGCGCAATGAAAAAACGTCTCGCAGTGTTGATTGTGCTGGTGGCGATCGTGGTGATCGCGCTGCTGTGGTGGCGGGAAAACCGCCGTTACGACGGCCCGGTGCAGCAGGTGACCGCCGGCGCCGAACAGATCGCCCGCGGCCGCTATCTGGCGCAGGCCGCCGACTGTGCCGCCTGCCATACCGCCAGCGGCGGGGCGCCGTTGGCCGGCGGCTATCCGTTGGAAACGCCGTTCGGCACGATTTACGGCAGCAACCTGACGCCGTCGGCCGACCACGGCATCGGGCGCTGGAGCAAGGACGACTTCTTCCTGGCGCTGACGCAGGGAGTGGCGCCGGGCGGGCGGCACCTGTACCCGGCGATGCCTTACACCTCGTATAAGGGCATGTCGCGTCAGGACGCCGACGACATCTACGCTTACCTGATGACGCGCCCGGCGGTGGACGTGGCCATTCCGGCCAACGAGATGCCGTTCCCGTTCAACCAGCGCATGGCGCTGATCGGCTGGAACCTGCTGTTCCGCAGCCAGGCTCCGCTGCCGGCCAGCTCGCAGGGCAGCTCACCGCAATGGCAGCGCGGCCGCTATCTGGCCGATGTGCTGGGCCACTGTGGCGAATGTCACACGCCGCGCGGTGCGCTGGGGCAGATGGATCTCGGCAAGCCGATGCAGGGCGGCGATCTCGGCCGCTTCATGGCGCCGGACATTACGCCGCACGGTCTGGCGCAGCGCGGCTGGACGCCGCAGGACGTCAGCCGCTTCCTCAGCACCGGTCTTGCGCCGCAGGGTTCGGCCTTCAGCGAGATGCATATGGTGGTGGATCTCAGCACCCGTTATTTGACGCCGGAAGACCATCAGGCGCTGGCGCTGTATCTGATGGGCGAGCAGCCGCCGGCGGCAGTGCCGGTGAAAATGGGGCAGGGCAGCGATGCCGGGCGTATGGTCTATCTGGATCAGTGCGCCGGCTGCCATGCACGTGAAGGCGAGGGCAAACCGCACGTCGCGCCGGCGATGCGCGATAACGCCACGCTGCGCCAGGCGGACGGCAAGAACCTGATCGTGTCGGTGCTGGACGGCCTGCCGGCCCAGCAGTTCCCGAACGGTGAAAGCATGCAGAGCATGCCGGGCTTCGGCGAGCGTTTGAGCGATGCCGACGTGGCGGAACTGGTAAATTACCTGCGGGTGACCTGGGGCGGTTTGCCGGCGGACATCACCGCCGAGCAGGTGAAAGCGCTGCGCAAGTAAGCGGCGTTCAGGCAAAAAAAAATGGCCCGCATCTGCGGGCCATTTTATTGCGCGGTCGCGGGATTCAACGGCTGGTGACGCCGTCGACGCGTTGGCTGCGCTGTTTGATGGCGTAACCGACGGCCAGGATCGCCACCCATACCGGGATCAGCAGCACCGAGATTTGAATGCCCGGCGTCAGGTACATGATCACCAGGATACCGGTCATGAACAGCAGGCACAGGTAGTTGCTGAACGGGTACCAGAACGCTTTGAACTTCGGCACCACGCCTTCGCGGTTTTTGGCGGCGCGGAATTTCAGGTGCGCCAGGCTGATCATCGCCCAGTTGATCACCAGCGCCGACACCACCAGCGCCATCAGCAGTTCGAAGGCGCGGCCCGGGATCAGGTAGTTAATCAGCACGCACAGCGCGGTGGCGAGGGCGGAAATGCCGATGGCCACCACCGGCACGCCGCGGCCGTCGACCTTCAGCAGGCTTTTCGGGCCGTTGCCCTGCTGCGCCAGGCCGTACAGCATGCGGCTGTTGCAGTAGACGCAGCTGTTGTAGACCGACAGCGCGGCGGTGAGCACCACGATGTTCAGCACGGTCGCCACCAGGTTGCTGTTCAGCGCGTGGAAGATCAGCACGAACGGGCTGCCGCCTTCGACCACTTTGCCCCACGGGTACAGCGACAGCAGAATGGCCAGTGAACCGATATAGAAGATCAGGATGCGGTAGATCACCTGATTGGTGGCTTTCGGAATGCTTTTTTGCGGGTTGTCGGCTTCGGCGGCGGTGATGCCGACCAGCTCGAGGCCGCCGAAGGAGAACATGATCACCGCCATCGCCATCACCAGGCCCATGACGCCGTTCGGGAAGAACCCGCCCTGCGCCCACAGGTTGGTGACGGTGGCTTCCGGGCCGCCCATGCCGCTGAACAGCAGGTAGGCGCCGAACACGATCATGCCGATAATCGCCACCACTTTGATGATGGCGAACCAGAACTCCATCTCGCCGTAAACTTTGACGTTGGCCAGGTTGATGGCGTTGATCGCCAGGAAGAATACCGCGGCGGAAACCCAGGTGGGGATCTCCGGCCACCAGTACTGCACGTAGATGCCGACCGCGGTCAGCTCCGCCATCGCCACCAGGACATACAGCACCCAGTAGTTCCAGCCGGAGGCGAAGCCGGCGAAGTTGCCCCAGTATTTGTAGGCGAAGTGGCTGAAGGAGCCGGCGACCGGCTCTTCCACCACCATTTCCCCCAGCTGGCGCATGATCAGAAACGCGATGAAGCCGCCGATGGCGTAGCCGAGAAGCACTGACGGGCCGGCCATTTTTATTGTTTGAGCGATACCGAGAAATAACCCGGTGCCGATTGCGCCACCTAAGGCGATGAGCTGAATATGGCGGTTTTTCAGGCCGCGCTTCAGCTGGTCACCATGCTGTTGACCATCCATCAATCTAACCCTCTGTCGTTGTGAATGCCCACCTGCCTGTAAAGCAGTGGTTACGATGTGTGTTTTGTTTTATTTACGGCGTTATAGCTATTAATTCCACGGCGCCGCTACCGTTTGGCAGAGAATAATGTTATGCGCGTCGGTTTGCACCTGCTTTGTCGTGTGAGTGATTAAGATTGCAGCAGTTTAGGAAACAAAATGCGGGTTGTGTGACGGCAGGGGGGATTCAGTGCATGAAATAAGCAACAAATCACATAATGCGCAAAAATAACGTAGATCTGAACGGTGGGCTGCGTTCAAATAATGAACGAACCGCCGTTGCGCTGCTCGCCAAATAGCCATTCATTAAAGCGTAATAACCATGCAATAAAACTCGGGCAAAAAGTTTGCACTCTGCCTTGCGTAAGGTTTGGTAAAAGTTAAATCCCCAACCCGCCGCGTAAATGGTAATACCATCACGGCGTTACCGGTTTGCAGCGGGGTTTTCAGCGGGGTGTTAAAATGTGCGGGTAACCTGATTTCGATCAAGGCCCGTATGGACAGGAGGTGAATACTTTGTTACTTTACCGTCACGTTTTTGAAATTGGTATTACCAATTGACTCCGCGCCATTCGCAGAGAAGAATTCACTCATGGCCTACAGCAAAATCCGCCAACCCAAGTTGTCAGATGTTATCGAGCAACAGCTCGAATACCTGATCCTCGAGGGGACACTGCGCCCAGGCGAAAAACTGCCTCCGGAGCGCGAGCTGGCGAAACAATTTGATGTCTCCCGTCCTTCTCTGAGAGAGGCCATTCAGCGCCTTGAAGCGAAAGGGCTGCTCCTGCGCCGTCAGGGCGGCGGCACCTTCGTGCAAACTAATCTGTGGCAGAGCTTCAGCGATCCGCTGGCCGAGCTGCTGGCCGACCATCCCGAATCACAGTTCGATCTGCTGGAAACCCGTCACGCGCTGGAAGGCATTGCCGCCTATTACGCGGCGCTGCGCGGCACCGATGAAGATCTGGCGCGCATCCGCGATTGCCACATCGTGATTCAACAGGCTCAAGACAGCGGCGATCTCGACGCCGAAGCCGATGCGGTCATGCAGTATCAAATCGCCGTGACCGAAGCCGCTCACAACGTTGTGTTACTTCACCTGCTACGCTGCATGGGGCCGATGCTGGAACAGAACGTGCGTCAGAACTTTGAATTGCTCTACTCGCGCCGTGAGATGTTGGCAAAAGTGAGCAGCCACCGCGCCGGAATTTTTGAGGCGATTGTGGCACGCGAGCCGGAAAAGGCCCGTGAAGCCTCGCATCGCCACTTGGCGTTTATCGAGGAAATCTTGCTGGATCTCAGCCGGGAGCATACTCGGCGCGAGAGATCGCTGCGGCGTCTCCAGCAACGCAAGGATTAAGAGCTGTCCTCTTCAGGGTACACCAGCCTGCGGGGGTTAAGTTCGAGGTACTTAGTTAAGTACTTAAGCGGCAACTAAACTGATGGGCCTGTCTTCGTGTGTTTTGGCACAGAACACAGGAAGACAGGCTCCAAACAAACCATTAGACAGATAAGGAATACCACCATGTCAGAACGTTTAAACAATGACGTGGATCCGATCGAAACCCGCGACTGGCTGCAGGCGATCGAATCGGTCATCCGTGAAGAGGGTGTTGAGCGAGCTCAGTTTCTGATTGATCAGGTATTGGGAGAAGCCCGCAAAGGCGGCGTTAACGTTGCGGCCGGTGCTGCAGCGCACAACTACGTCAACACCATCGCGGTAGAAGACGAACCGGCTTACCCAGGCAACCTGGATCTGGAACGCCGCATTCGCTCTGCGATCCGTTGGAACGCGATCATGACCGTTCTGCGCGCATCCAAGAAAGACCTGGAGCTGGGCGGCCACATGGCTTCCTTCCAGTCTTCCGCGACCTTCTATGAAGTCTGCTTTAACCACTTCTTCCGCGCACGCAACGAGAAAGACGGCGGCGACCTGGTCTACTTCCAGGGCCACATCTCTCCGGGCGTTTACGCGCGCGCCTTCCTTGAAGGCCGCCTGACCGAAGAACAGATGAACAACTTCCGTCAGGAAGTGCACGGCAACGGCCTGTCCTCTTACCCGCATCCTAAGCTGATGCCGGAATTCTGGCAGTTCCCGACCGTATCCATGGGCCTGGGCCCAATCAGCGCCATCTATCAGGCGAAGTTCCTGAAATACCTGGAACACCGCGGCCTGAAAGACACCTCTGAGCAGACCGTTTACGCCTTCCTGGGCGACGGCGAGATGGATGAGCCGGAATCCAAAGGCGCCATCACCATCGCCACCCGCGAGAAGCTGGACAACCTGGTGTTCGTCATCAACTGCAACCTGCAGCGCCTGGACGGCCCGGTCACCGGTAACGGCAAGATCATCAACGAACTGGAAGGCATCTTCTCCGGCGCAGGCTGGCAGGTGCTGAAAGTGATCTGGGGCGGCCGTTGGGACGAGCTGCTGCGCAAAGACACCAGCGGTAAACTGGTTCAGCTGATGAACGAGACCCTGGACGGCGACTACCAGACCTTCAAATCCAAAGACGGCGCTTACGTGCGCGAGCACTTCTTCGGCCGTTACCCGGAAACCGCGGCGCTGGTCAAAGACATGACCGACGACGAAATCTGGGCGCTGAACCGTGGTGGTCACGATCCGAAGAAAATCTTCGCTGCACTGAAAAAAGCGCAGGACACCAAAGGCAAACCGACCGTTATCCTGGCCCACACCATCAAAGGTTACGGCATGGGTGAAACCGCGGAAGGTAAAAACATCGCTCACCAGGTGAAGAAAATGAACATGGAAGGGGTTCACCACTTCCGCGATCGTTTCAACGTGCCGGTTGCCGATGCTGACATCGAAAAACTGCCGTACATCACCTTCGAGAAAGATTCCGAAGAGTACAAATACCTGCACGAACGTCGCCAGGCGCTGAAAGGCTACGTGCCTACCCGTCTGCCGGAGTTCACCCAGAAGCTGGAAATGCCGGCGCTGGAAGATTTCAGCTCGCTGCTGGAAGAGCAGAACAAAGAGATCTCCACCACTATCGCCTTCGTGCGTGCCCTGAACGTGATGCTGAAGAACAAGTCGATCAAAGATCGTCTGGTGCCAATCATCGCCGACGAAGCGCGTACCTTCGGTATGGAAGGTCTGTTCCGTCAGATCGGTATCTACAGCCCGAACGGCCAGCAGTACACCCCGCAGGACCGTGAGCAGGTTGCTTACTACAAAGAAGACGAGAAAGGCCAAATCCTGCAGGAAGGCATCAACGAACTGGGCGCAGCCTCTTCCTGGCTGGCCGCAGCGACCTCCTACAGCACCAACGATCTGCCGATGATTCCGTTCTACATCTACTACTCGATGTTCGGTTTCCAACGTATCGGCGACCTGTGCTGGGCAGCGGGCGACCAACAGGCGCGCGGCTTCCTGATCGGCGGGACCTCGGGCCGTACTACCCTGAACGGCGAAGGTCTGCAGCACGAAGATGGCCACAGCCACATTCAGTCTCTGACCATCCCTAACTGCATCTCTTACGATCCGGCTTACGCGTACGAAGTGGCGGTGATCATGCACGACGGTCTGGTGCGCATGTATGGCGACAACCCGGAAAACGTGTACTACTACCTGACCACGCTGAACGAAAACTACCACATGCCTGCGATGCCGCAGGGTGCGGAAGAAGGTATCCGCAAGGGTATCTACAAGCTGGAAACGCTGGAAGGCAGCAAAGGCAAGGTGCAGCTGCTGGGCTCCGGCGCCATCCTGCGCCACGTGCGCGAAGCTGCGCAAATCCTGGCGAAGGACTACGGCGTGGGTTCCGACACCTACAGCGTGACCTCGTTCACCGAACTGGCGCGCGACGGCCAGGATTGCGAGCGCTGGAACATGCTGCACCCAACCGAAACGCCACGCGTGCCTTACATCGCTCAGGTGATGAGCGACGCGCCGGCGGTAGCCTCTACCGACTACATGAAACTGTTCGCCGAACAGGTTCGTACTTATGTGCCGGCCAGCGATTATCGCGTACTGGGCACCGACGGCTTCGGTCGTTCGGACAGCCGCGAAAACCTGCGTCACCACTTCGAAGTCGATGCGTCCTACGTGGTGGTTGCTGCTCTGGGTGAACTGGCTAAACGCGGTGAGATCGAAGCTTCTGTGGTTGCTGACGCAATCAAGAAATTCGACATCAACCCGGAAAAAGTTAACCCGCGTCTGGCCTAAGAGGTACTGAATAATGTCTATCGAAATCAACGTACCGGACATCGGTGCAGATGAAGTCGAAATCACCGAGATTCTGGTGAAGGTCGGCGATAAAGTTGAAGCGGAACAATCGCTGATCACCGTGGAAGGCGACAAGGCTTCCATGGAAGTGCCCTCCCCGCAGGCGGGCGTGGTGAAAGAGATCAAAGTGGCGGTCGGCGATAAAACCGAAACCGGCAAACTGATCATGATCTTCGAAGCGGCAGGCGCAGCGGAAGCTGCTCCGGCGGCGAAAGCGGAAGAAAAACCGGCGGCGGCAGCAGCTGCTCCGGCTGCCTCTGCTGCCAAAGACGTTGCCGTGCCTGACATCGGCGCCGACGAAGTCGAAGTGACCGAGATCCTGGTGAAAGTGGGCGACAAGGTGGAAGCCGAGCAGTCCCTGATCACTGTGGAAGGCGACAAGGCTTCCATGGAAGTCCCTGCGCCGTTCGCGGGTACCGTGAAAGAGATCAAGATCGCGACCGGCGACAAAGTGAAAACCGGTTCCCTGATCATGGTGTTCGAAGTGGCCGGCGCCGCTTCCGCTGCTGCTCCGGCTGCGGCTGAAGCACCGGCTGCCGCTGCAGCGCCTGCGGCCTCTGCGGCCAAAGACGTCGCCGTGCCGGACATCGGCGGTGACGAAGTCGAAGTGACCGAAGTGATGGTCAAGGTAGGCGACAAGGTTGCCGCCGAGCAGTCTCTGATCACCGTGGAAGGCGACAAGGCCTCCATGGAAGTGCCAGCGCCGTTCGCGGGCACCGTGAAAGAGATCAAGATCGCGACCGGCGACAAAGTGAAAACCGGCTCCCTGATCATGGTGTTCGAAGTGGAAGGCGCTGCGCCTGCCGCTGCCGCCGCGCCAGCCGCTAAAGCGGACGCTGCGCCGGCGCCGGCCGCCGCTAAAGCCGCCGCTCCGGCTGCGAAAGCTGAAGACAAAGGCGAGTTCGCCGAGAACGCGGCCTACGTGCACGCGACCCCGGTCATTCGTCGTCTGGCGCGTGAATTCGGCGTTAACCTGGCGAAAGTGAAAGGCACCGGTCGTAAAGGCCGCATCCTGCGCGAAGACGTTCAGGCTTACGTGAAAGACGCGGTGAAACGCGCTGAAGCGGCTCCGGCTGCTGCCGGCGGCGGTCTGCCGGGCATGCTGCCATGGCCGAAAGTGGACTTCAGCAAGTTCGGCGAGATCGAAGAAGTCGAAATGGGCCGCATCCAGAAGATCTCTGGTGCGAACCTGAGCCGCAACTGGGTGATGATCCCGCACGTGACTCACTTCGACAAAACCGATATCACCGATCTGGAAGCGTTCCGCAAGCAGCAGAACGAAGAAGCGGCCAAGCGCAAGCTGGACGTGAAGTTCACGCCTGTCGTGTTCATCATGAAAGCCGTTGCTGCCGCTCTGGAGCAGATGCCGCGCTTCAACAGCTCGCTGTCCGAAGATGGCCAGAAGCTGACGCTGAAGAAATACATCAACATCGGCGTGGCGGTAGATACCCCGAACGGCCTGGTGGTTCCGGTGTTCAAGGACGTGAACAAGAAGAGCATCACCGAGCTGTCTCGCGAGCTGATGACCATCTCCAAGAAAGCGCGCGACGGCAAGCTGACCGCGGGCGAGATGCAGGGCGGCTGCTTCACCATCTCCAGCCTGGGCGGTATCGGGACGACTCACTTCGCGCCGATCGTCAATGCGCCGGAAGTGGCTATCCTGGGCGTCTCCAAGTCTGCGATGGAGCCGGTCTGGAACGGTAAAGAGTTCATGCCGCGCCTGATGATGCCGATGTCGCTGTCCTTCGACCACCGCGTTATCGACGGTGCCGATGGTGCGCGCTTCATCACCATCATCAACAACATGTTGTCCGACATTCGCCGTCTGGTGATGTAATGCAAAAGGGGCGCAGCATGCTGCGCCCCTGACGATTCTGTAGCAGTTTTGTCGGATTTTGCATAACTCGACAAAATTGTTGAGACACGGGTCACTCGAACACGCTTTGCAGATTATTAACAATTCTGTAAACTGCTCGCGGTGTAAGCGTCCCGGTGGATGAAGGGCGTTATGAGATCGATTAGCAATAAAAATGACGTCTGACCCGCCGGACAATCAATTAAGAGGTCATGATGAGTACTGAAATTAAAACTCAGGTCGTGGTACTTGGGGCGGGCCCGGCAGGTTACTCTGCAGCCTTTCGTTGCGCTGACTTAGGTCTTGAAACCGTTCTGGTTGAACGTTATTCCACTCTGGGCGGGGTTTGCCTGAACGTGGGATGTATCCCTTCCAAAGCACTGCTGCACGTTGCCAAAGTGATCGAAGAAGCCAAAGCGCTGGCCGAACACGGCATCGTTTTCGGCGAGCCGAAAACCGACATCGACAAAGTGCGCGTCTGGAAAGAAAAAGTCATCACTCAGCTGACCGGCGGTCTGGCTGGCATGGCCAAAGGCCGTAAAGTGAAAGTGGTCAACGGCCTGGGCAAGTTCACCGGCGCTAACACCCTGGTTGTGGAAGGCGAAAACGGCCCAACCACCATCAACTTCGACAACGCCATCATCGCCGCAGGTTCTCGTCCGATCCAACTGCCATTCATTCCTCATGAAGATCCACGCGTGTGGGATTCTACCGATGCGCTGGAACTGAAAACCGTCCCAGAGCGTCTGCTGGTTATGGGCGGCGGCATCATCGGCCTGGAAATGGGCACTGTATACCATGCGCTGGGTTCACAGATCGACGTCGTTGAAATGTTCGATCAGGTTATCCCGGCGGCAGATAAAGACGTGGTGAAAGTCTTCACCAAACGTATCAGCAAGCAGTTCAACCTGATGCTGGAAACCAAAGTGACCGCGGTAGAAGCCAAAGAAGACGGCATCTACGTCACGATGGAAGGTAAAAAAGCGCCGGCAGAACCACAGCGTTACGACGCGGTGCTGGTGGCGATCGGCCGCGTGCCGAACGGCAAACTGCTGGATGCCGGCAAAGCCGGTGTTGAAGTTGACGAGCGTGGCTTCATCAACGTCGACAAACAGCTGCGCACCAACGTGCCGCACATCTTCGCCATCGGCGACATCGTCGGTCAGCCGATGCTGGCGCACAAAGGCGTGCACGAAGGCCACGTCGCCGCAGAAGTTATCGCCGGCATGAAGCACTACTTCGATCCGAAAGTGATCCCATCCATCGCTTACACCGAGCCGGAAGTGGCGTGGGTGGGTCTGACCGAGAAAGAAGCGAAAGAGAAAGGAATCAGCTACGAAACCTCCACCTTCCCGTGGGCGGCTTCCGGCCGTGCGATCGCTTCCGACTGTGCAGACGGCATGACCAAACTGATCTTCGACAAAGAAACTCACCGCATCATCGGTGGCGCGATTGTCGGCACCAACGGCGGCGAGCTGCTGGGTGAAATCGGTCTGGCTATCGAGATGGGCTGCGACGCGGAAGACATCGCGCTGACCATCCACGCTCACCCGACCCTGCACGAATCCGTGGGCCTGGCGGCGGAAATCTACGAAGGCAGCATCACCGATCTGCCTAACCCGAAAGCCAAGAAGAAGTAATTCTGCTGGTTTGACCGGTCATCAAGCGGCTCCTGAAAAGGGGCCGTTTTTTTTGCTCAGATGCAGAACGCGGTTTTTTGTGGCCGCTGCGCCAAATTCCGATCCTTATGCTTATGTCCACTCTAATTATATGGATATAATGTCCTGCTAGTCCGGCAGCCGATTACGCTGCGCTCAACGATTCAGCAAAGATTTAATGTTGCTTTTATGTGAACGAATTAACAACCGTTTCAAATCCTGATATGCTGGCTGAGCGGAACCGGGCACTGTACCTTACAGTCCAGGACATCGACAGCAGTGCCCCGTCAGGATAGATGGCATCAATATCGCCGTGCGCTCTACCCATCAGTCTTTCATGCTGTAACGCTGTTTGACCGTGCTTGTTTGCCCCAATCACCGTTTCGGGGCCTTTACGGGCCGATCGCCTAGCCACAGAGTGAAACCCAAAGGGTATAAACCCGGTTTGCATATACGCCAGGCACAATAAATGACAATGAGAGCGAGGAGAACGTCGTGCTAGAAGAATACCGTAAGCACGTAGCCGAGCGTGCTGCTGAGGGCATCGCCCCTAAGCCGCTAGACGCCACCCAAATGGCCGCGCTGGTCGAACTACTGAAGAATCCGCCAAAAGGCGAAGAAGAATTCCTGTTAGACCTGCTGATTAACCGTGTTCCACCGGGCGTCGACGAAGCCGCCTACGTCAAAGCAGGTTTCCTGGCGGCCATCGCCAAAGGTGAAGCGACATCCCCCCTGGTTACCCCCGAGAAAGCCATTGAACTGTTAGGCACCATGCAGGGCGGCTATAACATTCACCCGCTGATCGAAGCGCTGGACAACGAAAAGCTGGCGCCGATCGCCGCCAAAGCGCTGTCCCACACGCTGCTGATGTTCGACAACTTCTACGACGTGGAAGAGAAGGCCAAGGCCGGTAACCCGCACGCCAAACAGATCATGCAGTCCTGGGCCGACGCCGAATGGTACCTGTCGCGCCCGGAGCTGGCGGAAAAGATCACCGTCACCGTGTTCAAAGTCACCGGCGAAACCAACACCGACGACCTTTCTCCGGCGCCGGACGCCTGGTCGCGCCCGGACATCCCGCTGCACGCGCTGGCGATGCTGAAAAACGAACGTGAAGGCATCGTGCCGGATCAGCCTGGCAGCGTCGGCCCGATCAAACAGATCGAGCTGCTGAACAAGAAAGGCTTCCCGCTGGCCTACGTCGGCGACGTGGTCGGCACCGGCTCCTCCCGTAAATCCGCCACCAACTCGGTGCTGTGGTTCATGGGCGACGACATCCCGCACGTGCCGAACAAGCGCGGCGGCGGCGTGGTGCTGGGCGGCAAGATTGCGCCTATCTTCTTCAACACCATGGAAGATGCCGGCGCTTTGCCGATCGAAGTGGACGTGTCCGAGCTGAACATGGGCGACGTGATTGACGTTTACCCGTACAAAGGTGAAGTGCGCAACCACGAAACCGGCGCGCTGATCGCCAACTTCGAGCTGAAAACCGACGTGCTGCTGGATGAAGTGCGCGCCGGCGGCCGTATCCCGCTGATCATCGGCCGCGGCCTGACCACCAAGGCGCGCGAAGCGCTGGGCCTGCCGCACAGCGACGTGTTCCGCATCGCCAAACCGGTTGCCGCCAGCAGCAAAGGCTTCTCGCTGGCGCAGAAAATGGTCGGCCGCGCCTGCGGCGTCGCCGGCATTCGCCCTGGCGAATACTGCGAACCGAAGATGACCTCCGTCGGCTCTCAGGACACCACCGGCCCGATGACCCGCGATGAGCTGAAAGACCTGGCCTGCCTCGGCTTCTCCGCCGATCTGGTCATGCAGTCGTTCTGCCACACCGCTGCGTACCCGAAACCGGTCGACGTGACCACGCACCACACGCTGCCTGATTTCATCATGAACCGCGGCGGCGTCTCGCTGCGCCCGGGCGACGGCGTGATCCACTCCTGGCTGAACCGCATGCTGCTGCCTGACACCGTCGGCACCGGCGGCGATTCCCACACCCGCTTCCCGATCGGCATCTCCTTCCCGGCCGGTTCCGGCCTGGTGGCGTTTGCCGCCGCGACCGGCGTGATGCCGCTGGATATGCCTGAGTCGGTGCTGGTGCGCTTCAAAGGCAAAATGCAGCCGGGCATCACCCTGCGCGATCTGGTGCACGCCATCCCTTACTACGCGATCCAGCAAGGTCTGCTGACCGTCGAGAAGAAGGGCAAGAAAAACATCTTCTCCGGCCGCATTCTGGAGATCGAAGGCCTGCCGGATCTGAAGGTCGAGCAGGCGTTTGAGCTGACTGATGCGTCCGCCGAACGTTCCGCCGCCGGTTGTACCATCAAGCTGGACAAGGCGCCGATCGAAGAGTACCTGAACTCCAACATCGTGCTGCTGAAGTGGATGATCTCCGAAGGCTACGGCGATCGCCGTACGCTGGAGCGCCGTATTCAGGGCATGGAAAAATGGCTGGCGGATCCGCAACTGCTGGAAGGCGATGCGGATGCGGAATACGCAGCGGTGATCGACATCGATCTGAACGAGATCAAAGAGCCGATCCTGTGTGCGCCGAACGATCCTGACGACGCACGCCTGCTGTCCGACGTGGCCAACAGCAAGATCGATGAAGTGTTCATCGGCTCTTGCATGACCAACATCGGCCACTTCCGCGCGGCCGGCAAGCTGCTGGATCAGCACAAAGGCCAGTTGCCGACCCGTCTGTGGGTGGCGCCGCCAACCAAGATGGATGCGGCTCAGCTGACCGAAGAAGGCTACTACAGCGTCTTCGGCAAGAGCGGCGCGCGTATCGAGATCCCGGGCTGCTCACTGTGCATGGGCAACCAGGCGCGCGTGGCGGACGGCGCGACGGTGGTTTCCACCTCAACCCGTAACTTCCCGAACCGTCTGGGCACCGGCGCTAACGTCTATCTGGCGTCTGCCGAACTGGCCGCGGTAGCGTCCCTGCTGGGCCGCCTGCCGACGCCGGACGAGTACCAGACCTATATGGCGCAGGTCGACAAGACGGCGGCGGATACCTACCGCTACCTGAACTTTGACCAGCTGGGGCAGTACACCGAAAAAGCCGACGGCGTGATCTTCCAAACCGCCGTGTAAGCCGCTATATTGCGCAGCTGTTTAACGGGAGGCCTTGGCCTCCCGTTTTATTTTGCTCAGTTGCCAACTTTGCGAGCGCTCACTGAGTTAGCCAGCCATTTATGTTTACACTAAGAAAAAGGGCTCAGGAGGGCATGCTATGGATTACGAATTTCTGCGTGACGTCACCGGTCAGGTGATCGTCAGATTTTCGATGGGGCATGAGGCGATTGGCCACTGGATCAACGAAGAAGTCAAAGGCGATTTCAACCTGCTGGACCGCATTGAAGCCGGTGCGGCCGAGGTCAAAGGCAGCGAGCGTCAATGGCAGCTGGAAGGCCATGAATATACGCTGCTGATGGATGGTGAAGAAGTGATGATCCGCGCCAATCAGCTGGAGTTCGAGGGCGATGAAATGGAAGAGGGGATGAACTATTACGACGAAGAAAGCCTCTCATTCTGCGGCGTTGAGGATTTCCTGCTGGTGTTGAAAGCCTATCGTTCTTTCATGCTGAAGTACTAAGCATCAGGGCGCGGCGTGCCGCGCCCTTTCCATCACAGATGCGGAATATTGCGGCCGTAATAGATTTCCTGCATCTCTTTCCATAACAGATCGGTGATCTGCTTGCGTTCGGCGGCGCTCAACGCCTCCGGCTCCGCGTTAAACAGGTAGTGCTTCAGATCGAAATCCTTCAGCAACATCTTGGTATGGAAGATATTTTCCTGGTAAACGTTCACGTCCATCATGTGGTACAGCGCCTTGATGTCTTCCGACATAAAGTTCTGGATCGAATTGATCTCATGATCGATGTAATGTTTCACGCCGTTCACGTCGCGGGTAAAACCGCGCACGCGATAGTCCATGGTGACGATGTCGGATTCCAGCTGGTGAATTAAATAGTTCAGCGCCTTGAGGGGCGAAATGACGCCGCAGGTCGAAACCTCGATATCGGCGCGGAAGGTGCACAGCCCGCCTTCCGGATGGCTTTCCGGGTAGGTGTGCACGCAGATATGGCTTTTGTCCAGGTGCGCGACGACCGTATTCGGCAGCGGACCGGGGTGTTCCGACGTATCGACGTCTTTCGGATCGATCGGCTCTTCGCTGACCAGGATGGTGACGCTGGCGCCCTGCGGCTCGTAGTCCTGACGCGCGATGTTCAGAATATTGGCGCCGATGATCGAGCAGGTTTCGCTCAGGATCTCGGTTAACCGGTTGGCGTTATATTGTTCGTCTATGTAGGCGATATAGCCGTCGCGATCGTCCGCGGTTTTGGCGTAACAAATATCGTAAATACAAAAACTCAGGCTCTTGGTCAGGTTGTTGAAGCCGTGCAGTTTTAGCTTATGCAATTTGGGCCACCTCCTTTATCTTCTCGCTTAACGTGTTACGTTCAGGGCATTGAGCAAATATTGCGGCAGGGCAAAGCTGCCGACGTGAATTGCCGGGTTGTAATAACGGCAGTGTAGGCCGCTTTGGTTAAAGCGCTGTTGCAGGGCAGGCAGATCGCGCTGGCGCAGCGCCGGGTCCTGGCTCGCCCAGGCGAAGGTCATGATGCCGCCGTAATAGGTCGGGATCGCCGCCTGATAGAAGCTGACGTCGCTAAAGTAGTGGCTCAGTTTGGCGTGGCTGTTGACCGCCTCGTCCTGCTGCAGGAAACAGACGCCGTTCTGCGCGACGAAAATGCCGCCCTCATTCAGGCAGCGGGCGCAGCCTTCATAAAACGCCGAGGTGAACAGGCTTTCGCCGGGGCCGATCGGATCGGTGCAGTCGGAGATGATCACATCGAACGTTTCGTCGGTTTGATTCACGAAGTTGACGCCGTCGTCGATCACCAGCTTGAAGCGCGGATCGTCATAGGCTCCGGCGCTGTGGTTGGGCAGGTACTGGCGGCAGAACTCGACGACGCCGGCGTCGATCTCGACCATGGTGATCTGCTCCACGCCAGGGTGCCGGCTGACTTCACGCAGCATACCGCCGTCGCCGCCGCCGATAATCAGCACTTTCTTCGCCCGGCCGTGCGCCAGCAACGGCACGTGGGTCAGCATTTCGTGATAGATGAACTCGTCACGCTCGGTGGTTTGCACCACGCCGTCGAGCGCCATCACGCGCCCCAGCTCCGGGTTCTCGAAGATCACCAGATCCTGATGATCGGTCTTCTCGCGGTACAGCACCTTCTCTACCGAGAAGTACTGGCCGAAGCCCGTATGCAGCGTTTCGTACCAAATTTCTTTCTGGGTCATGTGCGGGAAACTCCGTAATAACAGCCATGAAAAATCGGCGCAACATCATAGCTAACTCTGCCTGGCGATGCACGGTTGAATTTCAGACAGAGAGAGCGTTAAGCGGATGGGAGAAGGGGAAAGAATTAATTGGCGTAGGCCAGCAGGCTCAACGAGTCACGCGCCAGCGATTTGCACTTCTTGGGCGTTGGAATGGCGATGCCGCTGAGATCGCGATAGCTGTCTTCGCCCAGCGCCTTCATATTGAAACTGTTGTAGTTGCTCAAATCCCAGCGGTTTTGTTGCGCGAAATAGACAATGGCGCGTTTGATTTGCGCGTTTGGCAAATCGTTGTAGCCGCAATCATTTTTCAAATAAATAAATACCGCCGTAAGATCGGCCAGATCTTCCGCCTCGGATTCATTCAGCGCCAGACTGGCGTTGGAGAAGCCCAGCATCGCCAGCAACAGCATCGATAACGTTGTTTTTTTCATCATGAAATAGGCCTGTTTGTCGTCTGCTGACGTTACCACACTTGTCTGTAAAGGCACCAAATTTTATTGCCGGCGGGCCGGCGTCGCGCTTGCCAGTCACACTCTCTTGATTGTGAGGCATAGCTTAAAATACCGCCAGGAAAGGCTTGACCTTCCGCCAGGGGGAAGGTTTAGGCTGGCGGCATTGAGTTATGTCACTGAGAAAAGGGAGTCAGCGATGTTACGCCGTGATTTTATTAAATTAACCGCCGCGCTGGGCGCGGCGAGCGCATTGCCGTTATGGAGCCGAGCCGCCTGGGCGGCCGATAGGCCGGCCCTGCCGGTACCGCCGCTGTTGATGCCGGACGCGCAGGGAAAGATTGCGCTGGCGCTGCAGGCGGGGGAAACCCGCTGGTTGCCCGGCGCCGCGACCAAAACCTGGGGATTCAACGGCGCGCTGCTCGGGCCGGCGGTGAAGCTGCAGCGTGGCCAACCGGTGACGGTCGATATCAAAAACCGCCTGGCGGAGGCCAGTACCGTCCACTGGCACGGCCTGGAAATTCCCGGCGACGTCGATGGCGGCCCGCAGGCGCTGATCCATCCCGGCGCGACGCGCACGGTGAATTTCACCGTTGATCAACCGGCGGCCACCTGCTGGTTCCACCCGCATACACACGGTAAAACCGGCAGCCAGGTGATGATGGGGCTGGCGGGGCTGGTGCTGCTGGAAGACGACGAAAGCGCCAAACTGCCGCTGCCGAAAACCTGGGGGCAGGATGATATTCCGGTGATCCTGCAGGATAAGCGGCTGGGCAAAGACGCGCAGATCGAATACCGCCTGGACGTGATGAGCGCGGCGGTGGGCTGGTTTGGCGATCGCATGTTCACCAACGGCGCGCAGTATCCTCAACATCTGGCGCCGCGCGGCTGGCTGCGTCTGCGTTTCCTCAACGGTTGTAACGCCCGCTCGCTGAATCTGGCGGCCAGTGACAACCGTCCGCTGTACGTCATCGCCAGCGACGGCGGTTTCCTGGCGGAGCCGGTGAAGCTGACCGAGCTGCCGATGCTGATGGGCGAGCGTTTTGAAGTGCTGGTCGATGCCTCCGACGGGAAAGCATTCGATATCGTGACGTTGCCGGTGAAACAGATGGGCATGACGTTGGCGCCGTTCGATCAACCGCTGCCGGTGCTGCGCATTCAGCCCTCGCTGGCGCAGGGCATTAAAGCCATGCCGGATAGCCTGGTGAAGCTGCCGACATTACCTGCTATCACCGGTATCCAGGAGCGCTGGCTACAGCTGATGATGGATCCGCAGCTGGATATGCTGGGCATGCAGGCGCTGATGGATCGCTATGGCCACCAGGCGATGGCCGGCATGAGCATGAATCATGGCGCGACGGGCGCTGGAGACATGCAAGGCATGGACCACGGTAACATGAAAGGCATGGAAAAGGGCGGCATGCAGGGCATGGATCACGGCAACATGAAAGGCATGGATCATGGCAAGATGGCCGGGATGGATCACGGCGGCGCGCAGGGCAAAGCCAAACCGTTCGACTTCAGCCACGGCAACATGATCAACGGCAAGGCCTTCGACATGACCAAGCCGATGTTCGCCGCCAAACGCGGCCAGTATGAGAAATGGACCATTTCCGGTGAGGGCGACATGATGTTGCACCCGTTCCACATTCACGGCACCCAGTTCCGTATCTTGTCGGAAAACGGCAAACCGCCGGCGGCGCATCGCAGCGGCTGGAAGGACACGGTGCGCGTCGAAGGGTGGCGCAGCGAAGTGCTGGTGCGCTTCGATCATCCGGCAAGCAGCGAACATGCGTATATGGCCCACTGCCACCTGTTGGAACACGAAGATACCGGCATGATGATGGGCTTTACCGTCGACGAATGATCGCGGCCCGGTGCTCATGTGGCGGCGCGCTCGCGTCGCCACCGGCGAAAGGCTATGCTAAACTCTGCGCCTTTCTTCCGGCAACTGACCTGAATACTATGAAACACACTGTAGACGTAATGATTTCCGAGCAGGAAGTTAAGACCCGTATCGCCGAACTTGGCCGCCAGATCACCGAACATTACCGCGACAGCGGCAGTGACATGGTGCTGGTCGGGCTGCTGCGCGGCTCCTTCATGTTCATGGCCGATCTCTGCCGCGCGATTGACGTGCCGCACGAAGTCGACTTTATGACCGCCTCCAGCTACGGCAGCGGCATGTCCACCACTCGCGACGTGAAGATCCTCAAGGATCTGGACGAAGACATTCGCGGCAAAGACGTGCTGATCGTGGAAGACATCATCGATTCTGGCAACACGCTGAACAAAGTGCGCGAGATTTTGGCGCTGCGTGGGCCGAAGTCGCTGGCGATTTGCACCTTGCTGGACAAGCCTGAGCGCCGTGAAGTGCAGGTGCCGGTCGAATACGTCGGCTTCTCGATCCCGGATGAGTTCGTGGTGGGGTATGGCATCGACTACGCCCAGCGTTATCGTCACCTGCCGTACGTCGGCAAAGTGGTGCTGCTGGACGAGTAATTGGATGTGGGGCGCGGCAAGCCGCGCCCGCGGCGGGGTTATACGCCTTTATCCTGCTTCAGTTTGGCTATCGCTTTGCGGTAGCCCATCTCCAGGCTCTCGCGGCTGGTCGCCAGCACTTCCATATCGCGCAGGCGGCCGTCCTGAATGCCGTACACCCAACCGTGGATCATCACCTTCTGGCCGCGCTTCCAGGCCGATTGCATGATGGTGGAATGGCCCAGGTTGTACACCTGTTCAATGACGTTGATCTCGCACAGCATGTCGAAACGCTGTTCCGGCGGCAGCTCGCCCAGCAGCGAGCTGTGCTTGTACCACAGATCGCGAATGTGCAGCAGCCAGTTGTCGATCAAACCCAGCTCCGGGTTTTCCACCGCGGCCTGCACGCCACCGCAGCCCAGGTGGCCGCAGATGATGATGTGTTCGACCTCCAGCACATCTACCGCATACTGCACCACCGACAGGCAGTTAAGATCGGTGTGGATAACGAGGTTCGCCACGTTGCGATGGACGAACAGTTCACCCGGCTCGAGGCCGGTCAGGCGTTCTGCGGGAACGCGGCTGTCAGAGCAACCAATCCATAAGAAGCGGGGCTTTTGCGCCTGGGCTAAACGTTCAAAAAAATCCGGGTCTTCCTGACTGATATTGGCCGACCAGGCCTGGTTGTTGGCGATAAGCTCTTCGATTTCTTTCATGAAGGTGATTGACCCGTAACGGACAGATTGCGTTGGGGTAATATAGGGTAAGCGTCACAATTTGGAAATCGGAACAGTGGTGCAGCCTCATTTACCGCACGGATTCGACGCAGTGAAAACGCCGTCGATGCTAGGATTATTGTTAGTGTTTCAAGCCTCGCAAACAGGGGCGCGGCGGCATACTCATCGTTATAAGGTACTATTTTACATATGAATTATGCACTGGAATTAGCGCAGCTGACCAAGACTTACGCCGGTGGCGTCAAGGCGCTGCGCGGCATCGACCTGAGCGTCGAAGCGGGGGACTTTTATGCCCTGCTGGGGCCAAACGGCGCCGGAAAGTCCACCACCATCGGCATCATCAGCTCGCTGGTGAACAAAACCGCCGGCAGCGTGCGGGTGTTCGGTTACGACATCGATAAAGACATCGTCAACGCCAAGCGCCAGCTCGGCCTGGTGCCGCAGGAGTTCAACTTCAATCCGTTTGAGACCGTGTTGCAGATCGTGGTGAATCAGGCGGGTTACTACGGCGTCACGCGGCGTGAAGCGATGGCGCGCGCCGAAAAATACCTCAATCAGCTGGATCTGTGGGGCAAGCGCAACGAGCGCGCCCGCATGCTGTCCGGCGGCATGAAGCGCCGCCTGATGATCGCCCGCGCGCTGATGCATCAGCCGAAGCTGCTGATTCTCGATGAGCCGACCGCCGGGGTGGATATTGAGCTGCGTCGCTCGATGTGGGGTTTCCTGAAAGATCTGAACGCCCAGGGCACCACCATTATCCTCACCACCCACTATCTGGAAGAGGCGGAAATGCTGTGCCGCAACATCGGCATCATCCAGAACGGGGAACTGGTGGAAAACACCTCGATGAAGGGGCTGCTGGCCAAGCTGAAGTCGGAAACCTTCATCCTCGATCTGGCGGCGAAGAGCCCGCTGCCGAAGCTGGACGGTTACCACAGCCGCCTGACGGATACCTCGACGCTGGAAGTGGAGGTGATGCGCGAGCAGGGGCTGAACGGCCTGTTCGCCCAGCTGAGCGCGCAGGGCGTGCAGGTGCTGAGCATGCGCAATAAGGCGAACCGCCTGGAAGAGCTGTTTGTCACCCTGGTTAACGGCAATGGAGAGAAAGCATGACGCGTTTGTATTGGGTGGCCTTACAGAGCATCTGGGCCAAAGAGGTAAACCGGTTCGCGCGCATCTGGATCCAGACCCTGGTGCCGCCGGTGATCACCATGACGCTGTACTTCATCATCTTCGGTAACCTGATCGGCTCGCGCATTGGCGATATGCACGGCTTCAGCTACATGCAGTTCATCGTGCCCGGCCTTATCATGATGGCGGTGATCACCAACTCCTATGCCAACGTCGCCTCGTCGTTCTTCAGCGCCAAGTTTCAGCGCAACATTGAGGAACTGCTGGTGGCGCCGGTGCCGACCCACGTGGTGATCGCCGGCTATGTCGGCGGCGGCGTGGCGCGCGGCATCTGCGTCGGCGTACTGGTGACCATCATCTCACTGTTCTTCGTGCCGCTGCAGGTGCACGCCTGGTGGGTGATTGCGCTGACGCTGCTGCTGACGGCGATCCTGTTCTCGCTGGCGGGGCTGATCAATGCGGTGTTCGCCACCACTTTCGACGACATCAGCCTGATCCCGACCTTCGTGCTGACGCCGCTGACTTACCTGGGCGGGGTGTTCTACTCGCTGTCGCTGCTGCCGCCATTCTGGCAGGCGGTGTCCAAGCTGAACCCCATCGTTTATATGATCAGCGGCTTCCGCTACGGTTTCCTCGGCATCAACGACGTGCCGCTGGCGTTCACCATGGCGGTGTTGGTGGCGTTTATCGCGGTGTTTTACCTGCTGTCCTGGTACCTGATCGAGCGCGGCCGCGGCCTGCGCAGCTGATCGTATCGCGCCCTCGCTTTCCCGGCGGGGGCGCTTTTCTTGATTTGGCGCAGGCGGCGCGTAAATCAATAGAATTGCTCAAATAACCGCTAGTTCCCCGCTGTTCAAATCGTGCTATGCTGGCGCTCCACATTTCCTCCACTTTTGTCATTACGCACTCGTAAGCAGAACATCATCATGCGGTCTCAATACACGTTAACGGCTGGGTTGCTCGGCATTCTGATGTCGTTGGTTTCCCCTGTGAGCCTGGCTAGTCTGCTGTCGGAAGACAGCGCGGTTAAATCTGAATACATGGAAGCGCAGCGCGATAGCGAAGTCTATGCGTTGGTGGGCGAGCATGTGATCCCGGTAGGGGAAGTGAAGCGCGGGCAACTGCTCCAAGTCTTCCCGGCGGATGCGGAATACTACGAATTCAAATTCGGGCACGGTACCGGCTTTATCGATAAAGACGACGTGCGTGAATTGAAGAAGTCGCGCAAGGTGCAAGACGATCTAGGCGAGCTGAACAAACCGCTGACCAACCAGAATCTGATCACGCAAAAAACGATCGACGTATACACCGCAGCGGACAAGGACAGCGAGGTATTGGGCACGCTGGAAGGCAACCTGCGCTATCCGATCATCGGCAAGCTGAAGGATCGCCTGAACAACACCTGGTACGAGGTCAACATCGGCGAGCGGCTGGGGTTCATTAATGAGTTGGACTGCGAGATCGATAACGGCATACCGGTGCTGACTTACCACCACCTGCTGAAAAACGAAGAGAACAAACGCTTCCGCCACACCTCGACCACCACTTCAGACGTGGCGTTCAGCAACCAGATGACCTACCTGAAGCAGGCGGGCTACGACACCATTTCGCTGTACCAGCTGGAAGCCTACCTGAAAAATCAGATCAACCTGCCGGGCAAGGCGGTCGTGCTGACCTTCGACGACGGGCTGAAATCGGTGTATCGCTACGCTTACCCGGTATTGAAGGATTACGGTTTCCGCGCCACGGCGTTCATCATCTCTTCGCGCATCAAACGCCATCCGCAGAAATGGAACCCGGACTCGTTGCAGTTTATGAGCGTCTCGGAGCTCAAGCAGATTCAGGACGTGTTCGACGTGCAGTCGCATACCCATTTCCTGCACCGCACCGACGGTAATCGCCAGCCGATTTTGCTGAGCCGTTCGCTGCACAATATCGAGTTTGATTTTGAGCGCTCTCGCCGCGCGCTGTCGCAGTTCAATCCGCACGTGCTGTATCTGTCTTACCCATTCGGCGGCTATAACCAACGGGCGATTCAGGCGGCGCAGGACGCCGGTTTCCATCTGGCGGTGACCACGGTGCAGGGCAAGGTAAAGCCGGGGGATAACCCCTATACGCTAAAGCGGCTGTATATTCTGCGCACCGACTCGATCCAGACCATGGCGGATCGGATAGCCAACAAGCCGGGCACGGTGGTGGTGCAATAAGGAAGAACGGGCGCGCAAGGCGCCCGTTTTATTGTCAGGCGACCTGAACCGGCACGGCTTTCGCCTTGCGCTGCAGGTTGTTGTCACCTTCGAAATAGGCGACTTTCGGGTGGTGTTGGCGGGCGTCGGCGTCGGTCATTTGCACATAGGAGCAGATGATCAGTTTGTCGCCGACGCAGGCGCAGCGCGCGGCGGCGCCGTTGACCGAAATGATGCGCGAACCGCGCTCGGCGGCGATGGCGTAGGTGGAGAAGCGCTGGCCGTTATCCACGTTGTAAATATCGATCGCTTCATATTCCAGAATGCCGGCCGCTTCCAGGAAATCCTGGTCGATGGCGCAGGATCCTTCATAGTGCAAGTCAGCCTGAGTGACTTTGACGCGATGCAGCTTGCCTTGCAGCATAGTACGTATCATAGCTTTACCTAACTGAATATCGGCCTTCACAGGCGCTGGGGTTGAACATCTCTCCTGCATCCCTGCAATCTCTATCGTCACCGATTGCCCCGCCATTGTCTACCTATGGTCAGGGCGGTAGGGTGACGACAGTATAAAAAACGGCTTACAGCGTCAGGTCGACCTGCTGGTTGTCGATAAGACGCGCCTTGCCCAGCCAGGCTGCCATCAGCACCACCGCTCGCTGGCTGTCCACCGTCAGCGGCTGCAGGCTGTCGGCGTCGCGAATAAACAGCTCATCCGGCGTAAAGCCGGCGGCGCGCAGCTGCTCGGCGGTCTGCTCCAGCAGCGCTTCGATCTGGCGCTCGCCATTGGCCAGCTGTTGCGCCAGCGCGTTCATGATCTTGCTCAGCTGCGGCGCTACCTTGCGCTCTTCGGCGGTCAGGTAGCCGTTGCGCGAACTGAGGGCCAGGCCGTCTTTGGCGCGCACGGTCGGCACGCCGACGATATCGATGTCGTAACCCATGTCCGCCACCATTTTGCGGATCAACGCCAGCTGTTGGTAATCCTTCTCGCCGAAACAGGCCAAATCAGGCTGCACCAGGTTGAACAGCTTGCTGACGATGGTGGAAACGCCGCGGAAGTGGCCCGGCCGGCTGGCGCCTTCCAGGATGGTGGAGATGCCCGGCACGTCGACGTAGGTCTGCTGCTCCAGGCCCTGCGGATAAACCGCGGCCGGGGCCGGCGCGAACACCAGATCGACGCCGCGGCGGGTCAGCTTTTCGCTGTCTTCCTGCAGCGTGCGCGGGTAGCGCGCCAGATCGTCCGGGCGATCGAACTGCATCGGGTTAACGAAGATGCTCACCACCACCACGTCGGCGCGGGCGCGCGCTTCATCGACCAGCGTCATGTGGCCGTCGTGCAGGTTGCCCATGGTCGGCACCAGCGCGATGCGTTTGCCTTCCTGGCGCCAGCGGCGGATCTGCTGACGCAGCATCGGCAGGGTTTCGATAATAATCATTGGGTGACTCCTGGAACCATCGCTTAGTTAAAAGAGTGTTCAGCCGCCGGGTAGAGGCCTTGCTCCACTTCCTGAATGTAGTGCTGCACCGCCGTGCGGATATCGCCGCTCTGCGCCAGGAAGTTCTTGGCGAACTTCGGCGTGTGGCCGCCGGTGATGCCGAAGGCGTCGTGCATCACCAGGATCTGGCCGTCGGTGCCGTTGCCGGCGCCGATGCCGATGACCGGAATGGACAGCGCTTCGGTGATCTGGCGCGCCAGCTCGGTCGGCACGCATTCCAGCACCAGCAGCTGAATGCCGGCCAGTTCCAGATTCTGCGCGTCCTGCAACAGCTGCTTGGCGGCCAGTTCGTCGCGCCCTTGCACCTTATAACCGCCGAACACGTTGACCGACTGCGGCGTCAGGCCCAGGTGGCCGCATACCGGCACCGCGCGCTCGGCGAGCATTTTCACCGTGTCGCACAACCAGCTGCCGCCTTCCAGTTTCACCATGTTGGCGCCGGCGCGCATCAGCTCGGCGGCGTTGGCGAAGGTTTGTTCGGGGGTGGCGTAACTCATGAACGGCAGATCGGCCAGCAGCAGACAGGCCGGCGCGCCGCGGCGCACGGCGCGCGTGTGATAGGCCACGTCGGCGACGGTGACCGGCAGCGTGGAGTCGTGGCCCTGCAGCGTCATGCCCAGCGAATCGCCCACCAACAGGACTTTGATGCCTTGCTCTTCAAACAGTTTGGCAAAGCTGGCATCGTAGGCGGTAAGGGTAGCAAACTTGCGTTGCTCCTGTTTCCACTGGCGCAAGTGGGTCACGGTGGTGGGTTTCATCACAACGTCTCCTGAAACGGGCCGTGCGGCGTACGCAGGCCCAGGCTGCAAAAAAGTGCAGTCATTCTACTGTAACCCGATCGGGGTGGGTAGCGCGGATCGCCATGCTTAAGCGGTTCTTAAGAACCTTGTGGTGCAATGGCGCCAAGACTCAAAAGGGATACTCATGCGAATTCTGTTGATCGAAGATGACAAACTGATCGGGGACGGCATCAAGGCCGGGCTGACCAAACTCGGCTTCAATCTGGACTGGTTCACCGACGGCGCCGTCGGCAAAAATGCGCTGGACAGCGCGCCGTACGACGCGGTGATCCTCGATCTCAGCCTGCCGGGCCTCGACGGCCTGGATCTGCTGCGCCAGTGGCGCCAGGCCGGGCAGGACGTGCCGGTGCTGATCCTCACCGCCCGCGATGCGCTGGAGCAGCGGGTCAGCGGGCTGCAAAGCGGCGCCGACGATTACCTGTGCAAGCCGTTCGCGCTGGCCGAAGTGGCGGCGCGCCTGCAGGCGCTGATCCGCCGTCGCCACGGCCAACTGATGCCGCAGCTGACGCACGGCAACGTGGTGTTCGACAGCGCCACTCGCAGCGTGAGCTGCAACGGCGAGCCGGTGACGCTGACGCCGCGCGAATTGGCGGTGCTGGAGCTGTTTCTGCACAACAAAGGGCGCGTGCTGGCGCGGCCGTTGATTCAGGAGAAACTGTACAACTGGGACGACGAAGTGAGCAGTAACGCGGTGGAGGTGCATATTCACCACCTGCGGCGCAAGCTGGGCAACGGCTTCATCCGTACCATCCACGGCGTGGGTTACACGCTGGGGGATGCGCCGTGAAGCGTCTCAGCCTGCGGCTGCGCCTGATCCTGATCTTCAGCCTGCTGGCGCTGCTGACCTGGAGCACCGCCAGCGTGGTGGCCTGGGTGATGTCGCGCAACACCATCAACGAAGTGTTCGACACCCAGCAGATGCTGTTCGCCAAGCGGCTGGCGACCGCTAACCTCGGCGATCTGTTGGCCGATGAAAGCGCGCGCAGCCTGCCGAAAACCAAGAAGCTGGTGCATCACGGCAAGCGCGGCGAGCAGGACGACGACGCGCTGGCGTTCGCCATCTTCGATCGCCAGGGCAAGATGCTGCTCAACGACGGCGAGAACGGTGCCGACTTCCTGTTTGACGGGGAGCGTGAGGGTTTTACCGACGGCGAGCGCAAAGGCGATGACGACAGCTGGCGCCTGGTGTGGCTGACCAGCCCGGACGGGCGCTACCGCATCGTGGTCGGCCAGGAGTGGGATTACCGGCGCGATATGGCGCTGGGCATGGTGACCGGCCAACTGGTGCCCTGGCTGGCGACGCTGCCGGTGCTGATGCTGCTGATCGCGCTGATGGTCGGGCGCGAGCTGCGGCCGCTGCGCGCGGTGGCGGCCGGTTTGCGCCGGCGCGCGCCCGATGACGCCGCGCCGCTGGACGCGCGCCAGGTGCCGACCGAGGTGCGCCCACTGGTGGATGCGCTCAACGCGCTGTTCGCCCGCATCAACGCTTTACTGGTGCGGGAGCGGCGTTTCACCTCCGATGCCGCGCACGAATTGCGCAGCCCGCTGGCGGCATTGCGGGTGCAGACCGAAGTGGTGCAGTTGGCGGGGGACGATGCGCCGATGCGCGAGCATGCGCTGGACAATCTGACGGTCGGCATCGATCGCGCCACCCGGCTGGTGGATCAGCTGCTCACGCTGTCGCGGCTGGATTCGCTGTCGGATCTGGCCGAACTGGCGCCGATCGACTGGAACAATCTGGTGACGATGACCCTAGCGGAACAGGACCGGCAGGCGCATGCGGCGGGCGTGACGCTACGCTATGAACATCGGGGAACGCCGCCGCCGCGTCAGGGAGAAACCTTGCTGCTGTCGCTGCTGTTGCGCAATCTGCTGGACAACGCGGTGCGCTATACCCCGCAGGGCGGCGTCGTCACCATGACGTTGAGCGAACGTTCACTGACGGTGGAGGACGACGGTCCGGGTGTCACCACGGAGCATCTGGCGCGGCTCGGAGAGCGCTTCTATCGCCCGCCGGGGCAGGAACAAACCGGCAGCGGGCTGGGGCTCTCGATCGTACAGCGTATTGCCGGCTTGCATGGTTTACAGATCAGTTTCGCCAATCGCCCGGCGGGGGGATTTGTCGCGCGGCTGGCGCTGTAGGCGGGTCAGGATTTCGGTTTTGGCGAGTGCCACAGCGCCATGCCGTTTTCCGGCACGCGCTTGAGGCAGCTGGCGAGCGGTTCGCCATCGGGGAAAATCAGATCGGGGGCGATTTCTGCCAGCGGGTAGAGCATGAATTCGCGCTCTTTCAGGCCGTAATGCGGCACCGTCAGGCGATCGGTATGGATCACCTGGTCGCCGTACAGCATGATGTCCAGATCGAGCGTGCGCGGCCCCCAGCGTTCATCCTTGCGCACGCGCCCCTGATTGCGTTCTATCGCCTGGGTATGGTCGAGCAGCTGTTCGGGCGGCAACAGGGTATCCAGCGCCACCACCGCATTGAGAAAGTCCGGCTGGTTTTGCGGCCCCAGCGGCTTGGTGCGGTAAAACGAAGAACTGGTGACCAGCCGGGTGCGCGGGAGATGCTCCAGCGCCTCCAGCGCGGCGTTAACCTGTTGCAGCGGCTGCGCCAGGTTGCTGCCCAGCGCGATATAAACGCGGATCATTATGCCCCTTCTTTACGCGGTGCCCGGCGGCGAGGGCGGCGTTGGCGCGCGCGGCGCGGCGCCGGATCGTCACCCAGGGTGCTCAGCATGGCTTTCTGCCGCGCCGGCGTGGCGTCCTGGAACTCGCCCCACCACTCGGCCAGACGCAACATTTCCTGATTGTCTTCCACTTCCGCACGCAGCGCCAGCAAATCATAGGCGGCGCGGAATTTCGGATGCTCCATCAGTTTGTGCGCGCGTTTGCCCTGGCGGCGGGACAGGCGCAGCTGCAGCTGCCAGATATCGCGCACCAGCGTGGTGATGCGTTTCGGGATGGCCAGCGAGCGGCACTGCTCGTCGAGCACGTCGTTCATCGCCAGCGCGAAGGCGTCGTAGTAGGCCAGGCCGCTTTCCTGCGCCAGCTTCTGCGCATGCTCCAGCAGCGGGTACCACAGCATGGCGGCGAACAGGAACGCCGGGTTGACGCGCATGTCGTTCTGCAGACGGTGATCGGTGTTCTTCAGCACCTGCACCAGAATGCGCTCCATCGGCGTATCGTGGTTCGGCGTGAAGTTACGGGCGATCAGCGGGAACAGCGGTTGGAACAGCTGGTATTCGCACAGCTTCAGGTAGGTCTGGAAACCGTAACCCGCCTGCAGCAGCTTGAGGGATTCTTCGAACAGGCGCGCCGGTGGGATCTCATGCAGCAGCGAAGCCAGACGCGGGATCGGCTCGGCGGTCTCTTCGCTGATGCGCATGTCCAGCTTGGCGGCGAAGCGCACCGCGCGCAGCATACGCACCGGATCTTCGCGGTAGCGGGTTTCCGGATCGCCGATCAGGCGGATCACGCCTTGCTTCAGATCGTTCAGGCCGCCGACGTAATCGCGCAGGGTGAAATCCGCCACGCCGTAGTACAGGCTGTTGATGGTGAAATCACGGCGCTGGGCGTCTTCCTCGATCGAACCGAAGATATTGTCGCGCAGCAGCATGCCGTTTTGCGCCTGCTGGGAGGAATTCTTGTCGGATTCCTGATTCTGTTCGTGGTGACCGCGGAAGGTGGCCACTTCGATGATCTCCGGCCCGAACATCACGTGCGCCAGGCGGAAACGGCGGCCGACCAGGCGGCAGTTGCGGAACAGCTTGCGCACTTGCTCCGGCGTGGCGTTGGTGGTGATGTCGAAGTCTTTCGGCTTTTTGCCGAGCAACAGATCGCGCACCCCGCCGCCGACCAGATAAGCCTCGTAGCCGGACTTGTTCAGGCGATAAAGCACTTTCAGCGCATTCTCGCTGATGTCTTTACGGGAGATCGAGTGCTGTTCGCGCGGGATCACGGTCATCGAGTCGTTGCTCTCGGCGATAGGAAAAGGCGGACGCTTGCGCGGCGTTGAGCGGCGGGCAGGGGCGTTGCTGCCGTTATCGGCGGCGCGCGGCTGCGGCGCAGGGCGGCTTGGCGCCGCGGCACGCTCTTCGCGGACTACGTTTTTATCGCCGGCCGCCGCGTCGTCGCGGGGCAGCTTGTCATCGCGGGTCAGTACCTTACGACAGAAGTTGGCTACTCGGGTAAAAATGGTACACCTCGATAGTGACTGATAAAAATGGAGCTAACAAAAAATAGCGGCTAATCATAGCTCACCATGGCTCCTTTGAGAATGCCGGCGTGTTTTCATCCAGAGGGATAGCCTCCTGACGCGGCACGTTTTCCAACCGCCAGTGTTCGATCGCCCAGCTCAATAATAATGGCAGGTCAAGATCTTGCCAGCTTTCCGGCAGCGGTTGGCGCAGAAATTTCAGCGCGGCGATCAGCACCGGGCGCGGATCGCCGGCGGGCAACGCCGGCGCATGATTTTGCTTCGACAGCTTGATGCCGTTGGCGCCCAGAGCCAGCGGCAGATGCACATAGGCGGGCACCGGCGCCTGCAGCTGGCGGTAGAGGGCAATTTGGCGCACCGTCGGTTCGATCAGATCGGCGCCGCGGACAATCTCGGTCACGCCCTGAAAATGGTCGTCGATCACCACCGCCAGGTTGTAGGCGAACAGCCCATCGCGGCGGCGAATGATAAAGTCTTCCCCCGCCAGCGCCGGATCGGCGTGCAATTCTCCCTGCAGGAGATCGTTGAACCGGTAAACGGGGGCGGTCTGACGCAAGCGGATAGCGGCACCCTGCGGGCCGAGCTGCAAATCGCGGCAGTGGCCGTCGTACAATCCGCCGATGTGCTGGATGCGGCTGCGGGTGCAGGTGCAGTAATAGCTGAGCCCCTGGCGCTGCAACAGATCCAGCGCGGCGCGATAGGCGTCGTGACGTTGGGATTGATAGATGACCTGGCCGTCCCAGTGGAGACCATAATGTTCCAGCGCAGACAGGATGCGAGCGGCGGCGCCGGGGACTTCGCGCGGCGGGTCGATATCTTCGATGCGAACCAGCCACTGCCCGCGTTGGGCGCGAGCCTGAAGGTAGCTTCCCAGAGCGGCAATCAGCGAACCGAAATGCAGATCCCCGGAAGGCGATGGGGCAAAGCGCCCCACATAATGACTTTCTTGCATATCAGAGGGGAGAGGTTCCCTTTTCTCTGTGCGGCGCACGCGGGTGCGCACGCCGCAGCGATAACATACTCGTTATGCTTGAAACTGCATCTGTGTTAGCTGCGCCTGCTTACCCGAATCACTTACTTGAGTAAGCTCATCGGGATGCGCATTCTTGCCGCCTTGATGCAGCTCCAATCATGTAGAGTAGCGGTATTAGCCGGCCATCTGCTTTTCGCGGATCTCAGCCAGCGTCTTGCAGTCGATGCACAGATCGGCGGTCGGACGCGCTTCGAGGCGACGAATACCGATCTCCACGCCACAAGATTCGCAGTAGCCGAAATCATCGTCTTCCACTTTCTTCAGCGTTTTCTCGATCTTTTTGATCAGTTTGCGTTCACGGTCACGGTTACGCAGTTCAAGGCTGAACTCTTCTTCCTGAGTGGCACGGTCGGCCGGATCAGGGAAGTTGGCTGCCTCTTCTTGCATATGCGATACAGTACGGTCCACTTCGTCCCTGAGCTGGTTGCGCCACGCTTCAAGAATGCGCTTGAAATGCGACAACTGGGCGTCGTTCATGTACTCTTCGCCCGGCTTCTCTTGGTACGGCTCCACCCCAGCGATGGCGAGAATGCTCAAGGACGAGGTTTTACGGTTTTGCCCTTCTTGCATGTTGCTTCTCCTACATACACACGCACTATCGAATCCCCAATGCGGGGGAAAAACAGGCCGCTATAAATAACAGAAGGAAGGTAGGTTGGCAATTATTCCTGTCGCCCGCTTGACAATCGTGTGAAGGAGGGCGTATTTGGCGATCGTGCTGGCCGGTTGTCTATTTATAGGGACCCGACTGCGCTAATCGATAAAAAACGGCAGCTTATCGCAGAGATAAATACCGTCAGGTGATAACTTTGCCCCGTAGCAAACCACTTCCACTCCCAACTGCCGGACCTGTGCCAACAGCGCCGCATAGCGCTCATCTATATGATGTGCCGGTGCGACCTGCTCAATACCGCTGTGTAACACGGCAAAGAACAACACCGCCCGTTGCCCGCTTTCAACCACGCTGAGCAACTCACGCAGGTGCTTTTGCCCTCTGAGCGTTACCGCATCAGGAAAGTAACCACGTTGTTGTTGCAGTAATGTGACTGACTTAACTTCAATATAGCAGTTAACCCGATTTTCTGCCTGTAATAACAAATCGATACGGCTGTTTTCACCGCCGTATTTCACCTCGCCGCTGATTTTACTGTAACCGGATAATTCATCGATTAAATTATGTTCAATCGCCTCGCGCACCAGCGCGTTGGCGCGCAGGGTATTGACGCAGATCCAGTGCCCCTGTTGGGTATGGGTCAACTCCCAACTGTGGGCGTATTTGCGCTTGGGATTGTCCGAGGTGGAGTACCAAACGGTGTCGCCGGGCGTGGCGCAGCCGGTCATGGCGCCGGTATTGGCGCAGTGCAGCGTAAAGGTTTCCCCTTCCGGGGTGATCACGTCCGCCAGAAAGCGTTTGTAACGTTTGATCAGCGTAGCGGAACGCAGCGGTGGAGAGAAAATCATGCGGATGCCTGTTTGGCCAGCGGCCACTGTTCGAGGTGTTGATAGCGGGTGCGGCCGTTTTCGAACACCGACTCATATAAGGAAAAGGCGTCGGCGCTGAACGCCCAGCCCGGCGTCGCCGGCGGGATCGCCACCGGCTGAGTGGCGGCGCGCAGCAGCGTGATGTGCGGATGGAACGGCAGCGCGCTTTGATGGCAGCCGCTGCGTGCGGCCTGCGAACGCAGCAGCTCGGCCAGCTGCAGCAGCCCGCGCGGCGCGCGGCGGGTGCCGAGCCAGACCACGCCGGGGCGCGGCCAATGGCCGAGATCGTCGAGCCGCATGCTGAAGCCGGGTTGCACGATACGGCCGGCCAGTTTGCGCAGCGCCAGTTCTTTCTGCGCGCTGACCTCGCCGAGAAACGCCAGCGTCAGGTGCAAATTGGCCGCCGCCACCGGCCGGCCGGCCTCCGGCGCAAACGCCTCGGCGCGCCAGCGGATCACCTGCCGTTGCAGGGCGTCAGGCAAGGACAGGGCGAAAAACAGGCGGCGCGAATTGGACATAAGGACTCGGCAAATGCATGACAAAACGGTCGGGAACAGCGGTAAACGTTACTGGCAGCGGCCCCGCGAGCGGCGCGGCGCACGAATGAGCTCCGTACTATAGCTAACGCCGCCGCAGTTTGAAAGGTTACGGGGACAAAGCTAATGCTACACTGTACGCCGTTTAACGCTAACCACTACGGAGAATTCAGTGTCTTCATTGCCCGTCAGCGCGGTGCTCGATGAGTTGCTGGCTGCGCTGCAGTCTGCCCCGCAGGTGCTGTTGCACGCCCCGACCGGCGCCGGTAAATCCACCTGGTTGCCGCTGCAGATCCTGGCTAAGGCCGGGTTGCCGGGGCGCATTATCATGTTGGAGCCGCGGCGGCTGGCGGCGAAAAACGTCGCCTATCGCCTGGCGCAGCAACTGGGGGAGGAGCCTGGTCAGACCGTGGGCTACCGCATGCGCGCCGAAAGCAAAAGCGGGCCGCAAACCCGACTGGAAGTGGTGACGGAAGGCATTCTCACCCGCATGCTGCAGCAGGATGCCGAGCTGCAGGGCGTGTCGTTGGTGATCCTCGATGAGTTCCATGAACGCAGCCTGCAGGCCGATTTGGCGCTGGCGTTGCTGCTCGACGTGCAGCAAGGGCTGCGCGACGATCTGAAACTGCTGATCATGTCGGCCACCTTGGATAACGCTCGCCTGTCGCAGTTGCTGCCGGAAGCGCCGGTAGTGGTGTCTGAGGGGCGCAGTTTCCCGGTTGAACGCCTGTATCAGCCGTTGGCCAGCCATCAGCGGCTGGAGGACGGCGTAGCGGCGGCGGTGAAGCGGTTGCTGGCCGAACAGCCGGGATCTTTGCTGCTGTTCCTGCCGGGCGTGGCGGAGATCAATCGGGTGCTGGAGCGATTGACCGGCGAGGTGGCGAGCGATACCGATCTTTGCCCGCTGTATGGTGCCTTGCCTCTGGCGCAACAGCAAAAAGCGATTCAGCCGGCGGCGCCTGGCCGCCGCAAGGTGGTGCTGGCGACCAACATCGCCGAAACCAGCCTGACGATCGAGGGCATTCGGCTGGTGGTGGACAGCGGCCTGGAGCGCGTGGCGCGTTACGACGTGCGCAACGGTTTGACACGGCTGGCGACACAGCGCATCAGTCAGGCCTCGATGGTACAGCGTGCCGGGCGCGCCGGGCGCCTGGAGCCGGGCCTTTGCTGGCATCTGTTCGCCAAAGAACAGGCGGAACGCGCGGCGGAACATGCCGAACCGGATATTTTACAGAGCGATCTCACCGGCTTCTGGCTCGAACTGTTGCAGTGGGGTTGCCACGATCCGGCGCAGCTGACCTGGCTTGATGCGCCGCCGGCGGCGGCATTGGCGGCGGCCAGGGCGTTGCTGCGTCGGTTGGGGGCTACGGATGACGGCGACAAACTCACCGCGCCGGGGCGCCAGATGGCCGCGTTGGGATGCGAGCCGCGGCTGGCGGCGATGCTGGTCGCCGGCGCGACGCTGAGCGCCGACGGCCTGGCGACGGCCGCGTTGCTGGCGGCATTGCTGGAAGAACCGCCGCGCGGCGGGCAGATGGATATCGGTTATTGGCTGAGCCGCCCGCAGCCGAACTGGCGGCAGCGCGCCGCGCAGTTGGCCAAACGTCTGCCGCAACGTGCGGGGCAAGTTGACGCCGATTTGGCGCCGCGGCTGTTGGCGCTGGCATTTACCGATCGCATCGCCCAGCGTCGCGGTCAGGACGGCCGCTACTTGCTGGCTAACGGCATGGGGGCGGCGATGAACCAGGATGAGGCGCTGTCGCGCGCGCCCTGGCTGATCGTCCCCAGCCTGTTGCAGGGCCACAACAGCCCCGATGCGCGAATCCTGTTGGCGTTGCCGGTGGACATCGAAGCGCTGGCGGCGCAGCTGCCGGCGATGGTCATGCAGCGCACGGCGGTGGAATGGGATGAAGAGAAGGGCACGCTGCGCGCCTGGAAGCGCCAGCAGATCGGCCGTCTGACGCTGCGCGCTCAGCCGCTGGCCAAACCGGCGGACGAAGAGCTGCAGCAGGCGCTGCTCGATTGGGTGCGCGCGCAGGGGCTGGCGGTGCTCAACTGGGAGGGCGCAGCCGAACAATTGCGGGTGCGCCTGCAGTGCGCGCAAGCCTGGCTGCCGGAGGCGGAGTGGCCGGCGATGGATGAAGAGCCGCTGCTGGCGGCGCTGGATCAGTGGCTGCTGCCGTCGCTGAACGGCGTGCGCGATCTGCGCGGCTTGAAGCAGGTCAACCTCGCCGAGGCGTTGTCCCGCCTGCTGGACTGGCAGCAAAAGCAGCGGCTGGATAATGCGCTACCCACTCATTACACTGTGCCGACCGGCAGCCGCCTGCCGATCCGTTATGAGGCCGGCAAACCGCCGGCGCTGGCGGTGCGTTTGCAGGAGATGTTCGGCGAGCAGCGCAGCCCGATGTTGGCGGAGGGTCGCATCCCGGTGGTGCTTGAGTTACTCTCACCTGCGCACCGGCCGTTGCAAATCACCGGCGATCTGGCGGCCTTCTGGCAAGGCGCCTACCGCGAGGTGCAAAAAGAGATGAAGGGCCGCTACCCGAAACACGTGTGGCCGGACGATCCGGCCACGGCGGTACCGACGCGCCGAACGAAGAAATATCAGTAGGTCGCGATCATTCAAGGTTTGGAATTCAGATGTTTCTTCTGGTCAGCGCTGCGGCGTCGGCACAGATTAAGCGACTAATCATGGCCGGCAGTGTCGGCAAGCTCGGAGAACAACAGCCATGGCTGGGGATGACCGCGAGCCCATCGGGCGCAAAGGAAAACAACCAAAAAGCACCGCGTCGCGCAAGCCGCCGCGCCGTCGCCGAGACGACGATTATGACGATTACGAAGAAGACGAGTATGACGATGATGAGTATGAAGAGGAGGAGGAACGCATGCCGCGTAAGGTAAAAGCGACTCCGCCGCGTAAAAAACGCCGCTGGCTCGGCCTGATTATCAAACTGATCCTGGTGCTCGCCGTCCTGTTGGCGATCTACGGCGTCTATTTGGATTCCCAGATCCGCAGCCGCATCGACGGCAAAGTCTGGCAATTGCCGGCGGCGGTGTACGGCCGCATGGTCAACCTGGAACCGGGCATGCCGTACAGCAAGAAGGAGATGGTCAACCTGCTGGAAGGCATGCAGTACCGTCAGGTCAGCCGCATGACGCGTCCGGGCGAGTTTACCGTACAGGCCAACAGCATCGAGATGCTGCGCCGCCCGTTCGACTTCCCGGATGGTAAAGAAGGGCAGATCCGCGCCCGCCTCGATTTCCAGAACAACCGCCTGGCGAAGATCGAAAACCTGGACAGCGGCCGCAGCTTCGGCTTCTTCCGCCTCGATCCGCGTCTTATCACCATGCTGCAGTCGCCGAACGGTGAACAGCGCCTGTTCGTGCCGCGCTCCGGTTTCCCGGATCTGTTGGTGGATACGCTGATCGCCACGGAAGACCGCCACTTCTATGAGCATGACGGCATCAGCCCGTACTCCATCGGCCGCGCGGTGCTGGCCAACCTGACCGCCGGCCGCGCGGTGCAGGGCGGCAGTACCCTGACGCAGCAGCTGGTGAAGAACCTGTTCCTGACCAACGAACGTTCGCTGTGGCGTAAGGCCAACGAAGCCTATATGGCGCTGTTGGTCGATTACCGTTACAGCAAGGATCGCATTCTGGAGCTGTATCTGAACGAGGTGTATCTCGGCCAGAGCGGCAGCGACCAGATCCGCGGCTTCCCGCTGGCCAGCCTGTATTACTTTGGCCGCCCGGTGGACGAGCTGAGCCTCGATCAGCAGGCGCTGCTGGTCGGCATGGTCAAGGGCGCGTCGCTGTACAACCCGTGGCGTAACCCGAAACTGGCGCTGGAACGCCGCAATCTGGTGCTCAAACTGCTGCAGAACCAGGGTGTGATCGACGGCGAGCTGTATGACATGCTGAGCGCGCGTCCGCTGGGCGTACAGCCGAAAGGCGGCGTCATTACGCCACAGCCGGCGTTTATGCAGATGGTGCGTCAGGAACTGCAAACCAGGCTGGGCGATAAGGTCAATGACCTGTCCGGCGTGAAGATCTTCACCACGCTGGATCCGGTGTCGCAAGACGCGGCGGAAAAAGCGGTCGAAGACGGCATCCCGGCGCTGCGCGCCGCGCGTCACCTGCAGGATCTGGAAGCGGCGATGGTGATTGTCGATCGCTTCAGCGGTGAAGTGCGCGCCATGGTCGGCGGCGCCAACCCGCAGTTCGCCGGTTTCAACCGTGCCATGCAGGCGCGCCGTCTGGTCGGCTCGTTGGCCAAGCCGCCGACGTATCTGACCGCGCTGTCCGAACCGGATAAATACCGCCTCAACACCTGGCTGGCGGATGCGCCGCTGTCGCTGAAACAGCCGAACGGCGCCGTCTGGCAGCCGAACAACTATGATCGCAAATTCCGCGGTCAGGTGATGCTGGTGGATGCGTTGGCCAACTCGCTGAACGTGCCGACAGTGAACCTCGGCCTGTCGGTCGGGCTGGATCAGATCAGCGCCACGCTGCAACGCCTGGGCATCCCGAAAGCGGAGATCAACCCGGTGCCTTCGATGCTGCTGGGGGCGATCGGCCTGACGCCGATGGAAGTGGCGCAGGAGTACCAGACCATCGCCAGCGGCGGTAACCGTGCGCCGCTGTCGGCGGTGCGTTCGGTGATCGCCGAAGACGGCACGGTGCTGTACCAGAGCTTCCCGCAGGCGGAGCGCATGGTGCCGGCGCAGGCCGCTTACCTGACGCTGTACGCGATGCAGCAGGGCGTGGCGCGCGGGACCTCCCGCTCGCTGTCGGTGAAGTTCCCGAACTACAACCTGGCGGCGAAAACCGGTACCACTAACGATCTACGCGACAGCTGGTTCGCCGGCATCGACGGCAAGGAAGTGGCGATCGCCTGGGTCGGGCGCGATAACAACGGCCCGGCCAAGCTGACCGGCGCCAACGGCGCGTTGACCCTGTATCGCCGCTATCTGGAAAACCAGACGCCGCTGCCGCTGATGCTGCAGCCGCCGGAAGGCATTAACCAGATGAGCATCGACTCCGCCGGCAACTTTATCTGCGGCGGCGGCAGTTGGCGCACCATCCCGGTCTGGACCGACAATCCGCAGGGATTGTGCCAGGCCAGCCAGGCGGCGGTGCAGCAACAGCAACAACCGGCGGCGGGTGAGCAAAAAGATGGCGATGGCGTCGCCGGCTGGATCAAGGATATGTTCGGCCAGTAATCGCTACCGGGGCGTCGGCCCCGGTGAAAGTTTTTTCTTTGTTATTAAGCCCGTAACCTTGGTTGCGGGCTTTTTTATTTTTCCGCTCGTTTTATTTCCCTGTTAACTGCAAGGCTAAGCGCCTAATCCTTAACCTATTTGCCCTATGAATTCGGCTTGCAGTTTAATTTGGCTTCTGCATAAAATGCGACGCTTATAATAATTATTATCGTTTACATTCGTCATTTAATAATTCATCAGAGAAATAAATCATGCTGACCAAGCGTCTTTCATCATCCGCGGCCAAGCAGGGCCGTCTCCCCGTCAACGCGTTAGCGATCACCGTCGCTGCGGCGTTGGGCACGCTGGCGATGCCGGCTTTTTCCGCCGACGCCAAGCCGGCCGCCAAGGAAGACACGATTACCGTTGTGGGCGGTAGCAACACCGCCCAGCAGGAAAGCGCCTGGGGGCCGGTCGGCACCTATGTCGCCAAGCGCAGCGCCACCGGCACCAAAACCGATACGCCGATCGAGAAGAACCCGCAGTCCGTTTCCGTGGTAACGCGTGAAGAGATGGATATGCGCCAGCCGGATACGGTGAAGGGCGCACTGGCCTATGCGCCGGGCGTATTCGCCAGCCGTGGCAGCTCCACGACCTATGACGCGGTGGCAATCCGCGGCTTCCCGGCCACCAACACCACCCAGTATCTGGATGGCCTGCGGTTGCTGGGCGACAACTACAGCGAAGCGTCCATCGATCCTTATTTCCTCGAACGCGCCGAACTGCTGCGCGGCCCGGTCTCGGTGCTGTACGGTAAAAGCAACCCGGGCGGTTTGGTCTCGATGGTCAGCAAGCGGCCAACCACCGAGCCGCTGCGCGAAATCCAGTTCAAGATGGGCAGCGACAACCTGTTCCAGACCGGTTTCGATTTCAGCGACGCGCTGGACGATCAGGGCATCTATTCCTATCGCCTGACCGGCCTGGCGAAAGACAGCGATACGCAGCAAAACATGAGCAAAGAGAAGCGCTATGCGATCGCGCCGTCCTTTAGCTGGCGCCCGGATGACAAAACCAACTTCACGCTGCTGGCCAACATTCAAAACGATCCCTATACCGGTTATTACGGCTGGCTGCCGAAGCAGGGCACGCTGATCCCGTTGCCGGACGGCAGCAAACTGCCGACCGATTTCAACGAAGGCGAAGCCAGCAACTATATGGCGCGCAAGCAGCGGATGATTGGGTACAGTTTCGAACACGCCTTCAACGATACCTGGGCGGTGCGCCAGAACCTGCGTTATATGCAGGTGGACACCGATATGAAGAGCATCTACGGATTTGGCTTGTCATCACCGACGACGATCAATCGCGCTTATGTTCAGTCGAAAGAGCACCTGAACAATTTTGCGGTTGATACTCAGGCGCAGGCGAAGGTGAAAACCGGCGATATCGACCATACGCTGTTGTTTGGCGTAGATTATTCGCGTATGCGCAACGATATCAATTCCGACTATGGTTCCGCAGACGGCCTGAGCATGACCCAGCCGCAGTATGGCAATGATGTGGTCAATATCAACTTCCCATACAAGTATTTGAACCGTCAGGAGCAAACCGGCCTGTATGTGCAGGAGCAAGGGGAGTGGAACCAGTGGCTGTTGACGCTGGGCGGGCGCTATGACTGGGCGAAAACGTCGGCCAATAACCGCGTTCTCGGGTACACCAACGAACGCTCCGATGGGCAGTTTACCTGGCGCGGCGGATTGAATTACCTGTTCGACAACGGCGTGACGCCGTATTTCAGCTACAGCGAGTCGTTTGAACCGACCCTCGATACGTCAATCAACGGTCAGACCTTTAAGCCCTCGATCGGCAAGCAGTATGAAGCCGGTGTGAAATACGTGCCGAAGGATCGCCCAATCGTGCTGACCGGCGCGCTGTACCAACTGACCAAGAACAACAACCTGACGCCGGATCCGGATAACGCGCAGTTCAGCGTGCAGAGTGGCGAGATCCGTTCGCGCGGCGTGGAGCTGGAAGCCAAGGCGGCGTTGAATGCCAACGTCAACCTGATCGCCTCCTATACCTATACCGATGCGAAGTACACCAAGGACAATACCTATCAGGGCAAACCGACCGTCGAGGTGCCGAAACACATGGCGTCGCTGTGGGCGGATTATACCTTCCACGAAACGGCGGTGAGCGGTCTGACGCTGGGTTCCGGCGTGCGTTACGTCGGCTCCAGCTCGAGCTTCAACAGCGATAACTCCACCTTCAAGGTGCCGGACTACACGCTGGTGGACGCGACCATTAAATACGATCTGGCGCGCTTTGGCCTGCCGGGTTCGTCCGTGGGCGTCAACATCAACAACCTGTTCGACAAGACCTACGTGTCGAGCTGCTACCGCGACTACGCCTGCTACTGGGGCGCAGAACGCCAGGTGGTCGCCACCGCAACCTTCCGTTTCTAACCGGATAGCCGGGGCGGCGCCGCGTCGCCCCGGACAAAGCAGGATCTATGCAGGACAAACTTCTTAATCCCGGCGCGACCTTCGCGCTGGATAACGCCAGTTTCGCCGTCCCCGGCCGGGTGCTGCTGCAACCGCTGTCGCTCAGTTTTCCCCAGGGCAAAGTCTGCGGCCTGATCGGCCATAACGGTTCCGGTAAATCCACCCTGTTGAAACTGCTCGGGCGGCACCATGCGCCCAGCGGCGGCCAGGTCTTGCTCAATCAGCAGCCGTTGGCGCAGTGGGACAGCAAATCCTTCGCCCGCCAGGTGGCCTACCTGCCGCAGCAGTTGCCGGCGGCGGAAGGCATGACGGTGCGCGAGCTGGTGGCCGTCGGCCGTTATCCGTGGCATGGCGCGCTGGGGCGTTTTGGCGCCAACGATCGTCAACAGGTGGAAGAGGCCATCGCGCTGGTGGGCTTGAAGCCGTTCGCCAACCGGCTGGTGGACAGCCTGTCCGGCGGCGAGCGCCAACGCGCCTGGCTGGCGATGATGGTGGCGCAGGACAGCCGCTGCCTGCTGCTCGACGAGCCGACTTCGGCGCTGGACATCGCGCACCAGGTCGAGGTGCTGGCGCTGATCCAGCGCCTGAGCCGCGAACGCGATCTTACAGTGATCGCCGTACTGCACGACATCAACATGGCGGCGCGCTACTGTGACCATTTGGTGGCGCTGCGCGGCGGTGAAATGATCGCCCAGGGCAGCCCGTTGGAGCTGATGCAGGGGCCGGTGCTGGAGCAAATTTACGGTATTCCTATGGGCACGTTGCCGCATCCGAGCGGCGGCGCGCCGGTGAGTTTTGTCTACTGATGTCCTCTACATTCACTTCTTCTCACGATCCGCTGCGCCGCCGTTTGTTGATGGCGCTGGCGCTGTCGCCGCTGTTGGGTTCGTTGCCCGGCCGAGCGGCGGATGCGCCGCCGGATATCGCGCGCGTTGCGGCGCTGGAATGGTTGCCGATCGAGCTGCTGTTGGCATTGGGCGTGACGCCGCTGGCGGTGGCCGATGTGCATAACTACAACCTGTGGGTGGCGGAGCCGACGCTGCCGGCGACGGTGGTCGACGTCGGCCAGCGCACCGAACCGAACCTCGAACTGCTGCAGCAGCTTCGGCCTTCGCTGGTGTTGCTGTCGCAAGGCTATGGCCCGAAGCCGCGCAAAATCCAACCCATCGCGCCAACCATGAGCTTCGGCTTCAACGACGGCAGCGGCAAACCGCTGACCGTCGCCCGCCAGTCGCTGCTGGCGCTGGGCCAGCGGTTGGGCATAGAAAGCCGGGCGGTAAACCACCTGGCGCAGTTCGACAGCTTTATGCAGGACGCGCGTCAGCGCCTGCAAAGCTACACCCGGCAACCGCTGCTGTTGTTTTCTCTGATCGACACGCGCCATGCGCTGATCATCGGCCAGAAAAGTCTGTTCCAGGAAGCGATGGATCAACTCGGCATTCGCAATGCCTGGCAGGAGCCAACCGACTTTTGGGGCACGGCGGTGGTGGGGATTGAACGATTGGCCACGGTGCGTAACGCCCGGGTCATTTATCTCGATCACGGCAATCAGGCGATGATGGACAAGGTCAGCGCGACGCCGCTGTGGCAGTCGTTGCCCTTCGTGCGGCAAAACCAGCTGCGGCAGGTGCCGGCGGTGTGGTTCTATGGCGCTACGCTGTCGACGATGCGGTTTTGCCGCCTGTTGGCGCAGGCTCAGGAGAGTGCGTCATGAATGCGGGCATCCGGAAATTGCCGCTGACGCTGATCTTGCTGTTGCTGTTGCTGGCGGCGGCAGGCGGTTTGACGATATATAACCTGGTGCAGCAGCTGCCGCCGGCGCAATGGGTGCGGGCGCTCAGCGCGCCGGACATCGACGACGTGCGGCAAATGCTGTTCCATTACAGCCTGCTGCCGCGGTTGACGGTGTCGCTGTTGGCCGGCGCCGGTCTGGGGTTGGTTGGCGTGCTGTTCCAGCAGGTGTTGCGCAATCCGTTGGCGGAACCGTCGACGCTCGGCGTGGCCGCCGGCGCGCAGCTCGGCCTGACCATCGCCACGCTGTGGGTGCTGCCGGGGGGCGAGTTCACCCGCCAGTTGGCCGCTATGGTGGGGGCGATTGCGGTGGGCGGGCTGGTGTTCGGCGTCGCCTGGGGCAAGCGGATGTCGCCGGTGACGCTGATTCTGGCCGGGCTGGTGCTGGGACTTTACTGCGGCGCGGTCAACAGCCTGCTGGCGCTGTTTCATTACGATCAACTGCAGGGCATGTTCCTGTGGGGCACCGGCGCGCTGAACCAACAGGATTGGAGCACGGTGCAGTTTATCCTGCCGCGTTTGCTGGTGGCCGGTGCGCTGGCGGCGCTATTGCTGCGCCCGCTGACGCTGCTGGGGCTGGACGACGGCGTGGCGCGCAACCTGGGGTTGGGGCTGTCGATGGCGCGCTTCTGCGCCCTGGGGCTGGCCATCATCTTCAGCGCCATGTTGGTGAGCGCCGTGGGCGTTATCGGCTTTATCGGCCTGTTTGCGCCGCTGATGGCGAAGATGCTGGGCGCGCGCCGTCTGGCGCACCGCATGATGCTGGCGCCGTTGCTGGGGGCGCTGTTGCTGTGGCTGACCGATCAGGTGATGCTCGGGGTGACGCAGGTGTGGCGCGAGATCCCGACCGGTGCGGCCACCGCGCTGTTCGGCGCGCCGCTGCTGCTGTGGCTGTTGCCGCGTTTGCGCAGCGCCGCCACGCCGCCGCCGATGAACCTGGGCGATAAGGTGCCTGCCGAGCGCGGGAATCTGCCCGGCTGGATCCTGCTGGGTGGCCTCGTATTGCTGATCGGCCTGACGCTGGCGCTGATGCTGGGTAAAAATGCCGGCGGCTGGCACTGGAGCCTGGGGGCAGAACTGGACTCCCTGCTGCCGTGGCGCTGGCCGCGGGTGCTGTCGGCGTTGGCCGCGGGCATGATGCTGGCGGTCGCCGGCACGCTGATTCAGAAACTGACTGGTAACCCGATGGCCAGCCCGGAAGTGTTGGGCATCAGCTCCGGCGCCGCTTTTGGCGTCGTGATGATGCTGTTTATGGTGCCGGGCGACGCCTTCGTTTGGCTGCTGCCCGCCGGCAGTCTGGGGGCGGCCGCGACGCTGCTGATCATCATGATCGCCGCAGGCCGCGGCGGTTTCTCGACGGAACGCATGCTGCTCGCCGGTATCGCGCTCAGCACCGCCTTTACCACCGTCATCTTCCTGCTGTTGGCCAGCGGCGATCCGCGTATGGGGGGCTTGCTGACTTGGCTCTCCGGCTCGACCTATTCGGTGGAGCCGGCGCAGGCGCTGCGCACCGCGCTGGTGGCCGCCGGCCTGATGATATTGGCGCCGCTGTGCCGTCGCTGGCTGACCATCCTGCCGCTCGGCGGAGCCACCGCCCGTTCGGTGGGGATTGCGCTGACGCCTGCGCGATTGACCATCCTGTTGTTAGCCGCCACGATGACCGCCATGGCGACCCTGACCGTGGGGCCGCTGAGCTTTGTCGGACTGATGGCGCCGCACATGGCGCGCATGTTGGGCTTCCGCCGCGCGCTGTCGCAGATGGTGATCGCCGCGCTGTTGGGCGGTTTGCTGATGGTATTTGCCGACTGGTGCGGGCGGATGCTGCTGTTTCCGTATCAGATCCCCGCCGGGTTACTGGCGACCTTTATCGGCGCGCCGTACTTCGTTTATCTGTTGCGCAAGCAGACGTCGTAAGCTTCACCCCTACTTTGCTTTCTCCGCCATCAAGGGCCCAGCGTTGCTGGGCCTTTTTTCAACGCCTTGCAAGGCGTTGCGTGTCGCTGCGCAAGAAAGACATTTAACGTGAAAAGGAACGCGGGAAGAGAGGGGGAGGTGAATATACTGCGTGCGGGTGCTCTGGATCTTTGTCTCTGGAGCCTGCGTGAAAGATACAAAGAGAAAAGCCCCGAGTCGATGTCCATCAACCCGAGGCCTACTCTAACGCGTGACAACGTTAAGTTAGCCTCTTACCCGCCGCGAGGCAAGGAGAAGAAGGCATGATGCCGAACAAACGGAGCCTGTTAAAATTGGTGGTTATTTGTGCCACGGTAATATCACTGGCATGGATAACGCGCAGCACGCTGTGTGAGCTGCGTATCCGATCGGGCACTACGGAGGTTGCGGCCATTTTGGCTTACGAATCCGAACGGTAAGGCAACCCGGCGGCGGGGGCTTTGCCTCCGCCGGCCGGCAGTCGATGCGTTGATCCATGAGCACCCATCCGTTCAAAAAAAACGGCGAGCCAAGGCTCGCCGTTTTTCATGTTGATGTCGGGGCTTATTTCAGGCCGGCGGCATCGCGCAGCAGCTCAGCTTTGTCGGTCGCTTCCCACGGGAAGTGCTCGCGGCCGAAGTGGCCGTAGGCGGCGGTTTCGCGGTAGATCGGCTGCAGCAGATCCATCATCTGGATCAGGCCGTATGGGCGCAGATCGAAGAATTCGCGCACCAGCAGCGTCAGTTGTTCGGTTGGCACTTTCTCGGTACCGAAGGTTTCCACCATGATGGAAGTCGGTTCCGCTACGCCGATAGCGTAAGACACCTGGATCTCGCAGCGATCGGCCAGGCCGGCGGCGACGATGTTTTTCGCCACGTAGCGCGCCGCGTAAGCCGCGGAACGGTCAACCTTGGACGGATCCTTACCGGAGAAGGCGCCGCCGCCGTGGCGAGCCATGCCGCCGTAGGTGTCGACGATGATTTTACGTCCGGTCAGGCCGCAGTCGCCCATCGGGCCGCCGATAACGAAACGGCCGGTCGGGTTGATGTGGTATTTGGTGCCCGCCGTCAGCCATTCCGCCGGCAGTACCGGCTTGATGATCTCTTCCATCACCGCTTCTTGCAGATCTTTCAGCGCGATGTCTTCGGAATGCTGGGTGGACAGAACGACGGCGTCGATGCCGACGATTTTGCCGTCGTCGTATTGGAAGGTCACCTGGCTCTTCGCGTCCGGGCGCAGCCACGGCAGGGTGCCGTTTTTACGCACTTCGGACTGGCGCTGCACCAGACGGTGTGCGTAGGTCACCGGAGCCGGCATCAGCACGTCGGTTTCGTTGGTGGCGTAGCCAAACATCAAGCCCTGATCGCCGGCGCCCTGCTCGAGAGGATCGGTACGGTCAACGCCCTGATTGATATCCGGGGATTGCTTGCCGATAGCGCTCAATACTGCGCAGGAGTTGGCGTCAAAGCCCATGTCCGAATGAACGTAGCCGATCTCGCGCACGGTCTTGCGGGTGATCTCTTCGATATCGACCCAGGCGCTGGTGGTGATTTCACCGCCGACCAGGACCATGCCGGTTTTCACGTAGGTTTCGCAGGCGACGCGCGCCTTCGGATCTTGTTCCAGGATGGCGTCGAGGACGGCATCGGAGATCTGGTCGGCGATTTTATCTGGATGTCCTTCGGAGACGGATTCGGACGTGAAGAGGTGTTTAGCCATTGTGTTCTTTACCTTGCATAAGACGGGTTAGAAATTACTGCACAGCGCTGGAGATCCGGCATCGAAGCGAAGGGTCTTCCGCTGATGGCGCGAGATGCATCCTGCAACGCCCCTCAGGCAAAGCCGTTAAGCAGTTTATCAGTTAACCAGTATAGATGGATTAACATCTGGACGTCTATTTTAGGTCAGGGTTTAGCCAGATTGCCAGTAATTTTTTGCGCTTTCGCTCTTTTGCGCAAACGGGTTGGCGCCATTTTCATCGCTTGAAACAGTTTTCGGCGAATTTTCATTTTGCTTTTTCACCTGCTTACCGGTATAAACTGCGCGCGCGGTTCATTTGCTGCACAGTACGGCGGTCTGGCGTGGGGGAAGGTACGATAAACTTCCGCTTTGCATTCGCCGGCATTGCGCTATTATCCGTCGCGGGCGTTCGCCGTGGCGCCGCCGCTTCATCGAACGGTCACGTTCTTACACTATTTTAGAGGCTGGGTCGTTCACTCCGAACGGCGCGCGTGGAGGTGGTTGGATTAATGATCCGTTGTCTACCGGTTGTTGGTTCCCAACAGCAGTGCCGTTCTGGCGCACATTCTTCTGCTATTTCCCGTCTTGTCTCTCTGTCACTTACCAGGTGCGATAAACACTTGGCCGCTACTCAGGATTCTCGGGCCGGCTAACGGTCGTCTGAAGAACTGAACAAGGGTAGCCTGCAGCCTTCCTGTGGGATGTTTCTTGGCCCGATTCACGAGGTTTGAACAGGGTGTCTTACAATTATATGAGTGATAAACCGATCGCTGACCGCGAACGGCAGTTCTCTTCGCTGCCGCCGGCGCGGCTTGTTGGGTTGTTCTCGCGGGTTGTAGCTGCGATAGTGGCTGGCGGTTTCGTCAGTACGGAATGTGAGGCGAACCATGTCTGATGATCTGTTGATTCACCGTCCGCCGGTTGCGGGCGAGTCTTTATCTTTGCGCTCCATGCAGGAGGTTGCCATGAATGATCGTAATGCCAGCAAGATGCTGCGTACTTATAACGTCGCCTACTGGGGCAACAATTACTATGACGTCAACGAGCTGGGCCATATCAGCGTGTGCCCGGATCCGGATGTCCCGCAGGCGCGCGTCGATCTGGCAGAACTGGTGAAAACGCGCCAGCAAGACGGCCAACGTCTGCCGGCGCTGTTCTGCTTCCCGCAGATCCTTCAGCATCGCCTGCGTTCGATCAACGCCGCGTTCAAACGCGCGCGCGAGTCCTTCGGTTACCAGGGCGGCTATTTCCTGGTGTATCCGATCAAGGTGAACCAACATCGCCGCGTGATTGAATCGCTGGTGAATTCCGGCGAACCGCTGGGGCTGGAAGCCGGCTCCAAGGCCGAGCTGATGGCGGTGCTGGCGCATGCCGGCATGACCCGCTCGGTGATCGTCTGTAACGGTTATAAAGATCGTGAATACATTCGCCTGGCGCTGATCGGGGAAAAACTGGGGCACAAGGTGTACCTGGTGATCGAAAAGATGTCCGAGATCAACCTGGTGCTGGAAGAAGCCGAACGCTTGAACGTCATACCGCGCCTGGGCGTGCGTGCGCGTCTGGCGTCGCAAGGCTCCGGCAAATGGCAGTCGAGCGGCGGCGAAAAGTCCAAATTCGGTCTGGCGGCGGTGCAGGTGCTGAAGCTGGTGGAGACCCTGCGCGAAGCGGGCCGTCTCGACAGCCTGCAGCTGCTGCACTTCCACCTGGGCTCGCAGCTGGCCAACATTCGCGATATCGCCACCGGCGTGCGCGAATCGGCGCGCTTCTACGTTGAGCTGCACAAACTGGGCGTCAACATTCAGTGCTTCGACGTGGGCGGCGGTTTGGGCGTCGACTACGAAGGCACCCGCTCGCAGTCCGATTGCTCGGTCAACTACGGCCTGAACGAATACGCCAACAACGTGATTTGGGGCATCGGCGACGCCTGTAACGAACACGGCCTGCCGCACCCGACGGTGATCACCGAGTCCGGCCGCGCCGTGACCGCGCACCACACGGTGCTGGTCTCCAATGTGATCGGCGTAGAGCGCAACGAATTCAGCGAACCGCAGCCGCCGGAAGCCGACGCGCCGCGCGCGCTGGAAAGCATGTGGGAAACCTGGCTGGAAATGAACGAGCCGGAGAACCGCCGCTCGCTGCGTGAATGGCTGCACGACAGCCAGATGGATCTGCACGACGTGCATACCCAATATGCGCACGGCATGCTGGACCTGACCAAGCGCGCCTGGGCCGAGCAGCTGTATCTGAACATCTGCAACAAGATCCAGCAGCAGCTCGATCCGAGCAACCGCGCGCACCGCCCGATCATCGACGAATTGCAAGAGCGCATGGCGGACAAGTTCTACGTCAACTTCTCGCTGTTCCAGTCGATGCCGGATGCCTGGGGTATCGATCAACTGTTTCCGGTGCTGCCGCTGGAAGGGCTGGATAAGCCGCCGGAAGGCCGTGCGGTGCTGCTCGACATCACCTGCGATTCCGACGGCACCATCGACCATTACGTCGACGGCGACGGCGTGGCGACCACCATGCCGATGCCGCCGTACGATCCGGAGAACCCGCCGGCGCTGGGCTTCTTCATGGTCGGTGCGTATCAGGAGATCCTCGGCAACATGCACAACCTGTTCGGCGACACCGCCTCGGTTGACGTGTACGTGTTCCCGGACGGCAGCGTCGAGACCGAATTGTCCGACGAGGGCGACACCGTGGCGGACATGCTGGAGTACGTGCAGCTCGATCCGAGCGCGCTGCTGTCCAAATTCCGCGATCAGGTCAAAGAAACCGATCTGGACAGCGAGCTGCAGGCGCAGTTCCTGGAAGAGTTTGAAGCCGGCCTGTACGGTTACACGTATCTGGAAGACGAGTAATGAAGTGAAGGAAGGCCGGGCGGCTTAAGGACGCCCGGCCTTTTCTTTTCTGTCGCACGACTAAGTTTTCGATGGCGTACAGGTTGCAGACAGCCATGCTGCCGTTCGAACGGCGGCGCAGGGCGTAATTAACATTACCGGGCTTTTGCCGCCCTGATGCAACGTCCAACTCTGCAGTGGTGAGTTCAACACGTTACGAAAAGTATGTTTTCTTTCATCTTCTTTATTGAATGCATCCTATATTATAAATCCATCTACTAAATACAAGAAGTCTCTGAAATTAACCTTCTCATTCACTAGTTAGATCTTTCAATTATAAAACATAACCAGTATTAGTTATTGTTGTTCATTATAAATGCGATAATTGATCAGTTTCTCTTTCATTTTACCTCTTTTTCTTGATGGGTTTGAATTTTTAATCAAGTATCTATATGTTTTTGTCTTTATGAGTGTGGTGGGTAATCTCTTTGTTTTATAAGGTATTATATTTTATTTTATATTTTATATTCCTGTGGATAGGGCATGGTTCTGATTTTTTAAAAAAATAAACCCATTAATTATGAATTATGGTTCTGTTTTTTTGTTCCATTTATCTTTGTGGTTGAATTAATGTTTTTAAATGACTTATTATCCTTGGTGGGTTTCTGATTACTAATGACCTTCCTCAGGTTTTATAAAGCCGATGCAATGCATGGTGCCCGTATTTTTCGTGCATGCGCACCATATATTGGCATCGGTAATAGCGACGCGTAGTAAGCGTGGTGTTCATGCCACGGTCAATGGATGTATGTATGTCGATATATAACTTAGTAGTTTAAATAATATAAGGGAATTATATGAAAAAATATCTGGTAGCGTCTGCACTGGCCTGTACGGTGCTCTCTTCTTCTGCATTTGCCGCTGATGGTGTGATTAACTTCACCGGTAAAATTGTCGATAACGCCTGTGTGGTTAACCCGACGCTGAATGTACAGATGGGCGATGTGGCGGCGGCTAAGTTTAAAAATGTGGGTGACGAATCTGACTATCATGGCTTCGTGCTGGAACTGAAAGACTGCCCGGCCAATCTGAAAGCGGCTAAAGTGACTCTGGATGGTGCAGTGGACGATAAAGACGCTAAGCTGTTCAAATTAGATGACGGCGGTGCTACAGGCTTGGCGCTGCGTATTAACGGGCCAGATGGCGAGCACCTGCTCCCCGGCGCGGCCTCGGCGGAGATCCTTTTAAATGAGGGTGATAATGTAGGGCTTTTCGCCGCGGCTTATCGCTCTACAGATAAAGTCACCGCCGGTGATGCCAACGCCACTATCCAATTCAGCGTTTCGTATAACTAGTTTTCTATCCGGGCGTTAATCTACCGGTGAAATACGCTTTCGCCGGTAATTCGTTAATTTCTCATTGGGCGGAAGGTTTTTTGCAGGTGAGAAGTGGGGTATTTGAAAACCCAAAATGCGTTTTAGGGAACTTAGATGAAAAAGTATCTGGTTACTTCTGTGTTGGCGTGTACTGCGCTCTGCTCCTCTGCGTTTGCGGCAGATGGCGCGATTAACGTTACTGGCAAAATTGTTGATAACGCCTGTGTGGTGAACCCAACTCTGGATGTGCGTCTGGGAGACACGGCTGCGGCTGATTTTGAACACGTGGGAGATTGGGGTTATGCAGAAGAGTTCTTCTTGGAGCTTAAAGATTGTCCGGAAAATATCAAGGCGGCTACTGTACAGCTGGATGGCGAGGCAGATTCCAATAATAAAAATCTATTCCAACTTATCTCTGGCGGCGCCACTGGTGTAGCTTTAGAACTTATTGCAATAAGTGGGAGTGGTTGGGGAAAACAGCCGATTGTGCCTGGTGGTACTTCGGAGGAATTTTCGCTGAATGAGGGTGAGAATCGTCTGTCTTTTGCGGCACGTTACAGATCAACAGATAAAGTCACCGCCGGTGATGCTAATGCCACTATCCAATTCAGTGTTTTATATAATTAATTTATATGCCTGAATTGCTATTTGCCGGCGAGGCTGTATTTAGCCGGCTATTAGTTTTGCTTCAATCATATTGCAGCAGTTATTGCTCTAAAGCGTTTCAGTAAAAAACATCAAGGGAATGACCCATAATGAAACCAGTCTATATTGCGCTTTGTGCCGCACTGTTAATCAACAGTTTTCAGGCCGCTGCCGGTGTGGTGATCGGCGGCACCCGGCTGGTGTATCCCGGCGGCAAGAAAGAAGCGACCATCACGGTGAAAAATCCGGACGATATTCCTTATTTGGTGCAATCGTGGGTCAACGCCGATCTGGAAGGCAACGTCAAGGCGCCGTTCCTGGTCACGCCGCCGCTGTTTCGTTTGAATGGCGGCAAAGAGAATACGCTGCGGGTGGTGAAAACCGCTCAGGCGCTGCCGGAAGATCGCGAGTCGGTATTCTGGTTCAGCGTCAAGACCGTGCCGCCGGAGGCGGAAGGCAAGGGCAACCATCTGCAAATCGCGGTGCGCACCCGCATCAAACTGTTCTATCGCCCGGCGTCGCTGGCCGGCTCGCCGGAAGAAGCGGCGAGCAAAGTACGCTGGGAGCGCAGCGGCAATACGCTGAAAGCGATCAATGATTCCCCCTACTACCTGAGTTTCTCCACGGTCTCGGTCGCTGGTGAAAAGATCAAGGAGCCGCAGATGGTGGCGCCGTTCGCCACGCTGGCCTATACCCTGCCGCCTTCAGCCACCGGCAAACAGGTGAGCTGGCAGGTGATCAACGACTACGGCGGCCTGAGCGCGCAGCACCAACAAGCGTTGTGATGGCGCGGTTGATAACCAGGGGCGCGGTGTGAACAGGGATGTGGAACATGAACAGCAAAACAGCGCGTCGCCAATCTGGGCGGCGCGGCGAATATCGGCTAACGCCGTTGGCCTGGCAACTTGCCGGCCTGCTGATGTACAGCGGTGTGGCACAGGCGGAATACCGTTTTAGCTCTGCTTTATTGCAGATAGGCAATACGCCGCAAACCGAAGTGGACCTGGCGCTGTTCAGCGATGAGGAGAAACAGCCACCAGGGGAGTATCGCGTTGATCTGTTCCTCAACGAGCAGCGGCTGGATACCCGCACGCTGGCCTTTTCTCTGCAGCCGGATGAGCAGGGCAAAGAGCGTCTTCAACCCTGCCTGCAGTGGGAGGATCTGAAGGGCTTTGGCGTGGATCTGGCCGCCTTTCCCGCGCTGCAGCCCTCCGAGGCATGCATCAACTTGCCGCAGGCCATTCCCAGCGCCAGAACGGAACTGCTGTTCGAGCAACAGCAGTTGAAGCTGAGCATCCCGCAGGCGGCGTTAAAACGCCAGGCGCGCGGCTATGTGCCGCCAGAGCAGTGGGACAGCGGCATTCCGGCGTTGCTGAGCAACTATACCCTGCGCGGGGCGCACGATCACAGCCGTCAGGGCGGCGGCAATGAAAGCAGCTATTTCGTCAATTTGCGCAATGGCGCCAACTGGGGAGCCTGGCGGTTGCGCCACGACGGCGTGTGGAACCGGAACGGCCAGGGAGAGGCGCACTGGCGCACCCTGAACAGCTATGTACAGCGGGACATCACCCCGCTGAACGGGCTGTTGACGCTGGGCGATGCCACCACGCCGGGCGATATCTTCTATTCGCTACCGCTGCGCGGCGTACAGCTGGTCTCGGTGGAGGAGATGTACCCGGACAGCCTGCGCGGCTACTCGCCGGTGGTGCGCGGCATCGCCAAAAGCAACGCGGAGGTGATCATTCGCCAGAACGGCGTGGTGGTCGATCAGCGCTATGTGCCGCCGGGCGCCTTTGAAATCAGCGATCTGTATGCGGTCTCCGGCAGCGGCGATCTGGATGTCATCATCAAAGAAAGCGACGGTACGGAACAGCGCCTGCTGGTGCCGTTTGCTTCGCTGCCGGTGCTGCAGCGCGAAGGGCGGCTCAGCTACGGCCTGGCCGCCGGGCAATACCGTGCGCAGGACGCGAGCGCCGATGACGAGAAGTTTATGCAGGGCACGCTGATCTACGGCCTGCCGCTCGGCGCCACGCTGTATGGCGGTGGCCAATGGGCCAATCGTTACCGTTCGCTGGCGCTGGGCGTGGGGCAAAACCTGGGCCGCGCCGGCGCGTTGTCGCTGGATATGACGCAAAGCTGGGCCCGGCGGCCGGAAGAGGCCGTTCAGAGGGACGATCGGCAGGGCAAAATGTGGCGTCTGCGCTATGAAAAAAGCTTCCCGCTCACCGGCACCCAGCTGAGCATGGCCGGTTATCGCCATGCCAGTGAGGGCTACACCACGTTGCAACAGGCGATGCAATCTCGCGAAAGCACAGGCAACAGCGCTACCCGCAGCCGTAAAGAACTGTCGCTGCAGCAGGGGTTGGGGCCGCTGCCAGGCTCGCTGTTCCTGAGCCTGGCGGAAGATCGGCGCTGGGGAGAACAAGGCAAGCGCCAGTCCGTCAGCCTGGGCTACAACGGCAGCATCAAAGGAGTGAGTTATGGCCTTAACTACAGCCAGAACCAGAGTTATCAGGCCCAGACCGATCGCGTCGTGGCGCTGAATGTCAGCATTCCACTGAACCTGTGGGCACACAACACCTGGGCCGGTTACGGCATCAGCAATAGCAACAACGGCAAAACGTTGCAGACGCTGGGGCTGAACGGCACCGCGCTGGAAGGCGATAACCTGAACTGGGGGCTGACCGGCGGCTATGGCAATCAAGGGGAGGGCGAGAACGGCAATCTGGCGCTGGGCTATCGCGGCAGCAAGGCGTTGCTTGGCGCCGGGCTGAGCCACGATGGGCAGCGCCAGCGGCTGAATTACGACATTCAGGGCGGGGTGTTGCTGCATGCCGGCGGGGTGACGCTGTCGCAACCGCTTAACGATACGGTGGCGCTGGTGCGCGCGCCGGGTGCCGGCGGGGTCAGCGTGGTGAATCAGGTGGGGGTGAAAACCGATAGCCGTGGCTATGCGGTGGTGCCTTATCTCTCTGCCTATCGCCAGAATGCGATCGCGCTGGATCCGACCACCCTGGCGGACAACGTGGAGCTGGGGCTGACCAGCCAGACGGTGATCCCAACCCGTGGCGCGGTGGTGCTGGCGGATTATCAAACCAAGGTAGGCGCACGGATGATGATGACGCTGACGCGCGCCGATGGCCGGCCGGTGCCGTTCGGTGCGATTGCCAGGCTGACGGGCGCAGGCGGTGACGGCAGCATTGTCGGCGACGGCGGGCAGCTGTTCCTGGCCGGCATGCCGGCCAACGGCATGCTGCACGTGCAGTGGGGCAAACAACCGGACCAGCAATGCCAGGTCGTCTACAGCCTGCCGGAAACGGCCGGCCCGGAGATCCCAGAGATAGCGGCAGAGTGTCGTTAAGGAGCAAAGGATGAAAGCGGGAGTATGGATGCTCGGCCTGTGCGGGCTGTGGGCGGCGGGCGGCGCCTGGGGAGCGGAATGTCCGCCGGCCGGCAACCCGGAACGGCTGCTGTTCGACATTCCGGCGCAGACGTTGCAACGCGATCTGCCGGTCGGCAGCGTGGTGTGGCAGGGCACGCGCCAGGTGCAGCAAGCCGCGTCGCTGGCGCCCTGTGCGGGAGCGGAAGACGCACGTCTCAACCTGTTGGGCAGTGATAGCGGGTTGAAAAGCGGCAACAGCGCGGTCTACGGCACCACGATCAGCGGGCTGGGTTATGCGCTGGATACCGACGCCGCCTTCAGCGAGGGTTGGCCGGCGAGCGGCGCCCTTGCCGCCGGAAAACGGCAAATCAGCCTGCGCCTGGTGGTGACCGGGCCGCTGGCCTCCGGCGTGTTGGCGACGGAAACCCTGGCCCGCCGCACGCTCAACGGCCAGCCGGTGCTGGATATCGCCTTGCAAAAGCCGGTTGCCATCACCCGGCTGGCCTGTGAGCTGCAGGGCGGCCGCCACCGCACGGTGGCGTTGGGCGAGGTGGCGCGCAGCGATTTTCGCGGCGTGGGCAGCACGCGCGGCGAACAGCCGTTCTTGCTGGATCTGGCCTGCGATGCCGGCGCCCGGGTCAATATTCAGTTCGATGGCATCGCTGCAGAGGATGACCTGCCCGGCGTGTTGGCGCTGGTTAACCCCGATGCGCAGGCCAGCGCGCGCGGCGTCGGGGTGCAGTTGCTCTACCGCGGCGTGCCGCTGACGCTGGGCGAACGGCTGCCGCTGGAAACGGCCTTACAGGGTCTGCGCAGCTACCCGTTCAGCGCCCGTTATTACCAAACGCAACCGCAGATCGCCGCCGGCGAGGCCAACGCGGTAGCAACCTTTAGCCTCACCTATCAATAAGGACAAAGATAATGATGAGAAAAATAGCACTGCCCCTGACGCTGCTCGGCGCCGCCGTGTTGGCGCCGCCGCTGCAGGCTGCGGATGGGAATATTAATGTGACCGGTAGAGTGATAGAGAGTAGTTGCGTACTGGATGCCAGTTCTAAAAGCCAGACGGTGATTTGGGGAAAGACGGTCCCCATCGTACCAAAGACGGTTTTAGCGTATTCCCGAAGTATCTATGTACAGCTGGCGGATTGCCCAGACAGCATAGACCAGGTGAAAGTCAGGTTTGAGGGGACGCAGGCAAATACCCAAAAATTCTCTGGAAACGTTTTTGCTACCGATAATAGCGATCAACCCGATGCAGCAGAGAATGTTGGTTTCATAATTAGTAATGCTCAGGGAAAAAATGGTGGTTTCTGGAACGATCTTCTGAGGGTTAATGAGTTCAGTCCCGCTATTGAATTGAAAAAAGGGGAGGTGAATAAGCTTGAGTTCCGGACGGGATATTCCACCGATGACAAAATGCCTACCGCTGGGGTTGCGCGAACGCGAGTTCAGTTTAGTCTGATTTATCCTTAATACGATTGAAATAGTAGTTTTATTTATATAAGGAGCCGTTAATGAAAAATATCGTAAGGGGATTGCTGCTGGCCTGCAGCGGATTGACTTTCAGCGTTAGTGGTGCTGACGGTAGTGTAGATCTAGAAATGCGCCTTGTACATGGGACATGTAATTTGACAGCAGACAGCAAGAATATGCAGGTACTGTTAGGTAATATTTCTCGCACTGAGTTGGCATCGATTGGTGCAGTCAGTAAGCCAGTTTCGTTTACCATCAAGGGTACTGATTGTGTACCTGATATGGTCACCTGGTTCCGTTTTGACGGCACTACAGGCGAACAGGATTCATTTGCGTTAAATGAGGAGTCCGAAGCTAAAGGAGTAGGTGTTCGGCTGCTTGAAGATGATGGTATTCAAGCAAAAAGACCTAATACTGATAGCGGCTATGGGACATACTCAAGAGATAACGGTACTTTCTCGCAGTCATATCAGGTGCAATATATCGCTTTATCTGACAAGGTAACTCCCGGTACAGCTAATGTCACTACGCAACTCAATCTTGTTTATAGATAAGTAACCTAGAATATCACTCCGTCGGGTTATTTGAATTATCAGTATGAATAATGCCCTGTCCAGTAATAAGGAATATAGCGATGATAGCGACAGTAAAAAGCAAGATACCGCTGCTGGCCTTATTCAGTGCGGCAATGTTATCCCCGCCGTTATATGCAGCGGATGGCAATATTAACGTCACCGGCCGCATCATCGAGCAGGGGTGTAATCTGGTGGTTGAAAGTCAGGCGCTGTCCGTATTGATGGGCACGATACCGCGCCAATATTTTGAACGGCCGGGAATGAGTAGCGATCCGACACCTTTTACTCTCTATGCCACCGGTTGCCCTAAAGATCGCGGTGTGGCGTTAAAATTTGACGGTGCTGCTGCAGGAGAAAACCCCGGCCTTTTCGCCCTGGATAAAGATTCGCTTGCCGGCGGCATCGCGGTCAGAATTCTGGGGGATTACGGCGCTCATCTCCAGGTGGTGCCCGGCGGTCTGGGATATACCTATTACCCCGAACCAGACGGCTCGCTGAAAATCAGCGGGGCGGCTTCCTATGTTGTCTCTGAACAAAAGGTCACCCCCGGCAGCGCCAACCTGACCACGCAGATTAGTCTGGTTTATCCATAATAAACGGGCCGATTCCAGCACGATGATTGTTTGGCATTATCAGAAATATAAGGAGATTAATGATGATAGCAACAGTAAAAAAAGTGCCTCTGCTGGCCTTATTCAGTGCGGCAATGCTGGCGCCACCGCTCCACGCAGCGGACGGCAATATTAACGTGACCGGCCGGGTGGTGGAGAACGCCTGTTTGGTGGCCGCCGAGTCTAAGAATATGGTAGTGGATTTTGGTGAGCTTGCAGGCCAGCAGAACTCACAGTTTCTAGGTCTTGGGTTATTTAAACCGATAACACTTTTGGATTGTCCATCAGGGGCTAATCAGGTGAAAGTTAGATTTGAAGGTACTGCCATTAGTGAAGAAGGTTTTTTCGGGAAGGATTACATTTTTGCCCCCGATGCTGGCTCAGTCAGTAATGTGGGTTTTCGGGTTATAGAAAGAGAGTCTTGGGACTCTGTTAAAGTTAATGGTGATACCAAACCTTATAATTTGATGACCGGCGCCGGTAGCAAAAATGATATTATGTTTATAATAGAGGTGGTTAAAGTTGATATGGATAAGCCTATTGCCTTGGGGCAGGCTACCGGGAATATACAATTTTCCATTCTGTATAATTGAACCGATAATAGCGTGCTTATATAAAGATTAAGGAATATTTAATGAATAGAAAAATCAAAAGAGCACTTCAAGGGGTATTGTTCTGTCTAGGCGGGGGAGTGTTTTCTGCACAGGCGACGGATGGTGCGATTAGAACTAAAGCGAAATTTATTCAGTTCACTTGTGATCTGAGTGCGGATAGCAAAAATATGATTGTACCTTTGGGGAATATTAACCGTAGTCAACTGTTAAAAAAAGGAGATGCCAGTTCTCCTGTGGCATTTAAAATAAAGGCGACAGATTGTTCAAAAATAATTGATGAAGATTTGGTTAGAGTAAATGTTTCATTGCGTTTAGCTGGTGCCGCACCGCCAGAAGATTGGCAGCTTTTTGCCCTGGATGAAAGTTCTACAGCGACAGGAGTGGCTGTCGGGATAAATCAGGGAACCCATGTTAATGGGGAGCCTTCTTATATTTCGCCAAATGGTATTTTATCGTTTAGTGATTATTCAAAAGAAAAGCCAGAAGTGGAGTTCTGGTTATATGCACGATATGTTGCTCTGAGCGATAAAGTGACACCGGGTACGGCCAACCTGACGACCCAAGTTGACTTGTATTACTATTGAATTACCCGGCCCGATGGCGTAAAAACTGTCGGGCTGATGCTATTGATAGCAAAGTAAAACTACCCAAAATAATTCGCGCCGCAGCGCCGCAGCGCGGCGGCAACGGAGCGAGTTCCCACGAGCTTATTTCTGACTTCTTCAGGTGAATGATGCTTATTCGCCTTAATTTATGGGTAGAGTCAGGGCACCATTTTCCTCATCAGCCGGGGAAAATATGATTGATATGGCCGCGCAACCTGCGCGCATCATACCCCCTTGAAGCATGAGCAAAATGCAGCCATAATCTGCCGTATCGGTAGCACCGAAACACACATCGAATAAATCCCTTTCTCGTCGGGCTAACGACGCGGGAGGGATTTTTTTTTGTAACGGCCCGGCGTCTGCGCCCGGCAACTTGTTGAACTACGAGGGTTTACTATGAGCACCTTAGGCCATCAGTCCGATAATTCATTAGTGTCCAACGCCTTTGGTTTCCTGCGCTTTCCGCTGAACTTCATGCCTTACGACAGCGATGCAGAGTGGGTCATCACCGGCATTCCGTTTGACATGGCGACCTCCGGCCGCGCCGGCGGCCGTCATGGCCCGGCGGCCATCCGCCAGGTGTCCACCAACCTGGCCTGGGAAGGCAACCGTTGGCCGTGGAGCTTCGATCTGCGCGATCGCCTGAACGTGGTTGACTGCGGCGACATCGTGTTCAACTTCGGCGATGCGCAGGACATGAGCGACAAGCTGCAGGCGCACGCGGAGAAACTGCTGAAGGCCGGTAAGCGCATGCTCTCGTTCGGCGGCGACCACTTCGTCACCCTGCCGCTGTTGCGCGCGCACGCCAAGCATTTCGGCAAGCTGGCGCTGGTGCACTTCGACGCCCATACCGATACCTACGCCAACGGCAGCAAGTTCGACCACGGCACCATGTTCTACCATGCGCCGAACGAAGGCCTGATCGATCCGCATCACTCGGTGCAGATCGGCATTCGCACCGAGTTCGATCATGACAACGGCTTTACCGTACTGGACGCCGCGCAGGTGAACGATCGCAGCGTGGACGACCTGCTGACCCAGATCAAAGGCATCGTCGGCGATATGCCGGTGTACCTGACCTTCGACATCGACTGTCTGGATCCGGCGTTCGCACCGGGCACTGGCACGCCGGTGATTGGCGGTCTGACTTCCGATCGCGCGCTGAAACTGGTGCGCGGCATGCAGTCGCTGAACATCGTTGGCATGGACGTAGTGGAAGTGGCGCCGGCTTATGACCAGTCCGAGATCACCGCGCTGGCCGCGGCGACGTTGGGTCTGGAGATGCTGTACCTGCAGGCGGCCAAGAAACACGCCTGACGCCAGGCCACGCCTCGCTGAAAAAGCGGCTCCCATCGTATGGGGGCCGCTTTTTTTATTTCATTTGTCGCCATCCGTGCGGCGATTTTCAGCCTGTTGCAACGCCTTTGCGCAATCCTGCGCAGAAATGAAAAAGAGTCAGGAAAAAGGGAGCCGGGATAGCGGGGTGGATGAATATACTGCGCGCGGGTGCTCTGGATCTTTGTCTCTGGAGCTTCTGCGAAAGATACAAAGAGAAAAGCCCCGAGTCGATATTCATCAACCCGAGGCCAACTCTAACGCCAGACAACGTTAAGTTAGCCTCTTACCCGCCGCGAGGCAAGGAGAAGAAGGCATGATGCCGAACAAACGGAGCCTGTTAAAATTGGTGGTTATTTGTGCCACGGTAATATCACTGGCATGGATAACGCGCAGCACGCTGTGTGAACTGCGGATCCGATCGGGCAACACGGAGGTTGCGGCCATTTTGGCTTACGAATCCGAACGGTAAGGCAACCCGGCGACGGGGGATGTCCCCCGTCTGCTGGTTGTTGGCGTCCAGATCCCTGAGCACCCACTTAAAGCATTCGGTTTTCCGCTACGGAGGAGAGGGGAACGGGGTTATGCCCGCTTCACCTGCCGCGCCAGCAACATGCGGCCAAACAACGCGCCGCCGGCCAGCAGCGTCAGCAGCTGTGAGGCAATCAGCACCGCAAAGCCCGAGGACACCTTACCCTGGCTGGCCATCACCATGCCCATCACCATCGGCACAAACGCCGAGAACAGATTGCCGATGCCGTTGATCAGCCCATAGGCGCTGCCGACCGCCTCCGGCCGTGCATAATGCTGCAGCAGCGTGGGGATCGCCGCGCCCTGCACGCCCCAACAGGCGTTGGCCGCCAGCAGGAAGAAGGCGATCCAGCCAAGCTGATGGCTGTTCATTACGCCATAGATGCACAGTGCGGTCGCCGCGCCGCCAAAGACGAAGATCAGCGGCGCCTGATAAGGACGGATGCGATCGAGCAACGCGCCGCCGAGGTATTTGGAGGCGATGCTGACGATGAAAGGCAGCGCGGCCATCCAGCCCATTTGCTTGATGGAGAACCCCTTTTCATCGGTCAGGTAAGCCGGCAGCCAGGCGCTGGAGCCCCACAGGTAACTGAGCGTGGCGATCTCGATCAGCAGGATCCAGCCGAGCATCGGCGTGCGCCAGGCCAGCGCAAAGGTGTGCCAGACGCGGCTTAGCACCGGTTGCGGATCGGCGGGGCGTGAAGATGAAGATAAGGCGAGCGGATGAACGAACAGCCGCACCAGCATCAGGCCCAACAGCAGGTTGAGCAGCGCCAGCAGGTGAAACGACATCGCCCAGCCGAAGTGCGCCATCAGAAAACTCACCAGCGGAAAGCCGATCACCAGCCCCAACGAGACGCCCAGCGCGCTGACCGCGTTGGGCTTGCCGCGCTCGTCGGCGGCGAAATGATCGCTGATGTACATGGTTTTCAGCGAGAACAGCGGCCCTTCGCTGACGCCAAGCAGCGCGCGCACCACGCACAGCAACAGCAGCGATCCCGCCAGCGGCGAGGCGGCGGTGAGCAGCGCCCACAGCACCACGCTCAGCGTCAGCGCGCGGCGGTAACCCATCAGCGTTTCCAGAAACGGCGTCAGCAACATGGCGGAGAGGCCGTAACCGAATAAAAACACCGTCATCAGCGTGCCCTGGTGAGCGCGGTCACCGCCGAGTTGAAAGTGTTGCAGGAAGTCGGGATTGACCAACATCACGGCGATATTAACTCGATCCGCATAGGCGATAACGATCAGAAACAGCAGGGCGATCACCCCAAACCAGCGTTGACGTTGTTGCACGGCGCGTTCCTCAGTGCGAGCGGTTGACGAATTCAGGCAGCAGTAAACTCACCCGAGGATGCCATTTGGCGCAAACGCGGGGATGGGGCTGATTGATGTAAATTTATTGTTATCAAATAGGGTGTAAAAGACAGAGAGAAAACACTTTTACGCGCAATACGCCGCCGGGATCAACGCATTTTTTGCCATAAATTAGCGAGGGAGCGCACAACTGACATAGGTTTTTCATATCGGTGCATGATTTCGTGATCTTTCCCGCATTTGTCATTTTTAAACAACCTTTCATTAACATTTGCCGTTCCGCTCGCTTGACGAAAGTTTCGCCAGACTTATAGTGGCTGTATTAAATAAGAAACTGAGTTTCATATATGAAACAATCAGATAGAGGATAAAAGCAATGAGCTGGAAGAATGTGTGCGAAGTGTCTCAGGTGAAAGAAGATTTTCCTTTCTCCGGCAAAGTGGAAGGAAAGGAGATCGGGGTGTACCTGCTCGACGGTAACTACTACGCGCTGGAAGACGTCTGCCCGCATGCTTATGCCTTGCTCAGCCAGGGGTTTGTAGACGACGGCAAGGTTGAGTGCCCGCTGCACGAAGCGCTGTTTGACGTGCGTACCGGCCAGTGCCTGCGCGAGCCGGGCGGCCGCGATCTGCAAACCTATCCCACCCGGGTGGTCGACAACCAAATCCAGATCACCTTTATCGCGGAGGAGTAATCATGCAGCACATCACCGATTTCAATCCCTGGCTGCCGGACACCCAACAGGTGACGCCGGCCCGCGAAGGCGGCAACGGTCAAATCCATCAGCCGGGTCAGTTCCGCAATGTCATCTGGCAAAACCGTGCCCGGGTGCCGGACGGCTTCGAAACCGCCCTGGTGGCGGCGCTGGAAACGATCTTCGATCAGGGGGCGGAAGAGCTGGAGCAGATCGTCAGCGCGTTGAATCAGCGTCGTCTGTTCGATCGCAGCGGCCAGCCGTGGAATGAGGCGACGTTCCGCGAATTCCTTCACGTTAACGGTTTCTGAGCGATACCCGGGAGAAGACAATGACAGCAAACACAACATCCTCCGAACAGAGCTTGCAGGACTATCTTGACCAGGGGCTGCGCGGCATGTGGTATCCGGTGCTGGCCAGCTGGGAAGTGGGCAACAACCCGGTTGGTATCACCCGCCTGGAGCAGCAAATCGTGGTGTGGCGCGACGCTGAAGGCCAGATCCACGCGCTGGAAGACCGCTGCCCGCACCGTGGCGCGCGGCTTTCCATGGGGTGGAACCTCGGCGATCGCATCGCCTGTTGGTATCACGGGGTGGAAGTCGGCGGCGACGGGACGGTGAAAGACGTGCCGGCGGTGGATCGCTGCCCGCTGGTGGGGCAAAAATGCCTGCGATCTTACCCGGCCAAAGAAGCCTATGGCGCGGTGTTCCTCTATTTCGGCGTGACGGCGGATGAAACGCCGGCGGAGCTGACTTTCCCGCAAGAGCTGGCGGACGAAGCGTCGTACAGTCATTTTCTGTGCACCGCCAGCTGGAACTGCAACTACCAGTACGCCCTGGAAAACGTGATGGATCCGATGCACGGCACCTACCTGCACTCCTCTTCACACTCGATGGCGGAAGGGGATCGCAAGGCGGACATGGCGCTGGAGCCGACCGACAGCGGCTTCATCTTCAAGAAAAACGGCCAGATCGGCGTCAACTTCGACTGGGTGGAATTCGGCAACAGCGGCGCGTATTGGATGCGCCTGTCGATCCCGTACAAGAAGCGCTTCGGGCCGGGCGGTCACTTCTGGATCATCGGCATGGTGGTGCCGGAGGACAAGGATCACTGCCGGGTATTCTTCTGGCGCATTCGTAAGGTCAAGGACTGGCAGCGCGACATGTGGCGCTTCATGTACCGCAATCGTCTGGAATCGTTGCATTGGGACGTGCTCGAGCAGGATCGCATCGTGCTTGAGAACATGGCGCCTAACGCCCGCGGCCGCGAATATCTGTACCAGCACGACGTCGGTCTTTCTCGCCTGCGCCGCCTGATGCAGAAAGAGGCGCAAAAACAGCTGGCGACGCTGCGCGAGCGGGAGGCGGCGCAGTGAACGGCCTGCTGAACGGTAAACGCATCGTGGTCACCGGCGCGGCGCGCGGCCTGGGCTACAGCTTCGCCGCCGCCATCGCCGCTGCCGGCGCGCAGGTGGTGATGTGCGACATTTTGGCGGATGAGCTGGCGGCGAGCGGTGCCGCGCTGCGCGAGCAGGGTGCTCAGGTGGAAACGCAAACCATCGATCTGGCGTCACCGGATTCGATCCGTTCGGCGTTCGAGAAGATCGCCGCCGGCGGCGGGATCGACGGCCTGGTGAACAACGCGGCGCTGGCGACCGGCGTCGGCGGTAAAACCATGATGGAATACGATATCGAACTGTGGGATCGGGTGATGCAGGTCAACGTGCGCGGCACCTGGCTGGTGAGCCAGGCGGCGGTGCCGCTGCTGGCGCGCAACCCGCACGCCAAGATCGTCAACGTGGCGTCGGACACCGCGCTGTGGGGCGCGCCGCGCCTGATGGCCTATGTTGCCAGCAAAGGCGCGCTGATCGCGATGACCCGATCGATGGCGCGTGAGCTGGGTCCGCAGGGCATCTGCGTCAACGCCATCGCGCCGGGCCTGACGCGGGTGGAAGCTACCGAGTATGTCCCCGCCGAGCGCCACCAGCTGTACGAGCAGGGGCGCGCGTTGGCCGGGGCGCAGCACCCGGACGATGTGAACGGTACGGTGCTTTATCTGCTGTCGCCGCTGGCGGATTTCGTCACCGGTCAACTGCTGCCGGTCAACGGCGGCTTCGTATTCAACTGACGGCCCGCAGGGCAGGCGCACAGCGCAGGAGCGAGAGATGGCGGACGAGCAAGCATGTAAATATCTGATCCCGGGGCTGGATCGCGGGTTGCAGTTGCTGCTGGCGTTTGGCGAGCAGCATAAGGAGATGACCTTCGCCGAGTTGCATCGCCTGGTCGATATGCCGAAGGCCACCGCTTATCGCGTGGTGCAGACGCTCGAACACCTCGGCTTTCTGGAGCGCAATCCGCGCACCAACACCTTTGCGCTCGGCATCAAGGTGCTGCGTCTCGGCTTCGAATATATCGCGTCGCTGGACGTGGCGCAGGCCGGCCAGCCGGTGATCGAGCAGCTGCGCGATCGCAGCCAGTGCAGCAGCCATCTGGCGATCCGCGACGGGCGTGACGTGATCTATATCGCCCGCGTCAGCGCCGCCGGTTCGCAGATCAATCAAGTCAGCGTCGGCACCCGCTTGCCGGTGCACCAAACCTCGCTCGGCCGCATGTTGTTGACCAGCGCGACTCGCAGCGAGTTCGAACAACTGTATCCAGACGCGCAGCTGCCGGGCAATGCGCCGGGCACCCCGGCGGATCGCGAAACGCTGTGGCAGATGGTGCAGCAAGACAAGGCGCGCGGCTATGTGATCGGCGAATCGTTCTTCCGCCACGGCATCTCCTCGATCGTCTACCCGATCTTCAACCGCGAGCAGCGGGTCGAGGCGGTGGTCAGCATCATGGTGCCGTCCGATGAGATCCCGAAAGCGGATCGCGAGCGGCTGCGCATGGAAGTGCGCGACGCGGCGGAGAAAATTTCCGGCTTCCTCGGCGCGCCGCCGCAGGCCAACGTCGGCTAACCGACAGGACCGACTCTTTTACTCAGGCAGGGACAAGGCCCGTAGCAAACAGGGGCCGGGGTTCACTCATGCCTGAAAACCGTATGCAGCGAGAACGTGAGGCTGAACAATGAGCGTAATCGGAATCGAAAAACTGGAATTTGGCGTCGAAGATCTGCCAACCTGCGAAAAATTCATGCAAGACTTCGGCCTGCAGCCCGCCACGCAACATTGGGGCGAAGCGCTGCGCGAATTCACTACCCTGAGCGGGGCGCGGGTTGTCCTGCATCCGCTGCAAAGCGCGGCGCTGCCTGCGGCGTTTGAAGGCGGTTCCACCCTGCGCCGCATGACCTGGGGCGTGGCCTCGCCCGCCGATCTGGCGCGCCTGCAGCCGCGTTTGGCGCTGATGCCCGGCTTCCGCCAGGTGGGAGAAGAGCTGGAGTGCCTCGATCCCAACGGCATGACGCTGCGCTTCGTCGTCAGCCGCCAGCAGGCGGTCGAGGTGCCGGTCACGCCGATCAACCAATGGGGCGACGTGCGCCGCATCGATCAACCCAGCCCGGTCTATTCGCAGGCGCAGCCGATCAACATTGGCCACGTGGTGTTCTTCGTTGAAGATCTGGCGGCGACCGAGCGTTTCTACCGCGAGCTGTTGGATTTCCAGGTTTCCGATCGCTATATCGATCGCGCCGTCTTCCTGCGCACCCAGGCGCGCGGCGGCCACCATAACCTGTTCCTGCTGAAGCTGCCGAACCGCCCACGCGGCCTGAACCACGTGGCGTTCACCGTGCGCGATATCCACGAAGTGATCGGCGGCGGCATTGCCATGAACAAAGAGCAGTGGAGCACCTTTATCGGCCCCGGCCGTCACCCGATCTCCTCGGCCTATTTCTGGTACGTCAACAGCCCGACCGGCGGCGCGTTCGAGTACTACACCAACGACGATTATCTGACGGAAAACTGGCAGCCGCGCGAGCTGGAACATTCGCTGGTCTCCTTCACCGAATGGGCGGTAGAGGGCGGCATCGATCACGACACGCGCCGCCAGCATAAAAAGGCGGAGGCGTTATGAACCGGCCGGAGCAGGCGGGCATCGTCATCATCGGCGGCGGCCAGGCCGGCGGTTGGGCGGCCAAGACGCTGCGCGACCGGGGTTACAGCGGCCGGCTGACGGTTGTCAGCGACGAACCCTACGATTTTTACGAGCGGCCGCCGCTGTCGAAAGCGGCGCTGCTGGATGCCGCGGTGCCCCTCAGCCGGCTGTTCAGCGAACAGACGGTGGCGGAGCTGAATATCGACTGGCGCCGCCCGCTGCGCGCCGAATCCATCGACGCTGAACAGCAAATCGTTACGCTCAGCGACGGGCAACGGCTGCAGTTCGAGCAGTTGCTGATCGCCACCGGCGGGCGGCCGCGTTTGCCGAGCGCTGCCTGGGCGCAGCACCCGCGCGTGATGACGCTGCGTTCCTGGGACGATGCGGCCCGGTTGCGGCAGGGGCTGCAGGGCTGCCGTCGCCTGGCTATCGTCGGCGGCGGTTGGATCGGGCTGGAGATCGCCGCTTCCGCGCGGCGTCTCGGCGCCGAGGTGACGGTGTTTGAACGCCAGCCTGCGCTGTGCATGCGCAGCGTCGGCGCCGATGTCTCACAGGCGTTGCTCGAACTGCATCGCCAGCAGGGCGTCACGGTGCTGTGCGGCTGCGGCGAGATCTCGCTGGAAGATCGCGACGGCGCCGCCTGGATCGGCAGCGAAGTCAGCGATCCGCAGGTCTTCGATCTGGTAGTGGTGGGGATCGGCGTCGAGCTGAATCTCGAACTGGCGCGCAGCGCCGGGCTGGCGATCGAGTCCGGCATTGTGGTCGACGGCCAGGGGCGCACCAGCCATACGGCGATCTTCGCCGCGGGCGATGTGGCGCGTCACCCGACGCTTGGCCTGTGCCTGCAGTCCTGGGCCTACGCGCAAAACCAGGCCATCAGCACCGCCTGCGCGATGCTCGACGCCTTCGCCGCCCCGTATGACGACGTGGCCTGGCTGTGGTCGGATCAATATGACGTCAATATCCAGATCCTCGGCGTGCCGAGCGGCGGTGTGCACCATGTGGTGCGCCGCACGCCGCAGTCGCAGGTGTTCTTCACGCTGAACGCCGATCGGCAGCTGGTGCAGATGGTGGCGTTCAACGACGCGCGTACCATCAAGCTCGGCAAGCGTTGGTTGGCGAGTGGCCGGGTGCTGGATCCGCAGCAACTGGCGGATGCGGAGTTTTCTTTGATGGCGTTGAAATAACGCCCGAACCTCGGGAGCGTTTTATGACTACGCAAGACATTGACGCCCGCGCTGGACGGGCGGGGGAAACCGTTGCCGAAAATCCGCAGCAGCGGGTGCGCTGGTCGGTGCCGATCGCGCTGTTTGCCTGCGTGCTGCTGGCGTTTTTCGACAAGATCAGCATCGCGGCGCTGTTTTCCGACGCCGAGTTTCAGCAGGCGTTGGGCATCGGTTTTGACCCGGCGCGGCTGGGCTTGCTGATGAGCGCGTTTCTGTTCTCCTACGGCATTTCCTCCATGCTGCTCAGCGGCATCGGCGATCGGCTTAATCCGGTCAAGGTATTGATTGGCATGATGGTGGTGTGGGGCGTGCTGATGGTGTTGATGGGGCTGGTGCGTTCCTATCACGCCATGATGACGCTGCGCATTCTGCTCGGCATCGCCGAAGGGCCGCTGCTGCCGATGGCCTACGCCATTATTCGTCAGGCTTTCCCGCCGCAGCTGCAGGCGCGCGCCACCATGCTGTGGTTGCTCGGCACGCCGCTGGGTGCCGCGCTCGGCTTCCCGGTCACCCTGTACATTCTCAATACCTTCGACTGGCAGGCCACCTTCTTCTTTATGGCGTTTCTGACACTGCCGGTGATGTTGCTGGTGCTGTTCGGCATGCGCCACCTGAACGTCGCGCGTCCGGCGGCGGCGGCCAAACCGGCGGTGTCCGAACGCAAACAGCACCGCCGCGAGCTGTTGCGCAGCCCGCATTTCTGGATGATTTGCCTGTTCAACATCGCCTTCCTGACCTACCTGTGGGGCATGAACGGCTGGCTGCCGAGCTATCTGATCAAGGGCAAAGGCATTCATCTGGAACATGCCGGTTACCTCTCTTCGCTGCCGTTCATCGCCATGCTGCTCGGCGAAGTGCTGGGCGCCTGGCTGTCGGACAAGCTGGATCGCCGCGCGCTGGCCTGCTTCCTGTCGCTGTGCGGCGCCGGCCTCGGTCTGGCGGTGGTGTTGCACCTGCAGGGCACCTACAGCGTGATCGCCGCCATGGCCTTCAGCACCTTTATGTGGGGCGCCGGCGCGCCGAATATTTTCGCGCTGTTGGCGAAGGCCACCAGCAGCAAGGTGAGCGCCACCGCCGGCGGCATCTTCAACGGATTGGGCAATTTTGCCGGTGCGCTGGCGCCGGTGCTGATGGGGGCGCTGATCGCCGCCACCGGCAATATGGATAACGGCCTGCTGTTCCTGGTGGTGATGGCTTTCGTCGGCTGCCTCATTCTGCTGCCGTTGCTGAGAAAGTACTGATTAATCAATCGATTCAACAGAGGAGTGACAACATGTCTCAGGTTGAGAACAAAGCCGGCGTCAAGCCGCAGGATCTGTCGATGGAAAACTGGGTGGAGTCGCGCATCGCCCGTTTCGAGGGCCGCAAATATGACTGGAACGCGCTGAAATTCCAGGCCGACTTCGACCCGAAATACCGCCGTGCGCAGATGCGCTACATCGGCACCGGCGCCACCGGCGTGGCCAGCGATGCCAACACCATTCCGGCAGGCAACTTCACCTTCTCCACCATGGTGCTGCCTTCGAAGTGCGAGGGCCCGCTGCACCTGCATGATGACGTGGAAGAAGTGTTCTTCATGCTGAAAGGCAGCATCACGCTGATGATTCAGGATGGCGAAGAGTATTACGAAACCAGGCTGAAAGAGCGCGATCTGATCTCGGTGCCGGCGGGGGTGTATCGCGGCCTGTTCAACCACGGCGAGGAAGAGGCGCTGATGTGCGTGATGCTCGGCACCGCCAAGCCGGAGATCCCGACCTATCCGGCGGATCACCCGCTGTCCAAAGTGAAGCGCAACTGATGAACGGCCTGGCGCAACGCCAACGGGCGCGCTGCGGGGCGTACACCCTGAGCTGGCGCGAGGCCGGGCAGGGGCGGCCGGTGGTGTTGCTGCATGGCATCAGCTCCGGATCCGCCTCGTGGATCAAGCAGTTCAACGATAACGGCCTGACGGACGGCCACCGTCTGGTGGCATGGGACGCGCCGGGCTACGGCGGCAGCCTGCCGTTGGCGGATCCGCAGGCCGATGCCGCCGGTTATGCGGCGGCGTTGGCGGCGCTGATTGATGAGCTGCAGCTGGTGCAGCCGCTGATCGTCGGCCATTCGCTGGGGGCGCTGATCGGCAGCGCCTATGCCGCCGGCTATCCGGATGGGCTGTGTGGGCTGGTGTTGGCGGATCCGGCGCAGGGCTATGCCACGGCGCCGGAGGAAAAGCGTCGGCAGGTGTACGGCCAGCGCCAGCAGATGATAGAGACGCTGGGGCCGGTGGGCTACGGCGAGCAGCGGGCGGCGGCCTTGCTGCGTGAAGGGGCGGATCCGCAGGATATCGCCTGGGTGCGCAACGGCATGCAGCAGCTCGATCCCGACGGTTTTCTGAGTGCCGCCTGGATGCTGGCTAACGATGATATCGGCCGCTATCTGGCGCGCTATCGCGGCCCGCTGGAGGTGTGGTGCGGCGAACAGGATCGCATTACGCCACCGGAGAAGGCAGCCGAGCTGGCGGGTGAACAGGACGCGGCGCTGCGTCTGATCGCCGCCGCCGGTCATGCCAGCTACCTCGATGCGCCGGCGTGTTTCAACCGCTATCTGCGGGACTTTACGGGAGCAATCCAACGATGAATTTTCAGCTTGAGGATCGGGTGGCGGTGGTGACCGGCGGCTCGTCGGGCATCGGTTTCGAAACCCTGAAGCTGCTGCTGGCCGAAGGGGCGAAAGTGGCGTTCTGCGGCCGCGATCCGGACAAACTGGCCGGCGCAGCAGCCAGCCTGCGCGCGGACTTCCCGCAGGCGGATATCCTGGCGCTGCGCTGTGACGTACTGGACGCGCAGCAGGTGGCGCAGTTCGCCGCTCAGGTGACGGCGCATTTCGGCGGCGTGGATCTGCTGATCAACAACGCCGGTCAGGGCTTCGTCGCCCATTTTGACCAGACGCCGCGCGAGGCCTGGCTGCATGAGGCCGAGCTGAAGCTGTTCGGCGTGATCAACCCGGTGCAGGCGTTCTTACCGGCGCTGGAACGATCGGCGATCGCGTCTATCACCTGCGTCAACTCGCTGCTGGCGCTGCAGCCGGAAGAGCACATGATCGCCACCTCGGCGGCGCGTGCCGCGCTGCTCAACATGACGCTGACGCTGTCGAAAGAGCTGGTGGGCAAAGGCATTCGCGTTAACTCGATCTTGCTGGGGATGGTGGAGTCGGGCCAGTGGCGCCGCCGTTTCGACGATCGCAGCGATAAAGATCAAAGCTGGGAGCAGTGGACGGCGGCGATCGCCGAACGCCGCGGCATCCCGATGAAACGCCTCGGCAAGCCGCAGGAGCCGGCGCAGGCGCTGTTGTTCCTCGCTTCGCCGCTGGCTTCCTTTACCACCGGCGCGGCGCTGGACGTTTCCGGCGGCTTTAACCGCCATGTGTAGCAGGGGCCGAGAAAGATGAAGAAGATCATGATGATTGGCTACGGCGCAATGGCGAAGGAAGTGATCGCCCGTTTGCCTGAAGGCGTGGAGGTCGGTTGGATCCTGGCGCGCGCAGCTCATCATGCGGCGATCGCCGAGGCCTTCGGCGGGCGGGTGCAGGCGCTGACCCATCCGGAGCAGTGTTCGCAGCGGCCGGATTTGGTGCTGGAGTGCGCCAGCCAGCAGGCGGTGGCGGAGTTTGGCGAGGCGGTGCTGCAGCGCGGTTGGCCGCTGGCGGTGATCTCGACCGGCGCGCTGGCGGACGCCGCATTGCAACAGCGGCTGCAGCAGGTTTGCCGCAGCCATCACGGGCAACTGATCGTGCTGTCCGGCGCGGTGGCGGGGATGGACGGGCTGGCGTCGGCGCGTGAAGGCGGGTTGGAGAGCGTGACCTATCAGGCCAGCAAGAGCCCGGCCAGCTGGCGCGGCAGCCCGGCGGAGCAACTGATCGACCTCGATGCGGTGCGCGAGGCGCAGGTATTTTTTGAAGGCTCGGCGCGCGAAGCGGCGCGTTTGTTCCCGGCCAATGCCAACGTGGCGGCCACTATTGCGCTCAACGGTCTGGGGATGGACGCCACCCGGGTGCGCCTGCAGGTCGATCCCGCCACCCGGCGCAATACCCATCGCCTGCAGGTGTGCGGCGACTTTGGCGAGTTTCACATTGAGCTGAGCGGTAACCCGCTGGCGAGCAATCCCAAAACATCAACCCTGGCGGCGCTGAGCGCGGTACAAGCCTGCCGCCGTCTGGTGGACGGCGGTTTTATTGCCTGAACGGCAGGAGCGGAGCATGGAACGATTGAATATTTTTGTCGCCGGGCGCTGGCGTGAAGGGCGTGGCGAAGAGATGGCTTCGGTATTCCCGGCCGACGGCAGCGTCAACGCGCGGCTGCGCGCCGCTAACGTCGAGGACGTGAACGAGGCGGTGGAAGCGGCGGAACGCGCCTGGCGCGCGCCGGAGTGGCGCGGACTGGTGCCGCACCAACGCGCCTCGATTCTCTACCGCGTCAGCAACCTGATCCTGGCGCAGCAGGAACAGCTGGCCGAGCTACAGACTCGCGACAACGGCAAACCGCTGGCGGAAACCCGCGGCCTGGTGGCCAGCGCGGCGGCGACCGCGCGCTATTTCGCCGCCGCCTGCGAGGTGTTGGAAGGCGAGCTGCCGACCCCGCGCAGCGCCGAGGTGATGACCCTCAGCCAGTATCAACCGATGGGAGTGATCGCCGCCATTACGCCGTGGAACTCACCGATCGCCAGCGAAATGCAGAAGGTGGCGCCGGCGCTGGCGGCGGGCAACGCGGTGGTGCTCAAACCGGCCGAAGCCACGCCGCTGATGGCGCTGAAGCTGGCCGAGCTGTTCGAACAGGCGGGACTGCCGGCCGGGCTGCTCAGCGTGTTGCCGGGCAAAGGTTCGGTGATCGGCGAGGCGTTGGCGCGCCATCCGCTGGTGAAGAAGATTTCCTTTACCGGCGGGACCAGCACCGGGCGCCATTTGGCGCATATCGCCGCCGATAAGCTGATCCCCACCTCGCTGGAGCTGGGGGGCAAATCGCCGACCATCGTGCTGGAGGACGCCGATCTGGAACAGGCGGCGCGCGGCATCTGCTACGGCATTTTCAGCTCCGCCGGCCAGGCGTGCATCGCCGGCTCGCGCCTGTTCGTACACCGTTCGCTGTATCAGCCGCTGCTGGCGCGCTTGACCGAACTGAGCGCGGGATTGCGCATCGGCAACCCGCTGGTGCCGGGCGTGCATCTTGGCCCGCTGATCAGCGCCAAACATCGGCAAAGCGTGGCGGACTACGTGGCGCTGGCGCGGCAGGAGGGCGGCCGGGTGGTCATCGGCGGCGAAGCGCCGGCCGATCCGCAACTGGCGAGCGGCAGCTATTACCTGCCGACCATTATTGAAGGCTTGAACAACGACGCCCGCGTTTGCCAGGAAGAGATCTTCGGCCCGGTGCTGGTGGCGCTGCCGTTCGACGACGAGCAACAGCTGATCGAACAGGCCAACGACTCGGTGTATGGCCTGGCGGCCGGCATCTGGAGCCGCGACTTCCCTCGCGCGATGGCGCTGGCGGAGCGGCTGGAAACCGGCACCGTCTGGGTCAATACCTACAAAACGTTCTCGATTTCCACGCCGTTCGGCGGTTTCAAGGAGAGCGGGTTGGGCCGCGAAAAGGGCCTGAACGGCATCAAGGCCTACATGCAGCAGAAAAGCGTGTATCTGGCGCTGAGCCATCAGGTGAACCGCTGGAGCGACTAGGCCGACACCTCTACGCATAACCCTAATAACGATTACCCTAAGAAGGCAGATGATGAGCGATAAAATCACGGTTGGCGAGGCGATAGCCCGGACTCTGGAACAGTACGCGGTGTCGGCGATGTACGGCATCATTTCGATTCATAATCTGCCGATCGCCGATGCGGTGGGGCAGCGCGATAAAATTCGCTTCGTGCCGGCGCGCGGCGAAGCGGGGGCGGTCACCATGGCCGACGCGCATGGGCGCTTCTCCGGCCTGGGCGTGGCGTTGACCAGCACCGGCGCCGGCGCCGGCAACGCGGTGGGGGCGATGATTGAGGCGCTCAACGCCAACACGCCGCTGTTGCATATCACCGGCCAGGTGGAAAAAGCCTATCTGGATGCCGACGCCGGTTTTATTCATGAAACCCGCGATCAGCTCGGCTTCCTGCGCGCCTGCTCCAAGCGCGCTTACCGTGTCAATTCGCCGGAGCAGGCGGTGGCGGTGATCCAGCGAGCGATCCTGGATGCGCAAACCGTGCCCTGCGGCCCGGTGGCGGTCGAGATCCCGATCGATATTCAAAGCAGCCTGGTGTCCCGTTCGGTGCTGACCGAGCCGTTGGCGCCGGCGCCATTGCCGAAGGCGGACGATGCCGCGGTGGAACGGCTGCATCAGCGGCTGAAACAGGCCAAGCGTCCGCTGCTTTGGTTAGGCGGCGGCGCCTTGGCCTGCGGCGACGCGGTGCGCAAGCTGGCGGACGCCGGCGTGGCGGTGATCTCCAGCACCCACGGGCGCGGCATTCTGCCGGACAGCCATCCGCGCAGCCTGCGGGCGTTCCATAACTCACCGAGCATCGAAGCGATCCTGACGCAGTGCGATCTGACGCTGGTGGCCGGTTCGCGCCTGCGCAGTAATGAAACCCGTACCTGGACGCTGCCGCTGCCGCGCCCGCTGGTGCAGATTGACATCGATCCGGCGGCTGCCAACCGCAACTACCTGGCCGATGAGCAGATCAACGGCGACTGCGCGGCGCTGCTGGCGGCGCTGGCGGCGCGGTTGGCCCCCGGCGAAAAGGTCAACGCCGAGTGGGATGCCGAAATCGCGGGGGCGGTGCAGCAGGCGGAGAGCGCGCTGCGCCAGCAGTCCGGTGAATACGCCAAACTCAATGACGCCATCGACGCCGCACTGCCGCAGGACGGGCTGTTGGTGCGCGATATCACCGTTTCCGGCAGCGTCTGGGGCAGCCGTCTGTTCCGTGCGATCTCGCCGCTGTGCAACATTCACTCGCTGGCCGGCGCTATCGGCATGGGGCTGCCGATGGCGATCGGCACCGCGATTGCCAACCCGCAGCGCAAGGTGGTGGGGCTGGTGGGCGATGGCGGTTTGGCGCTGGGCCTGGGGGAGCTGGCGACCATGGCGCAGGAACAGGTGAACATCACTCTGCTGATCATGAATGATGGCGGTTATGGTGTAATGCGTGGCATTCAGGACAAGTATTTCGCCGGGCGCCAGTATTACAACGAGCTGCATACGCCGGCCTTTACCCAGATCGCCGAAGCGATGGGGTTGAAAGCCTGGAAGGTGGACGCGGCGTCACAGTTCAACGGCGTGCTGGCCGAGGCGATCAATTACCCGGGGCCGTCGGTGGTCGAGGTGGACATGAAGCAGGTCGGGCCGCTGACCTTCGCCGGGCCGCCGCAGAAAACGCTGTATTGAGACGATAAAAAAACGCCCGGCGGTTGCCGGGCGTTCTCGTGGTTATTTCTCTGCCGCGATGCGATCGCGAATGTGCTGTGCGCGCGCTTGGGAAGACGGGTGATCGTCGAACATGCTGCTCTGACGACCGGCTTCCATTTGGGCCAGTTTTTCGAAGCTGGTGGCCAGGCCGTTCGGATCGATACCGCGTTTTTTCAGCAGATCGAACGAGTAATCATCCGCTTCGCTTTCCTGCTTCTGCGAGAACTGGGCGCTGACCAGCTTCTCGCCGATATCCGCCAGCTGCGACTGCGACAGCGAGCCGATGACGCCGCCGGCGGAGGACGCCGCGGTGCGCAGCGCCACGGTGCCGTAAGCCACCTGCATCGCTTTACGGGTGTGGCCCAGCGCCACGTGGCCCATTTCGTGGCCCAGCACGCCTTCCACTTCGTTGTCGTTCATGATGTCCATCAGGCCGCTGTAGACGCGAATGCAGCCGTTGGCCATCGCCCAGGCGTTGACGTCTTTGGTCACGTAGACCTTGTAGTTGGCCGGGGTGCCGTTGATGTTGTCGCCCAGCGCCGCAGCGATTTTGTTGAGGCGCTTGGCATAGGTGCTGTCGGCCGGCGCGATTTGTGCCTTGCTGTCCATCTCGGCGCAGGATTTATCACTCAGGGCCTTAACGTCGTTGTTGCTCAGGGTCGCCGCCTGGAACGCCTGCGCGCCGGACTGCATCAGGGTTTCGGTATTCAGGTTTTGACAGCCGGTTGCCAGGGTGGCAATGCCCAACGCAATCAAAGAGGTACGAATTTTCATAACGCCATCTTCCTGTGAAGGTAACAAGGTAAAAGAGTCATTTTGCCTGGAGGAAATCTTGTCGCAAGAGCCTAGTGTACGCCAGCCGGAGCGAGAATAGTGTTATTCCGAAAAAGCGTCCAATCGTGCTAATAAGTGGTGAACTCGCTCTCATTTGGCATTAGGGATTGCCGTTGTGATGTGGAGTCTGAGAAAATAGGGAACTTGACTGCTTTTTTTATCCGACCTGGAGTAAAACATGTCCTCTCGTAAAGAGCTTGCCAACGCTATCCGCGCACTCAGCATGGACGCCGTACAAAAAGCAAATTCCGGCCACCCGGGGGCCCCTATGGGCATGGCGGACATCGCCGAAGTCCTGTGGCGTGACTACCTCAACCACAACCCGACTAACCCGCACTGGGCTGACCGCGACCGTTTCGTGCTCTCCAACGGCCACGGCTCCATGTTGATTTACAGCCTCCTGCACCTCACCGGCTATGACCTGCCGATGCGCGAGCTGGAAAACTTCCGTCAGCTGCATTCCAAAACCCCGGGCCACCCGGAGTACGGTTACACCCCGGGCGTTGAAACCACCACCGGCCCGCTGGGCCAGGGCATCGCCAACGCCGTCGGTTTCGCCATCGCCGAACGCACCCTGGCGGCGCAGTTCAACCGCCCCGGCCATGACATCGTCGACCACCACACCTACGCCTTCATGGGCGACGGCTGCATGATGGAAGGCATCTCGCACGAAGTCTGCTCCCTGGCCGGCACCCTCAAGCTCGGCAAGCTGACCGCCTTCTACGATGACAACGGCATCTCCATCGACGGCCACGTCGACGGCTGGTTCACCGACGACACCGCCCTGCGCTTCGAAGCCTACGGTTGGCACGTGGTGCGCAACGTCGACGGCCACAACCCGGACGCCATCAAGGCGGCGATTGAAGAAGCCCGCCAGGTGACCGACAAGCCGTCGCTGCTGATGTGCAAGACCGTTATCGGCTTTGGTTCGCCGAACAAGGCCGGCACCCATGACGTGCACGGCGCCGCGCTGGGCGCCGCCGAAGTGGCCGCCACCCGCGAAGCGCTGGGCTGGAAATACGCCGCCTTTGAAATCCCGCAGGACATCTACGCCCAGTGGGACGCCAAAGAAGCCGGTCAGGCCAAGGAAGCGGCCTGGAACGACAAGTTCGCCGCCTACGCCAGGGCCTTCCCGGAACTGGCCGCCGAGTTCAAGCGCCGCATGAACGGCGAGCTGCCGGCCGACTGGAAAGCCGACGCCAGGGCGTTCGTGGAAAAACTGCAGGCCAACCCGGCCAACATCGCCAGCCGCAAGGCGTCGCAGAACGCGCTGGAAGCGTTCGGCAAGGTGCTGCCGGAGTTCCTGGGCGGCTCCGCCGACCTGGCGCCGAGCAACCTGACCATGTGGTCCGGCTCGAAAGCGCTGAACGTTGACCCGGCGGGCAACTACATTCATTACGGCGTGCGCGAGTTCGGCATGACCGCCATCACCAACGGCATCGCGCTGCACGGCGGCTTCCTGCCGTACTCGGCGACCTTCCTGATGTTCGTGGAATACGCCCGCAACGCGGTGCGCATGGCGGCGCTGATGAAGCTGCGCAACGTGTTCGTCTACACCCACGACTCCATCGGTCTGGGCGAAGACGGCCCGACCCACCAGCCGGTGGAGCAGCTGGCGAGCCTGCGCGTGACCCCGAACATGAGCACCTGGCGCCCGTGCGACCAGGTGGAATCGGCGGTGGCGTGGCAGTACGGCATCGAGCGTAACGACGGCCCGACCACGCTGGTGTTCTCGCGCCAGAACCTGACCCAGCAGCCGCGCACCGCAGAGCAGCTGGCGAACGTGTACCGCGGCGGCTACGTGCTGAAAGACTGCGCGGGCACGCCGGACGTTATCCTGATTGCCACCGGCTCCGAAGTGGGCATCACGGTGGAGGCGGCGGACAAACTGACCGCGGCGGGCCGCAAGGTGCGCGTGGTGTCGATGCCGTCGACCGACGCGTTCGACAAGCAGGATGCGGCGTACCGTGAGTCGGTGCTGCCGGCGGCGGTAACGGCACGTGTGGCGGTGGAAGCGGGTATCGCGGACTACTGGTACAAGTACGTGGGGCTGAACGGCGCCATCGTGGGCATGACCACCTTCGGTGAGTCGGCGCCGGCGGAGCAGCTGTTCGCCGAGTTCGGCTTCACCGTGGACAACGTGGTGGCCAAGGCGCAGGCGCTGCTGAAGTAAGCCGCCGGGCGCCAGCCGATAAAAAAGCCGGTCATCATGACCGGCTTTTTTTATGGGCGGAAATCGCGATTACGACGCGGCCTTGACGCTTTCGGCGCTGCGCAACCGGTCGTAAGCCGCCGCCAGCAACAGCACCAACAGCGTAGGCTGCAGCCAGACCAGACCCTGCTCGGCCAGCGGCAGCTTATCGAACCAGGCGGGCAGCAGGCCGCTGAAGCTTGAAGCCTTCAGGCCATCGGCCAGGCCGAACACCAGGCTGGTGGCGATCACCGGCGCGAAGACGCGCCTGGCGCTGCGCCAGCGGTTCTGGCTGAAGCTGAGCAACACCAGCGCGATGCAGGGTGGGTAGATCGCCGTCAGCACCGGCAGTGAGACGCGGATCAGATTGGCCAGCCCCATGTTGGAAACCAGCATGGCGAAGAGGGCGAGGATGACCACCAGCGCGCGATAAGAGAGCGGCAGGTAGCGTGAGAAAAAGTCCGCGCAGGCGCAGGTCATGCCAACCGCCGTTACCAGGCAGGCGATGAACATCAGCACCGCCATAAAGACGCTGCCCAGATCGCCGAAGGTGTGCTGTACATAGGCGTGCAGGATTGCCGCGCCATCCTGAGCGCCATTCTCGATCAGGCTGCCGCTGCCGGCGCCGAGTTTGAACATGCAGATATAGACCAGCGTCAGGCCGACGCCGGCGATCAGGCTGGCCCACAGCGTATAACGCAGCAGCAACCCGCTGTCGCTGACGCCGCGCGAGCGGGCGGCGGTAACGATAATCGAACCGAACATCAGCGCCGACAGCGTGTCCATGGTTTGATAACCCTGCACGAAGCCGGTGGAAAACGCCGCGGCCTGATAGCTGCCGACGGCGGAGAGCGGCGCGCCTGCGGGCCAGATCAGGGCGGCGATGCCGAGCGCGGCCAGCGCCAGAATTTTCAGCGGCGCCAGAAGATGGCCGACGTTATCGAGCAACCGTCCGGGATATAGCGACACAATCATCGCCAGGGTAAAGAACAGCAGGCTGTAGATGAACTGCGGCAGGGCGCCGTCGCCGGTGAAAGGCGCAATGCCGAGGGCGAAAGAGACATTGGCGGTTCGCGGCGTGGCGAACAGCGGGCCGAGCGCCAGATAGCAGACGGTCGCCAGCAGCAGGCCGGCGGTGCGGCCGATGGGGCCGGTAAGCAGGCTGATGCTGCCGCCGACGCGCGCCAACGCGATCACGGCGATCACCGGCAGGGCGACGGCGGTCACCATAAACCCGAGGGCGGCCGGCCACAGATGTTCGCCGGACTGCAGCCCCACCAGCGGCGGGAAAATGATGTTGCCGGCGCCGACAAACAGGGCAAAGGTCATAAAGCCCAGGGCGATAATGTCTTTCGGGGATAAACTCTTGGTCATAACGGTATGGCACTGCCTGTATTCATGAAATAAACGGCCCGCCTGCAGAGGGCTGGCGCGTGGGGCAGCGAGCGCCCGCAAAAATTTTCGTCCGGCAGGATATAATAATTCGGCGACAAAAACCTGATTAATCCAGCGCTGTTTATCCTGGCGTGAACCGGCCGCACAGAGGGATCATGGCGGCCGGCCCGGCAGCGCGTTAGCTCGCGCGCGCCACCATGTCTATCGACAGCGGGATTTCGATATGCGGTTTAAAAGAGTCGTACGCGAAAGAGACGTGGCCGTCTTCGACCGGTTTGCGGGTGAAAAAGATCAGCATATCGCGGGTTGAATCCTTACGTTTGTCCTGCGCTTTCACCGGAGAGAGGCTGTGTTTGCGCTCGTGGTCGACAATCAGCAGGGTGTCGAGGAAATGCCGATGCTGTATTTCGCCCAAAATCCATTCCGGCCGGGCCCGATCGAATTTGATCCCGCTGGTTTCGCGCATATCGTGAATAAAGGTCTTGGCGCTGTCGTCGGTCATGTTGTCGCAGCCGAGGAAGGTTGTCATGGTGTGGTCGACGCCGTCGCTGTGCACGCCTTCCAGCGCCGGTTCGCCCAGCATCTGCGGCGTGGTGACGGTGCGCAGGTTGAACACGGTGCAGACGAACTTGTTGATCTCCTGATTAAGCCGGGGGCGCGGCGTCACGCTCACGCCATCGATCACGTAGGCTTTGAATTTCATCAGCGCCTGAAAGGCCGTATTCAACTGCAGATCGTCGTTGATGCCGCGGAAATGGCGCACCTTTCCCGAATCGTAGCGGATGAAGTCTTCCTCGACCGAGAGCACGAAAGGCTGGAACTCCAGCCGCTCAATCCGGGCGCGATCGAAGTCGAAACAGAAACGGCCGTTTCTGGACTTGCGGAAAGGCAGCGTGGGATCGTCCGCCAGATTGGCGCTGACCTGCTGCAGCCTGGCGAAATCTTCCGGCCGCGCGCCCAGCGCCAGCAGGATTGCCTGCATGGTAGCGCCGGGGATAAAGGCTGAACGGTGTTCCTGGTATGCCTTCTTAACTTCATCAAGCAGAGATAACTGTCGCATTTCTCGGTGGCCTCACGAATGATGGGGCGGTTATAAAATCTTGCTGCCGATCTCCACGTCGAAATCGGGTTTCAGCAAGACGGTGCCTTGATCCCTGGTGACCGCGGCAAGAACCAGCACTTCGGATTTAAATCCGGCAACTCGCCTGGCGGGGAAATTAACGACGGAGATGACTTTTCTGCCAAGCAGGTCATCTTCCTGATAGTTTTCGCATAATTGTGCCGAGCTGTTTTTAATGCCAATTTCCTCGCCGAAATCAATGCGCAGCTTATAGGCGGGTTTTAACGCCTTGTCGTTATATTCCACGGAAATAATTTCGCCAATACGCATATCCAGTTTCATAAAATCAGTGATTTCGGCCATGAGTCAGTCCCGTTAATTAAATGGCTTCAGAAAGGCTAGCAAAGGGGAATTATCCCGACAATGTCGCCAAGAGGGGAATATTTATACCCGATGTAGCAATTAATTTACATTGTCGTAACGTAGCGTAATTAATTATAAGCTTGATGAATTATATGAAATTGAAACTTCATTATTCACCGGTAATTATGTGCACCATCTGAACTTGGGCGTCCGCTCGGCACTGTTAAGCCCGTGTTAAATTGGTTAGTATGCCTTCATTCATCAACCGCATTCTTTCAGGTAGTGATATGGAAATAACCCCGCGTGAAAAACGCGATCGGCGAAAGGCATTTATCGCGCCGTTTTTCCTGATATTAATTTGGTCGACGGGTTTTATTGCCGCGCGGGCGGTGGCGGATCATGCCGATCCCAACCTTTTCCTGACCTTTCGCTTTTTGATCGCCGCCGCGGTATTCGCTTTGCTGGCATTGCACTGCGCCTGGCCCAAGGGGCGGCAGTTCGTGATGCACCTGCTGACCGGCATGTTGATGAATGGCGTTTATCTCGCTGCAAGCTGGTGGGCGGTAGCGAACGGCCTGGCGGCCGGGGTGATGTCGCTGATCGGCGGCTTGCAGCCGCTGTTCACCGCGCTGATTTTCGCGTTGGTGCTGCGCAAATCGATAGGGTTACGCTCCTGGGCCGGGCTGGCGATCGGCTTTATCGGCGTTGCGCTGGTGCTTTCTCCCCGGCTGACCGGCATTGATGTCGGCAATATGGCGCTGTTGCCGATCCTGATGGGGTTTGGCAGCATCGTCGCGCTGACGATCGGCATCATGGTGCAGAAGTCTTCGCTGGCGGCGGCCGATCTGCGGGCGGCGGGCGCCATTCAGCACCTCGGCGCGGCGATCGTGACCGGCGCGTTGGCGGCCGTGATGGGCTCCGGCGCCTGGGACAATTCGCCGACGCTGTGGTTCTCGCTGCTGTGGTCGGCCGGCGTGTTGTCGCTGGGCGGCACCGCGCTGTTCATCTGGATGGTGCGCCACGGCGATTTGACTCGTATTACCGCGCTGATGCTGCTGGTGCCGCCGGCGGCAGCGCTGCAGGCTTATGCGCTGTTTGGCGAGGCGCTGTCGCTGGTGCAGTTGGCGGGGTTTGCCCTGACCCTGCTGGGGGTCGCCATCGTACAGCGAATTCGCCTGCTGCGGCGTTCTCGCCTGGCCGAATAGTTTGCGACTGGAAGTGCCGTAAAGCCCGCGCTGCCGGGCTTTTTTATTGGCTGAAAAACGTCCAACCTCACAAAACCGAAAGATAACAAAGCAACGCCGTTGCTACGTCTCAGTTATTAACTATATGTTAATTTTTGGTTTATTAAATGTGATCAGGGGATGGATGATGATGATGAAAAAAATCAGCGCGACCGTAGCGGCAATCACCTTGCTGGGCTCCGTGTCCGCCTATGCGGCCTTCCCGGCGGGCTACCCCGCCGACTATCAGAAACTGGTCGACGGCGCGAAGAAAGAAGGCAAGGTGGTGATTTACTCGACCACCGACACCAAGGCGGCGGCGCCGCTGATCCAGGGGTTCGAGGCGTTGTATCCGGGCATCAAGGTCGAATACAACGACATGAACAGCACCGAACTGTATAACCGCTTTATCAGCGAGCAGGCGGCCGGCGGCACCAGCGGCGACGTGGTGTGGAGCTCGTCGATGGACACCATTTTGAAACTGGCGGGCGATTACGCGCAGGAATATGCCTCCCCCGAGCAGGCTCAGCTGCCGAAATGGGCGGTATGGCAAGAGAAGGTGTATGGCACCACCTACGAGCCGGTGGTGTTTATCTATAACAAACGCCTGATCCCGCAAGGCGATGTGCCGGATTCGCATGCGGCGCTGGCCAAGCTGATCGCCGGCCAGACGGACAAATTCAAGAAGAAAGTCACCACCTACGACATCGAAAAATCCGGCGTCGGCTTCATGCTGTCGGTGCAGGACTTCAAGGCCGATCCCAACTACTTCAAAACGCTGGCCGATGTGGCCAAGGGCGGGTTGGCGGTGCAATCCTCCACCGGCACCATGATGGAACGCGTTTCCTCCGGTGAAAACCTGATCGGCTTCAATATCCTCGGTTCATACGCCGAGGCCCGCGCCAAGAGCGATCCGTCGCTCGGCATTGTCTATCCGAAAGACTATACCCTGGTGCTGTCGCGCGTGAGCTTCATCAGCAAAGAGGCCGGCAACCCTAACGCCGCCAAGCTGTGGTTCGACTACGTGCTGTCGGAGAAAGGGCAAAATATTCTCGCCAATCAGGCGGATATCCCCTCGATCCGCAACGACATCGAAGGCAAGAACGACATCGATGGCATGACCAAGCTGTTGGGTAACGCGCTCAAGCCGATCCCGGTCGATGACAGCCTGCTGGAATATCTGCAGCCGGCCAAGCGTCTCGACTACATCAAACAATGGCGCGCCGCCGCGGCGAAATAACAGGGACTGCATTCGGACGCGCGCCTGTCGCACGGGCGCGCGCCCTTTGGTCGTCGTTTACAACCATAGGGAGCATTTATGCAAGCATGGCGCAGAAAGTGGCAGAGCCTGCCGCGCGGCCTGGTGGTGTTGATAACCGCGCTGGTTATCTATGTCCCCCTGTCGTTTATCATCATTCAAAGCTTCCTCTCGGCACCGTTTTTCTCTCCTTCCAAGGTCTTCAGCCTTGAGGCCTTTGAGTTCATCTTTACCGACCCGGATTTCTACAAAGCCCTGAAAAGCGGATTTATTCTGGCATTCGGCCTGGTGATTATCGCCATCCCGCTCGGCGGTATTTTGGCCTTCCTGATGGTGCGCACCGATCTGCCGGGGCGGCGAATCATCGAACCGCTGATTCTGGTGCCGATCTTCGTGTCGCCGATGGTGCTGGGTTTCGGTTACGTGGTGGCGGCGGGGCCGGTAGGCTTCTTCTCGCTGTGGGCGGAGGCGCTGCTGGGCTTCGTGCCGTGGAACATCTACTCAATGGCCAGCATCGTGGTGATAGCCGGATTGACGCACGTGCCCCACGCCTACCTGTACATCTCCTCGGCGCTGCGCAGCGTGGGCTCCGACGTTGAAGAAGCGGCGCGCACCGCCGGCGCCACGCCGCTGCAGGTGATGACCGCCGTCAGTCTGCCGATGGTGCGGCCGTCTATCTTGTACGCCGGGGTGCTGCTGTTCTTCCTCGGGCTGGAAGTGTTCGGCCTGATGCTGGTGCTGGGCGATCCGGAAGGCAACCTGGTGCTGGCGACCTACCTGTACCAGTTGACCAACAAGCTGGGCACGCCGTCTTACCATCTGATGGCGGCGGTGGCGGTGGTGCTGATTTGCATCACTATTCCGTTGGTGATGCTGCAGCGCCGGCTGATGCGCACTGCCAACCGCTTTGTCACCGTCAAGGGCAAAGCCTCGCAGGCCCGCGCGCTGCCGCTGGGTAAATGGCGCTGGGTGGCCGGCGCGGTGGTGGTGTTCTGGCTGACCGTGACCATCGGCGTGCCGCTGATCGGCGTGGTGCTGCGCGCCTTTATCTCCAACTGGGGCGTGGGCGTGTCTGTCTGGGACGAACTGTCGATCAACACCTTTCGCACCATCTGGGCGCAGCCCAACCTGCTGCGCGCCATCGTCAACTCGATGGCGATCGGGGTGATCGGCGGGGCGCTGGCGGTGGCGTGCTACCTGTTTATCGGCATCGCGATGCACCGCAAGCCGGATGGCGCCACGCGCTTCCTCGACTACAGCGTGCTGGTGCCGCGCGCGGTGCCGGGGCTGCTGGCCGGTCTGGCATTCCTGTGGGTGTTCCTGTTCCTGCCGATGTGGCTGGACAAATCGCTCAAGGAAGGCTGGCTGTCGGCGTTGCCGATGGCCGAATGGCTGCGTGCTAACTGGATTGTCTGGCTGCGTTCGCTGCGCAGCACCATATTCAGCGTCTGGCTGGCCTACACCGTGGTGTGGATGGCCTACGGCCTGCGGCTGATCTCTTCCACGTTGCTGCAGGTGGGGCCGGAGCTGGAAGAGGCGGCGCGCAGCGCCGGCGCCAGCCGCGGCCAGATCACCCGCCACGTCACCATTCCGCTGTCGCGCTATGGCCTGATCGGCTCCTGGCTGCTGATGTTCCTGATTTTTGAACGCGAATATTCCACCGGGGTGTATCTGCTGTCTCCGGGCACGGAAACCATCGGCTCGATGCTGGTTTCTCTGTGGGCCGCGGGCGCTATCGATATCGTCGCCGCGCTGTCGTTCATCAATATTCTGCTGGTGGTGCTGGGGCTGGGGATCGCCTTGCGCTTTGGAGTGAAATTACATGATTGAACTTTCGGTAGAGAATCTGCATTTGACCTATGGCGACAACCCGGTGCTGAAAGGGGTGTCGATGGATCTGAAACGGGGCGAAGTGGTCTCGCTGCTGGGCCCGTCGGGCAGTGGCAAAACCACGCTGCTGCGGGCGGTGGCCGGGCTGGAGAAACCGAGCCAGGGGCGGATCGTCATCGGCAACAGCGCGGTGTACAACGGCAGCGCGCGCAGCGAAATTCCCGCCGAAGAGCGCAACCTGGGGCTGGTGTTTCAGTCCTATGCCCTGTGGCCGCATAAAACAGTGTTTGAGAACGTCGCTTACCCGCTGAAGCTGCGTAAGACCGGCTCGGCGGAAATCGCCCAGCGGGTACAGGCGGTGCTGGATCAGCTCGGGCTGGGGCATTTAGCCAAGCGGCACCCGCACCAGCTTTCCGGCGGCCAGCAGCAGCGTGTGGCGATCGGGCGTGCGCTGGTCTACAACCCGCCGGTGATCCTGCTGGATGAGCCGCTGTCCAATCTCGACGCCAAGCTGCGCGAAGAAGCGCGGGTATTCCTGCGCGAGCTGATCATCAAGCTCGGTCTGTCGGCGCTGATGGTGACCCACGATCAGAACGAGGCGATGGCCATTTCCGATCGCATCCTGCTGCTCAATAACGGCAAAATCGAACAGCAGGGCACGCCGCAGGAGATGTACGGCTCGCCCACCACGCTGTTCACCGCCGAGTTCATGGGCAGCAACAACCGCTTGCCGGGCAAGATCGTGGCGCTGGAAGGCGACCGGGCGCGCATCGAAGGCAAGGATTGGGCTCTGTGGGGCAAAGCGGGCGCAGGCGTGCAGGTCGGGCAGGAGGGCACGGCGGTGATCCGCGTGGAGCGCGTGCAGTTGGGCGAAGATCCGCAGGGCAACCAGCTTGAGCTGCCGTTGCTGACCAGCATGTATCTTGGCGATCGCTGGGAATACCTGTTCCGCACCGTGGCCGAAGACTTCGTGGTGCGCGCCTATGGGCATGAGGCGCGCGATCGGGCGCTGTGCCGGCTCTCCCTGCCGGCCGAGCATCTGTGGATATTCCCGAAAGCCTAACCAGGACGCCCGCCGATGCGGGCGCTCCTTTTACAAATCCAGCACCAGCCGGCTGCCTTTGGCGCGCGAGCAGCAAATCAACAGGGTTTGCTGCGCCGCGCGTTCTTCGTCGCTGAGATACTGATCGCGGTGGTCGGCTTCCCCCTCGACGATGCGGGTTTCGCAGGTGCCGCAAATGCCTTCGCGGCACAGGCACTCGACCCTGGCTGCCTTGCTGTTTTCCAGCGCCTGCAGGATGGTCATGTCTTCCGCCACTTCAAGTTCAATACCCGATCGAGCCAGCACCAGCGTAAAGGCGCCGCCCGCCGTGTCTTCGGCGGCAAAGGCTTCGCTGTGTAAACGCGCGGCATCGATACCCCGTTCGGCGGCGATCCGGTAGACCGCTTCGTTCAGCGCCGCCGGGCCGCAGACGTAGATATGGGCGCCGGGTTCCACGTCGGCCAGCGTGCGCGCCAGATCCAACCGGCCGCCAAGGCTGGAGACATGGCAACTGACGTTGTCTGCGAACGGCGCTTGCATCAGCTGCTGCTGGAAGGCGTTGTGCTCTTCACTGTGGAAGCAGTAGTGCAGATGGTAGCGCTGGCCGCTGCGTTGCAGCTCATGCAGATGGGCCATAAACGGCGTGATGCCGATGCCGCCGGCGATCAGCACGTGATGTTGCGCTTCCGGCGCCAGCGCGAACAGGTTATTCGGGGTGCTGATGGTCAGCGTATCACCGATCGCCAGCCGATCGTGCATGAAGTCGGAACCGCCTTTGGAAGGGGACTCACGGCGCACGGCGATCTGGTAACGGTCGAGCTCGAACGGTGAACTGAGCAGCGAATAGGCGTTGCTGTAGCGCTGCTCGCCGTCCTGCATTTGCACGATGATGTGGCTGCCGCCGCTGAAGGCGGGCAGTGGCCGGCCTTGCGGATCCGCCAGGGTAAAGCGCTTGACCTGTGCGGTGACGGTTTCGATGTCGACGACGCGAACATCAAGCATCTGATAGCTGGTCATTCATTGGCTCCAAAGCGCGGGCGTCCCCGCGCATAAAAAAGTTATACCGCCTGGCACAGGTATTTGAGCTCCAGATAGTCTTCGATGCCGTATTCGGAGCCTTCACGCCCCAGGCCTGACTGTTTCACTCCGCCGAACGGCGCCACCTCGTTGGAGATAAGCCCGGTATTGATGCCGACCATGCCGTACTCCAGCCGCTCCGAAACGCGCCAGATGCGCGCCGCATCGCGGGTGTAGAAGTAGGCGGCCAATCCGTAGATGGTGTCGTTGGCCTGGCGGATCGCCTCGGCTTCGTCATCGAATATCACCAGCGGCGCGACCGGGCCGAAGATCTCTTCTTCCAGCAGCAGCGAGCCGGGCTGTACGTCGCCCAGCACCGTCGGGGTGAAGAAGTTGCCGCCCAGCGTGTGCGGCGTAGCGCCGGTCAGCACCTGGGCGCCTTTGCTCAGCGCATCATCGAGTAGCTCCAGCACCTTGTCGCGCGCCTTGCGGTTGATCAGCGGGCCTATTTGCACGCCCGGTTCGAAACCGTTGCCGACCTGCAGCGCCGCTACCCGGGCGACAAATTTTTCGGCGAACTGGGCGTAAACGCCGCGCTGTATGTAGAACCGGTTGACGCACACGCAGGTCTGCCCGGCGTTGCGGTATTTGGCGATCAGCGCGCCTTCCACCGCGGCATCGATGTCTGCATCGTCAAACACGATGAACGGCGCGTTGCCGCCCAGCTCCAGCGACACTTTCTTGATGGTGTCCGCGCTCTGGCGCATCAGCAGCCTGCCCACCGGTGTGGAGCCGGTAAAGCTGAGTTTGCGCACCTGCGGGTGGCGAGTCAGCTCGGCGCCGATCGCCTGCGAATTGCCGGTCACCACGTTGAATACCCCGGCGGGAATGCCGGCGCGCTCGGCCAACTCGGCCATCGCCAGCGCCGAATAAGGGGTTTCGTTGGCGGGTTTGACCACCAGCGTACAGCCGGCCGCCAGCGCCGGCGCAGCCTTGCGGGTGATCATCGCCGCCGGAAAGTTCCAGGGCGTGATCGCCGCGCACACGCCGATGCCCTGCTTCAGCACCATCAGGCGTTTATCGCTGCTCGGCGAGGGGATGATGTCGCCATTGGTGCGCTTGGCCTGTTCGGCGAACCATTCGATAAAGGAGGCGGCGTAGCGGATTTCGCCCAGCGATTCCGCCAGCGGTTTGCCTTGTTCCAGCGTCATCAGGCTGGCCAGATCCTGCTGGTGTTCCAGCATCAGTTCGAACCAGCGGCGCAGCAGCTGCGCGCGCTGTTGCGCCGGCAGCGCGCGCCAGCCTTCCAGCGCCTGCTGGGCGGCGTCGATCGCCGATTGGGTTTCGGCCATCGCCATGTTGGGCACGCTGCCGATGAGTTGGCCGGTGGCGGGATCGCTCACCGGCAGGGTTTCCTGGTTGTCGGCGTCGCGCCATTGGCCGTTGATGTAGGCCTGTTGGCGGAATAGCGCCCGATCGGAAATATTCACGAGAACCTCACAAGTCAGGGAAAGGGGCCCTTGGGCCCCGTCGCATCAGGGTTGATAAACCTGCGCCAGCAGGTTGTGGAAGTGGGCGATGCCGTGCTCGCTGACGCCGCTGCCAGCGCCGTCGGCCATGATGCGCCCCTGCCCGCGATAGCCGCGCGATTTGAGGCCTTTTTGCACGCTCTCCACCAGCCGCAAATCTTCCGGGCGGAACACGTCGCGGTACCAGTCGATCAGTTTGAGCTGTTCGTCGCTCAAATCGGCGTTGGTGAAGTAAATGTCGTAGTGCTGCAGGGTGGTTTCCGCATCAACCGGGAACTCATAGATCACCGTCATCATGCCTTCCAGCGGCGGCATGTTGAACATGGTGCACGGCCACAGCCAGATGCCGTGGAAGCTGGCTTCTTTACCCTCTTCAAACTTGAACGACTGCTCGGAAGGGCGGGCGTAGCCGAACTGCAGCGTCCAGTTGCCGTGCAGGGTGTGCCAGTAGCGGTCGACCTGCACCGAGTCGGCGAAGCCGGGGTGCGCCGGGCCGCAGTGGTAGCACTCGAGGTAGTTGTCGACGATGTTCTTCCAGTTGGCCGGGGTGCGGGTGACGAAGCGCGCCGCCAGCTTGAGATCGTCGACCTGCGGGCAGGCCTCGCGCACTTTGGCGCCGAGGCCCGGCAGCTGGTCTTCCACCGTGCCGGCCTGCGAGTCCAGATTGACGTAAATAAACCCGGCGTACTCTTCGACCCGCACCGGCACCAGATGCGAGTTTTCCTTATCGAAGTTCTGCACGTTTTCGCAGTTGCGCGCGTGCGCCAGTTCGCCGTCCAGCTTGAACGCCCAGGCGTGATAAGGGCAGGTGATGACGTTTTTCGCCCGGCCGTCGCCCGCCAGCAGCTGGTGGCCGCGGTGCGGGCAGACGTTGTAAAAGGCGCGCAGTACTTTGTCGCGGCCGCGCACCACCAGAATGTTTTCACCGATGATCTCGCGGGTGATGTAGTCGTTCGGTTGGGCGAGCTCGCTGCGGTGCGCCACGCAGATCCAACTGGTGGCGAACACCTGCTCTTTCTCGTGCTCGAACGCTGCCTGGTGGGTATAGAACCGGGCCGGAATGGTGTAAGCCTCGCGGGCGTCGGCGCAGAAATCTTTCGGTAAGGTAAATTCAGGGATCAGAGTGCTCATAAGTTAACCTTCCTCTTTTCTTATTGTCATTTCGCCATAGGGCGCGGTTGATACGACGATGGAGCGGAGAGTTCGGCGGCCGGCGGCGCGTCTGGCAGCGCCGGTGGGCTGCTTTCGATCAGGTGCGCCGGGATGGCCGCGTAGTCCTGTTTCAGCCAGCGGGCAAAGCCGTAGGTTTTCACCAGCAGCACCAGCAGGAACGGCAGCGCGGTCAGGATCACCGTGGTTTTCATGGTGTCCAGCGAGGCGCCGGTAAACAGGATCGACAGCGGGATCAGGGTGATCACTACGCACCAGAACAGGCGCAGCATCGGGCTGGGATCTTGCCCCTCCTGCAGGTTGCGGGTGCTGGTGGCGGCCATGGTGTAGGCCACGGCGTCCATGTGCGAGGCCAGGAAAATGATCATGATGAACAGATAGGCGGCCAGGAACAGCTTGCCAAGCGGCAGCGCCGTCAGCAGCATCTGCACGGCGGTTTCGCCGCCCTGAGTGCTGAGGATCTCCGGCACGTTGAGCTGCCCGCTGATGAACTGGTGCATGGCGTAACTTTCCAGCGAGCCGAAGAAGAACCAGCAGCCGAGGGTGCTGCCGAGCAGCAGCGCCCAGATCACCTCTTTAATCTTGCGGCCGCGCGAGACGCGGGTGACGAACATCGCCACGCCCGGGGTATAGGAGATCCACCACAGCCAGTAGAACACCGTCCAGCTGCGGCTGAAGCTGCCGTCGCCCATCGGGTCGGTGAACAGGCTCATCTGCAGGAAGTTTTGCGCCGTCAGGCCGATGGCGTTGATGGTGTTGTTGATGGTGAACTCGGTGGGGCCGACCAGCAGCACCAGCCCGGCGAAGGCGAAGGCGCCCCAGCCGACCATTTTGCTCAGGCGCTGCATGCCGCCGTCGATGCCGATGTAAGAGCTGAGACAGAAGATCACTGCCGCCAGCAGGATCACCGTCGCCTGTACCGTGAAGTTATCCGGGATGCCGGTCAACGCCGTCAGCCCGCGGGTAAAGGTGGAGGCGGTCAGCACCAGCGAAATGGTGAGGGCGCCGACGGTGGCGACCAGGAAAATCAGATCCACCATCCGCCCGATCGGGCCGTTGGCACGCACGCCGGTGATGGCGGCAATGATCCCCGACAGGCTGAGCCCTTTGTTCTTACGCACGTGGAAGTGGTAGGCCATGATCAGCGAGGCGAGGGCGTAGGTCGCCCAGGCGCTCAGGCCCCAGTGGAAGAAGGAGTAGCTGATGCTGTATTCCAGCGCCTTTGGGGTGCGCGGCGCGATGTTCAGCCCCGGCGTCTGGTAATAATACGCCCATTCCATCACCCCCCAGTACAGGGTGGACGAGCCCAGGCCGGCGCAGATGAACATGAACAGCCAGGCCAGCGTGGAGTATTGCGGTTTGCCTTCGCCGAGGCGGATGTTGCCGTATTTGCTCAACGCCAGATACAGCACCACCAGCAGGGCGATCAGCACCAGGATTTGAATGGTTGAACCGAACAGCCGGGTGACGCCGTTGAAAATGGTGTTGGCGATAAGCGCGGATTGAGCCGGAAAGAGCATCAGGCAAAGGGCGATCAGCGCAATACTGCACAGGCTGATGGCGATGAGCGTGACATCCTTTTTAGGGGTGCTCTGCATGGGAGTGAACTCCTGTTATCGGTGGTGGGCCGGTGCGCGAAGCGTAGGGCGCGCCCGGGCCTTGTTGGTTTGAACCCTTTGTTTTGTTACACCGCGAGGAGCAAACGCCCCGACAGAACGCCACCGGAAATGTTTACTCTTCATTAACATTTTTGAGTGTGCACAAATTACAGGAGGGCCACAATTAGGGCATCTGTAAAAGGATAAAACACAGTATGTAAACAATTTGTTGTGATCTTGGCCGGGGTATTGGCGTGCTTTCTGCGGTGATTTTCAGCGGATTTGCGGCGGCGATCGAAGCGGAAAAACGGACGTGGCAAAGCAGGGCGCGAAAGGGCGCCCTGCGCAGGAAAATCAACGGCGTTTAGCGTTGCAGCAGGGCGGCGATCGCCTGGCCGACTTGCTGGGTGGAGGCGTCGCCGCGCATGTCCGGCGTGCGCGGCCCGTCGGCGATAATGCGCTCAATCGCCTGCAGGATGCCGTCGTGCGCCTGGCGGTAGCGGGCATCGCCGTCGCCGAGGAAGTCCAGCATCATCGCGCCGCTCCAGATCATGGCGATCGGGTTGGCGATGTTTTTGCCGAAAATGTCCGGCGCCGAGCCGTGTACCGGCTCGAACAGCGACGGGAAGTTGCGTTCCGGGTTCAGGTTGGCCGACGGCGCGATGCCGATGGTGCCGGTACAGGCCGGGCCGAGATCCGACAGGATATCGCCGAACAGGTTGGAAGCCACCACCACGTCGAAGCGTTCGGGGTTCAGCACGAAGCGCGCGCACAGAATATCGATGTGCTGTTTATCCCAGGCGATATCAGGGTATTGGCGCGCCATCTCCGCCACGCGCTCATCCCAGTACGGCATGCTGATGGCCATGCCGTTGGACTTGGTGGCGGCGGTCAGGCGTTTGCGCGAGCGCTGCTGCGCCAGCTCAAAGGCGTACTTGAGGATGCGGTCCACGCCCTGACGGGTGAACACCGATTCCTGGATCACCATCTCGCGTTCGGTGCCTTCGAACATCCGTCCGCCGAGCGAGGAGTATTCCCCTTCGGTATTTTCGCGCACCACGTAGAAATCGATGTCTCCCGGCTGCTTGTTCGCCAGCGGGCAGGGCACGCCGGGAAACAGTCGCACCGGGCGCAGGTTGACGTATTGCTCGAAGTCGCGGCGAAATTTAAGCAGTGAACCCCACAGCGAAATGTGGTCGGGCACCGTGTCCGGCCAGCCGACGGCGCCGAAATAGATGGCGTCGAAGCCCTTGAGCTGCTCAAACCAATCGTCCGGCATCATCTGGCCGTGGTGCTGGTAGTAGTCGCAGCTGGCCCACTCGAAGGTGTCGAATTCCAACGACAGATCCCAGCGCGCCGCCGCCGCCTGCAATACCCGTATGCCTTCCGGCAACACTTCCCGTCCGATACCGTCCCCGGGGATAGCGGCAATCTTGTAAGTTTTGCTCATACAGAGGTCTCATTTGTAGGTAGGGGAGATTGACAACACTCTTATCCTATAATTGACTAACTGTTAATCAATCGCGAAAACGGTGAAACATAAAACACGAATCATGAACAATATGCCGATCCTGAGTGACCTGCGGGTGTTCGTGCTGGTGGCGCGCCGCGCCGGGTTCGCCGCCGCCGCCGAAGAGCTGGGTGTTTCGCCTGCCTTTATCAGCAAGCGCATCGCGCTGTTGGAGAAGGCGCTGGACGTGTCGTTGCTGCACCGCACCACGCGGCGGGTGGCGATCACCGAAGACGGCGAACGCATCTACGAATGGGCGCAGCGCATTCTCAACGATGTCGATCAGATGATGGACGAACTGTCCGAGGTGCGCCAGGCGCCGCAGGGCATGCTGCGCGTGGTCAGCAGCTTCGGCTTCGGCCGGCGTTTCGTGGCGCCGGCGCTGTCGGCGCTGGCGCGGCAGTACCCGCAGCTGGAACTGCGGCTCGACGTGTCCGATCGGCTGGTGGATCTGGTCAGCGAAGGATTCGATCTGGATATCCGCATCGGCGACGATATCGCCCCCAATTTGATTGCGCGCAAGCTGGCGGACAATCAGCGCATCCTGTGCGCTTCGCCGGCGTACCTGCAGCGCCACGGCGTGCCGAAAAATCCGGCTGAGCTGGCGGGCCGTTCCTGTCTGGTGATCAAGGAACGCGATCACCCGTTCGGGCTGTGGCGGCTGCAGGGGCCGGGCGGCGAAGAGACGGTGAAGGTGACGGGGGCGCTGGCGTCGAACCACGGCGAAATCGTGCACCAGTGGTGCCTGGACGGGCAGGGCGTCGCGCTGCGTTCCGCCTGGGACGTGAAAGAGAACATCGACAGCGGCAGGCTGGTGCACATCCTGCCGGAGTATTATCAGCCGGCCAATATCTGGGCGGTGTACGTTTCCCGGCTGGCAACGTCGGCGAAAGTGCGGGTGACGGTCGAATTTTTGCGCGACTATTTTCGTGAGCACTATGGCGAAACGGGGCCGGCGAGCGAAAATCCGTCGCGGTCTTGAGGCCAAAAATGTGCGCCAGATCATCTTATGCTCGTAAAACTCCCCTCCGTTACCTGAGGAACTGTTGCACCTGTTCCTTTTGCCAAAACTTTGGTTTATGCTCAGCTGAAGCGTTTCAGTTGAAGCACTCTTCAACAGAAATGCCGATGTGACGGCGGTGAAAAACCGCTGAAGCGCGGGAATAATGCAAACTCGGCGATTCACAGCGGGCGGTACGATCCACTACTCTATGCGGGTTAGTGAGACAACCAGTCAGCGCCGGGCGGCGCCGGTGAGTCACCCGGCGTGGACGGCCCTTTTTCAGGAGCAGCATGACCATCCGCATAGCGATAAACGGCTTTGGCCGCATCGGCCGCAGCGTATTGCGCGCACTGTACGAATCGGGACGACGGGCGGAAATCTCCGTGGTGGCGATCAACGAGCTGGCGAACGCCGAAGGCATGGCCCATCTGCTGAAGTACGATTCCAGCCACGGCCGCTTCGCCTGGGATGTGCGGCAGGAGTGCGACACGCTGAGCGTCGGAGACGACGCGATTCGCCTGTTGCACCAGCCGGCGGTGGAGCAGTTGCCCTGGGGCGAGCTGGGCGTCGACGTGGTGCTGGACTGCAGCGGCGTGTACGGCAGCCGGGCGGATGGCGAAGCCCATCTGGCGGCGGGGGCGAAGAAAGTGCTGTTCGCCCACCCGGGCGGCAACGATCTGGACGCCACCATCGTGTTCGGCGTCAACCATCAGACGCTGCTGGCGGAACATCGCATCGTGTCCAACGCCTCGTGCACCACCAACTGCATTATTCCGGTGATCAAGCTGCTGGACGACGCCTACAGCATCGAATCCGGCACCGTGACCACCATTCACTCGGCGATGAACGATCAGCCGGTGATCGACGCGTATCACGCGGATTTGCGGCGCACCCGCGCGGCGAGCCAGTCGATCATTCCGGTCGATACCAAGCTGGCCGCGGGCATCACCCGCATCTTCCCGCAGTTTTGCGACCGCTTCGAGGCTATCTCGGTGCGCGTGCCGACCATCAACGTGACGGCTATCGATCTGAGCGTCAGCGTGAGCGCCGCGGTGAAGGTGGCGGAGGTCAACCAGCTGTTGCAAAAGGCCGCACGGGAATCATTTCGTGGTATAGTTGACTACACGGAATTACCATTGGTCTCGATCGATTTTAACCATGACCCGCACAGCGCTATCGTCGACGGTACGCAGACCCGGGTCAGCGGGCAGCACCTGATAAAGACCTTGGTCTGGTGCGACAATGAATGGGGCTTTGCCAATCGGATGTTGGATACAACACGGGCAATGGCTGCCAGCGGTTTCTAGTACGGCGGCGCCGGCGTGATTGGCGCGCTGCTCAGGCAATTTTATAGAGATTCAATAAAGAGGGTTCACCATGTCTGTAATTAAGATGACCGATCTGGATCTGGCGGGTAAACGCGTACTGATCCGCTCCGATCTGAACGTGCCGGTAAAAGACGGTAAAGTGACTTCCGACGCGCGTATCCGCGCTTCCCTGCCGACTATCGAAGCTGCGCTGAAGCAAGGCGCCCGCGTGATGGTAACCTCCCACCTGGGTCGTCCTACCGAAGGCGAGTACAACGAAGAATTCTCCCTGCTGCCTGTGGTCAACTACCTGAAAGACCATCTGAAATCCCCAGTGCGTCTGGCGAAGGATTATCTGGATGGCGTCGACGTCGCCGAAGGCGAACTGGTGGTGCTGGAAAACGTCCGCTTCAATAAGGGCGAGAAGAAAGACGACGAAACCCTGTCCAAGAAATACGCGGCGCTGTGCGACGTGTACGTGATGGACGCATTCGGCACCGCGCACCGCGCGCAGGCTTCCACCCACGGCGTGGGCAAGTTCGCGCCTGTCGCCTGTGCCGGCCCGCTGCTGTCCGCCGAACTGGAAGCGCTGGGCAAAGCGCTGGGCAACCCGGCCCGTCCGATGGTCGCCATCGTGGGCGGTTCTAAAGTCTCCACCAAACTGACCGTGCTGGATTCTCTGTCCAAAATCGCCGATCAGCTGATCGTCGGCGGCGGCATCGCCAACACCTTCGTGGCGGCGCAGGGCAACAACGTGGGCCAGTCCCTGTACGAACCTGACCTGATCCCGAACGCGCAGAAACTGCTGGAAACCTGCGACATTCCGGTGCCGACCGATGTGCGCGTAGCGACCGAGTTCTCCGAAACCGCAACCGCGACCGTGAAGCCGGCGAGCGAGATCCAGGACAACGAGCAAATTCTGGATATGGGCGACGTCTCTGCCGAGCGTCTGGCCGTTATCCTGAAGAACGCCAAGACCATTCTGTGGAATGGCCCGGTTGGCGTATTCGAGTTCCCTAACTTCCGTAAGGGCACCGAAATTGTCGCCCGCGCGATCGCCGATAGCGACGCTTTCTCTATCGCTGGCGGCGGCGACACTCTGGCAGCCATCGATCTGTTCGGTATCGCTGACAAAATTTCCTACATCTCCACCGGCGGTGGCGCATTCCTGGAATTCGTTGAAGGGAAACCGCTGCCTGCAGTCGTGATGCTGGAAGAGCGCGCTAAGCAGTAATTCAGACAACGGGAGGCGAAAGCCGCCCGTTTGTTTTATACCGCGCGGCTAACGCTGCGCGGCGTGAAAACATCGATTTACATCCATCTACGGCCGACGAAACAGGACAAAGTAACATGTCTAAAATTTTTGATTTCGTAAAACCGGGTGTCATCACGGGTGATGACGTTCAGAAAGTCTTCGCAGTTGCTAAAGAGAACAACTTTGCACTGCCAGCGGTAAACTGCGTGGGTACCGACTCCATCAACGCAGTGCTGGAAGCCGCGGCTAAAGTGCGCGCGCCGGTCATCGTTCAGTTCTCCAACGGCGGCGCCGCGTTTATCGCCGGCAAAGGCGTGAAGACCGATGTGCCTCAGGGCGCAGCGATTCTGGGCGCTATCTCCGGCGCACACCACGTTCACCAGATGGCTGAACACTACGGCGTGCCGGTGATCCTGCACACCGACCACTGCGCGAAGAAACTGCTGCCATGGCTGGACGGCCTGCTGGACGCCGGCGAGAAGCACTTCGCCGCTACCGGCAAACCGCTGTTCTCTTCCCACATGATCGATCTGTCTGAAGAATCTCTGGAAGAAAACATCGAGATCTGCAGCGCCTACCTGAAGCGCATGGCCAAAATCGGCATGACGCTGGAAATCGAACTGGGCTGCACCGGCGGTGAAGAAGACGGCGTGGACAACAGCCATATGGACGCTTCCGCGCTGTACACCCAGCCGGAAGACGTGGCTTACGCGTACGAAAAACTGAACGCCATCAGCCCGCGCTTTACCATCGCAGCCTCGTTCGGTAACGTGCACGGCGTGTACAAGCCAGGTAACGTTAAGCTGACTCCGACCATCCTGCGCGATTCTCAGAAATACGTTTCCGAGAAATTCAACCTGCCGCATAACAGCCTGAACTTCGTGTTCCACGGCGGTTCCGGTTCCAGCGATGCGGAAATCAAAGAGTCCGTCAGCTACGGCGTGATCAAGATGAACATCGACACCGATACCCAATGGGCGACCTGGGACGGCATCCTGCAGTACTACAAAGCGAACGAAGCTTACCTGCAGGGCCAGCTGGGCAACCCGAAAGGCGCCGATCAGCCGAACAAGAAATACTACGATCCACGCGTCTGGCTGCGCGCAGCGCAGACCAGCATGGTGACGCGTCTGGAGCAGGCCTTCAAAGATCTGAACGCGGTAGACGTTCTGTAATCTTCGTCAGCTGTTGCACGATGCAAAAGGCTCCCTGCGGGGAGCCTTGTTGTTTATGACAAGCCTGATGGCGTTGCCTGGCTCGCCGTTGGCAAAATATAAAAAATAAGGAAAATCAATTTATTGATTTTCGGCTGATGATCACAAAGGAGGAAAAACCACGTTTTTTCCTCCTTTGTTTGTGATTAAAAGGCTCCCTGCGGGGAGCCTTTTTCGTTTTCAGCCCAGCAGGCCGGCACCGACGTTGATCGACAGGCCCAGGATCAGCATGTTGAACACGAACGAAATAACCGACTGCACGAGCGCGATTTTACGCACCTCCGCGGCGCCGACCGCCACATCGGCGGTCTGCGACGCGACCGCGATGGTGAAGGAGAAGTAGGCGAAATCCAGATAGGTCGGCTCGGTGAGATTGCCGGGGAACAGCAGCGGCAAAGGATCCTGCTGTGCGCCCTGGCGATAAAACTGATGAGCATAGTGCATGGTGAAGGCAGTTGGCAGCAGCAGCCAGGATACCGCCAGCGTTCCGCCGGTTAGTGCCAGATGCAGGGTTTTCAGCGAGTCGCTGGCCTGTTTGGCGCTGCTCAATTCGAACAGGATCGCCAGAATGCTCACCAGACAACCGAAACTGACCAGCGCCAACACCGTGCTGGCGCTTTCATCCTGTCGCCGGGCGATCTGGCGAATGTGCTGCGGCGTGCTGACCAGCATCAGCCGCCAGAGAAACAGCAGATAGAGCCAGGCCAGCGTATTCCAGCCGATCATCAAGCGTTGCAGCAGCGAGAGCTGTGCGGGCAGCAGCAGGAAGCACAACAGCCCGGCGCCGACGGAAAGCAGCAGCCTGGGCCGCACTTGCCAATAGTGTTTAAGCGAAGAGCGAATGTGCATGAAGAACGGATCCCTTGTCGTGAAATGGCCAACGCGCTGTTTTCAGCATAGAAGAAGCGGCGGGCGGTTTCGGCTATTTTTAACGCTGACGGTTGGCATGAGCCTTTAATGTTGGTTACCCTTAGGCGGTGGTTTCCTACTGGCTGCCGAAGCCAGTGTATTTTTGCGAGTTTCTCCCGTTAGGGACTGAGTTAGGACGACACGAATGAAAGATTTGAATGTAGTAGACGGCATCAACGGTGCCGGCGACTGGTTGGTGAAGAACCAGGATCTGTTGATCCAGTACGCGGTGAATATCGTCGCCGCCATCGTTATCCTGATCATCGGTTCGATCGTGGCCCGCGTGGTCGGCAATGCGCTGAACCGCGTAATGAAGCTGCGCGGCATCGACGCCACGGTGGCGGACTTCCTGTCGGCGATCGTACGTTACGGCGTGCTGGCGTTCACCTTCATCGCGGTGCTGGGGCGCGTCGGCGTGCAGACCACCTCGGTGATCGCCGTGCTGGGTGCCGCCGGTTTGGCCGTCGGCCTGGCGCTGCAAGGCTCGCTGTCCAACTTCGCCGCCGGCGTGCTGCTGGTGATCTTCCGCCCGCTGCGCGTGGGTGAGTATGTCGATCTGGGCGGCGTGGCCGGTACCGTCGATCAGGTGCAGATTTTCTCCACCACCCTGCGTACCGCAGACAACAAAACCATCGTGGTGCCGAACGGTAAAATCATCGCCGGCAACATCATCAACTATTCCCGCGAACCGAACCGCCGCGTGGACATCGTGGTAGGCGTGGCCTACAACGCCGATATCGACGTGGTGAAGAAGGTGTTGGGCGACGTGATCGCCGCCGACAAGCGCATCATGCACGCTAAAGGCGTGACCGTGCGTCTGAACGAGATGGCGCCGTCCTCTCTGAACTTCGTGACCCGTTCCTGGACCACCAACGCGGAATACTGGAACGTGTACTTCGATCTGATGGAAAACTTCAAGCGCGCGCTGGATGCCCACAACATCGGCATTCCGTTCCCGCAAATGGACGTGCACCTGTATCGCACCGAAGACGCTTCCGCCAAGGCGGAATAACGCAGAAGGGAGCCTTGGCCCCCTTTTTGATTGCAGGCCGAGACGTCACTGATGGCGTCTCGGCCTTTTATTTTCCGCGAGTTCAGATGCCGGCCGCCGGTTCGGTGAGCGGCGCGCGGCGGCGCAGGCTGAGGCGATAAAGCAGGAAGATGGCGACTGCGCCCAGCAGCGCCGGCAGCGCCAGCCAGAGGAAGAACACTTCCGGCGAACCGGCGGCGGTCATCATCCAGGCGCCGAGCATCGAGCCGACGATCGAGCCGAAGCGGCCATTGGCCATGGCCCAGCTGACGCCGGTCACGCGGGCTGCGGTCGGGTAAAGGGTGGCGGAAACCAGATTCAGGCCGTTTTGCGCGCCGGCCACGCCGAAGCCTATCAGGAACACGACGGCGGCCAGCGTGTATGCGTCGCCCATCAGGTAACCGGTAGCGCCGATCACCAGCGCGGCGCCCAGGTAGGAGAAGGCCAGCACGCGATAGGGCCCGACCCGATCCATCAGCAGCGCCATCAGGATGGCGCCCAGGGTGCCGCCGAGCGGCACCATCGCGCCGATGCGCGAGGCGTGGGCGATATCGAAACCGGCGTCTTTGAGGATCGTCGGCAGCCAACTGGTGAGCAGGTAGAACACGAACAGCGAACAGAAGAATGCCGCCCACAGCAGCAGGGTGCGCACGGCGCGCCCTTCGATAAACAGGTGCGAGATCGGCGACCTGGCCTGCGCCGGGCGCTCGTCATCGACAATGGGTCCCCCCGTCCAACGCTGGCCGGTGATACGCTCGACCACCCGGCGCAGCCGATCGGCATGTTTGGCGCTGGCGGCCATAAAGCGCACCGACTCGGGCATCTGCCAGGCCAACAGCGGCAGCAGCGCCAACGGTGCAATGCCGCCGACCAGCAGCAGGCCGCGCCAGCCGAACGCTGGAATGATCTGCCCGGCCAGCAGGCCGCCCAGGGCCAGCCCGGCGGTAAAGCCGCTCCAGCTTAGGGTGACCATCAACATGCGCCGGCGCGCCGGTGAGTACTCAGAGCTGAGGGTGATGCAGGTCGGTATCGCGCCGCCGAGGCCAATGCCGGTGATAAAGCGCAACCAGGTCAGGGATTCGATCGAATGCGCATAGGCTGAAGCCAGGGTGCAGCCGCCAAACACCAGCACCGCGACGAGCAGCACGCGCTTGCGGCCGATAGCGTCGGCGATCGGCCCGAACAGCAGGCTGCCGATCAGCAGACCGAACAATCCCGCACCGAAGGCGGGGGAGAGCTGCGCTGGCTGCAGGCCCCACTCTTCGCGCAGCGCCGGGGCGATATAGCCGATGATGGCGGTATCGAAGCCGTCCAGCAGGGCGATGAGGAAACATAAGGTCAGGATCAGGATTTGGTAGGGTGAGATCCTGGCGCGATCGATGATTTCGCTGATGCGAGCGGTATCTGGGCTCATGAGGGTTCCACTGTTATTAAGCTGGTGTGGGCTGGCTGAGGGGCCGTTCAGGCCGCTGTGGCTGGCATCGCGTAGAAATCCGAGTATACACCAGCGCGGGGGCGTTGCGGGGAGAAGGAGTCGATTGATAATCGCCCGCCGCAGGAGGCTACTGCGGCGGGCGCTGGCGCGGTTATTTGGCCAACAGCTCTCGGCGCACGATCTCGGCGCCTGCGCTTAACGCATTCAGCTTGCCGCGGGCGACCTGACGAGGCAGGGGAGCCATGCCGCAGTTGGTCGACGGATAGAGCTTGTCGGCATCGACAAACTGCAGCGCTTTGCGCAGCGTAGCGGCCACTTCTTCCGGCGTCTCAACGGCATGATTCGCCACGTCGATGGCGCCGACCATCACCTTTTTGCCGCGGATCAGTTCAAGCAGATCCATCGGCACGTGCGAGTTATGGCACTCCAACGAGATAATATCGATAGTCGACGTTTGCAGCTTGGGAAACGCCTCTTCATATTGTCGCCACTCAGAGCCCAGCGTCTTTTTCCAGTCGGTATTGGCCTTAATGCCGTATCCATAGCAGATATGTACGGCGGTTTCACACTTAAGCCCTTCAACGGCTCTTTCCAGGGCGGCGATGCCCCAGTCATTCACCTCGTCAAAGAACACATTAAATGCGGGCTCATCAAACTGAATAATGTCGACGCCTGCGGCCTCAAGCTCTTTGGCTTCCTGATTGAGGATCTTGGCGAACTCCCAGGCCAATTTCTCGCGGCTTTTATAGTGGTTGTCATAGAGCGTGTCGATCATGGTCATCGGCCCCGGCAGGGCCCATTTAATCGGCTGCTGGGTCAGCTGGCGTAAAAATTTGGCGTCTTCAACGAAAACGGGCTTTTGACGCGAGACCGCCCCCACCACGGTTGGCACGCTCGCCTCGTAGCGATTGCGGATTTTAACCACTTCGCGTTTCTCGAAATCGACGCCGCTGAGGTGTTCGATAAACGTAGTGACGAAGTGCTGACGGGTTTGCTCGCCATCGCTGACGATATCGATGCCGGCCTGTTGTTGCTCTGCCAGCGATAAACGCAGGGCGTCTTGCTTGCCTTCGATTAATTCTTCATTTTGCAATTTCCAGGGCGACCACAGGGTTTCCGGTTGGGCCAGCCAGACCGGTTTGGGTAAGCTGCCGGCGGTCGATGTGGGGAGCAATATTTTCATGATAGGTGACCTGTATTTAAGTGAATCAAAGCGCGTAGTGGGCAGACCATTGCTCAAGAATAGGCTTGTAGGGTTTGATAAATTGCTCTTCCGTAAATTTCCCCTGCTCAATCGCCAACTGGCTACGCTCTTCGCGATCGTAAACAATCTTGGTTAATGAATGATCCTGGTTATTCAGGCTTGGCTGATAGCATTGCCCCGCCGCCGAGTTGGCATTGTAAATTTCAGGCCGATAGATTTTTTGGAAGGTCTCCATCGTGCTGATGGTGCCAATCAGCTCCAGATCGGTATAATCGCTCAGCAAATCCCCGGGGAAATAAAACGCCAGGGGGGCGACGCTATTTTTCGGCATGAAATAGCGCACCTGCAGGCCCATTTTTTTAAAATACCGGTCGGTCAGCGAAGCGCCGTCTTGCCGATACTCGTCGCCCAAGACCGGGTGTTGATTGCCCGTCCGATGATAGGTGTCTTTGCTGGACACGCTGAGGCAGATCACCGGCGGTTTGCTGAAATTCTCATGGTATTCGTTTGAATTGACGAAGTGCTTAAAGATATTGCCATGCAAATCGCCGAAATCATCCGGAATGGTAAATTCCGCCGTGTTTTTATTGTGCGCCGGCAGCAAGACGCTAAAGTCGTAATCGCGCACGTAAGAGGAGAAATTGTTCCCGACGATGCCCTCGATACGCGTTTGCGTTTTTTTATCAAGGATGTTGGTTTTCAGGATTTCTATCACCGGGAAGCTGGCGCTGTGATCTTCAATGCGCATCTCAACCGAAATGATTTCAAGCTCGACCGCATAGCGATCGGCCTTGGGGTTATCCCAATGCGCCAACGAATTGAAGCGGTTGTTAATCATCACCAGCGTGTTGCGCAGGTTCTCCCGGCGGTTTTCTCCTCTGGCCAAATTGGCGAAGTTGGTGGTGATACGCGTATTTTCAGAAGGGTTATAATCTTCATCGAAAGAACTGCTCTTAATCGTAAAGGTAAAGTCTCTATTCATCGTCTTATAGCATCCTGTTATATGATATGAGGGCTGGGTTTATCCATTTATTTCAATGGCTTGTTTTTCTATTTTTTCATTCAGCCGATTTCATATTGTCTGTCGTTAATGAGGTCTATTTTTGCCAGAGTCCCGGTGGGAGTGAAAGAGACTTAATTTCATTACCACATGAGCCACATTCATGATCTGGGGTTCAGGTGGGGTTGCCGCCGTTGCCCTGCGTTGCAAGCCGCCCGGCAAGCTGGTGCAGCCTGAAAAATTACGGGTATAATCCCACCATGACCCCACTGCTTCAGACACGAACATGACAAAACTCACCTTACAAGAGCAGATGCTCAAAGCGGGCTTGGTAACCAGCAAGAAAATGGCCAAAGTCCAGAGAACGGCTAAAAAATCACGCGTTCAGGCGCGCGAGGCCAGAGAGGCGGTGGAAGAGAATAAAAAGGCGCAGCTTGAGCGCGATAAGCAATTGAGCGAGCAGCAAAAGCAGGCCGCGCTGTCCAAAGAATACAAGGCGCAGGTGAAGCAACTGATCGAGATGAACCGCATCGTCCTGGCGAAAGGCGATATCGGTTTCAACTTCACCGACGGTAACCTGATCAAGAAAATTCTGGTGGATAAAGCGACCCAGACGCAGCTGATCAATGGCCGCCTCGCCATTGCCCGCTTGGTTGTCGAGAGCCGCGAAGAGTGTGAATACGCGATTATCCCCGCGAGCGTCGCCGATAAAATCGCGCAGCGCGATGCGGCCAGCATAGTGCTGCACAGTGCGCTGAGTCAGGAAGAGCAGGATGAAGACGATCCGTACGCCGACTTTAAAGTGCCCGACGATTTGATGTGGTAAGCCGCGTTCAGAACGGCGCGGCGTGACGAGCGGCTATCCGCTCTCCGCTGATGGGGTGCACAAAGTCCAGCTCGCTGGCGTGCAGCATCAGCCGCGGCGTCTGTTCGGTACCCGGCAGCAGGCGCCCGCCATACAGATCGCAACCTAAAATAGGATGGCCCAATTGCCGGCTGTGAATACGTAGCTGGTGGGTGCGTCCGGTCTCCGGGGTGAGCTGCACCCGCGTCAGCGGCAGCGAGATCCCGCCTTCCGTTTCACGATAAAAACGTTCGACGACCCGATAGCGGGAGCGGGCGGGCTTGCCGTGGAGGGCGCAAATCGACATCAGCGGGAACAGCGCCGGATCTTTGGCGATCGCCGCGTCTATTACCCCTTCGTTATCCGCCAGATGGCCGCAGAGCAGCGCGCTGTACACTTTGCCGATGGTGCGTTCGCTGAACTGCCGGCAGAGCGCGGCGTTGACGGCCTTGTTGCGGGCCACCACCATCAAACCGGACGTGCCGAAATCCAGGCGGTGCGCCAGGGCGCAGCCGGGGAACAGCTGTACCAGCCGGTGGTGTACCGAATCGAGATTCTGCGGATTCTTGCCCGAGAGGCTGAGCAGCCCGGCCGGCTTATTGATCAGCGCCAGATGATCGTCCTGATAGAGGATCTCTATCTGGTCATGGCATGGCGGGGCGATAAAGGTATCGGTGATCGTAGACATCGGGTGGCCGGCTGGAGGGTGGGGGCGGATGATAGCGAATTTCGCGTCGATGAGCGAATGCGGTTTTCGCTACACTGCGCCTCATGCCCGTTGGCACCCGATGCGGCAAAGCATCGGGTGCCACGGTTAAAGCCCCGGCGCGCTACTGCCCGTAGTAGGCGTGTTGGCCGTGTTTGCGCAGGTAGTGTTTGTCCAACAGTTCGCGCTGCATGCTGTGAATGCCCGGCGTCAGCTGGCGCGAGAAAATGCCCATGTAGGCAATTTCTTCCAGCACCACCGCATTATGCACCGCATTGTGGGCGTCTTTGCCCCAGGCGAAGGGGCCGTGGGCGTTGACCAGTACCGCCGGGATCGCGTTGGGATTGATATCGCGCCGGCGGAAGGTTTCGATAATCACGTTGCCGGTTTCCAGTTCGTAATCGTGCTCAATTTCATCCTGGGTCATCAGGCGAGTGCAGGGGATCGCGCCATAAAAGTAGTCGGCGTGGGTGGTTCCCCAGGCGGGGATATCCAGCCCGGCCTGCGCCCAGATGGTGGCGTGGCGCGAATGGGTGTGCACGATGCCGCCGATATCGGCGAATTCGCGGTACAGCGCCAGATGGGTGGCGGTGTCCGACGACGGTTTTTTTACCCCCTCGACGGTGCGGCCGCTGGCCAGATCGACCACCACCATATCCTCCGCCGTCATATGCTCGTATTCAACGCCGGAAGGCTTGATCACCACCAGGCCGCGTTCGCGATCCACCGCGCTGACGTTGCCCCAGGTAAAGGTCACCAGCTTATGGCGCGGCAGATCGAGATTGGCCTCCAGCACCTGTTGTTTTAACTGAGTCAGCATGTCATGCCCCCTTGTTGCATTTTCTGTTCGATCCAGCGGCGGGCCTGAACGATCTCGGCCACCGGCTCCTCGGCTTTTTCGGTCCACATCTCAATCAGGAATGCGCCGCGGTAATTGAGGCGCTGCAGCGTGCGAAACACCTCGACGAAGTCGACGCAGCCTTCGCCAAACGGCACGTCGCGGAATTGTCCCGGCGAAACGGCGGTGACCGGGTAGGTGTCTTTCAGGTGAATGGCGGCGATGCGATCGATGCCCAGCTCCAGCTCGCGCGGCACGTCATTGCCCCAGGCGCTGAGGTTGCCGACGTCCGGATACACCGTGAACCACGGCGAGGCCAGCAGGGCGTCCCAGGCTTTCCATTTACCGATCGAGTTCATAAAGGCGGTATCCATGATTTCCACCGCCAGCATCACCTGGGCGGCGGCGGCACGCTCTACCGCCCACTGCATGCCTTCGCTAAAGCGCGCCAGCGTCCCCTCGTCCTGCTCTTCGTAATACACGTCGTAGCCGGCCAGCTGGATGGTGCGGATACCAACGTCTTTGGCCAGCTGAATGGCCTGTTCCATCACGTCGAAGGCGCGCTGGCGCAGCGCCGGATCGTGGCTGCCAAACGGAAAGCGCCGGTGGCCGGAGAGGCACATCGACGGGATGCGGATGCCGGTTTCCAGCACGGCTTCCACCAGCGCCAAGCGCTGCGCCTTGCTCCAGCTCAGGCGCGCCAGGCGTTCATCGCTTTCGTCCACCGACATTTCGACGAAGTCGAAGCCGCAGGCCTTGGCCAGCGCCAGGCGCTCGGGCCAGCTCAGGTGTTTCGGCAGTGCTTTCTCGTAGATTCCCAACGGGTGCTGACGCATATCATGATCTCCAGATGTCATCGATGGCGGCGCGGAACTGCCTGGCGGCCGCCGGCGGATCGCCGGCCTCGGCCAGCGCGCGGCCGGCGATAAAGGCGGTGACGGCGATCTCTTTAAACAGCGGCAGGTCGGCGGGCGTGATGCCGCCGGTCACCGACAGCTCGATGCCCAGATCGGACAGCGCCTTCATCCGATCCAGATCCTGTCGGCCCCAGGTTTGCCCGCTGGCCTGCGCGTCGCGGCCGCGGTGATAGATCGCCTGGCGAATGCCAAGGCCGTGCCATTGCCGCGCATCCTCCAATGTCCAGCGGCCGAACAGTTCGATCTGGATTTCGCCGCCGTGACGCTCGGCGACCTCCCGCGCGCTGGCCATGGTGGCCAACGGCGCGGCGCAGATCACGGTCATCCAGTCCGCGCCCTGGTCGAAGGCCTGCTCGGCCAGCGTCGCACCGGCGTCGGCCACCTTGAGATCGGCCACCAGCGTGTGCTGCGGACAGCGCTCGCGCAGCGCGCTAACCGCCTGAATGCCGGCGCTGATGCACAAAATGGTACCGGCCTCGATGATGTCCACATGGGGGCTGAGGGTCTCGGCGGTGCGCAGCGCCGTATCCAAACGGGTTTGATCGAGCGCCAGCTGCAGGCGCGGTTTCGTGCTCATGGAGCCTCCTTGTTGGCGGGCTGCAGATGTTGCAATGCAGCAATCAGCGCCTGATAACGTTGGTGTTTGTGGTCGTAAGCTTTGGCGGCGGCCGCATCAGGCAGCAGCCGCTCTATACGCGGCGCCAGCCGGCGCTGGGCGGCGGTGAAATCGCTGAAGACGCCGCTGCCGACCATGGCCGCCATCGCCGCGCCCAGACAGCCGGTTTCTTCCACCTGCGGCAGCTCAACCGGCAGGCCGCTGACGTCGGCGAACATTTGCATCCAGGGGAGGGATTTGGCGGGGCCGCCGGTCACGCGCAGCGCCTGCGCCTCAGGGAAACGCCGGCGCATGCGGTTAAGGTGCGTCATGTGGCAGAACACCACGCCTTCGTAGATCGCCTGCACCAGGTGCTCGCGCTGGTGGAAGGCCAGCAGGCCGTAGAAGCTGGCGCTCAGCCCCAGGCCGGCGTTGGAGCCATACAGGAAAGGGGCGAACAGCAGATCGCCGGCGGCTTTCGGCAGGGCGGCGACCCAGCGGTTAAGCTGGTCGTAGTCCTGCAGCCCCCATTGGTGACAAAACCATTCCAGGTTGGCGGCGGAAGTGGGGCTGGCTTCGTGTACGATGTATTGGCCGTTTTCGGCGTGGCGGCCATAGACAAAGGGATGATCGAAACCCTCGACGATGGCGTCGGTGATGCCGCTGGTGACCGACCAGGTCCCCATCACCGCGTTGAGCCGGGTTTCGTCCTGCAGGCCGGCGCACAACGCGGTGGACACCACGTCGAACAACCCGCCGACCACCGGGGTGCCGATTTGCAGGCCGGTAATGGCCGCGGCGTTTGCCGCGACGCGCCCGGCGATATCGGCCGAACCGACAATCGTCGGAAGGGCGGGCATGATGTCGCCGATGCCCAGCAGCTGCGCCAGCGCCGGGTCATAGCGTCCACTGCGCATCTGATACAGGTTGGATTCGGAGATATTGGTTTCTTCGCAGGCCAGCTCGCCGGTCAGGCAATAGCGCAGGTAGTCGTGCGCCATCAGCACGCTGCCGATGCGGGCGTAACGTTCCGGCTGATGCCGCTTCAGCCAGCGCAGCAGCGAGACCGGGTGCCCAGTCCACAGCGTTTGGCGCGTTTGCGGATACAGCGCTTGCGGCACGCCCTGCCGTTGCCATTCCTGCACCAGCGCCAGCGCGCGCTGATCGGAAGAAAGCATGGCGTTGCCCAGCGGCTGCCCCTGTTTATCCAGCAGAAACGCGCCCTTGCCCTGCGCCGAGATGCCGATGGCCTGGATGGCGCCGGCGACGACGCCGCTGGCGGACAGCACTTCACGGATCACCTCGGCGGCGGTGTGCCACAGCGATGCCATATCGCGCTCGGCCCAGCCAGGCTGTGGCGCGACGATCGCCAGATTACGCCGCGCAACGCCGTGTTCATGGCCCCTGCGGTCGTATAAACCCGCCTTGATGAAGGTGCCGCCGCAGTCGAGCCCCAGCCAATATTCCATCATTCGCTCCTCGTACTGTGGTCGCATTTATTGGGCAGCATCAACGCCAGCACGGAGGCGATCGCCAACGAGGCAGCCAGGCTGTAGACACCGACATCCTTGTTGAACAGGCTGATCAGGACGCCGACCATATACGGGCCGCAAAAGCCGCCGAGGTTGCCCAGCGCATTGATCACGCCGCGCGCGCCGCCGGCCACTTCGGCGTTGAACAATTTGGGCGGGATGGTCCAGAACACCCCGGCCGCCGCCTGAATAAATACGCCGCAGCCGACCAGCGCAGCGTAAGACCACCAGACGTGATCCTTCAGCAGCACCGACAGCGCCATGCAGGCGGCAAAGCAGGCCAGCGGCAGGGCGACGAAGACTTTGCGCTTACCGGTGCGATCGGAGAGGGTGGAGATGATCAGCATGCCGAAGATGGCGCCGATATAGGGCAAGATAGCCAGCAGGCCCACTTGTTCCATATCGCCGTGGGTCAGCTCTTTCAAAATGGTCGGCAGCCACAGGGTGTAGCCGTAGATACCGGTCTGGTAGAAAAAATTCACCAGGATCAGCTGCCACATGATCCGGTCGCCGAGCACCCGGCGCAGCGAGGCGTTGCGCACCGTTTTTCCTTTGATCAGCAGCTGTTCGTCGTGCAGGGTCTTTACCAGATACTCTTTTTCCGCCTGCGAGATCCATTTGGCCTCCTGGGGCCGGTTGCTGATGGTGAAGTACCACAGCGCCATGACGACCAGCGACAGAGCGCCCTCCACCAGAAACAGCATGCGCCAGTCCCAGGCGGTGATGATCCAACCCGACAGCGGGGCGGTGAGAATGCCGGCGATCGGCACGAACATGATGACGATGGCGTTGGCGCGGCCGCGCTCCTTATCCGGGAACCAGTTACTGATCATGGTCAGCACCACCGGCAGCATGCCGCCTTCGGAAACGCCGAGGGCGAAGCGCAGGAACAGCAGCTGGTACTGGTTGGTGACCAGCCCGGTCAGCACCGATATCACCGCCCAGGCCAACAGTGACCAGCCGATGAATTTCTTGCCGTTGCCGTATACCGCCAGCTTGCCGCCGGGCACCTGCAGAAACAGGTAACCGATGAAGAAGATGCCGCCGGCCAGCCCGGCCATCGAGGCGGTGATGCCGAGTTCGTCATCCATGCCGCCGGGCATGGCGAAGGCGATGTTGACCCGGTCCATGTAAGAAATGATGCAGGTGATGAGGATCGGCGGCACGATCCTCAGCCAGCGGAGCTTGGGGATCGCCTGGCTTTGGCTGATGGAAACGGAGGCTGTATTCATAAGGACCTCTTTCGATGTTCGCTTTTTTGTAGGGTCGGGCGTTATTGTTTTGCTTGATTTGGGCGCAGGGGCGCCCGCACAGGCCCATGGACCGGTGTTGTTATCGTTACGGGTGTGGCGGCTATCAGGCGCTAAACGACGCCAGCGGTATTTTCACCACCACCTTGCGTATCGCGCTGGGGCGTTGGTTAATGCAGGCCGGGCGATGCACGTCCTGTGGGAAAAATACCGCGAAGTTGCCGGGCCGCATCGTGAGCCAGGATTCGTCGGCCACGTCCTGATAAAACAGGATGTCGCGCTGCGCCAGCAGCTCCTGATGAACGATGTTGTCGCCATTGTCCGCCGCTACGCCGATAAGTTCGGTGCCGCTGACCAGAAACTGCACGTCGACGTTTTGCCGGTGGACTTCCGGGCGCAGCGCATCCGGTGGTTGGGTATGCAGATCCAGCACTTGCACCACGTAGCCGGTGGCGGGATCTTCATAGCGCCCTGCGGGCAAGACGCTGAAATCGGTGCGCTGCAAATAGGCGACGGCGTTGGCGACCGGCGTCGGGTACTGCTCGGGCGCGGTGTTGGCGATGTGGCCGAATATCATGATGCTCCTCCCGTTACAGCGCCTGAATGCGCGCCCAGACTCGTTCGTCGACCGGAATGCCGTCGCGCAGGTTTTCTGCCAGAATGCGCGGGAACTTGTGGCCCGGCAGGCGAATGGCGACGTCGGGGTTGTCCCGTTCGGCGCTGGTGACGTAATCCATGATGCGCTGCAGTTTTTGATCGCGGCTGTCGCCGTCGATCAACCGGTCGATCTCAATCGCGATGAACACCTGCGAGACGCCGTACTCGTCGCGGTGATCCTCCGTCACTTCCGCCACCGAGGCGCCGCCGGACAGCAGGGTGGCGATCATGTCCAGCACGATCGACAGCGCCGATCCCTTCCAATACCCCATCGGCAGAATGCGCCGATTCTCTTCGATGATGGCCGGATCGCGGGTCAGGCGGCCGTCGTTGTCGAAGCCGCCGTCCACCGGCAGGGTTTTACCCGCCAGCCGGTTCAGCTCCAGCGCGCCGTAGGAAAACATCGACATCGACATGTCCACCATGGTGATCGGGTTGCCGGGCACGGCGACGATCAAAGGGTTGGTACCGATACGGCACGTTTTGGCGCCCCACGGCGGCATCACGGCGATCGAGTTGGTCCAGCAAATGCCGATATAGCCTTTCTCCGCCGCCTGCCAGCCGTAACCGCCGCCGCGCATCCAGTGGTTGGCGTTGCGCAGCGCCACCAGGCCGATGCCATGATCGTCGGCCAACTGCATGGCGCGATCCATCATGCGGCGGGCGGTAAGGTTGCCGATGCCCTGGTGCGCATCCCATTGCTCGATCGCCCCCAGAGACAACAGTTTGCTGGGTTCGGCGTCCGGCACGATATCGCCGGCGTCCAACTGCTGAATAAAGCGCGGAAAGCGGTTAACGCCGTGGGAGTAAACGCCGCTGGCGGTGGTGTCGGCGAACATGCCGGCGCAGTCGTCGGCGAGATGTTCCGCCACGCCGCGCGCCAGCAGCACGCGTTTGAATTGCTGTTTTAACTCGCTGTAACTCACTCTCATGCCGGTTCTCCGCCTGTGCGAATCGTCTGTTTTTGGTTCGCCAAATTTCAATATGCGAAATTGCATTTCAAATAAATGCTATCCCGGCGGTTCAGGGAAGTCAAAGCAAGGGGGAGTAAAATTATTCATGAAAAACATGACGTTAAAATTGAGTGGTGATTTTGTGATCGCCGCCACGTTTTGGTGGGGATGGCGTGCTTCAGACGTGACAAAGCAGGGCGGATCGAAATCCCCCCTGCGTCTTACAAGACCCCGGCTAACCGCGGGTGTTCAGCACCATGCGGTAGAGCGAGGTGGTGGCGGTGATATAGAGCTCATCACCGTTCGGGCCGCCGAAGGTACAATTGGAGACGCGTTCCGGCACGCTGATTTTGTCGATCTGTCGCCCCTCTGGATCAAAGACCAGCACGCCGTCGGCGCAGCTACAAAACAGATTGCCGGCCCGATCGACGCAGAACCCGTCCGGGAAACCGGGCTCCACCGTCGCGAAATGGCGGCCGGCTTCCAGCTCGCGGCCGTTGACCGCATAGACGCGCAGCTCGCGGCGGCCCAGCGTCGGGAAATCCACGATCGACATGTCCGCCACATACAGCCACTTTTCATCCGGTGAAAACGCCAGGCCGTTCGGGCGCTGCAGGTCGCAGGCGGCAATAGTTAGCGAACCGTCGCGCGGATCGAAGCTGTAGAGGTAACAGCCGATCACCTGGCTTTCCGATTTGTAACCCTCCTCGTCGCCGATGATGCCGTAGGGCGGATCGGTGAACCACAGGGTGCCGTCGGAACGCACCGCCACGTCGTTCGGCGAGTTAAAGCGCTTGCCGTCGACGCGGTCGATCAACAGGCGCACTTCGCCATCGCTTTCGGTGCGGCTGATGCCGCGCCGCCCGTGTTCGCAGCTGACCACGCGCCCCTCGCCGTCGCGCGCATTGCCGTTGGCGTAGTGCGACGGTGAACGGTATAGGGCCAGCTCACCCCGGCGCGACCAGCGGAACATGCGGTTGCCTTTCACGTCGCTGAACACCACCGTATCCTCCTGCGGCAGCCAGACCGGCCCTTCGGCCCAGATCGCCGGTGAGCACAAGCGCTCGAGCTGAGCGTGCGTGCGCAATGAATGCCGAATGCCGCCGTTCACTTCACGCCCCAGATCGCTTTGTAATGGCCCTGATAATCATTTTGCGGGTCATACAGGTTATTGGCGCCGCCGTCGGCGGCGATATTGTCGCGTGTCACCAGGTGCGCCGGCGTGACGTAGCCGGAAGGCGGCTGCTTGGCGAAGGCGCGGTTGAATTCGTCCAGCAGTTGCCAACCGTGCAGTTTCAAGGGCTCCGGCACCGTCGCCGACTGGCTGTCGCCTGACCGGATACGCTGGTAAGCGGAGATCGAACCGTCGCCGGCCGACACGTTGTAAGGCGCGTTCTTGCCGCCTTTGCCGGCAGTCTTCAGCGCCGGAGCCATAAAGTCGAAGTACAGATCGTTGATCGCCAGCGCATATTGGAATTTGTCGCCGTACTTCTGCAGCAGGCTGAAGGTCATCGCCGGCATGCGGTTGGCGGTATCGGCCAGCGGCGTGTCGATGAATTCCAGCAGCGTGCAGCCGCTGCATTTGGCGATCTCTTCTTTCATGACGTTGGCCTTGTCCAACGCGATTTGGTACAGCGAGTCGGTGAAGATCAAGACGCTCGCCTTGCCGCCGGACTGCACCACCGCGTATTGCGCGGCGATACGCGCCACTTCGTTGGAATCCGACGTGACGTTATAGAACACGTTGTATTTGGCGATGGGGCCCGGTTCCGGCACCGCGTGCCAGGCGGTCAGCACGATGCCCTGCTGTACGGCCTTTTTCAGCGGGATCTTGGCGACGTTAGGGTTCCAGCCGCCGATCACAATGCCGTCCGGTTTCTGGGCGATGGCCTGATTGAGCGATGCCAGCTGATCTTTCACCGAGCCGCCGCCGTCGAGCGTTTCCAGCCTCCAGCCGGCGGCTTTCGCCGCTTCGCTCAACCCCTGTTGCACCCCTTGCACGCCGCCGTTCTTCATGTCGGAGGCGATAAAAATGATCTTCTTGTTGGCCTGCAGCTGCGGGCCGCTGGTGGGGCCGTCCCACTGGGTGGCGCTGGCGGTGGCCTTCGCGACGGCGGCGGTGGCCTGATCGAGATAGGCGTCGGCCCAGGCCGGCGATGCGGCGAGCAGCAAGGTCGTGAACCCCGGTAACAGCCAAATGCGTTTCATGGTGTGCTCCTGGTTTAAGGGTGGGTCGCTGTCTGATTGTTGTTGTTGTCAGCCGGCGTCGCCTGGCTGCGTTGTACCGCTTTCTGATTGAGCAGCCGACGGCGTTGGGCATAGCCGGCCAGGGTGATCGACAGCAACAGCGTCGCGCCGTTGAACAGCGGCTCGACCCAGAATTCGCCGCCGAACTGCTGAATGCCGGCGATGCCGATTGCCAGAATGGCGATGCCGACCACGGTGCCCCAGACGTTGACGCGCCCTGGGCGAATGGTGGTGCTGCCGAGGAAGGCGCCGACCAGCGCCGGCAGCAGATAGTCCATGCCGACGCTGGCCTGGCCGACGCCCTGTTCGGCGGCGATCAATACGCCGCTGAAACCGGTGAGCACGCTGGAGGCGATGAAGGCGCCGATGGTAAAGCGATTGACCGAGATGCCGTTCAGACGCGCCGCCGCCGGGTTGCCGCCCACCGCATACATGCAGCGGCCGAGCGGGGTATGTTCGGTGATGAGCCAGAGCACCACCGCGACGATCAGCACGTAAAACGCCACGATCGGAATGCCGGCGATCTCGGTGTGGTGCAGCGCGATAAAGGCATCCGGCAAGTCGCCGACGATCTGCCGCCCGCCGGAGTGCCACAGGGCAATGGCGTACAGTACGGTGCCGGAGCCGAGGGTGGCGACGAAGCTGTCGATATCGGCCAGTGCCACCAGAATGCCGTTCAGCAACCCGTACAGCGCCGAAATCGCCAGCACCGTCAGCACCGCCATCTGCCAGGAGAAGCCGTATTCCACCTGCAGCGTGATCGCCAGGATGTGCCACAGCACAATGCCGAAGCCGACGTTAAGATCGATCTTGCCCACGATCATCGGGATGGTCGCCGCCAGCGCCAACAGGGCGATTTTGGCCTTGCTCGACAGGATCGCCTGCAGCGTCAGCATCGATGCGAAGGAGGGGGTGAGCAGTGAGAACAGCACGACCAGCGCGATGCACAGCAGCAGCAGGCCATAGCGGGTGAGAACCTGCATCAGCCACGGGCCGGCGCCGTCCTGCGCCAGGCTGACGCGCTGCTCCAGCGCGGTTGATTTAACGGATGTTTTAGACATGGCCTACCTCGGATTCTGACGTGATTGCGACGCTTTCCCCGGTGCTGGCGGAGGCCAGCTCCAATAAATTGGCGAATGACACCTGTTGATTTTTCAATTCGCCGACCACTTTCCCGCGGTTGAATACCAGCGCGCGGTTGCAAATATGGGCGATCTCCTCGAAATCGTTGGAGATCACCAGCACCGCCACGCCTTCCGCCAGGGATTTATTCAACAGGTGGTAGATTTCCGCTCGTGCGCCGACGTCCACGCCGGCGGTGGGATCTTCCAGGATCAGCAGCGGCGCCCCCAGGTGCATCCAGCGCGCCATCACCACCTTTTGCTGGTTGCCGCCGGACAGCGCGCTGATATCGATATTGACGTCCTTGGGGCGTACGTCGAACAGCTGCACCTTCCACCAACTGGCGCCGATCTCCGCTCGCCGCCCGTAGCGGGAGAGCAGCCGGTGGCCGCTGGCGCAGGGGTTGATAAACAGGTTTTCACGCACGCTCATCGACATCACCAGGCTTTCACCGGTGCGATCGCCCGCCACCAGTGAAACGCCGCAGGCCATCGCCTGCTGCGGGGAGCTCGCCAGATAGGGCCGATCGCGAAACTGAATCGCGCCGCCGTCGGCCTGACGCAACCCGAACAGCAGCCGGCCAATCTCTTCTTGCCCGGCCCCGCGCAGGCCGGCCAACGCCAGCATCTCGCCCGGCTGCAACTCGAAGCTCACCGGGCCGATGTCGCCCACCGTGACGCTATCGAGCTGCAGCACCGGCGGACGATGCTCCGGCAGCGGTTCGCGCTGATCGTCCGCCATCGCTTCGCCAACGATGGTTTGCACCAGATCGCGCAGCGAGTAGTCGGCGGTGCGGCCGCCGGCGACATAGCGCCCGTCGCGCATCACGCAGACCCGATCGGCGATTTCGATCACTTCGTCCAGACGGTGGGTGACATAAATCATGCCGACCTTTTTGGCGCGCAGCCGGTTGATCACGGCGAACAGATGACGCACGTCGTTGGCGGGCAGGGAGGCGGTCGGTTCATCCAGCACCAGCAGCTCGGCGTTGACCGCCACCGCGCGGGCGATCGCCAGCAGCGATTTTTCGGTGCGCGACAGTTCGAAGACGCGCGCATCGGGATCGAGCGCGATGCCGACGTCTTGCAGCGCCTGCGCCGCTCGGCGGCGAATGGCGCGCCAGTCGATCAACCCAAAGCGGCGGGGAAACCCCATCACCAGCGCCATGTTTTCCGCCACCGTCATCCATTCGATCAGGCCGAGATCCTGATGAATAAAGGCGATCGGCTGGCGGCTGGCGCTTTTTATCGCGGCGGCGGAGGCGATGCTTGCGCCCTGAAAGCGAATATCGCCGCCGTCACGCGGGTAGACGCCTGCCAGCACTTTGATCAGCGTCGATTTGCCGGCGCCGTTTTCGCCCAGCAGCGCCAGAACCTCGCCCGGCATCACCTGCAGGCTGACGTCGTTGACCGCCACGTTGCCGCCAAATCGTTTGACGATGTGGCTGAGGGTAAGGATGGGTTGTGCCGCATTATCGATAGTCATGTGATGCGCCCCTGGTGTTGCGCCCGTGCGAAGATGCCGGGCAAATCAGCTAAACCGCTGGTGGTTATCTGGCCTTTAAATTTCAACATGCGAAATTCAATTTCAAAAATAATATGACGTTCGTTGCGCTAAATCAAAGGCGATGAGGTTTTAATTACTGTTATTAAACAATGGGTTATTTTTTACTTTGCGGAAGTGTGACCGATGGCTCACTTCAATGCGGGGGAAATATTGCGGATTTTTGGCCGCTGCGGACAATGAAACGGCGTTCCGTCTTCACCTGATGCGGGCCTTGGGGTAACATGCCCGGCAAAGAGCCTGCTGACTTCGCCGCAGCGCCGGTTGGCGGTTCGACACTGGAGAGATTTTCGCTATGAGCCTGAAAGCCGTCGACGAGAAAGATGACAAGAAAGACAAACCGCTGGGCAGCCAAAGCCTGTTCCGCGGTTTGCAGTTGATTGAGATCCTGAGCAATTTTCCCAACGGGTGCCCACTGGCGCATCTGTCTGAGCTGGCCGGCATGAACAAGAGCACGGTGCATCGTCTGCTGCAGGGGTTGCACACCAGCGGCTATGTGACCCAGGCGCCGTCGCCGGGCAGTTACCGCCTGACCACCAAGTTCATTTCCATCGGCCAGAAGGCGCTGTCGTCACTCAACATCATCCACGTGGCTGCGCCGCATTTGGAGCAGCTGAACCTGGAAGTGGGGGAGACGGTCAACTTCTCCAGCCGCGAAGACGACCACGTCATCCTGATCTACAAGCTGGAGCCGACCACCGGCATGATGCGCACTCGCGCCTATATCGGCCAGCATATGCCGCTGTACTGTTCGGCGATGGGTAAAATCTTCATGGCCTACGGCAACGACGATTATCCGGCTCACTACTGGCAGACTCACCAGCAGGAGATTCAGACGCTGACGCGCAATACCATTACCGAGCTGCCGAAGATGTATGAGGAACTGGCCGATATTCGCCAGCGCGGCTTGGCGATGGATCGCGAGGAAAACGAGCTGGGGGTCTCCTGCGTGGCGGCACCGGTGTTCGATATTCAACAGCGCGTGCCTTATGCGGTGTCAGTTTCTCTGCCGACCGCCAAGCTGCAGCAGATCGGCGTCAAAAGCCTGATCAAACCGGTGCTGGCCACCGCGCAACGCATCTCGCAGGAGCTGGGGTTCGTCACGCCGATTTGAGTATTAGTGCTTCTGATACTGGATTAGAAACATCAATTTCACCTAATGATCGCTTCCTCGTATGATGCGCGTGTTAACCGATACGCGCCCACGTCCGGCGCCTTTTATCATTCGAGGAATCTCCCATGTTAGCCGTCTTCCTGCAGGGCTTTGCCCTGAGCGCCGCCATGATCCTGCCGCTGGGCCCGCAGAATGTATTCGTGATGAATCAGGGCATTCGCCGTCAGTATCATTTGATGATCGCCTCATTGTGCGCACTGAGCGATATCGTGCTGATCTGCGCCGGTATTTTCGGCGGCAGCGCGTTGCTGACCCGCTCGCCGCTGCTGTTAGCGCTGGTCACCTGGGGCGGTGTGGCGTTTCTGCTGTGGTACGGCTGGGGCGCGTTCCGTTCCGCCTTCAGCCCGCAACCGGCGCAGGCCGCGGCGCAGGAGTTGGCGCAGAGCCGCTGGCGCATCGTGGTCACCATGCTGGCGGTCACCTGGCTGAATCCGCACGTCTATCTGGACACTTTCGTGGTGCTCGGCAGCCTGGGTGGACAGCTGACGGCGGATGTCCGCTCCTGGTTCGCGCTTGGCGCGGTCAGCGCGTCGGCGGTGTGGTTCTTTGGCCTGGCGCTGCTGGCCTCCTGGCTGGCGCCGTGGCTGAACACCCAGCGGGCGCAGCGCATCATCAACGCGCTGGTCGGGCTGGTGATGTGGGGCATCGCGCTGCAGCTGGCCTGGCAGGGGGCAAATTTATAAGAATTTGTCACTAATCCGAATTCAAAACGCCGTGCGATATGCTACGTTTGATGCCAGGAATCCGGCGGTTCTCGCAGGGAAAAGCCGGCGATCAGAGACAGCCTGTCATTAAGGAGACACTGTGAAGCTAAAAGCATTGGCTATGGCCGCAATGGTCGGATTAGGGACGTTACCGATGGCGCTGCAGGCGGCTGAAGTGCCTGAAGGGCCGCACGTCGTCACCTCCGGCACCGCCAGCGTGGACGCCACGCCGGATATCGCCACCCTGGCGATCGAAGTGAGCGTTTCCTCCAAAGACGCCGCCCAGGCGAAGAAGCAGGTGGACGAGCGCGTGGCGCAGTACTTTGATTTCCTGCAGAAAAACAACATCGAGAAGAAAGACATCAGCGCCGCCAACCTGCGCACCCAGCCGGAATATGACTACCTGAAAACCGGCGAGTCGGTGCTGAAGGGCTACCGGGCGGTGCGTCAGGTGCAGGTTACCCTGCGCCAGTTGGACAAACTGAACGAGCTGCTGGACGGCGCGCTGAAATCCGGCCTGAACGAGATCCGCGCGGTGGAGCTGGGTGTCGCCAAACCGGACGTCTATCGCGAGCAGGCGCGGCAAAAAGCGATCGAGAACGCGACTCAGCAGGCCGAATCCCTGGCCAAGGGCTTCCACGCCAAGCTGGGGCCGGTGTACAGCATTCGCTACCGGGTCGCCAACTACCAGCCGATGCCGGTGGCGCGGATGTATAAGGCGGCCGGCGCGGCGGCGGAAAACGACGCGGCGCAAACCTATGAACAGCAAAGCATTCACTTCGACGATCAGGTGGATGTGGTGTTTGAGCTGCAGCGCAACGCCGCGCAGTAAGGGTGTGGTATTGAAGAAAAGGTTCGCCGCGGCGAACCTTTTTTCGTTTTAATCCTGGCGCAATACCTGGTGGCCGTGTTCCAGCAACGCGTCGGTCACTTTACGCATCATGCGGCTCTCCGGCGCGAAGCGGTGCCAGTACAGCATGCGGCGCTGGTACAGCCCCGGCGTCAGATCGATCAGTTCGCCGGATGCCAGCTCCTTTTCGATCTGCAGATGCGGGATCATACAGCAGGTGGTGCCCTGACGCGCCAGCTGCACGAAGGCTTCCGATGAGTTCACGATGTGGCAGGGCACGCTGCCCGGCGACAGATCGAAGTTCTGCTGCAGGAATGCCTGGTGCATGTCGTCGAGATGGTCGAAGGCCACCGCCGGCGCTTTCAACAGCGCGGAGCGGGTGACGCCGTTCGGGAAATAGCGCTCGGCGAAGCCGCTGGAGGCCACGAACAGGTAGTCCAGCGCCCCCAGCCGATCCACCAGGCAGCTCGGCAGCGGCTGCGGCTGAATACTCACCGCGCCCACCACTTCACCGCGGCGCAGCCGCTCCTGGGTGCGGGTTTCATCTTCCACCTGCAGATTCAGGCGAATGGGGGAGTCCGCCAGCACCGGCTTCAGCGCCGGCAGCAGCCAGGTCGCCAGACTGTCGGCGTTGACCGCCAGCGACAGCAGCAGCGGCGTATCGACGCCGGTGTCGTTGCCCAGCCACTCTTCCTCCAGCAGCTCCACCTGATGCAGCAGCGCCAGCAGCTTTTGCCCCTGTTCGGTCGGGCGCGGCGGCACGGTACGAACCAGCAGCGGTTGGCCGAACAGGTTTTCCAGCTGTTTGATGCGTTGGGATACCGCCGATTGCGTGATACAGAGTTTTTGCGCGGCGCGCTCGAAGCCGCGCTCACGGATCACCGCGTCCAGCGCTTGCAGCGTACGATAGTCTGGGCGTTTCATCGGAAAGATATCCCTTAAATTAGAATGATACCGGCACTATGCCACATTTTACGCATGGCGCAGGTGGAAAAATCACGCCCCCAGCTCGCCGCCAAGCGGGTAAAAATGCGGGCTGCGGTAAATAAGTGTGATCCTGCCGGCGTGAAAAACAGCGTTTTACCCTATAATACGCACACGTTTTCGTACAGAGGCAAGGGACATATTATGACGCAGGATGAACTGAAAAAAGCGGTGGGCTGGGCGGCGCTGGAATACGTGACGCCGGGCACCATCGTCGGGGTCGGCACCGGCTCTACCGCCGCCCACTTTATTGACGCGCTGGGCTCTATCAAGCACCAGATCGAAGGCGCGGTGTCCAGCTCCGATGCCTCCACCGCCAAGCTGAAAAGCCTCGGCATCCACGTGTTCGACAGCAACGAAGTGGACTCGCTCGATATCTACGTGGACGGCGCGGACGAAATCAACGGCCATATGCAGATGATCAAGGGCGGCGGCGCGGCGCTGACGCGCGAGAAGATCATTGCCGCCATCGCCAAGAAATTTATCTGCATCGTCGACGCCAGCAAGCAGGTGGACGTGCTGGGCAAATTCCCGCTGCCGGTGGAAGTGATACCGATGGCTCGCTCTTACGTGGCGCGTGAGCTGGTGAAACTCGGCGGCCTGCCGGAGTATCGCCAGAACGTGGTGACCGACAACGGCAACGTGATCCTCGATGTGCATAACCTGAGCATTACCGACGCCGTGGCGCTGGAGAACAAGATCAACGGCATCGCCGGCGTGGTGACCGTGGGGCTGTTCGCCAACCGTGGCGCGGACGTGGCGCTGGTCGGCACCCCGGAAGGCGTGAAAGTGGTCAAATAAGCTTCTGCCGTCTGTGGCCCGGCGGTGCCGGGCCGCATAATTCTTCGGTTAAAATATCTTTTCTGAAAAACGGCAAATTTGGTGACTTATGTCACATTGTGAAAACTGACTCCCCAAAGCTTCTGCCGAAAACTTTCCCTATGGCATTTTCTGCCGTAAACCGCCATCAACGCTGCGCCTTGTCCTGCCGGGCAGGCAATCGTTTGTATTGCCGCCCGCGTTATTTTTGTTATGTTGGATGGGAGCTGTGTCGTCACAGCCGCTTCTGAAGTCTGAACATAGGGTCGGGTAAATGGCAAAAGTATCATTGGAGAAAGACAGGATTAAATTCCTGTTGGTGGAAGGGGTTCATCAGAGCACGGTCGATAATTTGCGTGCCGCCGGTTATACCAACATCGAATACCACAAGGGTGCGTTAGACACCGAATCTTTGAAGGCATCCATCCGCGATGCACACTTCGTCGGCATCCGATCGCGTACGCATCTGACTGAAGAGGTGTTCGCCGCCGCAGAAAAACTGGTGGCGGTGGGCTGCTTCTGCATCGGCACCAACCAGGTTGATCTGAAAGCGGCGACCAAACGCGGTATTCCGGTCTTCAACGCCCCCTTCTCCAATACCCGATCCGTGGCCGAAATGGTGCTGGGCGAGCTGCTGTTGATGCTGCGCGGCATTCCGGCCGCCAACGCCAAGGCGCACCGCGGCGTGTGGCACAAACTGGCCGTGGGCTCCTATGAGGCGCGCGGCAAAAAGCTGGGCATCATCGGCTACGGCCATATCGGCACCCAACTGGGCATTCTGGCCGAAGGGCTGGGCATGAAGGTGTTCTTCTACGACATCGAGAACAAGCTGCCGCTGGGCAATGCGCAGCAGGTGCGCCATCTGTCCGATCTGCTCAATATGAGCGACGTGGTGACGCTGCACGTGCCGGAAACGCCATCGACCAAAAATATGATGGGGGCGGAAGAACTGGCGCTGATGAAACCGGGTGCCATTCTGATCAACGCCTCGCGCGGCACCGTGGTGGATATTCCCGCGCTGTGCGACGCGCTGGCCAGCAATCACCTGGCGGGCGCGGCGATCGACGTCTTCCCGGAAGAGCCGGCGACCAACAGCGATCCGTTCAACTCGCCGCTGTGTGAGTTCGACAACGTGCTGCTGACGCCGCACATCGGCGGTTCCACTCAGGAAGCGCAGGAGAACATCGGCGACGAAGTGGCCGGCAAGCTGGCGAAATACTCCGACAACGGATCGACTCTGTCCGCCGTCAACTTCCCGGAAGTGTCGCTGCCGGCGCATGGCCCGAACGCCAGCCGCCTGCTGCACATCCACGAAAACCGTCCGGGCGTGCTGACGCAGATTAACCAGATCTTTGCCGAAGAGGGGGTTAACATCGCCGCACAGTATCTGCAAACCGGGCCGGAAATCGGCTATGTGGTGATCGACATCGAAGCGGAAACCGCGCGCGCCGACGCCGCGCTGCAGCGTATGAAAGCCATCGACGGCACCATCCGCGCCCGCCTGCTGTTCTGATTCGGCGGCATGCCGCAACGAAAAAGGCCGGAGCGATCCGGCCTTTTGCTATTTTGGCTCATGCCACGCCCAGCTGCAGAGCGGGGTGAGGATTTCCGGCAGCGGGATATCCCAGTGTTCGGTCGGCAGATGCTCCACCTGCTGGCAATCATGGGCCAGGCCGATGGGATAGGGGCCGCCGCTGCGCCAGTTTTGCAGGGTGCGATCGTAAAAGCCGCCGCCCATGCCCAGACGCTGCCCGGTATGATCGAACGCCACCAGCGGTGTCAGCACCACCTCCAGTTCACCCAGCGGCAACACCTTGCGCACATCGAGGCGCGGTTCGAGAATATTGAAGCGATTGCGCACCAGCGGCGTTTCCGGCGCATAGCGCAGGAACAGCAGGTGGCCCGGGCTGAACGGATGCAGCACCGGCAGGTAAACCCGTTTGCCGAGCGTCCACAGCCGCTCGATCAGCGGCCCGGTATCGAGTTCGCCGTCAAACGACAAAAACACCGCGATGCTGTGCGCCGCCTGAATGCGTTCATGCGTGACGAGGCGTTCGGCTATCTTTTCTGCGGCAAAGCGTTGCTGGCCCGGCGTAAGCTCGCGCCGACGTTGGCGAATGAGTTGACGAATGGTTTGGCGCTGCTGCGCAAATTGGGGTTGAAAAGGCATCGTATCAGGCTTGCTCTGTGTGGTGTTCAGCACACATAAACCGCTGAGAAGGGGAATCTCCGAGATGCCGTCGCAGGCTGTAACCCTTGAACCCATGGTTCAAGGTGAACGTGCCGTCGCAATCTTAAGGCTTCTCGGCGCACCGAGCGTGCTCACCGATCGCGGAGCAACACATTCTGTTTGTACTAAATATCGGCTCAGGGGACTGGCCCGCTGGCGAACATCTCAGAGAAATTTTGTACTCGTTGCCGAAACTTTGATTTCAACAACTTAAGTTATTCGAATTGTGCATCCTGACGTTCAGAGATGCGACCTTGTTCAAGCAGCGCTTGTTCAATGGTCTGCTGCAGCATCCGTATGCGTTGTTCCATATTGGACGCATAGTCACGGGTTTTCAACCGTTCTTGAGCAAGTTCGTGACAGACGTTCAATGCCGCGATGAAAACCAGTTGCTCAGTATTGGAGACTCTAGTGCGAACTTTAAGATCTTGCAACCGTTGGTTAAGATCGTCCGCCGCCATATTCAACGCATCTTGTTGTTCTGGCGGGCAATTGACTCTTAACGAGCGGCCAAAAATTTGAATATCTACCGGTTGTGCAGACATGCCACCTTCCTGCCTAAATTTCGCGCCAGCCTTGTCCGCCCTGGCCGGGCCGTCAAAGCGGGCGCCACTATATATACCTCGGTACCAAGATACAACCCCTTTTTCAGTACCTGGTTGTAATCTACTGTGGCGCACATTGCCAGTCAAAAAAGGGTTTCAAAATGCGTATTTACCGCACTTTCGTCACCCGCCGGCGCAGTGTGAAACCTGCCACATCGCGATTATAACTAGCCACTGAGGTGTCGCGCTTATCTGGTATAGCGACGGACCTTGGTGGTAGCATAACACGAACTTATCCTGCCAACGATGACGAATGCGCATGTCTATACAGAATACATTTCCAAGTTACCAATCTTTAACCGTGGCCCTCAACCAGCAGTCGGTGGCGTTGACCGCGGCAGAAATGCACGGCCTGATCAGCGGCCTGCTGTGTGGCGGCAGCCGTGACGCCGGCTGGCAGGCGCTGGTGCACGATCTGACCAACGAAGGCGTCGCCTTCCCACAGGCGCTCAGCCAACCGTTGCAGCAGCTGTATGAAGCGACGCGTGACACGCTGGAAGATGACGAATTCCTGTTCCAACTGATGCTGCCTGAAGGGGAGATCGTCAGCGTGTTCGATCGCGCCGACGCGCTGGCCGGTTGGGTCAACCACTTCCTGCTCGGTCTGGGCATGATGCAGCCGAAGCTGGCTCAGGTGAAAGACGAAGTCGGTGAAGCGATCGACGATCTGCGCAACATCGCACAACTGGGCTACGACGAAGACGAAGATCAGGAAGAATTGGAACAGTCGTTGGAAGAAGTGGCGGAGTATGTGCGGGTCGCCGCCATCATGTGCCACGGCGAATTCACCCGTCACAAACCGACGGCGCCGGAAAATATCAAACCGACGCTGCACTAAACGTTCTATCGCCCCTCCGCCGGCGGTGCGGATGGCATGATTTCAGGAGAAGGTAATGACTCAGCAGGAATTCAACAACCGCCGCCAGGCGCTGTTGGCGAAAATGGCGCCGGCCAGCGCGGCGGTTATTTTCTCTGCGCCGGAAACGACGCGCAGTGCAGATTCAGACTATCCCTACCGGCAGAACAGCGATTTTTGGTACCTGACCGGCTTCAATGAGCCGGAAGCGGTGCTGGTGCTGATTAAAAGCGACGAAACGCACAACCACAGCGTGTTGTTCAACCGGGTGCGCGATTTGACGGCGGAAATCTGGTTTGGCCGCCGCCTGGGGCAAGACGCCGCACCGGCAAAGCTGGGCGTGGATCGCGCGCTGCCGTTCGATGAAATCAATGACCAACTGCACCTGCTGCTCAACGGCCTGGATACGGTCTACCACGCGCAGGGCGAATACGCCTATGCCGATCAGATCCTGTTCGGCGCGTTGGACAAGCTGCGCAAGGGGTTCCGCCAGAATCTGCAGGCGCCTGCCACCGTGACCGACTGGCGGCCGTGGCTGCACGACATGCGCCTGTTCAAATCGCCGGAAGAGCTGGCGGTGATGCGCCGCGCCGGTGAGATCAGCGCGTTGGCGCATACCCGCGCGATGGAAAAATGCCGCCCGGGCATGTTCGAATATCAGCTGGAAGCGGAAATTCATCATGAGTTCACCCGCCTCGGCGCTCGCTACCCGTCTTACAACACCATTGTCGGCAGCGGCGAAAACGGCTGCATCCTGCACTACACCGAGAACGAGAGCCAGATGCGCGACGGCGATCTGGTGCTGATCGACGCGGGCTGCGAGTTCCAGGGGTATGCCGGCGACATCACCCGCACCTTCCCGGTCAACGGCAAGTTCAGCCGGCCGCAGCGCGCGGTGTACGATATCGTGCTGGCGTCGCTGCAGCGTGCGCTGGAGCTGTTTAAGCCCGGCACCAGCATCCGCGAAGTCAACGACGAAGTGGTGCGCATCATGGTGGTCGGGCTGGTGGAGCTGGGCGTATTGAAAGGTGAAGTCGATCAATTGATCGCCGAGCAGGCTCACCGTCAGTTCTTTATGCACGGGTTGAGCCACTGGTTGGGTCTCGACGTGCACGACGTTGGCCACTACGGCACGCCGAGCCGCGATCGGCTGCTGGAGCCGGGCATGGTGCTGACCGTGGAGCCGGGGCTGTATATCGCGCCGGATGCGGACGTGCCGGAGGAATACCGCGGCATCGGCATCCGCATCGAGGACGACATCGTGATCACCGCCGACGGCAATGAAAACCTGACCGCCACCGTGGTGAAAGACGCCGATGCCATCGAGGCCTTGATGGCGGCGGCAAGGTCGTAGCATGAGCGTTATTATCGTTGGCGGCGGGATGGCGGGCGCGACGTTGGCGCTGGCCATTTCGTCGCTTACTCAGGGAAAAATGGCGGTGGATTTGGTCGAGGCGACCCGGCCGGACGACCGCAGCCATCCTGGCTTTGACGCCCGCGCCATCGCTTTGGCGCAGGGCACCTGCCAACAGCTGGCGCGCATCGGCGTTTGGCCGGCGCTGCGCGACTGCGCCACGCCGATCACTCAGGTGCACGTCAGCGATCGCGGTCACGCCGGTTTCGTTAATCTGCAGGCGCAGGATTATCAGGTCGATGCGCTCGGCCAGGTGATCGAACTGCACGACGCCGGGCAGCGGCTGTTCGCGCTGCTGGCGAAGGCGCCGGGCGTCACGCTGCACTGCCCCGCGCGGGTGGTGGACGTGATTCGCACCGCGGAGCGGGCGGAAGTGCTGCTGGACAACGGCCAGCGTCTGCGCGGGCAGCTGCTGGTGGCGGCCGACGGCTCGCGTTCGGCGCTGGCGCAGGCCTGCAACGTGCAGTGGCGGCAGGAGGACTATCCGCAGTTCGCCACCATCGCCAACGTCACCACGGCGGAAGATCCGCAGGGGCGAGCTTTCGAGCGCTTTACCCGTTATGGGCCGCTGGCGCTGTTGCCGATGTCACAGGGGCGCAGTTCGCTGGTGTGGTGCCATGCGCGCGAAGATCGCGCCCGGGTGGATGCCTGGGACGACGCGCGTTTTATCGCCGAGCTGCAACAGGCCTTCGGCTGGCGGCTGGGGCGCATCCTCAAGGCCGGTAAGCGGCACAGTTATCCACTTGGCCTGCTAACCGCCGATCGTCATGTCAGCCACCGGCTGGCGCTGGTGGGCAACGCGGCGCAGACGCTGCATCCGATCGCCGGGCAGGGGTTCAACCTTGGTCTGCGCGATGTGATGTCGCTGGCGGAAACGCTGGCGGAAGCGATGAACAGCGGCGAAGACGCCGGCGGTTATGCGCTGCTGAGCCGCTATCAGCAGCGGCGGCAAAACGATCAGCAGGCGACGATCGGCGTGACCGACGGATTGATCCGCCTGTTCGCCAACCGTTATGCCCCGCTGGTGGTCGGCCGCAATCTGGGGCTGATGGCGATGGCGCGTTTGCCGGCGGTGCGCGACGCCTTCGCCAAGCGCACATTGGGCTGGGTGGAACGTTAGACACAGAATCGGGCGCCCTGTGGCGCGCCCAAAAACGCGGCGTGGCAAGGCGTCGCGCGTTATTTAAGGAAATCGAGCAGCATGCAATCATTTGACGTGATTATCGCCGGTGGCGGTATGGTGGGGCTGGCGTTGGCCTGCGGCCTGCAGGGCAGCGGGCTGCGCGTGGCGGTGCTGGAGCAGCGCCAGCCGGATATGGCGCCGCCGTCGGAGCAGCCTGCGCTGCGCGTTTCCGCCATCAATGCCGCCAGCGAGCGTTTGCTGCAGCATATCGGCGTGTGGGACGACATCCTCCAGCAGCGCGCCAGCGCCTACAACGCGATGGAAGTGTGGGATCGCGACAGCTTCGGCAAAATCGCCTTCCGCGGCGACGAGTGCGGTTTCAGCCATCTCGGCCACATCATCGAAAATTCGGTGATCCAGCAGGCGCTGTGGAAGCGCGCCGAAAGCCTGTCGGACATCACGCTGATTACCCCGGCCGCGCTCAAGCAGGTGGCGTGGGGCGAGAATGACGCCTTCATCACGCTGGAGGACGGCCGTATGCTGACCGCCCGGTTGGTGATTGGCGCCGACGGCGCCCAGTCATGGCTGCGCCAGCATGCCGATATCCCGCTGACCTTCTGGGACTATCGCCACCACGCGTTGGTGGCCACCATCCGCACCGAAGAGCCGCATCAGGCTACGGCGCGGCAAATTTTCCACGGCGACGGCATTCTGGCGTTCCTGCCGTTCAGCGATCCGCATTTGAGCTCCATCGTCTGGTCGGTCGCGCCGGAAGACGCTGAGCGTCTCAAGCAGCTGGAGCCGGAACAATTCAACCGCGAACTGGCGATGGCCTTCGATATGCGTCTGGGCGCCTGCAGCCTGGAAAGCGAACGGCTGGCGTTCCCGCTGACCGGCCGCTATGCGCGCAGCTTCGCGGCGCACCGCCTGGCGCTGGTGGGCGATGCGGCGCATACCGTGCATCCGCTGGCCGGACAGGGCGTGAATCTGGGCTTTATGGACGCCGCCGAGCTGATTTCCGAACTGCGCCGCCTGCAGCGGCAGGGCAAGGATATTGGCCAGCACCTCTATCTGCGCCGCTATGAGCGCCGCCGCAAACACGGCGCGGCGGTGATGTTGGCCAGCATGCAGGGTTTCCGCGAACTGTTCGACGGCAACCACCCGGCCAAAAAGCTGCTGCGCGACGTGGGGCTGCGGCTGGCGGACAGCCTGCCTGGCGTCAAGCCTAAGCTGGTGCGTCAGGCGATGGGCCTGAACGATCTGCCCGAGTGGCTTGCCTGACACCTGCCTTCTGCGAGCCCGCAGCGGGCTCGCGCTTCTCGCTTTATGCCATCGCGTTTCCTTATATAACCCTTCATTTGAAATAATCTAATTTCAGCCGCTTTTTATCATTACTTTTTCTAATTCCATGTTCGGTTATCAAAAGTCCGGATCCCATGTGCGGCCATAGGTTTGTTATATAAGTTCGGCATTTTGCCGCTTTAATTGTTAATTTTGTGCCTTAAGGCGCATTTTTCCAGTGAAAAACTCTGCACACTAGCCCGGCATTTTACCGCCCCGGAACGGCGATGAGCCTATTTTAACTTATGGTTAATGTGGTCGTTCGGTGATAAGTTCGGGGGAAAGGTATCGTTTGCGTCACGGCGGTTGCACGCAGTTTTCGCCCGTCCCGGCGCAGCATTTGTGTTGAGCAGTCAGTGCGCCATGGCGATCGGGCCGCGAGCCAGGCTCCGCCGCATTGCGTGGCAGCACCCTAACTTCTAGCGACGAGTGGAAAGAGGGAAAAGATGGCAAAGCAAACCCCACTGTACGACCAGCACGTGGCGTGCGGTGCGCGCATGGTAGACTTTCACGGCTGGATGATGCCGCTGCACTACGGCTCGCAGCTCGATGAGCACCACGCGGTACGTCAGGATGCCGGCATGTTCGACGTGTCTCACATGACCATCGTGGATCTGCACGGCGCTCGCACCCGCGAGTTCCTGCGCTACCTGCTGGCGAACGACGTCGCCAAACTGACCCAACCCGGTAAAGCGCTGTACACCGGCATGCTGAATGCTTCCGGCGGCGTGATCGACGACCTGATCGTTTATTTCCTCACTGAAGACTATTTCCGCCTGGTGGTGAACTCCGCCACCCGCGACAAAGACCTGGCCTGGATCGAAGAGCACGCCGCGCCGTATGGCGTCGCGCTGACGGTGCGCGACGATCTGGCGCTGATCGCGGTGCAGGGCCCGCAGGCCAAAGAGCGCGCCGGCACCCTGTTCACCCCGGAACAAAAAAGCGCGGTCGAAGGCATGAAGCCATTCTTCGGCGTGCAGGCCGGCGAGCTGTTCATCGCCACCACCGGTTACACCGGCGAGGCCGGCTATGAGATCGCGCTGCCGAAAGAGCAGGCGGCTGATTTCTGGCAAAAATTGCTGGCCGCGGGCGTCAAGCCGGCCGGTCTGGGCGCGCGCGACACCCTGCGCCTGGAAGCGGGCATGAACCTCTACGGGCAAGAGATGGATGAAGGCGTTTCGCCGCTGGCCGCCAATATGGGCTGGACCATCGCCTGGCAGCCGGAAGATCGCCGTTTCATCGGCCGCGAAGCGCTGGAACAACAGCGCGAGCAGGGCACCGAGCAACTGGTCGGCTTGATCATGACGGAAAAAGGCGTATTACGTAATGAGCTGCCGGTGCGTTTCACCGACGCGGCGGGGCAAACCCACGAAGGCGTGATCACCAGCGGTTCGTTCTCCCCGACGCTGGGCTTCAGCATCGCGCTGGCGCGCGTGCCGGCGGGTATCGGCGAGCAGGCCATCGTGCAGATCCGCAACCGCGAGATGCCGGTCAAAGTGACCAAGCCCGGTTTCGTTCGCGCCGGCAAGCCGCTGACAAATTGATTTTTTATTGATTGATTCTTTTATTTCTTCGAAGGAGTAACCGGCGATGAGCAATGTGCCAACAGAATTGAAATACGCATCCTCTCATGAGTGGGTTCGCGCAGAAGGTAACGGCGTTTACACCGTAGGCATCACCGAACATGCGCAGGAACTGCTGGGCGATATGGTGTTTGTCGATCTGCCGGAAGTGGGCCGCACAGTCGCCGCCGGTGAAGACTGCGCCGTGGCGGAATCCGTCAAGGCGGCGTCGGACATCTACGCGCCAATCAGCGGTGAAATCGTGGCGGTGAACGCCGAGCTGGAAAGCTCCCCGGAGCTGGTGAACAGCGAACCTTACGGTGACGGCTTCCTGTTCCAGATTAAAGCCTCCGACGAAGGCGAGCTGGCGAACCTGCTGGACGCCGCGGCTTATCAGGCCTCGATCGACGAGTAATCGTGCCCACGCCCCAGGCCTTTCGGCCGGGGCGTTTTAGTTACCGTTCAAGCTATATCCCGTATCACGCAAGCATTCAGGAATTTGTAGCAATGACTCAGACACTCAGCCAACTCGAACACAGCGAAGCGTTCATCGAACGCCACATCGGCTCTTCTGCGGAACAACGCCAGGAGTTGCTGGCAGCGGTGGGCGCTCGCTCGCTCAGCGCGCTGATCCAACAGATCGTGCCGGCGGACATTCAGCTGCCGGGGCCGCCGCCGGTTGGCGACGCGGCGACCGAACATCAGGCGCTGGCTGAGCTGAAGGCGATCGCCTCGCAGAATCAGCGCTACAAATCCTACATCGGCATGGGCTACAGCGCCGTGCTGACGCCGCCGGTGATCCTGCGCAATATGCTGGAAAACCCGGGCTGGTACACCGCTTACACCCCTTATCAGCCGGAAGTGTCGCAGGGCCGTCTGGAAGCGCTGCTGAACTTCCAGACTGTGACCCTCGATCTGACCGGACTGGATCTGGCCTCCGCATCGCTGCTGGATGAAGCCACCGCCGCCGCCGAGGCGATGGCGTTGGCCAAACGCGCCAGCAAGCTGAAAGACGCCAACCGCTTCTTCGTGGCTGACGACGTGCATCCGCAGACGCTGGACGTGGTACGCACCCGCGCCGAAACCTTCGGCTTCGACGTCATCGTCGATAAAGCGGAAAAAGTGCTGGAGCTGGACGGCGTGTTCGGCGTGTTGCTGCAGCAGGTGGGCACCACCGGTGAACTGCACGACTACAGCGCGCTGCTGGCCGAACTGAAATCGCGCAAAATCATCACCAGCGTGGCCGCCGATATCATGGCCCTGGTGCTGCTGACCGCGCCGGGCAAGCAGGGCGCCGACGTGGTGTTCGGCTCCGCACAACGCTTCGGTGTGCCGATGGGCTACGGCGGCCCGCACGCCGCCTTCTTCGCCTGCCGCGACGAGTTCAAGCGCTCGATGCCGGGCCGCATCATCGGCGTTTCCCGCGATGCCGCCGGCAACACCGCGCTGCGCATGGCGATGCAGACCCGCGAGCAGCATATCCGCCGCGAGAAGGCCAACTCTAATATCTGCACTTCGCAGGTGCTGCTGGCCAACATCGCCAGCCTGTATGCGGTGTATCACGGCCCGCAAGGGCTGCAGCGCATCGCCGGGCGTATCCATCGCCTGACCGACATCCTGGCCGCCGGGCTGCAGAAGGCCGGCCTGACGCTGCGTCACCACACCTGGTTCGACACCCTGACCGTTGAAGTGAAAGACAAGGCGGCGGTGCTGGAGCGCGCGCTGAGCTTCGGCATCAACCTGCGTACCGACATTCACGGCGCCGTCGGCATCACGCTGGATGAAGCCACCTCGCGTGAAGACGTGCAAACGCTGTTCGCACTGCTGGCCGGCGACAATCACGGTCTGGACATCGACGCGCTGGACGCGGCGGTGAGCAAAAACAGCCAATCGATCCCGGCCGCCATGCTGCGCCAGGATCCGATCCTGACCCACCCGGTATTCAACCGCTATCACAGCGAAACCGAGATGATGCGTTACATGCATCGCTTGGAGCGTAAGGATCTGGCGCTGAACCAGGCGATGATCCCGCTGGGTTCCTGCACCATGAAATTGAACGCCGCGGCGGAAATGATCCCGATCACCTGGCCTGAATTCTCCGAACTGCACCCGTTCTGCCCGCCGGAGCAGGCTGCCGGTTACCAACAGATGATCGGCCAACTGTCTCAGTGGCTGGTGCAGCTGACCGGCTATGACGCGGTGTGCATGCAGCCGAACTCCGGCGCGCAGGGCGAATACGCCGGCCTGCTGGCGATCCGCCGCTACCACGAAAGCCGCAACGAAGCGGGCCGTCACGTCTGCCTGATCCCGAGCTCGGCGCACGGCACCAACCCGGCCTCCGCCCAGATGGCGGGCATGAGCGTGGTCGTGGTCGCCTGCGACAAGAACGGCAACATCGATCTGCACGATCTGCGCGTCAAGGCGGAGCAGGCAGGCGAAGAACTCTCTTGCATCATGGTGACCTACCCGTCGACCCACGGCGTGTATGAAGAAACCATCCGCGAAGTGTGCCAGATCGTGCATCAGTTCGGCGGTCAGGTGTATCTCGACGGCGCCAACATGAACGCCCAGGTGGGCATCACCACGCCTGGCTACATCGGCGCGGACGTTTCGCACCTCAACCTGCATAAGACCTTCTGCATCCCGCACGGCGGCGGCGGCCCGGGCATGGGCCCGATCGGCGTGAAAGCGCACCTGGCGCCGTTCGTGCCGGGCCACAGCGTGGTGCAGATCGACGGCGTGACCACCCAGCAGGGCGCGGTCTCCGCGGCGCCGTTCGGCAGCGCCTCCATCCTGCCTATCAGTTGGATGTACATCCGCATGATGGGCGCGGAGGGCCTGAAGCAGGCCAGCCAGATGGCGATCCTGAACGCCAACTACATCGCTACCCGTCTGAAAGACGCATACCCGATTCTGTATACCGGCCGCGATCACCGCGTGGCGCACGAATGCATCCTCGACATTCGTCCGCTGAAGGAAGAGACCGGCATCAGCGAAATGGACATCGCCAAGCGCCTGATCGACTTCGGCTTCCACGCGCCGACTATGTCGTTCCCGGTGGCGGGCACGCTGATGGTCGAGCCGACCGAGTCGGAAAGCAAGGTGGAGCTGGATCGCTTTATCGATGCGATGCTGGCGATCCGCAGCGAAATCGACCGCGTCGCCAAAGGCGAATGGCCGCTGGAAGACAACCCGCTGGTGAATGCGCCGCACGTGCAGGCGGAGCTGGTCAACGACTGGCAGCACCCGTACAGCCGCGAGCTGGCGGTGTTCCCGGTGGCCGGCGTACGTGAGAACAAGTACTGGCCGAGCGTTAAGCGTCTGGACGACGTGTACGGCGACCGTAACCTGTTCTGCTCTTGCGTGCCGATGAGCGATTACGAATAACACGTTCGGCAAAGTTTGTGTTTGGGGGACACCGCATGATGCGGTGTCCCTTTTTATTTTATCGCGGCCTATTCTTTCCAGTACGTTCCCACGATTTGAGGAGTCATCATGCAAGCGGCAATCGTAACAGCGCTGGGGCAAGCCCCGGTTTTCGGCACCTTTGAGGAGCCTCAGGCGCAGGCGAATGAAGTGCCGATCGACGTTCTGGCTGCCGGCATCAAGCAGCTGGATCGCGCCACCGTCGCCGGCACTCATTATTCCAGCCCGAAGCAATTGCCGATCGTGCCCGGCACCGACGGCGTGGGCCGTACGGCGGACGGGCAACGGGTGTACTTCGCCTCTTTCCGTCGCCCTTACGGCGCGATGGCCGAGCGCAGCGTCGCGTCCTGGACGGTGCCGGTGCTGGAGGCGTTGGGCGTGGACGCCACGGTGGATCTGAACCTGCAGGGCGAGGCGCTGGCGCAGGCCTTCGCGGCGGCGGCGGGGCCGGGTGGTTATCAGGTGATTGTCGATTACATCTGGGGCCCGGCGACCGAAGCGCTGCTGGCGACGCTCAATAATCACGATCTCTCGTCTTACGCCGGGGGGCGCGGCATTCGCTTGGTCAACGTCGGCTCGATGGCCGCGCCGGACATCCGGCTGCCGGCGGCGGTGCTGCGCAGCAATCAGCTGCAGATCCTCGGCAGCGGCACCGGCAACTTCCCGCCGATCCCGGAGATGCAGCGCTACGCGACCGAGATTTTGGCGCTGGCGGCGACCGGAGCGCTCACTATCGAGACGCAGGAGCACGCGCTGGCGGAGATCGCCGAGGTGTGGGATCTGAACAAGAAAAGCGACGTGCGTTCGGTGATACGCATCGCCCGCTAAGCCCTGGCCGCTAGCGGCAGAGGCAGACCAGGTGAATGTCCTCCGGCTCACGGGCGAACAATTCGGTATCCGGCTGTTCGATGAGCCGGCAGCCCTGCGCCAGATAGAAGTCTACGGTGCTTTTGTTGGGAATGGAGGAGACGTACAGCCCGGCGGCGCCTTCTTGCGCCGCCTGCCGCAGACAGAGCTGGAACAGCTGCTTGCCTAACCCCTGGCCGCGTTGGTGCGCGCTGACGTAAAAGAACAGCAGCTGGCGCAGATCTTGCCGCGGGCCGCGCGGTTCGGTGTCCAGCGCCGCCGCTGCCACGATCTCCTCGCCTTCGAACAGCGCGAAGAACGCGCCGCCGCGATCGAAGCACGCTTCGTGGATCGGCGTATAGGTTTCCCGATCGTGCGGATCCCAGCCGCGCACATCGTAGTAGTCCGGGTAGGGGTGTAGCTTGCCGTCCTGCAGGCGATACAGGGTGTCGATAATTTCGCTGCGGTCGATATCCCACAGCCGGTCGAGTTGCTGCCGTTGCAGCAGTACAGGGGCGATCATGCTCGTGGTTAACTCTCAATCTGTGGCCGGTAACTTTCCGGCAAATCGATGATAAAGCCGATGCCGCGATCGTCGAGACCTTCGGTGACGCGCAGCTGCGCGCCGATTTTGTCGGCCAGGTTGCGGGCGATGGCCAATCCCAGCCCGCTGCCGGTCTGTTGCGTGCCGGGCACGCGGTAAAAGCGCTCAAACAGGCGCGGAAGGTGCTCTTCGCTCACCCCGGGGCCGTTGTCGCGCAACGTAATATAGCAGCCGAGCGGCGCCAGCGAGCGGATATTGGCTTCGATGCGGCTGCCGGGCGGCGCGTATTTGAGCGCATTGTCCAGCAGATTGGTGAAGATGGCGATCAGCGCATGGCGGTCGGTACTCACCACCACCTCCTCGCTGCCGTCGAGCGACAGTTCGACATCTTTTTCCAACGCATAGGGGACGTGCTGCGCGATGCATTTGCCGATCTCCGCATAGATATCCACCGCCTCAATCTTCAGCGGAAAATCTTCCGCCTCCAGCTTGGCCAGGTTGATCAGCTGGCGCGACAGCGACGCCGCCCGATCCAGCCCTTGCTGCATGTCGCCGATGATTTCCCGGCGCTCCTGCTGCTCGCTGACCTGGGTCAGCAAATGCAGCTGCGCCAGCACGGCGGCGATCGGCGTGCGCAGCTCATGCGCGGCGTCGGCCATAAATCGTTTCTCGCGCTGATTGGCGGCGTCGATGCGCGCCATCAGTTTGTTAACCTCCATCACCACCGGCCGGATTTCCTGATACTGCTCGCTGACGTTGATCGGCGACAGATTGCCGGGCTGACGATCGGAAATGGTTCGGGCGATCTGGCGCAGCGGCCGCAGGCTGAAATAGGCCGTAAACAGCAAAGTGATGATGATGGCCGCCAGAATGCCCAGCAGCGGTACGGCGGTGCTCTCCGCCGGGTTGCCGAACAGCGTGGTGCGATCGTTGAACGATTCGCCGACGATCACCCGGTACTGGCGATTCTCGCTCCAGCTGCCGGCGAGATGCCAGTTGGCGCCGGCGTAATTGACCGAGCCGGACAGCACCGAAGGCGGCAGGCGCAGCGGCTCTCCCTGCGTTTGCGAACTGTAAAGCACCCGGTTGTCTCGATCGTAAACCACAAACAGCGGGTGATAGTCGATTTCATCCTGCATGCCGTTATTGATGGAATCAATGTACATGCCTTCAATGGTCTTGATGATGCCGCGGTAATCGATATGGTCAGTGCCGGTTTCGTCGAGAATATTGGCGATGCCTGCAGCGACGATGCGTTGCTGGTTATCGAAATATTTCTCCATGTCGGGGTAATACCAATATTTCACCCAGGCGACGAGGATCCCCCACAATAATAAAATGGCCAGCACCTGGAAAATAATGGTGCGCATAAAGAAGGATTTGAAACCGATCATTTCGCTACTCTTTCTTCAGCAAATAACCAATGCCGCGTACGGTAATAATTCTTTCTTTACCGATCTTGCGCCGTAAATTATGCATGTGCACTTCCAGCGAGTTGCTTTCCACGCTGTCGCCGTGGCCGAACAGCCGCTGTTCCAACACCGCTTTGCGCACCACGGTGCCGGCGCAGCGCATCAGTTCGTGCAGCAGGTGATACTCTTTTTTCGACAGCATCAGCAGTTCGTTATCCAGCATGACCTGATGGTTGACCGGATCGAGATACAGCGCGCCGAGGCTCCAGGTTTGTGACGCGAAGCCCGCCATGCGCCGGTTGACCGCCTTGACGCGCGAGATGAGTTCGGGCAGCGCAAAGGGTTTGGCCAGAAAGTCGTCCGCGCCGGAATCCAGGCTGTTCACCAGGCTTTCAATGCGGTCGCGGGCGGTCAGGATGATGATCGGGATATTTTGCCCGGCGGCGCGCCAGGCGATCAGCCTCTGCAAACCGTCACCGTCCGGCAGCGTGAGATCCAGCAGCATCAAATCGAACCCGCCGGATGAAAGTTTATTTTCCGCGTCGACGAGCAGGCGCACCCAGCACAAATTAAAGCCGGCCAGCTCCAATGCTCGGCACAGCGCCTTGCCTAATTGCAGGTCGTCTTCCACCAACAGTATGTTCACGTTATTTCCGCTGAGATCCTTGAGTCGCGCTTATCTAACTATAACGCTGACGGGAAGACAACGGGGAAACCTGCGCTGCCTGCACGTTCTTAAGCAAACCTTAATCTGGCTTTAATCTCGCGTTAAGGGAACGAGGGGGGATTTCAGTTATTTTGCTGCCATTCGAAATCATGGCTGAGGGAGCGAAACATGCAGACTGACGGTTCCCCGCTCGCGGGCGCCTCGCGGCGGCTGATGTATTCAGGCGTGGCGATGCTGCTCGTGCTGTTGATGCTGTCGTTTCGCGGCGATGTGCACAGCCCTGCTCACAAAGGCCTGCATGCTTCCGGTTTGCAGCGGGGCCATCAGGTGGCGGTAACGGACGCCTCCGGCTGCGCGAAATATCGGATTAAAAAGCTGCTGCGCCGCCTGGCTCAGCTCTGAAGCGTTTTCTAGAGCGCCGCTCTATACTCTGACTGGCAAACGGGGAGCCTGTGCGCAGGCCGTTATTTTTATATCGCCAACCAGAGAAAAAATACGATGACGAAAGTGGCATTGGTGACTGGCGCAAGCCGGGGAATTGGCCGCGCGACCGCTTTGCTGCTGGCCCGGCAGGGCTATGCGGTGGGTGTGAATTACCTGCGTGACGAAAGTGCGGCGCGGCAGGTGGTGGCGGAGATTGAAACGCAGGGCGGTAAGGCGCTGGCATTGCAGGCTGACGTGGCCGACGAAGCGCAGGTGATGGCGATGTTCGGCGCACTGGATGCCGGGCTGGGCACGCTCAGTGCGCTGGTCAACAACGCCGGCATTCTGTTCCAGCAGGCGAACATTGAACAGTTGACCGCCGAGCGCATCAATCAGGTGCTCGGCACCAACGTTACCGGTTACTTCCTGTGTTGCCGCGAGGCGGTGAAGCGCATGGCGCTGCGCTATGGCGGGCGGGGCGGCGCCATCGTCAACGTTTCCTCCGCGGCGTCCCGACTGGGGGCGGCGGGAGAGTACGTCGACTATGCCGCCTCGAAAGGCGCCGTCGATACGCTGACCATCGGGTTATCGCGGGAAGTGGCGGCGCAGGGCATTCGCGTCAACGGCGTGCGGCCCGGATTCATCTATACCGAGATGCACGCCAGCGGCGGCGAGCCTGGCCGGGTGGATCGCGTGAAGGACAGTTTGCCGATGCAGCGCGGCGGCCAGCCGCAGGAAGTGGCGGAGGCGATCGCCTGGTTGCTGTCTGACGCCGCATCTTACGTGACCGGCACCTTTATCGAGGCCGCAGGCGGGCGTTGAACGCATCCGTAGGGTTTTGACATCCCTCCGGATGCGAGGTATTTTGATTAAATAACAATCAAAATGTAGTTACAAAAATGTATGTTTATTTTGAATGGAATCAGGATAAAAATCACAGTAACCAGCGCAAACACCGTGTCAGTTTTGAGATTGCGCAACGGGTTTTTCTGGATCCCAACCATTTGGCTGTGTTGGAAAGGAGCGAGGGTGGAGAAGAACGTTGGCAAACGATCGGCATGGTCGGATCCTGCTTGCTGTTGCTGGTGGCACATACGACGATCGAAACGGATGTCGAAGGCGATACAGTAGAGATCGTGCGTATCATTTCAGCACGCAAGGCCGATGCCAAAGAGAGGGGAAGAGATGAAGCGCAAAAATTCCGCCAAAAATCTGGCCCATAGCGTACTCCCGCCGTTGACGGAGGAGCAGAAAGCGCAAATTGCTTCACTGAGTGCGTTGCCGGACGAGGACATCGATTATGCCGATGCGCCGGCACTGGATGAGGAAAAGTGGCAGGCTGCGGTTCAGGGGCGTTTTTATAAACCGATGAAAGTATCGAAAACCATCCGCATCGATGCGGATGTGTTGGCCTGGCTTCAGCGGCCAGGCAAAGGCTATCAGAAACGCCTGAACGCCGTGTTGCGTGAGGCGATGTTGAAAGAGCATGAACACGGGGAATAATGTGTGCCAGGCGGCTAACGATCCGGTGAGGTTCTCACCGGATTTTTTTTGCTGTTTTTTCAGGTAATGCGTTATCAACGCCGGCGGTCTAATTGCGGCGCTCGGTCAAAACCACAAAAACGGTCATTAACGGTCATGCTGCGGAGCGTGGAATTGTGACCGTTTACCGTTTCTCTCCTGTTTACCTCAGGCGTACGCGCATCATAACTGCCTGTTACTCCACACTTTCGTAATTATTCATTTCATTTCCTTCCCGATTTTTTTGACAACTATCACATCGCGATCGTTGACCGATCGCAGGGCGATGCGCTTTGCGTCCGCGCGCAAAACGCGGCGCGGCAAATCGATATCGTAATCAACGTTGTGGAGGAGAAAAGAAACATGCTGCCTGTAGAACGTCATCGCTTTATCACCGAAGTCTTGAGCCAGCGCGGCCGCGTGATGGTGCAGGAGGTGGCGCAGCTGTGCCACATCTCTATCGAGACGGCGCGGCGTGATCTGGCCTTGCTTGAACGGCGCGGCCTGCTGCTGCGCAGCCACGGTGGCGCAGTGTTCGTCGAGCCGCCGGCGGTGGAGAAAACCTATGTGCCCGCCGAGATAGACCAGGGGGAATCTTTCCGCCAGCGCAGCAACGAGGCGCCGGAACAGAAGACGCGCATTGCCAAACGCGCGCTGGAATTTATCGCGCCGGGGGACTGCCTGCTGCTGGACAGCAGTTCCACCAGTTGGTTTTTGGCGCGCCAACTGCCGGATATCTCGCTGGTGGTGCTGACCAACTCGCTGCACATCATCCAGACGCTGGCCTGCAAGGCCAACGTGCGCACCATCGGCCTGGGGGGCGAGTATTCCGCCAAGTACGAGGATTTTATCGGCGTGCTGGCGGAGCAGATGCTGAAGGAGTTCGTGATCAACAAGCTGTTTTTCTCCTGCCACGGCATCTGCCAGGACGGCGGCATCCGCGAAAGCAATGAGCACCATGCGCGGCTGAAGCAGCAGATGCTGCTGGCGTCGGAACGCAAGTTCCTGCTGGTGGACAGCAACAAGTTCGGCCGCCGCTCGTTCGCCCGCATTTGCCATTACCGGGAAATAGACACGCTGATCACCGACAGGCTCAGCGACGACGAATTTCGTCAGGAACTGGCCTGGAACAACGTCGACGTGATTGAAGTTTCACCCGCCGCGAAAAGGGCGGCGCGATAACAACAATGAAAACCCTTATTACAGCCAACACTTGTGGAGAGAGAACAATGAAAAAATCCGTACTGGTCGGTCTGTTTGCCTCGCTGCTGCTGTCGGTCTCTGCGCAGGCGGCGGACAAGCTGAAAATGGGCGTGGTGGTGAAGATCGGCGGCATTCCCTGGTTCAACGCCATGGAGGCCGGCATCAAAAGCGAGAGCGCCAAACGCGGCATCGACGCCTGGATGGTTGGGCCGACGGCGGCGGATCCGGCGCTGCAGGTGCGCGCCATCGAGGATCTGATCGCGCAGAAGGTGGACATCATCGGCGTGGTGCCGAACGACGCCCGGGTGCTCGAGCCGGTGCTCAAGCGCGCGCAGGAGGCGGGCATCAAGGTGATCGTGCACGAATCCCCCGGCCAGAAGTACGCCGACTGGGATTTTGAGCTGGTGGACGCCTCGCAGCACGGGGTCAACCACATGAAAGCACTGGCCGCCTGCATGAAAGAGCAGGGCAAGTACGCGGTATACGTCGGCAGCCTGACGGTGCCGCTGCACATCACCTGGTCGGACTCGGCCATCAACTACCAGAAGCAGCACTACCCGAACATGCAACTGGTGGGCGACAAGTTCGGCGTGGGGGAATCGCTGGATGACAGCGTGCGCACCACCAACGATCTGATGGCCAAGTATCCCGATCTGAAAGGCGTACTGGCGTTCGGCTCGCAGGGGCCGATCGGCGCCGGGCGCGCGGTGCTCAACCGCGGCAAAAGCAACGATATCTGCGTCATCGGGCCGTTCAGCCCGGGCCAGGGCGCTTCGCTGGTCAATCGCGGCGCCATCAAGGGCGGTTACATCTGGAATCCGATGGTGGCCGGCGAAGTGTTCGTGCGCATCGCCGACATGATGCACAAGGGGGAGAAAATCACCGACGGCATGACCATCGAAGGCATGGGCAAGGTGCAGGTGGATGCGCAGCAGCACACCATTCTCGGCAACGCCACCGAAAGCCTGGATAAGCAAAACCTGCCGAAGCTGGTGAAAATGGGGCTGTAATCATGGCGATTTCCGGCAATACGGCAACGCAGGGCGCGCCGCTTATCGAACTGCAACAGCTGTCGATGACCTTTGGCGGGCAGCGTGCGCTGAACGATATTTCATTGGCGCTGATGCCGGGGGAGGTGCACTGTCTGGCCGGCACCAACGGCTGCGGCAAGAGCACGCTGATCAAGGCGATCGCCGGCGTCTATCAACCGGACGACGGCAGCCGCATTACCCTCGATGGGCAAACCTTCGGCCGGCTGTCGCCGGATCAGGCGCGCGCCTTCGGCATTCAGGTGATCTATCAGGATCTGTCGCTGTTTCCCAACCTGACGGTGGCGGAAAACATCGCCTTCGAACACAACCTGCGCGGGTTGCTGGGTTGGCACCGCCCGGCGCGGCTGCGGCGCGCCGCCGAACGCCAGCTGCAATCGCTGAGTTTCAATCTGGATCTCGACAAACGGGTGGCGGAGCTGCCGATCGCGCAGCGCCAACAGGTGGCGATCTGCCGTGCGCTGGTGGCGCAGGCGCGGCTGGTGATCATGGACGAACCGACCGCTTCGCTGACCCGCACCGAGGTCAACCAACTGCTGCGCACGGTGGACTATCTGAAAGCGCAGGGCATCTGCGTGGTGTTCGTCAGCCACCGGCTGGACGAGGTGCTGGAGATCTCGGATCGCGTCACGGTGATCCGCGACGGCAACAAAGTCGGCACCTGGCCGGCGGCGGAGATCACCGGCGATCGTCTGACCGAGCTGATGACCGGTCTGAAGCTGGACTATCGCCTGAAAGCGCCCAGCCTGAATAAGGATCGGGTGATGCTGGAGGCGGATCGCCTGAGCCGCGCTGGGCAGTATCAGGATGTGAGTTTCCGTCTGCATCAGGGGGAGGTGCTCGGTCTGTGCGGGCTGCTCGGCTCCGGGCGTACCGAGCTGGCGCTGAGCCTGTTCGGCATGACCCGGCCGGACAGCGGCAAACTCTACCTCGACAGCAAACCGGTGCGCTTTCGCGGCCATGAGGACGCGATCAAGGCCGGCATCGGCTACGTCTCGGAGGATCGCCTGACGCTGGGGCTGGTGCAGCAACAGTCGGTGGCGGATAACGCGGTGCTGACCATTCTCGATAAGCTGCGCGGGCGTTTTCGCCTGATCGACGACTACCGCAAGAATCGCATCGTCGCGGAGTGGATCGCCAAGCTCGGCGTGCGGGTGGCGGATCCGGATCAGGCGGTTTCGACGCTGTCCGGCGGCAATCAGCAAAAGATCGTGCTGGCCAAGTGGGTGCTGACCCAGCCGCGGATCTTGATCCTCGACTCGCCGACCGTCGGTGTCGACGTCGGTGCCAAGGCCAGCATCTACCAACTGATCCATCTGCTGGCGCAGGAGGGGATCGCCATTTTGCTGATCTCCGACGAGGTGCCGGAGGTGTATTACAACTGCGATCGGGTGCTGCACTTCAGCGGCGGCAGCGTGATCGGTGAATACCTGCCGGGGCAGGTGAGCCAGCAACAGCTGGCGGAGGCGGTCAATGCGTAGATTCAGTTTGAAACCGCGCGGCAACGAAGGCTATCTGGCCTGGGTGTTGCTGCTGACGGTCATGGTCTTTTCACTGCTCAGCGATCGGTTTTTAACGGTGCAAAACCTGCTCGATCTCAGCGAAAGCTATGCGGTGAGCGGTATTTTCGCCCTCGGCCTGTTTGTAGTGCTGGTGACCGGCGGCATCGATATCTCCTTCGCCGCAGTCGCCTCGGTGGCGCAGTACCTGATCGCCACGCTGGCGACCCACTACGGCCTGGCCAGCCCGGCGGGCAGCATTCTGCTGGCGTTGGCGATCGGCGCCGCGCTGGGCATGGTCAACGCGCTGCTGATCTACTGCCTGCGCATCGTCTCGATCATCGTCACCATCAGCATGCAGGCGTTGTTGTTCGGCATGCTGATGTGGCTGACCAACGGCCGCAGCCTGTACGCATTGCCGGACTGGTGGACGCTGCCGCGCAGCGTGCTGCCGTTCCAGCTGGATGAGCAGAGCTATCAGCTCGGTTTGCCGACGCTGGTGATGCTGGCGGTGGCGCTGCTGACCTGGCTGCTGCTGAACAAAACGCACCTCGGGCGCCAGCTGTTTGCCGTGGGCGGGGATGCGGAATCGGCGCGGCGCATCGGCATCCGCGTTGGCCTGCTGCATTTGTTCGCCTATGGCTATCTGGGCGCGATGGCGGCGATCGGCGGCCTGGTGCAGGTGTACCGCATGGGGGAAGTGGTGCCCAACGCGCTGGTGGGCGGGGAGCTCGACGTGCTGGCGGCGGCGGTGCTGGGCGGCGCCAGCCTGAACGGCGGCAAGGGCAGCGTGGTCGGCACGCTGATGGGCGTGTTCCTGATCGGCGTGCTGAAAAACGGCCTCAACCTGATCGGCGTGTCCAGCTACTTCATGAACGTGGTGATCGGTCTGGTGATCGTCGCGGCGATCACCGTCACTCACTACAAGAAACGCAAAGAAACCGACGTCGGTTTCGCCTGAGGAGCGCCTGATGGGCAACAACCTGAAATTTCGTCCGGACGGGGTCGCCGTCGGTCTGCTGGCATTGCTGCTGGCGGTGGTGCTGGGCTTTAGCCTGCTGATGCCGGGGCGCTTCTTCAGCGGCGCCACCTTCACCAGCGTGGCCTTCCAGCTGCCGGAGCTGGGCCTGCTGACGCTGGCGATGTTCATCCCGATCCTCAGCGGTGGCCTGAACCTGTGCATTATCGCCAGCGCCAACCTGACCAGCCTGCTGATGGCCTGGCTGTTCATCAGCTACCTGCCGGCGGATGCCGGGCTGGGCTTGCAGGCGCTGTGGCTGGCGTTGGCGCTGGCGGCGGCGATGCTGTTGGCCGGGCTTATCGGCGCGGCGACCGGCGCGTTGGTGGCCTACGTCGGCGCGCATCCGATTCTGGTGACGCTGGCCACCATGACGACGGTCAACGGCATCGGCATTTACCTGACGCGCGGCGCGGCCCTGAGCGGCATGCCGGAGATCGTGCGGTTTATCGGCGCCGAGCGCGTGCTGGGCGTGCCGGTACCGCTGTGGATCTTCCTGGTGGTCGCCGCCTTGCTGGCGCTGTTCTTGCAGAAAACCCGGCTCGGCAAATGCATCTACATGAGCGGCAGCAACATCAACGCCACCCACTTCAGCGGCGTGAATACCCATCGGGTGTTGATCGCCATTTACACCCTCTCCAGCCTGCTGTGCGTCATTGCCGGGCTGGTGATGATGGCGCGCTTCAACTCGGCGCGCATGGGTTACGGCGACTCCTACCTGCTGCTCACGGTGCTGGCGATCATACTGGGCGGCACCGATCCGTTCGGCGGTTTTGGCCGGGTCAGCGGCGTGGTGTTGGCGCTGATCGTGCTGCAGGTGATCGCGACCGGTTTGAACCTGATGAACGTCAGCCCGCATTTCAGTCTGGCGATGTGGGGCGCGGTGCTGATCGCGGTGCTGGCGCTGAAGTTTTTCCGCCATCGCTATCAGCAGCGGCGGGCGATGCGCCGCAGCGCGGCCCAGGCCAGAATCGCGGCGGGCCACTGATCCCTTTTCCCTTTTGCGCAGGATAACGCTAATGAAATACCAGATTTCACCTTCACTGATGTGCATGAACCTGATGGATATCCGGCAGCAATTGGCGGTGCTGAATCGCCGCGCCGATATGCTGCATATCGACATCATGGACGGGCACTACGTTAAAAACATCACGCTGTCGCCGTTCTTTATCGAACAGATCCGCCCGCATACCTCGTTGTTGCTGGACGTGCATTTGATGGTGGAGAACCCAACCGATTTTATCGAGCCGATCGCCCGCGCCGGGGCGGACTTTATCTGCCCGCACGCCGAAACCATCAACCGCGACGCGTTCCGCGTGATCAATCAAATCCGCGCGCTGGGCAAAAAAGTGGGGGTGGTGCTGAACCCGGCCACGCCGGTGGAGTTTATTCGCCACTACCTTCACCTGCTGGACAAGGTCACCGTCATGACCGTCGATCCGGGCTATGCCGGGCAGCCGTTCATTCCCGAAATGCTGGACAAGATCCGCCAGTTGCGCGATCTGAAACGCCAACAGGATCTGAACTATCTGATCGAAATAGATGGATCCTGTAACCAGCGCACCTACCGCGATCTGATGGGCGCCGGCGCGGAAGTGTTGATCGTCGGCAGCTCCGGGTTGTTCAATCTCGATCCGGATCTGGAGGCGGCATGGGAAAAAATGCTGGATCAGATGCGGCAGGCGGCCTGAGGCGGGGGATATGATGCGGTATTTTCTTGGCGTTGACGTTGGCGGCACCAATACCCGCCTGCTGTTGATGGATGATGACGGCGAGTTTAGTGCTTACCGCAAGATAGCGACCGCCGATTGGGCGCAGCGGGCCGATCCGCTGGCGACGTTGGGCGATCTTATCGCCCGGCATTGCGAGGATCGTCAGGTGGCGCAGGTGATGCTGGGGCTGCCGGGGATCCTCAGCCGCGATCGCTCGCGGGTGCTGTCGCTGCCGTTCATTCCGGCGCTGGATGCCCAGCCGGTGGCGGCGCTGTTGGCCGATTTGCTGGCGCTGCCGGTGCGAATGGACAAGGACGTCAACCATCTGCTGTGGTGGGATTTGCAGCAGCTGCCGGCGCTGCCGCAGGTGGCGGTAGGACTGTATCTGGGCACCGGCATGGGCAACAGCCTGTGGCTGAACGGCGATTTTTACCACGGGGCGCATGGCGCCGCCGGCGAGTTGGGGCACATTCCCTGGCCGGGCCATCTGGGCGAGTGCCCGTGCGGCAAACGGGGCTGCGTCGAGAGTTTGACCTCCGGCCATTGGCTGACCGGCTGGGCGCGCGCCAACGCGGCGCAAACGCCGTTCGACCGGCTGTTCGAACGCCATGGCGATCATCCGGATTTGCGGCGTTTCGTTGAACGATTGGCGCAGACCATTGCCATCGAAATGAACGTGATCGACCCCCAACGGCTGATCCTGGGCGGCGGCGTGATCGCCATGCGCGGTTTTCCGTTGGCGCGGCTGGAGCAAGAGATCCGCCGTCATCTGCGCGGGCCGCAGCCGGCACAGGGATTGGCGATCTCCATCAGCCGCCTGACCGATGAAACCGGCAGCAAAGGCGCCTGTCTGGCAGCCCGGCGCCACCTCCAATTGAGCAGGGAGTACCAGCAATGAAAGGCAAAGTCTGCGTGTTCGGTTCGTTCAACCTGGATATCGTCGCCGGTATGGCGCGGTTTCCGCAGCCCGGCGAATCGCTGATCGCCCGTAACAGTATGATGGGGGCGGGCGGCAAGGGCGCCAACCAGGCCACCGCCGCGCTGCGCGCCGGGGCGCGGGTGCATTATATCGGCAAGGTGGGGCGCGACGACTTCGGCACCTTCGCCCGGCGTCATCTCGCCGCGGCCGGCTTCGATGCGGTGACGCTGTTCTCGACCGGCGATTGCCCGACCGGCAATGCGCTTATCTACGTTGCCGGCGAGGATGCGGAGAACATGATCGCCGTCGATCCCGGCGCCAACCTGACGGTCAGCGAGGACGAGGTGCGCCAGTGCCGCCCGGCGATCGCCGCGGCGGATATTCTGTTGACCCAGTTGGAGAACAACCTGCCGGCGATCGAACAAGTGATTGCCATCGCCCGCGAGGCGCGGACGTTCATCATTCTCAACCCGGCGCCGTTTCAGCCGGTGCCGGACAGCCTGCTGGCGCAGGTCGATCTGCTGACGCCCAACGCCACCGAATGCACATTGCTGACCGGCGTGCCGGTGCGGGATGTGGCTTCGGCGCGTCAGGCGGCGCAGGTGCTGCACGCCAAGGGCATTCGTTTGCTGATCGTGACCTTGGGCACGCAGGGAGCGTTGTTCTCGGACGGGGAAAACAGTGAGCTGATCCCGGCGTTTCCGGCGCAGCCGAAAGACACCACCGGCGCGGGGGATGCGTTTAACGGCGCTCTGGCGGCGCAGCTGGCGAATCAGGTGCCGTTAGCCGATGCGGCGCGCTTCGCCGCCGCCTACGCGGCGGTCTGCGTGGAACGCGCCGGGGCGGCGGGATCGATGCCGAGTTATGAGGAGGCGTTGGAACGCCAGCAGGCGTTCGCTTGACGTTGACGGGCTGCGGCGCAGAGGCGGCAGCCCGGCTCCCTTACTTCAACCAGCCTTTGCGCTGCGCGTCCCGCAGATGTTGCTCCATATGGCGCCACAGCTCGGGATGCACGTCGGCGATCGACGCATTGCGCGCCAGCACCTGCTCCAGGCTGATGCCGTTTTCCACCCAGCTCTGGCCTTCATTGTGCAGGTTCATCAGCATCGGCATGGTGCGATCCAGCAGCAAGGCAAAGCGCGCATCGGCGCTTTCGCCGTCTTCATATTCCTGCCATAAAGCGGTGAAATACTCGCGCTGAGCCTCCGGCAACATGCCGAACAGACGGCGCGCCGCCGCCACTTCCTGATCGTGGATCGCCGCGCGGGCCGCCAGATCGTAGACCAGCACGTCGCCGGCGTCGATTTCCACGATGTCATGCAGCAGCGCCATCTGGATCACGCGCTGAATGTCTACGTCATCACCGGCGTAGGGCGCCAGACTCATGGCGGCGATGGCGAAATGCCAGCTGTGTTCGGCGGAGTTTTCCTGGCGCTGGGTGCCCAGTACCTTGGTGCGGCGTTGCACGCCTTTCAACTTATCGATTTCCATCAGGAACTGGATGGCCTGGGTCATTGAACCGAAATCTAACGCGGGTACAGCGGATGACATGGTGTAAACCTCAAGGTGGGTGGGTTGAAGCCTGACGATTGTAGACCAGCGGGCGGGGGATTTCGATGGTTACACGCGTTCACATTTTTATTTTAGCGTACACGTGTACACTGGAATTATTCTCAGTTAAGCTGCTTTGCGTTAATTTCGCACAAAGCAGGGCATTTTGAGGGGTTGCGCGTTATGGGGAAAACGGACGTAGTGAAAGCCGGGAACAATAAGATTGTCACCGCGGCTTATCCGTGGGCGGAAGAGATCGCCAACAGCATCAGCCACGGCATCGGGCTGGTGTTCGGTATTGTCGGCCTGGTGTTGCTGCTGGTGCAGGCGGTGAATACCGGCGCCGATGCGACGGCCATCACCAGTTACAGCCTGTACGGCGGCAGCATGATCCTGCTGTTTCTCGCTTCTACGCTGTACCATGCGATCCCGCATCAAAAGGCCAAGCATTGGCTGAAAAAATTTGACCACTGCGCCATTTATCTCCTGATTGCCGGCACTTACACGCCGTTCTTGCTGGTAGGGCTGGATTCGCCGCTGGCGAAGGGCCTGATGGCGGTAATCTGGGGGTTGGCGCTGCTCGGCGTGCTGTTCAAGCTGGCCTTCGCCCACCGTTTTGAAGCCCTGTCGCTGGTGACCTACCTGACGATGGGCTGGCTGTCGCTGATCGTGATTTATCAGCTGGTTACGCGGCTGGAGGCCGGCGGCGTCACGCTGCTGGCGATCGGCGGGGTGGTCTACACCCTGGGCGTGATTTTCTATGCCTCCAAGCGCATTCGCTTTGGCCACGCCATCTGGCACGGCTTCGTGCTCGGCGGCAGCGCCTGCCACTTCATGGCGATCTACCTGTACGTCTAAGCGTTGCCGCTACGTCTGAATGCGTATTGAACTAGCGCCTCTTTTGTTTTAAAAAAGAGGCGCTTGCTTCTTTCGGGTATCCAGCAAGCCCGTTCCTTCATTTCTGAGCCCGCATACCGTTTCTTTAACCTCTGTTCAGGACTCACCAAGATGATCGTTCGCTTATCCAAAGCGCTGCTGGTCTGCGCTATCGCCTTGTTCGCTTCGCTGGTCGCCTTCGGCAACCTCACCGACTACGGCTCCAATTTCGCCTTCGTGCGCCACGTCTTTATGATGGATACCCTTTTCCCCGACGCCACCATCGGCTACCGCTCGATACAGACGCCGTGGCTGCATCACGCCGGTTATATTTTCATCATTGCGTTGGAGAGTCTGACCGCGCTGCTGTGCTGGATTGGTGGCCTGCGCCTGCTGTGCGGCCTGAAACTGCCCGCCAACGCCTTCAACGGCCGCAAAAAATGGGCGGTAGCGGGGCTGACGTTGGGCTTCCTTACCTGGCAGGTCGGTTTTATGTCGATTGGAGGGGAGTGGTTCGGCATGTGGATGTCGCAGCAATGGAACGGCGTGCCGAGCGCGTTTCGCTTCTTCGTCACCATCATCTTGGTGCTGATCTATCTGGTGCAGCGCGACGGGGAGTTGGACGAGTAACGAAGATGGCCGCAGGCAGGGGGCCTGCGGCCGACGGATTATTTCTCTTCGGCCAGCGAGTAGGGCAACGGTTTGATCGCCAGCTGGCTGGCGGCATCGTCGCGCACCCGCAGCTTGCTGTCGGCATCCAGATCGTTGTTCATCACCACCTGCACCCACAGCGTACCGTCGGCTAACTGGCTCGACGCCAGTACGGTGCCGGTGCGACGCCAGTTTTCCCCCAGCTGCAGCTCCAGATCTTCCGCCGCCTGCGGGGCGCGAGCCGCTTTACCTTCCAGCCAGTAGAGCGCACGTTTGTTGGCGCCGCGGAACTTGGCGCGTGCCACCATCTCCTGACCGGTATAGCAGCCCTTGCTGAAACTGATGCCTTCCAGCGCCTGGAGGTTGGTGGCCTGCGGGATCAGCTGCGCGCTGTTGGCGGCGTCGATAACCGGATAACCGGCTTCGATCTCCAGCGCCAGCCACTGGCTGCTGTCATTCCGTTCCGCCTGGTCATGCAGTTTGCCGATCAGCTGTTCGGCCACGGCGGGGCGTGTCACCAGCAGAAAACGTTCCGCCGGCGCATTGAAGTGCAGAATCGTGGTCTCGCCGTCCTGCACCACCGGGTGCTCAGCGCTTGGCAGCGTGGCGAACAGGCCCGCCAGCGCGGCGCGCGCCTGGAAACCGGCGACACCCAGCAATACCGCGTCATTATCGGCGGCGATGGTGACTTTGGAGAACACCGCGTATTTTTTGATTTCCGCCAGTTGGCTGTCCAGCACGCTGCGGCGCTCCAGATAGGCGAAGCCTTCGCCACGGTGGAACAGACGCAGGTTGCTCCACATTTTGCCCTTGGCGTCGCAGTGGGCGCACAGCACGTGTTGATCGGCCGCCAGCGCGTCGATGTCCGCCGTCACCTGGCCCTGGAGATATTTCACCGTGTCCGGCCCGTTCAGCGTCACCAGCGCCCAATCTTCCAGCGAGATCAGCGTCAGGGGCAGATGGGTGGAAGCGGAGGGCTGACGGGGTGGGAATGGAATGTTATGCGCCATAGTAAGTTCCTGCTCAACGTTTAGCTTACCTGAAGGGTATTGGACCCATGGTAAAAGAGGCGACGGGCTTTGCAAACTGTTATTCGCGCCGCGGCGCCGGGGGGCGCTTTTTTTGGCATTTTGCGCTTTATTGCGTTTTCCGCCACAAAGCGCCTTCCCGGCGTGTATGTCAAATTGTTACTCTATAGGCTTGCGGCCAGGGCACCCTTGCAGACAGATCCCCGGTTGATGGAATTATATTGCGACGGCGTTGCCATACAGTGTGTCATTTGAACCCTGCGCTGGCGCTGCCGCGCTGAAAAGAGGTGAGTCATAACAACATGGATATTAACAACAAAGCACGTATTCACTGGGCTTGCCGCCGTGGCATGCGCGAGCTGGACATCTCCATCATGCCGTTCTTCGAATACGAATACGACAGCCTGAATGATGCGGACAAGGCGCTGTTTATCCGCCTGCTGGAGTGCGACGATCCCGATTTGTTCAACTGGCTGATGAATCATGGCGCGCCGCAGGACGGCGAGCTGCAGAGAATGGTGACCCTGATCCAAACGCGAAATAAAGACCGTGGCCCAGTGGCGATGTGATATCCGCATTTCCTGGCGCACCCAGCTGTTTTCACTGTTGACCCACGGCGTTCTGATCCTGCTGATCCTGATTTCGCCCTGGCCGGAAGGCTTTGGCCCGCTCTGGCTGGTGCTGCTGACGCTGGTGGTGTTTCAGTGCATTCGCAGCCAGAAGCGCATCGCCGCGGTGCAGGGCGAGCTGCGGCTGCTGGCGGATCGGCGTTTCAGCTGGCACGGCCGCGAGTGGCGACTGGCGAAAAAACCGTGGATGCCGGGTTACGGCATGCTGTTGACGCTGCAGCCGATGGAAGGCAAAAAGCGCCGCCGGCTGTGGCTGGCTTCCGACTGCATGAGCAAAGAGGAATGGCGCCACCTGCGGCAGCTGTTGCTGTATCCGCCGGCGGGTGACGGCGAACAAGGTTGATAGGGGGCGCCGGCGCGAATCATGCCGCCGGCGCTCGGCGTTTGGGGAGGAACGCCCGATAGCGGCTACAGCAGCGGCTCCATCTCCAACAGGATCTGTTCGCACCATTGCTGCAGGCGCTCTTCGCTCAGATCGTATTGGTTGACCTCATCGAGCGCCAGGCCGACGAAGTGTTTGCCGTCGGCGCTCAGCGGTTTGGGGCTGGTGAACTCGAAGCCCTCAGTGGGCCAGAAGCCGATGAACTGTACGCCCAGCGGCGCGATGTGATCGTGCAGCATGCCCAGCGCATCGAGGAACCACTCACCGTAACCGAGCTGATCGCCCATGCCGTACATGGCGACGATTTTGCCTTTCAGATCCAGCGCCGCCAGCTGCGGCCAGATCGCTTCCCAGTCTTCCTGCAGTTCGCCGAAATCCCAGGTCGGGATGCCGAGGATCAGAATGGAATAGTCCTCCATCAGCTTGGGCGAGACGTCTTTCAGGTTGTGCAGGTCGACCAGGTCTTCACCCAGAATCTCACGGATTTTTTCTGCCGCCATTTCGGTGTAGCAGGTGCTGGAGCCGTAAAACAGACCAATCTTCATGTGTAAACCGTTACGTTGCTGTTTAGAGAATTGCAGCGAGTATACCTGATTTGCGCCGGCTTAAGGCATAATGGCGCGGGTGGAAATGCAACAAAGAGAGGACCGCGTGCAACAGCAAGACAATGCGCTGATTGAACAATTCCTGGATGCGCTGTGGCTTGAGCGCAATCTGGCGGAAAATACGCTGGCCTCCTATCGGCTGGATTTGCAGGCCCTGGGCGCCTGGCTTGGCCAGCAGAAGACCGATTTGCTGCAGGCGCAGGCGCTGGATCTGCAGGCGTTTCTCGCCGAGCGGGTGGATGGCGGTTACAAAGCCACCAGCTCCGCGCGTTTGTTGAGCGCCATGAGGCGCCTGTTCCAATATCTGTACCGCGAAAAGCTGCGCGCCGACGATCCCACCGCGCAGCTGGCGTCTCCCAAACTGCCGCAGCGCTTGCCGAAGGATCTGAGCGAGGCGCAGGTCGATGCGTTGCTGCAGGCGCCCTGCGTCGATCAACCGCTGGAGCTGCGCGACAAGGCGATGCTCGAAGTGTTGTACGCCACCGGGCTGCGGGTTTCCGAGCTGGTGGGGCTGAACATCAGCGACGTCAGCCTGCGTCAGGGCGTAGTGCGGGTGATCGGCAAGGGCAACAAGGAGCGGCTGGTGCCGCTGGGCGAAGAGGCGGTCTACTGGATCGAAAATTATCTGGAGCACGGCCGCCCATGGCTGGTCAACGGCCAGACGCTGGATGTGCTGTTCCCCAGCACCCGCTGCCAGCAAATGACCCGACAGACGTTCTGGCATCGCATCAAACACTATGCCATCCTTGCGGGCATCGACAGCGAGCGTCTGTCGCCGCACGTGTTGCGGCACGCGTTCGCTACCCATTTGCTGAACCATGGGGCCGATCTCCGTGTCGTACAGATGTTGTTAGGGCACAGCGATCTCTCGACCACGCAAATTTATACTCATGTAGCGACCGAACGACTGAAACAGCTACATCAACAGCATCACCCGCGCGCCTGAGCGGCGGGTTCGAAAGGATTGGAATAATGAAAAAAGGTTTAATGCTGCTTTCACTGCTGGTGGCCTCGGTGGCCGGCGCCGCCCATGCCGATGACGCGGCGATCAAAAAAGCGCTCGCCAGCCTGGGCATCCAGCAGGCGGACGTGCAGCCTTCACCGGTCAACGGCCTGAAAACCGTGCTGACCGACAGCGGCGTGCTGTACGCCTCCGAAGACGGCAAGCACATCCTGCAGGGCCCGCTGTTCGACGTCAGCGGCAAAGAGCCGGTCAACGTGACCAACCAACTGCTGAGCAGCAAGATGGACGCGCTGAAAGATCAGATGATCGTGTACAAGGCGCCGAAAGAGAAACACGTGATCACCGTGTTCACCGACATCACCTGCGGTTACTGTCACAAGCTGCATCAGCAGATGAAAGAGTACAACGATCTGGGTATTACCGTGCGTTACCTGGCATTCCCGCGCCAGGGGCTGGCATCCCAGGCTGAAAAAGACATGCAGTCGATCTGGTGCACCGCCGACAAGGCCAAGGCGTTCGACGCCGCCATGAAGGGCGACGCCGTTTCTCCGGCGACCTGTAAAACCGACATCAGCAAGCATTACGAGCTGGGCGTACAGTTCGGCATTCAGGGCACGCCGGCCATCATCCTGGAAAACGGCATGATGATCCCGGGCTATCAGGGGCCGAAAGAGATGGCCGCCATGCTGGATGCGCACCAGGCCGCCACCAAAGCCGGTGGTTAATCGCCGGTGAGTATCAAAACGCAACTACGCCGCCGCCCGGCGGCGGACGACACGCATCTGCCCGCCAGTTTGCCGCCGCTGCTGCGCCGGCTTTACGCCCTGCGCGGCGTGCAGGCTGAGCAAGAGCTGGAACGCAGCGTCAAGGGCATGCTGCCCTGGCAACAGCTGGACGGTATCGACGACGCCGTCAGCCTGCTGCAACAGGCGCTGGCCGACGGCCGCCGCATCATGGTGGTGGGCGATTTCGACGCCGATGGCGCCACCAGCACCGCGCTGACGGTGTTGGCGCTGCGCAGCATGGGCGGCGCAGCCGTCGATTATCTGGTGCCAAACCGCTTCGAAGACGGCTACGGCCTGAGCCCCGAAGTGGTGGAGCAGGCGGCGGCGCGCGGCGCAGAACTCATTGTCACCGTCGATAACGGCATCTCCTCCCACGCCGGCGTCGACGTGGCGCACGCCAAAGGCATGCAGGTGCTGGTGACCGATCACCACCTGCCGGGCGAGACCCTGCCGGCGGCTGAAGCGATCGTTAACCCCAACCTGCGCGGCTGCGCCTTCCCGTCCAAATCGCTGGCGGGGGTAGGCGTGGCGTTCTACCTGATGCTGGCGCTGCGCGCCCGCCTGCGGGACAGCGGCTGGTTCGAGCAGCGCGCGCTGGCGATGCCCAATCTGGCGGAACTGCTGGACCTGGTGGCGCTCGGCACTGTGGCCGACGTGGTGCCGCTGGACGCCAACAACCGCATTCTGGTGTATCAGGGGTTAAACCGCATCCGCGCCGGCAAATGCCGCCCGGGCATCCGCGCGCTGCTTGAGGTGGCCAACCGCGACGCCCGCCAGCTGGCGGCCAACGATCTCGGTTTCGCCCTCGGCCCGCGGCTCAACGCCGCCGGCAGGCTGGACGACATGTCGATCGGCGTGGCGCTGCTGCTGAGCGACGACATCGCGCAGGCGCGCATGCTGGCCAACGATCTCGATGCGCTGAACCAGACGCGCCGCGAGATCGAGCAGGGCATGCAGGTGGAGGCCTTGCAGCTGTGCGATCAGCTGGAGCGCACCAGCACCGAGCTGCCTTATGGGTTGGCGATGTATCACCCGGAATGGCACCAGGGCGTGGTGGGCATCCTCGCTTCGCGCATCAAAGAGCGTTTCCACCGCCCGGTGATCGCGTTCGCGCCGGCGGGCGACGGCATCCTGAAGGGCTCCGGCCGTTCGGTGCCCGGCTTGCACATGCGCGACGCGCTGGAGCGGCTGGATATGCTGAACCCCGGGCTGATGATGAAGTTCGGCGGCCACGCGATGGCGGCCGGGCTGTCGCTGGAAGAGGCCAAATTCGACGAGTTCCGCCAGCGTTTCGGCGAGCTGGTGGGGGAATGGCTCGATCCGGCGATGCTGGAAGGGGTTATCTGGTCCGACGGCGAACTGGCGATGCAGGAGCTGTCGCTGACCACGGCGGAGCTGCTGCGCGAGGGCGGCCCGTGGGGCCAGGCTTTCCCGGAACCGACCTTCGACGGCAAGTTCCGCATTCTGCAGCAGCGGCTGGTGGGCGAGAAACACCTGAAGCTGATGGTGGAACCGCTCGGCGGCGGCCCGCTGCTCGACGGCATCGCGTTCAACGTGGACACCACGCTGTGGCCGGACAGCAGCGTGCGCGAGGTGGAACTGGCCTACAAGCTCGACGTCAACGAGTTTCGCGGCAACCGCAACGTGCAACTGCTGATCCAGCATCTTTGGCCGCGCTGAAGTGAAATTGAACACAACTCGGGGATTGGGCTCTCCAATCCCCGGCATCCTTCCCGATCGCCACAAAAACTGACCAACTCGCTATAAACTGCCGCCCGGATCCGTTAGAATTAGCGGTTCCAATGGCATTCCGCCATCGACGACATCAACGTAAAAGAACGAAACCATGTTTGAAATTAACCCGGTAAAAAACCGAATTCAGGACCTGTCCGAGCGGACTGCGGTTCTTAGGGGGTATCTTTGACTATGATGCCAAGAAGGAACGCCTAGAAGAAGTCAACGCCGAGCTGGAGCAGCCGGACGTCTGGAACGAGCCGGAGCGCGCACAGGCGCTCGGCAAAGAGCGCGCCGCGCTGGAAGCCATCGTTGAAACCATCGATCAGCTGGAGCAGGGCGGCGAAGACGTCGGCGGGCTGCTGGAACTGGCGGTAGAAGCCGACGATGAAGAGACCTTCAACGAAGCGGTCGCCGAGCTGGATCAACTGATGAGCAAGCTGGATCAGTTGGAATTCCGCCGCATGTTCTCCGGCGAATACGACAGCGCCGACTGCTACCTGGATATCCAGGCCGGCTCCGGCGGCACCGAAGCGCAGGACTGGGCCAGCATGCTGCTGCGCATGTACCTGCGCTGGGCTGAAGCCAAGGGCTTCAAGACCGAAGTGATCGAAGAGTCCGACGGCGACGTCGCGGGCCTGAAATCGGCCACCATCAAGATCATCGGCGACTACGCGTTCGGCTGGTTGCGCACTGAAACCGGCGTGCATCGCCTGGTGCGCAAGAGCCCGTTCGACTCCGGCGGCCGTCGCCACACCTCGTTCAGCTCGGTGTTCATCTACCCGGAAGTCGACGACGATATCGATATCGAAATCAACCCGGCGGATCTGCGTATCGACGTGTACCGCGCCTCCGGTGCGGGCGGTCAGCACGTCAACAAAACCGAATCCGCCGTACGTATTACTCACCTGCCAACCAACATCGTGGTGCAGTGCCAGAACGATCGTTCTCAGCATAAGAACAAGGATCAAGCGTTTAAACAGCTGCGAGCCAAGCTGTACGAGTTTGAGATGCAAAAGAAAAATGCTGATAAGCAGACGATGGAAGACAACAAGTCCGACATCGGCTGGGGCAGCCAAATCCGTTCTTACGTGCTGGATGACTCCCGCATCAAGGATTTGCGCACCAACGTCGAAACGCGTAACACGCAGGCCGTACTGGATGGCGACCTGGATAAATTCATTGAGGCAAGTTTGAAAGCCGGGTTATGAGGAATAGAAATGTCTGAACAACAAGTACAGGGCGCCGATCAGGCGCTGGATCTCAATAACGAACTGCAGTCCCGCCGCGAGAAACTGGCCGGCCTGCGTGAGAACGGCATTGCGTTCCCGAACGACTTCCGTCGCGACTCCACCTCCGACAAGCTGCACGCCGCGTACGGCGATAAAGACAACGAAGAGCTGGAAGCGCTGGGCGTAGAAGTGACCGTCGCCGGCCGCATGATGACCCGCCGCATTATGGGCAAGGCATCCTTCGTTACGCTGCAGGACGTGGGCGGCCGCATTCAGCTGTACGTCGCGCGCGACGATCTGGCTGAAGGCGTGTACAACGAGCAGTTCAAGAAGTGGGACCTGGGCGATATCCTCGGCGCGCGCGGCAAGCTGTTCAAAACCAAGACCGGCGAACTGTCGATCCACTGCACCGAACTGCGTCTGCTGACCAAAGCGCTGCGCCCGCTGCCGGACAAATTCCACGGCCTGGCGGATCAGGAAACCCGTTACCGCCAGCGTTACCTGGATCTGATCGCCAACGAAGAATCGCGCAACACCTTCAAGGTGCGTTCGCAGGTGATGTCCGCTATCCGTAACTTCATGGTGGAACGCGGCTTCATGGAAGTCGAAACCCCGATGATGCAGGTGATCCCGGGCGGCGCGTCCGCGCGTCCGTTCATCACCCACCACAATGCGCTGGATATCGACATGTACCTGCGCATCGCGCCGGAACTGTATCTGAAGCGTCTGGTGGTCGGCGGCTTCGAGCGCGTGTTCGAAATCAACCGCAACTTCCGCAACGAAGGCGTTTCTCCGCGTCATAACCCAGAGTTCACCATGATGGAACTCTACATGGCTTACGCGGATTACAAAGATCTGATCGAGCTGACCGAGACCCTGTTCCGCACCCTGACCGAGAAAGTGCTGGGCACCTCTCAGGTGCAGTACGGCGACGAAGTGTTCGACTTCGGCAAGCCGTTCGAGAAGTTGACCATGACCGAGGCGATCAAGAAATACCGTCCGGAAACCGATCTGGCTGACCTGGCCGACATGGGCAAAGCGGTGGCCATCGCTGAATCCATCGGCATCAAGGTTGAGAAGAGCTGGGGCCTGGGCCGCGTCGTGACCGAGATCTTCGAAGAAGTGGCGGAAAGCCATCTGATTCAGCCGACCTTCATCACCGAGTACCCGGCTGAAGTGTCGCCGCTGGCGCGCCGCAACGACGTGAACCCGGAAATCACCGACCGCTTCGAGTTCTTCATCGGCGGCCGTGAAATCGGCAACGGCTTCTCCGAGCTGAACGACGCCGAAGACCAGGCGCAACGCTTCGCCGACCAGGTGAACGCCAAAGACGCCGGCGACGACGAAGCGATGTTCTACGACGAAGACTACGTCACCGCGCTGGAGCACGGCCTGCCGCCGACCGCCGGTCTGGGCATCGGCATCGACCGCATGGTGATGCTGTTCACCAACAGCCACACCATCCGCGACGTGATTCTGTTCCCGGCGATGCGCCCACAGAAATAATCCCGTTTAGCGTGCAACAACCGGTGCAGGCAACTGCGCCGGTTTTTTTTCGTCTACGGGACTTAACCGCTTAAAACATCGACAGTTACGCGCCATCTCCGCTTGCCCGTCGCCGATAACCGGTTATAATGCCTGTCGCACACCGATGCGGGTGTAGTTCAATGGTAGAACGGCAGCTTCCCAAGCTGCATACGAGGGTTCGATTCCCTTCACCCGCTCCAATCTCCCTATGCATCACCCCATTGAGTTATAACCGTTTTTAGAAAAGCTGATTCTCAACGATTGCATCACCGTTTGGTGCGGGTTGGCTTGTGAGTCGCTCAAGCCATTGGCCTGGCATTTAACCGCGATAATACAACGCGCCGCCCAATCCTGATGCGGGTGTGAGCCGCCGTTGCTGCCCACAGCGCGCCATTACCGTTTAACTCCACTTCTGTTTAGCCCCGGATGGCAGGCGGTTGTCCGTTTCTTCGCAGGAGCGGTCGCATTCTTTCGGCAGCAGGAAGGTGATACTTCCTGCCAGCAACAGCGATGCCGCCAGCGCGCAAACCGCGACGTTCTGTCCGTACAGATAAATCATGACGCCTACCAGATAGGGGCCGCAAAACCCACCGAGGTTGCCCAGCCCGTTGATCACCCCGCGTGCGCTGCCCGCCACTTCCGCCGCCGCAATGCGTCCGGGAATTGACCAGAAGGGGCTGGTCGCCGCTTTAAGAAAGAAGCCGCACACCACCAACGCGATATAGGCGGCCACCACATGCTCATGCAGGATCACCGAGGCTATCAGCGCCGCCGCAAAACAGTACAGGGAGATCCTGACCCACAAACGGCGTTTACCGCTGCGATCGCTGAACATCGAAATCACATAAATCCCCGCCAGAGTGGCAACAAACGGCAGGATCGCCAATACCCCAACATTGGCCATGCTGCCACCGGTCAGGTTTTTCAAGATGGTGGGCAGCCACAACGTATATCCATAGTCCCCGGTCTGGTAAAAGAAATTCAGCACGACCAGGCGCATCAATCCCTTGTTGCGAAACACCGCTTTTAACGGCGCCTTCGCTGCCGGCACCCTCCCTTCCCGCGCTTTGCGCTCCCGGGCCAGTTCGGTCAATAAATAGTCGCGTTCCTTCGCCGGTAGCCAACGCGCCTCTTCCGGACGGTCACTGATCACCAGCCACCAAATGGTCAACACCACGACCGACAGCAAGCCTTCGATAATGAACAGCCAGCGCCAGTCGAGAGTGGCAATAATCGCGCCAGAAACCGGGGCGGTCAGCATCCCCCCTAGTGGGGCAAACATCATGACAAAGGCATTGGCGCGCCCCAGTTCTTTTTCCGGGAACCAATTGCTTACCATGGTCAGCACGACGGGCAACATTCCCCCTTCGGAGATCCCGAGAATAAAACGCAGCACGAGCAGTTGATATTCATGGGTGACGAATCCGGTGGCGATAGAGACAATCGCCCAGGCCACGAGCGACCAGGCTATAAAACGTTTTCCGCTACCGTAAACCGCAAGTCGTCCGCCAGGGATTTGCAGAAATAAATAACCAATAAAAAAGATACCGCTGGCCACGCCAGCCATCTGGCTGGTAATGCCTAAATCCTGTTCCATGCCGCCCGGCAGAGCAAAGCTGATATTAACGCGATCCATAAATGAAATAATACAGGTGATAAGGATCGGCGCGATAACCCGCAGCCAGCGAGTTCCTGGTATTTTATCGGTCATAATAGCGTCTCGATGATATCCGCCATTCACAGAGGATATTGAGTTGGCGGATAAAAATGATTATTCGTAACTCAAACGATCATTTTTATTGAATTAACCCAGGAATATCCTGATGTGAAAAATAACCTGCCAGATTATCCAAAACGGATTGGCTCATTCCCTGACGAGTTTCTACGGTAGCGCTGGCCACATGGGGTTGAAGCAGAACATTCTCGAGAGCAAAGAACGCGGTCGGAACATGGGGTTCGTTTTCAAAGACGTCCAGAGCGGCCCCGGCGATAACATGATTTTGTAACGCCTTTATCAGCGCCGCCTCATCGACCAGGCTGCCGCGGGCGATATTGATAAGCCAGGCGCGTTCGGGCATGGCGTTAAATACGCTGGCATCAATAATCCCGCGGTTTTCCGCACTGCCGGATGCCGCGATCACCAGGAAATCACTCTGCGCTGCGAGCGTGTGCAGATCGGCGCACCACTGGTAATCCAGGCCTTCTTTGCGCTGGCGGTCAGTATACAGGATGGTCATATCGAAGCCTTTCGCCCGGCGGGCGATGGCTTGGCCAATATTCCCCATGCCGAAAATACCGATGCGTTTACCGCTCACTTTAGTCGCCAGCGGTGGCGGCGTCGTTTCCCAGCGGCCTTCGCGTACAAATCGGTCCCCTTGGCAGAGGCGGCGGCTGGCGGACAGCATTAGCCCCAGAGCCAGATCTGCCACATCATCGGTCAGCACGCCGGCGGTGATCCCGACGCTGATATGGCGTTCCCGGGTGTAGTTGAGATCAATAGCGTCGGTTCCCACGCCAAAGACAGCAATCATGCCCACCTGCGGCAACTGCTCCAGCGTCTCTCGGGTTACCCCCACATCACCACGGGTGACCACCGCCTGAACGTCTGCGCCATGGCGAACCAGGAAGGCTGGAATATCTGATTGTTCATAGAGACGGAATACCCGGTAGCGGGCGTCCAACGCGGCTTGCAAAGCATCCATCACTGGCGCGATAAGCAAAATGGTAGGTTGAGTGTCAGTGTGCATCGTTGCGATCCTGTCTGAAAAATAGGGGATACCCTGTATCAGACGTTTTTTTACCGCTTATTTTTGCGATCTGCATCACGCCAAAGAGTGTTAAAAAAGCATGTTACTGCTGGCGTGATCTCGTGTGCAATTTCGTGGTTTCTGTCAGTGACTATCGGGGAAAATAACTCATTATGCCCGTAGGGGGAGAAGGCTAAATCGATCGATTTTGGTGAAAGCGGTGAATATCCAGTGATTTTCTGCCGTGGATCACAGGATAAGTAACGTCGTTTCGTAACACTTAATTAAGTGACTTTTGTCACAGTTTTAAGCGGCTAAAAACCGTGAGATAGGTCATGACTTATTTCACCATGCCGAATAGTCTTTCAGGTGGAGTTTACTCACAGTGGTGATAGGTTGTAAATATTAGCCACAAAGCGATTTGCTTTGTGGCTTATTCATAGTGGCGCCCGTAGAACGATCGAATAGCGATTCTACCGTAATTACACCGAGATTGCCTGTTGCCATAAAACTACCCAGCCATTGTTATTGTCGGTGTAATGCCAAATCGATCTCTACCAGAGAAAATATTATGATTATTGATTCCTTAACCACTGCCGTAAATAATAAATTCTATCCGGCAGCCATTCGAAAAATGCTGGCCAGCATTATTGAAAGTGAGCCGTACAATTTACCTGTCGGCCACTATCAGGTGCAGGGTAAACAGATGTTCTTTAACGTCGTTGAAGGGGAAACCAAACTATTGGCCGACCAGAAGCCGGAGTTTCATCGCCAGTATCTGGATATCCATCTTGTCCTGGAAGGGAGAGAAGTGATTGGCGCCGGGGTTCTGGGGCTGCCTTTGCCCCTGAGTGAGCCATTTAACGAGGCGCACGACCTTGGGTTTAGCCCGGCGATCCCCGGTGAGACTCTCATCCACCTGCAACCCGGTGAACTGGCCGTTATCTTTCCGGGGGAGCTGCATCGCCCGATGAGTACCTGCACAACGCCAGCAGTTCTGCGTAAAATTGTGGCGAAAATCGACGGCGCCCTGCTGACGTAGCAAGACGTTCAGCGGCGGCTGGTATCGCTACTTCAGGCTGCCCGGCGGAAAGCCTTGCTCATCCGCCGTCTGCAGCGATTCCGAAGAATGCGCCTTTCCCGTCAAAGCCATAGCCCCTAAATTTTAAAAATTGAGTTGGGTTGAATAAATGTACGGCAGAGATTACGCCGTATTATTTACAGGGATATTTGCTTCAGATTCAGATTACATCATTAAAGGCCGGAGTTTACCTCTGTAGTCGATGTAGCCAATCTCATAACGCCTTGATCTTTTAATGCGGTTCCTCCCCATTAGCACAATTTTTTATTTTGGTTTGCCTGCGTTCTGATAGATATTAAAAAAACTATATAAAAATAAATTATTTCGGAGCTAATAATGTCGTTGCAAATCGTGCTTACCCGCAGGGAGGCGCTGGGGAAAATGGTGGGCGTCATCGTCGCCGCCAGCCTGTTGCCTTATTCAAATATAACCTATGCCGAACGGGCGCAAATTGCCGCCTCGCCCGTTGAATACGCGCAATTTTTGCAAATTTCGAGAAAAATTACCGAGTTTGACGATTTGGACGTCACACTCTCCGCCCGCTATTTTTCCGCACTGCGCGAACATTTTCCGCAGTTGAACTCGCAACTCAACGCCCTGTTCATCCTGAGCCAGCAAGCCACCGATGCGGAAACCTTGAACCGACATGCGATTGAACAGGGGCAGAGGGAGCTTATCCAGGCAATTGTGACCGCGTGGTATACCGGGACCGTAGATCCTTCAAACGCTGAGCAGGGTCAGCTGATTAGTTATAAAGAGGCGCTGATGTATCGCACGGTTCAGGATGCCCTGATTGTGCCGACCTGGTGCAATTTTGGCCCGCTGTGGTGGACCGGCTTGCCGCCGGGCGTTACCCGCCAACCTTCCATTCCCGCAACAGATTTGCCTGCCGTAGCCGATAAAAAATATGAGGACCGCGTGTGAAAAGCCCAATAATTAATGCTTCCGGCGATGCAGAGGCCGATGTCGTCATTGTCGGTTCCGGTATTGTGGGCGGTCTGATGGCGGATGCTTTGGTGAGCCAAGGCTACTCGGTGCTGGTGCTTGAGGCAGGCCCGCGCATTGAGCGCGCACAGGCTGTGGAAAACTGGCGCAATATGCCACTGCACAATCGTGCGGGGTCGGATTTTCAGGGGCTTTACCCGCAATCGGAGTACGCCACCGCGCCGCTCTATTTCCCGGAGAACGACTATATCAAACTGACCGGCCCCAATGGCTCAGGCTTTAAACAGGGCTATTTGCGTGTGGTGGGGGGAACCACCTGGCACTGGGCCGCTTCTTGCTGGCGCAACCATCCCAATGATTTTCGCATGAAATCCCTCTATGGCGTGGGGAGAGACTGGCCTATTTCCTACGAAGATATCGAACCGTGGTACGCGAAAGCCGAAGAGGAAATAGGCGTTGCCGGCCCGAATAATCCGGAGTGGCAGTCCCCTGCGGAACGCAGCGGGCCTTACCCGATGGACATGGTGCCCTGGGCCTACGGCGACAGACGCATTGCTGAGATTGTTAATCCTCACGGTTTTAAATCGGTGCCCATTCCGCAAGGCCGCAGCACCCGCCCCTGGAACGGACGGCCCACCTGCTGCGGCAATAACAATTGCCAGCCGATTTGCCCTATAGGGGCGATGTACAACGGCATTCACCACGTTGAACGGGCCGAACACAAGGGGGCGAAGGTGATCCCCGAGGCGGTGGTGTACAAAATTGACACCGACGACAATAACCGCGTCACCGCCGTTCACTGGTACGACACGGCGCATAACTCCCATCGGGCGATCGGTAAAACGTTCGTTCTGGCCTGCAATGGGATTGAGAACCCGCGCTTACTGCTGCTGGCGGCCAACGAAAAGAACCCGAACGGCATCGCGAACAGCTCGGATCAGGTGGGGCGCAACATGATGGATCACTCTGGCCTGCACTGCTCCTTCCTGGCGCGAGAGGCCCTGTGGGTTGGCCGCGGCCCGGCGCAGAGCAGCTGCATGGTGGGGTATCGTGACGGCGCGTTCCGCAGCGACCACTCCGCCAACAAGATCATCATCAACAACATCAACCGGGTGATCCCCTCCGCCCTTGAAGTCCTGAAAACGGGCAAGGTCGGCAAGGCGCTGCAGGATGAAGTGCGCGATCGCGCCAGCCGCTCGGTGGATCTCTCCATCAGCCTGGAACCGCTGCCGGACCCGAACAACCGTCTGACCCTGAGCCCCACCCGCAAAGACAAGCATGGCCTGGCCTGCCCGGACATCCACTACGACGTCGGCGATTATGTGCGTAAAGGGCTGGAAGTGGTCAAAATCCAGCTACGGCAGATTGGCGACTTGTTCGATGCGCAAGAGTTTGTGATTAACGACAAGCTGAATGCCAACAACCACATTATGGGCGGCACGATCATGGGCAGCGATCCCACGAACTCGGTGGTGAACGGCAATTGCCGCGCCCACGATCATGACAACCTTTGGATCCCGGGTGGAGGCGCCATGGTTTCAGCCAGCGTTGTCAACACCACGTTGACGATGGCGGCGCTTGGACTCAAGGCGGCCAATGACGTACTGCGCGCCCTGGAGAGCAAATGAATAAAATCACCCACTCGCTGGCAGCGACGCTGCTGCTGGGAAGCGGCTTCGCGGCGCATGCCCAGGACGGCGATCTGATCGCTAGAGGGCAAGCGCTGGCTATCGCCTCGGACTGCATGGCCTGCCATACGAATACGCAGCAGCAGGGCAAGCCTTTTGCCGGGGGGTACGGCATTGCTTCTCCCATGGGCACTATCTACGCCACCAATATAACCCCATCGGTAAAATACGGCATCGGCGGCTATTCTGAAGCGGCGTTTGCCGAGGTTCTGCGTTCTGGGATCCGGCAAGATGGGACGTATCTCTATCCGGCAATGCCTTACACCGCCTATACCCGTCTGAGTGATGACGAGATCCACGCGTTGTATACCTATTTCATGCATGGCGTTGCCCCGGTCGATGAGCCGGCCAGGCGCCAAACCGATCTGCCGTTTCCGTTCAACATCCGCCTCTCCATGGCGGTGTGGAACATGCTTTATTTGGACAATCGGCGTTTCACCCCGGATGTGACGAAAGGTGAGGCGTGGAACGAGGGGGCTGCGCTGGTGCAGGGCCCGGCTCACTGCGGAACCTGTCATACGCCGCGTAATGTGCTGATGGCGGAAGACAATTCGCGCTTCCTGATGGGGGCATCGTTGGGGGCTTGGTACGCGCCGAATATCACCGCCGATCGCCAGGAAGGGATCGGCGACTGGAGCGAGCAGGAGTTAGTGGACTACCTGAAAACCGGTCGGGCGGAAGGGCGCGCACAAGCTGCGGGGCCAATGGCTGAAGCCGTTGAGCACAGCTTCCAATACCTGACCGACCGGCAGCTGCGGGCGATTGCAACTTACCTGAAGACCGTGCCGTCACAGGGCGAGGGGCGCCAGGGCAATGGCCTTAGCCAGGCGCACTACAACGTTGAGCCCCATCTCCGCGGCATGAATTCGCCCAACGCCAACCACACGCTCAATAGCGGCGAGGCGCTCTACAGCGGCTACTGCGCCAGTTGCCATCAGCCGGACGGCAGCGGCAGTTTGAACCAGGCCTACCCTTCGCTATTCAACAACTCCACCACGGCCGCGAGCAATCCGTCAAACCTGATTGCCGCCATTTTGCAGGGGGTTGATCGCCGGGTTGACGGCAAGCACGTACTGATGCCGAGCTTTGGCGCCGGTTCCTATGTCGGAGAGCTGACGGATAAGCAGGTTGCCGATATCGCTAACTTCGTGCTGCAGAAATACGGCAACAGCACGCTGAGCGTGACTGAGGAGGACGTGAGTGAGGTGCGCGCCGGGGGCCCGAAACCGCTGTTGGCGCGCGCACAGCCGATGATTCTGCCTGGCATGGCCGTCGCGGCGGTCGTCATTATTCTGCTGGTCCTATTCTGGCTCCGGCGCCGCAAGGCACGTTAAGGGGGCGTTCGGTCAGGTGGGTGGCGCCATCTGGCCGAATTTCTGGTCGGGATAGCGAGTGATGTTTTTCTGGCGAAGCGGGCAATTATGGCCAGTACTGAAGTGACTGGCGGGGAAAGCTATATTGTCTCCCCCATTGACAGGCGGAAGTGGAGATCGACACGTTCAATGGTCGGCAGCCCTTTAATTTTTTTTATTATGATTTCTGTCGCCACTTTCCCCATCTCATACCGTGGCGTCAGTACGCTGGCTAACCGGGGGGTGATGATCTGCCCGATCTCAAGACCGTGAAATCCGGCAATGGCAATTTGCGCTGGAACGCTGATACCGTTTGCCAGGCATTCCTGTAACACCCCAACGGCCAGATCGTCGTTGGTACAGAGAATACCATCCATATCCGGATACATTTGGCTCGCAAGCGTCATCATGCCCGTCCCAATTGAAATGGAAGAGATCTTATTGGGGGAAATACGACCGGTAGGTAAATCATGGTTAGCCATTGCCTGACAATATCCCGTGTAACGCTGTTCATCGCGGATATCAGACATTGAACCAAAATAGATAATGCGTTTTTTACCGCTGGCCAGCAACATGGTGGTCATATCGTAGCCGGCTTTCACATTATCAAAACCCACGTTAATTCGATCTGCATTGCCTGACAGCCCCATGATTTCAGCAACGGGTATTTTTGCCGTCTTCAGGAATTTTTCCGCCCGCAGACTATGAACTGACTCGGTCAGCAGCAGCCCTTTGATCTTAAAAGCCAGGATCGCGGCAATTTGCTCCTCTTCGCGTTTGCTGTTGTAGTCATAATTGACGACCAGCGTCTGATAACCCTGTACAGACGTCACGGATTCAATGCCGGCGAGGACATCAGCAAATATCAGATTGTTAAAAGAAGGAACCAGAACGCCGATGAGGGGAGGGCTATTGGAATAGAGGGCGGGATTGTCAGGATCGGCCTGATAGCCGACTTCCTCGATCACGGCGGCGATGCGCGCAGCGGTTTCCGGTTTAACCCTGTCCGGCGTGCGCAGATAGCGGCTGACCGTCATTTTGGTGACACCAGCCAGTACAGCAATGTCATTTAACGTAATGCGCTGCGACTTCACCATTCATACTCATCTGATCCAGACCGTGTTTGTCATTATGCCCACTGCCGAGTCAAAAGAGAATGCGCGCAATGTGCTGCCTCCGCCGTATCCGGTGACAACCGCACGATGCGCCGATCCAGGTCTTTTTTCCCGTTCCGGCATTATATGTTCGTTATCTCCGCATTTCGTAACGCGGGGAAAGAAAGGCACGCATCTGTGCGCCGTGGACGCGGTGGAAGAAAAGACGGGCAGTTTGATACTTGATTCGGCCCGCTCAATAAGATGAACGGGCCGATATGGCCGGATTAACTGAGAATATCTTCGGCGATCACGTTGAACAGCGTATCGATCTCGCCCCGAGTGTTGTAGTGCATCATGCCGATGCGCAGCACGCCGCCGTCCTGCAACCCCAGCTGTTGCACCAAGCCCAACGCATAGAAATGCCCGCTGCCGGCGCAGATGTTGTGCTGCCCCAGGCGGCGGGCGATCGCGTCAGGCGTATGGCCGCTGAAGGTCAGGGCGAAGGTCGGCGTGCGGCGCGCGCTGTCCGCCCGGGGGTTGCCATAAAGCCGCACGCCGTCGAGTTGTTGCAGCCGCTGCAGGAAGTGGCTGCACAACGCCTCTTCATGCTGGTGGTAGGCGGCGAAGCTCTCCTGCAGACGCTGCCTTAACGGCGCACCGGGCGTGCCCCACTGCGCCAGATACTCGATAGCGGCCGCGACGCCGGCCAGCGCTTCGAAGCTTTGCGTGCCGGTCTCGAAACGGCCGGGGCCGACGTCGGTGGCCGGCTCGACCTTGTAAGGGCGCAGGCGCTGCAACCACTGCGGCGCGATGTAGGCCATGCCGACGTGCGGGCCAAAGAACTTGTAGGCGGAGCACACCAGGAAGTCACAGCCCAGCGCCTGCACGTCAATCAGGTTGTGCGGCGCATAGTGCACGGCGTCGACATACACCTGCGCGCCAACCCGATGCGCGGCTTCGACGATGGTTTTGATATCGACGATGCTGCCGGTGACGTTGGAGGCGTAGCTGACCGCCACCAGACGGGTGTTGGCGTTGATGCGCTCGCACACTTTCGCGGCATCCAATGCGCAGTCGGCGCTCTCCAGCGGTATCTGATGCACCGCGGCTCCTTTGTCAGCGGCAGCCTGCTGCCAACTGGAGACGTTGGCGTAGTGATCCAGTGCGGTGACGATGACTTCATCGCCGGCCTGCCAGTCGCGGCTGATGATGCGGCTGAGATGGAAAGTCAGCGTGGTCATGTTCATGCCGAAGACGATGTTGTCGGGCGACGGCGCATTTAACAAGGCGCGCACCGATTCCCGCGCCTGGCCCATCACCTCGCCGGTGACCCGGCTCGAGAAATAGTGGCCGCCCAGGTTGGCGTTGTACCTTCCCAGGTAGTCGGTCATTTTTTCCAGCACGCCCCGTGAAACCTGCGCACCGCCGGGGCCGTCGAAAAAGATGGCCGGTTTGCCGTCGATCTGCTGTGACAGCGCGCTGAACTGTGCGCGGGCGAGCTCGGGGGTAAAGGTCATGCTTTCTCCCCCCGAGCGGTGAGGACAAAGAGATCCAAATGACCTTCTTCTTCCGGGCTCACGGCGTTGATCGGCGTGGCGTTGTGCCACAGTTTGCTGTCCGCCAGCAGCACGGCTTCACCGTCCGCCAGCGCTTTTTTAAAGAAAGGGTCGTGGTGGCTGTCGTCATACAGCATGATTTCACCGCCGACGATGTTGTGCCGATGAATGGCGATCATTGCGATATGGTCGAAACCGTCCTGGTGAATGCCTTCCGGCGCCACCTGGGTGTCTTTCTCGATGGCGACCACGCGCATCTGGTGGATCTCTATCTCGGCGCCTTCCGGAAGTTCGTTGCTTTCTGCAAACAGGTTGCACATCTCTGCCATGCCGGCGCTCTGCAACACGGCGCTGTCGATAGGTTCGAAGCGGCGAACCACATTGCCCTGGAAGTGGTTGATCTGATCCGACTGCATGAAGGTGCGCGGCCCCACTTCGGCGACGTTGGGGTTGAGGTATTTAACGACCGAATAACGGCGCAGGCGATATTTGCCGTCGGCGTGTTGCGTGTGGGGCAAGGAGGAGAACGATGGCATCAGCTGTTGGGTGGCTTGCGGGCTTAGTACAGTCATACTTATTACGTTTTCGTGTTTCTGTAACATAATCACCTCTAATAATAATAATTTCTGATGTTGTAGGGGGTAATTCGATTGAATTGTAGACGACTCTATAACCAACGCAATTTAGCGGTAGCGAGGTGTGACGGCGGTCGTAAAGTGGGGTGAACAGCAGAGAGGATGAGCAGAAGGCAATGCCTGTATGAAGCCGGTCATTCAGCAAAATAAGCACTACGGGTGAGAGTTCATGCGCAAGCATAACGTGACCAAGGTTACGCTTTCAGGGATAACTCTCATGAATATGAGGTGCTTTACTATAATTCCGGGACCGAGTGACCGCAGTGGAATTGCCTGATTGTTGAAAGAACAATCTTCAACTCCCTCCTGAATAAGGACTCCGATCATGCAGCATGTCAGAAAATTCGTCATTTCCTGCCTGTTTGCTTCGATAATGTTTCCCGGCATGGCGTTCGCGGAGGATCCCCCCGTGACCCCGTTGGCTACCGGGATCGTCAGCAGCGGCGTAGCCGAAGCGCAAGTGACCGAGGCCGTGCGCCACGGTGAAATCCTGACCATCAAAGTGCGTTTCAAAGGGTTGAAAGACAACCTTAATGGACAAGGCTTGTATAGCAGTCTGGATAAAAGCAGTCTTGAGAAATCCTTCTACATTCTGGTGGGTAATAAAAAATACCTGCTGCTTACCGATAGCAATAATGTCCCACTGGCCTCTCCCAACGTGTCATTCAGCTCAAGCTCAGGCATTCCCTATGTCGCCACCTGGTTTGGCAGCTTCCCCGCGCCTCCACCTGATGTGAAAGAGGTGTACCTGACGATCGCCAACGTCGAGCCGCTCGGGCCGATAGCCATTACGGATCGTTGAGCGATGAACGGCCTCAGGAAAGCCGCCTGTGTGGGTGGGATGTTAGCCTTTGGGCTGGTGTCATTGGGTTCATGGGCTGACAGCGGAGAGCCGGCGTCCGTGGGGAAACCGGTGATACTCGATCTCAAGGCTACCCGGCTGGATTTGGTTGGTTTGCCTTCGGGGCTGAATGCCGGCGTCCTTGATCTGCAGAGTAAGGCAGCGGATTTGGCTAAACAATCCGCCGACATTTCCGTCAGAGACAGCAAAAATGCCGTAACGTTATCGATGCGCAGCGATGTGCTGTTTGCCTTCGACAGCGATGCGATTGCTGCTAAAGCGGAGCCTGCGCTGCGACAGGTGGCGCAATTTATCGCTGCCGAACCGGTAGGGAACGTGGTGATCGAGGGACACACCGATGCGGTGGGCAGCGATAAATATAATCAGGATCTGTCGCTGCGACGCGCACGTGCGGTGGCTGTTTGGCTGATCGCACATGGGGTAGAAAAATCTCGTCTGAGTGAACGGGGAAAAGGGGAGGCTGAACCGGTGGCTTCCAACGACACGCCGACGGGCCGGGCCAAGAATCGGCGGGTTGACTTCGTGTTGCCGAAAACCGCTGCCGCCGGTTAACCCCGCGCCGGTGGACGTTTCCTTTGCCAGAGCCGCTTTTAAACGGGCTCCTCCCGCTGACTGCTCGCGGAGTTCAGGCTGTATGGCGTGGAGCCGGTGACGCTAATGATTGATGAACACGATCGCGTCGCCAAAAGCCCGTATCTCGCTTTCGGCTTTCGCTTTAGCGGCGCCGACAAAATGCGGGATCAGAACGTCTCGAAATACAGCTCGCGCAACAGCCAGGATATTTCGTTATTGGTGCGGTTTAGGACGTCAATTCTGTGAACCCCTATCGCTTCTGCGCGCAGATCGAGCAGCAAGTTGCGAATCTGCCGGAATAACGGGGTTTGCGGGTTGGGTTTGGCCAACTGCTGGCCGCACAGTTTGATTCCGGCGTCGCAACCGGTGGCGATGTCCGTCAGGCAGCACGGGCAGGTGGTATTTTGGCGCGCCATATTGCGGCATTGTTGCCCGATTACCTGATTGAAATGGCGTAATTGCAGGCAGACTTCCCGCGAGTTCAACGGGTTGGAATGGGTTGTCATCGGTTTCAGCTCCCTTGTCTGCGCCTATATTGGCACTTACCGATGAAGATAACCACGGACAAGCCGAGGGGGTATCGCCTTGTTTTGTCTGGAAGCAACAAAAGCGATGAGGCCCGCGATGGCGGGCCGGTAGCGTCAGGCGCGTTTAAACAGATTCGCCGCCTGGAACAGTGCAAAGGAGCTGACCAGCATTTCGATGCCGACGATCGCCGTCACCAGCGTGACCGACGCCGCCGGGCCTGAGCCGATCAGCATCCAGGCGATGATCAAATCGAGTACACCAATGACGAACTGCAGCCAGTTGCCCGGCAATCCGCGGCGCATATAGCCGGCCGCCAGGCGCGCGATGCCGCCGAGCGCGAACAGCACGGCAAGGTAGACCGCCAGCGCCAGAATGCCCGCCAGCGGGCTGGTGATGAACACATAACCGATAATCAGGTAGGCCACGCCCAGCAGAATGCCGCCGATCATCGGCCAGGTATTCTGCGCCCGGTTGGCGATCATGGCGATAATCAGCCCGGCGCCGCTCAACAGCAGCAGGACGCCGACCACGATGCTCAACGCCGCGCCGGAGGCGAAAGGGTTGACCAGGCACAGTATGCCGCCCGCCAGCAGCAGGAAGGCGATGATCAGCAGGGTGGTGCGTTGCTTTTTGAGCAGTTCTTCGCTCAGGAGGGGCAGATTATTGCGGTCGAGGTTCAACATGACAGTACTCCATTTCGTCGTTGGGTAATTAATCAGTCATCCTTACCTGTTTAGCATAGACCGTCTGGGGGTTTTTGACTGACCCGGCGCAAATGTTACACTGTGCGGCTGAGGCGTATCAGAACCGAAAAGACGATTGGGGACAGGATTTGAGCACAGGAAGCAAGCTGGCGAGGTGGCGCCGCATCGCGGTGTGTCTGACATTGGGGCTGTTGTTGGCCGGATGTTCGGGTAAAAACACCTACAACCGCGACTACGACAAACTGCCGAAGGGCAGCTACACCGGCAAGTCCTACACCGTCAAACGGGGCGATACGCTGTATTACATCGCCTGGATCACCGACAGCGAAGTCAGCGATCTGGCCAGAATCAACAAGATACGCCCGCCCTATAATCTGGAAGTGGGGCAAAAGCTGCGGCTGAGCGGCGGCGCGCCGACCAAAACCGCCGCCACGCGCCGTAAAACATCTTCCTCCGCGATCGCCAAGCAAACGCCGCCGCCGGGCGCCGCACGTTGCTGGCGCTGGCCGACCAGCGGCCGGATCGTGCAGGCGTACTCCAATGCCGATGGCGGCAACAAGGGCATCGACATCGCCGGTAAACGCGGCCAGCCGATCTATGCTTCCGCCAAGGGCAAAGTGGTGTACGTCGGCAACCAGCTGCGCGGCTACGGCAACCTGATCATGATTAAGCACGGCGAAGACTTCATTACCGCCTATGCGCACAACGACACCACGCTGGTGCGCAACGGCCAGGATGTGAAAGCGGGGCAGAAGATCGGCACCATGGGCAGCACCGGCACCGATTCGGTGTTCCTGCATTTCCAGATCCGCTACCGCGCCACCGCGCTCGATCCGCAGCGCTATCTGCCGCCGCAGGGATCGTCGCCGTCCTGTTAACGTCAATCCGGCTCCTTGCGGGGCCGGATGTCAGCTATTTCAGCGGCAGATAAAGATCGGTCACCAGTTCATATTCCGCCACCTCGTGCACGAAGTTGTGGTAGTGGAAATAGAGCGGAAAATCGCGCAGCTCCTCGCCGCTGGCCGGCAACCACTCGCTGTAAAGATAGCGGGCGCTTTCCGAGAGCCCATCCAGCGATCCGAGATGGCGCAGCACCGCGCAGCGCCCGGCCGGCAGCGTGCTGTTCACCACGCCGAAGGCGTTGTCCTCCGGGATCGGCGCAGTGACCTCTCCGCAGATGTAGAAGCGGAAGTCCTGCGCTTCGGTGGTGGCCGGATCGTGCGGCGCGATACCGTAAGTGCGGCTGCTTCTGACCGGCGACAGGCCGCTGGTTTTGCGCCACTCGATAAAGCGTGCGGCGGTTTCGTTGACCAGCGCGGATGGGCCGCGATGTTCGATCATCGCCACCGGCGTGGCCGGGAAGTCGAGAATGTCTACCTTCATGGGTTGTTTCCTTTTGTGTTTCGGCTCGGGAAAGCGCTGTTGCCAATCGATCCAGGCCGGCCGTTTGCGAAACTGGCTTGGCGTTTGGCTGAACGCCTGTTTGAAGGCGCGGCTGAAGGACTCCGGGTTTTGAAAACCGGCGTCCAGCGCGATGTCAATCACCGGCTCCAGCGGGTTATACGCCAGGCGGTACGAGGCGCGTTTGAGCCTCATCCACTGGATATAACGCCACACCGAGATGCCACAATACGCGCTAAACTGGCGTTGAAAGTGAAAACGCGAAAAGTGGGCCACTTCGCTCAGTTTTTCGACGGTGAGCGCCTCGTCCAGGTGGCGGTCGATATAGTCAAAGACCAGCGCAAAGCGCTTTGCATACGTCTGGGTCATGTGATTGTCTCCTCCATGCCTGAACTTTGCCCGAGCCGCCGCCGCTTCTCCTGACGGATGATGCTGAGTTATCGCTGCAGGAAAAGGGAATGGTGCGGCGTTCGCCGCCGGCCAGGCCAAACTCATAACCCCCGCGCGGCTGTGCGCCGCGATCCCGACCGAGAAGATGAATATTACATGATGGATCGTTCCCGTTTGCTGAAATTCCTGCTGCCCTATCTGTGGCCGAAAGATAACCCGCGGCTGCGTTGGTATCTGGTGGTGGCCTTCGTGTTCATGGTGGCGGCCAAGGTCAGCACCACGCTGGTGCCGCTGGCCTACAAAGCGATGGTTGATGCGCTGAGCGGCGAGACGGCGAAAATGCTGGCGGTGCCGCTGGGGCTGATCGTCGCCTACGGCGTGGCGCGGGTGGGCGGCGCGCTGTTTGAGGAACTGCGCAACGTGATGTTTATCCACGTCAGCCAGAACGCCACGCGCCTGTTGGGCGTGCGGGTGTTCCGCCAGCTGCATGCGCTGAGCCTGCGTTTCCATCTGGAGCGCCAGACCGGCGGATTGTCGTTGTCCATCGAGCGCGGCACTCAGGCGGTGTCCACGGTGCTGTCACGGCTGCTGTTCTCCATCGTGCCGATCCTGTTCGAGCTCTCGCTGGTCACGGCGATCATGTGGCATATGCTGAACGGCTGGTTCGCGCTGGCGATCCTGACGACGGTCGGTTGCTACATCCTGTTCACCGTGCTGGCGGTCAGCTGGCGCACCCGCTTTCGCCGCGAGCTCAACAAGGCCAACGCCGACGCCAACAGCAAATCCATCGACAGCCTGCTGAACTATGAGACCGTGAAGTACTTCGGCAATGAAGAGTTCGAGGCCGAGCGTTTCGACCTGTCGCGCCGGCTGTACGAATACGCCGCCATCAAGAACCAATTCAGTTTTACGGCGATCAACCTGGGGCAAACCGCCATTATCTCGATCGGACTGATCGTGATGATGACTATGGCGGCGCGGGGCATTACGCAGGGGACGATGACGGTCGGCGACTTCGTGCTGGTCAATGCCTATCTGCTGCAGCTGTATCAGCCGCTGAACTTCTTCGGCTTTATTTATTCCGAGGTGCGCCAGGCGCTGATCGACATGGAGAACATGTTCGATCTGCTGCAGGAACCGCGTGAGATCGTCGATAGCCCGGATGCGCAGCCGCTGCGCCTCGATCGCGGCGAAGTGAGGTTCGACGCGGTCAGCTTCGGTTACGACACGCGTCGGCCGATCCTCAAGCAGGTGAGCTTTACCATTCCGGCGGGCCACACGGTGGCGGTGGTCGGCGCCTCCGGCGCGGGCAAGTCCACGCTGTCGCGCCTGCTGTTTCGCTTTTACGACGTGCAGGGGGGCGCCATTACCCTCGACGGCCAGGACATTCGCCAACTGACCCAGGCCAGCCTGCGGCAGGCGATCGGCATCGTGCCGCAGGATACGGTGCTGTTCAACGATACGTTGCGTTATAACATCGGTTACGGCAAAACCGGCTCCAGCGATGAAGAAATCGAACGGGCGGCGCGGCTGGCGCATATCCATGATTTTATCGTCGGTCTGCCCGACGGTTACGACACCCGGGTGGGCGAGCGCGGGCTGAAGCTGTCGGGCGGGGAAAAGCAGCGGGTGGCGATTGCGCGCACCATTCTGAAAAATCCGGCCATCCTGGTGTTTGACGAGGCGACCAGCGCGTTGGATACCCAGACCGAGCGCGAAATCCAGGGGCACCTGCGCGAGGTGAGCCGCAACCACACCACGCTGGTGATCGCTCATCGGCTCTCCACCGTGGTGGATGCCGATGAAATTATCGTGCTGGAGGCGGGGGAGATCGTCGAGCGCGGGGGGCACGAGGCGTTGCTGGCCGCGAACGGCCGCTACGCCGCCATGTGGCAAACCCAGTACAGTGAAGAGCAGGAACCGCACTGATGGAGCCGCCGTTCACGTTCACCCCTGCTGCTGGGCGGCGTTGAGCCGCTGCGCCACGTAGTCGCAGGCGATGCGGCAGTCCTGCTTTAGGTCTGTCTCGCCGCCGGCCAGGCTGCCGCGCAGCCAAAGCCCATCGATCATCGCCGCCAGCCCGCGCGCCGCGTCGCGCGCCTGCTGCAGCGGCAGCTCGCGGCGGAACTGGCAGCAAATATTGGAATAGAGCCGCCGATCGTTGGCGCGCTGCAGGCGGCGCAGCACCGGCTGATGCATGCTGGCGGCCCAGAAGTCGAGCCAGGCGCGCATGGACACGGCGTTGGTTTGGCTGGGGTGGAAGTTGCCCTGGATAATGGCGAACAGCTGTGACTGGCTGTCGCTCGCCGCTTGCGCGCGGCACTCGGCCACCGCGTCGCGCAGATCGCGCAGGATCTTGCGCATGGTGGCGCTCAGCAACCCCTCTTTATCGCCAAAATAGTGGCTGACGATGCCGGTCGACAGCCCGGCTTCTTTCGCGACCTGAGACAGGGTGACGCCGGCCAGCCCGACGACGTTTATGGTCTCGAAGGCGGCGTTAATCAACTGCTCCTTACGCTGCTCCGGAATGTCTCTTCGGTACATATTTTCCTCAACTGATAGGCCAATCACACTTTGGATTTGATTGATTGAACGGTCAATCAATACTCTATATGCTGCGAAAATGTCAAATAAATGACGATAAAATGTTAATTAAAAGTTGCATTTAAATCGTCTGTCTTTCGCATCATGGAAGCCTGCCAATGACAACAAAAACTCCTCCATCGCTTGACGAAGAACCTGTCAGATTGAATGTCCCGGTATTTTTCGGCTCGGCGGCGGTGATCCTGCTGCTGGGATCGCTGGTCGTGCTGTTTCCCGCAGCCAGCAAACAGTGGTTGAACGTCGCGCAAAGTTGGGTCGCCGACGTGTTCGGCTGGTACTACATGCTGTTGATGGTCGCCTGCATGGTGTTCGTCTTCTGGCTGGCGCTGTCGCGCTTCGGCCATATTCGCCTCAGCCAGGATGACGAACCGCCGCAGTTCAGCTATCCCTCGTGGGTGGCGATGCTGTTCTCGTCGGGCATCGGCATTGCGCTGGTGTACTACGGCGCCTATGAACCGTTGGATCATTTTTTGTCGCCACCGGAAGGCAGCGGCGGCACCGTGCAGGCGGCGCGGCAGGCGATGGCGCTGACCTTTTTGCACTGGGGGCTGCACGGCTGGGCGCTGTATGCGCTGATCGCCACCGCGCTGGCCTATTTCGCCTATTGCCGCGGCCTGCCGCTGGCGCTGCGCTCTGCGTTATACCCGATCTTCGGCGAGCGCACCCACGGCGGCGCCGGCCATCTGGTGGACAGCTTCGGCATTCTGGTGACGGTGATTTCGATGGTAACCAACCTGGGGATCGGCGCGCTGCTGGTGAACTCGGGGCTGTTTTATCTGTTCGATATTCCGCAAAACACCGGCGTGCTGCTGGCGCTGATCGTGGTGATGATGGTGGTGGCCACGCTGGCGGCGGTCACCGGCGTCGAGAAGGGCATTGCGATGCTGTCGAACATCAACGTCGGCTTCCTGTGCCTGCTGTTGCTGTTCGTGTTTCTGGCCGGCCCGACGCTGAATCTGCTCAACGGCATGTTGCAGAACCTCGGCGATTATCTCACTTCGCTGGTCAGCCGCAGCTTCGATATGTATCTGTACGGCAAGGCGCGCCAGTGGCAGGGCGCCTGGACGTTGTTCTATTGGGCCTGGTGGGTGGCGTGGGCGCCGTTTGTCGGGCTGTTCATCGCGCGCATTTCCAAAGGGCGCACCATTCGTGAATTGATCTTCGGCGTGTTGCTGATCCCGCTGGGCTTCACGCTGGCGTGGCTGTCGATCTTCGGCAATACCGCCATCAGCCTGGTGTTGGAAGGCGGGCAGGCGATCCTCGGGCAGGTGGCGCAAAGCGATCCGCCGATGGCGGTGTTCAAGCTGTTCGAATACCTGCCCTATACCCAGCTGACCGCCGGTTTTGTGGTGGTGATCAGTTTCGTGCTGTTCCTGACGCCGGTTGATTCCGGCACGCTGATGATAGCGAACCTCTCCTGCCAGGGCGGTTCCGCCCACGATGACGCGCCGGCCTGGCTGCGGGTATTTTGGGCGGCGGTCACCACGTTGATCTGCGCCGGGTTGCTGTACGCCGGCAGTTTCAGCGCGATGCAGACCGCGGTGGTGCTGTGCGGCCTGCCGTTCTCGGCGGTGATCGTGTTGTACATGGTCAGCCTGCGCAAGGATCTGCGCGGTTACGCCATGACGCCGGCGCTCCCTTGAGGCGGCTTATTCGTCCGCGCGCGGCCGGTGATGCACGTATTCGATAATCGTGCCGTCCGGCAGGCGCGCATTGAAACAGGCGCCGGTGGGCACGTCCACCGGGCCAAAGAAGATATCGGCCCCGGCGGCCAGCAGCCGCTGGTGGTAAGGATAAATGTCATCGACCAGCAACGTGCCGACGGTGCTGCGGAAAGGACGCAGGCTTTCTTCCGAGCCTTCCAGGATCAGAAACGGCCCCACCGCCGCCAGCACCAGCCGATGTTCGGGAAAGTCGAAACGCATATCCGCTTCCACGCCGTGCAGCCGCTCGTAAAACGCGATGGCGCGGTCAATCTCGCCTTCGTCGACGTAGACCCGGATCAGCACGCGCGGCTCGCGCAGCGATGAAGAGTCGGCGGTTTTGCGCCAAAAGCCCGCTTCTGTCAGTTTTGCCGTCATTGCTCATTCCTCATGGTGGCTCGTTTCCCCGTCATCATGCCGCCGTTTGGCCGCAGGGATTAGACTGAGTTGTTATGAACTAGCAGCGGCGGAAATAAAAAAGCCCCGGTAACGGGGCAAAGACCCGCTCAGGTCGGAATAGCGGGCTAAAGCGGGCGTCAGGCGCGATGGAATTCCGGCAACACCAGTTGACCGATCTCCTGCATCGTCTCTTCCAGCGGCCGCTGGTTGCGGCGGAAATGCAGGCCGATGTGGTTGACCCCGGCGTCACGCATGGCGCTCAGTTCCTGAATCAATCCATTGCGGCCGCTCTTGATGCCGAAGCGATGGCGCTGAATCGGCGCGTCGGCGTTATCGGTGAGGTCGAGATGAATAAAGCTGACGTAGGGCTTGTCACCGGCTACGTTACGCCAGAGTTTGACTCGCGAAACGTGGTCCGCAGGCGTGCCGGGATATGACAGCCAGCCATCCATATTTTTGCCCACCCACTCGGGCGTTTGTTGCGCCAGCCCGGCGACCAGCAGCGGCGGCGGCGGCGTGGCCGGCAGCAGGCGCAATCCGGGCTGTAGCGCGCTGTCGGCTTCACCTTTGAGAATGCCGACGCTGGTGCGGAAGTTTTCACCGCGCGCGGCGTAATCGGCGCCGAACAGCGGGTACTCCACGGGGCGATCGCCGCTGGCGACGCCGAGCAGCAGACGATCGCCGCTCAGCGTTTGCAGCGTGGAAGCCGCTTTGCGCACCAGCCAAGGCTGGCGCAGCGGCAGCACCACGGCCGCGGTGCCCAGCAGAATATTGCGCGTCAGGCTGGACAGGTAGCCGAGGTAGGTAAAGGTCTCAAACACCTGCGCGGCGTCGCCGAAGTCAGGATCGTACAGCGGCACGTCGCGAACCCAGGCGGCGCGAAAGCCGAGCTCATCGGCCAGCTTGATGCGCGCAGCGTGTTCACTCATGTCCGGTACGCCGAACGGCCGCCCGTCCTGCTGGCGTTTCAGCTGCCCGCTGGTGGACCAATCATTGTCCAACGGCAGCTCAATACCGATGGAAAGCGGCTCCCGGGTTAGTCTTTCGATGCTCATGTGTCACTCCGTCTCAGGCCTTGCGGCGCGGTGTCGAACGATGGCACGAAGTGTTGCATGACGATTAATTGAGATAAACAGCCCTAATCGCAATAGATAATTGCTGTTGCTAGCATAATTACCTTACAGGATACGGCATGATTGCCGTGATTTACGTCACGCTCTGCGCTTTTGCTATTGTCCAGATGAAATTATGTAACTCTGCCAATAGCCTTTCCCTCATAAGAGTTAGTTTGTTGTGCGGCAATAAAATAAAACTAAATGATTCAATAGATAAAAATAAAACTGAATATTCCCCAGCGTTCATTCAATACGGGTAAAAAATTAATAAGCCTGAAGAGTGATCGTTGAGATTATTCGCAAATGGCGTGAAAATAGGCGTTTTTAACCGAAGAAAAATACCCGTTATTATTTTATTGGCTGTAAAAACAGAAGGGTAAAATATCTTTTTGTGATAATGCGATTTTAAAATAGTACCGAACAAAAACTTCATTCGTCTCTAAGAAAGCGCCGGTTGACAGACCGCCGGCTTGCGATAATTTTATGTCATTAACATGTTAATGAGTTGTTGTCGTGACGGAGGGCCAATTTCTCTCTTGGCCGAGCGCTTAACACACTTATGCCATGGCGGGTCGCCATTCATAAGTTAACTTATGGACAAATGACGCTATGAATACATCGCCAGAGCCTCGCAGCGCATTAAGTGAAGAGAACCGGTTGCTGATTATTTTATTTTTCGTTTTCGGCTGCGTGTTTGTCGACCGTCTGACCATCTCGTTTCTGTTTCCGATGATTGCCGCCGACCTCAAGCTCAGCAACGTGCATCTCGGCACCCTGTCGGCGGTGCTGGCGTTAACCTGGGCGCTGTCTGGCGCCGGGCTGGGGGCGATAGCCGATCGTTTTAATATCCGTAAACCGATGCTGATCCTGTCGATCCTGGTGTTTTCGCTGTTCTCCGCGCTGTCGGGGTTGGTCAGCGGCTTTGCCATGCTATTGATCTTCCGGGCGTTAATGGGGATCGCCGAAGGGCCGGTATTACCGATCGCACAGTCGTTGATGGTGGAAAAATCGCAGCCGCAGCGCCGCGGTTTCAACATGGGGTTGATCCAAGGGGCGGCGCCGGGATTGTTGGGCGGTATTATCGCGCCGCCGCTGATCATCTATCTGGCGCAGAAGTGGGGCTGGAGCATGGCGTTTCACCTGACCGCCGTGCCGGGCATCATTCTGGCGTGGCTGATCTATCGCTATGTGAACGGCAAAAAGGATCCCGCTTTCAGCGCAGTGCCGGCGGCCGACAAGGCGGCGAACAAAGGTGCTTACGGCGAGTTGTTCAAAATCAAGAACGTGGCGCTGTGCATTCTGATCTCCTGTGTGTTCGTCACCTGGTTCATGATCATCATTACCTTCACCCCCAACTTTTTGGTGACCGACCGCGGCTTCGGCGAAGGCACGATGGGCGGCATCATGAGCGCCATCGGTGCCGCCTGGGTGTTCTGGGGCGTGGCGGTGCCGGCGATTTCCGATCGCTTCGGGCGCAAGCCGACGCTGATCTTCTTTTCGCTGCTGGCGGTGTGCTGCCCGCTGTTTCTGAGCTACGTCGATAATCCGTGGCTGCTGGGCGTGCTGGTGTTCCTGTCTTATACCGGCCTTGGCTGTTTCACGCTGTTTATGGCCACCATCCCGTCTGAAACGGTGTCGCCGGCGCGCATCGCTACCGCGTTGGGGCTGGTGATGGGAATTGGCGAGGTGATTGGCGGCTGCCTGGCGCCGTTTATCGCCGGGCTGATCGCCGATCGCTACGGGCTGGTCAGCGTGATGTGGCTGGCGGCCGCCGGCGCCGTGTGCGCCGGCGTACTGAGTTGTTTTCTCGATGAAACTGCCCCTGCCGTGGTGAACCGCCGAGCGGTGAAACCGGCGGGCGTCGCCGATGTCTGAGGCGGTTTTCATCCCATTCAATCAAGGAGAGCGAAGATGTCAGCAGAACCATCCGTACTGAATCAAAATGCCGAACCGGACTGGAAGAATTACGACGATTTTGCGCGCGGCATCGACACCAACCGGCTGCCGGGCACTCAGGACTGGCGCGGCAAAACGTTGCAGATCGCCTTTGAAGACGGCGGGGAAATCACGCTGCGTTTCAGCGCCGATCGGCAGCGGGTGCTGTGGGCCTGGGGCGGGGAGAGCGGCGAGGACGCTTACGAAGAGGTACAAACCTCCGCCGCGCGCTATTTCTTCAATATTCCGTTGCAGTCGCCGGGCAACGAATGCCTGACGCTGGTGCTCAACCGCGACAGCGGCCGGGCGCTGCTGGTGCGCAGCACGCTGTTGCCCGAACAAACGGTGGAAAAGGGATCCCGCCTCAAGCAAAGCTTCCACGTTGGGCTGATTGCCGGCGTTACGCCGGGCGGCATCGCGCCGCATCTGACCCGCGAGCTGATCGGTTATCGCACGCTGAACGTTTACAGCCCCAACCATTACTACGAGCACTTCTACGTCAACACCGAACGTTATGCCTGGCAAAACCTGCGCGGCGAGCAGTTCGGGCACGGCGACATGGATTACGCCACTTACTACAAGTTTGAGGACGAGATGTTCCTGTTCACCTTCCGGGAAAAGATTATCCCGGTGTGCTCGGTGTTCTTCTTCGACTTTATCTCCGGGCGCTGCACCGGCACCTTCCTCGGGTTGGACGCCGCCGGCCGGGTTCTGGTGTCACCGGCCGGGGCCTTCATCAGCAAGATGAGCTACAACGCCTACCCGGAGGGCGTGCAGCCGCTTTGATTCAGGCGTTTCTGACCAGCGATCCGGCGTTGATCTCCGCAATGGTTTTCGCGCCGGTGAGCGTCATGGCGACGCGCATCTCTTTGTCGATCAGATCCAGCAAGTTAGCCACCCCGGCTTCGCCGGCCGCCGCCAGCGCATAGACGAAGGCGCGCCCCAGCAGCACGCTGTCGGCGCCCAACGCGATCATGCGCACCACGTCCAGGCCGCTGCGGATGCCGGAATCGGCCAGCAGAGTGATGTCGCCTTTCACCGCGTCGGCGATCGCCGGCATGGCGCGCGCGGTCGACAGCACGCCGTCCAGTTGGCGGCCGCCGTGGTTGGAGACGATGATGCCGTCGGCGCCGAAGCGCACCGCGTCTTTGGCGTCTTCCGGATCAAGAATGCCTTTGATGATCATCGGGCCGTCCCAGAATTCGCGGATCCACTCCAGATCTTTCCAGGAAATAGACGGATCGAAGTTGGCGCCCAGCCAGCCGATGTAGTCTTCCAGGCTGGTCGGTTTGCCGCGGTAGGCTGAGACGTTGCCCAGATCGTGCGGCTTGCCGAACAGGCCGACATCCCAGGCCCACTGCGGATGGGTAAACGCCTGCAGCACGCGGCGCAGGGCGGCGTTAGGGCCACTCATCCCCGAATGGGCGTCGCGATAACGGGCGCCCGGCACCGGCATGTCGACGGTGAACACCAGCGTTTTCACGCCGGCGGCCTTGGCGCGCTCCAGCGCGTTGCGCATAAAGCCGCGATCTTTCAGCACGTAGAGCTGGAACCACATCGGCCGATCGATCGCCGGCGCCACCTCTTCGATCGGGCAGACAGACACGGTGGACAGCGTGAACGGAATACCTTTTTTGGCCGCGGCGCGCGCGGCCTGCACTTCGCCGCGGCGGGCGTACATGCCGGTCAGCCCCACCGGCCCCAGCGCCACCGGCATCGCCAGCTGCTCACCGAACAGCGTGGTCTCCAGGCTGAGTTCGGACATATTGCGCAGCACGCGCTGGCGCAAGGCGATATCGGCCAGGTCTGCGGTATTGCGCTTCAGCGTATGCTCCGCGTAGGCCCCGCCGTCGATATAGTGAAACAGAAACGGCGGCAGTTTGGCCCGGGCGGCGGCCCGGTAGTCGGTTGACGCGGAGATGATCATAGTGTTTACCTTCTTGTCTTGCTTGCGATAACGAGTTGTCGGTCAGAGCGTGAGGATCGCCGCCATACCGGCCGCAATCCCGCCGTACGCCAGCATCGGCAGTACGGTCTTTCTGATGATTTTGCCTTCGGCGTTGCCGATCCCGAGGATCGAACAGACCGCGATAATGTTGTTCAGGCACACCATGTTGCCCATGGCGCCGCCGACGGACTGCAAGGCCAGCGTCAGGTTGACGTCAAGACCGCTGCTCTGGGCGATCGACTGCTGAATGCCGCCGAACGTCAGGTTCGAAACGGTATTGGAGCCGGAGAAGAACGAGCCCAGCGCGCCGAGGAACGACGAGAACAGCAGCCAGCTGCCGCCGGTCAGCGCCGCCAGCGCTTTACCGATCAGGATCACCGGCGCGTTGTCGCCGCCCTGCATCATCAGGTTGACCATCACCAGCGCGCCGAACAGCGCAATAAAGGGCCGCGCGATGCGCCCGCCGGTTTCGCTGAACATTTGCCGCACCTGGCCGCCATTCAGCCGGAACAACGGAATGCACAGCAGCACCACCAACAGGAACGGGATCAGCGCCGGGACATACAGCGTTTTGTAGCCGGCGGCGGCGGAGGTGCCCAGCACCTGCTGCAGTTCGACGATCAGCGCCCGGCTGATGCGCAGCTCTCCGAGCCAGCCGAGGTTTTCCCGCCACAGCAGCGCGGTGTTGTTGAGCAGCGCTTTGAGGCCCAGCTGGTGGACGCGCGTCACTATCAGAATAGCAATCAGCAGCAGGGTCGGGGTCATGGCCTTGACCACCTGCATGAACGGCACCGCCTGCCCGGCGTTCTGCGGTTTGTCGCCGCGGGCGAGGCCGATGCCGCCGCGCGCCAGCAGCACCGAGAGCGCCAGGCCGATTGCACCGCCGACCAGCGCCGGGAACTCATAGTTCACCTGGGCCAGCAACAGATAGGGCACAGTGCAGCTCAGCACGCTGAGCAGGATAAACGGCAGGTTGCGGCGGATATCCTGCCAGGAAACGATAAAGCGCAGCGCCAGCAGAGGAATGACGAAGCCGGCGACGAAGTGGATCAGCGCGGTTTGCCGGCCGATCTCCAGCAGGCTTGCGTCCGACAGGCCGAGATTGGCAAAGCCGAACCAGGTAGGGGTGCCCACGGCGCCGAAGGAGACCGGTACCGAGTTCATCACCAGCGTCAGCAGGGCGACGCGCAGCGGGTTGAAGCCCAGCCCGACCAGAATCGGCGCGGCGATGGCGGCCGGGGTGCCGAAGCCGCTGGCGCCCTCGATCATAAAGGCGAACGCCCAGCCGATAATCATCAGTTGGGCCACGGGATTGGGGCTGATGGTTTCCAGCCAGCGGCGCACCACGTTTTCCGCGCCGCTTACCTGCATCAGTTTGTTGAGCAGGATGGCGCCGGCAATGATGGTGATCGGCGTCAGCGTCGACACCAGCGCGGTGATGATATTGGCATGCAGCAGCCGCAGCGAGGCATCGAACCACAGGAGCTGTACGGCATACACCACGGCGGCCGTCAGCGGCAGGGCGAGGTAAGAGGGCACGCCATTCCTTTTGGTCATCATCCAAATCAGCAGGACGATGGGCGCAATACTGAAAAGCAGGGGCATAAGATCCTCAGGGTTATTATTTTTATGGGCAGAGATATGTAGCTGAAAGGTTAATTACCGCAACATTTTCATTCTAATCACAACGTTGGCGACGATGCCATGCGGTAATTTTTTAACATCGGCGAACGGCGCCGGCGGTGGGAAACTGGCCGGCAGGAGGCGTTAAATTAACTGCTTTAAAATCAGTTTGATAGGAAGTAATTTTGTGTGATGAATGCGTGAGCTCACATTAATTAAGCGGTAATGTTCAATAGTTCATGTCCAAAAATGCGGTAATCCCCGCGTCTTTTTACGGCCGCAGGGAAATAATCAGAGCAGGGAACTCAAAAATAATGGCTGATATTTTGGTAGGAACCGATGATATGTTCGATCAGCAGACGGGTTTTTAACGGCAGATTGCGGGTGTAAGGATAAACGGCGTAAATGCCCAGCACTTTGCCGCAGTGGCCGGCCAGGATCTCCATCAGTTTACCGTCCTGCAAATCTTCATACACCATGCAGCGCGGCACCATGGCGATGCCGTGGCCGCCGATCACCGCTTTGCGGATCGCCCGCGCATTATTGGCCGACAGGTTGCCGTTAACCTGCAGCTCGTAGATGTCGTTGCGCCCCGGCCGCTTCATCAGCCAGTTGGCGGTGCCGCTCTCCTGGTAGGTGTAGGTCAGGCAGTTGTGGCTCAGCAGATCGTCGGCGCTACGCGGTTCCGGGTGGCTTTCCAGGTAGCCCGGCGAGCAGACGATCACCCAGCGGGAATCGAAGATCGGCCGGGCAATCAGGCTGGAATCCGGCATGGTGCCGGTCCGGATCGCCAGATCGATGCCTTCTTCCACCAGATCGACGAAGCGGTTTTCCAGCCGCATTTCGACCTTCAGGCTGGGATGCAGGGCGCAAAATTCCGCCACGCTTTCGCTCAGCAACAGCTCGCCCGAAATGGTCGGCACCGACATACGGATGGTGCCGGTCAACTCTTCGCTCTTTTCGCTGACGGCGTACAGCGCCTCCTGCACTTTGGCGCCGATCTCTTTGGCCTGCTGGTAGAGCGCCTGGCCGCTTTCGGTCAGCGTCAGGCTGCGGGTGGTGCGGTACAGCAGGCGGGCACCCAGCGATTTTTCCAGCCGCCCGATGCGTTTGCTGACCACCGAGCTGGTGATGCCGGCGCTCTCCGCGGCCTTGCTGAACGAGCCGCAGTCGACAATCAGGGCAAACAGAATCAGGTCGTTGGCGTATTCGTGAGTGGCGAGCATAATCGGCTGTTCCCTTCAGCGGCAAGTGGCGCCAGTGTAAGTCTCTCGTTTCAATAAGCAATCATCAAAATGCCCTTGGCGTCGAATTCAGAGGCTGCGCGAGCAATGAGAATTCGTCTTGATCTCATTCTCGCGCCGCTTACAATGCCTGCCAGATCGCGACTTCAGAGGTTTTTTCATGGAACTGCTACGGGTGGTTTATCACCAGTATCGTTGGCCATTTCTGGCGGTTATGGCATTGACCATGACCAGCGCCGGCTTGGGTATCGGTATCATTGCGTTTATCAATCAATACCTGATGGACGCCGGCGGCGATGCATTGGCTGTGCTGCCGATGTTTCTCGCTCTGCTGGCATTGCTGATGGCGGTCACGCTGGGATCGCAATTGGCGCTGACGACATTGGGCCATTACTTCGTCTACCGCCTGCGCGGGCAGTTAGTGAAGCGCATCCTGGATACCGATATTGAACGCCTTGAACAGTTAGGCAGCGCCTCATTGTTGGCCAGTCTCTCCAGCGATGTCCGTAATATCACCGTCGCCTTCGTGCGCTTGCCCGAACTGGTGCAAGGGGTGATTTTAACTCTGGGGTCGGCGGCCTATCTGGGGTGGCTATCACCGAAAATGCTGGCGGTGACGGCGGTGTGGGTCGCCGTCACCGTGGTGGGCAGCGGTTGCCTGGTCTCGCGGGTTTATCGCCATATGGCCAGTTTGCGCGAGTCGGAAGAGCGCCTCTATCATCATTACGAATCGGTGATTGACGGTCGCAAGGAACTGACGTTAAACCGCAAGCGAGCGCAGGCGCTGTACGAACAGACCTATCAACCCGATGCGCAAGCTTACCGCCACCATATCATTCGCGCCGATACCTTCCATTTGAGTGCGCTCAACTGGTCAAATATCATGATGTTGGGGGCGATCGGACTGGTGTTCTTTATGGCTAACAGCCTGGGATGGGCGAACTCGGCGGTGGCCGCCACGTATTCTCTGACGCTGCTGTTCTTGCGCACGCCATTACTGCAGGCGGTCGGGGCGTTTCCGACGCTGGTCAGCGCCGAAGTCGCTTTCAACAAGCTGAAGACGCTGCGCCTGGCCGAGTACCAACCGGCATTCCCTGCCGCCGCCGGCCGTTCCTGGCAGACGCTGGAGCTGCGCGACGTGGTTTTTCACTATGCCGATACGGAGCAACAGCCCGGTTTTGCCGTCGGGCCGCTTAATCTGACGCTGCGGCGTGGCGAGCTGATCTTTTTGATCGGCGGCAACGGCAGCGGCAAGTCAACGCTGGCGATGCTGTTGACCGGGTTGTACCGGCCGGTGAGCGGGCACATCGTTCTGGATGGCGTCGCGCAGACCGCGGCGGATATGCCGGACTATCGTCGGCTGTTTTCGGCGATTTTCACTGATTTTCATCAGTTCGATCGTTTGCAAGGGCCGGAAGGCGGCGAACCCGATGCGGAACTGGTCGCCGGCTGGATCGAGCGGTTGAATATGAAAAGCAAGCTGCAGTTCGACGGCGCCAGGGTGACTAACCCGCAACTGTCGCAGGGGCAGCGCAAGCGTCTGGCTTTGCTGCTGGCCGTGGCGGAACAGCGCGATATCTTGCTGTTGGATGAATGGGCCGCGGATCAGGATCCGCAATTCCGGCGCATTTTCTATCGCGAGCTGTTGCCAGAACTGCGCGCGCTGGGCAAAACGGTGTTTGCCATCAGCCATGACGATCACTATTTCGAACATGCCGATCGGCTGCTTGAGATGCGCTCGGGTCATTTACGTGAGCTGACCGGCAGCGAGCGTGAACACGCCAGCCGGGATTCCGTCAGCAGAATCGGTTAACTCACGCCGGCCCGAGCGAGACCAACGCGGGCCGGTGCTTCTCACCGTATGATCCCAGTGCGTCGCTTCATTTTATCCCCCGCCTTCAGCGCTGTCTGTTGCCGATTTGGCTTATGACCAGTCAAATAATTGATGGTTGAATTATTTACCAGTGGTTTGATTTTGACCTTTCAAGGTATGGCACACTGCACGTTCGTTCGCCTATCAATTCAAGTTATCGCCTGCCGATAACAGTGATATCCACGGTGCCGTTCTTACTGAGGCGGTGATGCAGGTCTATGGCTAGCAGCTGTTTTTTAAATTTCCATAGGAAAAAACGACTTTATCGATCGTTAAAACAGATCAATAATTGCTGTTTGAGTGGTTTAATCTATTGGTTGGGGGCGCTGTGGTGAGCAAGGATGGATCGGATATCAAACGTAGAGCATGGCTGTGTGTGTTTATCGGTAGCGGGCTGTTCTGGCTGTTAACCGCCGCCGTGATTTACTGGTTACTGAGTTAGCAGGTTAAGCAGGAAGGCGATTCGTGAACAAAAAGCAGGCTAAAAACCGTGAGGGCGCTGAGCGTCGCGCACAGTCCAAAATTCCGCCGTCATGGGTGCTGAGCGATGAGCAGCGCGCCTTTATTGATGATTTATGGCAGGACACCGACTCTGAGCCCGTGCGGCCCCCATTGCGCCGCAGCGTTAGCTGATCACGCGGCTGCGGCCGGCCAGCGCGCCGAACAGCATTTGCAAGACGGTCAGGCCCAGCAGGGCGATCAACGGCAAGCGCCAGCCTTCCGTCAGATCGTGCAGCAGGCCGAATAGGGTGGGCCCCAGCGCCGCCAACAGATAACCGACGGATTGCGCCATACCCGACAACAGCGTCGCCTGATGATGATGCTGACTGCGCAATCCAAAGAACGACAGCGCCAGCACCAGCGAACTCCCCGCCCCCAACCCGGCAAACGTCAGCCACACCAGTGAACTGGCGGGTTGCACCAATAATCCCCCGACGCCGATGAAGATCAGCAGAGAGCTGCCCAACGCGATCGCCTGCTGATCGCGCGCCCGCGGCAAAATCACCACCATGACAAAGTTGGCGACGATCGCCACCACCTGGTAAACGAACAGTTCGAAACCCGCCTGCTGAGCGGAGGTGCCGTGGCTGGCGGCAAAAGCGCTGAACCAGCCGATGATGGTGTAGAAGGCGATCGATTGCAGCCCCATGAACATCGCCACTTGCCAACCCAGCGCGCTGCCCCAGGGAGAGCGATAGCGTTGCGGCTCCGTCGGCTGCGGCTCTTTAGTGGCGGGTGTGGCGGAGCGCCGCAGCTGCGGCAACCACACCAGCAGCGCCAACAGCGCAGGCAAGCCCCAGCATAACAAGGAGAACCGCCAGCCAAGGTCGGCCAGCGAAGCCAGTGGCACGGCCAAACCTGAAGCGATGGCGGCAACCAGCGACATCACCGCCGCATAGGCGGCGATCATCGCGGCGGCGCGATGTGGGAAATCTCTTTTCACCAGCGTCGGCAGCACCACGTTGGCGAAGGCGATGGCGGCGCCGATCAGGATGCTGCCCGGCCATAGCATGGCGTCTTGCGGCAGGGAGCGCAGGGCGATGCCGCAGATCAGCAGCGCGAGGGCGAGGCCCAGGGTGCGCTCGATACCGATGCGTTTCGCCAGCGTCGGGGTCAATGGCGAGAGGATGGCGAACAGGATCAGCGGCAGCGAATTGATCAGGCCGGCGGCGGTGGCGGACAACGCCAGCTGTTGCTGGATCTGCTCCAGCAGCGGGCCGACGCTGGTCAGGGCGGCGCGCAAATTGGCCGCGATCAGCATAATGCCGACGATCAGCAGAATAGGGCGGTGTAACCGGCGACGCGGGGTCCCGGTGGACGCTGGGGGTGAAGCGGGTTGCGGCATGGGTTCCTCGCACCAAGGCATGCAGTCAATCAGTGCTGCATGGCGTGATGCGTTGATTGACGTTAACGCTTACGTACCGAAAATCGACGGTATCCGTTCGCCAGTGTAGGGAAGATGTCTCGTGCTGACAAGGGGACGGCCCGGCGGGATGGCGGCGGTTAATCCCCGCCGGCCGACGGATAATTGCCATTATGTGATCCTGGTCACTGAGTGAACTAAAAGTCATGGCGCGGGGCGCACCATGCGTCGCTTTCGCTTTCCGTGCAGCCCACGCCTCAGCGCTCCGGGGGTTATCGCCCGTCATGGCATTTCACTTTTCCCCCCTTCCGCTTTTAGGTTTTTCGATCCGTTTCGATTCGAAAGGTTTTTTGGCGGTTTTTTTGCTAAAACGGGGCTGTAAGCCCGATCACAATTTCATTGCTTTCGCTTTGCTGTAATGCCAGCGCAGTAGAGCGAAAGCCATCTTCTCCCCGGCGATGCCGGAAACCTGAGGACCGCAGCTCATGCCAGTGAATACCGCAAAGCGACGTGAACACATTATCGATCTGTTATGCGAGCACGGCAGCGTGCGCGTGGAGCAGCTCAGCAAACAGTTTGCGGTATCCACGGTGACGATCCGCAACGATCTGCGCTTTCTGGAACGAAAAGGGTGTGCGCTGCGCGCTTACGGCGGCGCGATGCTCAATCAGCAATTCGCTTTCGATCGGCCGCTGCGGGACAAAGGGCGGTTGAATCGCGACGTCAAAACGCTGATCGCCAACGCGGCGGCCGGCTATGTGCGCGACGGCGATGCGCTGATCCTCGATTCCGGTTCAACCACCGCGCAGATCGTGCCGTTTCTGAAGGGACGGCGCGATCTGGTGGTGATGACCAATGCGCTGAACATTGCCTACGAGCTTTCGGGAAACGACGGGGTGGAGGTCATGGTGCTGGGGGGCAGCGTGCGCCGCAACTCTTACTCGCTCTACGGTCCGGCTGCCGAGCAGCAATTGCGTCAGTACCGCTTCGACAAACTGTTTTTGGGTGTCGACGGGTTCGATCTGAGCGCCGGCATCACCACGCCTCACCCCGGTGAGGCGCACCTCAATCGCGTAATGTGCGAGGTGGCGCGCGAGATTATCGCGGTGGCGGATGCCAGCAAATTTGGTCGCAAGAGCTTTTGCATGATTCGCGAAGCCGGACAAATCCATCGGCTGATCACCGACAGCCGTCTTCCGGACGATTACGAGCGGGCGTTAACCGAGCTGGGCGTTGAGGTCATCATCGCCGATCGGTAGCACGGCGCCTGCATGGGGGCTTCATGCAGCAGTTGTTACAGCTTGTCGAGCAGCACAAGGCCGGTATGCCGGTCGGGATTTTTTCCGTCTGTTCCGCCCATCCCTGGGTTCTGAAGGCCGCGCTGCGGCAGGCCAAAGCGCGTGGCACGCCGGTGTTGGTGGAGGCGACGTCCAATCAGGTCAATCAGTTCGGCGGCTATACCGGCCAAACGGCGGCCCAGTTTCGCGATGCGCTGTGGCGTCTGGCGGATGAAGTGGGCCTGGCGCGCGAGCGCGTGTGGCTGGGCGGCGATCATCTGGGGCCCAACGCTTGGCAAGATCGCCCGGCTCAGGAAGCGATGGCGCTGGCGGAAACCTTGATAGACGATTACGTTCGCGCCGGATTTCGCAAAATTCACCTCGATTGTTCCATGTCGTGCGCCGATGATCCCTCGCCTCTGGGGGATGCCGCGGTTGCCGAGCGGGCGGCGCGTTTGTGCGCGGTAGCGGAACGCGCCTGGGCGCAGAGCGGCGGCGAAGCGCCGGTCTATGTGATCGGCACCGAGGTGCCGGTGCCGGGCGGCGCGCAGGAGGCGTTGGTGGGCCTGCAGGTCACCACGCCGCAGGCGGTGGCGCAAACCCTGGAAACACACCGTATCGCCTGGCAAAAGGCCGAGCTGAACGATGCCTGGCAGCGAACCATTGCGCTGGTGGTGCAGCCGGGCGTCGAGTTCGATCACCACAGCGTCGAACGTTACCAGCCGCAGCGCGCCGACGCACTGAGCCATTTCATCGAACGGCAGCCGGGCATGATCTATGAAGCGCACTCCACGGACTACCAACCGCCGCAGGCCTATCGCCAGCTGGTGCGCGATCATTTCGCCATCCTGAAGGTGGGGCCGGCGCTGACCTTTGCGCTGCGCGAAGCGCTGTTCGCCCTCGATCGCATCGAACGCGAATGGCTGGGGGAACGCCAGTCGGCGCAGCTGTGCGCCACGCTGGAGCAGGTGATGCGCGAGCAGCCGCAGCAGTGGAGCCGCTATTACCACGGCACGCCGCACCAACAGTACCTCGATCGCCACTACAGCCTGAGCGATCGGGTGCGTTACTACTGGCCGCAGCCGCAGGTGCAGCAGGCGGTCGACGGTTTGCTGGACAACCTGCGCCGCAGCCCGGCGCCGCTGGCGCTGCTCAGCCAGTACCTGCCGGATCAGGCGCGGGCGCTGAACGCCGGCGAATTGAGCGCCGATCCGCAGGAGTGGGTGCTGCATAAAGTGACGCAGGTGCTCGACGATTACCACGCCGCCTGTTACCCGGAGGGCCGCTGATATGCCGAACATTTTAATGACCCGCATCGACAATCGCCTGGTGCACGGCCAGGTAGGCGTGACCTGGACCAATACCCTCGGCGCCAACCTGGTGGTGGTGGCCAACGACGAGGCCGCCGCCGATCCGGTGCAGCAGAACCTGATGGACATGGTGGTGGCGGAAGGGGTGCAGACCCGTTATTTCACGCTGCAGAAAACCATTGACGTGATCCACAAGGCGGCGGATCGGCAGAAGATCTTTCTGGTGTGCAAAACGCCGCAGGATGTGTTGACGCTGGTGCGCGGCGGGGTGCCGATCCGTTTCGTCAACGTCGGCAATATGCACTTCGCCGAGGGGAAGCGGCAGGTGCACAAAACGGTGTCGCTGGACGACGGCGACGTGGCCGCGTTCCGCGCGCTGGCGGAGCTGGGCGTGGAGTGCGAAGTGCGCCGGGTGCCGGATGAAGCGGGCGAGTCGATCGGCAAACTGCTCTTTTGAGCCAGGGGGAAAGCATGTTGACGGATGCGTTATTGATTGCGCTGTTGGCTGGGCTGGCGGGGGTTGACCTGTTCGACGGTCTGACCCACTTCCACCGGCCGGTAGTGATGGGGCCGCTGGTGGGGCTGATTTTGGGCGATGTCTATACCGGGTTGCTGGTGGGCGGCACGCTGGAGCTGGTGTGGATGGGGATGGTGCCGCTGGCGGGCGCCCAACCGCCGAACGTGGTGATCGGCGGGGTGATCGGCACCGCATTCGCCATTCTGACCAAGGCCGATCCTAAAGTGGCGATCGGCGTGGCGGTGCCGTTCTCGATTGCGGTGCAGGGCTGCATCACGCTGCTGTTTACGCTGTTTTCACCGATGATGCACCGCTGCGATCGCATGGTGAAAGCGCTGAACTGGCGCGGCATCGAACGGGTGAATTACCTGGGCATCAGCATTCTGTTCATCTTCTATTTCGTGGTGGCGTTCCTGCCGATTTACTTCGGCGCCGATGCGGCCAGCGCCATGGTGCAGAAGGCGCCGGGCTGGCTGCTGGACGGGCTGGCGGTGGCGGGCGGCATGATGCCGGCGATCGGTTTCTCGCTGCTGATGAAAGTGATGATGAAAAAAACCTACGTGGCCTATTTTATCCTCGGTTTCATCTCGGTCACGTTTCTCAAGCTGCCGATCCTGGCGGTGGCGCTGGGGGCTCTGGCGATCGCTCTGATCGACTTCTTCAACACGCAACGCGGCGCGGCAGAGGCAACCACCCGGCCCGCTCCGCAGGAGGACGCCGAAGATGGCATTTAACGATTCCGACGATCTGCTGGCGCAAAAAGCCGAGCAGCGCATGGCGCAGGCGCTGGCCACCAGCCAGGTGGAACAGGACGATTATCTGGACAGCCAGCCCGCCGAAGCGCTGACGCGCGGCGACATCAACCGCATGGCCTGGCGTTCGCTGCTGTTGCAGGCGTCGTTCAACTACGAGCGCATGCAGGCGGGCGGCTGGCTGTATCAGTTGATCCCCGGGCTGCGCAAGATCCACCGCAACCCGCAGGATCTGGCCAACTCGATGAAGATGCACATGGAATTTATCAACGTGCACCCGTTCGACGTCACCTTCCTGTCCGGCCTGGTGCTGGCGATGGAGCAGAACAAGGAGAAAATCTCCACCATTCGCGCGGTGAAAGTGGCGCTGATGGGGCCGCTCGGCGGCATCGGCGACGCGCTGTTTTGGCTGACGCTGCTGCCGATCTGCGCCGGCATAGGCGCTTCGCTGGCATTGGAGGGCAGCCTGTTCGGGCCGATCGTCTTCCTGCTGCTGTTCAACCTGTTCCACTTCGGCCTGCGTTTTGGGCTGGCGCACTACGGCTATCAGGCCGGCACCAGCGCGCTGGCGCTGCTGAAGACCCACACCCGGCGCATTTCGCACGCTGCCTCCATTGTCGGCATGACGGTGATCGGCGCGCTGGTGGCCTCGTATGTGCACCTGTCCACGCCGCTGGTGATGCATGCCGGCAAGGCCAGCGTGGCGCTGCAGACCGACGTGCTGGACAAGCTGATGCCCAACTTGTTGCCGCTGTGTTTCACGCTGCTCATTTTCTTCCTGATGAAGCGCGGATTCTCGCCGGTGAAGCTGATTGGCGTCACCGTAGTCATCGGCGTGGCGGGCAAATTTATCGGTATTTTGTGAGGAGCGGGCTATGCCAGGCATTGTGATTACCGGCCACGGCGGCTTTGCCACCGGGCTGTTGCAGGCGGTGGAACAGGTGGTGGGGCCGCAGCGGCACTGTGCGGCGGTCGATTTCCCCGAACAGATGAGCACCGCGCAGCTCAACGACGCCTTACGCTCGGCGTTGGCGGCAGTGGCGCAGCCGGACGGCGTGGTGTTCCTCACCGATATGCTCGGCGGTTCGCCGTTTCGCAGCGCCTGCGAGCTGGCGGATGCGCAGGGGGATTGTGAAGTGCTGACCGGTGTCAACATGCAGTTGGCGGCGGAAATGATGCTGGAGCGCGATGGGCTGAGCCTGGATGAATTTCGCGAGATGGCTTTGGCGTGCGGTAAACGCGGGCTGACCAGCCTGTGGCATGAACGCCGCCGGGTGAAGTGCGAAGACGCGCAGGCCGATGGCATCTGAACGAAAACCGGGCGCGCTTGCGCCCGGCTTCGTGAGTTATGCCGGCAACGGGCTCAGCGCCAGGCGCGCCGGTTGGTCTTCGCCGCGGCTGAAGCGCCAGCAGGTCTGGTGGTACTTAGCCACGCTGTTGCGGTGCGCTACGCTGATCAGCGTCATGTCCGGCAGTTCATCCACCAGCAGGCAGTACATCAGTTGCTCGGTTTCGTCGTCCAGCGCGCTGGTGGCTTCGTCGAGGAACAGGAGGTTCGGGCGAATCAACAGGGCGCGGGCGAACGCCAGCCGCTGTTGCTCACCCGGCGACAGGCGATGGCTCCAGTTGGCGGAGGTATCCAGCCAGCGCTGCAGGTGTTTCAGACGGCAGTTTTCCAGCACCCGCATCAACTGTTCGTCGCTGTATTCTGACGCCAGGCTCGGGTAGCTCAGCGCCTCGCGCAGCGTGCCGATCGGAATGTAGCTGCGCTGGGGCAGGAACAGCGTGTTGGCGTTGGCCGCCACCCCGATGGCGCCCGCGCCGTAAGGCCAGATACCGGCGATGGCCCGCAGCAGCGTCGACTTGCCGCAGCCGGAAGGGCCGACGATCAGCAGGCGATCGCCGCGTTGCAGCGTCATCTCGGCGCCGGCCAGCAGCGGCTGGCCGTCGGGCAAGTTCAGGCTGAGGTTATCCAGCGTCAACGGATGGGCGCTCTCTTCCCGCAACTGAATGCCGCGCGGCTGATGGTGAACCTGATCGACGGCGGCGTTGAAGCCGGCCAAACGGTTAACGCAGGCTTTCCAGGTCGCCAAGTCGTTAAACGCGTCGATAAACCACGACAGCGCACCCTGCACCTGGCCGAAGGCCGAGGCGATCTGCATCAGGCCGCCCATCTGAATGGCGCCGGAGAAGTAGCGCGGCGCCGCCACCAGCAGGGGAAACACGATGGCGAACTGGCCGTAGAAGTTGGTGGCGATGTTCAGCCGCCGGGTGATGCGCATGATCGCCCACCAGTTGCTGCGAATGGTGTCGAAACGGTCACCCAACTGTTGCGCCTCGCGCGGTTCGCCGTGGTATAGCGCAATGGCGTCGTTGTTTTCGCGGATGCGGATCAGGCCGAAACGGAAGTTCGCCTCATACCGCTCCTGGTTAAAGCCCAGCATGACCAGCGGTTTGCCGACCCACCAGATCAGCAGCGATCCCAGCACCGCATACAGCAGCGCGAACCACACCATATAGCCGGGTAAGGTGATGGCGTGTTGACCGAGCGCGAAGGTCATCGGCCCGCTGACGTGCCATAAAATGTCGATGAAGGAAAACAGCGTCACCAGGCTGGAGAGCAGCCCGAGCGACAGTGACAGGGTATATTGGGTCAGTACGTTGAGATCTTCAGCGATACGCTGATCGGGGTTATCGACGATCTGCTGCTGCTCGGTGTGGTAATACGCCTGGTGCGCCAGCCATTTTCCCATGAACTTTTCCGTCATCCAGCGCCGCCAGCGCATCTGCAGCCCCTGAGTCAGGTAGATCTTGTAGACCGCCAGCACGATGAAGATCAGCGCCAGATAGGTGAAGCGCCACAGCTGCGCCTTGAACACCGGGTAGTTTTTGTTCTGCAACGCATCGTAGAACACCTGGTTCCACTGGTTGATCTGCACGCTGATATAGACCAGACCGAGCGACAGGATGACGATGGCGATCAGCATCGCCCAGGCGCGCCATCGCTCCTCAGACACCCAAAAGGGTTTGATCAGCTGCCACACGGCGTGTTTCTGCAAGGGGGTTGCGTTCATAACGGCTCGATAATTGCGGTATTTTGTTCAGCATGGGCTGCGGGCCGGTAACAAACAAACCGCGACTGTAAGCAGTTTTGACTCCGCTAACCGTTTGAAATAAGGCGGCTGAATCGCCAGCGGCACGCTGGCGGGCGCAATTGCGGCATACACTCCGGCGCCGGGCGGTTATACTGGCGCCGAATTTTTGCAGAAAGGATAAACGATGAAGGCTTGGTTTCCCCTGTTGCTGACCTGCGGCGTCTTCGCCAGCGCCCGGGCCTGGGCGCACATTGACGAGCCGGACATCGCCGCCGATTGCCAAAAGGTGGCGAGCTACGCCGAACTGGGAAAAAAGGCCTATCAGCGGCAAGATTACGCCAAAGCCGCCGACATCTTTCGCGATCAGGCGGCCTGGAGCGAGTTTTGCGGCCTGAGCGAGCAGGCTGTCGCCACGGCTTACAACAACGTGGCGCTGTCGCTGATGCACGCCGGCGAATTGCTCAAGGCGCAGGCCTATCTGGCGCTGGCGCCGCACGATGACAAATCGCAGCACAACCTGAGCCTGTTGCGCCAACGGCTGGCGCAGCGGCCGCAGCCGCAGGGGCCGGGCGGCGTGTACTGGCAATACGCCGGGCGAGGCGTGTGGAGCGAAGTGGCGGTGAAGCCGCAGGGCGAGCGCTGGTTGATCGATTTCTCCGGCTACGCCATGCCGCAGATGGGGCTGTATTACGGGCCGAACATGGGGGACTTCTCCGCCGAGCTGCCGATCGAACACGGCAAGGCTGTCTACCACCAGCATGAAGCGGAAAGCGCGCAGGTCTGCGACGTGACGATGGAGTTTGGCGAGCAAGCGTTGGAAATGCACACGCGGGGCGATTGCGGGTTCGGTCACAACGTGCGGGCGGAAGGGCGGTTCGTGCGGGTAGAATGACCCGCCCCGGCGATCGGGGCGAGCAGGGTTATGCCAGCGCGGCGGCGCCCAGCAGGTTCTTCCAGGCTTCCACATTACCCAGATAGTTGCCGGCCGGCAGCAGATGCAGGCGGCCATCACTATCCTGCAGCGCAAAGGTCGGGAAGCCCTGGCCTTGCACTTTGGCCAGCAACGCCCGGCTTTCCGCGATGTGTTGCGCGGTCGGTGCGCCGCTGTTGAAGCGCATTTCGGCGATAAACGCCGCCGAAGGCAACCCCAGCTCTTTCGCCAACGCCTCCAGCACCGGCGTGTCGGCGATGCGCCGGCCTTCCTGATAGTGCGCCTGCTGAATGCGGTGCAACATATCCAGCCCGCGTCCAGACAGCTTTTCCGCCGCCAGGATAGCGGTGATCGGCGGTTCGGAATCCATCACCGCCGTGGTGTCGCGCAGCAGGCCGTTGAAATAGGCTTCGCCGAACGGCTGGCCCGTCATTTCGGCGATGCGTTTGTCGTGCGGAATGACGTAGTTGCGCCACTCGTCGGTGATCTGGCGGCGATTGTTGCCGGTCATCATGCCGCCGGCGTGCGGCACAACCTTCAACCCGGGGAGACTTTGAGCCGCTTTCACCAGCGGCGCGGCGCCGTAGCACCAGCCGCACAGCGGATCGAAAATGTAATGCAGAGTGGTTTCGGTCATTTTTACTCCTCGCTTGGCGCGCGGCAGCTCGCCGCGACGCCAGGGCTGGCTCAATCACGCAGGGGCGCTTATTGCGGCCACTTCATCTCGCCTTTCAGCACTTTCGCGCTCAGTTCCAGGCTCGATTCGTCTTTCAGCGTCGGGTAGTGTTTTTTCATCGCTTCAATCAGCGCGGCGGAATCCTTGGCCTTCGGCAGTTCGGCTTCCAGCGTGGTCAGGTATTTCTGGGTAAAGTGCACCGATGCCAGCGTCTGTGCGGCACCCGGCAGGAAGTGGCCCGGCACGACGACCTGCGGCTTCAGCGCTTCGATGTTTTTCAGCGTCTGCTGCCAGTGCTGGCGCGATTCCACGGTCTGGTTGTCGGCGATCCACGGATGGATATTGTCACCGGCGACCGCGACGCCGCCCACGACCGCTTTCAGCGCCGGGATCCACACGAAGGTGCGATCGGGGGTCGGGCCGTTCAGGCCTTTCACTTCCACTTTCTGGCCGTCGATGGTGAAGCTGTCGCCCTGCAGCGGCTGCGGCACGATCACGGTTTTCGGCGCGTTGTCTTTCAGGATCGGGCCCCAATAGGCGACTTTGCCGTCTTTGGTGGCGTTGATGTCCTTGATGGTGCCTGGCGAAGCGATGATTTTCGCCTCCGGGAAGGCCGCCTTAATCACGTCCAGACCGAAATAGAAATCCGGGTCTGAGTGGCTGATATAAACGGTGGTCAGCTTCTTGCCGGTCGCCTTGATCTTTTTCACCAGCTCTTCGGCATCGTTACGCTGGAACTGAGCGTCAATCAGCGCCACTTCGTGTTGGCCGCTGACGATTTCGGAAGACACCGGGAACACGCTTTTCTCGCCCGGGTTATACACTTCCATGGTCAGGGTATCGGCAGCGGTGGCGTAAGTGCTCAGGGTGGCGACGCCGGTGAAGGCCAGAGTTAACAGTGATTTCTTAAACATGGGCAGAGGTCCTTAGGTATCGGTTAATGTTGTAACGATGTTAGGTTGCATAAAGCGATAGAAAAACCGGATAATAAGCAATTATTCGTTGCATAAATCGGACTAATCATGGATCGCATTACCGCCGCTGAAGTTTTTGTCACCATCGTCGATCGCGGCAGCATGATCGCCGCCGCGGAAACGCTGGAGATGTCGCGCGCGATGGTGACGCGCTACCTGGCGCAGATGGAGCAATGGGCCGGGGCGCGTTTACTGCACCGCACTACCCGTAAGCTTAGTCTGACCGATGCCGGTGAGCGTACTCTGGAACGTTGCCGACAAATGCTGGCGCTGGCGGGGGAGATCGACCTGGTGGAGGAAGGGCAGAGCGACGAACTGCGCGGCCTGCTGCGCATTACCTGTTCGCAGTCGCTCGGGCAAACGGCGCTGGTGGGGGCGGTCGCTCAGTATCTGAAGCGTCACCCGCAGGTGGCGGTCGATCTGCAGATGAACAACCGGGCGGTGAACCTGGTGGAAGAGCGCATCGATCTGGCGCTGCGCATCACCAACGAGCTGGATCCCAACCTGATCGCCCGTCCGCTGTCCACCTGCGCATCGGTGGTGTGCGCCGCGCCGGTGTATCTGGCGGCACACGGCACCCCGCGCCAACCGCAGGATCTGGCGTTGCACAACTGCCTGACCTACTCCTATTTCGGCAAAAGCCTGTGGCACTTCGATGCTCAGGGGGTGAAATCGGCGGTGGCGGTCAGCGGCAACCTGAGCGCCAACGAGTCGGTGGTGTTGATGGCCGGCACGGTGCAGGGCGCGGGCATTTCCATGCAGCCCTATTATTCGGCGGCCCCGCTGCTGGCCAGCGGCGAACTGGTCGAATTGTTGCCGGATTACCGGCCGCAGTCGATGGGCATCTACGGCATCTACACCTCGCGTCGCCAGATGCCCGCCACCTTGCGCACCATGCTGGACTTTCTGGTGGAGTGGTTCGCCACCGATCCGCAGTGGCAGGCGACGCTGCGCTAAGGTCTCGGCAATATTCCCTGGCCGCTTTCAGCGCCTGACAGCGGCGGCCAGCCGGGCGGAGAAGCGTGCCGCCTGCTGATGCAGATGGTCGACAAAGGCCGTGACCAGCGCCGATGAAGGGCGGTGCAGCGGCCGGATTAGGCTGACGGTGAACGGCACGTCGATGCTGAACGGCCGCACGTGCACGCCGCTGCCGGCATAGTCGAGCGCCGTCAGCGGGTTAACGATCGACACCCCCACGCCGGCTCTCACCATGGCGCACACCGACGCCGCACTGTGCGTTTCCATCACCATGCGGCGCTCGACGCCCTGTTCGCCGAACAGCGCATCCAGCAAGTGACGATAGCTGTCGGTGCTCGACAGGCTGATAAAGTTCTGCCCGGCGAAGTCCTGCGGCGTCAGCTGGTCTTTTACCAGCAGCGGGTGGCCCGTCGGCAGCACGCACACTTCGTTCAACGTCATCAGCGTCACCCGTTCGGTGCCCGCCGGCGTGAGGGTGGTTTCCGTCAGCCCGAGATCGTGGCGCTGGGCAGACAGCCACTCTTCCAACAGCGGCGACTCTTGCGGGATCACGCTGAAGCTGACTTCCGGATAACGTTCGATAAAGGGCTGGCACACCGCCGGCAGCAGCGATTGGGAGAATACCGGCAGGCACACGATCGACAGCTGCGCCTGTTGAAACTGGCGGATGCCGGCGGCGGCGTTGACGATGCGATCGAGGCCGTAATAGGAGCGCTGTACCTCTTCGAACAGCCGTAACCCTTGCACGGTGGGGGACAAACGCCCGCGCACCCGGTCGAACAGCTGCAGCCGAATCAGCTTTTCAAAGCGCGCCAGCTCGCGGCTGACGGTCGGTTGCGAGGTTTGCAGCAGGGCTGCCGCCTCGGTCAGGTTGCCGGTGGTCATCACCGCCCGAAAGATTTCGATCTGCCGCAAAGAGATACTGTGCATGGCGAGGCCGCTCGACTGTAGAGAAAGCCATATCATAAATGAATAGACTACGGCTAAATAGATATTTTCCACTCGATTCAGCGTGCGGCACTATGGCCTTATCTGCCGTCATTTTCGAATTGGGAATATCGCCATGCCACGCCCGTTGCACGACACCTCCACCGCGTTGAACGCCGCTAACCTGCTGGCCTTGCCGCAGCGTTTCGGTTGCCCGGTCTGGGCCTATGATGCGGACATCATCAGCCAGCGCATCGCTCAGCTGCGCCACTTCGACACCATTCGTTTCGCGCAGAAGGCCTGTTCGAACATTCATATTTTGCGCTTGATGCGCGAGCAGGGTGTGAAGGTGGATTCGGTGTCGCTGGGCGAGATCGAACGGGCGCTGCAGGCCGGTTTTCAACCGGGCGGCGAACCGAGCGAGATCGTGTTTACCGCGGACGTGTTGGATCACGCCACGCTGGCGCGCGTCAGCGAATTGAAGATCCCGGTTAACGCCGGTTCCATCGACATGCTGGATCAGCTCGGCCAGGTTTCCGCAGGGCATCCGGTGTGGCTGCGCATTAATCCGGGGTTTGGCCATGGCCACAGCCAGAAAACCAACACCGGCGGCGAGAACAGCAAGCACGGCATCTGGTATGCCGACCTGCCGCAGGCGGTGGAGAAAATTCGCCGCTACGGCCTGAAGCTGATCGGCGTGCATATGCACATCGGTTCCGGGGTCGATTACCAGCATCTGGAGCGGGTCTGCGATGCGATGGTGCAGCAGGTGATCGATCTCGGTCATGACATCAGCGCCATTTCCGCCGGCGGCGGCCTGTCTATCCCGTATCAGTACGGCGAAGAGGCGATCGATACCGAACACTATTTCGGTTTGTGGAACCGGGCGCGTGAACGCATCGCCGCGCATCTGGGGCATCCGGTGCAGCTGGAGATCGAACCCGGGCGTTTCCTGATGGCAGAAGCGGGCGTCTTGGTGGCCGAAGTGCGGGCGGTAAAAGACATGGGCAGCCGCCACTTCGTGCTGGTGGACGCCGGTTTTAACGATCTGATGCGCCCGGCGATGTACGGCAGTTACCACCATATTTCGCTGTTGCCGGCCGATGGGCGCGATACCTCGGGGCAAGCGCTGCGCGACACGGTGATCGCCGGGCCGCTGTGCGAATCCGGCGACGTGTTTACCCAGCAGGCGGGCGGCGGCGTGGAAACTCGCGAGCTGCCGCCGGTGCAGATCGGCGATTATCTGGTGTTCCACGATACCGGCGCCTACGGCGCGTCGATGTCCTCCAACTACAACAGCCGTCCGCTGTTGCCTGAAGTGCTGTTCGAAAACGGCGAGCCGCGTTTGATCCGCCGCCGCCAAACCATCGAAGAGCTGATCGCGCTGGAACTTATCTGATCAGCGGGCGGGCGCCCGGCGCCCGCTTCACAGCGTCATGCGGCGGTGCTGGCCATTGGGCAATTGCACATCCAGCGACAGCGTGCCGCCCATCGCCTCAATATAGCGTTTGAGCGACGACAGTTTGATTTCGCTGCCGCGCTTTTCCAAATTGGCGACGGAGGGTTGGCTGATGCCGAGCCGCTTCGCCAATTCAACCTGAGAAACCGCCAACTCTTCCCTCAGCATCGCCAGCCGCAGCTCGAAAATCTCCTGGTCCGCTTTTTGCCTGGCGGCGGCAACGACGGCGGGATCGAGTTTATCGATCAGTTGGGATAAAGGTTTGGCCATCTGCACTACCTCCGGGTTGCCAGATAATGTGAAAACTCCATGGCGGCGATGGGCAACATGCGCTGGTAAAAGCGTTTGTCGCCGGTTTTATCGCCGCCGCACAGCAATACCGCTTGCCGCTGTGGATCAAAGGCGAAAAACACCCTGAAAGGGCGCCTGCGATGTTGAATGCGCAGCTCCTTCAACTGCCGGACCGCGTCGGAAAAATGCAGCGTATCGGCATGCGGCCGCGCCAATTGCGGACCGAACGTCTGCAATTTGTAGATCGCCGCCAGGATGCTTGTTTGCTGGGCGTTGTTCAGCGCTAAAAACCAGTCGTCAAACCGTTCGACGGTCACCACTTGCCACATGACGCGCTCCAAATATAGCGTTTATGCTATATAGTGTAAAGGTTATTGTGCCAACAATATGTACGAACGCTGGGAGCGGAAAAAATCCAAAAGCGGGAAATGCGGCGGGCTGCGCAATCTGAGCGCATGGGTGACGGCTCACCCATGCGGCGGTGGGAATTACGGCTGTTCGTGTGCGTTGTTGAGGGTGGCGACCGAGTGGCGGCGCACCAGCGTTGGGCTGAACATGTTGGTGATTTCCGGCAGCGGTTGCCGGTTGGCCAGTGCCAGCGCCAGCTCCGCCGCCTGGGTCGCCATCGCCACGATCGGGTAGCGAATGGTGGTCAGGCGCGGCCGAAGATAGCGCGAAATCAGCACGTCGTCGAAACCGATCAGCGAAATTTCCCCCGGTACGTCGACGCTGTTATCGCTCAGCACCGAAAGCGCGCCGGCGGCCATCGGATCGTTGTAGCAGGTAATGGCGGAGAACGAACGGCCGCGGCCGAGCAATTCGGTCATCGCCTGTTCGCCGCCGATTTCGTCCGGTTCGCCATAGGCGATCAGCTTTTCATCCACCGCGATACCGTGTTCCCGCAGCGCGTCGAGATAGCCCTGCAGCCGGTCGGTGGCGTCGGAAATCTGGTGGGTGGAGCAGATGATGGCGATGCGCTGATGCCCTTGCTGGATCAGATGACGGGTTGCCAGCCAGGCGCCGTAGCGATCGTCGAGCGCCACGCAGCGCGTTTCGAAGCCCGGCAGCGTGCGATTGATCAGCACCATGCCCGGGATCTGTTGCATCCAGCCGCAAAGTTCCTGATCGCTCAGCCTTTTGGCGTGCACAACCAGCGCTTCGCAGCGGTGCCGCACCAGCTGTTCAATCGCCTGACGCTCTTTTTCGGCGTCGTGGTAACCGTTGCCAATCAGCAGAAAATTGTGGGTGGCGTAGGCCACCTGCTCGACCGCTTTGACCATCGCGCCGAAGAAGGGATCGGAAACGTCGGAGACGATCAGCCCCAGCGTCTCGGTGGATTGCTGCGCCAGCGCCCGAGCGTTGGCGTTAGGGTGATACTGCAGCTGTTCCATCGCGGCCTGCACTGCGGTGCGCGACCCTTCGCTGGCCTTGGGGGAATTGTTTATCACGCGGGATACCGTGGCCACGGAAACCCCCGCCAGCCTGGCAACATCCTTTATCGTAGCCATATCAGTCAACACATCCTGGGTAATCGCTTACATCCCCCAGTTTTGCGGAAAAAAACCGGGGCTGCAAGCGGTCTCGTGCGCAACTTGTGGCGGCGGTTGCAGAATCTCTTCGAGTCTGTACGCATAACCAACTGCTACCGAACGATAGCGCAATTTGTACGTTGGCACCGGCGGTGGGCTTGAGGTAACGTCTGTGCATTCCGATTTGCGCCGAGAACGCCATGTCCATTAAACGCTATCCGCAGCTCGCCCATTGGGGCGCTTATACCGCCGTGGTTGAAGACGGCCGGCTTATCCGTTGTGAACCCTTCGTCGACGATCCCGACCCTTCGCCGCTGCTCGATTCCATCGCGCCGATGGTTTACTCCGACAAACGCATTCGCAAGCCGGCGGTGCGCCGCTCGTGGCTGCAAAAGCGCGAGGGCAGCGACCGTACGCTGCGCGGCAGGGAAGATTTCGTCGAGGTGGACTGGGAATTGGCGCTCGATTTGGTGGCGCAGGAGAATCGCCGGGTGCGCGAGCGCTACGGCGCCTCCGGGTTGTTTACCGGCTCTTATGGCTGGTCGTCGGCCGGGCGGTTGCACCATGCCCGCTCGCTGGTGCGGCGATTCTATTTCAGCGGCGGCGGCGGGGTCGATCAGCAGGGCAACTACAGCTGGGGTGCAGCGCAGTTCTTTCTGCCGTATGTGATCGGCACTTTCTCGCCGTTGACCGGGCGCGTCACCAGTTGGCCGAGCGTGGTGGAGCATTGCGAGCTGTTTGTGGCGTTTGGTGGGTTGGCGCTGAAAAACGCTCAGGTCTCTTCCGGCGGCGCGGCGGAACATGCGCTCAAGCCCTGGCTGCAAAAGCTGGCGCGCAAGGGTACGCCGGTGGTCAACATCAGCCCGATGCGCGATGATTGCCCCGAGTTCGTCAATGCGGAATGGATCCCGATCCGGCCGAATACCGACGTGGCGCTGATGCTGGCGCTGGCTTACGAAATCCAGCGGCTGGGCGCGCAGGATGAAGCCTTCCTGCACAGCCACTGCGTGGGTTATCAACAGTTGGCGGATTACCTGAACGGCGTGAGCGACGGCGTGGCGAAAACGCCGGCCTGGGCCAGCGCCATCACCGGCATTCCGACGGCGCGCATAGCGCTGCTGGCGCGGCAGCTGATCGGCGTGCGCAGTTTTATCACCTGTTCCTACTCTGTGCAGCGCGCGCATCGTGGCGAGCAACCGTACTGGATGATGATCGCGCTGTCGTCGATGCTGGGTCAGGTGGGGCTGCCGGGCGGCGGTTTTTCGTTCGGCCATGGCTCAATGAACGGCGTCGGCAACCCGCGCGTGGATACCCCCGCGCCGACCATGCCGGTAGGGGATAACCCGGCCGGGCTGGCGATCCCGGTGGCGCGCATCTGCGACATGCTGCTGCACCCCGGCGAAGCCTATCAATTTTGCGGCGAGACGCGGCATTATCCGGATATCCATCTGGTGCACTGGGCCGGCGGCAACCCGTTCCATCACCATCAGCAGTTGAACCGACTGGTGGAAGGTTGGCAGAAGCCGGATACGGTGATCGTCCAAGATATCTGGTGGACGGCGGCAGCCAAAATGGCGGATATCGTGTTGCCGGTCACCAGTTCGCTGGAACGCAACGACATCGGCGGCTCGTCGCGCGATCGCTACGTGTTGGCGATGCATCAGGCCATTTCGCCGCAGCATCAGGCGCGCAACGATTTCGATATCTTCGCCGATCTGGCGGAGCGTCTCGGTTATCGCGAGCGCTTTACCGAAAACCGCGATGAGCGCGCCTGGATCGAAGCTATCTATCGGCAATGCGGCGCGGCGCAGCAGCGCGCCGGCGTCGCCTGGCCCGAGTTTGAGGCGTTCTGGCAACGGGGCTATGTCGAGCTGCCCGCGCCGGCCAAAGAGTTTGTATTTTTTGACGCGTTTCGCGCCGATCCCCAGGTTAACCCGCTGCAAACGCCCAGCGGCAAGATCGAATTGTTCAGCGAGCGGATCGCCGGCTATCGCTACGAAGATTTCGCTCCGCATCCGCAGTGGCGGCCGCCGGTGGAGTGGCTGGGTGCGCCGCAGGCCAAAAACTGGCCGCTGCACCTGATCTCCATTCAGCCGAGCGATCGCCTGCATAGCCAGATGGATCCGGCGCCGCTGGCGCAGGGCAACAAGACCGCCGGGCGAGAAACCCTGTATATGCATCCGGACGATGCGGCGCCGCGCGGCGTGGCGGACGGCGCCGAAGTGCTGGTCAGCAATGCGCGCGGCAGCTGTCTGGCGGGGGTATCGCTCACCGATGGCGTGACGCGCGGCGTGGTGTTGATGGCGACCGGTGCCTGGTTCGAGCCGGGTTTCGACGCGCAGCGCCGGCCGGTCGAGCAGGCGGGCAACCCGAACGTGCTGACGCTGGATATCGGCACCTCGCCGCTGACGCAGGGGCCGAACGCCATGAGCTGCCTGGTCGAGGTCAGCGCGCGATGAGTGAAGATTTCACGTCTGGGTCACTGGCTCGTCGTTGTTATATTTATTTTTTCGTCGCTGCGGGAAGGTTTAAGTTTCATTGAGTTATTACAGCAGATCGCGGGAAATTTACAGCTGGTTGCATTTGGAGCAGAACTCTTGCGATTCGGCGGTAGTTTCCTGCATGCCATCTCTCTAGAGTAGGTGATCCCAGAGGTATTGATTGGTGAGAAATCAGCATACTCTGTATGTTGAAGCCATTTTCAATTGCACCAACCTACGCGGATGCGTAGGTTTTTTTTTGCCTGCCATATAGTATTCTTTTCCCTACAACGATTTACGCCTCCATGGCCAAGGGAGAAGGGCATGATCTTTTCACTGCTGCGCGCGCTGTTTCGCCTGTTGTTTCGGGTACGGGTCGAAGGGGACGTCCAGCACTTCGAACGGCAAAAATTACTGATTACGCCGAACCACGTCTCTTTCCTCGACGGCGTACTGCTGGCGCTGTTCCTGCCGATAAAACCGGTGTTTGCGGTCTATGCCAGCATCGGCGAGAGCTGGTTTATGCGCTGGCTGCGGCCTTACATCGATTTCGTCTCGCTCGATCCCACCAAGCCGATGGCCATCAAGCAGCTGGTGCGCATGGTCGAACAGGGGCGGCCGATCGTGGTGTTCCCTGAAGGGCGCATCACCGTAACCGGCGCGCTGATGAAAATCTACGACGGCGCGGCGTTTATCGCCGCCAAATCGGGCGCCACCGTGGTGCCGGTGCGGATCGACGGCCCCGAATTCAGCCCGTTCGGCCGCATGGCCGGGGTGTTCAAGATCCGCTGGTTTCCGCAAATCAGCATCCGCATCTTGCCGCCGACCACGCTGCCGATGCCGGAGGCTCCGCGTGCGCGCGAGCGGCGGGCGCTGGCGGGCGATCGGCTGATGCAGATCATGATGCGGGCGCGCATGGAGACGCGCGAACCGCAGACGCTGTTCCATGCCTTGCTGGCGGCGCAGCAGCGCTATGGGCACCGCAAGCCCTGTATCGAAGACATCGCTTTCAAAGAGGACAGCTACCAAACGCTGATCAAGAAATCGCTGGGCGTCAGCCGCATTCTGCAGCGCTTTACCGCCGAAGGGGAGCACGTCGGGCTGCTGTTGCCCAACGCCACCATCACCGCGGCGGCGATCTTCGGCGCTTCGCTGCGCAACCGCATTCCGGCGATGCTCAACTACACCGCCGGCGCCAACGGCCTGAACAGCGCGATGACCGCCGCCGGCATCAAGACCATCGTCACCTCGCGCCAGTTCCTGGAGAAGGGCAAGCTGACCCATCTGCCGGAGCAGGTGACGCAGGCCAACTGGGTGTATCTGGAGGATCTGAAAGACACCGTTACGCTGGCGGACAAGCTGTGGATCCTGCGGCACTTGCTGCAACCGCAGCGCGCGATGTTGCCGCAACGCCCGGAGGACGCGGCGCTGATCTTGTTCACTTCCGGCTCCGAAGGCCACCCCAAGGGCGTGGTGCATTCGCATGCCAGCCTGCTGGCCAACGTAGAACAAATCCGCACCATCGCCGATTTCACGCCGCGCGACCGCTTCATGTCGTCACTGCCGCTGTTCCACTCGTTCGGCCTGACGGTGGGGCTGCTGACGCCGCTTCTCACCGGCAGCCGCATTTTCCTCTACCCCAGCCCGCTGCACTATCGCGTGGTGCCGGAGTTGGTGTATGACCGTAACTGCACGGTACTGTTCGGCACGGCGACCTTCCTCAACAACTATGCGCGCTTCGCGCATCCGTATGATTTCGCCCGCTTGCGCTATGTGGTGGCCGGCGCGGAGAAACTGGCGGACAGCACCAAACAGATCTATCAGGATAAATACGGCATCCGCATTCTGGAAGGCTATGGCGTGACCGAGTGCGCGCCGGTGGTGTCGATCAACGTGCCGCTGGCGACCAAGGTGGGCACCGTTGGCCGTATCATGCCGCAGATGGAGGCGCGTTTGATCGCGGTGCCGGGCATCGATAACGGCGGCCGCCTGCAGCTGAAGGGGCCGAATATCATGAAAGGCTACCTGCGGGTTGAACGTCCCGGTGAGCTGGAACCACCGGCGGCGGAAGATGCGAACGGTGTGCTGCAGCCGGGTTGGTATGATACCGGCGATATCGTCAGCCTGGATGAGCAGGGTTACTGCACCATTCGCGGACGCGTGAAGCGCTTCGCCAAGCTGGCGGGCGAGATGGTGTCGCTGGAGAGCGTCGAACTGCTGGCGCAACGGCTGTCGCCGGAAAAACTGCATGCCGCCACGGTCAAAAGCGACAGCAGCAAAGGCGAGGCGCTGGTGCTGTTCACCACCGATCCCGCCATTACCCGCGAGGCATTGCTGCGGGTGGCGCGCGAGCTGGGCAGCCCGGAGCTGGCGGTGCCGCGCGATATTCGCCTGTTGAAAACGCTGCCGGTGCTCGGCAGCGGCAAACCTGATTTCGTCACCTTGCGTCATATGGCCGAACAGCCGGAGAGTGCCTGATGAATCCTTCGACCGAATCCCCTTTGTTGTCACGCGGCATGATCGCGGTGATCAGCGCGCAGTTCCTCTCGGCGTTCGGCGACAATGCGTTGCTGTTCGCCACGCTGGCGCTGATCAAGCAGCAGCTGTATCCGGACTGGAGCCAGCCGATCCTGCAGATGGCCTTCGTCGCCACCTACATCATCCTGGCACCGTTTGTCGGCCAGGTGGCCGACAGCTTCGCCAAAGGGCGGGTGATGATGTTCGCCAACGCGCTGAAGCTGGCGGGGGCATTGGTGATCTGTTTTGGGGGGAACCCGTTTCTGGGTTACAGCCTGGTCGGCGTGGGGGCCGCCGCGTATTCTCCGGCCAAATACGGCATTCTGGGCGAGATCACCAGCGGCGAGAAGCTGGTCAAGGCTAACGGCCTGATGGAGGCCTCGACCATCGCCGCCATTCTGACCGGTTCGGTGGCCGGCGGTATTCTGGCGGACTGGCACGTGGTCGCGGCGCTGGCGGCCTGCGCGTTGGTTTACGCGGGGGCGGTGGTCGCCAACCTGTATATTCCACGTCTGGCGGCGGCGCGCCCAGGGGCTTCATGGCGGCCGCGGGCCATGACGAACAGTTTCTTTACCGCCTGCGTCACATTATGGCGCGATGGGCAGACGCGTTTCTCATTGATTGGCACCAGCCTGTTTTGGGGGGCCGGCGTGACGCTGCGTTTTCTGTTGGTGCTGTGGGTGCCGGTGGCGCTTGGCATCGCCGATAACGCCACGCCGACGCTGCTGAACGCCATGGTGGCCGTCGGCATCGTGTTGGGCGCGGGTGCTGCCGCGCGCTTCGTCACGCTGAAGACGGTGAAACGCTGCATGCCGGCCGGGATCCTTATCGGCATCGCGGTCGCGGTGTTTGCGCTGCAAACGACCATGCTCAATGCCTACGTCTTGCTGGCGCTCATCGGCATGCTGGGGGGCTTCTTCGTCGTGCCGCTCAATGCGTTGCTGCAGGAGCGGGGCAAACATTCGGTCGGCGCCGGTAATGCGATCGCAGTGCAAAACCTGGGTGAAAACGCCGCCATGTTGCTGATGCTGGGCCTGTATTCTTTGGTCGTGAAGCTGGGCGTGCCGGTGGTGGGCGTCGGCGTAGGGTTTGGCGTGGTGTTTGCGCTGGCGATTAGCGCATTGTGGTGGTCTCAGCGGCGGTGAAACGGGGCGCAGCCAGGCTGCGCCCTCAGGCTATCAAGGCGCCGGAATGGTAAACCGGGTGTGGATTTCTTCGAGCGCCTGCAGCACATCCTCATCCAGAATCACGTCGAGGCTGTCGAGGTTGATTTTCAACTGATCCACCGAGGTGGCGCCCAGCAGAGTGCTGGCGACGAACGGCTGCTGACGCACGAAGGCCAAGGCCATCTGCGAAGGATCCAGCCCGTGTTTTTTGGCCAGCGCCACGTATTCGGCGATCGCCAACTGGGTTTGCTGCCCTGAATAACGGTTGAAACGGGTGAACAGCGTATTGCGCGCGCCGGCCGGTTTTGCGCCGTTGAGGTATTTACCGCTCAGGGTGCCGAACGCCAGGCTGGAATAGGCCAGCAGTTCCACCCCTTCGTGCTGGCTGATCTCGGCCAGGCCAATCTCAAAGCTGCGGTTCAGCAGGCTGTACGGATTTTGAATCGACACGATGCGCGGCAGCTCATGTTTCTCCGCCAGCTGCAGGTAGCGCATCACGCCCCAGGGCGTTTCATTGGAAACCCCGATATAGCGGATCTTGCCGGCGCGCACCTGCTCGGTCAGCGCTTCCAGCGTTTCCAACAGCGTGACCGTAGCTTTGTCCTCAGTGTATTGATAGTTGAGTTTGCCAAAGCAGTTGGTAGCACGCTGCGGCCAGTGCAATTGATAAAGATCGAGATAATCGGTGTTCAGCCGCTTGAGGCTGGCGTCGAGCGCGGCGCGGATGTTTTTGCGATCCAGCGCCTGCTGCGGACGGATGCTGCTGTCGGTGCCGCGTACCGGGCCCGAAACTTTGCTGGCCAGGACGATTTTTTCGCGATTGCCGCGCGCCTTGATCCAACTGCCGATATAGCTCTCGGTCAGGCCCTGGGTTTCCGGGCGAGGCGGCACCGGGTACAGTTCGGCGGTGTCTATCAGGTTCACGCCTGCGGCCAATGCATAGTCCAGTTGCGCATGGGCGTCGGCTTCGCTGTTCTGTTCGCCAAAGGTCATGGTGCCCAGTCCCAGCACGCTCACTTCTAAAGAACTGTGGGGAATACGGTGGTATTGCATTAACGGCCTTCCTTTCTTGTTAGCGCTGACGGGCCGCGCGGCCCGGTGAAACAGGAGCCCAATTCAGAAGACGGCGCAAAGTCCGTCGGGCGGCGATGTCGCCTTTCCTGACTATAACCAAGCGGTGAAGATGGGGGAAGCGGATTCAGTGCGGAGACGAATGAGGGCTACCGCGCTTGAACGGGCGATAGCCGGCGAGCGGTGATTAGCGTTCGATAACCTGGGAAACCTGATCGCCGTTGATCTGGCGGTGGTTGCCTTTCTCGTCTTTATAACTGATGAGTCCGGTGTCTTCGTCGATCTCTGGTTTGCCTTGCGTCAGGATCATGTTGCCGTCTTTGGTCGCCATGACGTAGTCGCTGGAACATCCCGCCAAACCGGCCGCCATCACCAGCGCAGACACTGCCATTACCCACTTTTTCATCCTGCGGATCCTCGATTATGCAAAAACAATATTCTTTCAAGATTAGCAAACTCTTGGCCGGGGACGTCTCAGATAAGTCTTTATCTGATAAGAAAAACTGAAATGAGGGGGCAACGAAACGGCGGAAGCCGCCGATGGCGGCCTCCGCGCAGGGTTATTCCGGCGAACGATTTTTCTTGCTGCGCATCAGATTGAGCGCTTCTACCGACATGGAGAAGAACATGGCGAAGTAGATGTAGCCTTTCGGCACGTGCACCTGGAAGCTTTCCAGCATCAGCGTGAAGCCCACCAGGATCAGGAACGCCAGCGCCAGCATTTTCACCGACGGATGGCGATTGACGAATTCGCCGATCGGCCGGGCGGCGAACATCATCACGCCGACGGCAATCACCACCGCCGCCATCATGATGAACAGGTGATCGGAAAGGCCCACGGCGGTAATCACCGAATCCAGACTGAAGATGATATCCAACAGCATGATCTGTACGATCGCGCCGAAGAAGCTGTGCACCTTGGTGTGGTGCTCTTCTTCCGACCCTTCGATGGTTTCGTGGATCTCTTTGCTGGCTTTCCAGATCAGGAACAGTCCCCCCAGCAGCAGGATCAGATCGCGGGCGGAAATGGCGTGATCCAGCACGGTGAACAGCGGGTGCGTCAAGCGGATCACCCAGGCGATGGAGGCCAGCAGCGCCAGGCGCATCAGCATGGCGGCGGCCAAGCCCATTCGGCGAGCTTTGTTCTGTTGCGCTTTGGGCAGCTTCGCCACCACCAGCGACAGAAAAATGATGTTATCAATACCCAGTACGATCTCAAGAATGGTTAGCGTACCTAACGCTAACCAGGCATTGGGATCCATAATCCATTCGAACATTGCCCGACACACCTTAATACTTAATAATGCAAAGCGTGAATTATACGCGTTTATCGTGGCGCTGACAGGTTTAGCTAAACCAGAGTTAAACGAAATCGCTTAGATTGAGAAATGTCTTGCCAGCAGCGCGCCGGTAAAACCCTTTTTCAGATAGAAACCGCGCGGCAGCGTCATGATAGGTTGCCCCTGTTCGCCGATGGCTTCGGTGAGCGCCTTGTTGTTGGCCGCTTTGGGGCGCAGTTGCAGCACTTCGCCGTGGCGTGCGGTGATGCGTTCTACGTGACCGAGCACAATCAGATCCATCAGCTCTTCCCAATCGCGGCGCAGCATCTCTTCTTCAGCAAGGCTCGGGCTCCATAGCAGCGGCGAACCGACGCGGCGCTGCGCCAGCGGGATTTGCCGTTCGCCTTCTACCGGTATCCACAACACGCGCGCCAGCTTGTGGCGAACGTGGCTGCTGGCCCAGGTGACGCCGCTGTTGCCGGTGAGTGGGGCGACGCAGACGAAAGTGGTCTCCAGCGGTTTGCCGGCGGCGTCGACAGGAATGGTTTTCAGCTCAATGCCCAGCTCAGGAAAATCCTGTTCCGGTTTGCTGCCGGCCATGGCGCCGAGATACAGCTCCAGCAGCATGCCCACCCAGCCTTTATCGCGTTTCAGATCCTTGGGGATCGGCAATTGCGCGCGGGCGGCCAGTTCGCCAAAACTGAAGCCGGCCAGCGCCTGAGCGCGCTCGAACAGCTGCCGTTCATTTTCCGGCGGGGGCGGCAGAGGGGATAAAAACGCCATAAATCAAGCCTGTTGAATTTGGTTGAAAAACGTACTGCATAGATACACGGGAAACGCTAACCCCAGTCGCCTGGGGAAAAGAATAATAGTAGCATGATTTTACATGACTTTTTTTCTTTCCTTGCGCGGGCGACAATGCACTTGCGGGGCTTGTTCACCTGAAGCCACCGACAATAAACAGGATCTTACACCTATTTATCCACAGATTTATGGGATAACCCAAATTTTTACCGATCACTGGTTCAATTTACAGCCTTGACTCAGGCGGATTTTTACGAATTTGTCCGTTTTGTGCGTAACTTGCCCGGATAATCTGTGGATAAAAACGGCGTTGGTGGATCTTTCGCCAAGGTAAGATCCTTACCGTGCATAGATCACATTTTTGCCCTGTAAATCACTGTGGGGTATTGGTTAACTGTATGTTTTTAAGTTTAATATTTGTTTTTAGGTATGAGGGGGGATTTTAGGGGACGAGAGTTTTACCGGCTTATCCCTCGAGTTCTGCACACACCTATCCACAGAAAAAGTGAATAAAACCGGTCTGAAAGGCTAGGGTATGTTTATAACTTTGCCTATATCTGTGAGTTATTCCAATGTTATCCGGCCCGCAGCGCCGTAAAGCAGTGGTTTACCGCCTGTAGCTTGTGTGAAACAATCAGGACATCTATGCGAATTTAAGCTTATCGAGGTAGTCCGGTGATCGATGATGATGGCTACCGCCCGAATGTTGGTATCGTAATCTGTAATCGTCAGGGGCAGGTCCTATGGGCCCGCCGTTACGGTCAGCACTCCTGGCAGTTTCCCCAAGGTGGGATTAACCCTGGCGAAACTGCGGAGCAGGCGATGTACCGTGAGCTGTTCGAAGAAGTGGGGCTGAGTAAAAAGGATGTGCGCATCCTGGCTTCGACCCGCAACTGGTTGCGCTATAAATTGCCGAAACGTTTGGTGCGTTGGGACACAAAGCCGGTTTGTATCGGCCAAAAGCAAAAATGGTTTTTGTTGCAGCTACTGTGCAATGACGCTGATATCAATATGCAGCGCAGCAGCACGCCGGAGTTCGACGGTTGGCGCTGGGTGAGCTTCTGGTATCCGGTGCGCCAGGTGGTGTCGTTCAAACGCGACGTCTACCGCCGGGTGATGAAAGAATTCGCCGTGACCGTGATGCCGATGCAAGAGCAGGCGGCGCCGCGGCAGGCCCCCGCTTATCGCCGAAAGAGAGGTTAAGTTAAGCCGACTATGCTCACGCGCTTGCGAGAAATTGTAGAGAAGGTGGCCGCGGCGGCCAGTCTGACGGATGCGCTGGATCTGCTGGTCAATGAAACCTGTCTGGCGATGGACACCGAAGTGTGTTCCATCTACCTGGCGGACAACGATCGCCGCTGTTACTACCTGATGGCCACGCGCGGGCTGAAAAAGCCGCGTGGGCGCACTATCGCATTGGCGTTTGACGAGGGCGTCGTCGGGTTGGTCGGCCGCCGAGCCGAGCCTATCAACCTGGCCGATGCCCAAAGCCACCCCAGTTTTAAATACGTTCCGCAGGTGAAAGAGGATCGTTTCCGATCCTTCCTCGGGGTGCCGATCATTCATCGGCGCCAACTGCTGGGGGTGCTGGTGGTGCAGCAGCGCGAGCTGCGCCAGTTCGATGAAAGCGAAGAGTCTTTCATGGTCACCCTGGCCACGCAGATGGCCGGGATCCTGTCACAGTCGCAGCTCAACGCCATTTTCGGTCAGTATCGCCAAACGCGCGTGCGCGCGCTGGCGGCCTCGCCCGGCGTGGCGGTGGCGGAAGGGTGGCAGGACAGCAGCCAGCCTTCGCTCGATCAGGTTTACCGCGCGTCGACGCTGGACACCGCCAGCGAGCGCGAGCGCCTGACGCTGGCGCTGGAAGAGGCCGGCGCGGAGTTTCGCCGTTTCAGCAAGCGTTTTGCCGCCAGCTCGCAAAAAGAGAGCGCGGCGATCTTCGATCTTTATTCTCACCTGTTAAACGACGCTCGCCTCAAGCGCGAACTGTTCGCCGAAATCGACAACGGTTCGGTGGCGGAGTGGGCGGTGAAGCAGGTGATAGAAGCCTTTGCCGAACAGTTCGCCAAACTGCAGGACACCTATATGCGCGAGCGCGGCAGCGACCTGCGCGCGCTGGGCCAACGCCTGCTGTTCCACCTCGACGACACCACCCAGGGCGCCACCCAGTGGCCGGCGCGTTTTGTGCTGGTGGCAGATGAGCTGACCGCGACATTGCTGGCCGAAGTGCCGCAGGATCGCCTGGTCGGCGTGGTGGTGCGCGACGGCGCCGCCAACTCGCATGCGGCGATTTTGGTGCGTGCGATGGGCGTGCCGACGGTGATGGGCGCCGACATCCAGCCTTCTCTGCTCAGCCAGCGGTTGCTGATCGTCGACGGTTATCGCGGTGAACTGCTGGTCGATCCTGAGCCGGTGTTGGTGCAGGAATACCAACGGCTGATCAGCGAAGAGCTGGAGTTGAGCAAGCTGGCGGAAGACGACGTCGAGCAGCCGGCGCAGTTGAAAAGCGGCGAACGCGTTCAGGTGATGCTGAACGCCGGCCTCAGCCCGGAACATGAACAGCTGTTGGGCGGCCGAGTGGATGGCGTGGGGTTGTACCGCACCGAAATCCCGTTCATGTTGCAAAGCGGTTTCCCGTCCGAAGAAGAACAGGTCGCGCAGTATCAAGGCATGCTGCAGCTCTATCCGAGCAAGCCGGTTACGCTGCGCACCCTGGATATCGGCGCCGACAAGCAACTGCCCTATATGCCGATCAGCGAAGAAAACCCTTGCCTGGGGTGGCGCGGCATCCGCATCACTCTGGATCAGCCGGAGATTTTTTTGATACAGGTGCGCGCTATGCTGCGCGCCAATGCCGGCACCGGCAACCTGGGCATTTTGCTGCCGATGGTCACCAGCCTGGAAGAGGTCGATGAGGCCAAGCGCTTGATTGACCGCGCCGGGCGCGAGGTGGAAGAGGTGCTTGGCTACGCGATCCCGAAACCGAAAATCGGCGTGATGCTGGAAGTGCCGTCGATGATTTTCCTGATCCCGCATTTGGCCGGGCGCGTCGACTTCATCTCGGTCGGCACCAACGATTTGACCCAGTACCTGCTGGCGGTGGATCGCAACAACACGCGGGTAGCCTCGCTTTACGACAGCCTGCATCCCGCGATGCTGCAGGTGCTGAAGCTGATCGCCGAACAGGGGAAAGCAGCCGGGCTGCAGCTTAGCCTGTGCGGTGAGTTGGCCGGCGATCCCATGGGCGCGCTGTTGTTGGTGGGCATGGGCTATCGCAATCTGAGCATGAATGGCCGCAGCGTGGCGCGCATCAAATACCTGCTGCGACATATCGACCTGGCCGACGCGGAAGTGTTGGCGCACCGGGTGTTGAACACCCAGATGACCACCGAAGTGCGCCATCTGGTGGCGGCGTTTATGGAGCGGCGCGGCATGGGCGGGCTGATCCGCGGGGGCCGATAACCGCTGCGCGGTGTGATTTTTTTACAGAACTTTTCCCGCGCTGCCGGCCCGGACCGCGCTAAGCCTATGTTATGATGCGCAACCTCAGCGCGACGCATGTTCGTCGTCTTGCAAACCGCAGCGGTCAACGCTGCCGTTTGAAAGGCGTGTGACAACCTGCGCCGACGTTTGGCACCTGCCGCCCCCACATGGGGAAAAATAACAGACATGTTGTGGTGATAGATGAGCAATAGCTATCTGGCGTTTCCTAAATTTGATCCGGTCATTTTCTCCATTGGCCCGGTTTCTTTGCATTGGTACGGCCTGATGTATCTGGTCGGCTTCGTTTTTGCCATGTGGCTGGCGGTGCGCCGCGCCAACAAGCCGGGCAGCGGCTGGACCAAAGACGAAGTGGAAAACCTGCTCTACGCCGGTTTCCTGGGCGTATTCGTCGGTGGCCGCGTGGGCTATGTGCTGTTCTACAACCTGCCGCTGTTCCTGGATAATCCGCTCTATCTGTTTAAAGTCTGGGATGGCGGCATGTCGTTCCACGGCGGATTGATGGGGGTGATTCTGGTGATGTTCTGGTTCGCTCGCCGCACCAAACGCACCTTCTTCCAGGTTTCCGATTTTATCGCGCCATTGATCCCGTTCGGTTTGGGCGCCGGCCGCCTCGGCAACTTCATCAACGGTGAACTGTGGGGCCGCGTGACCACCGACACCCCTTGGGCGATGCTGTTCCCAAGCTCGCGCAGCGAAGACGTGGCGCTCGCCGCCGCCGACCCTTCTCTGCTGCCGCTGCTGAATCAGTACGGCGTGCTGCCGCGTCACCCGTCCCAGCTGTATGAACTGCTGCTTGAAGGCGTGGTGCTGTTTATCATTCTGAACCTGTTCATCCGCAAGCCGCGGCCGATGGGTGCCGTATCGGGCCTGTTCCTGATCGGTTATGGCGCATTCCGCATCATCGTTGAAGCGTTCCGCCAGCCGGATGCCCAGCTTGGCCTGTTCGACGGCGTGATCAGCATGGGGCAGATCCTGTCCATCCCGATGGTGGTGGCCGGTGTTATTATGATGATTTGGGCGTACCGTCGTCGCCCGCAGCAACAACTGTCGTGAGGGACAAATGAAACAGTATCTGGATTTGATGAACAAGGTGCTCGCCGAGGGCACCCCTAAAGCCGACCGTACCGGCACTGGCACATTGTCGATTTTCGGCCACCAGATGCGTTTCAACTTGCAGGAAGGTTTCCCGTTGGTGACCACCAAGAAATGTCATCTGCGTTCGATCATTCATGAGCTGTTGTGGTTCCTGAACGGCGATACCAACATCGCCTATCTGCGTGACAACAAGGTCACCATTTGGGACGAGTGGGCCGATGAAAACGGCGATCTCGGCCCGGTGTACGGCAAGCAGTGGCGCGCCTGGGGCGCGGCGGACGGTCGTCAGATCGATCAGCTGAGCAACGTGCTCCAGCAGCTGAAACAAGATCCGGATTCGCGCCGCATCATCGTTTCCGCCTGGAACGTCGGTGAGCTGGACCAGATGGCGCTGGCGCCGTGCCACGCGTTCTTCCAGTTCTACGTGGCGGACGGCAAGCTCTCTTGCCAGCTGTACCAGCGTTCCTGCGACGTCTTCCTCGGCCTGCCGTTCAACATCGCCAGCTACGCGCTGTTGGTGCATATGATGGCGCAGCAGTGCGATTTGGACGTCGGCGACTTCGTCTGGACCGGTGGCGATACCCATCTGTACAGCAATCATATGGAACAGACGAAGCTGCAGCTGACGCGTGAACCCCGTCCGTTGCCGAAGCTGGTGATCAAACGCAAGCCGGCTTCGCTGTTCGATTACCGTTTCGAAGACTTCGAGATCGAAGGTTACGATCCGCACCCGGCCATCAAGGCGCCGGTCGCGATCTGACCTTAACCGCATCACACCAGGGGCGCAGCGATTGCGCCCCTTTTTTTATCCGCATTGCGCGTCGCGCCGCATTTTATTGTCGCCATTTGTCGCTACAGGGAAAACATTGCGCAGTTTGCCGCAAGGCTTGCGCATGCGGCTTTACCGCCTTGTTACGGCCCTTAAACTGGCCGCATGAATGAAAATACGCTCTCGAACATCGATCACCGCCAGCGTGGCATGACGCTGATTGAGCTGTTGGCGGCGCTCCTGATCGTCGGCATGCTCACCGGCTGGGGCGTCGGTCAATGGCGCCACCATCAGCAAACGTTGCGCCTGGAACATACTGCCCAGCAGCTGCTGGCGTTTTTACTGCGACTGCAGGCGGACGCCAACTGGCGCAACCGCACGACGCTGCTGTGGTTCAAGAACGGCACGCCCTGGTGCCTGGGCGGCGGTGTGCCGCCGCCGGATTGCGCTTCCGCCGAGGGTTCCGTTTTCTCACCGTCTTACCGCGACGTCGTTTTGAGCGGCTACACCGACAAAGAGATCGGGTTTTACGGCTTGCGCAATACCGCGCAGGCGGGGCACATCCTGCTCAGCAACGAGGCAGGCGGCCTGCGGCTAGTGCTGTCCGCCCGAGGGCGGCTGCGTTTGTGCAGCGAAGGGCTCCGGATAAGGGGGATCGCGCCATGCTGACTGTAGAACGCGGTTTTACCTTGCCGGAGGTGATGTTGGCGCTGGTGTTCGGCAGCGTGATCGCGCTCGGCGCCGCGAAAACCTACCCGCTGTTGCGCCAGCAAAACGTGGCCGTCGGCCAGCATTTTCGGCTGGAGTCAACGCTGCGGCAACTGGCGTTCGGCATCGAGAAAGACCTGCGCCGCGCCGGTTTCTGTGCCGGGCAGTGCGCCGGCCGCCCGCTGCTGATCGGCCAGGCGGTGGGAGAAGCGGCGGGCAGCTGCGTTATCGTCGCTTACGATATCACCCGCAGTGGGCAATGGCTCACCTCGGGCGAGGATGCAGGTTATTTCGGCTATCGGCTGCGCAATGGCGGCTTGGAAGGGCAGCGCGGCGTAAGCCAATGCGACGGCGGCGGCTGGGAGCGGCTGCTCGATCGTGACGAAGTGCGCATTGAGCGGTTTCATGTGGCGATAGAGCGCGGGGAGTATGGCGGTGCGCTGGCCCGTTTGACTCTGGCGGGGCGCTCTGTCGGCGATGCGCGTATCAGGCGCAGCCTGAGCGGGAGCGTCGAAATGGCGGCGTTGCCATGAACCGGCGGAGCCAGCGAGGTGGCAGTACTTTGGCGGCGGTAATGTTGCTGCTGGCGTTGGGGTTGATGTTGCTCAATGCCCAGCACCGGCAATTGGATAACGCGCTGTTACTGGCCGCCGATCAGCAGCGCTACCTCCAGGCTTACAATCAGGCCGCATCGGCGCTGAGTTGGGGCATGCTCCAGCGTTGGCCGCGCGCCGAGCTGAGTGCGGCGGCCTGGTTATGCAGGCAGCGCGCGGAACTGACGGCCTGCGCCCGGCTGTCTGCCAGAGCGGGCGTCGTGACGGTACGCGGCCTTGGGGAGATGCGCGGCGGTGAGCCGCTTTGGCTGTATCAATGGGGCGCGTTTGACGGTGCGGAATCGGTCGGCAGGGTGCAAGCGCAGCCGGGCGGCCGGCTGGATTTTTGCCCCGAGAAAAGGCCGGCCGACTGTGAGGGTTAACGCTCGCGCAGGGCGGTTATCCCGCAACGGCTTCAGCCTGCCGGAAGTGTTGGTGGCGGCATTGTTGTTCTCGGTGTCGCTGCTGGGCTTGTTACAGTATCATCAGGTGCTGTTGCAGTCGTTCCAGCGCCAGTGGCACTACCGGCAAGCCTGGGTGATGGCGCATCAGCAGTTGGAGGCGTTCGCAGTCACCGGTCGGCTCGATGCCGAACCGCTGCCGGAAGGCTGGCGACGCGAGGCGGCGTTCGACGGCGCGGATGCGGATTGCCGCCGATTGACGGTCAGAGTACAAACTCCGCAACGGCAGTGGGCGACGCTGAGCCGCTGGTATTGCACCCGTTTTTGAGCCGGTACGTATCTTGTTTTAAAGGAGTCTTCATGTTCACGGTTTATCATTCCAATCAGCTGGATTTGTTGAAAACGCTGACCAGCGCGCTGATAGCCAGAGATCCGTTGACCGATCCTTTTCAACAGGAGGTGGTGCTGGTGCAAAGCCCCGGTATGGCGCAATGGCTGCAGATGCAGCTGGCGGAACAGTTCGGTATCGCCGCCAATGTCGCGTTTCCGCTGCCGGCGACCTTCATTTGGGACATGTTCACCCGGGTGTTGCCGGATATTCCGAAAGAGAGCGCCTTCAGCAAGGATGCCATGACCTGGAAGCTGATGTGGTTGTTACCGGAGATGTTGACTCAGCCGGCGTTTGCGCCACTGCAGCACTATCTGACCGATGACGGCGACAAGCGCAAAATCCACCAGTTGGCTGGCCGGGTCGCCGACCTGTTCGACCAATATTTGGTTTATCGCCCGCAGTGGCTGGAGAGCTGGCAGCGCGGCGAGCGCATCGACGGTCTGGCGGAGGCTCAGCAATGGCAGGCGCCGCTCTGGGCGCGACTGGTGGAATACACGCGCGAATTGGGGCAGCCGGAATGGCACCGCGCCAATCTGTACAGCCGCTTTATCCACGCGCTGGAGCAGGCAAAAACGTGCCCGCCCGGTTTGCCGCCGCGGGTGTTTATCTGCGGCATCTCGGCATTGCCGCCGATCTATCTGGAAGCGCTGCAGGCGCTGGGGCGGCATATCGACATCCACCTGATGTTCACCAACCCCTGTCGCTACTATTGGGGTGATATTCAGGATTACGCCTTTCTGGCCCGCTTGCAGAGCCGCAAGCGTCGTCACTATCATCAGGCGCGCGAGCAAGGGCTGTTCCGCGAGCCGGATGACGCGGCGCGCCTGTTTGACGCCGAAGGGCAGCAGCAACTCAGCAACCCGCTGCTGGCCTCCTGGGGCAAGCTGGGGCGCGATCACCTTTACCTGCTGTCGCAGATGGAAGGGGCGCAAGAGGTCGACGCCTTTGTCGATATCCCGGCCGATACCATGCTGCACGCCGTTCAGCGCGATATGCTGGAACTGGAAGACCATGCGGTAATCGGTATTACCGCGGAAACGCTGGAAAGCAGCTTCAGCAAACGTCCGCTTGATGAAAACGACCGCTCCCTCAGCCTGCACGCCTGCCACAGCCCACAGCGGGAAGTGGAGGTGCTGCACGATCAACTGCTGACCATGCTTGCGCAGGATCCCGCGTTGACGCCGCGCGACATCATCGTGATGGTGGCGGATATCGACAGCTACACGCCTTACATTCAGGCGGTGTTCGGCAATGCCCCCGCCGAGCGCTACCTGCCGTTTGCCATTTCTGACCGTAAAGCGCGCCAGGCGCATCCGGCTTTGCAGGCGTTCATCTCCCTGCTCGATTTGCCGCAAAGCCGCTTTACGTCGGAACAGGTGCTGGCGCTGCTGGAAGTACCTGCCCTGGCCGCCCGTTTCGCCATTGGCGAAGAGGGGTTGCGCCTGTTGCGTCACTGGGTCGGTGAATCCGGCGTGCGCTGGGGTCTGGACGACGATAACGTGCGCGAACTGGATCTGCCCGCCACCGGCCAGCACACCTGGCGATTCGGCATTACGCGCATGCTGCTCGGTTACGCGATGGACAGCAACGCCGGCGATTGGCAGGGCATTTTGCCTTACGATGAATCGAGCGGGTTGGTCGCCGAACTGGCGGGGCAACTGGCAGACCTGCTGGCGCAGCTCAGCCACTGGCGGCAAATCTTGAGCGAAGCGCGCTCGCTCGAGGCGTGGCTGCCGCTGTGCCGCCAACTGCTGGATGCCTTCTTCGCAGCGGACAGCGATACCGAAGTGGTGCTGGCATTGATTGAGCAGCAGTGGCAGCAGGCCATTAATTTTGGCTTGGCGGCGCGCTATCCCGATGAGGTGCCGTTGACCATTCTGCGCGACGATCTGGCGGCGCGCCTCGATCAGGAGCGCATCAGCCAGCGCTTCCTCGCCGGGCAAATCAACTTCTGTACGCTGATGCCGATGCGCTCGATTCCGTTCAAGGTGGTGTGCCTGCTGGGCATGAACGACGGCGTGTATCCGCGCACGCTGCCGCCGCTGGGCTTTGATCTGATGGCGCAGCAGGTCAAGCGCGGCGACCGCAGCCGCCGCGATGACGACCGATATCTGTTCCTGGAAGCGATTCTGTCCGCTCAGCAGCGGCTATATATCAGCTTCATCGGCCGTTCCATTCAGGACAACAGCCCGCGCTACCCTTCTGTGCTGGTCACTGAGCTGCTTGAGTACCTGGAGCAAAGCTATTGCCTGCCGGGAGATGAGGAACTCAGCGCAGACGACAGCGCCCGGCGGGTTGGTGAGCACTTGCTGAAGTGGCATGCGCGCATGCCGTTCGCCGCCGAGAATTTCTTGCCGGGCTCGGAGGCGCAAAGCTATGCCGCCGAGTGGCTGCCCGCCGCAGATGGTCGCGGTGCGGCGCATCCGGCGTTCAACCAGCCGCTGCCTGCCGAAGCGCTGCAGCAAATATCATTGGATGAGCTGCTGCGGTTTTACCGCCATCCGATTCGCGCGTTTTTCCAATTGCGGTTGGGCGTCAGTTTTATCCTGGAAGAGACTGAGCTGCCGGACGAAGAGCCCTTCACGCTGGATAACCTCAGCCGCTACCAGTTCAACAGCCAACTGCTGAATACCCTGATCGACGGCGACGATCCCGAACGGTTGTTCCAGCGGGTGCGTGCCGCCGGCGGCTTGCCCTATGGCGCCTTTGGCGAGATCTATTGGCAAAAGCAGCAGGAAGAGATGAGCGAACTGGCCGAGCAGGTGCGTGCGGAACGCGCAGAGAGCCATAGCCTGGAATTGGATATCGATATTGCCGGCGTACGTCTCAGCGGCTGGCTGCATCAGGTGCAGGATGACGGCCTGTTGCGCTGGCGGCCCGCCACGTTGTCGGCGGTGGATGGCATATTGCTGTGGCTGGAGCACCTGGTGTACTGCCGCGCCGGCGGCACCGGCGAGAGCCGCATCTACGGCCGCAAGAACTCCGCCTGGCGCTTTGCCGCGCTGGCGCCTGAAGAGGCGCAGGCGCAGTTGGCGGAGCTGCTGGCGGGTTATCAGCGCGGTCTGTGTCAGCCGCTGTTGTTGCTGAACAAGAGCGGCTGGGCGTGGCTGAGTCAGTGCTATCAGCCGGAAACACAGCAAATCGACTGGGAGGAAGAAGCGCAAACAAAGGCTCGCGCCAAATTGCTGCAGGCCTGGCAGGGCGATCAGCGCATTCCCGGAGAAGGGGAAGATCCCTACGTTCAGCGAGTGTTCCGCCAATTGGATAATGAATACTTAGCGCAAATACTGGCCGAAACAGAGCGTTATCTGCTGCCGGTGGCGCGTCATAACCTGGGGTAACAATCCCCCGGTGGTGCTGTGCGGCGGGAGGTGGTAAAAATAACGAAGGTTATATTCAACCATTGGGGTGATTCCCGGTCTTACATAACGTACAGGCATATACCCGCCGCGTTTTGGGGCGCCACATTGGCGAAGAATCCGGCGAGTACAGATTTGGTTATGTGGTTTTGATGTACGTCGCCAGCGTCAGGGAGTGGGCGTGGCGATGTCAGAATAGGGGTTTATTTTGGATATGCGCAGACAGTTGGCCCGCATCACCGGGCTGGTATTATTGGCTATGTGTTGGGCGCCGTTGAGTTGGGCCGCACAAGGATGGCAACCGCTGGCGGAGAAGATCAACAAGAGCGAGCACGATCCGCGTCAGTACGAGGCGATCAAGTTGGCTAACGGCATGACGGTGCTGCTGGTGTCCGATGCCCAGGCGCCGAAATCGCTGGCGGCGCTGGCATTGCCGGTTGGATCGCTCGAAGATCCGAACAGCCAACTGGGATTGGCGCACTATCTGGAACATATGGTGCTGATGGGCTCCAAACGCTATCCAGAGCCGGAAAACCTGTCCGAATTCCTGAAAAAGCACGGCGGCAGCCACAACGCCAGCACGGCCTCTTATCGCACCGCCTTCTATCTGGAAGTGGAAAATGACGCGCTGGAGCCGGCGGTCGACCGCATGGCCGACGCCATTGCCGAGCCGCTGCTGGATCCGGGCAATGCCGATCGCGAGCGTAACGCGGTGAACGCCGAGTTAACGATGGCGCGTTCGCGCGACGGCATGCGCATGGCGCAGGTCGGCGCGGAAACCCTGAACCCGGCGCACCCGAGCGCGCGCTTCTCCGGCGGCAATCTCGATACGTTGAAAGACAAGCCGGACAGCAAGTTGCACGATGAACTGACCGGCTTCTATAAGCGTTACTATTCCGCCAATCTGATGATGGGCGTTTTGTACGGTAATCAGTCGCTGCCGCAGTTGGCTGGCATTGCGGCGAAAACCTTTGGCCGCGTGCCGAATCATGACGCCAGCGTGCCGCCGATCACCGTGCCGGCCGTCACGCCGGAACAGCAGGGCATCATCATTCACTATGTGCCGGCGCAGCCGCGCAAGCAGCTGAAGGTCGAGTTCCGCATCGATAACAACAGCGCCGCGTTTCGCAGCAAAACCGATACCTACATCAGCTACCTGATCGGCAACCGCAGTAAAAACACCCTGTCTGACTGGCTGCAGAAGCAAGGGTTGGCGGACGCCATCAATGCCGGCGCCGATCCGATGGTGGATCGCAACGGCGGCGTCTTCGCCATCAGCGTTTCACTTACTGACAAAGGCCTGGCCCAGCGCGATGAGGTCGTCGCCGCCATTTTCAACTACTTGAAAATGCTGCGCAGCGAGGGCATCAAGCAGAGCTACTTCGATGAAATCTCGCATGTTCTGAACCTGGACTTCCGCTATCCCTCGATCACGCGCGACATGGACTACATCGAATGGCTGGTGGACACTATGCTGCGCGTGCCGGTTGAGCATGCGCTGGACGCGCCTTACCTGGCCGATCGCTATGATCCTAAGGCGATCGCCGAACGCCTGGACGCCATGACGCCGCAAAATGCGCGCATCTGGTTCGTCAGCCCGGATGAACCGCACAACAAGACGGCCTATTTCGTCAATGCGCCTTACCAGGTCGACAAAATCACGCCGCAGCGCTTTACGCAGTGGCAGCAGTTGGGCAGCGGCATTTCCCTGTCATTGCCGGCGCTCAACCCGTACATTCCAGATGATTTCACCCTGACCAAACCATCGCACGAGTTCAAAAAGCCGGAAATGGTGGTGGATAAGCCCGGCCTGCGCGTGTTGTACATGCCGAGTCGTTACTTCGCCGACGAGCCGAAGGCCGACGTCACCGTCGCTTTCCGCAACGCCAAGACCATGGATTCCGCGCGCAATCAGGTGCTGTTCTCGCTGACGGATTATCTGGCCGGCCTGGCGCTGGATCAGCTGAGCTATCAGGCATCGGTCGGTGGGCTGAGCTTCTCGACCTCGCCGAACAACGGCCTGATGTTTAACGCCAACGGTTTCACCCAGCGTCTGCCGCAGTTGCTGACGGCGCTGATCGAGGGCTATTCCAGCTTCACGCCGACGGAAGATCAGCTGGCGCAGGCCAAGTCCTGGTATCTGGAGCAGCTGGACGCCGCCGAGAAGGGCAAGGCGTTTGAGCTGGCCATTCAGCCGGTGCAGATGGTTTCCCGCGTGCCGTATTCCGAACGCAGCGAGCGCCGCGAAGTGCTGAAGACGTTAACGCTGAAAGACGTGCTGGCCTATCGCGACAGCCTGCTGGCCGAGGCCACGCCGGAGCTGCTGGTAGTGGGCAACATGAGCAAGCAGCAGGTCGACACGTTGGCGTCGACGCTGAAACATCGTCTGGGCTGTACCGGGAGCGAATGGTGGCACGGCGAAGACGTGGTGGTGGACAAGGATCATCTGGCCAACCTGCAACAGGTAGGCAGCAGCACCGACTCGGCGCTGGCGGCGGTCTATGTACCGACCGGTTACGACGAAGTGACCGGCATGGCCTATAGCTCGCTGTTGGGGCAGATTATTCAGCCGTGGTTCTACAGCCAGCTGCGCACTCAGGAACAATTGGGGTATGCGGTCTTTGCCTTCCCGATGTCCGTGGGCCGCCAGTGGGGCGTTGGCTTCCTGTTGCAGAGCAACAGCAAACAGCCGGCCTACCTGTACCAGCGCTATCAGGATTTCTACCCGAAAACCGAGAAACGCCTGCGTGAAATGAGCGAGGCCGATTTTGAGCAGTACAAACAGGCGCTGATCAACGAACTCAAACAGCGGCCGCAAACTCTCAGCGAAGAGGCCAGCCGGTTCGCCAACGATTTCGATCGCGGCAACTTCGCCTTCGATACTCGTCAGAAACTGATCGCGCAGGTGCAACAGCTGACGCCGGCCAAACTGGCGGATTATTTCCACCAGGCGGTGATCCAGCCGCAGGGGCTGGCGGTGCTGTCGCAGGTCAGCGGCAGCGGGCAAAACAAGGCGGATTACGCGGCGCCTAAGGATTGGGTTACCTATCCGAACGCGTCGGCATTGCAGCAGATTTTGCCGCGTAAAGTGGCAACACCATGACGGAAATTGCCCCGCAGAGGCTGGAGCCGCTGTCGTTGCCGCTGTTCGGCGAACGCCTGATAGAAGCGTCGGCGGGCACCGGCAAAACTTTTACCATCGGCGCGCTGTACCTGCGCTTGCTGCTGGGGTTGGGCGGTGACGCGGCGTTTCCCCGCCCGCTGACGGTCGAAGAAATCCTGGTGGTGACCTTTACCGAGGCCGCCACCGAGGAGCTGCGCGGGCGCATCCGCGACAATATCCACGGGCTGCGCATCGCCTGCGTGCGCGGTGTCAGCGTCAACCCGTTGTTTTCGGCGCTGATGGAAGAAATTGACGATTTGAGCGACGCCGCCTCACAGCTGCTGGCGGCGGAGCGGCAAATGGACGAAGCGGCGATCTACACCATTCACGGCTTTTGCCAACGGATGCTGACGCACAACGCCTTCGAGTCCGGCATGTTGTTTGAACAAACGCTGGTGCAGGACGAGCTGCCGCTGCGGCGGCAGGCCTGTGCCGACTTTTGGCGTCGCCACTGCTATCCGTTGCCGCTGGGCGTGGCGCGTGCGGTCAGCCTGGAGTGGAGCGGCCCGGAAGCGTTGCTGGCCGATCTCTCCGGCTATCTGCACGGTGAAGCGCCGGCGCTGCGGCGGCCGCCGAAGGACGAAGAAACCGTCCTGATGCGCCACGAGCAGATCGTCGCGCGCATCGACGCCATCAAGGCGCAATGGCGGGCGGCGGCGGGCGATCTTGAGGCGTTAATCGCCCAGTCCGGCGTCGATAAGCGCAGCTACAGCAGTAAACACCTGCCGAACTGGCTGAACGAGGTCGGCGAATGGAGCGGGCAGGAGACTCAGGACTACCAGCTGCCGAAGGAACTGGATAAATTTCGCCAGTCGGTGCTGCTGGAGAAGACCAAGAAGGGCGAGCCGCCGCGTCATGCGCTGTTCACGGCGATAGATGAGCTGTTCGATGAACCCTTGACGCTGCGCGACCTGATCATGGCGCGTGCGCTCAGCGAGATCCGCACTTCCATTCAGCAGGAAAAGCGCCAGCGCGCCGAGCTGGGGTTTGACGACCTGCTCAGCCGGCTGGACGGCGCCCTGCAAAGCGGCGGCGGCGAACAGCTGGCGCAGGCGATCCGCCAGCGCTATCCGGTGGCGATGATCGATGAATTCCAGGATACCGATCCGCAGCAATACCGTATTTTCCAAAAACTTTACGTCGGCCGGCCCGATTGCGGCCTGCTGCTGATCGGCGATCCCAAGCAGGCGATTTACGCCTTTCGCGGCGCCGACATCTTTACCTACATGCGTGCGCGTTCAGAGGTGAGCGCCCACTATACGCTGGAGACCAACTGGCGCTCGTCGCCGTCGATGGTCGCCAGCGTCAATCACCTGTTTTCTCAGGTAGAAAAACCTTTCCTGTTCGGCCAAATCCCCTTTATTGAGGTTAACGCGGCGGAAAAGAACCAAGGGCTGGCGTTTGAATTGCACGGCACGCCGCAGCCGGCGATGCAGTTCTGGCTGCAGCAGGGAGAAGGCGTGGGTGTAAGTGATTACCAACAGCTGATGGCGCGCCTGTGCGCCACGCAAATTCGCGACTGGCTCAGCGCCGGGCAGCAGGGGCTGGCGCGGCTGCAGAGCGGCAAGGCGTCACGGCCGGTACAAGCCTCCGATATCACGGTGCTGGTGCGCAGCCGCAATGAGGCGGCGTTGGTGCGCGATGCGCTCAGCGCGCTGTCTATCCCGTCGGTCTACCTGTCCAACCGCGACAGCGTGTTTGACACCCCGGAGGCCAAAGACCTGCTGTGGTTGCTGCAGGCGGTGTTGGCACCGGAGCAGGAGCGTACGCTGCGCAGCGCCATGGCCACCGGGCTGATGGGGCTGGACGCGCCGACGCTGGACGGCCTGAGCCGCGATGAGCGCGCCTGGGACGCGCTGGTTAATGAATTCGACAATTACCGCACGCTCTGGCTGCGCCGCGGCGTGTTGCCGATGCTGAGCGAGGTGATGAAAGCGCGCCAACTGGCGGAGAACCTGCTGGCCAGCGCCGGCGGCGAGCGTCGCTTGACCGACGTGCTGCATCTGGGGGAGCTGTTGCAAGAAGCGGCGGCGCAGCTCGACAGCGAGCATGCGCTGGTGCGCTGGCTGGCGCAGCAGATCGCCCAGCCTAATCGCCAGTCCGACAATCAGCAGCTGCGGCTGGAGAGCGACCGGCATCTGGTGCAGGTGATCACGATCCACAAGTCCAAGGGGCTGGAGTTCGATCTGGTGTGGCTGCCGTTCGTCGGCAACTTCCGCCAGCAGCAGCAGGCGCTGTATCACGATCGCCACAGTTTCCAGGCGTTGCTGGACCTCGACGCCAATGAAGAGAGCCAGGCCTGGGCGGAGGAGGAGCGCTTGGCGGAAGATCTGCGTCTGCTGTACGTGGCGCTGACCCGCTCGGTGTACCACTGCAGCATCGGCATCGCGCCGCTGTTCCAGGGCACGCGCAAGAAACAGGGCGATACCGATCTGCACCGCAGCGCATTGGGCTATCTGGTGCAGGGCGGGCAGCCCGGCGACGCCGTGTATCTGCAGGAGCGGCTGCAGCAATTGGCGGGCGGCGGTATCGCGCTGTCGCTGGTTGAACCGCCGGATGCAGAACCCTGGCAACCCCAGGCGTCGCTGGCCGAAGCGTTGGCGGCGAAAAGCTTTACCCGACGGATCCAGGATTTTTGGCGGGTGACCAGCTATACCGGTTTGCAACAGCACGGCGCGAGCCTGATGCAGGATCTGCTGCCGCGTCTGGATGTCGACGCGGCCGGTGAGCGCGGGGAAGAAAGTGAGCCAGCGCTTACACCGCATACCTTCCCGCGCGGCGCAACGCCCGGCACCTTCCTGCACAGCCTGTTCGAAACGCTGGACTTCACCCAGCCGCTCGACGAACAGTGGCTGCTGGAACAGCTGCAGCAGCAAGGGTTCGCCGAACACTGGCAACCGATACTGCTGGCGTGGATGCAGGTGCTACTCAACACGCCGCTCGATGACAGCGGCGTGACGCTGGCGGCGTTAACGCCGCAGCACAAGCAGGCGGAGCTGCAGTTCTATTTGCCGATCAACCGGTTGTTGCAGGCGAAGGAGCTCGATGCTCTGGTGAAGCGTTACGATCCGCTTTCCGCCCGCTGCCCGGCGCTGGATTTCCATCAGGTGCAGGGCATGCTGAAAGGCTTTATCGACCTGGTGTTCTGTTGGCAGGGCAAATACTACCTGCTGGACTACAAGTCCAACTGGTTAGGGGAAGACAGCAGCGCCTATACCCGGCCGGCGATGGAGCAGGCGATGGCGGAGCATCGTTACGATCTGCAATATCAGCTGTATACGCTGGCGCTGCACCGTTATCTGCGTCATCGGCTGCCGGATTACGATTACCGGCGCCATTTCGGCGGGGTGATTTATCTGTTCCTGCGCGGCGTGGATGCGGCGCACCCGGGCAACGGCATTTTCACCTGTCTTCCCGAGTTTGAGCTGGTGGCGGGGATGGATCGCTTGTTCAGCGGCGAAGCTGCGGCGACGGAGGAAGGATCATGATCGCACTGCTGGAGCAGGCGGTGGCGCTTGGCGTGTTGCGCCCGCTGGACGTGCAGTTCGCCCGCGTGGTGGCGAACGAAGACGAGCCCGATATTTTGCTGGCCGCCGCCTGCCTGAGCGCAGAGGCGGGGGCCGGTCACGTCTGTCTGATGCTGGAGCAGCTGCAGGCGGATACGCTGTTTGAAGGGCGCCAACCGGCGCTGGCGCTGGCGCTGTGGGAGGCGGCCGGGCGACCGGATAGCGAGCGTTGGCAGCAGCGCCTGGCGGCCAGCGCTGCGGTCGGGGACGGCAGTAGCGCTACGCCGCTGGTGCTGCGCGGGCCGCGCTTGTATCTGCAGCGCATGTGGCAAAACGAAGGTGAAGTGGCGGCGTTTATCGGCGGCGAAGGCGAGTCGCTGGCGGTGCCGGAGGCTGAACTGCGCACTATTCTCGACCGCTTGTTCGGTTCGGCGAGCGACGAACCCGATTGGCAGAAGATCGCCGCCGCGGTAGCCGCCACGCGGCGCATTGCGGTCATTTCCGGCGGGCCGGGCACCGGTAAAACCACCACCGTCGCCAAGCTGTTGGCGGCGCTGGTGCAGTTGGATGAAAGCGCGCGCTTGCGCATTCAGCTGGCGGCGCCAACCGGCAAGGCGGCGGCGCGCTTGACGGAGTCGCTTGGCAGCGCCAGCCGTCAGCTGGCGTTGACCCCGGCGCAGCAGGCCTTGTTCCCGACGGAGGCGGCGACGTTGCACCGCCTGTTGGGGGCGCAACCCAACAGTCAGCGCATGCGCTATCACCGCGGCAACCGGCTGCATTTGGATGTACTGGTGGTGGATGAGGCCTCGATGGTCGATCTACCGATGATGGCGCGCCTGATTGCGGCGTTGCCCGATCGGGCCCGGGTGATTTTCCTCGGCGATCGCGATCAGCTGGCCTCGGTGGAGGCCGGCGCGGTGCTGGGGGACATTTGCCGTTTTGCCGAGCAGGGATACAGCGATGCGCGTGCTGCAGAGCTAAGCCGCCTGACCGGCTGTTCGCTCGAAGGGCGGCAGGCCGACGCGGAAGCGGCGGTGCGTGACAGCCTATGCCTGCTGCGCAAGAGCTATCGCTTCGATGCCCGCTCCGGCATCGGCCAACTGGCGTTGGCGGTTAACGCCGGTGCCGGGGAGCGCGCGCTGGCAGCCTTAAGCGGCAGTTTCGGCGATGTCGCGGGCTATGCGCTGGCGACGAGCGAAGAGTATCAGGCGCTGCTGGATGCCTGCGTGGCGGACTATCGCGACTATCTGCGGCTGACTGCCGAAGGCGCGGATGCGGCGGCGGTGCTGGCCGCCTTTAGCCGCTTCCAGGTGCTGTGCGCGCTGCGTGAAGGGCCTTTCGGCGTTGCCGGCCTGAATGAACGTATTGAACTCGGGCTGCAGCGCGCCGGTCTGATCGACCGCAAACCGGGCGTTCTCGGCCGCTGGTATCGGGGGCGGCCGGTGATGATCGGCCGCAACGACAGCGCGCTGGGGTTATTCAATGGGGATATCGGCATTACGCTGCCGGATGAGCGCGGCGAGCTGCGCGTGCATTTCCAACTGCCGGATGGAAGCATCAAGTCGGTGCAGCCGAGCCGTTTGCCGGCGCATGAAACCGCCTATGCCATGACGGTGCACAAATCTCAGGGATCGGAGTTTGACCATACGGTGCTGGTGTTGCCGAATCACTTCCTGCCGGTGCTGACGCGTGAATTGGTCTATACCGCGATCACTCGCGCGCGTAAGCAGCTCTCGCTGTATGCCACGGAGGCGGTGCTGCTGCGGGCCATTCGTATGCCGACCCAGCGCCGCAGCGGATTGGCTGAACGGCTGCAGGCAACGGAATAAGCGATGAAGGGGCGCGGTAGCGGCCGCGCCAACAGGGATTACAGATCCGCCAGCAGAATTTTGGAGCGGCGTTGGTAGTTGTACAACGCCTGCTTCTGCATCGGCAGCACGTCGACCTCCGCCGGGGTGAAGCCACGCTCCTGGAACCAGTGGATGCTGCGGGTGGTCAGCACGAACAGCTTCTTCAATCCCATCTGCCGCGCCTGATTTTCCACCCGCTGCAGCAGCATTTCGCCGCGCGAAGAGCTGCGGTAATCGGGATGCACCGCCACGCAGGCCATTTCACCGATTTTTTCCTCCAGGAACGGGTACAGCGCCGCGCAGGCGATGGTCAGGTTGTCGCGTTCGATAATGGTGAATTTGTCGATCTCCATCTCCAGCTGTTCACGCGAACGGCGCACCAGAATACCCTGCTGTTCGAGCGGCCGAATGAGTTCCAGAATACCGCCGATGTCGTTGATCGTCGCCCGGCGCACCTGTTCGGCGCTCTCCATCACGATTTGGGTGCCGATGCCGTCGCGCGAGAACAGTTCCTGCACCAGCGCACCGTCTTCCTGGTAGCTGATCAGGTGGCTGCGGCGCACGCCGCTGCGGCAGCCTTTCACCGCGCCGCGCAGGAAGCGCACGGTGCCGGAATGGTAGTCACCGCCTTCCTCCAGCTCTTCAAGACGCTTTTGCGCGTCGTTGGGGAACAGCTCGGAAAGGATGTTGCCTTCCGCGTCGGTCACGCCCTGTGAGGAGCAGAAACCGATCATTTTTTCCGCCTTCAGCTTGATCGCCAACTGGGTGGCCACTTCTTCCGAGGTCAGGTTGAAGCTCTCGCCGGTGACCGAAACCGCGACCGGGCCGATCAGCACGATGGCGTTGCTGTCGAGCTGACGGTGGATCGCTTCTTCATCGATGCGGCGAATGCGGCCGCTGTGGCAGTAGTCGATGCCGTCATCGACGCCCAGCGGCTGCGCGATGATGAAGTTGCCGCTGACCACGTTAATATGCGCGCCCTGCAGTGGCGTGTTGTTGAGGCTCATCGACAGCCGAGCGGTGATGTCGAGCTGCAGCAGGCCGGCGGCCTGCTTGACCAGTTCGAGCGTATGGGCGTCGGTCACGCGGGTGTGTTTGTGGTAGATCGGCTCATAGTTATGCTGAGCCAGATTGGCGTCGATCTGCGGCCGCGCGCCGTAAACCACCACCAGGCGAATGCCCAGGCTATGCAGCAACCCGATATCGTTGACGATGTTGGAGAAATTCTCGTGTTCGATGGCTTCCCCGCCGAGCATGATGACGAACGTCTTGCCGCGGTGGGCGTTGATATAGGGGACTGAGTGACGGAATCCTTGCACCAGCTCTGTACTACGTTCCTTCACGGCCAAACCTCTTTGCATATTTATACGATATTTTTGTATTTTTATTCTTTTATTGCGCCGATGGCAAGTGGGAAATCGTCATGAAGCGTGCGCTAAGGGCGCTAAATCGTTAATAAATTGAAAAACCATAAAAAGATTTTCTGATGACAGGGCTGGAATGATTGGTTAAAGTTTTCGGCATCCCCATTTCATTGGTGTTTTTTTCATCTGTTGTAAACAGCTATTACTGCCGGAGCCGCATGCCAAACGCTAATCACAATCTGGGCCGCCGTCGTTTATTACAGGGCGTTGCCGCCAGCTGGTTGCTGAGTGTGAGTCGTACGGGCTTCGCCGCATCATCGCACGTGATCGCCGTGCGCGTCTGGCCATCCTCCACCTATACCCGCGTCACGCTGGAATCCAACGTCGAGCTGAAATACAAGCAGTTCGCCCTGACCAATCCCGATCGCGTGGTGGTGGATATCGAAGGCGTTCACCTCAACAGCGTGCTGAAGGGCATCGCCGGGCAGGTGCGCGCCGACGATCCTTATCTCAAGCAGGCGCGCGTCGGCCAGTTCGATCAGAATACCGTGCGGCTGGTGCTGGAGCTCAAACAAAGCGTCAGCCCGCATATTTTCACGCTGGCGCCGGTGCCGGAGTATCGCAACCGTCTGGTGATGGATCTCTATCCGACCAAGGGCGGCAGCGGCGGCGAGGAATATGATCCGCTACTGGCGTTACTGGAAGATTACAACAAGGGCGATCTGGAGCGCACGCTGCCGCCGGAAGCGCCGCAGGCCGGCAAAGCGGGGCGCGATCGGCCGATCGTCATCATGCTGGATCCCGGCCACGGCGGCGAAGATCCCGGCGCGATCGGCAAGTACAAGACGCGCGAGAAAGACATCGTACTGCAGATTGCCCGCAAGCTGAGCGCCATGATCAAGCGCGAGCCGAACATGAAAGTGTTCATGACGCGTAATGAGGACGTGTTTATTCCGCTCAAGGTGCGCGTCGCCAAGGCGCGCAAGCAGCGCGCCGATCTGTTCGTTTCGATTCATGCCGACGCCTTCACCAGCCGCGCTGCGCGCGGGTCATCGGTGTTCGCATTGTCCACCAAAGGCGCCACCAGCTCGGCGGCCAAGTTCCTGGCGCAGACGCAGAATGCCTCGGACCAAATCGGCGGCGTCAGCAAGAGCGGCGACCGCTATCTCGACCACACCATGTTCGATCTGATCCAGACCGCGACCATCAACGACAGCCTGAAATTCGGCAAGGAAGTGTTGAACCGGATGGGCAAAATCAACCGGTTGCACAAGAATCGCGTCGATCAGGCCGGTTTTGCGGTGTTGAAGGCGCCGGATATCCCGTCGATCCTGGTGGAAACGGCGTTTATCAGCAACATCGAAGAGGAGCGCAAGCTGCGCACCAGCCACTTCCAGCAGCAGGTGGCGGAGTCGATTCTGGCGGGCATCAAGGCTTATTTCGCCAACGGCGGCGCGCTGGCGAGTCGATAACGGCAGGGCCGGGCGCGAGTCCGGCTATTTTCGCGGATTGCAGATACAAAAAAACACCCGTCAGGGTGCTTATCTGTTGTCATCAAGAGTTGGTTGCGGGGGCCGGATTTGAACCGACGACCTTCGGGTTATGAGCCCGACGAGCTACCAGGCTGCTCCACCCCGCGTCCGTCTTGATGCGGTATTACGACGAAACCACCGTTCATTTTATGCCGCTGGTACGGCATTCGGTTGGTTGCGGGGGCCGGATTTGAACCGACGACCTTCGGGTTATGAGCCCGACGAGCTACCAGGCTGCTCCACCCCGCGTCCGTGTAATACTTTGTTATCGAAACCAAACGAAAAATACCGCCAATGCGGCATCGGTTGGTTGCGGGGGCCGGATTTGAACCGACGACCTTCGGGTTATGAGCCCGACGAGCTACCAGGCTGCTCCACCCCGCGTCCGATGGATGCGCACTATACTCTCCATGCGTTTTGTTGCAAACCCTTTTTGCATTTTATTGCCCTAAACCCGTTTTTCTGCTGAATTTGCCCGCAATTTGCCTTCTTTTTCATCACCATCCTCCGTGCGGCTTTTTTTATTTGCAGCGATTCCTTTATCAATGAGCGTTTGTTATCGTTCAGCCGGTAGATCATATCAGTTTGAGAGTGTGCGCGATGAAAGGACGTTGGGGCAAATACCTGCTGGGCGGGTTGATGGTGGCGGTGTTGGCGGGCTGTTCGTCCAAGCCGACCGATCGGGGTCAGCAATATAAGGACGGCCGTCTGGATCAATCGCTGGAGCTGGTCAATCAGCCCAACGCCAAAGGTTCGCCGGTCAACGCCAAGGATTACTCGGATCAGCTGATGGAGATCAAGTACGCGTCGCCTTCGCTGTTTAACCGCAACAACAGCACCTATCAGGCGGTGCAAAGCTGGATGGCGTCCGGCGCCGACACGCGCATGCTGAGCCAGTACGGCCTCAGCGCTTACCAGATGGAAGGCGTCGACAATTACGGCAACGTGCAGTTTACCGGCTACTATACGCCGGTGGTGCAGGCGCGCTATACCCAACAGGGCGAGTTCCGCTATCCGCTGTACCGCATGCCGCCGAAGGGCAGGGGCCGCTTGCCGGATCGCGCGGGCATCTACTCCGGCGCGCTCGACGATCGCTATATCATCGCTTACACCAACTCGCTGATGGACAACTTCATGATGGAAGTCCAGGGCAGCGGTTATGTCGACTACGGCAACGGCCAGCCGCTGGTGTTCTTCGGTTACGGCGGCAAGAACGGCCACGCCTATCGCAGCATCGGCAAGGTGCTGATCGATCGCGGCGAAGTGGCCAAGGCGGACATGTCGATGCAGGCGATCCGTCAGTGGGCGGATACCCACAGCGCCGCAGAGGTGCGTGAGCTGCTGGAGCAGAACCCGTCGTTCGTGTTCTTCCGCCCGGAAGCTTTTGCGCCGGTGAAAGGCGCCAGTGCGGTGCCGCTGATTGCCAAAGCCTCGGTGGCTTCCGACCGTTCGCTGATCCCGGCGGGCACCACGCTGCTGGCCGAAGTGCCGCTGCTGGACAACAAGGGTAAATTCACGGGAAAATACGAGATGCGTCTGATGGTCGCGCTCGACGTGGGCGGCGCCATCAAGGGCCAGCATTTTGACATGTATCAGGGCATCGGGCCGGAAGCCGGCCACTCGGCGGGGTACTACAACCACTACGGCCGCGTCTGGGTGCTGAAGAACAACGGCGGTGGCCAGCTGTTCAGCGCCAATCAGTCAAACGGCGGCGGTTCGTTGCTGGCCACCCGCTAAACGCATACGGCGTGAAAAGATTGACCCGCAAGGGCCGGATTTTCCGGCCCTTATCATTTGCATTACGAAGGTAATTAAAGCGTTATGAGCACAGCTTATTCGGAAGCCTATCTGCAGCGTTTCGGCGGCACGGCGCGGTTGTACGGCCAGCAGGCGCTGGCGGTGTTCGCGCAGGCACACGTCTGCGTGATCGGCATCGGCGGCGTGGGTTCCTGGGCGGCTGAGGCGCTGGCGCGCACCGGCATCGGCGCCATCACCCTGATCGACATGGATGATGTCTGCGTCACCAATACCAATCGTCAAATCCACGCATTGCGTCAGCATGTCGGGCAATCCAAAACCGAGGTGATGGCGGAGCGTATCCTGGCGATTAACCCGGAATGCCGGGTGACCTGCATCGATGATTTCATTACCCCGGACAACGTCGCCGAGCTGCTGGACCATAACTTCAGCTATGTCATCGACGCCATCGACAGCGTGCGGCCGAAGGCGGCGCTGCTGTCCTACTGCCGCCGTTTCAAGATCCCGGTGGTGACTACCGGCGGCGCCGGCGGGCAAATAGACCCGACTAAAATCGAAGTGGCCGATCTGGCGAAGACTATTCAGGATCCGCTGGCCGCCAAACTGCGCGAGCGGCTGAAGCACGATTTCAACGTGGTGAAAAACGGCAAGGGCAAGCTGGGCATCGACTGTGTCTTCTCCAGCGAGCCGCTGGTTTATCCGCAGCCGGACGGCTCGGTATGCGCTTCGCGCAGCACGGCGGAAGGGCCGAAAAGAATGGATTGCAGCGCAGGTTTCGGCGCGGCGACCATGGTCACCGCCACCTTCGGCTTCGTCGCCGTGTCGCACGCGCTGAAAAAGATGGTGGCGAAGGCGGCGCGTCAGGCGTAACGGGCGGCGATCGCCTTTACGGCGGCGGCCAACGCCGCCAGGCCGCTGGCGCGGGTGGCGCTCAGCTGCGCGCGCAATGCCAGGCGGTCGAACAGCGCCAGCGGATCCATTGCGGCGATCTGCGGCGGCGTTTTCCCTTCCACTTCGGTCAGCAGCACCGCCAGCAGGCCGCGCACGATGCGGCCTTCGCTGTCGCCATAGAAGTGCAGCGTGCCGTCTTCCAGCAACTGGTGCCCCAGCCAGACGCGGTTTTCACAACCGCTCAATGCCATTTCTTCACTGCGCAAGGCTTCCGGCAGCGGCGGCAGCCGTTTTGCGAGCATAATCAGCTGGCGGTAGCGGTCTTCCCACTGTTTCAGTGCGCTGAAGGTGGCGATCAACGCGTCGGCGGTGATCTCTCGGCCAAAAGGATGGGGGGCGAGCATAGCGTCTCCGGGAGTCAAGTCAGTCGGCCAGCAGATCGAGGGCGTAAGTTAACGCGCTGACCAGCGTATCGACGTCCTGTTGAGTATTGTAGGGAGCGAACGACGCGCGCAGCGTGCCGCTGACGCCTAACGCCGCCATCAGCGGCTGCGCACAGTGCTGGCCGGCGCGCAGCGCAATGCCTTGCTCCGCCAGCAGCGTGATGATGTCGCTGTGGTGTACGCCGGCGATATCGAACGCCAGCAGGCTGGAACCGGAACTGCGGAAGCTGCGAAAGCCCGGCAGCTGCGCCAACCGCTGTTCCGCCCGGTCCGCCAGCTCGCGGCTGTAGCGCTCCGCCGCCGCCATATCCTGTTCGCTGAGCCAGGTGAGCGCAGCGGCCAATCCCAGCACGCCGGCGATGTTTGGCGTGCCGGCCTCGAAGCAGTGCGGCGGCTTTTGCGGGGTAAAGCCGTCGAACGACGCCTGGATCAGCATCTTTCCCCCTCCTTGCCACGGCGCCATCTGCGCCAGCAGCTCGGCTTTGCCGTACAGCGCGCCGATGCCGGTCGGGCCATACAGCTTGTGGCCGGAGAAGGCGTAAAAATCGATGTCGAGCCGCTGTACGTCGGCCGGGCCGTGCACCACGCCCTGGGCGCCGTCGATCATCACGCGCGCGCCGGCGGCATGGGCCAGCGCGATAGCCGGCGCCAGATCCGGGCAGCCGCCGGTGACGTTGGACATTTGCCCCAGCGCCAACAGGCGGGTTTTGTCATTGAGCAGGGCGGGCAGCTGCGCCAGGTCCGGCAACCGATCGGCGCCGATCGGCAGTTTCACCACCCGCGCGCCGGTTTGCTCCGCCACCATCAGCCAGGGGATCAGGTTGGCGTGGTGTTCCGCTTCGCTCACCAGAATTTCATCATCTGGCTGCAGACGCGGGCGCAGGTAGCTCTGTGCCACCAGGTTGATCGCCTCGGTGGTGCCGCGCGTCCAGACGATGTCGTCGGCCGACGGCGCATGGATCAGTTGCGCGACCTGGCCGCGCGCCTGCTCGAAACGGGCGGTCAGATCCTGCGCCGCCCGATGCTGGCTGCGGTGCACGGTGGCGGCGTCGTCGCGATAAAACTGCTGCGTGGCGTCGATCACCGCCTGCGGTTTCAACGCGGTGGCGGCGCTGTCCAGATAGATGCCGTCCTGCGCGAGCGCGGGAAACTGTTGGCGAAAAAGGCTGGGGTTAAAAGGCGTCATACCCTGATTGTCACTGGCTTGAGTCGATGGGTGATCCTGTCCTATTTTGCCGCCGGAGACAAGCGTTCGCGCCGATTAGGACTTATCGCCTGGCAAAATTGGGAAAGTTTGTTATGCTATTAAACGTGCGCTTATTAATCGCATCTATACACATAAAAGGTATTTATCAGCATTTAAAACTACAAAGGAGTCCTCAATGAAGAAAACAGCCGCAGTTCTCTCTGCCCTGATGCTTACGTTCACCCTGGCCGCCTGTTCCAGCAACTACGTGATGCATACCAATGACGGACGCACCATTGTCGCTGACGGTAAGCCTAAAGTGGATAACGATACCGGCATGATCAGCTATAAAGACGCCAACGGCGTCGAGCAACAGATCAACCGCGCCGATGTGAAAGAGATGGTTGAAAGCAACCAGTAACCGTCAGGCAAAAAAAAGCACCGCAAGTTTTGCGGTGCTGCATAAAATCACTATGGACAGACAGGGTAAATGTACAGGAAGTGAAAAAACAGTAGCCTAGCTACCATGTCCGGAATCGCCGGACAATTTGCAAACACAACATCACAACCACAAGCCAAAAGTTCATCGGCGTCCTCGACACCCACTCCCTTTTCGTTCCGGCCCGGGAAGTGCCGCCACTATAGGTATTTGCTGGCGCATCCTCAACGGACAAATTATAATGGCTCGGATAAAAAAAACTAATGGCAATACGCCGTTAGCGTTTACCGATGGCTTGCCACGCAAAGCCGCCCGATTTTCGGCGCCGAATCATTCGGATTAATGTTACACAAAAGTAGCTAATTTAATGTCTAAACGCTTACCTCCCCTCAATGCGCTGCGCGTGTTCGATGCGGCCGCTCGCCACCTGAGTTTCACCAAGGCGGCGGAAGAGCTGTTCGTGACCCAGGCCGCGGTGAGCCACCAGATCAAGTCGCTGGAGGACTTCCTCGGGCTGAAGCTGTTTCGTCGGCGCAACCGCTCGCTGCTGCTGACCGAAGAGGGGCAAAGTTACTACCTCGATATCAAGGAGATCTTCTCTTCGATCAACGAGGCGACGCGCAAGCTGCAGGCGCGCAGCGCCAAGGGGGCATTGACCGTCAGTCTGCCGCCGAGCTTCGCCATTCAGTGGCTGGTGCCGCGCTTGTCCGGCTTTAACTCAGCTTATCCGGGGATCGATGTGCGCATCCAGGCGGTGGACCGCGAAGAAGACAAGCTGGCGGACGACGTCGATGTGGCGATTTTCTACGGCCGCGGCAATTGGCCGGGGCTGCGCGCCGAGCGCCTGTATGCGGAATATCTGCTGCCGGTTTGTTCGCCGAGCCTGCTGACCGGCGATCATCCGCTGAAAACCGCAGACGATCTGGCTTATCATACGTTGCTGCATGACGTTTCACGCCGTGACTGGCTGGCCTATACGCGCCAGCTGGGGTTGCAACACATCAATGTGCAGCAGGGGCCGATCTTCAGCCACAGCGCCATGGTGGTGCAGGCGGCGGTGCACGGTCAGGGCGTGGCGCTGGTGAACAACGTGATGGCGCAAACCGAGATTGAAGCCGGTCGTCTGGTGTGCCCGTTCAACGATGTGTTGGTCAGTAAAAATGCTTTTTATCTGGTATGTCATGACAGCCAGGCAGAACTGGGTAAAATAGCCGCCTTCCGGCAGTGGATCCTGGCGCGTGCCGCCAGCGAACAAGAGAAGTTCCGCTTCCGCTACGAACAATAAGGCCGGCCGCCGCCTTGCCGCGGCCGGTGATTTTTAATGGGATAGATCACGATGAGCAGCCGTTCCATGCTGGTTTTCGCCGCTATCAGCGGCTTTGTATTTGTCGCGCTGGGCGCATTCGGCGCGCATGTGTTAAGCGGCACGCTGGGCGCCAACGAAATGGCCTGGATCCGCACCGGGCTGGAGTATCAGGGGTTCCACACCCTGGCTATCCTGGCGCTGGCGATCGCGATGCAGCGCCGCGTGAGCCTGTGGTTTTACTGGAGCGGAGCGCTGTTGGCGTTCGGCACCGTGTTGTTCAGCGGCAGCCTCTATTGCCTGGCGCTGTCGCACCTGAAGGTCTGGGTATATATCACGCCGGTTGGCGGCGTGTGCTTCTTGATCGGCTGGATATTGATGTTGATTGGCGCTTTGCGTCTGAGGAAAAAGGCCGAGCGCCATGAATAAGATTGCGTTGTACTGCCGCCCCGGCTTCGAAAAAGAGTGTGCGGCGGAGATCACCGATAAAGCCGCCCAGCTGGAGATTTACGGCTTTGCGCGGGTAAAAGAGCACAGCGGTTACGTGTTGTTCGAATGCTATCAGCCGGACGATGCCGACCGTTTGGCGCGGGAAATTCCGTTCCGCGAACTGATTTTCGCCCGCCAGATGATCGTGGTGGGGGAGTTGCTGCGCGATCTGCCGCCGGAAGATCGGGTATCGCCGATCGTCGGCATGTTGATCGGCGTGGTCGATCGCGGCGGCGAGCTGCGGGTGGAAGTGCCGGACACCAACGAAAGCAAAGAGCTGATGAAGTTCTGCCGCAAGCTGACGGTGCCGCTGCGCGCCGCGATGCGCGAGCAGAAGGTGCTGATGGCGCGCGAGAACCCGACTCGCCCGGTGGTACATGTATTTTTCATCGCGCCGGGCTGCTGCTACGTCGGTTATTCCTACAGCAACAACAACTCACCGTTCTATATGGGCATTCCGCGTCTGCGTTTCCCGGCCGATGCGCCGAGCCGCTCGACGCTGAAGCTGGAAGAAGCGTTCCACGTGTTCATCCCCGCCGACGAGTGGGACGAGCGCCTGGCCAGCGGCATGCACGCAGTCGATCTGGGGGCCTGCCCGGGCGGCTGGACCTATCAGCTGGTGAAACGCAGCATGATGGTGCATTCGGTGGATAACGGCCCGATGGCGCCGAGCCTGATGGAAACCGGCCAGGTAACGCATCACCGCGCCGACGGCTTCAAGTTCGAGCCGAACAGCAGCAAGATCTATTGGTTGGTGTGCGACATGGTGGAAAAACCGGCGAAGGTGACCAGCCTGATGATTCAGTGGCTGGTGAAAGGCTGGTGCCGCGAAGCGATCTTTAACCTCAAACTGCCGATGAAAAAGCGCTATGAGGAAGTGTCGCAAAACCTGATGAACATCCGCGAAGCGTTGAGCGCCGCCGGCATCAGCGCTGAAGTGCACGCCAAGCAGCTGTATCACGATCGTGAAGAGATCACCGTACACGTGCGCCGCATGTGGTCGGCGGTGCCGGGCCGCCGCGACGAGCGCGATTAACCGCGTTAAACCTGATGAAGGGCGCTGCTTGCAGCGCCCTTATTGTATCGGCAGGCGCAGCTGCTGCAGGTTGCCGTCCAGCGACAGATCGGTGCGCAGCGTGGCGACTTGTTTGCTGACGTAGGCCAGCTCGCGGTGCTGCTCCAGCTTACTGCGCCATTTTTCCGGCACCTGCTCCAGGTGCTGATAAAGCCCGTCCAGACTGCCCGACTGCTGCAGCAGCAGCACGGCGGTTTTCGGTCCGATGCCGGCCACGCCGGGGATCTTGCTGCTGCCGATCCCCGCCAACCCCCAGTAGTCCGGCAGCTGCTGCGGCTGCACGCCAAACTCCTGTTGCACGAAAGGTATATCCAGCCAGCGTTTCTGGAAGTAATCGCGAATTTGTACGTTCGGCGCCAGCAGTTGGCAATAGCCTTTGTCGGTGGAGACGATGGTCACCTGGTGGCCACCGCCGGCGACCTTCGCCGCCAGCGTGGCCGCCAGATCGTCCGCCTCATTGCCGGGCGAATGCCAGCTGGCGACGCCCAACTCGGCGAAGGCCTCGCGCAGCTGCGGCATCTCCTGCTGCAGGTTTTCCGGCATCGGCGAGCGCCCGGCCTTGTAGTCCGGCAGAATTTGGTGGCGCCAGCTGTCGCTGCGGTCGTCCTCGTCGAATACCGCCACCGCGTGGGTCGGGCGGCTGTGCTGGAGCAACTGCTGCAGCGCGTGGCGGCAGGCGTTGACGCAAGGGGAGCCCTGCACGGCGTGAATGCGGCGGATGAGGTTCAGGGCGTCGACAATCAGTAGGTGTATCATCATGGGCGGTAAGGTCAGAAAAAACAGGGCGGCCGTTACGCCGCCCGGGATTGAGGGTCAGGCGACGATTTCGTAGCAGGGCACATAGGCGCTGCCCGGCAGCTTCATGCGGTGCTGGGCGACAAAGCCCTGCAGCAGGCTATCCATCTGCTTCATCATTTGCGGTTCGCCGTGCAGCTTGTACGGGCCGAACTGCTCAATGGCGTGGATGCCGTTTTCCTTCACGTTGCCAGCGACGATGCCGGAGAAGGCGCGGCGCAGCGCGGCGGCCAATTGCTCCGGCGGCTGGTTCGGATACAGGTTGAGGTTAGCCATGTTTTCGTGGGTCGGCTCGAACGGCAGTTGCAGATCCGGCGCGATGCGGATCGACCAGTTAAAGCTGTAGGCGTCGCCGGTGTTGCGGCGGTTTTCCTTCACCAGTGGCATGGCTTTTTTCATCTGCCGCGCCACTTCCGCCGGATCGTCGATGATGATGGTGTAATGGCGGCGCGCTTCGTCGCCCAGCGTGTTCATGATGAACTCGTCCAGCACGCGGAAGTAGTCGGCGCTCTCTTTCGGCCCGGTCAGGATCAGCGGCAGCACCTGTTCACTGTTCTCCGGGTTCATCAGGATACCCAACAGGTACAGCAGCTCTTCGGCGGTGCCGACGCCGCCCGGGAAGATAATGATGCCATGCGCGATGCGCACGAAGGCTTCCAGGCGTTTTTCGATGTCCGGCATGATCACCAGCTCGTTCACCAGCGGGTTAGGCGGCTCGGCGGCGATGATCGAAGGCTCGGTCATGCCGATAAAGCGGCTGTTGCGGTAACGCTGCTGCGCGTGGCCGACCGCCGCGCCTTTCATCGGCGCTTCCATGGCGCCCGGCCCGCAGCCGGTGCAGATGTTGAGCTCGCGCAGGCCCAGCTGGCTGCCGACCTTGCGCGCGTACAGATATTCGTTCTCGTTGATCGAGTGCCCGCCCCAGCACACCACCATGTTGGGATCTTCATCCAGATGCAGCGTGCGCGCATTGCGCAGGATCGAAAATACCAGGTTGGTGATGTGGGCCGAGTTTTCCAGGTTCAGGTGCTGGAAACGGCCGGCGCTGGCGATTTGGCCGTGCACGAACAGGATGTCGCGCAGTACGGCGAACAGGTTGGCCTGCAGCGAACGGATGATGCGGCCGTCGACGAACGCCTCTTCCGGCGGGTTGACCAGCTCCAGCTTCACCCCGCGCTCGCGGCGCAGCACGTTGATGTCGAAGGTTTCATAGCGCGACAGCAGCTGTTTGCTGTTGTCGGTTTGGCTGCCGGAGTTCAACACGGCCAGCGAACAGTTGCGGAACAGGCGGTACAGGTCGCTGCTGGCGGTGCGCTTCAGCATGTCTACTTCCAGCTGCGACAATAAATCCATAGAGCCAAGCGGGCTGATGTGTGTAATCAAGGTAACTCCTTTGCACCCGGTGCGGGGCGGTAGTAATCCATACGCAGCAAAACAGCATCTCGTTATGGTTGGCGTGCTGCGGCGCAGCGGGCGCTCTGCCCGGCCGCAGCCTCGTTTTAACCTTACCGCCGTCCCTGGGCTTTTACCAACATAAACCGCTCGTTAGCTCAGTTGTTGAGCAATGTTTCGCACTTATTGGCGCGCCAGGCGGCCGTGCGCGGGAGCGAATACGACGTTGCTGCGCCACGGGTTGATGTCCAGCCCGCCGCGGCGGGTGTAGCGGGCGTAAACCGTCAGGCTTTGCGGCCGGCAGTAGCGCATCAGATCGTTGAAGATGCGCTCGACGCACTGCTCGTGGAATTCGTTGTGGTGGCGGAAGGAGACCAGGTAGCGCAGCAGCGCTTCGCGATCGATCTTGCCGCCGCGGTAGCTTATCTGCACCGAGCCCCAGTCCGGTTGATGGGTGATCAGGCAGTTGGACTTCAGCAGGTGGCTGACCAATTGCTCTTCCACCACCTCTTCACCGGCGGCGTTCAGCAGGCAGTCGGCGTTGAACTCATAATTGTCGATGCGGATATCCTGCTGGTCGATGCAGTCGCCGGCCAGACGCGCGATCGGCGTGCCTTCCAGCTGCTCGACGCTGAACAGGGTGACGCTTACCTCACCCTGGGCACAGGCAGACAGATCGCGCTGCAGGGTACTGCGCACCGTTTCCCAATCGGCGAACGGGGTTTGGTTGAAGCTGTTGAGATACAGTTTGAAGCTTTTCGATTCGATCAGGTTCAGGCTGTCGGCGTTGAGGCTGATCTCGCCGACCGCCACCTGCGGCAGCCCGTTGGCGTTCAGCCAGGAGAGTTCGTACAGCGTCCAGATGTCCGCGCCGTGGAAGGGCAGGTTGTCGGGATACAGCCCCAGCGGCTCGCGGTTCATGCTGCGCGGCACCGCCTGCAGCAACGTGGCGTCGTAGCGATCGCGGTAGGCGGTGGGTTTGCCCAGCGTCAGCCCTGACAGGGCCTGGTGGTCTTGATAGGAGGACATCTGCTGTCACCTCGCTCAGAGATAGGTACAATGGCCGTCAGTTTAACGTATGCGAGAAAGAATATGGACCATGATGTATCGCACGCTCTGCGTGAATTCACTCAACGCTATGTCGAGTTGTGGCAGCAAGCGCGCGGCCACGCGCCGGCCAGCCAGGCATTGTACGGCGTGCCGTCGCCCTGCATCGTGGAGAATCGCGAGGACGAGGTGCTGTGGTTGCCGCAGCCTTTCGAGCCGGCGGCGACGCTGGAGAGGGTAGAAGCCGCGCTGGAGCTGCGTTTGCAGCCGGATGCGCACCGTTTTTACACGCAGCAATACGCGGGCGACATGAGCGCGCAATTTGGGGAGCATCGCCTGAGCCTGCTGCAGGTCTGGAGCGAGGAGGATTTTATCCGCCTGCAGGAGAACCTGATCGGTCATCTGGTGACGCAAAAACGTCTCAAACTGTCGCCAACGCTGTTCCTGGCGACCACCGAATCCGAGATGACGATGGTGTCGCTGTGCAACGTTAGCGGCAACGTGGTGCTGGAACAATTCGGCAGCGATAAGCGCACCTTGTTGGCGGCGACGCTGGGGAATTTCCTCGATGCGCTGCGCCCGGTGCTGGACTGAAGCGCGGCGGATTCGCCGTCGCCCGTGTAAGAGATCTCTCACACGGGGTGTGAGAGATCGCTCTTAATTTTTCCCACCTTTTTCCAGACTATGAGATTATTGTTATCCAGATCAATTGGTTAGAATTTCTTTAGGATAACTCTTAGGCTTAATTTAGTGTGAGACGCCTCCCAAACCCTTGTGATTCCGGGGAATTTAAGCGATCTTATCGTTACCGGAACGGAACCGGCGGAGCAGGAAAGCATCAGGATGATGCAGCTTCAGGACGAAGAAAGGGATGCGCTCAGGCAAGAGCGAAGGATGGCGTCAGGAGATGCCCAGGATGTTTCAGGATAGAAACCAGGGACACCTCCAGGACGGAGATTGAGAGCCGGCACAGGACTGTCGGCGGGTCAGGAAGGCTGAGGAACCGCGTCAGGACGATGCTGCAGGATGATGCAAGGACCACTTGGTCAGGATGGCCGCAGGAAAAGTTTTCAAGGATTGAGCAGGGAGCACGCTGTGTAGCGGGATGGCTATAAAACGAACCGGGGGCACTGTTAACGCAGTGCCCCCAACTTTTTGTTCTATCCCGCCGTGCGTGCTTCTCTGCTTAATCCATCGCCAGCGTTAACCAATCGCGCCCAGCGTATCGCCTGCGCCCTGTTTTTTCGGCAGCAGGAACAGCGTGGCGTAGATATCCAGCAGGTAAATCGCCGCCAGCAGGCTGATAGCGGCGGTGAACGACACCTGCGTCACCAGCGCGCCGATCACCAATGGCCCCAGGCCGCCGACGCCGCGCCCGAGATTGAACAAGATGTTTTGCGCGGTGGCGCGCGCCTGTACCGGGTAAGTATCGGAAATCAACGCGCCGTAGCCGCCTATCATGCCGTTAACGAACATGCCCATCACGGCGCCGGCGAACAACATCAGCATCGGGTCGCTCAACTGGGCGTAGCCGATCACCATCACCACCGCGCCGACCTGATACAGCACGAAAATCTTCCAGCGGGCGAAGCGGTCGGCCAGCACGCCAAACAGCCAGATGCCGAACGTCATGCCCACGACCGTCACCGCCGTCCACAGGCCGGACTTGGTGAGCGAGAAACCAAAGTTTTTCGCCAGGTAAGTCGGCATCCAGATCATCAGCCCGTAGTAACCGAAGTTCTGCACCGAACAGAGAATGAAGATGCCGATGCTGGCCTTGCCGGTGGCGCGATCCTTAAACAGCAGGCGCAAACGCTGCAGGAAGGAAAGCGGCTGCCCGGCGTCTTTCTGCCGCACGAATTCCTCCGGTTCGCCCAGCGTGCGGCGGATCAGAAATGACGCCAGCGCCGGCAGCAGGCCGACCAGGAACATGCCGCGCCAGCCGATGTGTTCCAGCAGCAGCGGCGTCAGGAAAGCGGCCGCCAGCACCCCCAACTGCCAGCCCATGCCGACGTAAGCCGAAGCGCGGTTGCGCTTCTCCGCCGGCCAGGCTTCGGCGATCAGCGCCATGCCGATGCCGAACTCGCCACCCAGCCCGATGCCCGCCAGGGTGCGATAGGCCAGCAGATCCCAATAGCCTTGCGCCACGGCGCACAGGCCGGTGAACAGGGAAAACATCAGGATGGTGATCGTGAGTACCCGGATGCGGCCGAAACGATCGCTGAGGTGGCCAAAGATCACGCCGCCCAGCACCGCGCCGATCAGCGTCCAGGTGACCAGCGAACCGGCGGCCGATGAGGATAATCCCAATTCGATGCTGATGGCCGGCAGCATAAAGCCGAGGATCAGCAGGTCAAACCCGTCCATGGCATAACCGGTGACCGAGGCCAACATGGCCTTACCGGGCGTCGCGTGGTTTTTTTTCTCTGTTATTACGGACATGAATCTTTATCTGTGTGGTGAATTCGGTGGGCCTATTGTGCCGCGCGACGGCGAACGTCACCAGATAAAAACGGCGAGCTGTCTCAGGCGCGCCGAATTTGGGCTATAAAAATGCTATGCTTTGCCGCCTTTCAGCCAGAGCGCTGAATACCATGATGAAAAGAGATCGGGAATGCAGATGAGTATACATAACCAGGTGCGCCGCAGTTTGCAGGCGATTGAACAATCCATGCGCGATCTGGCGCTGTGGCAGGCCGCGCCCCCTGAGCATGAGGCTTTCTCCAGCACCGAGCCGTTCTGCATCGACAGCATGTCGGCCGAAGCCTGGCTGCAGTGGGTGTTCTTGCCGCGCATGTATGCGTTGTTGGACGCCGAGGCGCCGTTGCCGACGCGCTTCGCCATCACACCTTATTTCGAAGAGGCGTTGAAAGATCGTGAACCGAGCAGTCTGCCGCTGCTGGTGCTGCTGCAACAGCTGGATTTGATGTTGAATAAAGAGCCGTAATGCGCTGGCGGTGCGCAGATTTTTGCCGCCCGGCAGTGTAGAGTACTCGCGCGGATGCCGGGCAGGAGAGCCGACGGCGTCTTTCGGCTCGGTTTAACCGCGGCGGTTGACCGGGAGCTGCATTAGGATGATGAGGTGCTGCAATAATGGATTTATTAAGGTTTATCCTGCGTTTGCCTTTTACCCTGGTTAAGGGCGTTTGTCGCCTGCTGGGCGGGGCGTTGTCGCTGTTGGGGCGGTTGCTGAGACCGCTGGTCGGCAACCTCAGCTGGCGTGCGCCGGCCTGGTGGGCTGCGCTGCCGCGCGGTTTTTTGCGGCTGGAAAGCGGCGTGGATAAACACCCGAAAGCGGTCGGTCTGAGCCTGCTGCTGCTGGCAGGCGTTGCGGGCGGCGCATTTTACGGTTGGCACTGGTGGCAAAACCGGCCCCAACCGATTGAACCGGCGCCGATGGTGGTTCAGGAGATCAACGCCGAGTTGTCCAACCCCGAGCCGATAGACTACGCCGCCGCCCGGCAGGCGCCGCAAACGGTGAGCCTGACCTTCAGCGGCTCGGCTGCGCCGATAACCGCGGCGGGCAAAACCGTGAGCGCCGGCATCACTCTGAAACCGTCGGCGGAAGGGCAGTGGGCATGGAGCAATGAGTCGACACTGGTGTTCACGGCGAAAAAGCCGCTGCCGATGGGCGCGAAATATGAGGTGACCCTTGAACCCGCCACGTTGCTGGCGCCGCAGGTCAAGCTAGTCAAAACCCGTTATGCCTTCACCGTGCCCGCGTTCGATTACCGCCTGGGGCAGGCCGAGTATTACCGCGATCCGCAAAATGCGCAAAAACGCAGCGCGATCTTCAATTTGCAGTTCAACGCGCCGGTTGACGTCGGCAGCTTTGAAAAACAGATTTCGCTGGGATTGAAAGAAGGCAGCGCCACCTCCGAGAAAAAGCTGAACTTCTCTCTGGTCTATGACGAGAAAAAACTGAACGCCTGGGTGCATTCCGAGCCGCTACAGGCGCTGGATCAGGGCGGCGCGGTACATCTGACCGTCGGCAAGGGCGTTAAATCGACGGCGGCCGGCAACGCGGTCGAAGAGGCGAAAAGCAACTGGGTCAAGGTTCCCACCCTGTACAGCCTGGCGCTGAGCGACGCCAGCGCCCAGGTGGTGGACACCGACGGCGGCAAAGGGCAGCGTGCCCTGGTGGTCGGTTTCAGCGATGCGGTGAAGGATAAAGAGCTGGCGCGGGCCGCGAAAGCCTGGCTGCTGCCGCAGCGCGATCCGAGCGATGCCGAGGCCGCCAACGATGCCGACGATTTCTATCAATGGACGGTCGACAGCGTCGGTAAAAACGTGCTGGCGCAGGCGACGCCGCTGCCGTTGACGCTTAACGAGGCGGAAGAGGCCTACCAACCGCAGTTCAGCTTCCGTTTCGACGCCCCGGCGCACCGCTTTGTGCTGCTCGAGATCGATAACCAGCTGGTTTCCGCCGGCGGTTACAAAATGCCGAAGAAGGTTTACCGCGTGGTCGAAGTGCCGGAGTTCCCGAAATCGCTGCAGTTCATGTCGCAGGGCTCGCTGCTGTCGGTCAACGGCGACAAGCAGATCAGCGTGGCGGCGCGCAACGTGGCGGGCCTGCGGCTGGACATCAAGCGGGTGATCCCGAGCCAGCTGCAGCATATCGTCTCCTTCAAAAGCCGGGAATACTCCTCCACGGAATTCAACCGGCTCAACGACGAGTATTTCACCGAGCATTTCAAATACCAGACGGCGCTCAACAACGAGCGGCCGGGGGAAGTGAACTATCAGGGCATCGATCTTTCCCGCTATCTCTCCACCAACGCCAGTTCCCATCGCGGGGTGTTCCTGCTGACGCTGTCTGAATGGCAGCCGAATCGAAAACCGGCGGCGGAAGAGGCGGGCGCCGAGCAGGATCAGGAACAGGATGAGAGCGAAGGGGAAGAACAGCCCGACGTCGGCGATTCGCGCTTTGTGGTGGTGACCGATCTGGGCATCGTCGCCAAGAGCTCGCAGGACAAGACGCGCGACGTCTTTGTGCAGTCGATCCAAAGCGGCGCGCCGGTCAGCGGCGCCACCGTGTCGGTGGTGGCCAAAAACGGCGTGACGCTGCTCAGCCAAACCACCGGCGCCGATGGGCACGTGCGTTTCCCGGCGCTGGATGTGTACACCAACGAGCGCCAGCCGGTGATGTTCCTGGTGGAGAAAGAAGGGGATGTCTCCTTCCTGCCGACCGGCAGCTATAACGATCGCGGGCTGGATTTCTCGCGCTTCGACGTTGCCGGTGAACAAACGCCGACCGATCCGCGCACGCTCAGCAGCTACCTGTTCTCCGATCGCGGCGTTTATCGGCCGGGGGATACCTTTAACATCGGCCTGATCACCCGCGCCGCCGACTGGGGCGTTGGCCTGGCCGGCGTGCCGGTGCGCGCCGAAATCCGCGATCCGCGCGACAAGCTGATGTCCACCGTGCCGCTGACGCTGGGCGCCAGCGGTTTCAACGAGCTGAGCTATACCACCGATGAAAATTCGCCTACCGGCGAGTGGAACGTCTATCTGTATCTGATCGGCAAAAATAACGATACCTCCACGCTGCTCGGCCATACCGCAGTCAATGTGAAGGAGTTCGAACCGGATCAGCTGAAAGTGAAGCTGGCGTTGACGCCTGACCGCCAGCAAGGCTGGGTAAAACCGTCCGAGCTGAAGGCCAGCATCGATGTGCAGAACTTGTTCGGCACCCCGGCGCAGGATCGCCGTGTGACCACCAGGCTGACGCTGCGGCCAATGTATCCGAGCTTCGATCGCTTCCCGGATTATGCGTTCTACGAAAACCGGCAAAACAGCGACGGGTTCGAGACCGAGCTGGAAGATCGCACCACCGATGAGCACGGCGCGGCCGATATTCCGCTCGATCTGAAATCCTACGCCGACGCCACTTATCAGCTGCAGCTGTTGTCGGAGGCGTTCGTTGCCGGCGGCGGGCGCTCGGTGGCGGCGACCGCCCGTACGCTGGTTTCCCCTTACGATTACCTGATTGGGGTGAAGGCGGACGGCGATCTGGGCTACATCAACCGCGACGCGGAGCGGCATCTGAACGTGATCGCCATCGATCCGGCCCTGAAACAGATCGCCATGCCGAACCTGAAGCAGGTGTTGATCGAGCAGAAATACATTTCGGTGCTGACCAAACAGGATTCGGGCGTTTACAAATACCAGTCGAAGATGAAGGAAGTGCAGCTGTCGGAACAGCCGCTGGCGCTGAGCGAGCAGGGCGCGGATCTGCGGCTGGCGACCGATAAGCCGGGCGACTTCGTGCTGGTGATTGAAGATGCGCAGGGCAAGACGCTCAATCGCGTCGCCTACAGCGTGGCCGGCAACGCCAACCTGAGCCGTTCGCTGGATCGCAATGCCGAACTGAAGCTGAAACTCAACCAGGCGGAATACCAGCCGGGCGAGGAGATCGAGGTGGCGATCAACGCGCCTTATACCGGTAGCGGCTTGATCACCATTGAAAAGGACAAGGTTTACGCCTGGCAGTGGTTCCACACCGACACCACCAGCTCGGTGCAGACGATCCGCGTGCCGGCCGGCATGGAGGGCAACGGCTACATCAACGTGCAGTTCGTGCGCGACATCAACTCCAGCGAGATCTTCATGAGCCCGCTGAGCTACGGCGTGATGCCGTTCAAGATCAGCACCAAGGCGCGCCAAAACAGCCTCGAGGTGACGGCGCCGGAGGTCATCAAGCCGGGTGAAAACCTGACGATGACGGTCAAGACCGATGCGCCGCAGCAGGTGGCGCTGTTCGCCGTCGATGAGGGCATTCTGCAGGTGGCGCGTTACCGTCTGAAGGATCCGCTGGAGTTCTTCTTCAGCAAGCGCGAACTCAACGTGAGCAGCTCGCAGATCCTCGATCTGATCCTGCCGGAATTCAGCAAGCTGATGGCGCTGACCGCGGCGCCGGGCGGCGATGCGGGCGAAGGGCTGGATCTCAACCTCAACCCGTTCAAGCGCAAGCGCGATAAGCCGGTGGCCTATTGGTCCGGCATTACCGAGGTCAGCGGCGAGAAACAGTTCGTCTATCCGGTGCCGGATTACTTCAACGGCAAGATCCGCGTCATGGCGATTTCGGTGACGCCGGAGAAAATCGGCAAGGCGCAAACCGCCGCCACGGTGCGCGACAGCTTCATCATGACGCCGAATGTGCCGGCGATGGTGGCGCCGGGCGACGAGTTCGACGTCAGCGTGGGTGTCAGCAACAACCTCGAAGGGCTGAACGGCCAGTCGGTGGCCATCAACGTCCTGCTGACGCCGCCGCCGCAGTTGGAGGTGGTGGGCAACGCGACGCAAAGCCTGACGCTGGCGGAAAAACGTGAAGGCGTTATCACCTTCCGCCTGCGCGCCAAAGCCGTGCTGGGTGATGCGCCGCTGGTGTTCGACGCCCGTTACGGCGACCAGGCCAGCCGCCGCACCGTCAGCACCTCGGTACGGCCAGCGGCGCCGTACCGCACCCAGTCGGTGATGGGGCGCATGAGCGGCGGCAGCCAGAACGTCGACGGCCTGCGCCAGATGTTCGACGCCTTCGCGCAGCGCCGGGCGGCGGTGTCGAATTCGCCGCTGGTGCTGACCAGCGGGCTGGCGCAATACCTGGCGGATTACCCGTATTACTGTTCCGAGCAGATCGTCAGCCGCTCCATTCCGCTGATGCTGCAGAGCCGTCATCCGGAGATGAAAAGCAGCCTGAGCCAGGCGGAAGTCAGCAAGCAGCTGCGCAATCTGCTGGGCGTGCTGCGCGCCCGTCAGAATGACAGCGGGGCGATCGGCGCCTGGCGTTCGTCGCCGGATGCCGATCCTTTCGTCACGCCTTATGTGGTGCAGTATCTGCTCGAAGCCAAAGCGGCGGGCTACGCCCTGCCGGAAGGCATGCTGGATGAAGCCAACGGCGCGTTGCGCGAGCTGGCGGCCAGCGGATTCGACGATCTGTATCTGCTGCGCCTGCGCAGCTGGGCGGTTTACCTGCTGACGCTGCAGGGCGAAGTGACCACCAACTCGCTGGCGGCGGTGCAGGATACGCTGCAAAAACGCTATGGCGAAGGCTGGAAAACCGATCTGAGCGCACTCTATCTGGCCTCTTCCTATCGCCTGTTGAAGATGGACGACGAAGCCGCCGCGCTGTTGCAACCGAGCTGGCAGCAACTGAGCAAAGCCTATGACAGCGCCTGGTGGACGCAGAACTATTTCGATCCGCTGGTGCAGGATGCGACGCGGCTGTATCTGATTACCCGTCACTTCCCTGAGAAGGTGGCGTCGATCCCGCCGCAGGTGCTGGAGAATATGGTCAAGGCACTGAAAGAAGAGCGTTACACCACCTACTCCTCTGCAATGAGCATCCTGGCGCTGGAAAGCTATTCGGCCCAGGTGGCGGCGCAATCCGCCAATGCGGACGCGTTAGGCATCGTGCAGGTGGGCAAAAGCGGCGGCGACCCGCAGCGCATCAGCGAGCTGCAGGGGCTGTTCGTTCAGGGGCAATTTAACGCCGACGCTACCGCCGTGCGCTTCACCAACGGCGGCAGCGCGCCGGCCTGGTATGTGGTGACGCAGGCCGGTTACGATCTGAATGCGCCGCAAAAAGCGCTGTCGCGCGGGATTGAGATCGTCCGCGATTACACCGACGAACAGGGCAAGCCGGTGACGCAGGTGACGCTGGGGCAGAAGATCAACGTTCATCTGAAGGTGCGCGCCAACTCGAAAGAGAGGCAGAGCAACCTGGCGATCGTCGATCTGCTGCCGGGCGGGTTCGAAGTGGTGCAGCAGACGCCGCCGGAGCCGGCCGACGCAGGCGAGGAGAGCGACGAGCATGGCGGCTGGCAGTCGCCGCTGGCCGCATCTGGCTCCACCTGGGCGCCGGACTACAGCGATATCCGCGAAGATCGGGTGATCATCTACGGCAGCGCCGGCACTGAGGTGCAGGAGTTCGTTTATCAAATCAAAGCCACCAATACCGGCAGCTTTATTGTTCCACCGGCCTACGGCGAAGCCATGTACGACCGTGAAGTGCAGGCCATGTCGGCCGGCGGCGGCAAGCTGGTAGTGGTGCCGGCGGGCAACGACTAGGCCGTATCCGGCGCCAGGCCAGCGTCTGGCGCCGGAATGCTGAGAACGTATGAAGATCCTGACCGGGCGCGTGCTGCAAAACGGCTTGATGGCGGTGTTTTTACTGGCGCTGCTGTTGACCGCAATTCGGCTGTGGCCGCATCCGCCCCTGTGGCAGGGGCTGCCGCAGTCTTCCGTTTATTACGACAGGCACGGCGCGCTGCTGCGCATTACGCTGGCCAACGACGATCGCTACCGGCTGTGGACCCCGCTGGAGCAAGTGTCGCCGCTGGCGGTGCGCGGATTGCTGCTGCACGAAGATCGCTGGTTCTACTATAACCCCGGCTTTAACCCCGTCAGCCTGATGCGTGGTTTCTGGCGCAGCTATGTCGCCGGCGGCAAAATGCAGGGCGGTTCGACCATCAGCATGCAGCTGGCGCGCATGCGCTGGCATCTCAATACCCGTACGCCGGGCGGCAAGCTGCTGCAGGTGTTGCGTGCGGTGCAGCTGGAACTGAGCTACTCCAAGCGCGATATCCTGGAAGCCTATCTGAATTACGCGCCCTACGGCCGCAACATTGAAAGCATCGGCGCCGCCAGCCTGATCTATTTCGCTAAGTCGCCGCGGGAGTTGACTCTGCCGGAGGCGCTGACGCTGGCGGTGTTGCCGCAGTCACCCAGCTACCGTCTGGAGCCGAAAACCGGCGTGCTCGGCGCCGCATTGACGCAGGCGCGCAACCGTCTGTTCCTGCGCTGGCAACAGGTTTACCCCACCGACGCCAGCCAGCAAACGCTGTTCCGCCTGCCGTTGGCGCTGCGGCAGCCTGAACAAGTGCCCTATATTGCGCCGCACTTTATCGAACAGCTGCGCCTGCAGACGCAGCAATTGGTGCAGCGCGATACCCGCGTCGACACGACGCTGGACGCCGGGTTGCAGCGGCTGGTCGAACGGCAGGTCAACGCCTTTATCGCCCGCAACCGCAGCCGCGGCATTCAGAACGCCGCGGTGCTGCTGGTGGACAGCCGCGATATGGGGGTGCGCGCGCTGGTGGGATCGGCGGACTATTACAATCGCCCGATTCAGGGGCAGGTGAACGGCACCAACGCCAAACGCTCGCCGGGATCGACGCTGAAGCCGTTCATCTACGCGCTGGGCATGGAGCAGGGCGTGCTGCATCCGATGACCATTCTGAAAGACGTGCCTTCGTCGTTTGGGGCCTATGCGCCGGAAAATTTCGACCGGCGCTTTCTCGGCCCGGTGACCGCCACCGACGCGCTGAATTTCAGCCGTAACATCCCGGCGGTCTATGTCGCCTCGCAGCTGCGTCAGCCAACCTTTTATCAGTTCTTGCGCCTGACCGGCGTCGCCAATATGGCCAACGAGAGCCACTACGGGCTGTCGCTGGTGCTGGGCGGCGGCGAGGTAACGGCGCAGGAATTGGCGAAGCTGTATGCGCTGCTGGCGAATCGCGGCGAGCTGCGGCCGCTGCGCATGCAGCTGAACCAGGCCGAATCGACGCCGGTACGGCTGCTGAGCGAGGAGGCCAGTTTCATCACGCTGGATATGCTGCGCCAGCACCGGCGGCCGGGCGATACGCTGGCGCAGCGTTCTTCGTCGCTGCCGGTGTACTGGAAGACCGGCACCTCATGGGGCTTTCGCGACGCCTGGAGCGTCGGGATTTTCGGCCCTTATGTGCTGGTGGTGTGGGAAGGCAACTTCGACGGGCGCGGCAACAATGCGTTGGTCGGCGCCGAGGCGGCCGCGCCGCTGTTCTTCAACATCATCGACAGCGTCAACGCCAGTTACCCCGGCCTGCGGGAACCGAAGCATCCGTTCCCCAAACGGCTGCGGCGGGTGGACATTTGTCTCGCCAGCGGCGATCTGCCGACGCCGTGGTGCCAGCAAAAGGGCAAGACCTGGTTTATTCCCGGCAAGTCGCCGATCAAGGTCGACAGCGTTTACCGGCCGGTGGTGCTGGATATTCACAGCGGTGAGGTCGTTTGCCCGCCGTATGATGCGGCGCAGACCCGCACCGAAATCTTTGAGTTCTGGCCTTCCGATCTGGCCAATGTGTTCGCTCAGGCCGGGTTGCCGAAGCGGGCGCCGCCGATCAATCGCTGCAAGGACAACGGCATCGCCGTCGGCGGCAACGCGCCGCGCATCACCTCACCGCTGAAAAACACCACCTATACCCTGCGCCAGTCGCAGCAGGGGCGGGACAAAATCGCCTTCAATGCGGTGACGGACGCCGACAGCAAGACGGTGTACTGGTTCGTCGACGATATCTATCTCGGCAGCAGCGCCAGCAAAAAGCCGATCGACTGGCGGCCTATCGACAACGGGCGCTACCGCATTCGGGCGGTGGACGAGCGCGGCCGCGCCGATACGCGGCTGGTGACCATCGAATGGGTGAACTAGCGTTGCGTCTCATGCCTGTTATACTCGCGCCCGAAACGGCTATTGACCTGGGAACGTGATGTGATTGAGATTTTGTATCAGGATGAACACCTGGTGGCGGTGAACAAGCCGTCGGGTTGGTTGGTGCACCGCAGTTGGCTGGATCGTCATGAAACCCGCTTTATGATGCAGACGGTGCGCGATCAGCTCGGGCAGCACGTTTTTACCGTGCACCGTCTCGATCGTCCGACCTCCGGCGTGCTGCTGATGGCGCTCTCCAGCGAGGTGGCGCGCCTGCTGTCGCAGCAGTTCGAACAACATCAGGTGCAGAAAACCTACCATGCGGTGGTGCGGGGTTACGTGCAGGAGGGGGCGACTCTCGATTATCCGCTGACGGCGGAACTGGACAAAATCGCCGATAAACATGCCGATGCCGACAAGGGGCCGCAGCCGGCGGTGACGCACTACCGGCCGTTGGCGCAGGTGGAGATGCCGGTGGCCGTCGGCCGCTACGACAGCGCGCGGTATAGCCTGGTGGAACTGCAGCCGGAAACCGGCCGCAAACATCAGCTGCGGCGCCATATGGCGCATCTTCGCCATCCGATCATCGGCGACAGCAAGCACGGCGATCTGCGGCAGAACCGCGGGATGGCGCAGCATTTCGGCTGCCCGCGCCTGATGCTGCACGCCAGCCATCTGCAGCTGACGCACCCGGTGACCGGCGAACCGCTGCAGGTGACGGCGCGCTGGGACGAAGACTGGCAAGGGGTGATGGCGCAGTTCGGCTGGGCGGGGCTATTCCCTGAACTTGCCGGGGTTGAGTTTAGCGCGGCTAACGGTCAGGATAGCTGACAATTTTTAAAGGTAATGAAGGGAGTAGGAGCCATGGCTCAGGTTGGTATCTTCGTAGGAACGGTCTACGGCAATTCGCTGCTGGTGGCGGAAGAGGCGCAAAACATCCTCAGCGAGCAGGGCCATGAGGTCAAACTGTTCGAAGAGGGCACGCTGGAGGCCTGGCAGTATTATCGTCAGCACTACGCGCTGGTGATCACCTCCACCACCGGGCAGGGCGATCTGCCGGACAGCATCGCGCCGCTGTTCCACGCTATCCGCGATCGGGTTGGCTATCAGCCGGAGCTGCGCTATGGGCTGATCGCCCTAGGCGACAGCAGCTATGACAACTTCTGCGGCGCCGGGCGCGCGTTCGACGCGCTGCTGCAGGAGCAGGGCGCCACCCGCGTTGGCGAAGTGCTGGAGATCGATGCGATGGAACAGCCGGAGCCGGAAGTGGCCGCCTGCCCGTGGGTCGAGCAGTGGGGCACGCTGCTGCAATCGTAAAGTAAAAAGGCGCCGCAAAAGGGCGCCTTGGCGATGATGCGGGTCAACCGATCCGCATTATTTGCCGCGGGTGAGTTTTTCCAGATCGGCCTCGATCTCGGCAATCTTGTGCGACACCACGCCTTCGAGATGGCGCAGGTCGTCGAGGATTTTACGCTTCAGATCCACTTCCACCTGATCGCGCTGGCACAGCTGATCCAGCTCGTCGATTACATAACGCAGGTTCGGGTTGATCTCGTGAATTTCCTTGTAGCCCTGGCCGGCGTTGTCCGCCACCACGGTTTTACGCTGGCGCGGGTACTTGAATTTCACGCTCTTGGCGAAGAACTCGCCCTTGTCCTTGCGGAAATAGATCTTGAGGATGTCGTTGTTGGCCTCTTGACGCAGGCTATAGCGATCGACGTCTTCCGGTTGATTGATGCCCAAACTTTTCAAGTTATCGTACATACTGCGCCCTCTTTAGATGTGATCGTTATATTCCACGACTGCGATTATGGCGGAAAGCGAGATCTGCGACTGTGACTGCCAGCGAAACGCAGACAAAAAAATAGCGGGTGAATCACCCGCTATTTCAATTTAGTCGATAGTGCGCAATAACTCATTAATGCCGACTTTACCGCGCGTTTTGGCGTCGACCTTCTTGACGATCACCGCGCAGTACAGGCTGTAAGAACCGTCTTTCGACGGCAGGTTGCCGGAAACCACCACCGAACCCGCCGGCACGCGGCCGTAATGGATTTCGCCGGTTTCGCGATCATAGATGCGGGTGCTCTGGCCGAGGTACACGCCCATCGAAATCACCGAGCCTTCTTCCACGATCACGCCTTCCACCACTTCGGAACGCGCGCCGATGAAGCAGTTGTCTTCGATGATGGTCGGGTTGGCCTGCAGCGGCTCCAGCACGCCGCCGATGCCGACGCCGCCGGACAGGTGAACGTTTTTGCCGATCTGCGCGCAAGAGCCGACGGTGGCCCAGGTGTCGACCATGGTGCCTTCGTCGACGTAGGCGCCGATGTTAACGTAAGACGGCATCAGCACGGTGTTGCGAGCGATGAACGCGCCCTGGCGCACGGTGGCCGGCGGCACGACGCGGAAGCCTTCCTTCTGGAAGCGCGCTTCGTCGTAGTCGGCGAATTTCATCGGCACTTTGTCGTAGTAGCGGGTTTCCGCGCCGTCCATCACCTTATTGTCGTTGATGCGGAAAGAGAGCAGCACGGCTTTCTTCAGCCATTGATGGGTGACCCATTGACCGTCGATCTTCTCGGCGACGCGCAGGGCGCCGCTGTCCAGCAGGCCGATCACCTGGTTTACCGCTTCGCGCGTTACGGTGTCTACGTTCGCCGGGGTGATGTCCGCACGGCGTTCGAAGGCGCTTTCAATAACGTTCTGTAATTGCTGCATGCTGTTCTCTTTCCTGATGTTGTCGGTAAAAAGTTACTTGTATCACATTTTATCGTTTGGGGTGAGGGCCTCTGTCAACCGTTGCTCCAACTTTCTGCGCGTTTCTTGGTCGAGCGCGCGCCGCTCGCCGTCGGCCAGGATAAACAAATCCTCGACCCGCTCGCCAATGGTGGAAATGCGCGCGCCGTGCAGCGACAGCCCCAGATCGGCGAACACTTCGCCCACCCGCGCCAGCAGGCCGGGTTGATCGAGCGCGGTCAGCTCCAGGTAGCTGCGGCGATCGGTGTGGGTCGGCAGGAAGGTGACCTCGGTCGGCACGCTGAAGTGGCGCAGCTTGGAAGAGGGGCGGCGCACGCGCGGCGGCTGGTACTCCCGCTGGGTGATGGCCTGCAGCAGCGCCTGGCGGATCGCCGCGTGGCGATCCTGCGCCAGCGGGCTACCGTCCGGCTCCAGCACAATAAAGGTGTCCATCGCCATACCGTCGCGGTTGGTGAAGATCTGCGCGTCGTGCACGCTCAGGTTGCGGCGATCCATCTCTCCGGCGACGGCGGCGAACAGGTAAGGGCGATCCGGGCTCCAGATGAAGATCTCGGTGCCGCCGCGCGTCGCCTGGCGGCTGACCAGCACCAGCGGCTGGGTGGAGTCGTGGGCCAGCAGGTGGCGGGCGTGCCAGGCCAGCTGATTCGGCGAGTGGCGCAGGAAGTAATCGGCGCGGCAGCGGCTCCAGATGCGGTGCAGCGCCTCTTCGTCGATGTTGTCCATGCGCAGCAGCGCCAGCGCCTGCAGGCGATGGTGGCGCACCCGTTCGCGCAGATCCGGGCTGTTTTGCATGCCGCGGCGCAGCTGTTTTTCGGTGGCGAAATACAGCTCGCGCAACAGGCTCTGCTTCCAGCTGTTCCACAGGGTTTCGTTGGTGGCGCAGATATCCGCCACCGTCAGGCACACCAGATAGCGCAGGCGGGTTTCGCTCTGCACTTCGCTGCTGAACTGCTGGATCACCGTCGGATCCTGGATATCGCGGCGCTGCGCGGTGACCGACATCAGCAGGTGGCAGCGCACCAGCCAGGCCACCAGCTGGGTTTCTCGCGAGTTGAGGCCGTGCAGTTCGGCGAACTCCACCACGTCTTCCGCGCCGAGGATCGAGTGATCGCCGCCGCGCCCTTTGGCGATATCGTGGAACAAGGCCGCCAGCAGCAGCAGTTCCGGGTGTGGCAGGCGCGGGTACAGCTCCACGCACAGCGGATGGCGCGGCCGGGTTTCAGGCTCGGCGAAGCTCTCCAGCTTCTGCAGCACGCGGATAGTGTGTTCGTCGACGGTATAGGCGTGGAACAGATCGAACTGCATCTGCCCGACGATCTTGCCCCACTGCGGCATATAGGCCCACAGCACGCTGTGACGGTGCATCGGCACCAGCGCGCGCGACACCGCGCCGGGGTGGCGCAGGATGGCCATAAACAGATCGCGCGCTTCCGGGATGGTGCACAGCGGCTGTTTCAGGTGGCGGCGCGCGTGGCGCAGCTGGCGCACGGTGGTGGAGTAAATGCCTTTGATCTCGCGGTTGCGCACCATCAGGTAGAACATGCGCATGATGGCTTGCGGCTCGCGGATGAACAGCGTTTCATCGCGCAGATCGATCAGATCGCCGCGCAGCTGGAAATCGTCGTTCAGCGGGCGCGGCTTTTCGGTGGCGTCCAGCGCCAGGATGGCTTCGTCGAACAGCTGCAGCAGCATGTGGTTCAACTCACTGACGCGGCGCGTCATGCGGTAGAAGTCTTTCATCATGCGCTCGACCGGCTCGTTGCCTTCGCCTTCATAGCGCAGCAGCTGCGCGACGCTGAGCTGACGATCGAACAACAGACGGTTGTCGTAACGCGGCAGCACCAGATGCAGCGCGAAACGGATGCGCCACAGGAAGCTCTGGCATTCGTTCAGCTCGTTGCGCTCGGCCTGGGTGAGGAAACCGAAGCCGACCATTTCGTCCAGCGAGGTGGCGCCGAAGTGGCGACGCGCCACCCACAGCAGCGTGTGGATGTCACGCAGGCCACCGGGGCTGCTTTTGATATCCGGTTCCAGGTTATAGCTGGTGCCGTGGTAGCGCTGATGACGCTCCTGTTGCTCGCTGATCTTGGCGTGGAAGAACTGCGGCGAAGGCCAAAAGCCGTCGCTGAAGATATGTTTTTGCATCTGCAGGAACAGCGCAACGTCGCCGCAGATCATGCGCGATTCGATCAGGTTGGTGGCCACGGTCAGATCCGCCAGCCCTTCCAGCAGACACTCTTCCAGGGTGCGCACGCTGTGGCCCACTTCCAGTTTGAGATCCCACAGCAGGGTGATGAATTCGCCGACCCGCTGCGACTGTTGCTCCGTCAGCCGGCGCTGGCTGAGCACCAGCACGTCGATATCCGACAGCGGATGCAGCTCGCCGCGGCCGTAGCCGCCGACCGCCACCAGCGCGGTTTCCGGGATATCTTCAAAGCCGTAGAACGTCCACAGCCGGCGCAGCAGGCGATCGATGAAGTCGCTGCGCGCCGCCACCAGGCTTTCGGCGCTGGATCCGGCGTCGAACGCCGCCGCCAGCCACAGCTGGAACTGCTCCAGCCGCTGTTTCAGCAGCGGGCAGGTGAGCTCGTCGTCGCCGTAGACGCTGGGAGAGGCGGGCGGCATCGGCACAGCCGGTTGAAGGAGATTGTCAGACATAGTGCGCAGCCCATAAAAAAGGCCGGCATAAGCCGGCCTGGTGACATTCTGCACGCGGCGTGCGCCGCAGTGCTTACATCTCGTGCGTAATGATGTTGGGGATGGTGTCATCCTTGCGCAACGTCATTATCTCGCAGCCGTTATCAGTGACCACAATAGTATGCTCATACTGCGCCGACAAGCTGCGATCTTTGGTTTTTACCGTCCAGCCGTCTTTCATGGTGCGGATGCGATAGTCGCCGGCGTTGACCATCGGTTCGATGGTGAAGGCCATGCCCGCCTGCAGCACCACGCCGCCGTCGTCCGCGTCATAGTGCAGCACCTGCGGCTCTTCATGGAACACTTCGCCGATGCCGTGGCCGCAGTACTCGCGCACCACGGAGAATTTCTCGGCCTCGACGAATTGCTGGATGGCCTTGCCCAGGGTGCGCAGACGGATGCCCGGTTTGACCATCTTCAGCGCCAGATACAGGCTTTCCTGAGTGACGCGGCACAGGCGCTCGCCCAGAATGGTCGGTTTGCCGACGATGAACATCTTCGAGGTGTCGCCGTGGAAACCGTCTTTAATCACGGTCACGTCGATGTTGACGATGTCGCCGTCTTTCAGCGTTTTGTCGTCGCTCGGGATGCCGTGGCACACCACTTCGTTCACCGAGATGCACACGGATTTCGGGAAGCCGTGGTAGCCGAGGCAGGCGGAGATGGCCTGCTGCTCGTTGGTGATGTACTCGTGACAGATACGGTCCAGCTCGCCGGTGGTCACGCCAGGTTTGACGTGCGGCTCGATGATCTCCAGCACTTCGGCGGCCAGGCGGCCGGCCACGCGCATTTTTTGGATGTCATCAGGTGTTTTAATTGAGATTGCCATGAAATTCGTCCGCAGGTGTCGTTATCGTCGACAATAAGAAGCAGTGACTTATGGTATCAGCCCGGCCGGGGGCTGCCAAATTTCATTTCCTGACGCCCGGCGAAACGCAACAAAAGTTGGTGTCGGCGGCGGGTTTATGGTATAAAGCGCGCCGGCGATCCGCGACTTGGTTCTTGTGACCTGGCGGGAATCGGCCGAAAATACTTTAACTGCACTCATTTTGTGTAAATAACACACACGTATCGGCACATCCGCCGGGGTGCCCTGAGGTGACTTGTCGCCGCCAGGGTCGGCGTTATGGGATACGTGGAGGCATAACCCCAATTAATCTATAGAGGTTTAATCATGGCAACTGTTTCCATGCGCGACATGCTCAAGGCTGGTGTTCACTTTGGTCACCAGACCCGTTACTGGAACCCGAAAATGAAGCCTTTCATCTTCGGCGCTCGTAACAAGGTTCACATCATCAACCTGGAGCAGACCGTACCAATGTTCAACGCCGCTCTGGCTGAACTGACCAAGATCTCTTCCCGTAAAGGCAAGATCCTGTTCGTTGGTACCAAGCGCGCAGCAAGCGAAGCGGTAAAAGACGCTGCGAACAGCTGTGACCAGTTCTTCGTGAACCACCGCTGGTTGGGCGGTATGCTGACTAACTGGAAAACCGTTCGTCAGTCCATCAAGCGTTTGAAAGATCTGGAAATCCAGTCTCAAGACGGCACCCTGGACAAGCTGACCAAGAAAGAAGCGCTGATGCGCACTCGTGAACTGGCCAAGCTGGAAAACTCCCTGGGCGGTATCAAAGATATGGGCGGTCTGCCAGACGCACTGTTCGTTATCGATGCCGATCACGAGCACATCGCGATCAAAGAAGCCAACAACCTGGGTATCCCGGTATTCTCTATCGTTGATACCAACTCCAACCCAGACGGCGTTGACTTCATCATCCCTGGTAACGACGACGCAATCCGTGCAGTAAACCTGTACCTGACTGCTGTTGCTGCCGCTGTGCGTGAAGGTCGTTCTCAAGATCTGGCCGTTCAGGCGGAAGAAGGCTTCGTAGAAGCTGAATAATAAGGCAAGCTCGTCACTGAGCCCTTATTAACCAGGTATTGACATATGTTGGTTAGGGGGGCCTGTTAAGGCCCCCTTTGCTTATCTGAATGAGAACTGTCTCCACGCGAGATAACCGAGGAAAAAGAAATGGCTGATATTACCGCTGCCCTGGTAAAAGAACTGCGCGAGCGTACCGGCGCTGGCATGATGGATTGCAAGAAGGCGCTGGTTGAATCCAACGGCGACATCGAACTGGCAATCGAAAACATGCGTAAGTCCGGTGCGATCAAAGCCGCTAAAAAAGCAGGCAACGTGGCTGCTGACGGCGTGATCAAAACCAAGATCGAAGGCAACTACGGCATCATTCTGGAAGTTAACTGCCAGACTGACTTCGTAGCAAAAGACGCCGGTTTCCAGGCGTTCGCCGACAAAGTGCTGGATGCCGCTATGGCTGGCAAAATCACTGACGTTGACGTGCTGAAAGCACAGTTCGAAGAAGAGCGCGTAGCGCTGGTGGCAAAAATCGGCGAAAACATCAACATTCGTCGCGTTGCTTCCCTGGAAGGCGAAGTGCTGGGCAGCTACCTGCACGGCGCGCGTATCGGCGTTCTGGTTGCGGCTAAAGGCGCTGACGAAGAGCTGGTTAAGCAAATCGCAATGCACGTTGCGGCGAGCAAGCCAGAATTCGTGAAGCCAGAAGACGTGTCTGCTGAAGTGGTAGAAAAAGAGTACCAGGTTCAGCTGGACATCGCCATGCAGTCCGGCAAGCCGAAAGAAATCGCAGAGAAAATGGTTGAAGGCCGCATGAAGAAATTCACCGGCGAAGTTTCTCTGACCGGTCAGCCTTTCGTTATGGATCCGAGCAAATCCGTTGCTCAGGTGCTGAAAGAGCACAACGCTGACGTGACCAACTTCATTCGCTTCGAAGTGGGCGAAGGCATCGAGAAAGTCGAAACCGACTTCGCTGCTGAAGTTGCCGCGATGAGCAAACAGTCTTAATGACTGTCGATGGAACCGCCGTCTGGCGGTTCCATACTATCCAGCCAGAATTACACCGGTGGCAAGCCCTGCAGCGTGATACTCACCTCAGGCGCGTTTCATCGGCTGAAATCCCCAATACTAATACTGCTTCTTAGGACAGAACACCATGGCAACCAATGCAAAACCCGTATATCAGCGTATTCTGCTTAAACTGAGTGGCGAAGCCCTGCAAGGTGCAGAAGGTTTTGGTATCGACGCCAGCGTTTTGGATCGCATGGCTCAGGAAGTGAAAGAGCTGGTCGAACTGGGAATTCAGGTCGGTGTAGTTATTGGCGGCGGGAACCTGTTCCGCGGCGCGGGCCTGGCGCAAGCCGGCATGAACCGCGTAGTGGGCGACCACATGGGAATGCTGGCTACCGTGATGAACGGCCTGGCTATGCGTGATGCACTGCACCGTGCCTATGTGAACGCCCGCCTGATGTCGGCGATCCCGCTGAACGGCGTGTGTGACAATTACAGCTGGGCAGAGGCGATCAGCCTGCTGCGCAACAACCGCGTGGTGATCTTCTCCGCCGGTACCGGCAACCCGTTCTTCACCACCGATTCCGCTGCTTGCCTGCGCGGCATTGAGATCGAAGCGGACGTGGTGCTGAAAGCCACCAAAGTGGATGGCGTCTACTCCGCCGATCCGGTGAAAAACCCGGATGCGACGCTGTATGAACAATTAACCTATCAGGACGTGCTGGAGCGCGAGCTGAAAGTGATGGATCTGGCGGCGTTTACGCTGGCTCGCGATCACGGTCTGCCGATCCGCGTGTTCAACATGAACAAGCCTGGCGCGCTGCGCCGCGTGGTGATGGGTGAGAACGAAGGTACGCTGATCAGCAAATAAGGCTGTTCACACCCCTTTTCGGAGCGCGTGACGCCAGGCGCCGCGCGCTCTCCGAGTACGATTACGGGCTATACTTGAGTATCGCCTGCCAAGTAACCAGCTTCCAAGGGTTTGCAACGTGACTAATGAAATCAGAAAAGATGCTGATTCACGCATGGAAAAAAGCGTAGAAGCATTCAAAAACCAAATCAGCAAGATCCGCACCGGCCGCGCTTCGCCAAGCATTCTGGACGGCATCATGGTGGAATACTACGGCGCCGCTACCCCGCTGCGTCAGCTGGCCAACGTGACCGTGGAAGACTCCCGCACGCTGAAAATCAACGTGTTCGACCGCAGCCTGAGCCAGGCCGTTGAGAAAGCGATCATGAGCTCCGATTTGGGCCTTAACCCGTCTTCCGCCGGTTCTGACATTCGCGTTCCGCTGCCTCCGCTGACCGAAGAACGCCGTAAGGATCTGATCAAGATCGTACGCGGTGAAGCCGAGCAGGGCCGCGTAGCGGTGCGTAACGTGCGTCGCGACGCCAACGACAAGGTCAAGGCGCTGCTGAAAGACAAAGAGATCAGCGAAGACGAAGAACGTCGTTCACAAGACGAGATTCAGAAAATGACCGACGCTTACATCAAGCTGGTCGACGCCGCGTTGGCGGAGAAAGAAAAAGAGCTGATGGATTTCTAATCAGCATCGCGCAGAAAAAAAGCGTCGCCTGGGCGGCGCTTTGTTTTTTGTGGCGCAGATCCCGTTTCATCGTACTGAAAGATCATGGACAAGCGCTGTCCAAGGTTCCACACTGGAGCACCTCCGATCTCATCAGACAGTTATTCAGAGTGAACTCATGAAGCAACTGACCATTCTTGGCTCGACCGGCTCGGTAGGGACCAGCACCCTGGCCGTGGTCAGGGCGAATCCCGAGCGTTTTGCGATCAAAGCGTTGGTGGCCGGCCGCAACGTCGCGGTTATGGCGCAGCAATGCATCGAATTCCGGCCCGCCTTCGCCGCGATGGCGGATGAAAGCGCCGCCCGCGAGCTGCGCGCCATTCTGGCGGAAAACGGCGTCGCTACCGAGGTATTGGCCGGGGAGCAAGCGGCCTGCGAACTGGCGGCTTTGGACGACGTCGATCAAGTGACGGCGGCCATCGTTGGCGCTGCGGGGCTGTTGCCGACGCTGGCGGCGATCCGCGCAGGTAAGCAGGTGCTGCTGGCCAACAAAGAGTCGCTGGTCACCTGCGGCCGCCTGTTTATGGACGCGGTGCGGCAAAGCCAGGCGCAACTGCTGCCGCTCGACAGCGAGCACAACGCGATTTTTCAGAGTTTGCCTGAGAGTATTCAGCGCCAGTTGGGATACTCTTCACTGGACAGTCATGGTGTTTCGCGCATCGTACTTACCGGCTCCGGCGGCCCGTTCCGCACCACGCCGCTGGAACAGTTCGCCGCGATGACGCCGGATCAAGCCTGCGCCCACCCGAACTGGTCGATGGGCCGCAAGATCTCGGTGGACTCCGCCACCATGATGAACAAAGGTCTGGAATACATTGAGGCCCGCTGGCTGTTTAACGCCTCGGCCGAGCAAATGGAAGTGATCCTGCACCCGCAGTCGGTGATTCACTCGATGGTGCGCTATGCCGACGGCAGCGTGCTGGCGCAGTTGGGTACGCCGGATATGCGCACGCCGATCGCCCATGCGATGGCGTATCCGCAGCGCGTGAACTCCGGCGTGGAAGCGCTGGACTTCTGCCGCATCGGTTCGCTGACCTTCGCTGAACCGGAACGCGAACGTTATCCTTGCCTGTATTTGGCGATCGAAGCGTTCGAGGCCGGCCAGGCGGCGACCACCGCGCTGAACGCGGCCAATGAAATCGCCGTGGCGGCATTTTTGCAGCAGCAGATTCGCTTTACCGACATTGCGGCGGTCAATCGCCAGGTGGTGGAGCGTCTCGCGCTGCAGGAACCGACCAGCATCGAAGCGGTCTTAGACATTGACCGCCAGGCGCGCGCCGCCGCCGAGGAACGCGTTCGCACGTTGTGCGGCCGATCACGGTGATTATCCGATTTTGCTCGTAATTCGCGCGTGCCGCCGCGGGGCCGTTTGTTCATGCCCCGCTGAGGTGGTATAGTCTGCGCCACCTGTCAGCGGTTATACCGTTGAATTATGGCTCGATTGGCGCCTTGTGCGCCAATGGCGACCCGGCTGCGTCGGGTATCGCGAGGGCAGGCTGAAAGCCGTGTCGGGCACACGGCTTTTTTTGCGCGTAAGGGTCTGATGTTCCGGAAAGGCAGTTATATTTCTATTGAGGAAATAAGTACGAGTTATGTCGTCCGCAAACCAACAAGAGGCTAATCCATCTTCCCCGGGGCCGCGCCATGTCGCCATTATCATGGACGGTAACGGACGCTGGGCCAAACGTCAGGGCAAGTTACGTGTCTTCGGTCATAAAGCAGGGGTGAAATCGGTTCGCCGCGCGGTCAGTTTTGCCGCCAGCCACCATTTAGATGCACTCACGCTTTATGCCTTCAGCAGCGAAAACTGGAACCGTCCGGTGCAGGAAGTTTCTGCCCTGATGGAGCTTTTTGTCCGCGCTTTGGATAGTGAAGTAAAAAGCCTGCATAAACATAACGTCAGGCTGCGGGTGATCGGCGATATTAGCCGGTTCAGCGCGCGTTTGCAGGAGCGGATCCGCCGCTCTGAAGCACTGACGGAAAATAACGATGGCCTGACGCTCAATATCGCTGCCAACTACGGCGGCCGTTGGGATATCATTCAGGGAGTAAGGGAACTGGCCGAGCAGGTTCGGGGCGGGGAGTTGCACCCGGATCAGATCAGCGAGGAATTATTGAGCGAACGGGTTTGCATGAGCGACCTGGCGCCGGTGGATCTGGTTATCCGCACCGGTGGCGAGCATCGCATCAGTAACTTCCTGCTGTGGCAAATCGCCTATGCTGAACTTTACTTTACTGATGTGCTCTGGCCTGATTTCGATGAACTTGTCTTTGAAGGTGCGCTGAATGCATTTGCACAACGTGAGCGCCGCTTCGGGGGAACAACACCTATCGGCGCCGATGCGTCCTAGGGAGAACTTTTGCTGAAGTATCGCCTCATAACTGCTCTGATTTTAATCCCGATCGTTATCGCGGCGCTGTTCCTGTTGCCGCCGCTGGCCTTTGCTCTGGTAACGCTCGTCGTGTGCATGTTAGCAGCCTGGGAGTGGGGCCAACTGGCCGGTTTTACCTCCCGTTCGCAGCGCATCTGGCTGGCGATACTGTGCGGTTTTCTGCTGGCGCTGATGATGCTCAGCGTTCCCGCCTACCATCAATCCGTGCCGCAGGTAAGCGGCTCGCTGTGGCTGTCGCTGGCCTGGTGGCTGGCGGCGCTGCTGCTGGTGCTGTTTTACCCCGGCTCGGCCGCCATCTGGCGCAATTCGCGCCCGCTGCGCCTGCTGTTCGGCCTGCTGACCATCGTGCCGTTTTTTTGGGGCATGCTGGCGCTGCGCCAGTTCGGCTATGAGCAAAACCCGTTTACCGGCGCCTGGTGGCTGCTGTACGTGATGCTGCTGGTGTGGGGCGCGGATTCCGGCGCCTATATGTTCGGCAAGCTGTTCGGCAAGCATAAGCTGGCGCCGAAGGTCTCGCCGGGTAAAACCTGGGAAGGGTTGATCGGCGGGCTGCTGACATCGGCGGTCATTTCCTGGCTGTTCGGCCGCTACGCGCCGCTGAACGTGGTGCCGACCACGCTGTTGGCCTGTTCGGTGATCGCCGCGCTGGCTTCGGTGCTGGGCGATTTGACCGAAAGCATGTTCAAACGCGAAGCGGGCATCAAGGACAGCGGTCATTTGATTCCCGGCCACGGCGGCATACTGGACCGTATCGACAGCCTGACCGCGGCGGTGCCGGTGTTTGCCTGCCTGATGCTGTTGGTGTTTTAATCCGTCAATGACGGAAAGTGAGGGATGATGGTCAGCGTGCTTTGGAACCTGGTGGCGTTTCTGATTGCGCTCGGTATTTTGATTACCGTGCACGAGTTCGGACACTTTTGGGTTGCCCGTCGTTGCGGCGTGCGCGTTGAACGCTTCTCCATCGGCTTCGGCCGGGCGCTGTGGCGCCGCACCGATCGCCAGGGCACCGAGTACGTCATCGCTTTGATTCCGCTCGGTGGCTACGTGAAGATGCTGGACGAGCGCGTGGAGTCGGTGGCGCCGGAAATGCGCCATCAGGCCTTCAACAACAAAACCGTCTGGCAGCGCGCGGCCATCATCAGCGCCGGCCCCATCGCCAACTTCCTGTTTGCTATCCTTGCCTATTGGTTGGTGTTCATCATCGGCGTGCCGAGTTTCCGCCCGGTGATCGGCGAAATCGCGCCGCAATCCATCGCCGCCAAGGCCGAAATTTCGTCTGGCATGGAACTAAAGTCGGTTGACGGCATCGAAACGCCTGATTGGGAGTCAGTTCGTCTGGCGCTGGTGGCGAAGATTGGCGATGCGCAAACCGAAGTCGGCGTAGCGCCGTTCGGCTCTTCGCAGGTGGTGACCAAAACCCTGGACTTGCGCCAGTGGAACTTTGAACCGGACAAGCAGGATCCCGTTGTCGCGCTGGGCATTATGCCGCGCGGCCCGCAGATCGAATCCGTGTTGGCGGAAGTGCAGCCTAACTCGGCGGCGCAAAAGGCGGGTTTACAAGCGGGGGACAGGATCGTTAAAGTCGATGGTCAGCCGTTGGGTCGTTGGCAGACGCTGGTGAAGCGTATCCACGATGGCCCGGGGCAACCGCTGGCTTTGGAGATTGAAAGAAACGGCGCCCCCTTGTCTTTGACGCTGATACCGGATACAAAGCCGGTGGGAAAAGACAAATCGGTGGGGTTTGCAGGCATCATTCCAAAAGTGCTGCCGCTGCCGGACGAGTATAAAACGATTCGCCAGTATGGACCGTTCCCGGCGCTGTATCAGGCCGGCGACAAGACCTGGCAGCTGATGCGGCTGACGGTCAACATGCTGGGCAAATTAATAACCGGTGATGTAAAGCTGAACAACCTGAGTGGCCCGATCTCGATTGCACAGGGAGCTGGGGCGTCAGCCGGAGTCGGGTTCGTGTATTATCTGATGTTCCTGGCGTTGATTAGCGTCAACCTGGGTATCATCAACCTGTTCCCATTACCGGTGTTAGATGGTGGGCATCTCCTCTTCCTGGCGATAGAAAAGCTGAAGGGGGGGCCGGTTTCCGAGCGAGTACAGGACTACAGCTACCGCATAGGTTCGATCGTGCTGGTGTTGTTGATGGGTCTTGCACTTTTCAATGATTTTTCCCGCCTCTAGGGGCGGGGATAGGTTAGGAAGAACGCATAACAACGATGGCGATGAAAAAGTTGCTCATAGCGTCGCTGCTGTTTGGCAGCGCCACCGTATACGGTGCAGACGGGTTCGTAGTGAAAGACATTCATTTCGAAGGCCTGCAGCGAGTCGCCGTCGGTGCGGCGTTACTCAACATGCCGGTTCGCGTCGGCGATACCGTCACTGACGATGACATCAGTAATACCATCCGTGCCTTGTTTGCCACCGGCAACTTCGAGGACGTGCGCGTGCTGCGCGATGGTAATACCTTGATCGTGCAGGTGAAGGAACGTCCTACCATCGCCAGCATCACTTTCTCCGGCAACAAGTCGGTGAAGGATGACATGCTCAAGCAGAACCTGGAAGCCTCCGGCGTCCGGGTGGGCGAGGCGCTCGACCGCACCACGATCTCCAGCATTGAAAAAGGGCTGGAAGACTTCTACTACAGCGTCGGTAAATACAGCGCCTCGGTGAAAGCCGTAGTCACGCCGTTGCCGCGCAACCGTGTCGACCTGAAGCTGGTGTTCACGGAAGGGGTCTCCGCCAAGATTCAACAAATCAACATCGTCGGCAACCATGCCTTCACCAACGACGAACTGATCTCACGCTTCCAACTGCGTGACGAAGTGCCATGGTGGAACCTGGTCGGCGATCGCAAATACCAGAAGCAAAAACTGGCGGGCGATCTCGAAACCCTGCGCAGCTTCTATCTGGATCGCGGCTATGCCCGCTTCAACATCGATTCTACCCAGGTGAGCCTGACGCCGGATAAAAAAGGCATCTACATCACCATCAACATCACCGAAGGCGAGCAGTACAAGCTTTCCGATGTTGTCGTGAACGGCAATCTGGCCGGCCACTCGGCGGAAGTCGCTCAGATCACCAAAATCGAGCCAGGCGAGCTGTACAACGGCAGCAAGGTGACCAAAATGGAAGACAACATCAAAACGATGTTGGGCCGTTATGGTTACGCCTACCCGCGCGTCGGCACTCAGCCTGAGATCAACGACGCGGATAAAACCGTCAAACTGCACGTCAACGTTGACGCGGGCAACCGCTTCTACGTGCGTCGCATCAAGTTCGAAGGCAACGACACCAGCAAGGATTCCGTACTGCGTCGCGAAATGCGCCAGATGGAAGGCGCCTGGCTCGGCAACGAGCAGGTCGAGCAGGGCAAAGAGCGTCTGAACCGTCTGGGCTACTTCGAAACGGTTGACGTGGAAACCCAGCGCGTGCCGGGCACCGCCGATCAGGTCGATGTGACCTACAAGGTGAAAGAACGCAACACCGGTACCTTCAACTTCGGCGTCGGTTACGGCACCGAGAGCGGCGTCAGCTTCCAGGCGGGCGTGCAGCAGGATAACTGGTTGGGTACCGGGTACTCGGTCGGCATCAGCGGCACCAAGAACGACTATCAGACCTATACCGAACTGTCGGTCACCAACCCGTACTTCACCGTTGACGGTGTGAGCCTGGGCGGCCGCATCTTCTACAACGACTTTAAGGCGGATGACGCGGATCTGTCGGACTATACCAACAAGAGTTACGGTATCGACGGCACGCTGGGCTTCCCGATCAACGAAAACAACTCGTTGCGTACCGGCCTGGGCTACGTCCACAACGGCCTGTCGAACATGCAGCCGCAGATCGCCATGTGGCGTTACCTCGACTCGATGGGCGTGGATGCGAACAAAACCGACCGCGCCAGCTACTCGACCGACGACTTTACGCTGAACCTGGGCTGGACCTACAACAACCTGGACCGCGGCTACTTCCCGACCTCGGGTAACCGCACCACGTTGAACGGTAAGGTCACCATTCCGGGCTCGGACAACGAATACTACAAGGTGACGCTGGACAGCGTACAGTACGTGCCGATCAACGACGATCGCACCTGGGTGCTGTTGGGCCGTGGCCGTCTGGGTTACGCGGATGGGTTGGGCGGCAAGGAAATGCCGTTCTACGAGAACTTCTACGCCGGTGGTTCGAGCACCGTGCGCGGCTTCCAGTCCAACACCATTGGTCCGAAGGCGGTGTACTACAACTCCAACTCGTACCAGTGTCAGTTCAACGCCGGCAGCACGACCTCGCGTCAGAGCATCTGTAGCTCGGATGACGCGGTGGGCGGTAACGCCATGGCGGTCGCCAGCCTGGAGCTGATCACCCCGACGCCGTTCATCAGCGAGAAATACGCCAACTCGGTGCGGACCTCGCTGTTCATCGATGCCGGTACCGTGTGGGATACCAAGTGGAAGAATACCGACGAAACGCTGATGTACGGCGTGCCGGACTACAGCAAGGCCAGCAATATTCGTTCTTCCGCCGGTATCGCGCTGCAGTGGATGTCGCCATTGGGGCCATTGGTGTTCTCTTACGCCAACCCGATCAAGAAATACGAAGGCGACAAGTCCGAACAGTTCCAGTTTAACATCGGTAAGACCTGGTAACGGGTCTCGCCTCTGGGCATAACAGTTATTAAGAATCGCAATGGCCAGGCGCCCGCCGGCAGAGGGAGATGATTCTCATTGTTTGGTGGGACAAGTCTGGCAAATTGTGTACTTCAGTGTCATATGACACAAATGGGTGATGGTAAGGAGTTTATAGTGAAAAAGTGGTTGTGTGCCGCAGGCCTCGGTTTAGCAATGGCTGCTTCAGCTGGCGTTCAGGCAGCAGATAAGATCGCTGTCGTTAACGTCTCCAGCATTTTCCAACAGCTGCCGGCCCGCGAAGCGGTCGCTAAACAGCTGGAAAACGAGTTTAAAGGCCGTGCAAGCGAACTCCAGAACATGGAACGTAGCCTGCAGACCAAAATGCAACGTCTGCAGCGTGACGGCGCTACCATGAAAGCCAGCGACCGCAGCAAGTTGGAAAAAGACGTGATGGCGCAACGCGAGCAGTTCTCTCAGAAAGCCCAGGCTTTCGAGCAGGACAACCGCCGTCGCCAGATGGAAGAACGTAACAAGATCCTGAGCCGTATTCAGGACGCGGTGAAATCTGTCGCCAGCAAAGGCGGTTATGACGTGGTGATCGACGCCAACGCCGTTGCCTATGCAGACTCTTCCAAAGATATCACTGCTGACGTGCTGAAACAGGTTAAATAACACATGCTTTCAATTCGACTGGCTGATTTAGCGCAGCAGTTGGATGCACAATTGCACGGTGATGGCGATCTCGTCATCACCGGCATTGCTTCTATGCATTCGGCACAGCCTGGCCAAATCACGTTTTTGTCAAACAGCCGCTATCAAGAGCAGCTGTCTTCCTGCCAGGCAAGCGCCGTGGTGCTTACCGAAGCGGATTTACCACACTGCCGTGCTGCGGCGCTGGTGGTTAAAAACCCTTATCTGACCTACGCGCGCATGGCGCAACTGATGGACACTACGCCGGCACCGGCGCAGGATATCGCGCCAAGCGCGGTGATCTCGCCTGAAGCGCAGCTGGGGCAGAACGTCGCCATTGGGGCGAACGCGGTGATTGAGTCGGGTGCGGTGCTTGGCGATAACGTGGTTATCGGCCCGGGCTGCTTCATCGGCAAACACGCACGCATCGGCGCGGGAACGCGTCTGTGGGCGAATGTCACAATTTATCATGCGGTTGAAATCGGCCAGCGCTGCCTGATCCAGTCCGGCACCGTGATCGGCGCGGACGGTTTCGGCTATGCGAACGAGCGCGGCGAGTGGATCAAAATCCCTCAGTTGGGCACGGTGATTATCGGCGATCGCGTCGAAATCGGCGCTTGCACCACCATTGACCGCGGCGCTTTGGATAACACCCAAATCGGGAATGGTGTTATCATCGACAACCAATGTCAGATTGCACATAACGTCGTGATTGGCGACAATACCGCCGTCGCCGGCGGTGTGATCATGGCCGGCAGCCTGAAAATCGGCCGCTACTGCCAGATCGGCGGTGCCAGCGTGATCAACGGTCACATGGAGATTGCCGACAAGGTTGTTGTTACCGGAATGGGAATGGTTATGCGACCAATCACCGAACCTGGGGTATACTCTTCGGGCATTCCGTTGCAGCCTAACAAGGTTTGGCGTAAAACCGCTGCGTTGGTGATGAATATCGATGAGATCAGCAAACGCTTGAAAGCTGTCGAACGTAAAGTCGGAAAAGACTAATCATTGCCGCCCGCCCTGGCGGGTACAAAACGAAACGCGTTGGTCGTGAGACCAAAAGCGCAAAGAGATGTTAATTTGCGGCCTGCATGATGATCTCCTTTTGGGGTCAGCGCAGGCCGTGTTGTTGATGCCATCAGTTTTTAGAGACAGGAAGAGTATTTTGACTACTGACACTCATACTCTGGATATTGCAGAAATTTTGGATCTGCTTCCTCACCGTTACCCGTTCTTGCTGGTCGACCGCGTCCTCGAGTTTGAAGAGCACAAATATCTGCGTGCGGTGAAGAACGTATCGGTGAATGAACCGTTTTTCCAGGGCCATTTCCCTGGCAAACCGATTTTCCCAGGCGTATTGATCCTGGAAGCCATGGCGCAGGCCACCGGTATTCTGGCGTTTAAAAGCGTCGGCAAACTGGAGCCGGGCGAGCTGTATTACTTCGCCGGTATCGACGAAGCACGTTTCAAGCGCCCTGTGGTGCCAGGCGATCAGATGGTCATGGAAGTCACCTTCGAGAAAACTCGCCGCGGTCTGACTCGCTTCAAAGGCGTGGCGACCGTTGACGGTAAAATTGTCTGCGAAGCAACCATGATGTGTGCCCGCAGCCGGGAGGCTTAATCCGTGATTGACCAAACCGCCTTTATCCATCCTAGCGCGATAGTCGAAGAAGGCGCCGTGATCGGCGCCAACGTGCATATCGGCCCTTTCTGCTACGTCGGCTCCCAGGTGGAAATCGGCGCCGGCACGGTGCTGAAATCCCACGTGGTGGTGAACGGCATTACCAAGATTGGCTGCGATAATCAGATTTATCAGTTCGCCTCTATCGGCGAAGTGAATCAGGATCTGAAATACGCGGGCGAACCGACGCGCGTTGAAGTGGGCGATCGCAACCGCATCCGCGAAAGTGTGACCATTCATCGCGGCACCGCGCAGGGTACCGGCCTGACTAAAGTGGGCAACGACAACCTGCTGATGGTCAACGTGCACGTCGCCCACGATTGCGTGGTCGGCAATGCTTGCGTGCTGGCCAACAACGCCACGCTGGCGGGGCATGTGGAAATCGACGATCACGCCATCATCGGCGGCATGACGGCGATCCACCAGTTCTGCATTATCGGCGCGCATGTGATGGTAGGCGGTTGTTCCGGTGTCGCTCAGGACGTGCCTCCTTTCGTCATCGCTCAGGGCAACCACGCTACGCCGTTCGGCGTCAACGCGGTCGGCCTGAAGCGCCGCGGTTTTGACAAGGATGAAATGCAGGCAATCCGCAACGCCTACAAAATCCTGTATCGCAGCGAGAAAACGCTGGATGAAGCGAAAGCGGAAATCGAAGCCCTGGCCAAAGAACAGCCGGTGGTGCAGCAATACCTCGATTTCTTCACCCGTTCCACCCGTGGCATCATTCGCTGAGTTATGTCGAATCGTCCATTGACTATCGGACTGGTCGCCGGAGAAACCTCCGGTGACATTCTCGGCGCCGGCTTGATCCGTGCGCTCAAGGCGCAGATCCCCGGCGCGCGTTTCGTAGGCGTCGCCGGCCCGCTGATGCAGGCCGAAGGCTGCGAAGCCTGGTACGAAATGGAAGAGCTGGCGGTCATGGGCGTGGTGGAAGTGCTCGAGCGTTTGCCACGCCTGTTGAAGATCCGCAAGGATCTTACCCGCCGCTTCGGTGAGCTGCGGCCGGACGTGTTTGTCGGCATCGACGCGCCGGACTTCAACATCACGCTGGAAGGCCGCCTCAAGCAGCGCGGCATTCGCACCATCCACTACGTCAGCCCTTCCGTGTGGGCCTGGCGACAAAAGCGCGTTTTCAAAATAGGCAAAGCCACCGATTTGGTGCTGGCCTTTCTCCCTTTCGAAAAAGCGTTTTACGATCGTTTCAACGTCCCCTGCCGGTTTATTGGCCACACTATGGCGGACGCCATGCCGTTGCAGCCCGACCGGCTGGCGGCGCGCGCTCAGCTTGGCATCGCTCCGCAGGCGCGCTGTCTGGCCTTGCTGCCGGGCAGCCGCGGCGCCGAAGTCGAGATGCTGAGCGCCGATTTCCTCAAAACCGCGCAGCTGCTGCGCACCCGTTATCCCGAGCTGGAAGTGGTGGTGCCGCTGGTCAACGCCAAACGGCGCGAGCAGTTTGAGCGCATCAAGGCCGAGGTTGCGCCGGATTTGACCGTACACCTGCTGAATGGGCAGGGGCGCGAAGCGATGATCGCCAGCGACGCGGCGCTGCTGGCATCCGGTACGGCGGCGCTGGAGTGCATGCTGGCCAAGTGCCCGATGGTGGTGGGCTATCGCATGAAGCCGTTCACTTTCTGGCTGGCGCAGAAGCTGGTGAAAACGCCTTACGTTTCGCTGCCGAATCTGCTGGCGGGGCGGGAGATCGTCACCGAGCTGTTGCAGCATGACTGCGTGCCGGACAAACTTGCCGCCGCCGTGATGCCGCTGCTGGAAGAGAGCCCGGAAACCGACGCGCTGAAACAGACTTTCCTTACCTTGCACCAAAGCATCCGTTGCGGTGCGGACGAACAGGCCGCTCAGGCTGTGTTGGAGCTGGCGAAAGCATGATTGAACCCTTTATCTATCCCGCTGCCACGCTGATTGCCGGTGTGGACGAAGTGGGCCGCGGCCCGTTGGTCGGCGCGGTGGTCACCGCCGCCGTGATCCTCGATCCGGCGCAGCCGATCGTCGGTCTGGCGGACTCCAAGAAACTCAGTGAAAAACGCCGCCTGGCGCTGTATGACGAAATCGTCGCCAAGGCGCTCTCCTGGAGCCTGGGGCGCGCCGAACCGGCGGAAATCGACCAACTGAACATTTTGCACGCCACCATGTTGGCGATGCAGCGCGCGGTGGCCGGGTTGCATATCGCGCCGGACATGGTTTTAATCGACGGTAACCGTTGCCCGAGCTTGCCGATGCGTTCGCAGGCGGTGGTGAAGGGCGACAGCCGCGTGGCGGAGATCAGCGCGGCGTCCATTCTGGCGAAGGTCACGCGCGATCGCGAAATGGCCGAGCTGGACAGCGAGTACCCGGACTACGGTTTCGCGCAGCATAAAGGCTACCCGACCGCCTTCCACCTGGAGCGGCTGGCCGCGCTGGGCGCCACCGAGCATCATCGCCGCAGTTTCGCGCCGGTGAAAAGAGCGCTGGCGCTGTAGTCTGCGAGCCTGACCGGCTCGACGATAGCATTAACCCGGGCTCAGCCTGCTGAGCCCCTTCAATCAGGTATCTGGAGATGGCCGAACCTCGTTTTATTCACCTGCGCGTCCACAGTGACTACTCCATGATTGATGGATTGGCCAAGACGGCGCCGCTGGTGAAAAGAGCCGCCGCGTTAGCCATGCCTGCACTGGCAATCACCGATTTCACCAACCTGTGCGGGCTGGTGAAATTCTATGGCAGCGCGCACGGCGCCGGGATCAAACCGATCATCGGCGCGGATTTCCATGTGCAAAGCGAAGAGCTGGGCGATGAACTGGCTCAGTTGACGGTGCTGGCCAGCAACAACGAAGGCTACCAGAACCTGACGCTGCTGATTTCCCGCGCCTATCAGCGCGGCTACGGCGCCGCCGGCCCGACTATCGATCGCGACTGGCTGATTGAACATCGCGAAGGGCTGATCCTGCTCTCCGGTGCGCGTCAGGGCGACGTCGGCAAGTTTCTGCTGCGCGGCAACCAGGCGCAGGTGGATCAGTGTCTTGATTTCTACCAGCAGCATTTCCCGGACTGTTACTATCTGGAACTGATCCGCACCGGCCGTCAGGACGAAGAGAACTACCTGCATGCGGCGGTGGCGCTGGCCACTGAGCGCGGCTTGCCGGTGGTGGCCACCAACGACGTGCGCTTCCTGGTGGAAGATGACTTCGACGCCCATGAGATCCGCGTCGCCATTCACGACGGCTTTACGCTGGACGACCCCAAGCGGCCGCGCAACTACAGCCCGCAACAATACATGCGCAGCGAAGACGAGATGTGCGAGCTGTTCGCCGACATCCCGGAAGCGCTGCTGAACAGCGTCGAAATCGCCAAGCGCTGCAACGTCACCATTCGCCTCGGCGAATACTTCCTGCCGCAGTTCCCGACCGGCGATATGAGCACCGAGGACTTCCTGGTGCTCAAATCGAAAGAGGGGCTGGAAGAGCGTCTGGAGTTCCTGTTCCCCGATCCTGAAGTGCGCGCGCAGCGCCGCCCGGAATATGACGAGCGTCTGGACGTAGAGCTGAAGGTGATCAACCAGATGGGCTTCCCCGGCTACTTCCTGATCGTGATGGAGTTTATCCAGTGGTCGAAGGACAACAACGTGCCGGTGGGCCCGGGGCGCGGCTCCGGCGCCGGTTCGCTGGTGGCCTATGCGTTGAAAATCACCGACCTCGATCCGCTGGAGTTCGATCTGCTGTTCGAACGCTTCCTGAACCCGGAACGTGTCTCAATGCCCGACTTTGACGTCGACTTCTGCATGGAGAAGCGTGACCAGGTGATCGAGCACGTGGCGGAGATGTACGGCCGCGAAGCGGTATCGCAGATCATCACCTTCGGCACCATGGCGGCGAAAGCGGTTATCCGCGACGTGGGCCGCGTGCTGGGGCACCCGTACGGCTTCGTCGATCGCATCTCCAAGCTGGTGCCGCCGGATCCGGGCATGACGCTGGAGAAAGCCTTCGCCGCCGAACCGCAGCTGCCGGAAATTTACGAGGCCGACGAAGAGGTCAAGGCGCTGATCGACATGGCGCGCAAGCTGGAAGGGGTAACGCGCAACGCCGGTAAACACGCCGGGGGCGTGGTGATCGCGCCGACCAAGATCACCGACTTCGCGCCGCTGTACTGCGATGCCGAAGGGAACCATCCGGTGACCCAGTTCGACAAGAACGACGTGGAATACGCCGGGCTGGTGAAGTTCGACTTCCTCGGTCTGCGCACCCTGACCATCATTGACTGGGCGCTGGAGATGATCAACGCCCGGCGCGCCAAGACCGGGCTGGAGCCGATCGACATCGCCGCCATTCCGCTCGACGACAAGAAAAGTTTCGACATGCTGCAGCGCTCGGAAACCACGGCGGTGTTCCAGCTTGAATCGCGCGGCATGAAAGATTTGATCAAACGTCTGAAGCCCGACTGCTTCGAAGACATGATCGCACTGGTGGCGCTGTTCCGTCCGGGGCCGCTGCAGTCGGGCATGGTGGATAACTTCATCGACCGCAAACACGGCCGTGAAGAGATCTCCTACCCGGACATTCAGTGGCAGCACGAGTCGCTCAAGCCGGTGCTGGAGCCGACCTACGGCATCATCCTGTATCAGGAACAGGTGATGCAGATTGCCCAGGTGCTGGCCGGCTATACGCTGGGCGGCGCGGACATGCTGCGCCGTGCGATGGGTAAAAAGAACCCGGTCGAAATGGCCAAGCAGCGCGGCGGCTTTGAAGACGGCGCCAAAGCGCGCGGCATCGACGGTGAACTGTCGGTGAAAATCTTCGACCTGGTGGAGAAATTCGCCGGTTATGGCTTCAACAAATCGCACTCCGCCGCCTATGCGCTGGTGTCGTACCAGACGCTGTGGCTGAAGGCCCACTACCCGGCCGAGTTTATGGCGGCGGTGATGACCGCCGATATGGACAACACCGACAAAGTGGTGGGGCTGGTGGACGAATGCTGGCGCATGGGGCTGAAGATCCTGCCGCCGGACATCAACAGCGGCCTGTATCACTTCCACGTCAACGACGACGGCGAGATCGTGTACGGCATCGGCGCCATCAAGGGCGTAGGGGAAGGGCCAATCGAGGCGATTATCGAGGCGCGCAACAGCGGCGAACAAGGTTACTTCAAAGACCTGTTCGATCTCTGCGCGCGCTCCGACATCAAGAAACTGAACCGCCGCATTCTGGAAAAACTGATCATGTCCGGGGCGTTCGATCGCCTTGGGCCGCATCGCGCCGCGCTGATGAATTCGCTCGGCGACGCGTTGAAAGCGGCGGATCAGCATGCGAAAGCCGAAGCTATCGGCCAGGTGGATATGTTTGGCGTGCTGGCGGAAGCGCCGGAGCAGGTAGAGCAATCCTACGCCAATATCGCGCCCTGGCCGGAGCAGGTGGTGCTGGACGGTGAACGGGAGACGCTGGGGCTGTACCTGACCGGCCACCCGATCACCCAGTACCTGAAGGAGATCGAACGTTACGCCGGTGGCCAGCGTTTGAAAGACATGCACCCGACGGATCGGGGCAAAATGACTACCGCCGTCGGGTTGGTGGTCGCCGCGCGGGTGATGGTGACCAAGCGCGGCAACCGCATCGGCATCTGCACGCTGGATGACCGTTCGGGCCGTCTGGAAGTGATGTTATTCACCGAAGCGTTAGAAAAATACCAGCATTTGTTGGAAAAAGACCGTATCCTTATCGCCAGTGGACAGGTCAGCTTTGATGACTTTAGCGGCGGGCTTAAAATGATGGCCCGCGAGGTAATGGACATCAGTGAAGCCCGGGAAAAATACGCTCGCGGGCTTGCTATCTCGCTGACTGACAGGCAAATTGATGACCAGCTTTTGAACCGTCTCCGTCAGTCGTTGGAACCCCATCGATCGGGGACGATTCCAGTGCATCTCTACTATCAACGGGAAGATGCGCGAGCCAAGCTGCGTTTTGGCGCAACCTGGCGCGTGACGCCCACCGACCGCTTGTTGATCGACTTGCGGACGTTGGTAGGCAATGAGCAGGTGGACTTGGAATTTGACTAAAATAGGAATGCTATGAGTCTGAATTTTCTTGATTTTGAACAGCCGATTGCAGAGCTGGAAGCGAAAATTGACTCGCTGACTGCAGTCAGCCGTCAAGACGAAAAATTAGATATTAATCTGGACGAAGAGGTTCAGCGCCTGCGTGAAAAGAGCGTTGAGCTGACGCGCAAGATTTTTGCCGATCTTGGGGCCTGGCAGATTGCCCAATTGGCACGCCACCCGCGCCGTCCTTATACCCTGGATTATATCAAACACATCTTTACCGACTTCGAAGAGTTGGCGGGCGATCGCGCTTACGCTGACGACAAAGCGATCGTCGGTGGCATTGCGCGCCTGGATGGCCGCCCGGTGATGATCATCGGGCACCAGAAAGGCCGTGAAACCAAAGAGAAGATCCGCCGCAACTTCGGCATGCCGGCGCCGGAAGGCTACCGCAAGGCGCTGCGCCTGATGGAAATGGCCGCACGCTTCAAGATGCCGATCATCACCTTTATTGATACCCCGGGCGCTTATCCAGGCGTGGGCGCGGAAGAACGCGGCCAGTCGGAAGCTATCGCGCGCAACCTGCGTGAGATGTCGCGTCTGAACGTGCCGGTCATCTGCACCGTCATCGGCGAAGGCGGCTCCGGCGGCGCGCTGGCGATCGGCGTGGGCGACAAGGTGAACATGCTGCAGTACAGCACCTACTCGGTGATTTCGCCGGAAGGCTGTGCTTCCATCCTGTGGAAGAGCGCCGATAAGGCCCCGCTGGCCGCAGAAGCGATGGGCATCACCGCACCGCGTCTGAAAGAGCTGAAGCTGATCGACTCGGTGATCCCAGAGCCGCTGGGTTCCGCGCACCGCGACGTGCCGGCGATGGCCGCCGCGCTGAAAGCGCAGCTGCTGGCCGATCTGAAAGATCTGGATGGTCTGAACGACGAAGAGTTGCTCAACCGCCGTTACCAGCGTCTGATGAACTACGGCTACTGCTGAGTTCTGTGCTTCGCTGCAAGAAACCGCCTCCGGGCGGTTTTTTTTTGGCTACACACCGCCGGATTTTCGTGGTGTTATAGAGACTTGGCCGTTAACTGACAGGAGCTGCCGATGAATATCATCGCCATCATGGGCCCGACGGGCGTCTACTACAAAGATGAGCCGATTCGCGAGCTCCACGCTGCGCTGGCCGCCATGGGATTCCAGCTGGTGTACCCAAAAAACAGCGGTGATCTGCTGAAGCTGATCGAAGCCAACGCCCGCATCTGCGGGGTGATCTTCGACTGGGACGACTACAGCCTGGAGCTGTGCAGCGAGATCAACGAGCTGAACGAATACCTGCCGCTGTACGCCTTTATCAATACCCACTCCACCTTCGACGTCAGCCTGCATGAAATGCGCATGGTGCTCTATTTCTTCGAGTACGGCCTGAATGCGGCGGACGACATCGCGCAGCGCATCCAGCAGTACACCGCGGAATACATCGACACCATTACGCCGCCGCTGACCAAGGCGCTGTTCAACTATGTGCGCGAAGGCAAGTACACCTTCTGCACGCCGGGCCACATGGCCGGCACCGCGTTTCAAAAAAGCCCGGTGGGCTGCCTGTTCTATGACTTCTTCGGCGCCAATACCCTGAAGGCCGACGTCTCGATTTCGGTCACCGAGCTCGGTTCGCTGCTGGATCACACCGGGCCGCACCTGGAGGCCGAAGAGTACATCGCGCGCACCTTCAACGCCGAGCAGAGCTATCTGGTCACCAACGGCACCTCCACCGCCAACAAGATCGTCGGCATGTATTCGGCGCCGGCGGGCAGCACGGTACTGATCGACCGCAACTGCCACAAATCGCTGTGCCACCTGCTGATGATGAGCGATATCGTGCCGATCTATCTGCGCCCGCTGCGCAACGCCTACGGCATCCTCGGCGGGATCCCGCAGCGCGAATTCACGCGCGAGAGCATCGCCGCCCGGGTGCAGGCGACGCCGAACGCCACCTGGCCGGTGCACGCGGTGATCACCAACTCCACCTATGACGGCCTGTTGTACAACACCGACTACATTAAGCAGACGCTGGAGGTGCCGTCGATTCACTTCGATTCCGCCTGGGTGCCTTACACCAACTTCCATCCGATTTACGACGGCAAGAGCGGCATGAGCGGCGAGCGGGTGCCCGGCAAGGTTTTCTACGAAACCCAATCCACCCACAAGCTGCTGGCCGCCTTCTCGCAGGCCTCGATGATTCATATCAAGGGCGACTACGATGAGAGCACCTTCAACGAAGCCTACATGATGCACACCACCACTTCGCCGCACTACGGCATCGTGGCGTCGATGGAGACCGCCGCCGCCATGCTGCGCGGCAACCCGGGGCGCCGTTTGATCAACCGTTCGGTGGAACGCGCGCTGCATTTTCGCCGTGAAGTGCAGCGGCTGCGCGAGGAAAGCGACAGCTGGTTCTTCGATATCTGGCAGCCGGAAGAGATCGATGAGGCGCAGTGCTGGCCGCTGGATCCGGACGATAACTGGCACGGTTTCGGCCAGACCGATCGCGATCATATGTACCTCGATCCGATCAAGGTGACGATCCTGACGCCGGGCATGAATGAGCTGGGCGCGCTGGAGGAAGAGGGGATCCCGGCGGCGCTGGTGGCGAAGTATCTCGACGAACGCGGCATCGTGGTGGAGAAGACCGGGCCGTACAACCTGCTGTTCCTGTTCAGCATCGGCATCGATAAAACCAAGGCGATGAGCCTGCTGCGCGGCCTGACCGACTTCAAGCGCGCCTACGATCTCAACCTGCGGGTGAAGAACATGCTGCCGGATCTGTACGCCGAAGATCCGGATTTCTATCGCCATATGCGCATCCAGGATCTGGCCGCCGGCATTCATCGCCTGATCCGCCAACACGATCTGCCAGGCCTGATGCAGCGGGCGTTCGACGTGCTGCCGGAAATGAAGCTGACGCCGCACCAGATGTTCCAGGAGCAGGTGCGCGGCAATGTCGAAACCTGCGAGCTGGATCAGCTGGTGGGCAAGGTGGCGGCCAATATGATCCTGCCTTATCCGCCGGGCGTGCCGTTGGTGATGCCGGGGGAAATGATCACCGAAGAGAGCCGGGCGGTGCTCGATTTCCTGCTGATGCTATGCTCGATCGGTGAGCGCTATCCCGGTTTTGAAACCGATATCCACGGCGCCAAACTGACGGAAGACGGGTGCTATCTGGTGAAGGTGCTGAAAGCCCCGCAGCCATAAGGCCATAACGCGCCCGGCGGTTTGGCAAGATAAGCCGGGCTTTTTCATTGACGGCATCGCCGCCGCCGGATACCGTGCCCCATCAGAATGAACAGGAGAGGGTTTCTATGCTGGCATTACGTCAGGTGCACCACATCGCGATCATTGGCGCGGACTACGCCGCCAGCAAGCGTTTTTACTGCGACATTCTCGGGTTTACCCTGCTGAGCGAAGTCTACCGTGAGGAGCGCGGCTCCTGGAAAGCGGATCTGGCGCTCAACGGGCAATACACCATCGAGCTGTTTTCTTTCCCCTCGCCGCCGGCTCGCGTCAGCCGCCCGGAGGCCTGCGGCCTGCGCCATCTGGCGTTCAGCGTCGACGACATCGATCAGGCTATCGCTCATCTGCAGGCGGCCGGCGTTGCCTGCGAACCGGTGCGTGTCGATCCCTACACCCAATCCCGCTTTACCTTTTTCAGCGATCCCGATGGTTTACCGTTAGAATTATACGAGAGTTAACGGCTTAATCGCCTCCCGGCGGCCACAGCCGGGGGCGGTTATGCTATGATCGCGCCCTTGCCCTACATGCCTACAGAGTTATTTCCGCCATGCAAGAGCCTGCTTTTCGCGTCGGGGAGTGGCTGGTTACTCCTGCCGACAACACCATCAGCCGCGATGGTCGCCAGAAAACGCTGGAACCGCGCCTGATCGACATGCTGTGCTATTTCGCCCGGCACCCCGACGTGGTGCTGAGCCGCGACGAGCTGATCGACAACGTCTGGAAGCGCAATATTGTCACCAACCACGTGGTGACCCAATGTATTTCAGAGCTGCGCAAGTACCTGAAAGACGGCGACAGCGATAGCCCGGAATACATTATCACCGTGCCCAAGCGCGGGTATAAGCTGGCGACGTCGGTGATCTGGTGTGAAGAGGGGGAGACACAACCCGCGATTGCACCGGCGCCGCAGATCGCGGTGATCATGCATGAGCCGGAAGACGGCAGCGATGATGAAGAGGATACGCCCTATGTGCCGCCGCGCCGGGCAAGCGTGCCGGCTGCCGCGCCCGGCGAGAAGAAGCCACATTTTTATCGCCGCTCGACGTTCTGGGTGTGGCTGGCGTTTCTGAGTGCGCTAAGCGTCTGCGTGGCGTTTGTCGGCATCGCCACGCTGTCGCAGCGCGTGCCGGTATCGACCATGCCGGTGCTGCTCAACCCGCGCGATATCGATATCCGCATTCAGGGCGGCGAGAGCTGCAGCAACTGGATGCCGCAGCTCTCTTATGTGGTGGGCGTCAGCGAGCTGATTACCGATTCGTTGAACACTTACTCGACCTTCCTGGTGCACGACCAGACCAACTACAACTATTCCGGCCCCAGCAACTCGGGCAAGTCGCTGTATATCGAGTTCGTCAATCAGCGCCACTACCGCGCCCAGCAGTGTTTCCTCTCCGTGCGGCTGGTGGATAACGCCGACAGTTCGATCATGTTGGACAAGCGTTACTTCATCACCGCCGATAACCAGCTGAAGATCCAGACCGACTTCCTCGCCAGCCTGTCCGCGGCGCTGAAGCAGCCTTGGCCGCCACAGCTGGAGCAGCGTCTGGCGCAGTTGCTGCCGGACAACGGGCCGTTGCTGCAGCGTTTCTACCAGGCGCATCAGTTGCTGATCCGCGGTGACGCCGATTCGTTGACCCGCGCCAGCGCCCAGCTGAGCGAGCTGATTAACAGCGCGCCGAACTTCCGCTATCTGCTGGCTGAAAAAGCGTTGGTGGATCTGCTGCGCAATTCTTATCAACCGTTCGACAGCCCGGCCTTGGGGCAACTGCGCGCCGATATCAGCCATCTGGCGACGATCCCCGAATTGAAGAACACGCCGATTATGCAGCAGGTTCTGGCGGTAGATGCCTTGACGCAGGGGCGCATTGACGAGGCGCACCGGGCGATCGATCTGGGGATTGAATTGCAAATGTCGTGGCTGAATTATGTGCTGCTGGGCAAGGTGTATGAAATGCAGGGGCAGAATCATTTGGCGGCCGACTCTTATATTACCGCCTTCAATCTTCGCCCCGGTGAGGATACCTTGCATTGGATCACCAATGGCGTATTCCAGACGTCATTGACCAACGTCGTGCCTTATTTAAATAACTATCAGCGCCAATAATTAACCCAATATCACGCCGCTCTTATTCTTCGGGGATCATGGCGGCGTTATTTATTGGTGAAGTCATGTTGCATGAATGTATTATTTTGCTGCGCGATATTATCTCTTTTTTGCCATTTGTTATGCGTTATTAACCTTGTCATCTTTTTGTTTTTAAATGATGTTTATCTTTTCTTTAGCCTGTCTTTTTATCTTGATGTGTTAATAAAAAACCTCAGGTTATCATTTGTATGATCATGAGCGTAATCTCACTTTATCTTTAGGACTTTATTCCCCCCGATGGTTAGCATCCTGACTATCAAGCCGGCTCATTAAAATCTTTTATTTATGGGCGTGGCTTATAAGAAACGTAAATCAGGAGAAACTGACCATGGCTTCACCCAAGAAAATAGGGCTTATTGCCTGCACCGGCGTCGTCGCCGGTAATATGATGGGGAGCGGGATTGCCTTATTGCCCGCCAACCTGGCGAGTCTCGGATCCATCGCCATTTGGGGATGGGTGATCTCGATTATCGGGGCGATGTCGCTGGCTTATGTGTATGCCCGCCTCGCCACCAAAAACCCACAGCAGGGCGGCCCTATCGCCTACGCCGGTGAAATTTCCCCGGCCTTCGGTTTCCAGACCGGCGTGCTTTATTACCATGCCAACTGGATCGGTAACCTGGCCATCGGCATTACCGCCGTTTCTTATCTCTCCACCTTCTTCCCGGCGCTGAACAACCCGGTGCCCGCCGGCATCGCCTGTATCGCCATCGTGTGGGTCTTCACCTTCGTTAACATGCTGGGCGGAACCTGGGTCAGCCGTTTGACCACCCTGGGCCTGGTGCTGGTGCTGATCCCGGTGATCGTGACCGCCACCCTCGGCTGGCACTGGTTTGACGCCGCCACCTACCAGGCTAACTGGAATACCTCCGGCACCGCCGACAGCCATGCGGTCATCAAAAGTATCCTGCTGTGCCTGTGGGCGTTCATCGGCGTGGAATCCGCGGCGGTCAGCACCGGCATGGTGAAAAACCCGAAACGCACCGTACCGCTGGCGACCATGCTCGGCACCGGTCTGGCGGGCATCATCTACATCGCCGCCACCCAGGTGATCAGCGGCATGTTCCCGGCGTCTGAAATGGCCGCCAGCGGCGCGCCGTTCGCCATCAGCGCCTCGGCGATTATGGGCAACTGGGCCGCACCGATGGTTTCCGCCTTCACCGCCTTCGCCTGCCTGACCTCGCTCGGTTCGTGGATGATGCTGGTCGGCCAGGCCGGGGTGCGCGCCGCCAACGACGGCAACTTCCCGAAAGTGTACGGCGAGCTGGATAAAAACGGCATTCCGAAGAAAGGCCTGCTGCTGGCCGGTTGCAAAATGACCGCGCTGATGGTGCTGATCACCCTGATGAGCTCCGCCGGCGGCAAAGCGTCCGACCTGTTCGGCGAGCTGACCGGTATCGCGGTGCTGCTGACCATGCTGCCTTACTTCTACTCCTGCGTAGACCTGATCCGCTTTGAAGGGGTCAACGTGCGCAACCTGCTGAGCCTGATCGCTTCCGTGTGCGGCTGCGGCTTCTGCTTCATCGCGCTGATGGGCGCCAACTCTTTCGAACTGTCCGGCACCTTTATCATCAGCCTGATTATCCTGATGTTCTACGCCCGGAAAATGAATACCCGCCAGGCTGCCAGCGCAGCGGCGGTCGATGAAAACACCACGGCCAAAGCGCACTGATTCGCGTCCGCTGACCGACTGAATTTACCCAGCCCCTTTCTTTCCGACCTGTCAGCCGCGACGGGAAGGGGCTTGCTTTGCCAGGAGAAATGCATATGAACGTTATCGCCATCATGAATCACATGGGTGTCTACTTTAAAGAAGAGCCTATCCGTGAACTGCATCAGGCGCTGGAAAGTCTGGATTTCCGCATCGTTTACCCTAACGATCGCGAAGACCTGCTGAAACTGATCGAGAACAACGCCCGCTTGTGCGGGGTGATCTTCGACTGGGACAAATACAACCTGGAGCTGTGCGAAGAGATCAGCCAACTGAACGAGTACATGCCGCTGTACGCCTTCGCCAACACCTATTCGACGCTGGACGTCAGCTTGAACGATCTGCGCATGCAGGTGCGCTTCTTCGAGTATGCGCTCGGCGCGGCAACCGACATCGCCGCCAAGATCAAACAGAATACCGACGAATATATCGACACCATCCTGCCACCGCTGACCAAGGCGCTGTTCAAATACGTGCGCGAAGGCAAATACACCTTCTGTACGCCGGGCCACATGGGCGGCACCGCGTTCCAGAAAAGCCCGGTCGGCAGCCTGTTCTACGATTTCTTCGGCCCGAACACCATGAAGTCGGATATCTCGATTTCGGTGTCTGAACTGGGATCGCTGCTGGATCACTCCGGCCCGCACAAAGAGGCGGAAGAGTATATTTCTCGCGTGTTCAACGCCGAACGCAGCTACATGGTCACCAACGGCACTTCCACTGCCAACAAGATCGTCGGCATGTATTCGGCGCCGGCGGGCAGCACGGTGCTGATTGACCGTAACTGCCACAAGTCGCTGACTCACCTGATGATGATGAGCGACATCACGCCGATCTATTTCCGCCCGACCCGCAACGCTTACGGCATCCTCGGCGGTATTCCGCAGAGCGAGTTCCAGCGCGCCACCATCGCCAAACGCGTGAAGGATACCCCGAACGCCACCTGGCCGGTGCACGCGGTGATCACCAACTCCACCTATGACGGCCTGCTGTACAACACCGACTTTATCAAGAACACCCTGGACGTGAAGTCTATCCACTTCGATTCCGCCTGGGTGCCTTACACCAATTTCCACCCGATCTATAAAGGCAAGTGTGGCATGAGCGGCGGCCGCGTGGAGGGCAAGGTGATCTATGAAACCCAGTCCACCCACAAACTGCTGGCGGCCTTCTCGCAGGCGTCGATGATCCACGTGAAGGGCGACATCAACGAAGAGACCTTCAACGAAGCCTACATGATGCACACCACCACTTCGCCGCACTACGGCATTGTGGCCTCGACCGAAACCGCTGCGGCGATGATGAAAGGCAACGCCGGCAAGCGCCTGATCCACGGTTCTATCGAACGCGCGATCAAGTTCCGTAAAGAGATCAAACGCCTGAAAGTCGAGTCCGACGGCTGGTTCTTCGACGTCTGGCAGCCGGAGCATATCGATGAGCCGGAATGCTGGCCGCTGCGCTCCGACAGCGCCTGGCACGGTTTCAAGAACATCGACAATGAACACATGTATCTGGACCCAATCAAGGTCACCATTCTGACGCCGGGGATGAGCAAGGAAGGCGAGATGCAGCCGTTCGGCATCCCGGCCAGCATCGTGGCGAAATACCTCGACGAGCGCGGCATCATCGTCGAGAAAACCGGGCCGTACAACCTGCTGTTCCTGTTCAGCATCGGCATCGATAAAACCAAGGCGCTCAGCCTGCTGCGCGCGATGACCGACTTCAAACGTTCGTTCGACCTGAACCTGCGGGTGAAAAACATGCTGCCTTCGCTGTATCAGGAAGCGCCTGATTTCTATGAAAACATGCGCATTCAGGATCTGGCGCAGAACATTCACCGCCTGGTGGAGCAACACAACCTGCCGGACCTGATGTACCGCGCATTCGAAGTGCTACCAACCATGGTGATGAACCCGTATCAGGCGTTCCAGAAAGAGCTGCACGGCGAAGTGGAAGAGGTCTATCTGGAAGAGATGGTCGGTAAGGTCAACGCCAACATGATCCTGCCATACCCGCCGGGCGTGCCGCTGGTGATGCCGGGCGAGATGCTGACCGAAGAGAGCCGGCCGGTGCTGGAGTTCCTGCAGATGCTGTGCGAAATCGGCGCGCATTATCCGGGCTTTGAAACCGACATTCACGGCGCCTACCGTCAGGCGGACGGACGTTATCGGGTGAAAGTGCTGAAGGCGAAATAACCGCAGCCAAAAACAGGGGAGGCGCTCGCGCTTCCCCTTTGTCGTTCACCGACTGATGGGAGACCACCATGAAAACACCCTCACAGCCGCGCGCAATCTACTATGTCGTAGCGATACAAATTTGGGAATATTTCAGCTTTTACGGCATGCGTGCGTTACTGATCCTCTATCTGACCCACCAACTCGGCTATACCGACAGCCACGCCATCGATCTCTACAGCGCTTACGCTTCGTTAGTTTACGTCACTCCTATTTTGGGCGGCTGGCTCGCCGACCGCCTGCTGGGCAACCGCGTCGCGGTGATCGCCGGCGCGGCGCTGATGACCCTGGGGCATATCGTGCTCGGCCTGAGCGCGGTCTCCGCCCAGTCGCTCTATCTGGCGCTGGCGATCATCATCTGCGGTTACGGCCTGTTCAAATCCAATATCAGCTGCCTGCTGGGCGAGCTTTACCCGGCGCAGGACTCGCGCCGCGAAGGGGGCTTCTCGCTGCTGTACGCCGCCGGCAACGTCGGTTCCATTTTGGCACCGATCGCCTGTGGGTTGGCGGCCGAGCGCTATGGCTGGCACGTCGGCTTTGCGTTGGCCGGGATCGGCATGTTCGCCGGCCTGGTGATTTTTCTGCTGGGCGGACGCCATTTCCGCCACACCCGCGGCGTGAATGCCCCGCTGATGCGCGCCAGAAGCCTGGGCCTGCCGCACTGGGGATGGCTGCTGGCGGCGTTGCTGGCGTCGCCGTTGTTCTTCACGCTGCTGTTTGAACGCGACTGGGCCGGCTATTTGCTCGGGTTGGTGTGCGTGGCGGCGGTGGCGCTGGTGGCGCGCATTATGCTGCGTGCGGACGCCGGCCAGCGGCGGGGGCTGTGGCAGATCATCGTACTGATGCTGCTGGGCACGCTGTTCTGGGCTTTTGCCCAGCAGGGCGGCAGCTCCATCAGCCTGTTTATCGATCACTTCGTCGACCGGCGCTGGTTCGGCTGGACGGTGCCGACCGCGCTGTTCCAGTCGGTTAACGCCTGCGCGGTGATGCTGGGCGGCGTGGCGCTGGCCTGGCTGGCGAGCGGCGGTGGCGCGGGCGACCGGACGCTGCGCATCTGGTGCAAGTTCGCCTTCGGTCTGCTGTTGATCGGCGTCGGCTTTATGCTGATGGCGCTCAATACGCGGCTGCACGGGCCGGGTTCGATGGGGCTGATGATCGCCGGCCTGGCGGTGATGGGCTTCGCCGAACTGTTTATCGATCCGGTGGCGATGGCGCAGATCACCCGGCTGAATATCCCCGGCGCCACCGGCGTGTTGACCGGTATCTATATGCTGGCGACCGGTTCGATCGCCAACTATCTGGCGGGCATCATCGCCAATCAGACCGCCGAGGATCACATCGAAGGGGCGGCGATGCAGGCGTATGGCCGCATTTTCGCCCAGATCGGCTGGGGGGCGGCCGGGTGCGCGCTGGCGGTGATCGCGGTGCTGGGCGGCTGGTGGCTGCTGACGCGACGCCAGGCCCGGACGGTTAATGCTTGATTGATGGCGGTAGGCGGGGTTAACGTGCAGCTATGTAGAAGTGACAAAGCCTACCGATGGATACTGATCAATTAACGACGCAGGTAGCGGACCAACTGGGCGCGCAGCAGCGGCTGATGGTGGCGTTCAGCGGCGGCCTGGATTCCAGCGTGCTGCTGCATCTGCTGGCGACGTTGCGCCGCCAACGTCCGGCGCTGCAGCTGCGTGCGCTGCACGTGCATCATGGCCTGAGCGCCTTTGCCGACCGTTGGGTGGAGCATTGCCGCAGCCGATGTGCCGAGTGGCGGATCCCGCTGACGGTGACGCACGTGCAGGTGGATGCCCGCCAGGGCGGCATCGAAGCGGCGGCGCGTGCGGCGCGCTATGCCGCTTTCAGCGCAGCATTGGTTGAGGGAGAAGCGCTGCTTACCGCCCAACACCTTGACGATCAAAGCGAAACCTTCCTGTTGGCGCTCAAGCGCGGCAGCGGGCCGGCGGGGCTATCGGCGATGGCGGCGCGCGCCACGCTGGGCGAGCATTTGCTGTTGCGGCCGTTGCTGGGCTGCTCGCGTCAAACGCTGGAAAGCTACGCGCAGCGCCACGCCTTAAGCTGGATAGATGACGACAGCAATCAGGACACGCGCTTCGATCGCAATTTCCTGCGTTTGCAGGTGTTGCCGCAGCTCAACCAGCGCTGGCCGCACTTCGCTTCGGCGGTGGCGCGCAGCGCCAGCCTGTGCGCCGAGCAGGAGCAGCTGCTGGACGAACTGCTGGCGGAACCGCTGCAAAGCCTGTTGGCGGCGGACCGCTCATTGGCGATCGACGGCCTGACCGACTGTTCGCCGGTGCGGCGTTTCGCCTTGTTGCGGCGCTGGATCGCGTTGTTTAACGTCACTATGCCGGCGCGTGAGCAGCTACAGCGCCTGTGGGAGGAGGTGGCGCTCAGCCGGGAAGACGCCGAACCGCAGCTGCAGCTCGGCGCCTATCAGATCCGCCGATTCCGTGGCCGACTGCACCTGCTGCCGCCGCTGGCGGCGCTGCGCGGTGTGCATCTGCACTGGCGGCCTGACGAGCCGCTGACGTTGCCGGACGGGTTGGGGCAGTTGGTTGCCGGTGAGGGCGATCTGGCGCTACGCGCGCCGCAGCCAGCGCAGCGGATCAGCATTCGTTTCGGCGGCGTGCAGGGCGCCGTGCGTATCGTGGGGCGCGCCCATTCGCGGCCGATAAAAAAACTGTGGCAGGAGCTGGGGATCCCTCCCTGGCAGCGTGATCGCATCCCGTTGATTTATTATGATGAGCAGCTGATCGCTGCTTTGGGCGCATTCGTCTGTGAGGCGGGGCAGGTGCCGGAAGGCGAACGCCCGTGGCGGCTGCGCTGGGAAAAAAATCATAATCGCGAGGAGCACTGATGAAGTTAGTGGGGATCACGCTGTTGGCCGCCGGCCTGTTCAGCCTGCCGGCGTTGGCGGCGGGGGATGCGGCCGCCGGTCAGGCCAAAGCCGCCGCTTGTGCGGCGTGCCACGGCGCGCAGGGCAAGGTGACGGTGCCGATGTACCCGAATCTGGCCGGGCAGAACGCCATGTACCTGCAGCACGCGTTGCAGGCGTATAAGAAAGGGGAGCGCAACGGCGGCCAGGCCGAGGTGATGAAGGCCTATGTGTCGGGGCTGTCGGATGACGATATCGCCGATCTGGCGGCTTACTATGCCAGCCTGAAGCCGTAAATGACGAGGGCAGCCGTTGGGCTGCCCTGTTGGGATGGGGTTACCGCTGCTCAGTCCGACAGACTGACGACCACGGTACCGATTTCCGGATGACTGAAACTGCTGATATGGTCCAGCCGCAGGTCGCGCTGCTGGCCGTTCTGTTCGATGGTCAGATACTCAACGCGTTTCTTTTGCAGCAGGTCGATCGCCTTGGCCTCGATCACTTCTCCGTCGCGTAACTCCAGCTTCAGAATAAGTTTATGCTGACAGGCGAGTTCCAGGTTGTCGTAGTCATCGCAATTGATGGGTTGGTACTCATCATTCATCAACATAGTCGCTCACCAATAAGTTAGCGGCGGCAAAGGCCGCCTGTTCCCTAACGGAGGACGGTAGCGCGTCGTTCGCTGCGACATCGTCCAATGCCTTTAACGCACAAGCCAGCGCATCAGGCACGTAGCCAAGATCTCCACTGCCAATCTCGGCGTAAGTACGGCGTACTAACTCACAGTATTGTTGCACAGTTTCCTCCCTTAAGAACCTCTGCATCATCAAGACCGCTCTCGCGATGAGGCGCAGGCTCTCGGAGTTTTATCCTATCCTAGACGACTATAGCACAGCTGTTATGGAGTTATCAGCACCCCGACACGCCTTTCGTTCTGCGCCGAGCCGGGCTGCGCTGGCGGCGTTCACCCCTGATCAAGTACACTGTCGCCGAATAACAACGAGGTCACCCATGGCGCTGAAAGCAACCATTTATAAAGCCGCGGTCAATATCGCTGATATGGATCGTCACTTCTATCACGACGCCACGCTGACGCTGGCGCAACACCCGTCCGAAAATGAACAGCGCATGATGCTGCGCCTGTTGGCCTGGATCTGCCATGCCGACGAGCGGCTGGTGTTCACCAAAGGGCTGAGCGCCGACGATGAGCCGGAGATCTGGCAGCGCAACGACCATAACGGGCTGGAAATGTGGATCGAGATGGGGTTGCCTGACGAGAAGCGCATTCGCAAGGCCTGCAACCAGTCGCCGCGCGTGGTGTTGTACGCTTACGGCGAGCGCGCCGCGCACGTTTGGTGGCAGGCGATGCAGGGCAAAGTGGCCGGTTACAAGAACCTGAGCGTACGCTTCCTCGACGACGAGCAGCTGGCGCGGCTGACGGCGCTGGCCAGCCGCACCATGACGCTGCAGGCGACGCTGCAGGAAGGAACTATTTGGCTGTCCGATGCTCAGAATAGTCTGGAAATCCAGTTTGCCGAGTGGCAGCGGGCGCAGGTGTGACCGGTGCTGGAACTGTCAAGAAACGTCGCCATACCGGATAATGAGCTGGAATTGACGGCGATCCGCGCGCAGGGCGCGGGCGGCCAGCACGTGAACAAAACCTCAACGGCGATCCATTTGCGCTTTGACATCCGGGCATCCAGCCTGCCAGAGTATTATAAGGAAAGGCTGCTGGCGCTGAATCATCATTTAATTACCGCCGATGGCGTGGTGATTATCAAGGCGCAAGAGTATCGCAGTCAGGAATTGAATCGCGAAGCGGCGTTGGCCAGGCTGGTCGCGTTGATTCAGCAGGCGATGGTGGTGGAAAAAACGCGCAAGGCGACCAAGCCGACGAAAGGAGCGAAACTGCGTCGCCTGGAAGGCAAGACGCGTAAAGGCGCCACCAAGGCGCTGCGCGGCAAGGTTCGCACTTAGGAATACATGAACACAGTAGGAGAATAACTGTGAAGAAAATTACGATAGCCCTGTTCTTGGCGGCAGGCGCACTCTCGTTGTTGGGATGCAACAATCATTATCAACCGAAGGAACAACCGCTGCAGGCGATGCCGCAGAGTTATCAAGGGGTGTTGCCTTGCGCCGATTGCGGCGGTCTGGATACGGCGCTGTTCCTGGATGAAGACGGCACCTTCGTGCTGCAGGAAACCTATCGCGGCAGCAAAGACGGCGATCAGACCTTTGCCGACTACGGCAAATGGGCGCGCACCGCGGATAAGCTGGTGCTGACCGACAGCACCGGCGAGAAACGCTACTTCCGTCCGGTGGGCAAGAGCCTGGAGATGCTGGATCGCAGCGGCGCGCCGATCGAGTCCAAGCTGAATTACCGTCTGGAGCCGGTCGAAAAGCCGTTGCCTAAAACGCCAATGGTGATGAAAGGCAGCTACAGCTATATGGCCGACGCGGCGGTGTTCAAAGATTGCGCCACCGGCATCACTTTCCCGGTGGATAACAACATCGCGCTGGAGCAAGGTTACGCCAAGGCCAATAAGACTGCCGGCGAGCCGGTGTTCCTGACCTTCAACGCGCACTTCAGCGTGCAGCCGTCGATGGAAGAGGGGCAGATTGAAAAAGCGGTGGTGCCGGACGGCAAGATCGCGTTCGACCGCAGTAAAAGCTGCAGCAGCAAGTAACGCGTTTCGGATATAAAAAAACCCGCCTAGGCGGGTTTTTTATTCTCTGGCGATCGGCGCTTAGCGTTTGATCTGGCCCAGCAGGAAATCAACGATTTCGCCGGTTTTGATCATTTTCTTCTCGCCGACGCGGCGGTTCTTGTACTCGATCTCTTCGTTATCGAGGTTACGATCGCCGATAACGATAGAGTGCGGCACGCCGATCAGTTCCATATCCGCGAACATCACGCCCGGACGCTCTTTGCGGTCATCGAGGATCACATCGATGCCGTGGGAGCGCAGGGTGTTGTACAGCTCTTCCGCCAGCGCCTGCACGCGGAATGACTTGTGCATGTTCATCGGCAGGATCGCCACCTGGAACGGCGCGATGGCGTCCGGCCAGATGATGCCGCGTTCGTCGTGGTTCTGCTCGATGGCGGCGGCCACGACGCGCGTGACCCCGATGCCGTAGCAACCCATGGTCAGCACCTGGTTGCGGCCGTCTTCACCCTGCACGGTCGCTTTCATCGCTTCCGAGTACTTGGTGCCGAGCTGGAAGATATGGCCCACTTCGATGCCGCGTTTGATCAGCAGCGTACCCTGACCGTCCGGGCTGGCGTCGCCTTCCACCACGTTACGGATATCGGCCACCTGCGGCAGCGGCAGATCGCGCTCCCAGTTGATGCCGAAGTAGTGTTTGCCGTCAACGTTGGCGCCGGCGCCGAAATCGCTCATCGCCGCTACGCTGCGATCGGCTACCACTGGCATCGGCAGCTTGACTGGGCCAAGCGAGCCTGGGCCGGCGCCGACGATGGCGCGGATCTCTTCTTCGGTGGCGAAGGTCAGCGGCGCGGCAACCTGCGCCAGCTTCTCGGCCTTGACTTCGTTCAGTTCGTGATCGCCGCGCACCAGCAGGGCGACCAGCTTGTGGCCGCTCTCTTCGGTGGCGCGCACCATCAGCGTCTTCACGGTTTTTTCCACCGGCAGCTGGAATTGCTCGACCAGCTCGGCGATGGTTTTGGCGTTCGGCGTATCCACCAGGCGCAGCTCTTCGCTGGCTGCAGCGCGCGGTTCTGCCGGCGCGACCGCTTCCGCCAGCTCGATGTTGGCGGCGAAATCGGAACCGGTGGAGAACACGATATCGTCTTCACCGCTCTGCGCCAGCACCTGGAATTCGTGCGAGGCGCTGCCGCCGATCGAGCCGGTATCCGCCTGCACCGGGCGGAAATCCAGGCCCATGCGGCTGAAGATTTTGCTGTACGCTTCGTACATCGCGTCGTAAGTCTCCTGCAGAGACTCCTGTGAGGTGTGGAAGGAGTAGGCATCCTTCATCAGGAACTCACGGGAACGCATCACGCCGAAACGCGGGCGCACTTCATCACGGAACTTGGTCTGGATCTGGAAGAAGTTCAGCGGCAGCTGCTTGTACGAGCTGATCTCGTTGCGGATCAGATCGGTGATCACTTCTTCATGCGTTGGGCCCAGCACGAACGGACGATCGCCGCGGTCGACGAAGCGCAGCAGCTCGGGGCCGTATTGCTCCCAACGGCCGCTTTCCTGCCACAGATCGGCAGGCTGAACCACCGGCATGGAAACTTCGATCGCGTTAGCATTGTTCATTTCTTCGCGAACGATGTTTTCAACCTTTTTCAGAACGCGCAGGCCGGTCGGCAGCCAGGTGTAAAGACCGGAGGCCAGCTTGCGGATCATCCCGGCGCGCAGCATCAGCTGGTGGCTGATCACTTCGGCGTCGGCAGGTGTCTCCTTCAAAGTGGAGAGCAGATATTGGCTAGTACGCATGGTGTTTTGGTTCCGTTAGAACTGCAAATTGCATCGGGCTGCCAGAGTGGCGGCCAAAAGTGACAAAAGTGGTTTAGTTTACCAGCGCGAGCGGGTCGCCAAAAGAGAGGCGGCGGAATTTTAACGCGGGTCGAGCGCCAACACTTCGGTGTGGCCGTCCACGACGCGCCAGCGCACGTTGAAATCCAACAGCCAGACGGCGTAATCCCGTTCGATGTCCTCTCCTTTACGATAGGCGGGACGGGGGTCTTGCGCCAGCACCTGGCTGATAAAACGCCTTAATTGCGGGTAGCACGCCTGATGTTGCTGCAGCTGCTGCTCGGCCTGCGGTGCGAAACGCACGGGCATATCGCCGGCGGGCGCGGCCTGAGCAAAGCCGGCGCGGGCCTGCGGCTGGCTCTCGGCGAACGGCAGATAAGGCTTGATGTCCACCACCGGGGTGCCGTCGACCAGGTCGAGGCTGCCCAGTTCCAGCGCCACTTCACCGTTTTTCACCCGCACGCCCTTCAGCTCAATGAGCGACATGCCGAGCGGGTTGGGGCGGAAGGTGGAGCGGGTGGCGAACACGCCCATGCGGGCATTGCCGCCTAAACGCGGTGGACGCACCGTCGGGCGCCAGCCGCCCTCCATGGTTTGATGGAAAATGAACATCACCCACAGATGGCTGAAATCGCTGAGGCCGCGCACCGCTTCCGCCTGGTTGTAAGGCGGCAGCAGCAGCAGTTCGCCGCCGCCGTCTTCGACCAGCCCCGGCTGGCGGGGCACGGCGAATTTCTCTTTATAGGGCGAGCGGATCACGCCGATCTGCTCGAAAACGAATTCGGTCATTTGGACGAGACGTTAAGCGCCGAGCCCTGACAAACGGCCTGTTGATAGCAACCGGCGACGCCGCTGACAATCTGGCAGTCGTGCAGCAGCACGGCGTTGGCCTTCATGTAAGACGCACGGATTTGCATGCGTTTACGGGCGGTGGCCAGATTCGGTGGAGAGTCTTGCACGGTGGTTTGGCACGATTCGCCGGACACTTCACCCAGATCGCGGAACGGCTTGCCCACGAGCTCTTCTGCACTTTTGTACAGTTTTACCGGAGCGGGGCGGGCGGCCGGCGTGGTCTTGGCCGGAGCGGTGGTGGTCGGCTTGCTGGTGCTGCTTGTTGAGGACGGCGCGATACGCTGCGATGAACATCCGGCCAGCGCGAGCGCTAACAAACAGAGAGGTAAAACACGCATTGAGATTCCTCTGCCTTAATGAAAGTGGCGCTATTGAAGCAAGCTATGGCGGAAATAACAAGACGGGCCTTGGCCCGTCTTGCAATTATAGGAATAAAATGGGTGAATAAGCGCTTACCAGCCTTTCACCGCTCCGCCGTTGAAGATTTTGTTGGCGGCCGCGTCAACTTCGTCAGACTGATAGGCCTGAACGAATTTCTTCACGTTTTCCGCATCTTTGTTATCTTCGCGCGCAACCAGCAGGTTGACGTAAGGCGAGTCTTTATCTTCCACGAACAGACCGTCTTTCGCCGGTGTCAGGCCGATCTGGCTGGCGTAGGTGGTGTTGATCACCGCCAGCGCGATCTGCTGATCGTCCAGAGAACGCGGCAGCTGAGGCGCTTCCAGCTCAACCAACTTCAGGTTTTTCGGATTCTCGGTCACGTCCAGCACGGTCGGCAGCAGGCCAACGCCGTCTTTCAGCTTGATCAGACCGACTTTCTGCAGCAGCAGCAGCGAACGGCCCAGGTTGGTCGGATCGTTAGGCAGTGCGATCTGCGAACCTTCTTTCAGCTCGTCCAGCGATTTGATTTTCTTGGAGTAACCGGCGATCGGGTAAACAAAGGTGTTGCCGACCGGCACCAGCTTGTAACCGCGGTCTTTGATCTGCTGATCCAGATAAGGCTTGTGCTGGAAGGCGTTCAGATCGATATCGCCTTTGCTCAGCGCTTCGTTAGGCAGCACGTAGTCGTTGAAGGTGACCAGTTCAACGTCCAGACCGTATTTCTCTTTCGCCACTTTCTGCGCCACTTCAGCCACTTGCTGCTCAGCGCCGACGATCACGCCGACCTTGATGTGGTTCGGATTCTTTTCATCCTGGCCACAGCCCGCCAGAGCCAGCGTGCCGATCAGTGCGCCAATTGCCGCGATGGATTTAAATTTTAACGACATATCCCTTCCTCATTAGACTCGCATTAATATGCGGTGAAATTATTTATGGGTAACGGCTTTGACGATGCGATCGCCGCAGAATTGGATCAGATAAACCAAAACTACCAGTAATACTAATACGGTATTCATCACTGTGGCGTTATAACCGATATAACCGTATTGGTAACCGATTTGGCCCAGGCCGCCGGCGCCGACCGCGCCGCCCATGGCGGAGTAACCCACCAGGGTGATCAGGGTGATGGTTGCGGCGTTGACCAAGCCCGGCAGGGCTTCCGGCAGCAACACTTTCTTGATGATCTGCATCGGCGTGGCGCCCATGGCGCGCGCGGCTTCCACCAGGCCGGACGGGATTTCCAGCAGGGCGTTTTCCACCATGCGCGCGATGAACGGTGCGGCGCCCACGGTCAACGGCACGATGGCCGCCTGCAGGCCGATCGAGGTGCCGACGATCATGCGGGTAAACGGAATCATCCAAACCAGCAGGATAATGAACGGAATGGAACGGAAGATGTTCACCAGCCCGGACAGGATCTTATACAGCGAATTGTTGGCGATGATCTGCCCCGGGCGGGTGACATACAGCAGCACGCCTACCGGCAGGCCGAGCACGAAACCGAAGAAGCCGGAGACAAAGGTCATCATGACGGTTTCCCACACGCCACGCGCCATCAACCACATCATTGCCTCAGACATAACCCAGAACCTCTACTTTTACCTGATTTTCTTGCAGGAACTTAATCGTCGCCAGCGCGTCTTCGTCGCTGCCGTGCAGCTCCGCCAGCATCACGCCGAATTTCACGCCGCCGGCATAATCCATCTGGGCGCTGATAATGTTGTTGTTCACGTTGAAGCGGCGAGCGGCTTCAGACAGCAGCGGCGCATCGACCGACTGACCGGTGAACTCCAGGCGCAGCAGCGGCTGGCGGTCGCCCTGACGCTCCGGCGACAGGCGCGCGGCGTAGTCGTCCGGGATATCCAGATGCAGCGTGGACTGAATGAACTGCTGGGCCAGCGGGGTTTTCGGGTGTGAGAACACTTCGCTGACGCTGTCTTTTTCGATCAGCTGCCCCTGGCTGATGACCGCGACCTGGTCGCAGATGCGTTTCACCACGTCCATTTCGTGGGTGATCAGCAGAATGGTCAGACCCAGACGGCGGTTGATGTCTTTCAGCAGCTCCAGGATGGAACGGGTGGTGGCCGGATCCAACGCGCTGGTGGCTTCGTCGCACAGCAGCACTTTGGGATTGCTGGCCAGCGCGCGCGCGATCGCCACGCGCTGTTTCTGGCCGCCGGACAGATTGGCCGGATAGGCGTCGTGTTTGTCCGCCAGGCCGACCAGCTCCAGCAGTTCGGTCACGCGCTTTTTGATCTCGGCGCGCGGCGTATTGTCCAGCTCCAGCGGCAGCGCCACGTTGCCGAACACCGTGCGGGAAGAGAGCAGGTTGAAGTGCTGGAAGATCATGCCGATTTGGCGACGGGCGCGCGTCAGTTCGCTTTCCGACAGAGACGTCAGATCCTGGCCATCGACCAGCACCTGGCCGGAGGTAGGGCGCTCAAGCATGTTGGCGCAGCGGATCAGCGTGCTTTTGCCGGCGCCGGAAGAGCCGATAACGCCATAGATTTGCCCGGCAGGGACGTGAAGGGTCACGTCAGAGAGCGCGGTAATGGTGCGCGAACCCTGCTGGAACACTTTAGTGATGTTAGAAAGTTTAATCATATTCTTCTTATTTTAGCGTGGTTGCCCGTGGCTAGATAAAAGTAAACCTCGGCGTGGAACCAAGGTATGACTCAGATGTTAAGGCGTCTAGACGTCTAAGTCAACGACCAGCGACGTTCTCCGGCGTTCTCAGTGCGGGGTAAAACATGCGATACTTGTCAGCGTATTCAGCCCCTCAGGAGCAAAGCGGTGACACAAAGCGTTCCAGCAATTTTTCTCGATCGTGACGGTACGATTAACGTTGACCATGGTTATGTCCATGAAATCGACAATTTCCACTTTATTGACGGCGTGATTGACGCCTGTCGCGAACTCAAAAAGATGGGGTTCGCGCTGGTGATGGTGACCAACCAGTCGGGCATTGCGCGCGGCAAGTTCAGCGAAGACCAGTTTATGTACCTGACCGAGTGGATGGACTGGTCGCTGGCCGATCGCGACGTCGACTTCGACGGCATCTATTTCTGCCCGCATCATCCGGAGGCGGTAGTGGAAGAGTATCGTCAGGTCTGTGACTGCCGTAAACCGCAGCCGGGCATGCTGCTGCAAGCGCAGCAGGAATTGAACATCGATATGGCCGCTTCTTATATGGTGGGTGATAAACCGGAAGATATGCAGGCGGCGATCGCGGCTGGCGTCGGCACCAAGGTGCTGGTGCGTACCGGCAAGCCGGTGACGGAGCAGGGTGAAAAGCTGGCCGATTGGGTGCTAAATAGCCTGGCGGACCTGCCGGCAGCCATCAAAAAGCGGGTTTAATAGGCGTTACGCATGAATAGTGAGCGGTCAGATAAAAAATGCATATTATCGCTTGTCATTCTGAACCGGCTCCCTATAATGCGCCTCCATCGACACGGCGCAAGTGATTCACTTCACACAGCGGCCGGGAAGAAAGAGAAAAAATCCTGAAAATTAGGGTTGACTCTGAAAGAGGAAAGCGTAATATACGCCACCTCGAGTTAGCAAGCGAAAGCGCCTAACTCACTGCTCTTTAACAATTTATCAGACAATCTGTGTGGGCACTCCACAAGACGATATCCAGCATCTTCGGATGCGAAAAAATATCAAGTCTTGAAGAGTGACTAACTGAAGTAAAATTCATGCAGTAAATCTTTGAGCATCGCTTCTCGAGTGGAAGCAAATCAAGCTTTTAATTGAAGAGTTTGATCATGGCTCAGATTGAACGCTGGCGGCAGGCTTAACACATGCAAGTCGAGCGGTAGCACAGGGGAGCTTGCTCCCTGGGTGACGAGCGGCGGACGGGTGAGTAATGTCTGGGAAACTGCCTGATGGAGGGGGATAACTACTGGAAACGGTAGCTAATACCGCATAACGTCGCAAGACCAAAGAGGGGGACCTTCGGGCCTCTTGCCATCAGATGTGCCCAGATGGGATTAGCTAGTAGGTGGGGTAATGGCTCACCTAGGCGACGATCCCTAGCTGGTCTGAGAGGATGACCAGCCACACTGGAACTGAGACACGGTCCAGACTCCTACGGGAGGCAGCAGTGGGGAATATTGCACAATGGGCGCAAGCCTGATGCAGCCATGCCGCGTGTGTGAAGAAGGCCTTCGGGTTGTAAAGCACTTTCAGCGAGGAGGAAGGTGGTGAGCTTAATACGCTCATCAATTGACGTTACTCGCAGAAGAAGCACCGGCTAACTCCGTGCCAGCAGCCGCGGTAATACGGAGGGTGCAAGCGTTAATCGGAATTACTGGGCGTAAAGCGCACGCAGGCGGTTTGTTAAGTCAGATGTGAAATCCCCGGGCTCAACCTGGGAACTGCATTTGAAACTGGCAAGCTAGAGTCTCGTAGAGGGGGGTAGAATTCCAGGTGTAGCGGTGAAATGCGTAGAGATCTGGAGGAATACCGGTGGCGAAGGCGGCCCCCTGGACGAAGACTGACGCTCAGGTGCGAAAGCGTGGGGAGCAAACAGGATTAGATACCCTGGTAGTCCACGCTGTAAACGATGTCGATTTGGAGGTTGTGCCCTTGAGGCGTGGCTTCCGGAGCTAACGCGTTAAATCGACCGCCTGGGGAGTACGGCCGCAAGGTTAAAACTCAAATGAATTGACGGGGGCCCGCACAAGCGGTGGAGCATGTGGTTTAATTCGATGCAACGCGAAGAACCTTACCTACTCTTGACATCCAGAGAACTTAGCAGAGATGCTTTGGTGCCTTCGGGAACTCTGAGACAGGTGCTGCATGGCTGTCGTCAGCTCGTGTTGTGAAATGTTGGGTTAAGTCCCGCAACGAGCGCAACCCTTATCCTTTGTTGCCAGCGGTTCGGCCGGGAACTCAAAGGAGACTGCCAGTGATAAACTGGAGGAAGGTGGGGATGACGTCAAGTCATCATGGCCCTTACGAGTAGGGCTACACACGTGCTACAATGGCGTATACAAAGAGAAGCGACCTCGCGAGAGCAAGCGGACCTCATAAAGTACGTCGTAGTCCGGATTGGAGTCTGCAACTCGACTCCATGAAGTCGGAATCGCTAGTAATCGTAGATCAGAATGCTACGGTGAATACGTTCCCGGGCCTTGTACACACCGCCCGTCACACCATGGGAGTGGGTTGCAAAAGAAGTAGGTAGCTTAACCTTCGGGAGGGCGCTTACCACTTTGTGATTCATGACTGGGGTGAAGTCGTAACAAGGTAACCGTAGGGGAACCTGCGGTTGGATCACCTCCTTACCTAAAGATATTAGTTCGCGTGGCGTGCTCACACAGATTGTCTGATAGAAAGTAACGAGCAGAAATACCTTTATAGGCTTGTAGCTCAGGTGGTTAGAGCGCACCCCTGATAAGGGTGAGGTCGGTGGTTCAAGTCCACTCAGGCCTACCACTTCTCATGAAGTGGAAAAGGTACTGCGCGTGACTGTATGGGGCTATAGCTCAGCTGGGAGAGCGCCTGCCTTGCACGCAGGAGGTCAGCGGTTCGATCCCGCTTAGCTCCACCATATAGTCCGGTATTTCAATACTTCAGAGTATATTGGCGACAGTATGCTGCGAAGTATTTTGCTCTTTAACAATCTGGAACAAGCTGAAAATTGAAACATGACGGCTGAAATTTATCCCTCCGTAGAAGTATTGGGATAAAGAGTAACCTGTCATAGAGTCTCTCAAATGTTTGCAGCGCGAACGATGGAAACATCTTCGGGTTGTGAGGTTAAGTGACTAAGCGTACACGGTGGATGCCTAGGCAGTCAGAGGCGATGAAGGGCGTGCTAATCTGCGAAAAGCGCCGGTAAGGTGATATGAACCGTTATAACCGGCGATACCCGAATGGGGAAACCCAGTGTGTTTCGACACACTATCATGTCATGAATACATAGTGGCATGAGGCGAACCGGGGGAACTGAAACATCTAAGTACCCCGAGGAAAAGAAATCAACCGAGATTCCCCCAGTAGCGGCGAGCGAACGGGGAGGAGCCCAGAACCTGAATCGGCTTGTGTGTTAGTGGAAGCGTCTGGAAAGTCGCGCAGCAAAGGGTGATAGCCCCGTACACTAAAATGCACAGGTCGTGAGTTCGATGAGTAGGGCGGGACACGTGACATCCTGTCTGAATATGGGGGGACCATCCTCCAAGGCTAAATACTCCTGACTGACCGATAGTGAACCAGTACCGTGAGGGAAAGGCGAAAAGAACCCCGGCGAGGGGAGTGAAATAGAACCTGAAACCGTGTACGTACAAGCAGTGGGAGCACCTTCGTGGTGTGACTGCGTACCTTTTGTATAATGGGTCAGCGACTTATATTTTGTAGCAAGGTTAACCGTATAGGGGAGCCGTAGGGAAACCGAGTCTTAACTGGGCGATTAGTTGCAAGGTATAGACCCGAAACCCGGTGATCTAGCCATGGGCAGGTTGAAGGTTGGGTAACACTAACTGGAGGACCGAACCGACTAATGTTGAAAAATTAGCGGATGACTTGTGGCTGGGGGTGAAAGGCCAATCAAACCGGGAGATAGCTGGTTCTCCCCGAAAGCTATTTAGGTAGCGCCTCGTGAACTCATCTTCGGGGGTAGAGCACTGTTTCGGCTAGGGGGCCATCCCGGCTTACCAAACCGATGCAAACTCCGAATACCGAAGAATGTTATCACGGGAGACACACGGCGGGTGCTAACGTCCGTCGTGAAGAGGGAAACAACCCAGACCGCCAGCTAAGGTCCCAAAGTCATGGTTAAGTGGGAAACGATGTGGGAAGGCATAGACAGCCAGGATGTTGGCTTAGAAGCAGCCATCATTTAAAGAAAGCGTAATAGCTCACTGGTCGAGTCGGCCTGCGCGGAAGATGTAACGGGGCTAAACCATGCACCGAAGCTGCGGCAGCGACGCTTAGGCGTTGTTGGGTAGGGGAGCGTTCTGTAAGCCGTTGAAGGTGGCCTGTGAGGGTTGCTGGAGGTATCAGAAGTGCGAATGCTGACATAAGTAACGATAAAGCGGGTGAAAAGCCCGCTCGCCGGAAGACCAAGGGTTCCTGTCCAACGTTAATCGGGGCAGGGTGAGTCGACCCCTAAGGCGAGGCTGAAAAGCGTAGTCGATGGGAAACAGGTTAATATTCCTGTACTTGGTGTTACTGCGAAGGGGGGACGGAGAAGGCTAGGCTAGCCGGGCGACGGTTGTCCCGGTTTAAGCGTGTAGGGGGTGTGACCTGGTAAATCCGGTTGCATACTAACCCTGAGGCGTGATGACGATGCACTACGGTGCAGAAGTAGTTGATGCCCTGCTTCCAGGAAAATCCTCTAAGCTCCAGGTAACATTAAATCGTACCCCAAACCGACACAGGTGGTCAGGTAGAGAATACCAAGGCGCTTGAGAGAACTCGGGTGAAGGAACTAGGCAAAATGGTGCCGTAACTTCGGGAGAAGGCACGCTGGCATGTAGGTGAAGTCCCTCGCGGATGGAGCTGAAGCCAGTCGAAGATACCAGCTGGCTGCAACTGTTTAATAAAAACACAGCACTGTGCAAACACGAAAGTGGACGTATACGGTGTGACGCCTGCCCGGTGCTGGAAGGTTAATTGATGGGGTCAGCCGCAAGGCGAAGCTCTTGATCGAAGCCCCAGTAAACGGCGGCCGTAACTATAACGGTCCTAAGGTAGCGAAATTCCTTGTCGGGTAAGTTCCGACCTGCACGAATGGCGTAATGATGGCCAGGCTGTCTCCACCCGAGACTCAGTGAAATTGAACTCGCTGTGAAGATGCAGTGTACCCGCGGCAAGACGGAAAGACCCCGTGAACCTTTACTATAGCTTGACACTGAACATTGAGCCTTGATGTGTAGGATAGGTGGGAGGCTTTGAAGCGTGGACGCCAGTCTGCGTGGAGCCATCCTTGAAATACCACCCTTTAATGTTTGATGTTCTAACTCGGCCCCGTGATCCGGGGTGAGGACAGTGTCTGGTGGGTAGTTTGACTGGGGCGGTCTCCTCCCAAAGAGTAACGGAGGAGCACGAAGGTTAGCTAATCACGGTCGGACATCGTGAGGTTAGTGCAAAGGCATAAGCTAGCTTGACTGCGAGAGTGACGGCTCGAGCAGGTACGAAAGTAGGTCTTAGTGATCCGGTGGTTCTGAATGGAAGGGCCATCGCTCAACGGATAAAAGGTACTCCGGGGATAACAGGCTGATACCGCCCAAGAGTTCATATCGACGGCGGTGTTTGGCACCTCGATGTCGGCTCATCACATCCTGGGGCTGAAGTAGGTCCCAAGGGTATGGCTGTTCGCCATTTAAAGTGGTACGCGAGCTGGGTTTAGAACGTCGTGAGACAGTTCGGTCCCTATCTGCCGTGGGCGTTGGAAGATTGAGAGGGGTTGCTCCTAGTACGAGAGGACCGGAGTGAACGCACCACTGGTGTTCGGGTTGTCATGCCAATGGCATTGCCCGGTAGCTAAGTGCGGAAAAGATAAGCGCTGAAAGCATCTAAGCGCGAAACTTGCCTCAAGATGAGTCTTCCCTGGGCCTTTAAGGCCCCTGAAGGAACGTTTAAGACTAAGACGTTGATAGGCTGGGTGTGTAAGTGCAGCGATGCATTGAGCTAACCAGTACTAATGATCCGTGAGGCTTAACCTTACAACACCGAAGGTGTTTTAGAGAGATTTTCAGCGAAGTTCCGAGATTGGTTCTGATGGCGACACGAGAGTGAAGCGGTTGGAATAAAACGAATTTGCCTGGCGGCAATAGCGCGGTGGTCCCACCTGACCCCATGCCGAACTCAGAAGTGAAACGCCGTAGCGCCGATGGTAGTGTGGGGTCTCCCCATGCGAGAGTAGGACACTGCCAGGCATCAAATAAAGCCGAAAGCCCTGAACTGACGTTCAGGGCTTTTTGCTATGGGAAAAATGGAAAATCCCCGTTGTAATCCGCTTCAGCTTTCATCGTACTGTTTAATATTCATCACAAAACCAACGCATTGTTTCTCTGAATGTCAGATATTCTTCGTCCGCTATTAAGTTTGGCTGTTAACTTATAAATAACAATAAAGTAACAACCAGGGCGGCAGGAAGCCGAATTTCATCATTGCTATGGCTCGGAGAAAATATCATGACAGAAACAACCTCGGCTCTTGGGGATGAGCACGGCGTCGAACAGGGGGCGCTGGATAACAAGAAACGCATTTTCGCTATCGTCGGAGCTTCATCAGGCAATCTGGTGGAGTGGTTTGATTTTTACGTTTATTCCTTCTGTTCCATTTACTTTGCCGCCTCGTTCTTTCCGGCGGGCAACAGCACCACGCAGCTGTTGCAAACCGCCGGGGTATTCGCCGCCGGCTTCTTTATGCGGCCGATCGGCGGCTGGCTGTTCGGCTATATTGCCGACAAGCATGGCAGAAAAAACTCCATGCTGCTTTCAGTCTGCATGATGTGCGCCGGATCGCTGGTGATCGCCTGCCTGCCGACGTATGAATCGATCGGCAGCTGGGCGCCAGCGTTGCTGCTGATCGCCCGCCTGTTCCAGGGGTTGTCGGTGGGCGGCGAGTATGGCACCAGCGCCACCTACATGAGCGAGGTGGCGATCAAGGGGCGGCGTGGCTTCTACGCCTCGTTTCAGTATGTCACGCTGATCGGCGGGCAACTGTTGGCGCTGCTGGTCCTGGTGATCCTGCAGCAGATATTGCCCGCTGAAGAGCTGAAAGCCTGGGGATGGCGCATTCCGTTTGCCCTGGGGGCCGTGTTGGCGATAGTCGCGCTGTACCTGCGCCGTTCGCTGAATGAAACCTCCGATGCGAAGACGCGTAACCACGAGGATGCCGGTTCGCTGACGGGGCTGTGGAAAAATCGCAAGGCGTTCCTGATGGTGCTGGGCTTTACCGCCGCCGGTTCACTGACCTTTTACACCTTCACCACCTACATGCAGAAATACCTGGTGAACACCGCCGGTATGGACGCCAAGCTGGCCAGCGCCATCATGACCGTCGCGCTGTTCGTCTTTATGCTGCTGCAGCCAGCGGTAGGCGCGTTTTCGGACAAAATCGGCCGTCGCAGCTCGATGTTGATCTTCTCGGCCTTCGCCACGGTGTTGACGGTGCCGATCCTGTTCGCTCTGAAAGAGGTGAGTAATCCTTATATGGCGTTTGGCCTGATCGTGCTGGCGCTGTTCATCATCAGTTTTTACACCGCGATCAGCGGGCTGCTTAAAGCCGAAATGTTCCCGCCGGAGGTGCGCGCGTTAGGGGTGGGCTTGTCTTATGCGGTGGCGAACGCCATGTTCGGCGGCTCGGCGGAATATGTCGCGCTGTCGCTTAAATCGTTTGGCGTGGAGAACGCTTTCTTCTGGTATGTCTCCGGCATGTGCCTGCTGGCGTTGCTGGTTTCACTCCGACTGCATCGCAAAGGCAAGGAGATACAGCTGTAATAAAAACCCCGGCCTTGGCCGGGGTCAGCATACCGCTTACAGGATACGGCTGATCAGCCGATCGATGCGGATGCGGCGCAGACGGCGAATCAGCTTACGCACCTTGATCGGATACTGCTGAATGCTTTGCAGTTCCTGATAATGGCCGACTACAGTGGTATGAGTTCGGATGCATTCCAGCTCTTTCTGCCGTTGCTCGCGCAGCTCTTGCTTGGGATCGTGGATCAGAATGGCGTTTTCCAGATCCAGCCGCCAGGCGCGCGGGTTGAGGTTATTGCCGGTAATCAGCTGCCACTCTTCGTCTACCCACATGCCTTTCAGGTGATAGCTGTTATCGCCATCCTTCCACAGCCGCACGATCAGTTGGCCGGTGTCGATGTAACGCTGCAAGCGGCTCAGGAAGCGGCGCAGGTTGATCTCATACAGGTAGGGCAGCGCGCCGATGATTTTGAACGGCTGGTCTTCAGGAATATAGAAGTCGTTGGCGGTTTTATCGCCGACGATGATTTCCACCTGCTTACCCTGTCGCAGCAGATAAATGATGTTGCGCACCAGCAGCGCCGGCAGGTTGAAGTAGGGGGTACAGAGCGTCAGTTTCTGGTCGGCGCACGACATCAAGTGATGAATGGTTTTATTCAGCACGCTTTGTTTGCCTAGCCCAACCATCGGCGTCACCGCCAGCTCATCGTTGCCGGCTTTGCCGCGGAAGTGATAACCGGCGCGGCGCAGGGCGAAACGGAACAGACGGGTCTCGTTTTTGATCTCCGGGCTTTTCGGCCGATCGCTGCGATCCAGGCGTTGTACGGCGCCGGCAGTGAGCAGATGCTGCTTGATGTAATCGATCAGGGTATCGGCCAGCACGCCGTTGGTGATCAGCTGGTAGCGATCGTAACGGTATTTCTCATGCTGATGCAGATAAACGTCGTTAATGCTGGCGCCGCTGTAGATCACGGTATCGTCGACCACAAAGCCCTTCAGATGCAATACGCCCAGCGCTTCGCGGGTATTGACCGGCACGCCGTAGATCGGTACCGACTGTTCCGGATGTTGGCTGGCCATGGCGCAGTACCAGTCGGCGTTGGTATTGGCGGCGGCGGCGCCGATGCGCCCACGCTGTGCGCGGTGCCAGTCGACCAGTACGCAGATTTCCAGCTCGGGCCGCCGCTGTTTGGCTTGATACAACGCATTGAGGATCTCGCGCCCGGCGTCGTCATGCTCCAGATACAGGGCCACCAGATAGATGCGTTGGGTGGCGTTGGCGATGGCGTCCAGCAGCGTGGTGCGAAAATCGGACGGCGCGTACAACGTACGAACATCAGCAACCGTCTGGGGGAGTTTGGGCAGTTGTGCAAGGTGTTGTTGATGTTTGCTACGTTTAAATTTTGACAACATCACAGTGCGTTTCTTCTCTCATGATTGATGGCCAGAACGCCACAGGCATAAAAACAATAAACCGAATAATCGGGCGATAATACCATTAGTTGCCCCGATTGTGCGTATGTTTTGGCGTTAAGTGGTGGATTCGTAGCGCATTGCGACGCAGGTCACTGCGCGCCGTCGGCCCGCAGCGGCAGCGTCAGATTGACGATGCCGTCCTCAAGCTGCACCTCGATGCCAAAGCCCAGCCGCTGAGCCAGTGCGATCATGCCGCGGTTATTCGGCATGGTGATGCCGCTCAGACGGGTCAGGCCATGAGCGCGCGCATAGGCGATCATTTTCTCCAGCAATTGACGCCCCAGGCCCAGGCCTTTCAGGTCGGAACGCACCAGCACGGCGAATTCGGCGTCGGTGTTGTCCGGATCGGACAGCGCGCGGGTCACGCCGATGATCTCTTCTGCGCGCACCGCCACAAAGGCCATTTCTCGATCGTAGTCGATCTGCGTCATGTTGGCCAAATCGTCATGGGTAAACTCATTGATCTCGCTGAAGTAGCGATAATAGAGATCTTCCTTGGTCACCCGGTCGATGAAATGCTTCAGCGCCGGTTCGTCTTCCGGCAGGATCGGGCGGAACAGGCACTGGCTGCCGTCTTTCAACGCGATGGTCTCTTCCAGCTCATGCGGATAAGGGCGGATCGCCAGCCGCGCCTGCGGATCGCCGCTGAACGGCGCGAGCTGCATCGAAACGTCCAGCAGGGTGAATTCGCTGCCGGAAGCCAGCACCGGGTGAATATCCAGCCGGGCGATCTCCGGGCAGTCAAGGATCAGGTTGGAAACCTGCACCAGCAAGCGGCTCAGCCCGGGGATATCTAAAGGCCGCAGTGCGCTGCGCCCGCGGATCTTGCCGCCTTTCACCGCCTGCAGCACCAGATAACGCGCCAGCGCCATATTCAACGGCGGCAGCGCGACCGCCACCTGATTTTCCTGGCGCCACTCTACGCCGCCTTCGCCCAGCATGATCAGCGGGCCGAAAATGGCATCCTGCTCCACGGCGATGCGCAGCTCCTGGGCGCCGGCGCGGTTGGCCATGCTCTGCACCAACAGGCCGTGGATGCGCGCCTGAGGATAGGTACGCTTCACGCGGTCGAGGATCGCCTCCGCCGCGCGCTGCACTTCGGTCGCGGTGCGCAGGTAAAGCATCACGCCCTGAACTTCCGACTTGTGCGGGATATCCGGCGAGCGCAGCTTCAGCGCCACCGGGTAGCCGATCTGCTCGGCAATGTGCACCGCTTCGGCGCTGTCTTCGGCGATCCAGGTCGGCAGGGTGCTCAGGTCATAAGCCTGCAGAATGGATTGCACCTCGTGGGTATCCAACTGGGTGGCACCTTCGGCCAGCGCCTGATGGATCAGGCGGTGGGCGTCGGCGGTATTGGCGGTCAGGCCGACCGGCAGCGCCGGCGTCTCCTTCAGCTGCTTCTGGTTGCGGCGGTATTCCACCATATGCATAAAAGCGGTCACAGCGCCTTCCGGCGTGCGATAGGTGGGAATGGCGGCCTCGGTAAACAGCCGGCGCGCCTCTTGAGAAGAGTATTCGCCGCACCAGTTGGTCAGCAAGGTGATGCGTTTGCCGCGCGCATGGCGGTGCAGCGCGTCGATCAGCCGCTGCGCCGTGGCGGTGCCCGGCGCCGCCGCGCTCGGCGCATGGATCAGCAGCAGCGCGTCATAGTCGTGGCTGTCGAGCAGCGCTTCAAGAGCCGCCAGGTAGCGCTGCGGCGTGGCGTCGTCGCGCAGATCGAGCGGGTTGCCGGCGCGAATGAAATCCGGCAGCGCGTCGCTCAGCGTTGCCAGGCTCTCCTCGCTCAGCGTCGCCAGCTTGCCGTTGCGCCCGAGCAGCTCGTCCAGCGCCATCGCCGCCGGCGCCGCTCCGTTGCTGACGATCATCAGCCGTTCGCCGCGCAGCGGATGCATATGGCTGAGGGTTTCCACCGCCGAGAACAGCTCATGGGTATCCTGCACGCGCAGCAGACCGGCGCGCTGGATGGCGGCGTCGTAAGCGGCGTCCAGCCCTTGCTGGCTGTTGAGCAGTAATTGCGCCTGTTGGCTGCGGCCGCTTTTGATCACCAGAATGGGCTTATTGCGTGAGGCGCTGCGCGAGGCAGAGAGAAAGCGCCGTGCGTCGCTGATGTTTTCCAGATACAGCAGGATGGCGCTGGTCTTGCCGTCGCGCGCCAAAAAGTCGAGTAGATCGTCGACGTCGATATCCAGGCTGTCGCCCAGCGCAATGAAATAGGAGAAGCCGACTTCGCGCTGCTGCGCCCAGTCGAGAATGGTGTTGGCGACGGCGGCGGACTGCGAGATAAACGCCAGCTTGCCTTTTTGGATCGGCACCGGCGAGAAGCTGGCGTTAATGCCCTGCCACGGCGCCAGCAGTCCCAGACTGTTGGGGCCCAGCAGCCGCATGGCGTAGCGCTGCGCGCAGGCTTTCAGCTCGGCGAACTGTTCTGGCGGTGAAGAGAGCACGATGGCGGTTTTACAGCCGCGCTGCCCCAGCGCGTCGAGCAGCGCCAGATTACGCTTGGCGTGGGTGCAGATGATCGCCAGATCCGGCGTCAGCGGCAGGCTGGCGACGTCGGGATAGGCCATGACGCCGCATACCGCCTTGTAGCGCGGCGTCACTGGCAGGATGGGGCCGCCGAAACCGCCGGCCAGCAGGTTGCTCATCATCAGGTTGCCGGAGCGGCCCGGCTGCTGCGAAGCGCCCAGCACGGCGATCGATTTGGGACGTAGTAGCGCTTCTAACCCTCGCTGGCTCATGCACGGCTCCTTTTGGCAACGTTACGCCTGATTTTAGGCGCTTTATGGCTGCATTGCTGTGACCGGTGCCTCCGGCCGGGTCGGTTTTCCCGCCAGATACTGTTGACGGAAATAGCGAAAATGCTGATTCAACCCTTCGGCGGCCGGCAGATCGCCCGCCTGTTGCAGCAGGGCGGCGGCCACTTCCGCCGTGCAGTGTTGCTCGGCGCGGCTGGCTTCGCGCAGCTGGTAGTCCGATGCGGCGTCGACGTTGAGGGAAAACACCGGGAATTGATTGAGATACGGGCTTTTACGGAACATTTTGCGCGCCTCCGCCCAGGTACCGTCCAGCATGATGAACAGCGGCGGTTTGCCGCCGACGGGCAGCGCGCTGAACACCGGCCGTTCGGCGTCGGCGTAGGACGCGGGGAACACCACATAAGGCTGCCGTGTCGGATCGTTGATGGCCGCCAGCAGGGCGGGATCGACCTCGGTGCGCGACCAGAGGAACGCCTGGGTGTCCGGCAGGATATCGGCGATCAGGCGGCCGGTGTTGCTGGGCTTGAGCGGCTCGGCGCCGAACATGATCAGGCAGAAACGGCTGCCGGCCTGCTGTGGGCGAATGGTGTCGCACAGGCAGTTTTTATGCGGCAGCAGGCAACCCTGACAACGCGCCACCCGGCAACCGCGCGCCAAAAAAGGGCGGGTGGCGCGGTCTAAACGGAATTGGCGCAGGCGAAGTACGGCGTTGTCGGTCATAACGATCCTGGGGAAAAACCGCTATTGTAACGCAGAAAAAAGCCCGCCGGGAGGGGCGGGCTCGATCGGGGGCGTTCGCGCGCAATGGCGGGATACGGCCTATACTTGCCGAATCACACTAACTCGTTGAGCCAGTTGTCAAACGGCGCTTTCGGCATCGCGCCGTTGAGCATGTCGATCATCTTGCCCTGACGGAACACCATGATGGTCGGGATGCTGCGGATGCGGAAACGGGCGCTCAGCTCCGGCTCGGCTTCGGTGTTCACTTTCACGAAGCGCACTTTGCCGGCGCGCTCTTCGGCCACGTCTTCAAAGATCGGCGCAAAGCTGCGGCACGGGCCGCACCACGGCGCCCAGAAATCGACCACGACCGGCAGATCGTCCTGCAGCAACTGGTCCAGCGTGGCGGCGGTGGCGTTGATCACTTCACCGTCGAAGAGCTCATGGCCGCAGCGGCCGCATTTCGCATTGTCCGCCAGACGTTCTTCCGGCACGCGGTTGGTGGCATTGCAAGCTGCACAAACTGTATTCATGTTGACCTCGGGTACAGAGAAAGCATGGTCCCCGCAACGCGGTTGCGGAGATGTTTCTTTAATGCTGACAATTATCGGCAAAACCCGGCGCGTGAACAATGAGGTTTGTTCAATGGATGTGATAGTTGGGAGCTTTTAGCGCAAGTTGGTGGCTTCGTGCACCAACATCAGGTAATCTTCGCGCCCTGCGCGTTGGTGGAGAAGACAATGAACGATTCATTTAGTGGCAAGAACGGTAAAGTCAAAGTGATGTACGTCCGCAGTGACGACGACAACGGCGACGACCGTAACAAGAATAAACGTCCGGCCGGCAAAGGCCGTCCGGCTGACGGTGCGCGATCGGGCCGCACCGGTCAAGACAAGGCGCGCGGCGGCAACGATCGCCGCGGCGCCGACTCCCGCCGCAGTGAAAGCGATCGTCCTCGCCGTCCGGCGCGCTCTGAAGATCGCGGTGGCAATGAGTCGCCGTGGAGAACCGTCTCGCGCGCGCCGAATGAAGAGCCGGCGTTCGATCATGGCGGCATCAGCGGCAAAAGCTTTATCGATCCTGAGCAGCTGCGCCGCCAGCGCGCGGAAGAAACCCGCGTTTACGGTGAAAATGCCTGTCAGGCGCTGTTCGCCAGCCGTCCGGAAGCGATCGTGCGCGCCTGGTTCGTGCAGTCGGTCACCCCGCGCTTCCGCGAAGCGCTGCGCTGGATGGCGGCTAACCGCAAAGCTTACCACGTGGTGGATGAAGAAGAACTGGCCAAGGCTTCCGGCACCGAGCACCACGGCGGCGTCTGCTTCCTGATCAAAAAGCGTCAGGGCCTGGATGCGCAGACCTACCTGAAAAGCGCGCCGGCGACCGACTGCGTATTGGCGCTGGAAGAAGTGGGCAACCCGCATAACCTGGGCGCCATCGTTCGTTCTTGCGCCCACTTCGGCGTCAACGGCGTGCTGCTGCAGGATCCGGCGCTGCTGGAGTCCGGCGCGGCGGTGCGCACCGCAGAAGGCGGCGCGGAGCACATCAAGGCGATCAACGCCGATGATTTCCTGTCGGTGCTGGATACCTTCCGCAAGGCGGGTTACACCATCGTCACCACCTCCAGCCACAAAGGCACCGCGCTGGCGCAGGCCAAGCTGCCGGCCAAGATGGTGCTGGTGCTGGGCCAGGAACGCGACGGTCTGAGCGACAGCGCCTGGCAGCAGGGCGATATGAACGTGTCCATCGGCGGCACCGGCAAGGTGGAAAGCCTGAACGTTTCCGTGGCGACCGGCATTCTGCTGGCGGACTGGTGGCGTCAGAATCAGGCGTAATTTTCTACGTCGGATAAAAAAACGGGCGCCCCAGGGCGCCCGTTTCGTTTATTGAAGCTTAGTGAGCGCCGCCGCCCCCGCCGCCGCCGGAGCTGAATGGCGGTTTCGCCACCCACACCAGCACCAGCAACACCAGGAACACCCCGGCCGACAGCCAGAATATCTCGTTGGCGGAGATGATCAGGCCCTGCGCGGTGATCTCGTTGGCGATATACGCCGACGCCTGCTGCTTGCTCATGCCGAGCTGCTCCAGTTGCCGGTACATCTCCTGCGACTGCGGGTTGTACGGGTTGACGAACTCCGTCAGTTGCGAATGGTGCTGCGATTCGCGCTGCGTCCACAGGGTGGTGGTGATCGAGGTACCGATCGAGCCCGCCAGCGTTCGCGTGAAGTTCGACAGGCTCGATGCCGCCGCCATGCGTTCCGGCGGTAGGCCGGACAGCGTGATGGTGGTCAACGGCATGAAGAAGCAGGCGATGGCGAAGCCCTGAACGAACTGTGGCCAGGCGGATGCGCCGAAGTCCATGCCCGGTTCAAACGTATAGGCGCGCCAGTAGAAGCACACGGCATACATGATGAAGCTGAAGGTCACCAGCCGGCGCATGTCGAGCCGGTTGCCGAACTTGCCGATGATCGGCGACAGCAACACTGGGATCAGCCCGACCGGCGCCGACGCCAGCCCCGCCCAGGTGGCGGTATAGCCGTACACCTCTTGCAACAGCTGCGGCAGCAGCACGATGGCGCCGAAGTACAGCATGTACGCCAGACTGATGCACAGGCAGCCGATGGTGAAGTTGCGCGACTTGAACAGCGACAGATCCACCACCGGATGGTCGTCCGTCAGCTCCCACACCACCAGGAACAGCAGCGCCACCACCGCCACGACGGTGAGCGTGATGATCTCGGTCGAGTTGAACCAGTCCAGCTCCTTGCCCTGATCGAGCATGATCTGCAGAGAACCGATGCCGACGATCAGCAATACCAGGCCGACGGTGTCGATCGGTTTGATCTCGGTTTTGGTTTCCCGCCCCTTCAACGTCGCCATCGCCGCCACGATCACGAAGACGCCGATCGGGATGTTGATGAAGAAGATCCAGCCCCAATGGTAGTTGTCGCTGATGTAGCCGCCGAGGATCGGCCCGAAGATTGGCGCGACGATAACGGTCATCGACCACAGCGCCAGGGCCATCGCTCGCTTGGCGGGCGGGTAGTTGTTCAACAACAAACTCTGCGACAGCGGGATCAGTGGCCCGGCCACCACGCCCTGGATCACGCGGAAGAAGATCAGCATGCCAAGGCTGTTGGAGATGCCGCACAGCCAGGAGGCGATGGCGAACAGCGCGGTGGACCAAAGGAACAGCCGCACTTCGCCGAAACGCTTCGCCAGCCAGCCGGTGATCGGAATCGAGATGGCGTTCGCCACGCCGAACGAGGTGATCACCCAGGTGCCCTGCGAGTTGGAAGACCCGAGGTTACCGGAAATGGTGGGGATCGCCACGTTGGCGATGGTGGAGTCCAGCACCTGCATGAAGGTCGCCATGGCGAGCGCGACCGTCATCCAGGCAAGCTGGGCACCTTCAAGCGGTTTCTGTGGCAAGATGGCCTCCCGCGCGCTTAGCCGGCGTTCGCATGGATCACGTCGGCGATCAGCTGGTTAACCGGCGCCAGATTCAACGCCAGCGCGTCGCTCTGATACAGCGGTTTGTCGCGCACCACGTCGGCCAGCACGCGGCCGTCCAAATTGGCGGTGTCGACGGTCACCAGCGTCGAAAGACCGATGCGCAGCGGATGATCGGCCACCTGCTTGGCGTCGAGCTCAATACGCACCGGCAGGCGTTGCACCACCTTGATCCAGTTGCCGGTGGCGTTTTGCGCCGGCAGCAGCGAGAAGGCGCTGCCGGTGCCCATGTCGATACCGGCCACTTTGCCCTGATACACCACGTCGTCGCCGTAGACGTCGCTGACCACCGTCGCCGGCTGGCCGATGCGCATATTGGCGATCTGCGTTTCCTTGAAGTTGGCGTCAACCCAGATGTGATCGGCCGGCACTACCGCCATCAGCGGCGAACCGGCGGCGATCTGCGCGCCGACCTGCACGCTGCGGCGCGAGACATAGCCGGTAATCGGGCTGATCACTTTGGTACGCTGCAGCGCCAGCCAGGCGTCGCGCATCTGCGCGGCGGCTTGCTGGATCGCCGGCTGCTGTTCCAGCGGGGTGTTCAGCACCATCGCCTGGTTGGCGTTGTATTGCTGCACCGCCACTTCCAGCGCGGCTTTGGCGCTGTCGACCGCATCGCGAGCGTGTTGCAGCTCTTCGCGGCCGATGGCGTCAACGCTGCCCAGCACCACGCGGCGTTTCAGATCGTTCTCGGCCTTGCTCAGATCGGTCTTGCGCAGGGCGATGTTGGCCTGATACTGCTTGCTGTTGATGATCAGCTGGTGGGTCTGACGCACGCTGTTGGCCAGGCCGGTTTTGGCGCGTTCAAACGCCTGCTCGGCATCGGTCGGATCGAGCGTCAGCAGCACGTCGCCCTGCTTGACGTAGTCGGTGTTGTCGAAGTTGACGCTGTTCACGCTGCCGGACACCTGGGCCATGATCTGCACCTGGTTGCCGGAGACGTAGGCGTCGTCGGTTTCCTGGTGATGACGCAGCACCAGGAACCAATACACTAAATAAGCCACCCCTATAACAATGAAAATAACCGTCAGCAACAGCAGCCAAAATTTGCGCTGCTTCTTTTTGCCGCTCGGCTGCTGCGGGTTTTGGGTTTCCGCGCTTGCGCTCATGGTGTTCTCCAAGCCTTATATTATTATGCTTTCGAATCCGCTGCGGCCGGGGCCTGATAGCCACCGCCCAACGCGCGGATCAGTCCTATCTTCGCCTGCAGTAAATTGCTGCTGGCATTCAACTCCGCCTGTTGCTGCTGCAATAGCTGCGTCTGGCTGGTCAACAGATCGTCGCGCCCGATAATCCCTGCCTGGTAACGGGCGTTGGCGACCTGATACACCTGTTGCATCGACTGGGCCGCGGACGCCGCCTGCAGTTGCTGCTGCGCAGAACTCTGCTGGATGGTGATGGCGTCGGCGGTTTCCTGTACCGCATTCAGGATGGTTTGGTTGTAGGATTCCACCGCTTCGTCATACAGCGCGGATTCCTCGCCCAGCTTGCTGCGCAGGGCCCCGGCGTGGAAGATCGGCAGCGAGATCGCCGGCATCACGTTCCAGGCCTGGCTGGCCGCTTCAAACAGATTCGGGCTGGTGCCACTGGTATTGGTGGTCATCAGGCCGGCGAAGGCTGAAATGGTCAGGCTGGGGTAAAACTCTTTACGCGCGGCGCTGACGCGCTGGCTGTAAGACTCCACCAGCTGGCGTTGCGCGGCGATGTCCGGGCGTTTGCCCAGCAGATCCGCCGTCAGCTCGCCCTGCGGCGCCATCAGGTTGTCTGCGGGCAAAGGCACCTGACGCAGGTGCTGCATGGCGTTCGGCCCCTGGCCCGCCAGCGCGGCGAGCTGGTGTCTGAGCTGTTCGATTTGCGACTGCAGCTGCAAGATCTGCTGCTTGGCGACGTCGGACTGCGCCTGGGTTTGTTGCGGCACATCGACGCCGGTCAGGCCGGCCTGATAGCGCTGTTGGCGCAGCGCGGTCAGGCGCTCGTTGTTGTTCACTTCCTGCTGCAGCAGCTTCTCGAGCGCCAGATTGCTCTGCAGCTGGTAGTAGGCGGACGCCACCGAGCTGGTCAGCGTCAACGCCGCCTGTTCCTGCTCGGCGCGCGCTGCGTTCACTTGCGCCTTGGCGGCGTTCACCTGGTTGCGGTATTTGCCCCACCAGTCGAACTCGTACGCCAGGTTCAACCCCAGCGAGTTGGAGCTTGAATAGATCGGCTTATGCGGATACCCCAGCCCCATATTGACGTTCTGCGGCACACGCTGGCGCTGGGTGCTGGCGTTCAGATCCAGGTTCGGCCCGTTGGCGGCGCTGGCTTCGCCCACCACGCTCTGCGCTTCGCGCACGCGGGCGGCGGCCTGACGCAGGGTCGGCGAACTTTGCAGCGTCTGCGTCATCAAGGCGTCCAGCTGCGGATCCTTGAGGGCGCGCCACCACTGCGGGCTGACGGCCAGCGAACTGACTTTCGGCTGAGCCAACTGCAGGCTCTGCGGATCCATCAGCGTGGATTGCGGGGCAATATTATCGGTCGAAGCACACCCGGCCAGCAGCAACACGGCGAACAGCGGGGTGAATCTCCAGTTGAATGGGGATCGCATAAGTAGGTACCTGAACAGAAATTGTGAATTAGGGTAACTGTTCTGTGATTTCCATTTGATCCAGACGTGCCAGCAATTTGCGCGTCAGCTGTTCCAGCTGTTTTTGCTCATCGTCGGTCAGCGTGGACCACAGGAAATGCAGACATTGGTGCTGCGGCGGCAGCAGTTGACTGAGAAATTCTTCCCCCTGCGGCGTCAGATGCAGATGCAGGCAGCGGCGATCGTTGTCGCTTTCCCGGCGTTCGATCCAGCCGCGCTTCTCCAGCTCGTCGGCGATGCGGGTTGCATTGGTGCGCGAGGAGCCCAGGGCAGAGCTTAGCTCAGAAGGTTGGATGCTGTGGCTTTCCTGCGCATCCAGGGTAATCAGCGCCATAAACAGTGTTTCGTTAATCCCCTGCGCTTTCAGCATCTTATTGCGGTTTTCCAGCAGCTTGCCTTGCATGTGCATGCACAGGCGGGTCAGCAGGATTTCCTGATAAGGGAAATCTTTCTGCCGCGTGGCGCGGAAATTCAGCATTTGTTCTATGGGGGCAAACGAGCTTTCCATAATTTAGGGCCTCATTAATTTCGTTCGAGATAGTAACGACGGTGACAAATAATGTAAATGTTCAGCCGTGCGGATAATTTAGCAATTCGTGTCATTTGTCAGTGTTTGTAAAGATGTGGCGCCTGAAAACGCCAATGTGAAGCCAAACGATCGGGAGCGGCGTCAGCCTGCACCGAAAAGCATTAACAGTTTTAATGTGACGCCGAAGGCCGTTGCGCCGAGCAGCGTCGACAGAATGATGCTTTTGCTGCGGTAGAAGCACAGTGCCAGCGCGGCGAACCCCACCAACGTCGGCAGCAGCTTGTCCGGCTCGCGCATCACCACCGGCGTGCTGGAGACCACCAGCAGGGCGCAGATCGAGGCGATGCCAATGCTGTCGAGCAACAGGGCGGCTTTACCGCGTTTGAGGCCGGGCTGGGCGCGCGCCGGCGCCAGCCGCAGCGGCAGATAACGGAACAGGTAATTGGCGCAGCCCACCACCAGGCCAATCACCAGCACATCAATGTTCATGGCTGGCCTCCGCCGGGGCTGGCTGGAACAGGGCGGCAATGCAGCCGGCGCCGATGCCGGCCAAAATGGCGACCGGAATGGAGAACAGCACCACGCCGAGCAGCGCGCCGGCCAGCGCGGCGGCGATAGTCAGGCTCTGCGGGCGGCGGAAGGCGGCCAGCAGGAAACTGAGAAACAGCGCCGGCAGCATGAAGGCCAGCGAGGCCTCGATCACCGGGAACTGCTCCAGCGGGCCGTTGCCGAACAGCGCGCCGAGCGCGGTGCCGGCCACCCAGGAGAGCCAGGAACAGAGCGCGATGCCCAGCATCCAGTTTTCGCTCCAGCTGCGGTTATTGCGCATCAGCCTGGCGGTGGCGGCGGCGAAGACCTCATCGGTCAGGCCAAAGGCCCATATCGCCGTTTTGCCGGGCGACATGCGCGAGACGATGCGGTGACGCAGCGCCGGGCCGTACAGCAGGTGGCGCACGTCCATCGCCATCACCGTCAATGCGGAGACCCACAGCGACATCCCGGCGCTCAGCAGGGCGGTGATCACGAACTGGCTGGCGCCGGCGTAGATGATGCAGGAGAAGAAAATGCTTTCCAGCGGGGAAAAACCCAGTTTGACGGCGCTGAGGCCGAAGGCGAACGCCACCGGGACATACCCGATGACGATCGGCAAACTGTCGACGACGCCGTTGGCGAAGGTGGCGCTGACGGCGGGCGGATTGAGGCTGTCTGCAGCTTGGCTTTGCATGGTTGTGGATCGCAGGGTAGATAGGACTTCAATAGTTTATGCCCAGAACATTACCAGAGAGTAAGTAATGTTTATACCCTGCACCGCTAATAAATTTCTTTAGTGACTATTTGCACGATAATCAGATTGCCGCCGGCCCCTGCGGATCGTGGTGCTTGCCGAGCCACCAGGTCAGCAGGTTGAGCAGGCATAACACCCCGCCGGCGGCGGCCACGCCGTACCAACCGGCATGTTGATAGGCCGAGGCGGAGAGCAGCGAACCGAGCGCGCCGCCGATAAAGTAGCTGGTCATGTAGCCGGCGGTCAGGCGGTTGCGCGCGTCCGGCATGATGCGGTACATCACGCTCTGGTTGGTGACGTGTACCGCCTGCACCGCCAGATCGAGGATCAGGATGCCGGCGATCAGCGCCCACAGCGATTGTTTGGCGAACGCGATAGGGATCCAGGACAGCAGCAGCAACACCAGGCCGACGGTGGTGGTCAGCCCGGCCTTGCCTTTGTCCGCCAGATGCCCGGCGCGCGAAGCGGCCAGCGCGCCGGCGGCGCCCACCAGGCCGAACAGCCCAATCACCCCCTCGGAATAGTTGAACGGCGGCGCGGCGAGCAAAAAGGCCATTGAGGTCCAGAGCACGCTGAAGTTGGCGAACGACAGGGCGCCGAGGATGGCGCGGGTGCGCAGCAGCGGCGTGCGGCAGAACAGGCTGAAGATCGAGGCCAGCAGCTGCGGGTAGTTCAGCCCGGAGTGTTGCTTATAGCGCGGCAGCGCGCGCCACAGGATCAGCGCCATCAGGATCATCAGCACGCTGGCGGCCCAGTAGATGGTGCGCCAGCCGCCGAACGACGCCAGTGCGCCCGCGACGGTGCGTGCCAGCAGGATGCCGAGCAGCAGGCCGCTCATGATGATGCCGACGGTCTTGCCGCGCTTTTCCGGGTGGGCCAGCGTGGCGGCCAGCGGCACCAGGATCTGCGCCACTACCGAGAACAGCCCGGTGAGCGCGGTGCCGAGGATCATCATCGGCAGCGTGGCGGAGGTGGCGGTGATCAGCATGCCGCCGGCGGCCAGCAGCGTCATGAAAACGATCAGCCCGCGGCGCTCGAACATATCACCGAGCGGCACCAGCAGCAGCAGGCCGGTGGCGTAACCGAGCTGCGCGGCGGTGACGATAAAGCCGGCCTGGTTGACCGACAGGTTGAAACTGGTGGCGATGGTTTCCAGCAGCGGTTGCGCGTAATAGTTGCTGGCGACCGCCAGGCCGGTGGCGATGGCGATCAGCACGGTCAGCGCCGGGCTGAGGCCCGGATGGGCGTTTTTTGGGGTCATGATTTTTTCATCACGGGAAGAAGATAGCGCGCAGTATCCGGCAACGCGTCTGCGGAAACCAATGTATAATTTTCATTTGATTTATCTCATTTCAAGATAGATGCCATGAACCTGAAACAGATCCGCTATGCGCTGGCGGTGGCGGAAGAACAGAGTTTCACCCGGGCGGCGCAGCGCTGCCATACGGTGCAGTCGGCGCTCAGCCACCAGATCGCCAAACTGGAAGAAGAGCTGGGCTGTACGCTGTTTGAACGCACCTCGCGCCGGGTGCGATTGACCCCCGCCGGCCAGGCTTTCATTCCGTCGGCGCAGCGGCTGTTGGCGGCGCAGCAGGCGCTGGTGGAAGAGGTGACCGCCGCCGGCGATGCGGTGTCCGGCACCCTGACCATCGGCACGATTTCAACCATAAACGCGATTGATCTGACCGAAAAGCTCGACAAGTTTCATCGCCACTATCCGGCGGTGAACATCCGCCTTTACGTTGGCATGAGCGAAGCCCTGTTGGAGGACGTGCGTCAGCAGAAGTGTGATATGGCGTTTGTCGGCATCTGGCCCGGCGATGTCGATTTACTGCCGATGTCGCACCGGCAGTTGACCGATGAGCCGCTGGTGGCGTTGGTGGCACCGCAGCACCCGCTGGCCAACCGCGAGCGGGTCAACCTGCAAGCGCTGGCGGAAGTGCCGCTGGTGGATTTCTACAGCGGCACCGGCGCGCGGCGCCAAACCGATCGCGCCTTCCTGGCGGCGGGCATCCGCCGGCACGTCAGTTTTGAGATCGATCATATCGAATGGCTGGAGAATCTGGTGCGGCGCGGGTTGGCGGCGGGTATCGTACCTGTCTCGACCGCGCAACGCTTAAGCGCGTTGGTGTCGATTCCGATTGAAGACGGGCCGCGGCGCCAGGTGTATTGCATTTGGCCGCAGCCCTTGTCGAACGCCGCCGCACGTTTTTTACAGTTCAGCGGCATCGATATGGCGGGGTAGGGGCGCGGCAAAGGCGGCGCCCCTGAACGGTTACGGCTTCGCCGCTGCGGCGGCGGTTTTCACCCAGCCGTCGAAGGTGGCCTGATGAGCCTTGATCCAGCCGTTAATGTGGTTCTGGATATCGGCTTCCGAAGCCTGGCCTTCATGCATGCGCAGGTTTTGCGCGTTGATGTCGGCGATCGGCAGCTTCATGATGGCGAACAGCTTGGCGGCCGCCGGATTGGCTGCGGCCCACTGCTTGTTGGCGGCGATGCGCATGGTGTTGACCGGGAAGCCGTAGTTGGCGCCGTTAGGCAGTTTGGTGTCAACGTTTTTCTGCTCGCCCGGCAGGGAGGAAAACGGCACCTGCAGCCAGACCACGTCGCGGCCCGGCACCATCACATCGCTGACCCAGTACGGCGTCCAGGTGTAATACAGCACCGGTTTACCCTCTTTGTAGCGGGTGATGGTGTCGGCGATCATCGCCGCGTAGTTGCCCTGATTGTGCTCGACGGTGTTGCTCAGGCCATAGGCCTTGATGTGGTGGTTGATCACCGCTTCGCAGCCCCAGCCCGGGGTGCAGCCGGTCAGATCGGCCTTGCCGTCGCCGTTGGTGTCGAACAGCTTGGCGATCTTGGGATCCTTGAGCTGCTCGACGTTGGTGATGTGGTATTGCTCGGCGGTTTTCTTGTCGATCAGGTAGCCCTGCGCGGCGCCGTTGACGTAGACGCCTTCGCGGTAGAACTTGGCGTCGCCGCCGGCGGCCTTGTACTGATCGGCGTGCAGCGGATCCCAGTTGACCGCGATAAAGGTCGCGTCACCGGAGGCGATCGAAGTGTAGGCGACGTTGTAATCCACTTCACGCGGTTCTTTCACGTCGTAACCCAATTTTTCCAGCGCCTTGCTGACCAGCAGCGTCTGGAAAGTCTCTTCGGAAATGGTGCTTTGCACCGGCTGTACCGCGATCCCCTTGCCGGGTAAATCTGCCGCGCTCACGCTCTGTGAGCCAATCAGCGTCGTCAGGGCGAGAGCCCAGATGCCCGTGGTGCGCATAGTGTTTCCCCTCTTTCGATGTGGTGGTGTCATAGCCCGCCGGGGCCGCAGCCGCCGGCGGGAAAAGCGTCAGGCTTGCTTGATGAACGGGCGAGTCAGTAACCCGATGGGGCCGCGGCGATACCAGCGACCGATGCCTTTACTGCGGCGATCGCGCCCCAGCGATTGGGTGAGGCGATCGAGAATGATCGCCAGGATCACGATGCCGACCCCGCCGACGGCGGCCAGGCCCATGTCCAGCCGACCGATGCCGCGCAGCACCATCTGTCCCAGGCCGCCGACGGCGATCATCGAGGCGATGACCACCATCGACAGCGCCAACATCAGCGTCTGGTTAACGCCGGCCATGATGGTCGGCATCGCCAGCGGCAGCTGCACCTTGAACAGCAGCTGGCGCGGGCTGGCGCCAAAGGATTCGGCGGCCTCGATCAGATCCTCCGGCACCTGCTTGATGCCGAGAATGGTCAGACGCACGATCGGCGGCAGCGCGAAGATGATGGTTACCACCACGCCTGGCACGTTGCCGATGCCGAACAGCATGACGATCGGCACCAGATAGACGAAGGCCGGAGTGGTTTGCATGGCGTCGAGCAGCGGCCTAATCACCTTGGCGGCATGCTTGCTGCGCGCCAGCCAGATGCCGAGCGGCAGGCCGATAAGGATGCAGAAGAACAGCGCAGTCAGCACCAGCGCCAGCGTGACCATCGCCTGCGACCAGGCGCCGATGGCACCGATGGCGATCAGGGAGAGCAGCGTCGCGGCGCCCATGCCGAGGCCCGAGACCTGCCAGGCGAGCAGCGAGAACACCAGAATGGCGATCGGCGCCGGCATGCCCAGCAGCAGTTGTTGGAAGCCGCTCAGGATCATGTCCACCGGCACGCGGATGCCCTGGAACAGCGGGCGGAAGTGCAGCACCAGCCAGTCGATGCCTTGCGTGACCCAGGTGTCGAACGGCACCCAGGCTTTGTGGAACGGATCGAGCAGGCTGAAGTGCTCCGGCTGCGCCGGGGCGCCGCTGAGCCAATCGGCGCTTTGCCCGGCGGCGTCATGTGCGGCCGGCGGCGGCGCGCTGGACCAGGCGTCACCGGCGTTGGCGGCGGCATCGCTGGCAGGTGCGGCGCCGGTATCGGCCGGTGCGGTAGCCCAGGGATCTTGGGTTTGCGTGGTATCACTCATTGGTTGAGCCCTCCTTGTCCAACGCCTGCAGCAGCATGGCCTTGGAGATGATGCCGAGATAGTTATGTTCTTCGCCCACCACCGGCACCGCGCACGGCGCCTGGGCGACCAGGGAAATCAGATCGCTGAGCGGCGTGTCGGCCGGCACGGCGGCGGGGGCCTCGAGCAGGGCATCGTCCAGCGTTTGATTGGCGGACAGCGCCTTTTTCAACGACTCTATCGACACCACGCCGATAAATTTCTTCCCGCGTTCAACAACATAACCATAATCACGGTCCTCATCGCGCAGCAGCTGCAGCGCCGAGCGGGGGCCAAAACCGGGGGTTTTGCGGATCAGCGTCACCGGGCGCCGTTGGGCGATATCCTTGGCGCTGAATACATGACTGATGTCCACGCCGCGGAAGAAGGTGCGCACATAGTCGTTGGCCGGGTTGTTCAGGATCTCGTCCGGCGTGCCGACCTGGATCACCTCACCGCCCTGCATGATGGCGATGCGATCGCCAATGCGCATCGCTTCGTCCAGATCGTGGGAAATAAACACGATGGTGCGCTGATGCTGAGCCTGTAATTTCACCAGCTCATCCTGCATTTCGGTACGAATTAACGGATCGAGCGCCGAGAAGGCTTCGTCCATCAATAATATATCCGGGTTATTGGCCAGGGCGCGGGCTAATCCCACGCGCTGGCGCATACCGCCGGATAATTCATCCGGATAAGACAGCGCATAATTCTCCAGCCCGACCTGACGCAGGGCATCCAGCGCTTTTTCCTGGCGCTCCTGCAGCGGTATGCCGGCTAACTCCATACCGAAAGCGGTGTTATTCAGCACATTCATGTGCGGCATTAGCGCGAATGACTGGAATACCATGCTGATCTTATTTCGCCGCACGGTGCGCAGTGCGGTGTCAGATATTTTGGCGATGTCCTCACCGTCGATCAGCACCTGACCGCGAGTGGGTTCTATCAGACGATTGAGAAGGCGTACCAGGGTGGACTTGCCGGAACCGGAGAGCCCCATGATGACAAATATCTCGCCTTCTTCAATGGCCAGAGTGGCGTCTTTTACGCCGAGCGATAAGCCGGTTTTTTCAAACAGCCGATCTTTTGTCAGACCTTTATCCAGCAGTTTGAATGCGCGTTCCGGGTGTTCGCCAAATATCTTATACAGGTTCTTTACTTCGAGTTTAATTGCCATGCAATTTGCTGTTTCCTCTGGTTTAATTAACGCGTTATGGGCTGTCCTTAGCAAAATAAAAGAGCTTTTTACCCTAACACAGTGAATATCTGAGACAACCCTCAATGTCATTTAAATGGGATATTAGTGGTTTACATCAAGGTTTTAATTAGTTATGGTAATTTGGCCCGTGACTCAAAATTGACGGCCATTATTCGGCATAATGGTTTGGTTTTTTGGAAAATAATACGGTGTGGCGCAGAGAGATATTTTGGCGCCGCGCCTGCCGTTCGGATAATAAAAAACCCGACCAGAGGCCGGGCAAAAGTCATCAGTATTTCATCAGTTTTAACGACAGGTGCCGATATCGAGGGGGATATCGTCGAGCGTCATGTTATCGCCTGAGTATGACAGCCAGATGGCAGCCTCAGGCCTTGCGATACAGCCGCCGCGGATGGCCGATATTGCCGTACAGCATCTCCACCCGCACGAACTGGGTGGCGACGCAATATTCCAGATACCGGCGAGCGGTGGTCTTGCTGATGCCGACTTGCTCAACCACGTCTTCCACCGCATGCGCCACCGCCGGCTGGGCGATAAACAGCGCCTGCACCAGCTCCAGCGTGTTGGTTTCGATGCCTTTGGCGCTCGGCTCGCTGGAGAACTGTTTCGACTGCAGGTTATACAGCGCATCGACGTTGTCCTGATCGATGATCTTGAAGGTGCGCTGGGTCTGCACGAACTGCATGAAGCGTTCGAGCGAATTGCGCAGCCGCTTGTAGGACACCGGTTTGATGATGTAATCGAAGGCGCCGTTGCGGATCGCCTGGCTGCAGGTATGCATGTCGCTGGCGGCGGTGATGAAGATCACCGAACAGGCGGGATTCTTCACCGCCGGTTCTTCCATCAACTCGATGCCCTGGCCGTCCGGCAGGAAGTTATCCAGCAGGATTAGCCGAGGCTGATGCTCGTTGGCTTTGGCCCGCGCTTCGGCCAGCGTGGCGGCGTAAGCCACCACCCGCAGGTTGAAATTTTTCTCGATGAACTCCGCGTGCAGCGTCGCCAGTTGCGGCTCGTCTTCCACGATCAGAACGTCCAGTGCTAGGTGTGACATAATCGGGTGCTCAAAAAATCGGGTTATGGGTTTTATTTAGGGATAAATATAGAGAATATCGCGCCGTGCGGCTCGTTGTCCGACACTTCTATGCTGCCGTGCGCCTGCGCCACATGGCTGGCGACCAGATGCAGGCCAATGCCGTGGTCGCTTTTATCCGCTTTGGTGGTGACGCCCTGTTCAAACAGCGTATCACGAATCTCCTCGGCGATGCCGGTGCCGCGATCCGCCACCTCGATCACCAGCTCGTCGCTGCCATCGCTGATATAGAGTTCGATCGCGTCGTGCGGAGTCGGGCAGTGCAGCGTCGCTTCCACCGCATTATCCAGCAGGTTGCCGACGATCGACATCAGTTCGGTCTCATTCAGCGCCGCCGGGATTTGCCGCAGTTGGCAGGCCGGATCGAAGCGCAGCTCGATGCCTTTTTCTCTGGCGCTGGAATATTTGCCCAGCAGCAGGCCGCACAGCGCCGCCGAACTGAAGCGCTGCGAGATGAAATCGAGGATCTCCTGCGCGCCCTCGGATTGGGCTTCCACATAGCGAATGGCCTCGTCGTAGCGCTGCATATGCAACAGCCCGGCCAACGTGGCGGTCCAGTTCAGCTGCTCGTGGCGCATGATGCGCAGGTTGTCGGCATAGCGTTTCACCTGGCTGAGCTGGCTGCTCAGGGTATTGATGTCGTTTTTGTCGCGGAAGCTGATCACCCAGCCTTGCAGCTCCTGCTCCTGCATGATGCGCACCCGGCTGGCGATCACCCGAACGTGGTTGAAGCGGCACACCTCGTCGTGCGTATCCTGGCCCAGTTGCGCGGCGGCGAAGAAGTCCGGCTGCGCCTGGATCACCTCGCCGATCGGCCGGCCCAGCAAACTGGCGGCGGGCTGGTGCAGATCCAATAGCTCGCGCGCCGCATGGTTGATGGTGATGATCCGCAGCTGTGGATCGATGGCGATCACGCCCTCATAAATGGCTTCCAGCAGCGCTTTTTGCTGGCGCACCAGCAGCGCGATCTCTTTCGGCTCCAGCCAGAACATCTGGCGCTTGAGGTTTTTCGACAGCAGCCAGGAAAAGACGAACAGGGCGATCAGCAGCAGGACGATGGAGCCGATAATTTGCGTCAACGTCCTGGCATTTAAATTATCGATATGCGATTTCAAATAGCCGACGGAAACGATGCCGATCACGTGATTATTTTCATCCAGGATCGGCGCCTTGCTGCGCAATGAAACACCAATGCCGCCCTTGCGAATGGAAATAATGCTTTTCCCTTCCAGCACCTCTTTATTATCGCCGCCGATCATCGGCGTACCCAGGCGGCCTTCGTATTCGGAATGATAAAGATGGCGGGCGTGATTATCGCCGATGACGATATAACTGGCGTCACTGCTGGCGCGGATTTTTTTCATCAGCGCGGCAATTCTGGCGGCGTCGTGTTTTTCCACTGCGTCCACCAGCGAAGGAATGAGGGCGATTTCCCGCGCCTGCACCTGGGCGCGGGCGCCGAGATCGCGGTGCAGCTGCGCATCCAACTGGTAATAGGTGTAGGCGCCGATACAGGTCAGCAGCAGGCAGGAGAAGGCCACCAGGCACAGAAACAGCTTGATTTGAAATGAGAGTTTGAGGCGCATGGCGGAGCTTCACCGTAAAGAGATCCTGAAGCCTTACCCTATCACGAGAAGCGGGGTCTGTAATATTGCGCCCGATCAACTTGTGATCCTTCACACGGGATTAGAGTGAACCGGACGAGAATTGTTCGCCTGCGATAAAATTGATAAGCTTTAAAATAAAAACGGTATTAACACCATTAAAACCACGCCGGTTTTTACATAATCTTAATTAACCCCATAGAAACCATAACCACCATTAAAAACCCTTTTTAACTTTGAACATAATCACAGCAGATAATCCGTGCGCTTCTCTATGATGGCTGAACAAACTAATAAGAGGCCAGATTATGAGCACAACAGATGATTCTTACCTCGTAGCCAAAGACAAGACCGCCGATATTCCTCTGCGTGAGAAATGGTGGCGGATACTGGACAATTATAAAGTAGGGATTATTCCGTTACCGTTCTTTATTCTGGCCGGCGTATTGATTCTGCTCGACTGCCTGGAAGGCAAATTGCCGAGCGATATCGTGGTGATGGTGGCCACCCTGGCGTTCTTCGGTTTCGCCTGCGGCGAATTCGGCAAACGCCTGCCGTTGATCGGCAAAATGGGCGCGGCGGCGATCTGCGCCACCTTTATTCCTTCCGCGCTGGTGCACTATGGCCTGTTGCCGGACGTGGTGGTGGAATCGACCACCAAGTTCTACAAATCGACCAACATTCTTTATCTCTACATCTGCTGCATCATCGTCGGCAGCATCATGAGCATGAACCGCCAGGTGCTGATCCAGGGTTTCCTGCGCATCTTCATTCCGATGCTGTGCGGCGAGATCGTCGGCATGCTGGTGGGGATGGGCGTCGGCATGGCGCTGGGCCTGGAGCCGTTCCAGATCTTCTTCTTCCTGATCTTGCCGATCATGGCCGGCGGCGTAGGTGAAGGGGCGATCCCGCTGTCGATGGGCTACGCGGCGATCCTGCACATGGAGCAGGGCGTGGCGCTGGGGCGCATTCTGCCGATCGTGATGCTCGGCAGCCTGACCGCCATCGTCATCGCCGGCCTGCTCAACCAACTGGGCAAGCGTTATCCGCACCTGACCGGCGAAGGCAGCCTGATGCCGAGTAAGCAGGGCGACAGCAACATGAACGCGGTGGAAAAAATCAGTGGCAAGGTGGACGTCAGCACCATCGCCTGCGGTGCGCTGTTGGCCATTCTGCTGTATATGGTGGGCATGCTGTTGCACCGCCTAATTGGCCTGCCGGCGCCGGTGGGCATGCTGTTCGCCGCCGTAGCGGTGAAGCTGGCGCACGGGGTGTCGCCGCGCATTCAGGAAGGTTCGCAGGTGGTGTACAAATTCTTCCGCACCGCCGTGACTTATCCGATCCTGTTCGCGGTCGGGGTGGCCATCACGCCGTGGCAGGAGCTGGTGGACGCGTTTACCGTCCAGAATCTGATCGTGATCGTCACGACCGTCAGCGCGCTGGTGGCGACCGGTTTCTTCGTTGGCAAGAAAATCGGCATGCACCCTATCGACGTGGCGATCGTCTCCTGTTGCCAGAGTGGGCAGGGCGGCACCGGCGACGTCGCGATCCTCACCGCCGGCAACCGCATGTCGCTGATGCCGTTCGCCCAGATCGCAACCCGTATCGGCGGCGCTATCAACGTCTCGCTGTCGCTGCTGGTGTTGGCCAAGTTCTTCGTATAACTCCTATAAATCCTTAGCGTTACTTTGCCTTTCCCCGCCCCCGCGGGGATTTTTTTTGCCCGCGCGCCGGCCTGACGCGCAGGCGGGAAAACACCGGTTACGCCGCCTGTTTCATGGCGGCGTCATACCAGGCGAAGTAGCGCTCTACGCCGCGACGGCCGGATTCGATCAGCGCGCGTTTCTTCTCCTCGCTGATGCCGAACTCCAGCGTGCCGACGTCGAGCGTGTCGACATACACGGTGCGCTTCCAGTCGTCGCTGTCCAGGTGCACCTTGGTTTGGATGTCCAGCATCACGTTGGCCACCGCCAGGGTGAAATCAAACAGGTTGTTGACCGGTGTGCGCGGACCGGCCTGCCCGGCAGCCTGGGCGATTTCACCGGCGGAGTCGAGGCGAAGGCCCAGGGTGCGGGTGTTGATGCGTTGGCTGGAGGCGTCGATGTAAGGCGGCGTGGCGGAGAAGTCATAGTCGAACAGCCGCACCGGGTAGTTGTCGATCATGCCACCGTCGATGCACAGATCGCCCAGGGTATTGTTCTTCGCTACGAAGGCAAACGGGAACGACATCGAAATGCGCAGGCCGTCCGCCACTTTCATGCGCGGCGTGGTGCGGTGAGAATAGACCTCGCGTTGGCCGCTGTTGAGGTTGGCGCCGATAAAGTAAATCGACTTGAACCCTTTCGCCGTTTTCATCGCTTCGAACTGCTCGAAGGTAATATCCGGGTTGCCGGTATATTGTTTGATAATATCGCGCGACCATTGATAGAAATAATCGCCGGGCGCGATGCCGTATTGATTGAACAGGCGATAGGCGTCCTGGATCGTGCCGAAAAAGCCGCCGTTATAATCGAGGAATTTTTTAAAATCCATCGCCGACAGAATTTTGGTTACGTCTGCCGAGCTGCAGCCCAGGCCGACCAGCAGTGCGGCGATGGCGCCCGCCGAGGCACCGGAGGTTTGCTTGATCTGCGGCATGATGCCTTTGGCCTCCAGCAATTCCAGCGCGCCGCCATAGGCGATGCCTTTTACGCCGCCGCCTTCAAAGACCAGGTTTTCGAATTGATAGTTCATGATATTTCCTCACTCTTGGTTTAGGGAGTAAGGAAAATAACCAAGTGGCGAACGAGAAAATATGGATTGGGGTTGTGTGGGGCGGCAAACAAAATTATTAATAATAAATATATTGTTTATATATTTATCAAAGGCATTTATTAAACAGGCGCATCGGGCTTTTTGCGTCAATACTTAGCGCTGTTCAATTCTCGCAAGGAGTCATCATGTTCTGGAAACGTTGTCTGTTGGGCGCGGCGCTGGCCGTTATGTCGTTACAGGCCGGCGCCGCCGCGCCGCAGGCCAAAACCCCGACGCCGGGATTTTACCGCATCATGCTGGGCAGCTTTGAAGTGACCGCGTTGTCCGACGGCATTATTCGCCTGCCGGCGGACAAGCTGTTGCTGAACAGTACGCCGCAGCAGATCGCCGCCGGGTTGGCCGAGCGGCATCAAAGCCTGCCGGTGGTCACCTCGGTCAATGCTTATCTGATCAATACCGGCGACAAGCTGGTGATGATCGACAGCGGCGCTGGCCAGCTGCTGGGCGACGGCCTGGGCAAGCTGGTGGATAACCTGCGTGCGGCGGGCTACCAGCCGGAGCAGGTGGATGAGATCTACCTGACCCACATGCACCCGGACCACCTCGGCGGCCTGACGCACGACGGCAAGGCGGTATTCCCCAATGCGGTGGTGCGCGCCGCCAGCCAGGACGCGGACTTCTGGCTAAGCGCGGACAAACTGAAACAGGCTAGCGCGGGCAATAAGAGCAACTTCGAAAGGGCTCAGGCAGTGATCAAGCCGTATCAGGCGGCCGGCCACTTTAAGCCGTTCAGCGGCGACGGTGAGCTTTCCCCGGGCATTGCCGCCTTTGCCGCCCACGGCCATACGCCGGGGCATAGCGTGTATCAGGTGACCAGCCAGGGCCAGAAGCTGTTGCTGCTGGGGGATCTGATCCACGTGGCGGCGGTGCAGATGCCGCATCCGAAGGTGGCTATCAGCTTTGATAACGATGCCAAGGCGGCGGTCGCTCAGCGGCTGCGGATATTTGGCGATAGCGCGCGGCAGAGCGAGCTGGTGGCGGGCGCACACCTGTCGTTCCCGGGGTTGGGGTATTTGAACCGCCAGGGCGACGGTTACACCTGGGTGCCGCTGAATTACGGCGCGCTGTAACGGAGATGGCCGCCCGTTGGGCGGCCATCGAACAGAGCCCAGCGGCATTGTTCGATAATTTGGGATTATGATGCCAGAGAATCGGGGCTGATTCGCCGTGATAAACCGTGCATGATTAACGTCATGCCTGTCGTTTTCTTTAAGGAGCTCCCGATGAACCAGAAAACTCACTCCGTCGCCATCGTCACCGGCGCATCCCGCGGCATCGGCGCGGCCATCGCCGAGCGTCTGGCCGCCGATGGCTTTACCGTCATCATCAACTATTCAGGCAATCCGGCACCGGCCGATGAGCTGGTGCGCAAGATAGAACAGCGCGGCGGCCGCGCCTTGAGCGTCAAGGCCGACGTCAGCGATGCGGCTGCGGTCACCCGGCTGTTCGACAGCGCCGAACAGGCGTTTGGCGGTGTCGACGTGCTGGTCAATAACGCCGGGGTGATCGCGCTGGCGCCGATAGCGGACATGAGGGATGAAGACGCGGATCGCCTGCTCGACATCAACCTGAAAGGCAGCTTCAATGCGATGCGCGAGGCGGCGAAGCGCCTGCGCGACAATGGCCGCATCATCAACTTCTCCTCCAGCGTGGTGGGGTTGCTGCAGCCGGGTTACGGCATGTATGCCGCCAGTAAGGCGGCGATCGAAGCGCTGACCAGCGTGCTGGCGAAAGAGCTGCGCGGCCGCAATATCACGGTGAACGCCGTCGCGCCGGGGCCGACTGCCACCGGCTTGTTCCTCGACGGCAAAACCCCGGAGCTTATCGAGCGGCTGGCGAAGATGGCGCCGTTGGAACGCCTGGGTACGCCGGACGATATCGCCGCGGCGGTGGCTTTTCTCGCCGGGGCCGACGGCGGCTGGATCAATGGCCAAACCCTGCGCGCCAACGGCGGCATCATCTGATTGGCGACGCGCCGCCGCCGGATCGGGTATCCTGTGGCGGAACATATCACATCAAGGGCAACGTATGGCGGGCCACACTCAGCAATCCCATCCTGGCGTCAGATCGCCCTGTGTCAGCCTGTGCCGGATCGACGACGAAACCCAGCAGTGCCGCGGATGCCGGCGCACGCGGGCGGAGATCGCCGCCTGGCCGACCGCCAGCGACGCGGAGAAACGCGCTATTTGGCGGCGGCTAGAGTTGCGTCAATGGGTGAAATAATCCTCAGTGTTATTGCGCTGTCAGACTTCGTGTAGCACAATTGAGCTACATGTAACAGACCGACGTTGGGAGCGCTTATGTCTACGACGACCATCCGTATTCCAGATGAGCTTAAAGCCCGCGTGGCCGCCGTCGCCGAGCAGACTGGCGTGACGTCTCACAGCTTTATTTTGCAGGCAATAACGGAGAAAACGCAGCAAGAAGAGTTGCGCCGCGACTTTGAGAATGAAGCGGAAAAACGCTATGCCAAGATAATTGCGACGGGAGAGACGGTTTCTTGGAAAGAGATGCGCGGTTATTTGGAAAATTACGCTGCGGGTAACACCGCTGCGGTTAAACCTGCCGTTAAAAAACTGGGGCGCTGATGGCAAATGTCGAGTTGGCGCCAGAGGTCAGGGATGATATCGAACGTATTCTCGCTCATTTGGCTCAGTATGCTGCCGCGGATTCAGGGCGGCGCATTCAGGAAATCATCCAGGCGGTTGCGGTATTGGAACATAATCCATTGATCGGACGGTCCCTTGGCGCAGGGCTGCGTGAATTGATTATTGGGCAGCAAGCTCGCGGTTATTTGGCGCTCTACAAATATATCCCTGATATCGATACGGCATTTGTTCTGGCGATCCGCAGTCAGAAAGAACAAGGGTATTGAATGCACGATACCGGCCTGAAAGACCGGTATCGTTGTCATGTCCTCAGAAATCCCAGTCCTCATCCTCGGTGTTGACCGCCTTGCCGATGACGTAGGACGACCCTGAGCCGGAGAAGAAGTCGTGGTTTTCGTCGGCGTTCGGCGACAGCGCCGACAGGATCGCCGGGTTGACCTCCGCCATCGCCGGTGGGAACAGCGCTTCATACCCGAGGTTCATCAGCGCCTTGTTGGCGTTGTAGTGCAGGAAGGTCTTCACGTCTTCCGTCCAGCCGACGCCGTCGTACAGCTCCTCGGTGTAACGCACCTCGTTGTCGTACAGATCCTGCAGCAGATCGAAGGCGAAGTTTTTCACCTGCTGGCGCCGCGCGGCGTCCACCTTCTCCAGCCCTTTCTGGAACTTATAGCCGATATAGTAGCCGTGCACCGCTTCGTCGCGAATGATCAGGCGGATCAGATCGGCGGTGTTGGTCAGCTTGGCGCGGCTGGACCAGTACATCGGCAGGTAAAAGCCCGAATAGAACAGGAACGACTCGAGGAAGACGCTGGCGACTTTTTTCAGCAGCGGATCGTCGCTGCGGTAGTGAGCCAGAATGATGCCGGCTTTCTTCTGCAGCGCGCGGTTTTCCTCGCTCCAGCGATAGGCGTCATCCACGTCCGGCGTTTGGCACAGGGTGGAGAAGATTGAGCTGTAAGAGCGGGCGTGCACCGCCTCCATAAAACTGATGTTGGAGTACACCGCCTCTTCGTGCGGCGTCAGCGCATCGGCGATCAGGGCCGGCGCGCCGACGGTGTTCTGGATGGTGTCCAGCAGCGTCAGCCCGGTGAACACCCGAATGGTCAGCTGCTGCTCCTTCGGCGTCAGCGTGGCCCAGGAGGGGATATCGTTGGACAGCGGCACCTTCTCCGGCAGCCAGAAGTTGGAGGTCAGGCGGTTCCACACCTCCAGATCCTTGTCGTCTTCGATGATGTTCCAGTTGATGGCGCGCACCAGCGGCGCCGATGTTACGGTCGTCATAAGTTGCCTCACAGCGAGCAGGACACGCAGCCCTGCACCTCGGTGCCTTCCAGCGCCATCTGGCGCAGGCGGATGTAGTAAATGGTCTTGATGCCTTTGCGCCAGGCGTAGATCTGCGCGCGGTTGATGTCGCGGGTGGTGGCGGTATCGCGGAAGAACAACGTCAGCGACAGCCCCTGATCGACGTGTTGCGTGGCGGCGGCATAGGTATCGATGATTTTCTCCGGGCCAATCTCGTAGGCATCCTGGTAATACGCCAGGTTGTCGTTGGTCATGTAAGGCGCCGGGTAGTAAACGCGGCCGATCTTGCCTTCCTTGCGGATCTCGATGCGCGAAACGATCGGATGAATGCTGGAGGTGGCGTTGTTGATGTACGAGATGGAGCCGGTCGGCGGCACCGCCTGCAGGTTCTGGTTGTACAGCCCGTGCATCATCACCGACTGGCGCAGCGCGCGCCACTCGTCGCGCCCCGGAATGGCGATGCCGGCGGCGGCGAACAGCTCGCGCACCCGCTCGGTCTGCGGCAGCCAGTCGCGTTCGGTGTATTTGTCGAAGTACTCGCCGCTGGCATAGCGCGAGTGCTCAAAGCCGTCAAAGGCGCCGCCGCGCTCGATCGCCAGCCGGTTAGAGGCGCGGATGGCGTGATAGGCCACGGTATAGAAATAGAGATTGGTGAAGTCGATGCCTTCTTCCGAGCCGTAGAAGATACGCTCGCGCGCCAGGTAACCGTGCAGGTTCATCTGACCGAGACCGATGGCGCGGGCGCTGCGGTTGCCTTCGGCGATCGACGGCACCGAGCGGATGTCGCTCATGTCGGCCACCGCGGTCAGCGCACGGATCGCGGTCTCGATCGCTTTGCCGAAGTCCGGTGCGTCCATGGTTTTGGCGATGTTCAGCGAGCCGAGGTTGCAGGAGATGTCCTTGCCGATGCGATCGTAGCTCAGATCTTCATGATACGTACTGGCGCGGTTGACCTGCAGGATCTCCGAACACAGGTTGCTCATGTTGATGCGACCGGCGATCGGGTTCTCCCGGTTGACCGTGTCCTCGAACATGACATACGGGTAGCCGGATTCGAACTGGATCTCCGCCAGCACCTGGAAGAATTCGCGCGCATTGATGCGCGACTTGCGGATGCGCTTGTCGTCCACCATCTCGCGGTACTTCTCGCTGACGGCAATCTCCGAAAACGGCACGCCATACACCCGCTCGACGTCGTAGGGCGAGAACAGGTACATCTCCTCGTTGTTCTTCGCCAGCTCAAAGGTGATATCCGGGATCACCACCCCCAGCGACAGCGTTTTGATGCGGATCTTCTCGTCGGCGTTTTCCCGCTTGGTGTCGAGAAAACGCAGAATGTCCGGGTGGTGGGCGTTGAGATATACCGCGCCGGCTCCCTGGCGTGCGCCGAGCTGGTTGGCGTAGGAGAAGGCATCTTCGAGCATTTTCATGATCGGAATGACGCCGGAAGACTGGTTCTCGATGCGCTTGATCGGCGCGCCCACTTCGCGAATATTGCTCAGCAGGAAGGCCACGCCGCCGCCGCGTTTCGACAGCTGCAGCGCGGAGTTCACCGCCCGGCCGATCGATTCCATATTGTCTTCGATGCGTAGCAGGAAGCAGGAGACCAGTTCGCCGCGCTGGCGTTTGCCGCAGTTGAGGAAGGTCGGCGTGGCCGGCTGGAAGCGGCCCGAAATCATCTCCTCCACCAGATCCTGCGCCAGGGCGGTATCGCCCGCCGCCAGCGTCATCGCCACCATGCACACCCGATCTTCGTAGCGTTCCAGATAGCGCTTGCCGTCGAAGGTTTTGAGCGTATAGCTGGTGTAGTACTTGAAGGCGCCGAGGAAGGTCTCGAAGCGGAATTTTTTGGCGTAGGCCTGCTGGAACAGCTGCTTGATAAACGGGAACTCGTACTGCGCCAGCACCTGCGGCTCGTAGTAGCCTTCTTCCACCAGATAGCGCAGCTTTTCCTCCAGGTTATGGAAGAACACGGTGTTTTGGTTGACGTGCTGCAGGAAGTAGTGCCGCGCCGCCAGCCGATCCTTGTCGAACTGGATCCGGCCTTCCGCATCGTAAAGATTGAGCATCGCGTTGAGCGAATGGTAATCCAGCGCGCCCGTCTCGGGCCTGGTCAGTTCTGTCGTTGCCAAAATGCGGTTACTCCCTGTCGAACGTTTTCAACGTCTTGCGCGGTGCCGAGCAGCTCGAAGCGGTACAAAAAAGGCACCTGGCATTTTTTGGCGATGATGTCGCCGGCGATGCCGTACGCTGCGCCGAAGTTGGTGTTCCCGGCGGCGATGACGCCGCGCAGGTATGAACGGTTTTGCGGAACGTTGAGAAAGCGGATCACCTGGATCGGCACCGCGCCGACGGCGCTGCCGCCGCCATAGCTGGGCACGATCAAGATATAGGGTTGTTCCATCAGCAATTTGCTGCGGGCGCCGGCGATCGGAATGCGGATCGCCGGCAGGCCCAGTTTCTCAACGAATCGGTGGGTGTTCTCCGAACTGCTGGAGAAATAGACCAGCGGATTCATCGTCGAGCCTCAGCAGGTGAGCGCCAGCGCGCCGATTTTGTCCGGCCGGAAACCGGACCAGTGATCGTCACCGGCGATAATCACCGGAACCTGCTGATAACCCAATGATTTAACGTGGTTCAGCGCCTGCTGATCCTGGGTGAGATCGATCACCTGATAATCAATCCCCTGCTTATCAAATGCGCGATAGGTGGCGTTGCACTGGACACAGTCCGGCTTACTGTAAATAATAATGCTCATGATTCGCATTTACCTTTAGACTGAAGGAAAGGCGGACAAGTCAGATAACGGAGCATCGTTCCTGGCGTTTCTGACGGCGTTATCAACCGAACGACATTCCCTGCGGCTGACCTATAAAATACTATATGTTGATATTTGTTTTATCAACCACGCTATATATGGTGTTTTGTGGGGTTAAGTGCGCAGACCGCGTCGGAGCTGGGAAGGCGAGGGGAAAATTTTTTTTCGGGTGGGAAATTCCCCCCTCTCAGAGAAGAGGGGGAGGCGAACGCATTATTGGCGCATGCTGACGGCCAGCCGGTTGAAGGCGTTCATGATGCTGATGGCGAAGGTCAGATCGGCGATCTCGGTATCGCTGAAGTGCGCTTTCAGCGCCTCAAAAGCGCTGTCCGGCGCGCCGGTGGCGGCGATCAGCGTCACCGACTCGGCCCATTCCAGCGCGGCGCGTTCGCGCTCGCTGAACTCATGGCTGACGCGCCAGCCCGCCAGCGTATCGAGTTTGGCGTGGCTGAAGCCGCTTTCGCGCAGCGCTTTACCGTGCATGTCCAGGCAGTAGGCGCAGCCGTTGATCTGCGAAACGCGCATAAACATCAACTCGATGGTCGCTTTGTCCAGAGCGCCTTTCTCCAGCGCCATCAGCGCGCTCACCATATTTTTGTACGGGGCGGGCGCCAGCTCGGCGTAATTCAAACGTTGCTTAATCATGGTCAACCTCAATCGATAGTAACGAAATCATGGCGCTACTTTAGCGGCCTTATGGTCTATGCTATAGGGCCATAAAATGATTATTTAACCGGGCCATGATGCCAACTTTCCTGACCTCGCTGCGTTTGGACAGCCGTCTCGCCGAACCGCTGTACCGGCAGATTTATCTGCGAATCAAAGACGCCATCGCCCAGGGCAACCTGGCGGCGGGCAGCCGGCTGCCTTCGGTACGCGGGTTGGCGAGCGATCTTGGCGTGGCGCGCGCCACGGTGGAAAGCGCCTATGCTCAACTGATCGCCGAAGGTTTTTTGCAGAGCCGGGGGCAGGCAGGCACCTATGTCTCGCCGCAGTTGCCGCCCATGCAGGGGGCGGCGTCCGCTGCACCGCCGTTGCCGGCGGTGGCGCCCGATCCGCTGCAGCCGCAGGGCATGCTGCAGCCTTTCCAACTGGGCGTGCCGGCGCTGGATGCGTTTCCACGTGCGCTGTGGCAGCGCATTGTCGCCCGCCAGCTGCGCGGTTCTACGGTGGCTTCCCTGGCGCTGCCGCCGGCCGGCGGCCTGCCTGAACTGCGTGAGGCGATCGCCCATTATCTGCATTTGTCGCGCGGCATCAGCTGCCAGCCGGAGCAGATTTTCCTCTGCGCCGGCTACCCGGCGCTGTTGGACTGGGTGGTGGAGACGCTGTTGCACGCCGGTGACGCGGTATGGATCGAAGATCCCGGTTATCCGGTTACGCGCCCGCTGCTGCGGGCCGCCGGCGTGAGGCCGGTCGCCGTGCCGGTGGATGAACAGGGAATGGACGTGGCCGCCGGTATCCTGACGGAGCCCGAGGCGCGGCTGGCGGTGGTCACGCCGACTCATCAGAGCCCGCTCGGCGTCTCGCTCAGCCTGGCGCGGCGGATGGCGCTGCTCGACTGGGCGCAGCAGCGCGGGGCCTGGATCCTCGAGGATGACTACGACAGCGAGTTTCGCTATCACGGGCGACCATTGCCGCCGCTGAAAAGCCTCGATGTTCAGGGGCGGGTGCTGTACGCCGGCACTTTCAGCAAAACGCTGTTCCCGGCGCTGCGCATGGCTTATCTGGTGGTGCCCGCCGGTCTGACGGCGGCATTCGCGCGCAGCAGCCGGCTGCGCGGCTGCGGCTGCCCGCCGCTGCTGCAGGCAAGCGTGGCGGATTTCATCCGCCAAGGGCATTTCTACCGCCACCTGAAACGCATGCGGCCGCTGTACCGCCAGCGTCGCGAGTGGTTGACGCAGGCGCTGGAACGGCAGCTGGGGGCCTGGCTGACGGTGGTGCCGCAGCAGGGCGGCATTCAGCTGTTGGCTCGGCTGCATCACGGGCTGGCGGATGCGCCGTTGGCGGCGAAAGCGTGGCGGCAGGGGCTGGCGGCGCAGGCGTTGTCGGATTGGCAAATCGATCGTCCGGCGGGGCAGGGGTTACTGTTGGGGTTCGCCAATTTCAGCCGGCGAGAGGAGGCGGAGCGGGCGGTGCAGGGGCTAGCGCAGCTGTTTAAACACGCAAATTAAACGGCCCGCGATTTCCGCGGGCCAGACGCACATCTGTTTTATCTTTATGACTGCAGGGGTGTTAACGCCGGGCCAGCAGCACGCCGAGCACGATGCCGACGGCGGCACCGATCCCTACGCCCTGCCAAGGTTTGTCACGCACATAGCTGTCGGCTTGATCGACCGCGTCGCGCGCATGCTGTGTCAGACTGGTGGAGCCATTGAACCGCGCCCGGGCGTCGCGCAACACGCCTTTCGCCTTGCTGTGCAGCTCTTTCAGTTCCTCTTTGGTCTTGTCACCGGACTCGCGCAACACTTCATCCAGCGTATCGGCCAACAGAGTGACGTCCTGATCGATGTCGCGTTCTGTTCTTTCCGCTTTCTTAAACATTCAGCTCTCCATTTCGACACATGTCTTTTAAGTGTAGACCATGTCGAGATTTGCGTGGCCGATCACGGAAAAAAACCGCCGTCACGCAGGTGTTTGCCGGCACCTGGGCTTTGTACATTTGGTTACTCGGCGAAACCAATCACTCACGGAAGCGGCGGTTTGATTCCACTAGTATCTGTTTCAACGGCTCCACCGGAGCTTACCGAAACAACACTCTGAGGATTTAAAGATGAAAAAAGTATTAGCGCTGATCGTTGCTGCCACTATGGGTCTGTCTTCTGTTGCTTTCGCTGCTGATACTGCAGCTACTGCTCCGGCTACCACCACCGCGCCAGCTGCGACCACCACTACCGCTGCGCCAGCGGCGGCTGCTGAAAAAGCGCCAGCTAAAGCGACGCACCACAAGAAAGCCAAGCACCACAAAAAAGCGCCAGCCCAGAAAGCTCAGGCCGCTAAAAAGCACCACAAAAAAGCGCCGGCTCAGAAAGCCCAGGCAGCTAAAAAGCACCACAAAAAAGCGCCAGTGCAGAAAGCTCAGGCCGCTAAAAAACACCACAAAAAAGCCGGTAAAAAAGCGTAATTAAGTGATGTTTGCGGAACCGACAAGGTTCCGCACGCTACAGCCCGTATTCCAGACACCCGGTCTTTCCGGGTGTCTTCTTTTGAGGCTACTCACGATGATCCATCGCTATCTGTTTGAAGTCATTTTCAGCGCGGTAACCCTGTGCGGGGTGATCGTCGGTTGGGAACTGTTTCTGGCCGGCAGCTTCCTGTAATTATTGCGCCGCGGCGGTTTCGTGCAAATGCCGCCAGCCGAGCGCGTCGGGCAGGCGTTCAAACACCACCGTGGAGTAGCGCAGCGTGGCGCTTTGCCCCGGCAGACTCTGTTTTTCCCGGTAGCTGACTACCGCGCCCGACGGCCATTCGGCCACCAGCTTCATCTCTTCTATCTCGATTTCCAGTCCCGGTTTGGCGGCGCGATGCGCGCGGAAAAAAGCGCACAGCGCGGTGAAATCCAGCGGGGCGCCGTTCAGCGCGATCATGCTGAAATCCGGCGTAAAGCGCGCCAGCAGCGCCTGCTCCTCTCCGGCGCCTTTGCCCAGCCAGCGTTCAATGGCGATGTGGGCGTCGATCACTTCGGTAAAATACGGGTTCATAAAGCATCCTGTTGAGCATTGAGTTGGCGCACGATGGCGCGGTTGGCGAGGCGCAGACACAGCAACAGCGGGATAAGTGTGCTGGCGCCCGCCAGAATGAAGCAGGTTCGGTAAGCCGCCGCGGGCGGCAACACGGCCAGCAGCAGATTCAGCAGCAGACTGAGCAGCGCCACGCCGAGGCAAAAACTGAGCTGGCGGTTGATATTCCACAGTGCGCTGGCGTCCGCCAGCTGAGCGTCGGGGATCTGCAGAAACGCGCTGCTCTGCGCGGTGCTGCTGCACAGGCTGCCGCCGAACCCCATCAGGGCGAAGGCGGCGATCTGCCACGCGTGCTGCCCGGCCTGATCGATCTGCGCCAGCGTCAGCATGCCGGCACCTTGCAACAGACAGCCGGCGATCAGCAGCGGCCGCGGGCCGAGGCGATTAAAGCTTTTGCCGGTCAGCGTGATGGCCAGGAACGACGCCAGCGCCCAGGGCAGCATCAGGCCGCCGACCTGCGCGGCGGGCATCCCCAGCTGGTTTTGCAAATACAGCATCGCCACCAGGCTGATGCCGATGAACAGGCCGGGAATGCACAAATAAACCGCCATGGCGTTGCGCAGCAGCGGATCGCCGACCAGCCGCAGGTTCAGCAGCGGCTGCGGGGTGCGCAGGCTATGGCGCAGATAATAGGCCAGCACCAGCAGGCCGGCGGCCAGCAGCGCCGCGCCGGAAACCTGATGACCGGCTTCGCTCAGCCGGGTCAGGCCGAGCAGCAGCAGCGTCAGCGCCGCGCAGGCGCTCAGTAATCCAGTCGCGTCGAGCGGTTTGCGCGCCGCCGTCGGCGTTTCCGCACGTAGCCACAACGCCGCCAGTGCCAGGGCCAGGGCCGCCAGCGGCAGGTTGGCGAAAAACACCCAGCGCCAGTCCAACCGATCGACGAGCCAGCCGCCCAGCGCCGGTGACAGCGCCGGCGCCAGCAGCCCGACCAACATGATGGCGGCCGACAGCCCGGCGCGTTCATGGCTGCGGTACAGCTGATAGGTCAGCGTCTGGCCGATGGGGATCAGCAAGCCGCCGCCCATGCCCTGCAGGGTGCGCCAGCCGATCAGCGCGCCGATGCTCTCGGCGTTGCCCGCGCCGAGGGTGGCCAGCATGAACAGCGCCAGCGAGAGCAGAAACACCCGCCGCCCGCCGATGCGCTGCGCCAGCCAGGCGCTGAGCGGGATCACCAGCGTCAGGCCGAGAATATAGCCGTTGCTGACCCACGCCAGCTGGCTGACCGATGCTCGCATCGCCTGGCCGATGGCGGGGTAGGCGACGTTGGCGATAAACATATTGATCAAATCGACGAAAAAGCCGAGCAGATAGACGATTGCCACTTTGCTGCGATAAGACATGGTGCCTCCGGTTGAAGGCGAGCAGTGTAGCGGGGGGAAAAGTGCGGATAAATCGGCGGCGGGCGATTACACTGTCAAAATCATTTTGACAATAAGGGCGGCGAAATGCTGAATTTGCAGCGCCTGGCGATCTTCGCGGCGGTGGTGGAGGCGGGCAGCTTTACTGCAGCGGCGGTGGCACTGGGGCAAACCAAGGCGGTGGTGAGCTTTAACGTCAAGCAGCTGGAGAATGAGCTGGGGGTGTCACTGCTGGTGCGCAGCACCCGCCGATTATCGCTGACCGATGCCGGCGAACGCTTCTACCAGCGCAGCCTGCAGCTGTTGCAGGAGGCGGAGAACGTGCTCGACGACGTGCGCCGCGATCATCACGGGCTGAGCGGCGTGCTGCGCATCACCAGCACGCCGGAGTACGGCGCGCAGGTGGTGGCGCCGGCGCTGGCGGCGTTTTCGCGCCAGCATCCGCGCCTGCGCATCCAGCATGTCTCTTCTTCTTATCATGCCGATCTGATCTCGGAGCGCTTCGACGTGGCGATCCGTCTGGGCCAGCTGGCGGATTCCAGCCACCGCGCGGCCTTGATCGACAGCTTCGCCATTTTTCCGGTGGCGGCGCCGGATTATCTGGCCGACCAGCCGATTCATTCGCTGACGGATCTGGCGCAGGCGCAGTGGATTGCCCACAGCCGGCTCAGTTCGCCCCTCAGCTGGCAGGTGGTCACGCCGCAGCGCGAAGCGGTACTGTTCAAGGTGGCGGACGCCGCCACGCTTACCGGCGACAGCGCCGCGGCATTGCTGGCGTTCGCCCTGCATGGCGCCGGGGTGGCGTTGCTGCCGGCGTGGCTGGCGCAGCCCGAGATCGACGCCGGCAGGCTGCAGCGGTTGCTGCCGGATTACCGTTTCCCCGAGCAGAGCATCTATGCGCTCTACCCGAATACCCGCCATGTGCCGGAGAAGGTGCGGGCGTTTATCGATTTTCTGCGCGCGCGGGTGGCGGCAAAATCGTTAGCGAAATAATAATTCGTTATCACTCTCTCATTTATCATCAAATCTCATCGGGGTATGCTGGAGGGCTTCGTCTACCTCGTCCGATGCGAGCCACCTTCGATGACCGCAGAAAATAACTTCCAGCTGAACCGACGCATTCTGTCCGTGGTGATGTTCACCTTCGTCTGCTATCTGACCATCGGCCTGCCGCTGGCGGTGCTGCCGGGATTTGTGCATGACCACCTGGGCTACAACTCGGTGCTGGCGGGCCTTATCATTAGCGCGCAGTACTTCGCCACGCTGTTCAGCCGCCCGCATGCCGGGCGCTACGCCGATCAGCTGGGGCCGAAGAAGGTGGTGCTGTTCGGCCTGGCGTGCTGCGGCGCCAGCGGGCTGTTTTACGCGCTGGCGTTTGGCGTTGACGGTTATCCGTGGCTCAGCCTGCTGTTGCTGTGCGTGGGGCGGGTGTTTCTCGGCGTCGGCGAAAGCTTCGCCAGCACCGGTTCCACGCTGTGGGGCATCGGCCGGGTCGGGGCGATGCACACCGCACGGGTGATTTCCTGGAACGGCGTCGCCACCTACGGGGCGATGGCGGCCGGCGCGCCGCTCGGCGTGTACCTGAATCAGCAGTGGGGCTTGGCCGGAGTGGCGGCGCTGATCGTGCTGGCGGTCGCGGTGGCGCTGCTGTTGGCGAGCGGCAAGCCGGACGTCTCGATCGCCGCCGGGCAGCGCATCGCCTTCAGCGCGGTGTTCGGCCGCATCTGGGCCTATGGTCTCGGGCTGGCGATGGGCACCGTCGGCTTCGGCGTCATCGCCACGTTCATCACCCTTTACTACGCCGACAAGGGCTGGAGCGGCGCGGCGTTTTCGCTGACGCTGTTCAGCTGCGCCTTCGTCGGCATCCGCCTGATCTTCAGCAACGTCATCAACCGCCACGGCGGGTTGAAGGTGACGCTGGCATCGTTTCTGGTCGAGATCGTCGGGCTGCTGTTGATCTGGCAGGCCGGCGAACCCTGGATGGTGCAAACCGGCGCGTTGCTGGCCGGCGCCGGTTTTTCGCTGGTGTTCCCGGCGCTGGGCGTTGAGGCGGTGAAACAGGTGCCGCCGCAGAACCAGGGCACGGCGCTCGGCACTTATTCGGCGTTCCTCGACCTGGCGTTGGGCATCACCGGCCCGCTGGCCGGGCTGCTGATTGGGCAAGCGGGCGTGCCGTCGATCTATCTGGCGGCGGCACTGCTGGTGGCGATCGGGGTGCTGCTCACCCTGCGTCTGCTGCAGCGCAACCGGCGCTGATTCAGGAATAGTCCGAAACCCGGATTCCTCCCCAGAAAATCGTTGTTTCGGTGAATGATTACGGTAAGGTCGCTCAGCGGTCCAGAATGAGAGGAGGAATCGATGTATTTACGGCCGGATGAAGTGGCTAAAGTGTTGGAGAATACCGGCTTTGAGCGTGATTATGTCACCGATCAGGCCTATGGCTACCGCAAGGGTACGCATTATGTGTATGTGAATCGCGAAGCGCGGATGGGCAGAACCGCATTGGTGATCCACCCGGCGTTGAAAGAGAGAAGCGTGCATTTCGCCACGCCGACCTCTCCGGTGCGCACCAGCGAGCAGTATCTGGAGTTTCCCCTGGATTTAAGCAGCGACGCCCCGAACCTGCGTTACGGCATCGCACACGGCTTCAGCTCGCGCGAAGCGCTGTCGCGCTACCTCTACAGCATGTTCCTGTAATCGGTCCCCCGCCCGGGGGACGCGATCAGCCGTGGGCCAACGCTTCGCGGTTGAAACGCTCATTGTAGGCGCGGCGGAACTGCGCCAGTTCAAATGCATCGATATCCAGCTCGGCGAAGTAAAACAGCGCCGCTTCGGTGTGCTCGGCGTGCAGCTCCGGCGACAGCCCGGCGCGCAGCAGCACGTCGCGCCACAGGGCAATCTGTTCGTCGTCCGCCTGTTTGATGAACGTCAGATAGATGAACAGCAGGTAAGCGGCCTGGTGCATCTCTTCGGTGTAGCCGTTGTTCAGCATGCGGATAAAGGTCTGGCTTTGGCGGCCGCCCATTTCCTGGATCATCGATTCGATCAGCATCGGTTTGACCCTCAGCAGATGGGCCAGCGAATCGATGGCTTTGCGGGTGTCGGACGTCAGAATGCGGTAACCGATAATAAATACGACGATCAGGGCGGCGAGGATGATCCAGGTCATTTAGGCTTTATTACACTCTCAATACGCCAGAAGAGGGAGAGGCGCTGTGCGACAGCGCCCGCTATCAATGCTGTTCGCCGCTGAAATTACCGACCGCGCTCTGCTGGCGCAGATGGTGGTTAAAGGTGGCCGCGTCTTTGGCCAACGCGTCGAGATGGGCGCCAAGCATTTTGATCTGCTTCACCAGCGCATGTTGTTCCGGCACCGAACTGGCGGTGCTCAGTTTGCGCGCCAGTTGTTCATTCTGCGCCCGCAGCGCGGCTTCGCGCTGTTTGGCTTCTTCCAGCAGTTGCTGCAGCGCCTGGTAGCTCTGCTGCCATTCGCGGTGTTGCCGTTCGAAGCTGCTCTGCAACTCATTCATCGCATTTTGAAACTGGATTTCCAGCTCGCGCATTGTCATGGGCTCGATCCTTTGCGGCACTCAATGATGGCTTAGCAGTATAGCGAAAACTGTTCGCAAGCTCACCCGTTGACGACAAATGAGACACATGCCACTGACAATTCCCGGCTTGCAACCGTGGCAAGGCGTCTTACAATCGACCCCATTCCCGGCCGTAAAGGCTGCCGTTCAAGAGAGGTGGAACATGAGCGAGCAGGAAAAAGACTTTTTTGAACAGGCGATGGCGGACGTGGTGCCGCTGGCGAACGGGCGGCAGACGTTGCACCTCCGGCCGCAGGAGACGGTGGACAAAAGCGCGCGGCGCGAAGCACAGCGGCTGCGGCAGGAAAACTTCCTCAGCACCGATTTTCTCGAGGTGATCCCCTGCGAACAGCCGCTGGAGTTCAAAGGGGAAGGCATTCAGCAGGGCGTGCTGGACAAGCTGCGCAACGGGCGTTACCCGCCGCAGGCGTCGCTGAACCTGCTGCGTCAGCCGGTTGAAGCCAGCCGGCAGGCGCTGTTTCGCTTCATCGTGCAGGCGGAGGCGCAAAACCTGCGTTCGCTGCTGATCGTGCATGGCCATGGGCGGCAGAACGACAGCCATCCGAATATCGTGCGCAGTTACGTCGCCAAATGGCTGGCGCAGTTTGAACAGGTGCAGGCGTTTTGCCGCGCCTTACCGCGCGACGGCGGCGAGGGCGCCTGCTACGTCACGCTGCGTAAATCGGCGCAGGCCAGGGCGGAAAACTTTGAGCGCCACGCCAAGCGCAGCCGTTGAAAGGATTGCCGAAATAAAATGGCCGGCGAATATCGCCGGCCATCGATGAATTATTTATTAAATATTTTATAGTCCAGCGAATAACGGCCGGCGCCGGTCACCGCCAGCAACAGCAAACCACCAATGATGCTGATGTTTTTAAAGAAGTTGATTTCGTTGCCCATCATTTCCATACCGGTCATTTTCCAGAATGGATGGCCGATAAACGCGGTGCCCAAAACATAGAGGGCGAAAATGACCGCGATAGGGCGAGTAAACAGGCCGAGAATAAGCGCGATGCCGAAAATAAACTCCACCACCACGGCAACGATCGCCGCCAAATAAGGCATCGGCGTGCCGTAACCTTCCATCGCCGTGACGGTCGCACCGAAGTTGACCAGTTTCATCCAACCGAAAATGATAAACAGAATCATCAGCAATATGCGGGACAGCAGAATTACGCCGTCTTTTGAGCTATCACCCATTTCGAACTCCTTAGCCACTGTCGGAATTATGTTGTCTTACTGTATAAAGATTAGAACAATTTACGTTTTTTTCTAGCGGCGACGGGCGGTTGCGCCACTTTTTTCGATGGGCGAGACGCGTGGTGAAGCCGGCAGTATTGCCTATACTTGACTCTGGAGCAAAAACAATAAAACAGGCAATGTGAGGCCATGATGGATGAGGAATTGACCGCCGCCGGTTACCGCCGTTATTCCGGTGATAAGATTGACGTTTATTTTAACAGTGCAGTTTGCCGCCATTCCGCCAACTGCGTGCATGGCAACGCGGCTATTTTTACCCTGAATCGCCGCCCGTGGATTATGCCGGACAATGCCGAGCCGGCCGAGGTGAAACGCGTTATCGACAGCTGCCCCAGCGGCGCACTTAAATATAGGGAGAAATCATATGGATCATAAAATCTTGGCAGACGACAAGCGTTTTTATATCAATGATGAGCAAGGCAAGCTGATCGCCGAGATCTCTTTCGTGCCGAGCGGCGACAAGCTGACCATTATCGATCACACCTGGGTGGATGAGTCATTGAAGGGGCAGGGCGTCGGCAAAAAGCTGGTGGCGCTGGTGGTGGAGAAAATGCGCGCTGAGCAGCGTAAAATCATTCCGCTGTGCCCGTTCGCCAAGCATGAATTTGATACCACGCCAGCCTATCAGGACATTCGCGCCTGAGGCGATAACGGGGCGCGGCGCGCGCCCCGAGCGTTCAGCAGACGCCGAAATCGCCGTCTTCATGGTACAGCGCCACCTCGCTGGCCTGCACCTCCGTGCGCTGCTCTTTACCCAGTTCATTCCAGCTGCAAACCAGGGTTTCGCCATCGATCGCCACCACGGTCATCTTTGGGCCGCCGGTGGTGCGTTGTACAAAATCACCGATATTGAATGCCATGCGTTCCTCCACAACAGATTAAACCTCACCTATTGATAACACAGAATGGCGCTACCGTTGGCAGATGTTTCGTTATGCATTAAATTATACAGCGTTTATCACCAGGGAGAGCAGACTAACATGCCGGGATTATTGATGTTTTATGTGGGCGGTACGGCACCGGGCGCCAATATTGAGTTGCACGACGTGCAGTTCGCGGCGGCGGATCGGCCGGATGAGGCGTATCCGCTGCTGCGCGAAAAGTGGTTCGGCGATAAGCGCAAGGTGCATGTCGACGGTTATGCGCGCATCGACTGGGCGGACGGTTACGACGTGAGCCTGGAGCCTGCGCCGTTCGCCGGTGAAGAGAAGCTGTTTTTCGTTAACGTGGGCGGTTACCGCAGCGATGAGCTGGCGGAACTGCACCAGTTCGGCCTGTTTGTGGCGCGCTCTGCCGGCGAGGCGAAAGACAAAGCCAAACGAGTGCTGCTGACCGATAGCGCGCAGCAGCACAAGGATGACCTGGCCGAGGTGGACGACTGCCTGCTGCTGCAGGCGCTGCAGGGTTATCACGTTCATCTGCGGGCCAACCCGCACGGCAAACCGGCCCGGCCGCTGTGGCAGGGGTATCTGCCGATTGGTGAGTAACGTTGGGGGAAGGCGGCCTCCCCAAATTTGGCGGTGTTAATGGTGTACTGCAGGTGAATCAGGCAAGCATCAGGCGGGTTTGCGGGCGGCGAGAATGAAGATCATCGGGCGTTCCTGCTCTTCGTCCAGCGCCGGGGTAGCGGCGATTTGCTGCGCGCTGGGGCCCCATTCGTTCAAATGCTGGATGATAAATCCTTGCTGCGCCAGCGGGTTGATATAGCTGCCGAGCGTGCGGTGCTGCTTGATGACGCCTTCCGCCAGCCAGTTGGAGACGCGCTGGCCTTCCCGCTGGTAGCCGTTGACCGGCCAGGATTTCTGCCCGTTGCCGTCGGTCAGCCAGCCCTGCTGCGCCGGGGCGGTGTAGATCGGGTGCTCGGCGGTGAAGATGAACTGCCCGCCGGGTTTCAGCGCGGCGTAAACCGTGGCGAACAGCGCGGCCAGATCCTCGAGGTAGTGCAGCGTCAGCGAGCTGTAGACCAGATCGTAACTTTCCGGCGGCAGTTGCAGCTGCGCCAAATCTTGCCGGCGGTACTCGATGCCCGCGTCGGCGGTCATCTCCCGCGCCTTGGCCAGCATCTTTTCCGAGACGTCCAGCCCCAGCACGCTGGCTGCGCCCTGTTCGCGCGCGCTGCGGCAAAACCAGCCGTAGCCGCAGCCGAGATCGACCACGCTTTTGCCCTGCAAGTCCGGCAGGATGCGGCGGATGGCGGGCCATTCCGGCGCGCCGTCCAGGCCGTGCTGCGAGCGGCTGAGCTGCGCGTAGCCGTCGAAGAAGGCCTGATTGTCATAGATGTTTTGCGTCATGATGACTCCTTGGGATGAATGACGGCGGCGGAATGCCGCTGCCATACTCTGCATATTGCTGCATAATTCTACGCTGACAACATGAATAACGGGAATGACGATGGACATGATTTCGGTGCGGCAAGCGCCCGAGCTGGCGCCGCGCGCCATTGCATATTTTCAGCGGCACTGGGCCACGGCAGAGACGCTGATGATGTATGAAGACGCTATCAACCGCAGCCTCGGCGCCGCCAACCCGCTGCCGCAGTGGTACCTGCTGATGGAAAATGACCAGATCCTCGGCTGTGCGGGGCTGATTACCAACGACTTTATCAGCCGCGGTGAGCTGTATCCCTGGCTGTGTGCGCTCTACGTAGAGGAAACGCAGCGCGGCCGGGGCTGCGGCGCCAAGCTGATTGAGCATGTGGCGGCGGAAACTCGCCGGTTGGGCTTCCCGCAGCTGCACCTGTGCACCGATCTGGAGGGTTACTACGAGCGCAGCGGTTTCGTTTATAACGGGCTCGGCTATCACCCCTGGGGCGAGGCCTCGCGGGTCTATTCGCGGGTGCTGTAAACAGATCCGCTGTTTACCAAGATTCAGCTTATTATCTGCAACGGAAAAAACGGCACGCGGAGAAGCGAGCCGTTTTTTCTTTGAATCTGAATTGGGAGCGTCTGACTGACGGTATATTATTCGCTATTGTATTGAAATTAATGAAAAGATTCATCTTGGTTATTTCATTTGAGTTTAATGCTTTGTTTATGTCATTAACTGACATCTGTGCTGGGTAATTATGCATAATTATCATGGGTGTTTGTCTGCTGTATTGTTGTTTTTTTTCTGTTCTCATGTCTTTTTATCTATTTTTACCTATTTTTTTTACCTTATGTTCTGAATTTCTGATGGTGTTTAGGTTTATATTTTAATCCCCGTTCTGGGACGCTAGATTAGCGCTTACTGTATCGGTGGCGAAAACGACGCGACTGAGCTGTACCTCGAAAAATAAATTGATGACTCTCTAATGAGAGAATGTTTTTTTCGCCTCCGCATTGGAATGAATAAGTATTTATTTCGTCAATGGTTTGTGTGATTAAAAGGGTATGGACTAATGGGAACGGAAACCACACTGTGATGAAAAAGAGACTGTTGCAAAATAAATTATGGCCAATAAGCGTATTTAGCCTGTTGATGTTTTTTCCCGGTCAACTTATTGCCGCGCCTGCTGCTGAGTTGAAAGTGTCTGGGAAAATAAAGCATTCAGGATGCACTGTTATTGCCGGTAACGATGGCGTTTATGATTTTGGCACCGTGCGGGAAGGCCCCCGGGGGAAGGTACAGAGATTGCCGGCCTTGAAACAAACCTGGCAGGTGCGCTGTGAGGGCGATGCTTACCTGGCGCTCATTCCGATGGATAACCGCTCTGCCAGCCGCAACGGGTCGGACCTGAGTCGTTTCGGGCTGGGGAATGCGTCCGATGGGAACTCCATTGGGTATTTTATGTTGGGCCTGTCTCGCTCTACGGTGAACAGTGTTCCGGCAGCTTTGCGCGCACATAATGCGGCCGGGACTTCACCAGGTAGCGAAGTGGCGTTGATTTCCGGTGAGCGTACCGATTGGTTGCTGGCGGATTCGACGCGAGCCTTTGGTCGTACTTATACCATGGATATTTCGGTGACGCCGGTTCTGGCTGCCGACATTCCCACTGCCGATAAAGTGGAGCTGGACGGTTCGGTAACGTTGAATTTTGTTTTTGGGCTCTGAATAAAGCAATAAATGCGCAGTGTCAAATTCATACCTGGTTTTTACGCCTGTGCGGGTGAAGACAACGAATTTGATTGAGCAAGAGGGGATTTATCCTCGTTTAACATCCTGCCATCTTTTTTGAACAGGATAATATTAACTATGAGTATGGATATTCATGATGAAAAAAACAGTAATCTCTGCAAGCATCGCCGCAGTCTTGATGATGGCGAATCAGGTTTCTGCGGCATCTATGTCACCAGAGCTGAAGGTCAAAGGGCAAATGGCGGTACCGTCTTGTCAGGTATCCATTGTTAACGATGGCGTTTTCGATCTTGGCAAGCTGTCCAATGCGTTGGTGAGCTCCACGACAGCCACCGCGCTGGCTAAATCGCAAAAACAGTTGGTCGTTGACTGTGAAGCCGAAACCTTTCTGAATTTCACCGTGGTCGATAACCGCGAAGGCACTGCCAGCGTAACGGGCAGCGCCAACTTTGGCCTGGGTGGTGTCAATGGCTCCGGCAAACTCGGTTATTATAAAGTCAATGCCCTTAATGCCGCAGTTAACGGCGTTTCTTCAGCACTGTACAGCGTTCAGAAAGGCGCCACGACATTCTCTACCGTCAGTTCGGCCTATGTCGATAAAAACAACGTCACGGGTTGGGCAAAGTCGGGTAATGTTCAAAACAGCGGAAGACTCTTCTCCGTAATGCTGGAGGTTGAACCTTATTTGGCTTCTTCTAAAGACATGAACGGTCCTATTACCGATAGCGTAAAACTGGATGGATCTTCCACCCTTAATTTTGCGTACGGCATCTGAGTGCCTGAAAAAGTTATTTGGATTGTAGCGATATAAGGATGTCGACTAATGAATAAAATTGCGTTGCGCATGATGGTAGCTGCCACGCTGCTTGTTACCGGGGGGAGTTTGGCCGCCGGCCCGAGCGCGGAAATTAAAGTAGTGGGTGAACTGATAGCGCCGACCTGTGAGGTCAAACTCCCTAACGAGGGCATTTTCGATTATGGCAGCATCAGCCATACGAGAATCAGCAAGGACAAGCCGGTTAGCCTGGGAGTTAAAGGCGGCAGTACCATGGAGGTGAAATGCGATGCTGAAACACCGATGACTTTTAACGTTATCGACAACCGTCTGGGCAGCGCCAGTGAGACAGGAAAAACCTTTGGCCTCGGTAACGTCAATACTACCGGTAAGCTGGGGTTCTATTCGATTCAGGCCTATTTCCCTCAGATTGATGGGGTGACTGGCAGATTGTTCGTTACTTCAGACACGTCGATCACTTCACCTCAAACCGTGGTTAATCTTGAGCACGGTAAGCGTGTGGGTTGGGCCTCAGCTTCAGGCAATACGTTAGCTATCGGTAAAAACTTCACCGCTCAGCTGTTGGTTGAAGCCTTCCTGGCCAAAAGCGGCGATATGCACGGCGGGGTGAGTGAAGACGTTAGTCTGGATGGGTCTACCACGCTGGAGTTCGGCTTCGGGCTGTAATACCGGATAGATAGCGCAGGGGGAGCTCTCTCCCCCTTTTTCTGAATCTATCACTCCCTGAATTAACCCAGAGAAGATGACGTGTCTATCAGGCAAAGCGCATCGGCACTGCTGTTTCTGTTGGTCTGGCCGATGACGAAAACTGCTGCCTCCGGATTCGATGTCAAAACCCTGGCGCAACTGGGGTATAACGCGGACATCGCTGCCTTTTTCAATACCGCTCGGTTTTTGCCGGGCGTACACCGGGTGATGCTGGAGGTCAACGCGGCGCAGCGCTACCAGGAGGAGGTGCGCTTCGACTCTGAAGGTGAGTTATGCCTGGATGAACGGCTAGCACAGACGCTGCGTTTACGGGTTGCGTCGCCTCCAGGCCGCTGCGAACGTCTTGAGACGTATTGGCCGCAGGCGGTGGTGAGGGTATTTCCCGGCGCCTTTCGGGTGGAAATAACCCTGCCGGAGGTGGCGTTCGACCCGGATAAATTGCGTACCGAGCAGTCAGGTGGCCATGCGCTGCTGCTGAACTACGATCTTTACGCCAACCGCCGCCAGGGGCGCTACGGCAATCAGCAGACGCTGCAGGCGATGCTGGAGCCGGGCATCAACCTCAGCAACTGGGTACTGCGCAACCGTTCGAGCTACAGCAACGACGAGAACGGTAGCCGGCTCGAGGTGTACGAAACCTCGGCGAGCAAAGATTTTCCTGGCTGGGGTGCGTTTGTGCAGCTCGGCGAATTCAGTGCCGGCGGCGTACTAAGTGGTAACGTGCCGCTGAGCGGTGGGCAACTGGCGTCCGTGGATATCGGAGGACACAACGCTGCACTGACAGTGCCGCTGCAGGGCAGCGTTGTGAACCCGGCGACGTTAGAGGTCAAACAGCACGGGCAACTGATATTCCGCACCCTGCTACCAGCCGGGCCGTTTTCGCTGAGCGAGTTGGGGCCGGTGATGGCCGGGGTGGAGGCAGAGGTCACCGTTATCGAAACCGACGGGCGGCGGCAACGCTTTACGGTCACGCCCGATACAGGCGATCCAGCGGATCGCTCGGGCGGCTATCGTTTGGCGGCAGGGCGTTATCAGCCCTACGGGGGCGACCATTATGGGACATCGCCGCCAGCGCTGCTGCTGGGGGAGAAGGCGTTCCGTCTCGGCCAGGGGCAGATAACGGTGGGCGGTTTGTTGGCTCATACCTATAAACGACTGGGCTGGCAGGGCAGTTTGGGAGACGACGGCGGCAACTGGTTATCGGGCAGTGCTATTTTCACCCGTGGCCGGCAGCCTGGCGCGCAGCTGGAGACCCAAGGGCAGGTGGCTATGGGGCGGAGTCTGGCGCTGTCTCTGTCGTCACAGTACCGCACGGAAGGCTTCCGGGAGGCGGACGAAGGGCTGCTAAACCCGTCCTCAGTAGAGGCAGAGACGGCACGGTTGCGCTACAGCGGCGGGCTGGCACTTTCCTGGCGAGCCCTGAACGCCGGCGTGCTGGCTTACTCACTGTCGCATGAACGCTATTACCGCGGCAGCCGGCGCAGCTGGACGCATGCACTGGCATATGGTGCGAGCCTGGGGCGGGCGACGTTAAGCGTTAACCTACAGTCTTCCGCTTATGATCGTGCTGCGGTCTATGCCGGGTTGAGTCTGCCTTGGGGGGCGGGCAGCGTTAGCAGCCGGTTGCAGGCGCGGCGTAACAAGCAAATGACGTTGGGCGGCAGTTGGCAGGGGCCGTTGAGCGAACGGCTCAATGGCTATCTGGACGTGACGCGGGACGCGGACGGTGACTATCAGAGCGCCGGCAACCTGAACGGCGAGACGCCCTATACCCGGCTTGGGTTGGGCGCCTCGCGCAGCGGGCAAGGTAGCACATCGCTGTCGCTGTCGTCGTCGGGAGGGCTGGGGGTGGCCAACGGCACCTGGGTGACGTCGCCGCAGCGCATCGGCGACACCTTCGCGGTGATGAAGGTGCCAGGACAGTCCGGTGTGAAAATATCGGGCAGCGGCAATGGCGTCACGGATTTCGCCGGTGACGCGCTGCTGCCGGTGCTGATGCCCTACATGCCGCTGCGTGCTCAGGTCGATACGTTGTCGCTACCGCTGAACCTACGGCTGGACAGCACGGATGCGGCGCTTGAGCTGGCACGCGGCACTGTGGCGGAGCGGCGTTTTCGGGTGACCGAAGTGCGCCAGCTGCTGCTGACCCTGCGGGATGAGAGCGGCGCGCTGCTGCCGACCGGGGCGTCGGTGCACGACGAGCGGGGGCAGCTGCTGGGCACGCTGATAGGCGAGGGTAACCTGATGCTGGTGAACGACGATATCGGCAAGGCGCTGCGGGTGCGGCGTCTGAACATGAACGAATGCGTGGTGAGTTACGCGGTGCCGGCGGCGTTCGACCCGTCGGTGTTGTACGAAGAGGGCGATGGCGTCTGCCGTGCGGCGGGCGGCTCGTCCGATAATGGATGAGAAGAGAGGAGCAATCATGACGATAAAACGGAGACTGGCGCAACTGCTGGGCGGGCTGTGGTTGACGCTGGGGCTGGCGCATTCCGCCGGGGCGTCGTTTCAGCTGGAGAGCATGGGCATCGTGCTGGAGGAGAACCCGGGGCGGGTGAGCTTCAGCATCAGGAACAGCTCGTCGGAGCCGATATTGCTGGCGACGAAGGTGGAGGATTTGGATGGCAAAGGGTTCAGCAAGGCGGTGCTGCTGTCGCCGCCGATAGCGCGCATCGAGGCGGGGCAGAGCCAGCAGGTGAACTTTGTGCTGAAGCCGGGTACGGCGCTGCCGCACGAGGTGATGCTGAAGGCGTCGTTCGAGGGGATAGGGCAGGCGGTGGACAACAGCGCGCGGATGCCGGTACGGCAGAGCATCGGGCTGATTCTGCAGCCGAAAGCGGTGGCGGTGAGCAAGACGCCGTGGGACGACCTGCGGTTGAGCGCAGGAGCCGGTCGGCTGACGCTCACCAACGGCGGGTTGCACGTGGTGCGGCTGGCGCCGCAGCTGACGTTGCAGCCGTCGGGCAAGGTGGTGACGCTGGAGAACTACTACCTGATGGCGGGCGAGACGCAGACGCTGGCGGTGGAAGGGCAGCCGACGTCGGTTGTCATCACGCCGCTGAGCCGCTATGGCTTCAAGCAGGATGCGGTGACGCTGACGGTGAAGTGATTTGGATGAAAATCAGACGCCTTGCATAAGCAAGAGATGTAGTTAGGCATGGTGAATGCCGCGAGAAATGAAACGTTTTTTCGTTCACCCCGGAGGTAGAGCGGGTTACACTGGCCGCTTGTTCGCCACCGACCGGGTTAATTCGCCGCCGCGATGAGAGTGCCACGCCAGCTACCGCAACGCTTTACCGCCTGCATCGCCATTATGGCGGTGCTGTTGCTGTTTGTTGCGCCGGTGGTGTCGAAATCGCTGATGCACCATCAGATGATGGGCGGCATGGCGCAGCCGGCAGCCGCCATGCCGCATGACATGCATGGGATGGCGATGCCCGCCGCCGAACATGCCGGCCACCATGGCATGGATCCGGCAGAGATGATCTTCTGCGGCTATTGCGAGCTGCTGATCCACGTGCCGCTGCTGCTGTGGGCATTCGTCCCGCTGCTGTGGCTGATGACGCGCATCGCGCGCCTGCCTTGCGCGCCGCGCATCGTCCCCCCGCCCCTTCGGCGCCTTACTCTGCGGCCGAGCCCGCGCGGGCCGCCCGGCCAGCCGTTTTTCCCTAATGCTTGATCATGGGTAACGCCGTTCGTATCGCTGCGGACGGTTTGCCTGCGCGCACAGTTTGAAAAACGAGAAAGGCCATGTCTTCAATAACCAAAACTCCACCTGCCGCATCGCCGCGTGGCGCGATGCTGAACCTGATCAGACGGCTGCATTTCTATATCGGCCTGCTGGTTGCCCCTTTTATTCTGGCCGCCGCACTGACCGGCACGCTGTATGTGCTGACCCCGCAGCTTGAAGAGGCGCAGTATCGCGATGCGCTTTTCACCGAACCGCACGGGCAGGCGAGATCGCTGGCTGATCAGATCGCGGCTGCCCGCCGTGAGGCGGGTGCCGAGGCGCGCATTTACGCCGTGCGCCCGGCGCCCAGCGCAACGGACACCACTCGCGTGCAGTTCGTGAGTGCCGATCTGGGCGCTTCCGAGTCGCGCGCGCTGTTTGTCGATCCTTACACGTTGGCGATCAAGGGCGACATGACGGTGTACGGCACCTCCGGCGTACTGCCGCTGCGCACCTGGCTGGACAAGCTGCACAGCAGCCTGCTGCTTGGCGATCTGGGCCGCAACTACAGCGAGCTGGCGGCTTCCTGGCTGTGGGTGGCCGCGCTGGGCGGCGTGGCGCTGTGGCTGGCGACGCGGCCGAAGCGCAAGCTGAAAAGGGCAAAAGGGCGTTTCGCCGCCAATCGGCAGTGGCATATCACGCTGGGCGTAGCGCTGCTGGCCGGGCTGCTGTTCTTCTCGGCCACCGGGCTGACCTGGTCGCAGTGGGCCGGCGGCAACATCGACGCGCTGCGGGCCAACCTGGGCTGGCTAACGCCGCAGGTCAACGCCAGCCTGCAGGCCGATGCGCCGCAGACGCCGGCCGATCCGCACGCCGAGCACCGCGGGATGATGCCTGGCATGAAGATGAACCCTGCCGCACAGGCCAATGCGCTGAACGGTGATTGGGATCGGGCGCTGCATGCCGCGCGCGCCGCCGGGATCGATGCCGCCAAGATAGAGCTGCGCCAGCCGAAAGGCGAGGGCAAAGCCTGGACGGTGACCGAAGTGGATCGCAGTTGGCCAACGCAGGTGGACGCGGTCGCCATCGCGCCGCAGAGCTTCGCCGTCGTCGACCAGGTGCGGTTCGACACCTTCCCGCTCATCGCCAAGCTGACCCGTTGGGGCATCGACGCCCACATGGGCATTCTGTTCGGCTTGCCGAATCAGCTGCTGCTGGCGGCGTTCGGCCTCGGGCTGTGCCTGATGATTGCGCTGGGTTACCGCATGTGGTGGATCCGCCGCCCGGCGGCGGGGGCGCAGCATCCGGTGCATACGCTGATTGCCGCCTGGCTGGCGCTTTCCCTGCCGGCGCGCGCCGTTACGCTGCTGGTGGCAGCGGCGCTGGGTTATTGTCTGCCGGTGATGGGCGTGAGCCTCGCGGCGTTGTTGCTGGTGGACGTATGGCGCTGGCGCGGCCAGCGGCAAGGCTTGCGGGATGAAACGCCAGAAGCGGCCGCCCGCCGCGCCGAGGTGCGCAAGTTCCGCGCGGCGGTGGCGACGGTCGCGGTGGTGGTTGGTTGCGTGATGGGCCGGGCGATCCTCGGCGGCACCGTCGAGCAGTTTCAGCTGCCGATCGGCGCCTGGAGCGCCCAGATGGTGATCATGCAGAGCCTGATGGTGCTGCTGTATACGCTGGTGTTCACCCTGCTGCTTTCCATTCCGCTGTGGTATTTCTTCCTGGGGGAAAAAGAGGGGCGGTGAGGTATTTTGCGCTGATGTGATGCGTTAAACCCCGCTGTGGCGGGGTTTTTTTTTGGCTATATCAGCCGGTGTGCGTGCAGTTTGACGCTTTCCATGATGCTGTCCATCGTCACCTGCACGCGGTGCGGCAACACGCCGCGCCGGCGGTAGATCAGGTAGGCCTGCATATCGATGCCGCGCTCGCGCGCCAGGCAGGGCAGAAGAGTGCCGGCATCGAGCTCGGCGGCGACGGAATAATATGGGGCGTAGACGATGCCCAGGCCCTGTTTGGCCAGCTCGATCGCCGGCAGAATGTTATCACAGACGCTGGCGCCGTTGATCTCGACCTGCACCAACTCCCCCTGCGCACTGTAGCCGCTCCAGGTATTGCGAATGCCGCCCAGCATGCGCAAGGTAATGCAGCGATGCTGCGACAGTTCATCCAGCTCATTCAGCGGCGAGCGGGCGATGTAATCCGGCGCGGCGAACAGCCCGACGCGAAAACGGGTAAAGGGCCTGGCGATCAGGCTTTCGTTTTGCGGCTGGAAGAAGCTGATCAGCAAATCGCAGTCGCTGTCGAACACCGCACCATACTTTTTTTCGCGTTCATCGGGATTGCGGGTCACCAGATCGACCGTCAGTTCCGGTGCGGCATGCAGCACCGGCGGCAGCAAATAGCTGGCCAGGAACGCGTGGATACCGATCGGCGCGCCGAGCGTGACCATGCCGCTCAGGCTGCGCTTATAGGTGCCGGACATATCGAGCAGATCGCTATGCTCGTCCAGCAGCAGTGCGGCGCGGCGCAAGAATTGTTCGCCGAACTCGGTCAGCGCCAGCGCACGCGGGCTGCGCAGGAACAGTTCCAGCCCGAGCCGTCGCTCCAGCGCGGTGAGGGCGCGCGACACGTTAGACTGCGGCATATCCAACAGCTGCGCCGCTTTGCTGACGCTCGCCGTTTCGGCAATGACGCGGACAATCCTGAGTTCTTCAATGCGGAAGTCTTTCTCTTTCACTGGCCGGCTCGCATGAATTTGTATATCAAAAATGATATACACCTTTGGCGGCATTGTCATATGACTTATCACGGGTGGGTGGGTATCATTCGATTTGATTATTTGCTATCCACAAAAATAAAGAGAAATCCGTCAATGAAAGTGACAAGAGCGGTTATTTTACCTGCGCTGTTATTACTGGCCGCGTGCTCGTCCGCCGTGACCGAAAAAGAAAAATACTCGACCTTTCTGACCAATTATGACGATATCAATAAAGGTCAATCCGCGTCCGGCAAAGACGTTTTATATTGGAAAGATCAGAGCGTCGATTTTTCCCGTTATCAATATTTGGTTTATCAACCGATGATCTATTTCCCGCGGCCGAAACCGAGCGAAATGGTGAGTCAACGCGCGCTCGACAATATCCTGAATTACACCAACCAGCAGTTTAAGCAGGCGATGGGCACCCACTTTACGCTGGTGGACATGCCGCGCGAGCATACCCTGATTTTCCGCGGCGCCATCACAGCGATCGACACGCAGAAGAAAGGGCTGCAGGTCTATGAAGTCTTGCCAATCACGCTGCTGATCGCCGCGACGCAAAGCGTAACCGGGCACCGTACTATGGAGAGCGCGGTCTATATGGAAGGCGAGTTTATCGATGCCGCGACCAATCAGCCAGTGATTAAAGTGGTACGTAAGGCTTCGGGAGAAAATCTTAATAATGAGAAAGCACAGCTGAAAGTCACCGACGTGAAGAACGCCATCGATACCATCGCCAACGACATCAGACAATATAACACGCTATAGAGATTATTTATTTCCATTATTCTCAACCAGGACTTTACATGTTTCTTAACTATTTTGCTTTAGGCGTACTGATTGCGGTATTCCTGATATTATTCTACGGCGTCATTATTATTCATGACATTCCTTATTTGCTGGCGAAAAAGCGCCGGCACCCGCATCAGGATGCGATTCACGTTGCCGGTTGGGTCAGCCTGTTTACGCTACACGCCATTTGGCCACTGCTGTGGATCTGGGCGACGCTCTATCGGCCGGAACGCGGCTGGGGCATGAGTGAAAGAACGGAATCCTCAACGGATCTGCAGGCGCGCATCGCACTGCTCGAAACCGAATTACAACGCCTGCAGGAAAAGCCGACGGCGGTTCCCGGCCCCACGGTAAGTTGAGCGTAGCCTATGGATTTGCTCATTATTCTCAGCTACGTGGCGCTGAGCTACGGCGTATTTAAACTGTTCCGCATTCCGGTCAACAAATGGACCGTGCCGACCGCCGTACTCGGCGGGATCGTTATCGTCGGTGCGTTGATTCTGACGATGAACTACAACCATCCGTACAGCGATCGGGCGCAGAAAATTGCCGTGTCGGTGCCGATGGTGCCGCAGGTCTCGGGCATGATCGTTGAAGTGACGGAGAAAACCAACGTGCTGCTGCGCAAGGGCGAGGTGCTGTTCCGTCTCGACGACAGCCGTTACCGCGCGCGGCTCACCAGGCTGGAGGCGGATCTGGCCGGGGCGGAGGCGGAGATCAGAACGCGCCGGGCGGCGCTTAGCGAGTCCGCCGCCAACGTGCAGCGGGCGAACGCGGAATACGAGCGTGCCCGTAAGGATTACCAGCGCTACGCGAAAGGGGCGGCCATGCCAGTCAATCCGTTTTCGGAGCAGGACGTCAGCCATGCGCAGCAACAGTACCAGGCGCAATCCGCCGCACTGCAGGCGGCGAAAGCCCAGTTCCAACAGGAACAGGCGCGGTTGTCCGGGCGCTATGACGGCGAAGACGCCACGATAGCCAGCCTGAAATCGCAAATAGCCGAAGCTCGTTACAACCTGGAACAAACGGTGGTGCGTGCGCCGAGCGATGGCTATGTCACGCAGGTGCTGGCGCGGCCGGGCACGGCGGCGGTGCGCTTGCCGTTCAAACCGGTGATGATCTTTATCCCGCAGCAAAAGCGCCAGGTGGTGGCGGTATTCCGCCAGAACGCCATCTTGCGCCTGGCGCAGGGGGATCAGGCTGAGGTGGTGTTTAACGGCTTGCCGGGACAGGTTTATGGCGGCACCGTGAGCCGGGTGTTGCCGGCGATACCGGACGGCAGCTACCAGGCCAGCGGCGCACTGCAGGGCCTGAGCGCCACGCCAGGGCGGGAAGGGGTGTACGTAATGATCGATCTGGCAGCCAACCCGGATCTGGCTCACTTGCCCGACGGCGTGAGCGCCCAGGCGGCGGTCTATACCGGGCACTTCGAGCACGTCTCCGTGATGCGCAAAGTGCTGCTGCGCATGACCAGCTGGCTGCATTACCTCTATCTGGATCACTAGCCCGCATTGGCCCGGAACAGCCCGGGCCAAGGGGCGAGCCTTCGGAATACGACAAAAACAAAAAAGCCCGCAACCGAAGTTGTGGGCTTTTTCGCTATTATCGCCGGGTCTATCTGGTTCACTGGCGACGTATTTGGTGGAGCTGGCGGGAGTTGAACCCGCGTCCGAAATTACTACACCGTCGGCACTACATGCTTAGTCCAATCTTTACATTCGCCGGCCAGCTGCGGATGGACACGCTACTGACAGACTAGCCTGATTGAGTTTAACGCTTCGGCCCCAGGCAGGACGTCCACGCGATCTCTTTTGGGTTTGACCTCTCTTGATCCCCGTCCTAAGAGCGGAGGCTAGGGAGAGAGGGCTCTAAGCAGGGTATTAAGCTGCTAAAGCGTAGTTTTCGTCGTTTGCGACTATTTTTTTGCGGCTTTTTACGAGGCCAACCGCCCCTCGGCATGCTCCTAGGGCTTCGCAAATCCCGTCGAATCCAGAATCAGCCCCAAGTAACTTTGTGCAGTATACCAGAAGTTTACCTCGATAAGCCAGCGGCTTAACGATTGGCGTGCTTCATGATACGGGCTTTCGCCGTCTGCCATTCGCGATCTTTGATGTCATCGCGTTTGTCGTGCTCTTTCTTGCCTTTGGCTACGCCGATCTTGATCTTGCTCCAGGCATTTTTCCAATACAGGGACAAGGCCACCACGGTGTAACCTTCGCGGTTGACGCGGCCGAGCAGGGTGTCCAGCTCGCGTCGGTTCAGCAGCAGTTTACGGGTACGCGTCGGATCGCACACCACATGCGACGAAGCCACGTTGAGCGGGGTGATGGTGGCGCCAAACAGGTAGGCTTCACCGTCACGGAACGTCACGTAGCTGTCGCTGAGGTTGGCTTTGCCTGCACGCAGCGATTTAACTTCCCACCCTTGCAGCGACAGGCCCGCCTCGAACTCTTCTTCAATGAAGTATTCGAAACGTGCGCGCTTGTTTTGGGCAATGGTGGCGGAACCGGGTTTGTGTGCTTTTTTCTTTGTCATAGTGCGTTCATTATACTGGATGCTTCAGCGAAAGAAATCCTTTCCCGTTCAGCACCTGCGCAATTTTTCGCATTTTTGGTGCCCTCATCCCGTAGCAGATTTTTTGTTTGCCGCCAGATAAATGGTATTATCTGTACGTTTTATGTCTTACAGGAAATGATATGCCCCAGATCAGTCGGTCTGCATTAGTGCCGTTCAGCGCCGAGCAGATGTATCAGTTGGTTAACGATGTTCATTCTTACCCCGATTTTCTGCCAGGCTGCACCGGCAGCCGGGTGCTTAACGCTACCTCCAACGAGATGACCGCCGCGGTGGACGTCGCCAAGGCCGGTATCAGCAAGACCTTCACCACGCGCAATACGCTGCTGGATAACCAGAGCATCAATATGCAGCTGGTTGATGGCCCGTTCCGCAAGCTGATGGGCGGCTGGCAGTTCACGCCGCTGAGCGAAGAGGCCTGCAAGGTGGAGCTGCACCTGGACTTCGAGTTCACCAACAAACTGATTGAGCTGGCGTTCGGCAAGGTGTTCAAAGAGCTGGCGGGCAGCATGGTGCAGGCATTCACCCAGCGGGCGAAAGAGGTCTACAGTGTCTGACATCCAGGTCGAGGTGGTGTACGCCTTGCCGGAGCGGCAGTACCTGCGCAAGGTGAAGCTGGCCGAGGGCAGCAGCGTCGAGCAGGCGATCCAGGCTTCGGGCCTGCTGGAGCTGCGCCAGGATATCGATCTCAAGAGCAACAAAATCGGCATCTACAGCCGCCCGGCCAAGCTGGGCGATACGCTGAACGACGGCGACCGGGTGGAGATCTACCGGCCCTTGATAGCCGATCCGAAAGAGCTGCGCCGGCAACGGGCAGAAAAGGCAAAAAAATAAGGCGCTTATAGCGCCTTATTTTTTTATCTGAAGCTGACTTTTTCTTCCGCGTTGCAGCCTGCGACTGTCATGAGGAACATCATGCCCCCTCATGGGCCGGAAGAGCGGGCGGCACCGATTACTTGGTCAGCGCCGGTTTGTTCTGGATGTCGGTCAACACGCCTGCGCTGTCGAAGGTCAGCGTCAGCGTCTGCTGGGTGATGTCTTCATGGCCAGGCTGCTGGCGGAACACATAGAACCACGTTTGCGTTCCGAACGGGTCTTGCAGCATTGGGGTACCCAATGTGTAAGCGACCTGTTGTTGGGTCATCCCTTTCTGGATTTTCGCCACGTCGGTCGACGTCAGGTAGTTCCCCTGGTTGATGTCAGGACGATAAACCACCTTTTCAAAAGTAGAACAGCCTGCAGTCAGCATCACAAGAACTACAGCGGCGGCAGTCAGCGTTTTACAGCGCATAGTAATCACATTCCTTTAGGGCATAGGATGCCGATGATAATAGACCTTGCGGCAGTTGGAAACCTTTATACCCTTCATCTTTCACGTTGCGACGCATTGGCTTTCCTTTAGCACCTCAAGCGCTTGGCCTTTTTCAGGCCGTTGAGATGGCTTTGGATCACCGCCGCACCGCACTTTAGATATTTCTCGGGCCAACAGCGTCACTGTCAGACCGCAGGAAAGTGAAAAAGTTGAGCTTTTTTATGCGGCCAGCAGTTCTTTGGCGTTGGCCAGCGTATTGCGGGTGACTTCGCTGCCGCCGAGCAGGCGCGCCAGCTCCTGCAGCCGGGCGCGTTTATCCAGCGGCGCCATCTGGGTTTCGGTAACCGTGCCGTCGGTCTGCTTGCTGACGAACAGGTGCTGATGCCCGCATCCGGCCACCTGCGGCAGGTGGGTGACGCACATCACCTGGGTGGATTCGCCGAGCTGGCGCAGCAGGCGGCCGACGATGGCGGCGGTTGGGCCGCTGATGCCCACGTCCACCTCATCGAAGATCAGCGCCGGGGTTTCCATCTTGCGGGCGGTGATCACCTGAATGGCCAGCGCGATGCGCGACAGCTCGCCGCCGGAGGCGACTTTCGCCAGCGGCTGCAGCGGCTGCCCCGGGTTGGTGGAGACGCAGAACTCGGTACGGCTGGCCCCTTCGGCGCTCAGATGCTGCGGTTCGAAACGCACGTCGATGTTGAATTTGCCGTGCGGCATGGAGAGGGCCTGCATGCTGTCGGTAATGAGCGTGGTCAGCTCGGCGGCGTAGTGCAGGCGTTTCTGGTGCAGCTCTTCCGCCAGCGCCAGCGCCTGCTGGTGATGCAGGGTGACCGCCTCGTTCAGGTGTTCATGATCGCTTTCCTGTTGAGACAGCAACTGCTGTTCATCCAGCAACTGCTGATGCAGCTGCGGCAGCTCCTCCGGCGCGACCTGATGTTTGCGCGCCAGGCTGATTTGGCGCGACAGGCGTTGTTCCAGCTCGTGCAGGCGGTTGGGATCAAGATCCATGCGATCGGCGTAATGGCGCAGCTCGTCGCTGGCTTCGCTGATCTGGATAGAGGCCTCTTCCAGCATGTCCAGCAGGCCGCTGAGCTTATCGTCCAACCCGGCCAGCTCAAGCAGCAGGTGTTTGGCGCTGTAAAGCTGGCTGAGCATGTTGTTCTCGTCGCTGTCGGCCAGCAGCTGCAGCGTCTGCTGGCTGAGGGTCAGCAGCTGGCCGCTGTTGGCCAGGCGCTTGTACTCGGCGTCGGTCTGCTCGAACTCGCCGGCCTGCGGCGCGAATTCGTTCAGCTCTTTCAATTGGTATTGCAGCAGCTGCTTGCGCGCTTCGCGCTCGATGGACTGCTGTTGATGGTGCGCCAGCTCGCGGCAGCTCTGATGCCAGCGTTGGTAGGCCTGGCTCATCGCCGCCAGCAGGGCGGGTTCGTCGGCGTAGGCGTCGAGCAGCGCTTTTTGGTGCTCCGGCTTGAGCAGCAGCTGATGGGCGTGTTGACCGTGGATTTGAATCAGGCGTTGCCCCAGCTCGCGCAGCTGCGACAGCGGCACGGCGGTGCCGTTGATAAAGCCGCGCGAACGGCCGTCGGCGTTGATCACCCGCCGCAGCAGGCATTCGTTGCTGTCGTCCAGCTGGTTCTGCTCCAGCCATTCGCGCGCGGACGGGGTGTCCGCCAGCGAGAAGCGGGCGCAGATATCGGCGCGGGCGGCTCCCAGGCGCACCACGTTGCCGTCGGCGCGGTTGCCGAGGCACAGCCCCAGCGCATCGATAGCGATGGATTTGCCGGCGCCGGTTTCACCGGTGATCGCCGTCATGCCCGGTTGAAAATCGATTTCCAACTCACGAACGATAGCAAAGTTGCTGATGGTTAATTGCGCCAGCATGGGAACCTTCCTGTGTATAAACACATAACTGTAGTTTCATACAGTATAAACTGGTTTTATATACAGTAAAGTGGCCGACGCAGATTTTAGAACAATTTTTTCGACCAGCCCAACTTGGTGCTTAACGTGTTGAAATAGCTGTAGTCCTTCGGGTGAATCAGGTTCAGATGGAAGTTGCTGCGGCGGATCAGCACTTCTTCGCCTTCCTGGATCGGCAGCGCGATCTGGCTGTCGCAGCTGATCTCCAGATCGCTGCCGATCTGCGAAAACTTCAGGCGGATGGTGCTGTCGCCGTTGATCACCAGCGGCCGGGCGGAGAGGGTATGCGGGAACATCGGCACCAGCGCGATCGCCTCCAGCGACGGGGTGAGGATCGGCCCGCCGGCGGAGAGCGAGTAGGCGGTGGAACCGGTCGGGGTGGCGATGATCAGGCCGTCGGAGCGCTGTGAGAAGGCGAAGCGATCGTCGATGTACACCTCGAATTCGATCATGTGCGCCACTTTGCCGGGGTGCAGCACCACTTCGTTGATGGCGGTGCTGATGCGGCACTGCTGGTGCTCTTTATGCACGATGGTTTCCAGTAGGAAACGCTGTTCGTCGATGTACTCGCCTTCCAGCACGTCCGCCAGCTGCTGCAGAGCGTTGTCGGGATCGAGATCGGTAAGGAAGCCAAGGTTGCCGCGGTTGACTCCGATCACCTTGATGTCGTAGCGCGCCAGCACGCGCGCGGCGCCGAGCATGTTACCGTCGCCGCCGACCACCACCGCCAGGTCGGCCCGCTGGCCGATATCCGCCAGGCTGCCGGTCACGGCGTCTTTCAGCCCCAAATCATGGGCGATTTGGCGTTCGACCATCACCGAATAGCCGCGGGCGACCAGCCAGTGGAACAGCATCTCGTGGGTTGCCAGCGCTGAAGGGTGACGCGGGTGGCCAACAATGCCAATACAGGTGAATTTTTTATTCATTTGCTGTGATTTTCCTCACCGGGATCCGTTTATGCCCCACATTGTGACCGGTTGACTTGAAACCCCGGTTTTGATCCCCATAATAAGCCAAGTTGCGAGATTAATGCTAAAACGCGGAGATATTCATGAGTAGTAAAGAACAGAAGACGCCAAACGAGCAAGTCTCGGAAGAAATGGAACAACACGCTCATCACGAGGATACGCTGCCGGAAGCGGCGGAAGGCGTCGATCTGCGCGATGCGCGTATCGCCGAACTGGAAGCCCAACTGGCGGAAGCTCAGCAGCACGAGCGCGACAGCCTGCTGCGCGCCAAAGCGGAAGCGGAGAACATCCGTCGCCGCGCCGAACTGGACGTCGAGAAAGCGCACAAGTTCGCCCTGGAGAAATTCTCCGGCGATCTGCTGCCGGTGATCGACAACCTGGAGCGCGCGCTGGATCTGGCGGATAAAAACAATCCGGAACTGGCCGCGATGATCGAAGGCATCGAGCTGACGCTGAAATCGCTGCTGGACGTGGTGCGCAAGTACGGCATCGAAATCGTCGGCGACGTCAACGTGCCGTTCAACCCGGAAGTGCATCAGGCGATGAGCATGATGGAATCTACCGATCACCAGCCGAACCACGTGATGATGGTGATGCAGAAAGGCTATACGCTGAACGGCCGCCTGCTGCGTCCGGCGATGGTCGCGGTCTCCAAAGCCAAGGCGTAATCGCCCCGGCAACGGCATAAAGAAAGGCACCCGAGGGTGCCTTTTTTGTCTCTGGGCTACGCCTGCGGCAGACGCGGCATCCAGTCGATCGGCGTGAGCCCTTGCTGCTCCAGCAGCTGATTGGCCTGCGAGAAGTGGCGGCAGCCGAGGAAACCGCGGTGGGCGGAAAGCGGCGATGGGTGTGGCGCTTTCAGCACATGGTGGCGGTTGCGGTCGATAAAGTTGCCTTTCTTCTGCGCGTGCGAGCCCCACAGCAGGAACACCACGCCTTCGCGGTTCTCGTTCAGGGCGGCGATCACTTTATCGGTAAAGGTTTCCCAGCCCAAATTGGCGTGCGAGTGCGCGCGGCCGCCTTCCACCGTCAGCACGGTGTTGAGCAGCAGTACCCCCTGTTCGGCCCAGCTTTGCAGGTAGCCGTGATCCGGGCGTTCGAAACCGGGAATGTCGGTTGCCAGTTCTTTATACATATTCACCAGCGACGGCGGCGCCGGCACGCCGGGGCGCACCGAGAAAGAGAGACCGTGCGCCTGATTGGGGCCGTGGTAGGGATCCTGGCCGAGGATGACGACTTTGACGTCCGCCAGCTCGGTAAAGCGGAACGCGTTAAACACGTCTTTCTGCGGTGGATAAATGGTCTTACCGGCCTGGCGCTCAGCGGCAACAAAGGCGAGCGTTTCAACAAAATAGGGCTGCTCTTTCTCTTTGCCGATCACGTCATGCCAGGTGAGGGAGGTGGCCATAAACGCTCTCCTTTGTTTTCTTTAGCAATTCATGGGCTATAGCTTACCGTGTCGGCCCGCGCAGCGAAACCCGCTTTTCATTTCTCGCCGCCGTTTGCAATGCAATTATTTTTGAAAATTTACAAAAATAATTGTTTTTTAGCGCGACGGGAAAATTGATATAAAACATAAATTTGCCCCTTCACGCCCTGTGCCTACCCGGAAAAAATTGACTTTAATCAAAGAACTGGCCCGGTCAGGCTGGTATACAGAACAACAAGACAACAATGGTTTTACCAAATGGCCGAAACCAGGATTGGGTTTTCTCACGATGTGAATTTTTACGCCCTTGTACGGAGGCAACATAATGATTACCGGTATTCAAATTACCAAAGCGAACGACCAGGCGCTGGTGAATTCTTTCTGGCTGCTGGACGATGAAAAAGCGGAAGCTCGCTGCGTGTGCGCCAAGGCCAACTACGCGGAAGATCAGGTTGTCGCGGTCAGCGACCTGGGCCAGATCGAATACCGTGAAGTGCCGCTGGAAATGCAGCCGACCGTGCGTGTGGAAGGCGGCCAGCACCTGAACGTCAACGTGCTGCGCCGTGAAACCCTGGAAGACGCGGTCAAGCATCCGGAAAAATACCCGCAGCTGACCATCCGCGTGTCCGGCTATGCGGTGCGTTTCAATTCTCTGACGCCGGAACAGCAGCGCGACGTTATCGCTCGCACCTTTACCGAAAGCCTGTAATTTGCGGCGCAGCCAATCAGGGAGCTTCGGCTCCCTTTTTGCGTTTGGCGGCCGAAAACCAAACGTGGATCACAATTTGCACAAAGTTAAGCATTCCTGATACAGAACTCATCCGACCTGCCGATAGCTAAGTCAGTACCTATTCAGGTGCTCAATAAAAAGTCTATCGACAAGGAGTCGGCATGAGTATGCCTTTAAGTTTTACCTCTGCAGTATCCCCGGTGGCCGCGATCCCTACACCTCGCGCCATCGCCGAGACGGCACCGGCGGCGCAGCCCGCAGCCGCGCCGGCAAATCCCGCGCCGGTGGCCACCCCCTCTCAGAACACGCTCAATGCGCAGAATCTGTTGAATACGTTGGTCGGCGATCTCTCCGCAGCGGCGCCGACGGCGGCGGCGGCAGTGCCGGGCGTGACCCGGGGGCAGCAATCGCAAGAGGGCGATTATGCGTTGGCGCTGTTGGCTAAGGACGTTTACTCGCTGAACGGCCAGGGCGCCGCCGGGTTCAACCGTCTGAGCGACAGCGCGCTGCTCGGTTTCGGCATCGATCCCGCCAGCCTGCACGACGCGGGCAGCGGTTTCCAGGCCGGGGTTTACAGCAACGACAAGCAGTATGTGTTGGCGTTCGCCGGCACCAACGACTGGCGCGACTGGCTGAGCAACGTGCGGCAGGCGACGGGTTATGATGATGTGCAGTACAATCAGGCAGTTGCCGCCGCCAAAAGCGCCAAGGCGGCCTTCGGCGATGCGCTGGTGATCGCCGGCCATTCGCTCGGCGGCGGTCTGGCGGCTACGGCGGCGCTAGCGACCGGCACCGTCGCGGTCACCTTCAATGCGGCCGGGGTGTCGGATTACACCCTGAATCGCCTGGGTATCGATCCGACGGCGGCGAAGAAAGATGCCGAAGCCGGCGGCATCCGTCGTTACAGCGAGCAATATGACATGCTGACCAGCACCCAGGAGTCGACTTCGCTGATCCCGGACGCCATTGGCCACAACATCACCCTGGCCAACAGCGATACCCTGACCGGTATCGATGACTGGCGGCCGAGCAAACATCTCGATCGCAGCCTGACGGCGCACGGCATCGACAAGGTGATAAGCTCGATGGCGGAACAAAAGCCGTGGGAGGCGAAGGCCAATGCCTGAAGGGCGTCGCTTGCGGCGGGCGCTGGCGATAGCCTTACTGGCGCTGGTCGCGGTGACCGGTTTACTGATGATGGCTAAGGAGCAACAGATGGGGCAGGAGATTTCACCGTTTGACGGCCGCAGCAACCAGGCGCTGGCTCAGGCGGTGGCGCGCGGCGATACGCAGGGCATCGGTGCGCAGGCCACACAGGAGCGCTTGCGCGAACGGGGCGATCGGCAGGTCACGCTGTTGCAGTGGGCGGTGCTTTCGCAACAGCCGGCCAGCGTGCAAGCGTTGCTGGATCTCGGCGCCGATGCGGCGGCGGCGGGGCTGGACGGCAACAGTGCGCTGCACACCGCAGCGATATTGCACGATGCGCAGTACTTGCGGTTGCTGCTGGCCAAGGTTAAGCAGGTGAACGTGCGCAATGCCGTTACCGGCGCCACACCGCTCGCGGCGGCGGTGCTGGCCGGGCGTGAGGAGCAACTGCGGCTGCTGCTGGCGGCCGGGGCGGACACCACCCTGAGCGATCGGCTGGGGGATACCCCGCTGCATCTGGCGGCGAAGATTAATGCGCCGCATCTGGCGCTGTTGCTGTTGCAGGCCGGGGCCGATGCCCGGGCGCGCAATCAGCAGGGTTTTGCGTTCCAGTTTTATTTCTCGCAAACGCCGGCGCATTTGCAGAATGACGAGCTGAAGGCGCAGTTCCGCGAGCTGGATAAATGGCTGCAGGGGCACCGCCTGGCCACGCATTACGCGCAGCAGTAAACGCCCATAAAAAAACCGCCTGTAAAGGCGGTTTTTTCTTGAACAGTGGCGGTTATTGCGCGTCGCCGGCCGGTTTGGCCTTCGCCTGACGGCGTTTGCCGACGTTTTTGGCGTCGCGATGGCGCACTTTCACCTTGTTGGCTTTTTCTTTGCTTTTCGCTTTTTCTTCCGCGCGTTTGGCCAGCACTTTCTTCGACGGTTTACCGTTGCTCTTCTCGTTTGGCACCTTGGTTTTCGGCCGCAGTTCGTCGATCACGCGCGCTTTCAGCGGCTCGTTCAGGTAACGGCCCACTTTGCCCAGCAGCAGATGGTCGTGCGCTTCCACCAGTGAAATGGCGGTGCCTTTGCGCCCGGCGCGGCCGGTACGGCCGATGCGGTGCAGGTAGGTATCCGCCGTGCGCGGCATGTCGAAGTTGAATACGTGGGTGATATCGAGGATATCCAGGCCGCGCGCGGCAACGTCGGTGGCTACCAGCACGTTAACCCGGCCATCCATCATGCGTTTGACCGCTTCGTTGCGTTTGGCCTGCACCATTTCGCCTTCGAGATAGCAGGTATTGATGCCCGCTTCGCGCAGCCAGGTGGCCAGCTCGTGCACGCGCTCGCGCTTGCGCACGAAGATCACCGATTTTTGCACGTCCGGCTGTTTCAGCAGGTGGATCAGCAGCGCGGTTTTGTGCTGCACGTCATCGGCGCGGTAGTACCACTGCAGGATTTTTTTGCGTTCGCGGCGCGACGGGTCGGCTTCCACTTCCACCGGCTCTTTCAGGATGCGCTCGGCGAATTCGCGGATCGCTTCGCCTTCCAGCGTGGCGGAGAACAGCAGCGTCTGGTTGCGCCAGCGGGTTTCGGCGGAGATGGTTTCGATGTCCTGCGCGAAGCCCATGTCGAGCATGCGGTCGGCTTCGTCGAGGATCAGGGTTTCCACCGCGCGGCAGTCGAAGTTCTCTTCTTTAATGTATTGCAGCAAGCGGCCGGTGGTGGCGACCACCACGTCCTGGTTTTCGCTGAACACTTCCGCGTGGTTCATGTAAGCGACGCCGCCGGTGATGGTGGCGATATCCAGCGAGGTATGAGCAGCCAATTCACGCGCCTGGTCGGCGACCTGCATCGCCAGTTCACGCGTTGGCGTCAGGATCAGCACGCGCGGCGGGCCGGATTTCTTGCGTGGAAAGTCCAGCAGGTGCTGCAACACGGGCAGCAGGAAGGCGGCGGTTTTGCCGGTGCCGGTCGGAGCCGAACCTAAGACGTCGCGCCCGTCCATCGCCGGCGGGATCGCAGCGGCCTGAATGGCAGTGGGGCGATCGTAGCCTTTGTCGCGCAGCGCGTCGATCAGGCGATCATCGAGTTCGAGTTCGGAAAAAGTGGTTGCTGTCATGGTCTACCTCTACTTGGGGCGCCGATTATAGACGGGTTGGCCGCGATCTTCACCTATTTAAGCGGAAAGCCGCTCTTTTCCCGCCGATCAGATTGCCTTATGCTACGCCAGTTTTATAGCCAGGTGGTGAGTGTGAGCAAGCGATCGAAAGCCGATTTTACCCCGCGTCGCGGGGGGTTTACCTTTAAACAATTCTTTGTCGCCCACGATCGTTGCGCCATGAAAGTGGGCACCGACGGGGTGTTGCTCGGCGCCTGGGCGCCGGTGGGGCAGGCGCGCCGGGTGCTGGACATCGGCAGCGGCAGCGGGCTGATCGCGCTGATGCTGGCGCAGCGCAGCGGCGACGAGGTGACCGTCGACGCGGTGGAACTGGACGAAGCCGCCGCCGGCCAGGCGCGCGAAAACGCGGCGGAATCGCCGTGGCCGCAGCGCATCCGCGTGCATGCGCAGGATATTCATCATTATGCGCAGCAGCATGCCGCTGAGTATGATCTGATCGTCAGCAATCCGCCTTATTTTGAGCCGGCGGTGGCCTGCCGCGATCAGGCGCGCCACAACGCGCGCTACACCGAAACCTTAACGCACGACGCGCTGTTGGCCTGTGCAGTACAGCTGCTGGCGGAACAGGGTACGTTCTGCGTGGTGCTGCCGCACGACATCGGCACCGAATTCGAACGCCTGGCGCAGCAAAGCGGTTGGCACACGGCGGCGAAAGTGAACGTCAGCGATCGGGCCGATACGCCGCGGCACCGGGTGTTGCTGGCGCTGACGCGTAAGGAAACGCCGCTGCGGGAGCAGGCGCTGGCGATCAAACAGGCCGACGGCAGCTATACCGACGATTTCCGCCGGTTGATCACCGACTTCTACCTGTTCTACTAAAAAGAAAAGGGCGCCGATAAGGCGCTCTGTCGCAGAGTTTAAGGCTGCAAAATGGTCGGCAGCGCTTCCGGCAGCAAATCCGGGTAGTCCAGCGTGTAGTGCAGGCCGCGGCTCTCTTTGCGCGCCATGGCGCTGCGCACGATAAGCTCGGCCACCTGCACCAGATTGCGCAGCTCCAGCAGGTTGTTGGAGATGCGGAAGTGAGCGTAGTACTCGTCGATTTCCGCCTGCAGCGTATTGATGCGGCGCAGGGCGCGCTCAAGGCGCTTGGTGGTGCGCACGATGCCGACGTAATCCCACATGAACAGCCGTAGCTCGTGCCAGTTGTGCTGGATCACCACCCGTTCGTCCGCATCGTCCACCCGGCTTTCATCCCAGTGCGGCACCTGTTTGGCCTGCCGGATGAAGGGCAGGCGCTGCAGAATGTCTTCCGCCGCCGACCAACCGTAAACCAGGCACTCCAGCAGCGAATTCGACGCCATGCGATTGGCGCCGTGCAGGCCGGTGTAGCTGACCTCGCCGATGGCGTACAGCCCGTCGAGATCGGTGCGGCCGTGCTGATCGACCATCACGCCGCCGCAGGTGTAGTGCGCCGCCGGGACGATAGGGATCGGTTGCCGGGTCAGATCGAAGCCCAGCGTCAGCAGCTTTTCGTGGATCATCGGGAAGTGCTGGGTGATGAACGCCGCCGGCTTGTGGCTGATGTCCAGGTACATGCAGTCGGCGCCCAGGCGCTTCATTTCATGGTCGATGGCGCGGGCGACGATGTCGCGCGGGGCCAGTTCGCCGCGCGGGTCGAAATCCGGCATAAAGCGGCTGCCGTCCGGGCGTTTCAGGTAGGCGCCTTCGCCGCGCAGCGCTTCGGTCAGCAGGAAGTTGCGCGCCTGCGGGTGAAACAGGCAGGTCGGGTGGAACTGGTTGAACTCCAGGTTGGCGACCCGGCAGCCGGCGCGCCAGGCCATGGCGATGCCGTCGCCGGAGGAGATGTCCGGGTTGGTGGTGTATTGGTATACCTTGGCCGCGCCGCCGGTGGCCAGCACCACCGTTTTGGCGCGGAAGGTTTCCACCCGCTCCAGCTCGCGGTTCCAGACGTAAGCGCCCACCACTCGGCGGGTGCCCGGCAGGCCGATTTTGTTCGAGGTAATAAGGTCAACCGCGTTGCGGCGTTCCATCACGCAAATATTGGGGTGAGCGCTTGCTTTCCCTACCAGCGTGGTCTCTACTTCCTTACCGGTAGCGTCTGCGGCGTGCAGGATGCGGCGATGGCTGTGGCCGCCTTCGCGCGTGAGGTGATAATGCTCCTCGCCCTGCGCGTTGACCTCGGTGTCGAACAGCACGCCCTGATCGATCAGCCATTGCACGCAGTGGCGCGCGTTGCCGGCGATGAATTCGACGGCCTCTTTGTCGCACAGGCCGGCGCCGGCAATCAAAGTGTCATCAACGTGTGAGGCAATGCTGTCCGTCTCATCGAACACCGCGGCGATCCCGCCCTGGGCGTAAAAGGTGGCTCCCTCGCTGAGCGGCCCCTTGCTGAGAACGGTAACCTTGCAATGCTGCGCCAGGCGCAGCGCCAGTGACAGGCCCGCAGCGCCGCTGCCGACGATCAGTACATCGCTAACATGTTCAGATGATGGTTGCATAACGTATGATGTGTGCAGAAGAAGAGTGAATTTCATGTTAGCCTAACTGTCCGGGCAAAAGCCACGGATAGGGTGACATCAACAGAAAAAACAATGGCGATATGGAACTTCGTGTTCTATATGAACTCCAAGCGAGTGCTTGCTCAGGAAAATAATGTATGGCTGGCAGTACAATTTTACGCGTGGAGACGGATTTGGGGAGAGTTTACCTCGGATGAGCGAGCAGTTAACGGATCAAGTTCTGGTCGAGCGGGTCCAAAAGGGCGACCAGAAGTCGTTTAACCTACTGGTAGTGCGCTATCAGCATAAGGTGGCGAGTCTCGTTTCCCGCTATGTGCCGCAGGGCGATGTGCCCGATGTGGTGCAGGAGTCGTTTATCAAGGCCTATCGCGCACTGGAATCGTTCCGTGGCGACAGCGCTTTTTATACCTGGTTGTATCGAATCGCCGTGAACACGGCAAAGAATTATCTGGTTGCTCAGGGGCGCCGTCCGCCATCCAGTGATGTGGACGCCAACGATGCGGAAAATTACGAAAGTGCGGGCGCACTGAAAGAAATTTCGAACCCTGAGAACTTAATGTTGTCAGAAGAGCTGAGACAGATAGTTTTCCGTACCATTGAGTCTCTCCCTGAGGATCTTCGCATGGCGATTACCCTGCGGGAGTTGGATGGTCTAAGCTACGAAGAAATAGCCGCCATCATGGATTGCCCGGTCGGAACCGTACGTTCGCGTATTTTCCGCGCCCGGGAAGCTATCGATAATAAAGTTCAACCGCTGATCCAGCGTTAGCAATGGCGGGCACAGGAAGGGTACTTAGGCATGCAGAAAGAAAAGCTTTCCGCTCTGATGGATGGTGAATCGTTCGACAGCGAGCTGTTGAGTTCTCTGTCGCAAGATCGAACGCTTCAACAAAGCTGGCAGAGCTATCACCTGATACGTGACACACTGCGAGGTGATGTCGGACAAGTGATGCATCTCGACATCGCCGATCGCGTCGCCGCTGCACTTGAGAAAGAACCCGCCCGGCTGGTGCCTTCCGCCGTTCAGGAATCTCAGCCGCAGCCTCACACCTGGCAGAAAATGCCGTTCTGGGACAAAGTGCGTCCTTGGGCGAGCCAGATTACGCAAATCGGCATGGCGGCCTGCGTGTCGCTGGCGGTGATCGTCGGCGTGCAGCACTACAACCAGCCTTCTGCGACATCGAACGCGTCCGAATCGCCGGCCTTCACCACGCTGCCGATCATGGGGCAGGCCTCGCCGGTCAGCCTGGGCGTTCCTGCCGACAGTTTCTCCACCGGCAGCGGCCAACAGCAGCAGGTGCAGGAACAGCGCAAGCGTATCAACGCCATGCTGCAGGACTATGAACTGCAACGTCGCCTGCATTCGGATCAGCTGCAGCTTGAGCAAGGCAACCCGCAACAGGCTGCCATTCAGGTTCCCGGAACTCAGTCTTTAGGAATGCAACAGCAGTAATGAAGCAAATCTGGTTCTCCGTTTGTTTATTGACGGGCAGCCTGCTCTATTCCAGCATCGCCCCGGCGCAGCCAACTGCGTCCGGGGCGTTATTGCAACAGATGAGCAGCGCCAGCCGTTCTCTCAATTACGAGCTCGCCTACATCAGCGTCAGCAAGCAGGGAATCGAGTCGTTGCGCTATCGCCATGCGGTGATCGGCAACGTGCCGCTCGGCCAGCTGCTGCATATGGATGGCCCGCGCCGCGAAGTGTTGCAGCGCGGCGGCGGGATCAGCTACTTCGAACCCGGTCTGGAGCCGTTCACGCTCACTGGCGATCACATCGTCGACGCGCTGCCGGCGATCGTTTATGCCGATTTCACCCGTCTGGCGAAGTATTACGACTTCATCTCCGTGGGCAGCACCCGCATCGCCGATCGGCCGTGTGAAGTGCTGCGCGTGGTGGCGCGCGACGGTTCCCGCTACAGCTACATCGTCTGGATGGACGAAGACACCAAGCTGCCGCTGCGGGTGGATTTGCTCGATCGCGACGGCGAAACGCTGGAGCAATATCGGGTGATCTCCTTCGCGGTCGGCGCCGAGGTGCAGGGCGCGATGCAAGGACTGCTCAAGGCCAACCTGCCGCCGCTGCTGTCGCTGCCGGCGGTGGAAAATGTCCAGCTCAGCTGGAGCACCGGCTGGCTGCCGGCCGGCGTGGACGAGGTGGCGCGCAATCGCCGCAAATTGCCGAACGTCGCCGTGCCGGTGGAATCCCGGCTCTACAGCGACGGCCTGTTCAGCTTCTCGGTCAACGTCAGCCCGGCGGGCAGCGGAGCCGGGCAGCAGTACTACCGTCAGGGGCGCCGCACCATTCAGACCGAAGTGCGCGCGGGCAACGAAATCACGATTGTGGGCGAATTGCCGCCGGCGACGGCCAAGCGCATCGCCGACAGCATTTCTTTCAAGGTATCGCCGTAATGATGAAAGAGTGGGCCACGGTGGTTTCGTGGCAACAGGGCGTAGCGCTGCTGCGTTGTGAACCCAAGGCCGGCTGCGGCAGCTGCACCGCGCGCTCCGGCTGTGGCGCGCGTGCGCTGAACGAGCTGGTGCCGGAAACCGAGCATCAGCTGCAGGTACATATCGATCAGCCGCTCGAACCTGGGCAGCGCGTCGAGGTCGGCATCGCGGAAGGCAGCCTGCTGCGCTCCGCCATGCTGGTTTACCTGACGCCGCTGCTGGGTATGATGCTGGGCGGCACGCTGCTGCAATATTGTTTCGGCAGCGACGCCTCGGCGGCAGTCGGCGCCGTGTTGGGCGGCGGTGCGGCCTTTATGCTGGCTCGCCGCTTGGCCCGACGTCTGGGCGAACAGGCCGATTACCAGCCGGTGGTGCTGCAAATTGGGTTGCCGCCTACCGCGATGCGCATGCAGGCGGAAAACTCCCCGCTGATTTAAACCGATGGCCGCGTCATCGCCGGGTTGTGATAGGCGGGGATGCGGTTGTGGATCATATGCTCCAACAGCGCGATGAATAGATCGGCGCTGAGCAGCGAATCGTAGTTAATCGCGAACAGCACATTTCCCTGGCCGTCGAATAAGCGGATGCCGCGCTGCGGATGATTTTCCAACGCGCGGATCTGTTCGATAGGCACGTTTCCCCGTTCCGTCGTCAGCAGGGTGGCGCTCAGCCGCAGCGTTTCGGTCGGCGTGCCTTGCTGCTTGCCGAGCAGCAACTGCCACAGCCAGCGCGCGTCGCCCTCTATGGTGTGAAACGACACCGTTCCCCCCTGATAGAGCGCATTCAACGCCAGCGGCCCGCGCTGCTGCAGCTGTTGGTCGACGATCACGTCCGCCAATCGCCACGAGTGGGCGACGTTGCTGAAAACCGTGCACCAAGGCTGATCTGCACCGGCGCGGAACGCCGTAACGTCAAACAGCCCGCCAAAAGCCTGGCCGCCGCGAAAGCGATAGATGTCGCCGATCTTCTCAAACGGGATGAAACGCTCTTTGTGATGGTGGCTGTCAAAGACCCGCACGCCGTGCTCGTACAGACGATAGGTCAGCGTCGGACGCAGATAATGCCGCAGCGCCAGCAGCGTACAGCCGAGTAAAATCGTGCCCGCGCCGGCTTGCAACAGCGTGATGACCTGGCTCTCGTCAATGTTGCTCAGCAGCGGCAGCACCAACAGCGCCGCCCCCACGCTAAACAGCAGCGCCGCCGCCGCCAGTATGCCCCAGTTGACCTTTGAAAAATCGTGCCGGCTCAGCATTTGCCCTTTATCGATCATAATGCACCTTCCAATCAACGTACGCAGATATGCTGGTGAACCCCGGTGGGCTGCCGATGTAGTGCCCTGAATAATGTTTTGTCGCGGAGCTCATGCCCTTTCTATCCGAGGGACGGTGGTGGCGTATATGGGGTTTTTCCTAAAGGAAGTGGGGCAAAATGGAATTCTAAGAGGTTGATCCAAATATTCTTTTTTTATAATTTCGGAGAGGGTTTATTGCGCTGTGGCCGGTTATGTATTAGCGCCGAAGTTTGACGGCCACGAAGCACCGGCAAGCCTTGGGTTCAGGCCGCATCGTCCGCGTTAACATCTGTTTTCACCCGCCGGGGCGCCCTGTAACATTTAGCGGCGCATAATAGAATGCCTTCACTGCACCGATCGCTAGGTTTTCAGTGGTGTGGCATGTAGAATGCAGCGATTCAGGTGCAAGACGGCCTCACCCATTCACTGTCGCTTTAGGTCCATGCGGGTTTCTATAGGCGAGTAATTCAGAAATACCAAGGCAGAAAAACTTTTATAATGAAGCATATACGAAATTTCTCCATTATTGCCCATATTGACCACGGTAAGTCGACGCTGTCTGACCGCATTATCCAAATCTGCGGTGGCTTGACCGACCGTGAAATGGCTGCGCAGGTGCTCGATTCCATGGATCTGGAGCGCGAGCGCGGCATCACCATCAAGGCGCAGAGCGTGACGCTGGATTATAAAGCGCAGGATGGGCAGACCTATCAGCTTAACTTTATCGACACTCCCGGCCACGTTGACTTCTCCTATGAAGTTTCCCGCTCGCTGGCGGCCTGCGAAGGCGCGCTGCTGGTGGTGGATGCCGGCCAGGGCGTAGAAGCCCAGACGCTGGCCAACTGCTACACCGCGATCGAAATGGATCTGGAAGTGGTACCGGTGTTGAATAAAATCGACCTGCCGGCCGCCGATCCGGATCGCGCCGCGCAGGAAATCGAAGACATCGTCGGCATCGACGCCACCGATGCCGTGCGCTGCTCGGCCAAAACCGGCGTCGGCGTGCCCGACGTGCTGGAGCGCCTGGTGCGCGACATTCCTGCGCCGCAGGGCGATCCGGATGCGCCGCTGCAGGCGCTGATCATCGACTCCTGGTTCGATAATTACCTGGGCGTCGTGTCGCTGGTGCGCGTCAAGAACGGCACGCTGCGCAAGGGCGACAAGATCAAGGTCATGAGCACCGGCCAGGTGTATAACGCCGATCGTTTGGGCATCTTCACGCCGAAGCAGGTCGATCGCGACGTGCTGAACTGCGGCGAAGTGGGCTGGCTGGTCTGTGCGATCAAAGACATCCTCGGCGCGCCGGTGGGCGATACCCTGACGCAGGCGCGTCAGCCGGCGGATAAAGCGTTGCCGGGCTTCAAGAAAGTGAAGCCGCAGGTGTACGCCGGTCTGTTCCCGATCAGCTCCGACGACTATGAATCTTTCCGCGATGCGCTGGGCAAGCTGAGCCTTAACGACGCCTCCCTGTTCTACGAACCGGAGAGCTCCACCGCGTTGGGCTTCGGCTTCCGCTGCGGCTTCCTCGGTCTGCTGCACATGGAGATCATTCAGGAGCGTCTGGAGCGTGAATACGATCTGGATCTGATCACCACCGCGCCGACGGTAGTCTATGAAGTGGAAACCACCGGCAAGGAAGTGATCTACGTCGACAGCCCATCCAAGCTGCCGCCGTTGAACAACATCCAGGAACTGCGCGAGCCGATCGCCGAATGTCACATGCTGATGCCGCAGGAATACCTGGGCAACGTCATCACCCTGTGCGTTGAGAAGCGCGGCGTGCAGACCAACATGGTCTACCACGGCAACCAGGTGGCGCTGACTTATGAAATCCCGATGGCGGAAGTGGTGCTCGACTTCTTCGACCGCCTGAAGTCCACGTCGCGCGGTTATGCGTCGCTGGATTACAACTTCAAGCGCTTCCAGGCCTCCGACATGGTGCGCGTGGACGTGCTGATCAACAACGAGCGCGTGGATGCGCTGGCGTTGATCACTCACCGCGACAACTCGCAGTACCGCGGCCGTGAATTGGTGGAGAAGATGAAAGATCTGATCCCGCGTCAGCAGTTCGACATCGCGATTCAGGCGGCGATCGGCACGCACATCATCGCGCGCTCCACCGTGAAGCAGCTGCGTAAAAACGTGCTGGCGAAATGCTACGGCGGTGACGTCAGCCGTAAGAAAAAGCTGCTGCAGAAGCAGAAAGACGGTAAGAAGCGCATGAAGCAGGTCGGCAACGTCGAGCTGCCGCAGGAAGCGTTCCTGGCCATTCTGCACGTCGGTAAAGACGGCAAGTAACCGCGACGAGTTCGCGAAACGAGGGAGTTTGCATGGCGAATATGTTTGCCCTGATCCTGGCGTTGGCCACCCTGGTCACCGGGATCATCTGGTGCTTCGAGCGCTTTAAATGGGCGCCGGCCCGCCGCGCGAAGATTGCGGCGGTCAACGAGCAGACCGCGGGCGCCGTAGACGATAAAACGCTGGCGAAAGTGGCGAAGCAGCCAGGCTGGGTGGAGACCGGCGCATCGGTCTTCCCGGTGTTGCTGCTGGTGTTTGTGGTGCGTTCGTTTATTTACGAACCGTTCCAGATCCCGTCCGGCTCAATGATGCCGACGCTGTTGATTGGCGATTTCATTCTGGTGGAGAAATATGCCTACGGCATTAAAGATCCGATTACCCAGACGACGCTCATTGAAACCGGCCATCCGAAGCGTGGTGATATTGCGGTATTTAAATATCCGCTGGATCCGAAACTGGATTATATCAAGCGCGTGATTGGCCTGCCGGGCGACCGTATTACTTACGATCCGGTGAATAAGCGCGTCACGGTGCAGCCGTCCTGCAACAGCGGGCAGTCCTGTGATACCGCGCTGGCCGTGACCTACGCCGATGCGCAGCCGAGCGACTTCGTGCAGCTGTTCAGCCGCAGCGGCATGGGCGAGGCCAGCAACGGCTTCTACCAGATCCCGCTGAACGATAGCGTGCCGTCGGGCGGCATTCGCATGCGTGAGCGCCAGGAAAGCCTCGGCAACGTCACGCACCGCATCCTGACCGTGCCGGACGCGCAGGATCGGGTGGGCGCTTACTACCAACAGCCGGGCAAACCGTTGGCGGAGTGGGTGGTGCCGGCCGGGCATTACTTCATGATGGGCGACAACCGTGACAACAGCGCGGACAGCCGTTACTGGGGCTTTGTGCCGGAGAAGAATCTGGTGGGCAAAGCCACGGCCATCTGGATGAGCTTTGAAAAACAGGAAGGCGAGTGGCCTACCGGCGTGCGTTTCAGCCGGATCGGCGGCATTCATTAATCGCTGATTTATTCCCTGTCAATTTCACGCCGCAGCCTACTGCGGCGTGAAAGATTAAGAGGATATAAACACAGCATTATGTTTCCACTCGTTGTAGAATACCTTCTCGAGCGATAAAAGTTGGCTCCTGCTGGGAGCCACTGCAAACGAAACAGCTTTGGATCGGCTTTCGGCGAAGCAGGCCTGTTCCGTGTGCTGCAAGTTTTTGACGCATTCTTGATCTATTGGTAACTCATGAACCCCATCGTAATAAACAGGCTGCAGCGGAAGCTGGGCTACACTTTTCAACAGCAGGAGCTTTTACTGCAGGCTTTGACTCACCGCAGCGCCAGCAGTAAACACAATGAACGTCTTGAGTTTCTGGGTGACTCGATTCTGAGCTTTGTCATCGCCAATGCGCTCTATCACCGTTTTCCTCGCGTAGACGAGGGCGACATGAGCCGCATGCGCGCCACGCTGGTGCGCGGCAACACGCTGGCGGAGATGGCGCGCGAGTTTGACCTGGGCGAATGTCTGCGGCTTGGGCCGGGCGAATTGAAAAGTGGTGGGTTCCGCCGCGAGTCAATCCTGGCGGATACGGTGGAGGCATTGATCGGCGGCGTGTTCCTGGACAGCGACATCCAGACCGTCGAGCGCCTGATTTTGGACTGGTATCGCAGCCGGTTGGACGAAATCAGCCCCGGTGATAAGCAGAAAGACCCGAAAACCCGTTTGCAGGAATTTTTGCAGGGGCGTCATCTGCCGTTGCCTTCTTATTTGGTGGTGCAGGTTCGCGGTGAAGCGCACGACCAGGAGTTTACCATCCACTGCCAGGTGAGTGGTTTGAGCGAGCCCGTGGTGGGCACCGGCTCGAGCCGCCGTAAAGCCGAGCAGGCGGCAGCGGAACAAGCGCTGAAAAAGCTGGAGCTTGAATGAGCGAAGTAAAACAACACTGCGGGTTTATCGCCATCGTCGGCCGCCCAAACGTGGGCAAATCGACGTTGCTGAACCAACTGCTGGGGCAGAAGGTTTCCATTACGTCGCGTAAGCCGCAGACGACCCGTCACCGCATCATGGGCATCGACACCGATGGCGCCTATCAGGCGATCTACGTCGATACCCCCGGGCTGCACATCGAAGAAAAACGCGCCATCAACCGTTTGATGAATCGTGCGGCCAGCAGCTCGATCGGCGACGTTGAGCTGGTGATCTTCGTGGTCGAAGGCACCAACTGGACCGCCGACGACGAAATGGTGGTCAACAAGCTGCGCAGCCTGCGTTGCCCGGTATTGCTGGCGATCAACAAGGTCGATAACGTTACCGACAAATCCAAGCTGTTGCCGCACATCGCGTTCCTCAGCCAGCAGATGAACTTCCTCGACGTGGTGCCTATCTCCGCCGAGAAAGGGATGAACGTCGACACCATCGCCGGCATCGTGCGCAAGCTGCTGCCGGAAGCGGAACACCACTTCCCGGAAGATTACATCACCGATCGCTCCCAGCGCTTTATGGCGTCCGAAATCATCCGCGAGAAGCTGATGCGTTTCCTGGGTGAAGAGCTGCCGTATTCGGTGACGGTAGAAATCGAACAGTTTGTGGCTAACGATCGCGGCGGCTACGATGTGCACGGCCTGATCCTGGTCGAGCGCGAAGGCCAGAAGAAAATGGTCATCGGCAACAAGGGCGCCAAGATCAAAACCATCGGCATCGAAGCGCGTCAGGACATGGAACAGATGTTCGACGCCAAAGTGCATCTCGAGCTGTGGGTGAAAGTGAAATCCGGTTGGGCGGACGACGAACGTGCGCTGCGCAGCCTGGGCTATGTTGACGATCTGAAGTAACGATCCGTGGACGGCTGGGAGCGCGCTTTCGTCCTGCATGGGCGGCCGTACAGTGAAACCAGTCTGATGCTGGATCTGTTTACCGAAGGTCATGGGCGGGTGCGCTTGCTGGCGAAAGGCGCGCGCAGCCGCCGCTCCAATCTAAAGGGTTGCCTGCAGCCCTTTACCCCCCTGTTAGTGCGCTGGGGCGGCCGCGGCGAAGTGAAAACGCTGCGCAACGCCGAAGCGGTCTCTCTCGGTTTACCCCTCAGCGGCATGATGCTTTACAGCGGCCTGTACGTGAACGAACTGCTGGCGCGCGTGCTGGAGCAGGAAACCAACTACTCGGTGCTGTTCTTCGACTACTTGCAATGCCTGCAGGCGCTGGCGGCGGAAGACAGTTCACCGGAACAGGCGCTGCGCCAGTTTGAGCTGGCCTTGTTGCATCATCTCGGCTACGGCCTCGATTTTCTGCACTGCGCTGGCAGCGGCCTGCCGGTGGATGACGCCATGACCTACCGTTACCGCGAAGAGAAAGGCTTTATCGCCAGCCTGGTGGTGGATCACTACAGCTTCACCGGGCGTGAACTGCGCGCGCTGGCGGAGCGGCAGTTTCCCGATGCCGAGACGCTGCGCGCCGCCAAGCGTTTCACCCGCATGGCGCTGAAACCCTACCTCGGCGGCAAACCGTTGAAGAGCCGCGAACTGTTCCGCCAGTTCGTGCGCAAACAGCCGAATACGCCGGTTGACGACGCCTGACCTTTTCCCCTTTTGCCGCCCTGCGCCCGCGTGTAAACTGCTGGCACTGAAAATCGTATTTAGAGGTTGTCATGGCTGATTTGCTGCTGGGCGTCAATATCGATCACATCGCCACGTTACGTAACGCGCGCGGAACCCAATACCCGGATCCGGTTCAGGCGGCATTCATTGCCGAACAGGCGGGGGCCGACGGCATTACCGTGCATCTGCGCGAAGATCGCCGCCACATCACCGACCGCGACGTGCGCTTGCTGCGCCAGACCATCCAGACGCGCATGAACCTGGAGATGGCGGTGACCGACGAGATGCTGGACATCGCCATTGAGCTGCAGCCGCATTTTTGCTGCCTGGTACCGGAAAAACGCGAGGAAGTGACCACCGAAGGCGGCCTGGACGTCGCCGGCCAGCTGGACAAAATGAGCGTGGCGGTCGAGCGCCTGGCGCAGGCGGGCATTCTGGTTTCGCTGTTCATCGATCCCGATCATCGCCAGATCGACGCGGCGGTGGCGGTGGGCGCCCCTTATATCGAAATCCACACCGGCGCCTATGCGGAAGCGCAGGGCGAGCTGGCGGTACAGGCCGAGCTGCACCGCATCGCGGTCGCCGCCGCCTACGCGGCCGAGAAGGGGCTGAAGGTCAACGCCGGCCACGGCCTGACCTACCATAACGTGCAGCCGATCGCCGCGCTGCCGGAAATGCACGAGCTGAACATCGGCCATGCGATTATCGGCCAGGCGGTGATGAGCGGGCTGCCGGCCGCGGTTGCCGACATGAAAGTGCTGATGCGGGAAGCGCGCCGGTAATGGCGGTGCTCGGGCTGGGTACCGACATCGTCGAGATGGCGCGTATCGAGGCGGTGGTGGAGCGCAGTGGCGATCGTCTGGCGCGCCGCGTGCTGAGCGACGCCGAGTGGGCGCTGTATCAGCAGCACCAGCAGCCGATTCGCTTTCTGGCCAAGCGTTTCGCGGTGAAAGAGGCCGCCGCCAAGGCGTTCGGCACCGGCATTCGCAACGGCCTGGCGTTCAACCAGTTCGAGGTGTTCAACGATGCGTTGGGCAAACCGAATATTCGTTTGCACGGCCGCGCCGCCGAGCTGGCGGGGGAGATGGGGGTCACCGCGATCCACGTTTCGCTGGCCGACGAACGGCGCTATGCCTGTGCGACGGTGATCGTCGAAAGCTGAAAATAGAAAGGGCGCCTATGGCGCCCTTGTCAGTCCTGCGGCGGATTAAATGCGATCGGCGTGGTGCAACACCACGAACTTGTCCCACAGCTGTTCGTTGGTCTCACGATGCTGCGGATCGGTGATGATGGTGTTGTCGATAGGGCAAACCTGCTGACAGGTCGGCGTATCATAATGGCCAACGCACTCGGTGCAGCGCTCGGTATCGATCTGGTAGATCTCATCGCCCATCGAAATTGCCTGGTTCGGGCATTCCGGCTCGCACATGTCGCAGTTGATGCATTTGCGTGTGATTAGCAGGGCCATGACGTATCTCTCATTATTAACAGGGGTATTTTTCGCAGCGGCGATTATACCGGTTAAACCAACTTTTTCATCAATTGTTCGCTGTGTTTGATGCGATCGCGGGCATGATCAAGGTCGTGCTGGATCAGCGCCATAAACAGCAGGTCGGTAAGGGCGAACTGGGCCGTGCTGGAGGAGATGGCCGCGCTGCGGGTGTGGGGTTCTTCGGCGATGGTATAGAGGCAGTGGTCCGCGCGTTGCTGCAGGCCGTTGGGCGAGAAGCTGGTCAGCGCCAGCACCCTGGCGCCGGCCTGGCGCGCTTCTTCCGCCGCCAGATTGATTTCACGCCGCTCGCCGCTGAAGGAGATAGCCAGCAGCAGATCGCGTTTGTCCAGCGCCTGCACCGCCGCCAGCTGGACGTGCATATCCGCTTCGGCCACCGCCATCACGCCAATTTTCAGCAGCTTGAAGGAAAAATCCTTGGCCACCAGCCCGGAGGCGCCGATGCCGATCAGCATCACCCGGCGCGCCTGGCGCAGCATGTCCAGCGCCTGGTGCAGCCGCTCTTCGCTGTTGATGTCGAGCGTCGCGCGCAGCGCCGCCTGCTTTTCCGCCAGCAGCTTTTCACCGACGATTTTCAGCGTATCGCTGCTGAGAATGTGGTTGTGAACGGTCACCACTGGCTCGGCCTGCGGTTGGGCCAGCGTCTCGCTCAGCGCCAGCTTCAGCGCTGGAAAACCTTTATAGCCCAGCTTTTGGGCGAACTTCACCACGCTCGACTGGCTGATGCCGGCCAACTGAGCCAGCTTTTGCGAGCTGAGATGGCGCGCCTGCTCGGCGTTATTCAGCAGAAAGTCCGCCAGCTTGCGGTCGTTTTGCGCCAGTGTCGGATACATCTGGCGAATGCGCAGAAGGGTACTCATTGTTCTTTCCCTGGAAACCAGCGGCCATTTTGCCATGCAGAGGGCGAAAACGCGCGGTGAAAATTTTTGTGAGCTCACCGTTAAAATAGCAAATAGCGCTCGCTTTGTTGAATAAAATATTCAAATATTGATTTAATTTTGTGAATTAAAAATTCAAAGGTGAACAGATGAACTTAGGCGCACTGGTATCGGAAACCCGTAACCCGGCCACCATGGGGCTGGATGAAATGTCGACGCTGGACATGGTCCGTTGCTTTAACCAGGAAGACCGCAAGGTGCCGGAGGCGATTGAACAGGTGTTGCCGGCGATCGCGCAGGCGGTCGATTTGGCCGCGGCGGCGCTGAAGGCCGGTGGGCGGTTGATTTATTTGGGCGCCGGCACCAGCGGCCGCCTGGGCGTATTGGACGCCTCCGAGTGTCCGCCGACCTTCGGCGTGCCGCACGGCGTGGTGGTGGGGCTAATCGCCGGCGGGCCGGGCGCGCTGCTCAAAGCGGTGGAGGGGGCGGAAGATGACGAGGCCCTGGGTGAAGCCGATCTCCGGGCGCTGAACCTCACCGCCGTTGATATGGTGGTAGGGCTGGCGGCCTCGGGGCGTACGCCCTACGTGATCGGCGCACTGCGCTATGCGCGCGGGCTGGGCTGCCCGACGGCGGCCATCTCCTGTAACCCGGATTCGCCGATTGCGCACGAAGCACAGGTGGCGATTTCGCCGGTGGTGGGGCCGGAGGCGCTGACCGGCTCAACGCGCCTGAAATCCGGCACCGCGCAGAAACTGGTACTCAACATGCTGTCGACCGGTGCGATGGTCAAACTGGGCAAGGTCTACCAGAACCTGATGGTGGACGTGAAGGCCACCAACGTCAAACTGGTGGATCGCGCCTGCCGCATCGTGATGGAGGCCACCGGCGCCGAACGCGCTCAGGCGGAGGCGGCGTTGGCGCAGACCGGCTTTGAGGTCAAACCGGCGATCCTGATGATTTTAGCCGGCGTCAGCGCCGAAGAGGCGCAGCAGCGGCTGCAGCGGCACGATGGCTACCTGCGCGCGGCGCTGGCGCGTTAATTTACGGTGGGGGCGGCGATGGACAAGACAACGGCATTGGCGACACAGATCCTGGCGGGCGTGGGGGGCGAGGGCAATATCCTCAAACTGGAAAACTGCATGACGCGGGTGCGCGTCGAGGTCAGCGATGAGCAGCGCCTGGATCTGGCGGCCCTCAAGCAGCTGCCGGGGGTGAAGGGCTATATCAAACAGGGTGAACAGCATCAGTTTATCGTCGGTCCGGGCGCCGCCGCCAAGGTGGTGGACGTCATGCGCGCCTTGCTGAGCGGCAGCGCGCAGCCCGCCGTTGGTGACGCCGCCCGCACCAAGGCGCAGGCCAAGCAAAAATACGCTGCGCCGATGAGCGGCGCGCTGAAAAAGCTGGCCGACGTTTTTATTCCGCTGATCCCGGCGTTTATCGCCTCGGGGCTGATCACCGGCATCATCAACCTGCTGAAGCGGCCCGACATCGCCGGACAGCTGGCGTTGGACTACCCGAACGCGCTGGGGCTGCTGGCGATCTTCGGCAGCGCGGTATTCGCCATTATGAACATTCTGGTCGGGGTGAACGCCGCGCGGGTATTCGGCGGCTCACAGGCGATGGGCGGCGTGATGGCCGGCATTCTTTCCAGTCCGGCGCTGGCGCAGATCACCCTGTTCGGCGAGGCGCTGCAGCCGGGGCGCGGCGGGGTGATCGCCGTGCTGCTGGTGGTGGCGTTGATGTGCTGGGTGGAGAAACGCCTGCGCACGCTGCTGCCGGAGTCGGTCGAACTGATCCTCAATCCGCTGCTGACCACGCTGGTCACCGCCTCGTTGGCGATCCTGATCCTGCAGCCGATCGGTGGCGCCATTTCCGATGCCATCGCCCACGGCGCCAATCTGGCGATCGACAAGGGCGGGCTGCTGGTGGGGGCGCTGCTCTCCGGGCTGTTCCTGCCGCTGGTGCTCTCCGGCTTGCACCAGGGGCTGGTGCCGATCCACGTCGAGCTGGTGCAGGCGCACGGTTCCAATCCGCTGTTGCCGATCCTGGCGATGGCCGGCGTCGGTCAGGTGGGGGCGGCGCTGGCGGTGCTGCTAAAAACCCGCAACGCGCGGCTGAAGAAGGTGATCAAAGGGGCGTTGCCGGTCGGCATTCTCGGCATCGGCGAGCCGCTGATCTTCGGGGTGACGCTGCCGCTGGGCCGGCCGTTTATCGGCGCCTGCCTTGGCGGGGCGGTCGGCGGTGCGCTGATCAGCTACTGGAAGGTGGCGACGGTGATTACCTTCGGCATTTCGGGGCTGCCTTTGGCGTTGACCATCGTCTCAGGTAAGGTGATGTTGTATCTGGCGGGGATGCTGATTACGATTATCGCCGGTTTTCTCTTCACCTGGATGATGGGGTTCGACGATCCCGAGGAGTAGCGTTTGAACGACAAGCAGCAACCGTCGGCCGCAGCAGGGCGCCGCGTGGTCTTTTTCGATCTGGACGGCACTCTGCATCAGGAGGATATGTTCGGCAGTTTCTTGCGCTTTCTGCTGCGCCGCCTACCGCTGAACCTGCTGCTGGTAATACCGCTGCTGCCGCCGATCGGGTTGGCGCTGCTGCTGCTGGGGCGCGCCGCGCGCTGGCCGATGAGCCAGCTGCTGTGGGCGATTACTTTCGGGCGTTCTGAAGCGACGCTGAAGGCGCTGGAGCGGCAGTTTATCGAGGCTTTCCGCCAGAAGGTGACCGCGTTTCCGGTGGTGCAAATGCGGCTGCGGCAGTATCTGGAGGAGCACGATGCCGAAGTGTGGCTGATTACCGGCTCGCCGGAGCAACTGGTGGAGCAGGTGTATCGGGATTCGGCGTTTCTGCCGCGGGTGCGGTTGATCGGCAGCCGCATCACGCGCCGCTGCGGCGGTTGGGTCTTGACCCTGCGCTGCCTGGGGGCGCAGAAAGTGGTGCAGCTGGAACAGCGGCTCGGCGCGCCGCTGAAGCTGTACAGCGGTTACAGCGACAGCAAGCAGGATAATCCACTGCTGTTCTTTTGCGAGCACCGCTGGCGGGTGAGCAAGCAGGGCGAGCTGCAGCAGCTGGAATAAACAAAGGGCGGAGAATTCCGCCCTTTGCTGTTATCGCTGCCGCGATCAGTCGTCGGTTACGTCGTGTGGTTTGCGCCCGAGCTGCCAAATCTTTTCCGCATAATGCCCCAACGCCCACAGGCTCAGGCCGAGCAGCGCGAAGAAAATCGTTTTCGGCATGCTGTCCCAGAAAAACTCGAACAGGCGGGTATAGAGGTTGATGCCGAGGAAGGTCAGCCCGAAACCGCGCAGCATGGCGTCGTCATGCTTCAACCCCAGCCAGATGGCGACGAGGGCGGCCAGCCCGAACAGCAGGCTCCAGTGGAACAGCTCAATCTGGCGCGCGCGGTACCAGCTGTCGAGATCGCCGTAGTTGCCGAAGATGGACAGCAGCCACAGCGCGATGAACAGGTACAGCAGGCCCATCGCCAGCGACACCCGCTGCAGGCCGCGCTGCGCCAAGAGCGGCCGCAGCAGCAATGCGGCGGCGATCAGCACCCCGCCGAAGGCGATAAAGCGAATCGGGTAGCTCATGCCGAGCCAGTAGGCGCCCCAGCCGGACAGGTAGCCGGTCTCGGCGCCGAAGGCATTGCCGAGCGACAGCAGGGCGAACCACCATACCAGCCCGGAGCGGCTGAACCAGCCGATCGCGCCGTACAGCAGCGCGGCGACCAGCAGCAGCACGGAAACCCGCCCGCTGCCGTTATCCAGCCAGACGCCCAGTTGCCATAAGGCGCAGGCGGTGAGCAACACGGCGACAAACAGCGCCGCCTCATTGCCGTAGCGTTTTTCCGGATGGCGTTGACGACGACGCAGCGCCCAAACGTAGGCCAGCGCCGCCAGTACGCCGGCGATCGCCATGCGCACCGGCGCGTCGAAGCGGAACAGTTCGCTCAGCCATGCAAGCAGTTCGCTGTCGGCGAACAGGCTGGTGACGGCGATCAGCAGCGAGGCCAGCGCGGCGAGAAACGCATAGCGCGCCAGTCGCCGCCAGTCGAAAGGTTGCACGTCCACATGCTGCAGCAGTTGCTGCCGTTGTTCGGGCGTCATGGCGCCTTCCCCAACCCAACCGTCCAGCGCCTTGCGCACCACGACGGCGTTCTTTTTACTGAGTTTCATGCTTCTTGTCCCTGAATCATCGGCCGATTCGGCCAGTATAGCCATTGGCGGGCGGCTACGACAAAGGGAGGCTAGTGTGTATAATGCCCGCCGCAAAAGCGCACGAGGAATTATGCGATGACTGAATATAACGATGAGTACTGGATGCGTCAGGCATTGCAGCTGGCCCTGCGCGCGCAGGAAGAGGGCGAGGTGCCGGTGGGTGCGCTGCTGGTGCTGGACAATCAGGTCATCGGCGAGGGCTGGAACCGGCCGATCGGCCGCCACGATCCTACCGCACACGCCGAGATCATGGCGCTGCGCCAGGGCGGCGCGGTGCTGCAAAACTATCGCCTGCTGAACGCCACGCTGTACGTCACGCTGGAGCCCTGCGTGATGTGCGCCGGCGCGATGGTGCACAGCCGCATCCGCCGGTTGGTGTACGGCGCCGCCGACGAGAAAACCGGCGCGGCCGGCTCGCTGGTGGACATTTTGCGCCATCCGGGCATGAACCATCAGGTGGAGATCGTCTCGGGCGTGCTGGCGGACGAATGCGCCGCCACCCTGAGCAATTTCTTCCGCCTGCGCCGCGAACAGAAAAAAGCGCTCAGGCTGGCGCAGCGGGCGGCGGATAAGCCGGAATAATCAGTAGTTGAGCGCCAGTTCCGGCATCACCGTCGGGTAGCCTTTCCCCAACGCTTCCTGCTCGGCGGCCGCTTGCGCCGCCTTTCTCTCTTTTTCCTGCAGATAGCCCACCAGGCTGACCTGATAGCGGCGGATGTTTTCTACATAGTTGTAGGCTTCACGCCCGCGCGCATAGCCGTAGGTCAGCTGCGGGTAGTAGCGCTTTTGGCTGAGCATCGGCAGGCGCTGTTTGACGTCGACCCAGCTGTCCGGGTTGCCTTTTTGCGTCTTGGTCAGCTTGCGCGCGTCCAGCATATGGCCCCACCCCATGTTGTAGGCCGCCAGCGAGAACCAGATGCGCTCGTCTTCCGGCACGCTGTCCGGCACCTTGGCCATCAGCCGCTGCAGGTACAGGGCGCCGCCCTGAATGCTCTCTTCCGGATCGAGGCGATCGTTGACCCCCAGGCCGTCGGCGGTGGCGCGGGTCAGCATCATCAGGCCGCGCACGCCGGTGGGGGAAGTGGCCTGCGGATTCCAGTGCGATTCCTGATAGGCGATGGCCGCCAGCAGCTTCCAGTCGATCTCGTTGGCGTGCTTCTCGAACAACGGGCGGAAGTTGGGCAGCACCGAATCGATGGCCGACAGGAAGGTTTTGGTGTCCACATAGTCGAAGCTGCCGACGTGGCCGAGGTATTTCTCTTCCAGCCGCGCCAGGGTGCCGTCGTCCACCATCTGACTGTAGAAATCCAGCATCGCCGCGTACAGGCTGTCGTCGCCGTCGCGTTTGAGGTACCAGGTGACCGGCTCTTCGTCGGTGACGTCGAACGCCACCGCCAGCTGCGGATGGATGCGCTGCAGCAGCGCGATGGTCACCGAATCGCCGAGGGTATAGTCCAGCTTGCCGTCGGCCACCCGCTCCAGCAGTTCTTTGGAGGTGAGATCGCTGGAGGACTCCCAGGCGAGATCCGGGTATTTATCCTGTTTGAGCTGCTTTAGCGTGCTGACGTGCGCGGAACCGGAGGCGACCGCCAGCTTGCCTTTGATGTCGGCGAAGCTTTTCGGCCGCGGGGTGCCCAGCCGGTACACCAGCTGTTGGGAAACGGAGTAGTAGGCCGGGCCGGTGCGCGCGCGGCTGAGGCGCTCCTGGTTGTAGATCAGGCCCGCCGCCAGCAGGTCGGCGTCGTCGTCGTCCAGATCGTCGAACAGGTCATTGATGTTCTGATGGGGGATCACCACCAGTTTTACCCCGAGGTAGTTGGCGAAGCGCTTGGCCAGTTCGTAGTCGAGCCCACCCGGCCCTTGCTTGGTGTTGAAATAGGTCAGCGGTGAATTCAGCGTGCTGATACGCAACTCGCCGCGGGAAATGATCTCCTGGAGTTGCCCGCCCTGGCCGCTGCGCCAGGTGATGTTGGGCCACAGCGCGAGAGCCAGAAGCAGAGTGACAACGCCGATGAGGATGTAGTTTATTTTAAGACGTTTCAAATAGTTATCCAGTGGTGGCACAGGTACGCCGGCGACGACAACCGCGACTTTTCTCATGGTTAAATCACCAGTGCGGGGGGCATTTTGCGCAACAAAACGCCAGTGTGCAACTTTATTGACACGTTATGACAATTCGACGGTGCGGCACGCTTTTATCAATAATCCCTACGCAAACGGTTTCGTCGGCGCCGAGGATTCTCTATAATGACGCGCGTTTTCCCCTGTTGCGCCCAATGAAGCGTCTTATCCTTCGCTTCGAAGACGAGAGAACTTTGATTATGGAAATTCTGCGTGGTTCGCCCGCTTTATCGGCTTTTCGCATTACCAAACTGCTGTCCCGCTGCCAGGACGCTCACCTGCCCGTCAGTGATATCTACGCCGAGTACGTCCACTTTGCCGATGTCAGCGCACCGCTAAGTGCCGAAGAACACGCCAAGCTTCAGCGTCTGCTCAAGTACGGTCCTTCTCTCGCCGAACACGCCCCTGAAGGCCGGCTGCTGCTGGTTACGCCGCGTCCGGGCACCATTTCTCCCTGGTCTTCCAAAGCCACCGACATCGCCCACAACTGCGGTCTGCAACAGGTGCTGCGGCTGGAGCGCGGTCTGGCGTTCTACGTCAAGGCGCCCGAGCTGACGGAAGCCCAGTGGCGGCAGCTCGCTGCGCTGCTGCACGACCGCATGATGGAAACCGTCTTCAGCGAGCTGCAACAGGCCGAACAGCTGTTCGCGCACCATCAGCCGGCGCCGTATCAGTCGGTCGACGTGCTGGGCGCAGGGCGCGCCGCGCTGGAGCAGGCCAACGTTCGGCTCGGCCTGGCGCTGGCGCAGGATGAGATCGACTACCTGCTGAATGCCTTTACCGGTTTGGGGCGCAACCCGACGGATATCGAACTTTATATGTTCGCGCAGGCTAACTCCGAGCACTGCCGCCACAAGATTTTCAACGCCGACTGGATCATCGACGGCGAGCAGCAGCCCAAGTCGCTGTTCAAAATGATCAAGAATACCTACGAGCAGACGCCGGACTACGTGCTGTCGGCGTATAAAGACAACGCCGCCGTGATGGAAGGTTCGCAGGTCGGCCGCTTCTTCGCCGCGCCGGAGAACGGCACGTACGATTACCATCAGGAAGACGCGCACATCCTGATGAAGGTGGAAACTCACAACCACCCGACGGCGATTTCGCCGTGGCCGGGCGCCGCGACCGGCTCCGGCGGCGAGATCCGCGACGAGGGCGCCACCGGCCGCGGCGCCAAGCCGAAGGCCGGCCTGGTGGGCTTCTCGGTGTCCAACCTGCGCATTCCCGGCTTTGAACAGCCGTGGGAGCAGGACTTCGGCAAGCCGGAACGCATCGTCACCGCACTGGACATCATGACCGAAGGCCCGCTGGGCGGCGCGGCGTTCAACAACGAATTCGGTCGCCCGGCGCTGCTGGGCTACTTCCGCACCTATGAAGAGCGCGTCAACAGCCATAACGGCGTCGAGCTGCGCGGCTACCACAAACCGATCATGCTGGCGGGCGGCATCGGCAACATCCGCGCCGATCACGTGCAGAAAGGGGAAATCACCGTCGGCGCCAAGCTGGTGGTGCTGGGCGGCCCGGCGATGAATATCGGCCTGGGCGGCGGCGCGGCGTCCTCGATGGCGTCCGGCCAGTCCGATGCCGATCTGGACTTCGCTTCGGTGCAGCGCGACAACCCGGAAATGGAACGCCGCTGTCAGGAAGTGATCGACCGCTGCTGGCAGCTGGGCGACCAGAACCCGATCCTGTTTATCCATGACGTCGGCGCCGGCGGCCTGTCCAACGCCATGCCGGAGCTGGTGAGCGACGGCGGCCGCGGTGGGCGCTTCGAGCTGCGCGATATCCTCAACGACGAGCCGGGCATGAGCCCGCTGGAAGTGTGGTGCAACGAATCGCAGGAACGTTACGTGATGGCGATCGCCCCGGCGCAGATGGCGCAGTTCGACGAGATCTGCCGCCGCGAGCGCGCGCCTTATGCGGTGATCGGTGAAGCGACCGAAGAACAGCACCTGACGCTGAACGACCGCCACTTCGACAACCAACCGATCGACATGCCGCTGGACGTGCTGCTCGGCAAAACGCCGAAGATGACCCGCGATGTCACCCGTCTGCAGGCGCAGGGCCAGGCGGTGCAGCGTGGGGACATCACGCTGGCCGACGCGGTGAAGCGCGTGCTGCATCTGCCGGCCGTCGCGGAGAAAACCTTCCTGATCACCATCGGCGACCGCACCGTCACCGGCATGGTGGCGCGTGACCAAATGGTCGGCCCGTGGCAGATCCCGGTGGCCGACTGCGCGGTCACCACCGCCAGCCTGGACAGCTATTACGGCGAGGCGATGTCGATCGGCGAACGCGCGCCGGTGGCGCTGCTGGACTTCGCCGCTTCCGGCCGCCTGGCGGTCGGGGAAGCGCTGACCAACCTGGCTGCCACGGAAATCGGCAGCCTGAAGCGCGTGAAGCTGTCCGCCAACTGGATGGCCGCCGCCGGCCACCCGGGTGAAGACGCCGGCCTGTACGAAGCGGTGAAAGCGGTGGGCGAAGAGCTGTGCCCGGCGCTGGGCATCACCATCCCGGTGGGCAAAGACTCCATGTCGATGAAAACCCGCTGGCAGGAAGGCGACGAACAGCGCGAAATGACCTCGCCGCTGTCGCTGGTCATCACCGCCTTTGCCCGTGTGGAAGACGTGCGCGACACCGTGACGCCGCAATTGCGCACCGATAAGGGCGACAGCGCGCTGCTGTTGATCGATCTGGGCAACGGCCATAACGCGCTGGGCGCTACCGCGCTGGCGCAGGTTTATCGCCAACTGGGCGACAAACCGGCCGATGTGCGCGATGTCGCGCAACTGGCGGGCTTCTTCAACGCCATGCAGCAGTTGGTGGCCGATCGCGCGCTGCTGGCTTATCACGACCGCGCCGACGGCGGCCTGCTGGTGACGCTGGCGGAGATGGCCTTCGCCGGTCACTGCGGCGTAGAGGTTAACCTCGATGGCCTCGACGACGATGCGCTGGCGGTGCTGTTCAACGAAGAGCTGGGCGCGGTGATCCAGGTGAGCGCCGAACGTCTCGACGAAGTGAAGCAGGCGTTCGCGCAGCACGGTTTGACCGACAACGTGCATCAGATCGGCAGCGCGCAGGCCGGCGATCGTTTCGTCATCAACCAACATGGCAAGGCGTTGTACAGTGAAAGCCGCAATACGCTGCGCACCTGGTGGGCGGAAACCACCTGGCAGATGCAGCGCCTGCGCGACAACCCGGCGTGCGCCGATCAGGAACATCAGGCCAAGCAGGATGAACAAGATCCCGGCCTGAACGTGAAGCTGACCTTTGCACCCGAGGAAGACATCGCCGCGCCGTACATCGCCAAGGGCGCTCGCCCGAAAGTGGCGGTGTTGCGCGAGCAGGGGGTGAACTCCCACGTTGAAATGGCGGCGGCGTTCCACCGCGCCGGCTTTGACGCCGTGGACGTGCACATGAGCGATCTGCTGGCCGGGCGCCGCGATCTGCAGGACTTCCACACGCTGGTGGCCTGCGGCGGCTTCTCTTACGGCGACGTCCTGGGCGCCGGTGAAGGCTGGGCGAAGTCTATCCTGTTCAACGAGCGGGTGCGCGACGAGTTTGAAGCGTTCTTCCACCGTCCGCAGACGCTGGCGCTGGGCGTATGCAACGGCTGCCAGATGATGTCCAACCTGCGTGAGCTGATCCCGGGGGCCGAACACTGGCCGCGCTTCGTGCGCAACCTGTCGGATCGCTTCGAGGCGCGCTTCAGCCTGGTGGAAGTGGCGGCCAGCCCGTCGCTGTTCCTGCAGGGCATGACCGGTTCGCGCATGCCGATCGCTGTTTCCCACGGTGAAGGGCACGTCGAAGTGCGCGATGCGGCGCATCTGGCGGCGCTGGAAAGCCATGGTCTGGTGGCGCTGCGTTTCGTCAACAACGCCGGTCAGGTGACGGAAGCTTACCCGGCTAACCCGAACGGTTCGCCGAATGGCATCACCGCCGTGACCAGCGCCAACGGGCGCGCCACGGTGATGATGCCGCACCCGGAACGCGTGTTCCGCACCGTCAGTAACTCCTGGCACCCGGAAGAGTGGGGCGAGGACAGCCCGTGGATGCGTATGTTCCGCAACGCCCGTAAGCAGCTGGGCTAAAAACGGCCACCACCGTACAGAGGGCGCAAGCAATTGCGCCCTTTTTTATGGCCGGCGTTCGCCGTCTGGCGGCAGTGTCTGCATTTTGCGACAAGCGCTATTTTCTCTGTCGCCAAATGGAGACGTTTAACTCATTGATTTTATTGTGGGTAAGCAGGTTTGACTTTAGTTGTCTGCATTTGGCGACAGCACGGCGTTTTTTTCATCGCTCATCAGTGCGTAATGGGTGGGGGAATTTGCTGATGTAATTTTATTTTTAAATAAAATCATTGTGTTATTATTTTTATTGCAAAGTTGGCACGCTACGTGCATTATTCTTGGCGGCTGCTCATTCACCTTTTTATGACGGCGCCGTAATTAGACGGCAAATCGCCTCATAAGCCTCCGAATGATGCCAAAGAAATGGTGCCTATCGTCCAACCAAACCGATAACAGACCGCGCAAGCGGCTTTATCAAGCATCGGGCGACACGTGGAGTGAGGCACCGCCTGTATCCAACTGTGATGAAGGGTTCATCAATCCTGGATACTTACGGATGCTATTCGTCCTGTTCGATGCCAGCCGCTGCGCTACATCACCCTGGGGACGAGGTTTAAGGGCATCCACACTTTCCTTGCGTTGGGGCAAGTTTCTTGCCCCGATGTCAATTCTCAACGCTGCGCTATGCCCGTTTCGTTGCCTATGCCCTCGAACGCAGACGCTATCCCCACACTCTCGTTTTCGCGCCGGTTGATGTTACCGGGGCCGCATGCCGTCGGCAGGCCAGGCCCATGGGCGCGCTTCGCCGATCCCGCGGCTTTTTCCTTGCGCGTTCAGGATTCTCCCCTGCCGGGCTTTTCTCTTTCCGGCGAGTCAGTTAGCATCGTGACAGAGCTGAGAGAATGAGATGATTTCGTTGAAAAAATGGCGTTTATTCCCCCGTTCGCTGCGGCAATTGGTGCTGCTGGCCTTCCTGTTGGTGCTGTTGCCGCTGTTGGTGCTGGCCTATCAAGCCTACCAGAGCCTGGATCACCTCAGCGCGCAGGCGGCGGACATCAACCGCACCACGCTGGTGGACGCGCGGCGCAGCGAGGCGATGACCAGCGTGGCGCTGGAGATGGAGCGCAGCTATCGTCAGTACTGCGTGCTGGTCGATCCTACGCTGCAGAAGCTGTACCAGAACCAGCGCAAACAGTATTCGCAGATGCTGGACGCCCACGCGCCGATCCTGCCGGACGAGCGCTACTACCAAACGCTGCGTCAGTTGCTGACCCAGCTGGCGGCGATCAAATGCCATAACAGCGGGCCGGACCAAGAGGCTTCGGCCCTGCTCGAATCGTTCTCCCGTTCCAACGCCGAAATGGTGCAGGCCACGCGCGCGGTGGTGTTCTCGCGCGGCCAGCAGCTGCAGCAAGCCATCGCCGAGCGCGGCCAGTTCTTCGGCTGGCAGGCGCTGCTGTTGTTCCTGGTCAGCGTGCTGCTGGTGGTGCTGTTCACCCGCATGATCATCGGGCCGGTCAAGGCCGTGGAACGGATGATCAATCGCCTGGGGGAAGGGCGCGCGCTGGGCAGCACCGCGTCGTTCAAAGGGCCGCGCGAGCTGCGTTCGCTGGCGCAGCGCATCATTTGGCTGAGCGAGCGGCTGGCGTGGCTGGAATCGCAGCGCCACGAGTTCTTGCGCCATATCTCGCACGAGTTGAAAACGCCGCTGGCCAGCATGCGTGAAGGCACCGAACTGCTGGCCGACGAAGTGGCGGGGCCGCTGACCTCCGATCAAAAAGAGGTGGTGGCGATCCTCGACAACAGCAGTCGCCACCTGCAGCAGCTGATTGAACAACTGCTGGATTACAACCGCAAACTGGCCGACGGCCCGGCGGAACACGAGAACGTCGAGCTGCGCGAGATGGTCGATTTGGTGGTCGCCGCGCACAGTTTGCCGGCGCGGGCGAAGATGATTTCCACCGAAATCGCGCTGGAGGCGGAAATCTGCTGGGCAGAGCCTACGCTATTAATGCGCGTGCTGGATAATCTCTACTCCAATGCGGTGCACTACGGCAAGGAATCCGGTAACATTTGGATCCGCAGCCGTCAGGTTGGACAACGGGTGCAAATCGACGTCGCCAATACCGGCACGCCGATCCCCGAGGCTGAAAGAGCCATGATTTTCGAGCCTTTTTTCCAGGGTAGTCACCAGCGAAAAGGGGCGGTAAAAGGAAGCGGACTGGGGTTGAGCATCGCTCAGGACTGTATCCGTCGCATGCGCGGTGAGCTGCAACTGGCGACGGTCGCCGGTGCAGACGTCTGCTTCCGCATTGAACTGCCGTTAACCGCCGAGAATGAATAAATAATGTACACATGGTCTAAGCGCCTTCGTCTTTCGCAGACCGAACGTTCACCGCGTGCCACGCACAGAGCGCCGCTCGGCAAACGCCCGATCAGCTGGTTGGGCGCCGTTTTCTTTATGCCGCTGTTGCTGGCGGGCTGCGTCGATCGCGCGGTCAGCGGCGGCCTGAGCGCTCAGCAGCAAGAAGCGATCCCGGATACCAAGGTGATCGATTACCGCACCGCGGCCTGCGATACCCTGTGGCAGTTGGACGACAAGGACGCGCTGGATAACGCGCTCTACTGGCTGCGTGCGATGGACTGCGCCGATCGCATCGGCTCAACCCAGGCGCGCGCGCTGGCGAAAACGGTGCCTGGCGACAGCTGGTCCGGCGTTTTCAAACAGAGCATCCTGCTGGGGAGCGCACAGCCGACCTCCGGCGAACGCCGCCAGATGATCGACAGGATCAACAGCTACCGGATGGAGTTTCCCGGTTCGCTGCGTCCACTGACGCAGCTGTGGCGCCAGCAGCAGATGCTGCAGATCACGCTGTTCGATGAGAAAGCGCGTTATCAGCATCTGCAGGAAAGCAGCGACAGCCAGATCGATTCGCTGCGCCAGAGCCAGGCGCGCTTGCAATCGCAGCTGCAGGACACCTCGCGCAAGCTGGAAAACCTGACCGACATCGAGCGCCAGCTCTCATCGCGCAAGCAGCTGCAAGGGGAAATACCGGACAACGGCACAGGCTCGCAAAAGGGCGAAGCCGCCGGTAAAAACGGCGCGGCCGCGAAAGGGGCTGAGCCGCAGGACGAGCCGGAAAAGGGCACTGCGCTGCCGGTTGAACCGGAAGACACCTATACGCCGCACCCTGCCAATAAGGAGTCCCACGCGCAATGACCGCACGCAAACCGGCCAACCTGTTATTGGTTGACGACGATCCCAGCCTGCTGAAGCTGCTGGGCATGCGCCTGACCAGCGAAGGTTTTCACGTCACCACCGCCGAAAGCGGCCAGGAAGCGCTGCGCCTGCTGGCGCGCGAACAGATCGATCTGGTGATCAGCGATCTGCGCATGGATGAGATGGACGGCATGGCGCTGTTCGCCGAGATCCAAAAACATCAGCCGGGCATGCCGGTGATCATTCTCACCGCGCACGGTTCGATTCCCGATGCGGTGGCCGCTACCCAGCAGGGGGTGTTCAGCTTTCTCACCAAGCCGGTGGATCGCGATGCGCTGTACAAGGCCATCGACGAGGCGCTCGCGCTGTCGGCCAGCCCGGCCGGCGACGATGCCTGGCGGGAAGACATCGTCACCCGCAGCCCGTTGATGCTGCGCCTGCTGGAGCAGGTGAAAATGGTGGCGCAGTCCGACGTCAGCGTATTGATCAACGGCCAGAGCGGCACCGGTAAAGAGGTGGTGGCGCAGGCGATCCACGCGGCCAGCCCGCGCGCCAGCAAGGCGTTCATCGCCATCAACTGCGGCGCGCTGCCGGAGCAGCTGCTGGAGTCCGAACTGTTCGGCCACGCCAAGGGCGCCTTTACCGGCGCGGTCAGCAGCCGCGAAGGGCTGTTCCAGGCGGCGGCGGGCGGCACGCTGTTCCTCGACGAGATCGGCGATATGCCGCTGTCGCTGCAGGTGAAGCTGCTGCGCGTGCTGCAGGAACGCAAGGTGCGGCCGCTCGGCAGCAATCGCGATCTGGACATTGACGTACGCATCATCTCCGCCACCCACCGCGATCTGCAAAAGGCGATGGCGAAGAACGAGTTCCGCGAGGATCTCTACTACCGCCTCAACGTGGTGAACCTCAAGATCCCGGCGCTCAACGAGCGCGCCGAAGATATCCCGCTGCTGGCCAATCACCTGTTGCGCGAAGCGGCTCAGCGGCACAAGCCGTTCGTGCGCAGCTTCTCGACCGACGCCATGAAGCGGCTGATGACCGCCAGCTGGCCGGGCAACGTGCGTCAGTTGGTCAACGTCATCGAGCAGTGCGTGGCGCTGACCTCTGCGCCGGTGATCAGCGAAGCGTTGGTGGAGCAGGCGCTGGAAGGGGAAAATACCGCGCTGCCGACATTTGCCGAAGCGCGCAACCAGTTCGAGTTGCATTACCTGCGCAAGCTGCTGCAGATCACCAAGGGCAACGTGACCCAGGCCGCGCGCATGGCGGGCCGCAACCGCACCGAGTTTTACAAATTGCTGTCGCGCCACGAGCTGGACGCCAACGATTTTAAAGAATGACAGTTTCCCGCCGGCGCCTGCCACGCAGGTTCTCAACAAATCCGGCGGAATGATTTACACTCCGTTCTCTTTGCCGCGGCGCGCCCCGGCGTAGAGCACCATGGAACGTATTAAGCGGGATCGTACACAAATGAGCAGATCACTTTCCATCGCCCTGGCCCAGCTGAACCTGCTGGTCGGCGACATTGAAGGCAACACCGAACGCATGTTGCAAATCGTGCAGGAGCAGCAGAAGGCGGGAGCCGATCTGGTCATGTTCAGCGAACTGGCGCTGTCCGGCTACCCGCCGGAAGACCTGCTGTACCGCAATGATTTCTATCAGCGCTGCGATGCGCAGCTGCTGCGCCTGCAGCAGGCCTCCGCCGAGACGGCGATCCTGGTCGGCCACCCGTGGCGCGAAGGCGACAAGCTGTACAACGCGCTGTCGCTGTTCGCCGAAGGCCGCCTGCTGACCCGCTACTTCAAGCAGCAGCTGCCGAACTACGGCGTGTTCGATGAGAAGCGCTATTTCCACGCCGGCAACGACACCTGCGTGGTGGAGCTGAAAGGCTACCGTCTGGGGCTGCTGATCTGCGAAGATCTGTGGTTCCCTGAGCCGATCGACGCCGCCAAGGCGGCCGGCGCGGAGATTATCCTGTCGATCAACGCCTCACCGTATAATCGCGAAAAACCGTATATCCGCAAAACGCTGATGGCCGGCCACTGCCAGCGCACTCAGCTGCCGCTGGTGTACCTCAACCAGGTCGGCGGCCAGGATGAGCTGATCTTCGACGGCTGCTCCAAGGTCTTCGACGCCGCCGGCACCATGACTCACCGTCTGGCGGCCTTCGACGAGCAAGTGACCCGCCTGGAATTCAACGAGCTGGATGTGGTGCCGATGGCCGATCCGGCCGCTGAGCTGCCGCAGCTGGCGCAGGTGTACCAAGCGCTGGTGCTGGCGGTGCGCGACTATGTGACCAAAAATGGCTTTAAAGGCGCGGTGCTGGGGCTGTCCGGCGGCATCGACTCGGCGCTGACGCTGGCGATCGCCGTGGATGCGTTGGGCAAAGACAAGGTGCAGGCGCTGATGATGCCATTCCGCTACACCGCGGATATCAGCATCGCCGACGCCAAGGAAGAGGCGGAAATCCTCGGCGTGGAGTTCGATATCGTCTCCATCGAACCGATGTTCGACGCCTTTATGGGCCAGCTGTCGCCGATGTTCGCCGGCACCGAGCGCGACACCACCGAAGAGAACCTGCAGGCGCGTTGCCGCGGGGTGGTGCTGATGGCGCTGTCCAACAAGCGCCGCAGCATCGTGCTGACCACCGGCAACAAGAGCGAAATGGCGGTCGGTTACGCCACGCTGTACGGCGATATGGCCGGCGGTTTCGACGTGCTGAAGGACGTGCCGAAAACGCTGGTGTTCAAGTTGTCTGAATACCGTAACACCGTCTCCTACGTGATCCCGCAGCGGGTGATCGATCGCCCGCCGTCCGCCGAGCTGGCGCCGGATCAGGTCGATCAGGACAGCCTGCCGCCGTACGATATCCTGGATGCGATCCTGGAAGGCTACGTCGAGCGCGACAAGTCGGTCGCCGATCTGGTGGCCGAAGGGTTCGACGAAGCGATCGTGCGCAAGGTGATCCGCCTGGTGGACATCAACGAATACAAGCGGCGTCAGGCCGCCGTCGGGCCGCGCATCACCGCCCGTAACTTCGGCAAAGACCGCCGCTACCCCATCACATCCGGTTTTGGCCGCAAAAATTGGTAAAAGGAAAGAAGATGAAAAAGATCGACGCGATTATCAAGCCGTTCAAACTGGATGACGTCCGCGAAGCGCTGGCCGAAGTGGGCATCACCGGCATGACGGTCACCGAAGTCAAAGGCTTCGGCCGCCAGAAGGGCCACACCGAGCTGTACCGCGGCGCCGAATACATGGTCGATTTTCTGCCTAAGGTGAAGATCGAGATCGTGGTTGCCGACGACATCGTCGACACCTGCGTGGAAACCATTATGCAAACCGCGCAGACCGGCAAGATCGGCGACGGCAAAATCTTCGTCTTCGACGTGGCGCGCGTGGTGCGCATCCGTACCGGCGAGCAGGACGAAGAAGCGATCTGATCCTCCGCAGGATCATCGGCCATCAGGGCGCAGCATGCTGCGCCCTTGTCATTTCTGTCCCCCGCACATCGCACTTCTTCGCCTCATTGTTCCCCCCATTTTTGCCTGTCGGCATTCTAAAAAAGCGAACGCTATCGCGTTTTTGATACTTTTCCCGATCGCTTCACGGCCGACGTCTACACTCAACGCAATGTTTTTGCTTGAGGAATCACCCCCATGATGACGTTACGCCAAATCCGCCACTTCATCGCCGTGGCGGAAACCGGGTCGATCTCCGCCGGCGCCCAGGCGGTGTTTGTCTCCCAGTCTTCGCTGACGCTGGCGATCCAGCAGCTGGAAACCGAGATTGGCGTGCGGCTGTTCGATCGCCACGCCAAGGGCATGACGCTGACCCATCAGGGGCACCAATTCTTGCGCCAGTCGTATCTGATCCTGGCGACGGTGGACAACGCCAAGCGCAGCCTGCAGATCGGCACCGAAAGCCTGACCGGCAAGCTGACTATCGGCGTCACCAGCCTGGTGGCTGGTTACTTCCTGGTGGAGCTGCTCACGCGCTTTAAATCGGCCTATCCCAACGTCACCGTGCAGGTGGTTGAAGACGAACGCCCGTACATCGAGCATCTGCTGGTCAGCGGCGAGATCGACATCGGCGTGCTGATCTTGTCGAACATCGAAGACCGCGACGCGCTGCAGACCGAGGTGCTGATGCACTCGCCGTATCGCCTGTGGCTGCCGCCGCTGCACCCGCTGCTGGAGCACGAGAGCATCAGCCTGGCGGACGTGGCCAAACAGCCGCTGATCCAGCTCAACGCCGATGAAATGGACGTGCACGCGCGGCGCATCTGGGCGCGCGCCGGGCTGAAGCCGGAGATCGCCATGAAGACCGCCTCGACCGAGGCGGTGCGCAGCCTGGTGGCGGCGGGGATGGGAGTCTCCATCCAACCGGACATGGCGTACCGCGCCTGGTCGCTGGAGGGCAACATGATCGAGGCGCGCAAGCTGGACGATCTGCTGGAGCCGCTGGATATCGGGTTGGCATGGCGGCGCGGCAGCGCGCGGCCGGAGCTGGTGACGCCGTTCCTCACCATCGCGCGCGAGAACGGCAGCAAACATGCCGCCGGGCTTAAGCATTCGATTTAATCGAACGCGTCGTTCAGTATTTAGAATTTGTTGCCCGCCAGAGGCTCGCTTAGGCTGATTAAAACTAACTTATTCACATTTGGTTAACGTTTTTGTCACTTAGGGGCGTCAGGCGATGGCGGATGTGCAGGTTCTCTCAGGTTTGTCCTGTCAGCAGTTCATTAACGGTCAGCTTATCGACGGCGAAGGCCAGCAGGAGTGCATCGTCAATCCGGCCAACGGCGAGACGCTGATCGCCCTGACCGAAGCCTCTGCGGCACAGGTCGGCAGCGCGGTGAAAGCCGCGCAGCAGGCGTTTGGCCATTGGTCGCGCACTACGCCGGCCCAGCGCGCCACGCTGTTGCTGCGCATCGCCGACGCCATCGAGCGGCAGGCGCCGCAGCTGGCGCAGCTGGAGGCCCTCAACTGCGGCAAACCGCTGCATCAGGCGCTCAATGACGATCTGCCGGCGGCGGTCGACGTGTTCCGCTTCTTCGCCGGCGCAGTGCGCACGCAGCAAGGGCAACTGGCCGGTGAGTATGTGCCGGGCCACACCTCGATGATCCGCCGCGATCCCATTGGCGTGGTGGCCTCGATCGCCCCCTGGAACTATCCGCTGATGATGGCGGCGTGGAAGATCGCGCCGGCGTTGGCGGCGGGCAATACCGTGGTGTTTAAACCCTCCGAACATACGCCGCTGACCATTTTGGCGCTGGTGCCAGCGCTGCAGGAGATCCTGCCGCCGGGCGTGCTGAACATTGTCTATGGCGGCGGTGAAGGGGTCGGCAGCCAGCTGGTGGGGCACCCGCAGGTGCGGCTGGTGTCGGTCACCGGTGATATCGTCACCGGGCAAAAAATCCTCCAGGCGGCGGCTAAAAGCGTCAAGCGCACCCATCTGGAGCTGGGGGGCAAGGCGCCGGTGATCGTTTGCGACGACGCCGATCTCGACGAGGTGGTCAACGGCATTCGCACCTATGGCTATTACAACGCCGGCCAGGACTGCACCGCCGCCTGCCGCATCTACGCGCAGGCCGGCATCTATCCCAAACTGGTGGACGCGCTGGGCGAAGCGGTCGCCAGCCTGCGCTTCGCCCGCAAGCGCGATCAGGACAACGAGATCGGCCCGTTGATAAGTGCCCGCCAGCGCGATCGCGTCGCCAGCTTTGTCGAGCGGGCGCTCAGCCAACCGCATATCGAATTGATCACCGGTGCCGCGGCGCACTCCGGACCGGGGTTCTACTACCAGCCGACCCTGCTGGCGGGTTGCCTGCAAAGCGACGAGATCGTGCAGCGTGAGGTGTTTGGCCCGGTGGTCAGCGTCACGCGCTTCGAACACCTGGAGCAGGCGGTCGCGTGGGCCAACGACTCGGAATACGGGCTGGCCTCGTCGGTGTGGACGCAAAATATCGATCGGGCGCTGCACATTGCCGCCCATCTGCAGTACGGCAGCACCTGGATCAACACTCATTTCACCTTGGCGAGCGAAATGCCGCACGGCGGCCTGAAACGCTCCGGCTACGGCAAGGATCTGTCCAGCGATTCGCTGCAGGATTACAGCGTTGTCAGGCACGTAATGGCGAAGTTCAAAGCCAGCTTCTAGCGGTTCTATAAAGCAAAATCAGGCGGCAGCCGTTCCCTGCCGCATACCGATAAGCAACACAGGGGTAATTACGATGGGAAAAACTACCGCAGTCACCACCACCGTCTCCGCGCTCTGTCTCACCGTGCTGTGCGGCCTGGCCCAGGCGGCCGATCTGCCGCAGGCGCTGGGCAAAGGCGAAGGCCGACTGGACATCATCGCCTGGCCCGGCTACATCGAACGCGGCCAGTCCGACAAAAACTACGACTGGGTCACCCAGTTTGAAAAGCAAACCGGCTGTGCGGTGAACGTGAAGACCGCCGCCACCTCCGATGAAATGGTCAGCCTGATGGCCAAGGGCGGCTACGATCTGGTGACCGCCTCCGGCGACGCCTCGCTGCGCCTGATCTTCGGCAAACGGGTGCAGCCGATCAACACCGCGCTGATCCCGAACTGGAAGAACATCGATCCGCGCCTGCTGAACGGCGCCTGGTACACCGTGGACGGCAAAACTTACGGCACGCCGTACCAGTGGGGACCGAACCTGCTGATGTACAACACCAAAACCTTCCCGACGCCGCCGGACAGCTGGGCGGTGATCTTCCAGCAGCAGAACCTGCCGGACGGTAAGAGCAACCAGGGGCGGGTGCAGGCTTACGACGGCCCGATCTACATCGCCGACGCGGCGCTGTTCCTGAAGGCCACCCAGCCGCAGCTCGGCATCAGCGATCCTTACCAGCTCAACGAAGAGCAGTATCAGGCGGCGCTGAAGCTGCTGCGCAGCCAGCACGCGCTGATCCACCGCTACTGGCACGATACCTCGGTGCAGATGAGCGACTTTAAAAACGAAGGCGTGGTGGCCTCCAGCGCCTGGCCGTATCAGGCCAACGCCCTGAAGGGCGAAGGGCAGCCGATCGCCACCGTGTTCCCGAAAGAGGGCGTGACCGGCTGGGCGGACACCACCATGCTGCATGCCGATGCCAAACACCCGAGCTGCGCCTACCAGTGGATGAACTGGTCGCTGGAGCCGAAGGTGCAGGGCGACGTGGCGGCCTGGTTCGGGTCGGTGCCGGCTTCACCGGCGGGCTGCAAGGCCAGCGCGCTGCTGGGTGAGAAGGGTTGCGAAACCAACGGTTTCAACCAGTTCGACAAAATCGCCTTCTGGAAAACGCCGCAGGCGCAGGGCGGCAAGTTCGTGCCGTACAGCCGCTGGACCCAGGATTACATCGCCATCATGGGCGGCCGCTAAGCCGCGGGGCGCAGCCCGCTGCGCCCGAATTACATCAGAATGGAGCACAGAAAATGACCATTGCCGTGCAATTCATCGATGTTTCGCGGACTTTCGGCGATGTTCGCGCCGTGGATCGGGTATCCATCGACATTCAGGACGGGGAATTCTTCTCCATGCTCGGGCCGTCCGGCTCGGGCAAAACCACCTGCCTGCGCCTGATCGCCGGCTTTGAACAGCTCACTTCCGGCTCGATTCGCATTCACGGCCAGGAAGCCGCCAACCTGCCGCCGTATCAGCGCGACGTGAATACCGTGTTTCAGGATTACGCGCTGTTTCCGCACATGTCGGTGCTGGAAAACGTCGCCTACGGCCTGATGGTGAAGGGCGTCGTCAAACGCGAGCGGCAGGCGCGGGCGCAAGAGGCGCTGGAGAGCGTGGCGCTCGGTTTCGTCGCCGAGCGCAAGCCGGCGCACCTGTCGGGCGGCCAGCGGCAGCGCGTGGCGCTGGCGCGCGCGCTGGTCAACCGGCCGCGGGTGCTGCTGCTGGACGAACCGCTCGGCGCGCTGGATCTCAAGCTGCGCGAGCAGATGCAGGGCGAACTGAAGAAGCTGCAGCGCCAGCTGGGCATCACCTTTATCTTCGTCACCCACGATCAAAGCGAAGCGCTGTCGATGTCCGATCGGGTGGCGGTATTCAATAACGGCCGCATCGAGCAGGTGGATACGCCGCGCGAGCTTTACATGCGGCCGAAGACGCCGTTCGTCGCCGAGTTCGTCGGCACCTCCAACGTGGTGCGCAGCGAACTGGCGCAGCGTCTGCTCGGCGAAAGCCGAACCTTCTCGATCCGGCCGGAGCATATTCGCCTGCTGGAGCAAGGCGGCGCGGCGCAGGACGAAATCCAGGTGCAGGGCACGCTGCAGGAAATCCACTACCAGGGCGCGGCCACGCGCTATGAGATCGCGCTGAACGGCGGCGAAAAGCTGCTGGTCAGCCAGGCCAATCCACAGTGGATCGCCGCAGGGCAACAGCGGCAGATCGGCCAGCCGATCGTCGCCTGCTGGCCGCGCGCGGCGATGGTGCCGCTGCTGGAGGAGAGGTGAGATGGACATGAGCATCGATTCCCCCCCGGCGCGCGGCGGTAGCGTGCGCGCGCTGTCGACCTGGCTCTATCGCCGGCCGACGCTGTATCTGCTGTTACTGCTGGTGCCGCCGCTGCTGTGGTTCGGCGCGGTGTACCTCGGCTCGCTGCTGACGCTGCTGTGGCAGGGGTTCTACACCTTCGACGATTTCACCATGGCGGTGACGCCGGATCTGACCTTCGCCAACCTGGCGGCGCTGTTCAACCCGGCCAACTACGACATCATCCTGCGCACGCTGACCATGGCGGTGCTGGTGTCGCTGGCCAGCGCGGTACTGGCGTTCCCGATCGCCTATTACATGGCGCGCTACACCAGCGGCCGCGTCAAGGCGTTCTTTTACATCGCGGTGATGATGCCGATGTGGGCCAGCTATATCGTTAAAGCCTATGCCTGGACCCTGCTGCTGGCGAAAGACGGCGTGGCGCAGTGGTTCCTGAAGCACCTGGGGCTGGAGCCGCTGTTGGCTTCGCTGCTGACGGTGCCCGGCGTCGGCGGCAACACGCTGTCGACCTCGGGGCTGGGGCGTTTTCTGGTGTTCGTTTATATCTGGCTGCCGTTCATGATCCTGCCGATCCAGGCGGCGCTGGAGCGCCTGCCGCCCTCGCTGCTGCATGCCTCGGCGGATCTGGGCGCCCGGCCGGCGCAGACCTTCCGCCACGTCATTTTGCCGCTGGCGGTGCCGGGCATCGCCGCCGGATCGATCTTCACCTTTTCGCTGACGCTGGGCGACTTTATCGTGCCGCAGCTGGTGGGGCCGCCGGGCTATTTCATCGGCAGCATGGTCTACGCCCAGCAGGGCGCGATCGGCAATATGCCGATGGCCGCGGCCTTTACGCTGGTGCCGATCGTCCTGATCGCCATCTACCTTTCCATCGTCAAACGTCTGGGGGCTTTCGATGCACTCTGAACGCGCGCCCTTAGGGCTGAAGCTGGCCGCCTGGGGCGGACTTATCTTCCTGCATTTCCCGTTGGCGATCATCGCCATTTACGCCTTCAACACCGAAGACGCGGCCTTCAGCTTCCCGCCGAAGGGCTTTACGCTGCACTGGTTCAACGTCGCCGCCGGGCGGCAGGACATCCTCGATGCGGTGCTGCTGTCGGCGCAGATCGCCTGTCTGGCGACCGCCATCGCGCTGGTGCTCGGCACCCTGGCGGCGGCGGCGCTGTATCGGCGCGATTTTTTCGGCAAAGACAGCATTTCGCTGTTGCTGCTGCTGCCGATCGCGCTGCCGGGGATCGTCACCGGCCTGGCGCTGCTGGCGGCGTTCAAGGCGCTGAACATCGAGCCGGGCATCCTGACCATCGTCGTCGGCCATGCGACGTTCTGCGTGGTGATCGTGTTCAACAACGTCATCGCCCGGTTCCGCCGCACCTCGTACAGCCTGATCGAGGCTTCGATGGATCTCGGCGCCGACGGCTGGCAAACCTTCCGTTACGTGATCTTGCCGAACCTCGGCTCGGCGCTGCTGGCCGGCGGCATGCTGGCGTTTGCGCTGTCGTTCGATGAAATCATCGTGACCACCTTTACCGCCGGCCACGAGCGCACGCTGCCGCTGTGGCTGCTGAACCAGCTCGGTCGCCCGCGCGACGTGCCGATCACCAACGTGGTGGCGCTGTCGGTGATGCTGTTGACCATGCTGCCGATCCTCGGCGCTTACTACCTGACCAAAGGTGGGGAAAGCGTCGCCGGCAGCGGAAAATAATTTCCTTACCCGACCTCTGACAAAAGGATAACCCTATGCAAAGCCAACTGTTGATTGACGGCCAACTGGTGAATGGCCAGGGCGCGACCCAGCCGGTGTATAACCCGGCGACCGGCGAAGTGATCGCGCAGGTGGCGGAGGCCAGCCCGGAGCAGGTCGATCGCGCGGTGCTGGCGGCGGACGCCGCGTTCGCCGCCTGGGGGCAAACCACGCCGAAGGAGCGCGCCGAGCATCTGCTCAAGCTGGCGGATCTGATCGACGAGCATGCCGAGACCTTCGCCAGGCTGGAGTCGCTCAACTGCGGCAAGCCTTATCACTGCGTGCTGAACGACGAGCTGCCGGCGGTGGCCGACGTATTTCGCTTCTTCGCCGGCGCCAGCCGCTGCCTGACCGGCATGGCGGCCGGTGAGTATCTGGCCGGGCACACCTCGATGATCCGCCGCGATCCGCTCGGCGTGGTGGCCTCGATCGCGCCGTGGAACTACCCGCTGATGATGGCGGCCTGGAAACTGGCGCCGGCCTTGGCGGCGGGCAACTGCGTGGTGATCAAGCCTTCGGAGCAGACGCCGCTGACCACCTTCAAACTGGCCGAACTGGCCGCCGGGCTGTTCCCGCCGGGCGTGCTCAATGTGCTGTTCGGGCGCGGCGCCGGCGTCGGCGATCGGCTGACCGGGCATGACAAGGTGCGCATGGTGTCGCTGACCGGGTCGATCGCCACCGGCGAGCACATCATCGCCCACACCGCCGCCGGCATTAAACGCACCCATATGGAGCTGGGCGGCAAGGCGCCGGTGCTGGTGTTCGACGACGCCGATCTGCAGCAGGTGGTGGACGGCATTCGCGGTTTTGGGTTCTACAACGCCGGCCAGGATTGCACCGCCGCCTGCCGCATCTACGCGCAGAAAAGCATTTATCCCGAGCTGGTGAAGCGGCTGGGCGAGGCGGTGGCCAGCCTGAAGATCGGCGCGCCGGACGACGAGAGCACCGAGCTGGGGCCGTTGATTACCGCCCAGCATCTGGAGCGGGTGGCCGGTTTTGTCGAGCGAGCCAAAGCGTTGCCGCATGTGCAGGTGGTCACCGGCGGCGAGAAGGTGAAGGGGCCGGGCTACTATTTCCAGCCGACGCTGCTGGCCGGCGCGCGCCAGGAAGACGAGATCGTGCAGCGCGAAGTGTTCGGCCCGGTGGTGACGGTGACGCCGTTCGACGACGAAGAGCAGGTACTGGCCTGGGCGAACGAATCCAACTACGGGCTGGCGTCGTCCGTATGGACCCGCGACGTGGGCCGCGCACATCGCTTAAGCGCCCGCCTGCAATACGGCTGTACCTGGGTGAACACCCACTTCATGCTGGTGAGCGAGATGCCGCACGGCGGCCAGAAACTGTCCGGCTACGGCAAGGATATGTCGATGTACGGGCTGGAGGATTACACGGCCATTCGTCATGTGATGTTCAAACATTGATTTTACAATAATTATCCGCACAATAGCGCGGCCTTTGGGCCGGCCCCGGCCGGCCGATGATAATAAAAATTGAAAGGAAGCCTATATGGGTATCACCAGACGCGATTTTCTCAACGGGGTGGCGATCACCATCGCCGCCGGGTTGACGCCGCTGCAAATCCTGCGCGCGTCACCGCAAACCGCCAATCAAACCCTGTACTACCCGCCGGCGCTGACCGGGCTGCGGGGTAACCATCCGGGCTCGTTCGAGCATGCGCACCAGCTGGGGCGCGACGGCAAAACCTTTGATTTCGGCAGCGTGCCCGCCGTTGAAGAGTTCGATCTGGTGGTGGTCGGCGCCGGCATCAGCGGGCTGGCGGCCGCCTGTTTCTGGCAGCAGCTGAAGGGCGAGCGGCAGCGCATTCTTTTGATCGACAACCACGACGACTTCGGCGGCCACGCCAAGCGCAACGAGTTCAACAGCGACGACGGCATGCTGCTCGGCTACGGCGGCAGCGAATCGTTGCAGTCGCCGCGTTCCAACTTCAGCCCGGTGGCGATGGGGCTGCTGCGCAAGCTCGGCGTCGATATCGACCAACTGGAACAGGCTTTCGACACCACCTTCTACCCGGATTTGAATTTGAGCCGCGGCGTTTACTTCGATCGCAAAAACTTCGGCGTCGACAAGGTGGTGAGCGGCGATCCGGGGCGCACGGTGGCGGACGACATTCCGCGCGATCGCCTCAACGGCCGCTCTTATGAAGCGTTCATCGGCGATTTCCCGCTGCCGGAAAGCGATCGCCAGGCGCTGATCGCGCTGCACACGGTGGAGAAGGATTATCTGCCGGAGATGACGCTGGAGCAGAAGGTCGAATGGCTCGATACCCACAGCTATACCCAGTTCCTGCGCGAGAAGGTGGGCCTGAGCGAGCTGGCGATCCGTTATTTCCAGCAGACCACCAACGATTTTCAGGCGGTGGGCATCGATGGCACCTCGTGCAGCGATGCGCGCATTTGCGATCTGCCGGGCCTGAACGGCATGAATCTGCCGCCGCTGGACGAAGAGTCGCAGGCAGATCTCGACGATCCTTACGTGTTCCACTTCCCGGACGGCAACGCCACGCTGGCGCGCCTGATGGTGCGCCAGCTGATCCCGGCGGTGGCGCCGGCCGGCAAGGACATGAACGATGTGGTGCTGGCTAAATTCGACTACAGCCAGCTCGATCGGCCGGAGTCGCCGGTGAAGCTGCGTTTGAACAGCACCGGACTGCACGCGGCCAACGTCGGCGACAAGGTGGAAGTCACCTACATGACCGGCGAGAAGATGACCAAAGTGCGCGCCGGGCAGGTGGTGATGGCCGGCTACAACATGATGATCCCGTATCTGGTGCCGGAGATGGCGCACGAGCAGCAGGAGGCGCTGAAGCAGAACGTCAAGGCGCCGCTGGTGTACAGCAAGGTGGTGATCCGCAACTGGCAGCCGTTCATCAAGCTGGGCGTGCACGAGGTCTATTCGCCGGCCGCGCCGTACAGCCGCGTGAAGCTGGATTATCCGGTGAGCATGGGCGGCTATCAGCACCCGCGCGATCCGGATCGGCCGATCGGCCTGCATATGGTGTATGTGCCGACGCTGCCGGGCAGCGGCCTCAGCACGCGCGAACAGTCGCGCAAAGGGCGCGCGCTGCTGCTGGGCACGCCGTTCGAAGTGCACGAGCAGATGATCCGCGAACAGCTGCAGGGCATGCTGGGCGAGGCCGGTTTCGATCATCAGCGCGACATTCAGGCGATCACCGTCAACCGCTGGTCGCACGGTTACTCCTACTTCCTCAACGGGTTGTTTGACGACGAAGACGAAGCCAAGAAAATCATCGAAACGGCGCGGCAGCCGATCGGCAAGATCGCTATCGCCAACTCCGATGCCGACTGGAGCCCGTACGCCAACTCGGCGATCGATCAGGCGTGGCGTGCGGTTAACGAACTGGCCTACGGCAAGGTTGCTGCCAAGGAGGGAGCATGAGTCTGCGTTCACTGTACCTGTTGAGCCTGCTGGCCGCCGGCGGTTCTGCCCAGGCGATGTCGGCCGGGGAATACGTCGCCAAAGCCGGTGACTGCACCGCCTGCCATACCGCGCCGGGCGGCGCCGAATTGGCGGGCGGCATGAGGTTCCCGACGCCGCTCGGGGCTATCTACGCCACCAACATCACGCCGGACAAGCTGCACGGCATCGGCGCTTACTCATTCGAAGAGTTCGATCGCGCCATGCGTCAGGGGATCGCCAAAGACGGTCACCGGCTTTATCCGGCGATGCCGTACACCTCGTACGCCAAAATGAGCACGGAAGACATGCGCGCGCTGTATGACTATCTGATGAACGAGGTGCCGGCGCAGAACGTCACCAACCGCGACAGCGACATCACTTGGCCGCTGTCGATGCGCTGGCCGCTGGCGGTGTGGAATCAGCTGTTCCACGACGACCAGCCGTATCAGGCAGATCCGCAGCAGAGCGCCGAGTGGAACCGCGGCGCCTATCTGGTGCAAGGCGCAGGCCATTGCGGCAGCTGCCACACGCCGCGCGGCTGGGCGATGCAGGAGAAGGGCCTGGACGGTAAGGAGCCGGTGTTCCTGAGCGGCGCCGAGCTGGACGGCTGGTACGCCTCCAATCTGCGCGGCCTGCCGCCGGAAGAGGTGACGGCGCTGCTGAAAACCGGCCGCAGCCGCCATGCGGCGGTCGCCGGGCCAATGAGCGAGGTGGTGACCCACAGCACGCAGTACCTCAGCGACGGCGATCTGAACGCCATCGCGGTGTACCTGCGCAGCCTGGCGCCGGACACCGCCGCCAAACCTGCTTCATCTGCTGCGCAGGCGGATAATTCGGGCGGCAAGGCGACCTATGCGATGTACTGCTCGACCTGCCACGGCAATAAGGGGGAGGGCACCGACTTCGCCATTCCGGCGCTGGCAGGCAATGCCACGGTAACGGCGGATAATCCGCTGACCGCGCTGCGGGTGGTGCTGGAAGGGGCGCATACGCCGATCACGCAGCAGGCGATGGCGTTCGACATGCCGGCTTATGGCTGGGCGTTGAACGATCGTCAAGCGGCCGATCTGATGAGCTATCTGCGGGGAAGCTGGGGCAACCAGGCGGCGCCGGTGACGGTGCAGCAGGTGCAGGACGCGCGCCAACTGCAGGAGAAATGAAGGGGGAGCGCGGTCTGACGGCCGCGCTCCGCACGCATTACAGCACCTTATGCGGGCCGAAGCATTCGTAGTGGATGCGTTCGGCCTCTACGCCCATCTCCAACAGCTGTTTGCCCACGAACTGCATGAAGGCCACCGGGCCGCAGAAGTAATAGTGCATTTGCGGATCGGCCAGGCTGCCTTGCAGCGCGCTCAAATCCATCAATCCGCGGCTGTGGTAGTCGCGGCCTTCCACGTCATCGGCGCCCGGCTCGCGGTACCACACATGGCGGCTCAGATTCGGCATGCGCCCGGCAATATCCGCCACTTCCTCGGCAAAGGCGTGCACGCTGCCGTTTTCCGCCGCGTGCAGCCAGTGGACCTGCGCCTGATGTTGGCTGTCGTGCAGGCTGTTGAGCATGCCGAGCATTGGGGTTTGGCCGACGCCGGCGGAGATCAGCGCCACCGGCGTGGTCGGCGTCACGTCGAGGAAGAAGTCGCCGTGCGGCGGGGCGATGTCGATCACGTCGCCTTCCTGCGCCTGCTGGTGCAGGTAGTTGGACACTTTACCTTGATCTTCACGCTTCACCGCGATGCGGTAGAACTCGCCGTTCGGCGAGGTGGTCAGCGAGTACTGGCGAATTTCCTGATGTTCCAGGCTGTCGTGCTTGATGTAGACCGCCAGGTATTGCCCCGGTTTGAAGTCCGCCACCCGGCCGCCGTCCACCGGCGCCAGCACGAAGCTGCAGATCACGTCGCTCTGCGGCTGCTTCTTCAGAATGCGGAATGCGCGCAGATCGCGCCAGCCGCCGTTGTCGGTTTCGCTCTGCTGATAAATCTGCTCTTCACGCTGAATAAATACGTTGGCCAGCACGCCGTAGGCTTTGCCCCAGGCGTCCAACACTTCCTGACCCGGGCTGAACATTTCGTCCAGCGTCGCCAGCAGGTGCCCGCCGACGATTTGGTACTGCTCCGGCTGAATATTGAAGCTGGTGTGCTTCTGCGCGATGCGTTCCACCGCCGGCAGCAGCGCCGCCAGGTTCTCGATGTTGGCGGCATAGGCGCAGATGGCGTCGAACAGCGCCTGACGCTGATCGCCGTTGCGCTGATTGCTCATATTGAAAATGTCTTTCAATTCCGGGTTGTGGGCGAACATGCGATCGTAAAAGTGGGCGGTCAGCTTCGGCCCGGTTGCTGCCAGCAGGGGGATGGTGGATTTCACGGTGGCGATGGTTTGGCTATCCAGCATGGGAGCGCTCCTTGGGTTGGGATCTTGACGAGAATTTTAATGATGCATTTTAAATGCATCTTATTGGGTTCCGCGCCGCTTGTAAATACCCTTGTTTTCGTTGCGGTGTTCTTCGGGCGTCGATCGCGCTCACAGAACATGAAAAAAGCGCATTGTTCGCATGAGGAAATGTCCGTTGATAAACGGCAGCGTTTCGCGGATCAAAGCCTTGCGCCGCCTTATGCCAATCGTTTGCGTAAAAACCTCTGTCAAGACCTATCTTCGGTAGGGCGAAACGGTTTACACTGTGGCCCAGACCCCAAACGGGTAGTTATTTGGTGATTTTTTAGTTAGCTGATTTAAGTCAGGAGATGCCGGATGTTAAAGCGTGAAATGAACATTGCCGATTACGATGCGGAACTGTGGCGTGCCATGGAGCAGGAAGTGGTGCGTCAGGAAGAGCACATCGAGCTGATCGCGTCTGAGAACTACACCAGCCCGCGCGTAATGCAGGCTCAGGGTTCCCAGCTGACCAACAAATACGCTGAAGGCTATCCGGGCAAGCGTTACTACGGCGGCTGCGAATACGTGGATATCGTTGAGCAGCTGGCTATCGACCGCGCCAAAGAATTGTTCGGCGCCGATTACGCCAACGTGCAGCCGCACTCCGGCTCCCAGGCTAACTTCGCCGTGTACACCGCGCTGCTGCAGCCGGGCGACACCATTCTGGGCATGAACCTGGCGCACGGCGGCCACCTGACCCACGGTTCCCCGGTTAACCTGTCCGGCAAACTGTATAACGTGGTGCCTTACGGCATCGACGACAAAGGTCAAATCGACTATGACGATCTGGCCAAACAGGCGCAAACCCACAAGCCGAAAATGATCATCGGCGGCTTCTCCGCCTACTCCGGCGTGGTTGACTGGGCCAAAATGCGCGAAATCGCCGACAGCATCGGCGCTTATCTGTTCGTCGACATGGCGCACGTGGCCGGCCTGATCGCCGCCGGCGTGTACCCGAACCCGGTGCCGCACGCGCACATCGTCACCACTACCACCCACAAAACCCTGGCGGGCCCGCGCGGCGGCCTGATCCTGGCGAAGGGCGGCGACGAAGAACTGTACAAGAAGCTGAACTCCGCCGTGTTCCCTGGCGGCCAGGGCGGCCCGCTGATGCACGTGATCGCCGGCAAGGCGGTGGCGCTGAAAGAAGCGATGGAGCCTGAGTTCAAGGTTTACCAGCAGCAAGTGGCGGTCAACGCCAAGGCGATGGTGGACGTGTTCCTGCAGCGCGGCTATAAAGTGGTCTCCGGCGGCACCCATAACCACCTGTTCCTGCTGGATCTGGTCGACAAGAACCTGACCGGTAAAGAAGCTGACGCCGCCCTGGGCCGCGCCAACATCACCGTCAACAAAAACAGCGTGCCGAACGATCCGAAGAGCCCGTTCGTTACCTCCGGCGTGCGTATCGGCACCCCGGCCGTGACCCGTCGCGGCTTCAAAGAAGCCGACGTGCGCGAACTGGCCGGTTGGATCTGTGATGTGCTGGACAACATCAACGATGAAGCCACCATCGAACGCACCAAGAAGAAAGTGCTGGATATCTGCGCCCGCCTGCCGGTTTACGCCTAATCCCGCTTTCGCCTGACAAAACCCGCTGCGGCGGGTTTTTTTATGGCCGCTTGCGGCAAACTGTGAGCTGTCTGGCACTCTAACGCATTGAAGTGGAATGAAGATTGCGGGCCGGTGTGAGCTCTGTCAAAGTATTGCCCTCACACCGGAGGGATCATGGTTCTGCAATCCACGCGTTGGCTCGCGCTCAGTTATTTCACCTACTTCTTTTCCTACGGCATCTTCTTACCGTTCTGGGGCGTGTGGCTGAAAGGCGAGGGCATCGCGCCCGAAACCATCGGCATGTTGCTAGGCGCCGGTTTGGTGGCCCGCTTCCTCGGCAGTTTACTGATTGCTCCGCGCGTTAAAGATCCCTCTCATCTGGTCTCCGCCTTGCGCTTGCTGGCGCTGCTGACCCTGGCTTTCGCGGTTGGCTTCTGCTTCGGCAACGGCTGGGGCTGGCTGATGCTGGTGATAGCGGGGTTCAACCTGTTCTTCTCGCCGCTGGTGCCATTGACCGACGCGCTGGCCGCCACCTGGCAAAAGCAAATCCGCATGGACTACGGCCGGGTGCGGCTGTGGGGCTCGCTGGCGTTCGTCATCGGCTCGGCGCTGACCGGGCAGCTGGTGGCGGTGTGGGGCCATAACGCCATTCTCTACAGCCTGATCTTCAGCGTGCTGGCGATGCTGCTGGGCATGTTGCTGAAGCCGAGCGTCATGCCGCAGGGCGAAGCGCGCACGCACGGCGGAGCCGAGCGTTCGCTGTGGGCGCTGTTGAAAGAGGGGCCGGTGTGGCGCTTCCTGCTGTGCGTCACGCTGCTGCAGGGGGCGCACGCCGGTTACTACAGCTTCGGCTCCATTTACTGGCAGGAGGCGGGCTATTCGGCCTCGACCATCGGTTATCTGTGGTCGCTGGGCGTGGTGGCGGAGGTGATTATTTTCGCCAGCAGCAACGTGCTGTTCCGCCGCTGGAATGCGCGCAACCTGCTGCTGCTCTCCGCCTGCTGCGGCGTGTTGCGCTGGAGCCTGATGGCCTACAGCACCGAGCTGGGTTGGCTGCTGCTGATCCAGATCCTGCACTGCGGCACCTTCACCGTCTGCCATCTGGCGGCGATGCGCTTTATCGCCGCTCGTCAGGGGCAAGAGGTGATCCGGCTGCAGGCGGTGTATTCGGCGTTGGCGATGGGCGGCGGTATCGCCGTCATGACGGTGATTGCCGGGTTCCTGTTCGAACATTGGCAGGGCGGAGTGTTCTGGGTGATGGCGGCGGTCGCGGCGCCGGCCTTGTTCATCCGGCCGCCGGCGGTCAGCGTCAGCCGTTGATTAAGGCGCTTCCAGCAGCGCGCGGATGGCCTGGCGCTGCCGGGTTTCCAGCGGCAGCTCGGTGTAGATCAGCGGCGGGTGCGGAGCGCTGTGCACTGCCGCGTAGGGGGTGATCACCAGCGTGACGCCCTGCGGCGCGCCGCCGCACAGATAGTCGCTCAGCGGCAGATACTTGATGTTCAGCGGCAGCAGCGTGAGCTCGCGGATCTGATATTCCACTTCCTCTTCCAGCTGCGGATTGTCCAGCGTCAGCAGCAGCACCTGTTTTTCCTGCAGCGCGTTGTCCTGCATCAGCCAGGCGCCGAAGCTGATGGCCACCAGGCCCGCCTCCTCGTTGGAAAAATGCACGCCGTACTCCTGCTCCAGCGGTATCAGCGCTTCCTGCGTGGTGCGCATCAGCCGCGGGTATTTGCGCACCACGTCTTCCAGCAGCATATTGTCGATGCCGATGGCGAAACGGCAGCGCTCCAGCGCCGGCGCCAGGTGGGCGAACAGCTGGCTGACCAGCTCGGCCTTGCTGCTGAAGGCCATGCCGGAAAGTTGCTGGAAACGCTCGACCATGCTGCCGATCGCCGCCATCAATCTCTGCTCTTGCGCCGAGTCATTGCTGTGGTAGCTGTGATTTTTCAACAGGGTGAAGGTCAGCGCTAAAAAATCGCGCTCGTCCGCCTGCGGCGGCTGGTTAAACAGCCGGTTGCAGGCCTGATGCAGCCAGGCGGCGGCTTGCTGTTCCGGCTTTTGCCGCAGCCAGTCGCGCTGAACGGCGTCGAAACGCGGATGGCGCTGCAGGCGATTTTGCCAGGCGCAGTAGAGCAGATAATGCTGCAGGAATTGGCGGTCGCGCGCGTCGAAGTGGCGGTTGAGCAGCGGCTCGCAAGCATCTATCACTTGAGCCAGCTGCGACGCCGACCCGGCATCGGCCGCCAGCGCCAGCCGCAGGCGCGGGGCGAAGTCGCTTTCGACGAACTGCGGGCTGCAGCGCAGGGCCCGCCGCAGCCAATGGATCAGGCACAGGCGTTGGTCGAGCGCGCTGCCCCGCAGTTGGTAGCCATGGTCGGGATCGACGGCGATCTCCAGATGGTGGAAACGCTGGATTTCACTGGCCACCTCGGCTATATCTTGCCGGGTTATCGGGGGGGCGACGCCATTGATTCGGCTTAAGGTCTCCAGCTGTAACTCGGGCTCCGGCGTGTACAGCATCAGCAGCAGATGACAGCGCCGTTGTTGTCCGGAGAGCTCGGGCACGGGAGAGGTGTCCAGGCTCATTATCACCTTCCGGCATTAAAGGTTGCGATTATGCCTAAGCATAGCAAAAGGCTTTGTAACGTCAGGATGACAGCGCGGCTTTTACTTCGGCTTACAACTTTCGTCACAAATATCGCCGGGAGAGGCGGGCCGTTCGGCAGTTATTTGTGTTACGTTATAACAAATGCAGGTAAGACAGGATAATGATGAAGTTACGTCGTCTTTTGGCTGCCCTCGGCGCCGTGTTCAGCGCTGGAGCGGCCGCTCATCCGCACAGCTTTATCGACATGAACACCACCTTCGTCGCCAAGGACCAGCGGCTGGTCGGCCTGAAAATGGTGTGGGTGATGGATGAAATCACCTCGGCGGATCTGCTCTACGATGCGAAAAACGCCAAGAGCGATTCGGAAGTGTGGAAAAAGCTGGCGGCGGAAGTGATGGCCAACGTGCTGGGGCAGCACTATTTCACCGATCTTTACCGCGACGGCAAGCCGGTGAAATACCTGAACTTGCCCAGCGAATATCACCTGTCGCGCCAGGGCAACCAGGCGGTGCTGGAGTTCGTGCTGCCGTTGGCCGAGCCGCAGCCGCTGGCGGGCAAGCCGTTCGAGCTTTCTACTTACGATCCGACTTATTTCGTGGATATGACCTATAAAGACCAAAATGCGCTGCATTTGCCGCCGGAGATGGCGCAGCAGTGCAGCTACAAGCTGATCACGCCGAAGCCGAATGCGTCGCTGCAGGCCTATGCGCTGTCGCTCGACAAGAACGACTCGCCCGGCGAAGACCTGGCGCTGGGGCAACAGTTTGCCCAGCGGGTGACGCTGCAATGTCGCTAAATTTCTCGCCGCCGACGATAAGCCGACGCCATTGGGCCTTTGGCCTGTGGCCGCTGCTGCCGTTCACGCTGGCGCTGATGGCCGCCGCGTTGCTGGCGTGGCACTACTGGCCGCAGCTGCTGATGCAGAGCGTGGTATGGCAAAAAGCGCTGCATCAACAGATGGCGGGGCTGTTGCAGCAGGTGAAGGCCGCGCCGCAGCAGGCCGGGCTGGCGCTGATGCTGTTCAGCCTCGGTTATGGCGTTTTGCATGCGCTTGGGCCCGGCCACGGTAAAGTGGTGATCGCCACCTATCTGGCCACCCACCCGGCGCGGCTGAAAAGCAGCCTGAAGCTGACCTTCGCCGCTTCGCTGGTGCAGGGGCTGGTGGCGATCGCGCTGGTGACGTTGATGCTGGTGGTGTTGCAGCTCTCTTCGCGCCAGCTGCACCAAAGCAGCTTTTGGCTGGAGAAGGGCAGTTTTATTCTGGTGATGCTGCTTGGCGTGCTGCTGAGCTGGCGCGCGCTGAAACGTCTGTTTGCGGCGATCAAAGCGATGCGCCCGGCGCCGGCGCTGCGCATCAACAGCCTGACGCCGCTGGCGGCTGATCATGTGCACAGCGCCGACTGCGGCTGCGGCCACCGGCATCTGCCGAGCGACAGCGAGCTGCTGGCGGGGAGCGACTGGCGCACCCGAACCGCCATCGTGCTGGCGATGGGCATGCGCCCCTGCTCGGGGGCGATTTTGGTGCTGCTGTTCTCCAAGGTGATCGGCGTGTTCGGCTGGGGCGTGCTTTCCGCGCTGGCGATGGCGTTCGGCACCTCGTTGACCATCTCCATGCTGGCGCTGCTGGTGCATTACAGCCGCCGGCTGGCGGTGCGCCTCAGCCGTTCGCGCGCGCCCGCCGCCTGGAGCGCGGTAGCCTGGGGGGCGTTGGCGCTGGCCGGGGGGCTGATCCTGTTGGCCGCCGGGCTGTTGCTGTACGTCAGCGCGCAGCCGGAATTCGGCGGCGGTATCCGCCCCTTCTCCCGCTAACGGGCATAAAAAAAGCGCTGCATCGGCAGCGCTTTTTTTCGATTCGCTTCTGGCGATTAACGCTTCAGCGCTTCGCTCAGTTCTTCACGCATGGTGGCCAGCATGGCTTTCACCACGCGCGGGTTGCCTGCGACCACGTTGCCGGAGCTGAAGTGGTTGTGGCCGCCGACGAAGTCGGTGACCAGGCCGCCGGCTTCACGTACCAGCAGTTCGCCTGCGGCGAAGTCCCACGGCTTCAGGCCGATTTCGAAGAAACCGTCCACGCGGCCGGCGGCGACATAGGCCAGATCCAGCGCAGCGGAACCGGTGCGGCGGAAGTCCGCGCACTGGGTGAACAGTTTGCCGACGATGTTGATGTAAGGCGTGGCGTGCTGTTTGACTTTGAACGGGAAGCCGGTCGCCAGGATGGTGCCATCCAGATCTTTGGCGTTGGTGCCGCGCAGACGGTAACCGTTGAGCTGTGCGCCCTGGCCGCGCGTGGCGGTGAACAGTTCGTTGCGCATTGGATCGTAAACCACGGCCACTTCAGTACGGCCTTTGATGCGTACGGCGATGGAAACGGAGAAATGAGGGAAGCGTTTGATGAAGTTTGCAGTGCCATCCAGTGGATCGATCACCCATTGCACATCGCGATCTTCGCCGATCAGCTCACCGCGTTCTTCGCTCACGATACTGTGTTGCGGATAAGACTTGCGGATGACGTCGATGATCAGATGCTCTGCATCGCGATCGACGTTGGTGACGAAGTCATTGGTCCCTTTCTGGCTCGCTTCTACAGCGTCCGGGGTTTCGTAGTTTTTGGCAATCAGGTTACCGGCCTTGCGCGCAGCGCGCACGGCGATAGTCAGCATCGGATGCATGGGTATCTTCCAACTAGGATGTTAAAGAACAGGAAACGGCGCGAAGTATAGCAGCTGTTCGGCAAATTGCCTACGGCTGTGTTAAGATGCTGCGATTTTCCGCCACGCTCAGAGTTTGTATGCTGCACAATATCCGCATTGTTCTGGTAGAGACTTCACATACCGGCAACATGGGCTCGACCGCCAGAGCCATGAAAACCATGGGTTTAACCAACCTTTATCTGGTTAATCCGCTGATCAAACCCGATTCTCAGGCCATCGCCCTGGCCGCCGGCGCCAGCGACGTGATCGGCAACGCCACTATCGTCGATACCCTCGATGACGCCATCGCCGGCTGCAGCCTGGTGGTGGGTACCAGCGCACGTTCTCGCACCTTGCCGTGGCCGATGCTGGAGCCGCGCGAATGCGGCGTGCGCGCGGTGCACGAAGGCGAGCACGCGCCGGTGGCGCTGGTGTTCGGCCGCGAACGCGTCGGGCTGACCAACGATGAATTGCAAAAGTGCCACTACCACGTCGCCATTCCGGCCAACCCGGACTACAGCTCGCTGAACCTGGCGATGGCAGTGCAGATCCTGGCGTACGAAGTGCGCGTGGCTTACCTCGATCGCCAACAGGCAGGCGCGCCGCAGCTGGAAGAGACACCGTATCCGCTGGTGGACGACCTCGAGCGTTTCTATCAGCATCTGGAGCAGACGCTGCAGCGCACCGGTTTCATTCGCCCGTCGCATCCGGGCCAGGTGATGAACCGTCTGCGTCGGCTGTTCACCCGCGCGCGCCCGGAAGGGCAGGAGCTGAATATCCTGCGCGGCATGCTGACGTCGATCGAGAAACAGGATAAACATCAAGGTAATTAATTGATGTGGCATCACGGTGGGCGACAATAGTATTAGTTATCCAAAGGTTATAACATGTATTTTATATACCTTTGTTCTTGCTAAGTTCAAAACGTGCTAATACTTGAGTTAATTACTGGGTTAAATAGTTGACTGTTTTACTCGGGAATGTCAGACTTTCGGCCATATTTGACCAACAGGTAACCATTGAGCTATGAGACTGACATCCAAAGGCCGTTATGCCGTAACCGCTATGCTCGACGTAGCGCTGCATTCTCAGGAAGGGCCGGTGCCACTGGCGGACATTTCCGAACGCCAGGGTATTTCGCTCTCTTATCTGGAACAATTATTCTCCCGTCTGCGCAAGAATGGCCTGGTGGCCAGCGTGCGCGGTCCGGGCGGTGGTTATCTGCTGGGTAAAGACGCGGGTGAGATCGCCGTTGGCGCTGTCATCACTGCTGTCGATGAATCGGTAGATGCAACCCGTTGCCAGGGCAAAGAAGGCTGTCAGGGCGGCGATCGCTGCTTGACCCACGCCCTGTGGCGCGATCTGAGCGAGCGCATCAGCGGGTTCCTGAACAATATTACGCTGGCAGAACTGGTCAACAACCAGGAAGTGCTGGTGGTGGCGGATCGTCAAAACAACGATACGCGCCGCACGGCCAACGGCCGTCCGCAAGAAACTATCAACGTTAATCTGCGCGCATAAGCAGCTGGCGAAATTATTTTAGTTTTTGGAAGTGATGTACGGAGCACAAGAGCAATGAAATTACCGATTTATCTGGATTACTCAGCAACGACGCCGGTTGACCCGCGCGTTGCTGAGAAGATGATGCAGTTTTTGACCCTGGACGGCACTTTCGGCAACCCGGCTTCCCGTTCCCACCGTTTTGGTTGGCAGGCGGAAGAGGCGGTAGACATCGCCCGTAACCAAATCGCCGAACTGGTGGGCGCTGACCCGCGCGAAATCGTCTTCACCTCCGGGGCGACCGAATCCGACAACCTGGCGATCAAAGGCGCTGCCAATTTCTACCAGAAAAAAGGCAAGCACATCATCACCAGCAAAACCGAACACAAAGCCGTGCTCGACACCTGCCGTCAGCTGGAGCGCGAAGGGTTTGAAGTGACCTACCTGGCGCCGCAGAGCAACGGCATCATCAGCCTGCAGGATCTCGAAGCCGCGATGCGCGATGACACCATTCTGGTCTCCATCATGCACGTCAACAACGAAATCGGCGTGGTGCAGGACATCGAAGCGATCGGCGAAATGTGCCGCGCGCGCGGTATCATCTACCACGTTGACGCCACCCAGAGCGTGGGCAAACTGCCTATCGATCTGAGCAAGCTGAAAGTCGACCTGATGTCGTTCTCCGGCCACAAAATCTATGGCCCGAAAGGCATCGGCGCGCTGTACGTGCGCCGCAAGCCGCGCATCCGCATCGAAGCGCAGGTACACGGCGGCGGTCACGAGCGCGGCATGCGTTCCGGCACCCTGCCTGTCCACCAGATCGTCGGCATGGGCGAAGCTTATCGCATCGCCAAAGAAGAGATGACCGAAGAGATGGCGCGTCTGCGCACCCTGCGTGACCGTCTGTGGAACGGCGTGAAAGATATGGAAGAAGTGTATCTGAACGGCGATCTGGAGCACGGCGCACCGAACATCCTGAACGTCAGCTTCAACTACGTTGAAGGCGAGTCGCTGATCATGGCGCTGAAAGACCTGGCCGTTTCTTCCGGTTCAGCCTGTACCTCCGCCAGCCTCGAGCCGTCCTACGTGTTGCGCGCGCTGGGCATGAGCGATGAATTGGCGCACAGCTCGATCCGTTTCTCCCTGGGGCGTTTCACCACGGAAGAAGAGATCGACTACACCATTCAACTGGTGCGTAAATCCATCGGCCGTCTGCGCGATCTGTCCCCGCTGTGGGAGATGTTCAAGCAGGGCGTGGACATCAACAGCATCGAATGGGCGCATCATTAATTCTCAGGTTTCAGGAGCAAGGTCATGGCTTACAGCGAAAAAGTAATCGATCATTATGAAAACCCGCGCAACGTGGGTTCTTTCGACAACGAAGATCCTACCGTCGGCAGTGGCATGGTAGGGGCGCCGGCTTGCGGCGACGTGATGAAGCTGCAAATCAAGGTTAACGATGAAGGCATCATCGAAGACGCGCGCTTTAAAACTTACGGCTGCGGTTCCGCCATCGCCTCCAGCTCGCTGGTGACCGAATGGATGAAAGGCAAGTCGCTGGATCAGGCTGAAGCGATCAAAAACACCCAGATCGCCGAAGAGCTGGAATTGCCGCCGGTCAAAATTCACTGCTCGATCCTGGCTGAAGACGCCATCAAAGCAGCGATTGCCGACTATAAGAGCAAGCATAGCGCCAAGTAATTTGTCTGAGTCGGCCCGGCCGCGCCGGGCTTTGATGTGAAGTGTGAGGTTGTGATGTCTATTACCATGAGCGACAGCGCTGCGCAGCGTGTTCAGGCGTTTTTGACGAACCGCGGCAAAGGTCTCGGCCTGCGTCTGGGAGTGCGAACTTCCGGCTGCTCCGGGATGGCGTACGTGCTGGAATTTGTTGACGAAGCCAACGATGACGACATCGTGTTTGAAGACAAAGGCATCAAGGTGATCATCGACGGCAAGAGCCTGGTCTACCTTGACGGCACCGAGCTTGATTTCGTTAAGGAAGGCCTGAACGAAGGCTTCAAGTTCAACAACCCGAACGTCTCAAGCGAGTGCGGCTGCGGCGAGAGTTTCAACGTCTGACAGTCCATCGTGCCCCCCCGTTTCGGCGGGGGAACTTCATCCGCTAACGCCCAGAGCACGCTATGGATTACTTTACTTTATTCGGGCTGCCAGTTCGCTACACCGTGGACGGCAGCCTGCTTGCGTCCCGCTTCCAGGATCTGCAGCGCCAATTCCACCCCGATCGTTTCGCCAACCAGCCGGAGCGCGAACGCCTGATGGCGTTGCAGCAGGCGGCGACCATCAACGAAGCCTACCAGGCGCTGAAGCACCCGTTAAAACGCGCGGAGTATATGCTATCTTTGCACGGCTTCGATCTGGGCAACGAACAGCATACGATGCGCGACACCGCGTTCCTGATGGAACAGCTGGAACTGCGCGAAGAGCTCGACGCCATTGAGCGCAAGCCGGAGGCGGAAAGCCTGCTGGCCGATTTCGGCGCGCGGCTGGCCGTCTCCATCAAACAGCGCAGCGCGCTGATGCTGCAGCAGTTGGACAGTGAGCAGTGGGCGGACGCCGCCGACACCGTGCGCAAGCTGCGCTTTTTGGACAAACTCCAGCAACAGGTTGAACAACTCGAAGAAAAACTGCTGGGTTTTGAGTAACACCTTCTGATTCTGATTGTGGAAGCTTCAACATGGCCTTATTACAAATTAGTGAGCCTGGCCTCAGCGCCGCGCCGCACCAGCGACGCTTGGCCGCCGGCATCGACTTAGGCACCACCAACTCGTTGGTCGCCACGGTGCGCAGCGGGCAGGCGGAAACGCTGGCCGACGAACAGGGGCGCCATTTGCTGCCTTCGGTGGTGCATTATCAGGCGGACGCGCAGCGCGTCGGCTGGGAGGCGCGCCAACAGGCGGCGCAGGATCCGGCCAATACCGTCAGCTCCATCAAACGCATGATGGGCCGCTCGTTGGCGGACGTGCAGCAACGTTACCCGAACCTGCCGTATCAATTTCAGGCCAGCGACAACGGCCTGCCGCTGATCGTCACCGCCGCCGGCCCGGTTAACCCGGTCGGTGTCTCCGCCGATATCCTGCGGGCCCTGTCCGCGCGCGCGCAAGCGGTGCTGGAAGGCGAGCTGGATGGCGTGGTGATCACCGTTCCCGCCTACTTCGACGACGCGCAGCGCCAGGGCACCAAAGACGCAGCGCGTCTGGCCGGCTTGCACGTTCTGCGCCTGTTGAACGAACCGACCGCGGCGGCGATCGCCTACGGGCTGGATTCCGGCCAGGAAGGGGTGATCGCGGTTTACGATCTGGGCGGCGGCACCTTTGATATCTCCATTCTGCGCCTCAGCCGCGGCGTGTTCGAAGTGCTGGCCACCGGCGGCGATTCCGCGCTGGGCGGCGACGACTTCGATCATCTGTTGGCCGACTGGCTGCGCGAGCAGGCCGGCGTGGCCGATCGCAGCGACCACGGCGTGCAGCGTCAACTGCTGGATGCCGCCATCGCCGCCAAAATCGCGTTGAGCGATGTCGACAGCGTGCGCGTCGAGGTGGCCGGCTGGCAGGGCGAGGTGACCCGCGCCCAGTTTGAAGCGCTGATCGCTCCGTTGGTGAAACGCACGCTGATGGCTTGCCGCCGGGCGCTGAAAGACGCCGGCGTCGCCGCCGACGAGGTGCTGGAAGTGGTGATGGTCGGCGGTTCCACCCGCGTGCCGTTGGTGCGTGAGCAAGTGGGCGCCTTCTTCGGCCGCACGCCGCTGACGTCGATCGATCCGGATAAAGTGGTCGCCATCGGCGCCGCGATCCAGGCCGACATCCTGGTGGGCAACAAGCCGGACAGCGATATGCTGCTGCTGGACGTGATCCCGCTGTCGCTGGGCCTCGAAACCATGGGCGGCCTGGTGGAGAAAGTGATCCCGCGCAACACCACTATCCCGGTGGCGCGCGCGCAGGAGTTCACCACCTTTAAAGACGGCCAGAGCGCGATGATGATCCACGTGCTGCAGGGCGAGCGCGAGCTGGTGCAGGATTGCCGTTCGCTGGCGCGCTTTACGCTGCGCGGCCTGCCGCCGCTGCCTGCCGGGGGCGCGCACATTCGCGTCACCTTCCAGGTGGATGCCGACGGCCTGCTGAGCGTCACCGCGATGGAGAAATCCACCGGCGTTGAAGCGTCGATCCAGGTCAAGCCGTCGTACGGCCTGTCGGACAGCGAAATCGCCGGCATGATCAAAGACTCGATGGCCAACGCGCAAAGCGACGTGGGCGCGCGCAAGCTGGCGGAGCAACGCGTGGAAGCCGCGCGGGTGCTGGAAAGCCTGCAGGGCGCGCTGGCCACCGACGCCGCGCTGCTGAGCGAGGCGGAAAGCCAGGCGATCGCCGCCGCGACCCAGGCGTTGCAGCAGGCGGCGCAGGGTGAAGATCCCGCCGCTATCGAAGACGCCATCAAAACATTAGATGCACAAACGCAAGATTTTGCCGCGCGCCGCATGGACGCTTCCATTCGCCGCGCGCTGGCTGGCCATTCTGTGGATGAGGTTTAACCATGCCTAAAATTGTTTTCCTGCCCCATCAAGATCTTTGCCCGGAAGGGGCGGTTCTGGAAGCCGAAAAAGGGGAGTCGATCCTCAACGTTGCGCTGCGCAACGGCATTGAAATCGAGCACGCCTGTGAGAAATCCTGCGCCTGCACCACCTGCCACTGCATCGTGCGTGAAGGCTTCGATTCGCTGGAAGAGAGCAGCGAGCTGGAAGACGACATGCTGGACAAAGCCTGGGGGCTGGAGCCGGAAAGCCGTCTGAGCTGCCAGGCGCTGGTCGCCGACGAAGATCTGGTGGTCGAAATGCCGCGCTACACCGTCAATCACGCGCGTGAGCATTAATTGTTAGCCGCAGCGTCAACCCGGAGATCATAATGGGACTGAAGTGGACCGACAGCCGTGAAATCGGCGAAGCCCTGTACGACCAATACCCGGATACCGATCCGAAAACCGTGCGTTTTACCGACATGCATCAGTGGATCTGCGATCTGGAAGAGTTCGATGACGATCCGCAGGCTTCCAACGAAAAAATACTGGAAGCGATCCTGCTGGTCTGGTTAGATGAAGCGGAGTAAATAGCGTAACGGGCTGCCATGGGCGGCCCGTTTATTTTGTATCCGACAAGATTAATAAAAGAATAATCCGGAGTAAGAAGGCTATGACAACAGAATTCATGCAGGTCACGCTGTCGCAACAACCTGCCGACGCCCGCTGGGGCGAAAAAGCGCTGCTGAGCACCAACGGCGAAGGAATGACCATCCACCTGACCGGCGCCGACAAGCTGGGCGCGATCCAGCGCGCGGGCCGCAAAATTGATGGCCAGGGCATCAAAAACGTCAAGCTGGCCGGCGACGGTTGGGATTTGGAAAACAGCTGGGCGTTCTGGCAAGGCTATCGCGGGCCGAAAGGGCAGCGCAACGTCGAATGGGCCGAGCTGCCGGAAGCCGCGCGTCAGGAACTGGATAAGCGCCTGAAGATCGTCGACTGGGTGCGCGACACCATCAACATGCCGGCGGAAGAGCTGGGGCCGGAGCAATTGGCGACCCGCGCCGTCGATCTGATGTGCGACGTCGGCTGCGATGCCGTCAGCTACCGCATCACCAAGGGCGAAGATCTGCGCGAGCAGAACTATGCCGGCATCCACACCGTCGGCCGCGGCTCCGAGCGCCCGCCGGTGCTGCTGGCATTGGACTTCAACCCGACCGGCAACCCGGATGCGCCGGTGTTCGCATGCCTGGTCGGCAAGGGCATCACCTTCGACAGCGGCGGCTACAGCCTGAAGCAAAGCGCCTTTATGGATTCGATGAAATCCGACATGGGCGGCGCGGCCACCATCACCGGCGCCCTGGCGCTGGCGGCGGCGCGCGGCCTGAAGCAGCGCGTGAAGCTGTACCTGTGCTGCGCCGACAACATGGTCAGCGGCAACGCCTTCAAACTGGGCGACATCATTCGCTACCGCAACGGCAAAACCGTTGAGGTGATGAACACCGATGCGGAAGGGCGCCTGGTGCTGGCCGACGGCCTGATCGACGCTTCTGAGCAGAACCCGCAGCTGATTATCGACTGCGCCACCCTGACCGGCGCGGCGAAAACGGCGGTAGGCAACGACTATCACGCGCTGTTCAGCTTTGACGACGCGCTGGCGCAGGAGCTGCTGAGCAGCGCCGCCGCCGAGCACGAGCCGTTCTGGCGTCTGCCGCTGGCCGAGTTCCACCGCAGCCAGCTGCCGTCCAACTTCGCCGAGCTGAACAACGTGGCCGGCCCGGCCTATACCGCCGGTGCCAGCACCGCGGCGGCCTTCCTGTCGCATTTCGTTAAGAACTACCAGCAAGGCTGGTTGCACATCGACTGTTCCGCCACCTACCGCAAAGGCGCGGTGGATCAGTGGTCGGCCGGCGCGACCGGTTTGGGCGTGCGCACCCTGGCCAATCTGTTGCTGAGCAAAGCCAAATAATTGAACGCCCGCCGCGTCGGGCGCTAGAATGCGCATTATCTTCGGGGCCCAGCATGCTGGGCCTCGCTATTTGATCCCTGGAGTTTGCCATGAGTGCCCATCATCACGATGCCGCCCCGAGCGAGAACGAACTTGAACGCCTGCTGAAGCTGGCGGTGACGGAGCCGGCCCACCGCCCGGCGTTCTTCCGTGAACTGCTCGAGGCCACGGTGCTGATCCTCGGCGACAGCGAGCAGGTGCAGCAGGACGGCGACATTACGCTGAACGCGGATACGCCGGTCAATATCCAGCATTGGGAAAAACAGGACGGCGGCAGCATTATTCCGTTCTTCACCTCGCTGGAAGCGCTGCAGAAGGCCGTTGAGGATGAACAGCCGTTCATCGCCATGCCGGCGCGGGTGCTGTTTGAAATCACCCAGGGCGCGGATCTGTTCCTCAACCCGAAGGCGGAATACGGCAAAGAGTTCTACCCGGAAGAGGTGGCGATGCTGCTGGCGACCGGCGGCGTTGTCAAACCGGTGGAGCATTACGTCGACAAAGAGACCCAAATCCTGCTGGGGCAGCCCGAAGAGTATCCGTCGGCGATGGTGGATGCGCTGACCACGCTGTTCAGCCAGCGCAAGCCGGTGCGCCGCGCGTTTCTGGCGCTGATGCACGACCAGGCGGCGGACGAGAAGCCGAATCTGCTGATCGGGCTGGAAGTGGATGCCGAGCCGGCGGAGATCGAGGCGTTGATCAACGAGGCCGGCAGCGTCGCCAGCGAAACGGCGCCGAATGACGAACCGGTGGATTTCTGCCTGGTATCGGAGAAAGAGCGGGGCGTCAGCCACTACCTGATCGCCCATACGCAGCCGTTTTATCAGCGCCGCTGGGGCAGTTGGCTGCGCAATGTGATCCCGTCTACCGACAAGACCCAATAACGTCGGCGTGCCGCTGAAAGTGGCGAACGAAGATCATATTTTTTTAATGAAATGTTGATTTTCCCGTAGGCAAGCGTTAACGGCGCACATATAATCTGCGCCACTTGAGAAGGCCGGCAACATTGCAGACCGGCCTGTTTTGGAAGTCATACAGAGGCCATCATGACCGTAGAACGTACCTTTTCCATCGTTAAACCAAACGCTGTAGCCAACAACGACATCGGCGCTATCTACGCGCGTTTCGAGCGCGCCGGTTTCAAAATCATCGCCGCTAAAATGCTGCGTCTGACTCGCGAGCAAGCTGAAGGCTTCTACGCTGAGCACAAAGGCCGCCCATTCTTCGACGGTCTGGTTGAGTTCATGACCTCCGGCCCAATCATGGTGCAGGTTCTGGAATCTGAAAACGCCGTGCAGCGCAACCGCGACATCATGGGCGCAACCAACCCGGACAACGCACTGGCCGGCACCCTGCGCGCCGACTACGCGGACAGCTTCACCGCTAACGCCGTTCACGGTTCCGACTCCGTTGAATCCGCACAGCGTGAAATCGCTTACTTCTTCAACGAAAGCGAAATCTGCGCACGTTAATCGTGCCGTTGCTGATAACCAGGCATTCACCGGCTGAAACAATAAAAATGCCCTGAATGCCTTTCAGCCATAGAAACCCGCTACTAAAATTTGTACAATGCCGCGCCCCTGATAAGACGACTTGTCAGGGGCGTGTTTTTAGTGCCGCCACCCGAATCATGCGGGCTGAAATGCACAACTTACTTTCCATTCTTTAGCGCCATAACGTGTAATAACGAGGCCAGAGATCATTATGTTAGAACCCATCACGTCCGAGCACACCGTGTCTGAAAATAATTCGCTGACTACCCCCTCCGTTAACGTGGAGCAACCGGCTGCGGCCAAAATCAACCTGCTGGACCTGAACCGCCAGCAAATGCGCGAGTTCTTCGCCGAAATGGGCGAAAAACCGTTCCGCGCCGATCAGGTGATGAAGTGGATTTACCACTACTGCTGCGACGATTTCGAGCAGATGACCGACATCAACAAAGTCCTGCGCGGCAAGCTGCAGCGCGTAGCGGAAATCCGCGCGCCGGAAGTGGCGGAAGAACAGCGTTCGGCCGACGGCACCATCAAGTGGGCGATCAAGGTGGGCGATCAGCAGGTCGAAACCGTGTATATCCCGGAAGCCGACCGCGCGACGCTGTGCGTCTCCTCGCAGGTAGGCTGCGCGCTGGAGTGCAAATTCTGTTCGACGGCGCAGCAGGGCTTCAACCGCAACCTGCGCGTGTCGGAAATCATCGGCCAGGTGTGGCGCGCGGCGAAGATCATCGGCGCGCTGAAGGTGACCGGCCAACGCCCGATTACCAACGTGGTGATGATGGGCATGGGCGAGCCGCTGCTCAACCTGAACAACGTGGTGCCGGCGATGGAAATCATGCTGGACGACTTCGGCTTTGGCCTGTCCAAACGCCGCGTGACCCTGTCTACCTCTGGCGTGGTGCCGGCGCTGGACAAGCTGGGCGACATGATCGACGTGGCGCTGGCTATTTCGCTGCACGCGCCGAACGACACCATCCGCGATGAGATCGTGCCGATCAACCGCAAGTACAACATCGAGACCTTCCTGTCCGCGGTGCGTCGCTACCTGGAGAAATCCAACGCCAACCAGGGCCGCGTCACCGTCGAGTACGTGATGCTGGATCATATCAACGACAGCACCGATGACGCGCATCAGCTGGCGGAAGTGCTGAAAGACACGCCGTGCAAGATCAACCTGATCCCATGGAACCCGTTCCCGGGCGCTCCGTACGGCCGCAGCTCCAACAGCCGGGTGGATCGTTTCTCCAAGGTGTTGATGGAATACGGCTTTACGACTATTGTTCGTAAAACCCGTGGTGACGATATCGACGCCGCCTGCGGGCAACTGGCGGGTGAAGTGATCGACCGTACCAAACGTACCCTGAAGAAGAAAATGGCCGGGGAACCTATCAACGTACGGGCGGTCTGAATCCTATAGCACCATTTTTTGTTATCTAACAGCCTGTTATGCGAAAGCGTGTCGCTGGCGGGCGTTAGCTGACGGCCGATAAGGAAATGAATGCGGGCATGAAGCTGAAACTGTGGGGTATGTGGCTGGCGGCCGGATTGTTGGCCGGGTGTTCCGGTTCAGCGCCGGAAAAGGAAGCACAGGTCTCTGAAGCGGGCCAGACGCGCCTGCAGCTGGGGCTGGAGTACCTGCAGCAAGGCGACATGAACGCCGCGCGCCAGAACCTGGAAAAGGCGCTGGACGCGGCCCCGCAGGATTACCGCACGCAGTTGGGCATGGCGCTCTACGCGCAGCGCAGCGGTGAAAACGCCGAGGCCGAACAGCGTTATCGGCAAGCGCTCAAACTTGCGCCGGGCAATGGCACCGTACTGAATAATTACGGTGCGTTTCTTTGCGGTTTAGGGCAGTATGTACCGGCGCAACAGCAGTTTAACGCTGCGGCGCTGGCGCCCGATTATGGCCAGGTCGCCGACAGCCTGGAAAACGCAGGTTACTGTTTTCTCAAGGCCGGACAAAACGACGAAGCGCGCACGCTGTTGAGCCGCGCGCTGAAGGTCGATCCGGACAAAGGCACTCCGCTGCTGGCGGAGGCCGAAAAGCAATTTGGAGAAGGGAAGCGCGCCCAGTCGCAACTTTTATTGGATGTTTATCAGCATGTTCTGCCGGCCAGCGCCAGCAGCTTATGGTTACAGATTCGTTTCGCCGCGTTAGCCGGCCGCCAGGATAGCGTTCAACGCTATGGCAAGCAGCTAGCGCGAAGTTTTCCACAATCCAAACAGTACCAGCAGTTCTTAGCTAATGAATACTGAAGCCTCCCAAGATAAAACCGTATCCATGACGACGGGCCAGCGCCTGCGTCAGGCCCGTGAGCAACTCGGGCTGAGCCAACAGACCGTTGCAGAACGCCTGTGTCTCAAAATGTCCACCGTGCGCGATATCGAGGAAGACAGCGTGTCCGCTGACCTCGCGTCCACCTTCGTGCGCGGCTACATCCGTTCCTACGCCAAGCTGGTGCATCTGCCGGAAGACGAACTGCTGCCGATGTTGGCCAAGCAGGCGCCGTTGAAGATGGCGAAAGTGGCGCCGATGCAAAGTTTCTCGCTGGGCAAGCGCCGCAAGAAACGCGACGGCTGGCTGATGAGCTTCACCTGGCTTATCGTGTTCGTGGTGATCGGCCTGACCGGCGCCTGGTGGTGGCAAAACCACAAGGCGCAGCAGGAAGAGATCGCCACCATGGCCGATCAATCCTCGGCGCAGCTTTCACAGAATAACGAAGGGCAGTCCGTGCCGCTGACCGACGGCAATGCCGACGCCGGCACCAACGTGCCGTTGACCGACAACAGCGCCGCGCCGGCCGATACCGGCGCAGCGGCTCAGGCGCCGGCGGCGACCGCCCAGGCGCCGAGCGCGGCTCAGCAGCAGCCTGCCGTGGTGTCGCCAAGCCAGACCACCCTGCCGGAAACCGCGCCGGCGGCGCAAGCGCCGTTGCCGACCGCCGATGCGGGCGTGGCTGCGCCGGCGGCCGATCCGAACGCGCTGGTGATGGATTTCTCCGCCGACTGCTGGCTGCAGGTGACCGACGCGAGCGGTAAAACGCTGTTCAGCGGCACCCAGAAGCAAGGCGGCAAGCTGAACCTGACCGGCACTGCGCCGTATAAACTGACCATCGGCGCGCCGGCGGCAGTTCAGATCCAGTATCAGGGTAAACCGGTTGATTTAAGCCGGTTCGTTAAGTCAAACCGTGTTGCTCGCCTGACCGTCGCCGCGCAGTAATCGCGCGGCACCGGTCGTGATGTCAGAGCAGCAATGGAGAGTAAGTAATGCATAACCAAGCGCCCATCAACCGTCGAAAATCTACACGCATTTACGTCGGCAAGGTGCCTATTGGTGATGGCGCGCCGATTGCCGTGCAGTCGATGACCAACACCCGTACCACCGATGTTGAAGCAACGGTTAATCAGATCAAAGCGCTGGAGCGCGTGGGCGTCGACATCGTCCGCGTTTCGGTTCCAACCATGGACGCCGCCGAGGCGTTCAAACTGATCAAGCAGCAGGTCAACGTGCCGCTGGTCGCCGATATCCACTTCGATTATCGCATCGCACTGCAGGTGGCCGAATATGGCGTAGACTGCCTGCGCATCAACCCGGGCAACATCGGCAACGAATCGCGCATTCGCTCGGTGGTGGACTGCGCCCGTGACAAGAACATCCCGATTCGCATCGGCGTCAACGGCGGCTCGCTGGAAAAAGACCTGCAGGAAAAGTACGGCGAACCTACGCCGGAAGCGCTGCTGGAATCCGCCATGCGCCACGTGGACATCCTCGATCGCCTCAACTTCGACCAGTTTAAGGTCAGCGTCAAGGCGTCGGACGTGTTCCTGGCGGTGCAATCCTACCGCTTGCTGGCGTCGCGCATCGATCAGCCGCTGCACCTGGGCATCACCGAAGCCGGCGGCGCGCGCAGCGGGTCGGTCAAATCGGCCATCGGCCTGGGCATGCTGCTGTCTGAAGGCATCGGCGACACCCTGCGCATCTCGCTGGCGGCGGATCCGGTCGAAGAGGTGAAGGTCGGTTTCGACATCCTGAAGTCGCTGCGCATCCGCGCGCGCGGCATCAACTTCATCGCCTGTCCGACCTGCTCGCGTCAGGAGTTCGACGTGATCGGCACGGTGAACGCGCTGGAGCAGCGCCTGGAAGACATCATCACGCCGATGGACGTTTCGATCATCGGCTGCGTGGTGAACGGCCCGGGCGAAGCGCTGGTGTCCACCATGGGCGTAACCGGCGGCCACAAGAAGAGCGGCTTCTATGAAGACGGCGTGCGCCAGAAAGAGCGTTTCGACAACGAACAGATGATCGACCAGCTGGAAGCGAAAATTCGCGCCAAGGCCGCGATGATGGACGAAAGCAAACGCATCACGGTCAACCTGCTGGAAAAATAAGCGTTATCGCTACACGGCGGGCCTGTTGGCCCGCTTGTTTATGAACCTGAAGGGCAGAAAACCGCATCCGCGTTGAATACCGGGCGGCAAAGTCCCTATAATCGGGTTCATTTTTACAGACAACGGACAGAGAACTCACGTGGCAAAGAACATTCAAGCCATTCGCGGCATGAACGACTACCTGCCGGAAGAAACGGCATTATGGCAGCGTATTGAAGGCACCCTCAAGCAGGTGCTGGGCGGCTACGGTTACAGCGAAATCCGGTTGCCGATTGTAGAGCAGACCCCGTTATTCAAACGCGCGATCGGCGAAGTGACCGACGTCGTGGAAAAAGAGATGTATACCTTCGAAGACCGCAACGGCGAAAGCCTGACGCTGCGTCCGGAAGGGACGGCTGGCTGCGTGCGCGCCGGCATCGAACATGGTCTGCTGTACAATCAGGAACAGCGTCTGTGGTACATCGGCCCGATGTTCCGCTACGAGCGCCCGCAGAAGGGGCGTTACCGTCAGTTCCATCAGCTGGGCGCGGAAGTGTTCGGCCTGCAAGGCCCGGATATCGACGCCGAGCTGATCCTGCTGACCGCCCGCTGGTGGAAAGCGCTGGGCATCGCCGAGCACGTCACGCTGGAGCTGAACTCCATCGGTTCGCTGGAGGCGCGCGCCAACTACCGCGACGCGCTGGTGGCGTTCCTGGAGCAGCACGTCGAGGTGCTGGACGAAGACTGCAAACGCCGCATGTACAGCAACCCGCTGCGCGTGCTGGACTCCAAAAATCCTGAGGTGCAGGCGCTGCTGAACGACGCGCCGCGCCTGTCCGAGTACCTGGATGAAGAATCCCGTGCTCACTTCGCCGGTCTGTGTGAACTTTTGGCGCAGGCAGGTATCCCATATACCGTTAACGAGCGCCTGGTGCGCGGTCTGGATTACTACAACCGCACCGTGTTTGAGTGGGTGACCACCAGCCTGGGCGCGCAGGGCACCGTCTGCGCGGGCGGCCGTTACGACGGCCTGGTCGAGCAACTGGGCGGCCGCGCCACCCCGGCGGTCGGTTTCGCCATGGGCCTGGAGCGTCTGGTGCTGCTGGTGCAGGCGGTCAACCCGGAATTCAAGGCGCCGTCGGCTATCGACGTGTACGTCATTTCTTCCGGCGCGGGCACCCAGAGTGCGGCGATGCGGCTGGCTGAACAGGTGCGCGACGCGGCGCCGCAGCTGAAGCTGATGACCAATTACGGCGGCGGCAACTTCAAGAAGCAGATCACCCGTGCGGACAAATGGGGCGCGCGCATCGCGCTGATCCTGGGTGAGAGCGAAGTGGCGGCGCAGCAGGTGGTGGTGAAAGACCTGCGCAGTGGTGAACAAGAAACGCTGGCGCAAAGCGAAGTCGCTGCGCGTCTGGCTTTGATGTTAGGTTAAGGAGAAGGACACCGTGGAAGTCTATACCACTGAAAACGAACAAGTCGACGCACTGCGTCGGTTCTTTGCCGAGAACGGCAAAGCGCTGGCGGTGGGCGTGGTGCTCGGAATTGGTGCCCTGGTTGGCTGGCGTTATTGGCAGAGCCATGAAAACTCCAACATGATGGCGGCATCGCAATCCTATCAGGAAGCCAGCGATCGTCTGGCGGCCGGCAAGCCGGATGACGTGGCTGCCGCAGAGAAATTTGTCCAGGCCAACGGCAACAGCTACGGCGTACTGGCCGCGCTGCAGTTGGCCAAGCACTTTGTCGAACAGAATGATTTCGCCAAGGCGGAACAACAATTGGTGCTGGCGCAGGGCCAGACCAAAGACGACAACCTGTTGGCGATGATCGACCTGCGTCTGGCGCGCGTCCAGCTGCAGGAGAAAAAGCTGGATGAAGCGCTGAAAACGCTGGATGGCGTGAAAGGCGAAGGCTGGGTGGCGATGATGCAGGATGTGCGCGGCGATGTATTGCTGGCCAAGGGCGACGCCAAGGGCGCGCGCGAAGCTTACAGCAAAGGCATTGAGTCCAATGCTTCTCAGGCGCTGCAGGTTCTGCTGCGCATGAAATTGAATAACTTGTCCAGCTAAGGGGAATTCCCATGCAATTGCGTAAAACACTCTTGGTCGGACTGGTTTCCGCTGCCTTGCTGAGTGGTTGCTCGCTGTTTAACAGCGAAGAAGACGTGGTTACCATGTCGCCGTTGCCGAAAGTTGAAAATCAGTTTACGCCGAGCAAGGCGTGGAGCACCTCGGTGGGCGACGGTATCGGTGAGTATTACTCCCACCTGCGCCCGGCCTATCAGGACAGCACCATTTACGCCGCCGATCGCTTTGGCATCGTGAAAGCGATGGACGCCGACAGCGGCAACGAGAAGTGGAAGGTCAATCTCTCCGAGAAGACCGGCTTCTTCTCCAGCAACCTGTCTGCGCTGCTGTCGGGCGGCCTGACGGTTGCGGGCGACAAGGTTTACGTCGGCAGCGAAAAAGCGGTGGTTTACGCATTGAACACCGCCGACGGCGCCATCGCCTGGCAGACCAAAGTGGCCGGCGAAGCGATCTCCCGTCCGGTTGTCAGCGACGGCATGGTGTTGGTGCACACCTCCAACGGCATGCTGCAGGCGCTGAACGAAGCCGACGGCGCGGTGAAGTGGACGGTTAACCTGGACATGCCTTCGCTGTCGCTGCGCGGTGAATCCGCGCCGGCCGTCGCCTTTGGCGCCGCCATCGTCGGCGGTGACAACGGCCGCGTCAGTGCGGTGCTGATGCAGCAGGGCCAGATTATCTGGCAACAGCGTATTTCTCAGCCGAGCGGCGCGACCGAAATCGATCGCCTGAACGACGTGGACACCACGCCGGTGATCGTTGACGGCGTGGTCTACGCGCTGGGTTACAACGGCAACCTGACGGCGCTGGATCTGCGTTCCGGCCAGATTATCTGGAAACGCGAGCTGGGTTCGGTGAATGATTTCATCGTCGACGCGGGCCGCATCTACCTGATCGACCAGAACGATCGCGTGGTGGCGCTCAGCACCGAAGGCGGCGTGACCGTGTGGACGCAGAGCGATCTGCTGCACCGTAACCTGACGCCGCCGGTGATGTATAATGGTTATCTGGTGACCGGTGACGCCGAAGGTTATCTGCACTGGATCAACACCACCGATGGCCGTTTTGTCGCCCAGCAGGAAGTGGACAGCTCCGGCTTCCTGTCTGCGCCGATGGTGGCCAGCGACAAGCTGATCATCCAGGCTCGCGGTGGGAAAGTTTACGCTTTCACCCGCTAACGCCGCTCGTCGCATGGCTTGAAAACGGCTCCTGAATGTTCAGGGGCCGTTTCGTATTTTTATAAGCTGCACCGCTGGTGTCTATCCACAGTGCAGTAACGCATTGATTATTAAGTAATGAGGCTTCAACAATGATACCTGTCGTCGCGCTGGTCGGGCGCCCGAATGTGGGTAAATCCACCTTGTTCAACCGTTTAACCCATACGCGTGATGCGCTGGTGGCGGATTTCCCGGGGCTGACGCGTGACCGCAAGTATGGTCGTGCTGAAATCGAAGGCAATGAATTCATCATCGTCGATACCGGCGGCATCGACGGCACCGAAGACGGCGTCGAAACGCGCATGGCCGGTCAGTCGCTGCTGGCGATCGAAGAAGCGGACATCGTGCTGTTCATGGTCGACGCCCGCGCCGGCCTGATGCCGGCGGATCAGGGCATCGCCCAGCACCTGCGCAGCCGCCAGAAGGCGACCTTCCTGGTGGCCAACAAGACCGACGGTCTGGATCCGGACACCGCCACCGCCGATTTCTACTCGCTTGGCCTGGGTGAAGTGTTCGCTATCGCCGCTTCTCACGGCCGCGGCGTGACCCAGCTGATTGAACACGTGCTGGTGCCGTTCGTGCCGGAAAAACCGGAAGACGTCGAGCTGACCGAGGAAGAGGCCAACGCCGCTTACTGGGCTGAGCAAAACGGCGAAACGCTGGAAGGCGAAGAAGACGAAGAGCCGGAAGAAGCGTTCAATCCGCAGGATCTGCCGATCAAACTGGCGATCGTCGGCCGCCCGAACGTCGGTAAGTCTACGCTCACTAACCGCATCCTCGGCGAGGAGCGCGTGGTGGTGTACGACATGCCGGGCACCACCCGCGACAGCATCTACATTCCGATGGTGCGCGACGAACGCGAGTACGTGCTGATCGACACCGCCGGGGTGCGTAAACGCGGCAAGGTGACCGAAACCGTCGAGAAATTCTCGGTGATCAAGACCCTGCAGGCGATTGAAGACGCCAACGTGGTGCTGCTGGTGATCGACGCGCGTGAAGGCATTTCCGATCAGGATCTCTCTCTGCTCGGCTTTATCCTCAATAGTGGGCGCTCACTGGTGATTGCGGTCAACAAGTGGGACGGCATGAGCGAAGAAGATCGCGAGCACGTGAAAGAGATGCTCGATCTGCGTCTGGGCTTCGTCGACTTCGCGCGCGTGCACTTCATTTCCGCCCTGCACGGCAGCGGCGTCGGCAACCTGTTCGAATCGGTACAGGAAGCCTACGAGTGCGCAACCCGCCGCGTAAACACCTCGATGCTGACCAAAATCATGCAGATGGCGGTTGACGATCACCAGCCGCCGTTGGTGCGCGGCCGCCGCGTGAAGCTGAAATATGCCCATGCCGGCGGTTACAACCCGCCGATCGTGGTGATCCACGGCAACCAGGTCAGCGATCTGGCCGATTCGTACAAACGCTATCTGATGAACTACTTCCGCCGCTCGCTGAATGTGATGGGGACGCCGATCCGCATCCAGTTCAAAGAGGGTGACAACCCGTTCGCCGGCAAACGCAATCTGCTGACGCCAACCCAGATGCGTAAGCGCAAGCGCCTGATGAGCCACCTGAAAAAGAGCAAGTAATCGCTCATGAGGGGCGCGGCAGTGATGCCGCGCCCTTTTTTATTGGCCCGAAATCGTTTTATTATCTGAAGATTACCTCGCCTGCCTGAAGGAACACCATGTCCTGGGAAACCTGGAGTTTTGCGTTTAACGTCACCGTGCCGAATCTGCTGATGATGCTGCTGGGGATCCTGCTGCGCCATTGGCGCCTGATGGATGACCGCTTCGTCGACGGTGCGACCCGCCTGGTGTTCAATCTGGCGCTGCCGTGCCTGCTGTTTTTCAGCATTGCCACCAACCATCCGCAACTGCTCGGCAACCTGCCGCTGGTGCTGTTCGGCGCGGTCGGCACGCTGGCGACCTTCCTGCTTTTGGAGCTGGCGGCCAGGTGGTTGGTGAAAGAACCGCGTGAGCGCGGGGTGTTCGTGCAGGGCGGCTTCCGCGCCAATACCGCCATCGTCGGCCTGGCCTACGCCATGACCGCCTACGGCAGCGAAGGCATTGCGCTCGCCTCGCTGTACCTGACGGTGACGGTGATCCTGTTCAACATACTGTCGGTCATCACCCTCACGCGCAGCCTGCAGGGCGGGCAGGGCAAGAAAATCAGCCACCTGTCGCTGCTGCGCAGCATCGTCACCAACCCGCTGATCATCGGTCTGGTGTGCGGGCTGGCGTATGCGCAAACCGGGCTGGGCATCCCGGCCGTGATCCGCCAAACCGGCAGCTATATCTCCGCGCTGTCGCTGCCGTTGGCGCTGCTGTGCACCGGCGCCAGCCTGGATTTTCGCGCCATGTTCCGTTCGTCCAACGTGGCGGCGCTGTCGTCGGCGGCCAAGCTGTTTCTGGTGCCGTGCCTGATGACGCTGGCCGGCTGGCTGTGCGGGTTCCAGGGGGCGGCGCTGGGGATTATCTTCCTGTTTTCCGCCACGCCGACCGCTTCGGGCAGCTATGTGATGACGCGCGCCATGGGCGGCAACGCCACGCTGGCGGCCAATATTATCGCCATCACCACCGTCGGTTCGTTCTTCACCACCGCGTTGGGGATCTATTTTTTGCGCTCATGGGGCGCGATTTAACCTGGGAGTCGTTATGGACGCGCACTGTCCGCACTGTCGTCAGACCATGAATTGGGTAGCGGGTCACTACCATTGTGCCGCCTGTCAGCGCGATTATCGGCAGCTGGCGAGCTGCCCGGAGTGCGGGCAGCCGCTGCAAGAATTGAAAGCCTGCGGGGCGGTGGATTACCTGTGCCAGTACGGGCACGGGCTGATCTCCAAAAAGCGGGTGAATTTCAGCTATCAGCCGCTGTAAGCCCTCACTCATCCACCTGGCCGGTTTTCCACAGATCCACCAGCGCCTGCGGCGCGCTGCTTTCCGGGATTAACAGCACGATCTCGGTGCTCAGGGTGGGGCTGGTGTAGTCGATCTGTATGCGGTAGTAGCGTTGGTCGCCGCAGCCGGGGGAGTTGGGCTGGCCTTCTTCCTGCGCATAGGGCAGCGTCTGGTTCAGCAGCTGATTCAGGCGCTGCCGCTGCTCCGGCGTGATATCGGCCAGCGCGATGCGGCGCTGGCCCGCCAGTTTGGGAATGTAGGCGAAGCCTCCCTCGCGCGCCAGCTCAATGACCGTATCCTGATTGAGCGTCGGCAGCGGTTTCATTATTCCACCCCCACCTGATGCCAGGCTTGCTGCACCTTGTCCGCCACGCTCTGGTCGAAACGCGCTTGCGCATGTTTCACCGTGGCGCGGGCGAAGGTGGCGAAATCGGCATTTTGCGGCAGCGCTTTGTCGCATACCGTGTCATACCAGACGTAGCCGGCTTTCTCCCAGGCGAAGCCGCCCAGCGCCGTCGCCGCCAGGTAGAAGGCGCGGTTGGGGATGCCGGAGTTGAGGTGCACGCCGCCGTTGTCTTCCTTGGTCTGGATATAATCCTTCATGCTGGCGGGCTGCGGGTCTTTGCCCAGCAGCGGGTCGTCGTAGGCGGTGCCGGGCGCCGACATTGAGCGCAGCCCTTTGCCTTTAATGCCCTCGGCAAGCAGCCCGGCGCCGATCAGCCAGTCGGCTTTATCGGCGGTTTGCTGCAGGTGGAACTGCTTGACCAGCGAACCGAACACGTCGGACAGCGATTCGTTGAGCGCGCCGGACTGCTGGTAGTAGATCAGCCCGGCTTCGCTCTCGGTCACGCCGTGCGCCAGCTCGTGGCCGACCACGTCGATGGCGATGGTGAAACGGTTGAAAATCTCGCCGTCGCCGTCGCCGAACACCATCTGCTGGCCGTTCCAGAAAGCGTTCTGGTACTCCTTGCCGTAGTGTACGCTGCCGACCAGCGGCAGCCCCTGGTTATCCAGTGAGTTGCGGCGGTAGGCCTGCCAGAAGAAATCGTAGGTGACGCCGAGGTAGTCGTAGGCTTCGTCCACCGCCACATCGTGGTTGCTGGGCTGGCCCTCTTTACGTACCTGTTTGCCGGGCAGTTGGGTGCCGTTCTGGGCGTCGTAGATATCGCGGAGCGCTTCGCCGGCTCGGGCGTTTTTCTCGGTCGGTGAACGCAGCGGCTTGTTGCCGAGCAGGCTTTGCACGTGGTTCAGAGTGTGCAGCGCGCAGTCGCGCTGCGGGGCATTGCCGTGTTCAATGATGCGGCGCAGCATGTAGGGAGGAATGACGGAACGCATGCGCTGGGCTGGCATAGTGGCTCTCCTTAGGCAAAAAATTTTACCTCATCGAATGAATGCACTGTGCCTAAGTGTAGCCTACTCGTCATAAAGCCTGTGGTCATGCGTGCTCACCGCCGGCGCAGTCTTGTGCGGGCTGATGCGCCGCACCGAGGCGCGCACCGCCAGCCGGCCGTGCAGCAGCAGATTGCACGGCGGTGCGTCGGCGCGCAGCATGCGCCGCTGCAGCAGTTGGATCGCCTCGTAACCCAGTTCGTCGCGCGGCACCTGCACCGAGGTCAGCGGCACGTCATGGATTTCCGCCAGGTTGAAGCCGTCGGTGCTCATCACCGACACGTCGCCCGGCACGTTCAACCCTCGCTTGTTGAGCGCCTTGACCGCCCCGACCGCCATGTAGTCGCCACCGGCCAGGATCGCCGTCGGCAGCGGGGCGTGGCCGTGGATGCCATCGAGATAGGTGGTCAGCGCCTGCTCGGCCTCTTCGCTGCCGAAGCCGGAGGTGGTGACCAGATGGCGGCCGTCGTCGAACGGCAGATGATGCCGGGCGTAGGCTTGCCGGATGCCCGCCAGCCGCAGCTCCATGGTGTGGCGGCGCAGACACTGCAGGTTGAGAATATGGCTATGCCCCTGCTGGAACAGGTAGCTGGCGGAGTAATCGCCGATCAACTGATGATCCGGCGAGACGCTGTCCAGCCGCATCTGCCGATCGCTGCAGTTGATCAGCACGCAAGGTTTGTGCAGATCGGCCGCCAGGGTGTGGATATGCTCGTCGTCGATGCCGATGATCAGCGCCGCTTCGGTGTGCGGATCGCTCATCTTTTCCAGAAACAGCGCGCCGTCGCTGCGCTGCTCTTCCAGCCCGCAGTAGCGGATGCGCACCTCGTGCTCCATCAGCGCGGCGGCAATGCCCTGAATGACCTTGTAGTAGAAGATGTCGGTGCGCACGTCGAACGCGCGCTGCGGCGCGAACACCATCACGTTGTTCAGCATCAGCCGGCCGCTGGAAATGCCCTGCAGAATGCCGTTTTGCTGCGCACAGTCCAGCACCTTGCGGCGCGCCTCGGCGCTGGTGTTGGCCTTGCCGGCCAGCACGCGGGAAACGGTGCTGATCGACAGCCCGGTTTGGCGGGCGATCTCCTGGATTTTCAGCTTTCCGTTCATTTTGTGATCTCCTTCAAATTCGTCCATGAGAATATTTTCACTGCGGATTTTCAGCGTCTTGACTGGATTTATCGGCCATTATGACTATTTTTTCACCCGTCTGTGAAAATCTTTGCAAAAAACTCCGTTTCGCTGTGCGCTATCGCTGAGTAGTCTGCATTGGTACACCAATTTTAACGACCTGTCAGTCCAATTTTAACGGTGTGCGAAAAAGAAAACAAAAAATAAATCATGGGGTTGTGATGGACTGCCGGTCTGTTATGCGAGCGTTGGCCTGTGTTCACCGTCCCCTTTTGATAGCGCAACGTACCTTACCAATGCGCGCGTCGCTGTCACAGGCGGCCGCGGGGAGATAACCGATGAGTGTGGAGATCAATCAGACGGTCGCGCAGAGCGGCCGGCGCAAGTTCAAATCGCTGCGCTGGTGGATGCTGGCGCTGTTCTTGCTGGGCGTCACGGTCAACTACATTACCCGCAACTCGCTGGGCATTCTGGCGCCGGAGCTGAAAACCAGCCTGAACATGAGCACCGAGCAATATGCCTGGGTAGTGGCGTCGTTCCAGCTGGCCTACACGGTGTTCCAGCCGATCTGCGGCTGGCTGATCGACGTTATCGGCCTGAAGATGGGCTTTCTGATCTGCGCCGGCATTTGGGCGGTGGTATGCATGCTGCACGCCGGCGCCGGCAGCTGGCTGCAACTGGCCATTCTGCGCTTCTTCATGGGGGGCGCGGAGGCGGCGGCTACCCCGGCCAACGCCAAGGCGATCTCCGACTGGTTCCCGAAAAAGGAGCGGCCGATCGCCGCCGGCTGGGCGGGCGTCGGTTTCTCCATCGGCGCCATGCTGGCGCCGCCGATCATCGTCATCGCTCACGTCTCCTTTGGCTGGCAGGGGGCGTTCCTGTTCTCCGGCGGGCTGGCGCTGATCTGGGTCGTGCTGTGGTGGCTGTTCTACCACTCGCCGCAGCAGCACCCGAACCTCAGCCAGCAAGAGCTGGATCTGATCCGCGAAGACAACGAGCCGGTGTTGCCGAAGCTGCCGTTTTTCACTTCGCTGGCCAGCCTGTGCAAGAACAAGAAGTTTTACGGCATCGCCATCCCGGCCTTTCTCGCCGAGCCGGCCTGGGCGGTCTTCAGTTTCTGGGTGCCGCTGTACCTGGCCACCGAACGCGGCATGGATCTGAAACAGATCGCGATGTTCGCCTGGCTGCCGTTCCTGGCGGCGGATATCGGCAGCGTCGCCAGCGGCTATCTCACCACCCTGTACCGCAAATGGTTCGGCTGCAGCCGCGTCAACTCGGTGGTCGCCAGCTCGGTGACCGGCGCTTTCCTGATGGTGTCGCTGGCGTTCGTGGCGATCACCCAAGATCCCTATGTGGCGATCCTGCTGATCTCGATCGGCGGTTTCGGCCATCAGGTGATCTCCTGCATGCTCAGCGCGCTGGTGGTGGAGTCGTTCGATAAAAACCAGATGGCGACGGTCAACGGCATGCGCGGCTCCAGTGCCTGGATCGCCAGCTTCCTGTTCACGCTCCTGATCGGCGCGGTGTCCGACACCATCGGCTTCAACCCGCTGTTCATCGCGATGGGCTTCTTCGATCTGATCGGCGCTGTGTTCCTGATTGCCCTGATCGCCGAGCGCGGCGGTAAGAAAACCCCTTCACACAGCTAAGTGGAATATTTATGAAAACCTTGAAAAATTGGACGCTGGCGGCGCAGTATGCCGACCATGTCGAGCTGCTGGTCGATGAACGCCACCGTTTCTGCCTGTACGTGCTGGAAGACGGCCTGTTCCGCGTGCTGATCAAACGCGACGGCGAGCTGGCGCTGGATCGCACCTGGAGCATCGCGCCGCAGGACGATGTGCCCTGGGAGGGGCGCGATCGGCTCAGCGTCGCCGGTTTCAGCCTGCCGGGCTATCAGCTGCGCCAGGAGAGCGATCGGCTGGTGGTCAGCACGCCGCTGCTGCGCGTGACGGTGCATCAGCCGCTGTGGTTGGAATGGGAGCATTGCAATGCCGCCGGCGAGTGGCGGCCGCTGGCGGCGGATCGGCCGACCAGCGCCTACCTGCTCAATGCGCACGGCGACGGCGTGGCGCACTACCAGCGACGTTTCGCCGATGAGCGCTATTACGGCCTGGGGGAGAAGGCCGGCGATCTGGAGCGCACCGGCCGCCGCTTCGAGATGCGCAACCTGGACGCCATGGGGTACAACGCCTCCAGCACCGATCCGCTGTACAAGCACATTCCGTTTACCATCACCCGCGGGCCGGAGGCGAGCTTCGGCCTGTTCTACGACAACCTGAGCAGCTGCTGGCTGGATCTGGGCAACGAGATCGACAACTACCATACGGCATACCGCCGCTATCAGGCCGAGGCGGGCGATCTGGATTACTACCTGTTCCTCGGGCCGAAGGTTTTGGATGTCACCAAGGCGTTCGTGCGCCTGACCGGCCGCACCCACTTCGGGCCGAAGTGGAGCCTGGGCTACAGCGGTTCGACCATGCACTACACCGATGCGCCGGATGCCCAGCAGCAGCTGCAACAGTTCATTGCGCTGTGCCGCCAGCACGCCATTCCCTGCGACTCCTTCCAGCTGTCGTCGGGCTACACCTCGATTAACCACAAGCGCTACGTGTTCAACTGGAACTACGACAAGGTGCCGCAGCCCAAGCTGCTCAGCCAGGCGTTTCACGACGCCGGCCTCAGGCTGGCGGCCAACATCAAGCCGTGCCTGCTGCAGGATCATCCGCAGTATCAAGAGGTGGCGGCGCAGGGGCTGTTTATCCGCGATTCGCAAAGCGACGCGCCGGAGCGCTCCAGCTTCTGGGACGACGAAGGATCGCACCTCGACTTCACCAACCCGGCGGCGGTGCGCTGGTGGCAGCAGGGCGTCACGCAGCAGCTGCTGGAGATGGGCATCGATTCCACCTGGAACGACAACAACGAGTACGAAGTGTGGGATGGCGAAGCGCGCTGCCACGGCTTCGGGCGGCCGATCGCCATCAAGCACATCCGCCCGGTGATGCCGCTGCTGATGATGCGCGCCTCGATGGAGGCCCAGCAGCGCTTCGCGCCGCAGAAACGCCCGTACCTGATCTCGCGCTCCGGCTGCGCCGGCATGCAGCGCTACGTGCAGACCTGGAGCGGCGACAACCGCACCAGTTGGCAGACGCTGCGCTACAACATCCGCATGGGGCTGGGCATGAGCCTGTCCGGGCTGTATAACCTCGGCCACGACGTCGGCGGCTTCTCCGGCGACAAACCGGACGCGGAGCTGCTGGTGCGCTGGGTGCAAAACGGCGTGATGCACCCGCGTTTCACCATACACTCCTGGAACGACGACGCCACGGTCAACGAGCCCTGGATGTACCCGAGCGCCACCCCGGCGGTGCGCGAGGCGATCAACCTGCGTTACCGGCTGCTGCCGTATTTCTACACCTTGCTGTGGCAGGCCTGCGCCGACGACGAGCCGATGCTGCGCCCGACCTTCCTCGACCACGAACAGGATGCGCGCACCTTTGGCGAGAACGACGATTTTCTGATCGGCCGCGATCTGCTGGTGGCCAGCGTGGTGGAGCCGGGGCTGCGTCGCCGTTCGGTGTATCTGCCGGATAACGGCGAAGGCTGGTACTGCTTCTACAGCGGCCAGTGGTTCGGCGGCGGCCAGACGGTGACGCTGGCGGCGCCGTTGGAGCGTCTGCCGCTGCTGGTGCGCGCCGGGGCGGCGCTGCCGCTGTCGCAGCGGCTGGCGCATGTGGACGTGGCCGCCGACGATCGGCGCGAGCTGCGGCTGTTTCCGCTCAAGGGCGGTGGTGCAAGCAGCGGGCTGTTGTTTGAGGACGACGGTGAAAGCGACGGCTGGCGGCAGGGCGATGCGCTGTGGCTGCGCTGGGAAATGCGCTGCGACCATCAGCGCATCATGCTGGATATCACGACGGAAGGGCGTTTCCGCCCGGCCTGGCGCACGCTGACGCTCAGCCTGCCGGAAGGCGAAACGCGCGCGCTGTGGGTGAACGGCGAACCGGGCGAGCGCTTTACGCTGGGGTAGGGGCTATTCGGCCGCGCGTTTCTTGCGCGGCTTCTTGGCGACGGTGATGGTTTTCACCTCGCTTTCCACCCAGCCATCCTGCAGACGGGTTTTCAGCAGTTCGCCGACCTGCGCCTGCTTGGTGGTTTTCAGCAGTTCGCCGCGCGGAGTTTGCGTCACGCTGTAGCCGCGTGCCAGCGTCGCCAGCGGGCTGACGGTCTCCAGCTGGCTGCAGGCCACGCCGAAGCGCTGGCGGTAGGCGTTGAGCTGCCGCTCCATCGCCTGCTGCAGACGGTATTCCTGCTGCTGCACGCGCTGTTGGTAGCGGTGAATGCGGCCCTGCGGCTGCACCTGCGCCAGCCGCTGCTGGGCGCGCTCGCTGCGGCGGGCGGCCAGGCGCAGCTGTTGCTGCATGCCGTCTTCCATCCGGCGCTGCAGCTTGAACAGCAGCGTCTGCTGGCGCGCCAGGCGCAGATGCGGATGCTGCTGCTGTAAACGGTGATGAATGCGGGTGAACTGCTGCTGACGCTGCGCCAGGTAGTAATCCATCGCCATCTCCAGCCGCTGCTGCTGCGACTGCAGCTGGCGCAACAGCTCAAGCTGATTGCGGCTGACCAGTTCGGCGGCGGCGGAAGGGGTCGGCGCGCGCAGATCGGCGACGAAGTCGGCGATGGTGACATCGGTTTCATGGCCGACGGCGCTGACGATCGGAATGCGGCTGGCGAAGATCGCCCGCGCCACGCGTTCGTCGTTGAAGCTCCACAGATCTTCCAGTGAACCGCCGCCGCGGCCGACGATCAGCACGTCGCATTCGTCGCGGCGGTTGGCGGTCTCGATGGCGCGCACGATCTGCATCGGCGCTTCGGCGCCCTGCACCGAGGTGGGGTAGATGACGATCGGCAGCGACGGATCGCGCCGCTGCAATACCTGCAGGATATCGTGCAGCGCCGCGCCGCTGGCGGAGGTGATCACCCCGACGCGTTTGGCCGGTGCGGGCAGCGGCTGCTTGAACTGCTGATCGAACAGCCCTTCGACGCTCAGGCGCTGTTTCAACTGCTCGAACTGTTGCTGCAGCAGGCCGTCGCCGGCGGGCTGCATGCTCTCGGCGATCAGCTGGTAGTCGCCGCGCGGTTCATACAGCGTGATGCTGGCGCGCACCAGGACCTGCTGGCCGTTTTGCGGCCGGAAGGTGACGCGGCGGTTGCTGTTGCGGAACATCGCGCAGCGCACCTGGGCGCGGTCGTCCTTCAGCGTGAAATACCAGTGGCCGGAGGCGGGCTGGGAGAGGTTGGAGATCTCGGCGGAGAGCCAAATCTGCCCCATTTCCCTTTCCAGCAGTTGGCGAACCGTCTGATTCAGGCGGCTTACGGTAAAAATGGAAGGCGAAACAGGTAGCGACATGTGACCCAGATCAAATTTCAAAACAATCACTTAATTGGTCGATACTACATGGCTGAAAAAGGTAATCAAGACTTTTTGTAAGAAAGTGCTGGAGGCAACCGATTCCGCTCTGTATAATGCCGCGGCAATATTTTATCTTTTTCACAGCCCACCCTGGTGAGATATTGCCCATGCTACGTATCGCTAAAGAAGCTCTGACGTTTGACGACGTCCTCCTGGTTCCAGCCCACTCCACGGTTCTGCCTAACACCGCAGAGCTCGGCACTCAACTGACCAAAACCATCCGCCTGAACATCCCTATGCTGTCCGCAGCCATGGATACCGTTACCGAATCCGGCCTGGCCATCGCGCTGGCGCAGGAAGGCGGCCTGGGCTTCATCCACAAAAACATGTCCATCGAGCGCCAGGCTGAAGAAGTCAGCCGCGTGAAGAAACATGAAAGCGGCGTAGTCACCGACCCGCAGACCGTTACTCCGGCCACCACGCTGCAGGAAGTGAAAGAGCTGACCGCGCGCAACGGCTTCGCCGGTTATCCGGTCGTCACCGAAGACAACGAGCTGGTCGGCATCATCACCGGCCGCGACGTGCGCTTCGTGACCGATCTGACCCAGCCGGTGACTGCGGTGATGACGCCGAAAGATCGCCTGGTCACCGTGAAAGAAGGTGAAGCGCGCGACGTGGTGCTGCAGAAGATGCACGAAAAGCGCGTAGAGAAAGCGCTGGTGGTGGACGACAGCTTCCACCTGCTGGGCATGATCACCGTTAAAGACTTCCAGAAAGCGGAACGTAAGCCGAACGCCTGTAAAGACGAGCACGGCCGTCTGCGCGTAGGCGCGGCGGTCGGCGCCGGCGCCGGCAACGAAGAGCGCGTTGACGCGCTGGTGGCGGCGGGCGTTGACGTTCTGCTGATCGACTCCTCGCACGGCCACTCCGAAGGCGTGTTGCAGCGCATTCGCGAAACCCGCGCCAAATACCCGGATCTGCAGATCGTCGGCGGCAACGTCGCGACCGCAGCGGGCGCCAAAGCGCTGGCTGAGGCCGGCGTGAGCGCGGTGAAAGTTGGTATCGGCCCTGGCTCCATCTGCACCACCCGTATCGTGACCGGCGTGGGCGTGCCGCAGATCACCGCCATCGCCGACGCGGTGGAAGCGCTGGAAGGCACTGGCATTCCGGTTATCGCCGACGGCGGCATCCGCTTCTCCGGCGACATCGCCAAAGCGATCGCCGCAGGCGCATCCTGCGTGATGGTCGGCTCCATGCTGGCGGGCACCGAAGAATCTCCGGGCGAAATCGAGCTGTATCAGGGCCGTTCGTTCAAATCTTACCGCGGCATGGGCTCGCTGGGCGCGATGTCCAAAGGCTCTTCCGACCGTTACTTCCAGACCGATAACGCCGCCGACAAACTGGTGCCGGAAGGTATCGAAGGCCGCGTGGCCTATAAAGGCATGCTGAAAGCCATCGTGCACCAGCAGATGGGCGGCCTGCGCTCCTGCATGGGCCTGACCGGCTGCGCCACCATCGACGATCTGCGCACCAAGGCGGAGTTCGTGCGCATCAGCGGCGCCGGCATTCAGGAAAGCCACGTGCACGACGTGACCATCACCAAAGAGTCGCCGAACTACCGCATGGGCTGATGCCTTAACCTCTCCTGAGTGAGAGGCCGGGGTGGGGCGCCAAGCCCCATCCCGAAAACATACATTTTCGCTCTTTTTCTCTTGTTGCTGGAATTCGCCTCACATGACACAAAATATCCATAAGCATCGCATCCTCATACTGGACTTCGGTTCGCAATACACCCAACTGGTCGCCCGCCGCGTGCGCGAAATCGGCGTTTACTGCGAACTGTGGGCCTGGGACGTTAGCGAAGCGCAGATCCGCGAATTCAACCCAAGCGGTATCATCCTGTCCGGCGGCCCGGAAAGCACCACCGAAGCCGGCAGCCCGCGCGCCCCTGACTACGTGTTCAACGCCGGCGTGCCGGTGCTGGGCGTGTGCTACGGCATGCAGACCATGGCGATGCAGCTGGGCGGCCATGTGCAGGGCTCCAACGAACGCGAGTTCGGCTACGCGCAGGTGGAAATCGTCAACGAGAGCGCGCTGCTGCGCGACATCGAAGACGCCATCAGCCCGGCCGGCAAACCGCTGCTGGACGTGTGGATGAGCCACGGCGACAAAGTGACCGCGATCCCGTCCGACTTCGTGACCGTTGCCAGCACCGACACCTGCCCGTTCGCCATTATGGCCAACGAAGAAAAACGCTTCTACGGCGTGCAGTTCCACCCGGAAGTGACCCACACCCGTCAGGGCCAGCGCATGCTGGAGCGCTTCGTACTGGACATCTGCCAGTGTGAAGCCCTGTGGACGCCGGCCACCATTATCGAAGATGCGGTTGAGCGCATCCGCGAGCAGGTGGGTGAAGACCACGTGATCCTCGGCCTGTCCGGCGGCGTTGACTCCTCCGTGACCGCGATGCTGCTGCACCGCGCGATCGGCAAGCGCCTGACCTGCGTGTTTGTCGACAACGGCCTGCTGCGCCTGAACGAAGCCAAGCAGGTGATGGAAATGTTCGGCGACCACTTCGGCCTGAACATCGTGCACGTTGAGGCGGAAAACCGCTTCCTGACCGCACTGGCGGGCGTGGACGAGCCGGAAGCCAAGCGTAAAATCATCGGCCGCGTGTTCGTTGAAGTGTTCGACGAAGAAGCCTGCAAGCAAGAGCAGGTGAAATGGCTGGCACAGGGCACCATCTACCCGGACGTGATCGAATCCGCCGCTTCCGCCACCGGCAAAGCGCACGTGATCAAGTCGCACCACAACGTGGGCGGCCTGCCGAAAGAGATGAAGCTGGGCCTGGTCGAGCCGCTGAAAGAGCTGTTCAAAGACGAAGTGCGCAAAATTGGCCTGGAACTGGGCCTGCCGTACGACATGCTGTACCGTCACCCGTTCCCGGGCCCGGGTCTGGGCGTGCGCGTGCTGGGCGAAGTGAAGAAAGAGTACTGCGATCTGCTGCGCCGCGCCGACGCCATCTTCATCGAAGAGCTGCACAAAGCCGACCTGTACAACAAAGTCAGCCAGGCGTTCACCGTGTTCTTGCCGGTGCGCTCGGTCGGCGTGATGGGCGACGGCCGCAAATACGACTGGGTGGTCTCCCTGCGTGCGGTAGAAACCATCGACTTCATGACCGCGCACTGGGCGCATCTGCCGTATGACTTCCTCGGCCGCGTCTCCAACCGCATCATCAACGAAGTGGACGGCATCTCCCGCGTGGTGTACGACATCAGCGGCAAGCCGCCGGCGACGATTGAGTGGGAGTGATTTGACACTTCCTGCAGCCTGTTAGTAACCAGGCCTTAGTGACTAAAACCCTCTGTTTTTACAGAGGGTTTTTCTTTATATGGTCATGTTTTTTCTGCCATGCTTCCAGCCTTGGGTAAAGCCGAACATTGTTTGTGGTCGAAATATGGCCTATGTTCGGACCTTGGTATGATTGGTAGCACCAGGGGGCATAATGAAAGTAGAGACCATCAACTACGTTATAGAATCCTATGAGCAGCAGAAGCGAGAGAACGCCATTGCTCTGCTGAAATTGCTGAAGCTGTCAGAGAAGGATAAAGCGGAAGGGCGCGTGTTCTCGAAGGAACAGCTGTTGGATGGGCTTTAAGCATTACAGTGCGCAACATTAAGGGATTGCAATGGAACCGTCGGTGACATTTGAGTATACGCTTACGGTAAAGCACTGCATCGACACAATAGCGGGTTTCCTTTGAGCCATGCCCGGTTATCGCAGACATTCTCACTCAGTTTGAGCGCATCGTTGGCCAGTTTCCACAGGGATGCCAGATTTGCCCTGAGCTACTGAAGATTGGCTGCGCAAAGTACCGGGAGTTTAATCACGCTGAAGGTTACCGGGTTCTGTATTCCGTAGAAGTAGCCACCGTGACTGCCCATGCTATCTTGTCACATCGTCAGGATATCCAGCAGCTGTTGTTTAAGCGTCTGATCATGGCCTGATAACCCTCAATATGTGCTGCCTGGCAATAATAAAAATCAAAAGAGAGTGTTTTTAAATTGTTAAAAAAATGTTGGGTGTTTTCTGAATCACTGAGTGGGAACCGGACTACTCTGGCGATGAATGGCCTAAAATAATCCCTAAGCCCACTTAATTGCGGGCTTTTACTGGTATTCTGGATGCATGTTGGCAATGACATCAGAGAATCCTACGTAAATGCCTAGTGGGCTAGGTACATATCTATTTACCGAGAGTTTTATTGAAAACAAACCATTTCATCAAGACTATACAGCCTTGCACTTTTATGTGGGAGTATTTCTGTACATAAACCTATTTCTTCATTTTTAGTCGCCATCCATGCGCAAGCTGAGTTTCCATTTAATTGAATTGACACCAAGATATCGATATAGCATCTCATGTTTGTTACAACAAGGATTTTCATTCCCTTCCATAACCCAGTTTTATTGGCGCAGATAACAAATGCGTTATGCTTTTTGAATACCTCACCGATTTTCCCAATATTGGGTAATTCTAGTTTATTGCCATTTATGATAGGGTTTCTTTCCACAATGCAGATCATGTTGTAAACAATAAACTCTGCTATTGCTGTGGCTAAAGATAGCACTAGTGATGCAGCATCTTTTATTAATGTTACTGACCAGAATTCATCCGGCATTTTATTTCCGTGAGCTGCTTCATTTCTGCGGTCAACAAGTTCTTTTAAGAATTTCTCTGGTGTCGTGTCTGATGTCTCACATCCTTCCTTAAGAGGGGGAAAGGCGTTTAGCCATTCAGATGCACCTATAAGTTCAAGGGATTCTAGTGCGCTAATTACATCATTAAATCTCAAGTTTGGTGATGTCGCAAATATAGGGTCTATCCCAAGATGAGTGTCTTGGTTATTATGTAGAGCAGTTAGGCTATTTACTAGTGCTGTGATGTTTATTTTTGAAAATCTTGACTCAGTTGAGCGTTTTAGTATTTCTCCTACACCGTAGCGATAGCGGGAAATTGCCTTATCTGATTGTGATAAGATAGGTAGTTTATTTTTAACTATCCAGTCTAACCATTTTTGAAGTGAGTCAATGATAAAACGTTCAAAACTAGAGTATAAACGTAATATTGCAGAGCAGTAATCATAACGACGCCAATATAATTCATCAATTGGAGTTGAAACGGGATGAGAATCGTTGCTAATACTATTCCTAACTTCTTCATTTATTTCTACAATAGATTTTATTTGAGAAATTTGGTCTTCTAGAGATGTTAGTGCTGTAAATGGCATGGGGATTTATCCTATGCTGTCTAGTAGAGCAGTTACGGTATCAATTCTTTTAATTACATCTCTTTTTGTGTTCCCTCTGCCAGTTAATGATCCTTCTTCAACTTGAGAAAACATATTACGAGTTGCTTCAATAACTTTTTCTCTATTCGAAATTAAAAAATCTGACTTTTCAATATTTCTTGATATACCAACTAAGACAGCATCAGCAAAGGCCTTTTGCTTAGAATCTAACCATTTTTCCTTTTCGGGATCATAAACTCGGAAAAGATAATCATCATAAATTTTCAATGCGGTTGAAATTGTTTTAGTATATATTGATTTCAACTCATCTATGTCATGACTTGAAAATATTTTTGACTTTAGCATATATAAATCTAGGAACCCTCGCATTCCCTTTTGGTAATTTTCTGAGTTTCTAAGGGCAAAAAACCGTAATATAACTTCAACGTCTTCCATTTTTTTATAGAAAGACGAATCATCTAGATAAGCTGGTGAACCTTGGATTTCGGATGCTGAAAAATGAGGTAATCCCCAAGCATCTCTATGTTCAGGTAAGCGTGAAAGTTCGAGTAAAGCATCATTAAACTCACCAGAAAAAAGTGCATTGCGGATTTCTTGGTGGCTTAATTCTACACCACCTGTATTAAGACGTTCGAAGACAAGCTGTTTTAGAAGCATTGCTTCTTCTTCGTTTTCGGTTGACTCACGAAGGACAGATATCCACGTTATAGATCTGCGGTCAATACCATCTTGTATTGCCTTAGGCAGTTTGCTGTATGTTCTACCGTTTAGTTCTGGCCACCGTTCCAGCCCTTCAAGGACTAATTCATTTGAATAAAAAGCTTTGATTGCTGATATTCTTTGCTGTCCGTCCATAACTTCATGCACGTTTGAACGGATTTCATAAACAAATAGGGGTGGGATGGGAATGTTAATCAGTATAGACTCAATAAGTCTGGATTGAAGTTTTGGTGTCCACCTAGAGCGTCTTTGGTAAAACGGTCGGGTGTTCATATAATCAGGTTTTTTCAGTGCTTCATAAAAGTTTGGTAACTTTTCTCTATTTGTCTCAGTGACAATTCTTTCTGATTTTGTATCATACTTTGCTTCTATTTCTGCGTCAGTTGTCGCCGTAGATCTTTGTTTTTTTTCTTTTTCCCACATTTTTATTTCTGCTTCTAAAATCATGTTGAAATCCTATGTTTGTTTGTGATTTTTACTTTAAGTGAGACACTCTTCGATTATACCATACTATTATTTTGGTGTGGGTAAAAATCTTATAATTAAATTAATATTGCTACTCAACTAATTATTCTAGAAATAACCTCGCCTTAAAGATCTATAGATCTCTAACTGCTTACCCACTGCGTCAGCAGCGCATGCAGCCTGGCCGGCTCCAGCGGCTTGCGCAGCACCAGATAGCCTTCCTGCTCGGCCTCCTGCAGGATCGGTGAATTGAACTCGCCGCTGACCATCGCACCGCTTACGTCCGGCAGGCGTTCGAACAGCGCCTGCAGGATGTCGAAGCCGCTCTCGCCGGAGCGCAGGCGCTGGTCGCACAGCACGGCGAACGGCGTGAAGCCGCTATCGACGATGGCGAAGGCTTCCTCGGCGGAGGCCGCGCAGCGCACGGTGATGCCCCAGGTACTCATCAGGCTCTCCCAGGCGGAGGTCACCAAGGGATCGTCGTCCACCACCAGGCAGGCGCCGCGCAGCGGTGCATAGCGGGTAGGCGTGGCGGTGTTGCCGTAGGCGGCGGCGGTTTCCGGCGCTTTATCTTCGCCGATGTATTGCGTGAAGCGCATCCAGAAGCGTGAGCCTTTGCCTTCGACGGAGTGCATGCCGTACTTCACCTTCATCAGCTTGGCGCAGCGCGCCACCACCGCCAGCCCCAGCCCGTGGCCGGCGCTGTCGATTTTCCACGCCAGCTCGGGGCGGTAGTAAGGGGAGAAGATTTTGCTTTTCTCTTCGTCGGCGATGCCCACGCCGGTGTCCCACACTTCCACCAGGCACTCGGCGCCGCGCGGGCGGATGGCGATCAGCACGCCTCCCCGTTGCGTGTAGCGCAGGGCGTTCTGGATCAGGTTGATCAGCGATTGCCGCACCAGCAGCGGATCGCCCATCACGCTGATACGCCGTCTGGGGCGCCAGGTGCGCAGCGCCAGGGCGCGGCTGTTGGCCTCTTCGCGGAACAGGGTGACCACCGAGTCGAGCAGGGCGCCGATATCCACATGGGTGGCGGCGGTGCGCACGTTGCCGGATTCGATCTTGCTGAGATCGAGCAGCGAATTGAACATCAAATGCACCGAACGCACGCTCTGCTGCAGATCCAGCAGCTGCGGCGTCAGGCTGTCGTCGCGGTTTTTGTGGATGATGGCCTCGATCAGAAAGCCCATGGCGTGCACCGGCTGGCGCAGGTCGTGGCTGGCGGTGGTCAGGAATTGGTTCTTATCCAGCAGCGCCTGTTCCGCCTCTTCTTTGGCCTGACGGAACTGCTCCGCCAGGCGCGAGCTTTGTTCTTCGAGCAGCGCCTGCTGAATAAAGAACGCATGCGAGGTTAACGCGTGGCGGTAAATGGCGAAGCCGTACAGCAAGTTCAGCATCAGCACGATGAACATCACGTCTTCCAGCCGCCAGATGATGCCGAGGTTCAGCAGCCCCCAGGAGGCGAAGAAAAAGCGGGTAAAGGTGCTGATGACCGGCGTCAGGTGCGTTGCGTTGGCGGCGACGATCGCGGCGATGCTGATATTGAGCAGCAGAAAAAAGTCAAAGTTATGGGTCTGCGGGGTAATTAAATAGAGTAAGGAGATCCCCAAGCCGTGAATAAAGGCCACCTTATTAATGCGCGGCAGCCAGCGGCGCAGCACGGCGTCTTCATCATTTTCTTTGGCCTCATGCAGGTAGCGCCGATGCCATATTCTGATCGCCACGGCGCATAGCAGGTAAACCATGATCCAGGCAATGGTTGGGCCAAGTTCATCCCCCAGCAAATAAATCCAGATGGCGAATGGGATGCCGACGAAAGGCACGGCGGTAAAGCTGAACACCAGCCGCATGAAGGTGTTGTCCAGCAGGCGGATCTGCGCGCGTGGGGAGATGCCATCATTTTGTAAATGCTGGAAAAACCTCATGACGACGGATCCCGTTTGCCGTGCAACAGCGTGATGGCTTCCACCCGGCTGTTGACGCCGATCTTTTTCAATATATTGCTGATATGTTCTTTGACGGTGGGTTCGGAAATAGACAGTTGCGTCGCAATTCTTTTATTTGGCAGGCCGCGCAGCATCATAGTTAATACGTCGATTTGCCTCGGCGTTAAATTGAATTTATTTAAGTGCTCATGATGGCTTTTAATGCAGGTTTCATTACCGTCAGGGAACCAATCCTGATTGTTATTCAGCGCAAAAACCGCCCTGGCGAATAATTCAGGCGGTTCGTTTTTTAATACAAATCCATGCCCGCCGGCAGTGTGCACTTTCTGCCAGATATCGTTATTCTCGTCGCCGCTAACCACCAAGATCCGCACCTGAGGGTAAAGTTGCTTTACTTCTTTGAGTAATTTCAACGCTGTACCGGAAGAAAGCCAAAAATCGATCACCAGTAAACGCGGTGGGCCATTTTCCCTAATATGGCGGTAGCAATTCTCTTCATTGGTCACCACATGCGCCTGTTTGAATCGGCAATGCGTGCTGAGAAAATTGGCGATGCCGCTTGCTACCAATGGATGGTCATCAACGACCAACGCATAATCCTGCCCCAAAGGATTCTCCTTTCGCCTTCAAATATCAGATAGGTCTGATGAATTATTATCAACCCTCCCTACTTTAGGAGGGTTTTTTCGTTTAGGAAAGGGAAATATATTATTCGAGGATTTGGATAAGAGAAAACATAAAGCCAATCGGTAATTTTAACTGATTGGTTATAAAGGATAATTTATGAAGAAACCACTTATCGCTTTAACCGTTACGATGATGGTAGCCGGTTGTTCCACCTTGAAAACCGATCAGGCCATTCCATTACTGCAGGCGGAAACCGCCAAAATGCTGGGGCTGGGATCGTCGGACGAAATTACCGTGACCAACGTCAATGGCGCACAGCCGGATGCGCTGGGCGGCCAAAAACTTTCATATCGCGCCACCACGGAAAAAGGCCGCATTTTCGATTGCTCGTCGCTGATGATGCCGGGAATTTTAGGTTCCTCGCCGTCGCTGAGCGCGCCGACCTGTACACCGGTGGTCACGCATAAATAATTCGATTTGGGGGCGGTATTACCGCTTCCTGGTTTTTCATCGTCGGAGCGTCAGCGCCGGGGGGCAATAAGCTTTTGCTTCGACGATCACTAAACCGGCGTGCGCGAAATAACGCCTCACTTCTCCTCTAGTGTATTGAGTTCCCTATAACAATAAATTTCGCGACATCACGCTAACGAGTACGGAGATAGCCCGTGAATGACAAAACATCGCATCCTTTAGCGGTTAGAACACCGCTTTCCAAACTTTACCTCGCTCTATTTTCCGCGCCGTTGTTGATGCTGGCGCCCGCCGATCTCGCTCGCGCAGACGATGCCATTTTTGACGGCGACTCAAAAATTACCGAATCATTGGCCTACACCGGGGACGTTTACGTCGGCCGTAATCAAAGCGGCAACCTGCTGATCGAGAATGGCAAGATCAGCGCCTATAACATCAATATCGGCCGGATGTTCAACGGCCAAATTCACGACAGCGTGGTCACGGTTCGCGGGCCGAACGCCGAGCTGAACGCGGTGAACGATCAGTTCGTGCTGCGCGGCGGCCTGAATCTGGGGCGGGGCACGCTGCGGGTTGAAGACGGCGCGCTGGCCAGCGCGAAAGAGATCGTGGTCGGCACCACCCGTGGCTACGACAGCCACCTGATCGCCACCGGCGCCGGTTCTCGCGTCACCAGCAATTTTCTCAGTGTCGGCACCGATTTAGGGGCACGATCCACGCTGGCGATCGAAGACGGCGCGGTGCTGAGCACCGCTTTTGACGCGCGCATCGGCAATGGCAGCGGGCCGGGTGAGAGCGATACGCTGAGCCCGAAAGCCACGGTCACCGGGGCCAATTCCCAGTGGAACGTCGGCCGTGCGCTCACGCTCTACGGCGATCTGGACGTGCTGAACGGCGCTGCGGTCAACGTCGGCAACATCCAGGTGGCGGGCGTCTCGGGCGCGCGTAAAACCGCTGAGCTGGTGGTCGCCGGCAACGGCTCGCGCTTTACCAGCGGCAGCAGCGTCAACGTCGGCGATTACGGCAACGGCGTGTTGGCGGTCATGGACGGCGGGACATTCTCCGCCGGCGGCAACGAAGTGGTGCTGGGCAAGACCGGTTCCGGCTCGAACCGCGGCGCGCTGATTATCGGCAGCCGCGGCAATATGGACACCGGCACCGGGTTGACCGAGCCGACGCTCGGCGCGGCGGGCGCCGCAGGCACCATCGATGCCCAGACGGCGATCGCCCTGCGGGGCGGATTGTTCCGCAGCTATGTGTACTTTAACCATACCGACGGCAATTACGTTTTCAGCAACAAGATGAGCGGCGAAGGCGAGGTGATCAACACCGCCGGGCACACGACGCTGAACGGCGATCTCACTGGGCTGCAGGCCAACGTCACCGCGCGCGGCGGCAAACTCATCATCGCCAGCGACATCAATACCCAGAAAGAAGACGACATCTTCGAGATCCAAACCCTCGGCGCCGAGAACGGCGGCACGCTGATCCTGAACGCGACGGCGGGTACCGACGTCAATAACGGGCTGGGCTACAGCAGCGCCGCGTCGATCAAGGCCGGCGGCACGCTGGGCGGCAACGGCACGCTGGGCCAGACCGAGATCCAGTCCGGCGGCCATATCTCGCCCGGCGACGGCAATATCGGCACGCTGACGCTGAAACGCTACCTGAACTTTATCGGCGAATCCTTCTATGACGTCGATATCGCCGGCGACGGCCGCAGCGACCAGCTGCTGGTGGCGGGCAAAACCACCATCAGCGATCAGGCCAAGGTGCAGGTGACGGCGCTGGATCCGCAAACCAGCTATAAAACCGGCCAAAGCTACCGCATTCTGACCTCGGACGGCGGCATTGACGGCCAGTTCGCGGCGGCGGTCTCCAAGTCTGCCTTCCTCGATGTGGCGTTGAACCACAGCGCCAACGCCGTCGATCTGACCATCGCGCAGAAAGACACGGGCGGGGAAAACCCAGGCGGTGAGAATCCGGGCGGAGAAAACCCAGGCGGTGAGAATCCAGGGGGCGAGAACCCGGGCGGAGAAAACCCTGGCGGGGAAAATCCGGGGGGCGAGAATCCAGGCAGCGGCAAGCCGGGCATTTTCCAAACGGTGGCCGAGAGCGGCAACCAGTGGAATACCGCCGGCGCGCTCTCGACGCTGACGCAGAGCGGACCTTCGCTGGCGCTGTACAACTCGCTGCTGCTGCTGAGCGCGCCGGAAGCGCGCGAGGCGTTCAATCAGCTGTCCGGCGAAGTCTATCCGTCGATGCAGTCTAACCTGATCGCCGGCAGCACCCAGCTGTTCAATGTGCTGAACCAGCGCATGCTGCGCCTGTTCGACAACGACAGTCTGCCGGTACCGCCGTTGGCGATGTCGCTGGTGCAACCGGCGCCGGCGCAAAACAGCGGCGTCTGGGGGCAGACCTTCAGTTCCTGGGGCAGAAACAGCGGCAACGGCAACGTGGGCAAGCTGGATGGCAACACCACCGGCTTCCTGTTGGGGGCGGAGCGCAAACTGGCGGACCATAACGTGCGCATCGGCGGTTACTTCGGTTACAGCCGCGGCGACTATGACGTCGACAGCCGCCGCTCCAAGGCCGATACCGACAACTACCATCTCGGCCTGTATGCGGCCGGGCAGCAGGATGCGTTCTCGCTGCGCGGCGCGTTGGGTTACACCTGGCACAAGATTGAAGGCAAGCGCAACGTCGATTTCAGCGGCTTCTCGGATCGGCTGAAGTCGGATTACGACGCCAACTCGCTGCTGGCGTTCACCGAAGCGGGTTACCGTTTCGGCCAGCCGGAGATGAACGTCGAACCGTTCATCAACCTGAGCTACATCCGACTGCATACCGACAGCTTCCAGGAGTCGGGTGGCGCGGCAGCGCTGAGCGTGCGCAATGAAACGATGAACACCTTCTACTCCACGCTCGGGGTGCGCGGCGTGACCGAACTGCCGAAGAACGTCAGCCTTTACGGCTCGCTCGGCTGGCAACATGCCTACGGCGATAAGAACACCTCATCGCGCATGGCGTTTGCCGGCAGCGACGCGTTCGTCACGCAGGGCCAGGCCGTGGATGACAACGTGATGGTGGGCGATATCGGCGTGAGCGTGAAGCTGTCGCGCGCTGCGACGCTGGATGTCGGCTATCAGGGGCAATTCGGCGCCGATACCCGCGTTAATTCGGTCAACGCCAACCTGCGCTGGTCGTTCTGATTTTCCCTCTAGACTTCTCTGGTACCGACGGGCCCGCATGATGCGGGCCTTTTTTATGGTGAGAACTCAGTGGCGGCCTGTGGCTGACTTTCACGATAAAAAAGCCCGCGCAACGGCGGGCTGAACGGGGGAAGGCGTTTAACGCCCTTTTTTCTTGCGCCCCGGCTGGGTAAAGCGCTTGCGGCCGGCCGGCGCAGCGGCTTTGTCGGCGCTTTTTGGCCCGCCGGCGCTCGGCTTTTTCGCCGCGGCGGATTTGGCCGGGGCTTTTTTCGCCGGCTTGGCCTCGGACGAGGAGCCTTCAATCAGCTTGAACAGTTCAATCAGCTCGTCATCGGTCAGATCGCGCCATTCGCCCAGCGGCAAGCCTTTCAGGCTGACGTTCATGATGCGCGTGCGTTCCAGCTTGGTGACCTCGTAGCCGAAGTGTTCGCACATGCGGCGGATCTGGCGGTTCAGCCCCTGCACCAGCGTGATGCGGAACACGAACGGCGCTTCTTTCTTCACCTTGCACTTTTTGGTCACCGTGCCAAGCATCGGCACGCCGGCGCCCATGCCGCGAATAAACTCGTCGGTCACTGGCTTGTTGACCGTCACCAGATACTCTTTCTCGTGATTGTTGCCGGCGCGCAGGATCTTGTTGACCAGATCGCCGTGGTTGGTCAGAAAGATCAGCCCCTGCGAATCCTTGTCCAAACGGCCGATCGGGAAGATACGTTTGCTGTGGTTGACGAAGTCAGCGATGTTGTCGCGCTCGCCGTCTTCGGTGGTGGTGACGATGCCGACCGGTTTGTTCAGCGCGATCAGCACCAGATCTTCTTCGTTACGCGGTTCGATCAGCTGACCGTTAACCTTCACGACATCGCCGGCAAATACCTGGGCGCCAACGGTGGCGCGTTTACCGTTGATGAAAACGTTGCCCTGTTCGATGTATCGATCGGCGTCGCGGCGTGAGCAGATGCCGCTCTCGCTAATGTATTTGTTCAAACGAATGGATGAGTTGGTCAGCATGGGATCTCCGTAAAACGCGGACTATACATTACCCGGATGGCGCTGCGAAGCGAATCATGCAGGAGGCGGCGGCTATGAACAAAATCCGTCCCTGCATCAAAAAGTGCAGACGATAAGTGGTGTCGACAGGCCTGCGTCTTATTGCGATGCTGTTGTCGTCAATAGACTTGCGATCGTCGTTTTGGCATAGCCGATGAATGCCGCCAACGGCTGCTGATGCTGAGACAGGTCATCTATCGCTTGTCCGAGATAAACTCGCCGCGCGGTGCTAAGTACCGGCTGGTGTTCAGATGGCAAGCGTGCCAGCAGCCATTCGGCGGCCACATCTTTGGGGGCGATCCGACCGGTTGCCGCGCTGAACCAGATGCGCGCCAGCGCAAGCACAATGTTGCATTCGTCGCCATGCCAGTCATCAGGTTCGTTCCATTGACTCAGGGTATCGGTGAGCGCGGCGATGAAGTCGCTGCGAGGGACGCTGTCATACAGGAGTTCAAAGGAGGCGCCGAACAGATGTCGATGATGCTGCCGGGCTTTGGTAAGCAGGATCGCCACATCAGGATCCAAGGTGGCGGGGGAGACAATTCCCACCAGCAACTCTTCACGCAGCCATTCGCCAAACTGTAGCTCACGTCGTGGCGGATAGCGCCAGGGTTTGATGTCGGTCTGTACCAGCACGGTGACTTCCAGCGGGCGAAAAATACTGTCGGCACCTGGCGGAGCCGACACGGTCAGCAAAGCTTTCATAAGGGCGGCCCGAGTGGTTGACATCAGCGGCTTGCTGATGACGACCAAGATGTCGATATCGCTGTTGGGTTTAAGACCGCCATCGACCGCAGATCCATACAGATGGATGCCCAAGAGTGTCTCGCCGAGTTGCTCTGTCAGCACATTGTATGCGGCGTCGATCTGTGCGGCGATTTCGGCTGGAAGTGTTTCTTTTATCGCTAATTGGGGATTGTTAAAAGATGGCTCAAAGCGTTCCCCCACCTTCACCACCCGGGTATTCAGCGGGGTGAGCGTCTGCCCGGCGTTGCCGATCGGTGTCAGGCGCGGCACGGTGCGGCCGCTGTCACTTTCCACCAGCGTTGAGTGCGCCTCTCCCTCGGCGAACAGATGATCTTCCCCCCACTGGCGCAGGCCAACGATCACCGGAAACAGCGCGCGGCCTTTCTCAGTCAGCACATACTCCTGATAGGCACTGCCGTCCGCGGCGGGCACGATCTCCAGCACGCCGTGCGTCACCAGGGCGCGCAGCCGGGTGGCAAGAATGTTCTTCGCCATCCCCAGCCCTTTTTGAAATTCGCTAAAGCGGGTGACGCCGTCGAAGGCGTCGCGCACGATCAGCAGCGACCACCAGTCGCCAATCACATCCAGCGTGCGCGCTACCGGGCACGGCGCGTCTTCCAGGCTTTTACGTTTCACGGCGTTTATCTCCAGCTATATATTCTGGTTGCATTATAAAACCTCCGCATCTAAAGTTCATTAGGTTTAATTATGAAACCAGATTGAGGTGTGCGATGAGCGACAAACTGCTGGATCCTCCCTGTGCGGCGCTGGGGCGCCTGCCGGCCGCCCTGGTGCTGCTGTTGGCCGGTGCCAGCGCCTTTAGCGTGGCCAACGTTTATTATGCGCAGCCGCTGCTGGACGCCATTGCCTGTGATTTTTCCATCAGCCTGGCGGCGGTCGGCATGGTGATCACCGTGACTCAGTTGGGCTGCGCGCTGGCGTTGCTGTTGGTGGTGCCGCTGGGGGATCGGTTGAACCGGCATCGATTGCTGGCGGGGCAACAGCTGGGGCTGATCGGCGCGCTGCTGCTGGTGGGCTGGGCGCACAGCGCGCCCTGGCTGCTGGCGGGGATGTTGTTGGTGGGGCTACTGGGCACCGCCATGACGCAGGGGCTGATCGCATTCGCTGCGGCCCTGGCGGCGCCGCAGGAGCGCGGGCGGGTGGTCGGCGCGGCGCAGGGTGGGGTGGTGCTGGGGCTGTTGCTGGCGCGCACTCTCTCCGGCGCGCTGGCGGACGTCGGCGGCTGGCGCACGGTGTACTTCTTCTCAGCCGGAGTGACGCTGGTATTGCTGCCGATCCTGTCGCGCCTGCTGCCTGTGCCGCGCACCGCGCCCAGCACGCTGAGTTATCCCGCGCTGCTGCGTTCAATGCTGAGCCTGTTGCTGCGTGACCGCACGCTGCAAATTCGCGGCATGCTGGCGCTGCTGATGTTCGGCGCTTTCAGCCTCTTTTGGAGTTCGCTGGTGTTGCCGCTGAGCCGGCCGCCGTTCAACTTCACCCATGCCGCGGTGGGAGCGTTCGGCCTGGTCGGCGCGGTGGGCGCGCTGGCGGCGGTGCGCGCCGGGCATCTGGCGGATCGCGGGCTGGGGCAGGTGGCCAGCGGCGCGTGTCTGCTGCTGTTGACGCTGGCCTGGCTGCCGCTCGGTTTGCTCGGCAGCGGCCTGGTTTGGCTGGTGGCGGGCATTGTGCTGCTGGATCTGGCGGGCCAGGCGATCCACGTGCTGAACCAGAGCATGATCTTCAGCGCCCACCCGCAGTCGCATAGCCGGCTGGTGGGCTGCTACATGCTGTTTTACGCCGTCGGCAGCGGGCTGGGCGCCTTTGCCGGCACCCATATGTACGCCTGGGCGGGGTGGAGCGGCGTCTGCTGGCTGGGGGCAGGCGTCAGCCTGAGCGCGCTGCTGTTTTGGCGGCTGACGCTGCGCGGGATGACGGATGCGGCGGGTAAGAGCTAGCGTGCCGGTGAGTGCATCAGGTAATAATCTTCTTCGCCGTCGTTGCCGGTGGAGATGATGCGCCAGCCGTGTTTGCGGTAGAACGTCAGCGCCTTTTCATTCTTCACCAGGCATTTCAGCGAGCCGGTGGCGGTGAAGGTGGCTTGCGCCGCTTGCAGCAGCGCACTGCCGACGCCGCGCGGCGGCTGATGGGGATCGACATACAGGTTATGAATGAAGTTGTCTTCGCGGTAGATGGAGACGAATCCCAGCAGCACGCCGCCGTCTTCCGCCACCCAAATCGCTTCGCCCAGCGTCGCGCGGTCGAAATCTTCCAACTGATAGTTCGAGGTATCGCGCCAACCGAACGCCGCCTTGCGCGACGCCAGGTACAGCGTGCGCAGGAAGGGGCGATCGGCCTCTTGGTAAGGTCTTATTTGCATGGCATCTCCCGGTGGTTTTTGCTCACTATAGCGCATGGCGCCGGGCGTGCATGGCCGCAAACGGAAAATGCTAGGCGTCGCCCCAGGCGGGCAGGCGATTGACCCCGTCGCTCAGCTCCTGAGCCAGGTGGCGCACGGTGTCGGCGTGCAGGGCGGCCAACGGTGGATGAAAGTCGGGCGCCCGCAACGCTTGCGGCGCACGGGAAAGCTGCGCCGCATACTCGGCGAGAACGCGCCCGCCCTGACGTTGCACCTCGAACAGCGCCTGGCGTTCCTGCGCGGACAGCGCCGCGCCACTGCCTGCCAGATAGGTGTTGAGCTTTTCGCTGGTCAGCAACAGGCTGCGCGTCTGGTTAAAGATCAGTTGGATATGCCGGGTGAAGCTTTCATGGTTATCGTCCGCCAGCTGCCAGGTTGGCTCCAGCGTCACCCGGGCCACTACCGCTTCGCAGCCCTCGATCTTTTGCCAGATGCCGATGGCGTTTGTGTTCTCGCCGCCGAGGAAGCGCGACAGTTCCCGCAGCACGTTGGCAACCTGCTGCCGCAGTGACTCCCCTTCGTATTCCGGCCACAGCGTGGCGTGAATGAAGGTGGCGAACCCTACCCCCAGCACGATGCCGATCAGGCGATCGCGGATCTCGGTCAGCCCGGTGACCGGGCCGAAGCTTTCCAGCAGCGCCAGGGAAAAGGTGAACAGGATCTGTACCCCGGCATAGCTTATTTTCTCGGAGCCGGCGGCGATCCAGGCGGAGAGGGCGATCACCGGCAGCGTCAGCAGCAGCAAGCCGACGAGGCTGTCGAGGTGAGGCATGATCCACACCACCGAGATCAGCGCCAGCAGGCTGCCGATCGCCGCGCCGCCGAGACGCAGCCGCGCCCGCCGCTGTGTGGCGCCGAGGCTGGGCTGCGCCACGATCAGGCAGCTCAGCATGATGGTATGAATGCCGGACCAATCGACGGCGGTATAAAACACGTAGGCGACCAGTACGGTCAGCAGCGTTTTCAACGAAAACTGGATGTAAACCGGGTTGGTCAGGGCGTCGGGGGTAAAGAAGGGCACTTTCGGCGGCGGCGCGGCCTGCAGGGCGTCGGCGTAGTCGCTGCGGTTGGCGTAGACCTGCAGGAGGCTGGCCATTTCATTGAGCGGCGCCGGCACCTGCGGATCGTCGCTGCCGGCGATCGCGACGGAAAATCGCAGTGCGCTTTCGTGGCTTATCGCGGTTTGCAGTGCGCGGCAGGCGGCATCTATCTCTTGCGCCAATTGACGCGCGGCCGCGCCGAAAGCCGGCGGCAGCTGGTAGGCCAGGATATTGAGCTGCAACACCAGGGTGATCAGCGCCAGATAACCGGGCTCGTTGGCGCGGCAGCGATCGCTGCGCATCACCGAAAAGCGCAGCAGCTTATGCAGCTCGGTGGCGTGCTGGGAGATGGCGCTCAGATCGCGCGTCTCGCCGCCGTTGGTCAACATAGCGCGGGTTTCGTCCAACACCGCGTTCATCCGACCCTTTAGCTGTTTCAGCGGTTCGGCCGGCAGCAGCAGGGTATTAACGATCAGGGTGAGCAGGATGGCGTAGTTGATCGCCACCCATACCCACAGCACCAGTCGTATCACCACTTCCGCCTGCGGAGTGAGATCGACAAAGCTTTGCGTGTAGATCACCACCAGCGCCATCAGGAAGAACAGCACCCCAACCTTGGTCACCCGCATCAGGAACACGCTGAGGAAAAACAGCGCGCTGGAGAGCAAGATGCGCAGCATCGGGTAGTCGTAGGTGAACTTCAGCACCAGAATAGCGGCGCCGATCGCCAGCGTGGAGCTGACGAAAAACAGGATACCGATCGCGCGGGTGATCACGATATTGGACTGCGTGATAAAGAAGACCGCGATCAGCGACAGCGCCAGCCACGGTACCTGCAGCGTCTGCGAGATCACGATGGCGATCGCGCTGGAGAGCAGGGCGCGGATCACCAGGTTTATGCGGCTGTCCGAAGGGCGCAGCTCGTCGATCAACCGGGACAGCCAGCCGCGAGACATCGTTTTATTCTTCATGGCGCAGGTTCAGCTTGGCCACCGCCGAAGCGCCCACGCGGAACAGCGCCGGGTTGGGAGCCTCTACCGCGATCTTGACCGGGAAGCGCTGAGAAACGTGCACCCAGTTGATGTTGCGCGACACGTTGGGCAGCCCGCCCAGCACGCTGCCGCCGTCGTCGGGCTGCACGCCGTAGCTGACCGACTCTACCTTGCCGCTGAAGGTCTGGCCGGCGTCGCTCATTAAATACAGCGTGGCCGGCACGCCGGGATGCACGCCTTTCAGGTCGGTTTCGCGGAAGTTGGCGACCACGTACCAGTGGCGGGTGTCGATCAGCGTGAACACCGGTTTGGCGCTGGAGGCATATTGGCCGACGGTGGTTTTCAGGGAGGCGATGCGGCCGTCGAACGGCGCTCGCACCTCGGTAAATTCCAGATTCAGCTTGGCGATGGCGATGTCGGCCTGCACTTCGGCGCGCTGCGCGACCAGGGCTTCGACGCCGCTGACGGCGGCTTCCGCCTGTTTCGCCTGCAGCAATGCGGCCTGCAGTTCCGCCTGCGCCGAGCGCTGGGAGGTGCGGGCGGTTTCCACTTCTTCCGCCGAAACGTAGTTCTTGCCGAGCAGCTTCTGCCGGCGGTTGAGGGTGTCGGTCGCCTGCGCCACCAGCGCCTGCGAGCGTTTGACGATGGCGTTCATCGATTCGGCGTTGTACTGCTGCGCGTTGACCGAACGCTGCGTCAGTTTGATCTGTTCATTCAGCGTGATCAGGCGCGCTTCGCTGGCCGCCAGCGCGTCCTGGTAAGGGCGCGGATCGATGCGGAACAGCAGATCGCCTTGCCGCACTTCCTGGTTGTCGCGGATCGGCATCTCGACGATGCGGCCGTTCACCTCCGGCACTACGTCGATGGTGTCGGCATAGGCGTAGGCATCGTCGGTAGTGGGGGCGTTTTCCACCCGCCAGACGACGACGGCGGCCACGATGAGCGTCAACGCCAGGATGGTAAGCACCAGCAGTCTGCGCTTGTTGGAGGTTTGTGGTTGGGTCATGGCGTCAGTCTCAGTGGGGGAAAACCAGTAACCAGGTCAGCATGGCGATCAGCGCGGTCAGCGCCGGATACGTCAGCAGCTGCGGCGCCAGCCAGGCGCGTTTTTCCGGGGTGCGCAGCAGCAGGTGGATCGCCACCATGCCCGCCACGCCGCCGCACAGGCAAAACAGCCAGTCGGGGAACGAAGCGCCGAACACCACCATGGACGGTGCCGGTGAGCACCCGGTGAGCAGCAGCGCGGTCAGGCAGGTGATAAGCAGTTTTTTGTCGGGCATAGGGCTTTCTCTGGCGATTGGCTTGGTCGACGGGCCGAATGGAATGACTCTTTTTCAGTGAGTGAGGTCACTGTTTGTCTTCCCCACGCTTGCGCAAGGAGAAACTAGAATAAATACTCTACTCTAAACTAGAGGAGTTAATCTAGTTTTTTGTGTCACCCTGCCTTCGCGGCGGCAAATGGGTATAATGCGTTGATGACAGCGGGCAGAAACGAATATGCAAATCGACGAACACATCACCGGGCGGGAGCCGCAGCAGGAAAGAGGGCGGCAACGCGTACAAACCATTCTGGATTCGGCGGCGGCGATCGTGGCGCAGGACGGGCTGGCGGCGCTCAGCATGCAGCGGCTCGCCAAGCACGCCAAAACCTCCATCGGCTCGATGTATCACTTTTTTCCCGATCGCCACGCGGTGATCAAGGCGCTGGCGGATCGGCACACCGAATCGATCGAGGCGCTGGTGCGCGACATGGCGTTGGCCAGCGACGACGAGTGGCGGCGCCTCTCCGCTGAAGAGGTGATCCAGCGACTGTTTTCTCCCTATGCGCAGTACCTGCGCGAGCACGCCGACTACCTGCCGGTGATGCGGGAAATGAACCTGCCGGATGAAAAGTCCAGCTTCCTGGCGCTGATCGCCCGAGTGCTGCAGCTGCGCCGCCCCGAGACCGCCGAAGCGGAGCTCCTGCAGCAAACCCGGCTGTTGCAAAGCCTGGTGGCCGGCACCTTGCACCACATCTTCAAAACGGCGCCGCAGAACGTGGCGTTTACCCTGGCGGAGCTGCCCGGCGTGCTGAGCCTGTATCTGGCGGGAAAAGAGGGAAGCATCGCTTAGGCGCGAGCCAATTTAATCGCTTGTTTGTCCGCGCCGCCGCTGGCATGATCCCCTGCAGGGATTAACGCAACGTTGATCACAACCTATTGATTTTCATGACTCGGGGTGCCCTTCTGCGTGAAGGCTGAGAAATACCCGTATTACCTGATCTGGATAATGCCAGCGTAGGGAAGTCACGGCCGCTCAACCGGCGCCGCCTTCTTGAACGCCGGTTGGGAGGAATATGATCGCTCGACCTGATGCACTACCCGGCGCCCGCGCCGCGGCCTGCCTGACCCAATTCCAACAGCGGCCTCCGCTGATCCACTGCCTGACCAACGAAGTGGTGCAATCGCTGACTGCCAACGTGCTGCTGGCGCTCGGCGCCTCCCCGGCGATGGTGGTGGAGCCGCAAGAGGCGGCGCAGTTCAGCGCGCTGGCCGACGGCCTGCTGATCAACGTCGGCACCCTCAATGCGCTGCGCGCCGAATCGATGCGGGCGGCGGTGGCCGCCGCCAATCAGGCCGGCAAGCCCTGGACGCTGGATCCGGTGGCGGTCGGCGCGCTCTCCTACCGCACCGCCTTCGCTAAACAGCTGCTGGACGAGCAACCGGCGGCGATACGCGGCAACGCCTCGGAAATCATGGCGCTCAACGGGTTGCTGGCCAGCGGCCGCGGCGTGGACAGCGGCGACGATTCCTTGGCGGCATTGCCCGCCGCGCGTGAGCTGGCGCGGCGCAGCGGCGCGGTGGTGGCGGTCACCGGCGCGGTGGATTACGTCACCGACGGCCAACGCGACTGGGCGATCGAAGGCGGCTCCCCGCTGATGACGCGGGTGGTGGGCACCGGCTGCGCGCTGTCGGCGGTGGCGGCGGCGTTTTGCGCCCTGCCGGGCGATCGCCTGGACAACGTGGCGACCGCCTGTCGGGTGATGTCACACTGCGGCGGCCTCGCGGCCAGGCAGGCCGCCGGGCCGGGCAGCTTTACGCCGGCGTTCCTCGACGCCCTGTATCAACTGCGCGGGGAGGATCTGTGATGAAACGTATTAACGCGCTGACCATCGCCGGCACCGATCCCAGCGGCGGCGCCGGCATTCAGGCCGATCTGAAAGCTTTCTCGGCGCTTGGCGCCTACGGCACTTCGGTGATCACCGCGCTGGTAGCGCAGAATACCCGCGGCGTGCAGTCGGTGTATTACATCGATCCGGCGTTCGTCGCCGCGCAGCTGGACTCGGTGTTCAGCGACGTGCGCATCGACAGCGTCAAGATCGGCATGCTGGCCAATGCCGACATCGTGCAGGCGGTGGCCGAACGTCTGCGCCATTACCGGCCGGAATTTGTGGTGCTGGATACCGTGATGCTGGCGAAAAGCGGCGATCCGCTGTTGGCGCCGGAGGCGGTAGAGTCTATCCGGCGCGAGCTGTTGCCGCTGGTGTCGATCATTACGCCGAACCTGCCGGAAGCGGCGGCGCTGCTGGCGTGCGCGCCGGCGGAAGATGAAGCGCAGATGCGCGAGCAGGGGCGGGCGCTGCTGGCGATGGGCTGCCGGGCGGTGCTGATGAAGGGCGGCCACCTGAGCGAAAGCGAGAGCCCGGACTGGCTGTTTACCGCCGAAGGCGAGCAGCGTTTTACCGCGCCGCGCGTCGCCACCCGCCATACCCACGGCACCGGTTGCACGCTCTCGGCTGCACTGGCGGCGCTGCGCCCGCGCCATGCCGACTGGGCGGCCACGGTGGCCGCCGCCAAGGACTACCTGCAACAAGCGCTGCAACAGGCGGATACGCTGGAAGTGGGGCACGGCATTGGGCCGGTGCATCATTTTCACGCCTGGTGGTGAGCCAACTTTTTGCCGCAACCGTGGTCTGACTAGTTCAGGCCCGGTTTTATGGGCGAAACCTGATTTAACCTAGGGAGAAGGACTATGACGGGACACCAGGCGCTGCGTTGCGCCCTCTTCGGCGCACTGCTCAGCTTCAGCGCGGGCAGCTTTGCCCAGCAGATCGTCACCACGTCGGATTTGATTCAGCAGCCGGGGTATCAGGCCAGTTGGCAAAACATGGTCAAAGGCCAGGCGCGGATGCCGGGCTGGGCGCGCAAGGGCGTCGGCACCTCTACGCCGGCGCAAAACTTGAGCTGGAAGGGCAAAGAGTATCTGGTCGGCAACCTGTGCAAGCCGCACGACTGCGGCAACAACTTTTTGATCGTGGCGTTCAGCGCGGACAAATCCCAGGCCTGGGGCGTGCGGGTGGAAGTGGAAGATCGGCCGGAAGCCGTCGATCATCCGAAGAAATACGCCAAGTACCAGTGGCTCGGCAAGCCGGATGACGACATGAAAGCGCTGCTTAAGCAGCAGTTCGAGAACAATCCCGACTGGAAATGATCTGACCGGGGGCGCTGACGATGCCGCCCCCGGCGTTGATCAGCCGATGCCGGCCTGATGCAGATCGTGCAGGTTGAGCGCCCCCACCAGCACGCCGTCCATGTTGACCACCGGGGCCGCGCTGATGTGCTGTTCGTGCAGCGCTTCCAGCGCTTCGCCGGCGCGCCACTGCTCCGGCAGCCGATAGCCGGGGCGGGTGATCGCCGGGCTGAGCGGATCCTGCAGGCTGTTGCCCTTCACCAGCCAGCGGCGCAGGTCGCCGTCGGTAAATACGCCCACTACCCGCTGCTGCGCGTCGCACACCGCCACCAACCCGAGCCCGGTGCGGCTCAGTTCCAGCATCGCTTCCATCACGTTGGCGCTTTCGCTCACGCGCGGCAGGCGATCGCCGGTGCGCATCAGGTGATGCACGCGGTTCAACAGGCGCGCCCCCAGGCTGCCGCCCGGGTGCGAGCGGGCGAAGTCTTCCGCATTGAAACCGCGCTGGCGCATCAGCGCCATCGCCAGGGCGTCGCCCATCATCAGGGTGTTGACCGCGCTGGAGGTCGGCGCCAGCCCCATCGGGCAGGCTTCGCGCTCAACGCCGATATCCAGCACGCAGGCGGCGGCCAGCGCCAGCGGCGACTCTTTGCCGCCGGTGATGGCGATCACCGGAATGCCGTTCTCCGCCAGCAGCGGCAGGATCAGATCCAGCTCTTTGGCGCGGCCGGAATAGGAGATGAACACCACCACGTCGTCGGCGCCGATCATGCCGAGATCGCCGTGCAGCGCCTCCGCCGGATGCACGAAGAACGACGGCGTGCCGGTGCTGGCCAGCGACGCGGCGATCTTCTTGCCGATATGGCCGGACTTGCCGATGCCGGAAATCACCGCTTTGCCGCGGCAGTTCAGCAGCAGCTCGCAGGCGCAGACGAAGTTGTCATCTAGGCGTGCCAGCAGGCGCTGCGCTTCGGTCAGCTCGATCTCCAGCGTTTCGCGGGCAAAGGCGAGCAGGGCGTTGGCGTTACTCATCGGGGTCTCCTACCAGAATAATATTGATGCCTTTCGCCTGCAGGGCGGCGAGGTAATCGGGATTGATGTCTCGGTCGGTGATCAGCGTATCGACGGCGCTGAGCTCGCACACCACGTTCGGGCTCTTGCGGCCGAATTTCGAGGAGTCTACCAACAGAATAATGCGGCTGGCGGCTTCGCACATCGCCTTGCTGACGTTGTGCACTTCGTTGAAGGTGGTGACGCCGGCGTTGAGATCGACGCCGTCCGCGCCGATAAACAGCTTGTCGAAGCTGAATTGCTGAAACGCCGATTCCGCCAGGCTGCCGTGGAACGAGGCCGATTTTTTGCGGTAGGTGCCGCCGGGCATCAGGATGGTCTGATCGTTGTCCAGCTCCACCAGCGCGTTGACGATGGTCAGGCTGTTGGTCATCACCGTGATGTTGTTGAACTGTGCCAGGTGCGGCACCATCTGCAGCACCGTGCTGCCGGCGTCGAAGATCAGCGAGTCGCCGTCGGCGATCAGCGCCACGGCGGCGCTGGCGATCTGGCGTTTTTTCTCGGTGTTGATATGGGTTTTGCGGTCGATCGGCTGATCGCCGTCGTCGCGGCTGAGCACCACGCCGCCGTAGGTGCGGATCACCTCGCCTTCTTCTTCCAGCAGGGTGAGATCCTTGCGGATGGTGGTGCCGGTAGTGGAGAAATGCTCGGCCAGGGCGTCCACTGCCGTTTTGCCATGCCGCTGCAGATATTCAAGGATAGCGGACTGCCGCTGCTTTGGTTTCATCGCGATTCCCGTTCACAAGAGTTGGGCATTTCCCCTCGCTGAATAATTCACTATGAAAGGTAATGTCTTTTAATGTGAAAATATCACGATTTGGGTTCAATCGCTAACGATAGTGCAGACTGGCATGCGCGATCCTCGGGGAAGATCACATCTGGGCGCAAATCCCGCTGATGCAAACCGTGCAAATGAGGCAGCGGGCGGGGCCGGGCGAAAACGGTCAGGCCGCGCAGCAACAGGCTGCCGCACACCCGCCGATCGGCGTCGAAGGCCAGCGCCAGCACCACCCGCGGGCGGAAACGGCCGCCGGAACGGCCGACGCCGACGGCGCCCAGCCGGCATAAACCGTCGAAGGCGCGGTTGAAGCGCTGCAGTTGCCACCAGCCGAAGGCGATTTGCAGCAGCCAGGCCAGCAGCGCGAAGGCGATCAAAGCTTGTGTCATGGGGTTCTCCTTACGCCCCCTTCCGCGGAAGGGGGCGCCGGTGGCGTCAGAACATCACCTGGCCGCCGGTGATGTTGATCGATTGGCCGGTGCAGTAAGAGGCCTTGTCGCTGGCGTAGAACAGCAGGGTGTTCAGCACATCCTGGTAGTCGCAGCCGCGCTTCAGCGGCACCTTGTCGATGTAGTACTGCTCCACCTGATCCGGCGCGATGCCCAGTTTTTGCGCGTACTGCGGCAGCAGCGACTGGAACATCGGCGACTTCAGCAGGTTGCCGAGCATCAGCGAATGCACGGTGATGCCGTACTCCGCCAGATCGAGCGCCAGCGACTGCGTCAGCCCCACGCCGCCGAACTTGGCGGCGCTGTAGCCGGAGTTGTGCTTGCTGCCGACCTTGCCGGACTTGGAGTTGATCTGGATGATGCGCCCGGCGATGCCGTCGCGGATCATCAGGCGCGAGAACTCGCGGGCGCAGAGGAAATAGCCCACCAGGTTCACCTGCAGCGAGCGGTCGAAGTCGCCCAGCGGGAAATCGGTGATCGGTGCCGCCTTGGCGATGCCGGCGCTGTACACCAGCAGGTTGGCCTGGCCGAACGCCCGGTCAACCGCCGCCGCCAGCGCGATCACGCTCTGCTCGTCGGTGGCGTCGGCCTGAAAACCGCAGGCGCTGCCTGTGCCGTACTCTTCGTTGATCTGCTGTGCCACCAGACTGGCGTTGTCGGCGTTCAGATCGGCCACCGCCACCCGATAACCGGCCTGCGCCAGCCCGTGGCTCAAAAAGGCGCCTAACGTTTGGCCGCCGCCAATCACTACAGCTACTTCAGACATGGTCTACTCCTTATGCGATAAATGACAGCGTGCTGCCCAACGGGATATCGGTCGGCGTCGGGCCGGATACGTGGATCGAGCCGGGAAATTCGGCTTCGGCTTCGCCGTCGAAGCGCACGGTGATATGGCCCAGCTCGCGCAGATTCTGCGTGGCGACGCTGCCGACGGCGGTGATGGCGTAGCGCCGCTGCGCCAGTTCCATCACGCCGCCCACCTGCAGCTCGCCGGCGGTTGCGCCGTGGCGGTGGATGAAGCAGAACTCTTCGATATCCGCCGGGGCGCCTTCACGGAAGGTGATCAGCATGTTGTCCAGCAACGCGTCGCGGGCGCAGCCGCCGATCTGCGTGATGGTGGTGTGAAAAATGGTGTGCATAAACGTCTCCCTGGGGATCACATTATTGATAAATGAAGGCCGAGGCGGCCCAGGCGATCAGGACCGTCGGCGCGCCGGTCAGGAAGCGGCCAACCAGCACTGAAGGCACGCCGACCCGCACGGTGTCCTGTTTGGCTTCCGCCAGCGACAGGCCGACCGGAATAAAGTCGCAGGCGGCCTGCGCGTTGATGGCGAACAGCGCGGGCAGCGCCAGCTGCGGCGGAATATGGCCAAGGCCGATCTGCACCCCGACCAGCACGCCGATCACCTGGGCGATGACCGCGCCGGGGCCGAGGAACGGCGACAGCAGCGGGAATGAGCAGATCAGCGCCAGCGTCACCAGGCCGATCGGGCTGTTGGCCAGCGGCGTCAGGCCATGAGCGATAAAGTCCCCGAGGCCGGAGGCCATGATGATGCCGATCAAGGCCGAGACGAATGCCATAAACGGCAGAATGGTCTTCAGCACGGTGTCGATAGTGTCGCGCCCGGCCTGGAAGAACACCGCCACCACCGATCCCATGCCCATGCCGACCTTCGCCAGCAGCCCGTCGCTTTGCTCGGTGATCTTCTTGCTGGTGTCGTAGTCGCGCGCCTTGGGCGGCGCGGCAACGGCGGCGGCGGGTTGGCTATCTGCCGCTTCGATTCGGTTGATGTTGTGGTCGCGCACGCCGGAGACATAGATGTCTTCGAGGATAAACTGCGCCAGCGGGCCGGACTGACCGGTGGCATGGATATTGACCGTCGGAATGCGGCGTTTCGGGTACAGGCCGCAGCGCAGGGTGCCGCCGCAGTCGATCACCGCCACGCCGATCTCTTCCGCCGGCGGCTCGCCCTCTTTGAAACCGTCGACGGCCGGCCAGCCGGTCAATTCGCTGAGGCGATCGACGATGGAAGGCCGGGTGCCGGCGGTGATGTACACCACTTTTTTGCCGGGTTCGATCGGCAGTTCCAGGGGGCCGCCCCAGCCGCTGGCGCCTTTTTCAATACGGATATAAGCACTCATGCTGCACTCCACGAATTAAAGTTGCACCTGGCGATCCAGACGGATGCCCATCTTGCGTTCGAACAGGCTGGTGGTGAGATCGGTAACCCAGCCGCGGAAGAAGTTGGTGAACAGCCCCACCAGGAAATAGCTCACCGCCAGCGGGCCGAGCGGCAGGCCGAGGGTGGTCAGGCCGCTGGCGATGCCGAGGTAAACGAACAGCTCGCCGGGGTTGATATGTGGAAACAGGCCGTTCATCGAGTGGCAGCTGTAGGAGGCCGCCGCGTAGTAGCTCGGCTTGTATTTCTCCGGCATGAAGCGCCCCAGGCTGAGGGTCATCGGGTTGCAGAAGACAAAGGTGCCAATCAGCGGCAGCAGCAGATAACGCGAGACGGGGTTGCCCGCGCAGCGCTGCGCCAATCGTTCGATACGTTCCTGGCCAACAAATTTGATCAGCGCGTTCATGATAACCAACAGGCTGATCAACAAAGGCAAAATGCCGGTCACCATGCCGACAAACACTTCACCGCCTTTCTGAAACAGGCCGATAAACCACTCGGCGCCGTGGGTGATTAGCTCAATCATTATGTTCTCCTGTAATGGACTGTTATGGCCTGGAGCGAACGGCGGCTCTGTCGCCATGGGCCTTACAGTAGTCACTTTGTTGGGCTATTTGTTTTAAATAGATCACAATTTGAAAGATAAATATTTTATTTTGAAAGTTTAAAGTGAAAGAAAGAGAAGGTTGGCAGCGTCGGGTTAAGGGGAGCGGGCACAAAAAAGCCCGGCGAACCGGGCTTTGGGACAGGCGGTCCGTCACATCAGGCGATGGTGACCTTCTTGTCCAGATAGGCATCTTGCACGGCGTTGATCAGCGCCACGCCGTCTTTCATCGATTTCTTGAAGGCTTTACGCCCCAGGATCAGGCCCATGCCGCCGGCGCGTTTGTTGATCACCGCGGTGCGCACCGATTCCTGCAGATCGTTCTCACCGGCGGCGCCGCCGGAGTTGATCAGCCCGGCGCGGCCCATGTAGCAGTTGGCCAGCTGGTAGCGCACCAGATCGATCGGGTGATCGGTGGTCAGCTTGGTGTAGACGCGGTCGTCGGTATAGCCGAATTTCACCGCACGGTAGCCGCCGTTGTTTTCCGCCATTTTCTGTTTGACGATGTCGGCGCCGATGGTGGCGGCGATGTGGTTGGCCTGGCCGGTCAGATCGGCGCTGGAGTGGTAGTCCACGCCGTCCTTGTTGAACGCCGGGTTGCGCAGATAGGCCCACAGCACGGTGACCATCCCCAGCTCATGCGCGCGCTCGAAGGCGATCGAGATCTCTTCGATCTGGCGGCGCGACTGCTCGGAGCCGAAGTAAATAGTGGCGCCGACCGCCACTGCCCCCATGTTGAACGCCTGCTCGACGCTGGCGTACAGGGTCTGGTCGTACTGGGTCGGATAGCTCAGCGTTTCGTTGTGGTTGAGTTTGACCAGGAACGGAATTTTATGCGCATAGCGGCGCGATACCGACGCCAGCACGCCGTAGGTGGAGGCGACGCAGTTACAGCCGGCTTCAATCGCCAGCTCGACGATGTTCTTCGGATCGAAATACAGCGGGTTGGCGGCGAACGAGGCGGCGGCGGAGTGCTCGATGCCTTGGTCGACCGGCAGGATAGACAGATAACCGGTGCCGCCCAGGCGGCCGTGGTTGAACAGGGTTTGCATCGAACGCAGCACGCTGTTGGGGCGGTTGTTATCGATCATTACGCGGTCGACGAAGTCGGCGCCCGGCAGGTAGAGATTCTCGGCGGGGATAGTGGTACAGCGGTGTTGCAGCAGATCTTCCGCTTCCTTTCCTAGCAACTGCACAATATCAGTCATGATTCACTCCCGATTAAGCTTCTTCATACACCGGCAATGCAAGGGTTTTTGACCACCGGCGCAGTAAAAAGCGGTGATTGAAGCTGTAAAGCGATGCTACCGAACTTGCTCCGGCAAGGACAAACAATAGATGCGATTGAGAGGAAATGCCATTTGCGTGGCCAAATACGCGGGGGCGATCGCCCCCGGCGCGCTAAGCGATTGATTATTCGATCTCGAACCACGCGGTATTCTGTTGAGCGATCGGGGTGATGGAGTAGATCATCTCCTGCAGATGATCGTGGATGGCGCGCTCCGCCGCCTCGGCATCGCGCGCTTTCAGCGCTTCGTAGATGCGGTAGTGCTGCTTGATCAGGCTCTCCGGCGGCGAGACTTCGCTCAGGCTGAGGAAACGCACCCGATCCATGGTGGCCTTGATGGTTTCGATGGTCTCCCACGCCAGCGGGCAGTCGGCAAACTGGGTCAGCAGCTGGTGGAACTCGTCGTCCAACGCCAAAAATTCGCGCGTTTGCCCGTTCTGCGCCGCCAGCTCTTGACGGTGCAGGTTATGCTCCAGCGTCATCAGCTGCGCCGGAGTGGCGCGCTCGGCCGCGCGGCGCACGATGGCGCATTCCACCGCCTGACGGATAAAGCGCCCGTCGGCCACGCGTTTGGCGGAAATCTTCATCACGAAGGTGCCGCGCTGCGGCAGGATCTGCACCAGGCCGGCCTCCGCCAGCTTGATGAAGGCTTCGCGCACCGGCTGGCGCGAAACGTTGAAGCGGGTGGAGATCTCTTTCTCGGACAGCAGGGTGCCGGGGGGGATGGTGCAATCGACGATATCTTTGCGCAGAAAGCGATAGATCTGCTGGTTGACCGGGACGTTGTTGGTGAGACTGTACGTTTCAGACATGGCGACAATCAGGCATCTGGCTGGAGTTCGAATGCCACCATACTAGCAGATTATTGGTTGAGGGCGGGGGGATAAATCCACCCGCCAGGCAGGGGAACTCAGTGATGCCAATCCTGATATTCCTGCTTGCGCCGCTCTGGCGCGGTTTCCGGCATCAGGCTCAGGCCGAGGGCCGACACCACGCCCAGCACCATCATGTAACCGGCCAGCCCGTAGTAATGGCCGCCGGTCACCTGCAGGATCTTCACCGCCAGCAGCCCGAGAATGCCGCTGCCGATCAGCGAGCCGATCTGCCAGATCAGCGCGATGCCGCTGCAGCGCACGCGGGTGGGGAACAGCTCCGGGAAGTAGGAGGCCTGCGGCGCGTAGCACATGCTGTGGCCGAAGGTCAGCACCACGATCATGGCGATCTGCGTCACCCAGAAATTATCGAGGTTGATCGCCATAAAGAACGGCACGATGCACACCACCTGCAGCAGCGCGCCGGCGATGTAAACCGGTTTGCGCCCCAGCCGATCGGAGAGGCGGCCCATCAGCGGAATGGCGAAAATCTCCAGCAGCACCGCCACGATCATCGCCTCCAGCAAAATGCTTTCGTTGAGGTGGTTGGCCTTGCCGTAGGCCAGCACGATCACGGTGAACATGGCGAAGGCGCAGGCTTCGATCAGCTTGGCGCACACCCCTTTGGCGATAAGGCCGGGATAGCGGCGGGCCACTTCCACCACCGGCCGGCTCTCCACCGCTTTGGTGGCGCGGATTTGGGTAAACACCGGCGACTCGTCGATCTTCAGGCGAATAAACAGCCCGACCAGCACCAGCAGCAGGCTGAGCAGGAACGGAATGCGCCAGCCCCAGTCCAGCATCTGCGCCGGCGACAGCACGGCGGTCAGCAGCGCGAACAGCCCGGACGGCAGCAGGAAACCGGCCGGCGCGCCGATCTGCACCCAGCTGGCGTAGAAACCGCGCCGCGGCGGCGGCGCGTATTCGGCGGTCATCAGCACCGCGCCGGCCTGTTCGCCGCCGACGCCGAAGCCCTGCAGCACGCGGATAAAGATCAGCGCGATCGGCGCCCAGATGCCGATCTGCTCATAGGTAGGCAGCAGGCCGATGCAAAAGGTGCCGAGGCCGACGATCAGGATGGTGATCACCAGCGCCTTCTTGCGGCCGACTTTGTCGCCGATATGGCCGAACACGATGCCGCCCAGCGGGCGCGCCAGGAAACCGACCGCGTAGGTGGCGAAGGCCGCCAGCGTGCTGATCAGCGGATCGGCGCTGGGGAAAAACAGCTGGCCGAAGAACAGCACCGCGGCGGTGCCGTAGGCGAAGAAATCATAGTATTCGGCGGCGGTGCCGATGGCCGACGCGCTGGCGACGCGCCGCAGCAGCGGTTGATTGCCGGTATTGACGGCGTTATGCGTGGTGACGGTCATCGGAAACCTCCCGGTCGGTAAGCGGCAGAGCGGCGACGGCGGCTTTGGCCCCCAGGCTCAGCAGTTGGTGATAAGCGTGGCTGACGGCGTGGACGAAGTCAGGCGAATCGGGCAGATCGCGGCCGAAGACGCTGTCGAGTTGCAGCAGCGCCAGGACGCGGGGCCGGCCTTCCTCGCTGCCGGCGACCAACGCGGCGAGGCGCTCGCGCAGCGGATCGCTGATGGCGATCGGCTCGCCTTGTTCATCGCGGCCGCCGACGTAGCGCATCCAGCCGGCGACGCCCAGCGCCAGGCAGTCGAAGCGGCTGCCGCGCGCCAGATGCCAGCGGATCGCGTCCAGCAGCCGTTGCGGCAGCTTCTGCGTGCCGTCCATGGCGATCTGCGCGGTGCGGTGTTTCAACGCGCGATTGCGGTAACGTTGCAGCAGCGAGTCGGCATACTGCGCCAAATCGACGTTCGGCACCTGCAGGGTCGGCGCCTGTTCCGCCAGCATCAGGTGACGGGCGGCGCGGACAAAATCCGCATCCTGCATGCAGTCGCCGATGTGCTGATAACCGGCCAGGTAGCCGAGGTAGGCGAGAAACGAATGGCTGCCGTTCAGCATGCGCAGCTTCATCTCCTCGTACGGCAGCACGTCGCTCACCAGTTCGGCGCCGACCTTGTCCCAGGCCGGGCGCCCTTGGGGAAATCGATCTTCAATGACCCACTGGCTGAACGGCTCGCAGGCTACGCCGACCTCATCTTCGACGCCGCCCAGCCAGGTGCGCAACTGCCGGCGGGCCTCCGGCGTTACCGCCGGCACGATGCGATCCACCATGGTGGAAGGGAAGGCGACCTCTTGACGCACCCAGTCGGCCAGCGCCGGATCCTGCCGCTGCGCCAGTTCGACCAGCACCTGGCGCGTGACCCGGCCGTTGGCCGGCATGTTATCGCAGGACATCACGGCGAACGGCGGCAGCCCGCGTTCACGGCGCAGGCGCAGCGCCGCCAGCAGCAGCCCCGGCGCCGACTGCGGCTGTGCCGGGTGGGCGATATCATGCGTGATCGCCGGGTGTTCCGCCATCAGTCGGCCGCTGGCGGGGTGGTGGCAATAGCCCTTTTCGCTGATGCTCAGCGAGACGATGGCGATCTCGGGCTGCGTCAGGGCCGCCAGCACCGCCGCCAACCCGTCGGTTTGCAGGTGCAGCGCCTGGCGCACCACGCCGATGACCCGGCCCCGCCAACCGTCGTCGTCCATCTCCGCCACCGAGAACAGCAGGTCCTGTTGCCGTAGATCGGCGATCTTTTGCCGGCCGTGCTGCATGCTGATTTCGCAGTAGCCCCAGTCACTGCCGTGCTCGCTGGCCAGCCTGTCGGCGTACATCGCCTGGTGCGCGCGGTGAAACGCGCCGAAGCCGATATGCGCCATGCGCGGTTTCACGCGCTCACGTGCGTAGCCGGGCCGGATAACGGCGGCCGGCAGCGCGCTGTGGTCGGAAAGTCTCATGTTCAATGTCCCTGGAGAGGTAAGCAAAGGGGCGAAGCCGCCCCGTCTGGCGTTAGGGTTTTAAGATTTGCACGCCCGCCGTTGCGCGCGGCGCCTTGATCACCAGCAGCACCAGCAGCGCGCCCAGCGCGGCGACGCCGCCCGCCAGCATAAAGGCGCTGTCGAACTTGCCGGTGTTCTGCACGATGTAGCCGGTGGCGATCGGCCCGATGATGCCGGAGACGCTGCCGATCAAATGAATGAACCCGCTGGCGCCGCCGACCCGGGATTTATGCACCACGTCCTGGATGATCGCCCAGTAGAGAGCGCCGGTAATGTAGAGGAAGAAGATCGACACCGACATCAGCATCACCGCCGGCACCACGCTGCTGACGGTGCCCGCCAACGCCACGCACACCGCCGCCGCCAGCAGGCTGGTGACCAACACGATCTTGCGCGACAGCAGCAATTTGCCGGTGATGTTGAAGATCTTGTCGGAAATATAGCCGCCGAGCGCCAGCCCGACGAAGCCGACGATCCACGGGATCATCGTGGTCAGGCTCATCTCTTTGATGTTCAGGTTGTGTGCCTGCACCAGATACGAGGGGAACCAGCTCAGGAAGAAGAACAGGATGTAGTTGTAGCAGAAGAAGGCGAAGGCGGTGACCAGAATGATCGGCTGCTTCAGGTAGTAGCCCAGCCCGTGCGGGGCGTCGCTCAAAGCGCTTTCCTCGCCGAGATTTTCCTGTTTCAACCGTGCGATCAGCTCCCGTTCTTCGTTGCTGACGCGTTGGCTTTTCGCCGGGTTATCCGCCACCACGAAGAACCACACCAGCATCCAGACGATGCCGATGGCGCAGATAATCATAAACGCCGGCCGCCAGCCGAACGCCAGCGCCAGATAGCCGACGATCGGCCCGGCCACCGCGCCGCCCAACGGCGAACCGGCGCTGAGCAGGCCCACGGCGGTCGCCGCCTGTTTCTTCGGGAACCAGCCGTTGATCATCTTGTTGGCCGAGGCGCAGATCGGCCCTTCGGCCATGCCGAACAGGACGCGCAGGATCAGCATTGAGTAAAAACCGGTGGCGATCGCCGTCATGCCGCAGAAGATGGACCACAGGCCGACCGCCACGCCCAGCACCAGCGTCGGGCCGAAGCGGTCGACCGCCAGCCCGCCGACGAAGTTGAAAATGGCGTAGCCGAAGAAGAAGCTGCCGAAGATCAGACCGAACTGTTCGGCGTTCAGCATCAGATCCTGTTCGATCATCGGCACGGTGATCGACAGCGCCACGCGGTCGAGGTAGTTGATCATGTAGACCATGAACAGCAGGAACACGATGGTCCAACGCAGGTTTTTAAACATAAAGCGCTCCACTGGGTGTCGTTTTAATCGTGATGCTTCGTTGTTTGCATGGGCGGCGGGCGCCGCCCATGCCCCGATGCCGCCTTGGCGTTACTCAAACTGCAGCAGCACCTTGCAGCAGGTGCGCTGATCCCGCTCGAACATCTGCATCGCCCGTTCGACGTCGTCGGCGGGCACGCAGTGAGTGAGCAGCCGCTGCGGGTCTAGCTTGCCGTCCGCCATCCAGGCGATCACCTGCGGAAAGCGCGCGCTGTTCAGGCGCGAGGAGAAGATCGACAGCTCCTTGCTGGTGATGCTCTGCTGGGTCAGGGTGCAGGCGTCGCCGGAAAAGCCCATGATGCCGATGCGTGCCGCCGGCGAGGCCAGCGCGATCGCCTCCGGTAAAATGGCGGGGTGGCAGGCGGCATCGACGATCAGCGTCGGTTGAACGCCGCGCTGCTGCAGCGCCTGCGGCAATGCGGCCTCGGCGTTGTTGAATGTTTGGTCGGCGCCGTTGGCGCGCGCCATCTCCAGCCGCTCGGCGATGCGATCGACGACCCACACCTGCCTGACGCCGTACACCCCTTTCAGCGTCTGGATCACCGTGAGCCCCATCGGCCCGGCGCCGTAGATCAGCGCGATGTCGTCGGGGCGCGGTTGCAGATGGGCGGTAATGTTGGCGGCGATGCTGAAGGGTTCGATCATCGCGGCGTGGCGATCGCTGATGGCCGGCGGAACCGGATAGGCGTTGCGCGCCGGCACGCAGGCATAGTCGCTGAAGCCGCCGTCGCGGTGCACGCCGATCACCTGCAGCGAGGTGCAGACGTTGGGGCGGCCGACCGAACAGGGATAGCAGTGGCCGCAGCTCACCACCGGGTCTACCGAGACGCGTTCGCCGAGGCGCGCCGGATCGACGCCTTCGCCCAGCGCATCGATCAGGCCGAAGAACTCGTGGCCGATCACACGCGGATAGCGGGCGAACGGGTTATGGCCGTGATAGATATGGACGTCGGAGCCGCAGATGCCGGCGAATTTCACCTTGACCCGCACCTCGCCGGCCGCCGGCTGCGGCAGCGCGCGCGTCTGCAGCGCCAGGCGCCCGGGCTGTTCGATCACGACGCTGCGCATGGTGTTTACCAGTTCCATAAGGTGCCATCCTCCAGACGCGCGACCGGCAGGTAGGCCGGTTCATAGGGGTAACGGGCCGCCAGCTTCTCATCGAACTCGATGCCGATGCCCGGCTTGTCGCCCGGATGCATATAGCCGTCGTCGAACGTCCAGCTGTGCGGGAACACCTCGAGCATTTGCTCGGAATAGCCCATGTATTCCTGCACGCCGAAGTTCGGCACCCACAGATCGAAGTGCAGCGCCGCCGCCATGCAGATCGGCGACAGATCGGAAGGGCCGTGTGAACCGGTGCGCACCTGATACAGCGAGGCGAAGTCGGCGATGCGCCGCATGCCGGTAATGCCGCCCGCGTGCGTCAGGGTGGTGCGGATGTAGTCGATCAGCTGTTCTTCGATCAGCTGTTTGCAGTCCCAGATGCTGTTGAACACCTCGCCGACAGCGATCGGCGTGACGGTATGCTGGCGGATCAGGCGGAAACAGGCCTGATTTTCCGCCGGCGTCGGATCTTCCATCCAGAACAGGCGATACGGTTCGGCGCTTTTACCGAAGCGCGCCGCTTCAATTGGCGTCAGGCGGTGGTGCATGTCGTGCAGCAGGTGTTCGTTGAAGCCGAACTTGTTGCGCACCGCGTCGAACAATTTGGGGGTGAAGTCGAGGTATTTTTCCGTCGACCACAGCTGCTCTTCCGGCCAGTCGCCCTTGGTGGCCGGCTCATAAGCCTGGCCTTTGCCCTTGGCCATGCCGTAGGTGGTTTTCATGCCCGGCACGCCGCATTGAACGCGGATCGCCTTGAAGCCTTGCTCTTTATGTTTGGCGTAGTCGTCGAGCACTTCGTCGATCGAGTGGCCGGTGGTATGGCAATACACCATCACTCCCGAGCGCGAGGCACCGCCCAACAGCTGATACAGCGGCATGTTGGCGGCCTTGGCCTTGATGTCCCACAGCGCCATGTCGACGGCGGAAATGGCGGACATGGTCACCGGGCCGCGCCGCCAGTAAGCGCCTTTGTAGAAGAATTGCCAGAGGTCCTCGATCCGCTGCGCGTCGCGGCCGATCAACTGCGGGCAGAGGTGATCTTTCAGGTAAGAGGCCACCGGCAATTCGCGCCCGTTCAGCGTGGCGTCACCGAGGCCGATGATGCCGTCATCGGTGGTGATTTTCAGCGTGACAAAGTTGCGCCCCGGGCAGGTGACGAACACCTCGGCGTTGACGATTTTCATAACCTTCACATCCTGTAGCTGCGGAGAGATAGCGCGAAAATACGCCATGAACCAACTACCATACAAGTATGAATTAATGAATTTGCCGGAGAGGATCACATTTGATCGTGCGCGGAAGCGGGTGAACAGAGGGGAAGAAGCGGGGCGCAGCGGCTGCGCCCGACAAGGTCAGCCCAGCAGGGCGCAGTTAGGCGGCAGGCGGCATTCGATGGCCTGCGGCAACACTTCGATGCGGAAATGGCGGCCTTTGAGCGGTTCGCCGTCGAGGTTGAAAGTCATCTCATGCGGCGCGTCGATCTCGAGCCACGGCAGCGCCGCGCTGAGGATGCTGTTGCTCTCTTCGTCGTTGAACAGGGCGGCGACCAGCGCCGGCAGCAGTTCATCGGCGATCAGCAGGCGCAGCTGCAGCAGGCCGTCGTTGATCAGCGCGCTGGGGCACAGTTCCTGGCCGCCGCCGGCCTGTTTGCCGTTGCCGATGCCGATCACCAGCGCCTCGCCGGCCCAGCGAAAGTCCGGCCCGCGGATTTCACAGCGGTCGGCCTGCAGCGTATCCATGCGCAGCAGGCCGTGCACAAAGTAGGACACGCCGCCCAGCGCCGCTTTCAGCTTCTCCGGCGTTTCGGTGGTGATGCGGGTGCCGAAGCCGCCGGTGGCCATGTTGATGAAATAGCGCTCGCCGTTGACTTTCGCCAGATCGATAGGCACCGAGCGGCCCTTGATCGCCAGCTGCAGCGCCAGTTCGGGGGACGGAGGGATATTGCACGCCATGGCGAAGTCGTTGGCGGTGCCGAGCGGCAGGATGCCCAGCGCCGGCCGGTTGTGCGCCGGCAGCTGCACCAGCGCGGCGGCCACTTCGTTGATGGTGCCGTCACCGCCGCCGGCGACGACGGTGCCGACGCCGAGCTGCGCGGCTTCCGCGACATAGCGCGCGGCATCGCCGTGCTCCCAGGTGACGCGCACGTGCAACGTTATCTGTTCTTTGCGCAGCCGGTTGACCGCCTGACGCAGCTCTTCGTTACCGGCGCCTTTGCCGTTGATGATAAGCAGGGCGGACGCATGTGAGTGTTGAGGCATTGCCGATATCCTCCGGCGGAAAACCAAGAATGCCTCAAGATAAACCAGCTGCCGCCACCAGGCCATCAGAATATTCAGCTAATTCCGGTTATTTGCCGACGCTCAGTGAATATGAAGCAATGCGAATTTATCTGAATTTTACGCAGAAATAAGCGAAGTGTTAAAGAAGCGAGGATTAATCGCTGTAGCGTTATTTATATATCGAAGCGGCGTGATTATTATTATTAAAACGGATAACGGGAATAAGTTATGGAAATAGGCATGGTGGAAAAAAATAGGCGCACCCATAAAGAAAAAGCCAGCCCAAGGGAGATTGGGCCGGCTAAGGAGGTGGTTCCTAGTATTGCTATGCAAATATTTTCGTTGTTCGTTTTAAGCAGCGTGATAGTAACCAAGCTGCGCGCGCATTGATGTGATCCAATTCTAATATTTGCTAAAAATCGCCGCCGAATGACGGCGATTCATTTTTATGCCCCGGCGCTATTTTCTTCCGCCAAATTGCGGATCAGCAACGCATAATTGAGATCGATATCCTGCGGGATCGGCAAATAAACGATATGGCCGTTGCCCGGCGCCACCTCAATCGATTCGCCTTTCTTATTTTGCATGCTCTCGAGGGTGAACACCACGTTGCCGCCCGGCGTCATCATTTCGACGCTGTCGCCGAGCGCGAACTTATTCTTCACGTCGACTTCCGCCCAGCCATCACGGCGCACGCCGGTGAATTCGCCGACGAACTGCTGGCGCTCGGAGAGCGAGGAGCCGTAGTCGTAATTCTGCTGCGCTTCGTGCACGTGGCGGCGCAGGAAGCCTTCGGTATAGCCGCGGTGCGCCAGGCCTTCCAGCGTGGTGAGCAGGGTCGGATCGAACGGTTTGCCGGCGGCCGCGTCGTCGATGGCGCGGCGATAGACCTGTGCGGTGCGGGCGCAGTAGTAGAACGACTTGGTGCGCCCTTCGATCTTCAGCGAATGCACGCCGAGCTGCGTCAGACGCTCCACGTGCTGGATGGCGCGCAGATCCTTGGAGTTCATGATATAGGTACCGTGTTCGTCCTCGAAGGCGCTCATATATTCGCCTGGCTTTTGCGCTTCAGACAGCATGAACACCTTGTCGGTCGGCGCGCCGATGCCCAGCGTCGGCTCGACGGTTTGCACCGGGATCGGCTCGTGCAGGTGCACGATATTGCCGGTGTCGTCCTCTTTGCCTTCCTCCGCTTTGTACTGCCAGCGGCAGGCATTGGTGCAGGTGCCCTGATTGGGATCGCGCTTGTTGATGTAGCCGGACAGCAGGCAGCGGCCGGAGTAGGCCATGCACAGCGCGCCGTGGACGAAGATCTCCAGCTCCATGTCCGGCACTTCGGCGCGGATCTCGGCGATCTCTTCCAGCGACAGTTCGCGCGACAGGATCACGCGGGTCAGGCCCATTTGCTTCCAGAACTTCACCGTCGCCCAGTTAACGGCGTTGGCCTGCACCGACAGGTGGATGTCCATCTGCGGGAAGGCTTCGCGCACCATCATGATAAGGCCGGGATCGGACATGATCAGCGCATCCGGGCCCATATCGATAACCGGCTTCAGATCGCGCAGGAAGGTTTTCAACTTGGCGTTGTGCGGGGCGATGTTCACCACCACGTAGAACTTTTTGCCCAGCGCATGCGCTTCGTTGATGCCCTGCGCCAGATTCTCGTGGTTGAACTCGTTGTTGCGCACCCGCAGGCTGTAGCGCGGCTGGCCGGCGTAAACCGCATCGGCGCCGTAGGCGAAGGCGTAACGCATATTTTTCAGCGTGCCGGCCGGGGAGAGAAGTTCTGGTGTAAACATAGTGTGTCTCGGTCTGATTTCAGGTCAGCACCACGCCACCTGATGGCGCAGTAAAAGCGGGGGATTGTAGCCGCAGCGCGGCAAGAAATCAGCAGTTAACCGGATTTATTCAAGGGAGATTGATCCCGGTCAAACGGAAAACGCGCGGTGGACGCCACCGCGCGGGTGAAACGGGGGATCAGGCGCTCAAATCGCGGATATCGGTGGTCGGGCCGTTTTTTATCACCGACTGGATACCGTTTTTGGCCGCGCTTTCGGAGCTGTACATTTCGCTGACGCCGATCACCTGATGGTTCTTGGCCTTCAGCACAAAGTAGGGCTGATTGCTGGCGCTGTGCTTCAGTTCGTACTGCGCTTCGTGCGGTGAATTGGTCTGCACCGAGGCGATGCCGTTCTCCGCCGAGGCTTTGCTGGCATACATCTCGCTGGCCAGAATGATCTCGCCGTTACTGGCTTTCAGGTTGAAGTGGTACTGTCCGTTCTTTGCTTTTTTCAGCTCGTAATGACCGATTGCCATGGTTCTTCTCCTGTAGGTTCCGATTCGTGATGTAAGTGTAGCCAATCGCTTGAAAATCGGCGGCTAAACCTCACAGCAGCTTAGTTGAAAAAATGCGCAGTTTTTTTGCGCCGGCGCGGAGTTTTCGCCCGAGAGGCACAGCGCCGCACGGGAAGCTAAGGGAGAAGGCGTGATTGCGCAGTGCGCCGCATAACGAGGGGAACAGGGTGTCACCCCGTGAGATTGTGCGTTACTGTTTGGCAGTTTCGTCAATGCGGATGAAAAATGAGCGATACATCTTGGCATCGACACGCTACAGGCATATGCTTTGGCCTATGCCTGCTGTGGAGGTGTCGAGATGGAAAGGATCGCAAAGCTGTTTAAAAACGGCAGAAATCAGGCGGTGAGGTTACCGGTGGAATTTGAATTTGATACGGATCGTGTCTATATCCGTCGCGATCGGGAGGGCAACGTGATTTTATCCAAATATCCGGCAAAGCCGGACAGCTGGGCACCGCTGCTGAGCATTATCGCCCAAACGCCGGTGCCGCAAGAGTTTCTTGGCGCGGAAGATCGTCAGCAAGGGGTTGCCGACCGCGATCCCTTCTCAGAGGAAGAGTAGGCGATGTACATGTTTGATACCAACACCGTCAGCCACTTGTTTCGGCAGCATCCGCAGGTGCTTAACGTCATGGAAAAGCTCCCGCCTTCTGCCGTATGTATTTCCAGCGTCACGGAGGCGGAACTGCGTTACGGTGTGGCTAAACGGCGGAACAAGGCGTTGCAAAACATGGTCGAGGCCTTTCTTGCTGCGGTGACGGTCTATGCATGGGATAGCGAGGCCGCCCGCTGCTACGGTGAAATGCGGGCAAACATGGAGAGAAAGGGCAAAATCATGGGCGCGATGGATCAACTGATCGCCGCTCACGCGCAGAGCCGTGGCGCGACGCTGGTGACCAACGATCGCGCATTCGCCATGGTGCCCGGGTTGGCGGTTGAAGACTGGACGCGCTGATTTCCCCCTAAACCCCATTCATCAGCCGGCAGGGCTCGGCTTCCCAGCGGTAGCCCACGCCGTATACCGAGCGGATAAAGGATTTTTCCCCATCGATCAGTTCCAGCTTGCGGCGCAGGTTTTTGATGTGGCTGTCGATGGTGCGGTCGGTGACCACCCGGTAGTCGTCGTACAGGTTGTTCAGCAGCTGCTCGCGTGAAAACACGTTGCCCGGCTGGCTGGCCAGCGTTTTCAGCAGGCGGAACTCCGCCGGCGTCAGATCCAGCAATTGCCCCTGATAGCTGGCCTGGAAGCGCGGTTCATCGATGTGCAGCAGATCATCTTCCCGCGCGTTCTCCTGCGGCCGATAGCTGCGGCGCAGGATGGTTTTCACCCGCGCCACCACTTCGCGCGGGCTGTAGGGTTTGCAGATGTAATCGTCGGCGCCGATCTCCAGCCCCAACAGGCGGTCAATCTCTTCAATTTTCGCCGTCACCATCACGATGGGCACGTCGCTGAAGCGGCGCAGCTCGCGGCACACCGTCAGGCCGTCGGCCCCCGGCAACATCAGGTCGAGCAAGATCAGCGCCGGCGGATGCTGGTGCACGGTCGGCACCACCTCATTGCCGTTGGTTAGCCAGCGGGTGGCGTAGCCCGCCGCCTGGAGATAATCCACCAGCAGCTGGCCCAGCTTGGGCTCATCTTCAACAATCATGATCTGCAGGGGTTGATTCTGAATGTCCATCAGGGCGCCTTATTTTTTATCGGGGTAGCAAATTCTACTGTAATGCGCACGCCGCCTAAAGGCGAATGCTCGGCGCGGATTTTCCCGTCGTGCGCTTCCACGATGTTGTGGCAGATCGCCAACCCCAGCCCGGAACCGCCGCTGGCGCGGTTGCGTGAACCTTCCGCCCGGTAGAAACGTTCGAAAATGCGCGTCAGTTGCTGATCGCTGATGCCCGGCGCGCTGTCCTGCCAGTAAAGAAGCAGCCGCCCCGGCTGCAGTTCGACGCCGATCTCCAACCGGCCGCCGGCGTCGGTGTAACGCAGGCTGTTTTCCAGCAGGTTATTGAACAGTTGGTTCAGGCGATCGGGATCGCCGAACAGCGGCGCCTGGGCCGGCAGATGGGTGACGATCTCCAGCCCTTTGGCGCGGAAGCGTTCGCGAAAGGCGGCGACGGCGATCTGCACCAGGTGCACGCAGTCCACCGACGCCTTGCGATAGGCCAGCGCGCCGAGATCGGAGAGCGACAGCTGGTGCAGGTCGTCGACCAGTTTGGTCAGGGTGGATACCTCGGCCTGCAGCGAACTGAGCGACGCCGGCGTCGGCTGGCGCACGCCGTCCTGCAGCGCCTCCAGCTCGCCGCGCAGCACTGCCAGCGGCGTGCGCAGCTCATGTGATACATCGGCCATAAAGGCGCGGCGCATCTGCTCGTTTTTTTCCAGCGAGGTGGCCAACTGGTTGAAGTCGTGCGCCAGCCTGCCCAGTTCATCCTGGCTGCTGACCGCCACGCGGGTGGTGAAATCGCCCGCCGCCAGGCGGTGGGTGCCCGCCACCAGGCGCTTGACCGGGGCCAGCATGCCGCGCGACAGCAGCCAGGTCACCGCCGCCGCCAACAGGGTGGAGAGCGCGACGATAATCCAGCTGGTGCGCCGCTGCTGGCGATCGAAGTTGATGTCGGTATTGCGCGTCAGGCGCTCGACCGGGGTGGTGAGCACCCAGCCGACGATCTCGTTGTTGTAGCGGATCGGGTGGCGCGGCCCCTCCTTCGGCAAGGGGCCCGAATGCCCGACCAAGCGATTGAACTGGCTGTCTACCACCCAAAACTGGGTGCGCCACCCCTTGGGCGGCAGATTGTGGCTGCTGTCGCTATTCTGCTCGAACGAACGCATGATCTGGTAGACCACCTGATCGTTGTTGCGCAGGAATATCCAGTTGCCATGATGGCTGTACTGTTCCTCCAGCGCTTCGCTCAGCATGTTGATGCGCTGCTCGTTGCTGCTCTTGATGTAATCGATAAAGCCGCGCTCAAAGCTGACGCGCACCCCCCAATGCATGGTGATCAACACCAGCATGCAGGTAGCGAAAATGGCCAGGAACAGTTTTCCGGTAATGCCTATCCTCATTGCAACCTCGTTGAGCCGGTACCCGGCTCTTTGGTCAGCGTGCGGTTGGGCGCGCTATCGGCCGGCACGCGCGCGAAGGCAAGCGCGGGCAGAGCGATAATCAACGCCATACAGCAGTAGCTGTAAATAAATGCGCTGTGGATGGCCGGGCTATCGGCCACCACCTGGTGATGGGCGAAGCTGCCGATCAAGATGCCGGCGACGCTGACGCCGAGGCTCATCGACAGCTGCATGACCATCGACAGCAGGCTGTTGCCGCTGCTGGCCAGCCGGTCCGGCAGATCTTTCAGCGTCAGGGTGTTCATCGCCGAGAAGCGCAGTGAGTTGATCATCCCCTGGAAGAACAGCACCACCGGCAGCAGCCACAGCCAGCCGAGCATCGCCGCCAGCAGGAAGCTCAGGCTGACCAGCGCCAGCAGCAGCGTGGCGGCCACCAGCACGTTGCGGTAGCCGAAGCGGTTGACTACCTGCACCACGATGCGCTTCATGCCCATGCTGCCGATGATCATCGGGATCATCATCAGCCCGGCGTGGAACGGCGTGAAACCCATGCCCACCTGCAGGAACAGCGGCGTCATGAACGGCAGCATGCCGCTGCCGATGCGCCCCAGCAGGCTGGCCAGCAGCCCGATTTTGTAGGTCGGGGTGCGCAGCAGCCGCAGCGAGAACAGGGCGCGGCTATTGCCGTAGGCATGCCAAACATACCCCAACAGCGCCGCTGCGCCCAGCGCCACCAGACCGGCGATGGCGCCGACGGACAGCCCCATGCCTTTATGGCCGTCGAGCGCCAGCGTCAGCGACGCCATGCCGATCGCCAGCAGGATAAAGCCGCTGAGATCGAAGCGGCGGGTCTGCATTTGGTAGTTGGGCATCAGCAGCAGCGTGGCGATGGCGCCCACGATGCCCACCGGAATATTGATCAGGAAAATCCAGTGCCAACTGGCGTATTGCACCAGGAAACCGCCCAGCGCCGGCCCCATCAGCGGGCCGATCTGGCCCGGCAGCGTCACGAAAGTCATCGCCGCCATGTACTGCTCGCGCGGCACGATCTTCATCACCGTCAGGCGCCCGACCGGCACCATCATCGCGCCGCCGACGCCCTGAATCACGCGCGAGGCGATCAGCTCGTTCAGGGTTTCCGAGCGGGCGCAGAGGAGGGAGCCGAGGGTAAACAGCACGATGGCGCTGAAAAACACCCGCTGTACGCCGATCTTGTCCGCCAGCCAGCCGCTGGCCGGCAGCGTCACTGCCACCGTCAGCACATAGGAGACGATCACCGACTGCATGCGCAGCGGGTTCTCCCCCAGGCTGGCGGCCATCGAGGGCAGGGCGGTGTTGACGATAGTGGTATCCAGCGTCTGCATAAAGAAGCCGAATGCCACTATCCAGAGTTGCCAGCGTACCGTGGCGGTGTGTTTCATCAGCATCGGTCGGCCATTAATGGGGCAGCGGGGCCAGTTGCTTGTTGCGGCGGAACTTCGCCTGCAGCCGGTCGAAGTAAAGGTAGACCACCGGGGTGGTGTACAGCGTCAGCAGTTGGCTCATCACCAGGCCGCCGGCGATGGTGATGCCGAGCGGCTGGCGCAGCTCCGCGCCGTCGCCGCGGGTCAGCACCAGCGGCAGCGCGCCGAACAACGCCGCCAGCGTGGTCATCATGATCGGCCGGAAACGCAGCAGGCTGGCCTGGAAAATCGCCTCGCGGGCGCTGATGCCGCCGTTGCGCTGCGCCTCGAGCGCGAAGTCGACCATCATGATGGCGTTTTTCTTCACGATGCCGATCAACAGCATGATGCCGATCAGCGCGATCAGGCTGAACGGCGCGCCGAACAGCTCGAGCGCCAGCAGCGCCCCCACGCCGGCGGAAGGCAGCGTGGAAAGGATGGTCAGCGGATGGATATAGCTCTCATATAGCACGCCGAGCACGATGTACACCGTGGCGATCGCCGCCAGGATCAGGATCAGCTGCGACTTCAGGGTGTCCTGGAACACCTGGGCGGTGCCGGCGAACGCGCCGCGCACCGTAGACGGCACGCCGAGCTGAGTCATGGTGCGCTCGACCGCGGCGGTGGCGTCCGACAGGCTGCCGCCGTCCGGCAGATTAAAGGAGACGGTCGAGGCGGCGGACAGCCCCTGATGGTTGACCGACAGCGGCGCGTTGGCCGGCCGCCAACTGGCGAAGTAGGAGAGCGGTATCGCTTTGCCTTCGTTGTTGATGATGAACATTTTGTCCAGCGAACTCACGTCCTGGGTGTAGGGCGGCGCCACTTCCATCACGACTTTGTATTGGTTGAGCGGTTGGTAGATGGTCGAAATCTGTCGCTGGCCGAAGGCGTTGTTCAACAGGTTGTTGGCGTCGGACACCGAAATGCCGAGGCGCGCCATGGTTTCACGATCGTAGACCAGATCCATCTCCGAGCCTTTATCCTGCTGATCCGAGTTGACGTCCGCCAGCTCGGGCAATGCGGCCAGTGCGGTGCGGATCTTCGGCTCCCATTCGCGCAGCGCGGCGAGATCGTCCGCCAGCAGCGTATATTGATAGCTGGCGTTGGCCTGCCGGCCGCCGACGCGGATATCCTGCACCGCCATCAGAAACAGGCTGGCGCCCGGTTCTTTGGCCAGGCGGGCGCGCAGGCGGGCGATCACTTTCTGCGCGTCGTCGCTGCGTACCGACAGGGGTTTCAGTGAGATGAACATCGAACCGCTGTTGGTGCGCGAACCGCCGGTAAAACCGGTGACGTTTTCCACGTCCGGATCTTCGCGCACGATTTTCATGAAGTCTTCCAGTTTGCCGCGCATCGCCTGGAACGAAATGCTTTGGTCGGCCTGGATAAAGCCCATCAGGCGGCCAGTATCCTGTTCCGGGAAGAAGGTTTTCGGGATGCTGATATACAGCCAAACGTTGAGCGCAACGGTGGCGAGGAACACCGCCAGCACCCAGCGCGAGTGGCCGAGCACCCAGTTCAGCGAGCGCCCGTAGCCCTGCTGCAGCCCCAGCAGCATTTTACCGAAGCCGCGCGCCCGCCGCTGCGAACGCGGCGGCTGGTGGCGCAGCAGGTAGGCGCACATCATCGGCGTGAGCGTCAGCGAGACGATCAGCGACAGCCCGATCGACACCGACAGAGTGACGGCGAACTCGCGGAATAGCCGGCCGGGCAGGCCTTCCATCAGCAGCAGCGGGATAAACACCGCCACCAGCGAAACGCTCATCGACAGCACGGTGAAACCGACCTCCCGCGCGCCCAGCAGCGCGGCGTTGATCGGTTTCATGCCGGCCTCGACGTGGCGGGAAATGTTTTCCAGCACCACGATGGCGTCGTCCACCACAAAACCGGTGGCGATGGTCAACGCCATCAGCGACAGGTTGTTGAGGCTGAACCCGCACAGATACATGGCGGCGAACGAGCCGATCAGCGACACCGGTACGGCGACAGCCGGGATCAGCGTGGCGCGCCCGGAGCGCAGGAAGATGAACACCACCAGGATCACCAGCCCGATGGCGATCGCCAGCGACTGCTCCACCTCGGCCAGCGACGCGCGGATGGTCGGCGAACGATCCTGCGCGACGTTGAGTTGAATCGAAGCCGGGATATTCTCCTGCAGGGCGGGCAGTTCGGCGCGAATGCGATCGACGGTTTCGATGATGTTGGCGTCCGGCGCGCGGCTGATGGCCAGAATGATCGCCGGTTTGGCGTCGGTCATCCCGGCGTTGCGCACGTCTTGCACCGAGTCTTTGACCTCGGCCACGTCGGCTAAACGCACCGCCGAACCGTTGTTGTAATGAATGATCAGCGGACGATAAGCATCGGCGGTTTTCAGCGCGTCGTTGGCCTGGATCTGCCAGCGCTGCTGCGGGTTTTCCACGGCGCCCTGCGGGCGGCGCACGTTGGCGTTGGCGATGGCCTGCCGTACGGTGTCCAGCGACACGCCCTGATTGAACAGCGCCGAAGGGTTCAGCTCCACCCGCACCGCCGGCAGCGAGCTGCCGCCGACGGAAACGTCGCCGACGCCCTCGGTCTGGCTGATCTTCTGCGCCAGCTGGGTGGAGGCGAAATCGTAAAGCTGCCCCTGACTGTAGGTGTCCGAGGTCAGCGTCAGGATCATGATCGGCGCGTCGGATGGGTTGACCTTGCGGTAGCTGGGGCGGCTCGGCATGCCGGTCGGCAGCAGGCTTTGCGCGGCGTTAATCGCCGCCTGCACGTCGCGCGCGGCGCCGTTGATATCGCGATCGAGATCGAACTGCAAAATGACCCGGGTACTGCCGAGCGAGCTCATCGAGGTCATTTCGTTAACCCCGGCGATGCGGCCCAGCGCGCGCTCCAGCGGCGTTGCCACCGAGGACGCCATGGTTTCCGGCGAGGCGCCCGGCAGCGACGCGCTGATCGAAATCACCGGAAAATCCACCTGCGGCAGCGGCGACACCGGCAGCAGGCGAAAGCCGATCGCGCCGCTGATGGCGATGGCCAGCGTCAGCAGGGTGGTGGCCACCGGCCGGTGAATGAACAGGGCGAAGAATTTCACGGCAGCTCCTGCGTATCCGGCTGGCGATGCGTGTTGCGCGCCAGTTTGTCAAACAGCAGGTAGATCACCGGCGTGGTGAACAGCGTCAGGATCTGGCTCATGATCAAACCGCCGACCATACAGACGCCGAGCGGATGCCGCAGCTCCGCGCCGACGCCGGTGCTCAGCATCAGCGGCAGCGCGCCGAGCAGGGCCGCCAGCGTGGTCATCAGGATCGGCCTAAAACGCAGCAGGCAGGCCTGATAGATGGCGTCGCGCGGCGATAAGCCCTGCTCGCGTTCCGCCGCCAGCGCGAAGTCGATCATCATGATGGCGTTCTTCTTCACGATGCCGATCAGCAGGATGATGCCGATGATGGCGATCACGTCCAGCTCGCTGCCGGCCATCATCAGCGCGAGCAGTGCGCCGACCCCGGCGGTCGGCAGGGTGGAGAGGATGGTCACCGGGTGAATGAAACTTTCATACAGCACGCCCAGCACGATGTACATCGCCACTACCGCCGCCAAAATCAGCCACAGCGTGCTGCCGAGCGCCGCCTGGAAGGCCAGGGTCGCCCCCTGGAATTGGGTGGTGATGTCCCTTGGCATGTTGAGATTTTTTTCCGCCTGGGTGACCGCGTCCACCGCTTCGCCGAGCGAGTAGCCGTCGGCGACGTTGAACGAAACGGTGGCCGACGGGAACTGATCGAGATGGTTGACCGACAGCGGGCCGAAGCGCTCTTCGATTTTGGCGATGGCGCTCAGCGGCACTACGGCGCCGTCGTTGCCGCTCAGACGGATCTCATTGAGCGCCGCCAGCCCCGGTGTCGCGCTGACGTCGTGCTCCAGCACCACGCGGTATTGGTTGGCCTGGGTGTAGATGGTGGAGATCAGGCGTTGGCCGAACGCGTTGTACAGCGCATTGTCCACGTCGCTCATGGTGACGCCGAGACGGGAGGCCGAATCGCGATCGACGTTGACGTAGGCCACCAGCCCCTGATCCTGCCAGTCGCTGGTGACGTCCGCCAGCTGCGGGGTTTGTTTCAGCTCATCCATCAGCTGCGGCACCCACAGGCTGAGATCGTCCAGCGACATCGCCTGCAGGGTGAACTGGTACTGGGTGCGGCTGACCTGGGTATCGATGGTCAGATCCTGCACCGGCTGCAGGTACAGCTTCACGCCGGGGAACTGCGCCGTTTGCTGCTGCAGGCGGCTGATGATCGCCGGAATGCGGTCGCTGCGTTCGCTCAGCGGTTTCAGGTTGATCTGCAGCCGGCCGCTGTTGAGCGTGGCGTTGCTGCCGTCGACGCCGACGAACGAGGTCAGGCTTTCCACCGCCGGATCCTTGAGGATCTGCGCCGCGACCTGCTGCTGGCGCTCGGCCATGTTGCTGAACGAGACGCTCTGCGGCGCTTCCAGCGTGCCCTGAATGATGCCGTTGTCCTGCACCGGGAAGAAACCTTTCGGGATCAGCAGGTACAGCAGCACCGTCAGCGCCAGGGTGCCCACGGCCACGCCGAGCGTCAGCCAGGGGTGGTTAAGCACCGTTTTCAGCCACTGGCCGTAGCGCGCGATCACCCGCTCGAAAAAGCGTTCGGAGGCGGCGGAAAAACGGTTCTGCTTGCGCAGCGATTCGTGGCTGAGCATGCGCGCGCACATCATCGGCGTCAGCGTCAGCGACACCACGGCGGAGATCAAAATCGCTACCGCCAGCGTGACGGCGAACTCGCGGAACAGGCGGCCGACGATGTCGCCCATGAACAGCAGCGGGATCAGCACCGCCACCAGCGAGAAGGTCAGCGAGATGATGGTGAAGCCGATCTCGCCGGCCCCTTTCAGCGCGGCGTCGAGCGGTTTTTCCCCTTTCTCGATGTAGCGCGAGATGTTCTCGATCACCACGATGGCGTCGTCCACCACGAAGCCGGTGGCGATGGTCAGCGCCATCAGCGTCAGGTTGTTGATGGAGAAGCCGAGGAAGTACATGGCGGCGAAGGTGCCGACCAGCGAAAGCGGCACCGCTACGCTGGGGATAATGGTCGCCGGCACGTTGCGCAGGAACACGTAGATCACCATCACCACCAGCGCGACTGCCAGCAGCAGCTCGAACTGCACGTCGCTGACCGAGGCGCGGATGGTGGTGGTGCGATCGGTCAACACCTTGACGTCGACCGACTTGGGCAGGCTTTTAATCAGCGTCGGCAGCATTTCGCGGATGCTGTCGGCGGTGGTGATGACGTTGACGCCGGGCTGGCGTTGGATGTTCAGCACGATCGCCTGCTGCTGGTTGGCCCAGGCCGCCAGCCGGGTGTTTTCCGCCCCTTGTTCGATGGTGGCGATATCCTGCAGGCGGATCGCCGCGCCGTTCTGATAGGCGACGATCAGCTGGCGATAGTCGTCGGCGGATTTCATTTGGTCGTTGGCGGACAGGGTGACCGATCGGGTCGGGCCGTCAAGGCTGCCTTTCGCCGAGTTGACGTTGGCGTTGCTGATGGCGGCGCGGATGGTTTCGCTGTTCAGGCCATAGGCGGCGACCGCCGCGGCGTTCAATTTTACGCGCACCGCCGGGCGTTGGCCGCCGGCCAGGGTCACCAGGCCGACGCCGGTCACCTGAGAAATTTTTTGCGCCACGCGGGTTTCCACCATGTCTTCCACCTGCGTCATCGGCATGGCGGTGGAGGTCACGGCCAGCGTCAGGATCGGCGGATCGGCGGGGTTAACCTTGCTGTAAATCGGCGGGTAGGGCAGATCGTTCGGCAGCAGGTTGGTGGCGGCGTTGATCGCCGCCTGCACTTCCTGCTCCGCGACGTCGAGCGGCAGCGTCAGCTGGAATTGCAGCGTCACCACCGAGGCGCCGCCGGCGCTTTGCGACGCCATTTGCTTCAGGCCGGACATCTGGCCGAACTGGCGTTCCAGCGGCGCGGTAATGGCGGAGGTGACTACGTCCGGGCTGGCGCCAGGGTATAGCGTCACCACCTGGATGGTGGGGTAATCCACTTCCGGCAACGCGGATACCGGCAGCGCGCGATAGCCGATAATCCCCGCCAGCAATATCGCCACCATCAGCAGCGTGGTGGCGACCGGGCGCAGAATAAACAGGCGGGACGGACCGCCGCCGGCGTTGGGAGGCATCACCTGCATCAGGACTTCCTCTGAACGTCAGGTTCGCGCTTGGCTTTTGACGTCGCAGGCGCGTCGTTCGGCGCGAGCACTTCCACCTGCATGCCTTCGGTCAGGCGATCGATGCCGTCGGTCACCACCCGATCGCCGGCGTTGAGGCCGGCGCTGATCACCACCTGCCGGCTGTCCTGCACGCCGGCGGTGACCCGATGTTTGCTGACCTTGTTGTCTTCGCTGAGCGTCCAGACGAAGTTGCCTTCGTTGCCCATCTGCAGCGCGGCGGTCGGGATCACCACCGCATCGTGCAGGGTATCCACCTGCAGCCGCGCGTTGACGAACTGGTTGGGGAACAGCGCGTCATCTTCGTTGGCGAAACGCGCTTTCAGCTTGATGGTGCCGGTGGCGGTATCAATTTGGTTGTCCAGGCTCAGCAGCGAACCGGTCGTCAGCTTGTTCTGGTTGGTGCGATCCCAGGCTTCGACGCTCACCGGCCCGGCTTTTTGCGCCTTGAGCAGATCGGCGATGTTGCCTTCGGGCAGCGTGAACACCACGTCGATCGGGTGCGTCTGCGTGATCACCACCAGACCGGTGGTGCTGCCGCTGGTGACGTAGTTGCCGACGTCGACCAGTTTCAACCCGACGCGGCCGTCGATTGGCGCAGTGATGCGGCTGTAGGTGATCTGCAGTTTGGCGCTGTCGACCGCGCCCTGATCGGCTTTGATGGCGCCTTCGGTTTGCTGCACCAGCGAGGCCTGCGTATCCAGCTCCTGACGGGAAACCAGATTGGTTTTCACCAACTGCTGATAGCGCGCCAGATCGCGCCGGGCGTTGGCCAGCGTGGCCTGATCTTTTGCCAACTGCCCCTGAGCCTGGGTCAGCTGCACCTGGAACGGCCGGGGATCGATCTCCGCCAGCAGATCGCCGGCTTTGACCTGCTGGCCTTCGGTAAAGTGGATCGCCATCAGTTGGCCATCGACCCGGCTGGTGACGGTCACGGTATTGGCGGCGGTGGCGGTGCCCAAGCCGGAAAGATAGCGCGGCACGGTTTGTTGCGTGGCTGTCGCCGCCTGCACCGGCGACATCGGCGCGCCGCGTCTGCCACCCGCCGCGCGGCCCGCTCCCGTTTTACCGGCGGCCTGGTGCGCGCCCGGCGTCGTCCCGGCGGTCGGTTGGGCTGCGCTGAAATGGCGCCAGGCCAGAACGGCGACGATGATCGCAATCGCCGCAGCCAGCAGGCGCAGCAGCAGGGAACGACGTTGGGGTTTTGCATTCATGGTGGTGAAAATTCTCTCCAAAAGGCAGGGGCGCGGGCACTCATTGCCACAAAAATGACACTCCTTACAGGATACTAGTTTAGCCAGCGAAGACGGCATAAAAATGAAGGAAATATGGAGGAACCGTCAGCATTGTCTTAATAAGTGGGTGATTTGCGCGTGCTATGTTTATAAGTGATTTATTCCGGCTTATAGCCAATACGTTTTAACGATTTCCTGCATTTGGCGCTAATAATTAACAGGCAAATCATTTAACCCATGGAGCCTTTGTGATGAGCAAGAAACAACTGGGCCGTTCGGGCATTCAGGTGCCGGCGTTGACCTTTGGCGGCAACGTGTTCGGCTGGACGGCGGATCAAGCGACCTCGTTCAATCTGCTGGATGCGCTGGTGGACAATCAGCTCAACTTTATCGATACCGCCGACGTTTATTCCAGCTGGGCGCCGGGCAACCGGGGCGGCGAATCGGAAACCGTCATCGGCGAATGGCTGAAGAAGAGCGGCAAGCGCGACCAGGTGATCATCGCCACCAAGGTGGGCAAACCGATGGGCGAAGGCAAACAGGGGCTGTCGCCGCGCTATATTCAGCAGGCGGTGGAAGATTCGCTGCGCCGTCTGCAAACCGATTATATCGATCTCTACCAGTCGCACGACGATGACCGCGATACGCCGCTGGAAGAGACGCTGGCGGCGTTCGATGCGCTGATCAAGGCCGGCAAGGTGCGGGCGATCGGCGCCTCCAACTATCAGGCGGATCGCCTGGAAGAAGCGCTGCGGGTGAGCGAAAGCAACGGATTGGCGCGCTACGAAACCCTGCAGCCGGAATACAATCTGTATGCGCGCGAAGGGTATGAAGCCGAGCTGGAAGGCGTGGCGCAGCGCCATGGTCTCGGGGTGATCAACTTCTTTGCGCTGGCCAGCGGCTTCCTGACCGGCAAATACCGCAGCAAAGCGGACGAGGGCAAAAGCCAGCGCGGCGATCGCATCGTCGAACGCTACCTGAACCCGCGCGGTTTCCGCATTCTGGCGGCGCTGGATCAGGTGGCAGGTAAACACGGCAGCTCTCCGGCGCAGGTCTCGCTGGCCTGGCTGATTGCGCGTCCGAGCATCACCGCGCCGATCGTCAGCGCCACCTCGTTGCCGCAGCTGGATGAGTTGGTCAGCGCCACCCGCCTGACGCTGGATGCGGACGACATTCAGACGCTGAACCACGCCAGCGCTGAGTAAGAGCCGCCGGCGATTTTGCTCTATGCTGAAGGGGTCAATATGACTTATTCAGGAAACTGCAATGTCTGGCGATATCATCAACGACCTCGCGGCGCTGGAACAGCTTTACGGCAAACCTGCCGCGCCCTCGGTTTTTAAAGAAGTCAGCTATATCCACCCGGCGTACCGTCCGTTTATCGAGGCGGCGCCGTTTGCCGCCCTCTCGACGGTCGGGCCGGACGGCATGGATGTCTCCCCGCGCGGCGATCCGGCCGGTTTTATCCAGATCGAAGACGAGAAAACCCTGCTGTTGCCGGACCGGCGCGGCAATAATCGCATCGATAGCCTGCGCAATATCCTGCACGATAACCGGGTGGCGCTGCTGTTGCTGATCCCCGGCATCGGCGAAACGCTGCGGATTAACGGGCGGGCGGAGATCGTGGTGGCGCCGGCGGTGTTGCAGCGCTTCGCCCACCGCAACCAGCTGCCGCGTTCGGTGCTGCGCATTCGGGTGGAGGCGGTGTTCTTCCAGTGCAGCCGGGCGATCTTGCGTTCGGGGTTGTGGGAAGAGGGCCGCCGCCTCGAACGTTCGGCGCTGCCCAGCCCCGGCCAAATCTTGGCCGCGGTGAGCCAAACGCGCTTCGACGGTGAGGAGTACGACAGCGCGCTGCCGCAGCGGCTGAAGGATACGCTGTATTAATCGCCGTGGCGTTCGCGCCACGTTTGCCGGTTAAGCCGGTACAAGACGTGCTGTTGCAGCGGATGGCCCGCCGGCAGGCGCGGGTGCAGGAAGGTTTCACCGTCGAAGCGCATACCGATGCGCGTCATCACCCGGCGCGACGGCTGGTTATCTTCGGCGGTGAAGGACACCACTTCCGGCAGGTGCAGCGTGTCGAAGGCGCACGCCAGCGCGGCGCGCGCCGCCTCAGCGGCGTAGCCGTTGCCCCAGTGAGCCGCCGCCAGCCGCCAGCCAATCTCCACGCAGGGGGAGCAGGGCAGGTCGTCACCCGGCCGCGCCAGCCCGACAAAGCCGATAAAAGGCGCGCCGTCTTTCACTTCCACCGCCCACAGCCCCCAGCCGTGTTGTTGCATGAAGGCGCGGATGCGTTCGGCCTGCGCGCGGCTTTCCTCGGCCGTCATCAGCGCCGGGAAATAGCGCATCACCTGCGGATCGGCGTTAAGCGCGGCGAAGGCCGGCAGATCGTCGTCACGCCAGGGGCGCAGCCGCAGCCTGGCGCTGTCGAGGGTAAGCAAGGTGGACATGATAGGGCCTCCAATAAACAAAGGCGCGGCGAGCCGCGCCCTTGGGCTGTCAACGGAACAGCGTTTGCGCCCAGCGCGCCAGCCCGGCGGTGACCGAGCCGAAGTCGTTGCCGCCGACGATCGGAATGCCCGGCAGCTGCTGTTGCAGCGCGGCGCGCAGCAGCGGCGAACGCGCGCTGCCGCCGGTCAGGTAGATCACCTGCGGCGCGGTCTGGCTGCTGGCCAATGCGGCGCTGACCTGCTCCTGGATGCGCATCAATGGCTGCGAGATGGCGTCGGCGAGCTGATCCTGGCTGATGCTCTCCGCCAGATCGGCCTGCACGAAATTGAGCGGCGCGCTGATGGCCGTTTGGCCGGACAGGGCTATCTTACTCTCTTCGGCCGCCCGCACCAGTCGGTAGCTCAGGCGCTGCTGGTACACTTTCAGCAGGCGTTTCACCTTTTCCGGCTCCGCCGCGTCGAGGATCAGATCGCGCAGCACGCGGCCGTTGGCGGCGCTGTAGAAGTCGTTTTGCGCCGGCACGTCGTTGGTCGCCACCGCGTTCCAGTAAGGCAGCGCCGGCAGGGCGATGCCCTTCGCGGTTTCGCCGCCGAGGCCGAACAGCGGCATCAGCTGTTTGAAGGCCAGCATGATGTCCAGATCGTTACCGCCGACCCGGCAGCCGCTGTGGCCCAGCAGGCTCTGCTGGCGATCGGCGCGGTCGCGCCACTGCGGCCCCATCAGCAGCACCGAGCAGTCGGTGGTGCCGCCGCCGATGTCCACCACCAGCACGGTTTGCTCTTCGCTCAGCGTCGCCTCGAAGTCCAGCCCCGCCGCCACCGGCTCGAACTGGAATTCAATGTCCTTGAAACCGGCGCGTTCGGCGGCGCGCTGCAAAATGCCCTGCGCCTGCCGGTTGGCTTCGTCGCCGCCGATACCCTGGAAGTTGATCGGCCGGCCGATCACCGCCTGATCGATGCCGGTCTGCAGCACATTTTCCGCCTGGCGTTTGATGTGGAACATCATGGCGCACACCAGGTCTTCGAACAGCGCGATCTGCTGCGGCTTCAGGCCGTTGGCGCCGAGGAAGGATTTCGGCGAGCGCACGAAGTACACCTCTTCCGGATCTTCCATGTAGTGCGCCAGCGCCTGCAGGCCGAACAGCACGCTGTCGCCGTTGACCGGAATGTCTTCTTCGCGGTTGTAACTGATGGCGCGGCGCAGCAACTGCTGGTTTTCTTCGCTGCCGGTTGGGATCTGCCAATGGCGGTGCAGGCATTCGCTCACCGCTTCGCGGGTCGGCGCGCACAGCATCGAAGGCAGATAGGGCGCGTTGTTTTCCAGCGTCAACAGCTCGGGGCCGTGGTCGCGCATCACTGCAACGGAACAGTTGGCGGTCCCGTAATCGAATCCAATAAACATCTCTTTTTTGTCCCCATGCCAATGAAGGGGGGCGACTTTACCCGAGACGAGGCCGGCGGGCAATGCGCCAATGCGCGAGTGTCGAAAAATTTAGCGGGCGCGGCTGCGGCGTGCTTAACTTAATGTCCGAATTCCGCACGTCAGCACGCCAGCCGAGCCCCATAATGCAGAAAAAACCGACCCCGAGCGTTGCCATGAATACTCAACAGCAAGCGTTGTACGACGCGCTGCGCGCGCGTGACCGCAAATTCGACGGCCGTTTTTTCGTCGGCGTTTCCTCCACCGGCATTTATTGCCGCCCGGTGTGCAGCGCCCGCACGCCTAAGCTGGAAAACTGCACCTTTTATCCGAGCGCGGCGGCGGCAGAGTTGGCGGGATTTCGCCCCTGCCTCAAATGCCGGCCGGAGCTGGCGCCCGGTCTGGCGCTGATCGATCTGGGCAACCGCTATGCGCAGGTGGCAGTGCAGCTCATCGAGCAGGGGTATCTGTCTGAACACAGCTGCGAAGCGCTGGCGGCGCGGCTGGGCATTTCCGATCGCCATCTGAGGCGCATTTTCGCCGAACAGTTTGGCGCCTCACCGATCGATTACGCGCAGTCACATCGGCTGCTGCAGGCCAAACGCCTGCTGGCGGACACCGATCTGCCGCTCAGCGAGGTGGCGTTCGCCGCCGGATTCGGCAGCCTGCGGCGTTTCAACGAGCTGTTCAAGGCGCGCTACCGCCTGATCCCGTCAGCGCTGCGCAGCGGCGGCGCGCGCGGTGAACGGGCCGCCGCCAGCGGGCTGGTGTTTCACCTGGGCTATCGGCCGCCCTATGACTGGGAGCGCATGCTGAATTTCTTGCAGGCGCGCGCCGTGCAGGGCGTGGAGCGGGTCGACGGACGCCGCTACCTGCGCTCGATCGCCGTCAGCCAGGGCGGCACGGAACACCGCGGCTGGGTCAGCGTGCAGCCGGAAGAAGCGCGCAATCGGGTTCGGGTAGAGATCGCGCCTGCGCTCAGTCTGGTGACGACGGAGGTGTTGCGCCGGGTGCGCCTGCTGTTTGATCTGGATGCCGCGCCGGACCGCATCAATGAGGCGCTGGGCTCGCTGGCGGCCGATGCGCCGGGATTGCGCCTGCCGGGCTGCGTGAACAGTTTCGAGCAGGCGGCGCGGGCGGTGCTGGGCCAGTTGGTCAGCGTAAAAATGGCGGCGACCTTCGCCGGGCGGATGGCTGAACGCTGGGGGGAAACCCTGGCGACGCCGTATGAGGGCATCACCCATGTCTTCCCCTCCGCAGAACGGGTGGCGCAGCTGCAGCCCGAAGAACTGCGCCCGCTCGGGGTGCAACTGAAGCGCGCGGCGGCGCTGATCGAGATCGCCCGCGCGCTGGGCGAAGGGCGGCTGCAGCTCGATAACGTGCTGGATATCGAACAGGGCATCGAGGCGCTGACCGCGCTGCCGGGCATCGGCAACTGGACCGCCAGCTATATCGCGATGCGCGCCTGGTCGTGGCCGGACGTGTTCCTGGCCGGTGATTACCTGATCAAACAGCGTTTTCCCGGCATGACGCCGCGCCAGATTGAACGCTACGCTGAACGTTGGCGCCCGTGGCGTTCTTACGCCACGCTGCATCTGTGGCACAACGACGGCTGGGCGCCGGAAGGGGAGAGTTGAACGCAGAGCTAGCGAGGGGTGTCGATCAGCTGCAGCAGGCGGCTCATGCCCTCGCGCATCAGGAACGCCAGCAGCTTTTCCCGCTCGGCCGGCGTCAGGTGGTAGTAATACTCGATCCAGACCCGTATCGGATCCTGGCGTTTGACGTCGTAATCCGGATGGTCGGTTTCGCGCAACGCCGACAGGCTGCGCGCGCCGAACGGCAGACTGTCGATATGGTATTCCAGCGCTTTGCCCTGTACGCCGCTGCGGTGGCGGCTGACCCAGCCTTCACGCCGGGCCATCAAATTGACCCCTTGCGGAGTTGAAGGCAACCCCGCCTTACCCATCAGTTCCCTGGCGGAAAACCATTTCTTTTCCATAGTCCCTTATCCCTGAGCCATCACATGCCGAGGAAAATCAACGGATACGCTGATAGTCGCATGGGCGCTTCATCTTACTTAATCGTTTAAGCTTCAGGTGTTATTTATATCACTAATCTTGTCTTGGTTAATATCATGTAACGAACGAGATGCGAGGCGCCGCCTGGGAGACGGCGCCTGAGAGGGGGGAGAAGGTTAACGGATGCCGAAATAGCCGTCGCTGAGCAACACCGCCAGCGGCTGCTCCAGCGCCACCTGGTCGCCGTCCGCCAGATCGACGCCGATGTCGCGCAGCGCCTGCAGCGTCACCGGCTGGTGAGCCGGCCCGGCGAAGGTCTGCGCTTTAATGCGATGCGCCGCGCCGTTGAGCATCGAGACCATCAGCTCGTCCATCTGGTTGCAGTGCACGTTGGTGATAAAGCGCTCATCGATGCGAATGATGTCGATCTTCTGATCGCTGAGTTCATCGAACGCATTGATGTTATGTCCGAAGCCGTTGACGATCAGCCGGCAGCCCTGCTGCTGCAGTTCGCGGAGAAATGCCCGACACTGTGCGGCGTGCTCCAGTATCGCGGCCTCATCGACGCTGAACAGCAGCGCCTGCGGCGGCAGCGAGGAAGCGCGCACCGTTTCCGTCAGGTAGCGCTGGAAGTCGGCGCTCAGCAGGCTGTCGATGGCCAGCGGCAGCGCGAGCGACAGCCCTTTGCGTTTGATGTCGTCGGCATATTTCACCAGCAGTTGCGCCGCCGTCCAGCGGTCGATGTCCGGCATCAGGCCGTACAGCTGCGCGGCGGTGATGAACGCCTCGTGCGACAGCGGGCGCTCGTCCGGCGCCATCACCTGCAGCTTCACCTGGTGAAACGCGGCCGACAGCGGCGTCGCCGGCGGCGCGACCGCATGAGTCAGCAGCCGCAGTTGCCCCTCGCTGATGATCGTCTGCACTTCCTGCTGGCTCAGTACCTCGTGTTGCCGCTCCAGCAGCTGTTTCTGCCGCGTTTCGTACAGATAAACCTGGCCGCGCCCCTGGTGCTTGGCGGTATAGCAGGCGATATCGGCCTGCGCCAACAGTTCGCTGCTTTTGGCGTCGGCACTGATGCGCGTGATGCCGGCGCTGGCGCCGACGCGATAAATCTTCCCTTCCCAATAGAACGGGTGCTGGCTGATTTGATTAACCACTTGCTGCACCAGCGATTTGGCCTGTTCCAGCCGGCAGTCGTACAGGATCAGACCGAACTCGTCGCCGCCCAAACGCGCCAGGCAGTCGCTGCCGCGCAGTTGGTGCCGCATCAGCTGGGCGATATCCCGCAGCAGGGCATCTCCCGCCGCATGGCCGGCGGTGTCGTTCACCGCCTTGAACCGATCCAGATCGAGGAACACCAGCGAATGCGGCGACGACGGTTCCCCGCCGGCGACGATCGCCGCTTTCAGCTGTTTCTCGAAGCGGGTGCGGTTCGGCAATCCGGTCAGCGCATCGTGCGAGGCGCTGTAGCTGAGTTTTTTCATCAGCTCGCGCGAGGCGGTGACGTCCTGCAGCACCATCACCGCGCCCATGGTTTCCCCGTCGAGGGTTTTCAGCGGTGAGACCGACTGCTGTACGTCGAAATAACGCCCGTCGCGGCTGTGCAGCACCAGCGCATAATCCGCCGGCCATTGCCGTGGGTATTGCGTGAGGTTTTCGATTTCCGGGCCGTCTTTGCCGTTGGTCAGGCGCACCACGCCGGCGACGGGCATACCGATCGCCAGGTCGAGTGGCCAGCCGCACATCTGTTCCGCCACCGGATTCATAAAGGTGATGCGCAGGTGGCTGTCGGTGGAGATCACCCCTTCGCCGATGGCGTCGAGGGTGATGTGCAGGCGCTCTTTCTCTTCGTGCAGCGCCTCGGCGAGGCTCTTGAGCTCGGTCATGTCGATATTGGTGCCGATCAGGCGCAGCGGCCGGCCCTGATCGTCGAGGATCACGTTGCCCTGGCCTCGGATATGGCGCACTTTGCCGCTGCGCGTAGTGATGCGAAATTCCATGACGAACGGTCGCGGCTGCGCCAGGATCTCGGCCAGCTCGCGATCGGTACGCTCGCGATCTTCCGGCACCAGCAGGGTGCGCCACAACGCCAGCGTCGGCGTTTGGTCGGGGGGGAGATCGTAGAGTTCGAACATGCGCTGATCCCAGGTGAAGTTTTCCTGGCTCATCACCCATTCCCAGATACCGACGCCGCCCACCTGGTTGGCCAGCGTGATGCGCTCCACCAACCGGTTGTTCTCCGCCTCGCTGCGCTTAAGGTCGCTGATATCCTCCACCTGAGAGATGAAGTACAACGGCCGGCCTTCGCCGTCGCGCACCAGCGAGACCGCCAGCAGCGCCCAGACCGTCTGCCCGTCGCTGCGGATATAGCGCTTCTCCATGGTGTAGCTGCTGATATGGCCGTCGAGCAGTTCGTGCAGTTGGGTCAGGTCGGCGTTCAGATCGTCCGGGTGGGTGATCTCTTGAAAGGTCAGGCGATAAAGTCTTTCGGGCGGATAGCCGAGCAGCTTGCACAGCGCCTGATTGACCTGCAGCCATTTGCCCTCCGGCGACACCAGCGCCATGCCGATGGCGGAATACTCCAGCGCGCTGCGAAAGCGGCTTTCGCTCTCGACGATATGTTGCTTTTCCACCCGGAAGGTGTGCATCACCATCGCCATGGCGTGCGCCGGGATCAGGATCAGCAACATCGGCAGATAGAGGCCGAGTTCGCCCAGGAAAGTGTGCTGGGAAGACTGAAGGTGCAGCAGACCCAGCGACAGCAGGACGGTGATCAGCAGGAGAGTGCAGAAACAGACGGTGAAGGTTTCGAAGCGCGACAGGGCGATAGCCGCCCACAGCAGTGGCAGGATGACGAAGGTAAAGGGGAAGGGCAGATGCGTCAGCGCCAGATAGCTGAAGGCCAGCGAGCCCATCAGGGTCAACAGCAGCGGATACGGATTCAGCCCGGCCAACAGACGGCGGTGATAGGTGAGCCCGAGCGGCGCCAGCGACAGCACCCCTATCGCTTCAGAGATGAACCAGGTGCCGAACGATTGCCAAAACGTCAGGTCCGGCGTGGGGGTTAGTCCGGCGGCCAGCAGCGCGCTGAACAACGGGGTAAAGATCACCGCGCAGACCACGAAGCGCAGCCAACAGCCCAGATCGCTCAGCGGATCGATCGCCGGCAGCGTGCGGCGCAGCAGCAGAGCGCACACTGCCGCTTCCAGCAGGTTGATGGCGGCCAGCTTGACCGGAATGGCGCTGAAGCCGAACAGCAGGAAGCTGGCGAGTACGATGCCTGTGCCGCTGGCCAGCAGCGGCAAACCCCAATGACGCGGAGGATGGCGATACAGCACGGCGATCGCGGCGGCGGTCGGGAACCACAGCGGCGTGAAGTGATGAGCCTCACTGGATAACGACAGGCTCAGCAAGGCGAGCAAAAATGTCGCCAGCGCCACGAACAGAGAATGTGTCAGCATAACGCCTTTGTGTGTGCCGAACGCGTTCGGCGCGCTGATATCCATAGACATCCTTACCGATGACCTCTGCCTGTGATTGGATTCATGACGTGGATGAATCAAGATGATTTATTGAAAAAGGGTAGTACAGCGCGGGAGGAAAACCTATCGGGAGGGCCGACTTTACTGCGTTAGCGCAAACCCGGCGACAGAATGACGAAAAAGCCGGCGCGGGGCCGGCTTTGAGCGTCTTACAGCAGGAACAGGGTGGCGAGGCCGAGGAAGATGAAAAAGCCGCCGGTATCGGTCAGCGCGGTGATGAGCACGCTCGAGCCGACCGCCGGATCGCGGCCCAGTTTGAGCATGGTCATCGGGATCACCACGCCCATCAGCGCCGCCAGCAGCAGGTTGAGCAGCATCGCCAGCGTCATCACGCCGCCCATCGCCGCGTCGCCGTACAGCAGCCAGGTGATCACGCCCATGATGCCGCCCCACACCACGCCGTTGATGATGGCGACGCCCAGCTCTCTGAGCATCAGGCGCGAGATGTTGCCGACTTCGATCTGGTGCAGCGCCAGCGCGCGCACGATCATGGTGATGGTCTGGTTGCCGGTGTTGCCGCCGATGCCGGCGACGATCGGCATCAGCGCCGCCAGCGCCACCAGCTGGGAAATGGTGTGCTCGAACAGGCCGATCACCCGCGAGGCGACAAACGCGGTGCAGAGGTTGATCGCCAGCCAGGCCCAGCGGGTTTTAACCGCCTTGCTGACCGGGGCGAACACGTCTTCTTCCGGGCTCAAACCGCCCATGCGGCGCAGGTTGGTGTCGCTCTCTTCGTTGACGGCGTCGACGATCTCTTCGATGGTCAGGCGGCCCATCAGTTTACCTTTGGCGTCAACCACCGGGGCGCTGATCAGGTCATAACGTTCGAACGCGCCGGCCGCTTCATCGGCCTTGTCCTCAGGCTGAAAGGTGGCGGGATCGCTGTCCATCACTTCGCGCACCGGGATTTCCGGGTCGTTCAGCAGCACTGCGGTGAGCGGCAGTTCGCCCAGCAGGGTGTTTTTGCGATCGGTGACGAACAGTTTATCGGTGGCGTCGGGAATGGTTTTGCGCATGCGCAAAAAACGGTGTACCGCGCCGAGCGTGACGTCCGGCCGCACCGTCACCAGTTCGAAATCCATCATCCAGCCGACGCTGTCTTTGGCGTACTGGCTCATCTCGCGCACCTGAGCGCGCTGCTCCGGCTCCAGCGAGGTCAGTAACCGGCCCATCAGGTTACGCGGCAGGTATTGCGCCAGATAGGCCTGTTCGTCCACGTCCAGCGTTTTGATCGCTTTGAGCAGGTCTTTATCGCTCATTTCCTCGATCAGGCTGTCCCAGACCGGTTCGGCGACTTCCACCAGCGTCTGGCCGCGCTTGCTGTTGCCCACCAGCCGCCACAGCGCCATGCGTTCGTCCTGCGGCAGCGCCTCCAGCAGGTCCGCCAGGTCGGCGGCGTGCATGTCGTCCAGCAGGCCGGTGATTTCCGCCGTCTGGTTCAGCAGTTCGCTTTGGCTGAGGGCGTGTTCATCCCCTGGCCGGCCGAGAATGCCGTCGACCAATTCCTTATTGTTCAACAACAGAGTGAGAATGCGCTGGCGGTGTTCAGCGACTTTTTTGACGTTATGGGTTGCGGCTGACATGGTGTTCCTTAACGGGCGCTCGGCGTTCCTGACGCAGGCTCATTAAAAGATAGAGCATAGCGAGTGCCGGAGTCATTTTTATGAAACGGACGGGGCGCGGCGGTTATTCAGAGGAGGCGTCCTGTTGCGGCGCGCTGACTTCGGCGGCGTTTTGCGCAGCGGCCTGCTTTTTTTCCTGATGATGAGGCACCGCCACCACGGCGGCGTACAGCAGTCGGCCGACTAAAATGATAAAGCTGATAAACAACACTATCTTCGTCATCTGTCCGGTGGTTTTCTTGCGCATATATCACCCGGTATGCCGGTGTCCTGTGTTATTCGCTCGAGAATTTGTAACCGGATTTTAGGCGCTGATGACAAAAGTTGTCCATTTTTTTCCGGCGAGCGGCGCGCCGTATTAGGGTTTCGTTTAGGTTGGCGGAGCGGGGGCGGAAAGAAAAACCCCCTGGCTGGCAGGGGGCGCGGGATCAGGCGGAGCGCTGTTCGTCTTGCGAACCTTCTTCGTCGATCAGCAGCTTCCAGCCGACGACGTCGTTCCAGTAGGCCTGCTCGCGCTCGAAGTCCAGCTGCACCAGGTTGTTTTGCGCCAGGTAGCCGGCCGGGAAGCGCAGCGTCCAGTGGTTGTCGTCGGTGGTCAGGCGCAGCGTTTCCGGCGTGGTGGTCGACTGGCGCTGGTTGTTGAGCAGGGTGCTCAGACGCAGCAGCTGGATCAGCGGCAGGTAGTGTTTCTTTTTGAACAGGTTGAGGCGCGGCAGCTCTTCCAGCTTGATCGCCTTGCGGTGGAAACGCACCAACGCCGCCAACAGCAGCTGCTGTTCTTGGTTAAAGCCAGGCAGGTTGGAGTTTTGCAGAATGTAGGCCGAATGGCGGTGCATGCCGCTGTGGTTGATGCTCAGCCCCACTTCGTGCAGCATGGCGGCCCATTTCAGCAGGGCTTCCAATTGCGGATGCACCAGCTTGGTGTTTTGCGCCATCCACTGCGAATAGAGCAGCTCGGTGGTTTCCAGCACCCGCTTGGCCTGTTCGCGGTCGATGTTGTAGTGATCGGCCAGGCTTTTGGCGGTGCGGCTGCGGATGTCCTGGTGGCGGAAACGGCCTTCCATTTCATACAGCACGCCTTCACGCAGCGCGCCGTCAGACAGGCGCAGATCGCGGATCGCCAGCGCATCGAACACGCCGCACAGGATAGCCAGCCCCGGCACGAACACCGATTGGCGATCTTCCGACAGCCCCGGCAGGCTCAGCGAGCTGAAGCTTTTGAACTGCAGCACCTGTTCGGCGAGCATTTCCAGGCGTTCCAGGGTGATCAGACCGTCTTTTTCACCCATCGCTACCAGCACTTCGTGGGCGGCCTTGATGGTGCCCGAGGCGCCCAGCGCGTACTGCCAGCCCTGAATGCGGTACTGCCAGGCCAGCGTTTCCAGCTTCTGCGCCGCCGCCAGCCGCGCGCGGCGGAAGTTGTTTTTGCTGATCTCGCCGCCCGGGAAGAACAGCTGGGCGAAGCTGACGCAGCCCATGCGGCGGCTTTCCGCCAGCAGCGGCTCGAAGTCTTCGCCGATCACCAGCTCGGTGGAGCCGCCGCCGATGTCGATCACCAGCTTGCGGCCTTTCTCCGGTTGAGTGTGCTCCACGCCCATGAAGATCAGGCGCGCTTCTTCCTGGCCGGCGATGATTTCGATCGGGTAGGGGATCACTTTGGCGGCGCGCTTGAGGAACACTTCGGCGTTCACCGCCTGGCGCAGGGTGTGGGTCCCGACGATGGTGACGTTATCCGCCGGGAAGCCCTGCAGCCGTTCGGCAAACAGCGCCAGGCAGGCCAGGCCGCGTTCTATCGCCTCTTCACTGAGTACGTTGTTGCTGTCCAATCCGTCGGCGAGATGCACCCGCTGTTTTAAACGGCCCAATACCTGTAAGGCGCCGTTGACGACGCGGGCGATCACCATGTGGAAACTGTTCGACCCGAGGTCGATGGCGGCGATTTCCTGCGGTTTGTTCGTTGCAGTGTTTTTTAGCGGCATAGTTGCTGGCCTACTGTCCTGGTTGTTCCAGAGCTTTTAAATACTCGTAAATAGCCACCTGGGCGCGCACTTTGCGGCGGTTGCCGCGCGGCACGTACTGGTTGCTCAGTTCTTTATCCACATAACGGGCCTTGACCGTATCGCTGAACAGGATCTCCAGAATGTCCAGAACGCGCTGTTTCAGCGCCGGATCCAGCAGCGATACCGCCACTTCGATACGGTAATCTATGTTGCGGGTCATCCAGTCGGCGGAGGACAGATACACCCGTTTGTCACCTTTGTTGTCGAAAACGTAAACCCGATCGTGTTCCAAAAAGCGATCGACGATGCTGATCACCTGAATATTGTCGCTGATCCCCGGCAGGTTGGGAATCAGGGAACACATGCCCCGCACCAGCAGACGGATCTTCACGCCGGCGCCGGACGCGGTATATAACCGATCTACCAGCCCTTTATCCACCAGATTATTTATTTTCAACATAATGCCGGCCTGTTCCCCGGCCTGGGCGTTGGCGATTTCGTTGTCGATCAGCTCATACAGCTTCAGGCGCGAGTTCTGCGGCGACACCATCAGGTTATCGAAGGTGACCGGGCGGTAGGGGTTCTCGATAAAGTTGAATACCCGGCGCACCTCGTTGGTGATGCGCGAGTCGGCGGTCAACAGCGAATAGTCGGTGTAGATGCGCGCGGTTTTTTCGTTAAAGTTGCCGGTACCGATATGAGCATAGCGCACAATTTCATCGCCTTCACGGCGCGAAATCAGGAACAGTTTGGCGTGGATTTTCAGCCCCGGCGCCGAGAAGATCACGTGCACGCCGGCCTCGGTCAGGCGCTTCGCCCAATGAATGTTGGCCTCTTCGTCGAAGCGCGCCTGCAGCTCGACCACCACCGTGACCTTTTTGCCATTGTGCGCGGCGTGGATCATCGATTCGATGATGCGCGAATCTTTCGCCACCCGGTAGATGTTGATTTTGATCGCCAACACGCTCGGATCGAACGACGCCTGGCGCAGCAGCTCCAGCACGTGTTCAAAGGTGTGGTACGGGTAGTAGAGCAGCACGTCCTTTTCGCGAATGGCGTCGAAGCCGTTGCGGAAACCGTCGAACCAGATGTGGCGCAGGCGCGGCAGCGGCTTGTTGACCAGATTGGCCTTGCCGACGTTCGGGAAGCTGATGAAGTCTTTAAAGTTGTGGTAACGGCCGCCGGCGATCACCGAATCGTAGTTGGAGATGCCCAGCTTGCCGCGCAGCAGCTCTACCATCTCGTTCGGCATGTCGCGCTGATAAACGAAGCGCACCGGCTCGGCGGTGAGGCGCTGTTTCAGGCTGGAGGACATCAGTTCCAGCAGGCTGGATTCCATTTCGGTGACCAGATCGTATTCGGCGTCACGGGTCATCTTCATCGAATAGGCGTTGAGCGCGTCGTAGTCAAAGAAGCCCTTGAAGATATCGTCCAGGCAGTAACGCAGGATGTTGTCGAGCAGGATCATCGGCTTACGGCGGCGCGGCGCTTCCGGCGGCAGATTGACGAAGCGCGGCACCTTGTCGGACGGGATTTCCAGCAGCGCATAGTCGATGCGCGCGCCGCGGATAATTTCCACCGCCAGATAGGTGTAATCGTCTTTCAGGAACTGCACCAGGTTGGTGTCGTGGTTGATCAGGATCGGCGTGATGTGCTGGCGCAGGTGCTGTTTGAAATATTGCCGCAGCCAGATTTGCTGGTTCTCGGACACCTGGCGTTCGTTGATCAGGAAGATCTGGTTGCGCGCCATTTCCAGCAGCAGATCGTTGTACAGACCGTCGAACTCCTGATCGGTTTTCAGCACCTTGGCCTGGATCTTTTTCAGCAGATGGCGTGAGGAACCGGCGGAGCCTTGCTCTTCGCTGATCAGGATGCGCCGTTTGAGATCGGCGAAGCGGACTTTATAGAACTCGTCGAGGTTGTTGGAGTAAATGCCCAGAAAACGCATACGTTCAATCAGGGGATTGCTCTTATCTGCGGCTTCCTGCAACACGCGCTCATTAAAGGATAACCAGCTTAGTTCTTTTTCGATGTAGAGCTTTTCCTGACCCATTGCCACTCCAGTTCAAATTTAGAATAGGATCCGGGACGCAGCGCCCGGATGCCGCTCTAGTGTCCTTCATCATTATTGCGAGAGATTGACAGGAAAGTCCAACATATCCATTGCGTTGGCGCGCGGCGTTTTTCGGCGGCAATAAATTTTCCCCGCGGCGGGATGCCCGGCAGTGAAATGATCAGCATGAAATGACGGTTATCAGGCTTATTCTTGGCGTTATAAAGCGTGTTTATGGTCATTTTTCAGCAATATATCAAATTCATATTGTCTGATGGCAGTGTAAAAAACCTGAGTTATGGCGGGTAACTTTGTCATGCAAACGTCATAAAACTGACATAAGATGCCCGGTTATCTTACGGCGCAAGCCCGATTACATCAGCGACAGCGAGACACATGACACAGACGACGGCCAATCAACATCCCCGAGATCGCATGCGCGGGCGCATCGACCGCGGCGTGCAGGCGGCAGTGACCGCCAGCGGGCTGATGGTGCTGATGACGTTGATGCTGATCTTCGTTTATCTGCTGTTCGCGGTGCTGCCGTTGTTCAAACCCGCCTCGCTCGGCCAGGCGCAGCCGCTGCCGTTCACGGTATCGGCCCCGGCGCTGGCGCTGGGCATGGACGTGCAGCAGCGCGTCGGTTATCGCATCGACGCGCAGGGCGCGGGGCAATTTTATCGTCTGACGCCGGTGCCGAGCGGCCAGGCCCAGACGCCGCTGGCGCAGCAGACGCTGTTGGCCAAACCGACGCTGCTCGCGCAGGCCGCCGGCGAGCGCGATCTGTTCGCGTTGGCGCAGGCCGACGGCCGGTTGGTGGTGGCGCGCGCGGATTTCGCCACGGCGGAAAACGGCCGGCCGCAGTGGCAGTTCCCGCTCGGGCAGCAGCCATTGGCGCTGGATCCACAGCGCAAGCCGCTGAAACTGCTGTCGCTGGCGGATGCGCATCGCGGGCAGTATCTGCTGGCCGGAGTGACCGACGATCGGCGGCTGGTGTTCGGCCGCTTCAGCCCCGACCGGCCGCCACAGTTCAGCGAGCGGCCGCTGGAGCACGACGGGGAGCAACTGGTGCTGACGCCGGATGGCCGCCAGCTTTATCTGCTGACCGGCAACCGGCTGGCGCGTTATCAGATCGACGGCGCACAGCTGCAGCTGCGTGAAACGCGTACCCTTGGCGAACACGCCCCGTATCAGATGACGGCGCTGCCCGGCGGCAGCGCGCTGCTGATCAAGGGCGCCGACGGCAATCTGCGCGAGTGGTTCGAGGTGGAAAAAGATCGGCGCTGGCGTCTGACGCCGGTGCAGCATTTCGACCACGGCGCCGACGGGCAGGAGCTGACGGTGGCTGAGCCTTACCGCCGGGTGTTCGCCACCCTGCGGCCCGATGGCGGCTTCTCGCTGTTCTCCGCCATTCAACCGCAGCCGCTGCTGAATACCCGTTTGGGCGCCGAGGTGCGGCAGATGGCGTTCGCGCCGCGCGGCGATGGCCTGCTGCTGGAGAGCGCGCAGGGCTGGCAGCGCTATGCGCTCGACAACCCTTATCCGGACGTTACCTGGCGTTCGTTGTGGGGCAAGGTGTGGTATGAGAACTACCCGCAGCCGGCCTATGTCTGGCAGTCCACCTCCGGCGAAGACAGTTACCAACCCAAATTCAGCCTGATGCCGGTGATCTTCGGCACCTTTAAGGCGGCGGCTTACGCGATGCTGTTCGCCATCCCGCTGGCCTTGGCCGGCGCCATCTATACCGCTTACTTTATGACGCCGGGGCTGCGGCGGGTGATCAAACCGGCTATCGAAGTGATGGGCGCGCTGCCGACGGTGGTGATCGGGCTGGTGGCCGGCATTTGGCTGGCGCCGATCATCGAGCAGTATCTGTTGGCGGTGCTGGCGTTGCCGCTGCTGCTGGCGGCGGCGGTGCTGCTGTGCGGCGCGTTGACCCATCGCTTTATGCCGCGCTGCCGGCCGGGCGTCGATCTGCTGTTGCTGCTGCCGCTGCTGGCGTTGACGGTGTGGCTGGCGCTCAACCTGGGGCCGCGGCTGGAGGTGGCGTTGTTCGGTGAGCCGCTGCATTTCTGGCTGGGGGATAATTATGACCAGCGCAATGCGCTGGTGGTAGGTGTGGCGATGGGCTTCGCGCTGGTGCCGATCATCTTCTCGCTGGCGGAGGACGCACTGTTCAGCGTGCCGGCGACCCTGAGCCAGGGTTCTTTGGCGCTGGGCGCTACCCAGTGGCAGACGGTGATCAAGGTGGTGCTGCCATCCGCCAGCGCCGGCATTTTCTCCGCGCTGATGATCGGCTTTGGCCGCGCGGTGGGGGAAACCATGATCGTGCTGATGGCTACCGGCAACACGCCGATTATCGACGGCAGCCTGTTCCAGGGGCTGCGCGCGCTGGCGGCCAACATCGCCATTGAAATGCCGGAGGCGGTCTCCGGCAGCAGCCATTACCGCGTGCTGTTCCTGACCGCGCTGGTGCTGTTTGTCTTCACCTTCGTGTTCAACACGCTGGCGGAGGCGGTGCGCCTGCGGCTGCGCAAGCGCTACACGCCGAATCAGGAGGCGCCATGAAGAACTGGGTGAAGAGCGGGTCGCCGTGGATATGGCTGACCGCCGGTTCGGTGGCCGTCAGCCTGCTGGCGCTGATCGGCATTCTGTTGCTGCTGGCCGGGCAGGGGATGCGCTATTTCTGGCCGAGCCCGGTTTATCAGTTCGAACTCAATCAGAACGGCGCCGGACCGGTGACGGTGATCGGTGAGCTGTACCAGCAGCAAAGCATTTCCCGGCGCCAGCTGGCCGAGGCGGGCGTTACGCCGCCGGGCGAGGCGCAGAGCGTCGAACGCTATCTGATTAAGGTCGGCAACCGCGAGCGCGAGGGGCAGGATTTCCGCACCTTGCTGGCCAGCGATGTCCACAGCCAAAGCACGCCGCGCAGCCTGCTGGTGCTGGAACGCGACAGCCACGGCACCGCTTACGGTTATCTGGCGGGGCTGCTGGAAGACGGGCAACCGCTGACTGGCCGCAATCTGGGGCAGGCGTTGCAGCAGCGCCTGCCGCAAATCGCCGCGCTCTCGCGCCAGGCGCACGACATTCAATTCCGCGACATGGCGCGCATCAATCAGCAGTTTGACGCGCTGCGGCTGCGGGAAAAGCGCCTGCAGCGCGACGATAAGCTGGACGCCCGCGCACAGGACGCCATCAAGGCCGAACGGCTGGAACTGCAGCGGCAGTATCAGCTGTTGTCCGAACGTCTGGCGGGGCTGAACCGCGATCGCCAGCGCGATGCGTTGCTGCTGCGCGACATGCACGGGCAGACGTTGACCATTCCGCTCAGCCAGGTGCGCGATGCCTGGTACCCGAACGCCATGAACACCACCGAGAAGCTGGCACACTGGGGCGAGCAGGTGAAGAAGTTCCTCACCGACAGCCCGCGCGAAGCGAATACCGAAGGCGGGGTGTTCCCGGCCATTTTCGGCACGGTGTTGATGGTGATCCTGATGTCGATCGTGGTGATGCCGTTTGGCGTAATTGCGGCGGTATATCTGCACGAATATGCCGGCAACAATCTGCTGACGCGGGTGATCCGCATCGCGGTGGTCAACCTGGCCGGCGTGCCTTCGATCGTCTACGGCGTTTTTGGCCTCGGCTTCTTTGTTTACATGATTGGCGGCACGCTCGATCAGCTGTTCTATCCCGAGTCCTTGCCCAACCCGACCTTCGGTACGCCCGGCGTGCTGTGGGCGGCGCTGACGTTGGCGCTGCTGACGCTGCCGGTGGTGATCGTCGCCACCGAGGAAGGGCTGTCGCGCATTCCCGCCTCGCTGCGGCAGGGCTCGATGGCGCTGGGCGCCAGCCGGGCCGAGACGTTGTGGCGCATCGTGCTGCCGATGGCGGCGCCGGCGATGATGACCGGCCTGATCCTGGCGGTGGCGCGCGCCGCCGGTGAGACGGCGCCGCTGATGCTGGTGGGGGTCGTGAAATCGGTGCCGGTGCTGCCGGTGGACGAGATTTTCCCGTATCTGCACCTGGAGCGGAAGTTCATGCATTTGAGCTTCCAGATCTACGATATGGCATTCCAGAGCCCGAGCGTAGAGGCGGCGCGGCCGCTGGTGTTCGCCACCGCCTTCCTGCTGGTGACGATCGTGGTGAGTTTGAATCTGGCGGCGATGGGTATCCGCCATTCGTTGAGGGAGCGGTACCGAGCATGGTCGCAGTAACAATGACGCTATTTTTGGGGAGTGCGTAATGGGTTTGATGACGCCAGGCAGTTTGCCCCGGCTGGATGTCCAGCATCTCGACGATGAACAGACCGCGCTGGCGGTCAACGGCCTGAACCTGTTTTATGGCGACAAACAGGTGCTGCATGATATTTCGCTGCGTATCCCGAAGCACCGGGTGACGGCTTTGATTGGCCCCTCGGGCTGCGGTAAATCGACGCTGCTGCGCTGTTTCAACCGCATGAACGATCTGGTGGACAACTGCCGTATCGAGGGCGAACTGCAGCTGAACGGCGCGGCGATCTCCGGCGCGCAGATCGACGTGGCGGCGCTGCGGCGGCGGGTGGGCATGGTGTTCCAGCGGCCGAACCCGTTCCCGAAATCGATCTATGAAAACGTGGTGTACGGCCTGCGGCTGCAGGGCGTGCGCGACCGGCGTTTGCTGGATGAGGCGGTGGAGCGTTCGCTGCGCGCCGCCGCGCTGTGGCATGAGGTGAAGGACCGGCTGCGCGAAAACGCGTTCCGCTTGTCCAGCGGCCAGCAGCAGCGCCTGGTGATCGCGCGCGCCATCGCCATCGAGCCGGAGGTGTTGCTGCTCGACGAGCCGACCTCGGCGCTGGATCCGATCTCCACGCTGACCATCGAAGAGCTGATTTCCGCACTCAAGCAGCGCTATAGCGTGGTGCTGGTGACGCACAATATGCAGCAGGCGGCGCGCGTCTCCGACTACACCGCCTTTATTCATCAGGGGCGGCTGGTGGAATACAACGATACCGACGCGATTTTTACCTCGCCGCGCCAGCGCCGCACCGAGGATTATATTACCGGGCGGTATGGGTGAGGCGTTTGGGCTATAAACAAACGAAAGGCTGCATCAACATGCAGCCTTTTGTCTATCAGGGGCATCAGTAATTTGCGCGGATGCGGATCGCTTCTTCTACCCACTCAGCCAGATTTTCTTTGATGTGGCTATAGACATTGGTGCTGGTCAGGTAAGGCGGATCATAGGCTTTGGCGATAGCGGAGAGTTTTGTGTCACCCAGCTTGATGTGATCCAACGGGTTTTTACCTTTCGTGGTTTGGTCGCCGGCGCTGTCTTTCAAATTGTGGATATACACCACCAGCACGCCCATGCCTTTTTTCCAGGCCTCGCAGATTTCGAAATTAATCCATTTGCGATTAGCGGTATCTTTACCGGCGAGAATCACGGCGCAACTGCGATTGTCCAACTGGCTTTTGATCCAATCGGCAATGGCTTTATCGCCGCCTTTTTTCACCTCCTCCCAATCATTATCCGTGGCCGGCCGGTTACCTTCCAGCGTGCCCATTTCACGTATCTGAGAAGCGCGCCAGTTGTCCGGCTCATAATGGAAACTGTAAAAACATTTTCTGGTCATCGGGGGTTATCCTTAGTAATGATATCGATAAGTGCCAACAGGCATTTTTTCTTCTCCGCCAGGCTGCCCGGTTCGTTAAGCTGATCCAGCAGATTCATGGCGGCGGGGTGGCGGTGGTAGAGGGTTTCTTTCATTTCCTCCTTGATTTTTCGGTAGATCTCGGCGGATGCGCTGCCAGTACAACCGATAGGTATGCAGACGCAGCCTTGTTCCGTGGCGATCTGGAACTCTTTCAATAAACCGTCGGCCAGCACGTATTCGCCTTCGGCGTTGCGTTTGTTGCCGAACAAAAAGATTGCGATGCCGCTGAGCGAAATCATGTTCTGACGGTATTCGTGCCAAAGTGCCGGTAGGGTAATGCCGCCGCTGGCGAATTGGGGGAACGGACGCAGCACCAGTTGGCTTTCGCTGATTTTCCCTTGGCTGTCGTAAATGGCTTCCAGTGCGCCGTTGATCACCGCCGTGCCTACGCCCCAGCCGAAGCCGTTGACGATGCGGTGCTGTTTGCGGATAAGCAGGCGCGCCAGACGATGTATGAACTGGATGGACTCTTCACGGGCATAAGGATGGTAGTTGTCGGCGCTGCCGGAGATAAACACCGTGCTTTTCTTAAACTGCGTTTCGATGGCATACAGCAGGTCGGTGATTTGCCGATAGTCATCCACCAGCAGCGTTTGAATGCCGTAACGGCGCAGATCGTTGATCATCAAGCTTTGTTTACGGCTGTTGTAGTCACAGGACGCCTGATCTTCACTGCCGCTGTCGCCGAGCTGAACGCGCCGCATAATGCAGTAGTGATTTCTTTTCCCTTCGGCATACTGTGCATAGAGGCGGCTCAACACATACTGCAGATTGGGATCTTCGAAGCTGAAACCGATAAACAGGAACGTTTTAGCGGTCAGTTCCGCCATCAGCATGTTGATAAAGGGAAGGTGTGTTCGGGAGTAAGTTTCGTATTGTTCGCGGGTGATAATCGCCTGGTTGGGATTTCTATAGTCACCATGCATTTTATATAAAACAACATCACGTTTGTGAATGTTATTGGTCAGGCTTTCCGGTGTGGTTTTAACGTCGCATACGCGATTATAACGGGCATAGCTTTTTTCAATCAGGTCGTCGTAGTTAGTGGTCCAAAGTGACGCTATCGGTAATCTGGCGATAATCCGGTGGTTTTCTGTTTCTTCCGCCTGTTCAGCGAACTCTGTAATGATTTTTTGATTTATCTTATGTCTGTTGCCTTTTTCATTGAGGTGATACTGCGCCAGGGAAATAAGATCGCTCTCTTTTTCGATATCCAGCTCCAGTTCATAAGCGATATCGCCGATAAGCTCTTTCCAGCTGACGAAACCGGCGGGGATGGACAGCCCGGCGCCGGCAAACAGCGCAGCGCTGCCAGCCTTAATATCATTAACGTAATCACGAATAAACAGTTCTATATCACGGTTAAACATGAGATTATTCCCGATATTTTTTCTTTATTGATTAACTAATAACTATGTTTTTTATGAATTAATTATGCGAATAGAACTACCAAGATAAAAGGGTGAATTAACTTTGTAAACTCTGCTTGTTTGTTTTTGTCGATATTGAACGTGTTATTTTTATATTGAATTTATTTGTTTTTATTATTCTTTTTTTTAATTTTAATATTAATTAAATGCGCTCTGGGTAATAAGCTGCAGTAGCTGTGGCATATGCGCATTTTTTCCGCGTTGTGATTTAGATCAAACAAAAATAATTCTCATTATTATTGATTGGTGGCATAAAATGTATATACTCCGCTAAGGTGTGTAAATTAATGTAAATGGATGTATTTAAATGTGTGCATGGAAGCCGAGGGTTTGGCCTGTGCTTTTGGTGTTTTGCAGCTCTGCGTGGTGCGCGGAAATCACCAGCCCTGCCGATCGCGACAGCATTACCCAACAGCAGAAAACGTTGCTGGAACAGGCCCAGCAACAGCGCGAGGCGCTGCAAAATAACGTTGAATTGCAGGCGTTACCGTTGCCTGTGCCGGCCGCCGCAGGAGCGGTTTGCCAGCCGGTGCGGCAGATTGTTTTTGAGGGCGCCGAGCATCTTTCCTGGTCGGTAAAAGAAAGCCTGGCGCGCCCGTATCAGGGGCGCTGTCTGACGCTGGAGCACATTAACCGCCTGGTGCGCGAAACCACCAACGCTTATCTGCAACGCGGCTATGTCACCTCACAGGCCTGGCTGCAGGAGCAGGATATCTCCCGCGGCGTGTTGATCGTCAGCGCCAGCGAGGGGCGAATCGAGTCCATCACGCAAAACGGCGAGCAGACGCCAGCGTTGAAGATGGCGTTCCCCGGTCTGGTTGGTGGCGTATTGAATCTGCGCGATATTGAGCAGGGCATGGAGCAGCTCAACCGCCTGCCCTCGCAACAGGTGACTATCGATATCCAACCTGGCGAGCAACCCGGCTTTTCCAACGTGGTTTTGCTGCGTGGCGCCACGCGCGCGCCGGTTTCTTTTTCTTTCGGCGCGGATAACAGCGGCCAGAAAAGCACCGGCACCGGACAGATGAACGCCGCCTTCTCGCTGGATAATCCGCTGCGTCTTGCGGATCAATGGTCGCTTTCCGCAGCGCGCAATAACGATTTCAGCCCGCATCATCGCAGCCGCAACCTGAACGGCAGCGTCACCTTACCCTATGGCTATTGGCTGTTCAGCTATCAGTATGCCTGGAACGATTTTTTCCAGCAGGTGCCGTTCAACGGTGCCGCTTACCGCTATCAGGGCAATAACCAGACCCAGCGTTTGGGCGCCAACCGCACGTTGCTGCGGGATGGCAAACGTAAGCTGGCTGTGGATATCGGGCTGGCGCGGCGCACCACGGAAAATAAGCTGGCGGGGGAACGGTTGAGCGTCAGCAGCCCGACGCTCAGCATCGCCAGCCTGGGCCTCAATTACAGTACGGTCACGGGCGGCGGTTATATGACGCTGAACCCAACGATAAGCCGTGGGCTGCGCATGCTGGGCGCCACCGCCGACGATCCTGAGCGAAACGGGGCGCCGCGCAGCGAGTTCCGTAAGCTTGGCCTCAGCGCCAGTTATTTCTATCCGCTCGCCCCCTCTCTTTACTACCTGACCTCGGCCTACGGGCAAACCAGCGCAGACAACCTGTATGCCGGCGAGCGCATTTCCATCGGCGGGCAATACTCGGTGCGCGGCTTTAAAGAGCAGTACCTGACCGGTAATCGCGGCGCCTACTGGCGCAATGAACTCAACTGGCAATGGCAGACCTTGCCGGGACTGGGGGAGCTCTCTTTGACCGGCGCGTTAGACGCCGGCTGGCTGCAGGGGCGCGCCGGGCAGATAGACGGCGGCAGCGTCGTCGGTGCGGCGCTGGGCGCCACGCTAAGCGGCCGTTGGTTTAATCAGGCGATCACCGTCGGTAAACCGCTGACGCACCCAGACAGCCTGCAACCGGATCGTTGGGTGGCCTACTGGCAAGCCACCGTCACGTTATAACGCCAGCACACAGCAGGAACGCCCTCGGCGTTCACAACAACATCCTTTCGAAGGAATGAATATGGATAAGCTCAACCCTCCGTTGGCGCGGGGCGCCAGCTATTTGCTGATCTACCTGACGGCTTTCCAACCGTTGCACCCGGCGTTCGCTGCCGGTATCACCGCCGCTAACGGCAATACGCAGGTGGTTATCAAGCCGGGCGACGTACCGGTGGTGAATATCGCCACGCCGAACGGTGCGGGCATCTCGCACAACACCTATAAAGATTTCAACGTTGGGCCACAGGGCGCCGTGTTGAATAACGCCACGCACGGCGGCAAAACGCAGCTGGGCGTGGAGATCTACAGCGCGCAGGGCAACACCTACCTGAAGGGAAAACCGGCGGAGTTGATCATCAATGAGGTGATCGGCGGCAGTCGTTCCGAGCTGCAGGGCAAGCTCGAGGTATTCGGCAACAAGGCCAACGTGATGATCGCTAACCCGAATGGCATCACCTGCGACGGCTGCGGCTTTATCAATGCGCCGGGCGTGACGCTGACCACCGGCAAACCGCAGTTCGACAAGCAGGGCGCGCTGGAAGCGCTGGAGGTGAAAAAAGGCGGTGTCACCATCGGCGGTAAAGGGCTGGACGGTAGCGGCGCCGACTACGTCGATATCATCAGCCGCGCCACCGAGCTGAACGGCAAAATCAATGCACAAAATCTGTCGCTGACCCAGGGCGCCAACCGCATCAGCTTCAAGGACGGCAGCATCAAACCGATCGCCGGTGAAGGCGCTAAGCCCCAACTGGCCGTGGATACCAAGGCGCTGGGCGGCATGTACGCCAACAAAATCCGCCTGGTGGCCAATGAGGATGGAGTAGGGGTGAACCTGAAAGACCTCACCAGCAAACAGCGGGATATTACGCTGAGCGTTAACGGGATGATTGAGTTGGGCAATACACACGCCGCGACAGACTTGAACGCCAGCGCCAGAGAAATTCATATCTCATCGGGCGTGAAGGTTCGTGGGGAACGTGACGTGACGATGGCCGCTGATACGCTTAATAACAACGGTAATGTTACGGCACATCGCGATATGCGGGTGTTTGCCGATACGATACGCAATGTGGCATTACGTGATGGTGACAACACCGCATTGCATAGCAACAATAATCTTTGGATCCAGAAAGATGCTCAGGGGAATAAATCCAAACATATAGAAAATCGCTCCGCGCGCATTCAGACCAACAGTGGCGATTTGGTTATTCGTGCCAACAAGCTTGATAACGTGCGGCAGACATTGGCGATTTCTGATCAAATAGAGCCTGTTGATCAAGAAGGAATGCGATTATTTGGTAGCGTATTCAATGCGTATAAAAACGGAGATATAAAAAACCGACAAGATCTTTATAAAGAAGACATGTCGAAGTGGGAGAAATGGCTGCTACCTTGCACGACATCGGAGGAATGTACTTATGCAAATCGGCACTTAGCTAATTGGATACTCGATGAGCGAGTTCGAACCCGCGTTACCTCTAATTCTTCTCCTGCCATTATAGCGTCTGGCAAAAACAGCTACATTAATGCTGGCTCATTGTGGAATGATGCCAGCCAACTGAAGGCTAAAGGAGATATGATCCTTACAGGTAATACCTTCAGTTCCATCAACCACGCCTTTGGTACAAAAGAACGCTTCAACAAATTTAAACCAGATACGGAAGCTTACATCCAATATGAAAAGCTGGGATGGCCTTACCCCCCATTAAGTTATGTCGATACCGGAGAGCGAGCTTTCCGTTGGAGTTATGACGGTATAATTGATGGCGGTATGGTCGCTGATGGCAATCTGATTGCAGACTTCAAGAATCAGATCGAAATCAGAACGGTGATGCCCAATGAAAGCCAATTAAACGACATCAATACGGCTGGGCGCCCGGAAACTATCAGGGCAAAGAATGTACTCCTGCATGCGGCTAATATCGTCAATACCGATGCCATCAACGCGGTAGGCAACATCACCGCTATCGCCGAAGACCGCATCGTGCTGGGTCAAGGTATCCTTTCTGCCGGCAAAGAGCTGAATTTGAGCGCCGTTAATACTATCGATGTATGGCAAAGCGAACTGAAAGGGCAAGACATCACGCTTACCGCGCGTACCGGTGAGATAAAAGTTCACACCAGCGAAAAGCCTAATTACTACCATCAGGATGGTGTGCGTTGGCTGGGCAGTCTGCTGGCCTCTCGTGACCTGACGCTGACTGCAGGCAGCACCATTACGCTGCTCAATACGTTGCTGGCGCCACAAAGTCGCAATATCAGCATGACTGCTTCCGGTAGCATCTCTCTTATCAAAAATGATGCCGTACTGATGCGCGATCGTCCCGGTGAATATCTGCCATCAGACAAGCTGCAACACTACTTCAATGGCCTGTTGAACACAGGAAAACTGAACGCCACCGGCTCGGTCTCACTCAATAGCGGCGGTTATCTGGCGCTGCGCGGTGTCAACATCAATGCCGGCAAGGATGTGACGCTGCTGGCCGGGCATAATGCCGACCTCAACTACCGGGCGCTGGGCGGTAATTCTGGGCATCTTTTTGCAACCTCACGTACCCCAGAACTCGGCAGCAAGATACACGCTGGCGGTAATTTACTGATTAACTCGGCCCGCGACATCGGCACCCAGGGCGGCGCGCTCTCCGCCAACGGCAATATCACGCTGCTGGCCGGGCAGAATCTATGGTTATCGAATGTCGCCTATTCCGCCATTGATGCTGCCAACGACAACAACAAAGACGATCGCCATGTGGTCACTACCCTCAGCGCCGGGAAAAACCTGACCGCGGCGGCGAACAACCAACTGCTGACTTACGGTGCCAGGTTGACTTCCGGCGCTAACATGACGCTAACCTCCGGCGGCGATATGCGCTTCGAGGCGGTGCAAAACCACACTTACCGAGAAGGTGGCAACGAATTTACCGAAACTCGCACCCAGCAAGGGACCGAGCTGAATGCCGGTGGCCTGATGACGGTGATTTCCGGCGGCAGCATTCTGTTCCAGGCGACCAAACTGGTAGTGAAAGGGTTGGGGGCAAACTGGAAACCGCCGGTAGCGGTGACTGATTGGGGCAGCCGCATCGCCGTTGCCGAGCAGCAACTTCAAAATGCGCAGCAGCGCATTAATCAGGCGCAGCAGGATAAGAGTCGCGCTGAACAAGCGAAGCACGGTAAAAGCAATGAGTTAACTACGCTGCAGCGTGACATTAACTCGCTAAAACAAAGACAAGCGGAGGTAATCAAGAAATCTCAAGAGTTTACAGCCAAGCACGGCAAGCTAATGGAAATAAACGACTGGGGTTTATGGCAACAAAGTGCTGCCATCGCAGCCGAAGGTATCGGCATTACCCATGATTTATTGGAAAAGGAGAAGCGAGCGAATGCGCTCCCCAATGAAATCAATGCCGAACAATCCGCCCTCAATGATGCACAACAGCGCCTCTCTCAGGCCACCCAAGACCGCGATGGCGCACAATCACGTCTGACTACCGCACGCAATGAAGCTAAAAGCAAAGGGGCAGACGAGGCTAAGCAAAAAGCTCAGGTCGACGCCCACAACCAGGCTGAAGCCATGCGCGCCGGGAATATGGATATCGCCGCCAAGGGCGGCTATCTCTACGCCCAGGCGATGGAAGAGTCCAGCCATTACGAAAAAAAGGAAACCAAGCGCAAATGGTGGGGCAAGAAAACCGAGGTTAAGCAGACCCGCCACGACGTGACCAACAAGGTCACCGAGTTTACCGCCGCCGGCAATATCACGCTGATGAGCCGCGACGACAGCACCTATGAAGCCAGCAAAATCGCCGCCGGGCAAAACGCGCGCCTGACCAGCACGCATGGTCAGGTTAACTTCAGGGCAGTGAAGAACACTAGCTTCGAACAGACCGTCAGCAATTCGAAAGGCTTCTTTATCAAGCAGGCCAATAAAGGCTACGAAGACAATAAGTGGGTGCTGCCGAGCATTCATACCGGTGGCGCCTTGACCGTAGAGGCCGCCAAGGGCGTCAGCGCCGATGTGAAGGTAAAAAACGGGCAGGCGTTGCAAAGCGCTATCGACGCGCTGGGCAATACGCCGGGCACTACCTGGGTCAAAGATCTGAATAAGCGCAACGACGTGCAGTGGAGCAAGGTCAAGGACGCCTACGACAGCTGGGATTACAAGAGCCAGCACTTGAACCCGGCGGTGGCGGCGGTGATCTCCATCGCAGCCGCGGCGGTGACCGCAGGCAGTTCACTGGCGGCCACGGCGGCCTCCAGCGTTTCCGGCGCCGTGGGCGGCGGGGCGGTAACCAGCGGCGCGGTCACCGCCGGGATGTCTTCGCTGGCCTCCCAGGCGGCAGTCGCGCTAGTGGAGAATCAAGGCAACCTGTCGAAAACCCTGCAGGCGCTGGGCAGCAATGAAAACGTCAAGGCGACTGCCACGGCGATGGCGATCGGCGGCGCGCTCAACGGCTTCGACAGCGCTATGGGCTGGAGCAAGGACGCGGCGGGCAAACCGCTTAACCCGAACAACGTCAAACTGCCGCAGCTGAGCAACGGCGACTGGAGCAAAGTGGCGCAGCGGGTGGCCGGGCAATCGGTCATCAGCTCCAGCCTGAATACCGCCATCAATGGCGGCAGCTTCAAGGACAACCTGACCAATGCGCTGCTGGCGAACATCGGCAGCCAGGTGCAGGCCGAGGGTGCCAATCTGATTGGGGATAACGGCGAAGTCCTGGGCGCGGCCGGGAAGTCAGTCAGTCATGCGGTTGTGGCGGGCATCGCCGCGGAAATCGGGCGCGGCGACGGTAAAGGGGCTGCTGCCGGGGCGCTGGCGGCGGAGCTGGCCGGCGTCGTTATGCAGAGCACGTTGTTCGAACCGGCCAATCTCAACGAAAAAGAACGCCAGCTCTACCGTCTGCAGGAGGCGCTAAACGGCAATGAAGTAAAAGAGCAAACGGCACGAGTGATCGGGGCTTTGACCGGGGCGTTGACAACGCATACACCGGAAGGCGCCTACAGCGCTGCGGACAGTGCACAGTCGGTTTATCGCTACAACATGACCGAACATATGTTGATGCAGTATGCGCTGGATAATCAGAAAGACATTCTGGCCGCTGATAAAGGCGATGTTGCTGCGGCAAAACGTGTTGTGGCTCGCCGAGAGGCTGCCGCAATAGTGGCGACCGTCGGTGGTGGCGGTCTGGTACTTACTGCGGGGGGGATGACGTTGGTGGGCGCTGCGCCAGAATTGGTTCTGGCTGCAAGATTGGCGATTGCCGGTTGCAAAACCAACCCCGCGCTTTGCCTGAACCAAGCCGGTATTTATGCGGCAGATATTGTTGCACCTGAGGCCATCATTGGTACGGGAGCCGTAACGACCGGCAGCACATTGATTTTGGGTAAAACCGAAGACAGCGTGAGGAAGTTGAGCCGACAGCTGGTGAACGCTTCCGATGAACTATACAAAACAAAAACGTTCAACACTCAGCCGGTTGCCGATTTTATCAAAGGAGAAACGGCAGCCGGGATGAATTTGTCGACTAAAACGGCAGATTATCTGCGGGACATGCAGAAAGCTAACACTAACCAGTTGGTCAAGGTGTTTGATCCGAAACAGAACGAAAGTAAGCTAAACGTGTTTGGTCAGCAGTTCGAGCAGGTATTAGGTGAGGGCGGCAGCAACAAGCAAGGTAATACAAAAGTGTTTGCCACTGAGAATTTATCGAAACAGGCGATCTTCGATTATGCGCAATCTCTTACCGGAGGGAAACCATTAATAGAAGTCAGAAAAGATGCACTATGGACGGTGGTTTTAAATGAAAAAACAGGTGAGAAATTAACTCTTAGGAGTGTGTCAAGTAGCCAGGAAGATACCAAAGCACGTTGGACGATTGATATCATAGATAATGAACAGCTGAATGCGCTTCAAGGTAAAGTGAAAAAAAGAGTAGAAATCAAATTTCGATGAGGGCAACCATGTTGTATAGCGATGATCAATACAAACTGTTTAGTGAAGAGTTGGACGGTGCTTCCATTGGAACCGTATGGTCAGCTATGAGAGCTGATAATTTTGATAGGAATACATTGTCCTACGAAGAAAAGAAAAACTATTTTTTCGAATTAATTCATCACCTTATGACTGAAGGAAGAGTAAGGTTAGGCAAACATGGCCAATTCCTTGAGGGAGACATTGAAGAACAGGTAACACATTACAAAGCTGTATTCCCTAAGACAGAAGAGGAATGGAAAACAAAAAATGAAGACATTTGGTTCTATGAAGAGGAATGCCCTGGTGGCCTTGTCTGGATTCATGAAGACGGCTACCAAGATTGGACGTAGTTACTGATACTGTTAGTGGCGTGATAAGCTGTTAACCGGTGATAAAAAACCCGCAAAAGTGGGTTTTTTATTACGCAGTAATAAAAATAATGTGTTTATTTTATTGGTGTTTTAAAATGATTCGGTTTGCAATATATGCACATTGCAGAAGTATTCGCTTTGATAATGAATATGGCGCATATATCGCTCTGCAATATCTACGATGAAATTGGGTTTTTATTGTCCCCGCCCCGTAACCCGCAGCACCACCCCCACCAGCAGCAACGCAGCGCCCGAGGCATAGAGCGGGAACCAACGCGTCCACCAGAGCGGGGAAAACAGCGGGGTGCTATTGGGATCTGCAGGCGCGTAGCCGCTATAGGTATTCAGGCCGGCGGCGATGGCGAGCATCGCCAGGCCGATAAAAAGCAGCAGGTTTGAGACGGTCGTCATGGCATTTTTCCTTTGTAGAGGTAGAGGGTAATTCTTACTATTAATTATTTTTCGATTAATTATCTTGAGGAATATTATTTATTTTCGTATTCATCAGGTTGTTTCCTGACGATAAAATAGCATGCCTTAATACTAGTCGCTTATTTGCCAATAAAAAACCCGCCTGGGCGGGTTTTCACTTTTTTCTCGCTAAGCGTCACTTTACCAGCGGCTTCTCATTGGGCGTTTTGAACTTCGCCAGATATTGCGGCTGGAAGATGCACATGCGCAGCACGGTGCGGTATTCGCCGTTGACGAAGAACTCGTCGATCAGCTCGCCTTCCACGTTGAAGCCCAGCTTGCTGTAGATGTGGATCGCCTTCGGGTTCTCCTTGTCGACGATCAGGTACAGTTTGTACAGGTTCAGCACCGAGAAGCCGTAGTCCATCGCCAGCCGGGCGGCGGTGCTGGCGTAGCCTTTGCCCTGATGGGCGGGATCGATGATGATCTGGAATTCTGCGCGGCGGTGGATGTGATCGATCTCCACCAGTTCCACCAAGCCGACCTTGGCGCCTTCGTGCTCGATGATAAAGCGGCGCTCGCTCTGATCGTGGATGTGTTTGTCGTAGAGATCGGAAAGTTCGACAAAGGCTTCATAGGGTTCTTCAAACCAATAGCGCATAACGCTGGCGTTGTTGTCCATCTGGTGGACGAACGACAGATCGTCCCGTTCCAATGGGCGTAATCTGACGCTGGCAGTGCTGGACATGTGGGCTCCTCTGTGCCGTGAAATTGTGCAAAGTATAACTTCACAGAATGGATGAAGGCGAAAAAAAACGGCGCCGCGTGGGCGCCGTTTAGGCAAGGTTCAGACTTCAGACGGTGCAGGTATTAGCTGGCCTAGCGACGCTTTTGGCCTCTGGTGGCGATGGGGTCTGCAATAAGATTTGTTCGGCGATTTCCGCCGATACGTTCTTAATCGCAACAATCAATTGAATTGCCGAATTTAGGACAACGCTTTTTATTTCTTCCACGCTTTTGCCGCGAAGAAACGGATGCAGGAAGATATCGCCAAACGCGCTGCTGTTCAAGTCGCTGCGGGTTTTACAGACCATCAGACGCTCAAATCCGTTATCGCTGTCATAGGGGCCTTCACAGAAAAATGCCGTTTCTACCGCGATTCGTTTGATCGCCATGAGTACAAATCCGTCCATCGAGGGGCTCTCTATTCGTTTTATTTAAGGAGCGGGCCGTGCGGATCAGGCCAGCGTCATTACCTTTCTCTTTCTGTTCTGCCATCGCACCTGGCCCTCTCCCCAGGGTTTGAGCTTGTTGAAGCGCTTGATTGCCTGAGGCGCGAAGCCGGGCCTGCAACAGAAATCGAGCAGCCATATCCTGTCCCCCTCATTCCATTCGGAAGGGTGAAGTAGGAACTCCGGATCGCGTTGCAATTGCGTTTCGGTGTCCTCCGTCAGACAGGCCCAGAGAACATAGGCCAGCGGTTGGTCATTGGTGTCGAAAAGAAACTTGATCTGCCCGTGCTGTATGGCAAATATCAAGCGCTCTTGAACGCTTTTTATCGGATGAAGGCTGTAGTTTCGGTGATGTAACATGCAGCTCACGGCAAAACCAAGCTGCTCATAGTCTGACCATTGATCTTGGCCGCCGGCGGTTTCTCGAATATAGAGCGTCATGCTGGTTCATTTCTCCTGGAGGGGATGACAAGCGGCTGCCCGCCAAAGGTTTCTTTGGCGAAGGCCGCCGCCTTTATCCGCATGTCGGTTAACAGTTGCCGCAAGCGTCGGTCGTCATCACCATTGGCCTCCACCAGAGCCGTAATTTCGTTGAGCATCTGTATTTTCCCGCACTGGGGACGGGGCCGCAGCCTGAGGCGAGCCTGTTGCGCCATGCCTTTCTGAATAACGGTGGCATCGATTCCCTGAGCGCGGCAGGTTTCGACCAACCAATGATTGACCTGAGAGAAAGCGCGCAGGGTGTCCATAAAACGCGCATCCCGTGAGAAATCGTCATGCGCGGGGACGGGGTGCCCTTGGCTGCAGCGAATCAAGGTCACGACCAAACGTTCCAGCGGCGATTCGTCTGCCGCTATTTCCGCTGAGACATAGAGTTTTCGGCAACGGTGGATAAGCAACAGCAGGAAACTGTTTGCCAGCCTCTCTAAGGGTTTTGGCGTCTCAGCCGGTGAGAGCAGGTCGACGGGAATGCCCAGTAGCGTCAAATAGCCGCGGCAACAGGCCTGCTGAAAAAAATGCCAGAAATAGGTTTTTACCTGTTGCTGGGCGATGGCAATGAAAGGCCGATCAAACAGGTACTTCCCAAGGTAGAAGCACAGCTCGGATAGGCTGTTCTGAATGATTGCCGGTTCTCTCATCAATTGTGCGAACTTGAGCTGGTATTCGAAATCGTAACGATGATCGCTGGGGAATAAACAGGTTAGCCCGTTAAAATCCAATACCCTGCCGTCCATGGTGATGTTGGAGGATGAGGTGGTCAACATCAGGAAGCGGGTGCGGCAAAACGCCATTTGCCGAGCCAGACGTTTGGTAAGCTCATACATCCCCTCAAGGCAGCGGCGCCGCGGATCGCGAGCGGCCTGCTCGCTGAAGCCCGCGGAGGGGACCGGCAAATAGTCCGGCAGGCGGCGAAGCACGGATTTAACCCGTTGAACGTCATGCATGAGCTGCCCGGCATATTCCGCTTTGGGCCGGAAGTAGGGCGTTCGTTCAAAATGCGCCGGGCGGACCAGGGGGTCGCGAACCAGAAGGGCACGGCGAGAGCGGCCCTTTGTGCGGGCGAAATCCCCATGGGTATAGCTGTCGGTGAGCAAAATCGCGTGGGTGCGCGCGGCGCCATAAGGCAACGCCTGCGCCAGCATTTCGCTCCATAGGGCTTCATAGATCGCCTGTTCGGCGCGCAGTTCGCCATTGGAGTGATACCAATCCGAACCTTGCCCGACCAGCGGATTAGCGCCGATTCCTTTCACCTGGTAACGGCCATCAAAACCGCAGCGGGCGCCGCCGCCGTTACGTTGAATACCGCCGCCGCCGTAACGTTCCGCGTGGAAAACTTTGGCGGCGCCTGGCGTATCGGGAGTGACCAGATAGCTGCACGCGGCGTGCAGCGCTTCGCCGTCAGCCTTTTCTTCGGCGGACCAAATGAGAGAGGACGCAACCCGCTGTGCCGTGAAAGGCACTAAATTTTCCGCCAGGTCCTTAAGTAAAAAAGAATCGCTCATTGGGTAATGTACTCTATGGTTTAGTTCAGTTCTGATACGGACGCGCGCTGCGCGAAACGTGCGAAAGCGGCGTCCAGATGCCCGGCGATGTCGCGCAATGCTTCCGCCCTGGCCATCGCCGGGTGATCGCAGTCGATGTCGATATTTTGTATTCGTCCATGTACATAGGGGCGCCAGGCCTCCAAATCCAACCAGTCTTCTGCGCGCGGCGCCGCTGCCGTGAAGAACAGCAAATTACCGTAGAAGTGGCCGTGTTCCGACTGGCCGACCAGGCGGCGGCTATTGATCACCACGTCAATCAAGCGGTCGAGCGTGCCGTCATCCAGACTGGCCAGGGCGCTGCCGTGTTTTCGCAACAGGGCGATTGTTTCCGCGCGTTGTAGGATCTCGCCTTTCGGCACGACCAGCGAAGGCAATTCTTGATCGAAGGGCAAGGCGATGCCCGCAATGAACAACAGGGCGGCCAGCGCCAGGCTCTCCTCCTCTTCGCCATTGAGCGTTTCAAAAGCGAAGCGTCGCCACAGATCGCTGGGATAGGCATCCATCATCGCCAGCAATTCGACCTGCTGATCTTGTTGCTCCAGGTGGATGGCGACATTGTGGGCGATCATGCCGCCAACCGACCACCCGATGATCCAGTAAGGCCCCTCGGGCTGATGGGCGCGTATGCGCCTGGCATATTCTGCGGCCATTTCATCCATCGTTCGGGTGATATTGCTGCCCCGCGTCAGGCCTTGAGCTTGCAAGCCGACGATTTCACACGGCGTTTTGAGAAAACGCGCCAGGCCGCTGTAACACCAGGCGATGCCGCCGGCCGGGTGGATGCAAAACAACGTCGGCAGCGCGTTTCGCGAAGCGCCGGCGCCAGGGCGCAGCAGCAGTGTGGCATCGAGCATATCCGGCGCTGAGTGCTGGCCTTGTTCGGCCAGCGCCCGGGCTGAAGGATGGGCAAAGATGCTGGCGATGGTGATTTGCCAACCCAGGCCGGCGTTAATGCGGGCGGCGACATCAACGGCGCTCAGCGAGTTGCCTCCCAGTTCGAAGAAGTTGGCTTCAGGCGCCACGGCAGGCAGGCGCAGCGCATCGGCAAAATATTCGCACAGCCGTTGTTCCGTCAGGGAGGAGGGGATGCCGCCGCCCTGTGATTGCGGGCTTTGCGGAGCGGGCAGCGCTTTTCTATCCAGTTTGCCATTGCGGCTGAGCGGCAGTTCGGAGAGAAACACCAGGCACTGCGGCAGCATGTAGGCAGGGAGATATTCCCGGCAGAGCGCCAGTAAGGCTTTTTCATCGGCCTCGGCGCCGCTGGCCACGACATAGGCGACAATGCGCCCGTCATGCATGTTGGCGCAGGACTGGAGCACCTGCGGGTGTCGATTGAGAACCGCGTCAATTTCCTCCAGCTCAATACGCTGCCCGTGTATTTTTATCTGGTGATCCAGCCGCCCCAAATAGTCTATTTCGCCATTCGTGCGCCAGCGCGCCAGGTCTCCCGTGCGGTAAAGCCGCTTACCGTCCGCCGTGGCGAAAAACCGTTCTGCCGTCAGCTCGGGTTGGCCCGCATAGCCGTCAGCGAGACAAATGCCCTCAATGTGCAATTCCCCTTCGATGCCGATGGGGGTGGTGTTGCCGAAGGGATCCAGCACGTGGATGCGCGTATTCCAAATGGGGCGGCCGATAGGCACGCTGCGCTTCTCGTCGCTGCAGCCCAGCGCGTGGTAAGTGACATCGATGGCGGCCTCCGTCGGGCCGTAAAGATTATGCAAAGGCGCCGTCAGCAATGTCCGGTGCCGTTGGGCAAGCTCCGGCGACAAGGCTTCCCCGCTGGCGAATACCCTGAGCAGCGGCAGCGGTTCGGGCCTGCGTTCGACGGCGTCGAGAAACAGCGCCAGCATCGATGGAACAAAGTGCAGCGTTGTGATGCGATGCTGCACGATGCAACTCAGCAGGTACGCCGGATCGGTATGGCCGCCGGGCCGCGCCATCACTAAGGTTGCGCCCCCGATCAGCGGCCAGAAAAACTCCCAAATCGACACATCAAAGGTGGCCGGTGTTTTCTGCAGCACGCGATCCTGCGTTCCGAGAGGATATTCGGCCTGCATCCATTGCAGGCGATTGGCCAGGGCAAGATGGCTCACGATCACCCCTTTGGGTTCGCCGCTGGAACCGGAGGTGAACAGAATATAAGCCGGATCTGCGCCGCTTTGCTGCGTGACGAGCGGCAATGCCGCGTCGCCCTGATGGGCGGCAAGTGAGTACAGCGCGGCGAGATCGAGTCGGGGAACGCTGTCCGGCAACCTGTCGTCATCGGCGCGATCGGCTATCAGCAACGCCGCATTGGCCTGCTCGAGCATCTTTTGCTGTCGCCGCGTCGGCAGCTCGGGCGACAGCGGCAATAGCGTGGCGCCGGCACGCATAATGGCCAGCAGAACCACTTCTAAGGCTACGCTGCGTTCAAGTGTGACGGCAATCACCTGGCCGCGAGCGCCTTGCAGATGGCGCTCAAGGGCATGCGCGTACCGCCGTGAGCGCAGTTCCAACGCCGAATAGCTCAGCCGTTCGTTTTCGTCGAGCACGGCTAGCTGATGCGGCGTGGCTTGAACCTGTTTGAGGAACAGGCCGAGGATCGTGTTGGCGGGCAACGGCTGGGCGGTGTCGTTCCATTGCGCGATTAACGCCAGTTCCGCCGGTGCCGCCAGCGTCAGTTGTTGCAGCGGAAGGGTCGGCGCCGCAACCAACTGCATGATCCAATGCAACAGCCGCCGCACATGCAATTGCAGCTCTGCGTGATGATGGCGCGCGGCATTGGCGATAAGACGCAGGCGGCGCGGTTGCAGGTCCGTACCCAGTTCCAGGTGGAGGTTAAGATCGCGTACGGGGCCGGTGGCGACATGTTTGACCGTGGCGCTTAGCTCCGCAAAATCGAGCGTCGCAGGCGGAGGCAAGATGTTCAGTTCGATGCCGTAAAGGGGCAGAGTATCGCCTACCCTGCCGATGGCTCGGCCGATCCATTCTCCGCGGTAGCGCTGGTGCGCGAGCAGCTCGCGCCGGCTGCGGGCGACGGTGGCGCAAACGTCGCGAAAGTGCGCGTGTTGCGGCAAATCCAGCAGAAGCGGCAGGATATTGCTGCGTGTGACCGCCGCCTGGGCGCCATAAGTATCAAGCCGCCCCATGCAGGGCAGGCCGAACAACAGTTGCCGCTCGCCCGACTGACAGCGGGAGAAATAGCTGGCGAACGCGCTGAGCAAGACGTCGGATAACGCGATCCCGCTGCTTTGGTAGAAGCTGCCCAGGGCTAGCGCCAGCTCGGTATCGATAACGGTCTCGACTTCCAACGTGTGCTCGGCCATGGCTTGCGCTGGCGCACCCAGAAAGGTCGGCGCAGGCAACTGCGCGCAGCGCTGCATCCAGTAGCGGTGATCGTCCGCATATTGCGCGCTCTGCCTGTAGAGGACGTCGTCCTGGCAGAGCGTGGTCAGTTTGACAAAGCGGCTGGGGAGCGGCGGCGTTCCTTGCAACAGCGCCCGGTAATGCTCCCCCGCACGGCGGTGGAGCAGGGAATAGGCGTAGGCGTCGAAAGCGATATGGTGTATTCGGGAAAACCATATCGCTTCGCGTTCATTCAAAACATACAGCTGATGTTCATGAAGATGTAAATTCTCCGGCCCCTGTTCCCGTTGCGTTATCTGTTCCATTGCGCGCCAGGCGAGCGCCTCCGGGTCTGCGTGATGGCTGAGATCGCAGACGGTCACGCGGCCAGCAGGCTGGCGGATGCCGAAAGACGGGGTGCCATCGATATCGAGGAAACGGTGGTTGAGCACCTCAATATCCTGCAGAGCCAGTTCGATGGCGTTGAGCAATAATGTCCGATTAATTTCACCGTGCAGGCGCAGGGCTTGCGCCGTCGCATAGAGTTTGGAAGAGTGGCTCGCTTGCGATGCGTACCATACGCCCTGCTGGGTGTCCGCCAGGGGGTATTATTAAGGGATGAATCATTCATTTTTTCTCTGGCTCCTGTTCTGGAGTGGTACTCAAGTGCCTTGTTACCAGGCTTTCCATTTTTCTTTTGGCCTGCAAAATCAAATCAATATCTCTGTGTAATTGATATTCAGTGCTTTGGGTTTTTCACCTTGCGCGATTTCATTCAATGAATGCCCTGCGCTCTTCGTTGGCGACAATGACCAGCGGGGAAATTGCCTTGCCCTTATCGCCAAGGTCATCGCAAAATCTTCTGCCGCGTTTCGCCGGGCATACCGCAATAAATTAAGTAGTTATCATTTTTAAATCGCTATTGGGCCGCACCCCGGCGGCGACGCGCGGCTTGCTTTTCGCCGGCTCTCTGTTGCGCCCGGCATTATTTTCCCTTTGTCGCTGCGCGAATGGCCGGCAGCACAAACAGTGAGGCGATAAAGCTGATGAATACGCCATAAGCGATACTGATCATCTGCATTTTTCCGCTGACCATCATGGGGAACACCAGCTCATGCGCGTGGCCAAACGTGGTGAACGTGATGCCGTTGAACAGCAACATGCTCAACAAGGCGCCAATGGAAGAGCCTGCCAGGCCCAGCAAGAGGGTTTGGCAGAGATAAGACACATCAATAACCCTGCCGAATCCCAGCAACAGCGTTATTGCCAGCTGGTCTTGTTGGTTGGCGATGAGCGATTCACACAGCGCGATGATGCCCGCAGTCACCGACACCCCCGCCAGCAATGAAAATAACAGGCCGAACCACAGCAGCACCTGGCCCAACCCTTCGCTGCTGCCGGCATAGTAGGTTCGGCTGTCGCTAATGGCGACTCGGTCATTGAGCGTCCCCTGGATGGCTTGTTGCAGTTGCTCGACAGAGGCGGCATTGCTAGTCAATGCCACCAGGTTGTAATCGAGTCCCGCGCCCCAGCTGGTGCGGATATGTTCCAGATCGGCCATGAACTCGGACTGCCGCGGCGAACCGCCGGTGGTAAATTCACCGACGATTTTCCAATCGCGGTCGTGCAGGCGTATGGTCTCGCCCACGTGGAACGCCGGATAATGCCGCGCCAATGACGCGCCGACGACGAGTTCATTTTGCCCCGGCTGAAATGCTCTGCCGTGGGTGAGGGTGACCAGCGGTTGCCCGTTGTTCGCGTTCATCAACGTGAATGCTGCCGGCGTTACGCCGCGCACCAGATACTCTTTCTCCACGTTGTCTGGGCGGAGCCGCACCAGGACAACCCACTCCGGCGAAGCCGCAACAAGGCCGGGCAAGCGCGAAAGTTGTGCCGCCTGCGTTCGCGTTATCGTGCTGGTCAGTTCGGAAGAGGAGTCTTTGCTTTGCGCAAAATACAGGCCGGGTTCCGCACTCGACTCCAGCGCGCCGATCAGCCCTGCGCGCAGTGAAAATAACGATGTCACAATGACCGCGAGAAAAATGAAGCTGGATAGAATCGCGGTGAAATAAAGCGGCCGCCGCCACAGGTTGCGTAATCCAATGCCCAGCAATATCCCGAGCTGGTGGATTTTCGAGGATGAGCGCGGGTTCATTTTCTCTCCTCCTGCAGGCGAGCGATTTGCAAGAGGGAGGGCAATGCGCAGACCAGGGATAAAATAAAGACCAGCAGGAGGCCGATGGCATAATCCTGGAAATGCGGCTCAACGCCGTTTAATACGGCGGGGAACAGCGTCGGCAACAGCAGAATAAAAATAACCGACAACACTATGCCCACGATGGCACCCGCCAAGGTGATGGCGCCGAGTTGCACGGCAACCGCTTTAATCAACTGTGATTTGCGAAAACCCAGATAATTAAGGGTGCGGTAGTCGCTCAAGGCTTTATGCGTCATGACATAGAAGTTGGTGCTGAGCAGCAGCGCCAATAACAGGCACAGCGCCAGATTGACCCAAAAAATCACGCGATGGAAATCGAACAATTTACTCATAAACAATTTTATATGCATGCGTACGGGGGCTGTCTGCGTGGTGCCGCGCAACCGCTCCGCGCCAAACAGGGCATCAATCTGCCGGGAGAGGTTCTCGGCAGACATGCCGGGTTTAGGTGTCGCCATGAAAAAACTCACCAGCCGTTTGCCATTTTGTCTCACGCTGTCGAGGTAGTCATAATGCATCCAGACCGCGGGAGGGGTGTCGGTTTGGGTTTCTTCAACGATGCCAGTAATGTAAAGATCGAGAATGGGGTTAGGCGCGAGCTTCCAAATCGCGGATGAAAGCGGCAGCCGATCGCCCGCTTTTAAGCGATATTGCGCCGCAAAACGGCTGTCGACCAGCACGCCTTGCCGGTCATTCTGCCAACGATCCAGTAAGCCCGGCGCTATTTTTAAAGAGGGGATCATGGCGAAGTAGTGTTGGTCTTCTACCGCGATAGCGGGCACGAACCATCCGGGGTGGCGATAGTACGCACCGACCCAAACTCCCCAGCTCAGCCGATCCAACGCCGGTAGTTGACTCATTTTCTGATGATAAAACTGCGGCAGCAGCATCTGAGAACTGAGGGCATTCAGCACCAGTAGCCGGTGGTCTGCGCCGGGCGGATCGTTTGCCTTTAAGCTGAAGGCGCGATCAAAGGTCAGCATGAGCTGCAGCAACATGACGCCGCTGGCGATAAACAGCAAGATCATGATAAATCTTCTCGACTGCTCAGTGGCGGAGCGCCACAACCAGAGGTAAAACACGGCTCTCATGGCATATCCCTACGGATCAGCTTGCCGTCCCTGAGTTGGAGTTGGCGCTGTGCCCGCGCGGCGACCTGAATATCATGCGTCACGACGATGATAGCCTTGCCCTGCTCCCGGCTCAGTAGCGTCATAATATCCATAATTTCCTCCCCCGCCTCTTGGCTGAGATCGCCGGTAGGCTCATCGCACAGCAGCAGATCCGGATTAGTGGCTATCGCACGCGCAATGGCCACGCGCTGGCGCTCTCCTCCGGAGAGTTCATCCGGCAAGTGGCGGCGCCGGTGTTCCATCTGAACCAGCTCCAGCGCGGCATCGACGCGTTGCCGGCGCTGTTTGGCGTCCATATGCCAAAGGTGCAGGGGGAGGGCGACATTCTCCTCGGCGCTGAGCACGGGCAACAGGTTATAAAACTGAAAGACGAAGCCAATATGGCGGGCTCGCAGCGAGGTGCGTTCTTCAGGCCGCAGCCGATGCAGCGGATGCCCTTGCAAAAATACCTCGCCCCGATCGCAGACATTGACGCCGGAGATCAGATTGAGCAGCGTCGATTTCCCTGAGCCGGATGGCCCCATGATGCTGACCATCTCGCCGCCGCGCAGGCTAAAATCAAGATCGTGCAATACCGTGATGTGCTCGCGCCCTTTTTTATAGTCTTTGCCGGCCTGTTGCAGTTGCACGACCGGATCGCTCGGCGCGGTTGCCGTTTTATTCATAAAAATCTACCTGAATTGACATATTATGTTTCAGCCAGGGCTGTTGCTGAGCGAGCTTGATAATGACTAAAACCGCCGCGCGTTGCTCATCCACCACCGAAGAGATAAGGCTGACGGTGCCTGAGAGCTGTCGATCGGGGAGGCCATCCGGCTTGATTGTCACTCGTTGTTGGGGCGCGACTTTCGCCAGCTGGCTTTCGGGCAGCCAAACTTCGGCATCAAAGTCATCCAAACCGACAATGGTGGCAATCCCCGTGCGGGTGAAACCGCCGCCGGCGGAAATGGGCGAAACCGTTTCCCCCGGGGAGGCGTCTAACGACACCACCTGGCCGTCGAAGGGCGCGCGGATAATCGTGCGCAATAGGTCGATTTCACTGGCTTTTATCTGCCAGCCCACTTGTTGTAATTCTGCCTGATATTGGCGGCGCTGCGCCTCGAACGAATCCAACTCCGCTTTGGCACTGTCGACATCATCCTGGCTCACATAGTTGAGCGGCAACAAACGGTTCAATCGATGCAGCTGATTGCGTGCGCGCGGCAGGCGGGACTCCGTCTGCGCGAGTTTGCCCGCCGCGATTTGCTGGCTGGCCTGGAGCGACGCAAGCTGCGCTCTTAGCGAACGCCCATCGAGTGATGCCAATCGCTCGCCTTTTTTTACCTTATCGCCGCGTTGCACATAAATCTCTTGCACCGTTCCCGTAATCTCTGCCGAAACGGTGGAGAGGCGCGAGGCCTTGATGAATCCTGCGGCCGTGACTGCAGGCGCGGCCGCCGTGGGGGCCGCTGGCGCGACAGGTGCTCCGGTGTTGGCCTGAGGTTCGGCGGCGCTGGCGCGCTCGGCCGCTGCTGGCTGGGTAAACCATGCCCTGCCGGCAACGAGACCTAAGGCTAACGCCAGCGCAATCGCTCCGACGAGCGCCGCTTTGCGCCATGGCCGCCCGCGCGGCGGAGTATGAGGCGAGTTCAGCAGGTGCAGTGCCTGCTGGCGGGCGGCGTTGCGCGGTGCCTCTGAAGATGGGGAACGCATAGGTGTTTAACGATCCCCTACGGTTAGGCGCAAGATCACACCAATGAAGAGCAGAGCGGCTCCCGAAGCGTAAAGCGGGAACCAGCGCGCCCACCAGTTGGTGGAGAACAATGACGCACCGTTGGCGTTGCTCGCCGTGTAGCTGCTGTAGATATTGAGAGCCAGGGCGACAGCGAACATGACGAGGCCGATAAAAAGCAGCAAGCCTGATACTTTATGCATGGGATTTCTCCTTCAGAGGGGACATAAGAGAGGCGTCGAGGTAATCGCCAGGGATGACCATCTCAGTGTGTATTTCAGTGAGATAGCTTTCATTCTTCACTTCCATCCAACTGTTTTCCGGTGACGGGAGAGCCTCTCTGAAGACTAACCAGTCAACTTTTCGCGCCAGCAGCAGCAATTGGTCAAGGCAATGTGAATTGCCCAGCCTGCACCACATCGGTTTGCGAATCTTGTCGTTGTTAAATGACTGCCAGCTAAGATGATCGTTGAATTGCCCGTTCACATAGCTGTCCGTCGGAATGCCGTTCTTCAGTAACAATGCCAGCAGGCGCGCCGGATGCTCCGCCGCCTGATGCCCGGACAGCTCATGGAAAATGCGGGAAGAGCGCACCCACCAGGTTTCACGGATCAGGACACAGTCTTCCTCCTCCATGCGCGGGGCATGGCGGAAGTCATGATCCAGCTCATCGGCCATCAATCGCTTGTAGGCGGGGCGGCCAATCTGCACCGGTTCGGCCAGTACGGTAAGCAGGTATTTGGTTCCCCAGGCCACCATCGGCGTCGCCGCGCCGAGGTAGCATAATTGGAACGCTTGCCCCTGGTTGTCCGTCAGCTTCAGCAGGCCGCTCTGCGTATCATGATGCAGTTGGAGCCGGTCGAGCGTCAGGTCGCCGGCAACCTGCGGCGGCTCATCCAGGCACAGATGATGATCGGCCAGGCGGGCCTGGGCCTGGAGATTGCTGGACTCGCCGCTGACGCTGAAGGTTAATGGCAGCGCCGGCGCGGCGAACTGGCGCAGCCAGTTTTGCAGCCGATGGCGCCTGTCGTCGGCCTGGCTGTCGTTGGTCAACGTGGTGCGCGCCAACTGCCAGCCGATACGCGAATACGCATTGTTGATGACCACTTTGCCCCGGGGATGCGCCAGCTGCCCCACATGACGGGCATCCAATTGCAGGAAGAGCGTTACCGGCAGCTTCAGGGCGGCGGGGTTGATATTGTGCTGCCGCCAGCGGGCCGTTGCGGCGACGGCCTGTGAGATGCGTTGTTGGGTGAATTGAATAAATCCCTGCCAGCTCTGCTGCAAAAACAATGAGACATCGGTGCAGTGGCCGCCTGCGCCGTATTTGTCGATAAAGTTCTGCAGCAGCCAGAGGTACTCCTGCGACAACGTGGCGCGTTTGGCCACCGCTTTCGCTACGCGGGCCAGCACATTGGGAATGAAAGCGTCAGGCAATGTCATCCTGATCCCTTCCCGCCAGGCGTCTTCATATAAAATATTGCGAATTTCGGGCATCTGATGGCGGGTCAGCCGCTCCCAGCTCTGTTGAATCGTCTGCTGAGCCTGCTCAAGCAGCGCAATGCGCTCCGCGTTTTCCGCCGCACCAAAGCGTTCGGGCAGTTCGGGCAGGCTGCGCAGAGCGTCGTTGGAGAGCTCCGCCGGCATCAGCGCCAAAACATCGACCAGGGGGGCAGGATGATGCGTTCCCCACTGTAATGTCGGGCGCAATACGTCCTTGCGCACCAGCTTTCTCAGCAGTCTTTCCGCTTCGGGCGGGGCCATCCCGGCCAGTTCGAAATGCGCTCGCCATGCGTTCCAGCTTTGCTGGTGGCTGGCGCTCAGGACGGCGTCGATTTCCGCCGCCTCCAGGCCCAGGACAAATTGCTGCTCTTCGTTCCATAACAAGCCGTGGCGTTTCTCATAGCGATAGAAATGGCCGCGCATCTGGCTGGCGGAAATGCGTTGCAAGGAGGGGTTGCGGCACAGCGGCAGATCATGTTTCGCCAACCAGTGCTGCGTATACAGCGCGTCGCGCAAGGCTAATGCGATGGAGCGGTTGAGGTGTATGGTCGAGGTCACCTTGCCTTCGCCGGTTTGCAGAGTGGCTTCGCCGGCCGAGCTTTCAAACGGGACCAGGCTAAAAGAGGAAAAGGTGCTGAATGGGCTGACTTTGCCCGCCGCTCGAATCATGTAGGCAAACAAGGAGCGCTCAACGCGCCGGCGCCGTTTGGCCGGCCAACTCTGCCAATTTTGGTCCAGATCGCAAAGCAACTGCGGGGAGGCAAGGCAGAGCGCCCGGCGCAGGGCCGGTTCGTTGGCGGCTTTGAGCAACCAGGCCTGCGTCTGTTCGTTGACACGCTGCCAGCGCTGGTTAAAGGTTGCCACCAACTGCTGGCGTTCATCCGCTATCGCCAACCATTCGGTCAGTTGCTCCAGAGCGGCTGGGTCGTAATGTGCCAACCAGGCGCGCATTTCGGCAGACAGGTTGAAATAGCGATCGTTGAAGATATGGCGGCGACAGCGAATCATGTCCTGGCGAACGCTGTCCGCCGAGGGTAATGCGACATTCGCATGCAGCCTGGCGATAAGCGCCTGCCCGAGTTGCCGCCAGGCCGGCTCCTGCAAGTGGTGTTGCCGGATAATCGCGGATAAATCATCCGGAAGTTGGCTGACATAGTGCGCCGGCAAGCCTGCAGTGCGCAGCATGATAAAAGGGGCGACGAGCAACAAAGGCTGTGCGGGTAACGTCATGATAATACTCCAGATGCCAACCAGTTATTCACCTTCTGCCAACTCACGAGACTTAACCAACCCATCGCCGCCGCCATGCAGAGGCTGTAAAGCAGGCAATAACTGCGGAATAGGCGGCGGCCTCGGGCGGACCACACGCGGGTTTTCTTATTGGCGCCGGGTTGGGCAAAGGCGCGAAATGCCCGCGTGGCATCCGAAAGCCGAAAAGGGGTGAGATTGAAAAGCAGGCCGAATAGTATCAACAGCAGTAACGGCCGTGTCGCGGTGGCGGCGGCGCTTTCACTCAGCGCCGCGAGCGCTCCCAGACACAAGAGATCCATCAATGGTCCTGCCATCGCCACCCAGGCCTTCATGCCGCGCTGTGGGAATAGCGCGATGGCGCTGGTGTTGACAAACGCGGAGGGCAGCCACCAGCCGCGAAATTGCAGACCCGCCCCCAGAACCGGGCAGCCGTAAAGACGGCAAACGACGGCATGCGCCATTTCATGCAAAAACAGCCATAACGGTATGCCGACAAGCATCACCAGCAGCTGGACGCTGGCCCATTCGCCCTGCAGCAGCCAGGCGTTTAGCCCTGGCAAACACGCGATGAAACGCCACAAGGCAGCGGCAATCGCGAGGCTCAGCAGGCCGTAACCTAACCTGCGCGGGACAACCCGCAGCACGGTGGCGATTTTATGTGCGGCGCGATCGGGGTTAGGCAGCCGATATCGCCCGGCCACTTTCGCCGCCGCAGGCCGCTTTTGCGCGCCATCAACGATCATATTCGCCTGTTTCAACCGCAGCAGAAACGCGGACAGCGCCTGTTGACACTGCTCGGGCGTTGCGTTCGGGTGGTGTTCTGCCAGCTCCGCAAGGAGGGCCGCCATGGAGCAGCCCCCTTGCAACTGTTGGGCAAGCCGGGCAGAAAACCCGCTCAGCTTTAACGGCGCATTACTGTTTTCTTGCAGCAACAGCGCCACATTCGCCTGCGGAGAGACCAGTTTCACATCCTCGTTTAAACGCAACAGGGTGGATGCAGGCGGCATGTTAAACACCCTCTGCCGGCGGAGGAGACGCCAGCACCAGACAGAACAGCGGCGCCTCACGATAGCCGTCGGCGCCCGCGTGGCGAATGAGCCCTTCTTCGATCACGCCTCCCGCCAGCGTTCCGGTCAAGCCGCAGTCCAGCGCCGCCAACCAGCACTGCATCGCGCTTGCCGCGGCGTTTTGCAGCTGCATGCGGTATCCCGCCGCGCCATGGTCATGCAGGGTCTTTTCAAGATCGGCAACCCACATCAGCAACGCGCCGGCTTTATGGAACGCCAATTGATTGATGCAATCAGCCAAATGTGCGCGGCCAAACCCGCTATCCCGTTTCCGCCAGTAACGGCGGTCTGCCTGACTGCACTGATAAATGCCCGCGGCAAGTTCGCCGCTGGCTTCCGGCAGCAACATCCAGGGTTCCATTGGCAACGCCGGCATCCCGCGCAGGCGGCTTTGTTCAAGACCGGCATGCGCGACGGCGATCAGGGTATTCAGCCAAGTTTCCGGTAACGGGCTATCGGCATAGTCATACGTCGCCCGGCGGCGCTCCAGCAACGCGGAGAGCGGCTCATCGCGGTGCACAGCCGCCAGTGATGAGAGAGCGGCGGGCGCGGGCGACGCTGGCGCGGTGGCCGGCCGTGGGCGGTGGCTAACGGCGACCAGGCTGCTCGCCGTTTCATAAAGTGGAGCAGGGCACGGCTCATCCTGTGACGGGGGCGCTTGCACATGCAAGACCTGGCAGAGGATATGGGGGTTATCCTGTTGCGTGAAGAAGAGCAATGACGCCAACCATTGCAGGTCGACGCCATGATCTTCTCTCAGCGTCCAGCCCGCCGCGCGCGCGGAAAGCGCGCAATATTGATTAACCACTCCGGCGTCAAGGTTAACGATGTTATAGCTGAAGTCGTTATATTTGCCGCGCACGCGGTTCAGGTTGCCGCTGGTAATGAGTGAAATCGGCTCTTCGGGATGCTGGAGCAAGTACTCCAATTGCTGGCAGTCAATGCCGTCAATCCTGACGAGCTGGTGCTTTTCACCGAGATAGAACCAGACCCCGCAAGGCATCTCCGGCAGCGGCCGGCGGACGACCACAAACATATCGCACGAGAGCAGTTGCCCGCCGCTGGGCGCGATGCGGCGTAATGTGCTGTCTGCGCCATTTTGATAACCCGTGGCGTGGCGCAGCAACCAGCCCAGATTGGCCGGCGTCAACGGCTGTGGCGGCGCCGCGGACATGCGCCAGGGTGGCGGACAGCGCTCCGCCAATGCGCTGCCGGGCAGGTTGATATGCTGCTGCCCATGTAGCCTGACCGGCCTTGAGGCGTGGCGGTTGAGGTTATCCAGCGTGAAGTGCATCTGATGCGAACGCGGTGGCAACAGGCCATGCGGCGGCAAGCGTGTGCCGATATGGTGTTGCCAGGCAGTAAACGCCTCTTCCCCTGGCGGCAGATAGGCGACATGGCCTAAACCGCTTAGCGCGGTGCCGGGAATGCGGGCGACCTTATAGGCTAAGGTGTACTCCCCCTCGCCCCGATGGCTATGGGAAACGACCTTGTTGAGGTAGCTTTCAGAGGATAGCCCGAGCAGAATTTGCCCCAGCTCATGGGCGGCATAGACGGCGCGGAACGCCACCTCTTGCCGATCGTTGGCGGGCGATGGCTGCTCACATTGCGTGCGCGCGCATTGATAACTGGCGCTGATGTTCGGGAGGGTATAGGGGCCCACCAGCGTGCGATCCGCGCCAATAATGCAGCTCAGATAACGCACACCGGCCTGGTGCAACCCATCGGCGCATGCCTGGCGGAAAGCGTCGGACTCGCTGCCGTCAAAAATGATCAGTGCATCATCCCAGGGAAGGGCGCTGGTCGTTGGGCGCTCGGTCAGAACGTCAATGCTGGCGGCCATTGGCGCCAACGCGTGTTGCAGCAGCGATGACACATCTTCCGGGCAAACCAGGGCGAGCCTGCGGCGGCGGGCGGACTTCAGCGCCGCAGTACGGTTGGCGTGCAGGCGGGTATTGTCGACAAAGCGGCCGCAATAGCTTGCCAAATGGCTTGGGGCGCCGTTATCCAGGCCTTCACCTTCTTCAAGGAAGCCATAGCGAAACAGTAAGGACAACATGCCCAGGGCATTCTCGCGGCTCATGGTCGCGTCGTCGGTCAGCACGCTTTCCAGCGCGTTGACGCCATCGAGGCGCTCGAGGAAAGCCGCCAGCGTGTTTATCCCCTGAACGCAGGTCAGGATGCGCGGCTGATAGGCGCCATACACGGCTACGCGGGTATCGCTTTCAGGAATGAAAATCAGTTCCGGAATTAATTTGGGGCGCTTGGGCAGCAAAGCGTAAAGATCGTTATGGTGGCTAAACTGTGCGCCCGACAAGACGGTCGACATGTGAGTGGCTTTCATTAGCGTAAGGCTCCTTCCAGGTGTTCGGCCAACAAGGCCGTGCCCTGAGCCTGCGAAATATGCCGGTTTTCACGGCAGCTGCAGCCGTGTAACGCCACCACGGAACTGCTCGCGGTGCGATTGCTGCCAAAGCTCACGGCAGTCAGTTTGCCGAATTGGTCTTCGGGGAGCTGCGCATACTGCTTTAACCGTAATCCAGCCATCAGCACCAGCGCCGGCGTATATCCGCGCAATGCGTTCTGCGGCTGCTGTTCATGATATCGCTGCAGGTTCAAATCCATCATTGCCGTACGCGGCGTTTCGGCGAGGCTGAGCAGGCGCTTCGCCGCACAGGCATAACAGGCGGTTCGGCCTGGGATGACCAGGGGGCCGCAAAATAGCATATGGTCGTTCAACACGGTGCAAGCGTGAGGGATCCCGGCGCGAAACAGCTGCGTGGTGAGCTGTTCAAGCTTAAGCGGCGCGCCGCCGGATAGCGCGATCCCGACGAACGAAGCCTTGCTGTCGGCCCAGGAATAGTTCAGTGCGGTTGCCAATGTCAGTTGAGAGATCCCTTCCTGGCAGTGCATATAATCGGCCACGTCATTGCCGAACGCGGTGTCACTGACGATAATCATTACCACTCTCCTTCAGGCAAAAGGTTGCGGCCACGGATTTATCGTGGCGGCTTTGCCTAATTGTTCACTCAACCGTTGCTGCTGTTCCCGTAGGCGCGGATGCCCGAGATAGCGGGCGCGATAGCATGCCGTCATGGGCAAAAGGGCGGGGATGACAGCGCGCACCACATGTAAACCGGCATCGCGCAGTTCATCCGTCGTCATGTCCGCTATCACGACGTCCATCTTGAGTTGACGAAAACGCGCCACCAATTTTTTCAGCTGTGCTGTCGGCGTTTGCGGTTGCCCGGCCTGCAGGCGGCTAATCGGCATCTGCCGCTCGCTGGCGGTGAGAAAATCGAATGCGGAGCGCTGTTCGGCTCGCCCCATGAAGATGGCGCCATGTTCGAGAGCGATAAAATCGCGTATATCGTCCGGCACCGGCAGTTGATGTTCGAGTACCGAACGCCCCATGGCGCTTTCTCGGATAATCTTGCCGCAGCTGCCCCAGGGATCGAACCCCGTAGAGCAGTTGACGAACTGGGCCGAGGTCGGATGCCCGTTGCGCAGCTGCAATCCGTAGATTGTCGGGCAGCCGATGTCGGTAGTGGCATCGAAGAACAGCTGTTCCAGCCCACTGGCCGCCAGGCGTGAAAACTTGTCTTGTAATCTATCCGGTACCGGTTCATCGAAGCGGATGCGCGCTAAAGGCATTTGCAATAGCCAGGTAAGGGCAATCGCATCGCGTTCGATGACTTCATTGATCGCGGTTACCGTGGCGGTGGTGAGGTCGGTGTGCGCCGCGACGCCTGTCGATATCGGCAACCAGAAACGCTCGCTTTCCCAGGGCCGCACATACAGATGCGACATGATCAACGGGATCTTGCGCGGGCGGGAGTCCGTCAACGAGTAACCTTCCACCCAGCGCAACGGCTGGGCGTCATCAATGGGTTTGACCGGGCAAAGCGGATCCGCGAGCTCCTCCTCGCTGCAGCGGGGCAGGCTGTCGGCCGCCAAACCGTCAGCCCCGAGTTCGCGGAAGCTGGCGACCGAAACATCGCGAGGATGGTAGACGCAGGTGGCGTATCGCTCTGCCGCTTCGGCGACAGCGCGGACGATCGCCATATCGACGTGTTCATCGGCGCCGCAGCCAGCAAGCGCGATTTTTTGCAGGTCGTTGCCTTTATTGTCAATGATATGGGGATATGGCATTGACAGATTGCCCAGGCTGGCCAGAACCGACGAAAAGCGGGGGATATGCATCTCCTGCGGTTCCAACGGGTAGACGCTGCCGACAACGCCCGTCAGCGGCGAGAGCAGCGACATGAACGGATATTTCTGGCGCATGGACGCGGAAACGGCAAAGTTATGATGATGCATGAATAACTCCGCTTTCCAGGCTTTTGCTCAGCAACACGGCCAGCCAGGCCTCATCCAGCGTGCTTAAGCCAAGGCGATTGTTCATTAGGTGCATGAATTGGAATGCCAGATTTTTCGCGAGGCCGTCACTGTATCGTTCGCAATGGCGTTCATAGTTACGCCGGGTCTGGTCTAGCGCAGACTGCCAGCGATCCACCAGTTCGGCGCTTTGCGCGTCTTGCCGTATCTGCGGCGACAGAAGAACCGAGTTTTCATCAATCAGTTCCCATGCGCGATCGGTAAAGCTGTTTTTGATCATTCCGATATCCGCAGAGCCCGCCAGCCAGAAAGTCGAGAAGCTTTCAAGGAAGGCGGAACGCCGGGCAACAGGAATGAACGTTTCCAACATGGCCAGCATCAGAGGCAACGCAAACTCTTTGCGCGTCATGCCGCCGCCTGCCTCGGCCAGCAATATGGCACGAGCAATGTCACTGGATTGGTGAAACAGCGCTTCGGCGATGCCAATGCCCGTTTCGCCCCCGTAGACGTCCGTTTCCGGCTCATATTCCGCGCGTTCGCAATGGACCGGGAGTTCATGCGCGGGAAACGGCGTGTTGCCGCGGAAGCTGACCAATGGCGTCCACAGGTTGGCCGGGCGCAGCGGCAGGCTATTCAGCGCATCATGCAGCGCAGCGTAAATGGCGGTTTCCAGGCGCTGGCTGTCCTTTTCCTGCAGCAGAAAACGAACGCGTAAATGTAATCCTTTTTCATCGATATAACGTAAGAAGAACCAAGGAGAATCAGGAGCGTACGCCAGTGCTTGGGTCAATCCCTGGGTGATCAGAAAGTCCATTCCATCATGATGGCTACCGATATACAGCTTGTAAAAATGCCAAGATGCCGATCTGTTTTTCATCTTTGCGTACCTGTTTTTTTAAGATTGTTTTGGCTGGAAAAGGAACCACTTAACGCCGACAAACAGCGTGATCACACCCCATATCGCCATGCCGATACAGTTAATGAAGAAGGGGAATACGCCTTCGCTGCCATTCATGGCGTATCGCAGCGCATCGGAGACAAAACCGACCGGCGTCGTCAAAATTAACCATTTGAGTGGCGGGAATGCGCTCAGATTGAGGAACAATTGCCCGAAACACATGCACCAAAAGTTGAGTAAGGTCAGGGCGATTGTCGCGACGGTATTCGTGCGGAATAAGCCGGCCAGCGCATACCCAAAGCTCACCAACAACAGCGCGCCGGCGACGAGCAGCACGATAAACAGCAGGGGATACTGAAGGGTAAAGCCAAAGACCAGACTGCTAATGAGCATTAACAGGGCGATCTGAACCAGTGATATTACCAGGCGGACGCTGACCTGTGACGCGAGCAGGATCCAGCGCGGCAACGGAATGACGTCGTAATAGCGGTAAGTGCCTTTTTCACGCGCGGCGATCAGCGGCGTCGCCGTGCCAAATAAGGCGACTTGCAACAGGGCCAGCGTCAGCAAGGACGGGAAGATAAAACTAAAATAGTTGAAACGCTCAGTTTTCAGCGTAATGAAGCGTATCGGCTGCTGGGCGTCGGCCGGTTGCTGATTGAGTGCGGCGGAAACCAGTTGAGCGACGGAGCTCATGGATTCCGTCGTGGTGATCGCGGGGCGCTGTTGTACTGCATCCCAACTCACCGCCGCGTTCACTTCATTCGCGCGCACCAGCGCTTCCGGATCGCTTCTAAGCTGGCGCTGGACGGCCAGGCCAGGATAATTGTTCAATTTAAGCCAGAGAGCCTCTGTTTCCGGCGTGTCTCCGACAACGCTCACCTGCATGGAGAACGGTTGATGATTGCCATTAATAATTTTTGCCGTTATGCCAAAGGTAAAGATGAAAAATAACGGCAATACAAGAGAAAATAAGGTTGATAGCGGATCGCGTAAATATTCTTTGGTGTTAGCGCCGAAGAAGCGCCGATAAATCTGCCAGCTATGGCTCATGTTAATCCCTTAATGCTTCGCCTGTCAGATGAATGAACACGTCCTCGAGGGTATTTTTGCTTACCTGCATTTGTTCGGGTTCACAGCCCAAACGTTGTGATAACGCAATCACTTGCGGTAACACCTGTGCCAATTCTTGGGTGGGAATATGTAGGCGGCGGAAAGTTTGATCATGTTCATCGCTTTCCTGCGTCGCCTCAGGGAAGAGCGCAAGGAACTCGTCAACCGACGTCAACGGCACTGAGAATCGGATATGATGACCAGGACAATAACGCTCAATAAGTTGTTGTGGGCTGGCATTCTCCAGCAACCGGCCGTGGTTGATGATCATCACCCGGTCGCATAAATTCTCCGCCTCATCCATTTGGTGAGTGGCGATCAATACGCCCGTGCCCGATTGACGAGAATTCGCAATGATGTGCCGCCAAATATAGCGTCGGCTTTGCGGGTCAAGATCGCTGGTGGGTTCATCCAGCAAAAGAAGCTTGGGTTTGCCAGCTAAGGCCAGCGCCAATGCCAAACGTCTTTTTTGCCCTCCGGAAAGCCGCGAGAAACGCATTTTACGCTGCGCTTTTAGCGCCACAATGTCCAATAACTGCTTAACCGACAGCGCATCCGTATAAAGTACCTGATAGAGCGAAATGATCTCTTCAACGCGCAGCAGCGCAGGTAAACTAAAGGATTGCGGAACGACGCCTAACTGTTGCTTGATGACGTGATTAAGCCCTTGTCGAACGTCTTCGCCAAATAAACGCACCAAGCCGCTTTCAAAGGGCTGCCCCCCGTACAAGGTTTCCATGAGCGTCGTTTTTCCGGCACCGTTAGGTCCGACCAATCCAATGATTTCTCCCGGCTTGATTTGCAGCGAGATATCATGAAGAACTTGCGTGTCACCATAAAACTTATTCAGTGACTCGACGTCTAATAGCGGCCGTTGGCGATCCCAGGATATATCCAGGGTTGGCTTATGACTGCTGTCGAAATCTAAAGTGGTGTCAGTGTACGTGCTCATTGTTTAAAGCCAGTGAGTAGAGTTTCAGATAACTAACTGGCACAGTATCTTGTACCGGTTGTGGGTAATGATTTAGCTACCGCTACTGGTAACGCTGCCCATTGTGCCGATGCAGCTCGCTGTTGCAATGCAGCCGCAGCCTGCTGTAGAGGCGGTGCTGACGCTGCTGCCGGTTGAGGCGCAATCGCTGGCAAAGTGCAGCGTTTCAGGCAGTTCTTCGACTAATAAATCAATGCCGTCAGAGGGCATGGAAGGCGAGTCGAGAACAATATCGAAACGGTGGGATTGACGAGTCAGAGAGGTATGATTAAGCATAAATATCCTTATTAATCAGTTTATTGATGAGTTAGCTATAACGTGATTCGAGCTGCTGCATATCGTTGAAATATATTCAAACGAATTCATCTCAATGGGGTATTCCCCACTAAATATTTATCTGAAAAATAAAAATCAATTTTAATATCGCGCTAATTATATAAAAATAAGCAGCGGCGACATTGAATTCTTTCATGTTGAATTATTTACATTTGAAGGCGTCATATATGACTGGCGCTTGCGAATATGAAAGGAATCCTATGTATGTAACGTCAAGTTATCGTGTTAGACATACTCTTACATACTTGTAATAGAACGGCAACACATCATTACAATTGGCAGGGATGTTTTCTGTTATTGCAACGAAGCTCACAATAATCATGGGGTTGACGTTAATTTATTTAATTTAAAACTATGTATAAGGGATAAATGTATTCTTTTTTGAAAAATTTCACCTAATATTGTTTAGGATGGAAAATATTATAATGGTTTTATTTTTTGACAAGGATTATTGCACGCGGAACCACAGTTGGCTTGGCGCCCGTGATGCGTTCGGTTCCCGGCGGGGCATTGATGCGACATGCCGGGGGCGCTCACGCCGGGGTTGGCCCTGAAGCGGGCAGTTTGGCCACGGCGCCGCGAGCCTTTTGGACCATCGTGGCGGGCAGCGAAAAAAACGGCGCCGCGTGGGCGCCGTTTAGGCAAGGTTCAGGCTGCGCGCATCAGTCGGCGGCGTGCCCCTGCTCAGGCAGGCGTTCGCCGTCCAGCCAGGCGGCGCCGTCGCGCATCGCCAGGCGGCCGTCGACGAACCAGCTCACCACCAGCGGATAGATCGTGTGTTCCTGGGTTTGCACCCGTTCAACCACGTCATCCTCTTCATCGTCAGCGAAAATCGGCACCTTGGCCTGCAAGATCACCGGGCCGCCGTCGAGCTGTTCGGTCACGAAGTGCACCGAGGTGCCGTGTTCGCTGTCGCCGTTGTCGATGGCCTGACGATGTGTATGCAGCCCCGGGTATTTCGGCAGCAGGGAAGGGTGAATGTTCAGCATGCGACCGGCATAGCGCTGCACGAACTGCGGGCTGAGGATGCGCATGTAGCCGGCCAGCACCACCAGATCGGGCTGGTACTGGTCGATGGCGTCCGCCAATGCGGCGTCGAACGCCGCGCGATCGGCGTAAGCCTTGGCATCCAGCGCCTGGGCGGCGATGCCCGCCGCTTCGGCGCGCTGCAGGCCGTAAGCCTGCGCCTTGTTGCTGAATACCGCCACGATCTCGGCGGCGATGCGGCCCTGCTGGCAGGCGTCAATCAGGGCCTGGAGATTGCTCCCCTGGCCGGAGACCAACACCACGATCTTTTTCATCAGTTGATGACCACTTGTTGTTCGTCGGAAGAGGCAGTCAGTTTACCGATTTTCCACGCTTTTTCACCTGCCGCGGTCAGCAGCGCGATGGCCGTTTCCACTTCGGCTTCCGGCAGGGCGATGACCATGCCTACGCCGCAGTTGAAGGTGCGGTACATTTCATGACGGCTGACGTTACCGGCCTGCTGCAGCCAGGTGAACACCGCCGGCCACTGCCAGCTGGCTTCGTCGATCACCGCCTGCATGCCTTCCGGCAGCACGCGTGGAATATTTTCCCAGAAGCCGCCGCCGGTGAGGTGAGCGATGGCGTGGACGTCAACCTTCTCGATCAGCTCCAGCACGGACTTCACGTAAATTTTGGTCGGCGCCAGCAGGTGGTCGGCCAGCGGTTTGCCTTCCAGCTGAGTGGCGGTCGGGTCGGTGTTGCTCACTTCCAGGATTTTGCGCACCAGCGAGTAGCCGTTGGAGTGCGGGCCGGAAGCGCCCAGGGCGATCAGCGCATCGCCGGACTGCACTTTGCTACCGTCGATGATCTCGGATTTTTCGACTACGCCGACGCAGAAACCGGCCACGTCGTAATCTTCGCCGTGGTACATGCCCGGCATTTCAGCGGTTTCGCCGCCCACCAGCGCACAGCCGGACTGCTTGCAGCCTTCGGCGATGCCGGTGATCACGCTGGCCGCGGTGTCCACGTCCAGCTTGCCGGTGGCGTAGTAGTCGAGGAAGAACAGCGGCTCGGCGCCCTGAACCACCAGATCGTTGACGCACATCGCCACCAGATCGATGCCGATGGTGTCGTGGCGTTTCAGATCCATCGCCAGACGCAGCTTGGTGCCCACGCCGTCGGTACCGGAAACAAGCACCGGCTCGCGGTATTTCTGCGGCAACGCACACAGGGCGCCAAACCCGCCCAGACCGCCCATCACTTCCGGGCGACGGGTCTGTTTAACTACACCTTTGATGCGATCTACCAATGCGTTGCCTGCATCGATATCGACACCTGCGTCTTTATAGCTGAGAGAGGTTTTGTCGGTCACTGCGCGATTCCCCACGACGGTTTGCGGTTTGAAAACTGTGCTTCCGATGTTGATTCCGGAATAAGGCGCGGCAATTCTAACAGCGCAGGCAAACGTTTGCGAGCGGCTTGTGAACCGGCTCTGCTTTTTCGTCATCTATACTGATATTCAAACTTTTGTTGATCCCGATCGGGCTATTGTGGGTGGCGCGGCGAAAAAAAGGAGGTATAATCCCGCGATTTTTTTGGCCGCAACCACCTTAATAGGAGAAAAATGATGAAGATCGTTGAGGTGAAACACCCGCTGGTAAAACACAAGCTTGGCCTGATGCGCGAAAATGACATCAGCACCAAACGCTTCCGTGAGCTGGCCTCAGAAGTGGGTAGTTTACTGACCTATGAAGCGACCGCCGATCTGGAGACGGAAAAAGTCACCATCGAAGGCTGGTGCGGGCCAGTTGAAGTGGACCAGATCAAAGGGAAAAAGATTACCGTAGTACCAATCCTGCGTGCCGGTCTGGGCATGATGGAAGGGGTGCTGGAGCACGTGCCGAGCGCGCGCATCAGCGTGGTGGGCGTATACCGCGACGAAGAAACCCTGGAGCCGGTGCCGTATTTCCAGAAGCTGGTTTCCAACATCGAAGAGCGCATGGCGCTGGTCGTCGACCCGATGCTGGCCACCGGCGGTTCGATGATCGCCACTATCGATCTGCTGAAGAAAGCCGGCTGTCACAGCATCAAGGTGCTGGTTCTGGTCGCGGCGCCGGAAGGCATCGCCGCACTGGAGAAAGCGCACCCGGACGTTGAACTGTACACCGCTTCCATCGATCAGTGTCTGAACGACAAGGGCTACATCGTGCCTGGCCTGGGCGATGCGGGCGACAAGATATTTGGTACCAAGTAAACATTTGAGCCGACTTAATGAGTCGGCTTTTTTTTGACTAAAACCTATAAAACCAATAAACCGAGGAAAAACACACATGACCCGTCGCGCCATCGGCGTCAGCGAGCGCCCGCCGCTGCTCCAGACCATTCCGCTCAGCTTCCAGCACCTGTTCGCCATGTTTGGTGCCACCGTGCTGGTGCCTATCCTGTTCAAGATCAACCCGGCGACCGTGCTGCTGTTCAACGGCATCGGCACGCTGCTGTATCTGTTCATCTGTAAAGGCAAGATCCCGGCCTACCTCGGTTCCAGCTTCGCGTTTATCTCGCCGGTGCTGCTGCTGTTGCCGCTCGGTTATGAAGTGGCGTTAGGCGGTTTCATCATGTGCGGCGTGCTGTTCTGTCTGGTGGCGCTGATCGTGAAAAAGGCCGGCACCGGCTGGCTGGATGTGATGTTCCCGCCGGCGGCGATGGGGGCGATCGTCGCCGTCATCGGCCTGGAGTTGGCGGGCGTGGCGGCCAATATGGCGGGGCTGCTGCCGGCTGAAGGCGCCAGCGCCGACTCGACCACCATCACCATTTCGCTGGTGACGCTGGCGGTCACGGTGCTCGGTTCAGTGCTGTTCCGCGGCTTCCTGGCGATTATCCCGATCCTGATCGGCGTGCTGGTGGGCTATGCGTTGTCATTCTTCATGGGCGTGGTGGATTTGACTCCGATCCGCGAGGCGCACTGGTTCGCGCTGCCGACCTTCTACACCCCGCGCTTTGAGTGGTTCGCCATCTTCACCATTCTGCCGGCGGCGCTGGTGGTGATCGCCGAGCACGTTGGCCACCTGGTGGTGACCGCCAACATTGTGAAAAAAGACCTGATCCGCGATCCGGGCCTGCACCGTTCGATGTTCGCCAACGGCATCTCGACGGTATTCTCCGGTTTCTTCGGCTCCACGCCGAACACCACCTACGGCGAGAACATCGGCGTGATGGCCATCACCAAGGTCTACAGCACCTGGGTGATCGGCGGCGCGGCGGTGCTGGCGATCCTGTTGTCCTGCATCGGCAAGCTGGCGGCGGCGATCCAGGCGGTGCCGGTGCCGGTGATGGGCGGCGTTTCCCTGCTGCTGTACGGCGTGATCGGCGCCTCGGGCATTCGCGTGTTGATCGAGTCCAAAGTGGATTACAACAAAGCGCAAAACCTGATTTTAACCTCGGTGATCCTGATTATCGGCGTGAGCGGCGCCAAGGTGCACATCGGCGCGGCGGAGCTGAAAGGCATGGCGCTGGCGACCATCGTCGGCATTGGCTTGAGCCTGCTGTTCAAGGTCATCAGCCTGTTCCGCAAGGAAGAAGAGGTGCTCGACGCGCCGGACGAACCGGCAGAGCAGAAGTAACGAAAAGGGCAGCCCAGGGGCTGCCCTTTTGACTGATGGCATTCGCCTCAGCTGCGAATTTTGCGGTACACGAACAGCACCACGATGGCGCCGATAACCGCCACCACGAAGCTGCCGAAGTTGAAGCCGTCAACCTTGCCGTAGCCGAAGAAGGTGCTGATATAGCCGCCGACCACGGCGCCGACGATCCCCAGCACGACGGTCAGAATAAAGCCGCCGCCGTCTTTGCCGGGCATGATCCACTTAGCCAAAATACCGGCGATCAGGCCGAAGATAATCCAGGAAATAATCCCCATTTACTGCTCCTTTCTTTTGTGGCTGAGAATAGCTTACTGCTGGGTGGCTGGCTGAGTCTGAGTATTGCCGTTCACCGCCGCATCGGTCTCTTGTTTCAACTCTTGCGCTTTGTTTTCGGCGCTGTTCTTGATGGCTTCGGTCTTGGCCTTGGCCTGCTCGGTCAGATCGTTGGCGCCGTTGATGGCGTCGTTTTTGATGGCCTTGGCCTGATCCACCAACTGCTGGCTCTGCTTGCCGGCGTCATCTTTGATCGCGGCGGCCTTGGCCTTGGCGTCGTTGGTGATGGCGTCCGCCTGCTTGGCGGCTTCATCTTTAATCGCCGAAGCTTTGTCCTTCAGCTGGTCAGCCTGCGTGGCGGCCTCTTTTTTGATTTCATCCGCCGTCGCTTTCGCCTTGTCCGTCAGATCGTCCGCTTTTTTCTGGGCGGCGTCTTTCATCTGCTCGGCGCTGTCTTTGGCTTTATCCAGGTTGGCGTCAACCTTGGACGAGTCATCACAGCCGGCAACCAACAACCCGATAAAGGAGGCCAACAGCACTTTATTCCATACTTTCATCGTCTATATCCTTGCAGAAACCTTGTTGATGGTGATTGCGTTTAGCCTACCTATACTAGGCCAGATTTGGCTTAAATGACAAATTTAACCTGCGCAGGCATGGGGTTAGGGAATGATATCGGATAATTCTTGCCTTGGCGGGAGCCGCAGCCAATCAAGCGGCGCTTAGGCATTGTTCACTATTGCGGCATAAGATCCTGCCGGTTCAACAGCGCCCGTTTTCTGTGTTAAACTGCCCACGTTTTTCTGCCAGTTTTGGTTGAGGTGCTTCTCTGAATACGCCGGCACAGCTTTCACTGCCACTTTATCTTCCCGATGATGAAACTTTCGCCAGTTTTTATCCGGGCGAGAACCCATCCCTATTAGCCGCGATCCAATCCGCCGTCCGTCAGGAACATGGCAGCTATATCTATTTCTGGTCGCGTGAAGGCGGCGGGCGCAGCCATTTGCTGCATGCGGCCTGCGCCGAGCTTTCGCAGAAGGGGGAAGCGGTGGGCTATGTGCCGCTCGACAAGCGCGCTTACTTCGTGCCTGAAGTATTGGACGGCATGGAACAGCTGGCGCTGGTCTGCATCGACAATATCGAATGCATCGCCGGCGACGAAGAGTGGGAGATGGCGATCTTCAACCTTTACAACCGCATCCTGGAAACCGGCCGCACCCGTTTGTTCATCACCGGGGATCGCCCGCCGCGTCAGCTGAACCTGCGTTTACCGGATCTGGCTTCGCGTCTGGACTGGGGGCAGATCTACAAGCTGCAGCCGCTGTCGGACGAAGAGAAGCTGCTGGCGCTGCAGCTGCGCGGCAAACTGCGCGGCTTCGAGCTGCCGGAAGACGTGGGCCGCTTCCTGCTGAAGCGGCTGGATCGCGAGATGCGCACGCTGTTTATGACCCTCGATCAGCTCGATCGCGCCTCGATCACCGCCCAACGCAAGCTGACCATCCCGTTCGTTAAAGAGATCCTGGGGCTGTAGCCGCTACCGTAAAAGAAAGGGCGCAATAGTCCGCGCCCGAATTCGAATTTACAAAATCTCCAGCACCTGCTCCGGCGGCCGGCCGATGCGCGCCTTGCTGCCTTTCACCACGATCGGGCGTTCGATCAGTTTCGGGTTCGCCGTCATCGCCGCCAGCAGTTGCTCTTCGCTCAGGCTGTCGTCCGCCAGCTTCAATTCCTTGTACAGATCTTCTTTTTTGCGCATCAGATCGCGCGCCGATGTGAAGCCCAGTTCTTTCAATAGTTTTTTCAGCTCATCGACCGTAGGGGGCGTATCGAGGTACAGCACCACCTTGGGATCGACACCGTGCTGCTCCAGCAGCGCCAGGGTTTCACGGCTCTTGGAGCAGCGCGGGTTGTGGTAAATCGTGACGTTTTTCATGGCGTTCATTCCTTGTTGAATCAGCTGCGCTGGTATTGGCGGAAGCGCTGTTGCAGTTGGCGCAGCTGGTCGATGCGCGCATCGTAGCGCGCCTGTTTCAGGCTGCCGAGTTTCTGCAGCGAGCTGGCATTGCTGAGCAGGCCGATGGCCTGATCGAGCCGGCCGGTCAGCGCCAGGCTTTCGGCGCGGGCCGACAGCTCTTCATCGCGCAGCCCCTGAGCGGCGCTGGCCTGCGCCAGCAGATCCCAGCCGTTCGGATCGTCCGGATGGGCAAAGGTGTAGCGGTTCAGGATCTTCGACGCCTGCGCCGGCTGGTTGCCTTCGACATAGGCGTTGGCCAGATTGAGCTGCAGCACCGGGTTGTTGTTCTGGGCGGCGTTGGCCGCCTGCAGGCGGGCGATGGCCTGCGGCGCGCGTTTCTGACCGAGATCGATGTCGGTCATCAGGTCGATCAGCCAGACGTTTTTCGCATCCTGCGCCAGCATCGGCTGAATGATGTTGCGCGCGTCGTCGTATTTTTTCGCTTCATAGAACAGAATGGCGCGGCCGTATTTGGCGGCCGCCTGTTCGCGCACGTTGCCCTTGCTGAGTGAGCCGAGCAGCTCTTCGTTCAGGCCGTAGCCTTCCGAGCTGTACATGCCCAGGGCGCGCACCTTGGCCATCAGGTAGTCCTGCGAAGACTGCACGATGTGTTTCGGCATCTGGTTGGCGCGGTTGCGCGCGTCGGAGAGGCGGCTGTCCGGCAACGGGTGCGTCAGCAGCATTTCCGGCGGCTTGGAGGCGTAGCGCGACTGATCCGAGAGTTTCTGCAGGAAGTCGGGCATCGCTTCCGGATCGAAACCGGCGCGCTGCAGCACCTGAATGCCGATGCGGTCGGCTTCCTGTTCGTTCGATTGGGTAAAGCTGATCATGCCTTGCTGGGTGCCGGCCATGGTGCCGCTCAGCGCCGCCATGCCCATGGTCGGGTTGGCCATCGCCAGCAGAATGGAACCGAGTGCGCCCACCCAGGTCAGCGGGGCGTTGCGCTGCTGATCTTCCATGGCGCGCGCCAGGTGGCGCTGGGTGACGTGTGAGATTTCGTGCGCCAGCACCGAAGCCAGCTGGCTTTCGTTGTCGCTGACGCGAAACAGCGCGGAATGCAGCACCACGTTGCCGCCGAAGAAGGCGAAGGCGTTGATTTCGTCGTTGCGCACCAGATAGAAATGGAACGGCGTGCGCACCGAATAGGCGCTGGCCACCAGCCGGTTGCCCAGCTGATTGATGTACTGGCTCAGCAGCGGATCGTTGATCAGCGGGGCGCTGGCGCGCAGTTGGCGCACATAGAAATCGCCCATCGCCAGCTCTTGTCCAATGCTCAGGGTGCCGCCGGCGGAGGTGCCCATATCCGGCAACTGGTCCTGGCTTTCCGCCTGTGCTGGCGCCAGGGCGGTGGCGTTCAGCGTGCTGAGCAGCAGCACCGCTAACGCGGTTTTGGTCAACCGGTTGGTCATAGTCAGGCGTTTCCCTTAAATAATCATTTCTAAGACGTCAGCAGCAGACAAGAGTTCTTTATTCCCGCGGCGCAATCCGCGCGAAAGTGCGGCGGCTCACAAACCGCGGCGGCGGCACCCATCACATCATAGTCAGCCGCAGGCGACAAGGAAACGTTAGCCGAGCGCGAATCGAGCAAAAAAGTTTTATTTTTCATTTTGAAGGGCGCTTTTTCGTCGCTGGCGACATGCATTTTGAATTGAACGCGGACAAAGTTGATCCGTGTTTTATTGACAGGATAAACGCAGACTCATATAGTCTGCGTTATTGAAGATTCACTGACGGTCGAAAACGGACATATGGCGTACATCACAACCAGCGTTGAATATGGCATCCACTGTCTGCTGTGGCTGGTCGGCGATAACCAGCGCGCGCTCAGCAGCCGCGAACTCGCCGAGCTGCAGGGCATCTCCCCCAGCTTTCTGGCCAAGATTTTTCCCAAGCTGGAAAAGGCGGGGATCGTCGCCGCCAGCGAAGGGGTGCGCGGCGGTTACCGGCTGGCCCGTCCGGCGGACGAGATCAGTTTTCTGGAAATTATCGACGCCATCGAGGGGCACAAGCCGCTGTTCGATTGCCAGGAGGTGCGCGGGCGCTGTGCGGTGTTCGATGATTCCCCGCCGGATTGGGCGGTCTCCGGCAAATGCGCTATCCATGCGGTGATGCTGCAGGCGGAGAAGGCGATGCGCGACGCACTGGCGGCGCAGACCCTCGGCGACGTCGCGGCCCGCTTTGGCCGCAAAGCGCCGCAAGGCTTCTTCGGTGAGGTCAACCTCTGGCTCGACGAACGCATGACGGAACGCACCGCGCGCAGCGGCAAAACGGCGCGCGCCAAGACCTAAGCTCCGCCTTTCCTTAAAGAAAGCAAACACACTTATTCCCGCCTCCTCGGAAGGGGCGGGCGGGCCTTCTGCACCCTGCTACGGGAGCGGAACGGCATCGTTCATCCGAAAAAACTGCGGGCACGCCTTATCGCCCGGTTAACCCTGTATGAAGGAGTCATCTCATGACGCAAAAAATAGTGATTGCCGGTTCCGGTTTTGCCGGTTTTTGGGCCGCCGTGTCCGCCATGCGCGCCATTACCCTCGCCGGTAAGCATGACGATATCGAGGTGCTCATGGTCTCGCCGACCCCAACGGTCACCATCCGCCCGCGCCTGTATGAAGCGGTGTTGGAAAACATGAACCCGGACATTTCCGCGCAGCTCGCCGCCGTTGGCGTGCGGCACCTGGCCGGGGTTGTTGAGCGTATCGATGCCGCTGCTAAAACGCTCACGGTGGCGCCGACGGCGGGGGAACCCCTTGAGTTGGCCTACGATCGTTTGGTGTGGGCCACCGGCAGCCGGCTGTCCGTGCCTGCGGTGCCGGGCTTTGCCGAATACGGTTTCAACGTCGATACGCTGGAAAGCGCTCAGCGTTTGGGCGCCCATATCAATGCGCTGGCGGCCAAACCTTCGACGCCTGCGCGCAACACTGCCGTGGTAGTGGGCGCGGGGCTGACCGGGCTGGAGAGCGCGGCGGAGATGCCGCAGCGGCTGCGGGATGCGCTGGGCAAAGACGAGAACGTGCGCGTGGTGATCGTCGATACCGCGCCGGAAGTAGGCGCGGGGATGGGGGCAGAGCCGGGGGCGGTGATACGCCAGGCGTTGGCGGAGTGCGGCGTGGAAGCGCGGGCCGGCCTGCGCGTCTCGGCCATCGACGCTGAGGGAGTGATGCTGTCGAACGGTGAGCGTATCGCTGCCAACACGGTGATCCTGGCGGCGGGCGTGCGGGCGCATCCGCTGACCGAGCAGATCCCTGGCGAGCGCGACGGCAGCGGCCGGGTGATCGGCGATGCCTTCCTGCGCGCGCCGGCGGCGGCGGGCATTTTCGTGACCGGCGATACGGTGAAGGCGGCGACCGACGATCTCGGTAATCACAACCTGATGACCTGCCAGCATGCGATGAGCCTTGGCCGCGTGGCCGGCCACAATGCGGCGGCGGAGCTGGCGGGGTTGCCGACGCATCCGTACAGCCAGCCGAAGTATGTGACCTGCCTGGATTTGGGGCCCTGGGGCGCGCTCTATACCGAAGGCTGGCAGCGCCAGGTGCGCTTTACCCGCCAGGAAGGCAAAAAGATTAAGCAGGAGATCAACACGCAGTGGATTTATCCGCCGGCGGCGGATCGCGAGGCGCTGTTCGCCATCGCCAATCCGGATTTCGTGATTGTGCCTTAAGGTCGTCAAAACGGGAGCGGCAACGTTCCCGTCCTCATTTTCCCAACGGCAGGAACGAGCGTTCCGGCACCACGGTTTTCATCACCAGCGTGGAGCTCAGGCGTTGCACGCCCGGCAGGGCGGAGAGCTTCTCGTCGTAAAGTTGCTGGAAGGCGGGCAGATCGCGGGCGATAACGTGCAGCAGATAGTCGGGATCGCCAAACAACCGCTGTGCTTGCACCACCTGGGGAATGTCCACCATGGCGTTTTCGAAGGTTTCAACGGCGCGGCGATCGCCTTCGCGCATGGTGACGAACACCAGAGCGGAAAAGTTATAGCCCAGGCTGCCGGGATCGAGTTGGGCGCGGTAACCCCTGATCACCCCAGACTCCTCTAATGCCCGCACCCGGCGGTGACAGGGAGACACGCTCAAACCGATCCGCTCGGCCAGCTCGGTCACCGACAACCGGCCGTCGGTCTGCAATTCAGCAAGAATCTTGCGATCAATCTTATCCATTTGGAAAAATTTCCCCGTTTATGCCGATTTAAGGCAAGTAATTGAAAGCACATTTTAACGTCATGAGGATATTCTTGCCATCTGTTGAACGGTTTTGACGGCCCCCGCGGCAGGCGGAGGCCGTTCTTCTTCCACGAGGAAAGCGCAATGGTTCTCTGTTCGGTGTGGCGCGGTGCGTTTGAGAGGGCGCCGGCATGACGCTCGCTCTGTTCGCCGCGTTTTGGGCGGTGTCGATTTTGTTGGTGATCACGCCGGGTATGGATTGGGCCTATGTGATCTCGGCGGGTATTCGCGGTCGGGTGGTAGTGCCCGCCGTCGCCGGTTTGCTGTTTGGCCATTTGTTGATGATTGCGATCGTGGTGGCGGGCGTCGGCGCGCTGCTGGTCGGCAACCCGCTGGCGCTGACGGCGCTCACCCTGTTGGGGGCGGCTTACCTCTTGTGGATCGGTTTCAACATGCTGTTGCACCCGCCGGTGCCCGGCGCCGGTGAAGATCAGCGTTCTGATTCCTGGCTGCGCTGGGCCGGCAAAGGCGTGTGCGTCAGCGGGCTGAACCCCAAGGTGTTTCTGCTGTTTCTGGCGCTGCTGCCACAATTTACCGACACCCGAGCCGAATGGTCGGTGCCGATGCAGATGCTGGCGTTGGGCGTCGTGCATTTGATCAGCTGCGGCCTGGTGTATCTGCTGGTGGGGTTTGGTTCGCAGTCGGTGCTGCGCACGCGTCCGCAGGCCGCAAAGGTGGTGGGGCGCATCTCCGGCGCGGCGATGATCGTCATCGCCCTCGGGCTGCTGGCCGAGCAGGCGCTGAAATAGCATTACCGTCGGTAGATGTCCGGCCGGGCGATCTGCCAGACAAAATCGGGGCGGTTGATGGCCGAATAGCCCACTTTCTCATAGAGCCAGGGGGCGGTGCTGGTGACCAGCATGACTCGCCTCAGCGTCGCCATCAGCGGATGGGCCTGGCAACATTCCGCCAGCCACAGGCCCAGCCCGCTTTTTTGGAATGTTTCCAGCACGTACACGTCGCACAGATAGCCGAAAGTGGCGTAATCGGTGATCAGCCGGGCGAAACCGATCTGCCTGGCGCCGTGATACAAACCGAAACACAAGCTGTGGGCGAGGGACTGGCGAACGGTTTCTCTATCGATTCCTTCCGCCCATGACGAACGGGTCAGAAAAGCGTGGATGGCATCGAGATCCAGCAGGGCGGGATCGGTGCTGACGAGATAGTCCGCACGCTGCCACTCCAGTGGGGCAGGGGTTGTCATGATGGCTCTTCTCCTGTGCAAGCGTTCAGGTCAGGGTCGCCGTTCAGGCGTGCAGTTCGGCGACCGTCATGGTGAAAATCAGCGTGTCTTCGCCTTCGTTGGCGTACCGATGTGGGCCGTCCGTTTTGGCGACCGCCGAACAGCCCGGCGCAATCATGAGCTCGGTCTGTTCGACGGCAAGGCTCAAGACGCCTCGCTCAACGTGCAGCAGCTCGAAGGTGCCCGTCGGGTGGCCGCCCGATGCATAGGCTTCCCCCGGCGCCATTTCCCACCGCCACAGTTCTATCATGTTCGGGCCTTGGGTGCCCGCGAGCAAACGTGCCGAGCCGCCGCGATCGCCATGCCACAGCGTGGGAATATCTTGGCTTTCAATCAGGTAGACGGCGGGCGCGCGGGTGACGTTGACGATGTCCGCCACCGACAGGCCCAGCGCCGCCGCGAGCTTGCACAGGATGGCGATGCTGGAATTGGCGCCAGGGGGTCAGAACCCGGTTGAGCGCCGAGGCCGAGCGGATGTGGTTCATCCTGGAGAGCCTGCCGGCGATGCCGTTGGCGGCGCTGCACGAGGCGGGCGACGAATTGATTGCCGGTTTACGGCAAATGATGCCCGGCGTCACGGTAGAGCAACGGCTCATCGGCCGCGCCTCGTAACAGGCGTCAGCACTGGCGGCGAACCAAACCGGTGATCAAATCCAGCGCGTCGTCCGCCGCCGCGATTTCGCTTTCGCTGAGCGCCTGCCGTTCGATGAAGCTCTCGATGGCTTCCAGCAGGGAGAAGATGCTGATTTCATCTCCTATCTTGACGACTTCGCAAACGCCACGCCCGATCGCCAGACAGATGGCTTCATCAAATTCACACGGTTTGCTGTTCATTTTTCCCCCTACGGCATTTGGGATTATATCGGCCATGCTACCGGTTTTTTCCCGGTGGCTGTCTGACGAAAATCCCATTTTTTCGTTGATGCTGACGGGCGCGCGATCGCGGGCATTGGCGAAATTCTGATTTCCTCACCGTGGCCAAATTTCCCTTGTGACCACCGTGCCGGCGCGGTATTGTCGCCAAATGACGACAATGCCGCCTCATTGTCCGCATAAAAAATTCATGACGTTATCATCCCTTCATCCCGCTGCCGTGCGGGATTTTTTTATGAGGTTTATCCCAAAGTGCGGATAACCTCGACGCGATCGCTTGCCATGTTCTGGGAATAATCCTAGCTTGAAATAGTCATTTAGGGTTAGCAATCCCTCATGACCTCCTTGTAACACTTGATGCACCAGAACGTTTTCTCCCCCGCTTAGGCGGGGGTTTTTAATGACGTGCATCGGAAAAGGCCGTGAACGTAGAACCGACAGAGTTCGTGACGATAACCAGTTTAAGCATCAGGGGACGGGACAATGAAAAATGATCTGGCGGCGGCGATCGCGATTGGCTGTGTGTTGTTGTTCGCATTGGCGGTCGGTTCGCCCCTTTCTGTCGCTACTTCGCTGTAATCTTCCGCGGCCCCGTTCGGGGCCGCTCATCGAGCCAGTCGCCGCGTCTGCGGATTTTTGCGTCGATCGTCTGCCCGTGCGATAAAATCAGCCAGATCGCTGTTGATGTATGGCGAACTTTGAGTACTCTGAGTGCTTTGCACATCCCGCGTGCGCCCGTTCTATCTATGCTTTAATCAGGCCCATCACAGGAATCGCCATGCCCGCCCGCCAAATCTCAAGGAGCCCGCTCTGATGCTGGAGATGTTATTACAGTGGTACCGCCGCCGCTTCACCGATCCTCAGGCCATCGCGCTGCTGGTGATCCTGGTTGCCGGGTTCCTTATTCTCTATTTTTTGCACGGCATTCTGACCCCGTTGCTGGTTGCCATCGTGCTGGCGTATCTGCTCGAGTGGCCGACCGCGCGCCTGCAGCGCATCGGCTGTTCGCGCACCTGGGCGGCGAGCATCATGCTGCTGGTGTTCTCGGGCGTCGCCATGCTGCTGGTGTTCGTCGTCGCGCCGACCGCCTGGCAGCAAGGCATCAATCTGATGAGCGATCTGCCGGGCATGCTCAATCAGTTCTATAACTTCGCCGCGACGCTGCCGAAGCGTTATCCGGCGCTGGTGGATGCCGGCATCATCGACATGATGGCGGAAGACCTGCGCAGCCGGTTGTCCGGCATGGGCGAATCGGTGGTGAAATTCTCGCTGGCGTCGCTGGTCGGCCTGCTGACGTTGGCTATCTATCTGATCCTGGTACCGATGATGATGTTCTTCCTGCTGAAGGACAAAGAACAGCTGCTGAACGCGGTGCGCCGCGTGCTGCCGCGTAATCGCGGCCTGGCGGGGCAAGTCTGGAACGAGATGAATCAGCAGATCACCAACTATATTCGCGGCAAAGTGCTGGAGATGGTGATTGTCGGCGTGGCGACTTACCTGGTGTTCGCCGTGCTGGACATGCGCTACTCGCTGCTGCTGGCGGTGCTGGTGGGGTTCTCGGTGCTGATCCCCTACATCGGCGCGGTGCTGGTCACCATACCGGTGGTGGTGGTGGCGCTGTTCCAGTGGGGCGTCGGCGCCGATTTCTGGACGCTGATCGTCGCCTACCTGGTGGTGCAGGGGCTGGACGGCAACCTGTTGGTGCCCATTTTGTTCTCCGAAGCGGTCAACCTGCATCCGCTGGTGATTATCCTGTCGGTGATCGTGTTCGGCGGGATGTGGGGCTTTTGGGGCGTGTTTTTCGCCATACCGCTGGCGACGCTGGTGAAGGCGGTGATCCATGCCTGGCCGGATGAACTGCGGGTCGAGGTGGAAGACAAGGCCGACTGACAGGGAAGAAACGAAGCGCAGCAGGCCGCTGCGCTTCGTGAGAATTACTGCTGCAGGTAGTTCAGAACGATGTCGTGGTGATTGGTGGTTTTGAAATCATCAAACACTTTTTCAATCTTGCCGTTGGCATCGATCAGGAAGCTGATGCGGTGAATGCCGTCGTAGGTCTTGCCCATGAAGGTTTTCTCGCCCCACACGCCAAACTGTTGTGACACCTGATGATCTTCATCAGACAACAGCGTGAAGTTGAGCAGCTCCTTTTCGGCGAAGCGCGACAGTTTTTCCGGTTTGTCGGTGCTGATGCCCAGCACTTCGACGCCGACCTTTTTTAATTCGTCCATGTTGTCCCGCAGGCCGCAGGCTTGCACGGTGCAGCCCGGCGTCATCGCCTTCGGATAGAAATAGACCAATACTCGCTGTCCCTGGAAGTCGGCCAAATTAATTTCCTCACCGTCCTGGTCAGGCAAACTAAATTTCGGCGCTGTGTCACCGGCTTTCAATGGGCTCATCACTACTCTCCATCTTTCTCGTCATGCTGTGGATAGTTCACCACGCTAATACTGCCTTGCGCGTTCAATTCTGTACATAGGCGATGGAAGGCTTGCTCAATATTTGAGGCGTCCCGATCGCCGGAGCTGTGGGCGGTAATTTGGATATACAGCTGCGGCGGCAGGTCGCCGTCCGCCGGCTGCGTGCGCGAGACCAGTTCGGCGATATTCATCTGGCTGGAGTCGAACAAATCGGTAAAGCGTTCGATGATGTGCGGCGAGTCCTTCACTTCCACCTGCACCCACACCGTGGCCGGCATCGGCGGCCTTTCGTGCGAGTTTGTGCGCTTCATCACGATCAGCAGATCCAGCTCCGCGCCTTTTTGCGGCAGGGTGGATTCGATCAGGGTGATGGCGTTCCAACTGCCGGACAGCAGCATGATGAACGTGAACTCCTCTCCCAGCATGGCCAGACGGCTATCTTCGATATTGCATCCGCAACTGCTGACGTGGCGGGTGATGGTATTGACGATACCGGGGCGGTCGGCGCCGAGCGCGGTAATCACGAGATAGTGTTCGTCTGACTGAGGCAAAATAGCGCTTCCTGTCGTGCTTAATGGGGTTACCATGGTAAACATAAAAAAAACCGCCTGCCAAGCGCTTACAACGCGGTTGTGCGCTTGCTTTTGGATAGGCAGCAAAAGTACCATGAGTGACTTGTTTGTGGAGGGGACGGCCAATGTTTACGGGAAGTATTGTTGCACTGGTTACGCCGATGGACGACAAAGGTGCTGTCGATCGCGCGAGCCTGAAAAAATTGATCGATTATCATGTAGCCAGTGGCACCGCGGCGATCGTTTCCGTAGGGACCACCGGCGAGTCCGCAACGCTTGCCCATGACGAGCACGTTGACGTGGTGCTGCAGACGCTGGAGTTGGCCGACGGCCGCATTCCGGTGATCGCCGGCACCGGCGCCAACGCCACCGCCGAAGCCATCGCGCTCACCACTCGCTTCGCCAACACCGGCGTGGTGGGCTGCCTGACGGTAACGCCGTACTACAATAAGCCGACGCAGGAAGGGCTGTATCAGCACTTCAAGGCGATCGCCGAGAGCACCGAACTGCCGCAGATCCTGTATAACGTGCCTTCGCGCACCGGCTGCGACATGCTGCCGCCGACCATCGCTCGGCTGGCGAAAATCAAGAATATTGTTGCTGTAAAAGAAGCGACGGGGAACTTAAGTCGCGTTAGTCAGATCCAAGTGCTGGTTGACGATGAAGATTTCATTTTGCTGAGCGGCGACGACGCCAGCGGGCTGGACTTCATGCAACTGGGCGGCAAAGGGGTGATTTCCGTGACGGCCAACGTGGCCGCGCGCGAGATGGCGGAACTTTGCGCGCTGGCGGCGCAGGGCAAATTTGCCGAAGCGCGCCGCTTAAATCAGCGCTTGATGCCGTTGCATCAGGATCTATTTGTAGAAGCAAACCCAATTCCGGTGAAGTGGGCCTGTAAGGCGTTGGGATTGATGGCAACCGATACGCTGCGTCTGCCGATGACGCCGTTGAGCGAAGCCGCCCGCCCGGTGGTGGAGCGCGCGCTGAAAAGCGTCGGCTTGCTGTAACTCTAAGGGAAATTTGATGGCTTATTCATTGCAAAAGTCGACGGTAGCAAAAGTAGTGGGCATCTCATTGGTGATGATGCTGGCAGCCTGCAGCAGCGATCAGCGCTACAAGCGCCAGGTCAGCGGCGACGAGGCCTACCTCGACGCGGCTCCGCTCAAGGCGCTGAACGCGCCGTCCGGCATGATCCTGCCGGTGCAGAGCGGCAACTATGACGTGCCGGCCACAACGGTGCAAGGCAACGTCGGCAAGCAGCTGGACATTCGTCCGCCGGTGCAGCCGTTGGCGCTGCTGAGCGGTTCACGCGCGCAATACGCCGGCGACAGCGGCACGCTGCTGCTGGAAAACAGCCCGCAGAACCAGAACCTGTGGTCGCGCGTGGTCAGCCTGCTGCAGGCGAAGAACATCGCGATCGCTTCCCGTCAGGACGCCGGTCAGACCCTGACCACCGACTGGGTGAAGTGGAACCGTCTGGACGAAGACAACCAGTACGAAGGCCGTTATCAGATCAGCGTGCAGCAGCAGGGCTATCAGCAGGCGCTGGTGGTGAAAAGCGTTGGCCTGCAGCAGCAGGGCAAGACCGAACAGGTGACCGATCAGTCTGAGATCCAGCGCTACAACGGCATGATGATCAACACCCTGATCGAAGGCCTGGACAAGCAGGATAACCTGGCGAGCTCCCAGACGGCCAGCCGCTTCGGCGCGCTGGACGTGCAGAGCGGTGCCGATGATACCGGCCTGCCGATGCTGGTGGTGCGCGGCCCGTACACTGTCGTGTGGGATCGCCTGCCGCCGGCGCTCGAAAAACTGGGGATGAAAGTGGGTGACCGCAGCCGTCCGCAGGGCACCGTCGCCGTGACTTACAAGTCCCTGAGCAGCAGCGATTGGGATGCGTTGGGCGTCAAGGATCCTGAACTGACGGAAGGCGATTACAAACTGCAGGTCGGCGATCTCAACAACCGCACCAGCCTGCAATTCATCGATCCGAAAGGCAAACCGCTCACCCAGTCGAAAAACGACGCACTGGTGGCGGCATTCCAGTCAGCCTTCAGCAAAACCAGCGTTAACTAATCAAAAAGGGGCTTCGGCCCCTTTTTGTTTTGTCTATACGGTATCGTTTGCGTCGCAGGTTTGGCACAATAGTGTCCGGCACGCCAAAGAATTCATTAGGTCAATTCTATACCCCCTAATTTCGGGCCGCGCTCGGGAGACAACGGGGATACATCACTGGAGTAAGTAAGATGCAAAAGCTAGCTGAGCTGTATCGCGGAAAGGCAAAAACCGTTTACACCACCGAGAATCCCGATCTGTTGGTGTTGGAGTTCCGCAACGATACGTCAGCACTGGATGGTCAGCGCATTGAGCAGTTCGATCGCAAAGGCATGGTGAACAACAAGTTTAACCATTTCATCATGAGCAAACTGGAAGAAGCCGGCATCCCGACCCAGATGGAGCGTCTGCTGTCCGACAACGAAGTGCTGGTGAAGAAATTGGACATGGTGCCGGTGGAGTGCGTGATCCGCAACCGCGCCGCCGGTTCGTTGGTGAAGCGTCTGGGCATTGAAGAAGGTCTGGTGCTGAACCCGCCGCTGTTCGATCTGTTCCTGAAAAACGACGCCATGCACGATCCGATGGTGAACGAATCCTACTGCGAAACCTTTGGCTGGGTGAGCAAAGAGCATCTGGCGCGCATGCGCGAGCTGAGCTACCGCGCCAACGACGTGTTGACCCAGCTGTTCGACGACGCCGGCCTGATCCTGGTCGACTTCAAACTGGAGTTCGGTCTGTTCAACGGCGAAGTGGTGCTGGGCGATGAGTTCTCGCCGGACGGCAGCCGCCTGTGGGACAAAAACACCCTGGACAAGATGGACAAAGATCGTTTCCGTCAAAGCCTGGGCGGCCTGATCGAAGCCTACGAAGAAGTGGCGCGCCGCATCGGCGTGAAACTCGACTAAGCGTCGGCACCGCCATTCGGGGCGATCCGGCCGGATCGTCCCGCTATTCTGCGTTTTTCCAGAAAATTTCTACATTTCCTCCGCGGCAGACCATTTATAATGATGGATGTGAGATGACTAAAACCTATCCCACTCAGGCTTGAAGCTGCCTTTGCGCTTACGATCGCGGCGCAACTTCAACGAGCAGGGGAAATATCTGGAGTGTATTTATGCGTTGGCAAGGGCGTCGGGAAAGTGACAATGTTGAGGATCGTCGCGGGCAGTCTTCAGGTTTGGGCGGCGGTGGCGGCGGTTTCCGCGTGCCGGTGGGTGGCAAGGGCGGCATCGTTATTCTGGTAGTGGTGCTGGTGGCCGGTTATTACGGCATCGATCTGTCGCCGCTGTTGAACGGCGGTAACGTCGCTCCTCAGGGTCAACAACAGAGCGCCAGCATCAGTCCGAAAGACGATGAGCTGGCCAAATTCACCTCAGTGGTGCTGGCTTCGACCGAGGATAACTGGAAAGAGATTTTCCAGCGCATGGGCAAAACCTATCAACCGCCGAAGCTGGTGATGTATCGCGGCGTAACGCGCACCAGCTGCGGCACCGGTCAGGCGGCGATGGGGCCGTTCTACTGCCCGGGCGACAGAACGGTGTATATCGATCTGTCTTTCTATCAGGACATGAAGACCAAGCTGGGCGCCGGCGGTGATTTCGCTCAGGCCTATGTGGTGGCGCACGAAGTCGGCCACCACGTGCAGAACCTGCTGGGCATCGAGCCGAAGGTGCGCCAGATGCAGCAAGGCGCCAGCCAGGCGGAAGTGAACCGCCTGTCGGTGAAAATGGAGCTGCAGGCGGACTGCTTTGCCGGCGTGTGGGGCAAATACGCCGAGAAGCAGCAGATGCTGGAAGAGGGTGACCTGCAGGCGGCGTTGAATGCCGCGCAGGCGATTGGCGACGACCGGTTGCAGCAGCAGAGCCAGGGCCGCGTTGTGCCGGACAGCTTCACCCACGGCACTTCGCAGCAGCGCTACACCTGGTTTAAACAGGGCTTCGACAGCGGCGATCCCAATACCTGCAACACCTTTGCATCCCGTTAACGCCTCAAGTGCCGGAGCCTGACTCCGGCATTTTTTTCGGATTGAGATACAGCCTTATGCTACAGGCAGCGCAACAACTCATGCGGCGGCAGGGCATCCGGCGTTTGCTGGTGCTCAGCGGTGAACCCGAGTGGTGCCGCGAACAGGCGCAGCGGCTGGCGGCGACGCTGCCGGGCGACTGGCCGTGGGTGGGGGAAAACCCGCCGCCCGGCCTGTCGGCTTTGCCGAGCCGCGCGGTGCGCCAATTGCTGGGGCAGGAGCGGCTGCACGCGGTGTTTGATGCCGGTCAGTCGCTCGACGTGGAGGCGTTGGCGGCGCTGTGCGGCGCATTGCGCGCCGGCAGCTGGCTGCTGCTGTTGACGCCGCCCTGGCGGCAATGGCCTCAGTTGCCGGACGGCGACAGCCTGCGCTGGAGCGATTGTCCGCAGCCGATCACCACGCCGCATTTCATTCATCATCTGCAGCATCATTTGGCCGACGACAGCGAAGTGACTGTCTGGCGGCAGGATGAGCCCCTGACGTTGGCCGCGCTGCCGGCGCGTGAAGGTTGGCAGCCGCCGGATGGCGGGCCGACCGAGGAACAACAGGCGATCTTGACGGCGTTGTTGCAGGCCGAGTCCGGCGTGTGGGTGCTGACCGCCGCCCGCGGCCGCGGCAAATCGACGCTGGCCGGCATGCTGATGGCGCAGTCGCCGCTGACCTGCTGGATCACCGGGCCGAGCCGCGCCGCCACAGAGGTGGCCGGGGAATGGGCGCAGGGGCGCGCACAGTTTTGGGCGCCCGATGCCTTGCTGGCGCAGTGCCGGGAGGGGGACGTCAGTGACGTGGGCTGGCTGCTGGTGGATGAAGCGGCGGCGATCCCCGCGCCGCTGTTGCAACAGCTGATCGGCTATTTCCCGCGCGTGTTGCTGACCACCACGGTGCAGGGCTATGAAGGCACCGGCCGCGGTTTTCTGCTGAAGTTTTGCGCCGGGCTGCCGTCCTATCAGGCGTTGAGTCTGCAACAGCCGATGCGCTGGGCGCAGGGCGATGCGTTGGAACGGGTCACGGACAATGCGCTGTTGTTCAACGAGCTGCCCGCCTGGCCGGTGGATGGCCAGGCGATCGATTATAGCCAGGCGGAGCAGCGTGAACTGTGCGCCGATCCGCAGCGGCTGGCGCGTTTCTATGCTCTGCTGAGCAGCGCGCATTACCGCACCTCGCCGCTGGACTTACGCCGGCTGATGGACGCGCCCGGCATGCATTTCGGGCTGGCGCAGGCCGGACAGGAGGTGGTCGGTGCCGTGTGGCTGGCGGACGAAGGCGGGTTGAGCGCCGAGTTGGCGCACGACGTGTGGGCCGGCCGCCGCCGGCCGCGCGGCAACCTGGTGGCGCAGTCGCTGGCGGCGCATGGCGGCCAGTGGTGGGCGCCGACGCTGCGGTCACGGCGCATTACCCGCATCGCGACGCTGCCGACGCTGCGGCGGCAGGGTATCGCGCGTCAGCTGGTCGAGCGGCAACGCCGCCAGGCGCAGGGGCTGGACTTCCTGTCGGTCAGCTTCGGCTATACCGAGCCGCTGTGGCGCTTTTGGCAATCCTGCGGTTTCGAGCTGGTGCGTATCGGCAGCAAGCCGGAGGCCAGCAGCGGCTGTTATACCGCGATGGCTATCTTGCCCCTGAGCGAGCAAGGGGAGGCGCTGCGGCACGCGGCGCACAAGCACCTGGCGCGCGACTGGCCCTGGCTGCGGCAGCGCATCGAACTCGTGCTGGCGATCCCGGGCGATGACGGCGACACGTCGCTCGGTGAAGAGGACTGGCGCGAGCTGGCCGGTTTCGCTTTCGCCCATCGGTCGCTGGAGGCCAGCCTGGGGGCATTGCAGCGTTTGCTGTTGGCCAGCAGTCTGCCGCTGCCCGCGCTGCGCGGCCATCTGCAACGGCGGCAATCCCCGGCGGCCTGCGTGGAGCAGGCGGGCGTAAGCGGCCAGAAAGCCTTGCTGCGCCACTGGCGGCACGAAACGGCGCAGGCGCTGGAACAGTTGAATGCGCAACACTGCCGCTACTGGCGCGACTGGGCGCAGTCGTTGCAATAAATTGAATAACTCGCTCAATAAAACCCGATTTTCCCGATTTCTCAACGGCGTATAGTCACTGTCAGCGGTGCGGCGGCGACTGTCGCCACACCAGGTTTGGTTACTATTAAGGAGTCATCGATGAAACATGAGCATTTCGTTGTCCAAAGCCCGGCGACCCCGGCGGCGCAGCTGATCTTGCTGTTTCACGGTGTCGGCGACAACCCGGTGGCGATGGGGGAGATCGGCAGCTACTTCGCCAAAGACTTTCCTCAGGCCCAGGTGGTGAGCATCGGTGGTCCCGAAGCGTTTGGCAACGGCGCCGGGCGCCAGTGGTTTTCGGTACAGGACGTGACCGAAGAGAACCGCGCGGCCCGCATAGCAGACGTGATGCCGCAGTTTGTGGCCGTGGTGCGTCATTGGCAGCAGCTGAGCGGCGTGGGCTATGCCGGCACTGCTCTGGTGGGGTTCTCGCAGGGGGCGATCATGGCACTTGAGGCGTTAAAAGCGGAAACCCGGCTGGCCGGGCGCGTGGTCGCGTTCAGCGGGCGTTTCGCCCAGTTGCCTGAGCAGGCTTTCGGCGACAGCGTGGTGCATTTGATCCACGGTGAAGAGGACGCGGTGATCGCGGTGCAACACGCTCACGCGGCGGCGGAAGCGTTACGGGCCAACGGCGTGGATTTCACGCTCGACGTGGAAGAGAACGTCGGGCATGCGATCAATCAGGGCATGATGAACGCCGCGCTGGAAAGGCTGCATTATTACGTGCCGCAGCGCTACTGGGACGAGGCATTGTCCGGCAAGCGCGGCGAGCTGATCGCCTTTCGCTAAAAACTCAGGGCGCCGATGAGCGCCCTGATGTCATTTCTTTTTCGGCCAGTCGTCTTCGTCATCCCACTGGGCGTTGTTGTCGCGGTGCGGCGGTATCTCCGGCTTGTTGGCCAGATAGCTTTTCACGTCGACGCGGCGCAGTTCCTTGATGCCGCTGACGACCATCCCCACCAGAACCAGCAGAATAATCCACCAGTAATCAGCTAACCATTGCATAGCTACTCCTTTCCTTCACTGCGTATGAAACGCGAAAAAATCGAGGGCAGATGGCGTTCGAGCCATTCGACACCGGCGACCTCCTTGTCTTGCCAGGCCGCCAGCAACAACGCCGGGGTCAGCAAATGTTCAGCCTCTTGCGCCAGCGGCCGGTAGCTTAGATGCCACGGCTCCACCGCCACGCCGCCGCTGTCTTCGGTAAAGGGGCGATAGAAACCGAACTCGGCCATATGCGCCGTCAGCCACTGGTTGAGCGGCGCAAAGTAACCGCCTTCTTCATATTCCCACGGCTCCAGCTGCAGCTTTTGCCCTTCCGGCAACAGCGACGGATCGTACACGTCCAAATCGCTGCCCCAGTGATGGCGGCTGGCGCCAGGCAGGGCTGACCAGCGCAGGATCGCCTCACAGCGTTCGGCGGCGGACAGCGGCGCGACGTCGATCGGTTGACTGTCCTTATCTAATACTGGCCGCTGGCCGCAGAATTTGCCATTCCAAATCGCCAACTGGCGGTCGAAGTCGCGGAAGGTGCTGGCGGGCTGGAGATCGAATCCGGCTTCACGCGCGGCCTGCTGCATCGCCAGGAAGGCATTGACCGCCTGCGGCTGCAGCCGATGGTTGCCGCTCAGCGGCGCCAGGTGTTCGGTCGAACGGCCGGTGAGCATCTCTGCGGTGATCATGCGACCAATTGCTCCATGATGCGTTGATACATGCGGCTCAGCAGCTGCAGATCCGCGGCGTTGACACATTCGTTGACCTTGTGGATGGTGGCGTTGACCGGCCCCAGTTCCACCACCTGCGCGCCCATCTGCGCGATGAAGCGGCCGTCGGAGGTGCCGCCGGTGGTCAGCAGCTGCGGCGTCAATTCAGAATAGTGCTCGACGGCGTTGACCACCGCATCAACCAGCGCGCCGCGCGAGGTGAGGAACGGTTGACCGGACAGCCGCCATTCGATGCTGTAATTCAACTGGTGGCGTTCCAGCAGCTCTTCCACGCGCTGCTTGATCATCGCGTCGGTGAGTTCGGTGCTGAACCGGAAGTTGAACTGCACGTAGAGATCGCCCGGGATCACGTTGTTGCTGCCGGTGCCGGCCTGCACGTTGGCGATCTGCATGCTGGTCGGCGGGAAGAACTCGTTGCCGCGATCCCATTCGATCGCCACCAGTTCATTCAGCGCCGGCATGGCGCGGTGCACCGGGTTGTCCGCCAGATGCGGATAGGCGACGTGCCCCTGTACGCCGTGGATATGCAGGTTGGCGGTGATGGAGCCGCGACGGCCGTTTTTCACCACGTCGCCGACGCGTTCGGTGCTGGACGGCTCGCCGACCAGGCAGTAATCCAGCCGCTCGTTGCGCGCCATCAGCGCTTCGACCACTTTAACCGTGCCGTGGGTGGCGCTGGCTTCTTCATCCGAAGTGATCAGAAATGCCAGGCGGCCCCGGTGATTCGGGTTGGCGGCGACAAAGCGTTCCGCGGCCACCACCATCGCGGCCAACGAGCCTTTCATGTCCGCCGCGCCGCGGCCATACAGCATGCCGTCGCGGATTGCCGGTTCAAACGGCGGGTTGTCCCAGCGTTTTTCATCGCCGGTCGGCACTACGTCGGTGTGCCCGGCAAACGCCAGAGTTTGCCCTTCGCCGCGCCAGGCCCAGAAGTTTTGGGTGTCTTCGAAGTCCATGGCTTCGACGGTGAAGCCGATCGCCTGCAGGCGTTCGATCATCAGTTGCTGGCAGCCTTCGTCACTCGGGCTGAGGGAAGGGCGTTTGATCAACTGCTGGGCCAGTTCGATAACCGGGCAAGTCATACGGCAACCTCGGCGATAAATTGTTGGTAAGCGTCGGCGTTGAAACCGAGCAGAGCGTGGCCGTTGCCGTCGTCCAGCAGCGGACGTTTAATGATTGCCGGCTGCGCCAGCATCAGCGCGATGGCGGCGTCGGCGTTATCACAGGCGTTGCGCTGCGCTTCATCCAGCTTGCGCCAGGTGGTGCCGCGGGTATTGAGCAGCGGCTCCCAACCCAGTTGCGCGACGAAACCGCGCAGTTGCTGTTCGGTCAAGCCGTCGGCGCGGTAGTCGTGAAAATGATAGGCTATGCCCTGATCTTCCAGCCAGCGGCGGGCTTTTTTGATGGTGTCGCAGTTTTTGATGCCGTACATCGTCAGCGTTGTCTGTTGCGGTTTATTTGCCATGGCGTAAAGCTACCTGTCTCGTCGAGTCGATACTGAGCGGCGGGCGCGGTCTTAGGCCTTCTCGCCGCCCGGCGATAGCAGAGATAATGCCAGTAAAGCGGCGGCGAGATCCAGACAACGATGCGCGCGAGAGACGATTGGGCGCCAGGGAGAGAGGTTGGCAAATTGATGAAACGGCTATCTTCGCCGGCGGGGCTGTTAAAAGGCGCCGGCGAACGCGTTCTGCCGCCAATGCGGCGCGGGGGAGAGAGAACTACTCTTTATTGATTCTTATGTTTAAACGCTCGGTCAAACACCGTACGCGGGTAATATGCAACAGCGGTTTTATCCTGCTGGCGCCGAGTTTTTTCATGATTCGTGATTTGTAATGATTGGCGGTTTTATTTCTGATATTCATGGCATTGCTGATGTCGGCCAGCGATTTTCCCGTTGACCACTCCGAGAGAAAATGCGATTCGCGCTGAGAGAGTTGCGGCGGCTCGGTATAGTGACTGTAACGCTTATATAAGTCGCCGATCAGGTGGCTGAAGCGGATCAATGATATAAGGTTTGATAATATAATGGTCTTATTGTCGACAATCACCATCTCATGCAGGCAGTCGGTAATAATGATTATTTTGTAGGTATTGGGGTTGGCATATTCATCGCGGTAACGCGCTTCAAAGTTGGCGATGGTGACATCGATAAAGCAGACCCTTCTGCGGCTAAAGCCGGCCGGCGCGCGTTTTTCCGCCCAGGTTTGGTTAATGAGTTGTCGGATGCCGACGGTGGTATAAGCACACTCGCTGAAAATATCAATTTCCATTTTATTATAATCCTTTACTTTTTATTTCCCGGTGAGGATGGCTATCTTAAAACATAAAAAAAGAAAAAATCCAAATAATTGCATGTTGAACTTTTCTTGCGCCGCAAATGAATGAGCGTTATCTGGGCGCGAGCTTTGAAGGGGAGGTTATATACTAGCATGATTTATAAAGAGTAAATCTTTTTTTTCAACCGAATTTTTAAGCAAGGTAAGGTTAATAGAATAGACATCTTCTATTAATACCTCGGTAATTAAAAGGAATTAACATAGATTAAGACTATCAAAATATGTAAAATGATCGGTTTTGACGATCATTTAAGGGGGCTGTTTGGGCTTAACGAATTAATAACTAAGATTTTTCTTGGTTTTGTCACGATGAGTGGCTTTATTTTGAACGTCACCAGAGTCGGCGATGAGGTCATGAAAAAATTAACGTTGAAATTGAGACAAAGATAATTCTAAACAAAGAAACTGCGATGTTTTAAGCTGTAATCAGAGTGTGAACATGGATGATTGATCCGGAGAGCCGGCGTGAAAAAATGTCATATCGAAATTTCCGAGCGGGTAACGCAGGAAATAACGTCCTGTATCGCGGAGGGATTGGACCGTTTTAACGATCAACATATCGGCTACGGCGATCGTCTGCCGCTGGCGGTGGTGGTAAGAGATCCCGACAGTGGGGAAGTTCTGGGAGGGATTACCGGACGCTCATCGTTAGGGCTGCTGTTTCTCGATCTCTTTTATCTGCCGGAAGCGCTGCGCGGCGCGGGGTTGGGCAGCGAACTGTTGCGCCGCTTCGAACAGGAAGGCCGTCGGCGCGGTTGCCTTTCCGCCGTGTTGTACACCATCAGCTTTCAGGCGCCGGACTTTTATCAACGGCATGGCTGGCAGCGTATGGGTGAAGTGCCTTGCTTGCCGCCGGGAACCCGCCGTATCTTTATGAGCAAAACCTTGTGATGCACATTTAACGCACGTAGCCCCCTTGTTGCAGGCGCTGCAGCGCAGCGCCGTCCGCATACACCATGCCGGTGGTCAAATCGTGAAAGCCGTACTTTTTATAGAAGGCGAGCTTTTCCGGCACGGAATAGATGAAAATCTTGCCGAGCGGCGCCAGATCTTGCATCACCCGATCCATCAACCTGCGCCCCAGCCCTTGTCCCTGAAAACGCGGATCGATCGCCACGTCCGCCAGGTAAGCGACCGATGTCAGATCGCTGATGGCATGTGCAGTGGCGATCAACTCGTCGCCGATAAACCCCCAATAGCAAAACTGGCTGTGTTGGTAAACGCGCCGCAAGGTGTGCGGATCGCGCTTGCCCAGCCCGGCGGCCTCCAGCAATTCACACAGCCGCTGCCAGTCGATGGCGCGGCGACTCGGGTCGGTGATAATTTCCATCGTTTTCCTCTAACCGATAAGACTGAGATCGGCGGCATAGTGCCGAATGGCGCGTTGATAACCGCGGATGTCGGGGTCTGACGAGGTTTCCGCCAGCAGCAGCAACAGATCGGTCACGGCCCGTTTATTTTCACCCAGGTTGTACAGCGCTATGGCGCGAAACAGCATCAGCTCGTTGGCCTGCGGGAACTCGGCCAGGCCGTCGTCGAAAGCCCGTAGCGACGCCGAATATTCTCCCAGGGCGCGGTAGGTGCTGCCGAGACCCAGCCAGGCCTCGCGGCGTTGGGCGGGCGGCAAATCGCGAGCCAACGCCGCGAGGTAACAGGGAATGGCCTGTTGCTCCAGGCCCTGTACGTCATACAGGCAGGCCAGCTGAAAGTGCAGCGTTGCCGCTTCCGGCTCTGCCGCCAGTTGCCTTAGCGCCAGCGCGGTCGCCTCTTGATAGCGGCCCTGCGTTTTTAACTCTAAGAGAGACAAAGAAGTGGACATGATCTGGGCTCCATTGGCGTATTTTTATACCTTTTACACGCTATCGTGGAGAAATTGATATCACAAGGGAATAGCTGCACTGAACATTGATCAGATAAATACGAAAATGTGCGCTAAGCCCGGTTTCCGAGCCCGGCATCGTTCCCGTTTCCCTTCACATGGTCAAAAAACAGGCGTAGAATCCGCTTCGTCAAATAATTGAGGTTGTAAAGTATTATGGTTGATCGTGAATTAGGAAACTGGAAAGACTTCATTGATGAGATGTTGGGCAACTGACACAGCGTTGAAGCAGATGGCAAGGTTGAGTCATTGGAAAGTCACTGAAACACCTTGGGAACGAGATTTTCGTTCGAAATAAAGCAGCATCGGTAACCCGACGCTGCTTTTTTTATATCTCGCGGATCAGTCCCCGGTGGCCGGCGTATTGCCTGCCGGATGCGCTTTACCCGGGAAACGGCGGCGAACCAGCACAAAGAACAATGGCACGAAGAAAATCGCCAGCAGGGTGGCGGAGATCATGCCGCCCATCACCCCGGTGCCGACCGCATGCTGGCTGCCGGAACCGGCGCCGCTGCTGGTAGCCATCGGCAGCACGCCGAAGATGAACGCCAGCGAGGTCATCAGGATCGGTCGCAGGCGCATGCGGGACGCGTCGAGCGTCGCCGACATCAGATCCTGCCCTTTATGGTTCAGCTCATTGGCGAACTCGACGATCAGAATGGCGTTTTTCGCCGACAGCCCAATGATGGTCAACAGGCCGACCTGGAAATAGACGTCGTTCTCCAGGCCGCGCAGCCAGGTGGCGGCGACCGCGCCGATCACCCCCAGCGGCACCACCAGCATCACCGAGAACGGTATCGACCAGCTTTCGTACAGCGCCGCCAGGCACAGGAACACCACCAGCAGCGAGATGGCGTACAGCGCCGGCGCCTGCGAGCCGGACAGCCGTTCCTGATAGGACATCGCCGTCCATTCCAGCCCGAAACCGGTCGGCAGTTGGCTGACCAGTTTTTCCATTTCCGCCATGGCGGTGCCGGTGCTGACGCCGTTGGCCGCCTCGCCGACGATCTCCAGCGCCGAACTGCCGTTATAGCGCTCCAGCCGCGGCGAACCGTACTCCCAGTGCGAGCTGGCGAAGGCCGAGAACGGCACCATGCCGCCCGCGCTGTTGCGCACATACCATTTGTTGATGTCATCCGGCAGCATGCGGAACGGCGCCGCGGCCTGCACGTAGACTTTTTTCACCCGGCCGCGGTCGACGAAGTCGTTGACGTAGGTCGAGCCCCAGGCGGTGGAGAGGGTATTGTTGATGTCGTCGATCGATACGCCCAGCGCCTGAGCCTTGCGTTGATCGATATCGATTTGCAGCTGCGGGCTGTCGTCCAGGCCGTTGTGGCGCACGCGCGACAGCAGCGGGTTTTGCGCCGCCAGCTGCAGCAGCTGATCGCGCGCCGCCATCAGTTTGGCGTGGCCGAGCCCGGCGTGGTCTTCCAACTCCATGTCGAAGCCGGAGGAGTTGCCGAGACCGGTGATCGCCGGCGGGCTGCTGGCGATCACCCGGGCTTCGTTAATCTTGTTGAATGCCAGCGTGGCGCGGTCGATGATGTCGAACGAGCTGTTGGCACCCGAGGTGCGCAGATCCCAGTCTTTCAGCCGTACGAACAGGCGCGCCACGTTTTGGCCGTTGCCGCCGGGCCCGGAGCCGATGATGGCGAACACCGACAAAACGTCCTGTTTCTCTTCGGTGAGGAAGTACCGCTCGACCTTTTCCACCACTTTGGAGGTTTGCTGCAGGGTCGAGCCCGCCGGCAACTGCACCTGTACGGTGAAGATGCCGCGGTCTTCCTGCGGCAGGAACGAGGTCGGCAGCTTGATGAACAGCAGCGCCATGCCGCCGAGCAACAGCAGATAAATCACCATGTAGCGGCCGCTGGCGTGCAGAATGCGCCCCACGCCGCGCTCATAGCGATCGGCATTGCGGTTGAACATGCGGTTGAACCAGCCGAAGAAGCCGCGCTTGCCGTGATGGTGCCCTTTGGCGATCGGTTTAAGCAGCGTCGCGCACAGGGCCGGGGTCAGGATCATCGCCACCAGCACCGACAGCACCATGGCGGAGACGATGGTGATGGAGAACTGGCGATAGATGGCGCCGGTGGTGCCGCCGAAGAACGCCATCGGCACGAACACCGCCGACAGCACCAGGGCGATGCCGACCAGCGCGCTCTGGATTTGCCCCATGGATTTGCGCGTGGCCTCTCGCGGCGGCAAGCCTTCCTCGCTCATCACGCGCTCGACGTTCTCCACCACCACGATGGCGTCGTCCACCAGCAGGCCGATCGCCAGCACCATGGCGAACATGGTGAGGGTGTTGATGCTGAAGCCGCAGGCGGAGAGGATGGCGAAAGTGCCCATCAGCACCACCGGCACGGCGATGGTGGGGATCAGCGTGGCGCGGAAGTTCTGCAGGAACAGATACATCACCAGGAACACCAGCAGGATGGCCTCCAGCAGCGTTTTCACCACGTCCTTGATCGAGGCTTTGACGAACGGGGTGGTTTCATAGGCCACTTTGGCCTCCAGCCCGTGCGGGAAGTATTGTGACAGCTCGGCGATCTTGTCCTTCACCAACTGGTCGGTCTGCAGTTCGTTGGCGCCGGAGGCCAGCTTGATGTTCATGCCGGCGGCCTGCATGCCGTTGTAGCGGCTGAGGTAGTTGTAGTTCTCGCCGCCCAACTCAACGGTGGCGACGTTGCCCAGCGTCACCAGCGAACCGTCCTGATTGACCCGCAGGGTGATCTGGCGGAACTGTTCCGGCGTCTGGAGCTGCGACTGGGCGTTGATGGTGGCGTTCAGCGCCTGTTTATCGACCGACGGCGTGCCGCCCAACTGGCCGACCGCCACCTGGGCGTTCTGCGACTGAATGGCCTTGACCACGTCCTGGGTCGTGAGCTGATAGCTGTTGAGCTTGTTGGGATCGAGCCAGATGCGCATGGCGTATTGTGAGCCATACACGTCCATGCTGCCGACGCCGTTGATGCGGCTGAGCGGATCCTGCAGGTTGGAGACGATGTAATCGGCGATGTCCTGCTTGTCCATGCTGTTGTCGGTGGAGACGAACGCCACCATCATCAGCGTAGTGTCGCCGGATTTCGAGACCGTGACCCCTTGATTCTGCACCGCCTGCGGCAAACGTTTGATCGCCGCCTGCAGCTGGTTTTGCACCTGCTGCATCGCCTCGTTGGGATCGGTGCCGGCTTCGAACGTCAGCGTGACGGTCGCCTGGCCGGTATTGGTGCTCTGCGACGACATATACATCATGTTGTCGAGGCCGGTCATATTCTGTTCAATGATCTGCGTGACGGTGTTTTCCAGCGTTTGCGCCGAGGCGCCTGGATAAGTTGCGCTGATGCGCACGTTCGGCGGCGCCAAATTCGGGTATTGTTCTACCGGTAAAGAAAAAATCGCCAATGCCCCGGTCAGGCAAAGAATAATTGCCAGCACCCAGGCGAAAATCGGGCGATCAATAAAAAAATTGGCCATGCAGCGCGAACCTCGTTATGACTTGTTCTATCTTTAAAACGCATCGGAAATATGCATTTCAGCGGCAGGGAAGGATTCCGGCGCTATTGCACTTTACTCGGGATAGTCGAGGAAAGCGTGGAGAAAAAAAGGAGATAGTGTAAATAACGGTAGCGGGAAACGGCGTGGGTGCCCCGGTGTCGATAATTGTACGCTATTAAGACATTTTTATTACTATCAAAGGCCTTGCGCATGTCTTCGCCGCAGGGAGCCGAAAAATAAAAACTGGATCCACCTTACAGCAGGAGCTTGGCATGGGAATTAACCCGGTATTTGCCCGTCGGCTTTATTTATGCTGGCTGATCAGCCACAGTGAGCGGCCCAATGTGCCGCGGTTGATGGCGCTGACCGGCTGGCCGCGCCGCACGTTGCAGGATGTGCTGAAGGCGCTGCCCGGCATGGGCGTCGAGCTGCAGTTCGTGCAGCAGGGCGTGCGCAACAACGACGGTTTTTATCAGTTGGAAAGCTGGGGGCCGTTCAACAAGAGTTGGGTGCATCAGCACCATCAGGCGCTGCTCAGCGCCATCGAGTAAGCGGCCCCGGCGTATTGGCCGGGGCGGGGCGATCAGTGGCTTTTGTACTCCAGGTACATCACCGTCGCCGCCACGCGAGAACGCACGTCCAGCTTGCGCAGTATGTTGCGGATGTGCACCTTCACGGTTTCTTCAGAGATATGCAATTGCGCCGCCACCTGTTTGTTGGACAGGCCGCGCGCCACCTCTTGCAAGACGTCCAGTTCGCGTTCGGTCAAGGCGGTGAAGGGATCGCGCTGCTCGCTGCGCGCCAGCAAATAGTCGGCCATGGCGTCGCTGATCACGTTTTGCCCCTCGGCGGCGGCGCTGATGTGTTCCAGCAGCTGCTCCGGTTCACTGTCTTTCAGCAGATAACCGTCGGCGCCGGCGTCGATCAGCGCATACAGATCGCTGCGCGCGTCGGAGACCGTCAGCACGATGATGCGTGCGTCCACGCCTTCGTCGCGCAGAGCCTGCAGCGTATCCAGCCCGGACATGCCCTTCATGTTCAGATCCAACAAGATCACGTCCGGCGCGTGCTGCAGCGCCAGCGCAACAGCCTCGCTGCCGTTGCCGGCCTCTGCCACCACGCCAAATCGCGCATCCAGTCCCAGCAGTTGTTTGATGCCGCGCCGCATCAACGGATGATCGTCAACGATCATGACTCGGTATTGCTTCATCACCATGAAATATGCTCCCTGTAGCAAGTAAAGCCACTCAAACGCGCCCGGAGGCGTGCTTCACAGTGGGACTGTCTCTTCAAAAATAGCGGCATTCTGCACCGCAAACCTCTCCGGGCGGCCTTCTGCCCGGCGGCAACCGTAACGCAGAGTGAACAGCCGCAAGGTCAGGGCGAGAATGTCAGGCAGACCGCCGTGCCGCCGCGGCTTCTGCGCCGGATGCGCAGCGTTCCTCCCAGTCGCGCCGCGCGTTCGCTCATGATGGTCAAGCCGTAATGCCCTTCCGGTTCTTCCAGACTGGCGATACCGCAACCGTCGTCGGTAATGCTGAATACGTTGTCGCCTGCGGCGTTGACCTCGCAACACACCGCGATCTCGCTCGCTCCTGCGTGCTTGACGGCATTGAGCACCGCCTCGCGCACGATCTGCAGCGCGTGCACCTGCTGCTGGGCGTTGAGCGCCTGCGAGGGCAGCCGACAGTGTAACTGAATCCGCGCGGTGGTTAGCGCCTTTAATGGCTGCAGCAGTTGCTCCAGCGCGGCATTCAGATCCGCCTCCTGAATGTTGAGGCGGAAGGTGGCCAGTAATTCTCTCAGCTGGCGATAGGCATCGGCCAGCGTGCGATCGAAATCGTCGATAATCGTCTGCGCCGCCGGATCGTCGGCGGCGCGCCGGAGCAGCGTCAGCTGGATGCGTAGGAACGACAGCGTCTGCGCCAGCGAATCGTGCAGCTCGCGGGCGATGGTCCCACGTTCTTCCATCAACAGCAGATATTGGTGCTGCTTTTGCGCCCGGTTGAAGTAGACGCCACGCCCCAGCATGTTGGCCAGGCTCTGCATCAGGTGAGGATGCGGCGGCTGCGCTTCGGGCTGCCATCGCAATTCACCCAGCAGTTTATCGCCTTGGGTGATCGGCAGCGCGCTCCAGGTTTGCGCCGGCGCCGGCTCTCCTTCGTTCAGTTGCCACTGGCCATGATCGTCCGCCACGTTCAACCGGATGCAGCGCAGTCGTTCGCTTTGGCGCACGATGCGCAGCACATTCTCGAATGCCTGCTGATCGATCTGGCGCACGCTCAGCGCCTGTGAACAGCGATACAGCACCTCCAGCGTTTCGTTGGCCTGCTGCAGGCGCTGGGTTTTTTCCTGCACTTTCAGCTCCAGCGACTGATAGAGCCGGGCCAGCTCGTCAGACATGGCGCTGAAGGTTTGCGACAGCACGCCGAGCTCGTTCGGCAGCGCCACGTCCAGCTGCGGGTGGCGAAAGTCGCGCTGTTGCACGCGCTGGCTGGCGTCGACCAGATGCTGCAGCGGCATGACCACCTGGCGGCGCATAAAGCGGATGCAAAACAGCACCAGACCGATGATGGCGGCGTAGCCCAGCACGCTGACGGCGGCCACCAGGGTGAGTTTCAACTCGGAATAACGCTGCAGAGCGGAAACAAAATGATCGACACGGTTGACGTAGCCGGCGACCTCCGCCCGGTAGGCGGCCGCTTGCCCGTCACGGATCTGCCGCTCCATCGCTTGCCATGTTCGTTGCAGCGCCAGATAGTGGTTGCGCACCTCGGCCGGGACGTAAAAGCGCGCCAGCTTTTGCAGCGCCGGCGCCTGCAAAGATTGTCGGTACTGCTGCAGGTGCAGCTCCAGCTCCGGGCTCTGTCGATCGAGATCAAAGGCCAGGCGGTAGCTTTGCATGCGCAGCGAACCGGCAATGTTGATCGCCTCGGCATCGCTCTGGCTGCCGGCGACGGTCGTCAACGCCAACCCGGTGGCGAGCACCGACAGTATCACGATGCCGAACAGCGCCCTGGCCAGGCTGCCGGTCACGGAACGTTTAACAAGCAATCACGGAATCCTTTTCTCTCAGGTGAGGGCTGCGCCAGTTTCATTCGAAAGCAAAACTATAACTTTTGCAACTAAATTGCACCGCGATTTGTATCAAGTTGTCAACAAAACGGGAACAATTGTCGTCGTGTAATCAAATGAATAGCGAAATGCCCGCCGATGTTCAGCCGCAGCTCGGTTTCCACTGAGGATTTGTCTTTGCGGATGCAATTCGTCTGTCAGATTATGCGTCTGCCCACGATGTATTTTTAATCCTGGTTTGCCCGGAGAGGCGTTGTGATTTTTGTTGCAAATCGTCTGCTGCGGCGCAGCGTAATCGCGGTATGATTTTCACGTTGCAACTCAAGGAAAAAGGGTCATGTCGTCGAAAATTGAGAATGTGAAGAAAGAGCTGTTGTCGGACAACTGGTATGTGCTGCACAAGTACACGTTTGATCTGAAACGCAAAAATGGCGGTTCGGTGCAACAGATGCGCGAGGTTTACGATCGCGGCAACGGCGCCACCATTTTGCTGTACAACCGCGCCAAGGGCACGGTGGTGTTGACCAACCAGTTCCGCATGCCGACCTATGTCAACGGCAACGAAAGCGGCATGCTGCTCGAGGCCTGCGCCGGCCTGCTGGACGCCGATTCGCCGGAGCAGTGCGCGCGCCGCGAAGCGGTGGAAGAGACCGGTTTTCAGGTGGGCGAGGTCAAAAAAATCTTCGAAGCCTACATGTCGCCGGGCGGCGTGACCGAGATCGTGCACTTCTTTATCGCCGAATACCATGACGATGAGCGGCGCGCGGCCGGCGGCGGCATTGAAGATGAAGATATCGAAGTGATCGAACTGCCGTTCAGCGAAGCGGTGGCGATGATCGCCGATGGCCGGATTAAAGACGGCAAGACCATCATGCTGCTGCAGTATTTGCAGATTCATCGGGTGATGGAATAAAAAAAGCCGGTCATGATGACCGGCTTTTTTATCGGCTGGCGCCAGACCGCTTACTTCAGCAGCGCCTTCGCCTTGGCCACCACGTTGTCCACGGTGAAGCCGAACTCGGCGAACAGCTGCTCCGCCGGCGCCGACTCACCGAAGGTGGTCATGCCCACGATGGCGCCGTTCAGGCCCACGTACTTGTACCAGTAGTCCGCGATACCCGCTTCCACCGCCACGCGCGCCGTCACCGCCGCCGGCAGCACCGACTCACGGTACGCCGCATCCTGCTTGTCGAACGCGTCGGTCGACGGCATCGACACCACGCGCACCTTGCGGCCCGCCGCGGTCAGTTTGTCCGCCGCTTCCACCGTGATGCCCACTTCGGAGCCGGTGGCAATCAGGATGACGTCCGGCGTGCCCGCGCAGTCTTTCAGCACGTAGCCGCCGCGGTACACGTTCGCCAGCTGCTCTGCGGTGCGCGGCTGCTGGGTCAGGTTCTGGCGCGAGAACACCAGCGTGGTCGGGCCGTCGTTGCGCTCGATGCCGTACTGCCACGCCACCGCCGATTCCACCTGGTCGCACGGGCGCCAGGTGCTCATGTTCGGGGTCACGCGCAGGCTCGCCAGCTGCTCCACCGGCTGGTGGGTCGGGCCGTCTTCGCCCAGACCGATGGAGTCGTGGGTGTAGACGAACACGTTGCGCAGCTTCATCAGCGCCGCCATGCGCACCGCGTTGCGGGCGTATTCCACGAACATCAGGAAGGTCGCCGAGTACGGCAGGAAACCGCCGTGCAGCGCGATGCCGTTGGTGATGGCGGTCATGCCGAACTCGCGCACGCCGTAATGAATGTAGTTGCCCGCCGGGTCAACGTTCAGCGCTTTCGAGCCGGACCACATGGTCAGGTTGCTCGGCGCCAGGTCGGCGGAGCCGCCCAGGAACTCCGGCAGCACCTTGCCGAACGCTTCCAGCGCGTTCTGCGACGCCTTGCGGCTGGCGATGTTGGCCGGGTTGGCCTGCAGTTTTTCCACGAACGCCCTGGCGTCGGCTTTCCAGTCGGCCGGCAGCTCGCCGTTCATGCGGCGCTTGAACTCGGCGGCCAGTTCCGGGAAGGCCCTGGCGTAGGCGGCGAACTTGTCGTTCCAGGCCGCTTCCTTGGCCTGACCGGCTTCTTTGGCGTCCCACTGGGCGTAGATGTCCTGCGGGATTTCAAAGGCGGCGTATTTCCAGCCCAGCGCTTCGCGGGTGGCGGCCACTTCGGCGGCGCCCAGCGCGGCACCGTGCACGTCATGGGTGCCGGCCTTGTTCGGCGAACCAAAGCCGATAACGGTCTTGCACATCAGCAGCGACGGCTTGTCGGTCACCTTGCGGGCTTCTTCAATCGCCGCCTTGATGGCGTCCGGGTTGTGGCCGTCGACGTTGCGCACCACGTGCCAGCCGTAGGCTTCGAAGCGCAGGGCGGTGTCGTCGGTGAACCAGCCGTCGACGTGGCCGTCGATGGAGATGCCGTTGTCATCGTAGAAGGCGGTCAGCTTGCCGAGCTTGAGGGTGCCGGCCAGGGAGCAGACTTCGTGCGAGATGCCTTCCATCATGCAGCCGTCGCCCATGAAGGCGTAGGTGTGGTGGTCGACGATGTCGTGGCCAGGGCGGTTGAACTGCGCCGCCAGGGTGCGTTCGGCGATGGCGAAACCGACGGCGTTGGCGATGCCCTGGCCCAGCGGGCCGGTGGTGGTTTCAACGCCCGGGGTGTAGCCGTACTCCGGGTGGCCCGGGGTTTTGGAATGCAGCTGACGGAAGTTTTCCAGCTCGCGCATCGGCAGGTCGTAGCCGGTGAGGTGCAGGAGGCTGTAAATCAACATGGAGCCGTGGCCGTTGGAGAGCACGAAACGGTCGCGGTCAGCCCAGTGCGGGTTAGTCGGGTTGTGGTTGAGGTAGTCACGCCACAGGACTTCGGCGATGTCCGCCATGCCCATAGGGGCCCCCGGGTGGCCGGAATTTGCTTTTTGTACGGCGTCCATGCTGAGTGCGCGGATGGCGTTGGCAAGCTCTTTACGAGAAGACATAACGAAACTCCAGTGCGATTACAGTTGAGCGGCCAACATGTCTTCCAGCTTCTGCTGGTCGACGGCGAACAGGCGAATGCCTTCGGCGAGTTTTTCCACCGCCATGGCGTCCTGATTGTGCAGCCAGCGGAACTCCGCTTCGGCCAGCGGGGCAGGTTGGTGGAAGCCCTCGGTAGACGGGGTCAACTTGCGTTCGACCGGCTGCTCGCTGTTTTTCAGCTGTTCCAGCAGGTTTGGCGCGATGGTCAGGCGATCGCAGCCGGCCAGCGCCAGGATCTGCTCAACCTTGCGGAAGCTGGCGCCCATGATCACCGTCTGGTAACGATGACGCTTGTAGTATTCATAGATGGTGCGCACCGATTTCACGCCCGGATCCTGATCGGCGTCGTAGTCGGCGGCAGGCTGTTTGGCCTGGTACCAGTCATAGATGCGGCCGACGAACGGCGAGATCAGATACACGCCGGCTTCGGCGCAGGCGCGGGCCTGGGCGAAGGAGAACAGCAGCGTCAGGTTGGTGTTGATGCCTTCTTTTTCCAGCTCTTCGGCGGCTTTGATGCCTTCCCAGGTGGAAGCCAGTTTGATCAGGATGCGCGATTTGTCGATGCCTTGTTCTTGGTACATGGCGATCAGTTTGCGCGCTTTGGCGACGCACATGCCGCGGTCGAACGACAGGCGGGCGTCCACTTCGGTGGAGATGCGGCCCGGCACGCTTTTGAGGATCTCGACGCCGATATTGACCGCCAGCTTATCGCTGGCGTTGATCAGCTGGGTTTCCTTGCTGCCGCCCTGGCGGCGGGCATACTCCAACGCTTCGGTGATCAGCGCCTTGTACTGCGGCAGCGCGGCGGCTTTCAGGATCAGCGAAGGGTTGGTGGTGGCGTCCTGGGGTTCGAACTGGCGGATGGATTCGATATCGCCGCTGTCGGCGACCACCGTGGTCAGCTGCTTGAGTGCGTCTAATTGATTCATTGATAAGCTCCTTGACCAAGCTCAATGTAGGGAAATGAGAACCTTTTTCATCATAGGGGGAACACACTGCATCATCGGATCGAGAATGAAAATGCGCTTTTTCTGATTGTTGCGATGGATAATAACAATGAATGCCGAATAAACCCAGGCGGAGCGCGGCTTGCGCGCGACCGCCATCGAGACGGCAGGCGGTTTAACGCCGTCCGGCCGCGTTTTCGTAATAGCCGATCCGCTCGACTTTCGGCGCCGATCCTCCCCCTTCAAACTCCGATTCCAGCCAGGCATCGACGATGGTTTTCGCCAGTTCGGCACCGATGACCCGCGCGCCCAGCGTGATGATCTGAGCATCATTGCTTTTGCGCGCCCGCTGGGCGGAGTAGGTATCGTGACATTGCGCCGCACGAATGCCGGGCACTTTATTGGCCACGATGCTCATACCGATGCCGGTGCCGCACAGCAGGATGCCCCGCCGATGTTTTTCCTCCCGTATCGCCTGCGCGACGCGATAGGCGATATCGGGATAGATCCCCGTTTCTGCGGCGCGATCCGTCGTGTAGTCAATGACGGGGATGTCCCGTTGTTGCAGGTGGGCAACGATCAGATCTTTCAGTTCAATGGCGGCATCATCGGCGCCGATGGCGATAGGCAGCATAGCGATCTCCTGATTGGTAATGAAAAGGGTGGCGATCCTCGGTGGCGCCACGTTCATTACCGTATCCCTGTTTAATCAAATGTTCAATCTGTGTTCTTTTGTTTTTTGCCTGGCTTTTCAGTTTGCCACTGTAAAAGGTGATCTTAGTCACTAAAAAAGGGCTTTTAATCGTTGTTCACTCTAGTGGAGACGGGTTTTTGAGCGATATCACACTTTGATAAGTTCACTGTGGGCAAATTGAACGCATAGCGTTAGTGTTCATTTGTTCTTTGTTTGTGTTAATGATCAAAAGAAGTTTCCCTACCAGAGGAGAGTGCTATGTGTCAGACCTGCATAACAGAGGCGAAAATGGCGGCCGGTATCCCCGAGATCATGAAGGCGGTTGTGGCGTACGCCCCGAAAGATTACCGCCTGGAACAGGTGCCGGTACCGACGATCGGCCCGAAAGAGATCCTGGTGAAGATCGAAGCCTGCGGCATCTGCGCCGGTGATGTTAAAGCGTTCGAAGGGGCGCCCAGCTTCTGGGGCGATGAAAAACAACCGGCGTACATCAAGGCGCCGATGATCCCCGGCCATGAATTCATCGGCCATGTCGTGGGGTACGGTGAAGGCGTCGAGGGCTTCAATCTCGGCGATCGCGTGATATCAGAACAAATCGTTCCCTGCTGGCAATGCCGCTTCTGCAACCGCGGTCAGTATTGGATGTGCGAAAAGCATGACCTGTACGGTTTCCAGAAAAACGTTAACGGCGGCATGGCCGAGTACATGAAGTTCACCAAAGAGGCGATTAACTATCATGTGCCGGCCGACCTGCCGATCGAAAAAGCCATTCTGATCGAACCCTATGCTTGCTCCTTCCATGCGGTGCAACGCGCCAATATCAAACTGGGCGATGTGGTGGTGTTGGCCGGCGCCGGCACCCTGGGGCTGGGCATGATCGGGGCCATCAAGAAATCCGGGCCCTCGAAGCTGGTGGTGCTGGATCTGTCCGACGAACGTCTGGCCTTGGCGAAGCGCTTCGGCGCGGATGTGACGCTCAATCCCACCCGTGACGACGTGCCCGCCGCGGTTAAAGCGATGACCGAGGGCTACGGCTGCGACATCTACATCGAGGCGACCGGCGCACAGAAGTCCGTGGAACAGGGCCTGACGCTGATCCGCAAGCTCGGCACCTTCGTCGAATTTTCCGTGTTTAAGGATCCGGTGACCGTCGACTGGAGCATCATCAGCGACCGCAAGGAACTGGACGTGCTCGGTTCGCACCTCGGCCCTTACTGCTATCCGCTGGTGATCGAAGGCATCGCCAATGGCGATCTGCCGACCGAAGGCGTGGTGACGCATACGTTGCCGCTGGAACAGTTCGCCGAAGGTTTCGAGCTGATGAAGCGCGGTATCGGTTCAATCAAAGTGGTGCTTAATCCAAACCTCTGAAACCTGCGTCGTTCCTCGGGTGCGGGCGAGCCTGCGCCTCCATAATCACATGTGCTGGGGTGTTCTATGTTGCATGGACTGATTCATCGCATTGGTCTGTCACCGAAACTGCTGCTGGGCTATGCCGGCGTGTTGGTATTCATGATGGGCGAAGGGCTGGAACAGGGCTGGCTGTCGCCGTATTTGATTGGCAAAGGGCTGAGCATTCAGGAATCGGCGCTGCTGTTCAGCGTTTATGGCTTTGCGGCCGCCATCGCCGCCTGGTTTTCCGGCGTGTTGGCGGAAATCTTTACCGCCCGGCGGGTGATGTTGGCCGGCCTGCTGCTGTTTCTGTTCGGTTCGGTGTGTTTTTTGACGTTCGGCCTGCCGAGCAACAACCTGGCGATCATGGTGCCGACCTATGCGCTGCGCGGCTTGGGTTATCCGTTGTTCGCCTACGGTTTTCTGGTGTGGGTGGCGTATGAGGCGCCGCCGGAAAGGCTGGGGTCGGCGGTGGGGATTTTCTGGTTCGTCTACAGCGGCGGGCTCAGCGTGCTGGGCGTGCTGTATTCCAGCATCATGCTGCCTTATCTCGGCGAGATCCACACGCTGTGGAGCGCGCTGATTTTCGTCGTGCTGGGCGCGGTGATTGCGCTGATGCTCAATCGCGACGACGGCGCGGCACAGAGCGGCAACCGTGAAAAGGCGTCGCTGGGTTATGTCTTGAAGGGCATCACCATCGCGTTTGAAAACCCGAAGATTGGCCTGGGCGGCATCGTGCGCACCATTAATACCTCTGCGGCTTACGGCTTCGTCGTATTCATGCCCATGTACATGATGGATATGGGGTTCACCCGCACGCATTGGTTGCAGATGTACGCCGCGCTGTGGACGGTCAACATCATTTTCAACCTGATTTTCGGCGTGATCAGCGACGGGCTCGGCTGGCGCAATGTGGTGATGTGGTTTGGCTGCGTCGGCTGTGCCTTGACCACGCTGATGTTCTACTACGTGCCGCAATTCTTCGGCGCCAACTACCTGCTGACCGTGTGCGCCGCCGGGTTGTTTGGCGCCTGCCTGGCGGCGTTCGTGCCGCTGTCGGCCATCATGCCGTCGCTGGCGCCGGACAATAAGGGCGCGGCGATGTCGATTCTCAATCTGGGTGCCGGCCTGAGCACCTTTGTCGGCCCGGCGGTGGTGGGGCTGTTTATCGGCAGCCTCGGCACCGTTGGCGTGATCTGGATCTTTACCGGTTTGTACCTGTTCAGCGGCGTGCTGATGAAATTTGTCACGCTGCCGAAGGAAAGCGCGACGGCGCAGGAAGAACGCGGCGCGAGTTTTGCGAAAATATCCTGACCGAGGGTGAAGTTCACAGTTTTAAGGGGAAATTTATGATTAATCATCAAACTACGGCGCCGCGCGAGCTCTCGCTGCAGGGCAAGGTGGCGCTGATTACCGGCGGCGCTGCGGGGATCGGTCTCGCTATTGCCGAACGCTATCTGCAAAACGGCGCGCGCGTGGCGCTGCTCGATCGGGCGCCGCAGGTTGCGGAAGTGGCGCGACAGCTGGACGCCGAGTCGGCGGTGGGCGTCGTGGCCGACGTCACCGATGCCGCATCGGTGGAGCGGGCGGTGGCGCAGATTGAGGCGCATTTCGGACGGCTGGACGTGCTGGTCAACAGCGCCGGCATCGTTGCACTGCATCCCGCTGAGGAACTGCCGGAAACGGCGTGGGATGCAACCCTGGCGGTCAATCTGAAAGGCGTGTTTCTTACCTGCCAGGCGGTGGGGCGCCGTTTCATTCGCCAGCGCGGCGGCAGCATCATCAATCTCGCCTCGCAGGCCGGCGTAGTGGCTTTGCCTAATCACCTGGCCTATTGCGCCAGCAAGGCGGGCGTAATCGGTCTGACCCAGGTGTTGGCGCTGGAGTGGGGGCCGCACAGCGTGCGGGTCAACGCCATTTCGCCCACCGTGGTTTTGACGGAGCTGGGCCGTAAGGCCTGGTCAGGCGAGGTGGCGGAACAAATGAAGCAGAAAATCCCGCTGCGGCGTTTCGCCGAGCCGCAAGATATCGCCGCCAGCGCCCTGTTTTTGGCCGGCGACGCGGCGGCGATGATCACCGGCGCCAACCTGGTGGTCGACGGCGGTTACACCATTCAATAATTTCTTATTCAGGCGACAGAGAGGCCGCGATGAACAGAATCATTAACGATCCCGATCACGTAGTGGAAGACGCCATTCAGGGCTACAGGCTGGCCCACCCGAACTATTATGCCGCCACCGACAATGCGCGGGTGTTGAAATATCCGCCTGCGCCGATCGCCGGCAAAGTGGGCATCGTCACCGGCGGCGGTTCCGGCCACGAGCCGGCGTTCCTGGGGTATGTCGGCAAAAACATGTTGGATGCCGTCGCGATTGGCGAGATTTTTTCATCGCCTACGGCGGGGGCTTTTCTCGACGCTTTCAAGGCGGCGGACAGCGGTGCGGGCGTCGCTTGCCTGTACGGCAACTACGCCGGCGACAACATGAACGTCAAGATGGCGATCAAGAAGGCCACGGCGGCCGGCATACGGGTGAAAACCGTGGTGGCCAACGATGACGTCGCCTCGGCGCCGGCCAGTGAGATCGATAAACGGCGCGGCGTGGCCGGCGAAATTCTGATGTGGAAGGTCGGCGCGGCGGCGGCGGCCAAGGGATACGATCTGGACGGCGTGATCGGCGCGGCGCAAAAGGCCATCGACCGGTGTCGTTCGATCGGCGTCGGCCTCAGTTCCTGCACCATTCCCGCGGTCGGCAAACCCAATTTTCATATCGAAGACGGCAAGATGGAGATCGGCATCGGCCATCACGGCGAACCGGGCATTGAGGTATCGCCGATCCAGTCGGCGTCGGCGATGGCCGGCACCATGCTCGATTTCGTGCTCAACGACATGCCGCTGGAACAGGGGCAGGAGGTGGCGTTGCTGATCTCCGGGCTTGGCGCCACGCCGGTGATGGAGCTGTATATCTATTATGCCGAAATAGAGCGTCGGTTGACGGCGAAAGGCGTGCGGGTGCATCGGCGCTACGTCGGCAATTACTTCACGTCGCTGGAAATGATGGGCGTGACGCTGACGCTGATGACGCTGGATGACGAACTGAAAACGCTGCTGGACATGCCGGCGCAATCTTTAGGCTTAACCCAGGTGGAGTGAATCATGACGGAACAAATTTCAACCCGGTACGGCAGTGAGATCGTTACGGGGCTGATAGAAACCATTGTCAGCAACCGCGAATACCTGAGCGAAATCGACGGCGCCATCGGCGACGGTGACCACGGCATTAACATGTCGAAGGGATTCGCGATGTGCGGCGATGCCATTCGCGGCCGCGAGCTCACGCTGGCGCAGGCGTTCGATGCGGTATCGGATGCGCTGATGGAGGGCATCGGCGGTTCGATGGGGCCGCTGTACGGCAGCCTGTTCATGGGCATGGCGGAGAGCGTCCGTGAGCGCAGCGTGCTGGACAAGCAGGCATTTTTGGCGATGTTGCACGGCGGGTTGCGCGAACTGCAGGACATCAGCAGCGCGGGCGTGGGCGACAAGTGTCTGATGGATACGCTGATACCGGCGGTGGCGGCATTTGAGCAGGCGGTGGGACGCGGTGACGACTTCACCGCTGCGCTGGAACAAATGAAAATCGCCGCAGAGCGCGGGCGGGACTCCACCCGCGAGCTGGTGGCGAAAATCGGCCGCGCCAGCCGTCTGGGCGAGCGTTCGCGCGGCGTACTGGACGCCGGCGCGGTATCTTGCTGCCTGCTCTTGACCCGATTGGCGGACGAGGTGGAGCAACGACTGAATACCGTTGCCGCCTGAACGCGTTATACTAGCGGGCATTCAGCCTTGTCGGAGGGGCGTGTATCGTCCCTCCGCCATCATCAACCGGCCTGCCGTGGGGAAACGTCTAACGGATGGAAAAACAAACTGTGTCCCAGGATAACGAACTGCTGACCGAAATCGCCGTTGCTTATTATCAGGATGAGATCACGCAGGAAGAGATCGCCAAAAAGTTCGGCATCTCACGGATCAAAGTCGGTCGTTTGCTCAAGCGCGCCAAGGAAGAAGGCATCGTCGAGATCAACGTGCGTTATCACCCGGTATTCAGCACCCGGCTGGAACAGCAGATGATGGAACGTTTTCCCATCAGCCGCGCGTTGATCGCGCTCGACCATCAGGACGAAGAGGAACAGCGTCGGCAGGTGGCGGCGCTGGTGTCCAATTATCTGGCGATGTCGCTGAAAGACGATATGGTGTTGGCGGTCGGCCAGGGACGCAACGTGGCGGCGATCGCCGATCATGTCGGCAGCGTGACGGAACGCAACTGCAAGTTCATCTGCGGCATCGGCGGCACCCACCGTCCGGGCGACGCGATCAACGCCGACCATATCAGCCGGCGTCTGGCGAAGAAGTTCGGCGGCAGCAGCGAGACGCTCTATGCGCCGGCCTACGTCGAAAATCGCGCGCTGAAAGACGCCTTCATGCAGAACGGCACGATCAAGGAAACGCTGGATCGTGCGCGTAAGGCCGATGTGGCGTTAGTCGGCATTGGCGACATGAATGAAAACAGTTATATGGTGAAATTGGGGTGGTTTACGCCGCACGAGATTATCGACGCCAGCCTCAATCAGGGCGTGATCGGCGACATCGCCGGCTATGACTTTTTCAATGCTCAGGGGCAGCATGTCGACACGGTGATGAATGACAGAGTGATCGGGCTGAGCATTGATGAGCTGCGCAAAATCCCTTGCGTGATCGCCATTGCTTCCGAGAATACCAAGGCGCTGGCGATTTTGGGCGCTTTGCGCACCGGCGCCATCGACATTATCGCCACCAGCGCGCTCAATGTGCGCACTATCCTCAACATGTCGCAATAGCGGCACCTGCAAAAAAGGGTTCAGCGCCAGGCTGAACCCTCAACGATCTCCTCATTTGACCGATTATTTGCTCAGGTTGACGTCGATCGCCTGATAGAAGGCGTTAGCGGTGTCGGCTATGTCCCACACGGCAAGGATCACGTGCGAACCGCTGCGATCTGCCGGTATGTTGCACTGGTGGGTGACCTGTGCGGCAGGGATGGCGCCGCCGTCGTTGAACTGGCAGAACGGCGTCAGGTCAAAGGAAGCGCGGGTCAGCGGCTGCGAAGCGTCCCAGTTCGGCTTGGTGATGAAATAGCGCCAGCTGGTGGTGCTGTGACGCGCGGTCAGCTTCCAGGTAAAGGAGTTCGGACCGGTTTTCAGGTTGAGCTTGTTCCAGCGCGTCGGCGTTTGCTGATCCAGTTCGAAGAAGGTGGACTTGTCGGCGCTGGCGATATGGCCGTCAGCCGGGCCGGCCTGCGGGAAGCCTTTCAGGCCCTCGACGCTCTGCGGTTCGTACTGCACGCTGCCGCACTGCGTGTTGAGCTGCAGTTTGCACTGATAGGCGCGGCTGGCCGGCGATTCGACATAACCGTGGGCATTCGCCTGTTGCGAAACGCCGAACATGGCCGCGCTCAGCAGGCCCAGAGAGAGCAGGGTACGGGAAGTTTTGTTCATAAGTCACTCCTGACTGAAATTATGTTGTAAGTTGAGCGTATTTCACCGACAAAATGAGAGACTAATAACGCAATTGGAAATAACCATTTCTGTCGGCTTGTTTTATTTTTACCATTCTGGTTTGGCCGTAGATCGGAATGTTTTACCGGCTATTAACGAAAAATATTATGATGACAATCTTTGATCGTTAGGCCGAATTTATTTAACTGTCACAGTGTAAAAGCACGGCGCTATGATGAAATTTATATCAAGTAGTGATGAATAGTATTTAAGATAGCGCTCTCATTTATGAAGTATATTGCTTGTTGCTATGAGTACCCTTGTTCGATTTGATCGATTTTTGTGCGCCACCACCTTGGGAATTTAGTGTCATTTTTCTTATTTTATTTTAAAGAGGAATTTGTATGACTAGATTATCCCTGGACGCGATTAAAATAATCAGCACCATCAAGAGCACCGGATCTTTCTCTATGGCCGCGGAGGCGCTGCATAAAACGCCTTCGGCGATCTCTTATCGGGTTTCCAATATTGAAAGCAAACTTTGCGTGAAACTTTTTCATCGCAATGGCCCCATGATTACCCTGACGGATGAAGGGGAATTTCTCCTGCAGGAAGGCAGTTGGATTTTAAATGCGGTGCAGGATCTGGAAAGCCGGGTGCGCAACATCCCCAAGCTGGACAATAATATCCGCCTGGCGGTAGACACCTTCTTCCCGCTGGAAACGCTGACGCAGGATATCCGCGACTATATTCAGCATTGCCCGAACGCCAATATCTCGGTGCAGCGGGAAGCGTTGAACGGCACCTGGGATGCGCTGAAAAACAACCGGGCGGATCTGATCATCGCCATCGGCCAAATTCCCGACAGCGTGCAGGCCAAAACCCTGATGCTCGGCAAGCTCAATTTCGTGCTGTGCGTATCGCCTTCCCACCCATTCGCGGCGCAGAGAAAGCCGGTGTGCAAGAAACAGCGGTTGAACGACATCGTGGTGGTGATCGCCGACAGCAGCCATGAGCTGCCCAAGCGCAATCACGGTACGCTGCCCTTGCAGCGTCAACTGGTGGTGTGCGATGTGGAAAGCAACCTGGCGCTGCTCAAGCGCGGCATCGGCCACGCTTTTCTGCCGCCTGCGCTGATCGAAAAAGAACTGGCCAGCGGCGAACTGGTGACGGTGCCGGTGGAGATGCAAAAGGGCGACGAAATGATTTGGCTGGCGTGGCATCCGGCCAGCAAGGGCGCCGGGTTTAACTGGTGGCATGAGCGGCTGACGCGTAAAAGCGATGTCTACAGCCTGATGGGCCGCGAAGTGGTGCGGGATGGCAGCTATCCATGGTGCCACAACTGAAGGAATAGAGACGAAGGGACGCGAAAATCAAACGGTTAACTCAATGAAAACCCCGCAGCATTCGGCTACGGGGTTTTTTTATGGTTTACGCTACGCGGCCCACCTTCAGCCAGGCGCTGTCTGAACCCGGCGCAGAGGTGATGTAACCCCACTTGGTCTGCCAGACGTAGCCCTGGTAGGACACCAGCGCGCCCTGCGCGTAAGTGGTGCCCGGCACATAGGCCGGCGCGGTCATGATAGGCAGGTTGCCGGGGCCGACGCCGGTGTAGCGCAGCCCGGTGCCCATATCCAGCTGGCTGTCGTCGTAGTCTGCGGCGTTGAAATAGCGATCCAGCGAGGCCAGCAGATCGCCGTTGCGGTTGTCTTGCCCCAGATGCCAGAACATCACGCCGCCCAGCTGCTGCTGCTTGATGTACTTCGCTTTGTATTTGAAACTCTCGGCATCGTCATAGGTGACGAACAGCCCGTTCTGCGCATGATACAGATAAGGGGTTTTGGTCTTGTCGTTCCACAAGCGCTGATAGCCGTAGTTGCCCTGCAGCATCTGCTCCAACTGGCGATAGGAGGCGATGCGCGGATCCTTGTCGCGCACGCACTCTTCGCAGCCCACCAGCCAGTAGTCGGTGCTCGGATACGGATCTTCGCCCGGCGTGCTGTGGCTGCTGTATTGCCCACCGTTGCCGCCGCTGACGCCCTTGAAGGCGCGGCCATAGAAGGGCACGCCCATGACGATTTTGGCGCTCGGCACGCCTTCCATCATCAGGTGCTGCTGCACCGCGGCGTCGACCGTCAGGCTGAACGGGCTGGGGAAGGCGCGGGTCAGCTCTTCCCAGCTCCAGCCCAGATTGGCTTCGCGCAGCGCATTGTAGAAGGTCGGCCCGGCCGCGTCGCCGAACAGCGCCGCCTGGTGGTTGGTTACCTTCTCCCAGGGGCCGGCCAGATCGTAGGTCATCAGGTTGATGTAATCGAGCGGCGCGACGATCTGCGCCAGCTTGCTGTAATAGCGCGACAGGAAGAAGGCGCCGCCGGCGCCGGCGATGGTCAACTGATACGGCAGCGCCTGGCGGCCGTCGGCGACGGTTTGCTGATTCAGCAAGGTGCGGATCTCCTGCAGCGCGGCGATGAAGCCGTCCACTTCCGCCGCCTGCGGATACTCCCAGTCGATGTCCACACCGTCGAAACCGTAATCCTTCATGATGCGCACGCAGGATTGGGCGAACTTGGCGCGCGACGCCGGGGTTTTCACCGCGTTGACGTAGTTGGCGTGCGATACGCCCAGATCGTTGGAGTAGTACCAGCCGCCGATGGAGAACATGATGCGCAGGCTGGGGTTATGCGCTTTGAGCGCGGTCAAACGGTTGACCACATCGCGCGCCTTGGCGTCGTTGGTGGCCGGATCCCAGGCGCATTCCAGGTTGCTGTTGATATCCAGGAAAGAGAAGTTAATGTGCGTCAGCTGTTTGGCTTTGGCCGGCGTAATGTTGGAAACCGGGAATGGCACGACGGACGTATCGGTCTCGGTGTAATTATTGATTTGGTTGGTTGGAATAAAATAATACCCAATAACGGCTTTGCGTGTGGACATAGTATTTCTCCAGAGTGGATGTTTTTATGATGGGGAAGTATTTCCCACCGCCATTAATGTTTATTTTTCGTAAAAACAAAAGTCGAAATAAATCACCATAAGAATGAATTTTTTATTCACTGCCGCCTGTCTTGGCGTTTATGTGTTGTGCCAACGTTCAGCGTGAATGAATTCGACCATAGGGCCTGTATTTATTCATTTGCTTTGTAATAGCATCCTTAACTAGATTCTGATTATCCGATGTCCCACCGGCCGTGATTGGCATTTAATTAAAAATAAAAAAGGAGATGAGCTATGTCCAGCATAGAGCCTGACGCTGTTGGCTTAATAGTCCAGCGAGTATGTGAATATCTTCAGCCGGTATTGAACGCCATTTTGGCCGGCGTGATGGCGCTATTACATGGCGCCTACCGCAACGTGGGTATTCGGCGACGCTTATTGAATGCGGCGATGTGCGCGTTATTGGCCTGGACGGTGCGCGATGCGCTGGCGTTGATGGGCCTGGAATTAAAGTGGGCGAATTTGGCCAGCGTACTGATTGGTTTTATGGGGGCGGATTACATCAACGCCTTAATTAAAAAATTCATCGGCAAAAAGACGGGGTTTAAAAATGTTAAATGACATCGAAGAGATTCGCTTTACCGCCCGCAGCGAAGAAAACCTGCGCGGCGTGCACCCGGATCTGGTGCGCGTTATTCGCCTGGCGCTGCGTTATTCGCTGGTGCCGTTTTCCGTCAGCGAGGGGCTGCGCAGCATGGCGCGCCAGCGGGAAATGGTGCGCGCCGGCAGCAGCCAAACGCTGCGCAGCCGCCACCTGACCGGGCACGCGGTGGACGTGGTGGCGATGCCGGCGGGCGTGGTCTCCTGGGAGTGGGATTACTACGCGCAGATTGCAGTGGCGGTGCGGCGCGCGGCGCGTGAATGCGGCATCAACGTCGAATGGGGCGGTGAATGGAAAACCCTCAAGGATGGCCCGCACTTCCAGCTGCCGTTTCGGGACTATCCGGCATGAGCGGCTGGCTGCAGAAACTGATGCAGGGCGGGTTGCTGCTGCTGTTGCTGGCGGCTATCTGCCTCGGCGGCTACAGCGCGCTGTTGTCGCACCAGTTGGCGTCCGCGCGGCAACAGGCGGCGGAACTGCAAAAAAGCCTGGCGCAGCAGGCGGGGCTGATCGCCACCTTGCAGACACAGGACGCGCAAAATCGTGCGCTGATGGTGGCGCAGCAGCGGCAGGAACAGCAGCTGCGCCAGCAACACGAGGCTTATCAGAGGAAATACCGTGAAGCGATTAAAAACGATCCCTGCGCCGCTCAGCCTCTGCCTGGCGCTGTGTTTGAGCTCCTGCGCCCGGCCGCCGGCGCCGCAGGCCGTGCCGCTGTTGCCCCCTGAGTCGGTGTTCGCGCCCTGTGAGCAGCCGCTGCTGCAGGGGGAGACCTGGGGCGATGCGGTGAGCTATGCCCTGGCGTTACAAACCTCGTTACACATTTGCGCCGGCCAGGTGGAGACGCTCAACGCCTGGCGCGCCAGGCTGCCGCCGCGCTGACGGCGGCGTTTCTCTGCTCGTCCCGCAGGCCTTCTTTTTTTACTTTTAAAACGCTCTTTCGACCAAGGTTATGGCGCGCTTCAAAGTTTGTGATGTTTCTCTCACTATACTTCAAGTCTGTGCCCTGTCATTGTAATTGGGCGCCATGGCCCACGGCAGGGCGCAGCCTCAAAGCCTTACCTCAACATAAAAGCAAAAAACAAAGGAATCCATAATGGACGAACAGCTCAAACAGAGTGCCCTTGATTTCCATCAGTTTCCTGTCCCAGGGAAGATCCAGGTTTCCCCTACCAAACCGTTGGCGACTCAGCGCGATCTGGCGCTGGCCTATTCGCCGGGTGTCGCCGCGCCTTGCCTCGAGATCGCCGAAGATCCGCTGGCGGCCTACAAATACACCGCGCGCGGCAATCTGGTGGCGGTGATTTCCAACGGCACGGCGGTACTGGGTCTGGGCAATATCGGCGCGTTGGCCGGTAAGCCGGTGATGGAAGGCAAGGGCGTTTTGTTCAAGAAGTTTTCCGGTATCGATGTATTTGATATCGAAGTGGATGAGCATAACCCTGACAAGTTAATCGACATTATCGCCGCGCTGGAACCGACCTTCGGCGGCATCAACCTGGAAGATATCAAGGCGCCGGAGTGTTTCTACATCGAGCAGAAACTGCGTGAGCGCATGAAGATCCCGGTGTTCCACGACGACCAGCACGGCACGGCGATCATTACCACCGCCGCGGTGCTCAACGGCCTGCGCGTGGTGAAGAAGAACATCTCCGATGTGCGGCTGGTGGTGTCCGGCGCCGGCGCGGCGTCCATCGCCTGCCTGAACCTGCTGGTGGCGCTGGGGCTGCGTCAGCAGAACATCACCGTCTGCGACTCCAAAGGCGTCATCTATAAAGGCCGCGACGCCAATATGGAACAGACCAAAGCCGCCTACGCCATCGAGGATAACGGCCAGCGCACGCTGGGCGACGCCATCCCGAACGCCGACATCTTCCTCGGCTGCTCCGGCCCGGGCGTCCTGACGCAGGATATGGTGAAAACCATGGCGCGCGATCCGCTGATCATGGCGCTGGCCAACCCGGAACCGGAAATTCTGCCGCCGCTGGCCAAAGCGGTGCGCCCGGACGCCATCATCTGTACCGGCCGTTCCGACTACCCGAACCAGGTGAACAACGTCCTGTGCTTCCCGTTCATTTTCCGCGGCGCGCTCGACGTGGGCGCCACCACCATCAACGAAGAGATGAAGCTGGCCTGCGTGCACGCCATCGCCGATCTGGCGCTGGCGGAGCAGAGCGACGTGGTGGCTTCCGCGTATGACGATCAGGATCTCTCCTTCGGGCCGGAATACATCATTCCGAAACCGTTCGATCCGCGTCTGATCGTCAAGATCGCGCCGGCGGTGGCCAAGGCGGCGATGGATTCCGGCGTGGCGACGCGCCCGATCGAAGACTTCGACGCCTACGTGGAGAAGCTGGCGGAGTTCGTCTACAAAACCAACCTGTTCATGAAACCGATCTTCTCGCAGGCGCGCAAAGAGATGAAGCGGGTGGTGCTGGCGGAAGGCGAGGAAGAGCGCGTGCTGCACGCCACGCAGGAGCTGGTGTCGCAAGGGCTGGCTTTCCCGATCCTGGTCGGCCGGCCGAGCGTGATCGAGATGCGCCTGAAAAAGCTGGGCCTGCAGCTGACGCCGGGCAAAGATTTCGAAGTGGTGAACAACGAGTCGGATCCGCGCTTCAACGAATACTGGGGCGAGTACTACCAGATCATGAAACGCCGCGGCGTCTCGCAAGAGCAGGCGCGCCGCGCGGTGATCGGCAACCCGACGCTGATCGCCGCCATCATGCTGCACCGCGGCGAAGCGGATGCGATGATCTGCGGCACCATCGGCAGCTACCACGAGCATTACGACGTGGTGAAGAACGTGTTCGGTTTCCGTGAAGGCGCGCACGTCGCCGGCGCGATGAACGCGCTGCTGCTGCCGAGCGGCAACACCTTTATCGCCGACACCTACGTCAACGACGATCCGACGCCGGAACAGCTGGCGGAGATCACCCTGATGGCGGCGGAAACCGTGCGCCGCTTCGGCATTGAGCCGAAGGTGGCGCTGCTGTCTCACTCCAGCTTCGGCTCGTCTGACTGCCCGGCGGCGCGCAAGATGCGCAAAACGCTGGAGCTGGTGAACGAGCTGGCGCCGGAGCTGGAGATCGACGGCGAAATGCACGGCGACGCCGCGCTGGTGGAAAGCATCCGTCACGATCTGATGCCGGACAGCCCGCTGAAAGGCTCGGCCAACCTGCTGATCATGCCGAACATGGAAGCGGCGCGGATCAGTTACAACCTGCTGCGCGTCTCCTGCTCGGAAGGGGTGACCGTCGGGCCGGTGCTGATGGGGGTCGCCAAGCCGGTGCACATCCTGACGCCGATCGCCTCGGTGCGCCGCATCGTCAACATGGTGGCGCTGGCGGTGGTGGAAGCCCAGACCGAACCGCTGTAAGGCCGGGATGAGTGACTGGCCCCCTGCGCCGTTGGCGCCGGGGGCTTTTTTATTTCCAGCGGACGTGGTACAAATAATCGTCAAACATGTACATGTACAGGTAAAGAAAATGACTACGATCAGCTACACGGCAGCGAGAAACAATTTGGCCGAGGTGCTTTTGGAAGCGCAAAAACAGCCGGTGGAAGTGACGCGCCGCGGACACGATGAGGTTTACATCATCAGTAAGGCCGACTATGAGGTTTTGGTCAAAGCCAAGGTGAAAGCGCGCATTCAGGCTAAACACGCGGATACGATTAAGGCGCTGGCCAATAGATGATCTTTTTGACCGCAGAGGATATTGCGGAATTCAATGCTGAAATTGTGCCTCACGGCCGCCAGGATGGCAGCAAAGTTGAGGCTGTAGCCAACCGCGTGCTCAATGCTTACCACTATGAGAACGTCACCGACGTTTACCGTTTGGCCGCACTTTATCTCATTGCTATCAGCCACGGTCATATTTTTCTTGATGGCAATAAGCGCACGGCCTTCCAAAGCATGGCGTTATTTCTCGGTATCAATGGCATTGCACTGCGTGAAGATGCGCAGCTGGTTGAACTCACGGTCGAGGCTGCTCAAGGCCGCCTCAACGTCGAACAAGCCGCGGAGCAACTGCGCCGGTTAACCGAATAACCCCCTTTCTCATGCCTTGCAGCGCGCGGCGATGGCGCGGATATCCTGCGGGGTGGTGCGGCAACAGCCGCCGATCAATTGCGCGCCGAGCGCGCGCCACTCTGTCGCCTGATCGGCCAGGCTGCCGTGTTCGCCGCCGCAGGCGTGCCAGGTTTTACTCACCGCATCGTAATGCTCGCCGGAGTTCGGGTAGACCAGCAGCGGTTTGTCGGCCAGCGCGCTCAGCTGGCGCAGCGCCGGGGCGACCTTGTCCAGCGCGATGCAGTTGATGCCGATCGCCAGCACCTGCGGGTTGCCGCGCAGTGCAGACATGACCTCCGTCAGCGGCGTGCCGTCACTGAGGTGTTGGCTGTCGCGCAGGGTGAAGGCGAACCAGGCGCCGAGCGTCGGGAACTCCTGCAGCAGCGTCAGCAGCGCCTGCAGTTCAGCGAACGACGGCAGCGTTTCGCAGGCTAGCAGATCGACGCCGGCGGCGGCCAGCGCGGCGAGGCGCGGGCGGTGGAAGGCAATGAAGTCATCCTGCGCCAGCCGATAGTCGCCGCGGTATTCCGAGCCGTCGGCCAGATAGGCGCCGTACGGGCCTACCGAACCGGCGATCAGCAGCGGCGCCGCCTGCGGGTGTGCGGCCAGATAATCGCCCCGCGCCCGCTGCGCCAGCTGTACGCTTTTGGCGATCAGCGCCAGCGATTGCTCCTGATCCAGGCCGCGGCGCAAGAAGCCCTGCGGCGTGGCCTGATAGCTGGCGGTGATGGCGCACTGGGCGCCGGCGTTGAAATAATCGAGATGCACCTGATAGATAAGCTCGGGATTTTCAATCAGCACCTTGGCCGACCACAGCGGATCGGTCAGATCGCAGCCGCGCGCTTCCAGCTCGGTGGCCAGCGCACCGTCCAGGATCAGCGTCGGCTGTTCGGCCAGCAGGCGGGCGACGGGGTTATTAACCGACATGTTGTTCTCCCAAAGCGTTTTTTTGCCCGGCGCGCCGGGTCAGGAAATAGGTGAGATAGCACAGGGCGACGAACGGCAGCCCGCAGTAGAGCGCAATGCGCTGCTCCGGATCGAACGCCAGCCCGATGCAGGCCAGCAGGCACAGCGCAAAGCCGAGGATCGGCGTCAATGGATAGCCGGGGGCGCGGTATTTCAGGCCGTTTATCGGCTGGCCGCTGCGCAGATAGGCGCGGCGGAAAGCATAGTGGGCGGCGCAGATGCTCAGCCACACCGCCACCACCGCAAAGCCGGAGATCGCCGACAGGGCGACGAACACCGTGTCCGGTGCGATCACGCTGGTCAGCAGCGCCAGCACGCCGCCGAGCATGCTGAAGGTCAGGGCGTTGATCGGAATGCCGCGCGCATTGACGCGCGCAAAGTAGGCCGGCAGGGTGCGCTGGTGGGCCAGCGACCACAGCATGCGCCCCGAGGCGTACAGGCCGGAGTTGGCCGCCGAGAGGATGGCGGTCAGGATCACGAAGTTGAAGATATCGGCGGCGTAAGGCACGCCGATGCGTTCAAACACCAGCACGAACGGGCTTTTGACGATCCCCGCCTGATCCATCGGGATCAACGCTGCCAGCACGAAGACCGTGCCGATAAAGAACAGCATCAGGCGGATCACCGTGGTGCGGATCGCCAGCGGCACGACTTTCTCCGGGTTCTCGGTTTCACCGGCGGCGATGCCGATCAGTTCCGTGCCGGAGAAGGCAAAGTTCACCGCCACCATGGTCATCAGGATCGGCAGCGTGCCGTGCGGCAGCCAGCCGGAAGCGGTCAGGTTATGCAGGAACGGCGCCGGCGTGCCGTCTTTCATCGGCAGCAGGCCGAACATGGCGGCGCCGCCCAGAATGATGAACGCCAGAATGGTCACCACTTTGATCAGCGAAAACCAGAATTCGCTTTCGGCAAAAAAACGGGTGGTCACGACGTTGAGCAGGAAAATGGCCGCGCAGAAGATCAGGCACCACAGCCACACCGGCGACTGCGGGAACCAGTACTGCATGCAGAATCCGGCGGCGGTCAGGCTGGAGCCCAGCGCCACCGTCCAGGTGAGCCAATACAGCCAGGCGACGGCATAGCCGGTGGCCGGCCCCAGATAGCGCGAAGCGTAGACGTGAAAGGCGCCGGTTTCCGGCATCGCCACAGACAGCTCACCCAGGCACAGCATCACCAGATACACCACCAGCGCGCCGATCAGGTAAGCCAGCAGGGTGCCGAGCGCGCCGGTGGTGGAGATGATGTAGCCGGTGTTGAAAAACAGCCCGGTGCCGATCACGCCGCCCAGCGACAACATCACCAGGTGCCGGGCCTTCATGCTGCGTTTGAACTGCCCTGCGGCGGGCGCCGATGCGTGCATAATAATCTATCCGTATAGACGTCTAAATATCTGAATGGCTATTGGTTATACCCGTAATGCCTTTTTAACGCAATGCGCCACCGGCGATCGCCGCGTAAAAAAATCGTTAAGTCGGATCTATATGCAAATGATAATTATTATCTATAATGTCGCCATTTTCGCTAATGGGACAACATGATGAGATATCTGATTTTATTGGCGGCCTTGGCGCTCGGCGCCTGCAGCCAAACGCCGGTGAAGGCACCGGCCAATGACATCGCGAGTTTGGGGAGCATCACCGATCTGCACAGCGGTGCGAGCCTGACGCCGGAGCAGCTGTTGACGCGATTGGCGCAGCAGCCGCGGGTGATCGTCGGGGAAAAACATGACAATCCTTACCACCATCAGGTTGAGCAATGGCTGGTGCAGCAACTGCCGGCGCGGCGGCCGCAGGGCAGCGTGCTGATGGAGATGATCAACCCGAACCAGCAGGCGCAGGTGGACAAAGTCAAGCAGTGGCTGCAGAGCGACCCCACAGTGCGTGACGGCCGCGTGGCGGAGCTGATCGCCTGGCAGCCGGGCTGGAAGTGGGAACTGTATGGCGGGGTGACGATGGCGGCGATGCGCGCGCCATACCCGCTGTGGTCAGCCAACCTGGATCGCAGCGAGATTACGGCGTTCTATCAGCAGCCGCAGTTCCCGGCGGGGCAGCTATCGGCGCAGCCGGCGGTGCGCAAGGCGCTGGAAGAGACCATCCGCACTTCGCACGGCGGCAAGATTGAGGCCGACCAACTGCACGCGATGTTGGCGATCCAGCAGCAGCGCGATCGGCGCATGGCGGAACGTTTGCTGGCGGCGCCCACGCCCGCGCTGTTAATCGCCGGCGGCTATCACGCCGCCAAATCGGTGGGCGTGCCGCTGCACGTGCGGGATCTGCAACCGGCGGCGGCGCCGACGGTGCTGATGCTGGCGGAGCCGGGCGTACAGGTCGATGCGAACACGGCAGACTACCTGTGGATCACACCATCAGTGAAATGAATACGTTAAGGCAGTGAAAAGGGGTGTTAATTATAGTTGCAAATGATTATCATTAGTAAATGTGATCTGCAATCATTCGCAATTAAGCAAGCTAATGCCCCTATGTTAAGTCAGTCTTATTCCCTTTCGGCCTTTGAGCTGCCGCAGCCGCGCTGGGCGCGCGGCCTGCTGCTCGCCCTGGCGGCGCACGCGGCGTTGGTGCTGCTGTTTTATTGGCCGCAGACGGCGCTGGAGCCGGTGGCGCTGCCGCCGCCGGCGGTGATGATGAGCTGGGCGGCGCAGATTGAAGCGCCGGAAAGCAAACCGCTGCCGCTGGGCGTGCAGCAGGCGGAGTCCGCCGCGGCGCAGCCCGCTGAGCAGCAGCAACAGCCGGATCTGCCCAAGCTGGCGCGCGCCGATAAAGCGAAGATCGTGACGGTGCAGAAGAAGCGCGCCGAACACCGCCCCCCGCAAAAAGCGCAGCCGAAACCGCAGGAACAGGCCAAAGAGACGCGCAACGCCGCCGCGTCCAGCGCCGCCGCCCCACAGGCGCAGACGCTCTCCCACCAAACCGCCGCCCCGATCAACAGCGATGCCAACAGCAGCGCGCAGGCCAAGCTGTCGTGGGAGAGTCTGGTGAAGGGCAAGCTGAACCGCATCAAGGAATATCCCCCGGATGCCCGCAACCGCCGGCGCAGCGGCATGCCGCAGGTCAGTTTCAGCGTCGACGCGCAGGGGCGGGTATCGAACGTGATCCTGCTGGCGCGTTCCGGCACCGCGTCGCTGGATCGGGAAGCGGTAGCGGTGGTGTCGCGCGCGCAGCCGTTGCCGCCGCCGCCGCCGGAGATGCTCCAGCAGGGGGCCGTCAGGGTAACGATGCCGATCGATTTCAATCTGGCGGAGCTGAACGCCCGCCGTTAATGCCCGCAGACGCGGCAGCGCCGCCGTCCGGCTCTTCAAACTTCGTGAGGGATTATGAATCCGCTGTTATTTACCCCGCGCCGTCGCATCGCGGCCGCGCTCTGGCTTTCTTTAGGCGTCGCCGGCGCCGCGCTGGCGCAACCGCAGCCGCCGTTGGCGGAACGCGCGCCGAAAGCGCTGACTGCCCACGGCGAGACGCGCACCGACGATTACTACTGGCTGCGCGACGACAGCCGAAAAGAGCGGAAGGTGCTGGACTACCTGAAGGCGGAGAACCGTTACACCGAGCAGATGATGGCGCCGTACCAGAAGCTGCGCGCCACGCTGTATCAGGAGATGCTGGGCCGCATGAGCCCTGACGATCGTTCGGTGCCGTATCAGCTCAACGGCTATCGCTATCAGGAAAGCTACGCCGCCGGTAAAGATTTCGCGCGGTATCAGCGCCAGGCGCTCACCGGCGACACGCCGTGGCAAACCCTGTTGGACGCCAATCAGCGCGCGGCAGGCCATGCCTATTATCGCCTGGGGGCGCTGGACGTCAGTCTGGACAACCGCCGCCTGGCGGTAGCCGAAGATCTGCAGGGCCGTCGCCAATACCGCATCTCCCTGCGCGAGATAGACAGTGAGCGTTGGTCGCCGGAAACGCTGGAAAACACCTCCGGCAACATGGTGTGGGCCAACGACAGCCAAACCCTGTTCTACGTGCGCAACCACCCGCAAACGCTGTTGCCGTACCAGGTCTATCGCCATCAGTACGGTACGCCGACGGCGGAAGATAAGCTGGTGTACCAGGAGAACGATCCGGCGTTCTACCTCAGCCTCAGCCGTTCTTCTTCGCGTGACTACTTGATACTCACCATCAGCGGCAACACCACCTCCGAAGTGCGCCTGATCGACGCCAACCAGCCGCAGCGCGAGCCGCAGCTGTTCGCCGTCCGGCAAAACGGCCGCGAGTATTACCTCGATCACTACCGCGGAGAGTTCTATCTGCGTTCCAACCATCAGGATCCGAACTTCGGCCTGTACCGCACGGCGGCGGGCAACCCCTGGCAGACGCTGATTGCGCCGCAGGCGCAGCACGAGGTGGAGAGCTTCAGCCTGTTCCGCGACTGGCTGGTGGTGCAGGAACGCGCCAACGGGCTGGTGCAGCTGCGGCAAATCAGCTGGGACGGTAAAACCGAGCGCGCCATCCCGTTCGACGATGCCAGCTACATGGCCTGGTTGGGCTATAACCCGGAGCCGGACAGCGATCGGTTGCGCTACGGCTATTCGGCGATGACCACGCCGACCCGCACCTATGAGTGGGATCTGAACAAGGGCGAGCGCACCCTGCTCAAGCAACAGGAAGTGAAAGGCGTCGATCCCAGCCTGTATCACAGCGAACGCATTTGGATCACGGCGCGCGACGGCGTGAAGGTGCCGGTCTCGCTGGTGTATCGCAAATCGCTGTTCAAAAACGGGCATAACCCGCTGCTGGTCTACGGCTATGGCGCTTACGGCATGAGCATGGATCCGGCGTTCAGCGCCAACCGTATCAGCCTGCTGGATCGTGGCTTCGTCTATGCGCTGATCCACGTGCGTGGCGGCGGCGAGTTGGGGCAGAGCTGGTACAAACAGGGCAAGCTGACGCAAAAACCGAACAGTTTCAACGATTTCATCGACGCCACCCAGGCGTTGATCAACGGCGGCTACGGCCAACCGGGACGCATCTACGCCATGGGCGGCAGCGCCGGCGGTTTGCTGATGGGGGCGGTGATCAATCAGGCGCCGCAGCTGTACAACGCGGTGGTGGCGCAGGTGCCGTTCGTCGACGTGGTGACCACCATGCTGGATGACAGCATTCCGCTGACCACCGGGGAATACGAGGAGTGGGGCAACCCGCACCAGCCGGCCGCCTATGCGCTGATGAAGTCCTACAGCCCGTACGACAACGTGCGCAAGCAGCATTATCCGAACCTGCTGGTCACCAGCGGTTTGTACGACTCGCAGGTGCAGTATTGGGAGCCGGCCAAATGGGTGGCGAAGCTGCGGCGTTTCAAACAGGGCGATTCGCTGTTGCTGCTCTCCACCGACATGACCGCCGGCCACGGCGGCAAATCGGGCCGCCTGGCGCGGCTGGAAAACGGCGCGCTGGAGTACGCCTTTATTTTGGCGGCGGATCGGCAGATGCAGAAATAACCTTCAGCGCCGCGGCACGCTGCGGCGCAATAAAACAATAACAATCTTTTACCGCGCGTTTCGGCGGGCTTTTTGCTGGGCATTGTCGGCCATCAAACCTTATTGGCTATTTCTGGGGATATATGAAAATCAAAATGATAGCGAGCCTGATCGGCGCGGGACTGGCGCTGTACGGGCCGGCTGCGGCCGCGCAGGAACAGGCGGAAAACAATAAAGGCAGCGTGGCGTTCAGCCCGCTTAACGTCTCGGCCGCCGACGGCGGCAAGAGCAGCGAAAAAGAGGCGTTGGCGAAGCCTGGCGCATTCAGCTCGCGCGACGAAAACAAAAATCTGGAGTCGGTAGACAGCATTCTGCGCAGCATGCCGGGCACCTATACCCAGATCGACCCCAGTCAGGGGGCGGTCAGCGTCAATATTCGCGGCCTGAGCGGCTTTGGTCGGGTCAACACTATGGTCGATGGCATTACCCAAAACTATTACGGTACTTCCACGTCTGGCGTGATATCGCACGGTTCGACCAATAACCAGGCGGGCGTTTTGATTGACCCCAATTTCATCGTCGGCGTGGACGTGGCGCGCGGTGAGAACAGCGGCGGCAGCGGCGTAAACGCGTTGGCGGGCAGCGCCAACTTCCGCACTATCGGTGTTGATGATGTGATCTTTTCCGGCAATCCTTTCGGCGTGAGAACCAAATTCTCGGTCGGCAGCAACGGCATTGGCCGCAGCGGCATGATCGCCGTCGCCGGTAAGGGACAGGCGTTTACCGATACCGGCAGCATTGGCGCGATGGCCGCGGTCAGTGGGAGCTCTATTTATTCGAACTTCAACAATGGCGACGGTATCAGCAGCGAAGATTTTGGGTACGATGAATTTATGAAGCAAAATCCCAAGTCACAGCTGTTCAAACTGGATATCAAGCCTAACGAGTTCAATAGCATTGAGTTTTCCGCCAGGAACTACCAAAACCGCTTTTCTCGGCGCGATATCGATAGTCATGACCTCTACCTCAAATATCACTATGCGCCGTTTTCGGAGCTGGTGGATTTAAACTTCACCGTCAGCACCAGTAAAGGCAATCAGAAATACGACGGCGGTTCGCTATTCACCTTCTTTAACACCAATGCAAAAAACCGCTCCGATGCGCTGGATATCAACAACACCAGCCGATTCAGCCTGCTGGATACTGATGTAGCCTTCAGTTATGGCGGCAAGCTGATGCGCAACCAATACCGCAAACATGTTGAATCGGCGATAGAGAATGCGCAGACGGCGCAGGAGGCGATAGAAAATAACACCTTCGCGCCATCCGGCGAGCAGCGAATCGGCAGTTTATATACCGGCCTGCAGCTTAACCGGGATATTTATCAACTCGATCTCAATCTGAACTACACCAGCAACAAGCTGACCGGCTACAAGCCTGAATGCGATTATCGCGTGGAATGCTTCCCGCAAGGGGCCGCGAACATCAATTTGAAAGAGCAAGGGTTCAATCCTTCGGTAATGCTATCGGCGCAGGTGACGCCGTGGTTGCAGCCATTCGTCAGCTACAGCAAATCGATGCGTGCGCCGAACATTCAAGAAGTGTTCTATTCCAACTCGGGTGGCGCATCGATGAACCCGTTCCTCAAGGGGGAACGGGCGGAAACCTGGCAGGCCGGCTTCAATGCCAACGGACACGATCTGTTGGTGAAGGAAGATTCATTGCGCCTTAAGGTCGTGGGCTATACCAGTAAGGTACGTAATTACATCTTCAGCGAGTCCTACATGGTATGCCGCAATGGGCGGAAATGCAGTTATCGCGAAAATCTGGAAAACGATTGGGCCGATGCGAGCGAAGATTACTCGGACAACATGTATATCTACGTCAACTCTCTGACGCCGGTACGCATGCATGGTGTTGAGGTTGAAGCCAACTATGACGCCGGTCGAGCATTCGCCCGCGTCTCTTTCAGCAAGCAACACACCGAGCAGCCGACCTCCATCGCCAGCACCTATTTCGGCGCCGGGGATATCAATGAACTACCGGACATGTATTTTACGTTGGATACCGGGGTGCGTTTCCTTGATGAATCGCTAACCGTCGGCAGCATCGTGAAATACACGGGCAAAACGCGTCGCTTGTCGCCGGATTATGAACAGAGCGAAGTGACCGGTGAAATCCTGAAGCAAGAGATGCCGAACATTCCTACCATTATTGACCTGTACAGCACTTATCAGATCAACCGCAACGTCATGCTGAAATTTAGCGTGCAAAACGTGATGAACAAGAGCTATTCCGAGGCGTTGAACAAACTGAATATGTTGCCGATCCAAGGGGATGACGCGACGGCCGCCAACACCGCCCGTGGGCGGACTTATATCTTCGGCGGGGAGGTGCGCTTCTAAACCGCAGCAGAGCAGGGCGCAGTCACTGCGCCCGTTTCGCCTGCAGCAGCCATTTGTCCAGCTCGTTGGCGAACTGCTGGCGGTCGCGCTGGTTCAGGGCGTTCGGGCCGCCGGTCTGAATGCCGCTGGCGCGCAGAGTATCCATAAAATCGCGCATGTTGAGGCGCTCGCGGATGGTGTCCGGCGTATAGCGCTCGCCGCGCGGGTTCAGCGCCACCGCGCCTTTCTCTATCACCTCCGCCGCCAGCGGGATGTCGGCGGTGATCACCAGATCGCCCGCTTCGCAGCGGCGCACGATCTCGTTGTCGGCCACGTCGAAACCGGCCGCCACCTGCAGCGAACGGATGTACTTCGACGGCGGCGTGCGCAATGGCTGGTTCGCCACCAGCGTGACGGTGATGGCGGTGCGATCGGCGGCGCGGAACAGCACCTCTTTGATCACGTTCGGACAGGCGTCCGCATCGACCCAAATCTGCATCATTTCGGCTCCTGCAGCCAGTCGCGCACCGGCAGGAAATCGCGCGTCAGCGCCGCTTCCGGGCTGTCGGCCTCCGGCTGGTAGTTATATTCCCAACGCACCAACGGCGGCATCGACATCAGGATGGACTCGGTGCGCCCGCCGGTTTGCAGCCCGAACAGCGTGCCGCGATCCCACACCAGGTTGAATTCCACATAGCGGCCGCGGCGATACAGCTGGAACTGGCGCTCGCGCTCGCCCCAGGTCAAGGCCTTGCGTTTTTCGACGATCGGCAGATAGGCGTCGAGGAAGCCCTGGCCCACCGCGCGGGTGAAGGCGAAACAATGGTCGAAATCAGGGGTGTTCAGATCGTCGTAGAACAGGCCGCCGATGCCGCGCGCTTCGTTGCGGTGCTTGATGAAGAAGTAATCGTCGCACCATTGCTTGTATTTAGGGTAAACCTCGTCGCCGAACGGCGCGCACAGCTCGGCCGCGGTGCGGTGCCAGTGCACGGCATCCTCTGCGAAACCGTAGAACGGCGTCAGGTCAAAACCGCCGCCGAACCACCACACCGGCGCCTCGCCCGGTTTTTCGGCGATGAAGAAGCGCACGTTGGCGTGGCTGGTGGGTACATAGGGGCTGAGCGGGTGGATAACCAACGAGACGCCCATCGCCTGGAAGCTGCGCCCGGCCAGTTCCGGACGGTGCGCGGTCGCCGAGGCCGGCAGAGTGGCGCCGGAGACGTGCGAGAAGTTGACCCCTGCCTGTTCGAACACCGCGCCGTTGGTCAGCACGCGGCTGCGGCCGCCGCCGCCTTCTTCACGCGTCCATTGGTCTTCGGTGAACACGGCGCCGCCGTCGGCCTGGGCGAGCTGCGCGCAGATGTGATCCTGCAGCGCCAGCAGGAAGGATTTTACTTCAGCGATGTTAGGTAAACTCATGCGGGGTCTTTATAGCGTCTGGCTGAACAAGGCGCTGAGTATACTCTTATTCGCCGCCCGCGGCATCAGCGGGGTTTGCGTTGGTGTGCGTCGAAATAGTCGAAGAAGTTGATGATGCCGTCCGCGATGGCGCGGGCGATTTTCTCGCGAAACGCGGTGGTGCCCAGCAGCCGCTCTTCGTTCGGGTTGGTGATGAACGAGGTTTCCACCAGCACCGAGGGGATGGACGGGGATTTCAGCACCGCAAACGCCGCCTGTTCGGTGCTGTCGCTGTGCAGATGATGCACCGGGCGAATTTGGCCGAGCACGTGGCGGCCGAGCGTCAGGCTGTTGTTGATGGTGTCGGTTTGCACCAGATCGAACAGCACCTGCTGCAGGTAGTTGTCCTGATCCTTGTACTTGCCGCCCGCCACGTCGTCCGCGGCGTTTTCACGGTTGGACAGGTAGCGCGCCATGGCGCTGCTGGCGCCGCGGTTGGAGAGGGCGAACACCGAAGCGCCGGAGGCCGACGGGCTGGTGAAACCGTCGGCGTGAATCGAAATGAACAGATCGGCCTGGTGCTGGTGGGCGATCTCCACCCGCTGGAACAGCGGAATGAATTCGTCTTCTTCGCGCGTCAGGCGCGCCTCGACGTGATCGTGCTCATGCAGGAAACGGCGCACGTGGTTGGCGATTTCCAGCACGATGTGTTTTTCCTGCGAGCCTTCATGGCCGACCGCGCCGGAGTCGATGCCGCCGTGGCCGGGATCGATCATCACCCGCTTTTTGCCGCCGGCCGGTTTCGCCGCCGGTTTGCTGTGCTGATTGCGCAGCAGGCCTTCCGCCTTGGCGTTTTGGCTTTTCACGCCGAACAGCGCCACCGCCAGACCGGAAAGCAAAAGTTGGCGTCGCGTCGGGGAAACGGCAAGCGGTTTAAAATTGAGGAAGGGTTTACCCTGCTTTTTCATTACGCAACGCTCCGTCGACGTTTCTATTTTGCGACGTTATATCGTATTGATAATCATTAATCGACCCGATAACTATTTCCATTTATTACGCCTGTTACCGGCGATTTCCGGGCAAAATAGCGCGCTAAATCGCAGTTTGATATTGCGTAAGTGAATAATCACGCGATAATCAGATAAACACCTTAATTAACAGCGGCCAACATCGATGGAAATTCGCGTATTTCGACAAGACGACTTTGAAGAAGTCATTACCCTGTGGGAGCGCTGCGATCTGCTGCGCCCCTGGAACGATCCGGAAATGGACATCGAGCGCAAGCTGAACCACGACCCGGAGCTGTTCCTGGTGGCGGAAGTCGGCGGCGAAGTGGTCGGTTCGGTGATGGGCGGCTATGATGGGCACCGCGGCTCGGCGTATTACCTCGGGGTGCATCCCGACTATCGCGGGCGCGGCATCGCCAATGCGTTGATCAACCGTCTGGAGAAGAAGCTGATCGCCCGAGGCTGCCCGAAGATCCAGATCATGGTGCGCGAAGACAACGACACGGTGGTTGAGATGTACGAGAAGCTCGGCTACGAAATCCAGGGCATCACCAGCCTGGGCAAACGGCTGATCGAAGATCAGGAATATTGATCGAGCGGCGGACGGCGGTATAGCCCGCCCGCCGCAGCGCATTACGGCAGCTTTTTGACGGTTTTTACGTCCACTTCCACGCTGCTCCAGTCTTTATCCACTTTCCCTTCCAACTGCACCTTGTCTTTCGGTGTGACGGTTTGGCCGTTCCAGCGCTTGCGATCGATCTCGACCGTCAGGGTGCCGGTGGCGTCGCGGAAGGTGTAGGTATCGTCGCCGATGCGCTGCTCGATGTTGCCCTGCAGCATCACCCAGGTGTCGTCGCTCAGCGATTTCACCTTGTCCACGGTGGTCAGCGCCGCGCTGGGGCCGGAGAAACCGCCCTGCGGAGCGGCTTGCGTTTGCGCCTGCGGCGCGGCCGGATCGAGGAACCCGCCTTGTTGCGCCAGTACCTGTGCGCTGCACAGCGCGATCAGAGCGGCCAGAGTCAGTTTTTTCATGTTGCGCTTCCTTATCGTTATTGAAAATCACATCCCGCTGATATCGGGTGCTTGCTAAGTGATAAGGATTAAAACACGCCGATCTTAAGAGCTTCTTAAGCCGACGCATTGAAATTCTCGCTGGCGGCGCCCATCTGTAGCCATAGTCTTTATTCTGTGGCAAGGAACGAGCGTTGAAGCCATTCTCCCCCCGGTTTTCCCCGGACGATTACGACCAGCATGGCGCGCTGCGGCTGCCGCTGGGATTTTGGGCCGTGCTGATTTTGCAGGCGCGCACCTGGCTGTTGTTCGTGATGGCCGGCGCTTCACGTGAGCAGGGCGAAAGCCTGTTGGCGCTGTTTTATCCGGATACCCAACGTTTTTGGTACGGCATGCTGCTCGGCCTGCCGGCGGCGCTGGCGTTTTTGCTGAGCGGCCGTCGCCACCAATGGCCGCGACTGTGGCGCGGCTGGCGCTGGGGGCTGGCTGTCTCGCTGCTGGCGTCGCTCGGCGGCTCGCTGTTCAGCCTGTGGCGCCAGGACGGCGATGCGCCGGGGCTGGAGCTGGCGTTGGTGTTGCTCGACGCGCTGGCGCTGAGCTATCTGCTGCTGAATGCGCGCCTGAAAGCCTGTTTCGCGCCGGCGGAGCAGGCCGACTAATTGCCGAGAAGTGCGGCACTTTTCGCATTTTCCGCACTCCAAGCAGGCAACCGTTGGCGTAGTGCGGGCCGTTGTGAGAGGCTGGCACGCAGCAAAACGCCGAGTGCGGCAGGCGCGGGCTACCGCGCCGTGCCATTGATGTCTAAGGAGCTAGAGATGAATATTCGCCCCCTGTTGTTAGGGCTTCCGCTGTTACTGACCGGCTGTTCGAGCATGTCCAATTTCTCCTGGTCCAGCCTGTCGCCGTTCAACTGGTTCGGCAGCAGCCTGGAGGTCGGCGCCAAGGGCGTCGGCAAGCTCAACGCCGGCACGCCGATGTCGGAAAGCGCCATCAATGACGGGCTGGACGGCAACTACCGCCTGCGCGGCGGCATGGCGACCAACAACGGCCAGATCGTCTCTTATTACCAGGCGCTGTCCGGCGACGAAGTGAAACTGGTGATCACTGGCGAACCGAAAGGGCGCCTGCAGCGCGTGGACGTGCTGGATCCGAAAGTGGCGACGGAGTGGGGCAACAAGCTCGGCACGCCGTTCGGCGATATGTACAGCAAGGCGTTCGGCTCCTGTAAGCCAGGCAGCGGCGAAGACGCCGGTAAAGTGGAGTGCGTGGCGGAGCAGAGCAAGTACGTCACCTACATCTTCAGCGGCAAGTGGGCCGGGGCGCAGGATATCATTCCGCCGGACGACACCCTGAAAAGCTGGACGGTCAGCAAAATCATCTGGCACGCCAAGCCGCAGCAGTAACGTGTTCAACGGGCGCCGGTTCGCGGCGCCTGCCTTTTCAAGCCATTACCCCTATTTTCTTTGCGCTGCTGCAAGGCAATCGTCCGCGCTTGCGGTATGATAGCGCGCGTTTGTAACAGGGAACCCGCGCGTCAACCGCCATACCTGTTGCCTGGTTTTGGTATTGAGGATAACAACATGACACAGGTTCAGAGCGGCATTCTGCTGGAGCACTGCCGTTTCGCCATTTTTATGGAAGCCAGCGTACAGGGCGAATTCGCCGACTTGCGCCAGGGCTGCAAGCAGTTTTGTCAGACCCTGAGCGAGCTGCAGCAGCAGTTCCCCGATGCGCGCCTCGGCGCGGTGATCGCTTTCGGTTATGACGTTTGGCACGATCTCTCCAGCGGCCAGGGTGCGAAAGAGTTGAAGCCGTTCACGCCGCTCGGCAAAGGGCTGGCGCCGGCCACCCAGCGCGATATGCTGATCCACATCCAGTCGCTGCGCCACGACGTCAACTTCACGCTGGCGCAGGCGGCGCTGGCGGCGTTCGGCAATGTCATCAAGATTGAAGAAGAAACCCATGGCTTCCGCTGGGTGGAAGAGCGCGATCTGAGCGGCTTCATCGACGGCACCGAAAACCCGCAGGGGGACCAACGCCCGGCAGTGGCGACGATCGCCGAAGGCGAAGAGGACGCCGGCGGCAGCTATGTGCTGGTGCAACGCTACGAGCACAACCTGCGCCAGTGGCAGCGCTTTACCACCGAACAGCAGGAGCAGATCATCGGCCGCACCAAGCACGACAGCGAAGAGCTGCCGGCCGATCAGCGCCCGGATACCTCGCACGTCAGCCGCGTCGATCTGAAAGAGAACGGCAAGGGCCTGAAAATTTTGCGCCAGAGCCTGCCTTACGGCACCGCCAGCGGCAAGCACGGCCTGTTTTTCATCGCCTATTGCGCGCGCTTGCACAATATCGAGCAGCAGCTGCTGAGCATGTTCGGCGATCTGGACGGCAAACGTGACGCGATGTTGCGCTTCAGCCGTGCGGTGACCGGCAGCTACTACTTTGCGCCATCGCTGACGCGCCTGCTGTCACTTTGATGCCGTCGCCGAAGCCGGCGCGTCCGGCTTCGGTCTGTTTTCCCTTCCCAAAACGCCTCGCATTTCCTGCCTTATAGCGTTTGATGCTTGTAAATCACTAAACGGTATATAAAAGCGTTACAGCTCCGCACCGAGTTATAAATACACTGGTCGTCAATAAGGCGAAAGCCTGAAGGAATGACTCAGTGATAAGGTGCAGAATGAAACAAAACCGGGTTAAAAATCTCGTGCTGAAAGGTTGGCTGGCGGCTGCGCTGTTGGCGAGCGGCGCCGCGTCGGCGGCGGAATTGCTGAACAGCTCTTATGACGTTTCCCGTGAATTGTTCGTCGCGCTGAATCCCGGCTTTGAACAGCAGTGGAATCAACAGCATCCGAACGACAAGCTGACCATCAAACAATCGCACGCCGGCTCGTCGAAGCAGGCGCTGGCTATCCTGCAGGGCTTGCGCGCCGACGTGGTGACGTACAACCAGGTGACCGACGTGCAGATCCTGCACGATCGCGGGCAGCTGATCCCGGCGGACTGGCAGGCGCGCTTGCCCAACAACAGCTCGCCGTTCTATTCCACCATGGCGTTTTTAGTGCGCAAGGACAACCCAAAGGGCATCCACACCTGGAGCGATTTGGTGCGCGACGACGTGAAGCTGGTGTTCCCGAACCCGAAAACCTCCGGCAACGGCCGCTACACCTATCTGGCCGCCTGGGGCGCCGCCAGCCAGGCTGACGGCAACGATCCGGCCAAGACCCGCGCCTTTATGACCCGTTTCCTGAAAAACGTGCTGGTGTTCGATACCGGCGGTCGCGGCGCGACCACCACCTTCGTCGAGCGCGGTTTGGGCGACGTGCTGATCAGCTTCGAGTCCGAAGTGAACAACATCCGCAAGCAATACGGTGAAGACAAGTACGAAGTGATCGTGCCGCCGGTCGATATTCTGGCGGAGTTCCCGGTGGCCTGGGTCGACAAAAACGTAGAGCGCAACGGCACCGAGCAGGCGGCCAAAGCCTATCTGAACTACCTCTACAGCCCGGCGGCGCAGCAGGTGATCACCAGCTTCTACTACCGCGTCTATGACCAGAAAGCGATGGCGGCGGCGAAGGGGCAATTCCCGGACACCCAACTGTTCCGGGTGGAAGACCAGTTCGGCGGTTGGCCGCAGGTGATGAAAACTCACTTCGCCACCGGCGGCGAGTTGGATCAGCTGTTAGCGGCAGGGCGCAAGTAAATGTTGGCGTTGTCGTCCAGTAAACGGGTGCTGCCCGGATTTGGCCTCAGCCTCGGCAGCAGCCTGTTTTATACCTGTTTGATCCTGCTGCTGCCGCTCAGTGCGCTGGTGATGCAGCTGGCGCAGATGAGCCTGGCGCAGTACTGGGAAGTGATTTCCAACCCGCAGGTGGTGGCGGCGTACAAAGTGACGCTGCTGGCCGCCGGCGTCGCCAGCCTGTTCAACGCGGTGTTCGGCATGCTGATGGCCTGGATCCTGACGCGCTACCGCTTTCCCGGCCGTTCGCTGCTGGATGGCCTGATCGACCTGCCGTTCGCGCTGCCGACGGCGGTAGCCGGCCTGACGCTGGCCGGCCTGTTTTCCACCACGGGCTGGTACGGGCAGTGGCTGGCGCACTTCGACATCAAGGTCACCTTCACCTGGCTTGGGATCGCGGTGGCGATGGCGTTCACCAGCCTGCCGTTTGTGGTGCGTACCGTGCAGCCGGTGCTGGAAGAGTTAGGGCCGGAGTACGAAGAGGCGGCCGAGACGCTGGGCGCCACGCGCTGGCAGAGTTTTCGCCGCGTGGTGTTGCCTGAGGTGGCGCCGGCGCTGCTGGCCGGCACCGCCATTTCCTTTACCCGCAGCCTGGGCGAGTTCGGGGCGGTGATTTTCATCGCCGGCAACATCGCCTGGAAGACGGAAGTGACCTCGCTGATGATTTTTGTGCGTTTGCAGGAGTTCGATTACCCGGCGGCCAGCGCCATCGCCTCGGTGATCCTGGCGGCGTCGCTGCTGCTGCTGTTCAGCATTAACGTCTTGCAAAGCCGCTTCGGCAGACGTTTGGGAGGAGGGCACTGATGGCTGATGTTTCCGCCTTCAACGGCGCCGAGCGCCCGCGCGTCAACTGGGGCAAGTGGACGTTGATCGCCATCGGTACGCTGTTTTCGGTGCTGCTGCTGGTGGTGCCGATGATGTCGATTTTCGCCGAGGCCTTCTCCAAAGGGGTTGGCGCGATGTGGAGCAACTTGCTCGATCCGGACATGCTGCACGCCATTTGGCTGACGGTCTTGATCGCGCTGATCACCGTGCCGTTCAACCTGGTGTTCGGCACGTTGCTGGCGTGGCTGGTGACGCGTTTCACCTTCCCCGGCCGCCAGTTGCTGCTGACGCTGATCGATATCCCGTTCGCCGTCTCACCGGTGGTGGCGGGGCTGATTTATCTGTTGTTTTACGGCAGCAACGGCCTGCTGGGCGGCTGGCTGGATGCGCATAACATCCAGATCATGTTCTCCTGGCCGGGCATGGTGCTGGTGACCATCTTCGTCACCTGTCCTTTCGTGGTGCGCGAGCTGGTGCCGATGATGCTCAGCCAGGGCAGCCAGGAAGACGAGGCCGCCATTCTGCTGGGGGCGTCCGGTTGGCAGATGTTCCGCCGCGTGACGCTGCCCAACATTCGCTGGGCGCTGCTGTACGGCGTGGTGCTGACCAACGCGCGCGCCATCGGCGAGTTCGGCGCGGTGTCGGTGGTGTCCGGTTCGATTCGCGGCGAAACCTACAGCCTGCCGCTGCAGGTCGAGCTGTTGCAGCAGGATTACAACACCGTCGGGGCCTTTACCGCCGCCGCCCTGTTGACCCTGATGGCGATCGTTACCCTATTTTTGAAGAGCGCGCTGCAGTGGCGTCTGGAACGTCAAAACGCGCGTCTCGAGCGGGAGGAAAATCATGAGCATTGAGATTAACGGCATCAACAAGTACTTCGGTCGCACCAAGGTATTGAACGATATCTCGCTCGATATTGCTTCCGGCGAGATGGTGGCGCTGCTCGGGCCGTCCGGCTCCGGCAAGACCACGCTGCTGCGCATCATCGCCGGGCTGGAAAGCCAGAGCGGCGGCAAGCTGGGCTTCCACGGCACCGACGTCAGCCACATGCACGCGCGCGACAGGCGCGTGGGCTTCGTATTTCAGCACTATGCGCTGTTCCGCCACATGACGGTGTTCGACAATATCGCCTTCGGCCTGACCGTGCTGCCGCGCCGCGAGCGGCCGAATGCCGCGGCGATCAAACAGAAAGTCACTCAGTTGCTGGACATGGTGCAGCTTGGCCATTTAGCCAATCGCTACCCGTCGCAGCTGTCCGGTGGCCAGAAACAGCGCGTGGCGCTGGCGCGCGCCCTGGCGGTGGAACCGCAGATTCTGCTGCTGGATGAACCGTTCGGCGCGCTGGATGCGCAGGTGCGCAAAGAGCTGCGTCGTTGGCTGCGTCAGCTGCATGAAGAGCTGAAATTCACCAGCGTGTTCGTCACCCACGATCAGGAAGAGGCGATGGAAGTGGCCGACCGCATCGTGGTGATGAGTCAGGGCAATATCGAACAGGTTGGCTCGCCGGAGGAGATTATGCGCGAGCCGGCCAGCCGCTTCGTGCTGGAGTTTATGGGGGAAGTGAACCGTCTGAACGGCGAAATTCGCGGCTCCCAGCTGTTCGTCGGCGCGCACCAGTGGCCGCTGTCGTTCCAGCCGATGCACCAGGGCAGCGTCGATCTGTTCCTGCGCCCGTGGGAAATGGAAGTGGCGACCGAGAGCAGCGAGCGCTGCCCACTGCCGGTTCAGGTGTTGGAAGTCAGCCCGCGCGGCCATTTCTGGCAGCTGACGGTGCAGCCGATCGGCTGGCATCAGGAACCGATCGGCGTGGTGTTGCCGGAAGGCAACGCCACGCCGGTGCGCGGCGGCCGTTATTACGTCGGCAGCCTCAATGCGCGGCTGTATGCCGGCGATCAACTGCTGCAACCTGTTGCGTTAGCCAAAAGCGCCTGATAGGTTTTAGCCAGTCCTTTTCTTTAAGGCAACCCCGGGGTTGCCTTTTTACTTTACGCACACCAACACACAGGCAAAGATCGTGACAACGCTCGAACAATGCATCGGTAATACCCCGCTGGTACAACTGCAACGGCTGGCCGCCCAGGCGGGCAGCGAGGTATGGGTCAAACTGGAAGGCAATAACCCGGCGGGATCGGTGAAGGATCGCGCCGCGTTGGCGATGATCCAGCAGGCGGAGCTGCGCGGGGAGATCAAGCCCGGCGACGTGCTGATCGAGGCTACCAGCGGCAACACCGGCATTGCACTGGCGATGATCGCTGCATTGAAAGGCTATGCGCTGAAGCTGCTGATGCCGGAGAACATGAGCCTGGAGCGGCAGGCGGCGATGCGCGCCTACGGTGCGGAACTGATCCTGGTCAGCCGTGAGCAGGGGATGGAAGGGGCGCGCGATCTGGCGCTGGAGATGCAGCGCCAGGGGCAGGGCAAGGTGCTGGATCAGTTTAACAATTTCGACAATCCCTATGCCCACTTCACCACCACCGGCCCGGAGATCTGGCGCCAGACCGAAGGGCGTATCACGCACTTCGTTTCCAGCATGGGCACCACCGGCACCATTACCGGCGTGGGCGGTTACCTGAAGAGCCAGAATCCGCAGGTGCAGATCATTGGCCTGCAGCCGGCGGAAGGCAGCAGCATCCCCGGCATTCGCCGTTGGGCGCCCGCTTACCTGCCGGGTATTTTCCGCCCGGAGCTGGTGGATCAGGTGTTGGATATCGAGCAGCGCGATGCCGAGCAGACCATGCGCCAGCTGGCGCAGCGTGAAGGCATTTTCTGCGGCGTCAGCTCCGGCGGTGCGGTGGCCGGCGCCCTGCGCGTCGCGGCGGCTAATCCCGGCAGTGTGGTGGTGGCGATCGTCTGCGATCGCGGCGACCGTTACCTCTCCACCGGCGTGTTCGACTGACCGTTCCTTCCCGGCGGCGCGTCCCGCCGGGAAACGCCTTCTCACCTCCCTGTTACAGACTGCCTGTCCGGCCCGCCGACGCGGCGGCTATCGCCTGCTCGCGCGCCAATCCCCTGACTGAAGTAGAGAAATCGTGCGACAGCGGCCACACTAACGGTGGCGAGACGCCAAGAGCGATGTGTAAGGATTGAGTAAAACCGGCTGCGGGCCGGCGGAATTGGCGGGAAAATAACGAAAATCGGTGAAGGAGCAAGGCATGAAAATTTTACTGGTCGACGATGACCTGGAGCTTGGCACCATGCTGAGTGAATACCTGACGGGCGAAGGCTTTGACGCCACGCTGGTGCTGACCGGCAAGGCGGGGGTAGAGGGCGCGCTGTCGGGCGACTATACCGCGATGATCCTCGACATCATGCTGCCGGATATGAGCGGCATCGACGTGCTGCGCGACGTGCGTAAAAAGAGCCGGCTGCCGATCATCATGCTGACCGCCAAAGGCGACAACATCGATCGGGTGATTGGCCTGGAGATGGGTGCCGACGATTACATGCCCAAACCGTGCTACCCGCGCGAATTGGTGGCGCGTCTGCGCGCGGTGCTGCGCCGTTTCGAAGAGCGGCCACAAGAGGCGGAGGACGAGGCCGCCATCAGCTTCGGCGAGCTGACGCTGAACCCTTCTACCCGCAGCAGCGAATGGCGGGGCAAGGCGTTTGATCTGACGGCTTCGGAATTCAATCTGCTGGAGCTGTTGCTGCGCGCGCCGGACCGCGTGGTGTCGAAGGACGAACTGTCCGAGAAAGGACTGGGGCGCCCGCGCGAGGCCTATGATCGCAGCGTGGACGTGCATATCAGCAATATCCGCCAGAAGTTGAGCGCGCTGGCCGGCAGTAAGCTGAGCATCGAGACGGTGCGCAGCATCGGCTATCGCATACGGTAACCAGACATGCGCGGAAGACTGTTCTGGAAAATTTTGCTCGGCTTTTGGCTGACCTTTCTCATCATGACGCAGGCCTTGTGGGTGGCGTTTTCTCTTTATGGCGACCGCTATGTGCCGCCGGAGAATTCCATGGCGCGGCGGGCGATAGGCCTGCAGCTGACCTCCGCCGCCACCCAGTTGCGCAGTGGCGGCATGCCGGCGCTGGAAGCCCTGATGCGCGACTGGCCGGAGGACGATCGGCGTCTGCTGTCCGTTACGCCGATGACCCAACCGCCGCCTGAGCCGGAAGAACCGGTGTTTGAAGGGCGACGGATGCCGAAAGCGATTTCCGCCTGGGTGCAGACCGAAGAAGGGCAGGGTTACTGGCTGAGTTATAACGTGCGCGGGCTGCGGGAAGAGTATCGGCCGGAGCGGCGTTCCCACTTCTTCAACATTCCTGCGCCGATGCTGTGGGTCGGCGGGCTGGGCGGTTTGCTGTTCAGCGCCGTGCTGGCCTGGAACCTGACCCGGCCGATGCGCCAGCTGCGCGGCGGCCTGGATCGGGTGGCGCAGGGCGATCTGTCGGTGCGGCTGTACCCGAATATGCGGCGGCGTCATGACGAACTATCTGACGTGGCGCGCGATTTCGATACCATGGCCGAGCGGCTGGAGCTGCTGGTCAGCGCCCGCGAGCAGCTGTTGCACGATGTCTCGCACGAACTGCGTTCACCGTTGGCGCGCCTGCAGTTGGCCATCGGTCTGGCGCGGCAGAATGCCGGCAACGTCGAAACCTCGCTGAAGCGCATCGAACATGAGTCGGGGCGGTTGGACAAAATGATCGGCGAGCTGCTGGCGCTGTCGCGTACCGAACACAGCAGCCTGCCGGACGAAGAGTATTTCGATCTGTACGGCCTGGTAGACGCGGTGGTGAGCGATGCGCGCTACGAGGCGCAGGTGCCCGGCGTGGATATCGTGCTGCAGGCCGAATCGGACGTGGAGTACACCGTCAAGGGCAATGCGGAGCTGATGCGGCGTGCGGTGGATAACGTCGTGCGTAATGCGTTGCGCTTCTCCAGCCACGGCCAGCGGGTGACGGTGGCGCTGTCGCGCGTCGACAATCAGTTTCAGATCGCCGTCAGCGATCAGGGGCCGGGCGTCGAGGAGTCGAAGCTGTCGAGCATCTTCGATCCTTTCGTACGCGTGAAATCGGCGCTGTCGGGCAAGGGCTACGGCCTTGGGCTGGCGATTACCCGCAAGGTGGTGCTGGCGCACGGCGGCCAGGTTGAGGCTCGCAACGGCGACAAAGAGGGGCTGATCATCACTCTGCGCGTGCCGCGCTGGTCGTCATGACGCAGCGAGATGGGGATACCCCGAAGGGATAAAAAACGGCGCCAAGGGCGCCGTTTTTTACTGCTCATTCGCGATAACTTCGATTACTTCTTGATGCGGATGATCGGGGTTTCGCCAACGGTTACGCTGCCGGACAGTTTGATCAGCTCTTTGATCTCGTCCATGTTGGAGATAACGACCGGCGTCAGGGTCGACTTGGCTTTCTCTTCCAGCAGAGGCAGGTTGAACTCGATAACGACGTCGCCTTTCTTGACGCGCTGGCCTTCTTCGGCGATGCGTTTGAAGCCTTCGCCTTTCAGTTCTACGGTATCGATGCCGAAGTGGACGAACAGCTCAATGCCGCTGTCGGATTCGATAGAGAATGCATGGTTGGTTTCGAAAATCTTACCGATGGTGCCGTCAACCGGAGCAACCATTTTGTTGCCGGCCGGTTTGATGGCGATACCGTCGCCAACGATTTTTTCAGCGAACACTACGTCCGGCACATCTTCGATATTGACGATTTCGCCAGAAAGGGGAGCGACGATCTCGATAGTGCCCATGTCTTTCTTGTCATCAGAAACCAGAGATTTCAGTTTATCGAACAAACCCATGATCTTCTCCTAAGCATTAAATTGGGCGGCGTTCCAGTGTCGTGGAAGTTTAGCAGAGCGTTTTTTCTTCGATGAATTTATTGACGCAATTCATCAGGTCTTGTGCCGTTGGCTGTGCCAAGGCCTGCGCTGCCAACGCCTTCACATCTTCGAAATTCGTGTTACGAATAATTTTCTTGATGCGCGGGATTGAAATCGCACTCATGCTGAACTCATCCAGCCCCATGCCCAATAACAACAGTGTAGCACGCTCATCACCAGCCAGTTCGCCGCACATGCCGGTCCACTTGCCTTCCGCGTGAGATGCATCAATAACCTGTTTGATCAGGCCAAGCACTGATGGGGACATCGGGTTATAGAGATGAGAAATCAGCTCGTTGCCGCGATCTACCGCCAGAGTATACTGGGTTAGATCGTTTGTCCCAATACTAAAGAAGTCGACTTCTTTCGCCAGGTGATGAGCAATGACCGCCGCAGCCGGTGTTTCCACCATCACGCCCACTTCGATGCTCTCGTCAAACGCCTTGCCTTCTTCGCGCAGCTGCGCTTTCAGCGTCTCGATTTCGCCTTTCAGATCGCGCACTTCTTCCACGGAGATGATCATCGGGAACATGATGCGCAGTTTGCCGAACGCCGAGGCGCGCAGGATGGCGCGCAGCTGGGCGTGCAGGATTTCACGGCGGTCCATCGCGATGCGGATGGCGCGCCAGCCGAGGAACGGGTTCTCTTCCTTCGGCAGGTTCATGTACGGCAGGTCTTTGTCGCCGCCGATGTCCATGGTGCGGACGATCACCGCCTGCGAGCCCATGGCTTCCGCCACGGCTTTATAAGCCTGGAACTGCTCGTCTTCGGTCGGCAGCGAGTCGCGGTCCATGAACAGGAACTCGGTACGATACAGGCCGACGCCTTCCGCGCCGTTGCGCTCTGCACCTGCGACGTCGCGCACGGTGCCGATGTTGGCGCAGACTTCAACCTGATGGCCGTCCAGCGTAATCGCCGGCAGGTCCTTCAGCTTGGCCAGATCGTTTTTCTCGGTGATGTATTGGTTCTGGGCGACTTTCAGCTGATCGATAACGTCAGCGGTCGGGTTAACGTAAATTTTGTTGTTAACCGCGTCCAGAATCAGGTAGTCGTCGTTTTTCACCTGCTTGGTCACGTCGCTGGTACCGACGATCGCCGGCAGCTCCAGGGAGCGCGCCATGATGGAGGTGTGGGAGGTACGGCCGCCGAGGTCGGTGATGAAGCCCAGCACTTTGTCCAGGTTCAGCTGCGCGGTCTCGGACGGGGTCAGATCGGTGGCCACCAGGATCACTTCGTCCTGAATGGAGCCCAGATCGACGATCGGCATGCCCAAGATGTTCTGCAGCAGGCGCTTGCCGATGTCGCGCACGTCGGCGGCGCGTTCTTTCAGGTATTCGTCGTCCAGCTCTTCCAGCGCTTTCGCCTGGCCTTCGATCACGGTGTAGGCGGCGGCGTCTGCGGAGGCCAGATCGTCTTTGATTAGGGCTATGATTTCCTGCTCAAGCTCTTCGTCTTCCAGCAACATGATGTGGCCTTCGAAGATAGCTTCCTTCTCTTCGCCGAAGGTTTCGCCAGCTTTGGTCTTGATCGCTTCCAGCTGTTCGGACGCTTTCGCGCGGCCGGCCAGAAAACGTGAGACTTCCTGCTCTACTTGATCAGCAGAGATTTTCTTCCGGTTGATGACGATGTCGTCTTCTTTCAGCAAGAGAGCCTTACCAAAAGCGATGCCCGGTGATACTAAAATGCCTGAAATCATAACCCTACCTTACTCTTGACTGGTGTTAACTAAAAAGACGGGCCGATTACTCAAGCTCTGCCATCAGTTTTACCAAGTGCTCAACGGCTTTCTGCTCGTCTTCACCTTCAGCGGAGATGGTCACTACGGTCCCTTGAGTCAGCCCCAGAGTTTGCAGTTTGAACAGGCTTTTAGCGCTGGCGCTTTTGCCGTTGGAGGTCACGGTGATGTCAGACGTGAAGCCTTTGGCTTCTTTAACGAACTGAGCGGCAGGGCGAGTATGCAGACCATTCGGAGCGGTAATAGTAACTTCTTGCTGGAACATTGATGTTTCCCCAACTTATTGGATTAATGTTGTGGAGTTAAAGTTTAGCCCAGGGGACTGACTTTAACTTGTCTGGTTATAGCGCCTGACTATGGACAGGGGCGAACGTTGATGCAACAGAAAACGACGCGTTAGGCACTTCAGATCAAAAAACTCGGCTTTAGACGTCGTTCCAATCCGCTCCCCATTATGCCCGATTCGCCGCGTCGGCGACAGATGAGTAAATCGATTCAGCCTCGACCGGGCTCGGAGAGTGATTAATTTTGCGCATCGAAATAATGCACCGTTAAATACTAAAGGCGACGGGCAAAAGCAATCTTGGACTGCTATAAAGTTTGATCCAGTCCACAAAAAAGCACCCTACAGGGTGCTTTTTTAGCGATTTGTGCAGTGGCGGAATTACTGCTGCAATTCCTGCTCGGTGAACAGATCGGCGAACAGCGCGGTGCTGAGATAACGTTCGCCGGAAGAGGGCAGGATGACCACGATAGTCTTGTCGGCGAACGCCGGTTCTTCGGCCAGTTTCACCGCCGCCGCGACCGCTGCGCCGGAGGAGATGCCCGCCAGGATGCCTTCTTCGTCCATCAGGCGGCGCGCCATGCTGATGGCTTCGTCGTTGGAGACTTTCTCGACGCGATCCACCAGATCCAGATCGAGGTTGCCCGGAATGAAGCCGGCGCCGATGCCCTGGATCTTGTGCGGGCCCGGCTTCAGCTCTTCACCGGCCAGCGCCTGGCTGATGACCGGCGAGTCGGTCGGCTCTACCGCCACGGTGGTGATGGCTTTGCCTTTGGTGTTTTTGATGTAGCGGCTAACGCCGGTCAGCGTGCCGCCGGTGCCGACGCCGGAGATGAACACGTCGACTTCCCCGTCGGTGTCTTCCCAGATTTCCGGGCCGGTGGTTTTTTCATGGATGGCCGGGTTGGCCGGGTTGCTGAACTGTTGCAGGATCAGGTAACGGTTCGGATCGGTGGCGACGATCTCTTCCGCCTTGGCGATGGCGCCCTTCATGCCTTTCGCCCCTTCGGTCAGCACCAGGTTGGCGCCCAGCGCCTTGAGCAGCTTGCGGCGCTCGATGCTCATGGTTTCCGGCATGGTCAGCGTCAGCTTGTAACCGCGCGCGGCGGCGACGAAGGCCAGCGCGATGCCGGTGTTGCCGCTGGTCGGCTCCACCAGTTCTTTACCGGCGGTCAGCACGCCGCGTTGTTCCGCATCCCAAATCATATTGGCACCGATGCGGCATTTGACGCTGAAGCTCGGGTTGCGTGATTCAACCTTGGCCAGAATGCGTCCGTTGCCGATACGGTTCAGACGAACCAGCGGCGTATGGCCGATTGTTAATGAGTTGTCTTCATATATCTTGCTCATAGCCCGTCCTTTAACTCTATGAAAATGTGGGGAACATCGAAAGCATACGCTAACAGTACCGGCAGGGAAGTAAAGAATTGGTATATCTATATGTTATTAGGAAATAAGTTTTAAGCACAATGATAAGGGCGCGAAATGCGCGCCCTGTCGAAAATTTCCGCGCTATCGGCGGCAAAAAACGGCGGTTATCGGACGAATTGCGAGCGGTAGCGATCGACCCACATCGCGGTGGCGCCGCAGACGGCGACCGGCAGGATCACCAGGTTGAGGATCGGGATCATGGTGAACAGGCTGACCAGCGCGCCGAACTGCAGGTTGTCGGTTTTGTGCTGGCGCAGTGCGCGGCGCATGTCGGCAAAGCTCACCTTGTGGTTGTCGAACGGATAGTCGCAATACTGGATCGCCAGCATCCAGGCGCTGAACAGGAACCACAGCACCGGCGCCACCGTTTGACCGATGCCGGGCACGAAGTACAGCGCCAGCAGCAGCAGCGCGCGCGGCAGGTAATACATCAGCTTGCGCCATTCGCGCGCCATGATGCGCGGCAGATCTTTGGCGATGCCGAGCAGGCCGGTGTCCGGCAGCGGTTTGCCGGTCAGGCTGCCTTCGAGCTGTTCGGCCAGCAGGCCGCAGAACGGCGCGGCAATAAGATTGGTGAGGGTGCTGAACAGATAGCTGAACACCAGCAGCACCGAAATGACCGCCAGCGGCCACAGCAGGTAGCTCAACCATTGCAGCCAGTCGGGAACGTGGCTCATCATCGCCGGGATCCAGTCGCCGAGGCGGCTGAACAGCCACCAGAAAGCGGAACCCATCAGCAGCACGTTGACCAGCAACGGCAGAACCACATAGCGTTTAATCCCCGGGCGCGAAATCAGACGCCAGCCTTCGGCGAAATAGTGAATGCCGCTGGTCGATCGGGGAGAGGGCTGCGTATAGGACATATCTTAAGTTATCTCGTTGTCTGAACAGGCATCATTATCATATAGGGATGATTTTCCACTGGCTAGGGTAGGGTTGGCTGAAAAACCAGCAGAAAAAGGCAGTATAATCATCTTTATTGGCATAAAGTTCAGCACGGACTTGCACTTGTGTGCGCGGGCAAATAGAGTTAAAGAGTGAATGTTTGCCGCGGTGGCAATGTATTGGAACAACAGAGATAGCAATGATGCAGGATTTGCGTCTGATATTAATCGTTGTTGGCGCGATCGCCATAATAGCGCTGTTATTGCACGGTCTGTGGACCAGTCGCAAAGAACGGTCAGCGCTCTTCCGCGATCGCCCAGCCAAACGTTCCCAAAAGGAACGTGAACAAACTCCGATCGACGATCTCGAAGAAGGCGTCGGTGAGGTGCGCGTACGCGCCGCTCACCCGCAAGACGAGCCGTCATTCGGCCATTTCGATGCCGCACGCGAAGAACCCGTGGCCGCGCCGAAGCCCGCTCCGGCGGCTGCGCCTGCGCCCCGCGCCGTTCAGCCGACTGCTCATCAGACGCCGCCTCCGCTGTCTCAGCGGCCGGAGTACGATGACATCCTGCTGAACAACTACGCGCCGGACGAAGAACCGGCCGAACCGCAGCAACCGCAACCGGCCGCGCGCCGTGAGCCGCGCGTCGACGATCTGCCGCATGAACATGAGGCGCCGCAGGGGGCTGAACCGGCATTCCACGCCGAGCCGGCCCCTGTGCAGCCCGCGCCGGAAGTGAAGCCGGCGCAGGAGCCTGCGCCACAGCCACAACAGCCGGCGGCTGCGCCAATTCAGGCCAAGCTGAAAGAGACCGTGCTGGTGCTGCACGTCGCGGCCCATCAGGGCGGCGTAATCGGCGGCGAAGTGCTGCTGCAGAGCGTGTTGCAGGCGGGCTTCCAGTTTGGCGAGATGGGCATCTTCCACCGCCATATCAGCCCGGCCGGCAGCGGCCCGGTGCTGTTCAGCCTGGCGAACATGGTCAAGCCGGGGTCGTTCGATCCTGACATGATGTCCGACTTCTCCACACCGGGCGTGTCGATGTTCATGATGGTGCCGTCTTACGGCGACGCCAATCAGAACTTCAAGCTGATGCTGCAGTCGGCACAGCGCATCGCCGACGACGTGGGCGGCGTGGTGCTGGACGACGAGCGTCGCATGATGACGCCGCAGAAGCTGGAAACCTACAAAGCGCGTATCCGTGAAGTGTTGGAAAACAACGCCTGACCGGATTGCCGCGCGCACTGAACATCCGTAACAACAAAGCCCCCGCTAGCCGGGGGTTTTTTATCTTTGATGGTGAGCCATGGAATCGATAATCCAACAAATCAATCAACTACGAGCCACACTGCGCCATCATGAATACCAGTATCATGTGCTGGATGCGCCGGAAGTGCCGGATGCGGAATATGACCGCCTGATGCGCGAGCTGCGCGAGCTGGAGAGCGCGCATCCGGAGCTGATCACCGCCGATTCGCCGACCCAGCGCGTGGGCGCGGCGCCGCTGGCGGCGTTCGACCAGGTGCGTCACGAAGTGCCGATGCTGTCGCTGGACAACGTGTTTGACGAAGAGAGCTTCCTGGCGTTTTACAAGCGCGTGCAGGACAGGCTCAAAAGCAGCGATCCGCTGACCTTCTGCTGCGAGCTGAAGCTGGACGGCCTGGCGGTCAGCCTGCTGTATGAAGACGGCGAGCTGGTGCGCGCGGCGACGCGCGGCGACGGCACCACCGGCGAGAACATCACCTCCAACGTGCGCACCATTCGAGCCATCCCGCTGCGCCTGACCGGCGACAACATCCCGCGCCGGCTGGAAGTGCGTGGCGAAGTGTTCATGCCGCAGGCCGGGTTTGAACAGATGAACGAAGAAGCCCGGCGCAAAGACGGCAAGGTATTCGCCAACCCGCGCAACGCCGCCGCCGGCTCGCTGCGCCAGCTCGATCCGCGCATTACCGCCAAACGCCCGCTGACCTTCTTCTGCTATGGCGTTGGCCTGCTGGAAGGCGGCGAGCTGCCGCGCAGCCACTTTGAGCGCCTGATGCAGTTCAAGGCCTGGGGCCTGCCGGTCAGCGATCGCGCCCAGCGCCGCACCGGCAGCGAGGAAGTGCTGGCGTTCTATCGCCAGGTCGAGCGGGACCGCGCACAGCTCGGTTTCGATATTGACGGCGTGGTGATCAAGATTGACGACATCGATCTGCAGGAAACGCTGGGCTTCGTGGCGCGTGCGCCGCGCTGGGCGACGGCGTTCAAATTCCCGGCGCAGGAGCAGATCACCGTGGTGCGCGAAGTGGAGTTTCAGGTTGGCCGCACCGGCGCGATTACGCCGGTGGCGCGCCTTGAGCCGGTGCTGGTGGCCGGGGTGACCGTCAGCAACGCCACCTTGCACAACGCCGATGAAATTGAGCGGTTGGGGCTGCGCATCGGCGATACGGTGATCGTGCGCCGCGCCGGCGACGTGATCCCGCAGGTGGTGGGCGTGCTGGAAGACCGTCGGCCGCATGATGCGCGCGAAGTGGTGTTCCCGCTGCACTGCCCGGTGTGCGGTTCCGACGTTGAGCGCGTGGAAGGCGAGGCCGTGGCGCGCTGCACCGGCGGTCTTATCTGCGGCGCGCAGCGCAAAGAGGCGTTAAAGCATTTCGTTTCCCGCCGCGCGCTGGACGTTGAAGGCATGGGCGACAAGATCATCGAGCAGCTGGTGGACAAGGAGTACGTGAAGAACCCGGCCGATCTGTTCCGGCTGTCCGCCGGCATTCTGACCGGCCTGGATCGCATGGGGCCGAAATCGGCGCAGAATCTGGTCAACGCGTTGGAGAAATCCAAGCAGACCACCTTCGCTCGTTTCCTGTATGCGCTCGGCATTCGCGAGGTCGGCGAAGCGACCGCCGCCAACCTGGCCGCGCATTTCGGATCGCTCGAGAAGCTGTTCGCCGCCGACATTGAGGCGCTGAAAGAGGTGCCGGACGTCGGCGAAGTGGTGGCCAAACACACGCGCAACTTCCTCGATGAAGCGCTCAATCAGCAGGTGATCAACGAGCTGGTGGGGGCCGAGATCGGCATCCACTGGCCGGCGCCGGTGGTGGTGGTGGCGGAAGAGATAGACAGCCCGTTCGCCGGCAAAACCGTGGTGCTGACCGGCTCGCTGAGCCAGCTGTCGCGCGACGAGGCCAAAGATCGCCTGACGGCGCTGGGCGCCAAGGTCAGCGGCAGCGTGTCGAAGAAAACCGACCTGGTGATCGCCGGCGAGGCGGCCGGCTCCAAGCTGGCGAAGGCGCAGGAGCTGGGTATCGCCGTGATCGACGAAGCGGAGATGATCCGCTTGCTGGGTGAGTGATGGAAAAAGAAAACCTGCTGGAGATCGCCAATACCGTGATGCCGTTCGGCAAGTACCAGGGGCGGGTGCTGATCGATCTGCCCGAAGAGTACCTGCTGTGGTTCGCGCGCAAGGGCGAATTCCCCAAAGGCAAGCTCGGTATGCTGATGGAGATGACGCTGGCGATTAAAATCGAAGGGCTTGATCACCTGGTCAAGCCGCTGAAGAAAAGCTGATCTGACGGGCCTTGGCCCGTCTTTTTTTACCCGCGCGTCGCCTGCGCGTTGGGCACCGCCTGTTGCGCCTGCTGCTTGCGCTGATACCTTTTCGCCAATACCGCACAGGTCATCAGCTGCACCTGATGGAACACCATCAGCGGCAGCACCATGATCCCCACCGTCGCCGCCGGGAACAGGATATTGGCCATCGGAATGCCGTTCGCCAGGCTCTTCTTCGAACCGCAGAATACGATGGTGATCTCGTCCGCTTTGCTGAACCCCAGCCAACGTGCCATGTAAGTGTTCACCACTAGCACGATCGCCAGCAGCACGATGCTGCCGCCGACGATAAACGCCAGCGAACCAAGCCCTACCTGATGCCAGATGCCGTGCGTCACCGCTTCGCTGAAGGCGGCGTACACCACCAGCAGAATCGAGGTCTGATCGGTTTTACCGATAAGCGGCCGATGGCGTTCGATCCAGCCGCCGATCAGCGGCCGCAGCAGGTGACCGGCGACGAACGGCACCAGCAGCTGCAGCACGATCGAACCGACCTGCCGCAGGCCGCCGGTATCGCCGTGCACGTTCATCAGCAGGCCGACCAGCAGCGGCGACACGAAGATCCCGAGCAGGCTGGAGGCGGAGGCGCTGCACACCGCCGCCGCCACGTTGCCGCCCGCCAGCGAGGTGAAGGCGATGGCCGACTGCACGGTGGCCGGCAGGATACACAGGTAGATGAAACCGGCATACAGCTCGGGGCTGACGTCGATCGGCGCCCACCAGGCGAACAGCATGCCCAGCGCCGGAAAAATGATGAAGGTGCTGAACATCACCCACAGATGCAGCCGCCAGTTATTGCTGCCGGCCAGGATGGCCTCGCGCGACAGCTTGGCGCCGTGCATGAAGAACAGCAGGGCGATGGCGGCGATGGTCAGGGCGTTGAGCCAACCGACGAACTCGCCGCGCGCCGGCAGGAACGACGCCAGCAGTACGGTGGCGATCAGCGTCAGGGTAAAACGATCGGGCAGAAATCTCATGGCGATGCGCTCAGGGTAGAAAATCGATGGGGCTATTCTCCCGCGCGGGGATATAATAATTAAATTGATTTATTTAATTCATATATGAATAAAGCACATGAATTATTCACTCAAACAGCTGCGGGTGTTCGTCGCCATCGCCCGCCACGGCAGCTTCAGCCGCGCCGGTGAGGCGATCGGCCTGACGCAATCGGCGGTCAGCCACAGCGTGAAAGAGTTGGAAGCGGAGGTCGGCGTGCGCCTGCTGGATCGCACCACGCGTGAAGTGGTGTTGACCGATGCCGGCCTGCGGCTGGCCAACCGGGTCGAACGGCTGCTGGACGAGCTGCAGACCACTCTGCTGGATGTGCGCAGCTTTGGCGTACAGCGCAGCGGTACGGTGCGGGTGGCGACGAGCCAGACCATTTCCGCCCATCTGATGCCGCAGTGCATCGCCGCCGGCGAGCGTGAATACCCGGAGATCCGCATCATGCTGCGCGATCAGGCGCAGCAGCAGGTGCTGCACAGCGTGCGTAACGCCGAGGTGGATTTCGGTATCGTGGTCGATCCGGTGCAGGCGGTGGATCTGGAGTGCGAAGCGGTGCTGCATGAACCGTTTCTGCTGCTGTGCCGCGACGATCACCCGTTTGCTGCGCAGCAAGAGGTGCGTTGGTCGGCGCTAAACGGCTGCCGCCTGGTGTTGCAGGACTATGCGTCGGGCAGCCGGCCGCTGATCGACAGCGCGCTGAGACAGCAGGGCGTGGAGGCGCAGGTGGTGCAGGAAATCGGCCATCCGGCGACGCTGTTCCCGATGGTGGCGGAAGGGATTGGCATCAGCATCTTCCCAGCGTTGGCGCTGCCGTTGCCGGAAGGGGGGCTGCTTCGGGTGCGGCGGTTGGTGCCGGAGATCAACCGCGCGTTGATGCTGGTGCGGCGTAAGAACCGCTCACTGACGCCGGCGGCGGAGGCCATCTGGCAGGTGGCGCGTCAGCAGGCGGCGCTGCTGCACCAGCGCCGGCAGGAAAACGCGGCATATTGACTCAGATATAGACGTCCACCGCGTTGAGCGGCGTTGGGCGGTTTACGCCGTCGCCGGCTTGCGCCGCGGCTTTTGCCATCTGCTCCTGCTGTTGCTTTTCCATTTCTTCTTTCTGGATGCGCGCGATCTCGGCTTGCAACATCTTGATCTGCGCTTCGATCAGCTGCTTCTGTTTTTCGATTTCCTTAGGATCGGCGTCGGAGTCCTTTAGCTCCACCAACTTTTGCTGCAGCGACTGAATCTGCCGGTTCAGCGCCTTGATGCGGGCCGAGGCGCGGCTTTCATTGAGGTTGACCGGTTCGTCATTGCCGTTGGCGCGTTCGTTTTTCTCCATCTTGCCGCCTTGCGGCTGGTTGTTGACCGGTTTGGCCATCAGCAATTCGCCCTGATGGCCCGGCGCGCTGAACACGTTGCTGACGCCGGGAACGGTATTTTTGATCGGTACGATCATGGTGATGGTGGTCGACATGAATGCTCTCCCTGAGTCGGTATATCGCTGTTCAGGGTATCGGCAGCGGCGGCTAAATCTTTACCTGCCGCAGGCGCGGCCAACGCTGCAGCCAGCCTTTGTCGAGCACGCGCTGGGCATAGGCCGCGCGATCGCCGTTTTTCGCGTTAAAGGTAATGGTGTCGTCGAACAGCGCCGCGAGCCCGAAGGGGGCCACCAGCGTGATGCTGTCGTCGGCGTTCAGGCGCGCGCCGATCGCCGTTTCCACTTCGGTCCAGAAGCTGATGGCCTCTTCGCTGTCGCGATAAGGCGCCCGGCCGCCGCGCAGGTGCATGCGCGCCTGGTTCTTGACCGACCAAGGTCGCGGCAGCCACTGTTGCAAACGCACCTCCAGCATGCGATCGCGCTCAGCGTCCGCACGCTCCGCATCGAAGTGGATCACGTCGATATCGTTGAGCGGCGTGGGCTCCGTATAGCCATGGCGCCGATCCCACACCAGATTGCGCACAAAGCCGGCGCCGAGGCACCAGTCATTCAAGCCGAGCCGGCGCACGGTGCGCAGGGCGGCCATGCGTGCGTTATCTTGTTGCAGCCAGTCGATAATTTGCCGTTGCGGATCCATCACCCCTCCTGTTTTCGCGGCTACTGTAACCCGAAGCGGCAACGGGTGAAATGGGGGAAAGCGTGATGGCGGCGATCGCGTGCAAAATAATTTTCTTTTCCCACTGACTACACTTGGTGCAGGGCTTTTATCTCGTCACGCAGGGCAAGGGAGGGGGCTATGTTTCAGGCAACGGTGGGCCAACGCGGCTATCGCTTTGGCGATCTGCGCCAGCTGATGGCGAAAGCATCGCCGGCGCGTTCCGGCGATTATCTGGCGGAGGTGGCGGCGGAGAGCGCCGAAGAGCGCATGGCGGCGCGCATCGCGCTGGCGGATGTGCCGCTCAAGGCGTTCCTGCAGCAGGTGCTGGTGCCGTACGAACAGGACGAGGTGACGCGCCTGATTATCGACAGCCACGACGCCGCCGCCTTTGAGCCCATCTCGCACCTCACGGTCGGCGATTTTCGCGACTGGCTGCTGAGCGAGCAGGCGGACAGAGCCATGCTGGCGCAGGTGGCCGCCGGCATTACGCCGGAGATGGCGGCAGCGGTAAGCAAGATCATGCGCAATCAGGATCTGATCCTGGTGGCGAAGAAATGCCGGGTGGTGACGCGCTTTCGCAATACCATCGGCCTGCCGGGCCACCTCAGCGTGCGGCTGCAGCCCAATCACCCGACCGACAGCCTGCAGGGCATCGCCGCCAGCATGCTGGACGGTTTGCTGTACGGCAGCGGCGACGCGGTGGTCGGCATCAACCCGGCCAGCGACAGCCTGCCGCTGCTGGAAAAGCTCAACTACATGCTGGACGACGTGATCCAGCGCTTCGCCATACCCACCCAATCCTGCGTGCTGACCCACGTGACCAACACGCTGCGGCTGATGGAGCGCGGCACGCCGGTGGATCTGGTGTTTCAGTCGATCGCCGGCACCGAGGCGGCCAACCGCGGTTTCGGCATCAGCCTGGCGCTGCTGGCGGAGGCGCAGCAGGCGGCGCTGAGCCTCAGGCGCGGCACGCTGGGTGATAACGTGATGTATTTCGAAACCGGGCAGGGCAGTTGCCTGTCGGCCAACGCGCATCACGGCGTCGATCAGCAGACCTGTGAGGCGCGCGCCTATGCGGTGGCGCGCCATTTCTCGCCGCTGCTGATCAACACCGTGGTGGGGTTTATCGGCCCCGAATACCTGTATGACGGCAAACAAATTATCCGCGCCGGGCTGGAGGACCACTTCTGCGGCAAGCTGCTCGGCCTGCCGCTGGGCTGCGACGTCTGCTACACCAACCATGCCGAAGCCGATCAGGACGACATGGACACGCTGCTGACGCTGTTGGCCGCCGCCGGGCTGACGTTCCTGATCGGCGTGCCGGGCGCGGACGACATCATGCTCAACTACCAAAGCACTTCGTTCCACGATGCGCTCTATATCCGTGAACTGCTGGGGCTGAAGCACGCGCCGGAGTTCGCCGCCTGGCTGGCGGCGATGAACATCACCGACGAGCGCGGGCGGCTGCGCGACGCCGCCGCCAATCACCCGCTGTTGCTGGCGCTGCAGGGAGAACGCACATGAGCAAACCGGTTCACGTCAACAGTTGGGACTCGCTGCGCGCCTTTACCGACGCGCGCATCGCGTTGGGGCGCACCGGCGCCAGCCTGCCGACCGACGAGCTGCTGCGCTTCGGCCTGGCCCATGCCCAGGCGCGCGACGCGGTGCATCAGCCTTTCGACAGCGAACGGCTGGCGGCGGATCTGCACGATGCCGGTTGGCCCACGCTGGCGGTGCACAGCCAGGCCGCCGACCGCGCCGCCTATCTGCGCCGTCCGGATCTGGGGCGGCGATTGGCGCCGGACAGCCGCCGCCTGCTGCTCGGCGTGCCGCCGCGCCGGACCGATCTGCTGCTGGTGGTGGCGGACGGCCTTTCTTCCAAGGCGGTGCACCGCCAGGCATTGCCGCTGCTGCAGGCGCTGCGGCCCTATCTCGATACATTGGGGCTGGCGATCGCGCCGGTGGTGTTGGCGCATCAGGCGCGAGTGGCGCTGGGGGATGAGATCGGCGAGTGCCTGCAGACCCGGGCGGTGGCGGTGCTGATCGGCGAACGGCCGGGGCTGTCGTCGCCGGACAGCCTGGGCATTTATTTGACCTGGGAGCCGAATGCGCGCAGAACGGACGCCGAGCGTAACTGCATCTCCAACGTGCGGCCGGAGGGGCTGGATTACCCGCAGGCGGCGTTCCGTCTGGCCTGGCTGCTGGAGCAGGCGTTCCAGCGGCGGCTGAGCGGCATCGAGCTGAAGGACGAGAGCGACAATCCGGCGCTGCACAACCGGGTGACACCGCTTTACCCCCAGCTGGGCGGCTGACCGAGGGTTTGCTGCAGCAGGGCGGTGAAGGCCGCCAGCCGGGCGGACACCTTCGCCATCGGGCGCAGCAGATAGATGCCTTGCTGCTCATGGCGCGGATCTTCGAGCATCTGAACCAGTTGCCCATTCTGCACGTCTGGCCCCACCACCCAGTTGGGCAGGAAGGCGATGCCGAGGCCGAGCTGCGCCGCCTGGCGCTGCGCGGTGAAGTCGTCGCAGCGCAGCGCCATGGTGCAGCGGCTCATCAGCGCCGCGTCGAGGATCTGCGCCCAGCAGGCCGGCTGCTGTTTGTGGTAGCGGGCGATCAGCCGATGCTGCGGCAACGCTTCCAGATCGCTCGGCAGGCCATAGCGGGCGACGTAGGCGGGGCTGGCGCACATCACCCAGCGTTGGGTGGCGATACGGCTGGCGTACAGCGCGCTGTCCTTCTGTTCGCCGATGCGGAGGGCGGCGTCCAGCCGTTCCTGCGTCGGATCGGTCTGGCGTTCGGTCAGATCGAGATCGATAGACAGCTGAGGATAGCGTTCCGCCAGCGTCGGCAGCAGCGGCAGCACATAGGTTTTGCCGAAGGTCGGCAGGCAGCTGATGCGCAGCGTGCCCTGCGGCGTTTCGTTCAGCGCGTTCAGCTCGGCGTGAATGCCGGTAATGTCCGTCATCAGCGCGGCTGCGCGCGTCAGCAGCAGCTCGCCGGCGTCGGTCAGCAGCAGCCCACGGGTGGAGCGGACGAACAGCGTGGCGCCGAGCGCGCTTTCCAGGGCGTCGATATGGCGCACCAGCGAGGAGGGCACCATGCCCAGCCGGCGAGCGGCGGCGGAAAAGCTGCCCAGGCGGGCCACGTCGAGAAAAATCGGCAGATGTTCAACATAACGGGCGTCATTCATTTTTGCATTATATGCAAAAGCGTTTCTTATGAATACCCGCTTCTCTGTCGGCGGCGCTGCGGCTACTCTGGCTGCGGGTTGACGACGGGCTTCAACGCCGCCTTATCCCGGCCGTATAGAGAGAAAACGCATAAACCTCGCGGCGCTTAGCACTAAATAACAGATGTTTTTCCCAGGCTGCATGAGCCGCCTGCGGAGTTGATTGTCGCTCCAACACCAGATTAACCGTTCAATTTGATATCCGACTCGGCATTAATGATTAGTGAGCCTTTACTTTCACACGTCATGCCGTGGGTTCTGGATATCGGCCGGCCAGCCGTGCCGGTTTTTTTGTCGCCTCAGGCTGAATCGTTCCAACTGATGAACGCGCCTTGGGGGGCATCTTGGCCCACCGTCGGTGGGTCTTTTGAACGCGCGGAATCGCGATCCCGCGCTGGTGGAGGAGTGAGTCATGAACGAAAAACACGGGTGTTCCTGTGCGCGCCATTTGGCGCAGGGTTTTGCCAGGCAGTCGATCAACGCCGGGGAGGGCGAAATCTATCAAATCTCGCTGATGAGCGCGCTCATCGACGGGGTCTACGAGGGTGAAACCACCATTGCCGAGTTGCTCAAACACGGTGATTTCGGCCTCGGCACCTTCAATCACCTGGACGGCGAACTGATCGCTTTCGACCAGGAAATACACCAGCTGCGCGCCGACGGCAGCGCCCGCCCAGCCGGTTTGCAACAGAAAACCCCTTTCGCCGTCGTCACCTTTTTCCAGCCCAGTATCAGCCAGCAGTTCGACCGGCCGATCACCAAGGCGCAGCTGCACCAGTGCATCGATGAACAGGTCGCCTCGCCGAACCTGTTTTGCGCGGTGCGGGTCGACGGTGAGTTCAGCCACGTGGAAACCCGCACCGTGCCGCGTCAGGAACGGCCCTATCGCCCGATGCTGGAAGCGATAGAAGAGCAGCCGACCTTCTCGTTTCATCAACGGCGCGGCACGCTGGTCGGCTTCCGCTCGCCGGATTACATGCAGGGCATCGGCGTGGCCGGCTATCACGAACACTTCGTTACCGACGACCGCAGCGGCGGCGGCCACGTGCTGGATTACCAGCTCGATCACGGCCGCCTGCAGTTCGGCGTCATCACCCGTCTCAATCTTCAGTTGCCGCATGATGCGGATTTCTTGCGCGCCAACCTCTGCCCAGAGGATTTGGATCGCGCGATTCGTTCCGCCGAGGGCTAACCCCGGCGATCGTTTTCTTAGGAGGTGGAACCATGGCACAGGAAAAAACAGGCAATGACTGGCAATGCGGCGCCGATTTGGTGGTGAAAAATCTGGAAGCACAGGGCGTCAAACACGTTTTCGGCATTCCGGGCGCCAAGATCGACCGGGTGTTCGACTCGCTGGAGGACGCGCCATCGATTGAAACGGTGGTGGTGCGGCATGAGGCCAACGCGGCCTTTATGGCGGCGGCGGTCGGCCGCCTGACCGGCAAGGCCGGGGTGGCGCTGGTCACCTCCGGGCCGGGCAGCTCCAACCTGATCACCGGGCTGGCCACCGCCACCTCGGAGGGGGACGCGGTAGTGGCCTTTGGCGGGGCGGTGAAGCGCGCCGACAGCCTGAAGCAGACACACCAGAGCATGGATACCGTCAGCATGTTCCGGCCGGTGACCAAGTATTGCGCCGAAGTGCACGCCGGTTCGGCGATTTCCGAGGTGATCGCCAACGCCTTCCGCCGCGCCGAGTTCGGCCGCCCGGGAGCCTCGTTCGTCAGCCTGCCGATGGATATCGTCAATGAACCGGTCAGCGCGCCGGTGTTGGCCGGCTGCCGCTTGCCGCGCATGGGGGCCGCGGCGGCGGACGACATCCAGGCGGCGGTGAAGCTGATCCGCCAGGCCAAATGCCCGGTATTGCTGCTCGGTTTGCAGGCCAGCCGGCCGGAGAACAGCGAGGCGGTGCGCCATCTGCTGTATCGCACCCACATGCCGGTGGTCGGCACCTATCAGGCGGCGGGGGTGATCGACGTCAACCACTTCGCCCGTTTCGCCGGCCGCGTTGGCCTGTTCAACAACCAGCCGGCCGATCAGCTGTTGCAGAAGGCCGATCTGGTGGTGAGCGTCGGCTATGATCCGATCGAATACGATCCCTGCATGTGGAACAGTCATGGGCGGCTGAAACTGGTGCACATCGACGTGCTGCCGGCGGATATCGATACCTGCTATCGGCCTGACGTCGAGCTGGTGGGCAACATCAGCGCCACGTTGAACATGATGACCGAAACGTTCAATGAGGCGGTCTGCGTGCCGCCGGAGGTGGAGCTGATCCTCACCGATCTCGGCCGCCAGCGCACAGAACTGGCGGAGCGCGCCGCGCGCCGCGGCGGCATGCCGATCCACCCGCTGCGCATCGTCAAGGAGCTGCAGGACATCGTCAGCGACGACGTGACGCTGTGCGTGGACATGGGCAGTTTCCACATCTGGATCGCCCGCTATCTTTACAGCTTCCGCGCCCGCCAGCTGTTGATCTCCAACGGCCAGCAAACCATGGGGGTGGCGCTGCCGTGGGCCATCGGCGCGGCGTTGGTGCGCCCCGGCGACAAGGTGGTGTCGATCTCCGGCGACGGCGGCTTCATGCAGTCGAGCATGGAGCTGGAGACCGCGGTGCGGCTGAAAAACAACATCGTGCACGTGATCTGGGTCGATAACGCCTACAACATGGTGGAGATGCAGGAAGTGAACAAATACCAGCGCAAATCCGGCGTGGAGTTCGGGCCGATTGACTTCAAGGCCTATGCGGAATCCTGCGGCGCGGTCGGTTTCGCCGTGCAGTCGGTGGACGATCTGCGGCCGATGCTGCGCAAGGCGATGGCGATCCAGGGGCCGGTGGTGGTGGCCATTCCGGTCGACTACGCCGACAACTATAAGCTGATGGCGCAGATGAACTTCAGCCAGATGATTTAATTTCATCATCGCGTGGTTTCACCGGGGCAGGCCGCTTGCGCGCCTGCCCGTTTTTATGCGCGGAATTTGTCCTTTACATCGCTAACTGCATGATTTATTGCTATCCGTTGGGCTGTTTTTTCACCACTGGGGATAGCGCAATGAAAAGAAAAGCAATAACGATCGGGCTGCTGGCGTTGGCGATTGCCGGCGGCGCGCGGGCCAATACGCTGGTCTACTGTTCTGAAGGCTCGCCGGAAGGTTTCAACCCGCAGCTGTTCACCTCCGGCACCACGGTGGATGCCAGCTCGGCGGCGATCTATAACCGGCTGGTGGATTTCAAACCCGGCACCGTCGAGCTGCAACCCAGCCTGGCGGAAAGCTGGGAGGTCAGCGAAGACGGTAAGCGCTATACCTTCCACCTGCGCAAGGGCGTGGCATTCCAGAGCAATAAATATTTTACCCCCACCCGCGATTTCAACGCGGATGACGTCATCTTCTCGTTTATGCGCCAGAAGGACGCCAACAACCCGTATCACAAGGTCTCCAACGGTGCCTACACCAACTTCGAGTCGATGGAGTTCGGCACGCTGATTGACCGGATCGTCAAGGTGGATGACCACACCGTGCGCTTTGAGCTCTCCCGCGCCGAGGCGCCGTTCGTTGCCGATCTGGGCATGTATTTTGCCACCATTTTATCGGCGGAATATGCCGACGCGATGCTGAAGGCCGGCACGCCGCAGCGGGTGGACAACGATCCGATCGGCACCGGGCCGTTCCAGCTGGTGCAGTACCAGAAGGACGCAAAAATTCTCTACAAGGCGTTCGACCGCTACTGGGAAGGCAAACCGAAGATCGATCGGCTGGTGTTCTCGATCACGCCGGATGCGACGGTGCGTTACGCCAAACTGCAAAAGAACGAGTGCCAGGTGATGCCGTTCCCCAACCCGGCGGATCTGGCGCGCATGCGGCAGGACGGCAACCTGCAGGTGATGGAAAAATCCGGCCTGAATATCGGCTTCCTGGCGTTCAACACCCAGAAGAAGCCGTTGGATAACGTCAAGGTGCGCCAGGCGTTGGCGCTGGCTGTCAACAAGCCGGCGATCATCGACGCGGTGTTCCACGGTGCCGGCCAGCCGGCCAAGAATCTGCTGCCGCCGACCCAATGGGGCAGCAACGCGCAGCTTGAAGATTATCCGTATTCGCCGGAACGGGCGAAGCAGCTGCTGCAGGAGGCCGGGCTGGGGCAGGGGTTCGATATCGATCTGTGGGCGATGCCGGTGCAGCGGCCCTATAACCCCAACGCCAAGCGCATGGCGGAGATGATCCAGGCCGACTGGGCCAAGATCGGCGTGCGCGCCAAAATCGTCACCTTCGAGTGGGGCGAGTATTTGCAGCGGATTAAAAACGGCGAGCACCAGACCGCGCTGATGGGCTGGACCACCGCCAACGGCGATCCGGACAACTTCTTCGGCCCGCTGTTCACCTGCGCTTCGCTCGGCGGCTCCAACTCGGCGAAATGGTGCTACAAACCGTTCGACCAGCTGATCCTGCAGGCGCGCGAGGAGAACGATCACGTCAAACGGGTGGCGATGTATCAGCAGGCGCAGGTGGTGATGCACGATCAGATGCCGGCGCTGATGATCGCGCACTCGACCATCTTCGAACCGGTGCGCAAGGAAGTGAAAGGCTACGAGATAGACCCGTTCGGCAAACACATTTTCAAACAGGTGTCGCTGGAGAAATAACCAAGAGGCCGGGTTAACCCGGCCTTTTTCATGCCTGCGGCGCGTCGCAGTGGTAGCGGCCGCGCGGGATCACCAGCGGCGTGTGGGACAGCGGATCGTCGATGATCATGCACGGCATGCCGAACACCCGCTCCACCAGTTCGGCGGTGATGATCTCCGCCGGTTTCCCTTCCGCCACGATCTTGCCGTCGCGCATGGCGATGATGTGATCGGCATAGCGGCAGGCGTGGTTGAGATCGTGCAGCACCGCGATCAGGGTTTGACCGCGCTCGCGGTTGAGCTGGCGGAACAGATCCAGCAGTTCGATCTGGTGCGCGATGTCCAGATAGGTGGTCGGCTCATCCAGCAGCAGCAGCGGGGTTTGCTGCGCCAGCGCCATCGCCACCCAGACGCGCTGACGCTGCCCGCCGGACAGCTCGTCCACGCTGCGATCCGCCAGCTGGCTGACGTTGGTGGCCGCCATGGCGGCTTCCACCGCCTGTTTGTCGGCCTGCGTCCACTGTTTCAGCAGGCTTTGGTGCGGATAGCGGCCGCGCGACACCAGGTCCGCCACGGTGATGCTGTCCGGCGCGATCGAAGTTTGCGGCAGCAGCCCAAGCTCGCGCGCCAGCACCTTGGTGGCGAAGCTGCTGATGTTCTTGCCGTCCAGCATCACCTCGCCGGCGCTGGGTTTCAGCAGGCGGCACAGGGCGCGCAACAGCGTCGATTTGCCGCAGGCGTTCGGCCCGACAATCACCGTGAAAGCGCCGTCGGGGATCGCCACGCTCAGATCGTCAGCGATGATTTTATTGTCGTAGCCCAGCTTCAGGTGCGAGGCGTGCAGGCGGTGGCTCATGGCATTATCACTCTTCATTATCTGCGGGCCTCTCGGATGAGCAGCCAAATCAGGTACAGGCCGCCGATGCAGACGGTCACAACCCCGACCGGCAGTTGGATCGGCGCGAAAAGATGTTGGGACACCACGTCGGCGCCGAGCAGCAACGCCGCGCCCATCAGCGCCGAGGAGGTCAGGGTGACCGAGGATTGGCCGGCGAGGCGACGGGCGATCTGCGGCGCCGCCAGCGCGATAAAGGAAATCGGCCCGGCGGTGGCGGTGACGGCGGCGGTGAGGGTAACGCCGAACAGCATCAGCCACAGCCGGCTGCCTTCGGCGTTAACGCCCAGCGCGCGCGCCGTGTCATCGCCCATTTCCAGCAGCTGCAGCCGTTTGCCCATCAGCAGCGCGGCCGCGGCCGCCAGCACGATGAACGCCGTGGCGGGCTGGGCTTTTTGCCAGGTCATGCCGTTGAGCGAACCGGCCTGCCACATGGCGGCGTCCATGGCGCGCTCGAGCGAGGCGGTGATGATCAGCCAGGTGTTGGTGGAGACCAGCACCGCGCTTATGGCGATGCCGACGATGATCAACCGGAAGCCGGCGATGCCTTGCCGCCAGGCCAGCAGATAGATGGCCAGCGCGGCGAGAATGCCGCCGGCCAGCGCGCCGCCGGCGATGTAATAGTAGCCGCCGTTGAACAGGGTGATGGCGATCAGCGCGCCGGTGTAAGCCCCCATGTTAAAGCCGATCACGTCCGGGCTGCCGAGCGGGTTGCGGATAATCGACTGGAAGATGGCGCCGCTCATGCCGAGCGCGGCGCCTAACAGCAGCGCCATGGCGATGCGCGGCAAGCGCCATTGGGTGACCACGGTGACCAGGTTTTTCGGCGCCTCGCCGGTCAGCGCGGCAAAAACCTGCTCCAGCGAAAGTTGCAGCGTGCCGTAGCACAGGGCGGCGACGGCCATCGCCAGACACAGCGCCAACAGTGAAAGGTTGACCAGCAGCAGGCGCAGCGGCAGGCGCCCGTTGATGACGCCGTCCGGGCGGCCGATATGCAGCGTATGCGGCAGACTCATCACAGACCCCCCAGCGTTTTCTTGCGGCGCACCAGCCAGATCAGCACCGGCGCGCCGATGAAGGCCGCCACGATGGAAACCCGCAGTTCACCGGCCGCCAGCAAGCGGCCGACCACGTCGGCGCACAGCAGTAAAATCGGCGCCAGCAGCATGGAGTAGGGCAGGATCCAGCGCTGGTCGGGGCCGACCCACCAGCGGGCGATATGCGGCACCATCAGGCCGATGAAACTGATCGGGCCGACGGTGGCGGTTGCCGCGCCGCACAGCAGCGTGATGGCGATCACCGCGATCATCTGAGTAAGCACCACGCGTGCGCCGAGTGCGATAGCCAGATCTTCCCCCATGCCGATGGTATTCAGCGGCCGGGCGATGAGCAGCGTCAGCAGGCAGCCGAGCAAAATGGCGGGGGCGGTGACCGGCAGCGTGGACAGCGTGCGGATATCCAGCGTGCCAGCCTGCCAGAAGCGCAGTTGGTCGAAGGTTTGCGGATCGATCAGCGACAGCCCGGTGGTGATGCCGAGCAGCACCGCGCCGATAGCCACGCCGGCCAGCGTCAGCCGCACCGGGTTGATGCGCCCGCCCGCCAGCGTGCCGATCAGGTAGACCAGCAGGGTGGTGAGGGCTGCGCCGGCAAAGGCGTAGGCCATGTAGCTTTCGGTGGTGGCGGCGCCGAAAAACATGATGCCGATGACCACGGCGAAGCTGGCGCCGGCGTTGATGCCGAGCACGCCGGGATCGGCCAGCGGGTTGCGCGTCAGCGCCTGAATCAGCGCGCCGGCGGCGCCGAGCGCCATGCCGGCCAGGATGCCCGCCAGCGTACGGGGCACCCGGGCATTGAGAATGATGGTGCTGTCGGAACCGCTCGCGGCGCCCTGCAGGCTGAGCCAGACGGTATGGAAGGGGATGGCTTTGGAACCCAGCATCAGGCTGGCCATGATGCACAGCAGCAACAGCGCCAAACCGATACCGAACCCGGCGATGCGTTTGAAGCCACTGGCGTAAGCTGCGTGCGGTGCGGACGAAAGCGTCCGCTCAGTCGGAGTGGGTACGTTCACACCGGTAACTCCTGTATGATTTTTATTCTCATTGTTATTTGCGTTCATGCGGGGCAATAGTAGCACGAGTTTACGCCCGCATGCACCCGCCGGTTGGTGGCAAAGGTGCGTGGACAATGTTAATAACTATTGATATTTCAATTGATTGAATGTGAACGTTCGCCCCGCTTGCGGAAAGTGTCGGCAGGGGGCTGACCTGCCGACGGCGTGATTCAGGGCTTTTTGAACAACCGTTCGATTTGATTCAGCATGTTGGTGGCGCTGTAGTAATCGAGGCGGAAGGTGTCGTTGCCGACGGCGTAGACGTGCCGCTGTTCCACCGGCTCCAGATGTTTGAGGAACGGGTTGGTCAGCACCTCTTGCACTTTGCGCTCATTGGTGGCGAACAGGATCAGGGTTTTGCCATTCAGACCTTCGGCCATTTTTTCGCCGGAGATCTGGATGATGTCATGGCGTTTACCCATGCTGGTGTTGCCTTTGGCGCTTTCCGGCGGGGTGGCCAGTTGGAAGCCGAGCTGGGTCAGCAGTTTGCCCTGGGCAGAACCCGGCGTCCACAGCATGGCCTCGCGGCCGTTGTCGGCATACACCAGCGGAGTGGTGGGCTGCGGCGGCAGCGCGATCGCCTGTTTCACTTGCTCCACGCGCTGCTCGAAACGATCTTCCGCCTGTTTGGCGCCGGCTTCATGACCGGTGATCTCGCCGAGCTCGCTGGCCAGCTGTTGCCAGCTTTTGTCGCCATAGTCGAGCACCAGAGTCGGCGCAATGGCGGACAGCTGGTCATAAAGTTTCAACGCCGAATCACCGCCGGTCGCGGCGACGACGATCAAATCCGGCGCGGCGGCGGCGACGGCCTCGGCATTGGGCTCCACCTGGTACAGCCGCTCGACGTGGCGCTGTTTGGCCACCTCGCTCCACTGGGTAAAGAAACCTTGTTTATCGGCCACCAGGGGATTTGGGCTGGTGGCGGCGCTGGCGACCACCGGGGCGTCGATAGCCAACAGCGTGCCGGTGATGGTGACGCTGGTGGACACGATGCGCTGCGGCGGTTTTTCCAGCGTGAATTTCCCTTTGACGCTGTCGATGGTGCGCGGCCAACTGCCGTCGGCTGCGGGGGCGGACGGTTTCTGTCCGTCGCTCTTGTCGTCCGGGCCGCAGCCGCTGAGCAACAGGCTGGAAGTGGCGATAAATGCAATGAACAGCTGGCGTAAGGATAGGGTCATGAGCGGGCTCTTTCTTTCCTTGAACTAAGGCGTATCAATCCGGCGGCGGATTGGCTGCGTGGTGGATGCCGGCTAATTTACCATTCAAGCCGCCAAAATGATAACCATTCGTATCTCAGCGCGTGGTGAAGGAAAGAATAGAAAGAAGAAGCGGAGTGACAGAAACGAAAAAAGCGCCAAAAGGCGCTTTTTTCTGAATTGGTGGGTCGTGCAGGATTGATTCGGCCTGTGGCCTCACCCTGCGGGCAACGCTGCGCGTTGTCGTATCGCTGCGCGATGCTCGAACCTCTACGGCTATCCGCCTATTTCATAGACGGCCCCTTCGGGCCAGCGCAAGCGCTGTTCAAAAGCATGAATGCTTTTGTCTTATCCTGCACGATTCGGTGAACTCTGTCGGCAAGAAGATGAAGTCGGGAGCAGGTGGCGCAGAAACGAAAAAAGCGCCAAAAGGCGCTTTTTTCTGAATTGGTGGGTCGTGCAGGATTCGAACCTGCGACCAATTGATTAAAAGTCAACTGCTCTACCAACTGAGCTAACGACCCGCAGAAGTGGTGGGTGATGACGGGCTCGAACCGCCGACCCCCTCCGTGTAAAGGAGATGCTCTACCAACTGAGCTAATCACCCACTTCAGGACTTCCAGGTTACTGCTAAACGAGAGAATGATGGTGGGTGATGACGGGCTCGAACCGCCGACCCCCTCCGTGTAAAGGAGATGCTCTACCAACTGAGCTAATCACCCTCATTCGTTCTCATTTTTTCTCAACAAGATGGTGGGCGATGACGGGCTCGAACCGCCGACCCCCTCCGTGTAAAGGAGATGCTCTACCAACTGAGCTAATCGCCCCGTCTTGTTGGAGTCGCATTATAGGGATAGTTCAAAGTGAGTCAACGGTTTTTAAAATGATTTCAATCGTTCGCCGCAAATTTAGGCAGGGCGCGATAATAATCGCCAGCAGCGCCGATTCTTTGCGCGATGCTATGCGAAACTCGCCGCAAAACGCGCGAAATCGACCGGCGCAATATCGTGTCGGCGTTGAGGAATTAGCGCGTGGTGATACAATGTCGTCCACTCTTTTTTCAATTCCGAGCAATCGTCGGCAACCGCCGACACGCGTTGCGTAATAAGGCAGTGAACCCAATGAAAATCAAAACCCGTTTTGCACCGAGCCCGACCGGCTATCTTCACGTCGGCGGCGCGCGTACCGCACTTTATTCCTGGTTGTTCAGCCGCCATGCGGGCGGTGAGTTCGTTCTGCGTATCGAAGATACCGATCTGGAACGTTCTACCCAGGACGCGATCGACGCAATTATGGATGGCATGAACTGGTTGAACCTGGATTGGGATGAAGGCCCGTATTTCCAGACCAAGCGTTTCGATCGCTACAACGCGGTTATCGATGAGATGCTGGAGCAGGGCACGGCCTATAAATGCTATTGCTCCAGGGAACGTCTGGAAGCGCTGCGCGAGAAGCAGATGGAAAATGGCGAAAAGCCGCGTTACGACGGCCACTGCCGCGACAGCCAGTGCAGCCACACCGACGACGAACCGCACGTGGTGCGCTTCCGCAACCCGCAGGAAGGGTCGGTGATCTTCGACGATAAAATTCGTGGCCCGATCGAATTCAGCAACCAGGAGCTGGACGATCTGATCATCCGCCGCACCGACGGTTCGCCAACCTATAACTTCTGCGTCGTTGTCGATGACTGGGACATGGAAATCACCCATGTGATCCGCGGTGAAGACCACATCAACAACACCCCGCGCCAGATCAACATTCTGAAAGCGCTGGGCGCGCCGGTGCCGGAATACGCGCACGTGTCGATGATCCTCGGCGACGACGGTAAAAAGCTGTCCAAACGTCACGGCGCCGTGGGCGTGATGCAGTACCGCGACGACGGCTATCTGCCGCAGGCGCTGCTGAACTACCTGGTGCGTCTGGGCTGGTCCCATGGCGATCAGGAGATCTTCTCCATCGACGAGATGAAAGAGTTCTTCACGCTGGAAGCGATCAACAAATCCGCCAGCGCGTTCAACACCGAGAAGCTGCAGTGGCTGAACCATCACTACATCAACCATATGCCGGCGGAAGAAGTGGCGGTGCATCTGGCGTGGCACGTTGAGCAACTGGGTCTTGAAACCCGCAACGGTCCGGAACTGAAGGACATCGTCAAGCTGCTGGGCGAGCGTTGCAAGACGCTGAAGGAAATGGCGGAGTCTTGCCGTTACTTCTACGAAGACTTCAGCGAGTTCGACGCCGACGCCGCCAAGAAACACCTGCGCCCGGTTGCACGTCAGCCGCTGGAAGCGGTGCGCGCCAAGCTGGCCGCCATCACCGTCTGGACGCCGGAAAATGTGCATGATGCCATTCAGGGTACGGCGGACGAGCTGGGCGTCGGCATGGGCAAGGTTGGCATGCCGCTGCGCGTGGCGGTGACCGGCGCCGGTCAGTCGCCGGGCATGGACGTGACCGTGCATGCGATCGGCCAGAAGCGTTCGCTGCAGCGCATCGATATGGCGCTGGCTTATATCGCCGAGCGTGAAGCGCAGGCCTGATTAGGCTGATACGCTGTCCATAAAGAAAAAGCCCCGAGGAGCAATCTCGGGGCTTTTTTCATGGCGGTTGTCAGGCGTGTTCGCTGGCCGGCAAACCGGGGCGATAGGCGAGGAAATACATCAGCCCGACAAAGCCGGCGCCGCCCAGCGCATTGCCGAGAAATACCGCGACGAAATTAGGCAGATACTGCTCCCAGCCCATGCCGCCGGCAAAGATGGCCGCCGGGATGATGAACATATTCGCCACCACGTGTTGGAAGCCGATGGCGACAAAAGCCATGACCGGGAACCACATGCCGATCACTTTGCCCGGCACATCTTTGCTGGCGAAGGCTAACCACACCGCCAGGCATACCAGCCAGTTGCAGCCGACGCCGGAGATGAAGGCGTGCAGGAAGTCCGCATCCACTTTGGCCTGCGCGATCGCCAGCGTCTTATGTAAAAACGCGCCTTCGGTCAGGCCCAGCAGGTGGCCGAAGAAGTAGGCGACGGCCACGCTGCCGGCGAAGTTGGCCAGGGTGACCCAAAACCAGTTGCGCAGCACGGCGATGGCGGGAATTTCACGGGCGAACCAGGCCATTGGCAAGGTCATCATGTTGCCGGTCAGTAGTTCGCCGCCGGCCAGAATGGTCAGGATCAGGCCGATCGGGAACACCGCTGCGCCCAACAGCGCGCCGAAAGAGCCCCATTCGGCCGGCAGGGTGCCGATGACGTGAATATCCAGCAGGAAGCCGGTGGCGATAAAGGCGCCGGCGAGAAAGCCCAGAATCAGCAGATTAGCAAGAGGGGCGCGGCTTTTGTTTACCCCGGCCTGAACGGCGAGGGCGGCGATTTCTTTTGGTGAATGCAAAGACATGACGGACTCGGTTTATCGTAATAAAGTTTATGGCGCGGGCAGTCTATGCCGCTCGGGAGCCCGACTCAAGCGCATTTCGCTAACATTCCGTTAATTAAAAATCAACGTGATATGCAGGGTCTTTTGCCATTTTGAGATGTAGCGCGCAAAATGGATGAACTCTGCGCAAAGTGATGATTTTTTGGCGCCAAAGATGCTGATTTGGCGGCTTTTTCAACGCTTGATTCAGTAATTCAATTTAGCCGTTGACAGCTTTGAGCGGGTTTCATATTATGCGCCCCGTTCACAGCACAAAGTGATTGTGGAACGGGGCTATAGCTCAGCTGGGAGAGCGCTTGCATGGCATGCAAGAGGTCGACGGTTCGATCCCGTCTAGCTCCACCAATCTTCTTCTCAGAAAGGTTGGGGATACCGTAACGCCGGTCAAAGCGTACCACTTTTGTGGGGCTATAGCTCAGCTGGGAGAGCGCTTGCATGGCATGCAAGAGGTCGACGGTTCGATCCCGTCTAGCTCCACCACCATTTAAAAAGCCGACCTTAGGGTCGGCTTTTTGCTTTGTGTCATTTAACCTTCGCCGAATGCCGGCCAATAAAAAAGGCGCCCGCAGGCGCCTTATCATTGCTGTGAATTTCAGGCTTAGCCCAGCACCAGACCCGCGATAGAAGCGGACAGGATGCTGACCAGCGTAGAGCCGTACACCAGCTTCAGGCCAAAGCGTGACACCACGTTGCCCTGGTGTTCGTTCAGGCCCTTGATCGCACCGGCCACGATGCCGATGGAAGAGAAGTTGGCGAAGGACACCAGGAACACCGACAGGATCCCCAGGCTGCGCGGCGACAGCTCGGCAGAGACTTTCTGCAGTTCCATCATGGCCACGAATTCGTTGGAAACCAGCTTGGTGGCCATGATGCTGCCAACCTGCAGGGCTTCGTGCTTAGGAATGCCCATGATCCAGGCGAACGGATAGAAGAAGTAACCGAGGATTTCCTGGAAGCTCAGGCCGAAAATGGCGCTGAACACACCGTTGAGCGCGGCGATCAGGGCGATGAAGCCAATCAGCATCGCGGCGACGATAATCGCTACTTTGAAGCCCGCCAGGATGTATTCACCCAGCATTTCAAAGAAGCTCTGGCCTTCGTGCAGGTTGCCGAGGTGCAGCTCTTCTTCTTTATTGGTGTCGTACGGGTTGACCAGCGACAGCACGATAAAGGTGCTGAACATGTTCAATACCAGCGCCGCCACCACGAACTTGGCGTCCAGCATGGTCATGTAGGCGCCGACGATGGACATGGAAACCGTAGACATCGCGGTCGCCGCCATGGTGTACATGCGCTTTTCCGACATCTTGCCCAGGATATCCTTGTAGGCGATGAAGTTTTCGGATTGCCCCAGGATCAGCGAGCTGACGGCGTTAAACGACTCCAGCTTGCCCATGCCGTTCACTTTCGACAGCACGGTGCCGATAATGCGGATGATGAACGGCAGCACCTTGATGTACTGCAGAATACCGATCAGCGCCGAAATGAAGACGATCGGGCACAGCACCTTCAGGAAGAAGAACGCCAGGCCTTTGTCGCCCATGCCGCCGAACACGAAATCAGTCCCTTGTCCCGCAAACCCGAGCAGTTTGTCAAACAGCGCGGCGAATCCTTTTACGAAGCCCAAACCCGCTTCCGAATGCAGGAAAAAGTAGGCCAGCAGTACTTCGATAACCAGTAGTTGAATAACATAGCGAATGCGGATGCTTTTACGATCGCGGCACACCAACAGGGCCAGGATCGCTACCACCACTATCGCCAACGCAAAGTGCGCAATATGGGACATGTTTGCTCCAAATTTGAGGCAGGCTGAATTTCGGCTGTCATTTTATGTAACGCTACGTTTAAAAACGAGACTTCTATTGCAAATATGGAAAATCATAGTGGGAGTTCTCCTAAAGTGTTGCGCAAAAGCATAAAAAATCAAGATGTTAAAGCAGCAATAGGAAATTCGTATTCTTGTGCTAACCTGTCTTTCAGGGGTATTGCAGCCAAAATCCCATCAGAAAAGCACGGAAATCGGCAAGCTCCGCGCTGAACCCTTCGATAAAACCGTTAATGTTGGCTATTACAGAGATAAGTTTTACCGCTCTAAATGCGCTTGATAATTATTATCATTTATATAGAGTGGAGATAAACGTAATTTCAGTAAGGGTTCAACATATGCTGAACAGTCGCGTGGTTGAAACCACCTCCGGTCGCTCCGCCAGAAAAATCAAACTCTCGCTCATGGGGCCCGCCTTCATCGCCGCTATCGGCTATATCGATCCCGGCAACTTCGCCACCAACATCCAGGCCGGCGCCTCATTCGGCTACAGCCTGCTGTGGGTGGTGGTTTGGGCCAACGTGATGGCGATGCTGATCCAGCTGTTGTCCGCCAAGCTGGGCATCGCCACCGGGAAAAATCTGGCCGAGCATATTCGCGATCGCTTTCCGCGGCCGGCGGTGTGGGCCTATTGGGTACAGGCGGAGATCATCGCCATGGCGACCGATCTGGCTGAGTTTATCGGCGCGGCGATCGGCTTCAAGCTGCTGCTCGGTGTCTCTCTGTTGCAGGGCGCAGTGCTGACCGGCATCGCCACCTTTTTAATTCTGATGCTGCAAAAACGCGGGCAAAAGCCGCTGGAGCTGGTGATCGGCGGGCTGTTGTTGTTCGTCGCCGCCGCTTACATCGTCGAGCTGGCTTTCTCCCAGCCGCAGTTGGCGCCGCTGCTGAAGGGGATGGCGCTGCCCGATTTGCCTAACGGCGATGCGGTATTCCTGGCTGCCGGGGTATTGGGCGCCACCATCATGCCGCACGTGATCTATCTGCATTCGTCGCTCACCCAAATCGGCGGCGAGCACGACAAGGCGGAACGCTATGCCGCCACCAAAGTCGACGTCGCCGTGGCTATGACCATCGCCGGTTTCGTTAATCTGGCGATGATGGCCACCGCCGCCGCCGCGTTTCATTTCAGCGGCCACAGCGGCATCGCCGATCTCGACGTGGCTTACCTGACGCTGCAACCGCTGCTCGGGCACGCCGCCGCCACCGTGTTCGGCCTGAGCCTGGTGGCCGCCGGCCTCTCTTCTACCGTGGTGGGCACGCTGGCGGGGCAGGTGGTGATGCAGGGGTTCGTGCGTTTCCATATTCCGCTGTGGCTGCGGCGCGCGGTGACCATGCTGCCGTCGTTTATCGTCATCATGTTGGGGATGGATGCGACGCGCATTCTGGTGCTGAGCCAGGTGCTGCTCAGCTTCGGCATTGCGCTGGCGCTGGTGCCGCTGCTGGCTTTCACCGGCAATCGGGCGCTGATGGGGGAAATGGTCAACGGCCCGCTGGTGCAAAATCTGGGCAAGCTGATCGTACTGGTGGTGGTGGGATTGAACGGCTACCTGTTGATCGGCAGCGTGCTGTAAGCGAAAACAGTGCGGGCCGGCGTTGCGCCGGCCCGTCGTTGTTAATCGCGGTCGTCATCGCCGTGGCGGCGCCAGCGATCGCGGTCATGATCGTGATGGTGCTTTTTCTCTTTCTTCCAGTGGTGCTTATCGTAGTGTTTGTCGTATTTACGATAGCGTCCTTCATGATAGTAATAGTGTTTACGCCAGTAGTCGCCATCGCGCCAGCGATAGCCGTCCCAGTAGTAACCGCGACGGCTGCGGTCGCCGAGATAACGGCCCTGATGGCCTTGCCACCAGTCGCGATCCCGCCAATCGTAACCATCCCAATAGCGGCCGCGGTTATCCTGATCGCCGATGCGCAATGAAACGCCCGGCATCAGATCGATGCTGATCCCTTCGGCATGCGCATGCTGTGCGGCGGGCAGTACCGTCGCCGCCAAAATGGCGGCCAAGAGCAGAGGTTTAAACATGGCTTCTCCTTCCCGCTTGCGCGGCCTGGCCGTTTGTCACTTTATGAAGCGCGTTCATCAGTTTAAAAGCGGCCTTATCGTTATTTTTGCTGCAATATCGGCATCATAGCGCCGGCGTATAGGGTTGAATCTGAGAGCCACTCTGAAAATGATGCAGGAGGTTAAGATTTGAGATTTTTCTGGAGTATCGCCGCTCGATTGAACGGCGGAATTTGTAAACGATTACAATAAGATGTTCTCGATCTGCGCGAGCTCTTCTTCACTGAAGTGACGATTGGCCAGCATGCCCACCGCGTCTTCTATCTGCGCATTCTTGCTGGCGCCGATCAGCACTGAGGTCACGCGATCGCCGCGCAGCACCCAGGCCAGCGCCATCTGCGACAGCTTCTGCCCGCGTTGCCGCGCCAGCGCATCGAGGCGGCGCACCTTGTCCAGTCGCTCGGCGGTCAGCTGCTCCGGCTGCAGGAAGCGGCTGCCGCTGGCGGCGCGAGAATCTTGCGGGATGCCGTGCAGGTAGCGATCGGTCAGCAGGCCGCCCGCCAGCGGCGAGAAGGCGATAGAGCCGACGCCATGTTCTTCCAGCGTATCCAGCAACGCCGTCTCCGGCCCGCGTTCCAACATCGAATACTTCGGTTGGTGGATCACGCACGGCGTGCCGAGCTGCTGCAGAATGTCGAAGGCCTGTCGCGCGCGCTCGGCCGGGTAGTTGGACAGGCCGACATACAGCGCTTTGCCCTGGCGCACCAGCAGATCCAGCGCCGCCATGGTTTCTTCCAGCGGCGTGTCCGGATCCGGCCGATGATGATAAAAGATATCCACATACTCCAACCCCATGCGCCTCAGGCTCTGATCGAGGCTGGCGACCAGGTACTTTTTCGAGCCCCAATCACCGTAGGGGCCGGGCCACATGGTGTAACCGGCTTTGGAGGAGACGATCAGCTCATCGCGCCAGGCCCGCAGATCGGCGTTGAGAATGCGTCCAAAGTTCTCCTCGGCGGCGCCGGGCGGCGGGCCGTAGTTATTGGCCAGATCGAAATGGGTAATGCCGCGATCGAAGGCGCAGCGGATCAGGCCGCGGGCGTTATCGTACAAAGTGGCGTCGCCGAAGTTGTGCCACAGGCCGAGTGAGACGGCGGGCAGCTTCAGCCCGCTGCGGCCACAGCGCCGGTATTCCATAGCTTGATAACGCGAGGGGGAGGCTGGGTAAGACATAGTTATCCTTGTCGGCGAAAGGTGAAGTGCTTTGAGTGTATACGTTTCCACACCGCGTTGCCGCGGGAGCGATCACGACGCCGGCATGTAACGCCAGGTTGCCGTTCGATGCCGGGATGATTGTTCGAAATTTGAACGGCATCTTCGATAATTAAGATAATCGCTTCAGCTGCAGACCGGTGATGATCATGACTCAGACCTATACGGTGGCCGATTATCTGCTCGATCGTCTGGCCCAAATCGGCATCCGTCATTTCTTCGGCGTGCCGGGGGATTACAACCTGCAATTTCTCGATCACGTCCTCGCGCATCCGCAAATCACCTGGGTAGGCTGCGCCAACGAGTTGAACGCCGCCTATGCGGCTGACGGCTATGCGCGCTGCAAACCGGCGGCCGCGCTGCTCACCACCTTCGGCGTGGGGGAGCTGAGCGCGTTGAACGGGGTGGCCGGCAGCTACGCCGAATACCTGCCGGTGATCCACGTGGTTGGCACGCCGGCGCAGCGCGCCCAGCGCGCCGGTGATTTGCTGCATCATTCGCTGGGGGATGGCGACTTCACTCATTTCGCCCGGATAGCCAAAGAGGTGACCGTCGCGCAGGCCGACCTGACCGCCGACAACGCTGCGCTGGAGATAGACCGCCTGATCGGCGCCGCCTTGCTGGAGCATCGCCCGGTTTACCTGATTTTGCCCAGCGACGTCGCGCAGGCGCCGCTGCCGAGTAAACCGGCGCCGCTGATGCTGCGCCAGGCCAAACTGTCGCAGAGCGCATTGCAGGCGTTTATCGCCGCGGCGCGCGAAAAGCTGCTGTCGGCACGGCGGGTGTCGCTGCTGGCGGACTTCCTGGCCGATCGCTTCGGCGCCGAAGCGGCGCTGGACGAGTGGCTGCAGGAGGTCGATATGCCGCATGCGACGCTGTTGCTCGGCAAGGGCCTGCTGGACGAGAATCGCGCCGGTTTTGTCGGTACCTACTGCGGCGGCGCCAGCGATCCGGCGGTGAAACAATTGATCGAAAACGCGGATGTGGTGATCAACGTCGGCGTACGCTTGACCGACACCATTACCGCGGGGTTCACGCATCACCTGCCGGTGGAAAAATGCATCGATATTCAACCGTTCGAAGCCTGGGTCGGGCGGCAGCGCTTTAGCCGCATTCCGATGCGCGAGGCGGTGCAGGCATTGCACCGCCTGAGCCTGTCGCTGGCGTCGCGTTGGCCGTTGCCGCCGATCGTCCGCCCGGCGCTGCCGGAAGGCGATGGGGAAGGGCTGGATCAGCACGCCTTCTGGCGGCAAGTACAGGATTTCCTGCGGCCGGGGGATATCGTGCTGGCCGATCAGGGTACCGCCTGTTTCGGCGCGGCGGCGCTGACGTTGCCGCGTGGCTGCCGTCTGATCGTACAGTCGCTCTGGGGATCGATCGGCTATACCCTGCCGGCGACGTTCGGCGTGCAGACCGCCGAACCGCAGCGCCGGGCAGTATTGCTGATCGGCGACGGCGCCGCGCAGTTAACCGTGCAGGAACTGGGATCGATGCTGCGCGACGGGCTTAAACCGGTGATCTTCGTGTTGAACAATCAGGGGTATACCGTTGAGCGCGCGATCCACGGGCCGGAGCAAAGTTATAACGATATCGCGCGCTGGAACTGGACGCAGTTGCCGAAGGCGTTGGCCGGTGATCGGCCGGTGAAGGCGTTGCGGGTCAGCGATCCGGACGGATTGCGTCAGGCGCTGCGCGAGGTAGCGGGCGACGAGCGGCTGGCCTTCATCGAAGTGATGCTGCCGAAGATGGACATTCCGGAACTCCTCGATACCGTCTCTCGCGCCATTCAGGCGCGCAACGCCGCCGCTTAAGGCAGGGTGTCGCCCAGCAGGCGCTCCAGCATCCAGAACCCCGCCGGGCCCGGCGGGGTCAGTTTGGACCAGACCGCATCCACCGAAATCAGTTTGGGCCAGCCGCGCGGCCGCAGCTGGGTGAGCCTGCCGTGGCCGTATTGCTGCACCAACCAGTGCGGCAACACCGCCCAACCGAATCCCTGTTCCGCCATCTCGAGCAACAGCAGATAGCTGGGTGCCGACCAGACCAGCCCGCCTTGTCTGGCCGCCTCGGCGCCGGTGTAGGTGTTCAGGATCAACTGGCGGGTGCTGGACAATTGCTCCGGCGTCGGCGCAGCGACCTGCGCCAGCGGATGCTGATGGGCGACGAACAGCCCCATTTCGGTCTGCTCAGGCAGCCGGGAGAAGGCGATATCCGGCGGATAACTTTTTTGCACTTCCACCATGCCCAAATGCGCGCGGCCGCTTTGCAGCAGATCGATTACGTCGCCTTCCTCAGCGATCATCCATTCCAGCTCAATCTCCGGGTAGCGCTGTTCGAACAGTTGCATCAACCGATCGTGATGCTTGGGCTGGTAGGTATCGGAAAACACCATGCTCAGGCGCGGTTCAACCTCGCCCGCCAACTGAATGCTCAGGGCGTCGAGGCGTTCGCTGGCGGCCAGGATCGCCTGCACATGTCCCAGCACTTTGCGGCCGGCAGCGGTGAGCACCGGCTGGCGCGCGCCGCGATCGAACAGGGTCAGCGCCAGGTCGGCTTCCAGATTGGCGATGGCGGTGCTGATGGTGGATTGGCTTTTGCGCAGTTTGCGCGCGGCGGCGGAAAACGAGCCGAGGGCGGCGGCTTCGACAAACGCGTGCAACGCTTCCGGGGAATAGTGCATGATCTATCTACTTTATCGATGGAATCTATTTTTAATCTACCCAAAAAAGCGATGATAATCACCTGGCTTTCGCAACAACTGTTGAAAAAAGGTGATGTATGCAACTGCAAAACAAGTCTCTCATTGAACGTATCGTCCACGCCGTCGGTTTCGAGGCCATCGCCGTGATGGTTTGCGCCCCGCTGGGCGCGTGGCTGCTGAACCGTTCAATGGTGCAGGTCGGTGCGTTGGCGGTAATGCTCTCCACCGTCGCGATGCTGTGGAACATGGTTTACAACACGGTGTTCGACCGCCTGTGGCCGGTCAGCCGGGTGGTGCGTAACCTGAAGGTGCGTGCGCTGCACGCCGTCGGCTTTGAAGCCGGTTTTATCCTGATCGGCGTGCCGATCGCCGCCTGGATGCTGAGCATCTCCTGGACGCAGGCGTTTATGCTGGAAATCGGTTTCTTCCTGTTCTTCCTGCCGTACACCATGGCCTATAACTGGCTGTACGACATGCTGCGTCAGCGCTGGTTCGAGGCGCGCCAGCCGATCAATTCCGGCGCCAAATAAGGCGTCGTCAGACCGACGATTCTCAGGTAAGGTCAGAGGATCGTCGGAAATGCTGAGGAACGAAGGATGAAAGTGTTGGGTCTGCTGGGCGGCATGAGCTGGGAATCCACCATTCCGTATTACCGCACCATCAACGAGCAGGTAAAGGCGCGCCTTGGCGGGCTGCATTCGGCCAAAATCGTGCTCTACAGCGTCGATTTCCAGGAGATTGAGCGCTTGCAGCACCAGGGCGATTGGGACGGCGCCGGCCGGCTGTTGGCCGCCGCCGCGGTGGCTTTGCGCGCCGCCGGCGCCGAAGCTATCGTGATCTGCACCAACACCATGCACAAGGTGGCGGAGGCGGTCGAGCAGGCCAGCGGTCTGCCGCTGATTCACATCGCCGATGCCACGGCGCTGCAGGTGCGGGAAAAAAACATTTGCCGCGTTGGGCTGCTGGGCACGCGCTTTACCATGGAGCAAAACTTTTACCGCGGCCGCCTGCAGGAATTGCACGGCATCGACGTGGTGACGCCGGTCAGCGCCGATCGCGACATCGTACACCGCATCATCTATGACGAGCTGTGCCTCGGTAAAATTCGCGACGCCTCGCGCGACGAGTATCGCCGGATTATCAGCGATCTGGAACAACAGGGGGCGCAGGGGATTATTTTCGGCTGCACCGAAATAGGCTTGCTGGTGAGCGAGCGGGATGCGTCGGTGCCGGTGTTCGACACCACTGCAATCCACGCCCGCGCCGCCGCGGCGTTCGCGCTGGCCTAATCGTCGCGCGGCGGTTGCCGGCGGTTTACCAGCATCAGCGGCTTGCCCGCCAGCGCCAGCCAGGCGGGCAGCATCACGATGCACAAGACCGGCAGCAGGTGCAGATCCGGCACCACCGCCACCGCCATAAACAGGCTCAGCCAGCCGTCGCGCGTCACTACCAGCACCAGCCCCATGATGGCGCAGGAGACGGTGATCGCCGCCGGCACCGCCGGAACATGCTGGTGCAGCATCAGGCCCAGCGCCGCACCGACGAACACCGCCGGGAAGATGCGCCCGCCGCGAAAACCGCAGGCGGCGGCGATCACCAGCGCCGCCAGCTTGGTCAGGGTAATGGTCAACAGCGCCGGCACCGAATAGCTGTCGTCCACCGCCAGGCGTTTCATCTCATCCAGCCCCTTGAACAGGGTAATCTCTCCGCCCAACAGCGCCAGCAGCCCCAGCACAAAGCCGCCCAGCCCTAACATCAACACCGGATTCTTCATTGAATGGAACAGGCGGTGAACGTGCGGGAAACACCACAGCGCCACCATGCCGAGCGCGATGGCGATCAGCGCCACGATGGCGCCGCTGAAAATGTCCGGCAGCCGCGTCACGTCGTAGGCATCGAGCTGCAGGGCGAAATTGGGCACGAAGAACATCTGCGTGGTGACCGCGCCGGCGGCGGCAGCCACCAGCGGGGCGAACAGCCGATCCCACAGCGGCGTTTCGTTATTGCCGGCCAGGGTTTGCGAGAAGATCAGCGCGGCGGCGACCGGTGTGCCGAACATTGCGCCGATGGTGCCTGCCGCCGCCAGGATGATCCAGTCCATGCGCGGCACCTTCGGCAGCAGGCGCGCGCCGGCCGCCGCCACCAGTGCGATGTTGATGGCGGTGATCGGGTTCTCCGGCCCCAGACTGACGCCGCCGGCCAGGCCGACAATCAGCGCCAACCCCAACCCCGGCAAGGCGGAGAGTGGCAGCGGCATGCCGATCAGCGATTCCGTCGCCGGATCCGGCCCGGCGTGACCCGGCATATAACGCACGATCAGGCCGACCGCCACGCCGGTCAGCGTCAGCATCGCAACCGGCCACCAGGGCGACTGGGCGTCCAGGCTCAGCGCATCGGGCAGCGTCACCCACAGTAATTGCTGCAATGCGGCGGCAATTTTCATCACCAACAGCAGCACCAGACTGGAAACGGAACCGATAATCAGCGCAGGCAAAGCAAAGGCCAACATGGCATTGGCGCGCGGATGCAGCATGAATAATCCCTTGTCGATGCCTCCCTGCGGGGCAGGGAGTGCGGGTGGTTGGGCAGTGGCCACAGCTTGCCAGACTATCGGCGCGCAGGCACGCATTGATATTGCCCGGCGGCGATGACGGTTAACAGTCGCCGGGGGGCGTTTTTTGCCGCAATTTGTTTCAAATCGCGGCATAGCGGACAAGCTGAAACGTTTTTTGTGATCCGGATCGCTATTGAGGTGCAGATCCGAGGCGGGTGATTGTTGTTTTCGCAGCAGGATTTTACAGTGTGGGCAGCGTTTTATTTTTCATTTTGCGGAGACGAAATCAATGACCTATGCCCTCGTGGGTGATGTTGGCGGCACCAATGCCCGCCTGGCGTTGTGCACTGTTGCGACGGGTGAGATTACCCAGGCGAAAACCTATTCCGGCCTGGAGTTCGACAGCCTGGAGGCGGTGATCCGCCAATACCTGAAAGAGTGCGAGATCGAGGTGCAGGACGCCTGCATCGCGATCGCTTGCCCGGTGACGGAAGACTGGGTCGCGATGACCAATCACAGCTGGGCGTTCTCGATCAAAGAAATGAAGGCCAGCCTGGGGCTGAGTCACCTGGAAGTGATCAACGATTTCACCGCCGTCTCGATGGCGATCCCGATGCTCTCGCCGGACGACGTGCTGCAGTTTGGCGGCGGCGATGCGCAGCCGGGCAAACCGATCGCGGTGTACGGCGCCGGCACCGGGCTGGGCGTCGCCCACCTGGTGCAGGTCGATCGCCGCTGGGTCAGCCTGCCGGGCGAGGGCGGCCATGTTGATTTCGCGCCGAACAGCGAAGAAGAAGACATTATTCTGGAGGTGCTGCGCGGTGAAGTGGGGCACGTTTCCGCCGAGCGCGTGCTGTCCGGGCCGGGCCTGGTCAATCTGTATCGCGCCATCGTTAAGGCGGACAACCGCCTGCCGGAGAAACTGGAGCCGAAGGACATCACCGAGCGGGCGCTGGCCGACAGCTGTATCGACTGCCGCCGCGCGCTGTCGCTGTTTTGCGTGATCATGGGGCGCTTCGGCGGCAACCTGGCGCTGAATCTGGGCACCTTCGGCGGTGTGTACATCGCCGGCGGCATCGTGCCGCGCTTTATGGAATTCTTCAAGGCCTCGGGCTTCCGCGCCGCCTTCGAAGACAAAGGGCGTTTCCGTGACTATGTGCGAGACATTCCGGTGTTCATGATAACCCATGGCCAGCCGGGCCTGTTGGGGGCCGGCGCGCATCTGCGCCAGACGCTGGGCATGCGGCTGTAAGCCGCGCGGCGGGGCAATAAAAAAGGGGCGCAACCCGCAGGTTGCGCCCCTTGTCGTTTTCGCAGGGGATCAGGCTTTGGCCAGCTCCGCCGCCTGTGCGGTTTCTTCGCTTTCCATTTCCACCGCTTTCGGCGCTTTGATGAACAGTGTAATCAGCAAAGAAGCGGCAGACAGGACGCCAATCACCATGAAGGTGGCGTGGAAGCCGCCGAAGTATTTGGCGACGAACGAACCGGCCAGCGCGCCCAGGCCGAAGCCCTGATAGATGATGCCGTAGTTCTTGCTGTGGTTCTTCAGGCCGAAGAAGTCGCCGACAATCGCCGGGAACACGGTGATATTGCCGCCGAAGCAGAAGGCCACCGCGCCAACGCAGATGAAGAACAGCGTGTGGTTCAGGGTCATGAAACTCAGCGCGACAATCGCCAGCACGGTAACCAGCATGGTGAAGCTGATGACGCGCATACGGCCTACTTTATCAGACAGCGTACCCAGAATGATGCGGCCGGCGGTGTTGAAGATGGCGACGGCGGACACGGTGTTGGCGGCGGTGGCCAAATCCATCCCGGCCAGCTGAACGCCCATGTCTTTCACGATGCCAATCAGGTACAGACCGCTCATGCAGGCGGCGAAGAAGATGGTGAACAGCAGGTAAGCTTCTTTGGTGGCCAGCATCTGGCGCACGCTGAAGTCGTTGCCCAGACCGTTGGCGCCTGGCTGTGCGGCGCTGGTTGCCAGCACCGGCTCTTTCAGCAACAGGGAGCCGACGACGATCAGGCCCATCACGATGGCACCCCAGTAGAAGAAGGCGCCTGAAACGCCGACGTCGGCGATCAGGGCGGCGTTGACGTATTTGAACAGCAGGCTGCCGCTGCCGAAGGCGCCGACGGAGATGCCGGAAATCAGGCCTTTGTTGGCCGGGAACCATTTAATCAGGTTGGACAGGGTGGAGATGTAGGCGATACCGACCGCAAAGCCCACCACCACGCCGGCCAGCAAGTAGATCATGTCGAGCGAGCTGACATGGGCGCTGGCGATCAGGCCCAGGCCGACCAGGATGCCGGAACACAGCGTCAGGTTGCGGATGCCGAAGCGTTCTTGCAGCTTGCCGGCGAACAGCGTGGCGAAAGCCAGGAAGAAGCTGGTGATGGAGAAGGTGGTGGCGACGTCCGCCAGTCCCCAGTGGAACTTGTCGACCAGCGGCTGGTTGAACAGGCTCCAGGTGTAGATGGTGCCCAGACCCATCTGACAGATGATGGTGCCGAGAACGATTAAGCTGCGATTTGCCGGTTTGGTGTTCATGGCCGGTCTCCTTCCTGTGTGTGCGTTGCCGGGCGTGAGCCGCTGGCTGAAATTTGCGGGGTGAATCTGTGTTCCCGCGGTCTGGGCTTATTATATGGCCGGCCCCCCCGGCGGACGGCGGATCGGGAATGAATTGCACGGCAGAAGGAATGAAATGCATTTTATACGGCGTGAGTTGCCGTTTTTACGCCTAAAAGCGCGTGAAATGCCGGGAGTAACACGTGATCTACATCAAAGATATCAACGATTTATTGTTAATCGCCGGTGAACGATTGTGGTGAAATTGTGAAGGATGCGTCTGCAAGGCGTAAATCGGCATTGCGCCTATAGAGCGGCGGCGAGCGCGGGACTATGTTATCTGCGATCGGACGAGGTCCGCTCTGCAGGAGTCCATGAAATGAAAAAAACGCTGTTGTTACTGGCTGCGCTGCTGGCGCTGCCGCTGGCGAGCCAGGCCGACGTCTCCATCGGCGTGAACGTGCCGGGCCTGTCGTTGCATATCGGCGATCGCGATCATCGCGGCCACTACTGGGACGGCTATCGCTGGCGCGATCCGCGCTGGTGGGCCGATCATCACCGGTATGAACGTTCGCGCGGGTACTATTATGGCCCGCCGCCACGGGTGATTTACTACGGGCCGCCGCGGCGCGACTGGCGAGATCGGCCGCATTACCGCATGCCGCCACCACCGCCGCCCGGCTATTACTACCGTCCGGGCCCGCGCTGGTAAGCGCTTACAGGCGCATCAGCTTGCGAAATTCTTTCACCTTGCTGCGGCTGACCGGCACTTCAAACTCAAGATCGCTCAGCCGCAGAATGTAGGTATTGTTGAACCAGGGCACGATCTCGCGGATCTTGGCCAGGTTAACGCAGTAAGAGCGGTGGCAGCGGAAGAAATGCTCTTCCGGCAGCCGGCCGTAAAACTCGGTGAGGTTCATCGGCATCACGAATTCTTCCCGGCGAGTATAGACCCGCGTCACCTTTTCATCGGCGGCGGCGTAATAGATGTCGTTGATGTCGGTAACGATGATCCGCTCGTCTTTGATCAGGTTGATGCTGTGGCTACCGCGGCTCGGCGCGCTGGTCGGTTCCGCCGCGCCGGCGGGGCGATGATGCAGCGCCTCCAGTTTTTGCAACATGGTGACGATGCGCGCCTCGTGATAGGGCTTGAGGATATAGTCGAACGCCTCGATCTCGAAGGCTTCCACCGCGTGTTCTTTATAGGCGGTGATGAACACGATCGATGGCCGATGGGCGAACTTGCTGATGTTTTGCGCCAGCAGCACGCCGTCCAGCGACGGGATGTTAATGTCGAGGAAAATGGCGTCGACCTGGTGGGTTTGCAGGTATTTCAGAACGTCGAGGCCATCCTCGAAGGTAGCGACGATATCGATATTGCTGTGTTTCTTGATCAGGTAGCTGAGTTCTTCCTGCGCGAGGAATTCGTCTTCCACGATGATAGCTTTCATGAGGCCTCCCCGACCGGCGGCGCGCTCGGTTCCTGATGCAGCTTGCCGCCGTTTTTGCTGATATAGAACGCGATTTCGGTGCCCGGCTCCAGGCGGCGGATATGCAGCCCTTCACCGTACAGCAGCGACACGCGGTGATGCACGTTGAGCAGGCCGATATTGTGGCCCGGCATCTCGTTGCGCGCCACCCGATCGATGGTTTCCTGATTGATGCCGTGGCCGGTATCCTTCACCGAAATTTTCACCCGATCGCCCTGATCTTTCACCGCGATCACCACCACCCCTTTACCCTTGCAGGGCTGGATGCCGTGCACGATGGCGTTCTCCACCAGCGGCTGGATCAGCAGGCTCGGAATGCGCACCGAGACGTCGTCGTCGATGTCGTAAATCACCGCCAGCTTGGCGCCGAAGCGCGCTTGTTCGATGGCGATATAGTCCTGAATCTGATGCAGTTCCTTACGGATATCGATCAGTTCGTCGTTCAGCTCCAGGTTGTAGCGCAGGTAGCGCGACAGGTTGATGATCAGCTGGCGCGCGGTGTCCGGATTCAGGCGGATAGAGGAAGAGATGGCGTTCAGCGCGTTGAACAGGAAGTGCGGGTTAATCTTGCTCTGCAGCGCGCGCATTTCGGCTTTATCCGCCATCTGGCGCAGATGCTCGATGCGCGAAACCTCCATCTGGGTGGAGATGATCTGCGACAGCCCGACCGCCATCACCTTCAGCGTGTTGGTGATCTGGTGAGCGTGGCAGTAGTAAATTTTCAGCGCGCCGGTCACTTCGCCCTTTTCCCACAGCGGCACCACCAGCTGCGAATGGATCTGCGGCGCGGCCGGGTTTTCCAGGTTGTTTTTGATGATGATTTTGCCGTGGCGAATACTTTCGCGGGTAACGCGGCTCAGCCCTTCGCGGCCGATCGGGTAGGCTTCGCGCCCCACGCCAACGTAAGCCAGCACCTGATGGGTATCGGTGATCGCCACCGCGTCGGCGCGGATGTCCTGGCGGATGATATCGCAAATGGTGGCCAGCGATTCGCTGTTGATGTTGCGAAAATAGGGCAGCGTCTTGTGGGCGATATCCAGTGCCAGCTTGGCCTGGCGTGCGGCGATCACTTCTTTTTCATCTTCGACGCTCTGCACCAGCAGCACGATCAGGCCGATGCACACCGTGCCGAGGATCATCGGCAGCGCGATCTGCGACACGATGTCGAGCCCAAGCTCGGTCGGCTTGGCCCACAGCACGATCAGTAGCATGGTGAGGGATTCGCACAGCATGCCGCCGACGATGCCGGCGCGCCAGCGCTGCTCTTTTCTCACCTTGAGGTTGATGTAGCCGGCGCTGATGCCGGCGATGATGCTGGTGATGAGGCAGGGCACCGAGGTGATGCCGCCGATGTCGATCAGATAGCGGTGCACCCCGGCGATGATGCCGGTGACGATCCCCACCCAGGGGCCGAACAGAATGCCGCCGGCCATGATGGCGATGACGCGCACGTTGACCAGCGATCCCTCAACGTTGATGCCGGAGTAGGTGCTGAACAGCGCGAACAGCGAGAAGATCGCCGTGACGATGCCGAGCTCGAGCGGCGTATGGTCTTCTTTTTGCAGCAGTTGGCGGAACAGCCGGGTGCGGGTCAGAAAAAACAGACAGATTAACATCAGCGCGGCGCGATCAAACACCGCCAACAGCATTTCAAAAAAAGGGTGCACGACGGGTTCTCGCTGCGGCCTACGGATGGCGGCAGTATACCACAGCGAGAAAGGCCCGTGGCTCAGGCCGGCGGTCAGCGCATGCCGAGCTGCGCTTTGCCCAGCGGCGTCAGCAGATCGGCGGTGGCGCGGCCGTCAAAATCCACTTCGAAGTCGTCGGGAGCGAAGTCCGGCGGTGTTCTGCCGTCGATAAAGCTCGGCAGTTGGCGCTGCAGGTAGGCGTCGTTTTTCGCGCAGCCCGGCGCGGCGGCGATGTACATCACGTTGCTGTCGAACTCGCCGTTATGCTCGTTCTCCACCGCGTGGATCACGTCGCAATGCCAAAATACCGTGTCGCCCGGCTCCAGATCGGGAATAGGGGAAATCCCACTTAATAAAAGGGGATGCCATTTTTCCGAGATCGACAGCGCGCGGCCCGGCGCCGCATCGCATAGATCGTCGTCGGCGACGTCGTCCTGCAGCGCGCGCAGCAGCACATAGGCCATGGCGTTGGCGATCGGCACCAGGTTCAGCGTGCCGGCGTTGGTGCGTTGCGGCGTCAGCGCCGTCCAGCCCTGGAAGGTGCGGAACATCGAGCAGACTGCCGGGGAGGCTATTTCGCGCACTTCGGTGCGGCCGTCGGCGGCAAAGGGATCGTACTGCTGCCAGTCGCCGGAGAACACGTGGCGATACACATAGCGGAAATTCTCGTCCAGCCAGCGCTCGATGGTGCCGCTGTCGACGTGCGGCGACAGGCCCAGCGACGAGGAGTTCGGCGGGCGGCGGCGAGTGCGATCGGCGTAGGTGGCGATGCGGGTCGGATCGAAATGCTGCTTGCCGTTGCTTTCGGTGGCCCACAGGCCGTTGAGGAACACCTGCACCGCATGCATGCGCGCATCCTGCCGCGCTTCGACCTGCGGCTTTGACCAATAGATGCCATAAATCTGTGGCTTGCTGGCGGCCAGCTTGCCGAAATAGTTGTCTTCGGCGGCGTTTTTCAACCGCTCGACGAAGTTGTTGCGCTCGAGATAGTCGCCGATTTCCCGGTTCCAGCCTTCGGCCTTGGCGCGGGGAAACACGCCGCGAATGGCGCAGGCGCCGCGCTGTTTGATCAGCGCTATCTGTTGATCGCTGACGCGCTGCTGCAGGATATCTTCCGCGTCGATCTGCGGCACCGGATTATGGCCGGCGGCCAGTTCGCGGCGGATCTGGTCGACCTGGCCGCGGATGTTCTCCTCCAGCGCCAGAAAAACTTCGCGGTAGTTCGGCAAGGCCTGGCGCAGCTGGCGCTTGACGTTAACGATCGTCTGCGGAATATCATCGATGACTAAAGAGGCCATGGTGTTCTCCTGGTGCCGCGTGAGTCACTGCGGCGGACGGTTGTAGGGAATCGGGCAAGACGTTATGGTTTTGTGGTTTTAACGTGAATGATTATCGGCAACCAATCGGGGAAAATAAAGAGATATCTTTCATTCGTAAGTTCCTCTTTTTCGTTTTTCGGAGATTTTATGAAGCTGGTCACTGAACGCTTGTACTTACAGTCGATAACTGCCGAGGACTGGCCGCTGTTTCTGCGCCTTTACCAGGATCCTGAGGTGATCCGCTATATCGCCGATCCGCTCAGCGAAGCGGCGATCCGCGAGCGTTTCGACGCGCGGCTGCCGGCCTGGGACAAACACGGCGATCAGTGGCTGTGTCTGGTGATGCGTGAGAAGCACAGCGGGGAGGCGGTGGGCATTACCGGCTTTCGCCCGCAGTGGCTGCCGTATCGGCAGGCGGAGGTGGGATATGGCAGTTTGCCCTCCGGCCAGGGCAAGGGCTATGGTAAGGAGTCGCTGCGGGCGGTGCTGGATTTTGCGGTGAACGCCTGCGGTTTTCACAAGCTGACCGCTACCGTGACCTCCGGCAACCTCGCCTCGCGCGGCCTGCTGGAGTCGTGTGGTTTTCAGCTGGAAGGCACGCTGCGCGATAATTTCCGCCTGGCGGGAGAGTGGCGCGACGACTGGCTGTTCGGGCTGTTGGCGGCGGAGTTTCAGGGCGGCAAATAAAAATATCGCGCCGGGTATCGACAAGCTCGCCGGCGCTGCGCTATGTTCGATATTCGGTCAGTTCGCTGGCCAGCGTCGCTCGGACGGTCCGGGCGCTAACGTTTATCGAGGAATCCCCTATGGCTGATAACAGTCCACAGCGCCGTTTTACGCGCATTGAACGTCTTCCCCCTTACGTATTCAACATCACCGCCGAACTGAAGATGGCCGCACGCCGTCGCGGTGAGGATATTATCGATTTCAGCATGGGGAACCCCGACGGCCCGACGCCGCCGCACATCGTGGAAAAACTGTGCGCCGTCGCCCAGCGCGACGACACCCACGGTTATTCCACCTCGCGCGGCATTCCGCGCCTGCGCCGCGCCATTTCGCGCTGGTATGCCGATCGTTATCAGGTGGATATCGATCCGGAAAGCGAAGCCATCGTCACCATCGGTTCGAAAGAGGGGCTGGCACACCTGATGCTGGCGACCCTCGATCACGGCGATACCGTGCTGGTGCCGAACCCCAGTTACCCGATCCACATTTACGGCGCGGTGATCGCCGGCGCCCAGGTGCGTTCGGTGCCGCTGGTGGACGGCGTGGATTTCTTCAGTGAACTGGAGCGCGCCATTCGGGAAACCATTCCGCGCCCGAAAATGATGATCCTCGGCTTCCCGTCCAACCCGACTGCGCAGTGCGTGGAGCTGGATTTCTTCGAGCGGGTGGTGGCGCTGGCCAAACAGTACAACGTGCTGGTGATCCACGACCTGGCCTATGCCGACATCGTTTATGACGGCTGGAAAGCGCCGTCGATCATGCAGGTGCCGGGGGCGAAAGACATTGCGGTGGAGTTCTTCACCCTGTCGAAAAGCTACAACATGGCCGGCTGGCGCATCGGTTTCATGGTCGGCAACCCTGAGCTGGTCAGCGCGCTGGCGCGCATCAAAAGTTATCACGACTACGGCACCTTCACGCCGCTGCAGGTGGCGGCCATCGCCGCGCTGGAAGGCGATCAGCAGTGCGTGCGCGATATCGCCGAGCAGTATCGGCAGCGCCGCAACGTGCTGGTGAAGGGGCTGCACGAGGCCGGCTGGATGGTGGAAAACCCGAAGGCGTCTATGTACGTGTGGGCGAAAATCCCCGAGCCTTATGCCCACCTCGGTTCGCTGGAGTTCGCCAAGCGCCTGCTGGCGGAAGCCAAGGTCTGCGTCTCGCCGGGCATCGGCTTCGGCGACTACGGCGATACCCACGTGCGCTTCGCGCTAATCGAGAATCAGGATCGTATCCGCCAGGCGGTGCGCGGCATCAAGGCGATGTTCCGCGCGGACGGGCTGCTGAAGCCGGGTAAAGCCGGCAGCGCCAAATAACCCTGTCAGGCCGGGCGTTCGCCCGGCCTTATTTTTTCCGTCCCAAGGTTTTCTTCATTATTTCCCCATTATGCTCAACTACGCTGAATTTTATTTTTTGGACAGAGTGTATGAGCAACCGCTACGCGCGATCGCAAATCGTTTTACATTGGCTGACGCTGCTGATGGTGATCCTCACCTATGCGGCGATGTTGCTGAAAGATTCGGTGCCGGAGGCGTGGGCGCCGATGGTCAAAAATCTGCATTTCAACTTTGGGGTATCGGTCTTTGCCCTGATGCTGATTCGGTTGGCGGTGCGCTCTTTCCACGCTGCGCCGCCAACCACGCCTCCGCTGGAGGAGTGGCAGGAGGTAGGCGCGAAGATTTTCCATTGGCTGCTGTACGTGGTCTTCCTGATGTTGCCGCTGCTGGGCATGTTAACCCTGGCCTACGGTGGGAAATCGTGGTCTTTGCTGGGCTGGCCGATGCCGCAGTGGGTGACGCCGGATCCGGTGATGCGTAAGCTGGTCAAAACGGTGCATGAGACGCTGGCAAACGTTGGCTACTTTATCATTGGCGCGCATGCGCTGGCGGCGCTGTATCACCACTACCTGCGCAAGGACGACACCCTGCGCCGCATGATGCCGGGCAAATGAGCGCTAGCCGAAACGACAAAGGGACGCTTGCGCGTCCCTTTGTCTGTGTTCCTGGTGTGGCTGCTGTCAGGCAACCATCAACATGAAGGTGCCAACCCAGGCAACCAGCATGAATGACACGCCCATCAAAAAATATTTCACTGAACAACTCCTGTCTGGAGTCCTCGCCAGCAATGATCCCGATTGTTGTGCTGAGTATTTTATGGGCAACCTGCTTGTCGGGCGGATTCTTCCAAGCGGAAGAACAACGTCCTCGAGCGCGGGTTGTCCGGTTGTCGCGCCTCATGCTCCGTGAGGTAAAATCCGAACCGCGACAGGATCGGCGCTAATGTACTCTCAATACTGGTCTGATTTCAATACTGTGTTTTTGATCACAATTTTAGGCTATTTTTTAAACAGGGTGCACTGTTTTATAACGCTTTTTATTTATGTTTACCTATAGTAAGTTTCGACGCTAGGATAGCGTTGTAACGTAGGCTGGCTACAATCGAAAAGGATTTTTAATTTGTTGTTATTAAAGTTTTTTTTTAAAGCATCGGTGCTTTTTTTGATAGCGACCCCGCCGTCTGCTTTTGCCAGTAATGCTTTGTGGCGCGTAGTGAATAATCTATGTGTGTTTAACTATCAATATTTAGGAACACCATTTCCCTGCGATAAAGTTTCAATGGATGAAGGTGTCGCTCGTGGCTATGCCATCGTACGCGATCTTGAAAGCCGCTATCATTATTTGCTCGTGCCAACGTTGAAAATGGCGGGAGTCGAAAGTCCGGAACTGTTATTAGCTGATACGCCAAATTATTTTGCGTTGGCTTGGCAGAATCGACATGTTCTGGAAGAGGTTTATGGCTCTTCATTGCCACGAGAAGCTTATGCTTTAACAATAAACTCGCAGCGAGGCCGTACTCAAGGGCAATTGCACATTCACATTTCATGCTTGAAACCGCATGTCAGACGCAGTATAGACCGCCAGCTACCTAATATTGGGGATGAATGGACACCGTTGAAAGACAACTTGGTTGGGCAACATTATTTAGGTATGCGAATAAGGCAAGCGGATTTGGACGGTGTGTTTCCATTTATCAATATAGGTCATGATCTGATTAAAAAAAACGCGGATATGAGAAAGTTTGGTGTGGCGGTCGTCCCCGTTACTTTTGAAGATAAACAACAAGGGTTTATTTTATTGGCTGACGAGGAAGGGGCGATGAAAAACAATACGGGGCACACTGAGAATTTGCTTGATTTTTCTTGTAAGAACTTTACCACGCATTCCAGTTAGCGATACGTCGTGAACAGAAAGCCCGCCGTGTGGCGGGCTTTAAAATCGGGTATTGCAATACGGTGGCAGGCGCTCAGGCGACGGCGTTGATGCCGGTCGCCAAAATGACCCAAAAAACGAGACAAGACAGCAGAATAACGGCCCAAATATGACGGCGACTCCACTCCATTTTTAGCCTTCGTTGTTGCGACAAGTGATTAGGTAGCCATCATATCGGCGCAAAACGGGGGAAATTTAGCCCCCTTGGATAATATTTCGCTTACCTGCCGCTAACTTATTGGCAAACTTCACTTATCGTCACGCGCACTTCGTAGCCCAGCAGATACAACGCCTGCTCCAGCGCTTCCACTTTTGAAGCGTAGCCGATATCCAGCAACCGCTCCATTTGCCCGCCGTTGAAACCCAGCTTGCGCGCCAGCGCCGCTTTACCGGTGTTTTTGCGCAGCATCGCGTTGTGCAGTTCGATCTTCAGCGCCACCAGCGCCGGCAGATGTACCCTCAAGTCATCGGTTTGCGAAGGAGAAGGGGCGGGCAGGGGCAGCCCTTCATCCATCGCGGCGGCGATGGCGGCCAGCAGGCTTTCCTGCGCTTCCAGCTCGATGTCTTCGCGTTTATAGCAGGCAGATTGCCACTCGGGGAAGTCGTGGAAACCGATCTGCCAGGCGTCGCTGTCGCTATCGAAGGTGTAATGGGCGGGGTAGTGGCTGTACATGGCAATCCCTGATTGAAACCAGAATGAGGCGCTATTGTGACGGCATGCTCGGGAGATAGCCAGCATGAATGTATCCGTGGGGGAATTTAAATTGAATTGAATAATTATTAGCAGGCAAATTTAATGTTCGTGTTAACAATAATCTTGTTATTTTCTCCAACAAGGCAGGTTATTTAATTGGATGTTTGGATTAATATTCCTGTCGACCGGTGATAATGAGAATTAAAATCAAATATCACACCGGTTTTATACAATTTCACACGAAAGAGTGAAATTAAGAATATTGATCATTAATGTGTTTTATCTTATTGATTTATATTGTTTTAATTTTTGTTATTTCACTTATTGATAATTGTGAAATTCCAGTTTCAGGCAGATATCACCTGGCTGCGGTATTCATTGGCAGATTTATAAAATACTCTTTTTAGGCAAAGGCGCATTCGATTCTATTTAAGCGTGCGCCAGACAGAAATATTCATTACTCCATGCTTATTACCCGGCGGCTCTAGCCGACTTTTCGGGTGCCTGCTCGCATTTCTACTTTGCCAGGACAGCAGCTCACGGATTAAAGGAATACCTCGTGCCTAAAGTTAACTCGCGTTCATTACGCTTTACCGAACGCCACGCCACCAAATATGCGGCGTCATTGCTGTTTATCGGTTTATCCCTGCCGGCCACCGCGCTGGCGGATGAACGCTATGACGCGCTGATCCGTCAGGCCAGATCGGGCGATACTGCGCCGGTGCTGGCGTATTTATCGCAGCGGCGCGCTCAGGAGGGGTTGAGCCTGCAGCAGCGAGCCGATTATATCCAGGTGGCCGGGTGGGCCGGCCACGATGAAGAGGTAGTCGCGCTTTGGCGTGCCGACGGCGCCGCGCTGCAGCGGGATAGCGCCAGTCTGGCGACGGCGGCTCGCGCCTATCGCAACCTGAAGCAGTGGCAACCATCGCTGCGACTGTGGCGTACGGCGTTGCAGCTCGCTCCCGCCGACGGCGGCTTACAGCGTGGCTATGTGATGACGCTGGCGGATACCGGGCAGGATGCGCAGGCGCAAACGGAGGCGGCCAAAGCGGAGAAGCTGCTGGAGCCGGCGACGTGGTATCTGACGCGCGCCTATGTGGACCAGGCCGCCGGCCGCAGCTGGGCGGCGCTGGAAAACGCCACTCATGCCCGCGCGCTGGCGCCGTCCGACACCGGAATTCAGGCTTATTACGTGACGCTGCTGGCGGCGAATCGGGTTGCGGATCCGGCGCTGCGTGAAAGCCAGGGGCTGACATTGCCGCCCGTGCAGCAGCGGCGCCTGCAGGCGGATGAAGCCGCCGAGCTGGTGCGGTTGTCGTTTATCGATGCTCGCGGCGAACAGGAACGTTTCGTCATCGCCGATCGCGCGCTGGCGCGCTATGACCAACTGCTGACGCAGTGGCGGCCGCTGCCGGAGGCGCAGGACAGCTACCAACAGGCGCGTATCGATCGCCTTGGCGCGCTGCTGGCGCGTTATCGAATGGCCGACGTGGTGAGCGAGTATCAAACCCTGCAGGCGGAAGGGCGCACGGTGCCGGATTATGCCCAGCGCTGGGCGGCGTCCGCCTACCTCTATCTGCAGCAGCCGGACAAGGCGCAGGCCATTTTCGGCCGCCTGAACGCCGCCGCACCGCAGGCGGTGACCGCCGAAGACGAAACCGATCTGTTTTACGCGCAGGCGGAGAACGAACGCATCGATCAGGCGGCGCTGCTGGCGCAGCGCGTCAGCCAGCGCTATCCCTACGCGACCCGCCTGTACCAGCTGCCGACGCTGGCCTACAACGATGATTGGCTGGTCGGCCAATCGCTGCTGGCGCAGTCGCGGGTTTATCAACGCGATCTGGCCGAGGCCGAACGGCAGCTGACCCATCTGGCGCGCACGGCGCCGGGCAATCAGGGTCTGCGCATCTCCTTGGCCAGCGTTTATTTGGCGCGCGGCTGGCCGCGTCGCGCCGAGGAGGAGTTGAAACAGGTGGAAGGGCTGGAGCCGCGCAGCCTGCCGTTGGAGATCCAGCAGGGCTATGTCGCGCAGGGGTTGCAGGAGTGGCGCCAACTGGATTTGCTGGCCGACGACGTCATCCAGCGCGCGCCGGAAAGCGTCGCCGCTCAGCAGTTTGAACGTTCGCGCCGCATTCACCATATGTCTGAACTGCGCATCAGCGGCAATCAGGGCATCGATTCCGACGGGCCGGTCAGCGGCAGCCACGATTTCGGCATACACGCCGCGCTCTATTCACCGCCGATCGACGACAACTGGCGGCTGTTCACCGGCTGGGGATTCAACACCGGCCAGTTCGACGAGGGCAAGGGCATCAACCGCGATCTCAGCGCCGGTGCCGAGTGGCGCTCGCGCGATCTGTGGCTGGAGGCCGAGGTGGCCAACCGCAACTACGGCCACGGCAATGAGCTCGGCCTGCGCCTCTCATCCTGGTATGACCTGAATGATCAATGGCGCCTCGGCGGTTCGGTGGCGCGCCTGTCGGCCGAGACGCCGCTGCGCGCGTTGACCAACGGCATCAGCGCCAACGGCGGCAACCTGTGGCTGCGTTGGCAGCAGAACGAAAGCCGCGAGCTGCGCGCCAGCGTGGCGCCTTCGCACTTCTCGGACGGCAACAACCGGCTGGAATACGGCCTGGAAGGGCGGCAACGGCTGCTCGCCGGCGCCCGTTATCGGCTGGACATGAACCTGACGCTGTCCGGCAGCCGCAACAGCCAGGAGAACGTGCCGTATTACAACCCGAAGCGCGACTTCACGCTGCTGCCGTCGTTAACGCTCGATCACACCCTGTATCGCCATTATCAGACCGAGTGGAGCCAGCAGTTCCAGGCCGGCGCCGGCAGCTATTGGCAGCGGGACTATGCGCGCAAGCCGATCACCCAGCTGGGTTACGGCCAGCGCGTCAGCTGGAACGGAGTGCTGGACGCCGGCGTGATGCTGCAGTTTGAGAAGCATCCGTACGACGGCAAACGCGAGCGGAACATCGGCGTGACGTTTGATCTGAATTATCGTTTTTAAAGGAATCATCATGCTTATTCGATCCTCGCTTTTAGTGCTGGCCGCGTTGCTGACCACCGCCTGCAGTCAGGCGGACGTACCGCGCTTCACGCCGCCGGCGGAGCGAACCGTGGGGCCAATGGAACGCCCGTGGCCGGCCAACCGCTACGCGGTGCTGGCGTATCACGACGTGGAAGACGGCGCGGCGGACCAGCGCTACATGTCGGTGCGCACCAGCGCGCTTAACGAACAGTTCGCCTGGCTGAAGCAAAACGGCTATCAGCCGGTTTCGGTCGAACAGATCCTGCAGGCGCAGAACGGCGGCCCGGCGTTGCCTAACAAGGCGGTGCTGCTGACTTTCGACGACGGCTACCGCAGCTTCTACAGCCGGGTATTCCCGTTGCTGAAGGCCTACAACTGGCCGGCGGTGCTGGCGCCGGTCGGCGTTTGGCTGGATGCGCCGGCCGACAAGCCGGTCGATTTCGGCGGCCTGATGACGCCGCGCGATCGCTTCCTCACCTGGCAGCAGGTGCGGGAAGTGTCGGACTCCGGGCTGGTGGAGATCGGCGCGCATACCTACGCCTCGCATTATGGCGGCATCGCCAACCCGCAGGGCAATACCGAACCGGCGGTCGCCAATCGGCTGTACGACGCCAAGCAGGGCCGCTATGAAAGCGAGACGGAATACCGCCAACGCATCGAGAAGGACGTGGCGTTGATCACCCGGCGCATCACCGCTGCCACCGGTAAGGCGCCGCGCGTGTGGGTCTGGCCGTACGGTGCGGCCGGCGGCGTGGCGCTGGATATCGCGCGCAAGCACGGTTACCGCATGGCGCTGACGCTGGAGAACGGGCTGGGAGACGTCAACGCGCCTGAGAACGTGCCGCGCATGCTGGTGGCCGGCAATCCGTCGCTGACGAGCTTCGCCCAGCAGCTGACGCAGATACAGAACCGACAGATCATGCGGGTGGCGCACGTCGATCTCGACTACCTCTACGATCCCGATCCGCAGCAGCAGGCCAAAAATCTCGACAAGCTGATCCAGCGCATCTACGACCTGCGCATCAATACCGTTTTCCTGCAGGCGTTCGCCGATCCAAAAGGCGACGGCAACGTGCGCGAGCTCTATTTCCCCAACCGCTGGCTGCCGATGAAGGCCGACCTGTTCAACCGGGTCTCCTGGCAGCTCTCGTCGCGCACCGGCGTGGCCGTGTATGCCTGGATGCCGGTGCTGGCGTTCGAGCTGGGGTCTGACGTGCCGCGCGTGCAGCGCCTCGATCCGCAAAGCGGGCAGCTGTCGGTAGACGACAAGCAGTATCGTCGCCTGTCGCCGTTCAGTCCGGTGGCGCGCCAGCGCATCGGTGAGATCTACGAGGATCTGGCGGCCCACGCCACTTTCAAAGGGATCCTGTTCCACGACGATGCGCTGCTGTCGGACTTCGAAGATGCCGGCCCCGACGCCGTTGCGGCCTATCGCCAGGCCGGTTTCGCCGATTCGGTGGCGGCGATTCGTCAGGATCCGCAGGCGATGGCGCGCTGGACGCGCTTCAAGAGCCGGGCGCTGATCGACTTTACCCAGTCGCTGGCCGAACGGGTGCGGGCGATCCGCGGTCCGCAGGTGCAAACCGCGCGCAATATTTATGCGATGCCGGTACTCGATCCCGCCAGTGAAGCCTGGTTCGGCCAGAATTTAGCGGATTTCCTGCAGGCCTACGACTGGGTAGCGCCGATGGCGATGCCGCTGATGGAAAACGTGCCGCGCGCCGACAGCGGCCGCTGGCTGGATCAACTGGTGGGCAAAGTGGCCGCTTACCCCGGCGCGCTCGATAAAACGGTGTTTGAGTTGCAGGCTGTCGACTGGCGCAAGGAGCGCCGAATCAGCCTGGATGACGGTCAACTGCTGGCCGAATGGATGCGTCGCCTGCAGCGCAATGGCGCTCAGAGCTTTGGTTATTACCCCGACAACTTCCTCGACGATCGGCCTAAGCTGGACGCCGTTCGCCCGGTGTTGTCCTCAGCCTGGTTCCCACTGCCATGACAGATCGTTTAATTGCCTTATTTATCCTGTGTCTGGTGTTGAGCGTGCCTTTCGGCATCGTCCTGCTGTTTACCGGCGAAATGCTGCTCAACTTCGTGTTCTTCTGGCCGTTGTTCATGTCCGGCATCTGGATCGCCGGCGGCATCTATTTCTGGCTGCATCGCGAGCGGCATTGGCGCTGGAGCCCGGACATGCCCGCGCCGGCGCTGCCGGGCAACCCGTCGATCAGCGTGCTGATCCCCTGTTTCAACGAAGGGTTGAACGCGCGTGAAACCATTTCGGCGGCGATGGCGCAGCGCTATGACAATATCGAAGTGATCGCCATCAACGACGGCTCCAGCGATGACACCGCCGAGGTGTTGGACCAGTTGACGCTGGAGTTCCCCCGGCTGCGAGTGATCCATCTGGCGCAAAATCAGGGCAAGGCGATTGCACTGCAGGCGGGCGCAGCGGCGGCGCGCAGCGAGTATCTGGTGTGCATCGACGGCGATGCGCTGCTGGATCGCGATGCGGCAGCCTATTTGGTGGCGCCGCTGTTGGCCAATCCGCATGTCGGCGCGGTGACCGGCAATCCGCGCATCCGCACGCGCTCCACGCTGATCGGCCGCATCCAGGTCGGTGAGTTTTCGTCGATCATCGGCCTTATCAAGCGCACGCAGCGCGTTTATGGCCGCCTGTTCACCATCTCCGGCGTGGTCGCGGCGTTTCGTAAGCAAGCGCTTACCGATGTCGGTTACTGGAGTCAGGACATGATCACCGAAGACATCGACATCAGCTGGAAGCTGCAGCTGAAGCACTGGGCTATCTTCTTCGAACCGCGAGCGCTGTGCTGGATCCTGATGCCGGAGACCTTGCGCGGGCTATGGAAGCAGCGCCTGCGCTGGGCGCAGGGCGGCGCCGAGGTGTTTTTAAAGAATCTGCGCAACCTGTGGGCCTGGGAGCACCGGCATATGTGGCTGCTGTTCGCCGAGTATTGCCTCTCCACGCTGTGGGCGTTCACTTACCTGGTCAGCGTGCTGATTTTTCTGGTTGGACTGGCGATACCGCTGCCGGAGGGCATCCGCATTCACTCGCTGCTGACGCCGGCGTTTACCGGCCTGGTGCTGGGCGTGGTGTGCTTGCTGCAGTTCACCGTCAGTCTGCTGCTGGAGAAGCGCTATGAGAAGGGCTTTGGCCGTTCGTTGTTCTGGATCATCTGGTATCCGCTGGTGTATTGGCTGCTCAGCTTGCTGACCACGCTGGTGGCGTTTTCCAAAGTGATGTTGAAAGCTCGGCGCGGGCGTGCGCGCTGGATAAGCCCCGACCGGGGCATTGGGAGGATCAAAGAATGACGGACGTCCTGATTTATTCCGAGCGCGGCCTGCTGCCGCGCGTGGTAGACAGCCTGCTGACGCTTTTCGCCTGGTGCGGCTTTCTTTATCTGTTCAGCTGCGGCCTGATGTCGGTGATGGATCAGCACGGGGTGGGCTCCGCCCTGTCGCTGCTGGAAGTGATCTCGCTGTATATCATTGTGGCGTTGTTCAATGCCGTCACTCTGATCGCCTGGGCCAAATACAACCAGTATTTCTCCCGTCGCAGGGCGGCCGACCGCTGGCGGAAACAGCAACAGAACACCCACATCGGCTATATCACGCCGGAGCTGACCCGGCAGTTGCGGCGTTTGCCGATCGCCGTAGTGTCCCACAACAGCGGCGGCGGTATCAGCCAGGTTAGCGGCAGGCTGACGGCGGCCGAACCGGCAGCGAACAAGGTGGTGCAGCTGCGTTAATCGTCAGCGTTGCCGTCCGGCTTGCGGCGCAGCCCGTCGGGCGGCAACAGCAGGGCGCAGATCATCCCCGCCAGACTGAACAGCGGCAGCCAGCGCGCCACCGGGCCGGGAGAGTAATTGTTCAGCACCGAACACACATAGCACGCCACGGCCAGCGCCCATCCGGGCAGGCCGATATCGTTGAGCCGAAACGCGGTTTTGGCCATAAACCACGCCACCAGGCCAAAACAGAACAGCGCCCACACCATGATGCACAGCAGATACAGCAGCACCGAGACGAATTCCTCGGTATCGCCGTGCGCATGGGCGCGAAAATGGTTTTTATCCAGATAGGTCGACAGAAACGACAGTAGCACGATGCCAACGGCGAAGATCGCCAGCGAAAAAACAAAGGGTTTGCGCGAGATGCGCCCACGATAAAGGTCTTTGGCGAGTTGTCCGAGAGAGTCCATCACAATCCGTTGTCATAATCATTGACCGCCCGGCGGTGGCCGGATGGCAAGCAGCCGGGCATTTTATCGGGGTAAATGCGGGCGTCAAGGTGATAATTTTTCTCATTTAGTTGCGGTTGAGATTCCACGCGGCCGCATCGGGCGTCCCTTCACCGTGCAAAACGTCACAATTTGGCACGTTTGGCTACCTGGCGCGGTAATTGGCGGCATAATCCTGTTTGTTCGCGTTGAACAATGCATTAACATAACTCCCACTTATCTCTTGCATGGCTATATGGATATCCGATGCGTCACCTGGTTGCGCTTTTACCGCTGATTACCTTGCTTGCTGCCTGTAGCAGCACGCCGAAACCCAGTACCACCGCTACGCCGCAGAGCACCCCGGTAAAGGGCGGCTTTTTGCTGAGCCCGGCGCACAGCGGCGCGCCGCTGGGGGGGGATTTCGCCAATAACCCGAATACCGCGCGCTTTATCGATAAGATGGTGCAGGAACACGGCTTTGATCGGCAGCAGCTGCACGACGTGCTGGCGCAGGCACGGCGTTTGGATTCGGTGCTGCGGCTGATGGACAGGCAGGCGCCGACGCCGTCTACCCAGGGGCCAACCGGGCCGAATGGCTCCTGGCTGCGCTACCGCAACAAGTTCATCACCCCGGATAACGTGCAAAACGGCGTGGTGTTCTGGAATCAATATCAGGATGCGCTGCAGCGTGCCTGGCAGGTGTACGGCGTGCCGCCGGAGATCATCGTGGGGATTATCGGCGTGGAGACCCGCTGGGGCCGCGTAATGGGTAAAACCCGCATTATCGACGCGCTGGCGACGTTGGCCTTCAACTACCCGCGCCGCGCCGATTACTTCGCCGGTGAGCTGGAAACCTTCCTGCTGATGTCGCGCACCGAAGGCGACGATCCGCTCGAACTGCGCGGCTCCTTTGCCGGCGCGATGGGCTATGGGCAGTTCATGCCTTCTTCCTTCAAAAGCTATGCGGTCGACTTCAACGGCGATGGGCATATCAACCTGTGGGATCCGGTCGATGCCATCGGCAGCGTGGCCAATTACTTCAAGGCGCACGGCTGGTCCAAAGGCGAACCGGTCGCCATTCAGGCCAACGGCCAGGCACCGGGGCTGGAAAACGGCTTCAAGACGCGCTACTCGGTTGCCGCGCTGGCGGAAGCCGGCCTAAGCCCGCAGGGCTCGCTCGGCGATAATCAGGAAGCCAGCCTGCTGCGGCTGGACATCGGCACCGGCTACCAGTATTGGTATGGCCTGCCGAACTTCTACGTCATCACCCGCTATAACCACAGCACCCATTACGCCATGGCGGTATGGCAGCTGGGCGAGGCGGTCGGGCGCTCGGCGCGCGGCGGCTTCTGACGCTGCGTCAATAAACGAAAAAGGCCGCTTGCGCGGCCTTTTTTGCGTTCTGAGCAATCAGAAATCGTAGCGCAGGCGCACCACGGTCATATCGCCGAGGTTGTCGGTGCTCGATGTCAGCACGTGCTCCACGTCAACGCGGAAACCGTAGTCAAACTGCACGGTAACCCCGAGGCCGTTGTCGATGCGCTGGTAGTTGCGGCCGGTGATGTATTCCAGGCGGTCGCCCATGAAGTACGGCATCACCGATTTCACCGCGTACTGGCCAACCGGCACGGTATAACCGGCCAGGTATTCGATACCCCATGCGTCGCCGGCGAAGTAATTATTGATGTCGGCTTTCTTGGTGGTCAGGAAGTCGTTGTAGTAACCGCCGCCGAAGGTGAGGGTCCAGTTGTCCGGTTTCCAACTGATGGCGGTACCGAAAATGTTCTGGTCATAGCTCTTGCTGCCGCTGGTGGACGGATTGCGCATTTCGGCGCGGGTGTAGTTCCAGGCGGTGCCCCAGGTCAAATCCGGCGTAATGTGGTAATCCACGCCCAGTGAGCCGCCGCCTTTGCGCTTGTAGCGCAGGCCGTTGCCCGGCAGATAGTCGCTGTCGCTGAACAGGTACGAAGCGTAAACGTCCGCATCGCCGAAGCGGTTCTTGTACTTCAGCATTTTGCGTGAGCGGTAAGAGCCGTCGTAGTCACCGTTGATGCCGTTGCCCGGTGCCTGGGCCAGCATGTCGTAGTCCCAGATATCGGTTTTGGCACCCACCACGTCATAATAAACGCTGTTCTGTTGACCGAAGGTCATCTGGCCCCAGGTGTTGCTTTTCAGGCCGGTGTACAGCATGCGGCGGCTGGTGTTTCTCGCGCCGTCGGCATAGTGGTGATCCCAGTCGAACAGCGCCGGAATGTTCACGCCCAGCTCGTAGTAGCTGATCCAGCTGATATCGTCGAACAGGTAGTAGTCCGCCGCGAAACGGAAGCGGGTGCCGCCGTCGAAGCCGTTACGCTTGTAGGAGCCCTTGTCACCGTCGCCCGTCATGTTGTTGAACTGCGGACGGATACTGCCGCCAACGGTGAAGTTCAGGCGGCTGAGCGGATCGCCAGCCTGCGGATCCTGCTTCAGCAGGGTGATTTCCGCCTGAGCGGCGAACGACGCGCTGCCGATCGCCAGACCCAGCGCCACCGCTTGAGTCAATACGCGCAATTTCATTGCCATGTGTTATCCCTGTTTTATGTATGACCGCCCCCATCAGCGCCGCCATGCCGATGTTTTGCGCAGAACGTTGCGTTTTCACGCATTTTGACGGTTTTTTTGGTGTTTTAGCGGCGGGCGGCATTTGTAACATAAACGGTAAAATAAATAATTACTTTTCTTGCTAATTATTGGCCGGTTTTTGACCATTTCGTGCGGTGAAAAGGGCCGCTTTTCATGCCTTTCGATTCGGATGAATTCATCTAACGCCAAGGTTTATATTTTTCATTTGTCAGTCATCGGCGTCAGCCTGTAATTTTATCCGTGCAAGAGATAATTAATTAAAGCCTGTCACCGCCGTATTAACGTTAGCCGCTTTCTGCGTAATCGGTCGGCAGGAATAAGCGATTGGGAGGTCGCCATGAGGAATCTGTTAATGTTGTTGGTGGGGCTGTTTTCATTACCGGCGATGGCGGCGGAATCGCACGTTTGTCATTCTCAAGCTTATGATTATGCAGAGGTTAGTAAGCTCAGGTTGTCTGACGACACCCTGTTTTCCTGCCGCGGCGTGGGGCGCCTGACGATCCCGGAACTGGCGCGCAAAGGATGGAAGGTGATTCATTTAGCGCAGCAAACTGAATATACCGACTCCGTCGACAGCGACGGCGAGGTTATTAAACTTTATCAGGAAATCGTGGTGTATAAAGAATAACGCGACGGCAGCCTGTTATTATTTCAACGGCGACGAGAACCCTATTATGAATGCAAGAATCGGTATTGACGGCAGAGCTGCCGCCGCCATGGTGATGCTTTGCGCCATCTGGGGAATGCAGCAGGTGGCGATCAAGGCTGCCGAGGCGGATGTGTCGGCGGTGCTGCAAATTGCCATTCGTTCGGGTCTCGCCGCGCTGGGGGTATACCTGTTGGCGCGTTGCCGCGGCGAGTGTTTCACCTGGGATCGCGCCACGCTGAGCGCCGGTCTGAGCGTAGGGGCATTGTTCGCGCTGGAGTTCTTTTTTGTCTCCGAAGGGCTGCGCTATACCAGCGCCTCGCATATGGCGGTGTTTTTGTACACCGCGCCGCTGTTTTCTGCCCTTGGCCTGCATTTCCTGAATCGTCAGGAGCGTCTGTCGCCGGTGCAGTGGCTGGGCATGCTCATCGCCTTTGGCGGTGTGGTGCTGGCCATATCGGGCATGGCCGAGGGCAGCGGCGGGGCCGATCGGCTGAAAGGCGATTTCTATGGCCTGCTGGCGGGGATCGCCTGGGGCGGTTCTACCCTGGTGATCCGTACCACGCGCCTGGCGGAGTGCCCGGCCAAACAGACGCTGCTGTTCCAGTTGACGGGCGCCTGTGTGCTGCTGTCGCTGCTGGCGCTGGCTACGGACAATTTGCACGTCGTCCTGAGCCCCGTGGCGTGGAGCAGCCTGTTGTTCCAAACGGTGATCGTGTCGTTTTTCAGCTACCTGATCTGGTTTTCATTGTTGCGCCGTTATCAGGCTTCCTCGCTGGGCATTCTCACCTTTATGACGCCGGTATTCGGCATCCTGGCGGGGGCCGTCATTCTCGGCGAACCGTTGCAAATTGAATTTGTATTGGGTGCTGTGTTGATCGTACTGGGGTTAGTCGTAGTGAGTTGTTCATATCTTATTTATGTTGACCGAAGGGTGGCACCAAAAATATAAATTATGGATGTTGATGTACAGAACTACCAAATAAGCTGCGAAAGCCAATTCATTATTCAGCTGCAAATATCCCGCTATGCCTGGGGCGTGCCGCTGATTACGCTCAGCGATAACGGTGATTTTACCGTGATAAGAAGCCGAGGTTGGTCGAGGTTGGCTAATGGGATGCAATTGGAGGTTTATTATTTTGCCAATAATTCTCTGCTGACCTGGGATAAAAACCGCAAAAATATCTCTTATTCAAAGGCCGGCCGGCTCTACGCCTGCGCGCTGCATTTTTCTTATTCCCCCAAAGTATGGCGATAATCCTCTGGCCATCAGACCAGAGGGGAGATTTTCATGATCCACTGCTTAAACGCGAGGATCTTCGGCCACTGCCGCTCGGAGATGGTCGAGGTAAAATAGCAGTGCTCGCAGGGCACGGTCATGTCGGTGAACGGAATGATCAGTTCGCCGCTTTTGATCCAGTCCTGCACCAGATTGAGCCGCCCCATGGCGACGCCAAGGTGTCGCGTCGCGGCCAGCACGGCAAGATCGGAACGGTCGAACTCCATGCTTTTACTGTCGGTATCCAGCCCCAGCGCAAAGTGTTGCGACCAGGTTTGCCACTCATCTTCGCCGGAGTTGTAGCGATCGTGCAGCAGCGTGCAGAGGGCCAGGTTTTCCGGCGCATCGTACAGGTTATGCGTGGCGGCGTACTGCGGCGTGCAGATCGGCACCATTGATTCCTGCATAAAGGCTTCGTCCAGATGCCGCCCCGAGGGCAGTTTGCCGAAGTACATCGCCAGATCCACGCCGCGGTTGGCCAGGTTGATGATTTCCTGCCCGGTCAGAATATTGAGGTGAATGGTGGGGTGCTGGGCGATAAAGTCGCCGATGCGCGGCAGCAGCAGACATTGCACCAGGGATGGGTGCGAGTAGAGGGTCAAGGTCCCCGTCAACTCGCGATTTTTGATGTCCAGAATTTCTTGATTCAAGGTGTTGAAGGAACTGTCCAGCGCCCATTGCATGCGTTCGCCCTCCGGCGTCAGCGTAATCCGGCGATGAAAGCGTTGGAATAGCAGAAAACCCAATTCCTTTTCGAGCAAATTAATGCGGTGGCTCACGGCGCTGGGGGTGATCGACAATTCTTGCGCCGCCAGCGCAAAAGATAAATGACGGGCGACGCATTCGAAAGTATGCAGCCGGGAAAATTGATAGCTGGTCAGCGGGGTCGCCCGCTGCGAATGTTTTTTACTGGGGAACATGCTATTTCTCCATGCGCATAATCCGGCAATATTAACATTTAATGGCGCGGAGGATAAACCCAGGCTGATTGATATATTCAGTTTTTACGCTGAGAAATATCGTTATGTTGCAGGGGAATTAACTGGCTTGCATAACAACCGGAAATAACAGGTGGTGGGCGCGTTGAGTGAGAGGGTGATGATAATCTGCAATAGGACGAATATAATAAAAAGACGTGCCGTATAAGCAGCGAGTAAAGACGGTGTGCGGCAGCCTGAACGATAAAGGCTCATGTTCCCTGCGGGATATAGCGGTTTCACCGCAATAATTCGTCGCATGGCGACACAGAATACGCGTTAATTCCAGCGGCAAACGAGCGGAGGCATCAATCGATAATACTGCGTCCCTCAGGCCGATAGAACCGCGCCCGGTGGCTACCCACCGGGCGCGGCATTCAGGGAAAAGCGGTTTGTTCGCCGGCGCGCATCAACGGCGGCGCAGCAGCAGGCCGGTCAACAGGCCTGCGCCGGCAATGAGGGCCAATGCGGCGAGGGGGTTTTTCTTCATCATGTTGCCGGCGCAGCTCAGGGCATCGCCGTATTTTTCTTGCAGCACGCCCGCTGCCTGGCGCGCGGCGCCTTCGGCCTGCAAACGTTCGTTGCCGGTGACGTCGCCCGCGATTTCCTGCGCCTTGCCCGCCACTTTTTCCATCATGCCATTGGCTTTTTCGCTGTTCATTGTGATGCGCTCCTAAGGTTCGATCCGTTTGGCTTCCGCACAGGACGGAAGCCTGCATTTGCACCGCCATGTTATGCACTTCACTTTTGGCCTATAAGGGGCGTTTGCATCGGTTTGGGTAGTGCATTTGCAGGCTACTTGCCATTCCTGAAGGCCAGCCCACCGGTAAACAGCCCGCGTTCTCTGGCCCAGACGATGGCTTCGCTGCGGCTATGCACGCCGAGTTTGGAATAGACCGTCGCGACATGGTTGCGGATGGTGTTGAGCGCCAGATTGAGACGCGCCGCGATTTTCTTGTCCGGCAGCCCCTCGCAAATCAATTCCAGCACATCGCGCTCGCGCGGCGTGAGATCGCTGGCGGTAAATCCAGCCTGGTCGGGCCGATTGATGCTTTTCACGTTGGCCAATTTTTCGATCAGGGTTTGGCTGAACCAGGAGGCGTCCTGCATCACTTCTTCGATGGCGCTTACCAGCTCCAGCTCCGAGCGTTTGCGTTCGGTAATGTCCATGAGCACCAGCAGATAACAGGGCGCATTGTGGATGCTGACGGCATCCGCCGAGGCCACACAGTCAATCGACTCGCTCCCTTTCTTGCGCACCCGGATGTCCAGCCCTTCGACGTTGCCGCTTTTTTCCAGGGCGGCAAACAAACGGCGGTTCGCCTCCGGATCGTCAATAAACGGGATCTCTCCGACCGTCTTGCCGATCAAGTCTTCGGCGTCGTACTCGGTGGTGCGGGTGAAGGCTTCGTTGACATCCAGCACGCGCCGCTCGTGCGCGGTACATAACAACGTCGGCACCGGGCTTAGGCGAAATGCCTTGGCAAACCGTTCTTCACTTTCTCGCAGCGCCGATTCTGCCTGGCGCCGGGGTTCGAGATCGGTAAACGTGAATAGCATGCAGTCGTCTTCATTGATATCCAAGGGTTGGCCGGCAACCACCACCAGCTTGCTTCCGCCGCCGGGCAGCTTCAGCTCGGCCTCCATCTGCGGAATGGTAGCGCCTTCCCCCAGGCGCTGAACGGCCAGTTCTTTGTGCTCCGCCTGTTCCAAAACGTCGAGTTCATAAACCGAACGCCCCATGACCTGTTCACGTTGGTAACCGGTCATATCAAGGAACCCCTGGTTGACCTTGACGTAACGCAGGTCGCTTAGCCGACAAATGACTGCCGGTGCCGGATTGGCGTTGAAGGTTTTTTCAAAGCGCTGTTCGGCGCTGGCCCACTCCGTCGCGTCGCTCAGGATCAGTGCCAGCAGCTCCGGTTGCCCCTGCGCATCGGTGATAATCAGGCTCCGCAGGCGGTGCACCCAGAAGCTGTCCGGATCGTCGACCTGCCGAACCTCCACCACCACATCGGTGAAGGTTTCGCCTTCGGCAACCCGGTTCAGCGGGTACTGTTCCAAAACCAGCGGATGATTGTTGCGATAGCGCAGGGCAAAACGCGCCGCGTACTCGCCGGCATTGGCCCCCAGAGCTTTCTGATGACTCACGCCATGCATGGTCAACGCGGCCTCGTTGGCCCATAGCAAGGTTTGATCGGTATCCGTCAGGATCACGCCGTCGGACAAGCCGGAGATGATTTGCTGCAGGTGGCCGCGGTGGGTTTCGCTGGCCAAAACGGATTGGCTCATGTGTTCTCCGCTAGACAGAAGGGGGCGGCCTCTTAAGGCGGCCGCGGGTTACGCTATTCGCTGAGCAGCTTAGTGCATAACGTGCGTATTCGCAGGGTGTAAATGCACCAGGCATTCTGATGCAAATGAACCGGGACGGCCGACGACGCCGCGCGGCAGACTGAATTTGTCTGCGCGGTTACCCGCCGTGCGTGCAATCACTTGTCCAGAAAATATAAGGAACAACGATGACCACTGTCTATGAATCAAATCGCTTAGCGTTTCAGGTGTCATGGGGCTCGATATTGGCCGGGAGTGCCGTGGCGCTGGTGACTTATCTGACCTTCAGCGTGCTGGGCACGGCTATTGGTGCCCAGGCCGTGGATATGATGCAAAAGGGCAACCCGCTGAGCGGCTTTGGCACCGGCACCGGGATCTGGCTGCTGGTTTCAACGTTGGCATCGCTGGCCGCAGGCGCGTTCGTCGCCGGCCGCTCCGCACCGAATCGCGGCGGCTTGCATGGCTTGCTGAGCTGGGCGATCACCACCTTGTTGACCACCTGGCTGATGGTTTCATTGGCGAGCGGCGTAGTGGGGCTGGCGGGAAGCGCGGTGGGTAAAGGGCTTTCGCTGGCAGGCAGCGGCCTGGCGGCGGCAGCGCCAAACGTAGGCGAAGGCCTCAAGCAACGGCTGGATAAAAAGGGCATCAGCCTTGACTGGGGAAGCCTGGAAAATCAGTTGAACGCCACCCTTAAGCAGAGCGGTAAGCCGGAGCTGGATCCTGCTCGGTTGGAGCAGAGAGCCAATCGGGCGGCCGCCGACGGCAAACAGTCGGCCGTGGATGCCGCGGCCGATCCGGCGCAGTCCGCCACCGAGCTTAAGCAGTGGTTCGAGCGCGTCAAGCAGTCCGGTGAGCCGGCGTTGAGCGCCGCCGATAAGGACGCGCTGGTGAATATCGTTGCGGCACGCACCGGCAAGAGCCGCGATGAAGCGAGCCAAATCGTCGATAACTACGCCCAGGCTTACCAGCAGGCGGCGCAGAAGGTGGAAAAACTCAAGGCCGAGGCCGAGCAGAAAGCGCGTGAAGCGGCTGATGAAGCGGCCAAACAGCTGTCTCGCGCCGCGTGGGGTTCGCTGTTGGTGCTGCTGTTGGGCGCTGCGTTGAGCGCCGGCGTGGGGCGGATTGCCGAATCAACCCGCCGCACTGTCGCGGTAAGTTGAGATGAAAAAAAACCTGTCGTGCATCTCGCTGAATTATCGAAAAGTAGCGGGGGCCTCTGCTCCCGTGCTCGTCATCGATTTCTGCAACGAGAACAACGAGCGTTATACCCTGCGCTACAACCTGCCGCCGGATACCCCGGAACGCACCGAGCGGCGGGTATCTTTGCTGCTGTACCTGTTGCGCAAGCACAGGTCCGCAGAGATCGACAACCTGGCTGATTAATCAGGCCGTTAATGAAAAGCCCAGCCTCGCGTGCTGGGCTTTTTGTTTGCGGCCGCAGGCCGTTCTGACAACAAGGCGCGGGCGAGTCGGCTCGGCATTTTACCGGGGGAGAGATGGGCGATTCATGGGAGTAGGCAGGGTTCCCAATGGGCGCGGTTTGTAAAACAGGGCATCGAACAAGGTTTGTTAAAATATCCGTTTTCTCTGCGCAGGAACGATAAAAAAGAAACGCGCTATCGCGACGCGAGATTATTGAGACCGATGTTCAGCCTTGAGCTTATCCCTCCCGTCTTCTTTTACTGTCGGTCATACTTTATATCTCTTTCGCAGTACGTTTTATCGGCGGGCCAGGCATGTAAAATGCGTTTTCATTTGTGATGATGAAATTCCTATTCGGCCATGCAATCTGGCTGTAAAAAACACTTTAAGGTAAAACAATTATCAAAAAGTGTGATTCTGCCTGGTGTGGCAAGTGCATCTTTGATGAGTGCACTTTACGCGAGTTGATTTTGTTTTATGGGTTTCTTGCGGAGAGATTTATATAACATGATCATTTTCAGTTATTTATGCGATAGTTTTTCCTATACCGAAAAAAATGAATTGACAGGCTGGTTTTTTTTAGGATTAATCTTAATGACTTGGTTTGGTTGGTTAACGATTTTAATAAAAAGGACGCGAATCTTATAAAAGCAAGGAGCACAAATGGATTACAGAAAAGATATTCTTTTGCAGGTGTTGGAGTATATGGAAAAGAATATTGTCGAGGGGCTGACAGTTGAAAAGGTTTCCATTATCTCAGGTTACTCTAAATGGCATTTGCAACGGCTGTTTAAGCATTATTTTGGTATAACGCTAGGGACTTATATAAGGAATAGAAAACTGAGTCGCTCTGCTATTCTGCTCAAACAGCACCAAGGGAACATATTGGATGTCGCCCTGGCATCCGGGTTTGCCTCTCAGCAATGTTACACGCGGGCATTCAAACGTTTCTTTGGCGAAACGCCCAACAGCTTTAGAAACAGCCGGGGATGGGATTTTTCCACGCAGATCCCGCCGTATGGCAACGATAAGAAACCCTACTTCTACCACACGGTCATGCCGGATGACATTGAGATGTTAAAGCATTACAAATCACTGATTTTTCATTCTATAAGAAAATTCAGAGATACCGGCGACATTGCACGGACCAATGAAAAATGGTTAAGCAAGCAGCGGGGGGGATGTAATGTGGAAAAGAACAGGAGTAATAAATGGCATTCCAACAGCAAGGGGCAAGAGGTTTTTCATTCCATCTTTAACTTCTATATCCCTATGGGTAAATATATTGTCATCCCCTTTACGGGGGAGTTTTCAGAATATATTGACTTTTTCGATGTAATGTATGACGCTTATCTGCCTGCCATCAATGTCAAAATGAGGGAGAGCTTTTTTATAGAGTTATATAGGCAAGAGGATCTAAATGGCAAGGTTGTCAATGTCGATATACTTATTCCTGTGACATAGTGATGAGGCAAGAAGACATCATGAATAGAGAAAAAACTCTCGACTCGATTAATAAGCGCCATCCAGCTCGCTTTATGCTACCTTCTATATTGTCTGAACTTGGTCGAACAATCGTTGCCGGCTCAGGCCGGCAAGCCATTCAATTAACTGCGGTGTTAATTTCTCTCATGTTTTCAGGAAATGCGATGGCCAATAATCGGGAACATCAGCAAATAGCGTTAGTCGGTACCTGGACCCATATTCCGAATGCGCCTGCGGTGCAGAAACCGGCAAGACCCAGTGAAGGGCTCTATCGCCTGGCGGTTAATGGCGACGGCACGTTAACGCTGCTCGACGTGGTTAAAATGAACAGCCCATCGTGGATCGTAAAATCTCGCGATGGCCGTTTCGCCTATGCCACCAATGAGGAGAACGCGGGAACGGTGACCGCCTTGGCAATAGACGAAGCTGGCAGCGTGCGGGTGCTGAATACGGTGAGCAGTGCGGGCCAGCAGCCGACGCATGCCACCCTCAGTCCGGATGGCAAGTTTCTGTTTGTCGCCAACTACTCCGTCGCCAAAGGCGGCGCGGGGATGACGGTATTGCCAATTGGCAGTGACGGCAAACTGGGTGAACAGGTGCAGCATTATCCGTTTATATCAGGTTCTGGCGCCGTGCAGGGGCGTCAGGAAGGGGGCCATGCGCACTCAACCACCTTCAGCCGCGATGGTAAATATCTGTATGCGGCGGATCTCGGCGGGGACAAGCTGCACGCCTATCGCTATCGCTCGGATAGCGCACAGCCGCTGCAGGCGGACGCATCGCGCGATGTCAGCTTTGCGCCAGGCGCCGGCCCAAGGCACATGGTGTTCTCGCCGAAAGGCGAGTATGCCTATGTCATCACCGAAATGGCGGGTGAAATCGAGGTGTTTACCGTCAGCGACCATCGATTGACGCAACAAGGGAAAGTGAAACTGAACGGCGGGCAGGATTCAGCGGAGGCGAAAAGCGGCGGAGCCATTATCCTCAGCCCGAGCGGCAGATATCTTATTGCCACCAATCGCGGTGCCGATAACCATTTGCTGGTATTAAAAATTGGTGGGGATGGGCTGCCAGGGGAGACGACGCGCTATGAGGCTGGCGGCATTGAACCGCGTGCGCTCGCTTTCGATGCCACCGGCAACCATCTTTATGTCACGAATGTGTTCACCAATACCGTTACGCTGTTCGATTTCGATGATGAGACGGGTGAGTTGAAGGCCAGAGGCGAGGCGGCGACGATCTCAACGCCGACGGATATTAAGTTTTTCAATTAACGTCCATCATAACGCGCGGGGGAAATCGGATCTGGGGCGTGGAGAAGGGGGATTGCCGGTGCCGATGATAGGGAATGGCTTGATAATAAATAATGGCGTCCCCGACTGGAATCGAACCAGTAACTAGCCCTTAGGAGGGGCTTGTTATATCCGTTTAACTACGGGGACGCTGCGGGCTGGCAACCGAAGCTGTCGGGGCATTATACCTTTTTTTACCCGCAGAATAAGCGCTTAGCGGTGCGTTTGCTCAATACCTCGCCAGTTAGCGCCGAAATTTCCTCGCCTGACCGACGGCGATCACGGTTTTTCCCCGCCGTGGCGCCGTTTTTCCTCTTGCTGCCGCTCCGTCCGTTTTTGGGCGCTCAAATCGTTGCGGATCTGCGCATGGCTTATCAACGCAAAGATAAAGGTGCCGCCGATGATGTTGCCCGCCAGCGTCGGCAGGGCGAACGGATAGACGAATTCCTGCCACCCAATCGCGCCGTTGAACACCAGATAGAGGATCTCTACCGAACCGACCACGATATGGGTCAAATCGCAAATCGCCACCAGGTAGGTCATCAGCGCGATCACCCAGATTTTCGCCGCACCGGCGGCCGGGATCATCCACACCATGGTGGCGATGATCCAGCCGGCCAGGATGCCGTTGGCGAACATTTCTCCCGGCGTATGGCGCATCACCTCTTCGCCCAGGCTGATGAAGGCGCCGCGCGTCCCGGCGTCGAACAGCGGCATATGGGTAAACGCCAACGCCGCCAGCCCGGTGCCGATCAGGTTGCCGAGCAGCACCACGCCCCACAGACGCAGCAGGATCAGCAGGTTGCGCGGCGTGGGTTTATGCATGATTGGCAATACCGCCGTGACGGTATTTTCGGTAAACAGCTGTTGGCGCGCCATGATGACAATGATAAAACCGAAGGTGTAGCCGAGGTTCTCGAGGAAGAAACGGCTGGGATCGTCCGGCAGGCGGGCGTGGAAAATGCCCTTCGCCGCCAGCGAGGCGCCCATCGACAGCCCGGCGGCGATCGCCGACCACAGCAATGCCAGCCCGTCGCGCTCCAGCTCTTTTTCGCCTTCCATCCGGATCTGTTCATGCACCGCCGCCGCGCGCGACGGCAGATTTTCTTCCCTGACTTCGATTTCGCGCTTGCCCTGTTCCTGCTCTTCGCTCTCTACCCGCATCGTCTCATCCTGCTCGTGCTCCTGGCGTTGCTGTTCGTTCATGCTGTCGCTCCTGCTCAATAAGGGTGAGGTCACGTCATTAAGCGTAGTTGCCCAGCCTAAATGCGGCGAAATACAGAAAAAGGTAACAAGAGTTAAAATCCGCCGCTTTTTTCCGCGCATTCTTGATCCTGCTCGCCATATTGGCCCCCCGGCGCGCCCGCCGCAGGCTGCGTGTGGGGAAAGGCTTATGCTATGATTCGCTATCCCAAAGAAAAATATGAGTTCCCCGATGCTGGAAGCCAAAAGTCTGAGTTGCGTGCGCGATGAACGCATCCTGTTTAGCGAGCTAAGCTTTTCAGTTCAGCCGGGCGATATCATTCAGGTAGAAGGGCCGAACGGCGCGGGCAAGACCAGTTTGCTGCGCATCCTCGCCGGTCTGGCGCGGCCGGACGGCGGTGAGGTGTGCTGGCGCGGGCGCAACACGCTGCGCGATCGCGCGGCGTATCAGCAAGATTTGCTGTTTATCGGCCATCAACCGGGCATCAAAGCCGTATTGACACCCTTCGAAAATCTGCAGTTTTATCAGGCGGTGCGCGGCGCGGCCGAGCATCAGGCCATCTGGCGCGCGTTGGAGCAGGTGGGGTTGGTGGGGTACGAAGATCTGCCGGTGGCGCAGCTTTCGGCCGGGCAGCAGCGACGGGTGGCGCTGGCGCGATTGTGGCTCAGCGCGGCGCCGCTGTGGATCCTCGATGAACCGTTGACGGCAATCGATAAACAGGGCGTGGCCGAGTTGATTAGCCTTTTTGAACAACATGCGCAGCGGGGCGGCATGGTATTGTTGACCACGCATCAGGATTTGGCCGGCGTCAGCCAAACGGTGGGCAAAATTCGTTTGGCGGAACACGACGCGGGGAGTTTGTGATGTTTTTGACTCTGGTGCGTCGCGAATTGAAGATCGCCTGCCGTAAAGGGTCGGAGATCGTCAACCCGCTGTGGTTTTTCCTGATTGTGATCACGCTGTTCCCGCTGGGGATTGGCCCTGAACCGCAGCTGCTGGCGCGCATTGCGCCGGGCATCGTGTGGGTGGCGGCGCTGCTGGCCTCGCTGCTGTCGCTGGAGCGGCTGTTTCGCGACGATTTCCTCGATGGCTCGCTGGAGCAGCTGTTGCTGCTGCCGACGCCGCTGCCGATGACGGTGCTGGGAAAAGTGTGTGCTCACTGGGTCGTGACGGGATTGCCGCTGCTGATCCTGTCGCCGCTGGTGGCGCTGCTGTTGTCGCTTGATATGCAAACCTGGCTGGCGATGGCGGGGACGCTGCTGCTCGGCACGCCGACGCTGAGCCTGATCGGCGCTATCGGCGTGGGGCTGACCGTCGGCCTGCGCAAAGGGGGCGTGCTGCTCAGCCTGCTGGTGCTGCCGCTGTATATCCCGGTGCTGATCTTCGCCACCGGCGCGATCGACGCCGCCGCGATGGGTATGCCGATTGATGGTTACCTGGCGATACTCGGCGCGATGCTGGCGGGCAGCGTGACATTGGCGCCGTTTGCCGCCGCAGCGGCGCTGCGAGTGAGCGTGCACTAGCTAACAAATTGAATGAACAGACGGGGCAAGGCCGGCAAGAGCGTACCCCGCAGAAGATTTTCGCCGTTTCGAACGCTCGAGGCGGCCGACGCATAAAAATTACCGTGAGCACTGACGACAATGTGGAAATGGTTACATCAACTGGCGCGGCCTGAACGGCTGTATCACGTCTGCGGCCGCTTTATCCCCTGGCTGGGGCTGGCGGCAGCGGCCTGCCTGCTGCTTGGCTGGGCATGGGGCTTTGGCTTCGCGCCGAAGGATTATCAGCAGGGCGACAGCTTCCGCATCATTTATATTCACGTGCCGGCGGCCATGTGGTCGATGGGCATCTACGCCTCGATGGCGGTGGCGGCGTTTATCGGCCTGGTGTGGCAGATGAAAATGTCCGATACCGTGGTGGCGGCGATGGCGCCGATCGGCGCGGTGTTCACCTTTATCGCGCTGGTGACCGGCTCCGCCTGGGGTAAGCCGATGTGGGGCACCTGGTGGGTGTGGGACGCGCGTCTGACTTCCGAACTGGTGCTGCTGTTCCTCTATATGGGCGTCATCGCGTTGTATAACGCCTTCGAAGACCGCCGCCTGGCGGGCCGCGCCGCCGGCATTCTGGTGCTGGTGGGCGTGGTGAATATCCCGATCATCCATTTCTCCGTCGAATGGTGGAATACGTTGCATCAGGGTTCGACCAATATGCAGCAATCCATCGCGCCAAGCATGCGCACCCCGCTGCGCTGGGCGATCCTCGGCTATCTGCTGTTGTTCGTCACGCTGACGCTGATGCGCCTGCGCAATCTGATCCTGTTCCAGGAGCGCCAGCGCCCGTGGGTCGCCGGGCTGGTGAATAAGGAGCGTCAGTCATGAATGCCGCATTCGATTCCTGGTCGGCGTTTTTCGCCATGGGCGGTTATGCCTTTTATGTCTGGCTGGCGGTCGCCGCCACGCTGATTTCGCTGTTGGGGCTGGTGGCGCACACCGTCTGGCAGCGGCGGCAGTTGCTCGCCGAGATCGGTCGCCGTCAGGCGCGCGAACGGCGCATTCGCCATGCGCAACAGTCAAAACAAAAATCCGCCGCACCGCGGGAGAAATCATTGTGAATCCACGTCGTAAAAGCCGCCTTTATCTGGCGATCGTTGTGCTGATCGGCATCGCGCTGACCGCAACCCTGATGCTTTACGCGCTGCGCTCCAACATCGATCTGTTCTATACCCCGGGGGAAATCCTGCAGGGCAAGGGCGAAAACCACGAGAAGCCCGAGGTCGGCCAACGGCTGCGCATCGGCGGCATGGTGATGCCCGGCTCGGTGAAACGCGATCCCAATACGCTGCAGGTCAGCTTCAAGATTTACGACGCGCGTGGCGCGATCGGCGTAACCTACACCGGCATTCTGCCGGATCTGTTCCGTGAAGGGCAGGGCGTGGTGGCGCAAGGGGTGCTGGGCGAGGGCAACGTGGTCAATGCGCGCGAAGTGCTGGCCAAACACGACGAGAAATACACGCCGCCGGAAGTGGCCGACGCGATGAAAGAGAATCACAAAGGGCCGGCGGAAGCGTATAACGCGCCGCAGGCGGAGGGCGCCAAGTCATGATGCCGGAACTGGGCAGTTTTCTGCTGTGCCTGGCGCTGGCGATCGCGCTGCTGCTGAGCATTTACCCGCAGTGGGGCGCGGCGCGCCAGGACAGCCGCATGATGGCGGTGGCTCGGCCGCTGACCTATGGCATGTTCGCGGCGATTGCGCTGGCGTTCCTGTGCCTGGTGCATGCTTTCGTGGTCAACGATTTTACCGTCGCCTACGTGGCCACCAACTCCAATACCCAACTGCCGGTGTATTACCGCATCGCCGCCACCTGGGGGGCGCATGAAGGTTCGCTGCTGCTGTGGGTGCTGCTGCTGAGCTGCTGGTCGCTGGCGGTGGCGTTGTGCAGCCGGGCGATGCCACAGGACGCGGTGGCGCGGGTGTTGTCGGTGATGGGCATGATCACCGCCGGTTTCCTGCTGTTCATCATCATGACCTCCAATCCGTTCACCCGCACGCTGCCGAACTTCCCGATCGACGGCAGCGATCTCAACCCGCTGCTGCAGGATATCGGCCTGATCTTCCACCCGCCGCTGCTGTACATGGGCTATGTCGGCTTCTCGGTCGCCTTCGCGTTCGCCATCGCCTCGCTGATGGCCGGCCGGCTCGACACCGCCTGGGCGCGCTGGTCACGCCCGTGGACCACCGCCGCCTGGGTGTTCCTCACGCTGGGCATCGTGCTCGGATCGGCCTGGGCCTACTATGAGCTGGGCTGGGGCGGCTGGTGGTTCTGGGATCCGGTGGAGAACGCCTCCTTTATGCCGTGGTTGGCCGGCACCGCGCTGATGCATTCGTTGGCGGTGACCGAGAAACGCGGCACGTTCAAAGCCTGGACGGTGTTGCTGGCGATCACCGCCTTCTCGCTGTGCCTGCTGGGCACCTTCCTGGTGCGCTCCGGCGTGCTGGTCTCGGTGCACTCCTTCGCCTCCGACCCGGCGCGCGGCATGTTTATTCTCGCCTATCTGGTGATCGTCATCGGCGGTTCGCTGCTGCTGTACGCGGTCAAGGGCGGCCAGGTGCGCAGCCGGGTGCAGCACGAGACCTTCTCGCGCGAGACCTTCCTGCTGGGCAACAACGTGCTGCTGATCGCCGCCATGCTGGTGGTGCTGTTGGGCACGCTGCTGCCGCTGGTGCACAAACAGCTGGGGCTGGGCAGCATCTCGATCGGCGAGCCGTTCTTCAACACCATGTTCACCTGGCTGATGGCGCCGCTGGCGCTGCTGTTGGGTATCGGGCCGCTGGTGCGCTGGCGCCGCGATGAGCCGGGCAAACTGTGGCGCCGCCTCGGCGTGGCGCTGCTGGCGACGCTGGTGCTGTCGATTCTGCTGCCGTGGTTGCTGCAGGACAGCATCGCCGGCATGACGGTGGTGGGCCTGATTATGGCGCTGTGGGTGATCATCCTGACGCTGATGGAGCTGCATGAGCGCGCCACCCACCGCCACGGTTTCTGGCGCGGTCTGCGGCAGCTGTCTCGCAGCCACTGGGGCATGGTGCTCGGCCACCTCGGCGTGGCGGTGACGGTAATCGGCATCGCCTTCAGCCAGAATTACAGCGTGGAGCGCGACGTGCGGATGAAGGCCGGCGACAGCGTGGATATCCACAACTATCACTTCGTGTTCCGCGACGTGCATGACATTCGCGGCCCGAACTACAGCGGCGGCGTCGGCATCATCGACGTCACGCGCAACGGCAAGCCGGAGGCGACGCTGCACGCGGAGAAACGTTACTACAGCGTGGCGCGCAGCATGATGACCGAGGCGGCGATCGACGGCGGGTTCAGCCGCGATCTGTACGCGGCGCTGGGCGAGGAGCTGGAAGACGGTTCCTGGGCGGTGCGCCTGTATTACAAACCCTTCGTGCGCTGGATCTGGTTCGGCGGTGTCTTTATGGCGATCGGCGGCCTGCTGTGCATTCTCGACCCGCGTTATCGCATGAGCAAAAAGCTCAAGCGTGAAGGCAAACTGGAGGCGCAATCATGAAGCGTAAGCTGCTGTTTATCCCGTTGGTGCTCTTCCTGCTGCTGGTGGCGGCCCTGATGGTGCAGCTCACGCGCAACGCGGGCGGCGAAGATCCGACCATGCTGGAGTCGGCGCTGATCGGTAAGCCGGTGCCGACCTTCAGGCTGGAATCACTGGATCAGCCGGGCAAAACCTACGATCAGGCGGTGCTGCGTGACGGCAAGCCGATCTTGCTCAACGTCTGGGCCACCTGGTGCCCAACCTGCCGCGCGGAACATCAGTATCTCAATACGCTGGCGGCGCGCGGCGTACGGGTGGTCGGCCTGAACTACAAAGACGATCGCGCCAAGGCGGTGACCTGGCTCAACTCTCTCGGCAATCCCTACGCCCTCAGTCTGTACGACGGCGACGGCATGCTGGGGTTGGATCTCGGGGTGTACGGCGCGCCTGAGACCTTCCTTATCGACGGCCAGGGGATTATTCGCTATCGCCACGCCGGCGACATGAATGAGCGCGTCTGGCAGCAGGAAGTGCTGCCGCTGTATAAAAAGTACGGGGGTGAGGCATGAGGCTGATTGTTCTGCTGTGCGCCGCGCTGCTGAGCTGGAGCGCCGCCGCGGCGATCGATACCTATCGCTTCAACTCCGTCGAGCAGGAGCAGCAGTATCGCGAGTTGACCGAACAGCTGCGCTGCCCGAAATGCCAAAACAACAGCATTGCCGATTCCAACGCCATTATCGCCGCCGACATGCGCACCAAGGTGTACGAGCTGATGATGCAGGGGCAAAGCAAGCAGCAGATCATCGATTACATGGTGGCGCGTTATGGCAACTTCGTCACCTACGAGCCGCCGGTAACGCCGGCGACGCTGATCTTGTGGATCGGCCCGCTGCTGTTCGTATTGATCGGCGGGGCAGTGGTGATCCTGCGCACCCGTCGCAAGCCCGACGCGGCGGTGGACGATGCATTCTCCGAACGGGAACGGCAGCGCCTGGCTGCGCTGTTGCAAGAGACTGACAGGAAGAAACCCTAATGGCTTTTTGGCTGATTATTTGCGTGTTGCTGGCCGGCGCTGCCGCGTTGCTGGTGGTGCCGGCGATGCGCCTCGGCAAGCAGAGCGCCGCCACGCGCGATGCGCTGAACAAGGCGTTTTATCAGGATCGCCTCAGCGAGTTGGAGCAGGATGAGCAGCAGGGCGTGGTGGCCGAGCGCCCGGAACTGGTCAAAGAGCTGCAACAGAACCTGTTGAACGACATCCCGGCCGAGCAGATGGCGCAGGCGAAGCCGATCAACCGCTGGGCGCTGGTGCCGGGCGTGCTGTTACTGCTGGCGGTGACCGTTGGCTTTTATCTGAAAACCGGCGGGCTGGCGCAGGTGCTGGACTGGCGTCTGGTGCAGGCGCAAATGCCGGAATTGCGCGAGCGCGTTGCCAATGAGCGCGCCAAACCGCTGAGCATGGAAGAGATTGCTCGCCTCGGGCTGGGGCTGCGCACCGCGCTGCAACAGGACGATCGCAACATCAGTGACTGGATGATGCTGGGGCGCGTCGGCATGGCGCTGAATAATGCCACCACCGCTACGCAGGCGTTTGCTCATGCTTATCAATTGGATCCGAATAGTCTGGAAGTGCGGCTCGGCTATGCCGAGGTCTTGACGCGCTCCAACGATCCGGAGGATAACAAGCAGGCGGCGCAGCTGTTGCGGCGCATGATCGCGGAAAACCACGGCGATCCGCGGGTGCTGAGCCTGCTGGCGTTCAATGCCTTCGAACAGGGCGATTTCAAGCAGGCGATCGGCGCCTGGCAGGTGATGCTGCAGCTGCTGCCGGCCAACGATCCGCGCGCGGAAGTGATAAAGCGCAGTATTGCACAAGCAAAAGCCCAGGCAGGCGGAGAAAATGTTAAACTGAATGTGACCGTTGCGCTGTCACCGCAGGCGGCGAAAGCCATGCCGCCGCAGGGGACGCTGGTCATTTCGGTCACCGACGGCGTCAGCCCGGTGCCGGTCGCGGTAAAACAATTGCCGCTGAGCCGTTTTCCGCTGTCTTTCTCACTGGATGACAGCAACGCCATGATGCCCGAGCGTCTGCTCTCGGCGCAGCATCAGGTGCAGGTGCGTGTGCGCCTCTCACAGGACGGATTGGCCACGCCGCAGCCGGGGGACTGGTTCGGCGAAAGCTCGCTGCAGACATTCAGCGGTAAAGAGCAGGTTAGCGTTCAGATAAACAAGCAGGTCCCTGAAAAATAAGACCGAACGTGTTTTTATGGAGAAAAATATGAACTTTCGCCTGACTGGGGTGGCATTCGCAACGGTATTACTGGTGGGCTGTGCCAGCGCGCCAGACAACGATCCGCAAGGGCGTTCCGATCCGCTGGAAGGATTTAACCGGACGATGTTCGACTTCAACTACAACGTCCTGGATCCTTATATCCTGCGTCCGGTCGCGGTGGCCTGGCGCGACTACGTGCCGATGCCGGCGCGTAACGGCATCAGCAACTTCACCTCCAACCTGGAAGAGCCGGCCAGCATGGTCAACGCCTTCCTCAAGGGCGATCCCTACCGCGGGATGATCCACTTCAACCGTTTCTTCCTGAACACCCTGCTCGGGATGGGCGGCCTGATCGACGTGGCCGGCATGGCCAACCCGAAACTGGCGCGCGAAGAACCGAACCGCTTCGGCAGCACGCTGGGCCATTACGATGTGGGTTACGGCCCGTACGTGATGCTGCCGGGCTACGGCAGCTTCACGCTGCGTGACGAAGGCGGCGACTTTGCGGATACGCTGTATCCGATGCTGAGTTACCTGACCTTCTGGATGTCGGCGGGCAAATGGGTGGTCGAGGGTATTGAAACCCGCGCTCAACTGCTGGATTCCGACGGCCTGCTGCGCAACTCCTCCGATCCTTACATCATGGTGCGCGAAGCTTACTTCCAGCGCCACGATTTCATCGCCAACGGCGGTTCGCTCAAGCCGGAAGAGAACCCGAACGCCAAGGCGATTCAGGGCGAACTGGACGAGATCGACTCGCAGTAACCGCCGGCCTTATGCCCATGAAAACCCGCCGTCTGGCGGGTTTTTTTACGCCCGCGGCGAGCGACAGGCAAAGAAAAAGCGCCCCGCGGGGCGCTTTGGCATCCATCTCAGGCGAGATTAGAAGCGGTAGTTGAAGTTGGCGCCGTACAGCCAGGCCTTGCCTTCGGAGGTGAAGGTGTAAGGACCTTCATTGATGGTGACTTTCTGGCCGTGCATGTAGGACACGCCGACGTCAACCGAGGCGTCTTTGTTGAACGCATAGGTGGTACCGGCACTCAGCCAGAAACGGTCCTGATCCGGAATGGAGATCGAACGGTTTTGGGCAGGCACCGGGCTGTCATCGAAGGCGATACCGGTACGGAAGGTCCAGTTATCGTCGTAGAAGTAGGTGGTGCCCAGCGCGATGCGGTAAGCGTCTTTGAAGCCTTCATGCTTCTGGAACAGCGTCTGGCCGTTGTTGCCGGTGGCTTTCAGCTCCTGGAACTGGCTCCAGCTGGTGTAGGCCAGGCTGTAGTGGATAGCCCACTGCGGCGCCACTTTGTTGTAGCCGGACAGTTCCCACATTTCCGGCAGGTGCAGGCTCAGAGAACCCGGAATGGTGGTGCCGTTGGTGCCCCACGGCAGACCTTTAGAGGCCAGCAACGGGTTGAAGGCTGAAGGCAGGCTGCTTTTGTAATCGCCGTCAAAGTCGATTTTCACTTCTGAGCGATAGGTGAAGCCGTAACGGTTGTTTTCATCCACTTCGTACAGAATACCGGCGTTCCAGCCGAAGCCCCATTCGTCGCCTTTCAGGTGCGAAATCTGGGTATCTGCCGGGATCTGCGAAACCGGGCCGGCCAACTGCGGCGGTAACTGGCCCGATCCGGCGATCAGTTTTGGCAGATCGCCGGCATAGCGCTCGAGTTTGGCCTTGGCATAAACGGCGTCAAAGCCCAGACCGAAGCTGAAGTTCTTGTTCAGGCGATAAGCGCCGCTCAGGTTAAGGTTCAAGGTTTCCAGGTCGGTTTTGCCGCCCATGGAACCCGCCGCGTAACCGTCGTTGTATTCGGTCGCCAAACCGAAGTTGCTGGTGACCGAGCCGCCTACGGCGAATTGATCGTTAATCGGGTGAACATAATGCAGGTTCGGCACCCAGGCGGTCGGCGCGATGTTTTTCGCATCCAGACTGGCGCTGGAAGGGGATTGGCCACTGATATCGACGTCCGGATCGATGAAGACTGCGCCGAAAGAGAGTTCCGGGCGGGTATACATCATCAGCAACGCCGGGTTGCGGCTTGCGGAGGCCGCCGTATCCGCCATGGCGCCTTCGCCAGAATACGAACGTCCTAAACCAGCTGATGAGAACTCATTCAGCTGGAATCCTGCGGCAGACACGTTTGAAGAAATAATTGCCACTGCAGCTGCGAGAGCTGATTTAGTCAATAGGTTTTTCTGGCTCATGACCAAAACCTCATTATGTGTTTATTATTTAAACTATTGTTACACGAAGTAACAAGGAGCGCGGGATTGTAGGGTCCGTTATCGTTCAGACAAATCAGACCAGTGGCTGAAGTATAGGTCTGACCTGTGAAAATGTTGCAAGTTTGTTTTTGAAATATTTCCAACCTGATATCAAAAAAGAGATCTGCTTAACAAAAAGCCAGCGGTAAATAACAAAATTCTTACCATTCCTTAGCAGTCGCTCATTTTTATTTGTGATTTCCATCACTTAAAACACCCAGTAAAAGTAAGTGCTAGTGATTGCCGGCGCGGAAGCGTAAAATACCTGCAGAATTTTGTGGCTTTGTGCCGGTGAGTGAAACGGCAATTTGGGCTGATAACCGAGGCCCTTGAGGAGAACCAATCATGTCAGATGCAATTAATAAATGCAGCGCCCAGGAAACCGCCGCGTGTTGCTGCGTGGATGTCGGCACCGTGATGGATAACACCGATTGCACCGCATCCTACAGCCAGGTGTTCAGTAATCAACACGATGCGGAGGCGATGTTGGCGGCCCTGAGCGAAAAGGCGCGCGCGGTCGAATCCGACCCTTGTGACATCAGCAGTAGCATTAAACCGGTTGACGGCGGCGTGCAATTGGAGGCCGATTTCACCTTCGCCTGCCAGGCGGAAACTCTGATCTTCCAGCTCGGCCTGCGTTAATCCCGACTTTACCCCCGGCGCCGCCTGTTGTGCGCCGGGGATTTCCTTTCCCGTACCCCCTCCCGATAGAAAGTGCGCCTGCTCGCAGTTTTGATCTCTGCCGGTTTGCCAAATGTAACCGTTTGGTTAACAATGACCTCATCAGGTCAGACCTCTTTCTGCCCATTGCGCTGACGTTATTTTCTTCAGGAGCATTTATGAGTAAGGCACTGCCGTTGGTGACCCGTCATGGTGACCGCATTGCGATTGTGAATGGACTGCGTACCCCCTTTGCCAAACAGGCGACCGCCTATCACGGCATTCCGGCGGTGGATTTAGGGAAAACGGCGGTGAGCGAGCTGTTGGCGCGCAGCGGTATCGATCCGCAGCTTATCGAGCAGTTGGTGTTCGGCCAGGTGGTGCAAATGCCCGAGGCGCCGAACATCGCGCGTGAAATCGTGCTGGGCACCGGCATGAGCGTCCATACCGACGCCTACAGCGTGTCGCGCGCCTGCGCCACCAGCTTCCAGGCGATCGCCAACGTGGCGGAGAGCATCATGGCCGGCAGCATCAGCGTCGGCATCGCCGGCGGGGCGGACTCTTCTTCCGTCTTGCCGATCGGCGTCAGCAAGGCGTTGGCGCGCACGTTGGTGGACGTCAACAAGGCGCGCACGCTGTCGCAGCGCCTCAAATTGTTCAGCCGGCTGAAATTCCGCGATCTGATGCCGGTGCCGCCGGCGGTGGCGGAGTATTCCACCGGCCTGCGCATGGGCGATACCGCCGAACAGATGGCGAAAAGCCACGGCATCACCCGTGAAGCGCAAGATGCGCTGGCGCACCGTTCCCACGAGCTGGCGGCCAAGGCCTGGCGGGAGGGGTGGCTGCGCGATGAGGTGATGACCGCCTACGTGCCGCCATACCGCGCGCAGCTTTCCGAAGACAACAACATCCGTAAAGACTCCAGCCTGGCGTCCTACGCCAAGCTGAAACCGGCGTTCGATCGCAAACACGGCAGCGTCACTGCGGCCAACAGCACGCCGTTGACCGACGGCGCGGCGGCGGTACTGATGATGAGCGAATCGCGCGCCAAAGAGCTGGGCCTGCAGCCGCTCGGCTATCTGCGCAGTTTCGCTTTCGCCGCCATCGACGTGTGGGAAGACATGCTGCTGGGGCCTTCCTACGCCACGCCGCTGGCGCTGGATCGCGCCGGCATCGGTCTGGCCGATCTGACGCTCATCGATATGCATGAAGCTTTCGCCGCGCAAACGCTGGCTAACCTGAAGATGTTCGCCAGCGAAGCGTTCGCCCGTGAGAAGCTTGGCCGCAGCCAGGCGATCGGCGAGGTGGACATGGACAAATTCAACGTCCTGGGCGGTTCCATCGCCTATGGCCACCCGTTCGCCGCCACCGGCGCGCGCATGATCACCCAGACGCTGCGTGAGCTGAAACGCCGCGGCGGCGGGCTGGGCCTGACCACCGCCTGCGCCGCCGGCGGGTTAGGGGCCGCGATGATCGTGGAGGTGGAATAATGAGTTTCGAAAACGCATTGCATGAACAGCGCGCCAAACCGTCGGCCTTTCAACTGACGATCCGCCCCGACAACATCGGGGTGATCACCATCGACGTGCCGGGCGACAAGGTCAATACGCTCAAGGCCGAGTTCGTCGAACAGGTGAACGACGTGCTGATCCGGGCGCAGCAGCACACTGCACTGGAAGGGCTGGTGATCGTTTCCGGCAAGCCGGACTCGTTTATCGCCGGCGCCGACATCACCATGATCGCCGCCTGCACCAGCGCCAAAGAGGCGGAAACGCTGGCCAAGAAAGGGCAGAGCACGCTGGCGCAGATCGCCGCTTTCCCGGTGCCGGTGGTAGCGGCCATCCACGGCGCCTGCCTGGGCGGCGGGCTGGAATTGGCGCTGGCCTGCCACGGCCGCGTCTGTTCGCTGGATGACAAAACCGCGCTCGGTCTGCCGGAAGTGCAGCTGGGCCTGCTGCCGGGCTCTGGCGGCACTCAGCGCCTGCCGCGCCTGATAGGCGCCGCCAAGGCGCTGGACATGATCCTGACCGGCAAGCACATTCGCGCCCGCCAGGCGCTGCGCATGGGGCTGGTGGACGACGCCGTGCCGCAATCGATCCTGTTGCAGACCGCCATCGAGCGGGTGAAACAGGGCTGGAAACATCAGCGCGAGCTGCCGTGGCAGGATCGCCTGCTCAACGGCCCGCTGGGCAGAAATCTGCTGTTCAGCATCGTGCGCAAGAAAACGTTGGCGAAAACCCACGGCAACTACCCGGCGGCGGAGCGCATTATTCAGGTGGTGCGCACCGGGCTGGATCACGGCAGCGCCAGCGGCTATGAGGCCGAAGCGCGCGCCTTTGGCGAGCTGGCGATGACGCCGCAGTCGGCGGCGTTGCGCAGCCTGTTCTTCGCCTCCACCGCGCTGAAAAAAGAGCGGGGCGGCAATGCTCAGCCGCATGCCCTGCATCGCGTCGGCATTCTCGGCGGCGGCCTGATGGGCGGCGGCATCGCCTGTGTCACCGCCACGCGCGGCGGTTTGCCGGTGCGCATCAAAGACATCAATGAAACCGGCATCAATCATGCGCTGAAATACAGCTGGGACGTGCTCGGCAAACGGGTACGCAGCAAGCGCATGCGCCCGGCGGAGCGGCAAAAGCAGATGATGTTGATCTCCGGCTCCACCGATTACACCGGCTTCGAGCAGGTGGATATCGTGGTCGAGGCGGTGTTTGAGGATCTGGCGCTGAAGCAGAAAATGGTGGCCGAGGTCGAAGCGAACTGCGCGCCGCATACCGTGTTCGCCTCCAACACCTCTTCGCTGCCTATCGGCCACATCGCCGAACAGGCCCAGCGGCCGCAGCAGGTGATCGGTCTGCACTACTTCAGCCCGGTGGATAAAATGCCGCTGGTGGAAGTGATCCCGCACGCCGGCACCAGCGAACAAACCATCGCCACCACCGTAGCGCTGGCGCACAAGCAGGGCAAGACCGCCATCGTGGTGGGCGACAGCGCCGGTTTTTATGTCAACCGCATCCTGGCGCCGTACATCAACGAAGCGGCGCGCTGCCTGCTGGAAGGCGAGCCCATTGAATCGCTGGACAAAGCGCTGGTGGACTTCGGCTTCCCGGTCGGCCCTATCACCCTGCTGGATGAAGTGGGCATCGACGTCGGCACCAAAATCATTCCCGTGCTGGTCGAGGCGCTGGGGCCGCGTTTCGCCGCGCCGGCCGCGTTCGATGCGGTGCTGAAAGACGGGCGCAAAGGGCGCAAGAACGGCCGCGGCTTCTATCTCTACCCGAGCGAAGGACAGCAGCGTCAACGGCGTAAGCGCGCGGATACCTCATTGTATACGTTGCTCGGCGTCACGCCGAAGGCGCACATGCTGCCGGCGACCGTCGCCCAGCGCTGCGTGATGATGATGCTGAACGAAGCGGCGCGCTGCCTGGATGAAGGCGTGATCCGCAGCGCGCGCGACGGCGATATCGGTGCGGTGTTCGGCATCGGTTTCCCGCCGTTCCTCGGCGGCCCGTTCCGCTATATGGACGAGCTCGGCGCCGAGAAAGTGGTGAAGACGCTGGACTACCTGCGCCAGCAGCACGGCGAGCACTTCGCGCCGTGCGAGCGCTTGCAGCGCATGGCGCAGCAGGGCGAGCGCTTTTACCCGTTGGGGAGCTGAACGCAGGGCGGCCCGATTTGCACTATAGTTGCAACAGGGCCGCGTTGTGATCGCCATCACTCCTTGCGACAGCGTCAGCCGGTGAGGCTGTACAGCAAGGCTGAGGCAGCGGTAAGTTAGCTTGACCGCCATCAATAAATTTCATGGCGGCAAGGTTAAAATTTAACCCGTTGAATTGATTGTTCTGTGAGCAATCGAGGTTTGCCCGGGGAGGGTTGCTGTAAAAAACAGCGTTTTCTTTAGGCAAACTTTCAGGCAAAATGCCCGGCCGCCATAAAGAGACGGCGCGTTATCGTTTTAAAGCTTTGGCTTTGGGTTGGAAAACTCGGCGGTACAGCACGCACGGCGTTTCTGTATAGCGTTACTTTGTCAACAACAGCGGTGCAATATGCAAGTTTTGATTATGCGTCACGGAGAGGCGGCGCTCGAGGCAGCCAGCGATGCGGTAAGGCCCCTTACCCTGTGCGGCCGCGACGAGTCCCGTCAGATGGCGGCCTGGTTGAACACCAAGTCTGTGGATATTGAACGCGTGCTGGTCAGCCCCTATCTGCGGGCCGAACAGACGCTGGCGACGGTGCGTGAAGCCTTGACGCTGCCGGAGGGCGAAGAAGTGCTGCCCGAGCTGACGCCGGGCGGCAACGCCGAACAGGTCGGCAGCTATCTGCAGGCGCTGGCGATGCAAGGGGTGAGCTCGGTGCTGATCGTGTCGCACCTGCCGCTGGTGGGGTATCTGGTGGCGGAACTGTGTCCGGGCGAGTGCCCGCCGATGTTCGCGACCTCGGCGATCGCCAACGTCGATCTGCCGGCGGACGGCAGCTACGGCAAGTTTGAATGGCAGGTCAGCCCATCGCAGGTGATGGCCAAAGTGTGAACCGCGGATGCGGTGCGGAATAAACTCAGGGCGATGTCTGACATCGCCCTGAGTCGTTTCTGAGGGGGGCTACTCGGCCAGCTCCACCAGCAGCAGGATGGCGGCGTTGCCACCCCATTCCTTCGGCGCCTGGTGGAACGCCAGCACGTCGGGGTGCTGCGCCAGCCACAGCGGCGTTTGCTGCTTGAGGATGTGTTTGCCGTGCCCGTGCATCACACAGGCGCAGTGCACGTGCTCGCGTTTGCAGGCGGCGATCAGCGCCCCCAGCTCCTGCTTGGCCTGCAGCTGGGTCAGGCCGTGCAAATCGAGAAACAGCTCCGGCGAGTAATCGCCGCGCCGCAGCTTCTTCAGCTCATACGGGCTGCTGCCGGGGCGCACGTAGCGCGTCGGGCCTTCCTCTTCCAGCTGCGGCTGGTATTCATCTGAAAAATAATAGCTGGCATCGACCTGCTCCTGCAGCAATCGCTGCGGCGCAATCTGTTTGACCTTGGGCTTCGGCGGGCGGTGGACGATGGTGTCCTGGCGCAGCTTTTTCGCGCCCGCCACCGACTCTCTGAAGAGCTGTTGTTCGTCTTTGCTCAGAGGGGGCTTGTTCTTCATGCTTCATTCACCGGAAATCGTTTATTTCGCTAGTTTACCTTGTGAATGAGCGCTGTCGACGCAAAACTCGGGCCAGAGTGAAAAGCGCGAGGGGCAAGCGTGATTTGTCGCGGGCTTCATGGCAAACTATGCGGCTAAATCATGAAACACAGCGCCTGCCGGAGGGCAAATTGGACAAAATTTTCGTCGACGAAGCAGTGAACGAACTGCACACCATTCAAGATATGCTGCGCTGGACGGTAAGCCGCTTCAACGCCGCCAATATCTATTATGGTCACGGAACCGATAATCCGTGGGACGAAGCGGTGCAATTGGTGCTGCCAAGCCTGTTCCTGCCGTTGGACATTCCGGAGGACATGCACACCGCCCGTCTGACTTCCAGCGAGCGCCATCGCATCGTTGAGCGCGTGATCCGCCGCGTCAACGAACGCATCCCGGTCGCCTATCTGACCAACAAGGCCTGGTTCTGCGGCATGGAATTTTACGTCGACGAGCGCGTGCTGGTGCCGCGTTCACCGATCGGCGAGCTGATCAACGATCGTTTCAGCGCGCTGATCCCTCACCCGCCGCGCCATATCCTCGACATGTGCACCGGCAGCGGCTGCATCGCCATCGCCTGCGGCTACGCTTTCCCGGAAGCGGAAGTGGACGCGGTGGACATCTCCAGCGACGTGCTGGCGGTAACCGAGCGCAATATTCAGGCGCACGGCGTCGAACATCAGGTGATCCCGATCCGTTCCGATCTGTTCCGCGACGTTCCCGCGATCCAGTACGATCTGATCGTCACCAACCCGCCGTACGTCGATGCGGAAGACATGTCGGATCTGCCGCAGGAGTTCCGCTTTGAGCCGGAACTGGGGCTGGCGGCGGGCAGCGACGGCCTGAAGCTGGTGCGCCGCATCCTGGCGTGCGCGCCGGACTACCTGACCGACGACGGCGTGCTGATTTGTGAAGTGGGCAACAGCATGGTACATCTGATGGAACAATATCCGGACATCCCGTTCACCTGGCTGGAATTCGAAAACGGCGGCGACGGCGTGTTCATGCTGACCAAGCAGCAGCTGGTGGATTGCAAGGAACACTTCAGCCTCTATCGCAGCTAAGCCGCATTTCCAAGGCCCGCATGGCGGGCCGCATAACGATAAAAGACTAACGGTAAGGAGCCGTGATGGCAGGAAACAGTATTGGGCAGATTTTCCGCGTCACCACCTTCGGTGAATCTCACGGGGTGGCGCTGGGTTGTATCGTCGACGGCGTGCCGCCCGGCATCCCGCTCACCGAAGCCGATTTGCAACACGATCTGGACCGCCGTCGTCCGGGCACCTCGCGTTACACCACCCAGCGCCGTGAACCGGATCAGGTGCGCATTCTCTCCGGCGTATTCGAAGGCGTGACCACCGGCACCAGCATCGGTCTGATCATTGAAAACACCGATCAGCGCTCGCAAGACTACAGCGCCATCAAAGACGTGTTCCGTCCAGGGCATGCCGACTACACCTACGAACAGAAATACGGTCTGCGCGACTATCGCGGCGGCGGCCGCTCTTCGGCGCGTGAAACCGCCATGCGCGTCGCGGCGGGTGCTATCGCCAAGAAATACCTGCAGCAGAAGTTCGGCGTGCAGGTGCGCGGCTATCTGGCGCAGATCGGCGACGTGACCTGCGAGCTGAAAGACTGGGATCAGGTCGAACAGAACCCGTTCTTCTGCCCGGATCCGGACAAGCTGGAAGCGCTGGACGAACTGATGCGCGCGCTGAAAAAAGAGGGTGACTCCATCGGCGCCAAGGTCAGCGTGATTGCTGAAAACGTGCCGGTTGGCCTGGGTGAGCCGGTGTTTGACCGCCTCGATGCCGATCTGGCGCACGCGCTGATGAGCATCAACGCGGTGAAAGGCGTGGAGATCGGCGACGGGTTCGCCGTGGTGACCAAACGCGGCAGCGAAAACCGCGATGAAATCACCCCGGAAGGCTTCCAAAGCAACCATGCCGGCGGCATTCTCGGCGGCATCAGCAGCGGCCAACCGGTGATCGCGCATCTGGCGCTGAAGCCGACCTCCAGCATTATGGTGCCGGGGCGCACCATCAATCGCCAGGGCGAAGCGGTGGAAATGGTCACCCGTGGTCGCCACGATCCGTGCGTGGGCATCCGCGCCGTGCCGATCGCCGAAGCGATGATGGCGATCGTGTTGATGGATCACCTGCTGCGCCAGCGCGCGCAAAACGGTGATGTGGTTTCCGACGTACCGCGCTGGTAATCGCCATGAAAAACTGGATGTTGGGCCTGGTGGCCCTGACGGCCTCCGCCTCTGCCATGGCGCTGACGCCGTGGCAGAAAATCGATCATCCGGTGGCCGGCGCGCCGCAGGCGGTGGGCGGTTTCGCCAACGGCTGCGTCATCGGCGCGCAGCCGTTGCCGCTGAACTCACCGAACTACCAGGTGATGCGTACCGACCAGCGCCGCTATTTCGGCCACCCGGATCTGCTGGCGTTCATACAGCGCCTCAGCAGCAAAGCGAACCAGAAAGCGCTGGGCACGGTGCTGATCGGCGATATGGCGATGCCGGCCGGCGGGCGCTTCAGCAGCGGCCACGCCAGCCACCAGTCTGGGCTCGACGTCGACATCTGGCTGCAGCTGCCGCGCCAACGCTGGAGCGCGCAGCAATTGCTCAAGCCGCAGCCGATCGACCTGGTGTCGGGCGACGGCAAGCAGGTGGTGGCGAACCAATGGCAACCGCAAATTGAGTCGCTGATCAAGCTGGCGGCGCAGGATGCGGAGGTGACGCGTATCTTCGTCAACCCGGCGATCAAGCAGCGTCTGTGTCTGGACGCCGGCGCCGATCGCGCCTGGTTGCACAAGGTGCGGCCGTGGTTCGGCCACCGTGCGCACATGCACGTGCGCCTGCGTTGCCCGGCCGGCAGCCTGGAGTGCCAGGAGCAGGATACGCCGCCGCCGGGCGATGGCTGCGGCGCCGAACTGGCGAGCTGGTTCGTGCCGCATCAGCCTAACGCGAAGCCGGGCAAATCCGTGCCGCCGCCGTTGCCGCCGACCTGTCAGGCATTGCTGGATCACCATTTCTCAGCGGAATAACTCATGGACTGGTTCGTCATTGGCCCCGAGATGCTCGGGATGTTGTTTGCGGTAGCGCTGCTGGCGGGGTTTATCGACTCTATCGCCGGCGGCGGCGGATTACTGACGGTGCCGGCCTTGCTGGCAGTGGGGGTTCCTCCGGCGCAGGCGCTGGCGACCAATAAGCTGCAGTCGGTCGGCGGCTCCTTCTCCGCCAGTCTGTACTTCATTCGTCGGCGAGCGGTGAACCTCAACGACCAGAAGCTGACGATTTTTCTGACGCTGATCGGCTCGATCGCCGGCGCCATTCTGGTGCAGCATATGCGCGCCGATGTGCTGCGGCAGATGTTGCCGCTGCTGGTGATCGGCATCGGTCTCTACTTCCTGCTGATGCCGCGCCTGGGTGAGGAAGATCGTCAACGCCGCCTCGGCGCCTTGCCGTTCGGGCTGGTGGCCGGCGGCTGCGTCGGGTTTTACGACGGCTTCTTCGGCCCCGGCGCCGGCTCATTCTACGCGCTGGCCTATGTGACGCTGTGCGGTTTCAACCTCGCCAAGTCCACGGCGCACGCCAAGGTGCTGAACTTTACCTCCAACGTCGGCGGGCTGGCGCTGTTCATCATCGGCGGCAAGGTGGTGTGGAGCATCGGTCTGGTGATGCTGGTAGGGCAGGTGCTGGGGGCGCGTTTGGGCGCGCACATGGTGCTGACTCGCGGGCAGAAACTGATTCGGCCGATGATCGTGATCGTCTCGCTGGTGATGAGCCTCAAGCTGCTTTACGACAATCACGGCGCAGAGATTCAGCAGTGGCTGTCCGCCTTCTTGCACGGTTAAAGATGAAGAGGGTGCGCTGCTTACGCGCCCTGTCTTATCGGATATAATGGCCTCTTTATTTTTGTGGTTATAGAATTTTTATGTCAGACACGCAGACCCGTCATCACTATGAGCAGTTGATCGCGATCTTCAATCGCTGCTTCAGCGATGACTACAACACCCGCCTGGTGAAGGGCGATGACGAACCCATTTACCTGCCGGCCGACGACGAATTGCCGTATCACCGCATCGTGTTCGCCCACGGTTTCTACGCCAGCGGCCTGCACGAAATTTCGCACTGGTGCATCGCCGGTGAAGCGCGCCGTCAATTGGTGGACTTCGGTTATTGGTATTGCCCGGACGGGCGCGACGCGCAGACCCAGAGCGAATTCGAAGCGGTAGAGATCAAACCGCAGGCACTGGAATGGATGTTCTGCGTGGCGGCCGGTTTCCCGTTCAACGTCAGCTGCGACAACCTGAACGGCGACTGCGAGCCGGATCGCATTGCGTTCCAACGCAAGGTGCGCGCCCGGGTATTGGCGCTGCTGGAGCAGGGAATACCCACAAGGCCTGCGCGCTTTATTCAGGCGCTGCAATCGTTCTACAATACGCCACCGTTGGCGGCCGAGCATTTTCCGTATCCGGAAGATCTCAACTGACGCCACAGCCCGTTATTTAATGAGGAAATTTGATGATCGCAGAATTTGAAGCGCGCATTTTGGCGCTGATTGATGACATGGTAGAGCACGCCAGCGATGATGAACTGTTTGCCGGTGGCTACCTGCGCGGTCATCTGACGCTGGCGGTGGCCGAGGCGGAAGAGCAGGGCGAACACACCGCCGCAGCGCTGAAAGCGCGGGTGGAGGAGAGCCTGCACAAAGCGATCGCCGCCGGGGAACTCTCGCCGCCGGATCAGATCCTGGTGCGCGGCATGTGGGAAAACCTCTATCAGGCTGCAACCCCTGCCGCCTGATCGTCATGCCGGGGCGCGTCGCCGCGCCCCTCAAGGTTGATTAAACCGCACGTCCTTTCAGCAATTTCCGCACCCACATCCGATTCGGATTCAACGCCGCCAGCAGGCGCGCATCGCCCGGCAACGGCTCGCCGAACAGCTGCGCCGCCAAAATTTCCGCCGCCAGGGGCGCCGAGCACAAGCCGCGCGAGCCTAACCCGCCGATAGCGAACAGGCCGGGATAGACCGGCGCATCGGCGACGGTTTCGCCGCGCTGGTTCTGCCGCTGCAAATCCTGATACTGCGTCAACGTGGCCTGATAGTCCGGCAGCGCGCCGACCATCGGCAAATGATCGCGGGTGGCGCTGCGCACGCCGCAGCGCGCCTGCTGAGCGCTGACGTCCACCTGCTGCGGCCAGGCCTGTTCCGGCAGGCAGCGCAGCAGGCGTTCACGGTTTTCCTGTTGCTCCTGCTCGCGGTAGTCGGTGGCGATGTCGCCGCGCTGATAGCTGGCGCCGATGCAGTGCTGGCCGTTGTTGGCATTAACCGGCGTCAGGTAGCCGTCGTAACACAAGACCTGTTTCAATTGACCGAGGGCCGGCGAGCTTGGGATATGCGACACCTGCCCGCGTACCGAATACAGCGGCAGGGCTTCCGTCGGCGCCAGTTCGGCCAGCCGGTGGCCGTTGGCCAGGATCACCGTCGCATGGCTGCGGCTTTCGCCGTGGGCGAAATCGATGCGCCAGCCGTTTTCTTCCTGCGTCAGCCTCTGTGCATCGTGCCGGTAGTGGCAGACCAAGCCCTGACGCTGCGCCAGCGCGATAGCGCCGCGCGTCAGCTCGGCCGGGCACAGCCAGCCGCCTAGCGGGTAGGTGATGCCGCCAAAGCCGGTATCGACGCCGCACCGATCGCTGAGCGTCTCGCGGTCGGCCGCCGTCGCCAAGGCCTGCGGCCAGTCGGTTTTCAGCATATTGGCGATCTTGGCGCCGCTTTTGTCGTCATAGGCCAACTGGCTGACGCCGCACCACTGGTGATCAAAGGCGACGCCTTGTTGCAACAGCGCGTCGTACTGGCGACGGGCGAAGGGAAACGCGGCGCTGAAGAAACTCTCCAACACGTCGCCGCTGCCGTTCAGTAAAGGATAAATCGCGCCCTGGCGGTTGCCGGATGCGCCTTCGGCCGCCTGCTCATCGGCGCAGTACAGCGTGACGGTGGCGCCGCGCCGCAGCAAGGCCAGCGCAGTGAGCGCGCTGGCGACGCCGCCGCCGATCAGGGCGACGTCGGCGGTGTTGTCCGCCGCCGGGCGTCGATACCAGGGCGCCGGATGTGCGGCGGGCTGCGTATCGGCCGGGAGTTCGCCGGCGAGCATCTCACGCTTTTGGCCGAAGCCTTTGCAGCGGTTGACCTGAAAACCGGCCTGTTGCAAGCCGCGACGCACGAAGCCGGCGGCGGTAAAGGTGGCGAAGCTGCCTCCCGGCCGGGCGAAACGCGCCATGGCGGCGAACAGTTGATCGGTCCACATGTCGGGGTTTTTTGCCGGTGCGAAGCCGTCGAGGAACCAGGCATCCACCTGGTTATTCATGCTGGCGTCAAACTGCGGCAGCAGATCGTTGACGTCGCCGAACCACAGATCGAGCGTAATGCGGCCTTCGGCCAACAGCAGGCGATGGCACCCCGGCAACGGCAGCGGCCATTGGGCGCGCAGTTCGTCGGCGTAAGGCGCCAGCTCCGGCCAGCGCGCATGCGCCGCCGCCAGGTCAGCCTGCTGCAGGGGAAATTTTTCGAAGCTGATAAAGTGCAGGCGCTGCAGCGTCGCGTCCGGCTCGGCCTGGCGGAAGCCGGCGAAGGCCTGCCACAGCGTGAGGAAATTGAGCCCGGTGCCGAACCCGGTTTCCGCCACGACAAACAGCGAGCGCGGATGGGCGGCGAAACGTTGCGGCAGCCGATTGCCGTGCAGGAAGACGTAGCGGGTTTCTTCCAGCCCATCCTGATTGGAAAAATAGACGTCATCAAACTGTTTCGAAACAGGTGTACCCTGTTCGTTCCAGGTTAGCGTTGCGGTTTGGATGGGGGCGTGGTTCACGGTCAATGGCTCGAAATTCAAGGGATGCCGCGAATTCTAACGGCGCTGGCGCCCCGGCGCAAACTGGACGACAATAAAGCTGAAAAACGCTGATCGGACTTGTTCGGCTTACATCTGTACGCTAAAGTGCGATGCAAAATCCCGTAGGTAAATAGTGGAAGAGGTATTGAATGAAACGTGCAGTGATTACTGGCCTGGGAGTTGTCTCCAGCATTGGTAATAACCAGCAGGAGGTCCTGGCAAGCCTGCAGGAAGGACGTTCTGGGATCACTTTCTCCCAGGAGCTGAAAGATTCCGGCATGCGTAGTCACGTATGGGGGCAAGTTAAGCTCGACACTACCGGCCTGATCGACCGCAAGGCGGTGCGTTTCATGAGCGACGCTTCCATTTATGCCTTCCTGGCGATGCAAGAAGCGATCGCTTCTTCCGGTTTGAAGGAAGAAGAGTATCAAAACAACCCGCGCGTGGGCCTGATCGCCGGTTCCGGCGGCGGTTCTCCGCGCTTCCAGGTGTTCGGCGCCGATGCGATGCGCAGCCCGCGTGGCTTGAAAGCGGTTGGCCCATACGTGGTCACCAAAGCCATGGCTTCCGGCGTTTCCGCCTGCCTGGCGACGCCATTCAAAATCCACGGCGTGAACTACTCCATCAGCTCCGCTTGCGCGACCTCCGCACACTGCATCGGTAACGCGGTTGAGCAAATCCAGCTGGGCAAACAGGACATCGTGTTCGCCGGCGGCGGCGAAGAGCTGTGCTGGGAAATGGCCTGCGAGTTCGATGCGATGGGCGCGCTGTCCACCAAGTACAACGACACGCCGGAAAAAGCCTCTCGCACCTACGACGCCGATCGTGACGGTTTCGTCATCGCCGGCGGCGGCGGCATGGTGGTGGTTGAAGAACTGGAGCACGCGCTGGCGCGCGGCGCACATATCTACGCAGAAATCGTTGGCTACGGCGCAACGTCTGACGGCGCCGACATGGTTGCACCTTCGGGCGAAGGCGCAGTGCGCTGCATGAAGATGGCGATGCAGGATCTGGACGCGCCGATCGACTACATCAACGTGCACGGCACCTCCACACCGGTGGGCGACGTGAAAGAGCTGGGCGCCATTCGCGAAGTGTTCGGCGACAATACCCCGGCCATCTCCTCCACCAAGGCGATGACCGGTCACTCGCTGGGCGCCGCGGGCGTGCAGGAAGCGATCTACAGCCTGTTGATGCTGGAGCACGGCTTTATCGCACCGAGCATCAACATCGAAACCCTGGATGAACAGGCGGTCGGCATGAACATCGTGACTCAGCCGACTCAGCGCGAGCTGACCACCGTGATGTCCAACAGCTTCGGCTTCGGCGGCACCAACGCCACCCTGGTGATGCGCAAACTGGCGAAATAATTCCGCCTGAGCTTCACCTCGCCATCAAGCCCGCGTTTTCGCGGGCTTTTTACTGCCCTAAGCCCATTTGACGGGCGCTCGGAGTTTTCCCAAATCACATCCCCTGACACATCATTACCTCGCCATTACACGCGTTGGGCATACAATAGCCTGGTAGCATGATTATCGCTCGGCGTAGCTTTCTAAAGTGATCGAACATTGAGGCAAGAAGTATGAAAAAGTTAATTGCGGTTGGGTTACTGTCGGCCGTGTTGGCCGGATGCGCCACCGATTCTCCCTGCGTGCCGGTCTATGATGACCAGGGGCGTCTGGTGCACACCAACACCTGCATGAAGGGCACCACTCAGGATAACTGGGAAACCGCGGGCGCGATCGCCGGCGGCGCGGCGGCGGTTGCCGGTCTGACCCTTGGCATCATCGCGCTGACCAAGTGATCGGCGCGGAACAGGACCAAGCCCGGCCATTGCGTGCCGGGCTTTTTTTATCTCACTGCACCAAAAACGCTTTGAACTGCGGCGTCATCACGGCGCTGAAGCCGTCGTCGGTTTTACTGATCAGGTAGACCGCCAGCCCTTTCTCTTCCGCGAGCTGCAACGCTTTCTCCGGGCCCAGCACCATCAAACCGGTATCCCAGCCGTCGGCCTCGAGCGCGGTCGGGGCGATCACCGTGGCGGAAACCAGCCGGTGGTTGATCGGCCTGCCGGTGGTCGGATCGATGACATGGGAGTAGCGCTGGCCGTTTTGTTCAAAGTAGTTGCGATAGCTGCCGGCGGTGCTGATGCCGTAACCGTGCAGATCCACCAGCGCCTGTACCGCATTTTCACGGTCGGTCGGCTTTTGGATCGCCACCCGCCAGGGCTTGCCCTGGCCGTTGACGCCACGTGAAGAGACCGCACCACCGACCGATACCAGGTAGTTGGTAATGCCGTGACGGTTCATCAGGCGCACCAGCTCATCGGCGCCATAGCCTTCGCCCAGCGTCGAGAGATCGACATACATGCCCGGCAGATCTTTTTGCAGCCACTCCCCGCGGTTGTCGCTGATCAGCTTCAGGTGCTGCAGGCCGGTGCGCTGCTTTGCCGCGTCGATCTGCGCCTGTTCCGGCACCTTGACCGGATGTTTGTCGGGACCGAACCCCCACAGGTTCACCAAGGGGCCGACGGTGATGTCCATGGCGCCGCCGGTATCGCGGCCGATGCGTTGAGCCATCAACACGATGTCCGCCATGCCGCGCGGGATAGACTGCGGTTCGAGGCTAACATTGCGGTTAAACCTCGACAGCACCGAATTGGCGCGGTAGGTCGAGATGTCGTCGTTGGCCCGTTCGAGCACCGTGTCGATCTGCCGCTGCAATTCTTGTTTGCCGATCGCGACGTCACCGCTGACTTTTACGCTGTAGAAAGTGCCCATGGTTTTGCCGTCAATATCGATTTGCGGGCGGGAGGAGGCGTCGTCGCAGGCGGCGAGCAGGGCGCATAAGGCGCTCAACAGCGCTCCTTTGGCGAACAGGGAAGCCATAACATGTCCTTTGAAACCGTGAAAGCCGCTACAAATAAAGTAATGCGCGGCAAATGGAAAGCGGATAAAGGTAAAATAGCATTTTGCTGGCGCTGAAGCCGCGTCTGAGCTAACGTCTGCCCATTCTTTTCGGTGAGGTTCACACTGCCGCTATGAGTTCAACCGCCATTTCCCGGCTCATCCATCCCTTTGCCAAAGACCGTTTCTTGCATGCATTGCTGCTGGCCGGCGTGGCGATGTTCGCCTTTCATCCGCAGCCGCTGGCAGCGCTGGGTGGTTTTATCGACGGCCGTACCCTCATCACCCTGTTGGGGCTGATGCTGCTGACCAAAGGGGTGGAGGTCAGCGGCTACTTCGATTTTGTCGGCCGCAAGATTATCAACCGCTTGCACAGCGAACGGCGGCTGGCGCTGTTCCTGGTGTTCTCCGCCGCGCTGTTGTCGTCATTTCTGACTAACGACGTAGCGCTGTTTATCGTCATTCCGCTCACCATCACGCTGAAAAAGCTGTCGGCGCTGCCGGTTGGCCGCCTGATCATCTTCCAGGCGCTGGCGGTGAACGCCGGTTCGTTGCTGACGCCGATCGGCAACCCGCAAAATATCCTGCTGTGGAGCCGCTCCGGCCTCTCTTTCCTCGGCTTCATCGGCCAGATGGCGCCGTTTGGCGCCGCAATGATGTTGAGCCTGCTGGCGCTGACCTGGTTCAGCTTCCCGGCGCGCGACATCGTGAAAACGCCGAATACCGAGGGCTATCCCTACCAGCGGCCGCTGTTGCTGAGCTGTGTAGGGCTGTATGCGGTTTTCCTGCTGTGTCTCGATTTCGATCTGCCGTTGTATGGGCTGCTGGCGGTGTTCGCCGGTTTCTTGCTGCTGGCGCGCCGAGTGCTGTTGCAGATCGACTGGAGCCTGATTTTCGTGTTCGCCGCCATGTTCATCGATGTCGGCCTGTTTACCCGCCTGCCGCCGCTTCAGCCGGCGTTCGCCGCCATCGCCGGGCTGAGCGAGGGGAGCGTGTATGCGTTGGGCGTCGGGCTGTCGCAGATCGTCAGCAACGTGCCGGCCACCATACTGTTGCTCAACTATGTGCCCTCCAGCGCTCAGCTGGCCTATGCGGTCAACGCCGGCGGCTTCGGGTTGGCGATCGGATCGCTCGCCAACCTGATTGCGTTGCGCATGGCGGGGGAGCGCAAGATCTGGTTGCGCTTCCACTATTATTCGCTGCCGCTGTTGGCATGGGCCGCGTTGCTCGGCTGGGTGATGAGCTAAGCCGGTTGGCCGCTTTGCCGCGCGGCCAGCAGGCAAATGCTGCGGGTCACCTGATAGGATTTCACGAAGGCGCTGACGGGTAAAAACTCGAAGCGCGAGTGGAAGTTATGCGCGCCGGTGAAGTAATTGGGCGTCAGGATGCCGCGGTTGGAGAGCGCCGCGCCGTCGGTGCCGCCGCGCATCGGGATCACCTTCGGCGGGATGCCGTGGGCGGCGAGGGCGCCGAAGATCAGATCGATAGCGCGCCGGTCCTCGCCGATGGCGTTGCTGATGTTGCTGTAGATGTCGCTGACGCTGCAGCTGACGTTGGCGCGCGGATAGTTGGCCGCCACCTGGCGCACCGTCTCCTCAAGGCGGGCCTTGCGCGCCTCGAACGCCGCGCGATCGAAGTCGCGAATCGACACCTTCAGCGTCGCCTGATTGGCGTTGGCGGCCAGATCGGTGAACCAGAAATAACCCTCGCGCCCCTCGGTGTGCTCTGGGGTATCCTGCACGTCGAATCGATTGATGATGTCGTTGGCGATGCGTATCGGGTTGATTAATACGTTTTTCGCCGACATCGGGTGGGCGGTCACCCCCTCGATGCGGATCTCCGCCGCCGCCGCGTTGAAATTCTCGTACACCACTTCACCCAGTTCGCAGCAGTCGATGGTGTAGGCGAAATCGACGGGGAAACGCTGCAGATCCAGCGCTTTGGCGCCGCGCAGGCCGATCTCTTCGTCCGGCACGAACGCCACCACGATATCGCCGTGGCGATCGGCTGCGGTCAGGTTGGCCAGCAGCGTCATCACCACGGTGACCGCCGCCTTATTGTCGGCGCCCAGCACGCTGGTGCCGTCGCTGAACAGGATCTCTTCGTTTCGGTAGGGCAGGATCTCCGGATGCTCGGCGGTACGCAGCCAGATGCCTTGCTCGGCGTTCAGGCATAAATCTTCGCCGGTGAAGCGCAGGCGCTGCGGGCGAATCTCGGGTGACAGGCCGACGTCCACGGTGTCGATATGCGTGATGAAGCCGATGCGCGGCGCGCCGGGTTGGGTGCCGGGCTTGCGGGCGGTGACGGTGGCGTGCTCGTCGATCTGCACGTCGGCCAGGCCGAGCCGGCGCAGCTCGTCGGCCAACAGTTGCGCCATCTCATGCTGCCCCGGCGTGCTGGGCAGGGTGGCTGCGGCGGCGTTGCTCTGGCTGGTCACCGCCAGATAGCGGAAGAAACGTTCGGTAAGCTGTTCGGCAATCGGGCTGGTCATCGGAACTCCTCGCGGTTGGCAATCTACCGGTTTTAAAACGAAATCAGCCGTTTGTCCAACGGTGCAATGCGTAAACCGCCAGAATGCGAAGCATCGCGCAGAAACGAAAAATAGCGGTGCAACTAGGAAATAGTCGCAGGTTTCTGCGGCAAAATCGGTGTTAGCTGTGGGCCAGGAAGCGCCCACATAACACTTATCTGTCCCTCAAGGAGAATTCATGCACACCGGTCACGCTCTGCTTATCACCTTACTGTCCCTGGGCATCTCTCACAGCGCCTGGTCGTCTGCCGATACCGGGCACGCCAACAGCAACGCCAACAGCCGCGAAGTGGCCAGCGCGTTGGGCGGCCTGAAGAACAAAACCTACGAACTGGAGCAGGCGCCGAAGATCCGCGTCGCCAGCTTCAATATCGCCGCCGGCAAGGTCAGCGACATGACCGCCATCGCCAAGGCGATTCGCGCGATGAATGTCGACGTGGTGGCGCTGCAGGAGGTGGATAAACTCACCGCCCGCAGCGGGCGGGTCGATCAGGCGGCGGAACTGGCGAAACTGACCGGCATGCAGGCGGTGTTCGGCCGGGCGATCGATTTCGACGGCGGCGAATATGGTTTGGCGTTTCTGTCGAAGTATCCGCTGCACGATGCCGTGATCTATCCGCTGCCGTCCGGCCAGCGCGAACAGCGCATCGCCTTCAGCGCCAAGGTCGATGTGCCGGAGTTCCCGACGCCGATCACCCTGTTCAACACCCACCTCGATACCAAGGAAGATCCGACGATGCGTCTGGATCAGGTACGGGAGCTGAACGATCGCACCATCGAAGTGCGCGGCATCAAGCTGCTGTTCGGCGATATGAACGATGTGCCGGGCAGCGTCACCTGGCTGGAGCTGAGCCGCTATTGGAACGATATCATGCCCAACGGGCAGGACGGCCGCAGCTGGCCGGCGGAAAACGCCGAGATCAAGGTGGATTACATCTTCACCGGCAACGCGCAGCGCTGGCATCTTGACAGCCTGACGGTGCCGAACGCCAGCGGCGACTGGAACGGCGTGCATTGGCCGGCGGTGAGCGACCACCTGCCGCTGGTGGCGGAGATGCGCCTGACCGAACAATAAGCCGATCGGCGTCCCATTGGGGCCAGGCTAAGCCACGGTGATCCGCGCCAGCCGCTCGACGGCGCAGCGGATCTCGCCCGGCGTCAGGGCCGAAAAGCCCAGCAGCCACCCGTCGCGCTGCGCCTGAACCGTTTGGTATTGCGCTGTTAACCCGGGCGTAAGGATGCCGAGCCGCCGCGCTTGCCGGCTGAGCGCTGCCTCCTGGCCGGGCGGCAGCCAGACGCTGAGCTGCAGGCCGCCGGCGGCGGGAGCGGGGGTGGCGAAGTGGTCGAGTTTTTCGCGTACTGCCGCCAGCAACACATCGCGCCGGCTATGGTAGAGTTGGCGCATGTAGCGGATATGCGCGGCGAAGTGCCCCTGGCGGATGAATTCGGCGGTGACCGCCTGCATCAGCTGCGCGCTGTGGCCGTCATACACCGTGCGTGCGGTGACGAACGCTTCAACCAGCGTGGGCGGTACGATCAGGTACGCCAACCGCAGCGAAGGGAACAGCGATTTGGAGAAGGTGCCGAGGTACAGCACCCGGCCACGGCGATCCAGACCCTGCATCGCCGGTATCGGCAGGCCGTCGTAATGAAACTCGCTGTCGTAATCGTCCTCAATGATCCAGGCCTGCTGCTTTTCCGCCAGCGTCAGCAGTGCCAAGCGGCGCGCCAGGCTGAGCGCTGCGCCGGTTGGGTATTGGTGCGAGGGCGTCAAATAAATCAAACGCGGCTCGGGCAAGGAGGGCTCAGCGCGCAGGCCGTCGCTGTCTACCGCCACCGGCGTCAGGGCGGCGCCGGCGCTGATAAAGGCGTTTCTCGCCCCGGCGTAACCCGGTTCTTCCATCCAGACGCTGTCGCCGCTGTCCAGCAGCAACGTGGCGATCAGCTGCAGCGCCTGCTGTGAACTGGTCAGCACGATAACCTGGTTTGCATCGCAGATTACGCCGCGCGTTTGGTTGACGTGGGCGGCAATCGCTTCACGCAGCGGCAAATAGCCCTGCGGGTCACCGTAGCGCAGCAGGCTTTCTCCCTGTAGCCGCAGGCGCTGTGCGGTCAGTTGCTTCCACAAGGCTAGCGGAAACGCGCGCAGATCCGGCGAGCCGGCGGCAAACGCCTGTGGCTGCTGCGGATCGCGGCAGCCGCCGGTTTGCACGATCTGTTGGCCGCGTTGCGAAAGGCGCGGCATGGCGGTGCGAGGCGGCGGCGGCAGCGATTTGGCGATGCGGATAGCCACAAATGTGCCCTGGCCGACGCGGCGCTGCAAATACCCCTCCGCCTCCAACTGGCCGTACGCTGCTTCGACGGTCACCCTTGAGAGTTTCAGATCCCCAGCCAGCACTCGGCTGGAGGGCAGGCGTTGCCCAATGTTCAATGCGCCGTGGTGGATGGCCTGCCGCAATGCTGCACAAAGACGTTCGCGCAGCGTGCCGACGGCCTGGGGCGATTGCTGAAACAGCGTGATCAGCGTGTGCCGCATAATGGGTCTTATCATCTGTGGATAATGGGTATCAATCATAAGACCAAAATGGGGCACTATTGTCATCTGTCTTGATGCACGGGAGTAAGTGATATGTCGAAAGAATCATTGGTGCTGGCTTTTCCGCCGGCGGCGCCGGAAGAAAGCCTGGCCTATCTGGCGGCTAAACTGAGCCGCTATGCGGATGCCTGGGATGTGGCGGAAGATCTGCGCAATGGCGTGGACGGGATGGTGGTGATCGACACCCGCGCGCAGGCGCTGTACGCCGCCGGGCATATCCCCGGTGCGCTCAGTTTGCCGCATCGCCTGATGGATGAAGCCGGCACGGCGCAGCTGGATCGCCGGAAAGTGTATGTGACCTACTGCGACGGCATTGGCTGCAACGGATCCACCAAAGGTGCTTACAAGCTGGCGAAACTGGGATTCAGGGTGAAGGAGCTGATCGGCGGGCTGGACTTCTGGCTGCGTGATGGCCATCCATTGGCCATCGGAGAACAGCCGGGATCGCTGCGCGATCGGGCGGCTGCTGAGGACTGCGGCTGCGCCTGAGGCGTTAAAACACCAGCGCCAGCACGACCGCCAACGCCAACAGCAGCAGGATCAGCGCCACGGCCGGCTTGCTCAGCGCTTTTTGCAGCGGCAGAGGCAAGGCGGCGATCAGCGGGTTGAGCAGCGGCTGCGGTTCGACAGGGTGGCTGGCGATCGGCTGCGCCGTGCCGGCTTTATCCAGACGGCGGGCAAACAGCTGATGAATGGCGTCGCTCATTTGCGGATGCGTCAGCGGCGCATTGGCGCCGCAGTTGAAGCGCGCCTGGCAATAGTCGTTCATCTGCTGCAGTTCTCGCTCGTCCGCCGGCTGCTTGAGTGCCGCCAACAGGTTGTTCAGCGTCGGCGCGTTCTGCGGGCTGAGCGCCACCTTCACCTGTAAAAACTGGTTCAGCAGCTGGAAGTGGCGCGCCGGCAGCGGATCGTTGGTTTTCACGCCCGCCAGATCGAACAGCGTTTGCCAGATTTTAGCCGGCGCTTCGCCGGTGGCGGCGCTGAGTTTGGTGATCTGCTGCTGCAGGCTTTGATGCTCTGCGGGCAGCAGCGGGCGATCGCTGGTGGCGGTTTGCTGCGGCTGGGGAATGGTCAGGCCGCCGGTTTGCAACAGATTAAGTACCTGTTGCAATTGCGGTGGGCTCAGTTGGCTCAACACCGTATGGCCGAACTGCTGGCGAATAAAGTCGCTGACCGCCTGGCGGTTATTGCCCTGCGGCAGCAATTCGGCCAGCTGTTGCAGCAGTTGGCGCCCGGCATGGTTTTGCTGCGCCTGCGTCAGGCGCGTTTGCAGCAGCTGTTCCGCCGGTTGAAAATGGCGCGCCAGCAGTTCGCCGCCTTTGTCGGCGCCGAGATCGTGACGCAGAGACGCCCAGATCTCCGCCGATTTGACCGGGCTGAGCGTCATGATTTTCACGATCAGTTTTTCCAGCGTCGTGCGCTGCGCCGGAGAGAGGGGTTGATCGTCAGTGGCCGCCGTTTTGCCCGGGGAGGGGGGGCGTTCGCCGGCGATTGGGGTGCCCGGCCCACTCAAAGGTTGCATATCACCAGTCCTTCGCTGTGTATCCCCGCAGAATGCCTGGAGGAGAGAATCGTCATCGTACCCGGCGAAAAGCGCAGGCTTACCCACTATGATACCTGTAAATCGCCGCCATCAATACCGCCGCTCAGACATTTCTTTACCGACAAAACGTTGCTAATCGCGTCTGCGCCGCTAAGATAACCCCAGATCTGAACATGAGGATGGCATGGTTAAACGGCAGCGGATTGCAAAATGGTTTTTATGCCTGGCTTGCCTGGTGGTGCTGACGTGCATGACCCAGCGCATGGCGGGCCTGCATGCGCTGCAGCAAACGCTGGGGATCCCGGCCGCCACCGCCGTTCAATCCGGCGATGAGGCCGCCGAAGCGCAGCCGACGCCCTGTGAGCTGAGTGCCAAGTCATTGCTGGCCGCGCCGCCGGTGATGTTCGAAACCGTGCTGTTCGGGCTGGGTCTGCTGCTGGCGCTGTTGGCGCCGACCATCGCCGCGCGTCTGCGCATTCCTCCTCCTCGCGCCATTTCTCCGCCCACCCTCAGGGTGCACCTTCGATTATGCGTCTTCCGTGAATGAGTTAATCGCCCGTTTTTCGTGGTGAATTAATCATTTATGGAGAATTAACATGTTGAAAATCATCAGGCTGGCCTGCGCTTGCCTGTTTATGCTGTGGCTGCCTGCCTTGCAGGCGGCGGACAGCGGCTGGCTGCAAAATCCGGCCAACGATCATGCCAAGGTGCGGCTGCGCGCCGACACGTCACAGCCGGGTGAGACCCGCCTGCTGCTGTCGGTCGAGCTGCAAAAAGGCTGGAAAACCTATTGGCGCTCTCCGGGCGAAGGCGGCATCGCGCCGGCTATCGTCTGGCAAGGCAACCCACCGCCGGCGACCTGGCACTGGCCGACGCCGCAGCGTTTCGAGGTGGCCGGCATTTCCACCCAGGGCTATCACGATCGGGTCACGTTGCCGATCGTGATGTCAGGCCAGGTATCCGGCCCGCTGGCGGGTACGCTGACGCTGTCCACCTGCAGCAACGTCTGCATTCTGACCGACTACCCGTTCAGTCTGGATCTGGCGACGCCTCACGATCCGCAGTTTAATCACGATTTCGCGCAGGCGATGGGGCAGGTGCCGATCACCGCCGGGTTGGCGGATAACGTCAAGGCCGGGTATCGCAGCGGCGAGCTGCAGATTGCCGCCGAACGCGCCGCCGGCTGGCAACAGCCTGCGCTGTTCTTCGATACGCTGGCGGATGCCGATCTCGGCAAGCCGCAGGTTGAAACCGACGGCGCTCGGTTGCTGGCGCGAGTGCCGGTCAGCGATGGCTGGGGCGATGCGGCGCCGGACCTGCGCGGCAAAACGCTGACGCTGGTGATCGACGACGGCGGCATGGCGCAGCAGATTACGTTGCCGATTGGCGATGCGTTGGCCGCGCCCGCCGGTGCGGCGTTCCCGTTGTGGCAGGCGGTATTGATGGCGCTGGCGGGCGGGTTAATCCTCAACCTGATGCCGTGCGTGCTGCCGGTGCTGGGCATCAAGCTCGGTTCGATCCTGCAGGTGGAGCGGCGCGATCGGCGCAGCGTTCGTCTGCAGTTCCTGGCGTCGTCGCTGGGCATCGTCGCCTCGTTTATGGCGCTGGCCCTGCTGATGACGCTGCTGCGGCTCGGCAACCACGCGCTCGGCTGGGGCATTCAGTTCCAGAATCCGTGGTTTATCGGCTTTATGGTGCTGGTGACGCTGCTGTTCAGCGCCAACCTGTTCGGCCTGTTCCATTTGCGTCTCTCGTCCGATCTGAATACCTCGCTGGCGACCCATAACGGGCGCGGTCTGAGCGGCCATTTCTGGCAGGGCGCGTTCGCCACGCTGCTGGCGACGCCGTGCTCGGCGCCGTTTCTCGGCACGGCGGTGGCCTTCGCGCTGGCGGCGTCGCTGCCGGTGCTGTGGGGCATGTTCATCGCGCTCGGCATCGGCATGAGCCTGCCGTGGCTGCTGATCGCCGCCTGGCCGTCGCTGGCGCTGCGTTTGCCGCGCCCCGGCCGTTGGATGAATACCGTCAAGCTGGCGATGGGGCTGCTGATGCTGGCGTCGTCGCTGTGGCTGCTGAGCCTGCTGAGCAACCATATCGGCGTGCAGGCCACGCTGTGGCTGGGGGCGTTGGCGCTGCTGGCGTTGCTGCTGGCGGTGTGGCGCCAACAGGGGGCACGCTTGGCGGCCAAGCTGGCGGCGGGCACTGTGGTGCTGGCGGGTGTGGTCCTGCTGGCCGGATCGCTGAGCGCCGGCCTGTGGCGCCAACCGTTGCAGGATCGGGTGCAGTGGCAACCGCTGAGCGAGCAAGCGATCGCCGAGGCGCTGGCGCAGCATAAGCGGGTGTTCGTCGACGTGACAGCCGACTGGTGCGTGACCTGTAAAGCCAACAAGTTCAATGTGCTGCTGCGTGATGACGTACAGCGCGCGCTGAGCGCCGACGATGTGGTCGCGCTGCGCGGCGACTGGAGCCGTCCATCGGCCGACATCGGCGCCTTCCTGCAAAAGCGCGGCAGCGTCGCCGTGCCTTTTAACCAAGTCTATGGCCCCGGCAGCCCGGACGGCGAGGTGTTATCCCCGCTGTTGACCCGTGACGCCGTGCTGCAAACGCTTTCCCATGCCAAAGGAACCGAACAATGAAAAAACTACTGATTTTACTGATGATCATCGTCGCCCCAGCGTGGGCCGCCGAACCTTTCACCCCGGCGCAAGAGGCGCGTATCAAAGAGATGATCCGTGAAACGCTGGTGTCCAACCCGGACATTCTGGCGCAGGCGGTGGACGCCTGGCAGCAGCAAACCGCCGGCGAGCAAATCAGCCAGGCTATCAAGCAGAACGCCAAAACGCTGTACCAGGATCCGGCCAGCCCGCGCCTGGGCGCCGCCAACGCCAAACTGACGCTGGTGACCTTTACCGACTATAACTGCCCGTACTGCAAGCGTTTTGATCCGATGTTGGAGAAAATCGTCAAGCAATATCCGGACGTGGCGCTGGTGGTGAAGCTGCTGCCGTTCAAGGGCGAAAGCTCGGTCAGTTCGGCGCGCGTGGCGCTCACCACCTGGCAACAGCACCCGGATCAATTCTGGGCCCTGCACCAGCGGCTGATGGCGAAAAAGGGCTTCCACGACAATGCCAGCATCGCCGCCGCGCAAGAGAAAACCGGCGTCAAGGCGGTGGCGCCGAGCGAACAGAGCATGACCACGCTGCGCACCAATATGGCGTTGGCGGAGCAACTGGGCGTACAAGGGACGCCGGCGACGCTGATCGGCGATCGAATGCTGCCGGGGGCGGTGTCGTATGAAGAGCTGGAAGCGATGGTGAAACAGCAGTTGGCGAAGGCTAACAATGGCTAAGCTCAAGCGCTGGGGGCGCGAGTTGTTGTTGCTGGCGCTGATCGCATTGGCGGTGGTGACGGTGATGGATTGGCTGAACGCGCCGCAGGCGCCGCCGGCCTTCGATGCCCAGACGCTGACCTCGCTGGACGGCGAGCGCGTGTCGTTGGCGCAGCTCAGCCATGAGCGGCCGCTGCTGGTTTACTTTTGGGCCAGCTGGTGCGGCGTTTGCCGTTTCACCACGCCGGACGTCGCCCGCTTGCAGGCGGTGGGCGGCAACGTGCTGACCGTCGCGCTGCGATCGGGCGATGATGCCCAGGTGAAGCAGTGGCTGGCGCGTAAACGGCTGGCGCTGCCGGTGGTCAACGATCCGGCCGGCGCGCTGTCGGCGCAGTGGCGGATTGGCGTCACGCCGACCTTCGTGGTGATCTCGCAGGGCAAGGTGGTGCAAAGCACCACCGGCTGGACCAGCTACTGGGGGATGAAGCTGCGGCTGTGGTGGGCCGCCGTCTAACCGGTGCTTTTCTCCGCTATCACTTCCTCAATCGCCCGGCACAGCCGGGCGATACCTTCTTCAATCTGCGGCGGCGAGTTGGCGGCAAAATTCAGCCTCAGGCCGTGTGCGCCCAGCTGTTCCTGCGCATAGAAGCATTCGCCGCGCGCGAAGGTCACCCCGTGTCGCCAGGCCACCGGCATCAGCTCGGCGGTGGTCACCGCCTTCGGCAGCGTCAGCCAGATAAACAAGCCGCCTTGCGGCATTTCGAAACGGCACCCCGGCGGCAGCCGATGTTGCAACGCGTCGATCATCACTTCCAGATGCAGGCGGTAGACGCGTCCGGCGCGCCGCAGCTGCTTGTCGTAACGGCCGACGGTGACGAACGCGTCCAGCGCGCGCTGGATCAGGCTGGAGCTGGTGAAGCTGTCGACGTGTTTCAGCCTGGCGAAACGCTGATAGTGTTCGCTGTCCGCCACCAGATAGCCGATGCGCATGCTGGGCAGCAGCATTTTGGAGAAGGTGCTGACGTAGATCACCGCGCCCGGCTGCGCCAGCGCTCGCAGCGACGGCAGCTGTTTGCCCTGATAACGCAGATCGCCGACGAAGTCGTCCTCCAGGATCACCACGCCGGCCTGTTGGGCGATCGCCAGCAGGCGCCGCCGGCGGGCCTCGCTCAGGCAGCGGCCGGTCGGGTTGTGGAAATTGGGGATGGTGTAGATCAGTTTAGGGCGGTGGCGTTCCAGCAGCTCGGGCAGTCGATCGACCAGCATGCCGTGGCGATCGCCGGGCACGGAGACGATATTGATGCGGTGCTGGCGCAGCAGGCCCAGCGCTTCGGCGTAGGTCGGCTCTTCGACGATCACCGTATCACCCGGCGCCAGCAGGCTTTGCACCACCAGACTGATGGCATGCTGCGAACCGTTGGTGATCAGCACCTGTTCGGCCTGCGTGGGGATGCCCTGGGCGCTGAGAATGCGGCTCAGCGTATCGCGCAGCGGGTAGTAGCCGCAGTATTCGCCGTAACTGAAGGCTTCTTCCGCGTGGCGGCTGAGCACCGACAGCAGCACTTTGCGAAACGCCTCCAGAGGAAATATCTTGGGGCTGCCGACGCCGGCGGCAAAGTTGATCAGCCCCTCCGGCAGCGGGGCGTCGGCATAGCCGTCCAGCCGCGAGGTGAGGGTGGTGAAGCTCTCCAGCGGGAAAGGGGCGTTGCTGGTCGGCCGGGCCGGGCGCGTTTGCGCCTGCGGGTGCGCGACATAGGCGCCGCTGCCGCGCCGCTGGTGCAAAAAGCCCTTGGCCGCCAGTTCGGCATAGGCGTTATCCACCGTCAAACGGCTGACCGCCAATTCGGCCGCCAGCGTGCGTGTCGAGGGCAGCTTGTCGCCATCCACGAACACGCCGGTGAGGATGGCGCGCCGCAGCGCTTCTTCGATCTGCAAATACAGCGGAACGTCCTGCTCGCGATCTAACGGAATGTGCATGCGAAATTGGCCCGGTTAGGGAGATAGCTTTTTACTATACCCCATGTCAACAGGGCTTCAAGCGCAGAAAAGTGGCCTGCATGACAAGGCCGAAAAGTGGCTATAGTGGGAAAATATGGCCGCGTTACACTGTGCGCCTGAGCATTTATGTCGCCATTTTCCCGAGGATCTCATGTCATTACCGTCAGGCGTTTCCGCCCGGCCGGCGTTGCCCGGCGCGCGTCTCTTGCAGGGCAGCAGCCAGGGTTACGTCATCGCCATTATCAGCGCCATGCTGCTGGCCTTTACCGCCATCATCATCCGCGCGCTGACCGAGTACTATCAGCTGCCGACCTTCGTGCTGGCGTTCTGGCGCGCGGCGCTGGTGGCGCTGGTGCTGTTGCCGCTGCTGTTGCTGGTGAAACCGCAGTGGGCGCGTCTGCGCCGTGAGCAGGTGGTGTTCTACGCGCTTTACGGGCTGCTGCTGGCGCTGTTCAACAGCCTGTGGACGCTGTCGGTAGCGCTGAATGGCGCGTCGGTGGCGACCATACTGACCTACTGTTCGGTGGGCTTTACCGTGTTCCTCGGCTGGGTGATGTACAGCGAGCGCCTGACGCTGCGCCAACTGCTGGTGATCGCCATCAGCCTGGGCGGTTGCTTCCTGGTCAGCAACGGCGACAGCATGGGGAACAGCCACTTCGATCTGCTGGGGCTGCTGGTAGGGATGCTGTCGGGCATCGGCTATACCCTGTATACCCTCGGCGGGCGGGTGGCCAGCGAACGCGGCTATCCGGTGTGGAACACCATCCTGTACGTGTTCGGTTTTTCGGCGCTGTATCAGATGGCGTTCAACGCGGCGCTGACGGCGTTCCCGTTGGCGGCGTTCCACGGCATGGCCGGCGATTTGTGGTTCCTGTCGCACGGCGCACAGGGCATCCAGTGGAGCGGCTGGCTGTTGCTGCTGGCATTGGCCGCCGGGCCGACGCTGTTGGGCTTCGGGTTGTATAACATCAGCCTGAAAACGCTGCCGCTGGCGGTGGCCAACCTGATCCTGTCGCTGGAACTGGTGTTCACCGCGGTGATCGCCTATTTCCTGCTGGGGGAAAGCATGAATCAGCTGCAGCTGCTGGGCAGCGCGTTGGTGATGGGCGGGGTGCTGCTGTTGAAAAGCAAGACCGCCGAGGCGTGATCGGTTACCCTTGTGCCTCGCAAGGGAGGCACTAATGATGAATAACCCGAGATTGAAACGAGCGCTTATCGCTTGAATGGCCGTGTTGAGTGAACGACAACACGGCCACAGACATTCCGTTCCGTGGCTTTTATTCCGGTAACAAGAGAATACGCCATGTCCGAAAAACACTGGTCCCAAACCGAACTGCTGCATCAGACGGTGACCAACCCGAATATCATCGTCAAAGGCACCCACAGCTACTACAGCGACTGCTGGGATAACGGCTTCGAACGCTCGGTGGTGCGCTATCTGCACGGCGACGCGGTCAGCCGCCAATGGCAGCCGCTGGGCGAAATAGATCGCCTGCTGATCGGCGATTATGTGTGCATCGCGGCCGAAGCGGTGATCCTGATGGGCGGTAATCACACCCATCGCATCGACTGGCTGAGCCTGTATCCGTTTATGGCAACCATCAAGCAGGCATACCGTCCCAAAGGTGATACCCGGCTGGGTGACGGCTGCTGGATCGGCATGCGGGCGATGCTGATGCCGGGGATCTCGATAGGCGAGGGGGCGATCGTCGCCGCCGGTAGCGTGGTGGCCGGCGATGTTGCGCCTTATGCCATCGTCGGTGGTAACCCGGCGAGGTTTATCCGTTGGCGGTTCGCGCCGGAAGTCATAGCACGGTTGCTTGCCTTGCGCCTCTATGACTTGTCCGAGGTGGACTTTGCGGTGATTCAGCCGTTGCTTGCCGATAACGATATCGGGGCGCTGGAAAGGGGAATGGCGGCCTTGCGCCGTTAAACACTACGGGCGGGGGATCCCCGCCCGTTTCGCGTTATTCGGCCTTGGCCTCGGCCGTCGGTTGGCGGCGTTTGCGCATCAGGCGCAGCAGCGGCGGCAACGCCAGCACCGCGACCGCCAATACCAGCAGCGTTTGCGCGATGCTGCTGCTCCACAGAATGCCGAACTCGCCGTTGCTGATCGACAGCGCGCGGCGCAGGTTTTGTTCCAGCATCTCACCCAGCACAAAGCCCAGAATCAGCGGCGACATCGGGAAATGCATTTTGCGCAGGATGTAGCCGAACACCCCCAATCCGACCATCAGCAGCAGGTCGAAGGTGGTGCTGTGCACCGCATAAACCCCCACCGCCGAAACCGCGGCGATCGCCGGTACCAGGAACCACAACGGGATGGTCAGCATGCGGGTGAACAGGCCGACCAGCGGCAGGTTCATGATCAACAAAATGACGTTGGCGATCAGCAGCGCGGCGATCAGCCCCCAGACGATATCCGGCTGTTCGGTGAACATCGCCGGGCCGGGGGTGATGTTGTACAGCGTCAACGCGCCCATCATCACCGCCGTGGTGCCGGAGCCCGGCACCCCCAGCGTCAGCATCGGAATGAACGAACCGCAGGCCGAGGCGTTGTTGGCCGCTTCCGGCGCCGCGACGCCGCGGATATCGCCTTTACCGAAGGTGTCGCTGTTGCCGCTGATTTTCTTCTCGGTCATGTAGGTCAGCGCGCTGGCAATGGTGGCGCCGGCGCCCGGCAGAATGCCGACGAAGAAACCGATCACCGACGAACGCAGGGTAGGGCCTGCGCACTGCGCCGCCTCTTTGCGGTTGAACAGCAGCCGGCCGGTTTTACGCACCAGCTTCTGGCCGGCGCTGGTGCTCTCCAGCATCAACAGGATTTCGCTGACCGAGAACAGGCCGATCACTACCACGATGAACTGCACGCCGTCGGAGAGGTGCACGCTGTCGAAGGTAAAGCGGTAAACGCCGGTGTTGGCGTCGACGCCCACCGTTGCCAGCCCCAGGCCGATCAGCGCCGCCAGCAGCGATTTCAGTGGGTTCTGGCTCATCATGCTGCCGAGGCAGGCGATGGCGAACACCATCAGGGCGAAATACTCCGCCGGGCCAAAGGCCAGCGACCAGCGGGCCAGCAGCGGCGCGAACAGAATGATGCCGCCGATGGCGATCATCGAGCCGACGAACGAGCTGACCGCCGAGATGGACAGCGCCACGCCGGCGCGCCCCTGCTGCGCCATTGGGTAGCCGTCCAGCGCGGTCATGATCGCCGCCGCGTCGCCCGGCACGTTGAGCAGAATCGACGAGATGCGCCCGCCGTATTCGCAGCCGATATACACCGTCGCCAGCAGGATCAGCGCCGATTCGGCCGGCAGTTTGAGGGCGAACGCCAGCGGCAGCAGGATCGCCACGCCGTTGATCGGCCCCAGCCCCGGCAACAGGCCGACGATGGTGCCGACGAAGCAGCCGATCAGGGCGATAATCAGGTTCTGCGGCACCAGCGCCACTTCAAACCCTTGGGTCAAATACATCCAGGTATCCATCATCGCTCCCGTTAGCTCAGCCAGGCGCCGAGCGGCAGTGTGACATCGAGAAGTTGGTCAAAGGCGTAGTACAACGCTGCGCCCATGATGACGCCGGAGATGGCCGCCGCCGGCAGGCTGGCCTGAAACAACAGGCCGATGCTGAACGTCAGCAGCGCGGTCGCCAGCGGGAAGCCGAGCCATTCAAAGCCCCAGGCATACAGCACCAGGGTGATCACCAGCACCAGCAGCCGCTGCAACACCTTGCTGTGCGGCCACTCCACCGCCTGCGGGTGGCGCAGCAACAGCAGGGCTGCGCACAGCGCCATCAGGCTGAGGATCGCCAGCGGGAACGGGCGCGGCCCCAGCGGTTCATAGCTGTATTCGCTCTGGATGCCCCAGCCGATGAACAGCCCGCCGATACACAGCAGCAGCCAAAAACCGGCAAAAATACGATCGCTCATGGTTTTCCCCTGCGGTTATTTGGCCAGGCCGAACACTTTCGCCTGCTCACGGTATTGGGCAACCTGGTTCTTCACGTAGGCGTCCAGCTCTTTGCCGGTCAGGTTGAATTCGAACAGGCCGCGCAGATCGCGCTGCTGCTTGAATTCGTCGGTCGCCATCATTTTCTGGAAGGTGTCGATCCACCACTGATACTCTTCATCGCTGACTTTCGGCCCGACGTAGAAGCCGCGAATGATCGGCCACACCAGGCTGTATCCCTGCTCTTTGGCGGTGGGAATATCGGCCAGCTGGCCCGGCAGACGTTGCTCGGCATACACCGCCAGCACGCGGATCTTGTCGCCCTGCAGGTAAGGCACCATCTCGCTCAGGTCACCGGAAACCGCCTGAATATGGTTGCCCAGCAGCGCGGTGACCGGCTCGCCGCCGCCTTCGAACGCCACGTAGCGCATCTTGCGCGGATCCACGCCGACTTCGCGCGCCAGCAGCGCGGTTTTCATCCAGTCCTGGCTGCCGATGGAGGCGCCGGCGCCGAACACCACGCTGTTGGGATCTTTTTGGAAAGCGTCCATCAGGTCTTTCAGGGTTTTGTAAGGCGAGTCGGCACGCACTGCGATCATGCCGTAGTCGGTGCCGACCGCCGCCAGCCATCTCACGTCGTCCACGTTGTAGCGGCCGAACTTGCCCTGGGCCAGATTGAGCAGCGAGCCGCCGGAGAAGGCCACCACGGTGCCGAACTCCGCCGGGCGTTGTGCGACGATGGCGTTGTAGGCCACCGCGCCGACGCCGCCGGGCATATAGGTGACGCGCATCGGTTTATCGATGGCCTTGGTATCCTGCAGCGACACCTGAATCAGTTTGCAGGTCAGATCGAAGCCGCCGCCGGGTTTGGCCGGCGCAATGCATTCGGTGCGTTTGGGCGCCTCTGCGGCGAAGGACTGAGAGGCCGCCAGCAACAGGGCGGCGGCGGTAAAGGTTCGGGTCATTATTTTTTTCATTGTGACTTGCCCTCGGTATTGTTCTGGTTGTGAAATCCCGCCGGGTGCGGTTGCAGGATTGTTAAAACAACAACCTTTCATTTACCTTTCAGTGGCCGGAAAAGTTTCCAGTCTGTGATTAGGGTCTCTTGTCGCCAGCGAATGGCGGGTGCGCTACCATAGAAACGAGGGCAAGAACAGGGCGCTAAACCGGCCAAAATCCTGCGTAATATCAGGTTTGTCGTTCTGCTTTTGCGATAAAATCATGATCAGTGAAATGAATAGAGACGCAGTAATATGTTTTCGTTAGGGAAATTGTTTGGTGGCAGGGACAGCGCCAAAGTATGCGCAATTAAACGGTTGCCTGAGGTCTACGCCGAGATGGCGGGAGAAAGCGGGCAGTGTCGTTTGAAGCGCCTGCGCCCCGAGGTTGGCGTGTTTGAGCTGCATTTCGTCAACGCCGACGGTGAAAAGTATGCCTGTCAGATGACCGCCTGCGTGACCGGCATCGATCTGGTGTTTGCCGCCAACAACCGCTCCGTGCTGGTTTCTTCGCCGTTTACCGCCGACAAGCTGCGCCCGGTGCTGGACATTGCCGTTGCCGATAGCCCCATTCCGCTGATCTGACGCCGCCCTGCGATCGCGCTCCATACGCATAATTGTGTGCCAGCTCCCAAAACTGGCGGCGCGGCGCTCTTTTATCCCCTTATTTTCCATGCCATCCTTTGTTATCAGCCTGTTAACGGATGCCGTGTCGGCGCCAGGTTGTTCAGGTAAATCAATGGAATGGGAACATGCGACTGTTATTGGTTGAAGATCACCCCGAGCTGTCTCACTGGTTGCAAAAGGCGCTGACCGGCGCCGGGTTTGCCGTCGACGTCGCCCCGGACGGCGTGGCGGCCGATCATCTGTTGCTCAACGAGCGTTATGCGCTGGCGGTGTTGGATGTGGCGTTGCCGCGTTTGAACGGCCTGGATTTGCTGGCGCGCCTGCGCAAGCGCGGGCAGGATCTGCCGGTGCTGTTGCTGACGGCGCGCACCGACGTGGCCGATCGGGTAAGGGGCCTGAATCTGGGGGCAGACGATTACCTCACCAAGCCGTTCGAATTGGACGAGCTGGAGGCGCGTATTCGGGCGCTGCTGCGCCGCAGCGTCGGCGCCCCACAGCCGGCGTTGCAGTACGGCGCGTTGACCTACCATGACGAAGGCTATTTTCTGCTGGAGAGCAAGCCGCTGGCGCTGACGCCGCGCGAACTGGCGGTGTTGACCGCGCTGATGCATCGGCGCGGCCGCCCGGTGGCCAAACAACAGCTGTTCGAGCAGGTGTTTACGCTGTCCGACGAGGCCAATCCGGAGAGCATCGAGCTTTACGTACACCGCCTGCGGAAAAAGCTGCAGGGCAGCGACGTGGCGATCGTCACGCTGCGCGGTCTGGGCTACAGTCTGGAGCTGTGCAATGCGGTGGTTTAACGCCCCGCGTTCGCTGTTCTATCAACTGCTGCTGTTTTTTGGCCTGCCGCTGCTGGCGTTGGGCGGTATCTCCATCTACACCCACTATTTCAGCGCCATGAGCGCCGCCACTCTGGCTTACGATCGCACGCTGCTGGCGTCGGCGCGCACCGTGGCGGAGCGACTGGTGGTGCGCGAAGGCAAGCTGGCGGTCGATGTGCCCTATGTGGTGCTCGACAGCTTCGAGCGCAACATGAACGATCAGCTGTATTACGAGGTGATTTCGCCGCAGGGAAAAAGCATCTCGGGTTATGACGATTTGCCGTCGCTGCCGCCCCATATCCCGCGCTCCACGCTCTACCCGGCGCTGGTGCATTTTTACGATGCGGAATATCTCGGCCGGCCGATCCGCGTGGCGGCGCTGTTTCAGCCGGTCAACGAGTCGGGGGTGAGCGGCATGGCGACCATTTTGGTGGCGGAAACCCTGGAGTCGCGCCGTTACCTGGCGCGGCAGATGATGATCGCGGCGCTGCTGAGCCAGGGCACGGTGGTGGTGTTGACCCTGATCCTGGCGTTCGCGCTGCTCAAGCGGGTGTTGAAGCCGATGCGTAAACTCTCCGGCATCATGCTGCGGCGCGATCCGGGCGAGCTGACGCCCTTGCCGCGGGTATTGCCGTGGTCGGAGATGCAGCCGCTGCTGGTGGCGTTCAATCGCTATATCGAACGGCTGCGGCTGATGGTGGCGCGTCAGGAACGTTTCAGCGCCGACGCTTCCCACCAGCTGCGCACGCCGCTGGCGGTGTTGAAGACTCAGGTCGGGGTGGCGCTGGCCAGCGATCGGCCGCAGCAGTGGCGCGAAAGCCTGCAGGCGATGAGCGCGACGCTGGACAATACCGTGGCACTGACCGACCGCCTGCTGTATCTCTCACGCCTGAAGGCCAGCGAGCACCAGGCCGAGCGCAAGCTGCAGCCGGTCAACCTGGCGCAGGTGCTGCGCGACGCCTGTTTTTCCCGCTTGCCACAGGCGCGCAGCAAACAGATCGATCTCGGCTTCGAAGGTGAAGCGGCGTGTCAGGTGGCGGGGGAACCGCTGCTGTTGGCCGAGCTGTGCGCCAACCTGTTGGACAACGCGTTGAAATACACACCGCGTCAGGGCGTGGTCACCGCTCGCCTCACGCAGGAGAAGGCGACGGGGGAAGGCGTGCTGGAGATTGAAGACAGCGGCCCCGGCATCGCCTTGCAGGACAAGGCGCTGGCGCTGCAGCCATTTCACCGGCTGGACAACGTGGGCGATCAGCCGGGCGCCGGCCTGGGGCTGGCGCTGGTGAAGGACATCACCGCCTATCACGGCACCCGCCCGGAGCTGTTGAGCTCCGCCGCGCTGGGCGGTCTGTTGGTGCGGGTGCGTTTCAGGCTGTTGCCTTAAGCCTGTTCTTTGCAGGACTCGACGTCGGCCGCCGGGGCTTTGGCTTTACGCGTCAGCGGCGTGCGCAGCCGCTGCGACAGGATAACGCCCAGCAGGGTAATGCCGCCGCCGATCAGGTGATAACCGTGCAACTGCTCATGCAGGAACAGCACGGCGATAGCGGCGGTAAACACCGGCGCCAGGTTCATGAAGATCGAGGCGGTGTTGGCGCCCAGGCGCATCACGCCCTGGATCCACAGGAACGGGGCGATGATCGAAGCCGGAATGCCGGCGAACAGCACCAGCGGCAGGTTATGGCCGTTCAAGCCGACATCCTGCGCCATCAGGAAATTAGGCAGCAGCAGCAGCACGCCGAACAGGATCTGCACGTACAGCGATTGCCAGTTCGGCAGCGCGATGGCCCAGCGTTTGGTCAACACGCCATACAGCGCGTAAGAGGCGGTGGCGAGCAGCATCATCAATTCCCCCTTGCCGATACCGTGCTGCAGCAGCACGCCGGGCTGGCCGCCGCTGACCAGCCAGATCAAACCGCCGAAGGAGAGAATACTGCCGAGCAGCACGCCGACGGTCGGCGCAATGCGCAGCAGGACGATGCTGATCAGGATGGTCAGCAGCGGGATCAGCGACACGATGATGCCCATAAACAGCGCGCTGACGCTGTGCGCCGCGTAATAGGCCAGGCTTTGATACAGCACCATGCCCAGCAAGCCGAGGATCATTAGTTTCCACCAGTTGGCGCGCACCTGCGCCCAATTGCGCAGCACGCCCGGCAGCACGAACGGCGTCAGGGCGATCAGCGCCAGCAGCCAGCGGTAAAGTGAAATGGCCGCCGGATCGATGGCGGTGGCGGAGAGTTTGCTGACAACGGCGTTAATCGACCATATCAGCACGGCCAACAGTGGGAAGAGCATATTCATGATAATTATTCTCAATAACGTCCAACATGCTGGCTAGTCTACGCGTGTCCGGTTTATCATATATAGCGATATCCAGACAAAAATCGGCGTAAACAAGACAAATCACGGGACGAAACCATGCCAGAAATCCGCCATTTCCCTGAGTCGCTGATCCCGGCGCCCAACCCGGTGCAGTTCCGCTGTGAAGAGTTTAACGCGCGCACCGAATTCCAGCCGCACAGCCACACCTGGGGCCAGTTGATGTGGGTCAAAGCCGGGGTGATGGTGCTGCGCATCGGCGGGCAGCGCTTTCTGGCGCCGCCGGAGTTCGTGTTGTGGGCGCCGGCGGGCATCGAACACTCCTGCTACAACCAGCGACTGGCGCAGTGCCGCATGGTGGACATTACGCCGGCGCTGTGCGCCGGCATGCCGGCCGACCCCTGTCTGGTGAGCGTAACGCCCATCTTCCGTGCCATCGCCGAGGATTTCTATGCGCGCAAGCAGTACATTCCGCAGGCGGAGGAGGATTTGCGCCTCTGTCAGGTGCTGATCGACCAGCTGCGCCTGTCGCCGCGTCAGCAAACCTATCTGCCGTCGTCGGACGACAAATTTTTGGCGCCGGTGCTGGAAGCGCTGGAGCATTGCCCGGCGGACAACACCTCGCTGGCAACGTGGGCGGCGCGGGTCTACACCACCGAGCGCACGCTGTCGCGCCGCTGCCAGCAGGATCTGGGCATGTCGTTCAGCGAGTGGCGCCAGCGCCTGCGTTTTCTGCATGCCGTGTCGTTGCTCGAGCAGGGCAAAACCGTGCAGGACGTGGCGTTGGACGTCGGCTACAGCTCCGCGTCGGCCTTTATCGTCATGTTCCAGCAGATCGCCGGCACCACCCCTGAGCGCTTTCGCCGTGCCTGATTCAGTGGCACACTATTTCGCAGACCAATAGCCGTAAACCGTCGGAGAACGCAGTGAAAATTCTGGTTGATGAAAATATGCCGTACGCGGCCGAGCTGTTCAGCCGCCTGGGCGACGTGCAGGCGGTGCCGGGGCGTCCGATCCCGCTTGAGGCGCTGGCGGATGCCGACGCGCTGATGGTGCGTTCGGTCACCAAGGTCAATGAAGCCCTGTTGGCCGGCAGCCGCATCGGCTTTGTCGGCACCGCCACCGCCGGCACCGATCACGTCGATGACGCCTGGCTGCAACGGCAGGGCATCGGGTTTTCCGCCGCGCCGGGCTGCAACGCCATCGCGGTGGTCGAGTATGTGTTCTCCGCCTTGATGCTGCTGGCCGAACGCGACGGCTTCCACCTGCGGGATAAAACCGTCGGCATCGTCGGCGTGGGCAACGTCGGTTCCCGCCTGGACGCGCGCCTCAAAGCGTTGGGCGTGCGCACGCTGCTGTGCGATCCGCCGCGCGCCGATCGCGGCGACGCCGGGGAGTTCTGGCCGTTGGAGAAGCTGGTGGCCGAGGCCGATGTGCTGACCTTCCATACGCCGCTGAATAAATCCGGCCCTTACCATTCGCTGCATCTGGCGGATGCCGACCTGCTGGCGGCGCTGCCGGACAACCGCATTCTGATCAACGCCTGCCGCGGGCCGGTGGTGGATAACGCCGCGCTACTGCAGGCGCTGGAAAAGGGCAAAAAGCTGAGCACGGTGCTGGACGTGTGGGAACCGGAGCCGGACCTCGCCTTGCCGCTGCTGGCGCGGGTGGATATCGGCACCGCGCATATCGCCGGGTATACGCTGGAAGGCAAGGCGCGCGGCACCACCCAGGTGTTCGAAGCGTTCAGCCGCCATCTGGGGCAGCCGCAGCAGGTGGCGCTGGCCTCGCTACTGCCGGTGCCGGAGTTCAGCCAGATCCGCCTCAACGGGCCGCTGGATGAAGCGCGGTTAAAACGATTGATGCACTTGGTGTATGATGTGCGCCGCGATGATGCGCCATTGCGCAAAGTCGCCGGGCAACCGGGCGAATTCGATCGCCTGCGCAAGCACTACCAGGAGCGCCGCGAGTGGTCTTCGCTGGCCGTGCAATGCGATGACAGCGCCAGCGCCGAGCTGCTCGGCAAGCTGGGCTTCAGCGTGGCGTAGGGCGTAAGGTTGTCTTAAGCCAACGCCGCTACAGTGAGCGGTAAAGATTATCGGGCGGTGATTGCACTGCCCGTGTGCTTTTATGAATGAAATACTCTGGAGAAAACCCGATGTCTGACGGCTGGAATATCGCGCTGCTCGGCGCCACTGGCGCGGTAGGTGAAGCGTTGCTGGAATTGTTGCAGGAACGCCAGTTCCCGGTGGGTGAGCTCTATCCTCTGGCAAGCGAACGCAGCGCGGGCGCCAATGTGCGCTTCAACGGCAAGTCTCTTCTGGTGCAAAATGCCGAAGAGTTCGACTGGTCGCAGGCGCAGCTGGCCTTCTTCGTCGCCGGCAGCGACGCTTCCGCGCGCTATGCCGAAGAAGCCGGCAACATGGGCTGCCTGGTGATCGACACCAGCGGCCTGTTCGCCATGGAGCCGGATGTGCCGCTGGTGGTGCCGGGCGTGAACCCGCAGGTGCTGGCGGATTACCGTAACCGCAATATCGTGGCGGTGGCCGACAGCATGGTCAGCCAACTGCTGACGGCGATCAAACCGCTGACCGAACAGGCGGGGCTGTCGCGTCTGCACGTCACCACGCTGATGTCGGTATCGTCGCGCGGCAAGGTGGCGGTGGACGATCTGGCCGGCCAGAGCGCGCGCCTGCTGAACGGCATTCCGGCCGAGGAAGGCGTTTTCGGTAAACAGCTGGCGTTCAACCTGCTGCCGCTTGTCGCCGACGAGCAGGGCAGCGTGCGCGAAGAGCGCCTGATCGTCGATCAGGTGCGCAAGGTGCTGCAGGATGAAGGGCTGCCGATTTCGGTGAGCTGCGTTCAGTCGCCGGTGTTTTATGGTCACGCGCAGGTGGTGCACCTGGAAGCGCTGCGCCCGCTGTCCGCCGAAGAGGCGCGCAGCGAGCTCGAAGAGGTCGAAGATATTCAGCTGAGCGAAGAGGACGATTACCCGACCCAGGTCACCGACGCTTCCGGCAGCGATGCGCTCAGCATCGGCTGCCTGCGTAACGATTACGGCATCCCCGAGCTGCTGCAGTTCTGGACGGTGGCGGACAACGTGCGCTTCGGCGGCGCGTTGATGGCTGTCGAAACCGCCGAGCGTCTGGTGCAGGAGCAGATGTACTGATGTCTGAGGTGGTCTCGCCCGCTCAGCCGACGCTGAAGGTAGCGCTGGGCATCGAATATGACGGCAGCCGTTATTACGGCTGGCAGCGGCAGCAAGAAGTGGCCAGCGTGCAGGAACGCCTGGAGCAGGCGTTGAGCAAGGTGGCGGATGCACCGATTACCGTGCTGTGCGCCGGGCGTACCGACGCCGGGGTGCACGCCACCGGGCAGGTGGTGCACTTCGAAACCACTGCGCGCCGCAAGGACGCCGCCTGGACGATGGGGGTGAATACCCATTTGCCGCCGGATATTGCGGTGCGTTGGGTGAGCCCCGTTGCCGACGATTTTCACGCGCGTTTCAGCGCCACCGCGCGCCGCTACCGCTATATCATTTTCAACCATCGCTACCGGCCGGCGGTGCTGCAGCAGGGGGTAACGCATTTTTATCACCCGCTGGACGCCGATCGCATGCATCGGGCGGCGCAGGCGCTGCTGGGCGAGAACGATTTCACGTCGTTCCGCGCGGTGCAATGCCAGTCGCGCACCCCGTGGCGCTGCGTAAAACACGTTAAGGTTACGCGCTACGGCGAATATATTGTGGTAGATATCAAGGCGAATGCCTTCGTGCATCACATGGTTCGCAACATCGTCGGCAGCCTGATGGAGATCGGCTGCGGCAATCAGGATGAGAACTGGATGGCCGAGTTGCTGGCGCTGAAGGATCGCAATCTGGCGGCGGCGACGGCGCGAGCCGAGGGGCTGTATCTGGTTGCCGTGGATTACCCTGACCACTTTGGTCTGCCGCGGCCGCCGATGGGGCCGCTGTTTTTGCCCGACGATTAAACGCCGGCACGCCTGAAAGCGTCGCTCCCTTGTGCTTCTGCCGGGTGATTGAAACGCCCGGCATCAATGAGAGAATTTATGGACATCATCAAGTTTATTATTGATTTCATTCTGCATATTGATGTGCACCTGGCCGAACTGGTCGCACAATACGGCATGTGGGTCTACGCTATTCTGTTCCTGATCCTGTTTTGTGAAACCGGTCTGGTGGTGACGCCGTTCCTGCCGGGGGATTCTTTGCTGTTCGTCGCCGGCGCGCTGGCGGCGTTGCCGACCAACGATCTGAACGTGCACACCATGGTGGCGTTGATGGCCGTGGCGGCGATCATCGGCGATGCGGTGAACTACACTATCGGGCGGTTGTTCGGCGAGAAGCTGTTCAGCAACCCGAATTCGAAAATCTTCCGCCGCAGCTACCTGGATAAAACGCATCAGTTTTATGAGAAGCACGGCGGGAAAACGATTATTCTGGCGCGATTCGTGCCGATCGTGCGTACTTTTGCGCCGTTCGTCGCCGGTATGGGGCATATGTCCTATCGCCACTTCGCCGCCTACAACGTGATTGGCGCACTGGTTTGGGTGCTGCTCTTCACTTATGCTGGCTACCTGTTCGGCGATCTGCCGGTGGTGCAGGAGAACCTGAAACTGTTGATCGTCGGGATCATCATCGTTTCGATTCTGCCGGGGGTGATTGAAATTTGGCGCCACAAGCGCGCGGCCGCCCGCCAGCAAAAACAGTAAAAACATCGCTTAACCTGTCGGTTCGACCAGTTTTTTGTCCACAGCGTCGGGCCGATATGGTTTAATGAGCGACATTATGGTCTGTTCCTGCGAACAACCCTGAAGCCGATGCCTCAGTCGCCGCGCTTGCCGCGCCGCGAACGGGCATTTTTTCATTGGGGTGTTTTCGGGGGGATTGTTAAAGCATGAACAGCGGACTGGCGTGTGCCAGGTTCAAACAGAAAGGTCATCGATGAGCTGGATTGAACGAATTCTTAACAAGAGCAATATCACACAAACCCGTAAGGCGAGCATTCCTGAAGGGGTCTGGACTAAATGCGACAGCTGCGGCCAGGTTCTCTACCGCGCCGAGCTGGAGCGTAATCTGGAAGTGTGTCCGAAGTGCGACCACCACATGCGTATGGGTGCGCGCGCGCGTCTGCATACCCTGCTGGACGAAGGCAGCGAAGTGGAGCTGGGCAGCGATCTGGAGCCGAAGGACGTTCTGAAATTCAAGGATTCCAAGCGCTATAAAGATCGTCTGGTCGCCGCACAGAAAGCGACCGGCGAGAAAGACGCGCTGGTGGTGATGAAGGGCACGCTGTACGGTATGCCGATCGTCGCCGCGTCCTTCGAATTCGCCTTCATCGGCGGCTCGATGTCTTCCGTGGTCGGCGCGCGTTTCGTGCGTGCGGTTGAGCAGGCGCTGGAGGACAACTGTCCGTTGGTGTGCTTCTCCGCCAGCGGCGGCGCGCGTATGCAGGAAGCGCTGATGTCGCTGATGCAGATGGCGAAAACCAGCGCGGCGTTGGCCAAAATGCAGGAGCGCGGCTTGCCGTATATCTCCGTGCTGACCGACCCGACCATGGGCGGTGTCTCCGCCAGCCTGGCGATGCTGGGCGATATCAACATCGCCGAGCCGAAAGCGCTGATCGGTTTTGCCGGCCCGCGCGTTATCGAGCAAACCGTGCGCGAGAAACTGCCACCAGGCTTCCAGCGCAGCGAGTTCCTGATCGAAAAAGGCGCGATCGACATGATCGTTCGCCGTCCGGAAATGCGCCAAACGTTGGCGAGCATTCTGTCCAAGCTGACCAACCAGCCGCAGCCGCATTTCGATGAGGCCGCGCCGGTCATTGAGCCGGAGCAGCAGGCCGACGCCTGAGGCAAAGACAGATCCCGCCCGGGTTCAGCCGCCACTTTGTGGCTAAGTGACGGCTGATGCCCGCTCTCCGCCGGCCGTAGCCTATCCGCTGCGGTTGGCAGGCTGGCGGCAGTCACGAAGCGCATCGCCTTTACCGCGGTGAGGGTGGTGCCCTGATGGATTAATGAACCCAAGTTCAGTGATGGGACTCATGCAAAACCACCAAATTCCCCAAGCCACGTCGCCATTGAGCTCGTGGCTTTATTATCTGGAACGTCTGCACAGCCAGGCGATCGAACTCGGCCTTGAGCGCGTACAGCGCGTCGCGGCGCATCTGGATTTACTGACCCCCGCACCCACGGTGTTCACCGTTGCCGGCACCAACGGCAAAGGCACCACCTGTCGCACCCTTGAAGCGATTCTGCTGGCCGCCGGCCTGCGCGTCGGCGTCTACAGTTCGCCGCATCTGGTACGCTATACCGAACGCGTGCGCATTCAGGGGGAAGAGCTGAGCGAAGCGGAGCACAGCCGCTCGTTCGCCGCCATTGAAGCCGGCCGCGGCGAAACGTCGCTGACCTATTTCGAATTCGGCACCCTGTCGGCGCTGCAGCTGTTCAAACAGGCGCGGCTCGACGTGGTGATCCTGGAAGTGGGCCTGGGCGGGCGCCTCGACGCCACCAACATCGTCGATCCGAGCGTGGCGGTGATCACCAGCATTGCGCTCGATCACACCGACTGGCTGGGTAACGATCGCGAAAGCATCGGCCGTGAAAAGGCCGGCATTTTCCGCAGCGGCAAACCGGCGGTGGTCGGTGAACCCGACATGCCGGACAGCATTCGTCAGGTTGCCGAAACGCTGGGCGCGCCGCTGTCTCGCCGCGGCGAAGCCTGGTGCTTCAGCGAGCAGGGCGATCGCTGGCAGTGGCAGGGCGGCGACACGCTGTTGACCGATCTGCCGACGCCGAACGTACCGCTGGCCAACGCCGCTACCGCGCTGGCGGCGCTCAACTGTTCTCCGCTGGAAATCGACGAACGCGCGATTTTCACCGGCCTGCAGCAGGCTACGCTGCCGGGGCGTTTCCAGATCGTGCGGCGGGAGCCGACGCTGATCCTCGATGTGGCGCACAATCCGCACGCCGCCGGCTATCTGGCCGGGCGTCTGGCCAAACTGCCGCGCAACGGCGGCAAGGTGCGCGCGGTGGTGGGCATGCTGTCGGACAAGGACATCGCCGGCACGCTGGCCTGCCTGAGCGAGCAGGTGGATGAATGGTACTGCGCGCCGCTCGACGGGCCGCGCGGCGCCAGCGTCGAACAGCTGGCGCAACATCTGGCGGAACCGCGACGCTTTAATGATGTCGAAACTGCCTGGCGGCAGGCTATGCAGGATGCTGATAAACAGGATATTGTGATCGTCTGTGGATCGTTCCACACCGTGGCGCAGGTGATGGCGGCGTCAGACGAGATGCGGGGAGTGTGAGTGGCGAGTAAATTTCAGAACCGACTGGTCGGAACCGTGATTCTGGTGGCGCTGGGGGTGATCATCCTGCCAGGGTTGCTGGACGGCAAAAAGAAGCATTACGAGGATGAATTCGCGGCCATTCCGTTGGTGCCGAAGGCGGGCGACGTCGAAGAGAACGACGTGCTGCCACCGGTGACGCAACCGTTGCCGGCGCAGCCGCCGGAAGGGGCGGGCGCGCTGGTCGAGCAGCAGGCGGCCAACGAAGCGGCGGCGCAACAGGCAGTGCGGCAGAGCGCTCAGCAACCGACGCAGGTGGCGCCGCCGCCGGTCGAAACGCGTCCTCAACCGGTGCCACAGCCCAAGCCGAAACCGGTAGAAACCAAACCGGTGGAAGTGAAACCGAAACCGGCGCCGCAACCGAAACCGGTGGAAGTGAAGCCGGTACCGAAGCCGGAGCCGACGCCGAAACCTGAACCGACGCCGCAGCCGAAACCGGCGGAAGAAAAAGCGCCGGCCGGGCAAGCCTACGTCGTGCAGCTCGGGGCGTTGAAAAATGCCGCCAAGGCGAACGAGATTGTCGCCTCGCTGCGCCTCTCGGGCTATCGCGCCTTTACCGTGCCGTCAACGCCGGTGCAGGGGCAGATCACCCGCATCTACGTCGGCCCGGATGCCTCCAAGCAGAAGCTGCAGGCGGCGCTGCCGTCGCTGAACTCGATCAGCGGGCTGAGCGGGCAGGTGAAGCCGTACGGCCGTTAAACCCCGCAGGGGCGCAGCACGATGCGCCCCTGAATTAAGGAGTGGTGGAGAGAAAGCGAGAAAAACCGCGCCTTTTACAGGCGAAATCACCTATGTAGGCGCGGCGATTGGGAATTTTTTGATCGCCGCTTTTTATTTGTAACGTGGTAGGAAATCCCCTACGCAAACGTTTTCTTTTTCTGTTAGAATTCGCCGCGAATTGGATGCAGGGGCGATTCATCATTGGAATAGTTCATGGTCTGGATTGATTACGTCATTATAGCGGTGATTGGATTTTCGGCTCTGGTGAGCCTGATCCGAGGGTTTGTTCGCGAAGCATTGTCACTTGTGACATGGGGATGTGCGTTTTTTGTTGCCAGCCATTTCTACTCTTACCTTGCGGTCTATTTCACTCGTTTTGAAGATGAACTGGTGCGAAACGGCATCGCGATCGCGATTTTGTTCATCGCGACCCTGATCGTAGGGGCTATTGTTAACTATGTGATTAGCTCACTGGTAGAGAAAACCGGGTTGTCGGGCACCGACCGGGTGTTGGGCATCTGCTTCGGCGCGCTGCGCGGAGTATTGATCGTCGCGGCGATCCTGTTCTTCCTGGATACCTTTACCGGCTTTTCACAGAGTGCCGACTGGAAACAGTCGCAGCTGATTCCCCAGTTCAGTTACGTCATCAGGTGGTTCTTTGACTACCTGCAGAGCACGTCGAGTTTCTTGCCGACCCAATTGCCGGGGCGGTAGCGCTGATGAGGAAAAGACAACATGTGCGGTATTGTCGGTATCGCCGGTTTCATGCCGGTAAACCAGTCGATTTATGATGCGCTGACGGTGCTTCAGCACCGTGGCCAGGATGCCGCAGGCATCGTCACCATTGACGCCCACAACGGGTTCCGTTTGCGTAAAGCCAACGGCCTGGTGAAAGATGTGTTTGAGGCGCGCCATATGCAACGCTTGCAGGGCAACATGGGCATTGGCCATGTGCGTTACCCGACGGCCGGCAGCTCGAGCGCCTCTGAGGCCCAGCCTTTCTACGTCAACTCGCCGTTCGGCATTACGCTGGCCCACAACGGCAACCTGACCAACGCCCATGAGCTGCGCCAAAAGCTGTTCGAAAGCGGCCGCCGCCATGTCAACACCACCTCCGACTCGGAAATCCTGCTGAACGTGCTGGCCAGCGAGCTGGATCGCTTCCCGCACTATCCGCTGGAGGCCGACAACATCTTTACCGCGGTCGCCGCCATGCATCAGCAACTGCGCGGCGCTTACGCCTGCGTGGCGATGATCATCGGCCATGGCCTGCTGGCGTTCCGCGATCCGAACGGCATTCGCCCGCTGGTGATCGGCAAGCGCACGCTGGAGGATGGCCGCAGCGAGTACATGGTGGCTTCCGAGAGCGTGGCGCTGGATACCCTGGGCTTTGAGTTCCTGCGCGATGTGGCGCCGGGCGAAGCGGTGTACATCACCACCAAGGGCCAGCTGTTCACCCGCCAGTGCGCAGAGAACCCGAAAACCAACCCGTGCCTGTTTGAATACGTCTATTTCGCTCGCCCGGACTCCTTTATGGACAAGATCTCGGTCTACAGCGCCCGCGTGCGCATGGGCCAGAAGCTGGGTGAGAAGATTGCCCGCGAATGGGAAGATCTGGACATCGACGTGGTGATCCCGATCCCGGAAACCTCCTGCGACATCGCGCTGGAGATCGCGCGTATTCTCGAGAAGCCCTACCGCCAGGGCTTTGTGAAGAACCGCTACGTCGGCCGCACCTTCATCATGCCGGGCCAGCAGGCGCGCCGTCAGTCGGTGCGCCGCAAGCTGAACGCCAACCGCGCCGAATTCCGCGACAAGAACGTGCTGCTGGTGGATGACTCCATCGTGCGCGGCACCACTTCGGAGCAGATCGTCGAAATGGCGCGCGAAGCGGGCGCCAAGCGCGTCTATCTGGCTTCCGCCGCGCCGGAAGTGCGTTTCCCTAACGTCTACGGCATCGACATGCCGAGCGCCAACGAACTGATCGCCCACGGGCGTGAAGTGGATGAAATCCGCCAGATCATCGGCGCCGACGGGCTGATCTTCCAGGACCTGGACGATCTGATCGAAGCGGTGCGCGAAGAGAACCCGGACATCAGCCAGTTCGAATGCTCGGTATTCAACGGCATCTACGTGACCAAAGACGTCGATCAAAGCTATCTGGAATACCTGGAGTCGCTGCGCAGCGACGACGCCAAGGCGCTGCGAGGGCAAACCGAAGCGGAAAATCTGGAACTGCACAACGAAGGCTAACCGGCCGCGTTGATTACTCGGGGGGGGGCATCGCCGCGTCTGCGGCGGTGCGCCTTGCTCCTGTGAACTTGCTTATCCCTCGCCATTGCGGCAAAGTCTGCCTGATCTTACTTTTTACGGCAGAGGCCATTTTCCATGAAACGACTCATCATCGGCATTTCCGGCGCCAGCGGCGCGATCTACGGCGTGCGCCTGTTACAGGTTTTGCGCGACGTCGCAGAGGTGGAAACCCATCTGGTGATGAGCAACGCTGCACGGCAGACGCTGGCGCTGGAAACGCCGTACAGTCTGCGTGAAGTGCAGGCGCTGGCCGACGTGGTGCACGATGCGCGCGATATCGCCGCCGCCATCTCCTCCGGCTCTTTCAAAACCCTGGGTATGGCGATCCTGCCATGTTCGATCAAAACCCTGTCCGGCATCGTCAACAGCTACAGCGACGGGCTGCTGACCCGCGCCGCCGACGTGGTGCTCAAAGAGCGCCGCCGTTTGGTGCTGTGCGTGCGGGAAACGCCGCTGCACCTTGGGCACCTGCGGCTGATGACGCAGGCGGCGGAGATGGGGGCGGTGATCATGCCGCCGGTGCCGGCGTTTTACCACCAGCCGAAAAGCGTGGAAGACATCATCGATCAGACCGTCAATCGGGTGATCGATCAGTTTGATATCGAACTGCCGGCCGATCTGTTCACCCGCTGGCAGGGCGCTGATTAACATTTTCATCCCCAAATTGGTACATTTGTGCAACACCGCACTGAATTAGGGCGGCGCATGCACCATAATGATCCCACTTCATCACGTTCACTGTTTCATGGCGCCGCCTTATCGCGGCTGCCAGTGGCGCGGCCCCGAGCGGCCGATTTAATTTTGCGGTTATCGTCCCAGGAAACAGTATTGTGAAGGCCGGAGCCGTTCCCTCCGCCCGTAGCACCTAATGTGGCACGATTACTGCAAATTGATTTGGTGGGGAAAAGTAATGCCCGTAGTGGCATCAAAAAAATCAATTTGAGGGTAATTTATGAAAAAGCGGGTTTTGATTTTGCCGTTAGTTCTGGCTTTGAGCGCCGCCAGCAGCGCCTTTGCCGCCATTCCTTCCACGCTGAAGATTGGCACCGATCCGACTTACGCACCGTTTGAATCCAAAAACGCCAAAGGCGAATTGGTTGGCTTTGACATCGATTTGGCCAAAGAGCTGTGCAAACGCATCAATACCCAATGCACCTTCGTGGAGAGCGACTTCGACGCGCTGATCCCATCCCTCAAGGCGAAGAAAATCGACGCCATCATCTCTTCGCTGTCCATCACCGAAAAACGCCAGCAGGAAATCGCCTTTACCGACAAGCTGTATGCCGCCAACGCGCGTCTGATCGCGCCGAAAGGATCCAAGCTGTTGCCTACCGTGGACGCCCTGAAAGGCAAGAGCGTGGGCGTGTTGCAGGGCACTACCCAGGAAGCCTACGCCAACGCCATGTGGCAGCCGAAGGGCATCACCGTCGTGCCTTACCAGAACCAGGATCTGGTTTACGCCGATTTGGCTTCCGGGCGTATCGACGCCGCCTTCCAGGATGAAGTGGCGGGCAGCGACGGCTTCCTGAAACAGCCGCCGGGCAAAGACTATGCGTTCGCCGGCGAATCGGTGAAGGATGACAAGTTCTTCGGCGTCGGCACCGGCATGGGGCTGCGCAAGACCGATACCGAGCTGAAGGCGGCGCTGGACAAAGCTTTCGCCGAGATGCGCAAAGACGGCACCTACGACAAATACGCGAAAAAGTACTTCGACTTTGACGTCTATGGCGGGTAATCCGCTTACCGTTCCATGCTGTGACTGTGGGGCCGGCGTGCCGGCCCCGATGGTTCGGATCCTAGACCACAGGGTGAAGTAGATGCTGCAAGGCTATTCCCAACTGATTTTCGAGGGGGCTCTGGTGACGCTGGAGCTGGCCCTCAGTTCCGTGCTGCTGGCGGTGGTGATCGGCCTGATCGGCGCCGGTGGCAAACTGTCTCATAACCCCTTTATCTCCGGCCTGTTCGGCGCCTATACCACGCTGATCCGCGGCGTGCCCGATCTGGTGCTGATGCTGCTGATCTTTTATGGTCTGCAAATCGCGCTGAACAATATCACTACGCTGCTGGGCTTCGCGCAGATCGATATCGATCCGCTCGGCGCCGGCATCATAACCCTCGGCTTTATCTACGGCGCTTATTTTACCGAGACCTTCCGCGGCGCTTATCTGGCGGTGCCGAAAGGGCAGATCGAAGCGGCGACGGCCTATGGCTTCAGCGGCGCGCAGATCTTCCGGCGCATTCTGTTCCCGGCGATGATGCGTTTTGCCCTGCCGGGCATCGGCAACAACTGGCAGGTGATCCTGAAGGCGACGGCGCTGGTGTCGATTCTCGGCCTGAACGACGTGGTCAAAGCCACGCAGCTGGCGGGGAAAGGCACCTATCAGCCGTTCTTCTTCGCCATCGTGGCCGGCGTGGTGTATCTGGTCTTCACTACCGTTTCCAACGGCGTGCTGCTGTGGCTTGAACGGCGTTACTCACTGGGCGTCAAGAGGGCCGAGCTATGATCGATATCCTGCAACAGTACTGGCAGTCGCTGCTGTGGAGCGACGGCTACCGCTTTACCGGCGTGGCGATCACGCTGTGGCTGCTGATCGCTTCAGTGGTGATGGGCGGGCTGCTGGCGATCCCGATGGCGGTGGCGCGCGTGTCTTCCCTGCGCTGGGTGCGTTTCCCGGTGTGGCTCTACACCTATGTGTTTCGCGGTACGCCGCTGTACGTGCAGCTGCTGGTGTTCTACTCCGGCATGTACAGCCTCGAGATCGTGCGCGGCAGCGAGTTTCTCAATGCGTTTTTCCGCAGCGGGCTCAACTGCACCATCCTGGCGCTGACGCTCAACACCTGCGCTTATACCACCGAGATCTTCGCCGGGGCGATCCGCTCGGTGCCGCACGGTGAAATCGAGGCCGCCAACGCCTACGGTTTCTCGCGCTTCAAGATGTATCGCTGCATCATTTTGCCTTCGGCGCTGCGCACCGCGCTGCCGGCTTACAGCAACGAGGTGATCCTGATGCTGCATTCCACCGCGCTGGCGTTTACCGCCACCGTGCCGGATCTGCTGAAGATCGCGCGCGACATCAACGCCGCGACCTATCAGCCGTTCTACGCCTTCGGCATCGCGGCGGTGCTGTACCTGATCATCTCCTACGTGTTAATCAGCCTGTTCCGCAAGGCTGAAAGACGCTGGATGGCACACGTTAGTCACTGATAAATGACGGGAAGAAAACCATGTCTGAAAATAAATTAGCCGTCACGGAACTGCACAAACGCTATGGCGACCACGAAGTGCTGAAGGGCGTCTCGCTGGCGGCCAACGCCGGGGATGTGATCAGCATCATCGGCTCCTCCGGCTCCGGCAAAAGCACCTTTCTGCGCTGCATCAACTTCCTTGAGAAGCCGAGCGAAGGTTCGATCAGTCTGAACAACGAAGATATTCGCATGGTGCGCGACAAGGACGGCCAGCTGAAGGTATTCGACAAGAAGCAGCTGCAGCTGCTGCGCACCCGCCTGACTATGGTGTTCCAGCACTTTAACCTGTGGAGCCACATGACGGTGCTGGAGAACGTGATGGAAGCGCCGGTGCAGGTGCTGGGGCTGAGCAAGGCCGACGCGCACGAGCGCGCGGTGCGCTACCTGGACAAAGTGGGCATCGACGAGCGGGCGCGCGGCAAATACCCGGTGCACCTGTCGGGCGGTCAGCAGCAGCGCGTCTCTATCGCCCGCGCATTGGCGATGGAGCCGGAGGTGCTGCTGTTTGACGAACCGACGTCGGCGCTGGATCCCGAACTGGTGGGCGAGGTGCTGCGCATCATGCAGAAGCTGGCGGAGGAGGGGAAGACCATGGTGGTGGTGACGCACGAAATGGAGTTTGCGCGCCACGTTTCCAACCACGTGATCTTCCTGCACAAAGGGTTGATTGAAGAACAGGGGCCGCCGGCCGAGCTGTTCGGCAACCCCAAAAGCCCGCGCCTGCAGCAGTTCCTGTCCGGCGCGTTGAAGTAACCTCAGATCAGCGGGCTTCGGCCCGCTGATTGACAACGTCATCCAACGCCTGTTCCAGCTCCAGATAGCGGAAGTGGAAGCCGGCTTCTTCCAGGCGCTTCGGCACCGCCCGCTGGCCGCCGAGCACCAGCACCGCCGCTTCCCCCATCAACAAACGCATGACGAACGCCGGCACCCGCAGAAACGCCGGGCGATCGAGCACGTTGGCCAATTGGGCGGCGAACTGTTCGTTGTGCACCGGGTAGGGAGCGACCATGTTGAACGGGCCGGTCAGCGTGGCGTGATCCAGCAGATAAATAATGCCGTTGACCATGTCTTCGAGGTGGATCCACGGCAGGTATTGGCGGCCGTCGCCGATCGGGCCGCCCAGTCCGAAGCGGAACGGCGGCAGCATTTTGGCCAGCGCGCCGCCCTGTGGCGCCAGCACCACGCCGGTGCGCAGCAGGCAGACGCGGGTGGCGTCGCTCTGCGCCTGCAGCGCCAGCGTTTCCCAGCGCTGGCACAGCTGGTGGGTGAATTCGTCGTGCGGCGGCTCCTCTTCGGTGACCACCGCCTGCCCCTGATCGCCGTAGTAGCCGACGGCGGAACCGGAAATCAGCACGCCGGGCGGCGTGCTGCCGGCCTTGATCAGCTGCGCCAGGCGTTCGGTCAGATCCCAGCGGCTGCGGCACAGGCGCTCTTTCTGCTGCGCGCTCCAGCGCTTGTCGGCGATAGGTTCGCCGGCCAGGTTGATCACCGCGTCGAAGTCATCCAGCGACTGCCGGTCGTCCAGCGTTTGCCAATAGCTCGGCCGATCGCCCAGCCTGGCTCGGGCGCGCCGCTCGTCGCGGGTCAGTACCGTAATGTGGTGAGAAAGCGCCAGCAGTCTTGCCGTCAGGCTGCTGCCTATCAATCCCGTTGCGCCGGTGATCAGGATCCGCATGGTCTACCTCCCTGAGTTAGCCCCGGCGGTAGCTCATGGTCATGGAGACCGAATCGGCGTAGCGCAGAGCCAGAAGTTTATCTATCTCCACTTCAGCATAGGTTACCCAGGCGTGTTCTTTTACGATGTCGAGCACATCCTGCGTTAATTTTTCCAGCAACGCGAAACGGTTATCTTCCACATGGCGGATGATCGCTTTGGTGATGGTGCGGTAGTTGAGCGCGTCGGCGATGTCTTCGCTGTTGCGCGCCTTGTCCGCCGGGTAGTGGATCACCACGTTGATCAGCACGTCCTGCCGGTTGTTGATTTCCTCTTCCTTGATACCGATGAACGTGCGCAGCCGCAGATTTTTAATGCGAATAACGGCGTCGGGTTGACTGAAAGACATCAGAGATTCTCCATAGGTCTGATTATTAGCGTTCAGAATACACGGAAAGTAAGGAAATGATAACGTGAGGACGATGTGACTCCCCGGCCGACGGGGAGTCGGAGGAGGCGCTTAGGCTTGTTCGGCCAGTTTGTAGGCGCGCTCGGTCGCCGGGCGGTTGCTGATGCGCTCGAACCAGTTGCGCACCGCCGGGTAATCTGCCAGATCGATGCGCTGGCGCGGATGCGACACCACCCACGGGTAGGTGGCGATATCCGCGATGCTGTAGTTATCGCCGCCCAGGTACGGGTGTTTTTGCAGTTCAGCGTCCAGCACGCCGTACAGCCGTTTGGTTTCCAGATGGTAACGCTCGATGGCGTAAGGCACCGGCTGCGGCGCGTAGTGGTTAAAGTGGTGATTCTGCCCGAGCATCGGCCCGAACCCGGCCACCTGCCAGAACAGCCACTGCAGGGTGGCGGCGCGTTCGCGCAGGCCCTTGCTCAGCAGCTTGCCGGTCTTCTCCGCCAGATACAGCAGGATTTCCCCGGACTCGAACAGGCTGATTGGCGCGCCGCCGTCCACCGGTTGCTGATCGACAATCGCCGGGATTTTGTTGTTGGGAGAAATGCTCAGAAAGTCCGGTTTGAACTGCTCGCCGGCGCTGATGTTTACGCGATGGATACGGTAGGGCAAGCCGACCTCTTCCAGAAACAAGGTGATCTTGTGACCATTGGGAGTAGGCGCGTAATACAGGTCAATCATGTTGCCTCCTGCGGTAAGGTGATCTGTAATTCATTACACGTTGCTGCGGTCTTCGCCGCGCACAAGCCGCGCACAAAGGTATATCAGAGATCCAACAATAGCAGCTAAGGATAGCAGGCTATGTGGGATTCGTCCGATGCTATCTGCGCAGTTGGATCACAATTCTACACCGGGGCGGGCGGCGGTTTGCCGCACGGCGCCGGCGCGGTAAAATGGCGCTTATTTCCCTCTATAGGACAAGGTTATGAAGCTGATGTTCGCCTCGGATATCCACGGATCGCTGCCGGCTACCGAACGCGTGCTGGAATTGTTCGCACAACAGGGCGCCGACTGGCTGATTCTTCTGGGCGATTTGCTGAATCACGGCCCGCGCAACGCGCTGCCGGCCGGGTATCAGCCCGCTCAGGTTGCCGAACGATTGAATCGCTATAGCGACAAGATCATCGCCGTTCGCGGCAATTGCGACAGCGAGGTCGATCAGATGCTGCTGACGTTCCCTATCGAGGCGCCCTGGCAACAGGTTTTACTGCAAAAAAGACGATTGTTTTTGACCCACGGTCACCTTTATCATCCCTCGGCACTGCCGCCGTTATCCCGCGGTGACGTCCTGGCCTACGGCCATACGCATCTGCCGCAGGCGGAGCGGCAGGGTGAGATCTATTGCTTCAATCCGGGCTCGGTCAGCATCCCGAAAGGGGGGGGTCCGGCCAGCTACGGCATGTTGGATCGGGGCACTTTGCGCGTGCTGGCGCTCGACGACGGCAAGGTCGTCGCGGAGGTGGCGTTAACACGCTAAACGCACTAATTTATACACACACAATAAAAATCTTTGAAAAACACTCATTGATTAACCAGCGCGCGGGATGCATCGCGCCAAAATAGAAGGTTTTAGAGGATGGCGGAACAGGGTCAGGCTGCAGATACCGAATGGGTTGATATCGTCGACGAGCAAAACGAGGTGATTGCGCAATCCAGTCGTCAACAGATGCGGGCGGAGCGGCTGCGTCATCGTGCTACCTATATTGTGGTGCATGATGGGATGGGAAAAATTCTGGTGCAGCGTCGCACCGAGATCAAGGACTTCTACCCGGGCTGGCTGGACGCGACGGCGGGTGGCGTAGTGCAAAGCGGTGAAAACGTGCTGGACTCGGCGCGCCGCGAGGCGGAAGAGGAGCTGGGCATCGCCGGCGTGCCTTTCGCCGAACACGGTCTGTTCTACTTCGAAGAAGAGCAGTGCCGGGTGTGGGGTGCGCTGTTCAGCTGTGTGTCGCACGGCCCGTTCGCGCTGCAGGAAGAAGAAGTGGCTGAAGTGTGCTGGCTGACGCCGGAAGAGATCACCGCGCGCTGCGACGAATTTACCCCGGATTCGCTGAAGGCGCTGTCGCTGTGGCTGACGCGCAACAACGAACAGGATTACGGTAAGCCGCTCGACAACCACTGAGACGCCAACGCGTGAGAAAGCCGGTCATCGACCGGCTTTTTTTATGCTGTGGATTCAGCAACTGTCACGGCGGCACAGCGTGGCGGGCAGGGAACCTGCCGGCTGCCAGGGTTGCTCGTTCAGCCGCGCCAGCAGCGCCTGGCCGGCCTGAATGCCGATATCGCGATGCGGAATGGTCATGGTGGTCAGCGGCGGCTGGCACACCCGGCTGAACTCGCTGTTGCCGAACCCCACCACCGCCAGATTGTCCGGCACCCTGATGCGCCGCCGCTGGCATTCATACAGCGCGCCGCCCGCCAGTTCGTCCGAGGCGCACACCAGCGCGTCCAGCTCCGGCCAGGCCAGCAAAAATTCCGGCAGCTGCTGCGCGCCGGTGCTGAAGCTGGCGGGCTGCGCGGCGTTGATCACCCGATGCGGCGACATATGGTTGCGCAGCAGCGCCTTGTGCCAGCCCTGCAGGTGCTGCTGGAAAATCCACTGTTCCTGATTGGCGCACAGCAGCCCGATATTCTGATAGCCGCTGGCGATCACCGTTTGTGTCAGCTGATACATGGCCGCCACGTAATCGATGCCGATGCTCATGTCGATCGGATCGGCGCGCACGGCGCCGATCTCCACCACCGGAATGTTGGCGGCGATCAACGCGTTGCGGGCATTTTGCGAATGCTCGACGCTGAGCAGCACCGCCGCCGCCAGGTTGTAAGAGAGCAGGGTCTCCAGCAGTTTCTCCTCGCGTTCCAGGTGGTGCTGCGACTCCGCCAGCATGATGTGATAGCCGGCGGGCTGCAGCACTTTCTGCAGGCCGGCGAACATCTCGGCGCAGCCGGATTCGGACAGGCTGGGCACCACCATGGCGATGGTGTAAGAGGAGGCCGACGCCAGCGAACTGGCGGCCAGGTTGGGCAGATACCCCAACTCGCTCACCGCGGCTTCAATCTTCTCGCGCAGTTTGTCTGAAACCTGCTCCGGCGTGCGCAGCGCGCGCGACACCGTCATGGTGCCGACGCCCGCCAGCTGCGCTACATCAGCCAACGTCACCCTGCCCGTGCTGCGTCGTTTTTTACCGATCGACATGCCAAATCCCGACTGAAATGCGCGCGCGGCGCATAAAAATGGTGAGGGTGGGAAGCCGACGGCGCGGCTTCGACGATCCCCGTATGCGGCACATTCTACCCCGTTACCCGAAAGAGCGAGAAAAAATTGTGGTTAACGTCATACCGCAGCACGGCGTTTTGATAGCGCTATCACAGATCTGCATGATAGCGCTTTGGTAGCGCTATCTTTGTGATATCCATCACTGTGTGGCCAGGAGGGGTTGATTAAAGTTTTACCGTCGCCGGTGAATTAATCACCGGCCGCAATCATCGACTCTCGGGAGGATAACGTGCTGAAAGAGTGGCTGACCGCCGATCATATACAGCTGTGCGAACGGGTGGAGGACTGGCGCCAGGCGGTAACGCTGAGCGCGCAGCCGCTGCTGCAAGACGGTGTGATTACGCCGAATTACCTGACGGCCATCTTTCATCAGCAGGAGAAGCTCGGCCCTTACTTTGTCCTGGCGCCGGGCATCGCCATGCCACACGCCCGGCCGGAGGAAGGCGCCAGCGCGCTGGGGTTATCGCTGTTGAAGATCCATCAGGGGGTGAACTTTCATTCCGCGGATAACGATCCGGTTCAGGTGGTGGTGATGCTTTCCGCACCCGACGGCAACAGCCACATCGAATTGATTTCGCAACTGGCGGAATTATTTTCCGATAACCAGGCCATGGAGGCGTTATTTCACGCCAAAGATAAACGGCAAATCGAGGATATTATCGCCCGCTATTAACGTTTAATCACCAGGAACATTATTAATGCTAACAACGCCGGGAATATGACCGGCGGCGCTACCCTACACGCTAAATTCAACAGGTGGATATCATGAAAATCATGGCGATTTGCGGTTCAGGTCTCGGCAGCAGCTTTATGGTGGAAATGAACATTAAAAAGGTGCTGAAAAAGATGGGGGTGGAGGCCGAGGTTGAACACTCCGATCTGTCGTCCGCCACTCCCGGCGCGGCCGACGTGTTCGTGATGGCAAAAGACATTGCCGACAGCGCCAGCGTGCCGGCCGAGCAGCTGGTGGTGATCAGCAACATCATCGACATCAATGAGCTGGAAGCCAAGCTGCGCGCTTACTTCGAAGCCCACTCAATCCTCTGAATAAAACGATTGGCGAGGTGGATATGTTTATCCAGGAAACGCTCAAGTTTGTGGTGGATATATTAAAGGTGCCTTCGGTGCTGGTCGGGCTTATTGCGCTGATCGGTTTGCTGGCGCAAAAGAAATCCTTTTCCGACGTGGTGAAAGGCACGGTAAAAACCATTCTCGGCTTTATCGTGTTGGGCGGCGGCGCCACGGTATTGGTCGGGTCGCTCAATCCGTTGGGCGGCATGTTCGAACACGCGTTTAATATTCAGGGCATCATTCCTAACAACGAAGCCATCGTCTCTATCGCGCTGGAGAAATACGGCGCTTCCACCGCCTTGATCATGGCGTTCGGCATGGTGGCGAACATCGTGGTGGCGCGCTTCACCCGGCTGAAATACATCTTCCTCACCGGCCACCACACCTTCTACATGGCCTGCATGATCGGCATCATCCTGACGGTGGCAGGCTTCGAGGGCGTGCAGCTGGTGTTTACCGGCGCGTTGACCCTGGGGCTGGTGATGGCGTTCTTCCCGGCGATTGCCCAGCGCTATATGCGCCGCATCACCGGCAACGACGATATCGCCTTCGGCCACTTCGGCACCCTGGGCTATGTGCTGTCCGGTTGGATCGGCTCGAAAGTGGGGAAAAACTCGCGCTCGACCGAAGAGATGAACCTGCCGAAAAATCTCAGCTTCCTGCGCGACAGTTCCATTTCGATCTCGATGACCATGATCGTCATCTACCTGATCCTGGCGATCTGCGCCGGGCGGGCCTATGTGGAAAGCGAGCTCAGCGGCGGCCAGAACTACCTGGTGTACTCGATTATCCAGGCCATCACCTTCGCCGCCGGGGTGTTCATCATTCTGCAGGGCGTGCGCTTGATTCTGGCGGAGATCGTGCCGGCGTTCACCGGCTTCTCGGAAAAACTGGTGCCTAACGCGCGGCCGGCGTTGGATTGCCCGGTGGTTTATCCCTATGCCCCCAACGCGGTGCTGATCGGCTTCCTGTTCAGCTTCCTTGGCGGGTTGGCCGGGCTGTTCCTGCTGGGGCAACTGAAGATGGTGCTGATCCTGCCCGGCGTGGTGCCGCATTTCTTCACCGGCGCTACCGCCGGGGTGTTCGGCAACGCGACCGGCGGGCGGCGCGGCGCGATGCTGGGCGCCTTTGCCAACGGGCTGCTGATCACCTTCCTGCCGGTGCTGCTGCTGCCGGTGTTGGGGGCGCTTGGTTTTGCCAACACCACTTTCTCCGACGCCGACTTCGGCGCGATCGGCATCCTGCTGGGCAATATGGCGCGCTTTATGTCGAAGGAGATGATCATGTTGGCGATCGTCGCCGTGTTCGCGCTGCTGGTGGCGCATAACTTCCTGGGAAAACGCAAAGGCGCGCCGGCCGCTGACCGCGTCGAGAAATAACGAGGGCAGACTGATGAACGACACAACGAGCGAAACGGAAATTGAAGAGCTGCGTGCCTTGGCGCGCGCGATCCGCCTGGAAACGCTGAAAGCGCTGACCGGGCTGGGCTTCGGCCACTATGGCGGCTGCATGTCGGTGGTGGAGACGCTGGCGGTGCTGTACGGCGGCGTGATGCGCATCGATCCGGCGGATCCGGACTGGCCGGAACGCGATGACTTTGTGCTGTCGAAAGGGCACGCCGGCCCGGCGTTGTACAGCACGCTGGCGATCAAGGGCTACTTCCCGCTGGCGGAGTTGCAAACCCTCAACCAGAACGGCACGCGCCTGCCAAGCCACCCGGACCGGCTGCGCACGCGCGGCGTGGACGCCACCACCGGCTCACTGGGGCAGGGCGTGTCGATCGCCGCCGGCATGGCGTTATCCCATCGGCTGGCGGGGCGGCGCAATCGGGTGTTCAGCATTCTCGGCGACGGGGAGCTGAATGAAGGACAGTGCTGGGAGGCGTTCCAGTTTATCGCCCACCACAACCTGAACAACCTGACGCTGTTCATCGATTACAACAAGCAACAGCTGGACGGCGCGCTGGACGAGGTGATCCAACCGTTCGATCTGGCCGCCAAGTTCCGCGCCTTCGGCTTTGAGGTGCAGACTGTCAAGGGCGACGACATCGCGGCGCTGCTGGCGGCGGTAGCGCCGGCGCGCGGCGGTGAACAGCGGCCGCTGGCGATCGTGCTCGACAGCATCAAGGGACAGGGCGTGACCTATCTGGAAAACCTGTCGAACTCACACCACCTGCGCCTGACGCCGGACGTGCAGCTGGAGATTGAAAAAGCCATCGCCGAACTGGAGGCCGCCCATGTTTAACGTAGTGACGCAGTTGGAAAACGACACCGTCGAAATGCGCAAAGTCTACGCCGGCGCGGTGCGGCGGCAGATTGAGGCGGGCGCGCCGATCATCGCGCTGGAGGCGGATTTGATGAGCTCGATGGCGATGGACGGCGTGCACCAGGATCACCCGCAGCACGTGATCAACTGCGGCATCATGGAGGCCAACGTGATCGGCGTCGCCGCCGGGCTATCGCTCACCGGCCGGGTGCCGTTCGTGCACACTTTCACCGCCTTCGCCAGCCGCCGCTGTTTCGATCAGCTGTTCATGTCGCTGGATTACCAGCGCAACAACGTCAAGGTGATCGCTTCCGACGCCGGGGTGAGCGCCTGCCACAACGGCGGCACCCACATGTCGTTCGAAGACATGGGCATCGTGCGCGGGCTGGCGCATTCGGTGGTGCTGGAGGTGACCGACGCCACCATGTTCGCCGACGTTCTGCGCCAGCTGATGGATCTGCGTGGCTTCTACTGGGTGCGCACCATCCGCAAGCAGGCGACGCGCATCTACCAGGAGGGCTCGCGCTTTACCATCGGCAAGGGCAACCTGCTGCGCGACGGTGACGATATCACGCTGATCGCCAACGGCATCATGGTGGCGGAGGCGCTGAAGGCGGCGGAGATGCTGGCGCGGCAGGGTGTCAGCGCGGCGGTGATCGATATGTTCACCCTCAAGCCTATCGACCGTGAACTGATCAAAACCTACGCGGCCAAGACCGGACGCATCGTCACCTGTGAAAACCACAGCATTCATAACGGGCTGGGATCGGCGGTGGCGGAAGTGCTGGCGGAGGAGTGCCCGACGCCGATGCGGCGCGTGGGGGTGAAGGAGCGTTACGGCCAGGTGGGCACTCAGGCGTTTTTACAGCAGGAGTACGGCCTGACCGCCGAGCATATTCTGGAGGCTGCCGGGCAGTTGCTGGCGCGTTAGGGAACGCAAAAGAAAAGCGCCGGTCAATGACCGGCGCTTTTTTATCGCTCAACCTGAAGAATATCAGGCCTTGGCGGCGGCAGCGTCAGCCTGGGAAGACTGGATCGCCGTCAGCGCAACGGTGTAGACGATATCGTCAACCAGTGCGCCGCGCGACAGGTCGTTCACCGGCTTGCGCATGCCTTGCAGCATCGGCCCAATGGAGACCAGGTCAGCGGAACGCTGTACCGCTTTGTAGGTGGTGTTGCCGGTGTTCAGATCCGGGAAGATGAACACGGTCGCCTGGCCGGCCACCGGTGAGTTCGGCGCCTTGGATTTGGCAACGTCGGCCATGATGGCGGCGTCGTACTGCAGCGGGCCGTCGATGATCAGGTCCGGGCGTTTTTCCTGCGCCAGACGGGTCGCTTCGCGCACTTTCTCGACGTCGCTGCCCGCGCCGGAGTTGCCGGTGGAGTAGGAGATCATCGCTACGCGCGGCTCAATGCCGAAGGCGGCGGCGGAATCCGCAGACTGGATGGCGATTTCAGACAGCTGCTCGGCGGTCGGATCCGGGTTGATCGCGCAGTCGCCGTAGACCAGTACCTGGTCAGGCAGCAGCATGAAGAACACGGAGGACACCAGCGAGCTGCCCGGCGCGGTTTTGATCAGCTGCAACGGCGGACGGATGGTGTTGGCGGTGGTGTGAACCGCGCCGGAGACCAGACCGTCGACTTCGCCTTGTTCCAGCATCAGGGTGCCGAGCACCACGTTGTCTTCCAGCTGCTCGCGCGCGACCACTTCGGTCATGCCCTTGCTCTTGCGCAGCTCAACCAGACGCGGCACGTAGTTTTCACGCACGGCGACCGGATCGACGATTTCGATGCCTTTGCCCAGCTCAACGCCTTGCGCCGCCGCGACGCGCTGGATCTCGTCCGGGTTGCCGAGCAGCACGCATTCCGCGATGCCGCGTTCGGCACAGATGGCCGCCGCTTTCACGGTGCGCGGCTCATCGCCTTCCGGCAGCACGATGCGCTTGCCGGCTTTACGCGCCAGTTCGGTCAGCTCGTAACGGAACGCCGGTGGAGACAGGCGGCGTGAACGCTCGGAGGTGGCGGTCAGCGAATCGATCCACTCGGTGCTGATGTGGCTGGCCACGTAGTTCTGCACTTTCTCGATGCGCTGGTGGTCGTCCGCCGGCACTTCGAGGTTGAAGCTCTGCAGGCTCAGCGAGGTCTGCCAGGTGTTGGTGTCGACCATGAACACCGGCAGGCCGGTCTGGAAGGCGCGTTCGCACAGCTTCTTGATCGGCTCGTCGATGGCGTAGCCGCCGGTCAGCAGGATAGCGCCGATTTCCACGCCGTTCATCGCCGCCAGGCAGGCGGAGACCAGTACGTCAGGACGGTCTGCGGAGGTCACCAGCAGGGAGCCTGGGCGGAAGTGTTCCAGCATGTGCGGAATGCTGCGCGCACAGAAGGTCACGGACTTCACGCGGCGGGTCATGATGTCGCCTTCGTTGACCACGCGGGCCTTCAGGTGGCGAGCCATGTCGATGGCGCGGGTGGCGATCAGATCGAAGCTCCACGGCACGCAGCCCAGAACCGGCAGCGGGCTGTTGGCGAACAGCTGCGCAGGATCGACATGGGCGATGCTGGCCTTGGTGGAGTCGTCGAAGATTTCGGACAGGTCAGGACGGGTGCGGCCCTGATCGTCGACCGGTGCGTTCAGCTTGTTGATGATCACGCCGGTGATGTTTTTGTTCTTGCTGCCGCCGAAGCTGGTGCGCGCCAGTTCGATGCGCTCTTTCAGCTGAGCCGGGGAGTCGTTGCCCAGCGCCAGCACGAAGACGATCTCGGCGTTCAGGGTTTTGGCGATCTCGTAGTTCAGCGCGTTGGCGAACTGGTGTTTGCGGGTCGGCACCAGGCCTTCGATCAGCACCACTTCCGCGTCTTTGGTGTTCTCGTGGTAGCGCGCCACGATCTCTTCCATCAGCACGTCTTGCTGGTTGGAGCTCAGCAGGCCCTCAACGTAATCCATGCGCAGCGGTTCGGCCGCCGGGATGGTGGAGTTGCTGCGGATGATGGTGGTGGTCTGGTCGAGTGCGTTGTCGCCGGTGCGCGGTTGAGCGATAGGTTTGAACACGCTCAGACGAACGCCTTTTTGCTCCATGGAGCGGATGACACCCAGGCTGACGCTGGTCAGGCCGACGCTGGTGCCGGTGGGGATCAACATAATAGTACGTGACACAGAATAGTCCTCTTCACGATTAACATGAGGCTAAAACAACACCGTCAGCCTGGGCTGACGGTGTTTTGAGAGCATTACGCGGTCAGGCGGGATGCGTCCTGCGCGATGACCAACTCTTCGTTGGTCGGGATCACCAACGCCAGGCGGCTGCCGTCTTTGGTGATGGCGCCGGATTTGCCGAAGCGAGCGGCCATGTTGCGGTCGTGGTCGATTTCGAAGCCCAGCAGGCCCAGTTTGTTCAGGGTCAGCTCACGCACCATGCCGGCGTTCTCGCCGATGCCGCCGGTGAAGATCACCGCGTCCAGACGGCCTTCCATCAGCGCGCTGTAGGCGCCGACGTATTTGGCCAGACGGTGGCAGAACACGTCCATGGCGCGTTTGGCGTCGGCTTTGCTGTCGTAGTTGTCTTCAACGTAACGGCAGTCGCTGGTGACTTCGGTCAGGCCCAGCAGGCCGGATTCTTTGGTCAGCATCTTGTTGATCTGATCAACGCTCATGCCCAGAGAATCGTGCAGGTGGAAGATGATAGCCGGATCGATGTCACCGCTGCGGGTGCCCATCACCAGGCCTTCCAGCGGGGTCAGACCCATGGAGGTGTCAACGCACTGGCCGTTGCGCACTGCGGTGACGGAACCGCCGTTGCCCAGGTGGCAAGTGATCACGTTCACTTCTTCCACCGGCTTGTTCAGCATCTTCGCGGCTTCCTGAGTCACGTAGAAGTGGCTGGTGCCGTGTGCGCCGTAGCGGCGAACGCCGTGGTCGCGGTACAGGCTGTACGGCAGGGCGTACAGGTAAGACTCTTCCGGCATGGTCTGGTGGAACGCGGTGTCGAACACGGCAACGTTCTTGTCAGCCAGGTGAGGGAAGGATTTCAGCGCTTCCGCGATGCCGATCAGGTGAGCTGGGTTGTGCAGTGGTGCAAACGGCACGGAATCTTTGATACCCTGCAGAACTTCGTCGTTGATCACGGCGGAGGCGGTGAACTTCTCGCCGCCGTGCACGATGCGGTGGCCGATGGCGGTCAGCTGCGCGGAAAGCTCTGGTTTTTGTGCCAGAATAGTATTAACAATGAAGTTCAGCGCTTCGCTGTGTGCAGCGCCGGCCCCCAGGGCAGCTTCGTGTTTGGCGCCGTCCATTTTCCACTTGATGCGAGCTTCAGGCAGGTGGAAACACTCGGCCAAACCGGAGAGGAATTCGTCGCCGTTAACGGCATCGATGATGGCGAATTTCAGAGAAGAACTGCCGCAGTTAAGAACCAGTACTAGCTTACTCGACATGGAAGTACCTACTTAAATAGTCGTGTTGTTAAAAGAAAATCGAACACACGTGGTGAATTAATCGTCAATCAGACAACAAGCGTAGCGCATAGTGCCGATGACATTTATGATTAACATCATGTGAAGTGCACAAATCACAGGATGATGGAAAAACCGATGATTTCTCTGCGGTTTAAATAATCTTGATTTTTATAGGGCTAAAAGTTGACAAAATTTACGTCATCTTCTACCGGCCACAAGGCCGGCTTAGGATACCGATAGCCCGGTGCAAACACAAAATAAATTTAAAGCTTCAAATTTTTTAGTATGGTCTCTGGCAGCACGCTTTTAGTTTCTTTACGTGACGTTGAGGTACGCAATGACGAGCAAACCGTCCGGTTCCGTAAGCTGGTTTCAGGTCTTCCAGCGCGGGCAGCATTATATGAAAACCTGGCCGTCAGACAAACGTCTGGCACCGGTCTTTCCGGAGAACCGCGTTGCGCGTGCCACCCGTTTCGCTATTCGTTTCATGCCGCCGTTGGCGATTTTCACGCTGACCTGGCAGATCGCGCTCGGCGGCCAGCTCGGCCCGGCGATCGCCACCGCGCTGTTCGCTTGCAGCCTGCCGATGCAGGGCTTGTGGTGGCTGGGGCGCCGCTCTGTTACGCCGCTGCCGCCGACGCTGTTGCAATGGTTCCATGAGGTGCGCAACAAGCTGACGGAAGCCGGGCAGGCGGTAGCGCCGCTCGAAGGCACGCCGACCTATCAGACGTTGGCTGATTTGCTCAAGCGCGCCTTCAAGCAGCTGGACAAAACCTTCCTCGACGATCTGTAAATGAAAAAAGGCCGCGCTGATGCGGCCTTTCTCGTCAAAGCGCCAATAACCCCGGTTTAAATCAAAGAACGGTCGAGTTGTGATTTCCTGCGTTCTTGCGCTGTGCGATGCTCCCGCCATCACACAGAAATGAGGAAATCCTGATGGAAATGACCAACGCCCAGCGGCTGATCCTGTCGAATCAGTACAAGATGATGACCCTGCTCGATCCGGACAACGGCGATCGTTATCGCCGGTTGCAAACCATCGTCGAACGCGGCTTCGGTTTGCAAATGCGCGAGCTGGATCGCGACTTCGGCGAACTGAGCGAAGAGGTGTGCCGCACCATCATCAACGTGATGGAGATGCATCATGCGCTGCAGGTTTCCTGGGGCAACCTGAAAGAGAAGCAGGATCTGGACGAGCGCCGCCTGGCGTTTCTCGGTTTCGATGCCGCGACCGAGGCGCGCTACCTGAGTTACGTGCGTTTCCTGGTTAGCACCGAGGGGCGCTATACTCACTTTGATTCCGGCAGCCACGGTTTTAACGCCCAGACCAAAATGTGGGAAAAATATCAGCGTATGCTGGCGATTTGGCAGGCCTGCCCGCGCCAGTATCATTTGAGCGCCGTTGAGATAGCGCAAATCATCAATGCTTGATTAAGAAGAGGTTTTCTGTGGAGTGTAAGGGTTTTCTGTTCGATCTTGATGGCACCCTGGTGGATTCGCTGCCGGCGGTAGAGCGCGCCTGGACGCACTGGGCCGAGCGCCGCGGCGTCGACCCGCAAACGGTGCTGGACTTCATTCACGGTAAACAGGCCATTACTTCTCTGCGCCACTTTATGCCGGGCGAAAGCGAAGCGGAAATTCAGCGTGAATTCCAATTGCTGGAGCAGGTGGAAGCGCAGGATACCGACGGCGTTCGCGCGCTGCCGGGCGCCATTGCATTGCTGGAGCGCCTGAACGCGCTCGGCATCCCTTGGGCGATCGTCACCTCCGGTTCGGTGCCGGTGGCGGGCGCCCGTCGCCAGGCCGGCGGCTTGCCGCAGCCGGCGGTGTTTATCACCGCCGAGCAGGTTAAACACGGTAAACCGCAGCCCGACGCCTATCTGCTGGGCGCCGAGCGCCTGGGGCTGGCGCCGCACGAGTGCGTGGTGGTCGAAGACGCACCGGCCGGCATTCTCTCCGGCCTGGCGGCGGGTTGCCAGGTGATTGCGGTCAACGCCCCGGCCGATGCGCCGAAGCTGGAGCAGGTCGACCTGCGGCTGGATTCGCTGGCGCAGATCGCCGTCGATAAAACGGCGCAGGGCGCGATCGTTCGCCGGCTGGCCTAAGTGGCATTATCTTCACCCTAATTGATTAGACCCCGCCTCGGCGGGGTTTTTTTATGCTATTTTTTAGGCCTTTGGACATTTGCCGGATGAGGCCGTTTTGAACAGCGAATTACTGTGGGTGCTGAGTTTACTGCTGATTGCCATCGTGCTGTTTACCACCAACAAGCTGCGTATGGACGTGGTGGCGCTGTTGGTGATCATCGCTTTCGTGCTGAGCGGCACGCTCAGCCTGCAGGAGGCGACGGTCGGTTTCAGCGATCCCAACGTGATTTTGATCGCCGCGCTGTTCGTGATCGGCGAAGGGCTGGTGCGCACTGGCGTGGCTTATCAGGTGGGCGACTGGCTGGTCAAAGTCGCCGGCAGCAGCGAAACCAAAATGTTGATGCTGCTGATGGTGACGGTCGCCGGGCTCGGGGCATTTATGAGCTCGACCGGCGTGGTGGCGATCTTTATCCCGGTGGTGCTCAGCGTGACGGCGAGAATGAAGATCGCGCCGGGGCGGCTGATGATGCCGCTCAGTTTCGCCGGGCTTATCAGCGGCATGATGACGCTGGTGGCCACGCCGCCCAACATGGTGGTCAACAGCGAACTGGTGCGCGAAGGCATCCATGGTTTCGGTTTCTTCAGCGTGACGCCTATCGGCCTGGTGGTGCTGGCGCTGGGCGTTGGCTACATGCTGATCGCCCGCCGTTGGCTGGGCAGCAGTGACACGGGCAAAGCCGGCGACGACTGGCAGCGCCGCTCCTTCCGTGACCTGATCCGCGATTACAAGCTGACCGGCCGTGCGCGGCGGCTGGCTGTCCGCAGCGCTTCGCCGCTGATCGGGCGTTCGCTGGACGAGCTGCACCTGCGTGCGCGCTATGGCGCCAACGTGGTGGGCATCGAGCGCTGGAAACGCTTCCGGCGGGTGATGGTCAGCGCCTCCGGCAGCACCGAGCTGCGCGAGGGCGACGTCCTCTTGATCGACATGTCGGACAGCCAGGTCGATCTGCGCGAATTCTGCGGCGAACAGCGGCTGGAGCCGATGGTGCTGCGCGGTGATTACTTCTCGGAACAGTCGCGCAACGTCGGCATGGCGGAGGTCTCGCTGATCCCGGACTCGGCGCTGCTGGGTAAAAGCCTGCGCGAAGCGGCGTTCCGCAGCCGCTACGATCTGAACGTGGTGGGTATCCGCCGCCACGGCGAGACGCTGGGCGGCAAATTGGTGGACGAGCCGCTGGAACTGGGCGACATCTTGCTGGTGATCGGCGACTGGAAGGCGATTCGTCAGCTGCAGGCCAAAACCCACGACTTTATCGTGCTCAATCTGCCGGCCGAGGTGGACGAAGTGGCACCGGCCATCACGCAGGCGCCGCACGCGCTGTTTTGTCTGGCGCTGATGGTGGCGATGATGCTGACCGACGAAATCCCCAACCCAATCGCGGCGCTGATCGCCTGTTTGCTGATGGGCAAGTTCCGCTGTATTGATATGGAGAGCGCCTATAAATCGATCCATTGGCCGAGCATTATTTTGATCGTCGGCATGATGCCGTTCGCGCAGGCGCTGCAAAAGACCGGCGGGGTGGATCTGATCGTCAGCGGGCTGATGGACGTCGCCGGCGGCGCGGGGCCGCGCGTGATGCTGCTGTGCCTGTTCGTCTTGTGCGCCACCATCGGCCTGTTTATTTCCAACACCGCGACGGCGGTGCTGATGGCGCCGATCGCCATCGCCGCCGCGCGCGAAATGGGGGTATCGCCATACCCGTTCGCGATGATTATCGCCGTCGCCGCGTCCGCCGCCTTTATGACGCCGGTCTCTTCACCGGTCAATACGCTGGTGCTGGGGCCGGGCAATTACAAGTTCGGCGATTTCGTGCGGCTCGGCGTGCCGTTCACCCTGTTGGTGATGGCGGTCAGCGTGATTGTGGTGCCGTGGCTCTACGGTTTTTAACGGCGCAGCGAGGCTGCGCCGGCGGGGTTACAGCGAGCTGTCGAGGCTGATTTCGTCCAATGACAGGCTGAAACTGGGAATGAATACCTCCATGAAGTAGTCCATTTCCGGGCTGCGGCGCTGCTCCAGGGTTTTATCCAGCCGCGCCTTGGCCAGGGTGAATTCGTTGTTGCCGGCAGACAGCTCCTCCAGGCATTTCAGGTAGGCGCACAATGCGTCCGCCTGCTTTACCACCTGTTTTTCATCTTCGCTGTAGTAGTGCTCATCGAGAATGGTGCGGAAATCGTTGCGCAGCTCAGCGGGGATCATGTCCAGCAGCTTTTGCTGGGCGATCTTTTCGATCTTCTTGTACTCATGGGCGATCTGCGGATTGTAGTACTTGATCGGCGTCGGCATGTCGCCGGTGATCACTTCGCTGGCGTCGTGGTACATCGCCAGCAGGGCAACGCGATCGGCGTTGAGGTTGCCGTTGAATTTGCGGTTCTTGATCACCGCCAATGCGTGGGCGACAAAGGCCACCTGCAGACTGTGTTCGGAGACGTTCTCGGTACGCACGTTGCGCATCAGTGGCCAGCGGTTGATCAGTTTCAGGCGGGACAGATGGGCGAAGAAATGGCTCTGGCTCATGGTGCTCTCTTTAACGGCAAGTGAGGGCTCCATTGTGAAGCAGTGACGGCGAATTTTGCAACCGGGCAATGAGAGAAGGGCGCAGCAAGGCGCTGCGCCCTAGGCGATTACTGATGGTAGCCTTCAAGGAAGCGGCCCAGCTTGCCGACCGCCATTTCCAGCTCGTCTACGCGCGGCAGGGTGACGATACGCACGTGATCCGGGTAGGGCCAGTTGAATGCGGTCCCCTGCACCAGCAGCACTTTTTCCTGCAGCAGCAGATCCAGCACCAGTTTCTGGTCGTCATGGATATTGAAGCGTTTGGCATCGATGCGCGGGAACATATACAGCGCGCCCTGCGGCTTCACGCATGAGACGCCCGGAATGTCGTTGAGCAGTTCCCAGGTGCGGTTGCGCTGTTCGTACAGACGGCCGCCGGGCTGAATGAATTCGCTGATGCTTTGATAACCGCCCAGCGCGGTCTGAATGGCGTGCTGCATCGGCACGTTGGCGCACAGGCGCATCGAAGCCAGCATCTCCAGCCCTTCGATATAGCCTTTGGCGTGCTTCTTCGGCCCGTTCAGCACCATCCAGCCCTGACGGAAGCCCGCCACGCGGTAGGTTTTCGACAGGCCGTTGAAGGTCACGGTCAACAGATCCGGCGCCAGCGCAGCGATCGAATGATGCTCCGCTTCGTCATACAGGATCTTGTCGTAGATTTCGTCGGCGAAGATGATCAGGTTGTGTTGGCGGGCGATCTCGACGATCTGCTCCAGCAGCGCTTTACTGTACACCGCGCCGGTCGGGTTGTTCGGGTTGATGATCACGATGCCGCGGGTGCGCGGGGTGATCTTGCTGATGATGTCGTCCAGATCCGGGAACCAGCCGGCCTGCTCATCGCACAGGTAATGTACGGCCTTGCCGCCGGACAGCGAGACCGCGGCGGTCCACAGCGGATAGTCCGGCGCCGGCACCAGCATTTCGTCGCCGCTGTTGAGCAGCGCCTGCATGGATTGAACGATCAGCTCGGAGACGCCGTTGCCAATGTAGATATCCTCAACGGTCACGTCACGCATGTTGCGCGCCTGATAGTGCTGCATGATCGCTTTACGCGCCGAGAAGAGGCCCTTGGAGTCGGAGTAACCTTGCGCCGTGGGCAGATTGCGGATCACGTCGACCAGGATTTCGTCCGGGGCGTCGAAACCGAACGGGGCAGGGTTGCCGATGTTCAGTTTCAGGACTTTGTTGCCTTCTTCTTCAAGACGTTTAGCTTCTTTAAGCACCGGGCCGCGAATGTCATAGCAGACGTTGTCCAGTTTGCTGGATTTCTCAATGGGGGACATAAAAAGTTGAGCCTTTTGCTGGGATAGGGGCGCTCCTACCGTGGGACGCCGCAACCCGCCCAATGTACTCCTGGCGTAGTTGCTTTTGAAGGGTTTTGCACGCCTTTGGTGCAAATGCATGTCGTAAAGGGGGATTTTAGTTATGATAAGCAAAGGTAAAGTTATTTTGTGGTTCATAATTTCATGAACTATAATTTTACTAGGGTTTTGTTCTGTTAAATTGCGTGTCGATAAACGAGACGTGCCGGCGATCGCGGCCGGTAGCAGTGAAATGATAAGCCGAAAGTGAGAATGGGCTTCAATAAACTGTAAAGGAACGATAATACCGGAGTTGTCTGATAGCGGGTTGCCGGTTAGCGCACCACACTAAGAAAATGGCATATTTACATTAGCTTTACTTTATATTTCAGCTTAAGCATTGTTTATGTGGTTATAGGATTATTATTTAAAGTAAAAATCTTACTGATTGAATTTATTAAATTCATTGAGTGATAACACGAAGTTGGTGCCGTTAATTATTTATTTTTCTTACTCTGTAATGCAGTCTGAACGCCGGTTGATAAGGATTCTCAGTAGCACGAATGGAGTGGAAATTAGGCGGTATCAATGAGTAAAATCTCAGGTTCGGTGGGGGTTTTCCCTTTCCACCGGTATTCAGTCCCCCGCGTTCTATAAGCACCATCGATAGATCGCATTTTAAAAGGCGATAGAGGTAACGAATCATAAGTAATTTTTTTGCCCTCCACTTATGAGTGGGGTACTGTCATAACAGGCTCCGTCCTTTTCAACGGCGTCTGAGAAACACACCAGGGTAGTAGTTCGTAAATTAGAATTTAAAAAAGTGAAGAATACACTATGACAACTGCAAATCGTCCGATACTTAATCTCGACCTCGATCTGCTAAGAACCTTTGTTGCGGTTGCTGATTTGAATACCTTCGCGGCGGCGGCTGTTGCCGTTTGCCGTACGCAATCAGCCGTCAGCCAACAAATGCAGCGATTAGAGCAACTGGTCGGCAAAGAACTGTTTGCCCGCCATGGGCGCAACAAACTCCTGACTGAGCATGGTATTCAGCTTCTCGGTTATGCCAGGAAGATCCTGCGCTTTAACGACGAAGCCTGTACCTCGCTGATGTACAACAATATTAAAGGTGTTCTGACCATCGGCGCTTCCGACGACACCGCCGATACCATTCTGCCTTTCCTGTTGAACCGCGTGACCGCCATCTATCCGAAGCTGGCCATTGACGTGCGCGTAAAGCGCAGCACGACGATGGTCGATCTGCTGGAAGAGGGTGAGATCGATCTGGCGGTGACCACGGCCGATCCGGCCGGGCACCCGCACATCGTGCTGCGCACGTCGCCGACGCTGTGGTACTGCGCTGCCGATTACCACTATCAGGCCGGCGAACCTATCCCGCTGGTGGTGATGGATGAACCAAGCCCGTTCCGCGCGCTGGCGATCAAACAGTTGGACGAAGCCGGTATCCCGTGGCGTATCGCCTACGTCGCCTCCACGCTGTCTGCGGTGCGGGCGGCCTGTAAGGCCGGTCTGGGTGTGACCGCGCGGCCGATCGAGATGATGAGCCCCGATCTGCGGGTGCTGGGCGCGGTGGAAGGTTTGCCGCCGCTGCCGGATACCCAGTATGCGCTGTGCAAAAACGCGCAGTGCAGCAACGAACTGGCAATGGCCATCTTCAGCGCGATGCAGGGCGGCAATGACGGCTATGGCTTCAACGGCGCGGAAGCCGGTCTCCAGGGCGATCAGGATGATGCCAGCCTGGTGGACGAAGAAGAATAACGCCGCGGCGTGATATCTGATGAAAAACCTCTGCTTCGGCGGAGGTTTTTTTTGGCCGTTTTTTGGCGATTTTTACTGTTATAGGGATTTAATGACGATTTTGTTATGAGTTGGCTGTTTTATTAACTTTTAAGCGTTGCTGAAAAGAGAATTTGACCGGGTTTAAGATGCTGGGTTTATTTTTTGAACAATAAGATTGAATGAGTTAAAGGCATGGTAATGTTAGGGTTATTTTGTTAGCTTATGGCGGCCGTTTTTGCGGCTTAATTTGAGGAAAATTGTTAAAGGGCCACACTTTTTTTGAGGATTTATGCTGAAAACGTGTCCTGGATCAAAAAAATACCCCTAGGTAGTGAGTGGAAGAACAGGGAATTCCTGAGACAATGGTATAGTAAAACTGAAATGTGCATGTTGGTTTATATCTATCTGTTTCTACACAAAAATTAACTGACACGATTTAGCCTGTCCCTGGCGCATCAAATGTTAATCAAATGATACGTATGTAAACTAGTGTGTAGATACTTTTGTCAAAGTTGACAAAAGGTTATAGAAAGGAGTAAAAAGCCCACAGAAAAACGCTGCCTAACTCGCTGTAAAAGCAGTTTGTTTGTGTGGTTATTTATCCTTCCCTTAAATCGATGTGGCGCACTAACTGCCGGTGACAAGAGCAGTGCGATCGACGCCACTTTTGATGAGTAAGCATAGAGTATGTCAACAACCACTGAAGTTATCGCTCATCACTGGGCGCTCGCCGTATTTCTCGTCGTGGCTATCGGGCTTTGCGGCTTAATGCTGCTGGGTGCGTTCTTCTTGGGCGGGAGAGCCCGGGCGCGCGCCAAACACACCCCGTTTGAATCAGGTATCGACTCCGTCGGCACGGCGCGCATGCGCTTGTCCGCCAAGTTCTACCTGGTGGCCATGTTCTTCGTTATTTTCGACGTTGAAGCCTTATACCTGTATGCCTGGTCGGTCTCGATTCGCGAGAGCGGCTGGGTGGGCTTTATCGAAGCCGCCATTTTCATTTTGGTGCTATTGGCCGGTCTGGTTTATCTGGTGCGCATCGGCGCGTTGGATTGGACTCCGGCGCGTTCCCAACGCCGCAGCAAACCAAGCACGATCACTAACACCAACAGTCATCCGCAGTAACAGCGAGGCATTAAGATGGACTATACGCTCACCCGCATAGACCCGAACGGTGAGAACGACCGTTATCCCCTGCAAAAACAGGAGATCGTCGCCGATCCCCTGGAACAACAGGTCCACCGCACGGTTTACATGGGTAAACTCGAACATGCGCTGCATGACATGGTGAACTGGGGGCGTAAAAACTCTATTTGGCCGTATAACTTCGGCCTTTCGTGCTGTTACGTGGAGATGGTGACGTCGTTTACCGCCGTTCACGATGTGGCGCGTTTCGGTGCGGAAGTGTTGCGCGCCTCCCCGCGTCAGGCTGACCTGATGGTGGTGGCCGGCACCTGCTTCACCAAGATGGCCCCGGTCATCCAACGCCTGTACGAGCAGATGCTGGAGCCCAAGTGGGTGATCTCGATGGGCGCCTGCGCCAACTCCGGCGGCATGTACGACATCTATTCCGTGGTGCAGGGCGTGGACAAGTTCCTGCCGGTCGACGTGTACATTCCCGGCTGCCCACCGCGTCCGGAAGCTTACATGCAAGCGCTGATGCTGCTGCAGGAATCTATCGGCAAAGAACGTCGCCCGCTGTCGTGGGTTGTCGGCGATCAGGGCGTTTACCGCGCCAATATGCAGTCTGAAAGAGAGCGTAAACACGGCGAGCGCATCGCGGTGACCAACCTCCGGACGCCTGACGAGATTTAAGACGTTCATTTAACGTCCATCTTAGTGCGCTATTGGTTAACACAGCGAAAAGTGAAACTTGCGGCGAATAACCCTTTAGTGTGGTGAAAAAAAATTATGACAGATTTGACGACGCACGACGCCTTGCCTGCCTGGCAGACCCGAGATCACCTTGACGACCCGGTGATCGGCGAACTGCGCAACCGTTTTGGGCCGGAAGCCTTTACTGTTCAGGCCACCCGCACCGGCATGCCCGTGGTATGGGTTAAACCTGACCAGTTACTGGAAGTAATGACGTTCCTGAGAAAACAGCCGAAGCCGTATGTCATGCTGTTCGATCTGCATGGCGTGGACGAACGTCTTCGCACCCACCGCGACGGCCTGCCCGCTGCGGATTTCTCCGTTTTCTACCATCTGATTTCCATCGAACGCAACCGCGACATCATGCTGAAGGTGGCGCTGTCTGAAAAAGACCTGCACGTGCCGACGGCGACCAAGGTGTTCCCGAACGCCAACTGGTACGAGCGCGAAACCTGGGAAATGTTCGGCATCACCTTCGACGGCCACCCGCACCTGTCGCGCATCATGATGCCGCAGACCTGGGAAGGGCACCCGCTGCGTAAGGACTACCCGGCGCGCGCCACCGAATTCGATCCTTTCGTGCTGACCAAGCAGAAAGAAGATCTGGAGATGGAAGCGCTGACCTTCAAGCCGGAAGACTGGGGCATGAAGCGCGGCACCGAGAACGAAGACTTCATGTTCCTCAACCTCGGCCCGAACCACCCGTCCGCGCACGGTGCGTTCCGCATCATTCTGCAGCTGGACGGCGAAGAGATCGTCGACTGCGTGCCGGATATCGGCTATCACCACCGCGGCGCCGAGAAGATGGGCGAGCGTCAATCCTGGCACAGCTACATTCCGTACACCGACCGCATCGAGTACCTCGGCGGCTGCGTGAACGAAATGCCTTACGTGTTGGCGGTTGAAAAGCTGGCCGGCATCAAGGTGCCTGAGCGCGTCGACACCATCCGCGTGATGCTGTCCGAGCTGTTCCGCATCAACAGCCACCTGCTGTACATCTCCACCTTCATTCAGGACGTCGGCGCGATGACCCCGGTGTTCTTCGCCTTTACCGACCGTCAGAAGATCTACGATCTGGTGGAAGCGATCACCGGCTTCCGTATGCACCCGGCCTGGTTCCGCATCGGCGGCGTCGCGCACGATCTGCCGCGCGGTTGGGATCGCCTGCTGCGTGAATTCCTCGACTGGATGCCGAAGCGTCTGGATTCCTACGTGAAAGCGGCGCTGAAGAACAGCATCCTGAAAGGCCGCTCCATCGGCGTCGCGTCTTATAACGCCAAAGAAGCGCTGGAGTGGGGCGTGACCGGCGCCGGCCTGCGCGCGACCGGCGTTGAGTTCGACGTGCGTAAATGGCGCCCGTACTCCGGCTACGAGAACTTCGACTTCGAAGTGCCGGTCGGCGACGGCACCAGCGACTGCTACACCCGCGTGATGCTAAAGGTGGAAGAGCTGCGCCAGAGCCTGCGCATCCTCGAACAGTGCCTGAACAACATGCCGGAAGGCCCGTTCAAGGCCGATCACCCGCTGACTACGCCGCCGCCGAAAGAGCGCACGCTACAGCACATTGAAACGCTGATCACCCACTTCCTGCAGGTTTCCTGGGGCCCGGTGATGCCAGCCAACGAATCATTCCAGATGATTGAAGCCACCAAAGGGATCAACAGCTACTACCTGACCAGCGACGGCAGCACCATGAGCTACCGCACCCGGGTACGTACGCCGAGCTTTGCGCACCTGCAGCAGATCCCATCGGTCATCCGTGGCAGCCTGGTTTCCGACCTGATCGTCTATCTGGGTAGTATCGATTTTGTAATGTCAGATGTGGACCGCTAACTATGCATGATCAAAAAGACAATCACGCAGTCAATGATGCGCTCGAGCCCATCAACGCAGCCGCTCCTCAGAGCGGCGTTGATGCATTTGTACTGAGCGCGGAAGAACGTGATGCGATCGAGCACGAAAAGCACCATTACGAGGATCCGCGCGCCGCTTCCATCGAGGCACTGAAAATTGTGCAGAAGCAGCGCGGCTGGGTTCCGGACGGTGCGATTTACGCCATCGCGGAAGTGCTGGGCATCCCCGCCAGCGACGTAGAAGGCGTGGCCACGTTCTACAGCCAGATTTTCCGTCAGCCAGTAGGACGTCACGTGATCCGTTATTGTGACAGCGTTGTTTGTCACATCACCGGTTACCAGGGCATTCAGGCCGCTATCGAGAAGAAGTTGAACATCAAGCCGGGTCAAACCACCTTTGATGGCCGCTTCACGCTGTTGCCGACCTGCTGTCTGGGCAACTGCGATAAAGGGCCGACCATGATGATTGATGAGGACACTCACAGTCAGCTGAAGCCTGAAGATATCGAGACGCTACTGGAGCAGTACCAATGACCAAGCACATTGTACGCACTCCCGAAACGCATCCGCTGACCTGGCGTCTGCGCGATGACAAGCAGCCGCTGTGGCTGGACGAATACCGCAGCAAAAACGGCTATGCCGGCGCAGAGAAGGCCCTCAAAGGCCTGGCCCCGGACGAGATCGTCGGCCTGGTGAAAGATTCCGGGCTGAAGGGCCGCGGCGGCGCGGGCTTCTCCACCGGTTTGAAGTGGAGCCTGATGCCGAAGGACGAATCCATGAACATCCGTTACCTGCTGTGTAACGCCGATGAGATGGAGCCGGGCACCTATAAAGACCGCCTGCTGATGGAGCAGCTGCCGCACCTGCTGGTGGAAGGCATGCTGATCTCCGCGTTCGCGCTGAAAGCCTACCGCGGGTACATCTTCCTGCGCGGCGAGTACATCGAAGCGGCGGCGCACCTGCGTCGCGCCATCGCGGAAGCCACCGAAGCCGGCTATCTGGGCAAGAACATTCTCGGCACCGGATTTGATTTCGAGCTGATCGTGCACACCGGCGCCGGCCGTTACATCTGCGGCGAAGAAACCGCGCTGATCAACTCGCTGGAAGGCCGCCGCGCCAACCCGCGTTCCAAGCCGCCATTCCCGGCCAGCGCCGGCGTCTGGGGCAAGCCGACCTGCGTCAATAACGTCGAAACGCTGTGCAACGTGCCGGCCATTTTGGCGAACGGCGTGGAGTGGTACACCGGCATATCCGGCAGTGAAGACAAAGGCACCAAGCTGATGGGCTTCTCCGGCCGGGTGAAAAATCCGGGCGTCTGGGAGCTGCCGTTCGGCACCACCGCGCGCGAGATCCTGGAAGACTACGCCGGCGGCATGCGCGACGGTCTGCGTTTCAAAGCCTGGCAGCCGGGCGGCGCGGGCACCGACTTCCTGACCGTCGATCATCTCGATCTGCCGATGGAATACGGCGCGATCGGTAAAGCCGGCAGCCGTCTCGGCACCGCGCTGGCGATGGCGGTAGACCACGAAATCGGCATGGTGCCGCTGGTGCGCAACCTGGAAGAGTTCTTCGCCCGCGAGTCCTGCGGCTGGTGTACGCCATGCCGCGACGGCCTGCCGTGGAGCGTGAAGATCCTGCGCGCGTTGGAAAACGGCGAAGGGCAGCCGGGGGATATTGAAACCCTCGAACAGCTGTGCCGTTCCCTCGGCCCGGGCAAAACCTTCTGCGCCCACGCGCCAGGTGCCGTAGAGCCACTGCAAAGCGCGATTAAATATTTCCGTGAAGAGTTCGAGGCGGGTATCGCCGTGCAGCACTTCGGCAACGCGCATGCGATTGGCGGCATTCAGCCGAACAATCTGCTGAAGCAGCGCTGGTAAGCCGAACTCGCCCGAACACGGCCAGAATTTTTGATTAACGCCTGCCGCAAGGCAGGCCACTTGGAAGCATGCTGACTATGGCTACGATTCATGTAGACGGCAAAGAGTATGAGGTAGACGGGGCGGACAACCTGCTGCAGGCTTGTCTCTCCCTCGGCCTTGATATTCCTTACTTTTGCTGGCATCCGGCGCTGGGAAGCGTCGGCGCTTGCCGCCAATGTGCGGTAAAGCAATACCAAAACGCGGAAGATACGCGCGGCCGTTTGGTGATGTCCTGTATGACCCCGGCATCCGATGGCACCTTCATCTCCATCGATGACGGCGAAGCGAAGCAGTTCCGTGAAAGCGTGGTCGAGTGGTTGATGACCAACCACCCGCACGATTGCCCGGTCTGTGAGGAAGGCGGTAACTGTCACCTGCAGGATATGACGGTAATGACCGGCCACAGCTTCCGTCGCTACCGCTTCACCAAACGCACCCACAACAACCAGGAGCTGGGGCCGTTTATCTCGCACGAGATGAACCGCTGCATCGCCTGCTACCGCTGCGTGCGTTACTACAAAGACTATGCGGACGGCACCGACTTCGGCGTGTACGGCGCGCACGACAACGTCTACTTCGGTCGCCCGGAAAGCGGCACGCTGGAAAGCGAGTTCTCCGGCAACCTGGTGGAAGTGTGCCCGACCGGCGTTTTCACCGACAAAACGCACTCCGAACGCTACAACCGTAAATGGGACATGCAGTTCGCACCGAGCATTTGCCAGCAGTGCAGCATCGGCTGTAACACCAGCCCGGGCGAGCGCTATGGCGAGCTGCGCCGTATCGAAAACCGTTACAACGGCAGCGTGAACCACTACTTCCTGTGCGACCGAGGCCGTTTCGGTTACGGCTACGTCAACCAGAAAGATCGCCCGCGTCAACCGCAGCAGCTGCGCGGCGACGACTGGATCACCCTGAACGCCGAGCAGGCGATGCAGGGCGCGGCGGACATCCTGCGTCAGGCGAAGAAAACCATCGGCATCGGCTCCCCGCGCGCCAGCCTGGAAAGCAACTTCGCGCTGCGCGAGCTGGTTGGCGCAGAGAACTACTACACCGGTATCGCTCAGGCGGAGCAATCACGTCTGGCGCTGATGCTGAACGTGCTGAAGAACGGCGGCGTTCATACGCCGGCGCTGCGTGAGATCGAAGATTACGACGCGGTGCTGGTGTTGGGCGAAGACCTGACGCAAACCGGCGCGCGCATCGCGCTGTCCGTGCGTCAGGCCGTCAAGGGTAAAGCCCGCGCGATGGCGGCGGCGCAACGCGTGGCCGACTGGCAGATCGCGGCGGTGCAGAATATCGGCCAACACGCCAAGTATCCGTTGTTCACCACCAACGTCGATAACACCCGTCTGGATGACATCGCCGCCTGGAACTACCGCGCGCCGGTAGACGAGCAGGCGCGCTTCGGCTTCGCCATCGCTCACGCGCTGGATAGCGCAGCGCCGGCGGTGAACGATCTGGCTGAAGGCCTGAACAAGAAAGTCGATATCATCGTGCAGGCGCTGACCGGCGCACGCAAACCGCTGATCGTGACCGGCAGCAACGCCGGCAGCGAAGCCATCATCGAAGCGGCGGCCAACATCGCCAAAGCGTTGAAGGGCCGCGGTTCCGATGTCGGCATCACCTTCGTGGCGGGCGCAGCCAACAGCATGGGCCTGGCGATGATCGGCGGCGGTTCGCTCGATCAGGCGCTGGAACAGCTGGCGAGCGGCGCAGCCGACACCGCCATCGTGATGGAAAACGATCTCTATCGCCATGCGCCGGCGGCGCAAGTGGACGCGGCGTTGGCCAAGGTCAATAACCTGATCGTCGCCGACCACCAGCGCACCGCGATCATGGACAAAGCCAATCTGATCCTCTCCTCGGCCAGTTTCGCCGAGAGCGACGGTACGCTGATCAACCAGGAAGGCCGCGCGCAGCGCTTCTTCCAGGTATACGATCCGGCTTACTACGACGACGCCAAGAAGAATCAGTTCACCGTGATGCTGGAAAGCTGGCGCTGGATGCACTCGCTGCACTCCACCTACACCAGCCGCCACGTGGACTGGACCCAGCTCGATGACGTGATCGCCGCTTGCGTCGCCGCGTTGCCGCAGCTGCAGGGCATCGTCGACGCCGCGCCGGACGCGACGTTCCGCATTCGCGGTCAGAAGCTGGCGCGTTCGCCGCACCGTTCCAGCGGCCGTACCGCCATGCGCGCCAACATCAGCGTGCACGAGCCGCGTCAGCCGCAGGATAAAGACACCATGTTCGCCTTCTCGATGGAAGGGAACAACAGCCCGCTGGCCGATCGTCAGCAGATCCCGTTCGCCTGGGCGCCAGGCTGGAACTCACCGCAGGCATGGAACAAGTTCCAGGCCGAAGTGGGCGGCAAACTGCGCCACGGCGATCCGGGCGTGCGCCTGATCGAAGCGGGGGAGGGCAGCCTCGGTTACTTCGACCGCGTGCCTGCCGCGTTCAATCCGGTCGACGGCTGGCGTGTCGCGCCTTATTACCACCTGTTCGGCAGCGATGAAATGTCGCAGCGCTCTCACGTGATCCAGCAGCGTATGCCGGAAGCCTACGTGATGGTCAACCCGGCCGATGCGGCGACGCTTGGCGTTAATGCGGGCAGCCTGGTGGAGTTCAGCTGTGCGGGCCAGACTCTGCGTCTGCCGGTGCGTCTGAGTGAAACCCTGACCCAGGGCCAGGTTGGTTTGCCGCTCGGCTTGCCAGGGATCCCGCCGATCTTGGTGGGTGCTAAGGTAGACAATCTGCGGGAGGCGGCACGATGAGCTGGTTTACCCCTGAGGTGATCGACATCTTGATCGCCATTCTTAAAGCGGTCGTGATCCTGTTGGTGGTCGTGGCGTGCGGGGCATTCATGAGCTTCGGCGAACGCCGCCTGCTCGGCCTGTTCCAGAACCGTTACGGACCGAACCGCGTAGGCTGGGGCGGCTCGCTGCAGCTGGTCGCCGACATGATCAAAATGTTCTTCAAGGAAGACTGGGTGCCGAGATTCTCCGACCGGGTGATCTTCACCCTGGCGCCGATGATCGCCTTTACTTCCCTGTTGCTGGCATTTGCCATCGTGCCGGTCAGCCCGACCTGGGCGGTGTCCGATCTCAACATCGGTATTCTGTTCTTCCTGATGATGGCCGGCCTGGCGGTGTACGCCGTGCTGTTCGCCGGCTGGTCGAGCAACAACAAATACTCGCTGTTGGGCGCGATGCGCGCCTCCGCGCAAACCCTGAGCTACGAAGTGTTCATCGGCCTGTCGCTGATGGGCGTGGTGATGCAGGCGGATTCGTTCAACATGCAGGCCATCGTTGAATCTCAGGCGCACGTCTGGAACGTCATTCCGCAGTTCTTCGGCTTCGTGACCTTCGCGATCGCCGGTGTGGCGGTGTGTCACCGTCACCCGTTTGACCAGCCGGAAGCCGAGCAGGAACTGGCCGACGGTTACCACATCGAATATTCCGGCATGAAGTTCGGTCTGTTCTTCGTGGGGGAATACATCGGTATCGTCACCGTGTCCGCCCTGATTGTGACGTTGTTCTTCGGCGGCTGGCAGGGTCCGTTCCTGCCGCCATTCATCTGGTTCGCGTTGAAAACGGCCTTCTTCATGATGATGTTCATCCTGATCCGCGCCGCGCTGCCGCGTCCGCGTTATGACCAGGTGATGTCCTTCGGCTGGAAAGTGTGCCTGCCGCTGACGCTGCTGAACCTGCTGGCAACCGCCGCGGTCATTTTGTACAACGCTCAATAAGGGGTGAATAAACCATGACATTGAAAGAGTTAGTGGTTGGTTTCGGCACCCAGATGCGCAGCATTTGGATGATTGGCATGCATGCCTTCGCCAAGCGCGAAACCCAGATGTATCCGGAAGAACCGGTGTACCTGCCGCCACGCTACCGCGGCCGCATCGTGCTGACGCGCGATCCGGACGGCGAAGAGCGCTGCGTCGCCTGTAACCTGTGTGCGGTTGCCTGCCCGGTCGGCTGTATCTCGCTGCAAAAGGCAGAACAGAAAGACGGCCGTTGGTATCCGGAGTTCTTCCGCATCAACTTCTCGCGCTGCATCTTCTGCGGCCTGTGCGAAGAGGCTTGCCCGACTACCGCTATCCAGCTGACGCCGGATTTCGAACTGGGCGAGTACAAGCGTCAGGATCTGGTGTACGAAAAAGAAGATCTGTTGATCTCGGGGCCGGGTAAATATCCGGAATATAACTTCTACCGGATGGCCGGTATGGCGATTGACGGCAAAGCCAAAGGCGAAGCCGAAAACGAAGCCAAACCGATCGACGTCAAAGGTCTGTTGCCCTAAGGAGCCAGCAAGCATGGAAATTGCATTTTATCTGGCAGGTTTGATTGCGGTGGCCGCGACGATTCGCGTGATCACCCATACCAACCCTGTGCATGCGCTGCTGTATCTGATCGTCTCGTTATTGGCGATCTCGGCAGTCTTCTTCTCTCTCGGCGCCTACTTTGCCGCCGCATTGGAAATCATCGTTTATGCGGGCGCCATCATGGTGCTGTTCGTGTTCGTTGTGATGATGCTGAACCTCGGCAACGTGCAGCAGCAAGAGCGCGACTGGATGAAACCGACGGTGTGGATCGGGCCTGGCCTGCTGTCACTGGCGCTGCTGGTGGTATTGATCGTTGCGATCCGCAGCGTATCCGATCAGGGCATCAGCGGTGAGATGGTCGACGCGAAGGCGGTGGGCATCAGCCTGTTCGGGCCTTACGTACTGGCGGTTGAGCTGGCTTCAATGCTGCTGTTGGCGGGGCTGGTTGTCGCCTTCCATATCGGCCGCGAGCACAAGCCTGGCGAGGTGCTGAGCAACGCGCCGGTGGGTGGCGAAATGGCGAGAAGAAAATCGGAGGAGCAAGCATGATCCCTCTTCAACACGGCCTGATCCTGGCGGCTATCCTGTTTGTGCTCGGGTTGACCGGGCTGCTGGTGCGCCGCAACCTGCTGTTTATGCTGATCAGCCTGGAAGTGATGATCAACGCTGCGGCGTTGGCGTTTATCGTGGCGGGAAGCTACTGGGGCCAGGCGGACGGGCAGGTGATGTACATCCTGGCGATCAGCCTGGCGGCAGCCGAGGCCAGTATCGGCCTGGCGCTGCTGCTGCAGCTCTACCGTCGTCGTCATACCCTGAATATTGATACTGTCAGTGAGATGCGCGGATGAACCTATTATATTTAACAATTCTGCTACCGCTGATCGGGTTCCTGCTGTTGGCATTTTCCCGCGGTCGCTGGTCTGAGAACACGGCGGCCACCGTCGGCGTGGGCTCTATCGGCCTGGCTGCGCTGGTCACGGTGTATGTGGCGATGGATTTCTTCGCCCAGAAAGCCGCCGGCGTGCAGCTGTTCGAGCAAAGCCTGTGGACCTGGATGGCCGTCGGCAACTTCAATATCGGCGTGACTCTGGTGCTGGACGGCCTGTCGCTGACCATGCTGTCGGTGGTCACCGGCGTCGGCTTCTTCATCCACATGTTCGCTTCCTGGTACATGCGCGGTGAAGAGGGCTATTCGCGCTTCTTCGCCTACACTAACCTGTTTATCGCCAGCATGGTGGTCCTGGTGCTGGCGGACAACCTGCTGCTGATGTATCTGGGTTGGGAAGGCGTGGGCCTGTGCAGCTACCTGTTGATCGGCTTCTACTACAAAGATCCGGCCAACGGCGCGGCGGCGATGAAAGCCTTTATCGTCACCCGCGTGGGCGACGTGTTCCTGGCGTTCGCGCTGTTCATCCTCTACAACGAGCTGGGCACGCTGAACATCCGTGAGCTGATGATCCTGGCGCCGCAGAAACTGGCGGTGGGCGATACGGCCATCACCTGGGCGACGCTGATGTTGCTGGGCGGCGCGGTCGGTAAATCGGCGCAGCTGCCGTTGCAAACCTGGCTGGCGGACGCGATGGCGGGCCCAACCCCGGTTTCTGCACTGATCCACGCGGCAACCATGGTGACCGCAGGCGTCTACCTGATCGCCCGCACGCACGGCCTGTTCCTGATGGCGCCGGAAGTGCTGCACCTGGTGGGCATCGTCGGTGCGGTCACTCTGCTGCTGGCCGGCTTCGCCGCGCTGGTGCAGACCGACATCAAGCGCGTGCTCGCTTACTCCACCATGAGCCAGATCGGTTACATGTTCCTGGCGCTGGGCGTGCAGGCATGGGACGCGGCGATCTTCCACCTGATGACTCACGCGTTCTTCAAGGCGCTGCTGTTCCTGTCGTCCGGTTCGGTGATCCTGGCCTGCCACCACGAGCAAAACATCTTCAAGATGGGCGGCCTGCGCAAGAGCATCCCGCTGGTGTACGTCTGCTTCCTGGTGGGCGGCGCGGCGCTGTCTGCGTTGCCGCTGGTCACGGCCGGCTTCTTCAGTAAGGACGAGATCCTGGCGGGCGCGATGGCCAACGGCCACATCAACCTGATGGTTGCCGGCCTGGTCGGTGCGTTCATGACCTCGCTGTACACCTTCCGTATGATTTTCATCGTGTTCCATGGCGAAGAGAAAATCAAAGCGCATGCCGGTAAAGGCATCACTCACCACCTGCCGCTGCTGGTTCTGCTGGTGCTGTCCACCTTCGTCGGCGCGATGATCGTGCCGCCGTTGCAGGGCGTGCTGCCGGAGACGACCGAGCTGGCGCACGGCAGCGTACTGACGCTGGAAATCACCTCCGGCGTGGTGGCTATCGTCGGCATTCTGCTGGCGGCCGCGCTGTGGCTGGGCAAACGCAGCCTGGTCAACAGCATCGCCAACAGCGCACCGGGGCGTTTCTTCTCGACCTGGTGGTTCCATGCCTGGGGCTTCGACTGGCTGTATGACAAAGTATTCGTCAAGCCGTATCTGGGCATTGCGAAGCTGCTGCAACGCGATCCGCTGAACTCGCTGATGAACCTGCCGGCCGTCTTCTCCCGCTGGGGGAACCGCGGTCTGACGGTGAGCGAGAACGGCCAGGTGCGTTGGTATATAGCGTCTATGGGTGTGGGTGCAGTGGTCGTATTGGCTCTGTTGATTCTGGTTTAATTGAATAATTTAAACAGACGCATTTTTCGGGCGTAGCGCCGGGCAGGCGCTACGTACAAAGTTTGAAATTATTCGTATAAGGGACACAAAACGCCATGCTATTACCTTGGCTAATTCTTATCCCCTTTATCGGCGGTCTGCTGTGCTGGCAGCTTGAGCGCTTCGGTACTAAGGTGCCGCGCTGGATAGCGCTGATCGCAATGGGGCTGACGTTGGCGCTCTCTCTGCAGCTGTGGATGCAGGGCGGCTATACATTGACCACGCCGAAAGGCATTCCGCAGTGGCAGAGCGAATTCCTGCTGCCGTGGATCCCGCGCTTCGGCATCTCCATCCACCTGGCGCTGGACGGTCTGTCACTGCTGATGGTGGTGTTGACCGGTCTGCTGGGCGTGCTGGCGATCCTCTGTTCCTGGCGTGAAATCCAGAAGTATCAGGGCTTCTTCCACCTTAACCTGCTGTGGATCCTGGGCGGCGTTATCGGCGTGTTCCTCGCCATCGACATGTTCCTGTTCTTCTTCTTCTGGGAAATGATGTTGGTGCCGATGTACTTCCTGATCGCGCTGTGGGGCCACAAGGCGTCGGACGGTAAAACCCGCATCACCGCGGCGACCAAGTTCTTCATCTACACCCAGGCCAGCGGTCTGGTGATGCTGATTGCGATCCTGGGCCTGGTGTTCGTGCACTACAACGCCACCGGCGTGTGGACCTTCGATTACGAAGACCTGCTGCAAACGCCGATGTCCCACAACGTGCAATATCTGCTGATGCTGGGCTTCTTCATCGCCTTCGCGGTGAAAATGCCGGTGGTGCCGCTGCACGGCTGGTTGCCGGATGCGCACAGCCAGGCGCCGACCGCAGGTTCCGTCGACCTGGCGGGCATCTTGCTGAAAACCGCGGCCTACGGCCTGCTGCGTTTCAGCCTGCCGCTGTTCCCTGAGGCTTCACACGAGTTCGCGCCAATCGCCATGTGGCTGGGCGTGGTCGGTATCTTCTACGGCGCCTGGATGGCGTTCGCGCAGACCGACATCAAGCGTCTTATCGCTTACACCTCGGTCTCGCACATGGGCTTCGTGCTGATCGCCATCTACACCGGCAGCCAGCTGGCTTACCAGGGCGCCGTGATCCAGATGATCGCGCACGGCCTGTCCGCCGCCGGTATGTTTATCATCTGCGGCCAGCTGTATGAGCGCCTGCACACCCGCGACATGCGTCAGATGGGCGGCCTGTGGGGGCGTATCAAGTTCATCCCTGCGCTGTCGCTGTTCTTCGCCGTGGCTACGCTGGGGATGCCGGGCACCGGTAACTTCGTCGGCGAATTCATGATTCTGTTCGGCAGCTACCAGGTGGTGCCGGTGATCACCGTGATCTCCACCTTCGGTCTGGTGTTCGCTTCGGTTTACTCGCTGATCATGATGCAGCGCGCTTACTACGGTGCGCCTAAGTCAGACCAGCCGCTGCAGGGCATGACCGCGCGCGAACTGTTCATCATTCTGCTGCTGGTGGTGTTGCTGGTTCTGCTGGGGGTTTACCCGCAGCCGATTCTGGATACTTCCAACGCGGCGATGAGCAACGTGCAACACTGGTTTGGTTCGTCAGTTTCAGCAATTTCAACAACAAGGCCGTAATTCGCCATGACAATAACTCCTCAACAACTGATCGCACTGCTGCCGCTGTTGATCGTCGGATTGACGGTGGTGGTTGTGATGCTAGGCATTGCGTGGCGACGCGACCACTTTATCAACGCCACCCTGACCGTGATCGGTCTCAACCTGGCGCTGCTTTCGCTGTACTTTGTCGGCCAGGCAGGCCCAATGGACGTCACCCCGCTGCTGCGGGTTGACGGCTACTCGATGTTCTACACCGGGCTGGTGCTGCTGGCGAGTCTGGCGACCTGCACCTTCGCCTATCCGTGGCTGGTCGGCTATCCGGATAACCGCGAAGAGTTCTACCTGCTGGTGCTGATCGCCGCTCTGGGCGGCATCCTGCTGGCGAGTGCTAACCACCTGGCTTCGCTGTTCATCGGTATCGAGCTTATCTCGCTGCCGCTGTTCGGCCTGGTGGGCTACGCCTATCGCCAGAAGCGCCCGCTGGAAGCCGCCATTAAGTACATGCTGCTGTCCGCCGCCGCGTCGTCGTTCCTGCTGTTCGGCATGGCGCTGCTGTATGCCGAGTCCGGCGATCTGTCGCTGGCCGGCCTTGGCAAGAGCCTGCAGGAAAACATGATGCACCAGCCGCTGATCCTGGCCGGTATGGGCATGATGATCGTCGGTCTGGGCTTCAAGCTGTCGCTGGTGCCGTTCCAACTGTGGACGCCGGACGTGTATCAGGGCGCGCCTGCGCCGGTCTCGACCTTCCTGGCGACCGCCAGCAAGATCGCGATCTTCGCGGTCGTGATGCGTCTGTTCCTGTATGCCCCGGCCGCCGACAACGAAGCGCTGCGCATGGTGTTGTCGATCATCGCGTTCTGCTCCATCTTGTTCGGTAACCTGATGGCTATCAGCCAGACCAACATCAAGCGTCTGCTGGGCTACTCGTCGATCGCTCACCTGGGCTACCTGCTGGTGGCGCTGATTGCGGTGCAAACCCATCAGCTGTCGCTGGAAACCGCCGGCGTTTATCTGGCCGGTTACCTGTTCAGCAGCCTGGGCGCCTTCGGCGTGGTCAGCCTGATGTCCAGCCCATACCGCGGCCCGGATGCGGATTCGCTGTTCTCTTACCGTGGTCTGTTCTGGCACAAGCCAATCTTGTCCGCGGTGATGACGGTGATGATGCTGTCGCTGGCAGGTATCCCGATGACGCTGGGCTTTATCGGTAAGTTCTTCGTGATCGCGATGGGCGTCAGCGCACACCTGTGGTGGCTGACCGGCGCAGTCGTGGTAGGCAGCGCCATCGGTCTGTACTACTACCTGCGCGTGACCGTCAGCCTGTTCCTCAGCGCGCCGGAATCGCTGCAGCGCGACACCCCGAACAACTGGGCGTTGACCGCCGGTGGCGTCGTGGTGCTGATCTCCGCCGCGCTGGTGCTGCTGTTGGGGGTTTATCCGCAGCCGCTGATTTCGCTGGTGCAGATGGCGCAGCCGACGTTCTGATAACGCTTCAGACGGTAAAAAGGTCGCTTCGGCGGCCTTTTTTTATGGGCGAAACGGCACTCAGCCGTAATGGGCGCTAAACGACGTTTCCAGCGCCTGCACTACCGCGCGCACGCGGGCTGCGCGTTGCAAATCGGGATGCAGCACCAGCCAGATATCCACCCAGTCTTTGTTCTCCGGGAACAGACGCACCAGTTCCGGGTCTTTGTCCGCCAAAAAAGCGGAGAGCAGGCCGATGCCCAGCCCGCTGCGGGTGGCGGAACGCAGCAGCAGCTGCGAATTGCATTGCAGCACGACGTTGGGCTCGTGCAGAGCCTCGCCGCAGAAATTGTTCCAGTGGCGCGGCACCAGCTCGCGCGGGAACATCAGCAGATCGTGGCCGCGCAACTGTTCGCCCTTGACCGGCATGCCGCGCCGCGCCAAATAGTGCTGAGTGGCATACAGGCCCATTTCGATGGTGGCTAACCGTTTGATGATCAGCTCATCGTCATCGGGACGGGCGCCGCGGATCGCCAGATCTGCGCCGTGGTAAGAAATATCGGCGATGTTGACCGCCGTCAGCAGCGTGACGGTGATGGCCGGATAGCGTTCCCGCAGATCTTGCAGCGCAGGCATCACGAAGGCTTCGGCCAGGGTATCGGTGGTGGCGATGCGCACGTTGCCGCACAGGCTTTCGTCACCGCTGGCGGCTTTACGGTTGATCGCCTGCACCGCATTTTCCATCTTCATCACGTCCGCCAGCATTTCCTCCCCCAGCGGGCTGAGGGCGAAGGATTTCGGCGTGCGGATAAACAGCTTGGAGCCGAGCGCATCTTCGAAAGCGGAGAGCCGTCGGCCGACGGTCGCCTGATCGACATGCAGCTGGCTGGCGGCTTTGCGTAGCGTGCCGCAGCGCGCAACGGCGAGAAAAAATCGGGCGTCGTCCCAGTTCATTGCACACCTCCTCTGTACAGACTGGCGGGAGGGGGAAGGAAGCGGTGTGATGCGGTGTTTATTCTGGTGTGGAGACCGAAAAAAATGCTTCGTATCATCATTATTTATAATGTTTCAGGATATGTATAAATGCATCACCGTGAAGCGGTTTTGCACCTTTATTTTTGTCTGGTAATGCTTATTCTTATCGGCGCTTATGCTGCGACCCGACGCACATTTTACACCAAGGCCACCCTAATGCATAAGCAATACGAATAAGAGCCGGTTCCCGTTATTTCTGGGCGACCGCCAAGTGGGATCGACTCTGAATCAAGTTAGCTCACGATGATATGACTGGATATAAAAAAATGGAGTCTCACGCAGAGATGCTGTGCCCCCCCGTTGCGTTGGCGACGGAGGACGGAGTCAGAGTTACCGTGGCGCCAGGCGCCGAGAAGATGGAACGCAACAACGCCGATGTCATTATTCAAGGCCTTGCAGCGCGCGGCATTCAACATATCTTTTTGGTCCCTGGCAAACTGGTTTATCCGTTAATCACTTCTATTGACCGTTCCGAGATTGTCGGCATCGTCGGTGCCCATGAAACCGCATGCGGATTTATGGCCGATGGCTATGCCCGCGCCAGCCGAAAGTTTGGCGTCTGTTTGGGCATTTCAGGTCCCGGCACCATGAATTTCCTGCCGGCGATGGCCGCCGCGCAAGCCGATAAGATCCCCGTGCTGTACCTGGCCGGCAGCATCGCCACCTATCATGAGGCGCAGGGCGCTTTTCAGGACGGCAGCAACAGCGGCATCGATGAGCTGACCATCGTCAAACCGTTGCTTTGCGCCGCGATAGAAACGAAAAACAACCTGACCTTGCAGCATGAGCTGCGCCGCAGCCTCTCCAGCCTGAACCCACAGCGGAAAGGGCGCGCCTATCTGAGCGTGCCGGTCGACATGCAGAAGAAAACCGCGTTCGGCGATCGTCGCGACCAGCCTGAGCGAGTGCCGCAGCACCGTGAAGCGGCCGTGGATGTGCAAGCGGTGGAACAGCTGTTGCATGATTATCTGCTGCGCGGCCTCAACGTCGCCTGCCTGGTAGGCAACCGGATGAACAATCCACAGGATGCCGCGCTGTTGTTGCGGGTAGCGGAAAAATACCGCTTGCCTGTCGCCACGACGTTGTCCGGCAAGGGCGCGTTTCCCGAAGGGCACGCCCTGGCATTAGGGGTCTACGGTTTTGCCGGCCATGCCCGCGCGGTAGAAACCCTCAACGGTGAAGGCGTCGACGTGCTGCTGGTGCTGGGCTGCGATCTCAGCCAGCGCGACAGTCTGAACTGGAACCCGAGACTGCACGGCAATAAAACGCTGGTGGCGATCGACGAAGACTTCGACAAAGTGAGCTCGCATTACCAGCCGGATCTGCAGATATTTTCCAGCCTGAGCGGTACGTTGCACTGTTTGTTGGCCGCGGTTGGCGATGAGGACGCGCGGCTTGGCGACGCGGCTCACCTGCGTGACGCCTGGTTGGAAGGGGTTCGCGCACTGCCGCTGGAACAGCCGCAGCCGACGTTGCAGGCGCGCATCGCCCAGGGCGAAAGCCGGCTGTATCCCGGCGATGCGATTAAACACATTCGCAGCCGCATGAATCCGGATACCAACGTCGTGGTCGATTCGGGCGCACACCGCATTTTCATGGCGCATCACTGGCTGGCGGCCGGGCGGGGGGATTATCACACCTCCAGCTCCCTGGCGCCGATGGGGTGGGCCATTTGCGCGGGCATCGGCATCAAGCTGGCGGCACCGCAGCGGGATTGCCTCGTGGTGACCGGCGACGGTTGCATGCTGATGCACGGCATCGAAATTCAGACCGCCGCGCGTTATGGCGTGAAGGTGGTGTTCGTGGTGATGAACAACAGCGCGCACGGCGCCATGCACATCGACACGCTGCAAAATCGCGGCATTTCCGCCGACTATACCGCCTTGCCCAACCATGACTGGAAAGCGTTTGCCAACAGCCTGGGGGTCGCCTCCGCGAAGGCGGAGACGCTGGAGGATCTGGACGAGGCCCTCGGCGCCGCAGCGAAACATCCGGGGCCGTACCTCATCGAAGTGATGGTGGGCAACTTTGCGGCGCCTAACCGCTACTACGCCGAGAGCATCGCAGAATACGAGCAGCGCATCAAAGGACTGTAGCACAACGCTGTTTTTTCAACTCGCCAGGTTCACCGCGCGCGGCGCCTGGCATTTTTACTCGCGGCAGTCAGGGAGCGATAAGATGGTTAAGTGGGGCATTTTGGCATTGTTGGCAGTATTTCAGGGGCCGGTTCAGGCTGCCGAGGGGCATGGCGAAGGCATCGTCAAAACGACGTTGCTCAAGACCGACAGCGCATGGGAGGGCTCGGCATATCGTCAGTATCCCGCAGGCGCGCCGCAGATCACCATGCTGAAGGTGACGGTAGAGCCGAACAAGGTACTGGCCTGGCATACGCATCCTTGCATCAGCGCAGTGTACATGAGCGGCGGCAGCGTTTCGCTCACCGTCAGGAAAACCGGTGAACGCCGCACGTTCCGGCAGGGGGATTCGTTTACCGATACCGTGGATATCGTGCATCAGGGCGTTTCCGGCGAGCAAGGCGCCGAAATGCTGGTGTTCTTCGCTTGCGCGGACGATAAACCGTTGACGGTGAAAGCCGCCGGGTAGTGTTGATACGGCCCTGTCCAAAGGCCGTTAATAAGAGAAGATCATGGTAGCTTTGTGGATGGTCGTCGCCAGCGGATTCTTTGCGCTGATGGGTGCTTGCATCAAGTTGGCGTCGACGACGGTCGGATTTTTCGACATCATTTTTTATCGTTCTCTCATCAATGTGCTGATCGTCGCGGCGCTGATCAAGATCCAGCGCCTCGGTTTTCGCACCCGTCATCTCGGATTGCATATGAAGCGGGCGGCGATAGGCAATGCGGCGATGTACTGCGGTTTTTATTCGCTGATACATCTGCCGATCGCCACCGCCACCACGTTGGGTTATACCAACCCCCTCTTTCAGTCGGCGATCGCGTTCATCACGACCCGAGGGCAGCTGACCGGTCGGCTGTTGTTTTCCGTGCTGTTGGGCTTTGCCGGCATTTTGGTCTTGCTGCGCCCCGACGCCCCCAACGGGGAGTACGTTGCCACGCTGGTCGGGCTGGCGGCCGGTTTGTTAACCGCGCTGGCTTACTTTAACGTCGGCAAGCTGGTGCGACGCGGTGAGCCGGAACTGCGCGTGGTGTTCTATTTCTCGCTGGTGGGAACGCTGGTTGGCGGCCTGATGACTGCGTTGCTGGGCTTTTCCTTGCTGGACGGCGCAATGCTGCTGTGCGTCTGCGCCATTGGCGTCTTCGGCAGTCTGGGGCAGATCGCCATGACTCGCGCCTACGGGGGTGGCAATGCGGTGATTGTCAGCATTCTCTCTTACAGCACCATTATTTTCTCTACGCTGCTTGGCTATCTGATATTTGGCGAGCGGCTGTCTTATATCGCCGCCGCCGGTATGGCGCTGATCGTGTTGTCCGGCGCGTTGGCGGTGCGCAAGCGTGCTTCGGCCAAGTCCGAGCAGGCGGCGGTGGCATAACGTGATAAGGAACGAAACAATGAACATGCGTCCGGTTGGCGCCATGGCGATGGCGGTCTTGTTTGGCATAGTGGCGACGCTGACGATGGATGGGGTGAACAGTGTCGCCTCCAGCGTCGGTCTCATCGGCAAGCTCAACCTGGCCTTCATCGGCAAACTGATGAATCAATGGCTGCAGGGGCAATTTTGGTTTTTGCGGCCTGGCGACATTCCCGATGTGCCAGAGGCTCTGATGATGGGCTACGGCGCGCACTATTTTGCCGGCATTAGCCTGGCGATCCCGTTCTATTGCCTGATCTACCCGCGCGTTAAGTCGGGGGGCGGCCTGCTCGTTGGGGCGCTGACGTATGGCCTGGCCTGTTCGCTGATCTCGCTGTGCTTCATTTATCCCTCGGTGGGGTTGGGGCTTTGGGGAATGGCCGGCAAAAATCCGGCTTTGCTGATCGCCAGCCTGGCCAACCATGCAGTGTATGGCGTGGCATTGGGCGGTTGCGCCATCGCTTGGCGGCATCGCATGCTGCAGAAATGCATGCCTGACGCTGCGATGCTGCATTAATGAATCACGATGATGCATTCTTGGCTATTTTGGGCGTGATAGCCCAACGCTATGATAAGCGCGCTTCCTGAAGCCGCGTGGCATGCGGGAAGACGCATTTATTTAGGGCGAATGCCTGATCGATTCGGGAGTTGAACATGTCAGAAAGTATCGCCGTTGAAGAAACGGCTAAAGCGAAGGCGGGTACATCGCATTTTGCCATCTTGCTGTTTCTGGCGTTGGCATTGATGTCAGCGCTGTTGAACAGCAGCGCGCCGACGCCGCTTTATCCGCTTTATCAACATGAGCTGGCGTTGAGCTCGGTCAGCCTGACGATCATCTACGGCGCTTATGCCGCCGGCGTGCTGATTTCGCTGTTCGGCGTAGGCAATATGGCGGGGAAAGTAAAAGACCTGCGCAGCATGATCGTGCCGGCGCTGTTGGTGGTGTTGCTTGGCGCGCTGCTGTTTTCGGTGGCGTCGTCGTTCTTCATGATGTTTATGGCACGGCTGCTGGCCGGCGTCGGCACCGGCGCCCTGACCGGTGCGGCGAATATCGCGTTGGTGCGTTTCGGGCCGCAGGACGGCGGAAAAAATGCGGCGTTGATCGCGACGCTGTCCTTTACCACCGGATTGGCCCTGGGCCCGATCTTTAGCGGCGTCGCACTGCAAACCGGTTTTCATACCACGTCATTGCCGTTCATCATCATCATGGCCATTGCCGCCGTCGCCGCACTTGGCGTGATGCTGCGCTGGCCGCGAGAGGCGGTGGCGGCGCAGGCCGATAGCGCAGCGGCGGATAACGCGCCGGTGGCGAAAAGCTCTCTGGCGGATGGCCTGCGCGCGACCGGCGGCAAATTCTTCCTGTGCGCCGGGGCGTTGTTCATTTGTTGGGCGGTTGCCGCCAGCATTCTGGCGATAGGGCCGAGCGTCGCCGAAAAACTGTTGGATATGCAGAGCCGTGGCGTCTTTGGCTATGTGGTCGCCGTCTATCTGGTGATTGCCGGCATCAGCCAGATTTTGAGTCGTCGCATCAACGCCCGCCATTCGCTGATGTTCGGCTGCCTGGCTCAGGCTTTGTCGGTCGGGGTGTTCGCCGTGGCGATTCAGATCCATTCGCTGGCGCTGGCCGCCGCAGGCATGGTGATCGCCGGTTACGCCTATGGCGCGATCTTCGTCGGCAGCGCCACGCTGGTGAATCTGATTTCACCGAAAGCCAGCCATGCGCGTTTGATCTCCCTGTTCTACGTGATCGCGTATATCGCTAACTGGGTGCCGATCCTGTTAGGCGTTGTGATCGACCACGCCGATTTGCATTTGGCGACCCACTTGTTATTCCTGAGCAGCGCCGTGATTTGTTTGATGTTGAGCGTCATGGTAACGCGTGCGGGCTTCCCTCGCTGAAACCGGCGTTCGGGAGGGGGGCGACAGGCGTCGCATGTAGGCATTTCATTTGAGATCGTGATTTCCCTGGTGTTGTGTTATTCCAGCGTGCTCGTCACGCTGGCTTTTTTTGTGATACACATTGCTTTTTTGATATTTACATTTCCTTATTTGCATTTTTTTCGTGATTTTAGTCACGAAAAAATCACTCGCTTCGGGTAAACTGCGCGCTTTATTTTTGCCGCAGGTCACTTTATGAACGTTCTTTTCGCCATTGCCGTTACTACCGGGATCCTCTCCGGCGTTTGGGGCTGGGTTGCCGTCAGCCTGGGGCTGATCGGTTGGGCCGGTTTTCTCGGCTGCACGGCGTATTTCGCCTGCCCGCAGGGCGGGCTGAAAGGGCTGTTGATCGGCGCGTTGACCTGCTGCAGCGGCGTCTTCTGGGCAATGGCGATCATCCACGGCAGCGAACTGGCGCCGCAGTGGAATCTGCTGGGGTATCTGCTGACCGGCGTCGTGGCGTTCCTGATGTGCATTCAGGCCAAACAGCAGTGGCTGGGGTTCGTGCCCGGCACCTTTATCGGCGCCTGTGCGACCTTCGCTGGCGGCGGCGATTGGCCGCTGGTGACGCTTTCCCTGCTGGTGGGCCTGCTATTCGGCTATGCGATGAAAAACAGCGGTCTGTGGTGGGCGGCGCGCAGCGAAAAAGCCCGCGCTACGCCGCCGATTGGCCCGAATGCCGGCTCAAACGGTGCCGCCGAGTGAGAGACGGCAGTTCACCACCAGCGTTTGGTTACCCGGCGTTTGGGTTACGCCGGCCCATTGTGCGATGTCCTGTCGCGTAACGCGGAGGTGTTTCATTCGGTGGCCTTCACGGGCGGCGCGGCAAGGGGGATAGCGGCATGTTAACCCATCGATTTGGCGATAACAATGAATGTACTTCTATTGAAAATAGCCGTTTTTCAATCGGATAGATAAGTTTTACCCGCTGACTGCCTGCGTGAGATCACGTTAAGGGTAACAGGGTTTCGTAACATGATTTTCAGTGATTTCCATCACGTTTTTACCGGTAACAATCGGCTGAGATAGAAGCCTGTCCGATTGGAGGCCTGATGGCCGGGAATCACTATGAACAATCTGTTTTCACTGGATAACAAGACCGTCTTGATCACCGGCGCCTCGCGCGGCATCGGTTTTCTGCTGGCACGCGGCCTGGCGCAGCAAGGCGCGCATATTCTGGTCAACGCCACCACCGAAGAGCATGCCCGGCACGCCGCCGAACGTTTGCGCGAAGAGGGGCTGCGCGCCGAGGCGGCGGCGTTCGATGTCACCGATTCCCAGGCGGTGCATGCCGCCATCGACCGTATCGAAGCGGACATCGGCGCGATAGACGTTTTGATCAACAACGCCGGCATCCAGCGCCGCCACCCGTTCACCGAGTTTCCGGAGCAAGACTGGGACGACATCATTGCCGTCAACCAGAAGGCGGTCTTCATCGTGTCGCAGACCGTGGCGCGTTACATGGTGCCGCGCCGGCGCGGCAAGATAGTCAACATCGGCTCGATGCAAAGTGAGCTGGGCCGCGACACCATCACCCCTTATGCGGCGTCCAAAGGGGCGGTGAAAATGCTCACGCGCGGCATGTGCGTGGAGCTGGCGCGCTACAACATTCAGGTCAACGGCATTGCCCCCGGCTACTTCAAAACCGAGATGACGCAGGCGCTGGCCGACGATCCGGCCTTCACCGCCTGGCTGACCCAACGCACGCCCGCCGCGCGCTGGGGCGATCCGCAGGAGCTGATCGGCGCGGCGGTGTTCCTGGCCGCCGACGCCTCCGCCTTCGTCAACGGGCAACTGCTGTTTGTCGATGGCGGCATGTCGGCGGCGGTGTAATCTTTTTCCGTGGAGTCTTGCGATGAAAATTCAAACTCAGTCCTGCGTGGTCAAAGGCAAGCGAGACGTGGCGGTGATCGCGCAAGAAGTGGATTATCGAGGGCAGGGAACGCTGGTGAAAATCAGCCGCGGCGGCATCTGCGGCTCGGATCTGCATTACTTCCAGGAAGGCAAGGTCGGCAATTTTCAGGTGCGTCAGCCGATGGTGCTGGGCCATGAGGTGATCGGTGAGGTGGTCGCCAGCGATTCGCCGCAGTTGCCGGCCGGGCAGAAGGTGGCGCTCAATCCCAGCAAACCCTGCGGGCAGTGCAAATACTGTCTGGAGCAGCAAAGCAATCAATGCGTCGAGATGCGCTTTTTCGGCAGCGCGATGTATTTTCCGCACGTCGACGGCGCTTTTACCCAATACAAAGTGGTGGATAGCGCGCAGTGCATTCCTTACGCCGCCGATCGCGACGACAGGGTGATGGTGTTCGCCGAACCGCTGGCGGTGGCTGTCCACGCGGCGAAGCAGCCCGGCGATGTGGCGGGGAAAAAGATCTTCGTGTCCGGCGTCGGCCCGATCGGCTGTCTGCTGGTGGCGGCGCTGAAAGCGCTGGGCGCCGCCGAGATTGTCTGCGCCGATCTCAGTCCGCGCTGCTTGGCGATCGCCAGCCAAATGGGGGCCAATCGGTGCCTGCATGCCGCGGATGACGATTTTAGCGACTATCAGCAGGACAAGGGCTACTTCGATGTCGCCTTCGAAGTGGCGGGGCACCCGCTGTCGCTGCAGCGCTGTCTGGAGATCACCCGCGCCAAAGGCAGCGTGGTGCAGGTCGGCATGGGCGGCAGCTTCCCTGATTTCCCGCTGATGTTGTTGATCGCCAAAGAGTTGAACCTGCTCGGATCGTTTCGCTTCGTGGCGGAATTCGCGCTGGCGGTGGCCTGGCTGGCCGGCGATGTGGTCGATCCGCTGCCGCTGTTGTCGGCGGAATTCGCCGGGGACCAACTGGCGCAGGCGCTGGAGTTTGCCGGCGACAAGCGCCAGGCCGCCAAGGTGCAATTGGTGTTTTAGGGTAAAAGTCCGATGGCCGCAGGCGACGATCCTTGTCTATAGTGTAGGAACGCTTAATTTTTCAACCACGGAGATCTCACTATGGCAAGACATTCGGATGCTGAGCAAACTACGCTGGATGACGATCTGAGAATGCTGACCGAGACGCTGGAAGAAGTGTTGCAATACACCGGCGATCGCGCGGATCAGGCCTACATTGACATCAAGTCGCACGCCGAGCAGGCGCTGAGTGAGGTCAAGGCGCGCTGGGCGAACACCGGCGAATCCTACTATGCGCGCGCCAAAGAAGCGGTGCACCGCACCGACGACTACGTGCGGGATAAACCCTGGCACAGCGTAGGCATCGGTGCCACCGTCGGGCTGGTGCTGGGGCTGCTGCTGGCCCGCAAATAAATCATGTCATCGGGGCGGCGCAGGCCGCCTCGTGCTTTTCTGCAGACTGTGTCGTTCATCCCGCCGTTTCCCCGATCGCTTTCCCTTATCCCGCCTATACTTCCCGCTGGCCGCCATTGGAGCACCTTTATCTCCCTTGTTTTTGTATGGACGGATTGAGCCGGCGTCGCCGCAAGTGTAAAGTGTTTGTGTTTTAATTGTTTGTTTTTTGTTCTAAATCAAACAATTATCTGGTGTAAACACCCAGGGATATACGGCGTTCTTGCGCTGGCGCAAAAGCCGTGAAAATAACACCTCATATAATACAGAACGTAACTACAGGCGCGGCGTCCGTCGGCTGCGCCGGGGACGATTTCTGCTAACTGACTTGTGAGCGAACTATGTCGACAAGTGTTTTTAATCGCCGGTGGGCGGCTGTGCTGCTCGAGGCGCTGGCCCGCCATGGGGTGCGGCATGTTTGTATCGCTCCGGGATCGCGCTCCACGCCGCTGACGCTGGCCGCCGCGGCCAACCGATCGTTTATCTGCCATACCCATTTTGATGAGCGCGGGCTCGGCCATTTGGCGCTCGGGCTGGCGAAGGCGGCGCGTGAGCCGGTGGCGGTGATCGTTACGTCCGGCACCGCGGCGGCGAACCTTTATCCCGCGTTGATCGAAGCCGGCCTGACCGGTGAACGGCTGGTGTTTCTCACCGCCGATCGGCCGCCGGAACTGATCGACTGCGGCGCCAATCAGGCGATCCGTCAAAACGGTCTCTACAGCAGCCACCCGACGTTGGCGATCGATCTGCCGCGTCCGACGCCGGATATTCCGGCCGCGTGGCTGGCCTCCAGCGTCGACAGCGCGATGGCGCGCCTGCAGCATGGCGCTTTGCATATCAACTGCCCGTTCGCCGAACCGCTGTACGGCGGCGATGAGCGTCACTATGCCGATTGGTCCGCCGCGCTGGGCGACTGGTGGCAGAGCGATCGTCCGTGGCTGCAGGAAAGCGAGACGCGTACGGCGCCGTCGCCGCAGCCGGACTGGTTCTCCTGGCGGCAAAAGCGCGGCGTGGTGCTGGCCGGTCGCATGAGCGCACAAGAGGGCGCGCAGGTGGCCGACTGGGCCGAAACGCTGGGCTGGCCGCTGATCGGCGATGTGCTGTCGCAGACCGGGCAACCGCTGCCCTGCGCCGATTTGTGGCTCGCGCATCCGCAGGCGCAGCGCGTACTGCAAGATGCGCAGCTGGTGGTGCAGTTCGGCGGCAGCCTGACCGGCAAACGCCTGCTGCAATGGCAGGCGCAGTGTCAGCCGGAAGAATATTGGATTATCGACGAGCTGCCGGGGCGGCTCGATCCGGCCCAACACCGGGGGCGGCGCCTGCGCGCCGGCGTGGCGCAGTGGTTGGCGCAGCATCCCGCGCAACCGCGCGCGCCGTGGGCCGCCGGGCTGGCAGCGCTGGCGGATAAAGCGCTGACGGCGGCGTCCACGCATCTGCACGATAACTTTGGCGAAGCGCAGCTGGCGCACCGCCTGCCGGAACTGCTGCTGGAGAACGGCCAGCTGTTTCTCGGCAACAGCCTGGTGGTGCGACTGATCGACGCGTTAACGATGCTGCCTGCCGCTTACCCGGTATTCAGCAACCGCGGCGCCAGCGGCATCGACGGTCTGATTTCCACCGCCGCCGGCGTACAGCGCGCCACCGCCAGGCCGACGTTGGCGGTGGTGGGCGACCTTTCCGCCCTGTATGACCTCAATGCGCTGGCGCTGCTGCGCCACTGTTCGGCGCCGACGGTGCTGATCGTCGTCAATAACAACGGCGGCCAAATTTTCTCGCTGCTGCCGACGCCGGAAGAGGAGCGTCAGCGCTTTTACTGCATGCCGCAGAACGTTGAGTTCAGCCACGCGGCGGCGATGTTCCAGCTTGACTATGCGCGGCCGGAAAACTGGAGCCAGCTGCAACAGGCGGTTGAGCAAGGCTGGCGGCGCGGCGGCGCCACGTTGATAGAGCTGCAGGTGCCGCCGAGCGCAGGGGCCGAAAGCCTGCAATACCTGGTGCAACAGATGGCGGTGCAATGATGCTGGCGACGCGAATTTTGCAACAGGGCGAAGCGGGCCGCCCCTGGCTGATATGGTTGCATGGCCTGCTCGGCAACAACAATGAATGGCGGGTGATCGCCGCGCGCTGCCCGGAATGGCCGTCGTTGGCCATCGATCTGCCCGGCCACGGCGATTCCGTGGCGGTGAGCTGCCGCGGCTTCGACGACATCAGCGCGCAAATCGCCGCGACCCTGCAACTGCGCAATATCGAACGTTATTGGCTGGTGGGCTACTCGCTTGGCGGGCGCATCGCCATGTATCACGCTTGCCACGGACGCCACGACGGTCTGCAAGGCGTGCTGGTCGAGGGCGGCAATCCGGGGCTTGAGGACGAACAACTGCGCCGTGACCGTTGCGAGCAGGATGCGCGATGGGCGGCGCGTTTTCGCAGTGAGCCGATTGCCGAAGTCCTGGCGGACTGGTATCAGCAACCTGTGTTCAAAGAGCTTAGCCACGTGCACCGCCAGGCGCTGATCGCTGCGCGTTCGATCAACAGCGGCCCGGCGATCGCCGACATGCTCGAAGCCACATCGCTCGGGCGGCAGCCCTATCTGGCGCCGCAGCTGCGCCAACTGACCGTGCCGCTGCGGGTGCTGTGCGGTGAGAACGACCCCAAATTTCAACGGCTGGCGCGCGACGCCGGGTTGCCGTTGCGCATCGTGCCGCAGGCCGGCCACAACGCGCATCTGGCCAATCCGCAGGAGTTCGTCGCCGAGCTGCAGACCTTTCTCGTTAACCCTGGTTAAAGGAACCGAACATGCTTTATCCGAATGAAGAACAGCTGTATGCCGCCATCGCCTGGCAGGATTGCACCGGCGATTTCGAAGATATTCTGTATCACAAGTCCGCCGACGGCATCGCCAAAATCACCATCAACCGGCCGCAGGTGCGCAACGCGTTTCGTCCGCAAACGGTCAAAGAGATGATCGACGCGCTGGCCAACGCCCGTTACGACGACGGCATCGGCGTCATTATTCTGACCGGCGCCGGCGATAAGGCCTTCTGCTCCGGCGGCGATCAGAAAGTGCGCGGCGACTACGGCGGCTATCGCGACGACAGCGGCGTACATCACCTCAACGTGCTGGACTTCCAGCGCCAGATCCGCACCTGCCCGAAACCGGTGGTGGCGATGGTGGCCGGTTATTCGATCGGCGGCGGCCACGTGTTGCACATGATGTGCGATCTGACCATCGCGGCGGATAACGCCATCTTCGGCCAGACCGGCCCGAAAGTGGGCTCGTTCGACGGCGGCTGGGGCGCGTCTTACATGGCGCGCATCGTCGGTCAGAAGAAGGCGCGCGAAATCTGGTTCCTGTGCCGCCAGTATGACGCCGCCGCCGCGCTGGACATGGGGCTGGTCAATACCGTGGTGCCGCTGGCCGATCTGGAAAAAGAGACGGTGCGCTGGTGCCGCGAAATGCTGCAGAACAGCCCGATGGCGCTGCGCTGCCTGAAGGCGGCGCTGAATGCCGACTGCGACGGCCAGGCCGGTTTGCAGGAGCTGGCGGGCAACGCCACCATGCTGTTCTACATGACCGACGAAGGGCAGGAAGGGCGCAACGCGTTCAACGAGAAGCGCCAGCCGGATTTCAGCAAATTCAAGCGTAACCCGTAATGAGCGGGGCAAACCGCAGCGCGGCGCTATACCGTTACAGCCTGCCGATGGAGGCGGGCGTGGTGCTGCGCAATCAGCGGTTGAAAACGCGTGACGGATGGGTGGTGCAGCTGTGTCAGGGCGAGCGTGAGGGGTGGGGCGAGATCGCGCCGCTGCCGGAGTTCAGCCGGGAAACGCCGGCGCAGGCCGAACGGGCCGCATTGGACTGGCTGCAGGCGTGGCTGGCGGGCAACGAACCGGATGACAGCGAGCTGCCCTCGGTGGCCTTTGGGCTGAGCTGCGCGCAGGCCGAGCTGGAGCAGCGTTTGCCGACGCAGGCGGATTTTCGCAAGGCGCCGCTGTGTACTGGCGATCCGGACGAGCTATTCGAGACATTGAGCGCTTTGCCGGGCGAGAAAGTCGCCAAGGTGAAAGTAGGGCTGTATGAGGCGGTGCGTGACGGCATGATCGTCAACGTGCTGCTGGAGGCGCTGCCGGATCTGCGGCTGCGGCTGGACGCCAACCGCAGTTGGACCCGCGCCAAGGCCGACGGCTTCGCCAGGTACGTTAACCCAGCGTGGCGCGATCGCATCGCTTTTTTGGAGGAGCCCTGCAAGACCCGTGATGAATCGCGCGACTTCGCCCGGGCGACCGGCATTGCCATCGCCTGGGATGAGAGCGTGCGCGAGGCGGATTTTGTGGTGCAGGCCGAGCCGGGCGTGGCGGCCATCGTGATCAAACCGACGCTGGTCGGCAGCCTGGCGCGTTGCCAGACGCTGGTGGCGCAGGCGCACGCGGCGGGCCTGACGGCAGTGATCAGTTCCAGCCTCGAATCCAGCCTGGGGTTGACCCAACTGGCGCGCATTGCCCATTGGCTGACGCCGGATACCGTGCCGGGCCTGGACACGCTGGGATTGATGCAGGCGCAGGTGCTGCGCCCGTGGCCGGGCTGCGCGTTGCCGCTGCTGGATGTTTCGGCGCTGGAGTGTCTATGGCGCCGTTGAACGATTGGCCGTGGCGGCACTGGGCGCGCCTTCAGCCGCAGGCGACGGCGCTGTTGCTCGGCGAACAACCGCTGAGCTGGCTGGCGTTGCAAAGCCAGGTGGATGAACTGGCGGCGGATTTCCAGCATCAGGGCGTTGAACCGGGCTGCGGCGTGGCGCTGTGCGGTAAAAACAGCTATCCACTGCTGCTGGCCTATCTGGCGCTGTTGCAGTGCGGCGCACGCCTGTTGCCGCTCAATCCCGCCTTGCCGGCGCCGCTGCTGGCGCAGCTGTTGCCGGAATTGGATATGACCTTTGTCTTCGGCCCGGACTCGTTGCTGGCGCTGCCGGAAGAGGTGATTCGATTGACGCCTCCCTCGACCGAGCCGCGTTGGCCAGACCTGCCGACGTGGGATGCGCAGCGTCTGGCGACGCTGACGTTGACTTCCGGTTCCAGCGGCATGCCGAAGGCGGCGGCACACAGCTACGCCAACCATCTGGCCAGCGCCGCCGGGGTGTTGCAGCTGATGGATTTTCAACGCGAGGATTGCTGGCTGCTGTCACTGCCGCTGTTTCACGTCTCCGGCCAGGGCATCGTCTGGCGCTGGTTGGCGGCGGGCGCGCGGCTGGCGGTGCGCGAGACGCACCCGCTGGCGGAGGCATTGGCAGGATGCACGCATGCTTCGCTGGTGCCGACGCAGCTCTGGCGGCTGTTGGCGCAACCGCTGACGGGCATGACGTTGAAAGCGGTGCTGCTCGGCGGCGCGATGATCCCGGTGGAGCTGACCGAACGGGCGGAGGCGGCGGGGATCCGCTGCTGGTGCGGCTACGGGCTGACCGAACTGGCCTCCACGGTGTGCGCCAAGCGCGCCGATGCGCGGCCAGGCGTCGGCCTGCCGCTCGGCGGCCGCGAAGTAAAACTGGTGGACGAAGAGGTCTGGATCCGCGCCGACAGCCTGGCGCTCGGCTACTGGCGTCATGGGCATCTGCAGCCGTTGGCCGATGAGCAGGGCTGGTTCGCGACCCGCGATCGCGGCGTGATGGCGGAGGGGGAACTGCGCATTCTCGGCCGGCTGGACAACCTGTTTTTCAGCGGCGGCGAAGGGGTGCAGCCCGAGGATATCGAACGTGTGCTGGCGGCGCACCCGCAGATCACGCAGGCGTTTGTGGTGCCGATGGCGGACGCTGAGTTCGGCCAGCGGCCGGTGGCGGTGATCGACGGCGATCCGGCGCTGTCGTTGGGGGCGCTGCTCGCCTGGTCGCAGGATAAGCTGGCCAATTTCCAACGCCCGACGGCATTGCTTCCGCTGCCTGACGAGCTGAAAAACGGCGGCATCAAGATTTCGCGCCGCCAATTGCAGCAGTGGGTGGCGCAGCGTTTCTCCCAGGCATAAAAAAGCCGCCTGAAAGGGCGGCTGAGTGGATGGCTGCAGGGGGGTTATTTCAGCCCCAACGCCTTGGCGACGCCGGCGCCGTAGTCCGGGTGCACCTTGGTGAACAGCTCGACCTGACGGCGCTGGATCTGTTCCGGCACCTGCGACAGTTCGCCGGCGATGCGGGTGAACATGCGCTGGTGCTCTTCGGCGCTCAGCAGGTTGAACAGCGCGCGCGGCTGGCTGTAGTAATCGTCGTCTTCACGATGGTTCCAGTGGTCGGCCGCGCCCTCAATGCTCAGCGGTGGTTCGCTGAAGTCCGGCTGCTCCTGGAACAGGCCGAAGCTGTTTGGTTCGTAGGTGGCGCCATTGCCGCTGTTGCCGTCCACGCGCATCGCGCCGTCGCGATGGTAGTTGTGGAATGGGCATTTGGCGCCGTTCACCGGGATCTGGTGGTGGTTGACGCCCAGACGGTAGCGGTGCGCATCGCCATAGGAGAACAGACGGCCCTGCAGCATTTTATCCGGCGAGAAACTGATGCCCGGCACCACGTTGGCGGGGTTCATCGCCACCTGCTCGACCTCGGAGAAGTAGTTGTCGGGATTGCGGTTCAGCTCGAAATAACCGACGTCGATCAGCGGGTAGTCGCCGTGCGGCCACACCTTGGTCAGATCGAATGGGTTATAGGGCGTCTGCGAGGCCTCGTGTTCCGGCATGATCTGAATTTGCAGCTTCCAGCGCGGGAAGTCGCCGCGTTTGATCGCCTCGAATAGATCGCGCTGTGAGCTTTCGCGATCCTTGGCGATGATCGCTTCTGCCTCTTCATCCATCAGGTTTTCAATGCCTTGTTCGCAGCGGAAGTGGAATTTCACCCAGAAACGTTCGTTGGCGGCATTGATAAAGCTGAAGGTGTGGCTGCCGAAGCCGTGCATGTGGCGGTAGGACTTCGGAATACCGCGATCGCTGAAGTCGATGGTCAACTGGTGCAGTGATTCCGGCAGGTGGGAGAAGAAGTCCCACTTGTAGACCGGGTTGCGCAGGTTGGTATGCGGATCGCGTTTCACCACGTGGTTGAGATCGGGGAATTTCAGCGGATCGCGCAGATAGAACACCGGCGTATCGTTACCCACCAGATCCCAGTTGCCTTCTTCGGTATAGAACTTCATGGCGAAGCCGCGAATGTCGCGTTCGGCGTCGGCGGCGCCGCGTTCACCGGCGACGGTGGAGAAGCGGATAAACATGTCGGTCTGCTTACCGATTTCGGAGAAGATCTTGGCGCGGGTGTAGCGGGTGATGTCGTGGGTGACGGTAAAGGTACCGTAGGCGCCGGATCCCTTGGCATGCATGCGGCGCTCGGGGATGACTTCACGGTCGAAGTGGGCCAGTTTTTCCAGGAACCACACGTCCTGCAACAGCATCGGGCCGCGTTTGCCTGCGGTGATCACGTTATTGTTATCGACAACCGGGGCGCCGGCTGCGGTGGTCAGTCCTTTCTTGCTCATCACTTGCTCCTTATCGTAGTGCATTTAAGTAAAGACTCGGGCGGTTTAAGCGTTCATCAGCATAGTCCTTTGGCGGGGCTTCTTCCCCTGACCTTGGTCAAAGCCACTACTAGTTGTAGCCCTATTGCCGAGCGACGGCAAATAGGTCTCGGTTATCGTTGGCATCGCCTTGACGAATATAGATTATTGTTTGCAAATATTTACATTTATTTGATTATTGAAGAATTTTTTCGCTTTTATCCCTTAAATACGCATTGCGCTTTGGTATAGACTCGTGACGTTATTATTATGCGTTGATTCGAACATTCGATACGGATGACAAACCAGAGGGAAAGATGATGAAAAAGACTTGGGTCGCGTGCGCGGCAGGATTGCTGTTGGTGACCGGCGCGGCGAACGCCATCAGCGTGTCGGGCGAAGCCGGGCAGCACTACACCAACCTGGGCGTTGGCATGAGCACCGGCTCTTCAGGTCTGGGCCTGACCGGCAACTGGGCGCGCAGCGACCACGACGGCAACGTCGGCAGCGTGGGGTTGAACTTCGGCGTGCCGCTGGGGCCGTTGACGGCGACCGTGGGTGCCAAAGCGCTGTACCTCAGCCCGAAAGACGGGAAGAGCGGCGGGGCGGTGGCGCTGGGCGGCGGCCTGGAGTGGGAAATTAACCGTTACTTCAGCCTGCACGGCGAAGGTTACTTTGCCCCTGAGTCTTTCACCAGCGGCGTGAAGGCCTATAACGAAGCCAGCGGCGGCCTGCGCTGGAAGTTCCGTCCGCTGAGCGTGGACGTGGGCTACCGTTACATGCAGATGGAAGGCAAAGACGGGCGTCGCGACAACACCCTGGCCGATGGCCCTTATGTCGGCGTAGGGCTGAGCTTCTGACGCTCAGCAAAAAGGGGCCATTGCGGCCCCTTTCTCTTTATCATTTCTTGTCTTTCGTCGCTTACCCGACCGCCGGCAGCATGCCGCTGGCGATGCCCAGTTGGATGGCGATCACCGTTACCCCGCAGACAAACACCAGCGCCAGCGCAGGGGTGCCGCCCCAGACGCGATACTGCGCCTGATGCTTTTGACGCGTCTTCCACACCAGCAGTGAAGGCAGCAGCAGCGCCAGCACCGACAGGGCGATGGCGGCGAATCCCAACGCCAGCACGAAACCACGAGGGTAGAACAGCGCGAAGGCCAGCGGCGGCAGGAAGGTGATGGCGCCGGTTTGCAGGCGGCCGCGCACGTTATCTTGCCGCTTGAACAGGTCGGCCAGGAAATCGAACAGCCCAAGCGCCACGCCGAGGAACGAGGTCGCCAGCGCCAGATCGGCGAACAGGTGCACCGCCAGTTCAACGTGCGGCGAAGCTACTGCATCACGCACCGCCTGCAACAGGCCGTTCAGCCCGGCCTGCTGCGCCAGAATGCCGACGAAGGTGTCGGAGCTGATGCTGCCCAGCGTCGCCAGTTGCCAGAAGATATAGGCCATCAGCGGGATGGCGCTGCCGATGATAAACACCCAGCGCAGTTTGCGAATGTTGCCGCCCATGTAGTTGACGATGCTCGGCACGCTGCCGTGGAAGCCGAAGGAGGTGAAGATCACCGGAATAGCCGACAGCGCCAGGCCTTGCTCCAGCGGCAACGTCATCAGGTTGGTTTGGTGGATATTCGGCAACATCAGGCCGAGCATCACCACCAGAAATACCACTTTGGCGCTGAACAGGATACGGTTGAACAAGTCGACCGAGTGGGTGCCGATGCACACCACGCCGCCGGCCACCAGGGTGAACAACAGAACGCCGAGCGACACCGGGAAGTCCTGCGATGTCCATTGGCTGATGCTGGTGGCGAGCAGTTCGCCGGCGCCGCTAATGTAGGCGGCGGTGAGGGCGTACATCAGGAACATCATGCTGAAGCTGGTCAGCCACTGGCCGCCGCCGCCGAGATAACGTTTGGCGAGGGTACCCAGACCGGTATCCGCCTGCTCATGCTGGTAAACCTCTACCAGCAGCAGCGCGGTGTAACACATCAACAGCCACAGCCCGACCAGTAAGGCCAGCGTGACGCCGAAGCCGACGCCGGCCGCCGCCAGCGGCATCGCCAGCATCCCGGCGCCAATGGTGGTGCCCGCCACGATAAAAACACTGCCAAGAGTGCGATTCTTCACGTTTTTTTCTCTACCAGCCGAAAGATTTTGAAAATTATAGGTAACGATTTATGAGGATGGCAGGATAGTGGAAGCCCTAATTTGTGTCAAACCGACGTTACGCATGGTGTACATTAATGTTTACATTGCAGCGTGCTGCATGGCGCATGAGAAACGAACCCATGGCTGAAATTATCCGCAGGCGGCTAGTGAAAAGTTATTTACGGGCTTCTATAGTGGAATGACCAAAAAATGTGGGAGAGATCAATGTTAAGGGTGGAGATGCTCAGCACCGGCGATGAGGTGCTGCACGGGCAAATTATTGATACCAACGCCGCCTGGCTGGCGGACTACCTGTTCCAGCAGGGGGTGCCGATGAGCGGGCGTGAAACGGTCGGGGACAGCCTCTCTGCGTTGATCGAGATCCTGCAGGAACGCAGCCACATCGCCGATGTGTTGATCGTCAACGGCGGCCTGGGGCCGACCAGCGACGATCTCAGCGCGCTGGCCGCCGCGAAAGCCAGCGGCGTAGAGCTGGTCGAACGGGCTGACTGGTTGGCGCGCATGGAAGCCTATTTCGCCGAGCGCGGGCGGCCGATGGCCCCTTCCAATCGCAAGCAGGCGCAGATCCCGGCCAACGCGGAAATGCTGGATAACCCGGTAGGCACCGCCTGCGGGTTCGCGCTGCAGCTGAACCAATGCCTGATGTTCTTCACCCCCGGCGTGCCGTCGGAATTCAAAGTGATGGTCGAACAGCAGATCGTGCCGCGTCTGCGCCAGCGCTTCACCTTGCCGGCGCCGCCGCTGTGCCTGCGCCTGACGACCTTCGGCACCTCCGAGAGCGATCTGGCCGCCGAGCTGGACAGCCTGCCGCTGCCGCCGGATGTGGTGTTGGGTTACCGTTCCTCCAGCCCGATCATCGAACTGAAGCTGACCGGGCCGGAAAGCCGGCGTGCGGAGATGGAGCTGGCCTGGCGACGCGTGCGCGAGGTGGCGGGGGACAACTGCATCTTTGAAGGCACCGACGGGTTGCCGGCGACGCTGACGCAGCGCCTGAATCAGCAAGGGCTGAAGCTGGCGTTGAGCGAGCAGTTCAGCGGCGGTTTGATCAATCTGCAGCTGCAGAGCGAAGGGGCGCCGCTGGCGGGGGGCGAGCTGCTGCCGGCGCACTGCATCGAAACGCTGGAAACGACGCTGGCGCGCGCCCGCTCGCTGGCGGAATTGACCGGTGCGCCGTTGGCGTTGGCGGTCAGCACCATGCGCGATGAGCAGGTCAGCATTGCGCTGCACACGCCGCGCGGCGGCATTGGCCAGACCGTGCGTTATCGCGCGTCGCGCCACGGCCTGCGGCTGCGGCAGGAGTCGGTGGCGATGCTGGCGCTGGATATGCTGCGCCGTTGGCTGAATGGGGGCCAGGCGTGCGGTAAAAACGCCTGGCTGGAGGTGGTGGACATTATCGAGTGACGCTCATGGCGCTGAGTTGTCTGCCTCACTGTTTTGTTGTAGCCGTTCGGACGCCAGGCGTGAAAGACGTATTGCCGCGGCGCCTCGCGTTTGCAGCTCTGTACCGTAGTTCCTGAGCGCCTGCGCGGCGCTGTCTGAGTGCGCCAGATGCGCCGCCAGGCTGGCGGCGTCTACCAGCGCGGTGTTGGCGCCGAGCCCACCCGCCGGGCTCATGGCGTGCACGGCGTCGCCGAGAAAGGCGATGCGTTCGCTGTGCCATTCTGGCATCGCCGCCGTAACCTGCACCGTCCGCACGCTGAGCGACAGGGGATCCGCCAGCGCTAACGCCGTTTGCAAGGCGGGCGCCCATCCCTGCGAGATATGCCGTACGCGCGCCTGCAGCGCAGCGGTTCCCTCAGTTCGCACCGGCCCGCCGAGACGCCCAGCCGATCCGATACAGGCCCAATAGAGATAGTCGTCGACCGGTGAGAGGCGGCAATCGGGTGCGTAGTCGGCCGCCAGCTGCGCCATGGGGGCCTGAAAGCGCATCGGTTCAACCACCAGCGACACGCCGTCGGCGAAGATCACCGATACGCCGTTCAGCAGCTCGGGGGCCAATTGGGCCCGGGTCGCCGCATCGAGCGGCGTTTTACCGTAAAGGGTGACCGCGCCGCTGTCTTCGGGCCCCGCCTCGGGCAGGCAGCGCCGCCGCACCAGCGAGTTGACGCCGTCGGCGGCGATCAGCACATCGACCCGCACGTGTTCGCCGTTGGCGAACTGCAGTTCCACGCCCTGCGGCGTTTGTGCAAATTCACGCAAGGTATGGCCGAAGCGCACCTGGTCTTGCAGGCCGGCAAGCAGGATCTCGCGCAGCGTTTGGCGATGAATGCCGAGATCGCCGCTCGGTTCTTGCGTTTGGCGCTGGCTGGAGGGCAACCAGTGCTCGGGGCGTCGGCTGGTGAGCGGGGCAAGCTGCGGATCCCATAGATTGCTCTCGCCGCTGTTTTGCGCGCTGCCGGCGCAGAGCAACCGGTAGTGTGCCGGCGGCAGGCAGGCGGCCAGCGCCTGCTGGCCCGACGGATCGATGCGCAGCCGGTAGCCCTGATCGCGCGCCTGCGGTGTGGCGTCGCGTTCAAATACCGTGGCGTGGATGCCGAAGCGGCGCAGTCCCTGAGCCAGACACAGGCCGCCGGGCCCTGCGCCGATAATGCCAATGCTGAGTGTTGTCATCATATTCCCTCGTGAAACAGTGGCCACAGACGGTCGCGGCCGGAAGCATTTCATTATGTCGGCGCAGGAAAAGGTTGGTATAACGGTATCTGGACTAAAAATAGTGATTAGTGGCCAATATGAATGCGAACCTTCACGCCCTCGACGCTGACTGCAGCGAATGGTCGACGGGCCCCTGGCTGATCGCCCTTGGCGGCCGCGACGCGGCAGGCCGGGAGTATCGGTTGGGCACGCGAGAATACGACTGGCATCAGCATGTGCGCGGGCAGTTGCTGTGCGTCGAAAGCGGCTTGTTGCATGTACGCACGGCGCAGGGCGATTGGGTGCTGCCGCCTCAGCGGGCGGGTTGGATCCCGCCGGCGACGGAGCACCGGGTACAGGTCTGCGGCGCGCTGAGCGGCTGGAGTTTGCTGCTGGCGCCGGAGGCCTGCCACGAGCTGTCGAATACACCTTGCGTTATCGGCATCAGCGCCGTGCTGCAGGCGCTGGCTCAGCGTGCGGAAGGCTGGGATAAACGCTGCGCGCTTACCCTGGAGCAGGATCGTATGGCGCAGGTGATGCGGGATGAGATACGTCAGGCGCCGACGGAGCCGCTGTATTTGCCGATGTCGTCCCATCCGCGCCTGGCCGGCGTTCTGCAGGCCTTGCTGGCGCAACCGGGGAGCGAACGTTCACTGGAGGCGTGGGCTGAATGGGGGGCGATGTCGCCGCGTACCCTGCGGCGGCTGATGATCGGCGAGACGGGGTTGAGTTTTGCCCAGTGGCGTCAGCAGGCCCGGTTGTCATATGCATTGGCGAAGTTGGCCGAAGGCGAAACGGTGCTGCAGATCGCGGAAGCGCTGGGGTATGCCTCGCCGAGCAACTTTATCGCCATGTTTCGCAAAGCCTTCGGCGATTCTCCGGCGCGTTATTTTGCCGCATCGGCGGGAAAGGAGCGCTAAGCGAAATACTTTGAGGATAGTTATATATCCCTGATTAATCATAATCTTATAGGGGATATTCGCGGTGAGGGAATGCTGTTACTCTCTTGACGGGTGCTTGAGACTGTTCGTCTTGGGCATTGTGTGACAAGGCGGATAGATGAAAGCCCCAGACTGACTCTCAATCAGAATGGGGCTGCCCTAACGCCTAGACACCGTTATGGTAGCCCCTTCACAGCAAGGAGGCAAGCATGCGCTTAAGGCATGTGTTTCACTCGCTAACCGTTGTATGTATTACGGTTTTGTTATTTATCTGGATGATAAGAGACTCGCTGTGCGAGCTGAAAATCTACCAGGAAAATATCACTATCCTGATCAGGTTGGCGTGTGAGGTGAAGCGGTAATACTAGGGCGGGGGCAACCCCGCCTTCTGGTCTCCAGGCGCGGTTTCCGGCACCCGACTTTACATTTCCAGCTCGATATCCGTCAGCGGCATGCAGCAGCAGGGCAGGATCTCGCCGGCGTTGATAAACGCCAGCGGCTGTTGGCGGTAGGCCACTTCGCCTTTCACCAGCTTCAGGCGGCAGGCGCCGCAATAACCGGAGCGGCATTGGTACTCCACCTGCACGTCGTGCAGCTCCAGCACGTCGAGCAGGCAGTTTTCACTGTTGGGGCAAGAGAGCTGCGTGCCAGCGGCGCGCAGCGTTACGGTTGGCGTCGCCATCGCTTACAGTTCGAAGTCGCTCAGGTCGTCGGCGTTGATCTCCGAGTCGATCTGGCCAACCAGGTAGGAGCTCACTTCCACTTCCTGCGGCGCTACCTGCACGTTGTCGGACACCAACCAGGCGTTGATCCACGGGATCGGGTTGGAGCGGGTTTCGAACGGCAGACCGAGGCCGACCGCCTGCATGCGGATATTGGTGATGTATTCCACATACTGGCACAGGATGTCTTTGTTCAGGCCAATCATCGAGCCGTCGCGGAACAGGTATTCCGCCCACTCTTTCTCCTGCTGAGCGGCCAGCACGAACAGATCGTAGCACTCTTGCTGGCACTCCTCGGCGATCTCTGCCATTTCAGGATCGTCCGCGCCTGAACGCATCAGGTTCAGCATGTGCTGGGTGCCGGTCAGGTGCAGCGCTTCGTCGCGGGCGATCAGTTTGATGATCTTGGCATTGCCTTCCATCAATTCGCGCTCGGCGAACGCGAAGGAGCAGGCAAAGCTGACGTAGAAACGGATCGCTTCCAGCGCGTTCACGCTCATCAGGCACAGGTACAGCTGCTTCTTCAGCGCACGCAGATTGACGGTGACGGTTTTACCGTTCACCTGGTGGGTGCCTTCACCCAGCAGGTGATAGTAGCTGGTCATCTCGATCAGATCGTCGTAGTAGCCGGAAATGTCTTTCGCGCGCTTCTTGATCTCTTCGTTGGTGACGATGTCGTCGAACACCAGCGCCGGATCGTTGACGATGTTGCGGATGATGTGGGTGTAGGAACGGGAGTGGATGGTCTCGGAGAACGACCAGGTTTCCACCCAGGTTTCCAGTTCAGGGATCGAGATCAGCGGCAGCAGGGCGACGTTCGGGCTGCGGCCCTGAATGGAGTCCAGCAGGGTCTGATACTTCAGGTTGCTGATGAAGATGTGCTTCTCGTGCTCCGGCAGCGCCTGATAATCGATGCGATCGCGAGAGACGTCAACCTCTTCCGGGCGCCAGAAGAAGGAGAGCTGTTTTTCGATCAGTTTTTCGAAGATTTCATGCTTTTGCTGGTCGAAACGCGCAACGTTTACCGACTGGCCGAAGAACATCGGCTCTTGCAGCTGGTCGTTTTTGGTCTGAGAAAAAGTGGTGTAAGCCATAAGCCTGAATCCATCGTAACGTGGCTAAATGAAGGGGCCGGAAAATTCCGGCCCGCTAGGTCAAACTTTAGATCTTGCAGGCGCCGCTTTCGCAGTCATCATCGCCGGCCTTGGCAGGCTGCAAATCTTCCTGGGCGTCTTCCGCGCCGTCGCGGGTGTTTTGGTAGTACAGCGTTTTCACGCCGAACTTGTAGGTGGTGAGCAGGTCTTTCAACAGCTGCTTCATCGGCACCTTGCCGCCCGGGAAGCGGGTCGGATCGTAGTTGGTGTTGGCCGAAATCGACTGGTCGATGAATTTCTGCATCAGCCCCACCAGCTGCAGATAGCCGTCGTTGCTCGGCATTTCCCACAGCAGCTCGTAGTTGTCTTTCAGACGCTCATACTCCGGCACCACCTGGCGCAGGATGCCGTCTTTCGACGCCTTGATGCTGATGTGGCCGCGCGGCGGCTCGATGCCGTTGGTGGCGTTGGAAATCTGCGAAGAGGTTTCCGACGGCATCAGGGCGGACAGCGTCGAGTTGCGCAGACCGGTTTCCTGGATCTCTTTACGCAGGGTTTCCCAGTCGTAGTGCAGCGGTTCGTTGCAGATCGCATCCAGGTCTTTCTTGTAGGTGTCGATCGGCAGGATACCCTGCGAATAGGTGGTTTCTTTGAACCACGGGCAAGCGCCTTGTTCCTGAGCCAGGCGGTTGGAGGCTTTCAGCAGGTAGTACTGAATGGCTTCGAACGTTTTGTGGGTCAGGTTGTTGGCGCTGCCATCGGAGTAGCGCACGCCGTTCTTCGCCAGGTAATAGGCGAAGTTGATCACGCCAATGCCCAGGGTGCGACGCCCCATCGCGCCACGGTGCGCGGCCTTGATCGGATAATCCTGATAATCCAGCAGGGCGTCGAGTGAACGCACCGCCAGGGTCGCCAGCTCTTCCAGATCGTCCAGGCTGTCGATCGCGCCCAGGTTGAAGGCGGACAGGGTGCACAGCGCAATTTCGCCGTTCTCGTCGTTGACGTCTTCCAGCGGCTTGGTCGGCAGGGCGATTTCCAGGCACAGGTTGGACTGACGCACCGGCGCGATCTGCGGATCGAACGGGCTGTGGGTGTTGCAGTGGTCGACGTTCTGGATGTAGATGCGGCCGGTAGAGGCGCGCTCTTGCATCATCAGCGAGAACAGCTCAACCGCTTTCACGCGCTTCTGGCGAATGCTGTCGTCTTTTTCGTACTGGGTGTACAGGCGCTCGAATTCGTCCTGATCGGCGAAGAATGCGTCATACAGCCCCGGCACGTCGGACGGGCTGAACAAGGTGATGTCTTCGCCTTTGATCAGGCGCTGGTACATCAGACGGTTCAACTGCACGCCGTAGTCCATGTGGCGCACGCGGTTGCCTTCAACGCCGCGGTTGTTTTTCAGCACCAGCAGGCTTTCCACTTCCAGGTGCCACATCGGGTAGAACAGCGTTGCCGCGCCACCGCGCACGCCGCCCTGCGAGCAGGATTTGACGGCGGTCTGGAAGTGTTTGTAGAACGGAATGCAGCCGGTATGGAAAGCTTCCCCGCCACGGATCGGGCTGCCCAGCGCGCGGATGCGGCCGGCGTTGATGCCGATGCCGGCGCGTTGCGAAACGTATTTCACAATGGCGCTGGAGGTGGCGTTGATGGAGTCCAGGCTGTCGCCGCACTCGATCAGCACGCAGGAGCTGAACTGGCGGGTTGGGGTGCGCACGCCGGACATGATCGGCGTAGGCAGCGAAATCTTGAAGGTGGAAATCGCGTCGTAGAAACGTTTGACGTAGTCCAGACGAGTTTCACGCGGGTAGTTGGAGAACAGGCACGCGGACACCAGCATGTACAGGAACTGGGCGCTTTCGTAGATCTCGCCGCTGACGCGGTTCTGCACCAGATACTTGCCTTCCAGCTGCTTGACGGCGGCATAAGAGAAGTTCATGTCGCGCCAGTGATCGATAAAGGAGTCCATCTGCTCGAACTCTTCAGCGCTGTAGTCTTCCAGCAGATGTTTATCGTATTTGCCCATCTCGACCATGCGCGTCACGTGAGCGTGCAGCTTCGGCGGCTCGAACTGGCCGTAAGCCTTTTTGCGCAGGTGGAAGATCGCCAGGCGAGCGGCCAGGTACTGATAGTCCGGCGCATCGCGGGAGATCAGATCGGCAGCGGCTTTGATGATGGTTTCGTGAATGTCGGCGGTTTTGATGCCGTCATAAAACTGAATGTGGGAACGCAACTCTACTTGAGAAACCGAGACGTTGTGCAATCCTTCTGCGGCCCAATCGATGACCCGGTGGATTTTGTCGAGGTTGATGCGCTCTTTACGGCCATCGCGTTTAGTTACAAGCAGACTTTGGTTCATGTGGTGTTTTACCTGTCCGTATGGTGCCCCTAAGCAGAAGTGTAGTCGCTCTGCTCAGTATGTAAACACTATATATAGGGGTTGTATGTCGGTGAGGTAACAAGATAGTGAGAAAAAACGGCGTTTGCAAGTGAACAAAACCGGCCTAATTTGTGGATAACTTGGGGGTGAAATGTAACTTGCCGTTCGCAGTGCGCGCCGTGACTGGCGCGACAAGCTTGTCAATAAGCGAGATCAGATTTTACTGAAAAACTGAAAAAACCGATCGTTTGGCGCTTTATTAAACGTTAGAAAAAAACGGCATATTGATCTGATTTAATATTCTAAAAAACTGTCTACAACCACGATTTTGATCGAAGTCGCGGAAATTAGGTATTTTTCCTAACAGCGCGTTGGCGCCGAACCCCGATAACGCAGGGCCGGCGCGGTTTACAGCGCTCAGCCTTCGTGCTGGGTGTGCACCATGTAGTTCACGTCAACGTTGCGCCCAAGCTTGAAATGATCGGTGATCGGGTTGTAATGCAGGCCGATCATGTGCTTTTCGCGCAGCGGCGTGCCGTCGACCCAGCCGATCAATTCGGAAGGGCGAATAAACTTCTTATGATCGTGGGTGCCCTGCGGCACCATCTTCAGCACGTACTCCGCGCCGATCACCGCCATCAACCAGGCTTTGGTGTTGCGGTTGATGGTGGAGAAGAACACGTGGCCGCCCGGTTTCACCAGTTGGGCGCAGGCGCGCACCACCGAGGCCGGATCCGGCACGTGCTCCAGCATCTCCATGCAGGTGACCACGTCGTAGCGCTGCGGGTTGGCCTGAGCGTGGCTTTCCACCGTCTCCTGCACATAGGTGACGTCCATGCCGCTTTCCAGCGCGTGCAGCCGGGCGACCTGCAGCGGCTCCGCGCCCATGTCCAGCCCGGTTACCTTGGCGCCTTCGCGCGCCATGCTCTCCGCCAGAATGCCGCCGCCGCAGCCCACGTCGAGCACCTGCTTGTCAAAAATGCCGCCGGCGCGCTGCATGATGTAGTTCAGGCGCAGCGGGTTGATGCGGTGCAGCGGTTTGAACTCGCCTTCCAGATCCCACCAGCGGGAGGCGACGGCCTCGAACTTGGCGATTTCCTGGTGGTCAACGTTTTGCACTCGGCTGGATGATTCTGCGTTCATGGGCTTGTCTGGCTCCTTGTTCTCGTTGCGCGGATTATACATGTTCCGGCGCGGCATCGTCTGTGCCGATGCGTTTTTAGCGCACTTATCTGCACAATTTCCGTGAAACAGCGGCGGTTATTTTCCCGTAAAGCGTGCTTTGTGATATAGTTTTACACCTTTGCCACTATGGCAGCGGGCAGATGAATCATTAGTAGAGGGATAGCAGCTCCATGAGCGACCTTGCCAGAGAAATCACACCGGTAAACATCGAAGACGAGTTGAAAAACTCGTATCTGGACTATGCGATGTCCGTTATTGTCGGACGTGCGCTGCCAGATGTTCGTGATGGACTGAAGCCGGTTCACCGCCGCGTTCTGTACGCGATGAGCGTATTGGGTAACGACTGGAATAAACCATACAAGAAATCGGCCCGTGTCGTCGGGGACGTGATCGGTAAATATCACCCGCACGGTGACAGCGCGGTTTACGACACTATCGTGCGTATGGCTCAGCCGTTTTCACTGCGCTACATGCTGGTGGACGGCCAGGGTAACTTCGGTTCCGTCGACGGCGACTCCGCGGCGGCGATGCGTTATACCGAAGTGCGCATGTCCAAGATTGCTCACGAACTGTTGGCGGATCTGGAAAAAGAAACCGTCGACTTCGTGCCTAACTATGATGGCACCGAGCAGATCCCGGCCGTCATGCCGACCAAGATCCCGAACCTGCTGGTCAACGGCTCGTCGGGCATCGCCGTGGGCATGGCCACCAATATTCCGCCGCACAACCTGGCGGAAGTCGTCAACGGCTGCCTGGCCTATATCGACGATGAAAACATCAGCATCGAAGGGCTGATGGAACACATCCCGGGGCCGGACTTCCCGACGGCGGCGATCATCAACGGCCGCCGCGGCATTGAAGAGGCCTACCGCACCGGGCGCGGGAAAGTCTACCTGCGCGCGCGCGCGGAAGTGGAAGCCGACGCCAAGACCGGGCGCGAAACCATCATCGTTCACGAGATCCCGTATCAGGTGAACAAGGCGCGTCTGATCGAAAAGATCGCCGAGCTGGTGAAAGAAAAACGCGTGGAAGGCATCAGCGCGCTGCGCGACGAGTCCGATAAAGACGGCATGCGCATCGTGATCGAAGTCAAACGCGACGCGGTCGGCGAAGTGGTGCTGAACAACCTGTATGCGCTGACGCAACTGCAGGTCACCTTCGGCATCAACATGGTTGCGCTGCATCAGGGGCAGCCTAAGCTGCTGAACCTGAAAGACATCCTCGAAGCCTTCGTGCGCCACCGCCGCGAAGTGGTCACCCGCCGCACCATCTTCGAACTGCGCAAGGCCCGCGACCGCGCCCATATTCTGGAAGCGCTGGCTATCGCGCTGGCCAACATCGACCCGATTATCGAGCTGATTCGCCGTGCGCCGACCCCGGCGGAAGCGAAAGTCGCGCTGGTGGCGCAGCCGTGGGATCTGGGCAACGTCAGCGCCATGCTGGAACGCGCCGGTGACGACGCCGCTCGCCCTGAGTGGCTGGAACCGGAGTTCGGCATCCGCGACGGCAAATACTACCTGACCGAGCAGCAGGCTCAGGCGATTCTGGATCTGCGCCTGCAGAAACTGACCGGTCTGGAGCACGAGAAGCTGCTGGACGAATATAAAGAACTGCTCAACTTTATCGCCGAGCTGATCTTTATTCTGGAAAGCCCAGAGCGCCTGATGGAAGTGATCCGCGAAGAGCTGGTGGCGGTCAAAGAGCTGTACAACGACGGCCGCCGCACCGAGATCACCGCCAATACTTCCGACATCAACATCGAAGACCTGATCAACCAGGAAGACGTGGTGGTGACCCTGTCTCACCAGGGCTACGTGAAGTATCAGCCGCTGTCCGACTATGAAGCGCAGCGCCGCGGCGGCAAAGGCAAGTCCGCCGCGCGTATTAAAGAAGAAGACTTTATCGATCGCCTGCTGGTGGCCAACACCCACGATACGATCCTGTGCTTCTCCAGCCGTGGCCGCCTGTATTGGATGAAGGTGTACCAACTGCCTGAAGCCAGCCGTGGCGCGCGCGGTCGCCCAATCGTCAACCTGCTGCCGCTGGAAGCCGATGAGCGTATCACCGCCATTCTGCCGGTGCGCGAGTATGAAGAAGGGCGCCACGTGTTCATGGCCACCGCCAGCGGTACCGTGAAGAAAACTGCGCTGACCGAGTTCAGCCGCCCACGCAGCGCCGGCATCATCGCCGTCAACCTCAACGAGGGCGACGAGCTGATCGGCGTCGATCTGACCGACGGCAGCAACGAAGTGATGTTGTTCTCCGCCAACGGTAAAGTGGTGCGCTTCCCGGAAACGCAGGTGCGTTCGATGGGCCGTACCGCGACCGGCGTGCGCGGCATCAACCTCGGCGAAGGCGACAGCGTGATCTCACTGATCGTGCCGCGCGGCGAGGGCGACATCCTGACCGTGACGCAAAACGGCTTCGGTAAACGCACCGCGGTGACCGAGTATCCGACCAAGTCACGCGCCACCCAGGGGGTTATCTCCATCAAGGTGAGCGAGCGTAACGGCCAGGTGGTCGGCGCCGTACAGGTGGAAACCAGCGACCAGATCATGATGATCACCGATGCCGGCACGCTGGTGCGTACCCGCGTTTCGGAAGTCAGCGTGGTCGGTCGTAACACCCAGGGCGTGACGCTGATCCGCACGGCGGAAGACGAAAACGTCGTCGGTCTGCAGCGCGTGGCCGAACCGGTGGAAGACGAAGAGCTGGACAGCCTGGAACCGGGCGCGGAAGCGGTGGAAGAAGACACCACGCCGCTGGACGATGGCGACGACGCGGCTGAGCCGATGGACGACGACAACGTTTAAGCAAGGTGAGGGCGTCGGCATGCCGACACCGTAATGCACTGAGACAAAAGGGCCTGGCAGCGATGCTAGGCCCTTTTTCAGTTATATGGTTTAATTGGCGCACCGAGCCGCCGGCCGCCGCGCCGGCGACAACGCGCGCCGCCACTGACTTTCGTATGGTATCCGATTGAAATACTTAGCCTCTTTTCGAACTACGCTGAAGATATCCCGCTATCTGTTCCGGGTGCTGGCGATTTTGCTGTGGTCGTTGGGAGCGCTGCTCACCACCTTTTATATTCTGAATATCCTGCATCAGAAAGAATCGGACATCCGCCAGGAGTATAACCTCAGCTTCGATCAGGCGCAGGGCTATATCCGCCATTCTGCCGACATCATACGCGACATCAAGTACATGGCGGAAAACCGCCTCAACGGTTCGGTCAGCGGCATGGACATGTTCAGCGGCGTGATCCCCGGCAAGGGCAGCCCACCGCAATTCTACCCGCTGTATCCGGAGTCTAACTGCGCCCTGAGCGCCACTTACCGCAGTTCACTCGATTCGCTGAGCGGCCTGATCCAGTATTGGAAAGAGAACTTCGTGGCGGCCTACGATCTCAACCGGGTGTTCTTCATCGGCGGTGACAGCCTGTGTCTGGCGGAATTCGGCGGCGGCAACGCGGTCGCCAACCGGGAAAACATGCTGAAGTTGCTGCACGAGCGCATTCTGAAATACCGCAACGCCAAGAATCTGGACAAAGACAACAACCTGTATTGGATTAGCCCCAGCGCGCAGCGGCCTGATATCGGTTATCTGTATGTGCTGACGCCTCTCTATATCGGCAACAAGCTGGAGGCGCTGCTGGGCATCGAGCAAACTGTCCGGCTGGAAGATTTCGTCACCGCCGGCAACCTGCCGATCGGCGTCACGCTGCTGGATGAAAACAACGATCCGATACTGCGCCTGGCGGATGGCGATCGCTATGCCGCTGCGCTCAACAGCTACCCCGAAGAGCATGCTTACTTCGGTTATGTCGACAACTACCGCGATCTGATCCTGAAAAAAGCGCTGCCGCCTTCATCGCTGAGCATCGTTTATGCGCTGCCGGTGAAAAGCGTGGTGGAACGCTTCAAGATGCTGATCCTCAACGCGCTGTTGCTGAACCTGTTATCGGCTATCGTGCTGTTCACGCTGGCGTGGCTGTTTGAGCGCAAGATGTTCTTGCCGGCGGAGGAGAACGCCTTCCGTCTGGAAGAACACGAGCAGTTCAACCGCAAGATTGTCGCCTCGGCGCCGGTGGGCATCTGCATCCTGCGTATCAGCGACGGCACCAATATCCTGAGTAACGAACTGGCGCACAACTACATCAACCTGTTGACCCACGAAGATCGCGATCGCATTACGCGCATCATTTGCGAACAGCAGGCGAATTTCGTCGATGTGATGACCAGCAACAATAACAACCTGCAGATCAGCTTTGTCCACTCGCGCTACCGCAACGAAGAAGTGGCGATCTGCGTACTGGTGGACGTCAGCGCACGCGTGAAGATGGAAGAGTCGCTGCAGGAGATGGCGGCGGCGGCGGAGCAGGCCAGCCAGTCCAAATCGATGTTCCTGGCCACCGTCAGCCATGAGTTGCGCACGCCGCTGTACGGCATTATCGGCAACCTCGATTTGCTGCAGACCAAGGCGCTGCCGCAAGGGGTCGATCGGCTGGTCAACGCGATGAATAACTCTTCCGGCCTGCTGCTGAAAATCATCAGCGATATTCTCGATTTCTCCAAAATCGAGTCCGAGCAGCTGAAGATCGAACCGCGCGAGTTCTCCTGCCTGGAGGTGATCACCCATATCGCCGGCAACTATTTGCCGCTGGTGGTGAAGAAACGTCTGGGGCTGTACTGCTTTATCGAACAGAACGTGCCGGAGCGCATTTTCGGCGATCCGGTGCGGCTGCAGCAGGTGCTGTCCAACCTGGTGAACAACGCCATCAAGTTCACCGATACCGGCTGTATTGTGCTGCAGGTCTGCACCCGCGGCAGTTACCTGGAGTTCAGCGTGCGCGATACCGGCGTCGGTATCCCGGAGAAGGAAATCTCGCGCCTGTTCGATCCGTTCTTCCAGGTGGGAACCGGCGTGCAGCGCCACTTCCAGGGAACCGGTTTGGGGCTGGCGATCTGCGAGAAGTTGGTCAACCTGATGGACGGCGACGTCTCCGTCGAGTCCGAACCGGGGTTGGGCAGCTTGTTCAGCATTCGCATTCCATTGTTTAACGCCCAGTTCCCGATCCCGCAGGCCAGCGATACCTGGCAGGGCCGGCGGCTGTGGCTGGATATCCGCAATCAGCGCCTGGAAAGTTACCTGATGGCGATTCTGGGCGGCTACGGCGCCGATATCCAGCGCTATGACGGGCAGGATACCGCCGCCGGCGAGGTGATGCTCAGCGATTACCCGCTGATGCTGAACACGCCGCTGTTGGCTCAGATCCAGTTCTCGACCGAACATATCGGCCCGTCGCTGGAAACCCGGCCAGGCTATTGGATGCACAGCACCTCTACGCCGCGTGAAACGCTGGCCTTGATCAACCGATTGTTCGGCGTCGGCAACGGCGCGGCAGAGGCGCTGGTGCAGCTGCCGGTGCCCGCCAAGGCCAGCGCGGCGGACAACGGCGATATTCATCTGCTGGTGGTCGACGATCATCCGATCAACCGTCGCCTGCTTTCCGATCAGCTGGGGTCGCTGGGGTATCAGGTGGTGACCGCCAACGACGGCGTAGACGCGCTCGCCGTACTGAAACAGCACCACGTCGATATTGTGTTGACCGACGTCAATATGCCGAACATGGACGGCTATCGCCTGACGCAGGCGCTGCGGGAGATGCAGTTCAGCGCGCCGGTGATCGGCGTGACGGCGAACGCGTTGGCGGAAGAGAAGCAGCGCTGTCTCGAGGCGGGCATGGATAATTGCCTGTCGAAACCGGTTACGCTGGAGACGCTGGAGCAGACATTGGCTTATTACAGCCAGCAGGTACGCTACAACCGCAGCGAGGCCTGAAAAGCAAACAGGCACGGCGGATGCCGTGCCTGTTTGGCGTTAACCTGCCGTGAGGTGGGGCGGGCTTTAGTCTTTGTCCAACGGCGTCATGCTGACGGACGAGAGGTAGTTGAGCAGGGCGATGTCGTTCTCGACGCCCAGCTTCATCATCGCCGATTTCTTCTGGCTGCTGATGGTTTTGATGCTGCGGTTGAGTTTCTTGGCGATTTCGGTCACCAGGAAACCTTCGGCGAACAGACGCAGCACTTCGCTCTCTTTCGGCGACAGGCGTTTGTCGCCATAGCCGCTGGCGCTGATTTTCTCCAGCAGTTTGGAGACACTTTCCGGCGTGAACTTCTTGCCTTTCTGCAGGGCGGCCAGCGCCTTCGGCAGATCGGTCGGCGCGCCTTGTTTCAGCACGATGCCTTCGATATCCAGATCCAGTACCGCGCTCAGGATCGCCGGGTTGTTGTTCATGGTCAGCACGATGATCGACAACTGCGGATAATGACGCTTGATGTATTTAATCAGCGTGATGCCGTCGCCATATTTGTCACCCGGCATCGACAGATCGGTGATCAGCACGTTGGCGTCCAGCTTGGACAGATTGTTGATCAGTGCGGTTGAGTCTTCGAACTCCCCAACGACATTCACCCATTCAATTTGCTCAAGTGACTTCCGGATGCCAAACAGTACGATAGGATGGTCATCAGCAATAATTACGTTCAGGTTATTCATGTTGTTGGCTACCTTGCTTCAGCAGTCTGCTGACGAAAAAATCAATCTGACTGATGTTATTCTCGATCTCGGGCGCATCACCTTCTGCGATGCGCTGTTCTAACGATTCGCACAGCTGCTTGCCGGGAAGCAGATTTAACATGGCAAACACGCCTTTCAGGCGGTGTGCGGTTTGTGACAGCGCATTGAAATCACTGCTGCCCGCCTCAGTATACAGTTTTTTGACATCGTCGGGTACTGTATCGACAAACAGCCCATAGTAATCACTTGATTTCAATTGTTTTTCATAGAGTTGGATATCTTCTGAGCTCAATGAAAGCGGGCTTTCTTCCTGTTCCAGCGCGGCCATTTGCTGTTCGATCAGCATCAGCACGGCGTCGATTAATGCGCCGTTCAGATTATAGTTCACCCGAATGTAGCGTTTATCCAGCGCTTGCCAGCCCGGCTCATCGGTCGCCAGCAACAGGGTGTAATCATCGGCGCGCTGCGGGTTATCGGTCAGCAGCACGTCATAATCGCGGTTGACCGCGCGATCTTCGGCGACGAGGCAGTCGGCGCCATAGGCCTGCAGCAGACGGGTCACGATGCCGCGCACTTCATCTGACGTGATGTCCAGCAAGGCGGTGACGCCGTCGAGCAGCTTTTCCTGCTCCTGCGGCTCTTTTTTCTCCATCTCCATGGCGACGCGAATGGTGTAGCGAGTGCCGATATCCACCTTGCTGCGAATGTCCAACTGGCCGTTAAGCTTCTTGCACAGCTGATTGCACAGGAAGAAAGTGAGGCCGGAACCGTGGTTGAAGCGATCCACCAGCGTCTGGCTGAGGAACGGATAGTTAAGGTTGCTGATCTCTTCGTTGGAGATGCCGGAGCCGGTATCGTTAATTTGGAAAATCAGGCGGTCAGGGTGCTCGGGCTCATGGTCGATAACCAGAGAAACCTTGCCGCAGGCGGTGGTGATAATGGCGTAATGCACCAGCAGCGAGATCACCTTGCGCAGCGCGTTGGCATCGCCGATATAGTTCTGCTCGACGTCCAGCTGGAAATGCTTGAACAGTGCCAGCCCCTTCTGATTAAGGGCAGGCAGGGCCTCAAGCAGCAACTCGTCGATCATCGCCGTCGGGTTGAACGGTTCGCGCGTGGGTTGCCAGTCCTGGGTTTCCAGCCGGGTCAGCAGGGTGATGTTATCGATCAACTCCAGCACCGAAGCCGACGCCGCCGTCAGCTGGCCCAGCAGCGCCTGCTGTTGTTCCTCATCCGGCCGGCTGTGCAGACGGTCGACCAGATCGTGCATCTGGCGCACCGGCTGATTCAGTTCGATGCCCAGGTTGTGCAACATCAGTTTGCGCGCCTGCACGTTCTTGTCGTATTCGCGCCGCGCCTGCTGCAGCCGCTTGTTCACCATCACCTCTTTATCCTGATCGTGCATCAGGAACAGGTAGGTGTCCGGCGACAGCTGGCTGCGGAAAATGCGGATTTCATACACCTCGTTGTTGACCGTCGCCTGGATCACACCGTGATGCTGTTCGGCCATATGGGCGATCTTTTGCAGGCTGAGGTGCGGCAGCAGGTGCTCGGCGATTTTGTTGCTGGCGATCACCGTATTGTTGGCGAAGCTGTAGACCAGCAGGCCGGAGGGCAGGCTGGAGACGATCTCCTGATTCAGCGCGCGCTCGGCCTCCAGCTCTACCGCCATGTTTTCGCTCGGGCGAATGTACTGGCGGCGGATAAAGTAGATGCTCAGCATCGACAGCGCCAGCAGCAGCAAGTTGACTGCGATCAGCCAAATGTTGTTGCGCAGCAGATCGATGGCCAGATTGATGGCCGAAACGCGATACATCACCTTCAGCGGCGCATTGGGCAGAGCGGCGCTGAACTCCACCCAGCCGCCGCTCATCGTCGCATGGGTACCGAGGACGGTTTCCGCCGGGATGGCGCTATCGTCGAGATCGACATCGTCCGGCAGCAGCAGGAAATTGGCGCGGGCCAGATTGGCCGGAATGATGTCGTTGATTGGCAAATCGAAGGCGATCACCGTCGCCAGATGCCCCGGCTGATTGAAAGTGGTGCGAATCGAGAACGAATAGGCGTTCTGGAAGCGCTGCTTGCGCAGGTCGGAAAAGCTCTCGCGTTCGTCGAGCATATTGGCCTGTTGCAGCATCTCGGCGCGGCGTTCGTCCGCCGAGGTGGTCAGGTAGCTTTCCCGAAAGCGCGAAGCCAGCTCTTTGAGCGGCTGGGTGGTGATCAGGCTGAGGCTATTGTCCTGACCATTGAGGTAATACATGGCGTAGTTCTCGGTCTTGGCGCCCCAGCGGGTGTCCAGGTAGTCCGAGATGTTGGCGATCATCGCCAGCGTGTTTTCGTCATGGCTGCCGAAGATCACCGCGTCGGTTTTCTTGTGCGGTTTCTCGACATAATAGACATCGGGCCGCAGGCGGGTTTCCTGCAAACCGGGATCGACATTCTGCGCCGGCGCATTGCCGAATTTGTCATAGACCTGATAGGTCATATAGCGGTAGGCATCGATACGCTTTTGCAGCGAACCGGCGATGCTGTTCAGCGTGTACTTCTTTTCCGCCAGCCAGGCGTTGGTGTAGTTGTAGCCATACAGGCCGATGCCGATCGTCAGCAGCACGATAAACAGCAGGAAGCAGCGGGTAATGTTGCTGGAGCTTATGGTCAATTGTTTATTTTGCATAGTGGCTGCGCATTCCTGAATCAGCGAGTGACGGCCCTGGCGCTGGCGGCCACCGCCAACAGCAGAGCGGCTACGCAAGCGAAGGCCACCGTCAGGCTGGAAAACTGAGCGACAAAGCCGATCAGCGCCGGGCCGGCCAGAATACCGGCATAGCCGACGGTGGTGACGGAGGCGATCGCCAAGTTGGCCGGCATGTCGCGCTGGTTGCCTGCGGCGCTGAACAGGATCGGCACGACGTTCGAGGCGCCCAGACCAACCAGCATGAAACCGACCAGCGAAACGGTAGCGTGATTGAAGGCGATGGCCAGGCTCAGGCCGAGAGCGGCACACAGGCTGCCCAGCAGCAGCACCCGGTAGCGGCCCAGCGAGTTCACCACCCGATCGCCATTGAGCCGGCCAAGCGTCATGGTGATGGAAAACAGCGCATAGCCCAGACCGGCCTGGCTGTGTTCGACGCCGCGCAATGTGGTGAGAAACAGCGCGCTCCAGTCGAGCATCGATCCTTCCGCCAAAAACATGATAAAGCACAAAATGCCGATGAACATCACCCAACCGCGCGGCAAGACGAACATCGGCCCGCCGTCATCGGCGCCGCTCTCACGCAGCAGATGGCGGCTGGCTAGCGTCAGCAGCGCGATCACCGCCAGCACGGTGAGCAGGGTGGATTGCAGCGGCGTCAGCCCCAGCCACAGCAGCGCGCTGACGCCGCCGGCGCCGGCAATGCCGCCGATGCTGAAGAAACCGTGAAAACCGGACATCATCGCCTTGCCGCTGGCGCGTTCGACGATCACCGCCTGCACGTTCATCGCTACGTCGATCATGCCGATCGCCGCGCCGAACAGCAGCAGCGCCGCGGCCATGCCGCCGAGGGAGTCCATCAGCGCCAACAGCGGCAGATCGATGCACAACCCGAGCCCGGCCATCAGGATCACCGCACGGCAACCCAGTTTGCCGGTCAGGAAACCGGTCAGCGGCATCGCCAACATGGAGCCGGCGCCGATACAGAGCAGCAACAGGCCGAGCGAGCCGTCATCGATACCGATGCGCGCTTTGGCGAAGGGGACCAGCGGCGCCCAGGCGGCCATGCCGAGACCGGCGACGAAAAAGGCCAGACGGGTGGCGATCTGTTGAGGAACGCCGGGCGTTTGCTGTTCATTGCACAAGGTGGCTGTCATGTAAGCGTCAGGATCTTGGGTCAAAAGAATGGTGAAAGTTACTGACAGTTTTTATCACAATCCGCGATCCGGGTCGAAAATATTCGTGCCGGACACATCCCTGGCACCGCCTCTGCGCACCAGCCACAGCGCGATAGCCTGGACAATATAGTCCTTTTGCTGTTCGTCCAGTGCGACGCCCTGCGGTATGCCGTGCCACTTTTCCAGACAGCCTCGGCAGCAGGTGGCAGTGGCGTGCTGGGCGACGAACACCGGGTGGCCACGCATCGGGGTTTGCTTGCCGTCGTTTTTAGGGTGGGCGGCGGCCAGGCGGCGGTCGATAAAATCGCGGGCATGGCTGAGGATCAGCGGCAATCCCTTACCCTCGAGATAAGTCTGGTCCTTGGCATTTAAACGGAAGCGAGCGCGGAAGGGGGAACTTTGCAGCCGCCGCCACAGCACGTCGGGTTGAAAGGGCATCATGAATTTTACTCGCTGAAGGTGCGCTTTTTTCAGATTACCAGAACTGAATCTCTGCGGCTAATTGTGCCTGCGGCGGGAAATAATCGATGAGATAAAGCACGAAATGAAAAGCAAGTTCAATTTGTAGGCTAAAATAAGGAAAAAGATTAGCAATTAGTGCGAAAGTAAATTAATGAAACTATATCATTAGGTTATTTATTTGCGTGCTATTTGTACGGGCTGAAATTGTGAGGAGGGTAGGGAGGAAAATAAAAAACCGGCCAGAAGCCGGTTAAAGGAATGCAGAAATTATCTTCGGATAATGAAGGTAATAATGAAAATAATGATGATAGCGAGGTGATTATAGCGGCTGCGCGTGGTTCGCGTTTTGGCACAATGTGCTTATTGTCTCGCTCAATTGTATGGTTGGCTTTTTTTTCTTAAAGATATGTATAACTACATGATTTTTTATCAGTTAGTCTATTTTTTATCTTTAAGTGCTTTATTTTGTTTGTCTGTAATGTTTTGTGAAAGTTCGCGCGTATTTACATTTTGAAACCTTTATTAATTACAATGAAACACTATCGGATACTTGGTATCATTTTCTTTCTGGATTAATATAACCCTTGTTACCAGAATGGTAATGCACAGTCGTGCTAATAATGCTCGAAAAGGGCAGTGGCCGTAGCTCGACATAATTAACGAGGATAATAACGATGAAACTTCGAGTACTCTCTCTGATGGTACCCGCACTGCTGGTTGCAGGCACAGCAGGCGCGGCGGAAATCTACAACAAAGACGGTAATAAACTGGATTTGTACGGTAAAGTAAACGGGCTTCACTATTTCTCCAGCAACAACGGCGTGGACGGCGATCAGTCTTATATGCGTTTTGGCCTGCGCGGCGAAACGCAAATCAGCGATCAGCTGACCGGTTACGGCCAGTGGGAATATCAGGCGAACCTGAACCACGCTGAAAGCCAGGACAACAAGAACTTCACCCGTTACGGCTTCGCCGGTCTGAAATTCGGCGACTACGGCTCCTTCGACTACGGCCGTAACACCGGCGTGCTGTACGACGTCGCGGCGTATACCGACTTGCAGCCTGAGTTCGACGGTATGACCTACGGCGCCGACCAGTTCATGTTCCAGCGTTCCAGCGGCCTGGCGACCTACCGTAACAATGATTTCTTCGGTCTGGTTGACGGCCTGAACTTCGCCCTGCAGTACCAGGGTAAAAACGGCAACGGCGAAGAGACCAACAATGGTCGTGACGTTCTGGGCCAAAACGGCGAAGGCTACGGCATGTCCATGAGCTATGACATGGGCTACGGCATCAGCGCCGCGGGCGCCTTCTTCAACTCTCGCCGCACCAGCGAGCAGAACGGCGGTAACGGTCACCAGAACATCATGGGCCGCGGCGATAAGGCGGAAGGCTACTCCGGCGGTCTGAAATATGACGCCAACGACGTCTACCTGGCGGTGATGTTCACCCAGTCCTACAACGCGGCGCGTTTCGGCAGCTCTGCCAAGGATGATGGTGCTTACGGCTACGCCAACAAGGCGCAGAGCTTCGAAGCCTATGCGCACTACCAGTTCGACTTCGGTCTGCGTCCGTTCGTCGGCTATAACCAGACCAAAGGTAAAGACCTGGGCCGCGCCGGCAACGGCAAGGACTACGGCGATCAAGACCTGGTCAAATTCGTCGACCTGGGTGCGACCTACTTCTTCAACAAAAACATGTCTACCTATGTTGATTACAAAATCAACCTGATGGACAACAACGACTTCACCGACGCTGCCGGCATCAACACCGACAACGTGGTTGCCGTGGGCCTGGTTTACCAGTTCTAAGCACCAGCGTGTGAATCACACAGCGCGGCCTTCGGGCCGCGTTTTTTTTGCTGGTAAAAAGCACGGATTGATCCGTTGTCGGCTCGGGAAGCGCTTTGGCTCGCCTCCGTTCGACCTACGCTGTCAGAACGGAAAACAGAGCGGAGGCTATTATGGAACTCAAGATCGACAGGGTGATAGAAACGGTGCTGTACGTCAGCGATATTGAACGCGCGGACGCGTTTTACCAGGAGGTGCTGAAGCTGCCGACGATGGTCGCCAACGAACGGTTTCGCGCCTACAACGTCGGCGATCGGAGCGTACTGTTGTTGTTTATCGAAGGTGATTCGCTGCGCGGGGCGCACTACCCGACCGGGTTTATTCCTGCGCACGATGGCGTGGGGCCGGCGCATATCGGGCTGGCGGTGGCGAAAGAGCAGTTGCCGCACTGGGAACGGCATCTGGTGGCCAACGGCGTGGAGATTGAGGGGCGGATGCGCTGGGAACACGGCGGGGAGAGCATTTATTTTCGCGATCCCGACGCCCATCTGTTGGAACTGGTGACGCCGGGCATTTGGGCCAATTACTGATCGAACCCGCCTTGCGCCAACATGTCCAACGCGGCATTCAGCACCTGCAGCGCGGCCTGCGGTTGCCGCTCTATCTGCACTCTGACGATGGCGCCGTCGATCAGCATCGCCAGCATTGCCGCCCGCTTTTCCCGCTGTGGGCCGGCGGGCAGGTGACGCGCCAGTTCATCCGCCATTTGCCGTTTATGCCGGCCGGCGATTTGCAGGCTTTCCGGCAGCAGATCGGCGATTTCCACCGCCGTATTGATAAACGCGCAGCCGCGAAAGCGCGGATCGTCGAACCATTCCGCCAGGCAGGGCGCCAGCGCCGGCAGCAACCCGCCGCTCTGTGCCACATGGCGATCCAGCGCTGTGCTGAACCAGGTGAGCCACTGCTGGTGGCGATAGGCCAAAAACGCCGTAATCAATTCGTTCTTGCTGGGAAAGTGGCGATAAAACGTCACCTTAGTGACGCCTGATTCCTTGATGATGCGATCGATGCCGGTGGCGCGGATCCCTTCCTGATAAAACAGATCGTGGGCCGTCAACAGGATGCGCTGGCGGGCGGGTAAGGTATTGCGATCGGCGGTCATCATTTTCTCCCAGGCTATTTTCGAGTGATTGTAGACAACTCTGTCTACATGCGCTAGCGTAATAATGTAGACAGAGTTGTCTACATTATTACGCAGGAGATGATCATGAGCATTAAACCCCCATTGCCGCCTTTCACCCGTGAATCGGCCAGCGAAAAAGTGCGGTTGGCGGAGGATGCCTGGAACAGCCGCGATCCTGAGCGGGTGTCGCAGGTCTATTCTCTCGATACCCATTGGCGTAATCGCGCAGAGTTTGTCGACGGCCGCGCGGCGGTGGTCGCATTTTTGCAACGCAAGTGGGCGAAAGAGCTGGAGTATCGGCTGATTAAGGAACTGTGGGCGTTTGACGGCGCGCGCATCGCGGTGCGTTTCGCCTATGAGTGGCGCGACGATTCCGGCAACTGGTATCGCAGCTTTGGCAACGAAAACTGGGAGTTTAATCAGGATGGATTGATGATTAACCGCCATGCCTGCATCAACGACATGCCGATTCGCGAACAGGATCGGCGTTTTCATTGGCCGCTCGGTCGGCGCCCGGACGATGTCCCGGCGCTGAGCGACTTCGGTTTCTGATCCTACTTAGCGGTAGTAGTGTCGCAGCTCGGCGTGGATGGCGGAAATCAGCCGCTTTCGCCACTCCGGCTCGCCTTTTCGGTATTGAGAAAAAAGGTGACCGATAGCCAGGTTATCGCTAATCGGCAGCGCGCTTAACCCGTGCTTGTCGGGCTGGGCGGTAAACCATGGTTGAGGCACTACCGCCAGCAACGGCGCGCGGCGCAGCACCGGTGGAAGTTGTGCGTAGTCGGCGCAGTTCAGGGCAATGCGGCGGTGCAACCCCTGGCGCTCAAGCTGCCGATCCAGCTCGTTTTCCGTTTGTGGCCACGGATGGCAATAATAATGCGCGTAATCCGCCAGTTCGCTGAAGGCCAGCGCGCGTTTATCTTGCAGGACTGGGTATAGCGGCGGGCCATACAGCGCAATCAGGCGAGTGCGCCCAAGCGCTTCATAATGCAGTGCGCTGGTGCGTTGTTGATGATCGCCCACCGCCAGCACCAGATCGACGCTCCCCTCAAGCAGCTCTTCGCGCCAGGCGCGTCGTTCAAAGTTTTGGCAGTGAATATCGGCATGGCAAGCGGCGCCCTTTTCCGCCAGCAAAGGCAACAGAATAGGGTGCAGAGCGGGGGGCGCCACCAGCGTGAAGCGACGCGGCGCCTGCGGTTGTTGGCCGAACATTTCACTGTCCAGCGAGGAGAACAGCGGCGCCAATTTGTCTTTCAACGACAGTGCAAACAGGGTGGGAACCTGGCGATGGCCTTCTCGGCGAAACAGCGGGTCATCCAACACTTCCCGCAGGCGAGCCAGCGCATGACTGACGGCGGAGGTGCTGATGCCCAGCCGCTCGGCGGTTTTACGGCTGGAACCCGTTACCATCAGCAGATACAGCACTTTCAGCAGATTCATGTCCATTTGTAGAATATTCATCAATTGTCCTTTTTTTAATTGAATACTGTTCAATATAAGGCCGAGTATACTCCTGCCCGGTTGACACAGACAGAAGAGAAAAATGAAAAAAAGCATGCATTATCTGATGGCGATGGCCTTTTCCTTGAGCTTCTCCACGCAGGCGAAGTTAGACCCGGCGCAGCCGTTGTCTAGCGCTCCGCCATACTCGCTGTTTGAAGAGTGGGCGCAGCCGATAGCGCCGTTCCAGATCTTTGAGCAGGTGTATTACGTCGGCACGAGCAACCTGTCGTCGGTATTGTTGAGCACGCCGCAGGGATTGATTTTGATCGATGCGGGGTTGGAGAGCAGTGCGCCGGGCATCAAAGCGAATATCGAACGGCTGGGGTTCAGCATTAAGGATCTGAAATATATCCTGAACAGCCATGCAAGGCTCGATCAGGCCGGCGGCATTGCGCAGCTGAAACGCTGGAGCGGCGCGAGGCTGGTGGCCAGCGCGGCCAATGCGCGCCAGTTGGCGTTAGGTGGACGGCAGGATTTCGCGTTGGGGGATTCGCTCACTTTCCCGGCCGTGCAAACGGATATTGTGGTTGCCGATGGCGACAGCATCACCCTTGGCGGCCTGACGCTGACCGCGATGATGACGCCGGGGCATCTGCCGGGCGCGACGTCGTGGTTGACCACGCTACGGCATAACGGCAAGCCGTATCGCTTTATCTATGCTGACAGCCTGGCTACACCGGATTACTACCTGATCGGCAACAAAAACTATCCGCAGCTGATTGAGGACATTCGCGGCAGTTTCGCCCGTTTGGCACGGGTGCAGGCGGATATATTTATCGCCAATAAAGGGACGCGTTTCGCTTTAGCCGACAAATGGCGGCGTTTGCAGGCCGGCGATACGCAGGCATTTATCGATCCCGCAGGGCTGCAGCGTTACGTGCAGGAGTCACAGCAGGGGTTTGAAGAGCAGCTGAAACGACAGGAAAACGTCAAACGCTGATCGACGAGCGTAAACCGCACCGATCGACAAACGGGAATTTGTAGAAAAGCCTTTCCACTTCTAGACTTAGGGGACAACAAACGTACTCCAAGAGGACAAGCTATGACGAAGAAGTTGGTTTTGGCCGTCGGTACTGCAGCGGTATTTTCCATTCTTGCCGGCTGCACCGCCTATGACCGTGCAACCAGTTATGTCAATGAGCCGGTGGTCAGCGATGTCAAAGTAGGGATGACCAAGCAGCAGGTGCGGGCGATTGCCGGTCCGCCGTCGACGTCTGCCACGCTGATTCATGCGCAAGGCACTTGCGATACCTATGCTGTCGCGCCGCGCGATGGCAAAGTGCAAACGTACTTTGTCAGCTACAACGACACGGGCCATGTCATGAACAAGGGCTATCAAACCTGTTCCGACTACGATTCGCAGCCGAAGTAATCGCGTTTCAGCCGAACATAAAAGCCTCGCTTTTGCGGGGCTTTTCATTTTTTAAGCGTTTAAGGCCTGAAGTTTAGGCAACTGCACCGCCCATGCCATTTTTTTGCATCAAAATGATAGACATTTCATAACGGTATCGCTAATATCAGCGCCCATTGGAAGGATGGCCGAGTGGTTTAAGGCAACGGTCTTGAAAACCGTCGAGTGTAACAGCTCCCAGAGTTCGAATCTCTGTCCTTCCGCCAAATTCAGCCGGCTTAGCTCAGTAGGTAGAGCAACTGACTTGTAATCAGTAGGTCACCAGTTCGATTCCGGTAGCCGGCACCATGACAGAGGCCCCAGCAGCGATGCTGGGGCTTTTTGTTATGGTATATATGCGCTGGAAAAGTGCACACTAACCAACCGATAACCGGATGGGGGAGGCACCGCGTCAAGCCCATTAATCAAGGGCTGAGCGTTTGCTGTATTCTGGCGGTAAAATAGCCGGTTGAGGAGCCCAGCCATCAGGTTGGGTTTATATATCAGTGACCAGCCACTGATCCGCTTCTTCGAACATCTCTTCCAACATTCGGTTCAGCTTCTCACGATCGCTTTTGCTGGCGTCGGAGTTCAGGCCGTTGGCCTGCATCGGTTTCACGCGCACGTCAGCTTCCGGGAACAGCGCATGCACGCGTTTTTCCAGCTCGTTGCGAATAATCTCGGCGGCGTTGGGCAGCCCAGCGACGTTGCGTTTGTCGTACACCAATTCTACAAACATGACTCACCTGTAAATACTGAATTAATGTACAGTATTCTGGCCTGAGGAAGGCCGGTTGGCAAGAGGGGGGGCGGAATTTTGTATGATGCGATCATTCTTGCGCGGCGTGCGGTAATCCCTGCAACTGAATCACTAATTCCGCCAGGCTGGCGGCTTGCATTTTCTCCATCACTTTCGCCCGGTGAACCTCTACGGTGCGCAGGGCGATATTCAACCGCTCCGCCATTTCCCTGTTCATCATGCCTCGCACCACCAGCTGCGCGATGTCGCGTTCTTTCGGCGTGAGCGTGCGGTAGCGGCCGCAAGTTTCATGGCGTCGCCAGGCTTTGGCCGAGACCTGCCGCGCCCGTTCGAGGGCGGCGATCAGCGGTTCAGCGGCGATCGGTTTTTGCAGGAAGTCCACCGCGCCGTACTTCATCTGCTCCACCGCCATCGGCACGTCGCCATGGCCGGACAGGAACACCACCGCCAGCGTGCTGCCGAGGCGGCGCAGTTCAGCGTAGGCCTGGTGCCCATCGAGTTTCGGCATCCGCATGTCCAGCAAGACGATCCCGGTCTGAAACAGATCGGCCTGCGCCAAAAAGTCGGTGCTGTCATTCCAGCATTGCACGTCGTGGCCGAGGCTGGTCAGTAAAAAATGGCAGGCGTCGGTGACGGCGACGTCATCATCCACCAGATGAATTAGCGGCATGGTTTTCCTCATCGTTAAATATGAAATGCAGGGTGACGCATAGCCCATTGCGGCTGTCGGGGGCGGGGCGGTTAGCCAGTTGGATCTCGCCGCCGCCATACCGGGCCAGGCGGTGGCAAATGGCCAACCCCAGCCCCATGCCGCCGGCCTTGGTGGTGTTGAAGGGGCGGAAAGCCTGCTCCAGCCCGGCCGCGCTCATCCCGCCCGCGTTGTCCTGCAAACGCACATCGAGCGCCCGTTCGTGTTCGTCGGCGGAAAGCCAGACGGCGTTGGCGCCGGCCTGCGCCGCGTTCAGCAGCAGGTTCGCCAGCAGCTGTTCCAGCAGCGCCGGCGGCAGGGTTAGCGTCAGCGAAGGTGCCACGTTGTTGAACAGTTTCAGGTCGGGGTAGCGTTGCGTCAGGCGCAGCAGTGCCCACACCCGCTCGGCGGTTTCGTTTATCGAGATGGGGCGCCAGCTCGCCTTGTCTACCTTCTCGGTGGGGGGCTGCACCCACTGGCGCAGGTTATGAATCGTCTCGCCGCCGCGCTGCGCCTGCCGATCAATATTTTCCAGCGGCGTCAGCAGCGGGTGCCCGGCGTCCGTTTTGCGCAGTTGGATCAGGCACCCTTGCGCATAGTGGCGAATGGCTGCCAGCGGCTGGTTGAGCTCATGCGCAAAGCCGGAGGCCATCTCTCCCAGCACGTTCAACTGCCTGGCGTTCTCCAGCGCCTGCTCCTGACGGCGCAGTTGTTCTCCGGCATGGAGCAGCTGTCGCCCACGCCGGCGCACCAGCAGCGCGATCCAGATATGGTTGACGATCAACAGCGCCAGCACCGCCAGCGACAGGCTGACGGCCGTCTGATGCTGGATCAGCCAGCTCTTGATATCCAGCCACAGGCGCCGCTGTTCCGGGTGCTGATTGACGGCGCGCAGCAGCGCTTCCACTGCGCTGGTCGAGGCCGGTGCGCCCCACTGAAAGGGAGACTGCGGCGGTGCGGTCAGCAAGGCTCTTGCTACTGCATCCACCAGTGAGTTATCCAGACCGGGCAGGGCGGCGAACGACCAGTTGGGATAAAGCGGCGTGCTGGTGACGCAGGGAACCGATGTGGGCCGTTGCAACAGCGGGCGAAAATCCGCCGGGTTGATCAAGCCTTCCCGACCCATTTTCTCCAGCAGACAGACGGGAACGATAGCGGCCTGAATGGCGCGCTCGCGCAACAGATAGAGCAGGGCGTCGGCAGGGAACCCGGTAAAGCGCAGGTGAAAATCGCGCTCGGGCCGCATACCGGCATCGCTGAGCGCCTTATAGCCGGTCAGATAGCCGCCGAAGGCCTGCGGAGCGATGGCGCCCACCGTTTTGCCCATCAGCGCCTGCGGCGTCGTTATGCCGCTGTCGCGCCGCACCAAAATCACGCTGCCGATGATGTTGCCCGTTGCCCGATCGCCGTTGGCGGCGCGCAACGACGCCAGCCAGCGCAGATGATAGTGGCTGTTCAACTGCACGAACTGCGCCGGATTAGTGACCACGAACTGCACGCTGCCCCGATTGACCGCTTCGCGCATCTGCGCCAGATCGAGCGGCTGCAGGCGGAAGCGCTCACCGCCGACGCTGCCGTTGAGCCTGTCGATCAGCGGCTGCCAGTCACGCGCGGTCGCCGCATCGCCGCGCATCGCCAGCACGCCGACCGACCACTCGCCCGCCTGTGCCGCCATCCCCCAGCCGAGACTGAGCAGCAGTAATAACACGACCCTCACGGCCCCTCCTGATGGGCAATCTGCCTGCCGTCACTTGTTTTAGATCAACGTTAGGTCCGGTATGTGGTTAACCACAATAGAGCTGAGCCCAATGTCATTTTTACACTGTAAATCATCGACATTGTTTATTCATCTAACGGGCATCAATAGCGTGATCGGGGTGATGCCCAGGACGTGGGAGAGGCGCATGGATTTCGGTAAACGGCAGTTTTTACAGCGGCTGGGCGTGTTGACGGCGGGGGCTTCGCTGATCTCCGTGGCGGAGGCCGGGCTGACGTTAGCACCGACGCGGCGCGAGGGGGATGCGAGCCGCCGTTACGCGATGCTGATCGACCTGCGGCGCTGCGTAGGGTGCCAGGCTTGTACCGTGAGCTGCGCCATTGAAAACCAGACGCCGCACGGGGAGTTTCGTACCACGGTAAACCAGTATCAGGTCAGCCTCGAAGGCGAAGCCGCTGCGACCAACGTGCTGTTGCCCAGGCTGTGCAATCACTGCGACAACCCGCCCTGCGTGCCGGTATGTCCGGTACAGGCCACCTTCCAGCGCGAGGACGGGATCGTGGTGGTCGACAACAAACGCTGCGTGGGTTGCGCCTATTGCGTACAGGCCTGTCCGTACGATGCCCGTTTTATCAATCACACAACCCAAACGGCGGACAAATGCACCTTTTGCGTGCACCGGCTGGAGGCGGGATTGTTGCCGGCATGCGTGGAGTCGTGCGTGGGAGGGGCGCGGATCATCGGCGATATGCGCGATCCGCACAGCACGCTGAGCAAGCTGCTGCGGCGCCACGAGGTCGAGATAAAAGTCCTCAAGCCGGAGAACCAAACCGCGCCCCACGTGTTCTATCTGGGGCTGGATGACGCCTTCGTCACGCCGCTGCCGGGGCGGGCGCAGGTCGCCTTATGGGGAGAAAGACGATGAGCCGCCAACTGATGATCGCAGAAGTGCTGAGCCAGCCGCAGGCGGTGAGCTGGCTGCCGTGGGCCGTACAATATTTCTTCTTTATCGGCATCGCCGCCTGCGCCGCGCTGCTGGCCTGCGTGTGGCGCTGGCGCGGTGGAGATAACGCCGCGCATCTGGAGCGCATGGCGCTGTTTATCGGGCTGACGTGCGCCATTACCGCGCCGCTGGCGTTGACCGCCGACCTGCATCAAACCGCCCGTTTCTGGCATTTCTACGCCTACCCGACGCCCTGGTCGTGGATGCCGTGGGGCGCGCTGTTCTTGCCGCTGTTTACCCTGCTGATCGGCCTGTGGTTTATCGCGATTGAATTTACGCGGCTGACGGGCAGACCGGTTGCGCTGTTGCGTGGGATAGCGCCCGCCTGCGCGCTGGTGGCTATCGGCCTGCTGTTGTACACCGGGCGAGAGGTTTCCATCGTGCGCGCCCGCCCAATCTGGTTCAGCTACGGGTTTCCGATCGTGATGTTCCTCAGCGCGCTGCAGGCGCTCTTGGCTTTGCTGCTGCTGGCGATGCGCGAACGGCCCGGTCAGCAGGCGCCGCTGGCGCGCGGGATGTTGCTGACACTGCTGCTGCTCGGCGGGGCGATCCTGCTGTGGGTATGCGGCGATACGTTATCCGGCGCGGCGGTACGCCACTGGCTGCAGACGCAGGCGATGGCGCGCCAGTATGCCGCAGGATGGATTGCGCTGTGGGGGCTGACGCTGGCGTGCGCCGCCTGGGCCGGCTATCGGCGCTTGCCGCGCGCCGGTGCGCCGCTGCTGGTGGCCGGTGCTCTGGTGCTGAGCTGGCTGATGCGCTGGACGCTGTTGATCGAGGTACAAACCATCCCGAAATACAGCGCGTCTAACTCCTCTTATAGCCTGCCGCTCGGCACTGACGGTTTGCTGGCGATCGTCGGCACCTTCGGCTTGTGGCTGGCGTTAATGATCATGGTGCGTGAAGCACAGGCGTTTTTACTGCGGAGAAAACAACATGGCTAAACTCACCCGGCGTCAGTGGTTGAAAGTGGGCCTGGCCTTCGGCGGATTGTCCGCTTTCGGCCTGAGCTATCGCGAAGTCGCCAAACGGGCGATCGACGGCTTGATTCACGGCACCTCAGGGCGGGTGACTCTGGATCGCATCAACGGCAACTCCCTGTCGCCCGAAGGGCGGGCAATGCCGGAATGGCAAGGCAATCCGCAACAGGCCATCTCGATGACCCAGTGTTTCGGCTGCTGGACGCAATGCGGCGTGCGGGTACGGGTGGACAGGCAGACCGACCGGGTATTGCGCATTGCTGGCAACCCTTATCATCCGCTGTCTCAGGAACGGCACGTCGACTCTGCGTTGCCGCTGCAGGATGCGTTGGCGCAGTTGGGTGGCGAACGCGGCCTCGATGCCCGTTCCACCGCCTGCGCACGCGGCGCCACGCTGCTGGAGGGGCTTTACAGCCCGATGCGCGTGCTGGAGCCGATGAAGCGCGTCGGCAAACGCGGCGAGGGCAAGTGGCAGCGCATCAGCTTTGAGCAGTTGATCGCCGAAGTGGTGGAGGGCGGCAATCTGTTCGGCGAGGGGCATGTGGACGGTCTGCGGGCGATCCGCGATCTGGAGACGCCGATCGATGCCCGACGGCCGGGGCTGGGGCCGAAAGCCAACCAGCTATTGGTGACCAACGCCGGTGACGACGGGCGCGATAGCTTCCTGCGGCGCTTCGCCCAGAACAGTTTCGGCAGCAAAAACTTCGGCGCGCACGGCGCTTACTGCGGGCTGGCCTACCGTGCCGGTTCCGGCGCGTTGATGAACGATCTGGACAAGAACCCGCACGTGAAACCGGACTGGGAACAGGTCGAATTCGCGCTGTTTATGGGGACCTCACCGGCGCAGTCCGGCAACCCGTTCAAGCGCCAGGCCCGGCAATTGGCCAGCGCCAGATTGCGCAGCGAATTCCGTTATGCGGTGGTGGCGCCGGCGCTGCCGCTGACCACCACGTTGGCGGACGATCATGGCCATTGGGTCCCGATATTGCCGGGTACCGACTCGGCGCTGGCGATGGCGATGATCCGTTGGATCCTCGACCACCGGCGTTATCAGACCGATTATCTCGCCATCCCGTCTGAGGCCGCCATGCAACGCGCCGGCGAGAAGAGCTGGACCAATGCCACGCATCTGGTGATCGCCGAGAGCGAGCATCCGCGCGCGGGGCAGCACCTGACGCTGGCCGATCTCAACGGCACCGGGTCGGCGTCACCGCTGGTGGTCAACGGCGCGGGTGAGCTGGTGGCGGCCGAGACGTGCGACAGCGCCGAGCTGTGGGTAACCCGTACGGTGACGCTGTACGATGGCGCGCAGGTGGAGGTGAAAAGCGGCTTCCAGTGTTTGAAAGAGGCCGCCGACAATCTGTCGCCGGAGGCGTACAGCCGGCAATGCGGTGTGCCGGTGGCACGCATCGCGGCACTGGCCGAGGCCTTTACCGCCCACGGGCGCAAGGCGGCAGTGATCGCCCATGGCGGGATGATGGCGGCGAACGGGTTTTACAATACCTGGGCGGTGATGATGCTTAACGTGCTGATCGGCAACCTGAGCCTGGCGGGGGGCGTGTTCGTCGGCGGCGGTAAATTCAACGGCTTCGCCGAGGGGCCGCGCTATAACCTGGTCGAGTTTCCTGGCCTGGTAAAACCGAAAGGGCTGAATATCGCGCGCAGCAAGGCCGCCTATGAAACCTCCGACGAATACCGCGAAAAAGTGGCGGCGGGCATTTCGCCTTGGCCGGCCAAAGCGCCCTGGTATCCGTTCGTCGCCGGGCAGTTGACCGAGCTGCTGACCTCGGCGCTGGCAGGGTACCCGTACGGGCTGAAAGCCTGGATCTCGAACATAACCAACCCCTTGTACGGTATCGCCGGGTTGCGCGGCGTGGCGGAGGAGCGGCTGAAAGATCCGGCGCGTTTGCCGCTGTTTATCGCTATCGATGCGTTTATCAACGAAACGACGGCGCTGGCCGACTATATCGTCCCGGACACCCATAATTTTGAGAGTTGGGGATTCAGCGCCCCCTGGGGCGGCGTCGCCAGTAAGACCACCACCGCGCGCTGGCCGATAGTGACGCCGGCGACTGCGCAAACGGCGCAAGGGCAGCCGATTTCCATGGAGGCGTTTTGCATTGCCATCGCCAAACGCCTGGCATTGCCGGGGTTCGGCGATCGCGCTATCGGCGACGGCCAGGGCGGGCTGCTGCCGCTCAACCGTGCGGAGGATTATTATCTGCGCGCCGCCGCCAACGTGGCGTTTGCCGGCAAGGCGCCGGTGCCGGCCGCGAGGGCGGACGAACTGGCGCTGAGCGGTGTCGATCGCTTGCTGCCGCAGCTGGCGCAGACGCTGCGCGCCGATGAGATCGACCGCGTGGCGTTTATCTACAGCCGCGGCGGCCGCTTCGCCGATCACGACAGCGGCCGCCGCGACGGCAGCGTGGGCAACCGCTGGGAGAAACCGCTGCAGATCTGGAATGCGGAAGTGGCGAAGCACCGGCATGCGATCACCGGCGAGCGTTTCAGCGGCTGCCCCACCTGCTACCCGGCGCGTTTGTCGGACGGCCGCGCGGTGGAAGCGCTCTACCCAGAACGGCAGTGGCCGCTGCGCCTGATGTCCTTCAAATCGAATGTGATGAGCAGCTCCACCGCGGTGATCCGGCGCCTGCACGACGTGAAGCCGGTGAACCTGGTGGCCTTGAACCCGGCGGACGGGGCGCGTTTCGGTATTCAACACGGTGATTGGGTGCGCATCAGCACGCCGGGCGGCAGCCGCGAGGCGCAGATCAGTTTGCTGGCGGGGGTGATGCCCGGCGTGATCGCGGTGGAACACGGCTACGGCCACCGGGAGATGGGGGCCAGCCAGCACTACCTGGATGGCGAACCGCTGGCGATGGATGAGCGCATCGCCGCCGGCATCAACCTCAACGATCTGGGGTTTGCCGATCCGACGCGCGAAGTGCCGAATACCTGGCTGGATTGGGTGACCGGTGCGGCGGTGCGTCAGGGTATTCCGGCGGCGATCGTTAAACTTTCCGCGTAAACGGCAGACGAAAAAAAACCTGCTGTAACAGCAGGTTTTCTTAAATTTGGTCGGCATGAGAGGATTCGAACCTCCGACCCCCGACACCCCATGACGGTGCGCTACCAGGCTGCGCTACATGCCGACGCTATGAAAAATCATACTACCGATTCCCGATGTTAATGCAAGCGCCTCGCCACTTGATTGCTTTAGTTTTAAGCAGTTAGTTGGCGATAAAGCGTTTTACATCGGTCAACACCTGCAACAGCAGAGCAAGCTGCGGTTTCTCGTCTTTTATTTCATCGCCGTTCTGATCGTAGACGCGATAGTTGCCGCTGTTGTCCAGCATCAGCGTTTGTGTCGGCGTGGTGATCACCAGCTGGTTGCCATCGCCGGTGGCGATCCAGTTGTTGCGGCGCTGGGCGGTGAACAGATCCTCGCCCTGCGAATAGTCTTTCGGCGCGGTTTGCACGTGCAGCAGGCGTTGCATCAAGGTGCGCATGACGTCGTTATGGCCGGTCAGCTTGCTGATGGTCTGCGCCGGGGTGCCCGGCCAGTGGATCACCAACGGCACCTGCAGTTGCGCCTGGTTGAAGGCGGTGCCGGCGCCCCATTGGCCTTTGCCGCTGTCGTTGAACTCGACGCCGTGCTCGGCGGTGATCACCACCACGGTTTTATCCAGCAGGCCGCGCTGTTTCAGCGTGTCCAGCACCTGGCCTATCTGGGCATCCACATCTTGCGCGCCGGTGCGGTAGCGCCTAATAAAGTCGGCCGGAACCGGTTTTTTGTCGCCTTCGGTCGGCTCGGCGCCGCTGAAGTTGATATAGGAGAACCACGGCTCTTTGCTACCCTGGTCCGCCAACCAACGTTGCCATTGCTGGGTGGTTTGGGCGTCGCTTTGCGGCGCCGGCGTCGGCAGCGAGAAGTCGGTCAACAGGGCCTGGCGATACAGGCTGGCATTGAAGCCATCGGAGGAGAACAGCCCCAGCTGGTAGCCCCGATCGCCGAGCGCATTGATCAGTGCCGACGGCTTGCGGCCAGCGAGCACGCTGTCCAGATAGGTCGGGGAAATGCCGTAGAACAGGCCGAACAGCCCGGTATCGGCATGGTTGCCCGAACTGTAGTGATCGCTGAAACGCACGTTTTCCTGGGCGAAGCGGGTCAGGGTTGGCATGTCCTGCGCCACGTCTTTGGCGCGAATGCCGTCCACTACGATCATCAGCAGGTTATAGTCGCTGCCTTTATCGCCGTAGCTGAGATCGCTGAGCGGATACTCTACCGACACCGCTTCCGGGTTGCCCTGTTGCACCAGACGGCGCTCATACTCTTGCTGGTCGAGCAGGCCGTGTTTCTCGAGGAACTTGCGCGCGGTCATCGGGTACGAGAGCGGCAGGTTGGCTCGCTGCATGGTGATCGGGCGATAGAAGTTGGCGTCGGCCCAGATATAAATCAGGTGCGACGCGAAAAAGGCGCTGATAAACAGCGCCGCCAGCGGCTTGCCGAAGCGGCGGCGGTTCAGGCTGCGCAGCTTCTGCCAGCTCCAGGTGCCGAACAGCATCTCCACCAGGAAGATCACCGGCACGCAGATAAACATCAGCTGCCAGTCGCGCGAAAGCTCGCTTTGATCCGGGTTGACCACCAGATCCCACACCACCGGATTGAGGTGCAGGTGGAAATGGGAGAACACTTCGCTGTCGACCAGCAACAGCGTGAGCCCGATGGTGGCCAACGCGGCGGAAATAAATCGCAGCAGCCGCTGCGACATCACCACGAAGGTGAGCGGGAAGATCACCAGCAAATAGCCGGCGAACACGATAAAGCTGAAATGCCCCAGCAGGCTGACAAAGGCATAGACCCGGCCCAGCAGGGATGCGGGCCAGTCGGTGACAAACAGGTAGCGGCTGCCCAGCCCAAGGGCGAGCAGGATGTTGAATAAGGCGAACCAGTGCCCCCAGCTGATCATCTGGGAGACTTTTTCACGATAACGCTGACGGTTTGTCACCATAAGTCAATATTAATGTGCTTTATCTTCACGGACAGAAGCCTGCAAGGCTTCCGCGAACGATCTCGCCAGGGTTTTCCGCTGCGCGGGGGCAACGCTGGTGTTGATCAAATTAGTGACCATGTTGCCCAGCACCATCAGGGAAAGATCGGTGGGGGTATGGTGTTTTTCCAGAACATTGACCAGCTCTGAGAGCAGTTGTTCAACGTGTTCGTCACTGTAACGGGATGATTGTGGCATAAAATTGCGCTTAGTAATCTGCAAAGTGCCCTATCTTACCGTATAGGGCAGTGATTTTCCGCTCTTTTATCACTTCCTGTCATTCGGGAAATTGTTCGCCCGCGCCGGGGCGGGGCCCCGCTGCGCCTTTCCGGTTGGCCGCAGCTTTTTAGTATTGCAGGGCGGGGTCTTCAGTGTTTGAATACGCGCCTAAAGAACAGGAGGATTTATCATGAGTCTGGATATCGACCAGATCGCTCTGCACCAATTGGTGAAACGCGACGAGCAAACGCTGGACGTGGTGTTGCGCGATACCTTGCTTCCCACCAACGCGGCGGTGGAAGAAATGATGACGGAACTGCATCGCGTCTACAGCGCCAAGAGCAAGGCCTTGGGCCTGTTCAACGAAGGCAGCGAACTGGCGGAAGCGCTGCGCACTTGCCGCAAGGACGATAAGGACTTTCTGGCCTTCAGCCGCGCGGCGACCGGCCGCCTGCGCGACGAACTGGCGAAGTATCCGTTTGCCGAAGGCGGCGTGGTGCTGTTCGGCCAATACCGTTATCTGGCGGTGGAGTACTTGCTGATCGCGGTGCTGAACAGCCGTAACAGCATGCGCGTCAACGAAGAGCTGGATATCAACACCACGCACTATCTGGACATCAACAACGCCGATATCGTCGCGCGCATCGATCTGACCGAATGGGAAACCAACCCGGAATCGACCCGCTATCTGACCTTCCTGCGCGGGCGCGTAGGCCGCAAGGTCGCCGACTTCTTCATGGATTTCCTGGCGGCGTCCGAAGGGTTGGACACCAAGGCGCAAAACCGCGGGCTGCTGCAGGCGGTGGACGACTACTGCGCCGATGCGCAGTTGGACAAGAACGAGCGCCAGTCGGTGCGCCAACAGGTGTACAGCTACTGCAACGAACAGCTGCAGGCGGGCGAAGAGATTGAACTGCAGGCCCTGTCGCAGGAGCTGTCGCCGGTCGGTGAGAAAGACTTCATGCAGTTCTCCAGCGAGCAAGGGTATGAGTTGGAGGAAAGCTTCCCGGCGGATCGCGGCACGCTGCGCCAGCTGACCAAATTTGCCGGCAGCGGCGGCGGCATCAGCCTGAATTTCGACGCCATGCTGTTGGGCGAGCGCATTTTCTGGGATGCGGCCACCGACACGCTGACCATCAGAGGCACGCCGCCGAACCTGCGCGATCAGCTGCAGCGCCGGACCGGCAGCGGCAAGTAAGCGCGCCGGATCGCAGACAATAAAAAACGCCGCAATTGCGGCGTTCTTTATTTCGGCGTCCCGAAAGGTTCGAAAACGTAGCGATTAAACGCGAACGAAGTCGATGTGAGCCAGTTTTGGCTTGAACGGGTGACGCTGTACAGCCTGAACCTTAACTTTGGTTTCTTTACCGTCGATAACCAGAGTTACTGCTTCGCTGTAGAATTCTGGTTTAGCTTCCATGTTCTTAACAGAATCATGGTCCAATTCGATGGAAACTGCAGCTTCTTTGCCACCGTAAACGATAGCTGGGAATTTGTTTGCTGCACGCAGGCGGCGGCTCGCACCTTTACCCTGGTCTTTACGTACTTCTGCATTGATAGTGAACATTGTTTTTTCTCTTAAAAGAAAATTTACCCTGCTACAGGCGACCCAAGTAGCAAGTTCGGGAATCCGCTTTAACGCTGGGCAGGCCCAGGTAAAGCGCGCGGCATTTTAACGGAAAGCCGCCTGCAGGGCAACGAAAACCTGTCCAGATTGGGGACCGTTCGCTCAGGTCAATTGATTGGCGCGGCGGAAACGGCCTTGATAATCGAACACTTTCTCGCGCACCTGCCAAAACTGGCCGCGTTTGCGCGCCACCACGAAATCCGGATGGCGCAGCGCCTGCTGTTGCGCCAGCACGTCGGCGGCGGTGTGCCAGGCGAACGGCACGCCCGGCGCGCGCTGGTGCGGGCGCAGGAACAGCATCTCGAACGCTTTGCGCTGCGCCGGCGTCTGCAGGCGGAAGCGCTCGCTGGTGCTGGTGCCGTCCTCGTCGTAATAGGTGGCCTTCAGCCATTCGCCCTTGTCATCGCGGCCGCTCTGCAGTTCCATGCCGCCGCAGCGCAGCACCAGCGCGTCTTTCAGCTTCAGCGCCGCCTTCAGCATGTCATCGGGATCGACCAGCACCTCCTGACACTGATGGCAGCGGCGTGCGGCGATGTCGTTCTCCGCGCCGCAGTGCGGGCAGCTCTTGAACCGGAAGCGGTAATCGCACTGTTCGCGGTGGCCGTCGTCGTCTTCCAGCCAGCCCTGACAGCGGCGGCCGTAGTGCTCGATGATATCGCCGTTCTCGGTGCACTTGCCCCAGAACAGATTGGCGAAGCCGCAGGCCGGGCAGAACACCTGCACCGGCTGGCTGTCGCCGTGCGGCTTGCTGACGCCGACCTCAGGCGTAAACAGATCGTGCGGGTTGCCGGCATAGTCGAGGATCAGACAATCCTCCTTGCCGGGCGCCAGCCGCAGCCCGCGGCCGACGATCTGCTGATACAGGCTGACGGACTCGGTCGGGCGCAGGATCGCGATCAGATCGACGTGCGGCGCGTCGAAACCGGTGGTCAATACCGCTACGTTGACCAGATAGCGCAACTGCTGCTGTTTGAACGCCTCGATCAGCGCATCGCGCTCGGCGGGCGGCGTTTCTGCGCTGACCAGCGCGGCCTCGCCGTTCGGCAGCAGGCCGTGGATCTCGCGGGCGTGCTCGACGGTGGCGGCGAAGATCATTACCCCTTTGCGATCGTCGGCGTACTCCACAATCTGGCTGATAATGTGCGGCGTGACGCGGTTTTGCCGCTTCAGCTCGCGGTTCAGATCCGCTTCGCTGAACAGGCCGTTGCTTCTGGCCTCCAGCCGGCTGAAATCGTACTGTACAATCGGCATGTCCAGCCGCTCAGGCGGCACCAGGAAGCCGTTCTTAATCATATAGCGCAGCGGCAGCTCATAGATGCAGTCGCGAAACAGGCTGGCGCCGTCGCCGCGGGTAAAACCGTGGTAGTGATACTGGTAAATCCAGCCCTTGCCCAGACGATAGGGCGTGGCGGTCAACCCCAGCAGCCGCAGCTGCGGGTTGGTTTTCTGCAAATGCTGGATGATTTGTTGGTACTGGCTGTCGTCGTCGTCACTGATGCGGTGGCATTCATCGACGATCAGCAGCGAAAAGGCGCCGTCGAACAGCGGCAGGTTGCGCGCCACCGACTGCACGCTGCCGAACACCACTTTGCCGGCGCTCTCTTTTTGTTGCAGACCGGCGGCGAAGATGTCCGCCTCCAGGCCGTAGGCGCAGTATTTGGCGTGGTTTTGCGCCACCAGTTCCTTGACGTGCGCCAACACCAGCACCCGCCCACGGGCTCGCTTCGCCAGTTCGGCGATCACCAGGCTTTTGCCGGCGCCGGTCGGCAGCACGATCAGCGCCGGTTCGGGACGCCGCCGGAAATGGTTGATGGTGGCTTCGACCGCTTCCAGTTGGTAGGGGCGTAGGGTAAAGGCCATAAAATGAACGCCGTAGAGTGGAATGGGCCGCCGGGTACAGGTCTTGTCGCCCCCGTTCCCACAGAAACAGCGACATTTTACGCCCCGGGCGGCCGAAAAATTTCTACTATTATGCCTTCTGCGCACGCGCGGTGCGAGAAGCGTGAAAATTACCTCTGTCGGGCAACGCGTTGTGTCGCTATACTTGTGTGACAGCAATCGCTGTTCCCCCACGCGATTCCCCCCCTGAACCTGCTATTTGCACCCGGTGCAACGGCGGGCGTCATATTTTGGCAATACGATCAATGCGATCATAACAACGACAGGCAAAGCAGATCCCATGCGATTGGACAAGTTTTTATCTCAGCAGTTAGGCATCAGCCGTGCGCTGGTCGCGCGCGAACTTCGGGCTAAACGCGTCACCGTGGACGGTGAGGTAGTGAAGAGCGGGGCTGTCAAACTGACCCCGGAGCAAGAAGTGGCGTTCGACGGCAATCCGCTGCAGCAGCAGAACGGCCCGCGCTATTTCATGCTCAACAAACCGCAGGGCTACGTCTGCTCTACCGACGATCCCGATCATCCGACGGTGCTGTATTTCCTCGATGAGCCGGTCGCGTACAAGCTGCACGCCGCCGGGCGGTTGGATATCGACACCACCGGGCTGGTGCTGATGACAGACGACGGTCAATGGTCGCACCGTGTCACGTCGCCGCGCCACCACTGCGAGAAAACCTATTTGGTCACGTTGGAGCACCCGTTGGCGGAAGACACCGCGCAGCGTTTCGCTGAAGGGGTGCAACTGCACAACGAGAAAGATCTGACGCGGCCGGCGACGCTGGAGCAGGTCGACGAGCACGTGGTGCGCTTGACCATCAGCGAAGGGCGCTACCACCAGGTGAAGCGGATGTTCGCCGCCGTCGGCAACCGGGTGATCGCGTTGCACCGCGAGCGCATCGGAGCCATCGTGCTGGATGACGATCTGGCTCCGGGCGAATACCGCCCATTGACAGAAGAAGAGATCGCCAGCGTGGGCGCGCCGCACCTGCAGGACTGATAACCGATCATTGATTGCGGCCGATTAAGGAGTCGTGGAACGTGCAACAGAACCGAACCTCTCATCTCGGTTTGATTTTTATTCTGGGCCTGTTGTCCATGCTGATGCCGTTGGCCATCGACATGTACCTGCCCAGTATGCCGGTGATCGCTGCTCAGTTTGGCGTCGAGTCCGGCAGCGTGCAGATGACGCTCAGCGCCTATATGCTCGGCTTTGCCTTCGGGCAGCTGTTCTATGGGCCGATGTCGGACAGCATCGGCCGCAAGCCGGTGATCCTGTGGGGAACGCTGATCTTCGCCATCGCCGGCTGCGCCTGTGCCATGGCGCAGTCGATCGATCAACTGATCGGGCTGCGTTTCCTGCACGGTTTGGCGGCGGCGGCCGCCAGCGTGGTGATCAACGCCCTGATGCGCGATATGTTCACCAAGGATGAGTTCTCGCGCATGATGTCGTTCGTCATTCTGGTGATGACCATTGCGCCGCTGCTGGCGCCGATGATCGGCGGTGCGCTGCTGCTGTGGTTCAGCTGGCACGCCATCTTCTGGACCATGGGCGCCGCGGCGCTGATCGGTTCGCTGCTGGTGGCCTTGTTCATCAAGGAGACGCTGCCGAAAGAGCGGCGCCAGCGGTTCCACCTGCGCACCACGCTGGGCAACTTCGGTTCGCTGTTCCGCCATAAGCGGGTGCTGAGTTACATGTTGGCCAGCGCCTTCTCGTTTGCGGGCATGTTCTCGTTCCTCAGCGCCGGGCCGTTCGTCTACATCGAACTGAACCACGTTTCGCCGCAGCATTTCGGTTACTATTTTGCGCTGAACATCGTCTTCCTGTTCCTGACGACGCTGATCAACAGCCGCAACGTGCGGCGTTTCGGCGCGGTCAAGATGTTCAAGCTGGGGCTGCTGGTACAGCTGGCGATGGGGCTGTGGCTAATGGCGGTGAGCACCGTGGGCCTGGGCTTCTGGGCGCTGGTGATCGGCGTTGCGGTCTATCTGGGGTGCATCGCGATGATCTCCTCCAACGCCATGGCGGTGATCCTGGATGATTTTCCGCATATGGCGGGCACCGCTTCTTCCCTGGCCGGCACGTTGCGCTTCAGCATCGGTGCGCTGGTGGGGGCGGTGCTGTCGATGGCGCCGGGCAAAAGCGCTTGGCCAATGGTCACCTCGATGGCGCTGTGCAGCATCGTGGCGGTGCTGTTCTATGTTTACGCCAGTCGGCCGCGCGATCGCGCAGCCTGACGTTCTCCCGATTCGGGGCGTGTCGCTCCGCATCGTCACGGGGTTGCGCCCTGCCATTTCAGGGTGCAACCGGCAATGAAAAATTTGTTGCTAAATATACGCAAGCTAATCAACTGGCCACTTTCTCACCTGTGTGCTTTTTGTTAAAAAATTCCGCCGTCGTGCCGCCCAATATTCCCCGGGAGGCGCGGCGCGCTGTCGGCTGAGCCGCGCGGGGGGTTTGTATTAGGATTGATGTAAATCAAGGTATTAGCAGCGGTGGCGGCGCTAACGTGACGGGTAAGATGTTTCTTCATTGTAAAAATATGGCGACGAAAAAGTAGTCGCATTGCAAGAAAAAAGAGTTGAGATCGCTGCGGGAAAGGGTTACATATAACGCAAAAATGCGAGCTGAGTCGCAAAATGCCGTGAAATAACACCGCACGGCGCGCCAAAAAGTGGCACGGCATCGGCAAGCACGGGGTCAGGTTAATGGCTTGCGGCAAAATTTACATTTAAATAACATTTGTGCGCGGCAGAGTCGGGAGTCAACGGCTATAACTTAGTAACCCTGTCAGGTAAAAGTGTTTCACCTTTTCAAACTAGGGATTTCATGTGGAGAGTATCCAACTTTCGGTAGTGCATCGCTTGCCGCAAAGTTATCGTTGGCTATCCGGTTTCACCGGCGTGAAGGTCGAACCGATTCCGTTTAACGGAATAGACGAAGATAACAACCTGATTGGGCTGAAGCTGCTCAGCCATGAAGGGGCCGAGGCCTGGCAGGTCATGCAACAGCTCAATCTGTCGCTGCAGGAGATTCAGGTCGACTGTGCGATCGTCGAATGGGAAGGGGAACCTTGCCTGTTCGTGCAGCGCAGCGACGAGAGCGCCACCATGTGCCGGCTGAAAAACGTCGGTGCCGCGATCGCCGAACCACTCAGCGCGCAATACCCCTTCTGAATTCGCCGCTAATCCGCCAACTGCAGCAGTTGACGGGTATAGTCGGCTGCGGGCGCCGCGAAAATCGCCCGGCAGTCTCCCTGTTCAACCACTTCCCCCTGTCGCAGTACGATGACCTGGTGACATAGCGAACGCACCACCTGCAGGTCATGGCTGATGAACAGATAAGCCAACCGGTGGCGTTGCTGCAGCGATTTCAGCAGCGTCAGGATCTGCGCCTGCACCGATTTATCCAGTGAAGAGGTTGGCTCGTCGAGGATCAGCAGCTGCGGTTGCAGGATCAGCGCGCGCGCGATGGCGATACGCTGGCGCTGGCCGCCGGAAAACTCGGTGGGATAGCGGTGGCGAAGCTGCGGATCCAGGCCAACTTCCCGCAACACCTCGATCACGCGTTGTTCCCGCTGCTCGGCGCTAAGCCGCTGGTGCACTTCCAGCCCCTCGGCGATGATCTGCTGCACGTTCAGGCGCGGATTCAGGGCGGAATAAGGATCCTGGAAGACGATTTGCATTCGGCTGCGGTAGGGCAGCATCTGCTTCATCGTGAGCGGGTGCAGTGGTTCGCCGTCGAACCAGATGGCGCCCTGCGAGGCCAGCAGACGCAACAACGCAAGCCCGGTGGTGCTTTTACCCGAGCCGGATTCTCCCACCAGCCCCACGCTTTCCCCGGCGCGCAGCTCGAAACTCAATGATTTCAATGCATAGTGATAATCCACCGTGCGGCGCAGCAGGCCGCGCCGGATAGGGAAGCGCACCTGCAGATCTTCCACCTTGAGCAGCGGCCGCTCGTCGCCGGGGCGCGCGGTGGGTAGCGGCAGCGGCTCACCGACGTCTTCGGCGGCCAGCAGCTGCTGTGTGTAGGGATGCTGCGGCCGGCTGAACAGCTGCGCGCGGCCGTTTTGCTCTACGCAGCGCCCCTGGCGCATCACCGCCACGTTGTCTGCCAGGCGGCGCACGATATTCAGATTATGGGTGATGAACAGCAACCCCATGCCCATCTCCTGCTTCAATTCTTGCAGCAGCGTCAGGATCTGCGCCTGGATAGTCACGTCGAGCGCGGTGGTGGGTTCGTCGGCGATCAGCAGTTTCGGGCGGGTCAACACCGCCATGGCGATCATTACCCGCTGGCGTTCGCCGCCGGACAGCTGGTGCGGATAGTCTTGCAACCGGGTTTTGGCCTGGCGGATGCCGACGCGCTCCAGGCATTCGACGATCTCTGCGCGCGCGGCTTCGCGCCGCAGGCCGCGGTGCAGCATCAGCACTTCCGCCAGCTGTTTCTCGATGGTGTGCAGTGGGTTAAGCGACACCATCGGTTCCTGAAAGATCATCGCGATCTGATTGCCGCGCACCTTGCGCAGGTCAGTCTCCGGCGCATGCAGCAACGACTCGCCGTTGAACAGAATATCGCCGGCAGGGTAAACCACCGGCGGCGCGGGCAGCAGACGCAGTATCGACAGGGCGGTGACGCTTTTGCCGGAGCCGGATTCCCCTACCAGCGCCAGCGTTTCCGCCGGCGCTATTTGCAGCGAGAGTTCGTTGACCACCGGCGTGACGGTGTCGCCCTGACGGAAGGCGATGCTGAGATCCTGAATAGCGAGCAAAGGAGTGGCCATATCAATGCGCCTTGCTGGGGTCAAAGGCGTCGCGCACCGCTTCGCCGATAAAGATTAATAACGACAGCAGCACTGCCAATACCAGGAAGGCGGTGATGCCGAGCCACGGCGCCTGCAGATTGTTTTTGCCTTGCAGCAGCAATTCGCCGAGCGACGGCGAGCCTATCGGCAGACCGAAACCGAGGAAATCGAGCGACGTCAGGGTGGTGATCGAGCCGCAGAGGATAAACGGCAGGAAGGTCAGCGTCGCCACCATGGCGTTGGGCAGCATATGGCGGGACATGATTACCCGATCCGGCACGCCCATGGCGCGCGCGGCGCGGATATAGTCAAAATTGCGGGTGCGCAGGAATTCGGCGCGCACCACGCCCACCAGGCTCATCCAGCCGAACAGGATGGTGATGCCGAGCAGCCACCAGAAATTGGGCTGGACGATGCTCGACAGCAGAATGATCAGAAACAGCGTCGGCATGCCCGACCACACTTCGATAAAGCGCTGCCCCCACAGATCGAAACGCCCGCCGTAATACCCCTGCGTCGCGCCGACGCACACGCCGATCAGGCTGGAAAACAGCGTCAGCGCCAGACCGAACAACATCGAAATGCGAAAACCGTACAGCACCCGGGCCAGCACGTCGCCGCCGTTGCTGTCGGTGCCCAGCAGGTTGTGCCGCGAAGGCGGCGAAGGGAAGGGCACCTCGGTGGCGAAGTTGATGGTGTCGTAACTGAAGCGGATCGGTGCCCAGACCGCCCAGCCGTGCCGTTCGATCTGCCGCTGCACGAACGGATCCTGATAGTCGGCTTCGGTATTCAGTTCGCCGCCGAAGGCGGTTTCGCTGTAGCTAATCATAAACGGCAGGTACAACCGGCCTTCATAACGCACCAACAGCGGTTTGTCGTTGGCGATCAGATCGGCGGCCAGGCTCAGGGTGAACAGCACCAAAAAGATCCACAGCGACCAGTAGCCGCGGCGGTTGCGGCGAAAACGCGCCCAGCGCGCCTGGTTGATCGGGCTAAGGCGGCTCATTGGCGGGCCTCGAAGTCAATGCGCGGATCGACCAGGGTGTAGGTGATATCGCTGAGGATATTCAACAGCAGGCCGATCAGGGTGAAGATATACAGCGTGCCGAACATCACCGGGTAGTCGCGCTGCAGCGTGGCGTCGTAGCCCAGCAGCCCCAGGCCGTTGAGCGAGAACATCACTTCAATCAGCAGCGAGCCGGTGAAGAACATGCTGATAAAGGTGGCCGGAAAACCGGCGATCACCAGCAGCATGGCGTTGCGGAACACGTGGCGGTAGAGGATTTTTTTCTCGTCCAGCCCCTTGGCGCGGGCGGTGGTGACGTACTGTTTGCGGATCTCGTCGAGGAATGAGTTCTTGGTCAGCATGGTCAGGGTGGCGAAACCGCCGATCACCGTCGCCAGCACCGGCAGGGTGATGTGCCACAGGTAGTCGGCGATCTTCGCCGGCCATGAGAGGGTGTCGAAGTTGCTCGATACCAGGCCGCGCAGCGGGAACCAGTCCAGGTAGCTGCCGCCGGCGAACAGCACGATCATCAGAATGGCGAACAGAAAAGCCGGAATGGCGTAGCCGATGATAATCAGCGTGCTGCTCCAGGTATCGAACGCGCTGCCGTTGTGGACGGCCTTGCGGATGCCGAGCGGGATCGACACCAGATAGATGATCAGCGTGCTCCAGAGGCCCAGTGTGATGGAGACCGGCAGGCTCTGGCCGATCAGCTGCATCACCGAAGCGCCGCGAAACAGGCTGTCGCCGAAGTCGAAGCGCATATAGTTCCACAGCATGGTGAAGTAGCGCTCGTGCAGCGGTTTGTCGAAGCCGTAACGCTTAGTGATCTCGGCGATCACCTCCGGATCCAGGCCGCGCGAACCGCGATATTGGCCGTCGCCAGCCGCGATGCCCGTCCGGGCGTGGCCCAGGCCTTCGCCGACACCGCCGTTGCCAAACCCGCTGCCGTGCCCCAGCTCAATGGCGGCGATGGCCTGATCGACCGGACCGCCGGGGGCGATTTGCACGATAAAAAAGTTGATGGTGATGATCGCCCACAGCGTGGGGATCACCAGTAACAGTCTGCGTATCAGATAGGCCGCCATTCCGACTCCTTATTGCCGCTGAGCCGGTAAGCGCGCCGCCTTGTTGACGTCGTACCACCAGTTGTCGAAGCCGATCGCATAGGCCGGGCGGACCGACGGCGTGGAGAACTTGTCCCAATAGGCGTAGCGATCGTGGCTGGAGTACCACATCGGCAGCATGTAGTTGTTCCAGGTCAGCACCCGGTCCAGCGCGCGGCCGAGCGGCAACAGGGCGTTTTCGTCGCCCTGATGGGCGGCGATTTGCCTGACCAGGCTGTCGACCGCCGGATCTTTGACGCCGGGGGTGTTATAGCTGGAATCGATGTACTGCGAATCCCACAGAATTTGCAGATCGGCGCTGGGGAACGGCATCGCCATATACACCGTCGACATCATGTCGAAATCGCGCTCGCGCATGCGGCGGGTGTACTGCGAGGCGTCAATCTCGCGGATTTGCATCTCGATGCCCAACCGCTGCAGGTTGTGGCGGAACGGCAGCACGTACTGGAAGTTGCTGCCGCTCAGCAGCATCAGTTCAAAGGTGAACGGCTGGCCGGTTTTGGCGTTGACCAGCTTTTGATTTTTGACCACCCAACCGGCTTCTTTCAGCAGTTGGGTCGCCTTCAGCAGGTTTTGTCGATCGTTGCCGCTACCGTCGGAGGAGGGCGGTTGGTAGATACTGGTAAATACCTCCGGCGGTATCTGGCCCTTGAGCGGTGCCAGCAAGGCCAGTTCAGCGGCGTCCGGGTAGCCGCGGGCGGCGTAGGCGGTGTTTTGGAAATAGCTGTCGGCGCGCTGATAGGCGTTGTAATACAGCGCCTTGTTCATCCAGTTAAAATCGAAAGCCAGGCCGATCGCTTCCCGTACCCGACGATCGGCGAACAGCGGTTTTTGCAGATTGAACGCCAGCCAGCGGGTATTCTGCGCCGCCTGGTTGGTCTCGTCCTGCTTGATGATGTAGTTGCGCGCGAAGTTGCCGCCCTGATATTGGGTGGCCCAGCTCTTGGGCGACGGCTCGATGCGGAAATCGTAGGCGCCGGCCTTGAAGGCTTCCAGCGATACCTTATCGTCCAGATAATAATCGTAGCGAATGCTGTCGAAGTTGTAGCGGCCGCGGTTTACCGGCAGATTGGCGGCCCAGTAGTCGCGCACCCGCTGATAGGTGATGTACTGGCCGAGGCGATAATCGCCGATTTTATACGGGCCGCTGGCGAGCGGCGGGGTGCTGAGCGGTTCGTTGAGCTTATGGTTTTTCCAGAAGCTTTCCGGCAATACGCGCAGGCTGAGCAGGCTGAGGATTTGCTCACGGTTCGCCTTAGGCAGCTCGATGCGCACCGTCAACCGGGAAATGGCCTTGACCGTGACGCCTTTGTAATAGGAGCGAAACTGTGGCACGCCTTCGGTCATGAATTTATTGAAGGTAAAGGCCACGTCGGCGGCGGTGATCGGGCTGCCGTCCTGGAAGCGCGCGCGGGCGTTGATATCCAATTCCATCCAGCGCATGTCGGCCGGGAAACGGGCCGATTCGGCAATCAGCGGGTAATAGCTGCCGGGTTCGTCGTCGGAGTTGGTGAACAGCGTATCGTACAGCTCCATCGTGCGCTCGCCGGGCACGCCGCGGGTAGCGAAGCGGTTGAAGTTGTCGTAGGTGCCGATGGCCGCCAGTCGCACGTCGCCGCCCTTGGGCGCCGCCGGATTGACGTAGTCAAAATGGCTGAAGTCGGTGGCGTATTTCGGTTCACCGAGAAGGGCGAAAGCGTAGCTTTCGTTGAGGGCTTCGGCCCGCAGACCGAAGCTCAGTGCCGAGAGCACCAGAGCAGCGAAAATGCGCACGGACATCAGACAGTAAGCTCCTGCTGTGGAATAAAGTACAACCTGCGCCCAGCATAACATTCTTCGGACGGGCGCAGGGTAAAGATGCTTAAAGATTAACTATTTTTTTCCTGATAATCAAAGACCTGATTAGCATTGCAGTAAGCGACGAAATCATCGATGCTCAGCGGCTTGCTGAAGTAGTACCCCTGCATGAAGTTGACGCCGTGTTCTTGCAGAAACTGCATCTGCTCGGCGGTTTCCACGCCTTCGGCCACCGTCAGCATTTTCAGCTTTTTCGCCAGCGAGATCACCGCATCCAGCACCGGCGCGGTGACCGTATCCTGGCCGATGGTGTTGACGAAGCCACGGTCAATCTTCAGATAATCCATGGTGAAGCGCTCAAGATAAATAAGCGCGCTGTGCCCGGTGCCAAAATCATCCACCGCGATCTCGATGCCCTGTTTGTGCAGCCAGTCAAACTCCGTCAGCGCGCTCTCTTCTTCCACCATGCCGCGTTCGGTGATTTCAAACACCAGCGTAAAGTAATCGCCCGGCAGCTGCGTCAACAGTTCATACACGTCCTGGTGAAACGACGGTGCGCTAAGGTGGGCGGGGGAAATGTTGAGGCCGACTTTACCTCCCCGTGGCAGCGCTTTGGCGAGCTGTGGCGCATCTTCGGCGATCAGCCTGAACAGGTGGCGGGTAAGCGGCACGATCAGCCCGTTGCTTTCGGCGTAGGGGATAAAGACATCGGGCGGGATGCGGCCCTCGATCGGATGCTGCCAGCGGATCAGCGCTTCCAGCCCGCCTATGCTGTTGCTATCGGTATGGAACACCGGCTGGTATTCGATAAAGAACTCGTTGCGCTTGATGCCGCGCAGCAGCGCGCGTTCCGGGCTTTGCCGCAGCAGCAGCATGTAGTAGCAGAGTACGCCGGTCATCAATGACAGCACCAGGCTGCCCAGCAGCGTCAGGCGAATGTCGTTGGGGGTCAGTTTCTCGTTGTAGAACAGGATGGTCAGCGGCAGATTGGGCAGCGTCAGGGTATCCGCCTTGCCCTTCGGTAGCTGATTGACCGGCATCAGGTTCGGGCTGAAAGTGGTCAGCGCGCGGTTGCCCATCACGATGGCGATGCCCGGCGCCTGTTCGTCGTGCGAGGTGAACAGCAGGTAGGGCATCAGATCGATGTCCAGCGTAGCGAGGATGCCAGTGGCCTTTTCGCCGGGATGTCGCAGCCAAACCGCAACCGCCGGTTTATTTGGCACCATCGGCGTACCCTGCTGCAGCTTGAGATCCAAAGGCAGATCCCAGTCGATATCCTGATAGATATTTTTCATCGGCAACATCATGTCGCCCGTGGCGGAGGAGCAATAGGCGTAGCCGTCCTTCACCAACAGGAAGGTGCGCACGCCGCTGGTAAAGGCCGCCTGGTAGGTAATATCCGACTGGCTGGAGAGGCAAGGCTTGTCCAGCAGCGGCATCATTTGCCGCATCACCGCCGTCAGATGCGAGATATAACCCAGCGTGAACTTTTGCGTGCGCGCTTCGACCTTATGTTGATATTGCGTGCGCTGGTGGTTGATCAAAGAAAGCGTGACCGCGGTGAATAGCGTAAAAAATACCAGGGCGGCGACACCGCTTTTAGCCAGGCTGCGTTGTCGGTGAGACACGCTGCGGGCGAAAGCTCTTTTCAAGCCCATAACCGAGTCCTCTGCAACCGGGCGTCAGGTGTGTCGCGCAGCCAGTTAATGGATTGTGCCAACGGCTTTTTTTTCATTTTTGCCTTTTTATCCCGTACCAACCGGCGGCGCCATTTAAATATGCGGCGTCGCCGACAGAAATATCATGCGCATAATATCAGCGGAAACGTTTTAAATAACGCCGGGGCGCCGTTGCCGTCATCTGACGATAATAGGCGAGTTTTTCCCCGACGGGGCGATTTCCCGCCAACAGTTTATCAAAATAATGGCGTGCGGCGGCGTTAAGCAGGGAAAGGTGACGATAAGGCAGGGATCAATTTTGATGATACCTGTTCGACAACCAAAAAAAACGCCGCCCGTGGGCGGCGCTTATCGCTCGTTTGGTATTCAGGATCTTCAGGGCGTTGCGCCGTTAACCGTTGGTCAGCACCCGGCGCGCTTCTCGATAACGTTTATTCCAATAGTTATCGGTCAGCTTGGAAATCATGACCCCACTGCTGGTGGAGGCGTGAACGAACTGATCGTTGCCTAAATAGATGCCGACATGGCGCCCGGTAGAACCGGCGCGGAACAGCACCAAATCGCCGGCGCGCAGCTTGGTGCGCTGAATTTTCTTGCCGAGATCTTCCTGTTCATAGGTCGAACGCGGTAAATCCATGCCGAACTGTTCGCGGAAGGTGCGCTGTACAAACGCCGAGCAATCGATGCCGCGCTTGGTGTCACCGCCTAAGCGGTAGCGAACGCCTTTCCAATCCGCATACTGATCCATAATCTTTGACTTGACGTCAACGTTGCGGACCATCGCTTCGAATTCATCCTGAGAGGCTTGCAGTAAAAGACCGTCTTTGTCATTAACTGCACGCATCTCAGTTTGTGCGTTATTCAAGTTCGAAGTGTGAGTCGAGCTGCACGCTGACAGCATAACCGCAGCGGCAATTGCAGGGACTACCCGCAAAAAATATCTCAGAAACGGTTGAGATTTGACCATTGTTGTTGTTTTCCCTTGAAGTCCTTAACGACGAAAGTCGCTACCTGAAAAATGCCAAACGAAACGAGCCTAGTCCGCACCTGTTGCATCGACAACCAGTTACCGTTGAAAACGTGCGAGAACGCACATTTTTATCGGATTTCATACTGATTCGACTTAAACCAGGCACAAACGCATCTGAGATTACCGGAACCAATAGGGGATTGCGAGCCTTTTTCCCGTCTTTTTTATATGAATTTGTGATGTAACATAATGTAAATCTTCATATAAAAAACGCCAATTGTCCGATGTATGAATCTGGCGTGAAATCAGGTTGCAAAAGCGTTAACGAACGGTGGGGAAATTTTTGCGCGCGGCGAGGGGAAGAGGGCGGGAGGCGTAAGCCTCCCGGCATGAGTCATAGACACAAATTATGGTTGGCCGGGGCGGTGCTTACCGGGCAACAGGCGATTCAACCGATCGACGATCCAGTCGCTGCAAGGCGTCATCAGCACCCAGCTGGCGCCAACCAGCACCACGGACAATGAGCCGACGGCGATATCGGTAAACCAGTGGGCACCAATCATCACGCGCGGCAATGAGAAGACCAACGTAATCAGCAGGGCGACGGCGAAGGCGCCGCGGCCGAAATAGCGCAGCATAAAGCAGGAAAAAATAATCAGCATCATGCCGTGGTCGCCGGGGAAGCTGTCGCCGGAAGCGTCCTTGGTGGGGATGCCGGTCAGCTCGCTGACGCGATGGATATTGTCAAAGGTCAGGGTGGGGCTTGGATGTTTCACCGGCAGCAGGTGGCCAAGCTGGTTCAGCACCACGGCGGTCAGCAGCATCACCACGCCGGTGATCACCAGACGGCGGCGGCCGGCGGCGTCCTGCTTCAGATAAAAGTACAGATACAGCAGCCCCATGGCGAGCAGCGAAATCACATCGAACGCGCGGTTGTTGGTGATGGCGACCAGGTGTAAAAACGCCGGGTCGGTGGCCAGATGGCGGTTAAAGAAGAAGAAAATCGCCGAATCCAGGGTAAACCAGCCGCCGTGATTGGCCGGCAGGAACCAGGACAGAAACAGCGCAACGCCCAGTAAGTTGAAGAAGAGAATGAGGGGTAAATTGCGGCGTGTCATGACATAACCTGTTGGAAAAATGAAAACGAAATAAAACCCGGCAGCCCTGCGGCAACCGGGGGGCAACGGTACGGGGTCTAACTTAAACGAATCTTAAACAAGGCGGATTGCAGGGCGTTCCAGTCGGCATTTTCGCTGTGGATAAGCTCAATTCGGCTGTCGAGCGGCGCGACCGGGCGGGTTTCGATGTTGAGATCCTGCCCCTGACGATTGATCAGCAATGTGCCTTCGGGGATGCGTACCACGCCTTTGGCGCGTTCGACCGGCGCGAGTCGCACCCATTCCATGAAGCCGACGGTGTCGAACCGGGTATCGCCGTCAAAAATCCAGCCGCAGCTGGTGAAGCCTTGCCCTTCATTCAACGCTCGCCGCCAGCGGGCGTGCTCCGGCAGCCGCAGCGCCGCCAGCCCCTGCTTTTTCGCCTGACCATGATGATGCTGCGCGTCCGGCAATTCTGTACGATTCGTGCGCGGAAGTGACAACAGCGCGACATCCGCTTCGCCTTGCGCGATGGCGTAGCAGGGCCGCTGCAGCGGGTCTTGCGCCTTCCAGGCCTCCAGCGCCAGCCTGTCTTCCGGCCGGTAGGTATCGCTTTTGCTGGCCAAAATAATGTCGGCCGCGGCCAGCTGATCGCGGAAGTTTTCGTTGTCGCGGTAGCGCGGCTGGCTGAGCTGGCGGGCATCCAGCAGGCACAGGGTGGCCTGCAGATCGATCCAGCCGGCATAGCTCTCCTGGGTCAGCAGCGACAGGATTTGTTTCGGATGCCCGAGCCCGGTCGGCTCGATCAGCAGCCGATCCGGTTTGGCCTGCTGCAACAGCATATTCAAGCCCACCTGCATCGGCAGGCCGTTGACGCAGCACATGCAGCCACCGGGGATCTCTTTGAGCACCGCGCCGCTGTCTGCCAGCAGCGCGCCGTCGATGCCGATCTCGCCGAATTCATTGACCAATACCGCCCAGCGTTCATGTTCGGGCTTATGAGCCAGCAAATGGCGGATAGTGGTGGTTTTGCCGCTGCCGAGGAAACCGGTAATCAAATTGGTTTTGGTCATTAATAATTCCTGGCGCAAAAATTAACCTGCTTAATAAATGAGTTACGCAGCCGTGTCGGTGAAACGGCCGCGATTTAATTTGTGCTCTATCTCGCAAATTTTGCACGTCACCATGCGCTTTTCAACCGACAAAATCCACCGTTTATAACAAGAAAATTCTTAGATAAAACCCTGTATTAGATGCGGTTAACTTTTGTTAGTAGCTTGTTTTTACATTGTTAATGACGAGATTAACGATCAAATCTCGTCCCTTTCCTTGCGATTATTCCTAACAAGATCCTCTATGGTTAAATTGGCTTAACTAAAAATGAGGTTGCCATGAATACCTTTCGGTTATTTTTGATCGTAGGAATGTTGTTTTCATGGACGGCAGTGAGTCAGGCAGGAGTGGCCGGCGGGGTAATTCGCTTCGTCGGCTCTATCGTTGAAAGTCCTTGCACGGTCAAGATTGCAGATTCTAAGGCGAATACGCAATGTTACCGCAACGGCCAGCATTATCAGGCCCAGCAAGCGTTGTCAGGTTTTGATACTACACGCAAAGAACTTCCGCTAAATCTAGGCACAACCGAAATGAAGTGGGTAGACCAACAGAAGAAACTCGCTGTTATGACGGTCGTTTATCGTTAAGTCGTTCCGCCATGCCGGCGTAACGTTACGCCGGCATGGTTATTCTCGGCCCTGCAGGCTCCTCACCGCATCACCCACTCCTTCACCGTTTCACGCGCGCCGCGATCGCGCAGCGATAAATAGGCTTGCGTCACCGCTTCGCTAAACGCCGCATGCGCCGCCAGCGTTTCGCCGAATACCGATTTCAACGCCAACAGCGCCGCTACGCGCCGTCGATCATCCGTTGTGGCGGCGATCGTCTGCTGCAGCACGTCTGCCAGCGGATCGCGAATGTCGATCGGCTCACCGGCGTCATCGACGCCGCCGACGTAACGCATCCAGCCCGCCACGCCCAGCGCCAGCCCGCTATAGTCGCCGCCGTGCCGCAGATGCCAGCGCACGGCATCCAGCAGCCGCTGCGGCAGCTTCTGCGTGCCGTCCATGGCGATCTGCCAGGTGAGGTGTTGCAGCGCCGGATTGCTGAAGCGCGCGATAAGCTGTGCGGCATAATCGGGCAGGCTGATGCCGGTGACGCTCAGCGTTGGCGTCTGTTCGTCCAGCATCAACCGCAGGGCGGCGCGGCGGTAGTGCTCATCCGCCATGCACTCGTTGATATAGCGGTAGCCGCCCAGGTAGCCTAAGTAAGCCAGGAACGAGTGGCTGCCGTTCAGCATGCGCAGCTTCATGTGTTCAAACGGCAGCACATCGCTGACCAACTGGGCGCCGGCCAACTCCCACGCCGGGCGTCCGGCGGTGAAGTTGTCTTCCACTACCCATTGAATGAAGGGCTCGCAGGCGATGGCGCATTCGTCGCGCACGCCGCCCAACGCGGTGGCGATCTCATCCAGCGTGGCCGGCGTGGCGGCCGGCACGATGCGATCCACCATGGTGCAGGGGAAGGTAGCGGCGCTGGCGATCCAATCGGCGAGCGACGGATCTCGCGCCTGCGCCAGATCGAGCACCGCCCGGCGCAGCACATGGCCGTTCTCCGGAATATTGTCGCAGGAGAGCAGGGAGAAGGCGGGCAGGCCGCGTTCGCGCCGCAGCCGCAGCGCTTCCACCAAAATGCCGGGCACGGTCTGCGGCTGATGCGGCCACGCCAGATCGGCGACGATCCCCGAATGCTGTCTGTCCAGCCGTCCGCTGCCGGGCTCGATGCAGTAGCCTTTTTCGGTGATGGTCATCGAGACGATCGCCACCTGCGGTTCGGCCAGCTTCTCCAGCACCGCGGCGATGCCCTCCAGCTTGCGGTGCAGGCTCTCACGCACAGCGCCGATCACGATAGCCTGATGGCCGTCCGCGCCTTTCTCCAGCACGCTGTACAGATGATCCTGTTGCCGCAGCGTCTCAAACAGCGGCACGCCGCCGGACAGACTGATCTCGCAAATGCCCCAGTCGCCGCCGTGGGCGTTCAGCACCCGATCGGTCAGCAGCGCCTGATGCGCGCGGTGGAACGCGCCGAAACCCAGGTGCACGATGCGGCTGCGCAGGGCCCGGCGATCATAATTCGGTTGCCGGACGGTGCCCGGCAGCGGGGTGTTGGCGATCGTATTCATCTCATCTCCAAAGCGAGTAGACAGCTGGCGGGCCACTTGCGCCAAGTTAGCGGACCAGTTTGCCGACGCATGGACAGCGGGGCGCCGGCGATAAAAAACTGCCACCAGTCTAAAGTTGTCGGCAGGTTAAGGGAATTGGTCAGGCCAAAATAAGCCAGAATCGTGAAGCGGATCAACCAATGAACGGTTCAATTTTGACAGCGCGCGGCGAAAGAGTAAGTTAAAGATAGCTGACATCTAAATTAAACTGGTATAACAACATCGCGATGCGAGACAGGCATAAGGACACAACATGGAACAAACATGGCGTTGGTATGGCCCGAACGATCCGGTCTCTTTGGATGACGTGCGTCAGGCCGGGGCGACCGGGGTGGTCACGGCGCTGCACCATATTGCGAACGGCGAAGTCTGGCCGATCGACGAGATCCGCGCGCGGCAGGCGCTGCTGGCGGAAAAGGGGCTGGTGTGGTCGGTGGTGGAGAGCGTGCCGGTACATGAGGAGATCAAAACCCACAGCGGCGACTGGCGGCGGTACATCGCCAATTACCAGCAGTCACTGCGCAATCTGGCGGCCTGCGGCATCGACACCGTTTGCTACAACTTCATGCCGATCCTCGACTGGACGCGCACCGATCTGGCCTATCCGCTGCCGGACGGTTCCAAAGCGCTGCGTTTCGATCAGGTAGCCTTCGCCGCGTTCGAGCTGCACATCCTGCAGCGCGCCGGCGCCGAGGCGGACTATACGGCGCAAGAGCGCAGTCAGGCGGCGACCTATTTCGCCGCCATGAGCGAGGAGGAGAAAGCCACGCTGACCGGCAACATCATCGCCGGGCTGCCGGGTGCGGAAGAAGGCTACACGCTGGAGCAGTTCCGTCGCCGCCTGGCGGAATACGACGGCATCGACAAGGCGCAACTGCGCGAAAACATGGCGGTCTTTCTGCGTGCCATCGTGCCGGTGGCGGAAGAGGCCGGCATCCGGCTGGCGGTGCATCCCGACGATCCGCCGCGGCCGATCCTCGGCCTGCCGCGCATCGTCTCCACGATCGAAGACATGCAGTGGCTGAAGCAGACTGTCGACAGCATTCATAACGGCTTCACCATGTGCACCGGTTCCTACGGCGTGCGCGCCGACAACGATCTGGTGCGGATGATTGAAACCTTCGGCGATCGCATTCACTTTACCCACTTACGCGCCACCTGCCGCGAAGAAAACCCGAAAAGCTTCCACGAGGGGGCGCATCTGCAGGGCGATGTGGACATGGTGGCGGTGATCGAAGCGATCCTGACCGAAGAACTGCGTCGGCAGCGGGCGGGCGATCGGCGGCCGATCCCGATGCGCCCCGATCATGGGCATCAGATGCTGGACGATTTGAAAAAGAAAACCAATCCGGGCTATTCGGCCATCGGGCGGTTGAAAGGGCTGGCGGAGCTGCGCGGCGTCGAGCTGGCGCTCAAGCGGCGCTTTTTCCCGGAATTGCCGTAGCGGAAAATGAAACGGGGCCGAGTATCGGCCCCGTAGGCGCGACTAGTCTGCGCGGCTCATGTAGCGGCGTTCGGCGATATGAATGCGAATTTTGTCGCCGGCGCTGAGGTATTCCGGCACGTGGATCACCAGGCCGGTCGCCATGGTGGCCGGTTTGTTGCGGGCGCTGGCGGAAGCGCCTTTGATGCCCGGCGCGGTCTCGACGATTTCCATATCCACGGTCTGCGGCAGCTCCAGCGCCAGCACCTGACCATCCAGCGTCAGCACCTGCATACCCGGCAGGCCGCCTTCCGGAATGAACAGCAGCTCGTCTTCGATCTGGTCTTTCTTGAAAATGTACGGGGTGTAGTCTTCGTCATCCATGAACACGTATTCTTCGCCGTCGATATAGGAGAAGTTCACCTTGCGGCGCGACAGGGAAATGGTGTCCAGGATATCGTCGCCCTTGAAGCGTTCTTCCACTTTCAGGCCGGTGCGCACGTCGGAGAAGCGCATTTTGTACAGGGTGCTGGCGCCGCGGGCGCTCGGGCTCTGCACGTCGATATCTTTTACCAGCAGCAGCTTGCCGTTGTAGCTGATCGCCATGCCGCGTTTAATTTCGTTAGCTCTTGCCATTTCAATTCATCCGCAATGAAGAGTATTAGAGAAGTTGCGACAAGGTACTCGCGCCGCCGATTTCAGGCAATAGCCCGGCGCAAAAACAGTGCGGGAAAGGGAGGGCGGCAGCCCTCCCGTCGGGGATTACTGGAAGACCGGCAGCAGGCCGAACAGCGACAGAATATGCGCGGCGGCGTTGATCAGTCCAAACAGGATGACGAACAGGATCACGCCGTTGCCGCCCGGTGCACGGTAACCGGCCTGCGGATAACGGCGGCGGCTGGCGCGCGCCATCAGCGCCGGCACGATCACCGCCCAGACGGTGGCCGCCAGCCCGGCGAAGCCGATGGCGTACAGGAAACCGTTCGGGAACAGCAGCGCGGCCAGGGTCGGCGGCACGAAGGTCACCAGCGCGGTCTTGCTGCGCCCGACGGCGTCGTCCTTGAACTTGCAGAAGTCCGCCAGATAATCGAACAGGCCCAGCGACACGCCGAGGAACGAGCTGGCCAGCGCCATATAGGAGAAGGCGTTCAGCAGTTGGCTGACGGTCTGGCTGCTGGAGACGTTGCCCATTTGCTTGAGCAGGCTGCCGATATTGCCGCCCTCGGCGATCACCTGCTTGAAGGCGTCGCGCGCGATATTGCCCTGAATCACATACTGCCACAGGATGTAGATCGCCAGTGCCAGCAGGGTGCCGTACACCAGGCTGCGCACCACGGAGCCACTGTCCTTGTGGTAGTACTTCACCAGCCCGGGAATGTTGCCGTGGTAGCCGAACGAAGTCAGCAGGTAAGGCAGCGCTGCCAGGGCGTAAGGCAGATAGCTGGCCCGATCGTCGCCGGTGTTGAACAGCACCGCGGGCTGCACGTGGGTGAACATGTCGCCCACCGACATCACGAAGGTGATCACCATACCGCCGATCAGAATGGTGCTCAGGCGATCGACCGCGCGGGTGGAGAGCCAGACGATAAACGCCACCACCAGCGCGAACACCAGGCCGGCGGTAGTCTGGCCGACGCCGACGATGCCCTCCAGTGTGTGCGCGATGATCGAGCCGCCGGCGGAGATATAGGCGTAGGTCAGGATGTACAGCACGAACGCCACCGACAGGCCGTTCACGGCGTTCCAGCCTTTGCCCAGCAGATCCTTGACCATGGTGTTGAAGCTGGCGCCGCTCGGGTAGTGCAGCGTGGCTTCGAGGATCATCAGGCCGGACAGCAGCATGCAGGCCCAGGTATACACCAGCAGCGCGACGGAGCCGCTGAACCAGACACCGGAAGTGACGATCGGAATGGAAAACATGCCGGCGCCAACGGCGGTTCCGGCAATGATCATCGCGCCGCCGAGGACGGAAGGGCGGGCCAGCTTCTGGATGGTGTCCGTAGACATGTGTGCTCCTGAGGGAAGAAGTTCTTTTGTACTAGCTCAATAGTACATGGGCGCATGGCGCATGTAAAGCGAAGGAATTGCACGTTTCACGCGTTTTTTTCTTTAAATCAAGGTTTGCTGGGCGTTTATTCGCCATCGGGTGCAGCCGGCCGGCGCAGAGCGATGAGTGTAAAGATCGCGGGGACGCAGGGATTCTGCTGGCGGTGGCCGCGTGCGGCTGCTATTGTCGCGCTTCTTTCCCCCCAGCCCACCAGGAGTAGCGCTGATGGACTGTCGCAGCGACTGCGGCGCCTGCTGTATCGCGCCGTCAATATCCAGCCCGATCCCCGGCATGCCGAACGGCAAGCCCGCCAATACCCGCTGCATTCATCTGGATGAACGGCTGCGCTGCGGCCTGTTTCATTCGCCGCTGCGGCCGAAGGTGTGCGGCAGCCTGCAGCCGAGCCGCGACATGTGCCACGATCACCGCGATCAGGCGCTGATCTACCTCGCCAGACTGGAAGCGGACACCGCGCCTTAAGCTGCCTTCAGCCTCCACAGACACAGCGTCGCGCCTGCCGCCATCGCAGCCGCCCCGAATGGTGTGGGGGACCGGCGTAGTGGCCGTCTCTCCAGATACCGTTCATGGCGGTCGCAGAGAAATACCGGATATTTAAGGCTATTCCTTTTGCACGGCGCGTACTGAGACTGGATAAAAAAATGCCGGTCAGGCTTAACTGACCGGCATTACGCGTTGCGCCCTCTGTTTACTGCGGGATCAGGCGCCTTGCGGCACCGCGTGCGCGGTATTTTTCAATACCGGCCCCCGATACTTCTCGATCTGCAGCTGCGCCATCTGCCCGCAGTTGCCCTGCGCCAGGCTGGAAGAGCCGATGTCGAAGGTCAGACAGTTGACGTTGCCGTTCTTGCACAGCGAGCCGGGCTGCGCCGGATCGGCCGGATCGAACCAGGCGCCTTCGCTGATGCGCACCACGCCGGGCCGCACGTCTTCGCTGACCACCGCGCCCACCAGGATCTGACCGCGATCGTTAAACGCCCGCACCAGATCGCCGCCGCTGATGCCGCGCGGCTGCGCGTCCTGCGGGTGGATCAGGATCGCTTCACGATCCGCCACCGCGTATTTCTCGCGCAGCGGCGTGTTATCGAGCTGGGAGTGCAGCCGGTTGGTCGGGTGCGCGGTATTGAGCGACAGCGGATATTTGGCCGCTTCCGGCCCGCGATACCACTCGTGCGGCGGCATCCAGGTCGGAATGCCGGGGCAATCCTCGTAATGCATTTTGGCGATGGCGTCGGAGTAGATCTCGATCTTGCCCGACGGCGTGCCCAGCGGGTTCAGCAGCGGGTTGTCGCGATAGTCGGCGAAGCGCACCCACTGCTTATTGGTCTCCGGCACCGGGAAGCGCACGTAGTTGTTGGATTGCCAGAACATGTCGAACGGCGGCAGCGCCACCCGCGCGGCGCGCGCCTGGTTCTTCATGTCGTCGTACATGCCTTTCAGCCACTGGGTTTCATCCTTGCCCTCGGTGAAGGCTTCCTGTACGCCCAGCCTGGCCGCCATTGCCGAGAAGATGTCGAAGTCGCTACGCGACTCGTGTTGTGGCGGCACGCATTGATGCATCGGGAACACGTAGAGCTGCGAATAGTCGCCGCCCATTTCCAGATCGTTGCGCTCGTAGCTGGTGGTGGCCGGCAGCACGATATCGGCATGCTTGGCGGTAGCGGTCCAGTAAGGCTCGTTAACCACGATGGTGTCCGGCCGCTGCCAGGCTTTGACCAGGTTATTGGTGTCCTGATGCTGGTGGAAGGTGTTGCCGCCCGCCACATACACCATTTTCACCTCGGGGTAAGTGACCTTGGCACCGTTGAAGTCGATGGTTTTGCCCGGGTTGCTCAGGCATTCGGCGATGCGCGCCACCGGGATCGGCGCCGGCGAGTTCTTCGGCGCGTTGCCGGCGGAGATGCCGGCGATGATGCCGCCCTTGGCGGTCGGGCTGCCGCCGGAGGAATAGTGATAGCTGAAGCCGAAGCCGCCGCCCGGCAGGCCGATCTGGCCGAGCATCGCCGCCACCGTCACCAGCAGCCAGTGCTGCTGCTCGCCGTGGTGCTGGCGTTGGATGCCCCAGCCGCCCATGATCATGGTGCGATGCTTCGCCATCTCGCGCGCCAGTCCGCGCAGCGTATCGGCATCGACACCGCTGATGTCGGCCGCCCATTCGGCGGTTTTCGCCACGCCGTCGCTCTCGCCCAGCAGGTAGGCCTGGAACTTGTCGAAGCCGACGGTGTAGGTTTTCAGGAAGTCCGGGTTATGCAGCTTCTCGGTCAGCAACGTGTGGGCGATGCCGATCAGCATCGCGCCGTCGGTATAAGGGCGCGGGGCGATCCACTGCGCATTGACGAACTTGGCGCTGTCGTTGTGCACCGGATCGATGCTGATCACCCGGGTGCCTTTCTTCTTCAGCGCCTCGAAGCCGGTCTGGCCGACGTGATCCGGCACGTTCCAGCTGTTTTTCAGCGTGACCATCGGGTTGCAGCCCCACAGGATCACCAGCTCGCTGTTCTCGATCACGTTCGGCCAGGCGGTCTGCTGTTCGTAGACCTCCATCGAGCCGACCACGTGCGACATGATCACCTGCGCTGCGCCGGTGGAGTAGTCGCCGGCGTAGCCGAGGAAGCCGCCGGTCAGGTTCATCAGACGCTGCAGCAGCGTGCGGCTGTTGTGCAGCATGCCTACGCTTTTCCAGCCATAAGAACCGGCGTAGATCGACTGCGGCCCGTGATCTTTCTGCAGGCGAACGATCTCATTGCACACCAGCTCGGTCGCTTTGTCCCAACTGACGCGCACCCACTCGTCGCGGCCGCGCAGTTCGGTGCGGCTGCCGGGGCCGCCTTCCAGCCAGCTTTTGCGCACCATCGGATATTTGATGCGGTTCTCGGCGTGCACCTGATAAGGCGCCATGGTGATCAGCTCATTGGGATACGGATCGTCCTGCACCGGCTGCACGCCGACCATCTTGCCGTCCTGCACGATGGCCTCAAACGCGCCCCAGTGGGCGCCGGTCAGAATGCCTTTTTGCGCCTGGCGCAAGACGATGAACTGCGGCAGCGCTTCGCTGATGGCCTGCGCCAGCGCCGCTTTGGGCCATAAGCCCGCCAGCAGCGGGGCGGCGGCCAGCGCGGCGGCGCCGGTCAGGAAGCGGCGGCGGCTCATGGTTAACGGTTGTTGGTTGCTCATTGCGCTTCTCCCTTAAAGCTTGGCCGGTGCGGCAGGTGGCATGTCGCTGGCGTGTTTTTGTACGTATTGCGTCAGCACGCGCAGCTGTTCCTGCGTCAGCGAGGTGCGTGGCGCCATGCCTTTGATGACGCCGATCCATTGGTTGGCGTTGAAGCGATCGAGCGCGGTCAGCCCGTGGCAGCCGGTGCAGTTGGCCGACATCATGTCCGCGGCGTAGCGCCAGATTTTTTGCTGATCGTCGATCAGCTGCTTGCGCGGCAGCCACACCTGCAGAGAGACCTGATGCCAGACCAGGCCGGTTTCCGCATCGGTCTGAGTCGACGCGGTCTTCAACTGTTGGCGCGCATCCTCACCCAGCAGCACGCTGAGGATGCGCTTGCCCTGCGCGGCGTAGAACACTTCGCTGACGCCGTCCTGCTGCCAGCCGCTCACGGTGGCCAGCACCTTGTCGCCATCCTGCTTGACCACCTGCACTTCGGTGGACGGCATCAGGTTGCCGGCGTTATGACTGTCGTCTGCGCCGAGGAAGAACGGTTCGGTGGCGATGGTGTAAAGGGTGGTGGCGTCCGGTGCGGTCAGCGCCGCGGCCTTCGCCAGCTCGGCGGCGCCGGCCTGGGTTTCGCCGCTCATGTCCGGCAGGATATGCGCCACGCCCTTGTGGCAATCGATGCAGGTTTCGCCCTGTTTGATCGCCACCGGGTGCTGCAGGCGCGCCTCAGGGCGCTGGGCGGTGATGTCCATGGCGTCGTAGCTGTGGCAGGAGCGGCAGGTGGCCGAGTCGTTCTCTTTCAGCGTCTTCCAGACCGACTGTGCCATCGCCAGCTTGTGCGCTTCGTATTTCTCCGGCGTATCGATGGTGCCGACCATCTCGCCGTAGATGTCTTTTACCGCGCGGATCTTGGTCCACAGGTAGTCGATCGGCTGGTGCGGCACGTGGCAGTCGGCGCACTCGGCGCGGATGCCCTTGGTGTTCTGGAAGTGGACGCTGCCTTGATATTCGGCCAGCGGCTGTTGCATGGTGTGGCAGGAAACGCAGAAGGCGGTATCGCTGGTTTTATGGAAGACGGTGGCGGTCCCGGCCAACAGCGCTGCGCCGAGGATAATCCCCAGCAGCAAAAGCCATAGCCATCCCCACCGACGCTTTTTTTCAAAGCCAGTCAGTTTTTTGCTCATGGTAAACCCGCTTATAATTATGAATTTAAAATAAAATCTTGCCAAAAGGCCGCCGACCGGAGGTCAGAATGCCACGTCGATTGCAGGGGTAATGATAGAAGAGGGTTAACCCCATAGGGTTATCCGTAGTCAAAAAAATGGCGTATATCGCAAAAAATAGCGTTATATTCCAATTTATATAGCGATAGGGCGCTGCGGCAGGGGAAGCGAGCGCAGCACGCGCTCGCGATGGGTCAGGCCGTGGGCAAATAGGCCAGGCCGCTCAGCCACAGGCGGATGGCGGTGCGGCTGGCTTCGAAATGGGGTTCCGGCAGGGCTTCAGGCGCGCACCAGCGCCACTCGGCGCATTTCTCGGGCTCTCTCAGCTCGGCGTTGCCGCCGGGGTGATCCACCTGCAGGCAGATTGACACCGTGTGTTTGCCTTCGGCGCGCCAGGTTTGCAGATTGTTGCTGACGCCAACAAAGCGCGGCGGGTCGATGAGCAACCCGGTCTCTTCGGCGATTTCGCGCTGGGCGCACTGCTCGAAGGTTTCACCGGCATCCAGATGCCCGCCGGGGATCGACCAAAAGGGCGCGTGGGAACCGCAGCGTTTGCCCAACAAAATCTCGCCTTGCGGGTTGACGATGATCACCCCGACGCCTGTCACTACGTTCATGCTTTTCTCCGTCAGCAAGCTTTCAGCACAGTATGTCATTTTGCCCCGGCGCTGGCCAATACGCCGGAAAAAGTGTGCGTAAGCTCAAAAATCTGCAATGGCGAAAGGGAGAAAGCTTGCTTTCGCCTTGTGCTGCTCACACACTCCTTGAAACGTTTCAGCGTTGTCCGGCCGCTTGTGGCGAACGGATAACGCTCCTTTTTCTCAATGAAGCTGAAACGATTCAATTCAGCAGGAGAGGAGAATCATGTTCCAGTTGTCACCGCAAGACATTCATCTGGGCGCCGTTGCCGACGGTAAGCAACAGGCCATCCGCCTGGTGGCCGCCGCCCTGACCGAAGCCGGCTGCGTCAGCGCCGGTTACGTGGACGGCATGCTGCAGCGCGAACTGCAGACGTCCACCTATCTGGGCAACGGCATCGTCATTCCGCACGGCACCACCGATACCCGCGATCTGGTGTTGAAAACCGGCGTGCAGGTGTTCCAGTTCCCGCAGGGCATTGCGTGGGGCGAAGGCCAGACCGCCTATGTGGCGATCGGCATCGCCGCCCGCTCCGACGAGCATTTGGCGCTGCTGCGCCAGCTCACCCACGTCCTGAGCGATGACAGCGTGGCGGAGCGGCTGGCACAAACCACCTCTGCGGAAGAGCTGCGCAGCCTGCTGATGGGCGAGCAGCAGAGCGCCGAATTCCAGTTCGACGTTTCGCTGATTGCGCTCGACGTCGCCGCCGACAGCCTGATGACGCTGCAGGCGCTGAACGCCGGCCGGCTGCAAAAGGCCGGCGCGGTCAACGCGCAGTTCGTCAGCGATGTCATCACCCGCAAGCCGCTGAACCTGGGGCAGGGCATCTGGCTGAGCGACAGCGTCGAAGGCAACCTGGCCAGCGCGGCCACCGTCAGCCGCCCGGCGCAGGCTTTCGTGGAAGACGGCGAGCCGGTGGCGCTGCTGCTGACGGTGTCGGTCGCCGACACGCAGCCGCTGGCGGTGCTCAACTACCTCAGCGATCTGCTGCTGGCCAATAAAGCTGAACGCTTGCTGAAGGCGGATGCCGCCGGCGTGCTGGCGCTGCTGACCAGCGAAGTGGCTGAGGAGAGCAGCGTGCTGAGCGCCGAGTTCGTGATCCGCAACGAGCACGGTCTGCACGCGCGGCCGGGCACGGCGCTGGTCAACGTGATCAAAAGTTTCAACAGTGACATCACCGTCACCAACCTGGACGGCAGCGGCAAGCCGGCCAACGGGCGCAGCCTGATGAAGGTGGTGGCGCTGGGCGTGAAGAAAGGGCATCACCTGCGCTTTACCGCCAATGGAGAAGATGCTGAAGCCGCGCTGAAGGCGATTGGCGAAGCGATTAATGAAGGACTGGGCGAGGGCGCAGCATGAGCAGAAGAGTAGCAACGATCACCCTGAACCCGGCGTACGATCTGGTGGGTTTCTGCCCGCAGATCGAACGCGGGGAAGTCAACCGGGTAAAAACCGCCGGCCTGCACGCCGCCGGTAAGGGCATCAACGTCGCCAAGGTGTTGAAGGATTTAGGCATCGACGTCACCGTCGGCGGCTTCCTGGGCAAAGACAATCAGGACGGTTTCCAGCTGCTGTTCAGCGATCTGGGGATCGCCAACCGCTTTCAGGTGGTGCCGGGCCGTACCCGCATCAACGTCAAGCTGACGGAAAAAGACGGCGAAGTCACCGACTTCAACTTCTCCGGTTTCGAAGTGACGCCGCAGGACTGGGATCGCTTCGTCAGCGACTCGCTGAGCTGGCTGGGCCAGTTCGACATGGTGGCGGTGAGCGGCAGTCTGCCGGCCGGTGTCGATCCCGACGCCTTTACCGACTGGATGACCCAGCTGCGCGCCAAGTGCCCGTGCATCATTTTCGACAGCAGCCGCGAAGCGCTGGTCGCCGGGTTGAAGGCCTCGCCGTGGCTGGTGAAGCCGAACCGCCGCGAGCTGGAAATCTGGGCCGGCCGCCCGCTGCCGACGCTGGCGGACGTGGTTGAGGCCGCGCATGCGCTGCGCGAGCAGGGCATCGCCCACGTGGTGATCTCCCTCGGTGCGGAAGGCGCGCTGTGGGTTAACGCCTCCGGCGCCTGGATCGCCAAACCGCCGTCCTGTGAGGTGGTCAGCACCGTGGGCGCCGGCGATTCGATGGTCGGAGGCCTGATTTACGGCCTGCTGATGCGCGAATCCAGCGAACACACTCTGCGTCTGGCCACGGCGGTAGCGGCGCTGGCGGTCAGCCAAAGCAACGTCGGTGTGACCGATCGTCCCCAGTTGGCCGCGATGATGGCGCGCGTCGATCTGAAACCTTTCAATCAATAGCAGGAGGCAGAATGAAAACGCTGCTGATGGTAGACAGTTCGCTGGGGCAGGCCCGTGGCCACCTGGCGAAACGCATGCTGGAGGCCGCCGCGGCCAAAGCCGGCCTGACGCTGGTCGAGTCGCTGCAGGACGCCGAACTGGTGGCGGTGGCGGGGCAGGCTGCCCCTGCTGACGCCGGGCTGAACGGCAAATTGGTGTATGTGGGCGAGGTAGAACAGGCGGTGCGTGAACCGGACGCGTTTCTGGCGCGCGCCCAGGCCGAAGCTGAAACCTATCAGGCGCCGCAGGCGGCGGCACCGGTGAAAGCCAATGGGCAAAAACGCATCGTGGCGATCACTGCCTGCCCGACCGGCGTGGCGCACACCTTTATGGCGGCCGAAGCCATTGAAAGTGAAGCCAAGAAACGCGGCTGGTGGGTGAAGGTGGAAACGCGCGGTTCCGTGGGTGCCGGCAACGCCATCACCCCGGAAGAAGTGGCGGCGGCGGATCTGGTGATCGTCGCGGCGGACATCGAAGTGGAGCTGGACAAGTTTGCCGGTAAGCCGATGTACCGCACTTCGACCGGCCTGGCGCTGAAGAAAACCGCCCAGGAACTGGACAAGGCGCAGGCCGAAGCCGAAGTGTTCCAGCCGCAGCAGCGCGGCGGCGCGGCGCCGACGGCGAAAAAGAAAGAGGGCAACGGCCCGTATCGTCACCTGCTGACCGGCGTGTCCTACATGCTGCCGATGGTGGTGGCGGGCGGGTTGTGCATCGCGCTGTCGTTCGTGTTCGGCATCAAGGCGTTTGAGGTCAAGGGCACCCTGGCGGCGGCGCTGATGCAGATCGGCGGCGGCTCCGCCTTCGCGCTGATGGTGCCGGTATTGGCCGGTTTCATCGCCTTTTCCATCGCGGATCGTCCGGGCCTGACGCCGGGCCTGATCGGCGGCATGCTGGCGGTGAGCACCGGCGCCGGGTTCCTCGGCGGCATCATCGCCGGTTTCTTGGCGGGTTACGTCGCCAAGGCGATCAGCAGCAAGCTGCGTCTGCCGCAGAGTATGGAAGCGCTGAAGCCTATCTTGATCATTCCGCTGGTGGCCAGCCTGATCACCGGCCTTATCATGATTTACGTGGTCGGCACGCCGGTGGCGAAAATCATGGAAGGCCTGACCCATTGGCTGCAGTCTCTGGGCACCGCCAACGCCGTGCTGCTGGGGGCGATCCTGGGCGGCATGATGTGCACCGACATGGGTGGCCCGGTGAACAAAGCGGCCTACGCCTTCGGCGTGGCGCTGCTCAGCTCCTCGGTGTATGCGCCGATGGCAGCCATCATGGCCGCCGGTATGGTGCCACCGCTGGCGATGGGTCTGGCGACGCTGCTGGCGCGCCGCAAGTTCCCGAAATCCGAACAGGAAGGCGGCAAGGCGGCGTTGGTGCTGGGGCTGTGCTTCATCACCGAAGGGGCGATTCCGTTCGCCGCCCGTGACCCGATGCGCGTGCTGCCGTGCTGCATCGCCGGCGGGGCGCTGACCGGCGCGCTGTCGATGGCCTTCGGCGCCAAGCTGATGGCGCCGCACGGCGGGTTGTTCGTGCTGCTGATCCCGGGCGCGATTTCGCCGGTGCTGCTGTACCTGGTGGCGATCGCCGCCGGTACGCTGCTGGCGGGCGTAGCGTATGCCCTGCTGAAACGTGCTGAAGTACCGGCGGCCAGTGTGGCGTAACGGCGATCCAGCCATAAAAAAACCGGAGCCCAGGCTCCGGTTTTGTCGTTTGGGCGCCGCGTTACTGCTGCGCCTTCAGCCAGGCGATCTCTTCCGCCCAGATGTCCGGGTTTACCGTTTCCAGAATCAGCGGGATATTGTCGAAACGCGGATCGCGCATGATGTAGCTGAACACCGTTTTGCCGATGTTGCCTTCCCCCAGGCTGTGGTGGCGGTCGACGCGGCTGTTGAACTCGCTCTTGGCATCGTTCAGGTGCATGCCGCGCAGGTAATTAAAGCCGACGATGTCGCCAAGCTGCTTAAAAGTGCGCTCGCACTCTTCTTCGGTACGCAGATCGTACCCGGCGGCGAAGGCGTGGCAGGTGTCGATGCAGACGCCGACGCGGCTTTTGTCTTCCACGCCGTCGATGATCGCCGCCAGGTGTTCGAATTTGAAGCCCAGATTGCTGCCCTGGCCGGCGGTGTTTTCGATCACGGCCGTCACACCGGCGGTTTTGTCCAGCGCGATGTTGATCGATTCGGCGATGCGCGCCAGGCATTTATCTTCATCGATTTGCAGCAGGTGGCTGCCGGGGTGGAAGTTCAACAGCGTCAGCCCCAACTGTTCGCAGCGCTGCAGCTCGTCGATAAACGCTTCGCGCGATTTTTCCAACGCCTCGGCCACCGGGTGCCCGAGGTTGATCAGGTAACTGTCGTGCGGCAGGATCTGCCCCGGCCCGAAGCCGTACTGGGCGCAGGCGCTCTTGAACTTATCGATCACGTCGGCGGCCAGCGGCGCGGCCTTCCATTGACGCTGATTTTTGGTGAACAGGGCGAACGCGGTCGCCTCCAATTCGTGCGCGCGGATAACTGCTTGATCCACGCCGCCTGACGCGCTGACATGTGCACCGACAAACTTCATCTTCATTCTCCTGTGTTATCGGTGACATTATGGCATTGATGGCGGGCGGATTGAATGGTGAAAAGCGGCGGCCCGCCGAAGCGGGCCGCAGAAGGGGAGATTAGAACCAGTGTTGCACCAGCTGATTTATCGCGCCGCCGCCGACCAGCAGCCAGACGAACAGCAGCGTGGCCAGCAGAATCGGTTTCACCCCGGCCTGGCGCACGGCGCTGATGTGGGTGGTCAACCCCAGCGCCGCCATCGCCATTGCCAGCATCCAGGTGTCGGCGGTGATCAGATGGCGCACCAGCGTGGCCGGCAGCAGGTTGAAGGAGTTCAGCCCGGCGACGACGATAAACAGCACGGCGAACCACGGAATGGTGATGGCGGATTTTTCCGCCTTGCCTGCGCTGCCGCGGCTGATGTAGCCCGACAGCAGCAGCAGGAACGGTGCCAGCATCATCACGCGGATCATCTTGGCGATCACCGCCGCGTTTTCGGCGTCAGGGCCGATGGCGTGCCCGGCGGCGACCACCTGAGCCACTTCGTGAATGGTGGAGCCGGCGTAGATGCCGAAGGTTTCCTGGCTGAACGGCAGCCACTGGAAGTGTTCATTCAACTGATACAGCCACGGGTAGGCGAAGATCGCCAGGGTGCCGAACACCACCACGGTCGAGACCGCTACCGCCACTTTGCTGGAGTCGGCCTTCAGCACCGGCTCGGTGGCCATCACTGCCGCCGCGCCGCAAATGCTGCTGCCGGCGCCGATCAGTATCGCGGTTTGGCTGTCGATGCCGAACACTTTCTTGCCGAGCCAGCAGGCCAGCAGGAAGGTGGTGATCAGGGTCAGCGCGTCGATGATGATGCCGCTGGCGCCGACGTCGGCGATCTGCTGAAAGGTCAGCCGGAAGCCGTAAAGGATAATGCCCAGACGCAGCAGACGCTGTTTGGCCAGCTGTACGCCGCTGTGACAAACGGTTTGCCAGTGGGGGTACAGCGTGTTGCCCACCAGAATACCGAGCAGGATCGCCAGCGTCAGCGCCCCCAGCCCCAGCTCCGCCACCCAGGGAATATCGCCGGCCCAGACGGCCAGCGCGGTGAGCGCGCCGGTCAGCGCCAGCCCCGGCACCAGCCGCGGCAGGCCAAACAGCGGAAAGCGTCGCTCGGGATAAGTGTGAGTGGTATCAGTCGCCATAAAAGTCAGTCCTTCAGTCTGTTTCTTGCTGCTAAGAGTACGTTTGGGCTGAATAAAAGAGAAATTGATTATATATTTATAACCTATCTGAATAAGTGGTATGGGATCAGGCATTGGCATAACGTCGCATTGCGGCTAGGGTGTTGAGGAGCGGCGAGCCGCCGTCAACTTTCCAACTAACAGGAGCAGGCGATGGATACCGACGATCAACGCAGAGAGCAGGTAGATCAGGAAGTGGGGCGCGCGGTGCGGCGGTTGATTGAAGAAAACAAGACGATCGACCGCGATCATCTCGCGGCGATGCTGCAATTGATACTGCGGGACGAAGCCGGCACGCCGCGAGAGCCGGTACTGGCCGCGGCGGCGCAGCTGGTCGCGTTGGGCAAATAGCGCGCCGATCTGGCCGCAAACAGGGTAGCCTGGCCGGGCTGCCCACATCACCATGTTGGGGTTCTCTGGCAGAACCTTCTTTCAATACCGGGACGGCTATGCATATCACGTTGCGTCAACTGGAAGTTTTCACCGAAGTGCTGAAAAGCGGTTCGACCACTCAGGCCTCGGTGGTGCTGGCGCTGTCGCAGTCGGCGGTCAGCGCGGCGCTGGCGGATCTGGAGGGGCAGTTGGGCGTGCAGCTGTTCGATCGCGTCGGCAAACGGCTGGTGATCAACGAACACGGCCGCTTGCTGTACCCCAAGGCGCTGGCGCTGCTGGAGCAGGCGGGGGAGATCGAGCAGCTGTTTCGCCATGATGGCGGGGCGCTGCGCATCGCCGCCAGCAGCACCATCGGCAACTATATGCTGCCGGAGATGATCGCCCGTTACCGCCGGGACTTTCCGGCCACGCCGCTGGAGCTGAACGTCGGCAACAGCCAGGATGTGATCGTGGCGGTAGCGGATTTTCGCGTCGATTTGGGGCTGATCGAAGGGCCTTGCCATATGCCGGAGCTGGTGACGCAGCCGTGGCTGGAGGACGAGCTGGTGGTGTTCGCTGCGCCGGATAACCCGCTGACCCGTCAACCGCCGACGCTGGAGGCGCTGGCGAATGCGCCTTGGATCCTGCGTGAGCGCGGTTCTGGCACCCGCGAGGTGCTGGATCATCTGCTGTTGGCACACCTGCCGCACTTTCAGCTGGTGATGGAGCTCGGCAACTCGGAGGCGATCAAGCATGCGGTGCGGCACGGTATCGGCATCAGCTGCCTGTCCCGGCGGGTGGTGGCTGAGCAGCTGGCCAGCGGCGCGCTGGTGGAACTGCCGGTGCCGTTGCCGCCGCTGCGCCGCACCCTGTACCTGATCCGCCATCGGCAAAAGCACGTCTCCAACGCGTTGCAACGTTTTCTCAGCTATTGCGTGCTGTAATCGACAGCGCGTCACGTCTTCTATCGCCGCGCAGGCCAAAGAAAGCATAAAAACCTGCGCGCGCTCACATTAATGAGAGTAAGTAAGGCCATAAGGGGCGCGGCTAATAATTGCCTCTGAATTATGAAGCTATCTTATATCGGTGCAATGTTGCTAGTTCACCGGCGGGTATTTGTTACAATCCGCCCTCATTTTTCGAAGAGCAGATAGATAGGGAACGAATGGCTCAGCAGGATATAAAAACATCGGGGCAGCAAGCACCCGGATTGCGCCGCGAGCTGAAAGCCCGGCATTTGACCATGATCGCCATCGGCGGCTCCATCGGCACCGGCCTGTTCGTCGCCTCGGGCGCCACGGTTTCTCAGGCAGGTCCCGGCGGGGCGCTGCTGTCTTACGCTCTGATCGGTTTGATGGTGTACTTCCTGATGACCAGTCTGGGCGAACTGGCAGCCTTTATGCCGGTCTCCGGTTCATTCTCCACCTACGGTGCCAAATACGTGGAAGAAGGCTTCGGTTTCGCACTGGGCTGGAACTACTGGTACAACTGGGCGGTGACCATCGCCGTTGACCTGGTGGCTTCGCAATTGGTGATGAGCTACTGGTTCCCGGACACGCCCGGCTGGATCTGGAGCGCGCTGTTCCTCGGCCTGATGTTCCTGCTGAACTACATTTCGGTGAAAGGGTTCGGCGAGGCGGAATACTGGTTCGCGCTGATCAAGGTCAGCACCGTGATTATTTTCATCGCCGTCGGCGTGCTGATGATTGTCGGCATTCTGAAAGGCGGCGAGCATGCCGGCTGGCAGAACTGGACCATTGGAGATGCGCCGTTCGCCGGCGGCTTCTCGGCGATGATCGGCGTGGCCATGATCGTCGGCTTCTCGTTCCAGGGCACTGAACTTATCGGCATCGCGGCCGGCGAATCGGAAAACCCGGGTAAAAATATTCCGCGCGCGGTGCGTCAGGTGTTCTGGCGTATCCTGCTGTTCTATATCTTCGCCATCCTGATCATCAGCCTGATCATTCCGTATACCGATCCGAGCCTGCTGCGCAATGACGTGAAAGACATCAGCGTCAGCCCGTTCACCCTGGTGTTCCAGCATGCCGGCCTGCTGTCGGCGGCGGCGGTGATGAACGCGGTGATCCTGACGGCGGTGTTGTCCGCCGGTAACTCGGGCATGTACGCATCGACCCGCATGTTGTACACCCTGGCATCGGAAGGCAAAGCGCCGCGCATCTTCGCCAAGCTGTCGAAAGGCGGCGTGCCGCGCAACGCGCTGTACGCGACCTGCGTGGTGGCCGGGTTGTGCTTCCTGACCTCGATGTTCGGCAACCAGTCGGTTTACCTGTGGCTGCTGAATACCTCGGGCATGACCGGCTTCATCGCCTGGTTGGGCATCGCCATCAGCCACTACCGTTTCCGTCGCGGTTACATGCTGCAGGGACACGATCTCAACGACTTGCCGTACCGTTCCGGGTTCTTCCCGCTGGGGCCGATCTTCGCCTTCGTGTTGTGTCTGATCATTACCCTGGGGCAGAACTACCAGGCCTTCCTGCAAGACAAGATTGACTGGTACGGCGTGACCGCGACCTACATCGGCATTCCGCTGTTCCTGCTGATCTGGTTCGGTTACAAGCTGTCGCAAGGCACCCGTGTCGTGAAGTACAGCGAAATGGAATTTCCGAAGATGGACGTGAAGTAATTTTCGGTGAGTGATACGCGGCGGGGGTTCCCGCCGCGTTTGGCTTTACTTTTTCCCGCCTTTGGCTTCCGCCAGCGCCTGCTGCGCCGAACTCATCAAATCTTCCACCGTCGCATAATGCTGCGTCAGCGCCACAATGCCGGCGTTGAGCTGCATGTTCACCTCGCCGAATGCGCCAAAATCGTAAGGCGCCTCCAGCGGTGGCACGATGCGCGCCAGGAACTCGCTTTCCGCGCCGTAGGGCAGATCGTGCACCAGAATCAAAAACAGGCCGCCGGTATAGCGGCAGACGTAGTCGCTCGGGCGGATCAGCGTCTTGAGACGCTCGCCGACGGTGCGCAGTACGTCGTCGCCGATCTGGACGCCGTGGCTTTGGTAGAGCGCCGCCAGCGGACCGAACTCAAGAATGAACAGGTGGGAGATCGGCTGCGCCGTTGCGGGGCGGCAGATGCTGCGCATCACCACCTCGCCGCCTGCGCGGTTGAGAAAGCCGGTCAGGCGATCGCGGTGCGATGCCTGCTGCTTCTCCCAGGCCAGCGTGACGTGCTGCACCAACTGGCGGTGGTAGCGCGCGATCATGCCATGGGCCAGCACCAGCCACAGCGGCGCGAGATCCGCCATGACAAACAGATTTTGCACGCGCGACAGCGGCGCCGCCAGCAGGTAGGGCAGCGTCAGCGCGATCACCTCAAGCAGCGCGAAGCGCGGCGCGGCGGCATGGCGCTGCATCAACCAGCAGGCCAGGGCGGTGATGGTCAGGCCGGCGAACAGGATCAGCACGAAGCGGCCCGACAGCATCGCCAGCGCGGCGCTGGCGCCAACCAGCAGCGCCCACAACAACACCGTCACCAGCATGGCGTTCGGCCAGGCGGGTTGGCGCCTTTGCGCCAACCTGGCACGCCCGGCGGTCAACAGCAGCAACAGCAGCAGCAGGCCGATACCGACCAGCGGTTGGTTCAGCCAGGCGTACCCCACCAACAGCGCGGCCGGCCCCACGGCATTCAGCCAGGGGGTGAGAGGAGAGGGCGTCAGCGTGAGACGCAGCTGGCGTTGAAACGGTTCGTCATCGGCGTGCAGCGGGCTGTGCAACAGCCAGTTCAGCAGCGCCGGGCGTTTGGGCGTTACCGCCGGAGATGGACTTCTCATTACAGCCTCGTCAATAAGGCCGCTCTTGCGGCGGCCTGAAAGTTTTTTGCACGCGCGGTGCTGTGGTTTTGGATTCTATGTGGTTTTGCCGCTATTTGTCAGAGTCTGGTCGGATCAGGAATAATTTTCAGAATAATTAACCTACTGGCCGTTGGCGGGGGAAAGCGTGGTAGTTTGAAAAATGGCGAGAAAAAACAAATTATTACATTTCGACAACGCTGTTTTCACCTATTGATATGATTGATAAGTATTATCGTTTGCTTTATTGTGGGCGGCTGCGCGCAGGCGGTCGCCGCGCGCTTTCCGGTTTACGGCGGACGCCTTCGCGCCGCTGTCATGATGGTTGTAACAGGTATCTTAACGAATGAGCGTATCCACCGATCCCATGACTGACGCCAAGGGGCAACCCAACGCCGGCGTGATGGGGCGTTATCAGCATATTCTTCGCCATCGCCTGTTGATGATGGGCGTGTTGGCACTGGCGATCCTGGGTTCGCTGCTGCTGGATTTCACCATGGGGCCATCCGGCCTGTCGCTGTCGTCTTTGTGGCAAACGCTGCTTGACCCCGCCGCGGCCGATGCCGGCACGCGGGTGATCGTCTGGGACATCCGCTTGCCCTATGCGCTGATGGCGGTGGTGGTGGGCTTTGCGCTCGGCCTGGCCGGGGCGGAAATGCAGACCATCCTGAATAATCCGCTGGCCAGTCCCTTTACTCTCGGCGTGTCTTCCGCCGCGGCCTTTGGCGCCGCGCTGGCGATCGTGCTCGGCATCGGCATTCCGGGCATTCCCGATCAGTGGTTCATCTCCGCCAACGCTTTTATCTTCGCGCTGTTCGCCGCGCTGATGCTCGACGGCATCACGCGCTGGACGCGGGTCGCCACCTCCGGCGTGGTGCTGTTCGGCATCGCGCTGGTGTTTACCTTCAACGCGCTGGTCTCGATGATGCAATTCATCGCCAGCGAGGACACGCTGCAGGGGCTGGTGTTCTGGACCATGGGCAGCCTGGCGCGCGCCTCGTGGGACAAGCTGGGTATTCTGTTCGGGGTATTCGCCGTGCTGCTGCCGCTGTCGATGATGAGCTCGTGGAAACTGACCGCGCTGCGTCTGGGGGAAGACCGGGCGGTGAGCTTCGGCATCGACGTGCGCCGTCTGCGGCTGACCACGCTGCTGCGCATCAGCATGCTCTCGGCGCTGGCGGTGGCTTTCGTCGGGCCGATCGGCTTTATCGGCCTGGTGGCGCCGCACATCGCCCGCATGATCTTCGGCGAAGATCACCGTTTCTACCTGCCGGCCAGTGCGCTGATTGGCGCGCTGGTGTTGTCGATGGCCTCGGTGGCGTCGAAAAATCTGGTGCCCGGCGTGATCATTCCGGTGGGCATCGTCACCTCGCTGGTCGGGGTGCCGTTCTTCCTGAGCATTATTCTGCGCCATCGGGGGAACGTATGAATCAGGGCTTGCGCATAGAAAACTTCTCGGCGGGCTATCCGAAGCGTCAGGTGATCGACAATCTCTCGGTGCCGATGCTGCCGCGCGGGCAAATCACCGTGCTGCTGGGGCCGAACGGCAGCGGCAAATCGACGCTGCTGCGTTCGCTGGCCGGGCTGAACCCGGCGCAGGGCAAGCTGTGGCTGGACGATGACGATCTGATGCAGATGCCGTTCGCCCGTCGGGCGGAGAAAGTGGTGTACCTGCCGCAGTCGCTGCCCGCCGGAGTGCATCTGCACGTGTTGGAGTCGATTATCGTGGCGCAGCGCGCCTCGGGCGGCCGCAGCAACGCCGGCAGCGAAGCGGAAGTGATGGCTTTGCTGGAACAGCTGGGCATCGCCCACCTGGCGCTGAGCTACCTCGATCAGCTGTCCGGCGGCCAGAAACAGCTGGTGGGGTTGGCGCAGTCGCTGATCCGTCAGCCGTCGCTGCTGCTGCTGGATGAGCCGCTGAGCGCGCTCGATCTCAACTATCAGTTCCACGTGATGGATTTGGTGCGCCGTGAAACCCGCAAGCGCAATATCGTGACGGTGGTGGTGGTGCATGACATCAACATCGCGCTGCGTCACGGCGACCACGTGCTGATGCTGCAGGATGGCGATCTGATCGCCGACGGCGCGCCGGATCAGGTGATTACGCCGCAGAGCCTGGCGCGGGTCTACGGCGTGCGCGGGCGCATCGAGCGCTGTTCGCAGGGCACGCCGCAGGTGCTGATAGACGGCCTGGTAAACCAGCCGACGATTTAATCCAGGAAAAAGCCCGGCATCGCCGGGCTTTTTTTATCGCGCAGCGTGGGTTAGCGCCTCGCTCACGCGTTCGACGACGTGCTGAGCGGTGACGATGCCGCCGGACAGATAAACCTCGGCCGCCGGCAGGTAAACCACCTGGCCTTTCTTCACCGCTGCGGTTTTCTTCAGCGCAGTGGTGGTAAGGATTTTCTGCGGCGCCACCGCGTTCGGCCGCCCGGTCGCGGCGTCTCTGTCGATGATGAACAGCCAGTCCGGATTCAGTTTGGCCACCTGCTCAGGCGTCAGCTTGTTGCCGCGCACGTCTTTTTCATCGGACTGCAACGCGGACGCGAAGCCGAGGGCGTCATAGACGAAGCTGAAACGGCTCTTGGGGGCGTAAGCGCTGATCTTGCCGCCGGAGAACAGCACCACCAGCCCGCGTCCGGCCTGGGCGGCCTGTGGTTTGACCGCCGCGATCTGCGCATCCAGCTTATTGATCGCCGCCTGCGCCTGTTGCTGCTTATCGAACAGCTCACCCAGCTGCAGCGTGCGCTGTTTCAGGCTGCCCAACTGATCCTGCTGATCGACGGACATATTCAGCGTCGGCGCCAGCGTGTTCAGCTCGTCATAGGCTTTGGACGCCCGGCCGGCGATCAGGATCAGATCCGGTTTGGCGGCGCGCAGCACGGCCATATCCGGCTCGAACAGGGTGCCGGCATTGAGGTATTTGTCGTCCTGATAGCGCTTCAGGCTATCCGGCAAGTTTTTGCGATTGCCGGGCAGCGCCAGCGGCTCGACGCCCAGCAGCTGCAGCGTTTCCAGCGAGGCGTAATCCAGCACCACGATGCGCTGCGGGTGTTTCTTCACCTCGGTGCTGCCGTTCAGGTGCTGAACGTTGACGGTGGCCGGGGCCGCCGGCGCGTCGGTTTTGCTGTGGCAACCCGCCAGCGCCATCGCGGCCAGCAGGGCGATCATCAGGGGGAGCGGCGTAATTTCATGGGGCTTCCTCACGGTGATGGAATGAAAAGGGCGCGCAGCGCGCGCCCGGGGGCATCAGAAGTTGTAGGTCATGCCGACGGTGTAACGGCGGCCGTCCAGCGTGGTGTTGTAGTGATCGTAATCCACGGTCTTGTCGAGGATGTTGTAGACCCCGCCGGTCAGCTGCAGGTTTTTCGCCGCCTGGTAGCTCAGGCCCGCATCGACGAAGGTGTAGGACGGCGTGCTCTTGGCCATCGAGGTACGGCTCAGATACTCAGACGTTTTGCTGCGGAAATTAACGCGCGACCACAGGCTGAGGTCCTGCGTGGCGCGCCAATCCAGCACGGTGTTAACCATGTGCTTCGGCATCTGGTTGAGCGCCTTGCCCTGGAACTCGCCGCTCTTCTGCTCGGAAGAGGTGTAGGTGTAGTTGGTGTTCCACTTCCAGTCTTTGTTGATCTGCCAGCCGAAGGTGGCTTCTACGCCGCGCATATTGGCTTTGTCGACGTTGACGCGATCGCTGATAAAGTCGTAGACGTCATTGCCGATCTTACAGTCCGGCGTGTCTTCGCAGCGGCGCACTTCGGTGATCTTGTTCTTGAAGTCGGTGTTGAAGACGGTCACCCCGGCGTTGACGCCTTTCAGGCTATCCCACATCAGGCCGATCTCTTCGCTCAGGCTCTTCTCCGGCTGCAGATCCGGGTTGCCGACGATGATGCCTTTACGCACGCCGCCGCCGGTGACCTGGCCCCAGTTGGCGGAGGATTGGCGCAGATCCGGCGATTTGTAGCCGGCGGAGACGCCGCCTTTCAGCGTCCACTGTTCGGTCAGGTGCCAGACCCCGTACATGCGCGGCGTCCAGTGGCTGCCGAAGTTTTCGTCCTGATCCATGCGGATGCCGGTCGTCAGACTGAAGTCGTTGGTCAATGCCCACTCATCTTCGGCGAACAGCGCCCAGCTCCAGCGCGTCAGCTTGCTGAGACCTTGTGCCGATTCAAGCTGGTTGCCGCTGTCGCTCAGTTTTTCATAGCGATACTGACCGCCGAGGTTCAGCATGTGTGAACCCAGCTCGAACTGGTTCTGGGTGTTGAAGATGGTGTTGTACATCTTCATTTTGCGGCCCGGGTTGTTGGTCTCTTCCCGCTGAACGTAGCTGGTGGAGTTGCCGAAGTCGTAATAGCCGTTGTGGGTCAGCGCGTAGTTGGTGCGCGTATACAGGCTTTCGCTGCGCGATGTCGGCGTGCATTTGCCTTTGCTGCAGCGTTCCGCTACCACCGATTTGCCCGGCGTGCTGTTGCGATCCTGCAGCGAGCGGCCGATTTCAAAGTCGAATTCGTTTTTCTCGTCCGGGGTCAGGGTGAACACCGCGGTGCCGCTGCGCATGCGCTGCTCGTTGTAACCGTTGGTGATTTTATCTTCCGCGCGGCGCGACAGCAGGCCGTTGACCCGCAGGCCGAGCAGGCCTTCAACCAGCGGGCCGGAGGCGTAGGCGTTGGTCTGGAACAGATCGCCGGAATCGCGGTTTTCCTGAAGGGTGGCGTCGCCGTGCAGCGAGCCTTTCCACTCGGTGCGCGAGGTTTTGCGGGTGATGACGTTGATCACGCCGCCCATGGCGTCGGAACCGTACAGCGAAGACATCGGCCCGCGCACCACTTCGATGCGCTCAATGGCTTCCATCGGCGGCAGCCAGCCCTGTTCGATGCCGGCGTTATCGCTGTTCGGCCGGGTGCCGCGGGTGTCGACGCGCTTGCCGTCCACCAGGATCAGCGTGTACTTGGAAGACATGCCGCGAATGCTGATGTCGCTGCTGCTGGCGCCGCCGGTGACCACTACGCCCGGTACGTCTTTCAGCGCATCGGTCACGTCGCGATAGGCTTTATCTTCGATCTGCTGGCGCGGGATCACCGAGATGGAAGCGGCAGAGTCCTGAATTTTTTGCTGAAAGCCGGAGGCGGTGACGACCATGGTGTCCTGGGTGTCGTCCTGCGGCGCGGCCAGCGCGGCGGTGGCGCTGAGTGAGGCGATCACCAGAGCGGCGAGCTTGCTGTAACGTGGCGTTTCCATGAGGTAAACCTTTCCTGGATTGAAGTGAAAGTAATTAACCAATTGAATTTCTAATGAAATTATTCATCGTTCGCTGAGAAATACTTCGCTTCGTCAGCGTTGCGTGAGGGTATTGTAAGGATTTTTTTCTTAATGTAAACGCTAATGATAATTCATATCATTTGTATGCTTGTTCTGCTGACGGAAAAGGGTAACCGGATGAATTAAAGGGAAAAGCGGCGCAGCGGGCGTGCGCCGGGAAGGATCAGCGTTTCTGGATGTAGGTGATGGCCAGCGCCAGCGCCAGCACCAGGCCTTTGATAATGTCCATGGCGTAGTAGGGCACCGACAGCATCACCAGGCCGTTTTGCAGCACGCCGAGGATCACCGCGCCGATCAGGGTGCCGAGCGCATTGGGTTTACCGGCGCCGGCCAGCGAGAAGCCGATATAGGCCGCCGCCACCGCGTCCATCAGATAGCCGCCGCCGGCATTGACCTGCGAAGAGCCAATACGTGACGCCAGTAAGATGCCGCCAAGCGCCGCCAGCCAGGAGGAAATGACGTAAGCGGCAACCCTGTAACGCACGGTGCGGATGCCCGACAGACGCGCAGCCTCGGGGTTGCCGCCGATGGCGTACATGCGGCGGCCGTGCTTGGTCAACGATAGGAACAGCTGCACCGCCACGGTGACCGCCAGCATGATCAGCACGATCACCGGCACCTGGCCGAGGGCGGAAAACACCTCCGGGATCAGGCCTTCGGCCATGTCGCCATTCGGCAGCACCATGTTTTGGGTGATGGAGCCGCCGTAGCTGTAGGTCATCGCCACGCCCTGGATCACGAACAGGCTGGCTAGCGTCGCCAGCATATCGGGGATTTTGAGCACCACGATCAGCAGGGCGTTGAACAGGCCGACCAGCGTGCACAGCAACAGCGTCACCACGATGGCGCCGGCGGTGCCGAAACCGTGCCAGACGAACAGCGAAATCACCAGCGCGTTGGCCAGCGAGGCGGTCGAGCCGACCGACAGATCGAAACCGCCGACCGACAGCGAGATGGAGACGCCGATGGCGATCACCGTCACGATGGCGATCGAACGCAGGATATTGATGATGTTGTTGGCATCGAGAAAGTTGTCCGACGCCAGGCCAAACAGGGCGATCAGCGCCGCTACGGTCAGCAGCATGCCCCACTTGTAGAGGAAATCAAACAGCTGTTGGCGCCAGGGCAGCGCAGGCCGCAAGGCAAATTCTTTACTCACGCAGGGGTTCCTCCGGTGGAATAGAGCAATAAGGTTTCTTCGTCGATGTCGGCGGCGTTCAATTCCGCCACGATGCGGCCGTCCCACAGCACGCAGATGCGATCGCACAGGCCAATCAGCTCGGCGAACTCGCCGGAGGCGTAAATCACGCCTTTGCCGGCGCGGGCCAGGCCGTCGATCAGGCTGAACAGCTCCTGTTTGGCCTTGATGTCCACGCCCTTGGTCGGCTCATCGAAGATCAGCACCTCGGCGTCGCCACGCAGCCATTTGCCGATCGCCACTTTTTGTTGATTGCCGCCTGACAGGCGCGCCAGCCGCTGTTGCGGGCCGGAGGCGCGAATATTCAGACGCTGCATGATCTCGCGCGCCCAGCGCAGCTCTTGCCGCCGGCTGAACAGGCTCCAGCGCGAGAAGCTGTCGTCGGCGCTGACGCTCAGGTTCATCGGGATCGCCTCGTCGATGAAAATACCTTCTTTGCGGCGTTCTTCCGGCACCAGCGCCAATCCTTGTTCGACCGACAAATGCGGCGCGCGTGGCACCCAGGGCTGCCCGCGCAGTTCGCCGCGCTCGAGCTGCACGGCGCTGGCGCCGAACAATGCCTTGCACAGTTCGGTTTTGCCCGCCCCGGCCAGCCCGGCGATGCCGAGGATCTCGCCTTCATGCAACCGCAGCGAAACGTCGCGCAGCTTATGGCGATCGTGCAAGCCCTGCACCTGCAGCAGCGTTCGCTCAGGGTGTGGCGGGCGCGGCGACGGGAAAATGTCGTCCAGCCGATGGCCGAGCATCTTCTCGACGATCTGTTCGCCGCTCAGCCCGCGCATGGCGTCTTCGCTGACGCGCCGGCCGTCGCGCAGCACCGTCAGCCGATCGCAAATGTCGCTCAGTTCGTGGATGCGGTGGGAAATAAACACGATGCCGATGCCTTCGGATTGCAGGCGGCGCACCACGTTAAACAGGCGCTCGCTCTCGGCGCGATCGAGCGGCGCGGTCGGCTCGTCGAGCACCAGAAAACGGCAGCGGTGCGACAGCGCGCGCGCCAGCAGCACCTGCTGTTTTTCCGCCAGCGTGCAGTCCGCCAGGCGTCTGCGCGGGTTGAGCGGCAGCGCCCATTGCTGCAGCAGCTGCGCGGCGCGGCGGTGCAGCTCCGCCCAGTTCAGCCAGTGGCCCGGCTCGTTCAGCCAGTCCAGCATGATGTTTTCCGCTACCGACAGCGTGGGGATCAGCGCGACGTCGACCTCTTGCTGCACCACGTGAATACCGTGACGGCGCGCCTGCAACGGGGAGTGGATCGCCACCGGCTGGCCGTCGATCAGGATCTCGCCGCGATAATGATCGTGGGCGCCGGAGAGGATCGCCATCAGCGTCGACTTGCCCGCGCCGTTGGCGCCGACCAGCGCATGGATTGATCCGCCCTGCAGCGTGAAGTCCACGTCCTGCAGCGCGTTGAAGCCGGCGAAGGCGATCGAGATATTGCGCATCTCGAGGCGTGAAGGCGTTGCGGTTGACATAGGGTGTTAAGGCCGTTTAGATGTTTAGATGGCTGTTTTGCTCTGTTGTAACATAGATTGCGCCGTTGGCAACCAACAAAATGGCATAACGGCGATGAAAAAATCGTGGGTGGGCAGGGGCGCAACCCGCGTCAGGCTGCGCCGGTGCGAGAAGCGGTCAGAAGGTGGTAGGGGTGTGTGCGCTGACGATGCGGCAAACGCGAGCCGACGTATTGCTGAAGCTGTGCGGAATACCGGTGTTGATGGCGTAACTCTGACCGGCGCTCAGGCAATAGCTCTGGCCGTTGATGGTCAGCACGATCTCGCCTTCCAGCAGGGTGCCGATCTCTTCGCCCTGATGCTTGATCTTTTCGCCGGTGGTGGTGCCGGGCTGGTAGGTTTCCAGCATCATCGCCAGGTTGCGCGTAGGGCTGCCGTTGTGCACCAGCTTCATCGACACCCCCTGGCTGCCGATCTCAATCAGATCCTCGGCGTCGATCACCACGCGCGGTTCGTCGACGGCCTCCGGTTCGGCAAAGAATTCAGACAGCGACAGGCCATACACCTTCAGCAGCTTTTGCAGCGTGCTGATGGCCGGGCTGACCTTGTCCTGTTCGATGGTGCTGATCGCACTGTGGGTTAACCCGGACAGTTCGGCGACCCGGCGCTGCGACAAACCCAATTGCTGACGGATCTGTGACAGGCGTTTGCCCGGTGCCAAGCTGGCTTCGCTCATAGCGGTACTTCCTTCTGGTAGGGGCGACAGGCAGACATGAATATCGTTATCGGGCGCCTGTCTGGGCGATAACGATGCTGCATGATATCGATAGTTAGGGCAGGTTTGGAAAATATATTGCCCATGTTCACTCTCGGTGCGTTGGACGAAATAGTTGACGTAAAAATGGCAGCAAGGCCTTTTCGGTCAATATTTTATCAATTTAGCAGCCGGTGGTGAATAATCAAACAGGATTGTAACATTTGCAAACCCATTCTGTTAATACTATGTTTCATATTGTGGATGTTATTTTGAGCGCCCGGCAGCGGCGCGACCTGGCGAGAAATCCAATCATGTGTTGAATCGAACGGCGGACGGGCGCTAACGCGCCTTAAGAGCATAATGGCGGGTGACGTATGCAAACCAATAGCGCAGCAGTTGAACATTTTGCACAGCATCATGAAGAGAGGCGAAGTAGCGCGTTCCAAAATGAGGTTGCTCATTATTTGGAACGCCATCCCGCCACGCAGTATGTCGATATCCTTCTTACCGATCTCAATGGTTCCTTCCGCGGCAAACGTATACCCGTCTCAGGGTTGAAAAAACTGGAAAAAGGCAGCTACTTCCCCGCGTCGGTGTTCGCCATGGACATCCTCGGTAACGTGGTGGAGGAGACCGGTCTTGGGCAGGAGCTCGGCGAGCCGGATCGCATTTGCCTGCCGGTGCCCGGTTCGCTAACGCCGTCGGCCGCCGATCCGGAGCATATCGGCCAGGTGTTGCTGACCATGCTGGATGAAGATGGCACTCCCTTTGACGTTGAACCCCGTAATGTGCTGAACCGCGTGTGGCAGGCGCTGCGACAGCGCGGCTTGTTCCCGGTGGCAGCGGTAGAGCTGGAGTTCTATCTCATCGACAGGCAGCGCGACGCAGAAGGCGATTTGCAGCCGCCGTGTGCGCCCGGCACTCAGGAGCGCAATACCCAAAGCCAGGTGTACTCCGTCGATAACCTGAACCATTTCGCCGAGGTGCTGAATGATATCGACGCGTTGGCGAAGCTGCAGGGGCTGCCGGCGGACGGCGCGGTGGCGGAGGCGTCGCCGGGGCAGTTCGAGGTCAACCTGCGCCATTCCGACGACATCTTGCTGGCCTGCGACCACGCGCTGGCGCTGAAACGGTTGGTGCGGCTGGTGGCCGAGAACCACGGTATGCACGCCACCTTTATGGCCAAACCCTATGAGGATTACGCCGGCAGCGGCATGCATGTGCATGTCAGCATGCAGGACGGGGCGGGCAACAACCTGTTTGCCGACGGCGAAGGCGAGGATTCACCGTTGCTGAAACAGGCGCTGGCCGGGATGATCACCCTGATGCCGGCGTCGATGGCGCTGCTGGCGCCGAACGTCAATGCCTATCGGCGTTTCCAACCGGGGATGTATGTGCCGATCCAGGCCGCCTGGGGCCACAACAATCGCACCGTGGCGCTGCGCATTCCCTGCGGCGAACCGGAGAATCATCGGGTGGAGTACCGCGTGGCCGGCGCCGACGCCAACCCCTATCTGGTGATGGCGGCGATCCTGGCCGGCATGTTGTACGGGTTGGACAACGCGCTGCCGTTGCCTGAGCCGGTGACCGGCAACGGGCTGGAGCAGGAGGGGCTGCCGCTGCCGATCCGCCAGAGCGATGCGCTGTACGAGTTTGAACATCAGCATGCGTTGACCCACTATCTGGGCGAGCGTTTCACCCAGGTTTATCACGCCTGCAAGACGGACGAATTGCTGCAGTTTGAACGGCGGGTGACGGAAACCGAGATCGACTGGATGTTGAAAAATGCCTGAATGGGCGTATAAAGTAAGAAGTATGTGCGGGCGACCGGCCTGCCGGTAGCGGATTAATTCGCCTGCCGGGCTGGTTTTCCGTTCGATCGACAAAAAGAATTTGTATTTGAGGGCTTCCGGATCTTGTCATCCGGAGGCATTCTGGTGCAAAATATCTCAAATGCAGATAGCCGACGTTTTGAAAGCGTCGGTTATTTTTTTTGCATTAAGTTTTACCAACGTAGCGTTTCATACACCAAGCGAGGCCGGACACCGATCCGGATAGATAAATAGTTTCGTGCACGATCAAACAAAACTTTATGGTCGTGACTCATGAGGATTAGAAAGATGGGGCAATTTTTCACTTTAGCGCCGGTGCCCGCCGGTTTCCGCTGTGGCCGCAGCGACTATGGAGCAGCCGAGGTTACCTCGACCCGTTATCCAGCTTACAATCCCCTTCTTTTAGAATTAAGTCGCTCGTTGCGAAGTTTCCCCGCAACCTTAAGTCTTGGCGTGTCCGCCATCCGCAAGGCTCAAGGTAAGGGGGGGCTGAACAATGTCCGATAACACCCTTAACGCCGCTCCGGCTCAGCGCACTCAGCTGCGTAAAACCCTGACATTAGTTCCGGTAGTGATGATGGGTCTGGCTTATCTGCAGCCAATGACCATCTTCGATACCTTCGGCATCGTATCCGGCCTGACCGATGGTCACGTCGCGACCGCGTACGCCTTCGCTCTGCTGGCGATCCTGTTTACCGCCCTGAGCTACGGCAAGCTGGTGAAGAAGTTCCCTTCCGCCGGTTCCGCCTACACTTACGCCCAGAAAGCCATCAGCCCGCACGTCGGCTTTATGGTGGGTTGGTCATCGCTGCTGGACTACCTGTTCATGCCGATGATCAACATTTTGCTGGCCAAGATTTACCTGGAAGCGATCTTCCCGGGCGTCCCGTCCTGGATCTTCGTGGCGGTGCTGGTCGGGTTGATGACGATTTTCAACCTGCGCGGCATCAAGCTGGTGGCCAACCTGAACTCCATCATCGTGGTGGTGCAGGTGGCGATCATGATCGTGTTCCTGGGTCTGGTGATCAACGGCGTTTACCACGGCGAAGGCGCCGGTACGCTGGTCAGCAGCCGCCCGTTCTGGTCCGATAACGCTCACGTGGTGCCGATGATTACCGGCGCGACCATCCTGTGCTTCTCGTTCCTGGGCTTCGACGGCATCAGCTCGCTGTCCGAAGAAACCAAAGACGCAGAGAAAGTGATCCCGAAAGCCATCTTCCTGACGGCGCTGATCGGCGGCATCATCTTTATCGTGGTGTCTTACTTCGTGCAGCTGTACTTCCCGGACATCTCGCGCTTCAAGGATCCTGACGCGTCGCAGCCTGAAATCATGCTGTACGTGGCGGGCAAGTTCTTCCAGTCGGTGATCCTGGTGTTCTCCTGCGTGACGGTATTGGCGTCAGGCATGGCGGCGCACGCGGGCGTTTCGCGTCTGATGTACGTGATGGGCCGCGACGGCGTGTTCCCGACTCGCTTCTTCGGCTATGTGCATCCGAAGTGGCGTACCCCGGCGCTGAACGTGCTGCTGGTTGGCGCCATCGCGCTGTCCGCGGTGTCGTTTGACCTGGTGACCGCGACCGCGCTGATCAACTTCGGTGCGCTGGTGGCCTTCACCTTCGTCAACCTGTCGGTGATCTCGCAGTTCTATATTCGCGACAAGATGAACCGCACCGTGAAGGACACGTTCAACTACCTGATCCTGCCGGTGATGGGCGCACTGACCGTCGGCGCGCTGTGGATCAACCTGGAAGCCAGCTCGATGACGCTGGGCCTGGTTTGGGCGGCCATCGGTCTGATCTACCTGGCCTTCGTTACCCGCAGCTTCCGTCTGCCGGTGCCGCAAGCGAGCGAAGACGCCGCCTAAGCGCGAGCCGTCTCCTCAGCCACAAAAAAGGCCGCTTTCGCGGCCTTTTCCTTTTCTGCTTGCTGCGGGTTTTATCCCACCAACTCTTTGCCGTAATCGAACAGCGCTTTCAGCAGGGCGGTTTTTTCTTTGTCGCCTTCGTGCAGGTTATACAGCGATTCGAGCTGCAGCAGGTAACTCTGCACGCGCTCCGCGCTCAACGTTTCCTGGCGGTGTTGCAGCCAGCGGCGCTGCTCGGCGTCGTCCAGCGTATTCGGATAGTTGCGCGCGCGGAAGCGGAACAGCAGCTCTTTCATGCGGCCGTCGCTGAAGGCCAGATCCAGCGCCGGCAGGTTCTGCGGCTTGGTCTGCTGGATAATCCTCATCGCCGCCTTGTCGGCGTCGCTGAAGAAACCGTCGTACAAGCGGGCGTCGACGTCCTCGGAACCTTTGAACGGCTCGGCTTCGGCGAACAGTGCCACCACTTTCTCGCGCACTTCCGGGTGCTGTTTCAGCAGCTGCAGATTTTGCAGGCAGGCCTGGCGATCGATGCCCAGCCGCTCGGCGTTCTCCGGCAGCAGGGTTTTGGCCGGCGCCAGCACCGGGCATTTGTTGATGTGCACCAGCTTGATCGGCACCGGCGTCTGATCCGGCGCCAGATTGTCGCGGCGGGTGTAGAGCCGTTCACGCAGCTGCTCAGCGCTCAGCGTCAGCAGCGGCGTCATGTCGCCGGCGAGATCGCACATGATCACCGCGTTTTTGTTGTCCGGGTGCCAGGCCAGCGGCGACACCCAGCTGGTGTTGCCGCGCGCCGCGCCGAACATGCCGGAGACGTGCACCAGCGGCGTCATTTCGGCGACGTCGATCAGGGCGTTCAGTTTGTGCTTGTTGCGGTGCTGCAGCAGGAAATCGAACAGCCGCGGCTGCGCCTGCTTAACCAGCTTGGCCATGGCGATGGTGGCGTATACGTCTGACATCGCGTCGTGAGCCTGCGTGTGTTCGACGCCGTTGGCGTGCGTGAGGTGTTCGAGGCGGAAGCTGGGGAAACCGTCTTCGTTTTCCGGCCAGACGATGCCGTCCGGGCGCAGGGCGTAGCAGGCGCGCATCACATCCAGCAGATCCCAACGCGAGTTGCCGTTTTGCCAGCTGTAGGCGTAGGGATCGTAGAAGTTGCGATAGAAGATATTGCGGCTCACTTCGTCATCGAAGCGGATGTTGTTGTAACCGAGAATGCAGGTGCCGGCCACGCTGAAGGCCTGATGGATTTGGCGGGTGAACTCGGCCTCGTTAACGCCTTTGGCGCGCGCCACCTGCGGCGTGATGCCGGTGATCATCACCGCCTCGGGTTCCGGCAGGTAATCGTCGGCCGGGGCGCAGTAGATGACCAGCGGCTCTTCGATAATGTTGAAATCCATATCGGTGCGCACGCCGGCGAACTGCGCCGGGCGGTCCAGCGACGGGCTCTTGCCGAAGGTCTCGTAATCGTGAATATAAAATGTGGCCGTTGCCTTGCTGCTCAAAATCGCGTCTCTTCAGTGGCGGATACAATATGCCTCTATTGTAACGGCGTGGGGAGCGATGCCAAGCGGCGGTTAGCGAAATGCGCGCAATTACGCACGGCGATAGTAATCCAGCCGCTGATGAAAGTAGGGGAGCAGGTGGTCGGGGATCTGTTGTTCCGTTTCCGTCTGGGTCGAGGCGATGCCGTAGCGCTCGTTGTAGATCACGCTGATGGCCAGCAAATCGGTTTCTATTTTCTCGCGTTGCGCCTGCGGTAAGCTATCCAGCTTTCGAGCCATCGTTATCTCCCTGTTAACCTTAGGGCATAATAGGATCGTTAGCGGATATTGTCCCTACCCATTCCGGGGGGCAGTCGACGCCTGAGCACCGGGTTGCGCGCAAGGCGCCTGGCTGTGGCGGGCGGCGAACTCGCTCTGCGCCTGGTGCGCATTGAGGCGATCTGTCCGATTATACAGCGAACAGGCGCCGCTTATCACTGCCGCCCAAAACAGGGTGCACAGCAGCAAAACCCCCAACCAGATTTTTTGGTTATAGGTCATAAGTCCTCCACGGACGAGAAGAGAAATAACATTAACCGTTAAATTTAATCAGGCACTACATCAATGGTATTTAAACGGCGGAGATTAATCATGGAGTCTACGCGGTTCTTTTGTTACTAAACCCATGATGGATGTTTCAAAAGATTCCTTAAGATAATATTAAGAAAAGTGTTTAAGGGCGCCGTAATTCTATTTAATATTTGTTTAAATATCCGCGGATACAATCAACCACATTCAATGCCAATGTGGGTGACAATGATGAAAACGCTACTGTTGACCGGCGCTACCGGCTTTCTTGGTGGTGCGGTTCTCGAAAAATTATTGATTGAAAATCAGTCTGTTAATTATCTTTTGCTGGTGCGTGCAGACGATGCGCAGCAAGGGCTGGCCCGTATTCGCGAGAATATGGAAAAGTTTAATATCGATGCGAACCTGCTGTCTAAAATTACGATTGAAAATATATTATTGGGCGATCTTTCCGAGCCGGCCGACTTTTTAACTGACGCTCGTATTAACAATGTTACGCACGTTATTAACTGCGCGGCCGTTGCTTCATTTGGTAATAACCCGCTCATTTGGAAGGTAAACGTAGAAGGTACTCTGGCCTTTGCCGAAAGAATGGCGCAGGTGCCGGGATTAAAACGTTTCCTGCACGTCGGCACCGCCATGTCCTGTTCGCCGGAGCCGGGTTCGCTGGTGGCGGAGAGCGGCGAGTTTGAGGAAGACGCCGAACACCTGGTGGAATATACCCGTTCCAAATCCACCATCGAACAGCTGATGCGCCAGCGCTGCCCGCAAATGCCGTTGACCATCGCTCGTCCGTCGATCGTGGTGGGGCACACCCGCCTGGGCTGCCAGCCTTCCAGCAGCATTTTCTGGGTGTTTGGCATGGCGCTGATGCTGCGCAAGTTCATGTGCTCGCTGCAGGACAATATCGACGTGATCCCGGCGGACTACTGCGCGGATGCGCTGGTGATGCTGATGAACAGCGAAACGCTGGAGAACGACGTTTATCACATCTCCGCCGGTGAGGAGAGCAGCGTCAGCTTTGCCGAAATTGACAACGCCATGGCGGCGGCCCTGGAAAAAGCGCCGGTGGGCGATGAGTATGCGCAGGTGACCTATGACGCGCTGGTGAAAATGCGCCGCCAGCTGAAAGACATTTTCGGCCCGTGCAACGAGCGGCTGATGCTGAAGGCGATGCGCCTGTACGGATCGTTCGCCATGCTCAACGTGCGTTTCAGCAACGAGAAGATCCTCAAGCTGGGCATGCCGAAACCGCCGCGTTTCACCGACTACATCGCCGGCTGCGTGCAGTCGACGCGCGGGCTGTCTATCCAGCAGCAGATGGTGGTGGACTTCAAATAACCGCCGGGCGCAACGGGCGCCCGAGGTTACCGTCCGTTACCAGGACGAAGACGACCAGAAGACGCGGCCGAGCACCACCAGTTGCTCCTTGCGCTGCTGATAGCTGAGATGCTCGTCCTGGTACTCTTCCCGGTTGAGGGAGCGGATGACGACGCCGCCGTCCGGCTGTTCGATCAGCACCTTCACCCGCAGCAAATTGCCGTGGCGGATGGCGTAGGTCTTGCCCTCGCGGATGCGCGTGTCGTCGGTATTGATGCCGACCACGTCGCCGTCCTGCAGACGCGGTTCCATGCTGGAGCCGGAGATGCGGATAATGCGCGCGGCGTTGACCGCCACCCCCATCTTGTGCAGATAGTAACGGCGGAAGATCAGCGAAAACTCCTCGCGATCGACGATTTCGTAGCAGCCGTCGCCGGCGGAAAAATCGATATCCAGCAGCGGGATCTCCACAAACTCTTCCTTGTCTTGTTCGGTATCTTCCCATACCACCGGTTTCAAACGGGCGGGCTGGAAGTCCGACTCCGCCGCCACGTTGTCAAACGGGCGCACCAGCTGCTTTTCATGAAACACGTCGAACCAGCCCTTGGGCAAATTCAGCCTGGCCTCGATCCGCCTGGCCAGATTGTCGCCAAGATTGCGGGAGGATTTCTCCCCGATGATTTGGCTCAGCGTCGGCGCGGAAGACTCAACCAGCGTGGCGAACTCATTCTGGTTGACGCCTTGCCGGGCGTAGCGGGCCATTAATTCGCGCAGATTGTTGCGCCTGATTTCTTTAGTTTCCATCGTGCAATGATCGCACTCTTTAGCAAAAAGGTAAATAACGGTTTTGCTAAAAAACGCTTGCGCATGATTTAGCAATTAGCTAAAACAGAAAGGGTGAGCCAAGGGTTCACCTGTGCGGAGCGGCCTGTCATGATGAGAGGCCGCTCAGTGAAATCAAACGAGAGAGGGACTTTACGATGTACAAGATTGATTACAATAGCTACCGATCGGTCGCCAGCTTCGGCCACCGCGTGCGCTTTCTGGTGCTGCATTACACGGCGCAAAACTTCGCCGACTCGGTGACGTCGTTGACCGGAAAATCGGTCAGCGCGCACTATCTGGTGCCGGATCCGACCGAGGCCACCTATCAGGCCGCCGGCTTCAGCGGCGTGCGCATTTTCAACCTGGTGGACGAGAACGAGCGCGCCTGGCATGCCGGCACCAGCCAGTGGGGCACCCGCAGCAATATCAACGACACCTCGATCGGCATCGAGATCGTCAACCTGGCGAGCGGCGACGGTGGAAACATCACCTTCCCGCCGTTCAATCCGCAGCAGATCGAGGCGGTCACCCAGCTGGCGCAGAACATCCTGCAGCGTTATCCGGACATCTCGCCGGTGAACGTGGTGGCGCACTCCGACATCGCGCCGGGCCGCAAGAGCGATCCGGGTCCGCAGTTCCCATGGCAGCAGCTGTATCAGGCCGGCGTCGGCGCCTGGTATGACGAAGCGACCAAGCAGCAGCGCCAGCAGGAGTACTGCAGCCAGGGGCTGCCGGCGCAGGCTGAGCTGCTGAAACTGTTCGCCCAATATGGCTACGACACCTCGGCGGCGAACACCGCAGAAGGCTATCGCCAGCTGGTGCGTGCATTCCAGCTGCACTTCCGTCCGCAGAAGTATGACGGCGTGATGGATGTTGAAACCGCCGCCGTTCTGCGCGCGCTGGTCGACAAATACGCCGCCTGAGCCTGAGTGCGAATGGGGGACGCCTCATTCGCCTTTTCCTTGTCGCGCTTCCTCCGCTAAAATAGCGGCCTGGCTAGTGTTTATCGGAGGCACTGTGCGCCTCGATCGAAAAATCTCTTCATTTGAACTGCTGACCTATCGCCACTATCGCATCGTTCACGGCGTGCGCATCGGGCTGGCGTTTATCCTGACCTTTCTGCTGATCCGCCTGCTGGCGGTGCCCGAAGGCACCTGGCCGCTGATCACCCTGGTGGTGGTGATGGGGCCGATCTCGTTTTGGGGCAACGTGCTGCAGCGGGCGCTGCAACGCATTGCCGGCACGGTGTTCGGCGCGGCTTCCGGCCTGATCGCCCTGTATCTGGAACTCTATTCGCTGCCGCTGATGCTGGCATGGTGCGGCGTGGTGATGTTCGTCTGCGGTTACCTGACGCTCGGCAAACGGCCGTATATGGCGCTGCTGGTGGGGATCACGCTGGCGGTGGTGTGCGGCGCGGGCGCCGGCGACATGCATACCGCGCTGTGGCGCAGCGGCGACGTGATCTTCGGCTCGCTGCTGGCGCTGCTGTTCACCAGCATCTACCCGCAGCGCGCCTACATTCTGTGGCGCATGCAAATGGCGGACTGTCTGCAAACCGCCGCCCGTATCTACGGCGCGTATTTTTCGCCGAACGTCATTGAGCGGCCGCGGTTGGAGCCGCAGCTCAAGGATCTGTTGAATCAGGTGGTGAAGCTGCGCAGCCTGATCGTGCCCGCCAGCAAGGAAACCCGCATCCCCAAAGCGGTGTTCGAGGCGGTGCAAACCCTCAGCCGCAATCTGGTGTGCACGCTGGAACTGATGGCCGATGCCTACTGGGCCTCGCGTGAAACGCACTTCATTATGTTGAACGCCCGCACGCTGCGCAGCACCCAGCTGCTGACGCTGAGCTCGCTGGAGTCGTTGGCGGTGCTGATGCGCGAAGGGCCGCAGGCGCAGCGCCAGGCGGCGGCGGGGCAGCTGGCGGAAATCGCCGGCGAGCTGAAAACGCTGATGCAAGAGGTCAGCCTTGGCCAACACGGCGAAGCGCCGATTTACGGCTATGTCTGGCTCAGCATGGAGCTGGCGCAGCAGTTGGAAGAGCTGGGGGATCTGCTCCAGGTATGCACCGCCGCCGGGCGTGAATAAGGGGTCAGATCATGAAGGCGGCGCTTTGGGTTTTGGCCGCCGGGGCAAAGTGGGTAAGATAAGGCAATCACTGTTGTGCCGGACCGCCACAAACCTGTATCTTGGTGCCATGTGGCCGTAAGCAAATGAATCTGTGTATTACTAAAGCAAGGGTATAAAGATGGATAATGCAAATAAGCCGAGTTTCCAGGACGTGCTGGAGTTTGTGCGTATGTTCCGCCGCAAAAACAAACTGCAACGCGAGATCGTCGACAACGAAAAGAAAATTCGTGATAACCAGAAGCGCGTGCTGCTGCTCGACAACCTGAGTGAGTACATCAAGCCCGGCATGAGCATTGAAGACATTCAGGGCATCATCGCCAACATGCGCAGCGACTACGAAGATCGCGTTGATGACTACATCATCAAAAATGCCGATTTGTCCAAAGAACGCCGCGAGCTGTCCAAAAAGCTGAAGGCGATGGGCGAAGTGAAGTAACCCGCTTTAGCGGGCCGGGCGTCCTGCCTGGCCCGCATCCTTATCCCGCCTGATTTTCCGTTCTTGCCGACATTGCCGTTTCCGTTGGGGCGTTCCCCGGCGGCCGAAGGCGCCTCCCCATCCTGCAGGATCTGCAGGTGACCGCCGGGGAACGCGTGTTACTGCTCCGCGCCGTACATGTCGAAGTCGAAATACTTGTCGTTGATTTTCTTGTAAGTGCCGTTGGCGCGGATCGCCTGCAGCGCGGTGTTGAAGGCGTTAAGCAGCGCGGTATCCTCTTTGCGCACCCCGATGCCGTCGCCGACGCCGAAGTACTTGCTGTCGCTCAATTCGGCGCCGATAAAGGCAAAGTCTTTGCCGCCGGGCGTTTTGAAGAATTCGCTGGCGCTGACGCTGGCCAGCAGCGACGCATCCAGGCGGCCGTTGGCCAGATCTTCGTTCACCTCCTGCTGGCTTTGGTAGGCGACCACGTTGACGCCGGCCGGCCGCCACAGCGCGTTGGCGTAGGTCTCCTGGCTGGAACCTTGCTGCACGCCGACCGATTTGCCTTTCAGCGAGGCGGCGGTAGGCTGCAGATTGCTGCCTTTATGCGCCACCAGCCGCGCCGGGGCGTTGGAGACTTTGCTGGAGAAAGCGATCTGCTGCCGGCGCTGCGGCGTAATGGTCATCGACGAGGCGATGGCGTCGAACTTCTTCGCCTGCAGGCCGGGGATCATGCCGTCCCAGCTGCTTTCCACCCACACGCATTTGGCCTGCATCTGGTCACACAGCGCCTGGGCGATATCGACGCCGAAGCCGGTCAGCTTGCCCTGCGGATTTTTATACTCCAGCGGCGGAAAGGTGGGATCGATGCCCAGCTTGATCACTTTGCCGCTGAATTCACCGCTCAGCGCGGGAAAGCTCGCGGCCAGCGGCAGCAACAACAACAGCCCTTTGATGATTTTCATGTCATTTCCTCTGTGTTGGCGATTAAACCGCGGGGCGAGCCAAAAAGCGCTCGACCAATTTGACCCAGTAAGTGGCGCCCAACGACAGACTGTCGTCGTTGAAGTCATAACCGGGGTTGTGCAGGGAATTGCCCGGCGTGGCGGGGCCGTTGCCGATCGAGATGTAGCTGCCCGGGCACTTCTCCAGCATAAAGGCAAAATCTTCGCTGGCGGTGAACGGCCGCAGCGTGGGGATCACCCGGCTCTCTCCGGCCCATTCCAGCGCCACCGCGCGCGCCAGTTCGGTTTCTGCCGGGTGGTTCACCAGCACCGGGTAGCCGTGCTGATAGTCGATCTCCGCGCGGGCGCCGAAGCTGGCGGCCTGCGCCGTGACCAGTTCAGTGATGCGCTGTTCCAGCCGCGCACGCACCGCCGCCGTCAGCGCGCGCACGCTGAGCGTCAGGGTGGCGGTCGCCGGGATCACGTTGGCGGCCTGGCCGGCCTGCATCGCCCCCACGGTGACGATCGCCGTTTCCTGCGGATCGATATTGCGCGCCACGATGGTTTGCAGGCTCATAACGATGGCTGCGCAGGCCACCACCGGATCGACGGTGCTCTGCGGCACCGCGCCGTGGCCGCCGTGGCCGTGCAGGGTGATGTGCACCGTATCGGCCGAGCACATGAAGGGGCCGCCGGCGAAGCCCAGGTGGCCGGTGGGTAAGCCGGGCACGTTGTGCATGGCGAACACCGCGTCGCAGGGGAAGCGCTCAAACAGGCCGTCTTCGATCATCACTTTGGCGCCGCCGCCGCCTTCTTCCGCCGGCTGAAAGATCAGGTGCAGCGTGCCGCAAAAGTTCGGCTGCCGCGCCAGATAGCGCGCCGCTGCCAGCAGCATGGCGGTGTGCCCGTCGTGGCCGCAGGCATGCATCACCCCGGAATGGGTGCTGGCGTAAGGCAGTTCGGTGGTTTCGGCAATCGGCAGGGCGTCCATGTCGGCGCGGATGCCGAGCGATTTTCCCGGCCCGCGCTGCAGTGTGGCGACAACGCCGGTTTGTCCTACGCCGCGCGTGACGCGGTAACCCCATTCCTCCAGCCGCCGCGCCACCAGATCCGAAGTGGCGAACTCCTGGAATCCCAATTCCGGGTGGGCGTGAATATGGCGGCGAAGCGCGACCATCTCATCATGAACGGCGGCGATCTCAGGCAGTAGCAGTGAATGCATCATCACGGTCTCCGGCAAAAGGGGCCCGGCCAGTGGGCGGGGAACGGGGCAGAGGGGATAGGCATCGAGACTAGCAAACTCCGTTTTTGCCGGGTAGCCGCCGTTCGGTTATGCTGACAACCTATGATTGTCAGGAGGTGGACATGAAACTGCACCAACTGCAGGCGCTGGTGGCCAGCGCCGACAGCGGCAGCATTCGCGCGGCGGCGCGGCATCTGGGGCTGTCGCAGGCGGCGGTGACCCGCGCACTGCGCGAACTGGAGCAAGAACAGGCGCTGCCGCTGCTGATCCGCACGCCGACCGGGCTGGGTTTTACCCCCTACGGCAAAACCCTGCTGGCGCACGCCCGGCTGGTGCTGAACCAGTTGGAGCAGGCGCAGGGCGAAATGGCGGCGCTGCGCGGGAGTGCGGCGGATCTGGTTAAGGCGGCGATCACTCCCTGGCTGATGCTGACGGTGCTGCCGCCGGCGGTGATGGCGTTTCGCAGCAAGGTGCCGGCGGTGCGGCTGGAACTGTCGGAAAGCCTGATGGCCAACGCCCAGTCGCAGCTGCGCGAGGGCACGATGGATTTCGCCATCACGCCGCTGCCGGCGTCGTCGGCGCCGCAGGAGTTTCACTGCGAGCCGCTGCTGGAGTATGAAACGGCGTACATGGTGCGGCGCGGCCACCCGCTGGCGCACAGCACCTCGCTGCATCAGCTGCTGGAGCAGGATTGGGTGATGAGCTATACCCAGGAAAGTTTCGATGCGCTGCTCGACGAGGTGTTCCACCGCCACGGCGTGCGCCTGCCGCGCCAGCGCATTATCCAGGCGCATTCGTTCGGTATGCTGCAGGCGCTGGTGGAGTCCGCCGAGATGTGTACCTGGTGCCCGCGGCCGATCGCCGCGCTGCCGCAGTTTGCCTCCCGCGTGCAGCCGCTGGCGCTGCGGGAGAGCTGCCAACCGGCGCAGCTGAATATCGTCACCCGGCGCAACAGCATTCTGAACGCCGCCGCCCATGCGTTTATCGACACGCTGGTGCGCACCCTGCGCCAGCAGGTGCGATCGTCGCGGCCGGAGGATCGCCAGATCTACGATCGCGTGCGCCTGCTGATTTAGCGGATCTGCCCGGATCGCCGCTCCCGTAAATGGGATCGCGATCCGCATTTGTAGCATTTTTAGCCGCAATGTTAACGAACTGTGATTTTGCTCAAATAATTATTTTTGCAGCTTTGGTTATATGTCGCTCTATGTTCACGTTGTCATTTTTAGTTATCGGGATGTGTAATGGTTAATTTGTTGAAATTTATAATTTTATAACTCAGTTTGTTTTTTGTTTGATAAAAATGACAACGTCAACATTTATAATTTTCAAGCGTTTAACGAGAATATTGGAGGGATAGATGAGCCAGTTGCCGGAAAAAATGCGCGCGGTCGTTTGCCACGGCCCGCAGGACTACCGTTTCGAACAGGTGCCCACGCCGCTGCCGAAGGCGCGCGAGCTGGTGATCAAGGTGGAAGGCTGCGGCATCTGCGCAGGCGACTGCAAGTGCAAGAACGGCGCGCAGATGTTTTGGGGGGAGACCCCGTGGGTCAAACCGCCGGTGGTGCCGGGGCACGAGTTCTACGGCCGCATCGCCGCGCTGGGCGAGGGCGCGGAAGGCAAATACCGGATCGGTGAGCGGGTGATCGCCGAGCAGATCGTGCCGTGCTGGGAGTGCCGTTACTGCAAATCCGGCAGTTACTGGATGTGTGAGACGCATAACATTTACGGCTTCCAGAAAGACGTGGCGGAGGGCGGCATGGCGGAATACATGCGCTTTTCCGAGAACGCCATCGTGCACAAGATCCCGGAAAGCCTGAGCCATGAAGACGCGGTCTTGATCGAACCGATGGCCTGCGCCATCCACACCGTGGCGCGCGGCGACATTCAGCTGGACGACGTGGTGGTGCTGGCCGGCGCCGGGCCGCTGGGGCTGTGCATGGTGCAGGTGGCACGCCTGAAGACGCCGAAGAAACTGATCGTGATCGACGCCATCGACGAGCGGCTGGCGCTGGCGAAGGAGTTTGGCGCCGACGTGGTGATCAACCCGCTGAAGGAAGACGCCGACCAGATCGTCAAATCGCTGACCGGCGGCTACGGCTGCGACGTCTACATCGAGGCCACCGGCGCGCCGATCGGCGTTACTCAGGGGCTGCAGATGATCCGCAAGCTGGGCCGCTTCGTGGAGTTCAGCGTGTTCGGCAAGGAAACCACCGTCGACTGGTCGATCATCGGCGATCGCAAGGAACTGGACATTCGCGGCGCGCACCTGGCGCCCTACAGCTATGAGATCGCCATCGATCTGTTCGAGCGCGGGCTGGTGACCTCAAGCGGCGTGGTCACCCACAGCTATTCATTGAACGACTGGGACGAAGCCTTCGCCCTGGCGGACTCGACCGACTCCATCAAGGTGATCCTGGTTCCCTGACCCTCCCGCCGTACCGCTGTTGCAGTCACGACCGTCGGCCCGTCCGCAATGGAGGGGCCGGCCGGTCGGCCAAACGTAAAGACATGCTGTTGCTCTGATAACCACAACAAGAAGCTTCCCTACAGGAGAATTGGCTATGTTTTCATTATTCAAAAAGACCCTGCCTTTTATCGTCGCCGGTGGAATGTTGGCGGCCAGCCATGGGGCGCTGGCCAAGCAAATCACTATCGGTATGTCGTTCCAGGAAATGAACAACGACTACTTCGTCACCATGAAGCAGGCGCTGGATCAGGCGGCGGCGGATATCGGCGCCAAGGTGTATGTGGCCGATGCCCGCCATGACGTCGCCAAGCAGATCGGCGACGTGGAAGACATGCTGCAGAAGAAGGTGGATATCCTGCTGATCAACCCGACCGACTCGGTGGGGGTGCAGTCGGCGGTGATCTCCGCTCATAAGGCCGGCGCGGTGGTGGTGGCGATCGACGCGCAGGCCGAAGGGCCGCTGGACTCGTTCGTCGGCTCGGAAAACTACGACGCCGGCTTCCAGGCGGGCGAATACCTGGCGAAAGCGCTGGGCGGCAAAGGCAAGGTGGCGATCCTCGACGGCATCCCGGTGGTGCCGATCCTGGAGCGCGTGCGCGGCTTTGAAGCGGCGATGAAAAAATACCCCGACATCAAGATCGTCACCAAACAAAACGGCAAGCAGGAGCGCGACACCGCGCTGACCGTCACCGAAAACATGCTGCAGTCGGCACCGGATTTGGCGGGCATCTTCAGCGTCAACGACGTCGGCGCGCTCGGTGCCCTGGCGGCGATCGAAAGCAACGGCGCCAAGGTCAAGCTGGTGAGCGTCGACGGCCAGCCGGAAGCCATCAAAGAGATCCTCAAGCCGAATTCGCCGTTCATCGCTACCTCGGCGCAGTTCCCGCGCGACCAGCTGCGCATCGCGCTCGGCATTGCGCTGGCCCGCTACTGGGGCGCCACGGTGCCGAAAACCGTGCCGGTCAAAGTGAAGCTGATCGACCGCAGCAATGCGGCCGGCTTTAGCTGGTAACAGCGGCCAGGTTCGCCCCGCTGCGGCGGGGCGTTCGGCGCGGAGGGCAATGCGGTGACACCTTTACTGGAACTGAAGCGAATAAAAAAGAGCTTTCCCGGCGTGAAGGCGCTGGACGGCATCGATCTGGCCATTCAACGGGGCGAGGTGCACGCCCTGCTGGGCGAAAACGGCGCCGGCAAATCGACGCTGGTGAAAATCATGTGCGGCATCCATCAGCCGGACGAGGGCGACATTTTTATCGACGGCGAGCAGCGCCGCTTTAACAACTATCGCCAGGCGATCGAGGCCGGGGTCGGCATTATTTTTCAGGAATTCTCGTTGATTCCCTACATGAGCGCCATCGACAACATCTTCCTCAACCGGGAGATCAGGAACCGCTGGGGCCTGCTGGATCGGCGGGCGATGCGGCGCAAGGCCGAGGCGATCTTCAAGCGGCTGACGGTGGCTATCGATCTCGATTGCCCGGTGGAGCAGCTGAGAGTGGCGCAGCAGCAGTTTGTGGAGATCGCCAAGGCGCTGTCGCTGGAGGCGCGGGTGCTGGTGCTGGACGAACCGACCGCCACGCTGACGCCGGGCGAGGCCGAACACCTGTTCAGCGTGATGAACGATCTGCGGCTGCTGGGCGTTGGCATGGTGTTTATCTCGCACCATTTGGACGAGATCTTCACCATCTGCGATCGCATCACCGTGCTGCGCGACGGCGCCTACATCGAAACGTTGGCCACCAGTGACACCAACGTGGAAGAGCTGGTGCGGCTGATGGTCGGGCGCAAAATCGAGAACGCCTTCCCGGTGAAACAGCATCCGGTCGATACCGCGACGGTGCTGCTGGAGGCGGAGATCCAGCGCGAGAAGCACGGCGCGACCGACCGTTTTCGGCTGCACAAGGGTGAGATCCTCGGCTTCGCCGGGCTGGTGGGCTCCGGGCGCACCGAGACCGTCTCGGCGCTGATCGGCGCCAGCCGCTGCCACCGCAAACGCGTCAGCCTCGGCGGCCAACCGGCGGCGCTGCGCTCCCCGGCGCAGGCGCTGGCGCAGGGCATCGGCCTGCTGCCGGAGAGCCGCAAAACCGAGGGCCTGGTGCTGCCGTTTTCGGTGGCGCAGAACATCACCCTCAACCGGCACCACCGGCGCGGCAAGATCTTCGTCAGCGCCCGCAAGGATCGCGACGTGGTGCAGCGGCTGATCCGCGCCGTGGGGGTGAAAACCCCGGACGCCGAGACCGCCGTCAGCACCCTGAGCGGCGGCAACCAGCAGAAAGTGGTGATCGCCCGCTGGCTCAACAACGACTGCAACATCCTGATCTTCGACGAGCCGACGCGCGGCATCGACGTGGGCGCCAAGGCCGAGATCTACCAGCTGATGCAGCAACTGACCCAGCAGGGCATCTCCATCATCATGATTTCCTCCGAACTGCCGGAGATCATCGGCGTGTGCGACCGCGTGCTGGTGTTTCGCGGCGGCCACATCGTCGCCGAGCTGACCGGCGACGACATCGAATCCAACCACATCATGCTTCACGCGACCGGGAGTGCCTTATGATAGGAATTGAACAACCCGCCGTGGCGCGCCGCGCCGCCGGCCCCAGCCTCGGCAAGCGCTGGGAAAAACTGCTGCATCACCCGGCGGTCCTGCCGTTTATCGGCTTCGCTGTCCTGTTCGTGCTGATGAGCCTGCTGAACGACAGCTTCCTCAGCGTCAACAACCTGACCAACGTGGCACGCCAGGTGTCGATCAATGCCATCATCGCGGTGGGCATGACCTGCGCCATCCTGACCGGCGGCATCGATCTCTCGGTGGGGCCGGTGATGGCGCTGGCCGGCTCGGTCGCCGCCGGGCTGATGCTGGCGGCGGTGCCGATCCCGCTGGCGATGGTGGCCGCGCTGGCGCTCGGCGCGCTGTTCGGCCTGGCCAACGGCGCCTGCATCGCCTACCTGCGCATGCCGCCGATCATCGTCACCCTGGCGTCGATGGGCATCGCCCGCGGCCTGGCGCTGCTCTATACCGGCGGCTACCCGATCTCCGGCCTGCCCGACGTCTTCTCGTTCTTCGGCCGCGGCACGGTGCTGGGCATTCAGGTACCGATCCTGATCATGCTCGGCGTGTACCTGCTGGCCTGGCTGATGCTCAACCAGCTGCCGTTCGGCCGCTACGTCTACGCGATGGGCGGCAACGAAGAGGCGGCGCGCCTGAGCGGCATCCGCGTGCCGCGCTACAAGATGCTGGTGTACGTGATCAGCGGCCTGACCGCCGCGCTGGCCGGGCTGGTGCTGACCTCGCGCCTGATGAGCGGGCAGCCCAACGCCGGCGAAGGCTTCGAGCTGGACGCCATCGCCGCCGTAGTGCTGGGCGGGGCGGCGATCTCCGGCGGGCGCGGCGCCATCGTCGGCACGCTGGTGGGGGCGATGATGCTCGGGGTGCTTAACAACGGCCTCAATCTGATGAACGTATCGCCGTATATCCAGAACGTGGTGAAGGGCGGCATTATCCTGGCCGCCATCTACCTCAGCTCCGTGCGGCGCAAATAGGAGGCGCGATGTCAGTCTTTCTTGGCATAGACGTCGGCGGCACGGTGATCAAGGCCGGGCTGTACCGGGCAAGCGGCGAAGAACTGGCGATCGCCGAGCGTGACGGCGCGGCGATCGCCGCCCAGCCGGGCTTTAGCGAGCGCAATATGGACGCGCTGTGGGATGACGTTTGCGCGGCGATCCGCCAGACGCTGCACGCGGCGGGGCTGGAGGCCGGGCAGGTGCGCGGCGTCAGCTTTTCGGCGCACGGCAAAGGGCTGTACGCCATCGACCGCCACGGCAAGCCGGTCGGCAACGGCATTCTGTCTTCGGACAACCGCGCGGCGGCCACGGTGGCTGAGCTGCGCTGCGCCGGCGTGGATGCGCAGAGCTACCCGCGCAGCCTGCAGCCGCTGTGGCCCAGCCACCCGGCGCTGCTGCTGCGCTGGCTGAAGCAGCGGCAACCGGCGCAGTACGCCGCCGTCGATCGCATCCTGATGGCGCACGACTACCTGCGCTTTCGCCTCACCGGCGAGGCGGCGGCCGAAGTGACCAACATCTCCGGCAGCAACCTGTTTAACCAGCGCAGCGGCGCTTACGATCCGGCGCTGATGGCGGCCTTTGGCATCGAAGAGGCGCAGGAGAAGACCGCGCCAACGATCGGCTCGGCGCAGCTGGCCGGGCGGGTGACGGCCGCTGCGGCGGCGCAGTGCGGCCTGCGAGCGGGCACTGCGGTGTACGGCGGCCTGTTCGATGTGGTGGGCGCGGCGCTCAGCTCCGGCGTGGCCGACGATCGCACGCTCAGCGCGGTGGCGGGCACCTGGTCGATCGCCACCTGCGTGACCGAGCGCATCATTCCCGCCGATTACCCCTACGCCTGGGGGCGCTACTGCATCGACGGCCGCTATTTCGTGCACGAAGGCAGCCCGACCTCGGCAGGCAACCTGGCCTGGTTCCTGCGCCAGTTCTGCGCCGACGACCGGCAGCGCTACGCCCAGTTCAACGCCTGGGTGGCCGAGCGCCGCGAGCAGCCCAGCGGGCTGCTGTTCCTGCCGTATCTGTACGGCTCCAACCTCGGCGGCAACACGCCGGGCGGGCTGATCGGCCTGAGCGCCCACCACGAGATGGCGGACGTGGTGCAGGCGATCTACCAGGGCATCGTGTTCTCGCACCTGATCCATCAGGAGCGCATGGTGCAACTGAACCCGCGCATCGAGCGGGTGCGCATGACCGGCGGGCCGACGCAGTCCGAGGTCTGGATGCAGATGTACGCCGACGCCGGCAACCTGCCGCTTGAGGTGGTGGAAACGCGCCAGAGCGGCTGCCGCGCCGCCGCCCTGTGCGCCGCCGTCGGCGCCGGGGAGTACGCCGGGTTCGCCGAAGCGATCGCCGCCGCGCCGCCCAAACTGCGCTGTTATTATCCCGCGACCGCCGCCCATCGGCGCCTGCGCGCCCAGCAGGCGCGCTATCTGGCGGTCGCTCAGGCTTTGAGTGAGGTGACTGATGCAAACGACTAACGCCGCCTGTCTGGGGCTGTATGAAAAAGCGTTGCCCGCCGATCTGGACTGGCCGCAGCGGCTGGCCACCGCCGCCGAGCTGGGCTTTGAATTTGTAGAGATGTCTATAGACGAACAGCCGGCGCGCCAGCAGCGGCTGGACTGGGATCGCCGCCAGCGGCTGGCGTTTATCCAGGCGCGGCTCGACAGCGGGGTGACGGTGCCGAGCCTGTGCCTGTCGGCGCACCGGCGCGATCCGTTCGGCAGCGCCGAGGCCGCCACCCGCGAGCGGGCGCGGGTGCTGATGAGCAAGGCGCTGGAACTGGCGACGGATCTCGGTATCCGCAACATCCAACTGGCGGGCTACGACGTCTATTACGAACCCGCCGATCGCTACAGCCGCGAGCGCTTTATCGAGGGCATGCAGTGGGCGGCGGCGCAGGCCGCCAGGGCGCAGGTGATGCTGTCGGTGGAGGTGATGGATACGCCGTTCATCAACAGCATCAGCAAATGGCGCGACATCGCCCGCCACGTCAACAGCCCGTGGTTCACGGTGTATCCCGATCTCGGCAACCTCAGCGCCTGGGGCAACGACGTCGCCGCCGAGCTGGCGCTGGGCATCGGCAGCATCACCGCCGTGCACCTCAAAGACACCGTGGCGGTGGGGCCGGGTAGCGCCGGGCAGTTCCGCGACGTGCCGTTCGGCGAAGGCTGCGTGGATTTCGCCCACGCTTTTTCCGTGCTCAACACGCTCGGCTATCGCGGCCCCTACCTGCTGGAGATGTGGGCGCGCGAAGACGGGCAGGATAAGCAACGCATCGCCCAGGCCAAGGCCTGGCTCGAACAACAGATGAATGAGGGAGGCATCGCATGCTGAACGAACTCAAGCGGCAGGTGCTGGCCGCCAACCTCAGCCTGCCGGCATACGGGCTGGTGACCTTTACCTGGGGCAACGTCTCGGCGATCGACCGCGAGCGCGGGCTGGTGGTGATCAAGCCTTCGGGCATCGCCTACGAGGCGATGACGCTGGAGGATTTGGTGGTGGTGGATCTGGAGGGCAAGGTGCGCGAAGGGCACCGCAAACCTTCATCCGACACCGCCACCCACCTGGCGCTGTACCGCGCCTTCGCCGATATCGGCGGCGTGGTGCACACCCACAGCCGCAACGCCACCATCTGGGCGCAGGCTGGGCAGCCGATCCCGGCGCTGGGCACCACCCACGCCGACTACTTTTACGGCGACATTCCCTGCACCCGGCCGATGAGCGAGGCGGAGATCGCCGGGGATTACGAGGGGGAAACCGGCAAGGTGATCATCGAGACCTTCAATCAGGCGGGGCGCGATCCGCAGCAGGTGCCGGGGGTGCTGGTATACTCCCACGGCCCGTTTGCCTGGGGCAAGGACGCGGCGGATGCGGTGCACAACGCGGTGGTGCTGGAGGAGGTGGCGATCATGGCGATGGCGACGCGCCAGCTGGCGCCGGCCATCGCCCCGATGCAGCCGGAGCTATTGGACAAACATTTCCTGCGCAAGCACGGCAAACACGCCTACTACGGGCAATAGCGCCCGTCAGCGATTCAACAGCGAGCCGGTGAAGAACTCTCTGCGCACCGGCAGCTCGCCGCGCGGGCTGTTAATGGCGCTGAACAGCAGCTCCGCGGCGATCTCCCCCAGTTTCTGCGTATCGTGATACACCCCCGGAATGTGCAGGCCGTAAGCGCCGGCGCGCGGCGGTTCGTCTATCGAGAAGAATTTCACCTGCTGATAAAGCCCCATCTCGTGGCAGATGGCGATGGCGCCCAGCGTGATGATGCCGTTCAGGCCGATGATGTAATCCGGGCGGTTCTCCGGCTGCGCCAGATAGGCGCGCACCTCGCTCTCTTGCGAGGTGAAATCGTAGTCGCCGTTGATGATATGAATCTCACGCCCGCTGTCCTGCAAGGCCGCGACGATGCCGGCGGTGCGCGTTAGCGTAATTTCCGAATCCGCCGGGCCGCCGATAATCAGCAGCTTCTGTTCCGGCTGCTCCGCCAGATAGCGCCCGGCCAGCACGCCAATCTCGCGGTTATCGAGGAACACGCCGCTCAGTTGCTGATCGTAAAGGTCGCGGTCGATCAGGATCAGCGGCACGCCGTACACCTCGGCCAGCTCGAGATAGGCGGGACGGTAGCGCTTGTCGTCGCGCACCGCTGACAGCAGGATGCCGCGCGCCTTGTAGCCGAACAGCGCCTGAATGGCGCGCATTTCCGCCTCTTCGCTGCCGTCGGTGTCGAACAGCATGATCTGGTAGCCCTGCTGACGCGCAATGCGCGACACGGTCTTGATCAGGCCGGAATAGAACGGGTTGTACATGCTGCTGGTGACGATGCCGATAATCTGGCTGCTGCTGCTTTTCAGCCCCTGCGCAAAGGCGTTGGGCACATAGTTCAGCTCTTTGGCGATGGCGTGAATGCGCTCGCGGGTTTCCGGCTTGACCAGCTCGGGCTTATTGAAGGCGCGGGAAACGGTGATATTGGTCACCCTGGCGCGGCGGGCGATATCCACGATAGTGGCATTGGGATTGGCTTTCGACACCGTCTTTCCTTGCGTTATGCCTCAACAGATCCCTTATTGTAGGGAAAGGGCGGGGGCGGTGCTAGGGGGGAGTTGGGGGGATGGTTGGGTGCTTTTGAGTAGGAGCGTTAGCGAGTGGAATGTCAAAATAGGAAGATATTTAATAAAAAAGTTGTTGGTTAACTGTTTTTTAATTATTTCTCATAGCGGCATCTTCTTGCCGGAAAATATAGGAAGGTGTGTTGTATAGACGAGTTTCTATGTGAAAAGCTACTTTGCTTCAGGGATGGTTATTAAAAAGACTGATATCAGGGATTCGGTCAGTATATCATAGCCTAACAAAAGAATCTTCAGTTAAAGAAGACTCTTTTATTATTTGATGAATTACACTCTGTTTTTTTAGTTTGCGAGGGCCTCGGCAGCGCCGCCAAGTAATGAGAGAACAAAATTTCTGGCTTCTGAATTATGCCTTATAACTCTGATAACATTTAGTTCATATCTTTTCCTATCTATAAACCCACATTGTTTGGCAACAGGAACCAGAAAGTTCGTTTCTCTGATTGGATAGCGACCAACAAGTGAGTCAAAATCTGATGAGTGCATCAAATTGTCGAAATAACCAATTTCATCATTTAAAAGTGATGAGAAATTAATTTCTTTGCTGTAAGTTCCTCCTTCGCGAATTTCTTTTTGTGTCGGAATTGAAGACATCACTTCCGCTCGGATTTTCTTCTCTATTGCTCTGCAACACAGATGTTCTTTTTTCTCTTCAAGAGCAGAGCGGATAATTTCACAAACCTTATCAAAACATTCATCAACGCTAGAGGTTAAATTAGTATCCTTAACAGAGCATAATACCCATCTTATTATTTTAGGATGGTAGTAAATTGATTCTATTGAATGCACAGACAAGCTGAAAACAAAATTTAAGTTTAAATTCTCTATTTGTGATTGAACCTTATTGTCATTGTCTATAATTCCGACAGCATTAACCCAATGTGCAGTTGTGTTGTTTCTCAAACCCTTAACTGCCTGTTCAACAAGGTCACATTTTTCTTTTGAAATTACTGATGCATTACTAAACAAGGCACCATACAACTCAGCATCTAGGCTTGCTTGCGTACCCTCCACAAATAACATATTGTTTCGCGCGCCAAGAATATCAGCTTTGACTTGCTCATCTAATCCATTTAACGCCTCATCATATTTTCTTATAACAGATATATTCCATTGAGTAGGCTCATCATTTTCATAAGTGCAACTATTAATACTTACAACTGTAGACTCTTTAAAAAAAGAAGGCAATGTCAACTCATGTGTTGATATAACAAAAGCGCAATCTCTACGAGCCTCTATCAGGTTTGATAAGAGAGGAGACACGATGCGTTTGTGTAAATGTCGCTCAGGCTCATCAAGAACAATAAGTGCACCACTATTGGCACATAAAACCTCGCAACATATAATTAACGCACTTTTTTCACCATCAGACATTTTGGATAAGGTATATGTTTTTACGGGGTCATAGTTAAGATTATTTACCATCAAATTTGATTCTTCATCGATGATAAATTCAAGATTAAATCCGCTGTTTTTAAAAATGTCGTTAACTAGATCAATCTCGCTGTCAAGAGTAATCTCTTCTAATTTACCGCCATTCTTTAAGTTTTTCATGTTTGTAACAGCATGAGCTGTCACTTTATTTTTTATTTTTACTATCGGCAAAGCAGCCTTTTCATTTTCCCAGTGTGTCCTGTATCTACTGGTTTGGGACATGGAGTCATTAAAAATTCTCTGTGTTGCATTTTTATAATCGGAATTGCTAAAGTCTATTATATCATTGTCAAATGTATTTTTTCGATGTGCAACAACGTATACTGAATTATTGTTAGCGTGTCTTCTGTATATTGAATTGACAAGAGATGATTTCCCTGTTCCATTTCCACCTACAAAGAAAGTAACCTCACCACAACGTACACTAATAGTCTCGTTAGAACCATCATTTTTCATAAGTGAAAAATCAAACATTATGTAATCCTTTTACAATTAGTTATCTCTATTGATAGAGTTTATCTCAAAGAGAAATGGTGATTTTTGTCAAAGATTCTACTCTTATTTACTTAGCTTAATCTAGGTTTGGCGTAATTGTTTCTCCATAATAAGCACGCCAGCTCTAGCTTATAGCCACCACTTCCTAATACCATCGTTTAAAGTGCTAAACCAGTCAATGATAGACTGGTCACAATTTGAGGAAAAACAGCAGCCGCCAATTGAAAATGACCTGATGACGAAACAGGCGGGTCCTCTACAAACTACTATCGATAACAACATAACTAACCTATCCGTTGCCTTTTATCCCCCCAAAGACATTGCTAATCGAGATCTATCTACCCCCCCTCCACAACCCCGGCAACAGCGCCAACGTTTCATCAATCAGCGCCCGCCTGTCATTGCCCGGCTTCCAGATGGTCACCATGGTTTGGCTGATCCCCTGGCTGCCCACTTCGGTGCGCAGCGTGTTGACGTTTTTCCACCGTTCGGCATGCATATGCGTCGGCAGGAATCCCCAGCCGCAGCCCTGTTCGAGCAGGGCGCGCAGCATCTCCAGCTCGTTGGTAAACATTGTATGCCCGGAAATTTGCAGGCGGCGCGCCACCGGTTCGTCAGAATCCGGGTGCATAATTACCTGCGGCGTGAGCGAGAGTTCCAGCAGCGAAAGCGGCTGTTCCGCGCCGGGGAAAAGCGTTTTAGCGGCGTAAAAATCCATCTCTATCGCCCCTAAGGCGCGCCACTCCATGGAGTCGCCCACGCTGCGATGGCGCGCCTGGCAGATGCCCAGATCGGCCTGGCCGTTTGCCAGCAGGCTTTCCGCTTCGTCGCGTGAGGCGTTAATCAGGCTCAGGCGCGTGTTGCGTTGGGCCATAGCGGCAATCAGCGCTTGCAGCAATGCACGGGGCGTGAAGGGATCGTAGACCAGCGAGATTTCCTGCGCCGCGCTCTTGGGCACGTCTTTGGCAAACGCCTCAAACGCTTTCACCTGGCGCATCAGCAGGTGTGCCTGGCGCTGCATCTGTTCGCCCTCCGGCGTCAGGTGCAGGCTGCGCCCCTCGCGCAGGAACAGCGCATAGCCCAAGCCATCCTCGAGAAAATCAATCAAATCGCGCAGCGTCGTGCGGTCTTTGCCCAGCTTGAGAGCGGCTTTCGCCAGGCTGCCGTGCTCGGCCACGGCGGTGAAGGCTTCCAGTTGGGCAAAGGAATAAATCAGGCTCGGCACGCGGTTCCTCCGTCGATTTTGCGGGGGATTTTCCCCCATCAGGCGTTTTTTATTATAGGCCGCGTTTTTTTAAGCTGAACGCCTTCCTGAGCTAAGCGAGAAAAAATATGAAAAGCAAAGTGTTTAACCGCAGCCTGCTGGCGGGCGTTGTCATCAGTCTCTGCAGCGGCCTGTTGGCGCCCGCCGCGCTGGCCGCCTGTGCGGGAACCGAACTTAGCGCCTGTCCCGCACCTTTCGATGCGCAATTGCCGGACACGCACAAGATGCTCACCTGGAGCCAGAGCGACCGGGTGATCGGTTTTCGTAACGACTACCGCAACTATGCCGGGGATGTGTTTCACCACGGCGACGCCGCGCCGTTGCCGGCTGCCGCTAAACAGTTAACCGACGCCAGCTATCGGGTGAATGGCAAAACCTACCACCTGCAGGATTACCTGCAGCGCCAGAACGTCAGCGGCATGCTGGTATTGAAAGACGGCAAAATCGCCTGGAAATATCTGGGGCAGGGCAATACCGACGCCACGCTGTGGACGTCGCGCTCGGTGGGCAAATCGGTGGTCGCCACGCTGGTGGGCGTGGCGATTAAACAGGGCAAGATCCGCTCGCTCGACGATCTCATCACGCAATACGAACCCGATCTGAAAGGCACCGCGTGGGACGGCGTGACCCTCAGGCAGCTGATCACCCACACCTCCGGCGTGGCGTGGAATGAGGATTACACCAACCCGAAATCGGACTTCGCGCAGCTGACCGAGTGTGAAGCCAAACCCGGCACCTACGCCTGCGTGCGCAAGCTGGTGGCCGGTCTGCAGCGTGCTCATCCGGCTGGGCAGAACTGGTCTTACTCCTCCGGCGGCGCGTGGCTGCTGGGCGATGTGCTGGAGCGCGCCACCGGCATGCCGCTGGCGGCCTATCTGGAACAAAGCATCTGGCAGCCGTACGGCATGGCCAGCGACGGCGTGTGGCATGCCTACGCCAAAGGCCGGCACGACGTGGGCGCGCACGGGTTCAACGCCACGCTGGAAGACTGGGGGCGCTTCGGTGAGTTCATTCTGCATAACGGGACGTTGCCGAACGGCAAACAGATCTTGCCGGAAGATTGGGTAGCCCAGTCGGCCAACTGGACGCTGGCGGCGGGCTCGGTGTCGGCGGCGCATCCCAACGGCATTTACGGCTACCAGTGGTGGAACAACGAAGTGCCGGTGAATGCGACTAACGTAGAACCCGCTCCGCAGGCCTCCCTCAAGCATTCCCTGTGGGCGCTGGGGATCTTCGGCCAGATGATTATGGTCAATCAGGCGGAGAATCTGGTGATCGTCCAGTGGTCCACCTGGCCGCAGGCGGAGCCTTCTTTCGACGCACAACCGCTGGAGGCCTCGCTGATGTTTAGCGCGATAGCGAAGGAACTGCGTTAACCCTCGGTAGCGAGCAGGGGCGGATGGCGGTTGCCATTCAGCCCCTGTTTCTGTCCTTAACATTATCAATCTTTGCCATACCAGGATTTAAAATACTTCAGGAAACTGTAGGCCACGGCATAAAACCCAGTGACGGCGCCGACTTTGCCTTCCTTCCATGCGCCGCTCAGGACATACCATTTGAAAAATGCGCCGATCGCGCTAACGACGCCACGAAATATCGAGGGCCTAATGTTTCTGTATTTCACTACCCTTGTCGTATAGCTATTGAGCTTGTTGAATATTTCATGGAGAGAGTAAAAGGTATCGTGCTTAACATTGCCGGGAATGACCGACGTGTGAATATAGCCTTCAGCGGCATCATCTACCGGAGCATCATTGAACCTGACCTGCGTTCTATTGAACAGCCGAACGGGGTAGTCCGGTGAGGAGATGGGATAAATCGTTCTGACTGGCTGTCCGAGAACAAACCAATTCCTTTTAATTCTAAAGGCTTGCTGTGGCGGTGGGTTTTCCTGCGCTTTGAATTTTAAAATGGACGCTATGGTTTCGGCATCAAGAATTTCGTCGCTGTCCAGGCACAACACCCAATCATGGTGAGATTGAGAAATCGCAAAGTTCATTTGCCGTCCGTGAGTCTCGAAACGATGATAAATAGGGCTTATTCCAAAGCTTTGGCAAATAGACAGCGTTTTATCCGTACTGCCGGAGTCCACCACAATCCACTCATCCGCAATGCCCATGAGTGGAGAAAGCACCTCGTGTAATAAACGAGAGGAGTTAAAAGTCAGTATACAAACAGCTATCTTTGCCATTAACTAACATCCTTAAAAATCGCGAGCAGGTGAGTGCGTGATGTTTTCTCTGGAATGGAAATTGCGATTCTCTTCTTATCCCTTATCAACCTCAGAAAATGCTTAACCCCGCCGGTCAAACCGATAAACCAGCGCCAGCGCCAACGCCAGGAGCAAAAGCGGCGGGGCGAGGGCGGTGAAGGGCGCGTTGAGGGCGAACAGCAACCCCAGGTTGAGAACGATCTGGTAAGCGATGTAGGTCAGCAGCCCGATGATGACGCCAAGCGCTAGCCGGCTGCCCATGCCGGGGGCGCGCGGGGCGGTGAAGGTAAACGGGATGGCCAGCAAAATCATCGCCAGCACCAGCAGGGGCTGGCCGAGTTTTTTCCACAGCGCCAGGCGGTATTCGGTGCTGGGTTGCCCCGAGCCTTGCAGGTAATCGATATAGCGATCCAGCTGTTGGAGCGAGAAACTGCCCGCCGGCAGGGTCAGCTCTTTCAGGCTCGGCACGGCGAACAGTGAGCGCCAGAGCAGGCTGTCTTGTCGCGCAATCGTCTCCTTTCTGCCTTGCCAGCTTTTCTGCATCACGTTGTGCAGCAGCCAGCTGCCGTCGGCGGCGGTGCTGGCGCTGTCGGCGTAAATGTAAGACTCCAGCGCGCGGTTGGCTTGATAACGGAAGATCTCAATGCCGTGGGGCTGGTCGTTCTCATCGACGGTCTTCACTGTCACAAACTCGTTGCCGCGCCGCGCCCACAGCGGGTTAACGGTAACGTCGTTATTATTCGACTGCGCCAGGGCGTTATTCTTCATTTGCAGCGCGCGTTGCTGCAGCGGCGAGGCGGCCCATTCATCGAGGGCGCCGAGCGAGAGGTTCATCAGCAGCCCGGCGGCGAGCATCACCAGCGCGATGCGGAATATCGACATCCCGGCGGAACGGATCGCCGTCAGCTCCAGGCTTTTGGAGAGCTGCCCCAGCCCGACGATGCCGCCGAGCAGCGCGATAAACGGCCCCAGATCGACCAAGCTGCGCGGCAGGGTCATCACGGTCACCAGCAGCGCCTGCTGCCAGCGGTAGCCGCCTGGGGTCACGTCCTCCAGCTCGTTGATCAGCGTAAAGGTGGTGAACAGCGGGATGAGCAGCCCGGCCGCGGCGGCGAAGCCGATGAACACGTTGCGGATCAGATAGCGGCTAAAAAGGGTCATCGGGAGGGTTTCCGCAGCAGGGAGAGGTCGCGCGCCAGCAGCAGGGCGATACCGACAGCCATCGCTATCGGCACCAGCCAAACGCCGGGGATCGTCGGCAGAGAGCCGTTGGCCACCAGCGTGCGGCAAATGTTGCCGCCATAGAAAATCACGGTAAACAGAACCGTGAGGGGCAGCAGCGCGGCGTAGCGCCCCTGCCGCGGCTTGATGCGGCTAAAGGGGATCGCCAGCAGCACCATCAGTACGGTGGTCAGCCCGCGGCTCTCGCGCCATTGCAGTTCGGCGGCGTCGCCCGGATCGGCGGAGCGCGCCAGTTCCGCCGGCGAGGCCGACTTGTGCCGGCTCTCGGCGCTGGGCACGAACGGTTTGAGCGCGATGTCGAAGTTGTCGTAGTTCTGCCCGTTGTCGTCGGCGCCCTCACGATCCAGCACATAGGCGGTGCCGGTTTTCAGCCGCACGGCGGGGCTGGCGGGGGAGGCGTCGAGCACCTCCACCGACTGCGCGCGGTACAGGTTGGTGTGATGGCCGCCGCGCACATAAATCAGGGCGTCCGTCAGGTGGTTGGCCGTTTTGTCGACGTGACTGGCGAGGATCATGCGGCCGTTGCCGCTGACGTTGAATTTGTCGGCCTGCAGGTGGCTCACGTCCAGCACCGATTGCGACTGTTGCTGCAGCTGATAAATATTGGCATACGCCCAGGGCCTGCCATACAGCGACAGCAGCGTGACCGCTATCGCCAGCGGCACGGCGAGTATCAGCACCGCCTTGTACAGCCGCAGCGGGCTGGCGCCGGCGGCCAGCATGGCGGTGATCTCCGCATCGCTGTACATCTGGCTCAGCGCGACCGCCACCGAGACATACAGCGCGACGGGCAATATCATCTCCAGCGCGATCAGCGACTTATAGAAAACCACGTCGGCCACCACCCGCAGCGCCAGCGTGCCGTTGGCGGCGTCGGTCAGGTAGCGCTGGGCGGAGTAGCTGGCGAACATGAAGATCAGAAACCCGGCGATCATCATCACCAGGCGGCGGATCTCAACCGTGATATAGCGTTCAATCAAAGACATGCGTTATCGGTTCCCGGCGGCGTGCGCTTCATGGCGTCTCCTGCGCGATCAGCGCGCGCAGCAGGGCGATCACCTGGTCAACTTCTTGCGGGGTGAGTGCGCCGTCCTTCGCCCACTGCACGCGCCCGGCCTTGTCCAGCACTACGATGGTGGAGCTCTCCTCCGGCAGCCGCCAGGCCATGCGCCCCAGCCCGTCGCTGTCGACGATGAATTGCGCCCAAGGGTAATGCCGCTTGTTTTTCTCGATCTTGCCGCGCACGAAGAAGCCGGAGCCCGGTATCGCGTCGTCGGTGTTGACGATGGTGGTCGGCTGGAAGCGATCGCCCGGCAGGTTCGCGTCCTTAACGGCGTTGATCAGCAGCGAGTTCTTCTTTTTGGCGGAGGTGCGCCCGGCGATGTACTGGATCACCCGCACCTTGCCCGCCAGTTTTGCGCTGTTCCACGGCCGGTAGCTGAAATCGCCGTTGCGCAGCAGCAGCTCGCCGCGATCGGCGATGGCGATCGGCGCCACCGGCCGGCCATGCACGAAGTTATGTGCAGATGCCGTCAGCGGCGACAGCAGCAGCGCAAGGGTAAGCAAGCGACGTAACGTCATCATGGCTCCGTGCAACCCGCTTATCTGCCCGCCGCGATGGCCGGCTGGGAAAACGACAGCGGAAAACGCGCCAGCAGCAGCTCCAGGCGCTGGCGGATGTCGATATCCAGGATCGCCGGCCGATCATAGATATCGCCGCCGGCCAGCTTGTCCGCCACCATCACGTCATGCCGGTCGCCCATCAGGCCGTTAATCGCCGCCAGGAAGCGCGAGATCTGCCGGGCCTCGCGGTTGTCGGGATCGATCGATCTCAGCGTGTCGTAGAACGAGACCTGGCGGCTGACGATTTTGCGCACGTCATGGAACTGATGCCCGGTCAGCGACGGGCCGGCGATCAGCGTTTGCAGCTGGCGCATTTGCTCCTGGCGGTAGGTGATAAAGCCCTGTGCGCTTTCCAGCCGGGTGTGGCGCAGCGCATAGCGCACGTAAGACCACACCGGCTTGCTGAGCAGCAGCCGCAGCAGGTTGCCGTAAAGCGTCAGGTTCTTCTGGTTGCCGTTGCGAAACGCGTCCTGAAAATGGCCGAGCACCACGGTGGTGGTGTGGAACAGGCGGTTGGCGCGGTGCGGGGCGCCGTACAGCTGCTGGGCGAAGCGCAGGTGCTTATAGCGGGCGCGGATATATTTGTAGCGCATGCGGGTAGCCGCCGCCAACTGCGGGTCTTGCAGGAAACCGTTCACCAATTGCAGCAGCTCGCGGCGGGAAAAGCCGTCTTCCCAAAACTGCAGGCACAGCGCGTAGTTGTCCCGAATGCTCTCGGGGGAGCATTCCAGATCAATCTGCTGCGGCAGGCTGATATTCGCCTCAACCAGGTCGTCCTCTTCCACCGCGACAAACAGCGCCTGGGTGGTTTCGGCTGAGAACTTTTTCCAATTATTGCTAGCGGTCATTGATTACTCTCTTTGGGCACATTCAGCCCCAACATAAAGCGATTGCGGTAGGCGCCGATCGTCGGTATCAGGGATAACAGAACGTCTAAACATTGCCCAAGTAAATAAGCGAAGGCGGCGCCCTGCACGCCGAAGGCATACGCCATCGACACCAGCAGCGCAATGTAGGCCGCCGAGGCCGTCGCCTGCGCGATCAGGAAGGCGCGCTGTTTGCCCGCCATAAACAGTAAGGATTCCTGCGGGAAGCCCATCATCGAGACGATGATCGCGCCCAGCATGATTTGAATCAGGTCATAGGCTTCCAGGTATTGCTGCCCGAATACCGCGGAAATAAGCGGCTTGCCCACCAGCAACATCAACACCGCAACGGCCAGGCCGATGCCGCCGGCCAGCAGCGAAGAGCGCAGGCCGAGCAGCCACGGGGTCTTGGTGCGCGGATCCAGGCGCATGATCTCGGGATAGAAGCTTTTCTCCAGCAGCTTGGCCGGGGTGCCCGTCGCATCGAAGAAGGTCATGGCGATCTTGAACAGCCCGGCGGCGGCCGGGCCGAGCACCACGCCCACCAGCACGGTGGTGCAGGAGTTGCGGGCGGCCCAGATGGTATGGGCGATGTTGGTGGTCCAGACGAAGTTCCAGGCGCCCTCGATGCGGCGCGCGACGTTGAACAGGCGCGGCCTCAGCGCGCCATGGATATCGCGGCGGCGCAGCTCGCGCGCGGTGAACCACCAAAACAGCGTGCCGCCGATCAGGTTAGAGGCGTACCAGGTGACGATAAAGCCGGGGAACCCCAGATCGAAATAATAGGAGATGACGCTGCCCACCGCCTGCAGGAACGGTTTGATCGCCTGCTGGATGGCGATTAAATCGAAGCGGTTGAAGGCGCGCAGCACGCCGGTCGGCGTGGACGAGGTCATCGATGGGATCAGGGTGCAGTACAGCATGGCGAGCCAGAAACTTTCGCTGTCCAGCCCCAGAGCGTGAGACAAGAACGGCAGCATGATCATGCCGCCCAGCACGGCGATGACGCCGCTGGCGATATCCAGGCCGAAGGAGAAGGCGACGACGTCGCGGAAGCGCCCGGTATTTTGATGCTCCAGTGCCGGAGTGCCAAATTGCACCACAAACTGCCAGGTCTGGAATTTGATGAAATCGCTGACCGCTTTGGTATAGGCCTGAATCACCACCAGCACGCCGAACATTTCAGGCGACATGCCTTTACCGGCGCAGGAGAGCGCCAGCAGGCCGAGCAGCGCGCTGGCGACGCTGCCGGAGCCCAGGTAGGCGGCATTACGTAAAATGGAACGAAACGCGCCGTCGGAAAACCACCGTTTCATAGCCCAAACCAGCCGTTATCGTTGTTTTGCTGCATTTTGTGTTCCGCAGTCATGCGTTTGCCCTGTATTCGTTTAATAAACCTGAGTTTCTTTACCGGCGCTCTCGCCGGGTTGCCCGAGATCACTCTGTGGGCGCTTCGCGGGGTTCACCACGGCGGAAATGGCGTTGAGCGCATTGCTCAGCACCTCGTCGTAAGGGGCTCTGGCGTCCAGCTCGATGATGCGCGAGCCGTTGTATTGCAGGCGCACCATGGCGGCGATCTTGTCTTTCAGCTCTTCGTAACTGTGATCGGGCTTGCGGGAAAAGGCCGTATCGACGTCGATATCAAGGCGAATGATCAGCTCCGGCCGATAGACGGCCATGCGTTGATATAAACGGCGTTCGCGCGCCGCCAGGCGGCTTAATAGCCACCCTTTTGCGCGTTCCACGCCGATGCCGGGCCCATCGTAGTAAAAACCTGAGATTTCCGCCTGCGGGTAGCGATCGCTGATCACCAGAACGCCGCTCTGCGCCAACCGCCGCACCTTGCGCAGGTTGGATGCGCGCCACAGCGAAAAGCCGTACATGATCAGCGCCGCCCACAGCGCCGGCGGCCTGTTGCTCATGCGCTGGGTTTTGTCGGATTTGGCCGCCAGGCGCCGTTCCAGCCACACGCCGATGAACGGTAAACGCTTGATTTTGTCGCCATCTTCGCCGGAGATCAGCCCCAAATAGCGCCGCTCCGTGGGGCGATGTTGCTGCAGGTTTTTCACCAGGTCGGCGGTCAGCGTGGACTTGCCCGTGCCGTCGCTGCCCACCACGGCAATCAGCCCGGTGATGCAGGTGGGAGAGGTATCCTGTTCGGCGGTGAGTTTATTTTTTTTCATCTGTTTCGGTACGGAAAGGTTATTTGTCGGCTAGGCATTGGCGGCCCTCAGCGATATTTTAACGGCGCGCAGCGATGCGTCGAAAATACGGTCGGCCGGTTCGCGGCCGTCTAAATCCAATATGTTAGCGCCGTTAAACGTTAGGTGCGGGATGACGGCGATCTTTTCACGCAACGCCGCCAGCGAGTGATCGGGTTTGCGTGAATAGGCCGTTTGTTCGTCAATATCCAGCCGAATTAATAATAAGGGCTGATAAGACGCCATCCATTGGTACAGGTTTTGTTCGCGCTTTCTCAGCCAGCGGATCCAGCGATTGCCGCCGGCGGTTTTCGCCAGCTGCGGGCCATCGAAACGAAACCCCGCCACTTCGGCTTGCGGATAACGATCGGTGATCAGTAATGCGCCGCTGCGGCTTTTCTTCAGCATGCGACGGAATTTATAAACGCGCCAATAGGAGAGTAAAAATATCACCAGCGCCGTGGCATTATCCGGCGGTGTGGAAGGGCGCTCATGCACGCGTTCCGATTTCTTCAGCAAATAACGCCCGAAGGGCGCGCCAATAATCGGCAGCGAACTGATCCATTCGCCAATACGCCCGGAAGACTGGCCGAGATACAGCAGTTCGGCAGGTTCTTGTGCCGATAAAGCGTTGACCAGGCTGGCGGCTAACGTGGATTTTCCCGAGCCGTCACAGCCGGTTATCGCTATTACGCGCACGGGCGAGCGATCAGATGAAGGTCTTATCTGCTGACTCACAATAATTGATCCAATGCGAAAAAAACTATTGTATTCCAATACGCCTTGGGTTCAAGATATTTATTGTGCTTTGCTGCGATAAAATAATGAGATCGGTATTCCTTTTCGTTATTTGAATTGATATTCATGGCGTTTGTTCTTGTTATTTTGTGCTAATTGTTCGTGCGTGGGCTGGTTTCGCTTTTTATGTTAATTCTCGGCATGGCTCACGGCGAAAAAAGAGCAGAGGTTTTCAATTTTCGCTTAATCTTTTGTGCTTTTTGGCGCTGCGTATGGCAAATTTTTTTTCACGCAGCCACCGCGGCAATGATAAGCGATCGTTCGCTTCAAATATGGCACGCCGTTTCTGGTGTATTGAAAGAGAGTCTTATTATGAGTGCAAAATTTCCGCCGCTGATTGCGGTTATCGGCAGCGACGGATCGGGTAAGTCCACCGTTTGTGAACATCTGATCGAGTATGTGAAACATTATGGCCCGGCGGTGCAGGTGCATCTGGGCAAACAGGCGGGCAATGTCGGGCGCGCGGCGGCGAAATTGCCGCTGCTCGGGCGCTCGGTGGGCAAGGCTATCGAGAGCAATACCAAAAAAGTCAAAACGAAAAAATCCCGGATCGGCCTGTTGCCGTCGGCGGTGATCATCGCTTTCGTGGGGCGGCGGCTGCTGCGTTTTCGCCGCATGCTGGCGTATCGCCGGCAAGGGTTCATCGTGTTGACCGACCGTTTTCCGCAGGCGCAGATCCCTGGCGCTTACGACGGCACGGTTTTTCCCGTCGACGTTGAAGGCAGCCGTTTCGTCCGTTGGCTGGCGGCGCGTGAACGGGCGGCGTTTCAATGGATGGCGGGGCAAAAACCGGATCTGGTGCTCAAGCTGAATGTCAGTCTGGACGTGGCCTGCGCGCGCAAACCCGATCACCGCAAAGCGGCGCTGGAGAAGAAGATCGCCGTCACGCCGCTATTGACGTTCGAAGGCGCCGACATCGTGGATCTCGATGCCGATCGGCCGATCGAGGAGGTGCTTTCGGCGGCGGAAAAAGCCATCGCGGAATTTATGGCGGCGCAGGGGTATCGCTATTCGGCTGATGGGGTATCAACGGCTGCGCACTGAGGTGCGCATCGGTTCGGCAGGGCGGCGTGGCCATTTTCGGCACCGCCGCCGCGGCCGAGAAGGAAAGACTTTATTTTTTCAGCGCCGCAAAGGCGCGCACGATGGTGTCGATTTCTTCATCGCTGTGCGCGGCATTGACGCTGCAGCGCAGCAGGGTCACGCCCGCCGGCGCGGCCGGTGGCAGCACCAGGTTCACATAGACGCCGTGGGCGATCAGCTCGCGCCAGAAACGCAACCCTTCTTCCTTTGAACCGATCATCACCGGCACCACCGGGCTGATGCGCGGCCCCAGGGTATAGCCCAGCTCGGCGAGGCCGTGGTACAGGCGGTGCGCATTGCTCCACAGTTTTTCCCGCAGCTCGGGATGGCGGGCGATTTTTTGCAGCGCCGTGCGCACCGAAGCGATGCTGGACGGCGACGGCGAAGCGGTAAAGATATACGGCCGGCTGCTGTAGCGCAGCACGTCCATCCCCTTGCCGCCGACGGCGAAGCCGCCGATCGAAGCCAGGCTTTTGCTGAAGGTGCCCAGGATGATATCCACGTCTTGCTCGACGCCCAGCGCTTCGGCCAGGCCGCGGCCGTGCTCGCCCATCACGCCGAAGGAGTGCGCTTCGTCGACCAGCAGATACCCGCCCAATCGCCGCTTGATGTCGACGATTTCCACCAGCGGGGCGACGTCGCCCAGCATGCTGTAGATGCCTTCCACGATAATGATCGCCTCGCGGGCGCGTTCGCCCAGGCGCACCATGCGGCGCTCCAGATCGGCGGCGTCATTGTGGCGGAAGCGAATAATTTCCGCGCCGCCGAGGGCGCAGGCGTCGTAAATGCTCGCGTGGCTGTCCGCGTCGATCAGCACCACGGCACCCGGCCCCGCCAGCGTGCTGATGACGCCCAGGTTGGCGGTATAGCCGGTGGAGAACACGATGGCGCTCGGGCGATCGAAGAATTCCGCCAGCTCCCGTTCCAGCGTCAGGTGCGATCCGTAACTGCCGTTCGCCATGCGCGAGCCGGTGGTGCCGGTGCCGAGCGCGGCCAGAGCCGCCTGGCCGGCGGCGATCGCCTGCGCATCGAACGTCAGGCCAAGGTAATTATTGGTGCCGGCGAGGACAATCTTTTGATCGCCGATGCGCCCTTGGGTGGCGGAATACACTTCGTCGATACAGGTGCCGAACGGATTCAGACCGGACGTTTGAAATTGTTCACGGTCATTGGCGAGCCGCGCAAACTTATCATACAGTCCCATGGTTTTTCTCCAGATAAGGGCGCAGCGCGTCAAGCAGTTGCTCAGGCGTTCTGACATCAAGCAATATATTGATAGGAATGGAGATATCTAATTCATCTTCCAGCATCATCAGCAGATCCAAGACTCTGATGGATTCCAGGCCAAGATCATTGACGAGATCGCTATCAGGTTTTATTTCCACTCCGCCTTCGACGATACCTTGCAAACACGTCAGGATATAATCCATTACAGCATCGCGATTTAGCATAAGAACGTTGACACACCTCTACTTGGAATAATTAAAACAGCCCTTCACGCAGCGCGCGTTCCAAACTCACCTGTGGAAACCAATTAATCTGTTGCGACAGCGCCTGATTACTGGCGGACCAGTCGCGATGCGTTAATTCGCGTATTTTGCTGCGCGTCAGCATCGGCTCTTTTTTTACCAGGCGGTTCCACACCACGCTGATATCCGCCAGGGCTTTCAGCAGCGGCAGCGGAATGCCCACCAGCCGCACCGGCCCGTGACGCACGGCGGCGCCGATGTCCCGCAGGCGCAGCCAGTTATAGCCTTCGGCCACGCCGTCGCACAGTTCGTAAATATTTGGCTGCGCGGGTTCGGTTTGCACCCATTGGCTGACCGCCTTTGCCAAATCGCTCACGTGCAGAAAAGAGAGCCTGGCGTCAGGCGCGCCCAGCCGGGGCAGCACGCCGCGCAGCAGGCCGTTGAACAGCGGTTTCAGCTCTTTATCGCCGGGCCCGTAAACCGCCGTCGGGCGGAAAATCCCCAGCGCGATATCGCCCGTGGCGGCGATGAGTTGCTGCTCGGCGGCCTGTTTTGAATGGGCGTACCAGGACAGCGCCGGATGGCGGGCCGCCAGCGACGACATGAACAAGAAGCGATTGCAGCGGCCGTTCTGTTTGGCCGCCTGCATCAAATTCAGGCTGCCGGTGACGTTGCAGCGGGTGAACACCGCTTCCGCATGCCCGCGCACCTGGCCCGCACAATGCACGACGCACTCCGCGCCGCGCACCAGTTCGGTGAGCGAGGGCCGATCTTCCAGCGCGCCGGGGATCCACTGCAGGTTGTCTGCGGCGGCTTTTCCGGCTTGCCGCGTCAGGGCGCGCACGCTAAACCCTTGCGCCAGCAGTTCCTGGACGATGTGCCGGCCGATAAAGCCGGTCGCGCCCGTCACTGCCACGGTGCCGCTCATTGCGCGAAACCGGCCAGCTGCGGCATTTGCGGGTAGAGCGAAGCGCTCAGCCAGCGTTTCTTGGCCTCCGCGCGTGCGGGTTTACCCGACGACGTGCGGGGAATGCTGTGCGGCGGCAGCAGCTCGATGTCCACCGCGATGCCGAACTCGCTTTGAATGCGCGCGCTCAGCGAATGCACGATTTGTTCACGGCGTTCTTCCGAACTGACTCGACACTGGATCTGCAAAATGATCCTGGCCGCTTCGTCGTGTTCTTCGGTCACGAAGGCAATCGCATCGCCGGAACGGATTTCCGGTTCGGATTCCGCGACGTACTCAATATCCTGCGGCCAGATATTGCGGCCGCGAATAATGATCAAATCCTTCTTGCGGCCGGTGACGTACAGATAGCCGTCCAGCAGATAGCCGAGATCGCCGGTGTCCATCCAGCCGGTCACTTGGATCTGCTGCTGGGACTCATCGTCGCAGAAATAGCCGTTCATCAGGCTGGGGCCGGAAATCGTGATATGGCCGACCTGACGTTCCGGCAGCGGTTGCCCGGTTTCGCTGCGGATCTCGATGCGGTGGCCGGGCAGCGCACGGCCGCAGTTGACGAAGGTCGAGACGGCGCGGGTCTTCTTGCCCGGCGCGACCGCTTTACCCTCGTATTCCAAAATATCGCGGTCGACCTCGTTGGTTTGCGGGCCGGAGCAAGGGTCGGAAAAACTCACCGCCAGGGTGTTCTCGGCCAGGCCATAGCACGGCATGAAGGCTTTGCTGTCGAAGTTGATGCTGCTGAAGTGTTCGCCAAACTGGGCGAGCAGCTCGGCCGGGATCGGCTCGGCGCCCACGCCCGCAACCCGCCAGCTGGAAAGATCCAGATCGGCCAGCTCTTTGGCGTTGCTGCGGCGCAGACACAGATCGTAGCCGAACGGCGGGGCGACGGACACCGTGCCGCGATTCTTGGCGATCAGTTTCAGCCACTGCATCGGGCGCATGGCGAAATCTTGCGTGCGCAGGTAGTCGACGGACAGCTGGGTCGCCACCGGCGTAAGCAGGAAACCGACCAGGCCCATATCGTGATAGAAGGGCAGCCACGAAACGCAGCGGTCGCCGGCGCGCAACTTGATCCCGTCGCGACTGATCGCGTTCAGGTTCGCCATGGCCGCCCGCTGGGTAATGATCACGCCGCGCGGAAAGCGGGTGCTGCCCGAGGTGTATTGGAGATAGGCGATATCGTCGGGCGAAGGCGCCGGCAACGCGATTTCCGGTTCTGGCAAGGCGTTAAAGTCTGCGTCGCTGAGGATGTGCATCGCCGAAGAGTTTTCCGTGGCCGACGAGATGAGCGGTGTCCACTCTTCGCTGCTGATGATCGCCGCAGGGTTGCAGCTGGCGATCAACCCTTTCAGTTTGGCGGTGTAGGAGTCGCGCTGGCCAACGCCCATCGGGATCGCCAACGGCACCGCCACCAGGCCGGCATATTGGCAAGCGAAAAAGGCTTCGACGAAGCCCGGGCTGGTTTCGGCGATAAGCGCCACGCGATCGCCTTTCTTGAGCTTCAGGGACAATAAACGCCGCGCGCCCGCGATCGCTTTTTGCTGCAGCGTGCGATAGTCGAGAACGGTCACGAGTTGATTGCGACGGTCGTAAAAATTCATTCCCGTATTACCGAGTGCCGCGTAATCCAACGCGTCCACTAACGTGGGGAAGTCCGCATAGCGCATGGGAAGAGAATGAACGGAACTTGTTTCAGACATAGACAAACTTAGCCATAGATTAAAAATCACCAAAAGAGAGAAATCACTCTTGGCGAGGTAATTGATGTTTTACTATGAATAGGTTTTGAATAAGTTTGTTATTCAACCATCTTCATTCCGCGAACAGCGTATATTGCCGTGCTCGAGCGGCATGCCGGTTATTAACCGGGCAGAGCGTGAGTAGCCCGAGTTATCAGCCTTGAGCGGCACCCTGGCGAGATATGAGAGACTATTGTAATATCCGGACTTCGCCGTTCTTTAGTCTGCATCTGTCGGGCAGGAAATAACTGTCGGCTCATAGGTTATGACCTCATGCATGGCTATCTTGGAACTTAAACACTTCCTAAACAGTATGCCGCAAGAAATTCAAAAGTGAACGATTCATTTAAGGCTAATCTTAAAAATAGCATTAAGTGGTAAAAATGGCGGCGCACCTCCTGATTAAAGTCGGTACACTAAAAGCGGCGAGTTTCTTTTACCATAACAGCACGAAATAATAAAAGAGCACTATTAGCGTAGCCTGGCTGCGCCGCTTTCTGTTTCCTTTTTTTATCAATTATGGACATCACAGGGTGAATGTCAGGCAACACGTTGCTGATTCGCCGAGGGGGAATATTCGGTTTTTCTTATCAGTGAGCCGGAGGCAATACACAATTCAATAAAAGGCAACAGCATAAAAAATGCTAAAGGCGTTGTCGCGTGCTTATTTAATTATTTTATTAAAACGTAAGGCTATTTATGATCCGTATTGAGAAAGTTCTGGATAAACGCGAACTTAAAGAATTTATTGCTTTCCCCTCGCAACTGTTTCGCGATGATCCGAACTGGATTGAGCCGCTGCATGTAGAGCGCGAAGAGCACCTGTCAAAGAAGAATCCCGGGACCGACCATATTGAATGGCAGGCATGGGTGGCCAAAAAACAGGGCAAAGTGGTTGGGCGCATCACTGCGCAAATCGATTCTCTGCACCGGGAGCTGCATGGTGAGGATACCGGCCATTTCGGCATGATTGACGCCGTTGACGATCCCGCCGTGTTCAGCACCTTATTCACGGTAGCGGAGGAGTGGCTGAGGTCGAAAGGCGCGCGTAAAATCACCGGGCCATTCAGCCTCAATATCAATCAGGAAAGCGGCCTGTTGGTCGAAGGGTTCGATACCCCGCCTTCTGCCCTGATGACGCACGCGAAACCTTACTACGCGGCCCAGATAGCGCAGCAGGGCTACAGTGAAGGGATTGATTTGCTTGCCTATTGGATGAAAAGAACCGACCTGCATTTTTCGCCGTCGTTAACCCGGATGATGGATCAGGTGCGTAAAAAGGTGACCGTCCGCCGTCTCAATCGCAAGCGCTTTCGCGAGGAGATGCAGGTGCTGCGCGAGGTGTTCAACTCCGGGTGGCAACATAACTGGGGGTTTGTCCCGTTCACCGAGCACGAGTTCGCCACCATGGGGGATCAGCTGAAGTTCCTGGTGCCCGACGATATGATCCATATCGCCGAGGTGGATGGCGCCCCCTGCGCCTTTATCGTCGGTCTGCCGAACATTAACGAAGCGATTGCCGATCTGCAGGGGCGTTTATTGCCGTTCGGCTGGGCGAAGCTATTGTGGCGCCTGAAAGTCAGCGGCGTGCGCACCGCGCGCGTGCCGTTGATGGGCGTACGCCAGGAATATCAATTCAGCCGCATCGGGCCCATTATTGCGCTGCTGCTGATTGAGGCGCTGCGCGAGCCTTTCGCGAAGCGCAATATCGACGCGCTGGAAATGTCGTGGATCCTGGAAACCAATACCGGCATGCGGACGATTTTAGAACGCATCGGCGCGGTGCCGTACAAGCGTTACCGCTTGTACGAGAAAACGCTTTAAGCGGCTGATATCGCGTCCCTTTTTGACGCTCCCAGAATAATAACCGCGCCAGGGCATTTTCGGGCGGTGGCGTTTCAGGAGCAGGGGGACGGCGAGTGAGTGAATGCATCGTTTCCTGAAAGAGAACGGTTAAGGTTTTTAATTAATAAACTCGAGATAAATTCACGCTGCGTGATTTATTTGCGAGTGACTGTCGCAGTTTTGACGAGAGCTGATTGTATGCCTGTGGAAAAGAAAAAAGGAATAAGCCGATTAACCTACAGCATTAGGAATTCCTGGGCCGGGTTTATTGATGCTGTGCTTACCGAAGATGCGTTCCGCCAATTATTGGTTATTAACGCCATTTTACTGGTTGTTACATTTGGTTTAGATATTACAAATATAGAAAGGCTGTTATTAATCACCTGCAGTTTTCTGCTATTGGTGGTTGAGCTGCTTAATACGGCGATTGAAACCGTAGTCGATCGCATTTCGCTGGAATTGCATCCGTTATCCAAACGCGCCAAAGATTTGGGCGGCGCAGCGCAGCTGGTAGCCGTGGTGATGACTATCATTATTTGGGGAATGGTGCTGCTGGGGCGATAGGGGCTTGGGTGGTTCAACCACCAGGCCGGTTACCGTGGTGATATAAGCGGTTATCATCGTTGTTTTGCGTTCAGCAAGGAGAGTATGCCGCTATGCCCGTGAATTTTGATCTCAACGATCTCTATGCGTTTCGCGCGCTGGTGGAGTACGGCAATTTTCGGCTGGCCGCAGAGTCCATCTGCCTGTCGCAGTCGGCGCTGAGCCGCAGGATTGAGAAGCTGGAAAACGCGCTGGGCAGCAAACTGTTCGATCGCACCACCCGGCGCGTGACCTTGACGCTGTACGGGCAGGCCTTTGCCGAGCGTTCGGATCAGCTGCTGATGAACGTCGAAGCGGTGTTGGCCGATATCGACAAGGTCAGCCAGGAGCGTACCGGGCTGGTTACCGTCGCCACGGTGCCCTCGGCGGCCTACTATTTCATGCCCGACGTGATACGCCGTTTCCGGCTGCGTTATCCGCGCGTGCGCGTCAAGCTGATCGACGGCAGCGCAGGTAATGTCATCGAGGCGGTCACCGGCGGCCAGGCCGATTTCGGCATCTGCTTCGCCGGGCGGCTGCAGCCTAATCTTGAATTTGTGCCGTTGGTGGGGGACGTCTATGTGGCTGCCTGCCGGCGCGACCATCCGCTCGCCGCTAAAAAGAGCCTCACCTGGCAAGAGTTCTATCAGCAGGATTACGTCTCGCTGGATAAAACCTCCGGCAATCGCAATCTGCTCGATCAGCGCCTGGAACACCTCGTGCCGGAACGCCCCAGCGTGTGTGAAACTCGCCATGTGACGACCATGCTGGGCATGGTTGAGGCGGGCATCGGCATTGCCGCCGTGCCCGCCATGTCGATGCCCGCTTCAGAGCACTCGGTGTTGACGTCGGTGCCGCTGGTCGATCCGGTGGTGAAACGTACCGTGGGTCTCATCAGACGCGGCGGCCGCATGCAGTCTTTCGTCGCCGCCGAGCTGGAAAAGCTGATTACTGAACAGTATCACTCTGCTTGACCGGCTGCGGCGCCGGCACGGTTCGCATGCCGGTCGCGCGAATGGTCGGCTGCGCCTGAGGGGAAGCGAGGAAGTCCAGCAGCGCTTTGCCTTCGCGGCGGTGCTCCGCCTTGGCGGTTACCGCGCCCGCGAAGCGGGTGATGTACTGCACGTTTTCCGGCAGCTCGCCGATAAAGGTCACGCCCGCCACGGGCAGCAATTCGCTGACCTGCTGGAAGCCCAGCGCGTATTTCCCCTGCGCTACTTCAGAGGCCACCGGAATGCGCTCAACCTTATGTGCTTTCCCTTTCACCTGTTCCTCGATGCCCAGCTTTTTGAACAGTTGGCCGCTGACATAGCGGCCGCTGGCGCTGTCGGAATAGGCGAAAGAGTTCGCCTGCAGCAAGACATTGCGCAGGTCGGCATCCGTTTTTATCACCGGCTTGGGCGCGCCCTGTTTCACCACCATGCCGATCGGCGAATCGGCCAGCTCCACGCGCGAACCCGGCTGGGTCCAGCGCTCTTTTTCCAGTTGGGTGAGCGCGTCGCCCACCATGATCAGCACATCGGCTTGCTCTCCGCGCGCCAGCCGCGCGGGGATCGCCTGCGGCGTTTTGCCCATCGAGGGGCCGGACACCAGAATGATTTTGTCGCCACTTTGAGCTTCATATTCCGGAGCCAGCTTCTCTAGTGCGGCTTTGAAGCCGCCGGAGATCATGACGGTCACGTCTTTGGCCAGCGCCGCCGTACTGCAGGAGGCGCACACCAGCGCGGCGAGGATCGAACGAGTGAGTTTTTGCATGGCATCATTCCTTTTGAGATGGCGGCTTAGCGCGCGGTTTGCAGCGGCATGGCGATGCGGCGATACATATACAGCGTCGCCAGCAGGGCGCACAGCGCGGCGAAGCTCATCCAGTAGCCCGGTGAAGCCTTGTCGCCGGTGTATTCGATCAACGCGGTGGAGACTACCGGCGTAAAGCCGCCGAACACCGCCGTCGCCAGGCTGTAGGCCAGCGAGAACCCGGCCACCCGCACTTCCGTTGGCATGATCTCCGTCAACGCCGGGATCATAGCGCCGTTGTAGAGGCCGTAAATGAAGGACAGCCACAGCAGCACGGCCAGCATCATGCCGAAGCTGGGGGCGGCGGCGAGCAGGCTCAGCGCCGGGTAGGCGGTGGCCAACGTCAGCAACGTCATGGCGACCAGCACCGGTTTGCGGCCGAAACGATCCGACAGCGCGCCGCCGATGGGCAGCCAGATGAAGTTAGAGATCGCCACCAGCAGGGTGACCAGCAAGCTGTCGGAGGCGCTGAGCAGCAGCACCTTTTTGCCGAAGGTCGGTGCATAGACGGTGATCAGGTAAAACGCGGTGGTGGTCATGGCGACCATCAGCATGCCGGCGATCACCACCGGCCAGTTTTTCAGCAGGGTTTTAAACACGTCGCGCATCGCCAGGTGGTGACGGCGAGCGGTAAATTCCTGCGTCTCTTCCAGCTTGCGGCGCAGGAAGAAGATGAAGGGAACGATCAGGCAGCCGAACAGGAAAGGCAGGCGCCAGCCCCATTCGCGAATGGCGCTTTCTTCCAGCGCCGCATTGAGCGCGAAGCCCATGGCCGCCGCCACCATGATCGCCACCTGCTGGCTGCCGGACTGCCAGCTGGTGTAGAAGCCTTTACGGCCCGGCGTGGCGATTTCGGCCAGATAGACGGACACGCCGCCCAGCTCCGCGCCCGCCGAGAAGCCTTGCAACAGACGCCCGCACAGCACCAGCAGCGGCGCCCAAAGCCCGATGCTCTGGTAAGAGGGGATCAATACGATCAGGAAGGTGCCCGCGGCCATGATCGACAGGGTGACGATCAGCCCTTTGCGGCGGCCGACTTTATCGATGTAAGCGCCCAGCACGATGGCGCCGATCGGGCGCATCAAAAAGCCCGCGCCGAATACCGCGAAGGTCATCATCAGCGAGGCGAACTCGCTGCTGGCCGGGAAAAAGGTGTGTGCGATGTAGGTAGCGTAAAAGCCGAACAGGAAAAAATCGAACTGCTCTAAAAAGTTGCCGGAGGTGACGCGCAGTATCGCGCCGGATCTGGCCCGGATGGTCATGGGTGAGGTAGAGGAATGCATCGTTATCTCCAGTTTGTTATTGGCGCCTGACGCCGCGCCTGTTGCTGAAGACTCGCTCAGGAAAATAAAGTAAATAAGCGCAATAAACGCATGGCGCGATGCGTTTAGCGCATCAATCGGCGTTAACAATGTTGCCTAACCCGATGTAACGTGGCGTTAACAAGTTTGTCGCTCATCGCCCGCTGCGCAGAACGCCGAAAACGTTATGCGCTTTTTGTGACAGGGTTCATAAAGGGGCGGCGGGGAAGCGCCCCGTGCCTCTGAACGATTATTCGATACCGCGCGTAAAAAGGTGAATGCCGCGCACTGCGTTTGCAAAATGCGTGGATGTACGTTCAGCCTTGCAGTAACAACGCATGCCTTTGCATGCCATCCCAGTGCCTCTCTGCTATAGCTTTACATCTATATAGCTATTGATCTATATTTTAGGGGCCCGTGTGGGAAATTAAAACAACGGATGCATTTGATCATTGGTTCAGATCACTCAGCGATGCCGACCGGGCCTGCGTGCTTGCTGCATTGATGGTCCTGCGGGAAAAAGGGCCCGGCTTGCCCAGACCCTATGCCGATACGGTTAAAGGCTCGCGTTACAGCAACATGAAAGAGCTGCGTATTCAGAGCCGTGGCGAACCGTTGCGGGCATTCTTCGCCTTCGATCCGTACCGCGTCGGCATGGTGCTTTGCGCGGGCAATAAAGCGGGCGATGAAAAACGTTTTTACGATCGAATGCTGCAGATTGCCGATCGGGAATTCACGAATTGGCTGAACACACTAAAAGAGAAGGAGTGACGCGATGGGCAGAACGCTGGAACAGCTTATTGCGGAGGAAAAGCCCGAGGTCGTGGCCGAAGCGCAGGCAATGGCGACGGACATTATGCTGAACATCCATCTTGCCGAGCTGCGCGAGAAGGTGCAGAAAACCCAGGTTGAAATGGCGCAGGCGCTGGGTATCCGGCAACCGACCGTCGCCGTGATGGAAAAACCGGGCCGCGATCTGAAACTGTCTTCGCTTAAACGCTATGTTGAGGCGGCCGGCGGCAAACTGCGCCTGGATGTCGAACTGCCGGACGGTTCGCACTACGAATTTGTGCTGTAAGCGCTAACGGCAGAAAAGCACAAAGCCCGCTCAGGTCTTCCTGAGCGGGCTTTTCTCAACCAGAGTTTCTCTGACAGGAGACGATACCTGTGCCTGTCGGAGTGGATTCAGGCGGCAGCACGCTATTTGGGCTTCTGCGCGTCGTTAAACCTAAGCACATCGATAAGCAAAGAAAAGGCCGATCCTGGGTGCTTGCGGTGTGGGTAGTAAAGATGATACCCCGGTAAGTCCGGGGTGAACTTGTCCAGCACGCGGACGAGTTTTTTCTCGTCAAGGGCGTTCTGCACCTGATCGCAAGGCAGGTAGGCCAGGCCGTGCCCGTCGAGAGCGGCGTCCAGGATCAGGTCGATGGTGTTTAACAACAGTTGGCCTTGCATGCGAACCCGAACTTCACGTCCGCCGCGCATGAGCCGCCAACGGTTGGCGGTGCCCGATGTAGGAAGATAGAGGTTAATCGCCTGATGATCGACCAGTTGCGCCACCGAGGTCGGGGTGCCTCGCCGGGCAAGATAATCCGGCGCGCCAACGATCGCCATCGGAATATCAGGCCCAATCCGCACGGCAATCATATCCTTATCCATCTCTCCCCCCAGACGGACGCCGGCATCGAAACGTTCTGCGACCACATCGCTAAGACCATAATCGATGATGAGCTGCACGTTAATTTCTGGGTGAGATTTCAGCAGCATGCGCATGGCGGGCAGCAAAAGGGTTTTAGCGGCATGCTCCACCGTGGTGATGCGTATGGTGCCGGAAGGGCGGTTGCGCAGCTCGCCCAGTGAAGTCATGACGGAATCCAGGTCTTGCAGCATGGGACCCAGGGTCGACAAGAGCTGCTCTCCGGCCTCGGTGGGCACTACGCTGCGCGTGGTGCGCGTCAGCAGACGAAACCCCAGCCGTTCTTCGATGCGGCGGACGATCTGGCTTAACGCCGACTGCGCCATGCCCAGGCGAGCCGCGGCCCGGGTGAAGCTGCGCTCCTCGGCGACCACCACAAATGCCACCAAATCGGCTATCTCATCACGTTTCATCTCTGTTTTCCGTTCGGCTGATTAATCATTTAAGTGATAGGTCTAATCATTATTTAGGGTCTAATCATCTTAATGTTCAATGTCTATAGTGAGAATCAGAAACGATGCAGTTAACCGACCACCCTGATGAGGAACCGGATGATGAACCAGAAAATCAGCTTCACGAATAGCAATAACCCAACCATCGATCTTTCCGCAGTGCTCTACTTCCCGCCGGCCTTCGACGCGGGCCGTCAGTATCCGGCCATCGTCGTTTCTCACCCGGGGGGCGGCGTGAAAGAGCAAACCGCCGGCACCTATGCCGCAAAACTGGCGGAGCAGGGGTTCGTGACCGTGGCTTACGATGCCTCTTATCAGGGGGAAAGCGGCGGCGAACCCCGTCAGTTGGAAAACCCTTATATCCGCACCGAAGATGTCAGCGCGGTGATTGATTACCTGACCACGCTGCCTTATGTCGACAACGAGCGCATTGGCGCGATGGGCATTTGCGCCGGTGCGGGCTATACCGCCAACGCCGCGATCCAGGATCGCCGCATCAAGGCTATCGGCACCGTCAGCGCCGTCAATATCGGCTCGATGTTCCGCAACGGGTGGGAAAACAATGTGAAGTCCATTGATGCGCTGCCGTACGTTGAGGCGGGCTCCAACGCCCGCACCGGCGATATCAGCAGCGGTGAACATGCCACCATGCCGCTGGCGCCGATGAAAGAATCCGATGCGCCGAACGAAGAGCTGCGCCAGGCCTGGGAGTATTACCACACCCCGCGCGCGCAATATCCGACGGCGCCCGGCTATGCGACGCTGCGCAGCCTCAACCAGATCATTACCTACGACGCCTACCATATGGCCGAAGTGTATCTGACCCAGCCGATGCAGATCGTGGCGGGCAGCGTGGCGGGCAGTAAATGGATGAGTGACGATTTATACGACCGCGCCGCGAGCAGCGACAAGCGTTACCACATCGTCGAAGGCGCGAATCATATGGAATTGTATGACGGTAAAGCCTATGTCGCCGAAGCCGTTTCCGTCTTGGCGCCGTTCTTTGAGGAGACGCTGTAATGAAAAATGTTCGCATCCAAAGCGCCGATATGGCCTGGCACATCGCCGCCCACATTCAGCTGCCGCCGGGGTTCGATGAATCCAAGCGCTACCCGACGGTGGTCAGCGTCCATCCTTTCGGCAGCTGCAAGGAACAAACCTCCGGCAATGTTTACGGTAAGGCGTTGGCGGAGCAGGGGTACGTCGTTATCGCCTATGACGCCAGTTTTCAGGGGGAGTCGGGCGGGGCGCCGCGCTGGATAGAAGATCCGACCCAGCGGGTGGAAGACATCAGCCGCGTCATCGACTATGCCGTCACCTTGCCGTATGTCGATGCGGAGCGTATCGGCGTGCTGGGCATTTGCGGCGGCGGCGGTTATGCCGTCAATGCCACGCTGACAGAGAAACGCATCAAAGCCGTGGTGAGCATCACCGGCGTTAATATTGGGCGACTCTTCCGCGAAGGCTTCAGCGGCTACGATCCGCTGGGCGCGCTGAGCGCGATGGCTGCGCAGCGCACCCGGGAAGCGCGGGGCGGAGAGCTTCAGGTCAATGAACTGCTGCCCGCCAGTCCTCAAGAGGCAACGGCCCATGGGCTCACCGAACGCGACGTTTTCGAAGCGACAGACTATTACAAGACCGCGCGCGGTCAACAGCCGGGTGGCGCGACGCGCATGTTGTTCTCGCATGCGCAAAAAACGCTGGCCTGGGATGCCTTCGCCTTTACCGAGGTGCTGCTGACTCAGCCGGTGATGGTGGTGGTGGGCGAGAAAGTCGGTGCCTTCGGCGCCTATCGCGATGGCATGGAAGTCTATGGGCGCGCAACGGCTTCAGCGCATCGCGAGCTGGTCTCGTTAGCGGACTTTTCACATTACGAGCTGTATGACAAACCGGAAGCCGTTCGCGCAGCGATGGACAAGGTGCTGCCGTTTTTGGCCGCGCACCTGGGTGAATAACCGATGGAGAACACCATGAAGAATGTATTGATCCTTGGCGCCGGCGGCCAAATCGCCCGCCATGTTATCGACAGATTGGCGGATGAACAGTCGCTTGTGCAAACGTTGTTCGCTCGCCAGCCGGAAAAAATCCGGTCGCGCCCGGCCAACGGCCGGATCCTTATCGGCGATGTGTTGAACCCGTCCGCATTGGAACAAGCGATGCAGGGCCAGGATCTGGTGTATGCCAACCTGACGGGAGAGGATCTGGATGTGCAGGCTGAGGCGGTGATTGCCGCCATGCAGGCCAGCGGCGTCAAACGCCTGATCTTCGTTCTTTCGCTGGGGATTTATGATGAGGTCCCGGGAAAATTCGGTGAATGGAACAACGCGATCATCGGTGAGCCCCTCAAGCCATTTCGTCGGGCGGCTGACGCGATTGAAGCCTCCGGGCTGGACTACACCATTCTGCGCCCGGCCTGGTTAACGGATGAAGACCTGGTTGACTATGAGCTTACCGCCCGCGATGCGCCGTTCAAAGGAACCATCGTATCGCGCAAGAGCGTCGCCGCTTTAGTTGCCGACATCATCGAGCAACCGAAAAAACATCTGGGTGAGAACATCGGCGTCAACCAGCCGGGCACTGACGGTGACAAGCCGTATTTTATGTAAACACCCGCCATAAAATTTTTCTATAGAGGCAGGACGATGGAGATGAACAGTCTCAGCGGCAAAGTCGCTGTTATCACCGGGGCTTCAAGCGGTATTGGTGAAGCTGCCGCCCGCCGATTGGTTGCGGAAGGCGTTTCGGTCGTGCTGGTAGCAAGACGCAAAGAGCGAATCGGAAGCCTGGCTGCCGAACTGGGCGGGGCCGCCGTCGCCTTTGACGCTGACGTTGCTGATTTAGCTCAGGTCCGGTCACTTTTTAATGAGGTGAAGAGCCGCTTCGGCGGTGTGGATCTGCTTTTCAACAACGCGGGCATGGGGATTTTCGGTCGGTTCGAGGAGAGCTCACCCGAGGGCTGGCAGGAGCAGATCAACGCGAATATGTACGGCGTGTTGAACTGTTCCTACGAAGCTATCCCTCTGATGAAAAATCGCCCCGGCGCAATGATCTCCACGGTATCCAGCGTCGGGGGGAAAAGCAGCGCACCTAACTGGGCCGTGTATTGCGCCACCAAATTTGCAGTCAGGGGGGTCTGTGACGGTTTGCGGCAGGAGCTGGCTGAAGAAGGGATACGCGTGTCATTGATTCATCCGGGGGCGGTACATACGGAATGGGGACACAATGTTTCTGCGGACATGATGCGCGAACGTCGTGATGTCATTCAGGCTCTCATGCCGGATGATGTGGCTCGTGCATTGGTCTATTCATTTGCTCAACCGCCCGGCGTATTACTCGATGACATCGTGATACGCCCTAGTTTGCAATTGACGCTTTAGTGCCTCGACACCGCGTACTGCAATGAGGCAGTACGAGTTTTTAAACCGATTAAGGTGAACAGATATGAATCGCATTTGGTTTGTCACCGGCGCCGCGCGCGGCATGGGCGCCCATATTGTCAGGGCTGCGTTGCAACAGGGAGATTGTGTGGTCGCAACGGGGCGGGATAGGGAAAAATTGCGCCGGACATTCAGCGATGTTGCAGCGGAAAAGATTGAGCTGCTGGAGCTTGATGTTCGTGATGAACATCAGGCGCTGGCTGCTGCAGATGCGGCCGTGAGCCGTTTTGGCTGCATTGATGTATTAGTGAATAATGCCGGGTTCTGTCTGTTGGGGCGTTTTGAAGAAGCGACAGCCGAACAGATAGAGCAGCAATTTTCAACCAACGTTTTCGGCATGGCCAATGTATTGCGCGCGGTGCTGCCGGTGATGCGGCGCCAGCGGAACGGGCGCATTATCAACACCTCTTCCATCGCCGGCGTAAAAGCCGTCGCGAACGCCACATTTTATTCCGCGTCGAAGTTTGCCGTGGAAGGTATGACCCTGGCGTTGGCTGATGAGGTCGCGCCTCTTGGAATTACCGTCACCGCCGTTGAGCCCGGCTTTTTCCGCACCGAATTTCTCAATGACAGTTCTGCCCGGTACGGGGAAAGAAGCATTGCCGATTATGCCGCTTTTGGCAGCGCGCGCGAGCTACTGGCATCCGCCGATGGTCAGCAACAGGGCGATCCTGCCAAACTTGCGCAGGTGATTTGCCGGTTGGTGGAAATGGACACGCCTCCGCGCCAGCTATTAATCGGTAATGATGCTATCGATTTCGTCATGCCGACGTTGCAGTCCCGCATTGAAGAAACGTGGGAGTTTGAGGCGCTCAGCAAGACGACCGATTTTGATTAATGGCATCAAGGCGCTTACCTATGTATGGAACCCTCATCGGTTTGACGGTCGTTTTGCTGGCCATTTTGGGCGTATTGGCCTCTGTCACGCTGATTGAAAATCGACAAGCCGCCCAGTTGGCCAAGATAGAGCCTCATGCGCATTCAGGAGAAAACGCATCGCGTACCGCCGTCGTTTATTTTTCTCGTTCAGGGAATACGGCGCTGGCCGCTCGCCATATCGCTCACCGCCTGGATGCACAGCTCTTCAGGCTTGATGCGCCGAACTATGCCCCTGGCTTGCCGGGGCTGGCGTATGCGCTGAAAGACGCCACTTTGCTGAAAGAGCGGCAGGATGCGTTGCCCGAGATAACGCCGGCCAAGATTGACTTGACGCCGTTTGACACCCTCTGGTTGGGCTCGCCGATCTGGCTATACAGTCCGGCGCCGCCGATTTGGGCTTTTATTGAGAACAGCGATTTCAGCGGTAAACGGGTCATCCTGTTTAATACCCACAACAGCCACTTTTCGGACGAGCATATCGCGCGTTTTAAAGCCCAGGTGCTTGCACGGGGAGCAGTAACTTTCGAGCATCGCACGGTGCTGCGAGGGCGAATGACGCAGCAAATCACACCGGAACAGATGCTGCAATTTATCGATGATCGCTGGCTGGGAACCCCGCTGGCGAAGTGATTTTTTATGATTTTTTATGATTTTTTATTTTAGATCAAAATGTTAAATGCTGAGAGAGTTATGAAAGATCCATTAATGCAGCCATTTTTATTTAAAAACGGTCTTGAGATGCGTAATCGCATCGTGATGGCCCCAATGACCACCTGGTCAGCCAATGATGATGAAACTATTTCAGATGCGGAGTTAGCCTATTATCGGGCACGCGCGACCGGTGTTGGGTTGGTGCTGACAGGCTGTTCCCATGTACAGCGAAATGGCATCGGGTTTACTCATGAGTTCGCGGCCTATGACGATCGCTTTATTCCGAGCCTGAAACGGCTGGCGGATGCCGCTAAAAGCGGCGGCGCGCCGGCGATCCTGCAACTCTTTCACGCGGGAAATAAAGCCGTTCCGGCCTTGATCCCCGATGGCGAGCTCGTTAGCGCCAGTGCGCTAGCCGCACCGGCAGGCCCGTTTAACGATGGCAAAAAAGCCGGCCGCGCGTTAAGCCATGATGAAATTCTGACTGTGATCCGCGATTTTGGCGAAGCCACTCGCCGCGCGATTGAGGCGGGGTTCGATGGCGTGGAATTGCATGGCGCGCATGGTTTCCTGCTCCAAAACTTTTTCTCCCCGTATTTCAATCAGCGCACGGATGAATGGGGCGGTTCGCTAGAGAATCGCATGCGTTTCCCCTTGGAAGTGGCGCGCGAAGTTCGGCGAGTTATCGAACGCCATGCTACGCAGCCTTTCTTATTGGGGTATCGGTTGTCTCCGGAAGAATCCGGCGAAAAGGGACTGCGTATAGATGATTCTCTGGCGTTGGCGAACCAATTGACGGAAGAGGCGCTTATCGATTATTTGCACATCTCGCTGCACCATGTACTGACGGACACCCCTCGGGATGACGATGATGAAAAGGGTACGCTGGCAAGGTTCATTGAGCAGAATAACGGCCGTTTACCGATACTGGCCGCCGGAAAAATCACGTCGTCGGACGTGGCACGGCAAGCGCTGGATGCCGGATTGTCCATGGTCGCTTTGGGACGCGCGATGGTTATGAATCCCCAATGGGTGGAGAGAGTACAATCAGGCCATGAAGGAAGCATGAACGTCAAACTCAATTTGTCGCAAGATCCGGATGAATTACAGATCCCACATAAACTGTGGCAAGCGATTCAAAATACCCCAGGCTGGTTCCCGAGCTGAACCGCCATTGTCATGTTGTCCCTGGGGCGGTGATGATGTGCTGACATGCACCGTAAACCCTATTGAAACACCGGTTAGCGATCCAGGTAACCGGTCGTCATTCCTGGATGAATGAACCCTCTCTTGCAGCGAGTTATAACCCGAAAAGCAAAAAGCCCGCTTAAGTTGCCTTAAGCGGGCTTTTCTAAATATGGCTCCTCTGACTGGACTCGAACCAGTGACATACGGATTAACAGTCCGCCGTTCTACCGACTGAACTACAGAGGAATCGTGTGAACGGGGCGAATAATAGCGGGGCGCCTGGGGTTTGTCAAAGCGCTAAACTGCAAAAAAAGCGCGTTTGCTGGCGGAATGAACATCTTGCGCTGTTTTTCGGCATTTTCCATCGCTGTGCGGTGATTTTGCGGCCCACAACGATTGCACAAGCCTTTGCACGGCGATGGTGCAGGGCCGTTCTCCCTCTCACGCTAGCCGCACTGCCCAGACTCTCGGTTATCCCCGCTACACGCCGCGCTGCAACTGATATGTAGGATGAATAAGCAAACAATATGTATTCGTCGTCACAATGGCTGGATTTTTGCTTACCCATTTTTGGGGAATGCGACTGCGCTCTCAAGAAAATTATTTTCCCCGTCTACACATAAAGTGACTGATCCGCGCCCCAGGGCGTTTCGCTACAACAGTGCTGAGGAAGATAACAATGTCATCGAAATTGATAAAAAGTCCGCTCGCTGCTTTGCTCATCGGTTGTTTAGGTACGGCTTTTTCCGCGCAGGCCGATATCGTCATCGGCGTCGCCGGGCCGTTCTCCGGGCCGAACGCCACCTATGGCGATCAGTATTGGCGCGGGGCTTCGCAGGCGGCGGCGGACATCAACGCCGCCGGCGGCATCAAAGGGGAAAAAATCAAACTGGTGCAGGGGGATGACGCCTGTGAACCGAAACAGGCGGTCGCGGTCGCCAACCGGCTGGTGGATCAGGACAAGGTGTCGGCGGTGGTCGGCCACTTCTGTTCCTCATCCACCATGCCCGCCTCCGAGGTGTATGACGAGGCCGGCATCATCGCCATTACCCCCGGCTCCACCAACCCGCAGATCACCGAGCGCGGCATGAAGAGCATGTTCCGCATGTGCGGGCGCGACGATCAGCAGGGCGTGATCGCCACCAACTACATGTTGGATACGCTGAAGGCCAAGCGCATCGCGGTGATCCACGATAAAGACACCTACGGCCAGGGGTTGGCGGACGCAGCGAAGGCGGCGATGAACAAGCGCGGGGTCAAGGAAGTGCTGTATGAGGGGCTGTCGCGCGGTGAGAAAGACTTCAACGCGCTGGTGACCAAGATCGCCTCGGTCAAGCCTGACGTGGTCTACTTCGGCGGCTGCCATCCGGAAGCCGGGCCGCTGGTGCGCCAGATGCGCGAGCAGGGCGTGACCGCCAAGTTCTTCTCCGGCGACTGCGTGGTGACCGAAGAGCTGGTGACCGCCGCCGGCGGGCCGCAGTACACCAACGGCGTGCTGATGACCTTCGGCAACGATCCGCGCCTGATCCCGGAGGGCAAGGCGGTGATCGCCAAGTTCCGCGCCAGCGGCTTTGAGCCGGAAGGCTACACCCTCTATTCCTACGCCTCGATCCAGGCGATCGCCGCCGCCTTCAACGCCACCGGCGGCAAAGACAGCGCCAAGGCCGCCGAATGGCTGAAGTCACACGACGTGGACACCGTGATGGGCAAGAAAGCCTGGGACCAGAAGGGCGACCTGAAGGTCTCGGACTACGTGGTCTATCAATGGGATGACAAGGGCAAATATCACCAACTGTAAACGGCCTAACCGTGAAGTTATGACCCTATGACCGACGGGCCGCCGCCTTGGCGCGCCCGTTCCGCGATGACCTTTGGGCCGCGTCGGACTGCGTTGGCGGCCTTACCAGGCGAGACTGCTCATTATGGATGTATTCTTTCTGCAACAGCTGATCAACGGCCTGACCCTCGGCGCGGTGTATGGCCTGATCGCCATCGGCTACACCATGGTTTACGGCATCATCGGCATGATTAACTTCGCCCACGGCGAGGTATATATGATCTCCGCCTACCTGTGCGCCATCGGTTTGGCGCTGCTGTCGTTCTTCGGGCTGCACTCGTTTCCGCTGCTGATCCTCGGCACGCTGGTGTTCACCATCGTCATCACCGGGGTGTACGGCTGGGTAATCGAGCGCATCGCCTACAAGCCGCTGCGCAACTCCACCCGCCTGGCGCCGCTGATCTCCGCCATCGGCATGTCGTTAATCCTGCAAAACTACGCGCAGATAAGCCAGGGGCCGCGCCAGCAGGGCATCCCGACGCTGCTGAGCGGCGTGTTCCGCCTGGAGTTCGACGGCGGCGTGGTGCAGATCACCTACACCAAAGTGTTCATTCTGGTGGCGTCGCTGCTCGGCATGGCGATCCTCACCTACATCATTCAGCGCACCCGGCTGGGACGCATCTGCCGCGCCACCCAGCAGGATCGCAAAATGGCCTCGATTCTCGGCATCAATACCGATCGGGTGATCTCGCTGGTGTTCGTGATCGGCGCCGCCATGGCCGGGTTGGCCGGGGTGCTGATCACCATGAACTACGGCACCTTCGATTTTTACGTCGGCTTTATCATTGGCATCAAGGCCTTCACCGCCGCGGTGCTGGGCGGCATCGGATCGCTGCCGGGCGCGATGCTGGGCGGGCTGCTGCTCGGTGTGGCGGAGGCGCAGTTTGCCGGCATGGTGAATTCGGATTACAAGGACGTGTTCTCCTTCGGGTTGCTGGTGGCGATCCTGATCTTCCGTCCGCAGGGCCTGCTCGGCCGGCCCCTGATCGCCAAGGTTTAAGGAGAACGCCATGTCGCAATCCGTAATCAACGGCGGGCTGAACGTCAAACGCAGCCTGCTGGACGCTGTCTTGGCCGGGCTGATCGCCCTGATCGTGTTCGGGCCGATCGTCGGCATCGTGCTGAATGGCTACAGCTTTAACTTCGAGCCGCACCGGCTGGTATGGATCATCGTCGCGGTGATGGCCGGGCGGCTGCTGCTGAGCCTGTTCCTGCAAACCGCGCCGGGGCGCAGGGTGTTGGCGCGCTTCGACGGCGGCAACGACGGCGTTTACGTGCGGCCGCTGGGCTATAAATCCAACCTGCGCTGGATCCTGCCGCTGATGGCGGCGATCGCGCTGCTGTTCCCGTTTGTCGCCACCAAATACCTGCTGACGGTGGCGATCCTCGGCCTGATCTACGTGCTGCTCGGCCTGGGGCTGAACATTGTGGTCGGGCTGGCGGGGCTGCTCGATCTGGGGTACGTGGCGTTTTACGCCATCGGCGCCTACGGGCTGGCGCTGGGCTACCAGTATCTCGGGCTGGGGTTCTGGGCGATGCTGCCGCTGGGCGCGCTGATGGCGGCGCTGGCCGGCGCATTGCTGGGCTTCCCGGTGCTGCGCATGCACGGCGACTACCTGGCGATCGTTACGCTGGGGTTCGGCGAGATCATTCGGCTGGTGCTGAACAACTGGATGTCGCTCACCGGCGGGCCGAACGGCGTCTCGGTGCCGGCACCGACGGTGTTCGGCCTGGAGTTCGGCCGGCGCGCCAAAGACGGCGGGGTGCCGATCCACGAGTTTTTCGGCATCGATTACAACCCGAATCTCAAGTTCATTTTCATCTACGCGGTGCTGTTTTTGGTGGTGCTGCTGGTGCTGTATATCAAGCACCGGCTGACGCGCATGCCGATCGGCCGCGCCTGGGAGGCGCTGCGCGAGGATGAGATCGCCTGCCGTTCTCTGGGGCTGAATCACGTGCTGGTGAAGCTGTCGGCGTTTATGCTCGGCGCTTCCACCGCCGGGCTGGCGGGGGTGTTTTTCGCCACCTACCAGGGCTTCGTCAACCCGACTTCGTTCACCTTCTTCGAGTCGGCGCTGATCCTGGCGATCGTGGTGCTGGGCGGCATGGGCTCCACCCTCGGCGTGGTGCTGGCGGCCTTCGTGCTGACGGTGGCGCCGGAGCTGCTGCGCAGCTTCGCCGAATACCGGGTGCTGCTGTTCGGCGTGCTGATGGTGGCGATGATGATCTGGCGGCCGCGCGGGCTGGTGCGCATCAGCCGATCCAGCTTCGCCGAACGCAAGGGGGTGGCGCCATGAGCGACGCCATTTTGCGGGTGGAACACCTGATGATGCACTTTGGCGGCATCAAAGCGCTGAACGACGTCAATCTGGAGGTGGAACGCGGCTCCATCACCGCGCTGATTGGCCCCAACGGCGCCGGCAAGACCACGGTATTCAACTGCCTGACCGGCTTTTACCGCGCCAGCGGCGGCGCGATCCTGCTCAATACCCACAAGCGGCCGACCGACGTGATCCAGGTGCTGGGGCAGAAGTTCCGCGCCGGCGACTGGATACGTCCAAAGCGGCTCGGTTCGCGCCTCTACTACAAGATGTTCGGCGGCACCCACCTGGTGAACCGCGCCGGGCTGGCGCGCACCTTCCAAAATATCCGTCTGTTCCGCGAAATGTCGGTGGTGGAGAACCTGCTGGTGGCGCAGCACATGCAGAGCAACCGTAACCTGATCGCCGGGGTGCTGAATACGCCGGGCTACCGCCGGGCGGAGAGCGCCGCGCTCGATCATGCCTTCTACTGGCTGGAGGTGGTGGATCTGGTGAGCTGCGCCAACCGGCTGGCGGGAGAGATGTCTTACGGCCAGCAGCGGCGGCTGGAGATCGCGCGCGCCATGTGCACCGCGCCGGAGATGATCTGCCTCGATGAGCCGGCCGCCGGGCTGAACCCGGTGGAAACGGCCACGCTGAGCCGCATCATTCGCTTCCTGCGGCAGCATCACGGCATCACGGTGCTGTTGATCGAGCATGACATGGGCATGGTAATGGAGATCTCCGATCGGGTGATCGTGCTCGATCACGGCGATGTGATCGCCCGCGGCACGCCGCAGGAGATCCAGCACAACGAGGCGGTGATCGCCGCCTACCTGGGCGCGGACGAAGAGGAGCTGGCGGGATGAGCGAAGCGATGTTGGAATTTCGCGAGGTCGATGTGTTTTACGGGCCGATCCAGGCGCTGCGCCAGGTGTCGCTGCAGGTAAACGCCGGGGAGACGGTGGCGCTGATCGGCGCCAACGGCGCGGGCAAGTCCACGCTGTTGATGTCGATCTTCGGTCAGCCGCGCATCGCCGGCGGACAGATCCTGTTTCGCGGCGAGGACATCAGCCGCCGCTCCACGCACTTTGTTGCCAGCAGCGGCATCGCGCAGGCGCCGGAGGGGCGGCGCATCTTTCCGGACATGAGCGTGGAGGAGAACCTGCTGATGGGCACCATCACCGTCGGCAATCGCTACCTGGAGGAGGACTTGCCGCGCATGTTCGAACTGTTTCCGCGCCTCAAGGAGCGGCGCAACCAGCGGGCGATGACCATGTCCGGCGGCGAACAGCAGATGCTGGCGATCGCCCGCGCGCTGATGAGCCGGCCGAAGCTGTTGCTGCTGGACGAGCCGAGCCTGGGGCTGGCGCCGATCGTGGTGCGGCAGATCTTCGGCGTGCTGCGCGAACTGACCCGCAGCGGCATGACGCTGTTTCTGGTGGAGCAAAACGCCAACCATGCGCTGAAACTGTCCGATCGCGGCTATGTGATGGTCAACGGCCAGATCCGCCTCACCGGCAGCGGGGAAGAACTGTTGAACGATCCGGAGGTGAGAAAGGCCTATCTGGGCGGCGGCTGAGCGCCGCCCCACGGGCAGGGATGCCCGCGTTCATTTTTCAGCGGCGTTGCGCTCTTGGCCATCGTAGTGCGAACGGGCCGCTCTGAAGGCGTCGGCGGAGGCGATAATCCACGACCAGAGCGGCAGCATGTTGAGCAGCATCTCTTCCCCCGCGTCGGTGATGGTGTAAACCACGCGGGGCAGTTTCTCCTGATAATCGCAGCGCGATATCAGCCCGTCCCGCTCGAGATGGCGCAGCGTCCGCGTCAGCATTCTCTGCGTCACGCCCGCCAGTTGGCGGCTTATCTCGCCGTGGCGCAGCGGCCCGTGAGTGCCCAGGATATGCAATACCCCCAGCGACCAACGGTTGCCCGCATGCGCGAGGATCTCACGCTTCAACCCTTCATCGTCGTTGCTCAGTTCTTCACAGAACGCCTGCGAAAATTGCAGCAGCGCTTCCCGATCGCTCGTCATATTCCTCTCCGGTATCACGCGTGTACCTAATTGAACCCGTTTTTGTCAGCTGTCAGGATGACGCAGTGTCAAGACAGGAGGCAAGAATGAAATCCACAAATCCATCTATCAATACCGTGCTCATACTCGGCGCCGGTGAACTGGGGCTGCCGGTATTGCGTGCGATGAGCCGGCAGGCTCGGTTATCTCCATCTTTAAAAATCAGCGTGCTGCTCCGGCCGGAGGCTGCACGCGCCGTCAGCAGCCCGCTCCGGGCGCGGCGGGATGCGCTGGCGCGGCTCGGCATCGCCGTGGTGGAAGGCGATCTGCAGCAAAACGGCGTGGAGGCGCTGAGCGCGCTATTCCGTTCCTTCGACGCGGTGATCAACTGCAGCGGCTTTGTCGGCGGGGCGGGCACGCAGGTAAAGATCACCCAGGCCGTCTTGCTGGCGGGCGTGGCGCGCTACTTCCCGTGGCAGTTCGGCGTGGACTACGATGTCGTGGGTAAAGGCAGCGGGCAACAGGTGTGGGATGAACAGCTTGAGGTGCGCCACCTGCTGCGTGCGCAGAAGGCGACGGAGTGGGTGATTGTTTCCACGGGCATTTTCACCAGCTACCTGTTTGACCCCGGCTTTGGCGTGGTGGATGCGGCAAGCAAAACGGTGCGCGCGCTGGGCGACTGGCGCTACGCGGTGACGCTGACCACCCCTGAGGACATTGGCCGGCTGACGGCCGCGATTTTTTTCCATCGGCCCGCGTTTCGCAACCAGGTGGTTTATATCGCCGGCGACACGCTGACCTACCGCGAGCTTGCCGAACTTATGCAGGCGCACTGGGGCGTGGAGGTCAACAGGATCCTGTTGGACAAAGAGCGGCTGCAGGCGGAGGTGCGCAATCATCCGCATGACGTCGGCGCCAAATACCGGCTGGCTTTCGCCCGGCCCGACGGCGTGGCCTGGGATAAGGCGAAAACCTTCAATGCGCGCCAGGGCATAGCCACCACTACCGCCGAGCAGTGGCTGGCTTCTCAGGGCGGTTAATCGCCTGAGCGCCGCAGTCAGAACTGGCGCTGCATCCAGCGCACGTTCAGCCGCACCAGCGCGATGATGGCGCCGGAGAGCAGCCGCAGCCCGGCGGGCATGTCGCGGCGGCGGATGTCCAGCAGCAGCACGGTGCGCACCTGCGGGCTGTCGTTCCACACCTCGTGTTCGAAGGTATCGTCCCACAGCATGAACTCCCCCTCGTGCAGCCGGTATTCGCGGCCGTCCACTTTCAGCACCGCCGCCGGCGCGCCGTCGGCGCGTTTGGGCATGTCCAGCACCAGATAGCCGCGCAGAATGCCGCGAAACGGCCCGCGATGGGGCGGCACCTGTTTGCCGGGCGCCAGGAAGGAGAGCGAGGCGGACAGCACGTCAGGCGACGAAGCGATCAGCGCCGCCAGCGTCGGGCAGCGCGCCAGGTTGTGGGGGATGGGCTGGCCGTAGGCCTTCATGATGAACATGCGCCAGTCGCGCGCGTCGTTGGCGGAGATCGACGCCTGCTGGCTCATGATCTCGTGAAAACGGGGAATATTGTGCAGATCGTGGGCGACGGTCAGCGCCTCTTCGCGGATCTGCCGCCATTGGGCGGTGAAACGTTCGGCGTCGGGGAACAGCGCGGCGCTGTCGAGCACCGGCTTGCCCTGAATGCGGCGATCGTAAACATTGCGCAATGCGAGCACGGACCAATCATAAATCGCGGACATCATAATGACCTCGCCTCAGGAAACGCCAAAGGGACACTGCGCGCTTCTTCGGCGCGGCGCGTGGACGGCCTGGGAAGAACGGCAGGAAAAATTGGTACGCTTCAATAGATTAGCACAGCATTTTGGCAACCGTGCGTCGGTGAGCGTGTCGATGGGCGGTGAAAAAAACCACACAATTAAAGTGTGACGTATATCGCATTTAGCGGGCCGGTTGGTTAAAATATCGCGACTTGCCCGCACCTGTCCGGATTTTGTTTACCATGGAACACGCTCCCGTTTCGCGCTCAACCGCCTGGTTGCGCGTGGTTATCCTCGCCGTCTCGGCCTTTATCTTCAACACCACCGAGTTTATTCCGGTCGGTCTGCTGAGCGATATCGCCGCCAGCTTCTCGATGCAAACCGAACAGGTCGGCTTGATCATTACCATTTACGCCTGGATCGTCGCCGCCGCCTCGTTGGCGTGCATGCTGCTGACCAGCAAGATTGAGCGCCGCAAGTTGCTGATCGGCGTGTTCGTGCTGTTTATCGCCAGCCACGTGCTGACCGCCGTGGCCTGGAACTTCACCACGCTGGTCATTTCGCGCGCCGGTGTGGCGCTGGCGCACTCGGTGTTCTGGTCTATCACCGCCTCGCTGGCGATCCGCGTGGCGCCGCCAGGCAAGAAAGCCCAGGCGCTGAGCCTGCTGGCGGGCGGCACCGCGCTGGCGATGGTGCTCGGGCTGCCGCTCGGGCGGGTGGTCGGGCAACTGCTCGGCTGGCGCATGACCTTTATCGGCATCGCGGTGTGCGCCACCCTGGCGCTGGTGCTGCTGTGGCGCCTGCTGCCGGTGCTGAAAAGCGAGCATTCCGGTTCGCTGGCCAGCGTGCCGCTGCTGTTCAAGCGCCCGGCGCTGGTGGCGCTTTACATGCTGACCATCATTGTGGTGACGGCGCACTTCACCGCCTACAGCTACATTGAGCCGTTTATCCAGACCGTGGCCGGGCTGTCGGAGAACTTCACCACGCTGATGCTGCTGCTGTTCGGCGCCGCCGGCATCGTCGGCAGCCTGCTGTTCAGCCGCTACAGCGAGCGGTTTCCTTCCGGCTTCTTCATCGGTGCCATCACGCTGCTGGCCTTGAGCCTGCTGCTGCTGTTGCCGGCGGCCGGCAGTGAAAGCCACCTGACGGTGCTGTGCATCTTCTGGGGGATGGCGATCATGGCGATCGGCCTGTCGATGCAGGCCAAAGTGCTGAGCCTGGCGCCGGACGCTACCGACGTGGCGATGGCGATTTTCTCCGGCCTGTACAACTTCGGCATCGGCAGCGGCGCGCTGCTGGGCAACCAGGTGAGCCTGCATCTGGGCATGGGCAACATCGGCTTCGTCGCCGCGCCGCTGGCGCTGATCGCCCTCGGCTGGTGCCTGTTGAGCGTCTACCGCAGCGAACGGCTGCAGCACCACCACAGCCGTTAACCTGCCGATTCGGGATGCCGCTGTGGCATCCCGCGCTACATTTTCCTGCTATAAAACAGGCTGCTGCAGCGTTTTATGCTTAACTTTTTTTCATAGTCTGCTAATTAAAAATTTAACTCCGACGCCGCTTCGCTAGCATAGAAAGTCATCAAAAATGTTAATGCGAGGTTAATGGTGAGTGAATCTGTAGCGGCGTCGCCGATCCATGCGCGGGATTTGGCGGCCAGAATCGACGCCTTGCCCGCGTCGGCCGGCCTGTGGCGCTTTATCATTCTGCTGTCGCTGGGCGGCTTTTTCGAACTCTACGATCTGTTCCAGACCGGCTATATCAGCACTGGCCTTATCGCCGACGGCATTTTCCACACCGGCGCGCAGGGCGTTTTCGGCGTGTCGGATCAGGCGGCCTTTGCCTCCGCCACCTTTCTCGGCCTGTTCGTCGGCGCCAGCCTGCTGAGCCCGTACGCCGATCGCTTCGGCCGGCGCGCCACCTTTATGTTCGCTCTGATCTGGTATGGCGCCTTCTCGCTGCTGTTGGCGTTTCAACAGCAGGCGGAATGGGTGATCTTTCTGCGTTTTCTGGTGGGCGTCGGGCTCGGCATCGAGTTGGTGACCATCGATACCTACCTGACGGAGTGGGTGCCCGCGCACTTGCGCACCCGGGCTTTCGCCTTCGCGTTCTTCGTGCAGTTTCTGTCGGTGCCGGCGGTGGCGCTGATGTCCTGGTGGCTGGTGCCGCAGACGATTTGGGGGCTGAGCGGCTGGCGCTATGTGGTGATCGCCGGCGCGCTGGCTTCGCTGGTGATTTGGCTGGTGCGCAAGGGGCTGCCGGAGTCGCCGCGCTGGCTGGTGCAACAGCGGCGCTATGCGCAGGCCCGGCAGGTGATGCGGGACATGGAGCGGCGCTGCGGCGTGGCGGCCGCGGACTTCCCGTCGCGCCCGGTGGACGATGCCGAGGGAGCGCCGCTGCGCGGCCGCTTTCGCGACATCTGGGCGCCGCAATATCGCGATCGCACGCTGATGCTGGTAGTGATGAATTTCTTTCAGGCCATCGGCTTCTTCGGCTTCGGCAACTGGCTGCCGGCGCTGCTGTCGGGCAAGGGCGCTTCGGTCACCCACAGCCTGCTGTACGCTTTCTTTATCACGCTGGCCTACCCGCTGGGCTCGCTGCTGTGCAGCTTCTACGCCGACAAGATGGAGAACAAGTGGCAGATCGTGTTGTCCTGCCTGGTGACGGTGATCTTCGGCTCGCTGTTCGCACTGCAGAACAACCCGCTGTGGCTGATCCTGTGCGGTTTCTTCATCACCTGGTCCAACGCCTGGCTGACCTACAGCTACCACTCGTATCAATCCGAGATCTTCCCGACCCATATCCGCGCCCGCGCCGTCGGTTTCTGCTACTCCTTCAGCCGGCTGTCGACGGTGTTCAGCAGCATCATCATCGGCATTATCTTGCAGTACGGCGGTTCGCTGGGGGTGATCGCGTTTATCGTCGCCAGCATGCTGATCGTGATGCTGGTGATCGGGCTGTTCGGCCCAAAAACGCGCGGTATCGATCTGGAAAACATCTGACGTTTTGCGCCGGCGGCGACGCCGGCTTCTTCAGCAAAAAAACTCGCGATCATGCGAAAATTATTCCGTTATCACTGCCTTTACGCCTGCCGTACTGTTAACCCGTACAAAATCCAATTCGATACCGAGCGGGGAACACGTCATGAGCACCCTTACCGCGCCCGATGGCGCACGCATTTTTTATAAGGATTGGGGCCGCGGCCAGCCGATCCTGTTCTCCCACGGTTGGCCGCTGTCTGCCGACGCCTGGGACAACCAGATGCTGTTTTTCGGCCAGAGCGGATTCCGCGTGATCGCCCACGATCGCCGCGGCCACGGCCGTTCGGATCAAACCTGGCACGGCAACGACATCAACCAATACGCTGACGATCTGGCCCTGCTGATCGAAACGCTGGATCTGCGCGATCTGATCCTGGTCGGCCATTCCACCGGCGGCGGCGAAGTGGCGCGCTACATCGGCCGCCACGGCAGCGATCGGGTGGCGAAGGTGGTGCTGGTCGGCGCCGTACCGCCGCTGATGCTGCAAACGCCGGTCAACCCTGAGGGTACGCCGATGGCGGCCTTCGACGGCATTCGCAGCGGCGTGGCGGGCAACCGCTCGCAGTTCTTCAAAGATTTGGCGGTGCCGTTCTATGGCCTCCACTGCGACGAGGTGGAGAGCAATGCGGGGCTGATCGACCACTTCTGGCTGATGGGCATGCAGGGCGGCGTAAAAGGGCAGTACGAGTGTGTGCGCGCGTTCTCCGAAGTGGATTACACCGCCGACCTGCTGGCGATCGACAAGCCGACGCTGCTGGTGCACGGCGACGCCGATCAGATCGTGCCGATCGGCGCCTCGGCGCTGAAAGCCGCTAAGCTTATGCAACAGGCGGAGCTGAATGTTTACGCCGGCGGTTCGCACGGTTTGGCGCAGATCGATCCCGATCGCTTCAACGCCGATCTGCTGGCCTTCATCCAAAATTCGCCGTTTTAAGGGGGCGCGATGAACCTGACTGCTATCGCCGCCCGCTGCGCACAGCGGCTGCATGCGCCTGTGGTGCGCTGGCTGCTGCTGCTCGCCATTTGCGCCGCCTATATTCAGGGCGGGTTGGTCAAAGCGCTGAACGTCGAAGGCGCGGTCGCCGAGATGAGTCACTTCGGCCTGCAGCCGGCGGCGCTGTTCGCCGTGCTGGTGACGCTGCTGGAACTGGCTGCGTCGGCGCTGATCCTGAGCGGCTTTTATCGCTGGCTCGGCGCGCTGGCGCTGGCCGGTTTTACCCTGATGGCGACGCTGATGGCCAATCCGTTCTGGCAGTTCGACGGGGCGGAGCGCGGCCAGATGATGAACGGATTTTTTGAACACCTTGGGCTGGCCGGCGCGCTGTTGCTGGTGGCATTTAACGATTTGAAGGAGCGAACAGATGGCTGAGCAGACGGAAAACAAGGCGGCGGCGGGCGGCTTCGCGCCGCTGAAAATCCCATTATTTGCGGTGCTGTGGGGCGCGACGGTGCTCGGCAACGTCGGCAGCTTTATGCGCGACGTCGCCAGCTCGTGGTTGATCACTGACCTGTCGAGCAACCCTTCGGCGGTGGCGCTGATGCAAACCGCCGCTACGCTGCCGGTGTTCCTGCTGGCGATCCCGGCCGGGGTGCTGTCGGACATTCTCGATCGGCGACGCTTTCTGATCTTCGTGCAAATTCTGCTGGCCTGCGTCAGCGGCAGCCTGCTGGTGCTGTCGCAGACCGGCGCGCTGACGGTGGAATACCTGCTGGCGCTGACCTTCGTCGGCGGCATCGGCGCGGCGCTGATGGGGCCGACCTGGCAGGCGATCGTGCCGGAGCTGGTGCCGCGCGCCGAGCTGAAAAACGCCGTGGCGCTGAACTCGCTGGGCATCAACATCGCTCGCTCCATCGGCCCGGCGGCCGGGGGGCTGCTGCTGGCCAGCTTCGGCGCCGGCGCGGCCTACGGCGCGGACGTGATGAGCTATGTGCTGGTGATCGCGGCGCTGCTGTGGTGGAAGCGGCCGAAGGTTGAGGACAGCGGCCTGTCGGAACACTTCTTCGGCGCCTTCCGCGCCGGCCTGCGCTATGCCCGCTCCAGCCGCGAGTTGCACGTGGTGCTGCTGCGGGCGGCGGTATTTTTCGCCTTCTCCAGCTCGGTCTGGGCGCTGCTGCCGCTGGTGGCGCGCCGCATGCTGGGCGGCAGCGCCGGCTTTTACGGCGTTTTGCTGGGGGCGGTGGGCGCCGGGGCGATCCTCGGGGCAATTGTGCTGCCGCGCCTGCGTCAGCGGCTGAATGCCGACGGGCTGGTGTTGCTGGCGGCGGTGTTGACGGCGGCGGTGATGGCGGCCCTGTCGCTGGCGCCGCCGCAGTGGCTGGCGGTGGTGCTGCTGTTGGTGCTGGGCGCAGGCTGGATTATCGCGTTGACCACGCTCAACGGTGCGGCGCAGGGCGTGCTGCCCAACTGGGTGCGCGGCCGCGGCCTGGCCATCTACCTGATGGTGTTCAACGGCGCGATGGCGGCGGGCAGCCTGCTGTGGGGGCTGGTGGCGCAGGAGCTGGGCGTGGCCGCCACGCTGCTGGTCGGCGGCGTCGGCCTGTTGGCGGCGGGGCTGCTGTTCCACCGCCTGCGTCTGCCGACCGGTGAGGCCGATCTGCAGCCGTCGAACCATTGGCCGGAACCGTTGGTCAACACGCCGGTCGAAAACGATCGCGGCCCGGTAATGATTCAGGTGGAGTACCGCATCCGCGAACAGGATCGCCCGCAGTTCTTGCGCACGCTGCTGATGCTGGAGCGGGCGCGCCGCCGCGATGGCGCTTACGCCTGGGGTATCACCGAGCATACCGGCGATCCGGAATGCATCATGGAGTGGTTCCTGGTGGAGTCCTGGGCGGAGCATCTGCGGCAGCACCAGCGGGTGTCGCACGCCGACGCCGATCTGCAGCAGGAGGCGCTGCGCTTCCATATTGGCCCGGAGAAACCGGTGGTGCATCACTTCCTGTCGTTGGACAGGCGGCAGGTGAAGCATTAACTGCACGGCCAGGCGGTGAGAAGGTGCTATGCTTTTGGTCGGTTCGGCGGCGCGGCCGCCGTAAGACGAATGTAGTCAGTACAGGGAGACACATTGATGACGGCACCTTCTGCTTTTGCCCGCGAGCTTGGGCTGCGCTATCCGATCGTTCAGGGGCCGATGAACGGCGCGTCACCGCCGGCGTTGGCGGTGGCGGTGAGCAACGCCGGGGCGCTGGGATCGTGCGCGGCGGCGCTGTTTTCACCGGCGCTGATCCTCGAACGTGTGCAGCAGATCCGCGCGCAGACCGCCGCGCCGTTCAACATCAATCTGTTTCTGCTCAATGAGCAGCACCCGGATCTCGCCGAACTGAAGCGCGCCCAGCACCTGCTGCGGCCGTTCCGCGAAGCGCTGGGGTTGAGCGAGCCGCCGATCCCCACTCAATTCGCCGAAAACAACCGCGACCAGATCGCAGCCTTGCTGGAGGCTGCGCCGCCGGTGGTCAGCTTCACCTTCGGTGTGCTGCCGCGCGCCACGGTCACGCAGTTCAAGAAGGCCGGTTCACGGGTGATCGGCACCGCCACCACGGTGGCGGAAGCCCGCGCCTGGGAAGAGGCGGGCGCCGACTTCGTTTGCGTCTCAGGCTCGGAGGCGGGCGGCCACCGCCCGACCTTCCTCGGCGATATCGAACAATCCTGCGTCGGGCTGATGGCCCTGCTGCCGCAGGTGGTGGCGGCGGTGAAAATCCCGGTGATCGCTGCGGGCGGCATCATGAACGGGCGCGGCATCGCGGCGGCGCAATTGCTGGGCGCGCAGGCGGCGCAGCTCGGCACCGCGTTTCTGTGCAGCCCGGAGTCGGGCATCGCCGAAGCTTGGCGGGCGGCGCTGAGCAACGCCGGCGATGACAGCACGCGCCTGACGCGCGCCTTCAGCGGCCGCCCGGCGCGCGGCATCGTCAATGATTTCATGCGGCAGATGCGCGCGGAAGAGGCGCAGATCCTGCCTTATCCGGTGCAGAACGCGCTCACCGGCGATATCCGCCAGGCGGCGGCCAAGGCCGGGCGCGGGGAGTTTATGTCGCTGTGGGCCGGGCAGGGTGTCGGCCTGGCGCGGCCGATGCCGGCGGCGGAGCTGGTCGCCACCCTGGCGGCGGAGCTGGAGGCGGTGTGACCTCGTATGCGCGATTTGGGGGGAGCAACGGAGCCAAAACCGTTGTTTTCTGACCTTGGGCTGGACTGAAAACCAATCTGGCGTGGAATTAGCCATCAACGAAAACGTCCAACAAACTCTCGTTTGTTGGACGCTGCTTAAAACGCACTTATGGAAGGCACTGGTAATTACTCAATACCGTATTTTTTCTCGGTTACGAATGCGGGTTCTTTCCAGTTTGGACCTTTTTTATAGCCACCTTTTCCATTAGATGATACATCCCCTTTTTCTCGCATACTTTTCACTAATGAAATCAGTTCAATGTTTGATATGCGTTTATTACCATACATAGTGCAATACCCATCTAATTGAGGATGAGATATCCCGTTTTCTTTTCGTCCCGACAAGAATAAAACTATGTCTCGGATTTGTTCATTTTCAAACATAGGTTTAAAATCAATCATATATAACCTCTAGATTTATTCATCACCAGCTTTTAATGCTTCTGGTGTATATAACAGAGAGCGATCGCTACTTAATTTGTAATCTTCCAACGTCGCCGTATGAGTGTTATTCCACGTAGCACCATCGTCATCAGGTGATATTCCATCAGGAACACCAACTGCTCTATAACGCTCCAATTCCCTGATTTCGTGGGTGTAAAAACGCTTGTCGGTATCGGTGGGCTGTACTTCTCCCTTCAGGATTTTTTCCAGGCGGTCAATCATCACCTTGTTATCGGGAGATTCGCCAAACCGCCCGGTATGCAGCTTCACCTTGTCCACGCCGGCGCGGTCAATGGTGGCGGTTTTCCAGTCCAGATTCTGAATTGGGCCACCGGCCTTGTCCGTGTTGTAGTCGCGACCACTGTATTGCCCTTTAGCGTTGGTTTCACCATAGATACCACTGAGCATGACATAGACAGGCTCAACGCCGGTCCCCGTTGCATCAGGCTGCCAGTAGATAAAATCCTGCAGTGGCATGTCATCTGCAGGGAACGTCGTCGTGACGATACTGTCGGCCTGCTTTATCTCCGTACCGGTATGCACCGGCGTTACCGGCGCTGCAGGCGCAGGATTGCCGGTATGCCACGGCCCCGACGGGGCAGCGCCCGGGTTTATCAAAATGGTTCGCCCCGGCGCACCGGCCACCGCCGGCAAGGTGATCCGGTCCAGACCGGTTTTTTCATCGCGAACCGGCCGATACACCGGCACGGTAGCGGAGACGCCGCCCGTTCCTGTTTTGACCAGTATTACCTCTTGCTGACCGTTATTCCCCCGGCGAATAAACCCGCGCACCGGCAAATCGACCGTGGTCATTTCCGGCTGAATCTGTGTTTTCCCTGCGGCAACCAGGCTGGCCGGAACGGTAAACATCTGTGTCAAATCACGACCCAACAATTTATCAATATCGCTCTGACTTTCACCGGCTTTCCCCGGCCAGAATCCGACAACAAAGGCGCCGACTGCCGGAGCTACCGCACTGAGCGTGGCAACCCGGGAAACTTCGACGGCGCCGCGCCACACTCCACCGGATACCCAGCCGGCCAGCTCACTGGCGGTGGTCATCACACTGTTGCCCCATGTCGATAATTGTACCATACCGCCCGCGCGGTTGAGCACCATGACCCCGGCCGTGGCCAACGCGGCATTGGCCGCTTTTATCATGTCGGGTGTATAGACCGGGGCGTCCAGTACGCCGGCTTTGGCGAACAATGCTTTCCGTGCTGCTTCAGCCTTGCGGGCTTCTTCAGCGCGACGGGCTTCCTCAGCTTTGCGCGTTTCCTCAGCCTTACGAGCCTCATCAGCTTTGCGGACATCCTCTTCCTTCTCGCGCTGTTCACTTTCTAAATGTTCAATATTTTGTTTAGCTGCGTCAATTTCTAATTGTATTCTCTTCTCTTCTTCCAGTTTGTTACCCATCTCTTTTCTGGTCAATGATTGCTGTTCTCTAACCCAGGGTGTAGGTTTCTCTCTAGAGAAGAACCAGCTTTCATTATTCAGCTTTAAATATTCCTGATGTACTCTTCTTTTATTAGCTTCGTTTCGAAGAATGGTAAGACGTTCTTTGCTTACCTTTAACTTACTAATAATTGCTTTTAGGTTTGCTTTCTCGAATTCACTAAGTTGACTGCTTTCAGCTTTCTTGCTTAATGCATCAATATCCTTTTGAATTTCTTTAATTTGGTTGTCAATTTCATTGACTTTATTAGCGTAAAACTGAATGGCTTTGTCCGAATCCTCACGATAACTCTCTTTCGCTTCATTGCTGAATGGCCTGATATCATCATCTTCAGGATCAAAAGCACTTATCGGTTTATTAATATCGGAAATTTTTTGATCCCAGATATGGGTAATACTACTTAATTCCTTCTGTCTATCAGGTAAACCCTCGCCAACCCATGCTTCTACAACCATATTGCCATCTGATAAGTCAAACCCTCGTTGCCACCCATGTCCATTCCAGTTGTATCCCATTGAAGTCATTACATCGCGTTCATACTGCGTTGTATCTTCATATCGTGTCATAATCCGATCCCTCTTCAAATAGAACGATGTAATCGACGCGCTGCCGAGCTGCGAATAACGCAGACATTACTGAACCGGGAAGCAGCTTCTGCATTTACACCGCCTTGACGTTTCCTTCCTTTACCATCACCGTAATTAAATCCATTCATCATTGAGTTCCTTTTCGTCATCGTATTGTAAGCGCGGTACTCGCCTGTAAAGGCGCTGAGAGGTATTCAGTGCAAACCACTGCAATATTGTTAATCAGGCGCGTTCAATGCCTTTTTCCAAAGCAGCCAGTCGTGTTTCAAAAGTTTCTCGTTCTGCTTCGCGCAGTGAGCGTTCTTCCTTAAGCGCCTCAACCAGCAACGCCACTACGCCGTTGATATTGATGCTGCGGGCGTCTTTCAGCACGCTGCCGTCATTGAGTTTCAGCTCGGTCTGGGTCACGGATTGGGGGAGAACCTCTTCCACTTCCTGTGCAATCACGCCGGCTTCCAGCACGCCCTGTTTGAGGTAGGTGTAACCGCCGATATGGGTCAGTTTGTCCAGGGCGCTGCCAATTGGGGTTATTTCCGTTTTCATACGGACGTCAGAGCTGATGTTCCATCCGCCGCCGGTGACGGCATAGCCATCTTCTTTGAAAACGAACCAGCTATTTTTATTGCCGTCACTCACGTTAATGACCAGCTCGTTGTACTTCACATGGTCGTGATGATAAATTTTTACGTGTTTGTTACCTGGATTAGGTAAATAAAGCCCGTTGGTAATGGACTCCTGCGATTTATCGACATTCTCAGGCGGGCTTGCAGTGAACCAGCCGTGAGCGTTGCGTTTGGTCAGTTGCCCAACAGACAGCTCGGCATTGGGTTTGACCCGGAGTTCATTCCAGTTTCCCTGCCAGTCACGGTAAGAGAGCAGGCCATAATCCTCTTTGCCGGCGATCACGCGTGACCCCATCAACATGGCCGTAGTGACGTTACCGCTGGTGAAATTGGTATGTACGGCAGCCGCATCATAGATTTGCCCATTAATAAGTGGTGCTGGACCGGTGGTCGCGGTGGAGATGCCGGCATTATGCGATACCATCGCACCACCGGAAATATCAACGCCGTTGCCGAGTGCAACCCTGCCGGAAGCCAGGCTGAAAGCGAAAGGACGCGAGGTGTTCCATTGTCCGTTTTGAGCTTGCCCAGCCTGAGTTGTCAGTAAGTAGAAAGCCTCGCCGTCGTTACGCAGCATCACTCCGGTATTGCCATTTGCCAGCCGAAAACCGTTGGCCGATTTGGAGACGATTTCATCGTCGCTGATGACCCGTTTGCGAAGGGTGGTGAGTGATTTAAGTTCGGTGATGTCGTCGTTGACGCCACTCTGTACCTGGGCATTTTTCTTTTGTTCAGCCATGATAATTCCTCAGTTTATTAATAAGTTCCTGCCATGGAAATGGCGCATGGTAACGCCTTAAAGACAGTTAACGACGCTGCGCATTTAAGGCGAAGATGGTTAAAAAAGCACGAAGGCTGTGTGTATGAACAGTAGTTTGTGAGCATCAAGAATAAATATCAAATGATAATGATAATCGTTTGCTGTGTGGTGGATGAGACAAGAAAGTAGAACGGATGATTTCTGGCGATGACGTGATAACTTACTAATTTATAGATGAATAGTCATTTAAATTGACTGCTTAAGTGCGTTTGTTGTTCCGTTGCTCCCCACATCCATTTACTGCTTTGGCGATGGATGTGGGAACCGCGTAAAAAACGCCAGCGGCAGGCCTGAAAAGAAATAAACAGTCCGGCGTGAAGGCCGGACTGCGGGTTTGCCTTGGCTAGACGAGAATATCGGCGGAAGCGTCGACATGCCCAACGATTTTTACAAGGAAATCAGGCAGTTGATTGCCGGAGAGATTGATGGCCAGATCGGTGACATTCTGCTGCGCGTCATAATTCAGCGCCGCTTCATACAACGAGCCGCTTAAACTATCCACGAAGTGCAACTCGCTCCCTTCGGCCTTAGCCGTCTGGTTGAGCCACGACAGATCGATTTTATCCACCGCCGTCTGGAAATCGCGGATCCAATCCGGCGCGGCGGCTTGGCTGTCGCCGGCTTCGCGGAAGACGAAGGTGTCCGCGCCTGCATCGCCCCAAAGCTGATCGGCGCCGCCGGCACCGTAAATGATGTCGTTGCCTGCACCGCCTTTTAGCGTATTGTTCAGCGCGTTGCCCACAAGAATGTCGGCACCGCTGCCGCCGATGATATTTTCAATCTGCGCGCCGTAGGCGATGGCTATATTCGCCTTCAAGCCGCCTACATCAGAGAATGCGCCTTCGTTAATGTTGATGCGCTGATCCTGGCTGTAGCCTGAAAAATCCAGCGTGTCATTGCCGCCGGCATCCCAGATAGCCGCCACGATTTTGTCCGTGGACGCTTTAACGCTCAGAAAGTCTCTGTCCGTATTCGAGTTGAAACCATAGGTGGTATCGCCGGTGCGCGTGGTGGTATTCGCGCCGTAAAGCTTCTGTATGGCGGTAATATCATCCAGCTGCGGTCCTGATGGCCAAACGCCTTTATAGTCAGCGCTGGTGTATTGTTCGTTAAAATAGCTCATCAAAGAATATTGATGGTCGTCTTCATAATACTTCGCCGAGTTGGCGTAGGTGGGGTAGGTGGCATTTGACGCATCATAATTGCCGGGATGAGAAAGCCCCAACGCATGCCCTATTTCATGGGTAAGCGTATCCCTGGCGTAGTTATTGGTTTGCGGATTGGAGGCGTCGTAGCCGTTATTACCGCTGATCCAAATGGTGCTTTTGAGATCGCTCTGCGTACTTTCATACGAGGTGTAATTGCCCCCGCTGGCCGCCTTATAAAAACCAAACTTTATATCTGCATTTTTCGCGTCGTTGCCTTTAACCTCGGTGAACGTGATGTTGGCCACATCCGACCAGGATTGCAATGAAAGCTTGGTTTGGGCTTGTTGAGCGGCGGTAAGCTGCGCGGCGCCCGTCTTGTCGCTGCCGGTATAGACGGGGAAAGAGTAGGTCAAGGTAGCCGCATGGTCTGTCACGCCTTTGCCATTGGCGGAATAATGGCTCCTCAGCAGCAGATCTGAAACCTCTTGCGTGGTATATGACGGTTTACTGCTCTCCGCGTGATCGCCTCTTTCATAACTGGTTAAATAATCGGAAATCTTATCGGTAGCTAATGACATATCAAACTCCTTTGGACGTTGACAATATTGCACCTAACGCTCTATATGCTCGTACACAGGTTTGAAAATCAGGGATAATTAATGTGATATCATTGGCTTGCCTCCTTGGTCTGGCTTGAATATTGCGTTCAAGCGGAATATATCCTTATCATTAGTCACGGTGAGGAATTAATTGTGCACTGCGATTGAGTTAAAGCAGTATAAACACAATTATTTTATTAATTAGTTATTCTTATATGAATCTTTTACATAAGATATGAGTAAAAGACTTGTTTAAATAACTCGTTGGAATTAAATCTTTATTTAATATTTCTCTGTAATCGGCGCGCGGCATTTGCGTTGCTGATTTATCTTTCTGTTTTTCCGGCTTTTTATCTGTGAAATGCGGTGAGTAGCCGCCATTGCCGTAACGCATAGAGGCGGCCGCACTCCGGCTGTCGTCATTAATCGGATACGGGATTATTGAGGGGGCCCGCGTATACCGATTAACTTGCCTGATGCTTAAAAACTGTAGGTGCCCTGCGCCAGCACGAAGTTCATGTCTTTCAGCCCGGCATGGTGCTGCAGGCTGTGGCCGACGTCGAAGTAGACATAGGCTACCTTGAACTGGAGATCGCTTCTCGGCGTCCAGGTGGTTTCGACCTGGTACTGGTTGCCGATAAAGCTCGATCCCTGTTCGCTGCCTTTCACCGGGCGCATTGGCCCGAGATAGAAGGCGTCCTCACGGCGTTGCCGCCATAACGCGTCCCAGCTGAAGTCGATGGCCAGGGTTTGCCACGGCGTGATGGTGACCGAAGGATGGATGGCGATCAGGTTAGCCGGCGCCACCAGCCCGTTTTCGGTCAGGTAGGGCAGCTTGGGGTACATGGCGTTGAAGGTGTTGAGCTGCCCATCGTGACCGTTTTTGTCGCCGCTGGCGATGCCAATCTTGCCGCCAAAGCGCGGCCGCCAGCGCCAGTCGCTCACCGTATAGCCGGCGTGCGCCGACGCCGACCAGGCGCGGATATCGCGCTGTTCTGCGCTGCCGAACTGCCAGGCAGCTTCATTATCCCAGTCGAACCCCCGCGCTGCGCCGAAGATGCGTGCGCCGACGGTATAGCGCCGCTCTTGCCTGCTAAGCTGCGCGTAGTGGGCGTCGTTATCCTCAAAGCCAAAGGTGTAGAGATCGAGCGAAGAAGCCAGCGGCGTCAGCGGCGTGGTGCCGTACAGTCCCCACACCTTTTGGCTGTTGTCGGTATCGTCGTCGAAACTGCCGGTTTTAAGGGTGACGGGATGGCCGATAAAGGCGTCGAGGCGGTTTTTATCCTTGACCCAGCTGGCGCGGATAGCATCGAAGGAACGGCGCACGTTGGGGCCGTCGCGGGTGCCCAGCAGGTGCAGCGAGCCCAGCGCAATCTCCTGGCGGCCGACCCGCAGGGTGCCGAGGCCGTAGGCAGTGGGCAGTTTCATATCCACATAGCCCTGCCCGAGGTAGGCATGATCTTCGTCGGTCGGCTTGCGCCCGCGATCGCGCGGCGTGGCCAGCGACGATCCCACTTGCACATAGGCGCCGAAATAGTCGCCGTAGTCGAGGCGCGCGCCAACCAGCAAGCGCTGCATGAAAGTGTCGTCGCGTCCGCCATTCAAATCCCGTTGATCCGTCCATTCATAGCGCTCGCGCAGTGAACCGTCGAAAGATAAGGTGGCCGCATCGCCCAACGGGATGTTTTTCCAGGGGGAGGCGGCGGGCTCCGCCGCCAGAGCGGGGAGCGTGGAGAACAGCAACAGTGCGGGTAGCGTGCGTTTCATCATGAATATCCGAAGAAAAAAGCGCGCCGCAGCGCGCCTTGGGTTTATTTGGCTGTCTGGTGAATTTCGGCGATGTAGCCGCCGGGGAAACGCACCAGCGCCGAGGCGCGGCGTTCCGCCGCCGTCGATCGCCACAGCACCTGCGCGCCGCTGGCCGTCGCTTTGGCCAGCGTGGCCTGCAGATCCTCGACGCCATAGCCGGTGCGCTCATGGCCGAACGGATAAGGCAGATGCCCATCGGTGACGAAAATGCGCGTTTTGCCAAAAAGCGAGTCCAGTTCGATCTGGCGGATCTTGCCGTTATCGTTGCGGCCGATCGCCGCATCGCTGACCTGCTCGTCGCGCACGACTTTGCCGTGCGAGAACGTCTGATAGCTTTTCAGGAAGTCATCGACGCGGTAAGCGGAGAGATACAGGCGGTTTTCCGGCACGCTCAGCAGCGGCTTGTAGTTGGGCGCTTTGGTGTGCCAATAAAGCTGCATGTTGACGCCGCCGGGCCATTGGATCACCGCGTCGCGCCCAATCGGATCGTCGAAGGGGGCGACCAGCACATCGGCGCCGGCGGCCTTGGCTTGTTGAATGGCGGCATCCATATCCCTGACCAGAAAACCGTTGCGCTCGGCGCCGAACGGGTGCGGGATCGGCGTTTTGAAATCGAACACCGAGAAGCTGCCGGCTGGCGTCAGTATCAGCTGGGAATAGGTTTCGCTCGGCGTGGGCGTGACGTTGACCAGCACGCGTTCGGTGCGGGTGCCGCCGAAGGTTTTCAGGATGCTGTCGACAAAGGCATCCATCTTGCCGCGTTCGACGTAGACATGGGTGGTGTCATATTGCGGCCCCACGGCGAGAGATGCCGTATCGGCCGCCCATGATACGGCAGGGAGCAGCAGCGCAAGGGCCGATATCCTCAGCCGACGAGAAGAAATACCGATAATGTGTTGCATGATGACCTCCAGGTAGCGGTTATTTTCCTGAGTGAAACGTCATTTCCTATGAGCTTTCCCGTCGGCTGAAAAATAAAAGCTAAAAACGCAACGCGCGTGATGAAACGCTAAATAGGGGCGAAGTTCTGACGCCCCGGCGAATATGGCGCAGGGGCAGAACATTTATTCTTATTGGCGTAAACGGTGAGGCGCCGGGCCAGCAGGCCCGCTATCGCTAAGGGTCGGCGCTGATAATGCGGTCCGCCTCGCCGCGTGTTGAAGTGAATTGGGGATAATCCATAACGGTGTTCTCCTTGATGGGATATATCGTATTAGCGCGCTGAATTTACGTTCTTCATTGCCCTCTAAATATAAATACAGCATTAAAAGAATTGCCGCCCATCAAATTTTTATATGACTTGTTGAGTAAATACGAATAAGCGGGAAAAGAAATATAACGACGTGCGCTACGGCTGGCGCTGAGCGGAGGCGGTGTGGTTCTCGGGAGGAAAAACGGCCTGCCGAAGCAGACCGTTGCGGGGAGTTTACGCCAGATCGAAGCGATCGAGGTTCATCACTTTGTTCCAGGCGGCGACGAAGTCATGGGCGAACTTCTCTTGCCCGTCGGCGCTGCCGTAGACTTCGGCCAGCGCGCGCAGCTGCGCGTGCGAACCGAACACCAGATCGACGCGGGTGCCGGTCCATTTGACCGCGCCGCTGCGGCGATCGCGGCCTTCGAACAGGCCGTCCTCACCCACCGGGTGCCAGGTGGTGCCCATGTCGAGCAGGTTGACGAAGAAGTCGTTGGTCAGCGCCTGCGGGCGATGGGTGAACACGCCGTGCTGCGTGCCGCCAACGTTGGCGCCGAGCACCCGCAGCCCGCCGACCAGCACCGTCATTTCCGGCGCGGTCAGGGTCAACAGCTGCGCCTTGTCGACCAGCAGCGTTTCGGCCGGCACGCGGTATTTGCCCTTCAGGAAGTTGCGGAAACCGTCGGCGAGCGGCTCCATCGCCTCGAAGGAGTCCACGTCGGTCTGTTCCTGCGAGGCGTCCATGCGGCCTGGGGCGAACGGCACCGTCAGGGTCAAGCCGGCGTTCTTCGCCGCCTGTTCCACGCCCGCCGCGCCGGCCAGCACGATCAGATCCGCCAGCGAGACGCGCTTGCCGCCGGTCTGCGCGTCGTTGAAGGCGCGTTGGATGCTCTCCAGCTTGGCCAACGTCGCGGCGAGCTGCGCAGGTTGGTTGACGGCCCAGTCCTTCTGCGGCGCCAGGCGAATGCGCGCGCCGTTGGCGCCGCCGCGTTTATCGGAACCGCGGAAGCTCGATGCGGAAGCCCAGGCGGTGGAAACCAGCGCGGACACCGGCAGGCCGGAAGCCAGCACCTTGCTTTTCAGCGCGGCGATGTCCTGCTCGTCGATCAGCGGATGATCGACCGCCGGGATCGGATCCTGCCAAATCAGCTCTTCCTGCGGCACTTCCGGGCCGAGGTAGCGCGCGCGCGGCCCCATATCGCGGTGGGTCAGCTTGAACCAGGCGCGGGCGAAGGCGTCGGCCAGCTCTTCCGGGTGTTCATAGAAGCGGCGTGAAATCTTCTCGTAGGCCGGATCGAAGCGCAGCGACAGGTCGGTGGTCAGCATGGTCGGGCGGCGCTTCTTGTTGGGATCGAAGGCGTCGGGAATGGTTTCGCCGATGTCTTTCGCCACCCACTGGTGCGCGCCGGCCGGGCTTTGGCTCAGCTCCCATTCGTATTCGAACAGGTGGCGGAAGAAGTCATGGTTCCACTGGGTCGGGGTGGTGGTCCAGGTCACTTCCAGGCCGCTGGTGATGGCGTCTTTGCCGACGCCGGTGCCGAAGGTGCTGTGCCAGCCGAGGCCCTGCGACTCCAGTCCGGCCGCTTCCGGATCGGCGCCGACGTGAGACGCCGGGCCGGCGCCGTGGGTCTTGCCGAAGGTGTGGCCGCCGGCGATCAGCGCCACGGTTTCTTCGTCGTTCATCGCCATGCGGGCGAAGGTTTCACGGATGTCGCGCGCGGCGGCCACCGGATCGGGGTTGCCGTCCGGGCCTTCCGGGTTGACGTAGATCAGGCCCATCTGCACCGCCGCCAGCGGGTTTTCCAGATCGCGGTCGCCCGAGTAGCGGCTGTTCGGCCCGCCGCTCAGTTCCAGCCAGATCTTCTCAGACCCCCAGTAGACGTCGTCCGGCTCCCAGGTGTCGGCGCGGCCGCCGGCGTAGCCGAAGGTTTTGAAGCCCATCGATTCCAGCGCCACGTTGCCGGTCAGGATAATCAGGTCGGCCCAGGAGATGTTGCGGCCGTATTTCTGCTTGATTGGCCACAGCAGGCGGCGCGCCTTGTCGAGACTGACGTTGTCCGGCCAGCTGTTGAGCGGGGCGAAGCGCTGTTGGCCTTCGCCCGCGCCGCCGCGGCCGTCGCCGATGCGGTAAGTGCCGGCGCTGTGCCAGGCCATGCGGATGAACAGGCCGCCGTAGTGGCCGAAGTCCGCCGGCCACCATTCCTGCGAATCGGTCATCAGGGCGTGCAGATCCTGTTTGACCGCCGCCAGATCGAGGCTGTTGAAGGCATCGGCGTAGTTGAAGTCTTTATCCATCGGATCGGACAGGGGGGAGTGCTGATGCAGCGGTTTCAGGCTGAGCTGATTAGGCCACCAATCCTGATTGGTGGGGCCGTTCTGCGGTGCGGGCTGCTTGCCGCCCGAAAACGGGCATTTGCTTTCAGTTGTCATAATGCGCTCTCTGCTTCCGTAAAGATGCTCCAGCCGCCGGGCGTGGAGCGGTTAACAAGGCATGCGGGTAAGGCTTGCGTCGGGTGTTGCGCTAAATAACTGAACTCAATCGATTTACGTCACCCCCGTCGCCAACGGACAAAGGGTGACTCATGGCTAAGCTTAGTCAGCGGCGGCGGAGAGATAAAATAGGAATGAGTGAATATTGTGATAGCTTGCGGCGATTCATGGCTGTGCTATTGATTGTCAGCACACCGCTTTATCGGCGCCGCAACATGAACGTGAGCACCGCGTCCGCCAGTTTGCCGAACGGCGCGCGCAGCAGGCCGGTAAAGTGCCAGCGGCTCTGGATGAAAACGCCCTTGGCGTGGCTCAGCGCCCGAAATCCTTCGATGCCGTGACAGGCCCCCATGCCGCTGGGGCCGATGCCGCCGAACGGCAGATCGTCCTGGGCGAAATGCAGCAGGGTGGCGTTGACGCTGACGTTGCCTGAGGTGGTGTGCGTCAGCAGCCGATCCTGCTGCGCGCCTGCCGGGCCAAAGTAATACAGCGCCAGCGGGCGCGGCCCGGCGTTGATAACGTCGATCGTTTCATCAAAGGCGGCGTAGGTGCGCACCGGCAGCAGCGGCCCGAAGATCTCTTCTTGCATGATCCGGCTGTCGTCGGGGGCGCCGACGATCAGCGTGGGAGCCAGGGTTTTCGGCCGTTCAGACGCCGAGTCCGGGCGATGGCCGACCGGAATGATTTGCGCGCCCCGCGCCTGGGCATCGGCCAGCAGGTCTTGCAAACGTTGATAGTGCCTGTCGCTGATGATGGCGCCGTAGTCGCTGCCCGTCGGCCCTGTGGGGTAAAACGCTTTGACCGCCGCGTCGTAGAGCGCAATGAAGCTCTCCACATCGTTCTGATGGATCAGCAGGTAATCGGGCGCGATGCAGGTTTGGCCCGCGTTCGACAGCTTGCCGAACGCCAGGCTGTTAACGATTCTGGCGGTGAGCGCGCCGGGCGCCACGACGGCAGGGCTTTTGCCGCCCAACTCGAGCGTCAGCGGCACCAGATTTTTAGCGGCCGCCTGCATGACCTGACGGCCGATCGCCGTACTGCCGGTGAACACCAGATGGTCGAACGCCAGCTCGCTGAATCTGGCTCCGATCTCCGGCCCGCCGGTCACCACGGCGATCTCGTCGGCGGGAAACTGCGCCGCCAGCATCGTCTCGATGAGCTGGCTGGTATGCGGCGTGAGCTCCGAAGGTTTCAGCATCACGCGGTTGCCGGCGGCCAGGGCGGTGGCCAGCGGGATGAAGGTCAACGATAAAGGGTAGTTCCACGGCGCCATGACGCCGATCACGCCCTTGGGCTGATATTGCACATAGGCGCGCGCAGCCTGGTACGGCAGGGCAACGTGGCGGCGCTCCGGTTTCATGAAGCGTTTCAGGTTGCGCAGCAGGTAATCGATCGCCTGCACGGTGACCAGAATCTCCAGAATGTCGGTCTCGTAAGGCGAGCGGTGGCCGAAGTCCGCGCTGACGGCCGCCGCCAGCGCGCCGCGCTGGGCCAGAATGGCGCTCCGCAGGCGGCGCAGGACGGCCTTGCGCTGATCCATCGTCGGCGCGCCGTCGCGCAGGAAGGCGTGGCGCTGGGCGGCAAGCCGTTGCTCCATCGTCGTGGCGGTGTCATCTCCTTGCACTTGAATACTCCTGATGCCGATCGAAAGCGGGAATGCGGTTTGCCGAATTGGGTTTGACCTTAAAGTGAGCTTTAAACCTATACTCGTTAAACGATCAACGCAAGATCGTCGGCCAGCCGGGATGAGGGAGCCAGAGATCCCGGCGCCGCGCGCAGTATAAACCTTCTTTTTTAACCATAGTGTAAATGGGAGAAACGACATGGGTTATGTAACGACCAGCGATGGCGTCGAGATTTTCTACAAGGATTGGGGCCCCAAAAACGGCAAGGTTATCTACTTCCACCACGGCTGGCCGCTGTCCAGCGATGACTGGGATGCCCAGATGCTGTTCTTCGTGAACCAAGGGTTCCGCGTGGTTGCGCACGATCGCCGCGGCCACGGCCGCTCCAGCCAGGTGTGGGAAGGGCACGACATGGACCACTACGCCGATGATGTCGCCGCGGTGGTGAAACACCTGGGCGTACAGGGCGCGATGCACGTGGGCCACTCGACGGGCGGCGGCGAGGTAGTGCGCTATATCGTGCGCCACGGCGAGGACAAGGTGTCCAAAGCGGTGCTGATCAGCGCGGTGCCGCCGCTGATGGTGAAAACCGACGCCAATCCGCAGGGCACCCCCAAAGCGGTGTTCGATGATTTCCAGGCGCAGCTGGCCGCCAACCGGGCGCAATTCTATTACGACGTGCCGGCCGGTCCGTTCTACGGCTATAACCGTCCGGGCGCCAAACCGTCGGAGGCCATTATCTGGAACTGGTGGCGCCAGGGCATGATGGGCGGCGCCAAGGCGCACTATGACGGCATCGTCGCCTTCTCGCAGACCGATTTCACCGAAGATCTCAAGAAGATCTCCATTCCGGTGCTGGTGATCCACGGCGACGACGATCAGGTGGTGCCTTATCAGGATTCCGGCGTGCTGTCGGCCAAGCTGGTGCAAAACGGCACGCTGCATACCTATAAGGGCGCGCCGCACGGCATCCCGACCACCCACGCCGATCAGGTCAACGCCGATCTGCTGGCGTTTGTGAACAGCTAAGAACAGCGCCCAGGGGGACGCTCCGCCGCCTGGGCGCTGCTTGAGGGATATCCCTCATTGCGGCCCTGCCGGCGGTTATTTAAGCTGAATGGGCAATGCAACGATGAATATGGAGATAATCATGACTGATTCAGTGTCCAACGATCGTAATCCCACCCCGGATGTGGCGGAAGACAACGCGTTCTTCCCATCCCCTTACTCCCTCAGCCAGTACACCTCGTCCAAAACCGACTTCACGGGCGCCAGTTACCCGAACGCCTATCGCGGCGGCAAGTGGAAGGTGCTGATGATCGCCTCGCAGGAGCGCTACCTGCTGATGCAAAACGGCAAGTTCTTCTCCACCGGCAATCACCCGGTCGAGATGCTGCTGCCGATGTATCACCTGGATCTGGCCGGTTTCGAGATCGACGTCGCTACGCCGTCCGGCGATCCGGTGAAGCTGGAGATGTGGGCGTTCCCGCATGAAGATGAAGCGGTCAAGGCCACCTACGAGAAGTACCGCAGCCAACTCAAGCAGCCGAAAAAGCTGACGGAAGTGGTGAAGGATCTGGATGGCGGCAACTACCTCGGCGTTTTCATTCCCGGCGGCCACGGCGTGCTCAACGATATCCCGTTCAGTGAAGAGGTGAAAAAGACGCTGCACTGGGCGCATGACCACGATCGCTACGTGATCTCGCTGTGCCACGGGCCGGCCGGTTTGCTGGCGGCGGGCATCGGCGAGAGCAAAGCGGATTTCCTCTATCGCGGCTATGAGATGTGCGTGTTCCCGGACTCGCTCGATACCGGCGCCAACATCGATATCGGCTATATCCCCGGCCCGATGCCCTGGCTGGTGGGCGAACGCCTGCGCGAGTTGGGCGTTAAGATCGTCAACGCCGACATCACCGGCAAGGTGCATAAAGATCGGCGCCTGCTGACCGGCGACAGCCCGCTGGCTTCCAACAACCTCGGCAAACTGGCGGCAGAAACGCTGCTGGCCGACGTCGCCGCGCGATGAGCGACGAGATCGCGCAGCGCGCTTTCCAGACGGCGTTGGCGATGGACCACGAGCGCACCTTGTCCGCCATTCAGGGGCGGGTTCGCGCCTTCGCCGCGCCGTTCGGTTTCAACCGCTTTGTGCTGTTTTCCGCCTCCGCGGCGGCGGAGGCGGGGATCGAGCATATTTATTGGGTCGAGGGCGACTGGTTCGGTGAGGGGGAGGCGGTCGATGCGCTGACCTACGTGCGGCACTGCCCGGTGACCCGGCACATGCTGCGGGCCGCCGAACCGTTTTTCTGGACCAAAACCCGAGCGCAGCAGGGCGAGCGCTACCGGATTGTGCGCACGCCGCGCGGCGCCGGTCTGCACGGCGTGCAGATCCCGGTATTCGGCCCCGCCGGGTTGGAGGGGGCGGTCAGCCTGGGGGGCGAGTGCATCGACGCCTCGCCGCCGGTGCGGCTGGCGCTGTCGCTGGTGGGCGCAGCGGCTTTTCTGGCGGCGCGGCGGCTGTTCGAACCTGCTGCCGGTGAGGGGGAGGGCCGGCTGTCGGCGCGCGAGCGCGAGGTGCTGAGCTGGACCGCCATTGGCCGGCGGCAGGCGGATATCGCCGCGATGCTCGGCCTGTCTGAACGCACGGTGGAAAATCACCTGCGGCGCATTCGCCAACGTCTCGGCGCCGCCACCACCGCGCAGGCGATCAGCGTGGCGATCCGCCTGGGGGAAATCGCCCCCGAGAGCCGTTAGCCCGCCGCCATTTGCCGCAGCAGCCACGCGCGCAGCGCCATGATATCGGGGCGCTGCGCGGTCTCTTCGGTGGCCACCAGATAATAGTTGGCGCCGGGCAATGACATCTCGAACGGCGCCGCCAACACGCCGCGCTGCAACAAATCGCGCGCCAGCAGCCGGCTGGCGATCACCACCCCCTGGCCCGCCACCGCCGCCTGCAGCGCATGGGTCTCGTCGCTGAAGGTCAGCCCGGCTTCCACGTTCAATCCTTCCGGCCCGTAGCGCCGCCGCCAGTTCTCCCAGGTCGGTGAGTCGGCGGGCACCTGCCGATGCTCCACGTGAAACAGCGTCACCCGCAGCAAATCTTCGATGCGCTCCAGCGCCAGCGCCGGGCTGGCCACCACGATAAAGCGATCCTCATGCAGCAGGGTGCAGTGCAGATCGCTTTCCGGCGTTTCACGGTAGCGGATGGCGACGTCCACGGTGCGCTGGCTGAGATCCACCCGCTCGACGCTGGTGTGCAGGCGCAGATCGATGGCGGGAAACTCCGCCTTGAAATCCGCCAGGCGCGGCACCAGCCAGTGGGTGAGAAAGTTGGAGGTGGTGGTGACGGTCAGCGCCGGCGGCTGCCGGGCGCGGGTGATTTGGGCGACGGACTGCTCCAGCGCGGCGAAGGCGCGCTGGGTGCCGGCATACAGGATCTCCCCGGTTTCGGTCAGGCTGACGCCCTGCGCGCTGCGCTCGCACACCCGGCATGCCAGCACCGACTCCAGCAGCTTGATCTGATGGCTGATCGCCGTTGCGCTGACGCCCAGCGCCTCGGCGGCCAGTTTGAAGCTGCGGCAGACGGCCACGGCGTGGAAAGCGCGCAGCGCGCCCAGCGGCGGCAAACGGGTTCTTCTCATGGCTGAATTATTCTCATCCAAGGCTGAAAACTATGAGTTTGTATTACCGATTATACAAGAGATAGGCTACTGAGATGTGAACAGGGAAATGAATTTATTTCATCATTTCCATCATGTCGGAGTGAACGATGAGCCTCTATATCAACAACGGCGCCCTGGGCGCCATGGAACACACGGGAACGGCGGCGAGCGCCCTGGCGCTCAGCGTGCCGGTCGCGGCGGGTGCCTTGCTGCTGAAGACCGAAAATCTGCTGGGCATCGGCGCGACCCTGATGCTGCTGACGACATTGGCGCTGGCGTTTCTCGGCGGCGCCGCGCTGGCCCGCTGGCGGACGCTGCGGAACCGGCCTGCGCTGGCTATTCTCCGCCACGGCTTTTTACTGGCGGCGGCGGGATGGCTATTGATGCTGCTGATGCTGTTCGGCGGCCACGGCTGGCCGGCCCTGCTGCCGGGCCTCGCCCTCGGCGGCCTGGGCCAGGGCGTCGCCTACCGCACGGCAGTGGGGGAGAAAGGCGCACTCGCCGTGGCGTATCGTTTGACGACGGTGGTGACTCTCGTGGCCGTAGTGGTTGCCGTTTCGCTGGTGCAAACCTATGCCGCGCCGGGGATAAAGGGAGCCTGTTTCGCGCTGGCGCTGCTGGTCGATCTGGCCTTACTGGGGGCGTTGATGGCGCGGATTGCGGAGCGTGACAGGGAGTGAGCCGCCGCGCCGCAGGTAAACAGCCCGCCGGTAAACCCGGCGGGCTTCGCTTAGGCGGCCGCCAGCTCTTGCGGGGCAATGGTTTGCAAACCGACAAGCTGAATGGCCGGCTGCTCCAGATTGATGCCAAAGTATCCTTGATCCCAATTGTAGATATTGACGACGTGCTGATTGAGCGCGCTTTCGCCCTGCATGAATATCGACAGATCCTGCGTATGGGTTTGCGCGTTGTAATTCAGTGAGAAGCTGCTGTTTGATCCTTCGGCGCCGAAGGCCAGCAGGTGGTTATCGATAGACAGGGAGGAGGCCTGTAAAAAGCCCAGCTCGAAGCTGTCGTCGATGTAGATATTGTGGGTCTGCTTCACGGGAATGTTCAGCAGGCTGTTGGGGAAGGGCACATCGTTGGACAGCATGCTCAGGTTTACGCCGAGATAATCCTGCGGCGCACTCCCACCCGGCGCAGTGGTATAACCATGCTCGAAGCGAATCTCGCTGGAGCCTTTGCCCAGGTTGACCTCCAGGCCGTTGGCCGGCGTTAGCACCCGATCGTTAAAGGTGACGTTATCCTTAAAGTCCGTCAACTTCACCGCCTCAATGTTGTACAGCCCGTCCTTGAAGCCATACAGCCCGATGCCGTTTTTCTCGATTACCCCGCGCCCGCCATAGCTGCCCTGGGCGTCAAACTTCAGGTTTACCCCGTGCGACAGGCTGGAATAATCGACCGTATCGTGGCCGCTGCCGCCGTCGATCACCGTCCAGCCGTAGTTGCCGGCGTTGTTTTGCCAGCCGCGCGGCACGCTGATGGTGTCGTCGCCGCTGCCGGTGTTAACGGCGATATTGCCGAACGCCAGCGTGAAATCATCGTCATGCAGCGTACCGACGCGGTACAGATTCGGCGTGGACAGCACGTCGGCAATGTCGTTGAAAATCGCCGAGCCGATATCCAGCTTGCCGGGAATGATGCTGCCGCCGCCGGTCACGCTGCTGCCGTAGGATTCGGTGTAGAAATCACGCGCCGCCTCTGCGGCCAGGCGGATGGTCTCGTGGCCAATGCCCAGGGTGGTCAAATAGGTGGGCACTTCGCCCGCCAGCAGCGTTTCAACCACGTAACTGAGGTTTTTCATCTGCATGGAGACCTGCGCCGCCGCAATCAGATCGTAGGTGCCGCCTTCCACCTTAAAGGCCGAGGTGTCGTTGGTCGCCACCCATTCGGTAAAGAACGAAGTGTCGCCTAAATAGGAGAACAGCGTGGTGCCGGCCCAGGGGGAATAGTTGGGGGCGCCGGTCGAGGAGGCGTCGGTGAACACTTCGGATGCCGCCGCACCGGCGTCGATCAGACCAACCTCGTGAATATCCGGCACTTTGGCGCTGGTGGGCGGGGCATCCGGCAGCGGCGCGTTAGGATCGCTGCTCAGATCGACGCCAAACAGCGTTTTGGCGAAGTTTTTGGCGATGTTGTCGGAGGCGTTCTGAATGCGCGTCTCCCAGTCATCGGGGACATGCCCGGTGCGCAGCTCATACTGCAGCTTGGTTTGGTCGCGAATGTAATGGGCAAACGCCCCCTGATTCGAGTTCACGCCATAGGCGCCTTTAATCCAGGTATAGACCGCGATATCCACGCCCTCAATGGGTTGGTTGGCATGGTTGGGATCGGTGAGCGCATCGACGGAGGCGGCATACACGGCCGGCCAGTCGCCGGCTTTGGCGGCCTCCCAAATCGCTTGCAGTTTTTCTCGGTCGGTAATGACGTAAGCCATATAAACACTCCTTGTTGCTGAGAGATTGCTTAGAAATTCAACATGATGAATGGAAGCGCGCGATGGAATAAACCGAAACCCGAACAGCCAGAAACGCGCATGCCGCGATCTGCAGCGAACGATGGGCAGCAGGCACCCATAGCGAAAGGATAGACGCAACTTGCCGAGCGCGAGAAATTCGCTTATCGATTGTTTTTACAGGATTATTGCTGTAAATCGGCGGGTTAACCCGCGTATTGGCGCCAGGGAGGGATTTCCGTCATCTTGGTTAGGAATCTTCTTAGATAAAAGAGTGGGTTTCGCTGGTGGGGCCAAGCGTCGGCGTTATGGCGGTGGCTGCCGCTTTGCGGGTTCACACCGACGGCAACGCAGGAGGGCGATTTCTCTCTGGCGCTGCTGGAGTGTGGAATGGGGGGGAATGCTGGAGTGGGGACTCTGGCGGTCGGTTTTGTGCCAGTAGCGGACGTTAACAATCTTGAACAGGTTAGCCGACAAACCTGAAAACTCTTTTGCTTACATCGGGAATGTTGGCAGAAAGTACTTCAATTATGATTACAGATCAGCCAGTTAATCCCAAATCTCAATGGGATCATTAATACTTTCCCCCTGGAGCAGTTGCTCAATGTGTTTAGGTAAGTTCCTTGGATAAAAAGTCGCAGACGACGATTTTAGTTCCTCCAGGGACCACCAGTGATACTCGAGATGATCTTCCAGTTCAAAAGGTTCCCGTTCTGCATAATGGATATCAGGTTTGAAATCATTTATATAGGCAAGGGATATAGCTTCGTGTTGCAGGCGCCTTTCACCGCGATACGAGTAATGAACATCTCTGAACCACTGAGGTACACGGACGCTTTGGAAAGGAACTATCAAACCCGTTTCTTCAAACACTTCACGTATGGCTGCGTTCGCGTGAGATTCCCCCTCCAAAATGCCACCGCCAGGTAATTCCCACGAATTTATGAAGTTAGGATTACTGACATCACGTGTGCTGAGAAGTAGGATCGAGCAGGTCTTATCAATCAGGACAACTCTTACCGCGCGCCGCTCAGTTTCTTTGAGTGGGAAAATCATTTCAGAAGACATAAATAAGGCCATAACAAATAAACACTAAAAGAAGATAGTCTACATACTGCCTTCTATTTTTCTACTAAAGTCCGCTCCTCGCTCAAAGCAGACCCAATGACCACGTAGCCTGTCCGTTGCGTGCCAGAAGCGGACGTTCACGTCCGTTCTTGAAATATTGGCCCGATAATTCAGCGTTAAATTTTCCGGTTAATACGCAACGCATCCACAACGAGTGAAAACGCTGGGGAAGGCTGTTTACGGCTGGGATAATAAAGATAGTAGCCGGGAAAAGGACGGCACCATTCTTCAAGCACGCGGATCAGTTTTCCTTCCTGCAGATGTGTGCCGAACTCCTCTTCAGGTAAAAAGGCAATGCCCAGTCCGGCAAGAGCTGCGTCAACGACGTGTTCCGATGTGTTAAACGTCATTTGCCCTTCAACCCGAACGTGAAATTTACCGTTTTCCTGCTCAAACTCCCAGGCGTAAATTTTCCCCGATTGAACCATGCGCTCATTAATACAGCAGTGTTGCATCAGATCGCGTGGCGTCTGAGGGGCGGCGCACCGGGCAAAATACTCAGGGGAAGCTACAGCCGCCATGCGCAGTTTCGGGCCAATGGGTACGGCTATCATATCTTTGTCGATAGTGTCTCCGAGCCGCACGCCGGCATCAAAACGGTCCGCCACGATATCCCGGAACCCGTGGTTGGCATCAAACTCAATATGAATATCAGGATATTCGCGTAACAGTGGTGTCAGCTTTGGCAGCAGCGTGGTCTTCAGAACATTAGGTCCACATGTAATACGGACGGTCCCCGCAGGTTTATCACGCAGTGCCGTCAGCATGTCCAGCTCGGCTTCAATCTCATCAATACGATGGCCCACAGACTGCAGCAGGCGTTCCCCGGCGGCGGTCACTGACACGCTGCGCGTGGTTCGCGTCAGCAGGCGGATTTGCATCCGTTCTTCCAGCCCGGAAATCGCCTGGCTCAGTGCGGGCTGGGTCACGCCGAGCTGGGCGGCAGCGCGCGTAAAGCTGCCCTCACGCGCCACGGTGACGAAAGAGAGTAAGTCGTTGAGATTGCGTCTGGCCATGCTCGTTTCCGGTCCATTTATAAATTTTACTTATAAGGGTATTAAGTATTCATTAGCTAGTTAACCCGCTGCATATTGGTAACAATAATGCGATGAAAAAGTCAACGCTAACCCTTATGCAAAACGCTTACTGCAGAACATCACTGCTGCTCCTTGCCGGCCTGCTTTTCGTCACGCAGTCCGCTATGGCGGGTGACAACGACCGGGGAGTGGCGCAGGAGACGCTTATGAAAATTGAGATCATTGTGGAGGGAGAAACCGCCACCGCCACCCTCTTTGATACGCCGACAGGCCGGGACTTTGCGTCTTTGCTTCCCCTCAGCCTGACGCTGGAAGACTATGACGATATTGAGCGTATAAGCGACCTGCCGCGCAGGCTTTCCACGGTGCAGGCACCGGACGGCATGACGCCGGAAGCCGGAGATATCACTTACTACGCGCCCTGGGGCAACCTGGCGATTTTTGCCCAGGGCAGGGCTTACGCCCGTTCACTGATCCCGTTAGGGAAAGTGGATTCCGGACTGCCGGTCCTGCAGCGCCACGGACCTCTTGCGGTGCAGATCAGGGTCGCCAACTGACCCGCAGCACCTTCCGTACCGCGATTATCCCCCTTATCCCGTCTCCGTATGCCGTTTCAGCTCTTCCTGCAGCGCTGAAGGCTCCGGGGCACAGACTTCATGTTATCTACTGAAAAGAAATCCCTGAATGAGTAATAAGACAGACGAAAACAGAAAAAAAAACACCGGAAGCGGGAAACAGCCTGCGCACTGGAGTGGTGTCTTTGCCATGACGCTGTGCGTCTTCGCCCTGATCGCCTCCGAATTCATGCCGGTCAGCCTGCTGACACCGATGGCGCAGACCCTTCGTGTCACCGAAGGCATGGCCGGACAGGGCATCGCCATTTCCGGGGCATTTGCAGTGGTAACCAGCCTGTTTATTTCCGTGCTGGCAGGCACGCTTAACCGGAAAACGCTGCTGCTCGGCCTGACCTGCATGATGGCAATTTCCGGTGCTGTTATTGCGATGGCACCCAATTACCTGACCTATATGGCGGGCAGGGCTCTGATTGGCATCGTAGTCGGCGGGTTCTGGTCGATGTCGGCAGCCACGGCGATGCGTTTGGTTCCGGTGCACCGAGTTCCGCTGGCGTTGGCCATTTTTAACAGCGGCAATGCACTGGCCACGGTCATCGCGGCCCCTTTGGGCAGTTGGCTCGGTTCGGTGATCGGCTGGCGCGGGGCCTTCTTTTGTCTGGTGCCGGTCGCGATCGCCGCGTTTATCTGGCAGTTGTTCAGCCTGCCCTCCATGCAGGTCACCCGGCAGAGTAACGGTGCCAGCAATGTCTTCACGCTGTTTCGCCGTCGAGTGGTCACGTTAGGCATGCTGGGCGTCGGCATCTTCTTTATGGGGCAGTTCACGCTCTTTACCTACATCAGGCCTTTCCTTGAAACGGTGACGAAGGTGGATGCTTCAGTGGTCACCCTAATCCTGCTGGTTATCGGTGTCGCGGGTTTCATCGGCACCACGCTGATTGGCAGAGTGCTGAAACGCGGCTTCTACTCGACCCTGATAGCCATTCCGGTGCTGATGGCCATCACCGCGCTGGCACTGATCGCTTTTGGCAGTCAGGTGGCCATCGTGATGGTGCTGCTCGGGTTGTGGGGGCTGATTTCTACCGGTGCGCCGGTGGGGTGGTGGGCCTGGGTACCGCGTATCTTTCCGCAGAATGCCGAAGCCGGCGGCGGGCTGATGGTGGCAATGGTCCAGTTATCCATTGCGCTAGGTTCAACGGTAGGGGGGCTGCTTTTCGATCACCACGGCTACCAGAGCACTTTCTTGGCCAGCGTCACGATGCTGCTTATCGCGGCCGGGCTGATTTTCCTGACCTCACGCGCAGACACCTCTGCCAGAGACCATTCATAAACCCTGGAGTTATGTCATGACAGGTAAAGCTTACGGTGCCCATGCGGGCACACTGCCGCTGGAGCCGATGGATATCACCCGTCGCGCCTCCGGCGCCCGTGATGTGCAGATTGATTTCGCGTTCTGCGGCGTCTGCCATTCGGATAACGCCACCCTGGCTTAATGATAAGGAGACCATCATGAAAAAATTTACGTTAGCGCTGGGGCTGTTGATCAGTGCATTTGCTTCCTCTGCGGCGGATATGTCCCGTGGGGCCGATAATTTTTATAAAAGCGATAAGGTGACGCAGCAAAAAGTCACCTTTAAAAACCAGTATCAGATGGCCGTGGTCGGCAACCTGTTTATCCCGAAAAAGATGAACCAGAATACCCGACACCCGGCGATCGTCGTTGGTCACCCGATGGGAGCCGTTAAGGAACAGAGTTCGAATCTTTATGCGCAGAAGCTGGCGGAGCAGGGGTTTGTCACGCTGGCTATCGATCTCTCTTTCTGGGGAGAAAGCGAGGGCAAACCGGGGCACCTGATTTCACCGGAAATCTACACAGATGATTTCAGCGCGGCGGTTGATTATCTAAGCACACAGCCGTTTGTTGATCCGGATAGCATCGGTGTATTAGGTATCTGCGGCAGCGGAAGTTTTGTTATCAGTGCTGCCAAGATTGACCCGCGTATGAAAGCCATTGCCACCGTCAGCATGTATGACATGGGGGCTGCATTTCGCAACGGCCTCAACCATTCCCAGACGCCGGAACAACGAAAGGCCTTTATCCGGTCAGCCACAGAGCAGCGTTTAGCAGAGTTTCAGGGAGGCGAGACGGCCTACATTCCCGGTACCGTGAATACACTGGACGCTTCAACGCCGGATATTCAGCGTGAGTTTTTCGATTTCTACCGCACCGAACGCGGTGGTTACACCCCGAAGGGTGAGAAAGAAGCACTGACGACGAAACCGATGTTGAGCAGTATCGGCAAGTTTATGAACTTCTATCCGTTCAACGATATTGAAACCATTTCACCGCGTCCGATGCTGTTTATCACCGGCGATCGGGCTCACTCAAAAGAGTTCAGCGAGGATGCATTCAAACGCGCCGGTCAGCCTAAAGAGCTTTATGTCGTACCGGGCGCAGGGCATGTCGATCTCTATGATCGTACCGACGTGATCCCTTTTGACAAACTGACAGACTTTTTCCGTAAGAACCTGCAATAACACGTTCAGTTAAGGAGCATCTGACATGAACTATAAACATCTGGGTCGTACCGGCCTGCGGGTGAGCCGCATCGGTCTCGGTACCATGAATTTCGGTGAGCTGACGGATGAGCCGGCCAGCTTCAGGATCATGGATGAAGCCGTGGATGCGGGTATCAACTTTTTCGATACCGCTGACGTCTATGGCGGACCGCAGTCACCGGATATGGCAAAGGGGTACGGGACATCCGAAGAAATCATCGGTAACTGGTTGGCGCGCAGTGGCCTGCGTGACCGAATCGTGCTGGCCACGAAAGTTTACCAGCCGATGGATACGGGCCCGAATGACAAATATCTGTCCGCTTACCATATTCGCCGGGCCTGTGAGGCCAGTCTGAAAAGACTGAAAACGGACCATATCGATCTCTACCAGATGCACCATATCGACCGGAACACCCCCTGGGAGGAAATCTGGCAGGCCATGGAACAGCTGATCCGTGAGGGTAAAATCAGCTACGTGGGCAGCAGTAACTTTGCCGGCTGGGATATTGCCACCGCACAGTGCACGGCTGATGCGCGCAACCTGCTGGGGCTGGCATCGGAACAGAGCCTTTACAACCTGACCCAGCGCACGGTTGAGCTTGAAGTCATTCCGGCACTGCGCCATTACGGCATTGGCCTGATCCCCTGGAGCCCGGTCGGGATGGGGATGCTGGGTGGCGTGCTGAAAAAAATTGCCGATGGCCGCCGGGCAACACCGCAGCTGCAGGCACAAATCAATCGCTTGCGGCCGCAACTGGAGGCCTGGGAAACGCTGTGTGATGAGCTGGGGGAGGCGCCCTCAGACGTGGCGTTGGCCTGGCTGTTGCAGAACCCCGTGGTTACCGCTGTGCTCAGTGGTCCGCGCACAGCTGAACAGCTCCGTCAGAATCTCAATGCCCTGACGTTGTCCCTTTCAGGCGATACGCTCAAAAGACTGGATACCATCTGGCCGGGACCGGGTGGGGAAGCCCCTGAAGCCTACGCATGGTAACCGTTATCCGTGTTAACAATGACCGGCCTTCGGGTCGGTAAGTACGTTATTTCAGTCAAATTTATTTATCACCTGAAGATGTTGTTCTTTGCTTTAATACTTTGATGTCCGCTCTCGCTCATAGCGGACTTTCTCCCCAAGTGCCGATCCGCCTGGCGCCAGAAGCGGACTATCGTTCGCCTGACCACATAAGCCTCAGTGCGATGAAACAAATACCGAGGCAGGCTGCGCGGGCGGAATGGCGAAGTGACGCTGCATGCGTTTTATCTCCTCTGCCGGTGGTAGGCCAAACAGACGTTTGAATTCTCGATTAAATTGCGATGGGCTTTCATAGCCAACGGCGTAACTCGCGGCGGCGGCGGTGATTTGTTGGCGCACCATCAGCATCCGTGCCTGGTGCAGGCGTACCGATTTCACATACTGCATCGGCGGCATCTGCGTTATCGCTTTGAAATGGCTATGAAAGGTCGGCACGCTCATGCCGGCCCCCATCGCCAGCTGCGTCAGCGTTAACGGCTCCGCGTAAGCGGCATGGATGTGCTGCAACGCTTTACCGATTTTGCCAAACTGGCCCTGCAAGGCCAGAGCGGCACGCATTGCGTTGCCCTGTGCGCCTGTCAGCACGCGAAAATAAAGCTCACGCACCCGCGCCGGGCCGAGGATCGCCGCCTCAAGCGGGTTGGTCAGGACGTCAAGTAAGCGAAGAACGGCCATTTTTACCCTGTCGTCCATCGGGCTCGACATCATGCTTTGCGGTGCGACGGGAGGATGCGGGGCGCCATGCTGTTCAATCTGCAACATCAGTTCAGCGGCAAGCTGAAAATCCAGATGCATATAAATCGCCAGCAGCGGATGTGCTGCCGACGCGTCGGTTTCCATCACAAACGGCACCGGCACCGAAACCGCCAGGTAGTGCTGCTCATCATATAAATAGGTTTGTTGACCGAAATAACCGCGTTTGCTGCCCTGGCAGACAATCACGATCCCCGGATCGTAAAGCACCGGCGTTCTGGCAAGCGGGCGATCGGAACGCAAAATTCGCACATCAGGTAGGGCAGTGAGGTTGTATCCCTCTTGCACCGCAAGTCTATTCATCAGGGCAATCATGTCGGACATCCCACCACCTCATAAAATCAGGCAAGAAAAAGAGAAGATACGGCCTAAAAATGCGGCAGAGCAGAGAATACCATGCAACCTTCATGGTTCATGGGAGTTCTTTTTATGGCATCTGCAAAAACGATTTTAATCACCGGCGTCAGCAGTGGCTTTGGCCAGGCGCTGGCGCGGGAAGCCCTCGCCGTAGGGCATCGGGTTGTAGGGACGGTGCGCAACAGCGAAGCACTGCAGGCTTTCGGCGCGCTCGATACGCAGCGGGCTTTTGGCTATCTGCTTGATGTCACGGACGTTGAGCGTATTGATGAGGTGGTTGGAGAGATTGAGTCCGCCGTCGGTCCGATAGATGTGCTGGTGAACAATGCCGGTTACGGCCACGAAGGCATTCTGGAAGAGTCCCCGCTTGCAGAGCTGCGCCGCCAGTTTGACGTCAATGTGTTTGGCGCGGTGGCGATGATCAAAGCCGTGCTACCGGGCATGCGCCAGCGCCGTCGCGGCCACATTATCAATATTACCTCAATGGGCAGCTTCATTACCTTGCCCGGTATCAGCTATTACTGTGGCAGCAAATTTGCACTGGAAGGGATATCAGAAACGTTAAGTAAAGAGCTTGACCCGTTCAACATCTACGTGACCGCAGTAGCGCCCGGCTCGTTTCGAACGGACTGGGCCGGGCGTTCAATGGTGCGCAGCCCTCGCCGTCTCCCGGACTATGACGCGTTATTTGAACCTGTTCGTCAGGCGCGTCAGGAAAAAAGCGGTAAGCAACTCGGCGATCCGATTAAGGCGGCTCACGCCATGCTGGCAGTGATTGAGAGCCGGAACCCACCCACGCATCTGTTGTTAGGCAGTGACGCATTAAGTTTGGTGCGGCAAAAGCTCGAGGCGTTAGGTCAGGAAATTGAACAATGGGAGAAACTTACCCGTTCAACGGATGGCTGACCGGTTTCGGGTAGAGAGTGTCGGGGATACTCGAGCATAGCCGCCCAACAGCAAAAAGCCCGCTCAGGTTTCCCTGAGCGGGCTTCTCTAAATATGGCTCCTCTGACTGGACTCGAACCAGTGACATACGGATTAACAGTCCGCCGTTCTACCGACTGAACTACAGAGGAATCGTGTGAACGGGGCGAATAATAGCGAGGCGTCGTCGGCATGTCAAAGGCGGATTACACATTCTGTGACTGTTTGCTTACAGAATGCGCAACCCGTTGAGTTTTTTGGCAGATTTAGCCCTCTGGCGCTCGCTGCAGGCGCAGCTGATAGCGGTAAACGCCGGCGGTGAGCAGGTAATCCCGGTGCACGCTCGGGCTCCAGGAGTCGTCGCCGCCCACCCCCATGTGGAAGCCGTCCAAGTGCAGCCAGGTGCCTGCTTCCGGCTGCAGCAGATGCTGGTGGCTGCAGGCCATCAGCTGTTGCAGGCCGTAGCGGCTGAGCGAGAAGTGGAAGCGGCCGTCGATGCGCCAGCCGCCGTAGCGCAGGCTGCGGGTGTCGCAGCGCAGGCCGTTCTCGCCGGGGAAAATATACGGCGTGTGCAGATCCGCCAGCGGCAGGCGCCAGCGCCCATGCTGCGCGGCCAGGCGGCGATCAGGGTAGTTCTCGTGCGGGCCCAGACCCAGCCATTCCGCCTGCGGCTGCACCGTCGCCAGTTGGCAGTTCAGGCCGATGCGCGCCGGCGGCGGCAGGGCGTCGGCCACCTCGACCTCCACGTTCACGCTCACCGCGCCCAGCGCGTCGAACAGCCACTGCTTGCGGCTGATCAGCAAAATCTGCCCGTCCACGCCGAACTGGTGTTCGCTCACCACCCGCACGCCGTTTTGCAGCGCATCCGCCTGCAGCCGCACGCAGCGCTCCTCCAGCCGATACAGGCCCGCCAGCTTCCAGCGTTCGACCCAGGCGTTGGGATCGATATGGTTCGCCTCGCTGACGCCGATGTCGTTATCGATCGGCGCGCGCGCAAAGCCGTCGCGCAGCGGCGTCAGCAGCTGCGGCTGCTCGTTCTGCCACCACTGCGTCAGGTGGCCGCTGCTGCGCTCGAAGCGCCAGCGCTGGTCGCCGTGGGTAAGCGTCAGCCCCTGATCGTCTTCAATCAGCGTGGGCGGCACGCCCTGTGCGGGCGGCGGCGCGGGATGCAGCGCGCGTGGCACCCGCCACTGATCCCAGGCGCAGCGGTGGTGCGCTTCGGACCAGTCGGTGGCCTGCGGTTGCACCACCTCCACGTTCAGCCACAGCTCGCCGGGCTGATGCAGCATAGGCAGCCGATCGAGCAAGATGAAGCTAGCGCTGCCCTGCGGCGCCAGCGCCAGATCGAAGCTGCCGCTGGCGCGCTCCACGCCGTCCAGCTCCAGCCGCCAGTTGAGCTGTTCGTTGTCGGTGTGGCGGAACAGGTAATCGCTGGTGACGGTCAGCGTCAGCGAGGCGGCGTCGAAGGCGAAGCGGAACAGCTGCTGCGCCCGCTGCGCTTCGAACAGCGCCGGGTGCGGGGTGCGATCCGCGAACACCAGCCCGTTCAGGCAGAACTGGCGATCGTTGGGGGTATCGCCGAAGTCGCCGCCGTAGGCCCAGAACTCTTCGCCGCGCTCGTCGCGCTTGATCAGCGCCTGATCGACCCAGTCCCAGACAAAGCCGCCCTGCAGGCGCGGATGTGCGTGGAACGCGCGCCAGTAGCGCTCAAAGCCGCCGAAGCTGTTGCCCATCGCATGGGCGTATTCGCACAGGATCAGCGGCCGCTGTTCCTCCGGCAGACCGATCCACTTGCCGATCGCCCATTTGGGCACCGCCGGGAACGGCTGATCCTGATCCACCCGCGCATACATCGGGCAGATGATGTCGGTGGCGGCGGTGTCGGCGCCGCCGCCTTCATATTGCACCGGGCGGGTCGGATCCTGGCTTTTCACCCAGCGGTACAGCGCGTCGTGGTTCGCGCCGTGGCCGGACTCGTTGCCCAGCGACCAGATAATGATGCAAGGGTGGTTGCGATCGCGTTGCACCATGCGGGTGACGCGCTCGCTCATCGCCGGCAGCCACAGCGGATCGTCAGCCAGGCGGTTCATCGGCTGCATGCCGTGGGTCTCGATATTGGCTTCGTCCACCACGTACAGCCCGTAGCGGTCGCACAACCGATACCACAGCGGGTGGTTGGGATAATGCGAGCAGCGCACCGCGTTGAAGTTGTGTTGCTTCATCAGCAGGATATCGTGGCGCATCGTCGCATCGTCCATCACCTGGCCGTGGCGCGGGTGATGCTCGTGGCGGTTAACGCCGCGGATCAGCAGCGGCTGCCCGTTGAGCTTCAACAGCCCGCCGCTGATTTCCACCTGGCGGAAGCCAACGTCATAGGCCTCCACCTCGATAATTTCTCCTGTGGGCGAGAGCAGGGCGACGGTGGTGCGATACAGCGCGGGCGTTTCGGCGCTCCACAGCGCCGGGCGTTCCACCGGCAGGCGCAGCGTGACGCGATCGTCATAGGCGCCGCGTTCGTCCACGATCTCGCCGCCGAGCGGCTGGGTGCGCTCGGCCACCCGTGCACCATCGCGCCACAGCTGCACCTGCACCTGCACCTGCACCTGCACCTGCAGCGGGCCGGGCCGGCTGGCGCGCGCCGTCACCACCAGTTCGCCGCGGGTAAAGCCGTCATGCAGCGGGGTGGTGATGCGCACATCGCTCAGGTGCGCGGCGGGTTTGTGCAGCAGGCTGACGTCGCGGAAGATGCCGCTCATGCGCCACATGTCCTGATCTTCGAGATAGCTGCCGTCGCACCAGCGTAGCACCATCACCGCCAGCCGGTTTTCACCCGGCTGCAGCCACGGGCTGAGATCGAACTCCGCCGGCAGGCGGCTGTCCTGCGAATAGCCGACCCAGTGGCCGTTGCACCATAAATAGAACGCCGAGTTGACGCCGTCGAAGATGACGCGCGTCTGGCCGGTGGCCAGCCAGGCCGGATCGACGCTGAAGGCGCGCGAGTAGCAGCCGGTCGGGTTGTCTTCCGGCACGCGTGGCGGATCGACCGGGAACGGGTAGCGCACGTTGGTGTAGATTGGCGCGTCGTAGCCGGCGAGCTGCCAGTTGCCCGGCACCGCCAGCGGGGCGGCGTCCGGCAGATCTTGCTGCAGCCAGCTCTCCGGCGCCGCCTCTGGGCGCGGGAAATAGCTGAAACGCCACTCGCCGTTCAGCGACCGGCGGCTGGCGCTGGGGGCATCGTCGCGCGCGTCTTCCACCGTGCGCCAGCTGGCGAACGGCGGGTGGGCGTCCAGCCGGCGGTAGTGGGTGCAGGCGGGGTTTTGCCAGTCACGGCGGGCGAGGATCTCGGACAGGGAAGCTAGGGGTTCAGCGGGCATCGGCGATCGTCCAGTCGGCTAGGTGATGCTCACCAAGATGCTGACCGGCGCATAAAAAGTAAAGCGGTTACACGCAACCTTGCAAGGGCGATCAAATAACCGCTAATGCGGCTCGCCGGCACGGTAGATCCGCTGTGGGCGGCCCACCTTGCCGTAAATGATCTCGGCGCGCAGCTGCTGCGCGGCGGTGCAAAACTCCAGATAACGGCGCGCGGTGGTGCGGCTGAGCCCCATTTTTTGCGCAACGCTTTCAGCGGTGTGGCGCGCGGCGGGCTCGGCGAACAGCGCGCGGATCTTGCCGAGCGTCAGCTCGTCGATGCCGGCGGGCAGCGCCGCCTGCTGTTCGCCGCGGGCGTAGGTGTTGAACATCTCGTCGATGCGGCGCTGGTTAAGGCGCGCCTTGTCTTTCAGCGCTTCGCGGCGCTGGCTGAAGCGCTGCAGCGTCTGGCTCAGCCGGTCATAGGCCAGCGGTTTGATCAGGTAGTCGAACACGCCGTAGCGCAACGCCTCGGCCACGGTAGCCATGTCGCTGGCGGCGGTGATGAACACGATGCCGCCACGATACCCGCTCAGCGTCAGTTCGCGCAGCAGGGTGATGCCCTGGCCGTCGGGCAGAAAGTTGTCCAGCAGGATCAGGTCCGGCTTGAAGCGTTCGGTCATGGCGCGGGCCTGCGCCAGCGTGCCGGCCAGCCAAATCTGGCGGCAGCCGCCGTTCTGGCGGATAAACTCCGCGTGCATCTCCGCCAGCGGCGTTTCGTCTTCAACGATCAGGATGTTCAGCCATTCCATAGTGCGACCCGTAATTGCAATAAAAATGCTAAGTGAATGTAAGTGAATTGCGGCGCCAAATAAAGATTATCTCAATAATAAACACCATAAGATTAATTAAGCAAATAAAGAACATTAAATAACTTATTAACCGGGATCGGTTTGTGAAATAGGTCAATAATCCGCGTTTTTTTTCTGCTTACCATGGGTTTATTGAACGAGAGGGTGATTTTATCTTCATGGTTTTTAAGGTTTTAATTGCCATTTCTGATGTTAATTAAAATGCATTTTTGTATTTCATTTGTTGTTTGCCAGTTAACCCAGAGAGCGTGTTATGTTAGGCGATGCCGTATTTAATCGGGTAAAGCGATCGGATCATAAAGCGATTTCAGAAATAAGCGCCTTCTTGCGCAGTAACGATCTGAATATCGATACCACGGTTGAAATATTTATTACCGTTACCCAGCACGACAAATTGGTCGCCTGCGGCGGCATCGCCGACAATATTATCAAATGCGTCGCCATCAGCCCGCTGATGCGCGGCGAAGGCTTGGCGCTGGCGCTGGCGACCGAGCTGGTGAACCTGGCCTATGAGCGCCATCACACCCAGCTGTTTATCTACACCAAGGTGCAGAACGAGCCGCTGTTTCGCCAGTGCGGTTTCTACCCGATCGCCACCGTGCCGGGCATCGTGGTGCTGATGGAAAACAGCCCGTGCCGCCTGAAACGCTACGCCGCCCAACTGGCGAGCCAACGTCGGCCGGGCGACACCATCGGCAGCATCGTGATGAACGCCAACCCCTTTACCCGCGGGCACCAGTATCTGGTGCGTCAGGCGGCCAAGCGCTGCGACTGGCTGCACCTGTTTCTGGTGAAGGAAAATACCTCGCGCTTCAGCTATGAAGACCGGCGCCGGCTGGTGCTGGCCGGCACCGCCGATATCCCCAACCTCACGGTACACGAAGGCTCGCAGTACGTGATCTCGCGCGCCACCTTCCCCTGTTACTTCATCAAGGACCAGGGCGTGGCCGACGACTGTTACACCGAAATCGATCTGAAGATCTTCCGCCAGTATCTGGCGCCCGCGCTGGGCATTACGCACCGCTTCGTCGGCAACGAGCCGTTCTGCGCGGTGACCGCGAAATACAACCGCGACATGCGCTACTGGCTGGAAACGCCGGCGCTGCCCAGCCCGCCGATCGCGCTGGTGGAAATCGAGCGTTTGCAATATCAGGGCACGGCGATCTCCGCCTCCTGGGTGCGCAAGCTGCTGGCGGCGGGGGACTTCCACGCTGCCGCGCCGCTGGTGCCGCCGGACACCCTGTACTACCTGCAGGATCTGCAAACGCAGCGCCGGGCCAAGGCGGCCCCGCATCCTTTTGAGTCCGCACAATCAGGTGAATGATGAAAATTATCCGAGAAGCAATGGCCGGCACGCTGGAATCCAGCGATGTCATGGTGCGCATCGCGCCCGCCGAGGGGCCGCAGCACGATCTGCTGATCGCCAGCAGCGTGGAAAAACAGTTCGGCGCGGCGATCCGTCGCACCCTGCTGGAAGTGCTGCAGCGTTATGAGGTGGAGCCGGTGCAGGTGATCGTCGACGACAAAGGGGCGCTGGACTGCGTGCTGCGCGCCCGGCTGGAAACCGCGCTGATGCGCGCCTGCGAGGGTGGCCAACTGCCGTGGGAGGCGAAAGATGAAAACGCTGAATAAAACCCGGCTGCGCCGCAGCATGTTGTTCGTCCCCGGCGCCAACGCGGCGATGGTCAGCAACGCCTTTATCTATCAGGCCGATGCGCTGATGTTCGATCTGGAAGACTCGGTGATCCTGCGTGAAAAAGACGCGGCGCGCCGGCTGGTGTACCACGCGCTGCAGCACCCGCTGTACCAGGAGGTGGAAACCATCGTGCGCGTCAATGCGCTCGACTCCGCCTACGGCCTGGCGGATTTGCAGGCGGTGGTGCGCGGCGGCGCGGATATCGTGCGCCTGCCGAAGACCGATAGCGCGCAGGACGTTGTCGACATGGAGCGCGAGATTGCCGCCATCGAGGCGGCCTGCGGCCGGCCGGTCGGCAGCACGGGGCTGCTGGCGGCGATCGAATCGGCGCAGGGCATCACCAACGCGGTGGCGATCGCGCACGCTTCGCCGCGTCTTATCGGCATCGCGCTGGGGGCGGAAGACTATGTGCGCAACCTGCGCACCGAACGCTCGCCGGAGGGCATTGAGCTGCTGTTCGCCCGCTGCTCGCTGCTGCAGGCGGCGCGCGCCGCCGGCATTCAGGCGTTCGACACCGTGTATTCCGACGCCAACAACGAGGCCGGCTTCCTGCAGGAAGCGGCGCTGATCAAACAGCTCGGCTTCGACGGCAAATCGCTGATCAACCCGCGCCAGATTGAGCTGCTGCACAACCTGTACGCGCCGACCGCCAAAGAGGTGGCGCACGCGCAGCGGGTGGTGGACGCCGCCGAAGCGGCGGAGCGGGAAGGGCGCGGCGTGGTGTCGCTGAACGGAAAAATGGTCGACAGCCCGGTGATTGAACGCGCCCGGCTGGTGCTGGAGCGCGCCGCGCTGTCCGGCTTACGGGAAGAACCGGCGCAGCACGGGGAGGAAGCATGATGAACCGCCAACAACGATTGATGACCTTCGCCAACCCGGCGGATCTGCCGGGCTATCAGGACGTTTCCAAAGCCAACCTGCAGGCGCGCAAACCGCGCGATCTCAAGCTGTGTGACTCCTTGCAGGAAGCGGTGCGCCGCAGCGGGTTGCAGGACGGCATGACCATTTCCTTCCACCATGCGTTTCGCGGCGGCGATCTGGCGCTCAATCAGGTGATGGAGACGCTGGCGGCGATGGGGTTCCGCAACCTGACGCTGGCCTCCAGCTCGCTGACCGACTGCCATGCGCCGTTGGTTGAGCATATCCGCCACGGCGTGGTGAGCCGCATTTACACCTCCGGGCTGCGCGGCCCGCTGGCGGACGCCGTTTCGCGCGGCCTGCTGGCGGAGCCGGTGCAAATTCACTCGCACGGCGGCCGGGTCAATCTGATCGAATCCGGCGAGCTGCAGATAGACGTGGCCTTCCTCGGCGTGCCGGCCTGCGATGAGTTCGGCAACGCCAACGGCTACAGCGGTGAAGCCTGCTGCGGCTCGCTCGGCTATGCGCGTGTGGACGCCGAGGCGGCGGGCACCGTGGTGCTGCTGACCGAGCAGCTGGTGCCGTATCCGCATCATCCCGCCAGCCTGGCGCAGGATCGGGTGGATCTGATCGTGCAGCTGGAGCGGGTGGGCGACGCCGACAAGATCGGCGCCGACGCCACGCGCATGACTTCGAACCCGCGCGAGCTGTTGATCGCCCGCCGCGCCGCCGAGGTGATCGCCGGTTCCGGCTACTTCACCGAAGGGTTCTCGCTGCAAACCGGCACCGGCGGCGCCTCGCTGGCGGTGACCCGGTTCCTGGAGGACAAGATGCGCGCCCGCGGCATTCGCGCCGCGTTCGCCCTCGGCGGCATCACCTCGACCATGGTGGATCTGCACGAGAAAGGGCTGATCGGCAAGCTGCTGGACGTGCAGAGCTTCGATCGGGCGGCGGCGACCTCGCTGGCGCGCAACCCGCGCCATATCGAAATCAGCGCCAACCAGTACGCCAACTTCAGCTCCAAGGGCGCCTCGGTCGATCGGCTCGACGTGGTGGTGCTGAGCGCGCTGGAAATCGACACCGGCTTCAACGTTAACGTGCTGACCGGCTCCGACGGCGTGCTGCGCGGCGCGTCCGGCGGCCACTGCGACACCGCCGCCGCCGCGCGGCTGGCGATCATCGTCGCGCCGCTGGTGCGCGGGCGCATCCCGACGCTGGTGGAGCAGGTGACCACCTGCGTCACGCCGGGCTCCAGCATCGACATTCTGGTGACCGACCACGGCATCGCCGTCAACCCGGCGCGGCCGGAGCTGGCGCAGCGCCTGCGGGAGGCCGGGCTCGAGGTGGTGAGCATCGACTGGCTGCGCGCCCGCGCGCTGCAGCTGACCGGTGAACCGCAGCCGATCGCCTTTACCGACAAGGTGGTGGCGGTGGTGCGCTACCGCGACGGTTCGGTGATCGACGTGGTGCATCAGGTGGCGGAGTAACCGATGGCCGTCGTCGATCCTCAACTGGCCGCCGAACGCGCGGTCAGCCTGCCGGAGCTGCTCACCAGCCGCGAATGCCGCCAGGCGCGCCAGCAGGCGTGGCTGGCGCAGCACCAGTGCACGCTGCTGGTGCTGACGCTGGTCGTCCCCGGCCCGGTGAAGGACAGCGCGCTGACGCGCGGCATCTTCAACCTCGGCTGGGCGGCGCTGCTGCGGCTGTGCGCCGAACAGGGATGGCCCAGCCCGCAGGCCGAGGCGCTGGCGCTCGCCACCGGCTGCGAAGGTTTTGTGGCGCTGCGCGCCGACGCCCAGCGGGTGAAAGATTGCGCCATGCAGCTGGAGGTGAGCCGCCCGATCGGCCGGCTGTGGGACATCGACGTGCTGGATACGCAGGGGCGCATTTTGTCGCGCCGCGACATCGGCCTGCCGGAACGGCGCTGCCTGCTGTGTGGCCAACCGGCCAAGATCTGCGCCCGCCAGCGGCGGCATAGCAGCGAGCAGCTGCTGCATGAAATGGAAAGGATGTTCAACGATGCGCTCTCTGCCGATTAACCTGCCCGCCCGCCGTGCCGAACCGGCCTGCGACTTCGCCCGCGCCGCCTTTCGCGCGCTGCTGGTGGAAGTCAACCTCACGCCCAAGCCGGGGCTGGTGGATCGCCATAACACCGGCGCCCACCGCGATATGGATCTCGGGCATTTTTACCGTAGCGCCCGCGCTATCGGCGTGTGGCTGCCGCGCTTTATCCAGCGCGGGCGCGAAGACGCGGCTCTGCCGGCAGAACAGCAGCTGGCGCGGCTGCGGCCGCTCGGCCTGGCCTGCGAAAACCAGATGTTTCGCGCCACCGGCGGCATTAACACCCACAAGGGCAGCGTGTTTTCGCTCGGGTTGCTGTGCGCCGCCTTCGGCCGCCTGCAGCAGCAGGGGCGCGCCATCGGCGCAGCGGCGCTGTGCGCCGAAACGGCGGCGATGTGTCGGGGGCTGGTGGACCGCGAGCTGCGGCGCAACAACGCCGGGCAGACCGCCGGCCAGCGGCTGTTCGCGGCCTACGGCCTCAGCGGCGCGCGCGGCGAGGCGGAGGCCGGTTTTCGGCTGGTGCTGGATGGCGCGCTGCCGCTGTATCGGCAACGGTTGGCCGCCGACGGCGACGAACAGCGGGCGCTGCTGGACAGTCTGCTGTGGCTGATGGCCCACAACGGTGACACCAACGTCGCCTCGCGCGGCGGCCTGCAAGGGCTGCGCTGGCTGCGGCGCCGGGCGGCGTTGCTGCTGGCGCAGGGCGGCTCGGCCGGGGAGGCGGGCCTGGCGCGCCTGCGGCGCTTCGATGCCGACTGCATTGCCCGCAACCTCAGCCCCGGCGGCAGCGCCGACTTGTTGATAGTGACCTGGCTGCTGGCGCAGCTGGGTGCCCAAGAATAATAACCAAGCCTTCAGGAGAGTCCCTATGTCCCAAACCCAGGAAAAGATCTGGAAAGCGATAGCGCCGCTGGCGGTGCTCGCGATCCTGTTATTGATACCGGTGCCCGACGGCATGCCGCCGCAGGCCTGGCACTACTTCGCCATCTTTGTGGCGATGATCGTCGGCATGATTCTGGAGCCGATCCCGGCCACCGCCATCAGTTTTATCGCGGTGACCGTCAGCGTGCTGAGCGCCAACTGGGTGCTGTTCGGCGCGCAGGAACTGGCGGAGCCGGGCTTCAAGGCCGGTAAAGAGGCGCTGAAATGGGGGCTGGCGGGCTTCTCCAGCACCACCGTCTGGCTGGTGTTCGGCGCCTTTATTTTTGCGCTGGGCTACGAGGCCACCGGGCTGGGGCGGCGCATCGCGCTGTTCCTGGTGAAGTTCATGGGCAAGCGCACGCTGACGCTGGGCTATGCGGTGGTGATCATCGATATCCTGCTGGCGCCGTTCACGCCGTCCAACACCGCGCGCACCGGCGGCACCGTGTTCCCGGTGGTGAAAAACCTGCCGCCGCTGTTCGACTCTTTCCCTAACGATCCCTCCTCGCGCCGCATCGGCGGTTACCTGATGTGGATGATGGTGGTCGGCACCAGCATCAGCTCCTCGATGTTCGTCACCGGCGCCGCGCCGAACGTGCTGGGCATCGAGTTCGTCGGCAAGATCGCCGGGGTGCATATCAGCTGGATGCAATGGTTCCTGGCGTTCCTGCCGGTCGGCCTGCTGCTGCTGATCATCGCGCCGCTGATCTCCTACTATCTGTACAAACCGGGCGTGACCCACAGCAGCGAAGTGGCCGCCTGGGCGGATACCGCGCTGGGGGAAATGGGTAAGCTGACGCGCAAGGAATACACCCTGATCGGCCTGGTGTTGCTCAGCCTGTGCCTGTGGGTGTTCGGCGGCAAGGTGCTGGACGCCACCGCGGTGTGCCTGTTGGCGGTGTCGCTGATGCTGGCGCTGCACGTGGTGTCGTGGAAAGAAATCACCAAATATTCCAGCGCCTGGAATACGCTGGTTAACCTGGCGACGCTGGTGGTGATGGCCAACGGCCTGACGCGCTCCGGCTTTATCGACTGGTTCGCCCAGACCATGAGCACCCACCTGGACGGCTTCTCGCCGAACATGACGGTGGTGGCGCTGGTGCTGGTGTTCTACTTCGCCCACTACCTGTTCGCCAGCCTGTCGGCGCACACCGCCACCATGCTGCCGGTGATCCTGGCGGTCGGCAAAGGGCTGCCGGGCGTGCCGATGGAGCAGCTGTCGATGCTGCTGGTGCTGTCGATCGGCATCATGGGCGTGCTGACGCCGTACGCCACCGGGCCGGGGGTCATCATCTACGGCTGCGGCTACGTGAAATCGAAAGACTACTGGCGCCTGGGCGGCATTCTCGGCGTGGTGTACATCGCCGCGCTGCTGCTGATCGGCTGGCCGATCATGAGCCTGTGGTACTGAGTTGACGCACAGCGGCCGCCGCCCGGTGGCCGCTGGTACGATCTTTTCCCGTGAACCCTGTCACACACTTGTCACACTAACCCCGCCATCATACTCAGGCAAACGCTAACACCTTAAAAATAATCATTTTCCGGGAGCCTCTGCGGATGAGAAAAAAAACGTTATTGCTGTGCCTGCCCTTGTTATTCACCGGGAACGCGCTGGCGGAAGCCGGCGGTTATCAACTGGAACAGGTGCTGGTGATGAGCCGCCATAACCTGCGCGCGCCGCTGGCCAACAACGGCAGCGTGCTGGCGCAGTCCACGCCGAAGGCCTGGCCGGCCTGGGAAACGCCGGGCGGCCAGCTGACCACCAAGGGCGGGGTGCTGGAAGTGTACATGGGGCACTACTTCAACGCCTGGCTGAAGCAGACCGGCCTGTTGCCGCAAGAGGGCTGCCCGACCGCCGGCAGCGTGTACGTCTACGCCAACAGCCTGCAGCGCACGGTGGCCACCGCGCAGTTCTTCAGCAACGGCGCGTTCCCGGGCTGCGACGTCAGCGTGCACCATCAGGACAAGATGGGCGAGATGGACCCGACCTTCAACCCGATCATCACCGACACCGGCGAAGCCTTCAACCAGCAGGCGCTGGCGGCGATGAACGCCGCGCTGGGATCGCTGAAGCTGGACGCCTCTTATCAACAGCTGGCGAAGATCATCGATTACAAGGATTCCGCCGCCTGCAAGACCGACAAACACTGCGATCTGACCAAAGAAGCCAGCGTGATGAGCGCGGTGCCGGGCAAAGAGCCGGGCGTCTCCGGCCCGCTGCGGGTGGGCAACTCGCTGGTGGACGCCTTTATGCTGCAGTACTACGAAGGTTTCCCGATGAAAGAGGTGGCCTGGGGCAAAATCGTCACCCCGCAGCAGTGGAAGCAGCTGGCGCAGTTGAAAGACGGCTATCAGGATTCGCTGTTCACCTCGCCGGTGGTGGCGCAAAACGTCGCCAAGCCGCTGCTGACCTACATCAACAACGCGCTGCTCGGCGAGCGTAAACCGGACGCGCCGAAGCTGACGGTGCTGGTCGGCCACGATTCCAATATCGCCTCGTTGCTGTCGGCCATGCAGTTCCAGCCGTATCAGCTGCCGCAGCAGTACGAGAAAACGCCGATCGGCGGCAAGCTGGTGTTCCAGCGCTGGCGCGACGCGCAGAACGATCGTGAATTGCTGAAGATCGAGTACGTCTATCAGTCCACCGAACAGCTGCGCAAGGCGACGCCGCTGACGCTGCAAACCCCGCCGCAGCGGGTAACGCTGGCGCTGAAAGGCTGCCCGATCGACAAGGACGGTTTCTGCGCCTGGAGCGATTTCGAGAAGACCATGAAGGGCATCCTGTAATGCCCAGCCTCTCTCCCGAATGCGGGGGAGAGGCATTTTCCCCACTTCGTCCAACGCGCCGCCGCGCGGGACTTAACGCCATTTATTTTGCCCAGGGTCATTGTTGCAGGCCGTTTCGGGGGCTAACATCATCAGCCTGCCTGCTTATCATGGATACCGCCGTTGCCCACTTTTATCCGCAATATCGAATTTTTCACGCCGGACGGTTATCCGGGCCAGGTGGCGCGCTGCCAGTTTGCGCTGGCGGATTACCGCGACGAGAGTTATCCCGAGGCAGGTTTTACGTTGCCGGACCATCTGGCGCGCGCGGTGCCGAAACGCCGTGCGGAGTATCTGGCCGGACGTGTTCTGGCGCGCCAGCTGCTGGCGCCACTCGGTTTCGCCGACTTCACCCTGGCGCGCGGCGAAGACCGCGCGCCGCAGTGGCCGCCGGGCATTGCCGGGGCGTTGAGCCATAATTCGCATACCGCGCTGTGCGCCGTGCACCGCGAGAGCGGGCTGGGCGGCGTGGGGCTGGACGTGGAGACGTTGCTGTCCGTGGAGCGAGCTGAGGAGCTGTGGAGCGCGATCGTTTCACCGGCGGAGCGCGAGGCGTTGCTAGGCGAAACGCTGCCGTTCAACGCGCTGCTGACGCTGACGTTTTCCGCCAAAGAGAGCCTGTTTAAGGCGCTGTATCCGCAGGTGCGTTGTTACTTCGATTTTCTTGATGCGCGCATGACGGCCGTGGATGTGCAGCGGCAGACGTTCGTATTAGAGCTGCTTAAGACATTGACGCCGCATTGCGCCGCCGGGCGCCGGTTCAGCGGGCATTTTTGGCGTGAAGGTGACGACGTCACGACCTTTATTTTTTGCTAAAATACAATAATAACAATGTGTTATTTCTTTCCGTGCCGTAACGCGGATTTGACGCAGCGGGCGGAAAGATTCATTCATCGGAGATTGACCCACGGTGGGGAACCGGTGTAATTTACCACCCCTTTACAGCTAATGATAACTATTCGCATAAACATTATCATTGGTGAGGCGCAACAAAGGAGTGGTCTTGTGGCGACACTGACGACAGAAAACCAAACCTTCCCCGGGTTTGCGTACGCCGAACAATCGACCTTTTTGTACCGGTCCGAATTCCGTTCCCTCTCCGCCAGCGGCGTGTTCGAGCGCATTGAGACGCCGGCGTTCGGCGGCGAGCAGGAAGACAGCGCGCTGGCGCAGCATATCCGCCAGGCGTTGGCGCGCGCCAAAGCCGCCGGCCAGGCGGCACCGGTGGTGGTGGGCGCCATTCCGTTCGATACGCGCCGGCCTTCCAGCCTGTACGTGCCTGAAAACTGCCAGTTTGTCGCCAACGACAGCTTTACCCGCGCCGCGCGCCCGATGCTGCAACAGCCGCATCGCCTGGTCGCCTGCACCAGCATTCCGGACGAGCCGCGCTTCAAGCACGCGGTGGCGGAAGCGGTCAGCCGCTTCAAACAAGGCAAGCTGGACAAGGCGGTGCTGTCGCGCATCCTCGACATCGAGCTGGAGCAGCCGGTGGCGGGCCACCAAATCCTCAATAACCTGATGGTGCAGAACCCGACCGGATACCACTTCTCCCTGCCGCTGGCCGATGGCGGCGTGCTGCTCGGCGCCAGCCCGGAGCTGCTGATCCGCAAGCAGGGCGGCGAGATCCACACCAATCCGCTGGCGGGGTCGGCGCGCCGTCAGGACGATGCGCGGCAGGATCGCCTCGGCAGCGAGCGCCTGATGCGCTCGACCAAAGACAAATACGAACACAAACTGGTGATCGACGACATTCGTCGGCGCCTGGCGCCGCTGTGCGCCAGCCTGAGCGTGCCGAGCGGCCCGTCGCTGCTCAGCACCGGCACCATGTGGCACCTGTCCACCCGCATTCGCGGCGAGTTGCTGAATCCGGCGCTCAACGTGATGCAGCTGGCCTGCCTGCTGCATCCGACGCCGGCGCTGTGCGGCTTCCCGACCGAGAGCGCCCGCCAGCTGATCGCCGATCTGGAGCCGCACGATCGCGGCCTGTTCAGCGGCATCGTCGGCTGGTGCGACGCCAACGGCGACGGCGAGTGGGCGATCGTCATCCGCAGCGGCCTGCTGCGCGGCAACCGGGTGCGGCTGTTCGCCGGCGCGGGGATCGTCGCCGCCTCGACGCCGCAGTCCGAGTGGATGGAAACCGCCGCCAAACTGGGCACCATGCTCAACGCTTTCGGCCTGAACAGCGGCGCGCTGTAGGGCCACTTTGCGGCGCAGCGCGCCGCATCACATGCTTTTCGCAGGAGACAACGATGAACAACAACATGACCCGGCTGTGCGCCCGGATGGCGGTGCGCGCATGAGCATTCAGATGGATTTCACCGGCAAACGCGTGTGGGTGACCGGCGCGGCGCGCGGCATCGGCGAGCAGATCGCCCGGCATTTTTTGACGCAGGGCGCCGAGGTGGTGGGGTTTGACCGCGAGTTCGCCAACCCGGATCTGCCTTACCCTTGCGTGACGCTGGACATCAGCCGGCCGGAGCAGGTGGAGGCGGTGTGCCGCCAACAGCTGGCGGAAAACCCGCGACTGGACGTGTTGGTCAATGCCGCCGGCATTCTGCGCATGGGCAATACTGAAGATCTGAGCGTGGATGACTGGCACCAGTGCATCAACGTCAACGCCTCGGGGGCGTTTTACCTGTTCCGCGCCGTGCTGCCGCACTTCAAGGCGCAGCGCAGCGGCGCGATCGTCAGCATCGGCTCCAACGCCGCGCACGTGCCGCGCGCGCAGATGGCGGCCTACTGCGCCTCCAAGGCGGCGCTGACCAGCCTGAACCACTGCGTGGGGCTGGAGATGGCGCCGTTCGGCGTGCGCTGCAATCTGGTGTCGCCGGGCTCGACCGACACGCCGATGCAGCGCGGCATGTGGCAGACCGACGATGCACAGCAGCGCACCATCGCCGGCTTCCCCGAGCTGTTCAAACTGGGGATCCCGCTGGGTAAAATCGCCCGCCCGGACGAGATCGCCAACGCGGTGTTGTTCCTGGCCTCCGACTTGGCCAGCCACATCACCATGCAGGATATCGTGATCGACGGCGGCGCCACGCTGGCCGCCTGAGTCAGACCCGCTGGCGGCGCAGCAGGTGTTGCGCACCTTCCGCCGCCAGCAGCAGCACCGCCAGCCAGATCGCCAGATAGGTTGGCCACTCGCTTTGGCTGATGCTCTCGCCGAGCAGCAGCGCGACGATCACCAGCAGCACCGGTTCCACATAGCTCAGCAGGCCGAACAGGCTGAACGGCAGCAGGCGGCTGGCGAGGATGTAGCACACCAATGCCACGGCGCTGATGACGCCGAGCAGCGGAATGCGCCAATACAGCTCGGCATTGATCTGCAACGCCGCGGCGCCACCGTCGCCGAAGGCGAACCAGGCCGCAGCCGGCAGCATCAGCGCCAGCTCGCACCACAGCCCGCCGAGATTGTCGGTGCCGAAACGCCGCCGCAAAATAAAGTAGAGCGGATAACCCAGCGCCACCACCAGCGTCGGCCACGACACGCCACCCGCCTGATACAGCTCATTGCCCACCCCCACCATGGCGCATGCCACCGCCAGTTTTTGCAGCAGCGACAGCCGATCGCGGTAAATCAAACGGCCCACCAGCACCATCGTCAGCGGCAGCAGAAAATAACCGAGCGATACGTCGAGCGCCTTGCCGTGCAGCGGCGCCCACAGGAACAGCCACAGCTGCACCCCCAGCAGCGCCGAGGTGAGCAGCAGGCCCAGCAGACGCGGCGGCCGTTGGCCGATCCAGGCCAGCGTGTCGCCCACCTTGCGCCAATCGCCGGACAGCGCCATGAACAGCGTCAGGAACGGCAGCGTCAGCAGCGTGCGCCAGCCGTAGACCTGCTCGCCGTTCAGCGGGGTGAGGGTAGAGGTGAAGTAATACATCGCGCCGAACAAGATGGAGGCGACGACTGAAAGAGTGATGCCCTTAATCACACGCATTCCTGGTGAGTGATTGATTTTATGGCGGCTACTGTAGAGAAATTTGCCGCCAACAACAATGGCGCCGCCGGGCGCTGGACAATCGGCGGCGGCGGGTTACAATGGGTACTGTGTATTCATACAGGTTTTGGCGATGACAATCGATCTTTTTGAAGACGCGCTGCCGCCGCCGTGGCGCGAAGAGATCGCCCCCGGCGCGGTGGTGATGCACGGCTTCGTGCGCGATCACGGGCCGGCACTGCTGGCGGCGGTGCAGGGCGTGGTGGCGCAGGTGCCGTGGCGGCATTTGACCACCCCCGGCGGGCACGTGATGTCGGTGGCGATGAGCTGGTGCGGCAACGGCTGGACCAGCGACAGCCGGGGCTACCGCTATTCGGAACGCGACGCGCGCAGCGGCAAACGCTGGCCGGCCATTCCGCCGATCCTGATGGCGCTGGCGGACGAAGCTGCGCAGCAGGCGGGCTTCGGCCCCTTCGTGCCGGATTCCTGCCTGATGAACCGTTACGATCCGGGCAGCAAGCTGTCGCTGCATCAGGATAAAGACGAACACGACTTCGGCGCGCCGATCGTCTCGGTGTCGCTCGGGCTGCCGGCGGTGTTTCAGTTCGGTGGCCTGCAACGCAGCGACCGGGCGCGGCGCATTCCGCTGGCGCACGGCGATGTGGTGGTGTGGGGCGGCCCATCTCGGCTCTGTTTTCACGGCATCCTGCCGGTCAAGGAAGGCTACCACTCGCTGGTGGGGCCGCACCGCATCAACATCACGCTACGCAAGGCGCTTTAGCTGCGGCTCCTGCGCCAGGCAGGCGACGAGATAGTCGATAAACACCCGCAGTTTGGGCGGCAGATACTGGTTGGGCGCGTAGAGCAACCACAGGCCGCCGTGATAGCTGCTGAGAAAATCCCATTCCGGCAACACCTGCACGATCTCGCCGTCGTCGAGCGCCTGGCGGGCGGTAAAGTACGGCAGGCTGCCGATGCCGATATGGCGTTTCACCGCGTCCAGCCGCACGCCGGTGTGGTTGGCGGCGTAGCGGCCGCGCACGTTGACCGTCACCGTTTTGCCGCTGCGGCGGAATTTCCATTGCGCGTCGCTCGGCGTTTCCCCCAGATAGATGCAGCTGTGCGCCGCCAGATCGTGCGGATGCTGCGGTGTGCCGTGCTGCGCCAGGTAGTGCGGCGTGGCGCACAGCAGATGGTCTATTCTCATCAACTGGCGGCCGATCAACCCGGGCGAGGGGCGATCGGTAATGCGCAGCGCCAGATCGACCCGATCGTCTATCAAATCCATGTAGCGATCTTCCAGCCGCAGCCTCACGTCCACCTTCGGGTAGCGGCGCAGGAACTCCGGCATGTGCGGATGCAGCACGAAGCGGCCCACCGCTTTGGGTACGCTGACGCTGACCAGCCCTTCGGGCTCCGCGGCGCCGCGCCCGCCGATCGCCATGACCGCGTCGGCCGCCGCCAGCAGGGTGCGGCAGTGCGCAAACACCTCTTCGCCGCTTTCGCTCAGCCGCAGTTTGCGGGTGGTGCGGTGCAGCAGCTGCAGCGTCAGCGCCTGTTCGAGCTTCGCCACGCTGCGGCTGACGGCGGAAGGCGAAGCGCCCAGCTTGCGGGCGGCGGCGGAAAAGCTGCCGCTCTCTACCACCTGAACGAAAACGGCCATTTCGGCCAACAGCGCGTAAGAAAGATTTGTGCTCATGACGCAAAAGTCCATTGTGATGGCGGCGGATTATCCTCCGATTATGGCATGAATATAATGGCTCTCCGAACCGAGGAGAAAAAATGATGACCGAGCGACGTTATTACTACAGCGACGATTTACAGGGCCAGGCGCGGGTGTTGAGCTGTGCGCCGGCCGAGGCGGGCGCTTACGCCGTGGAACTGGACGCCACGCTGTTCCACCCGCAGGGCGGCGGCCAACCTTCCGATGTGGGGTCGTTAGGCGACGTTACCGTGCTGCGGGTGCAGCAGCAGGGGGATACCGTGGTGCACTTTACCGCCGCGCCGCTGCCGAACGGGCCGGTGACGATGCAAATCGATGAAGCGCAGCGTCGGCTGCACGCCCGCTGGCACTCCGCTGGGCATCTGATCGGCTGGTTGGGCGAAACCCGGGGCTGGCGGCCGGTCAAGGCGCATCATTGGCCGGGGGAAGGGCGCATCACTTTCGCGCCGGGAGCGGATGCGCAGACGATAGAAGCGGACTTTTTGCAGGCGGAGCTGATGCGTTTGATCGCCGCCGATCTGCCGCGCCGCCAGCAGGCGGTGGACGGCCTGCGCCAGGTCGGCTTCGGCGAGCTGCCCGCCTACGGCTGTGGCGGCACCCATGTCGCCGCGCTGGGCGAGGTGGGCGCGATCGCGATTACCGGCCTAAAGATGAAGAAAGGGCAATTGAACGTGCAATATGAGCTGGGTGAATAAGGGGGCGGTTCAGCGCCCGGCCTGCCGCAGCTGGGTGCAGAATGCGCATTGGCATCCCGCCACCGGCACCGCCGCGCAGCTGCCGATGCTCACCGGCTGGGCGTCCATGGCGTGAAAGCCGTAAAACAGATTTTCGATGTTTTGTTCCGCCACCCGCGCCTGCTCCGGGCGCGGTTCGGGCACTTTCGACTGAAACGCTGCGGCCTTGCCGGCCAGCAGGCTGAGAAACAACAGCGACAGCTGGATTTTCATCGTCGTCTTCCTTTGGCTGAGGTTTTGATACTTTATAACAGATTGCATTCGCCGCCAAGCGACGCGTCTTGTGCGATTTACACCATTGGTTAGCGAAATTAGTTCGTTCAATTCCCCGCCGATTTGGTTTGTTATCTAACCCATAACTTTCAGAAATAATATGGGTGCGGCACTAATGTTTAATTTTTCTTTCAAGGTATTAACCGGTGGAATAGCGGTGGCGTTAGGAGGGGCGGCGGCGATGAGCCCGGCGTTGGCGGCGGTGCAGGGCGGCACGCTGATCTACCTCGAACAACAGGCTCACACCAATCTTTATCCGCCTTCCGGCGGGTTTTACCCCAACGGCGGTATTCTCAATCAGATCACCGACAAGCTGACTTACCAGAACCCCAAGACGCTGGAGATTGAACCCTGGATCGCCGAGTCCTGGAGCAGCAACGCCGACAAAACCGAATACACTTTCAAGCTGCGCCCCGGCGTGACTTTCTCCGACGGCACGCCACTGGACGCCAACGCGGTGGCGAAGAACTTCGACACCTACGGGCTGGGCAACAAGGAGAAACGCCTGCCGGTTTCCGAGGTGATCAATAACTACCAGCGCAGTGAAGTGGTGGATCCGCTGACGGTTAAATTCCATTTCACGCGATCGTCGCCGGGTTTCCTGCAGGGCACCGCCACTATCGGCTCCGGGTTGGTATCGCTCAGCACGCTGAACCGCAGCTACGACGAACTGGGCGATGCGCGCCATATCATCGGTTCCGGTCCGTTTGTGGTCAGCGGCGAAACGCTGGGGCGTGAGGTCGAGCTTAGCGCCCGTAAGGATTATGACTGGGGGCCGGTCAAATCGCCCCAACAAGGGCGAGCCAATCTGGACGGCATCAAGGTGATCGTCACCGGCGAGGACAGCGTGCGCATCGGTGCGCTGCAGGCCGGGCAGGCGGATTTTATCCGCCAGATCCAGGCCTATGACGAGAAGCAAACGCAGGATCAGGGCTTTATCATTTATGCCGCACCGACGCGCGGCGTCAACGACAGCATCGCTTTCCGGCCGGATAACCCGCTGGTGGCCGATCTGCGCGTGCGTCAAGCGCTGCTGCATGCCACCGACAGCAAGCAGATCGTCGATACGCTGTTCTCCGCCAACTACCCGCAGGCCAAATCGGTGATCGCCTCCTCGGCCGCCGGCTTTGTCGATCTGTCCGACAAGCTGAAATTTGACCCGCAACAGGCCAACCGGCTGTTGGATGAAGCGGGTTGGAAAAAGGGCGGCGACGGGCTGCGGGAAAAGGACGGCAAGAAGCTGGTGCTGACGGTGTATGAATCGTTGCCGCAGCCGCAGAACAAGGCGGTGTTGCAGCTGGTTTCTCAGCAGTGGGGGAAAGTCGGCGCGCGGCTGAACATTCTGGCGGGCGACGCCGGCAGCCGGGTGGCGGATAATCTCGACCCACAGAAAACCCCGGCGACGGTGGTGGAGGTGGGGCGCGCCGATCCGGACGTGATTAAAAGTCAGTTTTACCCAACCAACCGCGACGGGCTGCTGCAGAAGGGCGGCACCAGCAGCAACAGCAACTTTAACGATGACAAGCTGAATGCCCTGCTGCTCGGCATTGCCTCCGAGGTTGATGCGCAACAACGCCTGCAGATCGCCGGCGAGGCGCAAAACTACCTGATTGACCAAGCCTACGTGATCCCGTTTTTTGAGGAGCCGCAGGTGTTCGCTGGTGCGCCTTATTTGAAGGGGGTGAGTTTCGAAGCGGTCGGTCGCCCGAGCTTCTACGGCGCCTGGTTAGAGAAACATTAAGGGGGCGCAATGAAGCGATATCTGGCGGGGCGCATCGGGCAGGCGGCATTGGTGCTGTGGGCGGCCTTTACCCTGTCGTTCATCCTGCTGCAGGTGCTGCCGGGCGATGCGATCCTGATCAAATTCCAGAACCCGGACATGGGGCTGAGTCCGGCGCAGATCGCCGACATGCGCGCGGCCTATGGCGCGGATGTCCCCCTGTGGCGGCAGTATCTGCATACCCTGGGCAGCGTGCTGCATGGCGATCTGGGCTTCTCAATGCAGGCCGGGGTGCCGGTTACCGCGCTGCTGGCGGCTAATCTGCCCGCCACGCTGCAGTTGGCGGTGCTGGGCTTTGCGGTGGCGTTGCTGCTGGCGCTGATTATCGCTTTTGTTTCCAACCTGACCGGCTTCGGCTGGCTGCGTTCGGCGCTGCAGATGCTGCCGTCGCTGTTCGTTTCAGTGCCCACCTTCTGGCTGGGCATTGTGCTGATTCAGCTCTTTTCGTTCCGCCTGAAGCTGATCCCGATCATTAACCCCGGCGAGTGGCAGGGGGTGATTTTGCCGATCGCGACGCTGGCGCTGCCGATCTCCGCGCCGCTGGCGCAAATTCTGATCCGCAGCATCGATGCGGTGCAAACCCAGCCGTTCGTCGCGGTGGCGCGGGCCAAGGGCGCCAGCCGCAGCGGGGTGCTGTGGCGGCATGTGGCGCGCAACGCCATGCTGCCGGCGCTGACCATCGCCGGCATGCTGTTCGGCGAACTGATCGCCGGGGCGCTGATCACCGAAACCGTGTTTGGCCGCAGCGGACTGGGGCAATTGACCCAGCAAGCGGTGGTCAATCAGGACGTGGCGGTGCTGCAGGCGATAGTGCTGATCTCGGCCGCCGCTTTCGTCATCATCAACTTGCTGGTGGATCTGCTGTTCCCGCTGCTGGATCCGCGGCTGAAAACCCAGGCAGGAGCATCCCTATGAGCAGTATCTCCTTTGAAAAAGCCACGGTTCCGGAGCGCGATCTGTCCGGCGCTGAAAGTGAAGGCGCGCTGCCCGCCAGTCGTTCGAGCCGCCGCCGTGTCCCCCTGACGCTTTTGCTGGCCTGGGCGGTCATTGCGCTGGTGGTGCTGTGGGCGTTGGCGCCGCAGCTGTTTACCGCCTACAGCGGCACCGAAGGCATTGCCGGCGCGCAGCGACTGGCGCCCGGCGGTGAGCATTGGCTTGGCACCGATCAACTGGGACGCGACCTGTATGCGCGCATGGTGTACGGCGCGTCGCAAACCCTGGCCGGCGCGGTAGTGGCGGTGGCGCTGGGGTTGGTGTTCGGCACCGCGCTCGGCCTGATCGCCGGCGCGTTGGGCGGCGTGGCGGACGACGCGGTGATGCGCGTCGTCGATGTGCTGCTGTCGATCCCCGGCCTGCTGCTGTCGCTGAGCATTATCATCCTGCTTGGTTTCGGTACGGTCAACGCCGCCATCGCCGTGGGCGTCACTTCGGTTGCCAACTTTGCCCGTCTGGCACGGGCGGAAGTGGTGCGAGTGCGGCACAGCGATTACGTTGAAGCGGCTTACGGCAGCGGCGGCAGCTTTTGGGCGGTGCTGTGGCGGCATATCCTGCCGAACTCGCTGACTTCGGTGATCGCCTTCTCGGCGCTGCAGTTCGGCAGTGCGATCCTGGCGATCGCCACCCTGAGCTTCCTCGGTTACGGCACTCCGCCGCCAACCCCGGAATGGGGGCTGCTGATCGCCGAAGGGCGCAACTACATTTCCACCGCCTGGTGGCTGACCACCTTCCCGGGCATGGTGGTGGTGGCGGTGGTGTTGGCGGCTAACCGCATCAGCCGTTCGCTGGGAGGAAAAGCGCGATGAGCATGCAAGCGGCATGGCAACGGGCGGCGCGGCCGCCGGTACTGGCGCTGGACAAGGTTTCCATCGCCTATCAGGGCAACGAAGGCAGGCGAAGGGTGGTGCATGAGGTGTCGTTCACGATTGAGCCGGGGGAAGTGGTGGCGCTGGTTGGCGAATCCGGTTCCGGCAAAACCACCACGGCGCAGGCGATCATCGGCTTGCTGGCCGACAACGGCCACCTTGAACAGGGCGCCATCCGGCTGCACGGCACCGATATCGCCGGCTGGTCATCGCGGCGGCTGGATGCGGTGAGAGGGGCGCAAATCAGCCTGATCCCGCAAGATCCCGCCAGCTCGCTCAACCCGGTAAAAACCATCGGCGAGCAGGTGGCGGAGATCGTCAATATTCACCGCCGGTTGCCGCGCGGGCAGGTACAACAGCGGGTGACGGAACTGCTGACCCGCGTCGGGCTGACGCACCCGGAACTGCGGGCGCGCCAGTTTCCGCATCAACTTTCCGGCGGCATGAAGCAGCGGGTATTGATCGCCATCGCCATTGCGCTGCAGCCGGCGTTGATCATTGCCGACGAACCGAGCAGCGCGCTGGACGTGACGGTGCAAAAACGCATTCTCGATCTGATCGACGAGCTGCGGCGCGAATTCGGCACTGCAGTGCTGCTGGTGACGCACGATTTGGGCGTGGCGGCGGAACGCGCCGATCGGCTGCTGGTGTTCCGCCACGGCCGGGTGCAGGAACAGGGGGCTACCGCCGAGGTGCTGCGCGCGCCTGCCAGCGCATACACCCGTAAACTGTTAGCCGATGCGCCTTCATTGAGCGGCGCCGTTGCGCCGCCGCCGAAACGCAGCGGGCAGCCGCCGGCGATCGTGGTTCAGGCGCTGGTTAAGGATTTTCGGCTGTCCGGCGGCCAGGGGTTCCGCGCGCTGGATCGCGTGTCATTCAGCGTGCCGCGCGGCACCACCCATGCGTTGGTGGGAGAGTCCGGGTCGGGCAAAAGCACGCTGGCGCGTTGCCTGTTGGGCTTCGAGCGGCCGGATGCCGGGCAGGTCCTGATCGACGGCGTCAATGTTATCGGTCTCAGGGGCGAAGCGTTGCGTCAGTTTCGGCAGCGCATTCAGCTGGTTTATCAGAATCCGTTCGGCTCGCTCGATCCCAAACAGACTCTTTATCGGGTGATTGAAGAACCGCTGCTGAATTTCGCGCCGATCGGCAAACCGGAGCGCGATCGGCGGGTGCGTGAGCTGTTCGAACGGGTCGCGCTGCCGCCCGATTTGCTGAACCGCAGGCCGCACGAACTGTCCGGCGGCCAGCGTCAGCGGGTGGCGATTGCCCGCGCGCTGGTGCTGCAACCGCGAATATTGGTATTGGATGAGGCCACGTCGGCGCTCGACGTCACGGTGCAGGCGCAGATCCTGCATTTGTTGCAAGAGTTGCAGCAGGAGCGGGACCTGACCTACCTGTTTATTTCTCACGATCTGGCGACGGTGCGGCGGATTTCGCACAGCGTTTCGGTATTGCACCGCGGTGAACGGGTAGACGGCGGCGCCACCGCCGAGTTGTTCGCCATGCCGGGGAGCGATTACACCCGCCAATTGATCGCCGCCATTCCCGGCCGCGCATCGCATGCCGGACAGCCAAAATTCGAGGAGGCGATATGAGCGGAAAAAGACTCGGTTTCTTCACCCGATTGCTGGATCAGGGCAGCGCGCAGGAGCGCTACCGGCTGGCGACCGAACAGATCGTGCACGCCGAACGAGCCGGGTTCGACACCGCTTGGGTGGCGCAGCACCACTTTCATGCCGATGAGGGCGGTCTGCCATCACCGCTGGTGTTTTTGGCGCAGGCGGCGGCACGCACCCGCCGTATCCGGCTGGGCACCGGGGTGATCACGTTGCCGATGGAGTCGGCGCTGCGGGTGGCGGAAGACACTGCGGTACTGGATCTGTTGTCCGACGGCAGACTGGAGGTGGGCGTGGCCGGCGGCGGCACGCCGTCTTCTTTCGCCGCTTTCGGTCTCGACGCCGGGCAGCGCAACACGGCATTCGCCGAGAATTTGCGCACGTTGCTGAGCGCCTGGCGCGGAGAGGCGTTGGGCGGCGAAGACAACCGGCTGTACCCGGCGGCGCCGCAGCTGGCGCAGCGCGTCTGGCAGGCCACGTTCTCGGTGGAAGGGGGCGAACGGGCCGGCCGCGCCGGTGACGGTCTGATGCTGTCGCGCACGCAGCCGCGCCCGGCGGACGCGCCTGACCTGCCGCTGGACGAACTGCAGAATCCGATCATTGACGCTTATCTGGCGGCGCTGCCGCCAGGGGTGGCGCCGCGCATCATGGGGTCGCGCACTGCGTTTGTCAGCGAGAACGGCCAGCAGGCACGCGACTTCGCCACGGCCGGGTTGAGCCGTGGGCTGGAGCGGATGCGCGCCAACGGCCACCGGTTGGCCGATACGTCGCTCGACGGCCTGATCCGCGCTTTCGACGTGCACTTGGGCACGCCAGATCAGGTAATAGCCTCGCTGCAACGGGACAGCGCGCTGGCGCGCGTCACCGATCTGGCGTTTCAGGTGCACTCCATCGACCCGCCGCACGCCCATATTCTGCGTTCTATCGATCTTATCGCCCGCCACGTGGCCCCTGAACTGGGCTGGCGGCGCGGCACGCCCGCCGTTGCTTATGAATATCACGTTGAGGAAAAGCTATGACGACATTACCGCACCAGGTCGATCTGCTGGCCGAACTGGCCGAGATTGCGCCGGATTCCACGCTGGCGCAGGCCAGAGCCACCCGGCAGGCGGCGACCGATGCCGTTCAGTCCAGCTATCTGGCGCTGTTTGCGCCTGCGGACGCCGGCGATTTCCCGCTGGCGCAGCGGCTGCGGTTGGCTCAGCGCATCAGTGAATGGCATGGCGAGCCGCGCTTGGCCGCGCATTACGCTGCTCTGCTGGAACGTCAGGGCGACGCGCCGGAAGACGAGCGGCTGCCGGCGGCGTTGGCGCATGCAGAACGTTTGGCGTTTCAACCGGCCAACGCCAACGCCCAGCACTTGCAGGCGCTGCGGCAGGCCGGCTGGTCGCTGGACGCCATCGTCACATTGTCGCAGTTAATCGCCTTTGTCAGTTTCCAAAGCCGCTTGCTGCGGGGCTACCGGTTGTTGGGCGGCAAGACGGACGACGCTGCGGCGCATCAGCCGGTAACGGCCGGCCGCTGGCGAACGGAGAGCGCGACGCGAGGCGGCCGTCACGCGCCGCCGGCGTTTACCCGGCAAGAACTGGGGTGGGAGCCGTGGATCGCCGCCAAGCCGTTGGCGGAATTCGATGACGCCGGCCGGGCGTTGCTAGAGCGGTTTGGCCACGCCGATTCCGATTACTTCCGCCTGTTGGCGCGCAACCATCCGGTGCTGGAACAACGCACGCTGGCGGACCGGGCGATTTTTTATACCCCCGGCGGGCTGTCGCGGCAGGATCGCGAGTTGGCGGCGACGGTCGCCAGCAAGGTGAACGGCTGCATCTACTGCGCCTCGGTGCATGCGCGCAAGGCGGCGCAGCTGTCGAAGCGCGAAGCCGAGATAGATCGGTTGCTGGCGGTGGCGCCGGGCGGCGCGTTGAGCCAGGGGCAGGATGACGCCTGGCAAGCGCAGATAACCTTTGCCGCCGCGCTATCCGCCACGCCGCCACAGGCTGACGCCGGGCAACTGGCGGCGTTGCGCGCTCAGGGCCTGGATGAGCTGGCGCTGTTGGATTTGGTGCAGGCGACGGCGTTTTTCGCCTGGGCCAACCGGTTGATGTTGACGCTGGGCGAACCTTATCTCTGATCTCTGCCCTCTTTCAGGCGGCGGCATTGTCGGCTGCCGCCCGGGATCCGCCGGACATCTGGCGTCGGCGCTTTCGGCAGGGGATCACAGCGGCCAGACCGCCTCGCGCACGGCGATCGCTCTGGGCAGCAGCCCGAGGGCGTAGAAGCGGTCGGCGATGCTTTGCTGCTGGCGGATCACCTGCACATCCATGGCGCGGATCTCGTGGCTGCGGCGCGACAGCGCGAGTTCCAGCGAGGCGCTCGCCAGCCCCAGTTCGTCGGAAAGGTGACGAGCGGCTTCTCTCGGCTGCGCGGTGATGTAGCGGCCGGTGTGCTGCAGCGCCTGCATCAATGGCCGCAACAGATCGCCCGAACGCTCGGCGAAGTCGCGGCGCGCCAGGTAGAATTGCTGATTGAGCACCCGCTGGGTGCCGTCGGCGATCACGCGCAGTTCCCCGTTGCGTTGCGCGTCGCTGAGCAGCGGATCCCACATCATCCAGGCATCCACCGCCTGCAGATCGGTCGCCGACAGCGGATACTTCGGCGGCGCGTAGACGATACGCACGTCGTTCAACGTCAATCCCTGTTCGTCCAGCATCTGCAGCAATAAATAGTGCACGTTGGAGCCTTTGTTGAGCGCGATGCGTTTGCCGCGCAGATCGGCGGCGCTGCGTATCGGGCTGTCTTGCGGCACCACCATCGCCACGCTCTGCGGCGCCGGCGGCTCAAAACCGACGTACACCAGCGCATTGCCCTGTGCCTGGGCGAAGATCGGCGGCACTTCGCCGGTGGTGCCGAAGTCTATCTCATCGCCGTCGAGCGCGTGCAGCAGCTGCGGCCCGGCGGGAAACTCGCTCCACAGCACGCTGATGCGCTGTGTGGCGAAGAGCTGTTCCAGGCTTTGCCGCGCCTTGAGCACCCCGAGGTTGCCGAACTTTTGATAGCCGATGCGCAGTTCGCGTTCGGGCAGCGGCGCTGCGCTGATGGCCGGTGAATGTGAGGGGGCGCCGGCGCTGCGGCGGCGCGGTTTGATCAGACCAAGATGCGCCAAATGGGTGCGCAGGGTATTGCGGCTGACGCCGAGCAACGACGCCGCTTGCAGCTGGTTGCCACCGCTGCGTTCGAAGGCGTTGCGCACCAGCGCATCCAGCACACGTTGGTAAAGCTGCGCGCTGTCGCCTTGCAACTGCTGCTGCACAAAGCGATCGATGGCGTCATCGCCGCCGCCGTCGTTATCCGTCAGGCGATGGGTGAGCTGCAGTTGCTGCGGGGCGATCGTCCCCTCCTGGCTCAGCAAAACCGCATTATGCAGCGTGTTCTCCAGCTCGCGCACGTTGCCGGGCCAAGGGTAGTCCAGCAGCGTCTGCTGCGCTTCCGCCGTCAACCGCGGCAGTGGCCGTTCCAGACGGCGGGCGTACAGCGCAAGAAAATGTCTGGCCAGCACCGGAATATCGTCCGGCCGCTGGCGCAAGGGCGGTAAAGTCACCGCCGCCACGTTCAGGCGGTAATAGAGATCTTCACGGAACCGCCGTTGGCGAATCGCGCCGGCCAGATCGACGTGGGTGGCGGCGATGACCCGCACATCGATCTTCAGCGGTTTGCGCGAACCGACGCGGGTGATCTCCCGTTCCTGCAGCACGCGCAGCAGCTTGACCTGCAGCGACAGGTTCAGCTCGCCGATCTCGTCCAGCAGCAGGGTGCCGCCTTCCGCCGCTTCGAACCAGCCCTGATGAGTGCCGACGGCGCCGGTGAAGGCGCCTTTCTCATGGCCGAACAGTTCGGCTTCCGCCAGGCTTTCCGTCAGGGCGCCGCAGTTGACCGCCAGGAAAGGTTGATGGCGGCGCGCGCTGTGGTGGTGCAGATAGCGCGCCACCACTTCTTTGCCGGTGCCGGTTTCACCGACGATCAGCACGGTGGCGTCGGTGGGAGCCAGCCGATCGAGCACGCTTTGCAGAGCGAGCGACGCCGGATCGATCAGCACCGGTTTGTCGGCGGCGAACGGTTGGGGATCGTACATGGGCGTCTCCTGTCTGACGACGATGGGGAAAAAAATCTTATCCCAGCCAATGAGCCGCCGCGAGAGGATAAAAGGCGCACGGTGCTGCATTGGCAACAGCTTTCCGCCGCCGCCTGCTGCCAATGCAGCAGCGTTTTGACGTCGATATCTCATCAATGTATTGATATGCATTGGTTTTTTTAAATCTGCAATGTGGCACGCATCCTGCTTTTCTTTTTATAACCAAGCAAAGTTTTTATATCGATAAATAATGAAAATAGTTATATAGGAAAGGCATAAATGACTGAGTCAGTGAAAGATCGCATCAACGTTTTCTGGTTTCTGCCGACCCACGGCGACGGTCGCTATCTGGGCACGGCGCAGGGCGGGCGCCCGGTGGACCTGCCTTATTTGCAGCAGGTGGCGCTGGCCGCCGACAACCTCGGCTATTACGGCGTGCTGATCCCAACCGGTAAAAGCTGCGAGGATTCCTGGCTGGTGGCGGCGGCGCTGGCACCGATCACCCGCCGGTTGCGCTATCTGGTGGCGGTGCGCCCCGGCCTGCAGCCGCCGAGCCTGGCGGCGCGCATGGCGGCGACGCTGGATCGGCTGTCGGACGGGCGCCTGCTGATCAACGTGGTGACCGGCGGCGATCCGGTGGAAAACAAAGGGGATGGCATCTTCCTCAGCCATGCCGAACGCTATGAGGTGACACAGGAATTTCTCACGGTGTATCAACGGCTGTTGCAAGGGGAGAAGGTGGATTTCAGCGGTAAGCATATTCGCGTCGAAGGCGCCGAATTGCTGTTCCCGCCGGTGCAGGAAAACGGCCCGCCGCTCTATTTCGGCGGCTCATCGTCGGAAGCGATCGACATCGCCGCCGGGCAGATCGACACCTACCTGACCTGGGGCGAGCCGCTGGCTCAGGTGGCGGAAAAGCTGGCGGCGGTGCGCCAGCGCGCCGAGCGGCAGGGGCGTAAACTCAGCTATGGCATTCGCCTGCACGTTATTGTGCGCGAAACTGAAGACGAAGCCTGGGCGGCGGCCGAGCGACTGATTGCGCATCTGGATGACGACACCATCGCGGCGGCGCAGCAGATCTTTGCGCGCATGGACTCTACCGGCCAGCGCCGCATGAGCGAACTGCACGGCGGCTCGCGAGAGAGTCTGCGCATCGGCCCCAACCTGTGGGCCGGCGTCGGCCTGGTGCGCGGCGGCGCCGGCACCGCATTGGTGGGCAATCCGCAGCAGGTGGCGGCGCGCATACGCGAGTATCAGGCGCTGGGCATCGACAATTTCATCCTTTCCGGCTATCCGCATCTGGAAGAGGCTCACCGCTTCGCCGAGCTGGTGATGCCGCTGCTGCCGCTGGCGCAGTCGACTCATCAGACGGCTCGCACGATCAATACCGGCCCGTTTGGCGAAACCATCGGCGGCGATCGTCGTCCCGGCCCGGCGCAGCGGGAGGGCTGATGGCGAAGCGTGCCCATATTATCGTTATCGGCGGCGGTTTCACCGGCGCGGCACTGGCGATCCAGCTGGCGCGCGGAGCGGTGGATGTCACGGTGATCGAACCGCGCGCCGCGCCGGGCTATGGCGTGGCGTATTCGACCACCGAGCCGACTCACCGCATCAACGTTCCGGCCGATAGGATGCAGCTGGCGGATGAACCGGCGGGGGATTTTGACCGCTGGTTCCGCGAGGGCGGCGGGCTGGCGGCCGATCCGCAGGCGTTGTGGCGCGACGGTAAAGCCTATCCGCAGCGCGGCGCCTTCGGCCGCTATGTCGAGGAACGTTTTCATCAGGCGGCGCAGTCGGGCCAGGCCCGCTTGCGGCACCTGCGCGATCGGGCGCAGCACCTGCAGCCGCAGGCGCAGGGCGCGTCCGTCATCACCGCCGGCGGCGAACGGCTGTGGGGCGATTATGTGGTGTTGGCGACCAGCCATCCGCCGCCCGCGCTGCCGCGGCAGATCGCCCCGGAACTGGCGCGCGACGCGCGTTTGATCGCCAATCCCTGGGCGGAGGGGGCGCTGGATGAGATTGAGCCCGATGAATCGTTGGCGATCGTCGGCAGTGGGCTGACGATGGCCGATGCGGTGGCGGCGTTGCACCGCCGCGGGCATCGCGGGCCGATTACCGCACTCTCTCGTCACGGCTTGCTGCCGCGTGCCAATGCCGAAGGGGAGTACCCGACGTGGTCGTTTACCCCGCCATCCGGACTGCGTGACGGGGTGCGGCAGGTGCGCCTTGAGGTGGCGCGCGCCGCTCGGCAACGGGTGCCGTGGCAGGCGGTGTTGGACGCGGTGCGCGCCCAGGGCCAGCGCCTGTGGCAAGCATTGACGCCGACCGAACAGCAGCGCTTTCTGCGGCATCTGCGCGCCTATTGGGACGTGCACCGCTATCGCCTTGCGCCGCAGGTGAGCACGCTGCTGATGGAGCAACAGGCAGCGGGCACGCTGCAGGTATTGGCCGCTCGTCTGCGGCGGGCGGAACCCATGCCGCAGGGCGTGCGCTTGACGATTCTGCCGCGCCAGGGCGCAGAGCGGGCGCTGCAGACGCAGCGGTTGCTGATCGCTACGGGGCCGGCTCATGCCGGCCTGATCGCCGCCAGCCCGTTGCTCAGTTCGCTGGCGGAGCAGGGGGCGCTGCGCGCCGATCCGCTGGGATTGGGGCTGTGGGTCAATGCCGACAGCCAGGCGATCGGCGGCGACGGCCTTGCCAACCCGCGCCTGCTGGTGGCCGGCCCGGCGGCGCGCGGCCGCTTCGGCGAACTGATGGGGCTGCCGCAGGTGGCGGAACACGCCCAAAGCGTCGCGCAATACCTGCTGGCGCGATGTCCGGCTGCAAACTGATCGTCCATTCCCGTTTTTAATACCCTAAGACCCCCCATCCGGCCCGGCTCCGTCCGTGGCCGGCAGATAATTGTGGAGCTCGCTATGTCATCGCAACGTGAAATTCGTCTTAACGCTTTTGATATGAACTGCGTCGGCCATCAGTCGCCGGGGCTGTGGGCGCACCCGCGCGACCGTTCCTGGCAGTATAAGGATCTCGAATATTGGACCGATCTGGCGCGCCTGCTGGAACGCGGCAAGTTCGATGGATTGTTTATCGCCGACGTGCTGGGGATTTACGACGTGCTTAACGGCAGCGGCGACGCGGCGATCCGCCAGGCGACGCAGGTGCCGGTTAACGATCCGCTGGCGCTGGTGACGCCGATGGCGCTGGTTACCGAACATCTCGGCTTCGGGCTGACCGCCTCGCTGTCATTCGAGCACCCTTATCCTTTCGCCCGCAGATTGTCGACGCTTGATCACCTGACCAAGGGGCGCATCGGTTGGAATATCGTCACCTCTTACCTGGAGAGCGGCGCGCGCAATATTGGCCACCGGGCGCAGACCGATCACGATGCGCGCTACGACTACGCCGATGAATACCTGCAGGTGGTTTACAAGCTGCTGGAGGGCAGTTGGGAAGACGGCGCGATTTTGCGCGATCGTCAGCGGCGCATCTTCAGCGATCCGGCGAAAATTCATCCGATCAACCACAAGGGCGAGTTCTTCCAGGTGCCGGGCATTCATCTGAGCGAGCCTTCGCCGCAGCGCACGCCGGTGCTGTATCAGGCCGGCGCTTCCAGCCGCGGCAAGCAGTTTGCTGCGGAACAAGCCGAATGCGTGTTTGTCGCTTCTCCTTCGAAAACATTGCTGAAAAAAACCGTAGCCGATATCCGCCGCCGCGCCGCCGAGGCCGGGCGCGATCCGCGCAGCATCCTGATCTTCAACCTGCAGACGGTGATCGTCGGTGAAACGGACCAACAGGCGCAGGAAAAATGGCGGGAATACAAATCCTATACCAGCTACGAAGGCGCGCTGGCGCTGGTGTCCGGCTGGACCGGCATCGATTTCGGCCAGTATCAGCCGGATCAGGTGCTGAAGCATCTGCACACCAATGCCATTCAGTCGGCGGTGGAAACTTTCTCCAGCGCCGATCCCAGCCGTGAATGGACAGTACAGGGCATCGCCGAATGGGTCGGCATCGGCGGTTTCGGCCCGCTGTTGGTGGGCGGCCCGCAAACCGTGGCCGACGAACTGCAGGCGTGGGTGGAGGAAACGGATGTTGACGGTTTCAATCTGGCCTACGCCGTTACCCATGAAACCTTCACCGACGTGGTGGAACTGCTGATCCCCGAGCTGCAAAAACGCGGAGCGTACAAGCGCGACTACACGGCGGGCACTCTGCGAGAAAAATTGTTCAATCAGGGGCCGCGCCTGGCGGAGCCGCACCCGGCGGTGGGCTACCGCTGGCCGGCCGGCGCGTCCTTGGCCGATGCACTGAGCGTCAAGTGAGGATGCGATGATAGAGATTGAGGAGTTGCACAAGGCTTACCGCGCGCCGGACGGGCACCGGATTGAGGTGCTGAAGGGCATTTCGCTGCGGGTGCCGGCCGGATCGATTACCGCCGTGGTCGGCCCCAGCGGGGCGGGCAAATCGACGCTGGCGAAATGCATCAGCCTGCTGGAGCGGCCGAGCAGCGGCAGTATCCGGGTGAACGGCCAGGACTTGTCGCGGCTTGCGGGCGAGGCGCTGCGCAGGGAGCGGCGGGCGATAGGCACGGTGTTCCAGTCTTCCGCGCTGCTGCAGCGCAAAACCGCCTGGCAGAATGTGGCGCTGCCGTTGACCTATCTGGGCGTGGTGCCGCGCGATATCGACAAGCGGGTAAAGAGCCTGCTGGCGGCGGTGGGGCTGGCGGACAAGGCGGCGTTTTACCCGGCGCAGCTGTCCGGCGGCCAGCGCCAAAGGGTCGGCATCGCCCGCGCGCTGGCGCTGAATCCGTCGGTGCTGCTGGCGGATGAGGCCACCTCCGGGCTGGATCCGGACGCCACCGGGGCCATTCTCAGCCTGCTTAAACAGCTGCGCGATCGGTATGGCCTGTCGATCATCCTGATCACCCACGAGATGGATGCGGTGCGCGACGCCGCCGACGCGGTGGCCGAGATCCGCGACGGCGTGATTGTGCAGCAAGGGCCGGTGCGCGAGCTGTTGGCAGCGCCCGATTCCTCTCTGGGCCGCCGGCTGTTCCCGCTGAAGACGCTGGCGTCCGACGCCGCGTTGCGGCTGCAGGTAACCTACTGCGCCCGTCAGCCGGCGGCCACCGACTGGATCAGCCGCATCAGCCGCCAACTCGACCTGCAGATCGATCTGTTGGGCGGCCACGTTGAAGTGGTGGGCGGCAGCCTGGCCGGGCGGTTGGAGATTGCGGTGCGTTTTGGCGGCGGTTCGCGTTCGGTGGCTGAACTGCAGGACGAGCTGCGGCGGTTGGGCATTCTCGCCGAGGTGCTGGAACAGCCGGCGGCGTTGAAGGAGGCGGTATGAAAAATCTGTCTGACAGCGTGATGAGCCAGGACACACCCTGGCGCGAGATCCATCGGTTGATGCTGCCGGCCTACGGCGAAACCTGGCTGATGGTCGGCATCGTGATGCTGTTTGTGGTGGCGATTGGCGGCGCCGTCGGCGTGGTGCTGTTCAACACCTCATCGCGCGGCTTGTTTCCGCGCCCGGCGCTGAATCGCGCGCTGAGCTGGTTGGTGAACATGGGCCGTTCGCTGCCGTTTCTGGTGCTGATGGCGGCGATTATTCCGTTCACCTTCTGGTTGACCGGCACCACCATCGGCATTCCGGCGGCGGTGATCCCGATGATCGTCGCCGGTATTCCGTTCTTCGGCCGGCTGGTGGAGAACGCGCTGCGCGAACTGCCGCCGGAGGTGACGGCGGTGGGGCTGGTGTCCGGCGGTTCGATCTGGCAGATAGTCACCCGCGCGCAGCTCAGCGAGGCGCTGCCGGCGATCGTCGCCGCCATCACGCTGAACGTCATCTCGATGATCGAGTATTCGGCCATCGCCGGCACCATTGGCGCAGGCGGCATCGGCTATCTGGCGGTGGTGTACGGCTACCAGCGTTTCGACAATCACATCATGATCGCCACCATTGTGGTGCTGATCGCCACGATCCAACTGATTCAGTTTATTGGTGACCGCCTGGTCGCCGCGTTGCGTCATCATCAGGAAACCCTTTAATCATGCCTAATCACGATTTTGAGATAGTGAAGAAGAAACGCTGGCCGTGGCCGGTGGGTATCGCGGCGGTGGCGATTATCGCCGTCGCGGTTTGGCACTTCAGCGCCCGCCAGCAGCAGACGGTGCAGTTCGGCAGCACGCTGAAAGTGCACTTTGAGCCGGCGATGGCCGGAGAGCAGCGGGTGATCGAGTACGTCGGCGAGCATATCGCGCCGGATTACGGCCTCAGGCTGGAGGCGGTTGGCCTGCAGGACCCGGTGCAGGCCGATCGTGCGGTGGCGCAGGGGCAGTACGCCGCCACGATCTACCAGCACCAGTGGTGGCTAAAGCAGGTGGTGGAGGCCAACGGTTTTAAGCTGACCCCGACTCTGCCGGTGTTCCAGTGGGCGTTCGGCATCTATTCCGACCGCTATACGTCGATCGCCGAGTTGCCGGACGGCGCGGAGATCGTGGTGCCCAACGACGGCGCCAATCAGGGGCAGGCGTTGTGGTTGCTGCAGCGCATTGGACTGATCGGGCTGGATCCGGCGATCGAGGCGCGCACCGCCAGGCTGAAAGACATTCGCGAGAACAAACGCCATTTTAACTTCAAGGAGCTGGATTTGCTGACCATGCCGCGCGCGCTGAATTCGGTAGATGCGGCTATTGGCTATGTGTCGCAGTTCGACGCCGGCAAGGTGCCGCGTGAGAAGGGCATCTTGTTCCCACCGGCGCCGAAGACCTTCGCTTCGCAGCTGGTGATTGGCACACCCTATCTGCAGGACGAAAATATTCGCAAGCTGCAGCGGGCGTTTGCCGATCCCAGGTTGCAGGCGTGGCTGAAAAACACCGACGACCCGCTGGTGAAAGGCGTGCTGGTGCCGGTCTCGGCAGAATAATCCCCGCCCGAAATGGCCGTGATAAAGGCCGGATTAACGCGTGTTAATCCGGCGCTTCTGTTACGCTGTAACTTGGTTTAATTTATTGATATTAATGATATTTATAGAATAATTTGTTGTTTGTCGGCGTAATTTTTTCACCCTATAAACGAGGTGTCACCTGCCAATTACAACGAGGAAGCTATGAGTACCTTAAATATCGATACCGCGCCGCCGTTATCTGCGCCCATCGGCTCCGCCAGCGATGTGGCGCGTTTGATTAACCAACGCAGCGAGAAAAATACCCATGCGCGCATGATCGTGCTGTTGGCGCTGGGCGGTGTTTTTCTCGATGCCTATGATCTGACCACGCTGTCTTACGGCATCGATGACGTGGTGCGTGAATTCAGCCTCAGCCCGCTGCTGACCGGGGTGGTAACTTCTTCGATCATGGTCGGGACCATTCTCGGCAACCTGGTCGGCGGCTGGTTGACCGACAAGTACGGCCGCTATCAGGTGTTTATGGCCGATATGCTGTTTTTTGTGGTTTCCGCCATCGCCGCCGGGCTGGCGCCCAACGTCTGGGTGCTGATCGGCGCGCGCTTTTTGATGGGTATCGGCGTCGGCATCGATTTGCCGGTGGCGATGGCCTATCTGGCCGAATTCTCCAAATTCTCCGGCAAGGCCAACAAGGCGTCGCGCCTGGCGGCCTGGTGCCCGATGTGGTACGCCGCTTCGTCGATGTGTTTTCTGATCATCTTTGCGCTCTATTTTCTGTTGCCGGCCGAACATGCGAACTGGCTGTGGCGCGCCTCGTTGATTTTCGGCGCGGTGCCGGCGCTGCTGATCATCATGGTGCGCAGCAAGTTTATGAACGAGTCGCCGCTGTGGGCCGCTAACCAGGGCGATTTGAAAGAGGCGGCGCGGATCCTGCGCGAGTCATACGGCATCGCCGCCCATGAGGCGGAACCTGACGCCGCCCAACCGGCGGCGGCGAAGGTCAGCTTCCGCGTGCTGTTCCGCAAGCCGTACCGCGAACGCACTCTGGTCTCCTGCATGATGAACGTTTGCATTTCCTTTGAATACACCGCCATCGCCTTCTTTCTGCCGTCGATTCTGGCGCAGTTTCTCGGCGCCGGGGTGTTTGAAACCCTCTCCGCCTCGCTCGGGCTGAACGTGCTGTTCGCCTTTACCGGTGGCCTGCTCGGCATGCGTCTGGCATGGAAGTATCCGTCGCGCCACGTGGCGATCGCCGGATTTGCGCTGCAGTTTATCGCGCTGATTGCCCTGGCGTTGATCGGGCATCCGCAGGCGGCGTTCGGCGTTGGGCTGGCGATCCTGATGTTGGGCCTATGGCTGTTCGCCGAAGGCTTCGGCCCCGGCGCGCAGATGATGATTTACCCGGCGCTCTCTTACCCGACGGCGATCCGCGCCACCGGCGTCGGTTTCGGCCGTTCGCTGTCCGGTATCGGCAGCGCGCTGGCGTTGTTTATTCTGCCGATTTTGCAGGCGCGCTTCGGCACCGACATGTTTTGGATTGTTTCACTGGCGGCGGCGATCCCCATCGTCTTCCTGCTGATCATTCGCTTCGAACCGACGGCGCGCGATATCGACGATCTGGCCGATCGCGCTTAACCACAGAGGACACTGACATGACGCAACACCTGTTATCCACCGGAGCAGACTACGCACAGCTGGCCGCGCGTTTTCGGCCGATCTTCGCCGAAATCGCCGCTGGGGCGGTGGAGCGCGAGCTGTCGCGCACGCTGCCGCATGAACCGATCCGTTGGCTGAAAGAGGCGGGGTTCGGCAGGGTGCGCATCCCGCGTGAAAAGGGCGGCGACGGCGCTTCGTTGCCGCAGCTGTTCGAACTGCTGGCCGAACTGGCGGAGGCGGACTCTAACCTGCCGCAGGCGCTGCGGGCGCATTTCGCCTTCGTGGAAGATCGGCTGAACGCGCCGGACGGCCCGGAGCGCGATCGCTGGTTCGAACGCTTTCTCGACGGCGAGCTGGTCGGCAGCGGTTGGACCGAGATCGGCGGCGTGAAGCTGGGGCAGGTCAATACCCGGGTAACGCCGCAGGCCGACGGCTGGTCGCTCAACGGCGAGAAATTTTACAGCACCGGCAGTCTGTTTGCCGATTGGATCGACGTGTATGCCGAGCGCAGCGACAGCGGCGGCCCGGTGATCGCTTTGGTGAACGTCGCCCAGCCGGGCGTAGAGCGCGACGACGACTGGGACGGATTTGGCCAGCGCACTACCGGCAGCGGCACCACGCGTTTTATTGATGCGCAGGTCGAGCAGGCGCACGTCTATGACTTTGCCGAGCGCTTCCGCTACCAAACTGCGTTCTATCAGCATGTGTTGCTGGCGACGCTGGCGGGGATCGGCCGCGCGGTGCTGCGAGACGTCGGCGAGGGCGTGAGGCAACGTAAAAGGATCTATAGCCACGGCAACGCCGGTTGGGTGAAGGACGACGTGCAGATCCAGCAGGTGGTGGGGCAAATCAGCGCCTGGGCCTATGCGGTCGAGGCGACGGTGCTAAAAGCGACTTCCTCGCTGCAGCAGGCTTATGAGGCGCATCGATCCGGCGATGAAGCGCTGCTGCAGGCGCTTAACGTGACGGCGGAGCTGGACGCCGCCAGGGCGCAGGTCATCGCCGGGGAGTGGGTGCAGCGCGCCGCCGGTGAATTGTTCAATGCGCTCGGCGCTTCAGATACCCGTACCGGCAAGGCGTTGGATCGCCACTGGCGCAATGCGCGCACGCTCTCTTCACATAATCCGGTGATCTACAAGGCGCGCAATATCGGTGACTGGGAAATTAACCGCCATACGCCGACCTTTATCTGGCAAATCGGCAGTGGCGGTTGAGGCCGTGGCTATTCCGTCCAAACCTGCGTGCTGCGCGGGCTGTCCATCTGATAATCCGAGTAGGGGCGGGTGAAGAACTCGCGCCCCAACTCGCGGGCTGCCCGCAGCGGGTTGCGGGGATCGCGGGCGATCTCGCCGCGCTGGTTGCCGGCGCCGTGCACCAGTCCGACGAAGGCGGAATGGGTGTAGCGGCTGAACTCCTGGATCTGATGCACGATGCCCAGCGCCGCGCCGGGATAAGTTTCTTCCGACGCCACCGCCAACCCGATGCGTTTGCCGCTCATGCGTTGGTGCACCTGTTCCGCCTGAGGGTAGGCGTTGGAATAGAAGCTGAACGAGCGATCGAAAAAGGCCTTGGTTTGCGCCGACATGCCGTACCAGTAAATCGGCGTGCAAAATACCGCGCCGTCGGCCGGCAGGAAGTGCTCCAGGAACAGCTCGGCGTAGCGATCGGCCGGCGGCGGCGTATGGCGTTCATCGCTCAGGAAACCGCTCAGGTAATCGTCGAGAAAATGCAGGCTGGCGGAAGTGCCGGCTTCGGCGGCGCCCGCCATGATCGCCTGCGCCAGCGTGGCGCTGTTGCCGTCGCGGCGCGGGCTGCCGATCAGCACCACCAGGCGCTTGGATTGATGAGCTGTATTCATGTCATACTCCTTGGTGTGAAGTGAACTCAGCCTTAATCTAGAAGCGAACGTCTGCAGGCGACAAATGACGGTTTTTCTGCCAGGATGAACTCAACTCATCCCAAGAGGCTTCGCCATGTTCGCTACGCTGCCCGTCAACGCGTTACGCACCTTTGAATCCGCCGCTCGCCTGCGCAGCTTCAAGCTGGCGGCGGCCGAGCTGGCGGTGACGCCGACGGCGATTTCGCACCAGATCAAGGCGCTGGAACAGCAGCTGGGTTTTGCGCTGTTCGAGCGGGTGCCGCGCGGCGTGCGGCTGACGGCGAAGGGCGAAACGCTGTTTGCCGGCGTGCACGGCGCGCTGCTTGATGTCGCCGCCACGCTTGAGGGCCTGCGGCCGCAGCCCAGCAGCGGCTCGCTGTGCGTCTCGGTGACGCACTCGTTCGCGGCGCTGTGGCTGGTGCCGCGCCTGGGGCGTTTCTACCAGGCGCATCCGCACTATCTGGTGCGCCTGGAGGCCTGCGCCGAGGTGATCGACCTGCAGCAGGACGCCAGCGTGGATGTGGCGGTGCGCTACAGCCGCGCGCACTATCCCGCGCTGCATCAGGCGGCGCGGCTGGAGGAAAGCTTTGGCGTCTACGCCGCGCCGGGGCTGGCCGCCGCTCCGCCGGAAAATCCGGTGCTGATCACCGTCAAGTGGGGGGATTCGGCGCTGTACGACAGCGGCTGGCATGACTGGTGCCGGGCCGCTGGCGTGGACTGGTGGCAGCGCCATGCGGCGATGCGCAGCTATCACGAGGAGCATTACGCCCTGCAGGCGGCGGTGGCCGGGCAGGGATGGGTGCTCGCCAGCTCGGTGATGGTGTCCGAGATGGTGGACAACGGTCTGCTGGTGGCGTACCGGCCGGAGGTGTGCGTACCGGGCGCCGCATACAGCGTGCTGTGCGCCCCGGGGCGCGAGCGGCATCCTCCGGTCAGGGCGTTTCTGGCCTGGCTGCGGCAGGAATTGCCGCAGGACAATGGCACGAAATAAAAGTTTTACCGTCCTAAGCTGTGGGAATATCAGCGAACTTTTGTTTTTACTTCACTGCGAGAACCTATCATGAGCCAGCCAAGAATCTCCGATTACCCGATTGACGCGCAATTTATCGAGCGCTGGTCGCCGCGCGCGATGACCAACGACGCCATCGACGATCAAACGCTGCTGAGCTTCTTTGAAGCAGCGCGCTGGTCGCCTTCGGCCTACAACATTCAGCCGTGGCGCTTTGCCTACAGCAAGCACGGCTCCGACAGCTGGGAGAACTACCTGGAGTTCCTGATCGACTTCAACCGCGGCTGGGCGCAACACGCCTCGGCGCTGGTGGTGATCGTCTCCAAAACCACCAGCCTGAACGGCGAGCGCCTGGTGGACAACCCGACCCATGCGTTCGACACCGGCGCGGCCTGGGCCAACCTGGCGCATCAGGCGCATCTGAAAGGCTGGCTGACCCACTGCATGAGCGGCATTCACCACGATAAGATCAAAGCGGCGTTGCAACTGCCGGACGACTATGCGGTGCACGCTATGGTGGCCATCGGCAAGCCGGGCGACAAAGCCCGCCTGCCGGATTTCCTGCAGGAGAAAGAAGCGCCGTCGGGCCGTCTGCCGCTCGGCAAGACCGTCAGCGAAGGGCTGAATTTCACGCTGTGATTGCCCGCTTTCTCGCAGGCCCGCTTGGCGGGCCTTTTTTATGCGGCGAGTAAAACTTAGGGAGTATGTTCTCGTTCGCTCATTCGCTGTATATTTTGTTATATAACGATTGTGCGGTGAGGAGGAACCCGTGGGAGATCATTTTGGCAAAGGGTTGTTGGCGGGGTTAAAGGTAGAGAACCTGAAGCCGGAGGCGGAGCTGTCGCGCTTTTGCTCCGACTACAAGCGCGGTTTCGTGCTCGGTTATGCGCACCATTTGGCGCAGCGCTGCGGCGACGAGAACCGGGCGGCGTTCGAGGCTGGGCAGCTCAGCCGCGCCTATGGCCTCGGCCGCGAGCCGATGAGCGAGTTCTTCTCCGGCGGCGACAGCCGGTTGGCGGAGAAGTTTTTCCACGCCGGCTATAACCAGCCGACGCCGGGGTAGCGCCGGTGAGCCGTCAGGCGGCGCTCAGCACCGCCACCATATACACGCATGCCTCATCGCTTTGGTTTTCAAAGCGGCAGTCCGCCGGTGGGCCGAGCTCCAGGCAGTCGCCTTCGGCCATTTCATGGCGCGCGTCGCCCTCAAGAAAGACCAGTTCGCCGGATAAAACCCAGATCAGCTGACGCTTGAAGGCATACACCGAAGCCGGCATCGGGATCGCTGCGCCGGCCGGCAGTTCGATGCGCACCAGATCGAGCGGCAGATCGGTGCGCGGCGACACGTGGCGCCGCACGTAGCCGCTCTCCGGATCGACCCAGACCGGTTGATCTTCCCGGCGCAGCAGCCGGCCTTCCTGCGTTTCCGCGCGGGCGATCAGCTTGGACATGCTGAGGCCGAACGCCCCCGCCAGTCTGCCCAACAGCATCGCCGTCGGGCTGCTCTCGCCGCGTTCGATCTTATGCACCATCGCCCGCGATACGCCCGCCCGTTCGGCCAAATCGGACAGCGACCAGTGGCGCGCCTCGCGTTCAATGCGAATGCGCGCGCCGATCAGCTGATTTAGATTGTCTAATTTAATATTCATATCGTAGTATTATAGTGGACAATTGGCCGGGGTAAACCATGATTATACGAAATGCGACGCTCAACGATAGCGCGGCGATTGCCGCTATCTATAACGACGCGGTGTTGAACAGCACCGCCATCTGGAATGAACAAACCGTGGATGCGGCCAACCGCGCGGCGTGGATCGGCGAACGGCAGGCGGCGGGCTACCCGGTGCTGGTGGCGGTGAACGCCGCGGACGAGGCGATCGGCTACGCGTCGTTCGGCGACTGGCGCGCCTGGGACGGCTATCGCCATACCGTAGAACACTCGGTGTATGTCCATCAGGCGCATCGCGGCGCAGGGATTGGCAAGTCGTTGCTGCTGGCGCTGATCGCACGGGCGCGGGAAATCGGCAAGCACGTGATGGTGGCCGGCATCGAATCCGGCAATCAGGCCTCGATTAAGCTGCATCTGGCGCTGGGGTTTCGCGACGTGGGGCGCATGGAACAAGTGGGCGCCAAATTCGGCCAATGGCTGGATCTGACCTTCCTGCAGCTGAGGCTCGACGAGCGGGCGACGCCGCCCGCGCGCTGATCCCGGGAGACAGGGCGATGAATATGCTGTTACTGCTGATCGCGGCGGGAATGGGGCTGGTGGTGCAGAATCTGCTGATGGTGCGCATTACCGAAAGCGTTTCGACCATCCTCATTACGCTGGTGATCAACTCCAGCGTCGGTTTGTTGTTGCTGGTGGGGTTGCTGCTGGCCAAAAACGGCCTCGGCGCGGTGGCGGAAGTGACCGGCGCCGCCAGGTGGTGGATGCTGTTGCCGGGGCTGTTGGGATCGCTGTTCGTGTTCGCCGGCATTCTGGGTTACCAGAAGCTGGGGGCGGCGGCCACCATTTCGATCCTGGTCGCCAGCCAGCTGTGCATGGGGCTGTTGGCCGATGCCTATCGCGCCGGTCCGGCGGCGCTGCGTGAGAATCTGCCGGCGCTGGTCGGCGCCTTATTGCTGGTGGCGGGCGCCTATCTGGTGGCGAAACGCAGCTTTTGACGGCGGCTGAAAGGCAAAAAGCCCGCTCGGGTTTCCCTGAGCGGGCTTCTCTAAATTTGGCTCCTCTGACTGGACTCGAACCAGTGACATACGGATTAACAGTCCGCCGTTCTACCGACTGAACTACAGAGGAATCGTTGGAACGGGGCGAATAATAGCGGGGCGGTTGCGGCTTGTAAAGCGTGAAAACGCCCGATGCGTTCGTTTGCTGCAAGATTGCCCAACCTGCTGCTTTTTCTCGCTTTTGTCGCTTATCCCGCGCGCAGCGCCGCCGAATGGCCCGTTGATCGGCGCCGTTGCCTGCCGATGGTGCAACGGTTGCCCTGCGCGGTGGCGCGCGCCGCCCGGCGAACGGCCATTTACCGCCTTGTACCCCGCTTCCACGGCCGTTTACCGACTCTGGCCTGGATCTTGCTGTGATTGCATGACCGGATTTCGGCATTCTCAATTTAGCGGCTCGCTGGAGGCACTATGAATTTCAGACGTCTGAAGTACTTCGTGAAAATCGTCGATATCGGCAGCCTGACCCAGGCAGCGGAGGTGTTGCACATCGCCCAACCGGCGCTCAGCCAGCAGTTGGCGACGCTGGAAGGGGAGCTGAAGCAGCAGCTGCTGATCCGCACCAAGCGCGGGGTGCAGCCGACCGAGGCCGGCAACATTCTGTATGCCCACGCGCAGACCATTCTGCGCCAGTGCGAACAGGCGCAGAGCGCGGTCAACAGCGCCGGGCAGGCGATGAGCGGCCAGGTGTCTCTCGGGCTGGCGTCGGGCAGCACTGCGGCGCAGCTGGCGCTGCCGCTGTTGCAGACCCTGCGCGATCAGCAGCCGGGCATCCTGCTCAGCCTGCATGAAAACGGCGGCGCGGCGTTGGCCGGGCAGGTGGCTAACCAGACGCTGGACATGGCGATGGTCTACGGCGCCAAAATGCCCGCCGGTCTGCACGCCATCGCATTGATGCGGGAAGATCTTTATCTGGTGGCGACGCGCGCGGTGCCGCATCCCGGCAACAGCGTCGAGCTGCTGGACGTGGCGCGGCTGAACCTGTTCCTGCCGCGCGAGGGCGATGCGGTGCGCAACCAGCTGGAGGAGGCGATGGCGCTGCGCAAGCTGGCTGCCAACGTGGTGGGGGAGATCGAATCCTCGGGCGCGCTGAGCGCCGCGATCGCCAGCGGGTTGGGGGCGACCGTGCTGCCGGAATCGGTGGCGCGCGCGATGATCGGCCCGGCCAAGGCCTGGATGGCGCGCATCAATGCGCCGACGATGTCGGTGCCGCTGTCACTGTGCATGTCCAGCCAACAGGGGCTGTCCGCCCCGGCGCTGCTGGTGAAAGACCTGTTGCTGTCGATCGCCGGCGGCCGCAGCCAGGAGAAGCGCGCGCTGGCGCTGGTGCGTTGAGGAAAAAACGGCCCGCCGCAGCGGGCCTGAGCACCGTTAGCGGAACGGCGGTTCGTTGAAGGTGCGCAGCTTGCGCGAGTGCAGGCGATCGCCCTCGGCGCGCAACAAATCGATGGCGCAGATGCCGATCTGCAGGTGCTCGGAGATCGCCCCTTCGTAGAAGCGGTTGGCCTGGCCCGGCAGTTTGATCTCGCCGTGCAGCGGTTTGTCGGAGACGCACAGCAGCGTGCCGTACGGCACCCGGAAGCGATAACCCTGAGCGGCGATGGTGGCGCTCTCCATGTCGACCGCCACCGCGCGGCTGAGGTTGAAGCGGCGCGCCGAAGCGGAGTAGCGCAGCTCCCAGTTGCGATCGTCGGTGGTGACGACGGTGCCGGTGCGCAAACGCTGTTTGACCTCTTCACCGGGCATGCCGCTGACCATCTTGGTGGCGTCATACAGGGCGCGCTGCACCTCGGCGATGCTCGGGATCGGGATATCCGGCGGCAGCACCGCATCCAGCACGTGATCGTCGCGCAGATAGGCGTGGGCCAGCACGTAATCGCCGATCTTCTGGCTTTCGCGCAGGCCGCCGCAGTGGCCGATCATCAGCCAGGCGCTCGGGCGCAGCACCGCCAGGTGATCGCAGATGGTCTTGGCGTTGGATGGGCCGACGCCGATGTTGATCAGCGTGATGCCCTGGCCGGTGCGCGAGATCAGGTGATAGGCCGGCATCTGGTGGTTTTTCCACGCCAGATCGGACACCGCCTGCTCCGGGGCGCTGGTTTCCGGCGTGATGTAGGTGCCGCCGGCGCTGGAGAGCGCGATGTACGGGCTGGCCGGATCGGCGATCTGGGCGCAGGCCCAGCGCACGAACTCGTCCACATAGCGGGTGTAGTTGGTGAACAGCACGAACGGTTGAAAATGTTCCACCGGCGTGCCGGTGTAGTGCCGCAGACGCGCCAGCGAGAAATCCGCGCGCAGCGCATCGAAATGCGACAGCGGGAAATGGTTGTCGGTGGCGTGGTACAGGCCGTCGGCGGTCTCGTCACCGATCTGCGCCAGCTCGGTGGTGGGGAAATGCTGCGCGATGCCGGCGCTCATTGAGCGATCGAGCGCCAGGCTGGAACCGTCGATGACATAAGGGAACGGGATCTCCTGCTGCGACGGCGCCACTTCGATATGGGCGGCGTAATCGTGTTCCAGCATCGCCAGCTGTTCGGCCAGATAGTGGCGGAACAGCTGCGGCCGGGTCACGGTGGTGCTGTAGCTGCCGGGATGGGTAAAGCGGCCGAAGGCGCGGGTTTTGCTCGGGCCGGATTGCTGCCCGTCCCAACTGACGCGCAGTTCGGGATACACGAACAGCCCGGCGGCGCGCGCTTGTGCATCCGGCAGCGTGCCGTGGCTGATAAAGTCACTGACCGCCTGCCGCAGCGCGTCTACCGCGGCGTCATACAGGGCTTCCAGTTGATCGAGTGCCTGATCGGCGCTGAGGCCGCTGCGAGGTGGGGCATAGCTCATACTTTCTCCTTGGATGTCCCGGCTCTGTGGCGGGGTTGCGGCGTTTTACCGTCACAGGTTAGCCGAAGAAGGGCGTAAAAGCTTGGTCGAAATGACGGGCGCGGCAAAGAAAATACCGCGCCCGTGAAGGCGGGGGATCAGGAGGCGGGAGCGCCCGCTTCGACCTTCAGCGACACCAGGCCGATGCCCAGCTTCTTCGGCGTGAAGCCGCCGCTGGCGCTCTCTTTTGGCTCGGTCGGCGCCGGCGGAGTAATGCTGATCTTCTGCGCGCCGCGCGGGTTGTCGAAGCGCAGGGTGACGGTGCTGTCCTGTTCACCGAGCGACACGAAGCGCTCTTCGTCGCCGACGCGCACCGAAATCGGTTCGCCGACGTTGTTGCCGTAGGCGCGGGCGCGCAGCACCAGATCGAAGCGCTTCGGCAGCGGATCGACGTAATCGATGTCGACCGCCGGCGCCAGATTGGCGTCGGACCAGCGGCCCCATTCCTCGACGGCGGAGACGCCGGTGATGGCTTTCACCTGTTCCGGCATGCCGGGCAGCATGAACTCGATGGTGTCCGCCCGGTATTTCACCGCCGCGTCGTCCACCTGCAGGCGGGCGACGGCGTTTTGATAATCGGCGACGCTGTCCGCCGCCGGGCCGGTGAAGTTCACCTTGCCGTTGAAGCGTTCGCCGCTGGCCTGCGCGATCTGCGGCGGCGAGGCCAGGGTGCCCGAGGCCACGCAGATGTCGGTGCTCAGCGCCAGCTGCGGCGCCCAGACCCGGCCGATCTCGTAGCATTTATCGACCCAGACGAATTTCTCCCCCGCCCCCAGCCCGGCCAGCTGCTTGCGCAGCGGGGTGGAGAGGTAGACGTTGAACATCGGTTCGATGCGGTTGTCGCCCACCCGCAGGATGAACGGCACCTTGTAGGTGACGCCGGAGAAGCTGAAGCTGCGTTGGCGCGTATCCACGCTGTAGTCGCTGATGCGGTTCGGCAGGCCCCACTGATTGATCACCGCCGGTTTCCAGCCGTTGATCTTCTCTTCGATATTCAGGAACACCGTAGACAGCGACGGCGCCGACAGGCTGCTTCGGCCAAGGCCGATGTAGTTGTCGCCGCCCATCACGTCCAGCACCGTGGCGCCGTTGTCCAGCGTGCTGCGCTTCTCGTTGCGCTGTTCCGCCAGCGGCCGGGTGCCGTCGATGATGAAGAACAGGTTGCGGCGCTTCTGTTTGGTCAGGATATCGTAGGCGGTGTTGTTCATCGCCAGATGATCGGAGGACACCACGATCACGGTATTGCTGAAATAGGGCGAGCGTTTGATCTTGTCGATCAGCGCGGCGATGTGTTGCTGGCTGCAGGCTACCGCGCTCAGCGAGCGGTTTTCCTTGTTCTGCCAGGCGTAGCTTTTCTTGCTGCAGCCGGCGGAGATAAAGCCGTCCGGGTGATGGGTATCGACGGTCAGGGTGAACAGCGAGAACGGCTGGCGCTGTTTGGACAGCTCGACGAACTTGCCGTACACCACGTCCAGCACGCTGTCGTCGTACCAGCCCCAGTCGTTTTTGTAGCTCGGATCGGCGACCCGATCGCGCAGCTCTTTGAAGCCGTAAACGTGGTCGAAACCGTGGGATTTCAGGAAGGTGTCTTTACCGGCGAACGCCAGCTCGGCGCCCTGATAGAAATAGTTGCTGTAGCCGGCGGCCTTCAGCACGTCGCCCAGGCAGACGTTCTCCGGGTAGAAGGTGGAGACCGCGCTGGAGGCGTTGCCGTCGAAGGGCGCGAACAGCGGAGTGCCGCACTGCGAGGCGACCATGCCGGCGATGGTGTAGCCGGTGCCCGGCAATTGCTGGGTATTGCTGAAATCGATGCTGTCCGTGCGCAGGGCGTTCAGCTCGTCGGCCAGGCCGGGAAACAGCTCGGTATCGAAGTAGGTGCGCTCCAGGCTCTCGGCATAGATGTACACCAGGTTCGGCCGTTTGCCCTGCACGGTCTTTTTCGGCGCCTTGTAGTAGGTGGTGAAATCGGCGGTATCGCCGACGATCTGGCTCTTGACCAGCAGCGAGATGTCCTGAAACGCCGGGGTGGTACCGACCGAAAACAGCGCCAGCAGCACGGCGACGACGCTGTAGGCCACGCTGCTGCCTTTGGCCTTGCGGCGCAGCAGGCTGCGGGCTAGCACCGCGAAGATAAGCCCCAACGCCGCCAGCAGGCCGATAAACGGCAGCACGTATTTGCTGATGCCCGCGCCTTTGAGGCTGCTGGTGACGGTGTAGATCACCGCATCGGTGATGCCGTCGCCGGTGAAGTAGTTGCTGGCGATCAGGATGACGTTCAGCACCAGATAGCTGCCGAGCAGCGTCAGCAGAATGGCGAACCACCAGCGGTTGGCGGCGGCCCGGGTGCGATAAATCAAAATCGACGCCAAAAAGAGAACAAACGAAACGACTGCTAAAACCATCCGCCAAACCTTGTCTGATTGAAATAAAACCGTTGCTGCCCTGGTTTGCGCCGCCGAGCGTGCCGCGGTGCGAAAAGTGAAGGGTATAGCCTATTGCCGGCGGCGGAACAACGTGCGATCTCCCGCTACGGCCGACGAGCGGCGGCTATTGTACATTTTTATGACAATAGTGTGACGTTAATCACGCCGACGGCGGCCGCGGCGGCGAAAGCTTGCTGGTCGGAGGTTTCGCTCTACGCTTAATGAGCGCCACGACGGTGCATCCATCAGCCATTCAGGAGGAAGTATGCAGACAATCCCCGCAGCGGTACTCGACGATCTGGCCCCGCAAGGCGTGTTGCGCGCGGCGATCAACTACGGCAATCCGGTGCTGGCGCAGGCCGGGGCTGATGGCAAACCGCAAGGCGCTTCGGTGGAGCTGGCCGCCGCGCTGGCTCGCGAACTGGGCGTGGCGCTGGAGCTGGTGACCTATGACGCGGCTGGCAAGGTGTTCGCCGATCTGGACAGCGGCGCCTGGAACCTGGCGTTTATGGCCATCGAGCCGGTGCGCGCGGCGCAAATCGCCTTCAGCGAACCCTACGTGATCATCGAGGGGACTTATCTGGTGGCGAACGACGCGCCTTACTCTGAGGTGGCGCAGCTCGACCGGCCGGAGGTGCGCATCGCGGTCGGGCAGGGGGCGGCGTACGATCTGTTTTTATCACGCACGCTGCAGCAGGCGCAATTGGTGCGGGCGGCAACCTCCGCCGAGGCGATCGCGCTGTTTTTCGAACGGGGGCTGGAGGCGGCGGCCGGCGTGCGTCAACCGCTGTTGGCCGCCGCGGCCGCCCATCCCGGCTACCGAGTGCTGGACGGACATTTTACCGCCATCCGCCAGGCGATGGCGGTGCCGCGGCAAAACACGCAGGGCGCCGCCTACGTGAACGCGTTTATCGAACGCTGCAAGGCCAATGGGCTGGTGAAGGCGGCCCTGCAGCGCAGCGGCCAGGGCGAGGTGACGGTGGCGCCGCCGGCCGCCTCGGCGTGATCAGTTCAGCTCCACCGCGTACTGGTCTACCGGGGTGGTTTTCTTGATCAGCTTATTGTCGAACAGGAACTGTTCGTAAGCCTGGTAGCGGGCCCGATCCAACTTGGCCGGATCGCGGGCGAACAGCGGCAGGCTGGCTTGCCACGCCTGTTTGTTCAGCTCGGTATTCAGCTCCGGGTGCGCCTTGGCGAACGCCAACCAGGTGTCCTGCGGGTGCGCGTGCAGGTAGTCGCTGCCTTGCTTCAGCGCGACGAGGAATTTGCGGATTTTCGGCTCGTTCACCGCATCGCGGTTGGCGACGATGATCAGCTCGTCGTAGGCCGGCACGCCGTAATCTTCGACGTTGAACACCACCGGTTCTTTACCCTGCAGCTTGAGCTCCAGCGCTTCGATGTTGCGGTAGCCGCCGATCACCGCATCGACCTGGCCCGCCAGCAGGGCGCTGGTCAGCTGGAAGTTGACGTTGATGAGCTTGATATCCTGCGGTTTGAGATGCTCGTGTTCGACCATGGTGGCCAGCGTCGCCTGTTCGATGCCGCTGACCGAGTAACCCACCGTTTTGCCTTTGAGATCCGCCGGCGAGGTGATGTTTTTATCCAGCGCGATCACCGTGTTCAGCGGCGTGTTGATCAGCGTGCCGACGCGCATCAGCGGCAGGCCCTGATCGGCGAAGAAGTGCAGCTGCGGCTGATAGGTGATGGCGAGGTCGGCCTGTTTGGCGGCCACCAGCCGCGGCGGCAGCGCCGGATCGGACGGCGGCACGATCTTGACGTCCAGCCCTGCGGCCTTGAAGGCGCCGATCTGCTCGGCCACCATAATCGGCGCATGATCGGGGTTGATGTACCAGTCGAGCACCAGCGTCAGCTTGTCGGCCGCGCCGGCCTGGCCGGTGAGGGCGGCGCCGAGCAGCAGCCCGCAGACGGTTTGTTTGATCATGGTCGTTCCTTTATCCCTGGTTATGGTTGCAATCATCAGTCGTTTTCCGGCGCCCAGGCGATCAGGCGCCGCAGCAGCGCATCCACCGCGGCCCACAGCAGCACGGTCATCAGCACCAAAATAAACAGTGCGGCGAAGCAGACGTCGGTCTGCATGCGCGCATTGGCGTTCAGCATCACATAGCCCAGCCCTTCGGCCGAGCCGACCCATTCGCCGATGATGGCGCCGATGGGCGCGACGGCGGCGGCCATGCGCAGGCCGGAGCCGAAGGCCGGCAGCGCCGCCATTAGCCGCACGTGCCGCAGCTGCGCCCAGCGCGAAGCGCGCATCGTGCGCGCCAGATCGAGATAGTCGTTGTTGACCCGGCGCAGCCCGTCAAAAAAGGCCGACACCACCGGGAAGAAGATCACCAGCACCGCCATCGCCACCTTGGCGCTCATGCCGAAGCCGAACCACAGCACCAGCAGCGGGGCCAGGGCGAACACCGGTATCGCCTGGCTGGTGAGCACCAGCGGCATCAGCCAGCGCTGCAGGCGCGGCGAGAAAATCATGCACAGCGCCAGCGCCGCGCCGAGCAACACGCCGAGCACCAGCCCGCTGACGATCTCCGAAGCGGTGACCAGCGTGTGCCAGGCGAGATAGCCGCGCCCGTCCCACAGCGCCTGCGCTACTGCGCCCGGCGTGGGCAGCAGAAAGGCCGGGATGCCGCTTTGCGCCGCCAGCCACCACAGCAGCAGCAGGCCGACGAATACCGTCAGCCCGCGCCGCAGGCGGGTGAGTCCACGCTCTTGGGCACTATTCATTGTGCTGCCCTCACCAGCTGCTGCAGCAGCTCGGCCTGGCTTTTCAGCAGGTCGGCGTCATCCGGCGCGCGCGGCGGTAGCCCGCTGATGCGATGAGTATCGTCGAGGCCCAGCGGCCAGGGCGACAGCACCAGCAGCCGGTGGCTCAGGCGGCAGGCTTCCATCGGATCGTGGGTGATCAACAGCACGGTATTTTGCGCCAGCAGCTCGGCGGCCAGGCTCTGGATCTCGGCGCGGGTAATGGCGTCCAGCGCGGAAAAGGGTTCGTCCATCAGCACGATCGGCTGGCGTTCGTAGAGCGTGCGGGCGATGGCGGCGCGCTGGCGCATGCCGCCGGACAGCGAGGCTGGCAGGCTGCGGCCATGCGCGGCCAGGCCCACGCGCTCCAGCAGGTGCGCCGCCCAAACCCGATCCGGCGTTTCGCCGCGCAGCCGCGAACCGAGGGCGACGTTCTCTTCGATGGTCAGCCACGGGTAAAGCAGATCTTTTTGCCCCATGTAGGCGATGCGCCCGGCGATCGGCAGGCCGTCGCTGCCGGTCACCGAACCAGAGCTGGCATGCGCCAGGCCGGCGATGATCTTCAGCAGGCTGGTTTTGCCGGCGCCGCTGGCGCCGAGCAGGGCGACGAAGCTGCCGCCGGCGATGTCGAAGCTCAGCCGGTCGAAGACGATGTGCTGACCGAAACGCAGGCTGAGATCCCGCACCTGGATACCGGGCGGGAGAAGCGGAGAGGTCATGAGGCGTTCAGCCCCATCTGCCAAAATGCCGACTCCAGTTGGGTGGCGGTGGTGAAAATCTGCGCCAGCTCGGTAAAGCGGCTTTGTGCGCCGCGCTGGTGGCCGACGGTTTCCAGCAGTTCAATGGCGGCGCGCACGCCGGCCAGATAGCCCTCGTCGCCGTAGTTGCGGATCCAGGAGGCGTAAGGATTGCCCTCCATTTGGGTGGCGGGATCGTGCAGCAGCCGCAGGCCGATTTCGGCATAGCCGGCCACGCAGGGCAGCAGACCGGCCAACAGATCGAGGGCGTCGCCGGCATGGCCGATATCCAGCACGTAGCGGGTGTAGTTCATGGTCTCCGCCGCTTCCGGCTGGGCGGCGATCTGCGCTTCGCTTAGCCCCCATTCGGCGCAGTAGGCCACGTGCAGCGGCAGCTCGGCGACGATGCCGTTGAGCGAGGCGGTGGCGGCGCGCATCTCCGGCAGGGTGCGCAGCTTGCTGACCAGCAGCGCGTAGGCGCGGGCGAAGTGCAGCAGGAACAGATAGTCCTGGGTCAGGTAACGGCGAAAAGCGCGTTCAGGCAAGGTGCCGGCGGCCAGCTGCTGCAGAAACGGGTGATCGACGTAGTCCTGCCAGTGGCTGCCGGCATGGTGGCGCAACCGGCCGTAAAGACCGCTTTCGAACAGGGTGGTGATGGACATGGGACCTCCTTGAGTCAGTGGAGATCCGGGCACGCTGAGGTATGAACAGGCAACGGGTGATTGCGTTGTTGCCTAACCGTCCCTTCGCTGGCATGACCCAGATCAGGTTCAAAGGGTTCGGCTTGCGCCATCTCAGCCCGTAACAGGACACCCCTCGGAGCTGCCTGTTATACGACATTTGTTTTTTGATTACAATCGCCGGGCGGCGCGGCGGCAATCGGTTCGTTTAGTGCGATCGGGGGCGATTTTGCTGGCGCAAGGCGCGCGGTTTTTGTCACTGTAGGCCGATGATTTTGCCTTTGAGGACGATGCCCGATGAAAAAGATTGGTTTTCTCTCGTTTGGCCACTGGACGCCTTCCGCCCAGTCCGGCACCCGTTCCGCAGCGGATGCGCTGCTGCAGTCCATCGATCTGGCGGTTGCCGCCGAAGATCTGGGGGCGGACGGCGCCTATTTTCGCGTGCACCACTTCGCGCGTCAGCTGGGATCGCCGTTCCCGCTGCTGGCCGCCATCGGCGCCAAAACCCAACGTATCGAGATCGGCACCGGCGTGATCGACATGCGCTATGAAAATCCGCTGTACATGGTGGAGGACGCCGGCGCGGCGGATCTGATTGCCGGCGGGCGGCTGCAGCTCGGCATCAGCCGCGGCTCGCCGGAGCAGGTGATCGACGGCTGGCGCTATTTCGGTTACGCCCCGGCCGAGGGCGAAACCGACGCTGACATGGCCCGCCGCCATACCGAAGTGTTCCTGGAAGCGCTGCGCGGCGAAGGGTTCGCCGAACCCAATCCGCAGCCGATGTTCCCCAATCCGCCTGGGCTGCTGCGGCCGGAGCCGTTTTCCGCCGGGCTGCGCGATCGCATATGGTGGGGCGCCGGTTCGAACGCCACCGCCGTCTGGGCGGCGAAGCTGGGCATGAACCTGCAAAGCTCGACGCTCAAGAATGACGAGACCGGCGAACCCTTCCATATCCAGCAGGCCAAGCAGATCCGCGCCTATCGCGCCGCCTGGCAAGAGGCCGGCCATGCGCGCGAGCCGCGGGTTTCCGTGAGCCGCAGCATCTTCGCGCTGGTGGATCAGCGGGATCGCAATTACTTCGGCGGCAGCGGCAAAGAGGGCGATCAGCTGGGATATATCGACGCGCAGACCCGGGCGATCTTCGGCCGCAGCTATGCCGCTGAGCCGGACGCGCTGATCGAGCAGCTGGCGCAGGACGAGGCCATCGCCGAAGCGGATACGCTGCTGCTGACCGTGCCTAACCAGCTGGGCGTGGATTATAACGCCCACGTTATCGAATCGATTTTAACCCATGTCGCGCCGGCGCTCGGCTGGCGCTAAACGGAGGAGTGGCATGTCACGCATTTTCATTACCGGTTCGGTCGACGGGCTGGGGCGCGCCGCCGCGCAAACGCTGTTGGAGGAAGGGCATCAGGTGATCCTGCATGCGCGCGCGCCCGGCCGTCTGGAGGCGGTGCGCGATCTGCTGGATCAAGGCGCGCAGGCGGTGATTGGCGACCTGTCCGAGGTGCAGCAGATCCGGCAGGTCGCCGAGCAGGTGAATCGTCTTGGCCGCCCGAATGCGGTGATCCACAACGCCGGCATGTTCACCGGGCCGCAGGTGATGCCGGTGAACGTGATGGCCCCCTATCTGCTGACGGCCCTGATCGAACGCCCCGATCGCATCGTCTACCTGAGTAGCAGCATGCACTTTGACGGCGTAGCGGAACTGAACGGCGTGGACTGGCTTGGCGGCGCAGCCGGCTCCTATTCGGACAGCAAGCTGTTCGTCACCGCGCTGGCCGCCGCCGTGGCGCGCCTGTGGCCCGGCGTTATCAGCAGCGCGGTCGATCCCGGCTGGGTGCCGACCAAAATGGGCGGCGCGGATGCGCCCGACGATCTGGCGCTGGGACACGTGACGCAGGCGTGGCTGGTGAGCAGCGATGAACCGCAGGCACTGATTTCCGGCGGCTATTGGCACCACCAGCAGCGGTTTGAACCTCACGCGGCGGTGCACGATGAGGCGTTTCAAACGGCGCTGCTGGCGCAATTGGCGCGCGCCGGCGGGGTGAACCTGCCGCAGGCCTGATGGCCGTTCCTTCCTGGCCCGTCGGTGATTATCGGCGGGCTTTTTATACCCGCAGGGTGAACCGACGGGGCTTTTCTTATACAGTGGGCACCTGGCCTGTTTTGATTGTTATTTATATTATTGCCATGCACTCATTCCTGATTATCGTCCCTGAAGGGGGCATGCTGTTCGAAGCGGCGGGCATCGCCGATATCCTGATGCAGGCCAATCGCCTGAGCCCTGCCGAGACGCCGCTGTATCAGATCGCGGTCGCCACCACGCAATCTCACCGGGTGGTGCACGGTCTGTCCGGGCTGAGCCTGTTGGCCGATCATCGCCTGGCGGATCTCGATCCGGCCCTGCCGCGCGATACCGTGATCGTCGCCGGCAAGGGGGCGACCGAAGAAGAGGGCGCCCTGGTCGCCGATTGGCTGCGCCGCGCGGCGCCGCAGGCGCGCCGTATCGCTTCCGTTTGCGGTGGCGCACTGCTGCTGGCCGAAGCCGGGTTGCTGGACGGGCGGCGGGCGACCACCCACTGGCGGCTGGCGGAAACGCTGCAGGCGCGCTTCCCGCGGGTGCAGGTCGAAAACGGCCCAATCTACGTGCAGGACGGGCCGATCTGGACCTCCGGCGGCGTCAGCTCCGGCTTCGATCTGACGCTGGCGCTGGTGGAGGACGACTACGGCTTCGTGCAGGCGCGCGAAGTGGCACAGGACCTGGTGATGTTTCTGCGCCGCCCCGGCGGGCAGGCGCAGTTCAGCCGCTATCCGCTCAACCAGGCCAAATCGCCGGGGCCGATCCGTGACCTGCAATCCTGGATCCTGGAAAACCTCGCCGACGATCTCAGCGTCGATCGGTTGGCCGAGCGCGTGGCGATGAGCCCGCGCAACTTTACCCGGGTGTTCACCCGCGAGACGGGCATTTCTCCCGCCAAATTCGTTGAAGAGGGGCGGTTGCATACCGCCAGGCAGCGCCTCGAACAGAGCGCGGAAGGTATCGAGCAGATTGCCCTGGCCACCGGCTTCGGCAACGGCCTTAACCTGCGGCGGGTGTTTGAGCGCAAACTGCAGCTGACCCCGAGCGAATACCGCGAACGCTTTCATGCGCGCAATTTGGCGTAAATTGATTGGTAAACGTCATTTACGCCGCTTCTGGTCGGCGCTAGATTTTAGGCAAAGTCCACAAATGAGGAGTGCATCATGGTGAGAGTAGGCATTAACGGCTTCGGCAGGATCGGGCGCAACGTGCTGCGCGCGGCGCTGGGGCGCAGCGATTTTGAAGTGGTGGCGATCAACGATCTGACCGACAGCAAGACGCTGGCGCACCTGCTGAAATACGACACGCTTTCCGGCACGCTGGCGGCCAGGGTGGAAGCCGGCGACAACCAGCTGCTGCTGGACGGCCGGCCGATTCAGGTGTTTTCGCAGCGCGATCCCGCCGAAATCCCCTGGAGCAGCGTGGGCGTGGACGTGGTGATCGAAGCGACGGGCTTCTTTACCGATAAAGCCAAGGCGGAAGTGCACATCACGCACGGCGGCGCCAAGCGGGTGATTATCTCAGCGCCGGCCAAGAATGACGACATCACGCTGGTGATGGGGGTTAACGATCACCTCTACGATCCGGCGCTGCATAAGGTGGTCAGCAACGGCAGCTGCACCACCAACGGGCTGGCGCCCGCCGCGCAGGTATTGCATCAGGCGTTCGGCATCGAATACGGCTTGATGAATACCACGCATGCCTATACCAACAGCCAGGCGCTGCACGATCAGCCGGAAAAAGATCTGCGCGGCGCGCGGGCGGCGGCGGAATCGATCGTGCCTTACTCCAGCGGCGCGGCCAAGGCGCTCGGCAAGGTGATCCCCGAACTGGACGGCCGCCTGACCGGTTATTCGCTGCGGGTGCCGGTGCCGGTGGTTTCCATCGTCGATCTGACGGTGACGCTGAAGCGCCCGGCGACGGTGGAGGAGATCAACGCCGCTTTCCGCGCGGCGGCGGCGTCCGGCCCGCTGAAAGGGATCCTGGGGTACAGTGACGAACCGCTGGTATCGAGCGACTATCGCGGCGATGCGCGTTCGTCGATCATCGACGGCCTGTCCACGCTGGTGATCGGCGGCAACCTGGTGAAAGTGCTCGCCTGGTATGACAACGAATGGGGCTTCTCCAACCGCTTGGTCGATCTGGCGCTGCTGATGGAACAACGCGGGCTGTAAACGCCCAACAGCAAAAAGCCCGCTTAAGTTTCCTTAAGCGGGCTTCTCTAAATATGGCTCCTCTGACTGGACTCGAACCAGTGACATACGGATTAACAGTCCGCCGTTCTACCGACTGAACTACAGAGGAATCGTGTGAACGGGGCGCATCATATCCAGCGGCTCCGGGTGTGTCAACGCTAAATTGCCCCAGGCGGTGCGACTGCTCGGTATCTGAGCAATGCGCCCGTCAATCAGCCCATTGCGCGTTGTTTTCCGCCTGGTCTCGCAGCAGGCGCGCCAGCGGATCCTGGCGGTAGAAGCGGCAAAAGTGCTGATACAGCGCCGGGAAGCGTTCGGCCAGCAGTTCGGGAGCGCTGAAGAAATACTCCGACAGCACGGCGAAGCACTCGGCCGCATCGGTGGCGGCGTAGGCATCCATGCTGGCGGCCTCTTCGCCGACCATGTCGATCTCGTCCTGCAGGCTTTCCATCGCGGCATGCAGATCATGTTCCCAGGCGGCCACCTCGCGCAGCGGGATCGGCGGCACGCCGGTGGCGACGCCGCCGTTGCGCATATCCAGTTTGTGCACCGCTTCGTGGATCACCAGATTGAAACCGGAGAGGTCAAAAGAGTCCTGCACGTCTTGCCAGTTGAGCACGATCGGCCCCTGTTCCCAGCTTTGGCCCGACTGCACCACCGGCCCCGAGTGCACCAGACCGATCTCGTCCTGCCATTCGTCTTCCACCACGAACGGGGTGGGGTAGAGCAGAATTTCGTTGAAGCCGTCGAGGCATTCCGCGCCCAGCTCCAGCACCGGCAAGGCGAACAGCAGGGCGATGCGCGCCTGCATTTGCGAGGTGAGTTGCAGCCCCTGCAGCGGCACGATGCGCTTTTGCTGCAATATTTGCCCGGCGACGGCCACCAGCCGCTGCCGCTCCTGCTCATTCAGCGGCGAGAGCAGCGGGATCGCCAGCGCGTCCTGCCACTGGGCCTCGATGTCTGCCTGGGATTGAGAGGGTTGAGTCGCTTTCCACGGCCATTTAATCATCAGGTTGCTCGTAAACTCATCACTTGAACGTTCAGCGGTATGCTAATGCTGTAAAAATGCCGCAAAAGCGGGCATGATAGCAAGCGTTGTCAGGAGAGATGCCGGAGCGGCTGAACGGACCAGTCTCGAAAACTGGAGTAGGGGCAACTCTACCGGGGGTTCAAATCCCCCTCTCTCCGCCACTTTACCCCGCGTTATTCCCCCATTGAATCAAAATCCTTTTCTTTCGCTAATGCTTGTAAACCGTTGGATATGAAACCGGTTTGCGTTGGCCGAGATCCTTTCCCGCATTATAACTCGTGCAATATCAACGAATAGCATTTTGCGATTATGTTCTTCATTTTGTGAGCCACGTTGCGCTTGAACCCGGTGCGGCGCTTGCGGCAAGCCCAGTGCTATGCATGCCAATCACGCTGAAGGTGTGAAACCGTCACGGCGATAATGCCTGCCGGCAGGGGCGTGCACGGTCTGAGTCCGCTATCCCTTGAAAATTTTGCCAGACTGACAACATGCCCAACGCCTCCAGGATAGAGTGTATTTACACGCGATTTTTTGCGCACTAATATGTGTGCACATGCACATAAATGATCAGTCTCCTGCCCGAAACGAGGGCGACAGAAGGGGCTGACCGCCTGGAGACCGGAGGACTTGCCATGAGTTTGCTCGATTGCGCACTGGATTTTCGTCACTTCATTGAGGAATTGCGTCGCCGAAACGATTTGGTCGACGTGCATCAGGAAGTTTCCGCCGACCTGGAGATAGCGGCTGTCTGCCGCCGGGTCTATGAGCAACGGCTTTCGGCTCCGCTATTTCATCACGTGGCGGGCGCGATGCCGGGAGCCCGCATCCTCGGCGCGCCGGCCGGCATGCTCGCTTCTGCGGAACATGCCTATTCTCGCCTCGCCCTCCATTTTGGGCTGCCGCCGGAGAGCGCTCCGCGGGATATCGTGGCGGCGATTCGCCGGGCGGTGAAGGCGGAGCCGTTTGCGCCGGATTATTGTTCGACCGGCCCGGTGAAAGAGAATATTTGGCGTGGCGACGAGGTTGATCTGGAACGCTTCCCGATACCGCTGTTGCATGAACGGGATGGCGGGCGCTATTTCGGCACTTACGGGTTCCATGTCGTGCAATCCCCGGACGGAAAGTGGCATAGCTGGGGAGTCGGCAGGCTCATGATGCTCGATCGCAATCGTCTCACCGGCCCGGCGATACCCACCCAACACATCGGCATGATCCGTGAAATGTGGCGCCGAGAAGGGAAACCTACGCCGTGGGCGATGGTGCTCGGGGCGCCGCCTGCCGCGGTGGCGGTCGCGGGGATGCCGTTGCCGGCCGGCGTCAGTGAGCCTGACTATGTCGGCGCGCTGCTCGGTAAAAGCGTTACGCTCACCCAAGCGGAAACCAACGATCTCTGGGTGCCGGCCAATGCGGAAATTGTGCTGGAAGGTGAAATCAGCCTGACGGAGACGGCGCTGGAGGGGCCGATGGGGGAGTATCACGGCTATCAACACCAGCAAGGCCATGAACAGCCGGTGTTTCATGTGCGTGCGGTGACGTTTCGCGATGACCCCATTTTGCCGATTTGCGTCGCCGGCACGCCGCCGGAAGAAAATCATACGATCTGGGGCACCATGATCTCTGCTCAGTTGCTGGAAACCCTGCAGAGCGCGGCCTTGCCCGTTGACTTTGTCTGGTGTTCCTATGAGGCGGCGACCTGTTGGGCGGTGGTCTCCGTCGATATCGAAAAACTGGCCGGAATGAATACCACCGCGGCGGATTTTGCCGGCAAGGTGGCGGAGGTGGTCTTCGGCTCGCATGCGGGCTACCTGATCCCCAAACTGATCCTGGTCGGCAATGACATTGATATTGTCGATATCGATCAGGTGGTTTGGGCGTTGGCCACGCGTTCACATCCGGCGCGCGACCATTTTATCTTCCCGGACGTACGCGAGTTCCCGATGGTGCCGTACCTGACGGAAGAAGACAAGGCGCGCGGTAGCGGCGGCAAAGCCATCATCAACTGCCTGTTTCCCGAGCAGTTCAGCGGCGTAACACGTGCGGGGACCGCCTCTTTCAGGCACTCTTATCCGGAACAGGTCAGGGCAAAAATCGAGGCTAATTGGAAACAGTATGGATTCTGAAAAAAAAGGCACGCAGAGTGGCAGACGGGGAATGGGATTGCCCAATGGTGCGCTTTACAGGATGACGGAGGTGGTGCGTCACCGCGAAAAACGGCTGTCTGCGTTACTCGCTTTGCAAGGACTCAGCCTCCATGAGTGGCGCGCGTTGCGCATTCTCTACAGTTTTCCAGGCGACGTGGCCATGAGCGAGGTGATAGCGCATTCGCAGACCGATCGCACCGCGCTAGGCCGTACGATCACCCAACTGGTTAATCGGGGGTGGGTCGCGCGCTTCCCCGATCCGGAAGATAAGCGCGCGGTATATCTGCGCGTCATGCCGGCGTCTCGTCCCATTTTTGACCAGGCGAGGCAATGGGTGGCGGATTATGACGCACAGCTGATGGCCTGTCTGGATGATGCCGGGCTCAGTGCCCTGGATGACGCACTGCAACGCATGATGCTGTTCATCGAGCCCGCGTAGTCCGTTCCGGCGAAAGCCAGCGCCGTATTTCCCGAGTGACCTCATCGCGGTGTTGTACTGTTGCCCGCGGGTAAGGTAATTTGCTGAGGGCATGATGACTGAGGCAGGGGCCAACGGACATGAATGAAAGGATCGACTACCACATCGAGAAATACCACTTCGCGCCGCTGGATGAAGCCCCGCGGCTCGCGCGCCAGTGGAGCGAGGTGTTGAACGAGTGTCGCCAGACGCAGGCCGGGGCGGAACAGCGTCTGCGCATTGCGCTGCTCAACGTGGACTATGTGACCAGTTTCGAATTGCCGTTTCGCTTATTGCTGGTGCGGGCGCCGCAGCTGATTGCCGGCCTGCGCGATGAGCTGTCGATCAGTCAAAAAAATGTGGTGTTCAACGGTAAGCGCTTTGGCTGCGTTTACAGCCTGAAAAGCGATTTAAGCGACGTGCCTGAGGCCTTCCAATATGGCCTGTCGACCCGTATTCACCGAACTTCGGCGTCGGGCGTGGACGCGCTGCCTTACCGGGAAATCGCCAAAGCGCTCAAGGCGCCGCGTGAGCGGCTTAAGCTGGCGCTGGAGCAGGGGCTGCGCGTCACGGCGCTGGACGGACTGTTCTGGTTCGGCATACAGCGCATCGCCGCCGAAGTGCGCAGGCTAAGAAAAACCGGCATGACGATCGTGACGGCGGAAACGGAGATTTTCGACACCCTGACCGGCACGACGCGCAAGGTTCCGGTATACCGGTTGGCCGATCGTTAATGGCCGATGACTGGCGATTCATTATGCTGGTTTAAACCTGATTTCCGGCGGGGACAGTCTGACCCCGCGGTGGCTTCCTCTTTTTCTACCCTCATTTCCTCGTCGCTCGATAAGAAAATAGGCGCGATTTCTTCTCAAACCCTCCTCACCGTTCGATCGGCTGCAGCACAACGCAAACGGCGGGCCGTCGTCGATGGCGGGTGTCACGATAGCCTCTCCGGTTGATGGCACCGTTTGCTGTCCACCGTTGGCTTACAACGATGAAGATTTGAAGGAGAAGAACATGTTGAAACGTTTTGCGTTGCTGTGCGGGTGCCTGTTCGGTGCCCATGCTCTGGCGGCCGGCCCCAACGCCAATATCAAGCATTACGGCTATGACTGGCTGGATTTTTATGAAACCGCCACGCCGTCTTTCAGCGCCACAGAGGCGCTTAAGGCGATTACCGGCACCGGTTTCAGTATGACCAATCTGAACGTGGTGCACACCCTGGAAAGCCTCAATCTGCCCGTTTGCGCTGGGGGGACTTGCGCCGTGAACATTCAGGCTGGATCGGGGGCGGTATCGGGCTCGCCGTTTATCGATATCTGCCCAGGGGCGGTCTCGAACAGCAGCTGCCAGGCCGCAGGTTCCTGGAATGCGATCTGGACGGTGGTGAAGAAGATCGCCGGAGCCAAATATAAGCCCGGCGCCATTTATTTTATCGATGAGCCGTTCGACGTTCCTGCCTTACAGACCGGGGGAAAATATGACGCTTACCAATACTCCAGCTATGTTTGCACCCTGCGTCAGGCTATGCAGCAGTATGGGATCGCAATCCCCATTTACACCATTTTGTCCTACCGACATGCCAACAACGCCGAATGGATCCGCGAAATACAGCAGGGCGCGCCCGCGACCGCGTGTCCGACCAATGTAAAAAGCACGCCAGATTGGGTTGGGGTGGATAACTACAACTGGTCGGTGGCGGATATGTGGAGTACCTACAATCGCCTGGCGCCGATAAGCGCAGCCGGACAAAAGTGGGTGTTGGTACCGCCTTCTACGGCATCGTTAGGAATGAACGACCAGCAACTGCATGCGCAAATTCAACTGTATTGGGATTTCATTAATCAATATCCGACTGCGCCCGTGGTTTACATCATGAACTGGCGGTTTGATCGCGCGGTCACCGAGAATCGCGCGGCCTTCCCCGAATCGACCGCCTTATTGTCTTTCATGGCGAACACGCTGCTCACCCAACCTTAAGCGAGCAAAAAGGAGGTTCACATCAGGAACCTCCTTATGGATTGCACGGCTTACCGATAGGCTTCATTCCGCGCGATGGCATACTTCCCGCTGCCCAGCAGCAGTATGGCGAGTCCGCCCATAAAGAACACCAGCTCGTTTTCAATGCCCCAGGCGCCGACGTCGGTGACGGTGAAGACCTTGCCGGTGCCCACCATCAAAAACGCCACCACCAGCGTAAAGGCGTAAACCAGCGCGGCGGGGCGGGTGAACAGCCCCAAAATGATCAGTATCGGCGCCAGGATCTCCCCCACATACACGCCATAGGCGATGAAGGCGGGTAGCCCCTGTTCCTGCAACGCCCCGGCGATCCAGCCGACGCCGTGCTGAATCTTCGCCACGCCGTGAAACAGCATCAGCCCGCCGAAGGTTAGCCTGAGCGCCAATTTGCCGGCGTCCGGGTGGTCAAAAAAGCGAGTGAATGCCGCATTGAGTGACTTAACCATGGCTTTTTCTCCTGAATAGGAATGATTTTCAATCAATATATCAGTCGGATGAATGCGAAAGCTGTTCTGGATCAGGAAAACGGCGGGCTTGGCGTTAAATAGCCGGGCGAGGCCGGCGGTGCGGCCTGATTTTTAGGTGGAATGACCTGTGCGCACCGGCCGAACCGGGGATGAGAAAAGTCATCGGCAGAGGTGGCCCGCCGTGTAGCCCATCTCTTTTCTGTATGTGTTGGCTACCCGATTTGCGTTTTCATTAAGGATTGTCAAAGGACAGGCAACGTAAAGATTCATAAGGTTTTTTTGCAGCAATGAAAAGGTGCGCGTTTTCGCTTTAATAACCCAATAGAGTTACCTTTATTTTTATTTTGAACCGCTAAATCATTAACGCTTTTTTTCGGCCTTTTTATTGGGAATTATCTTGCTTATTTTGCCTTGCGAAAGTTGATCCTGTGGGGCGTACGGCCAGTGGCGGGTTTTATTTTTATAGATTTTCTTATTTTTTGATGACAATTCAATGCCGAAGAGAATGAGGGAGATTGACTGAGGGGGTTGTGAGGGGGGGCAAATTTCCATGAACTATTTTTCCTGGCGTAAAAGTAATCGATTCAGCACTGTTTTAAGTTATTGAATTGTTTGTTTTATGTATATTGATTTGTTATTTTTTTATTAAAAAAATAATATTTTTTCTTGATATTGGGTTTGCCTTTGCTAGTATCAAATTAGTGGTCTTATCAGTTAGGGAAACATTTCTTGTATATGGAACAGATCGCTGGTCTTAACACGGTTCCTGTCGTTGCAGCGCTTACGTGGTTATTTTGCCGTTATAGTAAATGATATCTCTAATGCCACTTTAGTCTGCGAGACTCTTTACCGCAGTGGTGCTTTTGCCGCGGTAAGCCGTATGAGAACACACATGAAGGGGAATTGAATCTTAAATTATTCTGATCATTACCCTGAGTTAACTATAAAAGAATGATGCTTTATCCACCAGGCTGTTTGTGTACCAATAGGTATTCGGTGCACCACGGCGGAATGTTAATCTGTGCTTTAGCTTTAAAATTAATAATCAAAACTCTCGCCAAATTGTTTATTTTCACACCAGGTTTCGCATGTGTAAGTACTGAGTGCTGGAAATGAAAGTCACACTGCCATCGTCTTCTATTGATCATTGCGTGCTACCCGCTTGCAAGAAACGACTGGCTGTCATGGTTTTATGAAAAAATTTCACTATTTACTGTAGTTATCATTTGCTAATTAAATTATTTGTATCCAGTGGTATTACTGGAATTATCCTACCAAGGATGAAACGTTGTTTTTAGGGCAGTTTTTGATTTTTTTCCTATTCTTAGCTTGCATAATTATCGTTTGCAATTTATTGATTTTAAAAGGAAAAAATAAATATGTAAATGTAAAATAGTTTAAACCGATCACTGTGATTCTATTGATAGGTTCAATCTATTATTGTTGTTAATATTAATACATCTAAACAATTTGCGAGCTTGGTGACGACTAACTTACGCTAAAAGGACTCTGGGAAAGACTGGCGAACGTAAAAGCCCGCTTTATTAGGCTTTATGTTTCTAGTGCTGATTGAAAAGGATATCAGGCCATGAATGAAGTCATCTCAACGGAAGTGAATGGCGTCGAATTTGATCCACGATACAGTGAAATTGAATTCACGCTTTCGGAATATGACAGCCAAACCGATCCGCTTAATGCCGTAGACAATGCGCGTGATATCAATTGGCACGCCATTCGCGAGCAGTCTGCCGCGTTGCTGGAACAGTGCTTCGATTTACATGTCGTGCTGTGGTTTATGCGCGCCAATCTTCATATCGACGGTTTTTCGGCCTTCTACCAGGGCATTAAGGATATTGACGCCAAATATGCCGAGGAGGGCGCCACCATTTTCCCTCAGGCGGACATGGAACCCTCATCGGACAGCTTTCATGCGGCCGCATTAGGGTGGCTCGCCACATCGTCCTGTCTGCACGAAATCAAGAACAGCAAGATTTTTCCCGACACGCCGTTAACTACCGACGAGCTGCTGAATATGCGGCTTGACGAGCAGGAAGGCAAAAGCCTGCATTTTTCGGAGGTGGTAAAGGTGCTGGGGCAAGCCGACAGTTATTTTGCCGGCAGAAATCTGCCTTCGCTGAAAGAGCAATTGGCGCTGGAAATCGATGCGCTGGAGCGCGTCGAGAATTACGCCAATCTGCAGGCTGAAGATTATCGTTTGGACTGCCGGCAGGTACGCGACTATTTGAAACAGTTCAGCCGCCAGCTGGCTTCACTGGAACAGCAGGAATTGCCGGCTGAACGGGATGACGCGGAGATTGACTCGCCGGATGCTGACGCGCCTGTCGCCATGCCCGGCAAATATATCCGTTCCCGGCAGGATGTCATCTTGCTGTTGGATCAGGTTTTGGACTATTTCCAAAACTATGAGCCCAGCCATCCGGCCCCCATTCTTATTCGACGTTCACAAAAAATGATCGGTATGGACTTCGCGACGATTGTTGAGGAGCTTTTGCCGGAATCTCTGGCCTCGTTAAATCAATTGTCCGGGAAGTAATTTTTATCACAAAGGAGTTTTCCAATGGCTAAGGACTCAAGCTCTCAGAAATTTATCGGTAAAAATAACGCGCCGCGCGTGCAAATTGAATATGACGTAGAGCTTTACGGTTCACAAAAGAAAGTGGAGTTGCCCTTTGTTACGGGGGTCATGTCCGATCTCTCTGGGCATCGGAAAAAGCCTTTGCTGCCGATCGAAGAGCGGAAATTCCTGACCTTTGATCAGGACAACTTCAACGATCGCATGCGCGCCATCAAGCCTCGTCTGCAATTTTACGTAGAGAACACCCTGAGCGAAGACGATGCGTTGCTGGACGTGGAATTGGAGTTTGAATCGATGGATGACTTCACGCCTGGCGCCATCGCCAAACGGGTTCCGCAGATGCAACGCCTGCTTGAAGCCCGGGAGCATCTCACGGAGCTGATCACCTATATGGATGGTAAATCCAGCGCGGAAGAAGTGGTGAAGAATCTGCTGGAGAAACCCGATTTTCTGCATCGTTTGGTGACGGATGCGCGTAAAACGGTCGCGGATGCGGAACAGGATGTGCAGGATCCCGGCAATAAAGGAGATGAGGAATGAGAGCGAGGCAACGACGCTATTCGGCTAAGCAGCAGGCTACGGCAGTCGCTGAAGTTGAAACGCAGGACACGGAAAATGAGCTTGACGGTTTGCTCAAGCGTTCATTCCGGCCCAGAACGAACGAGGCTTCGGAAGCGGTTCGTCGGGCTATCGGCACGCTGTCCGAATATGCCAACAAAGGCAAGGTCAAGGTCAGCCAGGATGTCGTATTGACCATTGAATCGTTGATTGCCCAGATCGACGAACAGCTTTCGCAACAGATGAACAATATCTTGCACCACAAGGAGTTCCAGAAGCTGGAGTCCGCCTGGCAAGGTCTGAGTTATCTGGTCGATAACACCAACGTCAGCGAAACGCTCAAGATCCGGGTGTTGAACATCAGTCAGGATGAGCTGACGCGCAATTTGCGCCGCTATCGGGGTTCCGCCTGGGATCAAAGCCCGGTGTTCAAACAGATTTACGAACAGGAATATGGTCAGTTCGGCGGCGAGCCGTTCGGTTGCATCATCGGCGATTTTGAATTCGATCACAGCCCGATGAGCGTCACGCTGCTGACCGAGTTGGCGAAAATTTCCGCGGCGTCGCACTGTCCGTTCATTTCCGCCGCGTCGCCGTCGCTGCTGCAGATGAGCAAGTGGAACGAACTGGGCAACCCGCGGGATATCGGCAAGATTTTCACCACGCCGGAATATGCGTCCTGGCGCCGCCTGCGCGAAAGCAACGACTCGCGTTACCTGGTGTTGACGATGCCGCGTTTCCTGTCGCGTTTGCCTTACGGGGCGAAAACCAACCCGATCGAAGAGTTCGCTTTCGAGGAGTCCGTCAGGCCGGATGTGGATGATGATTTTTCCTGGGCCAACTCGGCGTATGCGATGGGCGTCAACATCAACCGCGCGTTCCATGAGTACGGCTGGTGTTCGAAGATTCGCGGCATCGAATCCGGCGGCTCGGTGGAAGAACTGCCCGCCTACGCGTTTCCTTCCGATGAGGGCGGATATGAACTGACGTGCCCGACGGAAGTGGCCATTTCCGATCGGCGCGAGCAAGAGCTTTCCGACGCCGGGTTCTTGCCCCTGGTCTATCGCAAGCATTCCGATTTCGCCGCTTTTATCGGTTCTTGCACCATGCACGCGCCGGCGAAATACGAGGATCCCGACGCGACGGCCAACGCCAAGCTGTCTTCGCGCTTGCCTTATATTTTCGCCACGTGCCGATTCGCGCACTATTTGAAATGCATCGTGCGCGACAAAATCGGTTCTTTCCGTTCCAGAGACGATATGCAGCTGTGGCTGAATGACTGGCTGATGAACTATGTCGATGGCGATCCTTCCGTATCGACCGAGGCGACCAAGGCGCGTCGTCCATTAGCCGCCGCCGAGGTGCGCGTTGAAGATGTGGAAGACGATCCGGGTTATTACCGCGCGCATTTCTATTTGCGCCCGCATTACCAGTTGGAAGGCATGACCGTGTCCTTGCGACTTGTATCAAAACTTCCGTCAGCCAAAAAAGATGGGAGCAGATAAGTTACGGCTGGTCATTGGTTTGGATATTGCCGACGTTAATTATTAAATGGCGTTGGTGGGAATTGATATTTCATTGAAATTTAGTGGCGCTGTTTTTTACGCTATTGCTATTTATTAATGGCTAATGGGTTCTCATTGTCGCTATTTCAATGATCGCGTAGGCAATATAACGACTTATCTGAATAGACTTTTCAATTAACGAAGTAGACCTATCAGTCAAGGAGACAAAAAATGAGCACGAAAGCTTTAGTAGACTATTTTTTGAAAATTGAGGGTGTTGATGGTGAATCACCCGACCAAACCTACCCTGGCTGGATTCAGCTGCAAGCCTGGCAATGGGCGGAAGAAAACGCCGGCCGTTGGGGGTTCGGGAGCGGCGGCGGTTCAGGCAAAGTCGAGATGAAAGACTTTGAGTTTCGCATGGTGAGCAACAAGGCTTCGCCGAAACTGTTCCTGATGTGCGCCACCGGCGAGCATATTCCTCAGGCAAAACTTGTTTGCCGTAAATCAGGCCAGGGTCAGCAAGACTTCATTGCCGTGACCTTCAGCAACTGCCTGGTTTCCTCATTCAAGACCGTGGGTAATATGCCGCTGAATTCCACCATCGGTACTGAAATCGATACCGTGCTGCCAACCGACGTTATCAAGCTGAATTTCGCACGTATCGAAGTTGAGTACAAAGAGCAAAACAATGATGGCTCCATGGGTGCGGTAATTAAGACGGGGTATGACCTCAAGCTTAATGCCCGTATCTGATCATTGATGTCACAACACTAATTGCAGGCTGTCTGCCCGCAGCGATTGCGGGCAGACATAAGCCTTATCGCGAGGTGTTAAATGAAAGCGTCATTGCCCATGCTATTCGATAAGCTCAGCGTGAGACATCAAAGCGCCAGCGCCGATAATTGGAGGCGTGTTTTGGTGCGTGATATCGAATTTTTACTGAATGACGCATCGCGCAGCGCTGATTTGAAACTTCATGATTATGCGCACAGCGAAAGTTCGGTATTGAATTATGGCCTGCCGTCGCTGAGCCAACGCATACCGATTAATACCGATCCGTTAACGCTGGCGAGACATATACAAAGAATCATTACTTCGTTTGAGCCGCGTCTGGATCCGAAAACGATTCGTGTGGTGCCTGTAGTGAATGAACGCCAATCGTATGTGCTGGCGATTTTATTCGATATTTATGGCACCTGCTCATTACCGGGTGACGAAATGCTGGTTAATTTGCGCATCGCTCTTGATTATTCCTGTGGCGCCGTACACGTATTTGATTAATAGGGGTGACTATGTTCAGTGAGCGCTTTCTCCAATTATATAATGATGAGCTGCGTTATTTTCGCGAGGCCGGTCGTCAGTTCGCCTCTTCTCATCCCCAGGTCGCCCAGCATTTAGGCATGCATATCGACGGCGTGCTGGATCCTTTCGTTGAGCGTCTGTTGGAGGGCTCCGCGTTCCTTTGCACCCGCATCCAGGAAAAGCTGAACAATGAGCAGCCGGAATTTGCCCTGCAAATGCTCTCACGCCTGGCGCCGCTGTGGTATACGCCGGTTCCCGCGATCGCCACCGTCGCGATTAAGCCCGATCTCTCTTTTCCCCAGTGGCACAGCCAGGTTGACCTGCCGCGCGGGAGCCGCATGACCCTCAACGATATCTCGCTGAACAACAAACCCGCCACGTTCACCACGGCGCGGCATATTAAAGTGCAGCCGGTTGAGATTTCACTGGCGGAATGCGAGATTTTGCCGCCGCACCATTTGCCTGACGGCGCCGCCAGACACATGCAGGATTGCTCGGCCTACGTCAGGATATGCCTGACGACCCACGGCGTGCTTCCCGTCTCGGAGCTGGATCTCGAGCCGCTGCACCTGACGCTGGCGGAAGATACGGTGCGGGCCAATCAACTGCTGGCCGCGTTGCTTAATCGCACCTTGCGCATCGTGCTATGGGCGAAAAGCGACGACCGGCCAATCGTCAAAGTCTTGCCGCCGGACAGCTTGCGCCTGGGCGGCGTCAGCGATGAAGAAGCCTTGTTGCCCACCGTGGTGGGGGAATTGCCCGGCAACCGGCTGATGCGTGAATACTTCGCCGCGCCAAGCCGCTTCTTCAGCCTGGAGCTGCATGGCGTGCAGGATTTTCTGCGCCAATGTGAACGCGTTCACGAGTTCGAGATCTTGTTCGCGCTGGAGCAACGCCCACTCACTCTGATCGGTCGCGTCAACGCCAGGGATTTTCATCTTTTCGCGACCCCGGTCATCAACCTGTATCGCCGCCATTGCTCGCCGGTGCTGCTGACGGATGAGCGCACGGAGCACCAGCTGGTGGTCGATCGTTTGAACACCTCGCTGTATGAGATACACAGCGTAAAACAGGTGAAAGGCATGCTGCCCGACGGCAACCCGGTGATTTTCTCTTCGCTGCAGGCCGACGTGCAGTACGACTGCGAGCGGGAGCCGGCCGGTTATACGCTGCACCGTCGTCGGGAGCCGTCGCCCTCCAAGTACAACAATCCGCACCTGCCCAACGAAGATACCTTCATCGCCATCTCGCCGGGCAAAAGTGGCATCGATATCGACGACATCACGTCGCTCAGCGTCGAGGCGCTGGTCTGCGAACGGCATCTGGTGCCGGCGCACCTTCAGCAGCCGCATTTCCAGCTGGAAACGGCGATGCCGATCCACCAGGTGGAGATCGTCCGCTACCCGAGCAACCCGGTCGCGGTACCGAACATCAGCCAGGCGTGGCAGGCGATTCAGATGCTGGCCTCCAATCCTCTGCGCCATGCGCGCCCCGACGTTCAGGATTGTTCGGCGCTGTTGCGCGACTGGCTGTCGTTGTTCTGCCATCAGGATGACTCCAGCCAGCGCAAGCGCATCGCCAGCATCAAAAACGCCTGGGTGGAGCACCACTTCGAACGCAATCAGGGGCCGGGGCCGCTGGCCTGGATCCGCGGGGCCGAGATCGCCGTCAACTTAAGCGCCAACCATCATGCCGACCACGGCGCCTATCTGTTCGGCAAAATATTGCACCACGCGTTGAGCCAATACGGCGACCTGAACCAAACGTTAAGCATGAAGCTGTTGCTGGATGGGGAAACCCACGCCGACTGGGGGGCGCTCTACTATGGCTGATATGTCGTTGATGCGTGAAACGGCGCTCTCGTTGGAACAGGCGCCGACGCCGGGGGCGCAAAGCGAAAGCGCGGGCCAGGCCGAAATCCGCGGGCTGTCCAATCGACAGGATTTTTTCGAGCTGCTGCGGCGTATCGAACGCGCGCAGCCGGATGCGCCGCGGCTCGGCGTCTCCAACGATCGCAGCCGCGAAAGGCTCTGCATTACCCAGCCGGCGGATATGGCGTTCGCTTCGCGTGAAATCGCCTCTATCGTGCAGCGCCCTAAGCAAGTGCTGATTCAGGCGCGGCATTTCGGCATGTTCGCCCCCTACGGCCCGCTGCCGATCCATGTGACCGAGCACGCGCGCACCGAAGTCATCGCCAGACGCAACCAGGCGTTCCAGCAGTTCGTCGGCATCGTCAGCCAGCGCTTCGCCGTATTGCACTACCGGGCCTGGGCGCAGCTGAAGGCGATGATCGGCCATGAGCATGACGATGACAAAAACCCGTTCTTGCGCCATTTGCGCCAGACGGTGGGCGTCGATACGGCGCTGACGGTGAACCCGCATATCCAGCGCCTGCGCGAGGCGTACCCCGGCACTTATCTGCCCGGTCGCCGCTCGCTGCGGCAGCTCAACAAGATGTTGGCGGCCTATTTCGCCGTTCCCATCACGATTACGCCGCGCTACGCCAAGTGGATCGACGACGGCAAGCAAAGCGGCAGCCAAAAGCTGGGCAAGTTGGGCAGCACGCGCATCGGCAGCCGCTTTTTCGATGCCCAGTACGGCGCGCATATTCAGATCGGCCCGCTGGGGGCCCCGCAGTATCAGCAGTATCAGCGCGGCAGCCGGCGGCTGCAGGCGCTGGTGAGCATCTGTCATGACTTTACGAGCCATCAGCTGATGCTGGATGTCAGCCTGCTGATCGCCACGGAGCCGGGCATGGCGGCGCAGCTGGGCGGCAAGTCGCTGAGTAAAGACAGCTGGCTGAAACCTAAGACAGGGACGTTTAGGCAGCTGGTTTATCAATCAACAACTTAATATAAGGAAATTTAAGGTGTATCAACGAGAACGTCTTTTTTCGCGATTGGGCCACTTTGCCTATCAGTCGTTCGTCGAAGCGACCAAGCTGTGCCGAACCTTCAGGCACGAATACGTGGAGCTGGAACACTGGCTGAAAGTCCTGGTGGACAAGGAGCGCGGCGACCTGCCGCTGATCCTGGCGCACTACGCCATCAACAGTCAGCGCATCAGCGATGCGTTGGATCGCATTCTGCATACCTTGCCGAACCGCACGAATGCGGTGGTGGATCTGTCGACGCAACTGGAAACGGTGGTGGAAAGAGGGCTGCTGATGAGCCAGCTCGCCGAAACGCCGTCCGGCGGGGTGCGCACCATTCATATCCTGGTCGGCATTCTGCAGGATCCCACGTTGCAGCGCAGCCTGTACCGGCTGAGCGACGAGTTCAAAAAACTGCCGATCCCGCAGCTGTTCGACGATTATCCGGCGATTCTGGCGGAGTCCGTCGAGCATGAGGAAGAGGAAGAAGAGGTCTACAGCGCCCACGGCGATGCGCCGGAGACGTCCGAGACGGTCGATATTCTCGATAAATGGTGCGCCGATCTGACCCGCCAGGCGCGCGACGGTGAAATCGACCCGGTGATTGGCCGCGAAGCGGAGCTGCGCCAGGTGATCGACATCTTGCTGCGTCGCCGGCAGAACAACCCGATTTTGGTGGGCGAAGCCGGGGTCGGCAAAACGGCGGTGGCGGAAGCGCTGGCCTGCAAGATAGCCCAGGGGCAGGTGCCGCCGCTGCTGCAGGGCGCCCGGCTGCTGTCTTTGGATCTGGGGCGCATGCAGGCCGGGGCGAGCATGAGGGGCGAATTCGAATCGCGCCTGAAAGCGCTGATCGACGCCATCGCGCATTCGGCGGTGCCGGTGATCCTGTTTTGCGACGAGGCGCATACGCTGGTGGGCGCCGGCGGGCAGGCCGGCACCGGCGACGCCGTCAACCTGTTGAAACCGATGCTGGCCAGGGGGGCGCTGCGCATGGTGGCGGCGACCACCTGGTCGGAATACAAACAGTTTATCGAGCCGGACGCCGCGCTGACGCGCCGTTTCCAGTACGTGTTGGTTTCTGAACCCGACGAAGAGAATGCGGTGAACATGATGCGCGCCATCGCCCCGCATTTTGCGCAGCACCACAGCGTCAAGATCCGCGAGTCGGCGCTGCAGGCGGCGGTGCATTTGTCGCTGCGCCATCTGCCGTCGCGGCAACTGCCGGACAAAGCCATCAGCTTGCTGGACACCGCCTGCGCGCGGGTGGCGCTGAGCCAGCATGCGCTGCCTGAAAAAATCGAGTCGCTCGAGGCCGGGTTGGCGGTGAAGCGCACCGAAATGAACGGCCTGCAGGAGGAAAGCAAATTCGACGATCTGGCGCTCAGCCGCATCACTGAATTGCAGCAGACCCTCAGCGATATGGAAGGCGAACTGGCTGCGCTGCGTCAGCGGCAGGCGCAGGAGCAACAGGCGGTCACCACCTTGCTCGACGCGGAGCGGCAGTCGCCGGAGCGCTTGCCGCAGTTGGCCTCCGAGCTGGGAGCCTTGCAAGACGGCGGCCTGCCGTTGGTGTATCCGTGGGTGGATGACCGCGTCGTGGCGGAGGTGTTGTCGGATTGGACCGGCATCCCCACCGGCCGCATGCTGCAAAGCGATCTGGACAATGCGCTCAATCTCAATCAACTGCTGAGCCGCCAGATATTCGGCCAGCAGACGGCGATCGATGAAATCGCGCAGGCGGTGCGCATCTCCCGCGCCGGCATTCAGGCGCACGATCGGCCATTGGGCGTTTTCATGCTGTCCGGCCCGAGTGGCGTTGGCAAAACGGAGACCGCGTTTGCGCTGGCGGAGGCGATGTACGGCGGCGCGCATAACCTGATCGTCTTCAATATGAGCGAGTTTCAGGAATCGCATACCGTTTCCACCCTGAAAGGGGCGCCGCCGGGCTATGTCGGCTACGGCAAGGGCGGCAAGTTGACGGAGGCGGTGCGCCGCAAACCTTATTCCATTGTCTTGCTCGACGAATTCGACAAGGCGCATCCCGACATCCACGAGGCGTTTTATCAAGTCTTCGACAAGGGCGTGATGGAAGACGGTGAGGGCCGCATGATCAGCTTCCGCCAGTGTTTCATTTTAATGACGAGCAATATCGGCGCCGGCGAAATAGAAGCCACGCTGGCGGAAACGCCGGATCTGAAAACCGAAGCGCTGCGGCCGATGCTGCACGACGTGCTGGCGCGCTTCTTCCCGGCGGCGCTGTTGGCGCGCATGAACGTCATTCCCTACGTGCCGCTTTCTACCGAAGCGATAACCCATATCGCCACCAAACAGATTTCGCGTTTACAACAGCGTTTGCACAAAGAAGTGGGCGTGTCGCTGGTGCTGGAAGGCGACATTCCAGGCTGGATAGCCAAACGCATCAGCGCCCATCCTTCGCGCGGCAGAGCGGTCGAGTCGCTGCTGCAGCAGGCGATTTTGCCGCCCATCAGCAATGAAGTGCTGCAGCGCAAACGGACGGGAAAGGAACTGCAGAATATCCAACTCATGGTCGAGAACGATAGTTTAAGTGTTTATTTCGACTGATTTTTAATTTGCCGCCGGCCCGTAAACGCGGGGCGGGGTTCGATATCGGATCAGAGAGGTTGTTATGCCTTTAATCGAAATTGATAACCCGGTGTTAGCCGAATTAAATGCGTTTCCACTCAGCTTCACCACCAAAGAAGGGTTGTCGAGCAACTCGCAATATACGCTCGAATTCGAATGTGAACAGGCGGACGTTGATTATGAATCTCTGCTGGGTCAAGGGATCAGCATTCAAATAGAAAGGCCGGATTTCGGCGCGCGGCCGTTTTACGCTTACGTGATCGGCGCTTCCGATTCAGGGCAGCATCAGGATAAGTTCGTTTATAAGCTGGAGCTGAGCACCTGGCTGTGGTTTTTGATGCAGAACCGCAACAGCCGCATTTTCCAGGATTTGAACGTGCTCGACATCATCGAGCAAATCTTCTCGCGCTACGGTTTTGCCGACTACCGTCTGGATATTCAAGGCACTTATCCGACGCGTGAATATTGCGTGCAGTTTTCCGAAACGGATTTCGCGTTTATCAGCCGCCTGCTGGAAGACGAAGGCATCTGGTATTACTTCGATCACGCCGAGGATAAACACACGCTGGTGATCACCGACCGGCAGAATTTCGACGATCTGGATTTCGGTTACGCCGTGTTGCCGTTCATGCCGGACAGCGAAGAAAACCGCGCCATCCGCGAAGGGATCCAGCGCATCCAGCGCTCCCGCAAAGTGCGCCCGAATGAAATCGTGCTGCGCGACTTTGACTTCCAGAACCCGCGCAAGAACCTGCAAACCAAGGTGGAAGAGAGCCGCCTCGGCCTGCAGAACACCCCGCTGGAGTGGTACGACTACGCGGCGGGTTATGTGGATACCGAACGCGGTGAAAACCTGGCGCGGCTGCGCCTGGAAGAAATGCAAAGCGACGGCCATCTGCTGTTTGGCGAGAGCAACGCCGTCGGGCTGATGGCCGGCAAGGATTTCTCCTTGATTTTGCATCCGGACGCCAACCGCAACCGCCGCTTCAAGCTGACTCGCTGCGACTATGTGTTCGTGCAAGACGGCCCGGACAGCAGCAGCGACGGCCGCAACGTCACCTGCCGTTTCAATGCGTTGAACGACGACGTGCCGTTCCGCCCGCTGCGCGAAACGCCAAAACCGCAGATGCCGGGCATCCAGAGCGCCACCGTGGTCGGCGCGCCCAACTCCGAAGTGCATACCGACAAATTTGCGCGCATCCGCGTGCATTTCCACTGGGATCGCTACAAAACCACCGAGGAAGACAGCTCTTGCTGGATCCGCGTGGTGCAGGCCTGGGCGGGGAAAGGCTGGGGCGTGATCGCCATGCCGCGCGTCGGCCAGGAAGTGCTGGTGACCTATGTCGACGGCGATCTCGATCGTCCGATGGTGACCGGGATTGTGTATAACGGCGACAACCCGCCGCCTTATCAGTTACCTGAATACATCAACTACTCGGGCATGGTGTCGCGTTCGCTGCGCTTCGGCAAGCCGCAGCATGCCAGCCAGTTGACCTTCGATGACAACCGCAACAACGAACGCGTCATGCTGCATGCCGAACGCGATCTGCAAACCACGGTGGAGCGCAACCAGGCCACCGAGGTGGGAATGGACAAGTTCGACATCATCCGCCGCACCTTTACGGACTGGTTCACCAACCACGTCTCTTACAAGGATTACGTCTTCAGCATTACCGGGTTTGACGCCTCGATTAAAGGCGTCAGCGCGTCGATGACCGGTGTCAGCCTCACCGCCACCGGCGTGAGCACCTCGTTTACCGGCGTCAGCACCTCGTTCACCGGTGTGAGCACGTCATTTACCGGCGTCAGCACTTCGTTCACCGGGCTGAGCACCTCGTTCACCGGGCAGAGCACCAGCTGCACCGGCGTATCAAACTCGATGACCGGCGAAAGCAACTCCTTCACCAGCATCAGCAACAGCATGACCGGCGAAAGCAACAGCTACACCACGGTCAGCACCAGCCAGACCGGCAGCAGCACCAGCTTTACCGGCGTCAGCGTCAGCACCACCGGATCGTCGACCAGCACCACCGGCTGCAGCATCAGCACCACCGGATCGTCGACCAGCACCACCGGCTGCAGCATCAGCACCACCGGCAGCAGCGTGAGCACCACCGGCAGCAGCGTCGGCACCACCGGCAGCAGCGTCAGCAGCACCGGCAGCAGCGTCAGCAACACCGGCAGCAGCGTCAGCAATACCGGCAGCAGCACCAGCACGACAGGGGTGTCGATCAGCTATACCGGCGCGTCACTGTCCGAGACCGGCGTCGATTTGAAAAAAGTCGGGATGCAAAGCAAAAACTAACGAGGCGCGGCAATGAGAATCATACGGCCACAGCAATTGGTGGCGATTAAAGGAAGTTACCAGATCGGGACAGACAGCCGGCTCGGCATCAGCGTCGTGGCCGGGTGCTACCTGTCCCGGCCTGAACACTTCGTGAACGAAGCCGAAATCTGGGAGGCGTGGAAGCGCGTGCCGCTCAGCCTGCCGATATTGGATGTTGCCGAGCCGAAGCCGTTCGCCGAATACCTGATCGCCGGCCATGCCGGCATCGGTCAGCCGGTGAAAACGCTGAATGTCAGCGCCGACATCGGCGGGCTGAAGCGCCGTTGGCGGGTCGAGGGCGAGGGACGGCGCGGCGCGATGGAGGTGGAACCCTTCCTCAGCGTGCCGCTGGATCACACCTCCGCCTGGGGCGGCAAAGACAACAAGGAGAACCCGTTTGGCCGCGGCTGCAATGACGGGCTGCGGCCGCTGCTGATGACGCTGTCCGCCGAGGGGACCGCGCAGGAGCGCTCTCCGCTGGCGGCGCCGGCGCCGGTGCCGCACGAGTTTGTGCTGCGCAAGGCGCACATCGATAAGGTGGCGGGCCAGATCGCCGGCAAAGCCTATCTCGAGACGGTATTCCCCGGGCTGCCGGCCAATATCGATCGGCGTTATTTCCAGATGGCGCCGCCGGCGCAGTGGTTGCCGGAAGCGGCGTGGCCGGATCGGGTGCCCTTCGAGCTGCAGGGCGTCGGCGCGCAAAGCGAGGCGATTCGCGGCGAGCTGCCGGCGGTGCGCGGACGGGCGTTCATCCGCCGTCACGATAGCGACAGCCTCGAGGAAATCGAGCTGCAGCGCAAAACGCTGTGGTTCCTGCCCGACAGCGACATCGCTTTGCTTATCTTCACCGGCAATGCGCCGTTGACGCATCTGCTGGACGAGCCCATCGAGTCCGTCATGCTGGCGTTGGATCGCTGCGATGCGCCGCGCTCGTTCGACTATTTCCAACAGGTATTCCGCAAGCGCAGCGACGATGACGCCTCGCCCTTTGAGTTTCTGTTTGATCCGGATCTGATGCCGGCGGAGATGGGGTTGAACGTCATCCAGGCGGTGTCGGATCACCCCAGCGACTTGCGTTACGATCCGTCGCCCACCTCTCTGGGCGATTCCGCCGTGTTCTATCGACGCATCCGCGAGGCGATCGCCTTGCACCAGCAACAAACGTCGGCGGAGCCGGCTTCCGTGACGCTGCCCGATTTGCCGGATCTTCCCGCCGAAGACGGCAATGACGCGTTTTTCCCCGATAGCGCGACCGTGGAAGGAAAGACCTTCAGCGGTTTGCGCTGCGAGGCGCTGTCGGGCAGGCATTTTCTGCAGTGCCGCTTTGAGCGCTGCGATTTCTCGCAGGCTTCTTTTGAGAACTGCACCTTCGAAAACTGCGTTTTTGATGGGGTCAACCTGACGCAGGCGGCGCTGCGCCAGATCCGCATGATTTCGTGCACGCTGCAAAAGCCGTTGCTGGCGGAAAGCGTGTGGCAAGAGGCGGTCTTCGAACGGGTGACGCTGGCGGAGCCTCAGGGGCAAGGCCTGCGCGCCGACCACGTGAAGCTGGATAACTGCGTTTTCGAGCGGGGCGATTTCACCGCGAGCCGCTTTGAACACGCGGCGATCGGCAACGGCATGTTTAATGGCGCAACGCTGATCCGCGCGCAGTTTCTGCAAGGCGAGCTGGACGCATGCGTGTTTAACCGCTGCCTCGCCGAAGAGGCGGTTGCGCTGGAGATGACGCTCACCAAAAACTCGTTCCTTGGCGGCAACTGGCGCGGCGTGCGGTTCGAACGCTGCCGTGTCGAGAGCCTGACGGCGGGCATGCAGGCGAACTTTTCCCACGCCGTGTTCAGCGATAGCTGTTTCACCAAAGTGGGATTGAAAGCGGCGCGTATGGAGAGGTGCCAACTGCAGTACAGCGTTTTCACTGAATGCAACTTTGACGAGGCCGATCTGACGGCCTGCGCGATCGCCGGCTGCGATCTGGCCGGCGTGCGGTTTAAAGACAGCCTGTTGACGCACTCACGTTGGCAAAACAGCAGCGCTCAGCAAGGCCTGTTTTATAACGCCGATCTGCGCGATGCGGCATTTGACCAGTGCAATCTGGCGGCGGCGCATCTGGCGATGACCTGGCAGGACGCCGGCACGCGGTTCAGCGGTTGTCTGCTGGAGCGTGCGTGTTGGGTGCCGCGCAGAATCATTCATGGGGACTATGCGCATGAAAACTGAAAGCCGCGTGATTCAACAGGCGCTGCCTGACCGAGAGGCGATCGAACTGGAGGTCGCCCAGGCGGTGGCGCAGACGCCGCCCATGCCGCGGATCTTCAAGAAACGCCGGTTCCACGATCGCGAGCTGAAAGGGTTGACGCTGAGCGACTGCTTTTTCATCGACTGTCATTTCGAACGCGTCACGTTTGAAGGCTGTGATTTGCGGGCGGTGCGCTTTGAGGGCTGCACCCTGCAGCAGGTCAACGTGGTCGGTGGCAGCCTGATGCGCCTGTCGTTCAACGAATGCCGGTTTGACAACCTGACGCTGCAACAGGGGCTGCTGTGCAATTTGGCGTGTAACGACACCGCGCTGCAGGGGTGTTACGTCGGCGATTGTCTGCTGGATGACTGCGGTTTGATCCGGTGCGAGGTCAACGGCGCGGAAATTGAACGCAGCAGCCTGGGGCATCTGGCGGTGCAGTCCAGCACCCTGACCAACCTGATGTTTCACCAGGACGTGATACAGGACGCCAACTGGTACGCCTGCCAACTCACGCAGTGCCTGTGGCAGGCGTCGACCCTGGATCGTCAGGTGATGGGCAGTTGTCAGCTGGAGACGTGCAGCTGGCAGACGATCGCGGGGCAGGCGCGCATCTGGTTCACCTGCCGCCTGTCGGGCTGCACTTTGGCGCAGCTACAGCTGCAGGGCGCCAGTTTTCACCGCAGCGAGCTGGAGGGGTGTTCGTTCGCCGACAGCGATCTGACCTCGGCGATCTTCGCCGAAGCGCAGGTACAGCGCTGCGATTTCGAACGCGCGACGCTGACCCTGGCGCAGGGGCAGAAGGCCCGGTTCAGCGAATGCGCGATGAATGGCGCCAACTGGGGGCGCGCCATCTTGCCGCAAGCGGAATTCAGGGCGTGCGATCTGGCGTTAGCCAATCTTGAGCAGGCCGAACTGCGGGAAGCGAACCTGATCGAACAGCCGTTGACCGCCGCTCAGCAACAGAGTGCTCGCCTGCATGGCGCGCAGCGTCATCGCGCCGAAAACGTGCCGCTTACCGCCGATCCGTTCTTGAGTGCGATCGACGCCTGGTATGCGCATCAACAACCGGGGCCGCGGCAACCGTCGTATCAACGGCCAACAGGAGTAAGCAGATATGTATAAATCCAGAAGAGAGCATCAGAAGGTCTATGCCAACGCCAGGGTGACGCCTTTGCAGTTGGTGCGCAGCGCTCCGCTTCCCGAACAAGGGGGGCGCAAGGTGGTGACGCTGGCGGCCGACGCCAACGGCAGTCTGTATGTCGACGGCATGCGCGCCCATTGTCTGGCGGTCGCCACCAGCTGCCTGGTTCAGCCGCTGGCGGGCGATCGCGTTTGCGTCATCGCCGACGGCGACAAGTTGGTCATTACCGAGATCTTGTCGCGGCAACAGGCGCACGCCGTCATGACGCTGGACAGCCGCTGCGCCAACTTGCGCATCGTGGCGCCGGAGATCGAGTTGCAGGGCGGCAAGCGGCTGACGCTGCGCAGCCCGCACTTCACGCTGCTGACGCGCAGCAGCCGTTGGGTGGCCGAAACGCTGCACCAAATCTCTCAACGCCTGTTTGTGCGCAGCAAGCACGCGAGCCGGCGGGTGGAGGAAACCGACGAGGTGCTGGCGAAGCACATCATTCAGGATGCGCGGCAATCCCTCGTCATCAACAGTGAAATTGGTTCTCTGAAGTCTTCGGCGGTGCTGAAGATCGACGGCGGCCAGATACATATGGGGTAAACCACCATGACTGCAGCCAATAACAACATGGCCGGGATCAGCTTTGCCGGCTGTGACCCGATGATACCGGTGCCGGGCCCGAACACCGCGCCCAACAACACCGGCATACCGAACGTGCCTAACTGTTTCCTTTGCGGCGGCAATGAACAGAACCTCGGCAGCATTCGCGCGGCCACCGTCGATTCGGGCGGGGTGATCGGCGCCGCCTCCGGGACGCATTCGGCCCAGATGCAGCCGGTGCAGGGATCGGGCAAGTATTTCACCGGCGGCATGCCGGTCACGCGGCTAGGCGATTCCAGCACGACGAACAATAACAACATGGTTGCCGCTCAGGTCGCGCCCAGCCAGACCAAATGTTTCGTTAATGCATAGGAGTTTAGCATGGTGAAAACGCTCCGGGGGATGGCGACAGGGGGACTGTTGGCGGTGGGGATGCTCGGCGGATGCAGCTGGTTTTCTCATGATGAGGCTGCGGATGCGGGGCGCCGGTTGCGGTTTATCGACGTCGAGGTGACCGCCAACGACAACGTGAACCCGAATGCCGCCGGGGAGGCGCAGCCGGTCAAGGTATGCGTGATAGAAACCAATCGCTCGGGGTGGATGCCCGAGGGGATTGGCGACGGCGCTCCTTGCCGCGAGACGGCGCCGTCGGAAGGGGCGCTGAGCCGGCACCAGAGCATTTTGCAACCGAGGGAGACGTTGCGTTATCGCTTCGAGGTGCCGGCGGGGCAAGAGCGATGGGTCGTCGTCGGGGCGGAGTTTCAGCAAATCAGCGGCGTGTTGCCGCTCGCCGAGCAAAAGTCCCCTGCGCAGGCTGATTCGCAAATGAAGGTGATGGTGGGGATGACGTCACTCAGCATAGTGACTAACGACAAAATGGATGAATGACATGTTACCTAAACAACGCGTCGCCTGGGTAGAAGGCATGTTGATGGAACCGCAGCATTTCCAGCAGCAGGAACGTTTTTTCGAGCACTTGATTGAAGCGCGCTTGCGCAGCGTCGAAACCTTCACCTGGGGGTTCCTGACGCTGGAGATCGACAACGGGCTATTGGAACAGGGCAAGTTTGCGCTGAAGAAAGCCAAGGGCGTTTTCCCCGACGGCACGGCGTTCAGCATGCCTGAGGATATACCGCTGCCGCCGCCGCTGGTGCTGGGAGAAGGCTGCCAGGGGAAAGTGGTGTGCCTGTCCGTGCTGATGGACATCGCCGGCAACGCCCAGATCGATCTTATCCAGGATGCGCGAAAAAGCAGCCGTTTTCGCACCATGGACGCCGAGGTGCCGGATCGCAACCACGGCGTCAGCCTGGAGGGAACGCCGCGCGTGTGCACGATGCAACTGGGCAGCCTGGTGACGCGGCTAAGCCTGGAGGACGCGGTCAGCAGCGCGGAAAGCGTGCTGCCGGTCGGTTTCGTGCGCGAGCTGACCAGCGATCGTCGGGTGCTGCTGGATGAGCGCGCCTTGCCGCCGATGCTGGATTTCCGCGCCATCGGCTGGCTGCCCGCTTTCACCACCGAATTGCTTGGGCTGATCAGCCAGCGTCTGGAGTCGGTTTTCCGCCCGGACGTGCATATGACGATCGGCGGGCTTTCCGAGCTGCTGGAGTTGCTGTTGCTGCAAACCTTGAGCGAGTTCAATTTGCGCATCAGCCAACTGCTGGCCAGCCCGCAGGTACATCCTGAAACCCTGTTCGACACGTTGCTGAGCCTGCTGGGGCGGCTCAGCATCATTCCCGGCGGCGAACGCCTCTGGGATCGGGCCGATTTGGTGTATCTGCACGATGAGCCGCACAACTGCTACTTCCAGCTCTTCGCCTCGATTCGCCGCGCGCTGTCGCTGGTGATCGAAGCGCCGGCGGTGGCGTTGCCGTTTGTCGATCGCGGCGACAGCATTTATCTGTGCCCGAACGATTCGCAGCTGCGCCTGGAAAAACTGGTGTTCGCCGTCAGCTGCGGTTTGTCCATCGAGCATCTGCGCTCGTATTTCCCCGCGCAGGTCAAACTGGGGCCGGTCGAGAAAATCATTCAGCTGATCGATCTGCAATTACCGGGCGCTCGCTTGTTGCCGATGGCTTCGCCGCCGCGGCACATACCGTATTACCCGAACAGCATCTATTTCGAGGTTGATCATGCCGACCCGATTTATAAGGAAATGATGGCCGGCTCGGCGATGGCGCTCAGCATCGTGGGTGATTTCCCCGACCTGCGTTTTGACGTCTGGGGATTAAGGCAAGGGAGGGTGGGATGAACGAATTCGAGAGAAAAATACGCGAGGCGATGGCGGTAACGCGCAACAACGCGACGCCGCGCCTTCCCGCGTCCGGCTCGGTGGGCAAAACGACGGCGGAGATCGCCGCGCTGTCCTTCGGCGCGCGGGCGCTGGCCGCCAAGCTGCGGCCGGGAAGCGCCGGGGTGGCGACGCCCCCCGAACCCAAGCCTTATGAAGCGGAAAGCGTTGCGCCGGAAAGCAGCGAGCCCGCGCCGGGCGAGCGCCCGGCCGAGGCGGCGCCGACCTCGAGCGGGCTGTTTGGCCGCGCCGCGCTGAGCAAGCCCGGCGTGATGATGGGCCATTGGGACAACCCGCTGATCGCCGCCGCCATCCCGGTCCTGCTGCAGGTGGAGCGGGTGCGCGATCAGAAACAGCTGAATCCGGGCGCGGTGCGCGCGCAGATCGTGCGTGAGATCCAACAATTTCAGCAGACGCTGCTGGCGGATCACATCGCGCCGAGCGATGTGGACAAACTGGCCTATCTGCTGTGCTCCTACGTGGATGAGTGCTGCATGAGCACGCTCGAATCCGGCGAACTGAATCTCAGCCTGCTGGTGGAGTTTTATCGCGACGCCTGGGGCGGGGAAAAGTGCTTCGAGCATCTGCAGGCCTATCTGGCCGCCTCGCCGCGCAACAAGGAGATCCTGGCGTTTTACGATCTGATCCTGTCGCTGGGCTTCGAAGGGCAATATCACGTGATGGAACGCGGCGCTGTGCTGTTGGCCGATGTGCGCAACCGTCTTGACGGCTATCTGTATAGCCAGAACCCGACGCAGACGCTGGCCGATGCCGAGCCGAGCAAAGTGGTGCGCAAGGCGACCCGCATCACGCCGCTGAAGCTGCTGTGCTACGGCCTGGCCATCGCGCTGCTGGCGTATGCCTCGGCCGCCTGGTATCTGCACGATCAGTCCCGCGCGCTGCGCAACGCCATTTTGGCCTGGACGCCACCGCAGCCGCGCAAAATCAACATCATGGAGACGCTGCCGCAGCCGCTGCCGCAAATCCTCAGCGAAGGGTGGCTGGAGGTGCGCGCCGATCCGCGCGGCTGGCTGTTGATCTTCACCTCCGACGGCGCGTTCGCCACCGGGCAGTCGAAGCTGTCGGAAGAGTTTAAAAAGAAACGCAACATCGAGCGTTTGGGGGAAGCGCTGGCGCCGTGGCCGGGCGATCTGGAGGTCATCGGGCATACCGACAACAAACCGTATCGCAACACCTCCAACAACTCCAACCTGAAACTGTCCGAGGCGCGCGCGCAGACGGTGGCCGACAAGCTGCGCGAATCCTTGGCCAACAGTAAATACAACCGCACCGTGACATCGGTCGGCAAGGGCGATCAGGAGCCGCTGGACGACAACGCGACGGAAGAAGGGCGCCGCCGCAACCGCCGCGTGGACATCCTTTGGAAAATCGGCGAGAGGGAGATGGCTTCACCGTCTGCAACGTTAAATCAGGCAGGGGTAGCCGCCGAGGTCCCCGAGGATAACTAAGACATCCGCCGGCGTAGAGATAATAAGGAAATTATATGATACGTAGATCATTCATATTGGTGATTGCCTTGCTGCTGTGTGCGGTGGTGTGGTGGATTGGGCCGTTGATCGCCATCGGCACCTATCGGCCGCTGCTGTCGGTCTGGGTCAGGGGCATCATCATCGCGCTGATCCTGTGCTGGGCGCTGTGGCCGTTCGTGGCGACGTTCTTATCCTGGGTGTTCCGCCACGCGCGAGCGCCGGCCCCGGCCAAACGCAAGACCGCCCAGCGAGATCGCGTGACCTCGCGCTTTTACGACGCTTTGCGCACCTTGCAGTACGTCGGCACGGCGAAGCAGCGCACCCCCTGGCAGCGCTTCAAATACCGCCTGACGCGCCGTTACGTCAGCGAAAAGCCGTGGTTTCTGGTCATCGGGCCGCCGGGCAGCGGCAAAACCTCGCTGATCGGCGAAAGCGGCGAACGCTTCTTGCTGGCCGAGCACTATGGCCTGCAGCAGACGGTGGACGTCGGGCCGACCCAGGATTGCAACTGGTGGCTGGCGGAGAATTCGGTGTATGTCGACACTTCCGGCGAATGGCTGCAGTTGAACGGCCTGGGGGAAGAGGGCGCCAGGGCGCGCGACACCCTGTTCAAACTGATCCGCCGCCATCGCCGCCATCCGGGCATCGACGGCATCATGCTGTGTCTTGATGCGCGTTGGTTGCTGCACGCCTCGCTGACGGAGAGAAAGTCGGTCGCCGACGCGCTGCGCGTGCGCCTGCTGGAGATGGCCTCGTGGTTCCGCAGCGAGCTGCCGGTCTATCTTACCATCAGCCACCTCGATCAACTGGTCGGCGGCGAGACCTTCCTGTCGATGCTGGGCGACGATCTGTTGCAAAAAGGCATGGGGTTCAGCCTGAACCGCGCCGAACAGGGAGAAACCCCCTTCGAACAGTATGAAACCCTCTACCGGGAGATGGTGGCGCGCGTCAGCCATCACGTGCTCGAACTGTTGCACGATGCGCCGGACGGCCAAAACCGCCAGCAGCTGCTGTTCTTCACCGAGTCGCTGGGGTCGCTGGGCAACCCGCTGTATTCCCTGTTAGAGCAGATCTTCCCGCAAACGCCGGTGGGCTACGCCTGCCATCTGCAGCAGGTGTGGCTGGGCAGCACCATCGCCTTGTCGCCGCAGGGGGCGATCTACAACGCGGAAGCGGCGGATATCTATGAAGCTCGCCCGACCGGGCGCATTTATCACCCGGAGCTGGATTACGCCCGGCAAGAACGCGGGGTGATGCAGCAGTCTTCGCACGCCAGGCCGCTCGGCAGCCGCATGAGCTCCCTGGGCCGCTATGTGCTGGTGCTCATTCTGTTGGCGGTCTCGTTTAATCTGCTGGCGATGCGTTACCTGTGGGAGAGCGATTACATCTCCTACATTGCGGCGCGCTTCGATGAGACAAAACGCATCGTGCGGGAAATTCCGGTGACTAACCGCGTCAGCGACGATGTCATTTCCGCCTATGAGCAGCTGGGCTACATGAACGCGCAATTGGGCGGCGAAGTGTCGCCGGTGCCGAATCCCTATTTCGAGCACAAGCTGATCAACAGCGCGGCGCAAAAAACCTACCAACGCCATTTGCTGCAGATCTTCTGGCCGGCGGTGGAAAACTATATCGCGGACGAACTCAAGAATGACGTCTCGGCGTCCAACAAGGACGTCTACGGCACCCTGAAAGTGTACCTGATGATGGGCGAACCTTCGCATCGCTCCGCCGAAGCCTTGGTCGACTGGTTCATGGCGCGCTGGGAAACCTTTATGCCGCAGGGTTACACCGACATGAACAAAGGCATCTTCGCTTACCATCTGCGGGAGATGTTCTCTTTGCCGGACGCGCCGGTCATGAAGATGAACGGCGATCTGCTGCGCCTGGCGCGGGTGAAAGCGATGAACATTCCGATGCAGGTGCGGGTGGTGCGCCGCATCGAAGAGAAACCGCTGCCGGCGGCGATCAACGATATTTCGTTGGCCGACGCCGCCGGACCGAACGTCTCCTTGATGCTGCGCCGCAAGAGCCAGGCGACGGTCACCGATACCGCCGTGCCGGGGTTCTATACCCGCGCCAGCTATCGCGACGTTTTCCTGGCGCAGCTCGATGACGCCGCCAAGGACATGATCGAAGAAGAGTCCTGGGTGCTGCGCGACAGTGGGGAAGGGAAAAACGCGGTGAACTCGCTGGCCTCGGCGCAGAAGCTGGCCGACGAGGCGAGGAAGCTTTACCTCATCGAGTATGCCGACAAATGGGATGCGTTCATGCGCGACGTGCGCGCCCGGCCGGTCAACGGGCTTGAGGATGCGGCGATCCTGGCGCGTCAACTGTCCGATCCTTCTTCTCCACTGGCCAATCTGGTGCGTTTCGCCGCGCGCGAAACCAGCATGACCGGCACCAACCAGGGCGATGCGGCAAGCTGGTTCGATCGCCAGCGCAACCGCATCGAGCAGCAGCGGCGCGACATTCTGGGCGAGATTTCCGGCGAGCGCGCGCGTTTTCGTCTCACGCCAGAGCGCGCGGTGGAAGATCGCTTCGAGCTGCTGCGCCGTCTGGGCTATCAGCTGTTGCAGACCACCAACGCCAGCAACGATCCGCTGAGCCGCAGTTTCGAAGCGCTGTACAGCCAGTTGACCACCTTGTCCACCTCGCTGCGCGGCGGCCAGGTGGTGCCCGCCGGGGGCACGCTGAAGCGCCTGCAGCTGGATGCGGCGCGCCAGCCGGAACCGGTGCGCAGCGTGATGATGGATCTGTTGCAGGTCGGGGACAGCCAGACGATTCAGCAAAGCCAGAAGAACCTGAGCAAAGGCGCTTCGTCGCTGGCCTCCGGCTTGTGCAAGAGCAGCATCAGCGGGCGTTATCCGTTCTCGCGCAACGCCAGAGCGGAGGTCGGCATCGAGGACTTCTCGCGCATGTTTGGCCAAAGCGGCGCGATGCAGCAGTTCTTCGATGAGAACCTGGCCCCTTATGTGGACGTCAACGCGCAGAAATGGAATGCCAAACCGGGTTCAGAGGGGATCGTCAATGCCAGCACGCTGGGCGCGTTTGAAAATGCCCGCCTGATCCGCGATACCTTCTTCACCGCCGGCGACAAGCTGTCCTTCTCCATGTTCATCAGGCCGCTGTCTCTGACCCCGACCATTACGGAAGCGACCCTGGATATCGACGGGCAGGTGATTAACTACAGCCATGGTTTCAGCCAGCCTACCCGTATCGATTGGCCGGGCCCGAAAGGCGGCAGCTATGTTCGACTGACCTTCCGCACCGGCACCGGCCAGATCCAGGTCGCCAGTTTCGACGGGCCCTGGGCCTTGTTCCGGATGTTCGACGCCAGCAATCCCGTGCCGCTCGCCAGCGACAGGCGAGAGCTGACGATGTCGATGTCGTCGGTGGTGGGCGTGCTCAAACTGGAATTGCGCTCGACGATGAAAGATTTCCCACTTTGGTCACGGGCGTTGCGAGGATTCTCGTGCCCGAAAGCGATGTAAACACAACCGTAAAGAGGTGATAAACATGTTAGATCCAGCCAAAATTTTAGAAACCATGAAGGCCGGCGGCAATTTGGGCACCAACTCCCAATCGTCGCTGAGTCAACCGTTTATGCAAGGCGTCAGCAATATTCAAATGTCGGGGCCGGATGCGGCCAAGTCGGTCATGAGTAACGTGACAAAATCTTGCGATGATATGTTCGGCAATATGAAGGGCATTTTTAATGGTCTGCAATCGAATGTGAACGCACACCAAAAAATGCAAACCAGCGAGCAGCCGAAAGATTTTAATGTTTCCATGGACGATCTTCGTCCGGCGATTGCGAAAGGGTTCCCGCACGAAATGGCGGACTTCTTTTCCAAAGTGCCGAAACTGTAATCAACAACTTGATGGATAAAATACCGGGAGGCGGAAATGCCTCCTGGTATTCACAAGGAGTGGTGCGATGATCTATGACTGGATGCTCAAAAACGCCAATAAACGCATGGGTTTTTTTATCATGGTGATACCCAGCTTGTTTTTTTGGATATTGGTTTTTCTGACCTTATCTATTTTTTGATTCTTTGAAGTAAAAAAAAGCACCCGCGAAGGTGCTTAAAATGAAGCGAATTAAAAAATAGGAAGGGATGATTATGAGTTGTTATTACAGTTTAGAGATGATCTGCAATCCGCTGGAAATCAGCGCATCGACAGCCAGACCAATACCTTTACCGATGGTGCCGACAACGGTTTTGGCATCCGGGTTAACACCGGCAATCGCGGAAATGGTATCAATACCTGTACCTACCGCACTGCCAATCAGTGTGCCTACGTCACCAAAAAAACCAGCACCGTTAACTTGTTCAATTTCTACTGCGGATAGTTCTTTCATGATTGAAACTCCTTTTTCAGTTAGCCCTTTACTTCAGGCCATTTCATTATTGCAAATCAGGTCATTTTTTCAATAAAACTCGCGCTGTTTTTTTATACTATTGTGTTTTTTGTTAGATTGATTTTGCATCGTTAGATTATATATTGCCGAAGCCTGGATTTTTATATCTCACTCGCCTTGAACGGCGGCGGTTTTATGAAGTTATTATTTTAAATCGGAATGATATATACCAGAAGGGAGACCTTATGAAGGTATTGACGACGCCGGAAAGACCTTTCCGGTATGATGAGCTTGCGGATAAAATTATCCGCGAGGCCAGGAGCCGCTTGGGCTGCGCCGTTCTGCGGTTTTTAGACTGCATGATCCTGGGTTATGGCCCGCCGGTGATAGTCTTTGATATCTATAATAATCACGGTAAGTTGCAAACGTTCAAAGTCATTCTTCCTCTTGGGAGCGACAAGCAGCTAAAAAAAGATCACCTCGGGTTGGTTTCCTGCCTGGAGGCTAAAAAATTGATGAGGATAAAAAAAATATAAATCATCCCGCTCGTCAACGATGCCGCGTTATCTTTCTGCGCTGCGCATCACTCCTGAAAAATCGTTACCCCTACCAGGCATTTCTTGCGCGGGCGGCCGATGGGTTCGCCTTCTTCTTTTTTGTTGCCGTCTACATGAAAGGGCGGGAATCACTTACTGCCATAAAGTGTAGCTTTTTTTTATGCAATTTTTTTACAATAAAATGAATATGGTTATACTCTGTTTAATAGGGTCTGCGATGACCCCACCGCCTCGTGCGAAAAAAGCATTATCCTGCCTTTATCATAAGTAAATTCCTAATGCGTAAACGGATTCTCTTAACAATCAATGTCGCGCAATGTTATGTTCTATATTATGTGTTTTTTCGATATTTATCTGGATATATTGCGCTCTTGGAGTAAAATTAACGTATCAGAGAAAAATCTTAGCACCGTGATGCTGATGGCAATGATGCCTTATAAATATATCTTACGATAACAATTTCCCTTGCGAAGCGCGGCAGCTTACCGCGTCTTGCTTTTGTATGCTCTCCAGGGCAGATGATTTATATAACCCTATATATAAAATGCACTTTTGCGAGGCAAGGTCTTTTTTGCTTCGCCTATAACGCTTTTTTATTAAAAAGCACGTTAAAACAAAAAATAATCACAGCAATGATATTGCAGTAAGGAGAGTGAGCAAGCGTAGTCAAAAGGGAGGTTTGTTAATGGAGCGCGTCAATATCGCTATTGTGGATAAAAATCAATTCTTCAAGCTGGGGTTGAGTCTTGCCTTGCAAGAAGGTTTTCTCACGAATGGCATTAAGGCCAAGATCACGGGAGAAGAACGTGCCAACATCATATTCAGGGCGCCGGACAAGCGGGTGTCCATAAATTTTTGCCATACCCAGCTTTTGCAGGGCAACTTTTCTTCTATTCCGCTCTATTTTTCAATATTGGAGCATAAAAAGACATTCCCTAAAATTCATTGCAATTTGGAGGCCGGAAGTATTACGCGCAAAGACAGCGTGGCGGCGATCGTGGACAAGGTCATGTTCTGCTATCGCAAGAAAAATAGTTTGGTTTCAAGCTATTGCCCGCGTTGCCGTACCCAGTTGACCTTTAGCGAGGGGAAAGTGTGCCGTTTGATCCATTTGGGCTATTCACAAAACCAAACGGCGATGTTGCTCGGCATCAGCCCGAAAACGGTGAGTATTCATAAACGTTCGGCCATGAGAAAACTGAACATCGATAATAATATTGAATTCTTGCGCTGGTTAAAAATGCACAGCGACTCTTGTTAATCAGGGAAAGGAAGCGAACGGTCCGGCGCCGTATTATAAGCGGCGCTGAGCGGTCATCTTTTATTGATTTCCGCCTAGCATGGAATCGGTTTTATAGGGAGATAAAACATGGCTGTCTTTGTGAGGGAAGCGGTTTCTCATAATCATTTCAAATTATTGCAGGAGCTTTATGGCAGAGATTTGGGCGGGGAGCGTTTCCTGCACTGGAAGCATTTGCTCGATCCGCATTGTGGGGCGCCGATGGAAAAAACGGGCATATTTTACAAGGATCAAGAACGTTATCTCGGGATGTTTGTATCCAGTTTTTATCCTTTTAAAATCAATGAATTGTCTTTTAATGTCAATATGCTTGGCGATCTTGGGATCCACCGTCAGGTCAAATCTTCCACCGTCTTGAAAGACTTTTTCTTGCAGGCTAAGCGTTCGGATGTGGCGGCGGATATCTGCTTTTCCGATGACAGGAAGATCAGAGTTTATGAAAAGATTTTCAGAAAGTATTTAACCACCAATACGCAAATCTATCCTTTCGTCGAATTAACCTTAAAGCCTGATAAGTTTATGGCCTTTCGTTTTACCGAGGGTGGCCAAGCGCGGCAGGCCAGTTTTATCAATAATCTGGGGCGAGAAAAAGATCATCGCGCATTTGAATATATTGAAAAACATCCTCTGTATCATAAAATTCATTATATCAATAAAGGCAATCTCTACGCTGTGATTGGCTGTTCCAGTGAGTGTGCCGAACTTTTGGATATTTCCAATCCTTCCAGGGAGTGTTTTTCCTGGGCCATCGGCGTTTGTCGGCACCTGCATAGCCGTTGCAAAGTGATGATCCCTATTGGTTTTTACAAGTCGATTTGCGCTCAGGCGGCGGAGGTCATTGCAGAAAAGCGCATCAACATGCTGATCGGTTATTACTCAGAAAAGATAAGCGAGCTGATGCCGAAAGAGGTTTGGGTATGCCGCATGGATCGCCGTTAAGCAGGGCACGTGTATTCTAAATGGAGTGTTTGTCATGGAAGAGATTCCTGTATCACCCTATTCAAAAGTTTTTATCGATGAATATGACCGCCATCCAGAAGGCTGTAATTACAACGTATTGGTGCTGCAGCGTATTGAGGGCGCGCTGGATCCCATCAGATTACAAGCTGCGCTGAATGCGCTGGTGCAAGATCATGTCCTGCTGAACAGCCATATTCATGAACAGAATGGCGAGCTGTATTGGCGTCGCAATGACGCAATCCATCCTTTGCAGCATTACACGGACCGCACGCTGCTGACCCAAGTGATTCGCCAGCCCTTCGACATTTACCGCGGGCCGCTTTATCGTTGGGCGCTTTTCGCCGAGGGGGCGGGGCGCTATACCCTGGCGCTGGTGGGCCATCATCTGGTGATCGACGGCGCGTCTTCCGACGAGTTTTTCTCATTGGTGAGCCAGTACTATGGTCAACAGCGGTTATCGACACGCCTCGAGGCGGCCGAGATTGCCGCCATCAACCGGCAGCTGCAGCGCGAGGTGGAACAACTGGCCGCCGACGGAGCGCTGGCGCACTGGCGGGCCGAAGCGGCAAATTTGGGCGCGATAGACGTGCCCTTCGAGAAAAGCGGCGCCGTGCGAAACGATGAGGCGGCCGAGCTGCGTTTCCAGGTGCCCAAAGCGCAATGGAAAGCGCTGACGCAGGGCGCGGGAATACGGCGAATGAATGACTTTCTGGCGTTGCTGGTGCTGTGGGGCATCTTGATGGCGCGCAGCGGCAATCAGGAAACGGTCTATATCAGCTATCCGGTGTCGATAAAAAAGGGGCAAAGATTTGCGCTTGGCGGACATGTAAACACCAGCGTGATGCCCCTCTCGCTGCGTGACGGCGAAGGCTTCGCCGCCGTTTATCAACGCGCGCTGGCGTTTATTACCGCCGCGGTGCCGCACTCGCGCCAACGGTTTAACCAACTGCCCACGCAACAGGTGGTGCAGGCGCTGGGGATCCGCGCGCTGCCGATTTCCTTTGCCCAGACCAACCTGCGCGATGCGGCCTTGGCGCTGGCCGATTGCGCCACTTCGCCGCTGTTTGAAGCCAACCACGATATGGCCAGCGCGTCGCTTTCCCTGGAATATGAGGATCGGGCCGACAGCGATGCCTTGCAGTTCCGGCTGCGTTTTCGTCAGGACATGTTTGACGAAGAAGATATGCGCGACTGCGCGGAACATTTCATGCGCTTGATGCAAGCGGCGATGCGCGCGCCTGACGCGCCTTTACGCCACCTCGCCTTTTATCCCGCCGCCGACATGCCGCCAGATGACGACGCGGCCCCCGCGTTGCCGAGAGAAACCCTCAGCGCCCGGTTTGAGGCGATCGCCCTGCGTTATCCGGATAAGATTGCGCTGGAGTTTGAGGGGCTGTATGTCAGCTACCGTGAGCTGAACGGCATGGCGAATAGCCTGGCGCGCGAAATTACGCTCCGCTACCAAGCGCTGACCGGGGGCGCTCCCCAGGCGGACACGCTGATTGCGCTGTACAGCGAGAAAAGCCTGGAAATGGTGGTGGCGCTGCTGGCGGTGCTGAAAACCGGTGCGGCCTATGTGCCGCTCTCCTGCAATTATCCTCAGGCGCGCATTCGGCATATTCTCGAAGAAACGCGCGCGCCGGTGCTCATCGCCGGGGAAAGCCTGCAATCGGTCGCCGAGGCGCTGGCGGCGATGATGCCGCACGCCGTGTCCGTCCTCACGCTGGGCGATCTGAACCGCCTGCCGCACGAGCGGCAGAATCTGCCGGCCGTCACCGGCGCCGACCGGCTCGGCGCGGTGATCTATACCTCGGGATCGACGGGGACCCCGAAAGGCGTGATGCTCGAGCAACACGCGATGTGCGGGTTGGCGACCGCGTCCGGCATCGCTGTCACGCCCGATGACGCGTTGCTCTTCCTCTCGAGCCCGGCGTTCGATGCGGCGACGTTCGAGGTGTGGGGCGCATTGCTCAACGGCGCCAAATTGGTCGTCGTGCGCGACACGGAGGATATCGCCGGCGATGTGCCGCAGCTGGAAGCCCTGCTGCGTCGGCAGCAGGTATCGATTCTGTGGGCGACGCGCAGCCTGTTCGATCATCTTTACCTCAGTCACCCCGACCTGTTCGCCGGGCTGCGCTGTCTGCTGGTGGGCGGGGAGGCGCTGACCGCCACGCTGATGCAGCGCCTGGTGCGGCAAGCCAACCGCCCGCAGCAGGTCATCAATGGCTATGGCCCGACGGAATGCACCACGTTCACCACGATGTACGCCATCGCGGCGGACGAAACCCGCAGCAGCATCCCGATTGGGCGAGCCATACCGGGGCGCGAACTTCATGTGCTGGATCGCTGGCTGCAGCCGTTGCCGCCAGGGCTGGCCGGCGAGCTGTATATCGGCGGAGACGCGCTGGCGCGCGGCTATCTCAACCAGCCGCAGCAGACGCAAGAGCGTTTCATTACGCTGAACGGGCGACGCTTGTATAAAAGCGGCGATCGGGTGCGAGAGTTGCGCGACGGCAATCTGGAGTATCTCGGCAGAAACGATTGCCAGGTAAAAATCCGCGGTTTCAGAATTGAACTCAGCGAAATAGAAAATACGATCAATGCGCTGGAGGGCGTCGAGAAATGCGTCGTGGTGGATGTCGTCCATCGCGATAGCAAGCGCCTTGCCGCTTATGTGCTGATGGCGCGGGGCGAGCCGCTGGATGCTGCCGATTTGCGCGCCCGGCTGGAGCGGATCCTGCCGGATTACATGGTGCCGTCCAGCTATGTCGCGCTCGACGAGATACCGCTGACGGTGAACGGCAAGCTGGATCGCACGGCGCTGCCCGCGCCGCAATTCGCGCAAGGCGAGCGATATGCCGCGCCGCAGAACGCGCTGGAGGCGTTGATTTGCGCCCTGTGGGCGGAGATCCTCGGCGTTGAACGGGTAGGGGTGGATGACGACTTCTTTCGTTTGGGCGGCGATTCGATCCAAAGCATCGTGTTCACCAGCGAATTGAGCAAGTCGGGCTATCACAGCAACTCGCGTGCGGTGTTCGAAACCCGGAATGCGCGGGCGCTGGCCAAGCGCATTTTGCAGCAACGGGAGGCGATTGCGCCGCTCAATGAACAGGGCGAGCTGCAGGGCGAATTCGAATTGCTGCCGATTCAGCGCTGGTACAACGAGCAGCCGCCGCAACATCGCGCCTTCTTCAACCAGACTTTTTTGGTGCGGGTGCCGCCGATGTCCGCCGAGCGCGTGGCCGATCTGGTGAACGGGCTGGCGTCGCGCCATGACATGCTGCGCGCGCGGTTTAGCGCCGACGACGCCGGCGCGCTGGTCGCGCAGCGCTATCTGTCGGTGGCCGACGGCGGCCCTTCATGGGGATACTATGACCTGGCGCTTTGTCGCCAAAGCCGCGCCGAACTTCTGCATCAATGGCAATCGGGGTTTGATCCGGTAGAAGGGCCGCTGTGCCGCTTCGTCTACATTTTCGACAGCAGCGCGCCCGGCTACGCGCTGATGTTCTGCGCATTCCATCATCTGATCATCGACGTGGTGTCCTGGCGCATCATCGTCAGAGACATGCGACGGTTGCATCAGGGGGAATCGCTGTCGGCGAAAGGCACCAGCTACCGGCAGTGGGGCGAGACGTTAAGGCACTACGCGGCGAGCCGGCATGACCAATGCGCTTACTGGTTGGCGATGATCGCCGGGCAACCCGATTACGCCACGCTCAGCGAGGGGGCGCAGAGTCCGGCGTTTTGCCGCTTCGAGTGCGACGCGGCGTTGACGACGCTGTTGATGGACAGCTGTCATCAGACCTACCGCACCTCGACCCGCGATGTGTTGCTGGCGGCGCTGGCGCCGGTGTTGCAGGCCTGGCATGGCCGTGCGGACAGTTACCTGACGCTCGAACACCATGGCCGCGATATCAATGACGATAAGATCCAGCTCGACGACACCGTCGGCTGGTTCACCGCCTTACTGCCTTTGCGCATCACCGCGCATCAGAGCCCAAAACACACGCTGCGCGCCATCAAGGACGCATTAAGAAAGATGCCGGATCACGGCATCGGCTATTCGGCGCTGAAATACGGTTCAGCGTCGGACGACGAAGCGATAGCCTGCCTGCGGCGCCACCGCTTGCCGGCCATTTCATTCAACTATCTCGGGGTCTTTAACGAACAGACTGACGACGCCTTGTGGGCCTTGATCGACCAAACGGCGGATCTGGAAAACGGCGCGCTGCCGGCGAGCGACAATGTGCTGGATCTGGTGCTCTACGTGCACGGCGACCGGCTGAGCATCGTGATGTCGGGCTTATTGCCGCAGGCGACGCTGGCCCGGATCGGTTCGCACTATCGGGAGAGCCTGTCGGCGCTGGTCGCACACTGTTGCCACGAGGCGAGCCAGGGCGTTCGCCTCGCCAGCCCGGGGGACTTCCCCCATGCCAACGTCAGCCTCGCCGAGTTGGACCGCTGGCAGCAACGTCATCGCATCGCCGCCGTTTTCGAGGCTACGGTCACGCAGCGGGAATTGATGTATTTCAACCGGCTTAACCGCGAGTATCAGATCGATCAGGCCGTTTATGAGGTGGCCGGCCCGCTGCAGCCGGAGGTGTTGAACCAGGCCTGGTCGCTGGCGCTGCAGCGATTTGAAATGCTGCGCGCCGGGTTTGGCGATCAAACCCGCCGTGGGCGGCCCAACGTCTTCATCTGCGAGACGCTGCAGGCGCCGATTGCGATCGAGGATTGGACCGACGCGCCGCCGTCCTTGCTGGAAGAAAGGATGGAAGCGCTGTTGGCTCGGGAACGAGAAACCTCGTTTGAGCTGGATGCGCCGCCGTTGATCCGCTGGCGCCTGATCAAGTTGAACGCCGATGAGCACTATCTGGTGCAGACCTTTAACCATATCTTGTTCGACGGTTGGTCCCTCGGCGTTCTGTTCGAACACTGGTTCAACGACTACCTCACCTTGCTGGAAGGGGGCGCGCCGGCGCTGGAAATTAACCGATTTGAGCCGTTCGCCGCTTATGTGCGCGCGCACGGCGACGATCCCGAAGCGCAGGCGTTCTGGGCGGACTATTTGCGCGGGGCGCCGGTCAACCAACGTTTGCCGTTGAGCGCTGCGCCGGATGCCGCGCCGCATGGGCGACGCATGCGGCAATATGGCGCGGAATTCAGCGCGGAACAGGTGGCAAGCCTCACCGCGTTTTGCCGGCGCCAGGGGATCACGGTCAATCAACTGACGCAGCTGGCCTGGATGCTGGCGCTGGCCGAAGCGCTGGCCTGTGACGATATCGCGATCGGCACGACCATGAGCGAGCGCCCGGCGGACATTGAGCAGGTGCAGACGCTGTTTGGCCTGTGTGTCGCCAGCCCGGTGCTGCGCCTGCAGGCGATTCGCCGCCGGCCCATTTATGCATTGCTGGCCGATATCGCGGATTCCCAGACGCTGAGGCAGAAGTACGCCTTTTCCGAACTGAACCGCTACGACGAACAATGGGTGCCCACTTCGCCGTTCGGCAGCCTGTTTGTGTTTGAAAACATGCCGCAACCGCAGAAGGATCCGCGCTTGCCGTTTACGTTCCAGGTGACGGATATCGTCAGCGGCAGCAACCACCAGACGGTGCTGTGCTTGTTCCCCGAAGCGGAACGGCTCGCCATTTCACTGTTTTATGATTCTCACGAGATAGCTCAGGAGACCATCGTTGCGGTAGGACGCCGTTTTCAGGCCATTGCGCTCGCGATCGCCCACCTTCCGCCCGACAGCGAAATCCGCGCCGAAGACGGGATTATCCAGGCGGAGGAGGCGTGATATGTGGCTTGCTATCGACGGCAAAATAAAATACCGGGCGATCGTGAGCGATCTTGACGGAACCTTGCTGGATCCTGCCGGAAATCTGTCTGATCTGACGGTGGAAACGCTCAATATCCTGCATGCCCGCGGGCTGGAAATCGTGATCGCGACAGGCCGTTGCGATGCGGATGCGCGCGGGATTGTGGATGGCTTGGGGTTCTCGCCGGCGATCGTCTCCTGCAATGGCGCGATGGTCAATATCGAGGGGCGGCCGGTGGCGGATAAAAGCTATTTCCTGCCTCGCGACAGCCAAATGATGTTGATGGATTACCTCTTCGCCTGTCCGCTCCACGTGACGTTGTTCACCCAGGAAGGATGGATGATGGCCGAAGAGAATCCGCATTTTGCCGACTATATCAAAACCTCGGGCGTCGCTTGCCGCTATGTCGAGCCGGAGGCGATGAAACGGCAACCGATCCTGAAAGTGCTGCTGCAGGGGGAAGCGGCGCTGATCGAGCGGTTTTACGACGAGGTCAGTCAGGCTTTCGGAAAAACGCTGTCTATCTGTAAGTCCTCTGCGGAAACGATAGACATCATGGATAAGCATATTTCCAAGGCCAGAAGCGTGGCCGACTATCTGAGCGCCAAACAGATAGCGATGCGCGATTGCCTCTCTTTCGGCGATGCGATGAACGATTTGGACATGCTGCGCTGGGCCGGAACGGGGGTGGTGATGGGCAATGCCATGGGCGAATTGAAGCGCGCGCTGCCGTTTAACCCGATTGCGTTGCCCAACAGCCGCAATGGCGTTGCCGATTATCTCTGCCGTGAGTTCGGCCTGTTCTGACATTGTCACCGCCGCGCGGGTGAACGCATTGGCAACAGGGTCTTTCGTGGGCAGATAACAAGGAGGTGAACAAACAGTGAGGGTTTCATTTTTTCATTACTAAACATGTCGATAAATACAAAGGAGACAGTATGAAAGAACTGACTGAAGCAGAAGTCATGGCGGTTTACGGCGCAGGCATCGCTTCCGATGCCGGCAAAATCCTGGGCAATGGCATTGGCGCCATCGTAGATGCCGGTACCGGTCTATTCGGGATCCACGCGGATGCGGCGGGCGCCGGCGCCAAACTCGGTGAGGGCATTGGCGCCGTCATCGATGCCGGTATTAGCGCCTTCTCGCAGCTGTTTGGCCGTAAATCGTCATAAGCCCGGCCCTTAATGAAAAGTGCCCGCAAGGGCACTTTTACCTCGCACATGTCGGGAGCCGGAAGAACGGCAAAGGGAGAGTTCATGGCGAATAAAATCATCTTGATCATGGCCATCAATCTGTTCGTGGCGGTGGCGTTGGCGGTGTTTAACTTTATCTATATCCAAAAGAAGGTGGATATACGCGCCCCCAATGACGCCACGCCCTTTCAGGTGACCGAGAAAGCGCAGGGCAGGATCGTCTCCATGCAGCAGACCTCGGTATTTCTGAACAACAATCCTGTGGTGGCGTTTACGTTGGAAATCAACGCCAGGCGCAAACAGTTTACGATCGCTGACCATCGGGAGGTCGTGCTGTATATCGCCATGAGCCGTTATGAGGAAAACGGCGTTTACAGCCTATTGCTGGGCGAGAACGACAGGGACGTGGCGTTCGAAAAGGACAGCTTTGGCTATCCGATACGCTTTCATCAGGTGCTCTAGGCGCGCGGAAGGTTTCCTGCCGCCAGGCGGCGTAAAAGGGATTTGCCACGGACAAAGGGGGGAGGAAAAATGCTAAAACGCATCGGATACATCGCGCTGATTTGCCTGGCCTTAATCGGCGGCCGGCAGGCTATGGCGGCAGAGGAAGATCGCTGCTTTGCGGACGAACATTCCGCCTTGCACACCGTTATTCCTTGTTATAACAATCAGTTGGCGATGTTGCCTCTGTCATATTCGTTAAAGGGCGTGGATAACGGCCATGACGTGTCGATACGTCATTATCGGTTGATGTCGCAATCCTGGTCGCCGCAAGACGCCATCCGGCCGACGCAATGGTGGCATGATGTGGATATTTATATCCCCAACGGGGCGCTTGCCCGTAAAGCGTTGGTGCTGATGAGCGATGACTGCGCTTGCGCCGCCGCAGGGGCGAGCGGGGCAGGCAAGCAAAATGCGGCGTTTTCTGTCGCTACGCCGGCGGCCTTGGCGGCGGAAAGTCACACCATCGTGATTGTCGTCAACCGGCTGCCTTATCCGTACCTGGAATATCAAAATGAGGGGCGGCGTCGTGCGGGGGAGGACAGCCAGGCCCGAGGCTGGCGATTGTTCCTGGACGATGCGGATGAATACTTGATGATGCCGCTGGCGATCCCCATGACGGCGGCCTTGTCGCAAACCATGACGCTGGCGCAGCGCGAATTGAGCCGGTGGGGGATAGATAAATTCATCGTGGCGGGCGCGGCGAGCGGCGCAACCGCGGCGTGGCTGGCGTCATTGTCGGATGAGCGCATCGATGCCGTCGTCGCCATGTTCCCGGATGGGGTCGCGGCGCGGCAGGTCTTGAAGCATACCTATCGTACGTATGGCGGCCGTTGGCCGTTGGCGTTTCATCCTTATTACCAACTCGGCATCGATCGGCGCATAGAGACGTCGGCGTTCGACAAACTGATGCAAATAGCGGATCCCACCGCTTATCCGCCGCCGACGGCGGGAGCGCGGCCAGCTGTACCGAAATATGTCATCATCGCCAGCGGCGACGAACGTTATCCGCCGGACAGCACGCGATTCTATTTCAGCGCCTCAGCGGGAGAGGCTTCGCTGCGCGCGATTGCCGACGGGGATCGCGCGGCAAGCCGGCCGGCCGCCGAACGCGCCATACTGGCGATGATCAAGCGCCGCCAGCGCGATATCGCGTTGCCGACGATCGAGGTGCAAGGCAGCGCCGCGGATGCTGCGGTGCGCACGCTGCGTTTTTCCGAACCGCCGGCCACCGTGCGGCGCTGGAGCGCGCACAACCGCACGGCGCGAGATTTTCGTTATTCGTGCGGCGTACGCTTTACCCCGGAGCCGTTGGCCGCAGCGGAGGCCGATCGCGGCGAGTTTCGTCTGGCCGTCCCGGCGCAAGGCTGGGAGGCCACCTTTATCGAGGCGGTGTTCAACGATGGGTTTATCGCGACCACGCCGGTCTTTATCACGCCGGACGATAACTATCCGTCCGCCGTTCCCGCGGGCGATGGCCTGGCGTGTGAAACCCTACCCGGCAGAGGGCTGGGTGAAGATTATCGCCATGACGATTAATTAGCGGCGCCGAAAAACAATAAGGCGGCAATGCGTTATTATGCGCGACAGAGCGCATTGCCGCCTTATTTTCGAAATAGTGAACGGCGCCAGACAGAATATTTCTGCGTAACGCCATTTTCTCGTTGTCATATGATCGCGCCGGTTTCACGAACGGCGAACGCCTTATTCTCCCTCCTTTATCGCCATGCTTTTGCTATTCTGCTTCCCCTCTTGCTGTCGCCGCGTCGTGATGTCTTTCGTAATATAAATGTCATTTATTTCAGTGCGAGTTTTTTCGCCCGGTTTTCATTTTACGGCGATGTCACCTGATTTTTCGCCTGAGGGGGAAATGAGGAGGATCTGGCGAAAGCGCCTTCGAATAGCGCGAGAATAAATTCTCTTGCTGCCAGATGAATGAATCAAGAAACGCCGATTTGGCGGTTTTTTCAAAATAAAATTAAGAATGATGCTAATTCTATTTGGGGTAATTATCTTTTCTCATCTTTACATTGATTTTATGTATTGCTAAAGGGGGAAAGCTAAGCATAATTAACTGTGAAAGGAGCGGGGCTCCTATTCTCCCTGTCCGGGATCTCCGTGGCGGGGATATTTTGAAGTTTGTCTAATCAAAAGGAGAAGTACCCATGATGGAAAAAAAAGTGATTATGTTGGCATTTGTCGCGGCAGCGTGTTCAAGCGCTTTACCTGCTCTGGCAGCAGATGGTCAGGTTAATTTTACCGGGAATATTGTCGATGCTGCGTGCAAGGTCACGAATGACTTGAGTAATCCATTAAATGTTGTTTTGGGTGATGTGGCCCGAACGGCATTTGCGGGTGGCAAGGGATCAACGTCCAGCGCGACAAAATTCACGCTGGAAGTCACCGATTGTCCGGATACGGTAAAAAGCGCCACCGTTAAGTTTGACGGCGCGGCCGATAACGGCGACAGCAACGTATTGCAGCTGACTCAGGAAACGGATGTCGCTACCGGTGTCGGTATCCAACTGTCTGATATTTCTAACAGTGTTCTGCCGCTTTACACGGCGTCGACGGCTTATCCGTTGGCTTCCGGCAGCGGCGTGAAAAATAACCTCGATTTTACCGCCCGCTATATTTCCACGCAGGCAGATGTGACCGCCGGTAAAGCCAATAGCGTCGCCACCTTTACGCTGAATTATAACTGATAATATTTTCTTGCCCGCTGGTTCACAGCGGGCTGTATTGCCTCGGAGATAATATTATGCGTTTTAATCGCTACGGCGCCTTAGCGGCTCTCATTATTTTATTGTTTGCGTCTACGGTTCACGCCGGCGTGGTGATTGGCGGGACGCGGGTGATATTCAACGGCGAAAAAAAAGAAGCGTCAATCAGCGTGGAGAATCCGGATAAAGAACCGTATTTGATTCAGTCCTGGCTGGAGAATCAACAAAGCGGAGTGGATAAAATCGCGTTTATCGTTACGCCGCCTTTATTTCGGTTGGACGGCAACCAGGAAAATATGCTGCGCATCGTGAAAGTGGGCGATGACTTACCGAAAGATAAAGAAAGCTTGTATTGGATGAATATTAAATCCATTCCTTCAACAACACAGACGGGTAAATCGAATACGCTGCAAATAGCGGTCAAGACCCGCATTAAATTGATTTATCGGCCGGCGCCGCTGCTCCGCCAGGTACCCGAAGAAGTGACGCAGCAGCTGAAATGGCAGCGTGTCGGTTCAGAATTAAAACTCACCAACCCAACGCCTTATTATATGAACTTCCATTATGTCCGTATCGGGGGACGGGAAATGAAAGAGGTGGCGTATATCGCGCCGATGAGCAGCGAAATGTTTGTATTGCCCGTGGCGGGCGCAACGTCGGTAAGCTGGAAATTAATTAATGATTATGGCGGCACAGGTAAAGAACATCAGTCAGGTATTTAATCTGTAAGGGAAGGCAGAAAAAGGGATAAAACATTTCAATAATGGAGCTAATGAATGATAACTCAAAAGCGTATATTAGCGAAGCGGGATGCTTGGCTGAAACGCATAGCCTTATTCACGGTAACAACGGCGGTATGCGGCAATATGGCTAATCCCGCCTTCTCTCGTGACTATTTTAATCCGGCGTTGCTGGAAACTGGGCGCTCAGGCCAGCAGCACGTCGATCTGTCGATTTTTGAAAATGGCCAGCAGGTTCCCGGCACGTATCGGGTCGATATTTGGGTGAACGACATGCTGCTGGAAACGCGCGAGGTGTCGTTCGCTCTGCGGGCCGGCAGCGACGAGAAGGCCGATCTGCAGCCTTGTTTGACGCGGGAAGATCTGAAACGGCTTGGGGTGAAAGTTGAGCTGTTTCCCGGTTTGGCCGGCGCCGATCGCTGCGCGAATTTGGCCGCGATCCCACAGGCCTCGGCGCAATTTCAATTTAACCGCCAACGCCTGATGCTGAGTATCCCCCAGGCGGCGTTGGAAAATAAGGTGCGCGGATACGTTCCGCCGGAACAATGGGATGAAGGCCTGCCGGCGATGCTGCTGAACTACGGCTTCACCGGCAGCAACAGCAAGGGGCGCGATCGATTCACCCAGAGCGCAAGCAGTTATTACCTCAACCTGCGGCCGGGCTTCAACCTGGGCGCCTGGCGAGTGCGGAACTACACCACCTGGAGCTACAACAGCGCCGGCGGCGGGCGAGCGTCGGAGGATCGTTGGGACTCCGTCTATACCTACGCCCAGCGCAATATTATTCGCCTGAAAAGCTTGCTGACGCTCGGCGAAAGCAGCAGCCCGTCCGATGTGTTTGACAGCGTGTCGTTTCGCGGCGCGCAGCTGGCTTCCGATGACGACATGTTGCCGGAAAGCCTGCGTGGTTATGCGCCGGTGGTGCGCGGCATCGCGCGCAGCAATGCGCAAGTGGTCATTCGCCAAAACGGCTATGTCATCTACCAGAGTTACGTTGCGCCGGGCGCGTTTGAAATTTCGGACATGTACCCGACCGGCGGCAGCGGCGATTTGGAGGTGACTATCAAGGAGGCGGACGGCAGCGAACAGCACCTGACCGTTCCCTTCGCCAGCCTGCCGGTGCTGCAACGCGAAGGGCGGCTGAAATATGCGCTGACCTCGGGGCAATACCGCACTTACGATCACAGCGTGGATAAAAAGATCTTCTCGCAGGCCAGCCTGATTTATGGCTTGCCCGCCGGTTTCACCCTGTATGGCGGCGGCCAATTCGCCGGGCCGTATCAATCGCTGGCATTGGGTCTGGGCAAGAACCTGGGCGAGTTCGGCGCCCTGTCGGCCGACGTCACCCAGGCGTGGGCAAAGCAGGAGCATCAGCCGAAAAGCGATGGTCAGTCGTGGCGTGTGCGCTACAGCAAAAATATCGTCGAGACGGGGACGAACTTCGCCATCGCCGGCTACCGCTATTCGACCAGCGGCTACTATGGGCTGCAGGAAGTGCTGGACACCTATCGCAGCGGCAACCGTTACGCCCCGATAGACCGCCGCAAAAATCGCGGCGAAATCACGCTGAACCAGAATTTATGGGAAGGGGCGGGGTCGCTTTCACTCAGCGCGGTCTCCGAAGACTATTGGGGCTCCGAGCGCAATATGCAGTCGCTGAGCGCGGGTTACAACAATAGTTGGAATGGCATCAGCTACGGTTTTAACTACAGCTACAGCCGGAATTCACAGGCTATTTACGGCGATTCGAACCGCGGGCGCATTTACGATCGCGATCAGATCTTCGCTTTCAACATCAGCGTGCCATTAGAGAAATGGCTGAGCAACACCTACGCCACCTACAACCTCAACACCAGCAAAAAAGGCAATACCAGCCATACGGCGGGCCTCAACGGCACGGCGCTGGCCGGCGGCAACCTCAGTTGGAGCGTACAGGAAGGGTATGGCAGCCAGGGCCAGGGCAACAGCGGCAACGCCAACGCCGACTGGCGCGCGACGTACGGCGAACTCACGGCGGGCTACGCCTACGATCGCAGTCAACAGCGCGTCAACTACGGGGTGAAGGGCGGGGTGATCGCCCATGAAGACGGCGTGACCTTCGGTCAACCGTTCGGCGAAACCGTCGCCCTGGTACAGGCGGCCGGCGCGAGCGATGTGGCGGTCGGCAATCAGGTCGGGGTGAAAACCGACTGGCGCGGCTACGCGATCGTTCCTTACGCCACACCTTATCGCAACAATTCGATTCGCCTCGATGTCGACAGCTTGCCGGATGATGTCGATCTCGAGTTGACGAACCAGTCGGTCACGCCGACTCGCGGCGCGGTGAGCCGGGCGAATTTCAAAGCCAACGTCGGCAGACGGATTTTGATGAAGGTGACGGACTCGCAGGGGGCCCCCCTGCCGCTGGGCGCCAGCCTGCGTCTTGCCGAGGGGGCGACTCAGCCGTTCCTGGTCGGCGGCGACGGCGTGGTCTATCTGACCGGCATGGCGGAAAAGGGCCTGCTCATCGCGCAGTGGGGCAGGAATGGCGAGAACCAATGCCGCATCCGTTATCAGTTGCCGGCGGAGCCGCCGTCAGCGGGTCTCCAAACCCTAAACGGCGTTTGCCAATAGATCTCGCTCTATTTCCATCATGACTTTTAAGTGAGAGTGAAAATGAACGTTTTTCTCAGGATATTCGGTTACGGCGCCCTGGTGTGGCTGGCGACGCTCACGACGGCGGTTTATGCCGGCACCTGTACCACCAACGCGAAAACCGCCCGTATGGGGTTGCTGACGCTGGCCGTGGATCCGCGCATTGAAGTCGGCGAGCAGTTGGCTGTTCGAACCGAGAACAGTATGAACGGCACGACGTTTTCTTTTCTTTGTTCCGGTTCGGTCGCCTATCGCTCCATGTCGCCGCTGACGCCGAGCGCGCTGCCCGGCGTATTTGAAACGGGCATAGAGGGCGTGGGGGTGACGATTTCAGACTTATGGCAGAGCAATAAGAACGTGCCCGTCAACACGGCGATTTCGCCCAACTTGCTGACGCCGTGGATCAATCGAAACGATGTTCGGCTGACGTTTATTAAAACCGGTCCGATCAAAACCGGCGGCGATATGGGCGGGAAAATTATCGCCAGATATTATCTGGATTCGACCTCCATTTTGGATCTCAGTATTTCCGGCATGAAGGTCATTCAGAAAAGTTGCCTGGTTGATTTGAACTATAAAAATCAAACGGTGAATCTGGGCAGCCCTAAACGCAGCGAGTTTAACGGCGTCGGCAGCACGGCGGCGTCTTCCGAACGCAATTTTTCCGTGGTTCTGCAATGTCAGGAGGACAATATTCCGGTTCAGGTCACGTTCGAGGCGGCCGGAAATTCGCCAGGCGTGGGAATGATTGATATCGCCGACGGTGCCGATGCGGCGAAGGGCGTCGCCGTGGAAGTGTTGGATGAGAACCGTAATCCATTAACGTTTTCCAGACCGATCAATTACCACACCGCGGCTGAAAAAGAGATCAGGATCCCCTTGATGGCGCGCTATAAGCAAACGGGAGCCATTAGCCCCGGGCAGGCCGACGCGGTGATGACATTCACCATTACGCAGAATTAAAGAGACCCCCATTAAAAATATAATGTCGTCTGTTCGCGCGACATTATTGGTGGCATCAGGCGCTGCAGGCCGATGCCAATGCAATGACAACACGCATGTATGGCCGTGTTTGTCCGTTTAAATATGGAGATTAACCAATGAAAGAACTGTCTGTTATCGAAATGAATGAAGTGTCAGGCGCTTATTCCTGGGATATGAGCAATGGACTGTCGGGGCTGATTGGCAGCGCCGTTTCCAATGCCGCGGAAGCCGTTTCATCCATCGCTCTGGGCGCCTCCGTGGGCAGCATGGCGGGCGCCGTCATCGGCGGTAAGCACGGCGGCGACGGCGGCGGCCTGCTGGGCGTCGGCTCGATTGGCCAGGGCGTCGGCATGGTCGCCGGCGGCATTCTGGGCGGCGTAGCCAGCGGCGTGGCCGCAGCCGTTATTGGCTGGGACACCACGCTGGAATACTCCAAAAAAGGCCTCGATGGGCTGATTAACGGCACCATCAGCTAAATCCATATGCGGTCCAAAGCCGCAGCGCTCTCGCTGCGGCTGTCTCCCGGTCAGGCAAGCGCAGGTTCTTCCTATGAGTGATAATAAGAGCAGGAATATTTTCCGCCAGGAGGCGGTCAATTATCAACGTCAAAGATGGACCGGCAGGGCGCTGTTAATTTCCGGCGCGTCGAGCCATGTGATTGCCGCCACCTGTTTCACTTTTATTCTGATCCTGGCGGGCGCACTCTATTTTTGCGAGTACACGCGCCGGGTCGATGTTGAAGGCGAGGTGATCAGCATCCCGCATTCCACCAATGTGTTTTCCTCCCAATACGGTTACGTGAGCCAGGCATTCCATAAAGCCGGTGACATCGTGGAAAAGGACGAGCCGCTGTATGTGATTGATGTCTCGAGAAGCACCACGTCCGGCAATGTCAGCCATATCGCGGCCAGCGAAATAAGCAAACAGATTAGCAATCTGGATTCGATAATCAGCAAGCTGAATAAAAATAAAACCGCCATGCTGGATAATTTGCGCAAACAGATCAATAGCTATGAAAACGCCTATAAAGAAACCGAGAAACTGAACCTCAGCGCCAAAGAGGGGATGGATAAAATGCGGGATAGCCTGAAAAATTACGAACACTATTTGACGAAAGGCCTGATCACCAAAGATCAGTTAAATTATCAGCGTTCGCTCTTTCAACAACAGCAAAGCTCGTATCAGGCGCTCTACAGCCAAAAGATCCAGCAAAATATTCAGCTGTCGCAGTTGCGCAGCGATTTGCTGATTCGCGCCGCCGATTACGACAATCAGATATCGCAAAGCGAATCGCAACGCAGTGATTTACAACGCCAGCTGGCGGAGTCCAATGCCGGCGGCCAGGTCATTATCAAAGCGCCGCTCAAGGGGAAAATCGAGTCGCTGAGCGTGACCGCCGGGCAGGTGGTCGAGAGCGGCAGCAGTCTGGCGCAAATCAAGCCGATTGATAACATCAAATATTATCTGGTTTTATGGCTGCCGAATAACAGTTTGCCCTACGTGAAAATCGGCGATGGCATCAACATTCGCTATGAAGCCTTCCCGTCGGATAAATTCGGTCAGTTTCCGGGAAAAATAGAATCCATCTCGTCGGTCCCCGCCTCCCCGCAGGAAATGTCGGAATACAGCAGCGGAAATAAAAGGGAAAGGAACGCCTACTACAAAGTGCTGGCGTCCATCAGCGACACGCAATTCAGCGATAAAGGCAAATATCTCGAAATCAGCAGCGGGCTGCAGGCCAGGGTCATCGTCTTCCTGGATAAGAAACCGCTTTATCAGTGGGCGGTCGCGCCTTTGTATGACATAAAAAACAGCGTTGTGGGGCGAGTCGATGAAGGACAATAATCTCTTTGAACGGATCAACGAGAAGTTAACCTTCTCACTGCGCAAGCGGGTGCCGAGCATCTTGCAGTCGGAATCATCGGAATGCGGCCTGGCGTGCCTCGCCATGATCGCCTCCTATTACGGGTTTAATGTGGATATGCTGAGCCTGCGGCAGCGATTCGGCATTTCCACCCAGGGCGCGACCCTGGGGACGATCTCTCAAATCGCGTCGCAAATCCAGCTGAAGACGCGCGCCTTGTCCTTGGACATCGACGAAATCAATCAGCTGAAAACGCCCTGCATACTGCACTGGAATATGAACCACTTCGTGGTGTTGGTTAAGGTGCAGCGCGCCGGTTTTGTCATTCACGATCCGGCCTTCGGGCGCCGAGTGATCGGGCTGCAGGAGATGTCGAATCATTTTACCGGCATCGCGTTGGAGCTGTGGCCCGACAGGGCATTTCAAAAAGAGACCCTCAAGACCCGTTTGCGCCTGCTGGATTTGATGAAAAACATCGAGGGCCTGCCGGGGACGCTGCTCAAGATCTTTGCGTTATCGATAGTCATCGAATCGGTCAACCTGCTGCTGCCGGTGGGAACGCAACTGGTGACCGACCATGTCATTCAGGCGCATGACTACAGCCTGCTGACGGTCATCTGTTTGGGGCTGATCTTCTTCACCTTGTTCCGCGCGGTGGTCAGCATCGCCAGGGCCTGGATCTCCATCGTGCTCGGGACGCTGACCGATATTCAGTGGAAGACGACGCTGTTTGAACACCTGATGAAGCTGCCGCTGGATTTTTTCGAAAAACGGCACCTGGGGGACATTCAATCGCGCTTTTCCTCGCTGGATGCGATCAGAACCACCTTTACCAATAATATCGTCAGCGGGATCATCGACGGCATCATGACGGTCGGGCTGTTCGCGATGATGATGGTCTACGGCGGCTGGCTGGTCTGGGTCGTGGCGGGCTTCACTCTGATCTACATCCTCATCAGGATGATGACTTACAGAACCTACCGTCAATTCTCGGAGGAGCAGATCGTCAAGGCGGCCAAGGCCAACTCGCATTTCATGGAGACACTGTACGGCATCTCGACCGTCAAGGCGCTGGGCATCAAGGAAACGCGCTCCAGCTATTGGCTCAATCTGAACGTCGACGCCGCCAATACCAATATCAAAATCACCCGATTCAATATGATGTTCGGCGGGATCAATACCTTTATCACGACGCTCGATCAGGTGGCGATCCTGTGGCTTGGCGCCATGATGGTCATCGACAATTCCATGACGCTCGGCATGTTCATGGCGTTCAATGCCTATCGCGGCCAGTTCTCTCAGCGGGCCTCGAGCCTGATCGACCTGGCGATCGGCTTGCGCATGCTGTCGCTGCACAATGAGAGGATATCCGACATCGTCTTTACCGATGCGGAGACGGAGTCCGCGCCGCGACAGGTTTTCCCCTCGGGCACGGGGATTGCCATTGAGGTAAAAAATCTTACGTATCAATATGACGCGCTGTCGCGGCCGATCTTCAAAGACCTGAACATGCGCATTGCGGCCGGCGAAAGCGTGGCCGTCGTGGGCGCCTCCGGCGCGGGCAAGACCACCTTGCTGAAGGTGATGTGCGGTTTGCTCAGCCCTACTTCCGGCCAGGTTTTGGCCGACGCGATGGATATCCACAAAGTCGGGGTGAATAACTACCGTAACGCGATCGCCTGCGTGCTGCAGGACGACCGGCTGTTCTCCGGGTCCATTGCGGAAAACATCAGCGGGTTTGAGGTCAATGCCAATAAAGAGCTGATCATGGCCTGCGCGATACACAGCAATATCCACGATGAAATCATGCAGATGCCGATGGGCTACGAAACCCTGATCGGCGAGTTGGGCAACGGCATCTCCGGCGGGCAAAAGCAACGTCTGTTTATCGCGCGCGCCCTCTATCGCCGCCCGAGCGTGCTGTTTATGGATGAAGCGACCAGCCATCTGGACGTTGAGAATGAGTCGGCGATCAACCGAGCGATATCTTCGCTGAATATTACGCGCGTGATCGTCGCCCACAGAAAGTCGACCATCGACTCGGCCGACAGGGTAGTGGTGCTGGGGGCCGAGAGCGGCGCGCCGGCAGGCGGCGGTGAATAAAGGGCGCTAGCCGGCGCCGGGGCGAAGCCGGCAATGCAGGCTGTCCCCACGGTGAAAATCGCGGTAAAATGCAGCAGTTGACCCTATCGCATTCCATCAGGCCGTCGAACCCGCTATGAAAACGCGCAAACCGCGCCGCCCGCCCGGGCGGTGGATCTATTACATCCTGCATGAAGACATGCTGTGGCCTTGCCCGGTTAAATGGGAGTGGGAGAGCGGCTATAACGCCTGGTTGCCGTTTTACTATTCCCCCACGTTGGAATTCGTCGCCGGCAACCCCGCCCGCGCCACCAAGGTCAGCAGCGGCCGGCGCTAAGCGTACTGCCCGCCTTGCCGCCCGGCATCCGCTCACCTAAGATCATTGCATCACCCACAGGTTTTCCCGGAGCCCCCATGTCTACTCTGTTTCGCACGTCTCTTTGCGGCGCGGTGGCATTGCTGCTGCTCGTCGGTTGTCAGCAGACGGCGCATAAACCGGCGCCGCCGCTGCAGGCGCAATTGGATCACATCGCTTTGATGTTGGCCGGTGGGCATTTCCTGCGCGTGGACTGTGGGCGCAGCGACGTGCCGGACGACGTGAAATTGCAACGCACCGCGATGCGTGCAGCGCAGCACCGCGGCTGGGATACGCAGGCGGCAGGGTATCGGCAGTTGCCGGCGCTCACCCAGGCGCGTTACCTGACTCTGCAACAGGACAATCAGCTGCTGACGGACAAATGCGCCACGCTCAGCCGCAGCACCGCGCGCTTTATCGCGGCGGCGCAGGCCGATCAGGAAGACTACATGGAGTAGCGCTACGGTGTGCCTGTCGGGCGCTCGCCACGGGCGCCCAAAAATTCTTTGCAGGATAACGATTTATCGCTCATCATTTGAAATGATGTTTCACTTTTATCCATCGAGCCCACCTTGAACCTGTATGCCGCACTGCGTCAGCGCGTGGAAAATACGCCCTGGTACGCCAAACGGAAAAGCTACCGCGTGCTGTTCTGGCGCGAAATCACGCCGCTGGCGGTGCCGATTTTTCTGGAGAACGCCTGCGTTCTGTTGATGGGGGTGCTGAGCACCTTTCTGGTGAGTTGGCTCGGCAAAGAGGCGATGGCCGGGGTGGGGCTGGCGGACAGCTTCAACATGGTGATCATCGCCTTTTTTGCCGCGGTGGATCTCGGCACCACCGTGGTGGTGGCTTTCAGCCTCGGCAAGCGCGATCGCCGGCGGGCGCGGGCGGCGGCGCGTCAGTCGCTGGTGCTGATGACCGGCGTGGCGCTGCTGTTGGCGGCGGGCATTCACCTGGCGGGCGAACCGATCATTGATGTGATCGCCGGCGCGGCCTCGCCGGAGGTGAAAGCGCTGGCGCTCTCTTACCTGCAAACCACGGTGTGGAGCTACCCGGCGGCGGCGATTGCGCTGATCGGCAGCGGCGCTCTGCGCGGCGCAGGCAACACCAAGATCCCGCTGCTTATCAATGGCGGCATGAATATCCTCAATATCATCATCAGCAGCATCCTGATTTACGGCATGCTGGGCTGGCATGGCCTGGGCTTCGTCGGCGCCGGGCTGGGGCTGACGATTTCCCGCTATATCGGCGCCATCGCCATCCTCTATGTGCTGGCGATCGGTTTTAATCCGGCGCTGCACATCACGCTGAAAAGCTATTTCACGCCGCTGAAGATGAGCATCCTGTGGGAAGTGCTGGGGATCGGCATTCCCGCCAGCGTCGAGTCGGTGCTGTTCAACGGCGGCAAACTGTTAACGCAGATGTTCGTCGCCGGCATGGGCACCAACGTGATCGCCGGTAACTTTATCGCCTTCTCCATCGCTTCGTTGATCAATTTGCCGGGCAACGCGCTGGGCTCGGCTTCGACCATCATCGTCGGCCGGCGGCTCGGCAAAGGCGAGATCGGTCAGGCGGAACGGCAGCTGCGCCATATTTTCTGGCTGTCTACCCTCGGGTTGACCGCTATCGCCTGGGGTACGGCGCCGTTGGCCGGGGTATTCGCCGCGTTTTATACCTCGCAGGATGACGTGAAAACGGTGGTGAAAACCCTGATTTGGCTCAACGCCGCCTTTATGCCGATCTGGGCCGCTTCCTGGGTGTTGCCCGCCGGGCTGAAAGGCGCGCGCGACGCCCGCTTCGCCATGTGGGTGACGATGCTTGGCATGTGGGGCTGCCGCGTGGTGGCGGGCTACGCGCTGGGTATCGAACTGGGCATGGGCGTGGTGGGTGTCTGGTTGGGGATGTTCCTTGATTGGGCGGTGCGCGGCGCCTTGTTCTACTGGCGCATGGTCAGCGGGCGCTGGCTGTGGAAATATCCGCGAGCCAAACGCCGGGAGGCCGGGTAACGTCGGCCGCGGGGCACCGGCGAGATGGCCTCAGTATAAAAGCGTCATCGCGCTGAAGAACAGCAGCGTCAACGCGATGATGATGAGGTTTTGCGTGGCTTTGCGCACCAGTTTGCTGGCGCTCAGGCGGCTGTCGATGACGTAGAGCAGCGGCACCATCAGCAGCACATAGGCGAACATCAGCATGGCGGTAAAGGGCTGCAGATTCATTCATGTTCCTCCTGGGCGTCATCATGGCCGATCAGATGCACCAGCACCGCCTTCGGCTGATGCGGCAAACCAATAAAGGGCGGGGTGGCTGGGGAGTCCGCCGTGAACGGCAGACCGGCACGCCGCGTCTTCACCGCCGCTTGCAGGATCTTCTTTCGATGCTTCCGAGTATGGTCGACCATGCGCCTCCGAATAGGGCCGCCCGAAGGCGGCCGATCGTTGTATTGCCCATTAAGCTGGAGAGGATCGCAGCCGCTGCCGGGGCCGCAGAGGTATAATATTGCGAATGATAACCATTATCAATAATGCGAGTGAAAAAATTAAGGGTATTGCGAGGGGACAGCCGGCGGGCGGGAAAAGAAAAAGCACGCCTTGCGGCGTGCTTTGCGGGGTACTAACGGCGGTGGTTACTTCTGATCGGGCAGAGCGTAAGCGACCACGTAGTCGCCCAGCTTGGTGCCGAAGGAACCGTGGCCGCCGGCGTAGATCAGCACGTACTGCTTGCCGTTGACCTCATAGGTCATCGGCGTCGCCTGGCCGCCGGCCGGCAAGCGCGCTTCCCACAGTTTTTCACCGTTGGTCACGCTGAAAGCGCGCAGGTAGTTGTCTGCGGTGGCGCCGATGAAGAACACGTTACCGGCGGTGGTCACCGGGCCGCCCAGCATTGGCATGCCCATTTTGAACGGCAGCGGCAGCGGTGAGCTGTCGCGCACGGTGCCGATGCGTTTTTTCCACACGATGTCGTTGGTTTTCAGATCCACGGCGGAAATGTAACCCCAGGCCGGCTGTTTGCACGGCAGGCCGAACGGCGACAGGAACGGGTTCAGGGTAACGCCGAACGGCACGCCATACTGCGGCTGTACGCCGGACTCGGTGCCGCTGCCGCCTTTGTCGCCTTCCGGCGGCTCAATCGGGTTGCCTGGGCCGCGCGGGATCAGTTTGGAGACGAACGGCAGCGCGATCGGGTTGGCGATGGCGATTTCGCGATCGGTATCGACGGCCAGGCCGCCCCATTCGAACATGCCCAGGTTACCCGGGAACACCAGCGTGCCCTGCTCGGAAGGCGGGGTGAAGGTGCCTTCATAACGCAGGCTGTGGAACATCACGCGGCAGACCAGCTGATCATAGATGGTCGCGCCCCACATGTCGGCGCCGGTCAGTTTCTTCTCAGGACGGAAGGTCAACTCGGAGAACGGCTGGGTCGGCGACAGGCGATCGCCTTTGGCCGGGCCCTGCGGTACCGGTTTCTCCGGCGCCGGCACCACCAGTTCGCCGTTGGTGCGGTTCAGCACGAAGATGTTGCCGGTTTTGGTCGGCACATAGATCACCGGCACTTTTTTACCGCTCTTGTCGGTAATGTCCGCCAGGGTCGGCTGCGCCGGCACGTCCATATCCCACAGGTCATGGTGGACCGTCTGATAGAACCAGGCCAGTTTGCCGGTGGAGGCGTTCAGCGCCAGCAGGCCGCTGGCGTAGCGTTCCATTTCCGGGGTGCGATCGCCGCCCCAGATGTCCGGAGTGGAAACGCCCATTGGCAGGTAAACGATATCCAGCTTGGCGTCATAGGCGGCAGGCGCCCAGGAGTTCGGCGAGTTAGGCACGAAGTGGTGCTCGTCCGCCGGGATGGCGTTCGGATCCTTCGCGCCCGGATCGAAGGCCCACAGCAGCTTGCCGCTGTTGATGTCGAAGCCGCGGATCACGCCGGAAGGCTCGCGGTTGGAGTAGTTGTCGGTCACGGCGCCGGCGATGACGATCACTTTATCGGTGATCACCGGCGGCGAGGTCGGCTCGTAGTGGCCCGGCGTCGCATACGGCATATTGCTCTGCAGGTTCAGCTCACCGTTGTTGGCGAAGTCCGGGCAGGGTTTGCCGGTTTCGGCGTCCAGTGCGAACAGACGGCCGTCGTTGACCGGCAGAATGATGCGGCGTGCGCACATCGCCGGTGCGGCATCGCCTGTGGCGCCTGCGGCTGCGGCGGTTTCGTGGTAAGACACGCCGCGGCAGGTGATGTGCTGGAAGGTTGGGTTGTACTTCAGCTGCGGATCAAACTTCCATTTTTCTTTACCGGTGGCGGCATCCAGCGCAAACAGCTTCTGGTGCGGCGTACACATGTAAAGGGTATCGCGGATTTTGATCGGCGTGACTTCGTTGGTGATCTCACCCGGATCGTTGGCGGTCTTCAGATCGCCGGTCTGGAAACGCCAGGCTTCTTGCAGCTGGCCAACGTTTTTGTCGTTGATCTGGCTCAGCGGCGAGTAACGGGTGCCTTCCTGGGTGCGGCCATAGGCCGGCCAGTCGGCACCGGTGGCGTCTTTCGGCTGTACCTGCGCGGCGTCGAGCGTGCCGTTGATCTCTTGCGGATCGTTGAACACGGCATAGGCCAACGCGATGACGGTGATCGCCAGCGCCGCGCTCAGCGCGCCGTAGGCGAATTTGCCGTTGGCCACCAGCTTGCGGTAGATAAACGGCAACACCAGCCACAGGCCGAAGAAGAAGGTGACGTCCAGGCGCGGCGTCAGCGCCCAGAAGTCCGGGCCCACTTCCCACAGGGCCCAAATGGTGGTGCCCAGCAGGAATACCGCGTACAGCAGCAGCGCGGTGGCGCGGCGGCGGAACAGCAGCCAGGAGGTCGCCAGCAGCACCAGCCCGGCGATGATGTAATACAGCGAACCGCCCAACTTGGCCAGCCAGATGCCGCCGCCGAGCAGATAAAGCCCGCTCAGCGCGGCAAACAGCGCCGTTATGACGATAAGCGGCGATAGTGACGCTTTATTTTGCATAGCAATACCCTTACCAAAAATGAAAGTCCCCGATTTAGAGATTAAGCCAAATCGGAAAAAACACGCGGTTTCTCCCTATTATTTCAGCGAGAAGCCGCTAGGGTGACGTAAAACCCATCCCGTTTTTTAACCTTAAGGTGCTTTGCCTTATTCAAAGCGATAAGACAAGGTGGCGCCGCCACCCCAGTTGCGCCCCGGCGCCGGCTCGAAGTAGCGGCCGTTGCCTTCGTTGACGATCACCGAACCGACGTATCGGCGATCGAAAACATTGTCCACCCGGCTGAACACGTCCAGCGCCCAGCGGTTCCAGGTAAAGCGATAACCGGCGTTTACGCCGGCCACGGTGTAAGAGGGAGCCTGCGCGCTGTTGGCGTCATTGGCCTGAATGTCGCTCATGTAGCGTAGCTCCGCGCCGGCGTGCCAGCCTTCCGGCGGGGCATAGGCCAGCGAGGCGTAGCCCATGTTGCGGGCGATGCCCGGCAGGCGATTGCCGGCGGGGGTACAAACGGCTTTGCCGCACATATCGCTGCGGTAGGTGGCGTCCAGCAGCGTCCAGGCCATATGCAGGCGCCAGTCCAGCGCAAACTCTTGATCCAGCGCCAACTCCAGGCCGCGCCGCCGGGTTTTGCCGGCGTTGGCGTAGCTGGTGCGCCCACCGCTGCTTTCCGCCACCACCAGCTCGTTGTCGGTATCGGTCTGGAACAGGGCGGCGCTCACCAGGCCGTTGCCGAGGCGCAGTTTGCTGCCCAGTTCGACGGTGTCGCTGGTGGACGGCTGCAGGCCGATGTTCAGGCCGGCCTGGCCGTCGGGGCGGTAGGAGAGTTCGTTGATGGTCGGGGTTTCAAAGCCGCGGCCGGCGGAGAGATAAACGTTCCACGCCGGATTGATTTTATAGTTGAGCGAACCCATCGGCAGCCACTGGTGGTAGCGTTTGCTGCCGCTGTCGTCGCCGTTGCGCGGCGTGATGTAGTAGTCGGTCGAGTCGAAGCTGACCGTGCTGTAGCGCAGGCCGGCGTCCAGCGTCCAGTGCGGCGTCAGTTGCCAGGAGGTTTGCAGGTAAGGATCCAGGTTCCAGATGCGGTTTTTCTCGTTGCGCCGCTGGTCGCCTTTCTCGCCGTAGTCCACTGTGCCGTCTCGCAGAATAAAGTTTTCAAACCCCTGCCGGCGTTCGGTCATGGTTTCATAATCCAGACCGCCGATCAGTGTTACCGGTAACGAGGCGAGAGTATCCTCATGCTTCCAGCGAGTGTCAATGCCCTGATATTTTCTTTCCAGCACGATCACCCCGCCGGCGTGGGTAGGGTTGAGCTGCGGCCCGCGTGGAATGGATTGGTACTGCGTGGTGTGGCGCTCGCCGTGGTAGGCGGTCAGCGTCAGTTCGTCGCGCTCGCTCATCTGGCGCTGATAGCGCAGGCCGGCCTGGGTCTGATCGAGCGATTTGCGGGTGTTGAATTGATCCGCGCGCGGCGCCTGGCGCGGGTTTTCCTTCCATTCCGCTTCGGTCAGGCCGCCCGGATCGCCGGCGTCAATGGAGACGCTGTTGAACATCAGCGTCAGGGTGCTGACGTCGTCCAGCCGCACGCCGAGCTTGCCGTTGCCGAGGTTTTTGCGCGCGGCGCTGTGATCGCGATAGCCCTGAGTAGTGAAGCGGGTTCCCGATATAGCATAGTTGACGTCGCCGGCCTGGGTGCCGTCGCCGGTGGCGCCGGTCGCTTTCACCCCGTAGCGCCAGGTGTTGTCGCTGCCGAAATAGCCGCCGGCCTCCAGCGTCGGCGGCTGGGTGCCGGTAATCGTATCAACATTGATCACCCCGCCCGAGGCGTTGCCATATAGAGCGGAATAGGGGCCGCGCAGCACCTCGATGCGTTCGACGGAATTGATGTCGATATTGGAGGTTTGCCCCTGGCCGTCGGGCATGGTGGCGGGAATGCCGTCGACGTACATGCGCACCCCGCGCACGCCGAACATCGAGCGGCTGCCGAACCCGCGTATCGACAGCTGCAGATCCTGCGCATAGTTTTGCCGGTTTTGAAGCTGCAGGCCCGGCACGCTGCCGAGGTTTTCCGACAGGTTAATCTGCGGGGCGGCGTTGCGCAGGTCTTGCCCGTCGATCACGCTGACGGACACCGGCGATCCCAGCTCGGTCAATCCGATGGGTTGCGCCATCACCACCAGGGTGTCGCTTTTCTCTTCATTATTTTCTGCCGCCAGCGCCTGGCTGGCAAACATGGGTTGTAGCAATAGCATTGCAGCCGGGGTAAGCACGGCGCTTTTCTTATTGGTCATGGAATAAATCTGCCACTGGTATTGAAAGGGAATCGCAGGTCGATTCAGAGTTAGCCATCTGTCGCTCCATCTACATGACGCTAAACGAAAAGGGTAAGGCATCCTGACATCAGTATAGAGTATCTCGGGCAGGAACGTTCCCGCAAAAACGCTGGTCCCAGCAACGGTTAACGGATTCATGAGCCTGGTTCATAAGCTCAAGCGTATTTTGCCCCATAGTCATGGCGGCAGCCGCCTTTTACAGTCACCACACCGGAGCGGCGCCGCGTCAGGCGGAGCCGGTATCATTCAGTGGGAGAGTGAAGATGCAAACACGCAAGTTAGGGCGAGAAGGGCTGGAAGTATCGGCGTTGGGTCTGGGCTGTATGGGGCTGAGTTTTGGCTACGGCCCGGCCACCGACAAACGGCAGGCGATCGATCTGATCCGCGCCGCAGTTGACGAGGGCGTGACGTTCTTCGATACCGCCGAGATTTATGGTCCGTTCACCAACGAGGAATTGTTGGGCGAAGCGCTGGCGCCGGTGCGCGATCGGGTCGTCATCGCCACCAAGTTCGGTTTCGATCTGCCGCAGCCGGCGGGGCAACAGGTGTTGAACAGCCGTCCGGAGCATATTCGCCGGGCGGTGGAAGGTTCGTTGAAGCGCCTGCGGGTAGAGACGATCGATTTGCTGTATCAACATCGCGTCGATCCCGAAGTGCCTATCGAGGAGGTGGCCGGTACGGTGCAGCAACTGATTCGCGAAGGGAAAGTGAAGTACTTCGGCTTGTCGGAAGCCGGAGCGCAAACCATCCGGCGAGCCCATGCGGTGCAGCCGATTACGGCGCTGCAAAGCGAATATTCGCTATGGTGGCGCGAGCCGGAGCGTGAAATCTTGCCGACGCTGGCGGAACTGGGCATCGGTCTGGTGCCGTTCAGCCCGCTCGGCAAGGGCTTTCTCACCGGCGCCATCACCGAAGACACCGCCTTTGACAGCGGCGATTTTCGCAACCTGGTGCCGCGCTTCAGCGCCGAAGCACGCCGGGCCAATCAGGCGCTGGTGAGCGTGCTGGGGCAGATAGCGCAGCGCAAGGGCGTGACGTCGGCGCAGATCGCCTTGGCCTGGCTGTTGGCGCAACAGCCGTGGATCGTGCCAATTCCGGGAACCACCAAGCGTCATCGGCTGCAAGAGAACCTCGCGGCGGCGTCGGTGGTGTTGGCGGCGGACGAACTGGGCGAGATTGAGCGCGCGCTCTCCGCTATCGACGTGATCGGCGATCGTTACCCGGCGCATCTGCAGAAAAACGTCGGGCGTTAAGCCCCGCGCCGCAACGCCTCAATCAGCAGCGCAAAGGCGGTGGTGTGTTGCCTGCGGCTTGGATAATAGAGGTAATAACCGGGAAACGGCGGGCACCAGTCGTCCAGCGCCATCTGCAACCGCCCGTCGGCCAACGGCTCGGCGACGCTGTCTTCCGGCACAAAGGCGATACCGAGGCCGAGCTGCGCAGCGTCGATCCGCTGGCGCAGGCTGTTGAAGGTCAGTTGCCCCTCCACACGTACTTTGATCTCCCGGCCATCGCGGGCAAATTCCCAGGCGTACAGCCCGCCGAGGGTGGGCAAACGCATGTTGATGCAACGGTGGTTTTGCAATGCCTGCGGCGTGGCGGGGAGGCCGTGACGGGCGAAATAGGCGGGTGAGGCGACGGCCACCATGCGCATGTCCGGCCCGATGCGCACCGCGATCATGTCCTTCGCCACCTGTTCCCCCAGCCGGATGCCGGCGTCGAAACGCCCGGCGACGATGTCGGCCAGACTATTGTCGACGGTGATTTCCACGTTGATGTCCGGGTAATCGATGAGGAAAGTGCGCAGCACCGGCCACAGCACCGCATCCACTGCATGTTCGCCGGCGGTAATGCGGATGTTGCCGGCCGGGCGATCGCGCATTTCACCCAGCGCGTTCAGCGCGTTTTCTATCTCCGCAAAGCGCGGACCGATGCTGTTGAGCAGCCGCTCACCGGCCTCTGTAGGGGCGACACTGCGGGTGGTGCGCGTGAGCAAGCGCAGCGCCAGGCGCTCTTCCAGCCCGCGTATAGCGTGGCTGAGCGCCGATTGGGAAACGCCAAGCTGCGCCGCCGCTTTGGTGAAGCTGCGTTCTCTGGCCACCATCAGGAAAGCGATCAGGTCGTTAACGTTTTCTTTCAACATATCGGCACCGAAGAGCAAGGTTAGGGCGCGGCCGCGCGTAGATTTATGAATTTAGCTCATAGCTCCTTGCGCATTTTACCCGCTAGTCGGCGGAAAAGCATGGCGCTATCTTGGCATCACTCACTTATGACTATCAGCGCCGGTTGTGAGAGCCGGCGCGGAGGATAAAACAGATGAAAATACAACGCAGCGGTTCGATCCCATCACAGCGCGGTTCGGCGGATTATTTTACCGGGCAGGTGCGCATCGACGCGCCGTTCGCCGGCGAAGCGCCGGCCAGAGTGGGCGGCGCAACCGTCACCTTTGAGCCCGGCGCCCGCACGGCCTGGCATACGCATCCGCTCGGCCAGACGCTGATCGTCACTCAGGGGCGCGGTTGGATCCAGATGTGGGGCGAGGCCACGCAGGAAATGCACCCCGGCGATATCGTCTGGATCCCGGCTGGCGTCAAACACTGGCACGGTGCGACGCCGGACTCCGCCATGACTCATATCGCCATCGCCGAAGCGCTGGACGGCACTCCGGTGACCTGGCTGGAGCCGGTCAGCGAGGCGGAGTACCGGCAATAACGGCGCTCAGGACCTGCGGTTCTGTTCGCAGAACCGCAGGCGGTTGCCGAACGGATCGGTGAGGTTCAGTTCCTTGCCCCAATCGACAATCTCCAGGCCCGGCCGTGCATAGCGGTAGTTTTTGGCCGTGAGCTCCCGGTGCAGCGCATCGATGTCCTGCATCGGAATGAAAATGGCGGCGCCGGGCGTGCTGTCGCCGTAGTGTTCGCTCAGGTGCAGCGTCAGCCCGGCGCGGGCAATCTGCATGTACAGCGGCAGGTCTTCGCTGAAACGGTGCTCCCATTCCAGCGTGAAACCGAGAAAATCCAGGTAAAACTCTTTGGCCTTGTCGACCGAAAAGATACGCAGGATCGGAATGGCGGGCGAGAAGGCGATCATCGTTGACCTCATTGTCGCGTTAGCGGCAGCCGATGGGGATATCGACCGCGTCGGGGCCGGTATAGGCTTCGAAGTCGGTCAGGAAGCGGCGTTCGATCTCAGGGTGTTGTTCGAAGTAGGCCCAGATGCGCTGCCAGCTTGCGATGACCGCCGCCGGCATCGCGCCACGGGCGGAGAAGACCAGATAGCGGCCGGGTTGGATGTGTAAACCGCTCTGTGCCTCACTGCCGGCGGTGACGTCAAACGGCCCGCTGGCGTCGGAAGCGTAATTGGAATAGACCCCGTATACCGGCAGGGCGGGTGAGGTAGCGAAAAAATCCGACCACAGCGCGGGAATCTTTGCCGTTTCGGCTTGGGTTTCGTTCTGGTTGGTGGTTCTGACTGTTTGGCCGGCGACGTAAAAGCCGGGCAGATGTACCGAGATGGGCCGCATAGAGACAATCCCTTTTAACCGCACAAAGATGCCTAACCTAAAGATAGCAAACGCCAGACAGAACCCCCGCAGGTGCGGGGGCCGAACGCATCAGGCATCCACGCCGCCAAGGCATAGGTATTTGATTTCGAGATAGTCCTCGATGCCGTACTTCGATCCTTCGCGGCCCAAACCGGAGTGTTTCATGCCGCCGAACGGCGCCACCTCGGTGGAAATCAACCCTTCGTTGATGCCGACAATGCCGTACTCCAGCGCTTCGGCCACGCGCATCACTCGGCCGATGTCGCGGCTGTAGAAGTAAGCGGCCAGGCCGAACGGCGTGTCGTTGGCCAGTTCGACGGCGTCGGCCTCCTGGCTGAAGCGGATCAGGGGCGCCACCGGGCCGAACGTCTCCTCGCGGAAGATTTTCGCCGTGCGCGGCACATCGGTCAGGATAGTCGGGGTGAAGAAATTGCCGCCCAGCGCGTCAGGCTTGCCGCCCAGCAGCACCGAGGCGCCGTGCTCGACGGCGTCGGCGATATGCTCGCGCACTTTTTCCACCGCGTCCGGGTTAATCAACGGGCCGATGGTGACGCCGTCATCCAGGCCGTTGCCGACTTTCAGCTTGGCGACGGCGGCTTTCAGTTTGGCGGCGAAGGCATCGTATACGCCGTCCTGCACCAGAAAACGGTTGGTGCAGACGCAGGTCTGGCCGGCGTTGCGGTATTTCGAGGCGACCGCGCCGGCTACGGCGGCGTCCAGATCGGCGTCGTCAAACACGATAAACGGCGCGTTGCCGCCCAGCTCCATGCTGGTTTTCTTGATGGTGGGCGCACACTGGGCCAGCAGCTGCGCACCGACTTCGGTGCTGCCGGTGAAGGAGAGTTTGCGCACGTCCGGGTTGGCGGTGAGTTCGCCGCCGATGCCTTTGCTGGGGCCTGTTATCACGTTGCATACCCCGGCGGGCAGCCCGGCGCGCTCCGCCAGCACGGCGATCGCCAGCGCCGAGAACGGGGTCTGGCTGGCGGGGCGGATCACCCCGGTGCAGCCTGCGGCCCAGCCGGGGCCGGCTTTGCGGGTGATCATCGCCGCCGGGAAGTTCCACGGGGTGATGGCGGCGAACACGCCGATCGGCTCTTTTTGCACGATGATGCGGCGACCGGCCTGGGGCTGTGGAATGGTGTCGCCATACACCCGCTTGCCTTCCTCGGCGAACCATTCGATAAAGGAGGCGGCATAGGCGATTTCACCGCGGCTTTCGGCCAGCGGTTTGCCCTGTTCCGCCGTCATGATGCGCGCCAGATCTTCCTGATTTTCCATCATCAATTCAAACAGCCGGCGCAGCTTGCCGGCGCGCTCTTTGGCGGTTAACGCGCGCCAGGCGGGCAGCGCTTTTTTGGCGGCGGCGATGGCGCGTGCGGTTTCTTCGGCGCCGAAGGCCGGTACGTGGCCGATCCGTTCGCCGTTGGCGGGATTATGAATGGCGATCGAACGGCCTTCCTGGGCCGGCAACCATTGCCCGTCGATGTAGTTGGCCTCGCGGAACAGCGTGGGATCCTTGAGGGTAGCGCAGATACTGGTGCTCATGAGTCTCTTCCTTTGCTGAGTTCAACAGAGTGGTCTATCCCATACGGCTACCCTTTACCCTAGCAAATTTTGCCGCCGCCGTTTGCCCACGCGGCAACAAGATGGTGGTTTTCTTTATGCGCACCTTCTGTACAAAAAATATCCTTCGCCGGGCCGATACTGAAAGAGCAGGCATATGACCCTTTTCGATGTAATTAAAAGGAGTGTGCGAATGATGAAATCAGTGGACAGACATCTCGCGGCCTACGGCAGCGAAATGGATTTTTTGGCGTCGAGCATCGCTCTGATGGAATGGCAAGGGCGGCAGATTGACGCCGGGCAGGTGGCCGGCAATATGTCGGAGCAGCAAAGCCGCCTGTTCTTTGCGCGGTTGAATTATTTTCGTCAGCTTTATCAGGCCGCATCGGCGGCCGAACACAGCCTGTAATTTCCGAACCAGCCCCGCCGCAGCGGGGCTTTTCATTTCAGCGCTGCCACACCCCGGTCGCCAGCGTCGCCGGCGAATACTCCAGATTACGCCCCCGCCACGGCAACGCCGCCGTAAAACGCCAGGCGCGGCGAACGTCAAACCGCCAATAGCGTTCTGCGCCTTCAACGCCGGGATGCCCCTCTGCTTGCCAGAGGATCTGCGTTTCCCCCTGCAGATGCAGCACGTCACCGCGTTCAAAATCGATGAACAGCAGCGCCGCCCGCGGTTCGGCCAGCAGATTGCCCAGCGTGTTCATATAGCGGTTACCGCGAAAGTCCGGCATCCACAGCGTGTCACCTTCCAGGTGGATAAAGCCGGGGCGGCCGCCGCGATGGGAAATATCGACGCCGCCCTGCGCCAGTGCCAGGTGCGCGCAGCTGGCAACGAAGCTGGTATCCGCGGTGCGGATCAGCGCCTGCGCCGCCGCATCCAGCGAGGCTAAATGCTCAACCGGCTGTGGCCGGCTGTCCACCGGGTAGAGTTCGCGGCGCTGAATGTACTGCGGGCAGTTACCGAAGCTTTGCTGAACGACGATCTCCACCCGGTTTTTGTCGGTGCGGCCGACGGTGCCGTTGGCGCGGTTGCGCCGCCGGTTGCTGAAATCCAGCCCGAGCGCGCCGACCGGTTTGCCGGGCAGCAACAACGCCTGGGCGGGATCGTCGCTGCGACGCGGTGCGCTGATACGCAGGTGCGTGTCGTCCGGCGTGCGTAAAAATCCGGGCGGGCCGGTGAACAGGGTGGCGATGGGCCAGCCTTGTTCATCCAGCGTGGCGACGAACAGGTAGGGCAGCGCGGCGAAAAACGCGCGGTGCTGATCCGGCATCGCAGGGTAGATGCCACCGCCTACACCGCCAAACCCGGCCAGCGTCTGCGCGCGCAGCTCATCGGGATGGAACAGTTGCGGGATCATGGCGTCAGCTCCCCGCCGGTTCCGGCAGGGCCGGCATGGCAAAGAAGCCGGGCAGTGCAGCGATGCGCGCCGCCCAGCGACGTATCGCAGGGTAAGGCGACAGTGAAATGCCGCCTTCGGCCGCGACCGCCACGTAGCTGTGGCAGGCCAGATCGGCGATGGTCGGGTGTTCGCTGGCCAGGTAGTCGCGCTCGCTCAGGTGCTGTTCCATCTGCGGCAGAAAACGATCGCTGATTGCTCGCGCCGCCTGATAGTCCTCCGGCACGGCGAATTGGGCGATCAGTCGGCAAGAGGCCGGGCCGTAGCGGACTTCACCGGCGGCTTTGGAAAGCCAGGCCTGCACTCGCGCCGCCGCCGCCGGCTGTTCCGGCAGCCAGTGGCTGTCCGGCGCATAGCGCTTCACCAGATAGACCAGAATGGCGTTGCTGTCGGCCAGCGTCAGATCGCCATCCTGCAAGACCGGGATCTGGCCGAACGGGTTGAGCCGGCGGAAGGCTGCGCTCTGCCGCACCTCCGCCGAGGCTTCGACCCATGCATAGGGCAGCGCCAGCATGCGCAGCAGCAACGCCACGCGATGAACGTGGCCGGAAAGCGGGGTGCCGTAGAGTGTGATGGTGGACATGGCGTTTCTCCTCAGTGCTTTTTGTCAGCATACTCTTGCGTTGAACGAGCGAAATCCGGCAATGTGGAAATTGATAATTTCACTTTTCGGAAGAATCTATGGATCGGCTAGACGAGTTGGCCATCTTCGTGGCGGTGGTGCAGCAGGGCAGCCTGGCGGCGGCCGGGCGCAAACTGCGGCGTTCGGCGCCGGCGATCACCCGGGCGATCGCCGCACTGGAACAGCGTTTCGGCACCCGATTGGTGGAGCGCACGACCCGGCGGCTGGCGCCTACCGAAGCGGGCGCACGGCTGTTGGAGCGCGCGCAACAGCTGCTGCAGGATTATCAGGCGGTGGTGCAGGATACCGCAGAAGCGCAGCTGAGCGGCTTGCTGCGCGTTACTTCGCCGGTGCAGTTCGGCCGCCGCTACGTGGCGCCGGTGGTGATGGCGTTTCTCGATGACTACCCGCAGATGCAGATCGAAATGGTATTGAACGATCGCAATCTCGATCTGATTGACGAAGGGTTGGATATCGCGGTGCGCATCGGTCATCTGCAGGACTCTTCCCGCGTGGCGCGGCGGCTGGGGCAGGTCAGCCGGGTGACGGTCGCCAGCCCGGATTACCTGGCGCGCTGCGGTGAACCGCGATCGCCGGCGCAGCTGGCGGAGCACGCCACCATCGTCGGCACCCAGCGGCCGTCGCTGCGCGAATGGCGCTTCGGCCCGCAGGAAAACGGCGAGCGCGTGCGATTGACTCCCCGGCTGTTGCTCAACGACGTGGAAGCGCAACTGCTGGCGGTGCGCGCCGGCAAGGGCGTCGCCCGGTTGCTCTCGTATCAGGTGGCGGACGATTTGGCCGCCGGTACGCTGGTGCGGCTGTTGACGGATCATGAGCCGTTGCCGATGCCGGTACAGCTGGTGGCGCAGCAGGCGCAGCACATGCCGCTGAAGGTGCGCGCCTTTTGGGATTATGCATTTGAACGGCTCAGCGCCTTGCCGCAAATTCAGCCGGACGGGCGGGGGAAATAAGCGCAAAAAGTTTCATGGGTTAAACTTTTTCATTATTCATCAGGTTTTATTTTACCGGGCGCGCATTGCTGATGCGCCCGTCTTGACAATAATGTTGCCGGTGCTAATAGTTAATTTACATTTTAAATAATAAACGAAGTTTAATATATGAAACCACTTGCGGGGAGTTATGATAACGGCGCCACGGTGGATAATGAAGCGGCTATTTTGACTTCATTTCAAACTCGCAGCGCGGCTGTTTATAAACAGACGCGCCATGAAAATAATATTGCTTATGGCAACGGCGAACGAGAAACATTGGATTGGCTCTATTCTGCAAAGCGGCATCAGGGGACGTTAATTTTTATTCACGGCGGCTATTGGCAATTCTGCGATAAGGCGGATTTCGCCTTTATCGCCGCCGGGCCGCTGGCGTTGGGTTTTGACGTGGTGTTGGTGGAATATGCGCTGGCGCCGGCGGTGGATCTCGACGAAATATGCCGACAGGTCGGGATGGCGCTGGATGCCATTCAGCGCCGCCTGCCGCCGCACTATGCCCATCCGGTTTATCTGTGCGGCCATTCCGCCGGCGGGCAGCTGGCGGCGTTCTGGCAGCAGCATGCGTTGGTGGATGCCGTCTTTCCCATCAGCGGCCTGTTCGAGCTGGCGCCGTTGCAACAAAGCTATGTTAATCGGGCGCTGCAGCTGAGCGCGCGGCAGATTGAAACGCTCAGCCCGGCACGCCGCCTGCCGACGCGCGGCAAACCGCTTACGCTGTATTACGGCGCATTGGAGCTGCCGGAACTGAGAGGTCAGTCGCAACACTATCATGCAGCGCTGCGCCAACGCGGGCTGCCGGCCGATCTGGTCGCGGTGCCCGGCGCCAATCATTTTACCATTCTGGATGCGTTGTTCGCCGCCGACGGCGTGTTGCTTCACCAACTTAACCACCACGGGAACCACTGACATGCGCGAGATCGTAGAGACCGGGCTGCCGGAGATCGGCCAGCCTTTTTCCTGGGCCACCCGGGGTGGCGGCATGCTGTTTACCGCTCACGGCCCGGTGCGGGCGGACGGCAGCATCGACACCGGCGCGCCGGAGCGACAGATTACGCTGACCTTCGATAATCTGGCGCAGACGCTGGAGGCGGCGGGCAGCCACAGCGATAAGGTGCTGCAGGTGATCGTGTATCTCACCGACGTCAACGACGTTAAATGTCTCGATGATATTTACCGGAAATACTTTAATTATCCTTATCCCAATCGCTCCACGGTCATTGTCGAAAAATTGGTGGTGCCGGGAATGAAAATAGAAATTACCGTCAGCGCCATCGCCTGATTTAATTTCTTCTTAAGTCAGTCTTCATATTAATTCAATAACGAGTTAAGGATGCGTCATGTTTAAACAGATTGCACCTTCCGCCGCCGATCCTATTATGTCGCTGATGGAAGCCTATTTGCAGGATCCCAATCCGAAAAAAGTGAATTTAGGCATTGGGCTCTATTATGACCGACAGGGGAATATTCCGCTGATGCAGGCGGTTGCGGCCGCCGAGCAGCGGTTGCTGGCGCTGCGTCGCCCGCACGGTTATCCGCCGATCGAAGGTTCGCCGCAGTTCGCTCGCCAGGTGCAGACGCTGCTGTTCGGTGAACAACAGGCGGCCGAGATCGCCACGGTGCAGACCGTCGGCGGCTCCGGCGCGTTGAAGCTGGCGGCGGATTTTTTGCGCCACTTTCTGGCGCGCGGTGAAATTTGGGTGTCCGATCCCACCTGGGCCAATCACTGGGCGATTTTCGAAGGCGCCGGGCTGCGGGTGAATACCTATCCCTACTTTGATGAAGCGGCGGGCGGCCTGCGTTTCGCCGCCATGCTCGACGCGTTGGACAGTCTGCCGCCCGGCAGCGTAGTCCTGCTGCATCCTTGCTGCCATAACCCGACCGGCACCGATCTGACGGCGGAGCAGTGGCGCGCCACGCTCGCCGTGCTGCAGCGGCGTAACCTGCTGCCGCTGTTCGACATCGCCTATCAGGGCTTCGGCGACGGGCTGGAGGAGGACTGCTTTGCATTGCGCGAAGCGCTGAAAACCGATCTGCCGTTTTTGGTCTGCAACTCGTTTTCCAAAAACGTCGCGCTGTACGGCCAGCGTCTGGGCGCGCTGTCGGTGCGCTGCGCCGATGCGGAAAATGCCGCCAACGTCAAAGGGGCCTTAAAAACGCTGATCCGCCGCAGCTACTCCTGCCCGCCGACGCACGGCAGCCAGATCGTGGAAACCCTGCTCGGCGACGCCGAACTCGGCGAGCTTTGGCGCAATGAGCTGGCGGAAATGCGCTCGCGCATCAAGCAAATGCGTGAACAGCTGGCCGCCGGGCTGGCGCAGGGCGGCTCTTCGCTGGATCACCGGCGCATACGCGAGCAGCGCGGCATGTTCAGCTATACCGGCCTGAACGAAGCGCAGCTGCAGACCCTGCGGCAGCGCTACGCCATCTATCTGGTCTCGCCCGGCCGCATGTGTCTGCCGGGGCTTAACCCCGGCAACATCGACTATGTGACCGCCGCGATCCTCGACGTCACTCGCACCGCCTAACTCCGCTCGGGAACCCAGCCATGCCACAGATGAATGATTTTGAGCATATCGCCCGCCGTCAGGGTGGGTTGAACAAGCATCTTACCGCCGGGCAGATGTCGATGCTGGCGATTGGCGGCGCCATCGGCACCGGGCTGTTTCTCGGCAGCGCCTACGCCATTCAGATGGCGGGGCCGTCGGTATTGCTGAGCTACCTGATCGGCGGCGTCATTGCGCTGCTGCTGATGGGCAGCCTGGCGGAAATGACCTCCGAACACCCGACGCCCGGCTCGTTCGGCGACTACGCCGAATTCTATCTCGGCCCGCTGTTCGGTTTTCTGGTGCGTTATTCTTACTGGTCTTGCGTGGTGCTGGCGGTGGGCACCGAAGTCACCGCCATCGGCATGTACATGCAGTTCTGGTTCCCGGCGACGCCGACCTGGCCGTGGGTGCTGCTGTTCTCGGCGGCGGTGATCGTCGTTAACGTGATCGGCGTGAAATCGTTCGGCCAGGTGGAATACGCGCTGTCCACCGTCAAAGTAACGGCGATCGTGGCGTTTATTCTGATCGGCATCGGCATTCTGGCGTTCTCGGGCAACCCGGCTTATGGCCTGCGCAACCTGACCGCCGGCGGCTTTATGCCGTTTGGCGTCAAGGGCATGTGGTTCGCGGTGATCGTGTCCATCTTCAGCTACCTGAGCATTGAGATGATCGCGGTGGCCGCCGGCGAGGCGAAAAATCCGGTGATTGCGGTGAAGGCGGCGTTCAAGGGCACCATCGTGCGGCTGTTCATCTTCTACATGCTGTCGATCGCCCTGATGTTGGCCATCGTGCCCTGGCGGCAGTCCGGCACCGGCGAAAGCCCGTTCCTGATGGCGATGAACGTGATCCATCTGCCCGCCGCCGCCGGCATCTTCAACTTTATCGTGCTGGTGGCGGCGCTGTCGGCGATGAACAGCCAGCTGTATATCACCACCCGCATGATGTTCTCGCTGTCGCGTGCCGGGCAAGCGCCGGCGGCGCTGGGGCGCGTCAGCCGGCGCGGCATTCCGGTCAATGCGCTGGCGATGTCGTGCATCGGCATCGTGGTGTCCATCGTCCTGAGCCTGGTGGCGCCGGAAACGTCGTTCGCCGCCATGATGTCCATTTCGGTGTATGGCGCCTGTTTTACCTGGCTGATGATCTTCGTCACCCATCTGTTCTTCCGCCGCCGGCACCGGCAGACCAATCTGAAGTTCCGCATGTGGGGATTCCCCTATACCACCTTACTGGGTGGCGGGCTGATGGCGGCGCTGATGATCTCGACGGCGTTTACCGAATTCTTCCGCATGACGCTGTGGTTCGGTATTCCGTTCACCCTGCTGCTGGTGGTGGCTTATCACTTCCAGAGCCGCCGCGCGGCTGCGCCGTCGCCGCTCAAGGCGCCGGAAGTGGAGTAAATGCGGGGAGGGGCTGAGGCGCACCTCAGCCCTGGGGATTAAAGCTGGCTTTTCGGGATCAGGTGATCGCCGAAGCTCAGGCGCTGGCGGCCCGGTTCGATTTCGGTCAGCGGCGCCACTTCGTGCAGCGAGGATTTGCAGCGCTGCACCAGATCCTGATACTCGCGGGTGCCGGCAATCTTCCAGGCCAGCTCCTGTTCGGTCAGATCGCGCAGCACGCGCGCCGGGCTGCCGACCACCAGCTTGTTGGCTTCGATCGTAGCCGCGGCTTTGACGAACGCCATCGCGCCGACGATGGTGTTCTCGCCGATCTCCGCACCGTCCATCACCACCGCGTTCATGCCCACCATCGCGTTGCGGCGAATGCGGCAGCCGTGCAGGATGGCGCCGTGGCCGATATGGCCGTCTTCTTCCACCACCGTGTCCTGCTGCGGGAAGCCGTGCATCACGCAGTTGTCCTGAATGTTGGCGCCGTCGCAGATCACCAGGCGGCCAAAATCGCCGCGCAGGCTGGCGTTCGGGCCGATATACACGTGTTTGCCGACGATCACGTCGCCGATCAGCACCGCCGTCGGGTGCACGTAACTGCTGGGGTCAACGACCGGCGTCAGGCCGTCAATCTGATACACAGGCATAGCGTGAGTTCCTTAATATGTAGGGTCGCGCGGCAGGCCGCCGAAGCGCCGATAGTAACCGGCGGCCGGCGCGGGCAGGGCGCCGATGGTGGTCTCCGCCAGCGAGCTGACGTACTCCGTCGCGGCGCGATCGACCTGCTGGTAGAGATTGATGCACAGGTTGCGGGCGATTTGGCCCTCCCACTGCGCGGGCAGCAGCGCGTCCGGCAGCAGCGGATCTTTCAACACCACGCGACGGAAGAAGTGAATCAATAATAGCTTAATCTGGAAACAGCGCAGCGGCGTCAGCGCCGCCGGGTCGACTTCGCGCAGCAGCGCCATCAGCGGCCGGAAAGAGACGATAAACTCATGATAACCGGCCGCCACCTCGCTCAATGACCAGCAGTCGGCCACCAGTTTCTGCAGCGTTTGCTCGGAGCGGTTGTAGGGGTAATCGGCGCGGAAGTAGATCACCTGCTCGCTGGCGTTCAATTCGCCGAGCAGCGCCGTCACGTCGGTTTGCGCATGGGTGGGGGCGGCCATCAGGTTGTTGGCGATCTGCCCGAACCCGAGCCAGCCCAGCTCTTTTTTCAGCCGCGCGCGCGCGTTTTTTTCGGCGCATTCCAGCAGCAGCAGCTCCCATTTGCCGTCCCAGGCGGGCTGCTCGCGCAGATAAATTTTCGATTCGGCGTGGCGGAACTGGCGCATCCCCTGCTCGGTCACGCGGTAGAAGCTGCGGCGGCCGATTTTCTCCACCGCCAGCCACCCCTCTTTCTGCAGGCGGAACACCGAGGTGCGCACGAAACGATCGCCGAAACCGAAGGCTTCCAGCAGCGCGCTCAGGCTGCCGAGCCACACTTCGCCGCCGCGGTGGCTGAGCGCGTCGCCGTACAGCGAAATGATCAGCGACGTGCCGCTGATCGGCTGCGCGTCGACGGCATGGCGAATGAACTCATCCAGTTTATGTTCCATATTTTTCCATGGGTTAGCCTTCGATGAGCCACAACATTAACATAATTTGGGGCGGCGTCATCCGTGACGCCGTGCGCCTCAGCGTGGCCGCAGATCGACCACGCGCTGCGCCTTGCCTTCCGAGCGCGGGATATCGCCGCAGTTGGCGATGCTGACGTCGGTGCTGACGCCCACGATCGATTTGATGTGGTGGCGCAGCTGGTGGCAGATGTCGCAACGCTGTTGGTGGCTGAGGCTGAGCGCCGATTCTTTCAGCTCGACGCGCACCGCCAGCGTGTCCAGGTGCCCGCTGCGGCTGACCTGCAGTTGATAGTGCGGCGACAGCTGCTCGAACTGCATGATCTGTTCTTCCACCTGCGACGGGAAGACGTTGACGCCGCGGATGATCAGCATGTCGTCGGAGCGGCCGGTGATCTTGCCCATGCGGCGCATTTGGCGCGCGTCGCCCGGCAGCAGCCGGGTGAGATCGCGGGTGCGATAGCGGATCACCGGCAGCGCCTCTTTGGTCAGAGTGGTGAACACCAGTTCGCCGTGCTCGCCGTCCGGCAGGGCGACGCCGGTCTCCGGGCAGATGATCTCCGGCAGGAAGTGGTCTTCCCAAATGGTGGGGCCGCCGCCGCTTTCCAGACATTCCATCGCCACGCCCGGCCCCATCACCTCCGACAGGCCATAGATATCCAGCGCCTTGATGCCCATGCGGGATTCGATTTCGTGGCGCAGGGCTTCGGTCCAGGGTTCGGCGCCGAACACGCCGAGCCGCAGCGAACAGCCGCGCGCGTCGCCGCCCATCTTGCGTTCCAGTTCGTCGATCAGCGTCAGGCAATAGGACGGCGTCACCATGATGATGTCGGGTTTGAAGTCGAGGATCAGCTGCGCCTGGCGTTCCGTCTGCCCGCCGGACATCGGGATCACCGTCGCGCCGAGCCGCTCCGCGCCGTAGTGCGCCCCCAGGCCGCCGGTGAACAGGCCGTAGCCGTAGGCGACGTGCACCTTGTCTTTGGCGGTGGCGCCGCCGGCGCGCAGGCAGCGGGCGACGATATCGGCCCAGTTATCGATGTCGCGCTGGGTGTAGCCCACCACCGTCGGGCGGCCGGTGGTGCCCGAGGAGGCGTGGATGCGCACCACCTGCTCCATCGGCACCGCGAAGGTGTCGAACGGGTAGTTGTCGCGCAGATCCTGCTTGGTGGTGTAGGGGAAGCGCGCCAGATCGCTCAGCTGCTTAAGATCGTCGGGGTGTACGCCCGCCTGATCGAACTTGCGCTTGTACATCGGCACATTGTCGTAGGCGTGGTGCAGCGTCCACTTCAAACGCGCCAACTGCAACACTTCAATCTCATCGCGCGAGGCGAATTCGATCGTTTCGAGGGGCTGTGGATTTATTGTCATGGTTAGCCTCAGGGGTCAGACACGCTCAATGATCATGGCGATGCCTTGGCCGACGCCGATGCACATGGTGCAAAGCGCGTAGCGGCCGGCTCGCCGTTCCAGTTCAAACAGGGCGGCCAGCGCCAGGCGCGCGCCGCTCATGCCCAGCGGATGCCCCAGAGCGATCGCGCCGCCGTTGGGGTTAACCTGCGGGGCATCGTCCGGCAGGCCAAGCTGGCGCATCACCGCCAACGCCTGGGCGGCGAACGCTTCGTTCAGTTCGATGACGTCCATCTGCGCCAGGCTCAGCCCGGCGATCTCCAGCACCTTGCGGGTGGCCGGCAGCGGGCCGATGCCCATCAGCCGCGGCTCCACGCCGCAGGTGGCGGTGGCAACGATGCGCGCGCGCGGCGTCAGCCCCTGGCGCACCGCCATTGCTTCGGAGGCGACGATCAGCGCCGCCGCGCCGTCGTTCAGGCCCGAGGCGTTGCCGGCGGTGACGCTGCCGGGCTGACGGAATGGGGTTTTCAGCGCCTGCAGCTGCTCGAAGGTGGTGTCGGCGCGCGGGTGTTCATCCTGGCTGAACAGGGTGACCACGCCTTTTTTACCGGTGAGGCTGACCGGGGCTATCTCCTGCGCCAGGTGGCCCAGCGCCTGCGCCCGGGCGGCGCGCTGCTGGCTGCGCAGCGCAAAGGCGTCCTGATCGGCGCGGCTGATATTGAACTGCGCCGCGACGTTTTCGGCGGTCTCCGGCATCGAATCGGTGCCGAACTCGGCCTGCATGCGCGGGTTGACGAAGCGCCAGCCGAGGGTGGTGTCGTACAGCTGCGCCTGGCGGCTGAAGGCGCTGTCGGCCTTGCCCATCACCAGCGGCGCGCGGGTCATCGACTCCGCGCCGCCGGCCAGCAGCAGCCCGGCGTCGCCGGCTTTGATGCTGCGCGCCGCCATTGCCAACGCATCCAGGCCCGAACCGCACAGGCGGTTCACCGTGGTGCCGGAAACGCCGACCGGCAATCCGGCCAGCAGCAGCGCCATGCGCGCCAGATTGCGGTTGTCTTCCCCGGCCTGGTTGGCGCAGCCGAGGATCACGTCGTCCAGCTGTGCCCAATCCACCTGCGGATGGCGCTCCAGCAGCACGCGCAGCGGCAGGGCGGCGAGGTCGTCAGCGCGCACCTGCGCCAGCGCGCCGCCGTAGCGGCCGATCGGGGTGCGCACGCCGTCGCAGATAAATGCCTGATTCATGCCTGATCTCCTAAAATGCTGTGGCCAAGGCGGTGCGCGCGGCCGCGAAACCAGGCGACGGTTTTGCCCTGTTGATTGACGATTTCGACGTCATACAGCCCGGTGGCTTTGCCCTGATGGCGCATCTGGGCGCTGGCGGTGAGGCGATCGCCGGCCAGCGCCGGGCGGACGAAGTCGATGCTGCAGCCGGAGGCCACCGCCGCCAACCCCTGGCTATTGCAGGCGTAGGCGAAGGCGGTGTCCGCCAGGCTGAACAGTTGGCCGCCGTGGCAGGTTTGGTGGCCGTTGAGCATCTGCGGGCCGACGGTCATGCTGACCTGCGCGTACCCGACGTCGACGGCATCGATGTGCATCCCCATCGCCTGAGCGCAGGTATCTTGCTGGAACATCTGTTCGGCGCAGCGCTGAGCCAGCGCGCGCGGCGTATTGGCGTTCATCGTTCGGCTCCTGGGAAAGAGGCGGGGGAAGCGTAGCGGCGCAGCAGCGGCATCGGGCGATAGCGCGCTTCGCCGTAATAGCGTTGCAGGTTTTCCAGCGTCGTCAGAATGTGACGCCAGCCGAGTGCGGCGCCCCAGGCCAGCGGGCCGCGCGGATAGTTGACGCCGCGCAGCATCGCCAGATCGGTATCTTCGGCGCCGGCGACGCCTTTGTTCACCACGTCGAGCGCTTCGTTGGCCAGCATGGCCAGGGTGCGCATCGTCAGCAGGCCGGGATAATCCGGCAGTTGAATGACCTGCTTGCCGAGGGACTGCAGCAGGCGAATCGCGTTGGCATTGTGTTGCGCACCGTTTTGCGCCGCGCAGCTGATGGCGATGGCGGAGGCATGCGCATAGTCGGCACAGAGATCGAACAGCACCACAGGCGTTCCACGTTCGTCGGCCAGTTGGCCGGCGGTTTTACCATTGGTTAACATCAGTGTAACGTCGTCGATCGTGAGGTACGGGCTGGTCTGGCCAGGTTGTTTGATCGCCCCCGCATTTTCGATCAACAGTTCCGCTAAATCGGCCAGCGAAGACCAGTCGCCGTGCAGCGTGACGCGTTGCGGCGGCGCGGCCTGCGCCGGCGGCGCAAAGGCGATCATCTCTGCGGCGGGGCGTTGCGCGTCGTAGCGGTAGAAGCCGCGGCCGGATTTGCGGCCGAGATGTCCGGCGGCCACCAACTCCTGCTGCACCAGAGAGGGGGTGAAGCGCGGATCCTGGTAGAAGGCCTGATACACCGAGTCGGTCACGGCGTAATTGACGTCTTGGCCGATCAGATCGGTCAACTGCAGCGGGCCCATGGCGAAGCCGCCGGCGTCGCGCATGACTGCATCCAGGGTGGCGACGTCGGCCACCCGTTCCTCCAGCGCGCGCAGGGTTTCGGCGTAGAACGGCCGCGCCACGCGATTGACGATGAATCCCGGCGTTGAACGGCACACGACGCTTTGCTTACCCCAGCGCTGCGCCAGAGCCTGCAGCGCCGCGAGGGTCTCTGCCCCGGTCTCCAGACCGCTGACGATCTCCACCAGCTTCATCAGTGGCGCCGGGTTGAAGAAGTGCAGCCCGGCCATGCGCGCCGGGTGTTGCAAGGCGCCGGCGATGGCGGTGATCGACAGCGAAGAGGTATTGCTGGCGAACAGCGCCGTGGGCGAGCAGACCGCTTCCAGATCGCGGAACAGGCTCTGCTTAATCGCCAGATTTTCCGCCACCGCTTCAATTACCAGCGCGCTGTTGGCCAGTTGCTCGAGCGAATCGGCGCGTTCGAGGCGCGCCAGCAGCGCCTCGGTGGCGTTGGCGTCGGCCTTGCCGCCGTCGACCCGCTGGCGCAGGCGGCGAGTGAGTTCATCGATCGCGCGCTGGGCGGCGGCGGGCGCGATATCGAACAGCCGCACCGGGTGACCGGCGGCGGCGGCCACCTGCGCAATGCCGATGCCCATGGTGCCGGCGCCGATCACCGCCACCTGGCCGTTAAGAAGGGACGCGTTCATGGCTATTTCCCGCTGAAGTTTGGCGTGCGCTTGGCGAAGAACGCGCTGACGCCTTCGCGGTAGTCGTCGCTGCGGCCGCCCAATCGCTGCAGATCGCGCTCCAGATCGAGTTGTTGATCGAGGCTGTTGGTGGCCGAACTGTAGATGGCTTTCTTGATTAGCCCCAGACCGTAAGTCGGCTGGGTGGCCAGATGGCGAGCCAGCGTTTGCGTGCGGTCGGCCAATTCATCCGCCGGCACCACCTGCCAGATCATGCCCCACTCCAGCGCCTGTTGGGCGCTGATTTTGTCGCCCAGCATGGCCATGCCCATCGCGCGGGCGTGGCCGGCCAGCCGCGGCAGGAACCAGCTGCCGCCGGAATCCGGCACCAGCCCCAAACGGCAGAACGACTGAATAAAGCTGGCGTTGTCGGCGGCGATGACGATATCGCACGCCAGGGCCAGCGCGGCACCGGCGCCGGCCGCCACACCGTTGACCGCGCATACCACCGGTTTCGGCAGGGCGGTCAGGCGGCGGATCAGGGGGTTGTAGAAACGTTCGACCGACAGGCCGAGATCCGGCGCTTGTTGATCGGCGCTGACGTTGCGATCGTTGAGATCCTGCCCGGCGCAGAAACCGCGCCCGGCGCCGGCGATCAGCAGGCAGCGCACGCTGTCGTCGCGCTCGGCCTGCGTCAGCGCTTCGCTCAGCTGGCGATGCATCTCGTCATTAAAGCTGTTGAGCCGATCCGGCCGGTTGAGGGTCAGCGTCAACACGCCGGCGTCGAGATGGCTGAGAATCAATGCGTTATCCATAAATCAGCGCCCCTGATAGTTTGGCGTACGTTTTTCGAAAAAGGCGGCGATGCCTTCGCGGCGATCGTCGGTGGCGGCCAGGGTGACAAATTGCTGACGCTCCATCGCCAGCCCCTGGCTAAGGCCGATTTCCTCGGCCTGTTTTAGCGCCTGTTTGGCGGCGCGCAGCGCCAGCGGCGCCTGACGGCTGATGCGATCGGCAATCTGCTGCGTGCGCTCCAGCGTCAGAGCATCGACGCACACTTCACTGATAAGGCCGGCCTGCAGCGCGGTGCGGGCGTCGATGGCTTCGCCGGTCAGTACCATCTGGCTGGCGCGCGCCTTGCCGACGCAGCGGATCAGGCGCTGGGTGCCGCCGGCGCCCGGCATCAGGCCGAGGGTGATCTCCGGCAGGCCGAAGCGGGCGCTTTCGCCGCCGATAACGATGTCGCAGGCCAGCGCCAACTCGCAGCCGGCGCCCAGGGCATAGCCGTTCACCGCCGCCAGCAGCGGCTTGCTGAACTGCGCCAGCCGCTGCCACAGCTGCGGACGGCTGTCCGCCAGCGCGGCCGGCAGATCCTGTTGTTGCAGTTCGCGCAGATCGGCCCCGGCGGCGAAGAAGCGCGCCGCGCCGGCGATCACCACGGCGCCCACGCCGCTGTCGGCGTCAGCCTGCTCCAGCCGGGTAACCAGCTGTTCCAGGCACGGCGTGCTCAGGGCGTTGCGCGCCTCCGGGCGATGCAGCGTCAGCGTGACCACGCGGTGTTGCTGCTGATGCAAAATAAAGGGGGTATCCATCGCGGCTCCTAGACGTCGAAGTCCAACACCACGCCGTCGCCTTTCGGCCACGACTGGCAGCTCAATACGTAGCCCGCCGCCAGCTGATCCGGCTCCAGGCTGTAGTTGACGCCCATCTCCACCTGGCCGGCCTTCAGCCGGCATTTGCAGGTGGCGCACACGCCGCCTTTGCAGGCGTAGGGCAGATCGGCGCCCTGGCGCAGCGCGGCATCGAGAATGCTGTCGTCCTGTTCGCCGACCTCGATATCCAATCGGCGGCCGTCGAGCAGGATCGCCACCCGGGTGGCATTGCGATCGCCGCTGTGGCGCGGGCGGGCGACCAGGCCGCTGGTGTTGAAACGTTCGCTGTGGATGTGGTTGGCCGGTACGCCGGCCTGTTCCAGCACGGTCTGCGCGTCGTCCATCATCGATTCCGGCCCGCAGATGAAGGCGTGGTCATAGTCGCGGAAATCCAGCAGCGCGCCGCCGATCGCCGCCAGGCGTTCACGGTCGATGCGGCCGCTGAGCAGCGGGCTGTCGAGGCTCTCCTGGCTGAATAGGTACAGCGGCTGAAAACGCTGCGGATAGCGGTTTTTCAGATCCGACAGCGCCTCTTTGAACATCATTGAACGGCTGTTGCGGTTGCCGTAGATCAGGGTGAAGCTGCTGCCCGGTTCGAGCTGCAGCGTCGCCTTGATGATCGACAGCATCGGCGTGATGCCGGAGCCGGCGGCGATCGCCAGATAGTTGCCGCGGCGCTCCGCCTGCGGCTGATAGCCGAAGCGCCCCTGCGGCACCATCACTTCCAGCGCATCGCCGACTTTCAGCATGCGGTTGACGAAGCCGGAGAAACGGCCCTGATCAATCGCTTTTACGCCGATCTGCAGCAGGCCTTCCTGCGGCGAACTGCAGATGGAATAGCAACGCCGCAGCTCTTCGCCGTTGACTAGCGCCTTGAGCGTCAGGTGCTGGCCAGGGGTGTAGCGGTATTGGTTTTGCAGCTCTTCGGGTACCCGCAGGGTGATGGCTACGGCGTCCGGCGTTTCGCGCTCGATGGCGGCGACGTTCAGGCGATGAAAGACCGTCATGGTGTCAGCGCTCCTATATGCATTTGAAGTAGTCGAACGGTTCCCGGCAGTCGCAGCAGCGGTACAGCGCTTTACAGGCGGTGGAGCCGAACTCGCTGATCTTCTCGCTGTGGGTGCTGCCGCAGCGCGGGCAGGCGACCGGGCCGTGGGCGTGCGGCCGATCGCAGGTGTGGCCCTGCGGGGGCGCTACGCCGTATTGCCGCAGCCGCTCGCGGGCGTCGGCGTTCATCCAATCGGTGGTCCAGGCCGGGCTGAGGCGAATGTCCACCTGCACCGGGCTGAAGCCGGCGGCCGTCAGCCGCTGCTCGATGGCGTTGAGCAGAAATTCGGTGGCCGGGCAGCCGGAGTAGGTGGGGGTGAAGGTCACGCGCCAGCCGTTGCCGTCGCGCGCCACGTCGCGCACCATGCCCAAATCGGTGATCGACAGCACCGGCAGCTCGGGATCGCTGATCTGTTGCAGACAGTGCCAAATCTGCGGGATTTCAGCGGGTTGCAAACGAGTGACGTTCATCGCGGCCTCCTACCATTGGCCGTTTGGATAGGCGCGTTGCAGGAACTGCATCTCCGCCAGCAGCGGGCCGAGGTGTTCACTGTGTCGGCCTTGTTTGCCGCCGTGACGGAACGCCTGCTCGGCGGGCAGCGTCAATGTCGCCTGGCGCAGTGTCTCTTCCACCTGCGCTTGCCAGGGAGCCTGCAGCTCGCGCGGATCGACGGCGATGCCCTGTTCCGCCAGCTCAAGCTCAAGCGCGTCGGCGTGGAACAGCTCGGCGGTGAAGCGCCACAGGTTATCCAGCGACTGCTGGATCTTGCGGTGGCTGATGTCGTTGCCGTCGCCGAGGCGGATCATCCAGCCGCGGCTGAAGCGCAGGTGGTAATCGGCCTCCTTCAACGACTTGGCAGCGATGGCGGCGATCTGCGCATCGCCGCTGCGGCTCAACGCCTGGTGCAGCTGCACGTGGTAGACGTCGAGCAGGAACTGGCGCACCAACGTGTCGTTGAAACCGCCGTTCGGCTGTTCCGCCAGCAGCAGGTTATGAAACTGGCGTTCGTCGCGCCCGAAGGCCAGGCTGTCTTCGCTGCAGGGCGGCCCGGCCAGTTCGGCGGCGTAGCCCAGGAAGTTGCGCGCCTGGCCGAGCAGATCGAGCCCGATGTTGGCCAACGCCAGATCGATCTCCAGCTCGGGCGCGTGGCCGCACCAGGCGCACAGGCGCTGGGCGAGGATCAGAGGCGTGTCGCCCTGGCGAAGCAAATAGCTGATGCGCGGATCGTTAACCGTCATGGTCGCCTCTACATGTTCTTGATGCCGTCGGGAATGGTGTAAAACGTCGGATGACGGTAGATCTTGTCTTCGGAAGGATCGAAGAACGCGCCGCGATCTTCCGGCTGCGAGGCGATCAGATGGCGCGACTGCACCACCCAAATCGAGCAGCCTTCATTACGGCGCGTGTAGGCGTCGCGGGCGTTTTCCAGCGCCATTTGGTCGTCGGCGGCGTGCAGGCTGCCGACGTGGCGATGCGCCAGCCCTTGTTTGCTGCGGATAAACACTTCATACAGCGGCCATTCAACGTGGCTCATGATCTCGGTTCCTTATGTTGGCTATGCGGCGGAAGCGGCGTTTTTCGCGGCGTGGGCCATGGCGCCGTCGCGCACCCAGGCGCCGTCTTCCCAGGCGCGGCGTTTGGCCTGCAGGCGTTCGTGGTTGCATTGGCCACGCCCTTTGATCACCTCATGCAGCTCGCTCCAGTCGATCTCGCCGAAGCGATAGTGGCCGGCAGCGGCATCCCAGTGCAGATCCGGATCCGGCGCCGTCATGCCCAGCGCTTCCAGCTGCGGTACGGTGTTGTCGACGAACTTCTGCCGCAGCTCATCGTTGCTGTGACGTTTGATTTTCCACGCCATGCTCTGGGCGCTGTGGGGGGAGTCGGCGTCGCTCGGGCCGAACATCATCAGCACCGGCCACCAGAAGCGATCGATGGCGTCCTGCAGCATGGCGCGCTGCGTGTCGCTGCCGTTGGCCATCGCCATCACCGCCTCGTAGCCCTGGCGCTGGTGGAAGCTCTCCTCTTTGCAGATCTTCACCATCGCCCGCGCATAGGGGCCGTAGGACGCGCGGCACAGCGCCACCTGGTTGACGATGGCGGCGCCGTCGACCAGCCAGCCGATCACGCCGATATCCGCCCAGTTGAGCGTGGGGTAATTGAAGATAGAGGAGTATTTCATCTTGCCGTCGAGCATCTTTTGGTAGATGTCCTGGCGCGAACAGCCGAGGGTCTCGGCGGCGCTGTAGAGGTACAGACCGTGGCCGGCCTCATCCTGCACTTTGGCCAGCAGCACCGCCTTGCGGCGCAGCGTGGGGGCACGCGTCAGCCAGTTGGCTTCCGGCAGCATGCCGATGACTTCCGAGTGGGCGTGTTGGCCGATCTGCCGAATCAGGTTCTGACGATAGGCGTCCGGCATCCAGTCTTTAGCCTCAATGGCGATATCCGCCGCGATCTTGTCGTCGAAATGCTGCTGATACTGTGCGTCAGTTGTCATGCTTGCCTCTTGGTGATTCGTATTTTTCACATTAAATATAAAAATGTGAATCACTTTAACTAACCATAAGGCTACAAACTGATAACAAAAAGATCAAACGAGATTTATGTGGTTTTGCGAGCGCACTCACAAGTGTTTTTGTTAATCATTTGATTTTATTTTATAAATATAAAAAGTGACTCCGTATTAATGCCAGGGTAAACGGCTTGAAAGCGCTTCTTGTTCTGTTTTTGTTAAAATTCAGTTTGGCGTCGACTGGCATTTATGTGATACGTAATTAAGCTGTATGGTGAAAATTTATGAATTCCGGAGGGCACATGCAGCAGTTACACAGTTATCTTTCTGGCGCCTGGGTGTACGGGCAGGGAGAGGCGCGCGAGATCCGTCACGCCGTAACCGGCGAAGCGCTGTACCAGGTTTGCTCCGACGGCCTGCCGTTAGCGGCCAGCCTGAGCTATGCCCGCAGCCACGGCGGCCCGGCGCTGGCGCACATGACATTCCAGCAGCGCGCCCAGATGCTGAAAGCGGTGGCGAAACACCTGCTGGCGCATAAAGAGGCGCTGTATCAGATTTCCTATCAAACCGGGGCGACGCGCAGCGACGGCTGGGTCGATATCGAAGGCGGCATCGCCACGCTGTTCGCCTATGCCGGCATGGCCGGCCGCGATCTGCCGGACGATACGCTGTGGCCGGAAGATGAGCTGATCCCGCTGTCGAAGCAGGCGCAGTTCGCCGCCCGCCACGTATTGACCTCGCGCCCCGGCGTGGCGCTGCATATCAACGCCTTCAACTTCCCTTGCTGGGGCATGCTGGAAAAACTGGCGCCGACCTGGCTGGCGGGCATGCCGGCCATCATCAAGCCGGCCACCGCCACCGCGCAGCTGACGCAGGCGATGGTCAGGCTGATCGTCGACAGCGGGCTGGTGCCGGAAGGCGCGCTGCAGTTGGTATGCGGCGGCGTCGGCGACATGTTTGCGCACCTGGATTATCAGGATGCGGTAACGTTCACCGGTTCGGCGCAGACCGGCCAGCGGCTGCGGGCGCATCCGCGCCTGTTGGAAAAATCGATCGCGTTCACCATGGAGGCGGATTCGCTCAACTGCTGCGTGCTGGCGGAAGACGTGACGCCGGAGATGCCGGAATTTGCGCTGTTTATCAAAGAGGTGTGCCGTGAAATGACCGCCAAGGCGGGGCAGAAGTGCACCGCGATCCGCCGCATCATCGTGCCGGCGGCGCAGGTGGCGGCGGTGCGTCAGGCCTTGTTGCAGCGTCTGGCGGGGGTGACGGTGGGCGACCCGCAGCTGGAGCAGGTGCGCATGGGGGCGCTGGTCAGCCACGAGCAGCGTGATGATGTGCAAAGCAAGGTGGAGTTCCTGCTGCGCAACGGCTGCGAACCGCTGTGCGGCGCGTCGTTGGATAAGCTGGAAGTGATGGGCGACGGCGCGCGCGGTGGGGCGTTTTATCCGCCGACCCTGCTGTATTGCGCCGATCCGTTCACCCATCAGGCGGTGCACGGCACTGAGGCCTTCGGCCCGGTGGCGACGCTGATGCCGTATGCGGATACCGAGCAGGCGATCGCGTTGGCGTTGCTGGGGCAGGGCAGCCTGGCGGGATCGCTGGTGACCGCCGATCCGGCAGTGGCCAAGCGCTTTATCCGCGCGGCGGCCTGCGCTCACGGACGTATGCTGATTTTGGATGAGCAGGCGGCGGCGGAATCCACCGGCCACGGCTCGCCGTTGCCGATGCTGGTGCACGGCGGCCCGGGGCGCGCCGGCGGCGGTGAAGAGCTGGGTGGACTGCGCGCGGTGAAGCACTATATGCAGCGCACGGCGATCCAGGGCAGCCCGGCGATGCTGGCGGCCATCGGCGGCGAATGGGTGCGCGGTGCGCCGGTCGCCGAACATCCGGTGCACCCGTTCCGGAAATACTTCGAGCAGCTGCAGCTGGGCGACAGCCTGTTGACCGCGCGCCGCACCGTGACCGAAGCGGATATCGTCAACTTCGCCTGCCTGAGCGGCGACCATTTTTACGCGCACATGGACAAGATCGGCGCCGCCGATTCGCTGTTCGGCGAGCGGGTGGCGCACGGTTACTTTGTGGTGTCCGCTGCGGCCGGGCTGTTTGTCGACGCCGCCGTCGGGCCGGTGATCGCCAACTATGGCATGGAGAATCTGCGCTTTATCGAACCAGTGAAGATCGGCGACACCATTCAGGTGCGGCTGACCTGCAAAAAGAAAATCCGCAAGCCGCAAAAAACCGCCGAAGATCGGCCGCACGGCGTGGTGGTGTGGGATGTTCAGGTGTTGAATCAGGAACAGCAACCGGTGGCGCTCTACAGCATTCTGACGCTGGTGGCGCGCCAGCAAGGGGACTTCGAGGCATAATGCGCGTTTCGCCGCCGCCGGCATCCCGGCGGCGGCGAGCCATTCAGATCAGCGGCTGCCCGCGCAGCTGTTCCAGCACTTTCAGCGGCGAACGCTGCGGATCCTGCATCTTGTTCACCGGCAACAGGAAGGTCTGTTCCAGCATAAACTGGCCGCCCATTGCGGCGTGCGGCGTTTGATCCGAGAAGCAAATCCAGCTGCTGCCCGGTGGGAATTCCAGCGCCAGCTGCGGACCCCGTTGCTGATAATCGCCGTCGGCCTTCATGGCGTCATGCAACTGCAGCATCAGGTGGTCATAATGGCTGCGGCGGGTCTTGGTGATGCGCACCTGATGCTGCAGCCAGCTGCTGAGGGCGGAGTAGCGTGCGAGGCGCGGCATAAAGCGTGCCGCCAGCTCAGGGAACGGCTCGCCGACGCGCCATTGGCGATGCTCGCCGTGCGGGTTGATGTTGGTGAAAATGCGCAGAATGCGTTCGCCGTAGTTCGGGCGCGACGGGAAAGCGTCAACGTGCAGGCGGCTGTCGTCTTTGCGCCAGGAACTGGTCGCCCGCCAGGCGGAAACCGGGTGCAAACGCAGGCTGCCGGTCGGGTGGTGCAGCGCCTCCTGATACTCGGGCAACAGCCCGGCGATCAGCTGGCGGCAAGATTGATAATAGCGCTCCAGCAGTTGCTGAACCTGTTGCCGGCGTTCCGCAACGGCGACGCCGCTCAGTTTGCCGGACAGCGGCTGATAGCTGATGTTTTTGCGCTTCGGATCGACCAACGTCGGATCCAGCAGCGGCATTTCCTGTTCAGACAGGGGGAAGGCCAGTTCGGGCAGAAACAGTACCTTGCCCTGTTCCAGTTCGCTGACCGCGCTGGATGCTTCCGCTGCCGCCCATTGTCGCAACGGCAGCGTCAGGACGGCCTGTTCACGCATAATATCGCCAGTAGGCATGAGATCTCCTCGCAAATCTATATCGCTTTATTCCCGTCTTTCAGGTTGCCGCGTGATTGGCTGCACTGGCTTGCGCAGTGGCTGGCTGGAGCGGCGTCAACAGGCCGCTCAATTGCAACGTGAAATTTGTGGGTTCTATTATGGATGTATCAGCAGGGCGCAGTGCGCCGAAGCGTGCGATGGCTTCCTGATATAGAGAATAGTCCTGATAAGGATATCACCGGCAATACCAATGAAAAGTAAACGAGGGCTAAACGGGGCTGCGCGTAGGCACGAATAATCAAAAATGGCACGAATTGTCTGTGGAAGGGCGATTTTTTATCTTGTTGAATTTTAATGGAAATAAATATTATGCTTATTATTGGCGTTATTTTATTCAGAGCGCAGGGTAACCCGGGAAAATAATGTTGCGGAGAGGAATTATTTCATTTTGGTTGGTAATAAATCGGGCCGCCAAAATTTGGTGGCCCGATTGATGATTAAGCGCCGTAAATGCAATTTTTGCCTTTTTTCTTGGCCTGATACAACGCACTGTCCGCCTCATTGATAAAGCTGATCGGCGTATCGTTATACATATGCGGTACTTTGGCGCAGATACCGATGCTGATGGTGACGATGCCGTGCGGATTACCCTGATGCGGAATTTTCAGATCGCGCACCGCGTTGATGACGCGTTCGGCGAAAATCAGTGCGCCCTGGACGTCGGTATCCGGCAGGATAATTCCCATCTCTTCGCCACCGTAACGCGCCAGAACGTCGTTGCTGCGGCACGCCAACCCTTTGAGCGTTTGGCCGATCTGCTGCAGGCATTGGTCACCGGCGACGTGGCCATAGCTGTCGTTGTACTGTTTGAAATAGTCGATATCCAGCATCAGCAGCGCCACGCTGCGGTAGTTGCGCGAAGCCCGTGCCAGCTCGTTCTTCAGCGCGATATCAAACTGGCGGCGGTTGGCCAGCCCGGTCAGGCCGTCCAGCAGCGCCAACTCTTCGAGCATCTGGTTGATGCTGGTCAGCTGATCGCGGGTGCGCATCAGCTCGGCTTCGGTTTGCATGCTGTGCTTGATTTGCCGCAGCAGCACCATGCCCATCGCCAACAGGATCATCAGCAGCGAGAGGCCGCCGACGGCGAACAGGCCGGCGTCGGTGCGCCAGTCCGCCAACGCGTCGCGTTTCGACAGCCCGGCGGCGATCACCAGCGGAAAGCGGTTGACCCGCGAATAGCCGTAGATGCGCTCTACTTTGTCGTACAGCGAGGTGATGGTGGCGTTACCGAATTCCGAATGCGGCAAAATTTCGCTGAACAGCACACCCTTGGCGATGTTTTTACCGATCGACGCCGCCGAGTAAGGGCGGCGGTAAAGGATGGTGCCGTCCGCCAGCAGCAGGTTCAGTGAGGCGTCGGTGTTGAGGGCGAAGCTATCGTAAAACTGGCGGAAATAATCGATGTACAGCGTCGCCAGCACCACGCCGCCAAAGCTGCCGTCCGGGTTGTTGAAACGCCGCGAAACGGGAATGATCAGATCGCCGGTGGTGCGGCTGCGGATCACCTTGCCGATGTACAGGCCGCCGTCGTCGCGGTTTTGATGGTATATGAAGTACTCGCGATCGGCGTTGTTGGCGTTCTTGATGAACTTGCCCGAGGAGGTCGCCAGCCAGCGGCCGCGCGCATCGTAGAGAAACAGCCCATGCAGCTGCGGCAGGTTGCCGACCTGGGTTTGCATCACCCGCTGCAGCCGGGTCAATTGCGATGGCCCCAGTCCGTCGTTCTGGAGACGTTCGGTCAGATCGAGCAGATTGCCGTCCACCTGCATGAAAGTATCGTCGGCATGCTGCGCCAGCGAGCGGGCGAGGTTGGCGGATTCATGCTCGGCGCTGCGCAGATCGCGCTGGTGTGCGTTCCAGATTTGCCAGCTGTTAAAGAGGATCAGAGTGGCGGCAACGATGATGACAAACACGCCGGCCTGAAATAATAATGGGGAGCTTTTAACGCTGCGCGCCGGCACGGCATCCTGTATGGGTTGCTGCTGAGTCATGTCACCCTTGTTGTTTGATTACTATTCAGTTTGAGTTAAGAGCAATCTTATATTTTATGCATAAATGCGCCAGACCTCTAGCCTTTAACGAGGCGATAAGGCGAAAGGTCGATCGCTGCCCGCATCAGCGGCGGTGTGAACACCTCGGAGTGAAAGAGCCATGTCTGATTACATCATTATCGCTTTACTGACGCTGGCGGTGTATTACCCCCTTACGCTGGGAACGCTGGCGGTGATGATGTACTTCGCCTGGCGCCGCCGCCGGTCGCCCTATTGGCGGTTGGGATTGGTGCTGTTGGCGCTGCTGTTCGTGCTGTTCGCCAAGGCGGCGTATGACTGGCACCGCTATGGCTAGCGGCGCCATGCGGGGTTATTCGACGTTGATCATCCAGTTGACGCCGAATTTGTCGGTCAGCATGCCAAAACCTTTGGCCCAGAAGGTGGCTTGGTAAGGCATCGTCACCTGGCCGCCCTGCGCCAGATTGTCGAACAGTTTGCGTCCTTGTTCCGCATCGCTGGGGTTCAGCGACAGCGAGAAACCTTTGTGAGAAGCACCGCCGCTGTCATCCTGCGGACAGCCGTCGGAGGCCATCAGCACGCCTTCGCCGATCAGCAGGCGCGCATGCATGATCGCTTCCGGATTGACGTCCTGCGATCCGCCTTGCCGGGCTTCTTCGGGCATGTCTTTAAAGCGCATGACCATTTCAACTTTGGCATTCAACTGCTGTACGTAGAAGTTAATCGCTTGCTCACAGTTACCGCTGAAAAACAGATAGGGTTGTACCAGCATGACATTGACCTCGATTATGGCCCGACAGGCAACGACCGACTCTCGGGCGGACGAAATGATTGCTGGCGGCAATAATTGCCGTCGGTGACTTACTAGTGTAGTTCCCCTGGCGCAGAATGCTTGTGCGAGGTGAGCGCGCCTTCGCCGGCGGTGTGACGGGCAAAGGCGCGTGGGGTCAATACAGCGACGGTTCGCCGGGTGGGCGGGTTTTAAAGCGGCGGTGCAGCCACATGTATTGGTCGGGGGCCAGCAGCACCTGTTCTTCCACCACGCGGTTCATCTTGGCCGCCGCGCGCGTTTCATCATCCAGCGGGAAGTCCGTCAACGGCGGCTGCACGATCAGCTCATAGCCCTGAGCATTTGGCAGGCGGCGCGGCACGAAAGGCACGATCGACGGCCGCCCCATGCGCGCCAGGATAAAGGTGCCGGTGGTCGTGGCGGCATTTTCCACGGCGAAGAACGGTGTGAATACGCTACTTTGCGCCCCATAATCGTGATCCGGCGCATACCACAGGATTTCGCCCTGTTTCAGGTTGCGGATCATGCCTTTGATATCTTTACGATCGATCATGAATTTATTCGAGCGCAGCCGGCCGCGGGTCTGTACCCATTCCATCAGCTTGTTGTTGTGCGGGCGATGCACACCGATGCCGGGGTTTTGCATGCCGAAAATGCGCGCGCCCAGTTCCAGCGTCAGGAAATGCAGACCGATCAGCAGAACGCCTTTGCCGTCCTGACGCGCCAGCCGCATGTTTTCCATGCCGCTCACCTTGAACCAGCGGGCGATGCGCCAGTCGGGCCAGAACCAGGCCATGCCGACTTCGAACAGGCCCATGCCGACGGACTCAAAATTTTTGACGATCAGCGCCTCGCGCTCGGCGGTGGGCATTGCGGGGAAACAGAGTTCTAAATTGCGGCGCGCTATTTTTACCCGGCGTTTCATTAAGCGCATGGCTATTCTGCCAAGGCCGTGTCCGAGCCGATAAATGAGCGGGTAGGGCAGTAATACCAAGAGATAGAGTATTCCCAGTCCTATCCACAACAACCAATAACGAGGGCGCAAGAATTCGCGCTCAAAGCGTTGGTTATAAAGCATTTTTTCTGTCATTCCTTTTCTTTGCCAATGGGACCTTAACCCAAATTGTCATGAGGAAGATGATAGAATATTTTGTGCTAAACAGAATTTTCCATTAATGCTTTTTTTACGCTTTATTTAAACGCAGGCGAAAAACGAAGCGAAATAGGATTTTTACCGAGGGAGGAGGGGATGTTTTCCGCTATTTCAATCGGCTGGCGAAATTGAAAAATAAAGACACAATTAAGCGCATCGCAAAAGTGACAACGGCTATGTAACCTTAATGAAACAGTAACGCTACGGAACCGTCCCAAGCGGCGGCCAGTGCGTACAGTAGCGCGAGGATCAGGACAAAAGGTGCATTGAACATCGGCGTTTCCTCCCGGAGGATATGTTTAAAGTTTAGCCTTGCAAGATGACAGCGGGATGAAATCAGATCGTTTTTTGTATGGTGAAATTCAGACGGACGGAAATAGGTAAACCGCTGATTTTTTACTATAGTCATAGTGTGAAGTTGTGCGTTTGCCGCCGGAAGCCTCCGCATTGAGCGGCAGCGGGCAGATTGCCCAGAGCAAGATCGCGGAGCGGACGGCGCCTGGCGCGAAACATGTGACGAAATTCTCAGAGGGTTGGTCTGTAAGGATTTGACATGTCATATGAAAATGACGATCTAAACGGTGTTGAGCAACCGAGCGACTACGTGAAAACCACCGCCTGCGAAGTGAGCAGCGGTGTAAAAGCAGCGCTCGAGCAATCATGTGCCTGCCTCAAGGATAACCCTTGGGCGGGGATAGGCGCCGGCGCCGTCGTGGGCCTGGTAATAGGATTTCTGTTAGGCAAAAGGTAATAGGGAGAGTAAAGATGGGCATCATTTCCTGGATCATTTTTGGTTTAATCGCCGGTATCCTGGCCAAGTGGATTATGCCGGGCAAAGACGGCGGCGGCTTTATTGTGACCGTTATATTGGGGATCGTGGGCGCCGTCGTCGGCGGCTATATCAGCACCTTCTTCGGTATGGGCCGCGTTGACGGTTTTAACCTGGGCAGCTTTGTGGTGGCGGTCATCGGTGCCCTGGTGGTGCTTTTTGTCTACAGGAAGATCAAAGGCTAAGCAGCCGTTGCTCAACAGGGTCGCCGCGGCGGCCCTTTTTCGTGAAATCAATCCGGCGGTGCGGCGCGGGCCGTACCCGCTGAAAGGGGAATATCATGGGTCTGTTCGATAGCGTATTGGGTAACATTCTGGGCGGCGGCGCCAACGGTGGTAAAGGTATCGACTACATCGCCATTATGCAGTGGGTCGAGCAACAAGGCGGCCTGCAGGCCATTTTGGACAAGTTCCGTCAGGGGCAGTTCGGCGATATCGTCGGTTCCTGGCTCGGCAATGGCGAAAATCAGCCGATTACCGGCGACCATGTGCAGCAGGCGTTGGGTAGCGACGCCATCAACCAACTGGCTGAAAAGCTGGGCATCGATCCTGCACAGGCGTCCAGCACCATTGCACAGTTCTTGCCAACGGTCGCGGATGCCGCCTCACCAAACGGTGAAGTGCAGCAAGACAGCAACGAGCTGGGCGATATGGTCGGTAAACTGTTCAAATAATGATTAGGCTCCCGGCGTCTGGCCGGGAGCATTCACTCCGCTAATTCCCTCGATCGCCGTCAACGCCTGCTGCAGATGCGCCACCCAGGCGCGCACTTTCTCCGGAATAAAACGTAAAGCGGGATAGACCGCGTGCAGCGCCATGGGCGGGTAGCGGTATTCCGGCAAAACGGGCACCAGCGCCCCCGTCGCCAGCTGCTGGGCGATTAAAGGCCGTTGGGCGCCGCCGATACCGGCTCCAGCCTCAATGGCGGCCAGCAGCGATAGCGTATTGTTGGCGCGGAACGTGGGCCGCAGAGCGACCATCTCGGGGCCGTGCGGCCCGAACAGAGTGAGCGTATCGCCGTCGTTCAAACCGCTGTAACGAATGTGCGCATGTTTAGCCAGCTCCGCCGGCGAACGTGGAGCGCCATACTTGGCCAGGTAGGCCGGTGACGCCACCAGCAGGCGTTGCAGCTCGCCCAAACGTTTAGCCACCATGCCGGGCGCATGCAGTTCACCGAAACGCAGCGCCATGTCGATGCCTTCGCCGATCACGTCGGCGCGACGATCGTCCAGCAGCAGCTCGATGGCGAGGTTCGGATGACGTTGCTGGAAAGCGATGGCCAGCGGCGTGACGTGCAACTGCCCGAACCCGGTCGGGGCATGAATGCGCAGATTGCCCTGTAGCTGGTGGTGCTGGCCGTGCAGCGCTTCTTCCGCTTCGTCGACCGCCGCCAGAATCGGTTTGAGGCGCTGATAATAACTGCTGCCGGCATCGGTCAGGGTGACCGCCCGGGTGCTGCGAAACAGCAGTTGTGCCCCCAGTTGCTGCTCCAGACCGGCGATTTGCTGACTGACCGCCGGCTGCGTCAAACGCAGATCGCGAGCGGCGGCCGAGAGGCTGCCCAGCTCCGCCACCCGCATAAAGGTTTTCATTGCGTTCAGCTTATCCATGTCGATCTTGCCTATAGATTTTTCTTATAAGTGTTAGTGGAAGGTCTCTTCTACCGCAAGTATTACTAATCAATGACACTCAGGGTATCGACAACCTGAGGAGTGGCAAGATGGATACAAAGCGACAGGCATTGGTGATCGGCGCCAATGGCGTGATTGGGCGCCGATTGATTGAGGAGCTGACCGGTCAGGGCTGGCAAGTGGTGGGCGTCTCGCGCCGGGGGGACAATCGGCGCCGGGGGGGCGCCACCTTCAGGTTGATCTGCTGGATGCGGCGGCGACGCGCGACGCGCTGCGGCCGCTGAGCGCGATTAGTCACGTTTTCTATGCCGCCTATCAGGATGCGCCGGACTGGGCGGGGCTGGTGGCGCCGAACCTGCAGATGTTGCAACACGTTGTCGAAGGGCTGGAGCCGATCGCGCCGGCGTTGGAGCACATCAGTTTGATGCAGGGTTATAAGGTGTATGGCGCGCATTTGGGGCCGTTTAAAACGCCGGCGCGCGAAAGCGATGCCGGGCATATGCCGCCGGAGTTTAACGTGGCGCAGCAGCAGTATCTGGCGCAGCGGCAGGCCGGCAAACGCTGGCGTTGGAGCGCCATCCGTCCAAGCGTGGTGGGGGGCTTCTCCCTCGGCAACCCGATGAATCTGGCGTTAAGCATCGCGGTTTACGCGTCGATCAGCAAAGCGCTCGGGCTGCCGTTGCGCTTCCCGGGTAAACCGGGCGCTTACCACAGCCTGCTGGAAATGACCGACGCCGGGCTGTTGGCGCGCGCCACGCTGTGGGCGGCGACCGAACCTGCGGCGGCCAATCAGGCGTTTAATATCAACAACGGCGATCTGTTTCGCTGGAGCGAGATGTGGCCGAAAATCGCCGCTTACTTTGGGCTGGAATGCGCGCCGCCGCTGCCGATGTCGCTGGAGATCATGATGACGGACAAAGCGTCGCTGTGGCGGGAGCTGGCGCAGCGGCACCAATTGGCCGAACCGGACTATCGCGCGGTGGCCGGCTGGCGTTTCGCCGATTTCGTCTTTTCCTGGGACTATGACATGTTCGCGGATGGCAGCAAGGCGCGGCGCTTCGGTTTCCACCAGTTTGTCGAAACCGAAGTCATGTTTTTCTCACTGTTCGATGAGTTCCGCCGCCGCGGCATCATTCCCTGAACGTGGCATTGGTTTCCCCGCAGCACCGGCCGCGGGGAATGGGCTCAGAACGTCAGCATGATCTTGCCGATGTGCTCGCTGGACTCCATCAGCGTATGCGCGGCGGCGGCTTGCTCAAGCGGGAAGGTTTTAAAAATTTGCGGTTTCAGCACGCCACGCTCCAGCAGCGGCCAAACCTTTTCGCGCAGATCGGCGGCAATCTGCGCTTTGTCCGCCACGCTGCGCGAGCGTAGCGTCGACCCGGTATGGGTCAGACGTTTCAACAGCAGCGGCATCAGATTGAGCTCTTTCACCACGCCGTTTTGCGTGCCGATTTGCACGATGCGGCCTTCCATCGCTGCGGCCTGATAGTTTTTGGCGACATAATCGCCGGCGATCAGGTCGACGATGACGTCGGCGCCTTTACCGTTGGTGGCGTCTTTGGTGCGTGCGACAAAGTCTTCGCTGCGGTAATTAATCGCCACGTCGGCGCCCAGCGCCAGGCTGGCCTGACGTTTCTCTTCGGAGCCGACGGTGGTGATCACCTGGGCGCAGAAGGCCTTCGCCAGCATGGTGGCGACCGTGCCGATACCGGAGGTGCCGCCATGGATCAACACGGTTTCGCCGGCTTTGAGATGACCGCGCTGGAACACGTTGACCCAGACGGTAAAGAAGGTTTCCGGCAGCGCGGCGGCCTCGGTCAGGCTCAGCCCCGCCGGCACCGGCAACGCATTGCTTTCATGCACGGTGCAGTATTCCGCATAGCCACCGCCGGCGATAAGGGCGCAAACCCGATCGCCGAGCGCGAAGTGGGTCACGCCTTCACCGATGGCCACCACTTCGCCGGCAATTTCCAGGCCGGGGATATCCGAGGCGCCTGGCGGCGGCGCATAGTTCCCCTGGCGCTGTAGCACGTCGGGGCGGTTAACGCCGGCGGCGGCGATTTTCACCAGCAGTTCGCCCGCTTGCGGAGCGGGCACCGGGCGTTCGGTAACGACCAGAACGTCGGGAGCGCCCGGTTCGCTGATTTCAATCGCTTTCATCGTGCCGGGCAGCGCTGCATTTGTTGACATGGTTACTCTCCTCATCGTGGCGGACGTGGTTATCAGGCGAAACGTCCGCAATAAAGTCTGCTGTTAGCTTAGCGAAATCGAATGAGGCGCGCGTGGTTGAATAGAGCGGTTTTGCGAGGAAGAGGCGAAGCCGCCGCGATGGGCGGCAGGGCATTAATCGTTAGGCGGGATGCGGAACCCTTTTAACGAGACGATGAAGTGTTCTTTTCCTTTGGAGATTTTGGCGCCTTTATCGCACCACAGGCTGGCAAGCTGGAAGAAGTCGTCGCTGCCGATATCGTAAGCCAGTTCGATTTTCTTGGCGGTGCCGGCGCGGATGAGTTTTTCTGCTTCCTGATGGTTTGCAGCTTTAATTATGGTCATGGGCGAAATCCTTGGTGTTAAGCCAGAGCGGATAAACGCGAATCATCATATGGCCATAATGTGACAATTTTGTGATGAAAGCATGACAGCCCGCGAAGGCGCGGCGCGCGATGTGCCGGGCCTTCGCGGTGAAAGCGCGTTGTCGGTTACCGATCGTGCGGGCGGACGAGTGTGCTTTTTTTCTGAGATTTTAAATGCTTGTAGAGGGCGAAGCCCGCAATGCCGGCCAAGACGGCCAGGAGGGCAAGGGATCCTGTGGCCATGAACGTTACCTCCGAATAAGAATGGCAAGGAGGCGTATTTGTGACATTCATCACTTTGTGGGGCAATGAGAGCAATCTGTAATCGGAAGACGCTTTGAGGGATAGGCAAAAAAAAAGCGCCTATAGGGAGGCGCATAAAGATTTGCAACACAGCTTGTTGTGTTCAACACCAGGAGGAGTGGTGAACTGAGGCATATTCTATGCAGCGGCAAAGGAGGCTGATATAGGCATTACTCCGAAAGCGCCACTACCACTCATACCCCAACTGAATGTTGTAATCGGGATCCTTATTGGTGGAATAGGGATCAGACTGGCGGCGGCGATCGGTTTTCTTCACCGGGCCTTCATACGCGGGATAAGGTTTGGCGCGCGGTTTGCTGCAGCCAGGATGATCGCACTCAATATCGACGCGAAAACCGCTTTTATCTCTCGCCTCTGTCCAGGCAATCGGCGGTTTTCCCGTTTTGGGGGCCGGCCCTGAGGGGGCAGGCGGCTTGGGCGCGGGAATCATGCTGGGGTCGGGGGCTTGATAATTGAGCTCCAGTGCACTCTGCGGAGCGCTGTAAGCGGCAAAGGCCAGCAGGGCGGCGGCACTGACAGCCGGTAATGTAAGCCATCTCGGCATGGTGAATCTCCCTGAATGATTTCGTCAGGCAACTATAAAACAGCAGAACGAGAATTACTATCATTTGCCTTGGGCGTTACGGGCGAGCCAGGCGGCGGCCCTATCGGCAGACAGGGTCAAATCCTGTGCGTTTAGCCGAGATTAGCGTCCCATCGCGGCGAAAAAGGTTGCTATTGCCGCTCGCTCATGAGTTAATGATGTCGGCCTGTGGTACAGACCTATTTATGCACGACATTTTGAGTAAAGTAGTTCAAATTTAAAGCGTTATCCCGGATAGCCCTTCTCTGACGAATTTCCTTTCCAGTGCCTCCATAAGTAACTGATGACCGGCTACCTCGCCCATGGCGGCTTACATTTATTATTGAAGGAAATTAGACATGTCTAACATGATCAAAGGTCAAGTGAAGTGGTTCAACGAAGCTAAAGGTTTTGGTTTCATCACCCCAGCAGACGGCAGCAAAGACGTATTCGTACACTTCTCTGCTATCCAGGATCAAGGCTTCAAGACCCTGGCTGAAGGCCAGAACGTACAGTTCTCTATCGAGAACGGTGCGAAAGGTCCATCTGCGGCTAACGTTACCGCTATCTAATTGGCGTTTCCCGCTGATTGAAAAGAACCCGCTGCGGCGGGTTTTTTTATGCCTGCAATTTGGCAGCGCGCAAAAAAAAGCCCGCAAGTCTGCGGGCAAAAGTTCCTTGTTACTTCTTCATTTGCGAGCGCTTCTCTGGGGGGAAACGCCTGAAGACAGGCTACGCGAGGCCGGCTTAAGATTCTGCGGCCAAACCGTTAAGAAAGTGAAAATCCAGGCGGCTGCTACGCTGATAGCAGAGGCCGGCAGGGCTGGAGCGGTGTCCATCGCCTCCGGTTTTGTAATACACTGACGGCAATCGTAAATAAGGGAGAAGGGTATGCAAGTTAACGATCGAGTGACGGTAAAAACAGACGGCGGCCCGCGGCGTGAAGGCGTCATTCTGGCCGTAGAGGTGTTCAACGAAGGCACCATGTACCTGGTTTCTCTTGACGACTACCCGGCGGGCGTATGGTTTTTTAATGAGATCGACAGCCGTGACGGCACGTTTGTGGAGCCCTGTCGCGAGCACGGGCAGTAACTTAGGCTAATCTCATTAATTTGCTAATGAAATTGTCCATTTTGAGATTATTTCATTGCGGTAAGATTTTTTTTATCGACGGCAAAAAAATACCCGTTGCGCTAGCGGGGGATAACGCAACAGGTATTTTTTTGTGGTTCCAGCGGCTGCTATCCAGATGACATTATCATCGGGTATTTAACGGCTGGTAAAACAGAGCGGGGGCGTTCTCTGTGGTTCAGCGGCTATTGACGAATATTCCACTGGTCAATGTATCGGTCAAACGAACAACGTGATAAATGATCTGCTTGTTGTGCGTTTTTATTTTCCGCTTGATGTTTCCCTTGTGGGAAGAGACCGTTTTGGCCTTTATTTGCATCTGGTCTGATATCTGGATGGTGCCTTGACCGGACATCCACATGCGTAACATGTTTGATTCAGTCTGGCTCAGCGTTACCGGCGTTTGATCCAGAGAGGATTTCTCCGTACGGAGGGACGTTCTCTCGAGATAGTGGCTAAGTAGCTGATTCATAGTCTCTGGTTTGATGGATTTTGACGATATGATGACGTTCTTGCGAACATATAAATAATCGTCGAAATGTACGTTGGTAATGGCCATGAAGATGAAGAATAACGTATCCGGGTGCAGTGAAATCACCCGTTTTATTCGCTCGGTGGCGTTTGCTTCGTGGATGAAGCAGTCCTCGTTAATAAACACCAGGCTCGGATTCAACTTGCTGCATTTTTCATGCAGGCTGTCAATGTCCTCGATGGCATTAATATGGCGCTTCTTCACGCCATGCGAAGTCAGATAGTCGGTTAACCCCAATCTGGTATAGCTGCATGAATCCATGATAATCGTTGGCATATCGCACCCCCACTTAAATCCGTTTTACTGCGGTAATATGAAAAAAGCCTAAAAAGCCGAAAGGCAAAATGGAGCAATAATTCAGTGTAGCGAGTGTTCTATCAATAAACACGGCGTCACTCAATGATATTTTCATACTAAACTTATTAATTGCATGAATCTATAAGTTTGGCTTAAGTCAGAGCGATCTGCTGCTCGTCCAGCTTCGGCATGTTGAGCCTGATCTGCGCTTGGCGCCCGCGCCTGCCGGCATTGCTTGCCGCGAATCTGTTCATCATGTCACGAAACAAAATTTTAGTTTGCTAGGAAAAGTCTTAAAAAAAATTCATGTGTCGTTTTTTTGAAGTCTTTCAGCGCATTTTTTGAGTGATTAAAAAATACCCTCTCTGAGGTTATTTTATTTTTTTGTTTAAAAATCATTAAGTTGTGTTGATTTCATGCTTTCCATGCTAATGATTAGCACTTCTTTTTTTATCATAACGGCAAACGAAAGTTAACATTATGGCCGGAATGTGTAGCTTATTTGTTGCTATAAATCACCGTTTTACAATGAGTTATCTGGATATTTATTTTAAATGAAATAATTTTCGTGAATGTTTAACGGTGATTGAGTGATTTCTCTAAACTATCATCCTGCTGCCCGATCCGCAGGGGAGGAATGGCAGGTCGGAGTTGTCTCTGGCCCGCGTTGGTTTTAACTTGCCTCTCCACCTTTCAAAAACAGGATGTCGCGGTGAGACGGAATCAGTATGGGCAGCCGATAGGCGAAGCCCTCCCTCATTGGCAGCCGGCAGGCATGCCCGGGCACTCGCCACTGCAAGGGCGGTTTTGCCGCCTCGAACCGCTTAACCTCGAGCGCTGGGGGGAGGCGCTTTATCAGGCTTATCAATCCGCCGAGGACGATCGCGACTGGACTTATCTGTTTTGGGAGCGGCCGCAGTCGCGCGCAGATTTCCAGCGTTATCTTCAGGCTCAGGCGTCCAGCGCTGACAGAAACACGATGGTAGTGATCGATCAGTCAAACGGGCGTGCGGTGGGAAGCTGCGCTTTTTTGCGCATCGATCCTGCCAACGGCGTGGCCGAACTGGGCACCATCAACTGGTCGCCGCTGATGAAGCGCAGCGCGCTGGGCAGCGAGGCGATTTTCCTGATGCTGCGGCATCTGTTCGACGATCTTGGCTACCGGCGCTGCGAATGGAAATGCGATAGCCTCAATCTTCCTTCACGCCAGGCCGCCGAGCGCTTGGGTTTCCGCTATGAAGGCACCTTCCGCCAGGCCGTCGTCGTCAAAGGACGCACGCGCGACACCGACTGGCTGTCGATCGTCGACGGGGAATGGCCGGCGCGGCGCGCGGCGTTTGCCGCCTGGCTGTCGCCGGATAATATCGGCGATGACGGGCGGCAAGAACGGCGTTTGCAGGCCTTCCAACTCGGGTAATACGCCGCGCGCGTTAGGCCGTTTCCGCCAGGCAATGGCGCAACGAGTCCAACGCCAGCCGGATGTCCTGTTCCTCCGTCATCCAGTTGACCAGTGCGGCGCGGATCCCCGGCTGACCGTTATAACGCGTAGGGGTGCAGCACACCACGCCGTGCCGGCTCAGGCGCTCGAGAAAACGATCGCGCGCCGCCTCGCTGTCGCCCTGTGGATGGCTGAGTGCGAAGCAGACCACGTTCAAATTCACCGGCGCCAGCAGCTGGAAACCGTCATCGGCTGCCAGCGCCGCCCCCAGCGCCTGCGCCAATCGGACGTTGCGCTCGACGATATCCCGTATGCCGCTGCGGCCATAGGCTTTCAGCGTCAGCCAGAGCGGCAGGGCGCGGAAGCGGCGCGAATTCTCCGGCGTCAGATGCAGATAGTTGTCTGGCCGCAATGTCGGTGCTTCCAGATAGGCCGAATGGTTCTGAAATACCTGCATTTGCAGATCCAAATGGCGGGTAAATTGGATCGCGCTGTCATAAGGCACGTTCAGCCACTTGTGTGCGTCGACAGTGATGGAATCGGCATGCTGCCAACCCTCAAGCCTTGGAGCGTATAGCGGTGAGCATGCCGCCACGCCGCCAAATGCCGCATCGACATGCAGCCAAAACGGATAACGCTCCCGCAACGTCAGCAGACGCGGCAGATCGTCGAACGCGACGGTGTTGACCGTACCGGCGCTGGCCAGCACCAACGTTGGCTGGCCGGCGCCGGCGGCGAGCTGCCGTTCCAGTGCTTCCATATCCATGGCTTCCGAGTCCGGCAGGCTGGCGACGGTCGTCAGCGCCTCGCGGCCGATACCGAGCATGCTGAGCGCCTTCACGCTGCTGGAATGTGGATTGGCCGACAATACCCGGATGGAACCCAGCGCCGCCAGGCCCTGTTGGGCGATATCCACGCCGTGCTGTTGTCCCAGCCACTGCCGGCCAATGGCCAGCCCGGTGAAATTGGCCATGGTCGCGCCGCTGACCAGGCTGCCGCTGAACGTTTCCGGCAGGCCCAGCAGGGATTTCAACTGCGTCACGGCCGCCAGCTCGATCGTGGCTGCGATGGTATCATGGCTGAGCAAGCTATTTTGGTCTGTCACGCTAACCAGCCAGTCCGCTGCGACCGCCGCCGGGGTGCCGCCGCCGGTGACGAAGCCGAAATAACGCGGGCCAGCGCTGGCGGAAATGCCGGCCTGATAGCGTTGCCAAAAGTTATCCAGCGCCGCCAGGGCGCCTTCGCCGTTTTCCGCCAGCCGATCGTCTCCCGGATGCAGCTGCTGTTGATCGCGCGGTGGGCAGACCGAGCGTTGCTGCAGCCCGGTCAGAAAATCTTCCGCCAACTGGCGAGTGTGGTCGAGGATCTGCGGAAACTGTGCGAGGTCTTGTTGTAAACGTGGGTGCATGGCGGCTCCGAAAGCGTCAGGGATGATGGGGTAAACATAGAACATTTGCCTGCCGGTCAAAATCGATGAAAAATAACCTTTTTGGATAGCCTGGTTAACCAATGATGAATGAACGCATTCCCCTGCATGTCTTGCCGACCTTTGCGATCGCCGCCAGGTTGGAAAATTTGCGCGCCACGGCGCAGCAGGTGCATTTGACGCACGGTGCGGTCAGCCAGCAAATTCAGTTGCTGGAGCAGGCGGTCGGCTATCCGCTGTTTGAACGGCGCGGGCGCGGCGTGCGCCTGAATGCGGCCGGGAAAGAGATGCTGGCGGCGGTGGAACCGGCGCTGCAGGCGCTGCAGCAGGGCGTCGCCCGCGCCCGGCGTGCGGCGACAAGCCAGACGCTGCGCATCAGCGTGTTGCCGTCTTTTGCCCATTATTGGCTGTTGCCGCGTCTGCCTGCTTTTCATGAGGCCTGCGCCGATATTGCGCTGGATATCGATGCGTCGCTGGCGCTGCAGGATCTGTCGCAGCGAGGGTTCGATGCGGCGATCCGCATCGGCAGCGGTCAATGGGCGGGGCTGCAGGCGCAGCGCATCGCGTCGGGTGACGTGCTGCCGGTCGCTTCGCCGGATATGGCGCGAGAATGGGGGGCGGCGTTCGAGAACGGTGGCGATATTCCGTTGCTCGAGCACGACGTCAGTCCCTGGCGCGATTGGTTCAATGCGCAAGGGCGCTCGCTGTGCGGGCGGCAACAGGCGTTGTTCAACGATGCCGGATTGTTGATTCGCGCGGCGGAGCAAGGGTTTGGCATCGCGCTGGCGAAAAAGCTGCTGGTGCAGGATGCCCTCGACGCCGGGAGACTGGTGGCGTTGGCCGCGCCCTGTCGCCTGAGCGATGACGACGTTTATCTGGTGTGGCCGCAGACCGCCGGGCTGACGCCGGCGGTCACCCGCTTGCTGCAGTGGCTGCAGCAACAGTTGGCGGCGATTTAGCGGCGTAGCCATTCCGGTTGCGAGGTGCCGAGCGTAGTCGCCGGCAGCGCCCATTGCAGCGCCGTGCCCTGCAGGCTTAACGGGGCGCGCAGGCGTTGCGCGGCCCCCCAGTAAGTCAATTCCGTTTCCGGGTTCTCGTCGGCGGGGCCGGCCGGCGCCAGCGGTTCCGGCCGATAATCTGCCGAACAGGGATGCGCCAGCAGCAGCTGCGCCGTGCGCGCCAGCGACAGCCGCGCGTGGTAGCCGGTGCCGCGGCTCAGGCGCTGCGCCATACCGGTCAGCACCGCCGCCGCCATCAAATAGCCGGTGGCGTGATCCAGAGCCTGTACCGGCAACGGCACCGGCAAACTGGCGCTGCGCCAAACCATGCCCGCCTCCGCCAACCCGCAGCTCATCTGTACCAGGCTGTCGAAACCGCGCCGGGTGCGCCACGGCCCGCTCCAACCGTAGGCATTCAGGCAGACGTCTATCAGGCCCGGCGCCAGCGCGCGCCTTTCCTCCGCGCCATAACCCAATTTCTCCAGCGCACCGGCACGGTAGCCGTGCACGATCACGTCGGTGTTTCTCAGCAGATGTTCAAACGTATGGCGATCGTGCGCATTGGTCAGGTTGAGGCGCGCGCTGCGCTTGCCCAGCATGACTTCGTGTTCAACGCCGGGCTCATCCCAACCGTAGGGATCGATGCGCAGCACGTCGGCACCCAAACCGGCAAGAAAACGCGTGGCGATCGGCCCGGCGAGAATGCGCGTCAGATCCAGCACCCGTACGCCGTGCAGCGGCCGGGCGATGGGTAGCGCCCAGCCCGGCGGTGGCGCTTCCGGCTGCAGCGAGGCGTGGATCAGCGGTTCGAGCGCTACGCTTTTGCCCTGAATATGTTGTCGCCACGCGGCCGCCGAGCGCATTTGGGCCGCACAGCCGCCGGCTTCGATCACCGCTTCCTCCAGCTCGCTTTTTTTCCAGCCCAGCACGCGTTCCGCCAGCGTGCCTTTATCCGATGCCGAACCCAGCACCTGCTCCACCGCTCGCCGATGGTGCGGCGCATTGGTATGCAGGCGTATCCAGCCATCCGTCGTCGCATAGTCGCCGGCCAGCGCGTCCCAGGCCGCAGGCAGCGTCCACCCCAGCGGACGCAGCGTCCAGCCGAACCAGAGCGAGGCCAGGCGTTGATCGACCCAGACCTGCGGCGCGTCGGCTGCCTCGCGGCGAAGCAACTCGGCGCAGGCCAAACCGGCGGCGCTCCAGGCGGCGGTAGCCAATTCGGTTACGGGAAAAGCCGAAGGCAATGCGCCGGTGCCGCTTACGGTTAGCCGGTCGGCGGGGGCGGGGCGCTGCCCCAGGCTTTGCCAAATTTCGTCGAGCAGAGTGTGGATCAGAGGCGTCATCGGCCACTCCTTGCGGGTCGTCGGAAATATAGCCTAGCGTAGCCCACCGCCGGCGACCTTGCTAAGGCGCAACGTCGAACGTGCGGCTATCGGCCAGTTTGGCGCGCAGGCTGCGGGCCGCTACGCCGGCGAATGGCTGCGCGCTGAAGTTGGCGGTCAGCGCTTTGTCCCACAGGGCCTGATGCAGCGGCCGGAAGGCGGCGTCGGCGCCCAATGTCGCCATCTTCTATTTGTGACATCGAAATATCATTGCGGGTATTCCAGTTTATTTTTCGTTTAATAAATTAGCCTTTACTTCATTACCCGACGTCACTATACTCAGCCAAAATTTCGGTGGAGAAACCCAATTGGACAGTTGTAGTTGTAATAAAATAAATAAGGCAAGCTGACCAATTCTCTTCTGATTTGTTGCTTGCCGTTATCGGCGGGCAGCACCCCTCTCCAGTTATTTCTGAGCTGTGCATACCCGAATAAGAAAACGTTTCCTGATGCCAGGTGGCTTCAGGCGAATTGAGTTGGACGTTATTATGGTATTCTGCAGCCACAGCCTTTTCCCTCCAGGCATGACACGCTGATTCGCTGATTTATTTTCAGCGCGTTTTCGCGTGTGCTAAACAGCACATGATTTTATCTCCTGTGATTAATTAAGGGGAAAGTCATGGCTATGACTCCTTTCGTTTTAAATTTATTGCTGGCGATGTGCCTGGGCGCGGTGATTGGCGCCGAGCGCCAGTGGCGCCAACGCATGGCCGGCCTGCGCACCAATGCGCTGGTGGCGACCGGTGCGGCGGTCTTCATTCTCAGCTCCATGTCCACCGATCCGGCCAGCGCCGGCCGGGTGGCCGCGCAGATCGTCTCGGGTATCGGCTTCCTCGGCGCCGGCGTAATCATGCGTGAAGGGCTGAACATTCGCGGCCTCAACACCGCCGCCACGCTGTGGTGTTCGGCGGGGATCGGCGTCCTGTGTGGCCTGGGCCAGCATTGGGATGCGGTGGTCGCCACGCTGGTGATCCTGTGCGCCAATATCCTGCTGCGCGAGGCCGCGCAGCGCATCAACCTGCAGCCGCACCAGCAGGCGACCGATCTGGAACTGTGCTATCGCATTCAGGTGACCTGCGGCGAGCAGGATGAAATTCTGGTGCGCACCCTGATTCTGCAGGCGCTGAACGGCGTCGCCTTGCGGCTGCAATCCTTGCGCAGCGCCGATATTGCCAGCCCGGGGCAATTGGAAGTGTGCGCGGAAATTACCGCTACGCCGGCCGCGCAAAAAGAAATTGAGGGCATTGTTTGCCGCGTCAGTCTGGAAAAAAGCGTGAGTGCCGTGCGTTGGCGCGTCGCGTCCGAATTACCGGTCTGAGTAATAATATAAATATTGATTAACTTTATTATATGTTCGGTTTTATTCATGAGTGCCTTGAATAACGCGGAACATTAAGGAGGCGTTATGGACGATGACCCCGGAAGGGAAATGATTCTTGCGTGGCTGACAGGGTAATCACGCTATTCAGTCACGCTAATTAAAAAATTCCACTCTGCGCAGAGTCACCTGTTTATCGGGCGGGATCTCCCTGTGCGCAGAACGAAAATAAGAGAATAGCGTTATGACTCAGATTAATGAAAGAATGCGTCGCCGTGATAAAGACGCGGTGACCTACGCCATTGCGCAAGAGGCGACCAACAGCATCGCCCAAACGCTGGCGAACCTGAAGTGCAACCGCAACGGCTTGACCCAGGACGATGCCGATGAGCGGCTGGAGCAGTTCGGCGCCAACCAGGTCGCCCACGACAAGGCACCGCATGCCTTGATTCAGTTGATCAAGGCCTTTAACAACCCGTTTATCTTCGTGCTGATGGTGCTGGCTGCGATCAGTTTCTTTACCGATTATTGGCTGCCGCTCCAGAGCGGTGAAGAAACTGAACTCACCGGCGTCATCATCATCCTGACCATGGTCACGTTGAGCGGGCTGCTGCGGTTTTGGCAGGAATACCGCACCAACAAAGCGGCGGAAGCGTTGAAGTCGATGGTGCGCACCACCGCTACGGTGCTGCGCCGCAGCAGCTACAGCGCGCATCCGCTGACGCTGGAAGTGCCAATCCGCGAACTGGTGCCGGGGGATATCATTCAGCTCTCCGCCGGTGACATGGTGCCGGCCGACGTGCGTCTTATCGCCTCGCGCGATCTGTTCATCAGCCAGGCGATTTTGACCGGCGAAGCGATCCCGATCGAGAAATACGATGCGATGGGCAACGTGGCGCAGAAGTCGAGCGAAGGGGAAGTGTCCAGCGAGAACGCGCTGCTTGAGCTGTCCAACATCTGCCTGATGGGCACCAACGTCGCCAGCGGTACCGCTACGGCGGTGGTGGTGGCGACCGGCGGGCGCACTTACTTCGGCTCGCTGGCCAAGTCGATCGTCGGTTCGCGGGCGCAAACCGCGTTCGATCGCGGGGTGAACAGCGTCAGCTGGCTGCTGATTCGCTTCATGCTGGTGATGGTGCCGGTGGTGTTGCTGATCAACGGCTTCACCAAGGGCGACTGGAGCGAGGCGGCGCTGTTCGCACTGGCGGTGGCGGTCGGCCTGACGCCGGAAATGCTGCCGATGATCGTCAGCTCCAACCTGGCGAAAGGGGCGATCGCCATGTCGCGCCGCAAGGTGGTGGTGAAGCGCCTGAACGCCATTCAGAACTTCGGCGCCATGGACGTGCTCTGCACCGACAAGACCGGCACCCTGACCCAGGATCGCATCATTCTCGAGCACCACATCGACGTCACTGGCGCCAGGGATAACGAGGTGTTGCACCTGGCCTGGCTGAACAGCTTCCATCAGAGCGGCATGAAGAACCTGATGGACCAGGCGGTGATCCGTTTCGGGCGCGGCAAACCGGGGATCGAAGCCCTGGGCCGTTTCAGCAAGGTGGATGAGCTGCCGTTCGATTTCGTGCGCCGCCGTTTGTCGATCGTGGTGGCGGACGAAAATGGCAAGCAGCAGCTGATCTGTAAGGGCGCGGTAGAGGAGATGCTCGAGATCGCCACCCACGTGCGCGAAGGCGACAAAACGCTGGAACTGGACGACGCGCGCCGTGCGGCGCTGCAGGCGCTGGCCCGCGAGTATAACGAAGACGGTTTCCGCGTGCTGGTGCTGGCGACGCGCGAGCTGGATGCGCAGCGCCCAGCCGAACCGCTGAGCGTGGCCGACGAGCGCGACATGGTGGTGCAAGGGCTGCTGACTTTCCTCGATCCGCCGAAGGAGAGCGCGCAGCAGGCGATCGCCGCACTGCAGGAAAACGGCGTGACGGTGAAGGTGCTGACCGGCGACAACCCGGTGATCACCTGCAAGATTTGCCGCGATGTCGGGCTGGAGCCGGGCGAGCCGCTCTCCGGGCTGCAGATTGAACAGATGGATGACGAAGAGTTGGCGCGCGAAGTGGAACAACGCACGGTCTTCACCAAGCTGACGCCGCTGCAAAAATCGCGGGTGCTGAAAATGTTGCAGAGCAACGGCCATACCGTCGGCTTCCTCGGCGACGGCATCAACGATGCGCCGGCGCTGCGCGATGCCGACGTCGGCATTTCGGTCGACACCGGAACCGACATCGCCAAGGAGTCGGCGGACATCATCCTGTTGGAAAAGAATCTGATGGTGCTGGAAGAGGGGGTGATCAAAGGGCGCGAGACCTTCGGTAATATCATCAAGTACCTGAACATGACCGCCAGCTCCAACTTCGGCAACGTGTTTTCGGTGCTGGTGGCCAGCGCCTTCATCCCGTTCCTGCCGATGCTGGCGATCCACCTGTTGATTCAAAATCTGATGTACGACATTTCCCAGCTGTCGCTGCCGTGGGACAAGATGGACAAAGAGTTCCTGCGCAAGCCGCGCAAGTGGGATTCCAAAAACATCGGGCGCTTTATGCTGTGGATTGGGCCGACCTCGTCGATCTTCGATATTACGACCTATGCGCTGATGTGGTACGTGTTCGCCGCCAACAGCGTAGAACACCAGGCGCTGTTCCAGTCCGGCTGGTTCATTGAGGGGCTGCTGTCGCAAACGCTGGTGGTGCATATGCTGCGCACCCAGAAGATCCCGTTCATTCAGAGCACCGCGGCGCTGCCGGTGTTGCTGACCACCGGGTTGGTGATGGCGCTCGGCATCTACATTCCGTTCTCGCCGCTCGGCGCCCTGGTTGGCCTGCAGCCGCTGCCGTGGGAATACTTCCCGTGGTTGGCCGCAACGCTGGTCAGCTACTGCGTGGTCGCGCAGTTGATGAAGCGTTTCTATATCCGCCGCTTTGGCGAGTGGCTGTAAGCCGCCTCGGCGTTCACTTCGGGGGCGAAATTCGTCGCCCCCGCACCGCTACAGCAGTTTGTTGACCAGCAGGCCGAGCATGATGGTCAGCGTGAAGGAAAACAGCGTGCCGAGCAGCACATACTCGGTACGCATCTTATCGTCACTTTGGCGCAGATCGCCGAAACGGAAGATAGATTTGGCCGCCAGTAAAAAACCGATCGCCGGAATTTGCCCCAGCAGCACGAAGGTCAGGATCAGCGTTCTTTCCAGGTAGCCAATCTGTTTGCCCGCGCGCAGCAGCGAGTCGTTGTCGGCCTTGGCCGAAGGCGGCATTTGCGGCGTCCAGCGCGCCAGCAGTTGCCCAATCAGCAGGCTCATCGGCAGATAAATCAGGCTGTAGGCCATCAGCACCAGGCCGGTTTGCCAACTCCCCAGTTGCCGTCCCAACGCCGCGAGCAGTTCACCGGCATTCGGCGTCAGCCCCAGCCACAGCAAGGCGATCACCGCCAGATGCAATCCCTGATCGAGCAGAAAGCTGCGGGCCGGGCTCAGGCGGTTCATCGCGGTGACTTTCAGCAAATCGATCAGGTAGTGGCTGACGGCGATGGCCAGCAGGCTGGCCAGCACCTGCAGTGAAGACAGTCCGCCGTGCAGCAGGCCGAAACCGGCCACTACCCAGGCGGCCAGCACCCCGTGCAGCAACGCGTGCAACAGCAGAAAACGCGAACGCGCGCGATGTTGGATTTTATCTTCCACCCAACTCAGCGGCTGCAGCGGAAAATCCGCCAGCAGATGGACGAGCAACAGCCAGGCCAGCAAAGGCGCATAGGTCAGATCCATGGTCAGACGATCCTGTTAATGGCGTGAATAAACCGCATGATTTCCTCATAGGCCGCGCGTTTCAGCGCGGCGGAGACCGTGGAGGCGGCTTTTTGCAGCTGGTCCGCCACGGCGGCGCCGCTGTCGGCGAACATTCTCGCCTGAACGATGCGCGCTTCGGCCTGTGACAGGCGGCCAATTACATGATCTAACATCGGCAGCAGATCGCTGACAATGGCGTTTGTCCGATCGTTGTCGGTTTTCAGAGCCAGCCGGCAATTTTTTGCCATGGCGTCCAGCGCGCTGCCGGAGTTGATAAAGGCGCTGCCGTAACCGGCGGCGTCGGGCCGTTGGCTACCCAGCCCGACGGCGATGCGCGCATCCCAGTGCGCGGCGCCCATCGCCCGCAGCGCGAGGCGTATGTACACCGCCAGCAACAGCCCGTCCTCCGGCGCGGCCTGCGCCTGGAAGGCATCGCCGCGAAAGATTTCCACCTGATGCAGCCGCCCGTCACGCCGCAGCCGATCGAGCAGGTTATGCAGCCCATTGAGGTAGTTGACGGTGTCTGATCGGCGGGAATCGACCAGATCGCCGCTGATTACGCTGATTGGCGTCGGCATGGCGTGTTCCATTATTTGCGGAGGGATGACTATAAATTCGCACCTGGATACGAATATGTCAATAATTCGCCTCTAGGTGCGAATTTATGGGGTTTTCGCCTGTGAGGGCGAAACGAGGCAGGATGAGGAACGTGGGATGAACGGCCGGGAATGCGCGGGCCTGCCAGGCTCGCCACCGGCGACGTAGAGGGAAAATGGCCGGCAACCGGCTGTTCAGAAGCTTTTAACCAGCACGTCACGCGGCATTTCGCTGCCGTGTTTCAGCAGATGCTCAAACGATCGCTCGCTGCTTTTCAGCTGCTGCAAAAATTCCTGCGGCGACAGATCGTGTTTTTTGCCGCTCATGTAAGCCAGCGCCAGTTCTTTTGCCTGATAGCGGGAGAAGTTGTACATGGTGTCCTCGATACGGTGAATGTCAGTGCTCACGATTGTAGCGAAAGAGCACATAATGAACAGCGGCTTTGGCGTATGGAATCGATAGCCGAAACTTAACTTGCAGGCTGCAACAGCTCATCGCACAGGCGCTTGATCACCTGAGCTTGCGGCAGGCCGTTGTGCAACATCTGGCGGATATGCTCCGAATCGCTGATGCCCTGGCGGACATGGCGCTCGACGGCCTGCAGCAGGGCACGATCCTCCCGTCGCTCGGCAAAACCGCTCAGCGCTTCGAGAGTGTGCAGGATGTGGGCGGTCAGGCTGCTGCGGCGCAGCGTCGCGGGATCGACGTATTCGGCGGCAAAGCCGCTGCGATAGGCGTTGATCTTGTTGTAATTGGTGAAGGCATCGTATTCCGGCGCGATCGGTGAGCGGTGCTGCAACAGAAAATCGGCCAGCAGGCGGCAGTAACCGACCAGCAGCACGGCGTGGGTGAGGCGCAGCGGCGTATCGCAGATGCGGATCTCTACCGTGCCCAGCTCCGGTTTTGGCCGCGCATCCCAGTAAATATCCTTGACGCTTTCAATCACGCCTGCGGCATTCAACCGTTCGTAGTAGGCGTTGAATTCATGCCAGCTGTAGATGTGTTCCAGGCATCCGTAGTTGGGGAAGGAGTTCTGGGCGCTGAAGCGGGAACTGGCAAAGCAAGTGTCGACCCCCTGATACAGCGGCGACGAGGCGCTGAGCGCGATCAATTGCGGAAAGTAGGGCGTCAGCGCATGGCACAGGTACATCGCTTCGTCCCCGTCGTTGACGCCGAGGTGAATGTGTTGGCCGAACACGCAGGCCAGCTTGGAGAGATAGCCAAAACGGCTGGCCAGCTGCCTGTAGCGCGCGTTGTCGCTGATGACCTGCTTGCGCCAGTCGTTGCTCAGGTGGCGGCCTCCGCCGCAGACGTCACAGCCCAGGCGCTGCGCGCTGCGCCGGACGGTATGGGTCAGGGCGCGCAGCTCGGTGTGCAGCTCATCGAGATCGCGGTGCACCGAGCTGTTCAGCTCCACCATCGATTTGGTGAGCTCATGCTTGACGCGCCGGCGGTCGCCGACCGCGCTGACCACCCGATCGGCTCGATCCGTAAGATCGTAGTGCTCGGCATCGACCAGCTGTAACTCTATTTCGGTGCCGATGGAGAGCCTTTCCGAACGTTTGAATGTGAGCGGCATGGTACCTCCTTCCTGCAAGAACGGCATAAAGATAAGTATATGTCTCGGTGAGGGGGGGCAACGTTTTGCATTTTATATTTGTTTTTTCGCATGTGAAGCTGGTATCTTCACGAGCGAGTTGTGGTGAAGAGAAAGGTTAACGGGAGTGTGACATGCCGTCATTGACGCCGCTGAAGCTGTTTAAAAACCTGTCTGACGAGACGCGTCTGACCTTGGTGCTGCTGTTGCGCCACGCCGGTGAACTGTGCGTGTGCGAGCTGTCGGGTGCACTGGCGCTGCCGCAACCCAAGATTTCAAGGCATCTGGCGATGCTGCGTGAAAGCGGGCTGCTGCTCGATCGGCGCGAGGGTAAATGGATACATTATCGCCTGTCGCCGCATATGCCGGCCTGGGCGGCGGCGATTATTGAGCAGGCTTATCAGTGCCGGCCAGAACAGATGACGGAGTTAGCGCAACGCGTGGCGAAAGGTTGCCCGTAACTGTAAAAAATTTACGCAAACACATATGAAAAATCGAATATGTAAACTTAAAGGGGCGGAAGGACAGCGATGATAGTGGCAGGGGCGATCTTTATTCTGACGTTGATCTTGGTCATCTGGCAACCGAAGGGGCTGGGTATTGGCTGGAGTGCGTCGATCGGGGCGGGATTGGCATTATTGAGCGGCGTGGTGCACGTCGGCGACATCCCCGTGGTATGGCAGATAGTCTGGAATGCGACTGCGACCTTTATCGCCGTCATCATCATCAGCCTGTTGCTGGATGAAAGCGGCTTTTTTGCCTGGGCCGCCTTGCACGTCGCGCGCTGGGGCAACGGCAAGGGCCGCTGGCTGTTTACCTATATGCTCCTGTTGGGCGCGGCGGTGGCGGCGCTGTTCGCCAATGACGGCGCCGCGTTAATCCTCACACCGATCGTGATCGCCATGCTGTCGGCGCTCGGTTTTCGTCCTGCGGCGGTGCTGGCTTTCGTCATGGCGGCGGGCTTTATCGCCGATACCGCCAGCCTGCCGCTGGTGGTGTCCAACCTGGTGAATATCGTTTCGGCGGATTTCTTCCACTTGGGCTTTACGGAGTATGCGGCGATGATGGTGCCGGTCAACCTCGTCGCCGTGGCGGCGACGCTGGTGATGTTGCATTTGTTCTTCCGCAAGGATATTCCGCCGGGCTACGCGTTGACGCGTTTACCGGTACCGCGGGAAGCGATCCGCGATCGCGCGACGTTTCGAGCCGGTTGGGCGGTATTGGCGCTGTTGCTGATCGGCTTTTTCGCCCTGGAACCGCTCGGCGTGCCGGTGAGTTTGGTCGCCGCCTGCGGCGCGCTGGTGCTGCTGGCGGTAGCGAAACGCGGGCGGGCGATCGATACCGGCAAAGTGCTGCGCGGGGCGCCCTGGCAGATCGTGATTTTCTCGCTGGGCATGTATCTGGTGGTCTATGGGCTGCGCAATGCCGGCTTGACCGATCTGCTGTCCGGCGTGCTGGATGCGCTGGCGTGGCAGGGGCTGTGGGCGGCGACGCTCGGCACCGGCTTCCTGAGCGCGTTTCTCTCTTCCGTCATGAATAACATGCCGACGGTGTTGGTAGGGGCGCTGTCGATCGACGGCAGCAGCGCGGAAGGCGTCATCAGGCAGGCGATGATTTACGCTAACGTCATCGGCAGCGATCTCGGCCCCAAAATCACCCCGATCGGCAGCCTGGCCACGTTGCTGTGGCTGCATGTGTTGGCAAGGAAAAACATCGTCATTACCTGGGGCTATTATTTCCGCGTGGGACTGGTGATGACGCTGCCAATTCTGTTCGTCACCCTGGCCGCGCTGGCGCTGCGGCTGTCCGTTTTGCCATAACCGGAGCAACTGACATGAGCGACATCAAAATTTATCACAACCCGGCCTGCGGCACGTCGCGCAATACGTTGGCGCTGATCCGCAACAGCGGCGCTGAGCCGGAGGTGATTCTGTATCTGGAAACGCCCCCCAGCCGCGAACGGTTGATTGCGTTGCTGGCCGACATGAACATGACGCCGCGCGCGTTGTTGCGTAAAAACGTCGAGCCTTATACCGAGCTGCGGCTGGATGAAGCCGGCTGGAGCGACGATCAACTGATCGACTTCATGGTGCAACAGCCGATCCTGATCAATCGCCCCATCGTGGTGACGCCGCTTGGCACGCGCCTGTGCCGTCCGTCGGAGGCGGTGTTGGAGATTCTGCCGGCTCCGCAGCGCGGCGCCTTCAGCAAAGAGGACGGCGAGCCGGTGATTGATGCGCAGGGCCGGCGGATCGTACGCTGATCCCCCGGCGCCTGTTTTACCCCAAATCGCCGCCGGCGACCGGCAGCACCGTTCCGTTAATGTAACTGGCTTCGGCGCTGGCGAGGAACAGAATAGCGGCGGCTTGTTCATCGACGCTGCCGTAGCGGTGCATCAGACTGCTGTCGAGAGTCTGCTCAACCACCTGTCGATACCAACTTTCTTCCTGCTGCGTCGGGGATTCGCGGTTGCGTGGCGTCAGCCGCGGCGGTGCTTCGGTGCCGCCCGGCGCCGTCGCGTTGATGCGAATGCCGGCTCCAGCGTATTCAAAGGCCAGTGACTGGGTCAGGGCATTGACGCCGCCTTTGGCTGCGGAGTAGGGAACGCGATTGACGCCGCGCGTGGCGACCGAAGAGACGTTGACGATCACTCCGCTCCCTTGCGCCAGCATATGCGGCAACGCGGCGCGGCAACCCCATAGCGTCGGGAACAGCGAACGCCGAATCTCCGCCTCAATCTGTTGCGGCGCATAGTCGGCAAATGGTCGCGCCCAGATGGTGCCGCCCACATTGTTCACCATAATATCCACGCGCCCAAAGTGCTGTTGCACCTGATCCAGCGCCTCGCGAGCTTCCTCCCAGTGCTCCAAATCGGCCTGCAGGGCGATGATATCGGTGCCGCGCTCGCGTAAAACGGCTACGACCTCCTCCAGATAGGGGGAGCGATCGATCAGCGCCAAACTCGCCCCTTCCCGAGCCGCGCGTTCGGCCACCGCTTTGCCGATGCCTTGAGCGGCACCGGTTATCGCCATTACCTGGCCGCTGAAACGTGACTTATCCATGGTCAACTCCTCTGATCGGCCTGGCTGGGGGCGAACTTCTCATAATGGAAGCTATTCGGGATAAAGGCGCGTCGCTGGAAATCGCCAAGCACCGCTTCCACCATCGGCGGCGGCCCGCACAGGTACACGTCCAGATCGCCGTCGTTGAGCAGATTTTCGTCGAGGTGCTGCGTGACGTAGCCCTTGTGCGGCGACAGCGACGCTTCGCTGGCCACGCAGGTCAGGTAGCTGAAATTCGGCAGACGCCGGCGATAGCTTTCCAGCTGTTCCTGCTTGACCAGATCGTGGTCATGGGTGACGCCGTAGATTAGATGCACCGGCTGTTCGCTGCCGCCGAGCGCCAGATATTCCAGCATGGAAAGGAACGGCGCCAGCCCGGTGCCGCCGGCCAAAAATAACATCGGCCGCACCGGCGCACGCAGATAGAAACTGCCCTGTGGGCCGCGCAGACGGATCGCGTCGCCGGGGCTCGCCCGTTCTGTCAGATAACGGCTCATCATGCCGCCGGGCACGTTGCGCAGCAGAAAAGAGAGCTGCCGGCTGCCGGGCGGCGAACTGAACGAATAGGCGCGGCTGGCCGCACTGCCGGGAACGTCGATATTCACATATTGTCCCGGCAGGAACGCGATGCCGCGTTCATCATCCAGCGTCAGGCAGAACTCGATGGCGCTGTCCGACAGGGCGGTGGCGGAGGTGACGGTGGCGGTAAACATTTCGCTGGCGGTTTTACACATCGTCGAAGGCATCGGCACCTCGATGACGCAGTCCGAGAGCGGCACCATCTGACAGGTCAACACTCGCCGCTGTGCGGCTTCCTGCTCTGACAGCGCTTCGTCCAGATAGTCATCGCCCAGCTGATATTCTCCTTGTTCACAGTGGCATTTACAGGTGCCGCATACGCCGTCCGAACAGTCCATCGGCAGGTTGATCTTTTGTCGGTAGGCGGCGTCGAGTACTTTTTCATTCGGGTTGCATTGAATAAAGCGGCTGACGCCGTCTTCAAAATTAAGGGCCACGGTAAAAGACATACCTCACCTCCTGCATTAAAGATGATAAATATCAATTACATGATTGATATAGTCATTATCCAGACGAATTTTCTTGCGCTTAATTTGCAGCGCCTCCCCGCTAAGATCTATCCACAGTCGGGTTGAGCCGAAATAGGTGTCCGTGTGGTTGTAGCGGTGATAGAAGGTGGCCCAGTGGTAGTTCACCTCGGCCTGTTCCGCGCCGGACGATAACAGCTCCACGTTGCTGATAAGATGCACCGTGCGCGGCTCCGGCATGCTACTGGCGGCTGAACGTTCGGTTTTTATGCGGTAAACGCGATCTTCCAGTCCTTCGCGATTGGCGTAATAAATCAGCGAAATCTCGCTATGAGGGTCCGTCGTCTGGCGATCGTCGTCAGCCCAGGCCGGCATCCAATATTCGACCTGCGGATGGTAACAGGCCAGCCAGTCATCCCATTGCCGGTCATCCAGCAGGCGTGCTTCGCGGTACAGGAACTGTTCCACCCGCTGTTGCAGGTTAAATGTACTCATTGCGCCACCTCGTCGTTTCGTTGCTGGCGCTCCAGCTGGCGCAGCAGAATGTTTTGCCAATGATGATGCTGGCTGAGATACAGGGCCTCATCTTCCGGGCGCGGGCCGGTCATGTCAGGCACGATCCCCAGCGCTTTGGCATTGTCGTCAGCCTGGCCCTCCAGCCAGCGGGTAGCGCCGCGGCTCAGATCGCTCCAGGGCATGTTGCCGGCGTTGAACCCGAGCTGGCAGGCGCGGAATTCCTCCAGATCGTCCGGCGTACCCATGCCGCTGACGTTGAAGAAATCCTCATACTGGCGAATGCGCAAGGCTCGCTCGTCGGCGTTTTCGCCCTTCGGCGCAAAGCAGAATACGGTCACTTCGGTTTTATTGACGGCAATCGGGCGCACTACACGCAACTGGCTGGAAAGCTGGTCCATGATGTACAGATTGGGGTAAAGGCACAGGTTGCGGGTTTGGTTCACCATCAGGTCGGCACGGTGTGCGCCGAAGGCATCGTTCAAACGGGTGAAGTGCCGATAAATGGGGCGGGACTCCGGGTTCAGCACCCGGGTCCACAACAGCAGATGACCATTCTTGAAGCCATAGGCGCCGCCGTCGTTTTTTGATGACCAGCAGTTGGCGTCCATGGTTTGGATGCCGCTGGCGGCATCCCGATGCGCCATGGTGGAGACATAGTTCCAGTGCACCACGCTGACGTGGTAACCGTCCGCACCATTCTCCATCTGCAGTTTCCAGTTGCCGTCGAAGGTGTAGGAGGATGAGCCGCGCAGAACTTCCAGCCCGCTCTCAGCCTGATCGACGATGAGATCGAGGATCTGTCGCGTTTCACCCAGATACTCCTCCAGCGGTTGCACCTCATCGCTCAGGCTGCCGAACAGAAATCCGCGATAAGACTCAAAACGCGGCAGCTGTTTCAAATCGTGTGAGCCGTCCCGCTTGAAACAGGGAGGATAGGCGCCGGTTTTCTCGTCCTTGGCTTTCAGCAGGTTGCCGGCGTTATTGAAGGTCCAGCCGTGGAAGGGACAGGTGAAGGTACTTTTATTGCCGGCCTTGCGGCTGGCCAACATTGCGCCCCGATGCGAGCAGCTATTGATCATGGCATGCAGCTGCATGTCTTTGTCGCGCGTGATGATCACCGGCTGACGCCCAACGGTGAGCGTGTAATAATCGCCTGAGTCGGCGATTTGGCTTTCATGCGCCAGATAAATCCAATTGCCTTCGAAAATGGCTTTCATTTCCAGTTCAAATAACGCTTCGTCGGTAAAAATGCCGCGATTGCACTGATATATGCCATTTTCTTTATCAATAATTAAAGCGTGATTTATTTTTTCTTTCAGCTTGGATATTGTCGGATTCAATAATGAGTGCATATTCATGGCCTCATATAAAAGGGATTGGCGGGCAATCAATAGCCGATTGCCCGTTATTGGCGTCGCTATTCTCTCGTGCGAAAAAGATTAATCTTGCAGCGCGCGGGGACGGTTTATTCTGTTCTGCTCGATGCGGTCCGCCGCGGCATAAAGCGTGAAATCAAACTGCACTTCGGTATGCGGGCCGGGCAGATCGCGTTTGGCCGCCAGCGCCGGATCGGTGATTTTCACCGGGTTGGCGATCAGTTCATCGCGGGTAGCGAAAGCGAAGTCATCCCACAGATAACGGTCGCCATTGAGATTGATTTGCGTCGTCAGGTGTTTATGCGCCGGTGCGGAGACGAAGAAATGAATATGCGCCGGACGGTTGCCGTGGCGGCCCAGTCGATTAAGCAATGCCTGAGTGGGCCCGTCGGGTGGGCAGCCGTAGCCCGACGGCACGATGCTGCGCGCCGCGTAGCGGCCATCGGCGTCGGTGGTTATCCGCCGACGCAGGTTGAAGCCGCTCTGCGATTTATCGAAGAAAGAGTAGTTGCCCAACGTGTTGGCGTGCCAAATATCGACCACCGCCCCCGCCAGCGGCTTGCCGTCGGCGCCTTTGACCTGGCCGTGCAGCCACATCACCTCGCCGTCGTCGTCGCCGTCGTCCATCCGCGCGAAACCGGCGCTCAGTGGCGCATTGGCCACATACAGCGGCCCCTCGATGGTGCGTGGCGTACCGCCGCTCAGCCCTTGTTGACGTTCGCGCTCGTCGTCGCGCAGATCGAGGTAGTGTTCCAGCCCCAAGCCGGCGGCCAGGAGCGCCGCCTCTTGACGTTCACCCAAGACGTGCAGATAGTTGATCGCCTGCCAGAATTCTTCAGGGGAAATATCATAGCGATCGATGAGCTGACAAATATCGCCCAGCAGATGATGCATGATTTTTTTGAAACGCGGATCTCCGTTATCATTAGTAAAACCGCTGCTGATTTCCAGCAATTTGATAATGTCTTGACGTTGATTGAAGGATATAGACATTGCGAATTCCTCATTGCTTATAATGTAGGTTATACAGAGAACAGGAATTAACAGCTAACCTTGCGGGTTATTATCCCGGTATTTTATTTGTCATCGTCGCGGATCGATGACGGGTGTCGGCATAACGCCGTTACGCGGATTTTCATATAAGGGTAAAGCGGCAGGGCGAATAACAGCTCGTGCAGCTCGGCATTGCTTTCCACATCGAAAATACTGACGTTGGCGTAGCTACCGGCTACGCGCCAAAGATGTCGCCATTTTCCGCTCGCCTGAAGGGTTTGCGAATACGCTTTTTCGCGTGCTTTTATTTCGTCGGCGAGCGCTTTAGGCATATCGAGCGGTAATTTCACGACCATTTCAACTTTGAATAGCATGGCGTAGTCCCTCGTAGTTATTTGCGTCGATAAAAGCGCAGTTTGTCTTCATCGATATCGACCCCCAGGCCCGGGCCTGACGGCAGACTGACGTGACCGTTGGCGAAACGCAGCGGCGTGGTGACCACGTCGTCTTTCAGCAACAGCGGGCCGAACATCTCGCTGCCCCAGTCCAGCTTCAGCGTCGACCAGGCGTGCAGCGAGGCGACGGTGCCCAGCGTGCCTTCCAGCATGGTGCCGCCATAGACGCCGACGCCGGCGGCCTGTGCGACCTGCGCCAGTTTCAGCGCCTGCGCCGGGCCGCCGGCCTTGGCTATCTTCAGCGCGTAGGCGCCGGTAAAGCCGCCCGCAGCCAATGCATAACCGTCGTGAGCGTCGGCCACCGCTTCGTCGGCCAGGATCGGCAGAGTGAAGCGCTGACTGAGCCGGATTAACGCCGTGCGATCCCATTGCGGCACCGGCTGTTCGACCAGATCGATGCCGATCTGCTGCAGCGCCGCCATTCCGCGTACGGCGGTGGCGGCATCCCAGGCCTGGTTAACATCGACGCGAATGCTGATCTCCGGCCCCAGCGCTTGCTTGATAGCCTGGGTGTGGCGCAGATCTTCCTCCAGCGGCCGGGCGCCGATCTTCAACTTGAAGGCGCGATGACGGTCTTCCGCCAACAGGCGTTGCCCTTCGATGATGTCTTGCTGCGTATCGCCGCTGGCCAACGTCCACAGCACCTGCAGGGTGTTGCTGAGCGCGCCGCCGAGCAGGGTGCTGACCGGCAGGCCGAGGCGTTTGCCCTGGGCATCGAGAAAGGCGGTTTCCAGCGCCGACTTGGCAAAGGTATTGCCCTGGACCTGGCCATTCATCAACGCAACCAACGGCGCCAGACCGCTGAAGCTTTTGCCGCTCAGCAGCGGCGCGAGGTAGCCGTCGATCGCCGACTTGATCCCCTCCGGGCTTTGCGGGCCGTAGCTCAGCCCGCCGATGGTGGTGGCTTCCCCCCAGCCGATCAGGCCGTCGGCGCAGGTCATGCGCACCAGCGTCAGCGTTTGGCAGCCCATCGTGGCCATCGACAATTTGTGTGGCCGAATAGTGGGAATATCCACCAGCCAGCTGTCGATGCGTTCAATGCGAAGTTCCATGTTTCATTCCTTTTCAGTAAGAAACTCGACAACGCAGCGGTTGAAGAGATCCGGACAGGCGATGTTGGAAATATGCGATGCCGGCAACCGCCGCAGGTCGGCGAGTGGCGCATTGGCGACTAAAAACTCGGCGTCCGCCACCGTCGTGACCGGATCTTGCTCACCTGCAATCACCCGCATCGGCCGCGTCATCAAGGCAATCTCGGCGCGCAGGTCGGCCCGCGCCAGTGCCTCGCAGCAGGCGGCGTATCCCTGTGGATTACCGGCCGCCAGCGCTGCCACCAGCGCCGCCACCTGCTCGGGGTGGCGCTGCGCGAATGCCGCGCAGAACCAGCGCGCGGGGGAGGCGGCGGCGATCGGCGCCAACCCGTGTTCCCGTACCTGCTGCGCGCGTTGTCGCCAGCCTTCAGCGTCGCCAATGCGGGCGGCGGTATTGGCGACCACTAGCCGGCCGATGCGCTCGGGGTGATAACGACTGAGCCAGAGCCCGGTCAATCCGCCCATCGAAATGCCGCAAAAATGGGCGTTCGGCGCATCCAAATGGTCGAGCAAGGTGATGACGTCTTCAGCCAACTGCTGCAGTTGCAGTGGCGCTTTCGCCAACGGGGTGGCTCCGTGGCCGCGCTGGTTGTAACGCAATAGGCGAAAGCGTTCGGTCAGCGCCGCCAACTGCGGTTGCCACATCTCGAAAGTGGTGCCCAGCGAGTTGGACAGCACCAGCAGCGGTGCGTCGGCCGGGCCGTCGAGACGATATTCAATATCCATGATTGACCTCATACCCGTTCGATAATCAGCGCAATGCCCTGACCGACGCCGATGCACATGGTGCACAGCCCGTAGCGCCCGCGCGTTTTTCGCAGTTGCCAGGCGGCGTTCATCACCAGCCGGCCACCGGAGGCGCCCAAAGGATGGCCGAGCGCAATCGCGCCGCCGTTCGGGTTCACCTGCGGCGCATCGTCGCGCAGTCCCAGCTCGCGGGTCACCGCCAGCGCTTGCGCGGCGAAGGCTTCGTTCAGTTCGATCACGTCCATCTGTTCGAGGGTCAGGCCGGCAATATGCAACACTTTGCGCACCGCCGCCGCCGGGGCAAACCCCATGATCGCCGGTTCGATGCCGGTGACGGCGCTGGCAACGATGCGTGCCATTGGCCGCAGGCCATGGCGAGCCACGCTGCGCTCGCCGGCCAGCAGCAGCGCGCAGGCGCCGTCGTTCAGGCCGGATGCGTTGCCGGCCGTAATGCTGCCCTGCGGGGCGACCACCGGCCTGAGTTTTTCCAGTGCGGCTAAGGTGGTGGCGCGCGGATGTTCGTCCTGGCTGAAGGTCAACGGCTCGCCCTTCTTCTGCGGGATAAGCACCTCGATCAGTTGGTCGCTGTAAAAGCCGCTTTCCTGCGCGGTGGCGGTGCGTTGCTGGCTGCGCAGGGCGAAGGCGTCCTGATCGCGACGGCTGATACCGAATTGCGATGCCACGTTTTCGGCGGTCTGCGGCATCGTGTCCACGCCGTACAGCGCCTGCATCTGTGGGTTGATAAAACGCCAGCCCATGGTGGTGTCTTCAATCTTCATCGCGCGGCTGAAGGCGCTTTCCGCCTTGCCCATCACATAAGGCGCCCGCGACATGCTTTCCACGCCGCCGGCGATCATCAGCTCGCTCTCGCCGGTTCTGATGGCGCGCGCCGCAGCTGCTACCGCATCCAGGCTGGATCCGCACAGGCGATTGATGGTGCAGCCGGGCACCTGCACCGGCAGGCCGGCGAGCAGCAGCGCCATGCGCGCGACATTGCGGTTGTCTTCCCCCGCCTGATTGGCGCAGCCGAACAACACGTCGTCCACCTGGCTCCAGTCGAGCGTCGGATGGCGTGCCTGCAGCGCTTTCAACGGCAGAGCGGCCAAGTCGTCGGCGCGTATGCCGGCCAGGCTCCCATTGAGGCGACCGAAGGGCGTGCGGACGGCGTCACACAGATAAGCTGGATTCATGGCGCGGTTCCCCGTGTTGAAGGGTGAAAGTCAGTCCGACCGGGGTGACGTCCTGCAGTTGTTGCGGGGTCAGGCCGGCAAATATTTCACGCACCACCAGTCCCTGGGGAGTGACGTCCATCACCGCCAGATCGCTGTAGATGCGGTCGATGCAGCCGATGCCGGTTAACGGATAGCTGCATTGGCGGACGATTTTGCATTCACCCGTTTTGGTCAGGTGTTCGGTCATCACAAACACCTGACGTGCGCCGATCGCCAGATCCATCGCGCCGCCGACCGCCGGAATCGCCCCCGGTGCGCCAGTGCTCCAGTTCGCCAGATCGCCGCGTTCGGAGACCTGATAGGCGCCCAGCACGCAAATATCCAGGTGGCCGCCGCGCATCATGGCGAAAGAGTCGCCGTGGTGGAAAAAGCAGCCGCCTTTCAGCAGCGTAACCGGTTGTTTGCCGGCATTGATCAATTCCGGGTCCTCTTCGCCCGGCGTTGGCGCCGGGCCCATGCCGAGAATGCCGTTTTCGCTGTGCAGGAAGATCTCTTTATCGGCCGGCAGATAGTTGGCGATCTGGGTTGGAATGCCGATACCGAGATTGACGTAGGCGCCTTCAGGAATATCGCGCGCGATGCGCTCAGCCAGCTGTTGATGGGTCAGTTTGCTCATGATGCGTTCCTTAAGCCGAAAGCTGGGCTGCACGGGGAGAAGAGGGCACCAGACGCTGCACGAAGATGCCGGGCGTGATGATGTTTTCCGGATCCAGTTCGCCCAACGGCACCATATGGTTGACTTCGACGATGGTGCAGTTGGCGGCCATCGCCATAATCGGCCCGAAGTTGCGCCCGGTTTTGTCATAGCGGAGGTTGCCCCAACGGTCGGCTTGTTCAGCCTTGATCAGCGCGAAGTCGGCCTTCAGCGGCAGTTCGAAAACGTATCGGCGGCCGTCGATCTCGCGGGTTTCCTTTCCTTCCGCCAATTGGGTGCCATAGCCGGTCGGGGTATAAAAACCGCCGATCCCGGCGCCGGCGGCCTGGATGCGCGCCGCCAGATTGCCTTGCGGAACCAGCTCCAGTTCCAACTCGCCGCGGCGGTAGAGGTCGTCAAACACCCAAGAATCTGCCTGCCGTGGGAAAGAACACACCACTTTGCGCACACAGCCGGCTTTCAGCAGAGCCGCCAGGCCAAAATCGCCGTTACCGGCATTGTTGCTGATCAGCGTAAGCGCGCGTGGCCGGCGACGGATCAGCGCATCCAGCAGTGCGTAGGGCTGCCCGGCCGGACCGAATCCTCCGACCATAAGGGTGGCGCCATCCGGAATATCTGCGACGGCGGCGTCTGCGGACGCCATGCTTTTATCGATCATCAGTTCTCCTCAAGGCTCGGTTAGGACGTTGCGCCAACAACCAGCGGGTTTGAAATTAACCTAGAGGATGAAAAAAGCATCAGCAAGTGCGAATATCAGAACATTGTGCGATTATTGGTGCATTGAGGTTTTAGGTCTGCATTTTGTGATGCAGGCGGCTAAATTGGCATCGGATGTGATACGCAGGGCTTTGCTGCCGTATTGAGCGTGTAAATTGAGAGCAGATACTAATGGGAGGCCTGAATGAGTGAAGTTCCTGAATTTGGCACCGAAGAACTGCGTCGGCTGCAGGAGATCGGTGATTTAAGCAACGACCAGTACAAGGGCGATCCTAATTTTATGGCCTCGCTGGCCAGAGGGCTGGAGGTGTTACAGGCCTTCAAGCCACAGTATTCGCAGATGTCGGTGTCAGAGATCAGTCAACAAACCGGCATTCCGCGCGCAGCGGTGCGCCGTTGTTTGTATACCCTACGAGCGCTGGGATTCGTGCATTGTCCCGATGGGCGCCACTATCGCTTGCTGCCGCGTGTGCTAACTATCGGTCACGCTTATCTTTCCTCTTCCGAGCTGGCGAAGGCGGCGCAAAACTCGCTGGACTATCTCAGCAAATTGCTTAATGAATCCTGCTCGGTGGCGACGCTGGATGGCGATAACATTTTGTATATCGCCCGGGCCTCGGTTAAACGCATCATGACTATCGATCTGGGGCGCGGCAGCCGTCTGCCGGCCTATGCGACATCGATGGGGCTGGTGTTGCTTAGCGCGCTGGACGAGGGAGAGCTGGAGGATTATCTGTCGCGGGTCACTTTCGAACCGCTGACCGAGTTTACCGTCACCAGTGCGGAGCAGCTGCAGGAACAGTTAGCCAGAGTTCGCAGACAGGGGTATGCCATCAACGATCAACAGTTAGAGATCGGCCTGCGTTCCATTGCGGTGCCGATGCATTCACGCAAAGGCGGGGTTGTGGCGGCAATGAACGTTGGCGTCAATGCGTCGCAGATCTCGGCGGCGGAGCTGCGCGAACGAGTGCTGCCGCAGCTGCAGCGCACGGCGATGGAGCTGGCGCTGCTGCTGTAGGGAGAACGGATTAATGCAGTTCGGCGCCGCTGCGATCGGCCAGCGCTTCCAGCAGCGGGGCGGAAGGCACGAAGAACAGGGTGCCGGTCACCGCGTGGCTAAAATCGAGCAGCCGATCGTAGTTGCCGGCCGGGCGGCCGATAAACATGTTTTCCAGCATCTGCTCGATCGGCTGCGGGGAGCGCGCATAGCCGATAAAGTAGGTGCCGAACTCGCGCAGGCCGGGGCGGCCGAACGGCATGTTATCGCGCAGAATTTTCACCTCGTTGCCTTGCTCGTCGGTGATGGTGGTCAGCGAACTGTGCGACGACGACGGTTTGACCGCTTCATCCAGCTCGATGTTGGACTGCTTATGGCGGCCGATGATCTTCTCCTGCGTTTCCACGCTGAGCGAATTCCAGCCCTGCATGTCGTGCAGGTATTTCTGCACCAGCACATAGCTGCCGCCGCTGAACGCCGCGTCTTCGTCGCCGATCACCGTGTAATCGAAGGCCTCGTGCCCCTCCGGGTTCTCCGTGCCGTCGACGAAGCCGATCATGGCGCGCTGATCGAAGTAACGGAAGCCGTGCACCTCCTCGATCACCGCCACGGCGTCGCCGAGCTTGCCGATCAGCTGAGAGGCCAGTTCAAAACACAGATCCATTTCATCGGCGCGGATATGCAGCAGAATGTCGCCGGGCGTGGCGACGGCGACGCGTTCCCCGCTGCCGATCGGGCTGAATGGATGCAGCTGGCGAGGGCGCGGCGCGCCGAACAGCGTATCCCAGGCCTCGGAGCCGAAGCCGCAGACGCAGGTGAGGTTGCCCGCCGGCGCGCGTTTGCCGACCGAACGCACCACGGCGGCGATGTCGCCGCACCAGGCGCGCACCGCCGCCAGATGGGCGGGAACGGGCGACAGGGTGGCGACGATAAAGATGGCATGGCGCGTCACCGGCGTGAATACGGCTTGCGGCAGGGGGGTATTTGCATTCATTGCATTCGGCTCCAGTGTGTTCGGGTGAAATAGCTCAGATCAAATTAAAGTGCTCGTCGGGTTTCATCGGCGGTGGCAGCGGGCTTTGGTCATTCATTTCCAGCAGGTTGCGCTCAATGGTGTTGCAAATGGCGTTTAACGGCAGATGGTTGGCCGACACGCCGAACGGATCCTCCAGCTCTTCGGCCAGTGAGTCCCAGGATAAGAAGGTATAGGAAATGAACACCGAAACAAACGGTGTCATGTAATGCAGATCGGTCACCAGGGCAAAAGGCAACAGGCTGCAGAACAGGTAAACGGTGCGCTGCAGGATCAGGGTATAGGCGAACGGCACCGGGGTGCTGGCGAGCCGTTCGCAGCCGCCGAGGGCGTGGGACAGCTCGCTCAGCTTGTTGTCGAGCAGCTCGAAAGTGATGTCGCTCAATAGCCCCCGTCGGCGCAGCTTGCCGATCTCCTGGCCCAGCATCAGCAGGATGCGGTTGGTCGGCATCGGGCTGGCGATCACTTCGGCCAGCTCTTTGCTGCTGAGATTGTGGTACAGATCGGCGGTCGGATCGGTGGCACGCAGCTGATGCTTCAGGCTCCAGCTGAAGGCGATCAGCAGCTTGGCGACCTTTTGCTGCACCGCCGGTTCGTCCGGCAGCAGGCTTTTGATCTGGCGCAGCAGGGATCGCTCGGTAATAAGCAGCGAGCCCCACAGGTTGCGCGCCTCGACAAAGCGGCTGTAGCCGGCATTATTGCGAAAGCCGAGAAAAATCGCGATGGCGATGCCCAGTAGGCTGAACGGCGCGATAGTCAAATGCACGCCGAGCTGTTCGTACCATTGGTAGCTGATCACCGCCACTATCGACATCAGCACGTTCAGCGACAGGCGAAAGGTAATTTTTGACAGCACGGATCCGTGCCAGGCGAACAGGCGAAAAAACCAGTTCTGGTGCGGGCGGATTATCATAACGTGGGCGCTTCCTGGTGTCCTGCTATTGAGAATAGTCGATTCTTATCCGGCGGCGTTAGGCCGCCGTTGTCGATTGCCAGAGCCGCTGCGGGTGCGTATAGACGGTGGCGCGCCCCGGCTTGCTGAAGCCCACCAGCGTAAGGTTGCTGCGCTCGGCCACCTCCACCGCCAGGCGGGTGGCGGCGGAAACGGCGAACAGGATCTCGACGCCGCACATGGCGGATTTTTGCACCATTTCATAGCTGGCGCGGCTCGACACCAGCGCCGCCCCTTGCCACCACGCCTGTTGGCTGCGGTAGCCCAGCAGCTTGTCGAGCGCCACGTGGCGGCCGACGTCTTCACATCCGCCGCTGAGCGCGCCGTCCGGCTGGATCCAGGCCGCCGCGTGGGTGCAGCCGGTCAGTTTCCCCACCGTTTGCACTTCCTGCAGCTGCGCCAACGCCCGATCGAGCAGCGCCAAATCGAAACGCTGCGTGAAAGGCAGCGGCGCGATGGGCTGAGCGACCTCCTGCAGTTGCTCGACCCCGCAGACGCCGCAGCCGGTGCGGCCGGCCAGGCTGCGGCGCTTCTCTTTCAGCTGCATAAAGCGGCGGCTCGAGAGTTCCACATGCACTTCAATGCCATTGCAGGCCGGTTGCTGGCGGATGTCGTAGATATCGTCGGGGGAGGCGATGATGCCTTCGGACAGCGAAAAACCGATGGCGAAGGCCGCCAGGTCTTTCGGCGTCGCCATCATCACCACGTGGGAAATGCCGTTGTACACCAGGGCAACCGGCACTTCTTCCGCCAGCCAATCTTGTTGCGCCTGAGCCAGATCGGTGCGCTGCCAGACTGCGTGGCGCGACAGGCAGGCCGAGTCGGCATCGCCGGGTTCGTCGAGAATCAAATGCTTGTTCATGATGGTTTCGCGGCGCCGGCGGATACAGCGCCGGCGTCAGATAGAGTCTGATGAGTGATAGCCGATTTTATCATAGATGGCGTGCTTGAACAGGGTGAAACGGGGCGTCTTTGCCACCGCCTTACGGCGCGGCGCGCCACTGCCCGAGATAGCTCGTGACCGCCCGCGTCGCCTCGCGGCAAATGGCCGGCGAAACGGTGCCTTCCCGCGCATAGCCGTATTTCATGCAGGCGAACGCCAATTCTATGGCGATCAAGACGACGTCGGGATCTGACGGCAGCGCATCAAGTTCGGGCAGCTCGCGCACTTTGGCGCGGAACATCTCGCCGATCGTCAGGTTCTTGGCGGCGTGCGCCTCTTGCTCCGGTTCGGTGAACGCGCCGCGTAGCAGCAAGACGCTCGCCGCCGGATGCGCGTTGTAGTAGCGGGCGGTGGCCGCCACGGCGGCATCCACCCAATCGTGCAGGGTGTCGGCGCTCTCGAGCTCCGCTTCACGCAGCGCCTGCGCCAGTTGCGCCATATGGCTCTGAGCCAGGTGTGAAAACAACGCGTATTTGTCCGGGAAGAACGGGTAGATCGCGGCGCGCGGCACATCGGCCGCTTCCGCCAGAGCGGGAATGGAGGTTTTTTCCGGCCCGAGGGTGGCGAGCATCTGTTCGGCAGCGCTCAGCACTTTGGCCATGCGCGCCGCCGCGCGTTCCTGAATCGGCACGCGCACATTTTTTTTTGCTTGCGGCATCGCTTTTTCCGACATAAGTTGTATTTTAATGATCCGACATTTGTTGGATTATACTGAAATTGAACCCGTCAACCAAGCGCCATAACGCCAGAGGTTTCGTATGGAGAATTACGCCAATCAATCTCACTGGCAGGAGATTCAACGATTCCTGCCGGAAAATTTTCGGCTGCGGCCGGGGGAAGAACCGACCGAGGTGTGGTGGCCCTGGCGGCAGCACCGTATTCATCTGGACTGCTATCGCCGCCCGGAGGCGCCGGTGAAAGTGATCCTGTTCCATGGGGTGGGCACCAACGGCCGACAGATGTCGACCATCCTGGGAGCGCCGCTGGCGCGCCGGGGGATAGAGACGATCGCCGTCGACATGCCGGGGTACGGAATGACGCAGATGGGCGGCCAACGGCGGCGCGTGCGTTACGACGACTGGGTGCAGATCGGCAGCGATCTGATCGACGCGGAACGGGCGAAGGATGCGCGGCCGATTGTGCTGTACGGCCTGAGCGCCGGCGGGATGGAGACTTACCACGTGGCGGCGTTGAACCGGCAGGTGAAAGGCATTGTCGGCATGACGTTTCTCGATCAGCGTGAACAGCAGGTGCGCGACGAGACGGCATTGAATCTGTTGATGAGTCGCCTGGGCATTCCGTTGGCGCGACTGACGGCCGCCACGCCGCTGGCGGGTATGGCGATGCCGATGGCGCTGGCGAGCAAGATGCATGCGCTGGTCAATGACAAGGCGGCGCTCAAGGCGTGCCTGGCGGACAACACCTCGGCGGGAGCCTGGGTGACGATGCGGTTTTTGGCCTCGTACGCGGAGTATGCACCCGCCATTGAACCGGAAGCGTTCGACGTTTGCCCGGTTCTGTTGACGCAACCGGCGCAGGATCGCTGGACGCCGTTGCACCTGAGTGAACTGTTTCTGCGGCGCATTCGGCGGGTGCCGGTGACCACCGTGATGCTCGAGAACGCCGGGCATTATCCCCTCGAGCAGCCGGGCCTCGATCAGATGGTTGAAGCGGTGCATCGTTTTTGCCTGGCCGCGGCGGAGCGGTGAGGCGACGGCGCATGTTCTGAAGACGCCACTGCAGCTCAGCATGTTATCCACAGTTTTAGTGGATAACGTGTGTGCAAGGCAGAGTGAAACCGTTAGCAGGCGTAAAAAAAAATCGCTCAGAAAATTATTATATTACGCGTCAAACTGTGTTCTGACGGGGGATAGGGGGGCTCACGCGTTCGCGTTTTGTTTATGCTTTACTGTGTAAATATACAGTTTGGTTATGAATATGCTGAGCACTTCAAGGTTGTATGCTTTTTCACCAGGTGAGCCCCTGACGTTACCGCTGTTTGCCGATCGTGTGGCCTGCGGTTTTCCTTCACCGGCGCAGGACTATGTCGAGAGCCGGCTGGACATTGGCAAGTTGTTGGTGCGGCATCCTAATGCCACTTATTTCGTGCGCGCCAGCGGTGAGATGGAGCGAGCAGGATGGATCAGGCACTACCGACAGATTAAGAAACTGAGCATCCGAGAAACAGCAGACGCGACAGGCTGCAGTACTTCCCAAGTTTGTCGCATTCAGGCCTTCTATAAAGAAGTTGAGACTGATTAAAAAGCAGCCTTAATGTACAATAATTTTCTATATCCAAACTGACCCCATGAACAATCAATGAGTTAGAGGTGAAAGATGATTTCATACAAAAAAACCATACCTGCTCTTGTCATATTCGCTTTATCTAATGCTGTGGCATATGCGAATGATTTCGACAAATCAAATGAAGCGATGGCAATTTCAGCAATAGGTTTTTCTGGCTCAAATGCTCGTGTTGCACATGATGTTTGTGGGGCAACCAATGAGAAAATTGATAAATATAAAAAACAAATAAAAGACTCATTAACTAGAACATTAAAGTATGAACAGTCAGGATTCGATACGCATTGGGATAATGGTTGGAAAAATGCTGATTTTTTGGTTAAGTCATTAAGTAATGATGAAGCCTATAAAAAAGAATATTGCCGAGAGGTTTTAGATGGAATTAATAATCCTGAAATGAATTAAGGACTATTCCTTATTCGGGGTTCTACGCCGGAACCCCAGATTTTTCCGTCCGCTAAAATTATCCCCGGTTGAGCAGCTTTATACCGTCAGCTCGCAGTGGACCATCAGGGGAAATGTGGCGGTACAGCGTTTGTCGGGTGATCCCAAGCTCCTGGCATAACGTACTGACTTTCGTCTCTGGCCGTCCCATTGATGCCATTGCCAGTCGCAATTTTATTGGCGTCATTTTGTAAGGCCGTCCGCCGTTCCTCCCGTGGGATCTTGCTGAGGCAAGGCCTGCTGCTGTTCTTTGCGGCGCTGTACGCAGCAGAGACCGACGGCCGCGCGTCCGGTATCGCCCGCCGTCGGCGCCGTTCGCAATGACAATCCCTCACTCATCCTGCCCATCGATACGCCAACGGTCTGAGTGCCGAATTATCCACAGTTTTGGTGGGTATCATGTGTGCAAACACACGTGAAGAACGCCAAAATCTGCAGGAAAAATCACTCAGAAAATTATTATATTACGCGGCAAAGCGCGATCCGCAGGGGAATTTGGGGTTGCGCGCGTTCGCGTTTTGTTTATGCTTTACTGTATAAATGTACAGTTTGGTTATGATTATGCTGAGCAATTCAAGGTTGTATGCTTTTTCACCAGGTGAGTCTCTGACGTTACCGCTGTTTGCCGATCGCGTGGCCTGCGGCTTTCCTTCCCCGGCGCAGGACTATGTCGAGAGCCGGCTGGATATCGGCAAGCTGCTGGTGCGGCATCCCAACGCCACCTACTTCGTGCGCGCCAGCGGCGAGTCGATGATCGACGGCAATATTCAGGACGGCGATCTGCTGATTGTCGACAGTGCCCTGACGCCGGAACACGGCAATATTGTGATCGCCGCCGTGGACGGTGAATTCACCGTCAAAAAACTGCAGCGCTACCCCGACGTGCGGCTGTTGCCGATGAACCCCGCCTATGCGCCAATCGTGTTCAACGACGAGGCGCAGCTGGAGATCTTCGGCGTGGTGACCTTTATCGTCTACGCGGCGCTGTAACCATGTTTGCCCTGGTAGACGTCAACAGCTTCTACGCCTCCTGCGAAACCATCTTTCGGCCCGATCTGCGGGGGCGGCCGGTGATCGTGCTGTCCAACAACGACGGCTGTGTGATCGCCCGCAGCGCCGAGGCGAAAGCGTTGGGCGTGCCGATGGGCGCGCCTTATTTCAAAATCAAAGAGGAGATGCGCCGCCGCAACGTCGCGGTGTTTTCCTCCAACTACGCGCTGTACGCCGATATGTCCCGCCGGGTGATGGACACGCTGGAGGAGATGGCGCCGGCGGTGGAGATTTATTCGCTGGACGAAGCCTTTCTGCGGCTGGACGGCGTGGCGCACTGCGAGGCGCTGGAACCGTTCGGTCATCGGGTGCGCGATCGCATCCGGCGCGAGCTGCATTTGACGGTCGGGGTCGGCATTGCGCCGAGCAAGACACTGGCCAAACTGGCCAACTTCGCGGCCAAGAAATGGCGCGGCACCGGCGGCGTGGTGGATTTATCCGATCCGGTGCGCCAGCGCAAGCTGCTGGCGTTGATCCCGGTGGAAGAGGTGTGGGGCGTGGGGCGCCGCCTGACACGCCAGCTGCAGGCGATGGGGATCCATACCGCGCTGCAGCTGGCGGATTGCGATACCCGGCTGGCGCGTAAAACCTTCAGCGTAGTGCTGGAGCGCACGATACGTGAGCTGCGCGGCGAATCGTGCCTGCGGTGGGAAGATGAGGCGGCGGCGAAAGAGCAGATCATCTGTTCCCGCTCGTTCGGCCAGCGCCTGACGCATTACCCGCACATGCGCGAGGCGATCTGCAGCTACGCCGAACGCGCCGCCGAAAAGCTGCGGCAGGAAAAGCGCTATTGCCGCAACGTGTCGGTGTTTATCAAAACCAGCCCGCATGCGGCGGGCGAAGGCTATTACAGCAATATGGGCACCGCCCGGCTGCAAACCCCGAGCAACGACAGCCGCGACATCATCGCCATGGCGGTGCGCGCGCTGGAGAGCATCTGGCAGGAGGGGCGGCGTTATCTGAAGGGCGGCGTGATGTTGGGGGATTTCAGCGCCGCCGCCATGGCGCAGATCGACCTGTTCGACGACTGCCCGCCGCGCCGCAACAGCGAGCGGCTGATGGCGACCCTCGATCGCCTGAATCAGGAAGGGCGCGGGCGCGTATGGTTCGCCGGGCAGGGGATCGTCAAACCGTGGCAAATGAAGCGCGAAATGCTGTCGCCGGCTTACACCACCCGGCTGGCGGATATCCCGCTGGTGCGGCTGGGGGAGCGGGAGCCGCGCGACGCCGAGCCGAAGGAGGAAAAACGCCGCGGGTGACAGCCGGCGGCGTGGGTAGGCTATGCGTTACTTCACCGCTGCCGGGTCCGGCTTATCGGGGGTGATGCCATACAGCACCATGGCGCGGTTGACCTCGCTGCGGGCGATACGGCCTTCGTCAGCCAGCAGTTTCAACGCGGCGATCGCGATGAAATGGCGGTTGACCTCGAAGAACTCACGTAGCGCCTCGCGGGTGTCCGAGCGGCCAAAGCCGTCGGTGCCCAAGGTGATAAAGGCGCGGTCCGGCAAGAACGGTTTGATCTGATCGCCGACGATCTTCATATAGTCCGTCGCCACCACCACCGGGCCAGGATGCGCCGCCAGCAGACTCTGTATATAAGGGACTTTCGGCGGGTCTTCCGGGTGCAGCAGGTTCCAGCGTTCGGCCGCCATGCCGTTACGGCGCAGTTCGCTCAGGCTGGTGGCACTCCAGATATCGCTGGCGACGCCAAAGTCCTCGGCCAACAGCGCCGCCGCCGCCAGCGCCTCGCGCATGATGGCGCCGCTGGCGACCAGCTGAGCGCGCGGGCTCTCTTGGTTTGCCGTTTCGTTCTGTTTGAGCAAATAGGCGCCCTGGATAATCCCGTCCTCCACGCCCGCCGGCATCGGCGGCTGCGGGTATCCTTCGTTGAGCAAGGTGATGTAGTAGTAAATATCCTCTTGTTCAACGAACATCCTGCGCATGCCGCTCTGAACGATCGCTGCGAGTTCATAGGCATAGGTCGGATCGTAGGAGACGCAGCTGGGAATGACGGAAGACAGCACGTGGCTGTGGCCGTCGTCATGCTGCAAGCCTTCGCCCATCAGAGTGGTTCTGCCGGAGGTGGCGCCGAGCAGGAAGCCCTTGGTGCGCGCGTCTGCCGCTGCCCAGGCGAGATCGCCCACCCGCTGCAGCCCGAACATGGAGTAGAAGATATAGAACGGGATTGTCGCGACATCGTGGTTGCTGTAGGCGGTGCCGGCGGCGATCCAGGTCGATATCGCGCCGGATTCGTTGATGCCTTCCTGCAAAATCTGGCCGTCTTTGGCCTCTTTGTAGTAGCTGAGCTGCCCGGCGTCTTGCGGGGTATACAGCTGGCCGAGCCAGGAATGGATGCCAATCTGGCGGAACAGGCCTTCCATGCCGAACGTGCGCGATTCGTCCGGCACGATGGGCACAATCAGTTTGCCGATGTTGGCGTCTTTGAGCAGCGTGCCGAGGATATTGACGAAAGCCATGGTGGTCGACATGTTGCGTTCGCCGCTGCCCTTCAGCAGGCCGTCGAAGCGCGATAGTTCCGGTATCGCCAGCGGAGCGGATTGGCCGAAGCGGGCAGGGATGTAGCCGCCCAGCGCAGTGCGCGTCGCGGTGATGTACTTCGCCGCAGCGCTGTCGGGTTCAGGCTTCAGGTAAGGGATCTCTGCCAGTTGGGCGTCGGAGATTGTCAGCCCTAAACGGTCGCGGAAGGCTTTCACCGCATCCTGGCTCATTTTTTTCAGCTGGTGGTTGATGTTCTGCCCTTCACCGGCTTCCCCCATGCCAAACCCTTTGACGGTTTTGGCCAGCACCACCGTCGGTCTGCCCGTGGTATGCACCGCCTGATGGTAGGCGGCGTACACCTTTTGCGGATCGTGGCCGCCGCGGTGCAGCGCCCAGATCTCATCGTCGCTCAGGTCGGCGACCAGCTCGAGCAATTCCGGGTACTTGCCGAAGAAATGCTCCCGCACATAGGCGCCGCTTTGCGATTTGAAGGTCTGGTAATCGCCGTCGACGCACTCCATCATCCGCTGCATCAGCAGTCCGGAGCGGTCTTTTTGCAGCAGTTTGTCCCAGCCGCTGCCCCAGATCACCTTGATCACCTGCCAGCCGGCGGCTTTGAAGGTGCCCTCCAGTTCCTGAATGATCTTGCCGTTGCCGCGCACGGGGCCATCCAGCCGCTGCAGGTTACAGTTCACGACGAAGATCAGGTTATCGAGTTTTTCTCGCCCGCCCAGCGCAATCGCCGCCAGCGATTCCGGTTGATCCATCTCGCCGTCGCCGAGGAACGCCCACACCTTTCTTCCCTGGTGAGGTTTCAGCTCGCGGTATTCCAGATAACGCATGTAGCGCGCCTGGTAGGCGGCGGTCAGCGGCCCCAGCCCCATCGAAACGGTGGGATATTGCCAGAAATCCGGCATCAGCCGCGGGTGCGGGTAGGAGGAGAGGCCACGGCGCGCGGATTCGCGACGAAAGTTGTCGAGCAGCTCCTCGTCGATGCGGCCTTCGAGATAGGCACGGCCATAAATACCGGGGGCGGAGTGGCCCTGGATATACACCATGTCGCCGGCGAAATCATCGGTGCGCCCACGGAAGAAGTGCGTGAATCCCACATCGTAAAGCACTGCGGCCGACTGGTAGGTGGCGATATGCCCGCCAACGTTGGAATGTTTGCCGGCGCGCAGCACCATCGCCATGGCGTTCCAGCGAATAAACGCATTGATGCGCGCTTCAGCGGCCAGATCGCCGGGATACGTCGGCTGCTTATAAGCCGGAATGGTGTTCACGTAGGGCGTGGTGACCAGGCTGAAGAAATCGCCGTGTTTTCGCTGATCGGCTTCGGCCATTTTCTCCAGTAAAAAATGCGCGCGCTCACGGCCGTCGATATCGGTGACGCCTTCAAATGCCTCAAGCCATTCAGCCGTCTCTTGCGGGTCAAGATCTGCTTTAACCACGGGTTGGTTCATAAAAGCTCCAAATGTACTTACCTGATAAGGCGCTGAGCGATACAGGGATTTATTGAATTGCAAGTGCAAGAGTTGCAAATGCAATAATGGCGAAAGCCACTCTATCCCTTTACAATTGCAATTGCAACTCACCGCTTTTGACGAGAAAAATGACATGACAGATAAACAACCCGACCTGTGGTTCTCCTTTGTGCGCGCGCATCGGGCGATGATCAGAAAGATAGAGGCGAAGTTGTCGGAGGCGGGGCTGCCGGTTTACGCCTGGTATGACGTGTTATGGGGATTGGAAAGCGGGGAAAACGGCACACGCCGCATGCATGAGCTGGCGGACGTGTTGGTGATTGAGCGTTACAACCTGACCCGCCTGATGGATCGCCTGGAAAAAGAGCGGCTGGTCACGCGTTTTCGATCGGATGACGATCGCCGGGCCTCCTTCGCGACTATCACCGAGGAAGGCAAGGCCCTGCGGAAAAAGATGTGGGAGATCTACCGCACGGTGGTCAACACCCATTTTCTCAACCAGTTCAGCGAAGAAGAGATCGCACGCTTCTCCGACGCGTTGGACAACGCGATGCAGCTGGCCAGAGAGTGATCAGGCATCGGGTGTGATGTGCAGAACGCGCAGCGCATCGGCGATCAGCGCCGAAGGGATTTTCTGCTCGTCGGCCAGCAGTTTGAGGGCGCAGAGCGCAATCCATTCCGCCTGCGGGTAGTGGATTTCGCCGCGCACCCGTGAATCTGAGCCCACCGCGGCAAAGCGTGCGGGAATGAATCGCTTGAGCTGATTGGCAATCAGGTGCGAGTAGTCGGTGACGGCGACGACGGGGGCATTCCCGGCACCCAGGCACGTTTTCAGATGGCATTTGCCGCCGCTGTCCTGGCGCTGCATGTCGGCGAGTTCGGCGTCCTGCGCCAACCGCGTGTAGCTGGGGCAGCTCCAGATTTCAGACGCAATCCCCCAGTTTTTCAATACCTCGGCCGCCCGCTGAACGCGGGCGAGCGCACGGCCGGCGCCGCACAGACGAACCTGCAACGGTGAGTCTGCCGCGGTGGCGACGCGATACATTCCCCTGAACGCCTGTTCTGCGACAAACGGCTCCCCTGAAGAGAGGGGGCCATTGTCTGCGTTGGTCGCGAGATACACCATCTTTCTCGTTCCCTCCAGATAGAGCGCGCGCAGGGCGTGATGGAGTATCGCGCCGGTTTCTCTGGCATTGGCCGGATCGAAAGGCAACCAGCCCGGCATGGCCGTGAGCTGAAGCGGGAACCAGGCCTGAACGCCTTTCGGCAAATCGGCACTGCCGGTATCTGCATCGCTGATGAAAATCCCCTTGCGATTGGTTTCCGGCTCAAGCCCGCGGAGCATGTCCACCGAGGGGGTGTTGACGAAGTAAAACAGCGGCTTCTCATAACGCTCTGATTGATGGCCAAACCAGAGCGGCCAGGCGGTGGCGTAGCGGGAAATCGGCGGCTCGGCGCGCCTTCTGCCGTCGATAAGCCAGATGTCGCCGCTGGCGTTGAGTTCGCCCAGGGTTTGCGCCGTCCAGGCGCTGGCAGAAGGGCGCGAAGCGCCGGCTTTTTGGTTGGCGGAGGTCATCTTGCGGATACAGGCTTTGGCCAGGGTTTGGGTTCTGGCCGAGGCGGCGGGCAGTGTTATACGTTGAGGCGACATGCGGAGCGTTCTCTTTAAGTTGCAAGTGCGATGATTGTAATTGCAATTCATGGTGTGTGCCAATGACTTCTGAACAGGTCGCAGCCATCCAGATGTGTCCCGCGGCGATATATTCAGGTTCTGCAGACGCGATCCTATTTGTTTCACCGACCAGACAGCCGCCATCCGTTGTCCTTATTTCTGCAGTTTTTTATAAATGACGGGCAGCTAAAAACGGTTTGCCGATAGGGATAATGCGCGTGTCAATCCGCGTTAAACGAGAATATCGGCATCTTAAAAATAAAACGAAATAAGGATGAAAGCATATGCCTGGATTTAATTATGGCGGTAAAGGAGATGGGACTAACTGGAGTTCTGAACGCGGTACGGGCCCTGAGCCGGGGGGCGGCGATAAAGGCCATTCCGGCGATCGCGATCGCGGCGGCGCCGGCGTTGGCAACAGCCCGGAACAGCAACAGATAGCGGCGATCCAAAACGATCCGGCGCTGCGCATGAAGCTGGAGGCGGTGATTAAGGCGGCGCGCAGAATTAACCCGGATGCGAAATTGCATATTGAAAGCGTCAGCCCATCCGGCACGCTGAGCCTTTCCGCCACCGGTTTGACGGCCGAGCAGGCGAAGCACATTGGCCTGGGGGGGCTGGTGATGGGGGTCAACGCCAAGGGGGTGACAGTGGCGCTCGGGGATATCGAAACCGGCCATGCGCGCAAGCCCTCAACCCCTGGCAAAGGCGGCAACAATGGCCTGAATGCCGGGCAGATCGGCGCCTCTTCGTTAGGCAGTTTCGTGACAGACTCGCATCGCGATCGGCCCGTCAGCGGCTGGCATGGCAACGGCAAAACCGGCGAATTCTCGACGACCCGCACGACCGGGAGTTACTACGGTTTTCATCATTTGAAGGTGGAAAAGCAAGACGGAGTGGCGACCTACAACCTCTACTATAAGGCCAATAAGAACCGGCCCGCGTTTATCGCCGTGGTGAGAGGGGATAACCTGAATGCCATGGAGGTGAAATATGCCAACGGCAAACCGGTAAAATCGCCCGGCTCGGTAAAAACGATCGTTAAGGAATTCGTCGAATATCAAAATGCGGAATTAAAAGCCATCAAGGATGGCGTCAGCCTGGCCGCAGGTATCAATAAAGATATCGCGGAAAAGATCGGCGCGAAATACGCCAAACTCGCCAAGGATTTGGAGGCGGGAATTCAAGGAAAATATATTCGCAACGTGCAAGATGCGGAGAAAACCTACGAGCAATTGACGAAGGGCCTGAACAAAAAGCTTAAGGCGCAGGACAAAGCGGCGATTGTCACCTGGCTGAAAATGATCGATGCGGAACAGTATGCCCGCAATGCGCGGGTATTAGGCAAGGTCTTCACCGGGGTGGATTGGGCGATCAAAGGCGCGGATCTGGTAAACGCCGCGATTGAAGGTTTCTCAACCGGCAACTGGAAAGCGTTCCGCAACCAGCTCGAAGCGCTCGGGTTGTCAATCGGCGCAGGGTATACGCTCTCCGCTATCGCCGCGTTTTTCGCGCCGACGCTGGTGTCGTCGACGGTGGGCATTTTCGCCTTCGCTTACCTGTTTGGCTGGGCCACCAGCTATATCGATGCGGAACGTGCGGGGGAGCTGGAGAAGTGGGTCGCTGACCTGTAACGGCATGAGGGGGCTGGCCCCCTCATTTTACCCCTCACACCCTCTACCTCTTTCACACCACCGGCGCCACCGTCAGCAGCAGATTGGCAAAACGGCGCTGTTCGCCGGAGGCGATCACCAGCAGCGTTCGATCCGATTTGACCGCGGCGTAAAACGCCTCGCGCGGCAGGTGTTCGACCGGGCAATGTGCCGGCAGCAACTGCCGGTATTCGGCTTCGATAGTGTTGGTGAAGTCCGGCGGGCAGGCCATCAGCGCCGCGCTTTCCACGTTGATGCAGGCCAGCAGTTTTTCCAGGATCGGCGGGGCGGCGAGCGTGCCGGGCGCCAGGTTCAGATAGACCACGGTGGCGTCTTTCGGCGCATGCGTCATGCAGGCGTAGTTGCCGTCGGCGATCAACACCTGGGTTTTATGCCCGCATTGCGCCAGTGCGGCGAGCAGCGGCGGGTGAGTGATGGCGGATTTGATCATAAAGCGATTCCTGAATGGGCGGGCGGCAAGCGCGCCGCCCGCAGCTGAATTACATGCGGTAGATGCCGCCGTTGATGTCGAGAGTCGCGCCGGAGATAAAGCCGTCGTATTCCGCCGCCAGGAAGGCGATGGCGCGCGCCACGTCGTCCGGTGTGCCTGCGCGGCCCAGCGGGATGGCGCGAACGGTTTCCTCCGCCGATGCCTGGGTGGTGTGGCGATTGTGGAAACGGGTGCCGAGGATCAGGCCGGGCGCCACCGCATTCACCCGGATGCCGTGCTCGCCGAGCTCCGCCGCCAGCGAGCGCGTCCAGGTGAGTACCGCGCCCTTGGTGGCGGAATAGACCAGCGAGCCGGCGTGCCCGCCGGCGCGGCCCGCCTGTGAGGCCAGGTTAACGATGCTGGCGCCGTCCGGCGCCGCTTTCAGGTGTGGGAGCGCGCTCTGGGTGACGTTCAGCATGGTGGTCATGTTCACGTCGATCACGGTTTGCCAGAAGGCGCGGTCGATCTCGCCCAGCCATTTGCGCCCGACGATACCGCCGACGTTATTGATCAGGATATCGATGCCGCCGAGCAACTCGGCGCCGGCCGAGACGCAGCGCAGCGTTTCATCGGTATCGATGAGATCGGCGTAGCCGTAGGCGGCCTTTTGCCCCAATGAATGGGCCAGCGCCACCAGCGCTTTGGGGCCGCTTTCGTCGCTGTGATAGTGAAAATAGATGTCGCAACCGGCCTTGATCAGCCGCTCCGCGGTGGCGCGGCCGATGCCCTGTTCCGCCCCGGTGATAAAGACCTTTTTGCCCGCAAGATCGCCCATGATTGACTCCTTATTGGTTCGTTAAGAATTGATGACGCCTTCACGCTGTTTGGCGCAGTAGAAAATGCAGATCAACCCGGTGGCCAGCAGGCACGAAGCCAGGAAAAACAGCCCCGGTGCGCTGCTGCCGGTCAGATCGTTCAGCACGCCCACCGCATAGGGGGCGACGAAACCGCCGATATTGCCGATGCAGCTCACCACCGCCAGCCCGGCTGCTGCGGCCGCGCCGGTGGATATGTTGGCGGGCATGGATAGGAACGGCGGCACGGCGGTATAGATGCCGATGGCGGCGATGCACAGGAATGACAGCGCGACGAACGGGTCGTATTTAAAAAATGTCACCGCGCCCATCAGGCCGATGGCGGCGATCACCATGCTGAGGCCGGCGAACACGCCGAGTTTTTTGGTTTTGCTGGCCCACAGACTCCACGGATAGACCAGCAGCGCGGCCAGGCCGTAGGGAATGAGCGCCAGCAGGCTGACGCGGAAGATATCGCCGCCGGAAATGGCGCTGATGATCGACGGCAGCCAGGTGCCGAAGCCGTAAATGCCGCACACCATGCCGAAGTTGAGCAGCGCGTAGAGCAGGTATTTCTTGTTTTTAATGCCCTTGAGGAAGTCGCCCAGCGTGATTTTAGAGCCGGATTTGGAGCGGCCGGCGTTGCTCATCAGCCAGGCTTTTTCCTCCACGTTCAGATAGCCGACGTCCTTGGGCGAGTTCTTGATCAGGAATGGGATCAACAGGCCGATGACGATCGGCGGCAGCCCTTCGAGGATGAACAGCAGCTGCCAGGGGGCGAACCCGAACCAGTCATGCTGAATATTGAGAATAAAGCCGGAAATCGGCGAGCCGACCGCGTTGGACAGCGGCTGGACGATGATGAACATGCCGAGAATTTTAGTGCGGTACTTTTCCGGGAAGAACACCGTGAAGTAATACACCACCGAGGGAAAGAAACCGGCTTCGCACACGCCCAGCATAAAACGGCAAATATACAGCTCCATCGGCGTGCGCACAAAACCGAGCAGGGTCGCGAAGATGCCCCAGGAAATTAATATTCTGGCGAACCAGATGCGCGGGCCGAATTTAATGGTGCCGGCGTTGCTGGGTATTTCAAACAGGAAATAGCCGATAAAGAAAATCCCGGAAGCGAAGCCGAAAGCCGAGGCGGTCAATCCCAGGTTATCTTCCAGCGCTTTGGCGGCGTAGGCCATATTGTTGCGGTCGAGAAAGGCCAGGAAATACAACAATATCATGAGGGGCACAATATGCAGCGTCAATTTCCTGATGGCGCTGCGTTCAATATCCTTTGGCATTATTTTTTTCATCATGGTTTTTCCCATGTGGTTAATCGGAATAATAGCGGCCCGGCCCAAAGCAATGAGCGGAGAGCTGAATAACGACGTTGCGTGCATAAAAGCGTCGCGCCGTTTATTTATTGCGACGATTCTATTTCTCTGATTTTGGCTGCGCCGAGCCGAACGATGCCCGGCTGCACATCGTTTGGTAAAGCCGTTTTTACTCTATTAACCGGCGGTTTTGACCGAGCGCCGGCTGATGACCGTCGGCGGGAAGAGAAACTCGCCGGGCGGTTGCGAATCATTGTTGATGCGGCCGATCAGGCGTTCGACCATCAGCTGCGCCATCTCCGCCAGCGGCGGCCGCACGGACGTCAGCCCCGGTTCGGCCAGGCCGGCCAGCGCGATATTGTCGATGCCGATCACCGAGATGTCTGCGGGCACCTGGACGCCGGCGGCGCGCAGGCCCACCATCAGCCCGATGCCTAACGCATCGTTAATCGCCACGATGCCGTCCGGGCGCGGCGCCAACGCGAGAACGCGCGGCGCCAGCGTCAGCCCCAATTCGAACATTTCCGTGTCGCCGTAGGCGCTGGTGGCCTTGCCTTCGATCACCCGTTGGCGTTCACTCAGGCTGTGCCCCAGGGCGCTCAGAAAACCGTCGATCTTGTGGCTGCGCCCCACGGTCAGCGTCGCTTCGGTGGCGAACACGATGTGTCGGCAGCCGCGTTCGAGCAGGTGCTGTGCGGCCAGGCGCCCGGCGGCGATATTGTCCATCGACACGCTGTCGAACAGCCGGCTATCGGTGGCCATCTGCTCGGCAAACGGGCTGTCGTAGCTGACAATCTTCATGCCTCGCTCGGCGGCCCGAACAAAATGGGTCTGGCGAATGTCGCTCGCCGCCACGATGATGCCGCGCACGCCGTGCAGGAACATATCGTCGATAAACGCGGCCTCCTCCTGCTCCTGGCGGTAGGCGTTGCCGAGCAAGACCCGGTAACGGTGAGCCCGCGCCGCGCCGTCGACCGCATGCGCCAGCGCCGAAAAGCTCGGGTTAACGATCGACGGCAGCAGCAGGCCGATGATTTTCGCCTGCGGCGTGGGTGCCGTCGCCGATTGAGCCGGCCGGTAGCCCAGGGTCGCCATCGCTCGTTCGATGCGCTCACGGGTCTGCGCGCTCATCTGGTGACTGCGATTATTCAGCAGGTTCGACACGCTGCTGATGGACACGCCGGCCAACCGCGCCACATCACGAATATTTGCCATTTGCCGCTACCTTGCTGCCTGCCGTTAGCCTGCAATCTATAAGGGAAGCCGGCCGCAGGCAAGCTGCAACCGGGGCGCCGCGTGCATGGGATCGCGCATTTGTGAGAGTCGTCAGGCGGCAGCCGTGTTGTTTACTAAACAACAACGGGGGTGGGGGCACTGTGTTAACGCAGATGAGTGAGATCTGCGAAGCATCTCTCGTTTATCGCCCTTCGGGGCGGCGGGTTCTGTACTATTGTTTTCTCTTTGCGGCACGTTCCAGGCCGATGGGGCGCTGGGCGCAACGGAGATCACAGATGAACAAACGGGAATTAGAAAGCGCGATTGTCACCGATTTTTCCAAACGCATGAGCTATGGCGACTACCTGTGCCTGGACCAACTGCTGGACTGCCAGCACCCGCTCTCCAACCCGCCGCATCATGACGAAATGCTGTTCGTGATACAGCACCAAACCTCCGAACTGTGGATGAAACTGATGCTGCACGAGCTGCAGGCGGCGCTGCGGCTAGTGCAGCAAGACAAACTCAGCCACTGTTTTAAAATCCTCGCGCGCGTCAAACAGATCCAGCGGCTGCTGTTCGAGCAGTGGGCGGTGCTGGAAACGCTGACGCCGTCGGAATACGTCGAGTTTCGCGACGTGCTGGGCAGTTCGTCGGGCTTCCAGTCGCACCAGTACCGGTCGATCGAATTCCTGCTCGGCAACAAGAACGCCGCCATGCTGGCGGTGTTCAGCAACGACGCGGAAAAGCACGCCGCGCTGAAGGCGATCCTCGAAGCGCCGAGCCTGTACGACGAATACTTGCTGTACCTGGCGCGCCACGGCTTGCCGATCCCGCAGGAGTGTCTCGAGCGCGACTGGACGCAGCCCTACCAGCGCAACCCGGATCTGCTGCCGGCGTTTAAAGTGATCTACGACAACCCGCAAACCTACTGGGAAGCCTATGAAATGGCGGAGAAGCTGGTGGATATCGAAGAGAGTTTCCATCTGTGGCGTTTCCGCCATATGAAAACGGTGGAGCGGATCATCGGCTTTAAGTCGGGCACCGGCGGCTCCAGCGGCGTCAGTTTCCTGAAAAAGGCGTTGGATCTGACCTTTTTCCCCGAGTTGCTGGACGTACGTACCGAAATCGGCGCCTGAGACATTGTGAGGGGGAAGGGCGATGAGCGTGAGGATTATCGATAAGGCGGCGGAGAAGGTGGTGGGAGTGAGAGTCGTGGGGCCGTATCCGCAGACCATCCCGCAGGGCTCGCAGCAACTGTTGGCATGGCGGCAGCGCCACGACGTGCCGTTCGGCAAATGGCTGGTGCTGTATTGGGACGATCCGGCGGAAGTGGCGCCGGAAAAGCTGCGCGCCGACGTGGTGATGAGCGTGGCGGACGATTTCGCGCTGCCGGCGGGCAGCGAGGGCGTCACCGTGCAGACGCTGCCCGCCGGGCAGTATGCGGTCTACCACGTGCGCATCAGCGATGGCGATTTCGAGCGGGTGTGGGGCGAGTTCTATCAGAAGCTGCTGCCGGCCATCGGCTACCAGCCGGTTGAGGGGGTGAGCTATGAGCACTATCTCAACGACTGCGAAGCCGACGGCTATTTCGACCTCGAGATTTACCAGACGGTGAAGAAGTGGTGAAGGGGAAATGATAAAGAAGGCTGAATCGATGGGCGGTACAGATTCAGCCCGTTGTGTTGGCTTAACGTCAGTGATTTTGCCGCCAGCCTATTCATCTCCTTGCCAAAAGGGGTTACAGCGGACGGCGTTTTTGCCGGTACTGCCGCCCGAGGGGCGGCGTTAACCGGCTTTCCCGGCGTACCAATTACCTACTCTTTAGGGAACAACTGATCGACGGCGCTCTGGATTGCCGCCTGATGGCCGCCACCCGGTGCGGCGGTGCGCGCGGCGCCGCCAGGCTGGTTGAGATCCAGCTGGCCGCCGGTGTTGATCGCGCCATCCTCTTTCACCGTGATATTGAAACTGGTGCCGGTGATGTTGATTTGGCCGTCCGCCAGCAGTTCGATCACGCTTTCGCCGCACTCGAGCCGCAGCGATTCGCCGGAGCCGAGGGTAAAGGCATTGACCACGGCGTCGCTGCGCGTTTTGCCGGTCAGCGCGGAGGATTCGCCTTTGACGCCGGTGGCCTGATTGAGCACCACCCGCTTGATCTGGTTGCCGCCCACCAGGTGGGTGTGGTCGTTAGCGATGGTGTGGCTCTCATCGTTTTTCACCTGGGTGTCCATGTTGCGCTCCGCCTGGATCCACACCTGCTCGGCGCCGGCCTTGTCTTCGAAACGCAGGGCGTTGGCGTTGTCGGCGGTGCCGTCCTTGGTGCGGCTCATAAAGCCCATCTGGGTGGCGGCGGCCGGCAGCGCCCACGGCGGCATGCTGGCTTCGTTATAGACGCGCCCGGTGACGATCGGCCGATCCGGATCGCCGTTGATAAAGTCCACCACCACTTCGTCGTTGACGCGCGGGATCTGCACACCGCCGTAGCCCTGGCCGGCCCAGGCGCTGGAGACGCGCACCCAGCAGGAGCTGCCGTCGTCTTTCGGCCCGAAGCGATCCCAGTGGAATTTCACCTTGATGCGGCCGTATTTATCGGTCCAGATCGATTCGCCGGCCGGGCCGACCACCCGGGCGGTCTGCGGCCCGTGGGTTTTCGGCCAGCTGGCCTGCTGCGGCGGGTGCCAGGGCACGTCCGCCGGCAGCACGGTGAAGTCGATACGGTGTTCGCTACTCTGATCGTCGCCGCTGGCGTAGCGGTTCTCTTTCAGGTGATAGTTGGCCTGCAGCGTCAGGTACTCGCGGTTGTCGTCGGCGTGCGGGGCGTTATACAACGTAAAGGTGCTGCCGGGGGCGATGCCCATGGCGGTGGCGGTGCCTCGGATCTGCTGATGCTCGGCCTGCCAGGCTTCCTGGCGCACGCGGGCGTAGAACTCCCCTTGCTGATGCTCGGTATAGCGGCCTGGCCAGTCGTAAACGTCGATCTGCCCCGGCGTGGGGGAGACCGGGTTTTGCCGCGCCTGGAACAGCCAGGCGTTAGGTTTGCGAAAATCATAGTCGTCCAGGCTGTAGATGCCCGGCGTGACGCGATCGGACAATGTCCACTGGCTGATGCCTTCCTCGCTGGTGCTGCCGCCGGACGGCGTCAGATGGTAGGGGATCATCTCGTAGCCGGGATAAGGCTGGTGGTGGTGGGGCGCATCCCCGAGCACCAGCGTGTGCTTGCCCATCTCGTGTTTGAAATAGTAATAGATGCCCTCCAGCTCCATCAGGCGGCTGATGAAGTTGAAGCTGCTTTCGTTGTACTGCACGCAGTAGCCCCACAGGCGATAGTCGCCGGTCAGCTGATCTTCCAGCTGCACGTTGTGCTCCGCCAGCAGGGTCTTGACGATCTGCGGCACCGTCTGTTCCTGGAAGATGCGGAAGTTGCGGTCTTTGGTCATCGGCCACAGATCCGGCTGCACGTGCAGGTTATACACCGCGTAGCGCGTGCCGCCGATCTCTTCGCTGCTGACGGCGATGGCGGTGATCTTGCCGTTCAGGTAGCGCGGGGCGCTGAGAAAGCCCTGGGTAGGGATCTCCAGCGTCAGCGGTTGGCCGAGCAGCGCTTTGCGATCGAGCCGCGCGTCGGTGCTCAGCAATTCAATAGAGAAGTCGAAAGGAGTGGAAAGCGCTTCGATGCCGTCCAGCGAGCGGAACAGCAGTTGCTCCTGGCCCAGCGGCGTGTGCGCAATAATGCGATCCAACATGAGAACATCCTCTGTGATTGACGTCATGCCCTGCATACTCCGGCGTTGCAGCGGCCTTGCCGCGCGGCCAATGAGGGGGCAGTTGCTCGTCAGTCTCATGAAATAGGGAAAACCCCGCCGTGGCGGAGTTTCAGAACGGGATTAACCGGCGGTGGCCGGGTTGACCAGCCAGGTGCCGGCGGTGTCGATGCTGAGCTGTTGGCGGCGCAGCCGATCGTTGTGGCGGATCTCCAACTGATAACGGCCTGGCGCCAGGTTCAGGCTGGCGAAGCCGTTTTCGCCCGGCGTCACCTGCTGCGGCTTGCCGTCGAGGCTGACCTGCTCACCCGGTTGCAGTTTGAAGTACACCAACGCCACCGGTTGCGCCGGCGGCGCCGCTTTTTCAGGTTCCGCCGCCGCAGGCTGCGCGGTTTGCGGCGCGCTCGCCTGCTCCGTCAGGGTTTTCTGCGCCGGTGACGCCTCGCTGTTTTGAGCGACGGCCTGGGCGTCGTCCTTGCCGCCGCTCAGCCAGGCGATCGCGCCGATCACCAGCAGCGCGGCGACCCCGGCGCCGGCCATCATCGGGCGTGAGAATTGGGTACCGCGCGCGGTAACGGCGCCGGCGGCGGCCGCAGCGGCGGCCGGGTTGGCGGCGACCAGCAAGTTCTCCGGCGCGGCGGCCGGGGTGCTGATGATTTCGTTTTCATCGGCGATCGGCAGGTGCAACAGCTCGGCCATTTCGTCGATGGTCTGCGGGCGGTCTTCCGGCTTCAGCGCCAGCGCGCGATCGACGGTGCGCAACAGCTCCGGCGAGTAGCCGGCGGGGCGGCGCTCGGTCAGCGGCTGGTAGCTGTCTTCGATGCTGCGCACCACGCTGACCGGCGGCGGCGAACCGACGATCAGCGTGTGCAGCACGGCGCCCAGCGCGTAGATATCGGTCCACGGCCCTTGTTCGCCGTCGCTGTTCTCGGTGTACTGCTCGATCGGCGCGAAGCCCGGTTTGAGCATGATCTCCGTTTCGTCCGACAGGTTGCCGATCTCTTTGCGCGCTGACCCGAAGTCCAGCAGCACCGGCAGCTGGCTCTCCTGGATCTGGATATTATCCAGCGAAATGTCGCGGTGCAGATAACCTTCCTGATGGATGGTGTTGATGGCGCTGAACAGCGGCGGCAGCAGCCGACGGATCCACGCCTCGTCGATTTTCTCCGGCTGCTGCGCCTGCAGGTTTTTCAGCGTGGTGCCGCTGTAAAACTGGGTGCCCATATAGGCGGTGCCGTTCTCTTCCCAGAAGCGCAACACGTGCAGCAGGCCGGGGTGCGAGAAGCGCGCCAGCAGACGCGCCTCCTGAATAAAGCTGTTCAGCCCGGCCTGGAAAGTTTTGCCGAAGCGCTCGCCGCGTAGCCCGATACTGAGATCGTCGTTGCGTTTCGCCAGCGAGGTTGGCATGTACTCCTTGATGGCGATGGTGCGTTCCAGTTGGTGATCGTAGGCGCGGTAGACGATGCCGAAGCCGCCTTCGCCGATCGCTTCCTGGATCTCGAATTCGTTGAATCGATAGCCGCTCGGCAGGCTGTTCGAATTCGGTTTGGTTATCCCGGTTCCCGACATAGTGATGACTCTCTGTGTTCAAAGGGCCGCCGTCTCGGCGGCCGCGGCGTTATGCCTGAAATTGACAAATGAATTCGTGGTTCTGCAGCGCGATATGCAGCTGGCGATAGCGCTGGTCGTTGGCGCTGCCGGTCAGCAGGGTGTGGCTGATCTGCGGCAGCAGGGTGTTGGTCAGGATGGCGTCGACCATGCGGCCGCCGGACTCCACCTCGGTGCAGCGGCTGACGATCTGCTCGATAACCGCGTCGTCGAAGGTGCAGACGATGTCGTGATTCTCCGCCAGGCGGCGCTGAATGCGGCCCAACTGCAGGCGCACGATGTTGCCCAGAGTGGCGTCGGTCAGCGGGTAATACGGCACCACCAGCAGACGGCCGAGCAAGGCGGCCGGGAACACCGACAGCAGCGGTTGGCGCAGCGCGCCGCTCAGCGCCTCCGGCTCCGGCAGCAGCTCCGGATCGCTGCACAGCCCGGCGATCAGATCGGTGCCGACGTTGGAGGTCAGGATGATGATGGTGTTGCGGAAATCGATATGGCGGCCTTCGCCGTCCTCCATCCAGCCCTTGTCGAACACCTGGAAGAAGATTTCATGGACGTCCGGGTGCGCTTTCTCGATCTCGTCCAACAGCACCACGCTGTAAGGACGGCGGCGCACCGCCTCGGTCAGCACGCCGCCTTCGCCGTAGCCGACATAGCCGGGCGGCGCGCCTTTCAGCGTCGAAACGGTGTGCGACTCCTGGAATTCGCTCATGTTGATGGTGATGACGTTCTGCTCGCCGCCGTACAGGGTTTCCGCCAGCGCCAGCGCGGTTTCGGTTTTGCCGACGCCGGAGGGCCCGGCCAGCAGGAACACCCCGACCGGCTTGTTCGGATCGTCCAGCCGCGCCCGTGAGGTGCGCACCCGGCGGGCGATCAGATCCAGCGCATGGCGTTGGCCGATCACGCGCTGGTTCAGGGTGTCGGAGAGTTGCAGCACCGCTTCAATCTCGTTTTTCACCATGCGGCCCAGCGGGATGCCGGTCCAGTCGGCCACCACCGCCGCCACGATGTTGGCGTCGACGGCGGCGAAGATCAGCGGCGCTTCGCCCTGCAGCGCGCTCAGTTGCTGCTGCAGCTCGCCCAGTTGGGCGCGCAGCGCGTCGGCGTCAGGGCCCGCCTCCGTTTCTTCGCCGGCAGGCTCCTCCGCTTCCTGCCGGTGCAGCTGGGCGCGCAGTGTGATGATCTCTTGGATCAGCGTCAGCTCTTGCTGCCAGCGCTCGGTCAGCTGTTTGAGCTCCAGGCGCAGCGCGGTCAGCTGAGCTTCAATCTCCTGCGGGCGCAGGGGATCGCCGATGCCGACCTTGGCCTCGCGGCGGGCGATATCCAATTCGATCTGCAGCGCATCGATGCGATGGCGGCAGTCTTCAACCTGGGCGGGCTCGGCGTGTTGGCTGACCGCCACGCGCGCGCAGGCGGTATCCAGCAGCGCCACCGCCTTGTCCGGCAACTGGCGGGCCGGAATATAGCGATGGGACAGCCGCACCGCGGCGTCCACCGCTTCATCCAACAGCAGCACGCGGTGGTGTTGCTCCAGCGGGCTGACGGTGCTGCGCAGCATCAGCAGCGCCTTGTCTTCGCTCGGCTCGTGCACCTGCACCACCTGGAAACGGCGGGTGAGCGCCGGGTCTTTCTCGATGTATTTCTTGTATTCCGACCAGGTGGTGGCGCCAATGGTGCGCAGTTGGCCGCGCGCCAGCGCCGGCTTCAGCAGGTTGGCGGCGTCGCCGGTGCCCTGGGCGCCGCCGGCGCCGATCAGGGTGTGAATTTCGTCGATAAACAGGATGATTGGCGTCGGGCTGGACTGCACTTCGTCGATCACCGCCTGCAGCCGTTTTTCAAACTCGCCCTTAACGCCGGCGCCGGCCTGCAGCATGCCGATGTCCAGCAGGCACAGTTTCACGTCGCGCAGCTGTGGTGGCACATCGCCGGCCACGATGCGCAGCGCCAGGCCTTCCACCACCGCGGTTTTCCCGACGCCGGCCTCACCGGTCAGCAGCGGGTTGTTCTGGCGGCGGCGCATCAGGATATCGATGATTTGCCGGATCTCTTCATCGCGGCCGGCCACCGGGTCGATCTCGCCGTCGCGCGCTCTGACGGTCAGATCCTGGGCATACTGCGCCAGCACGCTTTCACCGCTGCGCGCCGCGCCGGATGCGTTCTCGGCGCGGCTTTCCGCCGGCGCATCCTGGGCGTTTTCCGCCGAGTGAGCGGTAATGACGGCGAACTGCTCCATCAATAGATCGGCGTTGATGCGCTCGAACTGCGGGGAAATGGCCTTCAGCAGATGGCGCAGGCTGTAGGTTTTCAGAATGCCGAGCAGCAGGTGGCCGCCGCGGATGCGCGCCGCGCCGAATTTCAATGAGCCATAGACCCAGGCGCGTTCTACCGCGCTGTCGATGTGCTCGGACAGATCGGAGATGGCGCTGGCGCCGCGGGGCAGGCCATCGAGCGCCTCGACGATGTCGCGCGCCAGCTGCGCCTCGTCCAACGCGAAGTGGCGGACGATCTGCTGCAGATCGCCGTCCGGCGATTGCATCAGCTGATGCAGCCAGTGCGCCAGTTCGACGTAGGGGTTACCGCGCAGCTTGCAAAACGCCGTCGCACTTTCCAGAGAGGTGAATAACAGGCTATCCAGTTTGCCAAATAATACCGAGCGGCTGATTTCAGACATGGTTTTCCTCAGGTCTCAGGGTGGCCTGGCGCCGCAGGGCGCCGGCCGAAATAGGGTCAGAACGGGTTTTCCAGCGGTTCAGGGCTGAAGATCAGATCGTCGAGATCGCGCTGTCGCCGATGGTCGGCCAGCCAACTGCTCAGGCCCAATCGCTGCGCGCCGCCGAGCTGGATGCCGTGCGCCTGTTCCTTCGCCAGGATCAGGCGCACTTCCCAGACGAACTCGATGCCCAGGTATTGGCGCACCCAGTCGCGCAGTTGCCGGCACAGCTCGGCGCCCGGCAGGAAGCGGTCATAGTCCTGCTGCGGCATCGGCCCCAGCTCGATGCGGAACTTGTGCTGGATATCGCGCACCGCGATGCCGAGAAAGGCCGACTCGCCGAGCCGCGGCGCACCGCGCCCGGCCTTGAGCCGCGCCTGTTCGCGCGGTTCCACCCGCAGCCAGTGCGGCACGTTTTCGACGATGCGCACCGGCACCTTGAAATACTGCTGCAAAATCTTGCTCAGGCCTTCCGGATCGCGGCTGTGGCGAATCAGATGACCGGCCATAAAATGCTTGGCGTGGGCGTTGATGCTGTCGCGTTCCTGCTGCGCCGGCTGGCCGATGCCGATCAGGCTCGACAGGTACTCGTCGAAGCGCCGGTTGTCCTGGCGATCCAGCGATACCGTCGGCTGCGCGTCGGCCCAGGCGCGGTAAAACAGCAGCGTCAACCGGTGATGGAACAGATTGGTGAACGCCAGCAGGGTGGTGTCCTGATGGTGATACACCCGTTCGCGCACGTATTCGGTCAGGTGCAGCGGCAGCGGCCCGTTGGGGCCGAACAGGCCGAAGCTGAAGATCGAAACGTCGTGCAGCGGGCTGTTGGCGCGTGGCGCCACCTGCGCCAGCGTGGAGGGCGCGAACGACAGCGACGGCTCCTGGCCCAGGCGCAGCATCTCGTGGCGCGGCAGCGGCGCTCGCCCCAGCAGATAGGGCTGGCCGCCCTGGGCGTCGATGCGTCGCAGCAGTTGAAACAGATCGTGCTTGTAAGGCGCACTGCGCAGCCGCGGCCAGAAGTCGTCCGGCAGCCGATACAGCGCATTGATCTGCGGCGGCGCCAGTTCGGTGGCGATCATCTCCGCGCTCATATCAGCGTCCTTTTGCCCATGCGCGCCTGCCAGTGGGCGATTTCGCCGCGCTGCTGGCTGGAGAGCGTCATCTCGGTGAAGGTGTTCATCGCCACCAGGCGCGAGAACAGGCGCTCCAGCACGCTGCCGAGCAGGTAAGGGCTGTTGCCGGAGAACGCCTGCTCATCGACCGTCAGATCGATGGCGATACCGCGCGCGAACACGATCGGGCCCGGCTCCGGCACACGCCGATAGACCGGCCGCAGGTTGCAGTGGCGCACGCCCTGGATCTGTTTGGCGATCGCCGGCTCGCTCAGGTTGCCGTACAGCCCCAGCAGCTGGCGCAGGCTGGCGGCGCCCTGTTCCGGATCGCCGTCCATCATGCTGAGGTAGTTCAGCTGCAACTGGCTGATCAGCCGCCAGGTGATCATCCCTTCGGCCAGCGCCGGGCGTGGCGGGGTGGGGCCTTTGCGCAGCGAGACCTGCTTGATCGGGATCGAATCGGGCATCACGAAGTTGCCCTGATCCTGTTGCAACAGCATCAACGGCAGATCGCGGCTGGTGCACAGCACGTCGGCGGTGAGGTATTTCAGATCGCTGTGCCACGGCGATTGCCGTTCGTCCACCAGCGACACGAACACTTCCGAACCGGCGTAGCCGGTGCGGGTGCCGTAGCGGCGGGCGTGCTCCGACAGCGTGCGCTGTTCGCGCCGCAGCGAAAAGTAGGCGCCATAGTTGCCGTCGTCCGCGCTCAGGGTGCTGTAAAACGGCCGAAACTCTTGCTCGTAGCGTTTTTCGCTGGCGCTGCCGCCGAGCCGCTGCACCGAAAACACTTCGTAATCCAGCGGCCGGATATTGTCGACCACCAGATGGTATTCGTGGTTCTTTTCGTTGATCGCGATGCGTTCGGCCACTTTCGGAAACAGGTTGATCACCGGCGTGCAGTGCAGCGCCAGGTGGGCGGCGTCGACCACCCGTTCCAGCGCGGCATCATGCCGATCCAGCAGTACCACGATTTCGAACTGGCGCAGCCCCTTTTTCCCTTCGCGCACGCTCTGCAGCAGCGGACGCAGGCCGTTGACGCTGAAGAACTGGAAGCGCGCCGGGAAGGCGAAATACTCCTGCAGCAGCCGGTAGCCTTCGAAGTTGCGCAGATCGTTGGGCAGCAGCGCCTGATCGGCGGCGAAGCCCTCCTGTCGCAGCCCGTCCAACGCCAGCGCCCGCCGCTGCGGCTGAGCCTCCACCGTTTGGCAGACAAGCCCGACGCTGTGCTGCATCAGCAACTCCAGCAACTGCTGCGCCTGCATGTCCGGCCCGGCTAGGTAAAACATCAATTGATCCAGCTGCAGGTTGTTGAGCGTCACACTTTCGTAGCACTCAAGACGAATGCGCAGCGCGCTGACGCAGCCGCTGTGCTGCAACCCCAGCGAGGCCAGCGGGATATCGGCCGGAATGCCGCCCAGCTCGACGCCGGCGATGCGCACCGGCTGCAGCGTGACGTCATGCGCCGTGGTGTAACTGCAGGTGATGCCGCTTTTCTTCAGCGTCTGGCTGTCCATCATGGTGCCGCGCGGCACCACGAAGCCGTTGCTGATGTCGCCTTTGCTGCTGTCCGGCTGCAGCTCGGCGATCGCCATCGACGGCGTCGGCGACAGGTAGTTGGGGTAGATGATCTCCAGCAAGCGCTGAGAAAAGCGCGGGAACTCGGCGTCCATTTTCAACTGCACGCGCGAGGTGAGAAAGGCAAAGCCTTCCATCAGGCGCTCGATATAAGGGTCCGCCACGTCGATGCCGCGCATGCCGAGGCGGCCCGCGACCTTCGGGTACTGTTCGGCGAACTCGGCGCCCATCTCACGCAGATAGGCCAGCTCGCGGTTGTAATAATCTAACAGTTTACTGTCCATCGCCTTACCCTATGTCTTTCAGATCGAAGTGGCCGTTTTCCAGATCCACGTCGGTACGGAACAGAAACTCCAGCGGATAGGGCACGCACCACAGGCGGCCCTTGATTTCGATCGACAGCACGTTGTGCAGCTCCAGCGAGCCGGTATCCGAGATGCAGCGCACCTGCAGCCCCTCGGGCAAAATGCGCGGCTCGAAATGGAGAATGGATTCGGTCAGCGCGCGCTGAATGTCGAGCCATTCGATGTCCGACATGCGCTTGCCCGCCAGCGAGGCGATGCCGTAATTCAGGGTGGAGCGCCGCACCTGCGGAAAATCGCCGAGATCCAGATTGGATTCGCTGTTGACGCAGTTGAACAGCCACTGCAGATCGCGCAATACCCGGCGGCGCAGCTCGCTGTGCGACACCAGGTTGCGCACCTGCGCCTCCTGCTTTTTCTGCGGTTCGTCGTCGGTCAGCATATCGAGCAGCACCGGCTGCATTTTGTCGCGCGAGGTCAGGCGTTCGCTGTCCTGACGATAGCGATAGCCCTGGTGGCGCAGATCGCCGCCGTCGTAGTGGGGTGGGCGCTTATCGTTCATGGTCAGGCGCTCGCGTCGAAGCTCAGCTGCCGCAGGCTGTGCAGTGGGAATTCATCGCTTTCGCTGAGCCAGGTTTTCAGGCCCAGCCCCGCATAGTGGGTGCCGTCGCCCAGCGGTTGCCATTCGGTGCGCTTGCCGAGCAGCAGCGCGTCGTCGCTGCCTTCGGGCAGCGGATAACGGGCGGGCAGTTGGCATACCTGTTCGCGGCCATCGGTCAGGCGCACCAGCGCATGGCTCCACACCAGGTCGATGGCGCTCTGCGGCGCCTGGAACTGGATCGCGGCGATGTCGGCAAACGGCAGCCAGTAGTAAACGCCGTTCAGCGCCAGTTCGCATACCGGCCCGAGGCGGCCGTCACCGTCGGTCAGCCAGTCGAAACGCAGCTGCCGTTCTTGTTCGCCTTCGGCCAGCGTTAACCGCCCGGCGCCGGCCGGAGCGGCCTCCAGCGCTTCATCACGCAGCGCCTGGGCCTGTTCGGCCGCCCCTTGCGCATCCTGATGCAGCGCCTGCACCATCAGTTTCAGCCAAGGCTGATCCTGCCGCAGCAGCGCCGGCGCGGCCGTGCCGGCAAACACCGCCTGGCGTTGCAGCTCGGCGTTGACTGACTGCATCAGCAGCAGCGTGGTCGGTTGGGCGATAGGTTTCAGCGCCTGCCAGGATTTCAGCTGCGCGTTGGCGCGCGTCCAGTTGCCGCTCAGACACAGCAGTTGCACCAGCGCGGCGCGCAGGTCGGCATCCGCCGGTTTCGCCTTGATATCGTTTTCGACGGCGGTGATGGCCGCGCCGATCGACTGGCCTTGCAGCATGCTTGCTAATGATTTCACAGGCTTTCCTTATAATCAGTGAGTGGCGCCGCTAACCGACAGGTAGCTGCCGCTGGCGGGATCAACCCGGTCTGCGGCCAGCTTTTCCACCAGTTTGAAAGTCAGCGGGGCGGGGGCGCTCAGCAGCGGCTGCCAGGCGGTTTGCGCCTGCTGCACGCGCTGTTTGATCTTGTTCTCGTCGGCGGCGTCGACGCGCGGCATTTCAACGATCGCTTCACCGTTGAACGCCCAGGCGTGCAGCTTCGGTTCGAAGTTCAGCAGCAGGAAGCTGCCCGGCGCCTGCGGGTTGCCGCCCAAAATGAGCCGTTGGGCGTTGGCGCTGACGACGGTCAGCGCGCGATCGCCGCCGTTAACCTGCGCCAGCGGGTAACCTTGCAGGAACCACAGCGTCGGCGAGAGGGTTTGGCCGCCCTGTTGCAGCGTGACCGCGCCGTTGCCCTGCAGCCAGCCGTCCTCGCCGCAGCGCAGCGCGGCGCCGGCGGGAATGAACAGCGAGCCGCCGTTGGCCTCGTCACGCCAGAAGGTGCGGAAGTGGCAGCCCTGCGGCAGGCTGAAACGCTGAGCCGACGCGCTGTCCGCCTGCGGAGAAGTCACGGCCACCGCCGCAGGGATCGCCGGTTGCGGCGGGGTTTCCGGCGGCTCGGAGGCCTCTTGTTTGACCACCGGTTTCCAGCCGCGCGCTTTGGCGGCTTCGCCGCTGGCCAGTTTCTCTCCGCGCTTGTCGGTCAGCGTCCAGGGCAGGTGGCCGGCTTTCGGGCACTGCTTTTCCAACAGATTGCCGACGCGCGGCAGGAAGTCGTTCAGCACCGTCGGATCCTGGCTTTGCGCCGAGACGATACGCAGCGGGATGCTTTTGCCGCACCAGCTTGCCGGATTGCTGTTTTTGACGTCATCGATAAACACTTCCAGCTTCTGGCTGGGGGAGTAAACCAGGCGATAGTTCATCGCCTGCGCGGTCGGCACCGCCATCAGGGCGACGAGCCCCGGCATCCAATATTTCATAGTGAACCTTGCTGTGAATGTGCGCTGCTCAGTCGCGGCTCAGAAACCGCTCCGCATCCGCCAGCGAATGCAGCAGGGTGGTTTCCTGCGGTGAGCCAATCCAGACGGCGATAGCGCTGTAGTTATCGCTGTTATTGTTTTTCTTCCATGCCTGCTGCATCAGGGCGATCCACTCGCTGGGGGAGTTGACCATGTGCAGCGACTGTTCCAGTTCGGCCTGGCTGAAGCTGTGCCAGAATCCGTCGGTGCACAGCAGGAAAACGTCGCCGTCTTCCAGCTGCAGCACGTCGCTGTAGGTGGCGTCGCGCTCTTCGTTGAGCCCCAGCGCGAAATACAGCAGGTTGCTGTTGATGCCGTTGGTCTGATAACCGGCGTCCTGCATCTGTTGGATCAGGCTGTGGTCGGTGGTGACGGCATGCAGGTAGCCGCGGCGGAACAGGTACAGGCGGCTGTCGCCGGCGTGCGCCCAGTAGGCCAGCTGGTAATCGCGATCGATAAACAGACTGACCAGCGTGGTGCCCATCTTGCTGTATTCGTCCGACTGCCGCTGTTGCTGGTGGATGGCGGCATTGGCGCGCGTAATGTGCTGACGAATGCTCTGGGCGTTCAGGTGCTTTTCGCCGTCGAAGTTTTGCAAAATGGTGTCGCGCGCCAGTTTGGCGGCGATATCGCCGCCCGGAAAACCGGCGATGCCGTCGCACACCACGAAGCAGGCGGCGCGGTTGCCGAGCACCTCGCCGGTCTGATCCTGGTTGGAGGCGCGGCCGCCCTGGTTGGAGGTAGAGGCTATGGTGATATTCATTACGCGTCCGGTTTGGTCTGTGAGTCTTTGTATTGATTCACTTCAACGTCATAGGCGTGCAGGAAGGCTTCGCCGAACAGGGTGTGGAAATCGTCCTCGATTTCGCCGGAGGTTTGCTGATAGTTCTTCACGAAGTAGTCCCACAGCGCGGCCTTGCGGTTGGCGGGCAGTGACAGACGCGGCGCCACGCCTTCCTTGCGCGCTTCTTCTTCGAGACGTTCCGGGTTAAACGACTGCAGCATGGCGGCGATGATGGCGCGAATGCCGGCGATCATCCCCAGCTGGTGCGCCTGCAGGTCGATCAGCGCATCGCGCACCGCCTGTTCCGGCGGCATAAAGCCCGGCATCTGGCTGCCGAACATCTGCATCAGCACCGTTTTGCCCGAAGGCAGCAGCTTGAACGGGTTGTTGGCCTCGTCGAGGATCATGGTCATCTCCGCCTTCACGCCGCGCTTGAGGATCGAGCGGGATGAGAGCAGGGCGACGGTGCCTTGCGAGAACAGGCTCAGCAGGCGACCGGCCAGGCGGATCTGTTGTTCGTCGAAATGTGGCTGCGGCTGCAGATCGTCGAGACCGACGCCTTGCAGCAGCGCCGTCAGCAGCGGCCCCTCCAAGGTGTCGCCATTCGGCGCGGCGGCGTGCTGCCGCTGAGCGGACTGGTAGGCAACCGGATCGATGCCCAGGCGGTTGCCCTGGCGCGGACGCGGCGGCTGCGCAGGCGGTTCCTGCTGGCTGAACTGCGGCGCGGGTTGGGGTTGCGGCTCGGGTCTCTGCACGGGCGGCGGCGTCGGCTGAGGGCGCGGCGCTACCGGCTGGGCGGCGATCGGCGCCGGTGGTGGGGACGGCGGCTGTACCGCTTCCTCCGGCTGAGCCAGCGGCACGGCGCCGCCCATCAGCAGCCCCAGCGGATCGTTGCTGTTCAGCGTCTCTGGCGAAGCGGGCGCGGATGAGCCGCCGAACAGCGCCAGCGGATCCAGCTCTTGTTCCGGTTGCTGCGCATTCTGGACGGGGGGAGCCGGGCGCGGCGGCGCAGCCTGCTCCGCCAGCAGCGCGCTGGGGGTGGTATCGGCCAGGATATGCTCACGCTCAAAAGTGGAGTCGGTGTTGAATAAGGCGGCCGGATCGGTTTGCTGTTGCTGCAGTTGGCGCAGATCGACATCGCCCGCCAGCTGCGCCAGCGGATCGGCCGGGTTCAGCTCGCGAGCGGGGGTATCCAGCAGCGGATGATTGTCCGGATTGGCGATCGGCGGCGGTGTGACGGCGGCCGGCGCGTTCGGCGTAAATTCTTCCACCAGGCTGTCCCAGATTTCGTTGGGGATCGGCGCGGCGGATTTTTCTTTGGCGGCGGCTGCAGGGGCCGCAGCAGCGGCAACGGCGGCGACCTTGGCCACCGGTTGAGCCTGCGGCGCGGCGTGTTGCTGCAGTGCGCTGACTTCGATCTGGTAATCGTCGATGCCGAGCACGTCGCCGTCCTGCAGTTCAACCTGGCGGCCGCGCTCCAGCGGAATGTCGTTCAGCAGCACGCGGGTGACGTTGCCACGGTTGGTGATGCGGCATTCGCCGTCAGCGGAAATATGCACGATCGCCTGCAGGCGGGAAATGGCGCGCTCTTCGTCCGGCAGCACCAGGTTGTTGTCCACGCTGCGGCCGATGGTGCCGCCCGGCGGCAGAAAATCGCAACTGCTCTGCGGCGGAACCTGGCCGCTTTTATTTTTTACAATGGAAAATCGCATAAGGCATTCCTGCTGATTAGATCTTATGGCCAGACAGTGGAACTCGATAACTGGATGAGTTTGACTTAATTTCTTTCCTAAGAGAGATCTTTGAATGTGAGTGACTAATTTTTTGGGTTAACGCATTATATGGTCGAAAACTTCAATATAATAACGTGAGACTGTATATGTCAGGTGATGTCATTGCTATTATTCGCATTATTCTTAGCCTTTCTTTTGTAATAGAGATTAGTTGGTAATTGAGACAGGTAAGTAAGGGCGAATATAATACTGGCGTACCACACCTCATCATAGTCTTGAAATTTTATATTGAGCATTGGATCCAGTATCTCAGAACCATAGTTAAACACTAAACCCTGGATGATGCTTGCAAATAAATTCACTATGGTAGCCATCACAAAAAGAGAATAGGATTTTTTATTGTTGGTTTTTTGTTTTAGGTGATAAAGCCCGACAAATACTAAGACTGACAGGAAAAAGTATAAAAACACAAATGAGTAAGAGTAGGTGGAAAGCGTGACGTCATCGATCACTGTTTTGTTTCCTCATCGATTAATTTGTAAATTCCATAGCCAGTTATGGCATTGGAAAAAACCTCTGCGCCTAATGGAACCGTGCCAAGCTTTTTCCATCCAATAATATAATCGCTATTTATGTGTTTAAACAACCGCCAGGAGTCAGGTCTTAATGACTTGCTAAATATACCGTACCCGGATAGTGAGATGTCAACGGAACTATAAACGATGTCAGCTTCATTTTTATTATAGCCTAGATAGTTAGCCGCGTAGTGGTATGCCTCTCTTATACTGCCAATCTTATCTTTTCTGAAAAGTAAATAATAGCCACTTTCGTAAACATTATTTGCTCCTTGAGCCATTAACGGTACGCCAACGCCCCCGCAGGCCATGCCTGCAGAAAGTGCACAGGTTCCGATTCCGGCAAATATCTGAGAGCCGCCGCTGACAAAACCAACTTGTTTCATCACCAGGTTTGAAAATCTTTCTCTTTTTTCTTTTTTTATTGCGACAAAGAGCTTGGCTTTACCTGTATTAATGTTGAATTCTTGTTGTTTGAGGTTGTTGATTTCCTCTTCAATTATACTGATTGCTCCAGAGTAGGATGTGCAGTGTATACTGATATCCCTTTGTGCAAACTGAATAAGTTGGTCTATTTCCAGTGAGAAATTAGCTCTTGATTCGTTGGTGTATAGATACTGTCGTGAAAACGTTCTTGATAGTTTTTTGAGTTCATCGACAGATCTATCCAGATCTGCTTTTGTTTTGTATTGCATCAGGATTCCTTTCCTATTTTTCTAAACTAACATTTATTATATGTAAGGATGCGTATTTATTATCAGTTGTCGTCTTTCCCTTGGTACTTCTTGATGATGGCTTGTAACGCTTGGCTATGTACAAGATCGATGTACTTGGCCATCGTCATCGGCTCCCCAGACATGCTGTCATAGGGCTTTGCCAGAAATTCTTTTGCCAGCGCCCTGACGGCGGTATGCGCCTCCAGAGAATAATCGCCGAACTCCATGTAGCCCCGAGCGGCGGCGGCGGCATCGTTTTTGACTTCTTTGGCTGAGTACCCCTCGGCGATACAAACGCTAAGCGCGTAGTTTTTGAGGTACTCGGCAGGGGAATAGTCAATTTCTGTCGCTGCATTGACGTTCAACGTTGCGGCGATGGCCACAGTCAGTGAGATTTTTTTCACTGATTATTTCCGAGGAGGATTTTCATTTACTCTGTCCGGATTGTCTTTCACCCAATTATCATTAGGGCGCTGTACATAATCTTTCGCAAGTTTATCAAGCTCTTCACTATGGTACATATCCATGCACTTCATTAAGTCTAAGCGGCTTTTCCCATCCTTAGCATTGTAATTCTTTTGCAAATACTGCTTTGTCAGCTTGATGATAGGGGATTCTTCATCACGAATTGCATAGTATGACCAAGCATCGATACCATTCGATGAGGCAATTGCATCTTTGCTAGCCTCTGGTGATGTCTTATAAGCGACGGAAATGCAGTAGGTTAGAGCAATATCCTTGTAGTTTTGCAAATAGCTTCTGTATGCCGCTTGCGGCGGCCAATTTTCAATCGACTCTTCTTGATTTTTCTGCGCTATAGCACAAGTGGCATATAGACAAAAAAAGGAGATAAGGATTTTTTTCATCTCAACACTCCAAAATCCGTATGGTTTGTGCAGAGTAATACATAACCAGCGCATGAGTATCTCAATGCTTGATGGCGAATACCCAGTGAAAATAATTAATAAAACTCTAATTTTCTTAAGTTGATGGTTTTATAAAATTGCAACTTACAATATTAATTATTAATTAGAGTAACGTTCGAAGATGGCTTTAGCCTCACTGGAACTCTGCAGCGAAAGGCAATCTAAAGTATGATAACTTCCTTTAACTGAGCCTTGACTATTTTTATTTGCGTACTGTTCAGCCAGTTTTTCGCCTTGTTCGAATGCATCCATGGGGAGTTTACTGAATTCTAAATAGGCGGAAGCGGAACGGAAGGCATCTTGCTTGGTTTTTTCTGAGTCAGTAGATTTCCCAATACAGCGGCTAATCAGCCAATTTTCATAAATTTCGCTTTGAGGTAAGTTTTCTATTTTTATATCTTCCGCCAGCAACATAGGAGAAATGAGAAGAAGAGCAAGGGCGATGTGGGTAGTCTTCATTTTAATATCCAAAGTGATGCTACTTCAGGAACAAAAGATCCATTCTCAGGATCCCCCATGAAATGACAAGAGTCAGAGCAAATGTCACCGTTCCATAATGTGACATGTCCTCTGGCATTTCGCCAGCCATTTCCTTGTATAACCATTATCCCTTTTTTACCTGAGAATTTAGCTGGGGTAGGGGATTTCACCGTGATATCAGGCTTGCCGAAGTTCTTTTCTAAAAAGAGAATCATATCGTTAACACGATAAAGATACCATTTTTTATCTTTACCAGACACAGTCGCATAACCGGAGTTAGAGGGAATTGGTATGCCTGTATAGTTGAGTACATAACTCATTCGTATAGGACAAGCATTTTCAAAAATACCGTTTTCAATATTGCTTTCTACTTTTCCACCAATCAATGCACCCACTTTTTTTACATTGATATTGACTTCAGAAAAACGAATCCATGCGGGTCCAAATAGAGGTTTTTTCATCCTGACTCTCCATTGTATCCATGTTATGAACCCCCGGCCGTAGCCGGGGGCAGACAAATTAAGCTTCGCGGTTTTCCTTGATGTTCCAACCTGCGCTGCTTTCGGCGCCTTTGCCGCCTTTGTCGCTCTGCTCCCAGTACTGCTGTTTCACTTTCGCCGCCTGGAAGGAGTAGGTGACGCCCACGGTGTCTTCGCCGCCTGCACCGGTGTACTGCACGGCGGTGACCAGCACGTCTTCCAGAGTGATTTTTGCGTATTCAACCTGGGTGCCGCCCGCCTTGCAAACCGACAGCTCAATCTTGGTCAGGTGTTTGCCGCTTGAGCAGTGTTTCAGCAAGGCCGGGGTTGACTTGTCGATCAGCGCGTTGACGTGCAGATCGTTGAAGCACACTTTACCGGCGCCACCGCCGCCGCCAACGCCCATATTGCCCGGTTGAGAAGCGCCCCAGGAGAAAGAAGTAATGTCGGTCCAGCCTTTGTGATTCGAATCTTTGGATTCGCCGCTGGCACCTTCAACTTTCAGGAACATATCAATAGCCATAGTTTCTTCACTCTTTATTAAGGGTTAACAGTAGTATTAACGTTACGTTGAAAAACTCAGGTAATAGCAGCAGGAATTGCAAGTGTGGTAATGCATTACCAATTTATATCCTTGTGCCATGCACCTTCTTAAATACCGAAAACTATCGGTACGGGTTACCGAGCCACTATTAAGTGCTAATGGCTCAATGCTTAATTATTTCGCGTTATCTTGGTTCCACATGCGATCCGGGTTTTCTGCGATAGGCTGACGATGAGGTTGATACATCAGCCAGGCCGCGCGATCGCGGCCTGACTTCAGTCCATCAGGACGCGTCGTTTTGTTTCAGCGAAGGCAGCTTCGACACCAGGCGCAGGGAGACGGTCAGGCCTTCCAGCTGGTAGTGCGGGCGCAGGAAGAACTTGGCGCTGTAATAGCCCGGGTTGTCTTCAATCTCTTCCACCTGCACTTCCGCCGCGGCCAGCGGTTTGCGCGACTTGGTTTCCTGCGAGGAGTTGGCCGGATCGCCGTCCACGTAGTTCATGATCCAGTCGTTCAGCCAGCGCTCCATGTCGTCGCGCTCGCGGAAGGAGCCAATTTTGTCGCGCACGATGCACTTCAGGTAATGCGCGAAGCGGCAGCAGGCGAACAGGTACGGCAGGCGCGCGGAAAGCTGGGCGTTGGCAGAGGCGTCGGCATCGTAATATTCCGCCGGCTTCTGCAGCGACTGCGCGCCGATAAAGGCGGCGAAGTCGGAGTTTTTGCGGTGCACCAGCGGCATAAAGCCGTTTTTGGCCAGCTCGGCTTCGCGACGATCGCTGATGGCGATCTCGGTCGGGCACTTCATGTCCACGCCGCCGTCGTCGCTCGGGAAGGTATGGCACGGCAGGTTCTCCACCGCGCCGCCGGATTCCACCCCGCGAATGGCGGTGCACCAGCCGAACTCTTTGAACGAACGGTTGATGTTGGCGGCCATGGCGTAGGCGGCGTTGGTCCAGGTGTAGTTGCCGTGGGTCGCGCCGTCGGTATCTTCTTCGAAGTCAAACTCGTCCACCGGATTGGTGCGGATGCCATACGGCAGGCGCGCCAGGAAGCGCGGCATCACCAGACCCAGGTAGCGCGCATCTTCCGATTCGCGCAGGCTGCGCCAGGCGGCGTATTCGGTGTTCTGGAAAATCTTGGTCAGATCGCGCGGGTTGGAGAGCTCCTGCCAGGACTCCATCTGCATCACGCTTGGCGCGGTGCCGGCGATGAACGGGCAGTGCGAGGCGGCGCCGATCTTGGCCATTTCGCCCAGCAGCTCCACGTCCTGCGGGCTGTGATCGAAGTAGTAGTCGCCCACCAGGCAGCCGAAGGGCTCGCCGCCGAACTGGCCATACTCTTCTTCGTAGATTTTCTTGAAGATCGGGCTCTGATCCCAACCCACGCCTTTATAACGCTTCAGCGTGCGGCCCAGCTCCTGCTTGGAAATGCTCATGAAACGGATCTTCAGCATCTCGTCGGTTTCAGAGTTGTTGACCAGGTAGTGCAGGCCGTGCCACGCGCCTTCCAGCTTCTGGAAATCGTCGTGGTGAATGATCTGGTTGATCTGCTGCGACAGCTTTTCGTCGATTTCCGCGATCAGCGCCTGGATGGTGCGGTAGGCGTCGGAAGAAACGGTGACGGTATTTTCCAGTGCCTGCTGCGCCAGCGTTTTCACCGCGTTCTCGACCGCTTCTTTGGCCTGATCGGTCTTCGGCCGGAACTCTTTGTTCAACAGCGCGCTGAACTCATCGCTGGAAAAAGTCTCGGTGGTTTGCAACGCATTCTGTTGCTGAGGCGAGTTGCTCATCGATTAATCCTCACGCTCGTTGTTGTCATCGTTAACCGCCGGCTTCGGCGCGTCGGTCAGGGATTTCAGCAGCGCCGGGTTTTGCAGGATCTTGGAGATCAGCTCCTCGGCGCCGTTTTTACCGTCCATGTAGGACAGCAGGTTGGAAAGCTGGGTGCGGGCGTCCAGCAGATTGTCCAGCGCGTCGACCTTGCGGGCGATAGCGGCGGGGGAGAAGTCTTCCATGCTTTCGAAGGTCAGATCGATGTTCAGCTTGCCTTCGCCGGTCAGGGTATTGTCAACCTGATAAGCGACGCGCGGCTTCAGCGATTTCATGCGCTCGTCGAAGTTGTCGACGTCGATTTCCATGAACTTGCGCTCTTCCACGCTGGCTTGCGGATCGACCGCTTTCCCCACCAGATCCGCCATCACGCCCATCACGAACGGCAGCTGGATTTTGCGCTCTGCGCCATAAATTTCGACATCGTATTCAATCTGTACGCGCGGCGCGCGGTTGCGGGCGATGAATTTCTGCCCGCTGCGGGATTTCGAGTTTGACATGATTTACTCCATCTAATGGCGATTGGGAACGCGCCTCGTCCGGCTGGGAGAGTCAGGTTCTGATTCGGGTCTGCGCAGGGGCAGACGGTATCGGGTGTCGTCAAGAGAACAAAAGTCGGCGGCTAGCTGTTCTCCTCGTTGTCGGGGCGACCGAGAATGGTCTCCAGTTGGTTAAGCCCATCGGGCGCCAAATCGCGGACGATTTGCATAAAGTCCAGCGTAATCAGTCGCTGTACCCGATCGATCATCAGCGGCGCCGGGTGGCTTGGCTCATGAAGACGAAAATAGTTTTTCACCTTGTCCAGCATCAGCTGAGCGTCGTCGCGCGACTGGATCTGCGCGCTGCGCCAGTTGAGTGGGGCAGAGGCGCTCTGCACGGCGGCCGGTGGCTGCTCAGCGGCGGTTTCCTGTGTGGCGTCCGCTTCGGTGGCGGCCGGGGCCTCGCTCTGGCCGGCGAGCGCCACCAGCGAAAAGACCTTGGTCAGCGCGCTCATTTCCGGCAGCGCGCTTTCACCCAGATGGCGGGTGACTTCGCTGCGTATGGCGGCCAGGGTGTTGGCGATGTGCATCACCAGCGCGCCTTCGGGGCGATCCTGTTGCGCCAGCTCATCCTGCAGCCGTGCGCGGCCGCCGGGAAAGTTGGGGCACTCTTGCTTGCTGCCGTCGAGCAGGGCGCCCGCATCGCGCAACGAGATTTCACCGGCGGCGCTTTTCAGCAGCGACGCGGCGCGCACGCTGGCGGCCAGCGCGGCCTTGTCGCCAAGGTCGGCCAGCGCGTTGATGCGAAACAGCGGGTCGGCCTCGCCGTCGAACTCCAGCGGCGGCTGCAGGGCATCCCAGTAGCGGAGTATCGCCTGGTGGATCAGCGTCAGCCCGTCGGCATAGCCCGGCAATCCGCGCAGCTGGGTCCAGGCGCGGGTGAGATACAGCATGACGCGCAGGTCTTTGGTGCGCGCCAGCAGCGAGCTTGCGAGACGCTCGACCTGCACCCAATCCGGCGCTTCTTCCGGAATGATGGTGCTGCCGAATTGCTGTTCGGCTTTGCCGGTGGCGGCGCGCGCCATGGCCAGAAAGTCAGCGTCGTATTCCAGGTTGTCGCCGCAGGGCGTGTCCGCGTCAACCGGGGCCAGCAGGGTATCGGTGTCGATAGCCATAAAATTTCCTTCAACGAGCGATGTTAATCAAACATTTGCGGGTACTGGCCGCCGCGGCCGGGGCGCGCCCAGCCGTTGGGCTCGAACAGCAGTGAAAACAGCTGCACGGTGAGGTTGCCGCTGTGCACGTGGGTGTAGAGCGGGTGTCCGTCGGCCTGATTGGTCCACCAGAAGCTGGTGTACTGCGCCGGATCGAAACAGTCGGCGGCCTGTTGCCAGCCGAGGCCCGGTACGTCCGGATGCTGGAACCCGATAATCGACAATATCTCGGAGTCCGCTTCCGCCGGCGGGCTGGGCAGCGCCGGGATCGCCTGCAGCGTGCGGTCGATCTGTTCGGCGGAGAAGCCGTTGCGCACGCCGTTCAGCAGGGTATGGCCGAGCTGTTGGTACCAGCTCGCCGCCATGTTCAGCTGTTGCGGGCGCCAATCCTGTTGGCTGAACAGGCGCAGCGCGCAGATGGGGTAACGCCGCCCGACGCGGTCGCGCGCCGGCAACAGGCAGCCCATCTGCACGTACTGGCTGCCGAGCGTGGCGGGGATCACGAAGTTCCACACCGGCGCGTTGCTGAACGGGTGATCGTTTGGCCCCTGCGCATCGCGCTGCAAATTCACCAGCCCGTTATGGAACCAGTGGGCCCAGTTGTTGATCACCGGGTCAGGCAAACGGCGTTGCAGGAAGTCACCGGCGGAAGGAAGTTTGCCGTACCAGCCGATGCTCGTCGGGGCGCTTGAATCAGTGCTCATGGTCATGTCCTTTCGGGGCTACGGGCACGAGAAGGCCGGCAGTTGGAACGGATTGCGAATGCTGTTGGGCGTGAACTCCAGCGTGACGCGGTGGCCGTCGAGATTGAACGTCGCCTGACGGCCGAGGCCGCCGGTGCCCGAAGACTGCGCCATATCCACCAGGCGGTTCAGCGCCCACGGCCCGCTGGTCACCAGGCTGGCGGTGGTGCCGTTGGCCAGCGCCAGCTGCAGATGCACCTGGTTGGTATTGCGGGTGCCCGGCCAGCTGACCACCAGCGGCACCTGCGGACCGTGGCTGTATTTGAACAGCTGCCCGTCGATATCCAGCGTCAGGTTGAGGATGTCGTTATCCATCCGCACCGGCCGCACGGTCACGCGGTACGAGGGCGTCGCGGTACCGTTGGCGAAGAAGGCGTCGCGGATGCGCTGCGCCTGCTGGAACGAACGCAGGATGCCTTCGCCGCCGGGCAGCGTCTTGCCGTCCACGCCGGGGGTAAAGCGCCAGTTGGCGCGGGTAGTGTCGACCTTGCCCTGCAGGTTGTCGCGGAAGAAGCTGTCCATCAGCCCGCTGTTCGGCGCGAACATGCGCGCCAAATCGTCCGGCGTCACTTCCTGGCGCGCCCGGGCCACCAGCGGATAACGCCCGGCAATCGCCTGGCGACAGAAGCTGCCGACCTCGAAGCTGATGCGTTTTTTCACGTTCTCCATCTCTTTGCGCTGGGTGTCGCTGCTGGCGCCGATCGCCAGCGACAGCAGCATCTGTTTGAACGGCACCGGCAAGCGGCCGGACTCGGCCTGCAGGCGCGGGATGATGTCGCTCGGCGGCGCCGACATGCCGCTGTTGGCCGCGCCTTGCACCGCCGTCAGGTAGCTGTACAGCTCATCGACCTGTTTCAGCACGCTGTCGAAAGGGATCGCCTTATTGCCTTCGCCCTGGCTTTGCGCCAGCTCCAGCAGCGGCGCGAAGTGCGCCATCACCAGCTGTTCCGGCTGGGCCGACACGTCGCCGTCGGCGTTGGCCGGCCGGTTGGTGAACAGCGCCTCCAGCGTGCGGTTGGCGTTTTGATTCAGCCTGTCTTCGGTTTTGGCCAGCAGCGAGCGGGAATCGGCATCGCTTTTCTCGTCGCGCAGGGTAACGTTTTTGCTGACGTTGACCAGCAGGTTGCGCATCGGCGACGGGTTGCCTGACAGCAGGCGCGCGCTGCTGATGCGTTGGGTCAGGTTGCCGATGTTGGCCAGTTGGATATCCCCCAGCAGCTCATCCCAGGCGCTGATGAAATCCTGCATGTACAGCTGGCGGATGGTCTTGGTCAAATCGGCGCTCTTCTGCTCCGGCGTCTGGCTGTTCAACACCCAGACGTCTTCCTTGCGCAGGGTATCGGTCACCGGATCGATGTTGTCGTTGAACGCTTTCCAGTACCCTTGCGAGGTGAACAGGCCCGGCACGCCGTCGGTGACCGGTTTGCCGCTTTTGCGGCTGAACGCCAGCTCGGTCTGCGGGCCGGCCAAATCGACCAGGCTGACCGGCTTGATGTCGGTCTGTTTCAGCAGCAAGCGCTTGAGGCGGCCATAGACGCGCTGCGACAGCGGCGCCCGATTGATGGCGGCCTGCGCCTGCGCCACCAGCTGTTCATCTTTGGCGTAGGGCGAGGCCTGGATCTGCGCATCCAGCAGTTGGCTCAGGTGCCATTCGATCTGCTGCAGCTGTTTTTGGGTGCTGCCCTGCGGCAGGTTGCGCTGCAGGTTGAGCATCACCCAGGCGCGCAGGAATTTGCCGTCGTACTGCTTCGGCAGATACAGCATCTGGTAGGCCTTCAAAGCTTCATAGCTGAAGTCCGCGTCGCCGTGGTTATCGTTGCGCAGCGTGGTGGCGATCTGTTGCGCCACCTGCGGCAGCAGCAGCTCTTTCAGCGCTTTTTGATACAGGGCATTGCCGGCGTCACCGACCTGATCGCCGCGGAACAGCCCCATGCGGTAAGTGAACGGCGGATCGTCCAGCGAAAAGTTCTGGCTGTCCGGCAGGTGCAGCAGGCTGTTGAGGAACGGCAGCAGCGAGAACATGTCGCCGTTGCCCACCTGCGTCAGGTTTTGCCCCTGGCGCTCGACGCCGGGCACCTTGGCGGCCACTTCCGCCAGGTAGGCCTTGTTGTTGCCGTAGCTGGTGAACCAGAGCATCGCCAGCACCGCCAGGACCACCGCCAGCGCGATGTAACCCGCCCAGTGCAGGGCGCGGTTGCGGTATTCCCACCAGCGGTTGCTGCCCGCCAGCCCAGACTCCTGGAAGATCACCGATTCCAGCGTCTCTTTCAGGAAGAAGCTCTGGCCCTTGGCCGCCGGGATCGGCGTTTCCTGGCCCACGCTGTCCCAGGCCGCGTTGGCCTGCGCCCCTGAGTTGGCCGTCGGCAGCTGCAGGTAGCGGTTCAGTTCGCCCATCACCCGGTCGAACGGCAGCCCCTCTTGGGTGCCGCTGGTGAAATAGATGCCGCGCGGGGTAAAGCGGGTTTCAAAACTGGAGGTGGCGAACACCTGTTCCAGATAGTGGCCGAGCAGCGGGCGCAGCGCGGCGAATTCCTGCGGGAACAGATAGCTTTCGGCGCGTTGGCGCGCGTCGTGCTCCATCAGCAGCGTATCCGGCAGCGCCGCATCCAGCCGTTGTTGCAGCAGGGCATATTGCTGTTCGAAGGCGGCGTTCAGGTTGAAGTCCGGCTGCCGCGAGCGTTCGTAAGGGAAGGTGAATCCCCAGATCTGGTCGCGCTGCGCTTTGTCGAAGCTGCCGAAATAGGCCATAAAGCCGTTGAGCAGGTCGGTTTTGGTCACCAGCACATAGACCGGGAAGTGAATACCCAGCTGTTCGTGCAGTTCGATCAGGCGTTTGCGCAGCGCGCTGGCCTGGGCGGCGCGCGCTTCGGCGCTGTCGCTCAGCAGATCGGCGACGCTGATGGTGACCATCACGCCGTTGATTGGCTGGCGGGTGCGATATTTTTTCAGCAGCGCGACGAAGCTTTGCCATTCGCCGGCGTCTTCTTCGCGCTGGCTTTCCTGGGTGGTGTAGCGGCCGGCGGTGTCGAGCAACACGGCGTCGTTGGTAAACCACCAGTCGCAGTTGCGGGTGCCGCCCACGCCGCGCAGCGCGGATTTGCCGAAGCGATCCGCGAGCGGGAAGTGCAGGCCGGAATTGACCAGCGCGGTGGTCTTGCCGGCGCCGGGCGCGCCGATGATCACATACCACGGCAGTTGGTACAGGTATTGGCGGCTAAAGCGGGTCATCCAGCGGTGTTTGCCGTCGCCCTGGCCCGGGGCGAAGCGCGCCTTTTTCAGCAGCTGCGCCGCTTCGTCGAAGCGCTGCGCCAGCTGATCGTCTTGTTTAACCTCGGGCTTGCCGTCTTCCGCCGGCACCGTTTCGGCGGCGCGCAGGTTGCTCAGCAGGCGGCTGTTGAACCAGGCGCTGTAGAGGCGCGGGATCAGGCGGCACAGGAACCAGATCAGGTAGATGACGCCAATGGCGATCTGGCGGTTGAGTTCCGGCTCCAGCGGGCGATAGTCGCCGATGGCCACCAGCGGGCCGATCATCCAGATGATGAACGCCAGCGCGGTAATGCCGACAAAGCCCCACAGCAGGCGGCTGGTGATGATGGAGAATAACGTACTGAGCATTACTTTCCGGTTCCTTGCGGCAAGCCGTTGATTTCCGCCTGGGTGTTTTCCGGGGCGACCAACAGCGTAATTTCTACCCGGCGGTTCAACGCGCGGTTCACTTTGTTATCGTTCGGCGCGACGGGGTTGCTCTCGCCGCGGCCCTCGGCCTTGACCCGCTGCGGGTTGGCGAGGTGTTTTTGCAAGCGGGCGCTGACCGCTTCGGCGCGCGCCAGCGACAGCTCCCAGTTGGAGGCGAAACGGGCGCTGCGGATCGGCAGGTTGTCGCTGTAGCCGGTGACCAGGATCTTGCCGCTGACGCCGTTCATGGCGGCGGCGATGCGGTCGATGACCGGGATATAGTTGGCGCGCACCGTGGTGGCGGCGGAGTCGAACAGCCCGTCGCCTTTTAGGATCACCACGCTTTGCTGCGCTTCGTCGCGCACCACCACCAGCCCTTCGGCGATCTCTTTGCGCAGGAAGCTTTTCAGGCTCAGCGTCGGCGGCGCGGCCGGCGCCGGGTTACCGATCGCCACCTGCGGCAGATTGGTTTGGTAAATCGCCGCCAGCACCGGGCTGGTGTTGTCGCCCAGCCGCCAGTTGAGGGCGATGAACAGCAGCGAAGCCAGGAAGCCGGTCAGCGCCACGCAGGCCCACAGCGGCACCAGCGGGCGCCACAGTTTTTGCTGTACCGGCAGATCCAACGCATGAGGCGACAGGGGAGGGGCGTAGCCGCCGCGCACCGTCCGGATCAGCTGCAGCAAGCGCTGTTTCATGGTTTCCAGCTGAGAACGGCCGTTTTCCATCACCCGATAGCGGCCTTCAAAGCCCAGCAGCAGGCAATAATTGATCAGTTCCAGCAGGTTGATGTGCTCACGCGGACTCTGCGACAGCTTGGCCAGCAGCTGGAAAAACTTTTCGCCGCCCCAGGTTTCGTTATGGAAGGTCACCAGCAGCCCGCTGCCGGACCACACGCTGTTGCTGCCCCACGGGGTCAGCGCCGCCGCTTCATCCAGCGCGGTGCACAGGCAATAACGCGCGCCGATGATCACTTCGTACGGCAGATTGGCGCGTTGGCCGCGGATCTCGAAGCGGCGCATTTCGTCGATCAGCTGTTGGCGCAGCTGCGCCGGGTTGGCGTGCGTGGCCGACTGGCGGATCTGCGAAATGGCGTTCAGCAGCGGGTTGGCGGCGTCCACCAGCGGATTGGCCGCCGGCGCCATGCTATTTTCCTGAGTCATAGGTTACCGGTCCGTATGGCTGCGAATCGCCCAAAATTCCATGTCCAGCCCCGGGAATTCGCCGGCCAGGTGCAGGGCGAAGGCGCTGGATTTTTCCATCTGTTTCCACAGGTCGCCGCCTTTTTCCAGCTCGAAATAGGTATAGCCGGCGTGATAAGGGATCTGGCGCGGCGCGACGGGCATGGTGCGCAGACCGATGCCCGGCAGCTGCAGCTGCACCAGATCGCGGATGCGCGTGACCGGGGCGATCTTCATTTGCGCCGGGAAGTGGGTCAGCAACACCTCGGCGGCCACGTCGGCGCGCACTGCCAAGACGAAACCGAAGTCGCGCATCATTTTGGTGTCCTGCACGGTGGCGACGTTCAACCCGTGGGATCGTTCGACCAGCGTCAGCTGAATGGCGTTGTCTTCCAGCACCACTGACAATCCTTGACGCAGCAACAGCATCAGCTTACCGAAGCACAGCGCCAGGTTGTCGTGGTCGTACACCGGCAGGCGGCCTTCCGGGGTGCGCTGCGCCGAGAAGCTGGCGAGTTCGGTGGCGAACTGCAGCCAATCGGCGAACAGGCGCTCCGGGTGCAGATGGTCGAGGTGGTAGGCATGGCTCACCTGACCGAGATGGCGGTTGATCAGCTGCAGCAGCATGAAATCGACCATTTCGGAACTGCCGCCGCGGCCCGGCTGCAGCAGGCGTTGACTCATCTGCTGGCTGCGCTGTTGCAGCAGGCCCTGCAGATCGTTGATGAAGGTCTTCAGTACCGGGTTGCTCTGACAGTTCAGCATCGGCGGGATTTGCGCCGTATCGAGACGCAGGCTGTTGTCGCCGCGCTTTTCCAGCACGCGGGTGACGCCGAGCGCCGTCCATTCGGCGTTCAGCTCGCTCTCCAGCATCAGCCGCAGGCGCAGGCGGCCGAACTGCAGCGCCGCGCTGCCCACCGAGACGGCGTTGAGATCGTCGACTTCGTTCTCGTAGGCCAGATAGCGCGCCAGCGCTTCCGGGCTTTCCTGAAAGATCACGTCTTCACGCCCTGCGCGGTAAGTCGGCAGGGCCAGCACCACGTTTTCACCGGTCTTGTTTTCGGCGATGCTCAGCGGCGCGGGCGCCTGCTGGGCACCGGCAAAGCGAAACGGCGTGCCGTCCGGCATGATGCCGCTGGCGGCGTTGAGCGCAATCTTGCCCTGGCGCAGCAGCGTTTGGTCCAGATCCAGGGTCAGGAACCCCCAGAAACAGCCGCTGTGGGCCTGGCCCCAGTTGCGCATATAGCCTTCGAGATAGTTTTCCGCCTGCTGGAAATGGTGAGGGCGTAAAAACATCCCCTCAGTCCAGACAACCTTATGAGCATCTTTCATCATCACACCTATAGTTACTTCGCTTCAGCGCAGCGGTAGATCAGTCGACCTTTTTTACGGGGCGCAGGCCATTCACGCCCGCGACGATATGCGCTTCCAGCTCATCCGGCGAGAATTGCCATACCTTGTAGAAATTGGTTTCGGTGGGCTCCGGCAGCGGCAGCGAAATGCGCCAGGCCTTGCCGTCCAGGTTTTGATACTCGGCGATCACGCCGATGTAACGTGCGTCCAATGCGCTTTGCCCGCCGAGCGTCTTGCCGGTCTGGCCCGGCGTCAGGAAGAACTGATCGCTGTCCAGCAGGCTATTGCCGAGCACGCTTTTGGCGTCGTTTTGCAGACTGAAGAAGTCGGCATCCATGAATTCCGCATCCGAACGCAGCAGCAGCACGCGAATTTTTATCGGCGCCGGTTGCGCGCCGGCGGCGGCGTTGACCTGGCGATCGGCATCGAACACCAGGCTGTAGCGCGACGGCACGCTTTTGGCGGAAGACATGCAACCGCCGAGCGCCAACGCGCCCAGCAGCAGAAACAGCATCCCGCACCAGCGGGAAGCGATAGGGGTCGTCATCATGGGAATCTCGTCGCCCGCAGGCGTACTGACTACTGGAGGATCCAGGTGGCTGAGCCGGCGTTTTTACACGCCTTGCTGTCGCCGCCGACTTTGACGCAGTCCTGTTTGGCGGCGCGCGCGCGGCGCGGCAGATCTTTGCGCAGCGTTGATTTGTAGCGCGCTTCCGGCACGCCGGCGTTGGCCTGGATATAACCCACCAGGTCGCCGCCGCGAATGGCGGAGATCGCCAGCCAGTTGTTTTCCACTTCGCCCAGCGCGTAGAACGCGGCGGCGTTGTCCAGGCTGCCGACGGCGGTGCCGGTATAATCGGGGCTGCTCATGATGCTGGCGGCGTACAGGCTGCGGTATTCCTCACCGATCGGCTTGAACTGTTTCGGCGCGCTCACCGCGGCGCGGTGCTTTAGCGTGACGCCATTGACTTCACTGCTGACGATGGCGTCGTTATTGAGCGCCGGCGGCGGTGGCGGCGGGGTGGAGCAACCGGCAAGCATCAGGGCGGTCAGCAGCGTCAGGGTAATCCGTGTTTTCACAATGTCCTCTTTTTCTTGATTGAATGGCTGTGTAATAAGGCGCCGTCATCAGGGCGCAAGCAGCAACACTTTTAATTGGCTCGGCACGATGCGCATGCCGAGCGCGTTGGTGGAATTCTGCAGGCTGAGGCTGGTCAACCGGGTGGCCGGGGTGCCTTTGAGCAGCACGGTAAAGGCGCCGGTCAGGTGGCGGGACGGCCCCATTACCGTGCCGGAAGCGACGCCGGTGGCCACGCCGGGGTTGTCGCCGTTGGTCAGGGGCGTCACCGTCGCCATGTTGTGTGCCGGGGTGCCGACGAACAGAATGTTGAACGCATTCGGGATGGCGGTCGGCGCCAGGGCGATATCCGGGTAAGGCACGGGCACCGGCGCCGGGCTTGGCGTCAGACAGACGTCGGGAAACGCCAGGTCCACGCCGATCATTTGGCTGTTGGCAAACATAAAGGCCTCCGCAGGTTATCCGACGTGGATTTGTTCCGAATCCAGCTTGGTGATGTCTTTCGAGGTAATCAGCGTGTTGCGCGCATGAATGCGGGCGTAATCTTCCGCCTGGTAATCCAGCTGCCCGGCGCGCACGTGCTCGGTCTGGCGCACTTTGCGGAACAGCGAATGGCTGATCTGGCTGACCGAATGCCACAGCGACTCGCAGCGTTTGCCGACCAGGCGGCTGAGGCTGACGAAGGCCGACAGCTCTTCGCCGCTGTATTTCATCTTGTCGACGTGGCAGTCGCCGCTGTTCGCTTGCAACGTCATGGCGTCGCCGCTCAGGTTCAGCGCCTGCGCGCCGTGCAGCGACAGAGAGCCGTTCGGCGTTTCAATGTGCAGATCGCCTGCGACGCAGAGCCGCGCCGCGCTTTGCGGCTCTGCGCGCTCAAGGACGGCGATCGCCCACAGCTGATGGCCGCAGCCGGCGACCAGCACGTTATCGCCGAGGGCCGGCGTCAGCAGGCAGCTCGCCGCCCGGCGGCAATGCCAGCCGCGGCCTTCGCACTCCACCACCAGGCTGCCGTCCGGCAACAGGTTGACGACCTGGCCGGCGGCCTGCTGGGGCGGTGCGATGTTGACGGCGCGAGTTGTGTTGGCAACGCTCATGGTGATCCCCTCGTGAAGTGGTCAATGCATTCAGATTCGGCTCTGGCGCTGTGCGCTCCAGGTTTCGGCGGCGTACAGTTCTTCGTCGCGCTCGAGGATCCCGCTGCGATCGCCCCAGCGCGTTTGCTGCTGGTGGGCGCGGTGCATGCGGGTGCGCATAAAACGCGCGCGCCGGAAATCGGCGGCGCCGATGTCGGCGTAACAGAAGTCGGCGTAGGTCAGGTCGCTGTCGCTGAAATCACAGCGCGCCGCGCGGCTGCGCTGGAACACGCATTGATACAGGCGCGCCTGGCTAAAGTTGGCGGCGTCCAGCGTCGCTTCGCTGAAGATCGCCTGATCGAACTGCCCGTTGCGGCACTGCGCGTGGGTCAGATTGGCCTCCAGCCACAGTGACTGCTGCGCTTGCACGCCCGTCAGGTTGGCGCGCAGCAGCGAAGCGCCCTTGAAGTTGCTTTGACGCAATGTCGCCTGGCTGAAATCGACGTCGTCCAGTTGGTTATCGGTAAACTGGCAGGCGATGAGACGCTGCCCGGCGTAACTTTTGCCGCGATGATCACATTCGAAAAACGTGACGCGGTCGAAATCAACCCCTTCAAACCTTGTTTCACATAGATTTAATCGAAATAACGTGACAAGTGACAGCCTCGTATGGCTTAAATCTGCGCCGTCGAGCGGGCTTTCGTAAAAGGTGGTGCGATCGTGCTGAGTGGCGGAAAAATTCGCGCCGGCCAATTGGCATGACATCCAGTGGCTTTGGTTGAGCGACAGCCGGCTAAAGTCGCTCTGTTCAAGCCGGCAGTCGTTGAACATCGTCAGTTCGATATGGCTCTCGCTGAAGCGGCCGCCCGCCATGGCGCACTGATTGAAGGCCGTTTGCTTCAGGTTCGCCCGCGCAAATTGAGCGTGTTCGAGCCGGCAATCGCTGAAGACGCTGTCGCGCAGATCGCAATCGGAGAAGTTCACGCCGTTCAGGTTCAGTTCGTTGAACATGCCGCCGGCCAAATCCATACCGGCGAATGACAGGCCGTGCAAATCCTCACCGGCAATCAGCTCGCCGCGTTTCACGCGCTGGCGTATCTGCTCAGGTTTTGACGTCATACTTCCTTCCCGTTGTGGCGAGGCAAGGTTTTCACCCTGGCGGTATAGGCACCGTCGAGCCGGGTCGCCTGATCCACTTGCGACTGCGACAAATCGGCCCGGAACAGATTGGTGCCCTGCAGGTCGGCGCCTGACAGCACGCATTTTTGCAGGATCGCCGCGATGAAATTGGCGTCGCGCAGGTTGGCCAGGGACAGATCGCAGCGAATAAACAGGCTGCCGCTGCCGTTGGCCTGACGGAAATCGGCCTCGTTCAGCCGGGCTTCCGACAGGTCGCAGTTGTCGAGGCGCGCACGGCTGAAATTAGCCCGCTGCAACGGCATCTGGCGCAAATTGCACTGGTTCAGCGTCGCGTCGCCGAAATCCGCCTGCGGCAACAGCGTCTTTGCCGCGAAGGCGCAGGCGGTGAGGCGTGCGGCGCGGAAGCTGAGGCTTTGCGTCTCGGTATCAACCCAGGCGCAGCTCTCTAGCCGCGCCCGATCGAAGTTCACCGCCAGCAGCCGGCATTTGACGAAGCTGACTTTGTCGAGCCGGGCGTGGCTGAATGTCAGCTGCTCCAGTTGCAGCTCCATCAGCGTAATGTTGGCCAGCGTGGCGCGGTTGAAGTCACACTGCCCGAGCAGGGTTTCGTATCCCAGCAAGTCGCGTAACGACGCCATCGTGAAATCGCAGCGTTGAAACAACGTTTGCTGAATGTTGGTTTCGTGCAACTGCGCGCCGCCGAAATCCGTCGCTTCACATTTCGCCAGGGCTAAGGAGGCGTGGCTCAAATCGGCCTGCTGTAAGACGGCGCCGCTGAGATCGGCGCGCGCCAACATCGCCTCGCGAAGATCGCAACCCACCAATTGGGTTTGGCGCAGATTGGCGTTTTCCAGCAAAGCGCCGCGCAAGTTAGCCTGGCAGAGATCCATGCCGGACAGATCGGCGCCGGTGAGATCCAGGCCGCTGAGATCCTTATCGCGCAGCATGGCGGCGGCGACGCGTTGGCGAATGATTTGCGCCAGATCGCCACGCAGGCGCAGTGCAGGGCTTTGCGCCTGTGCCGACATTAAATACATTTGGTGCAGCGCGCGTTCGCTTTCCCCACGCTGTTTATCGCTAAATGCGTCAGGATGCCGGCGTGCCTCCTGGAACAGCAGATCGCGTTGCTGCTGGTAGCTTTCCGCACCGGATGGCGGCACGTGATCCCCACCGGGATTGAGCGGATCGATACCCTCGGCTTGCGTCAGCTTGAGCATGTCCTGATACTGCGCCTCGGCCTGGCTTTCCAGACGCTCGACGAATTCGGCGAGCTGGTCCAGCTTCGGCGGCGCCTCTTGCGACGGGTGCGGGAAAAGTTCATCAATGTCTTGCCCCTCGCGCAGCAGACGCTGGCGATGCTCTTCGCGTTGCTGGTGCTCGTAGGCGGCGATATTTTCCGCCATCGGGCTTTGCTGCGTCGGCGTTTCCGTATCCAGCCAGGCGCCGATGCACGCCTCCGGCAACAACTCTTGCTCACGAAAAGCGTGCAGAGCACCCCGTTCTTTATCCAGCCGCTGGGCCAATACCTGCCGATAATGCGCGGTGGAGCGGGGCTCGCCTTCGGTTTCCAGGGCCGGCATCAGCTGCATCACGTCGGCGGCATCGTCTTCATTGATGCGTGCGCTGCCCTGATAAATCAGCAGCATCTGTTCCCGATGGGGGAAGAACCAGACGGTGGTGTGGCGCATCGCGATCTCTTCGAAATGCGTTTCGCCGCCGCGCAGCCGGTTGATGAAGCAGCGCGCGCGCCACGGCGGCAAATGCCCTTGCTGCACCGGTTCTGAAGGGTGCATGTTCCAAATCCGATAGGCGGCCCGGGGCGGCAAGCTGTCGCGTTGAGGAAACTGCTGATCGCTTTCCGCCATGTTGAACAGGCGCCAGTCGATATCGTTGGCGAAGCCGGGAAAGCCGTTTTTCAACCAGTCGGCGTCGTAGTTTTTGCCGATGCGGGAGAAGCGGCGCGGCCAGGTGATATCCAACGCGTCAAAGCTTGCCGGTTGCGCGCTTTGCCGAGAAGACGCAAGGCGCCCCTGCAGGGGTTCAACATTGGGTAGACGATGGATGCGGCCTTGCGGAAATGTTTCTGGGGTGGCGCCGATGCCGTGCGGATTATCGGCGAACTGTGCGCCGCCGTAAGCCCGGCGCCAGTCCAGACGCATTTCTGAAAAAGGGAGGGGAGTAGAGGGACGATCGTTGATCCAATGGCGATCGCCGAAAACCACCAGCGTTTTTTCCAGCGAATCAAGCTGGATCTTCACGGCGCAAGCGGTTTTGTCTTGTTGATGATGGGTGTAGGCATTGCCGGTGGCGAGAAACTCCGCGCAGGCTTTTGGGATAGCCAAATCGAGCACGCCGCCGCTCAACGTGAGTTCGTCGGCGGCCAACTGCCACAACTCCGGTTCGGGACGCAGGCGCGGGGCTGCCCCCATGTCGGCCAAGGCCAAAACGGAAACGCCCAGATGGTTTTGCCCTTGCCAAGAGAAGGGACGATGAAGCGCGCTGAGGCGCAGAGGTTTTACGACTTTCATTGTGTGTGTAAAGCTTCCTGTGGATATCAGCCGGCAGCCAGGCTGCTTGCTCAAAAACAATCCGTTTTTCGGTTTAATAGATATCAGGCTATGTCACAACAGATGAAGAAAACGATGCGGCGTTCAGAGCCGATCGCCAATGCGGGGAGCGCCCCGCTTCGAAATGGATGATCAAGAGGACAGTGCGTTGTCCTTTCCGCTTATTCCACGAGCCAGCAGCACGGCGGCCACGGACAACGCCGCGGCGATCGCCTTGGCGATCAATTGGCCGGCGCTCTCCAGGTGATAGGGCGCAAAGAAGCCGATGTCATTGGTGCCCAGGATCAGCAGCGCGGCGAGCGCCGCAAAACAGGGCAGCTCTATCGCCAGCGCCAGTCTGCCGGTGGGCGCCGCACCCAGGTAACTCATCAAAAAGCCGGGAAAAATCAGCAATCCGATCAGTTCTGCGGGGGCATTTACCGCAGACATCACCTGCTGGTTGTATTTCAGGAGCGCCAGCATCAGCGCGACAAAGATCAGCAGCCGCACAGGCAACGTGGCCGCTCGGTTGGCCGACAAAAAGGTTTTGCCGATCGCAGCGAGCAATACGCAGCCAACCAGGATGCCAAAGAAGGTAAACAGGACTTGTCCCCAGAGGCTGTCCTGCGTCGAAAAGGCAATGAACGTGCCCATCGTGACACTTCCTTATGCAAGGTTATTTCGCGAACTGATGAACGGTAAGCCGTTTACGGAACGTTGAAATCGGATCGCGTGATTGAAGGGATGCTTTTCGCTCAAAGCCGGGAAAGCTCTTCGATCACCGCTTTTTTGGGATTCTTCGGATCGTACTTTATCGCGATGAAATGGCCCGGCTGATAACGCGGCAGATCCACGACGCTGATCGGGCCTTTCGCCACGGCCGTATGGTTTTTCCCGTCTTGGGCGATGTACTTGACTTCGACTTCGCAGACCGGCCGATTCCCGTCCCACAGGTTGGTCTGGCGAATGCTGACGATTTGCCCTGAGGCGGAAATACCGTTCTCCATCACGCTGAGGGAAGAACCGATATGTTTGAAATAACCCCAGATATCGACCGTGATGAATTTGAAAAAGCCCACCAGGCTGAGAATGGGAGCCAATAAAATCAAACCGATAACGGTGAAAACATTTTTGGCCTTCGACATGGGAGTCCCTTTACAAGAAGATCGCCAGCGCCTTGGTGCTCAATCGTAAGGCACCGTTGGTCACCAGCGCGCCAAGCTGCGTGAACGTCATGGGATCATTACTGAGCTTGAAATTGGTTTTGCTGATCGACAGCGGGTTGTGCGAGATATCCAGCATCGTGTGTTTCAGGCTGGCTCCTGTCAACGCAAGATTTGAACCGTAAAAGGCGAAGTTGGCCCCGGTCGCCACCCATTTCAAGCCGTGGCAGTTATCTTTCCAGCTCGGTGTCTGCACCGATACGCCGTCCGCGCTGGTGATATTGATCGTTTTCGCCTTGATGGTCAGCGTGCCGGTGATCGTGGTGCTCTGATCGTTTTTGTAGGTCTCGGTGACATCCCCGGTTACGGTGGCGGTTTGGCCGCCGCCTTTAATCGTCAATTCCTGCCCGCCGGCGGTGATGGTGGTGTGCTGCCCGCCGGAGGTGATGTTGACCGTCTGCCCTTGCTTGATGGTGCTGGTTTGTTGCCCCTCGGTAATGTCGAGGGTCTGGTTGCCTTTCACCGTGACATGCTGGGTTTGCGTAATGTTTTGCGTCTGCGCGCCGTCGAGCTTGAAGGACTGATTGCCGGTGATGTCGATTTTATCGCCACCGTCGATAATCGTCAGGTCGCGGCCGCCTTTGATGTTCACCGTCTGGTGAGCGTTCAGGTTGGCGGTTTCCAGCCCATTGACCGTTGTGGTGCGTTTCGCTTTGTACAGGAACGTGGCGTCGCCGGTGACGGTGTCGTCCTGCTGGCGACCGATGGTGGTGGTGCGACTGCCGTCAATATTGACGTTCTTGTCGTTCTCCACCGTCATGTTCATGTTGCGTTCGGCGTGCATGTCGAAAGATTCGTTGCCGGGCGAGTCTTCCAGGAACAGGAAGCTGGCGTTGTCGACGCCGCCGCCTTTGCTGCGGCTCATAAAGCCCATTTTGGTGGCGTCGCCGGGCAGATCCCACGGTGGCATGCTGTCTTCGTTGTAAACGCGGCCGGTGATGATGGGGCGATCCGGATCGCCGTTGATAAAGTCGACCACCACTTCCTCACCGACGCGCGGGATCTGGATCCCGCCGTATTTCCAGCCGGCCCAGGCGCTGGAGACGCGCACCCAGCAGGAGCTGGTTTCGTTGCCGCTGCCGTGGCGATCCCAACGGAATTTGAGTTTCACCCGGCCATATTTATCGGTCCAGATGCTTTCGCCTTCCGGGCCCACCACTTCGGCAGTTTGCGGGCCATGGGTTTTCGGCCAGGGCGTGGTGCGCGCCGGGCGCCAATTGATATCCGCCGGAACGACCTGAAATTCGGTTCGCTGTTCGCCGACATCGTTATCGTTGCTGGTGTAGCTGTTCTCCTGCATGAAGTAATGTGCGCTGACCACCAGGTAGGTGCGGTTGTCTTCCATACGCGGCGCCTGGGTCAGTTGAAAACGATAGCCGGGCGCAATGCCCTGCGAATTGCCTTCGCCGCTCATCTGCTCATGCTGCGCTTCGAACTCCTGTTGGCGAACCTTGACGTAAAACTGGCCATGGGCGTGATCGGTATAACGGCCGGGCCAGTCGAACACCTCGGCTTTGTCCTGCGCGAATGAGGCGGGATTTTGCCGGGCCTCCAGCAACCGCGCGCGCGGCTTGCGAAAATCGTAGTCATCCAGGCTATACAGGCTGGGCGTGATGGCGTCAGAAACGCTCCAGCTGTTGATGCTGTCTTTGTTTTCCACCAGGCCGCCTTCCGCGAGCTGATAGGGAATGCTGGCGTAGCCGGCGAGTTCCTGATGGGCCGCCGGCGCGTCAGCCAGCACCAGCGTATGGCCGTCTTGCTGGTGCGTGAAATAATAATAGATGCCTTCGTGTTCCATCAGGCGGCTGATGAAATCGAAATCGCTCTCCTGGTACTGCACGCAGTACCCCCAGATGCGGTAGTCGTAACTCAGGCGGTTATCGATCTTCACCTGATACTGCCCCAGCACCTGAGTCAGGATGTCGGGAACGGTCTGTTCCTGGTAGATGCGAAAATCGCGGTTTTGCGTCAGATACCACAGCGTGGGGCGCAGCACGGCGCGGTAGATATAGTAACGGTTGCCGCCGGCTTCTCGTCCGGAGAGGGTCATGCGCGTGATATTGCCGTTGAGATAACGCGGCGCCAACGGATTGCCCCGCAGTTCCAGCGTGATTTTTTGTCCCAGCAGCGCTTTCAGATCGAGCCGATTGTCGGGGCTGAGCAGCTCGACGTCGAATTCGAACAGGCCGGCCAGTTTTTCCTCACCGGAAAGGCTTCTGAACAACAGTTGATTGGCGGGCAAAGGCGTGTGCGCAATGATAAGGCGATCCATACTATATCCCCGGTTTAGGCATAGCTACCGCACGAGATTTGACGCGCGATCCCGATGGCGTATCTGTCACGAATTGAGACAGGGGCTGACGAAAGATTTAACAAAGTTTACACAAAGGCACGATTTGTGCAGTCTACAATAGAGCTCTGCATTTGCAAAATAGCCTTGTGGATCAATGCTCAATTCGTTAACTCGCTCACGATCTGGTTTTTTATTATCTAAAACATATAGATACGCGCAGATCTTTTTTTATCCCAAATTATTGGTCAAATGGTAATACCAAATAATAAATCTGTAACACTTAAGTCAACGTGTTTATAAAACAACTCTTTTTTTCCGTGAAAAAAGTCACTGAGTATTTTTTATCCTTACCATTCGTTAGTTAAAGATGATCAAATATATAAATTTACCGAATGTTAATTCGGATGATTCCTATTTGGCCGGCGTGAAAAGCCCGCGGTGCGGGCCTCCGACGGTGAGTCTGAATGGTTGATAAAGCAGCAATTGATGCGGTTAGCGCGGAAGGGGATCGAGGGAAAGTCGGCTTATCAGGTCACAGAGCCAGATTAAGGCCGGGTCGCGTTGCGCCTGTCGGCCGGCGATCAGCTCAATGGGGAAAGGCGCGATGGCCAACTCCTTAGGCAGCGGGAGAATGCGTACGCGTTGCGGATCGGAAAAACGCCGGGCCACGCTGGCGGCCAGGGTGGCGATCAGATCGCTGTCGGCGACCACCGCCGGCAGGGCGACGATGTGCGAAAAGGTCACGGCAACGCGCCGTTGACCGCCAATTTCCGCCAGACGCCGGTCGACCAACCCTCTGGCAGAGCCGTCGTCTGCCGGTGCGTACAGCCCATGCGGCAGGCTGAGGTAGCGCGCCAGATCCCAGCGGCCATCCGCCAGCTGTGGGTGTGAACGGCTGGCGATACACACCAGATGTTCTTCAAACAACGTGCGCACATAGTGGCTTTCCGCACCGGAAAGGTGCCCTCCCAGCGCGATATCCACCTCGCCGCGATCCAGTTGCCGGTAAATATTGTGGCGATCCAGGCGCGAAACGCGAATATCGATGCCGGGTGCCGCCTGACGCAAACGGCTGATGATGGCGGGCAGCAGCAAGATATCCGCATAGTCGCCGGCGGCCAGCGTAAAACGCCGCTGCCCGGCGGTGGCCGGATCGAAACGGGCCGGCGGGGCCAACGCCAAATGGATTTGCTCAAGCACCCGCTGTATCTGTGGCATAAGTTGGTGGGCGCGCGGCGTGGGCGCCATGCCGCCGCCGCTGCGGACAAACAGCGGATCGTTGAGCAGAATGCGCAGTCGCGCCAATGCATTGCTGACGGAAGGTTGCGCGCGGTTAAGACGCCGGCCTGCGGCGGTGACGTTGCGCGTCTGATACAGCGCTTCAAACACCACCAGTAAATTGAGATCGACGTTGGCTAAATTCATTTTATGAATACTCTATATACAGATAATCCATTTCCAGAATCTTACAGCGTTCCCTAGGCTGGTAGCACACGAATGTAGCCTTCAATCAGGGGAAATGATGAACAAAGTGTTAATCACCGGCATTGAGCCGTTCGAGGGTGACGCGGTGAACCCTTCCTGGCAGGTCGCGCAGGCATTGGCCGGAGAGCGTATCGCCGGCGCGGAGATCGCGGTGCTCGAGTTGCCGTGCGTATTGGGCGTGGCCAACCAGCAGTTGATCGCGGCGATTGAGGCATTGCAGCCGCTGGCGGTGATCTGTCTGGGGCTGGCCGGCGGCCGGGCCGAAATATCCCTGGAACGGGTAGCCATCAATCTGATCGATGCCCGCATTCCCGACAATGCCGGTAAACAGCCGATTGACGTGCCGGTGGTTGCCGGCGGGCCGGTGGGCTATTTCAGTACGCTGCCCGTCAAGGCCGCGGTGCAGCAACTGCGCCGGCAGGGGATCCCCGCGGCGGTCTCTTATACGGCGGGCACCTACAACTGCAACCACATTTTTTATGGTCTGCGTCACTATCTGGAGATGCAGCATTCGCGGGCCAGAGGCGGGTTCGTGCATATTCCGTACAGCCATGAACTGGCGGCAGCGCACCCGGGCAAGCCGAGCATGGCACTGGCGACGATGGTGGAAGCGGTGCGCACTGTCGTTCAGGTGACGCTGACGGTAGAGGAAGATGTGCGATTCGGCGACGGCGCCGTACATTAAAAGCAGAGCGTGGCGTACCACGCCCTGCTACGGGTTATTCGTCGGCGACGCGGATCACCAGTTTGCCGAAGTTTTTGCCTTGCAACAGGACGATAAACGCCTGCGGCGCCTGCTCCAGCCCGTCGACGATGTCTTCGCGGAACTTGATTTTCCCCTGTTCGACCCAACTGCTCATTTGTTGCAAGAACTCGTCAAAGCGTGAGCCGTAGTCGTCGAAGATGATAAAGCCCTGCATACGGATGCGTTTGCGCAGGATCAGCCCCTCCAGCAGCGGCAAGCGGTCCGGCCCCGCAGGTAACCCGGTGGCATTGTAATGGGCGATGATGCCGCATACCGGAATACGCGCTTTGGTGTTCAACAGCGGCAGTACGGCGTCGAACACCGCCCCGCCGACATTCTCGTAATAGATGTCGATACCCTGTGGGCAGGCGGCGGCCAACCGTTCGGCAAAGTCTGGGGCGCGGTGATCGATACAGGCGTCGAAACCCAACTCTTCCACTACATAGCGGCATTTTTCCGCACCGCCGGCGACGCCGACGACGCGGCAGCCTTTCAGTTTGCCGATTTGGCCGACCACCGAACCAACCGCACCGCTGGCGGCGGCCACCACCAGCGTTTCACCTGCCTGCGGTTGGCCGATATCGAGCAGCCCCATGTATGCGGTAAATCCCGGCATGCCGAGCACGCCCAGCAGGCGGGAAGGGTGCGGCAAATGCGGGCCGAGGTTGCGCAGGCCGCTGCCGTCGGACAGCGCATATTCCTGCCAGCCGTCATACCCCAATACCCAATCGCCGACGTTGAAATCGGGATGCTGTGAGGCCGCCACGCGCGATACCGTACCGCCCACCATCACCTGACCGATCTCCACCGGCGGCGCATAGGAGGGGGCATCGCTCATGCGTCCACGCATATAAGGATCCAACGACAGATATACGGTGCGCAACAGCAGTTGGCCGGCGCCGGGTTGCGGTGCGGGGACGGTATCGAGACGGAAGTTCGCCGCTGTCGGTTCGCCGTTCGGACGCGAGGCCAGCAGGAAGCGGCGGTTCTGTTGAGAAGGGGACATCGAAAGCTCCTTTGTGGTGCGGCAAACAAGGTCCGTTAAGCCTAGTGCAGGAGCGCTGAGGCGACGTGACCGAATGTGCTTAGCTCAGAGCGGAACAATCAACACGTCGATATGACTGATATTGATAAAGCGGGCGGCGGAACAGGAGACTTTGTTCATCATGCTGTCTCGGTGATTGCCGCAGAGCAGCAGGTCAAACGGCTGACGGCGGCTGGCGAATGCCAGGCTGTCACCCAGCTCGCCATGCACGATCAGCGTATCGGCGATAGGGTAGCCGGCGCGTTGGCGCAGTTCCTGCATAAACAGCCGGGTTTCCTCTTCCATCAGCGAGCGCAAATCGCCCAGCATCGGCCCGGCGAAATTATTGTACATTTCCGGATTGGCGAGGGTGCTTAACAGGGTGATGCTGCCGCCGTAGGGGCGAACGATGGAGACGGCCTTTTCCACCAGGCGGTGGCTGTCAGGGGCAACGGCGACGGTGACCAGAACGTTTTGATACCCCATATCCGACTCCTTGTTGTATCCATCGTGTTTCAGGCTGCTGCAGCGACGGCCTTGGTGGAAGTACTGCGTCGGATAAAGGGTAGAACCTGGCGGGGGGAATAAATGTGTTTCATATCACGCGCGGCAATAAAAGCTGAATGTGCCCCGGTTATATAGCAATAAAAGATAAAACCGTTGCCGCACGTAATTTCACTGAATTAAAGCACCTGTGCCCACAGCGTTTTCGGCACCTTGCCCAGATCGAACAATTTACCGGCAACCAGCTCGGCGCGACGGTGGTCGGCGGCACGGTACATATTGCTCATTTCCGTATCGTTTTCAATGGAGTAGTTCAGTTTGTCGTACACCTTCTCCAGGCTGTCCAAAGAGGAGCATTTACGAAATGTCAGCAGATATTCGAGCGTATCGGTCATGATTAAAATATAGCCTGTTAATAGTTAAAGCCGGGTGAATAACACATAGCGACTCACGGCGACGCCGTCGAGGCAGCGATGTACGACCTGACAAAAATCATTTCAATTAGATAAATTGCACTGGGTAATGATGTCGCGCCGCCCGTAGCGGCGCTTTGGTAAATCATAATATGCCAGTGCGCCGTCAGCAATCTCAGCCTGCTGATTAATGGAGAAATAGGGAAAGTCTCAGGGCGGTTGACGGTCGACGCGTCGTCGTTCGTGCTGTGGGCAAGCACAAGGTGCCGTGCCGGGCCTCTTTTGGCTGATTTTTTCACCCGGCCGTGGCGCCGCCGCGGCATTGGGCGATGTTTGTCGCCGCTGCTTGCGTTGAAAAGCCGTTTTGTTCGATGAAGAAATATGAACAGTAAAACAAAACTGCGTTTTATTTTATGACAATGAAGCAATGAAAGCCAAAGCCATGTAAATAATCTCTGGAGGGAGGGGGAATTATCTCGGCGTCAGAAAAAGAAATAAAAAGCATTAAAGTTTTATGAATTGCTGCCGATATAACGTTTTGGGGGAATTTAACTCAAAAAAAGCACTCTTGCATCGTGCTAATACGGAAACATATCGTTACGTCTGTTGGCTTGTTCACTACGCCTGCGAATCATTGATAAGCCATAATCACCTGATGTTGAAAATTAGAACAGCCTCAGGCTGAAGGCTTAAGTCAAATCCGATAGCTAATAACCTCATAGTTTACATTGGTTATTTTTCAGCTTGGATATTTTTTAGTAACTCAAATGGTTATTTATACTGAGTTTGTTGCCTATATGCAGATTTTTGTTCTGTTATTTTGGTTTGGTGATGCTTTTGTTCGAATTGATCTAAAAAAGATAATTTTTTGGCGGATAAACATTGTTTTTAAGACGTTTTTTTACCTGTGGCTATTTTATGAGCAAAATGGCGGTCAATAAGTGACCGTATTTGGGGGTATTTGGCTTAATTATTTTTTATTTTTGTGATCTATGTCACATTGTATTTAAAATTGCCTCTCACTTACATTGTGTGTGCTAATGGTTCGGGGGTAGAGTTGCGCTGCTTTAGGAATAATCTTATTAAATTTGTAAAAATAGTTTCATGGTGACTAAACACTATCGAAGCAGAATGCTGTACATCCATACACGTTGGTTTACGCTCGTAGCAAATACTGAACAGTGGTCGAATTTAGCGATTGTCGAAAATTATAGCAGTCGTTTTTGAGAGATTAATTTGCCAACTTTGGGAAACAACCCAAGTCACGGGCGATAAAATTTATCACCCAGCGTATGTTTTTAAACATAGTCTGTCGGGATGGGGAATATGGGTACGTCTGAATTACTTAAGCATATTTATGACATCAATCTGTCATATTTACTTTTAGCACAGCGTTTGATCAACGATGAAAAAGCGTCCGCAATGTTTCGCCTGGGTATTGATGAAACCATGGCCGATGCGCTGGCGCAGCTGACTTTGCCGCAAATGGTTAAACTGGCCGAGACCAACCAGCTGGTTTGCCACTTCCGCTTTAACGAAAGCCAGACCATCGAACGCCTGACCAAAGAGTCGCGCGTCGACGATCTGCAACAAATCCATACCGGCATTTTGCTATCAAGCCATTTACTGCAAGAGCTATCGAGTAAAGACGCTAGCCCGACGAAGAAAAGAGCCTGATGATGGTTGAGAAAAGTATCGTTCAAGAAGCCAAGGACATTCAGCTCGCCATGGAGCTGATTTCGCTGGGAGCCCGATTGCAGATGCTGGAGAGTGAAACCCAGCTTAGCCGCGGGCGCTTGATTAAACTTTACAAGGAGTTACGCGGCAGCCCGCCGCCAAAAGGAATGTTACCGTTCTCAACCGACTGGTTTATGACCTGGGAACAAAATATTCACTCGTCGATGTTTTACAACGCTTACCTGTTTCTGATGAAAAGCGGGCAGTGCAGCGGCGTGGAGGCGGTGATCAAAGCCTATCGCCTCTATCTCGAGCAGTGTCCGCAGCAGGCCGGCGAGGCGCCGTTGCTGGCGCTGACCCGTGCCTGGACGCTGGTGCGCTTCGTCGATAGCGGCATGTTGCAGCTTTCCGCCTGCAGCTGCTGCGGCGGCGCATTTATCACCCACGCGCACCAGCCGCTGAATGGTTTCATCTGCAGTTTATGCCAACCCCCATCCCGCGCCGTAAAAAGACGTAAACTTTCGCCGCAACTGGCCGATATTATTCCTCAACTGCTGGACGAGCAGGTCAAACGCGCCATTTGAGCCGCCACGTTGCCGGCTCTCGGCAATGAATACCGACGTGTGATACGCAGGGGCGGCATGCCGCCCCCAGACATGCAGCCTGGTCTGTCGCGCCAGGGCGCGTTTGCCCCACCTTCCATCCACATTGTTAATTTAAGGAATGCGTGTGCTAGTTATTTTGGGTTATCTCGTGGTATTGGGTGCGGTGTTTGGCGGCTACCTGATCGTGGGCGGTCATCTCGGGGCGTTGTATCAGCCGGCGGAATTTCTGATTATCGGCGGGGCGGGCGTCGGCGCCTTTATCGTCGGCAACAACGGCAAAGCGATCAAAGCCACGCTGCGCGCGCTGCCGCGGCTGATGCGCCGTTCCAAATACAACAAAGATCTGTATATGGATTTGATGGCGTTGCTGTTCCGTCTGCTGGCCAAATCGCGCCAGCAGGGCATGCTGTCGCTCGAGTTCGATATCGATAATCCGCAAGAAAGTGAAATTTTCTCTAATTATCCGCGCATCCTTGCCGATAACACTCTGGTGGAGTTCATTACCGACTATTTACGGCTGATGGTGAGCGGCAATATGAATGCGTTCGAGATCGAAGCGCTGATGGACGAAGAGATCGAAACCTACGAGCAGGAAAGCGAAGTGCCCGCCGGCAGTCTGGCGATGGTGGGCGACTCCTTGCCGGCGTTCGGCATCGTCGCGGCGGTGATGGGGGTGGTGCACGCCCTGGCTTCGGCTGACCGTCCGGCCGCTGAGCTGGGCGCGCTGATCGCTAACGCCATGGTCGGTACTTTCCTCGGCATTTTGTTGGCCTACGGCTTCATCTCGCCGCTGGCGACGTTGCTGCGCCAGAAGAGCGCCGAAAACGTCAAGATGATGCAGTGCATCAAGGTCACGCTGTTGTCGAGTCTGAACGGTTACGCGCCGCAGATCGCAGTCGAGTTTGGCCGCAAAACGCTGTATACCACCGAACGTCCTTCTTTCGTTGAGCTGGAAGAACACGTGCGCCGCGTGAAAGCGCCGGCGCAGCAGGCGACGGAAGAAGAAGAAGCATGAAACAGAATCATCCGGTCGTTCTGGTCAGAAAGCGCAAGTCGCATCATGCCGCCCATCACGGCGGCTCCTGGAAGATCGCTTATGCCGACTTTATGACGGCGATGATGGCGTTCTTCCTGGTGATGTGGCTGCTGGCGATCGCCAGCCCGCAGGAGCTGACGCAAATCGCCGAATATTTCCGTACGCCGCTCAAGGTTGCCCTGACCAGCGGCGACAAGAGCAGTTCCGAGAGCAGCCCCATTCCTGGCGGCGGCGACGATCCCACGCAGCAGCATGGCCTGGTGAAAAAACAGGTCGATTCGCCGGACTCGCGCGCCGAAGAGCTGCGCCTGAACAAGCTGCGCGAAAAGCTGGATGAGTTGATTGAGTCCGATCCGCGCCTGAAGGCGCTGCGTCCGCATCTGCTGATCAACATGATGGACGAAGGGCTGCGCATCCAGATTATCGATAGCCAAAACCGGCCGATGTTCAAAACCGGCAGCGCGCAGGTCGAGAGCTACATGCGCGATATTCTGCGGGCGATAGCGCCGATCCTTAACGACCTGCCGAACAAAATAAGCCTGTCCGGCCACACCGATGACATCCCTTACGCCACCGGCGAGCGCGGCTACAGCAACTGGGAACTGTCGGCCGATCGCGCCAACGCCTCCCGGCGCGAGCTGATCGCCGGCGGCCTGGCGGAAGGCAAGGTGCTGCGGGTGGTGGGCATGGCGGCCACCATGAGCCTGAAACAGCATGGCGCCGATGACGCGATTAACCGTCGCATCACCGTGTTGGTGCTGAACAAGCAAACGCAAGAGGGCATCGAGCACGAAAATGCCGAAAGCAACGCGATGGATATCGCCCAGCCGGACAGCCTGAAGCAGCTGGCGCCGTCGGCGACCGCACCGGCCAGCCAAACGCCGGAACCCTCGGCGACGGCCCCGGAACCGGTGGCGACAACGCCAGGCGCTCCACCGCAGGCATCCCCGGCGATAGCACCGGCCGATCAGGCGCCGGAACCACCGGCGTCCGCACCCGCACCGACTAACCGCGACTCACAGCCAGAGGTGACCCCGTGAGCATGGACATTAGCGATTTTTATCAGACCTTCTTTGATGAGGCAGACGAGTTGCTGGCCGACATGGAGCAACACCTGCTGGAGCTGGATCCGCTGGCCCCCGATATCGAGCCGTTGAACGCCATCTTCCGCGCGGCGCATTCGATCAAGGGCGGCGCGGCGACCTTTGGTTTTTCGGTGCTGCAGGAAACCACCCACCTGCTGGAGAACCTGCTGGACGGTGCAAGACGCCAGGAAATGAGCCTGAGCACCGAGATTATCAACCTGTTTCTGGAAACCAAAGACATTATGCAGGAGCAACTGGACGCCTATAAAACCTCGCAACAGCCTGACGCTGAAAGCTTTGAATACATTTGTCAGGCGCTGCGCCAGCTGGCGTTGGAAGCGCAACAGCAGCAAGAGGCGCCTGCGGCTCAACCGGCCGTTCAGCAGCCTGTCGTTAAGCCATCGGCCGCGCCGGCGGCGATCGAGGGCGGCATGCGCATCAGCCTGAACGGGCTGAAAGCCAGTGAAATCCCCTTGATGTTGGAAGAGCTGGGCAACCTCGGCGAGGTTAAAGATCCGCATCAGACGGAACACAGTCTGGACGTGACGTTGCTCACCTCCGCCAGTGAAGACGACATCAGCGCCGTGTTGTGCTTCGTGCTGGAACCGGAACAAATCAGCTTCTCGACGCCGACCCAGAGCGAACCGGCCATCGCAGAAGCGAGCTTACCGGAAGTGGCCGCCTTACCGGAGCCTGCGCCGGTCGCGAACGCCGCGCCGCCTGCCGCGAAACCGGCCGAAGCGCCAAAAGCGCGCGCCAAGGCGAGCGAATCCACCAGCATCCGCGTGGCGGTGGAAAAGGTGGATCAGCTGATTAACCTGGTGGGCGAGCTGGTGATCACCCAATCGATGCTGGCGCAACGCTCCGGCACGCTCGATCCGGTGAACCACGGCGATCTGCTGAACAGCATGAGCCAGCTGGAGCGTAACGCGCGCGATCTGCAGGAATCGGTGATGTCGATCCGCATGATGCCGATGGAGTACGTCTTCAGCCGCTACCCGCGGCTGGTGCGCGATCTGGCCGGCAAGCTGAATAAACAGGTGGAGCTGACGCTGCAGGGCAGCTCGACCGAACTGGACAAGAGCCTGATCGAACGCATTATCGATCCGTTGACGCACCTGGTGCGCAACAGCCTCGATCACGGTATCGAAGAGCCGGCTACCCGTATCGCCGCCGGCAAGTCGGCGGTGGGCAATCTGGTGCTGTCGGCCGAACACCAGGGCGGCAACATTTGTATTGAAGTCATCGACGACGGCGCCGGGCTGAACCGCGAAAAAATTCTCGCCAAGGCGGCTTCGCAAGGGCTGGCGGTCAGCGACAGCATGAGCGACGAAGAGGTCGGCATGCTGATCTTCGCGCCGGGTTTCTCCACCGCCGAGCAGGTGACCGACGTTTCCGGCCGCGGCGTCGGCATGGACGTGGTGAAACGGAATATTCAGGAGATGGGGGGCCACGTCGAGATCCGTTCGCAGGCCGGTAAAGGCACCACCATCCGCATCCTGTTGCCGCTGACGCTGGCGATCCTCGACGGCATGTCGGTCAAGGTGAACGACGAAGTCTTTATCCTGCCGCTGAACGCGGTGATGGAATCGCTGCAGCCGCAGGCGGAAGATCTGCATCCGCTGGCCGGCGGCGAACGCGTGCTGCAGGTGCGCGGCGAATACCTGCCGCTGGTGGAGCTGTATCGGGTATTCGAAGTGGACGGCGCCAAAACCGACGCCACGCAGGGCATCGTCGTTATCCTGCAAAGCGCCGGCCGCCGCTATGCGTTGCTGGTAGATCAGCTGATTGGCCAGCATCAGGTGGTGGTGAAGAATCTGGAAAGCAACTACCGCAAAGTGCCGGGCATCTCCGCCGCGACCATTCTGGGCGACGGCAGCGTGGCCTTGATCGTCGATGTCTCGGCGTTGCAAACCTTGAACCGTGAAAAGCGTCTGACGGACGCCGCCGCATAATAATGAGTTTATTGATTTAAAAGGTGAATGATATGGCAGGATTGGCAGCCGTCAGCAAATTGGCTGGCGAAACGGTAGGGCAAGAGTTTCTGATTTTTACCCTGGGCAACGAGGAGTACGGCATCGACATCCTCAAGGTGCAGGAAATTCGCGGCTACGATCAGGTGACCCGCATCGCCAACACCCCGGCGTTCATCAAGGGCGTCACCAACCTGCGCGGCGTGATTGTTCCTATCATCGATCTGCGGGTGAAATTTTCGCAGCAAAGTGTTTCCTACGATGAAAACACCGTGGTGATCGTGTTGAACTTTGGCCAGCGCGTGGTAGGCATCGTGGTTGACGGCGTCTCCGACGTGCTGTCGCTCACCGCCGATCAGATCCGTCCGGCGCCGGAGTTCGCGGTGACCCTGGCGACCGAATATCTCACCGGCCTCGGTTCGCTGGGTGAGCGCATGCTGATCCTGGTGGATATCGAAAAGCTGCTGAGCAGCGAAGAGATGTCGCTGGTCGACAGCGTGGCGAAAAGCGTCTGATTTCAGACTCAAGGGGCGGGGCGCCGCCCCCTTTAATCTTCACTTTCCCTGATCTGTCGCGATGGCCTCAGCCGCGCTCGGAACCCCCACTAAAAATAGTTACTTTCCCGCATAAAGTTTTGCCGCACGGCGCCGATAACTCTCACATTCAACGTCATCAGAGCCTGTCTGCGCGGGCTTCAACAAGGGAAATCATGTTAAATCGTATGAAGGTGGTCACCAGCCTGTTGCTGGTGTTGGTGCTGTTTGGCGCCTTGCAGTTGATTTCGGGCGGACTTTTTTTCTCCTCGCTGAAAAGCGATAAGGAAAACTTTACCGTCCTGCAAACGATCCGCCAGCAGCAGCTGCAGCTGAGTGAAAGCCGCGTTGACCTGCTGCAGGCGCGCAACTCCCTGAACCGCGCCGGTATCCGCTACATGATGGATACCAACAAGATCGGCAGCGGCGCCACCATTGATGAACTGCTGGCCAAGGCGAAGGAAGAGCTGGGTGAAGCGGAAAGACACTACGCCGCGTACGAGAAAATTCCTCAGGACCCGCGCCAGGATCCTCAGTCGGCGGAACGCCTCAAGCAGCAGTACGATGTGCTGTACGGCGCGCTCTCCGAGCTGATCCAACTGCTGGGCGAAGGCAAAATCAACGCCTTCTTCGATCAGCCTACGCAGAGTTACCAGGACAACTTTGAGCAGAGCTACAACGTTTATCTGGAGCAAAACGGCAAGCTGTACCAAATCGCGGTCGACGGCAGCAACAGCTCCTACAACTCGGCCATTTGGACGCTGATCGTGGTGCTGGTGGTGGTGCTGGCGGTGATCGTACTGGTCTGGACCGGTATCCATCACATCCTGGTGCGCCCGCTGAACCGCATGATCGACCACATCAAACAGATCGCCGCCGGCGACCTGACTCAGCAGATCGTCGTCAACAGCCGCAACGAAATGGGCGTGCTGGCGGCCAGCCTGAAACACATGCAAAGCGAACTGATCGAAACCGTCAGCGGCGTGCGCCAGGGTGCGGACGCCATCTACAGCGGCGCGTCTGAAATCGCCGCGGGCAACAACGATCTCTCCTCCCGCACCGAGCAGCAGGCCGCTTCGCTGGAAGAGACCGCCGCCAGCATGGAGCAATTGACCGCGACGGTGAAACAGAACGCCGAAAACGCCCGTCAGGCTTCACAGCTGGCGCTGAGCGCCTCCGAAACCGCGCAGAAAGGCGGCAAGGTGGTGGCCAACGTGGTGCAGACCATGCACGACATCGCCGGCAGCTCGCAGAAGATCGCCGATATTACCGGCGTGATCGACGGTATCGCCTTCCAGACCAACATCCTGGCGTTGAACGCCGCAGTGGAAGCGGCGCGCGCCGGTGAACAGGGCCGCGGCTTCGCGGTGGTGGCCGGTGAAGTGCGCAACCTGGCGCAACGCAGCGCGCAGGCGGCGAAAGAGATCAAAGGCCTGATCGAAGACTCGGTCAGCCGCGTCGATATGGGCTCCGTGCTGGTGGAAAGCGCCGGGGAAACCATGGGTGACATCGTCAACGCCGTCACCCGCGTGACCGACATCATGGGCGAAATCGCCTCGGCTTCCGACGAGCAGAGCCGCGGTATCGATCAGGTTGGCCAGGCGGTAGCGGAAATGGACCGCGTGACCCAGCAGAACGCCTCGTTGGTGGAAGAATCCGCCTCGGCGGCGGCGGCGCTGGAAGAACAGGCCAGCATGCTGACCCAGTCGGTAGCGGTATTCCGCCTGAGGTCGGAAGGCCAGGAAGAGTTTAAAGCGCCTGTCACCAGCAAGGCGACGGTAACACCGGTAATCAATCATAAGAAAATGAACGCCAGCGATCTGCAGGATAACTGGGAAACGTTCTGACCGGTATCGGGCCTCTCTCGCAGAGGCCCTTTTCCCTACGTAGGCCGGTCGCCGGCCGGCTGCAAGGAGGTTCACAGTGTTTAACCGAATCCGTATCTCTACCAGCTTGTTCCTGTTGTTGATGACCTTCTGCGTTCTGCAGTTGGCCAGCAGCGGCCTGTCGTATTCCGCGTTTCGTTCCGATAACCACAACCTCGACATCATCACCCTCGGCAGCCAGCAGCGCGATTCGCTCAGCCTGAGCTGGGTGTCGCTGTTGCAGGCGCGCAATACGCTGAACCGCGCCGGCACCCGCGCGGCGCTGAAACTGCCGCAGGAGCAGGTGAACGAATTGATGAGCAGCGCCCGCAGTTCGCTGCAGAAGGCCGATCTCTATTTCAATCAGTTTATGGCGGTTGAACGCAGCAGTGAACAGCAGAACCAGCAGACGGCCACCACCAAGGCCAGCTACGAGCGGCTGCGCGGCGCACTGCGTGAACTGATCGGTTTCCTGGAAAAGGGCGAGCTGCAGGCGTTTATGGATCAGCCGACGCAGAAAACCCAGGACCTGTTTGAGGCTGACTTCGTGCAGTACCTGCAGTTGGTCAACGGTGACATCAGCGAGGCTCGAGACGCCAACCAATTCTCCTTCACGCTGGCGGGCCTGATGCTGGCGGGGGCGGTCTTGATGCTGATCGTGGTGACCGGCAGCGCCATGTGGTGGTTGCGCACCATGTTGGTACAGCCGCTGAACCAAATCCGCAGCCACTTTGAACGCATCGCCGCCGGCGATTTGGCGACGCCGATTCAGGTGTATGGCCGCAATGAAATCAGCATGTTGTTCGCCAGCCTGCAACGCACGCAGCAGTCATTGATCGGTACCGTCGGCGCGGTTCGCGACGGTGCGGAGTCGATTCTGATCGGCCTGCAGGAGATCGCCGAAGGCAATAACGATCTCTCTTCCCGCACCGAGCAGCAGGCCGCTTCGCTGGAAGAAACCGCCGCCAGCATGGAACAGCTGACCGCGACGGTGAAACAGAACGCCGACAATGCGCGGCAGGCCTCTCAGCTGGCGCGCGACGCTTCGGCCACCGCGGCCAAGGGCGGCGAACTGGCCGGGGACGTGGTCACCACCATGCACGATATCGCCAACAGCTCGCAGAAAATCGGCGCCATCACCAGCGTGATCGACGGCATCGCCTTCCAGACCAACATTCTGGCGCTCAATGCGGCGGTGGAAGCGGCGCGCGCCGGTGAACAGGGGCGCGGTTTCGCCGTGGTCGCCGGCGAAGTGCGCAACCTGGCGAGCCGCAGCGCGCAGGCGGCGAAAGAGATCAAGGTGCTGATCGACGAATCGGTCAGCCGCGTCAAACACGGCTCGGTGCTGGTGGAAAATTCCGGCGCCACCATGCAGGACATCGTGCGTTCGGTGACGCGCGTCACCGACATCATGGGCGAGATCGCGTCGGCTTCGGATGAACAGAGCCGCGGCATCGAGCAGGTGACGCAGGCGGTGACCCAGATGGATCAGGTTACCCAGCAGAACGCCGCGCTGGTGGAAGAATCCGCTTCTGCCGCCACCGCGCTGGAAGAGCAGGCTATTACCCTGGCCGACGCGGTCGCGGTATTCCGTCTGGCGGACGATAACTTCGTCGCGCCAGGTAACAGCAACAACGCAGTTTCACCCGTGGTAAAGGAAGCCCAAGATTGTCAAACCGCATAAGCAGCACGTTTTACTCCGGTGAGGCGGCATGAAACAGGCGCCGTCAACTTCTAACCGGGATACTGCGTCGATGTTGACGCAAATGGTGCAGCGCCTGCCGCTGTCGGACGTGCATTTTCGCCGTATCAGCCAGTTGATTTATCAACGCGCCGGCATCGTGCTGGCGGAGCATAAGCGCGAGATGGTTTACAACCGCCTGGTGCGCCGGTTGCGGCTGCTGGGATTGCACGATTTCGGCGATTATCTGGCGCTGCTGGAAAGCGATCCGAACAGCGCGGAGTGGCAGGCGTTCATCAACGCGCTGACCACCAACCTGACGGCATTTTTCCGCGAGGCGCATCACTTCCCGATCCTGGCGGAGCATGCGCGCTCGCGGCCGAACGGCTACAGCGTCTGGAGCACCGCGGCCTCGACCGGCGAAGAGCCGTATTCGATCGCCATCACGCTGAGCGATGCCCTGGGGCAGCGGGCCGGCAGTTGCCAGGTCTGGGCCAGCGACATCGATACGCAGGTGCTGGAAAAAGCGGAGGCGGGCGTTTACCGCCAGGAAGATCTGCGCACCCTGACGCCGACCCAAATGCAGCGCTATTTTCTGCGCGGCACCGGTCCGCATCAGGGGCTGGTGCGCGTACGGCCGGAGTTGGCGGCGCGAGTGAACTTTCAGCCGCTGAATCTGCTGGCGCCGGAGTGGGCGCTGCCGGGGCAATTCGACGCCATTTTTTGCCGCAACGTCATGATCTATTTCGATAAGACGACGCAGGAGCGCATCCTGCGCCGCTTCGTTCCCTTGCTTAAGCCGGGGGGGCTGATGTTCGCCGGCCACTCCGAGAATTTCAGCCAGATCAGCCGGGATTTCTACTTGCGTGGGCAGACCGTGTATGGGCTGACCAAGGAGAGGTAATGAGTAAAATCAGAGTGTTATGCGTAGACGATTCGGCACTGATGCGCCAGCTGATGACGGAAATCGTGAACGGCCATCCCGACATGGAAATGGTGGCGACCGCGCCGGATCCGCTGGTGGCGCGCGATCTGATCAAAAAATTTAATCCTCAGGTGCTGACGCTGGATGTCGAGATGCCGCGCATGGACGGGCTGGATTTCCTCGAGAAGCTGATGCGCCTGCGGCCGATGCCGGTGGTGATGGTCTCTTCGCTGACCGGCAAAGGCTCGGAAATCACGCTGCGCGCGCTGGAACTGGGCGCGGTGGATTTCGTCACCAAACCGCAACTCGGCATTCGCGAGGGCATGTTGGCCTACAGCGAGCTGATTGCCGAGAAGATCCGCACCGCGGCCAGAGCGCGTCTGCCTCAGCGCTCCAGCAGCCCGGCGCCGGCGATCCTCAGCCATGCGCCGCTGCTGAGCAGTGAAAAACTGATCGCCATCGGCGCCTCCACCGGCGGCACCGAAGCGATCCGCCAGGTGCTGCAGCCGCTGCCGGCTACCAGCCCGGCGCTGCTGATCACCCAGCACATGCCGCCGGGTTTCACCCGTTCGTTCGCCGAGCGGCTGAACAAGCTGTGCCAGATCACGGTGAAAGAAGCGGAGGACGGCGAGCGCGTGCTGCCGGGCCACGCCTATATCGCGCCGGGGGACCGCCATCTGGAGCTGACGCGCAGCGGCGCCAACTATCAGGTGAAGCTGCATGACGGCCCGGCGGTCAACCGCCATCGCCCCTCGGTCGACGTGCTGTTCCGCTCGGTGGCGCAATACGCCGGCCGCAATGCGGTGGGGGTGATCCTCACCGGCATGGGCAACGACGGTGCGGCGGGGATGCTGGAGATGCACCGCGCCGGGGCCTATACCCTGGCGCAGAACGAGGCGAGCTGCGTGGTGTTCGGCATGCCGCGCGAGGCGATCGCCAGCGGCGGCGTCAGCGAAGTGGTCGAGCTGGACAGAATGAGCCAGCGCATGCTGGCGCAGATCGCCGGCGGCCAGGCATTGCGCATTTGATTTCAGTCCGCAGGGTCTTCCCGGCGGCGATATGACCCAGGTTCGCCGTGCGGCGGCCTGCGGTGTTGCATCATTAAACGGTTAACTATTTCAGGAGTAACAATGGCAGACAAGAACCTCAGATTTCTGGTTGTGGACGATTTTTCCACCATGCGCCGCATCGTCAGAAATTTGCTCAAAGAGCTGGGCTTCAACAACGTCGAAGAAGCTGAAGACGGCGCGGATGCGCTGAACAAGCTGCGCGCCGGCGGTTTCGACTTCGTGGTGTCCGACTGGAACATGCCGAACATGGACGGGCTTGAGCTGTTGCAAACCATCCGCGCCGACAGCGCGCTGGCCGCGATGCCGGTACTGATGGTGACCGCGGAAGCCAAGAAAGAAAATATCATCGCGGCGGCGCAGGCCGGCGCCAGCGGTTATGTAGTAAAACCATTTACGGCGGCGACGCTGGAAGAAAAGCTCAACAAGATTTTTGAAAAATTGGGCATGTAAGGAGAGGGCGATGAGAGACATTCCAATGCCTGCCAGCGATGCAGCGACCGCGGGAGAGATCATCTCCCGCATCGGCCAACTGACCCGAATGCTGCGCGACAGCATGCGCGAACTGGGGCTCGATCAGGCGATCGCCCAGGCGGCAGAGGCGATCCCGGATGCGCGCGACCGTCTTGACTATGTCGTAACCATGACGGCGCAGGCGGCGGAACGGGCGTTGAACTGCGTAGAGGCGGCGCAACCGCGCCAGGCGGAGCTGGAATCCGGCGCCAACGCGTTGAAAGGGCGCTGGGACGAGTGGTTCGCCAATCCCATCGAACTGGACGACGCGCGTTCTCTGGTCAACGACACGCGCCAGTATCTGGATCAGGTGCCGGGCCATACGGCTTTCACCAACGCCCAGCTGCTGGAGATCATGATGGCGCAGGACTTCCAGGATCTGACCGGTCAGGTGATCAAGCGCATGATGGACGTGGTACAGGAGATCGAAAAGCAGCTGCTGATGGTGCTGATGGAAAACATGCCGGAGCAGCCGGTGAAGGAAAAACGGCCGAACGACAGCCTGCTGAACGGCCCGCAGCTCGACCAGAACGGCGTCGGCGTGATCGCCAATCAGGCGCAGGTCGACGATCTGCTCGACAGCCTCGGTTTCTGAGGCCTTTCGGGGCGCGCGACGGCGCGCCCCGACAACAAGCCACGTCGTTTTGGTCTCATCCCCTAAATAACCCGCCTTTTTCCCCGTTGTTCCCCCAATGACATCGCCAATTTTTTGGCATGCTGACCGCCATTCTTTACCCTCCCGACACAGGAACGGCGTTTCGTGGCTGAAGACAGCGATCTGGAAAAAAGCGAGGCCCCCACGCCCCACAGGCTGGAAAAGGCGCGTGAAGACGGCCAGATCCCGCGCTCGCGCGAGCTGACCTCGGTACTGATGCTGCTCTCGGGCCTGGCGATTATCCTGATGTCCGGCAGCAACATGGCGCAACAGCTGGCGGCGATGCTCACGCAAGGTCTGAACTTCGATCACGGCATGGTCAGCAACGATAAACAGATGCTGCGCCAATTGGGCATGTTGCTGCGCCAGGCGGTGCTGGCGCTGCTGCCGATCATGGCGGGGCTGGTGCTGGTGGCGCTCGCCGCGCCGATGTTGCTGGGGGGCATTTTGTTCAGCGGCAAGTCGATCAAGTTCGATTTGAAGCGGCTGAACCCGCTATCCGGGTTGAAGCGCATCTTTTCCAGCCAGGTGCTGGCCGAGCTGCTGAAAGGGATCCTGAAAGCGACGCTGGTCGGTTGGGTGACTGGCCTCTATCTGTGGCACAACTGGGCGGCGATGCTGCATCTGATGACCCAGCAGCCGCTCGATGCGCTGGGCAACGCGCTGCAGATGATTCTGTTCTGCGGTTTTCTGGTGGTGCTGGGGTTGACGCCGATGGTGGCGTTCGACGTGTTTTATCAGCTGTGGAGTCACTTCAAGAAGCTGAAGATGACCAAGCAGGATATTCGCGACGAGTTCAAAGACCAGGAAGGGGACCCGCACGTCAAGGGACGCATTCGTCAGCAGCAGCGGGCGATCGCCCGGCGCCGCATGATGGCCGACGTGCCCAAGGCGGACGTGATCGTCACCAACCCGACGCACTACGCCGTCGCGTTGCAGTACAACGACAAAAAAATGAGTGCGCCGAAAGTGCTGGCCAAAGGGGCCGGCGAAATCGCCTTGCGCATTCGCGAACTCGGTGCGGAACACCGCATCCCGATGCTGGAGGCGCCGCCGCTGGCGCGCGCGCTGTATCGGCACAGCGAGATCGGCCAGCATATTCCGGCCACCCTGTATGCCGCGGTCGCCGAGGTGCTGGCCTGGGTGTACCAGCTGCGCCGCTGGCGGCGCGAGGGCGGCCTGATCCCGAAAAAACCTGAACGTTTACCGGTGCCGGAAGCACTGGATTTTGCAAAAGAGAGTGACTCTGATGGCTAATTTGGCCTCCCTGCTTCGTTTGCCGGGCAATTTTAAAGATACGCAGTGGCAGGTGTTGGCCGGCCCGGTGCTGATCCTGCTGATCCTGTCGATGATGGTGTTGCCGTTGCCGGCGTTTATCCTCGACCTGCTGTTTACCTTCAACATCGCGCTGTCGATCATGGTGCTGCTGGTGGCGATGTTCACCCAGCGCACGCTCGAATTCGCCGCCTTCCCGACCATCCTGCTGTTCTCCACATTGCTGCGTTTGTCGCTCAACGTCGCGTCGACACGCATCATCTTGCTGGAGGGGCACACCGGCTCCGCCGCCGCCGGCCGCGTGGTGGAAGCCTTCGGCCACTTCCTGGTGGGGGGCAACTTCGCCATCGGCATCGTGGTGTTCATCATCCTGGTGCTGATTAACTTTATGGTCATCACCAAAGGTGCGGGGCGTATCGCCGAAGTGGGCGCGCGTTTCGTGCTGGACGGCATGCCGGGCAAACAGATGGCGATTGACGCCGATCTGAACGCCGGCCTGATCGGTGAAGACGAAGCGAAGAAACGCCGCGCCGAAGTGACCCAGGAGGCCGACTTTTACGGCTCGATGGACGGCGCCAGTAAATTCGTGCGCGGCGACGCCATCGCCGGCCTGATGATCATGGTGCTGAACGTAGTCGGCGGCCTGTTGGTCGGCGTGGTGCAACACGGCATGGAGCTGGGGGCTGCGGCGGAAAGCTATACGCTGCTGACCATCGGTGACGGCCTGGTGGCGCAGATCCCGGCATTGGTGATCTCCACCGCCGCCGGCGTCATCGTCACCCGCGTCGCGACCGATCAGGACGTCGGCGAGCAGATGGTGGGCCAGCTGTTCAACAATCCGCGCGTGATGCTGCTGAGCGCCGGGGTGCTGGGGCTGCTGGGCCTGGTGCCGGGCATGCCGAACCTGGTGTTCCTGCTGTTTACCGCGGCTCTGTTGGGCCTCGCCTGGTGGCTGCGCGGCCGTGAACAACAGGCGCCGAAAACGGTGGAAGATCCGGTGATGCCGGAGAATCCGCAGGCCGCCGAAGCCAGCTGGGCCGACGTGCAGTTGGAAGATCCGCTGGGGATGGAGGTGGGCTACCGGCTGATTCCGATGGTCGATTTTCAGCAGAACGGCGAACTGCTGGGCCGTATCCGCGGCATCCGCAAGAAATTCGCCCAGGACATGGGCTATCTGCCGCCGGTGGTGCACATTCGCGACAACCTGGAACTGCCGCCTGCCAGCTACCGTATCCTGATGAAAGGCGTCGAGATCGGCAGCGGTGAAGCGCAGCCGGGCCGCTGGCTGGCGATCAACCCCGGCAATGCCGTAGGCGAGCTGGCGGGAGACAAAACCGTCGATCCGGCCTTTGGGCTCGAGGCGGTATGGATCGACAGCGCCTTGCGCGAGCAGGCGCAGATCCAGGGCTTTACCGTGGTGGAGGCCAGCACCGTGGTGGCGACACACCTCAATCACCTGATCGGCCAGTTCGCCAGCGAGCTGTTTGGCCGCCAGGAGACCCAACAGCTGCTGGATCGCGTGTCGCAGGAGATGCCGAAGCTGACCGAAGACTTCGTGCCGGGTGTGGTGTCGCTGACGACGCTGCACAAAGTGCTGCAAAATCTGCTCGCCGAGCGCGTTTCCATTCGCGATATGCGCACCATCGTCGAAACGCTGGCGGAACACGCCCCGGCGCAGAGCGATCCTTATGAATTGACCACCGTGGTGCGAGTGGCGCTAGGCAGGGCGATCACGCAGCAGTGGTTCCCGGGCAACGGCGAGATTCAGGTTATCGGCCTGGATACCCAGTTAGAGCGTCTGTTGCTGCAGGCGTTGCAGGGCGGCGGCGGCCTGGAGCCGGGGCTGGCCGATCGTCTGTTGGATCAGGCACGCCAGGCGTTGCAGCGGCAAGAAATGCTCAGCGCGCCGCCGGTGCTGCTGGTCAACCATGCGCTGCGGGCCTTGCTGGCGCGCTTCCTGCGTCGCAGCCTGCCGCAGATCGTGGTGTTGTCCAATCTGGAGATCAACGACGATCGCCAGATTCGCATGACCTCGACCATCGGAGCGGCCTGATGAAACGCTGTCTGTTCGTATTTTGTTTGCTGGCTCCGCTCGCCGCCGGCGCGGTGTCCGGCTCCTGGGTGGCTGAAGGGGCGGGGGTCACGCTGGAACAGGGCGGGATGCGCGATGAATCCGCCGCTTTGCGGCCGCCGAACGCGCTGCCGGATGCCCATGCGCGCATCACCAGCGTCAGCTGGCGCTACCGTTTGCTGGGGCCGGAACCGGTGGGGCTGCAGGCCCAGCTCTGCACGGTAAACCGCTGTATTCCGCTGGGCGGCGGCAGCGGCAGCAGCAACGGTCTGCAGGGCGAACCGGCCAATGCGGAATTGCGCTTTGTCTATTACGTGCAGTCGCAAGGCGGGCTGAATCCGCCGCTGCGGGTGATTGGCAATCAGGTGATCGTCAATTATCAGTAACATCAGGCCAGAATTTGCAGGCCGTTGCGTTCCACCAGCGTCAGCAGTTTCATCGCGGCGGAGTTCGGTTGCGCTTCGCCGCGCTCCCATTTCTGCACCGCTTTTTTGCTGACGTTGAGATACAGCGCAAACACCGGCTGACTGACGTTTTCCCGTTCGCGCAGCGCGCGGATCTCGGCCGGCCCGAACTGTTTCACCGGCCGCAGACACAGCATGTCGAAGGTGCGCATGGTCACGTCATCGACGAAACCGGCGCGATGCAGGCCCTGAACTTCCTGGTGGATCTCGGCAAGAATTTTACTCATCGCTTAGCCTCCGTAATTCCTTGTTGTTGACCAGCTGGTAGAGTCTGAATGGCGAATAATCCAGATACAGCGCAGCCAGATGTTTCAATCCTTGTAACTCATCCGCACTGATGTTTTCTCTCTCACTTTTGGCAAAGCCGCGCATAAAAAACAGGCGGTCTTCATCGCGAAAAACGATCAGTACCCGATAGCCGCCACGTTTGCCCGCACCAGCCCGAGCGATGCGCTTTTTGTATACGCAACCGCCAAGATTGGCATCGTACAGCTGATGTTGCATCTCTCGCGCCGCTTTCACTATCGTGGCGTCGCTAATGCGCTCGCGTGCGGCAAAACCCTGAAAGGTTTTGGTGAGATAAATGTCGGCCATTCGCTCTCCCTGCGAATCTATACCCTCTAAGGGTATATTTCAAGTGGTTTAAAAATAACCACAGGGTGACAAGAGGCCAAAGAGAAAGAAACAGCCAAATTCACGCCATGCGCAGCCTGACGCAAAGCCTTAAGTGAATTCAAAGAGTGATAGGGAGAAAATGCGACGGGATGCGCAGAAGCCGGTGAACGCATGCCCGGTGATAGGCTCACCGGGCAAATGAGTCAGGTCAAACGCCGATTTTTCTGCCGAGCAGGCTGCCGGCGTGCGACTGGCCGTCCGGGCCATACAGCGATTTGTTGTTTTTACTGAGGATGGCCAGCGCCTGAGCGTTATGGTCGATCTGCTGATTGAGCAGCAGACCGTTGTGCTGGTTCTTTTCGCGCAGCGTTTGGCTCAGCAATTGAACGCGCTGCCAACGATCGGCCAGGGGCGCTTGGCTGGCATAGGGGGCGCGTTGCCCGCAGGTTTTTTCCTGCCCCAGGCGCTGTTGCTCGAGATAAGCGACCGTCGCCAGCAGTTGGCTTTTGGCATCGGTGACGCGCTGCAAGGCCACGCCCGGCAACTGGCCGGAGCACAGCAAGTCGTGCTCTTCCTCCAGCACACCATTGAGCGCCTGCAACGTTTCCAACAGTTTATCCAGCAGTTGTGCCAGCTTTTCCATAGTAATGACTTATCCTTTACCGCTATTCGCCGCGTGCTGTCAGTCGCGTCCGGCGATCCATTGAACATCGCTCTGCGCGTCTTGCAGCAGCGCATCGGCGATTTTGCCGGCGTCCATCTTCAGTTCACCGTTGCGGATCGCCTGTTTGATGGCCTCGACCCGACCCATATCGATATCCTGGGTGCCCGGCTGCATCAGGCGCGCCTGCGCCTCGCTCAGTTTGACCTGCGTGCCGCTGACGGCGGTTTCGGCCACGGCGGCCTTGCGCGGCTGGAGCGGGTTGTCGGCCGGGGTTTCACGCGGTTGCACAGTGGAAACCGGCTGTAACCGCTGGGTGCGATCGATACTCATGGTCCATCTCCGTTTACGCCGTCGCCGCTCGCGGGCGACGACGCTGCAATGAAAGTGTTGCGGCCCTGGTGGCCAATAAAATGCTGCTTGATTTGTCTTATCGGCAAGGTTGGCGGAACCTTTACTTTTTTATAACGTAATGCGGATCGCGCCGTCGTCCCCGACCACGCCGCTGACGATCTGTCCGGAGGCCATGCGTACCCGCACGCTGTCTTCGGCGGCGGCGTTGTTCATCGCCTTACCCGCACCGCTGATGCTGAATCCTTCGCCCTGTGCGTTGACCTGCACCGGTTGCCCAGCCTTGATAATCCAGGCGCGGCGCAGCATGGCGAGGGTCAGCGGCTGACCGGGGCTGATGTTGCGCAGGCTGACGGCGCCTAACGCTTTGCCCGCTTCGGTCAGCGCGCGCGGCGGCAGGGTATCGAGCCGGCCCTGTTTCAACGCCAGATCCGCCGCCGTCAACCGGCTGCCGGCGCTGATGCCGCGCGCCGAAACGAGATAGCGGCCGAACACCTGCACCTGCGTCTGGATAAAACGCCGCTCCTGGCCACAGCGCGCCGAAATGCTGACGTTGCCGCCGATCCGCGCGTTGGGCGACAGCGACAGCTGCGGCAGTTCGCAAGCGGGCCATTGGTTCGGCGGCGTGCGCACCCGCACTTTTACCTGTACCGGTTCGCCGCTGAACTTGCCTTGGATGAAGCTTTCGATTTGCGTCGCCAGATCGTCGGCGCGCGCGTTCAGACTGCACAGCAGGCCGATAAGCAGCAGCATTTTACCTTTCATCGTCATCTTCTCAAGCTTCATCGGGATACGCGTAAGTGTACCCGCAGCGCGCGCAGGCTAAGCAGATAAATAGCGCCCCATTTTGCGTTTATTCCCGCGATAGGGTGGCGCAGGGGGCGTTTATGCTGTCGACTCCAAATTCTAACCTCGCGGAGGGAGCATGCTCGACAAACTGGACGCGGCTCTGCGCTTTGGCCAAGAGGCGCTGAACTTGCGCGCCCAGCGGCAGGAAATTCTGGCCGCCAACATCGCCAACGCAGACACACCGGGTTATCAGGCGCGAGATATCGATTTCGCCAGCCAATTGAACAAAGTACTGGAGCAGGGGCGCGTCAGCGGCAACGGCATGGCGCTGAACCTGACGGCGGCGCGCCACATCCCGGCGCAGACCCTGCAGCCGCCACAGCTTGATCTGCTGTTCCGAGTGCCGGACCAGCCGTCGATGGACGGCAATACGGTGGACATGGATCGCGAACGCACCAACTTTGCCGATAACAGCCTGAAATATCAGACCGACCTGACGCTGCTCAACGGGCAGATCAAAGGGATGATGTCCGTGCTGCAACAAGGATAAGGCGCATGTCTTTACTGAATATTTTTGATATCTCCGGCTCGGCGTTATCGGCGCAATCCCAGCGCATGAACGTCAGCGCCAGCAACATGGCCAACGCCGACAGCGTGACCGGCCCGGACGGTGAACCTTACCGCGCCAAGCAGGTGGTGTTCCAGGTCGCGGCGGCGCCAGGGCAGCCGACCGGCGGCGTGCGCGTCGCCCAGGTGGTGGACGATCCGGCGCCCGAGCGCCTAGTGTATCAGCCGGGCAACCCGCTGGCGGACGCCAAGGGGTATGTGCGCATGCCGAACGTCGACGTGGTGGGGGAAATGGTCAACACCATCTCCGCTTCCCGCAGCTACCAGGCCAACGTCGAGGTGCTCAACACCACCAAGTCGATGATGATGAAAACCCTGACGCTGGGTCAGTAACCGGAGATTTCCATGGCTATCGCCGCAACCACCAACGAGTCGTTGGACAACACCGTCATCGGTAACAACAGCAAGACCACCAACAGCCAGGATCTGCACAACAGCTTCCTGACGCTGCTGGTCGCGCAGTTGAAAAACCAGGATCCGACCAATCCGATGCAGAACAACGAGCTGACGTCGCAGCTGGCGCAGATCAACACCGTTCAGGGTATCGAAAAGCTTAACACCACGCTGGGGTCGATCTCCGGCCAGATCAACAGCAACCAGTCGCTGCAGGCCACTGCGCTGATCGGTCACGGCGTGATGGTGCCGGGCAACAATATTCTGGTCGGCAGCAAGGACGGCAAGGTCAGCACCACGCCGTTCGGCGTGGAACTGGAGCGCGCCGCCGATCAGGTGACCGCCACCATCACCAACGCCAGCGGGCAGGTGGTGCGCACCATTGAAATTGGCGGCCTGACCGCCGGCGTGCACGCCTTCACCTGGGACGGCTCGCTGGATGACGGCTCCACCGCGCCCGACGGCGCCTACAAAGTGGCGATTAACGCCAAAGGCAACGGCGAGCAGCTGGTGGCGCGCAGCCTGCACTTCGGGCTGGTGAATGGCGTGATCCGCGACGGCAACGGCGCCAAGCTGGATCTCGGCCTGGCGGGCAACGCCACCCTGGAAGACGTGCGACAGATCTTATAACCCTAAGCATCAGGCTCAATCGGACGATAGCCTGACCACTATTCGGAGAATAACATGGCCTTTTCTCAGGCAGTCAGCGGCTTGAACGCGGCAGCAACCAACCTGGACGTGATCGGTAACAACATCGCCAACTCCGCAACCGCGGGCTTCAAATCCGGCAGCGTCTCCTTTGCCGACATGTTCGCCGGTTCGCAGGTCGGGCTGGGCGTCAAAGTGTCCGGCATCACCCAGAACTTCAAGGGCGGCACCACCACCGGCACCAGCCGCGCGCTGGATGTGGCCATCAACGGCAACGGCTTTTTCCGCATGCAGGATAAAGACGGTGGCATCTTCTATACCCGCAACGGCCAGTTCAAACTGGACGAGAACCGCAACCTGACCAACATGCAGGGCCTGCAGCTGACCGGTTACCCGGCGGCCGGTTCCCCACCGACCATCCAGCAGGGCGCCAACCCGGTGCCGCTGAGCATTCCCGAAGGCATGATGAACGCCAAGGCGTCCACCTCCGGCGAGATGGTGGCCAACCTGAAGTCCACCCATAAAGTGCCGGAAAACAAGACTTTCGATCCGACCAAGCAGGACAGCTACAACTACGTCAACACCATCACCGCTTACGACTCGCTGGGTAATGCGCACAACATCAACGCTTACTTTGTGAAGACCGAAGACAACAAGTGGCAGGTCTACACCCAGGACGGCAGCGCGGCGCCAGTGAACGCCGGCACCATGGAGTTCAGCACCAGCGGTAATCTGGTGAAAACCACCAGCACCAACGGCGCGCCGGGCGAGTTCAGCATGGTGATCCCGATGACCGCCAAAGACGGCGCGCCGGCGCAAAACTTCACCCTGAGCTTCGCCGGCAGCATGCAGCAGAACGTAGGCAGCGACTCGGTGAGCAAGGTGGCGCAGGACGGCTATGCCGCCGGTGAATACACCAACTTCCAGATCAACAACGACGGCACAGTGGTGGGCATCTACTCCAACCAGCAGACCCAGGTGCTGGGTCAGATCGTCATGGCCAACTTCTCCAACCCGGAAGGGCTGGCGTCGCAGGGCGATAACGTTTGGCAGGAAACCGGCGCGTCCGGCCAGCCACGCGTTGGTCTGTCGGGCGGCGGCGGCTTCGGTAAGCTGACCAGCGGCGCGCTGGAGTCTTCCAACGTCGATCTGAGCCAGGAGCTGGTGAACATGATCGTCGCACAGCGTAACTACCAGTCCAACGCCCAGACCATCAAGACGCAGGACTCCATCCTGCAGACGCTGGTTAGCCTGCGCTAATAGGGCCGAGTTATGGATCACGCGATTTATACCGCGATGGGCGCGGCTCGCCAAACGCTGGAGCAGCAATCCATTACCGCCAACAACCTGGCCAATGCGTCGACGCCGGGCTTTCGCGCCCAGCTCGCCGCGCTGCGCGCGGTGCCGGTCGACGGTCCGAGCCTGGCGACACGCACCTTGGTGACTGCCTCGACGCCGGGCGCCGACATGAGCCAGGGCGCGCTGAACTACACGGCGCGCCCGCTGGACGTGGCGCTGCAGCAGGATGGTTTTTTGGCGGTGAGCCTGCCGGGCGGCGGTGAAGCTTACACCCGCAACGGCAACATTCAGATTTCCTCCACCGGGCAGTTGACGGTGCAGGGGATGCCGCTGATGGGCGACGGCGGGCCGATCGAGGTGCCGCCGTCGGCGGAGATCACCATCGCGGCCGACGGCACCATTTCGGCGCTGAACGCCGGCGATCCGCCGAACACCATCGCGCAGATTGGCCGCCTGAAGCTGGTGAAGGCCGATGCGCGCGAAGTGATGCGCGGTGACGACGGGCTGTTCCGCCTGACGCCGGAAACCCAACAGCTGCGCGGCAATCAGTTGCAAAACGATCCGCAGGTGCGGGTGATGCCCGGGGTGCTGGAAGGCAGCAACGTCAAGCCGATGGAGACCATGGTTGACATGATCGCCAACGCCCGCCGTTTTGAAATGCAAATGAAGGTCATCCACAGCGTGGATGAAAACGAACAGCGTGCCAACTCACTGCTCTCAGTGAGCTAAGCAGCAAGGAAATAACCGATGATTCCATCCTTATGGATTGCCAAAACCGGTCTGGACGCGCAGCAGACCAACATGGACGTGATCGCCAACAACCTGGCGAACGTCAGCACCAACGGCTTCAAGCGCCAGCGTGCGGTATTTGAAGATCTGCTGTACCAGACCATGCGTCAGCCGGGCGCGCAGTCCTCCGAGCAGACTACGCTGCCTTCCGGTCTGCAGATCGGCACCGGCGTGCGCCCGGTGGCGACCGAGCGCCTGCACAGCCAGGGCAACCTGTCGCAGACTAACAACAGCAAAGACGTCGCCATCAAGGGGCAGGGTTTCTTCCAGGTGATGTTGCCGGACGGCACCCAGGCTTACACCCGTGACGGGTCGTTCCAGATCGATCAGAACGGCCAGCTGGTCACCTCCAGCGGTTTCCAGGTGCAGCCGGCGATCACCATTCCGGCGAACGCGCTGTCCATCACCGTCGGCCGCGACGGCATCGTCAGCGTTACCCAGCAAGGGCAGACCGCCGCTCAGCAGGTGGGCCAACTGACGCTGACGACCTTTGTCAACGACAGCGGTCTGGAGAGCGTGGGCGAGAACCTGTATCAGGAAACCGAAAGCTCGGGCGCGCCGAACGAGAGCACGCCGGGGCTGAACGGCGCCGGTCTGCTGTATCAGGGCTACGTGGAGACCTCCAACGTTAACGTGGCGGAAGAGCTGGTCAACATGATCCAGACTCAGCGCGCTTACGAGATCAACAGCAAAGCGGTATCGACCTCCGATCAGATGCTGCAAAAGCTGACGCAACTGTAATCTGTCCTTGACGGGCCCGGCTTACCGCGCCCGTCATTCTCTTTCGTGAAACAAAGGCGATACCCGTGGTAACCACATATTCGATGGCAATCCTGCCGCGGCAGGGACAACGCTGGCTGGCGGGAATGGTGATGCTGACGCTGAGCGGCTGCGCTTATATTCCGCATAAACCGCTGGTGGACGGCGCGACCACGGCGCAGCCCGCGCCGGCCAGCGCGCCGATGCCGAACGGCTCAATCTTCCAGACGGTGCAGCCGATGAACTACGGCTATCAGCCGCTGTTCGAAGACCGCCGGCCGCGCAACGTCGGCGACACCCTGACCATCGTGCTGCAGGAAAACGTCAGCGCCAGCAAAAGCTCCTCCGCCAACGCCAGCCGCAACGGCGCCAGCAAGTTCGGCGTCGCCACCTCGCCGCGTTACCTCGACGGCCTGTTGGGCAATGCGCGCGCCGATATGGACATTTCCGGCGACAGCACCTTCGGCGGCAAGGGCGGCGCCAACGCCAACAACACCTTCAACGGCACCATTACGGTGACGGTCAACCAGGTACTGGCCAACGGCAACCTGCACGTGGTGGGGGAAAAGCAGATCGCCATCAACCAGGGCACCGAATTCATTCGTTTCTCCGGCGTCGTCAACCCGCGCACCATCAGCGGCAACAACTCGGTCACCTCGACGCAGGTGGCGGACGCGCGGATCGAATACGTCGGCAATGGCTATATCAACGAGGCGCAGACCATGGGCTGGCTGCAGCGCTTCTTCTTAAATGTTTCACCGTTCTAAGGATTGACTGATGCTGAAAAAATGGTTTATCGCGCTGTGCGTCGGGCTGGTGTGCTTGCCGGCGGCGGCGGAGCGCATCCGCGATCTGGTGACGGTGCAGGGCGTGCGAGACAACGCCCTGATCGGCTACGGCCTGGTGGTGGGGTTGGACGGCTCCGGCGACCAGACCATGCAGACGCCGTTCACCACCCAAAGCCTCAGCAATATGCTGTCGCAGCTGGGTATCACCGTGCCACCGGGCACCAATATGCAGCTGAAAAACGTGGCGGCGGTGATGGTGACCGCCAAACTGCCGCCGTTCTCGCGCGCCGGGCAGAATATCGACGTGGTGGTTTCTTCGATGGGCAACGCCAAGAGCCTGCGTGGCGGCACCCTGCTGATGACGCCGCTCAAAGGCGTGGATAACCAGGTTTATGCGCTGGCGCAGGGCAACGTGCTGGTGGGCGGCGCGGGCGCGGCGGCCGGCGGCAGCAGCGTGCAGGTCAACCAGTTGGCGGGCGGGCGCATCAGCAACGGCGCCACCATCGAACGCGAGTTGCCGACCACCTTCGGCAGCGGCGGGGTGCTCAACCTGCAGCTGAACGACGAGGATTTCACGCTGGCGCAGCAGATCAGCGACGCCATCAACCGCCAACGCGGCGGCGGCACCGCGACGCCGCTCGACGCCCGCACCATTCAGGTGCTGGTGCCACAGGGCAACAGCTCTCAGGTGCGCTTCCTGGCGGAGATTCAAAACATCACCGTCAACGTCGGCGCGATGGACGCCAAGGTGATCATCAACTCGCGCACCGGTTCGGTGGTGATGAACCGCGATGTGATCCTCGATTCTTGCGCCGTGGCCCAGGGCAACCTGTCGGTGGTGGTCGATCGGCAGAACACTGTCAGCCAGCCAACGACCCCGTTCGGCGGCGGCCAGACGGTGGTGACGCCTAACACCCAGATCTCGGTGCAACAGCAGGGTGGGTCGCTGCAGAAGGTGAATGCCAGCGCCAACCTGAACAATGTGATCCGCGCGCTGAATGCGCTGGGCGCCACGCCGATCGATCTGATGTCGATCCTGCAGGCGATGCAGAGCGCCGGCTGCCTGCGCGCCAAGCTGGAAATCATCTGATGGCCGGCGATCTGATGGCGATGTCGGGCGCGGCCTATGACGCCCAGGCGCTGAACGGCCTGAAGCGCGACGCGGCGGCCGACCCGCAGGGCAACCTCAAGCAGGTGGCCCAGCAGGTGGAAGGCATGTTCGTGCAGATGATGCTGAAAAGCATGCGATCCGCCTTGCCGCAGGACGGGGTATTGAGCAGCGATCAAACGCGGCTCTATACCTCGATGTACGATCAGCAAATCGCCCAGCAGATGTCGCAAAAAGGGCTGGGGCTGGCCGACATGATGGTCAAGCAGATGAGCAACGCCAACGCGGTGCCGAGTGAAACCGCGGGCCTGTCGCCGATGGCGCTGGACAACGAGGTGCTGCAAACGCTGCCGAACCAGGCGCTGGAGCAGATGGTGCGCCGCGCGATGCCGAAAGCGCCGCCGGCCGCCGCGCCGCTGTCGCTCAACAACGGCAACTTCGTCGCCCGCCTGTCGATACCGGCGAAGGTCGCCAGCCAGCAGAGCGGCATTCCGCATCAGCTGATCGTCGCGCAGGCGGCGCTGGAGTCCGGCTGGGGGCAGCGCGAGATCCCGACCTCAGACGGCACGCCGAGCTACAACCTGTTCGGCATCAAGGCCGGCGGCAGCTGGAACGGGCCGGTAACGGAGATCACCACCACCGAGTTCGAACAGGGCGCGGCGAAGAAGGTGAAGGCGAAGTTCCGCGTTTACGGGTCGTACGTCGAGGCGATCGCCGATTACGTCAAACTGCTGACCAACAACCCGCGCTACGCCGACGTGGCCGCCGCGCGCAGCCCGGAACAGGCGGCGCATGCGCTGCAGCGCGCCGGCTATGCCACCGACCCGCAGTACGCCAGCAAGCTGGTCAGCGTGATTCAGCAGATGAAGAGCGCGGGGGAGCAGGCGGTGAAAGCTTACACCCACGATCTGAAAGATTTGTTCTAAACCCCCGTCATTCTTGACGCCGCAGCGGCGCCAATTATTTAGGGGTAGGCGGCAATGGAGGCTCGCTGGATGCTGACTACATTGCCGCTTTTTTTCCTCAAGTTCTTCTCATTTTTGCCGATAACCGAAACAGGCTGAGCGAACAGGCTCAGCAGCTCAATTAAGAACCCTGTGGGCCGCCGGCGCCGCAGCATAAGGAATTCCGATGTCCAATAGCTTAATCAATACCGCGATGAGCGGGCTGAATGCGGCTCAGGTGGCGCTCAGTACCGTCAGCAACAACATCTCCAACTACAACGTGGCGGGCTACAACCGTCAGACCGCGATCCTGGCGCAGAACGGCGGCATGGCCACCATGAGCGGCTTTATCGGCAACGGCGTGACCGTCACCAGCGTTAATCGCGAGTACAACCAGTTCATCACCAACCAGCTGCGCGGCGCGCAAAGCGCGTTCGGGGCGCAAAACGCCTATTACGAGAAGATTTCGCAGATTGACAACCTGTTGGCGAGCAAGACCAACCCGCTGTCGACCAACATGCAGGATTTCTTTACCAACCTGCAGAACCTGGTGAGCAACGCCGGTGACGACGCCGCGCGCCAGACGGTGCTGGGCAAGGCCAACGGCCTGGTGAATCAGTTCAACAACACCGACAAATTCCTGCGCGACATGGATAACGGCGTTAATCAGCAGATCAGCGATACGGCGCAGCAAATCAACAGCTACGGCCAACAGATCGCCAAACTGAACGACGAGATCACCCGTTTGCGCGGCAGCGCCGCCGGCGAGCCGAATGCGTTGCTGGATCAGCGCGATCAGCTGGTCACCGAATTGAACCAGCTGGTGGGCGTACAGGTCACGCAACAGGACGGCGACGCCTATACCGTCTCCTTCGCCAACGGCTTGACCCTGGTGCAGGGCAGCAACACCTATCAGGTGGAAGCCGTGCCATCCAGCAGCGATCCTTCCCGTCTGACCATCGGCTATAACCGCGGCAACGGCGCCAGCGAAGTGCCGGAAGGCCAGATCACCAGCGGCACGCTGAGCGGCGTGCTGAAATTCCGCAGCGAAACGCTGGACGGCGTGCGCAATCAGCTGGGCCAGTTGGCGCTGGCGATGGCGGACAGCTTTAACCAACAGCATCGCGCCGGCTTCGATCTGAACGGCGACGCGGGCGGCGACTTCTTCAGCTTCAGCGGCGGCCGGGTGGTGGATAACACCCGCAACACCGGCGACGCGTCGCTGTCAGTCTCTTACACCGATACCGGCAAGGTGAAGGCCAACGATTATCGCGTCGAGTTCGACGGCAGCAGCTGGCAGGTCAGCCGCCTGCCGGACAACGTAAAAGTCAACGCGACGCCGGGCACCAGCGCCGACGGCAAGCCGACGCTGAACTTCGACGGGTTGGAAGTGAGCATCGACGGCAATGCGCAGGCCAAAGACAGCTTCACCGTGAAGCCGGTCAGCGACGTGGCGGGCAATCTGAAAGTGGCCATCACCGATTCGTCCAAGATCGCCGCCGCCGGTAAAGACGACAGCGGCCGCGGCGATAACGAAAACGCCAAGAAGCTGCTGGATCTGCAAACCAAAAACCTGGTGGACGGCAAGGCGACCCTGAGCGGCGCTTACGCCGGCATCGTCAGCGGCGTCGGCAACCAGACCGCTGCCGCCAAGGCCATCGCCACCTCGCAGGCCAAGATCGTCACGCAGCTGGGCGCGCAACAGCAGTCGATGTCCGGTGTCAACCTTGACGAAGAGTATGGCGAGCTGCTGCGTTTCCAGCAGTACTACATGGCCAACGCGCAGGTGATTCAGACCGCCAGCTCGCTGTTCGACGCGCTGCTGAATATTCGTTGATTTCATTGTTAATCGGCGCCGATAACGGCGCCGGTCGCTCAGAGTAAGGAACCCACAGCATGCGCATGAGCACCAGCATGATGTACCAACAGAACATGAACGGCATCACGGGCAACCAGTCGCTGTTCATGAAGGCGGCCGAGCAGCTTTCCTCGGGCAAGCGGGTGATCAACCCGTCCGACGATCCGCTGGCGGCGTCGCGCGCGGTGATGTTGTCGCAATCGCAGGCGGAAAACAGCCAGTACACGCTGGCGCGCACCTTCGCTCGTCAGAACGTGTCGATGGAAGAAACGGTATTGGCCGGCGCGACCTCCACCATCGCGGACATGAAGGCGCTGATCGTCAATGCCGGCGGTACGGAAAGCGATAACGATCGCCAGTCGCTGGCCACTCAGCTGCAGGGGCTGAAAGATCAGCTGCTGAACCAGGCCAACAGCACCGACGGCAACGGCCGCTATATGTTCGGCGGGTATGTGAACGACAAGGCGCCGTTCGTCGACAACGGCGGCACCGTCAGCTATCAGGGCGGCGACAAGACGGTTCAGCAGAAAGTGGACGCCAACCGCACCATGACCATCGGCCATACCGGCAACGCGGTGTTCATGTCGTTGACCAGCAACCCGAAGCCCGAGCCGGACGGCAGCGCACCGGTCAGCAACGTATTCGAGAGCATCGATATCGCGCTGAACGCGCTGAAAATCCCGCTGCAGGGCGCCGACGAGGCCACCAAGCAGCAGGTGAACGATGCGCTGGCGAAAGCCAACCGCGGCCTGGACAACTCCTACAACAACGTGCTGAGCGTGCGCGCCGAGCTGGGCAGCCAGCTGCAGGAGATGGATCAACTGGACAGCATCGGCAAAGAGCGCGATATGACCAACCAGATCCAGATGAGCGCGTTGACGGATGCCGACCTGGCCGAGTCTATCTCGTCTTATTTCATGCAGCAGGCGGCGCTGCAGGCGTCGTATAAAACCTTCAGCGATATGCAGGGCATGTCGTTGTTCCAGATGAATCGTTAAGAGCAATATCCCGTTGCCTGACCGCGACGGGTTTCCCTTTAGTGCGCTTAGAAAACGCCTTCTCCGCCCCGCGGGGAGGGAGGCTTCTTGAAACCGGGCGCACTCGTTTGGCGCGTCGCTCGTTCTCCCACTACTGACTGAGTGACGCGCCTTTTTTTGTCTGCATGTTCCCCATTCAGCTTACGCGTTAGCGGAAAGGCACGCCGCGATCGTTGCCGGACCCTTTAGTGCATTGACCGCCTATGTTGACGAAGGCTGAGGCTGCCGCAGTGCCAATTGCACTGCCGTTACGGCTGGCCAGGGCGCCGGCCATGGCAATGGCGCCGGTCACCACTGCGCCGGTACAAGGATCCTGAAATAGCCCATAGCCTTTCGCCGCCCAATTAGGCTGGAAGCCGTTCGCCTGCGCGCCGTAGGAGCTTGGGCCATAGTCGCGATCCCGGTCGCCGCCGTTATTGCCGTCACCGGCGCCGCCAATCCGTTGCATTTCTTCTCTGGTCAGTTCTCTCAGCATAGGTCGATCTCCTGTTAACGCGACTTAGCGTTATTTTTAGGGTTGTTATTTTCGATTTGAGATTTGCGGCTCTCATTTAGCAGCCAGCGTATTGGCTTATAGAGGCACTCGGCCAACTTCAATGAGCCAAATAAGGTAAACGGGATGATGACAAAACTATCGACGCCAGGCGGCAGAGCAAATAAACCCCAGGAAAAGCCCAGTGTGTTTAAAATAGTGCTCATGATCAAAAGGGCGATGCCGCTGATGAATAAATCACTCAGCTGAAACTTTATCTTCATATTTACACCGTTTATATTTTAGTGAGGCTTGCCGCGTACTGGTAGCAAGGTTGTTTTCAATATAACGCTGGGGAAATAAGGTGGGAAATCGATTTTTCTTGTCAGTGAATAAATAAGGGGTGTGAGTAAATTAAATCATTAATACATTATTTTTAAATTTAACGCAGCAGCCAGGGTGATGTGGCGCGTTATTCCCTTCCTAAGAATAAAGTACACCGGCACGGTTTGCCGGCGAGTGATGAGTGTGGGTCCCGGGCTGCCGATGCGGCGCCGCGTCGAATGACGTTGCAGAAGCCGGATAGAGGCGCAACCCGGAATTTTGCTACAGGTCCTGCGTGATTATTTCTTTTTCTTCACCACTTTCCATTTTCCGCCATCGCTGGTCTCGGTGAAGGAAACTCTAAACTTGTTGCTTTTCCAGTGGGTCAAACCGAATAACCGGCGTGCTTTGCGGTTGCTTTTCGCTTTAATCATGATGTCGCTCCTATGGTTAGCAAAGATCGATGCTGCTCCCTGCAGCCGGCGGGCACCGGACGCATTTATTTAAGATGCAAGGAATCTGCCGCGCATTTAACTCTGCGTGGCTGCGTTATTTTATTTTTCTCTAATCAATGGTTGTATATTATCGCTGCGGAGACTCACGCGCTGTGGCGATATTTTTGTTACCGGGTCTATTCTAGGTCGGGGTTTTATTTATTCAAGCCGCCGGAGACATTTGAACCTTAATCCGGATAAAAGCCGTTTCTCAGGCTTTTGTCCCAAGAAAACGTTTTTATTGCCATTTTGTCTCAGGCGGAAGAGGGGGAAGGAAGGGGCCGCACAGGGGATCAGAAGGTCATGCCGCCGATCACCGCCGCCAATCGATCGAACACTTCGCCGAACAGGTGTTCGCAGAACGGCGCCAGCATCGGCATCATCATGCCCAGCGTCATGATGCCGAAGGTCATGGTGACCGGGAAGCCGATCACGAACACCGACAGCTGCGGCGTCATGCGGTTGAGCAGGCCGAGCGCCATGTTCAGCGTCAACAGCAGGCAGATCAGCGGCAGCGCCAACATCATGCCGTTGATGAAGATCAGCGAGCCGACCTGGGTTAACACCAGGAAACCGTTGCCGTTCAGCGGCTGCGCTTGGACAGGCAGGGTATGGAAGCTGTCCGCCAGCAGCGAAATCAGCCACAGATGGCCGTCGAAGCTGAGGAACAGCAACATCGCCAGCAGGTTAAGCAGGCGCGCCAGCACCGGCATGTTCGGGCCGCCGCTGGGATCGAAGAAGGTGGCGAACGACAGGCCCATCTGCATGCCGATCACTTCGCCCGCCAGGCGCACCGCCGCGAAGGCGAACTGCATGGTCAACCCCAGCGCCACGCCGATCAGTATTTGCTGAATCGCCAGCCACAGGCCGGCGGCGGAGAAGATGGGAATATTGCTGGCGGGCAGCGTCGGCGCGATCAGGATGACGATCAGCCCGCCAAGGCCGATTTTGACCTTTTTGCTGATTTGCTTTTCGCTGAATATCGGCGCGGTGCTGATCAGCGCCAGAATGCGCAGCAGCGGCCAAAAATAGTGGCTGAGCCAGACGGTGAGCTGGGCGCTGTCGAAAGTGAGCACGGTCAGCCGATCAGGGTAGGCAGGTTGCTGAACAGGGTGCGCATGTAGTCCAGCAACAGGTTCAGCATCCAGGGGCCGGCGATGATGATGGTGGCCACTACCGCCAGAATTTTGGGGATGAACGACAGCGTCATTTCGTTGATCTGGGTGGCGGCCTGCAGCAGGCTGACCACCAGGCCGCTGATGAGCGCCGCCAGCAGCAGCGGGGCGGCCAGCGCCAGCGCCACTTTCATCGCCTCGGTGCCGAGCGCCATAACCGATTCAGGTGTCATCTCGCTTTCTCCGGTCAGGGGTTACGAATAGAAGCTCTGCGCCAGCGAGCCAAGCAGCAGCTGCCAGCCATCGACCAGCACGAACAGCATCAGCTTGAACGGCAGCGAGATGGTGGCCGGCGGCACCATCATCATCCCCAGCGCCATCAGCACGCTGGCGACCACCAGGTCGATAATCAGGAACGGAATGAACACCGTAAAGCCGATCTGGAAGGCGGTTTTCAGTTCGCTGGTGACGTAGGCGGGCAGCAGGATGCGCATCGGCACCGCTTCCGGGCCGGCCAGCGGCGGCTGATTGGCCAGTCTGGCGTACAGCGCCAGATCGGTTTCGCGCGTTTGCCGCAGCATGAATTCGCGCAGCGGCTGCGCGCCTTTATCCAGCGCGACTTCCAGCCCGATTTTGTCCTGGCTGAATGGCAGATAGGCATCCTGATAAACCTTGTCGAACACCGGCGACATGATGAAGAAGGTCAGGAACAACGCCAGCCCCAGCATCACCTGGTTCGGCGGCGCCGACGGCGTGCCCAGCGCGTTGCGCAGCAGGCCGAGCACGATGATGATGCGGGTGAAGCTGGTCATCATCAGCAGCATGGCGGGCAAGAAGGTCAGCGAGGTCAACAGCACCAGCGTCTGCACCGGCAGCGACCAGCTTTGGCCGCCGTTGGCCAGCGGCTGGCTGATCAGCCCCGGCAGTTGTGCAAAAGCCGCCGGGCTGATCAGCAGCAGGGCGGCAGGGAGCCAAACCGCCGGACGGCGGACGAGGGTATGAAGAGTCGAGGTCATGCCGATTTTTCCGGGCGTTTCAGAACTTTTTGCATCAGTTGGCGGAAGTCCGCCGGCGTCGCCGCGTTGGCCTCGCCTTCGTCTTTCGGCGGGGCGGGCAGGGTGTGCAGCGGGGTGATCTGCTGGGCGGTGACGCCCAAGACCAGCAGGGTGTCGTCGACTTCCACCACTACCACGCGTTCGCGCTGCCCGACCTGGCAACTGGCGCGCAGGTTGAGCAGTTTGTTGTTGCGCGCCTGCGGGGCGAACCCCAGCCGACGGAACAGCCAACCGGCCAGCAGGATCAGCAGCAGAATGCCGCCGAGCGCGCTGCTGACCTGCATCAACACCGAACCGGCCGGCAGGGCCGGCGCGGCGGGTTGTTGGGTGCTTTGCACGGTAACGGGCGCGGCGGCGGTCATCAGCGGCTCAGTCGACGCATGCGTTCGGACGGGGTGATGATGTCGGTGATGCGCACGCCGAACTTGTCGGCCACCACCACCACTTCACCTTGTGCGATCAGGTAACCGTTGATCAGGATATCCAGCGGTTCGCCGGCCAGGCCGTCCAGCGCCACCACCGAACCCTGCGACAGGCGCAGCAACTCTTTGATGGTCATCTTGGTGCGCCCCAGTTCCACGGTCAGCTTGACCGGAATATCCAGGATCAGGTCGATATCCTGCAGGCTGCCGAGCGCATCCTGAGCTTCCAGCGACTTGAACACCCCTTCGGTGCTCGCGCCGGATTTCTCTGAAGACTGCTGCTCGTTAAACGCATCAGCCCACAGATCGTCTACGGATTCCTTTCCTTCGCCAGACGGTTGCTTAGGATCACTCATTGGGCTGTTCCTCACTCAGAGCATTCAAAATAGGGTTAATCAAATGTTCAACACGCAGGGCGTATTGCCCGTTCAACGTGCCGTATTGGCTGGTCAGAACCGGTACGCCGTCCACATGGGCGATCAGGCGTTCCGGCTTGTCTATCGGTAATACATCGCCCGGTTGCAGCTTCAGGACTTTCGACAGCCGCATCGGGATATCGACGAAGTTGGCGATCAGCTCCAGTTCGGAGTGCTGCACCTGCTTCACCAGCGTTTCGCGCCAGTGGCTGTCTTCCTGCCGCGAATTTTCCAGCGGCGGGTTGGTCAACAGCTCGCGCAGCGGTTCGATCATCGCGAAGGGAATGCAGATGTTGAACTCGCCGGTCAGCGCGCCGATCTCCACCTGGAACGGCGTGGTGACCACGATGTCGTTCGGCGAGGTGGTGATGTTGGTGAACTTCACCTGCATTTCGGCGCGCACGTACTCTACGTCGATCTTGTAGATGGCGCTCCAGGCGTCGCCGTAGGCGTCCAGCGCCAGACGCAGCATGCGCTTGATCACCCGTTGTTCGGTCGGGGTGAATTCGCGGCCTTCGACCTTGGTCGGGAAGCGGCCGTCGCCGCCGAACAGGTTATCGACGGCGATGAACACCAGGCTCGGCGCGAACACGAACAGGGCGGTGCCGCGCAGCGGATTCAGATGCACCAGGTTCAGGTTGGTCGGCACCGGCAGGTTGCGGGCGAACTCGTGATACGGCTGGATTTTGATCGGGCCGACGGTAATGTCCGGGCTGCGGCGCAGCAGGTTGAACAATCCCATGCGGAACTGCCGGGCAAAACGTTCGTTGATAATTTCCAGCGCGTGCAGGCGCTCGCGCACCACGCGGCGCTGGGTGTTCGGATCGTAAGGCTTGACCTCGCTCTCTTTGCCGACCACCGCCTCGGGTTCATCACCCGCGCTGTCGCCGTTGAGCAAGGCGTCGATCTCTGCCTGTGAAAGAATGCTATCGCCCATAGTGATTACCGCAGTATGAAGGCGGTGAACAGCACGTCGCTGACCACCTGCTTCGGTTGTCCCTTAACCAGCGGCGGGCTGAGCACATCCTTAATCTGCGCCACCAACTGTTGCTTCCCTTGTTCATTGGCCAACTGGCTCGCTTCCTGGCGGGAAAGCAGCATCAGCAGACGGCTGCGCACTTCCGGCAGAAAATCGTTCAGCTGGCGGCGGGTACTTTCGTCCGGCAGACGCAGCGTGAGGCCGATGTACAGCACGCGATCCGGGTTGTTGTCCGGCGTCACCAGGTTGACGGTAAAGGTGTCGAGCGGCATGAACACCGGCGCCGCCGGCGGTTGTTCTTTGACGGCGGCCGGTTCGGCGCCGTTTTTATGCTGTTGCAGCAGCCACCAGCTGTAGCCCGCGGCGCCACAGGCGACGACGCTGATCAACACCAGCAGGATGACCAGAAGGGGGCGTTTCGGTGCTGCCGGAAGGGAGTTCTGAGACATAGCGAAATCTAATTCCTGTTGTTCCACCCGCGGCCGGCGAGGCGGCGGGCATCGCGCGCGGCAAAGCCGCACGCATGACATGTAAAGGTATTATCGCGTCTATTGTGGCGTGCAATAGCCTGAATAGACGCGCAAATGGGTGCCAGCTTGGGCGTTTGCGGCGGCTCAGGCGAAAATATCGACGCCGTTGACCGCGCTGGCCATACGCTGCAGCGCCGCCGGTGCGCTGACGCCCTCGGCGGCTGCGCCGTCAGCGCCATGATGTTCAGCATAACTGGAACGGCCCTGGCCGTTGGAAGCCTGCTGTTGCGCCTGCTGCCAGTGCGGGGTGGACTCGCCGCCCACGCTGCTCTGCCCCAGGTTGATACCGCTCTCCGCCAGCGCGTGCCGCAGCTGCGGCATCGCCGCTTCCACCGCCGCACGCACCTGGCCGTGCGCGGAGGCGATGTGCAGCTGCGCCTGCTGGTCGTCCAGTTTCAGCGTGATCTGCAAGGCGCCCAGTTCCTGCGGGTGCAGGCGCAGCTCGGCGCTCTGCTGGCCGTTGCGGTGGAACATCAGCACCTGTTGGTTCAACGCCTGCTGCCACTCCGGGCTGCCCAGCTGCGCGTTGAGCTGCGGAGCCGGCGGTGCCGTCACCAGCGCGCTGGCCGGGGCGGTCGTTTGCGTCGGGCTGGCGGCGGCCAGGGCGACAGCGTGATTGAGCGTCGGTTGCTGCTGCGCATCGCTCACCGGCAGCGGCTGTGCGGCGTTTGCGCGTTCACCGCTGGTCGGCTGCGTTGTCGCCGCGGCAGCGTTGTCGCCATCGGTAGCCGGCGTTTTCGCGCCCGTCACCGCCGGGGCGGGGGCCGCCGACGAGCGCGCGGCGGTGTTATCACCGGCCGCCGCGATGTTCAGCAGGCCGTTGCCGGGCTGCAGCGCAGTCGCCTCGTCAGCGTTTTCCATCGGCAGCGACCGTTGACCTTCGGCCGGTTGCGCCTGAGCGACGATCGCGGCCGGCAGCATGGCGTACAGCGCCTGCAGCGTCGCGGCATCCAGCTCTTTGGCGGCGACGATCGGCGGCTGCGCCGGTTTATCGCCGGCGGCGGGCGCATCGCCTTCAACGGCTTCAGAAGAAGGCGCGTCGGCTGAGGCTGACAGGTTCGGCAACAGGCCGCCGCGCTCGCCGAAGGTGGCCAGCAGCTGATTGAGCTGGTTGCGGCTCAGGGCCGGGGCGCGCTCCTCGTCCGCGCTCAGCGTGGCCGGCTGAGGTTTGCCATCGGCGGCGGGCGCGAAACGCGCGCCGAGCAGCTGGGCAAAAGCGGACGACAGCTGGCTTTCGTCCAGCGCCGAGGTCAGTTCGGTCAGACCGCCGGCGTCGCCGGGTAAGGCCAGGCCGGGCAGGGCGTTCAGATTCATGGGTTGATATTCCTTTGTGCGCTGCGTTGAGCGAATTCATCCATCAATTTTTGATCCCGTTTGTTCTCCTGCTGCTGCTCCGCGTTCATTGCGCGGGTATGCAGGGTTTCGAAAGCGTTCAGCCGCTGTTGTTTGTCTTGCCATTGCTTCACCGCGTGATCCACTTTCTGCCCCCACTGCAGCAGCTGCTGGCGGTGCTGGTCGATGGCCTGCTCCAGCGTGCCGATAAACTGCTGGTAGTTTTGCCAGCGTGAGCTGTCCATGCCGTCGCAGAGCGTATGATTCAGCTTCTGGCGGTATTCGTCCTGATAGTTGAGCAGCATCGACAGCTGCTGCTCCGCCGCCTGCTGCGCCTGCCGCACCTGGCCAAGCTGTTGCGCGGCTTGCTCCACCGCATCCTGCGCCAGATCGCGCAGGGTAATCAGGGGGGATTGTGATTTCATCGCTGTGCGCCTCTGGTGACGTTAAACAATCAACTGCTGCAGCTGTTGACAGGCTTCATCATAGCCGCTGCGTTCGAAGATACCCTGCTGCAGGTAGGCTTCCATCTGCGGATACAGCGTCATCGCTTTGTCCAGCAATGGATCGCTGCCCGCCGCGTAGGCGCCGACGCTGATCAGATCGCGGTTGCGTTGATAGCTGGCCAGCATCTGTTTGAAGGTGCGAACCCGGCGATAATGCTCTTCGTCGATCAGCGACGTCATGGCGCGACTGATTGACGCTTCGATGTCGATAGCCGGGTAGTGGCCGGCCTCTGCCAGCCGCCGCGACAGCACCACGTGGCCATCGAGGATGGCGCGCGCCGAGTCGGCGATCGGGTCTTGCTGATCGTCCCCTTCGGTCAACACGGTGTAGAAAGCGGTGATGGAGCCGCCGCCGCTGATGCCGTTGCCTGCGCGCTCCACCAGGGCGGGCAGCTTGGCGAAGACCGAAGGCGGATAGCCTTTGGTCGCCGGCGGCTCGCCGATGGCCAGGGCGATCTCACGCTGCGCCATGGCGTAGCGGGTAAGGGAGTCCATGATCAGCAGCACGTGCTGCCCGCGGTCGCGGAAATCTTCGGCGATGCGGGTGGCGTAAGCCGCCCCCTGCATGCGCAGCAGCGGCGACACGTCCGCCGGCGCGGCGATCACTACCGAGCGCGCGCGGCCTTCGGCACCGAGAATGTTCTCGATAAAGTCTTTGACCTCGCGGCCGCGCTCGCCGATCAGGCCAACGACGATCACATCCGCCTGGGTATAACGGGCCATCATGCCGAGCAACACGCTCTTACCAACGCCGGAGCCGGCGAACAGACCCATGCGCTGGCCGCGCCCGACGGTCAGCAGGCCGTTGATGGTGCGCACCCCCACGTCCAGCACCTGCTCAATTGGCGTGCGCTGTAAGGGATTGAACGGCGCGGTGATCAGCGGCGCGCGGTAACCGGTTTCCGGGGAGGGCAGGCCGTCGAGCGGTTTGGCGCTGCCGTCCAGCACGCGCCCCAGCAGGGCCGGGCCGAGCGGCAGCTGTTTGCCGGCGCTTTGGCCTTCCGGCGCGATGCGGGCGTAAACCCGCGCGCCCGGCACGATGCCTTCCACTTCTTCCAGCGGCATCAGGAACAGCCGCTGGCCGTTGAAGCCGACCACTTCGCTTTCCACTTCCTGCACCTCACCGGCGTCGTGCCGTTCGATGAGACAGGTCGCGCCGAGCGGCAGCTGCAGGCCGGTGGCCTCCAGCACCAGCCCGGTAGCGCGGGTCAGGCGACCGTAGCGGCGCACCGTCGGCGCGCGGGCGATGCGTTTTTCCAGCGTATCCAGAGAGCTCAGCCAGCGGCCGAGACGCGCGGTCATCAGACTTCTCCCGGTGCCGCCAGGCGGCACAGTTCATGCCAGCGCGTCGCCAGGCTGGCGTCGAGATCGCCTTCCTCGGCGCTGACCTTGCAGCCGCCCGGATGCAGTTCACCGTCCGCCAGCAGGCGCCAGCCGTGCAGGCTGAGGGTAACCCCCAACTGCTGCTCGACGCGTGGGTAGTCGTCCGGGTGGACCCGCAGCTGCGGCTTGCCGTTGAACATCGGCTCCTGTTGAATCAGCTGTTGGATCTGCGCGAGCAGGGCGGTGCCGTCGCACACCGGCGGCTGGCCCAGCACCTGTTTGGCGGCGGTCAGCGCCAGCTGCATCAACCGTGACGCGATCACGCTGTCGAGCGCGTCCAACGTGTGCTGGAATTCGGTGACCAACTGCTGCCAGTGGGCGGTCAGCGGCTGTTGCTGCTGCTGCGCTTCCAGCAGCCCTTGCTGACGGCCTTCCTCCAGTCCGGACTGAAAACCGGCCTCGTACCCTTTTTGCTGGCCGTCGGCATAGCCCAGTTGCTGGCCCTGTTGCTCCGCCTGCAGGCGCAGCGTCGCCAGCTGCTGCTGCAATTCGGCCTGCGCGTCCGGCGACGGATCGTCAAGTTCGAGATCCGGCAATGGCGGCAGCTCGAGAGCCGGTTTCTGTTCGCCCAAATCGTTGAGCGACCAGGGCTGCCAGGGCAGGGTGTTAATGCGATCAGACATAGGTGTCCTCGCCGCCGCCGATGATCATTTCGCCGGTTTCCGCCAGGCGTCTTACCACCAGCAGGATGGCTTTCTGCTCGTTCTCCACCTGCGACATGCGCACCGGTCCACGGTTGGCCAGGTCGTCGCGCAGGATGTCGGCGGCGCGTTGCGACATGTTCTTGAGGAACTTCTCGCGCAGCGGCTGTTCGGCGCCTTTCAACGCGATCAGCAGCGACTCGCCTTCCACTTCCTGCAGCAGGCGTTGGATGCTGCGATCGTCGACTTCCACCAGGTTTTCGAACAGGAACATCTCGTCGATGATCTTCTGCGCCAGCTCGCCGTCGTATTCGCGCATCGCGTCGATGACCGCTTCTTCCTGCTGGGTTTTCATCAGGTTGATGATTTCGGCGGCGGTGCGCACCCCGCCCATTTTGCTGCGCTTGAGGTTCTGGCCGTCGAGCAGGTTGTTCAGCACTTCGGTCAGCTCCGCCAACGCCGCCGGCTGCACGCCGCCGAAGGTGGCGATACGCAGCATCACGTCGTTGCGCAGGCGTTCGTCGAACAGGGCCAGGATGTCTGCCGCCTGGCCGCGTTTGAGGTGCACCAGAATGGTGGCGATGATCTGCGGGTGTTCGTCGCGGATCAGATCGGCGGCGCTCTGCGGCTCCATAAAGTTGAGCGTTTCCATGCCGGTGGTGGTCTCGCGCGATTCGAGAATGTCTTCCAACAGGCTGGCGGCGCGCTCTTCGCCCAGCGCTTTGACCAGCACCGAACGCAGATAGTCGCTGGCGTTGACGCTCAGCGCCGCGTATTGCTCGGCGTCGTCTTCAAACTCGGTCAGTATTTCGCCGAGCTGTTTGTGCGACACCTGGCTCATGCCGGCCATGGTGCCGCTCAGCAGCTGTACTTCGCGCGAGGAGAGGTGTTTGAACACCTCCGCCGCGCGATCTTCACCCAGCGTCATCAGCAAGATGGCGCTTTTGTCGGTTCCGGTCAGGCTCATATCTCGTTACTCATCCATTGGCGGATTACCAGAGCGACCACGCGCGGGTCTTTGTCAGCCAGATCGCGGATCCGCTGGCTCTGGACTTCTGCGCTGACGCGCTGCTGCGATTTGCGACGCTGCGCCAGCTCCTCGTTGCTCGGTTTGTTGCTGTCGGCCGCTTTGGCGGCAGGGGCGTTGGCGGCGGCGAGGGCGGCCTGTTGTGCGGCCTGGCGCTGTTGCAGCTGCGGCCGCACCAGTTTGCGCCACAGCAGCCAGGCCACCAGCAGCACCAGCAGATAGCGGCCCGCGTCGATCAGGCGATCGATAAACGACTGGCTTTGCCAGAACGGCAGTTCACCGCCGGTCACCTGAGCGTCGGTAAACGGTGTGTTGACCACGTTCAGGGTATCGCCGCGGCTGCTGGAGTAGCCCATCGCTTCACGCACCAGCGCTTCGATCTGCGCCAGCTGTTCTTTGCTCATCGGCTGCGGTTTGCCGTCTTTATCCGCGCCGAGGTAGTTGACCACCACGGCGACCGACAGACGCTGCACGGTGCCGGCTTTTTGCTGGGTATGACGGATGGTGCGATCGAGCTCGTAGTTGGTGGTCGCGTCGCGACGGGTATTTTGCGGCACGCCGCTGGCCGCCGCGCTGCGGGTGGTCGCGGCGTTTTGCGCGGTGGCGTTGGCGTTGTTGCCTGCCGCCGGCTTGGCGGTTTCAATCGGCGCCGTAGGCGGAGCGCTCGGTTGGTTGGACAGCGCGCCCGGCACGCCGCCGACCTGCGGCCCGCCGATCTGCTCGCTCAGGCTGGTTTGCTGGGAGCGGATAGCGGCTTTGTCCGGCTGCTGGTTCGGTTGGTACTGTTCATCGGTTTGTTCGCGCGTGGCGAAATCGATCTGCGCCGTGACCTGCGCACGCACGTTGGCGCTGCCGACCACCGGGGCGAGGATCGCTTCGATGCGGCGCTGGAAGCCGTTTTCCACTTCGTTGGCGTATTTCAGCTGCGAGGCGTTGAGATCGCGCCCGGTGCCGTCGGACTGGGTCAGCAGGCGGCCGGCCTGATCGACCACGGTCACGTTGCCCGGCGGCAGGCCGGCGACGCTGCTCGACACCATATAAACGATGGCGTTTATCTGGCCGTCGTCCAGCGCACGGCCGGGTTGCAGGGTGAGCGTTACCGAGGCGGAAGGGGATTTCTGTTCGCGCACGAACAGCGAAGGTTTAGGCAGCGCCAGGTGAACGCGGGCGTTTTGCACCGGCCCCAGCGATTCGATGGTGCGCGACAGCTCGCCCTCGAGGGCGCGCTGATAGTTAATCTGCTCGCTGAACTGGCTGATGCCGAATTTTTCCTGATCCAGCAGTTCGAAGCCGACGGCGCCGCCTTTCGGCAGCCCTTGCTGCGCCAGGCGCAGACGGGTTTCATGCACCTTTTCCGCCGGGATCAGCAGCGCCGCGCCATTCTCGGCAAAGCGGTAAGGGATATTCATCTGCGTCAACTGGGTGACGATGGCGCCGCCGTCGCGGTCGTTCAGATTGCTGTACAGCACGCGGTAGTCGGGGCTTTTCACCCACAACAGCAGCGCGACGACGATCGCGATCGCGGCGGAAGCGGCGACCAGCAACGGAATTTTCGGGTTGGCGCGCAGACGGTTCCAGATGGCCTGCAGGCCGTTGTCGCGGCTTTCGCCGGCGGTTATCGAAGCACTCATTTTAGGTCTCGTCCTTCAATGGCGCTCACGATCCCGTACGGGCCGCTGAGCAGCTCCCTGCCAGGCTGATGAACGGTATGGTTAGCGTTGTGTGACAAAACAGACTCCCTGATACACATATCTTCTAAATAGCGGCGCTCCCATTTCTGGGCAGGCCATTATTCGCCTTATCAGACAATTCCGATTGCCCGATAAGCCGGGTTTTTTGCAGTTAATTAACCGCTTTAGGTCCGAAAACGCTGTGCTAGGGTGTGCATCATTGGAGAAGTGCAGGGTGAAAACGTCACCCGGCGAGACGAGAGGATTGAGGACCAGATGGCGATTCAGGGCATTGAAGGGGTACTGCAGCAGATGCAGACCATGGCGGTTCAGGCCGGCAAGATGGGGCAGAATGCGGCGCCGCAGGGCGTCAGCTTCGCCAGCGAACTGACCGCGGCGCTCGGCAAGATCAGCGAGACCCAGCAAACGGCGCGCAAACAGGCGCAGGACTTCGAGCTGGGCGCGCCAGGCATCAGCCTGAACGATGTGATGGTCGATCTGCAGAAATCGTCGGTCTCTTTGCAACTGGGCGTGCAGGTGCGCAACAAGCTGGTGGCGGCCTACCAGGACATCATGAACATGCCGGTGTGATGAACGTGCCGACTATTTTTCGGTGAAATTTGGCTCGGCGCTGTTACCTTAGAGTGACGGCCAGTCCGACAATGCTGAAGCCGCAGCGCCAACCGAGGAAAAAAAACCAGCTATCGAAATAGCTGGCTGAAGGTGCGATAAAACATTTATGTCATGTAGGAGCGTCGACAGCCGCTCGAGGTGGCGTCAACGCGATTATCATATTTGTTATATTATAACAAATCAATGCTGTCGTGCATTTGCTTCAGCCCGCCAATTCCGCGATCCGCTGGTGGGCGTTCGCCAGCCCCTGATCGCGGCCGTGCGGTTTCATGTCCAGCCCTTCGGCATAGATGAATTGCACGTCGCCGATCCCCATCAGCCCCAGCACCGAACGCAGGTAGGGCGTTACGGCATCCGTCGGATGCCCGGCGTGCATGCCGCCGCGTGAACTGAATACCAGCGCATTGACGCCTTCCACCAACCCCACCGGGTAGGTGGCGGTATAGTTGAAGGTCATCCGGGCGCGAGCCACCAAATCGAACCAGTTTTTCAACTGGGTCGGGACGTTGAGGTTGTACATCGGCGCGCCGAGCAGCAGCAGATCGCTCTCTTTCAGTTCGGCAATCAGCTGGTTGGAGAGCGCCACCGCCGCTTTGGCGCGTGGGCTGATGTTTTCCGCGCCGCGCAACGCACCGAACAGCTCGCCGTCCAATACCGGCAGATCCAACGCCGTCAGATCGTGTTCGACGATCCGATCTTCGTGTCCTTTCGCCTTACGCGCCGCCAGATAGCGGTCAATCAGGTTATTGGTCTGCGAGTCATTTCCCATAATGCTGGATTTGAGTACCAGTATTTTTTTCATGCTGTTGTCCTCTGACGGTCATCTGTGGTTTTCACCGGGGATTCGGAATGACTGCAGGTTATCATTGCTTGAGGTTCACCAGTGGTGATAGGTTTTCACTAAATTGATTCCATATTGGCAACATTAAGATGAAAAGCGATCTGAGTGCGCTGCCGGCCTTTGTTGCCGTAGCGGAAGGCGGCAGTTTCGCCGCCGCCGCAGAGAAACTGCATCTGACGCGCTCTGCGGTCAGCAAAATCGTGTCGCGTCTCGAGGCTCGGCTTGGCGTGATGTTGTTTATGCGCACCACGCGCAGCCTGAGCCTGACGGATGAAGGGGCGCTGTACTATGAGCACTGCCGGCAGGCGTTGGCAAACATTCAGGCGGCGGAAAACCAGCTCGACAGCGGCAAGATGCAGGTCAGCGGCCGGCTCAGAGTCTCGGTGCCGGTGCTGTTCGGCCATTTGTGCATTGCGCCCGTGTTGACGGCGCTGGCGAATGAGCATCCCTTACTGACGCTGGAGATTTCATTCAGCGACCGCAGGATCGATCTCGTCGACGAGGGGTTCGATCTGGCGGTGCGCATTGGCGAGCTGGCGGACAGCGGCAGCCTGGTTGCCCGGCGCTTGGGCGAACACGGCATGCTGCTGTGCGCCTCGCCCGATTATCTGCAGCGCTGCGGTGAACCGAGAACGGTAGAGGCGTTAAGCCGACATCAGGCGGTGGGGTATCTGCATGCCGGGGCCGTGCTGCCCTGGCAGCTTCGCGGTGAAAACGGCGAGCTGCGGCCGTTCAGGCCACCGGCCAAGATGATGATGGATGACATGCAGGGGATCGTCGATGCGGTGTCCGCCGGCGCCGGCATTGCCTGGCTGCCGGAGTGGCTGGTGCGCGAGCGCTTGATGGCGGGGACGTTGGTGGAGATCATGCGCGGTGAGTCCAGCCTCAGTTTCCCGGTGAACGTCGTGTGGCCCTATATGCCTTACCAGCCGCTCAAGGTGCGGCTGGCGGTAGACAAGCTGGTGGCGGAGCTGCCGGGAAAATTGGCGCTTGCGGCACCGTGGGTATCGCATCGCTAATGGCCGGTTCCACAACCGACTAATGTACCGAATAGAGGGCAGAAAATGGTGCTGTCAGGTTTATTGAATGCGCAGGTGACCGTTTATTATGACGTGATTAGTAGGGTTATTATTCGAGGCCGGTCAATGAGCACGAAAAGCGAATCCAGATGGCGTCTGATCAGTATTTTAATGTTGGCGCTGCTGGCGGTATTAATTGGCGTTCTGGTTAAACTGGACTGAAGTCTGACCAGACGATAAAAAGCCTGGCCGTTTTATTGTGCGGCCAGTAAACGCATCATCTCTTCTTCATTCAGTAAGGCTAACAGCCACAACCCCAACAAAATTATTGCCAGAGAAAATAATCGCTTTTCATTACGCATCATTTAATTCGCTGTTCGGCGGATGGGCGTTGCTTAGCGTATCTCAGTGGTGTTACAACCGTTAGGGACTTGTGTTAAATAAAGCCATTTTGTTGCGCGTCTATTTATGTTTCTCCGGCGACCATCGCCTCAACGCCCTGAGAACCGGGTTCCATAATCCTTTGATGGCCGCGAATGGCGGTAGGCGCGAAACCGAAGCGTTTGCGAAAACGTTCGGCGAAACGCGATGCGCTTTCATAACCCACATGTTGCGCGATGGCGGAGATCGGCCAGTCGGTCGACTGCAGCAGGGCCAGCGCGCTACTCATGCGCACGTCGATCATCAGATTGCGCAATGCGGTATTTTCCATCGACAGTTTGCGGCGCAACATCACTTCACTCATCGACAGGCTTTCCGCGACTTTGGCCGCCGTCCAAATGCTGTGCGGGTCGGTCGCCAGGCAGCGGCGCACGCGTTGCGTCAGATCCTTGGCTTCGTTGTGAATAAAGCGAATGCCGAATTGGGCCAGCCACAGCAGAATTTCCAGCATTTTGTGCCGCACGATGATGGTGGGAAAGCGTTGCCGCAGCGTCAGCGCCAGACCGGTGGTTTCAAAACTGTGCTTGAGGGCGCAGGGCAGGTTGCGCAGCGCCAGGACGGCCTCGAACGGCATCGGCGCCGGCGTTTCCTCCGCCGGAGGTTGGACGGTGAGCAACAGGGGATCGCAGGTCAGCAACTGGCAGCTGAATACGCCGTCTTCGGACGGGCCGTTAATAATGTCCACCGTTTGCCCGCCGTCGATAATCAACAGCTCGCCGGGATGAGCGACCACTTCGTGTTGTTGCCAGCGTACGCGCTTATGGCCTTGTTGTATCAGATACAGATGTGGTTGCTCAAAATAGACTGAAGGGAATAATAATTCAGTATGCTGAATGATGTGCGCTGAGGCGCCAATTCCAGGACAGAGATTAATTGTACGTTCCATCGATATTCATTTCGCAGCCATTATCTGAGAATATCTTTACGCTTTGATCAGCGTTGGAGCAACATTTTTCCATGGGCCGTGAAACACAGCGGCGTGTTTTATCTATCAAAAATCAATTTCCTGCTGAACAGAAAACGTCCGTGTCGGGATGATGTTTATCCATTAAAGTGAGAGCCAGGCTCGAAGCGCGCATTTTACCAATTACCCATAAACTGAATAATTCAAATGCCATAGATTAATATCCTAACGTAACCCGAGGGTAATAGCGCATAGTGCTATTTAATCCATTTTCGTCAGTATTGTCGATCTTATCGGACCTGTGGTTCCCCCAGCAACAGCGCACGATCATGAAACTGGCCGTAGGTATTGTTGACCACGTTCTGGCGCGTGGACTGTTCGATCAGCATCTTCAGCTCATCCATTCGCTGCTGTAACAGACGCTTGAGCTCGGTTTCGTTGTCGAGGATCTGTTGCAACTTATTGCGCAACATCTCCTGCAGCGCCATGGACGGGCCGGCTTGCCCGGTAAAGGCGGCGGTTTTCTCCACCGCCGTCACGTAAGCGAATTCGAGCTCGACGAGCTCCTCCCAGCGCCCGGTTTGCGCCAGCGCGATCATCTGGCTGCTCAGGCTATAAATTTGTTGATAAGCGGCTAACAGCTGCTGTTGACGTTCCATTACACGGCGTCCTGCGAAGGTTGGTAGTTAGGGCCGATCTGGCGCCAGGCGTCGGCGATGTTTTCCAGCAGTTTAACCACTTCGGCGATCGCCGCTTCGTCGTTGTGCAGGTTGGCCTGCATCAGTCGACGCTTCATGTAGTCGTACAATGCCGCCAGATTTTCGGCGATCTCGCCGCCCTGCTGAGGGTCGAGGCCACTTTTCAGGCCGTTGTCGATGATATTGATGGCTTTGGACAGCGCCATGCCTTTGCCGGCGATATCGCCCTGGTTCATCAGGATGCGTGCGCGAAGCAGGGCGCTGAGCGCCCCGTCGAACAACATCACGATTAACTGGTGCGGGCTGGCGCTCATGGCGCCGCTTTCCAGACTGACCTGTGCATAGGCCTGAGTGCCGCTACGGTTATACATGCTGTTTTCTTTACCTTGTTAAAGGGTTACTTGAACTGTTGAGCCAAATAGTTACTGGTGCCGTTCATTTTCGACATCATGGTATCCAGCTGAACGAACTGTTGTTTATAACGATCGATGGTGTTCTGAATGCTGGCGGTGACCGTTGTGATCTGGCTGTTCAGGCGATCGAGGTTGGTGTTGATGCTTTTGGTCGAGTTCTCGATGATGCCGCCGGATTTGATGTAGCTCTGGATCTCGTTGTGGATCTCGGTGGCCATGCCGGTGTCTTTGCCGTTACCGACGAAGAAGTTGCTGACTTGATCCGGCTTCTCATCCATCGCTTTCTTCAGCTTGGCGCTGTCGATTTCCAGCTTGCCGGTTTTGGTGTTGGTGGAAATGCCGAGGTTGCCCAGGCCTTTTAACTCCGGGTTGTCCTGGGCTGCGCTCAGCGCGCTTTTGATCGACGACTGAATGCCGCGCAGGGTGTTGTCGCCCAGCAGCGGGCCGTTGGTTGGGTTTGGCGCTTCGCCGGTTTTCACCGGGGTGAACTTGGACAACGCGTTGAAGGTGTCCAGCAGCGAGTTATAGCTGTCGACCCACTCTTTGATCTTGTCGGTGGTGCCGGCGGTGTTGGTGCTGATCACTAGATGTTGCGGTTCATCGGTTTTGGTTTTGGTTTTCAGATCGATGGTGACGCCTTGCAGGGCATCGCTGATCGAGTTGGTGCTGCGCTTGATAGCGGTGCCGTTCACCGTCAGCTCAGCATCCTGCGGCGCGACCGTCTGCTTCATGGCGGTGCCGGTGCCGCGGGTAGCGTTGTAGTTCAGGATATCGCCCAGTTGGTCGTCGTTATCGACCTGCAGAGAAATCTTGTTGTTTTCGCCGGTGGTGGAGGAGCTGATCGCCAACTGATAGTCGTTGTCGCCGACGCGCATGATGCTGGCGGTGACGCCGGCTTTGGCGCCGTTGATGGCGTCGCGCAGCTCAACCAGCGAGGTTTGATCGTCGCTGAGCGGGATTTTGGTTTCTTTCGGCGGGTTGCCGGCGGTGATGGTCAGGGAGCGGTCTGTCACGCCTTCAGCGCCCAACTTAGCGCCCTGGTCGCTGACTTTCGCCTGGGTGGTCAGGGTTTGCGCCTGCGCCAGTTTGTTCACTTCCACCACATAGTTGCCCGGCACCGCCTTGGCGTTGGTGGTGATCTTGAAGGCGTCGTGTTCTGTGGCGGTGGTGGCCTTGAAGAAATCTTCTTTCGCCATCTCTTTGCTGAGATTGTCGAATTTTTCCAGTGCGCCTTTCAACGTGCCGTAACCGGTCAGCTGGGCGTTGTAGCTGGATTGCTTGGTGGTGTAAGGGGTCAGGCGCTGTTGTTCCGCTTTGGTCAGCTTATCCAGCAAGCCATTGAGGTCGAGTCCTGAGCCGAGACCTAATGAACTGATCGTTGCCATGAGTAATTCTCCTTGATTATGACTTTATTCGCTTTACGCGTTATCGGCCCAGTGGTGAAAAAGTTTACCGAAAAAAACAAAAAAACGATGGCGCAATAGAGGAGGGAAAAAGCGCGTTATTTCCGCCATTGCAACGGGCGCAAAAAATTTTAAAAAATTGCTAAAGGTTGTTAGGGGAGGGCCGATACCTGAGGGGACGGTGGTTGACGCCGTGGGCAAACAAGCCCGAACCTTTTAACCGTGTTGCGAAGAACGCAACTGACTCGTAAGGAAAGCAAACAATGGCACAAGTAATCAACACTAACAGCCTGTCTCTGATGGCGCAGAACAACCTGAACAAATCTCAGTCTTCTCTGGGCACTGCGATTGAGCGTCTGTCTTCCGGTCTGCGTATCAACAGCGCGAAAGACGATGCTGCGGGTCAGGCGATCTCCAACCGTTTCACCGCGAACATCAAAGGCCTGACTCAGGCTTCCCGCAACGCCAACGACGGTATCTCTCTGGCGCAGACCACTGAAGGCGCACTGAACGAAGTTAACGACAACCTGCAGAACATCCGTCGTCTGACCGTACAGGCGCAGAACGGTTCCAACTCCACCAGCGACCTGAAATCCATCCAGGACGAAATCACTCAGCGTCTGTCTGAAATCAACCGTATCTCCGAGCAGACTGACTTCAACGGCGTGAAAGTGCTGAGCAGCGATCAGAAACTGACTATCCAGGTTGGCGCTAACGACGGTGAAACCATCGATATCGATCTGAAAAAGATCGACGCTAAAGAGCTGGGTCTGGATACCTTTAATGTGACGACCAAAGGCAACAAAGTTGGTTCTCAGATCGCTGATGGCGCAACTATCAAGTATGACAACGCAGGTACCGTTGGCGATGCTAAAGTTGACGCATCTGGTCTGAAGGCGAATGAGAAGCTGGTATCAGGTTCTGATAAAGATGGCAAAACCATCTACATGGTCGAAACCACTGCCACCGACGGTAAAAAATCTTACGTTTCAGCGACTCCAACCTTCACTGCAGGTACTGGCGGTGCAGCTGATACCGTGAAATTTGCTGCAAGCACCACTGCAGTGGACATTCCTGATCCGCTGGCTACCCTGGACAAAGCGCTGTCTCAGGTTGACGGTCTGCGTTCTTCCCTGGGTGCGGTACAGAACCGTTTCGATTCTGTTATCAACAACCTGAACAGCACCGTGAACAACCTGTCCGCTTCTCAGTCCCGTATCCAGGATGCTGACTACGCGACCGAAGTGTCCAACATGAGCCGCGCCAACATCCTGCAACAGGCTGGCACCTCTGTTCTGGCACAGGCTAACCAGTCTACTCAGAACGTCCTGTCCCTGCTGCGTTAATCGTCTCTCCCGATTAACTGTCGCAAAGAAACCCCGCTTCGGCGGGGTTTTTTTATGCTCGCGCACCGCGCGGTTATTACATGGCGCAAATAAAGCCCGTTTTGTGCGACTGTTCAGCCGATTGGCATTCCGCCCCCTACGCATAATAGCGCTGACTCTCTTATCCGCAGGTTTAAGACATAGTGAGCGATCTGTATACCGCCGAAGGCGTGATGGACAAAAATTCTCTCTGGTTGCGCTACGTGCCGTTAGTGCGCCACGAGGCGTTGCGCCTGCAGGTCAGGCTGCCCGCCAGCGTGGAGCTTGACGACCTGTTGCAGGCCGGGGGAATCGGGCTATTAAACGCCGTTGAGCGTTATGACGCCCTACAGGGAACCGCCTTTACCACCTATGCGGTGCAGCGCATTCGCGGCGCGATGCTCGACGAGTTGCGCAGCCGCGACTGGGTGCCGCGCAGCGTGCGGCGCCACGCGCGCGAGGTCGCGCAGGTGATGCGGCAACTGGAACAGCGTTACGGCCGTCCGGCGAGCGAGACGGAAGTGGCGCAGACGCTGAACATCTCGCTGGATGAGTACCGTCAAATTCTGTTGGACACCAATAACAGCCAGCTTTTCTCCTACGACGAATGGCGCGAGGAGCATGGCGAGAACGCGGAACCGATGCTGGAAGGGCATGAAGAGGCCAACCCGCTGCATCACCTGTTGGAAGGCAGCCTGCGCCAGCGGGTGATCGACGCCATCGAGGCGTTGCCGGAGCGCGAAAAAATGGTGCTGACGCTGTATTACCAGGAAGAGTTGAATCTCAAAGAGATCGGCGCCGTGCTGGACGTGGGGGAATCCCGCGTCAGCCAACTGCACAGTCAGGCGATCAAACGGCTGCGCGCGCGGCTGGCGAACGATACCTGACGGCGGAGCGCCGCCCCCAACTCGATGACTCATGCGACAATCGGACTGCCCCTTATGCCAGGAATACTGTTGAAGAAACGGCCGCTTAGCCGTTACCTGAAAGACTACAAGCACAGCCAGACCCATTGCTCCCAGTGCGGCAAACTGTTGGACCGCATGGCGCTGGTGTTTCGCGGCAAGATAATCAATAAAGAAGCCATCGCGCGCATGGATCAGCCGATCGACGATGCGGTCTGGCAAAACGTGCAGCACGAGCTGACCGCGCTGTGCCGCTTTTGCAGCGAGATTTCCTGCAACAGCCACCCGAGTTATTTCGACATTATGGCGTTCAAGCAGTATCTGTTCGAACAGACCGAGATGAGCCACAGCACCATTCGCGAGTACGTGGTGCGGCTGCGCCGGCTGGATGAAATGCTGGTGGCGCGGAATTACCCGGCGGACAAATTCGCCAACAGCGCCAGTCATCAGCGCATCATCGACGATCTGCCTACCGCGGCGCACAACAACTACCGCATTGCGCTGCGCAAGTACGATCAGTATCTCGCCTGGCAGCGCAGCTACTGAGACTTTCCCCGGCCGCTGGGCCGGGGTCTGCTGTTTCCCCCGTGATAAAGGATGATTATTCAGTTCACATCTGCTAAATCTATCGGTTATCAGATGTTGATATTCGATTCCCTGGGGGGAAGTAGTGAACCTGCAACAACAACTGGCGCAATTTCCGCGTCTGGATCTGGTTGGCGTCGCCACACCGCTGGAAAAACTGTCCCGTCTCTCCGATTACCTCGGCCGTGAAATTTACCTTAAACGTGACGATGTCACGCCTATGGCGATGGGCGGCAACAAGCTGAGAAAGCTTGAGTTTTTGGCCGCCGATGCGTTACGGCAAGGCGCCGATACGCTGGTCACCGCCGGCGCCATTCAATCCAACCACGTGCGCCAGACGGCGGCGGTGGCGGCGAAACTGGGCCTGCACTGCGTCGCTTTGCTGGAAAACCCGATCGATACCCGCGCGGAAAACTACCTGACCAACGGCAACCGTCTGTTGCTCGGCCTGTTCAACGCCGAAGTGGTAATGTGCGAAGCGCTGCACGATCCGCAGCAGCAACTGGCGGAACTGGCGACGCGCCTCGAGGCGCAGGGCTTCCGGCCTTACGTGGTGCCGGTGGGCGGCTCCAATGCGCTGGGCGCGCTGGGATACGTGCAGTGCGCATTGGAAATCGCCGAACAGAGCCAACGCAGCAACGTGGCGTTCAGTTCGGTGGTGGTGGCGTCCGGCAGCGCCGGCACCCACGCCGGGCTGGCGGTGGGGCTGCAGCAGCTGCTGCCCGAAACCGAGTTGATCGGCGTGACCGTCTCGCGCACCGTGATCGATCAGTTGCCGAAGGTGGAACAAATCCAGAAAGCCCTGGCCTGTTCGCTGAATATTGACAAACTGGCGCCGATCGCGTTGTGGGATGATTACTTCGCGCCGCAGTACGGCATGCCGAACGAAGAGGGCATGGCGGCGGTGCAGTTGCTGGCGCAGCAAGAGGGGGTATTGCTGGATCCGGTGTACACCGGCAAAGCGATGGCCGGTTTGATCGACGGCATCGCCCAGCGGCGCTTCCGCGACGAAGGTCCCATCCTGTTTGTTCACACCGGCGGTGCACCGGCGCTGTTCGCCTACCATCCGCAGGTGTAAACACCGCGTGTTATTCCATTTTGAACTATATTTATAAGGTTATATTCCTTTATGCGGGCGGTTGCACTGTTAAAGTGCTGATATCAAAAAAGATAAACAACATACAGGGGTGTTTATGATGTTTGCGAAAGTTCGTCGTCAATGGTTGTTGGGCGTGGTGGGTATTGCGTTGGCCGCCGGTGTGACGACGCAAACCTACGCCGCCGATAACCTGCTGCAGCAGGTGAAACAGCGCGGCACGCTGATCGTCGGGCTGGAAGGTACTTATCCGCCGTTCAGTTTCCAGGGGGAAGACGGCAAATTGACCGGTTTCGAAGTGGATTTCGCCAACGCGCTGGCGCAACATCTGGGCGTGAAAGCCAAGCTGAACCCGACCAAATGGGACGGTATGCTGGCTTCGCTGGATTCGAAGCGCATCGACGTGGTCATCAATCAGGTGACGCTCTCCGATGAGCGCAAGAAGAAATATGATTTCTCCACCCCTTACACCGTTTCCGGCATTCAGGCGCTGGTGAAAAAGGGCAACGAAGGCACCATTACCAAGCCGGATGACCTGAAAGGCAAAAAGGTCGGCGTTGGCCTGGGCACCAACTATGAGCAATGGCTGCGCGAGAATGTGCAGGGCGTGGACGTGCGCACTTACGACGATGATCCGACCAAGTATCAGGATCTGCGCGTCGGCCGCATCAACGCCATTCTGGTGGACCGCCTGGCGGCGCTGGATCTGGTGAAGAAAACCGGCGATACGCTGGCGGTGGCCGGCCCGGCATTCTCCCGCCAGGAGTCCGGCGTGGCGCTGCGCAAGAATAACCCAGAGCTGCTGGCCGCGATTGACCAGGCGATCGCCGAGATGCAAAAAGACGGCACGCTGGCGAAGATCTCCGAGAAATGGTTTGGCGCGGACGTAACTAAATAATGCACGAAAGTATTCAACTGGCGCTGGATTCAGCGCCATTTTTATTGAAGGGCGCCATACTGACGCTGCAGCTTAGCCTGGGCGGTATGGCGTTCGGCCTGTTGCTGGGTTTTCTGCTGGCGCTGATGCGCCTTTCGCCGCTTTGGCCGCTGTCATGGCTGTCGCGCATTTACGTATCGCTGTTCCGCGGCACGCCGCTGATCGCCCAGCTGTTTATGATCTATTACGGTCTGCCGCAGTTCGGCATCGAATTCGATCCTTTCCCGGCGGCGCTGATTGGCCTGTCGCTCAATACCGCCGCCTACACCTCAGAAACGCTGCGCGCGGCGATTTCGTCGATCGACAAAGGGCAGTGGGAAGCCGCCGCCAGTATCGGCATGACCCGTTGGCAAACCCTGCGCCGGGTGATCCTGCCGCAGGCGGCGCGCACCGCCTTGCCGCCGCTGGGCAACAGTTTTATCGGCCTGGTGAAGGACACCTCGCTGGCCGCTACCATTCAGGTGCCGGAACTGTTCCGCCAGGCGCAGCTCATCACCTCGCGCACGCTGGAAGTGTTCACCATGTACCTGGCGGCATCGCTGATTTACTGGGTGATGGCGACCCTGCTTTCCGCACTGCAAAACCGTCTGGAAGCCCACGTTAATCGCCAGGATCAGGAGTAACGCATGAGTGCCATTGAAGTTAAGCAATTGACCAAGCAGTTCAAAGGTCAGACGGTGCTGCATGGGATCGATCTGGCGGTGGATGCCGGTGAAGTGGTGGCGATCATCGGCCCGAGCGGTTCAGGGAAAACCACCTTGTTGCGCTGCATCAACCTACTGGAGGAGCCGGATTCCGGCACCATTCGCGTCGGCGATATCCTGATCGATGGCAGCAAGCCGTTGAGCAAACAGAAAAATCAGGTGCGCGCGCTGCGCCAGCAGGTCGGTTTTGTGTTCCAGAACTTCAACCTGTTTCCGCACCGTTCGGTGCTCGAAAACATCATTGAAGGGCCGGTTATCGTTAAAGGTGAGGCGAAAGCCAGCGCCGAACAGCGCGCTCGCGCGTTGCTGGCCAAGGTGGGGCTGAGCGGCAAAGAGGCGGCTTATCCGCGTCGGCTGTCCGGCGGGCAGCAGCAGCGGGTGGCGATCGCGCGCGCGCTGGCGATGCAGCCGGAGGTGATTTTGTTCGATGAGCCGACGTCGGCGCTCGATCCCGAGCTGGTGGGAGAAGTGCTCAATACCATGCGTTCACTGGCGGAAGAGAAACGCACCATGGTGATCGTCACCCATGAAATGAGCTTCGCCCGCGACGTGGCCGATCGGGTTATCTTTATGGATCACGGCCGCATCGTCGAACAGGGCCCGGCCAAAGCGCTGTTCGCCAATCCGCAGCATCAGCGCACCCAGCAATTCCTCGACAAGTTCCGGAATCAATAAGGCGTCGGGGGCGTTTCCCCCGACTGCATTCACTCCGCTTTCAACAATTCATTGCGCGCGGCGGCAGCGAGAAATCCGCTGCGGCTGCCGTATCCCGGATGTTGCCGAACCAGAGAGTCAATGCGACTTAACAGGCGATGGGGCAACGTGATGTTAATCCGTTCGGCTCGGCCGTCAAATTTATCCATATTGATAGCGACCAATAGCCATTGTCCTCCCTCGAAGGATCCCGCATCTTTGGCAAGATGGGCTGCGACGGCATGCGGGCGCGGTAGCGGTTGATTGTCTTCGCTCAACAACTCAAAGTGCGCGTCCAGTGCGCTTTGGGCATCGGCAAAAGCGTCGTCCAGGCTGGTGCCGGCGAAGTAGCAGCCAGGGACGTCGGGAAAGAAACCGCTGGCGCTGCCGTTTGATTCTGTATGGATATAAGCGGGATAAAACATGGTCTCTCCTGTTAACGCGTGGCGATGTGAAGCGCACTTAACCCCGCGTCTTTAAGTATCTGCCGCAGCGTGCCCAGCTTGAGATCTTTCTTTGGATGCGGCACGGTGATGATCAGCGCAAAATCGGGATGTTTGAATTGATGGTGGCTGCCTTTTACCCGCCGCAATACCCAACCGTGGCTTTCCAGCAGCGCAATCAGTTCTGAACTCTTCACGATGTTATTGTCCTTAATCTACACACCATACACACTCTCAGGCAAGAAGATTAATACGCTAACGGCTGACCGGGCTGCGGACAATAAAAAACCCTGCACAAGTGCAGGGTTTGCGTAGCGGTTAGCAAATCAGGCGGCAATGTATTGCCGCCTTGAGGATGCGTTAACCGATGGTCATCAGGCTGGCGTTACCGCCGGCGGCGGCGGTGTTGACGCTCAGGGAACGTTCGATCAGCAGGCGTTCCAACAGGATGTTGGTTTCACCGTGGGCGAAGCCCTGCACCGAGACGATGGCGCCGCCGCGCTGGGCGATCTGCTCGCACAGGGTGCGCAGCTGGTCTGCATCGCCGTGGTAGATGGCGGCGTCGAACTCGACCTTGTCCTGCTGCCAGTCTTTGCTAAAGGCGATGCGGGCCTGCACATCGTTCGGCAAGCGGCGGAACAGATTGCGCTGCAGTTCCGCTTCCGGCCACAGCGCGCAGCTGCCAACCGCCAGCACGGCGGCCAGCTGGATCAGCGCGTCGGTTTCGTTATCCGCCAGGCACAGCACGCGTTCACGCGGCAGCAGGGCATAGGTATTGCGCTCGCCGGTCGGGCCCGGCAGCGGACGTACGGTGCCGCCCTGGCCCAGTTCCGCATAACGTTGCGCCAATGCCGCCAGTTCGCCGTGCTGGCTGGTGACCGCCCATTTCTCCAGCGATTGCAGCGCACCCAACAGCTGCGGCCGCGCGGTGGCTTCCATCGGGCGCTCTTCGTCCTGGCGGTGCAGCGTACGTTGCAGCGCGTCGTCCGGACGGTTAGCCAGCAGACGGTACAGGTACAGCGGGCCGCCGGCTTTCGGGCCGGTGCCCGACAGGCCTTCGCCGCCGAACGGCTGCACGCCGACCACTGCGCCGACCATGTTGCGGTTGACGTACAGGTTGCCGACCTTGGCGCGCTCGGTCACCCGGGCGATGGTTTCATCGATGCGGGTGTGAATGCCCAGCGTCAGGCCATAACCGGCGGCGTTGATCTGATCGACCAGCGCGTCCAGGTTGTTGCGCTGGAAGCGCACCACGTGCAGCACCGGGCCGAAGATCTCTTTCTGCAGCTCGTCGAAGCTGTCGAGCTCGATCAGCGTCGGCTTGATGAAGGTGCCGCGCGCCCACTCTTTCTCATCCTGCGCGCTGCCTTTGGCGGCCTGGTACACCTTGCGGCCTTTGGCGCGCATCGCCTGGATGTGGCGCTCGATGCCGGTTTTGGCTTCGGCGTCGATCACCGGGCCCACGTCGGTGGACAGGCGCTCCGGGTTACCCATGCGGCATTCGGCCATCGCGCCGCGCAGCATTTGCAGCGTGTGCTCGGCTACGTCTTCCTGAATGCACAGGATACGCAGCGCGGAGCAACGCTGCCCGGCGCTGTCGAAGGCGGAGGCCACCACGTCGGTCACCACCTGTTCGGTCAGGGCGGAGGAGTCGACGATCATGGCGTTCAGGCCGCCGGTTTCGGCGATCAGCGGCGTCGGGCGGCCTTGCGGATCCAGACGACCGGCGATGCTGCGCTGCAGAATGCCGGCGACGTCGGTGGAGCCGGTGAACATCACGCCGCGGACGCGGGCGTCGTTGACCAGCGTCGAGCCAACGGTTTCACCCTGGCCCGGCAGCAGCTGCAGCACGCCTTGCGGAATGCCGGCTTCCAGCAGGATACGCACCGCCTGCGCGGCCACCAGCGGCGTTTGCTCGGCCGGTTTGGCCAGCACGCTGTTGCCCGCCGCCAGCGCGGCGGCGATTTGGCCGGTGAAGATCGCCAGCGGGAAGTTCCACGGGCTGATGCAAACCACCGGGCCCAGCGGGCGGTGGCTGTCGTTGGCGAAGTCGTCGCGCACCTGGCCGGCGTAGTAGTGCAGGAAGTCGACCGCTTCACGCACTTCGGCGATGGCGTTGTTGAAGGTTTTACCCGCTTCACGCACCAGAATGCCCAGCAGGCTTTGTAGCTGGCTTTCCATCAGTTCGGCGGCGCGTTCGAGGATCGCGGCGCGTTCCGTCGGCGGCGTAGCGAACCAAATTGGGCCGGCGGCCGCGGCGGCGTCGAGCGCGCGGCTGACTTCGCCTTCGGTGGCTTCACGCACGTAGCCGACCACATCGCCCGGCTCGGCCGGGTTGATCACCGGCTGCTCCACGCCCTGATCCAATTCGGCGTCGATGATCGGTTCCGCGCGCCACGGATGGCTGGCGCTGGTGAGCAGGGCGCTGGAGAGCGAGGCCAGACGCTGTTCGTTGGACAGATCCAGACCGCTGGAGTTAACGCGTTTCTCGCCGTACAGCTCGCGCGGCAGCGGGATGCGCGGATGCGGCAGGCCAATTTGACCTTCGCTGGCCGCCAGCGCTTCCACGGCGCTGACCGGATCGGCCACCAGCTCGTCGAGCGGCAGGGTGGCGTCGGCGATGCGGTTGACGAACGAGGTGTTGGCGCCGTTTTCCAACAGGCGACGCACCAGGTAAGCCAGCAGCGTTTCATGGGTGCCGACCGGCGCGTAGATGCGGCAAGGGCGATTCAGTTTGCCGTCGGCCACTTTACCCACCACCTGCTCGTACAGCGGCTCACCCATGCCGTGCAGGCACTGGAATTCATACTGGCCAGGGTAGTAGTTGTTGCCGGCCAGGTGATAGATGGCGCTCAGGGTATGGGCGTTGTGGGTCGCGAACTGCGGATAGATCAGGTTCGGCACCGACAGCAGCTTGCGGGCGCAGGCCAGGTAGGAAACGTCGGTGTACACCTTGCGGGTGTAGACTGGGTAGCCTTCCAGGCCGTCCATCTGGGCGCGTTTGATTTCGCTGTCCCAGTAGGCGCCTTTCACCAGACGGATCATCAGGCGGCGGCGGCTGCGTTGCGCCATGTCGATCACCGCGTCAATGGCGAACGGACAGCGTTTCTGATAGGCCTGGATCACGAAGCCGATGCCGTTCCAGCCGGCCAACTGCGGCTCGAAGCACAGTTTCTCCAGCAGATCGAGCGAGATCTCCAGGCGATCGGCCTCTTCGGCGTCGATATTGATGCCGATATCGTACTGACGTGCCTGCAGGGTCAGCGACAGCAGGCGCGGGTAAAGCTCTTCCATGACGCGTTCGTACTGCGCGCGGCTGTAGCGCGGGTGCAGGGCGGACAGCTTGATGGAGATGCCGGGGCCTTCATAGATGCCGCGGCCGTTGGAGGCTTTGCCGATGGCGTGGATCGCCTGCTGGTAGGAAACCAGGTAGGCCTGGGCGTCGGCTTCGGTCAGGGCGGCTTCGCCCAGCATGTCGTAGGAGTAGCGGAAGCCTTTTTCTTCCAGCTTGCGCGCGTTGGCCAGCGCTTCGGCGATGGTTTCGCCGGTCACGAACTGTTCGCCCATCAGGCGCATCGCCATGTCCACGCCTTTGCGGATCAGCGGTTCGCCGCTCTTGCTGATAATGCGGTTCAGCGATCGGGACAGATTGGCTTCGTTATGCGTGGACACCAGCTTGCCGGTAAACAGCAGGCCCCAGGTCGCGGCGTTGACGAACAGCGACGGGCTGCGCCCCAGGTGCGAATGCCAGTTGCCGTTGCTGATCTTGTCGCGGATCAGGGCGTCGCGGGTCGGTTTGTCCGGAATGCGCAGCAGCGCTTCCGCCAGGCACATGAGCGCCACACCTTCCTGCGAGGAGAGGGAGAACTCTTGCAGCAGGCCTTGCACCATGCCGGCGCGGCCGTTTGCACTTTTTTGGTTACGCAATTTCTCGGCGATGCCATAGGCCATTTTATGAGTAGCCTGTGCAAGATCGGCGGGTAATCGCGCCTGTTCGAGCAACATCGGCACCGCTTCGGTCTCCGGGCGGCGATAGGCGGCGGTGATGGCGGCGCGGGTCACCGACTGCGGCAGAATTTGTTCGGCGAAATCGAGGAATGGCTGGTGTGACTCTTCCTGCGCTTGCGGCATAATGTCGTCCGCTTCAGGCTGGCCCGCTGCGGCCAGCGCTGGAATTTCAGGGATATCGGTACCGCTCTCGAGACGCTCGAGGTAATTAAAGATGGCCTGCTTGATGAGCCAGTGCGGCGTGCGATCGATGCGCTGCGCGGCGCTCTTGATCCGGTCGCGTGTTGCCTCGTCGAGTTTCACGCCCATTGTGGTAGTGCCCATGCCTGTCCAACTCCTGTGTTTAGAACCTATCCCATCAGGCTAGACAAATAGCAGGCCGGAAAGCCTGTTGGGATAGGTTCGTGAGATGTGTGGGTTAAGAATGCAGACAATATCCTGCATGTTGCAACTTTGTGCAACCTTGTTAAATCAGGCTGATGAGCGAAGTGTGAGTTTCATCGATTTTTTAACACGGGCAGTTGGCATGAATGTTGCGTTATTGAGCGAATGCGGCGGGGTTTATTACGTCGCAGGCGCTTTACCCTGCGGTATATAAGGGTAATGGCAAGGTGCAACTCATTTTGCTTGTCGTGAGTGCAACCTTTGAGCCCGGTAAATGTGACGCAGGGTAAACTTTGTGTAACTTTGTTGTTAAATATCTTGTTGGTTGATGAAAGGCTCATCTAGGATAACCGACGGTCAACAATTACGGGCAGAAACTATTTTACCTGCACTCGCTCGCAGGCTGCGTCACGTTCCGGCGCGGCGGCCAGTGAAATGCATTGCGCGTGGGTTTACCGGCGCCGGCTTGGCCGGAGCGAAACGCGAATAATAATGAAAGTGGAGAATTAAATGACAATGAGCACACCTATGCTGGTGACCTTCCTGGTGTACATTTTCGGGATGGTGCTGATCGGCCTGCTTGCCTACCGGGCAACCAACAACTTTGATGACTATATTCTCGGCGGCCGCAGTTTGGGCAGCGTGGTGACCGCGCTGTCCGCCGGGGCTTCCGACATGAGCGGCTGGCTGCTGATGGGCCTGCCGGGCGCCATCTTCCTCTCCGGCATCTCCGAAAGCTGGATCGCCATCGGCCTGACCATCGGCGCTTACCTGAACTGGAAGCTGGTGGCAGGAAGGCTGCGCGTGCATACCGAAGCCAACAACAACGCCCTGACGCTGCCGGACTATTTCACCAGCCGTTTTGAAGACAACAGCAAGCTGCTGCGGGTGATCTCGGCCATCGTCATTCTGGTGTTCTTCACCATTTACTGCGCCTCCGGCATCGTGGCCGGCGCGCGCCTGTTCGAAAGCACCTTCGGCATGAGCTACGAAACCGCCCTGTGGGCCGGCGCCGCGGCGACCATCCTGTATACCTTTATCGGCGGTTTCCTGGCGGTGAGCTGGACCGACACCGTACAGGCCAGCCTGATGATTTTCGCGCTGATCCTGACGCCGGTGATCGTGATCTTCGCCGTCGGCGGCATCGATACCTCGATGCTGGTGATCCAGGCGAAGAACCCGGCCAACCTCGACATGCTGAAGGGGCTGAACTTCGTCGCCATCCTGTCGCTGCTGGGTTGGGGCCTGGGCTACTTCGGCCAGCCGCACATCCTGGCGCGTTTCATGGCAGCGGATTCTCACCGCACCATCCGCAGCGCGCGCCGCATCAGCATGACCTGGATGATCCTGTGCCTGGCCGGGACCATCGCCGTCGGTTTCTTCGGTATCGCTTACTTCGCCAATAACCCGGATCAGGCCGGTAACGTGTCGCAGAACGGCGAACGCGTGTTTATCGAACTGGCGATGTTGCTGTTCAACCCATGGGTGGCGGGCGTGCTGCTGTCGGCGATTTTGGCGGCGGTCATGAGCACCCTGAGCTGCCAGCTGCTGGTATGCTCCAGCGCGATCACCGAAGACCTGTACAAGGCGTTCCTGCGCAAGGGCGCCAGCCAGCGTGAGCTGGTGTGGGTCGGCCGCGTGATGGTGCTGGTAGTGGCGTTGATCGCCATCGCCTTGGCGGCCAACCCGGAGAACCGCGTGCTGGGCCTGGTGAGTTATGCCTGGGCCGGTTTCGGTGCCGCCTTCGGCCCGGTTGTGCTGATCTCGGTAATGTGGTCGCGCATGACCCGCAACGGCGCGCTGGCCGGCATGCTGGTCGGTGCGGTGACGGTGATCGTCTGGAAACAGTACGAATGGCTGGGCCTGTACGAAATCATCCCTGGCTTCATCCTGGGCTGTCTGGCCATTGTGGTGGTGAGCCTGATGGGCCGCCAGCCATCCTCAACCATGACCGAACGTTTCGATCAGGCGGAAGCCGAATACAAAACGGTATAACGCCGTTTGATGTCAGTCGGCAAGGGGCGCGCAGAGCGCCCCTTCTTTTGCCTGTTTGCCCGTCATTCGGCTGTAACACCTGGCGACATTTGATTAGAAAAAATCACGCTTGTGCCTCTTGTATTTCTTTTTGCCAGAATGATAATCACTCTCGTTGTATTTTACGTTTCTTTACATACTCGCCGCGGCTCATTTCGAGCCGGTTTTCTCTGCCGCCGCGGTCTTTTCAGGGGTGATTAGTTATGTTCGTTCCCTTTCTTATCATGTTCCGTGAGGGGCTGGAGGCCGCGCTGATCGTCAGCCTGATCGCCAGCTACCTGAAGCGCACGCAGCGCAGCCAATGGCTGGGCGCGGTGTGGATCGGCGTGATTGTCGCCGCGGCGCTGTGTCTGGCGCTCGGCATCTTCATCAATGAGACCACCGGCGAGTTCCCGCAGAAACAGCAAGAGCTGTTCGAAGGCATCGTGGCGGCGGTGGCGGTGCTGATCCTCACCTATATGGTGTTCTGGATGCGTAAGGTGTCCAAATCGGTCAAGGTGCATCTGGAAGGGGCTATCGATCAGGCGCTCAGCGCCGGTAAAGGGCAGGGGTGGGCGCTGGTGGCGATGGTGTTCTTCGCCGTGGCGCGCGAAGGGCTGGAGTCGGTGTTCTTCCTGCTGGCGGCGTTCCAGCAAGACGTGGGCGCCGCGGCGCCGATCGGCGCGGTGCTCGGCCTGGTGGCCGCCATCGTGCTGGGCATGATGATTTACTGGGGCGGGGTGAAGCTGCACCTGGCCAAATTCTTCAAATGGACCAGTCTGTTCATTTTGTTCGTCGCCGCCGGCCTGGCCGCCGGGGCGATCCGCGCCTTCCACGAAGCCGGCCTGTGGAACCACTTCCAGGACATCGCCTTCGATTTCAGCAACACCCTGTCGACCCATTCGCTGTTCGGCACCCTGCTGGAAGGCATTCTCGGTTATCAGGAAGCGCCGACGGTCAGCGAAGTGGCGGTCTACTTCCTGTATCTGATCCCGGCGCTGATTTTCTTTTTCCTGCCGCAGCGCGCGGAGCCGGCAGCGGCCCCGGCGCAACGTAAAATCAATCATTAATGTTTAATAGGGAATCTCGTATGTCTACTCCGTTATTTCGCCGCAAGGCGTTGCACGCAGCATTACTGGCTATCCCGGCGTTTGCGCTGAGCATCGACGCCTTGGCGGCGGACGTGCCGCAGGTCAAGGTTACGGTTAACGACAAGCAGTGCGAACCGATGCAACTGACGGTCCCGGCCGGCAAGACACAGTTTGTGGTGCACAACACCAGCCAGAAAAACGTCGAATGGGAAATCCTGAAAGGGGTGATGGTGGTGGAAGAGCGCGAGAACATCGCGCCGGGCTTTACCCAGAAAATGACCGCCACGCTGGAAGCGGGCGAATATGACATGACCTGCGGGCTGCTGAGCAATCCGAAAGGCAAACTGACTGTCACCGCCGCGGCCAACGGCGCCACCGACGGCAAGCCGAACGCGCTGGACCTAGTCGGCCCGATCGCTGAATACAAGGTTTACGTCACCAAAGAAGTCGATGGGTTGGTGAAACAGACCAAGCTGTTTACCGACGCGGTGAAGGCCGGCAACGTGGAGCAGGCGCGCAGGCTGTATGCGCCGACCCGCCAGCACTATGAGCGCATTGAGCCGATCGCCGAGCTGTTCTCCGATCTGGACGGCAGCATCGACGCCCGTGAAGACGACTACGAGAAGAAAGCGGCGGACCCGAACTTCACCGGCTTCCACCGTCTGGAGAAGGCGCTGTTTGCCGACAATTCGACCAAAGACATGAGCCAATATGCCGATCGTCTGTATCACGACACCGTTGAGCTGCAAAAACGCGTGAGTGAACTGACCTTCCCGCCGAGCAAAGTGGTGGGCGGCGCAGCCGGGCTGATCGAAGAGGTGGCGGCCAGCAAGATCAGCGGTGAAGAAGACCGTTACAGCCGCACCGATTTGTGGGACTTCCAGGCCAACGTCGACGGCGCGCAAAAGATAGTCAATCTGCTGCGCCCGCTGCTGGTTAAGGCCAATAAGCCGCTGCTGGACAAAATCGACGCCAACTTCAAAACTGTGGACACCATTTTGGCGAAGTACCAAACCAAAGAGGGTTATGAGTCCTATGAGAAGCTGACCGATGCCGATCGCAATGCGTTGAAAGGGCCGATCACCACGCTGGCGGAGGATCTTTCCCAGCTGCGCGGCGTATTGGGTCTGGACTGAGGCATACGGTTATGAGCAACAAGGCAGGCCCGAATAACGGGCCGCATCCGCAATCGCAGGGGGCGGCATCGCCTTCGCGCCGCCGTTTGCTGCAAGGGCTGGGGCTGGGCGCGCTGGCGCTGGGCGGCAGCCGCCTGGCGCAGGCGGCGGGCAACGCGGCGGAGCCGTTGGCGACGCCGCAGGATGAGCGCTGGCAGAAACAGCCGTTTTATGGCCGCCATCAGGCCGGCGTGCTGACGCCGCAACAGGCGGCGATGATGCTGGTGGCGTTCGATGTGCTGGCGACCGACAAAGCGGGGCTGGAGCGCCTGTTCCGGCTGCTGACCGAGCGCATCGCCTTCCTGACCCACGGCGGCAAGGCGCCGGAGGTGGACGCCAAACTGCCGCCGCTCGATTCCGGCATCATGGGGCCGGAGATTTACCCGGACAACCTGACCATCACCGTCTCGGTCGGCGCATCGCTGTTCGATGAACGCTTTGGTCTGCAGGCGCAAAAGCCGCTGCGGTTGCAGAAAATGACCCGCTTCCCCAACGATGCGTTGGACGCCGCGCTTTGTCACGGCGACCTGCTGTTGCAGATCTGCGCCAACACTAACGAAACGGTGATTCACGCGCTGCGCGACATCATTAAGCATTCGCCGGATCTGCTCAGCGTGCGCTGGAAGCGGGAGGGGTTCATCTCCGCGCACGCGGCGCGCAGCAAAGGCAAAGAGACGCCGATCAACCTGTTGGGTTTCAAAGACGGCACTGCGAACCCGAAAACCGACGACAAACCGCTGATGGATAAGGTGGTGTGGGTCGGCGACAACGTCGGTGAGCCGGCGTGGACGGCGGGCGGCAGCTATCAGGCGGCGCGCATTATTCGTTTTCGCGTCGAGTTTTGGGATCGCACGCCGCTGCAGGAGCAGGAAACCATCTTCGGCCGCGAGAAGCACAGCGGGGCGCCGCTGGGCATGAAGCGTGAACATGACGAGCCGGACTACGCGAACGATCCCGACGGCAAGGTGATCCCGATGGATGCGCACATCCGGCTGGCTAATCCTCGCACGCCGGAAAGCCAAAGCAACCTGATGCTGCGGCGCGGCTACAGCTATTCCCTTGGCGTCTCCAATGCCGGCCAGCTGGAAATGGGGCTGCTGTTCGTCTGCTATCAGGCCGATCTGGAGAAAGGCTTCCTGACGGTGCAAAAAAGGCTGAACGGTGAAGCGCTGGAGGAATACATCAAGCCGATTGGCGGCGGGTATTTCTTCGTATTGCCGGGCGTGAAAGAGGGTGGCGATTATCTGGCCAGCGGCCTGCTCAAGGCCTGAAGCCGAAATGACGAGGCGGGATCTTCCGCCTCGTTTTACGTTTGTCTTACCCGCTGCAGGGGGGCAGTTAACGATGAAACGCAATTCAATGCTTTGCCAGCAGATAAAAAAACACCCATCTCTGCTGCTTTTGATTGCGCAAAATTTAATCGGGAAACCAAAGTGTCATTCGCGGATTTTAATTGTAATTCATTGATATTTATTGATTATAATTTTCTATGGAATGATGTCTTGGGCGTGATATAGTGTTTTAGCGATAACTAAAAACAAAACATATAAAATTTTTTTACATTTTAGTAACGCGACAGGATTGAATGTCATTATACTGTAATCATCTGGCGGTAGTTTTCACACGGTGCACAGCTTGAAGCTGTAAATATCACTGCGGGGATCGCTAATGGTAAAGTCCTTGGTTGGGCTGGAAAGAAAAAATAACACATCTCCCCTGATTTCTCGTTGTAACGAGGGTTCTCTCTCCGACTCTCTTTTACCGGCAACTCCGCACCCTTATCGCTACCGAATCTCATCACTTTTTACTCCACGTTTATTGATGCAGTCCGCGTTGTCCCGTGAAGACACAGCGCTTAAGCGTTGCCGTCGATTCACTTTGTCCCTTGGCTCTTATTGGCTCGGAGGAGGCCAAAACCTAATACGTGTGTGAAACATAATCGCGCGGCCTGGCCGTTGCGGTAGGTGAAACAAACTGTAAGGTGCCACTATGGGTAGACAGAAAGCAGTGATCAAAGCACGTCGTGAAGCGAAACGCGTTATTCGTCGTGACGCTCGTAGTCATCGCCAGCTGGAAGAAGAGTCTGTGACCTCGCTGGTGCAAATGGGGGGAGTCGAGTCTATCGGCATGGCGCGAGACAAGCGCGATAGCTCACCCATCGAGGCTAGAACCGAAGCTCAGGGTCATTACTTATCAGCCATAGAGAATAAGCAGCTGATCTTCGCCACCGGCGAAGCCGGCTGCGGCAAAACATTTATCAGCGCCGCCAAGGCGGCGGAGGCGCTGATCCATAAAGAGGTGGATCGGATTATCGTTACCCGTCCTGTTTTGCAGGCGGATGAAGACCTCGGTTTCTTGCCGGGGGATATCGCCGAGAAGTTCGCCCCTTATTTCCGCCCGGTGTATGACATTCTGGTGCGCCGTTTGGGCTCTTCCTTTATGCAGTACTGCCTGCGCCCGGAAATCGGCAAGGTAGAGATTGCGCCGTTCGCTTATATGCGCGGACGCACCTTCGAAAATGCGGTCGTTATCCTGGATGAAGCCCAGAACGTGACCGCCAGCCAGATGAAAATGTTCCTGACCCGCCTGGGGGAAAACGTGACGGTTATCGTTAACGGCGACGTGACCCAGTGCGACCTGCCGCGCGGCGTAAAATCCGGCCTCAGCGATGCCCTGGAGCGCTTCGAAGAGGACGAGATGATCGGCGTCATCCGCTTTGAAAAACAGGACTGCGTACGCTCCGCTTTGTGCCAGCGCACGCTCAACGCTTACAGTTAACCTATCCGCTAATGGAAAGGCCGCTTCGGCGGCCTTTTTTATCGCCGCCTATTTACCATTTCGTTTAACCTTTGTGTAAATTATTGTGGTTATTTGTATAGATTTTCGTTGAGTTAGCGTTAATGATTAATGGGTTCCAGATTGGCGCGCAGTTTGCGTGCGCCGCCAAAAGGACATTTTCTGGGGTGTGCGCCGCGCGGCGCATAGCGTGTGGGTTCCTTGCTGCGATTCAAACATGAAATACATCATTCTGCTTTTGCTTATTTTATGCGTCGTCTATGTGCATTACCGCGGGCGGGTGCGCTACAACGTGTGGCGGCAGCTGTCTGACCATTCCACCTTTACCGCACCGTTGAACGTCTTCATGTATCTGTTTTCCCGTGTGCCGACCACGCCGTACCTGAAGCCGGAGCAATTTCCTGAGCTGACGGTACTGCGGGAGAACTGGGAAACCATCCGCGACGAAGGACAGAAGCTGATGGAGATCCAGCAGATCAAAGCGTCCGATCAATTCAACGACGCCGGTTTCAACTCGTTCTTCAAGACCGGTTGGAAACGCTTTTATCTGAAATGGTATGAGGACAGCCATCCCTCCGCCATGACCCTGTGCCCGCAGACCACGGAACTGCTGCGCAGTCTGCCTTCGGTCAAGGCGGCGATGTTCGCCGAACTGCCGGACGGCAGCCGTTTGCCGCGCCATCGCGATCCTTACGCCGGTTCGCTGCGTTATCACCTGGGGCTGATTACCCCCAATGATGACCGCTGCTTCATTGAGGTGGACGGTGAGCGCTACAGCTGGCGTGACGGTGAAGGGGTGATGTTCGATGAAACCTATCTGCACTATGCGGAAAACCAGAGCGGGCAGAATCGCCTGATCCTGTTCTGCGATATCGAACGGCCGATGCGCTACCGCTGGGCGCAGGCGGTTAACCACTGGTTGGGGCGCAATCTGATGAGCGCCGCCACCGCGCCGAATGAAGAGGGCGATCGCACCGGCGGCGTCAACAAGATGTTCAAATACATCTATGCAATTCGCCGGGTGGGGAAACGGCTGAAGGCCTGGAACCGCACCGGTTATTACATCATCAAGTGGATTTTGTTCGGGGGGATCGCCGCGGCGATATTCTTCTCGGTATAACGCAGGCAGGGGCGCACAGAGTGCGCCCCTTTTTGATCAGGCGAAGATAGTCATCATGTAGGCGGCGAACAGCGCCAGGTGGGCGGTGCCGTTCAGCACGTTGGTGCGGCCGGTCGAGAACGACAGCTGGCACAGCAACAACACCGTCAACATCACCACGATATGCGGCGTTTGCAGGCCGAAGATCAGCGTCTGCCCGGTCAGGGTAGCGATGATGGTCACCGCCGGCACCGTCAGGGAGATGGTCGCCAGCACCGAACCGAAGAACAGGTTCATGGCGCGTTGCACCTGATTGTTCAACACGGCGCGCAGCGCGCCCAGGCCTTCAGGCGACAGGATAAGCAGCGCCACAAGGAAACCGGTGAACTGCGCCGGTGCATTCATTTTGGTCAGCAGGCCTTCGAGCGGATTGGCGTTGAACTTGGTGACGGCGATAACCGCGATCAGGTGCACGATGAGCCAGGCGGCGTGCCAGGCGCTGCTGTGCGAAGAGGGCTTGCCGTGGTGCGGATCGCCATCGTCGTCTTCATGCTCGTACACGAACAGGCTCTGGTGGGTTTTGGTCTGGATCACCAGGAATACGCCATACATGGCGGCGGAAATCAGCGCCACCAACAGCGCTTGCCCGGTACTGAAGTTGCCGCCCGGCAGCGCACTCGGGAACACCAGCACGATCACCGCCAGCGGGAAAATCGCCATCAGGTACTGTTTGATGCCGCCGAGGTTGACGTACTGGGTGGCGAACTTGCGCCCGCCGAGCAGCAGCGCGAAGCCGACCAGGCCGGCGGAAACGATCATTATGATGGAGTACAGCGTGTCGCGCATCAGCGCCGGCGCAGCGTCGCCGGTGGCCATCAACGCCGAGATCAGGCTGACTTCGAGGATCACCACCGACAGGCTGAGGATCAGCGAGCCATAGGGCTCGCCCAGTCGGTGGGCGAGCACGTCGGCGTGGCGCACCACGCTGAAGGCGCTGCTGAGGATCCCCACCAGCGCGAGAATATTGATGCCGACGATCAGCGGAAAGTTAGCGGTGCTGCCCCATAAATTCAACACCACCAGCGCGGCGATGGGGAAGATCAGTGAGTATTCGGTGTGGCGAGATTTGGTGGATCGGCCAGGATCGTGTTGCGACTTCATGAGGGTGGCACTCCTTCTCAAACAGCGTAGCCCGTCAGCGCCGGTCGCCGTGATGCGGCAACTCTGCGTTTCCAGTAGGTATTTTATATTAGGATACACCCGCGGCGCCGGTGTGATGTTGTTTTTATCTGAGAAAGCAATTGCTTGCTTTATGTGATCAGAGTAACAAAAAAACCGCACGGAGTGCGGTTTTATTTACTTACTTTTACGCAATAACGTCAATTTACAACGTTAGATTTGAGAAAAGTCGTGTTTACTTATTTAGTGCGTGGTTAATCAAGGAAAATACGACCGTTAGTCGTCAATATTATCCATGATTTCATGCCGTTTATTGTGGTATCCCTCTTCATTTAGCCCTTCACGCCAGTAAGGCACGGCATAAAGACGATTACGATCGCATTGACGTTCGCGGCGCAGGTAACGGCGCAGCTCCACCACCAGGCGATCTTCACCGGCGAGCCAGAAGTGCGCTTCCCCCTGCGGCAGGGACTGCGCGCGGAACCGAGCGATCAATTCGTCGGTTTTCTCCGTGCCGCCGACGATCCAATTCACCTCAACGCCGGCAGGTTTTTCCAGGTCAATCACGTCGGCAGTGCTGTCGACGCGGATGAAAGCGCGCCCGGCGCCGTGCGGCGGCAGGTTTTCCAGCAGCGCGGCCAACGCAGGCAGCGAGGAAGGATCGCCCGCCAGGCAGTAGAAGTCGGCGGCCGGCAGCATCGGTTTGGGGCCGCCTGGATTGCTGATGCCGATTTTATCGCCGGCTTTCGCCTGACGCGCAAAGTCGACCGCCGGTCCCTGGTGGTCATGGATGGCAAACTCGATGTCAACTTCCGCCTGTTCCGGGCGCACGGCGCGAATGGAATAGGTGCGCACGATCGGGCGCACGGCATCCGCAGCCCAGCGCGGGCCGTTTTCAGTCAGCGTCGGCAGATCCGGCTGCGTTTGACCGGCGAGCGGCAAAAAGACCTTGATGTGCGCGGCGGCGGCGTTGGCCGGGTAGTAGCGCAGATCGGGCGCGGTAAAGGTGATGCGGCGCAGGTGCGGCGTAATGTCCTGTACGGCGCTGACGGCGATCAGGTAGGGGGCGCGTGAGCGAGGGGCTTCGGTAGTCACGAGGATCTCCTTATAGTTCGTTTGGCGGTGAGTATACCATGCCGTTTGATAATGAGAATTGTTTGCTCATTGAGGCGCAACCGCGTGTGAGCTAGGCTTAAGGTTCACGCAATACGCACGGGAGGACGTGATGCCATACCAAGACACGAGCGACTTGCCGGACAATGTAAAGCATGTGCTACCGGAACATGCGCAGGCGATCTATAAAGAAGCGTTCAACAGCGCCTGGCAACAATACCGGGATCCCGACGATCGGCGCGGTGACGACAGCCGGGAGGAGACGGCGCATAAGGTGGCCTGGGCGGCGGTCAAGCAAAGCTATCACAAGGGCGACGACGAACGCTGGCATAAAAAGTAACGCTTTTATGCCCCGGTAAAAAACGCGCAGACGTTATGCTGACCTCGGCAATTAATATTATTGCTGCTCAGTACAAATACTTTTCCACGTTAACGCCGCTTTGCAACTTGATTGCGCGGCGGGAAAAGAATATGGTCATTATTAATCGGCGCGGTTATTGAATTAATAAAATTCCGCACCAAAAAATAAAATTGCAAAGGTTCAGTAGTGGCGAGGGAGGACGAGAAATCGTATTCCCGGGAGGTTGTAACAGTGTTAACGCGAGATTTTCTGCAAAAAGCGGATTGCAAAACCGCCTTTGGCGCTATTGAGGAGTCGCTGCTGCTGACGCCTGAACAGCGCGCAGCCTCGTTGGAATGCACGTTATCGCGCCGGCCGGATCACAGCCCGGTATGGGTATTCGGTTACGGTTCGCTGATGTGGAATCCGGTTTTCGAATCTGAAGAAGTGCGGCCCGCCATGCTGCAGGGCTGGCATCGGGCGTTCTGCATGCGTTTGACCGCCGGGCGCGGCACGCTGCATCAGCCGGGGCGCATGCTGGCGCTGAAAGAGGGCGGTCAGACCACCGGATTGGCGTTTCGTCTGCCGGAAGGTAAGCTGCGTGAAGAGCTGGAGCTGCTTTGGAAGCGCGAAATGGTGACCGACTGCTACGTGCCGACCTGGTGTGAACTGCAGTTGGATGGCGGAGAGACCGTCACGGCGCTGGTGTTCGTGATGAACGCGCAGCACCCGTTGTTTGAAGCAGACACCAGCCACCAGGTGATCGCGCCATTGATCGCCAGCGCCAGCGGCCCGCTGGGTACCAACGCGCAATACCTGTTTGCGCTGGATAACGAGCTGAAACACCACGGCATGCAGGATGATTGCATCGGCGATCTGGTGCGCTATGTACAGCAGTGGTTGCAACAGAACCGCCCTGGCGCTTTCGGGGCTGAGGCTACCGCCTGAGGCGTTAGCAGGGCAGCAGACACTTAAGGGCTCAGCATGCTGAGCCCTTTTTCATATATCTAATACCTCTATTTAATAACTTTATTCTGCATGATGACTTAAGGCTCTTTATTTGTATGGTTATTTATCTCATTATTTTTAAAGACATTCATCATTTTCCCCCGTCCTCACCCCCCGAGAGCCACGATAAATAATTCACTTAGCATTAAATTGCATAAGTAAAGGTTATTTCTTATTTGTTCAGCCCCGCAGGACTCCGTATCAATATGGCAGACGCTACTGCAAGTAACAGGGAGACGGGAATGAACTTTCAACAATTAAAAATTATTCGAGAATCGGCGCGCTGCAACTACAACCTGACCGAGGTCGCCAATACCTTATTTACTTCGCAGTCCGGCGTTAGCCGGCATATTCGCGAGCTGGAAGAAGAGCTGGGCATCGAAATATTCATTCGCCGCGGCAAACGGCTGTTGGGCATGACCGAACCCGGCAAAGAGCTGCTGGTGGTAGCGGAACGGATTCTCAACGACGCGAACAACATCCGTCGCCTGGCGGATGTCTTCAGCAGCAACGATTCGGGGCAGCTGCATATCGCGACGACGCACACCCAGGCGCGCTATAGCCTGCCGGGGGTGATCAAAGAGTTTCGCGCGCTTTATCCACGGGTGCGGGTGGTGCTCAATCAGGGCAGCCCGGAGGAGATCGTTTCGATGTTGGCCGCCGGTGAAGCCGATATCGGCATTGCCAGCGAACGGCTGATGAGCGACGAGTCGCTGGCGGCGTTCCCCTACTACCGATGGCATCACACCATTCTGGTGCCGGAAGGGCACGAGTTGACGCGGCAGCCGCAGGTGACGCTGGAGATGCTCAGCACCTTGCCGTTGATCACTTACCGCCAGGGCATTACCGGCCGCGCGAAGCTGGATGCGGCGTTCAAATCAGCGGGCCTGACGCCGGACATCGCGCTCAGCGCGCAAGATTCCGACGTGATTAAAACCTATGTCGAGCTGGGGTTGGGCGTGGGCGTGCTGGCGGACATGTCGTATGAAAAAGAGCGCGATCGCGGGTTGGTCAGCCTCAACGCCGAGCATTTGTTTGAACCCAATACGGTCTGGCTGGGCCTGAAACGCAGCCAGCTGCAGCGCAACTATGCCTGGCGCTTTATTCAGCTGTGCAACCCGACGTTGTCGCTGACCGAAATCAAAGACAAGGTCTTCTCGTCGCAGCTGGATGCGGTGATTGACTACCAGATTTAACAACACGGGATTGCCCTGCAGGATCGCTTGCGGGCTAATGCATGGTCAGTCATCGGTACGTTCGATAAGGTGACGCTTGCTTTTTCTGAACGGGCCGATGGCTTCCCATTCCGGGAGTTCTTCGGCTGGACGTGGGTTAGCCATCTCCCAGCGATGGTATTGACGTAAAATCTCGATGGCGATGCGTTTTTGCTCTTGAATGGAGAGCGTGGGGTCGGTCAGATCCTTATTTTCCATTTTGGCTTCCTTGCTGCTCGTTATTTATACGCACCTTATCACATCTGGCACCGTATTTTTCCAGCGATTGTATGTACTTTTTCAGTGCGTTGAAGCTGGTTTTACATGTCATGGTGCCGGGTATTACTTCAAAGGCGGCCTGACGTGTATACAGTGCTAACACGTGATGGTTAATGGCGTGGCTGATAAGTATGTCCGGCGGATACGCCGGCGTCAGCCCCTGCTCTTGCAGGTTCAGCCCATACAGATATAGCGCCTGCAAGCAGTTGCGCAGCATATTGCCTTTCAGGGGATGTTGCGTTTCGCGCAGGGAGAAATTCTCCAGCGCGACAAGTTCGATAACGTTCTCCGCCTGGAGATAACGGCACAGGCAAAAGCCGGCGCGGCTCAGCGGGCTGGCTATTTGCCGGTAGACAAAAGCGAAACTCATCGGCATTTGGACATGATATTTAAACAGAGAGCGCCAATTTAACGTATGGCCGTTTTTTCTGCCTTTTTGCCAGCGCCGGTCTTGTACCGTCAGACGAGTCATAAACAGATTCGACTCAAGCAGCACGCTGTTCATGTCTGCCAGCGTTTGCTCTATCGCTCTCTCATGCAGGAGTGAGCAGCCATTTTCTGATGGATGGTTTGCCATTTGCCCGTCCTTTGGGTGACTGAGCTCACGTTAGTCACCCGATGAAACAGACTCAAACCCCGACTTTCATCGCTGCGAATCGTGCTGCAAAGACAGTAGGCAATTGCCGCGACGTGTCGCGAGAGTGCGATCGGCCGCGCAATCCTTGCCCTAATAATCAAAATCCCATCTATATACATAAAAAGAATATCTATAGTGATTTAAGTACCTTCAGCTGCCGATCGTGCTCGCATACACTCGCAAAATTATTATAAATTCCATCCGCTTGGAGAGTTTCAGATGAAAGCGCTCGTTCCTTCTTTGCTGTTTTTGGCCGTGGCGGCCAGCGTTAACGTACAGGCGGCGACGCCGGCCAACACGCTGGTGATCGCGCAATCTATCGATGACGTGGTCAGCTTTGACCCGGCCCAGGGATTTGAGTTAACCACGGTGCAGTCGTTCAACAGCCTGTATCAACGTCTGATCCAGTCAGATCCGCACAATCCCATCGATCTTAAACCAACCCTGGCCAGCAGCTGGCAGGCCGGCGCCGACGACCGCAGCCTGACTTTCAGCCTGCGCCCGGACGCCAGGTTCGCCAGCGGCAATCCGCTGCGGCCGGAAGACGTGATCTTCTCGCTTTCACGGGTGGTTAAACTCAATCTCGAACCGTCGTTTATCCTGACGCAGCTGGGCTGGAACGCGAAGAACGTGGAGCAACACCTGAGCAAGGTGGACGAGCACACGGTAAAAATCAGCTGGAGTGAGAACGTCAGCCCGGCCTTCGTGCTCAGCCTGCTGTCGGCGCCGGTATCCTCGATCGTCGACGCCAAAGAGGCGCTGGCGCACCAGCAGGGCGACGATCTGGGGCATCAATGGTTGAACAGCCACTCCGCCGGCAGTGGCCCTTACAAAATCCGCACCTATGTGCCGCACGAAGTGGTGGTGCTGGACGCCAACCCGGGCTCGCCGGAAGGGGCGCCGACGCTGAAAACCATCCTGATCAAAAACGTGCCCGATCCGGCGGCGCGCCGTTTGCTGATCGAGCAGGGCGATGCCGATATCGCACGCAACCTGGGGGCAGACCAGATGGCGGCTCTGAAGGGCAAGCCGGGCGTCAAACCGCTGGCTATTCCTTATGCTTCGCTTTATTTCCTGCAGTTCAACGCCAAGGCGTCGCCGGCGCTCGGCAATCCGGCGTTCTGGGAGGCGGCGCGCTGGCTGTTCGATTATCAAGGCATCGCCGACGATCTGCTGAAAGGGCAGTTCCAGAGCCATCAGGCATTCCTGCCGGACGGTTATCTGGGCGCGCTCAAAGATAGGCCGTACAGCTTCAATCCGCAGAAAGCCAAAGAAATACTGGCCAAGGCGGGGCTGAGCAACGTCAGTTTCCGTCTGGACGTCAACAACCAGCCGCCGTACCTGGACATCGCTCAGGCGCTGCAGGCCAGTTTTGCTCAGGGCGGCGTGAAGGTCGAACTGGTGCCGGGCATCAGTTCGCAGGTCTCCACCAAGGTGAAAGCGCTTAACTACGATGCGACGCTGACCTCCTGGGGGCCGGATTACTTCGACCCTAACACCAACGCCGCCGCCTTCGCCTACAACCCGGAAGACGGCAGCAAGACGCTGGCCTGGCGCGCCAACTGGCAGATCCCGGCGCTGAGCAAGCTGACGCTGGCCGCCACTGCGGAAAACGACACCGCCAAACGGGTGGCAGACTACCAGCAACTGCAAAAACAGGTGCAGCAAAGCTCGCCGTTTGTCATCGGCCTGCAGGCGCGCAGCCTGATTGCGGTGCGTGACAACCTCAAGGGCTATGTGCAGGGCATCAACCCTGACATGGTGTTCTACAGCAAGGTCAGCAAGTAATGGCCGCTGACCTGTCCGCCGGCGCCGGGGCGGCCCGGCGGTATTGGCGCTGGGGCGGGCGGCTGCTCGGCGGCGTGCTGTCTCTGGCGCTGACGTTGCTCGGCCTGCTGCTGTTCACCTTCATGCTGTCGCACCTGGCGCCGATCGATCCGGCGCTGCAGGTGGCGGGCGATCACGCCAGCGAAGCCACCTATGCGCAGGTGCGGCACGAGCTGGGGTTGGATCAGCCGCTGCCGGTGCAATTTTGGCGTTACCTGGTGCACCTGGCGCACGGTGATTTGGGCATTTCGCGTATTACCGCGCAGCCGGTGTTGAGCGATCTGTTGCGTACCTTCCCGGCGACGGTGGAGCTGGCCACCTGCGCCATTATCCTCGGCGCCCTCGGCGGCATTACGCTGGCGTTTCTGGCGGTGCTCAAACCGGGCAGCTGGCTGGATAACGCGGCGCGTCTGCTGTCGCTGATCGGTTATTCGGTGCCGATTTTCTGGCTGAGCCTGCTCGGGCTGTTGCTGTTCTACGCCACGCTGCATTGGTCGGCGGGGCCGGGGCGGCTGGACGACATTTACTTGTACAGCATGGAGCCGCGCAGCGGTTTCGTGTTGATCGACAGCTGGCTGTCCGGCGATCGTGAAATGTTCTACAACGCCATCGGCCACCTGTGGCTGCCGGTGGTGGCGTTGGCGCTGCTGTCGATGGCGGGCATTACCCGGCTGCTGCGGGCGGCGATGCTGGAAGAGTGCAACAAGGAATACGTGACGCTGGCGCGTTCCAAGGGCGCCGGCCGCCTGCGCATTCTGCTGCGCCATGTGTTTCCCAATGTGCTTGGCACGCTGATCACCGTACTGTCTCTCTCCTACGCCAGCCTGCTGGAGGGCGCGGTATTGACCGAAACGGTGTTCGCCTGGCCCGGCGTCGGGCGTTACCTGACCTCGGCGCTGTTTGCTGCCGACACGCCGGCGATCCTCGGTGCCACGCTGCTGATCGGCACCTGTTTCGTGCTGTTGAATGCGCTGGCCGACGCCTTGACCTATTTAGTGGATCCGCGAACTCGATGAGCCAATATCTCTCTGAACACGAACCGCAAAGCGAGCCAGCCGTCGGTGACCGCCGCGGTCGGCGGTTGACCACGCTGACGCTGGGCGCGGCGCTGGTGGCGATCCTGCTTGTCACCGCGCTGCTGGCTCCGTGGCTGGCGCCTTTCGATCCCAATCTGCAGCATATCGAGCTGCGGTTACTGCCGCCTTCGGCTGCACATTGGCTGGGCACCGACGGCTTTGGCCGCGATTTGCTCTCCCGCGTGATTTACGGCGCGCGGCCGACGCTGATCCTGGTGTCGCTGATTCTGGTGTTGACCATTCCCATCGGCCTGCTGGTCGGCATTTGCGCCGGTTACCTCGGCGGCTGGGTCGAGCGCATTTTGATGCGTCTGACCGACATTTTCCTGTCGCTGCCGAGTCTGGTGATCGCGCTGGCGTTCGTGGCGGTGATGGGGCCGGGGCTGATGAACGGCGCGCTGGCGCTGGCATTGACCAGCTGGCCGGCCTTTGCCCGCCAGGCGCGGGCCGAAACCCTGGCGCTGCGCCGCAGTGACTACCTGGCGGCGGCGCGCATGCAGGGTATCAACGGGTTGCGGCTGATGGTCGGCCACATTTTGCCTTTATGCCTGCCGAGCGCGGTGGTGCGTGCGGCGCTGAGCCTGGGCGGCATCATCCTGTCCGCCGCCGGTCTGGGGTTCCTCGGCATGGGCGTCGCGCCGCCGACCGCCGAATGGGGTTCGATGGTGGCCGAAGGCAGTAAAGTGATTTTCGACCAATGGTGGGTCGCCGCCGCACCAGGCGGGGCGATCCTGTTCGCCAGCCTGGCGTTTAACCTGCTGGGCGATGGCCTACGCGACAAAATGGATCCTCGTCATGGGCACTGATAACACTTTATTGACCGCCGAACGGCTGGCGATCGGCGTGCCGGGGCCGCAGCCGGCGGCGCTGGTGAAGAATATCTCGTTCAGCATGGGGCGGGAGCGGCTGGCGCTGGTCGGCGAGTCCGGTTCCGGCAAGTCGTTGACCGCGCGTGCGCTGATGGGGCTATTGCCGCCGCCGTTGCAGCTGCAGGCGCAGCGCCTGACGCTGGGCGATGAAGACTTGACTCGCCTGAGCGAACGCCAGTGGAGCCGCCTGCGCGGCGACCGGGTGGCGATGGTGATGCAAGATCCCAAACATGCGCTGAATCCCAATCAGCCGATCGGCCGTCAGGTGGAGGAGCCGCTGGTGCTGCATGCCAAGCTGAGCCGCGCCGAGCGGCGTGAAAAGGTATTGGAGATGCTGGCGGCGGTGGGGTTGCCCGATCCGGCGGCGCTGTGGGGCCGTTATCCGCATCAGCTCTCCGGCGGCATGGGGCAGCGGGTGATGCTGGCCATTGCGTTGATCAACGATCCGCAGCTGTTGATTGCCGATGAACCGACTTCGGCGCTGGATCACCAGATGCGCGATCAGGTGCTGCAACTGATAGACAATCTGGTGGCGCAACGCAACATGGGGCTGATCCTGATCAGCCACGATTTGCAGCAGGTGGCGCACCACTGCGAGCGGGTGCTGGTGATGTACAAAGGCGAGCTGTTGGATCAACTGCCGGCAGCAGAGCTGGCGCAGGCCACGCATCCTTACACTCGCACGCTGTGGGCGTGCCGGCCGAGCCGCGAGACGCGCGGCAAACCGCTGCCGGTGCTGGACCGCGCGCTGTTGGAGACGTTGAAATGAGCGTAATCGCACTGGAGAACCTGAGCGTCAGTCACCGCCAGGGCTACGAGCTGCGCACCGTGGTGCATGAGGTTAACCTGCACATCGAACCGGGTGAGTGTTTCGGGCTGGTGGGGCCTTCCGGCTGCGGCAAGTCCTCGTTGCTGTGGGTGCTGGCCGGGCTGAATGGCAGCTGGCAGGGCGGTTTTGAGCTGCTGGGGCGGCGGCTGCAACCGGGGCAGGCATTTACCGGCGAGCTGCGGCGTGAGGTACAGATGGTGTTTCAGGATCCCTATGCTTCGCTACACCCCAAGCACCGGCTGTTGCGTACGCTGTCGGAGCCGCTCAAGCTGCTGCAGGAAAGCGATATCGAACGCAAGATCAGCGCGGGCTTTCGCCAGGTGGGGTTGGATCCGCGCCTGCTGGATCGCTACCCGCATCAGCTGTCGGGCGGCCAGCGGCAGCGCGTGGCGATCGTGCGCGCATTGTTGCTGCGGCCTAAGTTGTTGCTGCTGGATGAACCGACTTCGGCGTTGGACATGTCGGTGCAGGCGGAGATCCTCAATCTGCTCAACGAGCTGAAGCAGGCGGGCGATCTGACCATGGTGCTGGTCAGCCACGATGCGGACGTGATTGACCATATGTGCGATCGTTCGGTGGCAATGGCGCACGGCCGCATCAGCATTTAAACCTGTGCCCGCCAACGCGGCGGGCATATCCATCTTGGTAATAAATAAAGCAATTTATCGTCGTTCTTCTGTTAATTCTTACCCCCTACACTCGAAAAACAGCGCAACCGCGTGATTGTGGAGAGTGTATCGATGAAACGGTTAATTCCAACCTTATTGTATGGCGCGCTGGCGGCCGCTTTTGGTGCGCAGGCTGCCACCCCGCAGGATACCTTGGTAGTGGTCAGTTCGTTGGAGGGCATTATCAGCCTCGATCCGGCGGAGAGCTTTGAAACCGTCAGTTCGGCCAATCTGGTCAACCTCTATCAGCGCCTGGTGGCGCCGGATCGCGCCGCGCCGCAAAAGCTGGCGCCGGACGCCGCAGGCAGTTGGCAAGCGGGCGCCGATGGCCGCAGCCTGACCTTTACCCTGAAACCGCAGCAGCGTTTCGCTTCCGGCAACCCACTGCGGCCAGAAGATGTGATTTTTTCGCTGGTTCGCGCGGTGAAGCTGAACAAGGCGCCGTCGTTTATTCTCGGCGAGTTTGGCTGGACGCCGGATAACGTTGAGCAACAGCTGAAGAAGGTGGGAGATAACCAGGTGCAACTCAGTTGGCCCGCCAACATCGGCAGCGAGTTGGCGCTGCGGCTGCTGACGGCGAATGTGGCTTCGATCGTGGATGAAAAGCTGTTGAACGAGCACGCGCAGCAGGGGGACTACGGTAACGGCTGGCTGCGCAGCCATTCCGCCGGCGGCGGCCCGTATCGGGTGAACAACTATGTGCCGCATGAAGCGCTGCTGTTTGGCCGTAATGACTACGCTCCGTCGCCGGCAAGGTTGAAAACGGTGTTGTTCAAGAACGTCAGCGACGCCGGTACCCGCCGTTTGCTGTTGCTGAAAGGGGATGCCGACGTGGCCTACGATCTGGGGGCTGACCAGTTCGACTCACTGCGTAACGCGTCTGGCGTGCGCATCGAGCAGGCCGATGCGCCCCGGATCTATTACCTCGGTTTCAACACCGGCAGCAAAGACAATCCGGCGCTGGGCAATCCGGCGTTATGGCAGGCGGCGCGCTGGCTGGTCGATTATCAGAGCATCGCCGAGCAACTGCTGAAAGGGCAATATCGCGTGCATCAGGCCTTCTTGCCGCAGGGATTGGACGGGGCACTCGACGATCGGCCGTTTAAGCTCGACGTGGACAAAGCCAAACAGATCCTGCGCGATGCCGGCATCGCTGAAGGCACGCGCATCGATCTTATCGTCATCAACCAACCGCCGTATACCGACATCGCGCAGGCGCTGCAGGCCAGTTTTGCGCAGGCCGGGCTGCGGTTGGATATCCATCCGGTGGTAGAAAGCGATCTGTGGGGCAAGATGCGCGGCCGCGATTTTCAGGCGATCTTCACCTACTGGGGCGCCGACTACCTGGATCCGAACACCAACGCCAGCGCCTTTGCCTATAACGTGCCCGGTGGGCCGAAAACCCTGGCCTGGCGCACCCAGTGGAACATTCCCGCCATCAGCGCGGAAACGCGCGCCGCGGCTGCGGAAGGGAACAGCGCCGCGCGCAGCGCACGTTACGTCACGTTGCAACGGGAACTGCAGGCCAGTTCGCCGTATGTGGTGGCGCTGCAGGGGCAAACGCTGGTGGCATTGCGGGACAACGTCGAAGGTGCCCGGTTGGATATCGCCAACAGCATGCTGTATCTGGATCGGGTCAGCAAGTAGCGGGCCTGTCCGAGCTTTATGTTGCACCAAAGGCCAACGGCGAGTGAAATCGCTGGCTATTGCTACCTCGGATCGCGAGATGTTGTGTCAGGGTGAAATAAAATGAAATTTCATAACGCGCTCATATGACGGTGATAGATTGGCACTGAAAGGCGGCGTTGTTGACGCCTTTCACCGCGGCCGTCCGCAATGATGCGGACACATCACGTCAGGAGATATTATGGACAATAACGAAAACGCTTCAGGAGCGCGCGCAGCAACCTTGATCGCCACCGGTGAGGTTGTTACGCCGGAACAGTTTTATCAGGACAGCGACGGAAGCAACTGGGGGCCGGCGATCAACAAAGCGGCGGCAGCGGCGCTGCAAGCCGGCGGTACGCTGTCCCTTGGGAAGCGGGTGTATACGGTCGCCGGACACGTACTCATTCAGACGACAACGGACATCTACGGCGGCATCGGGTTGCGGGTGGTCGGATTGGGACGGGCGACCAAAATTGTCAAGACGGCGGACAGCAGTTACACCAACGAACAGGGCGAAACGAAGAAAGCGGTGATCGTGGTGAAAGGCTTCGCCAATCTGACGCTGCACGGCTTGACGTTGCGGGATGATACTGGCGTAGACGACACTCACGGCGTGTGGTTCAGCGATCGCAATATGACGAAGTTTGATATTCGCGACATCTACACCAAGGTCGGCGGTTATTCGCTGTTTGTCTCGGGTGATATGTTCATTAACTGGCTGGTGAACGTGCAGATGGAGGCAAACGCCAATCGCCCGGGCGATGGGGTGCTGTGGATGGACAAGTCCGGCACCACCAATTTTATAGACGGCCTCTACGCCGCTCGCGCCAAGGGGACTGCGTTCAGAATTTCAGGGTTTTACTCTACTATCGGCTCGTTGGCTGCGGATGACTGTATCGGCGATATCTACTCGTTCAAAGATTTTAACGGCACGATCAATTCGTTGGGCTGCGAGAACCGCAACACGCAGCGCGCCGCCAATGTCAGCGTGTTGTCCACCAACTTTGCCCAGGGCACGATAGGCAATATCAATATCCAGGATGCGCAGAATGTGGAGAGCGGGAGCGTGTTGTGCCGATTCATCAACGAATCTCGTTGGGACATCGGTCAGTTGACTCTTTACAGCGGTTCGAAGACGCCGTTCCCGGCGGCGATCGCCGCCTGCAGCAATAATACCGAGGTAACCTTCAGTAACGTATACAACGGCGGCGTCCCGGTGGCCGGCAAAAGCACCGTCGACGTTACGTCGTTTTTAAGCGGGGTTGAAGCGATGTACAGTCTGGGCGAGCGGGGAATTGCCCCTTCCGCCACCAGCAACCATTTGCCGCGCAATATCTCGAAACAGCAATCGTGGACTTTTTTAGGCACCCTGACCGCGCCGGATCGGCAACCTACAACGCGCATTACTCTTCAACAGGGCGTAAGCACCAAGGTGCTGGCGTGCGATTTATATATCACGTTCGATCTGTCTTCGCAGGCGACCGCCTTTGTCGTCAATAAAGGCAGCTATAGCGCGAAAGGCGCCTTTATGTTGCGGCGCACCGGGCCGTTAAGCTGCGAAATATATTACCGCGTCGAGAAAGATTTCGGCTTTGGCAGTTATCAGGTGCAGACTACGCGCGGCAGCTACTGGCGGCCGGACGGCGTTTCATTGAGCTCGCCACCCGCCGATGCGTTGGAAATCCGCAGCGATGAGGTGTTATCCACCACCAGGCTCGCAGTGATCCAGCCACTGGCCAATCCGACAACGGCCAGCACTGCGGAAGTGGCCGGATTGCTCAATCGGCTGATCGAGACACTGAAGAACTAACCGAATAACGCCGGCGCGTTCTGGCCGGCGTCCATCAAGAGCAACAGCCAGCCGGCAGCCGCCAAGGCGATGCCGAAAGGTTGCCGCGTTCGCCAGGCGCGGCGGTTGCGGCGGCTGCGCGTCAATGCCATGCCTAATCCGAACATGGCCGCCAGACAGACCAGCAGCGGCAGCATCGTCCAACCGAGCCAGGCGCCCAGCGCCGCCAGCAGTTTGAAATCACCCTGGCCGATGCCGTTACGCCGCCGCACCTGCCGATAAAGCGCGTTGAGCAGCCACAACCCCCCGTAGCCGGCGGCGGCGCCGATAACTGCGTCGCCCAGCGTCGCCCAGCGAGCGTCAAGATTACACAGCATCCCGCCCCACAGCAGCGGCTGGGTTAACCGGTCCGGCAACCACCGGTGGCGCCAGTCTAGCCAGGCAAGGGCGATCAGCAGCGCCGCAGCCGGCGGCAACCACAGCCGGTGTGCTGCCGGCAGGTCGAAGGGCAGCGCCGTCAACGCCAAACCGAAGGCCGTCAGCAGCAGGCTACGGCGGCGCAATTGCGGTGGGTTGGCGCGCCCGGCCGCCGTTCGCTCCAACCGGGTGATGAGCGCGAAGGCGACCACACCTGCCGACAGCAGCGCGGTGAAAAACAGCGCGGGCCACAGTAAGGAAAGAAACATCGGGGCTCCATAAGTCGTGAAATGGATGTTTAAAATAACGGCAAAATGCGTATTTCATCGGGGTGAAATGCGGTGGGCTGTGAGGAATGCGCAGTTGTACGCATCGCCACTTCACGTATTGCAGAGTGAGGCAATGTCATGCGCGGAGGCGCGCAACAGCGGGGTGTTGCGCTTTTTATCGGCAAAATCGGTGCTGAAAGGGTGTGAATTCACCTGGCGGCCGGAATGGATCGGTAAAGGGCGTAAGTGACGGCGTCACTGGAGAGTGATTGGGGTTTATCCTATTGTTTCTGTTCGTCAAGCCGTTAGGCTTTAAGGGAGAGGCGCCCCGGCCTGGACGGGGCGTAGGGTTTCCAGATCTGCCGCGGGAAAGGCGACAGCAAAGCAGTGGGTTGGCCTGCTCCAGGAGGGAGGGGGCCAACGGTGCCATGAAAGACGAAATTCAGGCGGGACTCATCAAAACCAAAAAACGACGCTGGCACAGCCGCCAGGCGGTGTGGCTGGCCGGGGCGCTGGTGTGGCTGGCCGGCGCGGCGCCCGCCTGCGCCGAATCCCCGCCGGCGCCGGAGAGCGTTGTCTCTTCCGCACAGGCCGCCGCAGATCCGGCCGCGAATTTGCCCGAACTGGGCGGCGCGCCCGATGACGCCGCGCGCGAGAAGCAGTGGGCCGAGATGGCCAAGCAGTTCGGCGAAAAAGATCTGAATAACGTTTCCCGTCAGCAGATGCGCAGCCGCGCCGAGGATTATCTGCTGGGCCAGGCGACCGGCGCGTTGCAACAGCAGGCGCAGGAACTGTTGTCGCCGCTGGGCACCGCCCGATTATCGCTGAAGATGACCGGTGAGGGGGACTTTACCGGCAGCAACGGGCAGTTATTCAGCCCGCTGTACGACGTCGACGGATTGCTGACCTACAGCCAGATCGGCTGGCTGCAGCAAAGCGCCGGGGCGCTCGGTAATTTCGCGCTGGGGCAGCGCTGGATCGCCGGTGACTGGCTGCTGGGGTACAACACGGCGCTCGACAGCGATTTCGCCCGGCAGCGCAATCGCGGCAGCGTCGGCGCGGAGGCCTGGGGAGACTACCTGCGTTTCTCCACCAACTATTACTACCCGCTGTCGGCGCTGGCGCAACAGCCTGGCGATGGCGTGTTTTTCAGCCGCCCGGCGCGCGGTTACGACATTACGACGCAAGGCTATCTGCCGTTTTATCGCCAGATCGGCGGTTCGCTCAGCTATGAGCAGTATCTCGGCGATAATGTCGATCTGTTCGGCAGCGGCAAAAAACAAAACGATCCGCGCGCGATGCAGCTGGGGCTCAATTACACCCCGGTGCCGCTGGTGACGATGAAGGCGCTGCATAAGATTGGCGCGGGCGGGCAGAGCCAGGATCAGATCGAGCTGGCGCTGAGCTATCGGCTCGGGGTGCCGTTGGTGAAGCAGATTTCGCCGGAATATGTGGCGCAGGCCAAGTCGCTGCGCGGCAGCCGCTACGATCCTATCGAACGCAAGAACGTGCCGGTGCTGGAGTTCCGCCAGCGCAAAACGCTGCAGGTGTTCCTCGCTACGCCGCCGTGGAGCCTGCAGGCGGGGGAAACCGTGCCGCTGGTGCTGGAAATCAAGGCATTGAACGGGATTTCTCACGTCAGTTGGCAGGGGGATACGCAGGCGCTGAGCCTGACGCCGCCGCACAATGCCAACGATCCGCAGGGCTGGACGGCGATCGTGCCGCCGTGGGACGACGCGCCGGGCGCCGCCAACAGCTACCGGCTATCGGTCACGCTGGAGGACGATAAACAGCAGCGCGTGACGTCCAACTGGATAGAGCTGAAAGTGGCGCCGCCGCTGACGGCGACCGCCGGTGATGACGCGGGCCTGCCGCCGATCAAAACCCTGACGCCGCCGCCGATCCCGGCGCAAACCGGGCCGCTGTACGGCGGCGACTAACCGTTTTTGCCCTGCAGCACCCACACGGCGGCCTCGACGCGGGATTTTAGCTTCATCTTTTTCAGCAGGTGTTTGACGTGTACCTTGACGGTGCTTTCGGTGATGGTCAGGCGGCGGGCGATCAGCTTGTTCGGCAGCCCCTGGGCGATCAGCTTCAGAATATCCCGTTCGCGCGGCGTCAATTGCTGAATATCGCGATCGGCGCTGGGGCGGTTTTCCCGCAGGCTGGCGGCGAGGATCGGCGTCAGCGTTTCGCTGAGCACCATCTGCCCGGCCGCCGCCTGATGCAGCGCCTTCAGCAGATCCTCCGGCTCCATGTCTTTCAACAAATAACCGTCGGCGCCGCGTTTGAGTGCGCTGACGACGTCGTCTTCATGGTTGGACACGCTGAACACCACAACGCGCCCCGACAGGTCTGTCTGGCGCAGACGATCCAGCGTTTCCAGCCCGTTGATGCCGGGCATGTTGAGGTCGAGCAGGATCAGATCCGGATCGTGCTGCTCCGCCAGCGCGACCCCTTGCTCACCGTTGCTGGCTTCGGCGATGACCTGCAGGCGAGCGTCCATGCCAATCAGCTGTTTTACGCCGTTGCGCAGCATCGGGTGGTCGTCGATCAGTAAGATGGTGGCGGCGGTTTCTGTCGTCATGGTGTCTCCGTTAGTCGATGGCGTGGTTATCCGGCGTGAAGCTGACTCGCACCTCGGTGCCGCCGCCGCTGCGCGGTAAAATGTCGCAACGGCCGTGCAGGCTCTTGGCGCGATCGCGCATGATGATCAAGCCGTAATGGTCGGGGCGGGATGTTTCGGCCGGCAGGCCGCGTCCGTTGTCGCATACGCTCAGGGTCACTTCACCCCGTTTGTTGATGACCTGAATGCTCACCTCGCTGGCGGCGGCATGCTTAAGGATGTTGCTGAGCGCCTCGCGGGCGATCTGCAGCAGATGAATGGCCTGGTAGGCGGGCACCGTGCGCGGCCCCAGTTGGTAATCGAGGCTGATGTTCAGGCCCAGTTTGGGATTGAACTCCGCTACCGTCGATTGCAGCGCCGCCAGCAGGCCCGGTTCGGTCAGCTGCAGGCGGAAGGTGGTCAGCAGCTCGCGCAGCTGGCGATAGGCGCCGTTCAGCTCTTCGCGCATCTGCTGCACCAGCGCCTGGCTGGCGGACGAGAGCGTTTCGCCTTGCATCTGCAGGCAGGCGATCTGCATTTTCAGGCAGGAGAGCGATTGGGCGATGGAGTCGTGCAGCTCGCGGGCGATCGCCGCCCGTTCTTCCATCAGCATCAGCTGCTGCTGGTGGTCTACCTGACGTTCGATGGCCAGCACGCTGGTCAGTTGCTCCACCAGAGTGTTGACCAGCTGGCGGTGCTCATCGTTCAGCGGCTGTTGCGGCGCATGTTGCGCCACGATCACGCCGTAGTCGCCAAGTTTGTCACTCAGGCTCCAGCTCAGCGACGGGTTGTCGGGATGCTGGCGGTCGCTGTCGTGCAGGCAGGCGCTGCACACCGGATTATGGCAATGCTCCGGCCGCAGCGCCTGGTTGCCGCTCAGCTGCAGCAGCGGCTCCCGGCTGTCGTTTTCATACAGCCGCACCTGAATGGCGCGCAGCGGCGTCAGGATTTGCAGTTGGTTGAGCAGCGGCGTCAGGCGGCTGCACAATGGCTCGCTGGCGTGCAGCAGGCGGCTGGCGCGATAGAGGAAGCTCAGCATCTGATTTTTTTGCTGCAGGTCCGCGGTCTTCTCAGCTACGCGCTGCTCCAGCCCGCTGTAGGTGGCCGACAGTTCGTCGGACATGGTGTTCAACGCGCCGCCGAGCGACGCCATTTCATCCTGATGGCCGCGCTGCGCGAAGCGGCGGCTAAAGTCGCCGCGGCCCACCGCCAACGCCATTTCCACCAGTTGCCGCCACGGATGCAGCAACCGGCGGCGCAGGTAACAGGTGGTGCCGATCAGCAGCAGCAGGGTCAGCGCGATAAAGCCGGCCTGCACCAGCGTCACCATCAGCAGGCGGCGCTCGGTTTGCCTGTCGATATCCGAGACCAGCTTATCCAACAGCTGCACGAAGTGCGCCACCTGCGGCGCGGCGTCGGCCGGGCGCTGTGCGCTACGCAGGCGAGGTTGCAGGGTCTGTTGCCAGTAGTCGCGCAAGGTGTCGAAAGGTTGCGTCAACCCTTCCTGCTCCACCGAACGCTGCAGGTCGGGGCTGTTTTCGTCGCGCTCCAGTTCGCGGATCAACGCTTCATGCCGTTCATCCAGCGGCACCTGCGCCAGCAGACGGTAGCTTTGCATACGCAGCGAGCCGGCCTTGTTGATGGCATGCGCGTTGCCCTGAATGCTTTGCGACATCCAGGCGGAAATCCCCATGCCGGCCACGCCCAGAATGCCCGACAGCAACATCAGCAGGGCGACCTGATTCACGATCGAAAGCGGGGCCAACAGGCGTTTCATAAGCGCGGGTTCCTGGCATTTGGCGCCGCTGAAGCTCAGGGGCGAGGGCGGCGACGGGGTAAACAAGTCACGATTCAGCCGTATTTTTGATTATCCCTGAGCATAACCCCATACCTCGAATGAAGTACCCATTAGTTTCCAGCGGGGCGGCGAAGCGGTGAGGATGACGAAGCGGTTGATTGTAATTTATTGATTGTAAATGATTTAATTTTTATCCGGAACGTACCCCTAAGGGGATGAAGGCGCTATTTGTGCCGCCAACTACTTGCATTCGGGTTGATATACATCAACTTTGCCGCCGGGGCCGCCCCCTAGGGTGTCGGAATAATCCCCCGTGTCTGAGGTTTTTATGTCGCAACTTGCAACGCCTTCATCAAAGAAAACCGGTGCGCTGATTCAGGATTGGCATCCTGAAGACAGCGCCTTTTGGCTGCAGCGCGGCCATCGCATCGCCACCCGCAACCTGTGGATTTCCATTCCCTGTCTGCTGCTGGCCTTCTGCGTCTGGATGCTGTTCAGCGCCGTGGCGGTCAACCTGAACAAGGTTGGCTTCAACTTTTCCACCGATCAACTGTTCCTGTTGACAGCGCTGCCGTCGGTCTCGGGCGCTATTTTACGCGTGCCGTATTCCTTCGTGATCCCGCTGTTTGGCGGCCGTCGCTGGACCGCTATCAGCACCTGCTTCCTGCTGGTGCCGTGCTTGTGGCTGGGATTCGCGGTGCAGGACAGCAGCACGCCGTACAGCGTGTTCGTCATCATTTCCCTGCTGTGCGGTTTTGCGGGCGCCAACTTTGCCTCCAGCATGGCCAATATCAGCTTCTTCTTCCCGAAAGCGCGTCAGGGCGGCGCGTTGGGTCTCAACGGCGGGTTGGGGAATCTGGGAGTCAGCGTCATGCAACTGGTCGCGCCGCTGGCGATCTCTTTCAGCCTGTTTGGTCTGTTTGGCGGCACGGCGCAAGATCAGGCAGAAGGGGGGCTGTTATGGCTGGAAAACGCCGCCTGGATCTGGGTACCGTTCCTGCTGGTTGCCACCTTGGCGGCCTGGTTCGGCATGAACGATCTGGCGGCGGCCAAGGCATCGCTGCGCCAGCAACTGCCAGTGCTCAAACGTGGGCATTTGTGGATGCTGAGTTTGTTGTACCTCGCGACCTTCGGTTCTTTCATCGGTTTCTCCGCCGGTTTCGCCATGCTGTCGAAGACGCAATTTCCGGAGGTCGTGATCCTGCATTACGCTTTCTTCGGGCCGTTCCTCGGGGCGCTGGCGCGGCCGGTCGGCGGCGCGCTGTCTGACCGTTTCGGCGGCGTGCGGGTGACGTTGATCAACTTTGTGGTGATGGCCGTGTTCGCCGCGCTGTTGTTCCTGACCTTGCCGACGGCGGGCGAGGGTGGTTCGTTCATCGCCTTCTACGGCATCTTTATGGTGCTGTTCCTCACGGCGGGGCTGGGCAGCGGGTCGACTTTCCAAATGATCGCCGTCATTTTCCGTAAAATCACTGTCGATCGCGTGAAAGCGGCCGGCGGCAGTGACGAGAGCGCACAGCGTGAAGCGGTGACGGACTCCGCCGCCGCATTGGGCTTTATCTCGGCGATCGGTGCCGCAGGCGGCTTCTTTATTCCCCAGGCATTCGGTACCTCGCTGGCGCTGACCGGCTCACCGGCGGGGGCAATGAAAGTATTCCTGGTGTTCTATATCTTGTGTGTGGTCATCACCTGGGCGGTGTATGGCCGCAAGAAAAAGGCCTGAGGATCAAACTGCTTTCTCAATCCCTCCCGCCAGGGGAGGGATATTTTTCTCATTCCGAGTCATCTCTCCTCACCTCCTCAGTGAAATTTTCTGTCTTTAGGTAAAATTCTCATCTTCGCTTGCCGTTTTTTTCTTTTTTTATAGCACTATCTCTCAATGTGAGAATGTTTTCGCCAAAACGGATTATATTATTTGCACGTTTTTTTCGTTTTATTGAGAGTATTCTTACATTAAGGCGTTAATGTCTTTTCGCAGATTAAATGAAATTTCCGGGAGGGCAAAGCATAATTAGTGCGATTGTTATAAAATCAGTAATAGGATTTTGTCTTAGATGCAGCATACACCGAGCGGAATGTGTAACGGGGTTAAATCAGACAACTCTCATTCTGTTTTTTTCGGCTTTTTGTAGTCTATCTGACAATCAGATTAGGTGGGAAAACACCATGAATTCACGGATAAGAATGAAATTTCACAATTTCATTTGGTTAACAATCGAACAGTATGGTTAGTTTTTTCTTTTTAAATCAATGGGGTGTTCATTTGAATTTTACGGTAACCATGAAAGAAATCCATGTTGCCAACAGGGAAAAAGAGTCATTTGGATAAACGGAACATCCTTAATATGGCCTAATGTAAAAAATGAAATCAGAAAATTTTTATAAAGGCCAATATCCGATGAATGCAACCTGTTGAGTTTACATTTAATTTCTTGAACATTTTTTGATATTTCTATACAAAGTGTGCAGGACAGGCACGCTAAGGAAATTAAAAGTGAATCTTGATAAAAGAATAAAGATTAGGAATCTCGATGTTTTGACTCCTGCCGGGGAGAAACTTCGTCTGCGTTGGAAGGAGTATCAAATTCTTTCGCTGCTTGTCGCCAGATCGCCAGAACTGGTTACCCGAACGGAAATTATAGAAAATATCTGGAAAGGAACCTATTGTTCAGATTCAACGATAAATCAAACAATTAAATCTATTCGCCAAAAAATTAGCGACACGGAACACACGCTTATCAGAACCATTCCTCGTTTGGGTTACAAGGTGGAAAATCAAGCGGCTTTTCACTTTATATCCGAGGATGAAGACTACGCTGATGATGATATATTAAATGGCGGTGAAGATATTGGCGTTGATATTCAAGCGGAACTTTCTGAAAGTGAAAGTGAGTCGTCTGAAACAAACGATGAAAAAATAGATAAGCCGCATAAATCGACGCTGGTTGCTGCGCCTGTGGCAACGGTGGAGTCATCCAAAGAACCGGCGCGTGAAAAAAAGTCGGCGGCGGCGCGTCGCTTTTTCAGCATGCCCGCCAGCAGTGTAGTGAAATACCTGACGCTACTCGCCTCTTTGCTGGTTATTTCACATTTTTCATATGTGCTCGGCAACCAAACCCGCCCCCCGGTGATCAATGATATTCAGAACAACACGCGCGTGGTGTTGACGCTGACGCTGAATAACCCCCATACCAACAGCCCGCAAACGCTGGTCTGTCTGTATCAGGGAGAGAACATGGATCAAGCCACCATCGAATGTGTCGATCCTAAGCAAGGTCATCTGAAACTGCCGGTAAAATATGAGACCTCTTCGACGCCGGGCAAAGGTCGGATTAATCTTATATTGCCGAATAAAACCTTGCAATATCAAGTTGCTTACGATGTTAAAAATTAACGCTAAATGAGGTTTTATCTTTAGCGATAATTTTACATTTGATAAAATCTTTTATTTCATTATTTGTTATTTGAAAGCCAGGTTCGATTTGTCCAGTCTGGAAATCATTACCTAACGCGTATTAGCGTCCTGTCCCAATCGGGTGACGGGAATAATGATAACCTGCTGAGTGACAAATTATGGATAAGCGTAAAGTAGCTATTATCGGGGGTTCCGGTTTTATCGGAACACGCCTGGCTAAGCGTCTCAGTAAGCGCGATGATCTGACATTGGTCATCGTCGATAAGCAACCCAGTGCACATTTTCCATCCCTTTATCAGTATGGCGATGTGACGCAACCCCAGACCTTGCAAAAACCGCTGGCGGGCTGCGACGCCATCATTAATCTGGCGGCGGAGCATCAGGACAATGTCGATCCTATTTCGCTCTATTATCAGGTCAATGTCGAAGGCGCGCGCCATGTCTGCATGACCGCCTCCGCCCTGAATATCCGTCAAATCATTTTCACCTCCTCGGTCGCTGTTTACGGCTTCGTCAAACAGGAGACCGGCGAAGAAGGACGTTTCGAGCCTTTCAACCATTACGGCAAATCCAAGCTCGAGGCGGAATACGTTTATGAAGCCTGGCGCAAGGCCGATGAGGAAAATCGGTTGACTATCATCCGCCCAACGGTGGTATTCGGCGAAGGCAACCGTGGCAACGTGTATAACCTGTTCCGTCAGATCGCCAGCGGACGTTTCGTGATGATTGGCAGCGGCAATAATATGAAGTCGATGGCCTACGTTGAAAATATTGCCGCGCGGCTGGAATATGCACTGGATCAACAGTCAAGTTATCAGGTCAGCAACTACGTCGATAAACCGGACTTTACGATGAATCAATTGGTTGACGTAATTTCCTCTTCATTGGGGAGAGAAAATAAGACGATTCGCATTCCTTATGCCGTAGGCATATGCGGCGCAACCGCATTGGATGTTGTGAGTAAAATAAGTCGAAAGAAATTCCCAATCAGTCGTGTCAGAGTACAGAAATTCTGCGCCAGAACGCAGTTTAAAAGTAATGTGCAAAATAATTTCGTGGCGCCTGTTGAACTTGATTCGGCAATCGAAAGAACCATTAAACATGAGTTTTCTGATAGATAACTTAATCGCACGCTGACGTTATTTGATTATTCCGCCGACAAGCGGATAAATCTGTATTTTTCAGGATAAATTCATGCTGACTTATATCCTGGCAGGATCAATTTTGTTTTTGTTAATAGCGCATTGGGAGCTGTAACTCAAGGGCGGTAGCGTGCTTATTCGCTGGAGGAACGATGTTATATCAACTGAGCGTGATATTTGTGCTGGCGGTCGCGTGGATCCTTATTGCCCGCCGGGTCGCCTTGACGGTGGGATTAGTGGATAAGCCCAATGCGCGCAAGCAACATCTGGGACATATTCCGTTGGTCGGCGGCATCGCCGTTTACCTGACACTGATGCTGATGACGCTGTGGCAACCCGCCTGGCTGCCCGACAACACCGTCTACCTGCTGTGCATCACGGCGCTGGTGGTGTTGGGCGTACTGGATGACCGCTTTGATCTGCCCGTGGCGCCGCGCGTCATGGTGCAGGGAGGGATCGCGCTGGCGATGATGCTGGCGGCAGGGATGCAGCTTTCCTCATTGGGCCATGCCTGGGGCCATCAGGAAGTGATGCTCGGTTATGGCGCGTTGCTACTCACGCCGCTGGCGGTATGGGGGGCGATCAACGCCTACAACATGGTGGATGGCATCGACGGGCAACTGGGCGCCTTGTCCTGCGTGACCTTTGTTGCGCTGGCCATCGTGTTCGGACTGGGTGGCCGGGAAGATCTGGCGCTGTGGTGCCTGGGCATGATCGTCGCGCTGGCGGCTTATCTGCTGTTCAACCTGAGCCTGTTCGGCGCGCGTAACAAAATCTTTATGGGGGACGCCGGCAGCATGGTGATCGGCTTCAGCGTGCTGTGGCTGGTGTTGCTGGCGACGCAGGGGCAGCAGGCGGTAATGCGCCCGGTCACCGCGCTGTGGCTGATCGCCATTCCGCTGATGGACATGGTGACCGTGATGGTGCGCCGCCTGTTGCGCCGCCAAAGCCCCTTCAAAGCGGGCCGCGATCATTTGCACCATATTCTGATGCGTCGCGGGCTCAATGCGCGTCAGGCACTGGCGATGAGCACCATGCTGGCGGTGACGCTGGCCTGCATCGGCATTTGCAGTGAAGTGTTGCAACTGCAGGAAAGCCTGATGCTGGTGGCGTTTCTGTTCTGTTTTTGCGGTTATTTCGCCATGTTGCGCGAACCGCGTCAGGCGACGATGCTCAGCGATAATCCAACCGTCGGGCGTTAATCCTCTCACGGGCTGCGGCAGCAGCCCGTTTATCACGGTACTTCCATGAATTTTCATTTGCCTCTTTTGATGCCGTTGGCCTTCACCTCCGCGTTGTTGAGCGGTTGTACGGTGGTTCCCGGCTCACATTTATCGACCAGCGGAAAAGCCATCGTCGTGCAACAAGACGACGATTTCGATTTGAATAGCCAGGTACAGGTTTATCGCATGTCACCGATGCTGCTGCAGAAAATGCGGCGCGTTGAACCGGTCGCCCAGCCGAATCCGGCACTGGATCAGCGGTTGCAGAGCTACCAATACCGTATCGGCGTCGGCGACGTGTTGAACGTCACCGTCTGGGATCACCCCGAGTTGACCACGCCGGCCGGGCAATATCGCAGCGCCAGCGACACCGGTAACTGGGTGCATGCGGATGGCACGATCTTTTACCCCTATATCGGGCGCGTGGCGGTAGTGGGTAAAACCGTCACCGAAGTGCGCAGCCTGATCGCCGGCCGTCTGGCGCAGTATGTGGAAAGCCCGCAGGTGGATGTCAGCATCGCCGCGTTCCGTTCGCAGAAGGCTTATGTGACCGGTGAGGTGAAAACCTCCGGTCAGCAGGCGATCACCAACGTGCCGCTGACCATTCTGGATGCGATCAACGCCGCCGGCGGCCTGACGGACAATGCCGACTGGCGCAACGTGGTGCTGACCCATCAGGGCAAAGAGCGGGCCATCTCGCTGCAGGCGCTGATGCAGCGTGGCGACATCAGCCAGAACGAGCTGCTGCAGCCGGGCGACATCCTCTACATTCCGCGCAATGACAACTTGAAAGTGTTCGTGATGGGCGAGGTGGGCAAGCAAGCGACGCTGAAGATGGATCGCAGCGGCATGACCCTGACCGAAGCCCTCGGATCTTCCGAAGGGATCAGCCAGACGGTGGCGGATGCGACCGGGGTGTTCGTGATCCGGCCGAGCGGCGGCAATCCCCCGCAGCGGCTGGCGACGCTGTATCAGTTCGATCTCTCCGACGCCAGCGCGCTGGCGATGGGCGCTGAATTTCAGCTGCACCCTTACGACGTCGTGTACGTCACCGCGGCGCCGGTCGCGCGCTGGAACCGTTTGATCAGCCAGCTGGTGCCGACCATCAGCAGTTTTAACGATCTCAGCGAGGCTACCTTGCGCGTGCGCAACTGGTAACTCAGCAGGGTGAATAAGGAACAGAAGATGAAAAATAATGCGCTGTCCGTGATGGTGGCCGAACAAGATGAAAAGCTGGAGTGGGAGCGTCTGGTAGGGCCGCTGTGGGATAACCGCTGGCGGATCGCCGTCGTGACCGGCGTGGTCGGTGCGCTGGGCGTCGCCTACGCCCTGTTGGCTACCCCGGTGTACCAGGCCACGGCGGTGGTGCAGGTGGAGAATCAGCTGTCCGGCGATTCGCTGCTGCGTGAAACGCTGGACAGTTCGCTGGGGCAAAATGCGGCGACGCAGGATGAGGTGACGCTGGTCAAGTCGCGCTACGTGCTCGGCAAAACGGTGGATGCCCTCGGCCTGACGGTGCGCGTCGAACCGGACTATTTCCCGGTATTCGGTAAAGGCTTTGCCCGACTGAGCGGTGAAAAGGCGCCGGTATTGGACATCGCCACGCTGACAACGCCGGCGGACATGCAGGGCGAAGCGCTGACGCTGACGGTGCGCGATGGGCAACATTACGAGCTGAGCCATGACGGCGCCAAATTGTTCAGCGGCGTGGTTGGGCAACCGGTGGCGCAGGGCGAGTGGGGCATGACCGTTTCGGCGCTGGACGCGGCGCCGGGCACCAGTTTCACCGTGGTTAAAGTCGCGCGTCAAGAAGCGGTGGACGATCTGCGTAAATACCTGGGCGTAGTGCCGAGCGGCAAAGACAGCGGCATCATGACGTTTACGCTGCCGAGCGAAGATCCGCAGCGTGCCGAGGCGGTGCTGAAGAACATCACCGATAACTACCTGCAGCAGAACGTGGATCGCAAAACGGAAGAGGCGCAGCGGATGCTGGCCTTCCTGCAGGAGCAGTTGCCGCAAACGCAAACCTCGCTCAACAACGCCGAAACCCAGCTCAACCAGTTCCGCCAGCAAAACGACTCGGTGGATCTGTCGCTGGAAGCCAAGTCGGTGCTGGACACGCAGGTACAGCTCGAAGCCCAGCTCAACGAGCTGACCTTCAAAGAGGCGGAGATTTCCAAGCTTTATACCCGCGTGCACCCGGCTTACCGGGCGCTGATGGAAAAGCGCGCCACGCTGGAGGCGGAAAAGGCGCGGCTCGGCAAACAGGTACAGACGCTGCCGAAAATGCAGCAGGAGATCCTGCGCCTCACCCGCGACGTGCAGGTGGATCAGCAGGTTTACATGCAACTGATGAACAAACAGCAGGAGCTGAGCATCAGCAAGGCCGGCACGGTGGGCAATATTCGCATCGTTGACGAGGCGGAAACCGCTATCCGACCGATTCAGCCGCAAAAGATGCTCATCGTGTTGTTGGCGTTGATATTGGGCGCTGCAGGCACTGCGGCCGTGGTGCTGCTGCGCACGGCCTTCCATCGCGGCATCAATGATATCGATACGCTGGAGAAGCGAGGCATCAACGTCTACGCCACCGTGCCGCTGTCGCCATGGCAGGCGAAACGCAATCGCGAACAACGCCTGCTGTTGCCCAAATCCGGCGGTCGTCGCCTGCCGATCCTGGCGGTGGACGAGCCGGCGGATCTGTCGGTGGAGGCCATTCGCAGCCTGCGCACCAGCCTGCATTTCGCTATGCTGGAGGCCAAAAACAACATTTTGATGGTCTCCGGTGCCAGCCCGGAAAGCGGCAAGAGTTTTACCAGCACCAACCTGGCGGTGGTGGTGGCGCAGGCCGGGCAGCGGGTGCTGTTGATCGACGCGGATATGCGTAAAGGATTTTTGCATCGTTGGCTATCGGACGACGCTCATCAAGGGCTGTCCGACATGCTGGTGGGCAAAGTGACGACGGAACAGGCGGTGCGGAAAACCGCCATTGCCAATCTGGATTTCGTACCGCGTGGCCAGGTGCCGCCGAACCCGTCCGAGCTGCTGATGCATCGCCGTTTCGCCGATTTCCTGCGCTGGGCCGGGCAAAACTACGATCTGGTGCTGATTGATACGCCGCCGATTCTGGCGGTGACGGACGCGGCCATCGTCGGCAATCACGCCGGTACGTCACTGTTGGTGGTGCGTTTTGAGGTGAACACCGTCAAGCAGATCGAAACCAGCATGCGCCGTTTCGAACAAAATGGCGTGGCGATCAGAGGCGTAATCCTCAACGGCATCGTGAAGAGGGCGGCGACCGACATGAGCTATTACAACTTCGCCTATCCAAGCCATCGGGAAGATCACCGGCAGGCAGAGGAATAAGCGGGTGAAGGCCATTATCACCAACGCCCTGTGGCTGATGCTGGAACGCGTTTCGCTCAGCCTGTCCGGCATCTTCGTCTCCATTTACGTTGCGCGCTATCTGGGGCCCGCCCAGTTTGGCGCTCTCAACTATCTATTGGCGACGATCGCCATCGTGGTGCCGCTGGTGCAGCTGGGCGCCGACAGCATCATTTTCAACCGCGTCGCCCGCCGCCAGCCGAGCGGCATTCGCCTGATGTTGGCTTCGATGCGTTTGCGCCGCCGGCTGTTCCTGGTGGTGGCGCTGCCGATGCTGATATGGAGCTATTTCAGCCAGCCGCCAGCCAGTCAACTGATGACGCTGTTGCTGCTTATCAGCGCCTATTTCTCGATTCAGGACGTGTACAAAATTTATTACGATGCCCGCCTGCAGTCGAAACGCAATACGCTGATCAACAACCTGGCGCTGCTGCTGTCGATCGGGCTGCGGCTGGCGCTGGTGAGCGTTGCGCTGCCGCTGGTGTGGTTCGCGGTACCCTACATCCTCAGCAGCGCCGTACCTTATCTGGCGCGCCTCTGGCTATTCCGTGGGGAAGCTGCGGCCACGCCGCGGGTTACGCCGCGCCAGGCCAGGCGCTATGGCCGTTATTTGCTGAAAGTGGGCCTGCCGTTGGCCATCTCCAGTCTGGCGATAGTGATTTATACCCGCATCGATCAAATCATGCTGGGCAATCTGGTCGGCGAGCAGGCGGTGGGCTGGTTCAGCGCCGCTACCACCCTCAGTCAGGGGTGGGTTTTTGTGCCGATGGCACTGATCACCTCGTTGATGCCGGGTATTGCCAACTGTCGCGATCCGTTGGAGCAGGAGTACCGCATCCGGGTGCTGTATCTGGTGGTATTGGGCCTGTCGTTGCCGGTGCTGCTGGGGCTGTGGTGGTTCGCCCACCCGGCTATTGCGCTGCTGTATGGCGCCGCTTTTCAACCGGCCGCCGACATCCTGGCTATTTGTACGCTGACCTCGCTGTTCTCAGTGATGGGGACGGTTTCGTACCGCAGCATCGTGCTGTTCGCCGGTTATCGCTTTATCGCCATCAAGATGCCGTTGGTGGCTCTGATGAACGTGGCGATGAATCTGCTGCTGATCCCGCGGTACGGCCTGACCGGCGCTGCGGTGTCTACGCTACTGGCGGAATTCATTTCATTCTTCGTTCTGAACAGTTTATTCCGTGGCGGGAAAATTACCCGACTGCAGCTGACCTGTTTTTACTGCCTGCCGCGTCTTGTCAGCAAATTAAGGAGAGAGCATGTTAAACACCCTGGTTAAAAGCATTTCCAAGCGCCTGCCCGATGCCTGGCACCATCAGGTTAAATACGCGCTCTATTTCAAAAAACTGCCGCACCTGTCAAAACCGACCGGCTTCAGCGAAAAGATCATGCGCCGCAAAATTTATCCGCGCAGCATCTACACCACCTTGTCGGACAAATACAAGGTCCGTGAATTTATTGCCGGCCTGTGGGGCGAAGAGTATCTGGTAGAGCTGTATGCGCATGGCACGGAACTCAGCTACGACACGTTCAGGCAGTTGCCCGACGCCTTCGTGCTGAAGGCCAACCATGGCAGCGGCTATAACCGGTTGGTGTTCGACAAGCAACAGGTTAGCTACGCGGAATTGTACGATCTCAGCAGTTCGTGGATGCGCAGCAACTTTTACGAGCAGAGTCGCGAAAAGCATTATCTGGACATCGAACCCTGCATCATGGTGGAACGCATGTTGCTGGATGGTGAGCAGGTGCCGAACGATATCAAGTTTCATTGTTTCAACGACAACCATGAAATTCGCATGTTCATCCAGGTGGATTACCAGCGTTTCGGCACCCATCGGCGCGACATTTTTGATATCGACTGGAACCGCACCGAAATCCGCATCAGCTTGCCGAATGCCGACGAACCGATGCCGCGGCCTACGCGGCTGGAAGAAATGACGCGCTTGGCTCGCCAGGTTGCGCAGCAGTTCTCTTATGTCCGCGTGGATTTCTACCAGGTCGGTGAGAAGGTCTATTTCGGTGAATTGACGTTTACGCCTGGTGCGGGGTTAAGCAAGCTTAAGCCGGAAAACATCGAGCAGGAATGGGGCAGTTATTTTACTGAGTAAACGCTTATGCAGAGAGTCGCCTCCAATTTTCACATGCATGCCAATGTCGGTTATAATCAGTCGCGGGATTTGGTCAATCAATCAATCATATTGACCTTCCTGTTGATCTTTTTCGTGAAAACTTTCCTGACCTCGGGATCGTTCAACAGCGAGCTGATTAATAAAACCGTGACGGGGCTTAATGCCCTGATGTTGCTCTATGTCGGCTATGCATTTTTCATCGCTACGATGGCGGAAAAAGCGGTTGCGGGTTTTTTGGTTCTGCTGTTTCTGGTTAATATCGCCACCGGACATGGTGATTACCTTTTTGGCGCGGTATTCAGCTCGGCGGTGATAATTTTATTCCGCCGCATCGAGATGGTGCGCGGCGCTGAAATGTTCGCTATCGCTTTTGTGGTTGCCGGGCTGTTGATGGTTATCCCCTATACCTTTTACACCGAGGGATTTGTTTATCTTGATGAGCGCTATGGCAACAGATTAACGCTGGGTTTCGATAACCCGAACACCTTGGCGTATTATTCTTTTGCCTTGTTCGCCATGCTGCTGTGCCTGATCGACCATGCAAAATTAACGCGTGGAATGAAAAATATCGCCTCACTGGGGGTGTCGGCGTTAATTATCCCGGTGCTGATGTATTCCTATTCCCGCACCTGTTTTATGTTGGCGCTGTTGATGTTGTTGCTGTTTTGGCTGGCGCCGCTGCTGCGTTTTACCCCCAATAGAAAAGTCTGCATTGCGCTGACGTTGGCTATCATAGGCTTTCAGTTCGCCAGCGTTATACGCTGGGGGAACAATCCGGCATTGGACGCGCTGTTGAACCAGGCGTTGACCGGGCGCATCTGGTTCTCCTGGCAGATGTTTCAGGCGGTGGGGCTACCCAATCCGCTGTTCGGCATGAATATCGAACCCTATAAGCCGGTCGATTTTTTCTTCATCGCCATGTTTTATTCGGCTGGTGGGATAGCCTCTGTTGTCATGCTTTTTTGTTATTTTCACCTGTTGGGGAATATGCGCAGGCTGAGTCGATTCATGCGCTGGGTGGTGGTGGTTTTCCTGCTAACAACTTTTACGGAAACCTATTTTTTGGTCCCGGTATTTAACGTGTCGTTATTGCTGCTTTGCCGTGGAAAAGAAATGATAAATTCTAAGTTGGAGGGTTAAGAAATGGATTTCTCGATCGTGATCCCTATTTATAATAGTGCGCGTTACCTGCCTAAAACTCTGAAGCGGATTTTCAACGCTTGCCAAGGGTTCGACTATCAGGTGATTTTGGTTGATGATTGCTCTGACGAGGATGATATCAAATATATTCGCCAGATAGCGGCGACTAATAGCAACGTGATGCTGCATGAGAAAAAACAAAAGAGCAATGCGGCGGTATCGCGCAACCTGGGCGCCAATTTAGCGCAATCGGAGATCGTGTTTTTTCTCGATTCGGATGATTACTTCACTACCAACTATATTATTCGCCGCATGAAGAAGCATGAAGATCGCCATATTGATATTATCTTCGGTAATTATGCAGAGGTGAGTGGTGATTCGGTACGCGACTTCAATTTCCACTACAAATCCGGTTCTTCCGGTGAGGATTTTCTTTTTCTGGAAATGGGTGATATTCGGTCATCCACCATCAGCATGCGTAAAAAAAGCGATCGCCGCTTTTTATTTCCCGAGTTTCTCAACAAACATCAGGATTGGGGCTTTCTGGTCAACGCCACCAATTTGGGCGCGCAAGTGGCGCATGACGCCGGCGGCGGGGTGTTTCTCGACGTGGGGCGCTACGGACGCATGACGGCGAAGCTTAATCTGGAGGCCAGCGACCGCTTCATCAATACCTTCCTCAGCCCCAGCGATCGCCATATCAGCGGATTCGCCTGCAAGCACCTGCTGGCCTCGCTGTATTCGGAAAACGCCCAGGCGTTCAACTATTATTCGTCGCGCATCGTGCGGCACAGCCTGAGCGGCAAGTTCAAGATGATCAAATGGTATGGCGATTGTCTGACGCGGCTGGGGTTGTTCTCGGTTGGCGGCCGGCTGTTGCGCAATGTGCGCCAGGGATTCAGGAGATGATATGCAAGCACGCAAGGTAATCATCGTCATCGAAAATATGGCGGGCAAGGGCGGCACTGAACGGGTCGCCAGCGGTTTGGCCAATGCGCTGGCGCGTCTGCCGAATTACGAGGTGGCGGTGTTTTCGCTGTGTGGCGAACGGAGCTTCTTTCCGCTGGCGAGCAACGTCCGGCTACGCTGTGGCGGCGGCGATTCGCTGTTCTGGCCATGGCGGCTGGCGTTGGCTCTGCGGCGTGAACGCGCGGATGTGATCATTACCGTTTCCATGGGAAAACTGTCGGTGGTGATGACGCCTTTTCTACGTTTGTTCTGTGCCCGCAGCCGGCTGTTATTGAGCGAACACGTCAGCTTTCACCAGTATCCGCGCGTATTTAAATGGTTGAAGTTGTTGGTTTACCGCTTGAGCGATCGCGTGATTTTCCTGACGCGGCAAGATAGCGACGCCATCGCTCGCTGGGTGGGCGCCGGGAAATGCCGGGTGATCGAGAACGTTTCGCCGTTCGGCGCACAGGCGCCGACGCCGGCGCTGCAGGAAAAGGTGGCGCTGGCGGTGGGGCGGTTGAGCAATCAGAAAGGCTTCGATCGTCTGATCACGCTGTGGCGAGGGGTGGCGGCGCAGATGCCGGATTGGCGGCTGTTGATTATTGGCGACGGCCCTGAGCGCGACGCACTGCGGCGGCAGATTGAAGGCGCCGGGCTGGAGCAGCAGGTGAGCCTGCTGCCGGCCACCGCCGACGTGGCGGCCTATTATCGCCAGGCCAGTTTGTACGTGATGACGTCGCGCTATGAGGGGTTGCCGATGGTGCTGATCGAAGCCATGAGTTTCGGCCTGCCGCTGGTGGCCTACGACTGCAAGACCGGCCCGGCCGAGCTGATAGACAACGGCGTCAACGGCTATCTGGTGCCCGATGACGATGCCGCCGCCTTCAGCGAAGGCGTGCTCGAGCTGATGCGCGATCCGGCTCTGCGCGAGCGCTTTTCTGTCGCTGCGCTTGATAAGTCTCGCCGTTTTTCTCCCGAACGTATTTATCCCCAGTGGCAACAGCTCATTGAGTGAGGACCGAATGGAAAAGATATCCGTGATAATGCCCGCCTACAACGCGGCAAACTCAATCAAAGAATCGATTCTTGGTGTGCTGAACCAGCAATTTACCGACTATCACCTGTATGTGATCGATGATGCGTCCACCGACAACACCGCCGAGGTGGTGCGGCCGTTTATCCACGATCGCCTCACCTATATACGCAATGAGCATAACCAGGGCGTGGCGGAAACGCGCAACATCGGCATTGAGGCGGCGAGCGGGGATTATATCGCTTTCTGCGACAGTGATGACGTATGGCTCCCCAACAAGCTGTCGCGCCAGGCGAGCATTTTGCAAACCCGCCGCTATGACGTGGTGTGTTCCCATTATTACACCTTCGAAGACGATCTGAAGTTGATCAAAAACACCCGTGGTGCGGATGAGCTTATCGGCTATCAGGACATGTTGAAAAGCAACTGGATCGGCAATCTCACCGGCATCTATAACCAGAAGCGCATCGGTAAGGTGTATCAGCAAAAAGTGGGGCATGAGGACTATTTGATGTGGCTGGCGGTGCTGCAAAAGGCGCGTAACGGCCTGGCCTACTGCATTCCCGAACCGCTGGCCTGTTACCGATTGTCTACTCATTCGCTGTCGGGCAACAAAATCCGCGCTGCGGACTGGCAATGGCGGATTTACCGTCAGCATTTGGGGCTGTCGTACCAGAAATCCTGCTATTTGTTCGCCACCTATCTGTTCAATGCCGTGGTGAAAAGGAAATGACCATGAGGGGGATGTATCGGCGGGCGGCTCTGGGCTGTTGCGCCTTGTGGGGCGCAGCGGCTCTGGCGCAGAACTGCCAACCCAATCTGTTGACCAACCCCGGCTTTGAGCAGGGGCTCAGCGGCTGGCGAGCGCAGGGCGCGCAGGCCGACGGCGATACGCACAGTGGCAGGGGGAGTCTGCGTTATGACAATGCAGATGTAGCGCAATACCGTACCTTCAACCAGGCGCTGCAGGTTGTGCCCGGACAGACGATAGATTTCGGCGTCTGGCTCAAGACTCGCGGCGTACGCGGGCAAAGCCGCGACGGCGGCGCTGGGGTTTATCTGCAGAGCTTTGATGCGCAGGGGCGCTTTCTGGAAGGCAGCTATCCGGCTGGGGTAACCGGCGACAGCGGCTGGCGGCAGGTGAACGCCAGCTATACCGTGCCGCCGCAGGCGGCGCGAATCACTTTTGGCGTTTATCTGCGTAAGGGGAGCACCGGTACCGCCTGGTTTGACGACGCCTATGCCTGTGCTCGAGCGTCTATGCCGGCGTTATATCAGCTCGGCGCGTCGGCGCAGGGGAAGGTTGACACGCTGGTCGTCACTTCGCAGCCGCAGCATTTGCAGGTCGACAGCGAATTGCTCAATGCCGAGGGGCAGGTTGTTCACAGTAGCCGCGACCGTTATCAGGTTGAGGGACAACGCCGTATCGAATACCAACCGCCGGCCGGCCTGGCCCAGGGTGAATACCGCCTGCGTCAGCAGGTTACCGGTCCACAATCCCGCCAGGCTCAGGGCAGCGAGCTGTCTTTTCGCGTCGGGCAGCCTGCGGCCAAAGTGGCGATCGACAGCGAAGGTTTTACCCTGCGCGACGGTCAACGGCTTTTCCCGTTGGGCATTTACGCCAACGTGGCTACCGATGAGCATTTGGCGCGCATCGCCTCGGCGGGATTCAACACGGTGCTGAACTATGATTACGGGGAAAAGAAAGATCCATACGCCTTTTTCCGCAACGCACGCAAGCGCGGGCTGTTGGTCATTTACTCCGTCAAAGATCAGTACCGCGGCAGCCGCTTCGCGCCGGCCGTCCGCGGTGGCGACTACGCGGCGCTGACTGCCTGGTACGTGCAGCGTTTGCGCTCTCAGCCCAACCTGCTTGCCTGGTACATCAACGATGAGCTGGGGCCGGAATATCTCGATAAAATCGAGGAAAAAAACCTGCAAATAAAGCGACTTGACGGCGATCATCCGACTTTCCAGGTGCTGAACAAAACCGGGGAGTTGGACGCTCACTTCAACAGCAGCGACATTTTGGCGACCGACCCTTATCCGGTGGGGAACGATAGCGATCTGACGCGCACCACGCGTTATACCGCACTGACGGTGCAGGCCGCCCGCCAGGCACGCGGAGCCTGGGTGGTGATGCAAATCATGGATCACGCCGCTTATGACGCCCGCCGCAAGCCACATCCGCCGTCAGAGGCGGAAATCCGCAATCAGGCCTGGCAGGCGCTGATCGGCGGCGCCAAGGGGCTGCTGTTTTATTCTTATACCGATCTGTTTTACAAACGCAAAACCGGCCGCTTCGACCAACGGGAGTTTGACGCCACCTGGCGTGGTGTGGCTGCCGTGTCGCAGCAAATCGCCGCCTTCACCCCTTATCTGCTGACGGGAAAATCGACGCCGCTGGCGGGAAGCGACCCGCAAATGCCGGCGCGGATGTTTATTCTGGGCGATCGCGCCTTGCTGCTGGTAGCCAATCCTTACTATCGGGAGGGAAGCACCCGCTTGCGCCTTCCGGCGGGCTGGCGGCAGCAGGGCGCGGGTGCGGAGATCGCGCTGGCGTTGCCCGCAGTGGGCACCGCGACGCTGTGGCTCCAACGCTGAAAGCATCGAGTTAGCATCACGCGGGAGGTTTCTCCCGCGTGAGATTGATGACAAACCTTATACCCTTGCCGGGTTGGCAGAGAGCACCAAATAAAAAACAAGGAAAATCAATTTATTGATTTTCGGCCGCTCACCACAAAGGGGGAAAAACCACGCTTTTTTCCCCTTTGTCAACAGTCTGACGCGGGAGGTTTCTCCCGCGTCCTACCCCCAAATACCCCGCCTTGCCTCCCTCCTGCCCACCTTTATCTCTATATTCTGTTTTACTCGTTTTAATTCAATCAGTTAACTTAATCTTTCACACCTATACTTTGGTGGTATTTCTCAGCCGACGCGCGCGGTGCCTCCCGCTTTCTCTTGATCGCAATCAATTTGCCGCCTCTTGGCCGTCAGTAGGCTGGCGGCAGATTGAGCATGTCTTCTTATAACGACAAGAGCCTTCAGGAGCATTCCGGATGAGCAAATTTTTAGACCGTTTCCGCTATTTCAAGCAGTTGGCGGAGCCTTTTTCTGGCGATCACGGCCAGACCTTGAACACCAACCGCGACTGGGAAGACGGCTACCGCAGCCGTTGGCAGCACGACAAAGTGGTGCGTTCCACCCACGGCGTGAACTGCACCGGTTCCTGCAGTTGGAAGATCTACGTGAAGAATGGTCTGGTGACCTGGGAAACCCAGCAAACCGACTATCCGCGCACCCGCCCCGATCTGCCCAACCATGAACCGCGCGGCTGCCCGCGAGGCGCCAGCTACTCCTGGTACCTGTACAGCGCCAACCGGCTGAAATACCCGCTGATGCGCAAGCGCCTGCTCAAGCTGTGGCGCGAAGCGAAAGCGCAGCACAGCGATCCGGTCGAAGCCTGGGGCTCTATCGTCGGCGATGCGGAAAAAGCCAAGAGCTACAAGGTGGCGCGCGGCCGCGGCGGTTTCGTCCGCTCCAGCTGGCAGGAGGTCAATGAACTGATCGCCGCCGCCAACGTCTACACCGCCAAAACCTTCGGCCCGGACCGCATTATCGGCTTCTCGCCGATCCCGGCGATGTCGATGGTGTCCTACGCCGCCGGCGCCCGCTACCTGTCGCTGATCGGCGGCGCCTGCCTGAGCTTCTACGACTGGTATTGCGATTTGCCGCCGGCTTCGCCGATGACCTGGGGCGAGCAGACCGACGTGCCGGAGTCCGCCGACTGGTATAACTCTTCTTACATTATCGCCTGGGGCTCCAACGTGCCGCAAACGCGCACCCCGGACGCCCACTTCTTTACCGAAGTGCGCTACAAGGGCACCAAAACCGTGGCGGTGACGCCGGACTATGCCGAAGTCGCCAAGCTGTGCGACCACTGGCTGAATCCGAAGCAGGGCACCGACAGCGCGATGGCGCTGGCGATGGGCCACGTGATGCTGAAAGAGTTCCATCTCGATCGCGAAGTTGGCTACTTCCGCGACTATGTGCGTCGCTATACCGACATGCCGATGCTGGTGCTGCTCGAGCCGCGTGAAGGCGGCCACTACGCCGCCGGCCGCCTGTTGCGCGCCGCCGATCTGGTGGACGGGCTGGGCCAGGAAAACAACCCCGAATGGAAAACCGTCGCTATCGACAGCCGCAGCGGCGAGCTGGTGGCGCCGCAGGGCTCCATCGGCTTCCGCTGGGGCGAGAAGGGCAAGTGGAACCTGGAGCAGCGCGAAGGCAAGTCGCAACAGGAAGTCGAGCTGCAACTCAGCCTGTTGGGCATGCATGACGACGTTGCCGAGGTGGGTTTCCCGTACTTCGGCGGCGCCGACAGCGAGCATTTCAACAGCGTGGCGCTGGACGAGATCCTGCTGCACAAACTGCCGGTGAAACGCCTGCAGTTGGCGGACGGCAGCGAAGCGCTGGTGACCAGCGTGTACGATCTGACGCTGGCTAACTACGGCCTGGAGCGCGGGTTGGGCGACGCCAACTGCGCCGCCGACTATGACGAGGTCAAGGCTTACAGCCCGGCCTGGGCCGAGCAGATCACCGGCGTGTCGCGCCATAACATCATCCGCATTGCCCGCGAATTCGCGCAAAACGCCGAGAAGACCCACGGCCGTTCGATGATCATCGTCGGCGCCGGCGTCAACCACTGGTATCACATGGACATGACCTACCGCGGCCTGATCAATATGCTGATCTTCTGCGGTTGCGTCGGCCAGAGCGGCGGCGGCTGGGCGCACTACGTCGGCCAGGAAAAACTGCGGCCGCAAACCGGCTGGCTGCCGCTGGCGTTCGGCCTCGACTGGCAACGCCCGCCGCGCCACATGAACAGCACCTCGTTCTTCTACAACCATTCCAGCCAATGGCGCTATGAAACCGTCGGCGCCGATGAGCTGCTGTCGCCGCTGGCGGACAAATCGCGCTTCGGCGGCAGCCTGATCGACTTCAACGTGCGCGCCGAGCGCATGGGCTGGCTGCCGTCGGCGCCGCAGCTGGGCGCTAACCCGTTGCGCCTGGCGGAGCAGGCCCGCGCCGCCGGCCAATCGCCGGTCGAGTTCACCGTCGACAGCCTGAAGAGCGGCGCGCTGGGCTTTGCCGCCGAGCAGCCGGACAATCCGCAGAACTTCCCGCGCAACCTGTTCGTCTGGCGCTCCAACCTGCTGGGCTCTTCCGGCAAGGGTCATGAATACATGCTCAAATACCTGTTGGGCACCGAGAACGGCATCCAGGGGAAAGATCTCGGCCAGCAGGGCGGCGTGAAGCCGCAGGAAGTGGAATGGCGCGAGCAGGGCGGCGAAGGCAAGCTGGATCTGGTGGTGACGCTCGATTTCCGCATGTCGAGCACCTGCCTGTATTCCGACGTGGTGCTGCCGACCGCCACCTGGTACGAAAAAGACGACATGAACACCTCCGACATGCACCCGTTCATTCATCCGCTGTCGGCGGCGGTCGATCCGGCCTGGGATTCGAAGAGCGACTGGGAAATCTACAAGGGCATCGCCAAAGCCTTCTCCGAGGTGTGCGTCGGCCATCTGGGCCAGGAAACCGACGTGGTGACCTTGCCTATTCAGCACGACTCCGCCGCCGAGCTGGCGCAGCCTTACGGCGTGCAGGACTGGAAGAAAGGCGAGTGCGAACTGATCCCCGGCAAAACCGCGCCGCACATCATCGCGGTGGAGCGCGATTATCCGGCCACCTACGAGCGTTTTACCTCCCTGGGGCCGTTGATGGACAAACTGGGCAACGGCGGCAAGGGCATCAGCTGGAACACCCAGACCGAGGTCGATTTCCTCAAGCAGCTGAACTACGTCAAGGCCGACGGCCCGGCGGCGGGGCGGCCGAAGATCGAGAGCGCGATAGACGCGGCGGAAGTGATCCTGTCGCTGGCGCCGGAAACCAACGGCCAGGTGGCGGTGAAAGCCTGGGAAGCCCTGAGCAACGTCACCGGCCGCGATCACCGACATCTGGCGCTGAACAAGGAAGACGAGAAAATTCGCTTCCGCGACATTCAGGCGCAGCCGCGCAAAATCATCTCCAGCCCAACCTGGTCCGGCCTGGAAGACGAACATGTCTCCTATAACGCCTGCTACACCAACGTGCACGAGCTGATCCCGTGGCGCACCCTCAGCGGCCGCCAGCAGCTGTATCAGGACCACGAGTGGATGCGCGCCTTCGGCGAAAGCCTGCTGGCGTACAGGCCGCCGATCGACACCCGCGCCGCCCAGCCGCTGCTCAACAGCAAGCCGAACGGCAACAAGGAGAAGGCGCTGAACTTCCTGACGCCGCACCAGAAGTGGGGTATCCACTCCACCTACAGCGACAACCTGCTGATGCTGACGCTGTCGCGCGGCGGGCCGATCGTCTGGCTGAGCGAAGACGACGCCAAAGATCTGGGCATCGCGGACAACGACTGGATCGAGGCCTTCAACGCCAACGGCGCGCTGACGGCGCGCGCGGTGGTCAGCCAGCGTATCCCGGCCGGCATGACCATGATGTACCACGCACAGGAGCGCATCGTGAATCTGCCGGGCTCGGAGATCACCAGCCAACGCGGCGGCATCCACAACTCGGTGACCCGCGCCTGTCCGAAGCCGACCCACATGATCGGCGGCTATGCGCAGCTGGCCTACGGCTTCAACTACTACGGCACCGTCGGCTCCAACCGCGACGAGTTCGTGGTGGTGCGCAAGATGAACCGTATTGATTGGTTGGACGATGAAGGCAACGACTACGCGCAGGGCAGTCAGCAGGAGAACCACAAATGAAAATTCGTTCGCAAGTCGGCATGGTGCTGAATCTGGACAAGTGCATCGGTTGCCACACCTGTTCGGTCACCTGCAAGAACGTCTGGACCAGCCGCGAAGGCATGGAATACGCCTGGTTCAACAACGTGGAAAGCAAACCCGGCGTCGGCTATCCGCACGCCTGGGAAGATCAGGAGAAGTGGAAGGGCGGTTGGATCCGTAAAATCAACGGCAAGCTGGAGCCGCGCATGGGCAGCCGCGTCGGCGTGCTGGCGAAAATCTTCGCCAACCCGGACGTGCCGGCGCTGGACGACTACTACGAGCCGTTCGATTACGACTATCAGCATCTGCACACCGCCAAACAGGGCAAGCACCAGCCGGTGGCGCGCCCGCGCTCGCTGATCACCGGCCAGCGCATGAACAAGATCGAAAGCGGCCCGAACTGGGAGGAGATCCTCGGCGGGGAATTCGAAAAACGCTCGCAGGATAAAAATTTCGACAACCTGCAGAAGGCGATGTACGGCCAGTTCGAAAACACCTTCATGATGTACCTGCCGCGCCTGTGCGAGCACTGCCTCAACCCGGCCTGCGTCGCCACCTGCCCGAGCGGGGCGATCTACAAGCGCGGCGAAGACGGCATTGTTCTGATCGACCAGGACAAGTGCCGCGGCTGGCGCATGTGCCTGACCGGCTGCCCGTACAAGAAAATCTACTTCAACTGGAAGAGCGGCAAGTCCGAGAAGTGCATCTTCTGCTACCCGCGCATCGAAGCCGGGCAGCCGACGGTGTGTTCGGAAACCTGCGTCGGCCGCATTCGCTACCTCGGCGTGCTGCTGTACGACGCCGATCGCATCGAGCAGGCGGCGGCGGTGGAGAGCGACAAGGATCTGTACCAGAGCCAGCTCGATATCTTCCTCGATCCGCATGATCCGAAGGTGATTGCCCAGGCGCTGGCGGACGGCGTGCCGCAGGGCGTCATTGAAGCCGCTCAGCAGTCGCCGGTGTACAAAATGGCGATGGACTGGAAGCTGGCGCTGCCGCTGCATCCGGAATACCGCACGCTGCCGATGGTGTGGTACGTGCCGCCATTGTCGCCGATTCAGTCCGCCGCCGATGCCGGCGAACTGGCGCACAGCGGCGTATTGCCGGACGTCGAGAGCCTGCGCATCCCGGTGCAGTATCTGGCGAACCTGCTGACCGCCGGCGATACCGAACCTGTGCTGTTGGCGCTGAAGCGCATGCTGGCGATGCGCCATTACAAACGGGCGGAAACCGTCGACGGCGTGGTCGACACCAGCGCGCTGGAGCAGGTTGGGTTAAGCGAAGCGCAGGCGCAGGAAATGTATCGCTACCTGGCGATCGCCAACTATGAAGATCGCTTCGTGGTGCCGTCGAGCCACCGCGAGCTGGCGCGTGAAGCCTTCCCGGAAAGCAAAGGCTGCGGCTTCAGCTTCGGCGACGGTTGCCACGGCAGCGACGGCAAGTTCAACCTGTTCAACAGCCGCCGCATTGACGCCATCGACGTGACCGCGAAAACCGCGCGGCCGGAGGACGCCTCATGATCAGCCTGAAAGTGATCGCCCGCCTGCTGGATTACCCGGAGCAGGCGCTGTTTGACCATCAGCAGGCGCTGATCGAAGCATTGGAGCCGGCCAGCGAGCTGGATCTGCGCCACAGCGCGCAGCTGATTCTGTTTATCCGCCGCCTGTGTGCGCGCCCGTTGCTGGACGCGCAGGCCGATTATTGCGAACTGTTCGATCGCGGCCGCGCCACTTCGCTGCTGCTGTTTGAACACGTGCACGGCGAATCGCGCGATCGCGGCCAGGCGATGGTTGACCTGATGGCGCAGTACCGCGCCGCCGGGCTGGAGATCGACAGCCGCGAGCTGCCGGATTTCCTGCCGCTGTACCTGGAGTATTTGGCCAGCCGCAGCGCGGCGCAGGCGCGCGAAGGGCTGCAGGACATCGCGCCGATCCTGGCGCTGCTGGGCGCGCGCTTGCAGCAGCGTGAAAGCCCGTATGCGGTGCTGTTCGATTTGCTGCTGGCGTTGTCCGGCAGCGAGGTACAGGCGCAGGCTCTGGAGACGCAGGTGGCGCAAGAGGCGCGCGACGATACGCCGCAGGCGCTGGATGCGGTGTGGGAAGAGGAGCAGGTCAAGTTTCTCGGCGAACAGGGCTGCGCCTCCGCCCAGCAGACGGCGCACCAGCGGCGCTTCGCCGGCGCGGTGGCGCCACAGTATCTGGACCTGACGGATGCGTTAACCGGAACCAAAGGACGCTAATCATGCAATTTTTGAATCAGTTCTTCTTCGACATCTACCCTTATCTGGCCGGCGCGGTGTTCCTGATCGGCAGCTGGCTGCGCTACGACTACGGGCAATACAGCTGGCGCGCCGGCTCCAGCCAGATGCTGGATAAAAAAGGCATGCGGCTGGCGTCCAACCTGTTCCACATCGGCATTATCGGCATCTTCGCGGGCCATTTCCTCGGCATGCTGACGCCGCACTGGATGTATGAGGCCTTTCTGCCGATCGACGTGAAGCAGAAGCTGGCGATGATCGCCGGCGGCGCCTGCGGCCTGATGACGCTGATCGGCGGCGCGCTGTTGCTCAAACGCCGGTTGACCAACCCGCGGGTGCGCGCCACCAGCAGCTTCGCCGACATCCTGATCCTGACGTTGCTGGTGGTGCAGGTGTGCCTGGGGTTGCTGACCATTCCGTTCTCCGCCCAGCATATGGACGGCAGCGAAATGATGAAGCTGGTGGCCTGGGCGCAGGCGGTCGTGACCTTCCACGCCGGCGCCTCTGCGCACCTGGAAGGGGTGGCGCTTATCTTCAAGCTGCACATGGTGCTGGGCATGACGCTGTTCGTGCTGTTCCCGTTCTGCCGCCTGGTGCATATCTGGAGTGCGCCGGTAGAGTACCTGACACGCCGTTACCAGCTGGTACGCAACCGCCGCTGAGTCTGACCCCGCCGCCGCCGCTGATCGCCAGCGGCGGCGCTATTCCGATAATTCGCCCGCCGTCTGCCCATTCTCCCCGCCTTGTCGTAAACTGAATATCTCAGTCATGTTACGCTTATGCTTGCGCCGACGGACGTCGGCCCGTGGTAGCCGATAACAAGAGATACCGCCTTGATGAAAGGCATTTTGGGATATAAAAACCGGGGATGATCCGCGTGGCCTTCGCGTCGTGCGGGAGAATCGCTTTATGGATAGTCAGGTTAATCAATAACAATAATGACCACACAATTTCGCTCACCCGAGCTGCTGCCTCTGAAAATCATCGCCACCGGGGCCGCGTTGCCGCCTAACCGCGTGGCGTCCTCTGCGCTCGACGCTCGGCTGGGGAAACCGGCCGGCTACGTTGAAAAACGCTCGGGCATCGTTTACCGCTATCACGCCGCCGACGATGCCAGCCAGGCCGAACTCGCCGCCGCCGCGCTGCAAGACGCGCTGGCTTGCAGCGCCCTCCCGGCAGCCTCCATTGACCTGCTGATCTCCGCCTCGGCGATTTCGGTGCAGGCGCTGCCGTGCACCGCCGCGCACATTCTCAAGGTGGCGGGGCTGGCGCCGGGCACGCCGGGCTTCGACATCAACAGCAGCTGCATCAGCTTTATCTCTGCGCTGCAGGTGGCGGCGGGGCTGCTGAACGCCGGAACGTATCGACGCATCGCCATCGTCTCGGCGGATCTCGCTTCACGCGGCATCGACTGGCAGCACGAAGAGTCGTCGCTGATCTTCGGCGACGGCGCGGCCTGCGCCATCGTGGAGCGCGGCGACGGCGCCAGCGGCATCCTCGCCAGCCTGGTGGAAACCTACCCCGCCGGCAGCGAACTGTGCGAGATCCGTGCCGGCGGCACGCGTCGCAACCCGCGCGCCGGCATGTGCGAGCAAGACTTCCTGTTTCATATGCAGGGCAAGCCGCTGTTCCGCCAGGCGTCGGCGCTGATTGAGGGTTACCTCGATCGGCTGCTGAGCGCCAGCGGCCTGACCCTGGGGCAGATCGCCACCGTGGTGCCGCATCAGGCCAGCCATCTGTCGCTCGAACATATGCGCAAACGGCTGCACGTCTCCAGCGAGGCGCTGGTGGATATCTACCGCCATCATGGCAATCAGGTGGCGGCGTCCATCCCGACGGCGCTGCATGCCGCCGTGACCACCGGGCGCTTCAACCCCGGCCAGCCGGTGATGCTGATCGGCACCGCCGCCGGGCTGGCGCTGGCCGGCATGGTGTTGCTGCCATGAGGGTGCTGGTCACCGGGGCGACCAGCGGGCTGGGACGCAACGCGGCGCAGTGGCTGCTGGAGGCCGGACATCAGGTGCGCGCCACCGGCCGCGACGAGCGGGCCGGCGCAGCGTTGCGTCGGTTGGGCGCCGAGTTTTGTGCGCTCGATCTGGCGCAGGCCACGCCGCAGCAGTGCCGGCAGCTCGTCACCGACTGCGAGTGGGTGTGGCACTGTGCGGCCAAGTCTTCACCCTGGGGCGGCAAAGCGGAGTTTCACCGCATCAACGCCGCGGCGACGGAGAGGCTGGCGGAGGCGGCGGGGCGCTGCGGCGTGCGGCGCTTTGTGCATATCTCCACGCCGGCAATCTACTTCGATTTTCAGCCGCATTACGATCTTGACGAAGGTTACCGCGCCCGGCGCTTCGCCAATCACTATGCCGCCAGCAAGTATGCGGCTGAACAACGCCTGTTGGCGCAGGCGAAGATCTACCCGCAAACCACCTACATTATGCTGCGGCCGCGCGGCCTGTTTGGCCCGCACGATCGGGTGATCGTGCCGCGGCTGTTGCAGCAGCTCGAACGCGATCGCGGCGTGCTGCGGCTGCCCGGCGGCGGGCAAGCGCTGCTGGACCTGACCTTCGCCCCCAACGTGGTGCACGCGATGGACCTGGCCAGCCGGCAGCGCGGGTTGCCGTCCGGCACCGTTTACAACATTACCAATCACCAGCCGCAGCGGCTGGCGGAGATGCTGGATGCGCTGCTGCGTCAGGAACTGGGGCTGCGCTACCGGCTGCAGGCCGTGCCCTATCCGCTGCTGCATACGCTGGCCGGCGGCATGGAGCTGTGGGCGACGCTGAGCGGCAAGGAACCGCTGCTGACGCGCTACAGCGTGGCGGCGGTGCATTTTGACATGACGCTGAGCCAGACCCGTGCGATCGAAGAGCTGGGCTATCAGCCGCGTTATTCGATGGAAGAGGGCATTCGCCTGACCGGCGAGTGGTTGCGGCGGCAAGGAGGCGGACAGCATGGCTAAGGTCACCGTGTTTGAAGTGGGCTATTGCACGCATATCGGCTGCATGGCGCTGCGCGGAGCCGGGTTCCGGGTGTGCAAATTCCCGGCGCGCGCCTATCTGCTGGAGGTGGGGGAGCGCCGCTGGCTGTGGGATACCGGCTACGCGCATTATTTTCAGCAGCACACGCAGTCGGGGCTGTTCAGCCTGTATCGCCGGATGACGCCGGTCTATTTCGATCCCGCCGAGTCGTTGGCGCATCAGCTGCGCGAAGCCGGTTACGCCGAGGGGGATATTCAGGCGCTGATCGTCTCGCATTTTCACGCCGATCACATCGCCGGGCTGCAGGATTTCAGCCAACTCGACTTTATTTGCTCCGGCGAAGGCTGGCGGCAAACCCGCGGGCTGCGCGGTTTCGCGGCGCTGAAGCGCGCCTTTATTCCCGGCCTGATCCCGGCGGATTTCGAGAGCAACCTGCAGTTTATGGAAGCTTTTCCCTCGGTGGCGTTGCCTGCGCTGCTGGCGCCGTTCGAGCGCGGCTATGCGCTGCCGGGCAGCGAAGGGCAGATCGTGCTGGTGCCGCTGCCGGGGCATGCGGCCGGCCATATCGGCGCCTTTATTCTCACCGACGCCGGCTGGACGCTGCTGGCCAGCGACGCCGCCTGGTCGCCGCAGAGTTACCAGACGCTGCGCGGGCCTTCGCGCTTGGCCAATCTGGTGATGGACGACGCGGTGGCGTACACCCGCACGCTGGAGCGGCTCAACCAGCTGTGGGCGGGCGGCCAGGTCAACATTTTGCTGTGCCACGAGGGGGACCTGTGATCCCGTTCATGACCCTTTGGCACTATTTCCGCGCCCGGCGCCTGCGCTTTGGCGATCGTGCGGCGCTGGAGGCGCATCAGGCCCGGCAGCTCGCGGGCTTTGCCCGTCGGGTGCTGAGCAAGAGCCCCTATTTTCAAGGCTTCAGCCGCCGGCCGTTCGCCGAATGGCCGCAGATGGACAAGGCGCTGATGATGGCGCAGTTCGACCGGATGAACACCGCCGGGCTGCAGCGCGATGCGGTGCTGGCCTGCGCGCAGCGCAGCGAGGCGGATCGCGATTTCACGCCGAAGATCGGGCGCTACAGCGTTGGATTGTCGTCCGGCACTTCCGGGCAGCGCGGCGTGTTTGTCGTCAGCCCGCGCGAACAGCAGGTGTGGGCCGGCGGCATGCTGGCGAAAATGCTGCCGGACGGGCTGTCGGCGGGCGAGCGCGTTGCGCTGTTTCTGCGCGCGGATAATAATCTCTATCACAGCGTGAACAATCGTTGGCTGAGCCTGGCGTTTTACGATCTGCTGGCGCCGTTCAGCGAGCATTTGCCCGCATTGGAACGGCAGGCGCCCAGCATTATCGTGGCCCCGGCGCAGGTGCTGCGCGCCTTGGCGCTGGCGGTGCTGGCCGGGCAGGTGAAATTGCCGGTCAAAAAAGCGATCTCGGTGGCCGAGGTGCTTGAAGAGCAGGACCGCCGCCTGCTGCTGCAGGTATTTCCGGCGGTCGGCGAAGTGTATCAGGCCACCGAAGGATTTCTTGCCGCGACCTGCGCGCACGGTACGCTGCATCTGAACGAAGAGTTTTTGCATATCGAACCTCAGTGGATCGACGAACTGCGTTTTACGCCGTTGATCACCGACTTTACCCGCAGCACGCAGCCGATCGTGCGTTATCGGCTGGATGATGTGTTGGTGCTGCGCAAGGAACCCTGCCCGTGCGGGCAGCCGACGCGGGCGATCGCCCGTATCGAGGGGCGGCGCGACGATCAACTGATGCTGCCCGATGCGCAGCGGCAACCGCAGGCGGTGTTCGCCGATGCCTGCAGCCGAACGATCGCCAATGCGTTGCCGCTGAGCAGCGATTACCGCCTGATCCAGCGCGGCGAACGGCGGTTGGAATTGATTGCCGATTGCAGCCCGGCGGCGTTGGCGCACTGTCAGGCGCAGCTGATCGCGCTGTTCGCTCGCCAGGGCATCGCCACCGAGCGCCTCGAATGGCGGTTGACGGCGCAGGCGGTGCTGCCGCAGTTCGATCGCAAGCGGCGGCGCATCGTGCGCCAGGCGGAGGAAGCATGAAAAATACGCTGTTCAGACTAGGGCACATGTTGCTCGGCTGGGGGACGGTCGGGGTGGTGTATAGTCTGACCGATCGCCTGCAGGGGGCGGGAACCCTGTTGCCGCCGTCGGCGCTTGACCGGGCGATCCCGTTCAGCCCCACGGCCATATGGCTCTACCTGTCGTTCTTCCTCATTGTCCCGGCGGGCTATCTGCTGGCGCCGCTGCCGCGGATCACATGGCTGACGCGGGCGATGCAGCTCACCGCGCTGGGCGCCGGGGCGGTTTACCTGCTGTGGCCGACCACCATGGCCTATCCGCAGAACGATGGCGTCGGGATCAGCGCGCAGCTGCTGGCGGCGTTAACCCAGGTGGATTCGCCGCAGAACTGCCTGCCTTCGTTGCATATGGCGCTGACGGTGCTGGCGGTGTGGGCGCTGAGCGACGGCGAGCGCAAAGTGCGCACGGCGCTGTGGATGCTGTGGGGCGCGGCGATCGCGTTCTCGATTCTGCAACTGCGCCGCCATTTGTTTGTCGATTTGGCCGGCGGCGCGCTGCTGGCGCTGTTCGCCGGCTGGCTGGCCCTGCGTATGAACACCCTGCGCCGGCGCGTGGTTAAAGGAGAAATGGGATGAGCGATCTGGCATTGCCGATAGTGTTCATGCTGTTCATCGTGGTGGCCGAGGCGGTGGCGCTGCAGTGGGGGCGTCGCGAGCCGGTCAACTGGCACGATCTGGTGTTCAACCTGAACTCCGGCCATATCATGCTGTGGCTGTTCCGCGGGTTGGAGATCACCTGCTACGGCTACGTGGCCGCGCATTTCAGCCTGGGGCTGCTGGACGCCTGGCCGCCGCTGTTGATGTGGCTGTTCGCCCTGCTGGCGTGGGACTTCGGTTTCTACTGGCTGCACCGTCTGCACCATCGTTTCCGCCTGCTGTGGGCGGTGCACGTGGTGCACCATCAGGGCGAGCATTTCAATCTGTCGCTGGGGGTGCGCAACTCCTGGTATTCGTCGTTGACGTCGATCCCGTTCTTTTTGCTGCTGGCGCTGGCGGGCGTGCCGCTGTCGGTGTTTGTTGCGGTCTCTATTTTTCACTACAGCATCCAGCTGTTTAATCACAACGCGCTGACGCCGAAGCTTGGCGTGCTGGAAAAAATCCTGGTCACGCCGGCGCATCACCGGGTGCATCACGTCAAGGATATGGCCTATTCCAATAAGAACTTCGGCGGCAGCTTTATCTTCTGGGACAAGCTGTTCGGCACCTTCTGCCCGGCATTGCCGAGCACGCCGTTCAGCTATGGCGTCGGCGGCGACAGGCCGTCCGCCAACCCGTTCTGGGCGAGCAATCTGCCGTTCCTGCGCTATTTCCGTCTGGCCTGGCGCCCGGCGCCGGGCCGGCCACGCGACCGCCGTTCGGCGCTCAGCGTATTCAGCGGCGCCATGCTGTTGTTCTCGCTGGTGGTCGGTTACGTCTACCAATACGGTTACGGCTACGGCGACATCAACTGGCCGCAAATGGCGCTGCTGGTGTTGCTGGCGTTGGGCTCGGTGGCGCTGGGCGGCATGACGGAAGGGCGACCTTGGGCGAGCGCCGTCTGGTTGCTGGTCGCGCTGGGCATGCCGCTGCTGTTTATCGGCTATCTCGGTTGGCCGCAGCGCTATTGGCATATCGCCATGGCCGCCGTGGCGTTGCATGCCCTGTGCGTCGCGCTGGGCTGGGGACGGGTGGCCGCACCGGCCGCCGTGGAGGAACCGCATGGCTGAATCATTGCCGCCGCTGCGTTTTCCCGCCGATGGCGAACAGGCCTTCCACCGCGATCTTAAGCGCGCGGCCCACGCCTGTCTGGCGGGCGATCATCGCTATGCCGATGCCGCGCGGTTGGCCAAGGCCGCGCTGTTGCTGGCGTTGTGCGTCGGGTTTTACGCATTGAGCCTGCTGCAGCATCAGCCCTGGGCGTTTTTCCTCTGCTATTTCCTGTTCGTGACTATGGGCATGCTGCTTAACGTCAACGTCAACCACGATGCTTCGCATAACGCTTTCCTGCGTGCGCCCTGGGCCAATCGGCTGGTGGGGCGGTTGGTGACGCTGCCGCTGGGCGTCGATCCGGACTACTGGCGCACGCGGCATGTGGATTACCACCACGTTTACGCCAACGTCGAACACTACGATCTGGATACCGAAGAGAACGGTTTTTTCCGCCAGACACCGTTCCAGCGCTGGCGACCGCATATGCGTTATCAGCATCTGTACTGGCCGCTGATCGCCGCGCTCTCCTTGCCTTACATCGCGTGGATTTTCGATTGGTCCGATCGGCTCGATAAAACGCCGCTGCGGGAAAAACGCGTGCTGGCGGGACGCGGCGGTTGGACGCTGTTCGTGCTGTGCAAGCTCGCGCATCTGGCGCTGGTGCTGGTGGCGCCGCTGGTCGTGGGCCACTTGCACGGCATCGGCTGGGGCTGGGTGCTGCTGGCCTACGCGCTCAGCCAGATGTGCGCCTCGCTGCTGGTGGTGTTCTTGCTGCTGGGCACCCATTGGGCGCAGGCCGAGTTTTACCCGGCGCCGACGGGCGACAGCATGCCGCAAGGCTGGTATCGGCACAATTTCGCCACCGCCTGCGACTGGCAGCCCGAACCGCGCTGGCTGGAGCATCTGACCGGCGGGCTGAACTATCACCTGACCCATCACCTGTTTCCCGGCTGGAATCATCGCCATTACCCGGCGCTGGCCGCGGCGGTGGCAGAGGTGGCGCAGCGGCACGGCATGGCGTATCGCTGCATCGGCTATCGCGAACTGCTGGCGCAACAACAGCGCTTCTTACGCCTTATGGGGCAACCGTGAAACCGCTGCGTCCGTTAGCCTATCGGCGCGACGACAGCGGGTTGCACCGCGCGCTGATGCAGGCCGCCCAGCATTATCTGGCGGCCAACGGCGATCACCGTTTCGCCGACGGCGGCATGCTGGCGAAGGTCGCGCTGCTGCTGGCGCTGTGCGGCCTGTGTTACGGGCTGAGCCTGCAACAGCAGAACGGCTGGGCGTTTTTCGCCTGCTATTTCGGTTTTATCTTTATCGGCATGTTCCTGACGGTGAACGTGGTGCACGACGCCTCGCACAACGCATTTTTCCGTCGCCCCTGGGCCAACCGCGGGTTGAACGCCCTGGTGAGCGTGCCGCTGGGGTTGGATCCCGACTGCTGGCGCGTGCGGCACGTGCTGTTCCATCATGCCCATAACAATATCGAACATTACGATCCCGACATCGACGCCAACGGCGTGCTGCGGCAAACGCCGTTCCAGCGCTGGCGGCCCTTTATGCGCGCGCAGCGTTACTATTGGCCGCTGGTGGCGGCGCTGACTTTTCCGTACTACATCTGGCTGTTCGATTGGCTGGACAGGGCGGGCCGCACCCGCGTGGCGGCGCGCATGGCGCAGCAGGGCGTGCGTGGCTGGATCGGGTTTCTGGCGGGGAAGGCGGCGCACCTGCTGCTGGCGCTGGCGATCCCGTGCTGGCTGCTGCCGCCGGCTATCGGCATCGGGCAAATCCTGCTGGTCTATTTGCTGAGCCAGATGCTTTCTTCACTGCTGTTCGTGATGCTCATCATCGGCACCCACTGGGCCAAGGCCAACTTCTACCAGGCGCCAGAACAAGGCGCAATGCCGCACGGCTGGTATCATCATGTGTTCGCCACTACCTTCGACTGGCTGACCCGGCCGCGCTGGCTGGGGTACTGGCTCGGCGGGGCGAACCTGCATTTGACGCATCATCTGTTCCCGCACTGGAGCCACCGCCATTACCCGGCGCTGAGCCGCATTATCGGCGAGGTGGCGCCGCGTTTCGGCATCGACTACCGCCTGCTGGAGTTGGAGGAGCTGTTGCGCCTGCAGCAGCGTTTCCTCAGCGCGATGGGGCGCAAGCCGCACTAGCGTTGCATGCGGGTTATGCGAGGCGTTACGCAGTTCACTAATTGAACGACATTTACCCTTCCAGTAGACTTTCCCCCGGTGAATCAACGACCACAGGAGGTGGAGTATGCGGAGTTTACCTATTCGGTTATCGAACAAAATTGATGATGATCTGAACGATATCGCCCGGCGTCACGGGATGGAAAAAACCGAGGTAATCAAAATGGCGTTTGCACTGATCGCCATTGCCGATAAGTACTGGATGAAGCAGGATGGTACGTGTCTAGGCATCGTACGAGAGAATGGCGAACAGCTTGAAGCGGTGGGACGGGTCGTGGAGATCTTCCCATGAGCATCGAAAGCCGTAATCTGCGCGATGAAGCCAGCCAGGTTTATCTGGAGCAGGTGTTGGTCTTCGACGAAATGGAGCGGCTGCGCCTGGCGCGCCAGGTACTGTGCGGGATATTTGCGGTCAGCGTGGGCGTATTCGCCGCCCACGCGTATTGGGACAAAAACGAAGCGCTCGGTCAAGTGTTCGAGCTGGTGAAGATCGGCGCCTTGCCGCTGGTCACGCTGGTGGTCTCTTTCTACTTTCCCAACAGCGCGTCCAGATAAGGCGCCGCGTTAATGCGACTTCATGCCCGCCGCGGTCATCAGCAGGCGGAACAGCGAGGCGACCACGAACAGCCCCAGCACGCTGGCGCTCCAGATGATCACCAGCCAACCGATGCGTTTCCACCAGGGCGCCGGAGCGACGGCTGCCGTTTTATCTTGCATAGCGTCCTCCCTCCTCAGTGATAGCCGTGCTCATGGCTGATCTTGCCGCGGAACACGTAGTAGCTCCAGAAGGTGTAGACCAGGATGATCGGGATGATGAACAGCGCGCCCACCAGCATAAAGCCGAGGCTCTGCGGCGGCGCGGCGGCGTCCCACAGGCTGATGGCCGGCGGGATCAGGTGCGGCCAGATGCTGATGCCAAGCCCGCTCAGGCCGAGGAACACCAGCAACAGCGTCAGCATGAACGGCGAGTAGTGCGCGCCGCGTTTCACCCCGCGCTGAATGCCCCAGGCGCTGAGCAGCACCAGCAGCGGCACCGGCAGCAGCCAGAACAGGTTCGGCAGCGTAAACCAGCGGGCGGCGATTTCCGGATGCGCGATCGGCGTCCAGATACTGACTGCGGCCAGCACCAGCAACAGGATCGCCAGCAGCGGCGTCGCCAGGTAATACATGCGCGCCTGCAGATCGCCGGCGGTTTTCATCACCAACCAGGTGCAACCGAGCAGGGCGTAGGTTACCACCAGCCCCAGCCCGCAGAACAGCGCGAACGGCGTCAGCCAGTCCAGCGCGCCGCCGGCGTAGGTGCGGCCTTCGACCGGGAAACCGTTGATCACGGCGCCCACCACTACCCCCTGGCTGAAGGTGGCGAAGAGAGAGCCCCAGATGAACGCCTTGTCCCAGATATGGCGCTTCTGCGGCGTCGCCTTGAAGCGAAACTCGAAGGCCACGCCGCGGAAAATCAGCCCGATCAGCATCAGCGTCAGCGGGATCGCCAGCGCGTCGAGGATCACCGAGTAGGCCAGCGGGAAGGCGCCGAACAGCGCCGCACCGCCCAGCACCAGCCAGGTCTCATTGCCGTCCCACACTGGGGCGACGGTGTTCATCATCAGATCGCGATCGCCGCTCTCTTTCACCCACGGAAACAGGATGCCGATGCCCAAATCGAAACCGTCCATCACCACATACATCATGGTGCTGAACACGATGATCACAAACCAAATCAGCGGAAGATCGATACCCATGTTCAGCTCCTGTCGTCCAGAGTGTCGTTGACCGCGGACAGCGGACGCGCCGGGCGGCCCTCGGTATTGTCTTCTTGGTGCTCATGCGGCTGCGGCCCTTTGCGGATCAGACGCATCATGTAGGAGTAGCCCACGCCGAATACCGAGCAATAGACGATGATAAACGCCAGCAGGCTGATGCTCATGTGCAGATCGCCGTGCGCGGAGACCGCATCCTTGGTGCGCAGCAGGCCATACACCACCCACGGCTGGCGGCCGATCTCGGTGGTGAACCAGCCCGCCAGCAGCGCCAGCAGTCCGGATGGGCCCATCCACAGAATGAAGTACAGGAACGGACGCGACTGATAGAGCCCGCCGCGCCAGCGCAGCCACAGGCTCCACACCCCGGCCAGGATCATCAGCATACCCAGCCCGACCATGATGCGGAACGACCAGAACACCACGGTGGAGTTGGGGCGATCCTCCGGCGGGAAGGATTTGAGCGCCGGCACCTGCTCGGTCAGGCTGTGCGTCAGGATCAGGCTGCCGAGATAGGGCACCTCCAGCTTGAAGCGGGTCTCTTCACGCTGCATGTCCGGCCAACCGACCAGGATCAGCGGCGTGGCTTCGCCCGGCGGGTTTTCCCAGTGGCCTTCGATGGCGGCGATCTTCGCCGGCTGGTGTTTCAGCGTATTCAGGCCGTGCGCATCGCCGATCAGCGCCTGCACCGGCGCGACGATCAGCGCCATCCACATCGCCATCGACAGCATCTTGCGCATCGCCGGCGTATCGCGGCCGCGCAGCAGGTGCCAGGCGGCCGACGCGCCGACGAAGAACGCCGAGGAGAGGAAGGCGGCGGTGGACATATGCAGCAGGCGATACGGGAAGGACGGGTTGAAGATCACCTTCAGCCAGTCGACCGGCACCACCTGGCCGTTGATGATTTCGTGCCCCTGCGGGGTCTGCATCCAGCTGTTGGAGGCCAGGATCCAGAAGGTGGAGATCAGCGTGCCGAGCGCCACCATGCAGGTGGCGAAGAAGTGCAGCCCTGGGCCGACGCGGTTCCAGCCGAACAGCATCACGCCGAGGAAACCGGCTTCGAGGAAGAAGGCGGTCAGCACTTCGTAGGTCAGCAGCGGCCCGGTAATGCTGCCGGCGAACTCGGAGAAGAAGCTCCAGTTGGTGCCGAACTGGTAGGCCATCACCAACCCGGAAACCACGCCCATGCCGAAGTTAACGGCGAAAATCTTTGACCAGAAATGGTAAAGCTCACGATAGGCTTCATTGTGCGTTTTCAACCATAATCCCTCCAGCACCGCCAGATAGCTGGCTAAGCCGATGGTGATGGCGGGGAAGATGATATGGAAAGACACGGTGAAGGCGAACTGTATTCTGGCGAGTTCCAGTGCATCAAGACCCAGCATGGCGCCTCCTAGGGTTGAACATAAATTAACCTCTTGAGTATAGCTGTCATTTTTATGTGAAAAGCTTGGCGTGAAGTTAATCACGAAGTACAGTGACTATAATAGTGACAGTTATTTTACTTTTTCATATAACAGTTAATGGTTATGACCCGATACGAACAGCTTGCGCAGCAGATTAGAGAACAGATCCAGAACCGGGTGTGGCGGGCGGGCGACAAGCTGCCTTCGCTGCGCGAGAGCGGCAAACGCGCCGGATTAAGCTTGATGACGGTGGTGCAGTCTTACCAACTGCTGGAGAGCCAGGGGTGGATCGTCGCCCGGCCGCAGTCGGGTTACTACGTGGCGGCGCGTCCGCAGCCGCTGCCTCAGCCTTCGCGCGGCGAGAAACTGTTGCTGAGCGAGCAGGTGGACATCAACGCCTTTATTTTTGACGTGCTGCAGGCCTGCAAGGATCCGGACATCGTGCCTTTCGGTTCGGCCTTTCCCGACGCCACGCTGTTCGCCCAGCCGAAGCTGGCGCGGGCGCTGAGCAGCGTAGCGCGCAAATTCACGCCGCACAGTTCGCTGGCCAACCTGCCGCCGGGCAACGACGCGCTGCGGCGGCACATTGCCCAACGTTATGCGCTGAGCGGCATGCAGGTCGCGCCGGACGAAATCGTTATCACCGCCGGGGCGATGGAGTCGCTCAGCCTCAGCCTGCAGGCGGTGACCCAACCGGGCGACTATGTGGCGATCGAGTCGCCGGCGTTTTACGGCGCGCTGCAGGCGCTGGAACGGCTGCGGCTGAAGGCGGTGGCGATCGCCACCCATCCGCAGGACGGCATCGATCTGGACGCGTTGCAACAGGCGGTGGAGCAGTATCCGATCAAAGCCTGCTGGCTGATGACCCACTTCCAGAACCCGCAGGGCGCCACCCTGCCGGAGGCCAACAAACAGCGTCTGGTGGCGCTGCTGCGCGAGCGGCAGATCTCGCTGATCGAAGACGATGTCTACGGCGAGCTGTACTTCAGCGCCGAACGGCCGCTGCCGGCCAAGGCGCTCGACAGCGGCGGCCAAATCCTGCACTGCTCGTCGTTTTCCAAATGCCTGGCGCCGGGCTTTCGCGTTGGCTGGGTGGCGGCGGGGCGTTATGCGCAGCAGATCCAGCGTTTGCAGCTGATGAGCACCGTTTCCACCAGCGTGCCGACCCAGATGGCGCTGGCGGATTATCTGCTGCACGGCGGCTACGACACCCACCTGCGGCGGTTGCGCCGCCTGCTGGCCCAGCGCCAAAGTGCGATGCGTCAGGCGATTGCCCACCATTTCCCGCCGACGGTAAAGGTCAGCCAGCCCGACGGCGGTTACTTCCTGTGGCTGGAGCTGGATCCGGCGCTGTCGTCGATGGAGCTGTACCGGCGGGCCCTTTCCCGGGGTATCAGCATCGCGCCGGGGCGCATGTTCACCACCGGCGACCATTTCAACCACTGCTTCCGTCTCAACGCCTCTTTTGAATGGAATGACCGCTTTGAAGAGGCGATCAAAACCTTAGCCAAACTTATCCGGGGGCTGGCGGCGGCCGGTTGAGCCGCGTTTTTCACGCCGCTTCGCCCCAGAAAAATTCATAATGCTTTTTTCGGCAATGGAATGCCGGTTTCGTTGTTAGACAGCCCTCCAGCCGCCCATTACTCTGCGATAAATTTTGTCACATTTTTATCAACGGGTAGACGAGGGGCAGTGGGTGAGTAGAATAAAAAACAAGCTAAACAAACTGTTGCGTTATCGGTTGACGCCGCTGGCGTTGATCTGCGCGCTGGGATTGAGCGCCGGCGCGCAGGCGGAAACGCTGGCCGAAGGCATCACGCCAGCCAGCGACGCCAGCCGGGTGCCGGCCGCCGCCAAGCTGCGCAAAGACACCGTGGTGGCGGGCATCTCGGAACCGCAGGGGATTTTCAACCCGTATCTGTTCGCCAACGGCTGGGACGAGAACGTCACCGACGTGATCTTCAGCCGCCTGATCGGCCTGGACAGCCAGGGCAAGCCGGAAGGACGCCTGGCGGAGTCCTGGCAGGTCAGTCCCGATAATCTGACCTACACCATCAAGCTGCGGCCGAATCTGGTCTACAGCGACGGCTCGCCGCTGAAGGCCGACGATATCGCCTTTACCCTGACGCTGTTGCACGATCCGGCCTATGACGGCGACACTGACATCACGCCGGCGCACATTCAGGGCGGCGCCGAGTATAAAAACGGCACCGCCGCCGGCATCAGCGGCCTGAAGGTGATCGACGATCGCACCATTCAGATCGTCACCACGCAACCGGGCGCTACCACGCTGCAACTGATCGGCGGCCCGGTGCTGTCGCGGGCTTACTACGGCAAAAACTATCAGCGGGGCAAGCTCGACGGCGTGCGCGCCTTGAACGGCAAACCGCTCGGCAACGGCCCCTATATTTACGACAAGTACGTGCCGGGGCAGGAGATCCGCTTCCACGCCAACCCGAACTTCTACCTCGGTACGCCGCCGATGGCGCGCTTTATCTATCGCGTCACCAACCCGGCCACCAACTTCCAGCTGTTCCAGACCGGTGAGACCGACTACGACGCCTTTACCGCCAAGCCGGACGATATCGAACAGCTCAAGCTGCTCGGCTTCGCCAATATCAACCTTTACAGCTCGAGCGATTACAGCCGGGTTGATTTCAACCTCAGACGCCCGGCGCTGCAGGACAAGCGGGTGCGCCAGGCGTTGATTTACGGCCTGGATCGGCAAAAGCTGATCGCCGTGGTGTATCAGGGGTACGGCAAGGTCGCCAACCAGCCGATTTCGCCTATCTCCTGGGCCTATGACGCGAATGGCATCAATCCTTACGCTTACGATCTCGATAAGGCCAAAAAGCTGTTGGACGAGGCGGGCTGGCAGGTGGGCGCTGACGGCATCCGGCAGAAAGACGGTAAAAAGCTGGAGCTGACGCTGCTGGTGACCAAAAAGCTGATCAACGACGCGCTGGTGCCGATCGCCAAGGATAACTACCGCCGGCTCGGCGTGGTGCTGAAACCGCAGGTATTGGATTTCAACGCGCTGCTGGCGCAGCGCAAGGCGGGCAATTACGACCTGGCGTCCCTCAGCACCAGCACGCTGAACGATCCGCACGACGGCGTACGCGACTTCATCAGCCGCGAGAGCGAGACCGGCTATCACAACCCGCAGGTGGACGCGCTGATCGCCAAAGCCAATGCCACGCTGGATATCGCGCAGCGCAAGCCGCTGTACCACCAGCTGTACCAGGCGCTGTCCGACGATCCGCCGGTGATCCTGCTCGGCAACCGCGAGATTTTGAGCGCCAGCAGCGCGCGCGTCACCGGCTTTAAACCGGATATCTACAACGGATTGGTCGGCAGCCTGCCGAACGTCAAACCGGCGCCGTAACGCCCTGACGCCGCCGCGCCATTCCGGGCGGCGGCGATGGAACCCGCGATGAGAAATTTTATCCTGCGCCGTCTGCTGCAGACGATCCCGATGCTGCTGTTGGCTTCCTTGCTGATTTTTTGCATTTTCGCCCTGGCGCCCGGCGATTTTATCGACGGCAACATCAATCTGACCGCGCAACGCGCCGCCGAGCTGCGGGCGCTGTACGGGCTGGATCAGCCGTTGTTCAGCCGCTATCTGCACTGGCTTGGCCGGCTGCTGCAGGGCGACCTCGGCTTTTCACTGCAGTACCAGATCCCGGTCAGCACGCTGCTGAACCAATACATCTGGAATTCGTTCCTGCTGGCGGCGGTGGCGATGGTGTTGTATTGGGGTATCGCGCTGGCGGTGGGAGTGATCTCGGCGATGAAACCCTATTCGCTGTTCGATCATCTGATCACCGTGGCGGTGTTCGCCGCCATGTCGTTTCCGACGTTCTTCCTGTGCCTGTTGCTGATCAAATGGTTCGCCGTCGATCTGCACTGGCTGCCGGCGGGCGGCATGCTGCGCACCGGCAGCGAGGCGAGCGGGCTGGCCTGGGCGCTGGAGGTGGCGGCGCACCTGCTGTTGCCGGTGCTGGCGCTGGTGATGCTGCAGGCCGGCAGCCTGACGCGCTATTTCCGCGCCAGCATGCTGGAGGTGATCCGCATGGACTATATTCGCACCGCGCGCGCCAAAGGGCTCAGGGAGAAAACGGTGATCCTCAAACACGCGCTGCGCAATGCGCTATTGCCGATCATCACCCTGCTGGGGTTCGAGCTGCCGGGATTGTTCTCCGGCGCACTGATCACCGAAAAAATCTTCAACTGGCCGGGCGCCGGACACATCCATATCGATTCGCTGGCGGCGCGTGATTACCCGGTATTGATGGGGTTCACGCTGTTTCTGGCCGCCTTGACCATTCTCGGCAATCTGCTGGCGGACATTCTGTACGCCTACGCCGATCCACGCATTCGCTTGAGGTAACACGATGTTGGCTACGTTGTTTTTCGGCCGCCGTCGCCGCTGGCGCCAGGCGCAACTGCCGGCGCTGGCGCAACTGTCGCCACCGCCCGCGGCGCAGGCCTGGCGACGGCTGCGTCGCCACCGGCCTGCGATGATTTCGCTGGCGTTGCTGGTGCTGTTGGCGTTGCTGTGCCTGATTGGGCCGTCGTTGTCGCCGTGGCGCGACGATGCCGGCGATGTGCTGAATATCAATCAGGCGCCGAGCGGCGCGCACTGGTTGGGCACCGACTTTCTCGGCCGCGATATCTGCACCCGGCTGCTGCTGGCGGGGCGGATATCGCTGACCATCGGCCTGGTGTCGATGTTGCTGTCGGTGACGCTGGGCTACGTGCTGGGGGCGCTTTCCGGTTATCTGGGCGGCGTGGCGGACCGGCTGATCATGCGCTTCGCCGATCTGCTGATGACCATTCCCGGCCTGCCGCTGTTGATCATCATGGGCGCGATGCTGACCGAACTCGACGTGTCGCCGGACTACCGCATCTACATGGTGATGATCATGCTGAGCCTGCTGGGCTGGCCGTCATTGGCGCGGCTGGTGCGCGGCCAGATCCTGTCGCTGCGCGAGCGGGATTTCATGCTGGCCACCGAGGTGCTGGGTCTCTCCACCCGGCGACGCCTCTTCGGCCATCTGCTGCCCAACACCGTACCGATTCTGGTGGTGGTGGCCACCATGGCGGTGGCCAACGCCATTCTCAGCGAATCGGCGCTGAGTTACCTCGGGCTGGGCGTGGTGCCGCCGACGCCGTCGTGGGGCAACATGATGGACGCCGCCAACAGCCTGATCGACTTTCAGCGCCGGCCCTGGCTGTGGATGCCGCCCGGGCTGGCGATCTTCGTCACCGTGGTGGCGATCAATATCCTGGGCGACGGCCTGCGGGACGCGCTCGATCCGAAAATGAATGGAGTAACACGATGAGTCAACCGCTGGTGGCGTTCGACCGACTGTCGGTGTCGTTTCAGGGCGAGCAGGGGCCGGTGCGGGCGGTGCAGCAGGTCAGCCTGGAACTGCAGGCCGGGCAAACGCTGGGGATCGTTGGCGAATCGGGCTGCGGCAAAAGCGTGACCGCCATGGCGCTGATGGGGCTGTTGCCGCAGCCGCTGGCGCAGGTAGACGGCGGCGAGATTCGTTTTGAAGGACAAAACCTGCTGTCGCTGCGGGCGGCGCAGATGGCTGATTTGCGCGGCAACCGGCTGGCGATGATCTTTCAGGAGCCGATGAGCGCGCTCAATCCGGTGCTGACGCTCGGCGAACAGCTGCTGGAGCCGCTGATTCGTCATCTGGCCCTGTCGCCGAAAGCGGCCTGGCGTCAGGCGGTGCAACTGCTGGAGGAAGTGGGGTTGGCGCGCGCGGAGGCGCTGATGCGCTGCTACCCGCACCAGCTTTCCGGCGGCATGCTGCAGCGCGTGATGATCGCCATGGCGATAGGGTGCCGGCCGGCGCTGCTGATCGCCGATGAACCGACCACGGCGCTCGACGTCACGGTACAGGCGCAAATCCTGGCGTTGCTGCGCGAGCAGAGCCGGCGACACAATATGGCGATGATCTTAATCACCCACGATCTTGGGGTGATCGCACAAATGGCGGATCGGCTGGCGGTGATGTACGCCGGGCGTGTCGTCGAGCAGGGAACGACGCGGGAAGTGCTGGCCGAACCGCGGCACCCTTATACTCAGGGGCTGATCGCCTCGCGGCCGGTGCCGGGGCAGCGGCGTCGCCGTTTGTACTCCATTCCCGGCCAGGTGCCGGATCTGGCGCGGCTGCCTGAACACTGTGCGTTTGCCGAGCGCTGCGCGCAGGCCACCGCGCGCTGCCGCGACGGCATCCCGCCGTTGTACGGGACTCAGCAGCGCCAATCCGCCTGCTTCCTCAACGCCGGAGGGCGCCTGCATGTCGACTGAACCCTTGGTGGAAGTGAAAGGATTAAAGAAATATTTCCCGCTGCGCGACGGGCTGTTCGGGCGAACCACCGGCCAACTGAAGGCGGTGGACGACGTCAGCTTCAGCATTCGCAAGGGCCGCGTTTTCGGGCTGGTGGGCGAGTCCGGCAGTGGCAAAACCACCGTCGGCCGCACGCTGCTCGGCCTGCACGATAAAACCGCCGGTGAGGTGATGTTCAAAGGGCAGGCGCTGGATAGCCTCAGCAAAGACGCGCTGCGCGCCCTGCGGCCGAAAATGCAGCTGGTGTTTCAGGATCCGTACAGCTCGCTGAATCCGCGTCTGCGCGTGGGCGACGCCATCGGCGAAGCGCTGTTGCAGCATGGCCTGGCAAGCAAGGCGGAACTGCGCGAACGGGTGCTCGATACCCTGGCGATCTGCGGGCTGTCGCCGCAGCATTACGGGCGGTTTCCCCATGAGTTTTCCGGCGGCCAGCGGCAGCGCGTCGGCATCGCGCGCGCGCTGATCCTGCAACCGGAATTTATCGTCGCCGATGAACCGATATCGGCGCTCGACGTGTCGATTCAGGCGCAGATCATCAATCTGTTTTCCGATTTGCAGGAAAGGCAGGGGGTGACGCTGCTGTTTATTTCGCACGATCTCGGCGTGGTGGAGCATCTGTGCCAGGACGTGGCGGTGATGTATCTGGGGCAGATCGTCGAGAGCGCCGACCGCGATTCGCTGTTTCGCCAACCGCTGCATCCCTACACGCAGGTCTTGTTGGCGGCGGTGCCGACGCTGGATGCGCACCGTTCGCCGGCGTGGGTGGCCGGGGGCGAAGCGCCCAATCCCGCCAACCCGCCGCGCGGCTGCCGTTTCCATCCCCGCTGTCCGCTGGCCACGGCGCAATGCCGTGAACAGGCGCCGCATCTGCGCAGCGTGGCGCCCGGCCATCAGGTGGCTTGCCACGTGGTTGGCTAGCGTCAGGACAGGTAGTGCTTCAACGCGCGCCCGGCCTGGTGGATCGCCGAATGCACCGCCGGGACGTGGGCGAGCGGATTCAACAGGCCGTAATCGTGGATCAGGCCGTTGTAGCGGGTGGCGGTGACCTCGACGCCGGCGGCGTCAAGCAGACGCGCGTAAGCTTCCCCCTCATCGCGCAACACGTCCAGCTCGGCGGTCTGCACCAGCGCCGGCGGCAAGCCCCGCAGCTGTTCCGGCGTGGCGTTGAGCGGCGAGGCGTAGATCTCTTTGCGCTGCGCCTTATCGGGCGCATAGCTGTCCCAAAACCACTTCATCATGTTGCGGGTCAGGAAATGGCCTTCGGCGAACTGATGATAGGAATCGGTATCAAAGTGGGCGTGCGTGACGGGCCACAGCAGGATCTGGCAACGCAGCGCCGGTATGCCTTTCTCTTTGGCCATCAGGCTGACCACCGCCGCCATATTGCCGCCGACGCTGTTGCCGACCACCGCCAGCCGTGACCCATCGACATTGATTTTTTCGCCGTACTCGGCCACCCATTCCGTGGCGGCGTAGGCCAGATTGATCGCCTGAGGATAATGCGCTTCCGGGGAGCGTGGGTAGTTGACGAATACCGCCGCCGCGCCGGAGCTGTAAACCAGATCGCGCACCAGCCGCTCATGAGTGGGAAAATCGCCCAGCACCCAGCCGCCGCCGTGAAAGAACATGAATACCGGCAACGCCTCCTTGACCCTGGCCGGCCGCACCAACTGCAGCAGAATATCCTGGCCCTCAACGTGGATGGTTTTCTCGCTGATCTCCACCTCGCGCAGCGGCACGTCTACGCTGCGCTGCGCCGCTTCCAAAACTCTGCGCGCCTCTTTGGGCTTCATCTGCTCCATGGGTTTACCGCCACCGGCATTCAGCGCGTCGAGAAACGCGCGGATGTCGTGTTGGGCGTGCGGCTGGCTGAGATCGACGGTTTTCTTGGGCATGGTGGCTCCTTGTGCGCAGAAGAGAAGGGGCGGTCAGGATCACAGTGTAGTCGCTGGCGTACAAAGCAGGAACCGCGGTCAGCGCGGCTCCTTTTTCGCGAGTATGGCGGGTGGCGCCTCTGCGTCGCTGCCGCGTTGCACCATGCTGGCGCGCCGCTGCACCCGATGGGGGCAAAAAGTGTGATAGCGAGCAAATTGGGGGAAATTATTTTTGCGAGCCCGATCAGAAATCCTGAAGTTTTTCGTAATTGAATAGGATTTCGCACGCAATGATGATTTTAGGCCTTATTTTTTAATTTATGCATTACCAATGCATAGAAAATGAATAAATATTCATTATAAGCCGTTGTTTTAACGTAAAAAATAGCCAAATCCGGCAAAAATCCCGTTTTGGCACGATAGCTGCTCTACACTCTTTATCAAACGACATGTATTTTAACTGCTCGTTAACATTTACTCCCCGCTCAGGGACCGGATATACGCCATAAATAGTGAAAAACCGATTTTATGTAACAGATTTGTTTCTAAATCAGCGGTAAGGGACAGCATTTTCTCCGCCGCGAAAGTCGGTTTTGAACAACGGTTTTTTTGCATTGTGGCGGTCTAACCGGGCTTGAGCGGCCCTTACAGTCAAAATTCAGCCTTTGCTGAGATTATGAGGTCACTATGGAACAGCCAATCGCAGTTACCCGCCAGTCTTTCGATGACTGGATGGTCCCGGTTTATGCCCCTGCCGATTTTATTCTGGTGCGTGGCGAAGGATCGCAGGTGTGGGATCAGCAGGGTAAGTCTTACATCGATTTCGCCGGCGGCATCGCGGTTAACGCGCTGGGCCATGCGCACCCGGCGGTCAAGGCGGCGCTGGTGGAACAGGCGGGCAAACTGTGGCATCTGGGCAATGGCTATACCAACGAACCGGTACTGCGTCTGGCCAAAAAACTGATCGACGCCACGTTCGCCGACAAGGTGTTCTTCTGTAATTCGGGTGCAGAAGCCAACGAGGCGGCGCTGAAACTGGCGCGTAAACACGCGCACGACCAGCACGGCGCCGGTAAAGATCAGATTGTGGCGTTCAACAACGCGTTCCACGGCCGCACGCTGTTCACCGTCTCCGCCGGCGGCCAGCCGAAATATTCGCAGGATTTTGCGCCGCTGCCGGGCGGCATCACCCATACGCCGTATAACGATCTGGCCGCAGCGGCCGAGCTTATCAACGATCGCACCTGCGCGGTGATCGTCGAGCCTATTCAGGGCGAGGGCGGCGTGCTGCCGGCGGAGGCCAGTTTCCTGCAGGGGCTGCGTGAACTGTGCGATCGTCATAACGCGCTGCTGATCTTCGACGAAGTGCAGACCGGCGTCGGCCGCACCGGCCATCTGTATGCCTACATGCAGTACGGCGTGGTGCCGGACGTGCTGACCACCGCCAAAGCGCTGGGCGGCGGCTTCCCGATCGGCGCGATGCTGACCACCGATGCGCTGGCGAAAACGCTGGGCGTCGGCACCCACGGCACCACCTACGGCGGCAACCCGCTGGCGACGGCGGTGGCGGGGGAAGTGTTCTCCATCATCAACACGCCGGAAGTGCTGGAAGGCGTCAAACAACGTCACCAGTGGTTCATCGACGGGTTGAACGATATCAACCGTCAGTACCCGATCTTCGCCGAGATCCGCGGCGGCGGTTTGCTGATCGGCTGCCAACTGAAGAAAGACTATGCCGGCAAAGCGAAGCAGATCACCCAACTGGCCAACGAAGAAGGCGTTATCGCGCTGATCGCCGGTCCGGACGTGGTGCGTTTCACGCCGTCGCTGATCATCCCTGAGCAGGATGTGAAAGAGGGGCTGGCGCGATTCGCGCGCGCCGTGGCGCGCATTTGCAGCTAATCAGCGGGCTGCGCCTTCACCGGCGCAGCCTGATTCAGAAGAGGTTCGCATTATGATGATTATTCGCCCTATAGAGCGTCGCGATCTGGCGGATTTACTGACGCTTGCCGGTAAATCCGGCATCGGTCTCACTTCACTGCCGCAGAATGAAGATACCTTGTCGGCGCGCATTGAGCGGGCGTTAAAAACCTGGCAAGGCGAACTTCCGCAAAGTGACCAGTGTTATTTGTTCGTGTTGGAAGACAGCGAGCGCCGGCAGGCGGTGGGGGTCTGCGCAATTGAAGTGGCCGTCGGCCTGGCGGAACCCTGGTACAGCTTCCGCGTTGGCACGCAGGTGCACGCCTCCAAACAGCTGAACGTCTATAAATCGGTGCCGACGCTGTTCCTCAGCAACGACCATACCGGCCATTCGGAGCTGTGTACGTTGTTCCTCGATCCGGATTATCGCCACGGCGAGAACGGCAAGCTGCTGTCGAAGGTGCGTTTCCTGTTTATCGCCGCGTTCCGTGAACGCTTCTCCCGGCGTCTGATCGCCGAGATGCGCGGTTTCTCCGATGAAAACGGCCGTTCGCCGTTCTGGGAGAGCGTCGGTCACCGTTTCTTCTCCATCGAGTTCGCCAAGGCGGACTACCTGAGTGGCACCGGGCAAAAGGCGTTTATCGCCGAGCTGATGCCGAAACACCCGTTGTATGTCGATTTCCTGGCCGAAGATGCGCAGAAAGTGATTGGCGAAGTGCACCCGCAAACCCTGCCGGCGCGCCGCCTACTGGAGGCGGAAGGCCTGAGTTATCAGGGCTACGTCGATATCTTCGACGGCGGCCCGACGCTGGAAGCGGAGATCGACCATATCCGCGCGGTGAAGCAGAGCCGCCTGGTGAAAGTGGTGCTGGATGACACGCCGATGCGCGCCGATGCGCCGGTGCATCTGGTGGCCAACGACAACTATCAGAATTACCGCGCACTGTTGGTCAATGCCGATCTGTATGACGACCGCCTGCATATCAACGCCGCCACCGCCGCGGCGCTGGGCGTCGAACAGGGCAGCCCGGTGCGGGTGCTCCCCCTTATTGCACAGGAGAAAGCATGATGTCCCATCCTGCTCTGTTGGTTAATGGCGTCTGGCGGCAGGGCCGCGGCGCCGAGTTTGGCAAGACCGACCCGGTCGGCAATCAGCCGCTGTGGCGCGCCAACGCCGCTGACGCCGATGACGTCGCCGCTGCCTGCGAAGCCGCGCGCGCCGCGTTCCCCGCCTGGGCGCGCACGCCGTTCGAGCAGCGCGAACAGCTGGTGAAACGCTTCGCCGCCTTGCTGGAGGAACACAAGCAGTCGCTGGCGGAAACCATCAGCCGCGAGACCGGCAAGCCGCGTTGGGAAACGCTGACCGAAATTCAGGCGATGATCGGCAAGGTGGGCATTTCGCTGCAGGCCTATCAGGCGCGCACCGGTTTTAGCCAGACGGCGATGGCCGACGGCGCTTCGGTGCTGCGCCATCGTCCGCACGGCGTGCTGGCGGTATTCGGGCCTTACAACTTCCCCGGCCATCTGCCGAACGGCCATATCGTGCCGGCGCTGTTGGCCGGTAACTGCGTGGTATTCAAGCCGAGCGAGCTGACGCCGTTGACCGCCGAGGAGACCCTGAAACTTTGGCTGCAGGCCGGTCTGCCGGACGGGGTGATCAATCTGGTGCAAGGCGGCCGCGAAACCGGCGAAGCCTTGGCGGCCAGTGCGGATATCGACGGTCTGCTGTTTACCGGCAGCGCCGGCACCGGCTATCACCTGCATCGCCAATTGGCGGGGCAGCCGGAGAAGATCCTGGCGCTGGAGATGGGCGGCAACAATGCGCTGATCGTCGACGGTTTCGAGGATCGCGACGCGGCGGTCAACCTGGCTATCCAGTCGGCATTTATCTCCGCCGGTCAACGTTGCACCTGTTCGCGTCGCATTCTGGTGAAGCAAGGGGCGGAAGGCGATGCCTTTATCGCGCGTTTGGTTCAGGTGGCGGGCGAACTGCGCGTCGGCCGTTGGGATGACGAACCGCAGCCGTTCATGGGCGGGGTAGTGTCGGCTGCCGCGGCGGAAAACATGCTGAAAGCACAGCAGCGCTTGCTGGCGTTGGGCGGCAAATCGCTGCTGGCCATGCGTCTGCTGGAGCCGGGCAGTTCGCTGCTCAGCCCGGGCATCATCGAGCTGACCGGCGTGGCCGGCGTGCCGGACGAAGAGTACTTCGGGCCGTTGACCACCATCGTGCGTTACCGCGATTTCGACGAGGCTCTGCGGCTCGCCAACCAGACGCGCTACGGCCTGTCGGTGGGATTGGTCTCGCCGCAGCGCGAGCTGTTCGAGCGGCTGTTGCTGGAAGCGCGCGCCGGCATCGTCAACTGGAACAAGCCGCTGACCGGGGCGTCCAGCGCGGCGCCGTTCGGTGGCGTGGGGGCCTCCGGCAACCATCGCCCAAGCGCCTTCTATGCGGCGGACTATTGCGCCTGGCCGATGGCTTCGCTGGAAAGCGAAAGCCTGTCGCTGCCGGCCACGCTCTCGCCGGGCTTGTCGTTCCGTTAATCGTCTGCGGCGGCGCGATGGCGCTGCCGCACGCTATCCCCAGGGGATAAACATGTCAGGATATGAAGTCAATTTCGACGGTTTGGTGGGGCCGACGCACCACTATGCCGGGCTGTCGTTCGGCAACGAGGCGTCGACGCAGCATCAAAACAGCGTATCGAACCCGAAGCTGGCGGCGAAACAAGGTTTGCTGAAAATGAAGGCGCTGGCCGATCTCGGTTTCCAGCAAGGGGTCTTGCCGCCGCAGGAGCGGCCGCATTTGCCGATGCTGCGTCGCCTGGGTTTCAGCGGCAGCGATGAGGCTGTGCTGGCGCAGGCGATGCGTCAGTCGCCGCGCCTGCTGTCGGCGCTCAGCTCGGCGTCCTGCATGTGGACCGCCAATGCGGCCACCGTCTCGCCTTCGGCGGACAGCGCCGACGGCAAGGTGCACTTCACCGCCGCCAACCTGAACAACAAATTCCACCGCGCCATCGAAGCGGAAACCACCACCGCCGTATTGCGGGCGATGTTCAGCGACGATCGGCATTTCGCCCACCACGAGGCGCTGCCGCAGGTGGCGTTGTTCGGCGACGAAGGGGCGGCCAACCATAACCGTTTGGGCGGCGACTACGCCAGGCGCAGCGTGCAGGTGTTCGTCTATGGGCGTCAGGAGTTCGGCGGCGAAACGGCGCCGGCGCGTTATCCGGCGCGCCAGACGCGCGAAGCCGGCGAGGCGATCGCTCGTCTGCACCAGTTGGATGAACAGCATACGGTCTTCGTGCAGCAAAACCCGGTGGTGATCGATCAGGGCGTGTTCCATAACGACGTGATTGCGGTCAGCAACCAGAACGTGCTGTTCCATCATCAGCAGGCGTTTTACCGCCAGCAACAGGCGCTGGATGAAGTGCGCCGCAAGATGGCGACGCTGGACAGCGAGCTGGTAGCGATCGAAGTGCCGACAGAGCGCGTCTCGGTAGCGGACGCGGTGGCGACCTATCTGTTCAACAGCCAAATTCTTACCAAACCGAACGGCAAGATGATGATCGTCGTGCCGGAGGAGTCGCGTCAGCACGCCGGCGTGTGGCGTTACCTCAACGACATGGTCGGCAGCGGCGGCCCTATCGATGAAATCCGCGTGTTCGACCTGCGTGAAAGCATGCGCAACGGCGGCGGCCCTGCCTGCCTGCGGTTGCGGGTGGCGCTCAACGAACAAGAGTTGAGAGCGGTCAATCCGCGCGTGATGATGAACGATCGGCTGTTCGCAACGTTGAACGAGTGGGTCGATCGTCATTACCGCGACCGCCTGACGCAGGATGACCTGGCCGATCCGCTGCTGCTGCGCGAAGGGCGCGAGGCGCTGGATGCGCTGACGTCGATCCTCGGTCTCGGCGCCATTTATCCGTTCCAACGCTAAGGGAGGCAGCATGATCGATCTACTGCCCCTGACGCTGGAAGGGAACGAACCCGTCGAATGGCAAGGTGAAACACCGCAGCTGCGGTGGCGCTGGCAGGGGGAAGGGGTACTGGAGCTTACGCCACGACAGCCTTACCGCCAGGCGATGGTGATGTCGGCGGGCGTGCACGGCAATGAAACCGCGCCGATTGAACTGCTCAATCAGCTGGTCGGCGATCTCCTTGCCGGCCGGTTGCCGCTGACGGTGCGACTGTTGGTAGTGCTGGGCAACCCGGCGGCGATGCGAGCCGGCAAGCGTTATCTGCACAGCGACATGAACCGCATGTTCGGCGGCCGCTACCGCAACTTCGCCGCCAGTGGCGAAACCGTGCGCGCGCAGCAGTTGGAGCGTGCGCTCGCCGCCTTTTTCGATGGGGAGCAGGCGGCGCGTTTCCATTACGATTTGCACACCGCCATCCGTGAATCGCGTTTGCCACGTTTCGGCATTCTGCCCTTTCAGAAACGCCCGTACAGTGAGCCGATGTTGAAGCTGCTGGATGCCGCCGATCTGGATGCGTTGGTGGTACACAGTGCGCCGGGCGGGACTTTTAGCCATTACTCCAGCGAACATCTCAATGCGGCGAGCTGTACGCTCGAGCTGGGCAAGGCGCGGCCGTTCGGCAGCAACGATCTGCAGCAGTTTGCCGCCATCGATCGCGCTCTGCGGGCGGCGGTCAGCGAAGGGGCGCTGCCGGCGCGTGCGGGCGCCGAGATTCGGGTTTTTCGTGTGATGCACTCGTTGATCAAGCACAGCGAAGATTTCAAACTGCATCTGGACGATGACACGGCCAACTTCACCGAACTGCAACCGGGTATGTTGCTGTGCGAGCAACCGCAGGAGGACTATCGCGTGGGCCAGGAGGGGGCGTGGATACTGTTCCCTAACCCCAGCGTGGCGTTGGGCCTGCGTGCCGGCATGTTGTTGAGCGAAGTTTCCCGCTCTACGCTGTATTGATTTATCCACGGTGGCGCCGTCAGCGCGCCGCCGTTATTCCTTTCATTATTTTAATCTGCTATTTCCCGCTATTTTTATTCCCGTAAGGCGAATTTTATTCGTTACTAATCCGCGTCTTTATACGAATGAATAGAAGGCAGTGTCAGGTCGTTATCTGAAAGCCTTAATTGCCTGGTGAGTTTGTTAAGATAAAAATGTGAAATAAGTAACGTTTTTAATAACCATGCTAATCTTGTTGTTACTTTTGAATCGCGCAGAAAGCACTCAAAACGAAACTGAATTGCACTATAATGGTGCATTGCATCTTTTTGGTTATAACTTATGTGATAAAAAATTCTTATATTCAATGGGTTGAGTGATTTCTTTTTTGTAATATTTAGTTACACATAAACATGCTTTCTCCTCGTTGTTTCATGAACTTTTTGATTTTAAGTTTTGATTCATGATGCTAATGTCACATCACCCCGGCATTAGGGGAGCTCATAAAATACCAAAAGATAAAATCACAGCCCAAATTATAAATTGGGCGTGACGGGCAGGGTTCTAATTATAATATCTAGGAAAATAAATGATGAAACGCAGTGTATTAGCCTTAGCTGTCGCCCTCGGGGCGATCACCTCCTTCGCCAACGCGGCTGAAATCTACAATAAGGATGGCAATAAACTCGACCTGTACGGCCGCGTTAACGCCAAGCATTATTTCAGCGACAGTAAGTCCAACGACGGTGATATGACCTATGTTCGTCTGGGCTTCAAAGGCGAAACGCAAATCAATGACCAGTTGACCGGCTACGGCCAGTGGGAATACAACGTCCAGGCCAATCACGACGAAGCGCAGGGCACCGCCGGCACCAAAACGCGTCTGGGCTTCGCCGGCCTGAAATTCGGCAACTACGGTTCTTTCGACTACGGCCGTAACTACGGCGTGGTGTATGACGCCGAGGCTTACACCGACATGCTGCCGGAATTCGGCGGCGACTCCTACAGCTATACCGATAACTTTATGACCGCCCGTTCCAACGGTTTGGCCACCTACCGCAACCGTGATTTCTTCGGTTTGGTGGAAGGCCTGAACCTGGCGGTGCAGTATCAGGGTAAAAACGACGGTGACGGCCGCAGCGTGACCAAGCAAAACGGCGACGGTTACGGCCTGTCTCTGGACTACCAGGATATCGGCGGTTCCGGCATCGGCGTAGCGGCGGCGTTCTCCGATTCCAACCGCACCAGCGCTCAGAAAGCGCTGCAGTATGGCAAGGGTGACAGCGCTACCGCCTGGACCACCGCGGTGAAATACGACGCCAACCAGGTTTACTTGGCTGCGATGTATGCCGAAACCCGTAACATGACGCCGATCAGCGTCAACGGCACTTCCGGCTTCGCCAATAAAACGCAAAACTTCGAAGTGGTGGCTCAGTATCAATTCGAGAACGGCCTGCGTCCTTCCGTGGCCTACGTGCAGTCCAAAGGCAAGGATATCGAAGGGATCGGTGATGCCGACCTGGTGAAATACGTGGAAGTGGGGGCGACTTACTACTTCAACAAAAATATGTACACCTACGTCGATTATCAAATCAACCAGCTGAGCGACGATAACAAACTGAAACTGGCCAACGATGATATCGTTGCCGTCAGCCTGACGTATCGTTTCTAATCTGCAATTTCATTACCTTCATCCTGTGTCGGGATTGGTAATCAGGCAGGGCGCAAGCCCTGCCTTTGTTTTATCGGGATCTCAGCCTTTGGGCGCCAGCCCGACCAGTTCAATGGCGGAACGCAGTGCGACGAAACGTTGCTGATCCTGCTCACGCTCTATTTCGTCCACCAGCTGTGAAAGAATATTGCCGCCGGATACCTTTTTATGTTTTTGGATTAACTGCAACACTGCGTCGCCTAACGCCAGGCTGACGTCGCGCAGCAGAGTTTCATATTGCTCGTTGGAATGAGCCGATGCTGGCATGACCTTTCTCTGTCTCTCTCTTCTTCGGGAGCCGCAATTTAGCAAAACAGCGGCCTTATGCCTCAGAGGAAGACGAAGTTTCCGATGAAATCAGAAATTCCTCAGCATTGCGCGGGGAGCAGGTTAAAAATCCGAATATTCGCTGGCTGGCAACCAGAAGCCGTCGATAAACTCTTCCATGGGATAACAGCCGGCGTGTCGCAAGTTCTGTTCCTTCATCGCGACCAGGCATTGCGGCTCGTCGCGCAATATATCGACCACCATTTCACTGCAGCCGCCATCCAGATAACAGACAAACATCACCAATGCGTACATCGTCGCACGCCTCCTTCGTCGAGTTGCCTTGTCTGCAACAGTGTAGGTAGAAAAGCGCGATTTTTCAGCATCATTGCACGATTAATCGCCATGGAAACGCCGCTGACGACACTTTCGGAATACTCTACCCGTTTCTGACGCCGTGAGCGGATGGCATATCCTTTTGTCGATGCTAAGCTTAACAAGCCTTACTTAAACGCATTACTGCAACCATCAAAAGGAGTGAATATGGGCTTGTTTAACTTCGTCAAAGAAGCGGGCGAAAAACTGTGGGATACAGTCACCGGCAATGCCTCCGCCGAAGATCAAAGCGCCAAACTCAAGGAGCATCTCGATAAGAGCGGCCTGCCGGGCACCGACAAAGTGAATGTGCAGGTGGTCGATGGTAAAGCCGTAGTGACCGGCGACGCCGTCAGCCAGGAGTTAAAAGAGAAGATCCTGGTGGCTATCGGCAACGTGGCAGGTATCAGCGGTGTGGAAGACAAGGTGGCGGTAGCGCAATCCGACGCCGAGAGCCGCTTCTATACCGTGAAGAAGGGCGATACGCTGAGCGCGATCTCTAAAGAGATGTACGGCAACGCCAATCTGTACAACAAGATTTTCGAAGCCAACAAGCCGATGCTGTCGAGCCCGGACAAGATTTATCCGGGGCAGGTGTTGCGTATCCCGCAATAACGCGTCGGTCTACCCTGGCCCGGTCACGTACCGGGCTTTTTTTTGCCCTCTGCAATCGGCGTCTCTTATTTCCTTGCGCTCTCCATGCCAGTTACATCTCCCCTGTGTACTTGCTCGCTCGCCGGCAGGCGCGGTGTTGACCCTGATGGGGAAAATTGATAGCGTCATCCCCCGGTTGAGGCCGGAGCGACCAAGTCAGCGACGTTGGCGCCTTATTCTGAGGGGATGTTTTGCCCCGTCAAACAGCAATGCAGCAGTTGAACGAGTGAAAACCGATTTAGTGAAACAAGAGCGTAACGCCTCAACGGATAAAAACTATCGAGAAACCTTGGGTGATGCGCAATTTGCGATCGTCGTATTGGCGGTGGCGTCCTGCTCACTGATTATCTTTACGCTGGCGGTCACGCTGTGGGTGACCTGACGCGATTAACTAGGGGAGATAAAATGGAGCCTAATCTCCATGATGAAACCAAACTGCTGGCGATCATCGGCCTGTTGGTGTCCGTGCTGCTGGTGGTATCAATTCTCTTTGGCGTGACCTATTTCTCCGATCTCAGGCACGCGCATGACGATATAGACATCAAGAGCTGCTATATCAAAGCCCCCTGAACCGCGCGAACGTGCCTGCACGTCGCCGCTCTGCGGGGGAGCTGTCCTGTGTTAAGCTTGGGCGGTTACCCTTGGCGAATCGGCGCCATTCAGGAGGTCTTTGCGATGAGTCAGCCACGTCCTACGCTCTCTTCACCTTCACGCGAGTGCCCCGTCGTTGACGGCGTGCGCCAGATACAACGTATTGCCGTGCGTAACGCCGAAGTGGGGGGCATTCCGATCAACCGTGCGTTGCCAACCCGGGAGCGGCGCACCGTCGGCGCCTGGTGTTTTCTCGATCACGCCGGGCCGACGGTATTCAACGGCACTTCGCCCGGCATGGATGTGGGGCCGCATCCGCACACCGGGCTGCAAACGTTCACCTGGATGATAGAAGGTGAGGTGCTGCACCGAGACAGCCTCGGCAGTGAGCAGGTGATTCGTCCGGGTCAGGTTAACCTGATGACCGCAGGGCACGGCATTGCGCATACGGAACAGTCGGTGGGTGAGCAACGGCGATTGCATGCTGCGCAATTATGGATCGCGCTGCCGGCCGAACATGCCGACATGGCACCACGCTTCGATCATTATCCTGATTTGCCGCAATGGCAGAGTAATGGCGTGAATCATCGTTTGTTGGTTGGGGAATTTGGCGCTTATTGTTCACCGGTGTTCACTCTTTCGCCATTAATCGCCATTGATCTGGAATGGGAAGAAGCGGCAAGAATCGAATTGCCGTTGCGCGATGATTATGAAATCGGCTTTTTGCCCCTTATTGGTGCATTTGAACTTAATGGTGAAACCTTTTCACCTGATGAATTCGCCTATTTGGGCATAAAGAATAACTCTATTGGGTTAAATGCACGGAAGGGGAGCCGGGGATTACTCATCGGTGGGGCGCCATTAAACGAAGAGATCCTTATCTGGTGGAATTTCGTTGGCCATACCAAGGCTGAAATTACTCGGGCTCAGCATGATTGGGAACAAGGCGCGCCGCGTTTCCCGCCGGTTAGCGGTTATTCTGGTGAGCGCATGACCGCACCGCGCCTGCCCTGGAACGATGTTTGATAGCGTTAGGATATAATCGCCGCGATTATTCGGCTTATTTCGCTCTAATAAGGCGTAATTAATGTGATCGCGGCTCCAGCTTTACGACAATATAAGGTTTCTCGGCGGAAAAGTGATCTGGCGCATATAACGACAGTGAGAAGAAGTTTAGGATAATCCTCAGGAAGTCAGGTTGTCTCCCGTTAGTCAGATGTCAGTGAGGTCATTATGAGCCAGGTACTTTATCGTGCAAGATTGTCCCATGTCGTGGTTGCCACGGCGCTGTTTTGGGTCTCTGTCGCGGCATTGTTGGTCGCCGTATTAAACTAACCTCAAAAAATGACTCCTGCATAAACCCGCTTCGGCGGGTTTTTTTATCTCCGCCGATGGGGAGGTGAGCGAAGGCGTTTATAATTGATGGCATCTTCAATAAACGACTGGAACCATCATGAAGTTCTTTGCCGATATTTTGCTGCTGCTCATCGCAGCGCTCCATCTTTATATCCTGGTGCTGGAAATGTTCCTGTGGCGTACGCCCCTCGGCAGGCGCGCATTTGGCACAACGGCGGAGTTCGCCGCAGCCACGCGGGTGTTGGCCGCCAATCAGGGGTTGTACAACGGCTTTCTGGCGTTGGGGTTGGTATGGAGCTACTGGCGTGGGGATATGGCACTGCAGCTGTTCTTTCTCGGGTGTGTGCTGGCGGCCGGGGTGTTCGGCGGGTTGAGCGCCAGCCGCAAAATTCTGTGGGTGCAGGCGCTGCCGGCCGCGATCGCGATGCTGGCGGTCTGGGGGGCGCGTTAACCCGCCGACTTGCGGCGGGCTTCAGGCGGATTTTTGGTGAATGACGTGCAACGGCGGATCGATGTGCAGATCAACGCTCAAATCCTGGCGGAAATCATAGGGTGTGATATTAAAACGCTTTCTGAACATGTAGGTGAAGTGGGACTGTGAACCGAAGCCAAAGTCCAGGGCGATGTCGAAGATCGACGCTTCACTGCTGCGCAGTTGATAGACCGCGCCGGCCAGACGGCGTTCGCGAATGTATTTACCGAGCGAAATCCCTGTCGCTTCTTTGAACAGCTTCTGCATGTGCCACAGCGAGTAGCCGGAGTACTCGGCCAGCTCTTCGAGATGGATCACTCGTCCGAGGTGAGTTTCGACCCATTTGCTGAGGGCGCAGACCAACGAGAGGTGGTGTTCTTGTATCATCAGTGCGTCAGTGTGAGACCTACATAGCGGTGAAGTATACACAACTTGCCGCCGTCGACAAAAATGCCGCCGGTGACGGGGGGCAATTATTCGGAAAAACCGTTTGACCGCCGCTTGTCAGCCGAAAGGAAAAACGGCTAATCTGAGACTGTCGCCGCCGCGGTGGGGGACGCAAAGAAAGCCGCAGCAAGAACCGCCAAAACAGAGTCAGCCGTAACAACTCAACGTTGATGGGGTGATCGCATGTTAATGACAGTGATTATTACTCTGGTTGTAATCGTGGGCGTCGGCGCTTTTATGGCGACGCCGGTGATGAGCATGAAGAATGCGGAAGGTGTGGGAGGTGAAGAACCGTGAGAGCAAGAAAATATGCACGCCGCTAAGCGGGGCGAGCGCTAATCGGGAAAGCCTGGGTCAGAAACCCGGGCTTTTTGTTGCGTAACCGCTCAAACGTTTTTCCGCTCGACGGTTTCCTCTCCCCAATAAAGCTGGTCGGCGGTGGTTTTGGCAAAGGCCTTTTCCAGTGCCTCATCACTGCCTTCTTCCCAGATTTTCTGCGCCAACACTTCATCGTTCCCTGCCAGCTCAAAAATGGCTTCGGCGATTTCCACCGAAGTTTCACGCACTGTCGCCCAGGATTTCACATTGTGATTCGCCATAACTTTCTCCTGTTGGTTGTGGCTTGCGGGTGGTTTTTACCACCGCCATGCAGCAAGTATAGGCCAATCCGCCGCAGGCTTTTGCCCGCCGGTGCGCAGAATGGGGAAAAAGACGGGGAGTGCGGGCAATGGCGCGGACGCCATGCTATTCTGTGCGGCGTTTGAATCAAGAAGGAAATTTATTATGTCTGACATGCTGAGCAACGAGCAGGAACTGGCTTCCGATCTGGTCGCTTGCCAACTGGTCATCAAACAGATTCTGGACGTTATCGACGTGATTGCGCCGACCGAAGTGCGCGACAAGATGGCGGGTCAGCTCAAAAGCATCGATTTCTCCACGCATCCTGCCGGCGCCGATCCGGTGACCCGCCGAGCGATTGACAAGGCGATTGCGCTGATCGAGATGAAGTTTACCCGCAACTGAGGCGGGGCCGCCGCAAAGCGGCGGCGTCGGGCGGTGGCGGTTAATCCACCACCGTTTCGATTTTCTTGAACAGCGGGCAGTCGGCTACGCCGATGAAACCGTTGTCGCCATTCACGTACTGGGCGATCGCCACGTTGCGCGCCGTCAGGTATTTGCACTGCAACCCCAACCCGCCAACGTTTTTGTTGCTGCCGATCAGCACGCCGTAGCCCGAGATCAAAAAGCCGCCGTAAATAACCGCCAACACCAATACCCACTTAATCAATTTGCTCATCGTATTTCCTCGTTATCCCTGAGGGTTCATCTAGCCACGGCACCTATGCGAGGGCAAGGGTAACAGTCTGAAAACCGGGCGATAGCCAGAAATCTAAACGGAAAGTTAAACTTCGTTTAACTTCGCTGTGATAACATGCGCGATAGATTACCAAGATAACAATGAGGCTGCTAAATTTGTTGCGAAAAAAAATCCTCGTGATAATGACGGCCGTCGCTGCCTGCCTGTTTTTCTACCTGCTGGCGCTGGACAGCTATTGCGACGATGGTGGAAATTTTGCGTTGGGCATCTGTTCGGTGACCCGCTTCGTGCCCTGGTAAGCAATTTTTGGCAGGGATGTTCGCACGGCCGCCGCGAGTGTTAAGATGGCGGCCTGAATTTCGCAGTAGATAGGGTTGTCCATGTACGATTTAGGTTTTGGCCAGAACGGCCTGTTGTCGCTGGCCCTCGCCGCCGTGGCGTTGCTGGCCGGGCTGTGGCTCTGGTTCCTGGTGAACCGCGCCAGCGTGCGCGCCAATGAGCAGATTCGCCTGCTGCAGGAGATTGCCGAGCAACAACGCCAGCAAACGGCGCTGTTGAAGCGTATGGCGCACCGCGCCGGCGCAGACGGCGCCGCTGCTGCTGACGACGATCTCAACCCCGCGCTGGATTTCAAAGGTTTCATCCCCGAACGTTGAGCATGATGCCCCGGCCGACGGCAGCGTCGCCGGGGCGCCTCAGTAAAACACCATGCCCTGATACGGCTTTTCCCGGCATGCCGCCAGGCGGCTGGCCAAATCGCCGGCATGGATCTCCAATTGATGCCCATCGGGATCGAGAAAATAGAGTGATTCGCCTTCGCTGCGATTGCTTTTCCACTCTTCGACGCCGGCCTGGCGCAACCGCTCGCTGACCTGCTCAATGTGTTCCGGCGCGACGCTGAAGGCGTAATGGGTGTAATCGCGCTCGCGTTGTTGCATGCGCGTTTCATCCAGCGACAGGCATAGCCACAACGGCCCTAACGACAAATAGGCGCCGCCTTGCCAGCGGGCGTGCGGGATAAATCCCAACAGATGACGATAAAAATCGAAGCTGCGATCGAGATTGCTGACGGCGAGCGTCAGATGGTTAAGGCCGGTCAACATGCATGCGTACTCCGGGCGCTGAACAGGGAGAAAAGTTTACGCAGGCGCTAAGGAAAGATAAAGGGCACAAAGCATTAGTAGAGATAATGTGAAAACCGGCGGCTCTGTCATAAAACTGTCGTACAGGCATCGTAATGTAGCGCGAACCTTACGAAAGATGGATGAAGCCGATGATTAAATGGTACGAAGAAAGCGATGCCGAAGTGAACCGCAGCATTGCGCTGCTGACCGGAGAGAACCCGGACAAGTGGTATCCCTACGGTGGTGTGAAAGGTAAAGATTACTGCAAGAATCCCTCCGATGCCTGGCCGATCATTTGCGCCAACAAAATCAGTCTGAACCCCGATAACCAAAGCGACAGCCCGCAGTGGCAGGCGCGCATGAGCACTCAGGGCGGTGAATGGCAGGCGGACAGCGCCAGTCCGCTGCGCGCGGCGATGATCTGCTTCCTGATGAGCCGACAGGCTAACTGAGTCGAACAATACCGGTGATTGGTAAGAGTTTCTCCTTTTTCTAATAACAGAGCTGTCGTTGGCGGAGGCTGTTTATGAAGCGCATTATCAAAGGTGATAAAAACTTGTCTCATCTGGTGATTGCCCATGCGGCGATCGATCGTCATGCCGAAAGCTTCGGCCAGCGCCGTCAGGGCTGGCCCTCGACCTACCTGATAAAATATCAAAACGATCGCGTGGCGGTGGAAGTGGTCACGCGTAGCCAATCTTATGTCGCCACGCTGATGATCGGCGCGCGCAATCTGACCAAACTGTGCGGTATGCCTGGCTAAACGCTGCCGTTATCCGCTTTCTCGCGGTAAAAAAATCGCGCTCCGGCCTGCCGTCTCGGGGCGCTTCTCCTTGATGCTCACGGGGTTAAGTGTTAAAAAGCCGCCCGCAGATACATTTATTGATTGGTGAAATCTTGGCCGATAGCGGCAAGGGTATACGCCATATGAGGATAAGATGGGCGGTCAGCATCAGGATACTCCGCTAAAACGCGGTTTAAAAAACAGACACATACAGCTTATTGCCCTCGGGGGCGCCATCGGTACCGGTTTATTTCTCGGCATTGCGCAAACCATTAAAATGGCCGGCCCCGCCGTGCTGCTGGGCTACGCCATCGGCGGTTTTATCGCGTTTTTAATCATGCGCCAGCTGGGTGAAATGGTGGTGGAGGAGCCGGTCGCCGGCTCTTTCAGTCACTTTGCCTATAAATACTGGGGCGATTTCGCCGGCTTCCTTTCCGGCTGGAACTACTGGGCAATGTTCATTCTGGTCGGCATGGCGGAATTGACCGCCGTCGGCATCTACATTCAGTACTGGTGGCCGGAGATCCCCACCTGGGCCTCCGCCGCGCTGTTTTTCGTGCTGATCAACCTGATTAACCTGGTGAACGTGCGCCTGTACGGCGAAACCGAGTTCTGGTTCGCCATCATCAAGGTAGTGGCGATTGTCGGCATGATCGTCTTCGGCGCCTGGCTGTTGGCCAGCGGTAACGGCGGGCCGCAGGCCAGCATCACCAACCTCTGGCAGCAGGGCGGCTTTATGCCGCACGGCTTATCCGGGCTGGTGATGGCGATGGCGGTGATCATGTTCTCGTTCGGCGGGCTGGAGATGGTCGGCATCACCGCGGCGGAAGCCGCCGATCCGCGCCGCAGCATTCCCAAAGCCACCAATCAGGTGGTGTACCGCATCCTGATCTTCTATATCGGCTCGCTGACCGTGCTGCTTTCGCTCTATCCGTGGGGGCAAGTGGTGGAGGGCGGCAGCCCGTTCGTGCTGATCTTCCATGCGCTGAACAGCAATCTGGTGGCAACGGTGCTCAACGTAGTGGTCTTGACCGCCGCGCTGTCGGTTTACAACAGCGGCGTTTATGCCAACAGCCGCATGCTGTTCGGGCTGGCCAGCCAGGGCAATGCGCCTCAGGTGCTGACGCGCGTGAATAAACGCGGCGTGCCGGTGCTGTCCATCGCGCTGTCGGCGTTGATTACTTCGATCGGCGTGCTGATCAACTACCTGATGCCCGGCAAGGCGTTTGAGCTGCTGATGGCGCTGGTGGTGTCAACATTGGTGATCAACTGGGTGATGATCTGCCTGGCGCACCTGAAGTTCCGTGCCGCCAAGAACCGCCAGGGCGTCATCCCCAGCTTTAAGGCGCTGTGGTATCCTTTCGGCAACTACCTGTGTCTGGCGTTCCTCGGCCTGATTCTGGTGATCATGTATTTCAGCGAAGGGATCCGCATTTCGGTGTTGCTGATGCCGGTATGGGTTGCGGTGCTGTGGGGCGGGTTCATGCTGACGCGCCGCAAAGGCGCCAAGCGTTAATCTGCGCGCGGAGGCGTATTGCGCCTCCGCGCTCTTCTCGTCAGCCGCGCGGCATAAAGGCGCGCCCCTCACCGTCACCCCGCCCCAGCAGTTTCCGGCACAGCAGCAGCAGGGTGCTGATAACGTCGATGGCGACTACGCTGAGCATCAGCAGAGTCAGCATGAAGAACCCAAGCAGCGAACCGCCCAGCAGCACCAACGGTGCAGGCACGCGCAGCCGGCGCAGCTTCATGGCGAAATACATTTTCCAGTATTGCTTCTGCGCCAGCAGCGCGCTGCGAATACGACGCCCCAGGCCGATGCCTGATTTGCGGGATGTAGAACGACTCATAACTTCTCCTTTTCTGTATGCCCTACAAGTCAATCACAAAGATCTTAAGAGAGTCTTAACGGGCTCTTGGCGGCCCTGGCTTTCCACCGGAGTGAGACAACAGCATACGGCAAAAGGTCCCGAGATGCAGCGCACGGCTGACAAAGTGCGAGCTTCATCGAGTTTGTTACACTGAAAGTCATGCCCGTGCAGGGCGCTGTGGTCGGGAGAAAAGGCAGGATGAAAAGAATCAACCGTTATTACGACGCGGCCAAGGCGCATCATACGCCGGAGGGATTTCGCAACCTGGAACCTTCGCGGCGTCAGGAGGGCGATCTTCGGCGTTGGCAAGATGAACGCAAGCGACAGGGGCTGCCCAGGCCGCCGCAGCTGGGTTACGCGCAATTTACCCAGCGCTGGTGGCAACCTGCCGATCTCAGTGGCAGCGACGACAGCGTCTGGTGGTTGGGGCATGCCTCGATGCTATTGCGATTGAGTGGCCGCTATATCCTGATCGATCCGGTATTGTCCGAACGTGCATCGCCGCTGAGCTTTTACGGCCCAAAGCGCAGAACGCCGCCGCCGTTGACGGTGGGGCAACTGCCGGCGGTGGATGTGGTGCTGATCTCCCATAACCATTATGACCACCTCGACAGGCGCACGGTGCGGCAATTGGCGCGGCGTTTCCCACAGGCCGAGTTCATCGTGCCGTTGGGGTTGAAGCGCTGGTTTCGCCGCTACCGGCTGAAGGTGCATGAACTGGACTGGTGGCAGAGCCTGTCACTGGGCGAGCTGACGGTCTACGCCACGCCGGCGCGGCACTGGAGCATGCGCACGCTGTGGGATCGCAATCGCTCGCTATGGTGCGGGTGGGTGATCCACCATCCGGCGCTACGGTTTTATTTTTCCGGCGACAGCGGTTATTCGGAACGGCTGGCGGAGATCGGTCAACGGCTGGGGCCGTTCGACGTGGCTGCGTTGCCGATCGGCGCCTATGCGCCGCGCTGGTTTATGCAGGAGCAGCATATGGATCCGCAGCAGTCGGTGGCGCTGTATCGCGAACTGAATCAGCCGCGAGCCATTCCTATCCATTGGGGAGTATTCGAACTGGCGGATGAATCGCTGGACGAACCGCCGCAGCAGCTGAACCTGGCCCTGAGCGAGGCGGGGTTGGAGCAGCATCAATTCCTCCCGCTGAAGATTGGCGAGCGCATCGCGTTGCAGGGCTCATCGCCTGCGTTACCTAATCCCCCGGCGGCGCAGCGGGATGAATAAAGTCAATGGTTTGAAAGCGCAGCTGTAATTAGCAGAATTGATAAGTGCGGGTGGTGATTCAAATAACCCCCGTATTTTCAGGATTTAATTCAACGTTGAACTTTCGTTATTGATAAGATTATTCCGGCTATTGAGGTTAATGACATTCGGATTATTTATGATGAAACCACAGGCAGCGGAAGATGTGCCGGCGCTTTGCATGCTTATGCATCCGTTGTGCAGGGTGGAGACGTTGCCGCCGACCCGTGCGCCGTTCTCGCCCGCGCCGTTTGGCGGCAGGGCGGAAAGCCGATGATGAATGGGCTTTCCGGCGGTAAATGGTCGGAGGAGCGATGAATAAATTGGCCCCCGTTCATCGATATTCAGATGTTGCATATCAAATTCCATAAAGATTCAAATTTTTTAACGCTATAAGCGGCAAAAAAGCGGAAATGATGAGACGCAAAGGCGTCAATACGATGAAAGTTTTGTTAAAACTCCAGCAGAATGCGGGGTCTGGCGCAGTGATTTTGGCAAGCAGAAAATAGCCGATGCTTCAACATCTTTTGACCTATTTAAGCAAATGTTGCGCTCGACCGTTTCAAATATGTGCGACATGTCGTTCAGTGATTAAAAATGGCTTGCCATCGCATACAGAGTATGTGATAACGCATCTGGGTAAAACGAGGTACAGTTCTGTATATGTGTGGCATTTTCAGTAAAGAAGTTCTGAGTAAAGACGTTAGCGTTGAATACCGCTTCTCTGCCGATCCTTATCTTAGTGCCTCAAGCAGTAACGACTCTAGTTTGTCTATGTAACGCCCTCGGGCGGTTTAAACAATCCAAAGGAAATACTCAAGATGGCAAAGATCAAAGGTCAAGTTAAGTGGTTCAACGAGTCTAAAGGTTTCGGTTTCATCACCCCGGCTGACGGCAGCAAAGACGTGTTCGTACACTTCTCTGCAATCCAGGGTAACGGCTTCAAAACCCTGGCTGAAGGCCAGAACGTTGAGTTCGAAATCCAAGATGGCCAGAAAGGCCCATCTGCAGTAAACGTTACTGCTATCTAATCAGCGTCAGCTGTACAAAAAGCCCGCCTTCGCGCGGGCTTTTTCGTTTCCGTCATCCGGCGGCGATGATGATGCCGGCGTACTGGTTGCGGCCTTTGATCCCCGGATGCGTCGGATCCTGCGCGCGCCGGTGGCTGTTGCGGCGATAGCTGGTGTATTTGAAGCGCTGCGGCCGCTGTGGGTCGACGTCCGGCGTGCAGATGGTGCAACTGCCGGCGCGGTCAACGGCGGCGAAGCCGAGCGCCGCCAGCTTGTATTCGGCAATTGCGGCCAAATCGAGATGCCGGTAATGCGGGCTGATCAGCGTGGCGGGCAGCGGCAGGCGCTGTTTAAAACTCTCCACCAGCGCTTCATCGACTTCGTAGCAGCACGGGCCGGCGGCAGGGCCGATGGAGACGACCCAATCGGCGGTGTCGCCGTCCTGGCGAATGCGTGCTGCCATCTGTTCCAGAATACCGTCCAGCAGCCCGCGCCAGCCGGCGTGCACCGCAGCGATGGCGCCGCCGTCACGGCGGCTGAACAGCACCGGCAAACAGTCCGCCGTCAGTACGCTGAGCAGAATGCCGGGCTGGCGAGTATAGAAACCATCGGCCTCGCCGCATGCCTGCGCCGGCTGCAGCACATCGACGATGCGGGTGCCGTGCACCTGTTTTTTTTCCGGCAGCGTGGCGCTGTAGGGCAGCAGATGCCCGGGCAGCAGCGCGAGTTTGCTGCCGAAGCCGTGCTGAATGTGGGGCACCGCATCGAGCAGCGCGGAACGATCGCTCATAAGTTATGTTCACCTGCATGAGAAAACAGACTCTCAGTGTAGCCAGCTTTTTCCCCGCTTGGCCAGGTGTTGTTGGCGGCGAAAGCGAGCGGGGATGCGCCTTGCATCAAGCCGACGCCTTCTTTAGACTAGCCGCGCCCTGTCTTTCTGGAAGCCCACTCATGTCTTATCACTGCCCCCTGTGTCATCAACCGCTGCATTTTTCATCACAACACTGGCGTTGTGACGGCAATCATCAGTTCGATCAAGCCAAAGAAGGCTACGTGAATCTGCTGCCGGTGCAGCACAAACGATCGAAGCAGCCGGGAGACAGCGCGGAAATGATGCAGGCACGGCGCGCGTTTCTCGACGGTGGATATTATCAGCCGTTGCAAGCGCAGGTAGCCGAGTGGCTGGATTCGGCGCTGGCGGCCGATGTAGGCGCGTTATTGGACATAGGCTGTGGGGAAGGGTACTACACCGCCGCCGTGGCCGCACGGCTGGCACAGAAGCGCAATATGGCGGTCTATGGGCTGGACGTCGCCAAGGTGGCGATCCGCTACGCTGCCAAACGTTATCCGGCGGTCTCGTTCTGCGTCGCCTCCAGTCACCGTTTGCCGTTCGCCGACGGGGCGCTGGATGCGGTCTTGCGCATTTATGCGCCCTGCAAGGCGGAGGAGCTGGCGCGGGTAGTGAAGCCGGGCGGCGTGGTGCTGACGGTGTCGCCGGGCCCGCGTCATCTGTACCAGCTGAAAGAGCAGGTGTACCAGCAGGTGCAGCTGCATGCCGAACAGGATGAACAGTTCGACGGATTCGACTGCGAGCGCAAAGAGGCGCTGGCCTATACGATGACCCTACCGGGCGCGCAGGCCGCCAATCTGCTGCAGATGACGCCGTTCGCCTGGCGCGCTACGCCGGAGGTGCAACAGCGGTTGGCCGAGGGCGGCGAGTTTGTGTGCGAGACGGATTTCGTGTTGGCGTTGTACCGACGTCGCGCTTAAGGGGCCTTGAACTCAGGAACAAAAAAACCTGCCGCGGCAGGTTTTTTTTGCAGTTCGGTCGCCTCAGGCCAGGTAGCCGAGGTGCTCCAGCAGGATGTTGACACCGATGCCGATCAACACCACGCCGCCGAGAATTTCGGCGCGTTTGCCCAGCAGCGGGCCGATAAAGCGGCCGATCATCATGCCCAACGTTGCCATGATCATGGTGGCGCAGCCGATGGCCATTGCGGTGTGCACGATGTTCACCTGCAGGAAGGCCAGACCGACGCCGATCGCCATGGCGTCCAGGCTGGTCGCGATAGCGGTGGCCACCAATATCCAGAAGCCGTGGCGTTTGACCTTCTCTTCTTCGTCGGGCCTGTTGCGCACCCCTTCGACGATCATGCGCATGCCGAGAATGAACAGCAGCGAGAAGGCGACCCAGTGATCCCATTCCATGATGTATTGGCTGGCGAACAGGCCGATGGCCCAACCGATGAGCGGGGTGATTGCTTCGACCACGCCGAAGATCAGACCTGTGCGGATCGCTTCGCGAAAGCGCGGCTGATGCAGACTGGCGCCTTTGCCGATAGAAGCGGCGAACGCATCCATGGACATGCCGAAAGCGAGAATAAGCGTTGCTGAAAGGTTCATGTGAAATAGCCTCGGCCGGGTGGCTCCATATACACGTAACCCACCCCCAACCAAACGACGGAGTTACGTGTCTATGGTCTCGCCAACCTTACCTGGCTGCCCGCACCACGTTTCATACGGCGAAACGAGTATGTTGATACGGGCGTTTCTGGCGTTTTATTCTCCAGAAACCGGCTACTCCCCAATGACGGCGCAACCATACCATATTATTTCCGGTACCGACAACTTTATTCTGGCGCGATTTTTGTTCTTAATTGAGACTCGTTTTCATTAATCTGATTTCATGTGGGAATATAATGTAGACGCGGGTAACAATGTTGCAGAAATAATAGTCAGAAATGAAATGGCGCTGCCGATTAATTATCCACAGACAGCGCAAGGTTTGAGCGAGAATAAAATTAATTTTCCCTTATTTATTGATTATCAACGAAAAAATTGTATATCTTCTCCAGGTCATCCAGGTGCGTCACCTGAACCAACAGCCGGCGCTGCTCCAGGTCGATGGCCAGAATGCCGTCCTCCGATAAATTCATGGCTTTAATGCGGTTATATTCGACAAAAACATTGGCGAAGAAAAAACCGTGCGCTTTAAACACCATTTTGGGCGAGCGGATATAAGCAATATAGATGGCGAGCAGCGCCAAAGAAATAAGCAGATAAGTGGTTAATAGCGCGCCGTTGGCGGTGACGTTACGGTAAATCAGAATGGCGATCAGGCCGACGAAAATCAGGCTGTCGAGGCGGTTGCGGCGTTTGAGCGGCACTTTGAGCCGCGTTTTGCCTTTCAGCAGATCCATGCCGAATTCGTCGTACAGCGAATACAGCAACAGCAGGGCGATAAACAGCATCAGTACGGCGTCGGTCAGTGACATCTCTTGCTCCACACATAAAAAAGCCGGGGGTTGCCCCCCGGCCGTTTCGAACGATTACAGGCCCAGCAGGCCAATCCAATAGCCAAAGATACCGATGACGAAGAAGCCGATGATGATCCACAGCGCGTTGACTTTCTTGCGCAGCAGCCACATACAGGCGAAGGTCAACAGCAGCGGCACCAGGCCCGGCATCAGCTGGTCGAGGATGGTCTGCACCGTGGTGACGTTGGTATGCCCGGTCTGGTCGGTGATCTTGGACACCACCAGCGGGATATTCACGTGCGTCCACTTGTTGACCAGCGCCCCCATGACAAACAGGCCGAGAATGGACGCTCCTTCCGTCAGTTTCTGCAGGAAGCCGCCGCCCATGTCGTTGACGATGTCCACCCCTTTACGGTAACCGTAGGCCACGCCGTAATAGCGGGTCAGCAGGCGCACCAGGTTGAACAGCACGAAGAACAGGATCGGTCCGAGCAGGCTGCCGCTCATGGCGATGCCCGCCCCAAGCGCGGCGAATACCGGCCGCACGGTGCCCCAGAAGATCGGGTCACCGACGCCCGCCAGCGGCCCCATCAAACCAACCTTGATGCCGTTGATTGCGGCGTCGTCGATCGGTGCGCCGTTGGCGCGTTGCTCTTCCATCGCCATGGTTACGCCGAGCACCGGCGCCGCCACGTAAGGGTGGGTGTTGAAGAACTCAAGGTGGCGCTTGATCGCCTGTTTGCGATCGTCATTGTTTTCCGGATACAGGCGGCGGATCACCGGCACCATCGAGAAGCAAAAACCCAGCGCCTGCATGCGTTCGAAGTTCCATGAACCCTGGAACAGGTTCGAACGCAGGAATACGCCGCGAATATCGGCCGGCGTGAGTTTCTTTTGAGCAGTTGTATCAACCATTTCTCTCACCTATTCCTAGTCGAGTTCGTTATCGAGATCGTTCGCGTTAGCCGGGCCGGCCTGGACAACCTGAGACTTGTTGTATTTCGGGCTGAGCTGGATATACAGCACGGCCATCACCACGCCGATGACGCCGAGCGCCACCAGGTTGAAGTTGGTGAAGGCGGCGGTAACGAAACCGAGATAGAAGAACGGCATCAGGTAGCCGGCGCGCATCATGTTAATCACCATCGCGTAACCGACCACCACGATCATGCCGCCGGCGATGTTCAGGCCGCTGGTGACCACTTCCGGGATCGAGTTGAGCAGGGCGTGCACCCCGGCGGTGCCCACCGAGATGGCGACGATGACCGCCGGGATGGCGATACGCATCGCCTGCAGCAGCAGGGCGCCGACATGGATCCAGCTGATGGCGCGCAGGCTGCCGCGCTCCGCCGCACTGTCCGCTGCGTGCTGGAAGGCCACGGTGAGGGTTCGCACGATGATGGTTAACACCTGGCCGGCCGCCGCCAGCGGAATGGCCAGGGCGATACCGGCGCCGACGCTTTGCCCGCCGGCGATGACCAGGATGGTCGAGATGATGGACGCCAGGGCGGCATCCGGCGCGACCGCCGCACCGATGTTCATCCAGCCGAGGGCGATCATTTCCAGCGTACCGCCGATAATGATGCCGGTTTTCATATCGCCGAGGATGAAGCCGATCAGGGTACAGGCGACCAGCGGACGGTGGAACTGGAACTCGTCGAGGACGGAACCCATCCCGGCGATACAGGCAACGATAAATATCAGCACAATCTGAAGAGTGGTGATCTCCATTGCACTTCTCCTATGACCAAAAAAGCTCTGAGTAAAATAATCAGCGGCAGGCGCCACTAATTGAGTTTGTTAATCAGGTCCATCATTTTTAGCCGGCTGTCGGACGAGACCTTACGCACCTCCAGCTCGATACCGCGATCGTTCAGTTTCTTAAACGCTTCGATATCTTTTTCATCGACGGAAACGGCGTTGTTCACCTGGGTTTTCCCCTGGCGGAACGCCATGCCGCCGATATTGACGGATTGAATATCCACACCGCCCTCCACCAGACGCCAGACGTCGGTCGGATTGGTAAACAGCAGCATCACGCGGTCGTTGGCGTATTTCGGGTTGTTCCAGACGCGGATAGCCTTCGCCACGTCCACCACGTGGGCGGTGACGCCCGGCGGGGCGACCTGGGTCAGCAGGGTTTTGCGCACATGGTCGGCAGCGACTTCGTCGCTGACGACGATGATGCGGCTGACGTTGGTCTCTTTGGTCCAGCGGGTAGCCACCTGGCCGTGAATCAAGCGGTCATCGATGCGCGCCAGGCCGATTTTCATGTGGTCGTTCGGCCCCAGCGGCGCCTGAGGGGCAGCGGCTTTGGCGACGGGCGCCACGGGTTTTGCGGGTTCTTCCTGCGGTTTTTTCAGCGCTTTCACGCCTTCGCGGCCGGTTTCCAACGCCAGCGCCACCAGTTCATCGAAAGCGGGGTTGTCGTCCCGCGCCATGAAGGTTTCCACCAGCATCGGGATGTTGACCCCGGTGACGACCTCATAGTTTTCTTTGTCGACCGCAATGCGGCTGGCGGCGTTGAACGGGCTGCCGCCCCAGGTATCCACCAGGAACAGCACGCCGCCGCTGGTATCCAATCCACTGATTTTTTCGTTGTATTTGACGATTAACGTTTCGGCATTCTCACCGGGAACGAAGTCTATAAAGGCGACGTTGTCCTGCTCGCCCAATAGCATCTCCGCCGTTTTCAGCAGTTGTTCCGCTGCAGCCCCGTGTGTGCCGATGATAATAGCTATTGCCACTCGCTACCTCCTCGTTGAACTCCAGACGCGGTTTGTGTCGTTTCTCCGCGCCGTCTTGGCAGTCACTTCCGCGGTTCAGATACATTATGGTAGAAAAAAAGAAACGCACGCCTAACATTTCTCACGCAGTATCAAATGCCTGTGCGTGATACTTCACGAACGCGAGATTTATTTTAGTGAGTGAAAAAATATTTTTTGTGACGCTGCTCCGCTATTGAATGCTCGGAGAAATCTTAGCTGTCGCAGACGATATGGCGTGGCGTCACCCTAAACCGCCGTTGAAAAAGCCGCTTTGTCCCCCAGAAAAATCCTGATACAGTAATTTCCTCTTTCATCACTAAGGAGTGAAGGGCCTCAGCCCTCCCTATGGACTGTCACCGAAGTAACTGTTTTTCCAGGTTTCACCCGCCACCTGCTGGCGTTGCATATGTTGTTCGGCCCTTCGGCCATCTCCCGGTAATCCCATCCCGTCACTTTGCTATTGTCGACTGCGCCCATGCAGCGGCGGCATCGTCACGTCTGAGCGGCGTGCGCTCATTCCCACTTTTCTCTGGAGTCTGATATGGAATTTTTAATGGACCCCTCTATTTGGGCGGGGTTGCTTACGCTGGTGGTGCTGGAAATCGTGCTGGGCATCGACAACCTGGTATTCATCGCCATTTTGGCCGACAAACTGCCGCCTAAGCAGCGCGATAAGGCGCGCATCATCGGCCTGTCGCTGGCATTGCTGATGCGTTTGGGTCTGCTGTCGGTGATCTCCTGGATGGTAACCCTGACCACGCCGCTGTTCAGCGTCGGCGATTTCAGCTTCTCCGGCCGCGATCTTATCCTGCTGTTCGGCGGGGTATTCCTGCTGTTCAAGGCCACCATGGAGCTGCATGAACGGCTGGAAGGGCAGACGCACCAGGATGGCGCCAACCGCGGTTACGCCAAGTTCTGGGCGGTGGTGGTGCAAATCGTGATCCTTGACGCGGTGTTCTCGCTTGATGCGGTGATCACCGCCGTGGGCATGGTGAACGATCTGCCGGTGATGATGGCGGCGGTGGTGATCGCGATGGCGGTGATGCTGCTGGCATCCAAGCCGTTGACCAACTTCGTCAACGCGCACCCGACCATTGTGGTGCTGTGCCTGAGCTTCCTGTTGATGATCGGTCTGAGCCTGATCGCCGAAGGCTTCGGCTTGCATATTCCTAAAGGCTATCTGTACGCCGCGATCGGCTTCTCGATCCTGATTGAATTGTTCAACCAGATCGCGCGCCGCAACTTTATCAAGCATCAGGCGCGTCGCCCGATGCGCGAGCGCACCGCGGAAGCGATCATGCGCCTGATGGGGCAGCAGCGCGCACAGCAGCCTGACGACGCGGTGGCGTTGCCGAGGGATGAAACCTTTGCGGCGGAAGAGCGTTATATGATCAGCGGTGTGCTGACGCTGGCCTCGCGCTCATTGCGCAGCGTGATGACGCCGCGCACTGACATCTCCTGGGTCGACTGCGAGCGCTCCCGTGAGGAGGTGCGTGCACAGTTGCTGGATACGCCGCACAGCCTGTTCCCGGTGTGTCGCGACTCTGTGGATGAGATCGTCGGCGTGGTACGCGCCAAGGATCTGCTGGTGGCGCTGGAGCAAGGGGAAGATATCGCCGAGTTTGCCGCCCGCACGCCGCCGATCGTGGTGCCGGAAACCATGGATGTCATCAAGCTGCTGGCGGTGCTGCGCCGCGCCAAAGGGCGCCTGGTGGTGGTCACCAACGAGTTCGGCGTGGTGCAGGGGCTGGTGACGCCGCTGGATGTGCTGGAAGCGATTGCCGGCGAGTTCCCGGACGAAGATGAAACGCCGGACATCGTGGCGGAAGGCGACGGCTGGCTGGTCAAAGGCGGGACCGACCTGCACTCGCTGGAACAGGCGCTGGCCTGCGATGACCTGGTCAGCCCAACCGCAGACTACGCCACTCTGGCGGGGCTGCTGTTAGCCCACTACGGCCAGATGCCGGTAGTGGGGGACACCATTGAACTGAACCACCTACGTTTCGATATCGTCGAGGTCTCCGACTATCGCATTGAGTTGGTGCGTGTCACCCGCGTCGTCTTCGACGAACCGGCGCATTCGTAACCCACCCGCCGGAGGCTCAGGCCTCCGGCGTATTCTCTTCTGTTTTCCTGACGCGCGATTCGTACTGCTGCAACCACAGCGGGAAAACGTGGATCGGCATCGGCTTGGCGAAATAATACCCCTGCAGGGCATTGACCTCACGCGAGCGCAGATAGTCGGCCTGTTCCGCCGTTTCTACCCCTTCAGCCACCAGCTTCAGCTTCAGCCGCTGCGCCAGCGTAATGATGGTATCGGTCACCGTGGCGTTGACCGCGTCGGTACCGATGGCCGCGGTAAACCCGCGGTCGATCTTTAACACGTCCGGGCTAAGGTTCTTCAGGTAGCTCAGCGAGCTGTGGCCGGTGCCGAAATCGTCGATGGCCAGCATGATCCCCATGTCTTTCAGCGTCCGGATCTGGTCATGCTGGATCGCCGACAGCGCGGTGCGTTCGGTCAGCTCCAGCATCAGTGACGGCATCGGATGCGCCGGTAGCCAAATCCGACGGATATCGTCGATGATGTTGAGCGTTTTAAAGTGTTCGGCGGCGACGTTGATGCTGATGTAGAACGACGGTCGCGGCGGGAACAGCTGCAGATTTTCCGTCACGGTGTTCATCAGATAACGGGTCAGCGGAATGATCAGCTCATGCTGCTCGGCCAGCGGAATAAACACGTCGGGGGAGATCCACCCTTGCCGCTTCTTTTTCCAGCGCAGCAGCATCTCAACGCCGGCGCAGCGCCCGGTGTCGCTATGGATGATGGGCTGGCAATAGACGCGGAACTCGCGATGGGTGATGGCATGGCCGATGTGATAAGACAGGCTCATGCGGTTAGCGGTGAGCAGATAGACCACATAGGCGGCCAACAGGCTGATCAGCAGCGCGAGCGGGATATGGCGCGGCAGTGCGGAAAGCGCCAGCATGCCGATCTGCGGGCCGAACAGCGAAATCGAGAACGGGTATAGCGCAGAGCCGGCGGTGTAGCGCAGATCGTTGGTCAGGGTGTCACGGCTCAGGATTTCGCGTCGGCCGTATTCCAGGCTGCTGTCAGCCACGTTCAGCACCACGCGCTGAACGTAAGGCTCCTGCGGCTCGAGTAAAAAGTTGGACAGCAGCTCGATATTAAACACGTGCAGCACGCCGCTGGTTTTATCGTGGGGGGATGGCGTCCACATCACCAGCGTGGGCAGGCCTTTGCTCACCGCCAGCGAGGGGCGCAGCGCCAGCCTGGCGTTGCTGTTGACGAAGGTCGGCATTACCGCGGCCAGCTGATAATGACGGGAACCAAACAGGCTGGAGCAGTAAATAATGCCGTTTTTTACCAGCAACATGGCGCGTAGCGCCTGATTCTGCGCGGCGCGAAAGCGCAGGGTCGACGAAACGTTCTCGCAGGGCTGGTCCAGCATGTCCATGCTGCGCTCCGCCTGCAGCTGAGCCGGCGTCAACAACTGGTTGAGCTTGCCGACGGTGCGGGTGGCCAATGTCTGTTGGCTCAGCTCGATACTTTTGACCTCTTGATAGTAACGGGTATACAGCGATACCAACAGAATAGCCGCGCCCACCGCTCCGGCCAGCAGCCAACGGTAATAACGATATCGGGACGCGGCGAGGTGGGTCATCAACATCCGGTAAATCCTTGTTCGGTAATCCAGCCCCGAGTCACGGTCAGGTCATAGATCCTTAAGTTGCGCTCGGCTAATTCTAGCCTGAGGTTATACAAGATTGATGGTAACTCAGTAAATTATTTCGATTTGGCAAAACAGAAGGTCAATTTGCAGGCTAACCACCGGATCGATGAGAGAAATGCAGGATTTTTTCTGGTGACATTGTCACAAAAAGCGGCCAGTGAATTGATTACCCATAAAAAACCCCGCCGGGTGGCGGGGTTGTCTGTCAGTCGCATTGCACCTTGATTGCCAGGCCGCCGCGTGACGTTTCGCGGTACTTGGCGTTCATGTCTTTGCCGGTTTCGTACATGGTCTCGATCACCTTATCCAGCGAAACGCGCGGCTCGCTGGTGCGGCGCAGGGCCATGCGGGCGGCGTTGATCGCCTTGACCGAGGCGATGGCGTTGCGCTCGATGCACGGCACCTGCACCTGGCCGGCGACCGGGTCACAGGTCAGACCCAGGTTGTGTTCCATGCCGATCTCCGCCGCCACACAGACCTGCTCAGGGCTGCCGCCCAGCAGTTCGGCCAGACCGGCCGCCGCCATGGAGCAGGCAACGCCGACTTCACCCTGGCAACCGACTTCGGCGCCGGAGATGGAGGCGTTCATCTTGTACAACGCGCCGATCGCACCCGCCGCCATAAAGTAGCGGATGTAGATATCCGGGCTGACGGACTCGATGAAGTGATCGTAGTAAGCCAGCACCGCAGGCACGATGCCGCAGGCGCCGTTGGTCGGCGCAGTGACCACGCGGCCGCCGGCGGCGTTTTCTTCGTTAACCGCCAGCGCGAACATGTTGACCCAGTCGATCACGTTCATCGGATCGCTGGACAGTTTGTCCGACGCCACCAGCATGCGTCGCAGCGCGGAGGCCCGGCGCGGTACGCGCAGCGGCCCCGGCAGTACGCCTTCGGTGTTCAGACCGCGGTCGATACAGGCGCGCATGGTTTGCCAGACGTTGCCGAAGTAGGTCTCGATCTCTTGCTTACTGTGCAGCGCCAGTTCGTTCTGCATCACCATGCCGGACAGCGACAGGCCGGTCTCGCGGCAGTGGTCGAGCATTTCGCGCGCGGAGTTGAACGGATATGGCATTTGCAGTTCTTGCTCGGCGGCCTTGCCGAAATTCTCCTCGTCGACGATGAAACCGCCGCCGATAGAGTAATAGGTCTTGCTGTACACTTCTTTATCGCCGGCGAAGGCGTGGATCTGCATGCCGTTTTCGTGCAGCGGCAGGTTGTCGCTGCGGAAGACCATGCCGCCGTCGCGTGGGAAATCGACTTCATGCAGGCCGTTGGCCAGCATCAGGCGTTGACGTTGTTCTACATCGCGAATAAAACCCGGAATGCTATCGATATCGACGGTGTCCGGCATGTTGCCGGCCAGGCCGAGAATGATGGCGATATCGGTATGGTGACCTTTGCCGGTCAATGAGAGTGAGCCGTAAACGTCTACGGCAACACGCGTGATAGAAGGCATCAGGCCTTTATTTACCAGATCGTCGACAAACTGTTTGCCGGCTTTCATCGGTCCAACCGTATGAGAGCTGGACGGGCCGATGCCGATCTTAAACATGTCGAAAACGCTAATCACGCTAAAACTCCTTAAAGAGACGTATTGTTATGGCTGCGGCGGTCAAAAACCGCGCAGGGAACAGCGATATTGTAAAAGGGCCGTGCGGGTTCGGCTGCCTTTTTCGCATGAAATTAAATAATCCGTGGTGTCGCTTTTTTTACTGATTACCCGGGGCGAACCCTTGTGCGGGGTATCCGCTTTCGCCCAAGCTCCATTAGCGGTAATCGCGCCAGCTTTCCGTGCTGAACGCCGCCGGCTTAATCCCTGTTTCTACAGTGGTTTATCTCGGACGGTGGTATTTTACAGGTATTTCGTAAGGTTTAAGAGAGGGTTTACAGTTTTTTTAAAACCATTCAAACGGAACGGTAGTTGAAAAAGCGATCAAATGAAGTGATAGCGATCGCTTTACCCGCCGCGGAGGTCGGCAACCGTGCCAGATTGCGAGTCAGATCACGTAATGCGGGCTAAATACTGACCTGTTGCGCCAGGCGCCGAATGATGGCGGCGGTCAGCCCCCAGATAAACTGGCTGTGATACCAGGAGAGGTAGATGCGGTGCGTATGGCCGGCGCGATGAATATCCAGCGGATAGTAACGCGACAGGGTCAGCGCTTCCCGCAGGGGCATCTCGAACACGTCCGCCACTTCGCCTTCATTGGCGTGGAACTGCACGTCCGGCGGGATGAGGCCGACGATAGGGGTAACCTGAAATCCGGTGCTGCTGTCGAGCGGCGCCATTTGGCCGAGGACAGTCACCGCTTGCGGCGGTATCGCCACTTCTTCCTGCGCTTCTCGCAGCGCCGTGACGATCGCCGATCCGTCTTCTGCGTCGGTTTTGCCGCCGGGGAAGGCCACTTGACCGGCATGTTTGCGCAGCGAGTCGGCACGGCGGGTCAACAGCAGCGTCGGCTCGGCGCGGCAGACGATCGGGATCAGCACCGCCGCCGGGCGCACATGGTGCGAAATCTGCGTCGCCTGTGGCAGCTGCAGTTGAAAACGGCTGATAAAGGCGTGCAGTGAGGCCGGTGAGTTCGATGGGATCACGACAGGGCATACTCCCCTAGCTGCGGCAAAATGCGGCCGACCTTGTCGAAGGTCTCCTGGTATTCCGCCTGCTCCTGGCTGTCCGCCACGATGCCGCCGCCGGCGGAGCAGTGGATGCGACCGTTTTCGGTGACGAGCGTGCGAATGGTGATATTGGTGTCCATGGTGCCGCAGGCGCTCAGGTAACCGATGCTGCCGCAATAGGCATTGCGGCGCTGCGGCTCCAACTCTTCGATGATTTCCATCGCGCGCACCTTGGGCGCGCCGGTGATCGAACCGCCGGGGAAGCAGGCGCGCAGCAGTTCGGCCGCCGAGGTATGGTTTGGCAGGGTCGCGGTGATGGTGCTCACCAGGTGATGCACGGCGGGGAACGGCTCCACGGCGAACAGTTCCGGCACCCGTACGCTGCCAGGCTGGGCGACGCGGCCGATATCGTTGCGCAGCAGATCGACGATCATCAGATTTTCAGCGCGATCCTTGGGTGAATCGGCCAAACGGCGAGCCTGCGCAGCGTCCTGTTCCGCGTCCGCCAGCCGCGGCAGCGTGCCCTTGATCGGGCGGGTTTGGATACGCTGCTGCTCCAGCCACAGGAAGCGCTCGGGAGAGACGCTCAGTACGCTGTTGTGCGGCAAGCGCAGGAAGGCCGAGAACGGCGCGCGGTTGCAGGCGCTCAGGCGGCAGAACGCCTGCCATTCATCCCCCTGATAGTCGGCGGAGAATCGTTGTGCCAGATTAATTTGGTAACAGTCGCCGCTGCGCAGGTAGTGCTGAATACGTTGGAATTTCTCGCCGTATTGTCGCCGGCTCATATTGGCGCGCCAGTCGCTCAGCAGCGTGAAAGGGCGTTCTGTAGGTGCGGTTTGGCTATTGAGCCAGCGCCAGCGCTGCTCCACATCGCCATAGCTGAGCAGCGTCAGGGTTTGCAATTGGTGGTCGGCGATCGCTGCCCAGTCATAAATGCCCACTGCCATATCCGGCAAAGCGAGATCGGCTTCGGCCAACTGCGGCAGGGTTTCCACCCGGCGCCCAAGATCGTAGCCGAACAGTCCCAGAGCTCCGCCCTGAAACGGCAGGTCCGGATTAAACGCCGGCTGCCAGCCTTGCGTCGCCAGTTGCTGCTGCAGCAAGGAGAACGGATCTTCCTGCGACTGAATGGTGACGCCGTCACTTTCGATTTGCGTGTCGGCACCCCGGGTGGTGAGTGTCACGCGCGGTTGTGCGACCAGGATATCGAAGCGGTTGTGCGAATGGTCGGCAAAGCCCGAATGCAGCAGCATCGCCCAAGGCTGCGATGAAAGCGGGGCGAAAAGCGTCATCAGGGCACGGCGGCTGTAGGGCAAAGATTTTATGTTTGGGGCGGTTACGCTCATGAACGTCAATAAACCTGGCTGTGAGGACGGCGATATCTGGCGGCTAGTGTGCCATAGACAGCCACGTCATGCATGTTTTGCCATGCACGACATGAAGCACAGTTCACATAAACAGCAGCTCAACAAACCTTAAATAAGGCATTTTTTGCGCCATTGATTATACTTCGATATGTTAAAAATTTAACGTCAAATGCACTGGAAGCCTATTCATCGAGGGCGCAATACCCGAGAAATATAAAAAAAGATTCGTTAATTTCATAAATTTATTATTTCTGCTTGTTATTAGAAGCGGGGGAGATGTTGCTATGCCCGATTTTAGCAACGTCGCCGCCTTTTAGAATTAATGGCTTAATTACTCAGCGCTTTTCTGGCGCGGGTTTGAGAAAGAAAGGCCAGTTCGGTTCCATTAGCCAGCGCGGGAATTTGCAGTGTTTCACGCCTATCCCAAGCCTACGCAGGCCGAATGAGTCTTTTAGAAAAATAAAATTATTATTTTGTTACATTATCATTGAAGAGCTGACTATGTCGTTAATGCTGAGCGTGATCGTCCCGATGCACAATGCGGGGGAATTATTGGAGCCTTTCCTGGCCTCGCTGCTGGCCCAGCGCGAGCAACGGTTGGAGGTGATCATCGTCAACGATGGTTCCACTGACGGTTCAGGAGAGATCGCGCACCGTTACGCGGCGGTACATCCGCATATTCGTGTGATCGATCAGGCCAATGGCGGCGTTTCTAACGCGCGTAATGCCGGGCTTGCCGTTGCCCAAGGCAAATATGTGGCGTTTCCCGATGCCGACGACTTGCTGGCGCCGGAGATGTATTCCACGCTGCTGGAACAGGCGGAAAAACACCAATTAGACGTGATGCAATGTAATGGCGAGCGCTATTTCACCAGCCAAGATGAATTGCAGCCGATTTTTCCCGAGGCGCGTTTGCGTACCACCGATGTGATCAGTGGCGTGCAGTGGTTTGAACGTGCGCTGAAATCGCGAAAGTTTATTCACGTTGTATGGCTGGCAATATATCGCCTCGACTTTATTCGCCAGCATCGGCTTTATTTCGAGCCGGGGTTACATCACCAGGATATTCCCTGGACGACAGAAGTCATGTTTAATGCCAAACGGGTCAAATATTTAAGTACGCCGCTGTACCGTCAACGGGTGCACGACAAGTCGATCAGTAATCGTCGTCGCATCGGTAAGGCGAACGTGGAGTATCAACGCCACTATATGAAAATCGTCGACATGCTGGAGCGGCTCAACCAGCGCTATGCGGGCACTATCGTCATTCGTCCGGCTTTCCATTGGCAAATCACCCGCGAAGCGCTGGGCATTTGCCACAGCATTCGTCGCGAGCCGGAACCGGCCGCTCAGAGTCAGATCACCGAAGAGTTCTATCAGCGCGGTATCGACAGAGCGATGTTCGCCAATGCGCGCGGCCTGAAGCAGGGGTGGCATGTCATGCTGTGGCGGCATCGCCTGAAGCAGTGGCGCAACGATAACGGCTGTTCGCAACCGGCCTGACGCACCAGACGTTGGGATCCGCCGCGTTAGCGCGTATACTCCTTCTCCCTTTTGCCGGAGAGAACGACACATGCATGCAGGTATGCCATTACTGAATCACGCGGAGCAGCAGGAAGCGGCGGATCGCATCCATCAACTGATGGAGCAGGGCATGAGCAGCGGTGAGGCCATTGCTCGCGTTGCGCAGGAAATTCGCGAGAAGCATCAGGGTGCTCAGGTTGCGGTATTGTTCGATGACGAAGACGAGCAACATGAGGCCGCACCGGAGGCGTCGCGGGATGACGATGCTGAAGAAGACGAAGACTATTGACGTTATCGGGGCCGCGCAAGCGGCCCCGTGAGTATCAGCCGTTGACCGTCACGGCGGCGGCGGCTTGTTTCGCTTGCTCCACCGCCAGTTCCGTCGTGTTCGCCGTCGCCAGCGCTACGCCCAAACGACGTTGCCCGGCGATCTCCGGTTTGCCGAACAGGCGCAGCTGGTTGTGCCCGTGCAGCGCATTTTCCAGTCCGCTGAAACGCACATCGCTGCTGGTGAGCTGCGGCAGGATCACCGCCGAAGCGGAAGGGCCGAACTGGCGGATGGCGCCAATCGGCAACCCGAGAAACGCGCGAACGTGCAGGGCGAACTCGGACAGATCCTGTGAGATCAACGTAACCATGCCGGTATCGTGCGGCCGCGGAGACACTTCGCTGAAGATCACATCGTCGCCGCAGACGAACAGCTCCACGCCGAACAGGCCGAACCCGCCCAGGGCTTTCACCACCTTCTCCGCAATAGCCTGAGCACGGCTCAACGCCGTGGCTGACATGCGCTGCGGTTGCCAGGATTCGCGATAATCTCCGTCTTCCTGACGATGGCCGATCGGCTCGCAGAAATGTACGCCGTCCACGGCGCTGATGGTCAGCAACGTAATTTCAAAATCAAATCTTACCAACCCTTCGACGATCACCCGGCCGCCGCCGGCGCGTCCACCCTGTTGCGCGTAATCCCAGGCGCTTTGCAGCTGCTCAGGCGCGCGGATCAGGCTTTGTCCTTTGCCGGAAGAACTCATCACCGGTTTGACGATGCACGGGTAGCCGATGTGCTCGACCGCCTGCCGGAAAGCCGCTTCGCTGTCGGCAAAGCGATAGCTGGAGGTGGGCAGGCCAAGTTCTTCCGCCGCCAGACGGCGGATGCCTTCGCGGTTCATGGTCAGGCGCGTGGCTTCGGCGCAGGGCACCACGCGGTGGCCCTGACGTTCAAGTTCCACCAGCATGGCGGTGGCGATCGCTTCGATTTCGGGAACGATATAGTCCGGCCGCTCTTGTTCGATAACGGCTTTCAACGCGTCACCGTCCAGCATATTGATGACGTGACTGCGGTGCGCCACATGCATGGCGGGGGCGTCGGCATAGCGATCGACGGCGATCACTTCCAGACCGAGGCGCTGGCATTCAATGGCGACTTCTTTACCCAGCTCCCCGGAGCCGAGCAACATAACGCGGGTGGCGGAAGGGCGCAGGGCGGTTCCAATCGTTAACATAGTTTCGTACCTGGATCGGTGAAAGTAAGCGGATTGATGATCGGCGGGCAGTATATACGAAAACGATTGCGTTCACAGCCACCGCGCCAGGTTTGTTGCTAACTTACTGTTTTTATAACAAGCAGAAATATTTGCCCTGCCTGGGCGATTGTGCGTTAATAAGCGACGGCGAAAGAAGGCCTATATATAGCAAGGTTTTCGCGTCTCGTGCCGTCAAGGCAGGTTTATCAAGTAAAGGAAACACAAATGAGCAAGATCACTGGTCACGTTAAATGGTTCAACGAAAGCAAAGGTTTCGGCTTCATCACGCCTGCCGACGGCTCTAAAGACGTTTTCGTTCATTTTTCCGCTATCGTTAGCGATGGTTTCAAGACTCTGGCTGAAGGCCAGCAGGTTGAATTCTCCATCCAGGACAGCCAACGTGGCCCAGCTGCAGCCAACGTCGTTGCGATTTAACGACTGAGCCGCCAAGAAACCCGCCGCCGGCGGGTTTTTTTATGCCCGCAGCCCGTAACGCCGCCCATCTCTGTTATCATTTACCGCTGATTCGGCGCCAACCTGCGGGCGCGCCGCCATTCCATTCGTCATATAAGAGTTATCGCCGTGAGCACAGTTTCTTTTTCTTCCCTGCCTCTGCCAGCCGAACAGTTGGCCAACCTCAACGAACTGGGGTACGCCAAAATGACGCCGGTGCAGGCCGCCGCGTTGCCCGCTATCCTGCAAGGGCGAGACGTGCGCGCCAAGGCGAAAACCGGCAGCGGCAAAACGGCGGCATTCGGCATTGGCTTGCTGAATAACATCGTCGTTACTCAGGTTGCCACGCAGGCGCTGGTGCTCTGCCCCACTCGCGAGTTGGCCGATCAGGTGAGCAAAGAGCTGCGTCGCCTGGCGCGTTTCACGCAAAACATCAAAATTCTGACGCTGTGCGGTGGCCAACCGATGGGGCCGCAGCTCGACTCGCTGGTGCACGCGCCACACATCGTGGTGGGGACGCCGGGGCGCATTCAGGAGCATCTGCGCAAGAAAACGCTGCTGCTGGACGAGCTGAAGGTGTTGGTGCTGGATGAGGCCGACCGCATGTTGGATATGGGTTTCGCTGACGATATCGACGATGTGATCAGCTACACGCCGCCGCAGCGTCAGACGCTGTTGTTTTCCGCCACTTATCCGGCGGGCATCGAACGCATCAGCGAGCGTGTTCAACGCCAGCCGCTGAGCGTCGAGGTGGACGATGGCGAAGCGCAGACCGCTATCGAACAACGCTTTTATGAGACCACGCGCGATCAGCGCCCAGCGCTGCTGGTGTCGGCCATTCGCTATCATCAACCCGCGTCCTGCGTGGTGTTCTGCAATACCAAGCGCGATTGTCAGACAGTGCTTGAGGCCCTGGAGGCCCGCGGCATCAGCGCGCTGGCGCTGCATGGCGATCTGGAGCAGCGCGACCGCGATCAGGTGTTGGTGCGCTTCGCCAATCGCAGTTGCCGAGTGTTGGTGGCGACCGACGTCGCCGCTCGCGGGCTGGACATCAAAGAGCTGGAGCTGGTGGTTAACTACGAACTGGCGTTCGATCCCGAAGTGCATGTGCACCGTATCGGCCGCACCGGCCGCGCCGGCATGAGCGGGCTGGCGATCAGCCTGTGCACGCCGCAGGAGATGGCGCGGGCGCATGCGATTGAAGACTACCTGCAGATGACCGTCGATTGGGCGCCGGTGTCCGAGCTGAGCGGAGCGGCCAACGGCTCGCTGGAGGCAGAGATGGTGACGCTGTGCATCGACGGCGGCCGCAAGGCGAAGATCCGTCCCGGCGATATCCTTGGCGCGCTGACCGGCGATGCCGGGCTGACGGCGGCGGAAGTGGGCAAGATCGACATGTTCCCGGTGCATGCCTACGTCGCGATCCGTAAAGCCAGCGCGCGCAAGGCGTTGCAACAGCTGCAACAGGGCAAAATCAAAGGCAAGAGCTGCAAGGTGCGGCTGCTGAAATAAGCCGAAGGCGGGCGGCGGTTTGCCCTCCCGCCATTATCTATTTATACTGTATGTAATTACAGTTATTTGAGTATTTGAGGACGCACGCATGGCGGTTGAAGTTAAATATGTGGTGGTGAGAAACGGTGAGGAAAAAATGACTTTCGCGAGCAAGAAAGAAGCCGACGCCTACGACAAAATGCTGGATCTGGCGGATAACCTCGGAGAGTGGCTGCAACAGGCGCCGCTGAACCTGGACGACGAACAGCGAGAAGGGCTGAGCTTCTTCCTGGCAGAGAATAAAGATGCGCTGGGTCTGATTCTGCGCGGCGCTTCACCGGCGGAAACCCTCAAGAAACCGGCGGAAGCGAAAGCGAAAAAAGCGGCCTCTAACTCAAAAGAGGGATCTGCGTCAGAAAAGCAAGCGGCATAATGACTTATGTTGCGGTGTTGTGATGAAAAAGGATCTAAAATGAGCCGTGAAATAACTTTCTTCAGCCGCTTTGAGCAAGATATTCTGGCCGGGCGCAAAACCATCACCATTCGGGATGCCAGTGAGTCGCACTTCGAACCGGGCGAGGTATTGCGCGTAAGCCGCAATGAAGACGGCGTATTTTTCTGCTTTATCGAAGTGCTGTCGGTAACGCCGGTGCGCCTGGACGCGCTGACTGAACGCCACGCACAGCAGGAGAACATGTCGCTCGGCGAATTGAAGCAGGTGATCAAGGAAATCTATCCGGGCCTGGATGCGCTGTTTGTCATCGAGTTCGTCAAACGGTAAACCCTTTGCCGAAGCCCTGTTGTGAGCCAGGGATGGGCGCCCGGATAGCGCTAATCACAATGGGAGGAGATATGAAAAAAACGGGTTTGGCTATCGCCTTGTTGGCCATGATGGGAGCATCGACTGCGGTGTGGGCGCAGGATCACGAGCAGCGCGCCGCCAAGGTGGGGCAGTGTGCGGGTCTGCAGCCGGCGGATATCGCCGCCCAGGTCAAGCGCGACTTCTTGCAGAACCGCATCACGCGCTGGGAATCGGACAAAAAGCTGCTGGGTACCGCCACCCCGATCGCCTGGGTCAGCCCGGATGCCATCACCGGCAAGGATCAGGTATGGCAGGTGCCGTTGACGGTGCGTGGCACCAAGGCAGATAAAACCTACAACGTGACGCTTGACTGCAACACCGGCGAAATCGCCTACAGCGCGCCGCAGTAACGCTTTTTGGCAATAAAAAGCCCGCCGAGCGGCGGGCTTGATGTCCCCAGACGGCGTCAGTCGCTGAACGGTATTACCAACTCACCCGGTTTCACTTCCAATCCCTTCGCCAGTTTTTTCGCCAGCGCTTCGGTTTTGCTGTTGTCAGGATTCAGCACATAAGCCGGCTTTTGGTCGAAGTAAGACTTCAGTGACTGGTTCAGATATGGCGTCAGCGCTTTCATCACCGTCTGCATTTTTTCCGGCTGCACGCTGTAATCGGTCAGTTCCATGTCTTTCAGGTAAATGGCGCCCTGTGCGCGGTCGTAAACCGGCTGCGCTTTCAGCGTCAGCTTCAGATCCGCCGCCTGCGGGCCGAGAATCGACGTGATGTTGACCTTGGCGTCGCCGGAAAGGGTGACTTTACCCGGCTCGCTGCGGCCGATCTGGCTTTGCAGCTGCGTCAGCACGATGTTGGCGTCCACCAGGCCGGGCACGCCGATCTGCTTCTGATAGTCGTTATGTTTCTGCAGGTAATCATTCACTTCCTGCTCGCTCAGGGTGTACTGGGTCAGTTGATTGCAACCGGCCAATACGCCGGCGAACAGCAGGGCGGCTGCGCCCATCAGGATCTTCTTCATTAATGCCTCATTGCGACTGCTGGCGAAAAGTGCTGCAGATAATTGATTAATCATTATAAACGTTCCGCCTGCGCGTGAAAACGGCAGGCGGCGATGTGCAGAGGATAGTGCGCGCAAAAACGGGCGACACCTATCGGATAACGCCGAAAGCGTCAGCGCCGCAATCGCAGCGCCAGGAGGATCACGCCGGCCAGGCAGGCCGCGGCCCCCAACAGCGGGAACAGCGGAATGCCCCACAACTGCAGTGAGGAGTGCATCAGATAAGGCGCCAGGCCCAGGGCGAAAGCGGCGGTGACAATGGCGATAGCCAGGGTGACGGCGGCGCGTTCCAGCGCTTTGCTCAACTGGCCGAGATTACTGACGTTGATATCGGCATTGAGCTGCCCGCGTTTTAGGCGGCGCACCAACAGCCGCAGGGTTTGCGGCAGTTCTTCCCCGGCGTCGAGCGCTTCCCCGCCCAGGGCCAATAACCGCTGGCGCACGGCGTCAGGGGCATAGCGTTGCAGCACCGTTTGTTGCAGCATCGGTTTGAGCGTGGCGACGATGTCGAAGGCAGGATCCAATCGGTGCAGCACGCCGTCGGCGGTGATTAACGCCTTGAACAGCAGCACCAGATCGGGCGGCAGCGCCAACTGGTGTTCACGCGCCATCACCAGCAGGTCGGTCAGAGCCTTGCCCAACGTCAGGGTGGCGGCGGCCTGTTTGTCGAGAAAGTTTTGCGCCGCCAGCTCCAGATCCATCAGATCCAGCGGTTCGCTGTCCGACCAGGCGATCAGCGTGTTGACGATGCCTTCGGACTGACGATCGGCAATGGCCTGCAGCAGCAGAAGCAACTGATTGCGCCGCCGCTCAGACAGTTGGCCCACCATGCCGAAGTCGATAAAGCCGACGCGGTCACCGCTCAGCGCCATGACGTTGCCGGGGTGAGGATCGGCGTGATACAACCGATGCTCCAGCACCATGCTCATAAAGGCGCGCGCGCCGCGTTGCGCCAGCAGTGGGCCGTCAAAGCCCGCCGCCGCCAATTGCTGAGGGTTCTCCGGCGCGGTGCCGGGCAAGTACTCCTGCACTAACAGGCGCGGGGAAGACCATTGCCAATAGATTTTCGGCACGACCACATCGGGTTCATGCGCGAACATCCCGGCGACGCGATCGCAGTTATGCCCTTCGTGAGTCAAATCCAGCTCATGATTCAGCGCCGTCGCCAGCGCTCTGACCATCTGCCGCGGCCGATAGCGCGCCAACGCGGGGCTCTGCTGCTCCACGGTTTCCGCCAGCGAGGCCAGCAGCCGCAGATCGGCGTGGATGGTTTTCGCCAAACCGGGCCGCAGCACTTTCACCACCACCTGTTCGCCGCTGTGCAAGCGGGCGCGGTAAATTTGCGCCATCGATGCTGCGGCCAGCGGCGTGCGATCGAATTCGGCAAACTGCTGCTCGGGCTCGCCCCCCAGATCGGCGATGATTTGCGGCGCCAGCGTTTCCCATGGCAACACCGCTGCCTGGCTGTGCAGGCGATCCAGTTCGTTGGTCCAGGCCGGATCCAGAAGATCAGAACGCGTGGCCAGGATTTGGCCGAATTTGACGAAGGTCGGGCCCAGCGCCTCGAGCGCTTCGCGCAGCCGCTCGGGCAGGGTTTGTGCGTCCTGTTGGGCGGATCCAGCGCGGGCGCCGCGCAGCAAAGCCCCCAGGCCCAGCAGACGCAGAACGTCTTGCAGGCCGTAACGAATCAGAACAGAGGTAATTTCCTTCAGCCGCGCCCGATCGCGAGCGGTGGCGAGCACCATTTTCAGCATCAGTACGCCCTATCCTTTGGGTTATTCAAACGTTATTGTTCCATGTCCAGCAGCAACGGCACCTCGCAGCGCTGCGCCATGCGGTTGCGGTAGGTTTCCACGTTCTCCGGCAGCGCAACCCCGGCGACGATCGACAACGAGCGCAGCAGCGGGAACAGGTGGATATCGTCCTCGGACAGTTCGCCGTTTACCGCTTCGGCGGAGACGATCAGCGGTGACAGGGTTTGCAGATCGGCCTCCAGCTGGGCGATCAGATCGGCGCTGTTGGCGAGATGCTCGGCGAAATCACCGATTGACCCCTGCTTTTTATCGATAAAATAACGGCGGGCGCTGTCGGTGGCGAACTCTTCGAAATCGGCATGCGCAATACGCGGCAACAGCAATTTTGCGCTGTACCCGCCGACCCGCTGCAGCCACTCGGCAATGGCCGGGTTGGTGCGGCCGGTCAGCACCGGCTTGCCGTCCAGGTTATCGACATAGCGCACGATATCCAGGCTTTCCGGCATCGCTTCGCCGTTGTCTTTGACCAGGATAGGCACCATTTTTTGGCCGATCAGGTTGAACGGAGTCGTCTCATCGTCGTTGAGCAACGTGACCAGGCGAATCGGCAGACGTTTCAGGCCAAAAATCATGCGGGCTTTAACGCAGAATGGGCAATGATCGTAAATGAACAGTTTCATGCTTGCTCCGGGTTGTCAGGTTTTAACAGCAATAGTTACCACAGCTTATCGAGGCTGTCTTGACGTGCGTGTGTTGGATGGTGCGTTATTGCGATATTGCCCGCGCACCGGCGCGGGCTAGGGGGCGTTATTTCTTGGCCGGTACCGAGTTGAGCACATCGATCAGGTGAATGCGAGCTTCTTCCAGGTCGATTTTGTCACGTTCGTTGGCGGCGGTGACGACCTGCAGCTGTTTGATAATATCGTTTTTCAGGCCGGCGTCGCTGGCGAGGATATGGGCCAGGGCCTTTTCCACCAGGGTGGAACGCGCATAAATCATGCGCAAGTTCAGTATCATATGTTCGAGTAGTTGCGGTAATTTTGCTTCTTCGCTCATGCCGACGGGCTCCTGTGGGGGTTTTTACTAACAGGATAGCAGCTGTTGCCGATTCGGCCGGATTTCTATGGCGTTAACCGCCGCGCAGCATCATCGATGCACTGCGTCGCGGGCTGAACTGCCAGTACAGCGCCAGCAACGTAGCGAAGCCCACTGCCCCAAGCAGCAACCAGGGTAGCACCGGCATGTTCATCGTGCGTCCGGTATCGTACATCCAGCCGCCGCCGGTGTAACCTAACGCGCCACCCAGCGCCAGACCAAGGCGGCTAAAGCCCATATAGCTGCCACGCGCACGTGGATCGGCCAGCGAAGCGCTCAGCGTCTCGCGCGCCGGTTCGGCGATGATCGAACCCAGGTAGAAACAGCAGATCAGCGTGAACACGCCTTGCAGGCTGCTGGCGAGGCCGATCGGCAGCAGGCTGAGCGTCATCAGCAGCAGGCCCGCCATCAGGCGCTGCTCAAGCCGGAAGTGTTTTTCTCCCCAACGCGCCAGCGGATAGAGCAGCGACAACGACAGCGCCGCTTCAATCGCATACATCCATTTCACCGCCGCCGGTGAGCCGGCGATTTCATTGACCACGATCGGCAGCATCAGCATCACCTGTACCGCCAGCATATAGTAGCCGGTCAGCGTCAGGACATAGGTGAGGAAGCGGCGATCGCGCACGACCCGCAGCATGCCTTCTTTCATCGGCACGCGCACGGTTGAGATGCGGTAAGCCGGCAGTAGCCAGGCGTTCCAGCCGGCGGCCAGCACGAAGATCGCCGCCCCGACCCAGCAGACAAAGTGGAAGTCGTACTGCAGCAGCCAACTGCCGATCAGCGCGCCGACGACCGCGCCGGCGCTGTCCTGCATCATCAGCAGCGAGAAAAAGCGGCCGCGTTCGTGCGGGCGGGTCAGCTTAATCACCAAAGCGGTGCGCGGCGGATCGAACAGCGTGCCGCCGAGGGCGGACAGTGCGCAAGAGAACCACAGGATCCAGGGGGCATCGGCCATCGCCATGGTGGCGAAACCGGCGGCGCGCAGCAACATGCCCGTGACGATCATCGGCTTGGCGCCGAAGCGATCGGCGATGGCGCCGCCAAAGATGCCGAGCCCTTGTTGCAGCAGCTGACGCAAACCCAGCGCGATGCCGACGATCAGCGCCGCCCATCCCAATTGATCGACGAAGCGGATCGAAATAAGCGGAAAAACGACAAAGAAGCCTAAAACCACCAGCAGGTTGTCGAGCAATAGAAAATATTTACCCAAGCTGCGCGCTTGCGACACCAGAGACATGCTTCACCATGAGCAATTAAAGACAGAGGGGAGAACAACGCTTCCATTCTCTACCCAATTGCCGGACGGCGACAGGGGGCGTGTAGATAATATTTTTTTATCGTCAAGGTGTTATCTGTACTGCAAAATGGGCGGAAAAATGCCGTAAAACGCGTATTCGGCGATTTACTGAGCGACCGAGGTTTTACCTCGGGGGCGGGCTACGGTTATATTGAATGCAGGGAAGTGCGGTTCTGAAGCGCTATTGGCAAAATAAAATCATGCCATCAGATCGGCATCGGATGATTATCCACGCGGCTTCCCAATAAATACTTCTTATCGAACCGTTTTGACTGCGGGGGAAATGATGTTCGGCTACCGCTCTGCATCGCCAAAAGTACGTCTTACTACCGACCGGATGGTGGTCCGTTTAGTGCATGAACGGGATGCCTATCGTCTGGCGGATTATTATGCCGAGAACCGAGCCTTTCTCAAACCCTGGGAGCCGGTGCGCGACGAAAGCCATTGTTATCCTTCCGGCTGGCAGGCGCGTCTGGGGATGATCGCTGAAATGCAAAAGCAGGGCAGCGCCTACTATTTTATCCTGCTCGATCCAGAAGAGCAGGAAGTGCGCGGCGTGGCGAACTTCAGCAACGTGCTGCGCGGTTCGTTTCACGCCTGTTTCCTCGGTTATTCGCTGGGGGAGAAATGGCAGGGACAGGGGCTGATGTTCGAAGCCTTGCAGTCCGCCATCCGCTATATGCTGCGCCAACAGCGCATGCACCGCATCATGGCCAACTATATGCCGCACAACCAGCGCAGTGGCGCATTGCTGACGCGTCTGGGATTCGAACGCGAAGGTTACGCCAAGGATTACCTGCTGATCGACGGCCAGTGGCAAGACCACGTTTTGACGGCATACACCAATAAAGAGTGGCTACCCCCACGTTGAGGCCAAACGATGAAATATGAATTGAACGCCAAAGAGGCTCGGGTTATCGGCTGCCTGTTGGAAAAACAGGTCACGACCCCGGATCAATACCCGCTTTCGCTGAATGCTATTACGCTGGCATGTAACCAAAAAACCAACCGTGAACCGGTGATGGATCTGAGCGAAAGCGAAGTGCAGCAGCTGCTCGATCTGTTGCTGCGCAAACATTTCCTGCGCACCCTCAGCGGATTCGGCAACCGGGTAGTGAAGTACGAACAGCGGTTTTGCAACTCCGAGTTCGGCCAACTGAAACTTACGCCCGCCGAACTGGCGGTGATCGCCACCTTACTGCTGCGCGGCGCGCAAACGCCCGGCGAGCTGCGCACCCGTACCAATCGGATGCACGAGTTCAGTGATGTCAACGAGGTCGAACAGGTGTTGCAACAGTTGGCCACGCGAGAAGATGGCCCGTTCGTGGTGCGCCTGGCGCGTGAGCCGGGCAAGCGCGAAAGCCGATTCATGCATCTGTTCAGCGGCCAGATTGATGAAGCGCCGGCGGCGGCGTTCGAATCCGAGTTCGACGGCGAACTGAGCGCCAGGGTTAGCGCATTGGAAAGCGAAGTGGCGGAACTGAAACGGCAGTTGCAACATCTGTTGGTGAGGGATGCGAATGACTAAATTGCGTGTAGGCGTGGTGGGATTGGGCAGTATCGCGCAGAAGGCTTATCTGCCAATCCTCGGCCAGGCGGCGGATTGGACGCTGGTGGGCGGTTTTTCGCCCAATCAGCAAAAAGCGCAGCCGCTGTGCGACAGCTACCGCATGGCCTGTTTCTCCCGGCTGGACAGCCTGGCCGAACAGTGCGACGCGGTCTTTGTTCACAGCAGCACCGCCAGCCATTTTTCAGTAATAGGCGAGCTGCTGAACCGCGGCGTGCACGTTTACGTCGATAAACCGCTGGCGGAGACGCTGGAGCAGGGCGAGCAGTTGCTTGAGCTGGCCGAGCGGCGAGGCAAAACGTTGATGGTGGGGTTCAACCGGCGTTTCGCGCCGCTTTACCGGCAGCTCAAGCAGCAAATGAACCAGCCGGCCTCCATTCGCATGGATAAACATCGGGCGGACAGCGTCGGCCCGCACGATCTGCGTTTTACCCTGTTGGATGATTACCTGCACGTGGTGGACACGGCGCTGTGGCTGGCGGGCGGCGGCGAGCAACTGCTGAGCGGCAGCGTGCGCACCAACGCCGCAGGCGAAATGCTGTACGCCGAGCATCACTTCGCCTGCGGCGATACGCAGGTGACGACCAGCATGCATCGCCGCGGCGGCAGCCAGCGCGAAAGCGTGCAGGCGGTGACAGACGGCGCGCTGTATCAGTTGACCGATATGCGCCACTGGCTGCGTGAAGATGCGCAGGGCGAGTTGGAACAACCGGTGCCGGGCTGGCAAAGCACGCTGGTGCAACGCGGCTTCGACGGTGCGGTGCGGCATTTCCTTGATGCCGTCGCCAATCAGAGCGCGCCGGAAACCGGCGGCGAACAGGCGCTGCTTGCCCAGCGGGTGGTCGAGCGTTTGCTGCGGGATAACTCTATGTAACATCTGGCGGTAGCTATTCTTTTCCGGATGCGTAAACTGAGCCGATTGTTTCACTGACGCCTGCTGTTGCAGGCGTTGATATTTACGGTACCTATCAGACAACCACATGAACCTACTCAAATCCTTGGCTGCCGTCAGCTCGATGACGATGTTTTCGCGGGTGTTGGGCTTTGCCCGCGATGCGATCGTCGCGCGGGTGTTCGGGGCCGGCATGGCAACGGACGCCTTCTTCGTGGCGTTCAAACTCCCGAATCTGTTACGCCGTATCTTTGCCGAAGGGGCATTTTCGCAGGCCTTCGTGCCGATCCTGGCCGAATACAAAAGCCAGCAGGGCGACGAGGCGACACGCACTTTTATCGCCTATGTCTCCGGGCTGCTGACGCTGGTGCTGGCGGTGGTGACGGTACTGGGGATGTTGGCCGCGCCCTGGGTTATCTATCTCACCGCGCCGGGCTTTACCGATACGCCCGACAAGTTTGCCCTGACGTCGGCGCTGCTGCGCATCACATTCCCCTATATTCTGTTGATCTCGCTGGCGTCGCTGGTGGGGGCGATCCTCAATACCTGGAACCGCTTCTCGATCCCGGCCTTTGCGCCAACGCTGCTTAACGTCAGCATGATTGGCTTCGCGCTGTTCGCCGCGCCGTATTTCCACCCGCCGGTGCTGGCGCTGGCGTGGGCGGTGGTAGTGGGCGGCGTACTGCAATTGGGCTACCAGCTGCCGCACCTGCGCAAGATCGGCATGCTGGTGCTGCCGCGCATCAAATTGGGCGATGCCGGAGTCTGGCGGGTAATGCGTCAGATGGGGCCGGCGATCCTTGGGGTGTCGGTCAGCCAAATCTCGCTGATCATCAATACTATCTTCGCATCGTTCCTGGTATCCGGCTCGGTGTCCTGGATGTACTACGCCGACCGCCTGATGGAATTTCCTTCCGGCGTGTTGGGCGTGGCATTGGGTACCATCCTGCTGCCGTCGCTGGCCAAAAGCTTCTCGAGCGGCAACCACGATGAGTATTCGCGCCTGATGGATTGGGGGCTGCGCCTGTGTTTCCTGCTGGCGCTGCCGAGCGCCATCGCGCTGGGCATTTTGGCCAAACCGTTGACCGTCTCGCTGTTCCAGTACGGCAAGTTCAGCGCCTTTGACGCGGCGATGACGCAACGCGCGCTGGTGGCTTACTCGGTAGGGCTGATGGGGCTGATCGTGGTTAAAGTGCTGGCGCCGGGCTTCTATTCGCGGCAGGACATCAAAACGCCGGTCAAGATCGCTATCATCACGCTGATCATGACGCAGGTGATGAACCTGGCGTTTATTGGTCCGCTGAAGCATGCCGGCCTGGCGCTGTCGATCGGCTTGGCGGCTTGCCTGAACGCCTCGCTGCTGTATTGGCAGCTGCGCAAGCAGAAGATCTTCCAGCCACAGCCGGGTTGGGCGCTGTTCCTCACTAAGCTGGTGATCGCCGTGCTGGCGATGTCGGCGGTGCTGATTGGCGTGATGTGGCTGATGCCGGCCTGGGATCAGGGCAATATGCTGGAACGTTTGCTGCGTTTGGCGGCGGTGGTGGTGGCCGGTGTGGTGGCCTACTTTGGCGTGCTGGCCGGGTTGGGCTTCCGCCCGCGTGATTTTGCGCGCCGCGTCGCCTGAGCCGAATGCAAGAACAAAAAAAGGTCGCCTTGGCGACCTTTTTACTTTCCGCGCGGTGCGGTTTACATACGTTCGACGGTTTCGATGCCCAGCGTATCCAGGCCGGTTTTCAGCGTTTTAGCGGTCAGCAGCGCCAGCTTCAGGCGGCTCTGACGGGTTTCTTCGCTGTCGGCGTTCAGGATCTGGCAGTGCTCGTAGAAGCCGGAGAACAAGCCGGCCAGATCATACAGGTAGCTGCACATGACGTGAGGCGTGCCTTCACGTGCGACGGTGGTGAGCACCTCTTCGAACTGCAGCAGGCGGGTAGCCAGCGCAATCTCACGCTCTTCGGTCAGCGTCAGCGGCAGTGTCAGGCTGCTTTCGTCGATCCCGGCGCGCTTGAATACCGATGCCACACGGGTATAGGCGTATTGCATATAAGGCGCGGTATTGCCCTCGAAGGCCAGCATGTTGTCCCAGTCGAAGACATAGTCGGTGGTGCGGCTTTTCGACAGATCGGCGTATTTCACCGCGCCGATGCCGACCACGCGGGCCACGGTCTTCATTTCGTCTTGCGGCATATCCGGGTTTTTGCCGGCGATCAGCTGTTCGGCGCGTTCGATGGCTTCATCCAGCAGATCGGAGAGCTTCACCGTGCCGCCCGAGCGGGTTTTGAACGGCTTGCCGTCTTTGCCCAGCATCATGCCGAACATGTGGTGTTCCAGCGAGACGGACTCCGGCACGTAACCGGCTTTGCGCACGATGGTCCAGGCCTGCATCAGGTGCTGATGCTGACGGGAGTCGATGTAATACAGAACGCGGTTGGCGCCCAGAGTTTCGTAGCGATACTTGGCGCAGGCGATATCGGTGGTGGTGTAGAGGTAGCCGCCATCCTTTTTCTGGATGATGACGCCCATCGGGTCGCCGTCCTTGTTCTGGTATTCGTCGAGGAACACCACGGTGGCGCCTTCGCTTTCCACCGCCAGCCCTTTGGCTTTCAGATCGGCGACGATGCCCGGCAGCATCGCGTTATACAGGCTTTCACCCATCACGTCGTCTTCGGTCAGCGTGACGTTGAGGCGGTTATAGGTCAGCTGGTTTTGCGCCATGGTGATGTCGACCAGCTTGCGCCACATTTTCAGGCAGTACTGATCGCCGCCCTGCAGCTTCACGACGTAAGCGCGCGCGCGCTCGGCGAACTCGGCGTCTTCGTCGTAGTGTTTCTTGGCTTCGCGATAGAACTGTTCCAAATCGGACAGGCCCATGTCGCTGGCGTTTTCGTTCTGCATTTTTTCCAGGTAGGCAATCAACATGCCGAACTGAGTGCCCCAGTCACCGACATGGTTGGCGCGAATCACTTTATGGCCCAAAAATTCCTGGGTACGCGCCGCGGCGTCGCCGATGATGGTGGAGCGCAGGTGGCCGACGTGCATCTCTTTCGCCACGTTCGGTGCGGAGTAGTCGATAACGATGGTTTGGGGCTCAACCGGCGCAATGCCCAGCTTCGGTGCGTTCAGCACCTGATCGGCCTGGCGGGCGACCCAATCGCTGTTCAGGAAAATGTTGATAAAGCCGGGACCGGCGATTTCCACTTTACCGGCGACGTCGCCGAGATCCAGCAGTTGCACCACTTTTTCCGCCAGCTGACGGGGCGGCATGCCCAGCTTTTTGGCGACTGACATCACGCCGTTGGCCTGGTAATCACCAAACTGCGCCTTGGCGGAAGGGCGGACCTGCGCTTCGCAATCGGCTGGCGCGCCAGCGGCGATCAGCGCCTGGCTGACTTTATCTGAAAGAAGAACCTGAATATTCACCGGGTTACCTTAATGACGAACGAGGGGCTGAAGCCAGCCCCTGCGGGATTCAACGGTGGCGGGCGCGATGGGCGACCGCCACAAAACAGCCTGTAATTGTAACCGATCTGACGGAGCCCGTCAGCAGTTGGCGCGGCCGCTGCGATGAAACAGTTGTCGAGGGCGGCGCGTTGATTGCCGGAAGGTGAAAGCAGAATGATCTGAACAGAATGTACGAAGGGGAGAGTTGCGAAGCTAGCGCTTTTTATTGCGGCGACCGGCATCCAGCGTGTTGGCGCTGCGTGATTTGAAATGACGGTAGATGGCGTATACGGCGATAATTATCAACACCAAGGATATCGTCAGCAATAACATAATGATCATCTCGAATTTAAATTTCCTCCAAAGTAGCTGAGTTGTCTTGGTGAATCAATTGCCCGGGGAAAAATTAAGATAATCCTTAGCTTCCCATCAATTAATGGGGTTTATTGCCTTCTTTTACAATAGGTTATGCTTATGGTTTTATGTGGTTTCGATAAGTGGATCAGGTTTGATTAAACCAGACTATTCAATCGAGTTGACCAATGGGCTGCAGAGAGTTTTGTGCAAAATAACTTAAATCATAGCGTCATGAAGAAAAGGTATAATGGCTTGCGAAAAATCTTATTTTTTATTTTTCTGTTGTTTTAATAAGCAGTCATCTTAATAAGGGACTGGTTTTTTCATTCTACCCGTCCGCAACCAAAAATCATTCTGAACTGACGCCGAAAAACGTCGTAACGGTGGCGAGCACTGCCGCCACCGTGTAAATTACCGCGTTTAACTTTGCGCTCCGTTGTTTTGAGGTTTCTATGACCACTCCCTTGCAGGCCATTGCCGAGCTTGACGATCTGAAGCTCGATTTGCCGCGTTTCGAGCAGGCGCTGCATCAATTTGCCGCCAAATTGCGGCTTGATCTGGCCGCGTTCACCGCCGATCACATCTCTTTGCGCTGTCACCAGAATGCCACCGCCGAACGTTGGCGCCAGGGGCTGATGCAGTGCGGGACACTGCTATCCGAATCGATGATCAACGGGCGGCCTATCTGTCTGTTCGATTTGTCTCAGCCGCTGGCCGTAGGGCCGTGGCGGATAGACTGCATCGAGCTGCCGTATCCTGGGGAGAAACGCTATCCGCACGAAGGCTGGGAACACGTCGAATTAGTGCTCAGTGGCGATCCTCAGACGCTGTACGCTCGGGCGTTGAGCCACCTTGCCGATGAGGCATTGTTGGCGCCGGGGATCAAGCTGAAGCAAAGCTCGCCAAAAGGCGAGGGCGAGCGGCTACCGAACCCGACGCTGGCCATCACCGACGGAACGGTTACGATCAAGTTTCATCCGTATTCCATTCGAGACATCGTCGCCAGCGAACAAGGTTAGCCAGGCAGCGCCGCACAGGCGCGCGCCATGCGATCGAGCGCTTCATCGAGCAGAGCCCATCGGCAACCAAAGTTAAGCCGTACAAAGCGCCGATCGCCGAAGTCCAGGCCGGCGCTTAACCCAACGCCCGCACGTTCGAAGAACTGATGCGGGTTATCTACCGGCAGTGCGCTGCAGTCTATCCAGGCCAGGTAGGTGGCCTCGACGGGCAGCAACGTCAATCCCGGCATGGCGTTGATACGTTTTGTCAGCCGATCGCGATTGGCGCGCAGATAAATCAACTGCTCATCCAGCCAGGGTTGTCCGTATTGATAAGCCGCCTGCGCCGCCACCAGCGCCAACAGATTGACCTCCGGCACGATGCCGCTGCGCGCGCGTTTCAGCTTTTGTCGCAATGCTTCGTTGGGAACGATCGCCAGTGAGGCGCCGAGCCCGGCGAGATTATACGTCTTTGACGGTGACATCAGCGTCACGCTGCGTTGGGCCGCGTCTTCATTCAGGGTGGCGAAGGGGATATGCCGCGCGCCGGGCTCAAGCAGCAGTTCGCAGTGGATTTCATCCGAACAGACGATTAAATCGTGTTCGCGAGCGAACTGATGGTGCTGCAACAACTCCTCTCGGCGATACACGGTGCCACCGGGGTTCTGCGGGTTGCACAGCAACAGGAGTTTTTCGTTGCCGTTGAGCTGATCATGCATCGAGGAAAAATCCAGTCCCCAACGCTGGTTGACCGCTGTTAGCGATACCGGAAGGTGTTTACGCCCGGCGAATTTGGCAGCTTTGCGAAACGGCGGATAAATGAGCGAGGGGGCCAGCGTGCTCTGATGTTGTTCGGTGCAGGCCCGCACGCACAGGTTCAGGCCACACACCAGGCCAGGCAGGAAAATGATCCATTCAGGCTTGATGTGCCAATCATAGCGCTCTACCATGCGGCGGGTAAAAACCTCAATAAGATCAGGGGATGGGTGGGTGTAGCCGAATACGCCGTGTGCTACGCGGCGCTGCAAGGCTTCGATCACCGCCGGCGGTGAGGTGAAATCGCTGTCGGCGACCCAAAGCGGGATGATGTCGCTGCCGCGATATTTATCCCACTTAACGCTGTCACTGTGACTGCGGTCTACCCATTGATCAAAATTGAATGCCATAGTGATAACCCTGAGCCGGTTTATGCCTATGCATGAGCCTACGTGAGAAATGAAGAAATGAACAATTGCCGCCGTATGTTGGCCGTTATCTGGGGGTGACAATGATAAAACTGGAAGTTTGTTGCTTTAGCGTCGACTGTGCGCTGACGGCCGAACGGGCGGGCGCCGATCGCATCGAGTTGTGCGCCAGCCAGAGCGAAGGGGGATTGACGCCGAGCTATGGCACGCTGCGTCTGGCGCGTGAGCGGGTTGCGATCCCGGTGCATCCGATCGTTCGCCCGCGCGGTGGCGATTTCTGCTACGGCGCGGTGGATTTCGAAGTGATCAAACAAGATATCCGCCAAATTCGCGAGATGGGGTTCCCCGGCGTGGTGGTTGGCATGCTGGACGACGAAGGGCACATCGATCTGCCGCGCATGCGCGAAGTGATGAGGCTGTGCGAGGGCATGGCGGTGACCTTCCATCGCGCGTTCGACATGTGCCAGAACCCGATGGTGGCGCTGGAGCAACTGACCGAACTGGGTGTGGCGCGCATTCTGACCTCCGGCCAGCAGCAGAGCGCCGAACTTGGCCTGCCGTTGCTGCGCGATTTGCGCCAGGCCAGCCAGGGTCCGGTGATCATGGCGGGTGCCGGCGTGCGCCTCAGCAATCTGCACAAGTTTGTCGATATCGGCCTGCATGAACTGCACAGCTCTTCCGGCCATCTGGTGCCGTCGACTATGCGTTATCGCAAGGCGGGCGTCACCATGTGCTCCGATAACGAGTTTGACGAATTTAGCCATTATTGCGTAGATGGCGAAATGGTGGAGGCGATGAAAAACGCGCTGGCCTTGGTTGATCCTCTGGCGCAAAGCGCATAAGCACGCAGTTAGCCGCGTTTGACAACCGGTTTCCGGGCCGTAAGACCCCTTTGCGTGTCACTGAGCCCTCGGCGATCACGCAAGTACCAGGCCCCGGCGTTTTGCCGGGGCTTTTTTTATGCCGCGAGAGACTATTGCAACGTGTCAGGCGAGAAGTCGAAGATTTCACCCGGGCTAATGCCGCAGGCTAAAATGCGCACCGTATTATTGCCACTGCCGGGATTGACCAAGATATCGTGGATAGTGCGATTGTTGTTCATGACAAAACGCGCGTAGTAAAGGTTGCCGATGCGTATCCAGGGAATAGCCTGATTGCTCTCGACAGTGTCGGTATAGTTATCGTTGAACGAGCGGGCCCAAATGCCAGTCGAAGCTTGCGCGGTAGATTGATCGCCGATAGAGGATGCGATGGCCCAGAATGTCCTCGGTCCCATGCTCCGATGAATACGTTGACCCAAACCTTTGTAGGCCGGGTTGTCGCCAGTGGCTGTCAGAAGATTGCTGTCTACCGTCAGTTTCCCGTCGATAAACCAGCCTGTAGGCTGATTGTCAGCACCGATGGCGATCAGATTGCTGTTCGTCAAATAATTTAGCGGGGCCTCATGCAGCTGATAACTGCGCTGTGCAATGCCCAGTGTGCCTCTGAGAATGTTGTAACCAGCTTCATTGTTCAGACTGCCGTTTGTCCACATTGGCATAACGGTGTTGCTGAATGAGAGTTGATACCCAGCGTTAGCTTCGAAGCGAATAGCCTGGGGCGACAGTGTGCCCTTGGGCCCATTGGCGGTAGCGAAGTTAACATTACTGATTTGAACTGGGGTGATATTAGATTGGCTGGTGGATTTTCTTAATACCAGGAATCCCCCAACGGCATCACCATAATCATTGATGTAGGAACCGTTGGCGATTTGAATATTGGCGGAGGAATCTGAGTCGATATCGATGCCGGTACCATTTCTGTCTGCCATGAAATTGCTTAGGCTGAGACCGCCTAAATAGGAAGTTCCTTGTGTTGTGGTTTTGATAAAGATCTTTTTGCCATAAGAGAATACATTCACCATAAACGTATTGTCGTGGCGATCGAAATTGAAAGCACAAGAACCGGCTACGGCGATAGAGGCAGTAACCGCGTTTTCTGTCGGACGCACGACATTGGCATTGACGTGAACATTGGTAAATCTGTTGATGTCCCTGCTTTCATAAACCCTGTAGTCGCAGCGGACTGCCCAACCGTAGATATTCTCAAAGTTGTTGGCTTCTCCTCGAGCTTCAACAAAGTCATAGGCGCCTACATAACGGCAGTTGGCGACTGACAGAGCGCCACCTGCGGTAATGGTGGCACCGTATTGAACGAATGTCTCCGGCTGGGTGGCAGTATATTTTTGATCCGGGTAGAGGAACGACCAACCATCAAAGACAACATTCTTATCGCAGGCGAAACAAACCGTACCCGCGGGTTTTTTGATAATGAAAGCACTGTCGTCCGCAAGGCCTGCCCGATTAGGGCCATTGCTTGTGAGGCTTGCAGGGCCTTGAGCAATACCGCGACGGGAGCCTCTCACAGTGACGCCGCTAGCGACGTTGATAGGTTGAGCACTGGTCAGCAGATATTGAGCATTTTCCGAAGCATAGACCACTTTGTTTTTTAAACTCGCGGCATAGTTTAATGTCGCGCTGATTGCTGCATCCGAGGCGGAGGCACCACTGGGATCGGCGCCGAAGTGATCGAAACTAAGTTTCTGCTCCAGTCGTTTCCAGCGGGCTCCTCCCGATGTAACCACCACGGTGCCGTTATTATCCGCACTGGTTGTATCCGTTTTCGCATAATAGAATTCTCCGCCGCCGGCGAAACGTCCGGCGGCGTGAGAAACTAAAAAGACAATCTGGTCATCTGTAACTGGCGTCAGATTACGCAATTCACTGATATTATTTACACTAATCATATTGCTCATGGAATTTCTCCTGTTGGTTGGCAACATGATTGTCAATCAGATGGGACGATTGAAACAGTCGATAAGGTTTGTAGGACGCTGATACAGCGTAAAGTCAGGCCCCGGCGTTTTGCCGGGGCTTTTTTTATGTTTTGTAAAGACCATTCGCCCGTTTCAACGTGGTATCTCGGTCGACCAACCCCCCATCTCTTCTTGCGATCGTCATGTCCTGCTGATAAGTTTGTGAGTTAAAATCCTTTAAATATCATAATATTAAATGATTTTTTGATATGTATTGATGCAGTAAATGATTGGCGCCATGCCTCTCAATGCTGCGTCTGCATTTTCATGTCCGAACACAGCTTGGCTGATGGCCGGAACATCACAGCATCAATGAGGAGAGCCGTCAGCTCGACTGCAGAGCGCGTTGGCGGCGGATTTAACAAGGAGATAATGATAATGACCCGAACGGCACACTGTTGGACCGCGGCGCTTTTACTGACGTTGGCCCTGACCGGCTGCCAGACCGCCAAGCGGCCCGTTTCTACATTGAGTAAGCCGCCCAGTGCAGAAGAAGTTGCGGAGCAAGATAAGCGGCAGCGTGAGGCCGAGCGCATGCAACAGTGCCAGCGCGAACTGGATGCCATGCGCGGCATGGATAACGAGAAATATCAGAAATTCAAACGCGAGTTCGATACCTTGATGAGCGGCGCCGCGCAGTATGCCGGGGTACGCCAGCGGGTCAACACGGGCACGCAGGAAACCGTCGACGCGCTGTATCGTTATCGCACCAGCCGCCTCTGCGCAGACATCAGTTCTGCCATGATGACCGGCCTGGCTGAGCGCGGAGAACGCGCCCAATGACCCCTCGTGCAAGAAAGGCATTACTGAGCCTGATGATACCGCTGGCGTTTGCGCCGGCGGTGGCCGCGGCGGATGACGATGTGCCGGCGTTATTGCAGTTTGCCGAGCGTTATCAGCGGCAGGACGCACCGGCGGCTGATACCGTGGTTACCCCATCTCAGGAAACCCAAAAGCCGGCGTCCCGGCCGGTTCAGATTCGTGAAACGGCTGCGCAGAGAAAGCAACTGACGCAGTTGCAAAAGGCGCTGCGTGAGAAAGAGACTCGATTGGAACAACAGCAAGCCGCTATTCAATCACTGCAGCAGGAGCTGACCGCGCTGCGCGTTGCGTCATCCCTGACGGCTGCCGATAAACCGGCACCTGCTCCCGATCTGAGCGCCTTGAGCGACTTCGCCAGCGGCGTGCGACAGGCGCTGAATCTGACGCCGCAGGAGCGCAAGGCTCAGGCGCAGATCGCCGAAGCGCAAGCCGCGTTAGCGCGGCAAAAGCAACAAACCGCGGAGCGAGATCGGCGCATTGCCTTGCTGGAACAACGGCTGGCGGCCTTGCCTAAACCGGCGGAAAACGTTCGGCAGCAGGTTTGGGAGGAGAAGCTGGCGGCGGCGCAAACCGCCAACGATAAAGCGCGTCAGCGTTATGAAGAGGACAAAAAAGCGGCCGCCGCTGAGCTGGAACGACAGAAGGCCGAAGCCGCCAAGTTGACAGGGGAACTGCAGCGGCAGCTGGCACAACTGCAGAAAGAACAGGGTGTCCAACGTCAGCTGGAGGGGCAACAAGAGAAAAGCCTGAAGACAGCGCTGGCGCAGCAACAGGCCGAAGCCGACAAGTTGACGGGGGAACTGCAGCGGCAGCTGGCACAGCTGCAGAAAGAACAGGGTGTTCAACGTCATCAGGCCGAACAACAGGAGAAAAACCTGAAGATGGCGCTGGAGCAGCAAAAGACCGAGACCGCCAAAGCGACGGGGGAACTTCAGCAGCAACTGGCAGCGCTGCAAAAAGAGCGTGATGGCCAACGCCAGCAGGCCGAGCAGCAAGAGAACAGCCTGAAGGCGGCGCTGGCAAAGCAGGCGATAGAAGCCGCCAAAGCGACGGAGGAACTGCAGCGGCAGTTGGCGCAACTGCAGGAAAAAAACAAAACGCAAACCGTGCAGGCCAAAACGCTGGAACAACGTCTGGCGGCGGTGACGGCGGAAAGCGCGCAGGCAGCGCAGAAGAGGGATGAAGCGACGCAACGGGCGGATAAAACGGCGGCGGAGCTGGCTGCCGCCCATCAGGCTCAGCAAGCTTTGCAAGACGAATTGAGCGGGCTGAGATCGCGGGCCAAATGGTTGCCGGAGGTGAAAACGCTGAAGAAAAAGCCGGAACAACAGAGCTATGCTGCCGGCGTCGCCCTGGGGCGCGACATTCAAACGATGCTGGCGGAGCGTAAAAATTGGGGTATCACACCCGATAAAACTGTGCTGCTGGCGGGTGTAATTGATACCTTCAACGGCCATTACCAGTTGAGCGATGCGCAGCTGGCCAGCGCATTGGCGGAGTCGGAAAAAGCGGTGAACGACGCCAGAAGCCAGGCGGCGAAGGCGCAAACCAGCAAAGGCGAAGCGTTTGTTGCCGAGTTCAAAAAGAAGAAGGGCACGCAGAAATCGCCTTCCGGCTTCTGGTATCGCATCGATTATATGGGGGATGAAACCATTGCGGAAAACGCGCGGGTAGACATCGTGGTGAAAGAGAGCTTGACCGACGGCAGCGTGATCCAGGATATGGATCGCAGTGGAAAGGTGATGTCACAGCCGCTCTCTGCCTATCCGCCGCTGTTCCGCGAGGCGATCGGCCATCTGAAAAATCACGGCTCGCTGACGATGGTGGTGCCGCCGGCGTTGGCGTACGGTGAAACGGGCTATGCGCCGCAGATCCCGCCGAACGCGACGATGGTGTATGAGCTGCGGATTGTCGATGCCGGCAACGGGTAAGTTGAGGCCGGCGCAGGCCGGCCCAATTAGCAAGCGCTAGGGCTTTTTGGCGGTCAACACGGCGCGCAGCGGCGCAGGATAGCCTTCAACCGTTTTGCTGCGGTCGTTCGGGTCGAGGAATTCAGCCAGCGACTCGCTGGTCATCCAGTCTGTACGGCGCTGTTCTTCGAGGCTGGTGACGCACATATCGGCGATTTTCACGTCAACGAAGCCGCATTTCTCCAGCCAGCATTTCAGCGCTTCGGCGGAAGGAATGAAATACACGTTGCGCATCTGCGCATAACGGTCGCCCGGCACCAGCACCTGGTGGCGATCGCCTTCCACCACCAGCGTTTCCAGCACCAGTTCGCCTTCAGCTACCAGCTGATTTTTCAACTGATACAGATGATCGAGCGGCGAGCGGCGATGATACAGGACGCCCATCGAGAACACGGTGTCGAACGCCGCCAGTTCCGGCAACTGCTCGATGCCGAGCGGCAGCAGATGGGCGCGCTGATCGCCGCCCAACAGTTTGCGCACCGCTTCAAACTGGCACAGGAACAGCTGCATCGGATCGATGCCTACGGCAAAGTGTGCGCCGGCGCCGATCATGCGCCACAGGTGATAACCGCTGCCGCAGCCGACGTCGAGAATGGTGCGTCCGGCCAACGGGGAGATGTGCGGCAGCACGCGATCCCACTTCCAGTCGGAATGCCATTCGGTATCGATATCGATGCCATACAGCGAGAACGGCCCTTTACGCCACGGCATCAGGGTGCGCAGCATTTTCTCGACGCCTTCACGCTGGCCCGGCGACAGGCCAGGCTCCATCTCAGCGCGCACGCCGTGCAGCAGATCGAGACGGGTGGGGGTCAGCGTCGGCAAATGCTCCACCGAGTTGAACCACTGCTTGAATTTGCCGTGCAGCGATTCGCGTTGCCAGGCGCTCAGCTGCGCGGGGAGCGTATCCAGCCAGTGGCTGAGGGGGCTCTTGGCAATGCGCTGATAGAAATCACCGAATTCGATCATTGCGCATCCCCCGCTTTCAGGGCGATCAGCGAACCGAAGTTGAAGCACTGGAACCACACTTCAGCATGCTCGAATCCGGCCTGTTGCAGACGCGCCTTGTGCGCCTCCACCGAATCGGTCAGCATCACGTTTTCCAGCATGCTGCGTTTTTGGCTGATCTCCAGCTCGCTGTATCCGTTGGCGCGTTTGAAATCGTGGTGCATGTTGAACAGCAGCTCGCCGACTTCGGCGTCTTCAAAGCTGAACTTCTCCGACAGCACCAGCGCGCCGCCTGGGCGCAGGCCACGATAGATTTTCTCCAGCAGGCGCAGGCGATCGGCCGGCTCGAGGAACTGCAGCGTAAAGTTCAGTACCACCATCGAGGCGTCTTCGATGTCGATGTCGCGAATGTCGGCTTCGATAACCTCAACCGGCGTGTCGGCGCGGAAGGCGTCAATATGGCGGCGGCAACGTTCCACCATCGCCGGCGAATTGTCGACGGCGACGATATGGCAGCCGGGCACCTTGATATTCCGCCGCATTGACAGCGTCGCCGCGCCCAGCGAGCAGCCCAGGTCATACACCCGGCTGTCGGGTTGCACAAAACGTTCGGCCAGCATGCCGATCATCGAGATGATGTTGGAATAGCCGGGAACGGAGCGTTGGATCATGTCGGGGAACACTTCGGCGACGCGTTCGTCGAAGGTCCAGTCGCCCAGTTTGGCGATGGGGGCGGAGAAAAGAGTATCGCGGTTTGGCATAGCGGCAAATCAGTTCAGAATTCGAAGCTGCGTAGTCTAACAGAAAAGCGCAAAAAAGCGGAGCGGAAGCAGGCGGCGCGGCCGCCTGATGATAAAACGGGATCAGTGCAGGCTGAAAATCAGATCCCAAGGCAGATAGAAGATATTTGCCAGAACCATCAACAACAAAGAGATATAGGTCGCGGCCATGCCTGAACGGCGCCAGCGAACCTCGCGGTTGCGTAAACCGTAGTAATGCACCAGCCGCCCGGCCATCAGCATCAGGCCGCAGAGGTGAATCATCCAGATTTCCGCGCCGTTCATTTCCATGATCACCAGCAATACGGCAGCGATAGGAATGTATTCAACGGCATTGCCATGCACGCGGATGGCGGTCTGCAATTCGTAGAAACCGCCGTCGCCGTAGGCTACGCGGTACTGCATCCTTAACCTGACTACGTCATAAGAGAGTTTGATCAACAACAATGCGCCGAGCACCACATAAAGCGCGCTTACCATTTTTAACTCCGTTCCCTAACCAAAACTGGCAGCCAGCATCATAGCCGTCATTGTATTCACTGTCGCGGGGAAATATTTGATGTTATTGGTCAGATTAATAGGTCAAAACAGTGCATCTTGTTCTGGCCAGTCTGGCGGCGCAGGCAAATCAGGGATCGCCAGACGCAACTGCTGCCAAATTTTTTGCGCCTGCTGGGGCGAATCGCCGTTGTCCGGCGTATGAATAAACAGATAGGGCTGATGCTGTTGCTGCCACAGCGGCAGTTTTTGTTGCCAGGCTTCGAACCAGCGCAGGTTATCGGCCAGTTGGTCACCGCCGATAAAGCGCACCAACGGTTGGTCGGCGGTGACCAGAGCGTGTACCGGCAGCTTCGGTTTTTTCTGCTGGGCATCGCGCACGGCGGCGGTATTGGGGGCGGCGTGATGCACCGGGCGGCTGTCGAGGATCACCCGATTGATGCCGCGCTGGTGTAGCCCCTGATTCAACGCGCGCTCTTCCTCACCCTTGGCGAAAAACGCCGGATGACGCACTTCTACGCCGTAGGTGAACTCCTGCGGCAGGCTTTCGAAGAACTGCCACATGCGCGGCAGCTCATCGGGGCCGAAGGCGGCGGGCAGCTGCAGCCACAACTGGCCGATGCGCTGATGCACCGGGCTCAGGCAGTGGTAAAACGCCTCTAGCTCGGCGGCGCAGTTGCGCAGGGCGGCCTTGTGGCTGATGTCCGACGGGAATTTGAAGCAGAAGCGAAAATCGTCGCCGGTCATGTCGCGCCAGCGCTGCACGATTTCCAGTTTCGGCAGCGCGTAGAAGGTGGTGTTGCCTTCCACGCAGTTGAAGTAGCGGCTGTAATCCGCCAAATCACGCAGCCCGATACGATTCCAGGCTGAATGTTGCCACTGCGGCAGTCCGATGTAGATCACGGCGTCGTCTTCCTTTACTTGTGCTTGGCTTATCAGGCTACAACTTAACGTTACCGCTCGAGCGCGGCAAGAATTTCGCCGGTGTCGCGCACCCGCGCCAAACGCGGGAAGATGTGTTCGAACGCGAAACGGTGCATTTCCGCGTTCTGCGCGCTGCAGACGTCTTCGGCGATCACCAGCTCATAGCCGTGCTCCCAGGCGGCGCGGGCGGTGGATTCCACGCCGATATTGGTGGATATGCCGCCCAGCACCACGGACTTGATGCCGCGGCGGCGCAGCTGCAAGTCCAGATCGGTGCCGTAGAAGGCGCCCCATTGGCGTTTGGTGATCAGAATATCGTTGTCGCAGACCGCCAGCGGCGCGGGGAATTCCCACCAGCTGGCCGGCAAACCGCCGGCGGGCGCGGGAGCCGGTTTATCCACCGGTTGTTTCAGCGCTTCGGCGAAGGAGTCTGACCAACCGACGCGCACCAACAGCACCGTCGCGCCCAGCATACGAAAACGGGCGGCCAGCAGGGCGGCGTTCGCCACCACCTGGCCGGCGCTGTGCGGGCCGCCGGCGTAAGGCAGAATGCCGTTTTGCAAATCGATCAGCACCAGAGCGGTGGTTTGGGCGTCAAGTTTCAACATGGATTTCATCTCGTTGCGAAGTGGATAAAAACTGTTCGGCGCGCCGGGCGAACAACATACGGCGCAGAACCGGGGGAGAATCAGGCTACGTGAAAAAACTGTCGCAGGTTAATGGGAAATTTGTTAATCGATGTGTTGATTCGGACAAAAACGCGCCATTTAGTGCAGTAACAATGCTGTGTTCGCACTTATCGGGCGGATGAATTTCCTTTATAATGACTCCCTTTTTTCAACACTCTTTAATCCAACGACCTATGCCGATTTATGAATATGCATGTGGTGCTTGCAACCATCGGTTAGAAAAATTGCAAAAATTTTCCGATGCGCCGCTGGCAGACTGCCCGGCGTGTGGGCAGCCCGCGTTGACCAAGTTGATCTCATCCTCCGGTTTCCAGCTTAAGGGCACCGGCTGGTATGCGACGGATTTTAAACCGGGCAACAAGTAGAATTTATCAGATAACAGCCGCGCGACAGGGGCGCAGTAGCCCGGCGCGGCATCGGCTGTGTAAAAGGATAGCGTATGCGTACTGAATATTGCGGGCAGTTGAATCTGTCCCACGTGGGCCAGGAAGTCACTCTGTGTGGTTGGGTCAATCGTCGTCGCGATCTGGGCGGCCTGATCTTTATTGATATGCGCGACCGTGAAGGCATCGTGCAGGTGTTCTTCGACCCGGACGAGAAAGTGGCGTTCGACAAGGCCTATGACCTGCGCAATGAATTTTGCATCCAGATCGTCGGCACCGTGCGTGCGCGTCCGGACAGCCAGATCAATAAAGATATGGCCACCGGCGAAGTGGAAGTGTTCGCCCACGCGCTCGAGATCATCAACCGCTCCGAGCCGCTGCCGCTGGACTCCAACCAGGTCAACAGCGAAGAAGCGCGCCTGAAATACCGTTACCTCGATCTGCGTCGCCCGGAAATGGCCGAGCGTCTGAAGACCCGCGCCAAAATCACCAGCTTCGTACGTCGCTTTATGGACAGCCACGGTTTCCTCGACATCGAAACGCCGATGCTGACCAAAGCGACGCCGGAAGGCGCCCGCGATTATCTGGTGCCGAGCCGCGTGCACAAGGGCAAATTCTACGCGCTGCCGCAGTCTCCGCAGCTGTTTAAACAGCTGCTGATGATGTCCGGCTTCGATCGTTACTATCAGATCGTCAAATGCTTCCGTGACGAAGACCTGCGTGCGGACCGTCAGCCTGAATTTACTCAAATCGACGTCGAAACCTCCTTCATGACCGCCGAGCAGGTGCGTGAAGTGATGGAGAAGCTGGCGCGCGAACTGTGGCTGGACGTGAAGGGCGTGGATCTGGGCGATTTCCCGGTCATGACCTTCGCCGAAGCGATGCGTCGCTTTGGTTCCGACAAGCCGGACCTGCGTAACCCGCTGGAGCTGGTGGACGTGGCCGACCTGGTCAAGGACGTCGAGTTCAAAGTGTTCTCCGGCCCGGCCAATGACGCCAAAGGCCGCGTGGCGGCGATCCGCGTACCGGGCGGCGCACAGCTGACCCGCAAGCAGATCGACGAGTACGGCGCTTTCGTCAACATCTACGGCGCTAAAGGCCTGGCCTGGCTGAAGGTCAACGACCGCGCCGCCGGCATGGAAGGCGTGCAGAGCCCGATCGCCAAATTCCTCAGCGCGGAAGTGCTGGAAGCCGTCCTGGCGCGCACCGATGCGCAGACCGGCGACATCCTGTTCTTCGGCGCAGACAGTTTCAAGATTGTCACCGATGCGATGGGCGCGCTGCGCCTGAAGCTGGGCCGCGATCTGGGGCTGACCCAACTCGACAGCTGGGCGCCGCTGTGGGTGGTCGACTTCCCGATGTTCGAAGAAGACGAAGAGGGCGGCCTGGCGGCGATGCACCACCCGTTCACCTCGCCGCGCGACATGAGCCCGGAAGAGCTGGCCGCCGCGCCGGTCAACGCCATCGCCAACGCCTATGACATGGTGATCAACGGTTACGAAGTGGGCGGCGGTTCGGTGCGTATTCACCGCAGCGAAATGCAGCAGACGGTATTCAGCATTCTGGGCATCGACGAACACGAACAGCGCGAGAAGTTCGGCTTCCTGCTGGACGCGCTGAAGTACGGCACGCCGCCGCACGCCGGCCTGGCTTTCGGCCTGGACCGTCTGGTGATGCTGCTGACCGGCACCGACAACATCCGCGACGTTATCGCCTTCCCGAAAACCACCGCGGCGGCCTGTCTGATGACCGATGCACCGAGCTTCGCCAACCCGGCGGCGCTGCAGGAGCTGGCGATCAGCGTGGTAAAGAAAGCCGGTGCGGAACAAGAGAGCGAGTGATGAGTTACAAGCGCCCTGAATCTATCCTGGTAGTGATTTACGCGAAATCCAGTGGTCGGGTGCTGATGTTACAGCGGCGCGACGATACCGAGTTCTGGCAGTCGGTCACCGGCAGCCTGGAACAGGATGAGTCGCCGCCGCATGCCGCGCGGCGTGAGGTCATGGAAGAAGTGGGCATCGATATCGAAGCAGAGCACCTGCCGTTGTTCGATTGCCAGCGCTGCGTGGAGTTTGAACTCTTTGTCCATTTGCGACATCGCTATGCGCCGGGAACCACGCGCAATAAAGAGCACTGGTTCTGTCTGGCGTTGCCCGAGGAGCGCGATCCGGTGATTACCGAGCATCACGCTTACCAATGGCTTGAGGCGGCCGAGGCCGTGAAGTTGACCAAGTCGTGGAGCAATCAGCAGGCGATTGAAGAGTTCGTGATCAATTCAGTCCAGTAGTTTTTTTCGGAGATTTTTTATGGCAGGTCATAGTAAGTGGGCCAACACAAAGCACCGTAAAGCGGCGCAGGACGCCAAGCGCGGTAAAATTTTCACCAAGATTATTCGTGAGCTGGTCACGGCCGCCAAGCTGGGCGGCGGCGATCCGGATTCCAACCCGCGTCTGCGCGCGGCGATGGACAAGGCGCTGTCGAACAACATGACGCGCGACACCATGAATCGTGCAATCGCGCGCGGCGTGGGCGGCGATGATGATACCAATATGGAAACCATCATCTATGAAGGCTACGGCCCTGGCGGCACCGCCGTCATGATCGAATGCCTGAGCGACAACCGCAACCGCACCGTGGCGGAAGTGCGCCACGCCTTTACCAAATGCGGCGGCAACCTCGGCACCGACGGTTCCGTGGCTTATCTGTTCACCAAGAAGGGCGTGATCACCTACGCACCGGGCCTGGATGAAGACAGCGTAATGGAAGCGGCGTTGGAAGCCGGTGCGGAAGACATCGTGACCTATGACGATGGCGCCATCGACGTGTTCACCGCCTGGGAAAGCCTGGGCGCGGTGAAAGACGCGCTGACCGCGGCGGGCTTCGAAGCCGAAGCGGCGGAAGTGTCGATGATCCCATCGACCAAGGCCGACATGGACGCGGAAACCGCGCCTAAGCTGTTGCGCCTGATCGATATGCTGGAAGACTGCGACGACGTGCAGGAAGTTTACCATAACGGTGAAATCTCCGACGAAGTGGCGGCGACGCTGTAATCCGGTAAAACGGGCGCCGCCGTTCGGCGGCGCCGTGCATGCAAGGTGGATGTAGATATGGCGATCATACTCGGTATCGATCCCGGCTCGCGCGTCACCGGCTATGGCCTTATCCGCCAGCAGGGGCGCCAGTTGAGCTATATCGCCAGCGGCTGCATCCGCACGGTGGTGGACGACATGCCGACGCGGCTGAAGCTGATTTACGCCGGCGTCAGCGAGATCATCACCCAGTTTCAGCCCGATTTCTTCGCCATCGAACAGGTGTTTATGGCCAAGAACCCGGATTCGGCGCTCAAGCTCGGCCAGGCGCGCGGCGTCGCGATCGTGGCGGCGGTGAATCAGAACCTGGAAGTGTTCGAGTACGCGGCGCGGCAGGTCAAACAAACCGTGGTCGGCACCGGCGCGGCCGAAAAGGCGCAGGTACAGCACATGGTGCGCTCGCTGCTCAAACTCTCGGCCAACCCGCAGGCGGATGCCGCGGATGCTCTGGCCATCGCCATCACCCACTGCCACCTCAGCCAGAACGTGCTGCGAATGAGCGAAGGGCGGCTGAACCTGGCGCGCGGGCGTTTGCGCTGACGCGAAACGATGATTGCTCAGGCTGGATATTCATCCAGCCTTTTTTATGTTATAAGCTTTACCAGCAACGGCATGGCAGGGCGCCATGCCCGGTAATTCTGCAGGAGGGTAAATGATAGGTCGTCTCAGAGGAAATATTCTGGAAAAGCAGCCGCCGCTGGTGTTACTGGAGGCGAACGGCGTGGGTTATGAAGTGCACATGCCGATGACCTGCTTTTACGAGCTGCCGGAACTGGGGCAAGAGGCCATCGTGTTTACCCACTTCGTGGTGCGTGAAGACGCGCAGCTGCTGTACGGTTTCAACGACAAGCAGGAGCGCGCGCTGTTCCGCGAGCTGATTAAGGTCAACGGCGTCGGGCCGAAACTGGCGCTCGCCATCCTGTCGGGCATGTCCGCGCAGCAGTTCGTCAGCGCGGTGGAGCGCGAAGAGATCACCGCACTGGTCAAGCTGCCGGGCGTGGGCAAGAAAACTGCCGAGCGCCTGGTGGTCGAGATGAAAGATCGCTTCAAAGGGCTGAACGGCGATCTGTTCAACAACAGCAGCGAGATCAGCCTGCCGGCCGCCGCCGACAAAACGCCGGAAGCGGACGCGGAAGCCGAAGCCGTCTCGGCGCTGGTGGCGCTGGGCTATAAGCCGCAGGAAGCCAGCCGCATGGTCAGCAAGATTGCCAAGCCGGGCGCCGACTGCGAAACCCTGATCCGCGACGCGCTGCGCGCCGCCCTGTAAGGCCGAAAAGGGGTAGATAATGATTGAAGCCGATCGCCTGATTTCCGCCGAACCGATCAACGAAGAGGAGATCCTCGATCGCGCCATTCGTCCCAAGCTGCTGACTGAATACGTCGGCCAGCCGCACGTGCGCGAGCAGATGGAGATCTTCATCCAGGCGGCCAAGCAGCGCGGCGACGCGCTCGACCATTTATTGATCTTCGGCCCGCCGGGGCTGGGGAAAACCACCCTGGCCAACATCGTGGCCAACGAAATGGGCGTAAATTTGCGCACCACTTCCGGCCCGGTGTTAGAGAAGGCGGGCGATTTGGCGGCGATGCTGACCAACCTCGAACCGCACGACGTGTTGTTCATCGACGAAATTCACCGTTTGTCACCGGTGGTGGAAGAAGTATTGTATCCGGCGATGGAAGACTACCAGCTGGATATCATGATCGGCGAAGGGCCGGCGGCGCGTTCGATTAAGCTCGATCTGCCGCCGTTTACCTTGGTGGGCGCCACCACCCGCGCCGGTTCGCTGACCTCGCCGCTGCGCGATCGCTTCGGCATTGTCCAGCGGCTGGAGTTTTATCAGGTGGCGGATCTGCAGCACATCGTCTCGCGCAGCGCCGGGTGCCTGGGGCTGGAGCTGTCCGACGAGGGCGCCCATGAAGTGGCCCGCCGCGCGCGCGGCACGCCGCGTATCGCCAACCGCCTGTTGCGCCGGGTGCGCGATTTCGCTGAAGTGCGCGCCAACGGCGTGATCAGCGGTTCAGTGGCGGCGCAGGCGCTTGATATGCTCAACGTCGATGCCGAAGGCTTCGACTATATGGATCGCAAACTGCTGTTGGCGATTATCGACAAGTTTACCGGTGGCCCGGTCGGGTTGGATAACCTGGCGGCGGCGATCGGTGAAGAGCGCGAAACCATCGAAGACGTGATTGAACCGTTTCTGATCCAGCAGGGCTTTATCCAGCGCACGCCGCGCGGCCGTCTGGCGACGCAGCACGCCTACCGGCACTTTGGTCTCGAACGCGAAGAGTAAATTTTTAATCCGCCAGTAAAAAAGGGCCGCAGATGCGGCCCTTGTCATATCCCGGCTTTAATCAAGCCTGTTGTTTTTTGAACAGGCTCAGCGTGAACAGCACGGCAGCGCTGAGCACCACCGAAGGGCCGGCCGGCGTATCGTAAAATGCCGAGAAGGCCAGGCCGCCGGTAACCGCCACCATGCCGAGCAGTACCGCGACACCCGCCATCTGCTCCGGCGTGCGCGCGAAGCGGCGAGCGGTGGCCGCCGGAATGATCAGCAGCGAGGTGATGATCAGCGCGCCGACGAATTTCATCGCCAGGCCGATGGTCAACGCGGTGACCAGCATCAGCACGGTACGCGCCCGCGCCAAATTGACGCCGTCGACGTGCGCCAGCTCCGGGCTGATGGTCATCGACAGCAGATCGCGCCATTGCCACCACAGCACCAACAGCACCACGGCGACGCCGCCGGCGATCATCACGATGTCGCTCAGCGTGACCGAAAGCAGATCGCCGAACAGGTAGGCCATCAGATCGACCCGCACGTTGGACATCAGCGCCACCACCACCAGACCCAGCGACAGGGCGCTGTGGGCCAGAATGCCGAGCAGGGTATCTACCGAAAGCTGCGGGCGGCGTTCCAGCCACACCAGGGCCAGGGCCAGCAGCAACGTAATGGCGATCACCGCATAGAAAGGATTGATGTCCAGCAGCAGACCAAAGGCGACGCCGAGCAGCGAGGCGTGCGCCAGGGTGTCGCCGAAGTAGGACATGCGGCGCCAAACCACAAAGGAGCCCAGCGGCCCGGCGGCGCTAGCCAGCAACACCCCGGCCAGCCAGCCGGGAAGTAACAATTCGATCATGCTTCGTGGCTCCCGGTTTTCTTCAAGACAATTCTTCCCTGCAGGTCGTGGCGATGGTTGTGATGGTGGCGATACACCGCCAGCTGCTCTGCGCCGCGGTTGCCGAACATGGCGATGAATTCGGGATGCATCGAGACCACCTCCGGCGCGCCGGAGCAGCAGATATGCTGATTGAGGCACAACACCTCGTCGGTTTTCGCCATCACCAGATGCAGATCGTGCGAGACCATCAGTACGGCGCAGCCCAGCTCCTTGCGCAGCTGATCGATCAGGTCGTACAGCGCCAGTTGGCCGTTGACGTCCACCCCTTGCGTGGGTTCGTCCAGCACCAGCAGCTGCGGTTTATTCAGCAGCGCTCGCGCCAGCAGTACGCGTTGGTTCTCGCCGCCGGAGAGCTTTTGCATCGGCTGGTCGAGCAGGTGGGCGGCGTGCACGCGCTTGAGCGCCGGCAGAATGTCGGCTTTCTTTACGCCGGGTTTAAGACGCATAAAGCGGCTAACGGTCAGCGGCAGGGTGGCGTCGAGGTGGAGTTTTTGCGGCACGTAGCCGATGCGCAGGCCGGGCTCCCGCTCCAGCGTGCCGGCGGTTGGTTTGACCAATCCCAGCACCACGCGTACCAGTGTGGATTTGCCCGCGCCGTTCGGGCCAAGCAGCGTGAGAATACGGCCGGGCTGCAGGCTGAGGGAAATGTTCGACAGCACCTTGCGGCTGCCGAAGGCGACGGAGATATTTTTTAGCGTTATCAGTGTAGACATCTCGAGATTACAGGTTGCAGAACGAAGCGGATGTTATAATATCACGCCTTGTTGATGAAAACGATGGGATTACTGATGATGGCACAGAAAAATAAATGGCTGCAGCGCACGCTGCTGGCCAGCGCACTGTTGATGGCCGGCCCGCTGAGCAGCGCTTCCGCTGCGGTGGTGACATCGATTCGCCCCTTAGGCTTTATCGCTGCGGCCATCGCCGACGGCGTGACGCCGACTGAGGTGTTGCTGCCGGACGGCGCTTCGCCGCACGATTTTGCGTTGCGTCCTTCCGATATCCAGCGCTTGCGTTCCGCTGACCTGGTGTTGTGGGTCGGGCCGGACATGGAAGCGTTCCTGACCAAGGCGCTGGTGCCGATCTCGGCGACGCGAAAGCTGGCTATCAGCGAACTGCCGGCGGTGAAGCCGTTGCTGATGAAAGGCGAAGAGGACGACGATCATGAACATGCAGGCGAAGCGCATAACCATGCCGATGACGATCATGGGCATCATCACGGCGAGTACAATATGCACGTTTGGCTGTCGCCGGAGATAGCAAAAGTGACCGCGATCGCGATTCACGACAGATTGTTGGAACTTATGCCGCAAAATAAGGACAAATTAGACGCAAACCTGCGCCAGTTCGAGAATCTGCTGACGCAAACTGACAAAAATGTTGGTAACATGCTTACGCCTGTGCAAGGTAAGGGTTATTTTGTTTTTCATGATGCTTACGGCTACTTTGAAAAACACTACGGTTTGAGTCCGCTGGGCCATTTCACCGTCAATCCCGAAATTCAGCCTGGAGCACAGCGCCTACACCAAATTCGAACACAGTTGGTTGAGCAGAAAGCGGTATGCGTTTTTGCTGAGCCACAATTCAGGCCGGCCGTAATCAATGCCGTCGCCAAGGGTACCAAAGTGCGTTCCGGAACGCTGGACCCGCTGGGCACCGGCATCGCGCTGGAGAAGGACAGCTACGGGAAATTCCTGACTCAGCTGTCAAACCAGTACGTGAGCTGCCTGAAGTAAAGCTTATGAGGATAATATCGAGTGCAGCAGATAGTCCGAACTATCGCTCTGGCGTATAACAACCTGCCACGGCCCCACCGCGTCATGCTGGGGTCGCTGACAGTCGTCACATTGGCCGTCGCTGTTTGGCGGCCTTTTGTTTACCACCCAGAACACAACCCCATCGCCAAGAGCGTCGAGTTAGAATCCAGCCAGATGCGGTCATTGCTCCCTGAAGCCAGTGAACCGATAGATGTCGACCAACCCACCCCCGATGACGAAATCCCGCAGGATGAGCTGGACCAGAAGGATGCCGGCGATGATGGCGTGCATGAATATGTGGTTTCCACCGGCGACACCCTTGGCAGCATTCTGACGCAGTACGGCATTGATATGTCGGATGTCACCTTGCTGGCTTCGCAAAACCGCGATCTGCGTAACCTGAAGATCGGCCAACAGCTGTCGTGGACCGTGAACGACGCAGGCGATTTGCAGCAGTTGACCTGGGAGGTTTCCCGCCGCGAAACCCGCACCTACGATCGCGTCGGCAACAGCTTCAAGGAATCAAAAGAGGCGCAGCAGGGCGAATGGCGCAACAACGTGATCAGCGGCCGGGTCAACGGCAGCTTCGTCAGCAGCGCCGGCGACGCCGGGCTGAGCCGTAACGAAATCAACTCGGTGATCAAGGCGTTGCAGTGGCAGCTCGATTTCCGCAAGCTGCGCAAAGGCGATCAGTTCTCCGTGCTGATGTCGCGTGAGCATTTCGACGGCAAGAAATCACAAAGCCAGCTGTTGGGCGTGCGTTTGCGCACCGGCGGCAAGGATTACTACGCGATCCGCGCCGAAGACGGCAAATTCTACGATCGCCAGGGCTCTGGCCTGGCGCGCGGCTTCATGCGTTTCCCGACCATGAAACAGTTCCGCATCTCCTCCAACTTCAACCCGCGCCGCGTGAACCCGGTGACCGGCCGCGTGGCGCCGCACAAGGGCGTCGATTTCGCCATGCCGGTCGGCACGCCGGTGCTGGCGGTCGGTGACGGTGAGGTGGTGATCGCCAAACGCAGCGGCGCAGCGGGTAACTATGTGGCGATCCGCCACGGTCGTCAGTACACCACGCGCTATATGCACCTGAAAAAACTGCTGGTGAAACCAGGCCAAAAGGTGAAACGCGGCGATCGCATTGCGCTCTCCGGCAACACCGGCCGTTCCACCGGGCCGCATCTGCACTTTGAACTGTGGACCGGCCAACAGGCGGTGAACCCGCTGACGGCTAAACTGCCGCGTTCCGAAGGGCTGGGCGGCAAAGACCGCAGCGATTATCTGGCGCAGGTGAAGGAAGTGGTTCCTCAGCTGCAGTTGGATTAACGCCCCCTTTTTCCGGCGCTTCGGCGCCGTTAATTTCATCGGCCTGATTGCGGGCCGATGCTGTTTTATCTGGGCGGTTCGCGGTTGTTAATTGCAAAATCGGTGCTGGCAATTATGATTAGCCGAATCGCTAAGCCAAGAGCATGTGCATGCAAAACGAGAAGAAATCGAACGTAGAGTTCATTCCGCAGTTTCAAAAAGCCTTTTTATATCCGCGCTACTGGGGCGTGTGGTTGGGAACCGGTCTGATGGCCGGCATTTCGCTGGTGCCTGCGCGCCTGCGCGATCCGGTGCTGGGTGCGGTCGGCAAACTGGCCGGCAAGTTGGCGAAGGGCGCGCGCCGTCGTGCCCGCATCAACCTGCTGTATTGCTTGCCTGAGTTGCCTGAAAGCGAACGCGAGCACATTATCGACCAGATGTTCGCCTGCGCGCCGCAGTCGATGGTGCTGATGGCTGAGCTGGCCTGCACCAAACCGGAAAAAGTGCTCAAGCGTGTGCGTTGGCACGGCGAAGAGGTGTTGGACAAGATCCGCGCGGAAGGGCGTAACGTGATTTTCCTGGTGCCTCACGGCTGGGCGGTGGATGTGCCGGCGATGTTGATGGCCGCGCGCGGCCAACCGATGGCGGCGATGTTCCACAACCAGCGCAATCAGCTGATCGACTACCTGTGGAACGCCGTGCGTCGTAAATTCGGCGGCCGCATGCACGCGCGCAATGACGGCATCAAACCGTTTATCAGTTCAGTTCGCCAGGGGTATTGGGGTTATTATCTGCCCGATCAGGACCACGGCGCTGAGCACAGTGAGTTTGTCGACTTCTTTGCCACCTATAAGGCGACCTTGCCGGCGGTCGGGCGGTTGATGAAGGTATGCCGTGCGGCGATCGTGCCGTTGTTCCCGGTGTACGACGGCAAAACCAGCATGCTGGATATCTATATTCGCGAGCCGATGGACGATCTGGCCGAAGCGGACGATCCGCGCATTGCCCGCCGTATGAATGAAGAAGTGGAAAACCTGGTGGGCCCGAACCCGGAGCAGTACACCTGGATCCTCAAACTGTTGAAGACGCGCAAAGAAGGGGAGATTGAGCCTTACTCGCGCGACGATCTGTATCGTTAATCCTTTCTACCGCTAACGCCGGCAGGGCCACAACCCGGCCGGCGTCTCTTCAGATGTGCACCCTACAGCCGCGAGCCCGCAGGATGTCGACGATTTTAGGCGTGTGGGTGAAATCATTCCAGCGCAGATCAAGCTTGCGCAGCCGGCTCAGTTCACCGAGGCTTTCCGGCAGATTGCTCAGGCGGTTGGCGCGCAGATCCAGGCTTCTCAGCGCCGTGAGCTCACCGATATTTTCCGGCAGGCGCGTCAGCTGATTAAAACGCAGGTTCAGCTCGCTCAATCGCGGCAGGCGGCAGAAGGATGCCGGCAGTTCGGTGATGGCATTGTTGGCCGCATCGAGTATTTCAAGCTCGCCGAGCAGAGCCATTTCCGCCGGCAGCGCGGTCAGGGCATTTTTCATGATATGCAACTCGCGCAGCGCGCGCAGCTGCCCGATTTCGCCGGGCAGGTTGCCGATGCGATTGTTGTATAAACGCAGCTCCTGCAATGCCGCCAGACTCGGTATTGCCTGCGGCAAGGCGGTCAGTTGGTTATCGGTCGCGTTGAGGTAAACCAACTGCTGCAGTTGCGCCAGCGCACGCGGCAGGTCGCTAAAGCCGTTATCGCTCAGGTAGAGGTATTTCAGCCGGTGCAGTTGCCCCAATGTTTCAGGCAGTTCGCTTGCGCGGTTGTGACCGAAGTCGAACATCTCAAGCTGTTGCAACTGACCAATCTCCGGCGGCAGGCGGTCGAGCTGATTGCAGGAGATGTTCAGCACCTGCAGGTTGCGGTGTTGCAAGATGGAGGCGGGGAAGGCCGTCAGCAGATTGTCGTACAGGCTGATTTTGCGCAGCGCGTGGCCGGTTAGCTGCGATTCGTCGAGCTGCGTCAGACCGCGCCCATCGAGATCGAGCGCATCACCGGTCGAGGCTGGATTGCGTTGGTGGAGCATGGCGTTCTCCGTCGTTTATGGCGGTGTCAGGGCAAAAAAAATGCCGGCCAACGTGAGCCGGCCGGCATGTCGTCTGCGGCGTGGATTACTCGACGCGCAGGATACGGCTGGTATTGGTGGTGCCGACGGTTTCCATCACGTCGCCCTGGGTGACGATCACCAGATCGCCGGAGACCAGGAAGCCTTTGTCGCGCAGGCGATTGACGGCTTCATTGGCGGCGATCACGCCGTCTTTGTGGCTGTCGAAATACACCGGCGTCACGCCGCGATACAGCGCGGTCAGGTTCAGCGTGTGCTCATGACGCGACATGGCGAAGATCGGCAGGCCGGAGCTGATGCGCGACATCATCAGCGCAGTGCGGCCGGATTCGGTCATGGCGATCAGCGCGGTGACGCCTTTCAGGTGGTTGGCGGCATACATCGAAGACATGGCGATCGCCTCTTCGATGTTGTCGAACTGTACGTCCAGGCGGTGTTTGGAAACGTTGATGCTCGGGATCTTCTCGGCACCCAGACAAACGCGCGCCATCGCCGCCACGGTTTCCGCCGGGTATTGGCCAGCGGCGGTTTCCGCCGACAGCATGACAGCGTCGGTGCCATCCAGCACGGCGTTGGCCACGTCCATGACTTCGGCGCGGGTCGGCATCGGGTTGGTGATCATCGACTCCATCATCTGGGTCGCGGTGATCACCGCGCGGTTCAGGGTGCGGGCGCGGCGGATCAGTTTCTTCTGGATGCCGACCAGTTCCGGATCGCCGATTTCGACGCCCAGGTCGCCACGGGCCACCATCACCACGTCGGAGGCCAGAATAATGTCGTCCATCGCTTCGTCGGTGCACACCGCTTCGGCGCGCTCAACCTTGGACACGATCTTGGCGTTGCAGCCGGCATCGCGCGCCAGGCGGCGGGCATAGTTCAGGTCTTCACCGGTACGCGGGAAGGAGACCGCCAGGTAGTCGACGCCAATCTTGGCGGCGGTCACGATGTCCGCCTTGTCTTTTTCGGTCAGGGCTTCGGCCGACAGGCCACCGCCGAGTTTGTTGATGCCCTTGTTGTTGGACAGCGGGCCGCCGACGGTCACTTCGGTAAACACTTTCATGCCCTGAACTTCGAGCACTTTCAGCTGAACGCGGCCGTCATCGAGCAGCAGGACGTCGCCCGGCACCACATCGGCTGGCAGGCCTTTATAGTCGATACCGACTTTTTCTTTATCGCCTTCGCCTTTTGACAGGTTGGCGTCCAGCAGGAATTTATCGCCCACGTTGAGGAAGATTTTGCCTTCCTTGAAGGTGGATACGCGAATTTTCGGCCCTTGCAGATCGCCGAGGATAGCGACGTGACGCCCCAGCTTGGCAGCAATTTCGCGTACTTTGTCAGCGCGAGCCTGGTGATCTTCCGGGCTGCCGTGGGAGAAGTTAAGCCGAACTACGTTGGCGCCAGCGGCAATGATCTTTTCCAGATTATTGTCGCGGTCTGTAGCCGGACCCAGGGTGGTAACGATTTTGGTTCTTCTGAGCCGTCTGGACATGTATTACTCCGTTGACTGGTGAAGCAAATATTGGTGTTGCGATAACGTCGGATAACGAAACCAGGCGTGAAATGTAATTTTACAACACTGATATTTCACCCGGGTTACCCGTATGAGCATGTTAACAGGGTACCGCCTCTGATGCCGTCATTCAAATGTCTGTTGAACGGCGATTTTTTCTTCGTCGGGTCACGAATCAAAACTGTTGGGAATGACCACGCCTTTATCAAAGCGCGATTCTTTGAGCGCTTCTTTGACCCGCTTCAAGTTATCTCTGAATTTAGCCCCTCGGCGCAAGGTAAATCCGGTGGCGAGCACGTCAATGAGCGTTAATTGCGCGATCCGCGACACCATCGGCATGTAAACGTCGGTGTCTTCGGGCACGTCGAGCAGCAGGGCCAGGGTCGCCGCCTGGGCGAGCGGGGTGTCGCGCGAGGTGATAGCCAGTACCGTGGCGTCGTTCTCCCGCGCCAGGTGGGCCATCTCCACCAGATTCTTGGTGCGGCCGGTGTGTGAGATCAGCACCACCACGTCGCCTTCGCTGGAGTTCATGCAGCTCATGCGCTGCATGACGATGTCATCAAAGTAGACCACCGGAATGTTGAAGCGGAAAAATTTGTTCATCGCATCGTGCGCCACCGCCGCGGAGGCGCCCAGCCCGAAGAAAGAGATCTTTTTTGCCTGGGTGAGCAGGTCAACCGCACGATTGATTGCGGCAATATCCAAATTTGCCTTTACTGTATCCAGGCTGGCCATTACTGATTCGAAGATCTTGCTGGTATAGGAATCGACGCTGTCATCTTCCTCAACGTTACGGTTTACGTAGGGCGTGCCGTTAGCCAGGCTTTGGGCGAGATGCAGTTTGAAATCGGGAAAGCCTTTGGTATCAAGGCGACGGCAAAAACGGTTGACGGTAGGTTCGCTGACGTCGGCCATGCGCGCCAGCGTGGCGATGCTGGAGTGAATGGCGGTCTGCGGGGAGGCCAGGATCACCTCGGCGACTTTCCTTTCAGATTTGCTCAGGCGTTCCAGATGGCTCTGGATTTTGTCCAGCGTATTCATATAACGAGAGTCACTCATGGTTTTATCCCTGTGGCTTTCAAGCAACAGCGTCGAATTTCGCCCGTGTTCGCCGTGCGAGCAGACGCCAAACGAGCGGCTGTAACCTGGAATCGATAGGGTATGTCGATTTCAAACAAAGGAGAAATCAATGCCGGTTTAGTGAAAATATACTACGTGCTGGTAACCGTTGGCAGTCTCGACACGGCGTATGCAGGGTTTTTTCACCAGAATATGACCTGTGTCTAACTTTCATAATGGTAACAGAGCGTCAAAAAAGACGAAAAATTACAGTTTTGCCCGTGGTGAGGGTGTTGGCGTACATTGGCGCTTTCCACTGGAATCTTGAGGCCTTTTTTTCTGCTTTGCTCCGGGTTTGCTGGCCGTAGTCAAACAGAGTACATTAGTAATGTAAGAAAATTACAAATATCCTGCAACGAGGAGATGAACATGGCGGTAACCTCTACAGCCCAGGCGTGTGACCTGGTTATTTTCGGCGCGAAAGGTGATTTGGCGCGCCGTAAGCTGCTGCCTTCCCTGTACCAGTTAGAGAAAGCCGGACACATCCACCCGGATACGCGGATCATCGGCGTCGGCCGCGCGGAGTGGGATAAACAAGCCTATACCGAAGTGGTCAAGGAAGCGCTTGGCACCTTCATGAAGGAAAAACTGGATGACGAACTCTGGGCCACGCTGAGCGCGCGCCTGGACTTCTGCAACCTGGACGTCAACGACAGCAAGAACTTTACCAAACTGGGTAAAATGCTGGATCAGAAGCACCGCACCACCATCAACTACTTTGCCATGCCGCCAAGCACCTTCGGCGCCATCTGCAAAGGGCTGGGCGAAGCCAAGCTGAACCATGAGCCGGCGCGCGTGGTGATGGAGAAACCGCTGGGCACCGATTTGGCGTCCTCACGCGTGATCAACGATCAGGTGGCGGAGTACTTCAACGAATCCCAGGTTTACCGTATCGACCACTATCTCGGCAAAGAGACAGTGCTGAACCTGTTGGCGCTGCGTTTCGCCAACTCGCTGTTCGCCTCCAACTGGGATAACCGCACCATCGATTCGGTGCAGATCACCGTAGCGGAAGAGGTAGGCATCGAAGGGCGTTGGGGTTACTTCGACCAGGCCGGCCAGATGCGCGACATGATCCAGAACCACCTGCTGCAGATCCTGACCATGATCGCCATGTCGCCGCCGGCGGATCTGACCACCGACCGCATCCGCGACGAGAAGGTGAAGGTGCTGCGCTCGCTGCGCCGCATCGATCAGACCAATGTCCGGGAAACCACCGTGCGTGGTCAGTACACCGCCGGCTTCGTCCAGGGCAAGAAAGTGCCGGGTTATCTGGAAGAGGAAGGGGCGAACAAGAGCAGCAGCACCGAAACCTTCGTCTCTATCCGCGTGGATATCGACAACTGGCAGTGGGCCGGCGTGCCGTTCTACCTGCGTACCGGTAAACGTCTGCCGACCAAATGTTCGGAAGTGGTGGTGTACTTCAAAAACCCGCCGCTTAACCTGTTCAGCGATTCTTACCAGCAGTTGCCGCAGAACAAGCTGACCATCCGCCTGCAGCCGGACGAAGGCATCGAAATTCAGGTGCTGAACAAGGTGCCGGGGCTGGATCACAAGCACCGTCTGCAGACCACCAAGCTGGACCTGAGCTTCTCGGAAACCTTTAACCAGGAGCACGTGGCGGACGCCTACGAGCGCCTGCTGCTGGAGACCATGCGCGGCATTCAGGCGCTGTTCGTGCGCCGCGATGAAGTGGAAGAAGCCTGGAAGTGGGTCGACTCCATCATGGACGCATGGAAAGCCGACAACGAGGCGCCTAAGCCTTACCAGGCGGGCACCTGGGGACCGGTGGCCTCGGTGGCGATGATCACCCGCGACGGCCGCTCCTGGAACGAGTTCGAATAATGCGTAATGCCGGCAGCCTGTCTGCCGGCTTTTTTTTGCCTGCGATCTGCGCGTGGGCCTCATCACTTACGGTACGGCCGGACGTCCGCGCATTTGTGCGGAGCCCTGTGGCAGGGGCGTGCCATTGTTAACCGCGAGTAATGGAGAAATAACGATGAAAAACTGGAAAACCAGCGCCGAGCAGATCCTGACGGCGGGGCCGGTGGTGCCTGTTATCGTGATCAACAAGCTGGAGCAGGCGGTGCCGCTGGCGAAAGCGCTGGTTGCCGGTGGCGTGCGGGTATTGGAGGTGACGCTGCGCACCACCTGCGGGCTGGAGTCTATCCGCGCTATCGCCGAAGAGGTGCCGGAGGCGATCATCGGCGCCGGTACGGTGATCAACCCGCAGCAGCTGCGGCAGGTGACCGAAGCCGGGGCGCAGTTCGCCATCAGCCCAGGGCTGACCGAGGCCTTGCTGCAGGCGGCGACGGCGGGACCCATCCCGCTGATCCCGGGCATCAGCACCGTGTCTGAACTGATGCAGGGCATGGATCACGGTCTGCGGGAATTCAAATTCTTCCCGGCGGAAGCCAACGGCGGCGTGAAGGCGCTGCAGGCGATCGGCGGCCCGTTCCCGCAGGTGCGTTTTTGCCCGACCGGCGGCATTACGCCAAATAATTACCGCGATTATCTGGCGCTGAAAAGCGTGCTTTGCATCGGCGGTTCCTGGCTGGTGCCGGCGGACGCGCTCGAAAAAGGCGACTATGCGCGCATCACTGAACTGGCGCGCAGCGCCGTCAGCGGCGCCGCGTTGTAACCCGCGCCAGGCCTGGGGTTGGCGCTTATTTGCTCACCCGCGGATATCGCAAGGCTCAACGCTCCGTTGAGCCTTTTTTAATTTTTATCGCGATTAACTTTCTTATTTTTAACCCGTTTTTTTCTGCTTTTTGATGAAAACGGCAGTTTGCTTTCTTATTTTGGCTGTGGTAAAAATATCTCAGTTGAAAATTTTACTTTTATGAGGATATTGGGCAAATCGCACGGTGTGCGGCTGATAATAGAGAACTATTATGATGACTATTAACGGAACTACCCTCAGAACCTCTACGTGCCAACTCTTCCTGTCTGCGATCCTTGCCAGTGAGCATCACTGGTGCAGCGAGCTATAGCGTCTTTCTCCCTTAACCGGTGCAGGTAGCGGGCTTAGGCCTTCGTTCTACCGTTCAGCCGGGCAAACATTCTTTTTGCGTTTGGGTCAGTTTATCCCCAGGGATCTCTGCGTCTTGCGCGCCGTACTGCGGCCGTTCGACGAGATAAATGAGATAAATCGGGATAAATATGCCTTGGCGCGCGTTATTCGCCGTTTGGGAGAAAAATTATGATTTATTGGATCTTTTTAGGTTTGGCCATCATGACAGAAATCATCGGCACCTTGTCGATGAAATACGCCAGCGTCAATGGCGGCATGATCGGGCATATCGTGATGTACGTGATGATCACCGCGTCTTATGTGTTGCTGTCAGTAGCGGTAAAACGCGTGGCGTTGGGCGTGGCCTATGCGCTGTGGGAAGGTATCGGCATTCTGTTCATTACCCTGTTCAGCGTGCTGTGGTTCGACGAGCCCATTTCCGCGCTGAAGGTACTGGGTCTGGCTACGCTGATCGCCGGTATCATGCTGGTGAAATCCGGTACCCGCAAAGAGCGAAAACAGGTCAGCCCGCGAGGTGACAACCATGCAACAGTTTGAGTTGTACCACATTGGGTTCCTGGGATTGGCCATCGTGCTGGAAATCATCGCCAATATCTTCCTGAAGATGTCGGACGGTTTCCGTAAAATTTGGCTGGGATTGCTGTCGCTGCTGTCGGTACTCGGTGCGTTCAGCGCCCTGGCGCAAGCGGTGAAGGGCATCGATCTGTCGATCGCTTATGCGTTGTGGGGCGGTTTCGGTATCGCCGCCACTATCGCTGCGGGCTGGATCATGTTCGGCCAGCGGTTAAACGCCAAAGGCTGGATCGGCCTGGCGCTGTTGCTGGCGGGGATGGTGATCCTTAAACTGTCCTGATAGCGGGCAATAAAAAACCGCAGGCGTTGCCGTCTGCGGTTTTTTTTCGTCTGCGCTCAGGCTTACAGCGCGGCGATGATTTTGATTTCCACTTTATATTTCGGATTCATCAGCTGCGCCTGCACGGTGCAACGTACCGGCGCGCTGCCGGCAACGACCCAGGCGTCCCAGGCGGCGTTCATCGCGGCGAAGTCGGCGGTATTGGCCAGGAAGATGGTGGCGTCCAAAATGCGGCTTTTATCCGAGCCTACGCGCGCCAGCAGCACGTCGATGGCTGCAAGGGCGTTGGCGGTCTGCGCGGTCGCGTCATCATCCAGGTTCTCCGGCACGCTGGTATAGTAAACGGTCTCGTTGTGCACCACGGCTTCGGACCAGCGCTGATCGGGATCAATTCTTTCGATATTCATTTGCTTATCTCCATATCATAGTCCCGCTAAGGGTAGCACAGCCGGTGATGAAAAAGCGCGGCGATAAAGTGGGTGGTAGCCGGGCGGCAGGCTTGGCATAATCACCGCTGAATGACACCGGCAGAGAGACAGCGTGACAGACGATTTTGCAACAGACGGCGCATTGGCGCAGGCTATCAAGGGATTCAAACCGCGTGAGCCGCAGCGGCAGATGGCGCAGGCCGTCACCGAGGCGATCAATTTCAAGCAGGAGCTGGTGGTGGAAGCCGGCACCGGCACCGGCAAAACCTTCGCTTATCTGGCGCCGGCGCTGCGCGCCGATCGCAAAGTGATCATCTCCACCGGTTCGAAAGCGTTGCAGGATCAGCTGTATGCGCGCGATCTGCCCACCGTCGCCAAGGCGCTGAAGTACAAAGGCAAGCTGGCGCTGCTGAAGGGACGCTCCAACTACCTGTGTCTGGAGCGGCTGGAGCAACAGTCGATGGCCGGCGGGGAGCTGGCGGGGCAGACGCTGATCGATTTGGTGCAGCTGCGCAAGTGGTCGTCGCAGACCAAAGAAGGCGACATCAGCACCTGCAGCGAAGTGGCGGAAGACAGTTTCGTCTGGCCATTGGTGACCAGCACCAATGATAACTGTCTCGGCAGCGACTGCCCGCTGTATCAGGATTGCTTCGTGGTCAAAGCGCGCCGCCGCGCGATGGATGCGGATGTGGTGGTGGTGAACCATCACCTGTTCCTGGCGGATATGGTGGTGAAAGAGGGCGGTTTCGCCGAGCTGATCCCGGAAGCCGAGGTGATGATTTTTGATGAGGCGCACCAAATCCCCGACATCGCCAGCCAGTATTTCGGCCAGCAGCTCACCAGCCGCCAATTGTTGGATCTGGCGAAGGACATCACCATCGCCTACCGCACCGAGGTGCGCGATGCCGCCCAACTGCAAAAAAGCGCCGACCGTCTCAGCCTGAGCACGCAAGATTTTCGCCTTAATCTGGGAGAGCCGGGTTTTCGCGGCAATCTGCGCGATGTGCTCGGGGAACCGAACGTGCAGCGCGCTTTATTGCTGCTCGATGACGCGCTGGAGCTGTGTTACGACGTGATGAAGCTGTCGCTGGGGCGTTCGGCGCTGCTGGACGCCGCCTTTGAGCGCGCCACGCTGTACCGCGCGCGTCTCAAACGCCTCAAGGCGGTGACGGAGCCGGGCTACAGCTATTGGTATGAGTGCAATTCGCGCCACTTCGTGTTGGCGCTGACGCCGTTGACGGTGGCCGACCGGTTCCGCGAAATGCTGGACGAGAAGCCGGGCAGCTGGATCTTTACCTCGGCCACGCTGTCGGTCAACGATCAGTTGGGTCACTTCACCGAACGCTTGGGACTGACCAAGGCCAAAACGCTGCTGCTGCCGAGCCCGTTCGACTATGCCAAACAGGCGTTGCTGTGCGTGCCGCGCTTTTTGCCTTCGCCGAATCAGCCCGGCGGGGCGCGCCAGCTGGCGCGCATGCTGCGGCCATTAATCGAAGCCAACAACGGCCGCTGCTTCTTCTTGTGCACCTCGCACCAGATGATGCGTGAGCTGGCGGAAGAGTTTCGCGCCACGATGACGCTGCCGGTGCTGTTGCAGGGGGAAACCAGTAAAGGCCAGCTGTTGGCGCAGTTTGTCGCCGCCGGTAACGCGCTGCTGGTGGCGACCAGCAGCTTCTGGGAAGGGGTGGACGTGCGCGGCGATGCGCTGTCCTGCGTCATCATCGATAAACTGCCGTTCACGTCACCGGACGATCCGTTGCTGAAGGCGCGTATTGAAGATTGCCGCCTGCGTGGCGGCGATCCGTTCAATGATGTGCAGTTGCCGGATGCGGTCATCACCCTGAAACAGGGCGTCGGCCGTTTGATCCGCGACACCGACGATCGCGGCGTGCTGGTGATCTGCGATAACCGTCTGGTGATGCGCCCTTACGGCGAGGTGTTCCTCAATAGCCTGCCGCCCACGCCGCGCACCCGCGATCTGAAGCAGGCAATCGCCTTCCTGCAGGCCGCCGACACGTCGGCCACGTGAAAGATGAAGGGCTTACGGGGCTGTGCTACAATGCGCGCCCTGTATGAAAAACCCAGTTTTATTCCCGCCAGAGGTTGGCATGTCCACGCGAATTTTAGCGATCGATACCGCGACGGAAGCCTGTTCCGTCGCCGTCTGGAATCAAGGCGAAATCCACGCCCTGTTTGAGCTGTGCCCACGCGAGCATACGCAACGTATTTTACCTATGGTGCAGCAGGTGCTGGCGGAATCTGGCCTGGCGCTCAACCAGCTCGATGCGCTGGCCTTCGGCCGCGGCCCCGGCAGTTTTACCGGGGTGCGCATCGGCATCGGCATCGCTCAGGGCCTGGCGCTGGGCGCCGATCTGCCGATGATTGGCGTCTCCACGCTGCAAACCATGGCGCAGGGCGCCTGGCGCGTCAGCGGCGCGGAGCGTGTGCTGGCGGCGATCGATGCGCGCATGGGTGAAGTTTACTGGGGGCAGTTCGAACGCCAGGCGGACGGCCGCTGGTTGGAAAGCGAAGGCGAGGCCGTGCTGTCGCCGGCGCAGGCGCTGGAGCGTGCGCAGCGCCTGCAGGGCGAATGGGCCCACGTCGGCACCGGCTGGCAAACCTACCCCGATCTGGTCAACGGTTCCACGCTGAGCGTGCGCGATGGCCAGATGCTGTTGCCGCAGGCGCAAGACATGCTGCCGCTGGCGCTGCAGGACTGGCAAGAAGGGCTGGCGGTAGCGGTGGAAAACGCCGAGCCGACCTATCTGCGCAATGAAGTGACCTGGAAAAAACTGCCGGGCCGCGAGTAATCGCGGCGTTATTGTGCTGATGTTGATGCCGGGCGATGAAGGCCTGCAACTTGAACGCTGAAACGCGGTCAAAGTTACAGGCATTTCAGGAGATTGCGACCATGTTAATCCGCACTGCAAGTAAAAAGCTGTCGCTGCTGGCCGTCGCCTGCGGCGCGCTGGTTCTGACCGGGTGCATCACCGTACCGGATGCGATCAAAGGCTCCAGCCCTTCTCCGGTGACTCAGCTTTCCTCGGTACAAAATGCACCGAACCTGTTTACCGGCGCGGAAGCCCGCTTCGGCGGCACCGTGGTGAACGTCGCCAACGAACAAGGGCGCACGCTGCTGGAGATCGCGGCGGTGCCGCTCGACAGCGGTGCACGGCCGATACTGGGTGAACCGTCGAACGGCCGCTTGCTGGCCACGGTGAACGGCTTCCTCGAACCGGTCGATTTCAAAGGCCAGCTGGTGACCGTCGTCGGCCCTATCACCGGCCTGAAAGAGGGACGGATCGGCATGACGCCATATCGCTTCGTAACGATGAACGTGACAGGTTTCAAGCGCTGGCATCTGGTACAGCAGGTGGTGATGCCGCCGGCACCGATGGGCCCTTGGGGCTGGCGCGGAGGTCCGTGGGGACCCGGTTGGGGCGCAGGCTATGGCTGGTACAACCCTGGCCCGGCACAGGTGCAAACCATCGTAACCGAGTAGCATACGCTTGATGTGAACACATTTGACAGGGCGGCTCAGGCCGCCCTTTTGTTTTTTGGGATAAGGAATATCCGACAATTAGTGACGTACATCGCAACCTGAATAATGTTTAAAACCCGAACTGGTCTGCTGAGTTAAAATATTGTTATGGTTAGGCTGCGAGTTTGAGGGCTGCGATGATAATTAGTAATGATTTCAGGAGTAATACCTTGGATAAGGTCTGGTTAAAACGGTATCCGGCAGATGTGCCCGCAGAGATTGATGCCGATCGCTATTCGTCGTTGATCGAAATGTTTGAGCATGCCGTGCAGCGCTATGCCGATCAGCCCGCCTTTATCAATATGGGCGAGGTGATGACCTTCCGCAAACTGGAAGAACGCAGCCGGGCTTTCGCGGCTTACCTGCAAAATGAACTGGGCCTGAAGAAGGGCGACCGCGTCGCACTGATGATGCCTAACCTGTTGCAATACCCCATCGCCCTGTTCGGCATTCTGCGCGCCGGCATGGTGGTGGTCAACGTCAACCCGCTGTATACCCCGCGTGAGCTGGAGCACCAGTTGAACGACAGCGGCGCCAGCGCCATCGTCATCGTTTCCAACTTTGCCCATACGCTGGAAAAAGTGGTGTTCAACACTCAGGTCAAACACGTGATCCTGACGCGCATGGGCGATCAGCTGTCGGCCGCCAAAGGTACGCTGGTCAACTTCGTGGTCAAGTACGTCAAGCGCCTGGTGCCCAAATACAACCTGCCGGACGCCATTTCCTTCCGCAGCGCGCTGCAGCGCGGCCGCCGCCTGCAGTATGTAAAACCGGACATCATTAATGCCGATCTGGCCTTCCTGCAATATACGGGCGGCACCACCGGGGTGGCGAAGGGCGCGATGCTGACGCACCGCAACATGCAGGCCAACCTCGAGCAGGCCAAGGCCGCCTATTCGCCGCTGTTCCGCGAAGGGCAGGAACTGGTGGTGACGGCGTTGCCGCTGTATCACATTTTCGCGCTGACGGTGAACTGCCTGCTGTTTATCGATCTGGGCGGGCGCAATTTGCTGATCACCAACCCACGCGACATTCCGGGGCTGGTGAAAGAACTGGGCAAATATCCGTTCACCGCCATGAGCGGGGTGAATACGCTGTTCAACGCGTTGCTGAACAACGAAGAGTTCCACAAGCTCGATTTCTCTACGCTGCGTTTCTCGGTCGGCGGCGGCATGTCGGTGCAAAAAGCGGTGGCCGAGAAGTGGGAGAAAACCACCGGTAAACACCTGCTGGAAGGTTATGGCCTGACGGAGTGCGCGCCGTTGGTGGCCGGTAACCCTTACGATCTGAAACACTACAGCGGCAGCATCGGCCTGCCGGTGCCGTCGACGGACATTCGTCTGGTGGACGACAATGGCCAGGATGTACCGCCGGGCGAACCGGGCGAACTGTGGGTCAAAGGGCCGCAAGTTATGTTAGGCTATTGGCAGCGTCCGGACGCCACCGACGAAGTGCTGAAAGATGGCTGGTTGGCGACCGGCGATGTGGTGACCGTAGACGAGCAGGGGTTCGTGCGCATCGTCGACCGCAAGAAAGACATGATCCTGGTCTCCGGTTTCAACGTTTACCCGAACGAGATCGAGGACGTGGTCAGCCAGCATCCGAAAGTGCTGGAATGTGCGGCGATCGGTGTGCCGAGCGAGGTCTCCGGCGAAACGGTGAAGATCTGCGTGGTGAAGAAAGACGCCTCGCTGACCAAGGAAGAGCTGTTGACCCATTGCCGTCGGCACCTGACCGGGTATAAAGTGCCTAAAATTGTTGAGTTCCGCGATGAACTGCCGAAGTCTAACGTCGGCAAGATTTTGCGGCGAGAACTGCGCGATGAGCTAAAAACGCCGAAGCCGGCCGATGCCGCCTAGGTGTCGCTCTCGCGCCTGACTATCAACAACGCCGGTGAATGCCGGCGTTGTTGTGTTTGAATCCTACAAGAGAATGATGTTTTGAATTATCAGTTGATCACTACCGATGCCGGATTGCAGCAGGTCTGCGAGCAGGCGAGAAAGCATGCCCAGATTGCGCTGGACACCGAGTTTGTCAGAACGCGCACCTACTATCCGCAGCTGGGCCTGATCCAGCTCTACGACGGTGAACAACTCTCCCTTATCGATCCTCTGCCGATCAAGCAATGGCAGCCGTTTGTCGACCTGCTGGCCGACACCGCCGTGGTGAAGTTCCTGCATGCCGGCAGTGAAGATCTCGAAGTGTTTCTCAACGCCTTTAAAACGCTGCCGACGCCGATGGTCGACACTCAGATCCTGGCTGCCTTTACCGGCCGGCCGCTCTCCTGTGGCTTCGCGACGCTGGTGGCGGAGTATATGAAGGTTGAGCTGGACAAGAGCGAGTCGCGCACCGACTGGCTGGCGCGCCCGCTGACCGAAAGGCAATGCGTGTACGCGGCCGCCGACGTGTTCTATCTGCTGCCGATGGCTAAACAGTTGGTGCAGGAGACCGAAGAGGCCGGTTGGACCGCGGCGGCCAATAACGAGTGCCTGCTGCTGTGCCAGCGCCGTAGCGAGACGCTGGCGCCGGCATTGGCCTATCGCGAAATCAGCAACGCCTGGCAGCTGCGCCCGCGTCAGCTCGGTTGTCTGCAGAAGTTGGCGGAATGGCGGCTGCGCCAGGCGCGTGAGCGCGATCTGGCGGTGAACTTTGTGGTGCGTGAGGAGAACCTGTGGCAGGTGGCGCGCTATATGCCGTCTTCGCTGGGAGAACTGGATTCGCTGGGTCTGAGCGGGCCGGAGATCCGTTATCACGGTAAAACGCTGCTGGCGCTGGTGGCGGAGGCCGAAGCGCTGGACGAGTCCGAGTTGCCGGCGCCGTTGGCCAACCTTATCGATCAGCCGGGCTACAAGAAGGTGTTCAAAGACATCAAGGCGGCGATCGCTACCGTCAGCGAGCAAAGCGGGTTGAGCAGCGAGCTGCTGGCATCCCGTCGCCAAATTAACCAATTGTTGAACTGGCATTGGAAACTGAAGGACGGCGAGAGTCGCCCTGAATTAATCAGCGGCTGGCGCGGCGATTTATTAATGGTGCCGTTGCAGGACATCCTGAAAGATTATTAATCGCTGGTTATCACCAGGGCAGGGTAGGGAAACTCTGCTCGGGTGAATATAGGCAGGAAATAATGCGTTGAAGGTAAATCTGGCCAGAATTTACTTTAAACGAGGTGGCGGCAAAGTTAATTGGGAATTGTCCCAAAGGGAAAAATCGATTTTTTGCTGCCGATAATGCTTAATAACTGGATGCACATACAGTTACCCCCTGCATAAAATATACAGGGGGTAATTAATGCGTCGCAATCATTTAGCTGCTTCTTCCGATTCCGGTAATGTCACGTTAAGTTCAAGTACCGAAATATCGTCCCCTTTCTGCTCGAACTGCACATGCAGCATTTCAGGATCGATCTGAATGTATTTGCAAATAACCGCCAGAATATCGCGTTTCAAATCAGGTAGATACGGGGGCTCACTGTCCCCGCGACGACGCTCTGCGACGATAATCTGCAGCCGTTCCTTGGCTATATTGGCTGTCTGTTTTTTGCGGGACAGAAAGAAGTCTAATAAGGCCATGGTTTATCCCCCAAAAAGGCGTTTCAGGAAACCCTTCTTCTCTTCTTCAATGAAGCGGAATGGGCGTTCTTCCCCCAACAAGCGGCAAACGGTATCGTCATACGCCTTACCGGCGTCTGACTCGGCATCCAGAATGACAGGCTCACCCTGGTTGGAAGCGCGCAGCACGGACTGGTCTTCCGGGATTACGCCCACCAGCGGAATGCGCAGGATTTCCAGCACGTCTTCCATGCTCAGCATGTCGCCACGGCTGACGCGGCCCGGGTTATAACGGGTCAGCAGCAGGTGTTCCTTGATAGGCGATTCGCCTTTCTCAGCGCGGCGTGATTTAGAAGAGAGAATGCCCAGGATACGGTCGGAGTCGCGTACCGAAGAGACTTCCGGGTTGGTGGTGATGATAGCTTCGTCGGCGAAATACAGCGCCATCAGCGCACCGGTTTCGATACCGGCCGGTGAGTCGCAGACCACGAAGTCAAAATCCATCTCGCCGAGATCGTTGAGGACTTTTTCAACGCCTTCACGGGTTAACGCGTCTTTGTCGCGCGTCTGCGAAGCCGGCAGGATATAGAGGTTTTCAGTGCGTTTGTCTTTGATCAACGCCTGATTCAGCGTGGCATCGCCCTGAATCACGTTCACGAAATCATAAACTACCCGACGTTCGCAGCCCATGATCAGGTCAAGATTACGCAGACCGATATCGAAATCGATCACGACGGTTTTCTTGCCTTTCTGGGCCAGGCCGGTAGCGATGGCCGCGCTCGAAGTGGTCTTGCCAACGCCCCCTTTACCCGATGTAACAACAATAATGCGTGCCATGAAATGGATTCCTTGTCAAAAGGGCTTAATTTAAAGGTTGTATGGTTAAAGCGTTATCCAACAGGCTGAGTCGTACGGCCTGCCCGACGTAATCGGACGGGATTTGGTCGCTCAACCAGTACTGCCCTGCGATAGAGACTAGCTCAGCCGCCAGGTGGGTGCAAAAAATCTGACATTGCGTGTCGCCTGACGCGCCTGCCAGTGCGCGACCGCGCATCATGCCGTAGACATGAATATTGCCGTCGGCAATCAACTCGGCGCCGGCGCTGACGCTGCTGGTCACGATTAGATCGCTGTTGCGGGCGTAAATCTGTTGGCCGGAGCGGACAGGCGTACTGATGATGCGCGTTTTGGCGGGGGCGTTATCCGCCACCACGGGCGCTGGTGCAGGCTCCGGCGCCGCCATTTTCTGGCCTTTGCCTTCGCTCAACAGCGGCAGCCCGGCGCGGGCTATCGCGCGCTTTTGACGCTCATCTCTGCAACCGCTGATACCCACAACGCGCAGACCTGCTGCCGCGACAGCCTGTTGAAGTTCTTTCCAGTTCGCATCGCCTTCCAGCGTTGCGACGTTGATAACAACAGGGGCGTTTTTCAGAAAAGCGGGCGCTTGCTCAACTTTTTCCTGTAACGCCTGGCGTATTACCTCGGGCTGCGAATTATGCAAATGAACAACCGATAGGGTAAAACTGCTGCCTTTTAGCTCAATTGGCGATTGTGACATCTATCCTGACTCAGTCTCAGCAACTTTAAATCCCCGGAATACCACTCGGGGTGCGATATTCCGATGTACTATAAGCATGTTATAGTCAGAGTTATATCCAGGCAAGACGCTCCCTCAATTAAATAGAGTTAAAAAAATGCTTTGTGTGATCTATAGAAGCCCGAAACGCGATCAAACTTATCTTTATGTCGAAAAAAAAGACGATTTCTCTCGTGTGCCGGAAGAGCTGATGAAAAGTTTCGGCGTGCCGCAATTCGCCATGATGCTGTCGCTCGATGAGCGCAAAAAATTGGCCTCGGCGGATATCGAAAAGGTGAAGCAGGCGTTGAAAGACGAAGGCTATTATCTGCAGTTCCCGCCGCCGGTTGAAAACCTGCTCAATCAGCATCTGGCGGGCGATAAGGCCTGAGACAGTCGCCACGGCCAGGGGAGGCGCGATGACACGTTCGGCGAGAAAGACCGTATTGGCCGCCTGGTTGGCGCTGGGCGGGGTGCTGATGCCCGGCGCATCGCAGGCGGCGCAGGAGACGACGCTGGCGGCGAGCGGCCGCGATCCGGCGCAGTTCCCGGCGTATGTCGATCAACTTAAGCGCCGGGCGCGGGAACAGGGCATCAGTCAGGCCACCCTTGATCGCGCGTTTGCGCAAATCCATTTCGTCGATCGGGTGATCAAGGCCGATCGCAATCAGCCGGAGCAGAAGGTAACCCTGGACGACTATCTACGGCGGGTGATGTCGCCCGCCAAGGTGCGCCAGGGACGCGAACTGTATCGGCTGCGCCATGCGCAATGGTCGCGGGCCAGCGAGCGCTATCGGGTACCAGGGCGTTATATCATCGCGCTGTGGGGGATGGAGAGCGCCTACGGCAAGATTCAGGGGCGGGAAGACGTGGTGTCTGCGCTGGCGACCTTGGCGTTTGAAGGGCGCCGTGAAGCTTTTTTCAGCCAGGAACTGATGGCGGCGCTGCAGATAGTCGAGCAGGGGCACGTCGGCGATACGCCGCTGAAAGGCTCCTGGGCCGGCGCGATGGGGCAATGCCAGTTTATGCCGAGCTCCTTCTTGCGCTATGCGGCGGATGGCGACGGCGACGGGCGCATCGATATCTGGAATAACATTGACGACGTTTTCGCGTCTACAGCCAGCTACTTGTCCAAAGAGGGTTGGCAGCCCGGCATCGGTTGGGGGCGCGAGGTCAAATTGCCCGCCGGTTTCAACCGGGCCGAACTGGGTCTGAAAGACGCGCAGGCGCGCAGCGTCAACGACTGGCAAAAACGCGGCGTGCGCCGCGCGGATGGCAGTGCGTTGCCGCATGCTGTGCAGCGCGGTTGGATTATCGCGCCGGATGATCTGCAGGGGCGGACGTTCCTGGTCTATGATAATTTCCGCACCCTCATGCACTGGAATCGTTCTTACTATTTCGCTCTCGCCGTGGGTATGATGGCAGACGCGATCGGGCATTGATCCGGCACACCAATAATCGGCTTGGCGCGCCAAGCCTCTACAGTTTGGGAGAAGCGGTATGTATCAACATAGAGACTGGCAGGGTTCGCTGCTCGATTTCCCGGTGAACAAGGTGGTCTGCGTCGGCAGCAACTACGCCGATCACATCAAGGAAATGGGCAGCGCGGTGTCCGTCGAACCGGTGGTGTTTATCAAACCGGAAACGGCGTTGTGCGATATCCGCCAGCCGGTGGCTATCCCCAAAGAGTTCGGTGCGGTGCACCATGAGGTCGAGCTGGCGGTGCTGATCGGCACGCCGTTGAAACAGGCCAACGAAGATCGCGTTGCGCGGGCGATCGCCGGTTACGGTGTGGCGCTCGATCTGACGCTGCGCGATCTGCAAGCGGGCTTTAAAAAGGCCGGTCAGCCGTGGGAAAAGGCCAAGGCCTTCGACGGTTCCTGCCCGATGTCGGGATTTATCCCGGTGGCGGAATTCGGCGATCCGCAAAACGCCGAGCTGTCGTTGACCGTCAACGATCAATTGCGCCAGCAGGGCAATACGCGCGACATGATCACGCCAATCCTGCCGCTTATCAGCTACATGAGCCGCTTCTTCACGCTGCGCGCCGGTGACATCATCCTGACCGGCACGCCGCAGGGCGTGGGCCCGATGGCTTCCGGCGACATGCTGAAAATCAGCCTGAACGGCAAAACGCTCAGCACCCGGGTGATCTGATTTCTCCTTGCTGCCGGCATCGTCGGCGGCAAAGCTTGCATCTTGTGGCTAAAATGTCTATATAGTCCCCCCTCGAACCTGCGCGCAGGTGACTTATCCATTTACCGAAACCGGACGCTAACATGTCACAACTCGCTTTTTGGCAACAGAAAACGCTGGCGGAAATGTCAGAACAAGAGTGGGAATCGCTGTGCGACGGGTGCGGGCAATGCTGTTTGAATAAGCTGATCGACGAAGATACCGACGAGATTTATTTTACCAACGTAGCCTGCAACCAGCTCAACATCAAATCCTGCCAATGCCGCAACTACGAGCGGCGCTTCGAGCTGGAAGAAGACTGCATCAAACTGACGCGCGAAAATCTCACCACCTTCGATTGGCTGCCGCCGACCTGCGCCTATCGTCTGATTGGCGAAGGAAAGCCGCTGTTCCCCTGGCACCCGCTGATCAGCGGCTCCAAAGCGGCGATGCACGGCGAGCGCATCACGGTGCGGCATATCGCAGTGCGCGAGAGTGAAGTGGTGGACTGGCAGGATCATATCCTCAACAAGCCGGACTGGGCCAGATAACGCGGATACCTTGACAGATGTTGCTCGGCAACACGAGTTTTAATGCCAGAGGGCGGCGTGTTAAGACATTCCGCCCTCTTGGCTATTGAGCTTACGCGCGTGAGACTCTTGCTTCACGCTTTTTTATCTCGGCGATGCCAGTTGGCCAGATTTTTCAGCGGCTGCTTCACATACGGGCTGGCTTTGATCAGGCTGAACAGCAGTTTATTCACCGCCGTGCCCACTTTGTCCATTGGCCGGTCGATATCGAGAAACAACACCGCGCGCAGCTCGTCGGTATCATTGCGCACCTCGTGTTCATAAGAATCATCAAACAAAATCACCTTGCCTTCATCCCAGTGCAGGATCTGATCGTCGACGCGGATCCAGAGCTTTTCCCGATCCTTTGGCACGATCAATCCCAGATGCGCGCGCACCACGGCACGAGTCGGACCTTTGTGGGGGACGATGTGATAGTGCGGCTTAAGGATCGAAAACATGGCGGTGCGCATGCCCGGGATCTCGCTGACCGCCTGTGCGGTGTGCGGGCAAATGGCGCAGTTCTCATCAACGCGCTGCCCGTAGACAAACAGCCCGAAGGTTTTCCAGTTATCTCCTTTAGAGATGCGTTTCTGATCCGGCGATATTTGGTGGAATGCTGGGATATCCTCCGGGTGCTCCAGCAACCGATCCAACTCCTGGCGAATGGCCGGCCAACGGGCTTCCAGCGCCGTCACCCAATGAAATTCATGATTACCGATCCGCGGCGTGGTGGAGATGAGCGAATGGCGAGTCTGAAATTCGCCGTTCCAGCGCAGGAATTTTTTCCCGGCTTTGAGCAGCATGCGCCGCAGGAAGGGGCGCTGAGACGAAGGGGGCAATGTGGTATCCGGCATAGTATCGTGTCCTTGATGTCATATGATGTGCTGTAGTCAGCCAAAGCCTGGCTCACAGGAAGAAAGGGTGAAAGTCAACACGTCATTTAGCATAGGGAAAGCATCGCGAACGATTTTAATCTTTAGTGCGCGAATGGCGTTGATGCTTGCTGCCGGATAGAGAGAAATTCCAACAATTTATTTAAGGATGGTAAGGGCTTGTGTGGGGGAGGAGAAGGAAAAAAGCCCCTGCAAAGATGAGGGGCAAGACACACAACAACACCAGGGAAATCGGTAGTACTCACTTTGCCGATACTATAAGGATTTTATGGGTAAACTTCACCAAAATATTGTGCTCTGAATGTGACAAAGGTGCAGTCGTTCATAAGTAACGGTAATTTATTGATGCTCGAAGGCTGAAAGGAATGAGCCTGAGCGGCCAGTTTTTAGTCGCCGATATCGCAGAAGTTTAATGTTATGTAAATTACGCGCTTAATTGTGCCGGGATGCTTCTTTTTAAACGATAAGTTGGGTAATTTGGCCGCTCTCCCGCAAGTTCGAGAGTATAACAATGAAAATGATCCGCCTGTTTGCCGTAGCTGGAGCGCTGATCGTGCTCGTTTACTTCCTTACACATACCTGAGGTGGCTTTATCTCGGAATGTGGCAGCAATACCTATAAAAACGGCGCCTTCCGGCGCCGTTTTTTGTTTGTCTGCCGATCAGCGGCCGAACAGGTCGCGGCGGCGTGGGCGAACAAACTGCGCAATCAGCACAATCAGCGCCACCAGCAGATAGGCGCCGAAGATACCGACCAACCATTGCGGCATTTCCAACGTCAGGAATTGCCATTGACGCACGGAGCAGTCACCGGAAGCGTGGAACACCGCCGGCAGCCATTTGTCCAGCGGCAGCCAGGACGGGAAGCTGACGAAGAAATCGCAGGTATTGAATGGCGAAGGATGCAACTGGATCATGGTGTGCTTCCACGCCAGCTGTACGCCTTCCCAGGCGCTGTAGATCCACAGCAAGATCGCCGCGTAGCGCAGCGGCGTTTTCGGCGCGATGGCGCCCACCAGCGAGGCGCCGAGGATACCGAACAGCGCGCAACGCTCGTAAATGCACATCACGCACGGCTGCAGCAGCATAACGTGCTGGAAATAGAGCGCGACCAGTTCCAACACCAACGCTGTCAGGGCCATCAGCAGCCAGGCGCCGCGTCCTTGTGAACAGCGGTTAAAGAATTGCAACATATCTAGATTCTTCCATGCAGTAAGCAATTGAACCGGCAGTGTAAACCAATTCCTCTTCGCTGCCAGCCACCTGGGCCGGATTCAGCGTAAAAATAGTCGGTTCACCCTGCCGGCGCCGTCTCAGTGGCCGACGGCGTCGATGGACGGCAGCGTCAGCCAGTGCCACTGCGTCAACAGCTCGGTCGCCGGTTCCAAGGTGAACTGGACGCACAGCAGGCCAACCACCGTCAGCACCACCGTATAAGGCAGGGCCATCCATACCATGCGGCCATACGACAAACGCACCAGCGGCGCCAGCGCAGACGTCAGCAGAAACAGAAACGCCGCCTGCCCATTAGGGGTAGCGACCGAGGGCAGATTGGTGCCGGTATTGATGGCGACCGCCAGCAGCTCGAACTGCTTCAGCCCGATAGCGCCGGTTTCCAGCGCGGTGCGCGCCTCGTTGATGTAAACCGTGCCGACGAACACGTTGTCGGAAACCGACGACAGCAGGCCGTTGAACAGGTAGAACAGCGAAAGCTGAGAAGCGGGCTCGGCGCGCAGCACAAACTGGATCACCGGGCTGAACAGGTGCTGCTCGATGATGACCGCGACCACGGTGAAAAACACCGTCAGCAGCGCGGTGAACGGCAGCGCTTCCTGGAACGCTTTGCCGATGGCGTGCTCGTCGTTCACGCCGCACAGGGAGGTGGCGAGAACGATGACCGACAGGCCAATCAGCCCCACTTCAGCCAGGTGGAAGGCCAGCGCCAGCACCAGCCAAACGCCGATCAGCGCTTGCATCACCAGTTTGAGCCGTTCTTGTTTGCTACGGCCCGCAGTGGCCTTGCGGTCATACTCTTTCAGCACGTCGCGTACCGCTTCCGGTAGCTGCGCGCCGTAGCCAAACAGGCGAAAACGTTCTACCAGCCAACAAACCAGCAGACCGCACACCAACACTGGCAGCGTGACCGGCGCCATTCGCAGGAAGAAATCGATAAAACCCCAGCCCGCGTTTTTGGCGATGATCAGGTTTTGCGGCTCGCCCACCATGGTCATGACCCCGCCGAGCGCGGTGCCGACGCCGGCGTGCATCAGCAGGCTGCGCAGAAAGGCGCGGAATTGCTCCAGCGTCTGTTTGCGCTCTTCGCCGGTAAAATCGCTGTCATCGCCGATGTCGCCGTCGGGGCGATTCGACGTCACGTTGTGATAGATGGAATAGAAGCCGGTGGCCACGCTGATCACCACCGCCACGACCGTCAGCGCGTCGAGGAAGGCGGAAAGAAAGGCAGCGGCCAGGCAGAACGCCAGCGACAGCAGCGTTTTCGAGCGGATGTTGAGCAGCAGCTTGGTGAACACGAACAGCAGCAGTTGCTTCATAAAGTAGATGCCGGCCACCATAAAGATCAGCAGCAGCAACACGTCCAGATTATGTTCGATTTCCTGCGAGACCTGCGCCGGGCTGGTCATGCCGATGGCCACGGCCTCGAGCGCCAGCAGGCCGCCAGGCAGCAACGGGTAACATTTCAACGCCATCGCCAGGGTAAAGATGAACTCGATCACCAACAGCCAACCCGCGAGAAACGGGCTGGCGAAAAAGAACACCAGCGGGTTGATCGCCAGAAAAATGAGAATGGTCAGTTTGTACCAGTCGGGAGATTGCCCCAGAAAATTTTTGAGCAGGGCGCTACGCAGGGTTGTTTCCATTGTGCTCTATGCATCCTTCAATCAGTCGTAGCACGTACCCTAACAATGCGGCGGGGGCGTGCGCAACCTGAGCTTGTTTTACGATGGGAAAATTCCTGCGACCGGTATTTTTGCTCGTTTTTTGCCACGTTATGCACACTTTCGTTTATTGTTTTTCGCTCACGCTATGTCATGTCAGCACGATCTGGTATGATGAGCTGATTACTTTTACTGATTTTATCGTCGCAACGGAACGTCAAACACATGGTCATAAAGGCGCAGAGTCCTGCCGGTTTCGCGGAAGAGTACATTATTGAGAGTATTTGGAATAATCGCTTCCCCCCTGGCTCTATTTTGCCCGCGGAGCGTGAGCTTTCGGAGTTGATTGGCGTCACGCGCACCACGTTACGTGAAGTGTTGCAACGTCTGGCCCGCGATGGCTGGTTGACCATTCAGCATGGCAAACCGACCAAAGTGAACAATTTTTGGGAAACGTCCGGCCTCAATATCCTTGAGACGGTGGCCCGTCTCGATCACAAAAGCGTCCCTCAGCTGATCGATAACCTGCTGTCCGTGCGCACCAATATCGCGTCGATCTTTATTCGCGCCGCGGTGCGCAATCATCCTGAGCAGGCCCAGGAAGTGTTGGCGAAGGCCGCCGAGGTAGAAGATCAGGCGGACGCTTTCAATCTGCTCGATTACGAGATCTTCCGCGGTCTGGCGTTCGCTTCCGGCAACCCGATCTACGGCCTGATCTTCAACGGTCTGAAAGGGCTGTACACCCGCGTGGGCCGTTACTACTTCTCCAATCCGGAAGCGCGCAAGCTGGCGCTGGCCTTCTACAGCAAGCTGTCTACGCTTTGCCATGAGAAGCTGTACGACCAGGTGATGGATACCGTGCGCAGCTACGGTAAAGACAGCGGAGCGATTTGGCAGAGCATGCAGGGCACCATGCCGAGCGATCTGACCGAAGCGCGTCGCTGATTGCGGCTCTCATAGCAATTATTTAATAGATATTAACTCACAGTGTAATTTTTACACTGTGAGTTTTTTCTAATTTTTCAGGATGTCTTTATTATCAGAAGATGATGTGGTGGTTTTTAGATGAACTATTTGTTCTTTCATTACAGCTTGTTAAAGCTTTAGCTTAAAATAGGCCAGTGAAATTCATGTTAGTGGTTTTTAGGAGGTTTATTAAATTATCATGAAGGGCACCGGAAGAACCGGTGCCAAGGGTGGTTTTAAACTTCGTTATAGCCCGTGCAGAGCATATATACTGCCTAACGTAGTTAAATGCTGGTTGTCATAATAAAACGGACGATCTTTTGACTTAAACTTGCAGCCGGTATTATCGCATAAGTTATCAGCAGGGTTGAATTTTCTAATGCCTTTTTCTTGTGCAATAGAAGTCAATAAGTCGTTTACGTCCGAGTGTGGCAGTTGATAGCGATCGGTAAATTCACCTGCTGTTTTTTCTCTTGAAAGTAAACCGTTTATTAATTTGCGTAAGGGTATTTGTTGATTGTCGATGTTTTTAACTACATCGAAGTCAAGTTGGGGGACATCACTGACTATTATAACCTCCTTGCGAGCGGCTTTTAATTGGTTTACTAACTCATTAAGGCCTGAGCTTAAAGCAGATATTCCAGTTTCTGTCGTTACAGTACTTTTGTAGCTTCCACTATTATCATAGATGGCCGAGTCCCACAAAGCGGAGATAATAACAGTTTTTATTTTTTTGTTTTCACTTATAAGGTTCAATGCATTTTTATTAAACTCATCACATTCAGCACCATGTGCTGGGTAGGTATTAATGGTTCGTGTTGCGCCAACCAGCATTGGGCATGAAGCTTTATTAATTTGATACACGACTAAATTGTTATTTTTCGCATACTTTTCAACGCCGCCTCGTAAGGCCGCTGCATGGCTATCACCCACGAGAGCAACGGCATCCTGACTGGAGTTTGGGAGGCAGGTTTCATCTCTAGAGTAGGTTTTTGCTCCATACCCTACCAGACAACGGTCAGCAACTCTCTCTAACTTGTCCTTGTCGACTTGCACGACCTCCGGACTGAGTCTTTGTGGTATACCTTTCAAGAGATAACCGAGAGCGGTCGGTAAGAGCAATGCTGCTGAAACCAAGATGTAACCAAAAATGATCTTCGGATTGGATAGGTGAACCCTTTTTCTGAATGGAGTTTCAACAAAGAGATAGGAGAGGTAAGCAATAAATAAGGCAACGGTTGATATCAGTAAGCCGGCATGTAATGACAGTCTCTCGTCGATACCTATGCGAGCAAAAGAAAGCAGAGGCCAGTGCCACAGATACCAAGAATAAGATACTAATCCAATAAATACCATCACACGGTTGCCAAGAATGATTGAGCTTAACTTACCGTTGCTTAGAATTAAAAAAATCGAACCGAGCACGGGTAAGGTGGCGGAATAACCTGGGAACTCCGTTTTTTTGTCAAAAGTTAGCGCTGCAAATAATATCATTGCGAGCCCGGCCAAAAAAAGCCATTCTCTATGTGAAGCTTTCAAACTGTTGAATCGTCCCTCTTTATGCATTATTGAAATAATTACGCCAGCACCCAACTCCCATGCCCGAGTTGGAAGCATGAAAAACGAAAAGAGAGGTGATGTTTTTGTAAGGATAATGCAAAGAATAAAAGAGGCTATCGATAGTACAGAAATAGTCTTAACTACTTTAATATTTGCCTTGACAATAATGGAGAAAATAATTGGCAGGAAAATATAAAACTGTTCTTCAACGCCTAATGACCACGTCATTAATAACGGATTTAACTCTGCACTTGGCGAAAAATAGTTTGTTTTATGCCAAAGCATTATGTTAGGAACGGATAAGATTGTCGCACTGGAAAAAAGGCTGAAGTCTTTTAGCTCTAATGCAGATAGATAGAAAAAGGCAAAGGCAGAGCATACTATCAGCATTGCAATCAAGGCCGGTGCGATTCGTTTTATTCGACGGACATAGAATTTTGAATAAGAGAATTTATTCTGTGTTGTTTCTGTATAGATGATTCCGCCAATTAAGAAGCCTGATATAACAAAGAAAACGTCGACACCGATAAAACCACCACTGAGAAAACCGACTCCCGAGTGATAAAGAACAACCAGAATTATTGCAATGGCACGTAAGCCGTCAATATCACGTCTATAGTTTTTTACTGTTTCTTTTACTACATTTTCCATTAGTCCACCTGGATACTCGCTGAGCATTAAATAATCACTGAGCGCATTGGAGTAAATACGTTGGCATAATGCAAAGGTATGTCAATTTTGTAAAGTGAAAAAGGGGGATGTCACGCTTTAGGAATTTTCCCTTGTGTCTATAGTCGTAGAGGCGCTCAATGTGCCCCTGCCACTCCCTGACTATGTTTATAGGTTGTGGCGGGGCAAGGGCGGTTACAGCGGCGTAGGCCGCGGCGGGCAGCGATCGAGCAACTCTACACTGCCGTCATCATTTTGCTGCTCGAGGATCACGTCGAAGCCCCACAGGCGATGCAGGTGCTTCAACACGTCGCGGCGGCTCTTATCCAGTGGCGCGCGTTCCTGCGGGATGTAGCGCAATGTCAGCGAGCGGTCACCGCGCAGATCCACGTTCCAGATCTGAATGTTCGGCTCATGGTTACTCAAGTTGTATTGCGCTGACAGCTCCTGGCGGATCGCCCGGTAACCGGCTTCGTTATGGATTGCGGCAATCTCCAGATAGTTGTTGCGATCGTCGTCCAGCACGGTGAACAACCGGAAATCGCGCATCACTTTGGGTGACAGGAACTGGCTGATAAAGCTCTCGTCCTTGAAGTCGCGCATGGCGAAGTGCAATGTCTCCAGCCAGTCTTTTCCGGCGATGTCCGGGAACCAGTAGCGGTCTTCTTCGGTCGGCGACTGGCAGATGCGCTTGATGTCCTGGAACATGGCGAAGCCCAGCGCATAAGGGTTGATGCCGTTATAGTACGGGCTGTTGTACGGCGGCTGATACACCACGTTGGTGTGGCTGTGCAAAAACTCCAGCATAAACCGCTCGGTCACTCGGCCCTCATCGTACAGATGGTTGAGGATGGTGTAATGCCAGAAGGTGGCCCAACCCTCGTTCATCACCTGAGTCTGCTTTTGCGGGTAGAAATACTGGCTGACCTTGCGCACGATGCGCAACACCTCACGCTGCCAGGGTTCCAGCAGCGGTGCATTCTTTTCAATAAAATAGAGGATATTTTCCTGCGGTTCGCTCGGGTACCGGCGCGCCTGCTCCGGCGACTCTTCGCGTTCAACGCGTGGCAAGGTCTTCCATAACGTATTCACCTGACTTTGCAGATACTCTTCGCGGCTTTTCTGGCGCGCTTTCTCTTCCACCAGGGAGATTTTCTGCGGGCGCTTGTACCTGTCGACCCCATAGTTCATCAGCGCATGGCAAGAGTCCAGCAGTCGCTCCACTTCATCGACGCCGTAGCGCTCTTCGCACTGGCTGATGTAGTGGCGGGCGAACAGCAGATAATCGACGATGGAGCTGGCGTCGGTCCAGCTGCGGAACAGATAGTTATTCTTGAAGAACGAGTTGTGGCCATAGCAGGCGTGCGCCATCACCAGCGCCTGCATGGTGATGGTGTTCTCCTCCATCAGGTAGGCGATGCAGGGATTGGAGTTGATGACGATTTCATACGCCAGCCCTTGCTGGCCCTGTTTGTAGCGCTGTTCGGTTTCGATGAACTTCTTGCCGAAGGACCAATGGGTATAGTTGATCGGCATGCCGACGCTCGAATAGGCGTCCATCATCTGCTCGGAGGTGATCACCTCGATTTGATGGGGGTAGGTGTCGAGTCGGTAATGCTTGGCGACGCGGTCGATCTGCTCCAAATACACCTGCAGCAGTTCGAACGTCCAGTCCGGTCCATCGCTCAGACGTTTATCATCCTTAACCTTTTCATGTGTTGAAGTAGTCATCAGCGCACCCTCATTATTCACGGGTCTTGCTCAAACGGCAGACCCTGTAACAAGCATAGTTCAAGTCATAATTAACCATTGCAAATCAGTGAAATAAAAATGCCGGTACGCAAAGGAGCGAACGGCGGTCAATCCGGCGCCTGTCCCGGCAGAAGGCGGTGCGGCACCGCACTTCCTCTTCGAGTATAACCCTGCGGCAGGGGGGCGCAACACAATGCCTGATGCACGACAAGGATTGAAAATTGTTATGTTATATTGTAACTTTTAATTTTTCTCGATAACGGACAAGGAGCGCATTTTGGCGAGGCATTTTGGCAAACTGGCGGTGGCGCTGGCCGCGTTGTTTATCAGCGGGCAGGCATGCGCCCACGGGCATCATTCACATGGCAAGCCGCTGACGGAGGCGGAAAAAAAGGCGGAGGGAGGCGTGTTCGACGATAAGGACGTCAAAGATCGCGATCTGGCCGACTGGGAGGGCGTATGGCAATCCGTGTATCCCTATCTGCTCAATGGGGATCTTGACCCGGTGTTCAAGAAGAAAGCGGCGCAGGATAAGAGCAAAACCTTCGCAGAGGTGAAGGCGTATTACCGCAAAGGGTATGCCACCGATGTGGATACCATCGGCATTGAAAACGGCATCATGGAATTTCACCGCGGTGACCAATCCAGCGCCTGTCAGTATAAGTACGCCGGGCATAAGATCCTGACGTATGTTTCCGGTAAAAAGGGCGTGCGTTATCTGTTTGAATGCCAGGATGCCGGCAGCCTGGCGCCGAAATTCGTGCAGTTCAGCGATCACATTATCGGCCCGCGCAAATCGGCGCATTTCCATATCTTTATGGGCAACACGTCGCAGGAAGCGTTGCTGAAAGAGATGGATAACTGGCCGACTTACTACCCATTCCAACTGCAAACCAAAGAAGTCGTGGATGAGATGCTGCATCATTAATGCTGCTCGTTCCCGCAACCACAAGCCCGCCTGTGTGGGCTTGTGCTCAGTCAAACGGTCTGATTTGCAGGTAATCGTCCGTCACTTCCATTTCAAATAGCGTTTTATCTGCCAACAAGGTCGCACGCATTCGTTCCCGGGCTTGCCGGTAGCGTTCATCCAACTGAATATCACCGGCGCTTTCCCATGCGACTCGGCTTGGCCATTGCGCATAGCCGATAAACTGCCCGCCCACATCCCGATGCAGGCGCGAGCCAAGGCTGCCGCGCTGCAGATAGATACCTTGGGTCAACGCCAGCCAAGCCTGGCGAAAGGCGTGCTCGTGTCCGGGTTTGACTGAAAACTGGTAGATGGCGATGAACATAAGACGTTCTCCACAATAGCGACAGTGTGAACTTTAGGCGCTGCTTCTGGCTTTAACGTTCATATCGTGCTGCAGCGTTCAACATAAACGGCGGGCCAAGGGCTCGGGTGTTTTATTCCGGCACTGAAAGCAAGGTTAACGGCAGCTGAAATTTTGCGCGATTTTTCTGCTGCGGAGGGAGGGGGCTCTCTTTGTTTGTTATGTTGGTATTTTTTATTTTATTAGATTTTTATTCTATTTAAGTGTTGGCTGGTATTTTTATATTCTGTTAAATCAATGTTGCTTATTACGCCTTTTTTGAGTGCTATCATTGATAGCGTTGATGTCAATTCAGTGGCGGTATGACGCCATAATCCCTTCTAAACCGCATCTTATCGCTATTTGCAGACGGCTATTGCAAATACATGGCCCATCGACGATAAATTAATTGTGAATATTGTCACGTTTGATGACGAAGTTGTTGGACGGATTTTTTCACTGAGTTAATTTCCTGTAAGCAGAAGATTATGCTTTGTGAAGCCTTGGGCTGGAGTCAGCGATGCGAGTGGTAATTTTAGGTAGTGGAGTGGTGGGCGTAGCCAGTGCCTGGTATTTGGCGAAGGCGGGGCATGAGGTGACGGTGATCGATCGTCAGCCAGGCCCCGCACTGGAAACCAGCGCGGCGAACGCCGGGCAGATTTCACCGGGTTATGCTGCCCCCTGGGCGGCGCCGGGCGTGCCGCTGAAGGCCATCAAGTGGATGTTCCAGCGCCATGCGCCGTTGGCCATCCGCCTCGACGGCAGCAGCTTCCAGCTGAGCTGGATGTGGCAGATGTTGAAAAACTGCAACACCGAACACTACATGACCAACAAAGGCCGCATGGTGCGCCTGGCGGAATACAGCCGCGATTGTATCAAGGCGCTGCGTCAGGAAACCGGCATCCAGTACGAAGGTCGTCAGGGCGGCACGCTGCAGCTGTTTCGCACTCAACAACAGTTCGAAAACGCCGCGAAAGACATTGCGGTATTGGAAGATGCCGGTGTGCCTTACAGATTGCTGGAAGCCGGCCAGCTCGGCAGCGTCGAGCCGGCGCTGGCGCAGGTGGCGCACAAGCTGACCGGTGGCCTGCAGTTGCCGAACGACGAAACCGGCGATTGCCAGCTGTTTACGCAACAGTTGGCGAAGATGGCAGATCAGGCGGGCGTCACCTTCCTGTTCAACCGCAGCGTCGATCGTCTGCTGGTGGAGGGCGACAAGATCGCCGGCGTGCAGTGCGGCGAGGAAGTGTTCAAGGCCGACAGCTATGTGGTGGCGTTCGGCTCATACTCCACGGCACTGCTGCGCGGCCTGGTGTCCATTCCGGTTTACCCGCTGAAGGGCTATTCGTTGACCATTCCTATCACCGACGAAGCGGCGGCGCCGTTCTCTACGGTATTGGATGAGACGTATAAAATCGCCATCACACGCTTCGACCAGCGCATTCGCGTTGGCGGCATGGCGGAGATCGTCGGTTTCAATACGCAGCTGGAGCAAAAACGGCGCGAAACGCTGGAAATGGTGGTGCGCGATCTCTACCCGAACGGCGGCCGAGTGGAAGAGGCAACGTTCTGGACCGGCCTGCGGCCGATGACGCCGGACGGTACGCCAATTGTCGGCCGCACCTCGCTGAAGAACCTGTATCTCAATACCGGGCATGGCACGTTGGGCTGGACGATGGCCTGTGGCTCCGGGCAGTTGTTGTCCGATCTGATGTCCGGCATTACGCCGGCGATCCCTTCCGATGACCTGGCGGTGGCGCGTTACAGCGCCGGGTTTCGTCAGCAACACGCGGTTCCGCTGAACGACGTGCATCCCGCACGTTAATCGTAGACTCTGTCATAGACTTTCCCGGCCACGCGCAGGCGCGCGTGGCCGCCGTACGCTGCCCCAAGGAGAAGCGATGCCCCGTCCCATAACCGCCACGATGCATCTCGGCGCGATTGAAAATAACCTGCAGGTGGTGCGCCGTTTCGCCCCCGGCGCCAAAGTCTGGGCGGTGGTCAAGGCTAACGCCTATGGCCACGGCATCAAACACGTTTGGCGCAGCATGGCGCAAACCGACGGCTTCGCCATGCTGGATCTGGCCGAAGCGGTGCTGCTGCGCGAGTCGGGTTGGCAAGGGCCTATCCTGTTGTTGGAAGGCTTCTTCCAGCCGCAGGATCTGGCGTTGCTTGACCGTTATCGCCTGACGACGGCGGTGCACAGCGACTGGCAACTGGCGGCGATCGCCGACGCCACGCTGAACTCGCCGCTCAATGTCTATCTGAAAGTGAACAGTGGCATGAATCGGCTGGGGTTCACACCCGAGCGGCTGCATGAGGTGTGGCGCAGGGCGCAGGCGGTAGCCAACATTGCCGAGCTTACGCTGATGAGCCATTTCGCCACCGCCGACGGCCCCGAAGGCGTGACGCAGCAGATGGCCACCATCGAGGCGGCGGCTAACGATATACCGTTGCCGCGCTGCTTGGCCAACTCGGCCGCCACGCTGTGGCACCCTTCGACCCACGGCAGTTGGATCCGTCCTGGGATCGTTCTCTATGGCGCTTCGCCGAGCGGTTGCTGGAATGACATTGCGGCGACGGGGCTGCAGCCCGCGATGACGCTGAGCAGTGAAATCATCGGCATTCAGCAGCTGAAGTCTGGCGATCGTGTGGGTTACGGTGGCCGTTACAGCGCCGCAGGCGCACAGCGTATCGGTGTGGTGGCCTGCGGTTACGCCGACGGCTATCCGCGTCATGCGCCGACCGGTACGCCGGTATGGGTTGGCGGCGTGCTGACGCGCACCCTGGGAACGGTATCGATGGATATGCTGGCGGTGGATCTGACGCCCTGTCCGCAAGTCGAACTGGGCGCCGAAGTCGAGCTGTGGGGGAAACGCCTGCCGGTGGATGAGGTGGCCACGGCGGCAGGGACGTTAGGCTATGAACTGCTGTCGGCGTTAGCGGCGCGAGTGCCGGTCGCCATCGAAGCCTGAGCCGGGGCTCAGGCGACTTTTCTGATCTGCCCTTTAATCTGCTTGCTGAGCCGCCGCGCGTGCAGCGCCAGCAGGCAGCCCGCCAGCATCACCAGCGCCAGCGACAGCTTGGGTTGCAGCGGCAACGCCATCGCCACCAGACCCAGCGCGGCGCCGCCCGCCATCTGCACGAAACCGACCAGCGCGGACGCGACGCCGGCCTCATTGGAGTAGGGTTCCAACGCGTAGCTGGTGGCCGGGCCCATCACGAATGCTAACCCGGCGCAGGCGCTGGCGACTGGCAGCATATACGTCAGCCAGTGCGTTTGCGCCGTCGCGGGCAGCAGCATGACGCCCAGCAGCAGGCCCAGACAGCCCAGTCCCATCAACATGCCGCCGGTCGCCAGACAAACCGGACGGCCGACCTTGTGGATGATGCGGTTGGCGAAGAAGCTGACCAGCATGATCCAGAAACCGTTGGCGCCGAACACCAGCGAAAATTGCAGCGGCGTCAGGCCGGCGGTGCCCATCAGCACGTTCGGTGCCAGAGAAACGTAGGTCAGCGCCATGCCCATCGCCCCGGAGTTCACCACCGCAAAAGAGAGGAAACGCCGTTCGCTGAGGATGCGCGCGTATTGACGCACCGGCAACCCCTTGACCGGCACGGTGTCGGCGGGGCGAGTTTCCGGCAGGCGCAGCGCGATGAGCGCCAACACCAGCAGCGCGTAGCCGACCAGGAACCAGAAGGGCGCGCGCCAGCCGAAGGCTTCGGCGAGCAGGCCGCCGAGCAGCGGCGCCAGCGCCGGGATGATGTTCAGCGTGCCGTTAAGAAAGCCGAAAGCGCGGGCGGCGTCGTCGCCATTCAGGCGATCGCGCACGCCGCTGAAGGCGACGACGGCGGTGCAGCAAACTGCCACCCCTTGCAGCAGACGCGAAGCGATGAAAATCGTCGGGCTGGTGGCCAGCGCCGCCATCGCGGCGCCGATCATGTAGAGGATAATGCCGGCCAGCGCCACCGGTTTGCGGCCATAGTTATCCACCAGCGGGCCGGCGATGACCTGGCCGAGGCCAAGTACCAGAATAAATAGCGATATGGTGGATTGGATCAACGCTTCGCTGCTGCCCAGACCGACGGCAATAGCGGGAATAGTCGGCAGATAAAGATCGATGCCTAATGGGCCGAGCAGCACCAGGCTGAGAAGCATAAACAGAAACTTTTGCATAACAGAAAAGGCACGTCCGAGTGACAAAGAGGGCTAGAGTAGAGACTCTGGCGGCAAATGAAAAGGGGCAAAGCGGGTCAGCGCTGCGCCCCCTGACGATAATAGAGCGCCGAGACGGTATCGGCCACATAACGGGCCTGGTGGCGAGCATCATCCAGCGCACGATGCGGCATACCTTCGAACGGGCGAGCCTTTTTCGGGTTAAAGCCATGCAGTTCCGCCAGCGTGATCACCGTGCGCACGTCCTGAGTATCCCAAAACTTCCACGGGCAGGGCATTTCCAACTGCTGGAAGGCGTGTTCGAGGATCGCGCAGTCGAACTCTTTGCCGTTCCCCCAGACCTTTACCGTATCGGTGCTGTTCATATGGATAAAGCGGCTGAGGCTGCTCAGCACGCGCTTTAGGCTCTCGGTGCCGCCGAAGGCCTGTTTGCGTGCTTCATCGGACTGTTTCGCCCACCAGGCGACCGTGTCCAGACTGATGGTACGGCCCGGTTGGTCTTTCTGACTGCTGACGGCGGCCTCGAATTCGGCGCCGAGTTCCCCGGTCCGGGGATCGAAAAACACCGCCGCAACCACCAGAATGACGGCGCTGGGTTTTATATCCAGGGTTTCAATGTCTAACATCAGATGGTGCATCGGCGTTTCCGGTGGTGGGCGTGGTGGCTTAATGTTACTACAGAACGTGCGCCGATGCGGCCGGTGCGCACATGAAATCCTTTTAAAGCGCCTCGTTCAGGTTATGATGCTCGTGATACTCTTGTCAGGTTGGTCGCTATCGGTGAGAACGCTTATCTTTATTCTGTGCATGGTCGGCTACTTGCTGTTGCTGGGCTACCTTAGCATGTTCGTCACGGACAAGATCTGTGAGAAGGCGGGTAACTACACCAAAATATGCCGCGTCGTAGACATTTCCGAACCTCATATTCCCAAATAACCCCCAGTTTATCCCAGATAGTCGGTGGTAATCAGCGGTGTCAGGATGGCCGCCAGCGCCGTGAGTGCCCCCCATTGCCGCCAGCCCAGCCGCGCCAGCCAGTCATGCCGCTGCGGCGGCGTGGCCAGTTGCCCGACGGCTACGGCGCCGGTCAGCAGCAGCGTCAGAATCAGCAGCACCAGGCAACGGCTCACCAGCGTGAACTCAACATGCAGCACATTGGCGTAATACAGGCGCATCAGAATAAAATAGCTCAGCAAGATCCAGGCGAAAACGACGTTCTTCTTGAGCACCTGCTGCAGCATCAACGCGAGAAACAGGCTGTGAAACAGCGACAACAGCGGGGCCTCGATCGGGTGCCGAACGCAGACGTTGTAGACCGCCATATAAATGTTGAAAACCAGCAGGATATAGATCACATAAATATACCAGCCGTAGATGACCTTGAGCTTTTTCGGGGTCGGCGGCAGGGAGAGTGCGTCCGGTTTCATTAATGCCTCCTGATGATGCCATGTAAACGCTGTGCTTGAAGACGGCGCGGCGACATCGTAATTTAAAATCCACAGGGTATATATCACCCGAGCGCTAAATGACAATTAAACGCGGGATCGGCTTTATTTCCGCGTTGGCCTGGAACTCTTTTGCGCCCGCGGGGTCGATTGGCGTACGAATGCCTGGCGGTTTTTGCACTATGATGACAGATATAATTTATTGATATGAAAGATTATAAAAACACTTCGGGCACAAAAATCCTGCTGCTGTTCAGCCTGGCGTTTTATACGCTGTTGCCACCGTTGCTGACGGCGGTCGTGTTCAACCGTTTCAATCTTAATCCGTTCGCGATCGTCAAATTTTTTCACTTCAACCCGTTTTTGGCCGATCGGGGCATACCCGGCTATCAGACTTTCTTCTACTTGCTGATGCTATGGTTGGGGTTGAACGCTTTGCTCTGGCTGCTGGTGTGGGGGGCGGGGCGATTGTATCAGCGCTGGCGATCGCCGCGCGGCTGATAGTTTCTCAAGGGGGAAAGTTGCCTGGGGAAATGACTTTGCATTCAATAATGAGACGTATTATCATTTTATTCACCGGTGAGGGGAAAAGGGTTGTCTCCTTCTGTGCCCCCGATCCGGCACGACATTGCTCACATTGCTTCCCGTTTTCATGCCAGCCTTGCGCTGGCACTTTTTTATCCCACGCCAAAAACCATGACGCCGGTGGTCAGCCTCTTTTCATTAATATGGCTGTTTAAAAGCCAGCGCGCGGCATTGGGGCGTTAGAACAGCGAAAACAGCAACACCACCGGCAGGCTCAACGGCCAGGTTAACCCGATGGTCAGTGCGCTGATACAGCGAATTTTGACGGTGTCCCGGCTAACCAGGTAGGTGAAAACCATAGAAACTAACAGACCAATAAAATAACAGTATTGCGTTGCAACCCACAGCGGCGACATGAAACCCGATCCCAGTTGTATTTTTACGCGCGAATTCTAGGAGCTTGGCGGGTGATAATCAATGACCAAAGGCCCTTTATTCAAACCTTTATCCATAAGTATGCATAATTTATTTCTATAAAGAACGTAGGGTTATTAGCGGCTTTATGTTTATTGCCAAAAGAAATCAACAGCATAGTTACCGGTAACATTTTGCGTCAGGCGAGCCATCCTTCTGGAGTAAACTCCGCTGAGTAGTAAAAGAGTCGGTGAAGGGGGAAACGCGGTGGGGTTATGACTCATAAAGATTAATGATGTATTTGCGGACAGCAAGGTTAAGGTGAGGTGGCGTCGGGTTTGGCGGTACGTGAACCCTTCAGGCGCCGGTTTTAGCGCATCAGTCGCGATACGCCGCTTGCCCGCCAGGGAGGGGGATGGTTGTCGTTATGGGTTTAATGAATGTTAAGACCGTAGACGAACAGCCACGAAAACAGCAGCGCCAGCAGGCACGCCATAAAAACGATGGAGATCATTTCCTTCACAACTTCATTCCTTTTCCCGGTGAGCCAAATTTACTTCTCTTTGTTTTTGCGCGAAATTTTAGATCGGTATGGGTAAAAATCCTAGTTTTAATCCTTTTTTTTCCTGGCCGTGCGGCGTAAGCCGCTTCGATAAGCCGTGGCGGCGGTGGAAAATCGGGGACGTTAACTCGTCGTAGCTATTGCTGAACGCCATGAGGCTGACTATATAAAAAGGGGACTGCGTGGCGTCGAAGGCAGCCAGGCTCGCCCCTTGCGGGGGCGTTCATCTGCCTGCGGCGCTTTCCTATGAGATGAAGGAGTCGGCAATGAGCACAAAACCAACTATCGTGCTGGTACACGGATTCTGGGGCGGCGCCGCGCACTGGAGTAAGGTCATCATCGAGTTGTCGCGCAGGGGATATACGGCGATTCATGCGGTGGAAATGCCGTTGACGTCGCTGGCTGAGGATGCGGAACGTACGCGCAAGATGGTCGCGCAGCAAGCGGGACCGGTATTGTTGGTCGGGCACTCTTACGGCGGTGCCGTGATCACGGAAATGGGCAACCAGCCTAACGTGGTTGGCCTGGTCTACATCGCCGCGTTTGCGCCGGATGCCGGTGAAAGTGCCGGCGGTATTACGCAAGCGCATCCTCCTGCGGCAGTCGAGAATCTGGCCTCGGACAGCGACGGTTATCTGTGGATTAAAACCGACAAGTTTCACGAAAGCTTTTGCCAGGATCTGACCGCCGACGAGGCATTGGTGATGGCGGTGGCGCAGAAGGCCCCGCTGGCCGAGACCTTTGGCAACACCATCGGCGAGCCCGCCTGGAAACATAAGCCGTCATGGTATCAACTTTCCAGCGACGATCGCATGATCGCGCCGGAGAATCAGCGGCGCATGGCGCAGCGGCTGCAGGCCAAGAAAGTGATGGTGCTGAATGCCAGCCATGCCTCGCTGGTTTCCCATGCCGATGAGGTGGCGGGTTTGATTGACGAAGCGGCCGGTTTGAAATAAAGCAGGGGCAGGAAGGCTCGACATTCTGCGGCAGATTATCCCTTCGCTGATATCGTTATAACAGCATCATCAACACGACGGCGACGGCAATAATGGCGTAGAGGTCTGCCTTACGCATATCGCCTTAGCGTCCGTTAACGCCGATCATTTCTATTGCCGCGCGATGCAGCCGCTGAAAATAATCATCGGGCTGCTTTTCTATCTCCTGGATAAGGCTGGCGAGCAGGTTCTGTTTGGTTATCGGCTTGTTGGCGGTCAACACCAGCAGCACGTTTTTGCCGAGCAGGCAACATATTTGCTTATGGTATTCATCAACATCGTGCTTGTTGAGGCCATAGAGGGTGTAGTCGATCATGATGTCTAACCTGCTGACAGGTAAATGCCCGCCGCAGCGGGCTGAGAAGCCATAGAAAAATAAAATGAGGCAAATTTCGCTTAGGAAGAGACTTAAGCGATGGGGTAACGATAACTGAATGGGAATATTCCTATCAAGCCGTGCGGGGGGAGCGGCGGATGTTTAGGAATAACCTCAGAAGAACAAATAATAGAGAGGACCGTTCTGGGGAATCTGACTTATTATTGTTGTTGTCATTGTTTAAAAAATAAACATGGGTTTTGCAAATATATAATGCGAAAAAGAAACAGCCGGAAAACGGTGCTTTCCGGCTGTGGTGACATTCACGCGGCGTTATTCACACGGTCTGCTTACGGAACAGTTCGCGGAATACCGGATAGATATCGTCCGGTTCGCGGATATGCTGCATGGCGAAGTTGTCGAATTTCGCCTGCAGATCCTCGTATTCGCGCCACAGCGTTTGGTGAGCGCGGCGAGTGATTTCTATGTAGCTGTAATAACGCACCATCGGCAGGATCTTTTTCGCCAACAGCTCATGACACAGCGGTGAATCGTCGGCCCAGTTGTCGCCGTCCGACGCTTGCGCGGCATAGATATTCCATTGTGCCGGGTCATAACGCTCTTCGACTACGTCATTCATTAACTTCAGCGCGCTGGAAACGATGGTGCCGCCGGTTTCCTGCGAATAGAAGAACTCCTGTTCGTCCACCTCTTTCGCCTGGGTGTGATGGCGAATGTAGACCACCTCGACGTTTTTATAGGTTCGGCTCAGGAACAAATAGAGCAGAATGTAAAAACGCTTGGCCATGTCTTTGGTCGCCTGGTCCATCGAGCCGGACACGTCCATCAGGCAGAACATCACCGCCTGGCTGGAGGGCTCCGGCCGGCGCTCATAGTTTTTGTAGCGCAGGTCGAAGGTATCGATAAACGGCACGCTTTCGATTTTCTTGCGCAGTTCGGCAATTTCCTTGCGCAGCCGCTCCTCTTCCAGCAATTGCACCGGCTCGGTATTTTCCAACTGGGTCAGCGCATCTTCCAGCTCGTGCAACGCGCGTCTTTTACCGGCGGTCATGGCGGTTCGTCGCGCCAGCGAGTTCTGCAGCGAACGCACGACGCTGATGTTGGCCGGCACGCCATTGGCGGTATAGCCGGCACGATGGGTTTTGAACTCGGTTAACTGCTTGTACTGATTCTTTTTCAGATTGGGCAGGGCGAGATCCTCGAACAAAAGATCGAGGTACTCGTCTTTGGAGATCTGGAAGACGAATTCATCCTGGCCTTCACCGTCCTGGCTGGCGTTGCCCTGGCCGCCGCCACCGCCTGCGCCGCCCTGAGGCCGCTCAACGCGATCGTTCTGTACGAAGTGGTCATTGCCTGGGTGAACGCGATGGCGTGTGCCGCCGCGCCCCTGATGAAACATCGGTTCGTTGATATCGTCAGTGGGGATGGAGACCGACTCCCCGCTGTCTACGTCGGTGACCGAACGCTTGTTGATGGCTTCGGCAATCGACTGTTTGATTTGCGACTTGTAACGGCGCAAGAAGCGCTGGCGGTTCACCATGCTCTTGTTTTTGCCGTTCAGCCGTCGGTCAATGAAATAGGCCATACTTCCCCCAAACGACGTTGCCAACTCTTCATGTCCCGGTCGCGACAGCGCAATGTGTAAGCCCCTCCTTGGGCTGCGCTGCAACGTCCATGACTGTGGACATGGCCCTGATAATGCCGCTTACCTGAGGCGTTATGAGGATTTTCTGACCCGCAGATACCATTCACACAACAGGCGCACCTGCTTGCGGGTATAGCCTTTCTCCATCATGCGGTCGACGAAGTCGTCGTGTTTTTTCTGCTCGTCCGTCGAGGTTTTGGCGTTAAACGAAATCACCGGCAACAGCTCTTCGGTATTGGAGAACATTTTCTTCTCGATCACGGTGCGCAGCTTCTCGTAGCTGGTCCAGTTCGGATTGCGGCCGTTGTTGTTGGCGCGGGCGCGCAGCACGAAGTTCACGATTTCGTTGCGGAAATCTTTCGGGTTGCTGATGCCGGCCGGTTTTTCAATTTTCTCCAGTTCGGCGTTCAAAGACTCGCGGTCGAACAGCTGACCGGTGTCGGGGTCGCGATACTCCTGATCCTGGATCCAGAAGTCCGCGTAGGTCACGTAACGGTCAAAAATGTTCTGTCCGTATTCCGAGTAGGATTCCAGATAGGCGGTCTGGATCTCTTTGCCGATAAACTCGGCGTATTTCGGGATCAGATAGCCTTTCAGATGTTCGAGGTATTTCTCGGCCAAATCCTGCGGGAACTGTTCGCGTTCGATCTGCTGCTCCAGCACATAGAACAGGTGCACGGGGTTGGCTGCCACCTCGGCGTGATCGAAGTTGAATACCCGCGAGAGGATTTTAAAGGCGAAACGGGTGGAGAGGCCGTTCATGCCTTCGTCAACCCCGGCGTAGTCGCGGTACTCCTGATAGGACTTGGCTTTCGGATCGGTATCCTTGAGGCTTTCGCCGTCATACACGCGCATTTTCGAGTAAATGCTCGAGTTTTCCGGCTCTTTCAACCGCGACAGCACGCTAAAGCGCGCCAGCGTTTCGAGGGTGCCCGGCGCGCAGGGCGCGTGAGTCAGCTCGCTGTGATCCAGCAGCTTGTCGTAAATCTTGATCTCTTCCGACACGCGCAGGCAGTAAGGCACCTTGACGATATACACGCGGTCGAGGAACGCTTCGTTGTTCTTGTTGTTACGGAAGGTCACCCACTCGGATTCGTTGGAGTGCGCCAGAATAATGCCGTTGAACGGCAGGGCGGAGATGCCCTCGGTGCCGTTGTAGTTACCTTCCTGAGTCGCCGTCAGCAACGGATGCAGCACTTTGATCGGCGCTTTGAACATCTCGACGAATTCCATAATCCCCTGGTTGGCGCGGCACAGTGCGCCGGAATAGCCGTAGGCGTCCGGATCGTTCTGCGCGTGGTTCTCCAGCTTACGGATGTCCACTTTACCGACCAGCGCCGAGATGTCCTGGTTGTTCTCATCGCCCGGTTCGGTTTTGGCGATGGCGATCTGCTCCAGGATGGAAGGGCGCACCTTCACGACTTTAAACTTGGTGATATCGCCGCCGAACTCGTGCAGGCGCTTCGCCGCCCACGGCGACATGATGGTGCCGAGATAGCGACTTGGGATGTTGAACTCTTTTTCCAGGATTGAGGCATCTTCCTGAGGGTTGAACAGGCACAGCGGATGATCGTTGACCGGGCTGCGTTCACCGTTGGCGCTGAGGGTGTAGATGGGCACGCGCTGCATCAACGCTTTAAGGCGTTCTGCCAGCGAGGATTTACCGCCGCCCACCGGGCCCAGCAGGTAAAGGATCTGTTTCTTCTCTTCCAGGCCCTGCGCGGCGTGCTTCAGGTAAGAGACGATCTGTTCGATGGCCTCTTCCATACCGTAGAATTCTTCGAAGGCCGGATAGCGTGCGATCACGCGGTTGGAGAACAGGCGCGACAGGCGTGATTCTAGCGCAGTGTCGACCATCACAGGTTCACCGATAGCCATCAGCAGACGTTCGGCCGCGTTGGCATAGGCACTGCGATCTTGCCGGCAAATGGTAAGAAATTCCTGCAGTGTGAACTCTTCGTCCTTGGCAGCTTCGTAGCGCTGGCGATAGTGGTCAAATATGTTCATGATGCCCGTCCTTTCGTTATTAGCACAGGTTAAAGAGAGCGTGTGATAGTGTTCTGGCTCCCGAAAGATGAGAATACGCCTGAGTACAGCAACCCGTATGCCAACTTGGTGCGCTTATTATCGCGAGTTGCGCTGTATGCCACTGGGCCCAGGATAAATTCACCTTCTGATTTAAGCTTAGTTTGCTTGCCGGAAAATTTCCTGCCGCAGAAAAAGCTTTTTTTAAGTCATATCAATGACTCAGTTATTGCCGGGATAACCAAATGCCTTGTCTGGCGCGGCCTGCGGGATAAAACGTCATCGTTCCGCCATGATTAATTCATAATTCCGCTATAAGTTATTCGATCTTGGTCGTTTTCCTTTGTAAAGATTAGGCACGCAACTAAATTTTCACATAAACTATCGCGGCTATTAACCCTGTAATTTATGGAAAAAGAACCAGTGAAGATTTCAAAACTCAAAACGCTAGCAATTATCGCTTCCGCAATGGTTTGTGCGCAAAGTGCTCAGGCGGGGACCTGGTCACTCGGTGCTGCCGCGCTGGTTAGTCCGGACGCGTATCGCGGTTATCAGGACCGCGTTTATCCGGTGCCCGTCATCGACTATGAAGGTGACGACTTCTACTTCCGTACTCTGACCGCCGGTTACTACCTGTGGAAAGATCAAGAAAACCAGCTGAGCATCATGGGTTACTACACGCCATGGGGCTACCGTCCGGGCGACAGCGACGACGATCGCATGAAGCGCCTCGACAAGCGTCGCGGCACGCTGATGGCCGGCCTGGCCTATTCGCACAACGCGGAATGGGGCACCCTTCGTACCACGTTCACCGGCGACACGCTGAACAACAGCAACGGGCTGGTGGGCGATGTCGCTTATCTGTACAAGTTTGATCTGGACGCGCTGACGCTGGTCCCGGGCGTGGGCGTGATGTGGAACAGCAAGAACCAGAACAAATATTACTACGGCGTCAGCGCCAATGAATCACGTCGCAGCGGCCTGGACAGCTACACCCCTGGCGATAGCTGGGCTCCGTATCTCGAGCTGAGCGCCAATTATCAGATCAACAAAAGCTGGAACGCCTTCTTCGTCGGCCGCTATGTGAAGTTGTCGGATGAAGTGAAAGACAGCCCGATGGTGGATAAATCTTACACCGGTTTGTTGATGACAGGTGTGAGCTACACCTTCTAATCACGCATTGCACAACTATCGTGCATGTCGTGCATCAAAAAGGGGCGCTGGCGCCCCTTTTGCACATCTGTAGTGCGCTTCCGCGCACGGTTCCTCAGGCCTTCTTACGACTGCGGAAGGTGACACCCAAACGGGCGGGTTGCTCGCCGGCAGCGACCAGCGGTTTGCTGACGCGCCCGGTCTCGATGCAGACCATGGTCTTGTAACCGTCGTTCGGCATATCCCCCATGCTGCAGGAGAGTTCCACGCCGGGGTTCCAGGCGATGACGTCGCTCATATGATGGTGGTGAACCTCGATGGTGCGAGCGAGTGCCGGATCGCGGATCTGGCTGAAAGCTTCCGGGCGGGTATAGACGCGGTCGGTTTGGCCGATGAATGTCACTTCACCCGTCTGATGCGCCTCTGCGCCGCCCGCCACCTTGTCGATATAAGGCTCGCCCAGGCCCGTCACGCTGACCCGATCGATGTCGCCGACCTGGAAGTAACTGTGCAGCGCCGCCGTGGCTTGATAATCGCCGTGCGATTCCAGCTCGATCTCGCACTCTTCACCCAGCTTGAAGCGAGCAATCAGCGTGAAGGCGTGCGGCCACAGTTTGCGGGTCTGCTCATTGTCTTTCAGCGTAAAGGTCAGGATGACGCCGTTCTCATCTTCATCGTGCGCCGTCAGGCTCCAGGGCTGGTTGCGGGCAAAGCCGTGGGAGGGTTGCGCCACCGGGCCGAACCACGGCCAGCAGATCGGCACGCCACCGCGGATGGCCTTGCCTGTGGCGAAAGGCGTGTTGTTGCTGAGCCAAATCACCGGCTGCTCACCGCTGGGCTGCCAGGCCAGCAAATGCGCGCCTTGCAGCGCGACGGCCGCGCGCACTTTCGGGTGCGACACCACAACCACGCCCAGCTCATCGAGTTGCCGCTGGCTGATATAAGGAGAAATTTGTTCGGAAACGGGCAGGGTGAAAATTTTCTCGTTCATTTCATGACCTATTGTTTGCCGGAGATACAAATAAAAAAGGGCGACAAAAATGTCGCCCTCATTATCAGCTTAACATCATGCCATTACTTGGAGATGTGAGCGATCAGATCCAGAACCTTGTTAGAGTAGCCGGTTTCGTTGTCGTACCAGGAAACCAGTTTCACGAAGTTGTCGTTCAGTGCGATACCGGCTTTGGCATCGAACACGGAAGTCAGTACTTCGCCGTTGAAGTCGGTGGAAACCACGTCGTCTTCAACATAGCCCAGAACGCCTTTCATAGAGCCTTCAGCGGCGTCTTTGATGGCTTTCTTGATTTCTTCGTAGGTAGCCGCTTTTTCCAGACGCACGGTCAGGTCAACAACGGACACGTTAGGGGTCGGTACGCGGAACGCCATGCCGGTCAGTTTGCCTTTCAGCTCTGGCAGAACCACGCCAACCGCTTTCGCTGCGCCGGTAGAAGAAGGGATGATGTTCTGGGATGCGCCGCGGCCGCCGCGCCAGTCTTTGTGAGACGGGCCATCAACGGTTTTTTGAGTAGCGGTGGTGGCGTGAACGGTGGTCATCAGGCCTTCAACGATACCGAAGTTGTCGTTGATGACTTTAGCCAGTGGCGCCAGGCAGTTGGTGGTGCAAGAGGCGTTGGACACGATGTCCTGGCCGGCATATTTGTCAAAGTTGGCGCCGCGAACGAACATTGGGGTCGCATCTTTGGATGGGCCAGTCAGAACCACTTTTTTAGCGCCGGCGGTGATGTGTTTACGCGCGGTTTCGTCGGTCAGGAAGATACCGGTCGCTTCAGCAACCACATCAACACCCACTTCGTTCCACTTCAGGTTAGCCGGGTCTTTCTCTGCGGTAACACGGATGGTTTTGCCATTAACAACCAGGTGGCCGTCTTTAACTTCTACCGTACCGTTGAAACGGCCGTGAGTAGAGTCATACTTCAGCATGTAAGCCATGTACTCTGCGTCCAACAGGTCGTTGATTGCAACGATCTCGATGTCAGAACGCTCTTGAGCAGCACGGAAAACAATGCGACCGATACGGCCAAAACCGTTGATACCTACTTTGATAGTCATATATTCCACCAGCTATTTGTTAGTGAATAAAAGGTTGGTTGTAAAATTACAAAAACCTTACCCAGCGTCAAGCGGAATCGTGTCAATACTTGCGGCAAGTCAAACCGGAAGGGTGGTTTTGCACGCTTATTGCACAGTCCATTTGCGCTCGGCCTCATCCGTTATATGGGGACAAGCCGCCAAGTATAAAGTCAGCATACGCAAGATGTGTGATCGTTATCACATATCATCGTGACGTGGCCTTTATGGGCTACAGTTTAGGCCAAAAACCCCTGCAGCGGTGTTAATTTTTTGTTATTATTAATCATTGTTTTCGTTGACATTATCCACATTCAGAGATAAGCACAAATGGCTAAAGAGACAACCCCCGGTCATCCGGTCACGGAACTGAATGAAATCCAACGTTATGTGACGCAACAGCGTGGCACCGAAGCGCCGTTCAGCGGCAAATTGCTGCACAACAAGCGCGAGGGCGTGTACCATTGCCTGTGCTGTAACCAGCCGCTGTTCTATTCCGAAACCAAATACGATTCCGGCTGCGGCTGGCCGAGCTTTTATGAGCCGGTTTCCGCCGATGCAATCCGTTATCTTGATGATAATTCACATAATATGCATCGTGTTGAAATCCGCTGCGGCCACTGCGACGCGCATCTGGGGCACGTTTTCCCTGATGGCCCGCAGCCGACTGGCGACCGCTACTGCGTCAACTCCGCCTCGCTGAGTTTCACCGATGGCGAAAATGGCGACCAAACGGCTGGTTAAGTGGTAATTTAATCAACAAAATCGATTCAGCTAATTATTCATCTGTAAGCGAGAAGGGCTCTGATGGACGTGAAAGATCTGATTGCGGCGATGACGCCCGAGATATACCAGCGCCTGGTGCAGGCGGTTGAGCTGGGCAAGTGGCCGGACGGCGTGGCGCTGACGCCTGAGCAGAAGGAAAACAGCCTGCAGGCGGTGATGCTGTGGCAGTCGATGAACAACGTCGATCCGCAGCACATGAGCATCGGCACCGACGGGCAGATCGTGATGAAGAGCAAGCAAGAACTGAAGCAGCAGTTTGTTGCCGAGCCGCTGGTCAAACTTAAACCGCAGTAAGCTGTCCCTAAAGCGGGGCGATGTCGCATCGCCCCCGTCGATTTACCGTTTCTCGCCTTTTATTCCCAGCGACTCCGCCAGCTGTTGCGCCAGCCGGTTATTGTCGTCCGCGCCGTACTCCCAGAACATCGCTCCCCCCAATCCCTGGCTTTTGATGTACTCGGCTTTGATAGCCACCGAACGCGGGTTCTCGTAGGAGATGGCGAACAGCGGTTTGCCTTCGGCGGATTGCAGCGTCAGGTATGGCACTTTGGCGTCGTCATCCCAGTGTTCGCGAAAACGCTGCTGCGGATCGTTGAGCAATTTGCTGACGATATCGTGGTATTTAAAGTAAGTGTCTTTGCTGAGATCCAACCCCAGCGTGCGGAACAGAGCGGTTTCTCGCGCACTGAAATAAGGCTGCGTCACCGGATGTTTGGCGGCGTCCGGCTTGTCCCAGTCGATGCCCGGCTCGGTCGCTCGTTTCGGCACCCGGCCGTAGAAACCGATACCCAGGTTCATCTGCGCCGGTTTTAATCCGGCGGCCAGATAATGTTTTACCACGGAATCGGCGCTGTAGCGGTCGGCGGCGGCTACGGTTGGCCAGCGCTTTGAATCGTACAGGTTGGCATTGAAGTACTGCGTGCCGTAAGCCATGTCGTAGGTCATCAGATTGATGTAGTTGAGGTAAGAGGCAATGCTTTTCACATCGACCCATTCTTGCGGGCTTTTGACGTTGGCCCCGACGGCGATGGTTAACAGCTTGCCTTTACCCAGCGCCTGATGAAGCTCTCTCAGCAGCAGGGTGAAGTTGTCGCGGTCTGCCGGTTGGCTTTCCACCAAACCCCAGGCGCCGTTTACCGGGTATTCCCAGTCCAGATCGATCCCATCCAGCCCGTACTGCTCGATCACCTGCAACGCGGAGCGAATGAAAATCACCCGGTTTCCCGCGGTGGCGGCAGCGCCGGAGAAACCGCGTGCGCCCCAGCCGCCGACCGACAACAGCATTTTCAGCTCGGGGTTCTGTTTGCGCAGCACCGGCAGCCGTTGCAAATCGGCTGTGACTTTCGGCGACAGGTAGATCTGGTGGCGGCGAGCGGGGTCTTTCAGCGCCGCATTGGTTTCGTCTTTCTCGTCGTTGTAGATCAGGCCAAACGAATAGTTGAGATGGGTGATTTGCGTCACGTCCAGCTTGTCGATGTCACCACCGGGGCCGGCGGTAACGTCGCCGCCGCCGTTGAAGTAGCCGACGGAGAGATAGGCCGCCTGGGCCGTGCTTGCGCCGGCCATAGCCAATTGCACCGCCGCCAGCAAAGGCAGCAGTTTTCGGGTTATTTTCATGTCTGTCTCCTTGTGGTCGGCAAGGCCGACCGTACCGCCAGGGGCGGGCACAATAAAGCCGGGCTCAGTGGGCCCCGGATGCGTATAACCGATTGACGCCAAAAGCGTCGCAGCCATAACAGCAAAAGCGCCTGCCGGTCACAAGCCGTTGGGGAAGAAGAAAGGTGGTATTGTGAGCGGCGTCGATAATTTCGCCGCTGCGTAGAGAGGGCGCCGGTGGCGCCCGAGAGGATTTAGTTGGCGAGAAACTGTGACAGGGTAACTAGCTGTGCGCCGGCGCGCGCCATGTCCTGCAGCGCTTGCTCACTGTCGCCCGGCTGCAGATTCACGCCGCGGCAGCCGTCGACGATCACCTGCGTCGGATAGCCGGCAGCCAGTGCATCCAGCACGCTGAACTTCACGCAGTAGTCGGTCGCCAGGCCCATGATCGCCAGCCGCCGGACGCCCTGCGATTGCAGCCAATCGTGCAGTTCGGTCTGCGCCCGGTGGCCGTTATCGAAGAACGCGCTGTAGCTGTCGATGCTCGTATCCTGCCCTTTGCGAAAAACGGCATCGATGTGTTGCCGCTGCAATTGAGAATGAAAATCGGCGCCGTGGCTCCCTTGCACGCAGTGCACCGGCCACCACACCTGCGGCAGACCTTCCAGCTCGCCGAGGGTGCCGACCTGCGCATGGGAGTTCACCGCAAAGCTGCGGTGATTGGCGGGATGCCAGTCCTGGCTGGCCACCACCGGCTCGCCCCGCGCCAGGCAGGCGGCGATCGCCTGATTGGCGACCGGAATGACGGCGTCGCCCTCCGTGACCGCCAGCGCGCCGCCGGGACAGAAATCGTTTTGCAGATCGATCAACAACAGGGCCGTTTTCATCGCCGCTCCAGAGTTCAGTAAGTTAACCGTTGATGCTTAGCTCGCCGCGCAGATCTTGCTGCATCAGGGCGCGGATTTGTTCCGGCGTCAGCGGCTGGCTCAACAGATAGTGCAGCTTGGTCAGGGCGGCTTCCACCGTCATGTCGAAACCGCTGATCACCCCGGCATGCGCCAGCGCGTTGCCGGTGGCGTAGCCTTCCATATTGACGCGCCCGGAGATGCACTGCGTCAGGTTGACCACCACGATGCCGCGTTCAGAGGCCGCACGCAACTCGTCGATCAGCTCGGCCTTTTGCGGCGCGTTACCGACGCCGTAGGAGCGCAGGATCAGCGCCTTGACCGGCTGCAACAGGAAATTACGCACCACCGCGCCGGAAATGCCCGGATAGATGGTGACCACGCCGATCGGCTGCGGCGTGATGTCATGCACCTGCAACGCGCCGTTGCAAGCCGGGCTGTCGATGCCTTGCTGGCGGCGAATATGGATGCCGGCTTCCAGCAGCGGCGGCAGATTGGGGGAAGCGAAGGCGTCGAAGCCGTCGGCGTGCGCTTTGGTGGTGCGGTTGCCGCGGAACAGCTTGTTGTTGAAGAACAGGCTGACTTCGTTCACCGGATGGTTGGCCGCCAGGTACAGTGCATTCAGCAGATTGGTTTGGCCATCGGAGCGCAGCTCCGCCAGCGGAATCTGCGAGCCGGTGACGATCACCGGTTTGGCCAGGTTCTCCAGCATGAAGGAGAGCGCCGAGGCGGTGAACGCCATGGTATCGGTGCCGTGCAGGATCACGAAGCCGTCGTAGCGATCGTAGTTCTGTTTGATGTCGTCGGCGATGTGCTGCCAGTCTTCCGGCGTCATATCCGAGGAATCGATGAGCGGCGCGTATTCATGAATGGTGAAATCCGGCATCTCCGGCCGATGGAATTCCGGCATCAGCGCCAGCTGGCGCTGCAGGTGGCCGGAAACCGGGATGTAGCCGTGATCGGAACGCTGCATGCCGATGGTGCCGCCGGTGTAGGCGACGTAAATGGATTTCTTTTGCATGGTTATGATTTTAACAAAGATAAGATGGGCTGAATTATAGGGACATGGCGGCAGAAAAAAAGCCCGGCGGTGGCCGGGCTGCAGAATTATTTGTTAGCGGACTTCTCCGCAGGTGAGACAGATCGCATAACGGTTTTGCGGATCGTTCAGGTTATTGAACAAGCCAGGTTGTTCTTTCACCGCGTTGGCGACCGAAGCCAGCGGGGCGGGCAGCATGGCCTGAATCGCGGCCGGCAGCATGGCGTGAATGGAAACGCCAAACTGGCTGAGCACCATATCGCTCAGGCTTGGGGTATCGACGAACCAGTCGAGCTGCCACTGCTGCAGCTTTGCCAGCTCGGCGGCTTTCTTCACCGCGTCGTCGAAATCACCCAACTGATCGACCAGGCCGTTGGCCTTGGCGTCGCTGCCGAGCCAGACGTGGCCCTGTGCGATTTGGTCAACCTGCTGCGGGGTCATCTTGCGTGATTTGGCGACCAGATCGAGGAAGTTCTTATACCCGTTTTCGATATTCAGCTGCATCATCTGCGAGAACTCCTGCGGCAGCGCCTTGGTGACCGCGATATCGGCCAGCGGCGAGGTCGCCACGCCGTCGGTGTGCACACCCAGCGTATCCAGGGTTTTCTCGTAGGTATTGATGATGCCGAAAATGCCGATAGAACCGGTCAGGGTGCTCGGGCTGGCGATGATATAGTCGGCCGGCGTCGAGACCCAGTAGCCGCCCGACGCGGCCATGCCGCCCATCGACACCACCACCGGTTTGCCGGCGGCGCGCACGGCGGCCAGCTCGGAGCGGATCACTTCGGACGCGCTGACGCTGCCGCCTGGGCTGTTGACGCGGAACACCACGGCCTTGACGGCCGGATCCAGACGCGCCTGGCGCAGCTCGGCGGCGGTGGTGTCCCCCCCGACGTTGCCCGGTGTCTGCTGGCCGTCCATGATGGCGCCGTTGGCGAACACCACGGCGATCTTGCCGCCCTGGTTGGCGTCCGGCTTCGGCTGATAGTCGTAGATGCTGATGGCGTTGAAATCGTTCGCCTGTTTGTCCCAGCCGAAGGTCTTGACCAGCTGATTTTCGATCGCGGTGCGCGACGCCAGCTCGTCCACCAGCTTATTGTCCAGCGCATAGCGGGCGGTGTCGCCACCGGCCGCCTGCAGGCCGCTCAGCACGCCGGCTGCGCCCGGGAACAGCTGCTGCGGCGTCAGCTGCCGGTTGGCGGCCACGGTCTCCAGGTAGTTCTGCCACAGGCCGCCGATCCAACGGCTGTCCGCTTCGCGCGCCGCCGGGGACATATCGTCGCGGATCAGCGGTTCGACCGCCGATTTATAGGTGCCGACGCGGAAGATATTGGTGGTGACCTTGAGCATGTCCAGCAACGATTTGTAGTACAGGTTGTTGGTGGCGAAACCGTGCAGATCGACCGCGCCCTGCGGCGACAGGAAGACCTTGTTGGCGTAGCTGGCCAGGTAGTATTGCGTTTGATTGTAACTGTCGCCGATGGCGAAGATCGGTTTGCCGCTGTCGCGGAACTCGCGCAGCGCTTTGCCGATATAGCGCAGCGACGGCTGATCGGCGCCGGCGAAGTCATTCAACTGCAACACCATGCCGGTAATGTTTTTGTCGTCTTTGGCCTTGCGGATGCTGTCCACCACGTCGAACAGCGAGTTTTCCTGCAGGCGGCTACTGGAGGCGCCCAACAGTTCGCGGCCCCATTGCCGCACCCGGTTGTTTACCGAAGGCTGATCGACCACCACGCCGCTTAAATCGACCAGCAGCGCACCGCGCGCCGGGGCCGTCGAGGTGGAGGAACTTTGGAAGGACAGATAGATGCCAACCCCAACCAGGATCAGCAAGACCAGGAACAGGTTAAGGATCAGTTCCCTGATAAAATTCAGCAGACGCCATGTCCACCGGAAAATGCCGGCAATAATTTGCCACAATGTGCGCATGTGCTCTCCAACAAGAGTCGAGAATGTTCCGCTATCCTAATGAGCGGCCGGGTAAATGTCAGCTTTAAATCGTGGCACACAGACGCTATCGCCGAGGCTGTAACTCGCCGTTTAGCTATGTTAACGTGGCCGGAATGAAAATTGTTATCAGGAGTTTACGATGGATGCTCTGGATCTTTTATTGAATCGTCGCTCGGCTTCGCGCCTGGCGGAACCGGCGCCGGCGGGGGAAGTGCGCCAAAACATCATCAACGCGGGCCTGCGTGCGCCCGATCACGGTGCGCTGCAGCCGTGGCGTTTCGTGATGATCGAGAATCAGGGCCTGGAGCGCTTCAGTCAGCTGCTGCAGGCGGCGGCGAAGCAGGATCAGTTGGATGAAGCGGCGATCGAAAAAGCCACCAAGGCGCCGTTCCGCGCACCGCTGATCATCACCGTCATCGCGCATTGCACTGAAGAGACCAAGGTGCCGCGCTGGGAGCAGGTGGTTTCCGCCGGTTGCGCCGTGCAGGCGATGCAGATGGCGGCGCTGGCGCAGGGCTTTAACGGCATCTGGCGCACCGGCGCCTGGACCGAGCATGCGCTGGTGCGTGAAGCCTTCGGTTGCCGCGAGCAGGACGAGATCGTCGGTTTCCTCTACCTGGGCACGCCGCAGCTGAAGGCCGCCACCAAAGTGACGCCGCCGGACAGCACGCCTTTCGTCAGCTATTTCTAAGTTTTTTCCAACGGGGCGCGGCGAAAATGCGCCAAACCCCGCAAAATTGCATGGTTTCTGAGCAGGCCGCTCGCTTATCCGCGGCGCGCTCTTATCAATCCCCTCGGCAAGCGCTACCCTATGTTATCTTGAGTGCCGTTACCGAAGGGAGTGGACTATGACATCGCCAGCGATCCGTTTAACCCAGTACAGCCATGGCGCTGGCTGCGGCTGCAAAATCTCACCGAAAGTTCTCGAAACCATCCTGCACAGCGAGCGGGAAAAATTTGTCGATCCGCGTCTGTTGGTCGGCAATGAAACCCGCGACGACGCGGCGGTGTATGACATCGGCAACGGCGTCGGCATCATCAGCACTACCGACTTCTTCATGCCGATCGTCGACGATCCGTTCGATTTCGGCCGTATCGCCGCCGCTAACGCCATCAGCGACGTGTACGCCATGGGCGGCAAACCGATCATGGCGATCGCCATTCTCGGCTGGCCAATCGCTAAACTGCCGCCGGAGGTGGCGCAGCAGGTGATCGACGGCGGGCGTTTCGCCTGCCAGCAGGCGGGGATCGCGCTGGCCGGCGGCCATTCCATCGATGCGCCGGAACCTATCTTCGGCCTGGCGGTCACTGGCGTGGTCAATACCGAGCGAGTGAAAAAGAACAGCGCCGCACAGGCCGGGGCGCAACTCTATCTGACCAAGCCGCTGGGCATTGGCGTGCTGACGACCGCCGAGAAGCAAAGCAAGCTGCGCCCTGAACATCAAGGGCTGGCGACGGACGTGATGTGCCGCCTGAATAAGCCGGGCGCCGACTTTGCCGAAGTGGCGGGCGTCACGGCGATGACCGATATCACCGGCTTTGGCCTGTTGGGCCACCTGAGCGAGGTTTGTCAGGGCTCCGGTCTGCAGGCGACGGTCTGGTTCGATCGGGTGCCGAAGCTGCCGCACGTCGAGGCGTATATCGCCGAGGGCTGCGTGCCGGGCGGCACCGGGCGCAACTTCGACAGTTACGGCCATCTGGTGGGCGAGATGAGCGATTTGCAGCGTCAGCTGCTGTGCGATCCGCAAACCTCCGGCGGTTTGCTGTTGGCGGTATTGCCGGAGGCGCAGGCGCAGGTGCTGGCGATTGCCGAGCAGCACGGCATCACGCTCAATCCTATCGGTGAGCTGCATGCCGCACAGGCAGGTAAACCGCTGATCGAGGTTGTGTAGTGTCCAAGATGCAAGGCAGGCCGGACAGCGCCGATTATCAACGCATTTTTCTGCAGGACGTGCCGCTGATTGACGTGCGTGCGCCGATCGAGTTTCAGCAGGGCGCCTTCGCTCAGGCGGTGAACCTGCCGCTGATGGTCGACAGCGAGCGGCAGGCGGTGGGCACTTGCTATAAGCAGCATGGTCAGCAAGCGGCGATTGCGCTCGGCCACAGCCTGGTGAACGGCAAACTGCTCGAACAGCGCACCACCGCCTGGCTGGCGGCCTGTGCGCAGCGACCCGAAGGTTATATTTACTGCTTCCGTGGTGGGCTGCGCTCACAGCTGGTGCAGCAATGGCTGCATGAGGCCGGCGTCGAGTACCCGCGTATCACTGGCGGTTATAAGGCGCTGCGCAATTATCTGCTCGGCGTGTTGGCGCAAAGCGCGGCATTGCCGATGGCCCTGGTGGGCGGCAATACCGGCAGCGGCAAGACGCTGCTGGTCAACGAACTGGCCGACGGCGTCGATCTGGAAGGCGCGGCGCGCCATCGCGGTTCATCTTTTGGCCGAACGCTGGCGGGGCAAAGCTCACAGATCGATTTTGAGAATCGTCTGGCTGTGTTATTGCTGAAAAAACAGCATGGTGGCAGCCGCCGTTGGGTGCTGGAAGACGAAGGGCGGATCATCGGCAGCAACAATCTGCCGTTGCCGTTGTTCAACGGCATGCAGCAGGCGCCGGTGGCGGTGATCGACGATCCGTTTGATATTCGCCTGGCACGCCTGCAGGCCGAATATATCGACGGGATGCGCGAACAGTTCGAACAGGCCTATGGCGTGGAAGAAGGCTGGCGGCAGTACGACGACTATCTGCATCACGGCCTGTTCGCCATTCGCCGCCGGTTGGGCCTGGAGCGCTTCCAGCAGCTGACGCAGCGGCTGGAAGCGGCGTTGCGGGCACAGCGTCTCAGCGGCCAGGGTGACGCGCACCGCGAGTGGTTGGCGCCCCTGTTGCAGCAGTACTACGATCCGATGTATTGCTATCAGTTGGAAAAGAAAGCCCAGCGGATTGTCTTCCGTGGGAACTATGCAGAAGTAAGAGAATTTTTGATGACGTTCAGCCAGAAAAACGGTGATTAATGCGACTGTTCATAGCCGAGAAACCGAGTTTGGCGCGCGCCATTGCCGACGTATTGCCCAAGCCGCATCGCCGCGGCGACGGGTATATCGCCTGCGGCAACAATGATGTGGTGACCTGGTGCGTCGGCCACCTGTTGGAGCAGGCTCAGCCTGACGCCTATGACAGCCGCTATGCGCGCTGGTCGTTGGCAGACCTGCCGATAATTCCCGAAAAATGGCGGTTGCAGCCGCGGCCTTCGGTCAGCAAACAGCTCAACGCCATTAAAAAGTTGCTGCTCGAAGCCGATGAAGTGGTTCACGCCGGCGACCCGGATCGCGAAGGGCAGCTGCTGGTGGATGAGGTGCTGGACTACCTGGATTTGACGGCGGAAAAGCGCCAGAACGTGCGCCGCTGTCTGATCAACGACCTCAACCCGCAGGCGGTGGAGCGCGCGGTTGAACGCCTGCGCGACAACCGTGACTTCATCCCATTGTGCGTGTCCGCCCTTGCGCGCTCACGCGCCGACTGGCTGTACGGCATCAATATGACCCGCGCTTATACGCTGCTGGGCCGCAACGCCGGTTATGACGGCGTGTTGTCGGTGGGCAGGGTGCAGACGCCGGTGCTGGGGTTGGTGGTGCGGCGCGATGAAGAGATCGAAAACTTCGTGCCGAAAGACTTCTTTGAGGTCAAGGCGCACATCGTCACGCCGAAAGAAGAGCGTTTCGTGGCGCTGTGGCAGCCCAGCGAGTCGTGCGAGCCTTATCAGGACGAAGAGGGGCGTTTGCTGCACCGGCCGTTGGCGGAGCATGTGGTCAAGCGCATTGAAGGCCAGCCGGCTCTGGTCACGTCTTATAACGATAAACGGGAATCGGATACCGCGCCGCTGCCGTTTTCGCTCTCCACGCTGCAAATCGAAGCGGCCCGGCGTTATAACCTCAGCGCGCAACAGGTGCTGGACGTTTGCCAGCGGCTGTACGAAACCCACAAGTTGATTACCTATCCGCGTTCCGACTGTCGCTACCTGCCGGAAGAGCATTTCGCCGGCCGCCACGCGGTGCTGAACGCCATCAGCGTGCACCAGCCCGAGCTGTATCCGCAGCCGGTGATCGACAGCGATCGCCGCAACCGTTGCTGGGACGATAAAAAGGTCGACGCGCACCACGCCATCATTCCCACCGCCCGCGCCGGCAAGATTAATCTGACGCAGGATGAGCGGAACGTGTATGGGCTGGTGGCGCGCCAGTATCTGATGCAGTTCTGTCCGGATGCGGTATTCCGCAAATGTGTGATCGAGCTGGATATCGCCGGCGGCAAATTTATCGCCAAGGCGCGATTCCTGGCGGAGGCCGGCTGGCGTACGCTGCTGGGCAGCAAGGAGCGTGACGAGGAGAACGAAGGTGCGCCGCTGCCGGTGGTGGCTAAAGATGATGAGCTGTTGTGCGAGCGCGGTGAAGTGGTGGAGCGCCAGACGCAGCCGCCGCGGCCGTTTACTGACGCCAGCCTGTTGTCGGCCATGACCGGCATCGCGCGGTTCGTACAAGATAAAGCGCTAAAGAAAATCCTGCGGGCGACCGATGGTTTAGGTACGGAAGCGACGCGAGCGGGGATCATCGAATTGCTGTTCAAGCGGGCGTTTCTGTACAAGAAGGGACGCTATATTCACTCCAGCGAAACCGGGCGCGCGTTGATTCACTCGCTGCCGGATCTTGCTGCGCGCCCTGATATGACGGCCAACTGGGAAGCCACGCTGACGCAAATCAGCGAGAAATCCTGCCGCTATCAGGACTTTATGCAGCCGTTGGTCGGCACGCTGCAAGAGCTGATTTATCAGGCCAAGCAGAGCCGGGCGAGCATGGCGTTTCGTGGATTGCCGCCGCCGCCCTCCAGCGGAGGCAAAAAACGCAGGAAAAGCGCCGGCAAGGCGCAGGAGAAGAGTGAATGAAGCGTGGACTCACTGGTGTATTGGCTGCCGCGGCCCTGATGTTTTCCGGCCTGGCCGCCGCCAATCGCGGCGATGTGGACGTGGTGCTACCGGTTTCGCCGGAGATCTGGGGCGCGGCCAAAAGCGGCGACAATCCGCCGTCGGCGCAGCCCTGCAGCCGTTGTTGCGTCTACCAGAATCAGAACTATTCCGAGGGGGCGGTGCTCAAAGTCGAAGGGGAAGTGCTGCAGTGCGTGCGTGAGCCTAATACTATCGGCACCAACCCCTTGATTTGGGTACGATTGAAGAAGTGACGATGTAACCTGTCACCGCGCTCAGCGCGCCTCGCCTTGCGCGGCGAGATAATCCGCCAACAGTGGAACGTCAGCGGGCGCCAGGGGGTATTCCTGCGCCTGTTGCGGCGTGACCCAGACCAGCGCCGAATGGCAGCGCTGTTGCAGTTCACCGGAGAACTCCGCGACTCGCCAGGCATGCAGTCGGATGATGCGTTCGCCTTGCCGCCACTGATTGCTGCCCACATAGTTGCCGATACGGGCGTTAATCCCCAATTCTTCATCCAGCTCGCGCGTCAGCGCCTCCGGCTGGCTTTCGCCGGTTTCAACCTTGCCGCCGGGAAACTCCCACAGGCCGGCCTGATCGCTGCCTGCGCCGCGCTGGGCCAGCAAAATACGCCCATTTTGTTCCAGAATGGCGGCTACTACGTCGATAATTTTCATCGGCTTCACAGAATAAAACCCCGGCGAGCGCCGGGGGATGGGGTTACAGCGTGAATTCCGCCCAGACCGGCGCATGGTCGGAAGGTTTCTCCATGCCGCGGGTTTGGTAATCAATGCCGGTGGCGATGCAGCGCGAAGCCAGCGGGGTGCTGGCCAGCAGCAGATCGATACGCAGGCCGCGATTGTCGTCGAACCCTTTGGAGCGGTAGTCGAACCATGAAAACTCGTCGTTGCGCCCCGGGTTGGCGTGGCGATAGGTATCTACCAGGCCCCAGTTCAGCAGGCGATCCATCCATTCGCGCTCTTCCGGCAGGAAGGAGCACTTGCCGGTGCGCAGCCAGCGTTTGCGGTTGTCTTCGCCGATGCCGATATCGTAATCACTCGGGCTGATATTCATGTCGCCCATGATCAGCACCGGGGATTCCGCCGACAGCTGCTGCTCCAGGTAGTTTTGCAGATCCTGATAAAAGCGTGTTTTAGCCGGGAATTTGATCGGGTGGTCGCGGCTTTCACCTTGCGGGAAGTAGCCGTTGATCACCGTCAGCGTGCCCTGCGGCGTAGCCAGATCGGCCATGATGATGCGACGCTGCGCGTCTTCTTCATCGGTTGGGAAACCGCGGCGCACGGCCAGGGGCTCCGCTTTGGTCAGCAGCGCCACGCCGTAATGGCCTTTTTGCCCGTGATAGAACACGTGATAGCCGTGCTGGCTGACTTCTTCCAATGGGAACATGTCATCGTGAACTTTGGTTTCCTGCAGACCGATCACGTCGGGCTGGTGCTGTTCGATAATTGCCGCCAGCTGATGCGGACGCGCGCGCAGTCCATTGATATTAAAAGAGACAAACTTCATGAGCGGTGCCGTTTTCACGAGAAAAATGTGCTGTGATAGTAGCAGAGTTTGGCGGGAAATGTAACGCAGACAGCGGCAGGACCGCTGACTGCGCCGCGGGTTTATTTCGCCCAGCGGTCGTAATTTTTAGGTTGATAGTCGTCAAACTGTTGCAGCAGCGTCTGTGCCGATTCGCTGATGTGCAGGGTGCCGAGATAGTCGTGACGCATAAAACCCTGATCGGCGACGTGCTCGAGGAACTGGCTCAGCGGGCGGTAGAATCCGTTGACGTTCAGCAGGCCGACCGGCTTATTGTGATAGCCGATTTGCCCCCAGGTCCAGATTTCAAACAGCTCTTCCAGCGTGCCGATGCCGCCGGGCAGGGCGATAAAACTGTCCGCCAGCGCTGCCATACGGGCTTTGCGCGTATGCATGTCTGGCACCACTTCCAATTCAGTCAGGCCGCGATGCGCCGTTTCCGCTTCAACCAGGCGCTCGGGGATAATGCCGACCGCTTCACCGCCTGCGGCCAACACCGCGTCCGCCACGATCCCCATCAATCCTTTTTTGCCGCCGCCATAGATTAAACGGCGCCCCTGTGCGGCCAGCAGTTGCCCCAGTTGACGAGCCTGCTCGGCATAAGCGGGATTGACGCCTTCGCTGGCGCCACAAAAAACGCAAATATTGTTTCGCATCCACCTGTTCCTTACTGCACTAAAGAAGCCAGTGGTATAGCGAATTGTCGGCCGGAGTTCAAGTTACGGCTGGGAGAGAGGAACAAAACGGCTGGATGAAAGCGGTTAATAAGGGGAGATAACTTGATTTATTGATACGAGAACATTGGATGCAACGTGTTTTAAGTAGGGTTTGGAATTTTCTGCAAAAGGTGGTGGTGGGGGAAGGATGATTCGTCGCTGCGCGACTCACCCTGCGGGCCGCGCTGAAGCGCGTTGTCTCACTGCGTGAGACTCGAACCTTGGTCGAAGCTTCTCATCCTTCCCCAATGCGGAGCATTATGGAAGTGATGTGCTTTTAATTAGGTTCGGGGATTTTCTGCAAAGGATGGTGGTGGGGGAAGGATGATTCGTCGCTGCGCGACTCACCCTGCGGGCCGCGCTGAAGCGCGTTGTCTCACTGCGTGAGACTCGAACCTTGGTCGAAGCTTCTCATCCTTCCCCGATTCGGAACATTATGGAGGCGATGTGCTTTTAACTCAGTTTTGGGATTTTCTGCAAGAGATGGTGGTGGGGGAAGGATTCGAACCTTCGAAGTCTGTGACGGCAGATTTACAGTCTGCTCCCTTTGGCCGCTCGGGAACCCCACCATGGTATTCATGGATTTACAAATTGTTGTTCCGGTTTTACCCGGAAGAAACCTGGCCGGTTTCTTTACTGCGTCTTCGCTCCTGGCAGAGAGAAGATGGTGGTGGGGGAAGGATTATTCGTCACTTCGTTCCTCACCCTTCGGGCCGCGCTAAAGCGCGTTATCCTTCCCTTTCTGATTCGCTTTAACCCAATGCGTATCAGCAACGAAAAGATGGTGGTGGGGGAAGGATTCGAACCTTCGAAGTCAGTGACGGCAGATTTACAGTCTGCTCCCTTTGGCCGCTCGGGAACCCCACCATATACATGGCTATTTAACTGGCCTTGCTTGCGAGAGCGCTGTCTCGGTAAGCGGGGCGCATCATATCAAATGAAGCGGATGTGTAAAGTATTGAAATGCAGAAAATGAATCGTTTGCCGTTTTTTTATTCTTGACGGTGCATCCCTGAACGAAATGCACCGATTTATTGAACGATTACAGAATAACGGTGCGATTGCCGTAGACGAAGACGCGCTGCGCCAACACCTGATACAGGGCTCGGCTGAGCACGTTTTTCTCCACGTCGCGGCCGGCGCGCATCATATCCTCGGCGGAATAGGTGTGATCGACGTGGATCACGTCCTGCATGATGATCGGGCCTTCGTCGAGATTGTCGTTAACGTAATGGGCAGTGGCGCCGATGATTTTTACCCCGCGCTCGTAGGCCTGGTGATAAGGTCGTGCGCCGATAAACGCCGGCAGGAACGAATGGTGAATGTTGATTACCTGATTCGGATAATGTTGCACGAAGGCCGGGGTCAGCACGCGCATATATTTGGCCAGCACCACGTAATCCGGCTGATATTGATCGATCTTGGCCGTCATTTCGCGGTCGTGCTGTTCGCGCGTCAAGCCTTCGTGGCTCACCAGATGGAAAGGAATATCGAAACGCTCCACCAGCGTTTGCAGCGTGTCGTGGTTGCCGATTACGGCGGCGATCTCAACATCGAGGCCGCCATAGGCGCTTTTCATCAACAGATCGCCCAGGCAGTGCGCCTCTTTGGTGACCAGCACCACGATGCGCCGGCGCCCGGTGCTGTGCAGTTCACGCAGTGAACCTTCCGGCAGGGCGCTGTCCAGATCGGCCAGCAGCGTGTTGTCGTTGAAAATGCCTTCCAGTTCGGTGCGCATGAAGAAACGCCCGGTGCGGTGATCGACGAACTCATTGTTCTGGACGATATTGAGTTCGTGCTTGTAACAGATGTTGGTGATCTTGGCGATCAGCCCTTTGGCGTCCGGGCAGATGGTGCGTAACACTTTCCGTTGTACATTTTGGTGTGGCATGGGTTTGAGGATCCTGTCTGATACTGAACGGCCTGTCTGCGCAGGCGTAAACGTGAAGCGCCGGCCGATTAGCGCCCGCAGCACTTCTTGTATTTTTTCCCTGAGCCACAGGGACACATCGCATTTCGGCCGGGCTGGGGTTTGGTGCCGTCGATATAATACCAACGTTGATCGCGACGAAGGAAGCGCGAGCGCTCATGCATCGTCTGCGGCTCGCCGCTTTCGCCATCGGTGAAACGGGCGATGAATTCGACGAAGCCTTCATCCGGCTCATGACCGGCTTTCTCTTCCACGATCGTCAGGCCCAGCCACTCGGTATTCTTAAAACTGTCGACGATGGCATTGCGCCACGCTTCGGCGCCGCAGTCGGGGTGCCAGGTGGCGATCAGATAGTCGACGTTATGATTCACGTAGGCGGTGAAGCGTGAACGCATCAGTTGGCCGGGCGTCGGCGCCGGTTGACTGCCGCTGATAAAAGGGGCGCAGCACGCGTTATACGCCAGTCCGCTGCCGCATGGGCATGATTCGGGCAAAATGACTCCTGAGAAAACGAGGCTGAAAATGAATTTAGCGCATATGTTACCTAACAATATTCGTCAGTGACAATCTACCCTGAAAGCAGAGAACACCGTTTACCGAGAGGATGACGCGATGCGGCAAATCAAGATCGGACTGGCGCTGGGAGCGGGCTCGGCTAAAGGCTGGGCGCACATCGGCGTGATCAATGCGTTAAAGAAGCTGGGGATTGAGATCGATATCGTTGCCGGCTGCTCTGTCGGCGCGTTGGTGGGCGCCGCGTTCGCCAGCCATCGCCTGCCGGCGATGGAGCAGTGGGTGCGATCGTTCAGCTATTGGGACGTGATTCGCCTGATGGATTTTTCCTGGCAGCGCGGCGGCCTGTTGCGCGGCGAGCGGGTGTTTAACGCCGTTGGACAGCTGCTGAAGATCAATGATATCGCCGATTGTGCGTTGAAGTTCGGTGCCGTGACGACCAATCTCAGTACCGGCCGTGAGCTGTGGCTGACCGAAGGCGATATTCATCAGGCGATACGCGCCTCCTGCAGCATGCCCGGCCTGTTGGCGCCGGTATGGGCCGACGGCTATTGGCTGGTGGATGGCGCGGTGGTCAATCCGGTGCCGGTGTCGCTTTGCCGCGCCATGGGCGCCGATATCGTCATTGCGGTCGATCTGCAGCATGACGCGCACCTGATGCAGCAGGATCTGTTCTCGATACGTATCGAGGAAGAAAGCCCGGACGATGCGCCTGCGGCTACCTGGCGCGGGCGTCTTCGGGAACGCGTCGGCAGAATGCGCAAGCGCAAACCGGCTACGGCGCCGACGGCGATGGAGATTATGAGCACATCGATTCAAATGCTGGAGAATCGCCTGAAGCGCAACCGGATGGCGAGCGATCCGCCGGATGTCTTGATCCAGCCTTTTTGCCCGCAAATCTCAACGCTGGATTTCCACCGCGCCGATGAAGCGATCGAGGCGGGGTTGCTGGCGGTTGAAAAACAACTGGATCGGTTGTTGCCGTTGATAAAAAATAGATAATTCTCGGTTCTTGGTTGGCAATGCGCAGTTGGTCTGTTTCAGACGAGCATAAGTGACCTTTTTGAGCCACTATTACACTATGGAAAGGGACGAGGCTCGGCTGATGGCATTACCACTCACTCACAAGCGCATCTTGATCGTTGAGGACGAACAGGTTTTTCGTTCCGTGCTGGTCGGTTATCTGACCTCGCTGGGCGCTGAAACCGGCGAGGCGACCAACGGTTTACAGGCGCTGAGTGCCGTGGATGACTTCAAGCCGGATCTGATTCTGTGCGATCTCGCGATGCCGGAAATGGGCGGTATCGAATTCGTTGAACACCTGCGTTTGCAGGGGCTGCAGATCCCGGTGCTGGTGATCTCGGCCACCGACAAGATGGCGGACATCGCCAAGGTGCTGCGGTTGGGCGTGCAGGATGTGCTGCTCAAGCCGCTGACCGATCTCAATCGCCTGCGTGAAGCGGTGCTGGCGTGCTTATACCCCAATATGTTCACCTCCCAGGCGATTGAAGAGGTTGAACTGTTTCAGGATTGGGATGCGTTGAGCAAAAATCCTTCCGAAGCCGTCAAACTGCTTAAGCAACTGCAGCCGCCGGTACAGCAGACCATTGCGCATTGCCGGATCAACTATCGGCAGTTAACCACCGGCGAAAATCCCGGCCTGGTGCTGGATATCGCCGCCTTGTCAGAAAAGGATCTGGCATTCTATTGTCTGGACGTCACGCGCGCCGGCGATAATGGCGTATTGGCGGCACTGCTGTTGCGCGCATTATTTAATGGGCTGCTGCAGGACCATCTGGCTAATCAACAGCATCGTTTGCCGCAAATGTCGGCATTGTTAAAGCAGGTTAATCAATTATTGCGGCAGGGGAAATTAGACGGTCAATTCCCTCTGTTGTTGGGATATTATCACGCCGAAAATAAAAACCTGATTCTGGTTTCCGCCGGGCTGCATGCCAACGTCAATACCGGTGACAATCAAATCCAGCTGAGCAACGGCGTGCCACTGGGGACGCTGGGGGCTACCTACATGAATCAGATCAGCCAGCGTTGTACCGCCTGGCAATGTCAGGTATGGGGCAGCGGTGGCCGATTGCGACTGATGCTCAGCGCTGAATAGCAGGCAGCGATCGGCGCGATCTCAAGCTATTTACTTATCTGTAATTAAACCGTTTATTTATTCTCCGGATTATCCGAACGGGTAATAGTCCTAAATGTTTTCTATTTGTGTTCTGGTTAATGCTCGGCGCGCATAAGCTGGTATACTCCGAAGGTTTTTTTATATCGAGCCCACGCTCATAAAATGAGCGCTTTAGCTTTAAGAGAGGAAATAATGCCTGCTGTAAATCGCAAAGTCAGAAAAGCCGTGATCCCGGTTGCAGGCTTGGGTACGCGGATGTTGCCGGCCACCAAAGCCATTCCGAAAGAAATGCTGCCGCTGGTTGATAAACCTCTGATCCAATACGTCGTCAATGAGTGCATTGCGGCGGGGATTAACGAGATTGTGCTGGTCACCCACTCCTCCAAGAACTCGATCGAAAACCATTTTGATACCAGTTTCGAACTCGAAGCGATGCTGGAAAAACGCGTCAAGCGCCAATTGCTGGACGAAGTGCAGTCGATCTGCCCGAAAGGCGTTACCGTGATGCAGGTTCGTCAGGGTAATGCCAAAGGCCTGGGGCACGCGATTATGTGTGCCTACCCGATGGTGGGCGATGAACCGGTCGCGGTGGTGCTTCCGGACGTGATCCTCGACGAATACAGCGCCGATCCGAAAAAAGACAACCTGCACGAAATGCTGCAGCGCTTCGAAGCCACCGGCGTCAGCCAGATCATGGTTGAACCCGTGCCGCATAAGGATGTCGGAAACTACGGCGTAGCCGACTGTAAGGGCGTTGATTTGCAACCGGGCGAAAGCGCGCCGATGGTCAGCGTGGTTGAGAAACCGTCGCCGGATAAAGCCCCTTCCAACCTGGCGATTGTCGGTCGTTATGTGTTGTCCGCCGATATTTGGCCGCTGTTGGCGAAAACGCCTCCAGGCGCCGGCGATGAAATTCAGCTGACTGACAGCATCGAAATGCTGATGCAGCAGGAAACGGTGGAAGCGTATCACCTGAAAGGCGTGAGCCATGACTGCGGTAACAAACTGGGTTACATGCAGGCCTTCGTGGAGTACGGCATGCGTCATGCCAGCCTGGGCAAAGAGTTTTCTCAGTGGCTGCAACAGGTTGTTGCCGCTGACAAGAAGTAATTTGATCTTTCGTCTTAATTTGAAAAACTAGGATTTTCACATGAAAGTAACAGTTTTTGGTATTGGTTATGTGGGGCTGGTACAGGCCGCCGTGCTGGCTGAAGTTGGCCATGATGTTATGTGCATCGATGTTGACGAACGAAAAGTCGAGAACCTGAAAAAAGGGAATATCCCGATTTTTGAACCGGGCCTGACGCCGCTGGTACAGCAAAACTATGAGGCTGGGCGCCTGCATTTCACCACCGATGCCAAAGCGGGCGTGGCGCACGGGAATATCCAGTTTATCGCCGTCGGTACGCCGCCGGATGAAGACGGTTCCGCCGATCTGAAATATGTCACCGCGGTGGCGCGCACCATCGCCGAGCACATGACCGATCGCAAAGTGGTGATCGACAAATCTACCGTGCCGGTCGGTACGGCGGACAAAGTGCGTCAGGTGATGGCGGAAACGCTGGCAAAACGCGGCAGCAACGTGCCGTTCGACGTGGTGTCCAACCCTGAATTCCTGAAGGAAGGCGCTGCAGTGGCTGACTGCATGCGCCCTGAGCGCATCGTGATCGGCACCGATAATAAAGAGGTGATCGAGCCTATTCGCGAGCTGTACGAGCCGTTTAACCGCAATCACGATCGTATGATCATGATGGATATCCGCAGCGCGGAGCTGACCAAATATGCCGCCAACTGCATGCTGGCGACCAAAATCAGCTTTATGAACGAAATGTCCAACCTGGCGGAAATGTTGGGCGCGGACATCGAGAAAGTGCGTCAGGGCATCGGTTCCGATTCACGCATCGGTTATCACTTCATCTATCCTGGCTGTGGCTACGGTGGTTCTTGCTTCCCGAAAGATGTTCAGGCGCTGATCCGCACGGCGGAGCAGATCGGTTACCAACCGAAGCTGTTGCAGGCGGTAGAGCAGGTCAACTACCAACAAAAAGACAAGCTGAACAGCTTTATCAAAGACTATTTCGGCAGCGATTTGAAGGGCAAAACCTTCGCACTGTGGGGTCTGGCGTTCAAGCCGAATACCGATGACATGCGTGAAGCGTCCAGCCGTGTGCTGATGGAGCAGCTGTGGGCTGCCGGCGCCACCGTTCAGGCCTACGATCCGGAAGCGATGAACGAAGTTCAGCGCATCTATGGCCAGCGCGACGACTTGAAGCTGATGGGTACCAAAGAGGCTGCGTTGCACGGCGCCGATGCTCTGGTGATCTGCACCGAATGGCAGAATTTCCGCGCACCGGACTTTGATGTGATCAAGGGCGCGTTGAAGCAGCCGGTGATCTTCGATGGACGTAACCTGTACGATCCTGAGCGTTTGGCGAATCGCGGCTTTACCTACTATGCGATTGGCCGCGGTGCCTCGATTAAACCGGTTATTTAAGGAGTGGGCATGAAATTCCTGGTTACAGGCGCCGCAGGGTTTATTGGTTATCACGTTGCAGAGCGTTTGTTGACCGCCGGGCATCAGGTTGTCGGCATCGATAACCTGAATGACTATTATGACGTGGGCCTGAAAATGGCCCGTCTGGACAGACTGGCGGATAAGCCGGGATTCCGCTTCATCAAGTTGGATTTGGCCGATCGTGAAGGCATGGCGACATTGTTCGCCGAGCATCAGTTCCAACGAGTCATTCATTTGGGTGCCCAAGCCGGCGTGCGTTACTCGCTGGTCAACCCGTTGGCTTATGCGGACGCTAACCTGATCGGTCATTTGAACGTTCTGGAAGGCTGCCGTCATAATAAGGTCGAGCATTTACTTTACGCTTCCTCCAGTTCTGTTTATGGCCTCAATCGCAAGTTGCCGTTTGCTACCGAAGATTCGGTCGACCACCCTGTGTCACTGTATGCGGCAACCAAAAAAGCCAATGAGCTGATGTCACACAGTTACGCTCATTTATACGGTCTCCCGACGACGGGGCTACGCTTCTTTACCGTATATGGTCCCTGGGGGCGTCCGGATATGGCGCTGTTCAAGTTTACCAAGGCCATATTGGCGGGGGAGAGTATCGATGTATATAACCACGGTGAAATGCACCGTGACTTTACTTACATTGATGATATCACCGAGGCGATTGTGCGGCTGCAGGCGGTTATTCCGCAGGCAGATCCGTCATGGACCGTTGAACAGGGATCGCCGGCGACCAGTTCCGCGCCGTATCATGTTTATAATATCGGCAATAACACCCCCGTTAAACTGATGGAATATATCACGGCGTTGGAGCAGGCTTTGGGGCTAACTGCCCGCAAGAATATGTTGCCAATGCAACCTGGCGACGTGATGGATACCAGCGCGGATACCGCGGAGCTTTATCGTGACATTGGTTTTAAGCCGGAAACCAGCGTTGAAGAAGGGGTGAAGCGCTTTGTTGATTGGTATAAGGCATTCTACCAGGTTCAATAATTGAACGAGGGTATATGCGACAAAGGGGCCTTAGGGCCCTTTTTTATCGCTGGAACCTCATGCAAGGAACAAAATGCGAATTAGGATATTTACTAAAAGGAAAGGGATGAGGCAGGATCGCGGCGATAAGCTTTAAAATGAAAAGGCCCCCCGCAGGGAGCCTTTCAGATACGGGCCGAATCGCTATTACAGCAGGAAATCGTCCAGAGATTTACCTTGCTCTTCGATAGCTTTCTTAATCACCGCTGGAGTACGGCCTTGGCCGGTCCAGGTTTTCAATTCGCCGTTTTCGTCTTTATATTGGTATTTAGCAGGACGTGCTGCGCGTTTTGCTTTACCGGCAGCCTTGTTGGCAGCCATGGTTTGCAGCAGTTCATTCGGATCGATACCGTCAGCAATCAGCATTTCGCGGTATTGCTGCAGTTTACGGGTGCGTTCTTCGATTTCTGCTTGAGCCTGGCTGTCTTCTTCGCGACGTTCGTTCACAACAACTTCCAGTTTCTCGAGCATTTCTTCCAGCGTTTCCAGTGTGCATTCTCTTGCCTGGGCGCGCAGAGTGCGGATGTTGTTCAAAATCTTTAATGCTTCGCTCATTGTCCTAGTCTCAAATTATATTGGTGGGGGGCGTCTCGATAATAATAGAGTGCTATTTTCTTTTCTGCAATAGCCAAATTGACTTGAATACTCAAATTTACCTTTTAAAAATCCGTTAATCGGATCTGTCCGACTAATATAGGAAGGGCTGTTAACTATTACCCTTGTCGCACTTAAGTCAAAATTTCAGCAGGCATGCTTTAAAAGGCGCGTGTCGCAAGGCTTTCATCGATAAGTTATCGCCGTAATTTATATCAATATTACAATGGGTTCTGTGGGCTTAATCACGTCATGGCAAGGCAGACATTGTAAACAATAGGGGTATATAGGTAAAGATTGCGTCAGGAAACGTCGGGGACAGCGGAGGTGATTAAATGCCCTGTATTGGCCCCGTGTATAATAGACTGGCGCGCCGTTGCGGTTGCGGCACCCGCCGCGGCGAAAGGGTGATTATGCATTAATGGGCAAATGATCGCGGTTAACCATTAGCAAGAATTAATAGTGATGACAGGCATACATTATCCTGTAAATAGCTGTAAAAAGAACGGGCCGACAGAACGATATGTTTCGCTTGAAAGCGCATTATTACGGCGAACGCAATATTCGTTCGCTTTGGGCTGAGCCTGGGGGCGGCTTATGGTACACTTACCGTCCTAATCGACATTTGAATATTTCTTATACCATCGGAGTTGCGGGGCCATGGCTCAACTTTATTTTTATTACTCTGCGATGAATGCCGGCAAGTCCACCGCGCTGCTACAGTCTTCATATAACTATCAAGAACGTGGTATGCGCACGCTGGTGTTCACTGCGGAGATCGATCACCGCTTTGGCGTAGGTAAGGTCAGCTCGCGCATCGGTTTATCCTCGCAGGCCCAGCTCTATAACAACGACTCGATGCTGTACGCCATGATTCAGCAAGAGCATCAACAGCAGCCGGTGCATTGTGTACTGCTGGATGAAAGCCAGTTCCTGACCAAGGCGCAGGTTGAGCAATTGTGTGATGTGGTGGACCAACTGGACATTCCCGTATTGTGCTACGGCCTGCGTACCGATTTTCTCGGTGAGCTGTTTACCGGCAGCCAATATTTGCTGGCCTGGGCTGATAAGCTGGTGGAATTGAAAACCATCTGTCACTGTGGGCGCAAAGCCAATATGGTGTTGCGGTTGGATGAAAACGGCCAGGCGATGCACGCCGGTGAGCAGGTGGTGATTGGCGGTAACGAGAGCTATGTCTCCGTCTGCCGCAAGCATTATAAAGAGGCGATTCACTCCCTGGAGTAGGGGAGAAAACGCCGCCAAAGCCCGCTGAGGCGTTTTGGCGGCGTGAGTCGAAATGCAGCGCCTCCGGCGCAATAAAAAACCCGCCGTTTGGCGGGTTTTTTTATCGGTTCACGAAACCGTTATTTCTTGGACTTCTTTACCGCGGCTTTGGCTGCAGCCGGAGCTGTCGCTTCCTCTTCGACTGTTTCGCTGAATTCGCGGCCGTAGAAGGTATCCAGCATGATTTGCTTCAGTTCGGCAATCAGCGGATAGCGTGGGTTGGCGCCGGTGCATTGGTCGTCGAACGCGTCTTCCGACAGCTTGTCGACTTTCGCCAGGAAGTCCGCCTCCTGCACACCCGCCTCACGGATGGAGGTTGGGATGCCCAGCTCGGTTTTCAGCTCGTCCAGCCAGGCCAGCAGTTTCTCAATCTTCTGCGCGGTGCGGTCGCCCGGTGCGCTCAGGCCGAGGTGGTCGGCGATTTCAGCGTAGCGGCGGCGCGCCTGAGGGCGGTCGTACTGGCTGAAGGCCGTCTGCTTGGTCGGGTTGTCGTTCGCGTTGTAGCGAATGACGTTGGAAATCAGCATCGCGTTGGCCAGGCCGTGCGGAATGTGGAACTCCGAACCCAGTTTGTGTGCCATGGAGTGACAAACCCCGAGGAAGGCGTTGGCGAAAGCGATACCGGCGATGGTGGCGGCGTTGTGCACGCGTTCACGGGCAACCGGGTTTTTCGCGCCTTCTTTGTAGCTGGCCGGCAGATACTCTTTCAACAGTTTCAGCGCCTGCAGCGCCTGGCCGTCGGAGTATTCGTTCGCCAGCACCGAGACGTAGGCTTCCAGCGCGTGGGTCACCGCATCCAGGCCACCGAAGGCGCACAGGGATTTCGGCATGTTCATCACCAGGTTGGCGTCGACAATCGCCATGTCCGGGGTCAGCGCATAGTCGGCCAGCGGGTATTTCTGCCCGGTGGCGTCGTCGGTCACGACCGCGAACGGCGTGACTTCTGAACCGGTACCTGAGGTTGTGGTGATGGCGATCATTTTCGCTTTCACGCCCATTTTCGGGAATTTGTAGATACGCTTGCGGATGTCCATGAAGCGCAGCGCCAGATCCTCGAAGTGGGTTTCAGGATGTTCGTACAGCACCCACATGATTTTCGCGGCGTCCATCGGCGAACCGCCGCCCAGCGCGATGATGACGTCCGGTTTGAAGGAGTTCATCTGCTCGGCGCCTTTACGCACGATGCTCAGCGTCGGATCGGCTTCCACTTCGAAGAACACTTCGGTTTCGATGCCGTGAGACTTCAGAACCTTGGTGATCTGGTCAGCATAGCCGTTGTTGAACAGGAAACGGTCGGTCACGATGAAGGCGCGTTTCGCCCCGTCGGTCGCCACTTCTTCCAGCGCGATAGGCAGCGAGCCACGGCGGAAGTAGATCGATTTCGGAAGTTTGTGCCACAACATGTTTTCTGCTCGCTTCGCTACAGTTTTCTTGTTGATCAGGTGTTTAGGTCCGACGTTTTCAGAGATGGAGTTGCCACCCCAGGAACCGCAACCCAGCGTCAGCGAAGGCGCGAGTTTGAAGTTGTACAGGTCGCCGATACCGCCCTGAGAAGCCGGGGTGTTGATCAGGATGCGAGCCGTTTTCATTTTATCGCCGAAGTAGGCGATGCGAGCCGTTTGGTTATCCTGGTCGGTGTACAGGCAGGAGGTGTGGCCGATACCGCCCATGGCGACCAGTTTTTCGGCTTTGGCGACCGCGTCTTCGAAGTCTTTGGCACGGTACATCGCCAGGGTAGGCGACAGTTTTTCATGTGCGAAAGGTTCGGACTCGTCGACCAGCTTCACTTCACCGATCAGCACTTTGGTGTTGGCCGGTACTTTGATGCCTGCCATTTCGGCGATTTTCGGTGCGGATTGCCCGACGATGGCCGCATTCAGACCGCCGTTTTTCAGGATGATGTCCTGCACCGCTTTCAGTTCTTTACCCTGCAGCAGATAGCCGCCGTGGGAAGCGAAGCGTTCGCGTACCGCATCATAGATAGCGTCAACGACGATGACCGACTGTTCGGAAGCGCAGATAACGCCGCTGTCGAAGGTTTTGGACATCAGGATAGAGGCGACCACGCGCTTGATGTCTGCGGTTTCGTCTACCACGACCGGCGTATTACCGGCGCCGACGCCGATGGCCGGTTTGCCGGAGCTGTAGGCGGCTTTCACCATGCCCGGGCCACCGGTGGCCAGGATCAGGTTGATGTCAGGGTGGTGCATCAGCTGGTTGGACAGTTCGACGGTAGGTTGGTCGATCCAACCGATGATGTCTTTTGGCGCGCCGGCGGCGATAGCGGCTTGCAGCACGATATCGGCGGCTTTATTGGTGGCATTTTTCGCACGCGGGTGCGGCGAGAAGATGATGCCGTTACGGGTTTTCAGGCTGATCAGCGCTTTGAAGATCGCGGTAGAAGTTGGGTTGGTGGTAGGGACGATACCGCAAATCAGGCCGATAGGTTCGGCGATGGTGATGGTACCGAAAGTGTCATCTTCAGACAGGATGCCACAGGTTTTTTCATCTTTATAGGCGTTGTAGATGTACTCGGAAGCGAAGTGGTTTTTGATCACTTTGTCTTCGACGATACCCATTCCGGATTCTTCCACGGCCATTTTGGCCAACGGGATACGGGCATCAGCAGCGGCGAGGGCGGCAGCGCGGAAGATTTTATCCACTTGCTCTTGAGTGAAGTTGGCATATTCGCGCTGGGCTTTTTTGACACGTGCGACAAGCTCGTTCAGTTCAGCGACATTCGTTACAGCCATAATGCTCTCCTGATAATGTTAAACTCTTTCAGTAAATAAGCCGTGCGAGCCACTAGTATAGTCATAACGGGAATAAACGGTGATTCGAATACCGGGGGTTTCCCGCGTTATTTCTTCGCATGCTGCTGATTTGCTTAAAGAGCTTTACCCTGCGCCAACCGGAGGGGCAGGCAGTGAAGAGAACGGAACCGGCTGGATTGCCACCGACTTTGTTCTACTCCCTGACTACGACTAAGAGCTTACCCACTGTTGGGTAGTTGATTTGTGATCTAAATCATGAAAAGTGCAAGCTGACACCTTTCAGCTTGACGGTGTTGAGAGTGATTATCAATAACTGTGATCGATGACTCTTTTTTCAACATAAAAAATCAAAAGGCCATACATCACTTTAACAAAGGGCATTTGTTTTGCTGCCTAACTTGCTGGTAGTCAAAAATGCTGCTCTGGCCGGATGGATTACCCGCGGCAATTCCATTACATTAGCGCGCATAGGCAGCACACCTTTTTATAGCACTTAACGCGGAGCCATCTGTGGGCCAATCTCTGTTGGATCTTTCCGGCTTTATCAAGTTCTTTGTCGGTCTGTTTGCGCTGGTCAACCCGGTGGGCATCTTGCCGGTGTTTATCAGCATGACCAGCTACCAGGCGGAAGCAGGGCGCAATAAAACCAACCTGACCGCCAACCTGTCGGTCGCCATTATTCTGTGGACATCGCTGTTCCTGGGCGAAGGGATCTTGCGGATGTTCGGCATCTCCATCGATTCGTTCCGCATCGCCGGCGGTATTCTGGTGGTGACCATCGCCATGTCGATGATCAGCGGCAAGCTGGGAGAAGACAAACAGAACAAACAGGAAAAATCGGAGAGCGCGATCCGCGAGAGCATCGGCGTGGTGCCGTTAGCGCTGCCGCTGATGGCGGGGCCGGGGGCGATCAGTTCCACCATCGTGTGGAGTTCCCGTTATCACAACTGGCAAAGCCTGCTCGGCTTTACGGTCGCAATCGCCTTGTTCGCCTTTTGCTGTTGGTTGTTGTTCCGCGCCGCGCCGCTGTTGGTGCGTTTGCTTGGGCAGACCGGCATCAACGTGATCACCCGTATCATGGGTCTGTTGCTGATGGCGCTCGGGATCGAGTTTATCGTTACCGGCATTAAGGCGATATTCCCCGGCCTGTTGTAATACCCTTTGTTTAGCCGCGCACCTTTCGCCTTGGCGCGGCTAAAATTAATTTTAAAGTTTAAATTATTTATTGGTTCGCATTATTATAGTGCACAGGATGAATAAAATTTATGCGGTTGCACTCTTATGTTGCATAAATCTCATGTTGCTGTGCAAAAAAAACGCTAAGCGTTATTTCAGACACTTTTCTTCCCCCATTTCCGCGCGTTTTGCCCCCGCTCAACGGTAAAGCTGTTGTTAAATTAATCACATCATTCTGTGGGGCTTGTCTCACTTTCATCCAGGTGTTATTAGTGATTAACCGACCATAGGCAGGTGTTTGTTCTTTGAATGCCTGGATTGTTAACTGAATGTTTCTTTGTGCGGTAATGAGATTGCGTTGATGGTTTCAAATGAAATGATTTCGTCTTTTTTTTCTTTAAAATCATAGCGATGATTTTGTTTCTCCGCGTCCTCGATCTTGGGGGCCGGATCGGGCTTCGTGCGATAAAAGAGAATTGCTTAACATTTTCGTAAAATTTATTGGCTATGGAATTTGGCTTCTGCTAATTTCCGAGCAACTTTCCCGTGGTCAATTAACTGAAATGCGCCATAAAAACGGGAATGATTTTTGCTGGTATCCGTTTATTTAGAATTCTTATAAACACTTCACAAACTTCGATAAGCGATGCTTGTCGGTGAAAAGGAGCCTCGATTATGCAGCAAACCCTGAAGCGCACTTCTTTGACCTTGTTGATTAGCGGCGCGCTGAGCGTCGGCGCCATAAATAGCAGTTTGGCGGCGGAAGTGCCGGCCGGCGTTCAGTTGGCGCAGCAGCAGAATATTGTGATCAACAACGGCAGCGAAGTGGCTTCATTGGATCCGCATAAGGTCGAGGGCGTACCGGAAAGCAATATCATTCTTAACCTGCTGGAAGGGTTGGTGAGCACCGACGCCAACGGGCATGTGGTGCCGGCGGCGGCGGCGAGCTGGGAAAACCAGAATTATCAGCAATGGACTTTCCACCTGCGCCCCGGCGCGGTGTGGAGCGACGGCAGCCCGGTGACCGCGCAAGACTTCGTCTACAGCTGGCAGCGCCTGGCCGATCCGAAAATCGCTTCGCCCTACGCCAGTTACCTGCAGTACACCAAAGTCGACAATATCGACGATATCCTGACCGGTAAGAAGCCTCCACAGGCCCTCGGCGTCAAGGCGCTGGACGACCAGACGCTGCAGGTGACGCTGAGCGAACCGGTGCCGTATTTCATCAGCATGCTGAGCCACACGTCGCTCAAACCGGTGAAGCGCGCGGTAGTGGAGAAATTCGGCGACAAATGGACGTTGCCCGCCAACTATGTCGGCAACGGCGCTTACCGTCTGAAAGAGTGGGTGGTGAACGAGCGCATTGTGCTGGAGCGCAGCCCGAGCTACTGGAACAACAAGCAGACGGTGATCAATCAGGCGACCTTCCTGCCTATCGCTTCCGAAGTCAGCGACGTCAACCGCTTCCGCAGCGGCGAGATCGACATCACCAACAGCGCCATTCCGCCGTACCTGTACGTCAAAATGAAACGCGAAGTGCCCGAGCAACTGCACGTTAACCCTTATCTGTGCACTTTCTATTACGAACTCAATAACCAGCGGGCGCCGTTCACCGATCCGCGGGTGCGTGCGGCGGTGAAGATGACGCTGGATCGCGACATCATCGCCAACAAGATCATGGGCCAGGGGCAGATCCCGGCCTACAGTTTCACGCCAACCTTCACCGAAGGCGCCGACTTCACGCAACCCGCCTGGGCCGGCTGGAGCCAGGAACAGCGCAACGCCGAAGCCAAGAAACTGCTGGCGGAAGCGGGTTACAGCGACGCCAAGCCGCTGAAGTTCTCGCTGCTGTACAACACCTCCGATCAAAACAAACAGCAGGCGATCGCCGCCGCGTCGATGTGGAAAAAGAACCTCGGCGCCGACGTCACGCTGCGCAATCAGGAGTGGAAGACCTCGCTGGAAAGCCGCCATCAGGGGCAATACGACGTGGCGCGCGCCACCTGGTGCGGGGATTACAACGAGCCCAGCGCGTTCCTGAACCTGGTGCTGTCCAACAGCAGCATCAATACCGTGTTTTATAAGAGCCCGGCGTTCGACGCCATCATGGCCGCCACCCTGAAGGCGCCGGATGAGGCCGCGCGCGCCGCGCTCTATCAGCAGGCAGAAGCGCAGCTGGACAAAGACTCCGCGTTGATCCCGGTGTATTACCGCGTCAGCGCGCGGTTGATTAAGCCGACGGTTGGCGGGTTCACCGGCAAAGATCCGCTGGACTATACCGACGTTAAAAATCTGTACATTATCAAGCAGTAAAAGGGGTATTCCTCACGCTGAACCGCAGGGGAATATGGGGAAGGCCCGCCGCCGCATTCGTTCCGCAGCGGCGGGAAAACAGAGTCCGCTTACGGGCAACGCAGGTTCCACGAAGAGCCTGTGATAATAAAAAACTGGAGTCGATAAGTATGACCAACATCACGAAGAAAACCCTCATTGCCGCCGGCGTCATCGCCGCACTCGGCATCACAGCAACCACCTCCGCCTTCGCGGCCGACGTTCCTGCAGGCGTGCAACTGGCCGACAAGCAAGAAATCGTCAAAAACAACGGTTCCGAAGTGCAGTCGCTTGACCCGCATAAAATCGAGGGCGTGCCGGAAAACAACGTGACCCGCGATCTGATGGAAGGCCTGGCGAACAACAGCCCGGATGGTTCCATCGTGCCGGGCGTCGCGGAAAGCTGGGATAACAAGGATTTCAAAATCTGGACCTTCCACCTGCGCAAAGACGCCAAATGGTCCAACGGCAAGCCGGTGACGGCGCAAGATTTCGTCTACAGTTGGCAGCGCGTAGTGGATCCGAAAACCGCGTCGCCTTACGCCAGCTACCTGCAGTACGCCCATGTGGAAAACGTCGATGACATCATCGCCGGTAAAAAAGACAAGTCGACGCTGGGCGTGAAGGCCATCGACGACCACACTTTCCAGGTGACCCTGAGCGAGCCGGTGCCTTATCTGGTTGAAATGACCCCGCACTACGCCATGAAGCCGGTTTATAAAGAGGCGGTGGAGAAATTCGGCGAGAAGTGGACGCTGCCGGCCAACTACGTCAGCAACGGCGCCTACAAACTGAAAGACTGGATTGTCAACGAACGCATCGTACTGGAACGCAACCCGGAATATTGGGATAACGCCAAAACCATCATCAATAAAGTGACGTTCCTGCCTATTTCGTCGGAAGTGACCGACGTTAACCGCTACCGCACCGGTGAAATCGACATGACCTACAACAACATGCCGATCGAACTGTTCCAGAAGTTGAAGAAAGAGATCCCGAAAGAGGTGCACGTCGATCCTTATCTGTGCACCTACTACTACGAAATCAACAACCAGAAGGCGCCGTTCACCGATGCGCGCGTGCGTGAAGCGCTGAAGCTGGGCATGGACCGCGACATTATCGTCAACAAGGTGAAAAACCAGGGCGATCTGCCGGCCTACAGCTTTACGCCGCCATACACCGACGGTGCCAAGCTGACCCCGCCGGAGTGGTTCGGCTGGACGCAGGAAAAACGCAACGAAGTGGCGAAGAAACTGCTGGCGGACGCCGGCTACGGCCCGGGTAAACCGCTGACCTTCTCCCTGCTGTACAACACGTCAGACCTGCACAAGAAGCTGGCGATCGCCGCCGCCTCCATCTGGAAGAAAAACCTGGGCGTGGACGTGAAGCTGGTGAACCAGGAGTGGAAAACCTTCCTGGATACCCGCCATCAGGGGACCTATGACGTGGCGCGCGCCGGCTGGTGTGCCGATTACAACGAGCCGAGCTCGTTCCTGAACATGATGCTGTCCGACAGCAGCAGTAACACCCCGCACTACAAGAGCGCCGAGTTCGACAAGCTGATGGCCAACGTGTTGACCGCGAAGACCAAAGACGAGCGCGCCGATCTGTATCAGAAAGCGGAAGTTCAGCTGGATAAAGATTCCGCCATCGTTCCGCTGTATTACTATGTGAACGCCCGTTTGGTGAAACCTTACGTCGGTGGCTACACCGGCAAAGACCCGCTTGATAACGTGTACGACAAAAACCTGTACATCATCAAGCATTGATACGGTAAGAGCCGGCGGCTTGGCCGCCGGCCCATGTTGAGAATAATAAGCCGTTATCAGGCTGTCGCACAGGGTTAGGGCAATGCTTAAATTTATACTTCGTCGCTTGTTGGAAGCGATCCCGACACTATTTATCCTTATCACCATCTCATTCTTCATGATGCGCCTGGCGCCCGGCAGTCCATTTACCGGGGAACGCGCATTGCCGCCGGAAGTCATGGCGAATATCGAAGCCAAATATCATTTGAACGACCCGATCTGGAAACAGTACGGTCATTATCTGGCGCAGCTTGCGCAGGGAGACTTCGGCCCGTCCTTTAAATACAAGGATTATTCGGTCAACGATTTGGTGGCCAGCTCTTTCCCGGTCTCCGCCAAACTCGGTCTGGCCGCGTTTCTGCTGGCGGTGGTGCTGGGCGTGAGCGCCGGTGTGATCGCCGCGCTGAACCAGAACACCAAATGGGACTATACGGTGATGGGGTTCGCCATGACCGGGGTGGTGATACCCAGTTTCGTGGTGGCGCCGCTGTTGGTGCTGATCTTCGCCATCACGTTGAAATGGCTGCCGGGCGGCGGCTGGAACGGCGGTGCGCCTAAGTTCATCATCTTGCCGATGGTGGCGTTGTCGCTGGCCTATATCGCCAGCATCGCCCGTATCACGCGCGGCTCGATGATTGAAGTGTTGCACTCCAACTTCATCCGCACCGCGCGCGCCAAAGGCTTGCCGATGCGTCGCATCATTTTCCGCCACGCGCTGAAGCCGGCGCTGTTGCCGGTGCTGTCCTACATGGGCCCGGCGTTCGTCGGGATCATCACCGGTTCAATGGTGATCGAAACCATCTACGGTCTGCCGGGGATCGGCCAGCTGTTCGTTAACGGCGCGCTGAACCGCGACTACTCCCTGGTGTTGAGCCTGACCATTCTGGTGGGCGCTCTGACCATTCTGTTCAACGCGATCGTCGATGTGCTGTATGCGGTCATCGATCCGAAAATCCGTTATTAATCTGGAGCACGCGAATGATGTTGACTAAAAAGAACAGCGAAGCTCTGGAACACTTCAGCGAGAAGCTGGAAGTGGAAGGGCGCAGCCTGTGGCAAGACGCGCGTCGGCGTTTTATGCACAACCGCGCGGCGGTCAGCAGCCTGTTCATACTGGCGCTGATCACACTGTTTGTGGTGCTGGCGCCGATGCTGTCGCAATTCGCCTACGACGATACCGATTGGGCGATGATGTCCGCCGCACCCAGCGTTGAATCGGGGCACTATTTCGGCACCGACTCCTCCGGGCGCGATCTGCTGGTGCGCGTGGCGATCGGCGGGCGCATCTCGCTGATGGTCGGCGTGGCGGCGGCGCTGGTGGCGGTGATCGTCGGCACCCTGTACGGCGCGATGTCCGGCTATCTGGGCGGCAAGATCGACTCGGTGATGATGCGCCTGCTGGAGATCCTCAACTCCTTCCCGTTCATGTTCTTCGTGATCCTGCTGGTGACCTTCTTCGGCCAGAATATCCTGCTGATCTTCGTGGCGATCGGCATGGTGTCGTGGCTGGACATGGCGCGTATCGTGCGCGGCCAAACCCTCGGTCTGAAGCGCAAGGAGTTTATCGAAGCGGCGCTGGTGTGCGGCGTCTCCACGCGCAACATCGTGCTGCGGCATATCGTGCCGAACGTGCTCGGCGTGGTGGTGGTGTATGCCTCGTTGCTGGTGCCGAGCATGATCCTGTTCGAATCCTTCCTCAGCTTCCTGGGGCTGGGTACGCAGGAGCCGCTGAGCAGCTGGGGCGCATTGCTCAGCGACGGCGCCAACTCAATGGAAGTTTCACCGTGGTTGCTGCTGTTCCCGGCGGGTTTCCTGGTTGTCACTCTGTTCTGTTTCAACTTCATCGGCGATGGCCTGCGTGACGCCCTCGACCCGAAAGATCGTTAAGGAGTGCCACCATGAGCACCATTGAACATCCTGAGCTGCAAACCGCCGTCGGCGTTAAAGCGTCGCCGCTGCTGGACGTGAAAGACCTGCGCGTCACGTTTTCCACCCCGGACGGCGATGTGACGGCGGTGAACGATCTGAACTTCGATCTGCGCGCCGGTGAAACGCTGGGCATCGTCGGCGAATCCGGCTCCGGCAAATCGCAGACCGCGTTCGCCCTGATGGGGTTGCTGGCCAGCAATGGCCGCATCGGCGGCTCGGCCAAATTCAACGGCCGCGAAATCCTCAACCTGCCGGAAAACCAGCTCAACAAGCTACGGGCCGAAGAGATCTCGATGATCTTCCAGGACCCGATGACCTCGCTCAACCCCTATATGCGCGTTGGCGAACAGCTGATGGAAGTGCTGATGCTGCATAAGAAAATGAGCAAAAGCGAAGCCTTCGAAGAGTCGGTGCGCATGCTCGACGCGGTGAAAATGCCGGAAGCGCGCAAGCGCATGCGCATGTATCCGCATGAGTTTTCCGGCGGCATGCGCCAGCGCGTGATGATCGCCATGGCGCTGCTGTGCCGGCCGAAGCTGCTGATCGCCGACGAGCCGACTACCGCGCTGGACGTGACCGTCCAGGCGCAGATCATGACGCTGCTCAACGAGCTCAAGCGCGAGTTCAACACTGCCATCATCATGATCACCCACGATCTGGGCGTGGTGGCCGGCATCTGCAACAAGGTGCTGGTGATGTACGCCGGCCGCACCATGGAATACGGCAGCGCGCGTGAGGTGTTCTACCAGCCGAGCCACCCGTACTCCATCGGGTTGTTGAACGCGGTGCCGCGCCTCGACGCCGAAGGCGAAGCGTTGCTGACCATTCCCGGCAACCCGCCGAACCTGCTGCGGCTGCCGAAAGGTTGCCCGTTCCAGCCGCGCTGCCCGTACGCCATGGAACAGTGCGCGAGCGCTCCGCCATTGGAGCAATTTGGGGAAGGGCGCCTGCGCGCCTGCTTTAAACCGGTGGAGGCGTTGGTATGACAGCGGTAACCGACAAGAAAGTACTGCTCGAAGTGGCCGATCTGAAAGTGCACTTCGACATTCATGACGACAAGCAGTGGTTCTGGCAGCCGCCGAAAACCCTGAAGGCGGTCGATGGCGTTACGCTGCGGCTGTTCGAGGGGGAAACCCTGGGCGTGGTCGGCGAATCCGGCTGCGGCAAATCCACCTTCGCGCGCGCCATCATCGGCCTGGTGAAGGCCACCAGCGGGCGCGTCGCCTGGCTGGGTAAAGATCTGCTGGGCATGAACGACGCCGACTGGCGCAAAACCCGCAGCGATATCCAGATGATCTTCCAGGATCCGCTGGCTTCGCTCAACCCGCGCATGACCATCGGCGAAATCATCGCCGAGCCGCTGCGCACTTACTACCCGAAAATGCCGCGTCAGGAAGTGAAGGACAAGGTCAAGGCGATGATGCTGAAGGTCGGCCTGCTGCCTAACCTGATCAACCGTTATCCGCATGAGTTCTCCGGCGGCCAATGCCAGCGCATCGGCATCGCGCGCGCGCTGATCCTCGAACCGAAGCTGGTGATCTGCGACGAGCCGGTTTCCGCGTTGGACGTGTCGATTCAGGCGCAGGTGGTAAACCTGCTGCAGCAGCTGCAGCGCGAGATGGGCCTGTCATTGATCTTTATCGCCCACGATTTGGCGGTGGTGAAGCACATTTCCGATCGCGTGCTGGTGATGTATCTGGGCCATGCGGTGGAGCTGGGCACCTATGACGAGGTGTACCACAATCCGCAGCACCCTTACACCAAGGCGCTGATGTCGGCGGTGCCTATTCCGGATCCGGACAAGGAGAAGGAAAAGCAGATCCAGCTGTTGGAAGGGGAGCTGCCTTCGCCGATCAACCCGCCGTCCGGCTGCGTGTTCCGCACCCGCTGCCCGATCGCCGGGCCGGAGTGCGCCAAGACGCGTCCGCTGCTGGAGGGCAGTTTCCGTCATGCGGTTTCATGCCTGAAGGTCGATCCGCTGTAATGCGCCGCTAGCCGGCAACAAAAAGCCCCGCTGACTCAGCGGGGCTTTTTTTATCCGAAATATGAGCGGCGAATCACTCTTTCCACAGAATGTGGCACAGCTTGTGGTCTTTCTCGCGGCAGATCAGCACGCGGGCGAACACGTCGTTGATCGGCTCGCCGTCGCTGTCCGCCAGACCGATCACCACTTCGGCGAAGAAGTCCGGATTCAGGTCGTAATCCACGTGCTCGCTCCAGTCTTCGGAGGGGTCGTACAGTTCTGCGCCGCCGCGCTCTTCAAACTGCAGATTGAACAGCAGAATATCCGCCGGATCCAGATTGTCGCCGGCCAATTCGAGGAAGATGTCATAGGCCTGTTCCAGCGTTTCGTCTTCGGTAAGGCGGTTATTCAAATCCATAAAAAAATCCTGATAACAAATGATTTGGCGTTATTAAAGCACGCTCGCTGCGGCTTTTACAGCAGCGGGCTGAAAAAGTAGAACAGGCGTTCGACCAGGCGATGCCAGAACGGCCGCTTCAACCACTCTTTGGCGTTCAGCAGCTTGGAGCGGGCGATGTAATCTTCCTGCACGCAGGCCAGATCGCTGCCGAAGCCGTCGTCGTCGATCACCAGGGTGATCTCGAAGTTGAGCCACAGGCTGCGCATATCCAGATTGACGGTGCCGACCAGGCTGAGCTGGCCGTCTACCAGCACGCTCTTGGTGTGCAGCAGGCCGCCTTCGAACTGATAGATTTTCACGCCGGCTTCCAGCAGCTCGGAGAAGAACGCCCGGCTGGCCCAGCGCACCATCATCGAATCGTTGTCGCGCGGCACGATGATGCTGACCTCAACGCCGCGCAGAGCGGCGGTGCAGATGGCGTGTAGCAGATCGTCGCTCGGCACGAAGTACGGCGTGGTCATGATCAGCTGCTCGCGCGCGGAATAGACCGCGGTCAACAGCGCCTGGTGGATCATCTCCTCGGGGAAGCCGGGGCCGGAGGCGATCACCTGAATGGTATGGCCGCTTTCCTGCTCGAACGGCATGATGTTGACGTCCGGCGGCGGCGGCAGAATGCGCTTGCCGGTTTCAATCTCCCAGTCGCAGGCATAGACGATGCCCATCGTAGTGGCCACCGGGCCTTCCATGCGCGCCATCAGATCGATCCATTGGCCGACGCCCGCATCCTGCTTGAAATAGCGCGGGTCGACCATGTTCATGCTGCCGGTATAGGCGATGTAGTTGTCGATCAGCACCACCTTGCGGTGCTGGCGTAGATCCATGCGGCGCAGGAATACGCGCAGCAGGTTGACCTTCAGCGCTTCGACCACTTCGATGCCGGCGTTGCGCATCATCGCCGGGTAGGGGCTGCGGAAAAATGGCAGGCTGCCGGCGGAGTCCAGCATCAGGCGGCAGTGTACGCCGCGCCTCGCGGCGGCCATCAGCGATTCGGCCACCTGATCGACCAGGCCGCCGGGCTGCCAGATATAGAACACCATTTCGATGTTGTGGCGCGCCAGCTCGATGTCGCGGATCAGCGCTTTCAACGTGTCGTCGGTAGTGGTGAGCAGCTGCAGCTGGTTGCCCTTGACGCCGTCGATGCCCTGGCGGCGGTTGCACAGCTGGAACAGCGGTTCGGCGACTTCACTGTATTCGGTGGCGAAGATGCGGCGGCTCTCTTTCAATTCCTTCAGCCAGCGCGCGGTCGACGGCCACATGGCCTTGGCGCGCTCGGCACGGCGCTTGCCCAGGTGCAGTTCGCCGAACGATAAATAGGCGACGATGCCGAACAGCGGCAGAATATAGATAACCAGCAACCAGGCCATGGCAGAGGGAACCGCACGGCGTTTCATCAAAATGCGCATCGTCACGCCGGCGATCAGCAGCCAGTAGCCGAACACCATGAGCCAACTGATTACGGTATAAAATGTTGTCATAAAGGCGAAAAATCCCGTTCGCAAACCACCAATGATGAGTGTACGCACAGATCGGGCAAGGCGAAACCTTTTATCGGCGCTTATGTTGCATAAATATGATGAAGTTAAGGCACTTGCCGAAATTGAAAGGGCGGCTTTTGCCCGCGTGGCGTCCGCTGTGCCGCCGATAACGGCGGCTTGGATCGCGGGCGGAAAGGGCTATAATGCCCGCGGTTGGCATTAGACGAACGAGTGACGGAATTATGAGACGCAGTAGAAATGAAGTGGGCCGCTGGCGCATGTTGCGGCAGAGCCAACGTCGGCGGCATCGCTGGCTGGAACGCCAGTCGTGCAGCAATCGCCATATTATCCGGGTGCGGCGCCGCCTGGACGATCAGCATCGGCGCGCGCTGCTGTTTGCGGTATCCTGCGAGTGGTAAAAACGAAAACAGTCCCGTAAGGGACTGTTTTGTTATGGCATCTGAGTTATTTGCCCAAATAGGCGTTGAGCATCCAGACCTGTTTTTCCTGCTCTTTGATGTAATCGCTCATCAGCGACGCGGTGCCTTCGTCGCCGGCGTCTGCCGCCACCGTCAGCAGCTCACGCTGCTGTTGCAGCAAGATTGAATACCCTTCCAACAGGCCGCGCAGCGTGCCCTTATCATCGGTCACGTTGGTGTGTTCCTTGATGTCGGCGGTTTTCAGATAATCGCTGAAAGCGTGACGCGGCTGCGAGCCCAACGTCAGAATACGTTCCGCCAGCTCATCTACCTTGGTCAGCAGATCGTTATATGTCTCTTCGAATTTCGCGTGCAGTTCAAAGAACTGCGGGCCGGTAATGTTCCAATGATAGCCGCGCACGTTCATATACAGCACCTGATAGTTTGCCAACAGCGCATTGAGCGCCTCGGCGAGTTTTGCCGATTGTTTACTGTCAAGGCCGATATGGGTTTTCGCTGCTTTCTTTGCCGTTGCCATAATAATCTTCTCCTGATTATTTGTTCCGATAGTAGACAGAATCAATTTCCATAGCTGTTACAGTAACCGGATTTATCGCAGGGTTAAATACGATAACAGGCATTATTGCCATCGCTCAAACCGATGACGATAAATCCGTCGAGCAAATTGCCGAATCAGTTTACGCAGGTTCCGCAGGCGAAAAAAGCCGCTTTTCTCGGTTACTTGCGCAGCGCCAGTTTTACCACACCTGCGCCCAGCGCCATTAACAGCGCGGCGGCGATCAGTACCGAAATAAAGGCGCGATCAAAGGCCAGACGCGCCAGTTGCGTCAACTGCTGCGCGCGATCGGCCGCCATTCCGGCCGCCAGGCGCAACGCTTCGTCGATGCTGTCGTAGGCTAAATCGCTGACCGGCAGCTCCGCCGGCAGCGCCAGGCTGTGGCTGTAAACCGCCGTCATCAGCCCGCCGAGCAGCGTCACGCCCAGCACGCCGCCCAGCTCGTAGGAGACGTCTTCGATGGACGCCGCCATGCCGGATTTCTCCTCCGGCGCGTTCAGCATGATGGCGGTGGAAGCGGCGGTGATCACGCCGCCGAGGCCGAAGCCCACCAGCGCCAGGCTCACCAGCTGCGGCGCTATGCCGCTCTGAGACAACAGGGCGAGGGCGGCAATGCCGACGGCGGTCAGGGCGAAACCGCCGAGGATAATGCTGCGTTCGCCGTAGCGCGGCAGCAGCAAACCGGCCATCGGCCCCGCCAACGCCGAGGCCAGCGGGATCGGCAAGATGAACAGCGCCGCCTGCAGCGGACTGAGGCCGAGCACCAGTTGCAAGCGTTGGCTGAGCACCAGCTCGACGCCGATCAGCGCCACCATCGACAGCAATGCCACGCCGATGCCGCCGGCGAACAGCCGGTTGCGGAACAGAGAGAAATCGATCATCGGGTGGGCGCTGCGCTGCTGACGACGCACGAACAGCGCCAGGAACAGGATGCCGATCAGGGCCGCCGCGAGCAAGGCGCTGACGTCAGGCGCCGGCTTGCTCAATTCTTTCAGCGCATAGATAGCGCCGACCAGGCCTATCATGATCTGTATCGAGCCGACGATGTCGGCGGGGCGCGGGTTATCGCCGCCGCAGCGCGGGATCAGTTTCCATGCCAACGGCCAGACCAGCAACACCACCGGCACATTGATCAGGAACACCGAGCCCCACCAGAAATACTCCAACAGCAGGCCGCCGACCACCGGGCCGATGGCCGCGCCGCCGGAGGCCACCGATGCCCAGATGCCGATCGCCAGCGCGCGTTCGCGTTCGTCGGTAAAGACGTGGCGTACGATGGACAGCGTGGCGGGCATCATCATTGCCGCGCCAACGGCGAGGAATACCCGCGCGGCGATCAGCCACTCGGCGGTAGGCGAGAAAGCGGCGCACAGCGACGCGACGGCAAACACCGGCAGCCCGGCGAGAAACAGCCGTTTATGGCCGATGCGATCGCTCAGCATGCCGGCGCCAGGCAACAGACCGGCCACCACCAACGGGTAGGCGTTGACGATCCAGAGTTTTTGCGAGGCGCTGGCGTCCAGCGCCTGGGTTAAACGCGGCAGAGCGGTATAGAGCACCGTCATATCGATGACGATCAGGAACAGGGCGCTGGCGACCATCGTCAGGATCAACCAGCGGTTCTTGGCGTACATAAGTCATAATCCAGTTAAAGTAGGCGGCGCGAAGGCGCCGCCATTCGGGTAACCCATCCGGCGATGCCGGATGATATACTGGTGATAATATATATCCATACGTTCGTATTGAAAAGAAGGGTTTCTTAATGGGACGTCAACGCAGCATCGATCGCGACAAGGTTTTGGACGCCGCCGAAGAGATCGTCGCCACTCAGGGGGCCGCCGGTTTGACCATCGACGCCGTCGCCAAAGCGATGGGGATCTCCAAGGGCGGGGTGCAGTACTGTTTCGGCAGCAAAGACGCCCTGATTGACGCCATGTTCGATCGCTGGGGGAGTGCCTACGAGACGCTGTTCGCCGCTATCGCCGGTGACGATCCTTCACCGCAGACCGGCGTGCGGGCGCATATGCTGGCGACGCAAAGCTCGGATCAGACCGCCAGCGCCAAGGCCGCCGGGCTGATGGCGACGCTGATTCAAACGCCGGAGCATCTGGCGAGCACGCGCGAATGGTATCGCAGCCGCATCGCCGGTTTGGATTTGACGACGGAAGAAGGCAAGCGCGCGCGCCTGGCGTTTCTCGCCACGGAAGGCGCCTTTATGCTGCGTTACTTTGGTTTGATGGATATCGATCAGGCGGAATGGGAAGCGATGTTCACCGATATGCAGGCGTTGATTTTAACTGGGGGTGCCTATCGCACTGATAGCTAGTAAAGCCCGCAGTGAAAGGCGTATGTTTATCGCACAAGATATTCCCTCGAAGAACTTTTTAGCCAGCCACTCCGTGCTGGCTTTTTTTTGTTTGCAGGCAAGCGCCCCAGCGGGGCCCCCTGAAGGCAGGGGGCGGGGGAAATTATTTACGGGCGTCCAACAGCGACTGGGCGTTCTCTGCGGTAACGACGGTCCACGGGATGTAGTAATGCTTTTGCGTGCCGCCCTCCCATTTCAGATCCTTGGCGTATTGCTTCCAGATCTCCGACTGCGGTTGATAGCTTTCCCCTTTCACGGCGCGCAGCGCGACGTCGATGGAACCCTGCATCTGGCCTTTGGCATCTTGCAGAATAGAGACCATTTCACCGGCCTGCACCGCATGAATCGCGTCGGAAACGCCGTCAACGCCGGCAATCGCGAAGTCCTTCACATTCAGGCCGGCGCCTTTGATCGCCTCGATAGCGCCCAGCGCCATCTCGTCGTTTTGGCCGATCACGCCGTTGATTTTGCCCCGGTGTTTCTGCAGCCAGTTTTCCATCAGCGGCTGCGCTTCCGCGCGTGACCAGTTGGCCGTTTTACGTTCAAGTACCGTGACCTGGCCGACGCCGCACTCGGCAATCGCTTTATCATTGCCCTTGCCGCGCTGGATCTCGCCGCTGCCGCCTTTCGGGCCTTCGATAATCACCACGTTCACCTTTCGGTTCTTGCAGTCGAGTTTGTCCAGGACGGCTTTGGCTTCCAGGTATCCCCCCAACTCGTCATTAGACACTACTTCAGACGTCATCGCGTCCGTGTTCAGGCGCGCGTTGGTGACCACCACCGGAATTTTGGCTTCGTTGGCATTAGTGACGATATCGATATTGGCCTCAAAATCCATCGGGTTGACGATAATGGCATCGGCGCGCGTCTGGATAGCGGTGGCGGCCTGATCGTTTTGCACCGAGGCATCATAACGTCCATCGTAGAAGGTCAGCACGGCTTCGCCGCTTTTCACCGCCGGGTGCTCCTTGCCGAACCTTTCCATCAATTGCACGAACTCGGCTTTGTTGCCGTACATCAATACCGCGATTTTTACCGGGGCGGCCTGAGCTGCCGACAGGCTACCGAGCATCATGGCAGAGGCAAACAACGCTATCTTGGTCTTATTCATGGTTTTCTCCTGGTAGAGTTGGGTCTGATGTTATTAATCGCGCTGTTGCTTACGCGATGGGTCGAGCAAGACGGCAAGAACGATCAATGCGCCTTTGATAATTTGTTGGTAATACGATTGCACGCCGAGCAGATCGAGGCCGTTATTCATCACCCCGATAATCAGCACGCCGAAGAAGGTGCCGACCAGCGTACCGACGCCGCCGGCCATGCTGGTGCCACCGATCACCACCGCTGCGATGGCGTCCAGCTCATACCCTGCGCCGGCGTTGGTCTGCGCCGAACCGGTGCGTGCGGTGAGGATCAGGCCGGCGATGCCGGCCAGCGCGCCGCACAGCGTATACACCAGTATTTTGATGCGCGTGACGTTAATCCCCGAGGTGCGCGCGCTTTTCGGGTTGCCGCCGACGGCGTAGATGTAGCGCCCGAAGAGGGTTTTATTCAGCACCAGCCAGGCGAGGGCGAACAGCACGATGAAGATGATGACCGGCACCGGAACGCCGCCGACATAACCATTGCCCAACCAGCGGAAATCGCTGTTCAATTGCGAAACCGGATTGCCGTTGGTGGTCAACATGGTTAAACCGCGCGCCGCAGAGAGCATGCCCATGGTGACGATAAAGGGTTGCAGCCGGTAGCGAGCCAACACGGTGCCGTTCACCAGGCCGCAGACGATCCCGATGCCCAGCGCCACGATCAGCGGCACCATGACGGCGGTCGCGGTGTCGCCGATAGCCAATCCGCTGTTGTTGGTGGCGAAGCGGGCGGCGACGATCCCGCTTAGCGCCAGCACCGAGCCCACGGAGAGATCGACGCCGGCCGTAATGATGACGAAGGTCATGCCGATCGCCAGAATGCCGTTGATCGAGACCTGGCGCAGGACGATCAGGGTGTTTTCATTGCTGAGAAAATAATTGCTGCTCCAGGCCCCCTGGGCGACCTGATATTCGCCAATCAGCGCCACGATCAGGCACAGCGCGAAGAAGGCGATGATAATGCCGTATTTGTGCATACGGCGCTTATTGCGGGTGAAAAATGAAATTCCTGGTGATAAGGAGTGGGCGCTGCTCATTTTTTTTCTCTCTCTGTTAAACCGCAAGTTTCATCAGTGCTGCCTGGGTCGCATCGGCTGCCGAAAGCTCACCGGCCAACTGCCCGTCACGAAACACCAATATGCGATCGCTCATGCCGATAATTTCCGAAAGCTCGGAGGAAACCATGATGATCCCCTTGTTTTGCAAGGCGAACTCCGACATAAATCGATAGATCTCTTTCTTGGCGCCGACGTCGATGCCGCGCGTCGGCTCGTCGAGCAACAACACCTCCGGATCCAGCAGCGCCCAGCGGCCCAGCACCACTTTTTGCTGGTTGCCGCCGCTCAGGTTGCCCACGGGCTGTTCGCCATTGTGGGTTTTAACGTTGAAGCGCTGGATCATGTCGCGGGTTCGCGCTTGCTCCCGTTTCTCGCTGACGAACCCCATTCGGCTGATGCCGGCAAAAGAGGCGATATTGATGTTTTCACTGACGGAACGGCACAGCACCAGGCCGGTTTCCTTGCGATCTTCCGTCACGTAGGCAATGCCGCTGTCGATGGCCTCTCGCGGGGAATGGCGGTTCAGCGTCTTGTCGCCCAAACGGATCGTGCCGCTGTCGGCATGCTGAATGCCGAAGATAAGATCGAGAAATTCGCTGCGGCCCGATCCCACCAGCCCGTAGATGCCCAGGATTTCACCGTGCTTAAGCTGCAGGCTGATATCCTTTATCTTGCTGCGCCAACACAGGCCGTTGACCTCCAGCAAGACCTCTTCGCCGGGCTGATTGAATTTGGCGAACTCGCTGTCGTACTCGCCGCCGATAATGTGTTCGATCAACTGTTCACGGGTAATGTCGGCGATATAGCCTTCATGGATATAGGCGCCGTCGCGGAAAATGGTGTAGCTGTCTGCAATTTGAAATATCTCTGACAAACGGTGAGAGACGTAAATAATGCCTTTACCTTTCGCCGCCAATTGCTGAAGCGTCTGAAAGATTTTTTGCGCATTCTCCTCGCCAATCGCCGAGGTGGGTTCATCCATGATGATGATGTCGGCATTGGCATGCGACAGCGCTTTGGCGATCTCGACCAGCTGCTGCTCGGCGACGCTCAGGTTGCGCATTTTCTCTCGGGCGTCGATCTTGAAATCGAGTTCCTTGAGCAGGCTGGTGGTGCGTTGATTGAGCGTGGCGAAATCGACGAACCCCAGGCGTCTCGGCTCACGGCCCAGCCAAATGTTTTCGGCCACCGTCAGATCCGGGATCGCGCTCAGTTCCTGCTGCACGATGGCGATGCCGGCGTTGAGGGCTTCCCGGGGATGATGAAATTCACAGCGTTGGCCATTGATAAAAATGTCGCCGCCATCGGGTTGAATAAAGCCCATCAGAATGCTGAGAAAGGTGGATTTACCCGCGCCGTTGCCGCCGCACAGGGCATGGATGGAACCACGCCGCAGGCAAAACTCCGCATTCTTGAGCGCCACGACCGGGCCAAAGGCTTTTCTGACGCCGCTGACCTCCAGCAGGTAGGCGGGCGCTTGCGTATGGGGATCTCGCGTCACAGTTGCACCTCCGGGTAGGTCTGCTGCAAGCGTTGCAGGTACCGTTGATAAAGCGTCTCGTATTGCGCCCGTCTGCCGGCATGTGGCCGTGCGCGTGTGGCCTCATCCAGCGCAACGAAACGTTGGCACAGTTCGGACAGCAACGCGCCGGCATTCCGCAGCGGATCGTCGGCCAACGTCGTCGCCCACATCGCCTGAATGGCGCCGCCCAGCGCAGCGGTCTCTTTGGCTTTCAGACAGACCACCGGGCACCCCATCACGTCCGCGACGATTTGTCGCCAGGCGGCGCTGCGAGCGCCGCCGCCGGTGAGGCGGATCTCGCGCGCTTCAATTCCCTGACGGCGAAACAGCTCGATGCCATAGCGCAGGCCATAGGTAGCGCTTTCGACCACCGCCAGGCAGAGATTGGCGCGGGTAAAATTGTCGCTATCGAGGTTATGCAGACTGGCGCGCGCGTGAGGCAACGGCGGAACACGCTCGCCATTGAAGAACGGCAGCATCTCGACACCGCCTGCGCCGGGTGAGGCCTGCGCCAATAAACCGTTAAAGCCGGCAAGGTCTTCGTCCAGCAGCGTTTGTACCGCGGTGGTGGCCGAGGTGACATTCATGGTGCAAATCAATGGCAGCCACCCGTTGGTGCTGGAGCAGAAGCCGGCAATCATGTCTGATTCCGCCGCGACGGGGGCGGCAGACCAGGCGAATAGCGTGCCGGAGGTGCCCAGGCTCAGGGTGAGGGTGCCGGCCTCGATGTTGCCGGAACCGATGGCCGCCATCATGTTGTCACCGCCGCCGGTCGATACCCGCACCGTTGGGCTGAGGCCGAGTTTTTCCGCCGCGGCGGGGCGCACCGTGCCGATGCAGCACTCCGCATTTTTGAGCGGCGGCAGGGCTTGCCACAGACGGCCGCTGTCGTCGATGAGATCGACGGCGGCTTTGCTCCAGCTACGGGTGCGCACATCGAACAACCCGGTGCCGGAAGCGTCACCGTATTCCGCTACTCGCTCTCCGGTCAGCCAGAAGTTCAAATAATCATGAGGCAACAATACGGTGTGCAGTTTTGCCCACAACGCAGGATGGTGTGTCTTGAACCAAAGGATTTTTGACGCGGTATAACCGGTGGCGATCCGCAGGCCGAGTGTTTCCAGCGAGCCGTTGGCACCGCCGAGCTGCTGCAGGAGCCGTTCGTTTTCCTCTGCGGTTTCGGTATCGCACCACAGCTTGACGTTGTGCAGCACGTTGCCGTCTGCGTCCAGCGGTACAAAGCCATGTTGTTGGCCCGAGACCCCCAGAGCATGAATTTCCCCGGCATCAATACCGGCGTTAGTCACGGCTTGGCGAAAAGCGATGACCAGCGCCTCAATCCACCAGTCGGCCTCCTGTTCGCGCCGGCCATTGGCTTGGCTGATGAGACGGTGAGGGGCGTTGCCCTCACCGAGGATCACGCCCTGTGTGCTGTCGACAATCACGACTTTCGTGCCTTGCGTACCGCAGTCTATGCCAGCATAGAGCGCCATAGGATCACTCCATTTCCAGCATGATTTTGATGTCCGAGGCATGTCCCGCCGCCGCGCGCTCGAAGGCGGCCACGCTGTCGGAGAACTTGTAGGTTTGGCTTATCAACGGCTGGACGCGCAATTTGCCGCTGCTCAACAGCCGCAACGTGCGCGGGTACATGTTGGCGTAGCGGAAAATGGTCTTGAAGGTGATTTCCTTGGCCTGCGCGGCGACGATATCCATCGGCGCGGCATCGATCGGCATGCCGACCAGCACGGCGGTCGCTCCTGGCGCCGCATGTTCGGCCAGCGTAGCGATGGCCGGTTTTGCGCCGCTGCATTCAAACACGACATCGGCGCCATTGCCGCTGGTGAGCGCGGCCACTTTCCCCGCCAGGTCGCCGGTTTTGATATTGACGGCGTGCAGCCCCTCATAACTGGCCGCAACGGCGAGTTTTTCGTCAAACAGGTCGCAAATAATGACGTCCGAGCAGCCGCCCGCCAGCGCCGCGAGAGCGGTGACCACGCCGATCGGCCCGGCGCCGATCACCAGCGCGATATCGCCGGGTTTGATCCCGGCTTTGGTGGCTGCTTGCATGCCGATGGCTAAGGGTTCCACCATGGCGCCTTCAGCGAAACTGACGTTGTCCGGCAGTTTGAACGTGAAGGCGGCGGGGTGGATGACGGTTTCGCGCAGGCAGCCGTGCACCGGCGGCGTCGCCCAGAAGCGCACGGCCGGGTCAAGGTTGTAAATCCCGGCGCGCGTCTGCGCCGAGTTGAGATCCGGAATACCGGGTTCCATGCAAACGCGATCGCCGACTCTGAGGTGAGTGACGTTTTCACCTGTCGCGAGCACCACGCCGGCGGCCTCATGGCCGAGCACCATCGGGGCTTTGACCACAAACGGGCCAATGCGGCCATGTTGGTAATAGTGCACATCACTGCCGCAGATGCCCACGGAATGAATTTTTATCTGCACATCATCGGGCCCCAGCGTTTCGGCAAGCTGGACGTCCTCGATAGCGATTTCCCCCGCCTTGGCCAACACTAATGCTTTCATATTGCCTCCTGGTGAATCATTTTTATGGTAACGATATCATTTCAATGCGGCGATAGTGGGCTAAAGCGGGTGGTTAAACTGTGATCGATGTTGGAATTACTCGATGGGAGTTAATTTTGCTGGTGGGTTGTTATTCAATATGGGGATGAAGATCACAAAATCGGCGATGTAATGACGGTTTTAATATCAGCATTCTGATATCGATACCGTTACTTTGCAGGGGAAATGATGAACAAACAACAACGTGCCATAGCCGCTACGCTGGAATATTTGCGCGAGGCGGACATCGTTCTGACCGAAGAAGAACAGCAACGTATTGAAATTGCGACGTTTGGCTTGGCCGACTATCCTGTCTCAGGGCTGCAGCTGCTGACCTATGTCAACTCACCTCGGTATTGTGCGAAAGAGTTGGTGCTGTTTCCTGAGCAGACTTGCCCAGAGCATTTGCATCCTCCTTTTGCCGGCACGCCCGGCAAGCAAGAGACGTTTCGCTGCCGTTGGGGTGAGGTGTTTCTGTTTGTCGACGATGAAAACCTGACGCTTAATGACGCCGGCGGTGAACCGGTATGCCGGGCGCCGGAAGGCGCGGAGCAGTGGTATACCTGCAATCGCTATATCCTCTTGCGGCCTGGCGAACAATATACCATCGCGCCCAATACCCGGCACTGGTTTCAGGCTGGAAAGCGGGGGGCGGTGGTGTCCGAGTTCTCTTCCGAGAGCCGTGACGAGCTGGATATCTTTACCGATCCCCGGATTAACCGGCTGGCAGGCGTAAACCATTAGCGCCACGATGAAAGTTCTGTCATGATGTTGTTAATGGTACAAAATGATAACTTTAAGCTAAGGAGCTGCATTTGGCGGTGGGGCGAGGACGGAAAGCGACGCTGGCTAGCGTGGCCGCACAGGCAAACGTCAGTAAAATCACCGCGTCGCGGGCATTTTCACAGCCGGACAAGGTTCATCCGGAAACGCTGCGCCGCATTCGGGAGACCGCTGCCGAACTCGGTTATGTAGTCAATGCTGCGGCGCGCAACCTGCGGGCGAAAAGCAGCAGAACCATCGGCATCGTCAACCCTGATATGGCCAACCCGTTCTTTGGCGGCCTGACGCGGTTGATGACGCTTGAAGCGCAAAAAATGGGATATGACACCCTGGTGTTCGATTCCTATGAGTCTCAGGAAAGCGAAGACAGAATCATCGACAAACTGATTGGCTACAACGTCGATGCGATCATTCTCTCGGTCATTTCCAACGATCATCTGTACCAGCCTTCCTATCTAAAGCGGTTGGAAACATTGAATATCCCGGTGGTATTGATCGACCGTGAGCTGGACAATCGCCACTGCAGCGGGGTGTATATCGATAACCTGGACTGCGGCCTTCAGGCGGGGCGCTGGCTGCTGGAACAGAAAGCGCAGCGGGTGGTGGTGGTGTCCGGGCCGGAGAACTCCAACGTTGCACGGGACAGGGTTACAGGGCTGCAGGCGGCGCTGCAAGGGAAAGTGGCGTCGTTTGAAGTGCTGTATGCCGATTTCTTTATGGATGTCGCCTGGCAAGAGACGAGCCGTTGGCTGGCCAATCACCGCGCCCCGGACTTTTTCGTTGGCTGCAATAACCAGATCTCCCTGGGCATTATCAAAGCCTGCATCGAACACCGGCTGCCGTTGATGCAGGAGGTGTCGCTGTTCAGCATCGATGAGGTTTCACATGCCGAGATCTACGGTTTTCATTTCCCGTGCGTGTCACACGACTTGCAAGAGATCGCCTGGCAAGCGTTGAATCTGGCGATCCGTCGTATTGCCGACCCCGAGATCAAGCCGGGCAAGGTGGTGGTGCGGGGAAAACTCGTCGCATAACGGCGCCGCCTTTCGCCTTATCCGTCATTTTTCAGCGCGTTGCGCTGTTTTGGGCTCATCCCGCCCGGCGGGACGGATTAGCAGCCATAAACCGCTTCCCGCCACCGCCGCGCCTAGCAGCATGGGCCAGGAAAGGGGTTCATTGAACATTAACCCTGCCCAGCAGAAGGTGACGAAGGGGCTGAGAAACAGCAGGCTCGTCACGCGCAGCGCAGAAGTGAGCCTTAGACAAAACCAGTACAGACCGTAGCCGGCCAGCGTCGCCAGTAGCGCGGTCCAAAGCACGCCGATCACAAACCCCGTCGTTACCGTTGGCAGCAGCGGGCCTTCCGCGCCGGCCATGGCGGCGAAAGCCAGCGCGGAAACCGCGCTTTGTATCCCCAGAGAGGATGGCAAACTCATTGCTTGCGTCTGCGGCAGCCGTTCCTGCCACAGCGTTGCCAGCGCCAGCGCCAACATCCCCGCCAGCGGCAACAGGTAACTCCACAATGGGGCATCTCCCCATGAGATGGCGCTGCCGGTCGCCAGCGTTACCCCGCTAACCCCCAGGGCTAACCCGGACCAAACGCGGCCATCGGGCAAGCGGCGTTGCAACAGCATGCTCAGCAGCGCGGTGCCGAGCGGGAGCAAATCGGCGATGAGCGCGGCCAACCCGGCCGGCACGCCATATTCGATGCCTTTGCTGACGCCGGTCAGGTAACCGGTCATGGCGAGCAACCCAATCCCGGCGTGAACAGCTATCGTCAGCGGAGATGCGCGCCTGATGGCGCGCACACTAAGCGGCAGCAACGCGAACGCGACCACCACGCAGCGCCAGAACGCCACCAGCAACACCGGCGCGTGATCGGCGGCGAAGCGGATGCCGACGAAGCCGGAGCTCCAGGCCACGATCAGCAGGACCTCGGCCGCAGCCAGCCAGAGGGCGGCTTTGCCTCGGTGGGAAGAGGGGCGAAATGGTGACAGGGACATGATGGTCACCTCCTTTACGCCCGATGGTAGTGAGTGGCTATAATTTAATAAATCGAATAATTTTCGTTCAGTTGTTTAATGGAGTTAAATCATGCGGCCGACATTGAATATCGATCTCTTGCGCACTTTTCACGCTATTGCGCGTTTGGGGCAATTTCGCGCGGCGGCGGCATTTGTCAATCGCAGCCCCGCCGCCGTGAGCGTGCATATCCGGCGCCTGGAACAGGTGGCGGGCGGCCGCTTGCTGGAGCGTGACAATCAGTCCGTGGTGTTGACGCCGCTGGGCAACAAGCTGCTGGCTTCGACGCTCGGGCTGTTGAGCGCCCATGACGATATTCTGCGGGAACTGCGGGGCGCGCCGCTAAGCGGCCATATCAAATTGGGGTTGCCTGATGAGTACGCTTCCCATGTGATACGCCATATTTTGCCGCGGTTTGCCGACAGTTTTCCCGCGGTGGAACTGGAGGTCTCTACCGCTGCCAGTCAGGCGCTGGCGGAACAAGTTGGCCGTAATCGGCTGCATCTCGCGCTGGTGGTTCAACCCTCGGGGAAACCGTGCCAGACACCGCTCGCGGTGACTGCGCCGGTGTGGGCCGGAGGCCGTTCGCTGGCGCTGCAGGCTAACCGGCCACTGCCGCTGGCGTTGCATGCCGCCGATTGCCCTTATCGTGAGGCTATGATCGATGCATTGACCAGGGCGGGAAGGCGTTGGCGAGTGGTTGTGAGCAGCCCTTCGGCCAGCGTGGTGGCGGCTGCCGTCGAGGCAGGATTGGCCGTCACGCTGCTCGACCGCGCACGGGTTTCGGCGGCGATGCGGATACTCGACGAATTGCCGTCGGTCACACCACACGAAGTGCAACTGCTCCGTTCTGCCGCGGCCGCCAGCCAACCGGCGGTGGCGGTGCTGGAAAGCGTCATCGGTGAGTATTTTCAGAGCGGTGAACACATCGTGCCGTAAACGCGGCCAAACCTATGTGGGCCGCTTCACATTCTGCAACCCAAACAGCACAGCCGCATTGCGATCCAAAATGGCATTCACGTCTTCCTCCGGCAAACCCGCTCGCCGGATGTCGTCGACCGTGGTTTGAAACAGTTCGCCCGGCTGGAATGGAAAATCGGTGCCGAACAACAGTTTCTTTATGGGCGTCGCCTGGCAAGAGACGAGCCGTTAGCTGGCCAATCACCGCGCCCCGGACTTTTTCGTGGGCTGCAATAACCAGATCTCTCTGGGCATCATCAAGGCCTGCATCGAATATCGGCTGCCGTTGATGCAGGACGTGTGCTGTTCAGCATTGATGAGGTTTCGCATGCCGAGATCTACGGTTTTCATTTCTCCTGCATTTCGTATGATTTGCACGAGATCGCCTGGCAAGCGTTGAATCTGGCGATCTGTCGTATTGCCGAACCCGAGATCAAGCCGGGCAAGGTGGTGGTGCGAGGAAAACTCGTCGCGTAACGGCATGTCTCTGCCTTTGTATGGAGGGGATAAAAGGAGCAGAAGGAGGCCATCCAATAGACCGGTATGTTCGGTGGGCAATAGAACAACACTCCCGCTATTGATGCACGGTTCATTCGTTCATAGAGTTATATGGCTGTATATAAATACAGTAACTCTATGAGGATAATATGATGAATACCTGCCCTGATATCGCTACGTTACGAAACACTCTTCCTGGCGCAGTCGGCGAATTGATCGCCGTGACCGCATACTACGGCGATTGGAATGCCGGCAATCGTCAGCCTCTCGGCGGCGGTATCTTCGTCGCCAAAGCACAATCGACACCGATGGATGATGGCGGGATGTTCATCCGCCCCAACGCCGCTTGGTTGTGGGTGCGCGTCCTGGACGTTGCCGGCACGGTGTCGCCTTATATGTTCGGTGCGAAAGGTGACGGTATTTCAGAGGATGCCGCTGCCATTCAAGCTGCTCACGATTACGCCAGTTCGCAGGCTGTATCCAGCGGTTCACGCGTATTGAAAAACGGGAATCTGCAGTTCGGGAGCGGGCAATTTAAATGTACGGAAACGCTGAAGCTGGATTTGAAAACCGTCGATTACGATTTCTCCGGCGCCTTGCTGGATTTTAGCGCCATGACACAGGGCAACGCCACCGAACGTAAAATCGCGATTCAATGGCAAAACAACGCCGGTTATACCCAGGGCAATCTCAGCGTGAAAAATTTGCGTATGATTGGCCCTGGTGCCAATTCATTTGTCGATGGCATGACGTTTTCTACTTCGCTCTCGGCTAGCTATGGTCGCAATTCGTTGACCTTTATCGGGGGTGGGATCGAAGGTTTTGCCTATGGCATAACCGGCACTACCGATTTCTACTTCCTGCGCATGTATGGCTTTAGTTTCAATCACTGCGACATTTGCTATTACTTCCCCGACAATACTTCCAACTCCGGTGAAGAAATGAATTTCCACAGCTGCATTTTCGCTCAGAGCAATTGCGGTGTGAAATTACAGGGGGGCTACAGCTATTTCTTCAACTGTTCCTTCGATTACATTTATGGTAAAAACGGGCCGCAAACCTCCTCCAGCCATGTCGGAAAGTATATGCATATCGAGGGGGGGCAACATATTTTCCGCGATTGTCACGTTGAAGGCTATGGCCCGCAAAATTATATCCTGAACATCCCGGATGCCAAAAGTTGCAAAGTCAACGTTATCGGCGGTCTGTTTACCTTCAAAGCCGGCGGTAGCCCAACGGCCTATCCGACAACCTCTAACCCATTCTATGTGGGTGATTTGGCGCGAGTGGTCTTTGATAAGGTCAATATTGGTCAGATGCAACAAGGTGGTGACTCCAACGTCAGTGGTTGGATTGATGGCACGGGCTCTGTCTCTTTGCGTAATACGCAATTGCCTATCGCCTGGCCTTATCTGTTAACTCAGGTGCGAACCGATACCGCCGTACAGGACAATTGGCTGGATGGCACGACGTATAGCAACGGTAGCGACAAATGGACTGAGGAAGTTTGGGTTCTGCCGCCGGGAGGCGTTAATACGGTGCGCAAATCTCGCTACGGGTGGGGTACGACTAACAGCACCAATTTCAGCCTTATTCGCCAGGCCGGTTTCGTTTCATTGGGGCGCAACGCGGCCGCTGGTAATGGTGTGTTCCAGGCGGTGCTGGGAACCATCAGCCTGAAAGGTTACGGCAGCGTTATTCACCATGTTCGCGCCAACACTTACGCGGGTGATGGGCAAAGCTGCCAGGTCAAAATCCTATGGGCGAAGCTGCGCGAATATGGTCCGCAACAAGACGTGGAACCCCAAATTCTCAAGCAGCAAACCGGTCACGTTTACACCTATCAATTTAGCGGCAATGAATCCGATCTGAAGAGCGTTATCATCCCAGGCCAAATGCAGGGTTATCCTACGCAGCCTCCCGCCTTCGAGCGAGCGCCGGACTGGGCTACGCACGCTTTCTTGCTTATTGACGTCACCGAAATGAAAAGCAACTTTGACCTGCGCATTACGGATGTTTACCTGCGACAGGTCTGACGCAGTTTCCCAACATTGACCGGTTCACGACATGTCGCACATCCCGTTATTACGGGGGATGTGCGACATTGAGGACGCAGCGTTTTGCGCGGCTGTCGCTGTCCTGCGTGAAGCACAACGTGAAAGAACCGTATAAAGCCCACTTGAGCTAACCGAAATCCGGGGCCGGAATGGAGTCTCCTGCCCGTTACTGAATGAGGACGGATCTTCAGTCCGCACCCAGCCCAAACAGCGCAGCCGCATTGCGATCCAAAATGGCGTTCACGTCTTCCTCCGGCAATCCCGCGCGCCGGACGTAGTCCACCGTGGTTTGAAACAGTTCGCCCGGCTGGAACGGGAAATCGGTGCCGAACAACAGCCGCTCTGTGCCGAACGTCGCTGCCGCCGCTTGCAACGCGGGCACCTGATCGTGGCCTACCGTGTCGTACCACATGCGCAGGGCGGCGCGGCTCGGGGGTTCCGGCGTATTCGGCGCTTCCCACGCGACGGTTTGGTCGAGGCGTTCCAGTGTCATCGGCAGCAGGCCGCCCAGGTGTGGCACAATGATTTTCATTTCCGCAAAGCGTTGGGGGATGCCGTTGAGGATAAAGTGCATGGCGGCGACCGTGTCTTCGATCGGCGCGCCGATCGACCAGGTTAAAGCGTAATCGGCGATGAGCGGCGAGTGCGCGCCGCGGCCAGCGGGATGAATGGCCAGCACGCTGCGGCGATGGTTGAGTTCCTGATAGAGCGGCTCGAACAGTGGGTTGGCGATAGACAGCCCGAGCACCGAGGTGGTGATACACGCGCCCAGCATGCCGAGCTGGGTCAAGGCTCTGTCCAGCTCGCGTAACGCAGCGTCGATATGCGGCAGCGGCAAGGAAGCGATGGCCCGGAAGCGGGCGGGATAACGCGCTGCCAGCTCCGCATATTCATCGTTGATCCGGCGCGCGGCATCAACGGCCGCCTGCTCGTCTTCCAGGTGCGGCGACAGCGGCGTCGCCGACAAGATTTGCATGTCGATGCCGGCGCTGTCCAGCAGAGCGAAGCGGGCTGCCAGCTCGCGATCGCTGCGGCCGGCGCCCAATTGCCGATAGGCGGCGACTTCGTGCAGGCCATGAGATTGCAAAAGATCCAGATACTCAGTGCTCCACAGGTGAGCGTGAACATCGAGTCGCATCGGTCGATCTCCCGGAGTACGCGGCGATGCCGCTGGTTCAGGAGAGTATAGGCGGGCGGTGCGACAGCCCCTGGAGGGAAGGCATTTTTTCTACCGACGGGAGCGGGCGAGAGCACGCATTGATCCGGGAACGGTGCGCCGCTCCCGGTCAGCTAATGAGGTCAGAATACCTGTTTGAACGGTTTCACCGTCACGTCGGCGTAGACGCCGGCGGCGATATAGGGATCCTGCTGCGCCCAGGCCTGGGCTTCCGCCAACGAGGCGAATTCGGCGATCACCGTCGAACCGGTAAAGCCGGCGGCGCCGGGATCGTTGCTGTCGATGGCCGGGTTAGGGCCGGCGACCACCAGACGGCCGGCGTCGCGCAGCGCCTGCAGGCGCGCCAGGTGTGCCGGGCGCACCGCCAGACGGTTTTCCAGCGAATTGGGGACGTCTTGCGCGTAGATCAGATAAAGCATGTTTCACCTTTAAAATCATGGCTATAAAACGGTGCTACCAAGGTAGCGCAAAAGGCGCGGCAGGGGAACGGCATAGGGCGAATTTCCCGGCGGATTGGCGCTTATGCCTTGAAGCCGCTACTTTTTATTCGTATAGTGCGGCGCGCTTAAACTGATATGCCATTGAGGTGAGGACATGACGGAACTGGTAAGGGAAAAACTCGATTTGCCGGCGGGCAAAAACAAACTGCTGCTGCATTCGTGCTGCGCGCCCTGTTCCGGCGAGGTGATGGAAGCGATTCAGGCCTCCGGGATCGAGTATGCCATTTTCTTCTATAACCCCAACATTCACCCGCAAAAAGAGTATCTGCTGCGTAAAGAAGAGAACATCCGTTTCGCTGAGCAGCACGGGGTGCCGATTATCGATGCCGATTACGACACCGACAACTGGTTCGCCCGCGCCAAGGGGATGGAGAATGAGCCGGAGCGCGGCATTCGTTGCACCATGTGTTTTGATATGCGTTTCGAGCGCACGGCGCTGTATGCGCATGAGCATGGTTACGACACTATCTCCAGCTCGCTGGGCATCTCGCGCTGGAAGAACATGCAGCAGATCACCGACTGCGGCATCCGTGCGGCGGAAAAGTACCCCGATCTGGTGTACTGGGATTACAACTGGCGCAAGAAGGGCGGTTCGTCGCGCATGATAGAGATCAGCAAGCGCGAACGCTTCTATCAGCAGGAATACTGCGGCTGCGTCTATTCGCTGCGCGACACCAACCTGCACCGTAAGGCGCAAGGGCGGCCGCTGATCAAGCTGGGCGTGCTTTACTATGGCGATGAAGAATAACGCTGACTCACCGAAATTAACCCGCTCCGGCGGGTTTTTTACTTTTTGACGCCTGGCCAGACGTTAATAAAGCGTGTCGCCCCGGCGGTAAAAAAGCAACGGCCAGGTTAATATCCTTATGAGTTTGCTGGTTTTCGCCGCGCATACTGACGATTAAAGCGATAGTTTGCCTTTCGTTATTGAATATGATTGCTATTTGCATTTAAACTTGGCGAACCAGAGGAAACAGAATCATTATGCCGCTAAAAAAGATGTTCCTTAATCGCCGTATATCCGTGCCTTTCGTCTTGTCCGTAGGCCTGCACAGCGCCCTGGTGGCGGGATTGCTTTACGCTTCGGTAAAAGAAGTGGTGGAGCTGCCGAAGCCAGAGGACGCGCCGATCAGCGTCATGATGGTCAATACCGCCGCGATGGCCGAACCGCCGCCGCCGGCACCGGCCGAGCCGGAGCCGCCGCAGGTCGAACCTGAGCCGGAGCCAGAACCGGAACCTATTGTGGAGCCGCCGCCGAAGGCGATTGTGAAGCCGGAGCCGGTCAAGCCGAAACCGAAACCCAAGCCGAAGCCGAAGGTCGAAAAACCGGTGAAACCGGAGCCGAAAAAAGTCGAGCCGCGCGAACCGTCGCCGTTCAACAACGACTCGCCGGCCAAGCCGATCGACAAAGCGCCGGTGAAACAGGCGCCTGCCGCGCCGGTGCAGGGCAACTCGCGCGAGCTCGGCCCAAGGCCGATCAGCCGCGCCAATCCGCTCTATCCGCCGCGGGCCCAGGCTTTACAGATCGAAGGCAGCGTGCGGGTGCAGTTTGATATCGACAGCGACGGGCGCGTCAGCAACGTGCGCATCTTGTCGGCCGAACCGCGCAACATGTTTGAACGTGAAGTGAAGCAGGCGATGCGCAAATGGCGCTATGAAGCCAAAGAAGCGAAAGATCGCACTGTCACTATCCGCTTCAAGTTGAACGGCACGACCGAATTGAACTGAGTTTGGTCATACCAAAAAGAAAGGGTCGCCTCGGCGACCCTTTTTGCATTTGCAGTGTAGCGTCAGTTTATTCTTCGAAGCCGACGCGGAAATTCATTTTGCCCTCAGGCAGCGCGCGCGAGTTGCCTTCCGCATCGACCGCCACATAGGTGAACACCGCTTCGGTCGCCCGGTAGCGCTGGCCGATCGGGGCGGAAGAGACTTTTTTGACCCACACTTCGATATTGATGGTGATCGAGCTGCGTCCGGTGCGGATGCAGTGCGCATAGCAGCAAACCACGTCGCCTACCGCCACCGGTTTCAGGAAGGTCATGCCGTCTACGCGTACCGTCACTACGCGCCCTTCGGCGATCTCTTTTGCCTGGATGGCGCCGCCGATGTCCATTTGCGACATCAGCCAGCCGCCGAAGATATCACCGTTGGCATTGGTATCGGCCGGCATCGCCAGCGTGCGCAGCACCAGCTCGCCGCTGGGTAAAGGTCGTTGTTGTGTCATAGCAGTCTGCTTTTAAAAGGAGGGAATAACATCATACTGCCCGCGGCAAGCGCCGCAGGCATTAACAATTTTGTAACTATTTTTTCTGTTCTTCCGGCATGTGCCGGTAAATATAGATACCGCTGAGGAGGGTGAAGACCAATGTCAGCACCGTCAGGCCAAAGACTTTGAAATTGACCCAGACGCTTTGCGGCAGCCAGAAGGCGACATAGATATTCGCCAGGCCGCAGGCCAGGAAGAAGACCGCCCAGGCCAGGTTAAGGTTGCTCCACACTTTGTCCGGCAGCGTCAGCTCTTTACCCAGCATGCGCTGAACCAGCGGTTTTTTGAGCACCCATTGGCTGATCAGCAGCGCCAGCGCGAACAGCGCGTAAATCACCGTGACCTTCCATTTGATGAACAAATCGTTGTGGAACACCAGCGTCAGGGTGCCGAACACCAGCACCATCAGGAAGGTGATCAGCGTCATCTTCTCGACCTTGCGGTATTTCACCCAGGTGAACACCAGCGCCAGCGCGGTGGCGACAATCAATGCGCCGGAAGCGACGTAAATGTCGTACAGCTTGTAAAAAGCGAAAAAGACAATTAGCGGGAGGAAATCAAGAAACTGCTTCATAAATCAATCCATCATCTGTTCATCGGCCGACTATACCGGATTCGGCGAGCTCTGTGTACCGCCGGGCGTTGCCGATTATCGGCGTTTGGCCGGCGGATTTCTGCCGCGAAAGCAGGAATTTGCATAAACTTACGCAAGAAAGCGCGGGCGCATTGCCAGCGCGGGCCGCAGGCCGCATAGTAAGCGTCATAATAACCAGATAATTTACCGCGGAAAACAGCATGCAGTGGAAATCTCTCCAGGCCCTGACGCCTGGTTTGACGCATTTATTGGGCTATCAACGCAGCTGGCTCAAGCCGGATATTCGCGCCGGTCTTTCCGTCGCCGCCGTGGCGTTGCCGGTGGCTATCGCCTACGCAGAGTTGGCCGGGGTCAGCCCGGTGGTGGGGCTCTATTCCTGCGTCTTGCCGATGGTGGCCTATGCGCTGTTCGGCTCGTCACGCCAGCTGATCGTCGGGCCCGATGCCGCCACCTGTGCGGTGATCGCCGCGGTGGTGACGCCACTGGCGGCGGGCAATATGGAACGCCATTGGCAATTGACCATCATGATGACCGCCATGATGGGCGGTTGGTGCCTGCTGGCCAGCCGGTTCAAGCTGGGGGCGCTGGCGGATCTGCTGTCGCGGCCGATCCTCAGCGGGCTGCTGAACGGGGTGGCGATCACCATTATCGTCGATCAGATCGGCAAGGTGTTGGGGTTTACGATGCGCCCGGCACAGTTGATCGAGCGCATCTACGCGCTGCCCGGTAACCTGCTGCACAGCGACTGGCTGACGATGGCGGTGTCGTTGTTGACGCTGGTGACGCTGCTTGGATTTAAAAAATGGCGGCCTAATTGGCCGGCGCCGCTGTTCGCTATCGTGCTGGCGGCGTTCGTGACCTGGGCGGGCGGCCTGCAGCAGCATGGCGTGGTGACGGTGGGCGGTTTCAGCGGCGTGCTGCCGATCGTCCAGTGGCCGGACTTCCAGCCTGGTTTGCTGCGCGATATGGTGATCCCGGCGCTTAACCTGGCGGTCGTGAGCTTTGTCAGCATGATGCTCACCGCCCGCAGCTTCGCCGCCAAAAACGGTTATGAGGTGAACGCTGACGCTGAGTTTCGCGCGCTGGGACTGGTGAATATCGTCTCTGCGCTGTCGCAAGGTTTCGCCATCAGCGGCGCAGATTCTCGCACCGCGGTGAATGACGCCAACGGCGGCAAGAGCCAGTTGGTGTCGATCATCGCCGCCGCTGTCATCGCCTTTGTCTTGCTGTTCCTGATGGCGCCGCTGCAGTTTATTCCTGTGGCGGGATTGGGTGTGGTGCTGATGTATGCGGCCTGGTCGCTGCTGGACATTCGCGGCATCTGGATCTTGCGCCGTCGCAACGCGCAGGCGTTCCGCCTGGCGCTGTTTACCTTCCTCAGCGTGCTGCTGGTGGGCGTGATCAGCGGCATCGGGCTGGCGGTGTTGCTGGGGCTGATGCAGTTTCTGCGCACCGTCTTCCGGCCGACGGAACAACTGCTGGGCGTCAACGATGAAGGCATGATCCATTCCATGGGCAATAACAATGGGGTGAAGGCGGTACCTGGCGTCATGATGTATCGCTTCAATTCGCCGCTGACCTATTTCAACGTGGCGTATTTCAAACGCCGTATCCTCAATTTGGTCGACGGCACGCCGTTCCAGCCACGTTGGGTGGTGGTGGATGCGGTGGCCAGTTTTACCCATGCCGATATCAGCGTGCTGGCGGCCATCGATGAACTGAAACGCGATCTGTTACAGCGTAACGTAAGGCTGGTGCTGGCGGGGCGTCGCACCGAACTGACGCGTTGGTTCCGCATCAACCGCTTAGGGCGCGATAAAGAGTTGATTTTGGTGCCGGATCTGTACCTGGCGCTGAAGCTGATTCAGAGTAAGGAGCAGGCGGAAGCCGCCGTGGTGGGGTAAACAAAAAAGGGGCACGCCGAAGCGTGCCCCTTGGTTTTTGCTTACGCCGGCGTTAGCCGCGCAGCAGCATATACAGCCGGAACAGGTAGATCAGCAGCAGGGCGGAGACCAGGTTGCTCAACGCGGTCAGCACCACGCTGGCGACGTTCGGCGTCAGCACCGACAGATGGCTCACCAGGAACAGCACCAGCAGCTTAGCCGCCAGCCACAGCATCATCGCCGGCACAATCACGCGCGCATTGGCGAAGGCCAATTTGCTGCTCAGCTTGAGCGAAGCGAACACGCCTTTTTTATCGACGGAGGCGATCACCGGCGCCAGCGCGAAGGCGATAGCCATCAGCACGCCCGGCACCACAAACAGCGTCAGGCCGAGCTGGATCAGCAGGGTGCAGATAAACAGCAGCAGCAGCAGGCGCGGCAAGTCGGGCGCCGAGGCGCCGAGCGCGCGCAGGGCGCTGGTGCGTTGCCCTTGCGACACCAGACGGATCAGCGTCAGCATCCCGCCGACCAGCAGCACGTTGCCGACCAGCGCAGAGAAGGTGGCGGCCGCCGACACTTTCAGCAACACCATCTGCTGTTCCGGCGTCATCTGCTGGATCACTTCCTGAATGCCCATGCCGGTAGACGAGGCGAAATCGCTGGTGGTGGCAGCGAGCGTCGCCAGCTGTTCGGCATCAGGGCTGAAGGCCTGATTCAGCAGCACGGAGATAAACGCCGTCAATAGCGCCAGCATCAGGATGCTGGCCAGTTGGTTGCGTAAAAAGTTAAAACTGTCACGGTACAAAGCGTTGGCCGTGATAGGCATGCAGACTCCTTGGCGTCGGGAAAACAGAGATAAATCAGTGGGTGATTGTACCCTGTTCCACGCCGCTGTGGCACCCCGCGAATTGCACTACGCCTATTTCTTCAACGATCGTCGTCTCAGGCAGCGAAAGCGGCAAGGTCACCGGCAACGGCGGCAGGCCGTAGCGTTCGCGGGCGCGATCGCAGGCTTCGTTGCGCAGGCCGTTTTCACCGGACTGATCGAACTCCCTGCACGGGCTGGGCCGATTAAGGTAGATCGAGCAGGAAACGGCTTTACCTATTTCACCGTCCAGCGCGCTGCAGCGGGGGGACTTGCTGTTGGTCCCCTGCATGCAGCGCAGGAACGGGGTCAAAGGCTCTGTTAAGGAAAGGGGAACGGTGCCGCCGCCGTCTTCGGCTTCGGCCCAATAGAATGACACTCGAAAATAACCGCAGCATGCGCCGCAGCTGACACAGGGATTAAGGATTTCGCTCATCTTGATTGCCCACCGACTCCTCACGGCACCAACCAAAACCAACACGGAAAATGAAATTACCTCAGCCGCATTTTTCTCCGCAACAGAAATTTGAACATGTAGATAATTTGCAACAAAATCGATTTTTTGATGCAGATCAATCCTTGATTTATTAGACGGTTAGGTAACCTTGTTTTTAGTGGGATTTTAAATTTTTACACATAAGATGTGATCTCGATGGGATCACAAATACCCGAAAGTAGGTATATTCCCCCTCGAGCGATTAACCACACAAATGGAATGGATAATGAAAAAGACAACTCTGATGGTATTGGCGACGATGATGGCGCCTATGTTGGCAAGTGCGCATCAGGCCGGTGATTTCCTGTTCCGCGCGGGCACCGCGACGGTGCGTCCAAATGCAGGTTCGGACAACGTGCTGGGATTGGGTTCGCTGGATGCGAAAAACAACACCCAGCTCGGTCTGACCTTCGGTTACATGGTGACGGACAACATCGGCGTTGAGTTGTTGGCCGCAACGCCATTCCGCCACAAGGTTACGCTGGGCGGCACTGATTTGGCGACCGTTCACCAATTGCCGCCTACGCTGATGGCGCAATACTATTTCGGCGACAAGCAGGATAAGCTGCGTCCTTACCTGGGCGTCGGCGTTAACTACACCACTTTCTTTGACGAGAAATTCAACGACTACGGCAAAAGCGCCGGGTTGAGCAACCTCGATCTGAAAGATTCCTGGGGCGTGGCGGCGCAGGCCGGCCTGGATTACAACCTGGATGAGCACTGGATGCTGAACATGTCGGTGTGGTGGATGAACATCGAAACCAAAACTCGCTTCAACGATGCGAACGGTGGGCACCACAGCTTCGATACGCGTCTGGATCCGTGGGTGTTCATGTTCGGGGCGGGTTACCGCTTCTGATGAAGGCCACAAACAGGGAGGCGTTGCGCCTCCCTGTGTCGGTATTATTTAAGTTGCATCACGTTTTCAACAGATTTCACGCCGGCAACGCCGCGAGTGACCTGCACCGCACGATTGGCGTCATCGCTGGACGTCACGAAACCGCTCAGCTGAACGCGCCCTTTAAAGGTTTCCACGCTGATCTCACGTGACTTGATGTTTTTATCCGCCAGCAGTGCCGATTTCACTTTGGTGGTGATCACCGTGTCATCGATATAACCGCCCGTTCCCTCAGATTTCGCCGTCGGCGCGCAAGCGCTCACCGCGACCGCCACAACGGCGGCCATGCACAAGGCCGAAAGGGTTTTAAAAAGCTTCATAAATTACTCTCCATGCAATGTTATGGTTGAAACTCGTACGGTTTTTCGCCGCAGCGAGCGCATTCCCCAAATCAAACGAAGAAATGCATAGCGAACAAAGTTCATTGTGAGACAAGACCTGCGTTTGTTCAAATTTTTGCTGTAAATAAATGGAACAAACTTTGAGGGGAAACAAGCTGTTAAAGCGAGCGCCGGCGGGGCGCTCGCTGGAGAGGATCACGCCCGGGTGGCGCGCTTCATATTGCTGACGAAGGCCGCCAGCCTGGTCAGCATCTCCGTCGGGTTGGCATGGTGCTGTTCGATGATTTTGACGATGGCCGAGCCGGAGATCGCGCCGGCGGCCCCGGCCTGCAGCGCGGCCTTCACCTGCTCGGGCTCGGAGATGCCGAAGCCCTGCAGCGGCGGCGCGGCATGATACTCGCGCAGCTTGTTCACCAGGTGATGCAGCGGCAGCTGCGCCCGGCTTTCGGTGCCGGTGACGCCGGCGCGCGACAGCAGGTAGGTATAGCCGCGGCCGTGCGAAGCGATTTCGCGCAGCAGATCGTCATCGGCGTTCGGCGGGCAGATGAAGATGGGTGCGATACCGTGACGAGCGGCGGCGGCGCGGAACGGCGCAGACTCTTCAAACGGCACGTCGGCGACCAGCACCGAATCCACGCCCACTTCGGCGCAGCGTTGGTAAAACCCATCGATGCCTTTATGGAACACCAGATTAGCGTACATCAGCAGGCCGATGGGAATGGTCGGGTGCTTCTGGCGGATGGCCGCCAGCATCTCGAAGCACTGAGTCGGCGTGACGCCGGCGGCGAAAGCGCGCAGCGTCGCGCTCTGGATGGTTGGGCCATCCGCCAGCGGATCGGAGAAGGGGATGCCCAGCTCCAGCGCATCCGCGCCCGCTTCGATCAGGGTGTCGATAATCTGCAGCGACAGCGTCGGATTAGGATCGCCCAGCGTCACGAACGGGACGAAGGCGCCTTCCTTGTTGCTTTCCAGGCGTTTGAACAGTTGCTGATAACGTTCCATCAGATTTCTCCCCGTGCTTTCAAAATGTCGTGAACGGTAAATATGTCTTTGTCGCCGCGGCCGGACAGGTTGACCACCAGGATCTGTTCTTTCTGCGGCGTTTCACGGATCATTTTCAGCGCGTGCGCCAGGGCGTGTGAGGATTCCAGCGCCGGGATGATGCCTTCATGGCGCGACAGCGCCTTGAACGCTTCCAGCGCTTCGTCGTCGGTGATCGACACGTATTCGGCGCGGCCGATACTGTTCAGGAAGGCGTGCTGCGGCCCGACGGACGGGAAGTCCAACCCGGCGGAGATTGAATAGGATTCTTCAATCTGGCCTTCGGCGGTCTGCATCATCGGCGCTTTCATGCCGAAGTAGATGCCGACGTGGCCATGCTTGAGCGGCGCGCCGTGCTGACCGGTTTCGATGCCCAGACCGGCGGGTTCCACGCCGATCAGACCCACTTCGGCGTCATCGATAAAATCGGCGAACATGCCGATGGCGTTGGAGCCGCCGCCGACGCAGGCGATGACGGCATCCGGCAGGCGGCCTTCGCGCTCCAGCACCTGCGCTTTGGTTTCTTCGCCGATCATGCGCTGGAATTCACGCACGATGGTGGGGTACGGGTGCGGGCCGGCGGCGGTGCCGAGCATATAGTGGGCGGTTTCATAGCTGCCGGACCAGTCGCGCAGCGCTTCGTTGCAGGCGTCTTTCAGCGTAGCGGAGCCGCTGTGCACCGGGATCACTTCCGCGCCCATCAGCCGCATGCGGAAGACGTTCGGCGACTGGCGCTCAACGTCTTTGGCACCCATATAGATGCGGCATTTCAGGCCGAGCAGCGCGCAGGCCAGCGCTGACGCGACGCCGTGTTGGCCGGCGCCGGTTTCCGCGATGATCTCGGTTTTGCCCATGCGCTTGGCCAGCAAGGCCTGACCCAGCACCTGGTTGGTCTTGTGTGCGCCGCCGTGCAGCAGGTCTTCACGCTTCAGATAAAGCTTGGTGTTGCTGCCGGCAGTGAGGTTTTTGCACAGCGTCAGCGCCGTCGGGCGGCCCGCGTAGTTCTTCAACAGATCGATAAATTCCGCCTGAAACGCCGGATCGCGCTGGGCGCTGACAAAGGCTTCTTCCAGTTGTTTCAGGGCCGGCATCAGAATTTGCGGCACGTATTGGCCACCAAATTCGCCGAAGTAGGGGTTAAGCAGCGTCATGAGAGTTCCCGTTATTATCCGTTATTAATATAGAGCCGTATTCAGTAGGCGCGCAGGGTCTGGAAGACCGAGGCCAGGCGCGCGGGATCTTTGATGCCCGGTTCGCTTTCCACGCCGGAGTTGAAGTCCAGCCCGGCGCAGCCGAGCTTGGCCGCTTCGACGCAGTTGTCGGCGCGCAGGCCGCCCGCCAGCATCACGTTAGTCAGATCTTCGCCTTGCAATACCGACCAGTCGAAGCGTTGGCCGGTGCCGCCGGCGCCGTTGTCGAGCAGGTAGCGATCGACATGCTGCAGATCGCGCGCCGGCACTCGATCTTTCACGCTCAGCGCTTTCCAGATGCGGCAATCGGCCGGCAAACGGGCGCGCAGGGCGCTGATATAGGCCTGGTCTTCCGCGCCGTGCAGTTGCACCGCGTGCAGCCCGAGGCGCTCAACGGTCAACGCCACGGTATCGAGCTGGGCGTCGCAGAACACGCCGACATACTTCAGCGGCGCGCCGGAGATCACTTCGCGGGCGCGGGTGATGTCCACATAGCGCGGTGAACGGCCGACGAAGATTAGCCCGCCGTAGATGGCGCCGGCCTGATAGGCGGCGGCGGCGTCCTGCGGACGAGTCAGGCCGCACACTTTGTTGTCGCCGAGGATCACGCGGCGCACGGCGGCGCGCAGATCGGGTTCCGACATCAGCGCGCTGCCGATCAGGAAGCCGTTGGCGTAATGGCTCAGCTCGCGGATCTGCCCATAGTTGTTGATGCCTGACTCGCTGATCACCGTCACGCCATGCGGCACGCGCGGCGCCAGCTGGCGGGTGCGGTTCAGATCGATGCTCAGATCGCGCAGATCGCGGTTGTTGATGCCGACCACGCGCGCTTCCAGCGCGATCGCGCGCTGCAGTTCTTCTTCACTGATCACTTCGGTCAGCACGCCCATATTCAGGCTGTGGGCTACCGCCGCCAGTTGGCGATACTGGTCGTCGGTCAACACCGACAGCATCAGCAGGATGGCATCGGCCTGATAGTAGCGCGCCAGGTAAATCTGATATGGATCGATGATAAAGTCTTTGCACAACACCGGTTGGCTGACGGCTTTACTGACCAGCGGCAGGAAATCGAAGCTGCCCTGGAAGTATTTCTCGTCGGTCAGCACCGAGATCGCCGAGGCGAAATCTTTATACACCGTGGCGATCTCTACCGGATCAAAGTTCTCGCGAATCAGCCCTTTGGAAGGCGAGGCCTTCTTGCATTCGAGAATGAAAGCCGTCCGGGTGCCCTGCAGCGCGTGATAGAAACTGCGTTCACTCGGCACGATGTCGTTCTGAAAGCCGGCCAGGGGCTGTTGCTGTTGTCGCGCCGCGATCCATTGCGCTTTGTCGCGGACAATCTTGTGTAGCACGGTTTCCTGCATCATTTATCCTCTTGCCGCCAGTGCGATGACACGCTCATAGGCCTGCCCGCTGTTGATCATATCCAGTGCCTGCCGCGCATTTTGGCGCAGGTCTTCATGTCCGAATAACTTCAGAAGCAACGCGACGTTGGCCGCGACCGCCGCGGCGTGCGCCGGCTCGCCTTTACCTTGTAACAGCCGCGCCAAAATGTCACGGTTTTCTTCCGGCGTACCGCCCAGCAAGGCTTCCAGCGGATAGGTTTCCAATCCGAAGGACTGCGGCGTGAGCTGGTAGCTGCTGATTTCGCCGTTGTTCAATTCCGCCACGTGCGTCGGGGCGTGGATCGCCACCTCGTCCATGCCGCCGCCGTGAACCACCGCCGCACGCTGATAACCCAGCACGCGCAGGGTTTCGGCAATCGGCAGCACCAGTTCCGGGCTGTAAACGCCGATCAGCGCCAGCGGCGGGCGCGCCGGGTTGATCAGCGGGCCCAGCACGTTGAACAGTGTGCGGGTCTTCAGCTGCTGGCGCACCGGCATGGCGTGACGAAAACCGGTGTGGTACTGCGGCGCGAACAGGAAGCACACGCCAAGATCGTCCAACGCCTTGCGCGCCTCTTCCGCCGGCAGATCCAGACGGATACCGAACGCCGCCAGCAGATCCGAAGAGCCGGAACGGCTAGAGACGCTGCGGTTGCCGTGTTTGGCGATCTTCGCGCCGCACGCCGCCGCCACGAAGGCGCTGGCGGTGGAAATATTGATGCTGTTGGTGCCGTCGCCGCCGGTGCCGACGATATCGGCGAACAGATAGTCAGGGCGCGGGAACGGCTGAGCGTCGTCCAGCAGCGCTTTGGCGGCGCCGGCGATCTCTTCCGGGCGCTCGCCGCGGACTTTCATGCTGATCAACGCCGCCGCCAGTTGGCTCGGCTCCAGCTCGCCGCGCACGATGGCGCTGAACAGCTGTTGGCTTTCCTGCTGGCTCATCGACTCGGCGCGGTACAGTTTCTCAAGAATAGGTTGCATCGTCGTGTTCCTTATATTACTTCGCCAGCGCCCAGGCCAGGGTCTGCTCAAGCAGGCGCGCGCCGTGGGTGGTCAGAATCGATTCCGGGTGGAACTGGAAGCCGCACACGCGGCGGCGGTCGTCGCGCACCGCCATCACCATTTCGCCGAAACGGGCGTTGACGGTGAGATCGGCCGGGATATTGCTGCCGACCAGCGAGTGGTAGCGCGCCACTGGCAGCGGATTGGCCATGCCGGCGAACATGCCTTCGCCATCGTGAGCGATCGCCGAGGCTTTGCCGTGCAGGATCTCGCCCGCCTGGCCGACCTGGCCGCCATAGGCTTCGACGATCGCCTGGTGGCCGAGGCAGATGCCGATGATCGGCAGTTGGCCGCGCAGACGCTGCAGCAGTTCCGGCATACAGCCCGCTTCGGAAGGGGCGCCAGGGCCGGGCGACAGCATCAGCACCGGCTGTTCCATCTGTTGCAGACGCTCGATGATCACCTCGGCGGCGATCTGATTACGGTAAATCACCACCTGGTGGCCGCTGGCGCGCAGCTGATCGACCAGGTTGTAGGTAAAGGAGTCGACGTTGTCGAGCAGCAGGATATCGGCCATCAGAACACCTCCTTGGCATGGTGCGCAGTGGCGATGGCGCGCAGCACGGCACGGGCTTTATTACGGGTTTCGTCGGCTTCCGCCTGCGGGACGGAATCCAGCACCACGCCGGCACCGGCTTGCACGGTGGCGATGCCATCTTCAACGTAGGCGGAGCGAATGACGATGCAGGTATCCAGATCGCCGGTGGCGGTGAAGTAGCCCACTGCGCCGCCGTAGCTGCCGCGGCGCGTGCCTTCGGAGGCGGCGATCAGCTGCATCGCCCGCACTTTCGGCGCGCCGCTGAGGGTGCCCATGTTCATGCAGGCCTGGTAGGCGTGCAGCACGTCGAGATCGGCGCGCAGGGTGCCCACCACGCGGGAAACCAGGTGCATGACGAATGAATAGCGATCCACTTTGGTCAGGTCGGCCACGTAGCGGCTGCCGGCCTGGCAGATGCGCGCCAGATCGTTGCGCGCCAGATCGACCAGCATCAAGTGCTCGGCCAGCTCTTTGTGGTCGGTGCGCATTTCCAGCTCGATGCGGCTGTCGAGATCCAAATCCAGCGACCCATCGGCGCGGCGGCCGCGTGGGCGAGTGCCGGCGATCGGGTAGATTTCGATTTGGCGATTGCCCGCGTCGTATTTCAGCGCGCTCTCCGGCGAAGCGCCGAACAGGGTGAAGTCATCATCCTGCATGAAGAACATGTACGGGCTGGGGTTGTTGTCTTTCAACGTTTGGTAGGCCGCCAGCGGCGCCGGGCACGGCAGGGTGAAGCGGCGCGACGGCACCACCTGGAAAATCTCGCCCTGGCGGATCGCTTCCTGCAGCTCGCTGACCACCGCGCCGTACTCTTCGTCGCTCTGGTTACAGCTCAGCTGCATGTTTTCCAGCGTTTGGTGCGGGATTGGCTGCGGGGGTTGTTGCAACTCAGCCTGCAGCTGTTCCAGGCGGTGCTGCAAACGCTGCGCTTCACTCGCCTGCTCACTGAAGACGCTGGCCTGCAGACGGGCCGAGCCGCGTTGATGATCCAGCACCAGCAGGGTTTCCGCCAGATAGAAGCAGAAGTCCGGGCAGCGTTGATCCTGGCGCAGCGCCGGCAGGTTTTCAAAACCGGCGACCAAATCATAGGCGAACAGGCCGCCCAGCATCACGGCTTCGCGCTCGTCCGCCGGGGAGTCCACCAGCGTCAGCAGTGTGCGCAGTGCGTCGAACACCGACAGGGAGCGCAGGCGCGCGTCTTCGTCCTGCACCTCGTCGATCGCCGGGAAGGTCAGCTCGCGGCCGTTAGGGCGTGCCTGATTGCGCACCTCGGGCGGCAGCGCTTCGTCCAGCAGCGGCAGCAGCGCCGCGCCGTTGGCGGTGAGCGCCTGCACGCTGACGGTGTGGCCCAGTGCGGTAATGCGCAGCGCGCTGTCGATCACCAGCAGGCTCTGCAGATTCTGTTTGCTGTTGATTTCCGCCGACTCCAGCAGCAGGGTGGCCGGACGGGCGCCGCACAGCTGGTGGAAAAGGGTGGTGGGATCGCCCCGGTAGCTGGCTTGCGCCTTCAGCAATGTCAGTTGTGGTTTGGTGTTCATCATCGGTGGTTCCAGTGAATTCTGTCCATAAAAAAGCCCGCATCAGGTGCGGGCTCAGGAAATCTGCATTGTCAGATGACAGCTATGCGCGATTACACCGCCCGCAAGAGGGAGGTACGCCACCAACCGTGAAGAGAAATGTATGTGTTCATTTGCAGACTCTCTTTTTTAACTCTCATCCGACACGGCCGTTGCCGTGAACTTGTGTACTAGTTAACTGGTTCGCGAAGGCAAAGTCAACCCTCTTTTTGCACAATGTTTTAGCGGTCAGCGTGAATTCTATTCATCGTCTGCCTGGCGCAGAATAGATTTCCGTCCGGCCGCCGATCGCGGGTATGATAGAAAGCCAAGCCATTGCCGGATAGCCGTTTTGACAGACAGTAACCCCCCATCCACCGCTTTTACTCTGTACGATCTCCACAGCCACACGACCGCCTCTGATGGCTACCTGACGCCAACGCAGCTGGTGCTGCGGGCGGTAGAGATGCGCGTGGGTGTGCTGGCGATCACCGATCACGACACCACCGCAGGCTTGGCTGAGGCCGCCGCCGCTATTGCGGAGCAGGCGTTGCCGCTGCGGCTGGTCAACGGGGTGGAAATCTCGACGCTGTGGGAAAACCATGAAATTCATATCGTTGGGTTGGGCATGGACGTCGCGCACCCGGCGCTGGTGGCGCTATTGGCGGAACAAACCGAACGTCGCAACCGGCGGGCACAGGAGATCGGCGCGCGTCTGGGTAAAGCGCGCATTCCCGACGCCTATGCCGGCGCCCAGCGGTTGGCGGGGGCCGGTGCGGTGACCCGCGGCCATTTCGCCCGTTACCTGGTGGAGATTGGCGTGGCGGACAACATGGCGCAGGTGTTCAAGAAATATCTGGCCAAAGGCAAAACCGGCTACGTGCCGCCGCAGTGGTGTACAATAGAACAAGCCATTGATGCGATTCATCAATCGGGCGGCCAGGCGGTGATAGCGCATCCCGGCCGTTACGATCTGACCGCGAAGTGGTTGAAACGTTTGCTGGCGCATTTCGCCGAACACGGCGGCGACGCCATGGAAGTGGCGCAGTGTCAGCAGGCGCCGCATGAGCGCTCGCAGTTGGCGAAATACGCCCAGGACTACCGCCTGTTGGCCTCGCAAGGATCTGATTTTCATCAGCCTTGTTCGTGGATCGAACTGGGCCGCAAACTGTGGCTGCCGGGCGGGGTCGAGCCGGTGTGGCGCGATTGGCCGCAGCCTGGCGAGGCGGTCTGATTTTTCGCGCGTGGCAACGCGCGCGGGCATCATTTTAGGAGCAAGTCATGAGTCAGCTTTTTTATATTCACCCGGACAACCCACAGCCGCGTTTGATTAACCAGGCGGTTGAGGTGCTGCGCAAGGGCGGGGTGATCGTTTATCCCACCGATTCCGGCTACGCGCTGGGCTGTATGCTGGAAGAAAAGGCGGCGATGGAACGCATTTGCCGCATCCGTCAGTTGGACGGCAACCACAATTTCACCCTGATGTGCCGCGATCTGTCCGAGTTGTCGACTTATGCGCACGTCGATAATACGGCGTTCCGCCTGATTAAAAACAATACGCCGGGCAACTACACCTTCATTCTGAAAGCGACCAAAGAAGTGCCGCGCCGCCTGATGAATGAAAAGCGCAAAACCATCGGCCTGCGTGTGCCGTCGAACCCGATCGCATTGGCGCTGCTGGAGGCGCTGAACGAACCGATGATGTCCACCACCCTGATGCTGCCGGGCAATGATTTTGCCGAGTCCGATCCGGAAGAGATCAACGATCATTTGGGCAAGGTGGTCGATCTGGTGATCCACGGCGGCTTCCTTGGCCAACAGCCGACCACGGTGATCGATCTGACCGAATCCTCGCCGGAAGTGGTGCGTGAGGGGGCGGGCGACGCGGCGCCTTTCCGTTGATGTCAATTGTTGCCACCTTGCCCATTGTCTGAAAATCGGCTGAAGCGACGCTATTTCGCGTGAAAGCCGCTATTCTTGAAGACTTCAGAATTGATAATGGGCAGGATGCGCAGCAATGATTAAACAGGTTTCTTTTTTAGCGGCCTTATTATTTTCCTCAATGGCAAATGCGGGGTTTTATTCGGGCAGTGGTCTGCTGGCGGAATCCAGCGGTTACGTAAAAAATAAAAGCGGTGAAGCCACCGTGGCCGAAGCGCTGAATGGCGGCATGTTCATGGGATACGTCGCCGGCGTATTCGATACTTATTCCATGCAGGGCAACCGCAATATCTGCCCGGAAGCCGGGATGAGCATCGGCGTAGCCGCCGACGCGGTGATGCAGTATTTGAACGAGCATCCTGAGCAACTGCATTATTCCGCACCGTCGGTGATCATGCTGGCGTTAAGTGCCGCCTATCCCTGCGTGCGCCATTAAGTTCCCATTCCAATTAGTGCGCATTTTTTCATAAGGTGCGCCCAGGGGGCTTTCCGCACGAACTTCAATAGATCAATACCTGCTGCGCTGTCACCTTATCCCCGTCGGTATTCCCCGAACGGGTCGGGGAGAGACGCGCAGGAGGTAATATGACCGCATTTCACAGTGCCAACATGATACTCGACTATCAGGATGTCGGCTCAGGGCCGCTCACGTTGGTGTTGCTGCCCGGCTGGTGCGAACCGAAAACCGTGTTTGAGCCGTTCATCTCTCTGGCGGCCGAACGCTATCGGGTGATCAGCATCGACTGGCGAGGCCATGGCCTGTCTTCAAAAGCCACGGAGATGTCGCTGACGGCGGACGACTTGCTGGAGGATGTGCGCCAACTGCTGACGGCGCTGCGTTTGGATAACGCGGTCACTCTGTCGGTGGCGCACGCCAGCTGGCTGGCGGTAGCGTTGGCCGAAGCGTTGCCGCAACGGGTACGGGGCATGGTGTTTCTCGACTGGATCATGACGCAGCCGGAGCCGGCGTTCTTTACGGCGGTGAGCCGCATGCAGCAGCCGCAGCAGTGGCTGGCGGCACGCGACGCCTTGTTCGACTTTTGGCAGGGCGGCATCCGCCACGATCGGGTCAAACGCCATCTGGAGGTCGAGATGGCGCAGGAGGATTACCGGCTTTGGCGTGCCGCCGGGGTGGCCATCGAACAGGCCTACCGGCAATTCGGCTCGCCGCTGCAACGCCTGGCGGGCATGAGCGCGCCGCCGCCGTGCCGGCACATCTACTCGTTGGATCGCCGCGACGACTATTTGCGGCAACAGCAGGCATTTGCCGCCGAGCAGCCGTTTTTCTCCGTGGTGCGTCTAGGGGAGGCCCGCACTCACCTCGGTATTCTGGAACGGCCTGACGCGGTGCTGTGGGCAGTGGAGGATTTTTTGGCGCCGTGAACGCCGCCTGTGGGGGCCACCGCCGATAAAGTGGGTTTCAACACCTTAGAAAGCCTGTATAATACGCGGTTCGATCCTGATAAACGTATTATGACCGTGGTGGCGGTTGGCCACGGCGGTATCCCCCCGACGCCTGTGAAGGCGACATTAGAGGTTGCTCAATGAGCGAAAAGTTACAGAAAGTTTTAGCGCGCGCCGGGCATGGCTCGCGTCGTGAAATCGAAACCATGATTGAAGCCGGGCGCGTCAGCGTCGACGGCAAGGTCGCCAAGCTGGGCGATCGCGTTGAAGTGACCCCGGCGATGAAAATTCGTCTGGACGGTCATGTCCTGTCGATCAAAGAGTCCGAAGAGGTGGTTTGCCGGGTGCTGGCTTACTACAAACCGGAAGGCGAGCTGTGTACCCGCAGCGATCCTGAAGGCCGCCCGACGGTGTTCGATCGCCTGCCGAAGCTGCGCGGTTCGCGCTGGGTGGCGGTAGGGCGCCTGGACGTCAACACCTCCGGTCTGCTGCTGTTCACTACCGATGGTGAACTGGCCAACCGTCTGATGCACCCGAGCCGTGAAGTGGAGCGCGAATACGCGGTGCGCGTGTTCGGCCAGGTCGACGATGCGAAAGTGAAGCAGCTGAGCAAAGGCGTGCAATTGGAAGACGGCCCGGCCGCCTTCCGCACCATCAGCTTCCAGGGCGGTGAAGGCCTCAATCAGTGGTACAACGTGACCCTGACTGAAGGCCGCAACCGTGAAGTGCGTCGCCTGTGGGAAGCGGTGGGCGTGCAGGTGAGCCGCCTGATCCGCGTGCGTTACGGCGACATCGATCTGCCGAAAGGCCTGCCGCGCGGCGGCTGGGCCGAACTGGATCTGCCGGCGATCAACTACCTGCGCGAGCTGGTGGAGTTGAAACCGGAAACGGTCAGCAAAATGCCGGTGGAGCGTGAGCGCCGCCGCGTGAAGGCCAACCAGATCCGCCGGGCGGTCAAGCGCCACTCGCAGGTGGCCGGCAGCGGCCGCCGCAGTGCGCCAGGCAGCAAACCAGGCAAGCCAAGCAAACGCAGCTAATCCCGCCGTTCTGGCCCCGTTCGGGGCCAGAACGTTTTGTTACCAATCGATCCCTTGTTGCGCCTTCACGCCCGCGTCGAACGCGTGTTTCACCGGCCGCATCTCCGTGACCGTATCCGCCAGTTCCAACAGATCGCGATGGCAGCCGCGCCCGGTCAGGATCACCGTCTGATGCGCAGGGCGTTGCAGGAGCGCTGCCTTCAGCTCTTCCAGTTCCAGATAGCCGTAGGTCAGCATGTAGGTCACTTCGTCCAGCAGCACCAGATCCAGGCTGTTGTCGGCCAGCATGCGTTTGCCGTGCTGCCACACCGCCTGGCAGGCGGCGGTGTCGCCGGCCTTGTTCTGCGTTTCCCAGGTAAAACCGGTGGCCATCACCTGAAATTCAACGCCGTGTTGCTGCAGCAGATTCTTTTCGCCATTGGGCCATTCGCCCTTGATGAACTGGATCACCCCGGCGCGCATGCCGTGGCCGACCGCGCGGGTGACGGTGCCGAAGGCGGCGGTGGTTTTGCCTTTGCCGTTGCCGGTAAACACCAGCAGCAGGCCGCGGGTGTCCTGCGCCGCAGCGATGCGCGCATCGACCTGTTCTTTCAGGCGCTGCTGGCGCTGTTGATGACGATCTTCCGCCATGAAACGCTCCTGATTATTCGGCTGCGCCGGGTTTGCGGTTCGGCTGCGCGTCGAAGCTCATGCCGGTTTTGCGGCGGCTGTCTTCGCCCATCAAATACAGATACAGCGGCATGATATCGGCCGGGGTTTTCAGCTTGTTCTTGTCTTCGTGCGGGAAGGCAGATGCGCGCATTTTGGTGCGAGTGCCGCCCGGATTGATGCAGTTCACCCGCAGATTGCGGTTTTTGTACTCGTCGGCCAACACCTGCATCATGCCCTCGGTGGCGAACTTCGACACCGCATAGGCACCCCAATCTGCGCGGCCGGTACGCCCGACGCTGGAGCTGGTGAACACCAGCGACCCGGCGTGGGATTTCAGCAGCAGCGGCAGCAGTGCCTGAGTCAGCATAAAGGTGGCGTTGACGTTAACCTGCATCACTTCTTGCCACATGGTCATCGACAGGTCGGCCATCGGCGCGATGTCGCCGAGCAGGCCGGCGTTGTGCAGCACGCCATCAAGGCGGGGGATCTGGTGCGCCAGATCGTCGGCTATCTGCCGGCATTGCTTCTGAGTGGCGTGCAGCAAGTCCAGCGTCACCACCAGGGCCGGGGCACCGCCCTGGGCTGCGATCTCTTGTTGTACCGCCAGCAGTTTGCTCTCGGTGCGCCCCAGCAGCACCAACTGGGCGCCGAAGCGCGCGTAGGTCAGCGCCGCTTCACGGCCGATGCCGTCGCCGGCGCCGGTGACCAAAATGATACGTTGTTCGAGCAGATCTTGTTTGGGTTGGTAATGCACGATAAATCCTCGCCTGGGTGGCTGTTCTCCCGCAGATATCGGGGAGCAAGGGTGAAACGCGCGGCCGGGGCGGGAGCGAAGGCTCGACCGTCTGCGGGCCGCGCAGCGAATCCGTCTCATCATATTGATGAATAATGGGTGTTATATGCCTTAATCCGCGGGCATTTTCAATGCGTAGCAGGCTGAAATGGCATTCTTTTGTAACAAAAGCGCGGCGGTGGCGGCTTGGTTCGGCCGTAAATCGTCCCCATAGTGATGCTCTGTGCGCAATGAATTTTCATTTAGCCGCGACAGCAGCCGCTGCGGTTGGCTAAAATGGAAATAAGCATACTAACAACCTGTAAATAAAGGCGGAATCTGTGGAGTTTATATCTGTTTATGGCCTGTTTCTGGCCAAGGTCGCCACGGTGGTGCTCGCCATCGCCGCGTTGGCCATCCTGGCGGTCAGTTTGGGGCAACGCAAGAGCCGCCAGAAAGGGGAGCTGCAGCTGACCGATCTCGGCGAACAGTATCGCGAGATGCAGCGCGATATGCGCCTGGCGCGCATGGATGCCGCCGAGCAGAAGGTTTGGCTGAAACAGTTCAAAAAGCAGACTAAATCTGATGACAAATTGAAGAAACAGCGCGCCAAGTCCGGCGCGGTGGAAGTGGCCAAGCCGTGCCTGTATGTGCTGGACTTCAAGGGCAGCATGGACGCGCACGAGGTCACCTCGCTGCGCGAAGAGATCTCGGCGGTGCTGGCGGTGGCGTCGGCGCAGGATGAAGTTCTGTTGCGCCTGGAAAGCCCTGGCGGGGTGGTGCACGGCTACGGCCTGGCGGCTTCGCAGTTGGAGCGCCTGCGCAAAGGCGGCATTCGTCTGACGGTCGCGGTGGATAAAGTGGCGGCCAGCGGCGGCTACATGATGGCTTGCGTTGCGGATCGCATCGTGGCGGCGCCGTTCGCCATCATCGGTTCCATCGGCGTGGTGGCGCAGATCCCGAACTTCCACCGCCTGTTGAAAAAGAACGATATCGACGTGGAGTTGCACACCGCCGGGCAATTTAAACGCACGCTGACGCTGTTTGGCGAAAACACCGAACAAGGGCGCGAGAAGTTCCGAGAAGATCTGAACGAAACGCACGAGCTGTTCAAGCGCTTTGTGCATGAGCAGCGTCCGTCGCTCGACATCGACAGCGTCGCCACCGGTGAGCACTGGTTCGGTTCACAGGCGAAAGAGAAGGGCCTGATCGACGCCATCGGCACCAGCGATGATTTGCTGATCGCCGAGCTGGATAACCACGAAGTGATCGCCGTGCGCTATACGCGCCGCAAACGCCTGATGGATCGCTTCACCGGCAGCGCGGCGGAAAGCGTCGATCGTTTGCTGCTGCGCTGGTGGCAGCGTGGGGAAAAGCCGTTGTTGTAACGGCAACGAGAGCGGGAATCAACGGGGGCCAGGCGCCCCCGTTTTCTTGTCTTAATCGACCAGGTGGTATTTTTCCGAAAGCAGGTGAGCCAAATGTTTAAACATATTAAATACCGCGGTGGTTTTGGCGGTGGGCAATCCATCGGCATCCAAAAAGTATTCGCCGCGAAAAACTAAAACGCCGCTTTTTTGTTCAACGTCGGTGGCGATCATGCCGTGCAGATAATCTTCGTGTTGGCGGATGATGTTATTTGCTTCCGCCAGCAGGGCCTCGCGGCCGATAGGTGCAGTATTCGTGCGCATTTATTAGACTCCAAACTAAAAACTCTGCGCATATTCTAACGCCGGTTCGCTTTTATCCGCAAACCGACTAAGGTTTATTTGCCGTCTGGATGGCCATGGGCGGCCGCCGGTTGGCGAAATCGGACTTTCCATGCTAATTAGGTTGCGTGACGCTTTTTATCAGGTACAGTGTGGGATTTTGCGGCGTCGGGTGGAAGGTTTTGTTTACGCCATGAATAAAACTCACACAGCCATACTTCTGGGGCATGGGTGAATAGCAGGCAGGATCAACAACTTGCGTTCAGGTTGAGCAGTTGGGCAACCAAAAGAAAAAAATCTGTTGATCTCTTGCCAGACTGCCGCAATATAAAAAAAGAGACACGAATTGCCGCGGCACGGCGAGATAAAAGACTTCTTTTTAGAAGAAATAAATTAGGTAAAGGTAAATATGGGTAAAGCTCTCGTAATAGTTGAGTCCCCGGCAAAAGCCAAAACTATTAATAAATATTTAGGAAGTGACTACGTGGTGAAGTCCAGCGTCGGTCACATCCGTGATTTGCCGACCAGTGGCTCAGCCAGCAAAAAGAGCGCTGACTCAACCGAAGACAAAGCCAAGAAAAAAGTTAAAAAAGATGAGAAGGCGGCGCTGGTAAATCGCATGGGCGTCGACCCTTACCACGGCTGGAAAGCGCATTATGAAATCCTGCCGGGTAAAGAAAAAGTGGTCGCCGAGTTAAAATCGTTGGCGGAAAACGCCGACCACATTTATCTCGCAACTGACCTTGACCGCGAAGGGGAAGCCATTGCCTGGCACCTGCGGGAAGTGATCGGTGGCGATGACAAACGCTTTAGCCGCGTGGTGTTTAACGAAATCACCAAAAACGCGATCCAACAGGCGTTCAAACAGCCGGGCGAGCTGAACATTGATCGTGTCAACGCGCAGCAGGCGCGCCGGTTTATGGACCGCGTGGTGGGTTATATGGTCTCGCCGCTGCTGTGGAAGAAAATCGCCCGCGGCCTGTCCGCCGGCCGTGTGCAGTCGGTGGCGGTGCGTCTGGTGGTGGAGCGCGAACGCGACATCAAGGCGTTCGTGCCGGAAGAGTACTGGGAGCTGCATGCCGATCTGCTGGCGAAGGGTGAAACCGCGCTGCAGATGGAAGTGACCCATGCGCACGACAAACCGTTCAAGCCGGTTAACCGCGAGCAGACTCACGCCGCGGTCAAGTTGCTGGAAAAAGCCCGCTACACGGTGCTGGATCGCGAAGACAAACCGACCAGCAGCAAGCCGGGCGCGCCTTTCATTACCTCCACGCTGCAACAGGCCGCCAGCACCCGCCTGAGCTTCGGCGTGAAGAAAACCATGATGATGGCGCAACGGCTGTATGAAGCCGGCCACATCACCTATATGCGTACCGACTCCACCAACCTGAGCCAGGATGCGCTCAACATGGTGCGTGGCTACATCGGCGACAACTTCGGCGATAAATACCTGCCGAAGGCGCCGAATCAGTACAGCAGCAAAGAGAATTCGCAGGAAGCGCACGAAGCGATCCGTCCTTCGGACGTGAACGTGCTCGCCGAGCAGCTCAAAGACATGGAAGCGGACGCGCAGAAGCTGTATCAGCTGATCTGGCGCCAGTTCGTTGCCTGCCAGATGACGCCGGCGCAATACGATTCCACTACGCTGACGGTGAAAGCCGGCGATTATCAGCTGCGCGCCAAGGGCCGTACGCTGCGCTTTGACGGCTGGACCAAGGTGATGCCGGCGTTGCGCAAGGGCGATGAAGATCGCACGTTGCCGTTCGTCGAAATCGGCAGCGAGCTGGATCTGCAGAAACTGATCCCGAGCCAGCACTTCACCAAGCCGCCGGCGCGTTACAGCGAAGCTTCGCTGGTGAAAGAGCTGGAGAAACGCGGCATCGGCCGTCCGTCCACCTACGCCTCCATCATCTCGACCATTCAGGATCGCGGTTATGTGCGGGTGGAAAGCCGCCGTTTCTATGCCGAGAAAATGGGCGAGATCGTCACCGATCGTCTGGAAGAGAACTTCCGCGAGCTGATGAACTATGACTTCACCGCACGCATGGAAGACGGCCTCGATGAGGTCGCCAACAACCAGGCCGAGTGGAAAGCGGTACTGGACGAGTTCTTTGTCGATTTCAGCGAGCAGCTGGAAACGGCGGAGAAGGATCCGGAAGAAGGCGGCATGCGGCCTAACCAGATGGTGATGACCAGCATCGACTGCCCGACCTGCGGCCGCAAGATGGGCATCCGTACCGCCAGCACCGGCGTGTTCCTCGGCTGTTCCGGCTACGCGCTGCCGCCGAAGGAACGTTGCAAAACCACCATCAACCTGGTGCCTGAAGCGGAAGTGCTCAACATCCTCGAAGGCGACGACGCGGAAACCAACGCGTTGCGCGCCCGCCGCCGCTGCCAGAAATGCGGTACGGCGATGGACAGCTATCTGATCGATAACCAGCGCAAGCTGCACGTCTGCGGCAACAACCCGGCGTGTGACGGCTATGAGATCGAAGAGGGCGAGTTCCGCCTGAAAGGCTATGACGGCCCGGTGGTGGAGTGCGACAAGTGCGGTTCGGAAATGCACCTGAAAATGGGGCGTTTCGGCAAGTACATGGGCTGCACCAACGAGAACTGCAAAAACACCCGCAAGATCCTGCGTAACGGCGATGTCGCGCCGCCGAAGGAAGATCCGGTGCCGTTGCCGGAACTGCCGTGCGAGAAGTCCGACGCCTATTTCGTGCTGCGTGACGGCGCTGCCGGCGTGTTCCTGGCGGCCAACACCTTCCCTAAATCGCGCGAGACCCGCGCGCCGTTGGTGGAAGAGCTGGCTCGCTTCAAGGATCGTCTGCCGGAGAAACTACGCTATCTGGCCGATGCGCCGGTGGCGGATGCCGAAGGCAACAAAACGCTGGTGCGTTTCAGCCGTAAAACCAAGCAGCAGTACGTCTCCTCTGAAAAAGACGGCAAGGCGACCGGTTGGTCCGCGTTCTACGTGGACGGCAAGTGGGTCGAAGGCAAGAAGTAAGGCCGATGTCCTGCCCGCAAGATGAAAAACCAGCCCTGGCGGCTGGTTTTTTTATTGGTGAAAAGGGGCAAACGGATCTATCCTTTGCTGTTTTTATCCCTCCGACACCGGCGTTTCACGTTGATACCCATGCAAAATAATCGTTATCATAGTGTGACGCGGATCTATACTTGAAGCTGCATCGTGGTATAGTGGTTATATAAAAAGTTTTTTTATTATTAAAGCTTATTAACAACGGCGTTTTCTTCACCATCAGGGTAGAACACGGGGTTTATGGCTTGTGAGTTTCAGCATACCGGGGCGACACCGATATACCTGGCTGCGGGTAAGCCGCAGTGTTTAACCTAGGATGGTATAAGATATGAAATTGCAGCAGCTTCGTTACATTGTGGAAGTGGTTAACCACAACCTGAATGTCTCCTCGACGGCAGAAGGGCTCTATACCTCTCAACCCGGCATCAGCAAACAGGTGCGCATGCTCGAAGATGAGCTGGGCATCCAGATTTTCGCCCGCAGCGGCAAGCACCTGACCCAGGTCACCCCCGCCGGCCAGGAAATCATTCGCATCGCGCGTGAAGTGTTGTCCAAAGTAGACGCCATCAAAGCCGTTGCCGGTGAACACACCTACCCGGACAAAGGCTCGCTGTACGTCGCCACCACGCATACCCAGGCTCGCTACGCCTTGCCAAACGTGATCAAGGGCTTTATCGAGCGTTACCCGCGCGTCTCGCTGCACATGCATCAGGGATCGCCGACGCAGATCGCCGAAGCGGTCTCCAAGGGCACCGCCGATTTTGCCATCGCCACCGAGGCGCTGCACCTGTACGACGATCTCATCATGTTGCCGTGCTACCACTGGAACCGTGCGGTGGTGGTGAAGCCCGATCATCCTTTGGCGGGCAAAAGCAGCATCAGCATTGAAGAGCTGGCGGCTTACCCGATTGTCACTTACACCTTCGGCTTTACCGGCCGCTCGGAGCTGGACACCGCCTTCAACCGCGCCGGCCTGACGCCGCGCATCGTCTTCACCGCCACCGACGCCGACGTGATTAAAACCTATGTGCGTCTGGGATTGGGGGTGGGGGTGATCGCCAGCATGGCGGTGGATCCGGTGCAGGATCCGGATCTGGTGACGGTGGATGCGCGCGATATCTTCACATATAGCACCACTAAAATCGGCTTCCGCCGTAGCACCTTCCTGCGCAGCTACATGTACGACTTCATTCAGCGCTTCGCGCCGCACCTGACGCGCGACGTGGTCGACAGCGCAGTGGCGCTGCGCTCCAATGAAGAAATCGAAGCGATGTTCAAGGACATCAAGCTGCCGATTAAGTAATCGTTGACGATATCAAATCAAACCCGGTTAGGTGCCTGCCTAACCGGTTTTTTTTAGCCCGGAAACCCGCACCTTCCTTGTTTCTCAGGATCATCCTGAAAAGCCGCCGTCCTTTCGATAGCTTCGTTTCCAACAACATAGAAATTAGCGGTGATGGTGAAATAGGGATGAATAATTTCGACTCGGCTGTCATTGCCATTAAATTGGGTGTCTCTGCCATCATTGCTGCAGTTGTGCTCACAGTATGTCGCCGCCTGGTGCGCAAATCCCGTTAAAGCCGCGAGATTTTCCCTGCAAAAACGCCGCCTCGTTGCGGCGTTTTCGTTGACGTGTGGCCTAACCCCTTGGCTGCGCTCGCACTTCCTTCTTCTTGATTGTTCCCGCCTATCGTTGTGATCAAATCGTGTTGTTATCAAAACGTTAACTTATCTTTGTGGTATCTTTAAACAAGACCTCACTGATTACCCTGTTTTAATCACAATAAGAAAATGGAGGAGCTATGTCGTCCGATCTTCGTGAAACAAGTCTGGATAAGCTGGTTGCGCTGAATAGCGAATATTACTACTACAGTCTGCCGCTGGCGGCGAAGCAGCTGGGTGATATCGACCGGTTGCCGAAATCAATGAAAGTGCTGTTGGAGAACCTGCTGCGCCATGTGGATGGCGATACCGTGCAGGTTGACGACCTCAAGGCCATCGTCGCCTGGTTGCAAACCGGCCATGCTGACCGTGAGATCGCCTACCGTCCAGCACGCGTGCTGATGCAGGACTTTACCGGCGTGCCGGCGGTGGTGGATCTGGCGGCGATGCGTGAAGCGGTGCGGCGGCTGGGCGGCAATGTCGACCAGGTGAACCCGCTGTCACCGGTGGATCTGGTGATTGACCACTCGGTCACCGTCGATGAATTTGGCGACGATAATGCCTTTGAAGACAACGTGCGCATCGAAATGCAGCGCAACCACGAGCGCTACACCTTCCTGCGCTGGGGGCAGAAAGCCTTCAACCGTTTCCGCGTGGTGCCGCCGGGCACCGGCATCTGCCACCAGGTCAACCTCGAATACCTTGGCCAAACGGTGTGGCACAGCGACGAAAGCGGCCGCCGCGTGGCCTATCCGGATACGCTGGTGGGCACCGATTCCCACACCACCATGATTAACGGCCTGGGCATCCTGGGCTGGGGCGTGGGCGGCATCGAAGCGGAAGCCGCGATGCTGGGCCAGCCGGTGTCGATGCTGATCCCGGACGTGGTCGGCTTCAAGCTGACCGGCAAGCTCCGCGAGGGCATTACCGCCACCGATCTGGTGCTGACCGTCACCCAAATGCTGCGCAAACACGGCGTTGTCGGCAAGTTCGTCGAGTTTTACGGCGACGGCCTGGCCGATCTGCCGCTGGCCGATCGGGCGACCATCGCCAACATGTCGCCGGAGTTCGGCGCTACCTGCGGCTTCTTCCCGGTAGACGATGTCACGCTCGGCTACATGAAACTCAGCGGTCGCAGCGCCGAACAAATCGCGCTGGTGGAAGCCTACGCCAAGGCGCAGGGCATGTGGCGCAATCCGGGAGATGAGCCGGTATTCACCAGCTCGCTGGCGCTGGATATGTCGACGGTGGAGGCGAGCCTCGCCGGGCCGAAACGCCCGCAGGATCGCGTGGCGCTGCCGAATGTGCCGCAGGCGTTCAAGGCCGCTACCGAGTTGGATATCGGCGGCCACAAGGCCAAGACAGACAGCAAAACCTTTACGCTGGACGGGCAGCAGCACGAACTGCGCGACGGCGCAGTGGTGATCGCGGCGATCACCTCCTGCACCAACACCTCCAACCCGAGCGTGATGATGGCGGCCGGCCTGCTGGCGAAAAACGCCGTCAAGAAAGGGCTGCGCAGCAAACCCTGGGTAAAAACCTCGCTGGCGCCGGGTTCCAAAGTGGTGACCGACTACTTCGACAGCGCCAAACTCACCGCTTATCTGGAAGAGTTGGGGTTCAACCTGGTGGGGTATGGCTGTACCACCTGCATCGGTAACTCCGGCCCGCTGCCGGATCCGATCGAGCAGGCGATCAAAGAGGGCGATCTGACCGTGGGCGCGGTGCTGTCGGGCAACCGTAACTTCGAAGGGCGCATCCACCCGCTGGTGAAAACCAACTGGCTGGCCTCGCCGCCGCTGGTGGTGGCTTATGCGCTGGCGGGCAGCATGAAGATCGATCTGACCAAAGAGCCGCTGGGCGAGGGCAACGATGGCCAGCCGGTCTACCTGAAGGACATCTGGCCGAGCAGCCGGGACATCGCTCAGGCGGTGGAAGAAGTGCGCACCGAGATGTTCCACAAGGAGTACGGCGAAGTGTTCGACGGCGATGCCAACTGGCAGGCGATCCAGGTGACCGGTTCGGCGACCTATCAGTGGCAGGAGGATTCTACCTATATCCGCCATCCGCCGTTCTTCAGCACCATGAAGGTGAAGCCGGATCCGGTGCAGGACATCAAAGATGCGCGCATTCTGGCGATTCTGGCCGACTCGGTGACCACCGATCACATCTCGCCGGCGGGTAACATCAAGCGCGACAGCCCGGCGGGGCGTTACCTGAGCGAGCATGGCGTAGCACCGCAGGATTTCAACTCCTACGGTTCACGCCGTGGCAACCACGAAGTGATGATGCGCGGCACCTTCGCCAACATTCGCATCCGCAACGAAATGGTGCCGGGCGTGGAAGGCGGCTATACCCGCCATATTCCTTCGCAACAGCAGCTGTCTATCTACGACGCCGCCATGCAGTATCAGCAGGAGAAGGTGCCGCTGGCGGTGATCGCCGGTAAAGAGTACGGTTCCGGCTCCAGCCGTGACTGGGCGGCGAAGGGGCCGCGCCTGCTGGGCGTGCGGGTGGTGATTGCCGAATCCTTCGAGCGTATTCACCGCTCTAACCTGATCGGCATGGGGATTTTGCCGCTGGAGTTCCCGCAAGGGGTGACGCGTAAAACGCTGGGGCTGACCGGGGATGAGCAGATCAGCGTTGGCGGCCTGCAACAGCTTCAGCCGGGCCAGACGGTGCCGGTGCACATCACCTATGCCGACGGGCGCAAGGAAGTGGTCGACACCCGTTGCCGCATCGATACCGGCAATGAGCTGACTTACTACGAAAACGACGGCATCCTGCACTATGTGATCAGGAAAATGCTGTAATTAATCAATAAAAAGGGCGCCGTAAGGCGCCCTGATTGTTTCCGCTGCGGTGGCGATCACTTCTGGTCGAGCAAATGGCCCATTTTGGCGGCCTTGGTTGCCAGATAGCGTTCGTTCTTCGGGTTGCGGCCGACGATCAACGGCACGCGTTCGCTGATGTTGATACCGGCTTCGGTCAGGATCTCGACCTTTTTCGGGTTGTTGGTCAGCAAACGCACCGCGTCGACGCCCAGCAGTTTGAACATGTCGGCACACAGGGTGAAGTCGCGCTCGTCGGCGGCGAAGCCGAGCTGGTGATTGGCTTCCACGGTGTCTGCGCCCTTATCCTGCAGGGCGTAGGCGCGGATCTTGTTCAACAGGCCGATATTGCGGCCCTCCTGGCGATGGTACAGCAGGATGCCGCGGCCTTCTTCCGCAATCTGCTCCAGTGCGGCTTCCAGTTGAAAACCACAGTCGCAGCGCAGGCTGAATAACGCGTCGCCGGTCAGGCATTCGGAATGCACGCGTGCGAGCACCGGCGCTTCGCCGGAAATATCACCGAATACCAGTGCCAGATGGTCATGTCCGGTCGCCAGTTCTTCGAATCCTACCATCAGGAAATCGCCCCAAGGTGTCGGCAGTTTAGCCTCTGCCACCCGTTTCAGCTGCATGTCACTCTCCACAAAAACCTACGATTCAATCATTGTCGCGCATCCTAAGTCCGGTTCAGTAAATTGACCAAGACTAAAACGTGCTACGCCGATCTCTATTTCGTTAATTATCGGCTATTTTGCCACAACTTCTTGCCGGGCGGTGCTCAGCAAACCAGCAGATGGCGTTTTCTGGCCACCTATTATTGCGATAGGTTTTCTATCTGTTTAATTTTTCGCGTGTTATCAATATTGCACTCTTGTTACACTGCAGCCTGATTCACGCAGAGGAAAACGGGAATGTATGAGATAGCAAAACGTACGTCGGGCGGCGCGCTGCTGCTGCTGTTGATGCCGCTGGTGGTATGGGCCTCCGGCTGGCATTGGCAGCCCGGCGGCAATGAGCGGCTGCTCAAAGCGCTGTTCTGGGTGACCGAAACCGTAACCTCGCCGTGGGGCATTCTGACCAGCGCTATCCTTTGCGGTTGGTTTTTGTGGTGCCTGCGCTTTCGGCTGAAGGCGGCCATCGGTCTGGCGATCCTGCTTTCCGCCGCGTTGGTGATTGGGCAGGGGGTCAAGTCGTTGATCAAGGATCGGGTGCAAGAACCGCGGCCGTTTGTGGTATGGCTCGAGCAAACCCACGGCGTGGACGGAAAATATTTCTATTCGCTGCATCGCAAAGAGCGCAGCGCGCTGGTGCGCGAGCAACTGCAAGACCAGACGCTGGTGCCGAACTGGCTGCGCAAGCACTGGCAGTTTGAAACCGGCTTCGCTTTCCCGTCGGGGCATACGATGTTCGCCGCCACCTGGGCGCTGTTGGGCGTAGGGCTGCTGTGGCCGCGCCGCCATTATAAAACCGTTGCGTTGCTGATGGTGTGGGCAACGGGGGTGATGGGCAGCCGTCTGCTGCTGGGCATGCACTGGCCGCGCGATCTGGCGATGGCTACGCTGATCAGTTGGCTGCTGGTGGTGGTCACCTGCTGGCTGGCGCAGCGCTGGTTCGGCCCGCTGACGCCGCCGCCACAAGAGCAGCAGGAAATCGCGGCGCGCAAGCCGGAGATATGATCGCTATGTGACCACGTCACAAAATAGGCGGCATCGGATCGGTGCCGCATTAACCGCTTACATTTTCCCGCCATTGCAATTCGCCCGGTTGCCCCCATATCCTTATAAATTCGACGTTTTGAGAAGCTTTCTCATCAATTTGTTCGCTAAGACCGTTTACTGCCGAATATGCCAGCAGATATGTGGTTTTATCGTGCGGCAGGGTTTCCCTGCCGCAGCGGGAAATGCTAACTTAAGGGTTAGGGACGCCACATTTTGGCATCGTTCATCCGATTCACTCGGCATCGCGGGAAAGAATGTGAAATATTTGCTGATTTTTTTGTTGGTTCTGGTGATCTTCGTGATTTCCGTCACCTTGGGTGCGCATAACGATCAGGTGGTCAATTTTAACTATCTGGTTGCGCAGGGCGACTATCGCGTATCGACCCTGTTGGCCACGCTGTTTGGTGCCGGTTTCGTTCTCGGCTGGATCATTTGCGGCCTGTTCTACCTGCGCACGCGTATTGCGCTGGGTCGCGCCGAGCGCAAGATCAAAAGGCTGGAGCTGCAGCTTGAGCAGCCCGCTGAACCGGCGGCTCAGCCTGTTGTCAGCAAGGAATAATCCTCTATGTTAGAACTGCTGTTTCTGTTGCTGCCCGTGGCTGCCGCGTACGGTTGGTACATGGGGCGCAGAAGCGCTCAGCAGGATAAACAGCAAGAAGCCAACCGCCTGTCGCGCGAATACGTGGCAGGGGTGAACTTTCTGCTCTCCAACCAGCAGGACAAGGCGGTCGATCTGTTCCTCGACATGTTGAAAGAGGACAGCAACACCGTTGAAGCCCACCTGACGCTGGGTAACCTGTTCCGTTCGCGCGGTGAAGTCGACCGCGCCATCCGCATCCATCAGGCCTTGATGGAAAGCGCCTCCCTGACCTTCGAACAGCGCCTGCTGGCGGTGCAGCAGCTGGGCCGCGACTATATGGCGGCCGGGCTGTACGACCGCGCGGAAGACATGTTCAGCCAGTTGACTGACGAAGCGGATTTTCGCGTCTCGGCGCTGCAGCAACTGCTGGTGATCCATCAGGCGACCAGCGACTGGCAGAAAGCGATCGACGTGGCGGAAAAACTGGTCAAGCTGGGCAAAGAGAAGCAACGCGTCGAGATCGCGCACTTTTACTGTGAGTTGGCGCTGCAGGCAATGGGCAGCGACGATCTCGATCGGGCAATGAGCCTGCTCAAGCGCGCGGACGCCGCCGATAAACAGTGTGCGCGCGTGTCCATCATGTTCGGGCGCATCTACATGGCGCAAAACGACTACGCCAAAGCGGCAGAGTCGCTGCAACGCGTACTGAGCCAGGATAAAGAGTTGGTCAGCGAAACGCTGCCGATGCTGCAGGAATGCTACACGCATCTGCCGGAACAACAGCACAACTGGGCCGATTTTCTTAAGCGCTGCGTGGAAGAGAACACCGGCGCCACTGCCGATCTGATGCTAGCCGAGATCATCGAGCGGCACGAAGGGCGCGACGTGGTGCAGGTCTATATCAACCGTCAGCTGCAGCGTCATCCCACTATGCGGGTGTTTTATCGGCTGATGGATTATCACCTGGCGGACGCTGAAGACGGCCGGGCGAAAGAGAGTCTGCTGCTGTTGCGCGATATGGTCGGCGAGCAAATTCGCACCAAACCGCGTTACCGCTGCCACAAATGTGGCTTCACCGCGCACTCGCTCTATTGGCATTGCCCGTCGTGCCGCGCCTGGTCATCGGTCAAACCGATACGCGGTCTGGACGGGCAATAACGCGGCGGAGCGGCAAAAAAAACGGGGCGAAAATCGCCCCTTTTTTTTATGTTCATCACTTACTTTTTCTTGCCGCCTTTGGCGCCGGTTTTCAACAGCTGACGCAGTTTCTTCAGCTCTTTCTGGCTCAGCGGCTGTTCAATCTCTTCTTCGGTGCTTTGATTGTCGATTTCGCCGTGGTGCAGCTCATCCGCCTTTTTGGCCGGTTTCTCTGCTTTGGTGGCGGGCGCGCTGAAACTGCTTTCCAGGCGCTGGCACACTTCCACGCTCAACGAAAATTCGTTTTCAGCGGCGGCGGCGCGGATTTTTTCCTTCAGTTCCAGAGGAATTTTAATGGTAAGTGTCGATATCTCGCTCATTTTGAAAGCCTTTCTGCAGGAAGATGCCTTCAAGCTAAGCCACTGACGATCGGGTGTCTAGTGTGTAATAAAAATTTAATATTTTTGTAACAAAGCGGGGCGAGGAAAATGCGGTTTTTTCAGGCGGCAAACAGAGGCAGGGCCCGAACGTTCGGGCCCTGTACCGGAAACATTATTTGTAGATGATCGCGGTGCCGCTCAACATGTTGTTACCACCGGCGGAGATGATGCGGTAGCTGCTGGCGCCCTGGGCATCCGCTTTAGCGGCCAGTTTTTTCTCCAGGCTGCTGAGGGTGGTTGCGTGGCCTGCGGAAACGATGCCGGCGGCGGTCAGGTTATCGGCCTGCTGGCTGCTGATCGGTTCAGCGGCGAAGGTGGCGAAAGAGGTCAGTGCGATAGCGGCTGCGGCTGCAAAATATTTGATGGTTTTCATGGGTGACTCCAGTCTGTTTATTTAGGAAGGAAGCCATTCGCTTCCGATGGGGTGAATAATAAAGCATCCGTGCCGATTGAAAATCTGATAATGCTGAGCAAGTCATTCAAAATATCTGATTAACAATTTACGCATCTTTACGGCGTTTTACGCTGCGTGGTTTATTGCTGACGGGCGTTCATTGACGCGCCATGACAAAGGCGGGAGGTAACATGACAGAGCGTAGGTGCGCGCTGCGGCTGGGATTTCGGGCCTCCGACATGTAGAATGCGGCGGTCAGTTTCGCGGGTGAGTCCCTGATTATCTCCATTTTACAAAAGGTAGAAGAAATGAAGTCTGAAAATAACGCTAATAACAATGACTTAAAATCATCTCCAATCGTTGTGGCGTTAGATTACGCCGATAAGAACGCTGCGCTGGCGTTCGCCGACCGTATCGATCCGCAAGACTGCCGGCTGAAAGTGGGCAAAGAAATGTTCACGCTGTTTGGGCCGCAACTGGTGCGCGATCTGCATGGGCGCGGTTTCGACGTGTTTCTCGACCTGAAATTCCACGATATTCCCAATACCACTGCGCATGCGGTAGCGGCGGCGGCCGAACTGGGCGTTTGGATGGTTAACGTCCACGCCAGCGGCGGCGCGCGCATGATGACTGCCGCTAAAGAAGCGCTGGCGTCATTCGGGACGGATGCGCCGCTGTTGATCGCCGTAACCGTGCTCACCAGCATGGAAGCGGAAGACCTGCGCGGCATCGGCATCGAGGCTAGCCCGGCGGAACACGCCGAGCGCCTGGCGCGCCTGACCCGCGACTGCGGGCTGGACGGTGTGGTGTGTTCGGCACACGAAGCGCAGCGGCTGAAGGCGGCCTGCGGGCAGGCTTTCCAACTGGTGACGCCGGGGATCCGCCCTGAAGGCAGCGCGGCGGGCGATCAGCGTCGTATCATGACGCCGGTGCAGGCGCAGGCCGCCGGCGTGGACTATATGGTGATTGGGCGTCCGATCACCCAATCTGCCGATCCGGCCGCGACGCTGCGCGCGATCCGCGCCTCTTTGGCCTGAGGAAGCGATGATGAATGACGATAACAGTCGTCTGGTGTATTCCACGGACACCGGTCGCATCAAGCAGGAAGAGGTTAAACCGCAACGCGCCAAGGGCGATGGCGTTGTGCGCATCCAGCGCCAGACCAGCGGCCGCAAGGGGAAGGGCGTGTGCCTGATTACCGGCGTCGATCTGGATGATGCCGCGCTCGATAAACTGGCGGCCGAGCTGAAAAAGAAATGCGGCTGCGGCGGCTCGGTGAAAGACGGGGTCATCGAGATCCAGGGCGATAAACGCGATCTGCTCAAACAGCTGCTGGAAGCCAAAGGCATGAAGGTCAAACTGGCGGGCGGTTGAGGTGAATCGCCATGCCGCGGTGCAATGCTGCGGCATGGCTAGAGGTTGTTGCTGCCGGGGGTTAACCCGTTAACGGCGAAAGAACCATAGACTTAACGTAAAACAGACCTGAAATCATCGTTATTGGTTAATACGTCAAAGCGCCAAGTCGCTTTTGCCCGCCTGTCGGCGGAGGAACATCGGGCAGGTTATTTGCCAACCTGGTGACCGATGATGCCGCCCACCGCTGCCCCACCCAGCGTGCCCAAAGCGCTGCCGTTGGTCAGCACTGCGCCGCCGACTGCACCGGCGCCGGCGCCGATGGCGGTGTTGCGATCGCGTTTGGACATGTTGGAACAGGCGCTCAGTGAAAACGCCAGAGTCAGAGCCAGAGCGGCGGTGGCGAAACGTTTATTGATAATCATCATAATGACTTCTCCTTAGCATTGGCTATATGGAAGTGCCTTATAAGTATAGGCGTTAACCATAAATCAGGCCTGCTGTTGATTCCCATACGGTATCGATATAAAAAATGGCATTTTTTGTTAACGGCCGAATAATTAGCGGGTTACGGCCCAAAAGTTACCGAAGCTGAGTATAGGTTTCTCGGGAAGGATAAACAGGTAAATAGTCTTAAAATCCCGCTGCGCAAGGGGAAAGACGCGCGGCGTGGCCCGCGCGGTGCGGCGGTGGTCTGCGTTATTCGTTGACCAATTCCACCTGTACGCCCTGGCGTTTCAGCTGATGCTGATACTCCAGCGCCAAACGTGAATCGGTGATCACCCGGCTGATTTGCCCCGGCTGCGCCAGCGGATTGGGCTGGATCTGGCCGAATTTGCTGGAGTCCGTCAGCACGATATTCTCCACGCCCTTGGCCAGTACCGCGCTGACCACATCGGCGCGCATCATGTCGCGGCCGGTAAAGCCGGTTTCGGCCTGAAAGCCGTCAATGCCGATAAACGCCTTATTGAAATGCACCTGCTGAATGCACAGCCGCGTCAGCGGGCCGACCACGGTCTCGCTTTTCTTCTGGTACATGCCGCCCAGCACAATCACGTCGCAGTCGGTTTCTTTCAGCAGGTTGGCGATGTAGTGGCTGACGGTGATCAGCGTAATGCGCTTGTGTTCGGCGATGTAGCGCGCCAGCAGGGCGTTGGCGCTGCCGCTCTCGATAAAGATCGTCTCGCCGTCGTTGACCTGCGCGGCGGCGTATTGCGCCAGCCGCTGCTTGAGGGTGAAATTGGACATCATGCGGGCGTCGACGTCGTCGCTCTCCAACGCCACGGCGGAACCGTGCACCCGCTTCAGATAACTGCGCTTTTCCAGCAGGTTGAGATCCTGCCGGATGGTGACTTCCGAGACGCCCGAGGCGCGCGCCAGCTCATTGACGCTGATCCGCCGGCGATCGTTAACCAACTGCAATATGGTCTGTTGTCGTAAATTCATATCGGCCTGATGATGCGGCCGCCAAGGCGCGGCCGCTAAGAGTCAAAGGTTTAAAGAGTATGTTCTGTGCGCGCAATAATATCATCCTGCGCCTCAGGGGATAATGCGGTAAAGAAGGCGGAATAGCCAGCTACGCGAACCACTAAATCACGATATTGGTCAGGGTGTTGCTTCGCCGCCAGCAGCGTTTCGCGCGACACGATGTTGTACTGCACATGCCAGCCGCGGTAGCTCTCGAAGAAGGTGCGCAACATCAGCATCAGCTTTTCCCGATCGCGCGGGTTGTCCAGCGTCGCCGGGTTAAGCTTTTGGTTGAGCAGCACGCCGCCGAGGATCGCCTCGGTCGGCAACTTGGCGAGCGAATTGAACACCGCCGTCGGCCCCAGATGGTCGGTGCCGGACGCCGGACTGGCGCCTTCCGCCAGTGGCGTGTGCGCCTTACGTCCATCGGGCGTGGCCAGGGTGGCAGAGCCGAACGGCACGTTGGCCGAAATCGACGAGGTGCCGGCGTAGTAACCGCCGCCGATCGGCCCGCGGCCGAAGCGGGTGTTGCGATACTGCTTCAGTTGTTCGATATAGGTTTGGTAGGCGCGCACCAGCAGCCAATCGACCTCGTCCACGTCGTTGCCGTATTTGGGCGCGGCGTTGAGCAGCCGCTGGCGCAGCTGCTCGCCATCCAGCCCGGCGAAGTCTTCGGCCAGCGCCGTCGCCAACTGCTGCTGGCCGATCGTCCCCTGGTCGAACACCAGTTTGCGCACCGCCGCGAGGCTGTTGCCCAGGTTGGCGATGCCGACCTGCAGGCCGGAAACCCAATCGTATTTGGCGCCGCCTTGCTTGATGCTTTTACCGCGTTCGATGCAGTCATCCACCAGCGCGGAACAGAGGATATCGTGGGCGTTCTCCTCCAGCACGCTGTCCACCACGCACTCGATCTCGATCGACTTGCGCGTGTAGTAGCGGATTTGCCGATCCCAGGCGGTTAAGACCTGCTCGAAATCGTCGAAGTTTCCTTTGGACAGCGCCTGTTCCTGTGGCAGGAAGATCTGCCCGGAGGTCGCGTCGCGGCCCTGTTCCAGCGCCGCCAGCAGCACGCGGGCGAAGTTGATGAAGCTCATGCCGGTGCAGCGATAGCCCCATTTTCCGCCGACGGCGGTCTCGATACAGCCGATGGCGGCGTAGTCGTAAGCGTCTTGCGGTTCGACCCCCAACTTGATGAACTCGGGAATGACGATTTCGTCATTATTGAATGCCGGCATGCCGAAGCCGCAGCGGATCACCTGCACGCAGGCGTCGAGGAAGTCGGCGCTCATCCCGGCATGGTAACGCACGCTGAGGTTGGGCTGGGTGGAGCGCAGGCGGCCGCAGGACTCGAGAATGGCGTAGGACAGCGGGTTGACCGCATCGCACGGCCGGCCGTCGATCAGCTTCTGTCCGCCGATGGTGACGTTCTGGTACAGCGGGCTGCCGGCGGAAGCCTTGGAATGCGAGCCGGAGCGGATCTTGTTGACCTCCAGCAGCTTCAGCCAGCAGCTGTGCAACAGCTCGATGGCGTCTTCCCGCGCCAGCTTTTGCTCCAGCTCCACGTCACGCCGATACCAGGGATAGAGATATTGATCGAGGCGGCCGAAGGAAACCGAATGGCCGTTGGATTCGATCTGCAACGTCAGCTGGATGAAATAGCACAGCTGCAGCGCCTGCCAGAAGGTTTGCGGCGGGCGATGGGCGATCCGATCGCAGTTGTCCGCGATGGCCAGCAGCTCGGTGCGCCGGCCAGTGCGCGGTTCGTTTTGCGCCATGTCGCGCGCCAGGCGGGCGAAGCGCAGGATGTGTTCGCTCAGCGCCGCCAGCACGATGTCGATAGCGTTGAGAAACTGCGCTTTGTGCAGGTCTTCCCACTCGGTCAGGCGCAGGCGGCTGCGGCGCGCGTTCACTTTTTCACGCAGGCCGTCGAGACCTAGCTCCAGCAACAGCGGGAAGTTGACCGCCAGGTGAGCATCGCCGGAGGTCATGTTGCCCTCGGCCTTGATGATGCCGGTGGCCAGCAGCGCTTTTTGCTCGTCGGTGAACATGCCGTAGCAGCGATCCTGCACCGTTTGGCCGCGCCACCAGGGGCACAGGCGATGCAAAATCGCCTTGTTCTCTTCGCTGACCGAAAAACCGGCGCCCGGCCGGTCGGCCAACTGGTCTATTTCGTTTTCTATCCAGCCGACGGTGTATTCGGGGAAGATCGGCGCGGCGCGCAGTTCGCTGGCCTGGTTGCCGACGATCAACTCGTCGTTGGCGATCCAGATGCTGCGTTTCGCCAGGTGGTTAGCCAGCGCCAGCGCGCGGCGCACCGGCAGCGGCTTGTTCTGATGCTGTTGATAGGCTTCGGTATAGTGCTGTGCTCGTTCGGTGCACACCGGCGGTTTGACGATGTGAATCAGCGCGTTCTTGTGCGCCTGAATACGGGCGCTGAGGGTGGTCAAATCCAACGTGGTCATGGCGTTATCCTCGCAAAATGGCGGTCAGGCCTTTGGCGCCGGCATAGGCTTCGGCGAAGGCCAGCAGATCGGGCGCGTCCAGCGGCGTGCGGGCGGCGCGGTAGGGCTCGCCGAGCAGGTGGTACTTGTTGATGCCCAGCGTGTGGTACGGCAGAAAGTGGATCTCCGATACGCCGATCTCGTCGGCGGCGAAGTCGACGATCGCGCGGACTGAGCGGCGATCGGCGTTGAAATCGGGGATCAGCGGCACGCGCACGGTCATTGGCACGCCGTGCGCCGCCAGCCGGCGGAAATTGTTCATCACCCGGCGGGCGGAGCCGCCGGTCCAGGCTCTGAAGCGCGCTTCGTCGGTGTGTTTGAGATCGGCCAACAGCAGATCCAGCCACGGCAGCGAAGGGGCGATGTAACGCCAGGGAACGTGCAGGCAGGATTCGACGGCGGTGTGGATGCCGGCCTCGCGGCCGCGCCGCAGCAGTTCCGCCGCAACCTCCGGCTGCATAAAGGGCTCGCCGCCGGACAGCGTTAAACCGCCGCCGCTGCGCAGGTAGAAAGGCTTATCCCGCATTACCTCGGCCATGATATCGTCGGGGTTGACCGGGCTGCCGCACAGGCTGAGCGCGCCGGTCGGGCAGGTGGCGGCCAGGGCGGCATAATCGTCTGCGCTAATCAGCTCGCGTTGCAGCGTCAGCGGCCCGTCGGTGCGCTGCAGCCCTTGCGGACAACGCTCGGCGCACAGCGTGCAGCCGCTCAGGCACAGGCGCTCGTCAAACAGCAGGTCTGCGTGGCGCGAACGGCTTTCCGGGTTCTGACACCAGCGGCAGCTCAGCGGGCAGCCTTTTAAAAAGACCACGCTGCGGATGCCCGGGCCGTCATGGGTCGAGTAGCGCTGCAGATTAAAGAACATGAGTCACCCGTTTGGCGTTGCTGAATCTTTCGCCATTATATGTGTTTCGAATGAAAGTTGAATTGATTTTGATCAAAGGTTGGCGGTTTTTTTGCCCTATGATGATCAGAGTTTGAATCCGCCCACAGAACATGACACAGGAGTCCGTGATGGAGCTTTATCTCGATACCGCCGATGTGACCGCGGTAAAACGCCTGGCGCGCATTCTGCCGCTGCACGGCGTCACCACCAACCCGAGCATCGTGGCGAAGGAAGGCAAGCCGATCTGGGAAGTGCTGCCCGCGCTGCGCGACGCCCTCGGCGGCACCGGCAAGCTGTTTGCGCAGGTGATGGCGGCCGATGCGGAACGTATGGTGGCGGAGGCGGCGCTGCTCAGCCAGCGGGTACCGGGGCTGGTGGTGAAGATCCCGGCGACCGCCGAAGGGCTGGCGGCGATCAAGAAACTTAAAACGATGTCCATTCCGACGCTGGGCACCGCAGTGTACGGCGCCGGGCAAGGGCTGTTGGCGGCATTGGCCGGGGCGGAATATGTGGCGCCTTATATCAACCGCGTGGATGCGCAGGGCGGCGACGGCATCGAAATGGTGCACGAGCTGCAGCAGCTGTTGAGCCTGCATGCGCCCTCGGCGCAGGTGCTGGCCGCCAGCTTCAAAACGCCGCGCCAGGCGCTGGAGTGCTTGCTCGCGGGCTGTCAGGCCATCACGCTGCCGGTGGACGTGGCGGAGCAGTTCCTGAATGCGCCGGCCGTACAGGCCGCGGTCGAGAAATTCGAACAGGATTGGCAGGGGGCGTTCGGCTCGACGCTGTTAGGCTAAAGCCAGTAAAAAGGGCGCCGCGGCGCCCTTGCTTGATGCTCGGTTCGTTTAGCCGCGGCCGGTCTCCTCCCGCAGTGCGGCGCTGACCTCGTGCGCCGTCGGTTGTTCGGAACGCAGCGCCCGGCGGATGGCGAAGAAAGCGGCGATCAGCATGGTCACCGCCACCAGCATAAAGAACCCGCACAGCGCGGCGTTGATCTGGTTGCTGAACACGATGGTCTCCATGTCTTTTAACGACTTGGCCGGCGCAATGATCGTGCCTTGCTCGATGCCGGTGGAGAACTTCTTCGCCTGCGCCAGGAAGCCGATGCTCGGTTTTTCGTGGAAGATCTTCTGCCAGCCGGCGGTCATCGAGGTGACGAACAGCCAGGCGGTCGGCAGAATAGTCACCCAGGCGTAGCGCTGCTTCTTCATCTTGAACAGCACTACGGTGCCGAGGATCAGCGCCATCGATGCCAGCATCTGGTTGCCGATGCCGAACAGCGGCCACAGGGTATTGATGCCGCCGAGCGGATCGACCACCCCCTGATACACGAAGAAACCCCAACCGGCCACCGCCACCGTGGTGCCCGCCAGGTTGCCGAGCCAGGAGCGGTTGTTGGCCAGTTGCGGCACCGCCACGCCCACCAGATCCTGCACCATAAAGCGGCAGGCGCGGGTGCCGGCGTCGACGGCGGTCAGGATGAACAGCGCTTCGAACAGAATGGCGAAGTGGTACCAGAACGCCATCATCGCCCGGCTATTGAACACCTCGCTGATGATGTGCGCCATGCCCACGGCGAAGGTCGGGGCGCCGCCGGCGCGCGACAGAATGGAGTTCTCACCCACCTCTTTGGCGATCAGCGCCAGCGTCTCCGGCGTGACGATAAAGCCCCAGCTGTTAATCACCTGCGAAGCATTCTCCACCGTGGTGCCAATCAGCGCCGCCGGTGAGTTCATGGCGAAGTAAACGCCCGGATCCAGCACCGAGGCGCAGATCAGCGCCATGATGGCGACGAAAGACTCCATCAGCATGGCGCCGTAACCGATAAAGCGAATGTGGCTTTCGCGCTCCACCAGTTTGGGCGTGGTGCCGCTGGAGACCAGCGCGTGGAAGCCGGAAATGGCGCCGCAGGCGATGGTGATGAACAGGAATGGGAACAGGGCGCCGGCGAACACCGGGCCGCTGCCGTCGATAAAGCGCGAAACCGCCGGCATTTTCATCTCCGGCATGGCGAAGACGATGCCGATGGCCAGACCGATGATGACGCCGATCTTCATAAAGGTCGAAAGGTAGTCGCGCGGCGCCAGCAGTAGCCACACCGGCAGCACCGAGGCGACGAAGCCGTAGATCACCAGCACCCAGGTCAGGGTGGTGCCGTGCAGCGTGAAGAACGGCCCCCAGTAGGGATCTTGCGCCACGTTGCCGCCGTAAACGATCGCCAGCAGCATCAGCACGAAGCCGATCACTGAGATTTCAGCGATCTTACCTGGGCGAATAAAACGCATGTAGACGCCCATGAACAGCGCGATCGGGATGGTGGCGGCGATGGTGAACAGCCCCCACGGGCTGTCGGCCAGCGCCTTCACCACCACCAGCGCCAGCGCCGACAGGATGATGATCATCACCCCCAGCGCGCCGAGCATGGTAATCACCCCGGCGAACGCCCCCAGCTCTTGCTTGGCCATCTCCCCCAGCGAACGTCCGTCGCGGCGGGTGGAGATGAACAGCACCAGAAAATCCTGCACCGCGCCGGCCAACATAACGCCGACCAGGATCCAGATGGTTCCCGGCAGGAAGCCCATCTGCGCGGCCAGGATCGGCCCCACCAGCGGCCCGGCGCCGGCGATGGCGGCGAAGTGGTGGCCGAACAGCACCCATTTGTTGGTGGGCACATAGTCCAGGCCGTCGTTGTGGCGTTCGGCCGGGGTCAGACGGCGGTCATCCAGTTCAAAGACCTTGTCGGCGATGAACCGGCTGTAGAAGCGGTAGGCGATGCTGTAGCAGGCGACGGCGGCGACCACCAGCCAGACGGCGTTGACGTGTTCGCCGCGGCTGAGCGCCAGCATGGCGAAGGCGAAAGCGCCGACCAACGCCACCAGCAGCCAGATAAGTCCGGACCTGATGTTTTTCATGAAACAACTCCTTGGCGTACAGAGGTAGAAATTGACGTTGTTATTAGGGATGACGTTTTAACAGTAGAAGTTTTGCCGCCGAACCGCGGCAGGTCGGATGAGAAATGTGAAGCAGGTGGGGTTTTGGTGGAAAAACAACGTGATGAAACCCCATTGGTGCAGGCTGTCGTCGCAATGTGGCCCGGCAGCGTTTCCTGCTGCATTTTTAATTTTTATCTGGCGGATAATATCTAAACCCATCGCTTGCGCGATCCCTTTGGCATTATTTTTCTGTATTGCCGACACAAGGGGTACTAATAAACGTTTTGCGTGATATATCTTGGCTCGCGCTCGAAGCGCCATTCATTTATTTCACAAATAATAAAGTCAATAAAAGGAATTAATAATGATAGATAAAGTCATTGCAGGTTATTTACCGCAGCTAACGGCCATTCGTCATGATATTCATCAGCACCCGGAGCTTGGCTTCGAGGAGTTTCGTACCAGCGATTTGGTGGCGGATTATCTGAGTTCGTGGGGGTATGAGGTGCACCGCGGATTGGCGGGCACCGGCGTCGTCGGTACGCTGCGAGCGGGCGCCGGTGCGAAGCGTCTCGGGCTGCGCGCCGATATGGATGCGCTGCCGATCGAAGAAAACAACGGCAAATCCTGGAGCAGCAGCGTGCCCAACCGCATGCACGGTTGCGGCCACGACGGCCATACCACCATGTTGCTCGGCGCTGCGCGTTACCTGGCGCAAACCCGCCGCTTCAATGGCACGCTGCATCTGATTTTTCAGCCGGCGGAAGAGACGCTGGGCGGCGGCGCGTTGATGGTGGAGCAAGGGTTATTCGAACGCTTTCCCTGTGACGCCATCTTCGCCATGCACAACATGCCGGGTCTGCCGGTGGGCGAGTTTTTCTTCCGTCACGGCGCCTTTATGGCTTCGACGGACCAATTCGTCGTTACCGTGCAAGGCTGCGGTGGGCACGGCGCTATGCCGCATCTGACCGTCGATCCGGTGCTGGTGGCCTCGCATATCGTCGTCGCGCTGCAAAGCATCGTCTCGCGTAATACCGATCCGCTGGAGGCGGCGGTGATCACCGTCGGCAGCATTAAGGCCGGTGAGGCGGCCAATGTTATCCCGGACAGCGCGGAAATGCGGCTTAGCGTGCGATCGCTGGGGCGCGAGTGGCGAACCGAGCTGTTAACGCGCATTCCTGCGCTGATTCAGGCGCAGGCGCAAAGCTTCGGTGCCACGGCAATCGTGAACCACATCAACGGCGCTCCGGTATTGGTTAACGATGAGGCCATGACGCGCTTCGCGCATCAGGTGGCGCAGCAGCAGTTCGGCGCCGCGCGCGCGCACTACGGCGCCAAGCCGCTGATGGGCAGTGAAGATTTCACCTTCATGCTCGAGGCGCAGCCGCAGGGTTGTTATCTGCTGATCGGTAATGGCGACGGTGAAGGAAGCTGTATGGTGCATAACCCGGGATATGACTTTAACGATGAATGCCTGGCGGCGGGCAGCCATTATTGGGGCGCGCTGGTGGAAGCGTATTTAAAATAAGTCAGAAAAATAATAACAGGGAAGATAATAATGAGTGAAAATACGGCGGTGACGCAATCAGAAATAAACGCGCCGTCGAAGACAGGCGGCAAGAAAGTGATATTTGCCGCCTCCTTCGGTAATGCGTTGGAATTTTTCGACTTCGGCATTTATAACTTCTTCGTCATTTATATTAGTGTGCTGTTCTTTCCGCCGTCGAGCGATCCTAATCTGGCGTTGCTGCTGGCGTTCGCCACGTTCGGCGTCAGTTTTATTATGCGGCCTCTGGGCGGTATTTTGATCGGCGCCTATGCCGATCGCCGCGGCCGCAAACCGGCGATGATCCTGACGATTTCGTTGATGAGCCTGGGTACGGCGATGATCGGTTTTGCGCCGACCTACGCCAGCGCCGGCTATTGGGGAACCATCACGCTGGTGGCGGCGCGCCTTATCCAGGGTGTGGCGGCGGGTGGAGAGGTGGGGGCGTCGATGTCGTTGCTGGTGGAGTCGGCGCCGCCCAATCGGCGCGGCTTCTATTCCAGCTGGTCACTGGCGACGCAGGGCATTGCCAGCGTGATTGGCGGTGTGACAGCGCTGGGGTTGAGCGCCGCGCTGCCGCTGCTTTCGGGCGAACCGAACGCGATGGCTGAATGGGGCTGGCGTATTCCTTTCTTCATCGGCGTGGCGCTGGCGCCGCTCGGTTGCTGGCTGCGTCTCGGGCTGGAAAGCGACCGGCCGCCGATGCCGCGCACTCAGGAGCCGCCTGCGCAGCTGCGCCGGCACTCGCGAGCGGTGGTGCTCGGCGTGATGTTGACCATCGGCGCCACGGTTGCCACGTACATTTCTATGTATTATCTCGGTACCTTTGCGGTGAAGTATCTGGGCATGGCGCAGACTTACGGCTATGCCGCGATGCTGCTGGCCGGGATCATCACTTTCGGCGGCAGTTTGCTGGTTGGGGGCTGGTGCGATCGCTATGGCCGTCTGCCGCTGATCCGCTGGGCGCGGATCGCCATTTTACTGCTGGCGTTGCCGGTTTTCTGGTTGCTGACGGTGGCGCCGTATCCGGCGGTGTTGCTGAGCGTGGTTGCGCTGATGGTTGGGCTAACGACGTTGGGGTCTGTTCCTACGCTGTTGGTGATTTCCGAGCTGTTTCCGCAGCGCGTACGCGCGCTGGGGTTTGCGTTGGTTTATAGCCTTGGCGTCGCAATCTTCGGCGGCTTTGCCCAATACATCGCTTCACAGTCGATCGCACTCAGCGGTTCGCTGCTGGCGCCCGCCGGCTATCTGATATTGGCGACGCTGATCTCGCTGGCCGCGCTGCCGCTGTTGCGTGAAACCGGCGGCGATCCGCTGCGCTAGCAGACGCGGGGCGAAAAAAACGCCGGCGGTTCTCACCGCCGGCGTTTTGCGTTACGACCGTTTCAGGTTGGCGTTCAGGCCACAGGGCGGGCGATCACGCTGCGGGTTTCCATGCGCACTTCGGCGATGGTGACCTGCAAGGTATCGCTCTGGCGGTAAACCACTTCGCCTTTGATCTGCACGGTGCCGGTTTCCTGGCTGCACTGCATCTCGTCACGCACCGCGTGAATGAACGGCGCCGGGATGAAGGCAACCGCGCCGTTGTCCAGCAGGCGCACGCGCAGGCCGCCGCGTGTCACGTCGATAATCTCGGCGTTGAAGCGGGTATCGGTACCGGCCTTGTCCTGCAGGAAGCGGGCGTACAGCCAGTCGCCGACGTCGCGTTCCGCCATGCGGTTCAGGCGGCGGCGTTCCGCCAGCTGCACCGTCACGTCATCCTGCGGTTTTTCGGCCGATTGTTGGTTGATGATTGCCTTCAGCAGGCGATGGTTGACCATGTCGCCGTATTTACGGATCGGCGATGTCCAGGTGGCGTAAGCCTCCAGCCCCAGACCGAAGTGCGGCCCCGGCGTGGTGCTGATCTCCGCGAAGGTTTGGAAGCGACGGATGCGGCTGTCAAGGAACTGAGTCGGCTGCGCATCCAGATGGCGGCGCAGTTCGCAGAAGCCCTCAAGGGTCAGCAGTTTTTCGGCTTCGGCTTCCACGCCGTTAGCCTGCAATACGGTGACCGCTTGCTCAACCAACGCGGGATCGAAACCGGTGTGCACGTTGTACACGCCGAAGCCCAGGCGATCGCGCAGCACGATGGCGGCGCAGACGTTGGCGGCGATCATACACTCTTCAACGATACGGTTGGCGCTGCGACGCTGCTCGGTGACGATCTCCAGCACGTCGCCTTTTTCACCCAGCACGAAGCGGTAGTCCGGGCGATCTTTGAATACTAGCGCATGCTGGTGGCGCCAGGCGTTACGCGCGTCGCAAACGCGTTTCAACAGGGTGATCTGTTGTGCGATGGCGTCGCTCGGCGGCTGCCAGCCGGCAATGCCTTCCAGCCAGTCGGAAACTTCGTCGTACACCAGTTTGGCTTTGGATTCGATCTCGGCGGCGAAGAACTGAATATCGTCGCCCAGCGCGCCGTCGGCGGCGATGGTTACGCGGCAGGCCAGCACCTGGCGGCGCTCGTTAGGGCGCAGCGAACACAGGTTGTCCGACAGATCGCGCGGCAGCATCGGGATGTTGAAGCCCGGCAGGTAGTTGGTGAAGGCGCGCACGCGGGCGATATCGTCCAGCTTGCTGCCTTGCTCGACGTAGGCGGTCGGATCGGCGATGGCGATGGTCAACTGCAGCGAACCGTCACCGTTGTCGGTCACATACAGCGCATCGTCCATGTCTTCGGTGCTGGCGCTGTCGATGGTGACGAATTCAAGCGCGGTCAGGTCTTCACGCGTCAGCGCGGCGTCCGGCTCGCTGAGGGCCTGCATCTCCGGCGCTTCTTTTTCCAGATTGTGGCGTGCCAGCGTCACCCACCACGGGGCGAAATGGTCTTCACCGTCGGTGATAAACTGGGTCAGATCGGCGTTGAAGCCGCGATCGCCTTTCAGCGGGTGGCGGCGCATTTCCGCCACCGCCCAGTCGCCGGCCTGGAAGTTGTGGGTCAGTTCACGCACCGGGCGGCACGGAATCGCCTCTTTCAGCAACGGATGATCGGGCACGATGGACAGACGATCGTCGCGCTTTTGCACGCGGCCGACAAAGCGCGACAGGAACGGCTCGACCAGGGTTTCCGGCTCGGCGATTTCGCGCTCTTTCTCGGTGTGCAGGGTGGCGATAATGCGATCCCCGTGCATGACTTTCTTCATGTACGGCGGTGGAATGAAGTAGCTTTTTTGACCGTCTACTTCAAGAAAGCCAAAGCCTTTCTCAGTCCCTTTCACGACGCCTTCAACGCGCGGGGTCTGAGAGTGAAGTTGCTGTTTAAGCTGCGCCAGCAGCGGGTTATCTTGAAACATATCGTCCAGTGAATGGGTTGTGAGTGGCAAGATTTGCGGCTGACAGTTTTACGCGAATCACCCGCTGCGAGCAAGCCTAACGTCACGGAACCCCGCGTTGCCGCGCGATTTTGCGCAAGAATGGTCAATCGAAGTGCGATAGATGAAAAACCCCGGCGCGAGGGCCGGGGTGAAGGAGGGGGCAATCAGTCCCGCAGCGGCGTCGGCTGCAGGATTTCAATCCAGTAATCGTCCGGATCGCGAATGAACGCCACGTAGTTCATGCGGCCTTCGTGCAGGCGTTTCTGGAAGGTGACGCCGAGGCGTTCAAACCGCTCACAGGCGGCGCGCACGTCCGGCACCGTGACGCACAGGTGGCCAAAGCCGCGCGGCTCGCCGTTGCCGTTGTGGTAGTGGAAATCCGCCTGATTTTCGGTGCCGTGGTTATGGGTCAGTTCGAGAATGCCCGGTTGGCTCAGCGCCCAGCGTTTGCGTTCGTCGTCATCCTGCGGGATCTGCTCGCGTGGGCTGCGCGTCAGGTAGCAGATGGTGAAAGCGGCTTCTTCGAACGTTTCCAGATAGACAGGCGTAAAGCCCAGTACGCGGGTATAGAAATCCAGCGCCTTGGTCAGGTCCTTCACGCGGATCATGGTGTGGTTGAACACGTAACCGTCGGTTACCGCGTCCGGTTGGGCCGCCACGCCGGGCAGCGTCAGTAGGTCATTCAGTGGCATCAGAGGTCCTCCTCAGGGTGTTGGCAGACTGTAGATGAAATCGATGCTAATCTAAAGTGATTGTTTTTAACTAAAACACTAACTAAAAGTGAATAATTAATGAAGCTGAGTCAGCTGAAGTTTTTCTGCACCGTGGTGGAACACAAAACCATCGCCGCCGCCGCCCGCGAGCTGCACTGCGTGCCTTCCAACGTCACGCTGCGGCTGCGCGAGCTGGAGGAGTCGCTGGGCGGCGAGCTGTTTTTCCGCGACAAGAACCGGCTGTACGTGAATCCCAAAGGACGACTGTTCTATCAGCAGGCGCGCGACATCGTGGCGCAGGCCGAGCGCAGCAAGCAGCTGTTCGCCGGCGAGCAACAGCACGGGCTGCTGAACCTCGGGGCGCTGGATTTTTCGCTGGTCAGTCACTTGCCGGCGCGCATTGCCCGGCTGCGCCGTTTACAGCCTCATTTGCACATCAACGTGCTGAGCCGCGACTCGCTGGTGCTGGAACGCATGCTGATCGACAGCGATCTCGATCTGGCGATTACCGACGGCCCAATTGAACATCCGCTGCTGGCCAGCCAAAAGGCGTTTGACGAACGGCTGGTGCTGCTGATGCCGGCGGATGTCGGGCAGCCCGACGCCGCCACGCTGGCGCCGCTGGAGTTTTACACGTTCAGCCGCGAGTGCTCGTTCCGGCTGAAGGTCGATCACTGGCTGGCCTCGCGCGGGCTGAAACCGCGTATGACGCTGGAAATGGAATCTTATGCCGCGATGGCAGCCTGCGTGCAGGCCGGTTGCGGTGTCGCCTGCGTGCCGGGTTCGTTGCTGCCGCTGATCTTGCCGGCGCCGGGGTTGAAGGTGGTGGAAATGGGCGAGGAGGGCGTGAGCGATCTCTATTTCGTCTGGCGGCGGCATCAGCTGTCCGAGGAATTGCAGACTATCCTGGAAATATTGGCGCGCCCGGCGTGAACCGGGCGCGCGTTTTCAGGCGATGCGCAGCGACGGTTGCTGCTCGCTGCGGCGAATTGCCACCGGAATCGACTTCGAGGTCGGGGTGCCGGTACCGTCGCCGAAGCTTGCCAGCGGCACCAGCGGGTTGGTTTCAGGGTAGTAGGCCGCCAGATTGCCACGCGGGATGTCGTAACTCACCAGCTTGAATCCATCTACCTTACGCACCACGCCGTCGTTCCACAGGGTTTCTATCTCTACCCGTTCGCCATCCTGCAGGCCCAGCGCCGCCAGATCTTCCGGATGAATGAACAACACTTCGCGCTGCCCGTAAACGCCGCGGTAGCGGTCATCCAGGCCATAGATGGTGGTGTTGTACTGATCGTGCGAACGCAGGGTTTGCAGGGTAAACGGCGCTTGCTCGTCGCCCAGCTGCGGGAACAGGGTCGCCGGCAGCGCGGCGGCGCTGAATTCCGCCTTGCCGCTTGGCGTGGCGAAGCGCAGTTCGGCGGCGGCGTTGCCCAGGTAGAACCCGCCGGGCTGGTCGCAGCGCCGGTTGAAATCCTCGAAGCCGGGAATGGTGGCGGCGATATGATCGCGGATCAGCGAGTAGTCGTCGGCCAACTCCAGCCAGTCCAGCTGCTGCGTGCCCAGCACCGCGTCGGCAATGCCGCAAACGATCGCAGTTTCCGAACGTTGCGTATCCGCCAGCGGTTTGCCGATGCCTTCCGAGGCGTGCACCATGCTGAACGAATCCTCGACCGTGATGTACTGTGAGCCGCTGGCCTGCATGTCCAGTTCGGTGCGGCCGAGCGTCGGCAGGATCAACGCGTCTTTGCCGGTCACCAGGTGGCTGCGGTTAAGTTTGGTGCTGATGTGCACCGTCAAATCGCAGTTGCGCAGGGCGCGGGCGGTGCGCTCGGTGTCCGGCGCCGCGGCGGCCAGATTGCCGCCCAGCGCGATCAGCACTTTCACTTCGCCGCGCAGCATCGCTTCGATCGCTTCCACCGTGTTGTGGCCCAGCGCGCGATTGGCGATGAAGTTAAAGTGGCGTTCCAGGCTGTCGAGCAGCGCCTTCGGCGACTTCTCATCGATCCCCATGGTGCGGTTGCCCTGGACGTTGCTGTGGCCGCGTACCGGGCACAGACCGGCGCCCGGTTTGCCCAGTTGCCCGAACAACAGCTGCAGGTTGGTGATTTCACGCACCGTCGCAATAGAGTGCTTATGCTGAGTCACGCCCATCGCCCAGGTGCAGATCACCCGTTCAGCGCCCTGGTAGGTGGCCGCCGCCTGGCGCAATTGCGCTTCGCTCAGGCCCGATTGTGCGGTAATGGTCCGCCACTCGGTCGCATCCACCTGCGCCAGATAAGCCTCTACGCCGACGCTGTGCCGTTCGATAAACGCCAGGTCAAACAGGGCGGGTTCACCGGCGGCCAGCCGCTGGCGGTGGGTTTCCAGCAGGGCTTTCACCATGCCGCGCACCGCCGCCATATCGCCACCCAGATTCGGCTGGTAATAGGAAGAGCTGATCGGCGAGGATTTTGGCGTCAGCATCTGCACCGGATCCTGCGGATCGGCGAACCTTTCCAGCCCACGTTCGCGCAGGGTGTTAAAGCTGACGATGCGCGCGCCGCGTCGGGCGGCGTTTTTCAGGCTGTGCAGCATGCGCGGGTGGTTGGTGCCGGGGTTTTGACCGAACACGAAGATGGCATCGGCCTTTTCGAAGTCATCGATGCGGATGGTGCCTTTGCCGACGCCGATGCTCTGCTTCAGCCCAACGCCGCTCGCCTCGTGGCACATATTGGAACAGTCGGGGAAGTTGCTGGTGCCGAGCATGCGGCCGAACAGCTGATAAAGGTACGACGCTTCGTTGCTGGCGCGGCCCGAGGTATACAGCTCGATCTGGTTCGGGTTGTCCATGCCGTTGATGTGTTTGGCGATCAGCGCCAGCGCGTCCGGCCAATGGATAGGCTCATAGTGGTCGGTTTCGGCGTTGTAGCGCATCGGATGGGTGAGGCGCCCCTGATACTCGAGGAAATAGTCGCTCTGCTGCTGCAGGGTGCTGACGCTGTGGGCGGCGAAGAACTCAGGCTCCACGGCGCTGCGCGTCGCTTCCCAACTGACCGCTTTGGCGCCGTTTTCGCAAAAGCTGAAGGTGCTGTGGTTGTCGTCGCCCCAGGCGCAACCGGGGCAGTCGAAGCCGCGCGCCTTGTTGACGCGCATCAGGTTGCGCATGTTTTTTAGCGTTTGTTTACTGTCGAGGACAAAGCGGGTGGTGGCTTCAAGCGAACCCCAGCCGCCCGCCGGGCCGGTATAAGGCTTGATTGACGGTTTGAATTTCATGGTGACACTTCGCAGGTGGTTGTAGCTAAAAAGTAAACGCTTTTTTATGCGTTTTGCGTATTTATGTCACAAGTTTAGGAGCGCGGCAGGCGGGCGTCTAATCGAATGGGGCAATGGCGGCATAGAGCATATCTATCGCAGATGTTTGTTGACCTAAACAAATGGTTGCATAAAGACACCCGCTGCAAAAGAGTAATGGTTTCGTCTGAAAGTGAATTCATGCAGTCTATCTCACGGATTATATTGGCATTTTATTTAGCCTGCGGGCCTGAGGAACACAGCGTGAAGCGTTCAGTATCAGTAGTGATCGGCGGTATCTTACTGCCTTTGGCGGCGCAGGCGGCGGAAACGGTGTCCCATTTTCCCGCCATGACTCCGCCGGCGATAGACGCCGCCTCTTACGTGTTGATGGATTACACCACTGGCCAGGTGTTGGCCGCCGGCAATGCCGACGAGCGGCGCAATCCGGCCAGCCTGACCAAACTGATGACTGGGTTGGTGATCGACCATGCGCTCGACCAGCATAAGATTGGCCTCGACGATGTCGTCACCGTGGGGAAAGACGCCTGGGCGCAGGGCAACCCGGTGTTCAAAGGATCCTCGCTGATGTTTCTGAAACCCGGTGACAGGGTCACGGTGCGCGATCTCAGCCGCGGCATCATCATTGATTCCGGCAACGACGCGTGCGTGGCGATGGCGGACTATGTCGCCGGCAGTCAGGCCAACTTCGTCAAGCTGATGAATGAGAAGAGCGCCCAGCTGGGATTGCAGAACACCCATTTTGAGACGGTGCACGGGCTGGATGCGCCAGGGCAGTTCACCACCGCCGGCGATCTGGCGGTGATCGCGCGCGCCATCATCATGAGCGAGCCGGCGGAATACCACATGTACAGCGAGAAATCGCTGACCTGGAACGGCATCACGCAGCAGAACCGCAACGGCCTGCTGTGGGATAAGACTCTGCACGTCGACGGCCTGAAAACCGGGCACACCGCCTCGGCCGGCTTCAACATCATCGCCTCCGCCACCGAAGGAGATCGCCGCCTGATCGCCGTGGTGATGGGCGGCAAAAGTTCCAAAGGCCGCGAGGAACAGGCGCGTAAGCTGTTGACGTGGGGGCTGCGCGACTTTACCACCGTACACCTGTTCAGCGCCGGCCAGAGCCTGGGGGAAGAGCCGGTCTGGTACGGCGAAAGCCACCGCTTGCCGGTCGGCAGCGCGCAGGACCAGACGCTCAGCCTGCCGAAAAGCGAGGCGGACAAGCTGAAGGCGCAGTACGTGATCAATGCCGCGCGGCTGGAAGCGCCGGTCAACAAAGGACAAACTGTTGGCGAGATCCGCATCAGCGATAATGGCCAGGTGGTGAAAACCCTGCCGCTGGTGGCGCTGCAGGCGGTGCCGCAGGGCGGCGTGTTCTCACGCCTGATGGATTACATGAAGCTGAAGCTCTGACTCACCGGGCGAGCGACGACGCCCGGTGGTATACTGAGCGCGAATGCCGATCATTGAGCCGCGCTATGGATATTAAACAACTGATTTATTTGTGTAATTTAGAACGGGAACGCCACTTCGGCCGGGCGGCGGAGGCCAGCTTCGTCAGCCAGCCGACGCTGTCCATGCGATTGAAAAACCTGGAAAAAGAGCTGGGCGTTTCGCTGATTAACCGCGGCAACCATTTCGGCGGTTTTACCGCCGAAGGCGAGCGGGTGCTGGCGTGGGCGCGTGAGATCGTCTCGGTTTACCAAGGGCTGAAGCTGGAGGTGGAGTCGCTCAAGCACGGTTTGCACGGTACGTTGCGCCTTGGCGTGGTGCCGCAGTGCAGCATCTCGGTGGCGGAAATGCTCAAGGCGGTCAGCGAGCGTTATCCCCATCTTGATTACCGGCTGGCGGTGCTGAGCGCCGATCAATTGCTGGAGGCGTTGACGGCGCATACCGTCGACATCGGCATCGGCTTTTTCGAGCTGTCGACGCTGAAGGAACTGCATTTTCAATCACAACCGCTGGTGGAAACCGGCGTAGAGCTGGTATTTCATCCGCAACACTTCCCTAAGCTGGTGGGCGACACGCCGTTGCCGCTGGAGGCGGTGGCCGCCTTGCCGCTGTGCCTGGCCGAGCCGACGCGGTATTTCCGCCGCTATCTCGATCAGCATTTCCGCGACGCCGGGTTGACGCTGCACACGCGGCTGGAGACTGCCTCGATCTTCCAGCTGCTCGAGGGCATTTTCGTCGGCTTGGGCTGCGGACTGTTCCCGCGCGGCCAGCTGCAATCGCCGCTGATGCCGGCGTTGCAGCGCCGGCCGGTGGCCATCGCCGCCATGCCGCGCCATGCGGCGGTGGTGGTTGATATGGCGGAGCGCGCCACGCCGTTGGCGCAAAAATTCTTCGATGCCGCCAGCGAGTGGTTGCGGCGGCAAAATATCTGAAGGAAGAATGTATTGCGGCCAGTAATTAGCCGCGTAGTGGTATTCAGTCGATAGCGCTGAAAGATTCCGCATCGCCCAACGTTTGGCGCAGGCGATTTTCCCAGGCGTAGAGCGCGGCGGTGAGGATCACTTCCAGCGCCTGCGCCTGATTCAGGCCGCTGTTGAACAACGGCTGCACGCTCTGCGGGGTGAACTTCTCCGGTGCGCGAGTCAGCTCGGCGGCAGTGCGCATCACCGCGAGTTTTACCGAGTCTTCGGTATACGCCAGTCCCTGAGGCAGCCCGGCGAACAGCGCCTGAACCAATCCCTCATCCTGCAATTCTTGCGCGACGGTGGCCGCGCAGTAATGGCTGCCGTTGATGCGCGAGACCGCCAGCGTCGCCAGCGCCTTCAGGCGGCTCGATAACCCATATCCTTCGGCATTGATGCCGTTGAACACCCCGTTACGCTCGCGCAGTGCGGCGGCATCGTGCGCCAACAGCAGATAATAAGATTCGGCGCGCGCCTGCGGGTGGCTCTGATCCAGCACGTCAAGCTGTTCGGCGGCGGCGGCTTCCGTGTCGATTGGCGGCAGACGCGCGGTCCAGCTTAACTCTTCGGCACTGAACGCGACGCCATCGGCGTCTTCGACGTTAGGGAAGCCGGGCACCACCACCGCCGGCCGGCCGGCCAACGCCGCGACGCCCGCGACCACGCGCGCCTGATAGCTGACAAAGCCGATGATTTGCGAAAAGGTGACGATATCCGCCGGGCTCAGCCCGACGTCGGCGAGCTGTTGCAGCGCTTTGCGGCAAATCAACGTGGGCTGGCTGGCAAGCTGGCGGGCATATTGGGTGATCTGAGCGAGGCGGATATTGCTTTCCCGGGAGGCGTCCGGGCTGTGCAGCGGGGCGAGGCGAGCGGCGTAGTGGCTACAAAGCGATTGCACGCCCGTCACCTGAGCGACGGTCAACGCGGTGCTGAGGCGATCGTAGGGTGACAATGTCACGTATCGTGATAATGGCACCTGATCGGGAAACAGCGCGTGGTAGCCGGCCAACGAGGCGCTGAACACGCCGGCGCGAGCGCTGAGCGCATTGTTTAAGGCTTCATCGGCGAAGGCGCCCAGCCCCAGCAGAAAGCGATCGCGAAGGGTGGCCGCCTGCGGTTCCAGCGGCGCATCGCCCCGCACGCTGCTTTGGGTTTCGTGATACCACTGGGCATTATGTTGTCGACGGAGTCGTTCCATAGGGTCAATCCTTAATCATGATCAACAGCCGCCGCTGCGCGCGGCAGCGTCGGCTGGACAAAGAGGCAACATGCCCGCAGGCGGGGCGAAAGGCGGTTTTAGCGCAGCTCATCACAGCAGAGGGCGTGGCCGTAAACAGAAAAACCGGCTGCCAGCGTGAGCAGTAGCTGCGTAAGGCGGCGATGGCGAAGGCTGTTCATCAGTGCGATATCCTGTCGTATGAGAAGTGCAACGTAGGGGATATCCTCACCGATCGCCCTGGCGAGATAAAATAATGTTACGGACTAATCAATAACTGAAAGGAATAAAATATAAGGATATATAACAAGAATGTAATTTGCATGTGCGCTTTCTCGCTAAGCGGCAGGCGCGCAAGGTGATAAAAAACCCGCCGCAGCGGGTTTGTAGGTGAAGGTGTGACTCAGAAGCGGCCGCCGTCGCGCCGCCAGGCATCGGCGGTCAGCGCCTCGCCGAAGTGGCTGGCGATAAGGCGCTTGGTCAATTCGTGCAGCGGCGCCGCCAACACCTCCGCGGTGCTGCCGCGTTCGACGATTTCCCCTTCGTGCATCACCAGCACCTGGTCGCTGATATGCTTCATCATGCCGAGGTGCTGGGTGACGTAGATATAGGAAATACCGTGTTTTTCCTGCAGCTCCAGCATCAGGTTGATGATTTGCGAGCGCATCGACATGTCCAGCGAGGCCAGCGCCTCATCGGCGACGATCACCTTCGGTTGCAGGATCAGCGCACGGGCCAGCGCGACGCGCTGTTTTTGCCCGGAGGCCAGCATGTGCGGATAGTAGTAGGCGTGATCCGGCAGCATGCCGACCTGGCGCAGAGTCTGGTTGATACGCTGCTCGCGCTCGGCGGGCTCAAGATCGGTGTTCAGCCGCAGCGGCGCGTCCAGCAGCTGGCCGATGCGCTGGCGCGGGTTGAGCGAGGTGCTCGGATCCTGAAAAATCATGCGAATGCGCTGGCTGCGGTAACGATAATCGCCGAATTCCAGCGGATGATCGTCGATCAACAGTTCGCCGGCGGTCGGTTCTACCATGCCGGAGAGCATCTTCGCCAGCGTGGATTTGCCGGAGCCGTTCTCGCCGATCACCGCCAGCGTCTGGCCTTCGCGCAGGGTAAAGCTGACCGATTTCACCGCCTCGACGTGCTGGCGGCGGAACAGCCCGGTACGATAGCGGTAGGTTTTGCTCAGGTTGCGCACTTCCAACAGCGTTTCCATGTTATTGCTCCTCCATGTTCAGCGGGAAGTGGCAGGCGAAGAAGTGGTTTTTGACCGGGCGCAGGCGCGGCGTTTCGATGCACTTCTTCTGTGCGTAAGGGCAGCGCGGCCCCAGGCGGCAGCCGATCGGCAGGTGTTCCAGCGAAGGAATGGCGCCCGGAAGCGTATTCAACCGGCTTTTGTGCGGCAACGAGCGGCCGAAGTCCGGCATGGCGCGGATCAACGCCTGGGTGTAAGGGTGGTGCGGCGCCGCCAGCAGTTCTTCGCACTGGGCGCTTTCCACCGTTTGCCCGCAGTACAAGACGTTCACCCGGTCGGCCCACTTGCTCATCATCTGCAGGTCGTGACTGATCAGCAGAATGGTGGTGTTGTTGTTCTGGTTGAGACGCGCCAACAGGCGAAAAATCTGCGCCTGCGTGGTCGGTTCCATGGCGTTGGTCGGCTCATCGGCGATCAGCAGGCGCGGTTGGTTGGCCAGCGCGATGGCGATCATCACTTTCTGGCACTCGCCTTCCGTCAGCTCGTACGGGAAGCTGCCCATGATGTCGTCATGATCCTTGATACCGACGCGGTGCAGCAATTCGATGGCGCGGCGTTTGCGCCAGTTGAAGCGCTGCCACCAGTGGCCCTTGTAGGTCCAGCCTGGGATGGCCTGCGCCAGCTGGCGGCCGATGCTCTCGGAAGGGTCGAGACAGGACTGCGGCTCCTGGAAGATCATTGAGACGTTGTGGCCCACCAGCTTGCGCCGCTCGCGCGGGCTTAGCTGCAGCAGATCGATGTCGTCGAAGCGGAAACGATCGGCGGTGACGCGCCAGTTGTCTTTGGTCACGCCGCAGATGGCTTTGGCGATCAGACTCTTGCCGGAGCCCGATTCGCCCACCAGGCCGCGCACCTCGCCCTCGGTCAGCGTCATGCTGACGCGATCGACCGCCTTGACCGGCCCTTCGGCGGTCATAAATTCAATCGTCAAATTGCGGATATCGAGTAACGGCATTATTCCACCCCGGCATTGATTGCGCGGCGCATACCGTCGCCTAACAGGTTAACCAGCAGCACGCTGACGAGGATGGCCGCGCCGGGCAGCATCACCGTCCAGGGGGCGACGTACACCAGCTCAAGCGAATCGCCGAGCATCGCTCCCCATTCCGGCGAAGGCAACTGCGCGCCGAGATCGAGGAAGCCGAGCGCGGCGATATCCAAAATGGCCATCGACAGCGCGCGGGTGAACTCGGTCACCAGCACTGCCGCGATGTTCGGCATGACTGCGTACCACAGGATCTGCAGCGTGGAGGCGCCGTCAAGCCGGGCCGCCACCACGTACTCTTTCTCCAGCTCATCGTGCACCGCGCTGTAGATGGTGCGCACCATGCGCGGCAGCAGAGCCAGCCACACCGCCAGCATGGCGTGTTCAAGTTTGGGGCCGATAAACGCCACCACCACGATCGCCAGCAGCAGCGACGGAATCGACAGCAGGGTATCGAGGATATGGTTGAGCACCGCCGATCGCAGCCCGTGGGTGACGCCGGCGAACACGCCGAGGATCACCCCGCAGAACGCCGCGGCCAGCGTCACCGCCAGCGCGGAACCGAAGGTGGCGGCGGTGCCGGTCAACAGGCGGCTGAGGATGTCGCGCCCGAGATCGTCGGTGCCGAGGAAGAACGACACGTTGCCGTAGCGCGACCAGGACGGCGGCAGCAGTTGATAGCCGAGGAACTGCTGATCCAGCGCGTAGGGCGCCAGCAGGCTGCCGAACAGCGACAGCAGCAGCAGGGCGATCACGCCGTAAAAACCGATCATCGCCAGCGCGTCGCCGTAGAAAATCCGCCAGGTGTAGCGCAGCGGGCTCGGCATCTTTTTCTCGCGGTATACGTTATCGAAGGGCATACCATTCCTTATGTTTCAGCGGGTTGGTTGCCGCACCCAGAATGTCGGCCAGAACGTTAATGGTGATCACCAGCGTGCCGACCACCATCACGCCGGCGGAGATTGCCGCATAGTCCTGCTGGCGAATGGCGTTGATCAGCCACCGGCCGAGACCCGGCCAGCTGAACACCACTTCGGTGATCATCGCCAGCGTGAGCATGGTGGAGAACTGCAGCCCGAGTTTGGGCACGATCGGCGGCAGCGCGTTGTGCAACACGTGGCGACGAATGATGGTAAAGCGCGACAGGCCGCGGGTGGCGGCGGCCTTGATGTAGTTTTGGCTCAGCACGTCGTCGGTGCTGATGCGCATCAGCCGCACCACTTCGGTGGTGGGCGCCACCGCCAGCGCGGCGATCGGCAGGATCATGTGGCGCAGGGCGCTGCCGATCATCTCGGCGCGGTACGGCGAGTCCGACAGCCAGGCGTCGATCAGCGCAAAACCGGTGATGGGTTTCACCTGATACAGCAGATCGAAACGGCCGGAAACCGGCAGCCAGCCGAGATGCAGCGAGAAGAACAGCATCAGCAGCAGCGCCAGCCAGAACACCGGCATCGAAAAGCCCAGCAGCGCGAAGGTGCTGATGGCGGTGTCCTGCCACTTGCCGCGCAGCACGCCGGCGATGATGCCCAGCGGAATGCCGATGAACAGCGCCAGGGCGAAGGCCAGCAGGCACAGTTCCATGGTGGCCGGGAACACTTCGCGCAGCTGTTCGCTGATCGCCTGGCCGTTGATGCTGGAGACGCCGAAGTCCCAGTGCAGCAGGCTGACGAAGTAGAACTGATAGGCGTCCAGCAGGGCGGCGCCGTTCAGCGGCGCGCGCGGCGTGAAATAGCTCAGGCTGAAACTGACCAGCGTCAGGAAGAACAGCGTGATCAGCAGCAGCAGAATGCGGCGCAGGGTAAAGATAATCACTTTTTCACCTCCGGCGCGGATTCACGGTACACCCCGGCGAACGAGGCGTTGCCGAACGGGCTCAGCACCAATCCCTTGATGTCGTAACGATAGGCCTGCAGGCGCAAGGAGGACGCCAGCGGCAGCACCGGCAGTTGCTGCTCGAGGATTTTCTGCGCCTTGCGGTAGTTGTCGATGCGCTGAGACAGCTGCTGCGACAGCAGCGCGTTCTGCAGCACTTCGTCAAAGCCCGGATCACACCAGTGAGCATAGTTGGTTTGCGAACGGATTGCCGCGCAGCTCAGCAGCGGCCGGAAGAAGCTGTCCGGATCGTTGCTGTCGGTGGCCCAGCCGGTCAGGGTCAGATCGTGGTTCATCTCCATCAGGCGCGCTTCCTGGAAGCGGCCCTCCACCGGCACGATGGTGACGTTGATGCCCACCTGGCCGAGATCGGCCTGGATCAGTTCGGCGGTTTTCAGCGGGCTCGGGTTGTAAGACTGCGAGGCGGTCGGCACCCACAGCTTCAGGTTCAGCTGGCTGACGCCGGCCTGCCGCAGCATCTCGCGAGATTTGGCCGGATCGTACTCGGTGACGTGCGCGTCGTTGTCATAGGCCCAGGAGGCGCGCGGCAGGATCGAGGCGGCGGTTTCCGCCGTGCCGTAATAGATCGACTGCATCAACCGCTGGTTGTTGATCGCCAGCGAGATCGCCTGGCGCACATTGAGGTTGTCGAGCGGCGGTTTACGGGTGTTGAACGCCAGATAGGCGATGTTCATCCCCGGGCGCAGCGTCAGGCGCAGGCGCGGATCGTCGCGCAGAATCGACAGCTGGCTGGCCGCCGGATAGGCCAGCACGTCGCACTCGCCGGTCAGCAGCTTGGAGAGGCGGCCGGTGCCGCCGGCGCCCAGATCGATCACCACCTGCGGCATGCGCGGCAGCCCTTTCCAGTAGGCGGCGTTGCGCGCCAGGCGAATATATTGCCCCGAGCGGTATTCGTTGAGCAGGAACGGGCCGCTGCCGACCGGCTCGCGGTCGATCAGCTCCTGATGGCCCTCACGCGTCAGCAGATCGGCGTACTCGGCGGACAGCACCGGCGCGTAGTGGGTGGCCAGGTGCCACAGGAACGAGGCGTCCGGCGACTGCAGGCGAATCTCCACCGTATAGTCGTCGAGCTTTCTCACGCTCTGCACCGAATCACCGAACTGCAGGCTGTCGAAATAGGGGTATTCGCCGCCGTTCACGTCGTGATACGGGTGTTTCTGATCGAATACGCGCGCAAAGCTGAACACCACGTCGTCGGCGTTCATCTTGCGGGTGGGCGTGAACCAGGCGGTGGTCTGGAACGGCACGTCCTTGCGCAAATGGAAGCGGTAGGTGGCGCCGTTATCCAGCACTTCCCAGCTTTGCGCCAGCTCGGGGATCAGGCGATAGGTGTAGGGATCGACGTCCAGCAGGCGATCGTACAGCTGGGCGGCCAGGGTATCCACCGTCAGGCCGCTGCTGGCCATTTGCGGGTTGAAGGTATTCAGTATGCCGCTGACGCAATAAACAAAGCCGCTTTGGCGAATGTCCGGTAGCGGCGCCGCGGTGGGCGCGGGCGGTGTTGTCGCGGCCAGGGCAGAGCCCGTCAGGCACAACGACAGTATCCAAAAGGGTAAACCACGCATAGAGGCTCATGGGTTAATCAGCAATAGCGTTAGTGTATCGCACTCTGACCAGCAGCCCAATCCATTGAGCAAAATCGCTGAGTTTTCTGCGACTTGATTAATCAGCCCGTTCAGCGGCAAGAAAAAAGTTTTTCATGTTATGTTATAATATAACAAAATCATGTTACCGTTCCCCGGCAAAGTCACCATAACGCAAGGGGATGTATGAACGAAGTTGCACTTCCACCACGCCGTTCGCTGCCGGACGCTCAGGCATGGCGCGGCGAAATGAGTGATGTCGGGCTCGATTGGGTCGGGATGCAAGGGATCGCGCTGCCGCTGGAGCTGGCCGGCAAGCCATTGATGGCGAAGGTCGACGCCGGTATCAACCTGCGCGCCGAAGCGGCGGGCGAGCGCGGCATTCACATGTCGCGGCTGTATCTGGCGCTGGACGAGTTGACGCAGGGCGAGCTGACGCCGCAGCGCATCGGCCGAACGCTGCAGGCCTTTTTGGCTTCGCAGCCGGAACACAGCGATCGCGCCAGCTTGTCGATCAGTGGCGAGCTGTTGCTGTCACGCCCGGCGCTGCTGTCGCCGCAGCGCGGCTGGAAAGCCTATCCGCTGCGCATCGAGGCCACCCTGACGGACACGCTGACGCTGGTGCTGACCGTCGGCGTGCCTTATTCCTCCACCTGCCCGAGTTCGGCGGCGCTCAGCCGCCAGCTGGCGCAGCAACAGTTCCAGTTTGATTTTGAACAGGAGGCGGAGCGGGTCAGCCAGCGGCAGGTGAGCGAGTGGCTGTTGGAGCAGGGAATGCCGGCCACGCCCCACAGCCAGCGCAGCTGGGCCTGGATCACCGTAACGCCCGAGAATGAACGGGCGTTCGAACCGGTAAAACTGATTGACCGCATCGAACATGCGCTGGGCACGCCGGTGCAAACGCTGGTGAAACGCCGCGACGAGCAGGCCTTCGCGCTGGCCAACGGTCAGAACCTGATGTTTTGCGAGGATGCGGCGCGGCGCCTGTACCGCATGCTGCGCAGCCAGTGCGACTACCGCGCTTTCTCGCTGCGCGTCGAGCATCAGGAGAGCCTGCATGCCCACAATGCGGCGGCGGAGCTGAGCTGGCGGGGAGAACACCATGCTGCGTAAAAATCCCAGCGGCCATCTGCCGCAGGTCTCGCCGCTGGCCTACATCGATCCCACCGCCATTATTTGCGGCCGGGTGATCGTTGAAGATTTCGTTTACGTCGGCCCGTATGCGGTGATCCGCGCCGACGAGTTGAACGCCGCCGGCGACATGGAGCCGATCGTCATCGGCTCGCACTCCAATATTCAGGACGGCGTGGTGATCCACTCCAAGAGCGGGGCGGCGGTCACCATCGGCCGTTACAGCTCGATCGCCCACCGCGCCATCGTCCATGGCCCGTGTCGCATCGGCGATCGGGTGTTTATCGGGTTCAACAGCGTGCTGTTCAACTGCCACGTTCAGTCCGGCTGCGTGGTGCGCTACAACGCGGTGGTGGACGGCGTGACGCTGCCGGAAAACCGCTATATCCCCTCGACCGAACGCGTGGGCGCCGACAGCGATCTGTCGCGCTATCGCCAGGTCGATCGCGGCGCGCTGCAGTTTTCGGAAGAAGTGGCCGCCACCAACGTCGAACTGGTGCGCGGTTACCAGGCATTACGCAATGAATTTTAATGAGGTCCCCATGAAACAACTTCCCGTGACCGTGCTTTCCGGCTTTCTCGGCGCCGGCAAGACCACGGTGCTGAACCATATCCTGAACAACCGGCAGGGCATGCGCGTGGCGGTGATTGTCAACGACATGAGCGAAGTGAACATTGACGCCGCGCTGGTGGAGAATGAAGTGCATCTCGATCGCCAGGAAGAGAAGCTGGTGGAGATGAGCAACGGGTGCATCTGCTGCACGCTGCGCGAAGACCTGCTGGTATCGGTGCGCGAACTGGCGCAGGACGGGCGTTTCGATTACCTGTTGATCGAATCGAGTGGCATCTCGGAGCCGCTGCCGGTGGCGGAAACCTTTACCTTTGAGGATGAAACGGGCGAAAGCCTGTCCCAATTCGCCCGGCTGGATACGCTGGTGACGGTGGTCGACGGGGTGAATTTCATTCAGCAATACCAGCAGGCGCAAAGCCTGCAGGAGGCCGGCCAAAGTCTGGGTGAGGACGATCTGCGCAGCGTGGCGGACCTGTTGATTGAGCAAATTGAATTTTGCGACGTGATCCTGGTCAGCAAGACCGATCTGTTGACGCCAACGCAGCAGGGCGAAGTGATGGCGCTGCTGGCCAGCCTGAATCCCGACGCCCGCATTGTGCCGATCGCGCCGGGCAAACTGCCGCTGGAGGCGGTGCTGAATACCGGCAGCTTCAGCTTTGAAAAGGCGCAGCAGGCGCCCGGCTGGCTGAAAGAGCTGCGCGGCGAACACGTGCCGGAAACGGAAAGCTACGGCATCAGCAGCTTTGTCTATCAGGCGCGGCGGCCGTTTGCGCCGGACAAGTTCTACCGCGTGATCAACGGCGATTGGGGCGGCGGCAAGCTGCTGCGCTCGAAAGGCTTCTTCTGGCTGGCGACGCGGCCGCGGCAGGCCGGGCAGTGGAGCCAGGCTGGCGGCATCGCCCATTACGGCCTGGCGGGCACCTTTTGGCGCGCGATCCCGCAAGATAATTGGCCGCAGGATCCGCAAACGCGGGCGCATATTCAGGAGAAATGGGTGGAGCCGTTCGGCGACATGCGCCAGGAGCTGGTATTTATCGGCCAGCACTTGCAACAGGCGGCGATCGTGCGTCTGCTGGACGACTGCCTGCTGAACGACGACGAAATGGCCGCCGGCGTGGACTATTGGCTGGACATGGCGGACCCGTTCCCTGAGTGGTAATTGCGCAATCTTCGTGTGGTAATGAGAAAAATTCTCAACAAAGTGCTTTACAGACGATACTGATAACTATTATCATCGCCTGGCAGTTCACGGAAGGCCACAGTTTGCGGCTCTGATGTGGAAGGCACGACATTGCTCACATTGCTTCCAGTGTTTTTTAAGCCAGCTCGGGTGCTGGCTTTTTTTTTGCCCGCTATTCCTCGTCCGTTTCGCCGTTTTGCAGCAGCGCATGCTTTTTCAGCATACCGCGTAGCTGATGGTAGGTGAGCCCCAGCAACTGCGCCGCCTTGCGCTGGTTGAATCGCCCTTGCTGCAGCGCCGCCTCGATCAGCGCCTTCTCTTGCTCCAACTGCCAGTTTTTCAGCTCGAGCGGCAGCGACGGCAACACGCCGGCGCCTTCAGGGGCGGGCGCAAGCGGCGTGGCCTCGCGTGGTGCAAACGGGTTGATGACGATCTCATCCAGCGGGTTGTCGCTGTCGCCGTGACGATAGACCGAACGTTCCACCACGTTTTTCAGTTCGCGCACGTTGCCTGGCCAGCCGTAGTTGAGCAACGTCTGCCTGGCGCGTTCGGTAAAGCCGGGAAACAGCGGCAGCCCCAGCTCGCGGCACATTTGAATGGCGAAGTGCTCGGCCAGCAGCATGATATCGGGCCGGCGTTGCCGCAGCGGCGGCAACTGCACCACGTCGAACGCCAGCCGATCCAGCAGGTCGGCACGGAACTTGCCCGTCGCCGCCAGCGTCGGCAGATCGTCGTTGGTGGCGCACACCAGGCGCACATCCACCCGCAGCGGCTGGCTGCCGCCCACGCGTTCCAACTGGCCGTATTCGATCACCCGCAGCAATTTCTCCTGCACCAGCATCGGCGCGGTCGCCAGCTCATCGAGGAACAGCGTGCCGCCGTCGGCGCGCTCGAAGCGGCCCAGATGACGTTTCTGCGCGCCGGTAAAGGCGCCGGCCTCGTGGCCGAACAGCTCGGAGTCCAGCAGGTTTTCATTCAGCGCCGCACAGTTGAGCGAGATGAACGGCCCTTGCCAACGGTTGGAGAGGTAGTGCAGACGGTGGGCGATCAGCTCTTTGCCGGTGCCGCGTTCGCCGATCACCAGCACCGGTTTGTTCAGCTTTGCCACCTGGGAGACTTGCTCCAATACTTCGACAAAGGCGTTTGCTTCGCCCAATAAATTTTCTGGCTGTTCGTTCATGATGAAATTCGCCAATGTTTGGTGAAAATAATCACTCTACAGCAAGCGCGCAGAGAGTCAAAAATAAAGAGTTGTTGTTTTTCAATGGTATAAAAGTTGGCACGGGTTTTGATTATCTCTTTGGGCAAGCTGTACGACTTAACGCGGCGCTTCAGACGCCATCAGAACCAAGAGGAAGTGAATTATGGGTATTTTTTCTCGTTTTGCCGACATCGTGAACGCCAACATCAACACCCTGCTGGACAAGGCGGAAGATCCGCAGAAGCTGGTGCGGTTGATGATCCAAGAGATGGAAGACACGCTGGTTGAAGTCCGTTCTACGTCGGCGCGCGCGCTGGCGGAGAAAAAGCAGTTGCTGCGTCGCATCGAGCAGGGCGAAAGCCAGGTCAGCGACTGGCAGGAAAAAGCCGAACTGGCGCTGCGCAAAGATAAAGAAGACTTGGCCCGCGCGGCGCTGATCGAAAAACAAAAGGTTGCCGACCTGATCGCCACGCTGACGCAGGAAGTGGCGACCGTAGAAGAAACGCTGGCGCGCATGAAGAGCGAAATCGGCGAGCTGGAAAACAAGCTCACCGAAACCCGCGCGCGGCAGCAGGCGCTGGCGCTGCGTCATCAGGCCGCGTCTTCTTCCCGTGAAGTACGTCGCCAGCTCGACAGCGGTAAGCTGGACGAGGCGATGGCGCGTTTCGAACAGTTCGAACGCCGCATCGACCACATGGAAGCCGAAGCGGAAAGCATCAGCATCGGTAAAAAGAAGTCGCTGGACCAGGAGTTTGCCGAGCTGAAAGCCGACGACGCCATCAGTGAGCAGCTGGCGGCGCTGAAAGCCAAGATGAACCGCTCAGAGTAAGGCGAACCGCGGCCACACACCGGAGGTGGCCGCCAATCCAGGACCCGATAAGAAGGAATAACAATGAGTGCTTTATTACTTGCCATTCCGCTGACAATTTTCGTGCTGTTTGTCGCGCCGATTTGGCTTTGGCTGCATTACAGCAATCGGCAACAGACTGGCATCCAACTGAGTCAGCAAGAAATGCAGCGCCTGGCGCAGCTGGCGGAAGACGCCAAACGCATGCGTGAACGCATTCAGGCGCTGGAAGAGATCCTTGATGCGGAACACCCGAACTGGAGACAGTCCTGATGAGTAATACGCTGGGCAGTAAAAAGCTTTATCGCGTACCCGAAGAAGGCATGGTGAAAGGCGTCTGCGCCGGTTTGGCCCACTATTTCGACGTGCCGGTGCGCCTGATCCGCGTGATGGTGGTGCTGTCGCTGTTCTTTGGGCTGTTCTTCTTCACGCTGGTGGCCTATATCGCGCTGGTGTTCGTGTTGGACGAGGCGCCGGCCAGCCGCTTCGAAGGCGAGCATCAGAAGACGCCGCGCCAGCTGCTCGATCAGCTGGAGTATGAGCTGGGCAGCGGCGAGCAGCAGCTGCGTCAGGTCGAGCGTTACGTGACGTCCGACACCTTCGGCGTACAGAGCCGTTTCCGCAAGCTGTAACCCTTCTTGCGAGACCCGGCCTGCGCAGGCCGGGCATCTTCGCCGCCGTTATCCCGTGAATAACCTTAATCGTCTTGTGCCGGAGGGCATTGTCATGAATAAAATCGATGTCGCGAACACCGCCAGAACGGGTGGATTTAAACGAGGAGCGGCGGCAATGTTGAAGACATTGGCTAAAGTCATCATCATAGCGTTATTGAACTATGGCCCGGCGGGCGCTGCCGGCTGGCTGTTGAAAACCGTCGGCCGCAAACCGGTGCGCTTCGTGCTGGCGCTGGTGCTGGAACCGCTGTTCCGTAAAGGCCTGAACAAGGCATTCGGGCGTTACGTCAAGGAGAGCAATGAAACGACTGCAAAATGAGTTAACCTCGCTGGTCAACCGCGGAATGGATCGCCATCTGCGCCTGGCGGTGACCGGCCTGAGCCGCAGCGGCAAAACCGCCTTTATCACCGCTTTCGTTAACCAACTGCTGCATGTGCACAGCGGCGCGCGCATGCCGTTGTTTTCACCGGTGCGCGAAGAACGCCTGTTGGGCGTTAAACGCATCCCGCAGCGCGATCTCGGCATCCAGCGTTTCACCTATGACGAAGGGCTGGCGCAGCTGTACGGCACGCCGCCGGCCTGGCCGACGCCGACGCGCGGCGTCAGCGAAATTCGTCTGGCGTTGCGCTACCGCTCCAACGACTCGCTGCTGCGCCACTTTAAAGACACCTCCACGCTGTACCTGGAGATCGTCGACTATCCCGGCGAATGGTTGCTGGATCTGCCGATGCTCGAACAGGATTACCTGGCCTGGTCGCGCCAGATGACCGGGCTGCTGCAGGGCGAACGCGCCGAATGGGCCAAGCCCTGGCTTGAGCTGTGCAAAAACTGCGATCCGCTGGCGCCGGCCGACGAAAACCGCCTGGCGGCGATCGCCCAGGCCTACACCGATTATCTGTTGCGTTGCAAGAGCGAAGGGCTGCACTTCATTCAACCGGGGCGTTTCGTGCTGCCGGGCGACATGGCCGGCGCGCCGGCGCTGCAGTTTTTCCCGTGGCCTGACGTGGCCGCGATCGGCGAGTCGAAGCTGGCGCAGGCCGACAAACACACCAACATCGGCATGTTGCGCGCTCGCTTCAATTACTACTGCCAGTCGATCGTCAAGAACTTCTACAAAGAGCATTTCGTCCGTTTCGATCGGCAAATCGTGCTGGTCGACTGCCTGCAGCCGCTCAACAGCGGCCCGCAGGCGTTCAACGACATGCGTCTGGCGCTGACCCAGCTGATGCAGAGCTTCCATTACGGCAAGCGCACGCTGTTTCGCCGCTTGTTCTCGCCGACCATCGACAAACTGATGTTCGCCGCCACCAAAGCGGACCATATCACCGCCGATCAGCACGCCAATCTGGTGTCATTGCTGCAACAGCTGGTGCAAGAGGCGTGGCAGAATGCGGCGTTCGAAGGCATCAGCATGGATTGCGTCGGCCTGGCCTCGGTGCAGGCGACCGAGAGCGGCATCGTCGATCATCAGGGGCAGCGTATCCCGGCGCTGAAGGGCAACCGCCTCAGCGACGGCGCGCCGCTGACGGTGTTCCCTGGCGAAGTGCCCGCCCGCCTGCCGGGGCCGGCGTTCTGGCAGAGCCAGGGGTTCCACTTCGATGAATTTCGCCCGCGCGCCATGAGCGTGGACAGCCCGTTGCCGCATATCCGTCTGGATGCGGTGATGGAATTTTTACTGGGAGACAAATTGCGATGAGCGAGCCGATCAAACCGCGTATCGATTTTGACGAGCCGTTGCAGCCGCCGCAGGAACCGGCGTTGCGCGCCGGCGTCGCTTTCGACGCCGAGCAGGCGGAGAGCTTCTTTCCGGCGGCGCCGGAGCTGCAGCAGGAAGAGGAGGAAGGGCGCGCCGAAGGCATCATTAACGCCGCGCTGAAACCTAAACGCAGCCTGTGGCGCAAAATGGTGACCGCCGGGCTGGCGCTGTTCGGCGTCAGCGTGGTGGCGCAGGGCGTGCAGTGGGTGCATACCGCCTGGGTGCAGCAGGACTGGATCGCCATGGGCGGCGGCGTGGCCGGCGGCCTGATCGTGTTTGCCGGCGTCGGTTCGGTGGTCACTGAGTGGCGGCGTTTGTATCGGCTGCGCCAGCGCGCGGAAGAGCGCGACGTGGCGCGCGAGCTGTTGCACAGCCACGGGCTGGGGCAAGGGCGCGAATTCTGCGAGAAGCTGGCGCGCCAGGCCGGGCTGGATCAGGGGCATCCGGCGCTGCAGCGCTGGCAGGCCTCGCTGCATGAAACGCAAAACGATCGTGAAGTGGTGGAGCTGTACGCCAAACTGGTGCAGCCGGTGCTCGACAATCAGGCGCGGCGCGAAATCAGCCGCTCCGCCGCCGAATCGACGCTGATGATTGCCGTCAGCCCGTTGGCGCTGGTGGATATGGCGTTTATCGCCTGGCGCAACATCCGTTTGATTAACCGCATCGCCGCGCTGTACGGCATCGAACTGGGTTACTTCAGCCGCATTCGTCTGTTCCGGCTGGTGCTGCTCAATATCGCCTTCGCCGGCGCTTCCGAGCTGGTGCGCGAAGTGGGCATGGACTGGATGTCGCAGGATCTGGCGGCGCGGCTGTCGGCGCGCGCGGCGCAGGGCATTGGCGCCGGGCTGTTGACCGCGCGGCTGGGCATCAAGGCGATGGAACTGTGCCGCCCGCTGCCGTGGCTGGAAGGGGAAAAACCGAAGCTTGGCGATTTCCGCAGCCAGCTGATCGGCCAGTTGAAAGATACGCTGAAAAAGGGCGACGGCAAGGCCAAATAACCCCACGACGGCGCTCTCAGGAGCGCCGTTTTCTGAGCGGTGCCGACGCCGGACGTAATCGAGACTTGACGACAGTCGATCCCCCTGTGATTGCGTGATAAATCTCTGAAAAATTAATTATGATTGTGATAACTCTCTGTTTGCAGGCTAAAATGACGCCGATGCTGTTATTCACTTGCGTTTAAAATCAGCAACCACGGCAATAAATCAGAGTTCTGTCAACTTTTGCTGACAGATCGCTTCTACCGCCCGGTGCGAGGGAGTATCATCATCGCTAACGATCCCCGCACCTGCAGAGATAAGGCCAACACTGATGCGTTTGGAAGTATTTTGCGAAGACCGCCTCGGTCTCACTCGAGAATTACTCGATCTTTTGGTATCGCGCAGCATTGACTTACGTGGCATCGAGATCGATCCCATCGGCCGCATTTACCTCAATTTCTCCCAGTTGGATTTCGATACTTTCCGCGCGTTGATGGCGGAGATCCGCCGCATCGCCGGCGTAACCGACGTGCGCACCGTCAGCTTTATGCCTTCCGAACGCGAGCATCGCGCGCTGCGTGCGCTGCTGGAGTCGATGCCGGAGCCGGTGTTCTCTATCGATATGAAGGGCAAGGTCGAGCTGGCCAACCCGGCGGCGCTGGCGCTGTTCAGCCTGAGCGAAGACAAGATCCGCAACCAGACCGCCGGGGCGCTGATCGGCGGCTATAACTTCAGCCGCTGGCTGGAGAGCGAGCATACGGCGCCGCACTCAGAACGGGTGGTGATCCGCAGCCAGGACTTCCTGATGGACATTACGCCTATCTATCTGGAGGACGAACAGCAACAGCCGGCCGCGGTTGGCGCGGTGGTGATGTTGAAGTCCACCGCGCGCATGGGCCGCCAACTGCAAAATCTGTCGGTGAACGACGATACCGAATTCGACCACATCGTCGCGGTGAGCGCCAAGATGCGTCACGTGCTGGAGCAGGCGCGCAAGCTGGCGATGCTCGATGCGCCGCTGCTGATCGTGGGCGATACCGGCACCGGCAAGGATATTCTGGCCCGCGCCTGCCACCTGCGCAGCCCGCGCGGCAAGCAGCCGTTCCTGGCGCTGAACTGCGCCGCGCTGCCGGATGACGTGGTGGAGAGCGAGCTGTTCGGCCATGCGCCGGGCGCTTATCCCAACGCGCTGGAAGGCAAAAAGGGCTTCTTCGAGCAGGCCAACGGCGGTTCGGTGCTGCTGGACGAGATCGGCGAAATGTCGCCGCGCATGCAGACCAAACTGCTGCGTTTCCTCAACGACGGCACGTTCCGCCGCGTCGGCGAAGAGCATGAGGTGCACGTCGACGTGCGCGTGATCTGCGCCACCCAGAAGAACCTGACCGAGCTGGTGCAGCGCGGCGAATTCCGCGAAGACCTCTATTATCGCCTCAACGTGCTGACCATCACCATCCCGCCGCTGCGCGAACGTCCGCAGGACATCATGCCGCTGACCGAGCTGTTCGTGGCGCGCTTCGCCGATGAGCAGGGCGTGGCGCGGCCCAAGCTGGCGAACGATCTGGGCGGCTTCCTCAGCAAATACGGCTGGCCGGGCAACGTGCGCCAGCTGAAAAACGCCATCTACCGCGCGCTGACGCAAACCGAAGGCTACGAACTGCGGCCGCAGGATATCGTGTTGCCGGAGTTCGAGGTGGAGATGTCGTTGGGCGACGAGGTGCTGGACGGCTCGCTGGACGACATCAGCAAGCGTTTCGAGCGCTCGGTGCTGACGCGCCTGTATCGCACCTATCCCAGCACCCGCAAGCTGGCGAAGCGCCTGGGCGTTTCCCATACCGCCATCGCCAACAAGCTGCGCGAGTATGGCCTGAGCAGCCGTAAAGGCGGCGCCGAGGGAGAAGAATAAGAAAGGCGCCTTGCGGCGCCTTTAGCGTGTTTCCAAAGCCGGCGAACGCCGGCTTTGTTATTTCAGCGCTGCCAGCGCCGCGTCGTAATCCGGCTCGGTGGTGATTTCGTTCACCAGCTCGCTGTACAGCACGTTGTCCTGGCCATCCAGCACCACGACCGCACGCGCGGTCAGGCCTGCCAATGGACCTTCGGCGATTTCAACGCCGTACGCCTGCTTGAACTCGGCGCCGCGCAGGGTAGACAGGGTAACCACGTTGCTCAGGCCTTCCGCGCCGCAGAAACGCGACTGCGCGAACGGCAGATCGGCGGAGATGCACAGCACCACGGTGTTATCCAGGCCGCTGGCCAACTGGTTGAATTTACGCACCGACGTCGCGCAGACGCCGGTATCGATGCTTGGGAAGATGTTCAGGACTTTGCGTTTACCCGCGAAGCTGCTCAGCGCTACGTCTGACAGGTCTTTGGCAACCAGCGAGAAGGCCTTGGCCTGTTCGCCCTGCTGTGGCAGTTTGCCCGCTACGCTGACCGGATTGCCTTGAAAATGTACTGTCTGAGTCATTGCTAGATTCCTTTTACAGGTGTTTATACAAAGGGTATGAACCTGATGGAACGGCGCGCCGGCGCCGGCTGTTAACATCAGGTTCACACCCTGGCGCCAGTTTATGACAAGCGGGGCGGATTGGATATCAAAGTTTGCTAAATAGTTGTATATATTAGGCTGTTCTATAAAACATCACCGGCGCATCAGCCTGCCTGGATGCGCAGTTTTCGCTCAGGAGCCGTTATGAGAGACATGCGTTTTTACCCGGAAGCCTGGCCGCTGCACACCGCCTTCGTGATCGCGCGCGGCAGCCGCACCGAAGCCAGGGTGGTGGTGGTCGAAATCGAACAGCAGGGCGTGCGCGGCGTCGGCGAATGCACGCCGTATCCGCGCTATGGCGAGAGCGAGGAATCGGTGATGGCGCAGCTGGCTGAGATGGCGCCGGCGATCGCGCAGGGCATCACCCGCGAGCAACTGCTGACGCAGATGCCGGCGGGCGCGGCCCGCAACGCGTTGGACTCGGCGCTGTGGGATCTGGAGTGTCGTCTGCACGGGCAGAGCCTGTGGCAGCGCAGCGGCGTGACGGCGCCGGCGCAGATCCGCATGGCGCAGACCGTCAGCATCGGCACGCCGGAAGCGATGGCCTTCGCCGCGCGTGAGCTGGAGAGGCAGGGCGCCACGCTGCTGAAGATCAAACTCGACGATCACTATATCAGCGAGCGGCTGGTGGCGATCCGCGCCGCGGTGCCGCAGGCGACGCTGATCGTCGACGCCAATGAATCCTGGCAGGCGGAAGGGCTGGCGGCGCGCTGCCAACTGCTGGCCGATCTTGGCGTGGCGATGCTGGAGCAGCCGCTGCCGGCCGGTGACGACGCCGCACTGGAGCACTTTATCCATCCGCTGCCGATCTGCGCCGATGAGAGCTGCCACACCCGGGCCGATCTGCCGCGGCTGGCGCAACGCTACCAGATGGTCAACATCAAACTGGACAAAACCGGCGGCTTGACCGAGGCGTTGGCGCTGGCGCAGGCCGCGCGCGAACAAGGGTTCGCCATCATGCTCGGCTGCATGTTGTGTACGTCGCGGGCGATATCCGCCGCCTTGCCGCTGGCGCCGGCGGCGCGCTTCGTCGATCTGGACGGCCCGACCTGGCTGGCGCGAGACGCTGAACCGGGCCTGGCGTTCGAATGCGGGGCGATCGTCGAGCTCGCCCCGTAGGGATTAATCCGGGTAGGTCAACAGCTCGGTCATCGCGTCGATGTAACGCTCGCTGGCGGCATCGGCGGAGATCGGCGGGAATTCGGCGGTGATGCAGGGCAGCGACAGATCCGCGCACCAGCTGCCGAACGAGCCGGGCGTTTCATAACCGACGCTGGTCACCAGCGGCAGCTCGAACTTGTGCGACAGCCAAACGCCGAGCCGCGAGCTGGCGGGATCTTCAATGCAGGCCAGCGGCTCATGGAACGACACCACCCAATGCGGCTTCAGGCGATGGATCAGATGACACAGCGCCTGGGTTTCCGGTTCGGAGCCGGGGCGCCCGCCGGTGGAGAGCCTGACGTCGCGCACCGGCGCCGCGCTGTTCCAGCGATAGACGGTGTCGCCGGAGCGCCAGTTGGCGGCCGGGAAGTTGCGGTTCAGATCGACGCCGTTGGCATTGGCGCGCAGCCCCAACTGGCAGCCGTCGGGGTTGACCGCCAGCACCACGTGGTGGCGCAACTGTTCGGGGGCGATGCTGCGCAGCGCGCAGGACAGGGTTACGATGGCGGCGCTCTCATCGCCGTGGGTGCCGGCGATGATCAGCCCGGTCTGCGGGCCGCTGACCGCCGCCGGGAAATAGAGCAGCGGTGCGCCCAGCAGCGAGCTGCCGTAGTTCTCTCCTGCGATGGCCAACTGGCCACGTTCACTGCGCGGTCGATGTTCGGTCATGGTGTTGTCCCTGAGTTAAAGGCCGAGAGTCATTGTCATTTTATTCAGTGTATTACGCTTTGAGACATCTTTCCCATCGCAATTGTGCGGCGTTTGCGCGATCTGTGATGCGGTAACGGCGAAAACGCCAATTAAACCGCACCTGGCCTGAGGCTGTTGTTATACTAACGGCAGAGCTAAGCCAATCACCCGCAAGAGGATTTAACATGCCAGTAGCCAGAATCATCGCCAGCTATAGCGAAAATGAAAATGACACCATCACGCTGCTGTGCGGCGTAGACGCTGAAAACCAGATCCGTCAGGGGGAATGGTTCGGCGTGGTGAAAAACGACGACGGGCGCGGGGACGAATCGAACTATCCGTTCACCCTGCATATCGATTACCAGAAAGATGCCTTCTACCTCGACTACGGTTACGACGACGCGGATGCGCGCCAGCTGCAAAAAACCGATATCTCGGCACGTCCGCTGGCCGAGAAAGGCTTTTTCACCGTGTTCGATGAAGAAGAGGGCGAAGAGTTCAGCTACCGCATCAACAGCATCCACTTGTACGACTGACGGTCGCCGCTGCAAACACCGCCCGTGCCGCCCTGCGCCGCACGGGTTTTTTTATCGCCTGAATCGCACTTTTTGCAACTTCTCGGCCGTGAGCGCTAGGCCGGATGGATCTTGTGCTATATGATAAAAAATTCAGATGGTTAACGGGGGACAAATCACAATGACGGGAAAAAAAATGCAACGGGGTTTTCGTTTGGCGCTCTGCGCGGCGGCGATCGGCGCCTGTATGAGCAGCGCCATGGCGGCGCAGGTTCCCCCGGGCACCGCGCTGGCGGACAAACAGGAAATCGTGCGCCACATTAAAGACGAACCGGCCTCGCTCGATCCGATCAAAGCGGTGGGCTTGCCGGAGGCGCAGCTGGCGCGCGATCTGTTCGAAGGGCTGGTCAATCAGGACGCCAACGGCAAAGTGATCCCCGGCGTCGCCACCCGCTGGCAGACCAGCGACAACCAGACTTATATTTTCCATCTGCGTAAAGACGCGCGCTGGTCAAACGGTGACCCTGTCACGGCAAAAGACTTCGTCTACAGCTGGCAGCGGCTGGTAGAACCGAAAAATCTGTCGCCGTTCGCCTGGTTCGCGCAGCTGGCGGGGATCCAGAACGCCGAGCAGATCATCAGCGGCAAACTGCCTGCCGATCGCTTGGGCGTATCGGCGCCGGATGACTACACGCTCAAGGTGCAGTTGGATAAGCCGGTGCCGTACTTCGTCAGCCTGACGGCCAACTTCAGCCTGTTCCCGGTGAACAAGGCGGTGGTGGAAAAATACGGCAACGACTGGACCAAGGTCGGCAATCTGGTGGGCAACGGCGCGTTCAAACTGCAGGAGCGGGTGGTGAACGAGAAGCTGGTGCTGACGCCTAACGACCATTACTGGGATCATGCGCGCACCGTGCTGACCAAAGTGACCTTCGTGCCGATCAACCAGGAATCCAACGCCACCAAGCGTTACCTGGCGGGTGACATCGACATCACCGAATCCTTCCCGAAAAATATGTATCAGAAGCTGCTGAAAGACATCCCGGGGCAGGTGTACACCCCGGATCAGCTCGGCACCTATTATTACGCGTTCAACACCCAGCGTGCGCCGACCAACGACGTGCGGGTGCGTCAGGCCTTGTCCTACGCCATCGATCGCAAGATTATCGCGGAAAAAGTGCTGGGCACCGGCGAAAAACCGGCTTATCACTTTACGCCGGACGTCACCGCCGGGTTCAAACCGGAAGCGAGCTTGCTGCAACAGCAGCCGCAGGCGGAGCTGGACGCGCAGGCCAAGGCGTTGCTGCAGGCGGCCGGTTACGGCCCGAACAACCCGCTGAAGCTGACGCTGCTGTATAACACCTCTGAAAGCCACCAGAAGATCGCCATCGCCGTGGCCTCGATGTGGAAGAAAAAGCTCGGTATTGACGTCAAGCTGCAGAATCAGGAGTGGAAAACTTACATCGACAGCCGCAATACCGGCAATTTCGATGTGATCCGCGCCTCCTGGGTGGGTGACTATAACGAGGCGTCGACCTTCCTGTCGCTGCTGACCTCCACCCACAGCGGCAATATCGCCAAGTTCAAGAATGCGGACTACGACAAGCTGCTGGCGCAGGCGGGGCGGGAAACCAACCCGGCGGCGGTGACCGCCGATTACAACAAGATGGAACAGATCATTGCCGATCAGGCGCCGATCGCGCCGATATATCAATACACCAATGGCCGCCTGATCAAACCGTGGGTAAAAGGCTACCCGATCACCAATCCGGAAGACGTGGCCTATAGCCAAACGATGTATATCATCAAACACTGAGTCGATTTATTTATCGCCCCCGCGCAATGTGGGGGCGTTATTTTTTTCGGCGGCGAAACCACGAGGCTAATTAATTTTTCCACGCGACAAACCCCGTTTAATAATAAACAGGGTTGCCATCATCACATTAATATTGTCTATTTCAGAGCGCGGTTACGCTTACAGACAGTCCCGCATGGCGTCCACCACTACGCGGCCGCTCATATCGGTCTGAGTAATGCGGTAGCTGGTGGGATAAGAACGGCGGGTACTGAAACGATCGTGGACGGAGACCTTGCCAATCTGCAGGCCGGCGGCGTTTTTCACCACGAACTCACTGATCTCTTCCTGGCCCTGGTTTTGCAAATGAATATTGCTGATTTTTTCCAGCGTATCGCTGGCGCTTATTTTTAAATGGTCGCGTAACATAACTACCTCCTCGTAGTGAGAAAAGTATATGCCCCTAAAATTTGCGCTGAAACAGCTTTGTGTTGATTTATTATTATCATTTTGAATTAAAATTGATAGCAATATGTTAAGTCATAATAATAACGGCATTACCAGCGCTTTATCGGTGATATTGTCTGATTTATCGGCAAGGGTTTATTTCATTGCCGTTATTATTAGTCTGCATTAATGGGAAACAGCGTGTGCCTGGCCGCCGGAGCCGGAAAGACGCAGGCGACGTTGTGCCCACAGCCGGGTACGATCGTTAACCGATGCGGCTTATCCGGCGCCAGATAACGTCGGTCATAGTCGGCATAGGCCAGGGCGCGCTGCAGCCGATAGGGACCCTGCAGCTGGGCGGCGCAGGATTTGTCGAGTATCCGATAGTAGGCGCCCGGCGCGGTGCCGGTATCATCGGCGGCGGCCAGATAGGTGATATCGGCCGCCGCATAGCGCCGGCGGGCTGCGTCGGCGGTGCGCTGCAGGTGAGCGGGAAACGTTTCCAGACCGTATTTCCAACGATTGGCCTGCGGGCAGCGGCCGTCGTCCAGCGTTTGCCAGCGGAAGCGGCAGGTTGTTTCACTGCCGCAGCTTCCCCAGCTTGTGGGCAGAGGGCGCAGGTTGTCAAAATAGAGCCAGCTGCCCGGATCGGCCACCACATAGCGCATACGCACTCCGCTCGGCGGATGAGCAAAGCCGACATAATGCTGCACGAATTGGGCGCCGGCGGAAAAACCAGCCACGGTGATCGACTGCAGCGAAGGCCAACGCCGTTTCAGATCGGCCAGCAGGTTATCCATGGCGTTGAACGAGCCGGTTTTCCCGCCATTATCCAAACCGCCTGCGATCCACGAGCCGCAGCGCCAGAGAGCGTCACCGTCTTGCGGCCGTGGCAGACCGGCGGAATGGCAGTGGACGGCGAGTTTCACCGGAACCTGGAACAGCGGGGCGACCAGCAAACTGTTGTCTCCCGCTCCCTGCGCGGCATCGATCGCCGCTTGCAATGTCTTGGCGGCGTCGCGTGGATGCCCGTGCATCACCACCAGCGCGGTACGCGGCTGGGGGGATCGAGCGCGAGCGACAAAATAAGGCAGGGAACCCGCCGCCGTCGGCGCGTGGTAGGGCGTGGCGAGACGTTCTAACACCGGCTCTGCGCGAACCGATTGGCCGAACAGCAGCAGGGTGGCCATGGCGATGCCGCGCAGACGGCGCAGCCTCGTCAGGTTCGGCGCAGCACCGTGCGCATTTGTCTCAGGACTTCCCGGCATCGTTGTTCCTCACGCGCGCGTTGATAGTAGCGATAAAAGGCGCGTTCCGAACTGAGGTTACCCGCGCGTGCCAGCTGCCTGAAGGTCAGGAATGCCAGGCTGAACATAATCATAATAAATAATAGGCCGGGGAACAGCAGCTGCCAGCCGTCGGTGATGCGTGCATTAGGCAGATAGCGGAGTGAATGGGGCGTAATCAATACCCCAAACTGCTGCAGCCCCCATTGAGTCAAAGCGGGGAACAGCACCAGCAGCGTAACGAACACCAAATACAGCAAAAAATAGCGGCAGGAAAGCAGGAAACGTTTGAAAGCGTTATTAGCGCTTGGCCGCAACACGAAGCCAGCGGGCGTGGCGCGCAAGATTTGCTGACGGCCACCGGTGAAGCGATAGCGTTCCAGCGCCGCTACGCTGTCCGGTAACGCCAACAGCAGCTGCAGCGCAGTGAGGCTGGCGCTGCTGTTGCCGATATAGTCGCGAAAGCGCAACAGGCGTATGGGGGCGCTTTGGGGCTTCTCGACGGATTCGAGCAGGTTTAGCAGCTTATCGTGGTTTTCCCGCCGAATGCGGAAGGGCGTTTTGACGAGGGCGAAAAACATCGCGCCAAAGGCGCCTACGGTGGGTACGACGATGTCCAGAAAAGTTTTTAGCATGGCGATCTCCTGCGGTTCTCCGTTCGTTCCTTGCGGCAGAAGTATAGATCACGTTTATGGGACAACGAGAAAACTGGCGTTACAGCTTGGCCTTTGATCTCCAAAGCGTTAACGCTAGACTCAGCAACATAAGCAAGACTGAGGGGATAAATGAATGGATGTGATTGAGGGGAGCGAGCTGCAGGTCGCCGATGCGGTTTACGCCTACCAGCTGGATGGCAAGGGGGGCGTCACGCCGATCGAGCGGGATGACAAGATCACCTGCGACGCGCCTTGCTGGCTGCATCTTGATTACGCGCACCCGGCCAGCGCCGAATGGCTGAGCACCACGCCGCTGCTGCCGGACTCGGTGCGCGAAGCGCTCTCCGGCGAAAGCTCACGGCCGCGCGTCAGCCGCCAGGGCGAAGGCACCATGATCACGCTGCGCAGCATCAACTTTAACGCCAACTCACGGCCGGACCAGTTGGTCACCATTCGCGTGTACATCACCGATAAACTGATTATCTCCACGCGGCACCGCAAGGTGTATTCCATCGATCAGGTGGTGAATGATTTGCAAAGCGGCGCCGGGCCGACCAACAGCGGCAGCTGGCTGGTGGAGATTTCCGATGCGTTGACCGATCACACCAGCGAATTCATTGAGGATCTGCACGACAAGATTATCGATCTGGAGGACGCCTTGCTGGAACAGCAGGTGCCGGAGCGTGGCCAGCTGGCGCTGATCCGTAAACAGCTTATCGTGCTGCGCCGTTACATGGCGCCGCAGCGCGACGTCTTCGCGCGGCTGGCCAGCGACCGCCTGCCGTGGATGAGCGATGACGATCGTCGGCGCATGCAGGATATCGCCGATCGCCTGGGACGGGGATTGGACGATCTGGACGGCAGCATCGCGCGCACCGCCATCTTGTCCGACGAAATCACCACGGTGATGGCCGACGCGATGAACCGCCGCACTTACACCATGTCATTGTTGGCGATGGTATTTCTGCCCACCACTTTCCTGACCGGGTTGTTCGGGGTCAACCTTGGCGGTATTCCGGGCGGCGGTAATCCTTTCGGTTTCGCGGCATTTTGCCTGATGCTGGTCGGATTGGTGCTTGGCGTCGCTTGGTGGCTGAAGCGCAGCCGCTGGCTGTAGGCAAAAATGACGAAAACCCGGTTAACATTGAGCAAAATCAACATTTAGCCGGGGGAAATGGGGCATGATCTCTCTCGCAGGTGAATGCAACGTCAAGCGATGGGCGTTGCGCTCCATAATTGTCTTACTTTCTTATTTTGAATTACTGCATAGCACATTTGATTCGTACAATGCCGGTTTAATCACCGGCATTTTTTTATTCGATTTCCTTCTTCTTCAGGCCGCGCTTTCATCCCAGAAGCTGGCTTCAATCTTGTGCCCATCCAAATCACGGACAAAGCAGCCGTAGTAAGCCTCGCCGTAATGCGGCCGCGAACCGGGCGCGCCTTCATCGACGGCGCCGGCCAGCAGCGCCTGGCGATGGAATTCATCCACCTGTTGCTTACTGGTAGCGAAAAAACCGACGTGCGTGCCATTGCCGGGCGAGGCCGGCTGGCCGTCGATCGGCACCTGCAGCCAAAACTCCGGGTAGTCGCGGCCGTAGCCAATGGCGCCGGGATGCTCCAGCACGCGTCGGCAACCCAAAGCGGCCAGCGCACGATCGTAAAAGGCGGCGGCGGCCTCGAAATCGTTGGAGCCCAGCGAGACGTGGGACAGGCAGGGGGTGATGTTCATTGCGCGATCTCCATATGACTGTATAAATAAACAGTATAGGGTAAAAACGGCACTGCCCAGCAAATTTTGCGCAAACTGTGAACAGGATCGAGATCGTCGGGAAAGAGAAATGTCGCCGCTCGCAGGATGGCAAGCGGCGAGGGGGCTTATTTGATTTCCAGCACGTTCAAACGCTCTGGCGCAGGCGCCGCGTCGTCCGAGTCTTCCGGCTGCCAGCCGACCGGCTGCATCGGGATGTCTTCGCGATCGAAGGCCAAATCGCCGCCGTCCACCACCGCGCTGCCGTGGTGAATGCCTTTGAAATCGAACAGGTTGATATCGCTCAGGTGCGAAGGGACCACGTTCTGCATGGCGCTGAACATGGTTTCCAACCGGCCTGGGTAACGCTTGTCCCAGTCGCGCAGCATGTCGCCGATCACCTGGCGCTGCAGATTAGGCTGCGAGCCACACAGATTGCATGGAATGATCGGGAACGCTTTGGCGATCGAGAAACGCTCGATGTCTTTCTCGCGGCAATAGGCCAGCGGGCGGATGACCACGTGTTTGCCGTCGTCGCTCATCAGCTTGGGCGGCATGCCTTTCATCTTGCCGCCGTAGAACATGTTGAGGAACAGCGTCTGCAGAATGTCGTCGCGGTGGTGGCCCAGAGCGATCTTGGTGGCGCCCAGTTCGGTGGCGGTGCGGTACAGAATGCCGCGGCGCAGGCGCGAACACAGCGAACACGTGGTTTTCCCTTCCGGGATCTTGTCTTTAACGATGCTGTAGGTGTTTTCTTCGACGATCTTGTACTCCACCCCCAGGCTTTCCAGATAGGCGGGCAGAATGTGCTCCGGGAAGCCGGGCTGTTTCTGATCGAGGTTCACCGCCACCAGCGAGAAGTTGACCGGCGCGCTTTGCTGCAGATTGCGCAGGATCTCCAGCATGGTGTAGCTGTCTTTGCCGCCGGACAGACAGACCATGATGCGGTCGCCTTCTTCAATCATATTGAAATCGGCGATCGCTTCGCCCACGTTGCGGCGCAGGCGCTTTTGCAATTTGTTCAGGTTGTACTGCTCTTTTTGGCTAACGGATTGCTTTTCTGACATTTAAATCGTGCTCATTCTCAATGGGGGGCACTAGGGGCATGGCGTTATAGACCGCGAGTTTACCATTCAACCGGCCGATTTTGATCATTATTCATCATCCAGCCGCCACGCACCCGACGCGAGGCCTGTATGGTACGGATTGCGCGCCGGAATGCCAGCAGGTTTTGTTGCTGCGATTTACGTCGGCGGTAAAAGAACAGGGCGCGAATCGCTCGCGCCCTGAGGGAGGTTACTCAGCGGCGGACTTTTCCGCCTTGCCGGCCAGCAGGCTGAGGAAATCGTACTTCTCCTTCAGCTCTTTCTCGGCGGCCTGATACAGCGTGCTGGCCACCTCCGGCTGCTGCGCGTTCAGGCGACGGAAACGCTGCTCGTTCAGCAGTGTTTCAGCCAGGCTGCTGTTCGGCGGGCGCGAATCCAGCGCCAATGCGGCCTTGCCCTCGGCGCTGCGGCGCGGATCGAAGCGGTACAGCGGCCAGAAGCCGGTGGCGGTCAGCTGTTTCATCTGATCGTGGCTGAGCGCCAGATCGTAGCCGTGCTCTTCGCACGGGCTGTAGGCGATGATCAGCGACGGGCCCGGATAGGCTTCGGCCTCCTGAATCGCTTTCACCGTCTGGTTGAGCTGCGCCCCCAGCGAAATCTGCGCGACGTAGACATGGCCGTACATCATCATACTGACGCCCAGATCCTTGCGCGCCTTGCGCTTGCCGTGCTCGCCGAACTTGGTCACCGCGCCCAGCGGCGTGGCTTTCGACTGCTGGCCGCCGGTGTTGGAGTAGCACTGGGTGTCGAGCACCAGCACGTTGACGTTCTCCGTCAGGCTGAGCACGTGATCCAAACCGCCGAAGCCGATGTCGTAGGCCCAGCCGTCACCGCCGATCAGCCAGATCGATTTATCCACCAGGTAGTCGGCGTCCGCCGCCAGCTGGCGCGCATCTTCGCCTTCGAAACTCGCCAACAGCGTGCGCAGTTCGGCGATCTGCTTGCGGCGCGGCTCCGGCGCCACGTCTTCCATCTGCAGGGCGTTGACCAATTGCTCCGGCAGCTGCGGCGCCAGTGCGTTCAGCAGACGCAGCACTCGCGCGCGATGTTGATCGACCGTCAGGCGGAAGCCCAGGCCGAATTCGGCGTTGTCTTCGAACAGCGAGTTGGCCCACGCCGGCCCGCGCCCTTCGGCGTTGGTGGTGTACGGCGTGGTCGGCAGGTTGCCGCCGTAGATCGACGAACAGCCGGTGGCGTTGGCGATCAGCAAGCGGTCACCATAGAGCTGGGTCAACAGCTTGATGTACGGCGTTTCGCCGCAGCCTGAGCAGGCGCCGGAGTACTCGAACAGCGGCGTGATCAGCTGCGAGGTGCGAATGTCGATGCGTTCCAGCTGCGCCGGATCGATTTCCGGCAGCTGCAGGAAGAAGTCGTAGTTGTCTTTCTCCGCCGTCAGATTATCGAGGCGCGACGCCATATTGATGGCCTTGATTTCCGGGTTCTGGCGATCTTTCGCCGGGCAGACCTCGACGCACAGGTTACAGCCGGTGCAATCTTCCGGCGCTACCTGCAGCACGTATTTCTGCCCGCGCATATCGCGCGCTTTGACATCCAGCGACTGCAGAGAGGCGGGGGCGTGTTCCATCTCCGCCGGCTGCACCACCTTGGCGCGAATGGCGGAGTGCGGGCAGGCGGCGACGCAGTGGTTGCACTGGGTGCACAGGTCGGGCTGCCAGATCGGGATCGCTTCGGCGATGTTGCGCTTTTCCCACTGGGTGGTGCCCACCGGCCAGGTGCCGTCCGGCGGGAAGGCGGAAACCGGCAGCGCATCGCCCAGCCCGGCCAGCATCGCGGCGGTAACGGTTTTGACGAAGTCCGGCGCGGCGTCCGACACCACCGGCGGGCGCATCGGGCTGCTGGCGTCGACCGGCTGCAGCGGGATCTCGGTCAGCGCGGCGCGGGTGGCGCCCAACGCCTGCCAGTTGCGCTCGACGATCTCCTGGCCCTTGCTGCTGTAGCTGCGCGCGATGGCGTCCTGCAGCTGTTGCAGCGCCACGTCGCTCGGCAGGATCTGCGTCAGGTGGAAGAACGCCATCTGCATTACGGTGTTGATGCGCGCGCCGAGCCGGCATTCACGCGCCAGCTTGGCGGCGTTGATGATATAGAAACGCGCCTGGCGTTGGTGCAACAGCGCCTGAACCTCCTGCGGCAAGCGCGACCAGACCTCATCGGCGCCGTAAGGGGTATTGAGCAGGAAGGTGCCGCCGGGCTTCAGGCGTTCGACCATCTGGTACTTATCGATAAACTGCAGCTGGTGGCAGCCGACGAAGTCCGCGTGGCTGACCAGGTAGGCCGAATTGATCGGCTGCTCGCTGACGCGCAGGTGCGACACCGTCAGGCCCCCGGCCTTTTTGGAGTCATAGACGAAATAACCCTGGGCATACAGCGGCGTGGCGTTGCCGATGATTTTGATGTTGTTCTTGGTGGCAGAGACCGAGCCGTCGCTGCCCAAACCGTAGAACAGCGCTTCCAGCGAGGCGCGCTGCGGCAGGATTTCGTCGCTCAACGGCAGCGAAAGCCCGGTGACGTCATCGAAGATGCCGACGGTAAAGCGCGGTCGCGGCTGCGGCAGGGCCAGCTCGCGGAACACCGCCAGCGCGCAGTCCGGGCCGAACTCTTTCGACGACAGGCCGTAGCGGCCGCCGATCACCCGCGGCAGCGTGGCGCGCTCCCCCCGGCTGTAGGCTTCCGCCAGCGCGGTCATCACGTCCAGATACAGCGGCTCGGCCAGCGCGCCCGGCTCTTTGGTGCGATCGAGCACCGCGACGCTGCGCACGCTGTCCGGCAGCGCGCCGAGCAGATGCTGGGCGGAGAACGGCCGGAACAGCCGCACCTTCAGCACGCCGACTTTCTCGCCGCGGGTCAGCAGGGTGTCGATCACTTCTTCGCAGGTGCCGGCGGCCGAACCCATCACCACCACCACGCGTTCGGCCTGCGGGTGGCCGTAATAGTCGAACGGCCGATAGCGGCGGCCGGTGAGGGCGGCGAAGGCTTCCATGGCGTCGATCACGTGTTGGCCGGTGGCGTCATACCACGGGTTGGTGGCTTCGCGCGACTGGAAATAGGTGTCCGGGTTGGCGGAGGTGCCGCGCACCACCGGATGATCCGGCGACAGCGCCCGGCTGCGGTGAGCGTCGATCGCCGCCTGCGGCAGCATCTGCCGCAGCGTATCGTCGCTGAGAGGCACAATCTTGTTGATCTCGTGCGAGGTGCGGAAACCATCGAAGAAATGGATAAACGGCACGCGCGCGTTGAGGGTGGCGGTCTGCGAGATCAGCGCGAAGTCCTGCGCCTCCTGCACGTTGCCGGCACACAGCATGGCGCAGCCGGTTTGGCGCACCGCCATCACGTCTGAATGGTCGCCGAAGATGGACAGCGCGTGCGTGGCCACGGTGCGCGCGGCGACGTGCAGCACGAACGGCGTCAGCTCGCCGGCCAGTTTGTACAGCGTGGGGATCATCAGCAGCAGACCCTGCGATGAAGTGAACGAGGTCGACAGCGCGCCGGTTTGCAAGGCGCCGTGCACGGTGGCGATCGCGCCGCCTTCCGACTGCATTTCCACCACCCGCGGAATATCGCCCCAGATGTTTTGCCGGCCATCGCCGGACCAGGCGTCCGCCTGCTCCGCCATGGTGGAGCTTGGCGTGATAGGGTAGATGGCAATCACTTCGTTGGTGCGATAGGCCACGGAAGCGACTGCATTATTACCATCTGTAGTTATCATCAGCGTTACCTTTTCATTGCTCACAAAGCCGCGAAAGCGCACTTTCGCAGTAATGGAAAAAAGTCTAACAGAGGGGGCGAACGCGGCTTTATCGCGTTTGTGTGGCGGGTGATAAATCGTCAAAGGCATATTTCCTCGCCGATTAGGGGCTGGCGGCAATAAATTGTTTTCACCGTTTAAAGACAATTTATTTCCGGCGCGTCATAATTGCGCATCGGCAAATTGACAGAAGAAAACCATGAGCGCATTTATGTATTTGACGATGGCGATAGTCGCGGAAGTGATCGCCACCACCATGTTGAAAGCCTCTGAGGGCTTTACCCGCCTGTGGCCGTCGCTGCTGGTGGTGCTGGGTTACGGCGTGGCGTTTTGGGGGCTGTCGATGGTGGTCAAGAGCATGCCGCTGGGCATCGTGTATGCGATTTGGTCGGGCATGGGGATTGTGCTGGTGTCGGTCGCCGCGGTGTTCGTTTATCAGCAAAAATTGGATTGGCCGGCGATCGTTGGCATGGGATTAATTATTGCCGGCGTGCTGGTGATTAATTTACTGTCGAAAGCCTCGGTGCACTGAGTGTTATTTTGATGTAAAAAAAGCCGGCGTGACAGCAAGTCGCGCCGGTTGAAGAATTCAGTCATCATTCACTGAAAATAGTGGAATGCTAATTACTTAGCGCCGCCAGCATAGACACAAATATCGTTCTCTCCGGTAGCAAAAAATGCGCCGCTGCAATGAAAGCACACGAAGATAATTAATACCGCTGTCGCGGGAAAAACTTCCTCGATGGCCGCGGTGACGTTATCACTTTTTTGCGTGCGGCCAGCGCCTGACAGCGCGTGGCGCCGTCACGGAAATATTCTGCAAACAAAATAAATGTTCGGCCGGCGCAAAAAACGACAAATAATGGCTGGAATATATTTTCATTATTTATATATCGAGCTAGATTAAACAAGTTTGCATCAAAGATAGCGAAACGTGTCCGCCAAGTGACGCGCGTTATCAGCAATGGCGATTTTACACAGCGCAGTTCCGGGTTCAGGAGTGGGATAATGACGACATCAAAATGGCTGCTTGCCAGCGCCGTGCTGCTTTTAGCCGCCTGCAGCAGCAATAACGAAGAGCCAGTACAGCAGGGCAACAGTGCCAGAATCAATACGTTGCAGACCAGCGCCGGTTGCGCGGCGGTCGGCGGCGTCACCACCATCGCGCACAACTTGAACGGTGAAGCGCTGCGCATGTGCCAGATGCCGAACGGCAAGCAGTGTGAGGAACGCACGCTGGGCCTGGGCAGCTGCGCCGGGTAAGCCCACGGCGCCTGGCCTGCAGGATCAATACACCCAATCGCGCAGGGTATAAATAAGCGTGTGGCCGCTGCCGGTGAGCGTCAGCTGCTGTGCGTTTAGCGTCACTTCGGCGCCGTTTTCCAGCACGGTGCCAATCACCCGATCCCAGCGGTTGCGCTGCTCATCAGGGCACAGCTTGCGCGTGGTGGCCAGCGATTTCACCGTCAGCACGCCGTCGCGTAATTGCCCCTGGCCGAAAAAGCGGTTGCACATCGTGCCGGAGACATGCAGGTTCTCGCCGAACTCCAGATTGAGCAGGCCGCCGCCCGCCGGTGATTTTGCCGTTTCGCCATCCACGCTTTGCAACACGAAGTTGTGATGCAACAGATCGCCTGGCGTGACGGCCGTGTGTGGTTTCATGCTGCACCCCGCTAAGGCCAGCGCCGCAAGGGCGGCTACCGTGGTTTTTCTCATCGCGTTCTCTCAAATAAACAGGGCGCCGCAAGGGCGCCCCGAGGTTACGCTCAGGCGTTCAACTGGTTCGGGCAGGTTTCGCCGCGATCCAACTGGCTGATGTTCTGCAGCGTGGTTTGCGAAATGCTGGTCAGCGCCTCTTCGGTCAGGAAAGCCTGATGGCCGGTAAACAGCACGTTGTGGCAGGCCGACAGGCGGCGGAACACGTCGTCCTGAATCACATCGTTAGACTTGTCCTCAAAGAACAGATCGCGTTCGTTCTCGTAGACGTCCATCCCAAGGGCGCCGATTTTTTGCTGCTTCAGCGCATCGATGGCGGCGGTGGAATCGATCAGCGCGCCGCGGCTGGTGTTGATCACCATTACGCCGTTTTTCATCATCGCGAAGGCGTCGGCATTCAGCAGGTGGTGGTTCTCCGGCGTCAGCGGGCAGTGCAGGGTGATCACGTCGGATTGCGCGTACAGCGTCTTCAGATCGACATACTCCGCGCCCAGTTCCAGCGCCTGTTCGCTCGGGAACGGATCGTAGGCCAGCAGTTTCATGCCGAAGCCTTTCAGAATGCGCATCGTCGCCACGCCGATTTTACCGGTGCCGATCACGCCGGCGGTGCGATTGTGCATGTTAAAACCGATCAGCCCTTCCAGCGAGAAGTTGGCGTCGCGGGTACGCTGATAAGCGCGGTGAATACGGCGGTTCAGGCACATCATCATGCCGACCGCGTGTTCTGCCACGGCCTCCGGCGAGTAGGCCGGCACGCGCACCACCTTGATGCCCAGTTCTTTGGCGGCGTCCAGATCGACGTTATTAAAACCGGCGCAGCGCAGGGCGAGAATTTCGACGCCCAGTGCCGCCAGTTCTTCGAGCACTTCACGGCTGCCGTCGTCGTTGACGAAGATGCACACCGCCTTGCAACCGGCGGCCGTTTTGGCGGTTTTTTTACTGAGTAAAAAGTCGAAGAATTCCAGCTCATAGCCAAACTGCTGATTCACCAGTTCGAGGTATTTACGGTCATACTGTTTGGTACTGTATATCGCCAATTTCATCGTGGTTTCTCCACCGTGATTTTGTGATCAATTTAACAGATTTTAGTAAATTCGACAATTGGTTAGCCCGTTCCGACATGGCCGAAATCGCTGCTGCAAGGCTGCGGTGGGGCTGGATACGATGGAGGGAAGACGACGGTGGCGACAGGCGGCAAAAAAATCCCCACGGGGGTGTGGGGAATGGCTTCTCTAGTACACAGTTAGCTAGCAGCTAAACTTTTATTAGAATGGTTGCAAGACTATTAATCATCAACGGTAACAACAATAACAAAAGTCTGAAAACTGTCCTGTTTATGTGATGTATATGTAACGAAAATCTACAACCCCGCACACGTTTGCGCCAAAAAGGTGCAAATCGCTTCTGCGAGCCCGCTCGGCTTCACCCTATGTCAAATTCGTGCCATCATTATTGTCAATTCAGGCATAGACTTAACCAATGCCTAACTCAGGAACGAAGCAATCATTTAATGACCAGGCGATTGAAAGTATTCATAGGGACGGTGGCGGGCTGCGCAATCCTGGTGCTGGCGTTGTGGCAAACCTTGCCGCGCTGGCTGCCGGGGGTGTTATCGCATTGGTTGCCGGTGGGGAGCCGCCTGGAATTGCAGGGCAAATTGCACTGGCGCCAGGGCGGCCTGGCGTTGGCGGGGGCGCGTTTCACTGCGCAAGATTGCCTGTTGGCCAACGTCGGGCCGACGCGGCTGGCTTACCGCCAGGGCCGCTGGCAGCTGTCGAGCGATAAGGTCAGCATCGATAGCGCCTGTTTGTCAAAACTGCCGAGCGGCGACGCCAACAGTGCGCCGCTGGCGCTCGATCAGCTGCAGCAACAGCTGCCGCCGCTGGATCTCACCATTAATGACCTGACGCTCATTCCCTGGCAGCGCTATGCCGGCAAGCTGCAGCTCTCCTCTGGCCCCGACGGGCAACGTCTGCATTATCGGGGCCCGAATCTCAGCGCCGAGGCGCAGCTGGATGAAAAACAACAGCTGACGTTGCAGAACCTGACCGTGGTTCCGCCCAACAGCGCACAACCGCTGCACCTCGCCGGCAAGATAACCATCCCGTTGGATCTGGCCAGCCTGCCGACGCAGGGCGCGTTGCAGGGGGAAATGCAGACCGCCTATCTGGAAAAACCGGTATTGCTGGACATGCGCTGGCAACAGCAGCAGGGCGTATTGACGGTGAGCGAGAAAGGCGACGATCGCCCGCTGGCGGTGTTGCCGTGGGAAGTCTCGCCGCAGCGGGTCAGCATCAAGCAGGGCGAGTGGCGTTGGCCGTACAGCGAGCAGCCGTTGAACGGCGGGCTCAGCATCGCGCTGCACGATTGGAGCAAAGGGCTGGATGAAACGGAGATCAGCGCGCGGCTGAACGTGATCACTGCGGGTCACAACGGCAAGGGCAATGCGGTGCTCACCCTCGGGCCGGGCAAGGTGGGGTTGACCGACAGCGATCTGCGCTTCCAACTGACCGGCCAGGCCAATCTGGCCGACTTTTCCACTACCGCGTCGATCCCGGGTGTGATCGGCGGCAGCATTCTCAACCCGACGCTGGTGCTGCAGCCCGGTTCGCTGCTGCGCCTGTGGGGCAAGGTGACGCCGGAAATGACGCTGGAAGAGGCGCGTTTACCGCTGGCGGGCGTGAAGGTGACCGCCGCCGGCATCACCGGCCGCCTGCAGGCGATTTTGAGCGCCAGCGACAGTTACTGGGGCCGCTTCAAGCTGCACCTGGACGGCCAGGCACAGGATTTCTGGCCGGACAAGGGCAACTGGCAATGGCGTTACTGGGGCAATGGCCGCTTGCCGCCGCTGCAGGCCGCCTGGGACGTCGCCGGCAGCGGCCGTTGGCGCGACAGTGAGTTGGTGCTCGATAAACTCTCCACCGGCTTCGATAAGTTGAAGTACGGTCTGGTGACGGTCGCCGCGCCGCGCCTGAGCCTCAATCAGCCGCTGCGCTGGCGGCGTGATGAACAAAGTCCGCAGTTCAACGGCGAGTTGCAGCTGGCGGCGGATAAGGTCAGCTTCAGCGACGGCGGCTATCTGCCGGCGCCGGTGCTGGCGCTGCAGGTGAACGGCCGTTCGCCGGACAGTTTCCAGCTGCAGGGCAAACTGCAGGCGCAACAGATTGGGCCGATCGCGCTGCGCGGCCGTTGGGACGGCGAACGTCTGCGCGGCGAAGCCTGGTGGCCGAAACAGTCGCTGAAGGTGTTCCAACCGCTGCTGGCGCCGGATCTCAATCTCACGCTGCGCGACGGCGAGTTTTACGCGCAGTCGGCGTTTTCCGCCGCTCGCGAACAGGGGTTCGAGGCCGGTGGCCACTGGGTGGTGAAAAACGGCGGCATGTGGCTGAAGGACGGCGAGATGAGCGGCCTGGATTTTATCCTGTCGTACCGGTTCAAGCAGCATCAGTGGCAATTGGGGGCCAAACAGCCGGTGTCGCTGCGCATCAAGTCTTTCACCAACCTGTTCGAGATGCAGAATATTTCCGCCGATCTGCAGGGCACCTATCCTTATAGCGAAAGGCAGCCGCTGACGTTGAGCAACGTCGGCGTGGACATGCTCAACGGGCATATCAGCCTGTCGGCGCTGCGGTTGCCGCAGCATGACGCCGCGGTGCTGAAGCTGGACAAGGTCGATCTCAGCGCGTTGTTCACCGCCCTGAAACCGAAGCAGTTCGCCATGTCCGGCCGGGTCGACGGCGAACTGCCGCTGTTCCTGAATCACCCGAAATGGCTGGTGCAAAACGGCTGGATCGCCAACGCCGGCACCCTGACGCTGCGGCTGGACAAAGACATGGCCGACGCCATCGGCAGCAATAACCTGGCGACCGGCGCGGCGATCGACTGGCTGCGCTACATGGAAATCAACCGTTCGCACGCCCGGGTCGATCTCGACAACCTGGGCGAGCTGACGCTGAGCGCGCGCATCGACGGCATCAATCCGCAGAAAAGCGCCAAGCGCGAGGTGATCCTGAACTATCGCCATCAGGAAAACGTGTTTCAGCTGTGGCGCAGTTTGCGCTTCGGCGACAATTTACAGGAGTGGCTGGAGCAGGCCCTCTCACAACCTGGGGAGCAACAATGAAAATCATGAGTGTGTCGGCGCTGGCAGCGGTGCTGTGCGTTTCGCTGCTGAGCGGCTGCGTGCCGCGCATCGAGGTGGCGACGCCGAAGGATCCGATCACCATCAATATGAACGTCAAGATCGAGCATGAGATTCATATCAAGGTGGATAAGGACGTCGAAAACCTGCTGAAAACCCAAAGCGGTCTGTTCTAGGAGCCGACATGAAAAAACGTTATGTGTGGCTGGCCGGCGCCGCCTGGCTGTTCAGCAGCGTGGCGATGGCGCTGACGCTGGATGAGGCGAAGCAGCAAGGGCGGGTGGGCGAAACCCTGAGCGGCTATATTGCGCCGGTGAAACAGGATGCGGAAACGCTGGCGCTGGTGAAGCGCATCAACGCTGGCCGCGCCGAGAAGTATCAGGAAGTGGCGGACGGCAACCATATCGCCGTCGACGAAGTGGCGCGCATGGCGGGGCAGAAGCTGGTGACGCGTGCGCAGAGCGGCGAGTATGTGCGCGGCATCAACGGACAATGGTTGAAGAAATAAAAAAAGCGCGCCGTCTGGCGCGCTAAATGATACGGATAGATGATTATTATGAGGGTAGTGCAGGTTTGACAGGACTTGCCTTTTGTCCGGCAGGGGCACGGCGCCCCTGCGCAGGGTCTTAGGCAGCAACCACCTGAGACAGGGCCGCTTTGGCGTCTTCCTGGGCTTTGGTGGCCACTTCCGGGCCGTAGGCGATGCCTTCCGCGAAGACGAACTCCACGTCGGTAATGCCGATGAAGCCCAGGAACAGACGCAGGTAAGGTTCTACCAGGTCGGTTGGGGTGCCTTTATGGATGCCGCCGCGGCTGGTCAGGATCACGGCGCGTTTGTTTTTCACCAGGCCTTCCGGACCGTTTTCGGTGTAGCGGAAGGTCACGCCGGCGCGGGCCACCAGATCGAAATAGTTTTTCAGCTGGGTCGGGATGTTGAAGTTGTACATCGGTGCGGCAATCACGATGACGTCATTGGCCTGCAGCTCGGCGATCAGCTCGTCCGACAGCGCCAGCGCTTCTTGTTGACGCGGGGTCAACGGCGCATCGGAAGGACGCAGCGCGCCAACCAGTTCGCCGTCCAGCACCGGGATTGGCTGTGCGGCCAGATCGCGTACGGTGATGGTGTCGCCGCTGTGGGCGTTGCTCCATTGCTCTACGAAGAAATCGGCCAGTTGGTTAGACTGAGAGTAGGTCGCCAGGATGCTTGATTTCAGAACCAATACGTTGCTCATCGATAATTCCTTACGTTGTGACAGTGACATCAGGACTCAGCGTCCCTTGCATGAAGTACATGCTATTCACATTCCTCCAACAGTGATAGCGCAATATTTCGAGATCTTCGTTCGATTTTATTGAATGACATGCCGAGGTTTTGCTCGCGGAAGTAGGGCGAAAAAGCCGTTTGTGATAGGCTGTGCGGCTAAAGCAAAAAAATCGCTAAAAAAACATTAAACCGTTGCTAAGCCTGGTCTTGGCGGCGAAGAAACAAGGAACACCGAACGTGAAATCTCCGCTCGAGGCACTGCCGGCCCAACTGGGCGAGCTGATGCTCCGCGATCAACAACGCCTACGTCGTCGCCTGCAGGGCGCACGAAAAATCAAAAATCCCGATGCCCAGCTGGCGGTTGCCGCCGAAGTGGAAAGCGACATCGCGGCGGCGCGGCAAAAAGTGCTGGCGCGCGCCGCGTCTTGCCCGCGCATTACCTATCCGGAAAGCCTGCCGGTCAGTCAGAAAAAGCAGGACATTTTAAACGCTGTCCGCGATCACCAGGTGGTGATCGTCGCCGGGGAGACCGGTTCGGGGAAAACCACCCAGTTGCCGAAGATCTGTCTGGAGCTGGGGCGTGGGGTGAAAGGGCTGATCGGCCACACCCAGCCGCGCCGCCTGGCGGCGCGCACCGTCGCCAACCGCATCGCCGACGAGCTGGAAACCCCGCTCGGCGGCAGCGTCGGTTACAAGGTGCGCTTCAACGATCAGGTCGGGGAAAACACCCTGGTCAAGCTGATGACCGACGGCATCTTGCTGGCGGAAATTCAGCAGGATCGCCTGCTGATGCAGTACGATACGCTGATCATCGATGAAGCGCACGAGCGCAGCCTCAACATCGACTTTATTCTCGGCTACCTGCGCGAACTGTTGCCTAAGCGCCCGGATCTCAAGGTGATCATCACCTCGGCGACCATCGATCCGCAGCGCTTCTCGCGCCATTTCAACAATGCGCCGATCATCGAGGTTTCCGGCCGCACTTACCCGGTGGAGGTGCGTTACCGCCCGGTGGTCGACGACGGCGACGACACCGACCGCGACCAGCTGCAGGCGATTTTCGATGCGGTGGACGAGCTTGGGCGCGAAGGGCCGGGCGACATTCTGATCTTCATGAGCGGCGAGCGCGAGATCCGCGACACCGCCGACGCTCTGAACCGCCTCAATTTGCCGCACACTGAAGTGCTGCCGCTGTATGCGCGCCTGTCGAACAGCGAGCAGAACCGGGTGTTCCAGTCGCACCACGGTCGCCGCATCGTGCTGGCCACCAACGTGGCGGAAACCTCGCTGACGGTGCCGGGCATCAAGTATGTCATCGATCCGGGCACCGCGCGCATCAGCCGCTACAGCTTCCGCACCAAGGTGCAGCGCCTGCCGATCGAGCCGGTGTCGCAGGCTTCCGCCAACCAGCGTAAAGGGCGTTGCGGCCGCGTATCGGAAGGGGTGTGCATTCGCTTGTATTCCGAACAGGACTTCCTGTCGCGGCCGGCGTTTACCGATCCGGAAATTCTGCGCACCAACCTGGCGTCGGTCATTCTGCAGATGACCTCGCTGGGGCTGGGCGACATCGCCGCGTTTCCGTTCGTCGAAGCGCCGGATAAACGCAACATTCAGGATGGCGTGCGCCTGCTGGAAGAGCTGGGGGCGATCGCCACCGCCGACAACGGCCACTATCAGCTGACGCCGCAAGGCCGGCAGCTGGCGCAGTTGCCGATTGACCCGCGTCTGGCGCGCATGGTGCTGGAAGCGCAGAAGAGCGGCAGCGTGCGCGAGGTGATGATCATCACCGCCGCGCTGTCGATTCAGGATCCGCGTGAGCGCCCGATGGACAAGCAGCAGGCCTCGGACGAAAAACACCGCCGCTTCGCCGACAAAGACTCCGATTTCCTGGCGTTCGTCAACCTGTGGGATTATCTGCAGGAGCAGCAAAAGGCGAACTCTTCCAGCCAGTTCCGCCGGCTGTGCCGCAACGATTTCCTCAACTACCTGCGGGTGCGCGAGTGGCAGGATATCTATACCCAGCTGCGCCAGGTGGTGAAAGAGCTGGGGCTGCCGATCAACAGCACGCCTTCCGACTACCGCAGCGTGCACACCGCGCTGTTGACCGGCTTGTTGTCGCACATTGGCCAGAAGGATGCGGACAAGCAGGAATACACCGGCGCGCGCAATGCCCGCTTCTCAATCTTCCCCGGCTCCGGCCTGTTCAAGAAGCCGCCGAAGTGGACCATGGTGGCCGAACTGGTGGAAACCAGCCGCCTGTGGGGGCGCATCGCCGCGCGCATCGAACCGGAATGGATCGAGCCGCTGGCTCAGCATCTGGTGAAACACAGCTACAGCGAGCCGCACTGGTCGAAGTCGCAAGGGGCGGTGATGGCCAGTGAAAAGGTCACGCTGTTCGGTTTGCCGATCGTCGCGGCGCGCCAGGTCAATTACGGCGCCATCGATCCATTGCTGTGCCGTGAGCTGTTTATTCGCCATGCGCTGGTGGAGGGGGACTGGCAGACGCGCCACGCCTTCTTCCGCGACAACCAGAAGCTGCGCGCCGAAGTGGAAGAGCTGGAGCATAAATCGCGCCGCCGCGACATTCTGGTGGACGACGAAACGCTGTTCGGCTTCTACGATCGCCGCATCCCCAACGACGTGGTTTCCGGCCGTCATTTCGACAGCTGGTGGAAGAATGCCGCCAAGCAGCAGCCGGATCTGCTGAACTTCGAAAAAGAGATGCTGATCAAAGACGGCGCCAACAAGATCAGCGCGCTGGACTACCCGAACTTCTGGCATCAGGGCAATCTCAAGCTGCGGCTGAGCTACCAGTTTGAACCGGGCACCGACGCCGACGGCGTGACGGTGCACATCCCGCTGCCGATCCTCAATCAGGTGGAGGAGCAGGGCTTCGAGTGGCAGATCCCCGGTATTCGCCGTGAGCTGGTGATCGCGCTGATCAAGTCGCTGCCGAAACCGGTGCGTCGCAACTTTGTGCCGGCGCCGAACTACGCCGAAGCGTTCCTCGGCCGCGTAACGGCGCTGGAATTGCCGCTGCTGGACGCGCTGGAGCGTGAACTGCGGCGCATGACTGGCGTGACCGTGTCACGTGATGATTGGCAGTGGGATCAGGTGCCCGATCACCTGAAGATGACTTTCCGCGTGGTGGGCGAGAAAAATCAGACGCTGCGCGAAGGCAAAGACCTGGCCGCGTTGCGCCTGCAGCTGAAAGAGAAGGTGCAGGAGACGCTGTCGGCGGTGGCCGACGATGGGCTGGAGCAGAGCAATCTGCATGTCTGGAGCTTTGGTCAACTGCCTGCCTTTTACGAGCAGAAGCGCGGCGGCTATTCGATGAAGGCTTACCCGGCGCTGGTAGATGAAAAGGACAGCGTGGCGATCCGCTTGTTCGACAGCGAAATCGAGCAGCAACAGGCGATGTGGCAGGGCACACGCCGCCTGCTGTTGCTGAATATTCCTTCGCCGATCAAATATCTGCATGAAAAGCTGCCGAACAAGGCCAAACTGGGGCTCTATTTCAACCCGTACGGCAAGGTGCTGGAGCTGATCGACGACTGCATTTCGTGCGGCATCGACAAGCTGATCGCCGAACACGGCGGCCCGGTCTGGCAAGAGGAAGGCTTTGCGCGCCTGCAGGAGCAGATCCGCGCCGAGTTGAACGACACGGTGGTCGAGGTGGCCAAACAGGTTGAGCAGATCCTGACGGCGGTCTTCAACATCAACAAACGGCTGAAGGGGCGGGTGGACATGTCGTTGGCGCTGGCGCTGTCGGATATCAAGACCCAGCTCAGCGGCCTGGTCTACCGCGGTTTTGTCACCGGCAACGGATGGAAACGCCTGCCGGACACGCTGCGCTACCTGCAGGCGATCGAGCGGCGGTTGGAAAAACTGGCTATCGATCCGCATCGGGATCGCGCGCAGATGCTGCGGGTGGAGCAGGTACAGCAGGCGTGGCAGCAGTGGCTGAACAAGCTGCCGCCGAAGCGACAGCAGGAGGAAGAGGTGAAGGCGGTGCGCTGGATGATCGAAGAGCTGCGCGTCAGCCTGTTCGCGCAGCAATTGGGCACGCCTTACCCGATCTCCGACAAGCGCATTTTGCAAACTATCGAGCAGTTTTCGGGTTAAGCTCGGGCGCACCGGCCGGCAAGCGGCCGGCGCACCACAGGCTCAACAGGCCGCACAGCAGCAGCGTGGCGGCCAAATCCTGCCCGCGCGCCGCAATCGTCAGCCCCAGGCCGATCAACAGATAGTACAGCAACCCGAATAACGCGCCGGCGGTGCCGAGTTGCTGCCGGTAGCGGCTCAGCGCCTGGCTCAGCACATTCGGGATAGCCAACCCGAACGCCAGCATCACCAGCGCACAGGGAAGCAGCATCCACAGGCTGTGTTGCCACCCGAACAAGGCCATACCGCTAGCCACCGCCAGCAAACCGCCCAGCAGGATCTGACGTTTGGCGCTGATGCTGCGCGCCAGCAGGTGGCGGTTCAACAGCGCCCCCGCCAGGCTGCCGAGCGCCAGCATCACACCCGAGTAGCCAAACTGTTGGCTGTTCAACCCCAGCCTTTCGAACATGAACGGCGCCAGGCTGAAGTAGCTGAACACCATAATATTGAAGCTGGCGACCAGCAGCGCCGAACACCAGATGTGACGATCGCGCAACATCGTCGCCAGGGTAATGCCCGGCGCGGCGGCCGTTGCGGTTTGCCGCGGCCGCGTTTCCGGCAATGTGCCGTAACTCCACAGCAGCAGCACCAGCGCCCAGGCCGCCTGCGCGGTGAAAATCGCCGCGCTGCCGCCCCAGGCGACCAGCGCGCCGCCGGCAAACATTCCCAGCAGCGGGCTGATGGAGAGCGCGATGCCGACCAGCGCGAACATGCGCCCCAGCGCCGGGCCTTGATAGACATCACGCAGCATGGTTTGCGTGACGATTGAGCCGACCGCGGCGCCGAAGGCGATCAGCGCACGGGCGGCCAGCAACAGCGTGAAACTGCCGCTCAGCAGGGCGAGGCCGGCGCCGACCAGATAGAGCGCCAGGCCGGCCAGCATCGCCGGACGGCGGCCGAACCGATCGCAGAAGGCTCCCCAAAAGGCGACGCCGAGGGCGAAGGCGAAGAAATAGATGGATAACGTCTGCCCGGCCTGCGCGGCGCTGATGCCGAAATCGCTGCGGATGGCGGTGAGCACCGGGCTGTACAGCGTTTCCAGGATCTGCGGCGTCATGATGGCGGTGACGAGCAGCGGTAAAGATAAGCGTTGCATGATGCAGGGTCTCCCTAAATGTTAAGGCGTCAGTATAGGGAGTCGCATTTTGTTCGATTACAATCATTAGGACAAAAAACAACAGGTATAGGACAATCTGATGGCGCTGATTCAACAGCATCACCCGTTCGACCCGGATCGGCTGCCGGCACCGGCTCTCGGCATCGCGGCGGAACTGGTGGAGCACGACTCCGGGCTGCATTGGCATCAGCGTTCGCAGCTGCTGTATGCGCCGCAGGGATGCATGACGGTCACGTTGGCGCAGCAGTGGCTGATTCTGCCGCCGACGCGCAGCGTCTGGATACCGGGCGGCATTGCGCATCGGGTGCAGTTGCGTGGCCGCGTCGCGTATCGCTCGCTGTATTTCGATCCGGCGCTGACGGCCGCCATGCCGCCACAGGCAGCGGTGCTGGCGGTAAACCCGCTGTTGGCGGCGATCGTTGAGCGCATCGCGCACTGGCCGCTGGACTATGCGTTGGCGCAGCCCCAGGCGCGCGATTTGCTGGCGGTGCTGATCAATGAGTTGGGCGAGGCGCAGCGCGAGAATACCCAGTTGCGGCTGCCGCAGGATAAGCGTCTTGCCGCCTGGCTGGCGACGCTGCCGGAGAGCGACGAGTTGCCGGCGTTGGCGGCGTTGGCGCAGCGTTTGCATCTGCACGCCAAAACGCTGACGCGGCTGTTTCAGCGGGAAACCGGCCTGAGCTATCAGCAGTGGTGCCAGCAGTGGCGGCTGATGCGCGCGATCGAACTGCTGGCGTCGTTGCCGTCGGTCAGCGCGGTGGCACAGCGGTTGGGATTTTCCAGCGACAGCGCGTTTATCGCTTTTTTCCGCCAGTTCACCAGCACCACACCGCGGCGCTATATGCAAGGGGGCTGAAAAAGCACAACGGCGCATAATGCGCCGTTGTGAGAGGGTCAGTTGCCCGCCGCCAGGGCGTCCAGCGCTTCGCGGATGCCGGGCACCGCCAGGGCGCGGTTATCGGCGCGATAGCGATCTTTCGCCGCCGGCGCCGAGCTTTGGATGGCGATCAGCTGCCAGCCGTCGGCGGTTTTCAACAGCAGCGGTGAGCCGCTGTCGCCGGGCAGGGTATCACACTGGTGCGACAGTACGCCTTGCTGGGCCCAGCCGGTGACCTTGCAGTTTTGGTGGCTGTAGAGGTCATCCAGATGATCCTCCGGGTAACCCGCCTGAGTGATCAGCCGTTTGGCCTGTTTCAGGGCCTGGGTCAGCGCCTTGCTGTCGCCTTGCCACAGCGGCAACGGTGCGATCGGCAGCGGCTTTTTGTCTTTCAGCCGGATCAGCGCAAAATCATAAGCGGCCGCAGCGGGCGGGACGATCCAGCCATCGCCGTCCGGCTTCAGCTTTTTGCCCAGCTTGCTGTCGACCAGGGTCTCGATATTGCCGGTTTGATACTGCCAGGATTTATCGCCTGCCACAAAGCGCAGAGCGATGGCTTTATCCAGTTGCCCGGGCGGCGCCAGCACGCAGTGGCCGGCGGTCAGCGCCAGGTGCGGGGAGATCAGCGTGGCGGTACACAGATTGCCGCTGGCGGTTTCGACCTGGCCGATGGCTTGCCACGGCTGGGCGGCGGTATCCGTGACCTTGATTCGTTCATCTTTGCCGAAAAACAGACGCGTTTGCTCGGCCTTGGACGGACCGTCGGCGCGTGCCGCCTGAGTAGCGATGAGCGGGAGTGAGCACAGCAACAGTAAAACGGATATGCGCATAGATCTCTTGCCTGACAAATACGGATCATCCATAAACACACTGAATGCTAACTATAGACTGATTTAGCAGCCATGTGGATGGGCAATAATTGATTTTTCAATAATTTCCCGCCGGCAACGCGGCAGGCTACAGGTAAAAAAAGACGGCGATCAGTCCGCAAAGGATCAGGGCGGTCAGAACGATCTCGAACAGGTAGCGGCGCAGCATCAATGAGAACCCCCCGATGAAAAAACACCCGGCGAACCGGGTGTCGTACACGTCAAGCCTGAAGCGGTGAGGGGACCCTCACGTCATTACGCTTTTTTGTGGCTGGTTTTCTTGTGGTGCTTTTTAGCCGCCTGGGCTTTTTGCGCCGGGGCTTTCTTCACGGCTTTTTTGTGATGCTTCTTGGCCGCCTGCGCTTTCTGTACCGGCGCTTTCTTGCCGTGGTGTTTCACCTGAGCTTTAGCCGGCGCAGCGGTGGCGGTGGTTGCGGTAGCCGCAGGTGCGGTGGTGGCAGCCTCGGCAGCGAAAGCCACGGAAGACAGACCCATTGCAGCGGCAACAACCAGAGCTAATACTTTTTTCATCGTAGAATCCTCAACATGACTTTTGGGTATCAACCCCACTGCGGGGCCGTTGAAATGATAGTAGGCAAACGGCGCCCGGCTTTCCGTGAGTGATTGGTTTCGGCATGTAACCTAATGTACAGGGCGACGGCGGCGAGGGGATTGCTGCTATAATGACCGCCAGGCACGATAAAAGGGATTTAAAATGAACGAGATAGTGATTCGTTGTGGCGTAACCGAACTGGGCGAGGTGCCGCTGGCCTATGAGGACTGGGGCGATGAGGCGCATCCGCCGCTGCTGCTCATCATGGGCATCGGCGCGCAGCTGTTGCTGTGGCCTGACGACTTCTGCCGCGCCCTGGTGGCTCAGGGGTTTCGAGTGATCCGTTATGACAACCGCGACGTCGGCCTTTCCGGCAAAACGCAGGCGCAACGTACGCAGCCGTTGTGGCTGCTGATGCTGCGCGCCCAGCTCGGTTGGCAAACGCCGGTGCCTTATACCCTGGCGGACATGGCGACGGACGCGGCGCATCTGCTCGATCATTTACGCATCCCGCAGGCTCACGTACTGGGCGCTTCGATGGGGGGGATGATCGCCCAGGTGCTGGCCGCGGAATACCCGCAGCGCGTCGCCTCGTTATGCATCTTGTTCTCCAGCACCAATCAGCCGCTGTTGCCACCGCCGGCGCCTTCGCTGCTGTGGTTGTTGGTGCGCCGGCCGGCGGCCGATTTGACGCTGCAGCAGCGCCACGAGGGAATGAAGGCCTTCCTGCGCGCGCTCGGTACCCGGTTTTATCCGCCGGAGGAGGCGGAGCTGGATGCATTGGTGAATCGGTTGTTGAAGCGGGGCGTGGCTCCCGAAGGCGTGCAGCGGCAACTTTCCGCGTTGCTCGGCAGCGGCGATCTGCGTCGCTACAGCCGGCGCATAGCCGCGCCGACGCTGGTCATTCACGGCGATCGCGATCGGCTGGTACGCAAGGCGGGTGGAGTGGCGATCGCCCGCGCGGTCGTCAACGCCAAATTGCATATTATGCCGGGCATGGGGCATGACCTGCCTGCGCCGTTGAGGTCGCAGCTGGCGGCGATGATCGCCCGTCATGCACTGGGATGAGAAGCCGGAATGCCGGCGTTTTTTGCTATTTTAGTTACAACATACTAATGGTGGGTGGCCACCCGCCACTCTGTAGCCAAGGCGATGTCGGCACAGAACGTGCGTTATGAAGCATTATCCGGTCTTGCAGGCGGGAAAAGGGCGCGGCAGGGCCGCGCCAGGGGAGATTACAGGTAGCGGTTTTCCAAATGCTGACGGAAATAGCGTGGGTTGAGCGCTTCGCCGGTTGCGTTGGCGATCAGCGTCTCGGTCGGGAAACGGCTGCCGTGGCGCCAGATGTTGTGCTGCAACCAGTGGAACAGCGGCTGCAGGTTGCCGGCGGCGATATCTTCGTTCAGCGAAGGCAGGGCCTGACGCACGCTGTGGAACAGCTGCGCGGCGTACATCGCGCCGAGGGTGTAAGTCGGGAAGTAGCCGAAGGCGCCGTCGGTCCAGTGAATATCCTGCATGCAGCCGTTGCGGTAGTTGCCGATGGTGTCGAGGCCGAGGTAAGCACTCATCTTCTCATTCCACAGCGCCGGAATGTCTTCCACTTCAATGTCGCCTTCGATCAGCGCTTTTTCAATTTCGTAGCGCAGGATGACGTGAGCTGGATAGCTCACTTCGTCGGCGTCGACGCGGATCAGGCCCGGTTTAACGCGCTGGTTGAGGCGAATGAAGTTGGTCTCTTCCAGCGCCGGCTGTTCGCCAAACTGCGCGGTGACTAACGGACGCAAGATTTTCAAGAATTCATTGCCGCGCGCCAGCTGCATTTCGAACAGCAGGCTCTGCGATTCGTGGATAGCGGTAGAACGGGCCAAGGCGACCGGTTGGCCAAGCAGATCGCGCGGCAGGTTTTGCTCGTAGCGGGCGTGGCCGGTCTCGTGCACGATGCCGAGCAGCGCGGTCAGAAACTCTTTCTCGTTGTAACGCGTAGTGATGCGTACATCTTCCGGCACGCCGCCGCAGAACGGGTGGGCGCTGACGTCGACGCGGCCATTGTCGAAGTTGAAACCGAGCAGTTTCATCACGCTCAGGCTCAGCTGACGCTGGGTGTCCACATTGAACGGGCCTTGTGGCGCCTGGCAGGGCTCATTAGCTTGTTTGGCCACCACGCGCTGCAGCAGATCCGGCAGCCAGGTTTTCAGATCGCCGAAGATGCGGTCGAGATCGCTGCTGCGCATGCCCGGCTCATACAGGTTGAGCAGAGCATCGTAACGGCTTGTGCCGGCCGCCTGCGCGCGGATCTGCGCCTCTTCCCGGCTGAGCTTGACCACCTCGCGCAGGTTGTCGGCGAAGCCGTCCCAATCGTTGGCAGGGCGCTGGGCGCGCCAGGCGTGTTCGCAGCGCGCACCCGCGAGCGACTTGGCCTCGACCAGCGACGCCGGCAGCAGCACGGCGTCTTCATATTGGCGGCGCATTTCGCGCAGGTTGGCGCGGTCGAGTTCGTCCAGCGTCTCTTGCTGCGCGCGATCCAACAGCGCGCCGGTGCTTTGTGCCGTTAAAATCTGGTGCTGCAGCACGCTCAGCTCGGCCAGCGCTTCGGAGCGCGCCTTGCTGCCGCCCGGCGGCATCATGGTTTGCATGTCCCAACCGGCGATGGCGGACAGGTGGCCGAAACGCGACAACCGGCTGAACAGGGCGCGCAGGTGATCGTAAGCAGACGTGTTGGAATGTGCAGATGTCATTATTATTCGGCTCCAATGAGAAGGTCTGGCGGCATTATGCCAGATCGGCTTTTAAACTGAATGTCGGCTTTACCGGCCAGCAGAAACGGAAACTGGCGCCGCCGAGCGAACTGCCTTCGACGAACACCTGCCCCTGGTAGGCGACGGCGATGGAATGGACGATGGCCAGTCCCAACCCGCAGCCGCCGGTAGCGCGATCGCGGCTGGGGTCGAGACGGACGAAAGGTTCAAACACCCGTTCACGCTCTTCCGGCGGAATACCCGGCCCGTCGTCCTCGACCTGCAAGCAGGCGAGGTCGCCGTCAAACCACAGGCCGACGCGCAGACGCTGTTCGGAATAGCGCAGCGCGTTGTTGACCAGGTTGTCGAGCACGCGCTCCATCAGGCGCAGATCGACGCCGCCGAAGTCGCCGACGTGTGGGATATCGAGCTGGATGTCACGTTCCTGATGAATAAGACGGATATCATCGACCTTGTCCTCAAGCCATTTTGGCAGATCGATGGGTTCAATGTTTAACGCAACCTGCGGGCGGTCCAAACGGGCATAGGTCAGCAGCTCGTCGATCAGCGACTCCAGCTGGCCGATATCGCGGTTCAGCGCCTGCTGCTCGCTTTCGGACAGATTATCGCTCATTTCGAGCCGGTAACGCAGGCGCACCAGCGGCGTTCGCAGCTCGTGCGCGATGCCGTCGATCAGCTGTTTCTTGCTGGCGATCAGGGTATTGACGCTGTCGGCCATCTGGTTGAACGCCACGCCGAGCCGGCTCAGGCTGGAGGTGGGATCGAAGTGGGTGCGCTCATCCAGATGCCCGGCGCCGAGCCGCTGGGCGGCGTTTTCCAATTTGAGCAGGTCTTGCCAGTGCGGCCGCATCCACAGAAACACCGGCAGCGCCAGCGACATGCCGATAAACACCAGCAATACCAGATCCAGCAGGCGCATCTGGTGCAGGTAGAACAGATAAGGAATGGGGCCGACCACTAACACGTAGTGGCTGCGCGGAATGCGCTGCATAAAGGTGTACTGATCGTCGAGGGCGATGATTTCCCCCAGCCGCAGCCGTTTTTTCAGATCCTCGCTCAGCGCCTGTTTGCCGAGCGGTTCGATATGCAGTTTGAACGACAGATTGAGATCCAGCGTGGCGATGGTCTTGTTCCAGTCCTTCAACGGGATTTCGCGCAGCTCGCTGCGCATCAGGTACAGCGAACTTTTCATCAGATCGTCCATCGACTGGCGGCCGGCGCGCTCGGCGGTCACCTTGTACACCAGGCCAACCAGCATCGCCATCACCAGAAAACAGACGAACAGCAACAGGAAGAACTGGACGAAAAGTTTTCTCATTGTTGCACCGATGCCCAGGCGTTAGGGGCGAACAGATAGCCTTTATTGCGCACGGTCTTGATGCGGAACGGTTCCAGCGCGTTATCGTACAGCTTGCGGCGCAGGCGGGAGATCGCCACGTCGATGCTGCGATCCATGCCGTCATAGCTTACGCCGCGCAGGTTTTGCAGCAACGCCTCACGATCCATGATCTGCCCGGCGTGGGTCGCCAATTCCCACAACAAATCGAAATCCGAGGTGGACAGGGTGATCGTTTCTTCGCCCAGCGTGACCTGCCGGTTGACCGGATCGATGCACAACAGCCCGAAATGCAGCGCGTTGTGCTGGGTGAGCGGCTGAACCGACTCTTCTTTCGGCTGCTGGCTGTGTTGGCGCAGGTGCAAACGCAGGCGGGCCAGCAACACCGCCGGCGGCGTGGTTTTCAGGATATAGTCGTTGGCGCCCATCTCCAGCGACAGAATATGGTTCATGTCGCTGTCGAGCGAGGTGAGCAGCACGATCGGGCCGGGGAAGGTAGGGCGCAGATCGCGGCACAGCGTCATGCCGTCTTTGCCGGGCAGCATGATGTCCAGCAGCACCAAATCGGGTTGCTCGCGCTCAATGCGCGCCTGCGCGCTGTCGCCGCGCGGTTCGATCAGCACCTCGATGTCGTGTTTGCCCAGATAGGCGGCGATCAGCTTGCCGACTTCAGGATCGTCTTCCACAAAAACAATTTTATGCATATGCCCGTGTTTTAATAAGAAAAGCGGATTTCAGCATAGCGCGGCCTACAGCGATGCGCCATGCGGATCTTTGCCTCAGCGCAGCGGCCGCCCGCCGTCGACGCCGTGGGTGCGGCCGGTCACGTAACGGCTCTCCAGCAGGTAGTTCACCAGATTGACCACTTCGCTCTCGCCCGGCGCGACCTTCATCAGCGATTTCGCCAGCGCTTGTTGGCGGTAGGCTTCATCGTCGCCCGGATTGAAGATGATCAGCGCCGGCGCGATGGCGTTGACCTTCACCTCCGGCGCCAGCTTGCGGGCGAACGATCGGGTCATATTGTCCAGCGCGGCCTTGCTGGCGGCGTAGGCGATATGTTTGTCGCTGCCTTTTTCCACCACGTAGTCGGTCAGATGGATAATGTCAGCGCCCGCCTGGCCCTGGCCGGTCAGGCAAGATTCGAGCAGTTGGTTGAGCAAATAGGGCGTATAGACGTGAATTTGCAGCATCGCCGCCATCACTTGCTCCGGCGGCACTTCCGCCGACTCGGCCTGCCAGGCGCTGGCGTTGTGGATCACCGCGCGCAATTTGGGCGCCACCTGTCGCACCTGGTCGGCGAAACGGTAGATACCTTCGTGCGTGGAAAAATCGCCTTGAATGCAACTGGCGCCCAAGGCTTTCAACTCGGTCATCGCCGGATATTCGCTGCGATAGGCGATGATGACCGGAACGCCGCGCTGGAGAAACGCTCTGGCGAGCGCCAGCCCGATGCGCCGCGCGCCGCCGGTAATCAGCACCGGGGCAGAGTTGGGGTGTTCCATTGATTAAAGCTCCTGGACAGACTGGCAAACAATAGGGGAATTATGCCATCATACGGCGGAAAGTCGTTAAAGCTTCGCATGATTATCCATTTCTGGATGTAAGATCCCCAATGCGTTTCAGGTTGCCGCCCGGCGGCGGCTTGAAAGACCACGGGTTAACACTGGCCATGAGAGGAATGAGGGGATGAACAGCAATCACCTTGCATCCATCGCGCGCAGTGAGAAAATCTGTTTCGACTATATGGATTTTCTGTCCGCATCGTGCAGGAAGCACTGGCGCTTTGTTGATGCTATTTATGGTGTGATGCCGATCTTCGGCATGGTGTTGAAATCGCGCGTGACCACGTCACAAACGCGCAAAGAGCAGTTGAAAGAGCTGGCGCTGCAAGTGGTGTCGACACAGGTCAGCGATGAAACCAATATCGTGCGCCTGATTGACCTGGCGCAGCAGCAGGGTCTGACGGTGTTTGATATTCAGTTGCCCTATGCGCTGGAAGCGCAACAGCTGGCGGCCATTCAAAAAGAGTGCGAGGAAGGCATTGCGATCGCCCTGGTGGGTGAGCGCATGACCATCACCATTCCCCCTAAAAGCTGACCGGGTGTACCGACCAGGCCGCCCGTTCATGGTTAGGCAATTGACTTACCGCGATGGCCTAACCATGAACGTGATGTCTCACGCCGCATGACGGCCGGCGTCTAGAGCTGGGTCCCGGCATTCGGGCCGGAGCGCAGGGTATAAATACTGTCTATATGAATTAACACCGCGTACTTCGGCGGCTTCATCCCATTTTTTTCCGCAAACGTCAACGCATCGTCAAACGGCTTGCCCGCCAGAAACAGTTCGGGCGTGCCAACGAAGCGGTAACCGTCCAGCGCCTCGCGATCGATGATCACCACGGCCATTTTCGAGCCGGCCTTGATGTTTTTCAGCGTTTGGCCACCGGTATTTTCGTTGTAAATCAGCGTACTGTCATCATAGAGGCGCAAAGAGCGCTTGGGGCCGATATCGGGAACGCCGTTCGGGCTGCTGGTCGCCTGCACAGGCAGCTGTTTAGCCAGCATCTTCTTCATCTCGTCATTCAATTCATTCATTACAGATGACCCTCAGATTGGTGTGTCACTTTTAATGCAAGGTAGCGGAAGCGTTGGCTGCCGGCGCGCAGACGCTGGTTTCCGGCAGCCGGTGTTCGCGCAGCAAGTGCAGGGTTTCAATCCTGAAACGCAGCAGGTGCCGTTCGGCGATCTGCTGCATCTGTTCGCACAGCGACGTATCGTCCAACAGTTGCTCGATAGCGACTCGGGCCTGATGAACATGCAGCTCGACGCCGCGAAGAGGCTTCTGCCGCAGGCGCAGATGGGTAATGTTGTTGAACGTGACGATCAGCGCGGCAAGGGCAGACTCGAAAATATTCAGCGCTTCAAATCTGGCGGTATATTCCGCATTCAGCCAGGGCTTCTCGGCGATGATCGCCTGAGCCCCCTCCAGCGCCTGTTGATAGCGCGCCATCGCCAGGCGATCGCGCCGCTGATTGAATGCCGTATTGCCCTCAGCGATCCGTGCTTCCCAAGCGGCAAACAAGGGTAATGCGTGCAGCAGTTTCTCAGCCATGAAATGCCTTCCATTTTCAGCCTGTCTTCATCCGCCGCCTGACGCCTCTCGCCAGGGGCACTCGCGTCTTACTATTGACCAATAAATGATAATGATAATTAATTGCATTTGAGATCGCAAGCGTGGCGCATGGCTGACTGTACAAAGGGGGGAAACGCGGTAGCAGGGGAAAAAGAGGAAGCAAAATGCGGCTGACGGGCAGCCGCATTGACGGGGCACTTTAGTGCAGCATAAACCAGCCGGCGGGCAGCGTGGCCACCAGCAGCAGTAAGATGCTGCCTTTTTCCAGGCGATTCAGCAGATTGATATCCTGATGGCCGCGGCGGGCGTACATGAACACCAACAGGCCCGGCGCATACAGCAGCACCGACATCAGCAGGTGCATCAGCCCGGAAGCGTACAGCAGCCATAAACCATAGACGCAGGCGCCGGTGGCGGCGAAGATCAGGCGTTTGTCGCGGCGGCGGTAAGCCACCTTGAACAGAAACGCGCCGACCAGGAAGTAAGGCACCAGGATCATCTCTGACGCGATGGTCAACAGCGAGTTGTAGTTGCTGCCGGTCAGCCAAATCAGCACCAGCGCCAGTTGCACCGCGATGTTGGTCAGCCACAGCGAAGAGGACGGGGCGTGATGGCGGTTCTGCTTGCCGAACACGCGCGGAAACGCGCCGTGCTGCGCGGCCAGCAGCGGCACTTCCGCCGCCATGATGGTCCAGCTCAGGTAGGCGCCGCACACGGAAACGATCAGGCCGGCGGCAATGAGCACGTCTCCCCACGGGCCGATCAGTTCTACCATCAGCACCGCCATCGACGGATTGCGCATCTCTGCCAGTTCGCTGCGCGGCACCACGCCCAGCGACAGCAAGGTGACCATCAGATACACCGCCAGCGCCGACAGCACCGCCAGCATAGTGGCGCGGCCCACGTCTTTCTTATTGCGGGCGCGGGCGGAAACCACCACCGCGCCCTCCACGCCGATAAACACCCACAGGGTGATCAGCATGGTGTCCTTGACCTGTTCCCACACCGGTTTGCCGAGGGCGATACCGTTGAAATCCAGTGTGAACACGTCCATTTTAAAGGCGATCGCCGCCAGAACGGCGAACATCCCCAGCGGCAACAGCTTGGCGAGGGTGGCCGCCAGATTGATGCTGGCGGCGGTTTGCACGCCGCGCAGCACCAGCGCGTGCACGATCCACAGCAGGGCGGATTCGGCGATCAGCGCCTGCCAGGTATTGCCGTCACCGAGGATAACGTTGCCACCGCGATCGGTAAAAATGCTCAGCGCCGCGAACACGATCACCAGATACGAGACGTTGGCGATCACGGCACACAGCCAGTAACCCCAGGCGGAGCAGAAGCCCACCAGTTCGCCGAATCCTTCTTTGGCGTAGGTGAAGATGCCGCCGTCCAGATCCGGACGCAAACGCGTAAGCAACAGCATGGCGAATGCCAAAAACAGAATGCCGACGCCGGTGATCCCCCAACCCAGCAACAGCGCGGCGGGGCTGGCGACCTGCGCCATGTTTTGCGGCAGACTGAACACGCCGGCGCCCAGCATCGAGCTGAGCACCAAAGCGGTTAGCGCGGTAAGACCGAGTTTTTTTTCCAATGACGGATCCTGAACGCAGAATAAACAACTGGAAGGGAACTGCTTGGCGGCAACAATGTATTAACAACCACTGCGCGAATAGACAATAGCCCTAAAAATTGGCGCAAATTCTACGGAGGGATGATTAGAGATGCAATGATTGAATATGCGGAATTTACAAAAAACTATTCAACACGCGATGGAAAAAGCGGCAATAAAAACGGGCAGCTCAAGGGCTGCCCGATGGTAAACCTAAAAACGGGTTTTATTTGAACAGATCGGCGCTGACGGTCAGGTTGCCGCCGCTCTTGTTCTGCCACTGGCGGGTGACGTGGTAGTACTTGGCGCCTTTCTCGGCCGCGCGTTTCGCCACTTCGGTGGAGACATCGGTCATGCTGTTGAAGTGGCCGGTGAAGGTGACGGAATCGAACGGCACCATCTGCGCGGCGGTCACGTTGTTCACTTCCTGGATCTTGGTGCCGTTAGGCAGCGTGACGGTATAGCGTTGGCCAGTAGAGGACTGGGTTTCGAAGAAACGGCCCACTTCGCGGCTTGGCGAACCGGAAGACGCGACGCCAGGAATTTCGACTTTCGCGGCTGCGGCGCCGCCGGCGGCCAGGGCGGCGCGGCCGGCGTCAGAATCGGCTGGAATGGCGTCCGGGCTCTGCACGCGGCGTTTCGGCGCATCGGCCTTATAGATGTAGGCGGTGACGAACTGGTTGCCGCCGGAGTTGGCGTCAACCTGGCGCACGATGAAGAACGAAGCGGCGCCTTTTTTCTTCGCTTCTTTGGAGATGGCGTCGTTGATATCCGGCTGGCTGCGGTAGAAGCCGCTGACGCTCACGGTATCGTAAGGCTCCAGCAGGTAGGCTTCCTCTTTAGGCAGTTCGTTCACGCCGTTAAATACGCGGTATTTTGGTGTTTTGCTCACTTCTGGCGCATCTTTATGATAAAGGTCTGCGGTGACGCGCCAGTTGCCGCCGTTGTTGCTGTTGTTGCTGTCCTGGATATAGAAGGAATCGGCACCCAGTTTGTCTGCACGGCGGGATACGGCGTCGACGGCTTCATTGATGGCATTGAAGCGGCCGGTAATCGTGATGCGATCAAACGGCTTCAGCGCCGCTGCTTTCTCAGGAGTTAACTCTTGCGCCGCATGAGCAGACAGCGCGGTGAGTGATAACAAGGCTGACGCGATGATCGTGGTCTTCAGCTTCATAAAAAATCCTTTCGCCTAGCGCATTAACGTTTATAACGTACTGAACTGTTTAAGTGTAATTCAGCCGTCGATTATTACATGTAATTCTGAAAACTGTCTCAGCATTTTATGTTATCCCGTGCGACAAATCGCCGATGGCGACGCGGGGCGCACGGATGGCGCCGCCGTCATAAGTTTCCATAATAACGGCTTTGGTGTCATTAATGTTAATTATTCACAAAATGATAACTTTTATGCTTTTACGCCGCGCGCGGCCATAAATCGTTACGCCGGGCGTAAACCTCTTGTCACTCAGAATGTGCTGTTCTGTATGGATTTTTTCACTGTAAATTGCGATTTGTCATATCGCGCGCGGCGTTTTTATGTAAAAACAGGGATGAATGCGTAAGCAATTATGGATCATCGACCTTATTTTCAGTAGGTTATAGTTGGCGCCTGAAATCAGTGCGGGCAAGTTAACGTAACGCTCGCCGACGGCGCCGTGCTATGGGCAGGAAAATAATAAACATCATCCAAGACAGGTGAGAAGGGAACATTATGCGTATTGGTGTACCAAGAGAGCGGTTGGCCAATGAAGCCCGGGTCGCAGCCACGCCGAAAACGGTGGAACAACTGCTGAAGCTGGGTTTTACCGTCGCGATTGAACGCGGGGCGGGCAAACTGGCCAGTTTTGAAGACGTCGCTTACGAAGCCGCCGGCGCGGCGCTGGTGGACGAAAGCGAAGTGTGGCAGTCGGATCTGATCCTGAAAGTCAACGCGCCGCAAGACGACGAGATCGCCTTGATGCGCGAAGGCAGCACGCTGGTCAGCTTTATCTGGCCGGCGCAAAACCCCGAATTGATGGCCAAGCTGGCGGCGCGCAACGTCACCGCGCTGGCGATGGACTCGGTGCCGCGCATCTCGCGCGCCCAGTCGATGGACGCGCTGAGCTCGATGGCCAACATCGCCGGCTACCGCGCGATCGTCGAAGCGGCGCATGAGTTCGGCCGTTTCTTCACCGGCCAGATCACCGCCGCCGGCAAAGTGCCGCCGGCCAAGGTGATGATCATCGGCGCCGGCGTGGCCGGCCTGGCGGCGATCGGCGCCGCGGGCAGCCTCGGCGCCATCGTGCGCGCCTTCGACACCCGCCCGGAAGTGAAAGAGCAGGTGCAGAGCATGGGGGCGGAGTTCCTCGAGCTGGATTTTGAAGAGGAAGCGGGCAGCGGCGACGGCTACGCCAAAGTGATGTCCGAAGCCTTTATCAAGGCCGAGATGGCGCTGTTCGCCGCGCAGGCGGCGGAGGTTGACATCATCGTCACCACCGCGCTGATCCCGGGTAAACCGGCGCCGAAGCTGATCACCAAAGAGATGGTGGCGTCGATGAAGCCGGGCAGCGTGATCGTCGATTTGGCGGCGCAAACCGGCGGCAACTGCGAACTGACCGTGGCCGACACCATTACCGTGACCGACAACGGCGTGAAAATCATCGGCTATACCGATCTGCCGAGCCGCTTGCCGACCCAATCTTCGCAGCTGTACGGCACCAACCTGGTCAACCTGCTGAAGCTGCTGTCGAAAGAGAAAAACGGTGAGATTGACATTGATTTCGACGATACGGTGATCCGCGGCGTTACCGTGGTGCGCAGCGGTGAAATCACCTGGCCGGCGCCGCCGATCCAGGTCTCGGCCCAGCCGAAAGCGGCGCCCGCCGCCGCACCGGCCGCCAAACCCGAAGCCAAACCGACCTCGCCGTGGCTGAAGTATGGCCTGATGGCCCTGGCGATCCTGCTGTTCGGCTGGCTGGCGGACGCGGCGCCGAAAGAGTTCCTGTCGCACTTTACCGTGTTCGCGCTGGCCTGCGTGGTCGGTTACTACGTGGTCTGGAACGTCAGCCACGCGCTGCATACCCCGCTGATGTCGGTTACCAACGCGATCTCAGGGATTATCGTGGTCGGTGCGCTGCTGCAAATTGGCCACGGCGGCTGGGTGAGTTTCCTCTCCTTTATCGCCGTGCTGATCGCCAGCATCAATATTTTCGGTGGGTTCACCGTCACTCAGCGCATGCTGAAGATGTTCCGCAAGAACTAAGGGGTAACAAATGTCTGGAGGATTGGTTACAGCTGCATACATTGTTGCCGCTATTTTGTTTATTTTCAGCCTGGCGGGCCTGTCGCGTCATGAAACGTCGAAGCAGGGCAACCTGTTCGGCGTCGCCGGCATGGCGATCGCGCTGATCGCCACCATCTTGGGGCCGGATTCCGGCAACGTCGGCTGGATCATCATCGCCATGATCATCGGCGGCTCGATCGGCGTCTATCTGGCGAAAAAGGTCGAGATGACCGAAATGCCGGAGCTGGTGGCGGTGCTGCACAGCTTCGTTGGCCTGGCGGCGGTGCTGGTTGGCTTCAACAGCTACCTGGATCACGGCGCGCCGATGGAGCCGGTGATGGCGAATATCCATCTGACCGAAGTGTTCCTCGGCATCTTTATCGGCGCCGTGACCTTCACCGGGTCGATCGTCGCTTTCGGCAAGCTGCGCGGCATCATTTCTTCCAAACCGCTGATGCTGCCGAATCGCCACAAGCTGAACCTGGCGGCGCTGGTGATCTCGTTCCTGTTGCTGGTGGCGTTCGTGCGCACCGACAGCGTGGGCTGGCAGGTGATAGCGCTGCTGCTGATGACGGCGATCGCGCTGGCGTTCGGCTGGCATCTGGTCGCCTCGATCGGCGGCGCCGACATGCCGGTGGTGGTGTCGATGCTCAACTCTTACTCGGGGTGGGCGGCGGCTGCTGCGGGCTTCATGCTGAGCAACGATCTGCTGATCGTCACCGGCGCGCTGGTGGGCTCTTCGGGGGCGATACTGTCTTACATCATGTGCAAGGCGATGAACCGTTCGTTTATCAGCGTGATCGCCGGCGGTTTCGGCAGTGACGGTTCATCCACCGGCGAAGCCGAAGAGATGGGCGAATACCGTGAAACCACGGCGGAAGACGTGGCCGAGCAACTGAAGAACTCCACCTCGGTGATCATCACCCCGGGCTACGGCATGGCGGTGGCGCAGGCGCAGTATCCGGTGGCGGAAATCACCGAAAAACTGCGGGCGCGCGGCGTGAAGGTGCGTTTCGGCATTCACCCGGTCGCGGGGCGCTTGCCGGGCCACATGAACGTGCTGCTGGCGGAAGCGAAGGTGCCGTACGACGTGGTGCTGGAGATGGATGAAATCAACGACGATTTCCCGGATACCGATACCGTGCTGGTAATTGGCGCCAACGACACGGTGAACCCGGCGGCGCTGGAAGATCCGCGCAGCCCGATCGCCGGCATGCCGGTATTGGAAGTGTGGAAAGCGCAGAACGTGATCGCGTTCAAACGCTCGATGAACACCGGCTACGCCGGCGTGCAGAACCCGCTGTTCTTTAAGGAGAACACTCAGATGCTGTTCGGCGACGCCAAAGACAGCGTGGAAGCGATTCTGCGGGCGCTGCAGAAGTAGAATTGGGCAACCAAAGAAAAACGGGCCGCTTTTCAGCGGCCCGTTTCTTTATGAGCGAAGCCTAATCTTCGTCGTCGTGTTCGTCGTCTTCATCCGCTTCGATCGGGCAGTTGAAGTTTTCCGGTTTAATCACCAGCAGGTCGCATTTCAGATGATCGATCACATGTTCCGCGGTATTGCCGATAAAGGCGGCTGAAATACCGGTACGGCCCAGGGTGCCCAGCACCACCACGCCGGCCTGCAGATGTTCGGCCAGATCGGGGATCACCTCTTCCGGCAGGCCTTTTTCCACGTGGGTGAACTCTTCCTTAATGCAGAATTTCTGCCGCAGCGCCTTCATGGCGATCAGATGCTGGCCGCGAATGGCGTCGTTGTAGACGCTCGGGTCGAAGTCGGGCAATTCGATGGCGATGTTGATCGGGGTAACGGGATAGGCGCCGACCAGGTGAACCTCGGTCTGGTTGACGTTTTGCGCCAGTTCGACGGTTTCTTGCACCAGTTTGATATTGAGCGGGTCGTGATAGGGTTCTTCGCTGGCCAGATTGACCGCCACCAGCGCCTTGCCGCCTTCCGGCCAGGGCTGGTCTTTCACCATCCACACCGGGCAAGGGCATTTGCGCAGCAGGTGCCAGTCGGTGGGGGTAAAGATCACCGACTCCAACCGGTCGTGCTGGTGCGCCATTTTCAGCAGCAGGTCATGTTGACCGGACAGCACTTCCTGAATGATGGCTTCGAAGGGGCGGTTATGCCAAACCACTTTGATTTCGATCGGCACGCCGTCGTTGAGATAGAAGCGGCACTGCTCGTTGATCCAGGCGGCGCGTTGGCTGATCACACCTTGCCGCATCGCCGTTCTTTCATCCGGGGAGAGCAGGGTCGTCATTTCGTAAGAGAAGTCATAGATGGGCAGGAAGGCCTTGATGCGCCCGCCGTTCCGTTTTACCAGGTATACGGCGCGGCGCAATGCCGGCTGATCGTCCTGATTGGGGTCAATAGCCACCAGAAGATTCTGATACTTCGCCATAGGGCCTCCTTACAGCTGAAATCAACAGTCTGTTAATTTACAGAGTAACCCAACATTGAAAAACAGAACAACAATGGAAGCGTGCCGGATCAACAATTTCGGTGAAATGTTGATCCGGCGGGGGGATCAGGCGTTGACGGTCACGTTGATGCGCGGCGTACCGGCCAGCACCGACAGCGCGTCGGCGTTTTCGATGGTGATGTATTTGCCTTTCACGCTGAGGATTTCGCTTTTCTGGAAGCGGCCCAGCAGGCGGCTGATGGTTTCTACCGTCAGCCCAAGGTAGTTGCCGATGTCGCCGCGGGTCATGGTCAACCGGAACTCACGCGGTGAGAAGCCGCGCTCCGCAAAGCGGCGCGACAGGTTGTAAACGAACGCCGCCAGGCGCTCTTCGGCGTTTTTCTTCGACAACAGCAGGATCATGTCCTGGTCGCCTTTGATCTCGCCGCTCATCAACCGCATGATTTGCTGACGCAGGTTCGGCATTTTGCCGGACAGATCGTCGAGGGTCTCGAACGGGATCTCGCACACCATCGAGGTTTCCAGCGCCTGAGCGAAGCTCGGGTGCTTCAGGCCGCCGATGGCGTCGAAGCCTACCAGGTCGCCCGCCAGGTGGAAGCCGGTGATCTGCTCATCACCTTGCTCGGTGATGGTGTAGCTTTTGATGGTCCCGGAACGGATCGCGTACAGCGATTTCAGCTCGTCGCCGGCCTTGAACAAGGTCTGGCCTTTCTGGATGGGCTTCTTCCTCTCGATAATGTTGTCGAGCTGATCCAGCTCGTGAGCATTGAGGGTGAAAGGAATGCACAGCTGGCTGATGCTGCAGTCCTGGCAATGGATCGCACAACCACCAGACTGGATACGACGAATCACGCGTTTTTCCGGGATCATAGATTACGCTCATTCAATAATTGATATGAGTCAATTTTAACATCTTTTGCTGCAGCTGATAAGGGTGGCATTAGCATGAATAGGGGTATTGTGTGCGAATTTTGCGCACACATGCCGCCGATTGTTCTGTATCGGACTGAAGTTATGAGTATTATTTGTGACTTATGCGTTTTATTCACACAAGTTATTAATAGTGCCCTGCGGGCACGAGCGCGGCGTTGGGCACTGTGCTTTATTAAGCAGCGCCAAACAATGGCGCTGGATAAGCCGATCGCAGCGGCTACAGCAAACTTTTCGGCAGGTAGCCTTCATGCTGCAGCAGCCACTGCTTGCGCTGTACGCCGCCGGCATAGCCGGTCAGCGCGCCCTGCGAACCGATCACTCGATGGCAGGGCACCACGATGCTGATCGGATTTGAACCGTTGGCCATGCCGACGGCGCGCGAGGCGGTCGGACGACCGATGCGTTGCGCCAGCTGGCCGTAGGTCAGGATCTCGCCACAGGGGATTTGGCGTAGCTGTTGCCAGACGGTGCGCTGGAACTCGGTGCCGGCGGTCATCACCGGCAACCGATCGATAATGCTCAGTTCCCCGGCGAAATAGCGCTGCATGGCGTCGGTCAGCCCGCTGGGATCGCGCTGTTCGCGCAGGGTAAACCGATCGGCGCGGTAGTGGGTGTTCAGCAGCTTCATCAGGCGCGCTTCGTGATCGGTCCAGTCGATCGCCCGCAGGCGCCCCTGTTCATCGGCAATCAGCACCAGTTCTCCCACCGGCGTGGCGGTACGATCAATCAAAAAAGTCTGCATCTGGCTCACTCCTCAGTTTAGTGTGGCGATTATCGCATGAACTGGGAGGGAGCGATGGCGGATTTCGGACATGCTGATGGGCAACCGCAGGGTTGCCCGAATAGCCGGCTTACGGTAAGGCGGGGAGTTATTGTGCGATAAATTTATAAAATAAATTTATAAGTCATCAAGACAAGTTGTGTCTTGTTTATTATTTCAGCAGGCAGTAACGCTTTGTGCTTACTTATAGCTGATAGTCACGCGCTTTAAATGGGGATCGTTATTCACCAACTCACTGCTGACGGCAGAAACTAATTCTTTTGGCATCTCTTTTAACGAAGAGGATATATACCCGCTCTGATATTCCGTCACTTTACCGAAGCAGCTGGAGATAAGCTTTTCATCCTGATGTTTGACGGTGCAGGCCGGCGTGGTAATGGCGCCGGTGAAGCGCACGACGCCGGAGGCGACCTGGCTGCCGGAAAGCGGTTTTGCTTGCAGAGCGAAGGGCAGAATGACCAATGCGCTTAATACGGCTAAGTAATGGTTCATATGCTGTTCCTTTCAGAGTAAAAACACTGCCAATTAAAAAACAAGCGCGCTTGTTTTCATCAAATAAGCTATTTCGCTTGGAGAAATAAAAACGAATGGGCAAAAATCCTACTGCCCGCATTCAATGAATTTGATAATAGGGAGGTAGGATGAGTAAAACCATGATTTGGATCATAGTGAAGGCCGGTTAATGATTTCAGGCGCAGGCGGGATAACAGGCTGTGATCGTTCTCTCAGGAAAGTCGGACAAGGGCGGGCCGTTTTCGTCCCCGTTACGCGGCGGCAGCAACGGGGGCGAGAGCGGGATTACAGCATGCCGCTGCTGCCGCAGATGCGGATCTTTTCCGCCACCACTTCTTTCATCGCCAGCTTGCCGGGGACGATGTATTTACGCGGATCGTTGGCATCCGGGTGCTGTGAAAAGTAGCTTTTTACCGCATCGGCGAAGGCGATTTTCAATTCGGTGGCGACGTTGACCTTGCAAACGCCGAGCGAGATCGCGCGCTTGACCATCGCTTCCGGAATGCCGGAGGCGCCGTGCAGCACCAGGGGGACGTCCACCTGTTCGCGGATCAGCGCCAGGCGCTCAAAATCCAGCTTGGGTTCGCCGTGGTACAGGCCGTGGGCGGAACCGATCGCCACCGCCAGTGAATCGATGCCGGTGGCGGCGACAAACTCGCGTGCCGCCACCGGGTCGGTATAGAAGCTGTCCGCCGTATCGACGATCAGATCGTCCTCTTGCCCGCCCAGGCGGCCCAGTTCGGCCTCCACGCTGGCGCCGTAGCGATGGCACAGGGCCACTGCGGCGGCCACCTTGGCGATATTCTGCTCGAACGGCAAATGGGAACCGTCGATCATTACCGAGCGGATGCCGCTTTTCACCTTGTGCTCGATGTCGTCCAGCGCTTCATGATGATCCAGATGCAGCGCCAGCGGCAGATCGTAGCGGTGCGCGGCCGCCTGACAGATACCGATCAGGTAGTCGGTGCCGGCATAGCTGAAGGTGCCGGGCGTGCCGGCCATGATCACCGGCGAGCGCAACTCGGCGGCGGTCTCCGCCACCACCTGCACGGTTTCCAGATTGTGGACGTTAAACGCCGGAACGGCGTAACCCTGGCGCTGCGCCTTGAGCAGCATGTCTCGGTTGGCTATCAGATACATGGGATCTCCTTACAGCTCGGGGGAAGGAAAACGGTAAATCGTCACGCCTTTCACCACCCGGTTAACCTCGCCGGTCGGGCAAGGGTTGTCCGGGGTCAGCCCCAGCGCCAGCGAACTCTCGAAGGCCAGCATTTGGCTGAACAGCAGATACGGGAACAGCAGCCAGATATCGTCAGCGGCATCGTGCATATGCAGCAGGGCATCGGCGAGAGGTTGGCGTTCGCCGGTCAATCCGACCAGCTGCATTGCCAGTCCGTCGCGCTGCAGTTCGTTCCACAGGTCGCGGTCATACTGACGGGCGTAGTCGTGGTGGGAGAACATCAGCACCACCAATGTCTGGCCGTCGACCATAAATTTCGGGCCATGGCGCAGGCCAAGCGGCGAGTCGTAGCGCGTAACGATGCGGCCGGCGGTCAGCTCCAGCATCTTGAGCGAAGCCTCTTCGGCGAGGCCGGTAAAGCAGCTGCCGCCGAGGGTGATATAGCGGCGGAAACCGCTGGCGGCCAGCGCCTTCACCTGCGGCTGCAGCGTTTCGCGCAGTGTGCGGCAGCGCTGCACCATGGCGTTCAACGGCACCTGGGCGGCCTCAAGCGACGTTGGGCCGAGCAGCAGCGCGGCGCTCAGCATCATGCAGCTGAAGCTGGAGGTCATGGCGAAGCTCTGATCGTTGGCGCCCTGCGGCATTACCAGCGAGCAGACGTTGCCACGCTGATGCGCGTACTGCGCCAGCCGGCTGTCCGGGTTGCACACCAGCATCAGATGATAGCTTTCCGGCAGCAATTGATCGGCCAGCGCCACTGTCGCCACGCTTTCCGGGCTGTTGCCCGAACGGGCGAAGGAGACCAGCAGCGTCGGCCGGTCAGGGTCGAGATACTGTAGCGGGTTGGCGACAATATCGGTGGTGCCGTAGGCCACCACGTCGCGGCCGGTGCGTTCGCGCAGCCAGGGGGCCAGGGCGCGGCCGGCAAATGCCGAACTGCCGGCGCCGCACAGCACGATTTGCAGGCGCGGATTGGCCAGCAGCGGCGCCAGGAACGGCTGCCACTGCGCCTGTTGATCCTGCAGTTGGCGATGCAGCGTCGCCCACAAATCCGGCTGTTGCCAAATTTCTGCGGCGGTATGCCAGGCGTTGCGCTGCTTCAGCCAATTCGTCTCGTAAGAGAAATACGCGTTCATGATGACAGCTCCTTAAAAAGCCTCGATTAACGGTCGGCGATAATCACGTCGATCCCTAAATGGTGCAGCGCCTGCAGATAGTGTTCAGGAATGCGGCTGTCGGTGACCAGGCGGTGGATCTGGCCGATGTCGCGGATCATGCAAAAGCTGGTGCGGCCGAATTTGCTGGCGTCGGCGATGGCGATGACTTCGCGCGCCACCTCGCACATCACCCGGTTCAGCTGCGCTTCGCCCGGATCCGGCGTGGTGATGCCGCTCGCGAGATCGAAGCCGTCGACGCCGAGAAAAAGCTTGTCGAACCGATACTGGCGCAGCTGTTGTTCGGCGGCGGGGCCGTACAGCGACCAGGCTTTGCGGCGCACGCTGCCGCCGACCACCATCAGGTCGATCTGCTCGTTGTTGGCCAGTTCGAAAGCGATGTTGAGCGCGTTGGTCATCACCACCAGATCCTTTTTCCCCGCCAGCTGCGGCGCCATTTGGCTGGTGGTGGAGCCGGAGTCGAGGATGACGGCGTCGCCGTCTTCAATCAGCGCCGCCGCCGCGCAGGCGATGGTGTGTTTTACGTCGCGATTGATGCGGCCCTTGTCCTGCAGCGGGCGGTCGAAGGCGAACTGTTTGTTCAACATGGCGCCGCCGTAGGCGCGCACCGCGCAGCCGTGTTTTTCCAGCTGGCGCAGATCGCTGCGGATGGTGACGCTGGACACCGAAAACTGCTGGCTAAGCTGCTCCACGCGCACCGTGCCCTCGCGGCACAGCTGGTCGATAATTAATTCCCGGCGTTTTGCGGTATTGATCATTAATGCAGACTCCTGATTTACCTGTAGCCGTGCCCGACCGCGGCTTAATAAGCCGCAGCGATACCGACCGGAGCGCTTTCAGTTGTTCGTGGCGAATTACAGCAAACGAAACACTGAAATGCAATCGATTAATTTTAAAATATCTATATCTATCAGTTGGTTATATTTGATTTTGCTTTCGGTTGAGCGGCAACCGAAAGCGGTGTTAACGCAAAGTGAAAACGGCAAATTCGTTATTTTTCAGTCGCCAATTCCCTGCGCTTATTCATTCAGCCCATCGATGCCGAAAGCCGCAGCGATCGCTCGACAACCGCCGGGCTTTCACTGTTTTTTTTTATGCCGGCGCGCTTAAAAGCGCTGCGCCGCGCACGCCGCTGCTGTCACCGTGCACCGGCGGGAACACCGCCGCCGGCTCCATGCCAGGCAGCAGCCAGCGCCGCATCGCCGGCGGCAACAGCCGGTACAGCTCGCCGACGTTGGACAGCCCGCCGCCCAGCACGAAAGCATCGACGTCCAACAGCAGCTGTAAGCCGGCCAGCGCGCAGGCCAGGATGTCGACGTACATGGTCATCAGCCGTTGTGCGAGCGCATCACCGGCACGATAGCAGGCGACCAGCGCCGGCACGTCAGCGGCCGGATGGGAGAAATGGCGGCTCAGCGCCAGCAGCCCGCTGCCGGAGACGTAGCGTTCAAAGCAGCCGGTCAGCCCGCAGTTGCAGCTGAACAGCGGCAGATCGTAACGTTGCGCCAGCTGGGCCGATATCGGCATATGGCCCCATTCGCCCGCCACGCCGCTGCGCCCCTTGTGCAGTTGCCGGTTCACCACCAGGCCGCCGCCGGCACCGGTGCCGATGATGGCGCCGAACACCAGCGGCAGGTGCGCGGTTTGCGGCGTGCTGGCTTCCGACAGCGCGAAGCAGCGGCAGTCGTTCTCGATGGCGATAGGTCGCGCCAACGCCTGCGTCAGGTCATCCGCCAGGCAATGCCCGGTCAGGCAGGGCACGTTGACCGCTAACTGGCGGCGGCTGACGGGATCGGTGATCCCCGGTAAACCGATGCCGATGCTGCCGCGCGTGTGCAGTTCGCGATCCGCCTGCTCGGCCAGCCCGGCGATGCAGGCCACGAACTCGCCGTAATCGCCGGTTGGGGTGCGCACCCGCTGGAGCAGCACCTGATTGAGTCGGCGATCGTAAGCGGCCATTTCAATTTTGGTGCCGCCGATGTCGAAGCCGTAACGCATCTGTCTCATCGCCATGCTTTAGGCTCCGCTCAGGGTGACCACCGCCGCCTCGCGGCGTGCGCGTTCGGCGGCGAACACCATCAGGTGGCTCTCCAGCGCTTCCGCCGGGCCGGCCAGCACCTGGCTCGGATCGTTGGCGCGAATGGCCGCGATAAAGTGCTGCATCAGGTAGTAGTCGCCGCCGCCGTGGCCGGCCATGGCGTGCAGATCCTGGCCGGCATCGGTGTCGTAATGCGTTTCACCGTCGTTGAGGAACGAGGTGATGCGGATATGGCGACCGTCGCCCTCCAGGCAGCCGCGGCTGCCAAAGATGCGGGTGTGCCGATCTTCGTGGCGGGTAAAGGCCGTCATGGTGAACGACGCGGTGCGGCCGCCGGCGAACTGCATATTGACCACCTGATGGTCGACCACGTTATTGTCGCAGCGGTAGACGCAGCGGCCGTAAGGCCCGTCGCGCAGCGCCGCCCGCAGCGTCGACTGGTCGGGCTCTGGCGTCAGCACCCGCAGAAAACCGGGCGTGGCCTTGTGATTGTCGCCCAGATAGATGCGTTTGGCGGAATAGGGGCAGTTTGCCTCTACCGCGCAATCCAGGCAGTTGTCCGCCGCGCCGGCCGGTTGGTTTTCCTGGCGGAAGTGGCGCAGGTTGCCGAAGGAGCTGACCTGTTCGCAGGGCTGCTCCATCACGTAGCGGATCCAGTCGATGTCGTGGCAGGATTTCTGCAGCAGCATAAAGGCGGCCTGCCGATCGTTGCGCCAGTTGCCGCGCACGAAGGAGTGCGCCTGATGCCAGTAGCCGACCGGTTCCAAATGTTGCAGGCTGATGATGTCGCCGATCGCGCCGTCGCGCAGCAACTGTTTGAGCTTTTGGGTATAGCGGGTGTAACGCAGCACGTGGCCGACCGAGAAGATCAGCTTTTGGCGCGTCACCTCGGCGACGATGGCGCGGCACTCGTCGGCGTCCGGCGACAGCGGTTTTTCCAGCAGCATGGCGTAGCCCTGGCGGGCGAAGGCCAGCGCCGGTTCGAGGTGCATCCGATCCTGGGTGCAGATCAGCACCGCGTCGGCCAGCTTGCCGGCGTCGGCGGCCTGACGCCAGTCGGTGAAGACGTTTTCCGGCGCGATGGCATGCTGCGCCACGAACGGCTCGCGGTAGGCGTCGCGCGGTTCCGCTACCGCCACCACCTGCATCAAATCGGGATGCGCCAGCGCATAGCGCGAGTAGATTTCACCGCGCGCCCCGGCGCCGACCACCAGCACCCGCACCGGGCGATGGGCAAAGCTGTTGGGTTGTGTTGACGACATTGCTGGATACTCCGCTGTTGTTATTTGAGGTTTTGGCCGCTGAGCTCGTCGAACAAATGCGCGCGCGTCAGATCGAATGCCAGATGAATGTTTTCGCCGAGGCGCGGCTCCCAATCCGGCAGCGACGCCATGCGCAGCACGAAGCGCAAATCGGCCAGTTCGCAGTGCAGCAGCTCTTCGTTGCCCATGCGCTCGATAGTGACGATCTGCGCCGGGAAACAGTTGGCGCTGCCGGGCGCGCACAGCCGCAAGGACTCCGGCCGGATGCCGAGACACACCCGCGCATGCGGGTAGTCCGCCAATTGCCGTTGCAGCGCAGACGGCAGATCGAGCTGGTGCTGCAGGCCGATACGCAGCCGCACCGTTTGGCCGTCGCGCACGATCGCCAGATCGTGCAAATTCATCGACGGGCTGCCGATAAACTCGGCGACGAAACGGTTGGCGGGGTGGTGGTACAGGTTGATCGGTTTATCCACCTGCATGATGGCGCCGCGGTTCATCACGCAAATGCGATCGCCCATGGTCATCGCCTCGACCTGATCGTGGGTGACGTACACCATGGTGGCAGCGGCGCCTTCCTGCTTCAGCTGGTTGTGCAGTTCGATCAGTTGCACGCGCATCGACACCCGCAGCTTGGCGTCGAGGTTGGACAGCGGCTCGTCAAACAGGAACACCTTGGGTTTGCGCACGATGGCGCGGCCGACCGCCACCCGCTGGCACTGGCCGCCGGAGAGCTGGCCCGGCTTGCGCTGCAGCAGATTGGTGATCTCCAGCTTTTCCGCCGCGTCGCGCACCCGGCGGTCGATCTCGGCCTTGCTTTCTTTGCCGATCAGGCCGAACGCCATGTTCTTGTACACCGTCATGTGCGGGTACAACGCATAGTTCTGGAACACCATGGCGACGCCGCGATCCTTCGGCATGCTGTCGTTGACGCAGCGATCGTGGATCAGGATCTGCCCCTCGCTGACGCTCTCCAGCCCGGCGATCATCCGCAGCAGGGTGGATTTGGCGCAGCCGGACGGGCCGACGAATACCATAAATTCCCCATCCTCAATGTCCAGATCGACGCCGTGCAGCGCGTGGAAACCGTTGGGGTACACTTTTTTAACGCTGTTTAACTGAATTCCGGCCATGTCGTTTACCTTGTCTGCGCGTTAGCCTTTCACCCCGGCGCTGGCGATGCCCTGGATGAAATAGCGTTGGAAAATAATGAACAGCATCAGCATCGGGATCACCGCCATCAGCGCCCCGGCCATCAGCAACGGGTATTCCACCCCGGCGCGGCTGGAGAGCGAGGCCAGCCCAACCGGCAGCGTCAGCTTCTCGGTGGTGGTATTGACGATCAGCGGCCACATCAGGTTGTTCCAGCTCCACAGGCCGTTGATGATGACGCAGGCGATAATGCCGGGCCGGATCAGCGGCAGCATGATGCGCCAGAAGATGGCGAAGTAGCTGTAACCGTCGATCAACGCCGCTTCCTCCATCTCCTTCGGCACCGCCAGGAAAAACTGGCGCAGCAGAAAGGTGGCGTAAACGCTGAAAATGCCCGGCAGCACCAGCCCGGTGATGCTGTTGACCAGCCCCAGCTTCTGCACCACCAGGAATTGCGGGATCAGAAACGCCTGTCCGGGCACCATCAGGATCGACACGCACACCAGAAACACCGCGTCGCGGCCGCGAAAATGCAGGCGCGAGAAGCCATAGGCGGCCAGGGTGGCGATCGCCATCTGCAGGGTGACGGTGAAGAAGGTCGCCAGAAGCGAGTTGAGATAAAAACCGGCGAACGGGATTTCGTGCATCACCCGGCCGTAGGCCTGCAGGCTGGGATGCGCTGGCAGCAGCGTCAGCGGGATCTGAATGCTCTCGGCCTGGGTTTTCAGCGAGGTCACCAGCATCCAGATAAAGGGCACCACCGAGGCCAGCGCCGCCAGCCCCATAAACAGGTACACCAGCGTTTTCTTGCTTGCGTTCATGTGCAGCTCCTCAGCTGACTTTCAGGCGCTTGCCGATCGCCATTTGAATCAGGGTGATCACCAGCGTGACGGCGAACAGCACCACGGTGATGGCGGAGGCGTAACCTTTTTCCTGCAGGTAAAACGCGTACTTGTAGAACAGGTTGGTGACGGTCATCACGTCGTTTTCCACCAGCGCGCGGTCGAACATCAGGAACACCACGTCAAAGACTTGCAGGATCTCGATAAAGCTCATCACCGACACGAAGAACAGCGTCGGCACCATCATCGGCAGCGTGATGCAGAAGAAGCGCCGCAGGGTGCCGATGCCGTCGATATCCGCCGCTTCGTACAACTGGCGTGGAATGCTCTGCAGTCCGGCCAGCAAAATGATGATCTTCAGCGCCAGCGACGACCAGATGATGATGATGGATACGCTGATGCGCACCACATCCGGATCGGACAGCCAGGCGACCGGCGCAATGTGCAGCAGGCCCAGCGCCTGGTTGATCAGGCCGAAGTCCTTGTTGAACAGCCATTGCCACACCATGGCCACCGCCGCGGGCATGGTGACCGCCGGCAGGAACAGCAGGGTGCGCAGCAGGCCTTTGCCGCGGATATTCTGGTTGAGGCCGATCGCCAGCAGCAGCGACAGGCTCAGGCTGATCGGCACGCAGACCACCACGTAGAACAGGGTGTTGGCGGCGGCGGTGTAAAAGTCGTCGTCTTCGAACAGGTTGAGATAGTTATCGACGCTGATGCTGCTCCAGCGCATGAATTGGTTCAGATCGGTAAAGCTGTAAAAGATGTTTTGCAAGAAGGGGATCAGGTAAAACACCGTCACCCCCAACAACAGCGGCAGGATCATCACCCAGCCCCAGAAGCGCTCGGCGCGTTCGAGCCGATTGAGCGCGGGACGGGCGGTGCGCCGGGGGTGTTTCAGGGTGACCGTAGCCGTTTCTGCCAGCGACATGTTGCCATTCCTCACCTATGACGTTCAGCGTGGTTCCCCCGCGGCGCGCGCTCGGGGCTGCGCGCCGCGGCGGGGTGATTACTGCTCCATGACGCGCGCGATCTTCTTGACCGATTTGTCCATTTCCTGCTTAGCGTCCGCGCCCATAAAGATCTTTTTCAGGCTGGCGATCCACATGTTTTGCCACTTCGGCGTATTGGTGCCGGCGGTGGGGTAAGCCTGGGTCACTTCAAGGGTCTGGATATAAGGCGTGACGTCAACCTTTTGGATCTGCTGCGCCCAGACCTTGGCCGCCGTCTTGTTGGCCGGGATCACCACCTTGGCCAGCTCCGCCTGCGAGGCTTCGCTGCTCATGAAGGCGATATATTTCCAGGCGGCCTGCTTGTGGGCGCTTTTCGCCGACATGGCGAAGGCCAGACTGTGCGCCACGCCGGACTGGCGTTCAATTTTGGGCATCATCACCACGCCGATGTGGTCGTTGATCAGCGGGTTATTGGCGAACGGCGCCGCCAGCCAGGAGCCGGCATAGACCATCGCGGCGCGGTTGGACTGGAAGATGTTCTCGGTTTTGACTTCGCTCATCTGCTGGGCGCTCGGCATCAGGCCGTCTTTCATCATGCCCTGCAGTTGCTGATAGACCCAGATGGACTTGTCGTTGGCGATGTCGGTAGGCTGGCCATCCTTGGGCACGATGTGATTGCCGTTTTGGAACAGCAGGTTCATGTAGCTGTCCTGGCCGTCGATGCTGAGGTCCATCACCAGCGGGAAGGCGGCGCCTTTCAGCCCGTTTTTCAGCGCGGCGGCTTTGCTCTTCAGATCGTCCCAGCTCCAGTCGCTGGTGGGATAGCTGACGCCGGCCTGATCGAACAGTTTTTTGTTGTACCACACGGCGATGGAATCGACGTCGCGCGGGATGGCCATCTGTTGGCCGTCGTACTGATAGGCTTTCACCGAGCTGGCGACCACGTCGTCCAGTTTAAGGCTGCTGTCCTTAATATAGGGCGCCAACGGTTCCATAATGCCGTTTTTGGCGTACTGCACAAAATAAGGCATATTGATCCAGAATATATCTGGCGCTACGCCGCCGGCGGCGGCGGAATCTAATTTAACGAAATATTGCGCCGAGGGAGTTAATTCTATTTCTATTTTTATATCCGGATTAGCCTGTTCAAAGCGCTTGGCAATCTCCTGTTCGGCAGGTAATTGGTTTCTGTCCCAAACGGCATAGCGTAAAGTTATTTTATCTGCGGCATGGAGCAGTGTGGGTAATAATAATGCGCTGGCAAGAATAGAATGCGCCAGTAGGCGGCCGGTATTTTTTATCGGTGACATTGCCTTCCCCTCGGTGAGCGACGAATAGCGTTTTTCGCAACGTAAATTCTTTCTATCCCTTAACTTTCAATGTGTCAATACACCCCCAAACGCCCAAAAATGGGGCGACAATGTTTCACTGTTGTTAAAATCGAAAGACTTTTGCGGCCAAGTGAAAGGGGTTTCTGTTTACATCTCATTAACCTTTTAGCGGGGTTTTTCCCCGGTGGCGCGGCATTTAGCGGCCTTCGCAGGCATAGGAATAACTGATAACCCTTGCACCATAATGGGGATTAAAAATATTTTTATTGTGCAAGCTTCAGCTTCTTTCATTTTTGTGATGCAAATAAACAAAAAAATCTTGCTGGGGCTGTCCGAGGAGGGCACTTGAACGTTTTTTATTGCCGGCTATTGTTTGTGGCGATAAAAGACGCTAGCCTGAATCTCACAACATTTATTCATCCAAAATAAAGAGGGCGAAATATCATGCGCCTGTCTCTGGTATTTACGCATTGCCTGGAAAAAGTATTTCATCGCCAAAATATGCCGCCCATTGCCGTGGAAAATCGGCTGAGCGGGTTAAATAACGAGGTACTGTCCTGGCAGGCGGTGTACTGTTTGCAAACCCCGGGCAACGAGACTCGCCATGAGCTGTGTTATCAACTCGACGGGCCGCTGGCGGAGTATATCAGCGTGCGCCAGGTGCAATCGGTGCCGAGCGGTTTTCCCTGTTATCGCGAGACCGATGAGAATTACCTGACCACCGAGCCGGGCTTATTTCCCGATCCGCTGATGCCGCTGCCGCAACGGCGTTTTTTTGCCGCCTGCCGCTATTATGGCAGCCTGTGGTTGACCCTGACGCCGCCGGCCGACGCGCAACTGGCCGGAGACTTTCCGTTGACCCTGCGGCTGCTGGATGCCCAGAGCGGCGAGGCGCTGGCCGAGGCCACACTGACGCTGCATCTGGTGCCCGCGGCGTTGCCGCCGCAAACGCTGTTGCACACCGAATGGCTGCACACCGACTGCCTGGCGGATTACTACCGTTTGGCGGTGTTCAGCCCGGCGTACTGGCGCGCGGTGCGCAACTTTGTGCGCTGCGCGGTGCAGGCTGGCGTCAATATGCTGCTGACGCCGCTGTTCACGCCGCCGCTGGATACCGCCGTTGGCGGCGAACGCACCACGGTACAGTTGGTGAGGGTGACACATTCGGCGCACGGGTATGGCTTCGATTTCAGCCGTCTGGCGCAGTGGGTGGCGTTGGCGCAGGAAGAGGGTATCGAGCACTTCGAAATCGCGCCGCTGTTTACCCAATGGGGCGCGGCGCATGCGCCGAAGATCGTGGTGGAGGAGCAGGGCGAGACGCGAACGCAGTTCGGCTGGCACACCGATGCGCAGGGCGAAGCGTATCAGCGTTTCCTACAGGCGCTGCTGCCGGCGTTGACCGCCTGGTTCCGCGAACGGGGGCTGGAACGGCAGGTATGGTTCCATGTTTCCGATGAGCCGACGTTGGACAACCTGGCGGCCTACCGGCGCGCCAGCGCCGCGCTGCGCCCGCTGCTGGATGGCTTCCGCACCTTCGATGCGCTGTCGGATTTCGCGTTTTATCAGCAAGGCCTGGTGGAAACCCCGGTCGTTGCGACCGACCACCTCGAACCTTTTATCGAACACCAGGTCCCCGGCCTGTGGGCCTATTACTGCTGCGTGCAGAAGACTGAGGTCGCCAATCGCTTCTTCGCTCAGCCTTCGGCGCGCAACCGCATATTGGGCGTGCAGCTGTATCTGTACCGCATCGCCGGCTTTCTGCACTGGGGATTCAACTTCTATAACAGCGCCCATTCGCGTGAACGCATCAATCCGTACGCGGTGACCGACAGCGGCCATGCGTTTCCCTCCGGCGATCCGTTCGTAGTCTACCCCGGTGAGGATCTGCAGCCGGTGGAGTCGCTGCGCCTGCGGGTGCTGCACCAGGGGCTGCAAGACATGTGCGCGCTGCAGCTGCTGGAGAGTTTGACCGATCGGGCGACGGTGGAAGCGCTTATAGAAAGTGAGCTGGGCATGCGCATCACCTTCAAGCGTTATCCGCACCAGGCCGGGGCGCTGCTGCGCCTGCGCGACGCGGTAAACCGCCGCATCGAAGCGTTGCTGGCGCCGATGTGAAGGCAAGTGGGGGCGAAAATGCGTCTTTCGCTCCCAATTCGCCATTACTTTGCTATACCTGATAGTCGATGGATTCACTTTATTGTCATGTAACTGACATGTCAGAGTCACGGCTCTGGCTTAAGTTTGCAGCGACTACGTCAGGAGATAACGCGATGTTCAGCCTGGATTCTCTGTTGCAAGATGCATTTCCACACCGCAATACCCCCGCCTGGCAGCGCAGCCTGCTAAGAACCCTTCTCTTCGAAAAAGAATTCAAACAGTTCGCCGCCGATTATCCCCATCTGAAAGGGCTCGATCTGATCGAGCAGGTGGTGGACTACTTTAACCTCAGCTGCGAGCTGGTGGACGGCGATCTGGAAAACATCCCGAGCCAGGGGCCGGTGGTGCTCGTGGCCAATCACCCGATCGGCTCGCTCGACGGCTTGGTATTGCTGCGCGCCGTTGCCGCGGTGCGCCCGGACGTGAAAGTGGTGGCCAACCAGCTGCTGACCTACATTGAACCGCTGCGCAGCCTGTTCGTGCCGGTGGATAACGTCGCTTATAAAACCAGCCGCAAACAGATTGAAGGCATGCAGCAGCAGCTGGACAACCAGGGGGCGCTGATCCTGTTCCCGGCAGGCGAAGTGTCGCGCATGAGCCCGAAAGGCATCCGCGACGGCCACTGGCATACCGGTTTTCTGCGCCTGGCCGCCAAAGCGCGCGCGCCGATCGTGCCGATCCACATCAGCGCACGCAACAGCAACCTGTTCTACTTTACCTCTCTGGTCTACCGGCCGCTGTCGACCTTGCTGCTGGTGCGCGAAATGTTCCAGCAGCGGGGCGGGCGTATCAAGATCCGCGTCGGCGGCCGCGTGCCGTTCGCCAACTGGCACGACGGCCACACCAGCGCCAAGGATCTGGCGGAGCGTTTTCGCCGCCACGTCTATCGTCTGGGCCAGGGCAAGCCGGGGCTGTTCGCCAGCGAATCGCCGATTGCGCTGCCGGAAGATCGTCTGGAGCTGAAAAAGGCGCTGGCGAACTGCGAACGGTTGGGGGTAACGCCGGACGGTAAAACCATCTATCTCTATCGTCGCCATGACGAAGCGCGTACGCCAATCCTGCGCGAGCTGGGGCGCCTGCGCGAGATCGCTTTCCGCGCGGTGGGGGAAGGATCCGGCCGCCGCCGCGATCTGGACAGCTACGACGACGATTACTATCACCTGGTGCTGTGGGACGAGGAGGAGCTGGAGATCGTCGGCGCCTATCGTTTTATCCCCACCGCCGAACAAATCGCGCGTAAGGGCCTGGAGAGCATCTACAGCAACAGCCTGTTCCATTATGACCGCGATATGGAACCGATCCTGGCGCAGGGCATCGAGCTGGGGCGCAGCTTCATTCAGCCGGCCTATTGGGGCAAGCGCGGGCTGGACTATTTGTGGCTGGGCATCGGCGCCTATCTGTCGAAATACCCGCAGTACCGCTATCTGTTCGGCCCGGTGTCGATCTCCGGCGGCATGCCGCTGGCAGCACGTGATTTGCTGATCGCCTTCTATCGGCTCTATTTCTCGCCGGATCACGCGTTCGCGCAGTCGCGGCGGCCTTATCCGGCGTCGCTGCCGCAGGTGCTGGCGCAGTTTGCCGGGGACAACTACCAGGAAGATCTGGTGCGGCTGAAGAGCCTGCTCAGCAATATCGGCTGCTCGATCCCAACGCTGTACAAGCAGTACACCGAACTGTGCGAGCCGGGCGGGGTACAGTTTATCGACTTTGGCACCGATCCGGCGTTCAACAACTGTATCGACGGGCTGGTGTTGGTGGATACCACGCGGCTCAAGCCATCGCGGTATCAGCGTTACATCGCGGTGCACCAGCCGCAGCCGGCCGAGACGGCATGACTACAGTCTGACTCATGCCTTTTTGATCTAAGCACGACCTTGGGGCCGGCGACGGGATAGCGCTACGATAAACGTTTTGCTTTCCACCGCCGGAGCCCGTCATGCCCCATTCGTTTATCCCGCCGTTATTGTCCGCCGATGAACCCTCTGCCGCCGCCGTGGAAATCCCGCGCGGCAAAGCGCCCTTTTTGCTGCTGTGCGATCACGCCGGTAAGGCGATACCGCAATCCCTTGGCGACCTTGGTTTGCCGCCGGGGGAGATCGAACGCCACATCGGCTGGGACATCGGCGCGCTGAGCGTGTCGCGCCATCTGAGCCGTCAGCTGGACGCCACCCTGATCCACCAGCGTTATTCACGGCTGGTGATCGACTGCAACCGGGCGCCAGGCATCGCCAGCTCGATCCCGCATTTGTCCGAACTGACGCCGATACCCGGCAATATCGGTATTGACGCCGAGCACGCGCTGGCGCGCGAGCGTGAGGTGTTTTTGCCGTATCACCACGCCATCGACGATCATTTGGGGCAACGTCAGCTGCGCGAACTGCCGACGGCGGTGATCGCCATGCACAGTTTCACACCGGTGTTCAAAGGGGAATCGCGCCCCTGGCAGGTGGGGTTGCTGTTTAATCGCTACCCGGAATTCGCCCGGCTGCTGGCCGAGCTGCTGCGCGAAGAGGGGGATTTGCAGGTGGGGATCAACGAGCCCTATGCAATGACCGACGCCACCGACTACACGTTGCCGGTGCACGCGGAACGGCGCGGATTGCCTTACGTCGGCATCGAAATTCGCCAGGATCTGATCGCCGACGAACGCGGGCAACAGGCATGGGCGAAACGTTTCGCGCGCCTGCTGCCGCAGGCCTGGCAACGCTGGCAAATTTGACTTTAGGAATATTCCCAGAGATGATAACCATAAGGAATACATAAGACGTCATTAGAAAAAAAGTCAGGAGAGACGTGTGGAGCACAGCGATAACGGACTGTTTATCAAACGGGAGCGTTTTGAAGTTCTGGCGATTCTGCGTGAAATTTGCAAACAACGCACGCCGCTGCGCGTAGAAAATCAGCAGCACCGGTTTCAAAGTCTGTTATTGAGCGTCGGGCCGGACAATATCGTGTTTAGCGGTGAGGAAGCGGAAAACGCCATCGACGGCGCCTGCACCATCGTGATTGAAAGCCACGACGCCAAAATCGAGTTTTCCGTCGGTCAGGCAGAACTGACCGAACATCAGGGCGTCCAGGCCTGCTCGACCCGGCTGCCGCAGGAGTTGGTCTATATCCAGCGCCGCCGCCAATTCCGCATCACTACGCCGCACTGGCGCCAATTCTTCTGCACCGGCGAGTACCCGGACGGCACGCCTTATGAGCTGCGGATCCACGATCTCTCCGCCGGCGGCGTCGGTTTGCGTTTCGACGGCCCGCTGCCGGATTTCTTCCAGCCTGGCCTGCAGTTCAAAAAAGCGGAGCTGGATCTGGGCAGCTACGGCAGCTTCAAGGTCAATATGGAGCTGGTGGTGGTCAACGACGATCAGGAAACCGACGATAACGACCAGGTGGTGCACTTCTCGCGCCTGTCGTGCCGTTTCCTCAAGCTGGGGCTGGCGATGGAGCGCAAAATTCAGAGCGCGGTGTTCGCCTTCGAGCTGGATTTCAACAAAAAGAAAAAACGCTGATATTTATCAGGGGCGGGCATGCTGCCCCTGACTCTCCACAGGTCTTACGGTTTTAACGCCCGCAGGCTGCCGATCTCTTCCCAACCGAAATGCGCCGCTTCGGCCAGCACGTCGCACACTTCGCCGCCGGCGGCAACCACGGCCGCGTCGAGCGCGGCGCCGCGCAGCAGATGGCTCACCAGCAGTGCGGTGAACAGATCGCCGGTGCCTTTGACCGCCGATTTGACCTTCGGATGGGTAAAGCACTGCGCTTCCTGCCGGATGACCAACATTAAACCCACTTCGTCTTCGTGCTGTGCCACGCCCGGCGCGCTGGTGACCAGCACCCATTCGGTGGTGTCGTTCAACAGCGCCTGCGCGGCGCGTTGCGTCTGCTCCCGGCTGCTCAGAGAGCGGCCGCACAGCTGCTCCAGTTCGAAACCGTTCGGCGTCAGGCCGTTGGCCAGCCGCAGGAACGGTGAACGATAGCAATTGACGATGCGCTCATCCACGTAGATCCCTTCGCCGTAATCGCCTATCACCGGATCGATATAGATCCTTATCTGCGGATTGAGGGCGCGCACCCGCTGCAGCCAGTTGGCCAGAATATGGCACTGCATCACGTCGCCCAGGTAACCGACGATCACCGCCCGGGTGCGTTTCATCACGCCGCGGGCGATCAGATCGTCGAGAAAGCCGCCGAACCACTCGCCGGAGATGACGCCGCCATGCGGCTTGCCGTAATAGGGCGGGCAGCCGAACAGCACGCTGGGCACCTGCAGCGCTTCCAGCCCCTTTTTCAGCAGGGCACGGTAGGCGATACCGTTGCCGACGCTGCCGTAAACCACCTGAGATTGAATGCTGATCACGTCGATGGACGGTGATCGCAAGGGTGAAGCCTGTTGCATGAGTTACATCCTTGGTTCGTTATTATCCAGCCAGCGGGCGAACACCTGCCGCGCGCGCTGTTCCAGCTGTGCGCCGTGGCGCGCCGCCTGTTCGCGCAGGCTCTGGGGCGCGATGCCGGCCAGCTCCAGCTCGCAGGCATGGCCAATCAACCAGCGTTCGATATCGCGGTGATCCGCCTCCAGATGGAACTGCAGACCGAGCGCGAACCCCTGATAGTCGAAAGCCTGATGCGGGCAAATCGCCGTGCCGGCCAGGCAGCGGGCGCCGTCCGGGATCATGAACATATCGCCGTGCCAATGCAGCACCGGCGTATCGGCCAGCGGCGCCAGCACCGAGTCGTCTTGGGCCGCGAGCGTGGTCAGCGGGGCGAAGCCGATCTCTTTAACGCCGAGCGAAATCACGTCGGCGCCCAGCGCCTGGGCGATCACCTGTGCGCCGAGACACACCCCGAGGGTCGGCCGCCGCTGCGCCAGGCGCTGTTTGACCAGCGCCAATTCATGGTCGAGAAAATCATAGCGCTGCTCACCGGAAAAGTGCCGGGCGGCGCTGATCGGCCCGCCGAGCACCACCAACAGATCGGTCTCTTCATTATTGATAGCACGAATATCATCGCGACCGGCATCGTAATAGTCGATCTGATAGCCACGCAGCGAGAGCAGGGAACCGAGAATACCCAGGTTTTCAAAATTGACGTGTCGAATGGCGACGGCTTTTTTCATTGTTTAACCTCGTGAGCGTGGGTGAACGGCGTCAGCGCCAGCGACTCGCCCAGGACCGTGATGCCCTGCGCGCCGCTCTGATAGACGATGCGGCGTTCGCTGACCTGGCTGAGCTGCACCTGATAACCCTGCGCGGCCGGGAACAGCGCGCAGGCCTGCTCCAGCTGATCGGCTGCCCACGGGGTGAACAGCTGCAGGCGGGCAAAGGCTTTTCCTGCATACTGAATGTCGAGCACGTAATGTTTATCCATGGAACCCCTTACTTTTGGCCGCGGAAGCTGCTAGTCTTATTTGAATTAGTACAAAAGGATTTATGTATGAGTTTATTGTATGCAAAAGGCGGCGGCGCTGTCCAGATTGCCGAGCAGATCGCCGCACGCATCAAAGACGGCGCGCTGCGGCCGGGCGAGCTGTTGCCGCCGGTACGCCAACTGGCTGCGGAGCTGGAGGTCAATCCGAATACCGTCGCCAGCGCTTATGCCCGATTGCGTGATGCCGGCCTGGTGGCGACGCGCGGGCGGGCGGGAACGGTGGTGCTGGAGCCGCCGCTGGCGGCGGTGAGTGCGGCCTATGCGCCGCGCCAGGTGCCGGCGGGGATGTGCGATCTGGCCAGCGGCAACCTGGATGCCGCTTTGCTGCCGGCGCTGAGGCTTGACGCGGCGGAGGTGTTCCCGCAGCAAAACGGCTATGACATCAGCGGCGACCTGCCGGTATTGACCGGTCTCGGGCGTGAGTGGCTCAGCCGCCAGGGCGTCACGCTGGGGGAACCGGCGGTGTTTTCCGGCGCGTTGGACGCGATGGAAAAGGCGCTGCGCTGCCATGCGCAGCCTGGGGCGGCGGTGTGGGTGGAAGATCCCTGCTGGCCGCCGCTATTGACGCTGCTGCGTCACCTGCGCCTGCGGCCGCTGCCGCTGGCGGTGGATGAACAGGGCTGTCGGCTGCCGGAGAGCGGCGCGGCCGACGCGGTGATCCTGACGCCGCGTGCCCATAATCCGACCGGCGCTTCGCTTTCAGCGCAACGTGCGCAGCAGTGGCGAGGTTTTCTACGCGGCCATCCGCAGTGTCTGGCGATCGTCGACGATTTCTGGGGGCCGTTGTCGCAACAGCCGCTGCATCTGCCGTTCGACGGCGATCGCGGCCTGTACGTGCTGTCGCTGAGCAAGTTTCTCAGCCCGGATCTGCGCATCGCGCTGGCCTGCGGCAACCCGACTTTGCTGCAGGCGATGCGCGCCGATCAGTACATCAGCGAACGCTGGGTCAGCCATATCTTGCAGCAGATCGCCGCCAGACTGTGGGAACAAGCCTTGCAGGAAGGGCAATTGCAGCGGGCGCAACAGGCGTATCAGGCCAGACGGGATGAGCTGGTCCAGCGGCTCAATGCGTTGAATCACACGGCGCTGGCGGTAGGTGAAGGGCTGCATCTGTGGGTGCCGGTGCGCTCGGAAACCGCCGCCGCGCAGCTGATGGCGCAGCGGGGGTGGCTGGTGCAGGGCGGTGAACCTTTCCGCCTGAAGTGTGGTCCGGCGCTCCGCGTCAGCCTGGCGAACGTCACGCCGTCGCAGTTGGCGCCGCTGGCGCAGGATCTGTCCGAAGCCATGCGGGCGGCGGCGGCGATCAACTAAGCCGGCGTCAAACTCTCTTCCGCCAGTAACTGCAGCGAGGCTAACCGGGCGGCCGGTTCGGCGATCGGCGTGTCGATGATGAACTCGTCCACGCCGTACTGTTGCTGTAGCTGCGCCAGTTGTTGATGCACCTGCTGCGCGGTGCCGAGCAGAATATGGCTTTCCCGCGGCTCGATGCGGTAGTTGGTGGCGCCGGCCTGCTGCACGAAACTCTCGGCCTGCGCCAGGCTGCCGACGGTCACGCTCTGCTCACCGGCGACGTGCACGCGGTATTGCTGAATCTCCGCCGCCAATGCTGCGGCCTGTTCCTCGCTGGGGGCCACGATCGCCGCCACTGCCAGCAGCGCCTTGCGGCCGCCGCTGTGTGCGGCGTAGTGCTCCAGCGCGTCGCGGATATCCTGCGGATTGCCATTCAAATGCGCGGCGAACACGAAGGCCCAGCCGGACTCGGCCGCCAGCGTCGCGCTTTCTTTACTGGCGCCGAGCAGAAAACGCTGCGCGCCCTGCGGCGGCAGCGGCGTGGCGCTCAGGCCCGGTTCGGCGTCGTCGTTCAGGTAAGCGGTCAGCTGCGACAGCTGCTGCGGGAAGGCCGGTTTGTTTTGCCGATCGTGGGCGGCCTGCAGCGCCTGGGTTGCGAGCGGCAGCCCGCCGGGCGCTTTGCCCACCCCGAGATCGACGCGCCCTGGCGCCAGCGCCGCCAGCAGGTTGAAGTTTTCGGCCACCTTGTAGGCGCTGTAGTGCTGCAGCATCACGCCGCCGGAGCCGATGCGAATGCGCGACGTTTGGCCGAGCAGATAGCCGATCAGCACTTCCGGCGACGGGCAGGCGAGCTGCGGCGTATTGTGGTGCTCGGCCAGCCAGAAACGCCGATACCCCCAGCGTTCCGCCCGTTGCGCCAGCTGCAGCGTGCGCGCCAGCGCCTGCGCGGCGCTTTCCCCTTCGGCGATCGGACTTTTTTCCAATATGCTCAAGGCATAAGCCATTTTTCCCGCTCCTTTCCTCATCAGATATGCCTGACAAATACCATGCGGGCAGCGCACGGCTTAATACTGATTGGCGATAGGATATTCCATTGATCCAAAACGGATTTGGATATACGCAGAACGGTAAAACGCCGCGATGTTACCCCTCGAGCCAGGCCTTCAGACGAATGGCGTCACGGTAGTGGCCGTAGCGCGGCTGCGAGCCGAGCAGGATCATCACCACCGGCTGCCCTTTGATGGTGGTGCGCATCACCAGGCAGTGACCGGCCTCGTCGGTAAAGCCGGTTTTCTGCAGCTGGATCTTCCAGGCGGGGTTGTTGATCAGGCCGTTGGAGCTGCGGTAGACCAACTGGCCGCGGCCGGGGCGCACGATCTGCTGCTTGTCGGTGCTGAAGCGGCGAATCGACTGATAGCGATAGGCGTGATTGACCATCTTCAGCAGATCGTTAGCGGTCGCCACATTGCGCGGCGTCAGCCCGGTCGGATCGTAGAAGCGGGCGCGTTTCATGCCGATGGCGCGCGCTTTCTGATTCATTTTCGCCACGAAGGCCTTGCGCCCGCCGGGATAACTGCGGCTCAGCGCGGCGGCGGCGCGGTTCTCCGAAGACATCAGGGCGATGTGCAGCATGTCGCGGCGGCTGAGCACCGAGCCGATGGTCAGCCGCGAATGGGTTTTCTTCAGCAGATCGCGATCGGCGGCGGTGACTTTGAGCTTGCTGCCCATCGGGCGTTTGCTGTCCAGGGCGACCATGGCGGTCATCAGTTTGGTGAGCGAGGCGATCGGCAGCACGCGGTTCGGCTGCTTCTGATAAAGGGTCTTTCCGGTGCGTTGATTGACGACCAGCACCGATTTGGCATTCAGCACCAGCGGCGGTGCAGCGGCATGCACGGGCGCCAAAACGAACAGCAGGCTGAACAGCAGGGCGGCGCCGAAGCGCCGGACAGGCAGACGGAGAAAAGCGTGAGATAAAAGCATAACGGCGGCAATAGTGACCCTAAGTGATTAAAAAATATCAAAAGAGTCTGCCCGGCAAATGTGAAGGAAATAGGGCGATAATCGCTCAAACTGTTACAACAATCCCTTTTGCCGCAGGGTGAAGCGGGTAGCCTCGTTCAAATCGTAGTCCGCGAGGCGCTTGCGCGGCACCCAGGCGTAGTCATCGAACTCGTCGTTGATCGTCACGTCGCGGTTGGCGGCATGGCAGTCGAAAATCAGGTAAATCATGTAGATTTGCTCCTGGCTGCCGTCGGCGTAAGTTTTGACGCGCACATCATCGCGGAAAGTCCAGGGCGTGATGTTGTCGAGGATCAGCGCGGCGCCCAACTCTTCGCGCACTTCGCGCCGCAGCGCCTGTTCTATTTGTTCACCCGGCTCGACGCCGCCGCCGGACAGCGTCCACTGGCCGGGAAACACGCCTTTGTGGGCGGCCATTTTACACAGCAGGAAGGCGTTATCGTTTTCAATCAGCGGGCAGACAATGATGCGTTGGCGCATGGAAGGCTCCTGTCAAAAATCAAAATGCGCAGGTTAGCAGGTTTGGCGACGCAGGATAGAGGGGCCGATCGCGTTCTGCGTAACAGCAAAAATTTTTTGTTCCCTCGCGTTTAACGCCTTGATAAGGGAGTAATCTATCGGACTGGTTAATGGACTTAAAAGGGAACTTTATGAATTACCAAGTGGTGCCGTTTTGGTTTTACTCCGGCAAGGTTCTGCTGGCGGTGCTGGCCGCGATCGGATTGGGCGTGTGCGGCGTCAGTGCGGCGTTCTTCTATTGCCTGCTGCTCGCGCTCGTCTGGCCGGTCGCCGTTTCGATGCGGTTACACCAGCTGGCGGAAAAGGGCGTGGCGATGAATCCCCGACGGGCTTCGCAATGGATGGTCTATGTGCAAGGCATTCCGGTACAGGAAACCCGCCAGGTGTTAACCAACCCCTGTTTTGCGCTGGAAAACCGAATGCGGACCTTCTTTCTGTGCGCTTTCACCGCTAAAACCTTACTGCAGATGGCGCTGTTGCTGTTGTTGATCGCGCAGCTGGCCGCAACGGTCAATCTGTGGATCGCCTTGGCCGGCGTATTGTTCGGCGCCTGGCTGGTGTATACCACCGTCGACAGCATCCAGGCACTGCGCAGCCTGGCCCGGCGCCAGTGGGTAAGCGAGCAGTGGGTGAGCGACAGCGGCTCTATCTGGCATCGGGCGGCGCTTATCGGCCGTAAAGGGCCGGCGGCGGCGCTGGAACGTCTGTTGGCGTGGTGAGAATGTGAGGGCGCAGGAGCAAGCGGGCGGGCTTGCTTTTGCGTTTTGTTCTTCAACCGGGCGTCAATCGATAGTGTTATTGAGTATCATTTGCAATCACTTCTGGTCAGGATGAAGAAGAAATTTTCACCTGTCACGGAGATGATAAAAAATGCCTAATGGAATAAAACCCTTTGTATTGATGATGCTTCTGTTGCTGTCGGCCTGCCATAGTGCGCCGGTCAGAGAGCCACCTCAAGACGCCGTAGCGACAACCCCTATCGATGCGACCAAATCGCTATTCCCGCTGGGTAACTACTCGCAATCTGTCGATAAATGGATCCCCTATGGCCCGCAACGGCGGGTGCCCGTGATGGATGCCGCCGCGCAGCAGCGCCATTTCTCCGCCCTCAAATCCCACTATTTTGGCATGGGGCCGAATGATCAATCCCCCTGGAATCCGCATTACATCGCTTCCGTCCTGAACCGTGAAGCGCAAAGCCGCCGTGATGCCGCAATGGATAAATACCTGGGAAGTGAAAGTGTCTCCTGGGGGGAAAACTTCAGGACTCACACTGACCGCTGGAAACAGCAAGTCAGAGATAACGCGTCGACCGACATGGATAAGGCGTTCCATCCTGCGGGCAGGGGCATTGCAGTCAGGGAAACGCTGGTCAGGATCCTGCCGACGGCCGATCCGGCTTATGACGATCCTCGCCTGGCTGGACAGGGTTATCCGTTTGATAATTTACAGGATTCATCTATCCGTCCCGGTACGCCTGTATACGTTATCACGCAAAGCCGCGATAAACGCTGGAACTACGTCGCGTCGCCAACGGTGATCGGATGGGTGCATAGCGAAGACATCGCGGCGGTGGATCGGCAGTTTGTCACCGAATGGCTGGCACTGGCGGAGAAAAATCTGGGGGCATTCATTAAACAGCCGGTCTCGGTGCAAGCCGGCGGCCAATTTTATTTTACGGCGCGCCACGGCACGATCCTGCCATTTTACCGTCACCGACAGGGTCTTTTTGTGGTCGCCGTGCCGGTACGCCGAGAGGATGGCCGCGCACAGATGCGCCGGATCGTTGTCAAGAAGGGGGAATTTGCCGCCATGCCGTGGAAAATGACGCCCGAACATTTTGCCGTACTGATGCGGTCAATGAGCGGCAGGCCTTATGGCTGGGGGAACTATAACTTCAATAATGACTGCTCCGCCGAACTGCGCAGTCTGTTGATGCCTTTTGGCCTCTTTCTTCCCAGAAATTCCGCCGCGCAGATACAGGCGGCCACCCGGGTGGTTGATCTTGCTCAAGCGAACACCCGTGAACGGCTGCGCTATCTCAAAGATCACGGCAAACCCTTCACCACGCTGGTTTATATTCCGGGCCATATCATGCTGTATATCGGCAATGCGCTCGTTGACGGCCAGGTTGTACCGATGACGTACCAGAATATCTGGGGGCTGCGCCCGGCAGATTCAAAGCGCCGCAGCATTATCGGCGGCGCAGTCTTTTTCCCGCTGCTGGCGACCTATCCTGAAGATGCGAGCCTGATGTCGCTGGCGGGCAAGGCGCAGTTCAAACTGGGATTTATTGAATAGCCCATTCTTTAGCTGATAAAGCGACCGCGAATGCGGCCCCGTTTGTGCGGTTGCTGAACGGGCAGGGGATGAAAACTTTTAAAATGAAATGACGTTTTTATGACGAAAATATTAATGAGCAAGAGCGTTGAAAATCATTAACGCCGAGCGATAAAGATTGTTATAACAGCGGGGACGATCTTGGGTTAACGGCGACAGGCAGGATAAGGCGTTATGGTGCAACGGTTAGCGGAAAAGATGCACAAGCTGGATTTTGATGATGAAGTGACCGGGCTGATCTACGGCCATGTGTTTCGTTCCGGTGAGCCGCCGGCGCGCCTGAACTCGCTGCAGATCTGTCAGGCCTACCAGGCTTTGCCGTCCGGCGACGGCTTTGTCTGGCTGCACCTCAATCTCAACCACGCGGCGGCGGAGAAGTGGCTGAAAAACCATTTCGCCATTTCCGATTTTTTCTTCCATGAAATTCGGCACGGTTCCCACACCACGCGCATCGAGCGCCAGGGCGACGATCTGTTCGCGGTGCTCAACGACGTGATTTTCCACCCTGAGGACAGCAACCCGGAAACGGCGACGCTATGGCTCTATTGCTGCCGTGGGCTGGTGGTCACCGTGCGTCACAAACCGGTGCGATTGATTGAACGGCTGCTTGGCCGGCTGACGGCGCTGGAGCTGGCATCGTCTACCGAGCTGCTGGCGCACCTGCTGGAAGAGCAGGAGGACGTGCTGGAGCAGGTGGTGCGGCAGGCTAACCAGTATGTCGATACCATCGAGGATCGCCTGCTGACCCGCCGCGTCAAGCGCAACCGCGCCGAGCTGGGGCGCATGCGCCGCATGTTATTGCGCTTTCAGCGCCTGTTGGCGCCGGAACCGGCCGCGCTGTTTCGCCTGTTGAACCGGCCGCCGGCCTGGCTGAGCCGCGAGGTGGTGCAGGATCTGCGGCAGTTTACCGAAGAGTTCACCGTGGTGTTGAACGATCTCGCCAGCCTGACCGAACGCATCCGGCTGCTGCAGGAAGAACTGGGCGCCAAGCTGATGGAGCAGAATAACCGTACGCTCTACACCCTGACGGTGATCACCGTGCTGGCGTTGCCGATCAACATCGTCGCCGGTTTCTTCGGCATGAACGTCGGAGGGATACCGCTGGCCAGCAATCACCACGGTTTTATCCTGCTGGTGTTGCTGGTCGGCAGTTTTACGCTGATAGCCGGTTATCTGGCGTTCAGGCGCAGGGACGAGTCGTAATTACAGGCGGGCGCGGTACTCTTCTTCCAGCCGGGCATGGGTGCTCCAGAACGGCTGCGGCGCCCGATCGTGCAGACGATCCAGCAGGATATCCAGATGGGTGTGCCAGCCGCCGGCGACGCTGAGCATCTCGTCGCGGTTGGCCAGGCGCCGGTGGGTGACCGTCAGCAGCACCGCGTTTCCCTGTTCCGTCAGCTCGAAGGTCACCTCGGAAGGGCGACCCTGATCCTGTTCGGCCCAGGTAAAGCTCAGCAGGCGCGGCGGGAACAGGCAGGTGATGTGGCCGCGGTTGCTGACGCAGCCGCCGTGCTGTTTGTACTTGGCCGGCGGTGGCTCGTGCTCGCCCGCCAGATCGGAGTTGCGAAACTCCAGCTCCAGCGGCGCGCCGTTTTCCAACTTCATGGCGCCGGCCGCCAGCCAGGTGGCGCGCTTGTCGGATTCGGTCAGGTAAGCCCACACCCGCTCGATGGGACCGGGCAGCAGCCGCTGGATGCGCAGCGTGCCGGGTTCGATAATCATGCCGTAATCATTCATGGTTCACTCCTTGGGAGGAAGCTGTTCGGGCTGCAGCAGCGCCTGTTCGAGCGCATCCAGCCGTTCAGTCCAGAAATGTTCATAGGTTTGCAGCCAGTGCATGGCCTGCGCCATAGGCTCGGGTTCGAGCCGGCAGATATGGTTTCTTCCTTGCACGGTGCGTTGCACCAGGCCCGCATGTTCCAGTGCTTTCACGTGCTTGGAGGCGCCGGCGAACGACATCTGCAGCGGCGCGGCCAGTTCGCCGATGCTGCGCTCACCGCCGGCCAGCGCGCGTAACATCGAGCGGCGGGTCGGGTCGGCCAGCGCATGAAAAATGGCGTCCAGCTGTGAGGAAGATAATTCAACCATATGGTTGAATATAGAACAGGCGGGCTAATATTCAACCGTTTTGTTGAATATTTTTTTGCCCCGGCGAGAAACCGGGGCGAGGATCAGGCGCCGGCGTGCGCCAGCAGGGCGTTCAGCAATACGTCGGCGCCGGCGGCGGCCCAGGCGGGGGTGATATCTTCCCGCTCGTTGTGGCTGATGCCGTCCACGCAGGGAATGAAAATCATGGCGGTCGGAGCGACGCGGTTAAGGTAACAGGCATCGTGGCCGGCGCCGGAAATCATGTCGCGATGGCGATAGCCCAACGCTTGCGCGGCATGACGTACGCTGTCGATGCAGCCCCGATCGAAAGCGACCGGGGGATACTGGAAGATGCGCTCGGCGCGCGCGGTCAGGCTGCCGTCGTTGACGGCGTTCACCGCCGCCAGCAGGCGCTGCTCCATCTGCTCCAGAATTGACTCCTCTGGATGGCGGAATTCGACGCTGAAAAAGACGCGTCCCGGCACCACGTTGCGTGAATTGGGGGTAATTTGCGCCATGCCCACCGTGGCGCGCGCGTCGGGCGCGAAATCCCAGCCGATGCGATTGACCGCTGTGACCAGCGACGCAAAGCCCAGCAGGGCGTCGCGGCGGCGGTCCATCGGCGTGGTGCCGGCATGGGCGCTGAAGCCGACGACCTCCAGTTCATACCAGCGCTGCCCTTGTGCGGCGGTCACCACGCCGATGTCGAGATGCTCCGCTTCCAGAATCGGCCCCTGTTCGATGTGCAACTCGAAGGCGGCATGGATCGGCGCGCCGCCCACCGGATACTCGCCGGCGTAGCCGATGCGCTCCAGCGCCTCGCCGAGGCTGACGCCGTGCTCGTCGCGGCGCGTCAGGCCGTATTCCAGGTCAAATACCCCGGCGAACACGCCGGAGGCGATCATCGCCGGCGCGAAGCGGGCGCCTTCTTCGTTGGTCCAGTTGATCACTTCAATCGCGCGTTCGGTGACGATCTGCCGATCGTTGAGGCTGCGAATAACCTCCAATCCGGCCAGCACGCCGTAGATGCCGTCGAAACGGCCGCCGCGGGGCTGCGAGTCGCCGTGAGAACCGGTGACGACCGGCGCCAGCTCGGGCCGCGTGCCTTCACGGCGCAGGAACATGTTGCCCATCCGATCGACGCGCACGCTGCAACCGGCCTCCAGCGCCCACCGGTGCAGCTGGTCGCGCGCCTGACGATCCTCTTCGCTGAGCGCCAGGCGGGTGACGCCGTTGTCAGCGATGGAGCCGAACTGCGCCATCGTCTGCAGGCTTTGCCACAGGCGCTCGCCGTTGACCCGATACGTCATTGCTTTTCTCCCGGCGTTTTGGCGGTGTAACGGAAATCGCAGCAGGGGGCGCCGGACATGATGGTCTGGCTGCGCTGCAGGTCAACGTCAGGCGCATAGCCGACGATAAACTGGCTGTCGCGAGCGCAGGAGAGCAGGTGGCCGATCTCCCCAAGCCCCATCTCGTGATACATCTCGGCGTAGCGGCAGCGGGTGACGTTATAGTCGAAGTGCTGTTCGTCCTGATTGATCACCTCGACGCGCAGCGCATCGTCTTTTTCCCACAGGTACTGCAAGGCGGCGAAGCTGCGCAGATCCGCGCCGTTCGGTTCCTGGGCGGCGAACTGTTTGCCCGCCGCGATGGCGGCATTCTCGATGGCCTCGCCGATCACCGCCTGGGCGCGCGCCTTGCCGATTTCACGCACCAGGATCTGGTAGATCGGTTTGATGATCTCCGCCTCGATTTTTCTGCGGGCCAAAATGCCCAACTCGTTGTTTGCACAGCTCATCGCCTTGCTCCTCTTGATTTATTGTGGTTTGGCGCCGCCCAACACGGTTTGCGGCTGCCATTTGCCGTCAACCACCCGATACAGGGTGAAGCTCGGCTGTTGCAGGTTGCCCTGCGCATCGAAGGCTATGTCGCCGGTCACGCCCTGATAATGTATGGCGCGCAGTTTCGGCAGATAATCGGCCGGGTTGGCCGAGCCGGCCTGTTCGATGGCGGCGATCAGCACTCGGGTGGCGTCGTAGGCGAAGGGCGCATGCAGTTCGATGTGGGTGTGGTAACGATCGCGGTAGGCTTGCTCAAACGCCTTGCCGCCCGGCATCTGTTCCAGCGGCAGCCCCGGCTCCAACGCAACGACGCCTTCACCTTCCTGCTGCGCCAGCGTCAGGAAGGTTTGGCTGACAAAGCCGCCGGCGCCCATCAGCTGCGCGTTCATGCCCAGCTGTTTCAGTTTGCGCGCCAGCGGCGCCGCCTGGGAATCTACGCCGCCAAAGAAGATCAGATCGGCGTTTTTGCTGCGCACGGTGGTCAGCACGGCGCTGAAATCGACGGTCTTGTCATCGACGTATTCACGGGCGACCGGCTGCACGCCCTGGGCCTGCAGCGATTTGATGAATTCGTCCGCCAGCCCCTGGCCGAAAGCGGTGCGATCGTCGATCACCGCGATGCGCTTGGCTTTCAGCGTCTTCACCGCATATTGCCCGGCGTAGTTGCCGCCGTCGTCGTCGTGGCCCATCACGCGAAAGCTGGTGTCAAAACCTTGTTGCGTATAGCCGTGACCGGTGGCGACCGGCGCCACCTGGGCGATGCCGGCGTCGTGATAGATGCGCGCCGCCGGGATGCTGGTGCCGGTGTTCCAGTGGCCGACCACGCCGGCGACGCCTTCGTCGACCAAACGCTGCGCCACGGCCACGGCGGTGCGCGGATCGGACTGGTCGTCCTCGGACACCAGTTTGAAGGTGACCGGTTTGCCGTTCAGCGTCGGTTTCTGCGCGTTAGCGTCGGCGATCGCCAGTTGCGCGCCGTTTTCGAGATCTTTGCCGATGCGCGCGGAAGGGCCGGTCAGCGGCCCGGCCAGGCCGATCAACACGGTGTCGGCCGCCAGCGCCGGGAGGCTAAGAATCATTGTCATGGCAGCCAGCGCCAACGGTTTGATGCGAATGTTCTGTTGCATGTCATACTCCTGGTGCGGTTAAAAGAAACAACGGTTATTCACCCAAATAGATCTGTTTGATTTTTTCATCGTCCAGCATGTCGGCGGAACGGCCGCTGTGGCTCAGGCTGCCGCTGTCCAACACATAGGCGCGATCGGTGGACTCCAGCGCCAGGCGGGCGTTCTGCTCGACCAATAGTAGCGTGACGCCGTCACGGGCTAACTGCTTGATGACCGTGAAAATGGCTTCCACCACAATCGGCGCCAGCCCCATCGAGGGTTCGTCCAATATCAGCAACCGCGGGCGGCTGAGCAGCGCGCGGCCCATCGCCACCATCTGCTGTTCACCGCCCGAAAGTAGCCCGGCCGGTTGGTGCAGACGCTCGCTCAGCCGCGGGAAGGTGGCGCACACCCGTTCGAAATCTTGCCGCACCGCCGATTTGTCGCGCCGCGCATAGGCGCCGAGCTGCAGGTTCTCCCGTACCGTCAAACGGGTGAAAATGCCGCGTCCCTCCGGCACCATCACCAGCCCCCGTTGCAGCAACCGGTGCGGCGGCACGCCGCGAATCGAGAAACCGTCGAACAGGATGTCGCCTTCGAACGGCTGCAGGCCGGTCAGCGCTCGCAGGCTGGAGGTCTTGCCCGCGCCATTGGCGCCGATCAGTGTCACCTGTTCGCCGGCGTTGACCATAAAATCGATGCCTTTGACCGCATGAATGCCGCCATAAGACACTTTGAGTCGTTTAACGCTCAGCAGGGCTTCAGACATGCGCGCCGCCTCCCAGATAGGCCTGAATGACCGCCGGTTCACGCCGCACCTGCGCCGGCTCGCCTTCGGCGATCGCTTTGCCGTAATCCAGCACCGTCAGCCGATCGCACAGACCCATCACCAGTTTGACGTCGTGTTCGATCAGCAGCAGCGTTTTACCGCTGTCGCGGATGCGCAGCAGCAGCTCGCGCAGCGCCACTTTTTCACCGGCGTTCATGCCGGCCGCCGGTTCGTCCAGCGCCAGCAGCCGGGGCTCGGTCGCCAGCGCGCGGGCAATCTCCAGACGGCGTTGGTGGCCATAGGCGAGATCGCCGGCGCGGTAATGGGCGAATTGGCTGATGCCGACGTATTCCAGCAGCGCATGAGATTTATCGCGCACCGCCTGTTCCTCCTCTTTAGCGCGCCCGTGGCGAGCGATCGCCGCCCACAGGCCGTTGCGGGTGCGCACATGGCAGCCGACCATCACGTTTTCCAGCACGCTCATTTCGTTGAACAACCGCAGGTTCTGGAAGGTGCGGGCGATGCCGGCCTGCGCCACTTTGTCGATGGCCTGCGGTTTATAGCGCTGGCCCAACAGGCTGAACTCGCCCTCGTCGGCGCGATACAGGCCGGTGATCAGGTTGAAGCAGGTGGTTTTGCCGGCGCCGTTCGGCCCGATCAGGCCGTAGATTTCCCCCTGGCGGATGCTCATGCTGACGTCATCCACCGCCGTCAGGCCGCCGAAACGTTTGCTGACGTGATTTAAAGTGAGCAGCGGCGTCATGCGGCGTTCCTCCCGGCATGGCGAGCCGGCCATAGGCCCGCTGGGCGATACAGCATCACCAGGATCAGCGCCAGGCCGTAGAACAGTTGGCGGATGATTTCTGGGTCGATCAGCACCTGGCCGAACAGCGCCTGCTGCAGCGGCCCCATGCTGCTGCGCAGCAGCTCCGGCAGGGCGGCCAGCAGCAGCGCGCCCAGGATCACGCCGGGGATGTGCCCCATACCGCCGAGCACCACCATCGCCAGTACGGCGATCGATTCCTGCAGGGTGAAGGATTCCGGCGACACGAAGCCCTGAAACGCGGCGAACAGCGCGCCGGCCACGCCGCCGAAGGTGGCGCCGATGGCGAAGGCCAGCAGCTTGAAGTTGCGGGTGTTGATGCCCATCGCCCGCGCGGCGTCCTCGTCTTCGCGGATCGCCGTCCATGCGCGGCCAATGCGCGAATTCTGCAGCCGCAGGCTGATAAACAGGATCGCCAGAAGCAGCGCGGCGAACAGGTAGTAATACAGGTACAGGCCGGAAAAACGCACGCCGAACCACTCATGCATGCCGGAAAACTTCAGGCCGAACAGGCTGACCGGATCGACGCCGGAAATGCCTTTGGGGCCGTTGGTGAGGTTGACCGGGCGATCCAGGTTGCGCATCAGAATGCGCACGATCTCGCCGAAGCCCAGCGTGACGATCGCCAGATAATCGCCGCGCAGCCGCAGCGTCGGCGCGCCGAGCAGGATGCCGCACGCCGCCGCCAGCAGCGCCGCCAGCGGGATCAGCCACAGCATCGACAGGTGCAGTCCGTCGGGGAACCACTGCAGCAGCAGCGGGAACTGCTGCGTCAGATGCGGTGACGACAGCAGCGCGGCCAGATAGGCGCCAACGGCGTAAAAAGCGATAAAGCCCATGTCCAGCAATCCGGTCATGCCCACCACGATGTTCAGCCCGAGCGCCAGCATCAGGTACAGCAAGGCGAAGTCGACAACGCGCACCCAATAGTTGCCGCCGGCGGCGCCCGCCACCCAGGGCGCCAGCAGCAGGGCGAGAATGAACAACGTCAGCCCCAGCCCGGCGCGACGCGGCGTGGCCAGAGGAGCGGGGGGAGTCAAAACGGTCATCGTGATGTCCTTATGCGCGCGTGGCGATGCGTTCGCCCAACAGCCCGGAGGGGCGGAAAACCAGCACGGCGATCAGCACCAGAAACGCGAACACGTCCTGGTAGTTGCTGCCGAATACGCCGCCGGTCAGCTCGCCGAGATAGCCGGTGCCCAGCGATTCGAACAGGCCCAGCAGCAATCCGCCGAGCATCGCGCCGCGCAGGTTGCCGATGCCGCCGAGCACGGCGGCGGTAAACGCCTTGATGCCGGGCAGAAAGCCCATCGAGAAACCGGCATTGCCGTAGTTGCTGGCCATCATGATGCCGGCGACCGCCGCCAGCGCGCCGCCGAGCGCGAAGGTCAGAACGATGATGCGGTCAGGACTGATGCCCATCAGGCCGGCGACCTGCGGGTTTTCTGCCGTGGCGCGCATGGCGCGGCCGAAACGGCTGTGTTCGACCAGCAGCCAGAGACCGGCCATCACCGCTACGGCCACCGCCAGCGTGACGATCGCCGTGCCGGTGATCACCGCCGGCGCATGTTCGGCGCTGCCTGCGGTCAGGGCGATGGGCGTCATCGGCAACAGCTGCGGAAACATCAGGGGATTGCGTGACCAGATCAGCATCGCCAGGGTTTGCAACAGCAGCGAGACGCCGATGCCGCTGATCAGCGGGGCCAGGCGCGGTGCATTACGCAACCGGCGATAGGCCAGACGCTCGATCGCCATCGAGGTGATGGCGCAGACCGCCATGGCGCACAGGGCTGCCAGCAGCAGCGTGGCGTAGGGCGATAACGCGGGAAAGTGGTGTTGCAACACGTTTATCGCCGACAGCGCGCTCAGCGCCCCGACCATCAGCACGTCGCCGTGCGCGAAGTTGATGATGCGCAGGATGCCGTACACCATGGTGTAGCCGAGCGCGATCAGCGCATAAATGCTGCCGAGCATCAAACCGTTGACGGTTTGCTGTACCAGCGTATCCATAAGGAGAGTCCGGAGATAATGAGTCAGAGGCTCACAGTAGAGAATTTAAAAAAATTGTAAAATACGGAAAAATACTTTCTTATACAAAAAACGAGTGATTTTAATGTATTGATTTTTATGTATATTGAATCCATTCCTTCAGTGTCGATTTCCCAAAAACAGTCAATATATGAAAAAAACAGAACAGTACGATGAGCCATTGCCGATGCTGCCTAACGATCCGCCGCTGCGCGCCGTGCGGGCGTTCGAGGCCATCGCGCGCCTGGGTGGCATCAGCGCGGCGGCTAACGAGCTGATGATTTCGCCTTCGGCGGTCAGTCATCAACTCAAAACGCTGGAGGCATTTTTGCAGATGCCGTTGACCGAACGGCAGGGGCGTAACCTGGTGTTGCGCAGCGAGGGGCGGGAGTACTACCGCTCGATTCGCTCGGCGTTCAACGTGCTGCGCCAGGCGACCGAACACGTGCGTGAACAATCCGCGTCGCGGCAGGTGACCATCAGCCTGATCCCGCTGTTCGGCATGGGCTGGTTCATTCCGCGGCTGCGCGGTTTTCTGCGTGAAAACCCGGATATCGACATCAATGTGGTCTACGCCAACCACCGCAATTACCTGAGCGACGCCGCCGATCTGTCGATCCGCTTCGGGGTCGGGCAGTGGACCGGCTATCGCAGCGAGAAGCTGATGTCCGGAAAAATGGTGCCGGTGTGCAGCCGGGCATTCAGTAAACTGCACGGTCTGCTCGATACGCCGGATCAGCTGGCGACGCTGCCGCTGCTGCATGACGAGGAGCGCAATACCTGGATGCAATGGTTTCAGCAGGCCGGCGTCAAGCGCCCGCTGCGCAGTATCGGCCCGATGTTCGAGGATGGATTGTTGACGTTGGCGGCGGTGCAGGCGGGGTTAGGGTGCGCGTTGATGCGTGAACCGTTAATCGCCCACTACCTTGAGAGCGGTGAGTTGATCAAAATGTTCGATCTGCCGATCGATGACGGCCGCGATTATTACCTGTGCGCTCGACTGGATAGCGAGCTGTCGCAGGAAGGCGAAAATCTGCGGCAGTGGCTGCGCCGCGAAGCCGATGAGAGCCGGCTCGCGTAACACCGGGCTTAAACAGGGGAGAGCCGGACGTTCATTTCACTTTCCCACGACGCGCGCCACGCCAACAGGAAAGTGATAGGCCCTCCGGGGTGGGCGTTTTTAAACCGTTGCTCACCGGCGATGATTGCTGAAGCTTCAAAGCGCGATACTGTCACTGGCGAAGATGACGGCTATGCTTAACTTGCCGATCACGTGGCGCGACGGCCATAAAGTGACAACAATTCCCACTCTCAGCGCAACGTCAAGGAGCGAGCAGATGTCTGTCGGCAATGATACGGAAACCGTGAATAAGACGGGGCTGGCGCCGCTGGCGTTGGGCGCATTGGGCGTGGTGTTCGGCGATATCGGCACCAGCCCGCTGTACACCCTGAAAACCGTGCTGTTTCTCTCCGGCGACGCGCCTTCGGCGCCGGTGATCCTTGGCCTGCTGTCGCTGATATTCTGGACGCTGATGATCGTCACTTCTCTCAAATACGCCATGTTCGCCATGCGCATCGGCAACCGCGGCGAGGGCGGCATCATGGCGCTGATGTCGCTGCTGGTCAGCAAGCGAAAATCCCGGCCGCTGGTGCTGTTCGCCGGCCTGTTCGGCGCCGCGCTCATTTACGGCGACGGCGCCATCACGCCGGCCATCTCGGTGCTCTCGGCCCTCGAAGGGTTGAACATCGTGCTGCCGGCGTCGCAGCCCTATATTCTGCCGGCGGCGGTGGTGATTTTGCTCAGTCTGTTCGCCATTCAGCCGTTGGGTACCGCGCGCATCGGCCGCGTGTTCGGGCCGATCATGGCGCTGTGGTTCCTGTCTATCGCTGCGTTGGGCGTGTGGGGCATCATCCAGCATCCGGCGGTTTTGCTGGCGCTGAACCCGCTCTACGGCATTCACTTCCTGTTCTCCAACGGACTGACCAGCTTCCTGGTGCTGGGCGGCGTATTTTTGTGCGTCACCGGCGCCGAAGCGCTGTATGCCGATATGGGGCATTTCGGCAAACGGCCGATTTGGCTGGCCTGGTTCGGCATCGTTTTTCCCAGCCTGTTGCTTAACTACGCCGGTCAGGCCGCGCTGATCCTGAGCGGCGCCGATGTCACGCAGAACATCTTCTTCCGTTTATGCCCGCCGGCGCTGCTGATCCCGCTGGTGATCCTGGCCACGCTGGCGACGATTATCGCCAGCCAGGCGATCATCAGCGGTGCGTTTTCCATGACCCGGCAGGCGATCCAACTGGGGTGGCTGCCGCGGCTGCGGGTCAAGCAAACCACCGAGGAAAGTTACGGGCAGATCTACATTGGCGCCATCAACTGGCTGCTGATGGTGGTGACGCTGTTCCTGACCGTGTTCTTTAAATCGTCGGACAATCTGGCCGCCGCCTACGGCATCGCCGTCTCGTTGACCATGATCATGACCACCGGCCTGCTGTTCGTCGCCATGCGCGAGGTGTGGCGCTGGGGGCCGATCGCCAGCCTGTTGGTGGCGGGCGGTTTCTTCGTGGTCGATTTGAGCTTCCTGACGGCCAACATGACTAAAGTGCTGCAGGGCGGTTATATCCCGCTGCTGTTGGCCGCCGCGGTCTATACCGTGATGCTGGTCTGGCATCGCGGGGTGCTGGCGGCCGCGCGCACCCTCGGTGAAACGACAGTGCCGGTAGAGGATTTCCTGGAGAAAATCCGCCGCGAATCCGTGCCGCGCGTGCCGGGCACCGCGGTATTCCTGACTCGCAGCCTGCAGGGGACGCCGCCGGTGATGAAATGGCAGGTCAAGCGTAACGGTTCGCTGCACGCCAACGTGCTGGCGCTCACCATTGCCATCGTCAATGAGCCGCGGGTCTCGAATGCTGAACGGTTGGTGATGCGCGAGCTGTCGCCGGGCTTTTGGTGCGGCGTGGCCAGCTATGGCTTTATGGAGCGGCCTAACATCCCGCAGCTGTTGCAGCACGTCGAGGCGCAGAAATCCGGTCTGAACTTCGACGAGGCGACCTACTATCTCGGGCACGAGACCGTGGTGCGCCGCGAAGCGAACGACCGGTTGCCATCCTGGCAGCGCAACCTGTTCGCGCTGATGGTGCGCAACGGCATGCACGTCACGGATTATTACTACCTGCCCAGCGATCAGGTGGTGGAGATTAGCCGCCGCGTGCCGGTATAGGGCGCGAAAAAGGCATCGCCGCAATTGCGGCTTGCATCACACAACGCGGTTTGCATTTCATTGCTGGCCGCCATAACCTGACAAAAAACGGATTGTTACTGACGCGATCAGGCAAAACCTAACTTCTCTCCCGGCATCGAACATGGCCGGACGGGCGGTTAGGTTTTTTTTTGCAAAAAGGAGAAGGGAATGAAACTTGTCGTCGCTAATGACTACCAGGAAATGAGTGAGTTGGCCGCCAGCCTGTTGTTGAGTTACATGCTGCGCCCGCAGCGCGTCAATCTGGCTATCACCGCCGGCTCGACGCCTAAACGGATGTATGAGTTGTTGGCTCCGCGCGTCAAGGGCCACGCGGAATTCGCCAACGCGCATTACTATAATTTCGATGAAATTCCTTACGCCGGCCGATCGGGCTATGGCGTCACCATGGAGAATCTGCACCGTATGTTCTTTGGCCCGGCGGCGATCCCCGAGCGGCAACTGCATGTCTTGAATTCGGACAACTATCTTCAGCACGATCGGCGTATCGCCGAGGATGGCGGGCTGGATGCGATCGTGATGGGCGTCGGAGCAGACGGGCATTTCTGCGGCAATCTGCCGGGCACCACCGCCTTCGAAGACCGCACCTGTCGGGTGCCGGTTTCCGCCAGGCCGGATATGGCGGACATTTTGCTCAAAGAGGTGGGCGGCCGCACTGAATGGTTGCCCGATCATTACGTCACCCTGGGGCCGGCAAGCGTGATGGCCGCCAAAAAGCTGGTGCTGCTCGTCAACGGTTCGCACAAAGCGGACATTTTGCGGCGCATTGTCAGCGGGCCGGTGGAGAGCGGAGTGCCCGCCAGCATTTTGATGCTGCATCCGGACCTGTTGATTATCGCCGATCGGGAGGCCGCGGCGCAGCTGCCTTAAGCGTTCATCCGGCGCGTCTCGCCTCAGAACCAACGGTCATAACCTGCAACCAAAGCGTCTTTCCCTGCGGCGCAGAATCAGGCTAGAGTGCGTTTTTTCATGCCCCTGGGGGATTCCGATGCTGTTCGATTTAAACCAGCAGGCGGCCGAACTGCCTGAGGCCTGGCGCTCTGCGGTGCTGGGCCGCGTCGGTGCGGCCAATATCAAAGTGCTGCGCATGGATGCGCGCAGCATTGCGGATGAAGTGCATGATTACAGCGAAGGGTTGCTGGTGATCAGCGGCCACCTGCGGCTGCAGGTGGCGGGGGAAGAAGTGGTGGTGCGGGCCGGTCAGCTGTATCAGGCCGCGGCCGGCGTGCCGCACCGCGTGTTGCCGGGCAGCGCAGGCACGCTGGTGATTTTCGATCTGCCGGAAAAAGGGCGCGATTTATCGAGGACGTGAACAATAAAAAATCATCGTACGGTTATCTTTGGCTGTTAGTGGTGTTCAGATGAGCCAACGCTTTTAGGAATGCATTATAGTAGTGCTTTTTCAACATCAGATTAGAAAGAGTTCAGAATCTGTTTATGTTAAAAATCGACAACATCATTGCGTAATTCGCCGTCTGTCAAAATAAATGGCTAACTTTGACAGTGCCAGTTCCCAATTCTGAAAGGCACTGTCCATTTATTCTGCACATTATCCAGGCGCAGGAAAATAATTTCAATAGGCTGATTATTTCGGAAGTTTTTTTCGTTTTTGTCGGCTTTTTACTTTCTAAATATTGCAGGCGAGTGAATATCTTAAATAATGAATGGGCAGTAAAAATCCAATAAATTAATGGTGTTGCCAGAAATTCGCCATGATTTCTTGACCGATGCATCTTTGTGGTCATAATTTATCTGGAAGGCTTTAAGGGTGGTGTTTACAACAGCATAGCTGTGCGAATAAGGATGTGAACTTCAGGCTAACGAGAGCAAATGACATCAATCTTTTTCATCCGTGATCCAAAGAAAAAATAAGATTAAGGAATTAAATCAGTGCCGCGCTTTTTACAGCGGTGTTTTGTTAACGATTAACATTAATGTTCTCTATATCTAACAGGATGTTTTCCAATGAGTGATCAAATAGACAATCAGGTAGAAAGTTTCGAACAACTTCGTACTGTTATACCCTCCGCCACCGGTGATCGCATTCTTCTGAAATCCTGGTTGCCAGGGCTTCGCTTTGGCGGCGGTGAGTTTGTTGCCACTATTGGGGATGGCGTCGACGATAACGGTTTTATCGCCGCTGGCCAAGGATTCTATTGGACGCGTGTCAATCAAACACTGGATGTGGAGAACTTCGGCGCCAAACCAGGAGACTGGCAGTTCGACAACACGGTGGCGTTTCAATCCGCCATTAATGCCGCTAAGAAAAATGGCGGCGGTGAAGTTCTGTGTATGGGTAATGTATACCGATTCGGTTTCTATTCGTACAGTGCCAAATATACTTTACCGTTCGATGATGGAACAGCGGCGCCTGCCATTATTGCGATGGGCAAAGATAAGGATATCTGTCCTGAACCCCAGGAAACCATGAACGCTGTTCTGGAGATCCCGAGCAGGGTTCAACTGCGTGGCTCTAAACAAGTCAACACTATTCTTGATTTTGGCTGGTCGCGTGACGTACACGGCGTTGGGTTAGACCAGCGTATTGGCATCTTATTCCGTCCAGACGGTTACCCAACCACAACTCGCATGACAGGGTTCGTCCGCGCCGTAGGTGTTGCCGACCTCACCATTCAAAATGCCTTCATCGGCATTCTGTCCGACGGCGTCATTTTCGACCAGTCACACTTCGGTGATATGATCTACCGTAATTGCGGCATCCCCGTTTTGCTTCAGGGCGCAGATAGCTGCTTCTTCGGTATCCAAACCATGGATAACTGCATGGCGGCGTTCATTGTCGGCGGTATGTGGCTACAGCGTAACAACGTTCAATACGGCGGCCAATGGGTGCCACCTTATACCACCATGGACATCTGGTCTCTGGGGTGGTGTGACTACTGTGTGTGGAAATACATCACCGTCGGTAACGGAAGTAATAACAAGTTCGGCGATAAGCACTTCGAGCTTGATAAGTTCTTTGATGACTATTTCTATAAGTCTAAAAACTCGGTTAAGACCTCAGAAGGAGGGCGTCTGACCAACATGGATCAGTACGGCGCCGATACGGATAACCCGCATGAGAAATACCGCGGCATCTGTCATCGCGCGTGGATCAACTACTCTCGTTATAACCGTGGCAACCTGAGTGTCATCATCGAGAACGCCAAAACGTACTGGACATCCCGTGTACCATTCCAGGCGCCGACTAAAACCGGTACGGACTATTATGGTCAAATCCACAATGCTTACATCGAGCAAGCTGGTCACATCAACAACAGCGCCGATAACTCTGATGCCAACGACTGGTATCACTCCAAAGTCGATCCGTACAACCAGGACTACGATAAGCTCCCGTATTTTGTCGTAGAAGGCTCAATGGGCTGTTCCCGTGGCGCTAACATCAACACTCGTTACGCACTGACTGCCCGTAGCGGTGAAGTGAACAACGCGAAACAGATCAACCAGATCTGGGTTCAAGACTTCGATGAAGTCTACAAGCAGCAGCCTAAGGAAAACGATAACTGTATTCGTTACACCATCGTTTACGACGGTAACGCGAAGAAAGGCCAGATCGTCGAGCGTATGTGGGTCGACCGGTTGGAAACGCAGCCACTGGCGTGGGTCCACGGTGAGGATATGGATCAGACCCATACCTTCCGCTATCGGGTTCTGGTTACTACCTTGCAAATGCGCAACGGTAATACAACCGAAGGCCAAATCGCAACGCCATGTTCCATTATCCATACTGCTGGGCGAAATAAGGTATTCCTGAAAGTAACAATCCCCGCTAACGCAGCGTCGTTGACGGGAGATCTCAACTGGATGTGGATGCCTAAGTATCTGGAAGGTCAAAACTACGGCTCCGATCAGCCGATCTTGAGTGTTATTAGCGCAAACGTAATGGGTACCAAGACCTACCCTGTAACCGGGGGCGGCGGCGGTACGGTTTCGATACCTAAAGAAATCAAGTCGGCCACTTACCGTAATGGCGCGCTCTTCATTCACGATTCTCAGAATCCGACAGACGCAAACCGGATGAAAATCTCTGATTTCCAGCCGGGAAGTGTCTTGGAGATTGCCGTTGAAGTTAATGGTAACTGGTTCATGTATTAAACTGGCCCGTTGGGTTTGCCTCCTATCAACATGCTGACGGAGGAAGTGGAGGCCGATCCCGTATCAGGTTGCCCTGATCCACAAACCGGAAAATACCAATCCTCACATCGCGGATTTTATCGGAAACGCAGTTCCTCCGCCGCCATATGTTTCCACATAAAAATCGCGCCGTGATCCGAGCCGCATTAAAGAGGGCACCTGACGGTCGATTAAGTGCTGCTGTTCAAAACCGTCAGCGCCACGTTTACCGCCGCCAATAACCGCGCCTCGGTGACGCCGTCACGCGCCTGAATCGACAGGCCGTGAAGGAATACGGCGAAATAGTCTCCCAGGCTGTCGGCGTCGGTGTCGGCCGGCAGTTCGCCGGTTTGCACCGCCTGGCGCAGCCGTTCGACGATCTGCTGCGTGCGCTGCAGCCGGTGCTCTGCCAGCCAGACTTTGAGCCCGTCGTTTTCTGCGCTGACGCTGGCGGCGGAGGAGACCACCATGCAGCCCTGCGGCAGATCCGGCCGGCTATAGAGCCGCACGGCATCTTCCAGCAGGCGTTTGATCGCCGGGCGAATGCCGCTTTCCTGCGCGAAGGCGCGATCGGCAAAGCCGCCTTCCTTGGTTTCGTAACTGGCGATCGCCTCGCGGAACAGCTGCTCTTTGGAGCCGAACGCTTTGTAGATGCGCGCGGAAGCAATACCCAATTCCGCCACCAGATCCGACATCGAGGTGCCTTCGTAACCCTGCCGCCAGAATAAGTTTCGCGCCTTTAAAAGCGCCTGTTCGCGATCGAACTCGCGCGGTCTGCCTGCCATTCGCTGCTCCAATTTACCTGCCATTCAGCGACATAGGATCGCTTAAATCGGCGGGAATACCAATGCCTTTATAAATTTCGCTTGCGGTCGCCGCGCTTTGCTCCTATTGTTTGTCAATCGACAACCAATAGGAGTTTACGATGAAAACCCTCAAAGGTCCAAGCCTGCATCTCGCGCAGTTCAGCGATGAGACAGCGCCGTTCAACAGCCTGCCCGCCATTGCCGAGTGGGCGGCGCAGATCGGTTTTAGCGCGTTGCAGATCCCGGCCTGGGATCGGCGTTTATTCGACATGGCCACCGCTGCGCAAAGCCAAACCTACTGCGACGATCTGACCGGTATGTTGGCGGAGCATGGGTTGGTGGTCAGCGAACTGACCAGCCATATTTTCGGCCAACTGATGGCGGTGCACCCGGCTTACGATGCGCTGTGCGACAGCTTCGCGCCGCCGGCGCTGCACGGCGATGCCAACGCGCGCGGCGAGTGGGCGCGGCAGCAAATGCTGCTGGCGGTAAAAGCCTCGGCGCGGCTCGGGCTCAGCGAGCTGGGCACCTTTTCCGGTTCACTGGCCTGGCCCTATCTGTTCCCGTTCCCGCAGCGGCCGGAAGGATTGATCGACACTGCGTTCAACGAGCTGGCCAAACGCTGGCTGCCGGTGCTCAACGCCTGCGACGAGCAGGGCATCAACCTGTGCTACGAAATTCACCCGAGTGAAGATCTGCATGACGGCGTGACCTACGAGATGTTCCTTGAGCGCGTTGGCCATCATCCGCGTTGCCGGGTGCTGTTCGATCCGAGCCATATGGTGCTGCAGCAGCTCAACTATCTGGAGTTTATCGATATCTATAAAGAGGTTATCGGCATGTTCCACGTTAAGGACGCCGAGTTCAATCCGACCGGGCGGCAGGGCATTTACGGCGGTTATCAGTCATGGATCGATCGCGCCGGCCGCTTCCGCTCGCTGGGCGACGGTCAGGTCGATTTCAACGGCATTTTTTCCCGTTTGACGCAGTACGGCTATTCGGGCTGGGCGACGCTGGAGTGGGAATGCTGCCTGAAAAATCCGCAGGACGGCGCGCGCGAGGGCGCGGCCTTCATTCGCGATCGCATTATCCGTGTCACCGACAAAGTGTTCGACGATTTCGCCGGCGCACCGGTTAACCCACAGCAGATCAATGCCTTGCTCGGCATTCGCTGAGCCAGTCCATCACAGGGAGTCACCCCATGAAACAACAAGAGAACGAGATCCTGTTGCAGGATCTCGGGGCGGAACACGTCTATACCCAGGTCAATGGCCAACGTATCCACTGCGTGATAGCCGGTGAAGGGCGGCCGGTGTTGCTGATCCCCGGCTGGCCGCAAACCTGGTACACCTGGCGCCATGTGATGCGCGCCCTGGCGGCGGCCGGTTTTCAGGCGATCGCCGTCGATCCGCCGGGCATCGGCGACTCTGACAAGCCCGTCGGCGGTTACGACACCGGCAGCATCGGTGCGGCGTTGCACGCGATGATGGCGCAACTGGGCCACGAACGTTACCAACTGGTCGGCCACGACATCGGCATGTGGGTCGGTTACGCCATGGCGAGCGATTTCCCGCAGGCGGTGGAACGCCTGGTGCTGACGGAGGCGGTGATCCCCGGTCTGGCGCCGCCGCCGCCGATTTTCGTCGCGCCGGAGGAGAACATCTTCCTGTGGCATTTCATGTTCAACCAGTTGGCGGATTTGCCGGAGACCCTGACCCAGGGGCGCGAGCGGGAGTATCTTGGCTATATCTTCAACCGCTGGTCCTATCGGCGCGACCGGGTGGCGGCTGAGGTCTATATCACCGCCTATTCGGCGCCGGGCGGCCTGCGCGCCGGATTCGACTATTACCGGGCGATCCCGGAGACCGTTCGCCAGAACCGAGTGCGCGCCGCCACGCCATTGACGATGCCGGTGCTGACCGTGGGGGCGGAACACGCCACCGGCGACGCGCCGCTGACGACGCTGCAGGGCAATGCGCGCGATCTGCGGGGCGAAACGGTCGCCGGCTGCGGCCATTTCATCACCGAGGAGTGTCATGAGGCGTTTATCGCACTGATTACGCCGTTCCTTGCGGGAGAACAGCATGCCGCTTGATGAACGCATCGCCGCCTTTTTGACGGCATCGGCCGATGTGCCGCCACCCGCGTCGCTGGCGGAAATGCGCGCGGCCACGGAAACCGGTTTGCGCTTGCTGCAGGGCGAAGCGGCACCGAGCGGCGGCGTCAGGGACTATACGGTGGTCGCCACCGATGGGCACCGGATTGCGCTGCGCGTCTATCTACCGGCGGGGGAAAGGCGCGCTGCCGCACAACCGGCGATGCTGTTCGCCCACGGAGGCGGCTGGTGCCTCGGTTCGCTGGCGCTGTATGACCAGCCCTGCCAGGCGCTGGCTAACGCCACCGGCCGGGTGATCCTGTCGGTCGACTATCGTCTGGCACCAGAGTATCCGTTTCCGCAGCCGCTGGAAGATGTCTATCAGGCGCTCTGTTGGGCTGCGCAACAGGCGCCGCAGTTAGGGATTGACGCTGACCGTCTGGCGGTGGGGGGCGACAGCGCCGGGGGCAATCTGGCGGCGGCGGTCGCGCTGCTGGCGCGGGATCGCGGCGGCCCGCATATCGAGCGCCAGCTGCTGCTGTACCCGGCGCTCAGCCGCGAAATGGCGACGGAGAGCTATCGCGAGTTTGCCGAGGGGCACTTTCTGACGCGCGACGCGATGGTATTTTGTTGGCAGCAGTATCTGGCTCAGCGGCGCGAACCCTACGGCGAACCGCTGCACGCCGCCACGCTGCGCGGGTTACCGCCGGCCACCATTCTGAGCTGCGAATATGATCCGCTGCGCGATGAGGCCGAGGAGTATGCGCAGCGGCTGCGCGAGGCGGGCGTGGCGGTACGCTGCGAACGGTTGCCGGGCATGGTGCATGCCTGCATACACATGCTGGGGCTGACCCCGGCGGCGCGGCGCCTGTTCGAGCTGGCTTGCGAGTAAAAAGTTCACGCTAAGATGCGATGAACCATTCTTATCCCATTCGTTTGATGTTGCGTTATGAAAAGCAATAAAAATAGTGAGATAAGCAGGGTGTTGGGCGCCCTTGAAGACGCCGAACGCAGGCATAGCGCATTAGGAGAAACCGCCATGGACGGCGGTTTCAGGTGAGACAGGCAGGGACGCCTGTCGCAACCGGCCTCAATGCGGTATGGCGGAGAGAGGGAAGTTGGCAAAGCCAACCGTCTGATAGGGCAAAGGCGCGGGTTGCCAGGGGCCGCGCCTTCGGCCCCTGGCTCGGTCGAGGCGTATGATCCTCATGGCGCATCTCACCTTTATCGACCGAAAACTGCACAAATACGTTCAGAAAAACGCTAACTAACCAGCATTACCCGCACTTATTCATCAGACACGTGATTAACGGCCGGCGACGGTGACGAAGCGGGTTTCCAGGTAGGATTCGATCGCTTCGCTGCCGCCTTCGGTGCCGTGACCGGAGTCTTTCACGCCGCCAAATGGCGTTTCCGGCAGGCCAAAACCGATGTGGTTGATGCTCAGCATGCCGCTCTCCACGTCGCGCCCCAGCGCATTGACGGTGGCGATGTTGCGGCTGTAGGCGTAGGCGGCCAGCCCGTACGGCAGACGGTTGGCTTCGGCGATCGCCTCGTCGTAGGTGGCGAACGGGCGCAGCAGGGCTACCGGGCCAAACGGCTCTTCCGACATGGCGCGCGCGCTCAGCGGCACGTCGCGCAGCACCGTCGGCTCGAAGAAGTTGCCTTTGCCCGCCACGCGTTTGCCGCCTGTGCTGGCCTTCGCTCCGTGGGCGATAGCGTCCTGCACCAGCGCCTCGATATTGTCGACGCTGCGGCCCAGCACCATCGGGCCCATCGTCACGCCGTCTTCCAGCCCGTTGCCGAGCTTGAGCTCACGCACCGCGGCGGTGAATTTCTCCACGAAGGCCTCGTAAACGCCTTGCTGGATCAGGAAGCGGGTCGGGGCGATACAGACCTGGCCGGCGTTGCGGAACTTCGACTGCGCCAGCTCTTTGGCTGCCGCGTCGAGATCGGCGTCGTCAAAGATCAGCACCGGCGCGTGGCCGCCCAGCTCCATGGTGGCCTTTTTCATATGCTGGCCGGCCAGCGCCGCCAGATGTTTGCCCACGCGGGTGGAGCCGGTGAAGGAGATCTTGCGAATGGTCGGATGCGGGATCAGGTATTCCGAGATTTCCGCCGGGGTGCCGTACACCAGTGCGATCACCCCGGCTGGGATACCGGCGTCGGCGAAGGCTTTGATCAGCTCTGCCGGTGAGGCCGGGGTTTCTTCCGGACCTTTGACGATGATGGAACAACCCGCCGCCAGCGCGGCGGACAGCTTGCGCACGATCTGGTTAATCGGGAAGTTCCACGGCGTGAAGGCGGCCACCGGGCCGACCGGCAGTTTCAGGGTTTGCTGCTGCACGTCGCGGGCGCGGGACGGAATGATCTGCCCGTAGGTACGGGTGGCTTCGCCGGCGAACCAGTCGATAACGTCGGCGGCGTTGAGAATTTCAATCTTGGCCTGCGCCACCGGTTTGCCCTGTTCCTGCGTCATGATGGCGGCGATGGCGTCGGCGCGTTCGCGCAGCAGTGCAGCGGCTTTGCGCATCAGGTTGGCGCGCTGGTGTGCGGCGGTGTTGCGCCAGAGGTTAAATCCGCGCTCGGTGGCGGCCAGCGCCAGATCGAGATCCTCTGTGGCGGCGTGCGCCACCTGACCGATGACCTCGTCGCTGGCGGGGTTGGTGACAGGCAGGGTTTTCCCGGCCAGCGCGTTGCGCCATTGTCCATCGATATACAGTTGAGTATCCGGATACATTGTTGCCTCTTGTTTACGGAGTGGTCAGGGGCCGCTGAGTTTTGCGATGCGGCGCGCCTGAATGGGACAGGGACCTTAACCCTACGCCGAATGGCGGCGATCGTCCAGGCGAGGGGCACGAAAGGACCAGGGCGGCTACTCAATCGGCGATGTTTTGGCTATGCTGAGCAGATTGTCAGCACGGATGAGGAGGTCGGGTGCAAGGGGTTCCACAACAGTTTCCGTTCGAGAAGGATTGCGCGCAGTTCCGGCATTTGTCGCATCTGCCCGGCGTCGAACTCTATCAGGCGCACATTGAGCGCTATGCCTTCGAGCCGCATACCCACGACGCCTTCGCCATCGGCACCGTGGACACCGGGGCGGAGCGTTTTCGCTATCGCGGGGCGCAGCATTTAGCGGCGCCGGGCGCGCTGGTATTGATGAACCCGGACGAGCTGCACACCGGCGAAGCCGAAACGCCGGGCGGTTGGTGTTACCGCATGCTCTATCTGGCGCCCGAGGCGCTGGAGCAGCTGTCCGGCGATCGGAGCCAGTGGTTTACCGAGGCGGTGCGCCACGATCCGCGGGCGGCGCAGCGCCTGTCCGCCATTCTCGCCATGCTGTGGCAAACCGAGGATCCGCTTACGCTCGACGGCCTGCTGCTGGAGGCCGTCGAGTTGCTGCACCCGCATATCCGCACCGGGCAGCGAGAGAAAGCCGAGGCGGCGCACCGTTTCGAGGTGGTGAAAAGCTACCTGCACGATAATTATGCCGAGGCCGTAACCCTCCACCAACTGGCCGATCTGGTCTCGCTCAGCCCGTACCATTTCCAGCGCAAGTTCAAGGCCGAATATCACGTCTCGCCGCAGCAGATGCTGATGGCGATCCGGCTGTCGCAGGCTAAACGCATGCTGGAGCGCGGCATACCCGCCGCACAGGTGGCGGCGGCGGCGGGGCTGACCGATCAGGCACATCTGACGCGCGCGTTCGCTAATCGTTACGGCGTCACGCCGGTGCGTTTCCAGAAACAGGTGAAATTGGGCTAAAACAGCAACCTGCTACAATAATTCCTCCCCGCGTTTTCGCTACTCTGCCGCTGTCTTGTCGGGCGGGTTGGCCGCGCCGGCCGTTTGTCGGAGTCGTTATGTTCATTGGCGTTGTGTTTGCCCTGGCCGCCGGGCTGATGTGGGGACTGATTTTCGTCGGCCCGCTGCTGGTACCGGACTATCCCGCCGCGCTGCAGTCCACCGGGCGCTATCTGGCCTTTGGGCTGATTACCTTGCCGCTGGCGTGGTTTGATCGTCGCCGTCTGCGCAAGCTGCGGCGTCAGGATTGGCTGGAAGCGCTCAAGCTGACGGCCATCGGCAATCTGCTGTACTACCTGTGTTTGGCCAGCGCCATTCAGCGCACCGGCGCACCGGTCTCGACCATGATCATCGGCACTTTGCCGGTGGTGATCGCCATCTGCGCCAACCTGTTTTACGGCCGGCACGACGGGCGCCTGGCCTGGGGCAAGCTGGCGCCGGCGCTGCTGCTGATCGTCTGTGGATTGGCGTGCGTGAACGTCGCCGAGCTGCGCGGCAATGCGGTATCGATCGACGGCTGGCGCTATCTCAGCGGTCTTGGGCTGGCCGTGTTGGCGGTGGCGTGCTGGACCTGGTTCCCGCTGCGCAATTCACGCTGGCTGCGGGAGAATCCGACGCAGCGGCCGGCCACCTGGGCCACGGCGCAGGGGCTGGTGACGCTGCCGCTGGCGCTGCTGGGCTATCTGGCGGTCTGCGGTCAGCTGGCGCTGAGCGAGCCGGCGTTCGCCTTGCCGTTCGGCCCGCGCCCCGAGGTGTTTATTCCGCTGATGCTGGTTATCGGCGTGTTCTGCTCCTGGCTGGGGGCGCTGTGCTGGAACGAAGCCAGCCAGCGGCTGCCGACGGTGTTGGTGGGGCCGCTCATCGTGTTCGAAATTCTGGCGGGGTTGGCGTATACCTTTCTGCTGCGCCAGGCCTGGCCGCCGTTGCTGACGCTGGCGGGCATCGTCTGTTTGATCGCCGGCGTGGTGTACGCCATGCGCATCAAGCCGCAGCCGGTGGTGGTGGCGCTGGAGGACAAGCCGAGGTGACGCCCGCCGTGGCGGCGGGCGTGAGGGTTAACGCTTGCTGTGGTGAATGATCTCTTCGGCCACGTTGCGCGGCGCTTCGGCGTAGTGGCTGAATTCCATGGTGTAGGTGGCGCGGCCCTGCGACATCGAACGCAGGGTGGTCGAGTAGCCGAACATCTCGGACAGCGGCACCTTGGCGCGAATTTCCTTGCCGCCGCCGCCCGGGATCTCTTCCATGCCCTGCACCAGACCGCGGCGTGAGGAGAGATCGCCCATCACGTTGCCGGCGTAATCCTCCGGCGTTTCCACCTCTACCGACATGATGGGCTCCAGGATCACCGGATCCGCCAGGTGGCAGGCGTCCTTGAAGCCGAAGATCGCCGCCATGCGGAACGCCTGTTCCGACGAGTCGACGTCATGGTAAGAACCGAAGGTCAGGTGCACCTTGACGTCCACCACCTGATAACCGGCCAGCACGCCGTTATTCAGCGCCTCGAGCACGCCTTTTTTCACCGCCGGGATAAACTCGCCCGGAATGACGCCGCCCTTGATCTCATCGAAGAACTCGAAGCCTTTGCCGGGTTCGTTCGGCTCGACGGTCAGCACCACGTGGCCGTATTGCCCTTTACCGCCGGACTGGCGCACGAACTTGCCTTCCACGTCGGCCACCCGTTTGCGGATGGTTTCGCGGTACGACACCTGCGGCTTGCCGGTGGTGGTCTCCACCCCGAATTCACGGCGCATGCGATCGACGATAATCTCCAGGTGCAGCTCGCCCATGCCGTAGATAATGGTCTGGCCGGATTCTTCATCGGTGCGCACCCGGAACGACGGATCTTCCGAAGAGAGGCGCTGCAGCGCGATGCCCATTTTCTCCTGGTCGCCCTTGGTTTTCGGCTCGATCGCCTGGGCGATCACCGGCTCGGGGAAGGTCATGCGCTCCAGCGTGATGATGGCGCCGGGATCGCACAGCGTATCGCCGGTGGTGACGTCCTTCAGGCCGACGCAGGCGGCAATGTCGCCGGCGTGCAGTTCGTCGATGTCCTTACGATCGTTGGCGTGCATTTGCACGATCCGGCCGATACGCTCCTTTTTGCCCTTGATTGGGTTATAAACGCTGCTGCCTTTGGCCAGCACCCCGGAATAGACGCGCACGAAGGTGAGTTGGCCGACGAACGGATCGGTCATCAGTTTGAACGCCAGTGCCGAGAATTTCTCGTTGTCATCGGCTTTGCGGGTGATGATTTCATCGTGTTCGCCGTGGCCTTCCATCGGCGGCACGTCGAGCGGCGAGGGCATCAGCTCGATCACCGCGTCCAGCATGCGCTGCACGCCTTTGTTGCGGAACGCCGATCCGCACAGCATCGGTTGGATTTCACCGGCGACGGTGCGCACCCGCAGCCCGTGGACGATCTCCTCTTCGCTCAGCGGCATCTGGTTGAGGTATTTCTCCATCAGTTCTTCCGAGGCTTCGGCGGCGGCCTCAATCATGTTTTCACGCCACTCCTGCGCCGAATCGCGCAGCTCTGCCGGGATTTCTTCGAAGCTGAAGTTCATGCCCTGCGAGGCTTCGTCCCACAGAATGGCCTTCATCCGCACCAGATCCACCACGCCGCTGAAGTGATCTTCGGCGCCGATAGGGATAACGATCGGCACCGGGTTGGCTTTCAGGCGCTCGATCATCATTTTGCGCACGCGGAAAAAATCCGCGCCGATGCGGTCCATCTTGTTGACGAACGCCAGCCGCGGCACCTTGTACTTGTTGGCCTGACGCCAGACGGTTTCCGACTGCGGCTGCACGCCGCCCACCGAGTCATAGACCATCACGGCGCCGTCCAGCACGCGCATCGAACGTTCCACTTCAATGGTGAAATCGACGTGCCCGGGGGTATCGATGATATTGATGCGGTGCTGCGGATAGTTATGCTGCATGCCGTTCCAGAAGCAGGTGGTGGCCGCCGAGGTGATGGTGATGCCGCGCTCCTGTTCCTGCGCCATCCAGTCCATGGTCGCCGCGCCGTCATGCACTTCACCCAGCTTGTGGCTGACCCCGGTGTAAAACAGAATCCGCTCGGTGGTGGTGGTCTTGCCGGCATCGATATGCGCGGAGATGCCGATATTGCGGTAACGTTCGATAGGGGTGGTGCGAGCCATAATCAACCTTTCTTAGCCGCGTGAAGGAGAGCGGCTTAAACAGCATGGATAATGGTGATAATCCTCATAGGGTTATCCGTCGGATCGCAGAGCCTCGCTCTGGTCACAAACTAATCGTAGTTGAAGGCGTTGGTTTTTTTAAGCGATGGCTGTGATAGATGAAAGTTTGCACGCAGGCGAAGAAAAGGCGAAAAAAAGGCCCGTAACGGGCCTGTTGTCGAGCGGCGTTCGCCGCTTATTTGCGTCCCAGCAGGAAGCCGAAAACGATGCCGACCGCTGCCGCAACGGCCACGCCGGCCAGCGGGTTGGCTTCCACCTGCGTTCTTACGCTGTCCGCGGCGTCTCGGGCGGCATAGCTGGCCTGGGAGGCGTATTTGCGCGCCGCGCCGCGCACCTGATGCTCCGGCGAATCAACGGCTTTGCCGAACGCTTCTTCTACCGCGCCTGCGGCTTCATTGGCTTTGTCTTCCGCTTTTCCAAACATGCTGCTCTCCTGTTCCTTGTGGGATAATGAACCCTAAGCCTAGCAGGCAAACGACGTTTTTTGCAGCATTCTGTGCGTTATAAGAGCAATCCGAGCAGAGAAAAGTCTTGCCGGGCGCGCGGTGACGGCTTCACCCGCGCGGCTTTTTGTGTTCTATTGGCTAGCGGTTTAACCGGGTAGCGTTACCCTTTGACCGATTCGTTGAGTTGAAAGGACTCCCCATGTCAGTACTGCGTATTCTGGCGCTGCTCGCCGCGACTGCCGCCGCGTTGCCCGCTCAGGCTAAGCCTGCGCTCCACGGGGCGGCGGCCGGGAACGGCATTCGTTGGCAATCTTGTCTCAACAGCGGCTTTCAGCGCTGGTTCGATGAGCCGCCGCCGCCGGGGCTGCGCTGCGGCTATCTCGAGGTGCCGCTGGCGTACGCCACGCCACCCGCTCATACCGTGCAGGCGGGCGAACAGACCGTGCGCCTGGCGCTGACCCTGCTGCCCGCCACCGGGCCGAAAAAGGGCAGCGTGGTGACGATCAGCGGCGGGCCGGGCCTGCCGGGCATCAACCCCTATTTAGGCAACGACGCCCACGTCGCCAGGCTGCGTAAATCCTACGACATCATCGGTTACGATCCGCGCGGCGTCGGCCAATCGACGCCGAAAATCTCCTGCCAGCTGGCCGAAGGTGACGAACTCCCTGAACCGGACGACAACGACGTGGCCGGCGCGGAGAACCTGACGCGCGCCCTGATTGCCGCCTGCATCAAACAGACCGGCGCGGACGTGCTGCAACATATCGGCACCGACGAAGCGGTCAACGATCTGAACGCGATCCGCCACGCGCTGGGCGAGCCAGGGCTGACGGCGGTGGCGTACTCTTACGGCACCAAGGTGGCGGCGCTGTATGCCGAGCGTTTTCCGAAGAAAACGCGCGCGCTGGTGCTGGACGGGGTGGTGGATCTGGCTGAGGACGATTTCACCCAGCGGCTAAACCAGGAACGGGGTTTCCAGCAAAGCTTCCTGCGCTTCGCCGCCTATTGCGGAAAAACCGACAGCTGTCAGCTTGGCGGCGGCGCCAATCAGGCGCTGCAGCGCTATCACGCCTTGCTGCGCAAGCTGCACGATCAACCGTTCGTCACCGCAGCGGGCTATGAAATCTCCGCCGACGACGTGCTGACGGTCACGCGTTCGCTGTTATTGTGGCCGGAGCGCTGGCATGAGCTGGCCACCGTGCTGCGCCAGCTTGATGCCGGCATCGCCGGGCAGCAGGTTTCCGATCTGATCGACGAAAGCTATTCGCCGGATGCCGATGACGCCCTGAACGTCATCACCTGCGCCGACGTCGCCAACCCGACGGCCGATCCGCAGCAGTTGCGCCGGCAGCGGCAGGAGATCAATACCGCCGCTTTGTATGCCCACTATCTGCCGCTGCACGAATACCCGCTGGAAATGTGCGATCTGTGGCCGTACCGCGGCAAAGATCGGCCGCACACCCCGGTGGCGTCCGCCGCGCTGCCGCCGCTGCTGTTCGTCGCCCAGCGCTACGATCCAACCACGCCGTACCGCAATGCCCAGGTGATGGCCTCGGCCTTTAAAAGCCCGCTGATCACCCGCGAACGCGACGGGCATACGCTGGCGCTGAACGGCATCGACAGCTGCGTTGACGAAAGCGTGGTGGATTATCTGCTGGCGCCGAAAAAGCCGCGCCGTGACAAGATTTGCCGCTGAGAAGGCCGGGGAGCAGCCCGGCCTTAAGTGAGTCAGCCGGCGAAAATATGCGCCTGGCCCATCACGTTGAGAGTGACCTGAGAACCGGGCTGCAGGCCTTCGCGGCTGACGGTTTTGATCTCGATTTGCGCGCCGCCGGCGACCATCCGCAGGTTGAGCGTAGAGACGAAGCCGGCGAAATCAATGCCGGTGATCACCGCCTGGCCGCGCTGCGCCGGATCTGACAAGCCGATTTGAATCTGCTCCGGGCGCAGCATGATGCGCGCCGGGCCGCTGCGTTGGCGATCGTCGACGGCGATGCGCCCCAGTGCGCAGTCGGCCCAGCCGTGCGCCAGTTCAGCGGTCAACACCAGCGTTTCGCCAAGGAAGCTGGCGGTCGGTTCATCGACCGGGCGCAGATAAAGATCCTGCGGCGCGCCCACCTGCGCCAGCCGGCCATTGCGCATCACCGCCACCTGATCGGCGAACGACAGCGCCTCGCTCTGATCGTGGGTGACCAGGATCGACGCTACTTTGGCCTCCGTCAGCAGTTCGGCCACCGCTTTTCGGGTGGCGGCGCGCAGGCCGGTATCCAGCGCCGAGAACGGCTCGTCCAGCAGCATCAGCCGGGGTTGCTGCGACAGAGCACGCGCCAGCGCGACCCGCTGCTGCTGCCCGCCGGACAGTTCATGCGGCCACAGGGCCGCCAGACGGCGATCCAGCGCCACCATCTCCATTAACGCCTCGATGCGATGCTGTTTCTCGCGTTTGCTGCCCTTGAGGCCAAAACCGATGTTGCCGGCGACGGTAAAGTGCGGGAACAGCGCGCCATCCTGCGGAACGAAGCCGATGCCGCGCAGGTGTGCAGGCACCCAGCCGCCACCGTTGCCCATGGCTTGCCCCTGCAGCAGGATCTGGCCGCCGTCGGGGATTTCAAAGCCGGCGATGATGCGCAGCAGAGTGGTTTTGCCGGAGCCGGAAGGGCCGACGATCGCCGTGCGGCTGCCGGCGGTAACCTGCAGGTCAATGTGTTCCAGCACTCTGATGGCGTTGTAAGATTTTCCGATACCGTGCAGTTCGAGCGTGCTCATAGTCCCGCCGTGCGTTTAGATTGAGAATAAAGAAGCCAGGTGAGCGGCAATGACAGCGCCACCATAATCAGCGCATAAGGCGCTGCGGCGACGTAGTCTATCTCGCTGGTCAGCGCCCAGAAGCCGGTGGCCAGCGTGCGGGTGCCGTTCGGCGCCAGCAGCAGCGTGGCGGTCAGTTCATTGGCGATCGCCAGGAATACCAGCGCCGCGCCCGCAGCGGCGCCCGGCGCCGCCAGCCGCAGCGTGGTGCTCCACAACGCCTGCGCCGGCGATTTGCCCAGGCTGCGCGCCACGTTTTCCAATTCCACCGGCGCCTGTGCGATACCGGCGCGCAGATTGATCAGCGCCCGCGGCATAAACATCAGCAGATACGCCAGCAGCAGGGTGATTTCGGTCTGGTAAATCGGCCGGAAGCTGTGAATGGTGATGGTCACCAGCGCCAGCGCCACCACGATGCCGGGCAGCGAGCTGGTCACGTAGTTGCAGCCTTCCAGCACCCGATACAGCCGGGCCGGATAGCGTACCGACAGCCAGGCCATCGGAATGGCGCACAGGGTGATCAGCAGCGCGCCGGCGGCGGACAGCGACAGCGTTTGCCACAGCGCGGGCCACAGATCGGCGTTGCGCCATACGTCGAGGCCGCCCAGCCACAGCCAGCGGGCCAGGGTAATGAAAGGCACGCCCAACGCCAGCGCAGTCAGCGCGATCGGCAGCAGCAGCGCCAGCGCGGCGAGCGGCGGCGAAAGGCGGCGCGGCGTTTGGCTGCGGGCGCTGCCGGAACCGACGCGGGCATAGCGTGCGCGGCCACGGCTTATCGCCTCAAGCAACAGCAGCCCCAGGCAGCACAGCACCAACACGCCGGCCAGCATGTTGGCCGCCGGGCCGTTGAAGGTCGATTGGAACTGATCGAAGATGGCGGTGGTGAAGGTATCGAAACGGATCATGGCGTACAGGCCATACTCCGCCAGCAAGTGCAACGCGATCAGCAGCGAGCCGCCCCAGACCGCCAGTTTCAGCTGCGGCAGCACCACGCGGAAAAACACCGCCGGCGGCCGGGAGCCGAGTGAGGTGGCGACGTCCTCGATACCGGGATCCAGGCGGCGCAGCACGGCGGCGGCAGGCAGGTAGATAAACGGAAAGTAAGCGAGCACCGAGATGAAAACGCCAGCACCCAGGCCGTGCATCGACGGCACCAGGCTGATCCAGGCATAGCTTTGCACAAAGGCCGGCACCGCCAGCGGCGCGGTCGCCAATACCGCCCAGAGACGGCGGCCCGGCAGCGTGGTGCGTTCGGTCAACCAGGCCAGGGCCACGCCCAGCACGGCGCAGATCGGCAGCGTCAGCACCACCAACAGCAGGGTATTCAACAGCAGCTCCGCCACACGCGGGCGGAAAACCAGTGCTTTGACCGTTTGCCAGCCGGTTTCAACCGCCACGCCGATAACGAATCCCAACGGCAGCAGCGCCAGCAACGACAGCAACACGGCGCTGACCACCACGATCGCCCCTGGCCGCGGGTGACGGGGGACAACAGAATAACGCCGCGCGGTCTGCGCGGCGTGGGTACTCAGGTTTGACATAACGATCAAAAACTCTCGGTTTGCCGGCGGGCCTTACAGCAGGCCCGCCTCGGTCATCAGTTCGACAACTTTCTTACTGTTCAACTGCGCGGCGTCTACCTTCGGTGCGTCCAGATCTTTCAGCGGCACCAGTTTCGGGTTAGAGGCCGCACCGACGCCGACGGCGTATTCGAAGGCGTTGTTGGTGCGCAGGATCTCCTGGCCCTGTTTGCCGGTGATCCACTTGATGAACGCCTGCGCCTGCTGCTGATGCTTGCTGGAAGCCAGCACGCCGCCGCCGGAGATGCTGACGAAGGCGCCCGGATCCTGATGTTTGAAGTAATACAGCTTGATGTTGTTGCTGTTCTCGCCGGTTTTCGCGCCGTCCACGAACGGGTAGTAGTGATAGATCACGCCGCTGTCGATCTGGCCGGCATTGACCGCTTTCATCACCGTGCTGTTGCCTTTATAGGCGGTAAAGTTGGTTTTCATCGCTTTCAGCCAGTCCAGCGTGGCTTTCTCGCCTTTCAGCTCCAGCAGCGCGCTGACGATCGCCTGGAAATCGGCGCCCGACGGCGAAGCGGCCCAGCGGCCTTTCCATTCCGGCTTGGCCAGATCCAGCAGTGACTTCGGCAGCTGCGCGTCGCTCAGTTTGGCCGGGTTATAAACAAACACGGTAGAGCGGGCGGCGATGCCGATCCAGCGGCCGTGGCTTGGGCGATATTGTGGTTCCACCTGGGCCAGCGTGGCGGCGTCCAGCGGGGCGAACAGCTTGGCGTTATCCACCAACACCATCGCCGGGGAGTTTTCCGTCAGAAACACGTCGGCAGGTGAAGCGCTGCCTTCCTGTACCAGTTGGTTGCCCAGTTCGCTGTCGCCGCCGTTGCGCAGCGTCACCTTGATGCCGGTGTCTTTGGTAAATCCGTCGACCCAGGATTTCACCAGATTTTCATGCTGGGCGTTATAAATAACGATGCCCTGGTCGGCGGAGGCCGCCTGAGCGCCAAAGACCAGCATCATCGAGGAGGCGAGTAGGGCGACGGGGCCGAGAGATGAAATACGCAGCTTCATGCAGTTATCCTTTTTAGCGTTCGAATGAAGAAAACGAATATCGCCTGGCGAGCGCAAGCAGGCCGATTTTAGCCAAGAACATCAATAATGATAGTGAAAACGATTCGTATTAAATTATTTTTGACGATCGCTCACAAAATGAATTGCCCTAAGGATAAGTTAAGCTTCGGCTGGAATAATCTGTATTGATTGCCTGAATTTATGTCACCGCCGGTTCACGGCGTTCCTGACGGCAATGCCGGTCTCCGCGTTTATCCTCGTGTTTTTCATCGTTCTGTTGCCAGTACTTCTTTGATAATGAAAGAAATTCAACACCGCTTTTGGTTATGACTCATAGCGATTAATGATTTAATTTATTCCACTGCCTCATTGCATATTAAACGCGATAAAACACTAATCAGGGATATCGACGTGAAATATTCATTTAATGGCAAGAAACTGGCTGGTTTAATCCTCCTGGCTTTTAATGCTACGGCTGCCCATGCCGCAGAGGTGCCGGCAGGCGTTAAACTGGCGGCGGTGCAAGAACTGGTGCGCGCCAACGGGTATGAACCGGCGACGCTGGATCCAAACCTGGCCGAAAGCAATGTGGAGTTCTACATCTTCAACGATCTGTTCGAAGGCTTGCTGCGCGTCGGAAAAGACGGTGAAGTGATCCCGGCACTGGCGCAGACGTGGGAGCATCAGGGCAACGTCTGGACTTTCCGTCTGCGGCCGCAGGCCAAATGGTCGAACGGCGATCCGGTGACCGCCGACGATTTCGTTTACAGCTGGCGGCGCCTCACCGATCCGAAAACCGCCTCGCCGTACGGCAGCTATCTGGCTTCGGCCTACGTGCTGAATGCGGCGGCGATCAACGCCGGCAGCAAACCGCCGAGCGAGCTGGGCGTCAAGGCGCTGGATGCGCACACTCTGCAGGTGACGCTGTCGGAGCCTAATTCCTATCTGCTCAAGCAACTGGTGCATTTCCCGGTTTTGCCGGTTAACCGCAAGGTGGTGGAGCAGTACGGCAAAAACTGGACGCAGCCGGCGCACTTTGTCGGCAACGGGGCGTTCCGCCTCAGCCAGTGGGTGGTGAACGAAAAGGTGGTGGTGGAACGTAACCCGCAGTATTGGGATAACGCCAATACCGTGCTCAACAAGGTCACCTTCTTGCCGATCCAGGGCTTCCCGGAAGTGGCGCGTTTTCGCGCCGGTGAGGTTGAGCTGGGGTATACCACGCCGCCGGAGCTGTATCAGCAGCTGAAAAAAACGCTCGGCGAGCAACAGCTGGTGACCTATCCGCTGCTCTCCACCAGCTATTTCGCCTTCAACAACCGCCAGGCGCCGTTTAACGACGTGCGGGTGCGCCAGGCGCTGAACCTGGCGCTGGACAAAGAGATTATCGCCGGCAAAGTGTTGGGATACGGCCAGCAGCCGGCCTGGACCTTTACCCCAACTGGGGCGGGCGGCTATAGCCTGCAGCCCGGCGCCGCGGCCGGTTTGACGCCGGAACAACGCCACGCCCAGGCGAAGCAACTGCTGGCGCAGGCCGGTTTCAACGCCGAGCATCCGCTGCGCTTTACCGTGCTGTACAGCAATGACGCCACCATCAAGAAGATCGTCATCGCCGCCGCCGCCATGTGGAAAAAGAACCTCGGCGCAGAGGCCACCTTGCAAAGCCAGGAGCGCAAAGTCACGCTGGACAATATCAACCGCGGGCAGTACGGCGTGGCCTTTACCCGCTGGCTGGCGGATTACAACGATCCGTCTACTTTCCTGAACGTGTTCCGTTCCGACAGCAGCGAGAACAGCCCCAAATACCGCAATCCGGAGTACGATCGCATTCTGCATCAGGCGACGGCGGCGCCGACACCGCAGCAGGTGCAGCAATATTTCCAGCAGGCCGAGGCGGTGCTGGCCGTCGATACGCCGGTCGCGCCGGTGTACTACGAAGCCAACGCCACGCTCATCAAACCTTACGTGAAGGGGATCGACTTTACTCGTCAGGGCGCCTTATACGATAAAAACGTCTACATTCTCGAACACTGAAAAATAAAAAACGGCTGATTTATATCAGCCGTTTTTATAAATGGCCGTTTAATTAACATTATCCTAAATACTCCATAAACGACGGGCAATCTTTTCTTCCCGCCGGATAAAACAACGCCTATACTGCGCCGGTAGTTTATATGCAGTATCTCGTTTGGCGAGGCTCCTATACAAACACAGGTTACTGATCTGACGACATCGAGAGATGCCCAAGGTTAAGACAGGCTTTATCGGATTAAGGTTTAGCCCAAAGTAACTTCCGAGCAACAACTCGGATACGTTGTATAGTGCTAAAACCTGGACGCGGAGATAGGCAGTCTGCACTCCCTCTGTGGTTACGCCCCTATGCGATTCGCTGTTGAAGTTCACAACAGAAATAGGGACTGACAAAATGATCAAGTCACATCAACACTATTCTTCTCCGGCGCTGAACGCGACTGAAACTCTCGACGAGACTTCGGTCGCCGGTTATATGAACGCCGATTTTATTACCGTTCCCGCAACGATGACGGTCAATCATGCCCGGGAATATTTACTTTCGCAGCTCAAAACGGACGAAATTCCCAGCCGGGTATTTATTACCGCGGACGATTATCATCTGCGCGGCACACTGTCGGTGAAAAAACTGTTGCAGTGCGAAGAACAGGATAAAGCCGTCGGCGTAATGATGGATTACAGCTATTTCCAGGTTTCGCCCGACGATGACCGCAACGACGTGGCGCATCTGCTGGGCAAAGGGGGGCTGGACGTGGTGCCGGTGGTGGCCAATAACACGCTGGTCGGCGTACTGGGCGAGCGTGAGATCGCCCGGCTGGTCGAGGATGAAAACACCGAGGATGCACAACGCCAGGGCGCGAGCCTGCCGCTGGACAAGCCTTATCTGGAGACCAGCCCGTGGGCGCTGTGGCGTAAACGCTCGGTGTGGCTGCTGATGTTGTTCGTCGCTGAAGCCTACACCGGCAACGTGCTGAAAGCGTTTGAAGATCAGCTCGAAGCGGCGATTGCGCTGGCGTTCTTTATCCCGCTGCTGATCGGCACCGGCGGCAACAGCGGCACCCAGATCACCTCGACGCTGGTGCGCGCCATGGCGCTGGGCGAGGTCAGCCTGCGCAACCTGGGCGCGGTGATCCGCAAGGAGGTCACGACCTCGCTGCTGATCGCCGTCACCATCGGCCTGGCGGCCTGGGTGCGCGCCTGGATCATGGGCGTCGGCATGGAGGTGACGCTGGTGGTCAGCCTGTCGCTGGTGGCGATCACCGTGTGGAGCGCCATTGTTTCGTCGATCATCCCGATGCTGCTGAAACGTCTCGGCATCGATCCTGCCGTGGTGTCGGCGCCGTTTATCGCCACCTTTATCGATGGCACCGGCCTGATTATTTATTTCAAAATCGCCCAACACGTTTTGGGTATTTAAACCGCTCCGCCCGTAAAGGGCGGAAATGTGACAAACCTGAGGAGGACGTTAAAAACCATGGACGCCGACCAACCCCGATATTTAACGCAAGGGGATTTTATCGATAACATTTAACCTGAGGACAAAATAATGGGAAACATGACTATTTTTATGGGATTCCTGGCAATGATCAGCTCGCTGGGCCTGTTGGCGGCCTATATGAGCACCAAATGGGATGATTGATGAACGCTAAAGATCCGCCTAGATGCATCCTCCCCGTGATCGCTATTTATTATGGGGAGGATTTAGCGGCGCGCTGAACGCGCGGCCTGATACGGGAGTTGATAATAATGACGATTCTTATTCTGGGATTGCTCTACGCCATTTTAATGATTTCGGTGGGGGTGAATGAGATTTATTTTTATTCCACCGGAAAATCCAATTTTCTTACTAGCCTCATGCTGACTTTCTCTGGCAGTATGCTGCTGATCGCCTTTGTCTGGCAATTATCCTCTAAAGTAAAAAAATAAATCACCGTCCGAATGTGAGCAGCATCATGCAAAATGAAAAACAGGCCGTGGCCAGAAACTCGATGATCGCCAGCGGGTTGCTGGCCACGGGCAAATTCGTCGCCGGCATTTTTACCGGCAGTATTGGCCTGATATCCGAAGGGATCCACTCTTTCACCGATTTTATCGCCACCAGCATCACCTGGCTGGCGGTGCGCATCAGCGATAAACCCGCCGATGACGATCACCACTTCGGCCACGGCAAGGTGGAAAACCTGGCGGCGCTGTTCGAGGTGTTGCTGTTGCTCGGCGCCGCCGGTTGGATCGTCTACGAGGCGGGCAGCAGCCTGCTTGGGCAGCCGCATGAGATCGTCGCGGCGCCGGTGGTGATCGCGGTGCTGCTGATTTCCATCTGCGTCGATTTTTTCCGCGTGCGGGCGCTCAACCGCGTCGCCAGGGCGACCGACAGCGCGGCGCTGGAAGCGGATGCGCTGCATTTCTTCTCCGACATGCTTTCGTCCGGCGTGGTGCTGCTGGGCATGGTGTTTGTGCTGCTGGGCTTTGGCCGTGCGGACGCCATCGCCGCGCTGATCGTCGCCGGTTTTATCTTTGTCGCGGCAATCAAACTGGGTAAACGCTCCTTCGACTCGCTGATGGATGCCGCGCCCGCCGGGGCCACCGAGGCGATTCGCGCCACGCTGGACAGCTTCCCGGCGGTGCTGGCCTGCGACAGCGTGCGTATTCGCAACGCCGGCGCCGTACTGTTTGTCGAGATCACGGTGGCGGTGTGCCGCACCTTGCCGCTGGAGCGCATCGATGCGCTCAAGCGAGAAATCGTCGAACGACTGCGGCAGCAGTATGCCAAGGCGGAGTTTACCGTCATCGCGGTGCCGCAGACCCGCAGCGACGAAGACATGGCGACGCGCATTCGGGCGATCGCCGCCAATCACGGCGCGCAGGTGCAGAACGTCACCTTGCAGCAGTTGCCGACGCGCATGGCGATCGGCATGGATCTGGCGGTGCCGGCCAACGCCAGCGTGGCGCAGGCGCATGATATCGCCACGGAGATAGAAGGGATCCTGCGTCAGGCGATCGGCGAGGACACCGAGATAGAGACCCATCTGGAGCCGCAGACGCCGCACTGGCTGGCCAGCGAGGATGTTTCCGCCGCCGAGCTGGCCGATATCCGGCTGATTTTGCAGTCGGCGCTGGAGCAGGGGGATAAGGTGCAAGACGTGCACAACATCCGGGCGCGCAGAACCGACGGCGGCATCATCGTCAACTTCCACTGCCGGGTGTCGCCGGCGGTAACCATCGCCGCCGCGCACGATGCGGTCGATCGGGTCGAGCGGCGGCTGCGCGCGCTTTATCCGGCCATCTCACGCGCGATAGGGCACGTCGAGCCGATCAAGCCCGGCGTTTGAATCAGCTCAGCCAATTGCGGATAGAGCGCCGCGTTGGCCAGCAGCAGCGGGTTGCCGCGTCGCAGCCCGTTGTGGTGCATAAAGTCATTCGCCACGCCGCCGGCTTCGCGCGTCAGCACCAGCCCAGGCAGGCTGTCCCAGGCGTTCATATGCGGTTCGTAATAGCCCAGCAGACGCCCGGCGGCCACCTGGGCGGTCATCAACGCGCCGGAACCGCTGCGCACAAACATGCCGCCCGCCTGCAGCAGGCGACAGAGAAAACCGCTGAATTCCGCCGCCGAGGCGCGCGGTGATATCCCGACGCCCATCACGCCATCCGCGACGCTGCGCCCGGCATGCACGCCGATCGGTTCCCCGTTGAGGAAAGCGCCTTGGCCGCGGCAGGCGCGGAACATCTCGCGGTGGTTGGGATCGTAGACCACGCCGATCGCTGGCTCACCGTCGATCACAACGCCTATCGCGATACACCAGGTATGCAGCCCGTTCAGGAAGCAGGCGGTGCCGTCAATCGGATCGACCACCCAAATACAGGCAGCATTATCGCCGCTGCTGCCGCTCTCTTCGCCGAGAAACCCGTCCTGGGGAAACCGACGGTTGATCATACGGCGGATCAGCGCCTCGACTCGGCGGTCGGCCTCGCTGACCACGTCCTGCAGCCCCTGTTTAAACTCGACGGCCAGGCTTTGCCGGCGTTGATAAAAGCTGAAGGCGAGATCGGCGGCGGCGCGGGCGATCTCACGCGCGAAGCGGTAGCGCGCCTCGATGTCCCGTGGAGAGAGTGATGTCATGGAGTGCCTGATAACGAAAAAAAGAATGGCAGTAGCCTGCCAGAGAATGATGAAAGTAATGTGTCGCTCAGCGCTGCGGATAACAAAAGCGCCGCGTGTCGCGCCTCAAGCCGGCGGCGGCACGCGGTTTTTGCAAAGAGGAAAAAACAGGCCGCCGGGCGGCCTTTATACCCTTGCCGGGTTGGCAGAGAGCACCGAATAAAAAACAAGGAAAATCAATTTATTGATTTTCGGCCGATCGCCACAAAGAGGGGAAAAACCACGCTTTTTCCCCTCTTTGTCAATAGCCTGACAGGCCGCCGGGCGGCCTGTGGGATTAGCCCAGATGCAACCGGGCGGTGAGGTCGGCAATCTCGCGGCGCCAACGCGCCTGAAGCTCCGGTTTTTGATGCTTCGGTTTACGCGCCAGGTCGGCCTCCAGTTTGCTTTCGAGGGCAAACAGGGCGGTCAGCAACGCCTCTTCGCCTTCCAACAGCGGGTTTGGCGTCGGGGCGTCTGCGTTGGCCTGGTGCGCCGTCGGCAGAGCCGGCGTTTCACCCGCCAGGCGCTGGTACACCGGCGCGAGATCGTGCCACTCCTCCAGTTTTTGCTGGTCGATCAGCCAAAAGCGGTTGCAGCTCTGTTCGATCAGCATCCGATCGTGGGTGACCAGCATGACGGCGCCGGGGAATTGGCGCAGCGTTTCCGCCAGCTCCTCTTTGCCGGCCATATCCAGGTGGTTGGTGGGCTCGTCCAGCAACAGCAGCGAATGGTTGGCCAGCGTCAGGCCGACGAACAACAACCGTGAACGCTCGCCGCCGCTCAGCGAACGGATCTGCTGATGGTGGCGCAGGTAAGGGAACCCGGCGCCGATCAGCGCCATTTTCCGCTGTTCCTCGGTCAGCGGCGCAAACTGCGCCAGCGCTTCGCTCAACGTGTCTTCATCGCGCAGCTGTTGCAGGCTCTGATCGTAATAGCCGATGCGCACGCGCGGATGGAACAGTGCCGGGCGCTGCGTTTGTTGCTGATACTCGCGCCACAGCAGGCGCAGCAGCGACGATTTGCCGCAGCCGTTGCGTCCGACGATGGCGATGCGATCGCCGCTTTTCACGCGCAGATGTTCCAGGCTGAACAGCACCGGCGCATCCGGCGCCGGGCGCACCGCCCAGTGCGGCAGCGCCAGCAGGCGATCGGCGTCCAGCGCTTCTCCCTGCAGCCGCAGCCGCCACGGGCTGCCGGCGGTCAGGGTGGTCTGTTCTTCCTTCAACCGATCGACGCGCTTCTCCATTTGCTTGGCCTTGCGCGCCAGATCTTCGTTGTCGTAGACCTTGCCCCAGGTCGCCAGGCGCTTGGCGCTTTTTTCCACCCGGTCGATTTCCTTTTGCTCGGCCTGTCGCCGCTGTTCGTCTGCGGCGTCCTGTTCCGCCAGCGCGGTGCGCGCCGCAGAGCAGGGCAAACGGAAGAACTGCAGCGTTTTGTCGCGCAGGATCCAGGTGCAGTTGGTTACCTGGTCGAGCAGGTAGCGATCGTGCGACACCAGCACGAAGCTGCCGGTCCAGTTACGCAAGAACTGTTCCAGCCACAGCAGCGTGGGCAGGTCCAGGTGGTTGCTGGGTTCGTCGAGCAGCAGCAGATCGGGTTGGCGGATCAGCGCGCGCGCCAACAGCAGCCGCGTATGCTGGCCGCCGCTGAGGGTGCCGGCGGTCAGCGTCCAGCTCGCCGGTTCAAACCCCAGCTCGGCCAGTAGTGCTTCGCAGCGCCAGCGTTCGCTGAGGTGTTGGCCCGCAGGCAGCCGCGCCAGAACCGCATCCAGCAGGGTGCTGGTGTGCAGTTCCGGCGGCAGGTGCTGCTCGATGCGCGCCATCAGACATTGATGTGACAATGTCACCGTTCCGGTGTGCGCAGGCAGGTCGCCGCTGAGAATTTGCAGCAGGGTGCTTTTGCCGCAGCCGTTATCGCCGATCAAACCGATGCGGTCGCCTTTTTTCAGGCTGAAGGAAATCTCGCTCAGCAGGACGCCGAACGCGTTGTCGTAACCGACAGATTGTGCAGACAGTAATGTGCTCATTGCTTACTCAAGAGTTACAGGCATGACAATGCCTATCGTCAAACATTGCTGACGACAACCCGGTAAGCCGGAGGGAAGATCCTGGATTTAGTAAGCTTCGCTCAAGCTGGGTTATCGCAGCGCGATACCGGTAATGCTTGAGCGGCGACGATTACCAAAGAAGTGTGAGTGAAAAACCAATTCACACGTCAGCATAGTAAGTCTCCTTTTATTGGTTGCAGGTTAATCGGTGGCTGGATTATAGAGCGCTTCATGCCGTATCGCCAGTGTAAAAGCGCCTGAATTATCAGCAAGCTAAGGCGAGCGCGGGCGCGTGGCACACAATGGGAATAATTACTGTATTTCGGCCGACATTAAGCAGCTATTATAATTAGCGTTTATGGTTAAGCGACGGTTCATCCGCCGCCTGTTCGTCTGTCTATCAGATAATGATGCTGAGCACTGAATTTATGTTAAAGCCTCGCCCGTTCCTGCTGTTGTTATTATTGCTGTTGGGTATGCAACTGACGCCGTTCGCCGCCGTCGCCGCCACCCAGGATGATCCCGCCGCCGAAAGCGCGCCCGATCCCGCTACGCAGCTGAAAGCCGCGCAAAAGCAGTTGGACAGCATGAAGCAGCTGGTTTCCAAAGCGACGACCGACACCCAGCTCAGCAAGCTGCGGTTGGCGACGGACGATCTGGTCGCCAGCATGGATAAATTGTCCGCCGATCTGCAGCCGGTGCAGGAAAAACTGCAGGCGCAGCTGGACGTGCTGGGGCCGGCCCCGGCGGCCGGCGCGCTGCCGGAAACCCCGGCCGTCGCCCAGCAGCGCAATGCGCTGAACAGCAGCAAGAAGCAGTTGGACGATGCGGTAAAACGCGCGCAGGCCATCAAGACCAGCGCCTTCGATCTGGGCCAGCAGATCAGCGATCTGCGTCGGGTGGCGTTCAAAACCCAGCTGGCGCTGAACACCGGCAGCATTTTGGGCGTCAAATTCTGGACGCCGGTCGTGCAGCCGTCAGCGGATGACGTGCAGCGGCTGGACCAGTTCAACGCCGAGATGAAAGCGGCCTGGGACGCCAGTTGGCAGGACGAATGGCGGTACGGCACGCTGGCGTTGCTGGCGCTGGCGGTGATCGTCTGGTCCTGGGGGCGCTATTTGTCCGAGCGTTTCCTCGCCTGGGTCAGCATTCGCTTCCTGCCGGACGGGCGCCTGCGCCGCAGCTTTATGGCCATCATCACCGTGGCGGTGACGGTGATCACCACCTCGATCGCGCTGAACCTGCTGTATTACGTCTTTATCCGCGTGCAGCCGCTGCCGGTCATGCTGGAAGACTTTGCCGAAGGCTTTAACCGTCTGGGGATTTTCTGCGCGCTGATCGCCGGGCTGGGGCGTGCGGCGCTGTCGCTGAATCGCCCGTCCTGGCGTTTGGCTTCGCTGGACAATGAAGTGGCCGCCGGGCTGCGTTACTTCTCGCCGCTGCTGGCCGGTCTGGCGCTGGCGTTCGGTACTGTGGAGCTGATCAACAACGTCGTCAGCGCCTCATTGGCTACCACCATCTTCGGCAACGGCCTGGTGGCGGGGCTGATCGGCATGGTGCTGCTGGCGGCGCCGCTGCGCGGCCAGCGCATTCGTCGCCGTCTGGAGCAGCAGGGCGCGCACCTGGAAAAACGCACGCTGGTCGGCGGGCTGGTGCACATCGTCACCCTGGTGTGTTCGGTGGTGATCCTGCTTTCCCTGCTTATCGGCTACATCGCCTTCGCCCGCTTCCTGACCTACCAGCTGATCTGGGTGGTGCTGGTGCTGATGGCGTTCTACTTCATGGTACTGTTCGCCACCGACCTGTGCGCCGCGCTGTTTTCGCCGCAGACCGTCAGCGGCAAGATGCTGAAGAAAACGCTCAGCTTCAAGGATCGCCATCTGGAGCAGGTGGCGATCATCACCACCGCGCTGGCCAAATGTTCACTGTTGCTGTTGATGATCATCGCGTTGTTCAACGGCTCGTTCGGCAGCACCACGCCGGGCTCGCTGATGGAGAAAATCGTCTCGATCCTGACCGGCGAAGGCTTGCAGCGTTTCAACATCGTGCCCGGCAACCTGCTCAACGCCGTGATCTGCCTGGCGATCGGCATCTACATCCTGCGCGCGGTGCGGCGCTGGCTGGGCTCTGAGCTGCTGCCGAAGACCATTTCGGACGTCGGCATTCGCGCCTCGCTGGTGACGCTGTTCAGCAATATCGGCTATGTGCTGGTGATTCTGATCACCCTGGCGGCGCTGGGCATCCAGTGGAGCAACCTGGCGTGGATCGTCAGCGCCCTGTCGGTCGGTATCGGTTTCGGTTTGCAGGAGATTGTGAAGAACTTTATTTCCGGCCTGATCCTGCTGACCGAACGCCCGGTGAAGGTCGGGGATATGATCGGCATCGGCGGCGTGGAAGGCGACGTGCGGCGCATCAACGTGCGCGCTACCGAAATCCAGCTCAGCGACCGTTCCACCATGATCGTACCGAACTCGCAGCTGATCTCGCAGAACGTGCGCAACGCCACCATGGGCAACGCGCAAGGCGTGGTGACCATCGCGTTGACGTTCCCGACCTCGATCGATCCGGAGCAGGTGCGCAATATCTTGCTCAGCGCCTATAACGAGTACGAAACCATTCTGGACACGCCGGCGCCTTACGTGCGCTTCAGCCAACTGGGGCCGGACGGCATTATCCTGAGCGTGACCGGCTATGTGCCGAGCCCGCGCATGGTCGGCGCCACCAAGAGCGAACTGCTGTTCAATATCCTCAAGCTGCTGCGCGCGCAGGAAGTGAGCCTGTCCAGCCCGCAAGAAGTGGTATTTATGAAGCAGCAGGCGACGCGATATCAGGCCAATGAAGAGGAGCACTCCTCCTAGTGCCGGTTTGAGGCGGCGGGCCGTTAAGCGACGGCCCGCCGAGCGCGGCTAGTACATCGATGGTTCCACCGATTGCGAGCAGTCGCTGTTGGCGCTGGATTTGGTGCAGGTGTAAGGTTCATTTGGCGATGCCGAAGGCGCATTCGATGGGCCGCCGCCTCCGCCGATACAACCGCTCAGCATCAACGTCAAAAACACGAGAATTATCTTCTTCATCTCACCGTCCTCCATTGCGATTCCTCCTTTAAGTATATGCCGGGAAAGCGAACGGCACCGCTTGCCGCTGCGAACTATACTCCCTGGATGCCGTATTGATGCTCAACCTCGGCGAATGAGGGGAGAAAGATGCAAACCGACGACGATTTGACCCGCTTTGCCGCGCAGGGCGCGCCGCCGTTGCCGCCCGGTTCCAGGCAGGGCTTTGTCGAACACGACGGCGCGCACATCTGGTATGCGGCCTATGGCGCTGATCCGACGCTGATCCTGTTGCACGGCGGCCTGGGCCACAGCGGCAACTGGGGGTATCAACTGCCGGCGCTGCTGGCCGCCGGCTACGGGGTGTTGCTCATCGATAGCCGCGGGCACGGACGCAGCACGCGCGACGCCCGGCCGTATCGTTACGATCGGATGGCCGATGATCTGTTGGCGGTGATGGCGGCGCTGCAAATCCCCCACGCCGCGCTGGCGGGCTGGAGCGACGGCGCTTGCGTCGCGCTCATCGCCGCCCATCGGGCGCCCGAGCGGGTGGACGGCGTCTTTTTCTTCGGCTGCAATATGGATGCCAGCGGGGTTAAACCGCCGCCGTCCAGTCCGCTCGTCGAGCGCTGTTTTGCGCGCCATGCGCAGGACTATGCCGCCTTGTCACCGACGCCGGAGGATTTCGCTCCCTTCGTCTCCGCCGTAAGCCTGATGATGAGCAGCCAGCCGGACTACCGCGCACGGGAATTGGCGGCCATTCGCGTGCCGGTGACGATCGTTCACAGCGAACACGATGAATTTATCCGCGCCGAACATGCCGCCTACCTGAGCCGCAGCATTCCTGGCGCCCGTTTGACGACGCTGCCGGGCGTCAGCCACTTCGCGCCGCTGCAGCGGCCCGCGCTGTTCAACCGCGCGTTGCTGGATTTTCTCGCCGGTGTGATGCCGCCGCCTGCGCGTTGACGCTCGTTGTTCTATGCTGGAGGCGGGGCATTTGGGCATCATCGAAGAGGACATCATGAGCGAAAGCATCGTGGTCAGATCGCTGGAACAACGGGATTACGCCGCCTGGCTGGCACTGTGGCAAGGGTATAACGCCTTTTACGGCCGGGAGGGGGCAACGGCGCTGCCGGATGAGGTGACACAGACCACCTGGCGGCGTTTTTTCGACGCCTACGAACCGATGTACGCGCTGGTCGCCGAGCATCAGGGGCAGGTCGTTGGATTAACGCACTATCTTCTGCACCGCAGCACCATTCAGCTGCAGCCCAACTGCTATCTGCAGGATCTGTTCACCGCAGAGGCGGTGCGCGGCAAAGGGGTGGCGAGGGCGCTGATCGCGGCGGTTTACGAGCGTGCGCAGCAGTTGGGGTTGCCGCGTGTGTATTGGAATACCCACGAAACCAACCAGATCGCCATGCGGCTGTACGACAAGGTGGCGGAGCGTCCCGGTTTTGTGATGTATCGCAAGGCGTTTTGACGCGGGATGAAAAAACAACCCCACATAGCCCAATCTTATTTTGCTTTTGAGGAAAAAGACGGCGGTTTTTACCGGTAACAGGCCAACTGGGGCGTGAAATGTTCAAAGTGAAGCGTCCGCTTTAGCCGTTTCTGTGCCAGGTATGCGGGTGTCGTCAATATATTGATACACAAATATATTTTTCCTAGATGAATAAACAGATGTCCGGGCCAGCAAAACTGGCAATAATAGGCGAGTCGGCCGCTTATCTTCTCCTCATCGTCGACGGTTGTGACACGAACAGATTGTCACCTTACGCAGCAGAAGTCTCTGGATCCAAGATGCAAACCACCTCGTTGTCCGATGCCCGGAAAATTTGGCCCGCACTCACCGTCTTTCTGTTGGTGTTCGCGGTTTGCCTGTTGGGCATCGTGAGCCGCCCCGTCGGATTTTTGGCGATATTCTGGCCGGTAAACGCCGTACTGCTGGCGTTTCTGGTGCGCCGCCCGCAGTGGGCCACGCGCGCCGGCTGGGGCATGGCGGTGCTGGGTTATCTGGCGGCGGACCTGCTGACCGGCAGTTCGCTGCAAAAGGCGCTGCTGCTGAACGCCGCCAATCTGACCGGCGTGGTGGTGGGGTATCTGCTGTACATGCGGCTGTCGCCGCCGGCGCGTATGCTGCAGCGTGGCGCCTCCAGCATGTACCTGTTCGGCATCTGCCTGGCCGCCGCCGCCGCGACCGGTTTGGTGGGCGCGGCGGCCTCGCAGTGGCTGTTCGGCAGGCCCTATTTGACCTCGCTGGCACTGTGGTTCTCATCCGAGTTCACCAACTACGTCACGCTGATGCCGTTTATTCTGGCGTTTCCCGCCGATTGGCGGCATCGCTTGCGCGCGGCCCGCAGCATAGTGACGCAGCGCAGCCAATGGCCGCGCGCGGGACGAAAACTGGCGGTATTGGCGCTGCTGGCGTTGGCGGCGATCTGCAGCGTGCTGATCGGCGGCCCCGGGGCGGTGATCTTTCCCATGCCGGTGCTGCTGTGGCTGGCGATGTCCTTTTCGCTGTTCTGCACCATGATTGCGGTGCTGATTTATGTGCTGTGGTGCCATCTGGCGATCGATTTCGGGTTGCTTAGCACGACGCTCGACATGCAGGTGTTGCAAAACGCGGTATCGATGCGTTTGGGCATCGCGCTGCTGGCGCTGGGGCCCATCGCCGTGGCCAGCATGAACTATGCGCGCAGCGCGCTGCTGCGCACGCTGGAGCATGTGGCGAACCACGATGCGCTGACCCACGTGCTGACGCGCAATGCGTTTATGCAGCGCGGCGAGCGGATGATTGACCAAAAGGGCGAGTTGGTATGCGTCATGATGCTTGATATTGATTACTTCAAATCGATCAATGATCGTTTCGGCCACGCCGGCGGCGATCAGGCGCTGATGGCCTTTACCCGTGCGATCGCCGCCGATTTGCGCGTCGATGATCTGTTCGGCCGCATGGGCGGCGAAGAGTTCGCTATCGTCTCGACGCTCGGCCAGCCACAGCAAGGGTTGCAGTTGGCCGAACGGCTGCGGCAACGCATTGAGGCGGAATCGATCACCATGCCGGCCGGCCATCCGCTGCAGATCACCGTCAGCATCGGCATGGTGACCTGCCCGGGCGGTTCCGGCCACAGCCTGGCCGACTTGCTCAAACTGGCGGATCTGGCGGTATACAAAGCGAAAAACGCCGGCCGTAACCGGGTCGCCACGCCGGACTCTGACCCACCGAACGATCCTGAGCGCTGAACTTCCGATCCGGGTTGCGCGCCCGCCGTCTAAACTGGTAGGGGGCGCAGGCAACGTCGCCCGCGCTGAACCGACTGTCCTTAATCAGACAAGAGGATACCAGGATGAAATACGTAGACGGTTTTGTGGTGGCGGTACCGGCCGCCAACAAGGAGGCTTATCACCGGTTGGCGGCCGCAGCGGCGCCGCTGTTCAAAGAGTTTGGCGCCACGCGCATCGTGGAGTGTTGGGGCGATGACGTGCCCGACGGCAAGCTCACCGACTTTCGCGGCGCGGTGAAGGCGCAAGAAGGTGAAGTGGTGGTGTTCAGCTGGATAGAGTACCCCTCCAAAGCGGTGCGCGACGCCGCCAACGAGAAAATGATGAACGATCCGCGCATGAAGGCGCTCGGTGAGATGCCGTTTGACGGCAAACGCATGATCTTTGGCGGGTTCGCGCCGATCCTCGATGCGTAAAGGAGGCGCAAATGGCCAGAATTACGCAACATCTGTGGTTTGAAAAGGACATGGAAGCGGCGCTGAATTGCTATGTCGCGCTGATCCCCGGTTCGTCCGTGAACTGGTTTTCCGACCTGCCGGCGGATACGCCGAGCGGCCCGGCCGGCAGCGTGAAACTGGCTTCTTTCACGCTGGGGGACCAGCGCTACGCGGCGATCGAAGCCGGGTCGCTGGATCCGTTCAACCACAGTTTCTCCGTGATGGTGGAATGTGACGATCAGGCGGAAGTCGACCGGCTGTGGGATGCCTTGAGCGAGGGCGGAGAGGCGGAGCAGTGCGGCTGGCTGCGCGATCGCTGGGGGCTGTGCTGGCAAATTGTGCCGCGGCGCCTGACGGAGTTGATGAACGATCCCGACGCCGCTCGTGTGCGGCGGGTCACGGAAGCGATGCTGCTGATGGGCAAAATCGACATCGCCGGGTTGGAAGCGGCGGCGCGGGGCTAGCGGTAAGAGAACGAAGGAGAGAAAGGATGCATCGAGAGCGGCACAGTATTGAACGCATCGGCTGGCTGCGGGCGGCGGTGCTCGGCGCCAACGACGGCATCGTTTCGACGGCCAGCCTGCTGCTGGGCGTGGCGGCGGCCAGCGCCGCGCATTCCGCGCTGATGATCGCCGGCGTCGCCGGGTGGGTGGCCGGGGCGATGTCGATGGCCACCGGTGAGTATGTGTCGGTCTCGTCGCAGGCGGATACCGAAAAGGCCGCGCTGGCGGAAGAGCAGGCGGAGTTGCTCGAAGACTATCCGGGGGAGTTTCGCGAACTGACGTCAATCTACGTGCATCGCGGGCTGGATCCGGCGCTGGCTCGGCAGGTGGCGGAAAAGCTCATGGCGCATGATGCGCTGGAGGCGCACGCGCGCGACGAGCTGGGCATTTCCTCCGTCACCCGCGCCCGGCCGCTGCAGGCCGCGTTGGCGTCGGCCCTCAGTTTCTCCCTCGGCGCGCTGCTGCCGCTGCTGGTGGCGCTGTGGGCACCGCTCGACTGGACGCGAGCGGCGCTGGTGGCGTCGGCGCTGATTTCTCTCGGCGTTCTCGGCGGCATCGCCGCGAAAACCGGCGGGGCGCCGATCTTGCCGGGCGTGGCGCGTATCCTGATCTGGAGCGCGCTGGCGATGGCGGTCTCCTCAGGCGTGGGCATGCTGTTTGGCGTGACGGCAGGCTAACGCCGCGTTTGCATCAATCTATTGCACCTCAAACTCAGAATTTATCATTTGTCAGCCGCCGGCGTTCACGGCATGGTGACGGCAACGCCAAATCAGTCAGGGACTCTTATGCAAAAATCACAGATCCAACCGTGGGTTGCGCAGCATCCGCTGCTGCAACGAATGGTCGCCCTCGAGCCGATCACCTGGTTCAATCCGCGTGCGACCACGCTGGCCGCCGGCTTGCCCCATGTCGGGCTGACCGCCGCCGACGTTGCCGAAGCCGAGCAGCGCCTGGCGCGTTTCGCGCCTTATCTCGCCGCGGCCTTCCCGGAAACCCAGCCGACAAAGGGGATCATCGAGTCCGAGCTGGTGGCGATCCCCGCCATGCAGCAGGTGTTGGATCGGCGCTATGGGCAGGCGTTGGGCGGGCGTCTGCTATTGAAAAAGGACAGCCATCTGCCGATTTCCGGTTCAATCAAAGCGCGCGGCGGCATCTATGAGGTGCTGACGCACGCGGAGAAACTGGCGCTGGAGGCGGGGCTGCTCCAGATCGGCGACGACTACGCCCGGCTGTGTTCCGATGCATTTCGTCAGTTCTTCCGCCAGTACCGCATCGCCGTCGGATCAACCGGCAATCTGGGATTATCCATCGGTATCATCAGCGCCCGCCTGGGATTTGATGTCAGCGTGCACATGTCGGCGGATGCGCGAGAGTGGAAAAAACAGAAGCTGCGCGACAATGGCGTGACGGTGGTGGAATACGCTGACGATTACGGCGTGGCGGTCGAGCAAGGGCGCCAACAGGCGGCGAACGATCCGAATTGCTTCTTTATCGACGATGAAAACTCGCAAACCCTGTTCCTCGGCTACGCGGTGGCGGGCGGCCGCCTGAAGCGGCAGTTTGCCGAACAGGGCATTGTGGTGGACGCGCAGCATCCGCTGTTCGTGTATCTGCCGTGCGGCGTCGGCGGTGGGCCGGGCGGTGTGGCCTTTGGCCTCAAGCTGGCGTTCGGCGATCACGTTCACTGCATTTTCGCCGAACCGACCCATTCCCCCTGCATGCTGCTCGGCGTCTACAGCGGGTTGCATGACGGCATTGCGGTGCAAGATCTCGGCATCGACAACCGCACGGCGGCGGACGGGCTGGCGGTGGGGCGCGCCTCGGGTTTTGTCGGCCGGGCGATGGAGCGCCTGCTGAGCGCATTTTACACGCTGAGCGACGAAGAGATGTTCGCGTTGCTCGGGTTGTTGGACAGGCACGAGCATATCCAGCTGGAACCCTCCGCCCTGGCGGGCATGGCCGGGCCGTGGCGCATGGAGGCCAATGCGCAACAGCTTAGCGGGCAAGGGGTGAGCGCGGAAAGCCTGGCGCAGGCGACGCATCTGGTGTGGGCGACCGGCGGCGGCATGGTGCCGCCGGCGGAAATGGCGAAGTACCTCGCCGCCGGGCAGACGGCGGAGTAAGGCGCAATAAAGTAAAAAGGGGCGAACATCGCCCCTGATTGGTCTGCCGTGCGGTTAAAGCTGTTCGCCGTTGCTGGCGATCACCCGGCGATACCAGTCGAAGCTTTTCTTGCGCGAACGTTCGAGCGTGCCGGTGCCGTCGTCGTGTTTATCGACGTAGATAAAGCCGTAGCGCTTGCTGTACTCGCCGGTGGTGAACGATACGCAGTCAATGCAGCCCCACGGCGTATAGCCGATCAGGTCTACGCCGTCTTCAATCACCGCTTTTTTCATCTCTTCGATATGGGCGCGCAGATAGTCGATGCGATAGTCATCGTTGATCTGGCCGTCCGCTTCCACCTTGTCGAAGGCGCCGAAGCCGTTCTCCACGATAAACAGCGGTTTCTGGTAACGTTCATACAATACGTTCAGCGAGTAGCGCAGCCCGACCGGATCGATCTGCCAGCCCCAGTCGGAAGCCTTGACGTGCGGGTTCGGCACGTTGCCCGGGAAGCCGAACATGCCGTCGCTGCCTTCCACCGCGTTGGCCTGCAGCGCGTTGCTCATGTAATAGCTGAAGCCAATGTAGTCGGTGCAGCCCTCGCGCAGGATCTGTGCGTCCTGCGGCTGCATCTCGATCTTCAGCCCTTTGCGTTCCCAGTCGCGCAGCAGATAGCTTGGGTAGTAGCCGCGCATCTGCACGTCGGTGTACAGATAGCGCTGGTGCATCGCCTCCACGGCGTACATCACGTCGTCCGGCTTGCAGGAATAAGGGTAGAACGGCACGCAGGCCAGCATGCAGCCGATCTTGAACTCCGGGTTGATCTGATGGCCGAGTTTGACCACCTGCGCGCTGGCGACGAACTGGTGGTGCAATACCTGGTACAGCGCCTGCTCCGGATTGTCTTCCTGGGTGTAGTCCACGCCGGAACAGCAGTAGCCGAACAGCGGGTATCGGTAGTTGCTCTGGTTGTTGATCTCGTTGAAGGTCATCCAGTACTTCACCTTCTCGCGGTAGCGGCGCATCACCACTTCGCTAAAGCGCACGAAAAATTCCACCACCCGGCGGTTTTTCCAGCCGCCGTAGGTTTTCACCAAATGGTAAGGCATTTCGAAGTGCGACAGGGTAATCACCGGCTGGATGCCGTATTTCAGCAACTCGTCGAACAGATCGTCGTAAAACTGCAGGCCGGCCTCGTTTGGCGTTGCTTCGTCGCCGTTCGGGAAGATGCGCGTCCAGGCGATCGAGGTGCGGAAGCATTTGAAGCCCATCTCGGCGAACAGCGCCACGTCCTGCTTGTAGCGACCGTAGAAGTCCACCGCTTCATGGTTGGGGTAACGGTAGCCGTCGAGCACGCCGTCTGTCATCACGCGATCGACGCCGTGCGAACCGCCGGACAGCACGTCGGCGATGCTTGGGCCTTTGCCGCCCCGATCCCAACCGCCTTCAACCTGGTGCGCGGCGACCGCGCCTCCCCACAGAAAATCTTTCGGCAACTGTTTCATCGTCAATGTCTCATCTTATTTAATGAAGGATAATAACGTTCGCATTGCCAATAGAGTAACAAGACCAAAAGAAATGTCACGATATAACAAATCGCCGGACAAAGTGATTTGTCACAATAAAAAAACAGCCTGTTTTATTTTGCCGAATTAATATGCCCAAGCCGTTTGCCGATGGTTTCAATAATGTAAAGCACGGGGATCTGCGTGGTGATATTGTGATGGCCGCCGATCAAATGCTGCGGCACGTGGTAGGAGAGATTAAAGTCCGCCAGCCGCGCCAGCGAAGAGGTTTCGTTGTTGGTGATGCTGATGATCTTGCAGTGGTGCAGACTGAATTGGCTGGCCAGCCGCAGGATCTCTTCGGTTTCGCCGGAAACCGACAGCATGATCGCCACCGCGTTTTTATACATATCGCTGTTGACGGGATAATAAGGATCGTCGATATGGGTGCTGAATTTCCCGACGTTGGAAAAGAAACGCGCGCCATATTTCCCCAAGGCGCCAGAGGTGCTGATGCCGACGAAAATAATCCGCTCGGCGGCGGCGATATGATGCGCCGCTTCATCGAGTAACTGATTAAATTCGTCGTTGCTGACGCTTTTAAAAAAACTGAGAATTTCGCCGATGCCGGAATCGACCGGCGGCGCATCGCTTTGCTCCAGATACAGTTTGAAACGGATGCGAAATTCTGAATAACCGTCGCAACCCATTTTTTTGCAAAATCGCAGCACGGTAGTGGTGGATACGCCGGCGGCCTCGGCCAGCTCGCGGATGGTCATGTACATCACTTGATTTTTGTGTTTGCTGACGTAGTTATAAACCATCAGCTCCAGGGCGTTGAGCTCGGCGATTGCTTTATGGGTAAACATGGGTCGATCCGGCGGCTGAAAACGGGACATTTATCTGCGGGTTACCATAGCAAAATTCGCCGCCGCCGACACTGCCGAACAAAAAGAAAAGCCGCACCAGTCAGGGGCGGCCCAGGGTTCACGACGAACAAATAAAGCAAAACGTTCCGGAAGACATGCCATGAAAACGCGTTTCATCACACAGGGTTAGCATAGGTCAGCTTACTCCGGCGGCAAAATGCCGGTTTCTGCTTTCTAAAGCCAAAGCGCGGCAAAGGCTATGGCGCCTCGGGCTTATCTTCGGACCAGCGGGCGGCGTTGACATCCACCTTAACCGGCAGCAGCCCGATGGCGGTGAATTTATCCGCCAACTGCTGTTGCTGTCTGAACACCTCCGGCGACATGCGCTGGCTGCCGAACGGCATGCGGGCGATGGCTCTGGCCCAAATGGCCTGATCCAGACCGGTGCTCTGAGCGAGGATCGCCGCCGCTTCCTGTGGATGCTCGTTGGCCCAGTCGCTCAGCGCGCCGAGCTGTTGAATCACCTGTTTGGCGCTGTCCGGGTAGGTTTCGGCAAAGCGGCGGCTGGCGAGATAGAAGGTATAGTGCGGCACCAGGCCCTCCGCGTCTTTCAGCAGGCGGGCGTTGGCGCGGGTTTCCACCTCGGCGTAGTAGGGATCCCAAATCACCCAGGCGTCGACGCTGCCGCGCTGGAAGGCGGCGCGGGCATCGCTCGGCGGCAGATAGACCGGCGTGATGTCCTTGTAGCTCAAGCCGGCCTGTTCCAGCGCGCTCACCAGCAGGTAATTGACGTCAGACCCTTTGTTCAACGCCACGCGTTTGCCTTTCAGATCGGCCACGGAGCGGATCGGCGAATCCTGCGGCACCACGATGGCTTCGGTTTTCGGGCTGGGCGGCGAATGCGCCAAATAAACCAGATCGGCCTTGGCGGCTTGCGCGAAGGCCGGCGGCGCGTCGCCGGTCGCCGCCAGATCGATGCTGCCGACGTTCAACCCCTCCAACATCTGCGGGCCGGCGGGGAATTCTATCCAGCGAACCTTGACGCCCTGCGGCTCAAGGGCTTTTTCCAGCGTGCCGCGGTATTTCAGCAGCGCAAAAATGTTAGCTTTCTGGTAACCGATGGTGATTTGCTGCGGTTTCTCCTGCGCGCCGGCCGGCAGGCTAAACAGGCCCAGCAGCAGGGCGGCGATCAGCGGCGTTGTGAGTTTTCTCATCCTGATTTTCCGATAGGCGAAGTGAACAATAGCGATACGCGCTGGGCGTAACGCCATGAAACGGCATTCAAATTTTCCTGCGGCGGGATAAGGGCGATGATAATGAGCGGCGCACTGGCGTGTAAAGCGCCCGCTTATGCTGAATAATGCCTTGCTTAGCCATAAATGAGCTTAAGCGGGAGAAGGGGATCTCTACGCTATGCCGCGTCACGCTCGCGCGAACGCGCCAGCAACGGCGGCACCAGCAGATAGAGGGCGGCGGCCAACGCCCAGACCAGGCCGGGCCAGACATCACGCGTGGCGGCATACAGCGCCGTCGCCATCAGCGGCCCCGCGACGCCGATCAGGCTGCCCATGCTGGCCAGCGTCCCTTGCAGCTCGCCCTGATGATCGTCGTCCACTTTGTGCGCCATTAACGCCTGCAGCGCGGGCAGCGCCATACCGCCCGCGGCGAAGAACGGCAGCAGCGCAAAGGGCGCCCAGCCGCGCGTGGCGATCGATAACAGCACCAGGCCCAGCGCGTCGGCGGTCAGGCCGATCAGCAGCGCCTTGCGTTCGCCGAGCCGCGCGACCAGCGGGCCGATGGCGAAGGCCTGCGACAGCGCGTGGCAGGCACCGTAACCGGCCAGCGACAGGCCCGCCACCATCATGCTCCAGCCGAAACGATCCTGGCCGTATAAAATCCACAGCGTGGCCGGCGCCTGTGAAACCAGCGCCATGATCAGATAAATGCCGGCCAGCGGCAGCAGGCCCGGTTTGCCGTGCAGCCGTCGCAATGACGAAAAGGGATTGAGGCGGATTTTCTCGGCGGCGCGGGTGCGGGGTTTACGCGATTCCGGCAGCAGGAAAAACGCCATCGCCAGGTTGAGGGCATTCATCGCCGCCGCCGCCAGGAAGGGCGCATGCAGATGCCACTCGCCCAGCGAACCGCCGAGCAGCGGGCCGACGATAAAGCCGACGCCGAACACCGCGCCCACCAGGCCGAAACGCCGCGCGCGCTGGCCGGCAGGAGTAATATCGGTAACGTAAGCGGTGGCGACCGCCATGTTGGCGCCGGTGATGCCCGCCAGCAACCGGCCCAGATAGAGCCAGGCCAGCGTCGGCGCGAACGCCATCAGCAGGTAGTCGGCCGCGGCGCCGGCGAGTGAAATTAACAGCACCGGCCGCCGGCCGAAGCGATCGCTCAACGCGCCGAGGATCGGTGAAAACAGGAATTGCATCAGCGCATAGGCCGCCAGCAGGGCACCGTAATGCAGGCTGCCGGCGTCAAGACCGCCCAGCGAGCGCAACAGCACCGGCAGGATCGGCATGATCAGACCGATGCCCACCGCATCCAGCAACACCGTCAACAAAATAACCAGCATAGGTTTTTTCAAGATTGTGACTCTAACAGTGATAGAGTATTGAGTATTCCATAGTTACCCTATCAGTGATAGAGAGATGAGTGAAAAAAATACTACGATACGTTTAACGCGTGAAACCGTCCTGCGCGGAGCACTGGCGCTGCTGAATGAAATCGGCATCGATGCTCTGAGCACCCGTCGCCTGGCGCAACATTTGGGCGTGCAATCTCCCACGCTCTATTGGCATTTCAAGAACAAGGCCGAGCTGCTGAAGGCGATGGCGGAAACCATCATGCTGGATCACCGTGAAGAGGTGCCCGCCGACATGCCCTGGCAGGATTGGGTCGTCACCAATGCGAGCAATTTCCGTCGGGCGCTGCTGGCTTACCGCGACGGCGCGCGTCTGCATGCCGGCACCCGGCCGCAGGAGCCGCAATTCGCCATTATCGAGGCCAAGGTGGCGCTGCTGTGCCGGGCGGGCTTGACGCCTGAACGCGCGGTGAATTTGCTGTTCGCCGTCGGGCGCTTCGTCGTAGGCTGGGTGCTGGAAGAGCAGCAAATGCAGCCGGACGATACGCTGAATGACGCCGATCGCCAGCGTTACCCGCTGCTGTGCGAAGGCTGGGAAACTTTGCAGGATAAGGGTGCAGACGCGCTGTTCGAAGCCAGCGTGCGGCTGTTGGTCGACGGTGCCGAGGCCGCGTTGACGAACGCCAATAATCACGGGACGCAATCATAAAACCGGGCTTATCTATCGGAAATTTATAGAAAATACCCACTTTTCGTTAAAGCCATGGCGGCTACATTCCCTTAACATTATCAAGTCTTTTGATGATAATTATTAGCACACTGCGCAATTATTCGCCGCAGTGATGTTACGGATTAAATCCGTTTGTTTAAGGGATAGTTTCACCATGGAAATCAATGTTAATGGCCGGGTGGTTCCACTCGGCGATATCTCGCCCGAGACCCCGCTGTTGTACGTGTTACGCAACGATCTGCACTTGAATGGCCCCAAATACGGCTGCGGCCTGGGGGAGTGCGGCGCCTGCACCGTTCTTATCGACGGCGTCGCCGCTCGCTCCTGCTCAATGCCGTTGGCCGCGGTAGGAAGAAAATCCGTCACCACGCTGGAAGGCCTGGGCACGCCGGAAACGCCGCACCCGGTGCAGCAAGGATTTATCGATGAGCAGGCGGCGCAGTGCGGTTACTGCGCCAACGGCATGATCATGACGCTGGTCGCGTTGTTCGAACGCGAGCCGGATGCAGATGAACAAACCATCAAGAAAGAGCTGGCCTACAACCTGTGCCGCTGCGGCACCCATCTTGAGATCTTGCGCGCCGCCGAACGCGCCCGCGCGCTGCTGGCTGCACGGAGGCAAGCATGAGCCGCCTCGAACTGACCCGCCGCCAGCTGTTGCAGGCCGGCGGTGTGGTGATGGTCAGCAGCCTGCTGCCCGCGCCGTTTAACGCCTTCGCCGCCGAGCCCGCCCCAACGCCTGCCGATCTGCCGCTGGACAGGGTAGACAGTTTTATCAGCCTCACCGCCGACGGCCGGGTGACGGCCTTCAATGGCCATGTCGATCTCGGCACCGGCATTCGCACCGCGCTGGCGCAGATCGTCGCCGACGAAATTTGCGTGCCGTTCGAGCACGTCACGATGATCCTCGGCGATACGCAACGCACGCCGGATCAGGGGCCAACTATCGCCAGCGCCACCCTTCAGGTGACGTCGGTGCCGCTGCGCCAGGCGGCGGCGCAGGTGCGGCATATGCTGACGGCGCTGGCGGCCAAAGCCTTCGAACTGCCGGCCGACCAGCTGACGGCGGCGGCGGGGCAGGTGTTTGTGACCAAGCACCCGGGGCGTTCCTTGAGCTATGCGCAGCTGGCAAGCGGGCAGAATCTGCACGTGGCGCTGGATAAAAACGTGCCGCTGAACGGTGAACAGCAGAACCGCTATGTCGGCCGCGCCGTCGCCCGGGTCGATATTCCGGCCAAAGTGAGCGGCGCGCTGACCTACGTGCACGATCTGCGTTTGCCCGGCATGCTGCATGGCCGGGTGGTGCGCCCGCCTTACGCAGGCGCCGACAGCAGCGCGCCGCTGGGCGGCGGCCTGTTGTCGGTGGATGAAAGTTCGATCGCGCATCTGCCGGGCATCGTGAAACTGGTGGTGATCAACGATTTCATCGGCATTGTGGCCGAGCGCGAAGAGCAGGCGATCGCCGCCATGCGCCAGCTGAAAACCGAATGGAAACCCTGGGCCGGCCTGCCGGACCTGTCGCCGGAGGCGCTGCCCGCCGCACTGGCAGCCAACCCGAAAACTGACCGCGTGCTGCGCGACGATGCGGGCACGGACGACGCGCTGGCATTGCTGCATACCGAAGTGCGGGCGGACTATGTCTGGCCTTACCATCAGCACGCCTCGATCGGCCCTTCCTGCGCAGTGGCGGAGGTTAAAGACGGGCGGGCTCAGGTGTGGTCCGGCACGCAAAACCCGCACGATCTGCGCAAAGATATCGCCACGCTGCTGGAATTGGCGCCTGAGCAGGTGCATATCACCCGCATGGAGGCCTCCGGCTGCTATGGCCGCAACTGCGCCGACGACGTTTCGGCGGACGCGGCGCTGTTGGCGCGGGCGACCGGCCGCCCGGTGCGGGTGCAACTGATGCGCGAACAGGAATCCGGCTGGGAGCCGAAGGGCACCGGTCAGTTGATCCGGGTGCGCGGCGGCCTCGACGCGCAAAACCGAGTGGCGGCCTACGAGTTGAAAACCAGCTATCCCTCCAACAATGCGGTGACCTTGCCGCTGGTGTTGACCGGCAAGGTGGCCAACCGGGCTGACGTGCAACAGATGGGCGATCGCACCGCCATTCCGCAATACGAGTATCCGCACATGCGGGTGATTTGCCAGGACGCCGCGCCGATCGTGCGGGCCTCGTGGATGCGCGGCGTTTCGGCGCTGCCCAACGTGTTCGCCCATGAGTCCTGGATCGACGAGCTGGCCTGGCGTGCCGGCGAGGATCCGATCGCGTTTCGCCTGCGTTACCTGAACGATCCGCGCGCAGTGGCCTTGATTGAGGCCCTGAAGCGCCAGGCGAACTGGCAAGACGGCCCGGCGCACCGGTCACGCGCCGCCGGCGCCGAAGTGGTGAGCGGCCGCGGCTTCGCCTATGCGCGCTATTTCCACAGCAAATTTCCCGGCTTCGGCGCCGCCTGGGCGGCCTGGGTGTGCGATCTCAGCGTCAATCGCCTTTCCGGGCAGATCACGCTCGATAAAATCTTCGTGGCGCATGATTGCGGCCGGATGATCAATCCGGCCGGGGTGCGCCATCAGGTGCACGGCAACATTATCCAGTCCGCCAGCCGTGTGCTGAAAGAGTTTGTGACCTTCAACGCGTCGGGCGTGACGTCATTGGACTGGGGCGGCTATCCGATCCTGCGCTTCGACGAATTGCCGCAGGTCGATATCCAGCTGATCGACCGCCCGGACGAAGCGCCGATGGGCGCAGGAGAGTCCGCCTCGGTGCCGAGTGCGGCGGCGATCGGCAACGCGCTGTTTGACGCCCTCGGCGTGCGCCTGCGCGAGGTGCCGTTCACACCGGCGCGGGTGCTCGCCGCGCTGCGCGCTCAGGCCGGCCATTAACCCCCCGTAACGAACAAGGACAGCAAAGATGAGTAAGATGAAAAAAATCGTCGGGTGGGGCGGCGTCACGGTGATCGCCGTGGTAGTCGCCGGCGTGGTCGCCAGTTGGCAGCCGGAGATTGCGCCGCTCGCCGCCGATGCGACCCACAGTTTCAGCGAGGCGCAGATCGCGCGTGGCAAAACGTTGGCCGATCTCGGCGACTGCGCGGTGTGCCACACCCGTGCGGGCGGCGAGCGCAACGCCGGCGGGCTGGCGATGGAGATCCCCTTCGGCACCATTTACACCACCAACATCACGCCGGACGTGGAAACCGGCATCGGCAGCTGGAGCTACGCGGCGTTCGAACGCGCCATGCGCCACGGCGTCGATCGCCAGGGCCGCTATCTCTATCCGGCGTTTCCCTATACCGCCTTTACCCGCACCCGCGACGACGATCTGCAGGCGCTGTATGCCTATCTGATGTCGCAGCCGCCGGTCAAGTACCGGCCGCCGGCCACCGATCTGCACTTTCCGTTCAACATTCGCCAGGGCATCTTCGCCTGGAACCTGCTGTTCCTGACGCCGGGCGCGTTGCCGGAACAGCCAGCCCAAAGCGCCGACTGGAACCGCGGCGCGTACCTGGCCGAAGGGTTGGGGCACTGCAGCGCCTGCCACTCACCGCGCAACGTGCTGTTCGGTGAGAAAACCGGCGGCGAGCACCTGGCCGGCGGCGTGGCGGAGGGCTGGACGGCGCCGGCGTTGAGCGGCCGCTCGCCCGCGCCGCTCGCCTGGACGCAGCAGGATCTGGTCGATTTCATGCGCACCGGCTACTCGGCCAACCACGGCGTCGCCGCCGGGCCGATGGCGCCGGTGATCGAAGAAGGGCTGTCGCGCTTGTCGCAGGCCGATCTGCAGGCGATCGCCGTCTATCTGCGCAGCTATCATCCGGAAGCGGCGGCGCAGGCCGCGGCGGCAACCTTGAACGCTCAGGCGGAGCGCCAGGTCGAGCCCCTGAGTTCGCAAGGGGCGCGGCTGTTTTCCGGCGCCTGCATGGCGTGCCATGCGCAGGAAAAAGGCGCGCAGATGGCGGGGGTGCGCCCGTCTCTGGCGCTGAATACCAACCTGTTCGCCGAGGCGCCGGACAACGCCATTCGCGTGGTGCTGGACGGCATACAGCGGCCGGCGAACGCCGAGCTGGGCTATATGCCAGGCTTTCGCCATAACCTGAATGACGCGCAGATCGCCATCCTGCTCAACTACCTGCGGCAGCATTACGCCGGTCAGGCGCCGTGGCCGGACCTGGCGGCGCAGGTCGGCCGCTTGCGCGCCGAAACCGAGCAGAAATAGCCGCCGGGGGCTGGACAGCCACGCCGCGTTGGCGACAATAGAGCTTTTCACATGGACAGAGGCAGTAAAATGAATACGTTAGACGCAATCCGCCAGCGCCGCGCCACCAAGCAGTTCGATGCGCAGCACGTGATGACGCTCGAAGAGAAAAAAGCGTTGCTGACTATCGCGCTGCAGGGCGCTCCCAGCGCGTTTAACCTGCAGCACTGGCGCCCGCTGCTGATCGAAGATCGCGCGCAGCGCGAGAAAATTCGCGAGGCGGCGTGGGGGCAGGCGCAGGTGACCGACGCGTCGATGCTGGTCGTGCTGTGCGGCGATCTGTCGAGCTGGGAGTCACAGGTAAAAACCGTCTGGGCCGAGGCCGCGGAGCCGGTGCAGCAATTCATGATCCCGGCCGTCGATCAGTATTATCGCGGTAAGCCGCAGGTGCAGCGCGACGAGGTGATGCGCAGCAGCGGCATCTTCGCCCAGACGCTGATGCTGGCGGCCAAGGCGCAGGGCTACGACTCTTGCCCGATGGACGGTTTTGATTTCGACGCGGTGGGCGAGATTATCAATAAGCCGGCGCATTATCAGATCGCGCTGATGGTCGCTATCGGCAAGGCGGCGGGGCAACCTTACCCGCGCATCGGCAAGCTGCCGTTCGACGAGGTGGTGAAAACCGACCGTTTTTGACCCGAGCGGTGAATGACAAAAGGGAAGGCTTGCGCCTTCCCTTATTTTTTTGTGACGCACAGTTCGTTCCAGTAGCTGAAACGGATGCGCCGTTGCAGGCGGTGATGCCACATAGAACACTCCTTCTACCCTACACGGTTTAAATAAATAGCACCGCGCCGGACACAAGGCGAATGCCTTATTGTGCATAGCTTGCCCGTCGGGCGGGATTAACCGATTTTACCGGCCCGGTGCGCGGCAGGCGGCCATCGCCAGCCGAAGTTCATGCCCGCCGCCGCGCCGAGAATGGCCAGCGTGCCCAGCAGCTGCAACAGGCTGAGACGGTGCCCGAACGCCGCCCAGTCCACCACGATCGCCACTGCCGGGTAGATAAACGACAGCGCGCCGACCAGAGCGGTGGGGATTTTCTGGATCGCGCCATAGAGCAACGTGGACATCAACCCGGTATGCACCAGACCGAGGGTCGCCAGCAGCAGCCAGTCGAACGAATCTGCGGGAAGGTGGGCCAGACCGGCGAACGGGGCCAGCGCCAGCGCGCCGACGGTCAGCTGAATCAACACGATCAGCTGCGGCGGCAGCGCGGCCAGCTGTTTGACGATCGCCGCCGCCAGGGCGTACATCAGGGCCGCCCCCAGCGCCAGCGCCACGCCCAGCAGATAGTCGCCATTGCCGCCACCGCTTTGCCGGCCGGTGACGATCAACACCATCCCCGCGAACGCCAGCAGAAGCCAGCCCAGCCGGTTAGCCGTCAGTTTTTCACCGAACAGCAGCACTCCCAGCGCCACCAACATAAACGGTTGAACATGGTAGGTCACGGTGGCGACAGCGATCGAGGCATGCGCATAGGCGGCAAACAATAGCGTCCAGTTGAGCACCAGCGCGAGGCCCCCCAGGACGGCGAACGCCAGCTGCCGCCGGTTGATGGCGCCTGATTTCAGTTGTCCAAGCGCGGCGCAGGTGGCCAGCATCGCCAGCGCGCCGAACGCGCAGCGCCAAAACACCACCGTGGCGGGCGGCTGCCCTAACACGATCACCGGCCAACCGACGGTGCCGGAGATCGTCATGGCGAGGATCATTTGCACTGCGCCGCGCGTTTTCGTTTTCATGTCGTTTCCCTCGCGGCCTGACCGTGCTTGTGGTGAAGTCGCTTAATCATTAAAATGAACAATCGAACATTATGATGAACACGGTTGACGCTGTTCGTCAAGTCGAACAATTGAATGGTATAACGAACAATGAGCGAGAGCCTAATGCAGAACATCACGCCGATTGGCCTCTTGTCGGCGGCAATCCGCCGTGAGCGGGAGCGATTGAATCTGTCCGTTACCGAACTGGCGAAGCGCGCGGGTATCGCCAAGTCCACGCTGTCGCAGCTCGAAGCCGGCAGCGGCAACCCCAGCCTGGAAACGCTGTGGGCGCTGGCGATGGCGCTGGATGTGCCGGTCAGTCGGCTGATTTCACAGCCGAGCAGGCCGGTGCAAGTGATCCGCGCCCATGAGGGAACGCCGGCGCTGTCGGAGCAGGGCAACTACGCCGCCACGCTGTTGGCCACTTGTCCACCGGGCGCGCAACGCGACATTTACCGGCTGCGGGTGCAACCCGGTGAAACGAAATGCTCCCGGCCGCATCCGCCGGGCACCGTCGAGCACGTGATCATCAGCAGCGGGCGCGCGCGCCTCGGGCCGGCGGATCAGCCGCTGGAGCTGAGCGCCGGGGATTACATCAGCTACTCGGCCGATCGCGAGCATATTTTCGAAGCGCTGGAGCCGGAGACCACCGCCGTGATGCTGATCGAACAGGGCTAACCCGGCGTTGATGGTTCGTTTATTGAAAATGATTCTCAATTATATTAGTGTGCCCGCCTGTTTTGACGCCGGGACGGACGTATGGCCCGGTGTCGCTGCTTAACGCCCTTCAAGGACCGAAGATGAAAATCGCTATTCCTTCCATACTGTTACTCGCCGGTTTGACGGCGACGCACCCGGCCACCGTGTTGGCCGCTGCACCGCCCGCCGCGGCGGATCAGGGCCAGAACGACACGGCCAACAACGATTTCAGCTTCGTGCGCTATCGCGCGGATTATCGCGTTAACGCCAACGCCACCAACGTGAAGACGGAAAGCTACGAGGTGCTGCTGAAGACCAAGGCGGCGATCGAGAAATTCAGCCAGATCCGCCTGAGCTACAGCGAGAAAATGGAAACGCTCGAGGTGGTCGCCGCCTATACGCTGACCGCCGACGGCCAGCGCCACGATGTAGCGCCCGATCGCATCTACACCCAGGAAAGCTATTCCAGCGCCACGGCGCCGCTGTATGCCGATCGCAAGGTGCGCGTCATCGTGTTCTCCAATCTGGCGCCGGGATCGCGCGTGGTGTATGAGCTGCGTCGCACGCAAAACACCCCGTATTTCCCTGACTATTTCGGCCTGTGGGAGACGTTCAGCGTTTTCGATCAGTTCGACGACGCCGAAGTGACCCTGCAGGCGCCGGCCAAGCTGCCGATGCATATTTTCACCCGCGGCGTGGCGGGCGGCGACCAGCCGCAGATCCGCAACGGCCAAGCGCACTGGCGCTGGCATTATTCGCGCAGCGCGCCGATGAAGGCGCAAAACTGGGCGGCGGACAGCTGGACCTTCAGCCCGACCATCATGGCCAGCACCTACCGCGATTGGCCGCAGTTGGCCAAGGCCTACCAGCTGAAGGCCGGCGCGGCGGCGAAGGTGACGCCGGACATTCAGGCGCTGGCGGACAACATTACCGCCGGCATCAGCGATCGGCGCGAGCAGGCGGAGGCCCTCTATCGCTGGGTGGCGCAAAACATTCGCTACGTGGCGGTGTACCTGGGCAACGGCGGGCTGGAGCCGAATTCGGCGCAGAGCATTCTCGATAACCATTACGGCGACTGTAAGGATCACGTGGTGATCCTGGAGGCGCTGCTCGCCGCCAAAGGCATCGAAAGCTCGCCGGTGCTGATCGGCATGGATGAGGGCCCGATACTGCCTAAAGTGCCGCTGCTTGGCCGCTTCAATCACGCCATCACCTACGTGCCGGAATTCAAACTGTACCTCGATTCCACCAATCCCTGGGCGCGTTTCGGGCAACTGCCGGAGGGCGATTTGGGCGCGCCGGTGCTGCTGACGCGCGACGCCAGGCTGGCGCGCACCCCGGGCAGCGACGAGCAGCCGGTCAAGAGCGCGCTGAGCGTCGATTTCGTGTTCGACAAGGCGGGCAATCTGCAGGGGGAGACCGAGCGCCGGCTGAGCGAAGTGGAAGAGATTGACCTGCGGGGCTACTTCTCGCAGATCAACCGCCAGAACCGGGCGCAGGCCGAAGCGACGATCATGTCCGCCTCCGGCATCGACGGCAGCGGCGAGGTGGCGATGAACAGCGATCCGCTGGATCTCAAAAAGCAGTTCGGTTACCGCTTCCGCTTCAAGGCGGACGACTACGTCGATTTCGGCGTGGTGGGCGGCATGACCTTGCCCAACCCGCCCGGCGGCAAATCGTTCCGCACGCTGTATACCACCACGGCGGCGCCGGGCAACGAAACGCCGTTCTACTGCACCGCGCAGCGCTACGATGAAACCTACCGTCTGCAGCTGCCGGCCAACGTGCCGATCATCGCCATTCCGAAAGATCGGCAATTCCGCAATGCGGCGGGCGACTATCGCGTCGCGTGGCGGCGCGACGGGCAGCAGGTGACCGTCAATCACCGCCTGCAGGTGAACGCCATTCGCGGCAAGGAAGCGCTGTGCCAGGCGCAGGATTACCCGGCGTTCCGCGAGCTGTTCCAGCAGGTGCGGCGCGGTTTCCGCGGCCAGGTGGTGTACGGTGAATTGGCCAACGGCAAATAGGCCGCTGCCCCGTCGCGCCAAGCGGCGGGGCGCACGCCTCAGTTGAACTCGCCTGCGACCTCGGACCACAGGCTGACGCGGCAACCGCGCGCCGCGAAAGCGTCCATCTCGCGCTTGATGCCGCCGCTCTCTTGCCAACCCGGCAAGTCGAGCACGATCAATTCATCCATCGCCGCCATGAACAGCGCGTCGATCGGCGCCCACAGCTTGCCGATGGCGGTTTTGTCGAGCTCTTGCAGGCAGAGATTGATCGGATGCGACATGCTGACCTGGCTAAAAACGGCATTGCCGGCGCGCACGATAGCGGCGGCGACGTCGTTGCAGGCGATAAAGCGTTGCTGCACGACGTTGGCGTCGGCGTGGCTGTAGGGGCAGGCCAAAAATATTTTTCTCATTAGCGTTTGTTCTCTCAATAATTGTTGTCAGGGACGAAAAAAGGGCGCAGCTTCCCCGTGAGGCGGCGCCCCGTTTATTTTTATGGCTTAGGGATAAATTTAGCGAGCGGCGGCGGCGATGGCCGTCGATTGCCTTTGCGTCTGTTCTTTTTCCAGCAATTCAGCCTCCGGCACCGAAATTTTTATGGCGATCAGCACGGCGATCATGCCGCCGAGGAATTTGCCCATCATGATCGGCAACACCAGCGAAGGTTGGAAGTTGGCGGTAAACGCCAGGTGATCGCCCAACGTGGCCTGCGCGCAGATGCCGAAGGCCACGCACAGCACCTTATCGCGCGCCCGCATGCCTTTGAACAGGTGATAAACGGCGATGATATTGGCCAATACCATAATAAAGCCCAGCGCGCCGGTATCCGATAAACCGAGCTTTTTACCGATGAAATGCATCGGCTTGCGGCAATAGCGCTGGAATAAATAACAAATGGGGAATGTGCCCGCCAACATAATGCCGATATAACCGGCGATCTCGATAGCGCGGAATAATTCGTCTTTGTCGGCAAATAACGGATCGAACACCCAGCCGCCGAATACCTTTTTAAACACGCCGGTGAAATGTTCGATGATGCACAGCGCCAACACCAGCTTGATAAAGGCATCCGCCGCCTTGCCGAAGATCAGGAATCCTTTCACCATCGCCGCCGGCCGCAGCTTCAGCCCCAGCGCCAACAGGAAGCACAGGGCGAACAGCGGCGACAGCAGCCGCAGCGCCTGCAGCAAGTCCAGCTGCAGATAGTGCGCGGCGGGCGAGGTGGTGGAAATGATCTCCCTGACCGGCAGGTTATTGAAGGTGATGGTCACCAGGGCGATCAGCACGGCGAACGGAATGCTGATCAGGCCCGCCATGGCGCCCAACGCCAGATATTTATGGTCGTCGCGGTTCAGCATGATAAGCCCGACCGGGATCAGGTAGACGATGCTGGCGCCGGAGGTGTAACCCACCAGCATGGCGACGATCCACATATCGCGGTTGGCGGCGATGGCGTCGGCCAACTGGTAGCCGCCCATGTCCACGGCGATCACCGCCAGCGCCGCGATCGAGGCGTCTGAGCCGAGCGCCGAGAAGAAGGGGCCGATGCTGTACATGATCAGGTAAGAGATGATCGGGATCGCGGCCATGATGCCCGCCTGGGCGAGAAACACCGGGCCGATGGCATGAATGCCGTTGACGAACTCACGCCCCAGCTCGCCTTCCGGCTTGATGATCGACGCCAACGCGCCGATCAGGGTGCCGGCCATGATGATATAGATGATGACATTACCGAACTCAGCCATGGTGTTCCTCCTGCGGTGAACGTAAGCCGCGCGAGCGCGCGATGATTTCCTGATAACGGGTAAACCAGACCCTCATATCGACCTCGGCGGGTTCCGTCACTTCATAGCGGCTGAGCACCTTGAGCGGATGTTCCATCCCCAATCCTTTACGCGCCAGCAGCGCAACGCCCTGGGCGGTGATCTCCTTATTGGCGGGAGAGACGATGCGCTTTTGGATCAGGTTGGCGAGAAACTGCGTGAAGTAACGGTTGGCGGACAGACCGCCGTCCACCGAAATGTTGTCGCCGATCGGTTTCAGTTTATCCATGGCGTTGATCACCTCGGCGGAACGCATGGCGATGCCTTCGAGGATCGACTGCAGCAGATCCTTGCGTTCGGTTTCCAGCGACAGGCCGGCCCACATCCCGGCGGCGGAGCGATCCCAGTACGGGCAGGCCAGCCCAGAGAGCGCGGGCACAAAGGCCAGGCCGCGCGCGATGGCCGGCTGGGCCGGAAAATCGCCGAATTCATCGAAATCGTTGAACAGGCCTATCTTTCTTGCCCAGTTAATGGCGGAGGCCGCGTTATAAACGCCGCCGTCCAGGCCATACACCGGCTCGCTGCCGGGCAGCTTCCAGCACAGCGTGGGCAACAGGCCGGACTCGCCGGCGTCGATCGGGCGCGGCCCGGTGATCGCCTGTAAAAAGGCGCCGGTACCGAAGGTGATCTTCATCTGCCCCGGTTGATGGCAGCCGTGGCCGTATGTGCCGGCAAACTGGTCGACGATGCAGGCCGTCAGCGGCACCGGTTTGCCGTTGAGCGCGACGTCGCCGAAGTGGCCGATGTTGTCTCTGACCTCGGGCAGGCTGTCGATCGGCACGCCGAACAAACGGCACAGCTCCTCGTCCCACTGCAGGGTATGAATGTTGAACAACGAGGTGCGCGAGGCCGAGTTATAGTCGGTGAGGTGCCGGCCGCACAGGTGGAACAGGAAGAAAGCGTCCATGGTGCCGAGCCGCAGGCGGCCGCGTTGCGCCAGCTGCCTGGCCCCCGGCGCGTTGTTCATCAGCCAGCCCATCTTGCTGGCGGAGAAGTAGGTATCGAGCGGCAGGCCGGTTTTCGCCATCACCAGCGGCTCGACGCCTTCGCGTTTCAGGCGCTGGATCTCCGGCTCGGTGCGCTGATCTTGCCAAACGATGGCGTTGTACAGCGGCAGGCCGCTGTCGGCGTCCCAGGCCAGCAGGCTTTCGCCCTGATGCCCTAAACCGATGGCATCCACCATGTCGCACTGGCTGAGACAGCGGCGGATATTCGCCAAAATCTCCAGGGCGTCGTGTTCCACCCAGCCCGGATTGGGAGTGATCTGCTTGTGCGGCATGCTGGCCGGCGAATGGTGCCTGCCGTCTTCGCCGAACACCACGACCCGGGTGCCGGTGGTTCCCTGATCAATCGCGGCATAACGTTGATTCATCATTGCTTCGCTCTCTTATAGGTTTTGTTTTTTTATTGTGCCTGGTGTTGGTTGTGTGACTGTTTTAATAATCTATCTTCAATTTCACACATTAAAGCAACATAAATCACAAGATAAAATAACCCCGCGTGATCGACCTCATACTTTTTGCTTATCACCCGCCTTATGCGGCCTTTTTTTGGGAGTTGTGTTGTTTTTACCATTTCAAATGCGGTTATTGTGTGGTTTTATTGTGGTTATCACATCAAAACGGGACATCAGCATGATGGAAGAACAAACGGATTGGGACATTGTCGTGATTGGCGGCGGTGTGGTCGGGTGTGCGGTATTCCGCAAATTCTGCCTGATGGGCGCCCGTACGCTGCTGTTGGAAAAGGGGGGCGATATCCTGTCCGGCGCCAGCAAAGCCAACAGCGCGCTGCTGCATACCGGCTTCGATGCGCCGAGCGGCAGCCTGGAACTGCATTGCATGCAGGCCGGCTACCGGGAGTTTATCGCCATCCGTGAACGGATGAATTTGCCGCTGTTGCCTACCGGCGCGTTGGTGGTGGCGTGGGACGAGCAGCAGCTGGCGGCGCTGCCCGCGATCGTGCAGCAGGCGCATGACAACGGCGTGCTGGACGTGGCGCAGATCGACGCCGCCGAACTGTATCGCCGTGAGCCGCAGCTGGCGCCCGGCGCGTTGGCGGCGGTAGAGGTACCGGGAGAGAGCGTGATCGATCCCTGGAGCACGCCGCTGGCGTACCTGACGCAAGGTGTCAAACACGGCGGCGACTATCGCTTCAATACCGAGGTGACCGGCGCCGAACGCTTGCCGACCGGCTGGCGGCTAACCAGCAACCGGGGCGAGTTTCACGGCAAAATCGTCATCAACTGCGCCGGCAATCAGGGCGACCGGGTAGAAAGTTTCTGCCATCAGCCCGAGTTTGAAATCCGCCCGCGCAAAGGGCAGTTCCTGGTGTTCGACAAGGCCGCCGCCGGTCAGGTCAACGCCATCATCTTGCCGGTGCCGACGGCGATCACCAAAGGGGTGCTGCTGTCGAAAACCATCTTCGGCAATTTGCTGCTCGGGCCGACCGCCGAAGAACAGCAGGATCGAGAAACGGCGACGGTGGACGAAACCAAAATGCGCGAGCTGATCGAACAGGGCACCCGGCTGCTGCCCACGCTGGCGAATTACAGCGTGACCGCCAGCTATGCCGGATTACGCCCGGCGACCGAACAGAAACACTACCGCATCCAGCACTATCCCGACCGGCAGTGGATCTGCGTGGCGGGCATTCGCTCCACCGGCCTGACGGCGGCGCTCGGCATCGCGCAATACGTGGAACAGCTCTATCGCGACCACTTTACGCCATGCTTCACGCCGACAACGCCGCAGACCGTGCATTGGCCGCAGATGCCGATGCTTGCCGACTATGCGCTGCGCGATTATGCGCGCCCGGACAACGGCGGCATCGTTTGCCATTGTGAGCTGGTGACCCAGCGGGAGATAGAGGCGGCGTTCGATTCCGCCGTGCCGCCGGAATGCATCGGCGGGCTGCGGCGCCGCACGCGCGTGATGATGGGGCGCTGCAACGGTTTCTATTGCAGCAGCCGGGTGGCGGAAATGGTGGGCGATCGTTTTGGCCAAACGCTGGCCGTAGGGAGCATTGATGAAAACTGAGTATCAGGTGGCGATTGTCGGCGCCGGGCCCGCCGGGATTGCGGCGGCGACCGCGCTGCGGCAGGCGGGCATCGAGGATGTGGTGATCCTGGAGCGGGAACAGCAGGCGGGCGGCGTGCCCAGGCACTGCCGACATCCCACCTTCGGGCTGCAGACTTTTTACCGGCCGATGCTGGGGTCCACCTATGTTGATAAGATACTGGCGCGCGCCGGGCAGGTAGAGATCCGCACCGGCGTGACGGTGCTCGCCATCAAACCAGACGGTGAGCTGACCATCACGGACCGCCGTGGCGTTAGCATCTTGAAAGCGCAGCGGGTGATCCTGGCGACCGGCGTGCGCGAGACGCCGCGTCATCCGCGCCTGGTGAGCGGCCTGCGGCCGCAGGGCGTGCTGACCGCCGGCGCGCTGCAGCAGTTCGTCTATTTGCGCGGGCTGCAGCCGGGCAAGGCGCCGGTGGTGGTCGGCACCGAGCTGGTCAGTTTCTCCGCGCTGTGGACGCTGCGCAACGCCGGCGTGCGCGCCGTCGCCATGATTGAAAGCGGCGGCAGGCCCGTCGCCTGGCGGCTGAGCGCGCTCTATGCGCGCCTGATGGGGGTGCCGATTCACTATTATTCGCGGGTGACCGACATTGCCGGCCGCGATCGGGTCGAATCCATCGAGGTGGAGAACCGCCAGGGAGAGAAACGGCGCATCGCCTGCGACAGCCTGATCTTCACCGGCCGCTTCACCGGGGAGTATACGCTGATCCGCCAGAGCCACCTGGCGCAGCGGCCGGAGAGCGGCTGCCCGCTGACCGATCAGTTCGGCCGCTGTTCCGACGCCGCCTATTTCGCCGTCGGTAACATGCTGCATCCGGCAGACATGGGCGACCAGTGTTATCAGGAAGGGCTGCGCGTCGGCGAAGCCGTTGCCCGTTCGCTGCAGCGCACGCTGCCGCCGGCGCGGCAAATCCTCCCGGTGCGGCATGACGAGCGGATCCGCCTGACCGCGCCTGCCAACGTGGCGCTGATCGGCAAACCCGCCACGGTCACGATCAATATGCGCGTGGAACAGCCGGTGTCCGGTTCGGTGGTGGTGCGGCTGGGGGAGAAAGTACTGTACCGCAAAACGCATCGCTGCCTGCCGGAACGGCGGATCCTGCTGCGCAACATCGCCTTGCCGCCCGGCGGCGAGCGTGACGCGCTGCACATCAGCATCGAACCCACCGGATGAACGGCGGCTACGGCTTGCGTCTAACGCCATGAAACCCGTAGTATTCCGTCAGTTAACGCCGCGAGTCTCGGCGGAAGCAGTCACTCTTACTTAAGGCAGCGAGTGTAATGTGAATGGATATCTCTAATTCCGTGGAAAGGCGCAATGAAATACTGGCGCTGATCCAGGCCAATGGCCGGGTTTACGTGAATGAGCTGGCGGATAAATTCCAGGTTTCGCAGGAAACCATTCGGCGCGATCTGAACAAGCTGGAAGACTATCGGCTGATCAAGAAGATCCACGGTGGCGCGGTCAGCAGCCAGTTCAAGTTCGAGCATGAATTCAATGAGCGGGCCAAAATCGCCGAGGCTGAGAAGCGCGCCATCGCGGAGAAAGCGGTGACGCTGATCCAACCGGGCGATACGGTGTTCGTGGATTTCGGCTCCACCACGCTGGAGTTCGCTCGGCAGTTGGCGACGGTGGATCAGTTGACGGTCATCACCAACTCGCCGCTGATCGCCAACGTCTGTCTGGAAAATGACTCCATCGACGTGGTGCTGATCGGCGGGCAGTTCATCGACTCCAAAATGGCGTGCCTGGGCGCGATCGCGTTGAATAATATCGAAGCGTTTTTCGCCGATTACGCCATTATCGGCGCCGGTGCGGTTAATGTGCAGACCGGGGTGATGGATCAAAACGTCAATGAGGCGGCCATCGCGCGCAAAATGATTGCGCAGAGCCGCAAATGCATTGTGCTGGCCGACGAAAACAAGCTGCGCGGGCATGCGATGACGCTGGTGGCCAAATGGCCCGAGGTCGATTATCTGGTGACCTCCGACAGCGGTAATGCATTGGAAGGATTGGTTTTCCCCGCCAACGTTAATGTGTTGGTGGCGCAGGTATAAAGGGGAGAAGCCTTTCTCCATGCGGAGAAAGGCTCAAACCGCTTCCGTCAGGCGATATCGACCGCGCGCACCTCTTTGGATCTCAGCTTCACGCGGATTGGCACCGATTTGTACGAAGGCGTACCGCTCTCCTCATCGATGTAATGCAGCGGCACCAGCACGTTGGCTTCCGGGTAGTAGGCGCCGACCGATCCGGCCGAGATGTTGTAGGCGATCACCGTGATGCCTTCCAGGCGCTGGGTGCTGCCGGGCAGCGCCGTTTCCAGGTCGACCACGTCGCCATGCTCCAGCCCCAAACGTTGCAGATCGCTGTCATTCATAAACAGCACGTCGCGCCGGCCGAAAACCCCGCGATAGCGGTCATCCAGGGCATAGATGGTGGTGTTGTACTGATCGTGGCTGCGCAGGGTGATCAGCCGCAGCGTATCTTGTTCCGCCGCAATCTGGTCTTCGTGCAACCCGCTGAACACCGAAAACATCGCTTTGCCCGTCGCCGTCGGCCACTGGCGTTCTGTCGGCGGCAATGGCATGCGAAAACCGCCGGGTTGGCGAATGCGCGCGTTGTAATCGTCGAAGCCCGGTATGGTTTTTTCGATCAGATCGCGGATCACATCGTAATCCTCGACCAACTCATCCCAGGGCACCTTGCTGGCGGGCATCACCGTTTTGGCCATGCCGGCCACAATGGCGGGTTCCGAACGCAGGAGTTCCGACGCCGGTTTTAATTTGCCGGACGAGGCATGCACCATCGACATCGAATCCTCCACCGTCACCGATTGCCGTCCGCCGGCCTGCAGGTCCAGCTCGGTACGGCCCAGGCAGGGCAGAATGAGAGTTTCTTTCGCCACCAACAGATGGCTGCGATTGAGTTTGGTGCCGATATGCACGCTTAACTCCAGCGCTTTCATCGCCGGGAAGCTCTGCTCGGGGTCCGGCAGCGCCACGGCGAAGTTGCCGCCCAGGCAAATCAACGCCTTCGAAGCGCCGTCGATCATCGCCTGCATGCATTTCACGGCATCGTGACCGTGGGCTTTGGGCGGCGTGAAGCCAAACACCGTTTCCAGCTTCGCCAAAAATTCGGCCGAGGGTTTTTCGGTGATGCCGACGGTGCGGTTGCCCTGCACGTTAGAGTGGCCGCGCAGCGGGCAAATGCCGGCGCCCGGTTTGCCAATGTTGCCGCGCAGCAGCAGCAGGTCAGCGATCAGGCGCACGTTGGCCGTCCCTTTATTGTGCTGCGTAATGCCCATGCCGTAGGTCACGATGGTGGCGTTGGATTTCGCGTAAGCGGCGGCGACCTGTTCCAGATCCTGACGCGTCAGACCGCTTTCCGCCTCAATGGCTTCCCAACGGGTGGCCCGCAGATCGGCGTCGAAAGCCGTAAACCCTTCAGTGTGCTCGGCAATAAAGGCGTGATCCAGCGCATTGCCATGCTCATCATCCAACTGCAGCAACGCTTTGGCGATGCCTTTGAGCGCCGCGGCATCGCCGCCGGCTTTGACCTGATAGTAGGTTGAAGCGATCGGGGTCGAACTGTAGGTCGCCATTTCGATGACGTTTTGCGGATCGGTGAAACGTTCGAGCGCCCGCTCGCGCAGCGGGTTAAACACAATGATCGGCACTTTTTTGCGCGCCAGCTCATGCAGCGTGCCCATCATGCGCGGGTGGTTGGTGCCCGGGTTGTGCCCGATGGAAATAACCAGCTCCGCGCTGTCAAAGTCGTCCAGCGAGACAGTGCCTTTGCCGATGCCGATCGACTGCGGCAGGCCAACGCTGGTCGGCTCATGGCACATGTTGGAGCAGTCGGGAAAGTTATTGCTGCCAAATTCACGCGCAAACAGCTGGAACAGGTAGGCCGCTTCATTGGACGCCCGGCCGGAGGTATAAAATTCCACCTGTTCCGGCGGCAGCGTCTGCAAGACGGCGGCGATGCGTTGGAACGCCTCGTCCCAGGCCAGCGGGCGCAGGGTGTCCGTCCCGGCGTCATAAAACAGGGGCGTGGTCAGACGGCCGTAGTCCTCCAACTGATAATCGGTTTTTTGCAGCAGTGAGGTCACGGTATTTTGCGCCAGGAATTCGGGGGTCACGCGCTTGCTGGTCGCTTCCCAGGTCACGGCTTTGGCGCCGTTTTCGCAAAACTGAAAGGTGGAGCGATGCTCTTTATCCGGCCACGCACATCCCGGGCAGTCAAACCCGTCGGGCTGGTTGGTACGCATCAGCGTCACCGGCGCTTCCAGGGTATCCATCTGTGTGCGCACGGCGATGGCCGTCGCTTTCAGCGCGCCCCAACCGCCGGCGGGCCCATCGTAGGGATGGACACCGGGTACTGCTCGTCTTTTCGCCATTATTGATTGCCTCCGACACCGCTTACGATAAATGCAGGTGATTGATTTAAAATTAATATTGTCGTTATCGTCTAAGAAGGAAGGCAGACGCCGCCGTCGTCAAACGCGAGCCTGTCGCTTCAGTATAGATGAGTAAGAAAGGGCGCAGCGGCAGTCAATGCGGGGAAGTAGCGGCCCGTCTAACCTGAGGCGGGCCGCCGGGGCGTTACTTTTTCACCACCAGGCCCACGCCGCGGCCGCGCGGATCGGACGCGGTTTCCGGCGTGCGGCCATCGATGCGGATGACCTGAATATCCCCCATGTTCCAGCCCTGGTCTTCGAGGGTGTAGCCCATGGCCTTCAGCTCGTCCGCCGGTTTGCCGGTCAGCGGCGCAAAGCTGTCATAGTAGACGGTGTCTTTCGGCAACAGCTGATGGTGTACGCGCTGGGCGGCCACCGCCTGCGCCAGCGGCAGGTGGTAATCGTAGAGGTTGTTGATCACCTGGAAGATCGAGGTGAAGATGCGCGAACCGCCCGGGGTGCCGATCACCAGGGTGACGTCGCCGTCGCGGGTGATGATGGTCGGGCTCATCGAGGAGAGCATGCGTTTGCCCGGCTCAATGGCGTTGGCGTCGCTGCCCACCACGCCAAAGGCATTGGCGACGCCCGGTTTGGCGCTGAAGTCATCCATCTCGTCGTTGAGCAGGAAGCCGGCGCCTTTGACCACCACGCCGCTGCCGAAGTCCCAGTTGAGCGTATAGGTGTTGCTGACGGCGTTGCCGGCGGCATCGACGATCGAGAAATGGGTGGTTTGGTGGGTTTCCAGCCCCGGCCGTACCTGCTCGGTCGGTGAGATCGCCTGCGGATTGATCTCGGCGGCGCGTTTTTGCAGGTAATCAGGGGCGATCAACTGCGCTTCCGGCACGTTAGTGAAATCCGGATCGCCGAGGTAGTCGGCGCGATCGGCGAACACGCGTTTTTCGATCTCCGCCAACAGGTGGATATAGCGCGCCGAATTCAGCGGCACGTCCTTGAAGTCGGCGGCGCGATCTTCTTTTATCCCCAGCAGCTGCGCCAGCGCGATGCCGCCGGAGCTGGGCAGCGGGGCGGTATACACGGTGTTGCCGCGCCAGCTGATGCGCATCGGTTCGCGCCATTTCACCCGGTAGTCGGCCAGATCCGCCGCGCCGATCAGCCCGTTGTCGCGCTGCATTTGCGCCACCAGCAGGCGGGCAGTTTCGCCGTGATAAAAATCGTCGGCGCCCGATTTGGCGATGCGCTCAAGGGTGGCGGCCAGCTCCGGCTGTTTGAACACCGTGCCGGGCTTCATGGCGCCGAAATAGTCGCCGAAGTTGGTTTTACCGGCGAACAGCTTGTTGGCGTCTTCACGGTACTGATACTGCTGATCCGCTACGGTGAAACCTTGCCGGGCGTAGCCGATCGCCGGCGTCAGCAGTTCGGCCCACGGCAGCTTGCCGAAACGCTTGTGGGCTTCCCACAACCCCAGCACGGTGCCCGGCACGCCGGCGGCGCGGCTGCCCACCAGGCTGAGATTTTCGATCACTTCGCCTTTCTCGTTCAGATACATGGTCTTGCTGGCGGCCTTGGGCGCCACTTCGCGGTAGTCGAGAAAATAGGGCTTACCGTCGACGTACAGCGTCATAAAGCCGCCGCCGCCGATATTGCCGGCTTCAGGGTAGGTCACCGCGAGGGTAAAGGCGGTGGCGACCGCCGCGTCGACCGCGTTGCCGCCGGCCTGCAGAATGTGCGCGGCGACCTTGGCGCCATACTGATCCGGGGCGGCGACCGCGCCGGCGGTCAGATCGGCGGCAAAGGCGGCGGGAAGGGAGCAAGCAAGGGTCACGCTCAGCGCTATCGTTTTCAATAAACCGGCAGACATAGAAGATCCTTTTAGCGATGTTCAGTTATCAGGTGAATTCAACTAATTATTTTTGAAACAGCAGGTTAGCGCGTTTTCTTCGGGCTGTTGCGGCGCTTTATTGAAGGTAGCAGCGGTCAGGCGGGGTCGCCTGACCAGAGTAGCAAATCGTGACGTGACGCGTTATGCGCCGGCGGGCAGCGCCGACTGCAGCCATTGGCAGAAGTGCCGGGCGAGCGGATTGTGTTCGCTGTCGCGATGCAGCAGCCACGCCCAGTTGGCGCCGCGCACGCGTTGCTCGGTTAACGGGTGCAGCAGCCCGACGTCGCGCGCGTGTTGCGCCAGCAGCTGACTGACCAACGCGATGCCGAGGCCGTTGCAGGCGGCGTCCAGCAGCAGACCAGGATCGGAGAAGTTCAGCCCGCTGTCGCGTTGGCCGACGTGCGCGCCGCCCGCCACCGTCCAGTGGCTCCAGTCCATCTCGCGTTCGCCGTGCAAGGTCACGCGCTGCTCCGGCGCCAACGCCAGCAGGCTGGGGTGGCAGGCGGGATAGAGCCGGTCGGTACAGAGAACGTTAAAGGTGCAGTCCGCCTGCGCGCTGAGATCGTCGCGGATCGCCAGATCGATGCTGTCCGTCGCCATATCCGGCGGTTCAAAGCTGGTGAACAGCCACAGATCGATCTGCGGATGTCGCTGGTTGAACTCGCCCAGCCGCGGCGCGAGCCAGTGGCGGGCAAAGGCCGGGGTGGTGTTGACGATCAGCTGGTTGGGTTTGCGGTACTGATCCAAACGGCGAATGCCGACGGCCAACTGTTGCAGCATCACCTGTGCGGTGCTGAACAGATCGTGGCCGGCGTCGGTCAGCGTTACGCTGCGGCCGGTGCGGAAGAACAGCGGCTGTTCCAAAAACGCCTCGAGGCTGCGGATCTGTTGGCTGATGGCCGACTGGGTCAGGTGCAATTCTTCGGCGGCCTGATGAAAACTGCCCAGGCGCGCCGCCGCTTCGAAACCGCGCAGTGCGCTCAAAGGGGGCCAGTGTTTTAACATTATCGATAAGCCTGTCTAATCAGATATCCACTAAATATATCGTTTGTCGCGGTGGCAGGGGAAGACTAGCATGGGATTCAAGTGCCGGAGAGTGAAGAATTCGGTTAACCATTTGAATTTAAATTAATTAAAAGAGGTCGTTTATGTCATCGCGTCGCACCTTCATCAAGCAGCTTTCGGCGGTGGCCGGCGTCGGCTTGACGGCATCGTTGGGCTTTCCATTACGCGGTCACGCAGAAGCTGCGCTTAATCCGGCCTGGCGGATGCCCGACGAAGGGGAACCTCAGCTGCGGGCGTTTCTCGCCTTCGGCGCCCAGAAGGCCATCTGGGGCGGGTTCACGGCGGACGTGCAGGCAGCGCAGGGGCGCATCGCCCGCGCCATCGCCGAGTTTCAGCCGCTGACGGTATTTTGCCGCGCGCACGAACGGCAGCTGGCGGAGGCCACCTGCGGCAGTCAGAACGTCAGCTATGTCGTCACCGAGCTGGATGACATCTGGATGCGTGACATTGGCGCCAATTTCGTCATCAACGACGCCGGTGCGCTGGGCGCGGTGGATTTCAACTTCAACGGCTGGGGCGATAAGCAGCGGCATGCCAGGGATGCGCGTCTGGCGGCGTTCGCCGCCAAAAAATACGGCGTCGCTCAGCCGCGCCGCAGCGCGCTGGTGGGGGAAGGCGGTGGCATTGAGGTGGATGGGCGCGGCACCGGCATCATGACCGAGAGCAGTTGGGTGAATGCAAACCGTAATCCAGGCTGGAACCGCGATCGGGTGGAGCAGGAGCTGAAGGCGATGCTCGGCCTGCGCAAAATTATCTGGCTGCCGGGCATTAAAGGCCGGGACATCACCGACGCCCACGTCGATTTTTATGCCCGTTTCGTGCGGCCGGGCGTGGTGGTGGCCAACCTGGACACCGATCCGGCCTCTTATGATCATGCGGTTACCCAGGCGCATCTGGCGATCCTCAAGGCAGCGACCGACGCCGACGGCCGCAAGCTGCAGGTGCATACGCTTTCGCCGCCGCTGGCGCCGCGCGACAGCCGTTTCAGCCGTAACAATCCGGACTTTGCGGCGGGCTATATCAACTATTTCGTGATCAACGGCGCGGTGATCGCCCCTGAATTTGGCGACCCGCAGGCGGATAAGGCGGCATTTACGCTACTGTCGGCGCTCTATCCGCAGCGCAAGGTGGTGCAGTTGGAGATCGACGCCATCGCGGCCGGCGGCGGCGGCATTCACTGCGTGACCAGCCAGCTGCCGGTGCATGGCAAGCCAGAGCAGTGAATGTTCAAAAAATGCGCGCACGGTTGTTTGTCGCCATAGGCTGTGGTTGGCTGAGTGGAAACATAAGGAGGCCATCATGAACGACTCATCCTTGAGCATTCCCACCTGGTATCGCGATCCGCACGCAGAGCAGGCCATGGCCGAAGGCCATGCGCCTATCTGGCGGCATCTGCTAACTCTGGTGCCGGAACACGAACTGTCCGGCGTCAGGGTGCTGGACTTCGGCTGCAATCAGGGCGGTTTTCTGCGTCTGTTGCACCAAATCCGGCCATTTCGTGAAGGGCTCGGCGTCGATATCGCCCGCCAGTCCGTCGAACACGCCAATCGCCTGAAAGGAAACCTGCCGATCGATTATCAAACCGACACGCGGCTGACAGGCTGGGATGACCATTTCGATATCGCTTTCAGCCATGAAGTCATCTACCTGATCGAAGATATCGCGCAGCATGCCGCCGATATGCTGCGGGCGCTGAAACCGGGCGGCGTTTACTATGCGGTGACCGGTTGCCACACCGACAACCCGCTGTGGCCGCAATGGCGCGCAAGGGTCGCTGAACAGACGCATACCGTGGTGCAGGATCGCTCGCTGGACGACTATGCACGCATTTTCTCCGGCGCGGGGTTCCAGGTCTCTGCCCGCAGGCTGGGTTTTTCCGGCTTCGTGCCCTATGAGCCGGACGGTTGGATGCCGAATATCGCGGCGGCGATCGACTACTATTGGCACACAAAAACGGTGTTCAGATTGGCGAAGCCGTAAAAAGCCGTAGGTACGCGAGGCTGTTGGCGTAGGCGCCTGCGCGATGATGAAGCATGGGCAGACTGCCATCCTGAATATCATGGGGGAGCTATTGCTTTTATCTCACTGTGTTGCTCTAAAAAATCCTGGTATCTGTGATGAGGCAGGTAGGCGGGGGATTTTCCATGGATCTTGTCCACCTATCCAATATGTGGACAACCTGTGATATTCTTTCGTCCCTGACCCCATTCAATGTGGAACATCACGATGAGTAATGATGCGGATAATAGCGGCTCACAGGTGATTGCCCGGGCCGCCACCCTGCTGCGGGCGCTGGAAACTCAACCGAAGGGCATGACCATCTCTCAATTGTCCCGGGAAACGGGGCTGCCGCGCACCACCGTACACCGTTTGGTCACCTCGCTTGAATCGCAACAGCTGCTCATCATGGGCAGCGGCGGCGTTCAATTAGGGCCGGCGCTCGCCCGCCTGGCGGCTTCCGCGCATACGGATGTGATCACCCTTGCAAAACCGGCGATGGAAACGCTTGGCCGCCGCACGCGTGAAACCGTCGATTTGTGCGTTTACCGCGGCAGCCACGCGGTATCGGTAGGCCAGTTTGTTTCCGATCAGGAACTTCGCGTCGTATCAGCCGTTGGCACCGCCTTTCCGTGTCACTGCACGGCGCATGGCAAAGCCATTCTGGCCGAGCTGCCTGACGAAAAGATTGCGGATCTGCTTGGCGGCCAGCCGGATGTCAGAACGGATAATACCCTCAGAACCGTCTCATCCGTACTGGAGGACATTCGGGAAACCAGGATCCGTCGTTACGCCATCGATCGCGAAGAGCACGCTCGGGGCGTCTGTGGCGTCGGCGTTTACCTCAATATCGGCGTCAACGAGCTTTACGCCATATCCATTGCGGTTCCAGCCATGCGTTTCGAGGAAAAGTTTGACCATCTGCTCGGTTCGCTGATGCAGTGCAAAGCGGAAATCGAAGCGATGCTGGCATAACAAGCCGGGGCGTTTGGCCCGGCAGGCGCTGAACGCCGGGGCCAGCACGCCTCGCTCCCGGCGCTGCGTTGGCGAGGGAAGGCGGCGGTCAGCTGTTGCCGAACCGGGCATAAATCTCAGGCAGAAAACGGCCGAGCGAAGAGAACTCCGTCATATCGTGGACGGCCATTTCATAGGCAAAGTCTTCCAGCGACGCTTTCGTCATCCCCGCTTTTGCGATGTATTCGCGCGAGCGTTTTCCGCCGTCCGGGAACTTGTCGAATCTATCCCAGGATTCATGCGTGCCGATCCAGTAACGGTTGACCATTTCCATCCCTTGCGGCGTGTCGCGTCCCAGATGAATCATCAGCACCAGCGGCGTTGATTGCGCATCATAAGGCGTGATGATGCCGCTGGCGTTAAAGGTAAAGCGATGCTTTTTGAGCAACTCGCTCTCGACGCCGAAGCTTTCCGGCGCATTAAAATGGATAACGCCGTCCAGATAGTTATCGCCAATGTACTCGGTAATGTGGTTCGGGTTGCCGTACAGCCGCTCAGCGTAGGACAGACGGGTATCCGCCAGACGCTTGGGATCGACAACCGAGTTGTGGATATGAGCATGCGGGAACCACAGATAATAGCGTTCGCTCTCGATCGGGTGCCAGCAGAACCACCACTTGAACATCTCCGTGGTCACGCCCGGAAAAATATGGCGGCTTTGCGCATAGGCGCAGGGGCCGCCATCCTCAACGACGGCGTAACCCGATACCGGAAACTCGTCAAAACGTTCCAATAGGGTTTTCAGGCCCGCTTTCGTGGGTTGAAGAATGTGTTCTTTTGCCAACGGCCCCTGTTCCAGCGCGCGGATCATCTCTACGGGCGCATCCAGATTGCTGTCGAAGAACTCGGCGTAGGGCTTGCCCTGAATGCCTTTCTCATTGATCTTCAAGCGTTTCTGCATCGGCACCTGATAGTAGGAAATCAATGACTTATCGAGCGATGCGCCCGCATCAGTAAACGCGCCTTTCCGCGTCGCCGCCGGTAGGGCGGATGATGGTGCCGCCATGGCGGAAGACAGCAGGGATTGAGAAAGCAAGGCGCCGCCAGCCAACAGCGGAATGCGTTTGATGATATTACGACGTGAAATTTCTTTACTCATGAGTTCCTCACTTAGGTTGTCGCCGACTTGACGGCAGCGAGATGTGGTGTGGTTGATATTGATTTCGAATTATCCGAATAATGGATCACTCATCCGAATAGTGGTTATTATTCTGTTGCCGGATGTGGGCGATGTCAACGCTCATTGAGTGACAAAGCGCATGGATTGCCAAAAAGCGCCTGCCAGCCATTGCAGGTAATAACTGGAGGGTTGCCGACGTTGGCAGGGTAGGATTGACATTCAGTTTACAGTTCGCGCGTTGACATGTTGGGCAGAAGCCTCAAGAATACCGTCCGAATTGTGGATATCATATCCATATATCGGATATTTCAGTGAGGCACTCTATGCGTGAATTAAGAAAAATGGCGGCGTTTACGCTCTTGGCCGTGGCCTGTCTGACGATCATGGTCGGTTGCGTGATCGTTCCCGGTTTGACGGAGATCGCGAGCCAGTTGGGCACGCCTTCCGCGGCCAGTTGGCTGGTCACCGTGCCGTCGTTGGGCGTGGTGATATTTGGCCCCTTCGCCGGACGTTTTATTGACAAGGCGGGCGCTTACGCGGCGCTCAGCTGGGGGCTGTTGTTGTATGGCCTGCTTGGGTCGGGGGGGCTGTTGCTGCGCGGCTTTTGGCCGGTGATGCTCGACCGCCTGCTGCTTGGCGGCGCCACGGCGATCGTGATGTCAGCCGGCACCGGTCTGATTTCTGCTTTTTACAGCGGGCAGGCGCGCTTGAAAATGATCGCTTCGCAAGGCATGTCGATCGAGCTGGGCGGCGTCATCTTTCTGTTTATCGGCGGGCTGTTGGCGACGCTCGGCTGGCGCTGGCCCTTCCTGTTGTATCTTGTCGCCTGGGTGTTGCTGGCGATGCAGTTGCTGTTTGTGCCCAAACCCCAGTCCGATGTGGGCGAATCAGACAACGTTCAGCGCGATGATGCCATTTCCACCGGCGCCGGCAGATTAACCGCGGTCTATTTTTCCGCTGTGCTTTCCATGATCTGCTTCTTCACCGGGATCATTATCATCCCGCAGCATTTCCACCACATGAATATCGGGGCGGCGCAAACGGGATACTTCCTGTCGTTTATCTCGCTTATCGCCGTTTTTGCCGCCGCGCTGATGCCCAGGTTGGTGGCTTTACTCAGAGAAAACGGCGCGCTTGGCGCGGCGTTTGTCTGTTATGCCGCAGCGCATCTGCTCTTCGCCTCTGCGCACGGCACTGCGGCATTTGTTGCCGGCGGCATTCTGATGGGATGCGGGTTCGGCTTCTCGGTGCCGTTGGTTAATCATATGACCGTAGAAAAAAGCTCCCCCCGCACCCGGGGGCGAAATCTGGCCTATTTATCGATGGCGATTTTCTCCGGCCAGTTCTTGTCATCCTTTATGGCGTTCATTCCCGGCAGTTCATCCGCCGTTTTCCTGGGAGCGGCGGGTATCAGCATCGCCACGATTTTGGCGCTGACGCTTGCGCGCAGATTAGGATAAACCCACCGCGCTGCGCATTTTCCAGCCCGAAAAGATTTTACGCAATCCTTACGCAACCCTTTCAGAAGCGCATTGCGGCATTCGATATATTGAGAATAGTCATTCTCAATAGGATCGTATTGCAATGCAGAGGAAAATGCTTTTAGCGCTGGGGCTGTCGCTGTTGCTGGCCGGCTGCGATGGGCAAAACGCCGGTGCGCTGGCGGGCGCAGGCGGTGAGCAGGAGGTCGGCGTGGTCACGCTGCGCGGCCAGTCAGTGACCCTGAGCAGCGAGTTGACCGGCCGGGTCAACGCCACCATGACCTCCGACGTGAGGCCGCAGGTCGACGGCATCATCAAGCAGCGGCTGTTTACCGAAGGAGCCGAGGTGAAAGCCGGGCAGGTATTGTATCAAATTGACCCCGCCAGCTATCAGGCCAGCTACGATCAGGCCGCCGCCCAGTTGAAAAACGCCCAGGCTACGGTGCAATCCACCCGGCTCAAATCGCAGCGCTATGCGGCGCTGGTGAAAGAAAACGGCGTTTCCAAACAGGACGCAGACGACGCCAAAGCCGCGTATCTGCAGGCCGTGGCGTCGGTGGCGCAGTATCAGGCGGCGCTGGAGACGGCGCGCATCAATCTCGGCTATACCCAGGTGCGTGCGCCGATCGCCGGGCGCATCGGTATTTCGTCGGTGACGCCGGGCGCGCTGGTCACCGCCGGCCAGACCGATGCCTTGGCCACCATCCGCGCGTTAGATCCGATCTATGTCGATCTGACCCAGTCCAGCGCCCAACTGCTTAAACTGCGGCGCCAACAGGCGGCGTTACAGCGCGGCGCGGTCACGCCGGTCGCCATTAAGCTGGAGGACGGCACGTCTTATGCTCACGCCGGCAAGCTGGAGTTGACCGAGGTGGCGGTGGATGAGGCCACCGGTTCGGTCACGCTGCGCGCGGTGTTCCCCAACCCCGAACATGAGCTGTTGCCCGGCATGTATATCCACGCCACGGTGGATAACGGCGTCGATCCCAAAGCCATTCTGGCGCCGCAGCAGGGCATCACCCGCAACGCCAAGGGCGAAGCCACCGCGTTGGTGGTGGACGAGCAAAACAAAGTGGCGCAGCGCACCGTCAACGCCGAACGGGTGGTGGGCAGCAACTGGCTGATCGGCAGCGGGCTGAACGAAGGCGATCGCCTGATCGTCGAAGGCACCAGCAAGGTGACGATCGGCGCCGCAGTGAAGCCGGTTGAAGTCTCGGTCGACAAAAACCAACGCGGGGAGCAGTGATATGGCGCAGTTCTTTATCCGGCGGCCGGTGTTCGCCTGGGTGATCGCCATCATCATCATGCTGTGCGGCCTGATGTCGATCAATTCGTTGCCCATCTCGCAGTACCCGGACGTGTCACCGCCGCAGATTTCCATCTCCGCCACCTACCCGGGCGCGGACGCGGAAACGCTGGAAAACAGCGTCACTCAGGTGATAGAGCAGCAGCTCACCGGGCTGGATGGCCTGCTGTATTTCTCTTCGACCAGCAGCTCCAGCGGCTCGGTCAGCATCGACGTCACCTTTGATCAGGGCACCGATCCGGATATCGCGCAGGTGCAGGTGCAAAACAAAGTTCAGCAGGCGGAAAGCCGCTTGCCGAGCGCCGTCACCGCCCAAGGCGTGACGGTCAAGAAATCCCAGAGCAGCTTTCTGCTGATCGTCGGACTGTATGACGAGACCGACAAGGCGACGATGGCCGACATTTCCGACTATCTGGTCAGCAACCTGCAGGATCCGCTGTCGCGCATCGAGGGCGTCGGGGACGTTCAGGTGTTCGGCTCGGAATACGCGATGCGCATCTGGCTGGATCCGACCAGGCTGGCGAGCTATGCGCTGATGCCTTCCGACGTGCAGACGGCGATCGAGGCGCAAAACACCCAGGTATCCGCCGGTAAAATCGGCGATCTGCCGGCCGCCGCCGATCAGCAGCTGACCGCCACGGTGAAGGCGCAGTCGCGGCTGCAAACGCCGGAACAGTTCCGCAATATCATCCTGAAAAGCGACAGCAGCGGGGCGCTGGTGCGGCTGGGCGACGTGGCGCGGGTTGAACTGGGCAACGAAGACTACTCCGCCAGCGCGCACCTCAACGGCCACCCGGCGGCGGGGATCGCGGTCAAGCTGGCGGCGGGCGCCAACGCCCTCAACACCGCCAAGCTGGTAAAGGCCAAGGTGGCGGAATATCAAAGCGCGATGCCGCAGGGTTATAAGGTGGCCTACCCGAAAGACAGCACCGACTTCATCAACATCTCGATCGAGGAGGTGGTGAAAACGCTGTTCGAAGCGGTGGTCCTGGTAGTGGTGGTGATGTTCGTGTTCCTGCAAAACCTGCGCACCACGCTGATCCCGACCATCACCGTGCCGGTGGTGTTGCTGGGCACCTTCGGCGTGCTGGCGGCGTTCGGCTACTCGATCAATACCCTGACGCTGTTCGGCATGGTATTGGCGATCGGGCTGTTGGTGGACGACGCCATCGTGGTGGTGGAAAACGTCGAACGCGTGATGCGTGAAGATAAGCTGCCGCCGCGCGAGGCGACGGAGAAATCGATGCGCGAAATCACCGGCGCGCTGGTCGGCATCGCGCTGGTGCTGTCGGCGGTGTTTCTGCCGATGGCGTTCTTCGGTGGTTCCACCGGGGTGATCTACCGCCAGTTCTCGATCACCGTCGTCTCCTCGATGGTGCTGTCGGTGGTGCTGGCGTTGACGCTGGCGCCGGCGCTGTGCGCCACATTGCTGAAATCGACGCATAAAGAACAGACCGACAAAGGGCTGCTGGGTAAATTCAACCGCGGTTATAACCGGCTGCAGGAGAAGTACGCCGACAAGGTCGGCGGGGTGATCCACCGGCCGACGCGCTATCTGCTGCTGTACGGCCTGCTGCTGATCGCCACCGCCGTGATGTATCTGCGTTTGCCGACCGGTTTCCTGCCCAATGAGGATCAGGGGTCGGTGATGGTGCAGTACACCTTGCCGGCCGGCGCCACCAATGCCCGCACCTCGGCGGTGAGCGAGGCGGTGACCGCCTATTTCCTCGAGCAGGAAAAGGCCAACGTCAGCACCATTTTCACCATCAACGGTTTCGGCTTCAGCGGCAGCGGGCAAAACGCCGGCATGGCGTTCGTCAGCCTCAAAGACTGGAGCCAACGCGGCGGCAGCGAAAACACCGCCGACGCCATCGCCAAGCGCGCCATGGCGCATTTCGCCTCGCTGCGCGACGCCCAGGTCTTTTCCATGAGCCCACCGGCGATCGACGGCTTCGGTCAGTCCGACGGCTTCACCTTCGAGCTGCAGGCCAAAGGGGCGACCACCCGCGCCGAGCTGCAGGCGATGCGCGATCAGATCGTCGCCGCCGCCGCCGGCAATCCGTCGCTGCTGGCGGTGCGCGCCAACACCTTGCCGGACACGCCGCAGCTGCAGGTGGAGATCGACAGCGGCAAACTGCAGGCGCTCGGCCTGAGCGCCGGCGACGTCAACAGCACGCTCAGCAGCGCGTTCGGCAGCACCTACGTCAACGACTTTATCGATCGCAACCGGGTGAAAAAAGTCTATATGCAGGGCGACGTAGCGTATCGCGCCAAGCCGGAAGATCTCGACAAATGGTTTGTGCGCGGCACCAACGCGGCGGGCGACAGCAGCATGACGCCGTTCTCCGCTTTTGCGTCCTCACACTGGATCTACGGCCCGGAAAACCTGACGCGCTATAACGGGCTGTCGTCGTTCGAGATCACCGGGCAGGGCGCCGCCGGCGTCAGTTCCGGCACGGCGATGAGCGAGATGGAGAAACTGGCGGCGAAGTTCTCCGCCGGCAGCAGCTATTCCTGGAGCGGGCTCTCCTATCAGGAGCGGCTGACCAGCGGCCAGGCATCGTCGCTGTACGCCATTTCGCTCATTGTGGTGTTCCTGTGCCTGGCGGCGCTGTATGAGAGCTGGTCGATTCCGTTTGCGGTGATGTTGGTGGTGCCGATGGGCATCGTCGGTTCGCTGCTTGCGATCACGCTGCGCGGGCTGGAGAACGATATCTACTTCCAGGTGGCGCTGCTGACCATCGTCGGTTTGTCGGCAAAAAACGCCATTCTGATCGTCGAGTTCGCCGAGGAAATGCACCAGCGCGGTGAAACGCTGATTGGCGCGGCGGTTCACGCGGCGCGCATGCGCCTGCGGCCGATCCTGATGACCTCGCTGGCGTTTACCGCCGGGGTGCTGCCGCTGGCGGTATCCAGCGGCGCCGGCGCCAACAGCCGCATCGCCATCGGTACCGGCATTATCGGCGGCACCCTTACCGCCACCGCATTGGCGATCTTTTTCGTCCCGCTGTTTTATGTGCTGGTGCGCCGCATGTTTACCCGTCGGCCCGCCAACTCGCCGTCGCAGGCAGGAGAATAACGTGTTGCAACGAGTCATGATGTTAACTTTACCGCTGCTGCTGAGCGGGTGTCTGTCGCTGGATCCGCACTACCAGCGCCCGGCGGCGCCGGTGCCCGCCAACCTGCCGCAGGGCGAGGCCGCAGGCAAGCAGGCGTTGAGCTACCCGGACGTCGCCTGGCGCGACTATGTGCAGGACGCCAGGCTGCGCCAGGTGGTGGCGATGGGGCTGAGCAGCAGCCGCGATCTGCGCGAGGCGATCGCCAATATCGCCTCGGCGCGCGCGCTGTACGGTGAGCAGCGCTCGGCGCTGTTGCCGACGATCAACGCCACCGCCGACGGCAGCCGCGGGCGTTCGCTGACCGGCAACGGCAATGCCACCGCCATCAGCCAGAGTTACGAAGCGCAGGCCGGCGTCAGCGCCTTTGAGCTGGATCTGTTCGGCAAAAACGCCAGCCTGTCGCGGGCGGCGTTCGAAACCTATCTGGCGAACTCGGAGGCGGCGAAAAGCACCCGCCTGACGTTGATCGCCGACATCGTCACCGACTGGGTGGCGGTGGCAGCCGAGCGCAGCAATCTGGCGGTGGCGCAGCAGACGATGGAAAGCGCCAAACGGTCGCTGGAGGTGACGCGCAAGAACCAGCAGCACGGCATCTCGTCGCTGGTCGACGTGGCGTCGGCGGAGACCGTTTATCAACAGGCGCGATCGGACGCCGCCAGCTATGCGACCAGCGCCGCGCAGGCGAAAAACGCGCTGGATTTAGCGGTGGGGCAAAGCGTGCCGGAAAACCTGCTGCCCGGCGGCATCGACGCGCTGGGCGGGATCATGCGCGATCTGCCGGCCGGGGTTTCTTCGCAGGTGCTGCTGACGCGGCCGGACGTGCTGCAGGCGGAGCATAACCTGAAATCCGCCAACGCCAATATCGGCTCGGCGCGGGCGGCGTTCTTCCCGTCGATCAGCCTGACCGCCAGCGGCGGGGTGGGCAGCGGTGAACTCTCGTCGCTGTTCAGCCACGGCGCGGGCGTTTGGTCATTCGCCCCGAGCATCAGCCTGCCGATTTTCAGCGGCGGCTATAACACGTCGCAACTGAACTACAGCAAAGCGCAGAGAGATCTGTATGTCGCCACCTATGAGAAAGCGGTGCAGACGGCATTTCAGGAAACCGCCGACGCGCTGGCGCGCAAAGCCACGCTGCGGGAGCAGCTGGCGGCGCAAACCGGCTATGTGGCGGCGGCGCAGCAATATTATCGTCTGGCCGAACTGCGCTACCGCCAGGGCGTGGACAGCTATCTGACCGTGCTGGACGCGCAGCGCACGCTGTATACGGCGCAGCAGTCGCTGATCGCCGCGCAGCAGACGGCGTACGATAATCAGGCGACCCTGTATAAAGTGTTGGGCGGCGGGGTTGCCGCCGAGCGGCAGGGGGATGGCGTCATCGCCGACAAGACGACGCTCAGCCGCTAACCTTCGACCGCGCGCGCCGGGCGTTTGGCTGCGCGCGCTTTTTATGGAAAGTGTAAAGAAACGGAAAACCCGCGCGGCGGCCCGAACTCGCCGCGGCGGGCAGAGTCAGACAGGTAATTGCACTCACTTTTTCTTCATATCGGCTCGAGGTCGTCATGGCAGAAGACATTCAGCAACAGGTCATCGCGCTTATCGCCGCCTTCAACGCATCAGGGCGGCTGCAGAAGGGCGTGGCCATCACCCCGGAAACCGAGATTAACACCGTGCTCAATCTGTCGTTCAGCGACTCCAACACGCTGATGCGCCGCTACTTCGACACCTTCGGCGTCGACAGCGGCAACTATAACCACGAGCTGTATTTCCAGCCGCCGAGCAATACCGGGCGCTGGTTTTCTCCCTCCGCCTGTAAAGAACACACCCGGCCGCTGTGCGTGTCTATGCTGGTGCGCTCCGCGCGCGCCAAACGCTGGCTGTACGACATCCATTTTCTGATCGAGCAGCTCCGTTAGCGCCGCATTACTGCTCCAATACCTCAGCGAACTTCGCCAGCCACTGCGGATGCGCCGGCCAGGCCGGGGCGGTGACCAGATTGCCGTCGACGTGCGCCTGATCGATGCCGATCTCCGCATAATGACCGCCGCCGAGCCGCACCTCCGGTGCGCAGGCCGGGTAGGCGCTGCAGGTGCGGCCTTTCAACACTCCGGCCGCCGCCAGCAGCTGCGGACCGTGGCAAACGGCGGCGATCGGTTTTTTCGCGGCGTCAAACGCCTGTACCAGCGCGATCACGTCGGGGTTCAGACGCAGGTATTCCGGCGCCCGACCGCCGGGGATCAAGAGCGCATCGTAGTGCTCTTCTTTGGCGGCGGCGAAGTCGGCGTTCAGGGTGAAACGGTGGCCGGGTTTCTCGCTGTAGGTCTGCGCGCCGTCAAAATCGTGGATCGCGGTCTGGATATAGTCGCCGACGGCTTTGCCGGGGCACACGGCGTCCACCCAATGGCCGATCATCTGCAATGCCTGGAACGGCACCATGGTTTCGTAATCTTCGGCGTAGTCGCCGACCAGCATCAGGATCTTTTTCTTGCTCATGATCACAACTCCTGCAGGAGGGGGAATGCCTAAGGTATAGCCCAGCCCCCCTTGGAATGCGAACCGCAAAGTGCCTATCTATACTCGTGATACTGCGGCGCTTTTCTCGTCGCTCAACCCCAGGGAGAATCCCCGATGCTGAATTTGGCAACCTTGCTTGAAGAGAGTGCGCGTACCTGGCCGGAGCGGCCGGCGGTGATACAGGACGATATCCCGCTCAGCTATCGGGCGCTGAATGAAATGGCCAACCGGGTGGCGAATTTGCTGGTCGCGCGCGGCGTGCAGCCCGGTGAACGGGTGGCGCTGGCCTGCACAAACCGGCCGGAGTTTCCGGCTATCTACTACGGCATCCTCAAAAGCGGCGCCGTGGTGGTGCCGCTGAATATTTTGCTTAAAAGCGCCGAATTCGACTATTACCTGGCGGATTCGGCGGCGGTGGCGCTGTTCTGTTTCGAAGGCAGCAGCACTCTGCCGTTGGGGGAAGAGGCGCTGCGGGCGGCGGCGAAGGCGGAACAATGCCGCGAGGTGTTTATTATCGGCGATCGGCTGCCGCTCGAGGGGGAGCGTTTCAGCCAGGCGATAGCCGCACAGTCCACTGAGTTCGCGTCTGCCGCGACGCTCGAAAGCGACACGGCGGTGGTGCTCTATACCAGCGGCACCACCGGCCGGGCCAAGGGTGCGGAGTTGACCCACGCCAATCTGGTGCTCAACGCATTGGGATCGGTGCGGCTGTTCGACGGCTCAGAGGCGAATCCCGATCGTCACCTGGTAACCTTGCCGCTGTTCCACACGTTTGGTTCGACGGTGCAGATGAACGCCGGATTTGCCGCCGCCGCCACCCTGGTGCTGGTCGAGCGCTTCGACGCCGCACAGGCCATCGCGCTGATGCAACGGCACGGCATCACCTTTTTCGCCGGGGTGCCGACCATGTATTGGGCGCTGTTGAATGCGCTGGATGAGCACACGGATATCGAACGCTTGCGCAGCACGCTGCGTATGGCGGTGTCCGGCGGCGCCAGCCTGCCGGTGCAGATCCTGGAGGATTTCTCGCGCCGCTTCGGCGTCAACATTCTCGAAGGGTATGGGCTGTCGGAAACCAGTCCGGTCGCCACCTTTAACCATCCGCACCGCGTGACCAAACCCGGCTCCATCGGCCAACCGATCTGGGGCGTGGAGGTTCGCTTGCTCGACGTCACCGGGCAGCCGATCGACGGTGTCGATCAGGTGGGGGAGATCGCGGTGCGCGGTTACAACATCATGAAAGGCTATCTGAATCGCCCCGAAGCGACGGCGGAGGTGCTGGAAAACGGCTGGTTTCGCACCGGCGATCTGGCGCGCCGCGACGCCGACGGCTTCTATTTTATCGTCGATCGTGCCAAGGACATGATCATTCGCGGCGGGTTCAACGTCTATCCGCGCGAGATTGAAGAGGCGCTGATTCGCCATCCGGCGGTGTCGTTGGTGGCGGTGATCGGTGTCGAGCATCCTTCGCTGGGCGAAGAGATCAAAGCGGTGGTGGTATTGAAGGAAACGGAAGAACCGATCGAGGAAGAAGCGCTGATCGCCTGGAGCCGGGAGCGGCTGGCGGCGTTCAAGTATCCGCGTATCGTCGAGTTTGTCGAACGCTTGCCGATGACCAGTACCGGTAAGGTGTTGAAACGCTGTTTGCGCTGAGGAAAATCCGGCCTGCCGGGGCAGGCCGGAATACGGGTATCAACCTGGGTAGATGCCGCGCTCTTTACGTGCGGTCAGGATGCGCTCACAGGCCACGATGTAAGCGGCGGTGCGCAGGCTGCACTCTTTCTCGGCGGCCTTGTTCCAGACGTGGACCATCGCGTCGGTCATGATCTTGTCCATACGCTCGTTGATCTCGGACTCGCTCCAGAAGTAGCTCGCCATGTCCTGCACCCACTCGAAGTAACTGACCGTTACGCCGCCGGCGTTACAGATAACGTCCGGAACCACGGTGATGTTGCGGGAACGCAGAATGTCGTCCGCTTCTGGGAAGGTTGGGCCGTTAGCCCCTTCCAGCACCAGTTTGGCGCTGAGGATTTCGGCGCGCTGGCGGGTAATCTGGCCTTCCAGCGCCGCAGGGATCAGGATGTCCATGTCAACCGACCAGAACGCTTCGCTCTCGATCTCGCTGGCGCCAGGGAAGCCGGCGATCTGCTTGTGCTTGGCCTGGTATTCGGTCAGCGCGGCCAGGTCGATGCCGTCGGCGTTGAACAGGGTAGCGGAGTGGTCCTGGATGGTGACGACGCGCGCGCCGACGCCGACGAACAGACGGGCCGCTTCGCTGCCCACGTTACCGAAGCCTTGTACCGCCACTTTGGCGCCTTCGATCTGCACGCCCAGACGCTTAGCCACTTCGCTGCCGGTGACGAACACGCCGCGGCCGGTCGCTTTCTCACGGCCCAGGGAGCCGCCGAGGTGGATGGGTTTGCCGGTGACCACGCCGGTGATGGTGGTGCCGTGGTTCATGGAGTAGGTGTCCATCATCCAGGCCATCACTTTGGCGTTGGTGCCGACGTCCGGCGCAGGAATGTCTTTCTGTGGCCCGATGATGAAGCCGATTTCACTGGTGTAGCGGCGGGTCAGTCGCTCCAGTTCACCTTCAGACAGTTTGAACGGGTCGACGCGGATGCCGCCCTTGGCGCCGCCGTACGGCAGGTTGACCGCGGCACACTTGATGGTCATCCAGGCGGACAGGGCCATCACTTCGTTCAGATCGACGTCAGGGTGGAAGCGGATGCCGCCTTTGCCCGGCCCGCGCGACAGGTTGTGCTGTACGCGGAAACCTTCGAAGTGACGGATGGTGCCATCGTCCATCTGCAGCGGGATATCGACAATCAAAGCGCGCTTAGGGTGACGCAGCGTATCAACCCAGCGTGACAGGTCACCGAGGTAAGGGGCGACGCGATCGATTTGTTGCAGATATGTAGCCCAAGCGGTGGTGCTGCTGTCTGAAGCGTAGGATAGCTTTTCCATAACCAACCTTTATATATTAGAGGTATTTATTTCGTTTAACCGTGGATTAGCAAGCGCATAACACTTTGCGACGCTAAATTTACCACTAATTATGCCGGTTGTTAGCCCCCCTCTCATCGGGCCAGCGGACGGTTTTTCGCCGCCTGCAGAGCGGTAAATGAATAGTTAATTACTTTTTGTCAGCGGTGAGCGATCACATGCATAATTTATGCATATAAAGCGCATAAAAACCCTTTTTATCTATTTTTCAGAAGCTTGAATGTGATCAAAAAGTTTCATTTTATTTAACTGCCATGTTGACAATGGCATTTCCCCTCGCCAGAGTTAAATTAATGTTAAAACGGCTCCGGCGTCGTTTTTTTGTTGCACAAGGGAAAGTATAACCATTTGATATTGTAGTGTTTACCCACCACGCTCAGGCTTTGTACGCCAAACGTGGGCGATACGACGGCTCACGAGAGCATTTTCTTGGTACCCATTATTATTACCTCCCTGTCACAACGGGGCGGGCAGCGTTTGGTCTCAATTTTTTTGCCGGTTAGAGCGCCCGCGGGCGTTTCATTCCTGCTGCAACCGCGCATCGGTTGCTTAATCGCCTTAACGACGGACAGGTAACACCATGACAAAAAACCACTGCGATCGGCTGAACCCAGGTTCAGCCGAGGGGCCTCACTGTGCCCAAACCTTGCAGCGCGGGCTGAGTGCGCGCCACATTCAACTGATTTCGATCGGCGGCGCCATCGGCACCGGGCTGTTTATGGGCGCCGGGAAAACCCTCGCGCTATCGGGCACCTCCATCGTACTGACTTACGCCATCGTCGGTTTTTTCATGTTCATGGTGATGAGAGCGATGGGGGAGCTGCTGCTCACGCGGCTCGATTACCGCTCGTTCGCCGATTTTGTCTCCGAATACCTGGGGCCGCGCGCCAGCTTTTTTCTCGGCTGGTCCTACTGGCTGAGCTGGGTCGTAACCTGCATTGCCGACGTGGTGGTGTGCGGCGGCTACGTGCAATATTGGCTGCCAGACGTCTCGCCCTGGTTGCCGGCGCTGCTGACGCTGGGGTTTCTGTGTCTGTTCAACACGCTGTCGGTCAAGATGTTCGGCGAGGCCGAATTCTGGTTCGCGATGATCAAGGTGGTGGCGATCGTCGCGTTGATCGCTACCGGCGCCTGGATGGTGTTCAGCGGCTGGACTTCGCCGGACGGCGTGACCGCTTCGCTGCATAACGTCACCGATCCCGCCATTTTCATGCCGCACGGCATCTTCGGCTTTTTCGCCGGTTTCCAGATCGCCATTTTCTCCTGTACCGGCATCGAGCTGCTGGGCACGATGTCGGCGGAGACCAAAAACCCCGAGAAGGTGCTGCCGAAGGCGATCAACGCGATCCCGGCCCGCATCATCGTCTTCTACGTGTGCTCGATGCTGACCATTATCGCCGTCACCTCATGGAGCCACATCTCGCCGGACAGCAGCCCGTTCGTGATGCTGTTCGATCGGGCGGGGCTGCCGGCCGCCGCCGCGGTGATCAACTTCGTGGTGCTGACTTCGGCGATGTCCTCGGCCAACAGCGGGGTGTATTCCAGCACCCGCATGCTGTACAGCCTGTCGATGGAAAAGCATGCCCACGGTCAGTTCCGCATTCTGTCGCGCACCACGGCCATTCCGATCCGCAGCCTGCTGTTTTCCTGCTTCTGCATGGTGGCCGGCACCTTGCTGCTGGTACTGGTGCCGAACGTCATGACGCTGTTCACCATTGTCTCTACCGTGGCGGCGATCCTGGTGGTTTACAGCTGGGGCATGATTTTGGTCGCCTACCTGGTGTATCGCCAGAAGCGGCCGGATCTGCACGCCGCTTCCCACTTCAAAATGCCGGGCGGGGTAGCGATGGCCTGGCTGACGCTGGCATTTTTCGCCTTTACGCTGGTGCTGATGGTGTTCGATAGCGATACGCTGATCGCGTTGTGCAGCATGCCGCTGTGGTTTACCACGCTCGGCCTGATCTGGCGCTATCGGGTCCGCGACAGCGTGGCGCGCGAGAGCTACGTGTTTTATCGGCGCGGCGCCGAGGCGGAATAACCGGCGAAGGATACGCCGCTTGCCGCCGCTCCGCTCGGCAAGCGGCGGCAACTGCGGTATGCTAAGCGGCTGAACCGCAAACCAAACCGGGCTATACGGAGACCCCCAGCGTGCCGAACTCTTCTTCTCAACTCGACCTTTTGCGATCGGTCGCCGACGGCATCGCCGCGCTGTTTTTCCCGAATGCGGAAGTGGTGATCCACGATCTGGCCACCAACAAGATTGCCTATCTGGCGAACAACCTGTCGAAGCGCAAACCGGGCGATGACGCCGGCCTGGAAGACTTCGAGCTCGATGGCGGCACCGGCGTGACCGGCCCCTATGAAAAGCTGAACTGGGACGGCAAAAAGATGCGTTCGGTGAGCATCGCCGCGCGCGACGAGCAGGGCAAGCCCAGCTATCTGCTGTGCATCAACCTGAGCACCGCGATGTTCGAGGACGCCCGCAATGCGCTGGACATGTTTTTATCGGTCACGCGATTGCAGCCGCAGCCGCAACAGCTGTTCAAAGACGACTGGCAGGAGAAGATCAACACCTTCCTGCATGACTGGCTGCGGCGCGAGAACGCTGCGCTCGGCGCGCTGAGCCGCGAGCAGAAACGGCGGCTGGTCAGCGATCTCTATCATCAGGGGGCGTTCAAGGCCAAAAGCGCGGCGGATTACATCGCCAACGTGCTGTCGATGGGGCGCGCCACGGTGTACAAACACTTGCGGGAATTGAAGCAGGAGTAAAGGCGGCGAGAAAGGCGGAAGAAAGGGGCGGCGCTGGCCGTAAACCTGACTGGCATTTTTTATCCGGTATCTGTCAGCGCCGTGCAGGAAAAATTGCCGTAAATACCCCGAATTTCTCTGTTACCACAATGAACGGCAATTGTAGGGGCCGAAGGCGCGGCCCCTACACCCGCGCCTTCGCTTAACACCGTCTGTCCGCTATGCGGATACCCTCGCCGCGTCTGCATTGTCGGGCGGGTCGGCTGCGACAAACGTCCCTGTTAGTCTCGCCTCAACCGGCCTTCCCTGGCCGGTTGCCCCTGACAACGCCGTCTTGCTCGGCAGCCGGTGATGCGCGCCCAAGGTCAACACCTGAGCTGGCGGCTACCGGGAAATCTGTCGCTTATGAGGTTGTGGTAGAGACGTTGGAGATGAGCGCGGTGTTGGGCGCCCTTGAAGACGCCGAACGCAGGCATAGCGCATTAGGCGAAACCGCCATGGACGGCGGTTTCAGGTGAGACAGGCAGGGACGCCTGTCGCAACCGGCCTCAATGCGCTATGGCGGAGGGAGGGCAGTTGGCAAAGCCAACCGTCTGATAGGGCAAAGGCGCGGGTTGCAAGGGACCGCGCCTACGGTCCCTTGCTCGGTCGAGGCGCATGAGTTTCATGGTGCATCTCACATTTATCGACCGAAATACGTCACCAATACCTTCAGAAAAACGCTAACTGACACGCATTACGGCGCTGGCCGCCCATTTTCGTTACCAGCGGTAGTTGACCGAAGCGATAATGCTGCGGCCGCTGCCGTAGAAGCAGGCATACTCACCGCTGCACGACGAAACGTATTTCTTGTCCGTCAGGTTCTGCACGTTGAGCTGCAGCGCCGCGCCGCGCAGCGCCGACGAAGCCTGACCGAGGTCATACTTCACCATGGCGTCGTACAGCGTGTAGTGCGGCACGTCGTACTGGCCGGTGGCGTCGGCCGGCGCATCGCCGATATAACGCACGCCGCTGCCGACGGTCAGGCCGTTGAGCGCGCCGCTCAGGAAGCTGTAGCTGCCCCAGGCGGACGCCGCGTGGCGCGGGATGCCCGCCGGGCTGTGGCCGATTTCGTCCGCCGAGTTGGAGTCTTTGGTCACTACGTCGGTGTAGGTATAGGCGGCGGTCAGCTTGATCGCCGGCGTCGGCTGAGCGTGCACTTCCGCCTCAATCCCCTTGGATTTCACCTCGCCAATCTGCTCATAGGCGGAGGTGAGACGGTTATAGGACGCCACGTTGCGCTGGGTAATGTCGAACCAGGAGAGGGTCAGCAGGGTATTGCCGCCCGGGATCTGGTACTTCACGCCCACCTCGGTCTGTTTGCCGGTGGTCGGCTTGAGCGGATCGGCGCCCGGCGCGCTCGGATACAGGTTAGGATCGAACGAGGTGCTGTAGCTGACATACGGCGAAATGCCGTTGTCGAAGGCGTAGAGCAGGCCCGCGCGGCCGGTGAACTGGGCATCGTTGTAGGTCTGCTCTTTGCCGCCGGCGGTGCGATCGCGGGTGTTGACCTGCGACCAGTCCTGGCGGCCGGACAGCAGCAGGTTCCAGTTATTCCACTCCAGCTGATCCTGCAGATACACCCCGACCTGATTCAGCGTCTTCAATTCGCTGGAAACCAGCGTCAGCGCGCTGCCATCAATGCTGGGGCGAACCGGATTGGCCCAGTCGATCGGGTAATCGTTGCCGCGATCGCGATACATCTTCGAATCGCTATGGCTGTAGCGGTAATCCAGCCCGCCCAGCACGGTGTGCTTCACCTCGCCGGTATCGAACAGGCCCTTCAGCTGGTTATCCACGCCAAACTCGTTGGTCATCTGCGTTTCATGCTGCGCCCTGCGCGTCACGGTGTGGTCGTTAACGTCAGAATTTACGTTATAGACCAGATATTTATAGTCTTCATCGCGGTGAGTGAAGCGCAGGTTCTGGGTAAACGACAGCGCATCGCTGAAGTTGTGCTCGAGGCTGTAACCGATCGACGCCTGCTCGCGCCGCGATTTGTTGAAGCTGGGCTCGCTGACGTTGAAGTCATAGGGCACGTAGCCCGCGCTGGTCGGGAACAGCGTGCCGGCGCGCGGCAGGAAGTTGCGCGACCCGGCTTTCGGATCGTTCTGGTAGCTGGTCAGCAGCGTAAAGCTGGTGTCTTCGTTCGGCAGCCAGGTGAAGGCCGGCGCGATGGCCACCCGTTGCTGCTTGCTGTCTTTGACGAACTCATGTTCGGTTCTGGCGATACCGTTCAGGCGATAGAACAGGGTGTTGTCGTCGTTGAGTTTGCCGCCGAAATCGAACGCCGTTTCCGCCAGATGGCGGTTGCCGGTGCTGAATTTGACTTCGTGAATGCTCTGGGCGGTAGGGCGTTTACTGGTCATCACCACCACGCCGCCGGGGCTGACCTGGCCGTACAGCACGCCGGCCGGGCCGTGCACCATCTCCACGCGCTCCAGCAGCCAGGGGTCGATCTGCCCGGCGCCGCCATTTTGGCTCGAGAGGCCAAAGTGCAGGCCGTCGAGCAGTTTGGGCGCATAGCGGAAGCCGCGGCTGATCACTTCGTCATTGCGGTTGGAGTTGCCGCGGTAGGTGGTGATCACCCCGCTGGTGTAGTTCAGCGCGTCGGCGACCGACGCCGGCTCCTGGTCGTTCATTTGCTCGCGCGTGACCACCGAGATGGACTGCGGCGTCTTGCGCAGAGAGGCGGCGGTCTTGGTGCCGGCGGCGCTCTCTTTGGCGACGATCCCTTTGACCGGCGCGGTCACGCTGTTTTGCGCGTCGGCGGTCACCAAAATCGTTTCGTCCGCTGCCGCAGAAGCGTGTTGCGCCAAGGGCAATAACGCCAGCGCCGATCCCAGCAACAGACACCTGGCGGACATCGCCTCCGCATTCCCGTTAGCTATCCCTTTGTTTTTAATCTTCATTATCTCTCCTGCATACCTGCGTTGTGTGTTATGCCACCCTGATAAACCCCGAAATATCGGCGAGCGGTATTCACCCGTCGACGCGGAGACGCCGTATGTGCACGACGGTAAAAATCCGACAAATAGTATTGAAAATGATAATGAGTATCAATACGATTGTCAGGTTTTGTAAAAATCACTCATGTTATGTAAGGGGCGCTATGGAGTTTTTGCCGGAAAAGAGGCCAGGAAACGACCTTGAGGGATTGGCGGCGCAATGGCTGCGTGAAGAGGCGGCAGGGCAATCCGCGTGGTGGCAAAAGGTTGCCGCGCAGGGCACGCCCATCGTCGACGCGCTCGACGAACGCCACGTCAAAATGACCTGGCTATGGCGCGACCCCGCCGGCGATGAACGGCACTCGCCGATATGCCGCGTTTACGCCGATATCAACGGCATTACCGATCACCACAGCACGTCCCCCAGCAGCCTGACCAGGCTCCCCGGCACCGACGTTTGGTACGGCTCGGCCGTTATCGATCGCCGCTGGCGCGGCAGCTACAGCCTGATCCCCATTACCGAGCGAGATCTCCCCCCGTCTTCAGCGATGACGAAACGTTACGCGACCGCCAGCAGCGTGCCTGGTGGGTATCGCTGTTCCCGTTGGCGATCGCCGATCCGCTGAACCGGCTCTCGCTGGGGCCGTCTCATCGCCCGCGGCCCGTATCCCTGGCGCAAGGACCGGATGCCGACGATCAAAGCGCCTGGCAGGCTGCCGATCGGCCGCTGGATGAGGCGCGGCTACAGCGATTTCAGTGGCACAGCGAACGGCTGGGTAACCAGCGGCGCGTTTGGCTGTATGCCAGCGGCGACGCGGCGGTGAAAGCGAACCGCCCGCTGGTGCTGCTGCTCGACGGCCAAAACTGGATCGAAAGGCATGCGCTGCTGCCGGTGATCGAGAACGAAACCGCAAAAGGGCAGTTGCCTCCCGCGTGCTGGTTGCTGATCGATGCGATCGATGGTGAATACCGGGAAAACGAGCTGCCCTGCAACGCCGTCTTCTGGCAGGCGGTGATCGACGAACTGCTGCCGCAGGCGCAGCGCCGCGAAGCGTTCAGCGAGACTGGGGCGCGCACCGTGGTCGCCGGCCAGAGCTACGGCGGGCTGGCGGCGTTATACGCCGGTTTGCACTGGCCAGAGCGCTTCGGCCACGTGCTGAGCCAGTCCGGCTCTTTCTGGTGGCCTACGGTGCAATTTGTGACCCAGTTCGAAAAACGCCACGAACTGGAGGAAGGCTGGCTGATACGCCAGGTTCGGCAGCGCAACGCGGCGGCACCCAAGCTCACCGTGATCCAACAGGCCGGCGATCGGGAGGCGGACATCGAATTCGTCAATCGCCAGATGCACCAGGCGCTGACGGCGGCCGGGCACCGCGCCGACTACCGCGTGTATTCCGGCGGACATGACGCGCTCTGCTGGCGCGGCGGCCTGGTGGACGGCGTGCGCCGGCTGCTTTCCGCAATGAAGTAATCCCACATTTTGACAGACAGGTAATGCAAATGACTCAGGAACAACAAAACCCGTTCGATGACGAAAGCCTCCGTTTCTCCGTGCTGGTCAACGCGCAGCAGCAGTATTCGCTGTGGCCGCAGTTTGCCGATACGCCGCAGGGGTGGCGCGTGCTGATGGGGCCGGCGTCGCGCGGCGAGTGCATCGACTACATCGAAACGCACTGGCAGGACATGCGGCCGGCGGCGCTGAAAGCGGCGGATGCGGCGCGTTAAGCGCCTGGCAGTCAATCGATATATTCCGTTTGAGGGAAAGGACAGACACCATGTCAGAAACGCTTTCTTTACCGGATACTCAGGTCGAGTATCGGGATTATCCGCTGGTTGCTGCGCAACCGGGGATCTGGATCGCCGACCAAATCGCGCTGCGCCGCAACAGCTTCGCCGTGGCGCACTACACCGAACTGCACGGCGCTATCGATCGTTCGGCGCTGGAGCGCGCGATCCGTCAGGGGCTGGCCGAAGCGGATACGGTTCAGGCGCGATTCTTTGAGGCGCAGGACGGCCAGCCGGTGCAGCGTTTACCGCTGATAGCCGATCCCGCACGCGTGCAGGCGCCGGAGTGGTTCGATTTCAGCGCGCGGCCGGACGCCGAGCAGGCGGCGCTGGCGCTGATGAACGACGATCTGGCGCAGGATCTGCCGGCGGACGGCGAACGGCCGCTCTATCGCCATGCGGTGATCCGCGTCAGCGCCGATCGCTGGTTCTGGTACCAGCGCTTTCATCATCTGACCCTGGACGGCTTCAGCTTCGAGGCCATCACCCGTCGGATCGCCGATATCTATCGCGCGCTGCGTCACGGGCTGTCGCCGGCGGCATCGCCGTTTACCCCGTTCGGCAAGGTGGTGGAAGAGTTTCAGCAATGGCAAACGTCGCCGGCGCGCCGGCGGGCGGCCGAGTTCTGGCAACAGCATCTGCGCGATTTGCCGTCGCCGCTGTCGCTATCGACGGAGAGTCGGGAGGTTGAACCGGGTGCCCGGCCGCTCAAACAGGCGCTGGTGCTGCCGGAATCGCTGTTTGACGAAGCGCTGCGCGATGGCGCGCTGCAGTCGCTGCAACCGGCCGATATCGTCACAGCGGCGCTGGCGATGTATCTGGCGCGCATGAGCGGCGAAACCCGTTTTTCACTCGGTTTTCCTTTCATGCGCCGTATGGGCTCCCAGGCGCTGGCGGCGGTCGGCCCGGTGGTTAACGTGCTGCCGCTGCTGCTGAATGTGACGCCGGAGATGTCGCTGGCGGACGTCTGTCAGGCGACCGTGGCGCAAATCAAACAGGCGCGCCGCCATCAACGCTATGAAGCGGAGCAGATCAAACGCGATCTCGGCCTGGTCGGCGGCCATCAGGAGCTGTACGGCCCGGTGATCAACGTCAAGGTCTACCACAGCGCCTTGTCCTTCGACGGCCAGGCGGCCGTTACCCATACGCTGGCGATGGGGCCGGTCGACGATCTCGAGTTTGAGATCGGCTTTCGCAACGGCGTGCTGACGCTGTCGTTGGTGGCCAACCCGGCCAAATACTCGCCGCGCACCTTGCATCACCACGCGGAGCGCATCGGCCATTGGCTGCAGCAACTGGCGCGGCAGCCGCACCAGCCGAACGGTCAACTGGCGTTGATCGGCGAAGGGGAGTTAAAGCAGCTCGCGGCCTGGGGGCGCGGCGCGCATCTGACGCCGCCGGCGGGCATGGTGTCAATCATGGACGCTTTCCAGCGCCAGGTTGAGCGGCAGCCCGAGGCGCTGGCGGTGGCCTGCGGCGATGTGCGCCTCAGCTACCGTCAGCTCTCCGAACGGGTGATGCAGCTGGGGCGAGTGCTGATCGAAAGCGGCATCGGCGCGGAAGACGTGGTCGCCATCGGCATTCCGCGCTCGGTGGACACGCTGGTCGCGCTGTTCGGCGTGTTGGCCAGCGGCGCGGCCTATATGCCGCTCGATCTGGATTACCCGCGTGAACGCCTGGCGCTGATGTGCGACGACGCGCGGCCGGCGATGTTGCTGACCCACCGCGCTACGCAGGCCAATATGCCGGATCTGCCACAGGTATTGTGCCTGGACGACGCAGCGTGCCTGGCGCGCTGCGCGGCCGCCGAAGCTGCGCCGATAACGGATGCCGAACGGCGTGCGCCGCTGAACGAGGCGCATCTGGCCTATATGATTTACACCTCCGGTTCGACCGGCAAACCCAAAGGCGTGATGTCCACGCACCGCGGGCTGCTGAACCTGTTCCTGTCGCATCAGGCCTCGCTGTTTGGCCCGGCGATCGAAAAATTCCAGGCTCGCCATGGGCGCCGCCTGCGCGCCGGCCATACCGCTTCGTTCTCTTTCGACTCCTCCTGGGAACCGCTGTTCTGCATGATGATGGGCAGCGAACTGGTCATCTTCGATGAGGAGCTGCGCCGCGATCCCTGGGCGCTGCTCGAACAAACCCAACAGACGCCGATCGATCTGCTGGACATCACGCCGTCATTCTTCTCGCAACTGGTGGACTGCGGCCTGCTGAAGGGGCAGTTCCCGCTGCCGGCGTTCGTGATGATCGGCGGCGAGGCGGCAACGCCGACGCTGTGGAACCTGATGCAGCAGCATCCGGAGGTGGAGATCCACAACTATTACGGCCCGTCCGAATACACCGTCGATACCCTCGGCGCGCCGGTCACGGCCGCCGAACAGCCGGTGATTGGCCGTCCCCTCGCCAATACCGAAGTCTGGCTGCTCGACGGCCGCCTGCAGCCGGTGCCGATCGGCGCGGCGGGAGAGCTGTACATTTCCGGCAAAGGCATCGCGCGCGGGTACCTGCGGCGCCCGGATCTGACGGCGGCGCGCTTTGTCGCCAATCCGTTCGCCGAAGGCGAAGTGATGTACCGCAGCGGCGATCTGATGCGCTGGAGCGCTGAGGGCCAGCTGGTGTTCATTGGCCGGACCGATCACCAAATCAAGGTGCGCGGTTTCCGCGTCGAGCTGGGTGAGGTGGAAAGCGCCTTGGCCGCCTTGCCGGACGTGGGGCGGGCGGTAGCGATCGCCGAGCCGATCGGCGCCACCTATCGCCTGATCGGTTACTGCTCGGTGCAGGATGACGCGCGCCGTGCCTCACCCTCGCTGCAAAGCGAGCTGCTGGGGCAGTTGGCGCAACGTCTGCCGGATTATATGGTGCCGGCGATCCTGGTGGTGATGCCGGAGCTGCCGCTTAACGTGAATGGCAAGATTGACCGCCAGGCGCTGCCCAAACCGCAGGAGACGCTGGCGCAAAGCATTCGCGAGCCGGCCACCGAGCAGGAAAGGCTGATTTGCGGCGCCATGGCGCAGCTGCTGGGGATGGATCGCATCGGCGCCGACGACGATTTCTTCGCGCTCGGCGGCGACAGCATCTCGGCGATGGGGCTGGGCACCGCCCTGCGGCGCAAAGGGTATCTGCTGCGGCCGCGCGAGATCTTCGCGCTGCACACCCCCGCGCGCATGGCGCAGGCGATGCAGCCGCTGGCCGTAGACTCTCAGGCCGCGCGCAGCGTGCAGCAAGGCCCGATCGACGGGCTGCCGATCCTGTACTGGTTTGCCGAGACGGGCGATATGCATCGTCGCTTCGCGCACGGCGTTTTTCTGCGCGTGCCTGCCGAGCTGCAACCGGAACAGCTGCGTTATGCATTGGAGCAGTTGCGTGCGGCGCACCCGGCGCTGGGCGCGCGGATCCGCGAGGGGCAGTTGGTGGTTGAAACCGCCGCCGCCGGTGAGCTGATGCAGGTTCATAACGTATCCGGTGAGCTGGAGTTAGCGGCGGAACAGGCGTTTGATGCCGCACTTGACCATCTCGAACCGGCTGCCGGCACCATGATGCAAGGCATCCTGTTGCAGCGCGACGGGCAGAGCCTGGGGCTGGTGCTGGCGATCCATCACCTGGTAGTCGACGGCGTTTCCTGGCGCATCCTGCTCGACGAGCTGCGGCAGGTGGCCGACAGTGCCATGCAGGGGCAGCCGATCACCTTGCCGCCGGAAGAAACCTCGCTCTATGAGTGGTCTGCACGCCTACGAGCCGACGCTGAACGCCGGGAAGCCGAGCTGCCGTTCTGGCGGCGGATGCTGGCGGACGGCGCACCGCGTTTGGGGCGACGCGCGCTGGATCCGCTTAGCGATCGCACTGGCGACGTATCGGAAAAACGCACGTTGCTCGACAGCCGGCTGACCGCCGCGCTGCTCGGCACATTGCCGCAGGGATACCGCGCGCAGGTTGAAGAGATCATGCTGTGCGCGCTGGCTCAGGCCTGCCGCCGCCGTTTCCAGGCCGCTTCGCTGCGTTTCTCTCTGGAGTCGCACGGCCGCGCAGAACTGGACGACGGACTCGATCTGGCCCGCACCGTCGGCTGGCTGACGGCGGAGTATCCGCTGCACATTGAACTGCATGACGCTGAGCACAATGAGGCCGTGCGTGCGGTGAAACGGGCGACGCGAGCGGTGGCCGATCGCGGCGTCGGTTATGGCCAGCTGCGTTATCTGCATCCGCAGCGTGACGAACTGGCGGCGCTGGCGCAGCGCAATGCGCCGGAGATCTTGTTCAACTACCTCGGGCGTTTCAGCCAGGATGAGGGGCACTGGACGCCGCAACGCAGCCAAACCCGCTTCCGCGACGCCTTCGCCGTGGCGCAGGATGCGCAACAGGCGCTGTCGTATGGCCTGGAGGTGAATATCTTTGTCGAAGAGCGGCGCGACGGCGCCTGCCTGGCGATCAACTGGAGCTGGCTGGAGGCGATTTTCAGCGAGAGCGACATTGCGCAGCTGCACATCGGCATCGAGCAAGCGGTGCGTTCACTGTGCGAGTTTGCCGAGCGTCATCCCGAACGCGCGGCGGCAACGTTGGTGGCGGCCGATATCGCCCAGCCGAACGTTGACGATGAGACGGTGCGCGCCTGGGAGCAAGAGTGCGGGCCGTTGGCCGCGGCGCTGCCGCTGTTGCCGTTGCAACATGGCCTGCTGTTCCATGCGCAGACGGCGCAGCAGGGCGGCAGCTATAACTCGCTGACGCGCCTGAGCCTCTGCGGCGAGCTGGACGAACATCAACTCCAGCAGGCGCTGAATGCGGTGATCCGCCGCCATCCGCAGCTGGCCGCCCGGTTCAACCGCGAGGGGGAACCGCTGCAGCTGATACCGCAGGAAAGCCATTGGCCGCTGGACAGCCGTAAGCTGCCGCCGCTGTCCGAAGAGCAAGAAACGCAGGCGCTGCATGACCTGGAACAGGAAGAGCTGCGGCGCGATCTGTTTAACCAGCCGGGCGCGATGCTGCATGCGCTGCGGATCAAACACGGCGATAGCGAACGCTACACGCTGTTCCTTAACGCACACCATCTGATTGTCGACGGCTGGTCGACGCCGGTGGTGCTCAACGATCTGATGCTGGCCCTGCGTGAAGGCGAGCAGGCGTTGCCGCCGCTGCGCTCGAACTACGCCGATATCGTGCGCCGCCTGACCGCGCGGGATGCCGACGCCTCGCGCCGCCTCTGGCGTGAGACGCTGCAGGATGTGCGCCCGACGTTGTTGTTCGGTGAATCGCATAACGATCGCGTGCATGAGTTGGAAATGACGCTGCCGCCGGCCGAGGAAAGGCGCTTGCTGACCCTGTGCCGCGAACGCGGGCTGACGCTCAATACCCTGATGCAGGGCATCTGGGCGCTGCAGCTGGCCAGCTGTTGCGGCCATCAGGACGTGGTGTTCGGCTCGCCGGTTTCCGGCCGCTTTGGCCAGATAGAAGGGATTGAGGAACACGTTGGCCTGTTCAGCAACACGCTGCCGGTGCGGGTTCGTCTGCAGCATGACCGTTCGTTGACGGATCAACTGACCGAACTGCAGCATCGGCAGATTGAACTGCTGGAGCACGACGATTTGGGCTTGGGGGAGATCCAGCATCTGGCCGGGGCGGGCACGCTGTTCGATACGCTGTTGGTGGTGGAAAACTACCCGGACAACGACGCCTTGCTTGGCGGCGCAGGTTCCTTGCGCTGCGATGCCATCCGTAACAAAGGCTATACCCACTATCCGCTGACGCTGCTGGTGCTGCCGGGCGAGCGCCTGCGTCTGCTGATGGAATACCGCGATTCGGTGCCGCAGCCTGAACGCTTCGCCGCGCGGCTGATGGCGCTGCTGCAACAGTGGATAGCGCAGCCGGATCTGCCGCTGCCGCGCTGGCAATTGCAAACGCCGCAGGAGCAGGCGCTGGTCGCGGCAGTCAACCGCACCGGGCAGGCGGTGGCGGACACCACCTTGCATCAGGCGATCGCCGATCAAGCGCGGCGCACGCCGGAACGCATCGCGCTGCAGGATGCCGGGCACAGCCTCAGCTACCGTGACATGCAGCGCCAGGCCGCGCTGCTGGCCGAGCGGCTGACGGCGGCCGGCATTCAGCCGGGGGATATCGTCGCGGTGGCGTTGCCGCGATCCGTGCGCCTCAGCCTGGCGCTGACGGCGATTGTGCAGACCGGCGCCGCCTGGTTGCCGCTGGATACCGGCTATCCGGACGAGCGGCTGGCCTACATGGTGGCAGACGCCAAGCCACGGTTGATCGTTACCGAGAGCGCGTTGGATGCCCGCTTCGCCGCGCTGGCGCCGACGCTGCGGTTCGATGCGCTGGATGACAGCGGGCGTGTGCCTGCGCCGCGCCCACCGGCGGGGAACGGCGATTATCCCGCCTACGTGCTGTATACCTCCGGCTCGACCGGGCGGCCGAAAGGGGTGGTGGTGAACCACCGGGCGATCGTCAACCGTCTGTTCTGGATGCAGCATGAGTATGCGCTTGATGCGCAGGACGTGGTCCTGCAGAAAACGCCGTGCAGCTTCGACGTTTCCGTTTGGGAGTTCTTCTGGCCGCTGATGGTCGGCGCGCGCCTGGTGATGGCGCCGCCGGAGGCGCACCGCGATCCGCAGGCGCTGACGACCTTGATCGACGACTATGGCGTGACCACGCTGCATTTCGTTCCGTCGATGTTGGCTATCTGGGTTGAGGCGTTGAACGAACGGGCGCCGCAGCGCGCCTCCGCCAGCCTGAAACGCGTGTTCTGCAGCGGCGAGGCGCTGTCGTGTGAACTGGCATCCCGCTATCAGGCATTGGTTGCCGCGCCGCTGCATAACCTGTATGGCCCGACGGAGGCGGCGGTCGATGTTACCTATCAACCGGCGTCCGGCGAGGCATTGGCGGCGGTGAGCGGCGCCGGCGTGCCGATCGGCAAACCGGTCTGGAACACCCAACTGAGCATTCTCGACGCCATGCTGCGGCCGGTGCCCGTCGGCTGCGCCGGCGATCTCTACCTGCGCGGCATTCAGCTGGCCGACGGCTATCTGCATCGGCCGGGATTGACGGCGCAGCGGTTTGTCGCCGATCCCGCCGGCAACGGCGCTCGCATGTATCGCACCGGCGATATCGCCCGCTGGCTGGAGGACGGCAGCGTCGAGTATTTGGGCCGCAGCGACGATCAGCTGAAGATCCGCGGCCAGCGCATCGAGCTGGGTGAAATCGAGCAGGCGCTGCTGGCGCAGCCGGGGGTAGCGCAAGCGGCGGTGCACGCCATCGAACTGGGCGAGGGCGCGACGGGACTGGGCGGCGCCGATATGCGGCAGTTGGTCGCCTGGCTGATCGCCCAACCGGGCGTGACGCTGGATACCGCCATACTGCATCAGGCGCTGGAGGCGCGTTTGCCGGCGCATATGATGCCGGTCAGCTATGTCATGACCGACAGCTTCCCGCTCAGCGCCAGCGGCAAGCTGGATCGCAAGGCGTTGCCGCGGCCGCAGCTGAGCCCGCAGAGCGGCCGCGTGCCGCACAGCGACAGCGAGCGTCTGCTGGCGGCGCTGTTCGGGGAACTGCTGGGGCGCGAGACGGTGTATGCCGATGACGACTTCTTCGCGTTGGGCGGCCACTCGCTGCTGGCGATGCGCCTGGCGGCGGAGCTGCGTCGGCGCGTCACCCGGCCGCTGAGCGTCGGGCAAATCATGTTCGCCCGCAGCCTGGAGAAGATGGCGCATCTGCTTGATGACGCGCAGGCCGCCAACTCGGCCGAAAGCCGCGGCGTCGGCGAATGCCTGCAGCTGCGGGCCGGCCAAGGCCCGGCGCTGTTCTGTCTGCACCCGGCTTCCGGTTTCGCCTGGCAGTACTCGGGGTTGAGCCGTTATCTGCCGGGGAGCTACCCTATCATCGGGCTGCAGTCGCCAAGACCGGATGGTGCCATCGCCACCTGCGAAGACATTGAGCAGATGGTCGATCGTCATCTCGCCACTCTGCGCCGCCTGCAGCCGCAGGGGCCTTACTACCTGCTGGGCTATTCGCTCGGCGGCACGCTGGCGCATTCGATGGCCGCACGTCTGCAGCAGCAGGGGGAGGAGGTGGCGTTCCTCGGCATGCTGGATACCTATCCGCCGGAAGGCCAGGACTGGACCGGCCCCACCGAGGAAGAGGCGCAGAAGGAGGTGGCGCAGGAACAGGCCGAGTTTATGGCGGAAGATCATGGCGATCCGGCGCTGATGGCGGAGAAGGCGGCGATGTTTGACAGCATTGTCGCCAACTACCGCGACGCGGTGCGCCTTCTTTCTCAGGCGCGCAGTCAGCGTTTCCACGGCACGGCGACGCTGTTCGTCGCCGACCGGACGCTGCCGCCAGAGATGGATATCAACGCCGTGTGGGCGCCGTATCTGGATGGGTTGATCTGCCATCACCAAGGCTGCGAACACGCAGACATCCTGTCGCCGGCCTCGCTGGAGACGCTCGGGCCGCTATTGCATTCGCTGCTGACGCGGCAATACGGGTTGGTATAACGCAGCCGGGCCGGGGCGTGCGCCACGGCCCGTACTAAAACATGATATGCAGGACACTATGGCCAGACCTTCTTTTTTTCTTGATTTCAGTTTGCTGAGAAGCAATGCGCATTTTCGCGCGATTTTCTGCGCCCGCATGCTGTCGGTGTTTTCCCTCGGCATGCTGGCGGTGGGGGTGCCGATTCAGATCCAGGCGATGACCGGCTCCACGTTGCAGGTGGGCGTGGCGGTAGCGCTGGACGGGGTGGGCATGTTTATCGGCCTGATGCTGGGCGGGGTACTCGCCGATCGCTACGATCGCCGCAAGCTGATCCTGTTCGCGCGCGGCACCTGCGGGTTGGGTTTTGTCGCACTGAGTCTGAACGCCTTCGCCCCGGCGCCGTCGCTGTGGGCGCTCTACCTGCTGGCGGCCTGGGACGGCTTCTTCGGCGCGCTGGGCATGACGGCGCTGATGGCGGTGATCCCGCTGCTGGTGGGGCGTGAAAACCTGGCGGCGGCGGGGGCCTTGAGCATGGTGACGGTGCGCATCGGCGCGATCCTGGCGCCGGCGCTGGGCGGGATTATCATCGTGTTCGGCGGCGTCGGTCTCGCTTTCGCCGTCGCGGCGGCCGGGACGCTGGGCACCCTTGTGCCGCTGGTGCGCTTGCCGACGCTGCTGCCGCAGCAGCAGGAGCCGGAACATCCGCTGCGCGCGCTCGCCAGCGGCTTCCAGTTTGTCTGGCACAATAAGGTGGTCGGCTCGGTGGTGTTGCTGGGGATGTTGATGAGCATCGTCGGCGCCGTCAGGGTGCTGTTCCCGGCGCTGGCGCAGGACGCTTACCACGTCGGCGCGTCCTCTATTGGTCTGATGTACTCCGCAGTGCCGCTCGGTGCGATGTTGGGCGCGCTGACCAGCGGCTGGGTGGGGCGTTTCTCTCGCCCTGGCGTGCTGATTCTGGCCGCCGCGATCGTCGCGTTCACCGCCATCGCATCGCTGGGGCTGTTCAGCCATCTGGCGCCGGCGCTGTTGGCGCTGGTGTGCTACGGCTATGCCAATGCCATCGCCTCACTTCTGCAGTTCATGCTGATCCAGAGCAACACGCCGGACCATCTGCTGGGGCGGGTGAACAGCCTCGGCACCGCACAGGACGTGACCGGCGATTCGATCGGCGCGCTGGGGCTCGGCGTTCTGGGCAAGATGTTTACCCCGTTGATGAGCGTGCTGTCGTTCGGTGCGTTCGCCGCCTTGTTGGGCGTGCTGGTGGCCTGCAGCGTGCGCACGCTGCGCCAGTGCCGGCCGGCGGACGCGTTGGTCGAGCACGATGAACCCGCGCCGGCAACCTCAGCGGCGGCGGACAATTAACCCCTTATGGCACCGGCGGTTCCGGCCGGTGCTGTTCCCCCCAGTGGCACATCATGTCGATCACCGGGATCAGCGAACGCCCGCGCTCGGACAGGCTGTACTCCACCTTGGGCGGGATCTGCGGATACTCCTTTCTCACCACTAGCCGATCTTTTTCCAGTTCTTTAAGCGTCGAACTGAGCGTCTTGTACGAAATGGTGCCGATGCAGCACGCAGATTTTTTCCCGCTGAGCAGAGCGTTCGTACTGAAGTTGGCGCTAATGAGCCAGAAGGATGGGGGAAATAAAACATTAACAAACATGAAGCATTTATGAAAAAAAAAGAAATTATGCTGGGTGTTTTAGGGAAGATAGAGAGAAAGGAAGCATGGGAAACTACGTTCTAAATGGTAATGTCATCAAATTACAACCGTTCGCATATCCTGATGTAAGCCATCTTCACAAGGATAGTCTTGTATTACTGGGTAAGACTCAGCAATTGATAAAGAGGACAAATATTGGATATGAACAAATGGTCAATAATGCTATTGAGGCAATAAAAACAGACAGGGTAAAATTATTGCAACATCGCCTTAGTAATCATGTAGATCCAAAAATATTCCCCAGTGAAAACGCGACCAGTCGTAAAGAGTTTTCTTTCTATCAGCATGCAGAACCTGTTTTTATAGATAAACTGCTCAGTGATGAATCGTTCATTGGGTTTATCAGTGATGCCGGGCGAAAAATAAAAGATGAGTCTAACATTATTCGGCAGGGGAATATAAGAACCGTCCCTGATGAAGAGGGTGGGTACACCGAGTTTATTGATATGTCAATGCTTAGTGTGTCATTGTATTCCTTACGTGCGTATGCACTGAAAAATGATGATACGCACTGTTTGTTTGTGTCTATTGTTTTTTCCGTTATGTTTGTACACGCTCATCCGCTTTTAGACGGAAACGGTCGTGCATCCAGGCTTTTTTTTAACATGATGCTGAATAATATATCATCTGATTACATCCCTCTCACCGAGCTGTGTTATGCAGCACGTAGTGGGTATGTTCTCAGTTTACGCGAGGCATTTTTGTTCTCAGAGTGGGATAACATCATCCGATTTTACTGTAACTGTATTCATCTGCTCTATGGTTCATCATTAAGTGATCTAAATAGCATGCAGTGAAAAATGCATGCTATTTAGCTAATTTATCGACAAAGGAGCATTTATGTTAACTGAAAAAGATCTGCTTTTGATCAAGACAACAACGATGACGGATACGCAAGTCGGTAAGGGTGACGGTTGGACTACCTCTAAGAGTTAAGTGAGGTGGTCTGTTAGGTAATACTTTATCTGACCGTTGATTGCAAAGTATGGTGGGGCCCCGCCATACTATAAAAAATAAAAGGTTCCAATATGGAAAAACTTTTGTTTTTGTTTAGGTACTTCAAAGCTTCATCAAGCCAAACGGTAAAATGGCAGTTTGTCTATGTTGTATTAATATCCGTTATCACCACGCTGATGTTCTCAGTGCAACCCGTAATTATGTCATATCTGGTCAATGCCATCGAAGTAAAAGCGTACAGTTTATCCGTTGCGGTGATTGGTCTTGCCATTAGCTATATTGCACTGATGAGCATAAAAAAGCTATCCTCGGCAGTTAACTTTATTTTGATAACGTCGTTGCGTAACAATGTTGTCATTAGTCTGACAGATAGTTATTTCAAAAGTTTGTTTACTTCAAATAAAATGACGACAAATGAGAATACCGGTGATGTCACACAGCGGTTGAATCAAGCAGTGGACGAACTGACAACGTTGCTGAGAAATATCTCGCATAATTTGTTACCTCCGCTCCTGCAGTTGTTTTTTAGTATTTCAATAATATTGATTTCTGGTGATGTGGTTGTCGCATTACTCTTCGTACTTTACTTTGTTATCTATCTGTGGACGAAGAGGAAATTTAACCCGAAAATTGTTACTTTGTATTCCGATTTTTATTCATCCTCGGTAAAAAAATACAGCATAATTACAGACAGTGTTAAGAATATAGATGCTGTTAGAGTTTGTGACTCTTATGATTTTTTGTTTTCTAGATATAAAAACTTACTCAACTCAATAGAAGAGAAACATGAGGCCTTGCTTAAGGCTGACTTCCGGTTCCTGCTGATTGAGTCTATTTTAAGCATTCTATTTTTTGGTGCCACTTTCTTACTCTCCTTTTATCGCGTCATGAGTCAAGATATCACGCTCGGTCACTTTGTTATGATATCTTCCTACATTATGCTATTGGCTTCCCCCCTTGAGAATATCGGCTCCATGTATACCGCAATGCAAAAATCCACGGTATCACTGTATAAGTTTATTACTGATATGGGCACCCCTCCCCGAAATGATCATCCGGTGATGAACAATGTCCAAGGTGAAAGTGTCTCTGTGACGCTCTCAAAGGTCCTGTTTTCGTATGAAAAAAATGGAACGAATGCAATCCATAACATGGACTTAACGTTATCATCCCCAGGTTTCTATACCTTGACCGGTCCAAGCGGGGCTGGGAAAAGCACCCTGGCTAAACTGATTGCTGGGGAGCTCATGCCTGACTCAGGCGAGATATATGTTAATCAAATGCCAACAAATGGCATGTCTGACAAAGCACGAGCTAAGTTAATGTTCCATGTATCGCAAAATGACTATATTTTCATGGATACTCTTCGCTTTAATTTACAAATTTCGTGCCCACATGCATCGGATGAAAAACTACTCAAGGCGTTGCAGTTAGCTCAATTTAATGATATTCCGTATAACGATCCTGCCGAATTGTTAGATTTGCCGATAGGAGATAATGGTATGACCTTGTCAGGGGGGCAGCGACAACGCCTGTCATTGGCCAGGTTGTTTCTCAGGCAGCCACAGATCATTATTCTCGACGAAGTCACCTCGTCACTGGATATTGTAAATGAAAGAGAAGTGCTGAAAAACATAAAATCAGCCTATCCTTTCGCTATCGTCATCAATATCAGTCACCGGCGTTCAACATTTGATTACTCAGATGAGATCATAGTATTGGATCAGGATGGCATTGTTGACCGAGGTAATTTGCCCTCGCTTGCCTGCAAAAATACGTATATTCAATCCATCCTGAAAAAGGGCGACTTGGACATTGCGGGTTAACATTGGTGTTATTGTTTCGGTAACACGCCCATTTTAGGGAGGAATGGCTGGACGACGTGCTCACCTACGGCTGGGCCTACGGCTGGGCCTACGGTTCCCGCAGCGGCTATAAGATGCAGAACAAGAAACTGGCGCTGGCGGTCACGGCGGGCGTGCGCGCAGAAGATTACGCGCGTGAAGGGCGTTATCGCTACTCGCTGGAGGAAATCTTCCGGCCGTTTGAAGTCACCGCCGGTTACGTGCGGGCCGACTATGCTTCGTTCTTTGCCTTTTACGGCAAGGAAGCCGCTTCGGACGGGGCGGCAGAGCAGGTTCAGCAGCACGAGCTGGACAGCAGCGCGCAGGGCTATCGGGCATTTCTCGCCGCCCTGAATTAACGATACGCCCCGGATGCGCCTGATAGTGCTGTTGCGAATGTCCGGGGAGGAATATGATTACCGTCTCCTATGATTAGCCGGTGATAACCCCATGCCTTCGGCCGAAACGTTTATTGCTTTTCTTGTTGCACTCACCCTCCTGGAACTGTCTCCCGGACCGGACATGATGCTCACGCTGGCCCGGGGTATCGGCCAAGGCCGCCGTATCGCGCTGCTCAATGTTTTCGGCATGGTTTTTGTCGCCGGCATGGTGCAGGTTTCCATGCTGGTGCTCGGTCTCGCCACCTTGCTGCATACTTATCCGCTGGCGTTGGACGTATTGCGTTGGGTTGGGGCCGCCTATCTGGTCTGGCTGGGGATAAAAATGCTGAAGGTAAGCCGGCAGCGTTCCGATGCCGTGCTGAAACCCCGGATGATGACCGGGTGGCAGGCGGTGAAAGAAGGGGCGATTAACAGCCTGACCAACCCTAAGTCGCTGCTGTTCATGTTTGCTTTTCTCCCGCAGTTTGTTAACCCTGAAACCGGGCCGGTTTGGTTGCAATTGCTCGTTTTAGGTTCCATTCAGAAGCTGGCCGGGATCCTTTCGCTGGGCTCTGTCGCTATGGCCTCCGGCACCGTGGGGCAATGGCTCGCCCGCAGTCCCCGTTTGTTGGTCTGGCAGCAGCGATTTACGGGCGTGGTCATGATGGGATTGGGCGCCAAACTCCTCCTCGGGGGCGGCGCTGTGTCAGCGCCGCGATAAGGGGAGCGGCTCGCGCTATTTCAGGTGAATGCTAAAGCCGTCTTGCCCCGGCGCCAGATGGGCTTTCAGCGTCAACTGCGGGATCAGGTAGTCACCGGCGTTTTGCCGCCGAAACGGAATCGGCTCGGTGCGCCACAGGTTATCGAGCCGCTGTCCGAGCTGCTCGCACAGTTCGGCAAAGCGCGTCTCGTCGGTCTTACCGGCGCGGTAGGTGACGAAAGGCGGCAGCACCTCGAAGCCTGGGTAATGCAGCATGCCGTGCTGGATAGGGAACAGAATATCGTCGATCGGCCCGTTGATGCCGCGCGGGGCGTAATGGGATCCCCACCCGCCGGCGCTGACGATCAGCATCGCCCGTTTGCCCGCCAACATACCCTCGCCGTAACGGTCGCCCCAATGGGTATCGGAATGTTCACCGACGCCGTAGGCAAAACCATAGGCATAGACGCGATCGACCCAGCCTTTCAGGATCGCCGGCATCGAGAACCACCACAGCGGGAACTGCAGCAGCACCGCGTCCGCCCAACGCAGCTTTTGCTGCTCCCGTTCAATATCGGCGCTTTGCACGCCGTTGGCGAATGCGCGCCGGGAATCCAGCGAAGGATCGAAACGGGGCCCTGATGCGCCTTCCAGGCTGTCGTCGGCGTCGATCGCCGCTTTCCACTTCATGGCGTACAGGTCTGACACCTGGACCTGATGGCCGGCCTGCGTCAGGCGCTCAACGGCGAAGTTTTTCAGTGAACCGGTCAGCGACAGTGGCTCTGGGTGGGCGTAAACAATCAATACATTCATAACAACACTCCTTGGGGTGAGAGCTGCAGGTTAGGGCGTCACAAGGTATATTAGAAATGAATTACTGTTACCCCAGGTATAACCATGAATAATTTAAGGCGGCTGGATCTCAATCTGCTGGTAACGCTCGACGCGCTGCTGGCGGAGAACAACGTCACGCGCGCGGCGCAGCGGCTCAATTTCTCTCAGCCGGCGGTCAGCGTGCATCTCGCCAAACTGCGGGCGATCTTTGACGATCCGCTGCTGCTGCCCGGCCCGCGCGGCATGCGTCCGACCGCCAGAGCGGAACAGCTGCGGGAACCGCTGAGTCAGGCGCTGGCGGTGCTTGAGTTGGCGGTGACGCCGGCCACGCCGTTCGATCCCGCCGTGGCGACTGATACCTGGCGAGTGGCTGCCTTCGACTATGGCGAATCCACCATCGTGCTGCCCGCGCTGAACGGTTTGCGCTCGGCGGCGCCCGGCACCCGGCTGGCGGTGCTGGAAACCGCGCCGGCACGCATCGCCAAACTGGCGGAACAGGGAGAGATCGATCTGGCGTTTCACACCCGCGAAGGGGCGCCGCCCGGTCTGCGTCAGCGTACGCTGTTCAGTGAACGCTATGTGCTGGTGGGCAGAGTCGGTCACCCTAAGCTGCATGAAAACCTGACGCTGGCGCAATTTTGCGAATTGGAGCAGGTGATGGTCTCGCCGGACGGCGGCGGTTTCTACGGCATCACCGACCAGGTGCTGGCGGACGTGGGGCTGACGCGGCGCGTGGTGCTTTCCGTGCCGCATTTTCTATTTGTGATCTCGGTACTGACGCAGTCCGATTTGGTGGCGATGTTGCCGGAGCGGCTGGTGCGCAACCAGCCTCTATTGCAGCAGATCACGCCGCCGCTGGCGGTGCCGGGTTTTGAAATGACCATGCTGTGGCACGAACGATCGCATAGAGATCCCGCTCACCGGTGGCTGCGCGAACATATCGTGCGTTCAGTGTGAGCGGAAACAGCGCGGGAAATTACATGAACAGGAAGCGGTCGGCCAGCGGAACACCACGCTCAAGGCGCGGTGGCAACGCGTCGTCACGATCGTCAGGCTGGGCAGCCTGTGGTGCGGTGTCTTCGGCTTTTTCGATCATCAGCTCGCCGAGCAGGGCCAGAAAACGAGTGATCTTTTGCATATTCCCTCCGGGCAATGATTAACCTGAGGATGATAGTAATCGCCGCCTAACCGGATGGGAAAAACTTAAAACTCATATCCTAAGAACCGGATCGCATATCGCGTGACCGGGCGACGGTTGCCCATCGCCCGGTGAACGGCTTAGAAGGTGACGTTAACCTTGGCCCACAGGGTGCGGCCCGGTTCATTCACCGCGCTGTTGGCCGAATACCCGAAGGCGCTGTTGCCCGCCAGGTTGAGGTGCTCGCTGTAGGTCTTGTTCAGGATGTTATCCAGACCGGCGCTCAGCTTGACGTTCTTATTCAGCTTGTAGGCGGCGTTGGCGGACAGCACGCCGAAGCCGGCGCTATCGGCAAAGTCTTTGCCCACCACGTTGCCTTCGTTGATCGCCACGCGGTGCTGGCTGCTGACCAGACGCCACAGGCCGGTGCCGCTCCAGTCGCCGTACTCGTAGGTCAGGCCCAGGCGCGCTTCCAGCGGCGGGATCTGCGGCAGCGGGCGGCCGTCGCTGGTGTTTTTACCCCAGGAGTAGGCCAGGCTGGCGTCGGTTTTCCAGTGTTCGCTCAGCTGGTAGCCCATGCCCATTTCACCGCCCATAATGTTGGCGTTGACGTTATCGGCCTGGCTGAGGCGCGCGTTGTGCGGATCGTATTTGAACAGGATGAAATCATCGACGCGGCCCAGGTAAGCGGAGACCCAACCGTTGAAGCGCTTGCCGTTATACTGCGCGCCGATATCAAGCTGCGTGGTTTTCTCGCTCTTGACGCTGGAGAACGGATCCTTGCTGCCGTTCGGGCCGAGCTTCGGCGAGAACAGCTCCCAGTAATCCGGGAAACGCTCGGTATAACCGACGCCGGCATACAGCATCAGCGGCAGCTCGGCCAGCGTGTGCTCAAGGCGCATAAAGCCGCTCGGCAGGGTGTCGGAACGCTCCGCATCGCCTCCGTTGCGGAAGTTCTCCACCAGGGTGCGATCGAGACGCGCGCCGCCGATCAGCTTATCCTGCTCGCTGGTGGACCAGGTCAGTTCGCTGAAGGCGCCGTAGCTGTTGAACTGGGCGTCTTTTTCCCAACTGCCGCGGCTCATGCTGCGGTGGGTGTTGGTTTGGGTGTCCAGGCCGCTTTCCAGCTTCACGTCCTGCCACTGCCAGGTGCCCATCACGCGGCCGCCGACGGTGCGGCGATCGAGCTGCATCGTCATGCCGGAGGACATCATATGCCCGCCATGGCCGCCCATGCTCATGCCGCCATGGCCGCCGTGCCCACCCATGCCGCCGCTGCCCGGCGAGCGCAGGGTGACGTTGTCCATCACGTGGTTGGCGTAGTTGTAGTAGACCTGCGCTTCCAGCTTATCCAGCACCTCGCCGATGTTGGATTTTTCCACCCGCATGCCCAGGCTTTCGCGCTTGAACTGCGAACCGTCCATGCTGCGGCCGGCATAGCGCGCTTCGCCGTTGCCGCGGCCCATGGTCACTTCCAACAGCGTATCGTTGTCCGGCGTCCAGCCGAGCGCCAGATCGCCGTTCCATTTGTCCCAGCGCGACGGCACGCGCGTATGGGTGCCGTCCTGATAATCGTTGGCGCGGGATTTGTTGGCCATCACCCGCAAGTAACCTTGCTCGGCGCCGAGGCTGGCGTCGATATTCTCGTCCCAGCGGCCGTTGGAGCCGGTCAGCACGCTGGCGCTGCCCTTGATGCCCGGCTTGTCGAAGCGCGGGCGTTCACGTTCGAAACGCACGGTGCCCGCCGACGATCCCGGCCCCCACAGCACCGTCTGCGGCCCTTTGGTGATGGTCAGCAGATCGAAACTTTCCGGCGAGATGTAAGAGGTGGGCGCATCCATTCTCGATGGGCAGGCGCCCAGCATTTCCGAACCGTCGGTGAGGATCTTCAACCGCGAACCGAACATGCCGCGGAACACCGGATCGCCGTTGGTGCCGCCGTTGCGGATCTGAGAAAAGCCGGGAATGGTTTTCAGATAGTCCGATCCGTCACTGGCGGGCACCGGCTGGCGCGGAGTTTTCGGTGACGTCACGATGGTTAGCGGAGAGTAGAGTGGTGCGGTGACGGTGATCACGTCGCCATCATTAACCTGTGTGTCGGTAGGGTGCTGATGCGCCTGCGCCGCGTGGCCGGCCAGCAGGAACAGCGGCATGGCGGTGGTAATGGCGCGGGTGGCGGCGTTCTTTTTATAAACGGGTTTAAACATCATCTTTCCTTAAGCTAACTTTTTCCGTTCTTGGCCGAGGGATTATTCAGGCGTGGGGAGGCCTGGCGAAAATCACCATCGGTAAATACGGGGGGTTAATTCCCTGAACGTGGAAATAACCGGGCTAATAATGTCGTCTCGATGATTAACCATTGGGCGAATTAATTCCGCCGGGTTGAAGCGATCAACGGCAATACAGAGAACGGCAATGGGCTTATTGTTAAATCAGAGGAAAGAGACGGGCGGCGCGCGCGGCTGTAATTCGGTGTGAACGACGTGGGCAAACAGGGGAACGAGATAGTGGATCGGCGGCGGGCGTGAAGCCAGCGGCAGGGACCAGAACAGCGGGGCGTGGCTCACGTCCAGCAGCGGCGCATGCAACAACAGCACGCAGTAGCCGCAGGCGCTGTCGTCCATCATCATCGCCATGTTGTGGTGGCCGCCGCCGTGCTGCATCAGCGGCTGCGCGGCTTTTTCAGGTTCAGGCGACGGCGAGTGCATCTCGTGATGTATCGGCATATCCATGCCGCAATCCGCCATGACGGCCGTTCCAGCACTTCCGGCGCGTACATGCTCCAGGGATCGCGAGATCACCGGCGCAATGAACAACATCAGAATGGCAAACATCCCTAACCAGGCGGCGGCCCGATTTCGCGATGCATGGGGCTGAATTAACGACACAATCGACCTAAAAAAGGGTTAACACAGGGTAGGGAATTGTACTGGTTTATGTCGAAATGTTAAAACCTTTTATTTCTGGTCAACGGCCTGTTGATGAATATATTATCGGATAAGCGCGTTAATTTTGGCCAAAGGCTATTTTTACTGCGCCAATAACATAACGGGGAAAATATTAATGACGGAAGAACTGGCGAGCACGATTATTCCGCTTTATGACGAACATGCCGCCGCCTGGGAACGCCTCAGACCCACCACGCTGTTTGAGCGGCCGTGGCTCGACCGCTTTTTACAGCTTACCCCGGCCAATGCACGGCTGCTCGATCTCGGCTGCGGCAATGGCGCGCCGATCGCCGCCTATTTTATTGAACAAGGGTATCGAGTCACCGGCATCGACGGTGCGCAGGCGATGATCGCACGCTGCCGGCAGCGTTTTCCACAGCAGGAGTGGCGGCAGATGGATATGCGCCAGCTGAATCTGGCGACAAGATTCGACGGCCTGCTGGCCTGGGACAGCTTCTTCCATTTGGCGCGCGACGATCAGCGCCGCATGTTTCTACTGTTCAGACGGCACGCCAAGCCGAATGCCGCACTGATGTTCACCAGCGGCCCTGCAGACGGCGTGGCGATCGGCAATTTCGAAGGCCAGCCGCTGTTTCACTCCAGCCTGGCGCCGGAGGAGTATACGCGCTTGCTGCAAGAGAACGGCTTCCGCGTGGTCGATCATGTGGTGGAAGATCCCGCCTGCGGGGGAAGAACGGTCTGGTTGGCGCAAAGCATTGAGTGACTATGTCACGTGCAGGTTCTTCGGAACCTGCACGTTAACGTTATTTAGCGCTGACGCGCCAAACGGTGTTGCCCACATCATCCGCAATCAGCAGGGCGCCAGCCTTATCGACCGCTAATCCAACCGGTGCGCCATAGAGTTCCTTCTCGTCGTCGGAGACAAAGCCAGTGACCACCGCTTTGAGTTTACCGACCGGCTTGCCTTGTTCAAACGCCACGTAGCTGACCCGGTAGCCGTTCAGCGGCGAGCGATCCCAGCTGCCGTGCTCGCTGACAAAGGCGCCGCCGCGATAGTCGGCCGGCAGAGCGCTCGCGGTGTAGAACAGCAGCCCCAGCGGCGCGACGTGCGAGCTGAGGGCGTAGTCCGGCTTGATGGCTTTCGCCACCAGATCCGGCCGCGCCGGCTGCACCCGACGATCGACGTGCTGGCCGAAATAGCTGTAAGGCCAGCCGTAGAAGCCGCCGTCCTGCACCGAGGTCAGGTAGTCCGGCACCAGATCGGCGCCGATCTCGTCACGCTCGTTGACAATCGCCCACAGCTTGCCGCTGTGCGGTTCCCACTGCAGCCCGGTCGGATTGCGCAGGCCGCTGGCGAAGATGCGGCTGGCGCCGGAGGCGGTGTCCACTTCCAACACGGCGGCGCGCCGGTACTCTACGGCCAGGCCATTTTCGGTGATGTTGCTGTTGGATCCAACGCCGACATACAGCTTTTTACCGTCCGGGCTGGCCAGCAGGGCCTTGGTCCAATGATGGTTGATGGTGTCCGGCAGATCGGCCAGCTCTTTACCCGGATCGCTGATGTGCGTTTCGCCCGGCTGATAAGCGTACTGCATGATATTGCCGGTGTTGGCCACATACAGGGTGTTGCCAATCAGCTGAACGCCGAACGGAGAATCGAGCCCCTCGAGGAAGACATGCTTTTCCCAACTGCCGTCGGCGGTTGGGCGCAGCAGGGTGATGCGGTTACCGCCTTTTCCCCCTTTACCTGACTTGCCCTTAACCAGCCCGGCGATCAGCTGCTTGGGGGTGCTGACCGCTTCGGTGCCCGGCCCGTTGGCCTCCACCACCAAAACATCGCCGTTGGGCAGGGTAAGCAACTGACGCGGGTGCAGCAAACCGTCTGCCACCTTGTCAATTTTTAAGCCTTCGGCGACTTTCGGCATCTGGTTTTGCTGCCAGCCCACGCCCTTTGGCACCTGCATCGGCGGCATCAGGAAGTCTTGCGCCGCCGGCAACGCCGGATCAGGCCCCATTTGTTGTTCCGGCGAAATGACGGCGCTGTTATCGCAGCCGGCCAGCGCCAACACGGCCGAAAGCGCAATCGCGATGGATGATAGCTTCATGAAAACCTCCTTATTTTGCGCGGGCGCTCACGGCCAGCAGAATGTTGGCGAAGCTCAGCAGCGCGACCACGATCGCAGACAGCACCAGGCCTTGCGGCACCACGGCATACGCATCCCGGCTATGCACGAAAGCGTTGATAATGGCGAGAACGATGGCCAACAGATTCAGCCAGAAATGGAGCTTGACCGATGAGCCCTGTAGCCGGCCGCTGCCGAACCACACCTGCACCAGGTTAATCAGCCGGGGAATAATGGCAAAAATCAGGCCGATGGCGATCAGCCAACTGGCACCATTGACCCATTGAATATTCGCCGCGCAGGCATAGATGATGTCGAAGATGAGCGCCGCGGTAAAAAATCCGTAGGGTATCGGATTGAGCCATTCATAGACGGCCACCGCGGCCGCTGAAGGCCTTGCTGTCGTTTGCGTGGTCATACGGTTATCTCCATGAAAAATGATAGATAAAAAAGGCGTTGGCCCCTTAAAGCTTTGTTCAGATTCATCGATTTGAACAATTTTGATTCTCATTTTTAGCATGCGATGTTAAAACCGAAACCATCACTTCGGCATTATCAATGGCTTAGCAATATCAGGAGGCAGGGCATGAGCATAGAACGCGTTCAGCGTTTTCTGGCCGAGCACGCACCGGAGACGACGGTGACGGTGCTGGCAAAGAACACCGCAACGGTGGCGCTGGCGGCGGAAGCCTTTGGCGTGGAGGGCGGGCAGATCGCCAAGACGCTTTCGTTTCGTGTAAACGACGGCGTGGTGCTGCTGGTGATGGCGGGAACCGCCAGAATCGACAACAAGAAGTACAAGCAATTCTTTGGCGTAAAGGCACGCATGCTGCCGACGGAGGAGGTGGAGGCGCTGACCGGCTATCCGCCCGGCGGCGTTTGCCCCTTTGCCGCACCGGCAACGGTGAGAGTTTACTGCGATCGCAGCCTATGCAGCTACAGTGAAGTGCTTCCGGCAGGCGGCAGCGATAACTCAGGCGTGAGAATTGCGCCGCAGCGGCTGGCCAGCATCACCGGAGCAGAATGGATTGACGTGACGGGGTAACTTTAAGTGACGATGTCACAATTGCGTTATGTTAAATCCAATGCATTACCTCGTGATTAATATGCTGTTTTAACTGGAAAAATCACTAGTCCATCGAATTGTGGCAAACTGCCTCGATATTATGGCCATCCGGGGCGATCACAAATGCCGCATAGTAGTGGGCATGGTAATTGGGCCGTAAACCGGGCGCGCCATTGTCTTTGCCGCCGGCTTTTAGCGCGGCGTGGTAGAACGCATCGACCTGCTCACGGCTGCTTGCGACAAATGCCAGGTGTAGGTGCGCCGGCTTTTCGTCGGTTTGAAACAGGCACAATGACACATTACCCCGATCGGGACAAAGTTCGACGCCATAGCCGGGCTCGCCTTCAGCAACGATTTTTACGCCCAGCGGCGCCAGCGCATTGAGGAAAAACGCTTTGCTTAGGGCAAAGTCGCTGACGCCAAATTTCACATGATCAAACATGGAGAGGCTCCTGGAGCGAGGAAGAATGTTTCCATTCAGTATAGCCAACGCCGTGGTGGGCGCCGAAAGCAATGAAACGCGCGCCAATGCGCATTTGGCGTGCAAATACTGCCCGCTTAAATGACGCGTTTGGGAGAAATCTGCAGTATCGTAGCCGCCACGTTTTATCAGATTTCACGTAGCGCGATCAAAAAAGCAGGGGGTTTTTGGCCAATACCGGCAGGTATGAGCCATTGGAAACCATGCCCGGTCATCATTATTGGAGTGGAAAATATCAGCGCGCATCATCACGATCCCAAGGATTGATATATTGCTGGAGGTTGAAAGTCTGCCGGCGTTGGATAGCTTGAATGACAGGATGCGTGACATGGGATATACGCCGCGTAGCGAGAACGGCATTGCCTGCAGGCGTTACGACATCAAGGGAAACGGCAAACGCACGCATCACGTGCATGCATTTATTGCTGGAAGTGAACAGGCGATCTGACATTTGGCGTTCAGAGATTATCTGCGCAAGCATTATGATGTTCTCAGCAATACAGGGCAATCAAATACCAGGCAGCAGAAGACTGCCGGCAAAATCCAGTGGACTTATGGCCGGTTGAAAAACGAATTGATTCAACGGCACGAGCAGTTGGCGCTGGCCTGGTTGGCCACAGGTGAAACCCCATGAATCATGGCCTGGACGGCATAATCCACATACCTGCATCTAGGTGCGCATAATGTATATTATGTTAAATTGAATTACTGGATACGCACCGGGATTATCCTGCCCGTCCTTTCTCACCTCACCTTCAAGGCTTTATCAGGCGGATATCCTTTTTTATGTTTAAGCCCCCATCTCAGTTTAACCCTTAGTCGGCGTACCTTGATGAAACCGCATCTGCCAACCTGCCTTGGCTGTCAGAAGCCAAATCGATGAACGTTCGGTGCAACGAACGGCGTGGCCCTGCGCATCACGCTGAAAACTTTTATACGTCAGCAACACGGCGCCTTCGCTGATTTGCGCCAGCTTAAAACCTTCGGCAAAAATATGCGGATGTTCAGTTTCCATTTCCAGCGCCGCAACGGTTTGGCGTTTGTCATAACGCAGCCCTGAACGACCAATCTCTTCAAAGTCTTCATGCAGCAATGCCGCGACGCGCCGCGGATCGCGCCGCACCGGCGGCTGATGCAGTTCAACCTCAAGCGCCTGGATTTGGCTGTGCCACTCTGCAAAATGGGTCAAAATACCCTCCTTTTTGATCGCGCTACGTGAAATCTGGCAAACTCCGGCAGTCAATCTGCACCAGAATGACACTCGTGAGACGTGAGACCTGATTATTCCCAGGACTCCTTCTCATAAGGCTTTTGCCAGTTCTTTTCCGTGACGGGCACGAGTTCCCCGTTGAACGTGTAGGTGCAACAACGGCATCTCACCGGCACATCTTCTGCGGTAAATGCCGGGTTCACTTTCTGCAGTATCCCGCGTTCATCGACACACAGTCCGCTGTAATAGCTAGATTCACCACAGCAGACATAGCTCCGCCAGTTTTTACGGTGCAGCGCCACCAGGTAAAAAATGGGTGCTGGTTTGTCCAATCGACTAACCGCTTCGCTATGTACTTCATTCCAGGGTTGGCCCACTTTACTGAGCAGAAATTGAAATAGCGGCGTGTAATCCATGCCATGTTGTATCCGCCCATGCATGCTTTCACGCAACGGCAACTGCTCATCGTCCGCCTGTTTGCCATGGCGTCCCCAACGGTATTCACCACCGCTGGCGATGGACCCTTTGGATGTAACACTTTCTCTTCTATAGAGTTTTTTCTTTGTATCGCGATGAGCTCTCATCAAGCCTCCAAAGTGACGCTGTCACCAAAAGAAAAAGCCTCACGCCTGTTTATCTCCCAAATGCGACCGCCGAACCCGCAATTCCCCGTGCCGCCAGGCGCCGTCTGCCGTGGCGCGATTGTCGATCAGGCGATTCAAGGCTTCTTCAACCAGCCGGTCGATGCGTTGGCTATAGCTGGTCAGCGCCCAATTGGCTGAGCCGGCCTCATCGATATCGTCGAAGCCCACCACGGCCATCGCGGACGACGGCGCCGTTTGCCTGAGCGCTTCGAGTGCCCCCAGCGCCAGCACGTCATTCTCGCAGAACAGCGCCTCAACCCGCTCGCTTTCCTGCGTTGCCTGCAGGTATTCGCTCATCAGCTGGAAACCGCGTTGGCGATCGTAGTGGCCGGCGGTGAGCACCCGATCCAGCCGAAAGCCGGCGGCCATCAGTCTGTCGCGGTAGCCTTCCATGCGCAGTAAATGGCTGCTTTGCGTGTCCGGCCCCTTCATGTAACCAAAGCGCCGATGCCCTTGTTCTATCAGCAGCGCAGCGATCTCTTCGCCGGCGCGGTAGCCGTCGATATTGACCACATCAATGTGTTCGCTTTCCGTATTGCGGCACACCTGCACCAGCGGGATCTGATGCAGATCTTGCGCGATCGCCGCCCACTCTTTGGTTAACACCGTCGCCAGGAACAGAATTCCGTCGACCTGCAGCTGATCGGCCATCGCCATCACCGCCCGGTAGTTTTCCCCCGCAGTGATGTTCAGCAGCAGCGCCATATAACCGCGAGTTTGCAGCTGTTTGGTGACCATATCGAGCATCATCATCGAATGCGGGTTCTTCATCTCGTCGATGGCCACGCCAATGATGTGCGTGCGTTTTTGCGACAGGCTGCGCGCCAGCAGGTTTGGCCGATAGCCCAGCTCGGCCGCCGCCGCCAACACGCTATCACGCGCGCTGTCCGAGATCGACGCACCGGGCGTAAAGGCGCGCGATACCGTCCATTTAGAGACGCCTGCCTTTTCGGCGACGTCGCTGGCGGTGGCTTTGTGGTGTTTTTTCATGGTTGCGTCGATCCCTGCTTCGGTGAAGTTAAACTATACCCTGCTCGCTCAGATCCCCTAAGCGCCTGCCGGCATATCAGCTGCAATTATGTATCGTTTTTGCACCCGATTGCAATTTGCTGTGCAATCGGGTGCAAAACGTAAAGAGTTTGTGATCGTCCGCGCTATTTTCACCTTTCCCCTGTTGACCAAATTTTATCCATGGCCGACATTCACGGTGGCATTCAGAGACTCATCGCCGTTTTTTCTTCTGATTTGCACCCGGTTGCAAAAACGCTGTTTTTACATAACACCTCTCTTCTCAACAGGATACCGTAATGAAAAAAACCAGACTGCTGTTGATGTTAGCCTGCTCGCTGTTTGTCGTGACCGCTCAGGCCAAGAGCTATCAGGTCGGCGTGGCGCTGGCCAATTTCGATCTCAACTTCGTCTCCATCCTGCGCAGCCAAATGGCGCGAGAACTGGCTGCGCAACAGCTGCAAGGCCAGTTCGTCGATGCCAAAGGCGATGTCGCCCTGCAGGTGCAGCAGGTAGACGATCTGATTAATCAGGGCGTGGACGCCATTATCCTCAACCCGGTTGATACGCAAGGCGTCCAGCCGATGATAGCGGCCGCCAAACGCGCCGCTATCCCCCTTATCTTCGTCAACCGCAAACCCGAAGTGCCGCTGAGCGGCGCGACGGCCTACGTCGGCTCCGATTCGGCGCTCAGCGGCCGCCTGCAGATGGAGGCCCTGGCGAAAAAAATGAATTACCGCGGCAACGTGGCGATCCTGATGGGCGCCCTCTCCAACGAAGAAACCCGCGAACGCACCCGCGCGGTGGAGGCGGTGATCGCCAAACACAAAGACCTGAACGTGGTAGAGAAACAGACCGCCAAATGGCAGCGCAATGAAGCGGTCGACGTGGTCTCCGGCTGGTTGCTGAACGGCGTACCGATCGATGCGATCGTCGCCAACAACGATGAGATGGCCATCGGCGCGATCATGGCGCTGAAGCAGGCCAAAAAGAACGGCGTACTGGTTGCCGGTATCGACGGCACGCCCGACGGCCTGCAATTTATCAAAAATGGCGACCTGGCGGTGACCATCTTCCAGGATGCCAAAGCCCAGGCGATCGGCGCGGTGCAAGTGACCCGAGCGATGTTGGATCGCGCCAAAACCGAGTCTTACAACTGGGTGCCTTATGCCACCGTGACGCGAGAAAACTACCCGCAATTTGCACAGATGAACCAGAAATAAACCGTTGCCACTCTCTTTTCAACCCATTTTGCACCCGAGTGCAATACCACAATATCAGGAGTCAGCATGTTAAATGGTGAAAGAAGCATCCCTCGCCCGCTGCGTTGGGCGATGATCGGCGGCGGCCGCCTCAGCCAGGTGGGCTACAAGCATCGTTCCGGCGCACTGCGCGACAATACCGCCTATCGGCTGGTTGCCGGCGCTTTTGATATCGACGCGGCGCGCGGACGTGAGTTTGGCGTCAATCTCGGTGTGCCCGCCGAACGCTGCTATGACGACTATCAACAGCTGCTGAAACAAGAGGCCAACCGCGAAGATGGCGTTGAGGTGGTGACCATCGCCACCCCTAACGGCACCCACTATGAAATTACGCGCGCCGCGCTGAATGCCGGCCTGCATGTCATCTGCGAAAAGCCGCTGTTCTTTACCACGGCGGAGGCAAGAGAAATCAAGGCGCTGGCGGCGGAGAAAGGCCTGATCGTCGGGGTGACCTACGGCTTCTCCGGCCATCCGCTGCTGATGCAGATGCGCGCCATGATCGCGAACGGCGACATCGGCGAAATACGCATGGTCGAATTGCAGTACACCCATGGCTTCAACGCCAATGAAAGCGCGGACACGTTCGAGGCGCAAAAGTGGCGCGTCGATCCGAAAATCGCCGGCCCCTCCTTTGTGCTGGGCGACATCTCTACCCACACCTTCTACATCTCACAGCTGGTCATGCCCGACATGAAAATTGCCTCCCTGCTGTGCGATCGCCAGAGCTTTATCCGTTCCCGCGCCCCGCTGGAAGACAACGCCATGGTGCTGATGCACTACGAAAACGGCGCCGTCGGGCGCATGTGGGCCTCCGCCATCAACGCGGGCGCGATGGACAGCCAAAGCATCCGCGTGGTGGGCTCACGCGCCAGCCTGCAATGGAGTGATTCCACACCCGGCGAATTACGCTATGAGATCCAGGGGCGGCCCAGCCAGACGCTGCACCACGGCATGCCCTATCTGGACGACAGCGCCCTGGCGGAAGAGCGGCTCGGCGCGCTGCATACCGAAGGGCTGGCCGAATCTTGGGCCAATATTTACCTCAAGTTCGCCATCGCCATCAGCGCCAGTCAGCGCGGCGATCGGCAGACGCTGGCCGCGCTGATCTATCCGGATATCGATGCCGGATTGGAAGGCGTGCGCTGGATTGAAAACTGCGTTCGTTCCGCCGACAACGGCGCCACCTGGGTTAATTACCAATAAGGAAAGCACCATGAAACTTTCGTTCTGTACCGACAGCCTGGGCCATTTACCCTTCGAGCCGATGCTGGATCGGCTGCTGGAGCTGGGGGTGCGCGGTGTGGAGATGACCACCGGCGGTTGGTCCCCGGCGCCCCATCTGGATACCGAGGAACTGCTGGCCAACCCCGCCAAACGCCGGCAGCTGCAGGAAGCGCTGGCCAGCCGCGGCATGGAGATCGCCGCGCTCAATGTCTCCGGCAATCCGCTCGATCCGGGCGAGCTGGGGCAGCGTCATCTGCGCCAAACCGACAATACGCTGGAGCTGGCCGGCCTGCTGGGGGTGAAGAAGATCGTGATGATGAGCGGCCTGCCGCCGGCCAGCCCGCATGACACCATCCCCAACTGGATCACCTATACCGTCAGCTGGCCGCCTACGGTGAAAAACTGTCTGGACTATCAATGGAATGAGGTGGCGATCCCCTATTGGCAGGCGCTGGTCGCCCGAGCCAAAGCGTGCGGCATCGAGCGCTTTGCGCTGGAAAACTTCAGCGCCATGCTGGTGTGGAACCCGGAAACGCTGTTCCGGCTGCGCGAGGCCGTTGGCCCGATGGTGGGCCTGAACCTCGATCCCAGCCACTTGATCTGGATGGGCGCGGATCCCATCGCGGTAGCCCGCGCCCTCGGTCCCGCCATTCACCATGTACACGGCAAGGACGTGCGCCTGGAGCGCGGCGTCGTCGAGATCAACGGGCTGCTGGAGACCAAACCGATCGACGAGATAGCTGGCCGGGCCTGGAACTATGTCGCCGTCGGCTGCGGCCGGGATCTGCAGTGGTGGAAGGAATTCTTCTCGGTGGTGCGCATGATGGGTTACAACGACTGGGTGTCGCTGGAAATGGAAGACTTGACCATGTCGGTCGATGCCGGCATCGACTCTTCCGTTCAGGCGTTGCAGCAGACGATCAGCAGGTAGCCTCAGGCGCGGCGGCTACGGCCGCGGCGCCCCCTTTCACTCCGGTTCACTCGCCCCGGCCGGCATTTGCCGCTGATACTGAAACGGCGACTGCGCCATCACCCGTTTGAAGACGGTGCTGAACGCGCTTTCCGAGCCATACCCCAACGAGTAGGCGATCGACGAGACGTTTTCTTTACCGGCCCGCAGGCGATCTGCCGCCTGCAGCATACGCCAATGCGAGAGGTATTCCATGGCGGTGCTACCAACCAGCCCTTTGAAACGTTGAGCGAATAGCCGGCGATGCGGGCCAGCTCTTCCTGCGTCGAGTTACACGCCGGCTCGGCGTGCATGGCGGCGATCGCCAGACTGATCTGGCGCCGTGGCGTGAACGCGGTGAGGATACGGCCTTCCCCGGCGATGCGATGAACCCTGTTCAGGCGCTGTAATACCCACCTTTCAAACGGGCTGCCTATGTAGCCCTTCTGTTTTATGTGACGACGTCACATATGTCTTGCCTTCTGTCTCTGAGTCGATTGTTTAAAATTAATTGCCAAAGCAACTGTTGCCATTTAACCTATATCCACTGTTTGCCGAGGTATTCCATGTCATCGAAAGAAAAATCCCTCTATGCCCTCACCAACGCCCTGCAACCGGTTCGCCGGGTGTGGAAACAGGCTGCGACGCTGGCGATCGCCAAATCCGGCATCTCCATGTCGTTGGCTACCGTCGTGGTTCTGGTGCATCGCAATCCGCAGGGCATCAATCAGCGCGATCTGGCGGAAGAAGTCGGCGTCAATCCCGGCGCGCTGGTGCGTCTGTTGGATCAGGCCGCCGCGTTAGGCTTCCTCGAGCGGCAGGAGTCGGCCGGCGATCGTCGGTTTAAAACCCTGCGCATTCTGCCCGCCGGCGCCGAGCTGGCCAAAAAGGTCGAAACCGCGGCCGATAAGCTGCGAGTCGAGCTGATGCACGACGTGCCGTTGGAAGATATTGAAACCGCCACGCGCATTCTGCGCCTGTTTGAAGAGCGCGCAGGCCACTATCTGCAACAGGCCGGCAATGAGCCATGAGAATCGGTAAACCGCAGCTGCTGTATGCCGTGAAACTGTTTATTTCCGCCATGCTGGCCTTCGCGCTGGCGGAAAGCATCGGCCTGCAAAATCCCTATTGGGCAATGGTGACCTGCTGCGTGCTGAGCAATCCGGTCAGCGGCGCCGTACGCGCCCGCGCCACCTACCGTTTTTGCGGCACGCTGTTCGCCGGCGTGCTGACGCTGGGCCTTTCGGCCTGGCTTAGCAACACGCCGGTGCTGTTGATCGTCGCCGCTGGGCTGTCATCGTCACTGATGCTGGGCCTCTCTTATCTCGATCGCACGCCGCGCGCTTACTTTTTCCAGCTGGGCGCCATCACCATGATGCTGGTCGCTATCGCCTACATCAATCACCCGGACACGATGTTCACCATGGTCGTCACGCGGGTGACGGAGATCTGCCTGGGTATTTTGGCGGTGACGCTGGTAGACAGCGTGTTGTTCCCATCGTCGCTGGCGCCGGTGCTGCGCACGCGGCTGAAAGCCTGGCTGTCTGACCTAGCGCGTTGGCAGGAGGACAGCCTCGACGGTAAGGGCGGCGACGCCCAGACCGACGCGGACCGTATCCGTTTGCTGGGCGACATCGCCTCGTTCAATCAGATGATGACCACCCTTGGCTATGACAGTTCGGTCGATAAGCCCACCCGTCAGGCGGCGATTTCGATACAGCAACGCGTACTGCAAATCGTGCCGCTGCTCTCGGCCATCGGCAGCAGCATCGCCGCACTGCCGGTCGGTCTGCGCCCCCGCCTACAGCCGTGGCTGAATGAGGTCCGGCGGCAGGCCGTTGAACCCGCACCGCACGCTGCCCCCTCGGTGAGCTTGTTGCCACCCGCAGCGTCGCTGTCGCCGTGGGAAACGCTGATCGTCGACGAGCTGGCTGAACAGGTTGAGCAGTGGTTAACGCTGTGGGCCGAGGTACAGCAGTTGAACGCATTCCTGGACGGCGAGCCGCTGCCCGCGGCGCTGCAGGCGCAGATGATGCGCAGCCGCGTCTTCTCGCCGCCGCCGGATACCGGTATGGCGTTGCGCATGTTCGCCGGGATTTTGACTACTTACGTGCTCCTGTGCGGCCTCTGGTATTTCACCGGCTGGGAACAGGGCGCCAACATGGTGCTGTTAGGTGTGGTTGCCATCGGCTTCTTTGGCGTCGGCGACAACCCTGGCGCAGCTATCGCCACCTTTGGGCGCTTCGCCGTCATCGCTATGGTCCTCGGCGCCCTGCTCAGCTATGTGCTGCTGCCGCTGGCCGGGGATTACGGCAGTTTCCTGATCATGATGGGGCTGTTTTTGCTGCCGCTCGGCGTGTGGGCGGCAAGCAACCCGTTGGCGACGTTGGCGATCGCCCTGTCGCTCAGCAACGTCAACTTTCAGGGGCACTATGCGCCGAACAATATGGGGTTGTATCTGGAAAGCACCACCGGCACGCTGATCGGCGTCTATTTCGCATTCCTGTGCGCCGCGCTGTTCCGGCGCTGGGGCACTGATCAAGTCGTAGCGCGGCTGATGCGGCAGGATGCGCAAGAGATGCTGCGCCTCAATCGCCACATCACGGAGCGCGACTTACAGCGCTATCAGGCCCGCGCGTTGGATCGCATCACCGCGCTGGGTAGCCGCCTGGCCGTCGTTGGGCAAGCCGATCGCAGCCCACAGCTGTTGATGCGCTTAAAAACCGGTATCGACCTGATTCGTCTGCAGCAGGCCGGCGGGCTCACTCCTGGCGCTTCGCCGAACGCCGGTCTGCCGGCGGCGTTCCGCCAACTTTCTCTGCACGCCGAGGCACCCTCCGAGCTGCTGGGCCAGATCGACGCCGGTCTGCAACAGGCCTGGCGGCAGAACGATCGGCGCGCGCTGCGGCCACTTACCCGGCTACGGCTGCTGCACTTCCCCACGGCTTTGCACTGGAATCCCTGACATGATCGGTGAAATCAACATTGACGGCGTATTCATCTCGCCCTTGCTGCTGTGCCTGGTGTGCGCGTTCTTCTCGCGCATGGCGCTTTCCTGGACGCTCAACGCGGTGGGCATCTATCGCTGGGTCGCGCAGCGCCCGCTGTTCGACACCGCCCTGTTTCTTATTCTGGCCGGGCTGTTTTTCCACGGCCTGAAATGGCTTACCACCCCCTGAGGCCCCCATGTTTCGTGAACGTACCCTTGCTCTGCTACGCCCCGCGCTGACCCTGATTGCCGTTTTGATCGCGGCAGGTGTGCTGTGGCAGCTTTATCTTTATTACACCTACGCCCCGCAAACGCGCGACGGCAAGATCCGCGCCGACGTGGTGCCGCTGGCCACGGACGTTTCAGGCAAGGTGGAGGCCGTGCACATTCACGACAACCAGATGGTGCATAAAGGGCAGCTGCTGCTCAGCCTGGACAAAGTACGGCTGCGCAACGCGCTGGATCAGGCCGAGGCCGCCGTGGAGCGCGCCAACGTCCAGTTGGCGTCATCCCAGCGCGAAAACCGGCGTTATCAGGCGTTGCAGTCGGCTATTTCACAACAGGAACGCGACAATCGCCGCGATGCCCAATCGCTGGCGAAGGCCAATCTGGATCAGGCCCTGGCGGATCGGGCGCTGGCGCGCATCAACCTGCAGCGCGCCGATCTCTATGCGCCGGTGGATGGCGTGATCACCAACTTCTCCCTGCGCCCCGGCGCTTACGCGAGCGCTGGTCAGCCGATCATGGCGTTGGTGGATTCCAACAGTTTCTACATCGCCGGATACTTCGAAGAGACCAAGCTGGGCCGCATCCAGAACGGTGACAAGGTGGTGATCCGCATCATGGGGGAACGGCAGCCGCTGTACGGCCACGTCGACGGGCTTTCCGCCGGCATCAACGACAGCGAGCGCACCACCGCCGCCGGCACTCTGCTCGCCAACGTCAACCCGACATTCAGCTGGATCCGTCTGGCGCAGCGCATCCCGGTGCGCATCGCGATCGACACCGTTCCCCACGGCGTCGAGCTGATCGCCGGCCGCACGGCGACGGTCAGTCTCAAGGATAACGGGGAATAATCCGCCGCTAACCGTATCGATGGGCTTTATGGCGTGATGGCCAACTTAATCACGCCATCGCGTTTCTCCGCGAACAACGCGTAGGCCTCTGCGATATTCTCCAGCCGAAAGCGATGCGTCACGAACGGCCGGAGATCCAAACCGCCATGCTGGATGACGTTCATCATTCTGCGCATCCGCTCCTTGCCGCCGGGACACAGAGCCGTACGGATCGTATGATCGCCCAACCCATAGGCAAGTGCACTCACCGGCAGATGGAGGTCTTCGCTATAAACGCCAAGGCTGGATAAGGTGCCGCCGGGTTTTAACACCCGCAGCGCTTGATTGAAGGTGGCTTGCGTCCCCAAACACTCGATGCTGGCGTCCACACCACGCCCCGCCGTAATCTTGAATATTTCATCAATCACATCGGTTTCCTTGTAATTCAGCAAGACGTTTGCCCCCATCTTTCCCGCCATCATCAGCTTTTCGGGAGAGCTGCTGATGGCAATAATCAGGCTGGCGCCCTGCAGACGAGCGCCCGCAGTGGCGCATAAACCAATCGGCCCCTGGGCGAAGATGGCCACCGTGTCACCAATTTTAATGTTGGCATTTTCCGCGCCTTTAAAACCGGTAGACATCACATCCGGGCACATCAGCACCTGTTCATCCGTCAGACCGTCCGGTATGAGCGCCAGATTGGCTTCAGCATCAGGCACCAGTACATATTCAGCCTGGGTACCATCGATAACATTGCCGAAGCGCCAACCCGCCGTGGCTTTATATCCGTGGCAACGGCATTCCGGCAAATAGGCTCCGTCCTGGGCAGGAAATCCATCCTGGCAGGCATAGGATGTAAAAGAGGGGCAAATGGCGCCGGCCAACGCCCGCTGCCCTTCATTAAAGCCTTTAACATTGCTCCCGAGCTTTTCTATAATCCCAACCGGCTCATGACCCACGGTCAATCCGTGAGGCACGGCATATTCGCCCTTAAGAATATGAATATCGGTACCGCAGATTGTCGTCGTGGTTATTTTGAGCAAAGCATCGTTGGGGCCAGGAGAAGGAATCGGCTTTTCAATGAGTTCTATTCTCCCCCTGTCGATAAAGGCGGCGGCTTTCATCATGCGCATGGTGGAAGATCCTTTGGTTTCTGTCGAGGTAATTACAAGAAAGAATAATCAAAACGGTTATTTTCTCTATTTTAATTTCTTGTGAATTAATCACTTTCATCAATAGTTCCAATAGCGAAGTAAAATAATAAATATAATTAACCGAAGAATTAACCCCACCCCGACAAACTATTTACCTTCATATTTTCGAGTAGAGCATCGCTTAAGAAAAGAATGGTTAACACCCTAGCGAAAGCCGCATAATTTCTCTTTCTAAATACCCTGCGCTAAGCGAAAATATGCGTTATCTGATTGATAGAACATGCAGGAAACGCCATGTCACGATTCATCCTCATCCCGCTGAGCCTGGCACTTGCCGGCTGCGCGCCATTGCAACCTGATGGCTGTGAAAAAGCCGGTGCGGTGAACGATTGTGTCTATGCCTGGCGTGCAGGCAGCAATGTTCCAGCGGCAAAGCAACCACCTAATCTGGGATGCGACGGCCAAGTCTTTTATGAGCGGCCATACTATTCCGCCTCTGCGAAGGCTGAAAAACGTGAAGGCGAAGTGAGCGCAACGTTTGATGTTGATGATAAGGGTAAAGCCAGAAATATCGTACTAACGGGCACCCCGGAGTTCTATCGCGACGCCAAAAGCGCTATCGCACGCAGCTGCTGGATACCAGGCAGCGTTAATGAAACAGCGTTGTTTACTTTTAAACTCTCTGGTGATGCTGAAGCCAACCGATAAGCGCAGGATTGGTTCCCTTGCAACGGTTGACTTAACGGGTGTCGGCGGCATTCGCCGCCATTACAACATCCACTCGATCGGCAGCCAGCCGGCCACGGTGAGAACGATGCGTTTTACCCAGCCGGCGCCGGGTTCTTGCTGGTGCACCTCGGTGTGGCCGTCTTCGAAGGCTTCGTTCCACACCATTTTGCCCTTGGGCGTCAATGTCGGCCGATAGGCGGCGTACTCGAGCGGGCCATCAAACAGTTGGCGGGTGTCGGCCGCCAGCGTCGGGCTGTCGATCAAAAAGCCCATTTCGCAGTTCAGGTGCGCCGAGCGTGGATCGAAATTGAACGAACCGATAAACACCCGCTTATCGTCGATGGCGAAGGTTTTCGCGTGCAGCGCCGCGCCGGACAGCCCCAGCGGTTTGAGTTCCTTGCGCCCCGTCGGTTGGCCGGCGCGCAATTTCAGCTCGAACAGCTCGACGCCCGCCTGCAGCAGCTCACGTCGGTATTTGGCGTAGCCGGCATGGACCACCAGCACGTCGGTGGTGTTCATCGCGTTGGTCAGCACACGGATGGATTTCCCCTGTTTGGCAAGCGATTCAAAAAAGCTCGCCCCTTCCCGGCCCGGCACGAAATAGGCGGAAACCAGCTCCAACTGCTGGTTGACGCCGCCGATGATCTTGCTGAGCTGCGTCACCATCAAACGATCGCGCGACGCTTTGCCCAATCCCTTCGCCGGATCGTCGGCCACCAGCTCGACCTGGGTGAATTCCGGCTGCACGGCGCCATCGCGAAAGCGCACCGCACTGGTTTCCAGCTGCACCGCCAGTTTGCGGGCCCGGTCACTGCTTTCGGTCGCGGTGGCCTGCGTCAGGAAAGCAGGAAGATTGCCTTTGCCTCGGATAATTTGCTCAACGCCAAACACCGAAGCGCTGTTCCAGTAGCGATCGAAGACCTCGGCGGTTTCCGCCACCACGTTACCGACGCTTAACACGTCGAGATCGAGGAAATAGTTTTCGTCGCCGACCTGGAAATACTCGTCGCCGATGTTGCGGCCACCGATGATCGCCACAGCGCCATCGACGATATAAGACTTGTTATGCATGCGCCGGTTCATGCGCATAAAGTCAAAGGCGTAGCCGGCAAACTTCGGCGTGCGCACGGTTGATGGGTTGAACAGACGGATCTCGACGTTTTCTTGGGCGTTCAGCGCCGCCAGGGTCTCGTCCATCGCGACGCCGTTATCGTCCAAGAGCAGCCGCACGCGCACGCCGCGCTGGGCGGCGTCATACAGGGTTTTCAGCAGGATCTGCCCGGAGGTATCGTTATGCCAGATGTAATACTGGGCGTCGATCGACCTTTCCGCCATTCGCGCCAGCGCCAGGCGGCTGGCGAATGCATCGTGGCCGCTGACCAGCGGCACCACGCCGCTCAGGCCGGGATGCGCCGCCATCAGTTCGGCGGCTCGCGCCGGCAATAGCGCGGCAGGATCCGCCGGCAACGCCGCCTGCGGCAGACGCTGCGAAATATCCGGCAAACGAAAGAGGACTCTTGCCGCAATAATGGCGATCGTCACGGCGAGAATCAGATACACGACAATTTTTATCACGGGACGCGGCCTCTGAAGTTGACTGCTTTGCTTTATACGTCATTAGGTTGCTTCAATCTATAGGAGAAGCGCGCTATGCCATAAGGCTATAGCGTAAAGCGCGAAGGCGAAACGCCAAACAGTTTTTTGAACGCCACCGAATAGGCGCTGTGACTCTCGTAACCGCTTTCGAAGGCGGCGTGGATGATCGAGTTGCCGGCCAGCAGCAGCGGAATGGACGACAGCAGCCGCAGGCGTTGTTTCCACTGGCCGAAGGTGATGCCGGTTTGTTGGCTGAAATGGCGTTGAAAGGTCTTTACGCTGATCGACAGTGAATCGGCCCAGGCCTCAATACCGCGTTCGTCGGCCGGCGTGATGACCAACTGCCGGCAAATTTCGGCCATTCTCGCCTCTACCGGCCAAGGCAGATGCAGCGCCAGCTGCGGCTGCAGGCTCAGCTCCTCCAGGAACAACGCTCTGAGCAGCGCATTGCGTTTGGTCTCCCCCCCTTCAGGCGCCAGCGTCGCCAACTGGGCGATCAGTTCTCGCAACAGCGGTGAAACCTGTAATACGCCGTCGCGCAGCGGCAAACGCGCGGCGGTGATTTCATCGACCAAAATCCCGTAAACGCAGATGTTGCTCTGCATGACGATCTGATGTTCTACCCCCGGCCGCAACCAAACCGCGGTGGTGGGCGGCACGATCCAGCGACCGCTGCTCGCCTCGACCGCCATAACGCCCTGTTGCGAATAGAGCAAATGACAGCGTTTATGCGAGTGGTAAGGAATGACGAAGCCCGCCGGATAGTGTTTCACCAGCCCCGTCACCTCGAACGAGGAATTTTCGTGGCTGCTGAGGTCAATGCGTTTCGTTTCGGCGTTGTCGACTTCGAATCCCATGATCGTTTGTCCCTTTTGATAACGCGAATGTCTTTTATTTGATAGAGGGAGCGCATGATCCTCCATATAGTGACGTTCTCGCAAGCCACACCAGGGGCCTTATGCGAAGAAACTCACTATTTACACCAAAATTTCATCGTTCTGCGTAAAACGGAGGCGATGACGTTGCGCATGCGCTGCGCGATGGCGGCTCGTTGCGGGGGCGACGCGGCCGAAAGTGATGGAGAGGGAAAGCGCGGTGGCATAATCAGGAGGTGTACGCATCAATCAGCAGGTAGCTCGGCCTGGGGGACGGCTTACTGCTGAAGGGATAGGGAGAGCGCCTAGGCTCTCCTCCATCCAACGTTGTTATCTCATCAACGGGCCAACTCGGCGCCGTCCAGCTCGGAAATCGCCAGACAAATCACTTCCGTGATGGCCTGTACCGTATAAGCGGTATTGGCAGGAATGATCAACATCTCATGGGGTTGCAACGTCTGATCGTCAACCTTCAGTTCACCGCTCAGCACCATCAGTTTCACCCAGCCCGGATGAAAACGCGCCGGTTGCCGGCTGCCCGCATCCAGCTTCAGCAACGCCGTATGGCCAGGCGTCTCCCGTTTCAAAATGTGAAAGTGTACCCCATCGTAAGGCATGTTTTCGTAATGCAGTGACGCCAGTGTTCTCTTATGCATGGTAAGTGTCCTCGTGACCGGTGAGTAGCTGCTCCGCCTTCGGTCGCCGTAGAAACGATTGGCGGCTGTCCCTACCGAAAGCACAGGCTCGCAGCCTCTTGGCGAACGGATTAACTGTCGTACTTGCAGCGGCCCGATCGACCGCCGTTTCATGCCTAACCTGCCTCAGGCATGCTAATAAATATATAAGAGCCTCGCCGACGGCGCAAAAAACCGCTGCAACGTTGAGCGCATTACGGTGTGAATCCGTAGCCGGAAAGATTATCCAGCAGCCCGATCAGTGAATCGCGCCGGGCGGTAGCCGCGAGGAATGGCGGGATTAACGCCGTGCAGCAGCTCGTCGCTGACCAGCCGACCCAGCGTCGGAGCGCACATCACGGCCGGATGCATCACCGCCACATAGAGACAGGTGGCGCCCAGCGGCCCGAGGATGGGATAACCGTCGCGCGGCCTGGGGCGCAGCCCCACCGAACACGTCTGCAGCTGCAATGGCGCCGAGCCGTGCAGGCGGTTTTGAATCGCCGATTGCGCGTCCTCTTCCACGCGTTTGACATTGCCGCCAGCGGGATAATCCTCCGCCGCGAGCAGATCGCCATTTTGCGCATGACGCACTTCAATGTCGTCGCCCGCAATCAGCGTGTTCACCGCCTGCGCCGCCGCGTGATAGCGCAACAAAATTGCCGGCGACGCCTCGATCGGCAACGAGAATTCGCTGCCGTCCAGCAGCGCCGAGATCCCCGTACCGCAGGCGAGCACGACCCGTTCGAGCAGCCGCTGTGTCACCTCTTGCGGTTCGACCGCGCCATCGCGCGCCGCAAAATAGGCCTGGCTATCGGGCCGCCCGAGCGCCGGCTCCAGCGCCATCACCTCGGCTAAGGACAGACGCCGATTGTCGGGGTTTTGCGTAGCCGGCGCCTGACCATAGCTGAGCGCGCCGGACCAATTCACCCACAATTCCGGGATCTCCTGCGTCAGGCGCATCCAGTCAGCCACGATCTCGCGCCGCAGAAACGCGTCGGGAGCGCCATCAGGTACGCCTTCGCTGATCCAGCCGAACGAGCTGCCTGTGGCCCCCGCCGCGGGATACGCCTGCTCAACGACGATAACGCGCTGCCCCTGACGCGCAAGATGATAGGCGATCGATGCCCCGACAATCCCGGCGCCCACGATAATAATGCGTGATGATGTTCCATTCATTAATGATACCCGTGCCTCATTTCAAATGTTGTCGCCAAAGCAGCCAGGCCGCCAGACAGGCTACCCCGCCGCCGCAGGCCAGCACGGCGTAAGACGCGCCCCAACTGTGGGTGGTATCCATCACCACGCCAAAGGATAACGGGGCGAACGAACCGATGCCGAACCCCAGCAACGATCGCCAGCCCATCACACTGCCAAGCTGTTGCGGCGGCACGTTGTCCGCCATCGCAGCCGACAGCACGCCGGAGTCGCCGAGGATGAAGAAACTGCCGATGCTGACGAGCAGCAGCGTCCAGCCCGGCCCCCAGTCCGCCGACCACCCCATCAACAGCGAACCCAATGCGCCGGCGGCGCCCATAAACATCAGCACCGACGCGCGATTGAAATAGTCCGAAACGGTGCCGACAATCAATGTAGCCACCATGCCGGCCAGGTGGATCACCGCCGCGACGATCAATCCGGCGCTGAGCGGATCCAGAGAGAAGCCGCTCAACGCCTCGCTGACCAGGCTGGGCGCCCAGGCCCAGTTGCCGAGCAGCTCCCAGCTGTGGGCGATATACCCGATCAGCAACAGCAGGGTCGCGTAGGTGATAGCATAGCTTTCACGTTTCGTCTTCCTCCCCAGCGTGCGCGGTTGCGGTTCCCGATAACCGACCAGGGCCAACGATCCCGCCAGCGCTCCCAGTAACGCACCGGCGGCGCACAGAGAAAACGCCACGCCTGCGCCCCAGCGCATGGCGCTCCAACCGGCGATGAAAACCGACAGAAAATACCCCAGCGAACTGGCCGCCAGCACCATGCCGATGGCATAACCACGCCGCGCCGGACCGTTCATCCCCATCGCCAACAGCAGCGCCGGCGTATAAGCCCCGCCCTGCGTCAAACCGACGAAGGCCATCAACACCAACGCGCCGAGATAAGAATGGGCAAATACGGCGAACAGCATCAACGCAGCGGCGCCCAGCCAGGAGAACAGCAGATAAACCCGGCGGGCGCCCAACGAATCACACCACCAGGAGGCCACCAGCAGCGCCAGGGCGTTGGTCAGGCTGAACACCGTCTGCACCGTGCCGGCCGAAGCGGCGTCGAGCTGCCACTCGCTCCTGATGGTCGGCAGCGCGCCAGCGAACATCATGGTGCCCAGGCAGAGGCCTGCCCGGCTTACGCAAAGCAGAAAGAAAGCTCGCATCTCAGCGCCGCCTCCCTGTCCATCGATGGGTGAGGATGACTCGACTAACACGGATAACTGACGGGACGAAACTTAACATGGCGCACTCGGCAACGCGGGAAGGATGCGCCATAATAGTGAGCAAAATCAACGGCTGACAAACGATCTTTCGTCCCTCATTTGGTTGAGCTAAACTCAACCTATGAAAAAAGTTCACTCCCTGCCGCACCTGCCCGCTTTCGAAGCCGCCGCCCGTCTTGGCAGCTTCAGCGCCGCTGCGGATGAGCTGTTTCTCACCACCGGCGCGGTCAGCCGCCATATTCGCAGCCTGGAAGCACAGCTGGGGATCACGCTGTTTTATCGCGCACACAAGTCCGTGCGGCTGACGCCGGCCGGTGAGAATTTTTCGCGCACCGCGTCTCGGGTGATAAGCGAATTGTTTGCGGCGGAAAGCGCGCTGAAAGCGAGCGCCGGCCGGCAGCGGCTGGTAGTGCACAGCCTGCCGACGTTTACCATGCACTGGCTGATGCCAAAGCTGGCGGCATTCAATGAGATACATCCGGGGATCGCGGTTGATATCACCACCAGCACCGGCGCCGTCGATCGCAATACGCCGTTTGACGTGGCGATCCGGCGCGATCCCGCGCACTTCTCCGGGCTGAAGGCGATCCCTTTCCTGCAGGAAGACAGCTTGCTGGTCTGCAGCCAGAGCTATTTGCGCGCCATGCCGGTCAGTGCGCCGGACAAGCTTGGCGAGCATACCGCCATCCGCATTCGCGCCCGGGAAGATTTATGGCACAGCTGGCTGAATACCTACCCGACGGCGCTGGACGCCTCACCGCCGCCGCTCACGCTCGACCATACCTTCGCCGCCATTCAGGCGGCCGAAGACGGCCTGGGGCTGGCCGTCGTACCTTACCTGTTCTGCGCCAAACATCTGTCGTCCGGTCGGCTGGTGTCGCCTTTCCCGGCGTTGACTATCCGAACCGGCGTTTACTCCCTGCTGCTGCGCGATCGGGACGATGAGGTCGTGAGAAAATTCGCCGCCTGGCTGCAGACGTTCCAGGCCTAAGCGCCGTATTGGAAGCGCACCGCGTTAACGGTATTCTCAGGCGTGGAGCGTCAGCCCTTTTATCGCCTTATCCACCGCTTTCTTCGGCCCGCGCAGCGCCAGGCCGACCAAGTCCAGGTTGTCCGCGTTTTCAGCGAGAAAAACCTGCCGGTTGGCTTCATCGTGCCCGGTCGAGAACATGGCGTGCACATAGGGGATCAGCGTCAATTCCCGTTCCAGCCCTTTACGATGCGCATTTTGCAGGCCCGGCAGATCCGCGGCGAAAATCAGCATCGGCTGCCTGGAAATGCCGCCGTAGCGTCTGCCTTCCGCATCCACGTAACATTCGCCGATGATCTCCGGGGCCGCAGCGGCGATCCCCGTCGCCAGAAAGGCCACCACGTTCAGCCGCTGCCAGGTTTGCAGATCGTCACGCACGATAAACGCTATCTTGGTATCAAACATGTTTCGCTTTACTCCGTTGTGCTCTTAAAAGCGCATCATCGGCGATGAGCGAGTCAGCGGTATAGAACGTTTGTGCACTGGCGTTGATAGGCCGCCGGCGATAAACGGTAGGCGCGCCGGAACCAGCGGCCCAAATGACTCTGGTCGGCAAAGCCGACCTGCATGGCGACCTGCGCCGGCTCTTCCCCCTGCGCCAGTAACAGTCGCGCGGCACGCAGCCTCAGCCGGATCAGGTAAGCATGTGGCGACTGGCCGAAAGCGCGGGTGAATTGGCGAGTCAGACGGAAACGATCCAGGCCGCACTGAAGCGCAAGTTCCTCCAGACTGGGATTATCCGCCATGTGCTCGTGCAAGTAGTCCCGTAAACGATTCATCTCAATCAAAGCGTCATCGCTTTGGGACGTTGGCCTGACGCGTATATGCCGCGCCAAAAGCGTCAGCAGTTGGTCCAGGCTTTGATCGCGCGCCAGCCGGCCTTCCCTCTGATGCAACGCAAAAAAAGCCTGTTGTATCGCGGTCGCCAGCATCGGATCGTCGGTCAACGTGCTGTGGAAAGCGCCTTCCAGCACTGAGGCGTCCCCCAATCCGCGGCGCTGCATCGCGTCGGAGACCCAGCGCTGCGGTAGATAAAGCATCGCATAGGTAAACCCTTCGGCCTGCGGCGCATGGCCATCGTGCACCGCGCCCGGCTCGATCAGCATGGCGCGCCCCGGCCGGCTGGTATGCAGCGAGCGGTGACAATTGAAACGCTGCAAGCCCTGCTGCGTGACGCCCACCAGCATTTCATCATGATCGTGAGGATCGTAGGCATGCCCCTGAAAGTGGGCGTTGACGCTCTCGATACCGGTTTCGTCATCGCGCCGCAGTTCGAGCCAGTCGGTATGTTGATGATTTGACGCCATGCAATAAATCCGGAGTTCTGCTCACAGGAAAAGAAAAAACAGCTTACCCTGAGACCGCCACCGTTGCACGCTCACAGCTCGCAGATGGCATAAGTGCCCTTTCCGGCCGATTTCGCCTGATACATTGCGCCGTCGGCGCGGGTCAGCAGCATCTCCTCCGTCACATCGCCGCATGGGGAAATGGCCGCGCCGATGCTGGCGGAAAGCCGTACCTTCTGCGGCCCGATCTGCGTAATTTTGGCCAGTTGCGCCAACACGTTTTCGCAAAATTCGCTGACTTCGCGCCGCGGATCCGTCAACGGCCACAGGATCACCGTGAACTCGTCACCGGCCAGGCGCGAGACGCTGTGGTGCTCGCCGGCGCAGGCGCTGAGCAATGTGGCGAATGTCTTCAAGATCGCGTCGCCGAAGTCATGACCATAGCTGTCGTTAAGGGTTTTGAACCCGTCGAGATCGATAAACAACAGCGCCATCTGCCGCTGATGGCAACAGGCCTGCAGCGTGCCCGACAACCGGCGCAGAAACGCGCGGCGATTGGTCAATCCGGTCAGCATGTCGTGGGTTGCGTCATATTCCAGCCGCTGCTGCAGCCGCTTCAACTCGGTAATGTCCATCGACAGAATGTAAAACCCCTGCGCTTCACACGGCACCAGCGTGGTGTGGATCATCAGCAACCCCTTCTGGGTCTGGAGCTCATTCTCGAAACTCACCATTTCGCCCGCGAGGGCCCGTTCGATCATCGGTTTTGCTATCCGATAAACGCTTTCCCCCATGAAATCGCGCACCGTCATTTCTCTGAGACTGGACTCCTCCAGCCCGAACCAGGTTTTGTAGGCGCTGTTGGCGAACAGGTAGCGTTCATTGCCGTCGATCTGGCTGATTAAGGCCGGCATGTTGTCGGTAATGGCGCGCAAACGCTCCTTCTCCGCACTGAGCTGACATTCGGCGAGCACCCGGGTTTCAATCTCTTCGTTGAGTTTCTTGACGACCACGTTCAGCTCTCGCGTGCGGATTTCGACGCGTTGTTCCAGCTCGTGTTGCAGAGCGAACAGATCGGCCTCCGCCGCCTTGCGCTCGCTGATATCGACGATAACCGAGATGAAATGGTCCGGCTTGCCGTTAGGCAGCCGGTTTAACGCCACCGTCAGCTGCACCCAGATGATCGAGCCGTCGGCGCGGAAATAACGTTTCTCCAGCGAGTAAGTGCTGATCTCGTTTCTCAGCAGCTGCTGCAGTTTTTCCAGATCGGTGTTGAGATCGAGCGGATAGGTAATGTCCTGAAAGGTGCGATCCATCAGCTCGCGCTCGGAATAGCGCAACATTTCGCAGATGCGCGGATTGACCCGCAGCCAATACCCCTGCAGCGACACCAGCGCCATCCCTACCGCCGCCTGGGCGAAGGTCTGTTCGAACAGGGCTTCCGAGCGTTGCAGATTGGACTTCAGGTTTTCGGTATAGACGTGGCGTTCAATGCTCTGCAAATACTCCTCCACCACGGCAGCGAAATCGTGCAGGTCAGCCAGTTGTTCCGGGGAAAACGGCTGCGGCTGGCTGTCGATAATGCACAGGGTACCGAGCGGCAAGCCGTCGAGCGACAGCAGTGGCTGCCCGACGTAAAAACCGATCCGCGGCCCGCCAATCACCAGCGGATTATCGAAAAAGCGCGGGTCTTTGGCGGTATCGGGCACCACCAGCGCTTCGCGTTGCAAGATAGCATGGCCGCAAAACGAGATATTGCGCGGCGTTTCCCGGGCATCCAGACCGTAACGCGATAAAAACCATTGGCGATCCCGGTCGATCAGCGACACCAGCGCGATGGTCACGCCGAAGTATTTCGCCGCCAACCGCGTGATGCGATCCAGTTTTTCCACCGAGTTTGAATCCAGCACGTTCAGCGAATGCAATACCGACAGGCGTTCGGCTTCGTTTTCGGGGAAGCAGGGTTCGAGCATGTTGTCTCCCATTGTGTCACCGACGGACCCGGCATAGCCGGCGTGAGTCCGTTCAGCGTTTCCGTCGATTAGCGGCAAATATCCTTGTCCATCATAGACTCACTCAGTATCAATCCGATTGCGCATTCTCGCCAGCTTTGCCAGGCGTTGCGTTTGTCACCGCGCTGCGCTACAGTCGTTCACAAGGTGATGGTGTTCCACCTTTCCCAACCGCCGCGTTCGCTCGAACCGGATGATGACGCCTGATATACAACTTCGCTTTATTTTTTAGGCAGGTATGTCAGGAGTCGCTATGAATGAAATCTCACGCTTTACCCCTTTTCCACTCCAGCCCGATGCCGACGCGCGGGAAATGCCGCTTTACGTTTTCGGCCATAAAAATCCCGACAGCGACAGCATCTGCAGCGCGCTGGTGGTCGCGGACTGGCTCAATCACCTCGGCAAACCGGCCGTCGCTTTCCGCCTTGGCGAACTGACGCCGGAAACCCGCTACATACTGGCCGCCGCCGGCGTACAAGCGCCTGCGCTGCTGACAGAAGATCTCCGTGACCGTAAAGTCTGGCTGGTCGATTTTACCGACGTCGAACAAGGGCCGGCCTCATTGCCCGACAGCGATGTGGTCGGCGTTATCGACCATCACCGGCTGGGCACGTTAGTCACTCGCAACCCGCCCGATGTCTGGGTTCGCGCCGTCGGCTGTTGCGCCACCGTGATCCTGCAGATCCTGGCGGCGGAAAGGCCGATGCCGCTTTCTTCCGCCCAGGCCACGCTGCTGCTGGGCGCCATTTTGAGCGATACCGTCGCGCTGAGCGCGCCGACCGCCACCGAACAGGATCGGCTGGCGGTCTCGCGGTTGCGCGCAATTGCTCATGTCGACTATGACGCCTTCACCGCCGGCCTGCTCGCCGCCAAAACCGATCTCTCGGGGCAATCCGCCGCGCAGTTGCTGCACCGCGACGCCAAGAATTACCGCATCCAGAGCGTCTCGCTGCTGCTGTCGCAGATAGAAGTGCGGACCATGAGCGACATCGATCCGCTGTTGCCCGCACTGCAACAGGCGCTTGAACACGCGAAGCAGGAAGCCGGGCTGGAGATGGCCGCGCTATTGGTCACCGATATCACCTGCCGTCGCTCCACCCTGTATTTCTCGCCGAACCAGGTGCTCGACATTCGTCAGGTGTCTCTGCCCGGCATGACGAGCCGGAAAAAAGAGGTTTTACCGTGGTTAACCCGCCAGATCGCTAACGCAGGGAGATAAGTCATGCCGCTCTACCAACATGCTTTACTGCTGGTGCAGGATGAACGCGACGGCCGGCTGCTGTTGCATCATGCCGAACGCCTCAATCAGCAGATGAATACGCGCATCACCGTAGCGCACATCAGCGCCGACTATGCCGAGCTGGACTACCTCAGCGATTCGCTGACCAAAGATCGCCAGTCCAGCGAGGTGATCGCCGCCAAGGCCATGCTCAGCCGTCTGGTGGAGGACTGCTCAATCCCCCTGGAGGTGCGCGCAATTGTCAGTATCCATCGCTTCAAAGACGTCGAAGCCCTGATTGCCCGCGAAGGCGTCGATCTGTTGCTGTTAGGCCATCAGAACCGTCCGTTCGGCGTCTTTTCCTCCTTCGGCTTCGAGTTCATTAACCATTTGTCCATCGACGTGCTGATAAAGCATGTGCCAACTCCCTAGAATGAGGTGACTACCCATGAGCTATGAGATTGAAAGCGTAACCGCCAGAGAAATCCTGGATTCGCGCGGCAACCCGACCGTCGAAGTCGAAATGAGCGCGGCGGGCGTCGTAGCCCGGGCTTCGGTCCCCTCCGGCGCCAGCACCGGGTCGCGCGAGGCGGTGGAGCACCGCGACGGCGATCCGCGCCGTTTCGGCGGCAAAGGCGTATTGGAGGCGGTGCACAGCGTCAAAACGGCGATCAATGAGGCGCTGCGCGGGGTGGATGTGCGCCAACAACAGGAGATTGACCGCCGGCTGATCGCGCTGGACGGCAGCGAGAACAAGAGTCGATTGGGGGCCAACGCCCTGCTCGGCGTTTCTCTGGCCGCCGCCCGCCTCGCGGCGCAATTGTCTCAGTTGCCGCTGTATCGTTATCTGGGCGGCATCGGCGCCAACCTGCTGCCGGTGCCCTGCATGAATATCATCAACGGCGGCGTGCACGCCCGTTGGCAAGGGGCGGACTTTCAGGAGTTTATGATAGCCCCTCTGGGCGCGCCGTCGCTGCGCGAGGCCGTGCGCTGGGGCAGTGAAGTCTATCAGGCGCTGCGCCAAATCCTGTTGGAACAAGGCCTGTCGGTCGGCGTCGGCGACGAAGGCGGTTTCGCGCCGGCGGTCGCCTCAAACCGCCAGCCGCTGGAGCTGATCGTGCAGGCGATAGAGAAAGCCGGCTACCGACCGGGAGAAGATATCGCTATCTGCATGGATCCGGCCTCGAGTGAATTCTACGCCGACGGCAAATACCGCCTGCGCAGCGAGAACCTCGAGTTGGACGCAACCCAGATGACGGCCTATTACCAGCGGCTGGTACAGGATTTCCCCATTGTGCTGATTGAAGATGGCTTGGCTGAGGACGACTGGGCCGGCTGGCGTATTCTGAGCGACGCCCTGGGCGACCAGGTGGAGCTGGTCGGCGACGATCTGTTCGTCACCAACGTGAAATACATCCAGCGCGGGATTGATGAACGGTTGGCTAATGCCGCGCTGATCAAGCTGAACCAGATCGGCACGCTGAGCGAAACCTTCGCCGCCGTGCAGCTTTGCCAGGCAAACGGCTGGGGCGCCTTTATCTCGCACCGCAGCGGCGAAACCGTCGACAGCTTTATCGCCGATATGACGGTTGCGATGCGAGCCGGCCATGTGAAAACCGGCGCGCCGTGCCGCGGTGAGCGCATCGAAAAATACAATCAGCTGATGCGCATTGAGGACCAATTGGGCACCGCGGCGGTATATGCCGGGCGCTCCGCCTTTAAACGCCGCTAATCTGTGCAGGCCGGCCACGCACCGGCCAACTTTTCATTTTTGACCTGGCATAACCCCGCCACGCCGGATTCCAGCAAGGTAAGTCGGGTCGCCAGCAATGCTTCTCGCTGCTCATTCAGCGTGACCAACATCCGCTCGATTTCCGCCAGACGGGTCTCGACGCCCTGTATCAACCCATCCTCATAAGCGCTGCCCTGCAGCGCCAGCACGCGTTGGATCGCCTGCAGCGAAAAGCCCAGATTCTGGCCAATTTGAATCAGATGCAGCCGTTCCAGCGCGCTTTCGCTATACACCCGATAACCGTTGACGCCGCGCACCGCTTTGGGCAGCAGACCCTGCTGCTCGTAGTAGCGTATCGCCGAGGCGGCCACGCCGGCCCGTTCCGCCAATTCTCCGATCTTCATGCCCTATTGACCTTAAAGTTAACTTTAAACCTAGTATAGCGCCATTCCCCCTGCGACAGGAGCGCAAACCCGATGTTTACCCCACTGACACTGCCCAACGGCAGCCGCCTGACCAACCGTTTGGCCAAAGCCGCGTTGGAAGAAAATTTGGCCGATGAAGGCCAACTGCCCGGCCCCGCGCTATGGCGCTTGTATCGCCGCTGGGGTATCGGCGGCGCCGGTCTTATCATCACCGGCAACGTGATGATCGACGGCCGCGCCATGACCGGACCCGGCGGCGTGGTGCTGGAACAGGATACGCCGCTCGCCTCGTTCGAAACCTGGGCCAAGGCCGCGCGCCAGGAAGGCGCGCAGGTTTGGATGCAGCTCAGCCACCCGGGCCGCCAGGTAATGGCCGACATGGGTGGCAACGCCTGGGCGCCCTCCGCCATTCCGATGGCCATGGGTAAGTACAGTAAAGCGTTCGCGCAGCCGGAAGCCATGAGCGAAGCGCAGATTGCCGAGGTGATCGCCCGCTTTGCCGCCAGCGCGCACGCCGCCGAACGGGCCGGTTTTACCGGCGTGCAGATCCACGCGGCGCATGGCTACCTGATCTCTCAGTTTTTGTCGCCGTTGGCCAACCAGCGCAGCGATCGTTGGGGGGGCGAACTGGCAAATCGCGCCCGCCTGCTGCTGGAGGTGGTGCGCGCGGTGCGCAAGCGGGTCTCGCCAGGTTTTTGCGTGGCGGTAAAGCTCAATTCCGCCGATTTTCAGCGCGGCGGCTTTTCGCCGGACGAAGCCCGGCAGGTGTTGCTGATGCTCAACGAACTGCCGGTCGATCTGGTGGAGTTATCGGGCGGGAGCTATGAAAGCCCGGCGATGCAGGGCGAAACGGCAGACGACAGTACCCTGGCGCGTGAAGCCTATTTCCTGACCTTTGCCCGCGATCTCGCCGCAGTAGCCCGCATGCCGGTGATGACCACCGGCGGCATCACCCGCCCGACGGTGGCGCAACGGGTGCTGAACAGCGGCGTCGCGGTGGTCGGCATCGCCACCGCCATGGCGGAAATTCCCGATCTGCCGCGCCGTTGGCAAACCGGCGAAGCCCCTCATGCGCTGCCCGCGCCGGTAAAATGGCGCGACAAAACGCTGACGCTGCTCGCCCGCATGGCGCTGATCAAGCGCCGCATGCACGCTCTGAGCCGCAATCGGACGCGCAACGTGCGTTACTCCCCGCTGTGGTCGCTGCTCATCGATCGGTGGCGCACCCGCCGCACTCTGCGGCGCTATCATGCCTGGTTACGGCAACGTTAATGACCGCGGCGCCGGCAGACATGCCGGCACCGCACAAAAATCCCGCTGTTTTGATCGCGCTACGTAAAATCTGCAAGAAATCACCACTCTGGATACTGCGCTTTTAACGCTCGACCGCTTATATTCATCACAAATTTTGTGTATATAACCGCTATAGGACTTAAGGTGGTGAATAGATGAAAATAAGCCGCTATTTTCTATTTATGTTATTAATCGGAAATTCACCTTAATAATAAATGCATTAAAGAAGCAGCCAAAGGAAAGCAGAAAAGGATTTTTACGCAATGTTAAAGAAATGTTGTTTTCTGCCGGCAAAACCAACGGTCAACAAATCAACAACATATTGATGAGCCTAAGAAAAAACTAAACAATTCAAAACAAAATCGGCTATTGAGTCCCAGGCGAAAAAGCCATATATTGGTCGCGCTTTTCACAAGGCAGTTACTTTTCTAATTCATTAATTCAATCGTTGCGTCTTGAGACCTTCGGTTGTAGGAGAGATATGATGACGGATAAAGTCCGTATTGATACTTTAGTTGCAAACTCATTAAACGGAAACAATGAAACCTATTTGGCGCGTCAAGCCGAATTTGAGTCGAATGTTAGGAGTTATCCGCGCAAATTGCCGTTGGCAATTGCGAAAGCCCAGGGCGTTTGGATCACTGATGTTGAGAATAATCAATATCTTGATTGCCTGGCCGGGGCGGGAACGTTGGCTCTTGGACATAATCACCCCGACGTCCTGCAAAGCATCCAAAATGTCATTACCAGCGGCTTGCCGTTACATACTCTCGATCTCACGACCCCGTTGAAAGATCGTTTCTCCGATTACCTGCTCTCTCTGTTGCCTGGCGAAGGCAAAGAGTATTGCCTGCAGTTCTGCGGCCCGTCCGGCGCCGATGCGGTGGAAGCCGCGCTGAAGCTGGCGAAAAAGCACACCGGCCGTTCCGGCGTGATCAGCTTCTCCGGCGGTTATCATGGCATGACCCATGGCGCGCTGTCGGTCACCGGCAACCTGTCGCCGAAGGCGGCGATCAACGGCATGATGCCGGAAGTGCAGTTCATGCCTTATCCGCATGAATACCGCTGCCCGCTGGGCATCGGCGGTGAAGCCGGCGTCAAGGCGCTGACCTACTACTTCGACAACCTGATCAACGACGTGGAAAGCGGCGTGCGTAAACCGGCTGCGGTGATCCTGGAAGCCGTTCAGGGCGAAGGCGGGGTTAACCCGGCGCCGGCCGAGTGGCTGCAGCGCATCCGCAAAGTGACCCAGGAACACGGCATTCTGCTGATCATCGACGAAGTTCAGGCCGGTTTCGCCCGTACGGGCAAGCTGTTCGCCTTCGAACACGCGGGCATCGAGCCGGACATCATCGTGATGTCGAAAGCGGTCGGCGGCGGCTTGCCGCTCGCGGTGCTGGGCATCAAAAAAGAGTTCGACGCCTGGGAACCGGGCCACCACACCGGCACCTTCCGCGGCAACCAGCTGGCGATGGCCACCGGCCTGACCACCCTGCAGTACCTGAAAGAGCATAAGGTCGCCGACAAAGTGGCCGCTCAGGGTGAGTGGCTGAAAGGCAAGCTGGCCGAGCTGCAGAAACGTTATCCGGTGATCGGTCACGTCCGCGGTCTGGGCCTGATGATCGGCATCGAGATCGTCAAGCCGAACGAAGCGCAGGATCACATGGGCTGCTACCCGGCCGATGGCGAGCTGTCCGCGCTGCTGCAGAAGAAATGCTTCGAATCCGGTCTGATCCTGGAGCGCGGCGGGCGCAATGGCTGCGTGCTGCGTCTGCTGCCTTCGCTGCTGATCACCAACGATGAGCTGGGTATTTTCCTGGATAAATTTGAGCAGGCGCTGTTGGCCGCCGGCGTCAAGCCAGTCTGATTGGAGCGAATGACCGCGATGTCCAAGTTAAACCCGATTCTGGCTTCCTCGGCGCACAGCGCCGAGGCTTACCGCCAGGCGATCGCGCAGAGCAGTGAAGCCGTCGTGCAGTGGCTGCAACAGCCCGAGATGTATCAGGGCAAAAGCGTTGCCGAACTGCGCGAGCGCATCCAGCTCGACTTCACCCCGCAAGGCCTGGGCAACCAGGCGGCGATCGAGCGCGCCATCGAGTACTTTTTGAAAGACAGCCTGTCGGTGCACCACCCGCAATGCGTGGCTCACCTGCACTGCCCGAGCCTGGTGATTAGCCAGGCCGCCGAAGTGCTGATCAACGCCACCAACCAAAGCATGGACTCCTGGGATCAGAGCCCGTCGGCCACGCTGATCGAAATGAAATTGATCGAGTGGCTGCGCGCCCAGGTCGGTTACCAGCCCGGCGACGCCGGGGTGTTCACCAGCGGCGGCACCCAGAGCAACCTGATGGGGCTGATGCTGGCGCGCGATGCGTTCTTCGCGCGTCAGGGCCACTCCGTGCAGCAGGACGGTCTGGTGGGCGATCTGCGCAAGCTGAAAGTGTTCTGTTCTGAAAACGCCCACTTCTCGGTGCAGAAGAACATGGCGCTGATGGGCCTCGGCTACCAGTCCGTCACCCTGGTGAAAACCGATCGCTTCGCCCGCATGGACGTGAACGATCTGGCGGACAAACTGGCGCAGGCGAAGGCCAACGGCGAGCAGGTGATGGCGATCGTCGCCACCGCCGGCACCACCGACGCCGGCGCGATCGACCCGCTGCGCGATATCGCGCGGCTGGCGGCGGAGCAGAAAATTTGGGTGCACGTGGATGCGGCCTGGGGCGGCGCGCTGCTGCTCTCCGAGCAGTACCGCGACTACCTGGACGGCCTGGAGTTGGTGGACTCCATCACCCTGGACTTCCACAAGCAGTTCTTCCAGACCATCAGCTGCGGCGCCTTCCTGCTGAAAGACGCGCGCCATTATGAGCTGATGCGCTATCAGGCGGCCTACCTGAACTCCGAGTTCGACGAGGCGCAAGGCGTGCCGAACCTGGTCTCCAAATCGCTGCAGACCACCCGCCGCTTCGATGCGTTGAAGCTGTGGATGGGGCTGGAAGCGCTGGGGCAGAAGCAATACGCCGAGATCATCGATCACGGCGTCACGCTGGCGCAACAGGTGGCGCGTTACATCGCCGACCAGGAATCGCTGGAACTGGTGATGCAGCCGCAGCTGGCCAGCGTGCTGTTCCGTTACCGTCCGGCGCAGCTGGCGGCGAAAGGCGACGCGGCCGTCGCCCTGTTCAACCAGCGCATCGGCGACGCCTTGCTGGAATCGGGCCGCGCCAACGTCGGCGTGACCGAGTTCGATGGCGTGACCTGCCTGAAGATGACGCTGCTGAACCCGATCGTGACGCTGGAAGACATCAAGCTGTTGCTGGCGCTGGTCGAGAAAACCGCACAGCAGCTGCCGGCGTAACGTCGTCCCCCTGCCTGTAAAGCCGATAACGTTTGTTATCGGCTTTTTTATTGCTCATCAATCGCAGGAGACGCAGCGCTTACGCTGATATACTGCAGCAAACGCCTTCCCTTATTTCCAGCGCCACAGGATAAACGCATGACCGACCCGGATTTCAACCTGCTGATCGCGCTCGACGCGCTGCTGACGGCGGGCAGCGTTGCCGGCGCGGCGCGCCGTCTCGGTTTAAGCCCCTCGGCGATGAGCCGCACCCTCAGCCGACTGCGCGCGGCCACCGGCGATCCGCTGTTGGTGCGCGCCGGCCGTCATATGGTGCTGACGCCCTATGCCGAAACGCTGTGCGAGCGGGCGCGGCACGCGACGTTCGAAGCACGCGCTGTGTTGCGCCCGGCGCAGGGAGCATTGGATCCCGCCGCGCTGGATCGTACCTTCACGCTGCGCGCCAACGACGGCTTCGTCGAGGCCTTCGGCCCGGCGCTGATCGCCGCCGCTGCCGAACAGGCGCCGCGGGCGCGGTTGCGCTTTGCGCCCAAGCCGGAGAAAAGCGACCGCCCCCTGCGTGAAGGGCTGGTCGATCTGGAGATCGGTGTGCTGGGTGACATGGGGCCGGAAATTCGCCTGCAGGCGCTGTTCCGCGATCGCTTCGTCGGCGTGATGAGAACCGCACATCCGCTAGCGCAGCAGCGCGAGATCGGCGCCGCCGACTACGCCGCCTGCGGCCACGTGGTGGCCTCGCGCAGCGGGCGCATCCTCGGGCCGGTAGACGCCGCGCTGGCGGAGCTGGGGCTGGCACGCCATATCGCCGCCGTGGTGCCGAGCTTTCCCGCCGCGCTGGCGGTGGCGCAAGCCTCGAACCTGTTGGCGTTGCTGCCCGCCTCTTTCCTGCAGGCTCAACCTGCCGATGGCCCGCTGCGCGTCTTCGAGCTGCCGGTAAGAACGCCGCCCATCACCGTCTCGCAGATGTGGCATCCGCGCCTGGACGCCGAGGCGGATCACCGCTGGCTGCGGCAGTTGGTGTTGGCCGTCTGCCGCCAACGCGTGCAGGAACCGCTTTGCGAATAGTGACAATGTCACTAAGTTTTGCCCTGCTGATGTCGAGTGATCTAGCCGACGGCAAAACCCCCATAGCCTGAGGGTTGTTCCCCCTCGCGCGATGGGAGAACATAGCATTCACGATGCCTGACTCAGTGAAATGCCCATGACGCTTCCCCCTCTCTGGCCGGTGTTCGACGGCCATAACGATCTGCTGCTCAACCTGTGGCTACAGCATGACGACGATCCGGTCGCCGCCTTTTATTCCCGCGTCACGCCGGGCCACCTCGATTTCTCCCGCATGCAGCGCGGCGGATTCTGCGGCGGGCTGTTCGCGGTATTTATTCCCCCGGTCAGCTATATCGCCCAGATGCGTAATCAAACGCCGGAGGAGGCGCAGGCCGCCTTCGATCCGCTGGCGATCGCCGAACGGCAGATCGCTATCCTTTATCAGCTGGAACAGGCTTCCCAGGGGCGGCTGCGCATCTGCCGCACCGCCGCCGAGATAGAACAGTGCCGCCTCAACCGGCAAATGGCCGCGGTGCTGCATATCGAAGGCGCCGGCATGATCGATGCGGAGCTGACGCAGTTGGAGGCCTTCTACCGGCTGGGCGTGCGCAGCATCGGGCCATTCTGGAATCTGCCGAACGCCTTCGGCACCGGCGTCAGCGGGCCGTTCCCCGGCTCCCCCGATACCGGCCCCGGCCTGACGCCGGCCGGCGAGGCGCTGATCCGCGCCTGCAACCAGCGCCGCATCATGATCGACGTCTCGCACATGAACGAGAAAACCTTCTGGCAAACCGCCGCGCTGAGCCGAGCACCGCTGGTCGCCACCCACTCCAACGTCCACGCCCTCTGCCCGCAGCCGCGCAACCTGACCGACGCACAGCTGGAGGCCATCTCCCAGAGCGGCGGGATAGTCGGCGTCAATTTCGGCACCGCCTTCCTGCGCGCTGACGGTAAACGTGACAGTGCAACGACCGACCTAACAGAAATTGTTAAACACGTTGAGTATTTGATCGCTAAACTTGGTGAAGATCGCGTGGGATTTGGCTCTGATTTTGACGGGGTCAACGTACCGCAACCGTTGGAGGACGCCGCCGGCCTGCCGCGCCTGACGCAAGCGCTGGCGCAGGCCGGGTTCGATAACCGGCTGCTGGAGAAGCTGACCTGGCGCAACTGGCTGAACGCGCTCGCCGCCACCTGGGGTGAATAACCCGGTTACGCTTTAAAGGTTGCGATCTTCGTCACATTTCGCCAACATTGGGCCGGCCTAATGCGAAAATTTCTCATTGGGCTCGAACTATCACGATGCATGTAAAGGAGCACCGCTATGACTACCTGGACTAAACCTGAGTTTGTTGACCTGCGTCTGGGGCTGGAAGTGACGCTGTACATTTCCAACCGTTAATCGCCCGTCTGCCCGCCTTTCGCGCGGGCATTTCTTTCCCTCTTTTTCTGGTTCAGACATGCAGATAAAAGTTCTCGGCTCGGCAGCGGGCGGCGGCTTTCCCCAGTGGAATTGCAACTGCGACAACTGCCGGGGCGTTCGCAGCCACAGCATCAACGCCACGCGCCGCACGCAGTCTTCCATCGCCGTCAGCGACGACGGTAAAAACTGGGTACTGTGCAACGTTTCACCGGACATTTGCCATCAGCTGCTGGCCTCGCCCGAATTGAACAATCCCGACGTGCTGCGCGGCACCGGCATCGGCGCGATCGTGCTGACCGACAGCCAGATCGATCACTGCGCGGGCTTGCTCAATTTGCGTGAGGGCTGCCCGCACCACGTCTGGTGCACCCCTGAAGTGCATGACGATCTCAGCACCGGCTTCCCGCTGTTTCCCATGCTCTCCCACTGGAACGGCGGGTTGATTCACCACCCGGTAACGCCCGGTGAACCTTTTCACACGGCGGTCTGCCCAAACGTGCGCTTCACCGCCATTCCATTGCTCAGCAACGCGCCCCCCTATTCGCCGTACCGCGATCGTCCGCTGCCGGGCCACAACGTGGCGCTGTTCATCGAAGATACCGCGCGCGGAGCCGGGCTGCTGTACGCACCGGGCCTCGGCGAGCCGGACGAGAACTTGATGCCCTGGCTGCGCCGGGCGGATTGCCTGCTGATCGACGGCACGCTGTGGCGCGACAACGAGCTGGCCAACGCCGGCGTGGGGCGCAATACCGGCAAGGACATGGGGCACCTGGCGCTGGCGGAAGAGCACGGGCTGGCGGCCCTGCTCAGCGCCTTGCCCGCCAAACGCAAGATCCTGATCCACATTAACAATACCAACCCGATCCTCAATGAAGACTCGGCAGAGCGGCAAAGTCTGACCGCCGCCGGCATCGAAGTGAGCTGGGACGGCATGAACATCGAACTGTAGGGAATCGCCATGACGCAACCACGCCCCCTGACGCCGCAGGCATTTGAAGCGGCGCTGCGCGCCAAAGGCGCTTATTACCACATTCACCACCCGTACCACATCGCAATGCACAACGGCGAAGCGACCCGCGAGCAGATCCAGGGCTGGGTGGCCAACCGTTTCTACTACCAGACCAGCATTCCGATCAAGGATGCGGCGATCATGGCCAACTGTCCGCAGCCGGACACCCGCCGTAAATGGGTGCAGCGTATTCTGGATCACGACGGCTACGGCGGCAGCGAAGGCGGCATCGAGGCCTGGCTGCGCCTCGGCGAGGCCGTCGGCCTGCAGCGCGACGCCCTGCTTTCTGAACAGCTGGTGCTGCCCGGCGTGCGCTTTGCGGTGGATGCCTACGTCAACTTCGCGCGCCGCGCCTGCTGGCAGGAAGCCGCCTGCAGCTCGCTGACCGAACTGTTCGCGCCGCAGATCCACCAGTCGCGCCTCGACAGCTGGCCGCAACACTACCCGTGGATCGACGCCGCCGGTTACGACTATTTCCGCAGCCGCCTCGGCCAGGCCAACCGCGACGTGGAACACGGCCTGGCGCTGGCGCTGGACTATTGCGACACCGTAGAAAAGCAGCAGCGCATGCTGGAAATCCTGCAGTTCAAGCTGGACATTCTGTGGAGCATGCTGGACGCCATGATCATGGCCTATACCCTGAACCGCCCGCCTTACCACAGCGTGACCGCCGCGCGGGTCTGGCACAACCAGAGGCTGGTGTAATGACGCTGAACCCTGAACATACCCCGGTATTCCGCCGTGGCTACCGCCTGCAATGGGAGCCGGTGCAAAACAGCCACGTGATCCTCTACCCGGAAGGCATGGCCAAGCTGAACGACAGCGCCGCCGCCATCTTGCAGCTGGTCGACGGCAACACCACGCTGAATGGCATCATCGCGCAGCTGAACGCCCGCTTCCCCGGCGCCGACGGGTTGGCGGACGACGTGCTGGAGTTTTTCCAGCGCGCCTACGAACAAAAATGGGTGACCTTCCGTGACTGAACCACGTGCGCCGGCGGTGAATCCGCCCCTCTGGCTGCTGGCGGAGCTGACCTACCGCTGCCCGCTGCAGTGTCCGTACTGCTCCAACCCGCTCGATTTTGCCGCGCAGGAAAAAGAGCTGACCACCGCGCAGTGGATCGAGGTGTTTCGCCAGGCGCGGGCGATGGGCAGCGTGCAGCTCGGCTTCTCCGGCGGCGAGCCGCTGGTGCGTAAAGACCTGCCCGAGCTGATCGCCGCCGCGCGCGATCTCGGGTTTTACACCAACCTGATCACCTCCGGCATCGGCCTGACCGAGAAGAAACTGCAAACCTTCGCCGACGCCGGGCTGGATCATATTCAGATCAGTTTTCAGGCCAGCGACGAAACGTTGAACGCCGCGCTGGCGGGCTCCGCCAGGGCGTTTCAGCAGAAGCTGGCGATGGCCAGGGCAGTCAAGGCGCTCGGCTATCCGATGGTGCTCAACTTCGTGTTGCATCGCCATAATATTGGCCAGATCGACCGCATCATCGAACTGGCGATCCAGCTGGATGCCGACGACGTCGAGCTGGCGACCTGCCAGTTCTACGGCTGGGCGCACCTGAACCGCGAAGGGCTGCTGCCGACCCGCGAACAGATCGCCGAGGCAGAAGCGGTGGTGAAACGCTATCGCGAGCGCATGGCCGCCGACGGCAAACTGGCCAACCTGCTGTTCGTCACGCCGGATTACTACGAGGAGCGGCCTAAAGGCTGCATGGGCGGTTGGGGCGCCATCTTCATGAGCGTGACGCCGGAAGGCATGGCGTTACCCTGCCACAGCGCCCGTCAGTTACCGATTACGTTTCCGTCGGTGCTGGAGCACGATCTGCAGCATATCTGGTACCACTCCTTCGGCTTTAACCGCTATCGCGGCTATGACTGGATGCCGGAGCCCTGCCGGTCCTGTTCGGAGAAAGAGCAAGACTACGGCGGCTGCCGCTGCCAGGCGTTCATGCTGACCGGCAACGCCGACAACGCCGACCCGGTGTGCGGCAAATCGCCGCATCACGGCACCATTCTGGCGGCGCGTGAAGCGGCGAATCGCTCGCAGATCGGTATCGATCAGCTGCGCTTTCGCAATCAGACCAACTCCCGACTGATCTTCAAGGGCTGACGATGACACTCGCCGCTTCGTGGCAGCTCGATAACGGTTTGGCCGTCAGGGCGATAAGCACCCCGGCCGCTGAGGGCGCCGCCGCACTGGTGTGCATCGAAGCGGGCAGCTTTCAGGCGCCTGCCGCCTGGCCCGGCCTGGCGCATCTGCTGGAGCATATGCTGTTTCGCGGCAGCGCGAACTTCAGCGCGCAAGATGGGCTGATGGGCTGGACGCAGGCGGCCGGCGGCCGGCTAAACGCCACCACCCAGGCCACGCAAACCGCGTTTTTCTTTGAAGTGGGCGCTGCCCCTCTGGCGGAAGGGTTGGCTCGGCTGAGCGATATGCTCGCCGCCCCGCAGCTGGCGGCTGAGGCAATCGCCCAGGAGATCGAGGTCATCGACGCCGAATACCGCCTGCTGCGCGCCGACGGTGAAACCCGCTGCGAAGCGGCGCAGCGGCAGATGTTCAGCGGATTTGACGCGCTGCATCGCTTTCATATCGGCAGCCGCGCCGCTTTCGGCAGCGATATTTCCGCATTGCAGCAGGCGTTGCGGCAGTTTCACCACCACTATTACCGCGCACCGAACATGACGCTGTGGCTGCAAGGCCCGCAATCGCTCGAGCAGCTGCATGCGCTGGCACAGCGCTACGGTGGCGGCTTGCCGTCGGGCAGCGCCACGCCGCCCGAGACATTGCCGCCGCTGGCCGCCGGACAAGATTACACGCTGTCTCTTCCCGGCGCGCCGCAGCTGCGGCTGGTGTTTGCCCTGCCGCACTGCCGTTCACGCGGCTGGCTGCGACGGCTTGAGCGTTTATTGCTGGACGATGCCCCAGGCGGGCTGCTGGCACGGCTGCGCGCGCACGCGTGGGGTGACGCCGTTCGTCTGGATTATGCCCGCTGCGGCGAAAACAGCGCCCTGCTGAGTTTTATTTTCACCGTCAATCACGGCTCGGCGTCTGAGGCCGCCCATATCGAAAGCGCCTTGCTAGCATGGCTGCAGGCCCTGAACGCGCTGACACCGGGCCAGCTCGAGCATTTCGGGCAACTGGCGAACCGCGATTTTCACCGTTTGGCGCCGCTCGATCAGCTGCGGGCCAGGGCATTGGGGCTGCCGCCGACGGAACAGCATGACGACTGGACACGGCAACTCGCTATGCTGATGGCAGCGCCGCGCCGCCGCCTGGCCGTGCTGCCCGAGGGGGGCGGTGAAACGCGCGAAATCCAAGGGCTGCCGCTGACCCTTGGCCCCTTCGTCGGCGCCGCGCTGACGCCTACAGCGGAGCCTTTCCGCTTTTTCTCCGCTTCGGCGGCGCTGCCGATACCGCCCTTGCCGGCCGGCCAGGCGCCGCTGCAGCATCTACGTTCCGGCGAGGCGCAGCCGGTGCTGTTGCTGCGCCCATCGTCGCATGGCTCACTCAGCGAAGAACAGGCCTGTGGTTTGCAGGCGGCATTGCGCCCCGGAGCGGCCGAGTTAGCGCATCGGGAGGGACATTTAAGCGTCGAACGCCACCAGGGTGTGTGGCTGCTGCAGCTGGCGGGCAGCCACGGGCTGATCTGCCACGGCCTGAACGTCGTGAACCGGGCCCTGGCGGCGCCGTCGTCGGCCGTCATCAACGAGGCGGCGAGAAACCTGCGCCACGCGCAGTTAAAACAACAAAACGATATCGCCATTCGCCGCCTGTTAGCCCAATTGCCGGCGGCGTTGAACGTCTCTACGGCAACGGCGCCACACTGGCATGCCACCCTGGTCGGCGGCGATGGCGAGTTAAAACGGCGGCTGTCACATTTGCTGTATGACTTCCCCTACGCCATAACGGCTGAGCCGCAAACGCCGCCGCGTTTACCTCCTCCTGTCACGCTGACGGAAAGCGGCGCCGAACACGCCTTGCTGCAGTTTTACCCGCTGCAAAGCGATGAAGCCGAAGGCCGCTGGGCGCTGCGCGTGCTGGCCCGGCTTTACGCGCCGCGCTATTTTCAGCGGCTGCGCGTGGAACGCAACGTGGGCTACGTGGTGCAATGTGCCTTCCACCGCTGCACCCATGCCGAAGGCCTGCTGTTCGCGCTGCAATCCCCGACGTTCACCGCGGAACAGCTGCGGCAGTTAACCGACGAATTCTTGCAGCAGATGCATCATGAGCTGACGCACGTTAGCGTTGGTGAGCTGGAGCAAACGCAACAGGCGCTGCAACAAAACTTGCAACGCCTCAGCGCCGAGCCGTTGCAACGCGCGCGGGAGATTGCGTTGGAAAATCGCGCGACCATTGCTGCCGCTGCGCCAATCACGCTGACACAACTGTTGCACTGGCAGCAGCGGCTGTTCGTTGCCGGCTGATATTGCGCCGGTGTCCACCCGACGCAATATAAACGCAGCAAGACAACGAATAACCAAGGGAACGATATCTCAGAAAATCGTGAGCGGAGCGACGTGAAACGTGATGACCGCGTTCAGAAGCGCCGGCCGAGGCCGAGGGATAAGAAGGCGTTGTTGGCTAGTTATTTCTCTTCAAGATCTTTCCTGTCTCAGCCCAGATTTGACTACGGTAATGATCGTCTTCCTGAGAGAAGAAAAGTACGGTTAGCCCATCCTTGTCCAACAGCGCAATGCCATCGGGGGCGGGACGCCATGCGGCAGGCTCTTGCGGCAATACGTCGGGCGTGCAATCAGACAAGAATTTCAGGCTATAGCCGCCAGCCGAATCCACACTCTCCGTGTTGAGCTGCACAACACAAGATTTTGATTTATCACTGACCGTCCACTGCCCGGATAGCGTTTCGGCGGAAGGTAAAACCAGGCTACTTGCCATAGAGACTCCTGAAAACAAGAATATTATTCCGACAAGAATAAATTTATACATAGGTGGCCCATGTGAAACGGTGGGCATCATCGCCCACCGTTGCCATTTTAAACGATAAAATCAACAGCGACGTCAGCCTGTCCAACGATGTGCACCAGGAAGTCTGGATTTGCACCGCCCTGGATGTTGAAGGCCAGTTCACTCAGATTGTTCTGGCTATCATAGGACAATAGCGCCTCACCGGCCTGCCCGCTGAAATGATCGACGAACTGAATGAAATCACTGCCTTTATCGCCTTGGTTGAAGAAGGACAGATCGATCTTGTCCTTGCCTGACTCAAAGTCCCAAATTGTATCAGGTGCCTGAACAGGCGAGTCATTAAGATCAGAGAAGACAAAAATGTCATTACCGTCTCCTCCCCATAATTGATCCTGACCAGCCCCGCCGTAAATAACATCATTGCCGGCGCCGCCTTTGAGCGTATTGTCTGCGTGATTCCCAACGATGATGTCATTACCTGAGCCCCCTATCGCGTTTTCGATGGTGACACCGGCAGCGATGGAAACATTCCCTTTTAATCCCCCGACGTCGGAGAAAGCGCCTTCGTTCAAGTTGATACGTTGATTTTGGCTATACCCCGAGAAATCAAGGGTATCATTACCACCTGCATCCCAGACAGACATCACCAGCTTGTCGTGGCTGCCCTTGAGTGTATAGAAGTCTCGGTCTGTATTTGAATTAAACCCGTAAACGGTGTCGCCGGTTCGGGTGGTCATGTTGGCACCGTAAAGATGTTGGATGGCCGCGATATCATCAACCAGCGGTGCAGCGGCATAGTAGTGGCCATGATCCGCATCGGTAATGGATTCATTCCAGTAACTCATTACGCTAAACTGCCGGGTATCTTCGGCGTAAACTGCCTTGGTATAATTTGGGCTTCCTTGCCCCGCATTATACGTTCCCGGATGATCTAACCCGAGAGTATGGCCAACTTCGTGGGTAATGGTTAAACGGCCGTAATTACCCAGCTCAGGATGCAAGTTTTCAGAATGGTTCTTAATATTATACCAACTTTGCCCATCAGAATTGTATCCTCTGTAGTCATTGCCATTATATGAGAATGGTTTCAAGGCATACGCTTGCCCTTTCCCCTCATAATTCCCAAAAGTAATATTGGAAGGTTGATCCGATGCCACTTCGACAAACTTTAGGTTGGCAACATCGGCCCAGGATTGCAAAGATAACTTCGCCTGTTCTTGTTGATGTTGCGTGAACGCACTTAGCCCCGTATCGCGTTCTGAGGAGCGGTGGCCCAGGTTCAGTTCGTTATATTCCCAATCCGGGAAGGAATAGGTCACCGTCGCATCTTTGCCCGTGACGTGAACGCCATTCCAGGTTTTATCGCTGCGCGCTATCTGCAACCCCGCATCATTTATGTCATAGGACGGTTTATTATTGATCGTCAAACCATTCCCGCGCTCATGGTAGTGAATAAGATCGTTAACACTGTCCCAACCTGTTTTGTTTCCATTCATGGTATTACCCATAGCTTTCTCCACAAAGAAGCTAGTATTAATATGACATCCGAAATGTCTCTTGGGGTTAATCAAAGTCCTGAGAATAGCGGTAACCCGATACGCCCCATTCTTTTTGCCAATTCCTTTACACCCAGAGAGTAAATTTAATTTTAACCGCCCGAGGCCTCCTTACCCATGATTGAGAACGTATGCAACTCCGTGAGATCGCGATATATCCGCGAAAAATGCGTGGAAATAATAGACCGCCTTGATCCGGCCATGGCTTAATACTGAGATCTGCTGGTTGAGGCTAAGTGAAGATGCCGCCCAAGAGGCCTGATGACAACTGCCGTTCGATACATTGTCTCGTTGCCAGAGACCACAGCAGACGTGGTCTCGTGTGATGAACGTTGCCTATCATCCGAACCGCTACCTGGGGATCATTACGTGAATGCATTTGCGACACCATCCAGTTTTGCTAATGATTATCATTCGCGAGGCTATCTCACACGTCAGCAAAGTGTCAACAGATGAAACAAAACATTTCTTGATTTATATCATCACTTTTCTCGTCATCGCCCGGGAACCGTGCTTTGGCGCCTGTTGAAACGTGCATAAAATGGTGAGCATCACCGCCATAAGCGAGGATTTCTTCAGTATTGGTGCATAGCGCAAGCAAAATGCCGAGCGCAACAACAGCATGGCAGCTAAACATTTCGCCACATTGAAACATCAATATTGATTACTTTTTCAGACAGTAAAACATCGTGGTCGGAGCACTTATTTTTCGATGCAATATAAGAGGGGCTTATAAATAACAGGAGTATTCCTAATGCGTTCTTGCGTAATCTATTTCATGCTACCAGGCTGGTTCTTAGCCGCGCCCGCTGGCTATTCCCATTTTCATTGGCAATGACTATATTGAAAGAGGCTCTGCTATAGAGCAAGAATATGGGTAATTTTCCGAGGAAATACCGCATGACCCTGTTGCCCAAGCAGAGTAATAACAAAAATCCGATTGATCTCTATAGCGAAATCGTAGACGACTTGCCGGGTCTGATTTGCTTCGGCAACCGCCTTGGCGGTTACTTCAATAAGCAGTGGCGCGACTATACCGGCGCCATCGCCGGTGAGCACGCCGCCGCAGACTGGCTCGATGCACTGCATCCCGACGATCGCGATCGCCTGGCCGCGCAATGGCGCCAGGCGATCGTTGCCCTCTCCTCGTTCGCCGGCGAAGCCCGTCTGCGCGAGCGCAGCGGCGCCTACCGGTGGTTTATGCTGGCGTTTAACGCCCGTCAGGACGGCATGGCGCAGGAGCCCAGCTGGTACCTCACCGCCACCGACATCCATCCGCAAATGCTGCAACGCCAGCAAAACGTTCAGGCGCTCTCTATCCAGCAAGACATGCTGGACGCCAGCGTCGACTGCATCAAAGTGATCAATCACGACGGCACGCTGCGCCACATGAATCGCTCCGGCAGCCTGGCGCTCGGTCTTGATCCGGCGCAAAAAGAGTTTGGCATGCCCTGGCTGGGGCTGCTGTCCCCCGAGATCCGTCGCCGCGGCAGCAAGGCGCTGCGCAACGTCAGAGCCGGAAAAAATGCGCGCTTCACCGGATTGAGCGTGACGCCGCAGGGTAAAAAACAGCACTGGGACAACATTCTCACACCGGTCAGCGATGAACACGGCGCCGTGGCCGAGATCTTGTGCGTCTCGCGCGACGTGACGTCGCAACGCGTGATGGAACAACGTCTGTTGCTCGCCAGCGAATATGACGAATTGACCGGCCTGCCCAACCGGCGCTTATTCAAGAAAAAGCTGAAGCAAGAGATGAAGCGCGCCCTGCACGGCAAAAAGTCGCTTGGGCTGATGCTGCTGGATCTTGACCACTTCAAGCTGGTGAACGACACGCTGGGCCACGCGGCGGGCGACCATCTGCTGCGGATCTTGGGTAAAAGGCTCAGCGCCTGCATGAATGCGCATTCGTTCGTCTCCCGCCTCGGCGGCGACGAGTTCGCCGTGGTGATCAGCGATGTCGAAAACGAGCAGGATATTTTCCGCATCGCCAACAAGTTTCTGCTGCAGTTGGAGACGCCGATCACCCACGGCGGCAAGACGCTGCATTGCGGCATGAGCATCGGCGGCGCCATCTATCCCAAAGACGCTCGCGACGCTTCGGAGCTGATGAAATGCGCCGATACCGCGTTGTATGAACTGAAAGACGGCGGCCGCGGCGGCGTCTACATGTTCGATCGCAAGATGATGGACAAAGCGCGCGCCCGCGCCAGCCAGCTCAACTACGCGCGCCAGATCGTACGCGACAACTGCATCCGCCCCAGCTACCAACCGAAAGTCTGCCTGATCGACGGCAGCATCGTCGGCTTTGAAGCGCTGCTGCGCTGGCACTGCCCGCAAAACGGCGTACAGCTGCCGGCGACGGTAAGCGAGGCGTTCAACGACTACGAATTGGCAACCAAGATCAGCGAAGCCATGCAGCTGAAAGTCTTCGCCGATATCGCCCGTTGGCGCGCGGCCGGCGTGGCGGTGCGGCCTATTTCGCTGAATGTGTCGCCGATCGAGTTTTTACGCGACAACTACGCCGAAACCTTCCTGCAACGTCTGCTGAAGTTCCGCATTCCCCATCACCTGATCGAACTGGAAGTGACCGAACACGCGTTCAACAAGCACGGTTCGAAATACGTACTGCGCGCGCTGCAAATGCTCAAAGAGATGGGTATCCGCATCGCGCTGGACGACTTTGGCACCGGCCACTCCTCATTCAGCCATATCATGGATTACCCGCTGGACTGCATTAAGCTGGACTGCGACTTTATTCAACGCATGAACACCGAACCGGCGATCCTGGCGATCGTGGAAAGCATCGGCATTCTCGGTCAAAAACTGTCGATCGATATCATCGCCGAAGGCGTGGAAACCGAGCAGCAGCGCCAAACGCTGTGCGAAGCCGGTTTCCATATCGGCCAGGGTTTTCTGTTCAGCCGGGCGGTGGAGTCCCAGCAGGTGCCCGAGTTGCTGCAGGCGATACTTCAGCCTGCCGAAGGCGGCATGGCGAATCGTTAAATCGGCATCGCATGCCCCACATTCGGGGGGTTGATCCCCCCTCTTTTCCTCTGCTTGTTTCACGCCTCCCGCACCGGAATATTTGTGAGAGCCCTCACAAAGCATAAACGTATCTTTACATTTTTGAACGGTTAAGCTTCCGTTCTGTCAGATTTGAGTGTATTCCAGAGCGTCAAAACGATTCTTTTTCCACTCAATTGGGAACGTTACCGGAGACTTGTTAAGAAATAGTTAATTTAAATCAATGCACTACAAATAATAGCAGGAGGTACTGCGATGCACGAAAGGCAAGAGAAGAATGCAATGTTCATTTCGTTCGATGCCGTCTCGGTCTCGGGGATCACGGTGGAAGCAATGAAGATTGCCAAACGACTGCAAGCCTGTGGATTTCGCTCTTATCTTGATCTGGGATACGACATCAAGATTGATAAGGGAAACTTTAATAAACCCTATCAGCATGAGCATGACATCTACCGCGATGTCTTTACGCTGGTCCGCCTGGACGACATCACGTCGATTCCAGATTACCACCCCGCCTTTCTCGACTACGCACACGCGGCGTTGATCGGCCAGAAAACGCCCATTGACGAGCAAGAAAAAGCCGCTTTGTTGCATACCATCGCGTTGACGGCGCGGCAGCTGGCGGATCGCCTCGTCGCCCAATGGGAAGCGCTCGCAGTCAGCCATGTGGTGGTGGAAAACGGCACGCTGCCGGAAAACATCATCTATACCAAAGCGCTGTATCTGGCGATCGAAGATTATGGCCGACGTTATCGACTGACGCGTTTCGTCATCTGGCGCGATCATGACCTGATGTGGAACAGCGAAAAAAAGGTGCTCAAATACGGCCCGCCACCTTATTCTCACGCCATCAAACCTATCCCTTCAAAATACATTACCTATGTCACGCTCAATCACGATCTGAAGCAAAAGCTGGAGGCCTGGTGCAATCATGATGTCCATGTCGAGGTAAAGAAAAATACCTATGACTTCTCGGACAGTCACGAAATAACGAATGTCAGAAAGCAGATGAATATTCGCGATAATGATCTTCTCATTGCCAGAACCACCCGCATCATCCCTCAGAAAAGATTGGACCGCGATATTATGCTGATCAGCCGGCTTAATGATTTATTTATCCGCGACCACAACACTCGACGCGCCTATTTGGCGATCGCCGGCAATGAATATGAAAACCCGTCATGTTATCTGCAACTCGCCAAATTGGCGCAGGAACTGAATGTTCTCCCCTATGTCAAATTCGTCGGCATGCTTCCCCATGTCGATATGCGCTCGGAAAACGACGCGTTTTGCATAGAGGACCTCTATCACTCTTGCGACCTGGTCTCTTTTCTCACCTCGTATGATTATGATAGCTATGGCAATCCTATCGGTGAAGCGATCAGTTGCCGCCGTTGCTATATCACCACTCGCTACGAATATTATCACGAAGTCTACGGCCGGCATGGGTTTGAAGCGCCCGTCATGCCGATCTCCGAGTTACAGGATGGGCCGCCGAACGACGAATTCATCCAGGAAGTCTACCGATTCATTAATAACAAGGAGCAGATGAAGCGCGTGGCGGAAAAGAATTACGCGCTGGGCAAGCGAATTTTATCCAACAACGTCATGGAGTTCTTAAATATCAGCTAATCATCGAATAACGTGACATTTCATTTTCAGACAAGCCATTTCTAACTGTGGACTTTCATTAGCCCTTGGAGGATCTATGCGTGATACTGTTTTTGTGTCTGTCGTACTGCCCGTTTATAATGAAAGCGACCGTATTGAGGCGGTTTTACTTTCGCTGTTCAATCAGCACACCAAGAATGAATTAATCACCCACGACACTTACGAACTGATTGTCGTTGATAACAACTCCACCGATGATTCCGTCGCTAAAATAAACGCGTTTAGTGAAAGGCATCCGGCTATGGCCATTCATGTTATCGCCGAAACGGTGCAGGGTGTCTCCTCGGCCAGAAAACGCGGCATGGACTATGCGTCGCTGCGTTCTAAAGCCCGCGACAGCCGGCTGGGAAATAAACGCAAGCACTATATCGTTTCCGCCGATGCCGATTGCACCGTGGATGCATTTTGGCTTTACGAGCTGGTGAATACCATGATCGAGCAACAAGGCGACCTGGGCACCTGCAACTATTACTACCCTCCCGCAGAGTTTGAGCACCGCCCCAACCTGTTCCGCGAGATCCAAAAAACGCTGCGTCTGCGCGAATTTTCGTTCTCCCTGTTCGGCGGCTTCCCCGACGGCAAAGGGTTCGGGGTGGAGCGCAGCCTGTATGACGCGGTAGGCGGCATCGAAATCTTCTACCAGCTCAACCATGGCCGCTTTGTCGAACACCTGTCCGACGACTGGGACTTCGGCATTAAGGTCATCGCCTACGGCGGCAAGCCGGTTTACGCTCGCCATGCTTACGTTGAGATCAACAGCCGCCGGGTGGACACCATTCTCGATGAGGTGATCAACGGCATCGCCTACGGTAAGGACGGCATCATTATCATGAAGGACGTCCGGCCGGACGTTGAGCGGCAGAAAACCGCGCTGGCGGACGCCACGCCGGCGGAGGCGAAACTGGCCTGGGACTACTCGGTCAAGGACTACACGCCAAAGAATATCTTACTGCCGGTGCTGCTCAATCCGTATCTGCTGTTGGAAAACAGCGAAGTGCGCGATTTCTTCTCCGGTTCGCTGGCCGACAGCCTCTACCGCCGCATTCACGAGCTGAAACACGAGATGCGCATCATCGATTTCAAACCGATCCATGCCTACAAAACCCCCGCCTATCGGCTCTACCTCGAATTTCGCGATGCGCTGTTTGCCGCCATGCGGCGCGCCGTCGGTGACGATATCGGCTTCCCGCCCGCATTGCCGGCCTGCTTCGATACGATCAAAGACGAGGATTTCACCCGCTTTGTTTATTACTTCTGTGAAGACCGCGAGTCCGGCGAAGCCCACAACTATTTCGGCAACGGAGGGGTATTCTGATGAACGACGAAGCCTTGCACTCATTGCTGGATATCGATGAAAACTATCCCACGCCGCGGGTGAACGCGTTCCTGGCGCAACCGGAAAACCGGGCCTTTCTGGAGTACGTCCATAAGGATCCGTTCGGCTGTCACGTGTTCCCCGGCGATCTCGTCGACTACCCGCTGGCCGCGTTTTTTGCCGATATGGAGGCCGACATTCGCCAGGCGGGCAAAATCCACCTCTGGGCCTATATCCCGACCTGCCGCTATCGCTGCCATTTTTGTCAGTACCCCACGGTGATCCTCAATCCCAAGGCGCCCGCCTCTCAGGCGGTATTTCGCGATTTGGTCGATTTCAACATCAAGGAGGCGCAAATGTGGCTGGCGCGCGTGCCCAGCCTGGCCGAAGTGGAGATCGGCGAATTCAACGTCTTTGGCGGCACGCCGTCCTTGCTGCCGGAGCCGGAGCTGCGCCGCATGATGGCCTTCTACTTCAGCCACTTTAACTTCACCAACGCCACCCTGCGCTTCGAAGGGGAGCCCGGCACCCTGAACAAAGCCTATCTGGCGCTGCTGAAAGAGCTCGGCTTCAGCAAAATCAGTTTCGGCACCCAATCCTTCAATGACGACATCATCACCGCCTGCGGGCGCATGCACTCGGCCGAAGAGTGCGTGGAGACCATTCATCACGCGCGCGCGCTCGGCATTGATTGGGTCAGCGTGGATCTCATTTACGGCATGCTGGGCCAAAGCGTGGACGACGTGAAATACGACATGGAAAAAACCCTCGAGCTGAATCTGTCGCACGTCGTCTGCACCAAGCTGCACATGGATGAGTTTATTAAAAATCGCACCGGCGTCTCGGGCGAGCGCGAAAGCCTGTGGCAGAAAAAGGGGCTGCTCAGCATCAACAACCTGCGCTTCCCTGGGCTGGGCAAACAGTACCAAATGCGCGAGCTGGTCGAGAACTACCTGAATGGCGGCTATACCGAACACCCCACCATGTATTTTCACCGCAATGATCAACAGCCGGAAAAGTGGAAAGCGCTCATCACCGATCTCGACAAGCAGTATCCGGAAGTGGCGATCGGTTTGGGCGGCAGCTCCAAATCGACGCGATCCGAAGCCATCAACATCACCGGTTACAAGAAGTACAAGGAAGCGCTCAACCAAGACCGCCTGCCCATCGAGGAAAGCCGCGGTTTCTCCCCGATCCAGCGTGAAGTGAACGCCTTCAAAATGGCGCTCTCCACCTTGCTGCCGGTGGACGATCGGGTGTTTAAACGGCGCTTTGACGGCAACAGCCTGTTTGCCAACCCGGTCATCCGCCGCACGTTGAAAATCCTGGTAGATAAAGCGCTGGTCACCGTCGATGGCCCGTGCGTGACGCTCACGCCCATCGGCGTCACGCTGGTCGAAGCCATTATCAATACCCAATTTTCCGCCGCATTCGCCAATCAGGAGTGAAAGATGACGACGATAGTCTCCGATCCCAAACCGGTATTCAGCTTCTATTACATCGGCATCGATACCGAAGCCGGCGTCACGCCACAACAGTTTGAAACCTTCGTGCGCGAACAAGGCGTACATATCCCCTGTTATCCCGGCTGGCGCTGGACGTTGCTGCGCGGCCTGCGCGGCGAACGCGTCGGGCAATACCTGATGCTGTACGAGATTGACAGCGCCGAGCAGCGCGATCGTTACGTCACCGCCACCGGGCAGAGAACGGCGCACGCGCACGAATTCTGGCGGCGGCATGCCGCCGCGCAGGAAATCCTCGCCGAGTGGCGAAAACTGGGCACCTACAGCCTGCTACCGACGCTGTTCAGCGATTATCGCCTGCTGGCTGAGAACAGAAAAAGCGACGTGCCGCCCGGCCCGCGCTACCGGGAACGGCCGGGCGAACCGCCTGAGGCGCGCATTATCGGCATCCACAATCTGGCGCTGCGCGAAGGCGTGACCCCGGCGCAATTCGAACGCTTTATCGCCGAAAATCACCATCGCATTGAGGATTATCCGGGCTGGAAGTTTCACTTGCTGAAGGGAGAGCGCGGCAATCGGCTCGACCAGTACGCGGTGATGATGGAAATCGTCAGCCTGGCGGCGCTGGACGTGTTCTATCCGGAGCCCGATATCGCCACCGCCGAAGCGGCAACCTTCGCCAAAGCGCATCGCGACACCAAGCAAATGTATGAAGAGTGGAAGCAACTGGCGTCATTTTCCGGTTCACCGCAGATTTATACCGATTATCTGTCCGTCGCACAGAGCCGATCGTCATGATGCTGCCTTGGCTAACCGGCGAGGCCGCAGAGAATCATCGCCGGCAAATCGCCACCCGAGCGATCTTCTTCCTCGCCGGGTTGGGCATGGCTGCCTGGGCGCCGTTGATCCCTTTCGTGAAAGCGCGATTGGGCATCGATGACGGCGCGCTCGGTTTGCTGCTGTTTTGCCTCGCCGCCGGCTCCATGGCGATCATGCCCTTCGCCGGTTATCTGATCGCCAAACTGGGGTGCCGTGCCGTGTTGCTGGGCGCAGGCGCCTTGCTGTGCATCGACTTGCCGCTGTTGGCGTTACTCGATGCTCCGCTGTTGATGGGGGCGGCATTGGGGGTATTTGGCGCCGTCAACGGCATCATGGATGTGGCGATGAACTCACAGGCGATAATCGTCGAGCGGGAGAGCGGCCAGGCGAAAATGTCCGGTTTTCATGGCTTCTACAGCCTTGGCGGCATTGCCGGCGCCGGCGGCGTCAGTCTGTTGCTGCTGGCGGGCCTCGCCCCGGCCCAGGCCATCGGCCTGATCGCCCTCCTCATCGCGATCCTGCTGCTGATCGTCGCCGGCGATTTACTGGCGCACGGCAGCATCGGCGAGCGGCGACGGGGCGGCGCGCGGTGGGCGCTGGCCCACGGCAAGATCCTGTTTATCGCCCTGCTCTGTTTCTTCGTGTTCCTGACCGAGGGGGCGATGCTCGACTGGTCGGCATTATTCCTGCATGCCGAGCGCGGCGTGGCCAAATCGCAGGCGGGGATCGGGTTCACGCTGTACGCCGTCGCCGTGGCCTGCGGGCGGCTGTATGGCGACAGGCTGATCGGCGCCGTCGGGCGCTTCCGCACTCTGCTGCTCGGCAGCCTGTGCGCTGCGGCAGGCGTGCTGTTGACCGTCACCGTCCCTCTGGCATCGGCCGCCTTTGGCGGGTTGATGCTCGCCGGCCTGGGCATCGCCAACATCGTTCCCATTCTGTTCAACGCCGTCGGCAATCAAAAACAGGTGCCGCCTGGCCAAGCGTTTCCGGCCGTGACGCTGGTCGGCTATCTCGGCTTATTAACCGGCCCGGCGCTGATCGGTTTTATCGCCAATTACACCAGCCTGGCCCTGGCGTTCGGCTGCACGCTGCTGTGCCTGTTGCTGGTCAGCATCAGCGCCAAAGCCGTGACGAACACATCTCACTAACTTAACTTGCGAGGATCGTTTAATGCATGCATCAACCACGCCAGTTTTCTCCCTGCACTACGTGGGAATCAACCTGAAACGGGGCGTCGCCTCGGATCGTTTCGAAGCGTTCGTTCGCCGTAAAGGCGTCGCCATCCCGGCCTATCCCGGCTGGCGATGGACGCTGCTGCGCGGCCTGCGCGGCGAGCGTGAAAATCAGTACCTGATGGTTTATCAGGCTAAAGACGCCGCCACCTACGCGCGCTATATCGACGGCAACGGCGAGCTGACCGACGAGGCGCACGCCTTTTGGCGGCAGCGTCCGGAGGCCGCCGCGCTGATTGAGGAGTGGAAAACCTTCGCGACCTTCGCCGAACTGCCGACCCTTTACACCTGTTACCGTCTGGTGGCCGAGAATAGCCGCAGTTCATTGCCGCCCGGCCCCAATTACCGCAGCGAACCGGGGAAGGAAAGTATTCAGCGTGTCATCGGCATTCATAACCTGGCGCTTAAAGCAGGGGTCTCGCCCGAGCGGTTTGAACGGTTCATTACCGACAACATCCACCGCGTGGAAGACTACCCGGGCTGGAAGTTTCACCTGCTGAAGGGCCAGAGCGGCAACCGGCTGGACCAATACGCGGTGATGCTGATCATTGAAAGTCTGGCGTCGCTCAACGCGTTCCATCCGGAGCTCGATGTTTCAACCGAGCAAGCGCTCAGGTTCGTGGCCGAGCATCAGGACACCGAACGCATGTACGACGAGTGGAAAACACTGGCGTCGTTCTCCGGCGCGCCGCAAATCTACACGGATTACCTGGCGATTGGCGGCAACGAGAATGACGCCCATCCGGCGTAAACCGCGCGGCGGCGTTGAGCGCCGCCGCTTTCACGGCCGCCGTTCGCCGAACGGCGCCAGCTTCATGCCGATAAGCGTCACCACGCAGATGAGCGCCCCGGCGTAGAAGGTGGAGGCGGAACCGAACAGCTCCCACAGGGCTCCGGCCCCGAGACTCGCCAGCAGCAATGCCACGCCACCGATCAGATTGAACATGCCGAACGCGGTGCCGCGCAGGTGCGCCGGCGCAGTGTGCGCCACCATCGCCGCCAACAGTCCCTGCGTCATGCCCATGTGCACGCCCCACAGCGCCACGCCAAACAGCACCCCGCCCCAATGATCGCTCAGCGCCAATACCAGATCGGCGGCGATCAGCACCAGCAGCCCGGCTTTCAGCAATCCTTCATGGCTCATGCGGTCGGACAATTTACCGAACGGATAGGCCGAACAGGCGTAGACCAGATTCATGGCGACCATCACCAGCGGGATCAGCGCCAGCGGCGTGCCGCCCTGCTGCGCCTTCAACACCAGGAACGCTTCACTGAAGCGCGCCAGCGTAAAGATCGCGCCGATGCTCACCACCCACCAATAGCTGCGCCCCAGCAGCCGCAGGTTGGCGCGGGTGATCGGGTTGGTGCGCTTGTGGATTATCGCGGTGGCCGGCTCTTTCAGGCCGAAAAACAGCAGCGCAATCGCCAGCGCCGCCGGGATCGCCGCCACCCAGAAGATGGCGCGAAAATCGTTGTGCCACAGCAGCATCAGGCCGACGGCCAGCAGCGGCCCTAAAAAGGCACCGACGGTATCCAGCGACTGGCGTAGCCCGAAAGCCGCGCCGCGGATCTCCGGCGGCGTCACGTCGGCCACCAGGGCATCGCGCGGCGCCCCGCGGATGCCTTTGCCCACGCGATCCAGCAGGCGCGCGCTCATCACCATGCCGGACGACGACGCGATGGCGAAAAACGGTTTGCTGATGGCGCCCAGCCCGTAGCCCAGCAGCGCCAGCCCCTTGCGTTTGCCGAGGTAATCGCTGAGCACGCCGGAGAACACCTTGACGATCAACGCCGTCGCCTCCGCCAGCCCTTCGATCAACCCGATGACGATCACGCTGGCACCGAGCGTCGTCGCCATAAACAGCGGCAACAGGCTATGGATCATCTCCGAGGAAACGTCCATCAGCAGGCTCACGCCACCCAATACCCACACGCCGCGCGGTATGCGGCCCAACGTAGCGAAACGCGACGACATGGTGCATCCTCGATCGATTCAGCGCCGCCAGAGGCGCCTCATGATTTTTCCAAGATTGGTTAGTTGATTTTGTTCGTTCACAGATCTGCCGCCTTTAGAGATAGTGCAACGACCGTGTGACACCCATAATAATGAAGGTAATTAACATAATGATATATAGCAAAAAGATGATAGTGATTGCGGCGCTGCTGAGTTTTTCCGCCGCCGCCGCACCAGGCGTGGATCTCGTCGCCAACGAAACGCCGATCCACACGGTGAAGAGCGCCGAAGCCGTGGCCAAAATCCCCGCCGGCTTCCGGTTCGTGGAACCCGGCACGCTGACGGTCGCCATTTCTCTGCTGGGCAGCGGCCCGCCGTTCGGCCTGTACGCCCGCGACAATAAAACGGTGATTGGCAGCGAGGCGGACATTGCGCGCCTGGTGGCCGACGGTTTGGGGTTAAAACTCAAGCTGGTGCCCACCTCGTGGGAAGACTGGCCGCTGGGGGTGGCCTCCGGCAAATATGACGCCGCGGTTTACAACATCACCGTGACCAACGAACGCAAGACCAAATTCGATTTCGCCACCTATCGGCAGGATACGCTGGGTTTCTACGTCAAATCCGACAGTAAAATCACCCAGATCAAAACCGCGCCGGATATCGCCGGTAAAAAGATCATCGTCGACTCCGGCACCAATCAGGAAGCGGTGCTGCTGGCCTGGGACAAAGAGAACCGCGCCAAGGGGCTGGCGCCGCTGCAGCCGGTGTATGTCACCGACAAGGCCGCCTCCACGCTGGCTATTCAGTCCGGCCGCGCCGACGCCACCTTCGGGCCCAACGTTTCCGGCGCTTATCAGGCGCGGCTGACCGGCAAAACCCGGCTGGTGGGCATCGTGCCCGGCGGCTGGCCGAAGACCGCCAACATCGCCGTCACGCTGAAGAAAGGCAACGGCCTGGTGGACGCGGTGCAGGCTTCGCTCAACAGCGCCATCGCCAACGGCAGCTATCTGCAGGTGCTGGATCGCTGGGCGGAGAGCGACGAGAAGATTGCCCATTCCGAGATTAACCCGCCGGGGCTGGGGGATTGAGAGAGCAACAGGCCCCGCGCAGCGGGGCCTTATCGCCGCTCAATCGCGCCGCCTTATTCCGCCGCCGTTTTCTGCCTCCCCAGCTTGCGGTACAGCGTGCTGCGTGAAACGCCGAGCGCCTTCGCCGCCCGGCTGAGATTGCCGCCCGCCCTGTCGATCGCCGCCTGCAGCGCCCCCAGATCGGTATCGGCGTTCTCTTGCCGTGGCGCCAGCACCGCGATGGACTGAGGAAGATCGTCCAGGGTAAGCACCGCATGATCGTCCGCCAGCGCCAGCAGCACCTTGAGCGTGCTCAACAGTTGCCGCACGTTGCCGGGCCACGGATAGCGCGCCAGCATCGCCAGCGCCTCCGGCAACAGACGAATGTCGCGCCGCTCGCCGCCCAGCTCTCGCCACAGCTGCAAAATGAAGGCTTCCAGCTGCGCCCGCTCTCTGAGCGGCGGAATGCGCAGGCTGTATTCCTGTATGCGGTACAGCAAATCCTCGCGAAACGCCCCCGCTTCCACCTGCCGATGCAGATCGTGGTGCGTGGCGCAGACCAGCACGAATTCGACCGGATAAGCGCTGCGGCTGCCGAGCGGGGTGACCGTTTTTTCCTGTAACACCCGCAGCAGGCGCGTTTGCAGACCCGCCGGCATGTCACCGATTTCATCGAGAAACAGCACGCCGCCGTCCGCCTCGCGGATCTTGCCGATGTAGCCTTTCGGATTGGCGCCGGTAAACGCCCCCGGCGCATAGCCAAACAGTTCGGATTCGATCAGCGGCTCAGGCAGCGCCGCGCAGTTGATCGCCACGAAGTTGCCGTTGCGCCAGCGGCTCTCTTGAAACAGGCGGCGGCTGAAATGCTCTTTACCGCAGCCGGTTTCGCCGGTCACGCACAGCGAAAGGCCGGCGTTGAGAATGCGCAGCGCTTTCTGATGCTGCTCGTCGTGCCGTTCCGCCGGCGGCGCAGAACGCAGAGCGCTGACGCGTCGCTGCGGCGCCTCAAGCAACGAATAATAGTGCTGTTGATTGCCGGCCAGCGTCTGGCGCGGTGCCCCGGAAGGCTGTCGCAACAGGTCGGGAAACAGCTGGGTGAACTCAACGGAGCCGAATGAGGCCGACGAGAGCTGGAACTCCATCATCGCCAGTCGATTGGCGGCGATCAGCACTTCGTCGTGAAACACCAGCAGCAGCTCTTGCGCGCTGCCCAGGCAGCGGGCATCGGTGTGCAGACGCAGCGTCCAGTGGCGGTCGGCGATCGCGCTTCTGACCCAGCGGTGTTCGATATGCCGCACCGCCTGCATGATCAGGCGCTGTGCATCGCGGTACGGGCGCTGCGCGGGTGCGGAGAGATCCAGTATGCCGGCAATGCGGCCATCCGGCCGATAGATCGGTGCGGCGGTGCAGTTCAATCCGGCATTTTGGTTGAGAAAATGCTGGTCGCCGCGCACTTCGCAGAACGCGCCCAGCGCCAGCGCGGTGCCGATGGCGTTGGTGCCCCGCTCCGCTTCTCCCCACTGGTTGCCCGGCGCCAGCGCAAAGCGCGACGCCTTATGCAGAAAGTCGGTATTGCCGCGGGTTTCCAGCACCAACCCGTCGGCGTCGGCGATCACCACAATGGCGGGCTGGCGCGTAATTTGCGCGCCCAGCTGCTCGATCAGCGGCTGTACCCGCTGCGGCACCCAATCGTTGCGGCTGCGCAGCTCTTCGAGCAATCCGGCTTTGATAAACGGGATATGTTGATCGGTGCGCGTCAAGCCATAACCCTGGCTGCGTTGCCAGGATTCCGCCAACGGCTGGGTCAGCAAGCTGGCGCCCTCTGCGGGCAAGCGGTCGTCAGACAACATGCGTTTCTCCCCCGTTCGCGAGTGTTGCAAATGTGTATCATAAATGTGTATCAGGCGTTGCGACACGGGACACAAAAAATCATCGGCGACGGCGGCGCCACCCGAAGTTCTCAGCCCTCTCAATGCTTAATGTTTTAATAACTCGTTCTTTTTTTTACGGATGCTACCTCTGTCGCTAATCTGGCACGCGCCGTGCTTCTCTTTGCTGCGGCGACATGCCGCATTCACAGGCGCAGCCCAATAGCGCCGCTTTTCATCTGCAGAGAGGTGCTTAACATGAAATATGTCCACCCCGGTTTGCCTGGCTCGCTGGTTTCGTTCCGCAAACGCTATGGCAACTACATTGGCGGCAAATTCGTCGAACCGGTATCCGGCAACTACTTCACCAACACCTCGCCGGTGACCGGCCAGCCGATCGCCGAATTCCCGCGTTCCGACGCCAAAGACATCGAGCTGGCGCTTGACGCGGCGCATGCGGCGGCGGACGCCTGGGGTAAAACCAGCGTGCAGGAGCGTTCCAACGTGCTGCTGGCGATCGCCGATCGCATCGAATCGCGGCTGGAGATGCTGGCGCTGACCGAAACCTGGGACAACGGCAAACCGATCCGCGAAACCCTGAATGCCGATCTGCCGTTGGCGGTCGACCATTTCCGTTACTTTGCCGGTTGCCTGCGCGCGCAGGAAGGCACCGCGGCGGAGATCGACCAGAACACCGTGGCCTACCATATCTATGAACCGCTGGGCGTGGTCGGCCAGATCATTCCGTGGAACTTCCCGCTGCTGATGGCCGCCTGGAAACTGGCGCCGGCGCTGGCGGGCGGTAACTGCGTGGTGCTGAAACCGGCGGAACAAACGCCGCTCGGCATCAGCGTGCTGATGGAAGAGATCGGCGATCTGCTGCCGCCGGGCGTGCTCAACGTGGTACAAGGTTTCGGCGCCGAGGCCGGCGAAGCGCTGGCGCGCAGCAAACGCATCGAAAAAATCGCCTTCACCGGCTCCACGCCGGTCGGCCGCCACATCCTCGCCTGTGCGGCGGAGAACATCATCCCCAGCACCGTCGAGCTGGGCGGAAAATCGCCGAACATTTATTTTGAAGACATCATGCAGGCGGAACCGGAGTTTATCGACAAAGCGGTTGAGGGGCTGGTGCTGGGCTTCTTCAACCAGGGGGAGGTGTGCACCTGCCCTTCACGCGCGCTGATCCAGGAATCCATCTACCCGCAGTTTATGGAGAAAGTGCTGGCGCGTATCGCCACCATCCGCCAGGGCGATCCCTTCGACACCGAGACCATGATCGGCGCCCAGGCGTCAAAACAGCAGTACGACAAGATCCTGTCCTATATCGAGATCGCTAAAAACGAGGGAGGCAAAATCGTTGCGGGCGGCGAGCCCGCTCAGCGCGGCGACGAAGTGCAAAACGGTTTCTACCTGCAGCCGACGCTGATTACCGGCAACAACAGCATGCGTTTCTTCCGCGAGGAGATCTTCGGGCCGGTGATTGGCGTCACCACCTTCAAGGATGAGGCCGAAGCCCTGGCGCTGGCCAACGACACCGAGTTTGGGCTGGGCGCCGGGCTGTGGACCCGCGACATCAACCGCGCTTACCGCATGGGCCGCGCGATCAAGGCCGGGCGCGTGTGGACCAACTGCTACCACCTGTACCCGGCGCACGCCGCGTTCGGCGGCTACAAGAACTCCGGCATCGGACGCGAAACCCACAAGGCGGCGCTGTCGCACTATCAACAGGTGAAAAACCTGCTGGTCAGCTACGACGCCAAGCCGCTGGGCCTGTTCTGAATCCGGCGTAATGACAAGAAGGCCACCCGCAGGTGGCCTTCTTTTTTCGCGTGGCCTACTTCGTCATGCCGAGATCGATCACCATGCGACCGCGAATGGTGCCCGCCTTCATCTCGTCGAAGATGGCGTTGATATCCCCCAGCGGCCGCTTGGTCACTTTCGGCGTCACCTTGCCTTCGGCGGCGAACTGGAACGCCTCCTTCAGATCTTCGCGTGTGCCCACCAGCGAACCCACCACCTGAATGCCGTCCAGCACCAGGCGCGGAATGCTCAGATCCATGCTCTCCGGCGGCAGCCCCACGGCCACCACTTTACCGCCGGCGCGCACCGCATTCACCGCCGAGTTGAAGGCGGCTTTCGCCACCGCCGTCACCACCGCCGCGTGAGCGCCGCCGGTTTGCTGCTGAATGATCTCCTCCGCGTTTTGCGTTTTGGAGTTGATGGTCAGATCGGCGCCGATCTGTTTGGCGAACTCCAACTGACCGTCGTTGACGTCGATGGCGATCACTTTGGCGTTAAACACGTTCTTGGCATACTGCAGCGCCAGGTTGCCCAGCCCGCCCAAGCCGTAGATGGCGATCCACTGCCCCGGTTTGATATCGGAAATCTTCACCGCCTTGTAGGTGGTGACGCCGGCGCAGGTGATGCTGCTGGCGGCGAAAGAATCGAGCCCATCCGGCACTTTCACCGCGTAGTCCGCCACCACGATGCACTCTTCCGCCATGCCGCCGTCAACGCTATAGCCGGCGTTTTTCACCGAGCGGCACAGGGTCTCGTTGCCGCTGACGCAGTATTCGCAATGGCCGCACCCCTGGTAAAACCAGGCGACGCTGGCGCGGTCACCCACTTTTAACGAGGTGACGCCCTCACCGACGGCGGAGACCACGCCGATGCCCTCATGCCCCAACGTAATGCCCGGCACCTCACCGAAATCGCCATTTTTCACGTGCAAATCGGTGTGGCACACCCCGCAACACTCCATTTTCAACGCCGCTTCGCCGTGCTTCAGCGGGCGCAGCACTTTATCCTGAATGTCTACGGTATGGTTTTTCGTCACTACGGCAGCTTTCATGGTGTTTTCCTTAGCAGAGTGGGAAGTACAGTTGTTAATGTAGTGACTGTATTCGGTGAGGGCAAGCGCCGCGTGTTTTGTGTAAAAACAAATAATTAAATATGAATCAGTCTGCTTATTTCATAAAAAACCATTAACAGACGGCGCGATCGCCTCGAGGTTGGCAGCCGTGAACGATCGCGCCTCCACGGCTTGATTTATCCCTTGAAGCGATTAACTGGGATTTTGAGGTAGTGCCGCCCATTATCTTCGCAATCTGGCAGAACGCCGCCGCGAATATTGACCTGCAGCGCCATCAGCATCAATTCCGGATGCGGCAACGTGGCGTCTCGCTGCTTTCTTTGCGCGATAAATTGGGCTTTATCCATGTTGGCCACCCAGGGGTTGTTCTCGCGCTGCTCTCGCACGGTGCTTTCCCAGCGGGCCTCACGCCCCGCCGGGCGATAATCATGGCCGGTAAACAGGCGGGTATCCGCTGGCAGGCTCAAGATCCGCTGCAACGAATCCCACAGGGCTTCCGCATTCCCGCCGGGGAAATCGGCCCTTGCGGTGCCGCTGTCCGGCATGAAAAACGTATCGTGAATAAACGCCGCATCGGCGATGTGATAAGTGACGGACGCCAGGGTGTGGCCAGGAGACAGCAAGACTTCAGCACGCAGGTTGCCGATAAAAAAGACGTCCCCATCCGCAAACAGCGCATCCCACAGGGTCTCGGCGGGAGGCAGTTCCTTCAAATTATAGATGTCTTGCCACAGCCCCTGCACAGCGGTAATTTTTTCGCCTATGCCGGTGAGGGCGCCGGTTTTCTGCGCCAGCCAGGTGGCGGCAGAAAAATGGTCGGCATGCGGGTGCGTATCCAGCACCCAGGCCACTCCCCATCCTTGCTGCTGGATAAAGCTTAAAATGGTGCGGGCCTGCTGATGCGAGACCGTGCCCGATCGGCGATCAAAATCCAGCACCGGGTCGATGATGGCGCAGCGACGCGCTGCGGGATCGGCGACGACATACTGCAGGCTGCCGCTTTCCGGCTCATAAAACGCGTGCACTTGCGCGTGAGGCTGAACGGCCTGATGCCGGCCATACCAGCTGAGCGCCTTATCGGCATCGGCGCCATACTCTGCGCACTGGCTGCGAAATTGCGCTTCGTCTATCTGGCCTTCGCGCAGCGCATACAGCAGGGAAAGGCAGGCAGAACGCGCTCCGCTCCTGCAATGCGCCAGGGTCTTCTCACCCCGCCGCAACAGGTAATGGAAGGTATAAACGGTCTCCCAGCTCAGCGTGTCGAATGTGTAAGGCAGATAGACGTAGCCCATTCCCCATTGCTCAGCCAACGCTTTTTCTTGTTGATGGTTAAGGTACTCGCCCGGCTCTTCATCTGGCCGATTGTTGACGATAAACCGATAGCCTTGTTGATGCAGGATGGCGAAATCATTCGCTGCGGGCGCCCCCGAAAAGGAGAGCTGATGATGGTAAGTACGGATGTGCATATTTTTTCCTTTTGTTTTATAGGCTTTTAAAAAGCATATAAAGAGCCAGCGCCAACAACATGCCGGCATAGAGCACACGGATAATGTCCTCGCGTTTTTTCAGGCGCTCGGTGAGCGCCACCCCCACGACGCCCCCCAGAACGCCGCCGACGATGAGCCAGCAGGTAATGACCAGCGACACCTTGCCGGACATGGCATAGCTTGCGCTTGTCGATAATCCCATGGCGGAAACCACGACCAGTGAGGTCGCCACCGCTTCAACCAGCGAAAAGCGGAAGAACCAGAGCAGCGCCGGCACCACCAAAAATCCGCCGCCGATGCCCAAAAAACCGGCCACCGCGCCCAGCGCCAGTACGCTGGGCCACACGATGGCGGGATGAAATGTCGGATGGGAGGACGGTAATCCGTTGCCTGCCCGATGATTTTTTTTCAGCGTCAATCCGGCGACAACCAGCATCAGCAGAGAGAATGGCAGGGTTAAATGGTGCCCGTCCGTCATTTTTCCCACCTGAGAGCCCGCCAGCGTTCCCACCACCGCCACCAGCGAAACGGTAACGCCGGTCCGCCACCGGACGTTTCCTTTGGCGGCATGAACAAAAAGATTGATCAGCGCGCTAATGGCAACGGACATGGCACTGGTGCCTATAACCAAGTGCGTATCCGGGATTTTCACCATATACAGCAGCAAGGGCACGCAGACGATGGATCCGCCTCCCCCGGTCAGAGCCAGGAGAAATCCGACTATTCCCCCGGTTATCACCAACAGCGTCAGGGTATAAAAAGTAAAATGGAAAAAATCCAATGCATTAATTCCCTTTCGATATTTATGGCATTTATTAACGATCAGCTTGCGTTGATTGTCAAATAACTTATTACATTTAGCTATTACATATAGCTAAATAGAATATGAAATTTTTAATATAACCATAAGTTCTATAAATTATCTTTAAATCTGAGCCGCAACCCCCTACTTTCTTATGAAAGGAGACCTGCATGAAACCAGAAAAAATAAACACCCTGAAGAAAGTTGTTGTTATTGGCGGTGGTTCATCTGGCATCGGCGTCATCGCAAGCATAAGGAAGCGAGTTAAAGATGCGGATATAACTGTCGTTGAACCCAATGACTGTCATTATTACCAGCCGGCATGGACCCTGGTGGGCGGCGGGCTCTTTGATATCAATAAAACGCAGCGCGCCATGCGCGATGTTATTCCTTCTGGCGTCTCATGGCTCCAGGACAGCGTTGTCAGGGTTGATCCCAATGAAAAATATATCGAGACCCGTCAGGGTAAACGCGTAAGCTATGATTTCCTTATTGTTGCCTGCGGCCTTGTTTTACGTTGGGATAAAATAGAAGGCCTTGAAGAGACGTTAGGATTTAACGGCGTCACCTCTAATTATCGTTTTGATCTTGCAGAATACACCTGGCAACTGGTCCGGGAGATGCAAGGCGGCAAGGCGATATTTTCCCAACCCACGCTTCCCATAAAATGCGCCGGCGCGCCGCAAAAAGCCTTATATCTTTCATGCGACCATTGGCGGCGGCAAGGCGTTCTGAATAATATTAACGTCAATTTCTGCCTTGCGGGCACGGCGGTTTTCGGCATTCCGCAATTTGTCCCCCCGCTGAGCGGCTATTTGGAAAAATACCGTGCACAGGTCAACTTCAATCATAATTTAATCCGTATAGATGGCGAAAATCGGCAAGCGATATTTGCCGTGGAGACAAATGAAGAGGAAAAACGCGAGTTAACCCTGCCCTTCGATATGCTTCACGTGGTGCCGCCTCAATCAGCCCCGGCGTTTATTTCGCAAAGCGGACTCGCGGATGGCGCCGGCTGGTGCGATGTGGATAAATTGACGCTGCAACATAAGCATTGGCCGGATATTTTTGCGGTAGGCGACTGTTGCTCAACGCCAAACGCCAAAACCCTGGCGGCAGCGCGAAAGCAGGTGGTAGTGGTGGCGGAAAACGTCGCGGCACGTATTCATGGCACGCCTCTCACAGCCCATTATGATGGTTATGGTTCCTGTCCATTGACGGTCGAGAAAGGCAAAGTTGTGCTGGCGGAGTTTGGCTATGACGGTAAATTGCTGCCCACGTTTCCACTGCTCGACGCAACCCAGCCCAGCCGTATGGCCTGGTGGCTGAAAGCCTGGTTTTTACCCCGGTTTTACTGGGCGGGCATGCTGCGCGGGGTTGAATGGTTTGCCGGAAGCAAGCGGCCGTGATGCACACTCGGCTCCCCTTGTCGCTCTGGCCGCAGCAGGCGCTTGACTATTTGGCGATACACAGCCACCATCGCTTGCGAGCCCGCAGGCTGATTGCAAGCCGTCACCACTAACCGGTCGATCAACGATGAAAAACGCACCCGCCGTTACGATTCACTACTGTTCACAATGCAACTGGCTGCTGCGCGCCGGCTGGATGGCGCAAGAGCTGCTGAACACCTTCGGCGACGATCTCGCCTCCGTCACCCTGATGCCGGGCACCGGCGGGGTCTACCAAATCAGCGTCGATGGCGTGATGATTTGGGATCGCAAGATTGACGGCGGCTTCCCCGATGCGGCGCAGTTAAAGCAGCGGCTGCGCGATCACAGCTTCCCCGATCGTTCTCTCGGCCACAGCGACGGTAAAAAAGCCAGACACTGAAGGCCGTCAGCGCCCCGTCGGCGGCTGCGCGCCGAGAATGCGCGGCATCGTTTCTTTCATCATTTCCATGAATTTGCGTAAACGCGCGGGATAATAGCTGGCGTAGGGATACAACAGGTAAATAGGCAGTGGCTCAGCTCGCCACAGGGGTAACAGCGTCTGCAGAGCACCTTGCGCCAATTCTTCTTTCACCACCCAAGACGACACGATCGCGACGCCCAGCCCTTCCAGCGCCGCCTTGCGCGCCGCATAAAGGCTGTCGGTGCTCAACCTCGGCGCGATGTCGAAACGCCGCTGTTCACCGCTGGTCGCGTGGGTCAAGACGACCTCATTACGATAAAAACTGTTTACCGCCAGCCACGGCAATGAGGCCAAATCGTCGAGATCGACGATCGCCGGTCGTTCAGCCAACAGCGCCGGTGACGCCACCGTGCTGCGCGGCACCTCCGCCAGCAACACCGCCACGACCGACGGATCGGTCACCGCACCGACGTGAATGGCGCAATCCACCCCCTCGGGAATAAAGTCCGGAGAATGATCGTTCAGCGTCCACTCAACGTAAGTTTGCGGGTAGCGCCGCAAATACTCGCCCAACGGACCGATCAGCTGATCCTGGCCGAATGCGTGCGGCGCCCGCACGCGCAACACGCCGACCGGTTCGTCGCGCGCGCCGCCAAGCCCTTCTTCCAGGCTTTGCCATTGTTCAATCAGCCCCCGCGCCTGGCGGTAACAGCGCTCGCCGTCGTCGGTCAGTTTGAGGGCGTGGGTGGTCCGCTGGATCAGTTTGGCGCCCAGCAGCTGTTCCAATGCCTGCAGACGCCGGCTGATCGTCGGCTGCGAAGTGCCCAGCTGCTGCGCCGCCGCCGACAGGCTGCCGCTTTCGACGATGCGCACCAGCGTATGCAGCAAAGTTATGCGGTCGCCGTTAGGTAAGTTAATTTTATTCATACGTTGAGTGTATAACAGTTTTACCTGCGAGGGGGCTACAGCGGCATGAAGCAAGCGGTAAAAATGACCGCACATTCACCTTACAGGAATTTTTGCCATGAGCACCGCCACCATCCACGGCGCACCGTCCGCCAACGTCGTATTTCTGCTGGCCGCCGGCGCCGGCCTCAGCGTCGCGTCAATCTATTACAGCCAGCCCATGCTTGGCATGATGGGCGCCGATTTCCACGCCGGCGTCGCCGATGCCGGCATGGTGCCGACGCTGACCCAGTTAGGCTATGCGCTGGGCATTTTACTGTTGGCGCCGCTCGGCGACCGGTACGATCGCCGGCGGATCATTCTGGTAAAAGGCGCGCTGCTGACGCTGACGCTGTTACTCTGCGCTTTTGCTGCCTCGTTCCCGCTGTTGTTGCTCAGCAGCCTGGCGATAGGCCTGACCGCCACCGTCGCGCAGGACATTATCCCCGCCGCCGCCACGCTGGCGCCGGAGGCCAGCCGCGGCAAAACCGTCGGCGCGGTGATGACCGGGCTATTGGCCGGCATTTTGCTGTCGCGGGTGTTCAGCGGCGCACTCGCCGAGTACGCCGGCTGGCGCAGCGTCTACGCGCTCGCGGCGCTGGGCGTTTTGTCGATCACGCTGGCGATCTGGCGCATATTACCGCGTCTTCGCCCTCATAACGCGCTGAGTTACCCCGCGCTGCTGCGCTCGCTGGGACATCTGTGGGCCGAGTATCCCGCGCTGCGGCGCGCAACGCTGGCGCAAGGCTTTCTGTCATTGGGCTTCAGCGCTTTCTGGTCAACGCTGGCGTTGATGCTGGCGGAGCGCTACCAGATCGGCAGCGCGGCCGCCGGCGCGTTTGGCCTGGCGGGGGCGGCGGGTGCGCTGGCGGCGCCGTTGGCGGGCAGTCTGGCCGATCGGCACGGCCCTGACGTCGTGACCCGTATCGGCGCGGGACTGGTTCTGGCCTCCTTCGCCTTGATGTTTCTGCTGCCGCTGTTGCCGCTCCCGGCGCAACTGGCGCTCATTGCGCTGAGCGCCGTCGGATTCGACCTGGGCATCCAGGCTACGCTGATCGCGCACCAAACCATCGTTTACGGTCTCGATCAGGCAGCCCGCAGCCGATTGAACGCCCTCTTGTTCACCGGCGTGTTCATCGGTATGGCGACCGGCGCCGCCCTCGGCAGCCGCATTCTGGCAAGCGCGGGCTGGCCGGGCGTCGTGGCGCTGGCGACGGCGGCGGGGGCCGTGGCGCTGTGGATCCGCAGCGGGCGCAAAACGGCGCGCGTAGTGGCCTGATAGCGCCCTCTGCTGGCGCAAGCGGTTGATTTCACCCAGGCCTCTTGCGCTATACTGAGCGCCCTTTTTGCTACGCATTTAAAACAATTTTATGATGGAACGCTTGCTAGAAAACGCGATGTACGCCTCCCGCTGGCTGCTCGCGCCGGTTTATTTCGGCCTTTCGCTCACTCTGGTCGCCCTGTCGATCAAGTTTTTTCAGGAAATTCTCCACGTCCTGCCAAATATTTTTGCCGTTACCGAAGCCGATCTGGTGTTGACCTTGCTGTCGCTGATCGACATGGCGCTGGTCGGCGGCCTGTTGGTAATGGTGATGTTCTCCGGCTATGAAAACTTCGTCTCGCAATTGGATATCACCGAAGGGAAAGAGAAACTGAGCTGGCTGGGCAAAATGGACGCCACCTCGCTGAAAAACAAGGTCGCCGCATCTATCGTCGCCATCTCCTCCATTCACCTGCTGCGGGTGTTTATGGACGCCAAGAACGTGCCCGACAACAAGCTGATGTGGTATGTGATCATCCACCTCACCTTCGTGCTCTCCGCCTTCGTGATGGGTTATTTGGACAAGGTGACCCGCTCCAAGCACTAAACGCGCCACCACGCCCGATCGTCAGGATCGGGTGTCTTCCCCTCCTTCGCTGTTCCCCAACCGTCGCCGCCGTCATGTCTTTCATCTGGCACATCTGATGATAATTTTATTATAATGTCATTACACTCATTATGGACCGAACGCCGGCCACCACACCGGATTCGCCGCAGACAGGATCACGCACTTCCATGCCATTAAACGGTCACCCCCTGCAATTCAACGATATTCAGGCGATTCTGCCTCATCGTTATCCCTGCCTGTTGGTCGATCGCGTGCTGCCCGCCGGCACCTGCATTGCCGAAGGCCGGCTGAGCGCCATCAAGAACATCACCGCCAATGAGCCGACGTTCTGGAACGGCCATGCGCACTTCGCCGGTTTTCCCGGCGTGCTGTTGGTGGAAGCGCTGGCGCAAAGCACCGGGCTGCTGGCGCATTATTATCTCGGGGCGTTGAATGAAGGAGAACATTACTACTTCGCTTCCATTCAGCGGGCGCGGTTTTATCGCGCCGCCCGTCCCGGCGACCAGGTGTTGATGGAGGTCGCCTTTGTACGCCGGCGAGGCGCGATCGCCCGCTTCACCGGCCGCGCCAGCATCGATGGCCGGCGCATTTGCACCGCCGATTTCATGTGCGCCCGTAAATAGGCCGCTTGCCAAAGGAAACCTGCGAATACCATGTCTCTGGTTGACAGCTTACTCAGAACCCTCGATTTCTCCCCGCGCGGCCAGGTGATCGCTCGCGAAACCGACGCCTGGGGCGAAATCATCGTTTCCGATCACAAGGACTACCGCACGCTGCGGTTTGACGGCATCTGCGAGCAAAGCAAGATGAGCCTCAGCAACCCCGCGCAGCCGATCCACAACTACATCAAAGCGATGCTGATGGCGGTGGCCTGGCAGCCGCCGACCTCGGCGCTGATCTTGGGGTTAGGCGGCGGCAGCTTGCTGCGTGCGCTGCACGCGCTCGATCCGGCCATGCGTCTGGACGTGGTTGAACTGCGCGCCGCGGTGATCGCCGTCGCGCGCCGCTATTTTACGCTGCCGGCCACCGACACCATCAGCCTGCGTACCGCCGACGCCATGGACTTTGTGCGCCCGCCCGCCGAGACGCGTTACGACCTGATTTTCTCCGATCTCTATTCGGCGTTCGCCATGGATCCGCAGCAAGGCACCCAGACATTCCTGGAAAACTGCGCCGCGCGGCTGAACGACGGGGGCTGGCTGGTGCTCAATTACCACGATCTGCCCGATGAAAACAGCCTGCTGTACCACAGCCTGCACCGGATATTCGGCACCGTATTATTTTGCGTCGCCCCCAGCGGCAACGTGATCATTTACGCCACGCCGGCGCAGGTGACGTTGCCGCTCAGCACGCTGCGCACGCTGGCCGCCGGCAGCGGCGAGCTGTTCAACTGCGAACTCGGCTACCTGTCACGCAAAATAGAACGGCTGCATTTCCGCTAAGAACGAGCGGCGACGCGGTCTGGCTGGCCGCTTCGTCCACATGGTATTATCATTCAGTCATCATTCTCTGGAGGATCCTGATGGAAAAGAAAACGGCGCGGCTAACGGTGCTGATTGACCCGGACAAGAAGAAAGCCCTGGAAGAGCTGTGCCTGCAGCAGGACGTCACCCCTTCTCAGGTGGTGCGTCAGCTGATCCGCGATTATCTGCACAAGCATCAGGTGGATTATCCCAGCCAGCCGACCCACGCCAATCCGCGCGTCGAGAGCAATTGAACGGCGGCCTGCCCCGCGAACCGTGAAGCGCGCTACACCTGCGCGCGTCCCTAATCCGAATCCTCCACGGCGGTCTGTCCATCCTGCGATATCGCTGCTACTGTTTTAGGCGTTCATTATTCTCTCTTGGGGAAGGAAACGCGCCATGTTCAGCCATATTACCGTCGGCGTCAGCGATCTGGATGCCGCCGCCGCGTTCTACGACGCCATTCTGTTGCCATTGGGCTTACAACGGCGGGAAGTGACGCCGGACGGCGGCCCCGCCGCCCGCTGCTGGGTGATGCCAGGCCAAACGCTGCCGCGTTTTTACGCCTACCAACCCTTCGACAGACAGCCCGCCAGCGCCGGCAACGGCAGCATGCTGGCCTTCCTCGCCGCCGACGAGCTGGCGGTTAAACGCGCCTACGCCGCCGGTCTGCTGGCGGGCGGCAGCAGTGAAGGCGAGCCCGGCGAGCGCGCGCACTACGGCAAAGGCTATTTCGGCGCTTACCTGCGCGATCCCGACGGCAACAAGGTGCATGTGGTTTATCGGGGAGATCTCGCCTGATGAAATGCTCGGTTTACATCGCCACCAGCGTAGACGGATTCATTGCCGGCCCGGACGGCGACATCGACTGGCTGCTGCGGCCCGAATATGCGGTTTCGCTGCTCAATGGGTTGAGTTTTGAAGCGTTTGTCGCCGACATCGACGCGCTGGTGATGGGCCGCCATACCTATGATAAAGTCCGCGCCTTTCCCGAGTGGCCCTATGGCGCACTGCCGGTGGTGGTGCTGTCGACGCAGCCGCCCGCGCCGCACGCAACGGGCCACGTTCGCTGGATGAATGGCGAACCGGCGGCCATCGTGGCGCAGTTGGCCGAGCAAGGCTGCCGTCACCTGTATATCGACGGCGGCCAGACCGTGCAGCGCTTCCTGCAGGCCGGCTTGATCGACGAACTGACGATTACGCGCGTGCCGCTGCTGTTGGGCGGCGGTATCCCCTTATTCGGCGCCGATGGCCAGGAGCAGCGCCTGCGCCTGCTTGCCGTCACTTCATCGGACAACGGTTTCGTGCAAGAACGCTACGCGGTTCAGCGCGCGCCGTAACGCAGCATCAGGCGGCGACCGCCGAAGGCGATGAGCAACGCCGCCAATGCCAACAGCGCCGCCACGCCGTAGCTCACCCGCATGCCGTAAGTCGCGGCGGCCGCAGTGCCCGCAACCTGCTGCGAAGCCAGATAAAACAGCGCCCCCATCGCCGACGCGCCGGTGATCGCCCCCAGATTGCGCGACAGGTTCACCATGCCGGCGATCAGCCCGCGCCGTTCAGGAAACAGATCCTTCATCAGCATGGTGTTGTTGGCCACCTGAAACAGCGCATAGCCGGCGGTCAACAGCGCGATGGGGGCGATATAGCCGAGCACGCCCCAACGGTTAAACAGTGACAGCAACGCCGCGCCTGCGGCCACCGCCGTCAGCCCAAACTGGGCGATGCGCTGCGATCCGAAGCGATCCACCAGATAGCCGGCCGGTATGCCGGTCAGGATCGCCACCGCCGGCCCCGCCGACATCACCAGCCCGACCTGCGCGGCGCTTAAGCCCAGCGCCCGCGACAGATAGAACGGCCCGAGCACCAGCGTGGCGGTCATCACCGTCATCACCAGCGCACTGGCCGCCAGCCCCGCCGTCAGGGCCGGATGGCGGAACATCGACGGCGCAAGCAGCGGCGATGCGGCGCGGCGTTCCACGCGGATAAACAGTGCCCCCGCCAACAGCGCCCCCAACATCAACGCCAGGTTAAGCGCGCCGAAGTCGCCGCGCCCGAGGGTCATCGCCAGCGAATAGCAGAGCAATGCGCCGCCCAGCAGCAACGTGCCGGCGCGATCGAACGGTTCCGCGCGCGTTGCCGCGCGCGGCCCATTCGGTAAGTATCGCCAGGCAAGCCACAGCGCCAGCAGCCCCAGCGGCAGGTTGATCAGGAACATCGCCCGCCAGCCGAAACCGGCGATCAGCGCGCCGCCCAACGACGGCCCCAGCGCGGTGCCCACGGCTGACATAGTGCCGAGCAGCCCCATCGCGCGGCCGATTTTTTCCTTCCCCAGAACCTCGCCCGCCAGCGCCATGGCGATCGACATCATGACTGCGCCCCCCAGCCCCTGCGCCAGGCGCGCCGCCAGCAACAGCCACAGTTGCGGAGCCAGCGCGCAAGCCAGCGAAGCGGCGGTAAACAGCGCAATGCCCGCCAGCAGCAGGCGGCGACGATTGAGGCTATCCCCCAAACGGCCGATGCCGATAATGCAAGTGGTGACGGCCAGCAAATAGCAGAGCAACACCCACTGCACCGCCTGGAACGAGGCATGGAACGCAGTGGCGAGCGCCGGCAGCCCGACGTTGGCAATGCTGATGCCAAGCGATGACAGCAGCATGCTCAGAGAAAGAGCGGCCAGTATGCCGCGGACGCCTTGCGGCGAAGGGTGGGATAACATGATGAACACTCCTGACATAGACTGCGAGTAAGCCTATGTCAGGGGTTAGCATGGCGGAAGACGCATGGCATGCACTGTATCCATGCGTCTGACGCCTTATCTGACGCGAGCCGTTACCAGGCGGCGATTTCCGCCTCGGTGAGCGGCAACGGCTGAGTCACACCGGTTTCCGCCGCCAGGGTGGCCGCTTCCAGCACCGCCATCACCGCCAACGCCTGCGCCGCGGTAACCGGGTTGGCGCCTGCGCCGCGCAACGCATCGCGCACCTGGAAGTAATACTGGCGCTGATCGCCATCCGGCGTCGGCAGCGTGCGCACCGGCTCCGTACCGATAAACAGGCTCATCGCGTCGTCGTCTTTGCCCCACTCCGCCGAACCCGGCGTCACGCCGGCCAGCAGCTGGCTCTCCTGCCCGTCGGCGCGCGCTTTGACCACGCTGCCTTTCTCGCCGTGCACGGTAAAGCGTGAGACGCCGCCCGCCACCAGCATGCTGCCGTGCAGGATCACGCGGTGCGTCGGATAGTTCAGCACCACGTGGGCCCAGTCGTTAATCTGCGCGTTGGGGCGCAACGTGGCGATGTTGGCCTGCACGCTGTGCGGCAAACCGAACAGCTGCAGCGCCTGATCGACCATGTGCGGCCCCAGATCGAACCACAGCCCGCTGCCTGGGAGGTTTTGTTCACGCCAGCGCACCCGTACTTCAGGGCGATAGCGGTCGATATGGGACTCAAAGTGCGTCACCTTACCGATCAGCCCCTGCTCGATCACCTGTTTCACCCCCAGGAAATCGCTGTCCCAGCGACGGTTCTGGAACACCGACAGCAGGCGGCCGTGCTTCTCCGCCGCGGCAATCAGCGCGCGCGCCTGCGCCAAATCCAGCGTAAACGGCTTATCCACCACCACGTGCTTGCCCGCCTCCAGCGCGGCCAGCGCCAGCGGCGCATGGGTGGCGTTCGGCGAAGCAATCACCACCAGATCGACCTCCGGCAGGCGGATCGCCTCGAGCGGATCGGCGATCACGCGTGCATGCGGCAGGTCGGCGTGAACTTTGTCGGCGTCGCGCGAAGCCACCACGCTGAGTTCCAGCCCCGGCACGGCGTTGATCAGCGGCGCGTGAAACGCCTTGCCGACAAAGCCGTAGCCAATCAGCGCCACCTGCAACGGTTGAGCGTTATCGTTCATCAGTGTTCTCCTCTAGCGGTCGTCGGCGACGACACAAAGTTCAATCATTGATTGCTCGTCCAGGTTATCCCACGGGCGATCGGTAAACAGGCGTTGGATCTGCGGTAGATCCGCCACGTGATGCGGCTCGCAGCGATCCAGCTTCATATGGTCGGCCACCAGCCAGCGCTCGCCGCTGTTGGCCAGCATGGCGCGTTTGACCTCTGCATCGGCCTCTTCGCCGGCGCTCAGCCCCAGCTGAGCATGCACCGCGCAGGCGCCCAGCAAAGCGATGTCCGCGCGGTAGCGTTCCAGCAACGCCAGCGTGGCGCTGCCGGCGAACAGCCGCTGGCGCGCATCCCACTGGCCGCCGAGCAAGATCAGGTTGATCTCCGGCCTGTCGCTCAGGCACTGCGCGATATCCAGCGAAGCGGTGATCACCGTCGCCGGGCCGCGCAACGCCTGTGCCACCGCCAACAGCGTACTGCCCGCATCCAGCATCAGGGTGCTGCCGGGCGGGATCTGCGCGGCCACCGCGCGGCCAAGCCGCTGCTTGACCTGCGGCAACAGCGCAGCGCGCGCCTGGCGCGGCATGCCGGACGGTTCGAGCGCTATCGCCCCGCCGTGATGTTTCTGCGCCAACCCCTGCCGCTCGAGATCGGCCAAGTCGCGGCGCACGGTATCGACCGAAACACCGATGGCGCTGGCCAATTCCGCCACCGCCGCCTGCCCGCGTTCGCTGAGCAAATCCAGTAAATGGCGCTGTCGTGCCGCTTTGTGCATGAGTTTATTCCGCAGTAGAACGCATAAAACAGCAATATACCGCAAAAAGAAGCAAAAAAGAACGCCCGTCGGCGACGCATTCCGCATCAAACATTAAAAAAGCATTAGGTGGATAATCGAGCGTCACCAACAAGGAGAAGTTATGAAAATCGACCTGATGTTCGACGATACCGCCGCCAGAGCGGTGCAATACAACGCCCGCGCTTCGGTGGAAGATTTTGACGCCTGCATGGCGGAATACGCCGCGCTGGCCCAGCGCGCCAAGGCACAGACGCCCGGCATTTACGATCTGCGTTACGGCATGAGCGCCGCCGAGCGCCTCGATCTGTTCCCGGCTTGCACGCAGCCCGCCCCGCTGCTGATCTTTATTCATGGCGGCTACTGGCATTCGCAGCGCAAAGAGGAAGCCTGTTCGATGGCCGCCGCGTTTGCCCAGCGCGGCGTGGCCGTCGCCACGCTGGAATACACACTGGCGCCAGAAGCGACGCTGGCGGAGATCGTGCACGAGGTGCGCAGCGCCGTCGCCTGGCTTTATCATCACGGGGCGCCGTTCGGCATCGATCCGGCGCGCATTTTCGTCAGCGGCAGTTCGGCCGGCGGCCACCTGTGCGGCATGCTGATCGCCGACGGCTGGCAGCAACGCTATCGCCTGCCGCCCGACGCGATCAAAGGCGCGCTGGCGCTGAGTGGCCTCTACGATCTGCGCCCGCTGTGCGATATCTACATCAACGACTGGCTGCACCTGACGCCCGAACAGGCGCAAACGCTCAGCCCGCTGTTTTTGCTGCCAGCGAAAGAGCATGCGCCGCAGATCCTGCTCGACGTCGGCCAGCGGGAAACGCAAGGCTTCAAAAACCAGACGCAGGCCTATTATGACGCCTGTCTGGCGCGCGGCCTCGACGTTCAGTTGCTGGCCGACCGCCACTGCAATCACTTTACGCTGGTCAACGAGCTGGCCGATGCGGAAAGCGCGATGTTCCGGCAGGTGATGGCGATGATCGACGCAACGCAGCGGTAGTCTGCCGCTGCAACCGCAGCCTGGCGGCGATCGTAATCACCGCCAGCGCGGCGAACAAGGCTCCGCACAGCAGGCTGCCCTGTAGCCCCCACGCGGCGATGAACCAGCCGCCCGCCAGTGAGCCCAGCGCCACGCCCAAATTGATAAAGGCGATATACAGCCCGGTGGCGAACGCCGGCGCCTCGGGGGCTTCGGATGTCAGCCAGATCTGCGTCACGATCAAACCGCTGGTGTGCGCCGCTCCCCAATACAGACAAAGCGCCGTCATCGAACCGATATTCGCGCTGCCGTAGTGATACAGCAGCGCATAAGCCGCAATCAAGGCTAGCGGGTGCAGCAGCACCGTCAGCGCTCGATGGCGGCTCAACCCCTTGCCGGCCAACAGGTTGCCCGCGACACCGCCCACGCCGAACGCCACCAGAAGAAAGCCGATGGCGGCGGCGCCAATGCCGGCTTCACTGCTGAGGTACTCGGCCGCATAAGCGTAGACGGCGAACATGGCGGCAAAGATCAGCACGCAGGTGATGATATTCAGCCACAGCGTCCCGCTGCGCAGGATCGTCAGCTGTTTGCCATAGCTGAGGCGCTGAACGGCGACGTCGGGCAACCGCATCAGCAATCCCGCCGCTGCCAGGAGATTGACCCAGGCACAGAACCGGAACGAGGCTTCATAGCTGAACTGCCCGGCGATCCATTGCGTCAACGGTATCCCCAACACCATGCCCATGCTGGTGCCGATGAACGCATAGGCGGTTGCTTTGGTGGCCTGATGCGGCGGATAAAGCGCCGCGGCCGCCACCATGGCCAGCGAAAAATAGATCGGATGAAACAACGCCGGCACAATGCGCAGCAACATGAGCATGGCGAAACTGTCCATCTGAGCGGACAGCGCGCTGGCCGCCGCGAACACGGTCAACGCGATCAACAACATGCGTTTGCGATTGAATCGCGACGCCAGCAGCACCAACAGCGGCCCGAGCAGCGCGATGGTCAGGGCGAAGATCCCGACCAGCCAGCCGGCCTGCGCCGTAGAGATGCCATACCGCGCGATGATCTGCGGCAAAATACCCACCACGCCAAACTCGATGCAGTAGACGCCGAACAACCCCAGCGCGATAAAGAAAATCGGTGGCATCAGGCGCATTGTATCGCTCCCGTCGCGGCATAGACCGCCTGACAAATCTCGCCGACAAAAGCGCCGGACATGCCCTCCAGCGCCGTGTTGGTAAACGCGACGACGCTGAGCTGCCGGACAGGATCGACGAACCACGAGTGGCCATAGGTGCCGCCCATTCGCCAGCTGCCAACGGACTCCGGCGTTTGCGCGGCGACGGGATCTTTCAGTACGGTAATGCCGAGGCCGAAACCGCGCCCCGGCCAAAACGGCATCGGCAAATCGCCGATTTGGTTGGTGGTCAGCGCCGTCACCCATTCGGCCGGCAGCACCTGCCCGCCCCCCTGGCGCAACGTTTCCAGCAGGCGCAGGAAATCCTCCGCCGAGCCGACCATGCCGGCGCCGCCTGAGGCGTACGCCTGCGGATCCAGCGCACGCGCCGGCGACAGATGAAAACCGGCGCTGCCATCAATGAACGGTAAACGATCCGGTTGGCGCAAACGGCGCGGCTCGCCGGGATGATCGGCGTAAGCGGCCGCCAAACGTGCGGGATCCACCGCCAGGAAATCGGTATCCGTCATCGCCAGCGGCCCGGTCACCCATTTTTTTACTGCCTGCGTCAGCGGCAGGCCGCTCGCCTGTTCGATCGCCGCGCCCAGGACATCGGTGGCGATGGAATAGCGCCACGCCGCGCCGGGCGGAGCCAGCAAAGGGGCGCAGGCAATACGCCGCACGTTCTCCTGCAGGCTGACAGACGCTTCATCCATGCCGTCGGAGACACCCAGCCGGGCATAGAATCCCCCTTCCGGCTGGAAAAAGCGGTAGCTTAGTCCGGCGGTGTGGGTCATGAGATGCCGTAGCGTCATCAACGGAGTGGTGCCGTCCGCCAGCCGCGGGCGAAAATTCGGCAGCCAACGGGTGATCGGATCGTCTAACCGCATGGCGCCTTGCGCCATCAATGCCAGCGCCGCCGTGGACACGATCGGTTTGGATACCGAGGCCAGACGAAACAGCGTATTGAGCGCCATCGGCTTGCCCGCTTCGCGATCTGCCATGCCCGCCGCGCGGTGATAAACGATCTCACCGCCCTGCGCCACCAAAACGACCGCGCCAACCAATCGTTTTTCACGCAAGGCTTGCTCTATCGCGCCGTCAATCGCGTTGGCAGAGGATCCGTATTCATTCATTTTTATTACCCCAGGTAGTCAGCCCATGCTGTCGCCACCGAGCATAGAGCGTGGTGATTAACGAAAAAACAGGCTAGATTTCCTTTCATAGCGGACACTCAAGTCCGCAATGGGGCAAGCAATGGATAATCTGTCTGGGGTGAACGTCTTTGTGCAGGCCGCAGAGACGCTGAGTTTCGTAGAGGCCGGGCGCGTGCTCGGCATTTCCGCTTCCGCGGTGGGGAAAAGCATCGCCCGCCTGGAAAATCGGCTGGGCGCGCGTCTGTTCCACCGCAGCACGCGCAGCATGACGCTGACCGCCGAAGGCCGGCTGTTTCTGCACCGCTGCCAGCGCATTCTCGGGGAATTGGCGGCGGCGGAACGGGAAATCAGCGATACGCACAGCGCGCCGCGCGGCAAGCTGCGTGTCAGTTTGCCGCTGGTGGGCGGCCTGCTGAATCCGGTGCTGGCGGAATTTGTCCGGCGTTACCCGGAGATTGAGCTGGAAACCGATTTTTCCGACCGGCGGGTCGCGGTGATCGAAGAAGGGTTCGATGCGGTGATCCGCGTGGGCGATACCGAGGACTCTCGCTTAATGAGCCGCCAACTGGGCACGTTTCACCTACAGCTGGTGGCGGCGCCAGAGTATCTGCGCCGAGCGGGAATACCCCGCCAGCCGGCAGAACTGCGCGATCACGCCTGCCTGTTATACAGATTCCCCACCACCGGCAAAGTCGAGACCTGGCCGGTGGCGGGCGGAGATAAACTGCTCGACGAAGGCCTGGGCAAGCGCACGGTATGCAACACCGTCGACACGCTGATTTACCTGGCGGAACAGGGCCTGGGCATCGCCTGCTTGCCCGATTTCGCGGTGCGAGAGGCGCTGGAGCGACGGCGGCTCCAACCGGTGCTTGGCGACCACTGCCGACACAGTGGCAGTCTCAAAATTCTCTGGCCTTCAAGCAAACATCTTACACCGCGTCTCAGGGCATTTATCGACATCATGAGCGTTCGCCTTTTCTCGGCCTGAGTCCTCTATCGTGCTAGAGCAAATACAGCTTTGCTTTGCACAAAAATAGCTAAGGCGCAGCCTGCCAGCAGCTGGCAGCTGCTGCCAGCTGCTCTGACGGCGGCGCAGTGCCGTCGTTATATTCCATTCAGAGATATGGAAGCGCCGTTCGTTCTTTCGGGACAACGAAAATCGCCACACAATACCTTTCACCCCGCACTCGTGCATAACCGTATATAAATTCAGGTGTTAACGCCTTGTCATTACCGATAACCGCCCAATTCGCCCATCTGATATTGAACAGCCAGCCGGATGAAAACGCCCTGTCAGCCGCTCGCCGCGGCGTGAAAGATTACTTCGCCTGCGCGCTGCCGATTGCCCGCGGGGCGTTGAGCGATGCAGGTCTGGCAGCGATCGGTAAGACGTTTCCGCCGAACGGCAGCGAGAACCGCGCACTGCGCTATGGCTATGTCAGCCACGCGTTGGACTTCGATGATTACCATCCTGCGCTGCGTGGCCATCCGAGCACCGTAGTGCTCTCAGCCCTGCTGGCGCTGAACGGTGAGAGTGACGATGTCACTGAGCTGTTAACCGCCTATGTCATCGGCGTAGAGGCCGCTGGCCGGCTGGGATTGGCCGCTGGCACGCAACATTACGTGCTGGGTTTTCACAGCACCGCCACCCTGGGCGCGGTCGCCGCCTGCGCCGCCGTGGCGCGTTATCTGCAGCTTGACCAGCGGCAGACGCAGATTGCTCTGGGCCTGGCGGCCACGCAGGCAGCGGGCCTGCGCAGCCAGTTCGGTTCGGCGGCCAAACCGCTGCATGCCGGGTTGGCGGCACGCAACGCGGTCAACGCCGCTCTGCTGGCTCAGGCCGGTTTCATCGGCCAACCGGAGGGCGTGCTGGACAGCCTGCTGACTTCCCACGGCGGCGGCCGGCAAAAACCGGAATGCCTGACCGCCGGCTGGGGCACGCCCTGGCGCATCCTGCAGCCGGGGCTGGAATTCAAGCGGTACCCGACTTGCGGTGGCACTCACAGCGCGGCCGAGGCGGCGCTCGCCCTGCGCGCGCGGCTGCTGGCACAAGGCGACGTCCTTGCGGAGATCGCACAGGTTGAGGTCAGTTTTCCGCCCGGCGCAGATACTGCGCCCTTTATTCGCCAACCGGCCACCGGTGTGGAAGCGCGCTTTAGCCTCGAATACGTCATCGCCGATGCGCTATACCACGGCGAGGTCCCGCTGACGCATTACGGCGAACAGCCTGTCGATGCGGCTATCGCCGCCCTGGCGGCAAAAGTTGTGCGCCATGTCGATCCCGCAGCCCCGCCGGACGCGCTCGATCCGGAGATGCGCTTCCATCGTCTGACCCTGACGCTGCAGGACGGGAGGCGAATAAGTGACATAGTCACAAGAAAGCAAACCGCCGCCCGGCCGACAGACCTCGACGCCAAGCTGCGCGCCATTCTGCAGCTGCTTCCGGGCCTCGAAGGCGAGAGCGTTATCCGCGACTGCGCGCTTATGTCCCCTGGCGCGCTGCCGCGACTGATTGCATTGTTAAATTAATAATAAAACAGGAATAATTATGAGTACTTCACCTTCAACACCATCGCGCCAACTCCGTCTCGGCCTGTTCGTTCAGGCTCTGGGGCACCACATCGGGGGATGGCGCGCAGAAGGCGCCAGCGGTTCACCGACCGATATCGACTGGTTCACCTGGATCGCAAAAAAAGCCGAAGAAGGCACTTTCGATATGTTCTTCGTCGGCGACGCGTTGGCAACCAGCGTGCACCGCCTGCCCTCGACGATGTCACGCCTGGAGCCGCTGACGCTGCTCGCGGCGCTGGCGGTCAACACCCGCCATATCGGGCTGGCGGCGACCGCCTCCACCACGTTCGATCAACCCTTCCACCTGGCACGCGCCATGGCCTCCATCGACCATATCAGCCACGGCCGCGCCGCCTGGAACGTAGTGACCTCTTTCTCCAGCGATGCGGCGCGCAACTTCAGCCGTGAAGATCTGCCGTCGCACGCCGAACGCTATGAAGTGGCGCGGGAATTCCTCGAGGCCAGCTACAAACTGTGGGACGGCTGGGAAAAAGACGCCATCGTGCGCGACAAGCAAAATGGCGTGTACGCCATCGACGAGAAAATCCACGCCGCCAACCATAAGGGCAAGCATTTCTCGGTGCAGGGCCCGCTGAACATTTCCCGCTCGCCGCAAGGACGGCCGGTGATCATTGAGGCCGGCTCTTCCCCGGCCGGCCAGCAGCTGGCGGCGGAAACCGCCGAAGTGGTGTTCACCGCCGCCGCCAGCCTGGAAGAAGGACAAGCTTTCTACCGCAGTCAGAAAAAATACGTGGCCGACGCCGGCCGCAACCCGGACCACCTGCTGATCCTGCCAGGTGTGATGCCGATTGTCGGGCGTACCAAAGAAGAAGCGCAGGAAACCTGGTATCAGCTGAATCAACTGGTGGATATCGATAACGGCATTGAGCAGCTGTCGGCGCGCTTTGGTTTCGATTTGAGCGATTATCCGCTGGACGGCCCGGTGCCGAACGTGGGCGCCACCGAAGGCGGCCAAAGCCGCGTGAAACTGCTGACCGATCTGGCCGCGCGGGAAAACCTGACGCTGCGTGAGCTGGCGGCCGTCGCGGCCGGTTCGCGCGGCCACCGCGTGGTGGTAGGCACCGCCGAAGAGATCGCCGACGACTTCCAGCTGTGGCTGGAACAGCAAGGCGCAGACGGCTTCAACATCATGCCGGCGGTATTGCCCAACCAGCTGGAACTGTTCGTCGAGCAGGTGATCCCGGAGCTGCGTCGCCGTGGCCTGTTCCGTGAAGAGTATCAGCATGCAACCCTGCGTGAAAACCTGGGTCTGCCGGAACCGGCAATCAACTTCGCTAACGTAAAATCGGCTTAATCCGCAGGGAAATCATGATGAAAACCACATTCAAACGCACCGTACTGTCCCTGCTGTTGGCTTCCTCCACGCTGGCGCCGTTGGCAGCCGGTCATGCCGCTGAAGGCGATGTTCCCTTCAAGTCGGCGCTGAAAGCTGCCGCCGATCCGGCGCTGCACGACAGCCTGCCTGAAGCGATCAAAAAGGCCGGCTACATCGTTGCCGGCACCAACCCGAACACCCCGCCGACCACCTTTTACCAGGCGGACAACAAAACGCTGGCCGGGCGTGAAATCGACGTGATGAGCGCGATTGCCGATCGCCTGGGCGTGGCGATCCACTGGAAGGACACCGGCGGCTTCGACAACATCATCCCCGGCCTGAAGTCCGGCCGTTATGACGTCGCGCTGGCCAACATTGACGCCAACAAAAAGCGCTTCCAACAGGTGGACTTCGTCGGCTATTACCACGCTTCCAAGCTGGCCTTGATCGCCCGCAAAGACGCTGCGCTAGGCCCTTACACCGAGCTGGCGCAGCTGTGCGGCCAGACCGTCGGCGCCGGCGCAGGCACCTCGCAGATCACCCGCCTGCAGCAGGCCAGCGATCAATGCGTCGCCGCCGGCAAGCCGGCCATCACCATGCCGATCTTCCCGGACCGCCCGGCCGGGGTGCAAGCGGTGATCAGCGGCCGCGTACCGATGTTTTTCGGCCCGTATGAAGGGTTGCGCTACCAGGCCACCCACGTTAAACCGCTGACGCTGGCCGGTGATATCAACATTGACGGCACCACGGTGGCCATTGCCCTGCCGAAAGGCTCCGAACTGGTGAAACCGGTGCAGGCAGCGCTGAATTCTCTGATCGCCGACGGCAGTTACCAGAAAATCCTCGACGGCTGGGATATCGGTTTTGGTGCAGTGAAAACCGCCGGCATCAATGAAGAGATCGCCAAATGAGTGGGCAACACCCTGTCGACGACGCGGAACTGAGCATCGTCGGCCATCGGCATTACGGGCGCTGGCTCAGCGCCCTGGTTGTGCTGTTGATCGTCGGCGTTATCATCAATTCCATGCTGCACAACCCGCGCTTTGAATGGGCGGTGGTGGCGGAAAACCTGACCGAGGCTTCCATCCTCAACGGCGTGCTCATGACGCTAAAGCTGACGGTGATTTCGGTGGTGTTCGGCTTCGCCGGTGGCGTGCTGCTGGCGCTGATGCGCCTGTCGGCCAATCCGGTATTGGTTGCGGTAAGCTGGTTCTACACCTGGTTCTTCCGTGCGGTGCCGATGCTGGTGCAGCTGTTCCTTTGGTACAACATCGCCGCGCTTTATCCGCGCATCAGCCTGTGGATCCCGTTTCTTGGCGAAGTCGCCAGCGCGCCGACCAATACCCTTATCAGCACCTTCAGCGCGGCGGTGATCGCGCTGGTGATGCATCAGTCGGCCTATGCGGCGGAGATCGTGCGCGCAGGCATCCAAAGCGTCGGCAGCGGCCAGCTGGAAGCCGCCAAAGCGCTGGGATACCGTCGTGGGCAAATCCTGTGGCGCGTGGTATTGCCGCAGGCGATGCGCCCCATCCTGCCGCCGGCGGGCAATGAGGTGATCGGGCAGTTGAAAACCACCGCGGTGGTGTCGGTGATTGCCCTGCAGGACGTGCTGTATTCGGCGCAGATCATTTACCAACGCACCTACGAGGTCATCCCGCTGCTGCTGGTCGCCACCCTGTGGTATCTGGCCATGACTTCGATTCTGTCGATTGGCCAATACTACGTGGAGCGCTATTTTGGCCGCGGCACGCAGGCAACGCGCCGCGGCGGGTTCTTCCTCAACCGCAAAGCCCCTCAGGGAGGTGAACAATGAGCGCATCCATCCACATCAACCGGGTGCGGAAATCCTTTTCCGGCACCGACGTGTTGAAAAACATCAGCCTGACCATCCCGGCAGGCTCGGTGACGGTGATCCTCGGCCCTTCCGGCTCCGGCAAATCCACCCTGTTGCGCTGCATCAACCACCTGGAAAAGCTGGACGGCGGCACCATTCGCGTTGGCGAACAGCTGATCGGCTATCGTCAAAAAGGCCGGCATCTGTACGAGCTGAAAGAAGCCGAGGTGGCCGAACAGCGTAAAAGCATCGGCATGGTATTTCAGCAGTTCAACTTGTTTGCGCACCGCACCGTGTTGCAAAACGTCAGCGACGCGCCGCTGCGGGTGAAAAAGGAAAAAAAAGCCGAGGTGCAGGAACGGGCGAAGCAGCTGCTGGCCCGCGTCGGGCTGGAACATCGCATCAACGCCTGGCCGCGAGAACTGTCCGGCGGCCAGCAACAACGCGTCGCCATCGCCCGCGCGCTGGCGATGAACCCGCAGGTGTTACTGTTTGATGAACCGACCTCCGCCCTCGATCCTGAATTGGTTGGCGAAGTGCTGCAGGTGATGAAAGACCTGGCGCATTCGGGCATGACCATGGTGGTGGTCACGCACGAAATCGGCTTCGCCCGCGAAGTGGCCGACCAGATTGTCTTTATGGATCAGGGAAAGGTGGTTGAAACGGGCAGCGTGCAGCAGGTTCTGGATGCGCCGGGACATGAGAGGACGCGCAACTTCCTGGCGACGGTATTGTAGTCCTGCGTCAGGGGGCGTTGCGTCCCCTGACGTTCAAATTCAGCCGTTATTTTTGCGGCCGATAGCGGAAAAGACGTTGAACACTTCACCCAAGCCGTAAATCGCGCCGAGCAAGACGGCCACCATTACCGGCACCAGGACCACCACGGTGGCCAAGCTTTCAAGCATTTCTAACATCGTTCTCTCCTGGTTTATAAGCACAGCGAATCTGCGCCGGAAGAAAAGGTTTCCGGCCAATCGATCGATTATCGTGGGGAGGCAGTCTAAAACGTGAGCCACATCACACTTGATGCGAGCTAATGTAACTTACACAATTACATTAACGCAATGCAAAAAATGCTCTGCGGGAAGACGGAATTGGCGTGGGTTTTTATTGCGTATCCGCTTGATATTGCGCTGAACAAGGGACGAAAGGATAGCCGGCTTGCCGCTCGACCTGCCCGGCCATTTCGGCGATGCTGGTTTGCGCCAGGCTGGCCTCCAGCGCGTGACCAACGCGCGCAAACTCTTGCTCCAGCACCGGGGTAATCGCGTGGCCGATATAACACGCATCGTTAGGCCGGGCGCGGTGCAGCATGAAATAGGGTTGATCCTCCACCGCGCGATACACGTCCAGCAGCGAGATCGCTTCTGCCGGCCGCGCCAGCAGCGCCCCGCCGCCTTGCCCCATCTGCGAATAGGTCAGCCCGGCCTCCGCCAGCGCGCCGAGGATCCGCCGCACCACCGTCGGGTTGGTGTTGACGCTGCGCGCGATATCTTCGGAACGCACCGTCTGGCCACGACACAGCGTGATGTTGGTCAGGATATGGATGGCAACGGCAAATCGCGTAGAGGTAGACACCTTGGCACCTGCTCAGAGTTTCGTTTATGTCGGATTAAAACATAAGGAAAGCGTATCAGTTTCCAGTAATACACATAATGAGTAGGGATAAGCGGAATGTCAACCTGCCCCCGCCCGGCGGCGGCGGCAGGTCAGGCTTCAGTACTGATTTCTGTCACTTTGTCGGGATAAAATGCCAGATAATCCTTGATCGCCACCACGGCGTTGTAAGGCATTTCATAGCTCCAGGCCGTATTGGCCCCCTGTGCGCCGTTCAGCGCGAAGGTGAAATAACTGCAGTCGCCCTTATACGGGCAGTAGCTGACGTGCCCGTTTTTCTGCAATAGCGCCATATTCACGTCCTCACGCGGAAAGTAAAACACCGGCGGATAGGTGGCCTCCTGCAGGATGAGCGCATTGCGACTGTCGGCCAGGGTTTTCCCGGCAGCACGCACCACGACCCGCGTCGGATGACGAGTCAAGGTGATCGGGTGATCCGGGCCGGGGATTTTCACCGGTTTGCCGGACGCGGAAACGAGATCGGACATGGCGGCCTCCAGAGTGTGTGCCCCGCCCCCGCGAGGCGTCTTCCCAGTATAGACCAGCGGTTTTATCGGTGGCCGCACATTCGGCGAGCAATCGCTTTTCACCGCCGCAAAATTAAGAATTTTTACCTGTTCGATTTTCTTTCGGAGGAATACATTCATCCCAACTTCTACCGGTGGGTTAATCGGATTATTTTTAATCCATTAATCAGCCAATTTACCAGGAACTCATTATGAATATTAAACGTGCCGCAGGTGTGTTGGTGGTGGTGATGGCGACGCTTTCCGTTACCGCATGTGGGCATATGTCCAATCGCGATCGCAACACGGCGATCGGCGCGGGCGTCGGCGCGGTCGGCGGCGCAGTGCTGACCGACGGCAGCACGCTGGGCACCCTCGGCGGCGCAGCGCTGGGCGGTATTATCGGCCACCAGACCAGCCGTTAATCCTCCCGTTAAAATAATCTCTGCAGGCCGGCGCTTTTTTAATCCATAAGCGCCGGCCTGTTTTTATTTATCGAAATAACGTCCCTCAGCACAGGGAAATAATGAATAACATTAAGCGCAGCTTTATTATTCATTAACCTGCATCGGAAGTATTTATTGCGCCGGCAGCCTGAAGCGCGCCATCGCTTTTTCTAACCGTTCCGACTCGCCCTGCAACAGCTGCGAAGCCTCGGTCACCGCGCTCACCACGGCGCCGGTTTGCTGCGCCACCTGATTCAGCGCGGTGATGCGCGCCGTCACGTCCTGGATGCTCTCCCCTTGATTGAATGACGCCAGCGAGATTTCCCCCATCAGCGCACTGCATTTGTTCACCAGATCGATAATTTTGCGCAGGTTGCCCGTCAGCCGTTCGACCGCCTGCGAACCTTGATCGATTTGCTGCAATGAGCGGCCGATCAACTGCTGAATATCGCGCGTCGAATGGCTGCTCTTTTGCGCCAGCAAGCCCACTTCTTTAGCCACGATGGCGAAACCGCGGCCGTGAACGCCGGCGTGCGCGGCCTCGATCGCCGCATTCAACGCCAGAATATGGGTCTGAAACGCCACGCTGTCGATCAGCGCGACAATGCCGCGCATCTCGGCCGATTGGTTGACGATCCCGTGCATCGAAACATTGACGGTTTGCATCATCTGCTCACCGGCGCCGGCGCACTGCCGGGCCTGTTCGGTTCGTTGGCTGGCCTGCAGCGCGTATTGGCCGTTTTCTTCCACCCGCGCCGCCAACTGCTGCACGTGCTCGGTCGCCAACTGCAGTTCCCCGTCCTGCTTCGCCGACTGTGCCGTCAACTGTCGATTGCCGTCCGCCAGCCGCTCGACGCCGTTCAGTATCCCGCTCGCCGCATCGCGCACCTCGCTTACCAGGCGCTGCAGACCGCCCTGCATGTGGCCAATGCTGGTTTGCAGCTGACGCATCTCGCGGTTCAACGCCCGCTCAGGCGGCAGCGGCCGCGAAAGATCGCCGGCGGCCAGCACGTTGAGGTGGACAATTGCCCGCTGCAGCGGTGCTATCACCCAGCGGGCGACGCCGAACCACACCCCCACGGCGATCAGCGCCAGCGCGGCCAATGCGCCAAGCGCAAAGGTATTGGCCTGCTCCAGCGCCGCCAATTGCCGCACGTTGACGTCATTGCCATGCTGTTCGTTCAGCGCCTGATAAGCGAGGTACTTTTCGTTGAAATCCGCCTGAAACGCCTGGATCGGCACGGCGAAAAACGCATCGATGCTGGCGCTGCTTTGCAACCCTTGCGCCTGTTCCTTCAGGCCGTCATAGAACAGGCGATAACTGTCTTTCAGGGCGCCCGCCGCTTCGGGCGCAGCCGCGCTCAAGCGCTCGAACCGGGCAAAGGCCTGCTTTGAAGCCTCCAACGCCGCCAACGATTCATCCAGCAGGCTATGCCAACTGCCGTCGGAGCCGGTGACTTTGTCCTGCAGATAATAGATGCCCGCACGGTTCAGGGTGTCGCTGGCCGTCAGCAGCGACAGTCTGGCGCGATCCATCGTCGCCTGCTGGCGATGCAACCCGTCTCCCGTCACCAGGTTAACCTTGGCGTCGTGCAGAATAGTGGAAATAAATACGGTGGAAAACAATTGCAGCAGAGAAAATAGCGCAATAACGCAAATTACGCCGCCTAATAAGCCCATGCACTTGCCGATGCCAAACGCGTGCGGCAGCGCTGCCGCAGGTTTTACCCGGCGGCCAAGTGTCAGTTTTATGTTCATGATTTTTAGTCAGTAATGCCAGAATGCCGCGAGTCTAACGCGCATTTATGACACGACTATTTCAGCCTGCTTTGTGTCGCCCCCGCAAACCAGGGCGACTCAATAATCGGAATTTCTCGTCAACGCTCATTTTTATTTCTTGACTTGTTAAATACCGGATTTATAGTTTTCCCATTAAACAAGAAACAAAGTTTCATATATTAACCGGAAATGAATTTAATATATGAAACGCACAATGAAACGTCTCAAATATAAAACAAACGAGCAACAGCGCCTTATTCACAGGTAAACCCCGCTCGTCTTAATAAAAACCAAACATTCACCAGGGGCCAGGCATGCGCAAGATCACTCTTTGTTTTTTTCTTGTTTCACCAGTGAGTTACGCGACTACCGTCACATTGCCCAGCGACGCTGCTGCCACCGTGGCGCCGGTAAAAAAAAACCGCCCGGCCTTTCCGCATATTCATTGGCAAAACGAGGATAATAAAAAGAATATTGATATCGGCGGCGCGCTGCGCGCCAATTATCGCTATGAAGACTGGCACAGCAGCAATTATCGGCATCCGCCGCATTTACGCTTTGACGCCTTTCGCATCGATGCCGCCGGCCAGATAAACGACGCGTTTTTCGATAGCGGATTCTGGTTTCAGGATCGGCGCAAATACGCCATCGACCGCGCCTATGTCGGCTACCACCTGTCTGAGCGCTCCACCGTGCAGCTGGGCGCGCCGTTCAAACCGTTCGGCCTGATGCCCTATCCGCAGTTCGGCTGGTCGTACGGCATTCCGTTTTACCTCGGCTTTGGCGTCAACACCGGGCTCGGCGCCAAATACCAATACCAACGGGGCGATTGGGCCTTTGACGCCGCCTACTACCCGCGCATGATGCCGACCGGCGTGCGTTACGCCCCCGACGTCGCCAGCTACGACGATCTGAAGAACACCAACTTTGCCTCACAGCATCTGCAGCGCAACGAAAAACGCGATCAGGTAAACCTGCGGCTGACGCGGGCTTTCCACCAGGGCGGTTGGGACAATGAGCTCGGCGGTTCGCTGGCGGCCTCGCGGCTCTACAACCAGGCGACCGGCGATAACGGCAGCTTCTGGGCGGCGGGCCTGCATACGCTGGTGAATCGGGATGCCTGGCATCTGTCCGGCCAGGTGATCCGCTACGGTTACGACGCCAAAGGCCCGGCCGGCGCCAGCAATTCGGTGATCCTGATGGGCGGCAACGGCCTGACGCCGGCCTATCTGATCCCGTCGCAGGCCACCACTGCCGCCATCAACCTGGCGCGCGACGTCGAGGTGCCCTGGGGACCGGTGAAAAAGCTGCGCTTCTACAACGACTACAGCGTGCTCTGGAAGGACAGGCACGGCGGCTCCGACTCCAAAATGAATACGCTCGGGGTGCAGGTGTTCGCCATGCCGGTGATGCTGTGGGTGGATCTGACCTGGGCGCAGAACGCCAATCCGTGGGGCGGCGTGGAAAACGCCACCGGCTGGACCGGCACCCAGTCCTCCGGCAGCAATAAATGGTATTTTCGCACCAACGTAAACATCGGTTACTACTTCTGAGCGCGGCGGGATCTACACTGAAGTATCGCCGTCAACCGGAGAAATCATGATGCTGAGCGCGCAAACGCTGCATGTCGCCATCAACCGCCCCTGTGACGAGGTGTACGCCTTTCTCAGCCGCCCGGAAAACTTCCCGTTGTGGGCCAAAGGATTAGCCAATAGCTTACGGCGGGAAGGTGAAGATTGGATGGCGGAGACCCCGCAGGGGCGGATCCGCATTCGATTTAGCGCGCCCAATGCCTTCGGCGTACTGGATCATTGGGTGACGCTGCCGGACGGCGGCGTAGTCTACGTGCCGCTGCGCGCGCTCGCCAACCGACAAGGCACCGAGGTGATCTTCACCCTGTTCCGCCAGCCGGACATGGACGACGCGCTGTTCGCCCGCGACGTCGGGCTGGTGAACGCCGATCTGCAGGCGCTGAAGCGCCTGCTGGAATCGCGCTAATCCCCCTTACCCCTTGACCGACGACACCACGTTAAGCGGCTGGGCATCCGGCAGAATATTCATGTGCTCCAGCACCTGGGCCATGATCTTGCCGAACACCGGCCCGGCCACCGAACCGCCGAAGTGCTTGCCGGCTTTCGGGTTGTTGACCATCACCACCAGCGCCACCTGCGGATCGCTGGCCGGCGCCACGCCGGCGGTGTAGTTGATGTAGCCGCCGTCGTATTTGCCGCTCGGGCCCATTTTCTCGGCGGTACCGGTTTTGATCGCCAGCCGGTAGCCCGGCACTGCGGCGCTCACCCCGCTGCCGCCCGGCAAGGCGTCGCTCTCCATCATATGCACCACGGCCCGAACCGTATCCGCCGGCAGAATACGTTGCCCCATCACCGGCGGCGTCACCTTGGTGATCGACAGCGGCCGATAAATGCCGAAGGAACCGATCGCGGCATACTCGCGCGCCATCTGCAGCGGCGTCACGCGCAGCCCATAGCCGAAGGAGAAGGTAGCGCGTTCGATATCGGCCCAGCGTTCGCGATGCTGCGGCAAGTAGCCGCTGCTCTCGTTGCCGATGCCGAGCTCGGTCGGTCGCCCCAGGCCAAAGCTGCGGTAGACCGCCGGCAGCACCGTCGCCGGCAGCGCCAGCGCAATGTGCGATACCGCGATGTCGCTCGATTTTTGCAGCACGCCGGTGATGGTCAGTTTCGACCAATGGCCGACGTCTTTGATCAGGTGACCGTTCACCCGATACGGCGTGGTGTCCAGCACCGTATCCGGCCGGATCAGCTTATGCTCCAGCCCCACCATTACCACCACCGGTTTCACCGTCGAGCCCGGTTCGAAGCTGTCGCTGCTGCACACGTTGCGAATATCCTTCGCCGGGGTGCTGCCATAGTTGTTCGGGTTGAACGACGGGTAGCTGGCCATGCCGAGGACCTCGCCGGTGTCGATCTTGACCAGCACCGCACAGCCGGAGTCGGCCTGGTTAGCCACCACGCCGTCGCGGATCTGCGCATAGAGCACGTACTGAATAAATTTATCAATGCTGAGCGTCACGTTCGGCGGCGGCACCGGATCCACGCTTTTAAGCACGCCGATCACCGCGCCGCTGCCGTCCTTCTGATAGACCCGCAGGCCGTTTTTGCCCTGCAACAGCGGGTTGAAACCCAGCTCAATGCCCTCCAGCCCCTGATTGTCCTGGCCGACGATGCCGATCAGCCCGGCGGCGTCCTGGCCCATCGGATAAAAGCGGCTGAAATCCTGCTCGGTGCTGACGCCGGTCAGATGCAGTTTGCTGATGTAGGCGGCGTTATCGTCCTCCACCTTGCGCGCCAGATAAACGAAGCGTTTGCGCGCGTTGCTCTGGATCAGGTGCTGGATGTCCGCCAGCGGGATCTTCAGCACGTTGGCCATGCTCTGCCAGCGTTCGTTGCCGGTATCGGTCTGGGTATCGAGAATATGCTTCGGATCCAGCACGATGTCTTTGGACGACACGCTGACCGCCAGCGCCTCATCGTTGCGATCGGTGATCATGGCGCGGTTGGTCGGCACCACCTGGGTGCGGATCGAACGTTGGTCAGCCTGATTGGCCAACTGCTGGTGTTCCAGCAGTTGCAGGTAGCCGACCCTGAACGCCAACAGAAAAAAACAGACCAGCATGCCGGCGCAAATCCAGCCGAAACGAACTGTGGAATAGGTTTTACCGCTCTTTTTGGTCGATGGCGCCACTGTTGTGTTAACCCTACGTTTTTATTCAGTTTATGGTGTTATTTCAGTCTACCTTGCCGGAAATGGTCAGGAGATTGCAGTTTGTAAGAAAGTAAAAACAAACCGCATCACCGTTGCACATCCGCGCTGTCGTTTAACTGCGGTTTACTTTGCGGCGTATCGCCGGGCTGCGGCGCGTTGGCCGGGTCAAAAATGTGGTCGAGGATCGCGCGCGCGGTCGGCCCCGCCACCACGCCGTCGCCACCGCCGTTTTCCAGGATCAGCGCCATCGCCACCCGGGGATTTTTGTAGGGCGCAAACAGCGTATAAAAGATGTGATCGCGCAGCCGCACCGGGATCATTTTGGCGTTGTAAGTCTGGTTTTGCTTCAGGCTGAACACTTGCGAGGTGCCGGATTTGGCGGCGATCTGATACGGCGCGGTGTGGAACAGCTTGTAACCGGTGCCGTTCGGCAAGTTGGCCATGCCGTACATACCGTTGCGCACGATGCCCCAGTAAGGCGAGTTGGGATCGCCGATCTGCGCCGTTTGCGCCGGCGGCTGGTAGCGCGTCACCCGGTTGCCCTGCTGCAGCGAATATAACAGATGCGGCGTTTTCACCCGGCCGTTGTTGAGCAGCGTGCTCAAGGCTTTCACCATCTGGATCGGCGTCGCCACCCAATACCCCTGGCCGATGCCCACCGAGACCGTATCCCCCTGATACCAGCCCTTTTTGTGCACCTTCAGTTTCCAGTCGCGGCTCGGCAGCACGCCGCGGTACTCTTCGTTCAGATCGATGCCGGTCGACTGGCCATAACCGAACTGGCTCAGCCAGTGGTGAATGCGATCGATGCCCATCTCATAGGCCACCTGATAAAAGAAGGTATCGGCGGACTCTTCAATCGCTTTGGTGACGTTGAGCATGCCGTGGCCGGTTTTCAGCCAGTCGCGGTAGCGCCGCTCGGTGCCGGGCAGCGTCCAGGTCGGCGCGCCGAAAAAGGTGGTGGTGGGCGTGATCACCCCGGCGAACAGCGCCGAAACGGCCATGTAGGGCTTCACCGTGGAAGCCGGCGGGTACAACCCCTGGGTAACGCGGTTGATGAGCGGCAGATCCGGGTTGCCCAGCAGCGCCTTATAGGCCTGATAGCCGATGCCTTTGACGAAGGGATTAGGATCGTAACTGGGGCTGGAGACCATCGCCAGAATGCCGCCGTCGCGCGGATCTTCCACCACCACCGCGGCGCGTTGCCCCTTCAGCACCGATTCGATGTACTGCTGCAGCGGCAGATCCAGCGTCAGGTAAATGTTTTTGCCGGCCTTCGGCGGCTGCTCCTTCAGCAAGCGGATCACCCGCCCATGGTTATCCACCTCCACCTCCTGATAGCCGGTGGTGCCGTGCAGTTCTGACTCATAATAGGCTTCGATGCCCTGTTTGCCGATGTTGCGGTCGGCGGCATAGTTTTCGCTCAGGCCGGCCTTGTCCAGGCGTTTGAGATCGCTGTCGTTGATCTTCGACACATAGCCCAGCACGTGCGCCAGCTGGGCGCCGTAAGGATATTCACGCTGCTGATAGGTATCGATGGTCACCCCGTCGAAACGGTATTGATTGACGGCAAAGCGCGCCACCTCAGTGTCACTCAGCCCGGTTTTTAGCGTCACCGGCTTGTAGCGGCTGTTGTGGTGCATATCGTCGCGAAACGCGCTGATGTCTTCCGGCGTCAGATCGACGATCGGCGTCAGCGCCTGCAGCAGCGCCGCCATGTCGGTGATTTTGCTGGGCGTGATTTCGACACGATACAGTGTCACGTTTCGCACCAGCGGAGTGCCATTGCGATCGAAGATTAACCCGCGGCTGGGCGCGAGCGGCAGCATTTTGATGTCGTTCTGGTTGGAACGCGTCTGGTAAAAGCCGTGCTGGCGGATTTGCAGCCGGTAGAGGTTAACGATCAGCGCGCCGAAACAGACCACCACCAGCGTCAGCGCTACGCCTGCCCGGCGGATAAACAGCCTCTCTTCCGCAGAGTGGTCGCGAATTTTTTCTTTTAACAGGGCCATGCGGTGCCGATACCTTTTGCGTCACATTTCCCCGTAAAATCAGGGAACTGAAAAGCCGGCAAGCATAGCGTTATCGAGCGCGCCGCCCCATGAAAAGGTTGCTAATGAAATGGCATAACTGTTTCAGCATATTGGAATGTTACCGTCGGCGATTTTTTCACCGCGCGCCCCATTGAGCCGCCGTTCGCCCCAATGCTACAATGTGATCTGAATCACATTATTCCCGTTATTCCCCCGCATTTCCCTGTCGGCGCCCTGCCGGATGCGGCTTTTTGTTACATAGGATCGAGTTCGATGAGTACCATTGCCACCGGTTTAGTCATGATGCGCTGGGAGTTGCTGAGCGCCGTGATGATGTTCTTCGCCAGCCAGTTAAACGTCGTTTGCCGTAAAACCAGCCGCAACGGCATGGCGTTCATGTTCAGCAGCCTGGGCCTGTTTACCGCCTGCTGGTTCGTGATGGGCCTGATGGGCATCCACCTCACCCTGGAAGCCTTCACCCAATTCTGGTCATCGGCCTGGGATCGCTACGTGGACGTCGTCAGCACCATGCCGGCCGATTGGCCGATGCCGTAACCTCGCTGCACGGGCGGCGCATCTGCCGCCCCGCCGATTATTCCGCGTCCGTTGACGGCGCCGCCGCCAGCCGCGCCATCAACGCCCCCGCTTCGATCAGCTGCGCCTGTTCTTGCTCCGTTAAACAGCTTTCCATCGCCGCCAGCAGCCACGCCTCGCGCCGGGTGCGGCTTTGCTGCAGCAGCCCCAGCCCGGCGGGCGTCAGGCGCACCCGCACCCGGCGTTTGTCTTCAGCATCCGGCGTGCGCACCAGCAGCCCATCGGCCTCCAGCTCCCGTAAGGCGGCCGCCAGGTTAGAGGAACGCATGCGCTCCGACTCCGCCAGCAGCGACGGCGTCGCCTCGCCGCCGTGACGATCGATAGCTCCCAGCAGCATCAGCTGGGCCCAGGATTTTTCGTCGCTGCGCGACTCGCGCCGCAAACGGCGCACCAGCGACATTAATTGCGTGCGCAGCAGCGTCACGTCTTCAGGATGATCTTTTTTCATTGGCATCAATAGATAACGATAGATTTGTCCGTACTTTCACACCGAGACCGGAAACGGTCAACCGAAATTGGCGGACGAAATATGCCAGCTCGCTATTGGCGGGTGCCGGCGTTGAGCGGCAACACCGCATGCACCGCCAAAGCGAACAGCAGACCGATGCCACCGCCCAGCAACACATTGACCACCCTTTCTGCGGCGATCGACGGCGCTTTTCCTGCAATCACCAACGCGCAGGCGATGCAGGCGCAACGGGCGCCAAACCCCAAGGTATAACGATGAAAAGACACCAGGGTGAGCATAGTCACCACGCTCAGCAGTTCATAACCCACATTGCCATGCGGCATGAGGCTACCCAGCAAAATACCGACGGGCACGCCCAGCAATGCGCCTGACGCACGCTGACGGAGTTTGTTGCGCGTAGCGGCCATATCGCCGCTGATCACGCTGACGGCCGACCAGATCACCCATTGCCCGTAATCGAGGTGTTGCCACTCAACGATCGCCGCCGACAGTGCAACGGCACAACTTACGGCGAGCAAAGCCTCGCCGCAGGCCACGCGAGCGCCAAGCTCATCGCTGCGGCGCAGTTGGAGATAATGATGCAGGCTGTCACTCGTCGACAGCCGCGCTAGCCGCCGATGCTCTGCCAGTGCAAGCATCAGCACCGGCAAGACGGCTGCCCCCAGAAAAGGGAGCTGCGCCCAGCCGCATTGGGCTAATGGCGCGCCGGCGCCACCTTCAGCGGTTTCACACGCCAGATAAAGAGCCGGAATAAAAATAAAATTCCCCAGGGATCGCAGCTTGCCGCCGAACGCGGAGATCCCAACCGCCGCCGCCGCTGCCAACACGCACGCCAAAATGAAGATTACCGGCGTGTGCATGGCGCACAGCAGCGCCATAAAGAGCAGCAGCAATGCCGCCGCATGCAGCGCCACGCCGAGCGGCGCCAGTTCAAGGCGCTCACAAACGACAAACAGCGATATGGTGACCACCGAAGCCTTCAGCCAGTTGGCATTGCCTGTCGCCAGGCTCAGGGCCAGCAACGGCGCCAACACCCATGCTCCCCGTCGCAGCTGACGCCAGGCGATTTCTTCACGCAGCAGCTTCACAATGCGCTCAGCTGTTCCAGCGTGACGATATCGGCAATAGTGGCAAGCGTTTCCATCGAGATCCGGTGCTCTTCCGCCGTGGCCGCCGCGCAAGCCTCTTCCAGTATCAGCACCTGATAATCGCGATCATGCGCGTCGCGCGCCGTCGCCTGTACCGCCCAGGTGCTGCTGACTCCACAGATCACCAACCGTTCAATGCGGCGGGCGCGCAGCGTCGCATCCAGATTGGTGCCATAAAACGCGCTGACGCGCGGTTTTACGATGGTTAACTCCCCCAAATCAGACGCTAAATCAGGATGAAAATCCGTGCCCGGCTGGCCCAGTGCGATAGCGCCAAATTGATGCGCCTGCCCAAACATCCGCGAGTATTTGGGTTGATCGACATAGCCGGCCGCGAAACCGACTTTAACCAATATGCGCAGCCAATCCTTGCGCTGCGCGAGAGACAATGCGCTATTTGCCCGCGCGATAGCATCGCGCTCAATGACCTGCTGCGCCGAGCGCGCAATTTTTCCTTCCGGGTGGGAGATATCCACGATGTAATCCAGAGCGATCAGTGCGGTATTCATAGAAAGCGTCTCCTTGCCGCCGACACGGCGAAATGGGTAGAGAGAGTGTGGCGCCGCCGAATTGTTGAGCGGCTTGGTGGAGTAGCTTAAAATAAATACCTATGATAATATAGCTATTAATTTATAGCGAAATGTAACAACGCCGCCGACGGGCTTTACGTTTTCTCACGCATTTCCCCCGCGCCGGCCAGTTCGCGGTGTTATTATTATCTTGCTTAACAAATCCCTCCAAATTCAAAGTGGTACGACAAGTCGATGGAAGCGTGGAAAGTCAATCTGATCTCGGTCTGGCTCGGGTGTTTCTTCACCGGGCTGGCGATGAGCCAAATCCTCCCTTTTCTGCCGCTGTACGTCGAACAGCTCGGCGTCAGCGATCATCAATCCCTCAGCCTGTGGTCCGGGCTGGTGTTCAGCGGCACCTTTTTGGTCTCGGCGGTGGTGTCGCCGCTGTGGGGCAGCCTCGCCGACCGCAAAGGCCGCAAGCTGATGCTGCTGCGCGCCTCGCTGGGCATGGCGATCGTCATCGCCCTGCAGGGGCTGGCCACCAACGTCTGGCAGCTGTTCGCGCTGCGCGCCCTGATGGGGCTGACGTCCGGCTATATTCCCAACGCCATGGCGCTGGTCGCCTCGCAGGCGCCGCGCGATAAAAGCGGCTGGGCGCTGGGCACGCTCTCTACCGGGCAGATCTCCGGCGTGATCGCCGGGCCGCTGCTGGGCGGGCTGATGGCCGACCATCTGGGGCTGCGGGTGGTGTTTTTCGTCACCGCCGGGCTGATGTTCGTCAGCTTCCTGGTGACGCTGTTCCTGATTAAAGAACGGCGCATCACGGTGAAAAAAGCGGATCAGCTAAGCGGCAAGGCGGTATTCCGTTCGCTGCCTTATCCGACGCTGATCGTCACGCTGTTCGTTTGTACCCTGATGATCCAGCTGGCTAACTCCTCCATCAGCCCGATCCTGACGCTGTTCATCCGCGAACTGTCGGGCGACGTCAGCAATATCGCCTTTGTTAGCGGCATGATTGCCGCCGTGCCCGGCATTGCGGCGCTGATCTCGGCGCCACGCCTCGGGCGGCTCGGCGATCGCATCGGCACCGCGCGCATCCTGATCGCCGCGCTGCTGTTCACCACCGGCCTGTTCGCCGTGATGGCCTGGGTGAATACGCCGCTGCAGCTGGGCATTCTGCGCTTCCTGCTGGGGTTCGCCGACGGCGCGCTGATGCCGGCGGTGCAGGCGCTGCTGCTGAAGTATTCCTCCGATCAGGTGACCGGGCGCATCTTCGGCTATAACCAATCCTTTATGTACCTGGGCAACGTGGTTGGCCCGCTGCTGGGATCGGGCATTTCGGCGATGATGGGGTTCCGCTGGGTGTTCGCCGTCACGGCGGTATTGGTGCTTTGCAATGCGCTGCAGCTGCGGCATCAGTTCAAAAAAGTGGAAAGTCAACGCGCGGGATAACGAGGAATGTGGGGAAACGCCTCAAGCAGTGGCGGGACAATGACGCCCATCAACCGTACCACCACTGCCAAAGGCGGCCGTAGCCTACTCGACACGATGAACGTTTGGTATTTATGTAAGTAAATAAAGTGTTGCGGGCGTGTGGAGGGCCGCCGCAGCGGCCCTTTTGGATCAGAACATGGTATTGTCGTTGGCCGATTTTTCCGGCACATCCTGATTGACGTCCCAATGCTCGGTGATTTTACCCTGATCGTTCACCCGATAAATATCCACGCTGGCGGTGCCGCGATCCTGCGGGTTATTTTGGTATTGGACGTGAACGTAGACCAGATCGCCGTTGACCGCGCTGCGGTATATTTTGGCGCTGTACTGCGGATTGTCTTTGAAGGTCTGGCTGAAGAAATCCAGGAACGGCTTGATGCCGTCGCCGACGAACGGGTTATGCTGCTTGTAGTTCTCCACAATCAGCTTTTGCGCCACGCTGATGTCATGACGGTTGAAAAAGCCCGCATACAGATCTTCCACCACCTTCAGCTTCTGCTGGGCATGATGATAACCGCCCTTGCCGGCCGATTTGTAAGACGCCGCCTGATCCGTTGACAGTGCCGGGTAACTCGCCAGCAAACCGCCGACGATCGCACAGGTGATCAATGCCTTTTTCATAACTGCTCCTTAGTTTCCTGAGTGACCTACGATTTTCAGCTGCCCTTTCAGATGGGTGAAGCTGCCGTCCCTGGCGGCGATGTTGGTGTATACCTCGCCGCGCTCAAAGTCCTCGACATGCGTCACGTTGTCGCCGGACTGTGGTTCATGCCAATAAACCATGTAGACCTTCGGCCGAATCTCCACCGCGGTGTACTGCACGGTATCGGTGATGCCCTGCGACGCTTCGCCGATACCGGTGAAGGTCATGGTCTTGTCATCGGTAAAATCCAGCTTGAAGGCGAAATCGCCGAAGGTCACCTGCACCACTTTACCGACCGCAATAAACTGCCCGTGTTTTTCCGTCATCGTCGCCGCCTTACTGTTTGTCAGGGTGGTTTGCGCCGCCAAAGCGGCAGGCAATGCCAGGGGGAAAGTCAGGGCTATCGCCAGCGCGATGCCCGTTCGTTTCACTGTTTTCATCGTTCCTTCTCCTTTCCGTGGTTGAAAACGAGAATCATTATTATTTCTTAACGGTTGGCGGAAATATAAGAATAATCTCTATTCCTATCAGGCACCTGGCGGCGAAAAAAGCGGGCGAAAAATCGCCGTAAAATGGCATGGCAATAGCGCGTTCTGGCCATTGGTTTTTACGCAATGAACGGAATTACTGCTTTCAGGAAGGGAAACCACTCGGGGATTTGATGGGTCTATAGCGCAGATCGCTTTAAGCTAATGCGTATTTATTCTTAAGGCCGCCCGCCGCAGGGAAACGGCGGCGAACGGCGTGGCGTTTAACGCAGCCAGGGCGTATAGGTGACGCCAACCAGCAACCCTTCCGGGCTGAGCAAACGGGTAACGCTTTGCCCCCACGGCTCTTCACGATTGGCGACCAGCAGCCGATAACCGCGATCGACCAGCCCCTGGGTGGCGGCCGCCATGTCGGCCACGTCGAACTCGATCCATGCCTGCGGCACCGCGAGATCCGCCGGCCAGCGATCGTCGCCAAAGCAGGACTGCGCCGCCTGCGCCAGCGGCCATAGGGCGAAGTGCTTCACCCCGTCCAGCGCGCCCTGCTCGGCCAGCAGATAGGTTTCGTTGCCCGGCATCGGCTTGAGCGGCAGCCCCAGCGCCTCGACATAAAACGCCTTGCTCTCGTCGCTCTCACGCGTGATCGGCCCGAATCCGGCGACGAACAACACGCCCAGCCCGGCAAATGGTTGATCCATGCTTGCACTCCCTTCCGGTTAGCGCCCCTGCCGCACCTGCAGCGGAGCAAGTCCATAGGCCGCCTTGAAGCGGTTGCTGAAATGGCTGGCGGAGCTGAAGCCGCACGCCAGCGCGATCTCGGTGATCGGCTGTTGGCTATGCCGCAACAGCTGTTCCGCCCGCTGCAGCCGCGCGCGCATCACAAACTGGTGCGGCGCCAGGCCGGTCGAATGTTTGAACATGCGGGCAAAATGGTATTCGCTCAACCCGGCCTGCGCCGCCAGATCGGCCAACAACAAAGGCCGATCCAGGTGGCTTGCGATATATTCCCGCACCCGCCTGGCTACCGCGGGAGCCAGGCCGCCGCGCGCCGCCGGCAGCTTCCACTGCAGCTGGCTGTAGCGCTGGATCAGGTGCGACATCAGCAGGTTCGAGGCGCTGCTGAGCGCCAGCAGGTTGGCGCTGTCCCGCCAGTCGCAGTTGAGCAAAAACTGACGATACAGCAGCGTGATCTGCGGATCTTCGCCGAAGCTGCGTTGCTCCACGTTGATCGCCGCCGGGCTGCGATCCCAGGTTTGCTCCGCCAGCCGGCGCAGATGCCCGTCGGTGCAATACAGATGCACAAACGACAGATCGCTGCGCACATCCCAGGTGGAAGCGTACTGGCGCGGCATGATGCAGAAGCGATCCGGCCCGCCGCCGTTGCGCCAGCCGCCCGGCACCTGCTGGTAGCACTCATAGCCGTCGGCGACGTACAGGCTCAGGGTATGGTGGTCGGCGCTTTCCTGCGTGACGCGATCGTTGCAGTTGGACCAGGCCGCCAGCTCCACGCCGGTGCCCAGCAGCACGCTGCCGTGCAGCCGCGCCTTGTGCTCACGCAGTGTTTCAAACGCCTGATAGTTGGACATCGCCGGCCCCGTTGTTCGACATGCTGACAGTGTAAAGAGTGGCGCCGCGGCATGCCAGCGGCCGCCCCGCGCTTTTGGCAAAAAAAGCGCAAGAATATGCAACTGGGCGCAAAGCGCTGCAAGCGCCGCCGCGCGACAAAGCGGATACTGCGCTATCGGTTTTTTCGGAGTAAAGAACATGAATGCGCTGTTGTACCTCGCCGTGGTGCTGATTTGGGGCACCACCTGGATAGCGATTACCCTGCAACAGGAAGGCCCGGTGGCCATTCCCGTGTCGATCGCTTACCGTTTCGCCATTTCCGCCGCGGTGATGTTCGCCGCGCTGTTGCTAACGCGCCGCCTGCGCCGCATCGCCCCGCGCGATCATCTGTTCTGCGTGCTGCAGGGCTGCTGCGTGTTCGGTTTCAACTTCTTCTGCTTCTACCATGCGGCGGCTTATATCAGCAGCGGGCTGGAATCGGTGATCTTCTCGATGGCGGTGCTGTTCAACGCCCTCAACAGCCTGCTGTTCTTCCGCCAGCGCCCCAGCCCCAATCTGCTGCCGGCGGCGCTGCTGGGGTTGACCGGCATCGTGGCGCTGTTCTGGCAAGACCTGGCCGCCACCCGCATGGCGCCGGAGCTGCTTAAAGGCATCGGCCTGAGCGCGCTCGGCACCTACGGCTTCTCGCTGGGCAATATGATCAGCGCGCGCCATCAGCGCCGCGGGCTGGATATTTTTTCCACCAATACCTATGCCATGACCTACGGTGCGCTGTTAATGGCGCTGATCGCCCTGGCGCAGGGCGCGTCGTTCCAGATGGAATACAGCAGCCGCTATATCGGATCCCTGTTGTATCTGGCGATCTTCGGATCGGTGATCGCCTTCGCCGCCTACTTCAGCCTGCTCGGCCGCATCGGCGCCGGCGCGGCGGCCTACAGCACCCTGCTGTTCCCGCTGGTGGCGCTGACCATCTCAACGATTTACGAAGGCTACCAGTGGCATTTCAACGCCGTGCTGGGCCTGGGCCTGATCCTGTTGGGCAACCTGGTGATGTTCGCCAAGCCGGGGATGAAGTGGCGACGGGCGGGCATCTCAAAACAAAACTCAACCCTTTGAAGCCATTGGCGAATATCGTTATTATCAGGTTTTGTTGATAACGGATGATGGCAAATGCTCAGAAGTGATGATGTGACACCCCGCGCCTACCAACAGGTGGACGTTTTCACCGCCACGCCACTGCAGGGCAATCCCGTGGCGGTGGTGCTGGAAGCCGAAGGGCTGAACGACGCGCAGATGCTGGCATTGGCCCGTTGGACCAACCTGTCGGAAACCACCTTCGTGCTTAAACCGACGCACCCGGCGGCGGATTATAAGGTGCGCATTTTCACCACCGAAAAAGAGCTGCCCTTCGCCGGCCACCCGACGCTGGGCACCGCCCACGCCTTGCTGAAAGCCGGATTGACGCCTAAACGCCCTGGAACGGTGATGCAGGAATGCGGCGTCGGCCTGGTGGCGGTCAATATCCTGCCGGAAGGCACATTGGCGTTCGCCGCGCCCGAAGTAGAGTTCCGCCCCATGGCGGCCGAGGAAACCGAACGGCTGACGGCCGCTTTACGGCCTGCAGTGATTGCAGCAGGCACCCCGCCGGTGATTGCCGAGATGGGCATTCGCTGGCTGATGGTGCGCCTGCCGGACGCGCAGTCCTGCCTGGCGGTAACGCCGGATCAGGCCACGATTAAACAGCTGCAAACCGCCTGTGATGTGGATGGCGTAGTGATTTATGGCGCCTGCTCCGCAACCGAACCGGCCGATTACGAAATGCGCGCGTTTATGGTGGAATGCGGTGTTTTGATTGAAGATCCGGTAACCGGCAGCGCCAATGCCTGCCTGGCGCGCTTGCTGCAGGCCAGCCGCTTCCCCGACGGCGGCCGGACCGCGCAGGGCTACCAGGTGCGCCAGGGCACCCAACTTAATCGTGATGGCCGCGTGAGCGTGCGCTTTATTGACGGCGAACCCTGGATCGGCGGGCAGTGCCGCACCCTGATTAATGGCACGGTGGGTATTTAGTTTGGGGGGTAACAGGTTGGAGGGAGTGGTTTTATCTGCCCCTTCGGCTTCCCCTAATAGAGAAAGGTTAATCGTAGCATAATGCTGGGAAACCCACTCATTAATTATATTGTCATCAATAAATTTCATAAAGTATTTTCTCAAATGGATTTAAACATCATTCGTCAACGGGTTTCTCCCAATAAATGATTTTCTCCATTTCCCTTTCTATATCATCCATATTATCCATCCCTAACTCATGACTAAACCTTTCAGAAATAACCCCTCTTACTTTTGATAAGCGGCCAGTAACATTATTTTTATCAATAAACTGCGTAGTTTCCTCACAATATGCATTTCTCACCTTCTGACTTACTTCCCCACTTGCATCGGTATAATAATGCCGTGCAATGTTCCGCAATGATATCAAAATAAACTCTATCTCAGATAATATATCTATCGCTTCATGGCCAGATAGAACTATTCTCTCATTCTCTTTATTTAGTTTCATTTGTAAAATCACCCATATTAAAAAACAGACTCTTCCATTGTTCAAGGCACCCCTCAAACTCATCTATACTCGAAACAATCATAGACTCCTCGGTGTACTCATTAAAAATCTCCACACCATTAGGTTTAATAGTTATAGTATGAGAGTTTCCCGTTCCCTCCCAAAATGGCAGATTTCCAGATCTTACAAGTTTGCAAGCCTCAATAAACTCATTGACACCATAAAAACCTCTTTGGATATCATCCTTTATAAAGTCAGTTAGTATCCTATAGTCACTATTAGATTCTATAGACGGATAACCGTCATCACAGATAAAAAACCTCATGACAATCCTCCATATTCTTTATTTCCTCACTCAATTCCTGCACACTCAGCAATCAAACTATCACCATTTCCTCAGGTTTTAGCACATTGACCTTCAGTCGGAATCCAGCACTTGAATCTATAGCAACCGTTGAATCATGTAATATGGTTGCAGAAACGAAGGGGTTGGAGTTTTCCGAGTAAACAACCCAAACTAGTTTTTCTTCGCGATCCAAATAAGCGATAAAACCTTCTGAACCATAGCTCCCCTCACCTAAACATAAGTATCCACCATAACTCAAGTTAATTTTTTTAATTACATCAATAGTAGTAATCTCATCTTTATTTTTTTCATAGAACTCAAAAAAATCGAAACATCCCGATTTAGATACTTTAGGCGTGGGGTAGGATATGATATCGATCAACTCAGCTCTACCATCTGAAAAATACAGAGCATTTTTAATCGGTAATTCACCAGCTTCCCACAGTTCAGTAATTACATTCTTCATTTTTATGGACATATCTTAAACGGAACAACTCACATCGACGTATTCAGCACATACGGATAAAGGTTCAACCCACCGCGCAGCCCTATCGGCTCCAGCGTGGTAAAACACCTAGCCTAGGAACAGGTTAGGTTGTATGCAGGCCACTTGATATTGCCCGACGTAGCGAGCGGTTGCTGATATTTCGCGCCCTGCAGCTTCTTTGCGCCGACTACCACCTGATCCTGTAGTAGTTAGCACTATCCAGTACCAACACTATCAATAATCAGGTTCGAAGAAGAAAAACATCCGCTACTTTTTTGGGACCTTCGTAAATTTCGAATTTATCATGCTGAACCATACGCTCTTTAGGTGCAGATTCCATAAGAAAATCTACAGTTCCCAACGAAAACGTCTTGCCATTTTCAGACTTGGATTCCTCTAGCTCAAAAACAACGCTCCAGGCATTGTTTTGCCACTCCTTGTCCTCAGGAAATCGAGATACTGCATAATACTTTCCTGCTGGAGGGACTGTTTTTCTCCCGCCCATATGTTCAGGAGTCCAATCAACCTTTACGAGATTCATAACACACTCTCCATTAGATACTCAACACCCACGCTTAGCTTTAATTTCTTTGCTCCAAGTAACCTTAGCGTGATTATTCAAATCAACAACTTCAGCATATCTCGCAGGTCCTATTCCATCTAGGTGAGGGTCAATATGCATTTTACTTGCCACGTTGTCGGGCACATCAATTTGTACGACTCTAAAAACATCGCCCCCATGCCCCATTTTGTTACCCCACGTAACTGCATCTTTATAAGACTCAGCGAACCATTTCCCCTCCATCGTTCCTTGGCCTGCTTTCCATCCCTCATTCATCAAACTATTGTACTCATCGAGACTCATGCCTCGATATAGTACTTTCAACCCCAACGGATCCACCCACATCAGCGGGTTCGGCGCATACTGATAAAGGTTCAGCCCGCCGCGCAGCCCTATCGGATCCTGCGTGGTGAAACGCCCCACCTCGGGTTCGTAGTAGCGGAACAGGTTGTAGTGCAGGCCGCTTTCGTCGTCCTGGTATTGCCCGGCGTAGCGCAGCGGCTGCTGGTATTGCGCGCCCTGCCGCTTCGCCGCGCCGGCCACCGTCTGGCCCTGCAGCTTGCCGAAGGTGTCGTATTGCCCGGACCAGCACAGGTTGCCCGCTGCATCGGTCACTTCCAGCGGCGCGCTGTTCAGATCGGTGTGATACCAGGCCGAGCGGCTGTCGCCCGCCTGCTCCAGCGCCGCCAGCAGGCTCCACGGGCTGGCCGGATCATAGCTCCAGCTGCGGCGGCTGCCGTCGTCGCGCGTCGTAATGGTACTGCGCCTCGAACTCGCCCTGCGGGCCGCGGCCGTGCGCCTGCACCAGCCGGTTGTCGGCGATCGGCACCAACGGCAGGTACGCGTTGATGTCGTTCTGTGGGCGTAGGTAAAAACACCCTGAGGACCAGTTTCGTTATTGCTCTTTTAGTTTATTTTTAAAGAGCATAAATATATTCAAAAATCTAAAACGACTTTCTTTACCCCTGATATATCAGGTTCTTCCTTATCAATTTCAAGGCGGGAAATGAAATCTTTCAAATCGTAAGCAGCTAGTGACAACCCTGATATTACTTTATTTTCATCATATAAAGGGTCTGCCTCATGATCCCAGAACCAGATTTGCCCAACCATTTTCCCCGTTAGGCAAAGACATATTTGATTACCACCATCTGATGATGCTATGGGTAACCATTGGTTCCCAAGATCATCCTTATACATTTCAATGAACTCAAAGACATCCCCCTCTCCCTCTGAATTACTTAACCCATAGAAATACTCCAGTGAATCATATCCATCTTTACTTGCCCAAGGAGAGGCTTCAACTCCTTTATAAACGATTAAAGAGTCAAACTCAGCTCCCTGGCTAAAGTTAACCAAAAAATCACAATATTCACTCGGTAAAACACCAGAGTAATTTTCAAGTTTCTTGAATAAAGGGTCATCTACCCCATTCGATAGTTTACTCAGAGCAGCACCAAGTTTTTCTAGCTTTTTCAACATTTTTTTCCATTCCTCATATCTGATGCAGAGCCTATATGTGGTACATTTCCATGCAACCCACGAGGTACCAATATTATCTCTGTATTACTAAGATGGTGTGGAGTTAGTTTATTTTTACGCAATAATTTTTGGGCAGCACTTTGCGTAATGCCCTTCTCTTTAGCTATTGCTTTGTATACTTTAGGGAAATCTTTTTCAGTGCCATCCAGAACACCATTTTCAAAAGTTATGCTTCCTTTTGACCATGGAGAAAAATCTGGCCGCCCATTAGAGAATGGTATTGGCTGATTATTTGTAACGGCATTTACCGCTGTCTTATAAGAATACCAATTACTTTCACCAGGAATGCCATCCCAATGGCCATTTGTCCTCGGAATTCGAGTTCCAGATAACCCCAACGGATCCACCCACATCAGCGGGTTCGGTGCATACTGATACAGGTTCAACCCACCACGCAACCCTATCGGATCCTGCGTGGTAAAACGCCCCACCTCGGGTTCGTAGTAGCGGAACAGGTTGTAGTGCAGGCCGCTTTCGTCGTCCTGGTATTGCCCGGCGTAACGCAGCGGCTGCTGGTATTGCGCGCCCTGCCGCTTCGCCGCGCCGGCCACCGTCTGGCCCTGCAGCTTGCCGAAGGTGTCGTACTGCCCGGACCAGCACAGGTTGCCCGCCGCGTCGGTCACCTCCAGCGGCGCGCTGTTCAGATCCGTGTGATACCAGTAAATATCCGCCGAGCGGCTGTCGCCCGCCTGCTCCAGCGCCGCCAGCGGGCTCCACGGGCTGGCCGGATCGTAGCTCCAACTGCGGCGGCTGCCGTCGTCGCGCTGCTCCTGCAGCAACCGATAACCCTGCCACAGGAAACGGGTCGTCTGTTCGGTTTTGCCCTTGTAGCGCACCGCCTTGCGGCTGCGGCGGCCCAGCGCGTCGTAATGGTACTGCGCCTCGAACTCGCCCTGCGGGCCGCGGCCGTGCGCCTGCACCAGCCGATTGTCGGCGTCGTAGCGGTAGTGCTGTTCGTACAGGCCGTTGCGCCGGCTGATCAGGTTGCCCCAGGCGTCGTAACGGTAAAACAGTTTTTGCCAGTGCCTCAGGCGGTTATCGGCGATCGGCGCCAGCGGCAGGTGCGCGTCGATGTCGCTCTGCGGGCTGCGTTCGCCCAGCAGGTTATCCGCCAGATCGTACACCAGCCGCGCACCCGGTTTGCCCTGATTGGGTTCGCGGTGTTGCAGCAGGCGGCCTTCGGCGTCGTAACCGTAGTGCACTTCGCCGCGCAGCGCGTCGCTCACCCCGGCCAGCTCGCCGCGGCCGGTGTAGCGATAAGCGCGCCACAGCACGCCGTCTTCCGGCCGGGTCAGTTTATCGTGGCCGAAGGCGCTGCTCTGCCAGCTGCGGCGGCCCAGGGCATCGTAACGCCGCTGCTGCTGCAGCGCGCCCTGGCTGCGGCCGGTTTCCCGGTGCAGGCGATCGCGGGTGAATTCGCTCACCACCTGCTGGTTGAATTTGATGGCGCTGGCGTGGCCGGAGCCGTAATACAGCCACTGCAGGCGATCGCCCTGCGGCAGCGTCAGCGCCTGCAGGTTGGCCAGCGCATCCCACTGGTATTGCAGCTCGCCGTTCACGCCCTGTTCGCCGAGCAACCGCCCGGCGGCGTCATAGCGCATCTGCACGCTGTCCGGCTCGATGCCCAGCGCCGCGCCGCTCGCCGTCGGCAGGCGGTTCAGCTCGCGCAGCCGCCCCATGGCGTCGAAGCGGTAATGCCATTCCGCGCTGGCGTTGCCGCGCCAGACCAGCTGCCCGGCCTCGTCGAAGCGGAAGCGCTGTTCGCGCTGCGTCAGCTCACCTGCGCTGCCCGGCAGGCCGACCTCGCGGTGCTCCTCCAGCAGCCCGGCCGCGCCGTAGCGATAATCGTGGCGGGTGTCGTCCGGGCGCTCTTCGGTCAGCACGCGGCCCACCGCATCGTAGCTGAAGCGGTATTCGCCGCCGTTGCCGTTCTCCAGCCGCGTCAGCCAGCCCTGCGGGCTGTAGTGATAGCGCCGGGTGCGGTTGATGCGATCGGTGATGCTGACCGGCAGCCCCAGGGCGTTGTACTGCCAGCGGGTCAGGCTGCCCAGTGCGTCCTGATGCTCGGCCAGCTGGCCGTGCGCATTCCAGTTAAAGCGCTCTTCGCCGCCGTCCGGGTGGATCAGGGTATGCAGGCGGCCGCCGTTATCCCACAAGTAGCGCGTCTGATGGCCTTCGGCATCGGTCTGCGTCGTCAGTTGCCCCAGCGCATCGTAGGTATAAGCCGTCACGCTGCCGGAACAGTCGGTGTAGCGCGTCAGCTGGCCGCGGGCGTCCCACTCCAGCTTCACTTCCCCGCCCAGCGCGTCGATCATACTAGCGGGCAGGCTCTCTTCGTCATCCGGATAACGGTACAGCGTGGCATTGCCCAGCGCATCGACATAGCGCGTCGGGCGCCCCAGCGTGTCCCAATGCTGCGCCTCACTGCTGCCGTCCGGGTAGGCGACGGCGAACAGCCGGCCGCTGTTGCGCGAATATTGATAGCGCGTCACGCGGCCGAGCGGATCGGTCTCCGACAGCAGGCGGCCGTAGGGATCCCATTCGCTCTGGCGCTGCGCGCCGCCGGGCAGCAGCACGCTGCACAGCTCGCCGCGTTGGTAGATAAAACCGTAGCGGCGCTGGTCGAAATCGGTGTACTGCGCCACGTTGTCGTCGTCATCCAGCCGCCACTCCGCCCGTTTGCCGTCGCCGCGCACTGCGCTGCGGCGCCCGCCGGCGAAGTCGTAACCGAACTCAAGGGATTCCCCGGCGCTGTTGCGGTAGGCCGTCACGCGCGGCACGCCGTCGATCTCTTGCCATTGGTATTCGTTCAGCAGCCCGGCGGCGTCCTGGTGGCTGATCATCAGGCCGTCGCGCCAGCCAAAGCGCCGCGTCACCTCACCGGCGCGGTTGCTCACCGTCGTCAGCTGGCCCTGCTCATCGTAACCATAACGCGCCAGCGTTCGTTCACCGTCGGCGGTTTGCAGCGCCACTTCGCGCAGACGGCCCTGTGCATAGCGGCACATCAGGCGCTGCCCGGCGCTGTCCACCAGTTCGCTCAGCAGCCCCTCGTCGTCGTAGAACAGCGAGGTGGCGTTGCCGATGGCGTCGGTGATCATGCTGAGCCGGCTCGGCTGGTCGCCCGCCAGCGGCGGGTAGTGGAAAATCTGTTCGCCGACGTCAAACAGCTGCCAGCTGCCGTCGTCGTTGTGCATCAGCCAGCATTTTTCGGCTTCGCAGTAGGTTTTGTGGCCGCGCGGCACCATAGGGAAAGCGACGAAGTCGCCGGAAGGCGCACGCCACACCAGGCCGTCCTGATACGGCTGCAGGCTGCTCTCCCAAAACAGGTTCCAGCCGCGGCCCAGTACGCTGTCGCCGGGGTTGCCGCTGCGCCAATAGCGCTGCCAGGCGACCGGCAGGCGCGAAGGCAGCACGAAATCGAGATCGTCTTCGCCGTCGAGGAATTTCTGGCCGCTGACGATATCCACCGGCCGGGCGATAATGCCGACCGCGGCGGTGGCGGTCATCAGGGTGCCGGCGCGGCAGGCGATGCGCGCCAGTTTGTTGATGCCGGGCAGCTTGCCCAGCAGTTTGCCGAGCGCCCCCAGCTTGCCGGCGGCGCCGCCCACGCCGCCCACCAGGCCGGCGAACAGCAGCGTCAGGTCAGAGACCTTGTACAGCCAATCCGGCACTTCGGGCTTGATCGGCAAGGTGGTGACGGTGCCGCCGCCGATAAACACGTTGGACGAGCCTTCCATCACCTGCGCGTCGCAGTTGGTTTTGTCCCCCACGCGCGAGGCGGGCTGGCCGTTGATGCTGACCTTGTCGGAGCCCTGCGCCATCTGCATGCTCGGGCCGTCGTCGCTGCAGGCCACCTGGCTGTTGGTGGCGAGCGCGGCGGGTTTGCCGTTGATGAAAACGTTGGGGGAGCCGGTGACGATATTGCCTTTGGGGGTCAGGCTACCGGCACCGGCATCGGCAATGCCGTCGCGCGCCGCGGTGGCCGCCTCCCCGGTGAGATACCCCACCGCCAGGCTGGCGCCGATAAGCAGCACGCCGACGCCGATACAGGAAGCCGCCAGGCCGGCGACGAACAGCGCGCCCGCCGCCACCGCGCCTGCGGCGGCGATCAGGCCGCCGACAAGGGTGCCGGCAATCATGCCGGCCAGGGCATGGGAATGCCCGATGGTATCGCCGACGCGAGCCGCTTCGGTCATCGTAAGGTCCTTTTACGCAAAGAGTTCATCGTTAGGCCGCCCGGTAGCTGCTCAGCACCTGCTGCAGCAGCGCGTCGTCTTGCGGCGTCAGCTTGCGCGCCATCGCCAGAGTGAATACCAGCACCCGCCCCTCCGCCAGCGCGAACACCGCCTGGTTCTGCCAGATGCGTTTGCCGTCGCGCAGGTAGCTGGCGCGCACCCACTCACCGGCGGCCAGCCCATCGCCCAACGTCGCCGGCTCGCGGCTTTTGAACGCCCAGCCTTTCAGCCCCTGCGCCAGCGCATCGAGCTGGCGGGTGACGTACCCTTCCAGGTTCTCCGCCGGCTGCAGCGCATCGCGGGAAATATTGACTGAGGGGGAAACATCATCGCCGGCCAACAGGACGTTGACCGTGCGATCGGCATAGCCTTCCGGCAAAGCGACGCTGCCTTCGCTGAAAGCGCAGCGGGATAAAGCGGACATGCGAGGATCCTTTTGCATAAATAATGCTTAAGCATCGCATAACTTAGCCTTGAAATAAAACCATCAGATACGGCGAATGTTGCGCGGCGTGACCGCGTTCACTGTGCAAAAGAGCGGTGCCGGAATCTGGCCGGGAATCAAACCGTCATATTACAGAATTATCTGAATCCACCGCCGCGCCGCCGCGCCGATTATGGCTATACTCGGCTTTCGTCCGTTTTTCAGGAGATCAGGATGCTGAGATTCACCCGTAGCGCGCTGCTGTGCGCCGCGCTGGCCGCGTTCGCCGCCGGTGCCGCCGAAACGCCGACGTTCGGCCCGGAGCTGCAGGGCTTTCACTACCCCTACCCGTTGCAACAGTTCAGCTTCACCTCGCAGGGGCAGCCGTTAAAAATGGGCTATATGGACGTGCCGCCGGAAGGCACCGCCAACGGCCGCACCGCGCTGTTGCTGCACGGTAAAAACTTCTGCGCCGCCACCTGGCAGGACACCATCAAGGCGCTGAGCAAGGCCGGTTACCGCGTCATCGCGCCCGATCAAATCGGCTTTTGCTCCTCCACCAAGCCGGCGCATTACCAGTACAGCTTCCAGCAGCTGGCGCAAAATACCCACGGCCTGCTGCAGAATCTGAACATCAGCAAGGCCATCGTCATCGGCCACTCCACCGGCGGCATGCTGGCCACGCGCTACAGCCTGATGTATCCGCAGGCGGTGGAACGGCTGGTGATGGTCAACCCGATCGGCCTTGAGGACTGGAAGGCGAAAGGCGTGCCGTGGCGCAGCATCGATCAGTGGTTCGCGCGCGAGCTGAACACCTCCGCTGAGAGCATCCGCAATTATGAGCAGCACACTTACTACGGCGGCCGCTGGAAGCCGGAGTACGATCGCTGGGTGGATATGCTGGCCGGGTTGAACAACGGGCCGGGCCATCGCCTGGTGGCGTGGAACTCGGCGCTGATCTACGACATGATCTTCACCCAGCCGGTGTATTACGAGTTCAAGGATCTGCAAACGCCCACCACGCTGATGATCGGCACCGCCGACACCACCGCCATCGGCAGCGATATCGCCCCGCCGGCAGTCAAGGCCAAAATCGGGCATTATGATGTGTTAGGCAAACAGGCGGCGAAACTGATCCCGCACGCCACGCTGATCGAGTTCGCCGGGCTCGGCCACGCGCCGCAAATGGAGGAGCCGGAGCGCTTCCATCAGGCGCTGCTCAAGGCGCTGCAACCCTGAGCGGCCGGTTGGCGCGGCCGCTGCACGGCGGCTAAACTTTCAGCTGGCACTCAATTGCAGGAGACAGCCATGCGACAGATTATTGCCAGCGCCTTCATCAGCCTCGACGGCGTGATGCAGGCGCCCGGCGGGCAGGACGAAGACCGCAGCGGCGGCTTTCGCTTCGGCGGCTGGACCGCCCCCTACTGGGATGACGCCGTCGCGGAAACGATGAGCGATCTTTTCTCTGCGCCTTTCGATCTGCTGCTCGGGCGGCGCACCTACGATATCTTCGCCGGCTACTGGCCACATATCACCGACGAGGCCGACCCGTTTTCGGCCGATATCGCCCGCACGTTCAATCAGGCGGTCAAATACGTCGCCACCCACCACGGCGAGACGCTGGCGTGGGAGAACAGCCAGTGGCTGGGGCGGGACATCATCGCCCGGCTGCGCGAGCTGAAGCGCGCTCAGGGGCCGGTGCTGCTGGTGCAGGGCAGCAGCACGCTGATGCAACAGCTGCTGGCCAACGATCTGGTGGACGAACTGCGCCTGCTTACCTACCCGGTGCTGCTCGGCGCAGGCAAGCGGCTGTTCGATGACAACGCCGCGCCGGCGGCCTTTACGCTGACCCAATCGGTGGTCTCGCCCGGCGGCGTGATCGTGGCCCACTACCGCCGCGCCGGCGAGGTGGCCACCGGCGACTTCACGGTGGAAAGCGCGGCGGCGGCCCAGTCGTAAAAAAAGGGCCGTTCGGCCCTTTTCTCTTTTCCTTCCTCGCCCTCAGGCAAACAGAATATCGCTCTGCTCCACCTGCCCGACCACGTGGATCTTGAAGTCGGCGGCGTAGCTGTTGCTCTGGGTGTTCATCAACAGATCGGTGGTGCCGTTGAAGGCGTCGAAGTTGAGTTGGATCTCGCCTTTCTGGCCGCTGAAGGCGCTGCCGCTGTCGATAAAGCGCAGCTCGCTCAGGCTGTTGTTGAAGCGCAGGCCTGAGAGATCGATCTTGTCGATGCCGTGCTCGAAGTCTTCAATCACGTCGAACGCCGCCACCGTCGACTCTTTGGCGTTGAGATAGACGAAATAGTCGGTGAAGTTATTAGCGTCTTTGCCGCCCCACAGATGATCCGCCCCCAGACCGCCGTACAGGATATCGGAGCCGGCGTTGCCCGCCAGCAGGTTGTCCTGATCGTTGCCGATGATCACATCGCGCCCGCTGCCGCCGATGGCGTTCTCGATGATCGCCCCGCGCGCGATGGCGACGTTCTGCGTGCCGCCGCCGACGCTGGAGAACGCGCCGTCGTTCAGGTTGATCATCTGCTGCTGGCTGTAGCCGGAGAAGTCCAGCGTGTCGTTGCCGCCGGCGTCCCACACCGCGAAGTTGACCGGTTTGCCGTTGTCCGCCGTGGCGGTCAGGAAATCGCGCCCGGTGTTGGAGTTGAAGCCGTACACCGTGTCGCCGGTGCGGGTGCTCATGTTGGCGCCGTACAATTTTTGGATCGCGGCGATGTCATCCACCATCGGGCCATAGCCGTACACCCCTTTGGTGTCGGCGCCGGTGTAACCGGCGTTGAAATAGCTCATGATCGAGTATTGCAACGAATCCTGATAATAAGCCGCGTCGTTCTGGTAACTCGGGTTGCCCAGCGACGCGTCATAAGATCCCGGGTGCGCCAGCCCCAGAGCATGCCCCAGCTCGTGGGTGAAGGTCTGGCTGCTGAAGTCGCCGCTAACCGGCGCCTTATGGGTGGCGAAGTTTTTGTTGAACCACACCGTGCCGGCGAAGGCGTTATCGCTGCCCGCTTTGGAGCTCGGCGGATAATAGGCGTACGCGTTGATGGCATTCGGGCCGCTGCCGGCGGCGGTGCTGCCGTCGGCGCGCTGGGTGAAGTACGCGAAGGTGATGTCCGCACGGTGGTTGATATCGGTGGACGCCGCCTCGGTAAAGGTCACGTTCGCCACGTCGGCCCAGGCCTGCATCGATTTCAGCGCCTGAGCCTGCGCCGCCAGGGTCAGCGGCTGCAGCCCCTTGTCGCCGTCGCCGGTCTGGCCGATGCGGTTCAGCGCGCTCTGCGTCAGGAAGGAATAGGTCAGCGCCACCGGCTGGTGATACACCTGATCGCCGTTGTGCGTCAGGCCCGGCCGCGTCAGCTGATCGGCGGCGCGATCGAAGCTGAAGTTATCGCGGATTTTACCCAGGTTGTTGATGGCTGCCCCGCCGCGCTGGTTGCTGTACAGGTTAGCGTTGTCCAGCGTGAACAGCGCGCCGTAGCCCAATCCGTCATAGGGGCTGCCGGGCTGGTGATAGTAAAACTGATAGTTGTGATCGTTGGGGGATGTGGCGGCCAGGCTGGTGAACTCATCGTCATCTTGCAAAATGTCGTTGTGGCGACTGCTCATTGCATTCTCCTTTTACACAGTAGGAATCCACTCGCTTTGTAAGACTATTCATCAGTCGTTCTAATCTAAGCCAAGGCTTAGGATTGACCAGTATAGTAATTAGCCCCGACGGCGCGAGCCCACGCCGCCGCGCATCACCGCTCCGGGCGTTAAGGCGGAAATAATCATAACGATTTGTATTAGCGCAGTATTAATGAGAAAGATAAGCGTATCGGCGGGCTAATGACTCGTCTTTTTGGGCATGTTATCGCCGGTTAGATCAGAATTATCGAGGATTAAAAAACCTAATCCTTGCCTCATCATCCTGCCGGGAACGTGCTAAGGTGTGAACGGACAGCCGAAAGGAGTGACCCGATGCCAACCCATTTCCTTATGCGCGCCTTGCGCCGCGCCAGCCTGACAGGAGTCATTATGAGCGTATTGTGCAGCAGTGCCCTGGGCAGTTCACTGCCGTTGCTGGAACCCGCCGCGCTGAAGGGCGACTGGCAGCTCGCCGCCATCGGCGACGGTAAAACCGTCTGCGAGGTGCAGCTGAGCGACGAAGCGGTAGCCAACACCAACGCCTTCCGCTTCAGCGCCTCAGCCGAATGCCTGCAGCCGCTGGCGCTGCACGCGCTGCCGGTCGCCTGGCGGCCAACGCCGGACGGCATGACGCTGACCGACGCCGAAGGGAGCATGGTGGCGTTTCTGGCCCTGACCGCGCCGAAGCGCTATGAGCTGATCGACCGCAACGGCCCTTCGCGCTTTGTGCTGATCCCGCGCTAATCCTTCAGGCGAACAGCAAGCCAAGCAGCGCGCCACCGGCCAGCACCCACAGCGGATGGAGGCGCTTGCTCATGCTCAAGCCCGTCGCCAGCGCCACGATCGCCGCCAGCCGCCAATTGGGCGCGGAAGCCTCGGCGATCAAAAGGCCGCTGGCCACCACCAGCCCCACGGTCAGCGGCACCAGCCCGGCCTGCACGATGCGGCGCCACGGGCGATCCTTAAAGCGCCGCCAGGCGCCCATCACCAATAGCGTAACGATGGAAGACGGCCCGAACTTGGCGACCGAAGACACCAGCAGCCCCGCCCAACCGGCGACGTGCCAACCGACCAGCGGCACGATCATCATGTTCGGCCCCGGCGCGGCCTGCGCCATGGCGAACAGCGCGCTGAACTCCTGGGCGCTCATCCACTGATGCACCTCCACCACCTGCCGCTGCATCTCCGGCAGAATGGTCATGCCGCCGCCGAACGCCAGCAGAGACAGCTCGGTGAAAATCAACGCCAACGCCATCAACACCCCGCTCATGACGGCCACCGCCACATCAGCAGAATGCTCAGCGGCGCCAGCACCAGCATGGTCGGCAGCAGCGGCAGGCGCAGCCAGGCAATGGCGATCAGCGCCAGCGCCACAATCGCCAGCGCCGCCCACTTGCCGCGCAGCGGCAGCAGCATCTTAATCCCGGTCGAGAGCAGCAACCCGGCGGCGGCGGCGGCCAGACCGGCGAACACATGCTGCACATGAGGATCGTTTTGGAAGCGGGCGTACACCACGCCCAGCCCCACCACAATCGCCGTCGGCGCGCTGATGAGGCCCAACAAGGCGCACAGCGCGCCGCGCAGCCCGCGAAACTCCATGCCCACCGCCACCGACAGGTTGATCACGTTGCCGCCGGGCAGAAACTGGCACAGCCCGAGCAGCTCGGTGAATTGTTCGCCGCTCAGCCAGCGCCGGCGCTCCACCAACATGCTGCGCGCCATCGGCAGTACGCCGCCGAAGCCGATCAACCCCAGCCACAGAAAGCCCAAAAACAGCGCCGCGTTGCCCGGCGCTGCCGCCGGGTGCGGTTTTATCGTATTGATATCTGACATGACATTGCCGTTCCACATCGCTTGTTTTGATGTCTGGTATCATGCGCGCCGCCGTGCCATGATGTCTAATGCATTCCGGAACAATGAAAGATACCTTTGAGGTATGGTTATGATTGAACTGCGTCGCCTGCGGGCGTTCGTCACCGTGGTGGAAGAAGGCAACATCACCCGCGCCGCCGAGCGGCTGTTTATCCAGCAGCCGCCGCTGACCCGCCTGTTGCAGGGGCTGGAAGATGAATTGGGCGTGAAATTGTTGCAGCGATTGCCGCGCGGCGTGCGCGTCACCGAAGCGGGCGGTGTGCTGTTCGAAGAAGCCCGCGCCCTGCTGGCGCGCGCCGAACGCCTGCGCGAAGCGGTGCAGCGCGCCGCCCGTGGCGAGCAGGGTCATATCGCTATCGGTTTCACCAGTTCCGCCGCGCTGCACCCGTTCGTGCCCAACCTGCTGCGCCGCTACCGCGACATCCTGCCGGGCATCACCACTCAACTGGAAGAAGCCGGCAGCGGCGAACTGATGGAGGCGTTGCTGGAACAGCGCCTCGACGCCGCCTTCGTGCGCTCGCCGGCCAACGGCATTCCCGGCCTGAGCGTCGAGCCGGTGCTCAGCGAGCCGATGATCGTCGCTCTGCCGCTGGGCCATCGGCTGGCGCATGAGACGCAGCAGCCGCTGCCGTTGGCCGAACTGGCCCACGAGGCGTTTATTCTCTATCGCCGCCCGGCCGGCCAGGGGCTGTACGACGCCATTCTGGCCGCCTGCCACCGTGCCGGCTTCAGCCCGCGCATCGTGCAGGAAGCGCCGCGCCTGCCGGCCACCCTCAGCCTGGTCGGCGCCGGATTGGGGGTGTCCATCGTGCCCGGTTCCATGCGGCGGCTGGGCGGCGACGGCATCGTCTACCGCACTCTCGCCGAAGAAGCGCAGCTGAGCGCCCCGCTTTACCTGGCGCTACGGCGCAGTCCGACCTCGCCGATCGTCGAGCGCTTTCGGCAACTGGTGCTGGAGACCGTGGGGCAGTCATAAAAATAGCCCGAACGGCCAATAAAAAATGACGTTCGTTTATTATTTATTTAAATTAGCCGGCGACTAAAATTAATCCCACCCAATGACTATTCAACTTCCGTTTAATTAATTAAACCTGCACTCACTTAGTAACAAACGCAAACAAATAAGCGCCTACGCAATACCTTCCAGCCGCTAGGATTTAAGGGTCACAGCCTATTCCCGCCGATGACAAGAATCATTTCAATGGCGATCGCGCCTTCCCTGTCGCCTGCTTCTGCAGGCGCACGGCTTTATATTGGAGAAAATGCTATGCTATCGCGTCGTGATATATTGAAAGTCTCCGCCGTCAGCGCGGCCGCCGCCGGCATGATTGGCGGCATCGCCAAAAATGCCGCTGCCGACGACCATCGCAATATCGTGCCCCCCAGCAGCTATCAGCCGCCTGCCGATGCGCAGCATCTCTATAAATACAAATTCACCGACAGCAAAAAGCGCAGCCTGCCCAGCGGCTGGGCGCGCGAAGCCACCGTCGAGCAATTCCCGATCTCCGAGGGCGTGGCCGGCGTCGACATGACGCTGGAGCCGGGCGGCGTGCGCGAACTGCACTGGCACGCCATCGCCGCCGAATGGGCGTTTATGCTGGAGGGCCATGCGCGCATCACCATTCTCGATCCCGAGGGCAAATGCGAAGTGGCGGATTTCGGGCCCGGCGACGTCTGGTATTTCCCAAAAGGCTACGGCCATTCCATTCAGGCCTTGGCAGACGGCGCGCATTTTATTCTGGCGTTCGATAACGGGCACTTCTCCGAATTCGGCACCTTCAGCATCACCGATTGGGTGGCGCATATGCCGAAAGAGGTATTGGAAAAAAGCGTCGACATGCCGGCGGCGGTATTTTCCAAGGCCAAACAGGGCGAGGCTTATATTGTCGGCGGCGCCGTTCCGCCCGCCTTGCCATTACCGAAAAACGACGGCGGATTAAATAACGCCCCGCTGACCCACCGCTATGAATTAATGAAGCAAAAGCCGTTCTTTGAAAATGACGCCGGCAGCGTGCATTTGGTGTCGTCGAAAGAATTCCCCATCTCCACCACCATGACCGGCATCATCGAGATCGTGAAACCCGGCGCGATCCGGGAATTGCACTGGCACCCCAATGCCAACGAATGGCAATACTATATTTCCGGCAAAGGCCGCATGACGGTGTTCAGCTCGCACGGCCACGCGCAGACGGAAGAGTACGCACCTTCAGACGTCGGCTACGTGCCGCAGGGCTTCGGCCATTACATCGAGAACATCGGCGATGAGGATTTGAAGGTACTGATCGTGATGGACAACGGTATCTATCAGGACATTTCGTTGTCCGACTGGCTGGCGAAAACCCCGGCCTACCTGCTGGCGGATAACTTCAACAATCAGGTTGAGGACTGGCAGGATCGGCCGAAAGACAAACGGGTGATGTCGCGCCGCAGCCGCTGACGCCACGGCGAGGGAGAAACTCCCTCGCCTCCGGCCCGCCGCTTACAGCGTCGCTTTAAAGAACGGTACCAGCTTCTCCAGCGCCTGAGCTACCGGCTCCGGTTTGTCGTAGAGATCGTAATGTGACCAGCCTTCTACCACCACCAGCTCTTTGTGCTGCGACTTGGCGCGGCGCACAATCTCATAGCCGTCGCGCAGCGCGCCGAACAGGCCGGGTTTGCTGCCGACAATCACCAACAGCGGCTGGGTCAGCAGCACTTCCGCCAGGTGGAACGCGTCCCAGCCCACGGCTACCGCATTATGGGAATACAGCGTTTTGTTTACGCCGTTCGGCTTCTCGCCGCGCGCCGTACGGTAGTATTCCGTCGCCTCGCGCAGATCGATATCGGCACCGTCTTGTTGCGCCGCCTCAACGCTCGGGTACAGGCCCACATCCACACGCAACGCCGCGCCGCGCGCCTCTGCGGTGCGCTGCCGAGCAATATCCTCCAGGAAAGCCACAGGATCGCCATTGGCCAACACGCCCTCGCGCATCACCCGGCCATAGTTGGCACCGGTAATGGTCGCCACCGCTTTGATGCGCCGCTCGGTCATCGAAGCATTGATGGCGTAACCGCCGCCGCCGCAGATGCCGAGCACGCCGATACGCTGGTCGTCAACGTAGTCCAGCGTCACCAGATAATCGGTCACGACGCGAAAATCTTCCACGCGCTGAGCGGGATCTTCGATAAAGCGCGGTTCGCCGCCGCTCTCGCCCTGGAAGCTGGCGTCGAACGCGATGACCACAAAGCCGGCTTTCGCCAGCGCCGCCCCATAGACAGTGCCCGAGGTCTGCTCTTTACAGCTGCCAATTGGATGGGCGCTGATGATCGCCGGGTACTTTTTCCGCTCGTCGAAATCCGGCGGGAAGTGGATATCCGCCGCGATGTCCCAATACTGACGTTTGATTTTGACCGTTTTCATCATGAGTTCCTCACAGGGTTGCTGGCTCGGGAAACGCGCTCGGCATCGCTTCCGCTGGGATAACGCTCACTTTATACGCCGTATTGTTCTTTGATAAGCCCAGAGAATGGACTACAGTGTTAAGCTGTAATTTACAATGCGGGCATCTCGATGGATCCTTCCCTGCTTCCTTCACTGGCGTGGTTCGCGCATATCGCGCAGCACCGCAGCTTTACCAAAGCGGCGGCCCAAATGGGCGTTTCCCGCGCCGCGCTGTCGCAAAACCTGAAGGCGTTGGAAAAACAGCTGAACGTCAAGCTGCTCTACCGCACCACCCGCGATATGTCGCTCACCGAGGAAGGGCAACGCCTGCTGGAAGCCCTGACGCCCGCCCTCAGCACGATCGAGCACGCCGTCGGCACGTTGGAAGAGAGCCGCCATGAACCGGCGGGGCTGCTGCGGATAAACACTTCGCGCACGGCCGCCAAGCACTTTATCGAACCGCATATCGGCGAATTCCTGATGCGCTACCCCAGGCTGAAGCTTGAACTGGTGATGGACGACGGCATGGCCAGCATCATTTCCGAAGGTTACGACGCCGGCATTCGGCTGGGTGAAAGCCTCGCCGAGCATATGGTGGCGATCCCCATCACGCCACAGGTGGCGCTGGCGGCGGTGGCCACGCCGCAGTACCTCAGCCGTTACGGCACGCCCGCCACGCCGGCGGATCTGGTCAACCACAACTGCATCGCTTTTCGCCACGCAACCAGCGGCGCCATTTATCAATGGGAGTTTTCCACCGTCGAGCGGCACGCGCGCCATACCTTTTCCGTCGAACCGAAAGGCAGCGTGATCACCAACGACGACGACGGCATGATCCGCGCCGCATTACAGCACGTCGGCATTATTCAGCACTTTGATTTCGCCGTGAAAGCGATGGTGGAACGCGGTGAGTTAGTGCGGATACTGCAGGCCTGGTCGCAGCCCTTCCCCGGCTTCTATCTGTACATTCCCTCCCGTGAGCACATGTCTTCCAAGGTCAGGGCGCTGCTGGACTTTCTGGTCGAGAAGCGCGCAGGCTAATCCGGCCCGCGCGCCTTTTCGCTACTGCTTGCGCTGCTCCGCTACCTGCTTGGCGGTGACTTTGCCCTGCTTATCGCCGAAGTGGCCGACCACGAAGTTGGCGACCGCCGCCACTTCCTCGTCGGAATAGGCGCTGCCGAACGCCGGCATCATTTCATGCCGCTCGCCAACGCTGATGCTCGTCCCCTTCAGGATAGCCTGCACCACGCTGCGCCCCTGCGGATCGTTCACCGCCGTGCTGCCCACCAGCGAAGCGTACTCGCTCTGGCGGCCCGGCCCGTTCCACTGGTGGCAGCCGCTGCAGTCGTTGGCGAACAGCCGCCGCCCGAGCGAACTGTCTTGCCCGCCCGGCAGGATCGGGGTGGATGCCGCCGCGCCCTTCGGCTGCAGGTTCACCGCGGCGGCAGCGTCGCCGGCGATCGGCTCGATGTCGCGCAGGTATTTCACCAACGCCAGATTGTCTTCTTGCGTCAGGAACTGCAGGCTGTTTTCCACCGCTTCCGCCATCGGGCCTGCGGCGCTGCTGCGCCCCGGCGCATGGCCGGTAGCCAGATATTGCGACAGCTGCTGGTCGCTCCAACCGCCGATGCCGGTCTGTTTGTCCGGCGTGATGTTGGCAGCGAACCAGCCCTGCACCACTTCACCGCTCAGGTGCTTGCTCTGGTTAAGACCAAACCCCAGATTGCGCGGCGTGTGGCACTCGCCGCAGTGGCCCAGCGCCGTCGCCAGATAGGCGCCACGATTCCACTGTTCGTCCTTGTTGAGATCCGGCGTAAAACGCTGCTCGTTAAAGAACGCCAGGTTCCAGAATTTCATGCCCCAACGCTGGTTGAACGGGAACGACAGCTCGTTTTGCGGGTTGGCCTGTTTCACCGGCGGCAGGCTGAACAGATAATCCTTGATCGCCAGCACGTCGTCGCGGCTCAGCCCGGTGTACGAGGTATAAGGCATCGCCGGATACAGGTTGCCCTGCGGGCCGATGCCCTCACGCACCGCACGCACAAACTGATCGTCGCTCCAGTTGCCGATGCCGGTCTCCTTGTCGGCGGTAATATTGGTGCCGTAAATGGTGCCGAACGGCAATTTGAAGGCGAAGCCACCCGCATAAGGCGCGCCGCCCGGCGCGGTGTGGCACGCCACGCAGTCGGCGGCGCGCGCCAGGTACTCGCCGCGCGCCAGTTTGTCGGTCATGCCGGCCGTCGCCCCGGCGATCGGCGCCGCGGGTTCCGCGCCGGTGGGCCGCAGCAGGGTATACAGCGCGTACCCTCCCGCCAACACCACCACGGCGATAATCAGCCATAACAGCCCTTTCAAGGCATTGCTCATCGCATCTCTCCCTAACCCAACGCCTTGGCGGCCTGGTGGATGGCGGCGCGAATGCGCACATAGGTGGCGCAGCGGCAGACGTTGCCGCCCATCGCCGCGTCAATGTCCGCATCGCTCGGATCCTTGCTTTGCGCCAACAGCGCGCTGGCGCTCATGATCTGGCCGGACTGGCAGTAACCGCACTGCACCACGTCCAGATCAAGCCAGGCTTCCTGCACCGCCTTGCCTTCCGGCGTGGCGCCCACGGCTTCGATGGTGGTGATTTTCTTGCCGACGGCGGCGGAGACCGGCGTCATGCACGAACGCACCGGCACGCCGTCCAGATGCACGGTACAGGCGCCGCACATGGCGATGCCGCAGCCGAACTTAGTGCCGGTCAGGCCGGCTTCGTCACGCAGAAACCACAGCAGCGGCATGTGCGGATCGCCCTCAAAGGCCAGCGGCTGATCGTTTACGGTTAAATGAATCATCAGGTTCTCTCCTTGTCAGACGCCGGATTCGCAGTGGGATTATGCAGCGGCAGGCTCAGCGAGGTGCGCGGCCGCCCGAGCAGCGCCAGCGCATTGCCGACCGCCGGGGCGATGGTCGGCACCCCCAGCTCGCCCACGCCGGTCGGTTTCTCGGTCGAGGGCACGATGATCACCTCGATCTCCGGCATCTCATCGATGCGCAGCGGGCGGAAGTTATTGAAATTGGACTGTTCGACCACGCCGTCTTTCAGCGTGATATTGCCGTATAGCGCCATGCTGAGGCCGTAACCAATGCCGCCCTCGATCTGCGCGCGGATCACGTCGGGGTTCACCGCCACGCCGCAATCCACCGCACACCACACTTTATGCACTTTCGGGATGCCGCCTTCGCCGATCGACACCTCGGCCACCTGCGCCACATAGGTATCGAACGCCTTGGCGACGCCCACGCCGCGCGCGCGCCCGTCCACCACCTTGGCGCCCTGCCAGTCGGCGGCTTTAGCCACCGCCCGCAGCACGCCCGCCGCGCGCGGCGCATCGCCCATCAGCGCCAGCCGCCCTTCGACCGGATCCTGCCCGGTTTCCTGCAACAGCTGATCGATAAAGCTCTCCACCGCGTGGCCGGTGTGGGTGCTGGCGACCGACCGCAGCGAGGTGGTCGGCACCTTGCCGGGCACGATGTGCGCATCGCAGCGGAAGGCTTCGAAGGTGTATGACACCTCGCTGGCGCCCTCGACCATCATTTGATCGAGCCCGTTGACCACCAGCGCATCCATCGCGCTGTGGCGCGTCCAGGAGTGGCCGACCACGGTATCGGTCCAGCCCACCACCTTGCCGCCGCGAATGGCGCCGCGCAGGCGGTGCAGGATCATCGGGCGATACCAGCCGTTGCGGATGTCGTCCTCGCGCGTCCATACCACCTTCACGCCGTGACCGGGGCCGATGCCCTTGGCCGCCGCCGCCATGTCGGCCGCCAGATCCGGCCCCAGCGTCGGGTTGCCTAAATCGATGCGCCGGCCGAAGCTGCCGCCCGCCAGAATGGTTTCAATCTGCACCTTCTCCGGCGGCAGCTCGAACAGATCGCACAGCTGCTTATGGTCAAGCGTCTGGATTTGGCAGCCGTAGCGCGCCTTAACGCTCTCGCCGTCCCAGAACAGATAGCCGTCCAGCGGCTCCATCGGCGCGTGGGCGACGTACGGGAAGGTGTATTCAGCCTCGATCACCTTGTCGGCCTTATCGAACACCTCGTCCGGCTTGCCGTGGCTCTTCGCCACCACGCCGGTTTTCTGCGCCACCTGGCGGAACTCGGCGTAGATCTCCTCGGTGTTGCGCCGTTCGGCCTGCGCATCGTCCCAGGTGACCCTCAGCCGTTCCCGCCCCTGGATCGCCGCCCAGGTGTTTTTGGCGTAAACCGCTACGCCGGTGGCAACCTGTTTCACCGCCACCACGCCCGGCACCGCCAGCGCCCGCTCGGCGTCGAAGGTCGCCACTTTGCCGCCGAAACGCGGCGGTTTCTTGATGGTGACGGTCAGCATGTCCGGCTCGTGGATATCCTGCGAGAACTGCGCGCTGCCGTTGGTTTTCGCCAGCGAATCGACGCGGTGCAAACCGCGCGTTTTGCCGATCAGGATGAAATTGGCCGGGTCCTTCAGCGTCAGGCTGGCGGGGTCGGGCGGCGGCAACGTGGCGGCCAGCGCGGCGAACTCGCCAAAGCCCGCTTCTCGCCCGCTGGCGGCATGGCGGATCTTGCCCGCCTGCACGGTGATTTCCTGCGCCGAGGTTTTCCAGCTCTGCGCGGCGGCCTGCACCAGCAGCGCGCGCGCCATGGCGCCCATGCGCCGCATTTGCTCATAGGCATTGGCCACCGAACTGGAACCGCCGGTGCCCTGGAATCCGAACGCCAGGTTCTTGTAGATATTGGTGTCCACCGGCGCGGCCACGACCCGCACCTGCGCCCAGTCGGCGTCGAGCTCTTCGGCGACCAGCGTCGCCATGCCGGTATAGACCCCCTGGCCCACTTCGGTGTGTTTACTGATGACGGTGACGACGCCGTCGGCGCCAATCTGAACGAAGGCGTTGGCGTCTAACGCCGCCGTGCCGGAGGCGGCCGGGGCGTTCGAGCGCGCCAGCGCGCCGGTGGACGGCAGATAGGCGCCGATCACCAACGCCCCGGCGCCGACGATAAACCGCCGCCGCGAAAGCGGAACTTGGGATATGCTCATTGCTCATGACTCCAAAAAAACCGAAGGCGTCACTGCCTTCGGCGAAACAACTCTTGTTATGGGAATGGCTTGCCGCGCCGGTCAGGTGACATAGCGCAACAGAGCAATAATTAGCGTAGCCTATTATTCAGCAGGCCTAATCTTGATAAGGGATTTTCTGTTGGAGAATCGTGCGGTGCGGGCGGGAACCCGCACCGGGAGTCAGCTCTGCGTCGTCGCCAGAGAGGAGAAGACGCTGAGCAGGCGGATTTGCGCCGCCATGTTGTCGCTGTCGAAGGCCACGGTGAGCGCGTCCTGGCGCTGCACGCCGGGCACCAGGCTGAACAGATCCGCCAGCACCGGTTTGGCCGCCATCAGCGTCAACCGGTAAGGTGGCATGAAGCGGCGCTCCACCGGCAGTCTGGCGCCCTGGCGCACCTGCTGCATCGCCCGCTCGCGGATCTCCGCCCGCGCCCGCTGAGGGCTGAGCGATTCGGCGGCGGTTTGCGAGATGGCGCGTTTCACGCAAACATAGCCAGATTGCGGATAACGTTCAGCGATCCAGCGTTGCAGCTCGTCGTCACCGCTCACCAGCCACAGCGGGACGTTCAACTCGGCCGCCGCCGCCGCATACAGATCGCTTTCGCCTACCACCTCGCCGTTCAGGCTGACGCGGTAAAAGGCCCGGCCATTGATGGTATGCGCCAGCACGCCGCGTTCGCCGGCGGCGCTGTGATAACCGATACACATCAGGCCGTCGTAACGTTGATGCTGCAGCCCTTCCACCATCGATAGCCCGCGCGGTTTGCCCTGCACCAGGCGCGCCCGCGCATCGATGCGATCGGCGCGCAGGTTCTGCATCATGGCGTGGCTGTCGGCCACCGTCACCTCGGTGGCGCCGCCGGCAAAAGCGCCGTCGATGGCGGCGTTGACCTCCTGCTCCATCAGCTCGCGCGCCGCAGCATAGTCAGCATGGGCCGGGTTGCACTGCTCCGGCCGCATCACGCCGGCAATACCCTCAATATCCGCAGAGATAAAGACTTTCACATCACACTCCCGTTATTTAATTTGCCGCCAGCCGATCGAGCAGCGGGCCCAACGCCATACGATCGTGCTGCTGGAAACCGCTGACGCCTTCCGCGCTCAGCAAGGCATCCAACACCGCGTATTCGGTGGCGTCCGCGGCGGCCGCAAACAGCGGCTCCAGCCGCTCGTCCGGCAACGTCGCCCCCAGCAACCGGGTGGAAAACGCCAGCGCGATATCGCCGGAGCCGTGCCCCCAATGGCTGCCCACCCGCCCCAAACCGGCGCCCGCGCGGCGGGCGATGCGGTTCAGCTGGCGGCTGTCCAGCGCCCGATCGCAGGCGATGATGATAATGACCGAACCGGCGTCCACCTGCGGCGGCGGATCCGCCAACAGCTTGCCCAGCGCCTGGCCAACGCGCACGCCGCTCAGCGTCAGCGAGTCGAGGGTGCCGAAGTTGGCCAACACCAGCACGCCGAGCGTGGTGCCGAGCCCAGGACAATAGCGCGAGGCGGTGCCGATGCCCCCTTTCAAGCCGAAGCTGCTCATGCCGCGCCCGGCGCCAACGCTGCCGCGCGCAAAGCGGGTGGAATGGTTATCCAGCGCGCTGAAGACGTGCTCCTCACGCACCGCCATCGCCTGAATATCGTTGAGGTAGCCGTCGTTGCACTCCAGCACCAGCGGGTTAATGGTGGCGCTGCCGCGGCCGATCTGCGGGTAACGCAGACAGCTGCGCCGCACCATGGCGTTGAACAGCGTGCCGACGGCGAAGGTGTTGCTCAGCAGAATAGGCGTTTGCAGCACCCCCAGCTCGTTCAGCTGCACCAGCCCCAGCGGCTTGGCGAAGCCGTTGAGCACCGCGCTACCACACGGCAGCGGCTGGTTAAACAGATCGCCCGGCGGCACGATGGCGGTAACGCCGGTCTGGCATTCGCCGTCGGCCAGCGTGTGATGCCCGACGCTGACGCCCGGCACGTCACACAGGGTGTCGGTCGGGCCGGCCGGATAGCGCGCGCCCGGCAGGCGGCGATGGCGCCGCCAATAGCTCAGCAGATTGTCGAGGCTTTGTTGTTCAAACGCCTGGCTGTCTGTCATGGTTCCCTCATCCGCCGTCAGCCCATCAGAAAACCAGAATATCGCGCAATGCGCCGCGCCGTAAATTGAAAGCCGAAGCGAGCAGCAAAAATAGCCTTGCCCCATCGCCATTTATTGGGTTTTTAGGGGAGAACAGTGAAAATGGCCGGTGCCGCGGGTGATACCCCCCTTATCCCAAATGTATAACCCGATCTGCCGACGCAATGGTCGTTTCACGGTGGGCAATGATCAGCTTAGTGATATTGAGTCTCTTGATGGCCTGATTCACCACAGCTTCGCTCTCCTTATCCAGCGCGCTGGTGGCCTCATCCAGAAACAAAATAGCCGGTTTTTTGTAGATTGCCCGGGCTATGAATAGCCGTTGTTTTTGCCCGCCGGACAATCCTTCCCCCAACTCGCCAATCAGTGTTTCATATCCCATAGGCATGCGTAAAATCACGTCATGCAGATAGCTGGCACGGGCACAGGTTTGCATCCAGGCATCGTCCACCTCGTCCGCAAACCCGCAAATATTTTCCCGGATCGAGCCGGAGAACAGTTTGTCGTCCTGCATCACGCAGGCAATCATTTTGTGGTAGTTGTTGATGCCGAGCTGGCGGATATCGACACCGTTCACCTCAACCCGCCCTGAATCCGGGGTCAACAGTCCGCACAACACCTTCATCAACGTGGTTTTGCCGGCGCCGGACGGGCCCACAATGGCCACGCTTTCGCCCGGCGCAACGCTGATGTCCAGGCCATCAAAGATAGCCGGTGACTGGCTGTCGTAACGATAGCTCAGGGCATGGGTCGTCAATCCCAAAGGTTGCAGGCCCGCCGTGTAAGGGTGATCGGGTTTACGCGCCTCCCGCGGATGCAGAGCGATATCGGCAATGCGCTCGTTATGCAGGCTCATCATGCGCAGTTGCAGCAAAAACTCCGTCAGCGACCCGATACGGTCGGAGAACTGCCCCCGAAAGGCGCCGAACGCCACGAACATGCCGAGGGTCATCTGGTTATCGATCACCAGGCTGGTTCCCAACCACAGAATGACGATCTGGTCGCACGCCGCTATGAAGGTGTTGATCCCGCCAAACAGCATGTCCATTCGGGTGACGCGGATACCCGTGTTGATGGTGTCGATTTCAAGGTTTAGCCAGTGAGCGATGCGGCGTTCTGCCATACCCTGCATCTTGACGGTAGCGATACCGTACAGCGTTTCCATAAAATACGAGCCTGCCCGCGCCTCTCTCACCAGCGCCTCCTCGGACAGCTGGCGATAATAGCCGTAGGTCAGCAGTCGCATCAGCACATAGAGCGCGGTGAACGCGATCACCACCCCACTCAGCCAGCCGCCATACAGCACCATCATCACCAGCACGCCAATCACCATGATGCCGTCCATGATGGCGCCGACGATGCTGGTGGTGAAAGTGCTGCGCAGCGTATCCAGTGAACCGAAGCGTGACTGAATGTCACCCAGCTTACGCCGTTCAAAGTAACCGAGCGGCAGTCGCAGCAGATGGGTGAACAACCCGGACTGCCACTGCACGTTGATAAGCGTCGCCATGACCAATCCTGACCATGCCCGCACCATGCCGATGGCAGCCCGCAACAAGATAAACAGCATCAATCCGGCGCAGATGAGCGACAGTAACCCGCGATCTCCGGCAGGAATGGCGTGATCCATCACCAGCTGCGTGCCGATGGGCATCACCAGGTTGATGGTTTCGAATACCAGAGACAGGCAAAAGATTTTGCCGAGCGCCCCCTTGAGCCCGTGTACGCTGCCAATCAGCGTGCGCAGGTGAATGCGGTGGCGAACGCTGTCGGCGGTAAAGGTGCTGCCGGGCCAGGCCTCAAGCGCTACGCCGGTGAAACTGTGCGACAGCTCCGCCAGGCTGACCGCCCGCCGCCCGCGCGCCGGATCGTGCAGCACTGCGCGGCGGCCTTTGACGCTGACCAGCACCACAAAATGGTTGAATTCCCAGTGCAGAATGCAGGGCAGTTTTAGCGCGCCAAGTTCGTCCAGCTCCAGTGACAAGGGGCGAGTGCTCAACCCCAGCTGTTCGGCGATACCGGTCAGCCCAACCAATGTGGCACCGCGGGATGACAGATTGAACTGCCGGCGCAGCGCAATCAGGTCGATGTTTTTGCCGTAGTAGCCGCAAATCATCGCCAGACAGGCCAGCCCGCATTCTGACGACTCGGTCTGGTGTACCATCGGAACCCGGTGGCGCAGCCGCAGATCCAGCTGGCTGACCCGTTGTTTGAATGTGGTCCTACTCATTGACCGGCCCCGTCGCGCTGTGTTTCATGTCGTAGAACGGCGACAGCATCCATTGATAAATCTTCCTTTTTTCCAGAAACAGGGTGCTTTGCGCTTTCATGCCGTTTTCCAGGCTCAGACGTTTACCGTCATAGGCAATGGCCTGTTTCTCCGGCATGACGATCACTTTGTAGTAAGGCACGGCGGCGGTCAGCGCCGCTTTGGGCGCCCCCTGGTAGGTCAGCATTTCCTGCGGTGAGGCCGGGGCTTTGGAGATAATGGACACTGTACCGGCGAACTGGCCGAACTTCTCCGCCGGAAAGGCGTCATAGCGCACATTGACCTTATCGCCGGCGGCAATGTAGGGGATGGCGTCGTTGGGCACCCACAGTACCAGGGCATAGCGATCGATGTTTTGCGGAATAATCTGCAGCAGACTGTCGCCGACGTTGACCATTTGGCCAACCGTGACGCTCAGCGAGTCGATGCGGCCGCCGGCCAGCGCGCGAACGATAATATCGCCAGTGGCATCGATGTTTTGCCGCTCCTTTTGCAGCTCGTAGCGCTGCAGCTCCATCTGGTAGATCTGGTTATCAAATTCGGCGGCCTGGATATGGATCTGGCTTTCCAGCGCGGTGATCTGCAGCGCATTCTGTTCATTCTGGCCGGACAGGCCCAGCAGGTTGTTCTGCTGCTGGTAATACAGCGCCACCTGGTTGGTGAGCTGATCCTTGTTGATCAGCCCCTGGGTCTGATAGTGCCGGTAGTTCTCCATGTTCTCCTTCATGATGCGTATCCCTTCCTGGGCGCGTTTGAGGATGTCGGTGGAGCGGGTGAACGCAGCGGTATATTGTGTCTTCTATTTCTCCAGCATGGTAAGCGTGGCCTGCTTGCTGCTTTCCAGTCGGTTAATGATTTGCGCAATGCGTGCCAGCTGGTCATCGATATCCCGCTGCTGGTTATCGCTGACCACTCCGCTGCGGGTGCTTTTACTGACGTCAATCTGGTAAATGGGGGCACCGGCGGCAATCACCTGCCCTTCGGTGACAAATTGTTTGACCACTATCCCCTGAACCGTGGAGTAAACGTTCGCGGCGCGGGGATAGGTGCTGATCTCACCGGTCACGTTGACCCGCCGGGTATAGGTGCCGGCGATCGCGAAGGTGAGAAAGGCGATGAAGAAAAACAGGCAGAGCCCTGTCGTGCCCCAAACGGGAATACCGGGTAGCAGGAGCGCCCTGCCACGCCATTTCATTTTCTGATTCTCGATCGCTTCCTGGCGAAACATGAGCAGCGTCCCTTAGTGATAGCTAACATTCAAATTCACAGGCTACTGTATTGACAATAAAATAAGCAGAAGGTCAGTTAATTTTGGTGAGAGGATATGAAACCATTAGAATAAACACCTTTAAATCTTCTGAGTGATCCTAGCGCCAATAAATTTTTATGAACGTATATTTCACCCAATGGTAGTATCATATCCAGAGAAAAATCAGAGAGATCCAGTTCGACAAGCCTTTTTATTTTTTAAATCCTACAGTATCTACTTCTAACTCATTTTCATCGTGGTAAAATAGACTATCGTCATAACAATAACAAAAATAGAACAGAACAATAAATCACTTGAAAAATTTCTCAATGAATCCAAATAATCATTGCTGTTCTTATTTAATTTTTTAATGGCATCGCTTTCGTTATCAGCCTCTACTTCGATATGATGCTTTCTGAACCCCTTCTGCTTCATGTCTTTAATTATTTCTCGTGTAACCACTTCCTTTCTTAGCACTTTTGATTCATCACTCTTTATAAAAACAACATATCTATTCATCATATACCCCATCTCCGTTATCAGACGCTCTTTTTCCACTCCCATCGCGATCCTGCCATCCACCTGACACCGCATCGAATTGGCTGCTTAAAATTTCCTTCATCAAGGTTCCCCTATACATTCACTGGGGTTATCCCATTTTAAAAGGGTTATAGTTGAAAAAGTAAAACACACTAATAACAATCCATAACCATCCTGTATTTCATGAAAAAACCAATAAGAAAAGTGTGTTCTAAACATTGCAAGCCATCATATTAAAATAAAACCCATAATAATATACCGAACCTGATTACACGTAGGTACTATCGATTCAATTAATTGAATCGCCAAACAATCTCAACGCCCAAGATTAATAACCCAATAAAGAAAAGGCGGCGAAACAGCTGCGGGCGACAATGACGGCGCACGATCCCGCCCAGCCACATGCCGGCCAACGCCGGCAACAGCGACAGCAAGGAAACGCCGAGCAGCGTGCCGGGCAGCGCCTGATGCCAGGCTAATCCGGCGCCCAGCGCCAGCGTCGAGACGGTGAACGACAGCCCCAGCGCCTGCACCAGCTCATCGCGCGCCAGGCCCAACGCATTCAGGTAAGGCACCGCCGGAATGACGAATACCCCGGTGGCGCCGGTCAGCGTACCGGTCACCAGGCCGCACAGCGGCCCCAGCCAAGGCTCTGCCACGGCGGAAATGCGCCAATCAAAACGGGTGAATCCCAGCAGCGCATAGCCGATCAGACACATGCCCAGCGCCAGCGGCGCCAGGCGGCCGTCGCCGGCAGTGAGCGCCCCCGCGCTCAACAATGTGCCCAGCGTGACGCACAGCATCATCGGCCAGAGCCGCCGCCACAGCGCCCACAGCGTCGGCCCGCACAGCAGTTGCCACAGGTTGGTGATCAGCGAGGGCAACAGCAGCAGCGCGGCGGCCTGCCCCGGCGGCATCATCAGGCTGAGCAACCCCATCGACACCGTCGGCAACCCCAGACCGATCGCCCCTTTGACCGTGCCGGCCAGTGTAAAAATGCCCGTCAGGGCGACAATTTCGAGTAACGTCAGCGACATGCGTCTATCCTTATGGCGAATCAACGGCTCGATTGTGGCCAGCGCCGCGCCGCGGCACAATGCGGCAATGACAGAGCCTGCCTGCGGCAAAGACAGAGGGAAAACGCATGCATTTTGACTTTATCGATCTGCGGCTGTTGGCGGCGGTGCTCGAGACCGGCAGCATCACCGCCGGCGCCGAGCGCGTCGGGCTGTCGCTGGCCGCCGCCAGCGCCCGCATGCGCGGGCTGGAGCAACAGGCCGGCGTAGCGCTGCTGACGCGCAATCCGCGCGGCGTCCAGGCGACGCCCGCCGGTGAGCGCCTGTTGCATCACGCGCGAGTGCTATTGCAGCAGCGCGACCGGCTGCGCGGTGATATGGCCGAGTTCGCGCCGGGCCAGCGCAGCCAGCTGCGCATCGTCGCCAATACCGTCGCCGCCGACGCCTTTTTGCCGGAGCTGTTGGCGGATTTTCTGATGCTGCACCCGCACACCGATATCGCGCTGGAAGAGCTGCCCAGCCCGGCCATCGCGCAGGCAATCGCCGAACGAGCGGCGGATATCGGCATCGTCGCGGATCACGCCGATCTGCGCGGGCTGACAAGTTACCCTTTTCGCCAGGATCGTCTGGTGCTGGCGCTGCCGCCAGGGCATGCGCTCAGCGGCCGCCGGCAGGTCAGCTTTGCGGACGCCCTGCCTTTTGATTTCATCGGCCTGCCGGAAGAGAGCGCGCTGCAACAGCATCTTGAGCAATTGGCGATACGCAGCGGCGGCCCGATGCGGCTGCGGGCGCGTGCCGCTCATTTCGACGCCATCTGCCGCATGGTGCTGCGCGGCGCCGGGCTGGCGGTGGTGCCGGAAGAGAGCGCACAACGCCAGCCGGAAATTCGGCACAGCGCACTGCCGCTGACGGACGATTGGGCGACCCGGCGCCTGTCGATCGCGGTGCGTGACCCTGCGCAGTTGCCGCTGCCGGCGCAGCGGCTGGTGGCGTTCCTGCGCCATGCCTGAGGCGGCTCAGTGCGTGCCCGGCTCTGCGCGCAGCCGCGCAACCTGCGCCTCCACGTCGCGCCAGGCCGGTTTGTCGCCGGCATAGCGTTGGCGTAAATAATTCACCAGCGCCGTTACCTGCCGATCGGAAAAACTGTCCTTAAAGCCCGGCATAAAGCCCAATTCGGCGGTGGCCGGTTTGGGGATCCCTTGCAGGATCACCTTGATCAGGTTATCAGGGCGATCGCTGAAGATGTTGGTGTTATTGGCCAGATCCGGGCTGACGCCGAACAGCTGCGGCCCGCCGGCGGCGGCGCTGTGGCAGGCCTGGCAAGCGCCCTGAAACAACCGCTCACCGGCAAGTTGCCCCACCGCCGGCAATGCGCGAGCCGCCAACTGCGCCTGCGGTTCCACGTTCAGCGTCGACTTGGCGCTCAGCGACATCACATAATTGGCCATCGCCCGCAGATCGCTCTGCGGCAACGTCGCCAGCTCGCTCACCACCGGCCCCATCGGCCCGGCCGCCACGCCGTGCTCGGCGGAATGCCCGCTGCGGAAATACTGAAACAGCTGTTCCTCGGTCCAGGGTTTTTCCGCATTGGCCAATTGATTCAGCGCCGGCGCTTCCCACCCGTCCACCATCCCCCCCGCCAGGAAAGCCGCGCCGCCCTTTTCCGCCCCCAGCAGGTTGCGCGGCGAATGGCAGGCGGCGCAATGGCCAAGCCCGTTGACCAGATAAGCGCCGCGGTTCCATTGCGCGCTTTGTTGCGGATCGGGTTGATATTCCCCCTGGCGCAGGAACAGCGCGTTCCAGCCGGCCATCAGCGGCCGCAGGTTAAACGGGAAACGCATCTGATTGGCCGGGTTGCTCTGGCGCACCGCCGGTTGCGACATCAGATAAGCGTACAGCGCCTGCATGTCGCCGTCGGTCATTTTGCTGAAGGCGGTGTAAGGAAATGCCGGATAGAGGTGGCGGCCGTCGCGGGCGATACCCTGGCGCATCGCCCGATCGAACGCGGTAAACGACCAGTTGCCGATGCCGGTTGCCACGTCCGGGGTAATATTGGTGCTGTAGAGCGTGCCGAACGGCGTCGCCATCGCCAGCCCGCCGGCGTTGGTCGCCCCTTCCGATGCGGTATGGCAAACCGCGCAGTCTCCGGCGGCGGCCAGCTGACGGCCGCGCTCCAGCGTGGCGGCCGACCAGGTGCCGGCGCCGGGCGTCGCCACCGGCGCGATCTCCGCCCGCCACGGCAAGGCGCTGCCGGCGATGCCCAGCACGGCGCCGAACAGCCCCGCCGCGCCGCCGAACCACCATTTGCCGCGCTTCTTTTTCTTGGGCGGCGCGGCCTGCCGTTCGGCATCCGGCCCATTCAGCGCCTCACGCAGCTTGTCCGAGGTGATCGGCAGCTCGCGAAAACGAATGCCGGTGGCGTCGAACACCGCGTTGGCGATGGCCGCCGCGCTGGGCACCGACGCCGACTCCCCGGCGCCCAGCGGCGGATCGTAAGGGCGCGGCATCATCACCACGTCCACCTCCGGCACCTCCGGGAAGGTCAGGATCGGGTAGGCTCCCCATTCTTTGGCGGAGACCGTCGATTCCTCAAAGGTCACGCGCTCTTTCAATACCCGGCTGGTCGATTGCAATACATTGCCGTGAATTTGGTGGCGCACGCCGTCCGGGTTAACCATCATGCCCGCGTCGTGGCCGACCACGATGCGCGTCACCGCCACTTCGCCGCTGGCTTTGTCGATCGCCACGTCGGCCACCCAGGCAGCCCAGGCCGCGCCAAAGCCGGGAAACTTGCTGTGGATGTAACGGGCATAGGCAAAGCCGCGCCCGCGCAGCACGCCGTCTTCCGCCGGGGTCTGCATCGGTTCGGTATGCGGCGTCCAGCCGGCGCGTTCTGCGGTGCTGCGCATCAGTTCACTGGCGCGTTCATCATTGATGTAGCGCAGCCGATACTCCAGCGGATCGACGCCGGCGGCGTGGGCCAGCTCATCGATATAAGACTCGTGGGCGAAGGTGTTGGGCAAGGCGGAAACGCCGCGCATCCAGGAGGCACGCACGATCGGCGCCATGTCCTCGATGCTGACGCGCAGCGACGGATACTCATAAGGCGGCACCGAAGTGCGGTCGCCCATTTCATAGGCCACCGGCAGCGGCTCGACCCGGCCGGTCAGCAGCAGCGCCAGCGTCGGCGCGCCGTTGGAAGGATAATAGGTGCGAAAGTCGTAGGCGACCGGGTGCCCGGCGGAGTTCAGCCCGCCGTCCACCTCCATCAGTTGCGCCGTGCCCTTCGGTTCCCACACATGCTCTTGTTCGCGGGTCAGCTGCACCCGCACCGGCCTGCCCACCGCGCGCGACAGCAGCGCCGCGTCGGCGCAGACGTCATCGGCGCAATTGCGGCCATAGCAGCCGGCCGCTTCCATGCGAACGATCTCGATCTGCGCTTCCGGGTACTCCAGCAGCCAAGCCAGATCGGCGCGCAGCAGGTGCGGGTTCTGGCTGCCTGACCAGACCTGCAGACGCTCCGGCCGGTAGTCCGCCAGCGCGCAGGAAGGGCCAATCGAGGCATGAAGCTGATACGGCCACAGATAGCTGCGGGTGAAACGCCTGTCGGCCGCCGCCAGCGCCGCGTCGACATCGCCGGTATCGTGCACCACTCGGGTCGAATGCGGGTTGTCGCGCAGCGCCTGCGCCACGTCGGTCATCTGCGGCAAATTGCGCCGCCAGTCTTTCCAGCTGACCTGCAGCGCCTGCGCCGCCTTGACCGCCTGCTCTTCGCGCTCGGCGACAATGCCGATGAAATCGCCGATCACCACCAGTTTGACGATGCCGGGAATATGCGCGATCGAGGTTTCGTCCACCGCCAGCAGGCTGGTGCCGACAAATTCGCCGCTGTCGTAACCGGCATAGGGCGGCCGCACTACCCGGCCGTGCAGCATATTCGGCAACCGCATATCGTGTACGTAAGTGGTTTCGCCGGTCGCCTTGGCCGGAATATCGACGCGCGCGGCGCTGGTGCCCACCAGACGGTATTCCGCCTGCGGTTTCAGCGGCGCGTCGCCGGAAATCGACAGCTCGACATGACCGCCGGCCACCAGCTCGGCGTAGCTCAGCGCCTGCCCCTGCGGGCTGCGGATCACGCCCTCCTCCAGCGTCAGCTGTTCCACCGGCGCATCGAAGCGCTGCGCCGCCTGGCGCAACAGCCAACGGCGCGCTTCGGCGGCGGCGTTACGCAGCGGCACGGCGGCGATCTGCAGCGTGGCGCTGGCGATGGTGGCGCCCTGATTCGGCGCGCGCTCGGTATCGCCCAACACCATTTGCACCTGATCCATGCGCAGGTACAGCTCTTCGGCGACGATCTGGCCGAGCGCGGTGCGCACGCCGGTGCCGAGATCGACATGGCCGTTAAAGGCATAGATTTCACCGCTGCCGCACAGGGCGATAAACAGCCCTTGCTCCTTGGGCTTCAGCACCGGCGTTTGCCCCTTGGGCACCAGCCCCGGCGGCGGTTGCACGCTGTCGACGATCAACAGAACGCCGTCGCGCTGCAGCAATTCGGCCTGGCTCGGCGATGGGGTACGGGAATCAGTCATGATCGTGGGCGTCCTCATCGCGGCAGAGAATGATGGCGCGCTGAACCGCACGCAAGATTTCAAGATGGGTGCCGCAGCGGCACAGATTGCCGGACAGCGCCTGACGGATCTCCGCCTCACTCGGGGCGGGATTGCGATCCAACAGGGCTTTGGTGGTCATGATCATGCCATTGAGACAGTAGCCGCATTGCGCCGCCTGCTCTTCGATAAAGGCGCGCTGCACCGGATGCGGGCGCTGGCGAGTGCCGAGACCTTCCAGGGTCACGATCGCCCGGCCGGACACGCCGAGGGCCGGGATCACGCAGGAGCGCGCCGCCACGCCGTCGATCAGCACGGTGCACGCGCCGCATTCGCCCAGGCCGCAGCCGTATTTTGGGCCGTTGAGCGCCAGATCGTTGCGCAGTACCAGCAAGAGCGGCGTATCCGCCATCACCTGCGCATGAAGCTGTTCGCCGTTCACCGACAGCATCAGCGGATGCTCCGTCAGCGTAGTTTTCGCGCCTTCCCTGGGCGATTGCACTTCAGATATCGCCATTGTTTGCGTCTCCGCCTGCACTTGATGGTCTTATGGGCTGGCCTCTCGCCACCGACCACCAGGCAACCGACGTTGCGCGGGCGAATCAGCCGGTGGCAGGGTCTTCCAGCATTTTATTCAGCAGGAATATCAGCGCTATCCGTTCGGCCGGGTTCAGCGTGCCGAACGTCAATTCTGTGATTTTGGCCGCCTGCGGCACCGTTTCCGCCAGCAGCGCGCCGCCGGCGTCGGTCAGGCCGACCACCACCTTGCGCCGATCCACCGGATCCGGCGTCACCGTGATCAGATCGCGCGCCTTCAGCCGCTCGACGATGCCGCGGATGGTGGCTTGATCCACCGCCGTCACCTGCACCAGCTCGGTCAGCGAGCTCGGCCCCATATCGCGCACCGCGCACAGGGTGATGAACTGCACCGCCGTCAGCTGCGAATCGCCGACGTTTTGTTGGAAAATCGCCACGTGGCGCTGATAAACCTTGCGCAGCAGGTGCCCGACTTGCTCGGTAAAATGATAATTTTCGGGTTGGCCGCTCACGGCTGACGGGTATTCGGGGGGCGTCATTGCGTTACTCTCACCATCTATGGAATCCACGAGAATAGTACAAACCCCCGCCGTTGGCAGCAACGATTACGCCCGGCGCACGCGCGACGCCTCCGGCGCCACCACTTCCCCGTCCGCCACCACCGTTTGCCCATCGAGACGAATGTCGCAGCGGCGCAGCGCGATGTCCATATGGCAAGGCGTTTTGCGCGTGCCGCCTACTTCGGTATTCGGCCCGGTGGAGAACAGGAAGTTGCCGTAGAACGCGCGTGCGTCCATGCACATGCCGTCGTTCTTGTCGTGCAGGCCCATCGCCGTCCACTGGGCGCGAGGCTGCAAACCCCAGCCGATGTGCGAGATACCGTACACTTCCGGATCGTCGAAGTATTTCATGTATTCGCGCAGGTATTCCGCCTCAAAACCGCCGTGAATGCGGGTGACGAACCCTTGTTCGATCTCCAGCGTGATGCGTTCGCGCGCATAGCTTTTGAACGGCAGCAAGATATCGCCAACCTCCAGCACCAACACGCCCTCCGCCTGCTCCTCATTCGGCCAGGTGAACAGGAAACCGCTCGGCCAGTGATCCCAGCGCCCCGGCTCATCGGCATAGCCGTACTCGGTCACCGTCGGATATTGCCCGAGCGGCGCGCGGAAATCGCTGCCGGCGGCGGAGGTCACCTGCATCAGCTTCGCCTGCTCCAGCACGGCGGCGGCGGCCAGCACCCGCGCTTTGTCCTCCGCGTTGGGCAACATGCGCGCCAGCACCTCCGGCGGCTCCACCGCCAGCAGGATGCGGGTGCCGGTTTTCAGGATCTGTTCCTGCTCCGGCGAATGCAGCAGCATCATGGTATCGACGATCAGGTCGGCGGCCTCCAGCGCACGCTGCGCCGCCAGGTTGCCGGTCAGCGCGGTATCACCGCAATAGGCGGTCATGTCGTTGCCCATCGCCCGCGGATGGTTGAACGCCGGCAGTTCGACGGCATACACCCTGGCGCCCAGCCGCAGCGCCGCGTCGGTCGCGGCGCGCACCGTGCGCGCATCGGAATAATGGCTTTTCAAAATCGCCACGCTCTGCGAAGCATCGACCTTCGACAGCGTAAGCACCTGCTCGAACAGCTGTACCAACTGGGTTTCATTGACCGCCATGGCCTGTCTCCTGTCACGTCAAGGGTATCCGACGCCCGCAAGGCGGCGGTTATTTTTCAAACAATTTAAAGTGAACACACTCATTTTATCTAAGTCAAAAAAGGAAGAGAAAGCAAGCCACAGATGGCCATCATAAGAAAGTCCTATTTCATGCCTTATCAATCCTGTGATTAACATGAGTTTAACAGTAATGCGCTGTCAATTAGCGTGAGCAAGATCTGATTTAACACTTTTGCAACTTTGCGTTATCTAGTGCATACACTATAAATCAATCGTCCAACCACGCGTTGGGCCTACGCTGAAAAAAGCCAACAGACAGGGGAAACATGATGAGCAAACAACCACGCATCGCCGTCGTCGGCGCCGGGCTGGGGGGCGCCGCCGCCGCCGGGCTGCTGCAAAAAGCCGGCTTTACCGTCGATCTGTATGAGCAGAGCCCGGCATTCTCGCGCCTCGGCGCCGGCATTCACATGGGGCCGAACGTGCTGAAGATTTTCCGCCGTCTCGGTATTGAGCAACGGTTGGAGCAGATGGCGTCTCATCCCGATTTCTGGTTCAGCCGCGACGCCGAAAGCGGCGACTACCTGTCGCGCATCGAGCTGGGCGCCTTCGCCCGCCGGGAGTACGGCGCCGCCTATGTAACGGTGCACCGCGGCGATTTGCAGGCGTTGCAGCTCTCCGCGCTGCAGCCCGGCACCCTGCACTTCGGCAAATGCCTGAGCAAGATTGAAGATCGCGGTGACGAGGTGGTGCTGAACTTCGTCGATGGCACCTCGGCCCACGCTGATATCGTGATCGGCGCCGACGGCATCAACTCGCGCATCCGCGAGCATCTGCTGGGCGCCGAAGCGCCGACCTACAGCGGCTGGGTGGCCCACCGCGCGCTGATCCGCGGCGAGAAGCTGGCGAAATACAACCTGACGTTCGAAGACTGCGTGAAGTGGTGGTCGGCGGATCGCCATCTGATGGTCTACTACACCACCCAACGGCGCGACGAATATTACTACGTCAGCGGCGTGCCGCACCCGGCCTGGGATTTCCAGGGCAGCTTCATCGACAGCAGCCGCGAAGAGATGTTCGAGACCTTCGCCGGCTACCATCCGATCGTGCAGGCGCTGATCGAATCCAGCGAACAGGTCACCAAATGGCCATTGCTGAACCGCAAACCGCTGCCGTTGTGGAGCGAAGGCCGTCTGGTGCTGCTCGGCGATGCCTGCCACCCGATGAAACCGCACATGGCGCAGGGCGCGGCGATGGCGATCGAAGACGCCGCCATGCTGACCCGCTGCCTGCAGGAAACCGGCCTCAGCGACTACCGCACCGCCTTCCAGCTGTATGAAGCCAACCGCAAGGAGCGCGCCTCCAGGGTGCAGGCGGTGTCCAACGCCAACACCTTCCTGCGCACCCAGGAAGATCCGGCCTGGGTTTACGGCTATGACCTGTACGCGCAAGCGCTGAAATCGGAGAACGCCGCATGAGCACCTTCCTCTACGGCGCCCACGTTCACGCCAACGACATTCGCCAGCACTATCTGCGCTACGGCGGCCACGGCCCGGCGCTGCTCCTGGTGCCCGGCATCACCAGCCCGGCGATCACCTGGGGCTTCGTCGCCGAGCGGCTGGGGGAAAAATACGACGTCTACGTGCTCGACGTGCGCGGCCGCGGTTTGTCGTCCAGCGGCCCGGAACTGGCTTATGACGCAGAGACCTGCGCACAGGACGTCAGCGCCTTCGCCGCCGCGCTGAACCTGGACAGTTACGCCCTGCTCGGCCATTCGATGGGCGCCCGCTTCGCCCTGCGCGCCGCCGTTTTGCGGCCCGCCGGCGTGCGGCGGCTGGTGCTGGTCGATCCGCCGGTTTCCGGCCCCGGCCGCCGCGCCTATCCCGGCCAATGGCCATGGTACGCCGACTCCATCCGGCAGTCGCAGCCGGGCATGAGCGCCGAGCAGATGCGCGCCTTTTGCCCAACCTGGAGCGAAGAACAGCGCCAGCTGCGCGCCGAGTGGCTGCATACCTGCTACGAGCCGGCGATCCAACGCGCCTACGACGATTTTCATCAGGTGGACAGCCACCGCGACTACCCGCAGCTGACCATGCCGACGCTGCTGATGGCCGCGGGCAAAGGCGGCGTCATTCAGCCCGAAGACCGGGCGGAGATCCGCGCGCTGCAGCCGGAGATCGCCATCGTCGAGGTCGAGAACGCCGGACACATGATCCCGTGGGACGATTTCGACGGCTTCTTCCGCGCCCTGGGCGATTTTCTGGATTAACTGAGGAACACCGACATGAGCAACCACTACCGCATCGGCCAGATCGTGCCCAGCTCCAACACCACGATGGAAACCGAGATCCCGGCGATGCTGGGCGCGCGCCAGTTGATACGCCCGGAGCGTTTCACCTTTCACTCCAGCCGCATGCGCATGAAACACGTCAATAAAGAAGAATTGGCGGCGATGGACGCCGAGTCCGACCGCTGTGCGCTGGAGCTGTCCGACGCGCGGGTCGACGTGCTCGGCTACGCCTGCCTGGTGGCCATCATGGCGATGGGGCTGGGCTACCACCGCGAATCGCAGGCCCGGCTGGCGCAGGTGACGAAAGACAATCAGGCCGCCGCGCCGGTTATCAGCAGCGCCGGCGCGCTGGTCAACGGCCTGAAGGTGATCGGCGCCAAACGCATCGCGCTGGTGGCGCCCTACATGAAACCGCTGACCCAGCTGGTGGTGGACTACATCCAGCACGAAGGCATCGAGGTCAAGGTATGGCGCGCGCTGGAGATCCCGGACAACCTCGAAGTCGGCAGGCACGATCCGGCCAGGCTGCCGGGGATCGTCGCCGAGATGGACTTACGCGAGGTCGATGCTATCGTGCTGTCCGCCTGCGTGCAGATGCCTTCGCTGCCGGCCGTCCCGACGGTGGAGGCCCAAACCGGCAAACCGGTGATCACCGCCGCCATCGCCACCACTTACGCGATGCTGACCGCGCTGGAGCTGGAGCCGATCGTCCCCGGCGCCGGCGCCCTGCTGTCCGGCGCCTATTGAGGAGGCAGAATGAACGACACCCTCAGCGACAACTATCGCGGCGTCTGGGGCCAGCGCATCGGCTTCGGCCGGCGCCCGGCGCTGCTGGCGATCGACTTTATGCAGGCCTACACCACCGAAGGCGCGCCGCTGTTCGCGCCGGGCGTAGTAAGCGCAGTCGAGGAAAGCCGCGAGCTGCTGGCCTGTGCGCGCCGAACGGGAATTCCGGTGATCCACACCCATATCCGCTATCATGCAGGCCATTTTGCCGATGGCGGCCTGTGGGTCAAGAAAGCGCCGGTGATGAAGGACATGGTGGAAGGCAACCCGCTGGCGGCGTTCTGCCCGCCGGTGGCGCCGCTGGGCGATGAGGTGGTGCTGAGCAAGCAATACGCCAGCGCCTTCTTCGGCACCGCGCTGGCGCCGCTGCTGGTGGCGCAAGGGATCGACACGCTGCTGATGATCGGCTGCTCCACCAGCGGCTGCATCCGCGCCAGCGCGGTGGACGCGGTGCAGCACGGCTTTCGCGCCATGGTGGTGCGCGAGTGCGTCGGCGATCGTCACCCCGGCCCGCACGAAGCCAACCTGTTCGACATCGACAGCAAATACGGCGACGTGGTGCACAAACGGGAGGCGCTCGACTATCTGAACCGGTTATGAATCAACGATTCACCTGCAACGACAATAACGAAGGCGCAGACAGCGCCTCAGGCGACCGCCCGAAACAGGGCGGCGTCCATGCAACGCAAACACAACAGGCGCCTCCTGCGGAGGCCAACACGCACCACCTGGAGACAACATCATGGCCATTGTCGACACCCCGCTGGCGGGGAAAGCGGACGCAGAATCGCTGCTGCTGTACCGCAAAATCACCTGGAAACTGATCCCGTTTCTTTGCCTGTGTTATCTGGCGGCCTACCTCGATCGCATCAACGTCGGGCTGGCCAAGCTGCAGATGGCCGACGCGCTGCAGCTGAGCGAAGCGGCCTTCGGCCTGGGTGCCGGGCTGTTCTTCGTCGGCTATATTCTGTTCGAGGTGCCGAGCAACCTGATCCTGCAGCGCGTCGGCGCCAAGATGTGGATCGCCCGCATCATGATCACCTGGGGGCTGCTGTCCACCGCCACCATGTTCGTCACCACGCCGACGCAGTTCTACGTCATTCGCTTCCTGCTCGGCGTGGCGGAGGCCGGTTTCCTGCCCGGCGTGCTCTTTTATCTGACGCTGTGGTTCCCGACCTATCGCCGCGGCCGCATCATCGCGTTGTTCATGATCGGCCTGCCGCTCTCCAGCGTGATCGGCGGGCCGCTCTCCGGCTGGATCATGGGCCATTTCGACATGCGCCACGGGCTGCACGGCTGGCAGTGGCTGTTTTTGCTGGAGGGCATTCCCAGCGTGCTGTTGGGCGTGCTGACCTTCTGGCTGTTGCCTAACACTTATCAGCAGGCCAAGTGGCTGACGCCCGAGGAAAAACAGCGCATTGCCGACGATCTGGCGCGCGACGACGCCGAAGCCGATCACGGCAAGCACAGCTTCCGCGACGGCTTCTTCAACCTGAAGGTGTGGATGCTCGGCGGCATCGACTTCGCCATTCTGCTCAGCGCCTACGCCATGGGCTTTTGGATGCCGACCTTCATCAAAACCGCCGGCGTCACCGACATCACCACCATCGGCTACCTGACGGCGATCCCCAGCGTCGCCGCCCTGCTCGGCATGCTGCTGATCGGCAGCAGTTCGGACCGGCTGCGCGAACGGCGCTGGCACATCATCGTGCCGTTTATCGTCGGCGCGTTGGCGATGGCCGGCAGCACCTTCTTCACCCACAATGCGCTGGCCACGGTGCTGCTGTTCTCCATCGCCCAGGCGGCAATCATCGGCGCGGTGCCGGTGTTCTTCAGTCTGCCGGCCACCTTCCTGCGCGGCACGGCGGCGGCGACCGGCTTCGCGCTGGCCTGCTCGCTGGCCAACATCGCCGGGCTGGTAAGCAATTCGCTGATGGGGCTGGCGCTGGATCTGACCGGCAAGAGCGGCGGCGCGCTCTGGGCCTTCGCCGGCTGCCTGCTGCTCAGCTCGCTGCTGGTGGTGGCCCTGCCGGCCAAGGTGGTGAACCGCTGACTGTCGGCCAAGCCAAAAAGACGAAGGGCGCATAACGCGCCCTTTTGTTTGCTTACCGGGAATGGCCGAACTTACTCGTCCTTCAGCCCGCGGTTGATCAGCATCGGCTCGATGCTCGGCTCTTTGCCGCGCCAGTCGATGTACAGCTTCTCCAGATCCTGGCTGTTGCCGCGCGACAGGATCATGTCGCGGAAGCGCTGGCCGTTTTCGGCGGTCAGGCCCCCGTGTTCGGTGAACCACTGGAAGGCGTCGTCCGCCAGCATTTCCGTCCACAGATAGGCGTAGTAGCCCGCGGCGTAGCCGTTGCCCCAGATATGCTGGAAGTAGCTGGAGCGGTAGCGCGGCGGCACATAGCTGAGATCCACCTTGTCTTTTTGCAGCGACTCGGCCTCGAACTTGTCCACGTCCTGCTGCGGCTGATCGGCGGTCAGCATATGCCAGTGCATATCCAGCAGCGCGGCGGACAGCAACTCGGTCATGCTGTAGCCCTTGTTGAACTTGTCGGCCTTCTTGATCTTGTCGACCAGTTCCTGCGGCATCGCCTCGCCGGTCTGGTAGTGCTTGGCGAAATGGCTGAACACTTTCGGATCGCTGACCCAGTGCTCGTTGAACTGCGACGGGAATTCGACGAAGTCGCGCGCGGTGTTGGTGCCCGACAGGCTCGGGTACTCCTGATCGGCGAACATGCCGTGCAGCGCATGGCCGAACTCGTGGAACATGGTGATCACGTCGTCATACGACAGCAGCGCCGGCTGCCCCGGCGCCGGTTTGGTGAAGTTGGCGACGTTGTAGATCACCGGCCTGGTGCCGTTGAGCTTCGACTGATCGACGAAGTTGCTCATCCAGGCGCCGCCGCCCTTGTTGTCGCGCTTGAAGTAATCGGTATAGAACAGCGCCAGCGATTTACCGTCCTTGTCGAACACTTCATACACCTTGACGTCCGGCTGATAGACCGGGATGTCCTTGCGCTCTTTGAAGCTGATGCCGTACAGCAGGTTGGCGGCGTAGAACACGCCGTTGTTCAGCACATTGTTCAGCTCGAAGTAAGGTTTGATCTGCGATTCGTCCAGATCGTACTTGGCCTTGCGCACCTGTTCGGCGTAGAACTGCCAGTCCCAGGCCTGCACCTTGAAGTCGCCTTTCTGCTGATCGATCACCGCCTGTATGTCTTTGGCTTCACGCTCGGCGCGCGCGGTGGCCGCCGGCACGATGTTGCGCATAAAGCTCAGCGCAGCATCCGGCGTCTTGGCCATCTGGTTCTGCAGCTTCCAGGCGGCGTAGTTCGGGTAGCCCAGCAGTTTGGCCTGCTCGGCGCGTACCTTGGCCAGACGGGAAATGGTCTGACGGGTATCGTTGCCGTCGCCCTTCTCCGCACGCGTCCAGGAGGCGTCGAACAGCGCTTTGCGGGTGTCGCGATCTTTCAGGCTCTGCAGCAACGGCTGTTGCGTGGTGTTCTGCAGCACCAGCAGCCACTGTTTCTCCAGCTTGCGTTCGGCGGCCGCCTGCGCTGCCGCGGCCAGTTCGCCTTCGGACAGACCGTCCAGCTTCGCCGGGTCGGTTATCGCCAGCGCGCCGTTTTTGCTCGCCGCCAGCAGTTTGTTGGTGAACTGGGTGCTCAGCGTCGCCGCTTCCTGGTTCAGCGCTTTCAGCTTGGCCTTGTCGGCGTCCGACAGGTTGGCGCCCGCCAGCTCGAAGTTCTTGTAGGTCACTTCCACCAGCCGGCGCGATTCCGGATCCAGCTTCAGCGCATCGCGATCCTGATAAATGGCCTTGATGCGCGCGAATAATTTGCCGTTGAGCATGATGTCGTCGTTCAGCGCCGCCAGCTTCGGCGAGGTCTCTTCATCCAGCTTCTGCAGCGCGTCGCTGGTGTTGGCCGAGGTCATGGCGCCGAACACGTTCATCACCCGCGTCAGCAGCGAGCCGGCCTGCTCCAGCGCCACGAAGGTATTTTTAAAGTTGGGCTTGGCCGGGTTGTTGGCGATCTTCTCCACCTCTTCCCGCTTTTGCTTGATGCCCGCTGCGATCGCCGGCGCGTAGTCGCTCTCTTTGATCAGGTTGAACGGCGGCGCCTGGAACGGCAGACGGCTTTGATAGAAGAACGGGTTTTGGGTCTTTTGCTTGTCGTGCTGATTGGCTTCACCGGTCACGGTAGCCTCCTTCGCCTGGCCGCTGGGCAGCGCGCTATGGTCGGCGTGAGGTTGGGTTTCTGCTGCCTGTGCCTGCGAGCCCAGCGCCATGCCGATCGCCAGCACCAATGTGGATAAACGCATCAAATCGAAACTCCTCCATGTTCACGGAATAAGGTCTCGGGGAATGGCTCCCTCTGAGTCATCACCTAGCTTAGGCGCAGTTGGCAGTTTGAGCAAAAACAAGTGATTAGAATATTCCTCCCATGATGATTCGCTCCCTGTGGCGTATAGCGGTGCGTTAACTCGATTAGATATAACCTATAAACGCTTGAATGCGCCGACCGGGCACCGGACGATCGTATGACCTGATTCTTTTCCCCACTGCAGCCTCGAAGGTTGCCGAAGTATATAATCCGCTACGGGTTTCAAGCGAAATCTGCCACAGAAACAACTCCCTCATATTACTGATACGTGTCACATCAAGCCGTGCGAAAACAAAGGGATCTTTTGAGCTATGTTGATATTTTTCCATCCAAGCCGTGAGCCTTGAGTTACTCGGTGAATGCGTAAGCAAATCATGCCGGTGAGAGATATTATTCTCCTTTGGATAGTCCTCAGATACGCTGGTATGTATAAGAATCTGTACGATATTGTATGCATAACCATTAAGCCTGTTGCTGGGGTGCTTGCGCCAAACAGAAGGTTGCTCTTCAACTTTCCACTCCTTCTCGATCACGCGAGCAAGATAAATCAGCTTGTCGGCAGCTTGCAGATCCAACTTACGTCCGCCAGAGATGAGCCAAGACCTTAGCTCATAAGTGGCGCGAGGATAAACATGCCCCACCGATTGCAAAAACTCTCTTGACGACTCTGGCGATATGGTTGGCAGTGGTGATGTCCAACAACTCCGCCAAAGAACAGCATCAAATGCTAGCGGTTCTAGTTTATCGCGAGCACAGATCCTTTCAGCTACAGCGCGCAGATGCTGAGCGCTGCAGACGGCTAACAAGTGATAACGGGGGTCAGATACGAGCATGAGCAATAAATCCTTTATATAGTGTTTAATTAAAAATACGCGCAGTGTCATTCCTGATAAATAAATAGTATCCGCTCAACAGTGTTAACCCTGTACCAATGACTTCACGTCTCTCCCGCCTTTTCCCGCACAATAACCAGAGAAAGACAGCGACGTTGGACGCTTCAATACCAGGAATGAATGCGGCTGTGTCAGCGCGCCGCCTGATAAACCACCTTACCGTCCACATAGGTGCGATAAATGTTGCGATCGTCCCCCAGGGTCATCAGCACAAACCCTTGCTCCATCAGCGTGGCGCTGTTGGCATGACGCAACTGCTGCAGCGGCGTGACCGCCGGATCGAGCACCACGAAATCCGCCTCTTTACCGACGTTGAAGTTGCCGATTTTGTCGTCCAGCGCCAGCGCGCGGGCGCCGCCCAGGGTGGCATGATAGAACGCTTCTACGGCGGAGAGCCGGTAATGCTGCAGCTGGCCGACCTTGTACGCCTCGCCTAACGTGCGCAGCATATTGAAGGTGGTGCCGGCCCCCACGTCGGTGCCGATGCCGAGCTTCACCCGCTTGCGCCAGGCCTGCTGCAGGTCAAACAGCCCGCTGCCGAGAAACAGGTTGGAGGTGGGGCAAAAGGCGATCGCCGAGCGGGTATCGCACAGGCAGTCCCACTCCTGCTCCTCCAGGTGCAGGCAGTGAGCGAACACGCTTTTATCGCCGGTCATGCCATAACGGTGGTAAACATCCAGATAGCTGCGGTGCTGCGGAAACAGCGCTTTTACCCAGGCCACTTCCTGCGGGTTCTCGCTCAGGTGCGTCTGCAGCCAAACGTCGGGATACTCTTCGCGCAGCCGCTGCACCTGCGCCAGCAGCGCCGGCGTACTGGTGGGCGCAAAGCGCGGCGTAATGGCGTAACCGAGGCGGCCTTTGCCGTGCCAGCGTTCAATCAGCTCACGCGTCTGGCGGTAACTCTGCGCCGGCGTTTCCAGCAGCGCCTCCGGCGCATGGCGATCCATCATCACCTTGCCGGCGATCAGGCGCATGTTCAGCGCTGCCGCCTGGCTGAACAGCGCATCGACCGACTGTGGATGCACGGTGCCGAACACCAGCGCGGTGGTGGTGCCGTTACTCAGCAACTGCTGCAAAAAGAAGGCCGACATCGCATCGGCGTGCTGCTCACAGTCATAACGGCTTTCGGTCGGGAAGGTGTAATTGTTTAACCAGTCCAGCAGTTGGTCGCCATAGGCGCCAATCATTTCGGTTTGCGGGTAGTGGATGTGGGTATCGATAAATCCCGGCACGATCAGCTTGTCGTGATATTCCGTGACCGTGAAGCCCGGCGGCAGCAGCGCCTCGCCCTGCTGCCAGCTGCCGAACCAGACGATGACGCCGTCGTTCAGCAGCAGCAAACCGTCGGGAACATGCCGCAGGCGTTCCTCGAGCTGTTGCGGCGCCTCCACACAGGCTGCGATATCAAAAAAATTGCCCCGAATAGCCGTGGTGAATTGCAGTGCCATTATTTTCTTCCTTGTGACGACCGGCCAAGCTCACCCGCGAAATAACCTGCGCCGATGAAACAAGGCTTTTTTGCCCAAACGTAAAGACCGGCTTAAGCATAGCAAGCCGCATGCCAACAGGCGGCGATAAAATATATTTTTAAATAAAAACAATTGATTGGTAATTAACCTGAAAGCATAGGCCGGCGAAAGAGAATAAGACCCACGCTCAGTCTTCGACGGCGGATAAATAGCAACCGTTTGCCTGCCAAAATAACATCGCGTCGCTGCACCTTGAATGAGCAAGCGAATATCTTCACGGCGCACGGCTTATTTCAACACCACGCCTGGGGGTTGAATCTCGGCCTAAGGACAACGGTCAAACTTGAAACGATAACCATTCTCAATTATCATCCGCGCATCTTTTTGACCAGCAATGCGAAAACCATGTCCGCCACCGCCTCTGCCCCGCACGCCGCGCTGTCGCGCCTTTACGCCACCCACCACGCCTGGTTGCAGGGATGGTTGCGTCGGCGGCTGGGCTGCGCGTTCGATGCGGACGATGTGGCGCAGGACACCTTTATGCGCCTGCTGAGAAGCGACGCCGCGGCAACCCTGCGCGAACCGAAAGACTTTTTGGTCACCGTCGCCAAACGGGTGATGGTCGATCTGTTCCGCCGCAGAACGCTGGAGCGCGCCTATCTGGAGATGCTGGCGCTGATCCCGGAAGGCTATGCCCCGTCGCCGGAGCAGCGCCAGAGCCTGCTGGACAGCCTGCAGCAGATCGACGCCATGCTCGACGGCCTCGGGCCCAAGGTGAAGCAGGCCTTTCTGTTGTCGCAGCTCGAAGGCCTGGGCTATGCGGACATCGCCGCGCGCCTCGGCGTGTCGGTCAGCTCGGTTAAAAAATACATGGCCAAAGCCACCGAGCATTGCCTGCTGTTCAGCCTGGAAAACGACGTTTATTCATGAGCAACGCCATCACCCCCGAGCAGCGCCAGGCGCTGAAAATGGCCGCACACTGGTATGCGCTGCTGTGCGGCGAGCACGTCACCGAGCGCCAGCGCCAACAGTGGCAAGCCTGGCATCAGCAGCATGACGATCACCGCTGGGCCTGGCAGCGCGTCGAAGCGCTGCAGAGCCAGCTGCAGGGCGTGCCGGGCAAGTTCAGCTACCGTGCGCTCGACCGCGCCGGCCGCCAGGCGGCGATCGATCGCCGCACCCTGCTGAAAAGCCTGCTGCTGTTGCTCGGCGTGGGCGGCGGCGGCTTCCTTTACCAGTCGCCGTTCGGCCGGGAGCTACGCGCCGACTACCGCACCGCCACCGGCGAGATCAAACCCATTGTGTTAAGCGACGGCACCCAGCTGGTGCTGAACACCGCCAGCGCGGTGGACGTACATTACGACGATCGTCAACGGCTGATCCGCCTGCACGCCGGGGAAATCAGCCTGATTACCGGACGCGACCCCCGGCCGCTGTGGGTGCAAAGCCCGCAGGGGGCGATGCGCGCGCTCGGCACCCGCTTTTTGGTGCGTGAGAGCGCTGGCGAGACGCGCCTGACGGTGCTGGAGCATGCGGTTGAAGCGCAGCTGGCGCAGGACGCGCGGCAAACGCGCCGGGTGAACGCCGGCGAACAGATTAGCTTCAGCGCCACGGCCTTCGGCGACAAGCAATCGGCTGCGGCGGAGGACGGCTGGCTGCGCGGCGTGCTGAGCGTCAGCCAGTGGCGGCTGGACCGGGTGATCGCCGAACTGGCGCGCTACCGGCGCGGCCACCTGAGCTGCGATCCGGCCGTCGCCGGCCTGCGCGTCAGCGGCAGTTTCCCGCTCAACGATACCGATCGCGCCCTCGCCCTGCTCAGCCAGACCCTGCCGATACGTCTGCAGAGCTTTACCCGCTATTGGCTGCAAATCGTCCCCGCCTGAATCTTTTAAATGAAAATGATAAAAAATCGCATTTTTGATTGTCCCTTTTGCCTTGCTCATCCGACTCCCAGGAAAACACTGCAGCAATAAATAAAAATGATTCAGGAGAAGGTATGAACAACGCTTGGGGAAAGGTCGCTCCGGCTTCGCTTTGGGGAAAACGGGCCAAACCGCTGGCCGTGGCTATTGGCCTGGCATTCGCCGCACCGCTGATGGCGAGCGCCGCCAGCGCCGCGGCAACCTATCACATTCCAGCCGGTGAGCTGGACGGCGCGCTGAACGCTTTCGCCGCTCGCGCCGGCATCGCACTCTCGGTAGACGGCGCGTTAACCGCAGGTAAACGTTCGCCGGGCCTGAACGGCAGCTACGGTGTCGACGACGGCCTGAACGCCCTGCTGGCGGGCAGCGGCCTGCAGGCTAAAGCGCTCGGCAACAACGGTTACACGCTGGCCACACTGCCGCAGCCGCACAAGGAAGAGGACATCACGGTAGTCGGTGACTGGCTGGCGGAAGGCCGCCAGATCGACGTGTTCGAACACCCCGGCGCGCGCGACGTGGTGCGCCGCGAAGACTTCGCCAAAACCGGCACCACCACCGTGCGCGAAGCGTTGAACCGCGTGCCGGGCGTGGTGGCGCCGGAGAACAATGGCACCGGCAGCCATGATATGGCGCTGAACTTCGGCATACGCGGCCTCAACCCGCGCCTCGCCAGCCGCTCCACCGTGCTGATGGACGGCATCCCGGTGCCCTTCGCCCCTTACGGCCAGCCGCAGCTGTCGCTGGCGCCGGTCTCGCTCGGCAATATGGACGCGATTGACGTGGTGCGCGGCGGCGGCGCCGTGCGCTATGGGCCGCAGAGCGTCGGCGGCGTGGTCAACTTCGTCACCCGTGCCATCCCGAAAACCTTCGGCATGACGGCTGGCATGCAGGGGCAGCTCAGCCCGACCTCGCGCCAGGATCACCCGAAAGGCACCGGCAACCTGATGATCGGCGGCACCGCCGATAACGGCTTCGGCGCGGCGCTGCTCTACTCCGGCACCCGCGGCAGCGACTGGCGCGAGCACAGCGCGACCAAAATCGACGACGTGATGCTAAAAAGCCGTTACGCGCCGAACGAGGTGCACACCTTCAACAGCCTGCTGCAATACTACGAAGGCGAAGCTGAAATGCCGGGCGGCCTGAGCCGGGCGGACTACAACGCCAACCCGTTCCAGTCGACGCGCCCGTACGACAAGTTCTGGGGCCGCCGCCAGTTGGCGAACTTCGGCTACCAGTATCAGCCGGATCGGCAGCACAAGTTCGACGTGCAGAGTTTCTACACCTACACCCTGCGCAGCGGCTATCTGGATCAGGGTAAAAACCTGACGCTGTCGCCGCGCGAATACTGGGTGCGCGGCGTGGAACCGCGCTACAGCCAGAGCTTCCGCTGGGGCGACTCGGCGCATGAGGTCGGCGTCGGCTACCGCTACGTCAGCGAATCCACCCACGAACTGCGCTACACCAGCAAAGCCAGCACCGGCAGGCTGCCGTCCACCGCCAGCCCGTACGATCGCGACACCCAGTCCGGCACCGAGGCGCACGCCTTCTATCTCGACGATCGCATCGACATCGGCGACTGGACCCTCACGCCGGGCATGCGTTACGAATACATCAAGTCGTACCAGAACAACTACATCAAGAATAACCGCCTCGACGTCAGCTATAACGCGCCGCTGCCGGCGTTGAACGTGATGTATCACCTGAACGAATACTGGAACCTGTACGCCAACACCGAAGGCTCCTTCGGCACCGTGCAGTACAGCCAGATGGGCAAAGCGGTCGACAGCGGCAAAATTGAACCGGAGAAGGCGCGCACCTGGGAGCTGGGCACCCGCTACGCCGGCGATGCGCTGACCGGCGAGATCGGGCTGTTCCTGATCAACTTCAACAACCAGTACGACTCCAACCAGGTGACCGACAGCGTGACCGCGCGCGGCAAAACCCGCCACGCCGGGCTGGAAGGCAGCCTGCGTTACGATCTGTCGCAGCTGACACCGAAACTGGACGACCTGACCGCCTACGCCAGCTACGCCTACGTCAACGCCACCATCCGCGAAGACGGCGGCTACAAGGGCAACCAGGTGCCGTTCTCGCCGAAGCATAAAGGCACGCTGGGGCTGGACTACACGCCGGGCAACTGGGCGTTTAACCTTAACGGCGAGTTCCAGTCCAGCCAGTTCGCCGACAACGCCAACACCGTGGCGGAAAGCGCCGACGGCAGCACCGGCCGCATCCCTGGCTACATGCTGTGGGGTGTGCGCGCCGCCTATGATTTCGGCCCGGAAATGGCCGGCCTGAATCTGGGCGTCGGCGTGAAAAACCTGTTCAACCACGAGTATTTCACCCGCGCCTATGACGACAACAACAAGGGTCTGTACATCGGCCAGCCGCGCACGATTTATCTGCAAGGTTCGGTGAAGTTCTGATCCGCAGCGGCGGGCGCGGTTAACCGTGCTCGCCGTCTTTCTCATCAACGTGACGCCGTCACATAAAGCCGTTCCTCCGCGCCGCCGCAGCGGCGAAAAATAAGTCGCTTCTGACGCCAATGCGCGTAGTATCGACGATCCGCCCCGACTTATGGGCGCGGATTTTTTTTGCCATTCTGGCCTGAAAAGCGAGGGAATAAGATGAATCATAATGACCTTTCTCAGTGCCGCGTTGACACCGACCGTTTGTTGATTGCCCCCTTTACCGCAGCAGACGCCGACGATGTTTACCAGGCGATCACCCCCACTCTGACGCGCTTTATGACCTTTGAGCCGGAGGCATCGCCGGAAGACTTCGCCAACGTCTGGCAAAGCTGGCTGCCGCTGATGCGCGAAGGCGAAGAAGTGATCTTCGTCGCCCGTCGGCGCGAAGACCGGCAGTTCGTCGGCGTCGGCGGCGCGCACAACCTACGCAGCCACACCCCGGAGCTGGGCATCTGGGTGAAAGAGAGCCTGCATGGCCAGGGCTACGGCCGTGAAATCGTACAGGGCATCGCGCGCTGGGCCAGCGAGCGCTTTCAGCCGCCGCACTTTCTCTACCCGGTGGCCGAGCAGAATACCGCCAGCCGCCGCCTCGTCGAGTCGCTGGGCGGTGTGCTGGCCGGCCGTTGCGAGCGCATCAAGTATGACGCAGTGGTGTATCACCTGCCGCCTCAGCGCTAGTCAGCATCGGGCCGCCGGCCCGGTGTCATCTTTTTTGCTTTCCGCCGTGATAACCCCTGCCACTGCCTGCGGGTTTGTGCTAATGATAGAGGCATGTAGGGTAAAAACAGTTGAGGAACAGCAACATGATTATTTTTGTTACCGGCGCCACCTCCGGTTTCGGCGAGGCCATTGCGCGCCGTTTTATCCGTGAAGGCCATCGGGTGATTGCCGCCGGGCGCCGCCTTGAGCGTCTTGAAGAGCTGCAGGAAGAACTCGGCCAAGCGCTGCACATCGTGCGGCTCGACGTGCGCAACCGCGCCGCCATTCAACAGGCGATCGAAGCACTGCCGGCCGAGCTGCGCCAGATCGACGTGCTGGTGAACAACGCCGGGCTGGCGCTGGGGCTGGAGCCGGCGCACAAGGCCAACGCCGATGACTGGGAAACCATGATCGACACCAACGCCAAAGGGCTGGTGAACATGACCCGCGCACTGCTGCCCGCCATGGTCGAGCGCAACGTCGGCCATGTGATCAACATCGGCTCCACCGCCGCCAACTGGCCTTACGCCGGCGGCAACGTGTACGGCGCCACCAAGGCGTTCGTCAAACAGTTCAGCCTGGGTCTGCGCGCCGATCTGCACGGCACGCGCATCCGCGTGACCGATATCGAGCCGGGCCTGGTGGGCGGCACCGAGTTCTCCAACGTGCGCTTCAAGGGCGATGACGGCAAGGTCAACAAAACCTACGAAGGCGCCGATGCGCTGACGCCGGAAGACATCGCCGAGTCGGTGTTCTGGGTCGCGACGTTGCCGGCGCGCGTCAACATCAACACGCTGGAAATGATGCCGGTCAGCCAGTCCTTCGCCGGGCTGAACATCCACCGCGGCGCCTGAGCCGCGACGGCGGGAGGCAACTCCCGCCGCGTTTCCTCAGGCCGCGCGCCAGCCGGAAACGATAATCAGCATGCCCGCCAGCGCCACGCCGGCGCCGACCCAATCCAGCGCAGACAGCTTCACCCCATCAACCACCCGCAGCCACAGCAGCGCCGTCGCCACATACACACCGCCGTAGGCCGCATAGACCCGCCCGCTGGCCGCCGGATGCAGCGTCAACAGCCAGACAAACAGCATCAGGCTTAATGCCGCCGGCAGCAGCAGCCAGGCGCTGCCCTGCTTCTTCAGCCACAGGTAAGGCAGGAAACAGCCGATAATTTCAGCCAGGGCGGTGGCGAAAAACAACAGCGTGGTTTTTAACATCGGTCGCAGTTTTCTCTCGGTAAAGTAAACGAATCGGCGCTTGGCTGGTGAATTCCAGGAGCGCGGTGGTATATTTATCACCACGCCTGCGGGCGAGGTAACGCCAGTGTCGCCATCATCAGGCGCACTCACTCATAAGGATGAAACGATGAAAACATTTTCGACCCAACGACTGCTGCGCGGGATGCTGCCGGTCGCCATGCTGGCCGTTATGGGCGCCTGGCAGGCGCCGGCGCTGGCCGCTACCTGCACGCAGGGCAGCACCTGCGTCACCGTCGATGGCAAAGGCAGCGGCGCGATGAGCACCGAAGAAGCGCGCCAAAGCAAAGAGCAGTGGAATGATACCAAATCCCTGCGCCACAAGGTCAACACTCGCGTCGAGAAAGAGTTCGACAAGGCCGATCGCGCGGCGGATGACGAAGACCGCTGCAACGACAGCAACAACGTCAACGCGTACTGGGAACCGGACACCCGTAAATGTCTGGATCGCCAGACCGGGCGTCGGATTAATCCTTAATCCGCCTGCGGCGGGCGGGCAAGCGTGAAACCCGGCCGCCGTTGCTGCTATCCTGTTACAGGAAGTTCATTGTCTAAAAGGATGACGTGATGAAGAAAACGCTGATATTAACCGCTGTTTTGCTGGCCGGCGCCCCATTGGCGGCTCTGGCCTCCTGTGAAAGCGTGAAAGCGGACATTTCGCAAAAAATCGTCAATAACGGCGTTCCGGAGTCCGGCTTCAAACTGGAGATCGTGCCTAACGATCAGGCCGATCAAGCGGGCGGCCAGGTGGTCGGCCACTGCGAAAACGACACCCAGAAGATCGTTTATACCCGCCTGAACAACGGCGACGATAGTGGTGACGCGGCGCAGACCGGCACCAGCCAGGACACCTCCAACGCGCAGTAAGCCGCATCGGCTACCCAGGGCGCGCAACAGCCGCGCCCTTTCCTTTTCCTTTACGCCTGCTCCGCCTCTTCCTCTTCGCCTTGCGGCCGACAACGCGCCGGGATCAGCATCGCCGCCGCCAGCGCCAGCAACGACACCAACGCCGATACCAGGAACACCCAATGCAGCGAAGCCGCCACCTGCTGGATAAGCTGCGCCAGCGCTTCGCTCCCCATGCTGTGCCGCACCGCCGGCTCCATCAGCCGCTGCACCGGATCGTCAATCTCCGGCAAACGCCACTGCAGGTTGAGGTTCAGCGTGGCGCCCAAAATCGCGGTGCCGATGGCCGAGCCCACCATACGGGTAAACACCGTACAGGCGGTGGCGATGCCGCGAATGCTGTAATGCGCCGCGTTCTGCACCGACACTAAAAACGTCGTGTTGCACAATCCCATGCCGGCGCCGACCATAAACGCCGCCACCCGGCCCCACAGCAGACCGCCGTCCGGCTGCAACATCAGCAGGATCAGGCCGCCCGCCACCAGCAGCAGCGCGCCCAACAGCGCCGTGGCGCGATACGAAGTCATCAGCATCAAACGGCCGCTCAGCGTGCTGGCCAGCGGCCAACCAATCGACATCAGCGCCAGCGTGGTGCCCGCCTCCAGCGGTGAGCCCCCCATCACGCCCTGAATGAAGGTGGGCAGAAAGGCGCTGATACCCATCATCGCCGCGCCGATCACCAGCCCGCCGATGTTACCGGCGACGATCACCCGGCTTTGCCACAGCGCCAGCGGGAACAGCGGCTCAACCGCGCGCCGCTCCTGGCGGATCAGCAGCGCCAGCGACGCCGCCGCCAGCGCCAGCAACGGCGCCACCCACCATCCGAGACTTTCCATCTGCAACAGCGCCAGCAGCAGCGCCGAAACGAACAGCGTCAACCAGGCGGTGCCCGCCAGATCCAGCGCGTGCCGCCGCAGTTGCTGATGCGCCGGCAGATAGCGCCAGAGGAAGAGCATCGCCAACAGGCCGATCGGCAGGTTGACCCAGAACACCAGCGCCCACGGCAGGTGTTGCACGATAAACGCGCCCAGCAGCGGGCCGATGATCGCCGATACGCCCCACACGCTCGACAGGTAACCCATCACCTTCGGCCGCTCGGTGGCGCTGTAGATGTCGCCGATGATGGTGGACGCGATCGGCATGATGGCGCCGGCGCCCAATCCCTGCAATAAGCGGAAGCCGATCAGCCAATACATGTCGGGGGCGAAGCCGCACAGCACCGATCCCAGCAGGAACAGCGTCGCGCCGAAGAAAAACACCCGCTTGCGGCCGTAGAGATCCGCCAGCCGGCCGTAGATGGGAATGGTGATCGCCTGCGCCAGCAAATAGACCGCGAACACCCAGCCCAGCAGCGAGAAACCGCCGAGATCGCCGATGATGGTCGGCATGGCGGTGGCGACGATGGTGGCTTCGATCGCCGACATGAACATCGCCAGCATGCAGGCGATCAGGATCAGCGGGCGGTGGGCAATGGGTGCGGGTGAAACGTTATTTGTCATGGCGTTATGCAGGTTTCCTAGCGTTTTTATTTTCCCTGAGTATATCAGCAAGCGCCAGCGCCAAGTCTATCCGCCCTCACATCCTGCCTTTGCCGGCGGCGAATCGCACCATTTGGACTAACTGTTACGGCGTAACGTTTTGCCGTGGATTTTTTTCACTTTACCCGCATCCCAGCGCTGACGCGGGCTGCGGCGCCAATACGGGCAAACTCAATCAGCTGATTTTGTTCATAAAACTTGGCACGGTCAACGACAGGGTGCTATACCTTCCCTAGCCGGCGCCTTTGGGCTTCGTGCTTTCTCGGGTTTAAATATCAGTAACTTATGCTGATTAACTCACGTATTGAGCCTACGTTCAGCACGCTGTGCCGAACGCACCCTTCGCTCAATGTCGCTAACCTCATGCGAAACGCCCGTTTTGTACCGCCACGCCCGCCGGGCCGTGGGTAACAATCAGAGCGGAATGCGCCGTCTCGTCGGCCGCTCCGCGCAACGGAGGACGCAACATCATGCACAAGTCAGCGCCATACCGGCGCCTGCTCCTCGGGAGCCTGCTGTTTATCGCCGTCATCGCGCTGCTGGTTTACGGCATCGGTTGGGAAACCCTCAAGTCGCGCCGGGAAGATTTGATTTACCTCGGTCAGCAGCACATGTTCCTGGTGGTGTGTTCGATGCTGCTGTCGCTGCTGGTCGGCATTCCCAGCGGTATCCTGCTGAGCCGCCCTTTCGCCCGCCGCTGGGCGGAGCACGTGATGCAGATCTTTAACGTCGGCAACACCCTGCCGCCGCTGGCGGTGTTGGCATTGGCGATGGTGATCATCGGCATCGGCGACCGGCCAGCGGTGGTGGCGTTGTTCCTCGCCTCGCTGCTGCCTATCGTGCGCAATACCTATGCCGGCCTGCGTTCGGTGCCGCCGGCGCTGGTCGAGGCCGCCAACGGTATTGGCATGACCGCCGGGCAGCGGCTGCGCCAGGTCGAACTGCCCAATGCCCTGCCGGTGATCTTCGCCGGGGTGCGCATCGCGATGGCGATTAACGTCGGCACCGCGCCGCTGGCGTTTTTGATCGGCGCCAGCAGCTATGGCGAGCTGATCTTCCCCGGCATCTACCTGAACGACTTCCCGACGCTGATCCTCGGCGCCGCCGCCACCGCGCTGATCGCCCTGCTGCTCGATCTGGCGCTGGCCGGTCTCGGCCGCCGGCTCAGCCCGCACACCGCATCCTGATGGGAGAAACGCGATGACTCGATGGTTACAACGACTCCGCCACGCGCTGCTGTTCTCCTTGCTGATGACCGGCGCGGCCGCCTGGGCCGCCCCGCTGACGCTGGCGAGCAAGAACTTTACCGAACAGCGCATTCTGTCGGCGATCACCGTGCAATACCTGCGGGCCAAGGGTTTTCAGGTCGAACCCAAGACCAATCTGGCTACGGTGATCACCCGCAACGCGATGATCAACAAGCAGATCGACATGACCTGGGAATACACCGGCACCTCGCTGATCATCTTTAACCACATCAATAAGCGCATGTCGCCGCAGGAAACCTACGACACGGTGAAAAAGCTCGACGCCAAACTCGGCCTGGTGTGGCTGCAGCCGGCGGACATGAACAACACCTATGCCTTCGCCATGCAGCGCCGGCGCGCGGAAAAAGAGCAGATCCGCACGATGTCGCAGCTGGTGGCCAAAGTGGAACAGGTGCGTAAAACCGACCCGAAACACAACTGGCTGCTGGGGCTGGATCTGGAATTTGCCGGCCGCTCGGACGGCCTGAAGCCGATGCAGGCGCTGTACGACATGCCGCTGGATCGCCCGCAAATCCGCCAGATGGATCCCGGCCTGGTCTACAACGCCATCCGCGACGGCTTCGTCGACGCCGGGCTGGTATACACCACCGATGGCCGGGTGAAAGGCTTCGATCTGCAGGTGCTGGAAGACGACAAAGGCTATTTCCCGAGCTATGCAGTCACGCCGGTGGTGCGCGCCGACGTGTTGCAAAACACGCCGGGGCTGGAAGCGGCGCTGAACACGCTGTCGAAACAGTTCACCAATCAGGTGATCACCGAGCTTAACGCCAGAGTGGATATCGACTACCAGACGCCGCAACAGGTCGCCGACGCGTTCCTCAAGCAGCGCGGCCTGATTTAGGAGGCATGATGAATACCTTACTTTACGCCTGGCAAAACTGGGCCTATATCGCCGGGTTGACGCTGGAACACCTGCTGCTGGTCGGCGTCGCCGTGGGTCTGGCGATCCTGATCGGCGTGCCGCTTGGCGTGCTGATCGTCCGCCACAAATGGCTGGCGACGCCGGTGCTGAGCCTGGCCACGCTGGTGCTGACCGTGCCCTCCATCGCCCTGTTCGGGCTGATGATCCCGCTGTTTTCATTGATTGGCCACGGCATCGGCTACGTGCCGGCGATCACCGCGGTGTTCCTCTACTCGCTGCTGCCGATCGTGCGCAATACCCACACCGCGCTCGACAACCTGCCCGGCGGGCTGCGCGAAGCCGGCCGCGGCATTGGCATGACCTTCTGGCAACGCCTGCGCTGGGTGGAGATCCCGGTAGCGCTGCCGGTGATTTTCGGCGGCATCCGCACCGCCGTGGTGATGAATATCGGCGTGATGGCGATCGCCGCCGTGATCGGCGCCGGCGGCCTCGGCCTGCTGCTGCTCAACGGCATCAGCAGCAGCGACATCCGCCAGTTGATTACCGGCGCCGTGATGATCAGCCTGCTGGCGATCGTCCTCGATTGGTTATTGCACCGCTTGCAAATTGCGCTCACGCCCAAGGGGATCCGCTCATGATTAAATTGGAAAATCTGACCAAACAGTTCATGCAAAAGAACGGCACGCCGTTCAACGCCGTCGACAACATCAATCTGGACGTGCCGGAAGGCGAAATCTGCGTGCTGCTCGGCCCATCCGGCTGCGGCAAAACCACCACGCTGAAGATGATCAACCGCCTGATCGAACCCACCGGCGGCACCATTCTGATCAACGGCGAAGACACCAGCGCGCTGGATACCGTCAGCCTGCGCCGCAAAATCGGCTACGTCATCCAGCAGATCGGCCTGTTCCCCAACATGACCATCGAGGAGAACATCACCGTGGTGCCGCGCATGCTGGGCTGGGACAAAAAACGCTGCCACGATCGCGCCGAGGAGCTGATGAGCATGGTGGCGCTGGATCCCAAGCGCTTTTTGCACCGCTACCCGAAAGAGATGTCCGGCGGGCAGCAGCAGCGCATCGGCGTGATCCGCGCGCTGGCGGCCGATCCGCCGGTGCTGCTGATGGATGAACCCTTCGGCGCGGTGGATCCGATCAACCGCGAAACCATCCAGAACGAGTTTCTCGACATGCAGCGTCAGCTGAAGAAGACCGTGATGCTGGTCAGCCACGACATCGACGAAGCGCTGAAGCTCGGCGATCGCATCGCGGTGTTCCGCCAGGGCAAGATCGTGCAGAACGCCAGCGCCGATGAGCTGCTGGCGCGCCCGGCGAACGACTTCGTCGCCTCCTTTGTCGGCCAGGATCGCACGCTGAAGCGCCTGCTGCTGGTGCAGGCCGGCGACGTGGCAGACCAACAAGAGACGGTGACGGTACGCCGGGAAACGCCGCTGACAGAGGCATTCGGGTTGATGGACGATATCGACGCCCGTTCGGTGACGGTAGTGGACGCCGACGGCAAACCGCTGGGTTACGTCAAACGCCGCGAGGCGCGCGGTGCGCCGGGGGTATGCGCCGACAGCCTGCACCACTTTCGCGTCACCGCCCGCGCGGAAGAGAACCTGCGCGTGGTGCTGTCGAAGCTGTATGAGCACAATACGTCCTGGATGCCGATCGTCGATGAAGACGGCCGCTACAGCGGCGAAATCTCGCAGGATTATATCGCTGACTACCTTAGCTCCGGCCGCACGCGCCGGGTGCTGACGCCGCAATAACCCCCGCCGGGGCGCCGACCGCCCCGCCCATGCCGCAGTTTGATAAAGATTCACTGGTCATCGGCCGGAGCGCCAAGCACAATGCGCTGATGACCCTTTGATTTTTCTCACGACGCCGCCCACGCATGAAAAGATTGGTCCACCTGCACCACTATCGCGCCCTGCTGCGCAGCCTGTTTATCGCCGTGTTCATCGGCGTCGCCGCCGCCCTGGCGGTGTGGCTGTTCCACCGTTCGATGATTGGCCTCGAGTGGCTGTTGCTCGGCAATGCCGACGGCAGTCTGGTGGCCGCCGCCGCCGCGCTGCCCGGCTGGCGGCGCGCCCTGACGCCTGCGTTGGGCGGGCTGGCGGCGGGCCTGCTGCTGTATGTTCACCAGCGCTACCGCCACCAGCGCCCGGCGGCGCCCACCGACTATATGGAAGCGATCGAGACCGGCAACGGCAAGCTGGACACCGGCGCCAGCCTGGTGAAGTGTCTGGCGTCGCTGCTGGTGGTGTCGAGCGGCAGCGCCATCGGCCGTGAAGGCGCGATGATCCTGCTGGCAGCGCTGGTGGGCTCGCTGTTTGCCCAGCGCTTTACGCACGAGAAAGAATGGAAACTGTGGGTGGCCTGCGCCGCCGCCGCCGGGATGGCCAGCGCCTATCATGCGCCGCTGGCGGGCAGCCTGTTTATCGCCGAGATCCTGTTCGGCACCCTGATGCTGGCCTCGCTCGGCCCGGTGGTGATCGCCGCGGTCAGCGCCCTGCTGATGACCAACCTGCTCAACGGCGGCCAGGCGCCGCTCTACCTGGTGACGCCGCTCGCCGCCCCCTTGCCGACGCAATACCTGCTGATGGCGCTGGTCGGCGTGGTGGCCGGCGCCGGCGGGCCGCTGTTTTTATGGTTGATGACCGCCACCGGCCGCGCGTTCCGATCGCTTCGCCTGAAGCCGCCGCTGCAGCTGGCGCTGGGCGGCCTGATCGTTGGGCTGCTTTCGCTGTTGTTCCCGCAGGTATGGGGCAATGGCTACAGCGTGGTGCAGGCGCTGCTGATCGCGCCGCCGGGGGTGTTGCTGCTGGGGGCGATCCTGGTATGCAAGCTGTTGGCGATCCTCGCCAGCAGCGGGTCGGGCGCGCCCGGCGGGGTCTTCACCCCGACGCTGTTCGTCGGCGCCGCGCTCGGTTCGATGATCGGCCAGCTGTTCGGCCTGTGGCCGGGGATGGATGCGGCGGTGCCGCTGCTGCTGGCGCTGACCGGCATGGCTACCCTGCTGGCCGCCACCACCCATGCGCCGATCATGGCGGCGCTGATGGTGTTTGAAATGACCGGCGAATACGCGCTGCTGCCCGGCATTCTGCTGGCCTGCGTGATCGCCACCACCGTGTCGCGCGGCCTGCGGCCGGTATCGGTCTACCACACCGCGCCGCCGCCCAAACGCGAGGCTTAAAACTCGCCCTGCTGCAGCAGCTTCCTGAACTGCGGGCACTGCAGGTGCTCCGGTTCAGGGCAATCGACCATGTGCTGCAAACCGGCGCGCACCTGCCCCAGACGCCGCAGGGTGCGATCCAGTTCTTCAATCCGCGCCGCCAGCAGCCGGCGATCGAGGGCGATGCGCCCTCGATCGTCAAACAGCGAGGCGATCTCATCCAGCGTAAATCCCGCCAGCCGCCCAAGGGCGATCAGCTTCAGTTGATCCAGCACGCCGGCGGCGTATTGGCGACGTAAACCGTTGCGGCCTATCGAGGCGATCAGCCCCTTTTTCTCGTAATGCCGCAGCGCCGAGGGCGCGATGCCGCTCAAACGCGCCACCTCGCCAATATCCAGTTCTTTTTCCATTGACTTGAAGTCGACTTTAAGTTGCACACTGTGCGCACATTACACCATGAGTGACTTTAAGGACACGAAAATGACGACAGAAATTTTACTGATGATTCTGCTGACCGGGGTGGGCGCCACGCTGTGCACCGATCTGTGGGCCATCGTGCAAAAGCGCGTGCTGGGCATCCCGCCCCTTAACTACGCGCTGGTCGGCCGCTGGTTTATCGGCCTGTTCGACGGCCGGTTTTATCACGCTCCGATCATGGCTGCGCCGGTGCGGCGGGGAGAAAAAGCGATGGGATGGCTGCTGCACTACGCGATCGGCGTCGCCTTCGCCTTTATCCCGCTCGGCTTGGCGGGCATCGCGTGGTACGCCGCGCCGACGCCGCTGGTCGCGCTGTTGAGCGGCTGGCTGAGCCTGGCGGCGCCCTTCTTCGTGATGCAGCCGGCGTTGGGCTTTGGCGTGGCGGCGGCGAACACCCCCAATCCGACGCGTAGCCGCATCATCAGCCTGCTGGTGCATACGGTGTACGGCCTGGGGCTGTTTGTCTCCGCCCGTTTGTTGGCCCCTTTCCTGGCCTGAGCGCGCTAGCGCAGCAGCGTGGAGATGTCGAGGTAGTGCGCCAGTTCGCGCTGCTCCGCGCGCGGCAGGTACGGAATTTCACCCAGCAGCGGCGCAGAAATGCGCTGCTGCAGCGCCGCGATGGTTTCGGCATAGTGCGCCAACCCCGGGTTGATGCGGTTGGCGACCCAGCCCAGCAACGGCAGGCCGTCGTTGATAATCGACTGTGCGGTCAGCAACGCGTGGCTGACGCAGCCCAGCTTGATGCCCACCACCAGCACCACCGGCAGCTGTTCCTGCACCACCCACTCGGCGTAAGGCCGCAGATCGTTCATCAGCACCCGCCAACCGCCGCTGCCTTCCACCACCACCGTATCGGCTTTGGCCGACAGATCCCGCAGACCGCTGCTCATCACGCCATAGTTGATGTCCTCGGTCGCATGCGCATGAAACACCTCATCCAGGCAGGTGATGGGATTGATCTCCTCGTAGGACAGCGGCAGGGTTGAAGATGCCTGCAATACCAAAGCGTCTTTATTGCGGATGCCCTCGCTGGTTTCCTGGCAGCGCGCGGCGATCGGCTTGTAGCCGGCCACCGAACGGCCTTCGGCGGCCAGCGCCTGCATCAACCCGCGGGAAACCACGGTTTTACCGACGTCGGTATCCGTGCCTGTCACAAATAAACGCTTCAACATGAATAAAATGCCCCAGAATGCCCCGTTAACAATGTATCGCCGCACCGGCGGCGAAGAAGTATTTCGGAAAAATTCTAGGGGATGCTGCCGCTTAGGGGCTTGAGGTAGCTCAATCTTTTGCGGAATTAATAAGAGGTTCTGATGTTAGCCTTGCAGCAGTTGCACCAGCAATGAACCGTTATACAGCGCCTCTTTCACCAGCGCCGCGCCGGGCATGGTGCCCTGATTGAAGAACTGCGTGGATTCGACCTTGACCTGCTCGCTGTAGGCCGGCAGCGCCTGCTGGCGAATGCAGGAGGCGATGGCCGGGTGCAGGATCTCCGCCGCGCGGTTGAGCGGCGAGCCCACCAGGATCTTCTCGGGATTGAACAGGTTGACCATGATAGCCAGAATGCGCCCCACGCTGTGGCCGACGCCGAGAATGATGTCCCGCGCCAGCTGATCGCCCGCCAGCGCGGCGTCGCACAGCGATTCGACGGTCAGCGGCGCGCCGTGCAGGCTGGAGCTCATCGAGCCGCTCAGCCGCTGCTGGGCGATCTCCAGCATGTTCTCAATGCTGGCCACGGTTTCGAGACAGCCGTGGTTGCCGCAGTAACAGCGTTTGCCGTAGGGATCGACCTGGGTGTGGCCGATCTCCACCACGCTGTGGCTGCCGGCGTGCAACACATGGCCGCCGGTGATCACCCCGGCGCCGACGTTGTGGTCGATCACCACCTGAATCACGTTCTGGCTGCCGCGCGAGGCGCCGTACAGCGCCTCGGCCATGGTCCAGGCGCTGATGTCGTGCTGCAGGTAAACCGGCAGGCCGGTGCGGGTTTCCAGCGCCGGGCCGAGCGGCATCTCCAGCACGTCGTAAAACGGCATGCGGTGCACCACGCCGGACTGGACATCGATCATGCCCGGCAGCGTGATGGCGATCGCCGTCAGCCGTTCCAGCTTGCTTTGGTGGCGGATAAAGAACTGATCGACTTCGGTCAGGATGCGCTTCAGCAGCGGTTCGGGATGTTCGGCCGCCAGCGGCAGCTGTTCCTCCACCACCAGCTTGCTGCTGAGATCGCGCAGCGCCAGCGTGATGCTGCCGCGGCTGATGCGGGCGGACAGGTAGTGCCAGGCTTCGGTGTCCAGCACCAGCCCTACCGCCGGGCGGCCCCGGCTGCCGATCTCCTGGTACTCGGTTTCCTTGACCAGATGGGCTTCCAGCAGCTCGCGCACGATCTTGGTGATGCTGGCGGGCGCCAGCTGCGCGCGTTTTGACAGTTCGATGCGCGAAATCGGACCCAGTTGATCGATTAGCCGATAAACCGCCCCCGCATTGGTCTGTTTGATTTGATCGATATGCCCAGGCTGCCCAACCGCAATCACAAACCGGCTCCTACTATTTTTCGCGCTTCTAAATAAAGACTAGGGGTTATGGTGGGGCTTTTGTCATACAGCGTCAACTATTTGATTCGTTATGTGATTTGCTGCACAAATTCCTCGCAATTTCAGCGTGAATTGATTTTTATTTGCCCAAGCTCAACGTCATTTCAGCATCAACGCCATCAGCGACTGCGCCGCCGCGGTCAACGGCCGCCGGCGGTGGTGCACCAGCCACACTTCGGTGGTGGCGTCCGGCTCCGCCAGCGGCAAATAGCGCACGCCGTCCACCCGCACCCGGGCGAAAGACGCCGGCAGAATCGAAACTCCCAACCCGGCGGAGACCAGCCCGATGATAGTCATCGCTTCCCCCACTTCCTGGGTGATATACGGGGTGATGCCGGCCTTGCCGAGCAGCAGCAGAATTTCGTCGTACAGCGCGGTGCCCACTTCGCGCGAGAAGAACACGAACGGCTCCTGCGCCAGATGTTGAAAACGCAGCGCGCCGCCGGGCGTTTCCGCCAGCGGATGCCCCTCCGGCACCACCGCCACCAGCGGTTCGCGCAGCAGCAGCTGGTAGTGCAGCGCTTCCGGCAGCCGCGTGTTGCGCATCACCCCCAGATCCAGCTCACCGTTCAGCAGCGGTTCGATCTGCTGTTTGGTGTTGATTTCGCGCATCTTGATGTGCACCTGCGGGGACTGCTGGCGAAAGGCGCGCAGGCTGCGCGCCACCACGCCGATAAAGGGCGCGGAGGAGGTAAACCCGATGGTCATTTCCCCCAGTTCGCCGCGATCCAGACGCGCCGCCTTTTCCGCCGCGCGCCCGACCTGATCGAGCACCTGATAGGCTTCTTTAAGAAACATCTCCCCGGCCTGGGTCAAACTGACGTTGCGGTTGTTGCGCGCCAGCAGCCGCGCGCCGACCATCTCTTCCAGCGCCTGAATTTGCTGGCTGAGCGGCGGTTGGGAGATGCGCAACCGCTCGGCGGCGCGGCCAAAATGCAGCTCTTCGGCCACGGCGATAAAGTAACGCAGGTGTCTCAACTCGATATTCATATTTAAAAAGTCTTAATTGTAATTATTAATATATTAGACAAAAAAATCGCCGCTCCCTATCATTTTGTTATCTGCAAAGTGTCTGTTTATCTCCCCGAAGTTCGGTAAGGAAACGCTGTGACAACCCCTGTGCGTTCTGCGGCCGTGATGCCGTCGACGCTGGCCGCCAATGATGACGCGGCCGCTGCGCCAAAAGTAAAACGCTCCACCCTCAACAATAAACTCCCCTATATCGAACGCGGCACGCCGCAGTTTATGCGCGTCACGCTGGCGCTGTTTTCCGCCGGGCTGGCGACCTTCGCGTTGCTTTACTGCGTGCAGCCGATCCTGCCGGTGCTGTCGCAAGACTTCGGCGTCTCGCCGGCGGAAAGCAGCCTGTCGCTCTCGGTCTCCACCGGCCTGCTGGCGATCGGCCTGATGTTTACCGGGCCGCTGTCCGACGCCATCGGCCGCAAGTCGGTGATGGTGGTGGCGCTGCTGCTGGCGGCGGTTTGCACGTTGATTTGCGCCTTTATGACCAGCTGGCACGGCATTTTACTGATGCGCGCATTGATCGGCCTGTCGCTGAGCGGCGTCGCCGCGGTCGGCATGACCTACCTCAGCGAAGAGATCCACCCCAGCTTCGTCGCCTTCTCGATGGGGTTGTACATCAGCGGCAACTCGATCGGCGGCATGAGCGGCCGTCTGGTGACCGGGGTGCTGACCGACTTCTTCTCCTGGCGCGTCTCGCTCGGGGTCATCGGTCTGTTCGCCCTCGCCGCCGCCTGCATGTTCTGGCGCATCCTGCCCGCCTCGCGGCATTTTCGCGCCAGCTCGCTGCGCCCGCGCACCCTGCTGATCAACTTCAAACTGCATTGGCACGATAAGGGCCTGCCACTGCTGTTCGCGGAAGGTTTCCTGCTGATGGGCAGCTTCGTCACCCTGTTCAACTACATCGGTTATCGCCTGCTGGCGGATCCTTATCACCTGAGCCAGGCGATCGTCGGCCTGCTGTCGGTGGTGTACCTCACCGGCTCCTACAGTTCGCCCAAGGCCGGCGCGCTCACCTCGCGCTTCGGGCGCGGCCCGGTGCTGCTGGCGTCGATCGTGATTATGCTGATCGGGATCCTGATTACCGCGCTGCCGCAGGTGCCGGCGATCTTTATCGGCATGATGCTGTTCACCGCCGGTTTCTTCGCCGCCCACTCGGTGGCCAGCAGCTGGATCGGCCGCCGTGCGCGCCGCGCCAAAGGCCAGGCGTCGTCGCTGTATCTGTTCTGCTATTACGTCGGCTCCAGCGTGGCCGGCACCCTGGGCGGCGTGTTCTGGCACAGCTTCGGCTGGAATGGCGTGGCGGCGTTTATCAGCCTGATGCTATTGCTGGCGCTGCTGGTGGTGCATTACCTGAAACGGCTGCCGGAAGCGGCGCGCCTGTGAATGGAAAAAGCCGCGGTGGTTAGCCGCGGCTCGTTATGCCAGAGCCCGTGATTATTGACCGGGTTTCCAGCGAGTTTGCAGGTACTCCACCGCCTTGTCCGTTTGCGGCTCGGTCAGATAACGTTGCCGGAACAGGATGGTTCCCCCCATCCCCGGCAGGCTCTCGTTGAGATCCAACTGCCTTTTCAGCTCGGGGACGCCGCCGTCGACGGTCCAGGCCGGCTCGCTGGCCGATGGCGTGCCCACTTTATACAGCGCCACCCCGGCATAGAGCCGAACCGGCGTGTCTTTCACCACCTCGGCCCACCAGTTGGCCAGCACGTCGTAGCGAACAATTTCACGATCGAAAGGCCAATACAGCTGCGGTGCGATATAGTCGAGCAGCCCCAGTTTGACCCACTGGCGCGTATCGGCATAGGCCGTATCGTACGACGGCGCGCCGGCCCGCGTCGCCGAACCGGCAGGATCGTCCGCTTTGTTTCGCCATACGCCCGCCGGGCTGACGCCAAACGCGACCGCGGGCTTCAGTGCTTTGACGGTGGCGGAAACCTGTTTTATCAATTGCAGCGTGTTGTCTCTTCGCCAGTCGGCCTTGTCTGCAAACCCTTTGCCGTATGCGCGATACGTCTTTTCATCATCCAGCGGCGATTGCGGCGTTTCGTAATAGAAATAATCGTCAAACTGAATGCCGTCGACATCGTAGTTTTTGACGACTTCAGCCACCACGCCGGTGATCCAGTTGCGCACCTCGGGCAGGCCGGGGTCGAGCACGAAGCGATCGCTGGCGGTGCGTATCCAGTCGGGATGTAGCGCATAGACGCTGGCCGGCGGCGACTGCAGCGTATGATTGAGTGCATCAATCGTTTGCTGTCGGGTATTCATGGAAACCCGATAAGGGTTCAGCCAGGCATGCACTTTGATGCCGCGTCGGTGCGCTTCTGTCAGCATAAAGGCCAGCGGATCATAACCGGGGTCCTGGCCCACGGTGCCGGTCAATACCTCCGACCAGGACAAGATGTCAGAACGCCACAGGGCCGTGCCGTCCGGTTTAACCTGAAAATACACCGTGTTAATCCCGGTTTTCACCATGTCGTCCAGCGCGTCCGTCAGCCCCTGCTTCTGCAGACGCACCCGCTCTTGCGTGGATTCCGCTTTCAGCGAGGCCGCCGGCGGCCAGTCCAAGCCAATGACCGTGGCCAGCCAGATGCCCCGCATCGGCGTTGCCGGCGGTACAGGCTGCGGAGGCTTTTCCGGCTCAGGGGGTTTGGCGCATCCGCTCACGCCCAGCATGGCGGCCATCAACAGCCATCCGCCTAGTTTTGTTGCGCCTGTCGGCATAAATGTTCTCCTTCCGTGAGTGACGGTTATCCCATGTCGCGGCGTGCGGAGCAAGAAACCGCCCGCTTTATCAACGCCATCCAGCGACCGGCGCCGCCCTTTCTGGCGACGCCTCTCCTTATCCCATCACCAGCTCAGCCCCGTCCCGCGAGGGAACGCCACCTTGCCGGTATTGGTTTGCTCATCGTAGTCATGCCAGGTATTAACCGGCAGTTTTCCGTGCGGTCTGATTTTCCCCGTCAGCACCTGTGCCAGCGATATCATCGAAGGGCCACGCCATACGCCGCTGTCATACCCGTAGTAAGAATAGGTGGCGACAGCCGCATCCACGTCAGCGGCATAGTTCACGATATCGTAAGGCGCGCGCAATGAGAGGTGAACGCATTTTTTCCCCTGCTCGGCGGCGTATTTCAGCCAGCCCGGATAAGGACTGGTATCATTAGCCGCCCCGGTTGCGGCGGTCACGACCCCATCCTGCTCGGCAGGCGTAAAGCGGGTTGAGAGGGTTCCAAGCAAGAACACGTCGCAGCCGGCAATATGTTCCCTGACCTGGGCGTCGCTCAGTTCCGTTTCCTTCGCGGCCACGACGTTCTGGTAGCCTTCCTGCGCCATCACGTTCGCAATGCCTTTGGCCTGCTCGCCCCACGGAGTCAGAATAAAGTAGCGCAGCGCTTTGTCCTTTAACGGCAGCAGACATTGACGGTTGATAACCACGGTAATGGAACGATCGGCAATCCGTTTCTCTAGCTGATGCGCGGAGGACGAAACGTCGTGGGAACAGGGTTTATCGCTATGGCCCATCAGGTGATGGCGCAATTTGAGGCGCAAAATGCGCTCGACAGAGGCATCAATATCGGCCTCGCTGAGATGCCCGGTTTTCACCCGATCCGCAAGGTAACGAATCAGGTCCGGCAGCAGGCTCGCCTGCGCCGGCGAGGCGATGCTGACAGGCATCAGGGCGATATCCACTCCGGCGGTAAAGACGTTTTCAGCCGCCGCTTGCTGGCTGAAATGCTCGGCAATCGCGCCCATATCCAGCGCGTCTGAAATCGTTACGCCGGCATAACCCAGCTCATTGCGCAGGATCTGGGTCTGGATTTCGCGCGACATGGTGGCCGGCACCGTGATTTTTTCACCGTTGCGGGTGTCGATCTGGCTGTTATCCAGTGCGGGGTACTGAATATGCGCAGTCATCACCATATCCGGCGCCGCGCAGCGATCGATGGCCTGTTTATAAGGGGCGATATCAATGGCAAAAGCTTCTTCCCGCGTACGATCGACGCGCGGCAAACCGGTATGCGAGTCGGTGGAGGTGCTGCCATGGCCGGGGAAGTGTTTGTACGCGGTGATCAGCCCCTGCTGTTTCATGCCCGCCACCATGTTTTCCGCCAGGCGGGCAACGGTGTTCTTATCATCGCTGAAGGCGCGAACGTTAATCACCGGGTTGAACGGGTTGGTGTTGACGTCCACGACCGGGGCAAAGTTGGTATTGATATGCAACGCGCGCATATCCTGGGCCATCAGTTTGCCCTGTTCAACGGCGAGCTGTTTATCCGCACCGCCCTCGATCGCCGCCGCCAGCGCCATATTGCCGGGGAATGAGGCGTAGTCGCCACGCGGCAGCCGGAAAACGTTACCGCCTTCGTTATCCGTGCCAATAAACAAACGAACGCCCGCGTGGGTTTTCAGCGCGGCATACCAGGCCGTCAACGTTTTGATCTGCTGCTTGTCTTTCAGATTATTGGCAAACAGGATCACCCCACCGATGTGGTTATCGGTGATCAGCTTGCCAATGGCTGCATCGGGAACGGTCATATCCTGATTGCCGCTACCGTTCTGATCCCAGTAGCGAAAATCCAGCATGATTTTTTGCCCGATCTTCTCTTCCAGCGTCATGTTTTTGACTTTCTGTTTAATATCCACAGTAAACCTCCGTTTAAAGCACCCGTTAATGACAGAAGAAAAGATAACCCGAGGGGCTCATAGCGTCCTGCCATTCTGTTTGTTCCAGCAATTGGACAACGGCAAACGGAAAATGGATCAAACAAAATATCAACCAACAGAAAAAATCCATCAATGAATCAAACCCATACCAATGCAAAGTCTATTTCGCGCCCTGCTGTAGAAGTCCCTCTGGCGTATTTTTCGCTGACAAGCCGGGTGGCCAGTGAAGCCGCTTCCTCTTCGTTTGCCGATGTTGCCCCCAGTTGGCCACTCTTCTATAGTATGTTGTAACTAATATGGGGGTGTGCGATGAGCAGATACGATGTGATTGGCCGAATGAACGCCTGCTTTAACGAGCTGGAGCAGGCGCTCGGCGCGTTGCAGCAGCAGATCGCCCCGCTGCGGTTGCTGGCGGCGCGGGTGTTCAGCCTGCCGGAGGTTGAAAAAGGCCAGGAACATCAGGCCATTTCGCATATCGCGGTCGAGCAGCATGTGGGGCAAGCGGCGCGCGATCTGGCGCTGGAGCATTATCAGCGGCTGTTCATTCACCACAACCGGGAGAATGTCAGCAGCAAGGCCGCCGTGCGCCTGCCCGGCGTCATCTGTCTGGCGGTGGAGCAACCGGAGTATCAGGCGCTGCAAACGCAGCTGGCGCTGATCAACCGCCTGAAGGGCGAACTGGAGCAGATTATCACCGTCGATTCCGGCCTGGCGCCGGAGCAGCGTTTCGAGTTCGTGCACACCCATCTGCACGGGCTGATTACCCTCAGCGCCTATCGCACCCTCACCGCCCTGACCAATCCCGACTCCGTGCGCTTCGGCTGGGCCAACAAGCACATCATCAAAAACGTCAAGCGGGACGACATTCTGGCGCAGCTGGAGAAAAGCCTGAAAGCCGGCCGCGCGGTGCCGCCGCACAGCCGTGAACAGTGGGCCGCTCTGGTCAGCCGTGAGATCGACGACGTCAGCCGGCTGCCGCAGCAGGCGACGCTGAAGATCAAACGGCCGGTAAAAGTGCAGCCGATCGCCCGGGTGTGGTATCAGCAGCAGCAAAAACAGGTGCAGCACCCCTGCCCGCTACCGCTGATCGCCCTGTGTCAGGTTGAAAGCGGCGCCGCGGTGCCGAAGATCGGCGAACTGCTCAACTACGACGCCGAGGCGGTGAAACACCGTTACAAACCCGACGCCAGGCCGCTGCGGCTGCTGGTGCCGCGTCTGCACCTGTATACCGACGACGCTACTCGCTGAGGGCATACACCCGCAGGCGATGGCCGTCCGGATCTCGCGCCACGAAGGTGTAACCGAACTCCATCTCGGTCGGCGTTTGCTCGATAGTCAGCCCAAGTTCGCGCCACTGGTTATAGCGCGCCTCCACTTCTTGCGGATCCTGGCATAAAAAGCCCAGTTCACCGCCGCCCCCGGTCAGCGTGGCGGCGGGTTTTACCCCCTGTTTGGCCCACATCCCCAGCTTGAAGCCGTTGTTGAGCACGAACAGGGCAAAGCCGGGCGAAAGCTCCACCGGCGCCTGCCCCAGCAGGCGTTGATAAAAGGCGGCGCTGTTGAGCGGGTTGTCGACGTAAAGCAGGGTCATGCTGGGAAGGGTCATCGGTCTGTCCTTTGGGTGATGGGAACCGGCCGGTTCCCGATAGGCACAGACTAAGGCGCGCGACTGACAGTTTATGGCAGCAGCGTGCCGCTATTGCTCCGCAATGCCCTCGCTGAGGCGCCACTCTTTCAGCAGCCGCCGCCGGCCACGCGGATAGCGCTGTGCAAGCGGCGTGGCGGCCTGAATGCGATCGAGACGAAAATGGCGAAAGGCCTGACGCAGCTCGCACCAGGCGACCAACATCTGAAACTGATCGAAAAAACCCAGCGCAAAGGGCCACAGCAGGCGTTCGCTGCGCTGCCCCGCCAGATCGAGGTAGTCGATATGCAGTTTGCGCTCGCAGCGGATGGTGTCTCGGATCAGCACCCGCATCTCATCCGCCACCGGCGGCGCCTGAACCGGCGCGATAAGCAGCGTATTGGCCTCCAGCTCCTCCCGCAGCGCCGGCGGCAGCACCGCGGCGATCTTGGCCAGCGCCTGACCCGCCGCGCTCGCCAGTTGGCTGTCACCGCGGCGGCTGACCCAGCGCATCCCCAGCACCAGCGCTTCTGTCTCCGCCGGCGAGAACATCAGCGGCGGCAGCATAAAGCCGGGGCGCAGCACATAGCCGACGCCCGCCTCACCGGCGATTTCCGCCCCCTGCTGCTGCAGCGTGGCGATATCGCGGTACAGGGTGCGCATGCTGATGCCCAGCGTCTGCGCCAGCGCATGGCCCGCCACCGGATAACGGTGGTTGCGCAGCAGCTGCATCAGATCGAGTAAACGTTGTGCGCGCGACATATCACGGCTCCCTGCATAGCGCGGTTTGGACAAAATCAGCAAAGGCTCGCGCCTTGGCCGAGACGAAATGGCCACCGGGGAACACCGCCCACAGCGCCAGCGGCGGCAGTTGCCAGTCCGCTAAAGCCGCAATCGCCGCCCCGCTTTGCAGCTCGCTGCGAAACAGGCCTTCGCTGGCGACGGTGGCGCCAAAGCCCGCCAGCACCAACTCGCGCACGCACTCCGCCGCGTTAACCCGCATGCGCCCCGGCAACCGCAGCGCGCGCTGCTCTTCTCCGCGGCTGAAGCGCCACTGCTCGCCGCCGCCACGGCGATGGTAAATCACCATCTCGTGCTGCAACAGATCTTCCGGCCGCTGCGGCATACCGGCAGCGGCAAAATAGCCGGGCGTGCCGATCACGCATTGCTTTACCTCACCCAGCTTGCGGGCGGTAAAACCGGAATCCTCCAACTCGCCAACACACAGGGCAATATCGATGCCTTCTTCAATCAGCGACAGATTGCCGTCATCCAGCAGCAAATCAACGTGCAACCGTGGATTGGCGCGCATAAACGCCGTCAAATCAGGCAAGGGAACGATGCGGGCGAACACCGCCGCCGAAGCGACCCGCAACCGGCCGCTCAGGGTCTCGCCGGCGCTCTGCACCAGCGCTTCCGTCTCCGCCAGCTCGTTCAGGATACGCCGGGTGCGTTGATACAGCTGCTGTCCCGCATCCGTCGGCTGCAGGCCGTGGGTCGAGCGCAGCATCAGGCGCGTGCCGAGCTGCTGTTCCAGCCGCGCCACCGCTTTTGAGACCGCCGGCTGCCCCACGTGCAGCCGCCGCGCCGCCGCGGTAAAGGAGCCGCTCTCGTAAACGCAGGCATAGGTTTCGTAATCGGCAAATTTACCCATGGCATTCCTTGTTGGAATAACTGTTAGCATTTATTGCAGTCTACACGCGCCATTTTGGAATGGGCAAGATAAGCGCTCCCCCTCATTCCCGTCAGGAGAACGCATGACACTGCAAGACAAACTCGATGCCTTCAAAGCGGCATTCGAGGCCGACCAACTGCCGTTCAAACTCGCGGTGCAAGATCACGCGCTGATGCGTGAGGCGATCCAGGCGCAGATCGCGTCGGGCGTGGCCGAACGCGCCCTGAAGGTCGGCGACGCCGCGCCCGGCTTTACACTGTCGGACAGCGAAAACCGACCATGCTCTTCCACGGCGCTGTTGGCAAAAGGGCCGCTGGTCGTCAGTTTCTATCGCGGGATCTGGTGCCCTTACTGTACGCTCGATCTGCAGGCGCTGCAGGCCGCATTGCCCGCCATCACGCAGTACGGCGCGCAGTTGTTGGCCGTTTCGCCGCAGAGCGCGGTGCATAACCGCCAGGCCGCGCGCGATCACGATCTCACTTTTCCGTTGCTCAGCGATACAGGCAACCGTCTGGCGGCCCAGTTCGGCCTGCGTTACCGCCTGCCGGACGCGCTGATCGCCCTGTATCAACAGCGGCTCGGCCTCGATCTGGCGCAGTTCAACCAGGATGACAGCTGGACGCTGCCGCTGCCGGCGCGATTCGTCATCGCCCGCGATGGCCGTATTGTCTACGCCGAAGCGCACGCCGATTACACCCAGCGGCCGGAGCCGCAGGCGCTGTTATCGGTGCTAGAGATGTTGGCTTGAAAAGACGGGGCGCAACCGCGCCCCATTTAGGCATGACGCCATTATTTCTGCATGCTGCCGACCATCGCTTCCGGCCGTACCCACTCGTCGAACTGCGCTTCGGTCAGGTAGCCGAGCTTCAGCGCCGCGGCTTTCAGCGTCAGCCCTTCCTTGTGCGCTTTCTTGGCGATTTCCGCCGCCTTGTCATAACCGATATGGGTATTGAGCGCCGTCACCAGCATCAGCGATTCGTTCAGCAATTGGGAGATGCGATCGCGGTTCGGTTCGATGCCCACCGCGCAGTGCTCGTTAAAGCCCTGCATGCCGTCGGCCAGCAGGCGAATCGACTGCAGGTAGTTGTGGATCACCATCGGGCGGAACACGTTCAACTCGAAGTTGCCGGAAGCGCCGCCAATGTTCACCGCCACGTCGTTACCCAGCACCTGAGCGCACAGCATGGTCATCGCTTCGCACTGGGTCGGGTTGACCTTGCCCGGCATGATGGAGCTGCCCGGCTCGTTCTCCGGGATCGAAATCTCACCAATGCCGCAGCGCGGGCCGGACGCCAGCCAACGCACGTCGTTGGCGATCTTCATCAGCGAAGCCGCCAGCCCTTTCAGCGCGCCATGCCCTTGCACCAGCGCATCGCAGGTCGCCAGCGCTTCGAACTTGTTCGGCGCGGTGACGAACGGCTGATGGGTCAATTCCGCCAGCGCTTTAGCGACGCGCACCGCGTACTCTGGATGGGTGTTCAGGCCGGTGCCGACCGCCGTGCCGCCCAGCGCCAGCTCGGCAATGTGCGGGATACTGTCCTCGATGTGTTTCAGATTGTGCGCCAGCATCGCCGCCCAACCGGATATCTCTTGCCCCAGGGTCAGCGGCGTGGCGTCCTGCAGATGGGTGCGGCCGATTTTGACGATATCGCGGTAGGCTTCGGCCTTGTCGCTCAGCGTCTTGTGCAGCACTTTCAGCTCAGGGATCAGGTGTTCGCGCAGCGCAATCACCGCCGCCACGTGCATCGCGGTGGGAAACACATCGTTGGAGCTCTGGCTTTTATTGACGTCGTCGTTCGGGTGCACCTTGCGCTCTTCACCGCGCACGCCGCCCAGCAGCTCGCTGGCGCGGTTGGCCAACACTTCGTTCATGTTCATGTTGGTCTGGGTGCCGGAGCCGGTTTGCCAGATTGATAACGGGAACTGGTCGGCATGGCTGTCCGCCAGCACTTCGTCGGCGGCGTTGATAATGGCGGCGCCCCGTTCGGCCGGCAGCAGCCCCAGATCCACGTTCACCTGCGCGGCGGCGCGCTTGGTCAACGCCAGCGCGTGGATCAGCGCGGTCGGCATCTTTTCGGAGGAAATACGGAAATGCGCCAACGAACGCTGGGTTTGCGCGCCCCACAGCTTGTCGGCCGGTACTTCGATGGGGCCCATAGAGTCTTTTTCGATACGAACGCCTGCCATCACGATCTCCTTAGCATAATTCCTAAAATTGTAGGGTTAGGCCGACGCGCTCCCCCCCACGTCGGCATGCACTCCCAGTATAGTGACATAATAACTATTCGCATTAAGAGAGTTATCTCACAGCACGTTTCATCTCTTTTACCCATTAACGACGCGGTTATTTTCCGCCGGTTAACCCGCGGTGAAATAAACGGCCGGGAATGAGCCTGGAGAATAAAAATCTGGATAACCATTAACGCGGATGACGCGCATTAAAATTATAGATGCGCTGCGCCTGTAAATGATTGAGTTCATCGATCCGTTGCTGCTGCAGATGATTGATCTCGTCGTAGGCGTCCTGCCGTTCATGATGCCGATACGCCCCGGTCGCCGCCGCACCGGCGGTGAGTGCCAGCGGATACGCCACAGGCGCGATCGCGGCGGGAACCGTGACCGGGGCGGGTGTGACGACGATCGGCGCCGGCGCGATCACCACGGCGCGCGGCGCCGCGTAGGGATAGGCGACAATCACCGCCGCCTGGGCTGCGCCGGTGCAAAACCCCAACAGCAACAACAGTGTTTTCATGCAACAGACCTCTTGTTTCGTTAAATCGACGTGTTAGCCGTTACGGTAAAGGGGTCTGACGCCCAGGTTTAAGCTCAGCGTGTGATAGCCCGGTGCAGCGCGAGAATAATAATAAGGGAATGGCTCAGACGGTAAAAAATAAATTCAGCCGACATAGTTTGACATGCTGAAAAAATAAATAATGACGTTGAATGACCAGGCTAACGGCAATAATCCCCGTTGGGCCAAATAATAATCGATCGGCGGGTTTTCCGGGTCGCCTTGGGACCTGCGCGCCAATTGAGACGCCGATCGTTATCACGTTATACTATGGCCCCATTGCCGGGCGCGACGTTATCCGGCGTTTTTTTGATCGCGCCCATGATTTTTCCTGCCGACGCGGGCGTAGGATAGTCGTCGGCACAGATTTAGTTAACCGTATAAAATCAGTAGGTTATTGTCATCCAGTGCGACAATGACGTTAAGGACGTTTATCGACATGCAAAAAATGACCAACGCGGTACAGAATTACGCCTGGGGCAGCCACGATGCGCTGACCCGTCTTTACGGCATCGCCAACCCGGATAATCAGCCGATGGCCGAACTGTGGATGGGCGCCCATCCCAAGAGCCCTTCCCGCGTGCCGGGCGCCGACGGCGAACTGCGTTCGCTGCGCTTTCTTATCGATGAAGACCAGCCAAAACAGCTGGGCGCCGACGTCGCCAGCCGTTTTGGCGAGTTGCCGTTCCTGTTTAAAGTGCTGTGCGCCGATCAGCCGCTGTCGATCCAGGTTCACCCGAGTAAAGCGGCGGCCGAGATCGGCTTCGCGAAAGAGAATGCCGCCGGCATCCCGCTGAGCGCCGCCGAACGCAACTATAAAGATCCCAACCACAAGCCCGAGCTGGTGTTCGCCCTGACGCCGTTCCTGGCGATGAACGGCTTTCGCGAACTGGCCGATATCGTTTCCCTGCTGCAACCGATCGCGGGCGCGCACCACGACATCGCCGCCTTCCTGCAACAGCCGGACACCGCGCACCTCGCGACCCTGTTCGCCAGCCTGTTGACGATGAGTGGCGAACAAAAATCGCTGGCGCTCGGCGTGCTGAAAGCCGCGCTCAACAACCAGCAGGGGGAACCCTGGGATACCGTGCGCTTTATCGCCGGCTTCTATCCGGACGACAGCGGTCTGTTCTCACCGCTGCTGCTGAACGTGGTGCAGCTCGCGCCGGGCGAGGCGATGTTCCTGTATGCCGAAACGCCGCACGCCTACCTGAAAGGCGTGGCGCTGGAGGTGATGGCCAACTCGGATAACGTGCTGCGCGCGGGCCTGACGCCGAAATTCATCGACGTGCCCGAGCTGCTGGCCAACCTGCAGTTCCGCCCGCAACCGGCTTCCGGCCTGCTGACCCAACCGGAGCAACGCGGCAACGAGCTGTTCTTCCCGATCCCGGTGGAGGATTTCGCCTTCTCACTGCACGATTTGACCGCCGCACCACAGGCGCTGGCACAGCGAAGCGCCGCCATCGTGTTCTGCGTCGCCGGCGAAGCGACGCTGGAGAAATCCGGGCAACGCCTGACGCTCAAACCGGGCGAATCCTGCTTTATCGGGGCGTTCGAATCTCCGGTCAACGTCAGCGGCAGCGGCCGCATCGCCCGGGTTTATAACCAGCTGGCCTAACCGTTGATAAATTTCAGCAAATTGCTTGCTGAAAGCGAGAGCTACCCCCACAATTAAACGCCTGCGGGCGTTTTTTGTCGGCCCCTATTTGCCCCTCCCATGCAACGGAGGGTGATAAGAAAAAAAGGATGAAACAGAGCTATGAAAAAATCGTTAGTCGCTGTCAGCGTCATTGTCGTTCTTGGCGCAGCATGGACCGGGGCATCCTGGTACACCGGGAAACAGATCGAGCAGCACATGGGCGAAGTCGTCGACAACGCCAACGGCCAACTGAAAGCCTACCTGCCGAAAGCCGGCGTCAAGCTGAGCTATGAAAATTACCAGCGCGGCCTGTTCAGCAGTAAAGTGCGTTATGTGCTGCGTTCCGACGGCACGGATACCAGTGAAAATGCGGCGCTGAAAGCCGGTGAAGAAGTGGCGTTCCTGGAAACCATCGATCACGGTCCGTTCCCGTTCGCGCAGCTGAAAAAATTCAACCTGCTGCCGAGCATGGCGTCGGTGCATACCGAGCTGGAAAACACCCCGGCGGTGAAAGGCCTGTTTGAAACCACCAAAGGCAAATCGCTGTTTACCGCCGATTCGCGCATCTCGTACAGCGGCGATACCGCGTCCACCATCGACTTTATCCCACTGGACTACCAGAAGGATAAATCTTCGCTGAAATTCAGCGGCGCCACCATTGACGCCGATGTGTCCCGCGATCTGAAAAAATTCGCGCTGGACGCCAATAGCGACACTATCGTGTTCGCCAGCCCGAACGAATTCGGCCAAAACGAGCAGATCACCTTCCAGGGCTTCAACCTGAAAGGCAACAGCAACGAAAGCAAGTTCGGCGTGAAGGTCGGCGATCAGACGATGACGCTGAAGCAGTTCAAATTGACGATCGACGGTAAAGATACCGTGGCGTTGGACGGTTTCAATCTGGTGAGCAAGTTTGGCGAGCAAGGCAGCAGCAATATCGGCGGCCAGATCGACTACACCATGGACGCGCTCAAGGTGCAGGGCAACGACTTCGGTGCCGGTAAACTGACGCTGAAAATCGACAACGTCGACGGCAAGGCGCTGAAAGACTTCTCCGACAGCTACAACCGCCAAACCATGGCGCTGCTGCAGCAGGGCGAGAACCTGGATCCGGACGTCTACGAACAGCAGACCTCCGAGATGCTGCAAAAGAACCTGCCGCTGCTGCTGAAAGGCAACCCGAGCCTCAGCATCGCCCCGCTGAGCTGGAAAAACAGCAAGGGTGAGAGCGTCTTCACGCTGGATCTGGCGATGACCGATCCGAGCAAGGCCGCCTCCCCGGCACAATCGCCGGATCAGTTGATCGCGCAGGCGGTTAAAAAGCTGGATCTCAGCCTGACCATTCCGGAAGCGATGGCTACCGAAGTGACCGCGAAGACCGCCTTGTTGCAGGGCTATAATGCGGAAGACGCGCAGAAACTGGCGCAGCAGCAAGTGCAGGGCCTGGCGGCCATGGGTCAGATGTTCAAGCTGACCACCCAGAAAGACGGCGTGATCGCGAGCAAGTTCCACTACGCTGACAATCAGGTTGACCTGAACGGCAACAAGATGTCGCTGCAAGAGTTCATCGGCCAGTTCGCCATGCTGGGCGCCCCGGCGGAAGACGCTGAACCGGCTCAGGAAGCGGAACCCGCTCCGGCACCGGCGCAGTAATCGCCTGAAAACCTAACAAGGGCCCCCTGCGGGGCCCTTTTTATTTACGCCGCATAAACCGCATCGCGGATCTGCTGCGGGTAGCGGCCGCACATGCCCTCAAATGCGGTATTGGTCAAGACAACCACGCTCAGCTGCGCCTGTGGATCAAAGAACCAGCTGTGGCCGTAAACGCCGCCCCAGGTCAGCGTGCCGGCATGCTGCGGCGTCTGCGCGGCGTCTGGATCCACCAGCAGCGCGCCGCCAAAGCCGAAGCCCCAGCCCGGCCCTTGCGTTTGCGCCTCGGCGCCGACGTGCGGACTGCGCAGCAACGCCACCGTATCCGGCTGCAAAATGCCCTGCCCGCCGCTGCGCAGCGCCTCCACCAGCCGCAGCACGTCGTCGGCATCACCGACCATGCCCGCGCCGCCGGAGGGATAAGCCCCGGCGTTAAGCGCGCGCTCGGGTGAAAACAGCACCTCGCCCCCCGCCATCTCCTCCGGCAGCGCCACCCGCAGGCCTTCATACATGCGCAGTGGCCCTTGCGGGGTGTTGTAATACGGCGTCGCCAGGTTCGCGGCGTCCGTCGCATGGAATGCGGTGTTGCCAAGCCCCAGCGGCTGCGCCACCCATTCGACAAACAGTTGCGGCAGCGACATGCCCGTCACCCGCTCCAGCACCGCGCCAAGCACATCGATCGCCAGCGAATAATTGAAGCGCTCCCCCGGCGCCGACAGCAACGGCGCCTGCGCCAACAGCCGCAGGTTTTGCTCCAGCGTCAGCGTCGACAGCTCCACGCCGTCCTGGATCCCCAACTGATGGTAAACGCCCGCCGGCGGTTGGTTCAGCCGATAGTCCAGCCCGGCGGTATGGCTCAGCAAATGACGGATCTTGATCGTCGGGCGCCGGCCGTCCGCCAGCGCCGGGGTAAACCACGGCAGCCAGTCGCTGACCGCATCGTCCAAGCTCAGCTTGCCTTGCTCAATCAAACGCAACGCCGCCAGCGTGGTATAGGGTTTGGAAACCGACGACAGCCGAAACTGCGTTTCCCGCCGCATCGGTTGCCGCGCTTCGCGATCGGCATAGCCGGCCGCCCCGGCGTAGCAAATTTCGCCCCGCCGCGCCACCAGCACCACGCTGCCGACGATGCGCCCTTCGGCCATCGCCTGTTGATCGATCGCCGCGATCCGTTCTGTTAACGCCTGTTGTATTGCCGACATGATTTTAATCTCTCTGAGGGAAAGTAAAACCAGTCTAAAACGTTCTTCATAAATTAAAATAAGGCATAATTTAATGAATCATTAAGCACAGGTTATTGATAGATGAGTTCACTCCTGCAACTGCTGCCCTATTTCGAAGCCGTGGCACGCCTGGGCAACTTTACCCGCGCGGCCAGCCAACTGGGCGTCACGCCGCCGGCGGTGTCGCAAAACATTCAGGCGCTGGAGAATCAGCTGGGAGTGCGGTTATTTCACCGCACCAGCCGCTCAGTGCGCCTCAGCGACGAAGGCCGGTTGTTCTATCAGAAGGTGTCGCCGGCCATGGGCCAGATCGATGTGGCAGCGGACGATGTGCGCGCCCTGGGCGCACAGCCGGCAGGCCTGCTGCGCATTACGCTGCCGCAGCTGGCCGCTTCGCTGCTGGTAATGCCGCATCTGGCGGCGTTTCAGCGGCGCTATCCCGAGGTGCAGCTGGAGCTGTTTACCGAAGACCGCTTTTCCGATCTGGTGCTGGGCAGTTTCGATGCCGGCATTCGCATGCACGCCATGCTGCAAAAGGACATGATCGCCGTGCCGATCGATAACGGCCAGCGCCGGGTGCTGGTCGCTTCGCCTGACTATCTGGCGCGCTGCGGCGCACCGGCCACGCCGGACGATCTGCTCGCGCACCATTGCCTGCGCTACCGTTTTCCCGGCAGCGGCAAACTGGAACCCTGGTATTTCAGCCTGGGCGACGATGAACGCGCGCTGGACGTCAGCGGCAGTTTGATTTTTAACGAAGACAGGCTGATCAAGGATGCGGCATTGGCGGGGCTGGGTATCGCACAGCGTTTTCAGGGCACGGTGTTGCAGGAGCTGGCACAGGGGCAACTGGTGGAAGTGCTGCCGGGTTACGCCAGCGAAGCATCGGGATTTTTCATCTACTTCCCCGCCGGCAGACATCTGCCGCTCAAACTGCGCGCCTTTATCGATTTCATGCGCGAGCAACGTGAACGGCAGCATCGGTGGTAGGGGCGCCCCGCCGGCGCCCCTGATTGTCAGCGCTTCTCCAGCGCCTGGATGATGCGATAAGTCGCCTCGACCCGATCGTCGTTCGGGAACCATTTGTTGGCCAGCATCACCACGGCGATATTCTTCGCCGGGATGAACACCGCGTAGGTGGAGAAACCGCCGGTAGAGCCGGTTTTGTTATACCAGCCGGCGCGCAATTCCGGCTGCGGCGGCATGATGGCGGTAGCCGGCGTGCCATTCATGATCATCCCGGCGTTGTTGCCCTCGATCAAACGCGACAGTTTCACCGGATACGGGTAGTTCTCCCACATCAGATCCTGCGTGAACGCGCCCGCCTTATAATAGCCGACGTGCGTCCCGGCCAGCGCGTCGCGCCACGGCTGTGCGACCTTCACCTGCTGCAGGTTGGCGTCCAGATAGCGAATCAGATCGCGAGCGTTGGACTTGATGCCGTAAGACTCGGCGTCCAGCGGGCCGGGATTGACCCGCACCGGCTTATCGTCCTTGTTGTAACCCTGCGCATAGTTGGCCATCTGCGCCGCCGGCACCTGAACGTAGGTGTGGCTCATGCCCAGCGCCGGCAACATCCCCTGTTCCATCGCCTGGATAAACGGCTGGTCGAGGCTTTTGGCGGCGATCATGCCCAGCATGCCGATACCGAGATTGGAATAGACGCGGTAGCTGCCCGCCGGGTGTTTCGGCTGCCAGGCCCGGTAGTAGGCCATCAGTTGGGCGTTGTCGGTCACGTCGTCCGGCACGAACAGCGGCAGGCCGGAGGTATGCGTCGCCAGATTCAGCAGGCTGACGCCGTCGAAGGCGCTGCCGCGCAGCTCGGGCAGATAGCGGCTGGCCGGATCGTTGAACGACAGCTTACCCTGCTGCTGCGCATAGACCGCCAGCGTCGCGGTGAAGGTTTTGCTCAGCGAGCCCACTTCGAACAGCGTCTGCTCGGTGATCGGTTTGCCGGTCTGCTTCGAGGCCACGCCATACGGGTAAATCTGCTGTTTGCCGTCAACCGACACGGCGATCGCCATGCCCGGCACGCCATATTTTTTCATCAGCGGCTGAATAACGGCGTCGATATCCTGCTGCTGCGCGGCCTGTGCGGTCGGCAGGATCAGCGCGGCGATCAACGCGGCCGCCAGGCGGTTCATTTTCGTCATGATAGAAGCTCTCAGGTTGCAGGGCATCGGCCGCGGCCAAAAGTTTTTATTGGCGTTATGCACGGCGCTTTCCCTGGTTGATGGTGTCATTCCTTTACGGCTGCCGCGACGCTCTCAGCAGCCGCGCCAAATATCGGATTTTGCCGCCGGGTTGACAAGCGATAATAATTTCAGCCAGCATAAAGAAAAACTTATGGCTATCGACGATGCGCAATCGACTTCCCCTCAATGCCCTGCGGGCGTTCGAATCCTCCGCCCGCCACCTGAACTTCACCCGCGCCGGCCTGGAGCTGCGCGTCACCCAGGCCGCCGTCAGCCAGCAGGTGCGCATGCTGGAAGAACAGCTGGGCATTCAGCTGTTCCGCCGCCTGCCGCGCGGCCTGGATCTGACCGAAGAAGGCCAGGCGCTGCTGCCGGTGTTGAACGACGCCTTCGACCGCATCGAGGCGGTGCTGCAACAGTTCGAAGGCGGGCATTTCCACGAGGTGCTGACGGTGGCGGTGGTCGGCACCTTCGCCGTCGGCTGGCTGATGCCGAGGCTGGCGGCGTTCCGCACGGCGCACCCGTTTATCGATCTACGGGTGCTGACCCACAACAACCTGGTCAATCTGTCGGCCGACGGCATGGATTTCGCCATCCGCTTCGGCGAAGGCCTCTGGCCCGCCACCTGCAATATCAAGCTGTTCGACGCGCCGCTGACGGTGCTCTGCCCGCCGGCGGTCGCCGCGCGCCTGCGCACGCCGCAGGATCTGCAGCACGAGCAGCTGATGCGCACCTACCGCAAGGATGAATGGGAGCGCTGGTTCACGGCTGCGCAGGTGACGCCGTGGCGGATCAACGGCCCGGTGTTCGACTCGTCAAGACTGATGGTGGAAGGCGCGATCCAGTGCGACGGTGTGGCGCTGGCGCCGGTCAGCATGTTCCGCCGCGAACTGGCCGCCGGCGTGCTGCAGCGGCCGTTCGCCGCCGAGGCCGCGCTTGGCGCCTATTGGCTGACCCATTTGAAGTCGCGGGACCTGACGCCGGCGATGAAAACCTTTATCGGCTGGATCCGCCGGGAGGCGGAAGAGGAACTGCGGCGGGATTAGGCGGAGCCGCGCCGGATCAGCGTCGGCGGCAGAATGACGTTCTGCGCCGGCAGGTCGGCGTCACCGATGCGCTGCAGCAGGCGCGCGGCGGCGCTGCGCCCCACTTCCCGCGCCGAGCTGGAGACGAAGGTCAGCGGCGGCTCGGTCAGCTCGGCCTCCGGCACGTCGCCGAAGCCGATCAGCGCCACCTGCCGCCCGTAGTAAGCGTCAACCCCATCCGAGCCGATGCTGCGGCCGCTGCGCGTCAGGCCAAAATAGGCGCCAAGCGCCACCGAAGCCTTGTGGCAAACGACAGCGGTAATGTTCGGATAGTGGCGCAGCAGCTGTTCCGCCGCTTGCGCCGCCTCACGCTGCCGGCAATCGCACTCGACGATCCATTCGCTGCGAAACGGCAGGCCGTACTGCACCAGCGTGGCGCAAAAGCCGCCCAACCGCTCGGCACGCGTCAATGAGTCGCTCTGGCCGCCAAGGTAGGCGATTTGGCTGTGGCCGCGTTTGATCAAAAATTCGGTGGCCAGTTTGGCGGCCTGCATGTTGTCCGGCCGCACCACGTCCACCCCATCGAGACCGCTGGAGCGCGCCACGCAGACCAGCGGTACGCCCTGCTCGGCCGCCTTCTCCTTCAACCCAGCCGCCGCGCGAATGCCGCCGGCCAGCACGATACCGTCGACGCCCTGCGCCAGCAGCGCGTCAAACGCCCGCTGCAAGCCCTGGCCGTCGCGCCCGCTCTGGGTTAAAAACAGCAGTTTGTCGTGCGCCTCCAGCGCTTCGCTCAGTCCGGCGGTCATTTCGGCATAGAAGGGTTCGCAAATGTCGCGCAGAACGAGGCCGATCACCCCAGATTCACCGCCGCGCAGCGTCGCCGCCTGACGATTGCGCACGTAGCCCAGCTGCTCTATCGCCTGATTGACCTTCTCGACGGTGGTCGGCGAAATCCGCCCCTTACCGCTCAACACCAGGGAAACCGTGGTGACCGACACGCCCGCCTGCTGCGCCACATCGGTGATGGTGATTTTTTTGATGCTCATAGTCTCTGCGAACCCGTTCCTGGGCAACCCGCGCCGTAATGATCAAGGGTATACCGAATCCGTTAACTCAGTAAAACGTTTTACTGCCAGCCGCATTGTCGCCAAAAACCGGGCGGCAGATTTGTGATTGGTGGCGCATTTTTGCTAGGTAAAACGTTTTATCTTCTTTTTACCTAATCAGCAGTCCCCTTTTTGCTCGTCTTTTCGCCAGGAGAAGTCGGTTATGTCAGCAGCCAACAAACCCAAAATCACCCTCTGGGAGTTCTTCCAGAGCCTGGGCAAAACGTTCATGTTGCCCGTCGCCTTGCTCTCTTTCTGCGGCATCATGCTGGGGATCGGCAGCTCGCTGAGCAGCCGCGACGTGATCACCCTGATGCCGTTTATCGGCCACCCGATCTTCCAGCTGATCTTCACCTGGATGAGCAAGGTAGGCTCCTTCGCCTTCAGCTTCCTGCCGGTGATGTTCGCCATCGCCATTCCGCTGGGCATGGCGCGCGAAAACAAAGGCGTCGCCGCGTTCTCCGGTTTCGTCGGCTTCGCCGTGCTGAATCTGGGCACCAACTTCTACCTGACCGCCGCCGGCGTGCTGCCCACCAGCGATCCGCTGGTGCTGAAAGCCAACAATATCCAGAACATCCTCGGCATTCAGTCGATCGATACCGGCATCCTCGGCGCGGTGATCGTCGGCATCATCGTCTATCGCCTGCATGAACGCTTCCACACCATCCGCCTGCCGGACGCGCTGGCGTTTTTCGGCGGCACGCGCTTCGTGCCAATCGTCACCACCGTGGTGCTGGGCCTGTGCGGCCTGGTGATCCCACTGATCTGGCCGTGGTTCGCCGCCGGCATCACCGGGCTGGGCTGGGTGATCAACAGCGCCGGCGCCTTTGGCCCGATGCTGTTCGGCACCGGCGAACGCTTGCTGCTGCCGTTCGGCCTGCAGCACATTCTGGTGGCGCTGATCCGTTTTACCGAGGCGGGCGGTACGATGGAGGTGTGCGGCCACAGCGTCAGCGGCGCCCTGACCATCTTCCAGGCGCAGCTCTCCTGCCCGACCACCACCGGCTTCGCCGAGAGCGCCACCCGCTTCCTGTCACAGGGTAAAATGCCGGCGTTCCTCGGCGGCCTGCCGGGCGCGGCGCTGGCGATGTACCACTGCGCCAAGCCTGAGAATCGTCACAAAATCAAAGGGCTGTTGATTTCCGGCGTGGTGGCCTGCGTGGTCGGCGGCACCACCGAACCGATCGAATTTTTGTTCCTGTTCGTCGCGCCGTTCCTGTATCTGATCCACGCGCTGCTCACCGGGTTGGGCTTTACCGTGATGGCGCTGCTGGGCGTGACCATCGGCAACACCGACGGCAACATCATCGACTTCGTGGTGTTCGGCATTCTGCACGGCACCGCCACCAAGTGGTATCTGGTGCCGGTGGTGGCCGCCGTCTGGTTCGTCGGCTATTACGTCATTTTCCGCTTCGCCATCCAGCGCTTTAACATCAAAACGCCGGGCCGTGAGAGCGACAGCGCCGTCAGCCAAAGCGCGCCGAGCGGCGCGGTGGGCAAATCCGGCTACAACGTGCCGGCGATTCTGGCGGCCCTCGGCGGCCCGGGCAACGTTATCACGCTGGACAACTGCATCACCCGCCTGCGCCTGTCGGTCAACGACATGAGCCGGGTGGACGACGCGGCGCTGAAGGCCAACCGCGCCATCGGCGTAGTGCATCTCAACGACCATAATCTGCAGGTGGTGATCGGCCCGCAGGTGCAATCGGTGAAAGATGAATTAGACTCACTGATAGCCACGGCGCAACCTGCCGCGGCGCTGCAGGGAGCCACCCATGTTTGATTTCTCCACCCCGATCGACCGCCACGGCACCTGGTGCACCCAGTGGGACTATATCGCCGATCGTTTCGGCAGCGACGACCTGCTGCCGTTCACCATCTCCGATATGGATTTCGCCACCGCGCCGTGCATTCTCGAGGCGTTGCAGCAACGCCTGCAGCACGGCGTGCTGGGCTACAGCCGCTGGCAGCACGAAGATTTTCTCGGCGCGCTGCGCCACTGGTATCAGCAACGTTTCAACGTCGCCATCGACACCGCAACGGCGGTGTACGGCCCCTCCGTTATCTACATGGCGGCGCAGCTGATCCGCCAATGGTCCGTGCCGGGCGACTACGTGGTGACCCATACCCCGGCCTACGACGCCTTCTACAAGGTGATCCTCGCCAACCAACGCCAGCTGTTGGCCTGCCCGCTGCACAAAGCCGGCGACGACTGGCGCTGCGACATGGCGCACCTTGAGGCGTTGCTGGCGCGGCCGCAAACCAAGATCCTGCTGCTGTGCAGCCCGCATAATCCCACCGGCAAAGTGTGGCGCCGCGACGAGTTGCAGCAGATGGCCGAACTGTGCGAGCGCCACGACGTGCGCGTCATCAGCGACGAAATCCACATGGATATGGCATGGGGGGAACACCGCCATACGCCGTGGAGCCAGGTGGCGACCGGCGCCTGGGCCTTGCTGACCTCCGGCTCCAAGAGTTTCAATATCCCGGCGCTGACCGGCGCCTACGGCTTTATCAGCGATGACGCCAGCCGCGAAGCCTACTTCCAGCAGCTCAAATCCCGCGACGGCCTCTCCTCGCCGGCGGTGCTGGCGGTGGCGGCGCACGTGGCTGCCTATCGCCACGGCGAACCCTGGCTGGACGCCCTGCGCGACTATCTGCAGGATAATCTGAGCTACGTCGCCGAACGGCTGGAGCAGGCGTTTCCCGCGCTGGGCTGGCGCCCGCCGCAGGCCACCTACCTGGCCTGGATCGATCTGCGGCCGCTGTCCGTAGACGATCGGGCGCTGCAGCAGGCGCTGATCGAGCGCGAAAAGGTGGCGATCATGCCGGGCTTTACCTACGGCGAGGAAGGCCGCGGGTTCCTGCGTCTCAACGTCGGCTGCCCGCGCGGCAAGCTGGAGGCCGGAATGGACAAGCTGATCGCCGGGTTGAGGATGGTGCTGGGCGAGCAATAACGCGAGGGGGCGAGCCTCTGCCCGCCCCTCGGTTACGCCTGAACAGACGGAATTTCCTCCAGATGACGATAGACCGTCAATCCCCATTCGTTAGCCAACCGCACGTCGTTATCGGCTCCCGCAGATGCCCCTTCGATGCGATACACCGCCTGACACTGCGCAATCAGCCGATGGGCCACCGGGTAAAGAAACGCCTCGCTCACCGCATCGCCAACCTGAGTGGAGCCTGCCGCCGCCGCCAAAGGCAGCGCCAGCCATTCGCCGATCACCGGCACGTGTCCCCGCAGGTAAACCGCCAGCGCCGCCTGTTCCAGGCGCGCCAGATTGGCGGCGATACGCTGCGGATCGCCATCGGTGCCGCTGCGATAGGGGCCGGCGATCAGGATTTGTTGTGCTTTCATCGTTCTTCCTCCAACGTCCGGTTCAAGGCGACAAACTGCAGCAGCATGATGGTCTTGGCGTCAACGATCGCGCCCTGACGAATCGCCTGCAGGGCCTGCGCCAGCGGCAGCTCGATCACCTCCAGATCCTCGCCCTCCGCCGCCACTCCGCCGCCCTCGTTGACGCGATCGCCCGCCTGATATTCACCGATGAAAAAGTGCAGCTTCTCGGTGACCGAACCTGGGCTCATGTACGCCTCGAACACTTTCTCCACGTTCTGCACGAAATAGCCGGTTTCCTCTTCCGCTTCGGCTCTGATGCGCGCCTCCGGCGACGCGTTGTCCAGCAGCCCGGCGGCGGCCTCAATCAGCATGCCGTCATGACCGTTGACGAACACCGGAAAGCGGAACTGGCGCGTCAGGATCACCGTCTGCGCCTGCCGGTTGAATAGCAAAATCACCGCGCCGTCACCGCGATCGTAAGTCTCACGGCTTTGCCGCTGCCAGACGCCGTCGCGCCGCAGAAAATCAAAGGTGGTTTTTTTCAGCAGGTACCAGTCATCGGACAACACCCGGGTTTCGACAATGCGAACCCTGTCTTTGGTGGCTATCATCGGTTTACTCCGCCAGAGGAAGGAAATTGATACTATCGTGCAATTTCGTGTATGATAAAGATATTTCGTGCAAAACAAATTTGAGGGAAAAATGGCCATGTTGACCAGCCAGCGCAAGAAAATCATCCTGGAGAAACTGGCTCAGGACGGCCAGGTGTTGGCCAAGCAGCTCAGCGAGCTGTTCGGGCTGTCGGAAGACACTGTCCGGCGCGATCTGCGCGAACTGGACGCCGAGGGGTTGCTGCAGCGGGTGCACGGCGGCGCCCTGCCGGTTTCATCCGCCATCGCCAGCTTCGCCGAACGCAATCAGTTGGAATCCGGCGCCAAACGCGCGATCGCCAAAGCGGCGGCGGCGCTGATCGCCCCCGGCCAGGTGGTGATCATCGACGGCGGCACCACCTCCGCCGAGCTGGTCAGGCAGCTGCCGCTCAGCCTGAACGCCACCATCGTCACCCACAGCCCCAGCGTCGCCGTGGGCCTGGCCGATCATCCCACGGTGGAGGTGATCCTGATCGGCGGCCGGTTGTACAAGCATTCGATCGTCAGCGTCGGCGCCGCCGCGGTGGAAGCGATGTCGCATATTCGCGCCGATATCTATTTTATGGGCGTGACCGGCGTGCACCCCACTGCGGGGCTGAGCACCGGCGATCTGGAAGAGGCCTACATCAAGCGCGCGCTGGCGGCCCGCGCGGCGGAAACCGTGGTGCTGGCTTCCGCCGCCAAGCTTAACGCCGCCTCGCAGTATGCGATCGGTGACATTACGCTGGCGCATACCATCATCGTTGAACGCGCCACCGACGACGCATTGATCGCGCCGTTGCAGCAGGCGGGCGTCAGCGTGTTGAAAGCCTGATTCACGACGATAATGCGATACACCTCGCATTATTTGTGATTCAAGTCACTTTTTTTATGCAACGAGATGGCAATTTTCATTCATTTGTTTTTATACTGTTCTGCACTTTACCTACGATAATTAGCGAGTGCCCAGCATGATCGATCCCCGCCTACCGCTTACCGACATTCACCGCCATCTCGACGGCAACATCCGCGCGCAGACCATTCTCGACCTCGGTCGCCAGTTCAACCTCACCCTGCCGGCCAACGATTTGGAGAGCCTGCGCCCGCACGTGCAGATCACCCACGCCGAACCGGATCTGGTCAGCTTCCTGCAGAAACTGGACTGGGGCGTAGCGGTGCTGGGCGATCTGGACGCCTGCCGCCGGGTGGCCTACGAAAACGTCGAGGACGCCGCCAACGCCGGCCTGCACTACGCCGAGCTGCGTTTTTCCCCTTACTACATGGCGATGAAGCATCAGCTGCCGGTCGCCGGCGTGGTGGAAGCGGTGATCGACGGGATCCGCTCGGGCTGCCGCGATCGCGACATCGACATTCGCCTGATCGGCATCATGAGCCGCACCTTTGGCGAGGCCGCCTGTTTGCAGGAGCTGGAAGGGTTGCTGGCGCACCGCGACGGCATTACCGCACTGGATTTGGCGGGCGATGAGCTGGGCTTCCCCGGCAGCCTGTTCCTCAGTCACTTCAACCGTGCGCGCGACGCCGGCCTGCGCATCACCGTGCACGCGGGCGAAGCCGCCGGCCCGGAAAGCATCTGGCAGGCGATCCGCGAGCTGGGCGCCGAACGTATCGGCCACGGGGTGAAAGCGGTCAAAGATCCGGCGCTGATGGACTTCCTGGCGGAACACGGCATCGGCATCGAGTCCTGCCTGACCTCCAACATCCAAACCAGCACCGTGCCGTCGCTGGCGCAGCATCCGCTGGCCACCTTCCTGCGCCACGGCGTGCTGGCGTCGATCAACACCGACGATCCGGCGGTTCAGGGCATCGAGATCGAGCATGAATACCGCGTCGCCGCGCCGCAGGCCGGGCTGACGCCGGAAGAAATCCGCACCGCGCAGGAAAACGGCCTGAAGCTGGCCTTCCTCAGCGAGCAGGAAAAACAGGCGCTACGCGCCAAAGTTCAGGGCTAATCTCCCCAGGCGCCAAACGGCGCCTTCTTCTCATCCCCCGTCTTCTTCCGCCTGCTCGTCTTTATCGCTGTTTTCACCCCATCACTCTGTTGCAAGAGAGGAGATCCGCATGTCTGACAAACTACGCCGTATCGTGCTGACCGGCGGCCCGGGTTCGGGCAAAAGCACGCTCATCGACGTTCTTCATCGCCGCGGTTACCCGCATTCGCAGGAGGCGGGCCGGGCGATTATTCAGGATCAGGTGAGTATTGGCGGCAATGCGCTGCCGTGGGGCGATCGCCAGGCTTTCGCCGAGCGGATGCTCGATTGGGAACTGCGTTCATGGCGCGAAGCGACGGGCGCAACATGCTGGTTCTTCGATCGCGGCCTGCCGGATATCGCCGGTTACCTGACGCTGTGCGGATTATCGATCCCCGCCCCCTTAACAGCGGCGATCGACGCCTTTCGCTATGCCGATACGGTGTTCATCGCCCCGCCGTGGCGAGCGATTTATGCGCAGGACAGCGAGAGAAAACAGTCTTTCGCCGAAGCCGAGCAAACCTATCGGGCGATGGTGGCCATCTATCGCCGTTATGGCTATCGGCTGCAAGAGCTGCCGCGCGCCTCACCCGATGAGCGCGCCGACTTTCTGCTCGACGCGCTGGGCCACCGTTAGCGGCCTGCGGCCTATTTGGCCGCCAGCGCCTCCGCCTCGGCCCGCTGTTTGGCGGTTTTACGCGCATAGCGCTGCGCCAGCACCGCGCACACCATCAGTTGCACCTGGTGGAAAATCATCAGCGGCAGCACCATGGCGCCCACCGCCGCGGCCGGGAACAGCACGTTGGCCATCGGGATGCCGTTCGCCAGGCTCTTTTTCGAGCCGCAGAAGACGATGGTGATTTCATCGGCGGTGTTGAAGCCCAGCCAGCGCGCCGCGTAGGTGTTGATCACCAGCACCACCGTCAGCAGCACCAGCGACATCACCAGGATGGTCAGCAGCGACCAGCCGTCGATACGGTGCCAAATCCCTTCCACCACCGCCGCACTGAACGCGGTATACACCACCAGCAGGATCGACGAACGGTCGGTCAGGTTAATCAGTTTGCGATGGCGGTCGATCCACTTGCCGATCAGCGGCCGCGCCAGATGGCCGATCACGAACGGCACCATCAGTTGCAGAATGATTGAGCCAATGGCGTGCAGCACGTCGGTATTGCCGCCCTGGGTATGCATCAACGCCCCCACCAGCAGCGGCGACAGGAACACGCCAAGAATGCTGGACGCTGAGGCGCTGCAGATCGCCGCCGCCACGTTGCCGCCCGCCGCCGAGGTAAAAGCGATGGCCGACTGCACCGTGGCCGGCAGCGCGCACAGATAGAGGAAGCCGAGATAGACCGTCGGCGTCATGATGCCCGGCACCAGCAGGTTCATCGCCAGCCCGAGCAGCGGGAACAGCGCAAAGGTGCTGAGGAACACCAGCAGATGCAGCTTCCAGTGGCTCATGCCGGCGACGATCGCCTCGCGCGACAGCTTGGCGCCGTGCATAAAGAACAGCAGCGCGATGGCGGCGGTGGTCAGGTGTTCAAAGAAGGTTTTCCAGATGCCTTCGCAGGGGAACAGCGAGGCGACGATCACCACCAAAATCAGAACCAGCAAAAATTTATCAATGCGCAAACGCTGCAACCAGGACATGAAACGAATTTCCTTGCACGTAAAGTCGTAAAAAGGCCCGACGTTGCGCCGGGCACAGAGAAATGGGCGGTATCAAACCACCGGCAGCGCCTGCTGCAGCCGGGCCGATTCCAGCCCCAGTTCGATCAACGCCATCACCGCGATGGCGTCGGCGGCCGGCACCGGGTTTTCGCCTATGCCAGTGATCGCGTCGCGCACCGCCGCGTAATAAGCCGGATAATTGCCGGGAATGTTGAGCAGCGGCTGTTCCGCCAGCAGATCGTCACGTGACAGCGTCACCACGCCGTCGCGCATGTCATAGCCCCAATCGGCCTGCGGCAAGCGCTCGCCGGCCTTCAACCGGTCCTCCTGCGGATCCAGGCCATATTTGACGTAGCTGCCGCGGGTGCCGTGCACCACGTAGCGCGGGCTCTCCGCCGCCGCCAGCATGCTGGCGTGCAGCACCACGCGTCGATCGCCATAGTTCAGCAACGCGTGGAAATAGTCCACCGCCTGCGCCCCCGGCCGCAGCTCACCCAGATCGACGAACAGCCGCTCGGGTTTGCCGAAGAGTTGCAGCGCCTGATCGAGCAGATGCGGCCCCAAATCGAACCAGATGCCGCTGCCGGCGCCGCCCTGTTCGCGCCAGCGCTGGCGCACCTGTGGCCGGTAGCGATCGAAATGCGACTCGAAGTACACCACCTCGCCCAACGAACCGTCGTTCAGCAGCGCCTTAAGGGTAAGGAAATCGCTGTCCCAGCGACGGTTGTGGAACACCGACAGCAGTAAACCGCTCTGCTGCGCCTGCTGTTGCAGCGCCCGAGCTTGTGACAGCGTCACGGTGAAGGGTTTATCCACCACCACGTGCTTGCCGGCGGCCAGCGCCTGTTGCGCCAGCGGGAAATGAGTGTCATTAGGGGTGGGAATCACGATCAGATCGAGGGTCGGATCGGCGAACAGCGCTTGCGCATCGCCCACCACCGTCATCGACGGCCAGTCGGCGTGCACTTTGCCGGCATCGCTGCTGGAAACGGCGGCCAGTTCCAGCCCCGGCGTACCGGCGATTAGCGGCGCATGAAAGGTTTTACCGGCGTAGCCGTAACCGACCAGCCCGACACGAATTTTTTCAGCCATGGGATTTCCTCTTGCAGGCTCACGACAGACCCTTTCGATTTGACACCATGCGGCCGGATGGAACAAGAAGTAAATGAGATGTTAATTCAAAGCGAGGCCGGAGTAGCCAAACGTGCGGCCCGGCGTCGCGATGCCGAGCTATCCGCTTGATAGAGATGACGAAGCCTATATTACCCGCTAAGCTATGCCGCCTGTGATCCCCGATTCAATCAGGAAGCCGTTTTATGTCTCAAGCTGAATACTCTCGTATCGGCGGTTGGTTGCTGGCCCCGCTGGCCTATCTGATCGTTACCCTGCTCAGCGCCAGCCTGATGCTGCTCCTGTACGCCATGGCGATCTTCATGCCCGAGTCGCGCGACTATCTGTTGACCAACGCCCAGGCGTTTACCCTGCAATGGTACTTTTCGGTGCTGACCACGCTCTTGATGTGGGGCTTTACCCTGTGGCTGGTGTTTCTGTTCTGCCAGCGGTCGCAGCGCTTCCCTAAACTGTTCTTGTTATGGCTGCTGATCACGGTGATCCTGGCGGTGAAAGCCTTCGCCTTCGCGCCGGTGCCGGATGAAGTGGCGGTGCGCAGCCTCGGCTGGCCGCTGCTGATGGCGGCGCTGCTGGTGCCTTATATCAAGCGCTCGCAGCGGGTCAAAGGCACCTTTACCGAACGTTAAAGGCGGTTGCAGCACGTTTTATCGGGTGTTTTGTGTAAATTTTCGCCAAAAAAGGCAATACCCCTGCGATTCATATGTTGTCGTCCGGCCGCCGATTCCCGATAATAGGCGGCTTTTATTTTTTTAGGCATCGCAATGACCGAATACCTGCTCCTGTTTGTCGGCACCGTACTGGTGAACAACTTCGTTCTGGTGAAGTTTCTTGGCCTGTGCCCGTTCCTCGGCGTTTCCAAGAAGCTGGAAAGCGCCATCGGCATGGGAATGGCCACCACCTTCGTCATGACGCTGGCCTCCGTCAGCGCCTGGGTGATCAACACCTTTATTCTGGTTCCGCTGGATCTGGTGTACCTGCGCACGCTCTCCTTCATTCTGGTGATCGCCGTCGTCGTGCAGTTCACCGAGATGGTAGTGCGCAAAACCAGCCCGGCGCTCTACCGCCTGCTGGGCATCTTCCTGCCGCTGATCACCACCAACTGCGCGGTGCTTGGCGTGGCGTTGCTTAACGTCAACCTCGGCTACAACTTCCTGCAGTCCGCCGTTTACGGCTTTAGCGCCGCCGCCGGTTTCTCGCTGGTGATGGTGCTGTTCGCCGCCATTCGCGAACGTCTGGCGGTGGCCGACGTGCCGGCGCCGTTCCGCGGCTCCTCGATCGCGCTGATCACCGCCGGGCTGATGTCGCTGGCCTTTATGGGCTTTACCGGGCTGGTGAAATTCTAATGACTGCGTTGTGGATAGCTATCGCGGCTCTAAGCGCGCTCGGGCTGCTGTTCGGACTGGTGCTGGGCTACGCCGCGCGCCGTTTTGAGGTGGAAGAGGATCCGGTCGCCGAGCAGGTCGATGCGATCCTGCCGCAGAGCCAGTGCGGCCAGTGCGGCTACCCCGGCTGTCGCCCCTATGCCGAGGCGGTGGCCAACGGCGAGATGATCAACAAATGCGCGCCGGGCGGCGAACAGGTGATGCTGAAACTGGCGGAGCTGCTCAACGTCGAGCCGCAGCCGCTGGGCAGCGAAGCCGCCGCCGAGCCGGAGCGTAAAGTGGCCTATATCGACGAGGCCAACTGCATCGGCTGCACCAAGTGCATTCAGGCCTGCCCGGTGGACGCCATCGTCGGCGCCACCCGCGCCATGCATACCGTCATTACCGACCTCTGTACCGGCTGCGATCTGTGCGTCGCCCCTTGCCCTACCGACTGTATTGAAATGAGACCGGTCGCTACCACCACCGCCAACTGGAAGTGGGACATGAAGACGATCCCGGTGCAAGTGATCCACGTGGAGCAACATGCTTAATCTGTTCGCCGCCTTTAAAAAAGACCGGATCTGGGATTTCGACGGCGGGATCCATCCACCGGAAATGAAAACGCAGTCCAGCGGTGCGCCGCTGCGTGTCGCGCCCCTGCCCAAGACCTTTATCATTCCGCTGCAACAGCATCTGGGGCCGGAAGGCGAGCTGTGCGTCAGCGCCGGCGCTCGGGTGTTGAAAGGCCAGCCGCTGACCGTCGGCCGCGGCCGCACCGTGCCGGTGCACGCCCCGACCTCGGGCACCGTCAGCGCCATTACGCCGCACATCACCGCGCACCCGTCCGGGCTGACGGAGCTGTGCGTGATTATCGAGGCAGACGGGGAAGACCGCTGGTGCGAGCGCGATCCGGTGGCGGATTATCGCCAATCGCCCGCCGCGGAACTGATTCAACGTATTCATCAGGCCGGCATCGCCGGCCTGGGCGGCGCAGGTTTCCCGACCGCCAGCAAACTGCAAGGCGGCATGAGCGGCGTGGAAACGCTGATCCTCAACGCCGCCGAGTGCGAGCCTTACATTACCGCCGACGACCGTCTGATGCAGGAACATGCCGCTCAGATCATTGAAGGCACGCAGATCCTGCAACACATTCTGCAACCCAAGCTCACGTTGATCGGCATCGAAGACAATAAACCGGAGGCAATCGCGGCGCTGAAACAGGCGTTGCGCGGCCAGCCCGGCATTGCGCTGCGCGTCATCCCGACCAAATACCCGTCCGGCGGCGCCAAGCAGCTGACCAAAATTTTGACCGGCAAGGAAGTGCCGCACGGTAAGCACTCCTCCGCTATCGGCGTATTGATGCAAAACGTCGGCACCGCCTTCGCCATCAAGCGAGCGATCGTCGACGGCGAACCGCTGATTGAGCGCGTAGTGACCCTGACCGGCGAGGCGATCGAGCGCCCCGGCAATCTGTGGGCTCGCATCGGCACGCCGGTGCAGCACCTGCTCGACTTCGTCGGTTTCCGCCCGCAGGCGCAGCAGATGGTGGTCATGGGCGGCCCGCTGATGGGCTTCACCCTGCCCGCGCTGAACGTGCCGATCGTCAAGATCAGCAACTGCATTCTGGCACCGACGGTGGATGAAATGACGCCGCAGGAACCGGAGCAGTCCTGCATCCGCTGCGGCCTGTGCGTAGACGCTTGCCCTGCCGGGCTGCTGCCGCAACAGCTGTACTGGTTCAGCCGCGGGCAGGAGCACGACAAGGCGCGCAACCATAACCTGTTCGACTGCATCGAATGCGGTGCCTGCGCGTTCGTCTGCCCCAGCAATATCCCGCTGGTACAGTACTACCGGCAGGAAAAGGCCGAAATCAAGGCTATCGATCTGGAAGCGGCGCGCACCGCCGAGGCCAAGGCGCGTTACGAGGCTAAGCTGGCGCGTCTGGAGCGTGAAAAACTGGCGCGTGAAGAGCGACATAAAAAGGCCGCCGTCAAACTGACCGACGACGATCAGGGCGCAGTGCAGGCCGCGCTGGCGCGCGTGCGCAGCAAGAATGCCGAAGCGGCGGTTACGCCGGTCAACGGTCAGCAGCCGGATAACAGCGAGGTGATCGCTGCCCGCGAAGCACGTAAAGCGCAGGCGCGCGAACGTCGTGCCCAGCTGGCTGCCGAGGTGGAAACGGAAGCGCCACCGGCGACCGCCGGCGACGACGCGCGTAAAGCCGCCGTGGCCGCGGCGCTGGCCCGCGTGAAAGCGCGCAAAGAGGCGCCGGCGGCAAACAACTCCGCCCCGGCGGCAACAGAGGACGATCCGCGCAAAGCGGCGGTCGCGGCGGCACTGGCGCGCGTAAAAGCCAAGAAAGCGGCGCAGCAAGCGGATGCCCCTGCACCGACGGAACCGGCGCCGGCTGCAGCCGAAGAAGATCCGCGCAAGGCGGCAGTCGCGGCGGCACTGGCGCGCGTAAAAGCCAAGAAAGCGGCGCAACAGGCGGATGCCCCTGCATCGGCGGAACCGGCGCCGGCTGTAGCCGAAGAAGATCCGCGCAAAGCGGCGGTCGCGGCGGCACTGGCGCGCGTAAAAGCCAAGAAAGCGGCGCAGCAAGCGGATGCCCCTGCACCGACGGAACCGGCGCCGGCTGCCGCCGAAGAAGATCCGCGCAAGGCGGCGGTCGCGGCGGCTATCGCCCGCGCCAAGGCCAAGAAAGCGGCGCAGCAGGCGGATGCTCCTGCATCGGCGGAACCGGCGCCGGCTGTAGCCGAAGAAGATCCGCGCAAGGCGGCGGTCGCGGCGGCTATCGCCCGTGCCAAAGCCAAAAAAGCCGCCAGAGAATCGCTGGCGGCGGAAACGGAAGACAAATAATGATAGCGGCGCCTGGCTGACGCCAGGCGCCATTTAATCGATAGAAATCAGGTAGGTGTAATCCACTTCAATCTGACGCAGTTTGGATTCAGGATTCCACTCTTTGGTTTGAATGATCTCCATTTCCATACTGCCGCGCACTTTATCCTTCAACCCCGGCATCACATGCGACATCAGATAGCCGAAAAACTGCAAACACTCTTTCGCCGACCCCTTATGGTTGATAGAGATAAACTCGCGGCTCGGCAAATGGAAGGTGTCTATCTGATGGTTGGAAAGAATATCCTTTCTGTGTTCAGGATCAACCGCCATCACCAGCGTGGATGAGAGCTCGTCGCCCTCCCCGGCATGAGGGGAGTAGATGCTGTAAATCCGCCGACAGTCGACGTGCAGCCCCTTGAAGAAGTCGTTGAAAATCTCGTCCTTCATCGCCATGCAGGAAGAGTACTCCAGCTCCTGTTCGGAGGCGAAATCCAGCCGGCGCGTGAAGCCGACCAGCTGCATGTCGGGCAGCGTCAGCCGCTTCACTTCCGGGTAATAACCGGCGCCGTAGCTGGCTTCGAAGTTAAAGCGCGGCATCAGGTTTTTCACGTCCCAGTGCTCCATCGAGCGGTAGCGATTGGGGGTGGTGCCGAAGCGCTGCTTGAACATGCGGGTAAAGGTCTGCTGAGAGTCGAAGCCCAGCTCATCGGAGATGTCGATGATGGAGCGACGAGTAATGCGCAACGCCACCGCGGCGCGCGTCAGGATGCGCGAACGGATATAGGTGGCGAGTTGAATGCCGGTAATACGCTTGAATTTACGCTGCAGGTGCCACTTGGAATAGCCCGAAATACGCGCGACTTCATCCAGGTTTGGCCGTTTCTCCAGATGTATCTCCACCCACTCAATTAGCTCTTCAATAAAAAAAATGTCTTCATTTGTCATTATTATGGATTCACTGACTCAATAATGTTCGCGATAGTAACCTACACGGATTATGTGAAAGTTGTTATTTTGTGCGGAAATCTGGAGAAAAATGATATCTCATTCAGACGTTTACCCCATTTTCCGCGGTCGATGGCGGCACAAGTTCCACTGACAATTCCTCACGTTAGCCCATTTCCCGGCCAAAAAAAAATCAAATCGCGCCACCCCGATCGCCAGATGTGCGGAAAGCCGAATACCCCTATCATTAAGGCGTATTACCCTCGCATCGAATCAGGTAGAATGCTCGGCTATCATTTTTGCCGCGCCCGCAGTATGGCGCATCGAAACTGCCGCAGGCGCGGCGCAGAAGGTATCGTTACTCTATGAAGTTCAGGCCGGTATCACCCACATCCGCCAAAGGCTTACACATCGCCAGCTCGCCTTTCACCCACAACCAGCAAAGCACCAGCCGCATTATGCTATGGGTCATGTTGGCGTGCATTCCCGGCATTGCGGCGCAGATTTGGTTTTTCGGCTACGGCGTGCTGATTCAGGTGGCGCTGGCGGCGATCGTCGCGCTGGCTGCAGAAGGCGCGATCCTCAAGCTGCGCAAGCTGCCGGTGCGCAGCCGGCTGGCGGATAACTCCGCCCTGCTGACCGCGCTGCTGCTCGGCATCAGCCTGCCGCCGCTGGCGCCGTGGTGGATGATCGTCATCGGCACCTTCTTCGCCATCGTTATCGCCAAACAGCTGTATGGCGGCCTCGGGCAGAACCCGTTCAACCCGGCGATGGTCGGTTACGTAGTGCTGCTCATCTCCTTCCCGGTGCAGATGACCAGTTGGCTGCCGCCGGATGAACTGCGCGCCGCCGCGCTTTCGCTCCACGACACGCTGCTGGCGATTTTCAGCGGCCATACCGCACAGGGCGCGACGCTGCACGAACTGCAGATGGGCGTGGACGGCATCAGCCAGGCCACGCCGCTCGACGGCTTCAAAACCGGCCTGCGCAGCGGCCACAGCGTGGAACAGGTGTTGCAGCAGCCGCTGTTCGGCGGCGCGCTGGCCGGTATCGGCTGGCAGTGGGTCAACTTCGGTTTCCTGGCCGGCGGCCTGTTTATGCTGGCGCGCCGCCTGATCCATTGGCAAATCCCTTTCAGCATGTTGGCCGCCATCGCCTTCTGTTCCGGTCTGGCCTGGTGGATCGATCCGGCGCATCAGGCTTCACCGATGATCCACCTGTTCTCCGGCGCCAGCATGCTGGGTGCGTTCTTTATCGCCACCGATCCGGTCAGCGCCTCCACCACGCCGAAGGGCCGCTTAATCTACGGCGCGCTGATCGGCGTGCTGGTCTGGCTGATCCGCGTCTATGGCGGCTACCCTGATGGTGTGGCCTTCGCCGTGCTGCTCGCCAACATCACCGTCCCGTTAATCGACCACTACACGCAGCCGCGCGTGTACGGCCATCGCTAAGGAGCCGCCATGCTGAATTCCATGAGAAAGCACGGCACCACGCTGGCGGTGTTTGCGGCGGTCACCACCGGCCTGACCGCCGTAGTTTACGCCCTGACGAAAACCACCATCGCCCATCAGGCGGCGCTGCAGCAAAAAGCGCTGCTCGATCAGGTGGTACCGCCGGAAAACTACGACAACATCATGCAGAACGAATGCCTGCTGGTCAGCGATCCGGCGCTGGGCGACGGCGCGCCGCACCGCTTGTACCTGGCGCGCAAAAACGGGCAGCCGACGGCCGCCGCGCTGGAAACCACCGCGCCGGACGGCTACTCAGGCGCCATCAAGCTGCTGGTCGGCGCCGATTTCAACGGCACGGTGCTCGGCACCCGGGTGATTGAACACCACGAAACGCCTGGGCTGGGTGACAAAATTGAACTGCGCATTTCCGACTGGATTTCCTTCTTCAGCGGCAAGAAAATCGACGGCCCGGACGACAAACGCTGGGCGGTGAAGAAAGACGGCGGCATGTTCGACCAGTTCACCGGCGCGACCATCACCCCGCGGGCGGTGGTCAATGCGGTGCGCCGCACGGCGTTGTATATGGAAACGCTGCCGCCTAAACTTGAAAGCTTACCTGCGTGTGGAGCCGCCGAATGAGTGAAGCCAAAGAATTGATCGTTCAGGGGTTGTGGAAAAACAACTCCGCCCTGGTGCAGTTGCTGGGCATGTGTCCGTTGCTGGCGGTGACCTCCACCGTCACCAACGCGCTGGGCCTGGGGCTGGCCACCACGCTGGTGCTGACGCTGACCAACGCCTCCATCTCCGCGGTGCGCCGCTGGGTGCCAAGCGAAGTGCGTATTCCGATCTACGTGATGATCATCGCCGCGGTGGTGAGCATCGTGCAGATGCTGATCAACGCCTATGCCTTCGGCCTGTATCAGTCGCTCGGCATCTTTATTCCATTGATCGTGACCAACTGCATCGTGGTCGGCCGCGCCGAAGCGGTGGCCGCCAAGAAGCCGGTCGGCCTCTCGGCGCTGGACGGCATGGCCATCGGCCTTGGCGCCACCGGCGTGATGGTGACGCTGGGCTCGATGCGCGAACTGTTGGGCAACGGTACGCTGTTCGACGGCGCCGACCAACTGCTGGGCGGCTGGGCCAAGTCGCTGCGCATCGAAGTGGTGCATTTCGACAGCCCATTCCTGCTGGCGATGCTGCCGCCGGGCGCCTTTATCGGCCTGGGGCTGCTGCTGGCGGTCAAGTATCTGATCGACGAAAAAATGAAGGCGCGCAAAGCCCGCGCCGTGGCGGCGGAACCGCTGCTGGAACAAGGACGTGCTGAGAAGGCCTGATGAACAAGCAGAAGCGACTGGAAATTCTGACCCGGCTGCGCGACAACAACCCGCACCCGACCACCGAGCTGGTGTACACCACGCCGTTTGAACTGCTGATTGCCGTGCTGCTGTCTGCGCAGGCCACCGACGTGAGCGTCAACAAGGCGACCGCCAGACTTTACCCGGTCGCCAACACCCCCGCCGCCATGCTGGCGCTGGGGGTTGATGGCGTCAAGGAGTACATCAAGACCATCGGCCTGTTCAACAGCAAGGCCGAAAACGTGATCAAAACCTGCCGTATGCTGCTGGAGCTGCACGGCGGCGAAGTGCCGGAAGATCGCGCCGCGCTGGAAGCGCTGCCGGGAGTCGGCCGCAAGACCGCCAACGTGGTGCTCAATACCGCCTTCGGCTGGGCGACCATCGCCGTGGACACCCACATCTTCCGGGTGTGCAACCGCACCCACTTCGCGCCTGGCAAGAACGTCGATCAGGTGGAAGAGAAGCTGTTGAAGGTGGTGCCCGCCGAATTCAAGGTCGATTGCCACCACTGGCTGATCCTGCACGGGCGCTACACCTGCATCGCGCGCAAACCGCGCTGCGGCTCCTGCATCATCGAAGATCTGTGCGAGTATAAAGAGAAGGTTTATCCGGAATCCTGAGTCTGACGGGTGCGGCAAACCGCACCCGTCGCCGCCACTCCCCCCGCCAGCGCCTCTTTTTTATCGGAAATGTGATATCGCGCAGCAGTAACCCCGGCGTTATCGCGGTTTTCAGTGAAAAACTCAGTGCCGCGTTATTTTCAAGCGAAAAATTAGTCAAAAATTGCGGTGAACGTCACGCTTTCAGGATCACAAGGCGTTCACAAATGCCAGTCCCGTTTTCCTAAATTTCTATAATTTTACAAAACGCTGCATATGCACAACATTCCAATGGATTAACAACCACACATACACTGATGCGCTAAAAAATAGCAATTCAGCAGAATATATCCCTGTTTAAAATCCGTATAGCTTTTAATCAAAACAAAAAATCGGCAAACCATTAAAACCCGAAAGTTAATACTGCATAACATTTGCAACATCGCAGCATAATCCTGCGAGCGTTAAATGTAACCGAATATGACAAACTGCTTGCCACGTTGACAAAGATAGTGAACATTAACCGCCGTCCCCATCCTATAACAACGCAAAAGGATGCCGTTCCGCATCAACTTTTGTACTTTCCCGTCCTCCAAAGACGGGCTGCGAAAAAACAGAGGTACCAGTGTCAACAGCAAACAACCAACACCCGGAGAGCGTTAGCCTTAACGCGTTCAAACAACCGAAAGCGTTCTACCTGATCTTCTCGATCGAACTGTGGGAGCGTTTCGGCTATTACGGCCTGCAGGGCATCATGGCGGTTTATCTGGTCAAGATGCTCGGCATGAGCGAAGCCGATTCCATCACCCTGTTCTCTTCTTTCAGCGCCCTGGTATACGGCTTCGTCGCCATCGGCGGCTGGCTGGGCGACAAGGTGCTGGGCGCCAAACGCGTGATCGTGCTCGGCGCACTGGTGCTGGCCGCCGGTTACGCCATGGTGGCCTACTCCGGCCACGACATCTTCTGGGTTTACATGGGCATGGCGACCATCGCCGTGGGCAGCGGCCTGTTCAAGGCTAACCCGTCCTCCCTGCTGTCCACCTGCTATGAGAAAGATGACCCGCGCATCGACGGCGCTTTCACCATGTACTACATGTCGGTGAACATCGGTTCCTTCTTCTCCATGCTGGCCACCCCGTGGCTGGCGGCGAAATACGGCTGGAGCGTGGCGTTCTCCCTGAGCGTGGTCGGCATGCTGATCACCCTGGTCAACTTTATGATGTGCCACAAGTGGGTGAAGGAAAACGGCTCCAGACCTGACTTCAAGCCGCTGCATCTGCCGAAGCTGCTGATGGTGCTGGTCGGCATCGTGGCGTTGATCGCCGTGTCCAGCTGGCTGCTGCACAACCAGGTGATCGCGCGCTGGGCGTTGGCCCTCGTTTCCGCCGGTATCGTTCTGGTGTTCGCCAAGGAAACCTTCGCCCTGCACGGCGCCGCACGCCGCAAGATGATCGTCGCCTTCCTGCTGATGCTGGAAGCGGTGGTGTTCTTCGTGCTGTACAGCCAGATGCCAACCTCGCTGAACTTCTTCGCCATCCATAACGTGGAACACAGCATCTTCGGCGTCGCCTTCGAGCCGGAGCAGTATCAGGCGCTGAACCCGTTCTGGATCATGCTCGCCAGCCCGATTCTGGCCGCGCTGTATAACAAAATGGGCGATCGCCTGCCGATGCCGCACAAGTTCGCTTTCGGCATGATCCTCTGCTCCTGCGCCTTCCTGGTGCTGCCATGGGGCGCCAGCTTCGCCAACGAACAGGGCATCGTGTCGGTCAACTGGCTGATCCTTAGCTACGCGCTGCAGAGCATCGGCGAGCTGATGATTTCCGGCCTGGGTCTGGCGATGGTGGCACAGCTGGTGCCACAGCGTCTGATGGGCTTCATCATGGGCTCCTGGTTCCTGACTACCGCCGCCGCCGCGCTGATCGCCGGTAAGGTTGCCGGTCTGACCGCCGTGCCAAGCGACATCAACGACGCGCACGCTTCGCTGGCCATCTACAGCCATGTGTTTATGCAGATCGGCATCGTCACCGCCGTCATCGCTATCCTGATGATGCTGACCGCGCCGAAGCTGTACCGCATGACGCTGGACACCACCGAAGACGCCAATCGGCAAGCGCAGGAAGCCACTGCGGCTCGCTGACCGCCGGCGGATTGAGCGTAAATAAAAACACCGGGGTTAACGCCCCGGTGTTTTTTTATGCCGCAAGAAAAAGGCTTACGCTGACTTGGGTTTGCCGCTCAGGTTGGCCCACATGAATTCGCTTACCAGTGCGCTGTGGAACGCCGCCTGCTGCTTGTCGGCGGCGGCGCTGTGCCCGCCTTCGGTATTTTCATAGAAATAGGCCTGCTGATACCCCATCGCCTGCATGCGCGCCGCCATTTTGCGGGCGTGGGCCGGGTTGACCCGATCATCGCTGGTCGCGGTATAGAACAGCACCGGCGGGTAGGCCGTCTGCGCCTGAATGTTGTGGTATGGCGAGAAGGTCTTGATGTAGGTCCACTCCTCCGGCTTGCTCGGATCGCCGTATTCGGCGATCCACGACGCGCCGGCGGAAAGCTGGGTATAGCGCTGCATGTCCAGCAGCGGCACTTCGCAGACGATGCAGCCGAACAGCTGCGGATACAGCGTCAGCATATTGCCCACCAGCAGGCCGCCGTTGCTGCCGCCGCGTGCGCCGAGATGCGGCGCCGAGGTCACCTTGCGTGCGATGAGATCTTCGGCCACGGCGGCGAAATCCTCATAGGCGCGATGGCGGTTCTGCTTGAGCGCCGCCTGATGCCAGGCCGGGCCGTATTCGCCGCCGCCGCGGATGTTGGCCACCACGTACACCCCGCCGCGCTCCAGCCAGGCCGGCGCCTTGCCGCCGAGATAGCCCGGCAACAGCGGCACTTCAAACCCGCCGTAGCCATACAGCAGCGTCGGCGTGCTGCCGTCCAGCTTGAGATCTTTGGCGGCGATCTGGAAATACGGCACGCGGGTGCCGTCCTTGGAGCGCGCGAAATGCTGGCTGACCTGATAGCCGGCGGCGTCAAAGTCCTGCGGCGCCTGTTTCAGCAGCGTCGCCTCACCGCCGTCGAGATTGCCCATATACAGCGAGGTCGGCTGCAGGAACCCGCTGACGGTCAGGAAATAGGCGTTGCTCTCTTCGTCGATGCCGCCGGCGGAAAGGGTGCTGATGGCGCCGGGGTTGCCCAGCGGACGACGCTGCCAGCTGCCGCCCTGCGGCGTCAGCACCTCCAGCCGGTTGACCACGTTATCCATGATGCTGAGGATCAGGTGATCGCGGGTGCCGCTGTAGCCGCTCAGCGCCTGCTCCGCCGTCGGGGTAAACAGCAGCTGCAGCTCGCGCTTGCCCGCCAGATAGTCATCGAAGTTGGCCGCCAGCAGCGCGCCGGACGGATAACGCTTGCCGCCCACTTCCCAGTCGCTGCTCGGTTTGATCAGCAGCCATTCCCGATGTGTGTCCAGCTCGGCGTCGGCCGGGATGTCGATTTTTTTCTGCCGACCATCCTGAGCCAGCAAGAAATAGTCACGGCGATAGAAGTCCAGGCTGCGGCCGACGAAATCGCGCTCAAAGCCCGGCGTGCGGTCGTGATAGGCGAAGACCGCCATGTCTTCGGGCTGCGCTTCGTACAGCGTTTCGGCGGCGCTCAGCGGCGTGCCGCGCCGCCAGCGTTTGGCGATGCGCGCGTAGCCGGACTGGGTCATCGAGCCGGGGCCGAAATCGGTGGCGATGAACAGCGTGTCCCGATCGACCCAGGAAACCCGGCTTTTCGCCACCGGCACGTTGAAACCGTCTTTGACGAAACGTTTGGCAACCAGATCGAATTCGCGGATTTCGGTGGCGTCACCGCCGTCCGGCGACAGCTGCATCAGGCAATAACGGTATTCCGGCGCCAGCGGTTGCGAGCCCTGATAAACCCAATCCTTGCCCTCGGCTTTGCCCAACGCATCGATATCCAGCACCGTCTCCCAGGCCGGTTTGGCCTTGCGGTACTCGTCCAGCGTGGTGCGCCGCAGCAGGCCACGCGGGTTGGCCTGATCCTGCCAGAAGTTGTAATAGTACTTGCCGCGTTTGCTCACCCACGGGATCTGGGTGTCTTTATTGAGGATATCCAGGACTTCGCGCTCAATGCGCTGAAAGTCTTCGCCCTGACCGAAACGTGCCACGGTGCGCTGATTTTCCTGCTGCACCCATTGCAGCGCTTTTTTACCCTGCAGCTCTTCCAGCCACAGGAATTCATCGCCGGCGGCCGCGCCGCCCTCCGCCGCCATCGCCAGGCGGATACTGTTGGGTAATGAAGTCATCGCGAATACGGCTCCTGCGGTTTGCGCACTGAGTTTAATGAACTGACGTCGATTGGTGACCGGCAAAATCAAGCTCCTTTTGAGTCGGCTGCAACGCCGCCCCGTCATGGGCGACAGCCTGTGAAATAAGAGTCATTTTCAACAAGGTAGGCGTTTGGCGGCGCGGAGTCAAAGCCCATGGCCGCCGCGTTGAATCAGGATTGAGGATAGTGGATCAGATCGTGGATGCGCACCGTTTGCGAACCGGCGTTGCGGTAAGCGTGCGGCCGATCGGCCTGAAAGCGCATCGCCTCGCCGGCCGCCAGGCTGTGCCAAGCGCCGTCTATCGCCAATTCTAATCGGCCGCTGATCACGATCACATGCTCGATCACGCCCGGCTCATGCGGCGACGATTCGCTGAGCGCACCCGGCGCGAGATCGATGACGAACATATCGAAACCCAGCTGGCGATCGTAGGGAAACAGCGGCACCACGCGCATGTCGGCGTTGTCCTGATCGTATACCGGCAGATCGCCATAGCGGTGCAACGTCGCCTGCTGCTGGGCGGGTGAGGCCTCAAGAAAGGCGGAAAACGCCACGTTGAAACCGGTGGCGATCTTCCACAGCGTCGCCACCGTCGGGCTGGACTCGCCGCGTTCAATCTGCCCGAGCATCGCCTTGCTGACGCCGGTGTATTCCGCCGCCTGCGTCAGGCTCCAGCCGCGCTGTGCGCGCAGCGTGCGAAGGGTGTGCGCCAAATGGCCGGCCAGTTCCTGCATCCTGTTCTCCTCTGCGTATCGTGCCCGATTATACCCGCTTGTGCGCTATAGCGCACGGTGCTATGCTGATTTCTTGCCGTGCGTTATAACGCACAACCACCGATTGGAGCTGCTCATGCGCCCTGCCGTCACCCTGCGTCATCTGACCCTGCCCGCCATCATGGCCGGCTTTGTCGCCGTTCTGGTCGGTTACACCAGCTCTGCCGCCATCATTTTCCAGGCCGCCGCCGCCGCGGGCGCTACGCCGGCGCAGATCGGCGGCTGGCTGAGCACACTTGGGATCGCAATGGGCGTCACTTCCCTCGGGCTGTCGCTTTACTATCGCACCCCGATCCTCACCGCCTGGTCGACGCCCGGCGCGGCGCTGCTGGTCACCAGCCTGCCCGGCACGCCGATCAACGAGGCGATCGGGGTGTTTATCTTCGCATCGGGACTGATCCTGCTGTGCGGCGTCACCGGGCTGTTCGCTCGCCTGATGGATTATATTCCGCAGGCGATTTCCGCCGCGATGCTGGCGGGGATCCTGCTGCGTTTCGGGCTGGACGCCTTCGCTTCGCTGCAGCTCAATTTCCTCCTCAGCGCCGGTATGGGGCTGGCCTATCTGCTCAGCCGCCGTTACCTGCCGCGCTACGCCATCGTATTGACGCTGGCGATTGGGCTGGCGATCGCCGCGCTGCAGGGCGATATCCAGCTGACGCAACAGACGCCGGCGTTCGCCGTGCCGGAATTTATCGCGCCGCATTTCAGCTGGCCGACGCTGCTCGGCATCGGCGTGCCCTTCTTCGTGGTGACCATGGCTTCACAAAACGCTCCCGGGATCGCTACGCTGCAGGCGGCGGGTTACCGTGTCCCCACCTCACCGCTGATCGCCTGGACGGCGCTGACCGCGCTGCTGCTGGCGCCATTCGGCGGTTTCTCGGTGTGCATCGCCGCCATTACCGCCGCCATTTGCATGGGGCCGGACGTGCATCCCGATCCGCAGCGGCGCTATATGGGCGCGGTGGCCGCCGGCGGTTTCTACCTGCTGGCCGGGCTGTTCGGCGGCGCCATCGGCCTGCTGTTCAGCGCGTTGCCGGTCGCCCTGATCCACACCATCGCCGGGCTGGCGTTGCTCGGCACCATCGGCGGCAGCCTGCAACGCGCGCTGCATGATGAAAAACAGCGCGACGCGGCGCTGATCGCCTTCCTCATCACCGCTTCCGGCGTCACGCTGCTCGGCATCGGTTCGGCCTTCTGGGGCATTGTCGGCGGCGCCATCGCCCATCTGCTGCTGTCGCTGCCGCGGCGAACCTCCGAGGCGTAACGGGCGGTCTACATTGACAAGCGACGCCGTGGCTCCTTCACTTTCTCTGTCGTCTAACTGTCAATTCACCTAATAAGTGACACCGTCACCAAGGAAGCTTATGACTGAGAAAGCCGCGCTGTTGGCTCAGCGCCTGATACGCAATGTCGAACAGGTAGAGATGAAACATGACCGGCGGCCGCCGTTGTATGACAGCGTCGGCGCCCGTCTCGGCACCGGCACCGCCGCCGACAAGCTGGGCGCCTCTTTCGATTGTGTGGCGCCGGGCATGCGTTCCTGCCCCTACCATTTTCACTACGCTCAGGAGGAAATGTTCATCATTCTGGAGGGCAGCGGTACGCTGCGAGTGGCCGGAGAAATGCTGCCGATCGTCAGCGGGGATGTCATTTTCATTCCGCCGGGCCCGGAATACCCGCACCAGATCATCAACACTTCCGATGCGCCGCTGAAGTACCTGTCCGTCAGCACGCGCGAACAGCCGGAGCTGGTGATGTACCCGGATTCCGGCAAATACCAGGCGATGGCGCGCAGCGCAGACGGCGAGCAGGTGCGCTACCTGCAGCGCCCTTCAACCTCGCTCGATTACTGGCAGGATGAACCCTGAATCGCCGTCCGGCAACGGGATATCCAACGCGCGCGCCGCCAGTTCGGCCACGCGAAAGTCAATGTCAGCCGCCTGCCCGTCTTCCATGAACCAGGCGGCGGAGAGCCCCGACCAGGCCAGGATCCATTGCAGCAAGCGCCGGCGATCTAACCCGGCCAACCGGCACACCTGTTCCACGCGGCGCTGGAAAATGGCCGGATCGGTGGCGATACCGTAGTTGGGATTGCAGAAGATATTGGCGTAATCGAAGCCCCGTTCACCGTACAAACGCTTGGGGTCGATCGCCAGCCAGCCGCGTTCGCCGAAGTCGAGCACATTGTCATGGTGGATATCGCCGTGCAGCACGCTTTCTTCTCGCGGGCTGCTCAGCAATTCCGCCGCCGTTGTGGCGCTGAGGCGCAGCATGCCGCCGTGCGCCTGCGCCGCCGGCCACAGCGAGCTGAACCACTCCTGCAGCGGGATCAATTCGGGCAGCGGTGCCTCTCGCGGCGCATGCAAGGCGGCGATCGCCCGGCACAGGATCTGCGTGGCCTGTTCATCGTCGCCATCACGCACCAACTGCGCCAACGAACCTTCGCCCTGCGCGCGCTCCAGCAGAATGCCGTCGTCGTGCCACGCCAGCACCAGCGCGGCGCCTTCCCCGCGCCACCAGCACATCAGCCGGCCACCGAAGCGCTCCTCCTGCTCGCGGGCGATCTTCAGCATGGCGGCCTCGCCCCGGTAACGCACCGGCATCAGCAGACTGCTGTGGGTTTCGAAGGCTTTGCCATCCTGTTCCAGTTGCCAGCGTTGCAGGTAGGGAGTAAAAATCGGGTTCATCGTCTCATGCGTCCTTGTGGCCGAGCTGCGCCGCACTGTCACATTCGGGTGAAGACGACGTATAAAATAAAGAGGGATGATACTCTCAAATATCATCGGTGCGCGGCGCCTGGCCGCCGTTTCTTCAGTATCCTAACCAAGTTTGTCGATTTTATTAACCGGTCTTGCGCGGGGTTTGACCATGACATCATTAAAACGCACGAATTATCCGCAGTTGCCGACGCCGGGCGGCCCCTATGTGCATGCGGTGCGCCACGGCGATCGCTTATACGTTTCCGGCTTGACGGCCTACGCCACCGACGCTCAGGGATTGAGCGCGCCGGAGCAAACGCAGGAGATCCTCGAACAGCTGGCCACCATTGCCGCCAGCGAAGGCGTCAACCTCAAGGCATTGATTAAAATCAGCGTGTTCCTGACCGACATCGCCGATCTGGCGGGCGTGCGCCCGGTGCTGTTTGACTATTTCGATGGCGCGCTGCCGGCCTGTTCACTGATGGCGGTCAGCGCGTTGTTCTCACCCGCGGTGTGTGTGGAAATAGAGGCGGTGATGGCGTTGCAGTAATGCGCGGCTAGAGCGCGCCCTCATCCGGCACGCAGGGGCCGATCTTGAACCAGGCTTTGGCGATCCTCCCCTGTTCCACTTCATAGATGGCGATGACATCCATTTTGCCGCGCCCCTGCGGGAAATTGCGCGTCACCACTTCCTGATCGACCACCATATTGCCTACCGCCATGCGTTTTATCCGTTCGCCATACAGACTCGGCTCCTGGAAACGCACCAGATGCCGTTCACGGATCGCCGCCTTGCCGCTGGCCAGCAGCGTGTCTGGATGCTCGTAATACTGGGCGTCGTCCGCCCAGCAGGCCATAAAGGCCTCGATGTCGCGGGCGTTATAGGCGTCAAGCTGTTGTTGAACCACATCCTGCGGGCGTGCCGTTTTATCGTTCATCACATCCTCCTGCCGAAGTTAACCGCCGCATGCGTCGAACCCATCACGTTAACCGCCCAGTGCTACAGCTTGATGACACGGCGAATTATGAATAAAAACCCAAAAATAACGAATAAATAACCTATCATGCCCAATGAACAATTCAAGCGCCCACGCATAAATTTTCTGCACCGCGCCAGGGGCGGTGAAAACCGCATGACGCCGCGCGTTAATCTTTGCGACGGTGAGGGAAATTCTGCTAATTTAGCGTGAACAGCCTGACGATAACGAAACGCTATGCAGCAAAAACCGGTGTTGGACGAAGCCAGACAGCTAAAACGACTCAACGCCGCCACGCGGCGCCAATCCCATATGTACAAATGGATCGCGCTGATTGCGGCGCTGGATGCGCTGTTGGTGTTTTGGTATGACCGGGATATGCGCAACGTCACCTTCTCGGGAGCGGTTGCGCTGGTGTGCGGCTATTTGTGGATCCGCGATCGCAACAAGGCCCGGGGTTACCGGCGCGAGTTTGACCGCAAATTCGGCAAGCGCAGCGGCGATTAAGGCTGCATCGCCTCCAGCACTTTAGCACTGTCGACGATCTGCACGAACTTCACGATTTTGCCGGCGCGCAGCGTATAAATATGCGCAAAAGAGGCGCTGAAGGATTTGCCGGTGGCCCGGTAGGTGCCGTGATAAAAACCCTGAGCGATCACGTTGTCGCCGGCGTCGTAAAAGTGATCGACGTCGGCGCGGTAACCTTGCCATTCGCTGCCCAGGCGCTGATGCACGTTCTTGATGATGTTCTCCGGGCCGATATAGGTACCGGCGTAAGGGAAACCGGCGGCTTCGGTCCACTCGGCATCGGGGGCCAGCGCCGCCAGCAGATTGCGGCCGTTTTCTTCGGAGCTGCCTTCATAGGTTGCGCGCACTATTTCAAGAGGGGTTGGCATGTCTCTTCTCCCATGGCTGATGAGGATATTCCGGCCATCCCCGCGGACACAGGCTCTCACCAAGCGGAGACGGCGGAATTCGGCTATTCTAGGTTGCTTGTTTCGCTGCAAAAACCGCAGTTATGACAATAGTGGGTTGCACTTTAGTAAACAATAGCCGTTTTACTGTCATCCTCCCGGCATCCGGCACGGCTATGCTGATTGACCGATTTCCCCCAACAGGAGCTGAACGTGTCTTTACCCTCGCTGACGCAAGAGCTGTTACAACCGTTTTCCCCCTACCAGGCGCTGGCACAAACGTTGCTGCCGCTCACCCTCGAGTCGGACGACGGTTCGCATGACGTCGCGCACCTGCACCGGGTCTGGAAGAACTGCCGTCGGATCAGCAAGCAGGAAGGCGGCGACCGGCGCATTCTCTGCGCGGCGGTGCTGCTGCACGACGCCGTCGCGGTGGAAAAGAATTCGCCGCAGCGCCATCTGGCCTCGCGCATGGCGGCAGAGCAAGCCACGCTGACGCTGGCCCGGCTGGAATGGGCGCCGGCGGACATCGCGGCGGTGGCTCACGCCATTGAAGCGCACAGTTTTTCCGCCGGCATCCCGCCGCAAACGCTGGAGGCGAAGATCCTGCAGGATGCTGATCGCCTCGACGCTATCGGCCTTATCGGCGTGGCGCGCTGCTTCTATATCGGCGGCCGCATGCGCAGCGCGCTGTATGACGCCGCCGATCCGCGGGCCGAACATCGTCAATACGACGACAAGCGTTTCTGCCTCGACCACTTCGAAACCAAACTGTTCAAGCTGCAAGACGGCTTCCAGACCGCCGCCGGGCGGCAGATGGCCGAACAGCGCACCGAACGCATGCGGCGCTTTGTCGACGATCTGCTGGAGGAGGTGTAATGCCGGCCTACGGGGCATTTTCGTTATGCCCATAACATTTTCGGTCATATAACGCCGCTAAACTGTAAGTCAACTTCACCGAACGGGCGGCACAGATGAAAAAGTTGACGTTGAAAGAGATGACGGAAAGCGAACAGCGGGAAGTGAAAACCGAATTGGACAAGGCGCGTAAAAGCCATGGCAGGCCGCTGACCAACGCCGAACAGCACAAGGTCAAGGATGAAGTGGTGGCGCGCATCATGGCCGCCAGAGCGAAGCTCGCCAAGGCGGAGCGTGCAGAACGCAAAGCCAACCGCTACCGGCCAAGTGGCGACACTTTCAGTTGGTCTGCCACCATCGGCTCCCGCCCGCCGCGCTGAGCCAACCCTCCCCGCCGCGGCGGGGATTTTTATTTATTAGCCAAACTCATCCTCACCGGCGAATCATGAATAACAATGTTATCAATCTGTTGTAAATTGACAGCCTGATGAAGAATATTCATTATCACCCCACTTCCCCTTTTCGCGAGACTGCCATGGCCTACCCACGCAACGCTGATATTCTGATGACGCCTGCGTTGCCCCTTGGCAGTTTGGCGGCGGTTACATCAAAGAAACAGACGCTCATTTGACCGGGGCGCGCTGTCCCGTCAGATGAGCTGACTGGATGGCACGCAACGCCCCGCCTTCAATTTTCTCATCTGGCTTCTCTGTCGGTCACACAGAAGGAATATTTTATGGCCTCATTTTCGGGTATTTGGGTGGCGATGGTTACCCCTTTCAATCACGACGCCGTCGACCTGCCGGCGGTGCAACGCCTGGCGCGGCACCTGCTCGACGCCGGCATCGATGGTCTGGTGGTCTGCGGCTCCACCGGTGAAGCCGCCGCGCTGAGCAAAGAAGAACAGCTGGCGGTGCTCGACGCCGTATTGGAAGTGGCGCCTGCACGCCAGGTGGTGATGGGCCTTTCCGGCAATAACATGGCCGCCACGCTGCAAATGCAGCAGGCCATTCAGCTGCGCGACATCGCCGGCGTGCTGATCCCGGCGCCTTACTACATCCGCCCTTCGCAATGCGGCCTGATCGACTATTTTACCCAGTTGGCCGACGCCTCCACCGTGCCGGTGATCCTGTACAACATTCCGCAGCGCACCGGCATCGCCATGGAGCTGGCCACGCTGCGCCGGCTCGCACGCCATCCGCGCATCACCGCCATCAAGGACTGCGGCGGCAACCCTGACACCACCATGGCGCTGATCGCCGATGGCGAAATCGATGTGATGACCGGGGAAGACAATCTGATCCTCACCACGCTGTGCCTCGGTGGCACCGGCGCCATCTCCGCCGCCGCGCATGTTCACCCGGAACGTTTCGTCCAGTTGGTGCAGCAGGTCACCGCCGGCGATCTGGCTGCGGCGCGCAGCAACTTCTATGAGCTGCTGCCGATGATCCACCAGATGTTCAGCTTCCCGAATCCGGCGCCGGTCAAGACGGTGCTGGCCCAGCAGGGGCTGATCGCCAACGAGTTGCGTTCGCCGATGCAGGTGGCGCCGCCGGCGCTGCAGCAGCAGATCGCCGCGACGCTGGCGCAGCTGCAGCCCGCCGAGGCGATCGTCGGTTAAATTTGTTAGCTAAGCCGCTGTAATTTTGGTGCTATGGGACTACGATGAGAGGTTAAGCATGCCCGTCATTCGTCATCAACAAGGAGCTTCCGATGAAACTGTTCTATAAAGCCGGCGCCTGTTCGCTGTCCCCGCATATCGTGCTGCGTGAGGCAGGGCTGGATTTTACGGCGGAGAAGGTCGATCTGGCGCAGAAGAAAACCGAGAGCGGCGCCGATTACCTCGCCATCAACCCCAAGGGACAGGTCCCGGCGCTGCTGCTGGATGACGGCAGCCTGCTGACCGAAGGCGTGGCGATCGTGCAATATCTGGCGGACCGTGTGCCGGATCGCAACCTAATCCCGGCGGCGGGCACCCTGTCGCGCTACCACGCGATCGAATGGCTGAACTACATTGCCACCGAGCTGCACAAAGGATTCAGCCCGCTGTTCAACCCGAAAACGCCCGAGGAATACAAAACCATCGCGCGCGCCAGGCTGGAGCAACAGTTCAGCTATCTGGATTCGGTGCTGGCGAAGCAGCACTTCCTGTTGGGAAACCGTTTCAGCGTGGCCGACGCCTATCTGTTCACCGTGTTGCGTTGGGCGTTCGCCCTGCAGTTCGACGTGCGCAAACACGCCCATCTGGCGGCCTGGTTCGATCGCGTTGCGGCGCGCCCGGCGGTGGATGCGGCGCTGAACGCCGAAGGATTGAAGTAAACATTCGGCCCCGGTGGCTATCGCCGGGGCCCGTTGCACTTACAGTTTTACCGCTTTGAACTCGCTGCGCGGTTGCACGATCCGATCCTGCGCCGCCACTACCTGCAGTTCGTACTCGCCCATCGCCTGCGTGGTCAGCATCACCTCATACACGGCGGCGGTCACGTGCTCCAGTGCTTTATCCAGCGCCTCACCCTTCAGCAGATCCACCAGCAGCAGACCACTGGTCAAATCGCCGACGCCGACCGGTTGACGCGCGCCGAAGTCCACCAGCGGCCGGCTGATGTGCCAAGCCTCGTCCGCCGTCACCAGCAGCATTTCAAAACAGTCGGCGTGATAGCCGGCCCGGGCCAGATGCTTGACCAGCACCAGCCGCGGCCCTTTGGCGATCAGCGCGCGGGCGGCCTGCACCGCATCGGCCACGTTGGCGACGGCCATCTGGCTCAGCATCTCCAACTCCAGCAGGTTCGGCGCCATCATGTCGCTGCACGGCAGCGCCTGGCAGCAGTGAAACTCGGCCACGCCCGGCGCCACGATGCAGCCTTTTTCCGGATGTCCCATCACCGGATCGCAGAAATACCAGGCATTCGGGTTCGCCTGCTTAACCTGGCGCACGATCTCCAGAATATGGTCGCCCTGCTCCGGCGAACCGATATAGCCACTCAACACCGCATCACAGCGCTTCAGTTGATCGATATTGGCGATGCCCTGCGCGATCTCGGTCAGGTGATTGGCCGGCATGACGCAGCCGGTCCACTGGCCGTATTGCGTATGGTTGGAGAACTGTACCGTGTTCAGCGGCCAGACGTTGACGCCCATGCGGCGCATCGGAAATTCAGCCGCACTGTTGCCGGCGTGACCAAACACCACGTGCGACTGGATAGAAAGAATGTTTTTCATCGACAGAACTCGTTCGGAATACGGCAGCCGGGCGGCTGCGCAAAAATAAAGGGGCCGCCAGGGCCCCTTACCGTTATTATTCGCTTACTGCCAATCCACCAGGCAGTAATGCTTTTTGCCGCGGCGCAGCAGCGTGTAGCGGCCGAACAGACGGTCTGAATCGCTGAAGCGGTATTCGGCATCGGACTGCTTCTCGCCGTTGATGGTTACCGCGTTGGAGCCGATCATGGTGCGTGCCTGGCCGCGTGACGGTACCAGCTCGGCATTCACCAGCGCCTGCTGCAGATCGGCGTCGCGGTCCAGTTTGATGGTCGGCATGCCGTCCTGCGCCAGCTGGGCGAAGTCCGCTTCGGTCATGTCGTGCAGCGCACCGGAGAACAGACTCTGGGTGATGCGCTTGGCGGCCGCCAGGCCTTCCGCACCGTGCACCATGCCGGTCACTTCTTCCGCCAGCACGTACTGGGCGCGCGGCGCCTTGCCGCTGTTTTTGTCTTCTTCTTCCAGCGCGTTGATGTCTTCCAGGCTCATAAAGGTGAAGAATTTCAGGAAGCGGTAAACGTCGGCGTCGGCGGTGTTGATCCAGAACTGGTAGAACTTGTACGGGCTGGTTTTTTCCGGCGCCAGCCAGACCGCGCCGCCCTCGGTTTTACCGAACTTGGTGCCGTCGGCTTTGGTGATCAACGGCACGGTCAGGCCGAACACCTGCTTCTGATGCTGACGACGCGTCAGATCGATACCCGAGGTGATGTTGCCCCACTGATCGGAACCGCCGATCTGCAGCTCCACCTGGTGGCGGTTGTACAGTTCGGAGAAATCGAAGCCCTGCAGCAGGTTGTAGGAGAACTCGGTGAAGGAGATGCCGGAGTCGTCACGATTCAGACGCTGCTTGACCGCTTCCTTGTTGATCATCTGGTTGACGGAGAAGTGCTTGCCGATATCACGCAGGAAGGTCAGCACGTTCATGCCGCCGAACCAGTCGTAGTTGTTGGCCGCGATAGCGCTGTTGCTGCCGCAGTCGAAATCGAGGAACGGGGAAACCTGTTTGCGGATCTTCTCGACCCACTCGTTCACCGTATCGGTGGTGTTCAACTTGCGCTCCGCCGCTTTGAAGCTCGGATCGCCGATGAGGCCGGTGGCGCCGCCCACCAACGCTACCGGCTTGTGGCCGGCCAGCTGGAAGCGCTTCAGGCACAACAGAGGAACCAGATGGCCCAAATGCAAGCTGTCAGCGGTCGGATCGAAACCGCAATACAGTGCAATTGGCCCTTGCGCCAGTCGCTCCGCTAACGCTTCCTCATCCGTAACCTGGGCAACGAGGCCCCGCTCTTGCAGTTGTTTAATCAAGTTGCTGCTTGCCATCAATGACTCCATGTATAAACGAATGCACCTTTGCCGGTACACGGCCTTTCGCCCAGTGGCGAAATAAAAATTCAGGGTAGCGCATAGAATAAAGCGCCGGCGGCGTCAGCACCAGCGCTTAGAGGGGGATTTTACGTCTTCAAGGTGCCAGTCGGTCAATTTTCCAGTCATTCCCGTCCCGCTGATACAGGAAACGGTCATGCAGGCGGTGGGCGCCACCCTGCCAGAACTCGACGGAGTCGAATTTCACGCGGAATCCGCCCCAGAAACTCGGCAACGGCACCTCGCCCTGCTGGAACTTTTGCTTCAACTCGAGGAATTTGCTTTCCAGCACGCCACGCGCGGAAATGCGTGACGACTGCTGCGACACCCAGGCGCCGATTTGGCTGTCCTTCGGCCGGCTATGGAAATACTTCAGCACGTCGAGGGTCGACAGGCGCTCCGCCTGACCGAGGAAAATCACCTGGCGATCGAGCATGTGCCAGGGGAACAGCAGGCTGATATGCGGGTTGTGCGCCAGCTGCTGCGCCTTGCGGCTGCCGAGGTTGGTGTAAAACACCAACCCCTGCTCATCGAAATGCTTCAGCAGCACGATGCGCTGATACGGCTGGCCGCGTTCGTCGACGGTGGCGACGCACATGGCGGTCGGATCGGCCAGGCGCGCGTCGCAGGCCTGTTTCAGCCAACGCTCGAACAGCTCGAGCGGATTGGCGGTCAGATCGTTGCGGCGCAGGCCGCCTCGGGTATATTCACGGCGCAGGTCCGCAACATCAAACTCATTCTTTTCAATCATCTGGGTTATCGACCAACTGAAAAATCCGTCGTTACATTCTGCGCCTGCGGCGCCAGGAACTCAATCGCTCCGACGCCGCCGCTGACCGTCACTCCGTCAACACGCAGTCGCTCATGACTACCTTGCCGTTGCGCTCAAGATAGGCATTGCGGTCTTTCGACCAAAAAGTGTATTTGCCGTCGCTGTATTTGGCGCCGGTCAGCGCCAGCACCTGCTTGAGATGCAGCTGCTCGCCATCCATCAGCAGGCTGACTTCGCTCGCCTTGCCGTCGAGCGCCACCGTCAGCGGCGTAGTGCCGCACTGGTAGTGCATCGTCTGGCTGCTCTGCGGCAGGATGTAGCTGCAGCCGGACAGCGCCAGCGCGCCGGCGACGAAAATGACTTTTTTCATGCTGTTGCTCCTTAGAAAAATCCTTCACAGGCTATCCTAACAGAGCTAACGGCCCCCCAATGGCAAAACCGGATAAATCCCACCCAGCACCGTTTCACGGCTGGCGCCGGTTACCGAAGGCAGGTTGCCGGCCTGGCCGGACAGCGTACGGAAGGCCAGCCAGGCAAAGGCCAACGCCTCCATGTCGTCACCGCTGACGCCGAAATCGTCGGTCAGCCCGACCTCAGTGCCCGGCAGCAGCGCCGACAAACGCGCCATCAGCAGCGTGTTGCGTGCCCCGCCGCCGCACACCAACAGACGCTCGCCCCCGCCGGCCAGCTGCACCTGTTCGCTAATGCTGACGGCGGTCAGCTCCGTCAGCGTGGCCTGCACGTCGACCGGCGCAATCGCCGGTAGTCCGGCCAGCTGCCGCTCCAGCCAAGCGATATTGAAATACTCGCGGCCGGTGCTTTTCGGCGCCGGTTGCGCGAAGTACGGATCCGCCAGCATCTGCTGCAACAACGGCAAGCAGACTCGCCCCTGCATCGCCCAGCCGCCGTCCTGATCATAAGGCTGCGCGCGGTGGCGCCACACCCAGGCGTCCATCAGCATGTTGCCCGGCCCGGTATCGAAACCGCGCACCGCCGTACCGGGCAACAGCAGAGAGAGGTTGGCGATGCCGCCGACGTTTAGCACCATGCGCCGCTCGACGGGATGCCCCAGCAGCGCCTGATGAAACGCCGGCACCAGCGGGGCACCCTGCCCGCCGTACGCCATGTCGCGCCGGCGGAAATCGCCGACGGTGGTGATATTGGTCAGCGCGGCGATGCGGTTGTTATCGCCGAGCTGCATCGAGAAACGCGCGTCACCTTCCGGTTCGTGCCATACCGTCTGGCCGTGGCAGCCGATAGCGGTGATATGATCCGCGTCAATGCCGGTTTGCTTCAGCAGGCCGAGCACCGCCTCGCCAAACAGCGTGCCCAGCTGTGCGTCCAGCCGGCCGACGGCGGCCAGCGTGGTTTGCTGCCCCTGGCACATCCCCAGGATCTCTTTTTTCAGCGCGATCGGCATCGGATGGCTATAGCTGGCCTGCTGCGCCACCATGCGATCGTCAATCGCGGCCAATACCACATCGATTCCGTCCAGACTGGTGCCGGACATGACGCCTATATAGCGGCCTGACTTCATAGCAACATCCTCTAACCCGCACGGTAAGCAAATTTTATCCTGACAAATAAACCAGAATTGACGAATTAACGCCATGAATTATGATGCTTTTTTTACGCGCCGTGAGCCAGATGCGTCTCTGTGGCACATTTTATGTGTTAAACCGTGCGTTAACCGGCAACGGAATGTCGGTGAGGCTGTCATAAAGGTAAACCGCGGTTTATTATTGGTTGAACAGAGAAAAGTTAAGCTGCGTGCAGCGATGAGGCATGGCGCTGTATCAACTTTCAGCCATACTTTGTCTATCATTTTCACTGAATCTTGCCTGGTGAGCATTGCCAGGTTATGGACTACTACCATCAGGAGTTTTATATGATCAAGCGTCTTCTCGTCGTTGCCGTCGCCGCCGTTACGTTGGCTGGGTGTGCCAATGAATCCATGTCCGGCGATGTCTACTCGTCCTCGCAGGCCAAGCAGGTGCAGAACGTCACTTACGGGACGCTGGTTTCCGTGCGTCCGGTTAAAATTCAGGGCGGCGAAGGCTCCAACGCCTTGGGGATGATCGGCGGCGCGGTAATTGGTGGGTTGTTGGGCAACACCGTTGGCGGCGGCACCGGCCGTACGTTGGCTACCGCGGCGGGCGCTATCGCCGGCGGCGCGGCGGGCAACAGCATCGGTGAAGTGGCCGGTCGTACCTCAGGCTACGAGCTGGAAATCAAAACCGACCAGAAAGAGAACATCGTGGTGGTGCAGAAAGCAGGCGACACCAAGTTCAGCCCGGGTCAGCGCGTGCGCATGGCGCGCATGGGCGACACCATCACCGTCTCTCCGCTGTAAGTCAGCAGGCGGCACACGGCAAACCGGAGGCAATCGCCTCCGGTTTTATTTCTGATGCTGTGAAACTGTAATCGTAGAAAAATAAGAATATTATTATTTGTTCTGCAGTTCGGTGATATTTTGTTCTAACTTGCCAATCAGCCCTACCAACAGATGCACTTCGTCGGCGGTAATGCCGCTTAAAATCTCACTGCGTGTAGACGTGATCACACTGTCCACTTCCCTGATGATCGGATCGGCCGCTTCGGTCAGCTTGATGCGCTTCGCGCGGCGATCGTTGGCACAGGTGTGACGCGTGATCAGCCCCTTCTCCTCCAATTGGTCCAGCGTGCGAACCAGTGACGGTTGCTCGATACCGATCGCCTTGGCCAATTGGATTTGCGACTGCTCCGGCGGCAAACGATTGATATTGTGCAAAGTGACCCAGTGCGTTTGGGTCAGCTCCAACGGCTTGAGCCGATGATCGATGAGCGCGCGCCAAACACGAACTAATCGTGCTAAATCTGAACCTAATGTTGACTCCACTTCCCCCTCCTTATAATTAGCATGCTAACATTACCTCCCAGAGTTTAGACTATTTTGGGTAACTCACATTAAAAACACAAATGTATATAATGTATATTGTGGAAATAGCCACTATTTTCGGCCGTTATCGTTTAATCGTTATGCAAATATTCAACATATTCACCCTTAGGGATTGTTAATGTGAATACATCATGGTTACACACCTCATCCCCCTTACCCGATTTGGTCCTGGGGGCATCGCTTTATTTTCCACCTATATTTAAAGCTTTTTTACTAGGACTGGTCTTATGGCTGCTGATTCATCAACTGCTGAGAGACTGGATGTATTCCGGTGAAATCTGGCATCCCATGTTGATGGACCTGTCCATTTTCGTTCTGACCGTCAGCGGTTCCTTATGGATTTTAGCGAGTTGGTAACCCATGCAGCATAAAACATTAAAATACTTCTCTACGGTGATCGTCTGCGCCATTGCCGTCTGCGCCGGTTGGTGGCTCTGGAATTATTATATGCAATCCCCATGGACCCGTGATGGAAAAGTGCGCGCCGAACTCGTCAATATCACCCCTGAAGTCTCTGGAAGATTAGAGAAAATAAGCGCGAATGACAATCAGTTCGTACCTGCGGGAAGTCTGATTTTTACCCTCGACCCGGTGCCCTACCAGATCGCGCTGGACAATGCCGAGGCCGCGGTGGCAAAAGCGCAATCGGATCTGGCCAAGGCAGACCACGAAGCCGCCCGACGCCGCGGGTTGCCGCGCAACGTTATTTCCGCTGAAGATTTGGACGAGTCCAATTTAGCCGCTCAGGCAATGAAGGCCGCCTATAAAGCCGCCCTGGCCAACCTGGAACAGGCCAAATGGAATTTGAGCAAAACTAAAATTTACGCGCCGACCGACGGTTATATCACCAATCTGCAGGCGCGGGTCGGGAACTACGCCAACGCCGGCACGCCTTTGGTCGCGTTGGTGGATGTCCATTCGTTTTATGTACTCGGTTATTTCGAAGAAACCAAGCTGAAACATATAAAAGAAGGCAATAAAGCCGATATTGTCTTATATAACGGCAACACCCCGCTGCAGGGAGAAGTAGAGAGTATCGGCCGCGCCATTTACGATCAGAGCGTTGACAGCAACAACGATCTATTAATGGATGTTAAGCCCAATGTTCCCTGGGTGCGTTTGGCTCAGCGCGTGCCGGTGCGGATAAAATTGCTCAACGTGCCCGCCGATTTGACGCTGGTTGCCGGCACCACCTGCACCATTTCGATTCATCAGCGGAACTAAAGTGTGAACCTGCCCTTTCTGGAGTGGAGCCGTACCCCCTGGGGTAGGGCGACCGGCGGCCAATGGCGCTATGCGCTGCGCAACTCGCTGGCGATGTGTCTGGCGCTGTGGGTCGCGTTCGTGCTCGAACTCGACGAACCCTATTGGGCGCTTACCTCCGCCGCGGTGGTGAGCTTCCCCACCATCGGCGGCGTGATCAGCAAAAGCATCGGCCGCATCTTCGGCAGCCTGGTGGGCGCCGCCGCCTCGGTGGCGATCGCCGGCCACTGCCTGAACGATCCCTGGCTGTTTACGCTGTTCATCGCCGCCTGGATCGGGTTGTGCACCTACGTCTCCAACCATTACCAAAACAACGTCTCTTATGCCTTCGCGCTGGCGGGCTATACCGCCGCCATCATCGCCTTCGGCACGGTCAACGTCACCGATACCCAGCAGATCTTCGACATCGCCCAGGCGCGAGTTTGCGAAGTGATCACCGGCATTCTGTGCGGCGGGTTGATGATGATGATCCTGCCCAGCACCTCCGACGGCGAAGCCCTGATGACCTCGCTGCGGCGCATGCAACTGCGCCTGCTGGAGCACGCCGCCATGCTGTGGCAGCCGGAGGTCACCGCGCAGATGCGCACCTCGCACGAAGGGGTCATCGGCCAGATCCTGACCATGAACCTGCTGCGCATTCAGGCATTCTGGAGCCACTACCGGCTGCGGCGGCAAAATAACCTGCTCAACTATCTGCTGCACCAGCAGCTGCGCATTACCAGCGTCATCTCCAGCCTGCGCCGCATGCTGCTGAACTGGCCGGATCGCCCCGTCAATCTGATGCCGGTGCTGACGCAACTGCTGGACGAGCTGCGCGATCCCGCCACCGATAAATATCGCTTGGCGCGCCTGCTCCAGCAGATCGCGCCGCACGATCCCGCGGACTATCGCCATCGCGCCTTCTGGCTGCGGTTGCGCGATTTCTGTTGGCTTTACCTGCGCTGCAGCCGCTGGCTGCGGCGGTTGGAAAGCGCCACGGCGGTCAGCGATCTCCAACCGCCGCGCGCCACTTCGCTGGCGCGCCATACCGACAGCTATGAAGCCGCCTACAATGGCCTGCGCACCTTTTTGTGCATCGTGATCGGCTGCGCCTACTGGATCAACACGCAATGGGACGCCGGCAGCGCGGCGCTGACGCTCACCGCCATCAGCTGCGTGCTCTACTCCTCCACGCCTTCGCCGATCAACAGCGTCAGCACCTTGCTCAAGGCGGTGCTGCTGCTCTCGGTCGCCTGCTTCGTGGTGAAATTCGGTTTGATGATCCAGATTGACGATTTCTGGGTGTTCTGCGCCTTCCTGTTCCCGATCCTGGTGACCATGCAGATGCTCAAGCTGCAGAACCCGCCTTATGCCGCGCTTTGGGGGCAGCTGATCGTCTTTATGGGCTCGTTTCTGACCGTCAGCAATCCGCCGAGCTATGACTACCAGTCCTTTATCAATGACAACATCGCTAAAGTCGTCGGCGTGCTGCTGGCCGGGCTGGCGTTTCAGATCCTGCGCCCCAGCTCGGACAAACGCAAAAGCCGCCGCATTATCCGCGCGCTGCGGCGCGACTTTATCGATCAGTTGAGCAAACGGCCGCAGCAGAGCGAAAGCCAGTTTGAATCGCTGATCTACCATCGCATCAGCCAGCTCAATCAAAGTCAGGATCAGGAGGCGCGCACCTGGTTACTGCGCTGGGGCGTGGTGCTGCTCAACTGCAGCCATATCGTCTGGCAACTGCGCGACTGGCAAACCCGATCAGATCCGCTGTCGGCGGTGCGCAACGTCTGTATCCACTGCCTGCGCGGCATCATGACGGAGAAAGGCGTGCAGCACAGTTCGCTGGACGCCACGCTGCAGGAATTGCTGCGCATGAGCAACGCGCTGGCGCACCACCCGGAACAGGCGGCGCGCGATCTGGCCGGCCTGATTTGGCGGCTCTACTGCTCGCTGCAGCAGTTGCAACAGGCGATGGGCCAGCCCGCCGCCGCACCGGCCGTTAGCGGCGGGTGATCACTTGATCACGCCGCAGGCGAAGCGCGCACCGCCGCCGCCGAGCGGCTGTGGATGATCCGAGTGGTTATCGCCGCCGGCGTGCACCATCAGCGCCTTGCCCTCAATTTCGCTGATTTTTTTCAGCCGCGGCGCCAACACCGGATCGTTCGCCATGCCGTCGGCGGTCACATAGATGGCCGGCAAATCGCCCAGATGCCCGTCGGCATAGGGTCCGAGGTGTTTCCCGGTTTTTTGCGGATCAAAATGCCCGCCAGCCGCCAGCGCCGCCACCGCCTTGCCGTCCTTCATGCCCGGCTCGCAGCTGCCTTTCTCATGCACATGGAAACCGTGCACCCCGGCCGGCAAGGCTTTCAGGCTCGGCGTGAACAGTAAGCCGTAAGGCGTTTCGCTGATGGCCACTTTGCCGATATCCTGACCGATACCCTGCCCGGTCACCAAATTCATCTCAACGTCGACCGTCGCCGCCTGAGCGGCCCCGCAGGCCATCAGGCCAAGCGCCGCATACCAATAACGTTTCATCAATCAGTCTCCTTAATGACTATATCGAGTTATCAGTATAGGAGAGCCAACGCCAGCACTGTTAACCAACGCACAATCTCGCCAATTTGATTCGCGGGCCTAATATTTAGCACCAATAATAATTCTACCGATGTTGGTCCTCTGACCAGCTGTCGTTCGGCTAACGTTGTTTCCCTGTTTCCACCGCCGACGCGCGAGAGTTCACTTCCCGGCCAGGCGGCATACTTCATAAGGAACTGATATGGGCATCTTTAGCTATAAGGATCTGGACGAAAACGCGTCAAAGGCGCTGTTTTCCGACGCCTTGGCCATCTCTACCTACGCTTACCACAATATCGATAACGGCTTCGATGAAGGCTATCACCAGACCGGTTTCGGGCTCGGTCTGCCGCTGACGCTGATCACGGCGCTCATCGGCAGCACCCAGTCGCAGGGCGGCCTGCCCGGCCTTCCCTGGAACCCCGACTCCGAACAGGCCGCGCAGGAAGCGGTGAACAATGCCGGCTGGTCGGTGATCAGCGCCACGCAGTTGGGTTACGCCGGCAAAACCGATGCGCGCGGCACCTACTACGGCGAGACCGCCGGTTACACCACCGCGCAGGCCGAGGTGCTGGGAAAATATGACAGCGAAGGCAATCTCACCGCCATTGGCATCTCATTTCGCGGCACCAGCGGCCCGCGCGAGTCGTTGATCGGCGATACCATCGGCGATGTGATTAACGATCTGCTGGCCGGGTTCGGGCCGAAAGGCTACGCCGACGGCTACACGCTGAAGGCGTTCGGCAACTTGCTGGGCGACGTGGCGAAATTCGCGCAGGCCCACGGGCTGAGCGGCGAGGACGTGGTGGTCAGCGGCCACAGCCTCGGCGGGCTGGCGGTCAACAGCATGGCGGCGCAGAGCGACGCCAACTGGGGCGGCTTCTACGCGCAGTCCAACTATGTCGCCTTCGCCTCGCCGACCCAGTACGAAGCCGGCGGCAAGGTGATCAACATCGGCTATGAGAACGATCCGGTGTTTCGCGCGCTCGACGGCACCTCGCTGACCCTGCCGTCATTGGGCGTTCACGATGCGCCGCATACCTCCGCCACCAACAATATCGTCAACTTCAACGATCACTACGCGTCGGACGCCTGGAATCTGTTGCCGTTCTCCATTCTCAACATTCCGACCTGGCTATCCCACCTGCCGTTCTTCTATCAGGACGGCCTGATACGGGTGCTGAACTCCGAGTTTTATTCGCTGACCGACAAAGACTCGACCATCATCGTCTCCAACCTGTCGAACGTCACGCGCGGCAGTACCTGGGTGGAAGACCTGAACCGCAACGCGGAAACGCACAGCGGGCCGACGTTTATCATCGGCAGCGACGGCAATGATTTGATCAAGGGCGGCAAAGGCAACGATTATCTCGAGGGCCGCGACGGCGACGATATCTTCCGCGACGCCGGCGGCTATAACCTGATCGCCGGCGGCAAAGGCCACAATATCTTCGATACCCAGCAGGCGTTGAAGAATACCGAGGTCGCCTACGACGGCAACACGCTTTACCTGCGCGACGCCAAGGGCGGCATTACGCTGGCGGACGACATCAGCACCCTGCGCAGCAAAGAAACCTCCTGGCTTATCTTCAACAAAGAAGTGGATCATCAGGTAACCGCCGCCGGATTGAAATCGGACTCAGGCCTCAAAGCCTATGCCGCCGCCGCCACCGGCGGCGACGGCGATGACGTGCTGCAGGCTCGCAGCCACGACGCCTGGCTGTTCGGCAACGCCGGCAACGACACGCTGATCGGCCACGCCGGCGGCAACCTGACCTTCGTCGGCGGCAGCGGCGATGACATCCTGAAGGGCGTCGGCAACGGCAACACCTTCCTGTTCAGCGGCGATTTCGGCCGCGACCAGCTGTATGGCTTCAACGCCAGCGATAAACTGGTATTTATCGGCACCGAAGGCGCCAGCGGCAATATCCGCGACTACGCCACGCAGCAAAACGACGATCTGGTGCTGGCCTTCGGCCACAGCCAGGTCACGCTGATCGGCGTCTCGCTCGATCACATCAGCACCGATCAGGTGGTGTTGGCCTAAAGATCGGCATAAAAAAAGCCGGGCGCTTTCGCCGCCCGGCTTTCCTCTTTCTGCCCGCCTTAAGGCACGTCATACCCCAGCGCCGCCTTGCGAATGCGGAACCACTGCTGGCGGCTCAGCACCAGTTTCTGCGCCTTCAGCGCCGAACGCACCCGCTCAATCTTGCCGGAGCCGATGATTGGCAACGGCGACGACGGCAGGCGCATCACCCAGGCGTACACCACCTGCTCGATGGTCTCCGCGCCGATCTCTTGCGCCACCCGCTGCAACTCGTCGCGCAGCGGCTGAAACTCGGCGTCGTTGAACAGGCGCCCGCCGCCCAGGCAGGACCAGGCCATCGGTTTGATGCGCAGCTGCTGGCACTGGTCGAGCGTGCCGTCGAGAATGGCCGGTTGGTGAATCGGCGAGATCTCCACCTGGTTGGTCGCCAGCGTGAACGGCAGACGCGACTGCAGCAGTTGGAACTGCGCGGGCGTAAAGTTGGATACGCCGAAATGGCGCACCTTGCCGCTTTTGTGCAACGCAACGAAGGCTTCGGCTACGTCGTCAGCGTCCATCAACGGATCCGGGCGGTGGATCAGCAGCAGATCGAGGTAATCGGTATGCAGATGGCGCAGTGACTGTTCCGCACTCTGCACGATATGATCGCGGTCGGTGATGTAATGCCCAATCGGGTTACCGGGCTTGGCGGTGGTGGCGATGCCGCACTTGGTCACCAATTCCAGCGACTGGCGTAGCGCCGGCTTCAGACGCAGCGCGTCGCCGAACGCCTGTTCGCAGGCATAGCCACCGTAGATATCGGCGTGATCGGCGGTGGTGACGCCCAGTTCGACATGCTGTTCGATGAACGTCAGCAGCTGCTGCGGTGACATGCCCCACTCCATCAACCGCCAGTAACCGCAAATCATGCGGGAAAATTCAGGCCCCTGCGGCGCGAGACGAATACGTTCTACCATTGCGAAAACCTCATGACATTAGTTGTCAGCCAGCATACACAAGCCGGTGATGCACAGGGAAGCGGTAAGCCACACGAACGTGCGGCAGATCAGGAAAGGTTAAAACAACGACGGCTGCTCCGGCAGCGGCTCGTCAGGCGCTTTATTGGCGCGCTGCAGCCGCAGGAAGCGTTGACGGCACAGGCGCAACACCTCGCGCTTTTGCGCATCACTCATGTTCATCCAGCCGAAACGCTCCTCGCGGCTGCGCAGGCAGCCACGGCAGAATCCACGATCGTCGGCCTGACAAATGCCGCGACACGGGCTGGGGATGTCGAAAAACTCAAGCTGCTGCGCCACGGGGCTCCTCCTGCGTTCTCTTGCTAATTGAAGACGCCATCGCCGCCGCTGGCAAGTCCCTTTTCTCCATTGCGGCGAAAATAGTCACGCAAATAGCGCAGCGCCTGGCGGCTTTTCTCCGGCATAGTGCGTTCCAGCGTCAGCGCGTGCAGCCGCAGCGGCGCCGGCCGCCACTCCGGCAACAGCAGCAACAGCTCGCCGCGCTGCAGTTCGTCGCCAATTTCATACAGCGGCTGAACGGAAATGCCCAGACCGGCGCGGGTAAAGGCGCGCATCACGTTCATGCTCTCGCTGACGATCTGTCCTTCCGCCAGCCGCAGCTTGACCTGCTGGCCGGACTGGTGCTGCAAATCCAGATGCGCCCCGCTGTAGCCGCTGGAGATCCAGCGGTGCTGTACCAAATCCTGCGGTTTTTCCGGCACCCCATGCTGGCTGAGGTAACGCGGTGCGGCGCACAGCACCATCGGCCACGCCGTCAGCGGATGCGCAATCATATTGGCGTCCGCCAGCTGCCGGTTGGCCCGCAGCGCAATGTCGACCCGCTGTTCTATCATATCGACGATGCGATCGTCCGCCAGCACTCGCAGCGTCAGCTTGGGATGCGCCTGCAACAGCGGCGACAACGCCTCCGCAAGCGATCGGCCGCCGATGCCGACCGGGGTGGCGATGCGCAGCTCCCCCACCAGCGTATCCCGCAGCTCCGCCAACCGCTGCTCCGCCTGCAGCGCCTGTTGCAGCATCGCCTCGCAGCCGGGATAGAACGCCGCTCCTGCCTCGGTCAGCGCCAGACGGCGGGTGGAACGATGCAGCAACGGCACCCCAAGCGCCTTCTCCAGCGAGCGCATGTGCTGGCTGACCGCCGACGGCGTCATGCCCAGCCGCCGTGCCGCACCGGCCAGCGAGCCCTCCGCCACCACGGTGGCGAATACCGCCATTCGATTGAGTTTATCCACGATTATGAAGTTTTACTTAATCAAGAAAGCATGAATATGGCACTAATCACGGCTATTGTTAAGGACTAGAGTAGAAACCACGCGGCAGGCACCTCGGCCTGCCTCACGATACTGAACCTATCCCCGAAGGAGCATACAGATGAAAGTAGCCATTATTGGAGCAACCGGTTTTGTTGGCCGCCGCGTGGTGGATGAAGCGCTGGCTCGCGGTATTCAGGTGACGGCAATCGCGCGCCAGAAAAAAGAGTTGCCGGAGCACGCCAATCTGACCGTCGCACTGGGCGACGTCGCCGATACGGCTTGGCTGGCGGGACAATTGCGCGGCCAGGACGCGGTGATCAGCGCCTACAACCCCGGCTGGGGCGAAGACAACCTGTATGAGAAAACCACCCGCGGCGCCCAGCAGATCCTCACCGCGGTCGAGCAGGCCGGCGTCAAACGCCTGTTGGTGGTCGGCGGAGCCGGCAGCCTGGAAGTGGCGCCGGGCGTTGAACTGGTGGATACGCCGCAGTTCCCGGAAAATATCCGCCCCGGCGCGCAGGCGGTGCGCGATCTGCGCAACAAACTGCGTAACGAGTCGGCACTCGACTGGACCTATCTTTCGCCGGCCGCCCTGCTGGAGCCGGGCAAACGCACCGGCCAGTTCCGCCTCGGCACCACGCAACTGCTGATGAACGGCGAAGCGCCGGCCAGCATTTCGGTGGAAGACCTGGCGGTCGCTATCGTTGATGAGATTGAAAAGCCTCAGTTTATTCGCGCGCAATTCACCGCCGCCTACTAAACCGCCCCGCCGCCAGGCCGCTCGGCCTGGCGTTTTCCGCGTATTCTCCGCCGCCAGTAATCTGAGTTTCTAAGGTTTTCTTAAGTTTCATCCGGTAGATTTCAAGGCATTATCTACTTTCAGGATCCCGATTTGGCAATGTGGTTACGTCAACGCTTACGGTGCAACAGCCTCGGTTTTACCCTCGCCGCCGCCCTGTTCTTCACTTTATTTCAGAACGCCTTATTCCTGCAGCGCGCCTGGTCGTATATCACCTTCGATAGCGCCCACAGCGTGATTTTCGCCGCCAGCATGCCGGTGGTGATCTTCTGTGCGTTGAATATCATCTTCAGCGTGTTGACCGTGCCCTACCTGCGCAAGCCGCTGATCATCTTTTTCTTGCTCGGCAGCGCCGCAGCCAACTATTTCATGTTCAGCTATGGTGTGGTGATCGACGGCAACATGATGCAAAACGCCTTCGAAACCAACCCTCAGGAGGCGACCGCGCTGCTGACGCCGCGCATGGGATTGTGGCTGACGCTGCTCGGCATTCTGCCGGCGGTGGCGGTCTGCTTCACCCAAATTCGCCAGACTCGCCCCTGGTGGTACATGGTCGGACTGCGCGCCGCCAACGTCATGCTGTCGTTGGTGGTGATCCTGATCGTCGCCGCGCTGTTCTACAAAGACTACGCTTCGCTGATCCGCAACAATAAAAGCGTGGTGAAGATGTTGACGCCGTCCAACTTCGTGGCCGGCACCATCAAGTTTACCGAACAGCGTTACTTCACCCGCAATCTGCCGCTGGTCAAGATCGGCGAAGATGCGCGTAAAGGGCCGCTGATCGCCAGGCAGGCCAAGAAAACGCTGGTGATCCTGGTCGTGGGCGAAACCGCCCGCGCCGAAAACTTCTCCCTCGGCGGCTATGAACGCGAAACCAACCCGCGCCTGAAGCAGGACAACGTGGTCTACTTCAAAAACGCCAGCTCCTGCGGCACCGAAACGGCGATCTCCGTGCCCTGCATGTTCTCCAACATGCCACGCAAGGAGTACGACGCGACTCAGGCGACGCACCAGGAAGGCATGCTCGACGTGCTGGCGCATGCCGGCGTCAATGTGCTGTGGCGCGATAACGACGGCGGCTGCAAAGGCGCCTGCGACCGGGTGCCGCACATCGACATGACCAAGCTGAAACCGCCGCAGGACTGCGACGGCGAGGTTTGCATGGACAACGTGCTGTTGTACAAGCTGAACGACTACATCAATAGCCTGAAAGACGACGGCGTGATCGTGCTGCACCAGATGGGCAGCCACGGCCCGGCTTACTACCGCCGCAGCACGCCAGAATTCCAGGCGTTTTCGCCGACCTGCAACAGTAATCAGATCCAGGATTGCAGCCATGAACAATTGGTGAACACCTACGACAACTCAATCCTGTATACCGACGCGATGCTCGATGCCACCATCAAGCTGCTGCGGCAGTATGACGACCGTTTCAATACCGCGCTGGTCTATTTGTCCGATCATGGCGAATCGCTGGGGGAAAACGGCATGTATCTGCACGGTACGCCTTATGTCTTCGCGCCGAGCCAGCAAACGCACGTGCCTTTCCTGATGTGGATGTCGGCCGACTATCAGCGCAATTTCGGCATCGATCGCCAGTGTCTGAATACGCTGGCGGAAAAGGACGAGGTTTCGCAGGACAACCTGTTCCACACCCTGTTGGGCATGCTGAACGTACAAACCCGCGAATATCAATCCCAGTTGGATATCCTGCAACGCTGCCGCAACGCGGCGTAGCGCTTAACTTCCGCGTGCCGCTGGGGCACAATAGTTTGCAGACAACCGGCGTTTTGTGCGCCGGTTTTTTTATTCCCATTGACCTAGACCAATCGGTCTATTATGCTCGGCACCATGATGACCAAATCAACGCATTGCAACGTGGATACACGTGAACATCTGCTCGCCACCGGCGAAACCCTCAGCCTGCGCCTGGGCTTTACCGGCATGGGGCTGAGCGAACTGCTGGCCACCGCGGGCGTGCCGAAAGGCTCGTTCTACCACTATTTTCGCTCGAAGGAAGCCTTCGGCGAAGCGATGCTGCAGCGCTATTTCGCGCATTATGATGCAGAAATGCAGGCGCTGTTTGCCGACAGACGCGGTGATGCCCGCCACCAGCTGCTCGGCTATTACGCCCAGGCTATCAGCTACCACTGCCGCAGCGAATGCCACAACGCCTGCCTGGCGGTGAAGCTTTCCGCCGAGGTGAGCGATCTGTCAGAACCGATGCGCCATGCGCTGGAAACGGGCACCGCTCGCGTGATCGGCCATCTTCAGGAGGCCATCGAGCGCGGTATCGCCGAGGGCTCGCTGTCGGTAGCCATGAGCCCGGCGGCAACCGCAGAAACGCTGTATTCACTGTGGCTCGGCGCCACGCTGCGCGCCAAAATCCGTCACTCGCTGGCGCCGTTGACCAGCGCGCTGGAAAGTATCGAGTTGCTGCTGCGCCCGCCGCAACCGTAACGGTAACAACTTATTTTTATTGAAAAAATGCAGTTCATGGTTTTTTATCGCCCATTACTAGACGACCGGTCTATTAAATACAGGATGCACTATGAAGACTGAAAAATTGCTCTCTCCGCTGAAGGTTGGCGCCATCACCCTGCCCAACCGCGTGTTTATGGCTCCGCTGACGCGTTTGCGCAGCATCGAGCCGGGCGATATTCCTACGCCGCTGATGGCGGAATATTACGCACAGCGCGCCAGCGCCGGCCTGATCGTGACCGAAGCGACCCAGGTTTCCTTCCAGGCGAAAGGCTACGCCGGCGCGCCCGGTTTGCATACGCCGGAGCAGATCGCCGCATGGAAAAACATCACGCAGGCAGTGCATGACAACAACGGCCACATCGCCGTGCAGCTGTGGCACGTAGGCCGCATTTCCCACGCCAGCCTGCAGCCAGGCGGGCAAGCGCCGGTCGCACCTTCGGCCATCAACGCCGAAACCCGCACCACCGTGCGTGATGAAACCGGCGCCTGGGTGCGCGTGCCGACCTCCACGCCGCGCGCGCTGGAAACCAGCGAGATCCCGGGCATCATCAACGATTTCCGCCAAGCAACCGCCAACGCGCGCGAAGCCGGTTTCGACTTCATCGAACTGCATGCTGCCCACGGCTATCTGCTGCACCAGTTCATGTCACCGGCTTCCAACCAACGTACCGATCAATACGGTGGCAACATTGAGAATCGCACCCGCCTGACGCTGGAAGTGGTCGACGCCACCATCGCCGAATGGGGTGCCGAACACATCGGTATCCGTATCTCGCCGCTGGGGCCGTTCAACGGGCTGGACAACGGCGAAGATCAGGAAGAAGCAGCGCTGTATCTGGTGGAAGAGCTGAATAAGCGCAATATCGCTTACCTGCACATCTCCGAACCTGACTGGGCCGGCGGCAAACCGTATTCCGACGCCTTCCGCGACTCGGTGCGCGCCCACTTTAAAGGGGTGATCGTCGGTGCCGGCGCCTACACCGCCGAAAAAGCCGAAGCATTGATCGAAAAAGGTTTCATCGACGCGGTGGCCTTCGGCCGCAGCTACATCGCCAACCCGGATCTGGTAGAGCGTTTCCGCCAGCACGCCCCGCTGAACGAACCTAAGCCGGAAACCTTCTACGGCGGCGGCGCCGAAGGCTATACCGACTATCCGTTTCTGGCGAAGTAATCTGTCCTGACCCCAACGGCCACGCAATCGCATGGCCGTTTTTTATGCGTCGCGCGCAAAGCAAAAAGGCCCGCACGAGGCGGGCCGCTGTTCCCTGGTGTTGATCTTTATTGCCGTTCGATTTTTACACGATCGCCGCTGGAATAGATAATTGATTGTGCAGATCAATTACTCTGTATCGATCGGTACACTCGATCAATATTTAGACACCCTCGACGCGAGACCACAAAGTGACATTGTCACCAGTTCGTCACGTTGAATTCCCTTGCGGGACAAGGCTATACTCGCTTGTGCTTCAATCCACCCGCCGTCTGCCACGGCACAGTCAATTCAGAGGAATTATGCGCTTACTCCATACCATGATCCGCGTCGGTGACCTGCAACGCGCCATCGACTTCTACACCAAGGTATTAGGCATGCGCCTGCTGCGCACCAGCGAAAACCCGGAGTACAAATACTCCCTGGCTTTCGTCGGCTATACGGAAGAGAGCGAAGGCGCAGTTATCGAACTGACCTATAACTGGGGCACCGACAGCTACGATATGGGCACCGCCTTCGGCCACCTGGCGCTGGGCGTGGATGACGTTGCCGCCACCTGCGACAGCATCCGTCGCGCCGGCGGCAAAGTCACCCGCGAAGCCGGCCCGGTGAAAGGCGGTACCACGGTTATCGCCTTCGTCGAAGATCCGGACGGCTACAAAATCGAGCTGATCGAAAACAAACACGCCGGTCAGGGCCTCGGCCACTAAGCCTCCCCTTCAGGGCGCGTTGGCGCCCTGCTGATTCTCCGCGCGATAGCGCCTGCAACCGGGCGCAAAATTTGCCATAATGCGCGCTGCATTCGATGAAGATAAGAAACTGATGGCCGAGAAAAGTGATCTTAACGCCCTGAGTGGTCGTTTTCGTGGGTTTTATCCCGTAGTAATAGATGTTGAAACCGCCGGCTTCAACGCCAATACCGATGCGTTGCTGGAGATCGCCGCCGTCACGCTGAAAATGGATGAGGACGGCTGGCTGCAGCGGGACGAAACCCTGCACTTCCACGTGGAGCCTTTCGAGGGCGCCAACCTGCAGCCGGAAGCGCTGGCGTTTAACGGCATCGATCCGCACAATCCGCTGCGCGGCGCGGTCAGCGAATATGACGCGCTGCACGCCATTTTCAAAGCGGTGCGCAAAGGGCTCAAGGATCGCGGTTGCAATCGCGCCATTATCGTGGCGCACAACGCCAACTTCGATCACAGCTTTTTGATGGCCGCGGCCGAACGCGCCGGCCTGAAGCGCAACCCGTTCCATCCGTTCGCCACCTTCGACACCGCCGCGCTGAGCGGCCTGGTGCTGGGGCAAACGGTGCTGGCCAAAGCCTGCATCGCCGCCGGCATGCCGTTCGACAGCAGCCAGGCGCACTCCGCGCTGTACGACACCGAGCAAACCGCCCTGCTGTTTTGCGAGCTGGTTAACCGCTGGAAACGTCTCGGCGGCTGGCCGCTGCCCGCCGGCGATCTCGCCGAATAAAACCAACAAAAAAGGCGGCCCAGTTACACTGGCGCCGCCCGTTACGCGATCATCGCAAGCCCGTCGATTAAGACTGCTGGTCTTCCTGCGCTTTATACTTTTCTGCCGTTTCTTTGATCAGTTGCTGCAGTTCGCCGCGCTGATACATCTCGATGATGATATCGCAACCGCCGACCAGCTCACCATCTACCCACAGCTGCGGGAACGTCGGCCAGTTGGCGTATTTTGGCAGCTCGGCGCGGATATCCGGGTTCTGCAAAATGTCCACATAGGCGAAACGCTCGCCGCAGGCGGACAGCGCTTGCACAGCCTGCGCGGAAAAGCCGCAGCTCGGCAGCTTTGGCGAACCTTTCATGTAAAGCAGAATCGGGTTTTCAGCGATCTGGTGCTGAATTTTTTCAAGTGTCGTCGTCATTTATTGCTTCCTCAAGCCACATTTCATGGCTACAACATGCATCACGCGGGCTATTGTAGCGGCTGGAACAGTCGCAAGAAAACGCCATCTTTTGCAAGGATATTCGCCCGCCGCCGATCGCGTTTCACCGGCCACGTCATTCCGGTCAAAACATACGTTGAGAATAACATTTTTAATCCGACCATTTCACTAATATATTGCGCCGCGATGCCGGCGCGGCTTAATTATATCCGCCACCGTCGCCTGGCGCTTTTTTATACATCAACAGGCTGATTTTAAACCAAAAAAAATGTCATTAACGTTTTCTCACAATATGGATTATTATTTATGAGTTCTTCGCTGTTTTATATGGTGAAGTTCGGGAATACTGTAACTCTTTCGATATCCGTTTCGGGGCCAAGGTTGGTGACGTCGACATGCGTTTAATTCTTACGCTCTTTGCGCTGCTGTTTACGCAGCTCTTCTTCAATTTGGCGCACGCTGCGCCACAGGCGCGCGTTGCCGCCGAGCAGCGTAAAAGCCATGCTAATGAAGCGCGGCCCGATGACCGCAGAAAAAAGAAAGCGGATAAAGCCGCCAAAAAAGCCAAAGTGACGGCCCCCGAGAAAAAAACCAAGACCGCCAAGGCCAAAAGCGAGAAAAGCGCGAAAAAGATCGTCAGCGCCAAACCCAAGGCCAAAGCGCAGAAAACCGCCAAGATTAAAGTCACCCCGCCGAAAAAGGGCTATAAAAAAGGCTATGGCCGCCACCGCGACGCCGGTATGGCCACCGCCAAACTGGCGCGTGAAGAAAAGCCGTTAAAACTCAGCCCGGCGCACAAAAAACGTTACCAGCATGCCAAACAGACCGCGATGGCCAAGCTGATGGATCAGATGGGCAAGCCTTACCGCTGGGGCGGCAGCTCGCCGCGCACCGGCTTCGACTGCAGCGGCCTTATCTATTACGCCTATAAGGACGTGGTGAAAATCAAGATGCCGCGCACCGCCAACGAAATGTATCACCTTCGCGACGCGGCGCCGATCAAGAAAAGCGAACTGGAAAGCGGCGATTTGGTGTTCTTCCGCATCAACAACCGCGGCGTGGCGGACCATGTCGGCGTCTATCTCGGCAACGGCAAATTCATCCAGTCGCCGCGCACCGGCGAAGAGATCCGCATCAGCCAGCTCGACAACGACTATTGGCAAAACCATTACATCGGCGCACGCCGCGTAGTGACGCCGAAAACCATCCGTTAATTCCCTGTTCTGCGCGGTTGCGGCCCCGGTCGCAACCGCCTGCTCAAGCTATCGCCCATCGCACTCCCCCACGCGCATTTCTCGCTTTTCCTCCTGTTTTTTATGATGAAAATTGTTAAGATTGAATGACCACAATAAAAAACGGCCCATCTGGCTCCCGCCTGGGCGGGAAGAAAGTGGCGCTGTAAAGGAGGAAGCAATGTCGTTTGAATTACCTGCATTACCGTATGAGAAAAACGCGCTCGAGCCGCACATCTCCGCCGAGACCCTGGAATACCACTACGGCAAACACCACAATACCTACGTGGTTAACCTGAACAACCTGGTGAAAGGCAGCGAGTTCGAGGGCAAATCGCTCGAAGAGATCATCAAGACCTCCAACGGCGGCGTGTTCAACAACGCCGCGCAGGTGTGGAACCACACCTTCTACTGGCACTGCCTGTCGCCACAGGGCGGCGGTGAACCGCAGGGCGAACTGGCGGCGGCGATCGTCAAATCCTTCGGCTCTTTCGCTGCGTTCAAAGAGCAGTTCACCGATGCCGCCGTGAAAAACTTCGGCGCCGGCTGGACCTGGCTGGTGAAAAAACCGGACGGCGCGCTGGCGATCGTCAACACCTCCAACGCGGCAACTCCGCTGACCGGTGAAGATAAACCGCTGCTGACCGTTGACGTGTGGGAACACGCGTATTACATCGATTACCGCAATGCGCGTCCAAAATACCTGGAAAACTTCTGGGCGTTGGTCAACTGGAAATTTGCGGCGGAAAACCTGGCGTAAACGCAGGCCTTGCCGAAGTGACGAGGCGCAGCCAGGCTGCGCCTTTTTTAAAACCGGCGGGAGATCAGTTCAACGCGGCGACAAAGCTGAAAGCGATGATCATCGCCAACGCGCCGACGGTAGTGAACAGAGACATCTTCAGATCGGTATCCATGACAACTCCTTTAAAATGGGCTTTCCTAAGGATAAAAGGCGCACAATTAGTACGTCAAATCATTTTCCCACAGTTCGCCGATAAAATCTTGTTATCATTTCCCGGTTTATAATCTCGATTACCTCTTCCACTTTTGTTCAATATGCGACAAAATTCGCAGTTCACAACTGCGTACCGGCATCCATGCCCCTCCTGATTAAGCGCTGAAGACTTCAACACACTAAAAACTCAGTTTTCGCTTCTCTGGAGAAGGATCTACGTAGGCAAACGATTAACATCACACTTACATGCTGTAAACATGTGAGTTCAGGAGTCATTCCTTACATGGCAACGATTAAAGATGTGGCCAAACGCGCGGGCGTTTCCACCACCACCGTTTCGCACGTCATCAATAAGACTCGTTTCGTCGCCGAAGAGACCAAAGCGGCCGTGTGGGCCGCGATCAAAGAGCTGCACTACTCGCCGAGCGCCGTGGCGCGCAGCCTGAAAGTCAATCACACCAAGTCTATCGGTCTGCTGGCCACCTCGAGCGAAGCGCCCTATTTTGCCGAAGTGATCGAGGCGGTGGAAAACAGCTGCTACAGCAAAGGTTACACCCTGATCCTGTGCAACTCGCACAACAATCTGGACAAGCAGCGCGCCTACCTGGCGATGCTGGCGCAAAAGCGCGTCGACGGCCTGCTGGTCATGTGTTCCGAATACCCGGATCAACTGCTGGGAATGCTGGAGGACTACCGTAATATCCCGATGGTGGTGATGGACTGGGGCGCTGCGCGCGGCGACTTCACCGACACCATCATCGATAACGCGTTCGAAGGCGGCTATCTGGCCGGCCGTTACCTGATCGAGCGCGGTCACCGCGATATCGGCGCCATCCCGGGCCAGCTGTCGCGCAACACCGGCGGCGGCCGTCATCAGGGCTTTATGAAGGCGCTGCAGGAAGCGCATATCGACATTCGCGAAGAGTGGATCGTCCAGGGTGACTTCGAGCCGGAGTCCGGCTACAAGGCGATGCACCAAATCCTGTCGCAAAAACAGCGGCCGACCGCGGTATTTTGCGGCGGCGACATCATGGCGATGGGCGCCATCTGCGCCGCTGATGAGCTGGGGCTGCGAGTGCCGCAGGATATTTCCGTGATCGGCTATGACAACGTGCGCAACGCCCGCTACTTCACTCCGGCGCTGACCACCATTCACCAGCCTAAAGAGCGCCTGGGAGAAATGGCCTTCACCATGCTGCTGGATCGCATCATCAGCAAGCGCGAAGAATCGCAGGTGATCGAAGTGCATCCGAAGCTGGTGGAACGCCGTTCGGTCGCCGACGGTCCGTTCATCGACTACCGCCGCTAATCCCCTGAGCCGGAAGCCTGCACGGCTTCCGGCGCCGCCTCGCTCAGCCACTCCTGATTCAGCGTCTCGCCATCGCCCAGATACGCCAGCAGCCAACTCATCGCCGGCGACGGTTTATCCTGCTGCCAGGTCAGGCAGCAAGGGCTGGCGGGAAACGGCTGCTGCAGCTGCAACGCCTTCAGCTCACCGCGCTGCACCAGCGGCAGCGCCCGATGCGCCGGCATCATGCCGACGCACAGCCCGGCGCACAGACAGTCGAGTGCCGATGTCCAGTCCGGCACCACCAGCCGCCGCTGGTTATCCAGCGTCCAGGTGACGCGCTTGGGCAGATTGCGCGAGGTGTCTTCCAGACAAAGCGCAGGGTACGGCCTCAACCGATCGTCATTTAACGGCCCTGCCAGCTGCGCCAGCGGATGCTGTGGGCTGACTACGCACAGCCAGTTCATGTAGCCCATATCGCGGAAGGCAAAGCCGCCGCCGACCGGCACCGCGCGCGTGGCGCCGATCGCCATGTCCACCCTGCCGTCCACCAACGCATCCCAAACGCCGTTGAACACTTCGGGTTGCAGCATCAGTTCAACATCGGGGAAATGGCGGTAGAAATCCAGCACCAGCTGGCGGCTGCGCTGGGGTTTGACGATGATGTCGACTGCGATATTCAGCTGGCCGCGCCACCCGTTGGCCACCTGCTGACAGTGGCGACGGGTGTCGAGCATTTTTTTGATAACAACTCTCGCATCCTTGATAAACAGCGCGCCGGCCGGCGTCAACTCCACATCACGGTGACGCCGCTCAAACAGCGGCACCGCAAGCCATTGTTCCAGTTGCCGCACGGTATAGCTCACCGCCGACGGCACCCGGTGCAGCTCCTGCGCCGCCGCGCTGAAACTGCCGGTGCGCGCGACCGCGTCAACAACTTCAAGAGAATATTCAGACCACATCGCTTTGCCTTCAATTTTTTTAACAGCACTTTGCAAATATTACCGTTTCACAAGCAGAGATCCAGCCGGATACACTGGCCGGCGCTAAAAACCTGCGACACTAAAATATTAACGAGAAATACCATGCGAAATTCTTTTGGCTTTATGTTCTACCTCGCCGGCCTGAGCATGCTGGGTTATCTGGCGACCGATATGTACCTGCCCGCCTTCGGCGCCATGCGGGAGGAACTGCAAATTTCCGCCGGCGCGGTCAGCGCCAGCCTGAGCATCTTTCTGGCCGGCTTCGCCTTCGCGCAACTGCTGTGGGGGCCCCTCTCCGACCGACTGGGCCGCAAACCGGTATTATTGATTGGCCTGACGCTGTTCGCGCTCGGCTGCCTGGGCATGCTGTGGGTAGAAAATGCCGTGCAGCTCTGGATACTGCGCTTTATTCAGGCCGTCGGCGTCTGTTCCGCCACCGCCATCTGGCAAGCGCTGGTGGTCGACCGCTATCGCGAAGGCCAGGCCAACCGCGTGTTCGCCACCATCATGCCGCTGGTGGCGCTGTCACCAGCGCTGGCGCCGCTGCTTGGCGCCTGGCTGCTGAACCACGCCAGCTGGCGTGCGATCTTCGCCGCGCTGTTGGTGATCACCGCACTGCTGCTGCTGCCGACGCTGCTGCTCAAAGAGCGCGCCAAAACGCCCCCCGCCGCCGACGCGCCGAAAAACGGCGTCAGCTTCTGGCAACTGTTGAAATCTCCGGTGTTCAGCGGCAACGTCGCTATGTACGCCGCCTGCTCGGCCGGTTTCTTCGCCTGGCTGACCGGTTCGCCGTTCATCCTCGGCGATATGGGCTATAGCCCGAGCGACATCGGTCTGAGCTATGTGCCGCAAACGCTGGCCTTCCTGCTGGGCGGCTACGGCTGCCGCGCCGCGCTTAAGCGCATCAATGGCAAAACTCTGCTGCCGTGGCTGCTGGTAGCTTATGGTGTCAGCATGGTGGCGCTGTATCTGGTGGCGACCCTGACCAATCCGACGCTCACCACTCTGCTGATCCCGTTCTGCGTGATGGCGCTGGTCAACGGCGCCGGCTACCCGATCATGGTGGCGAATGCGCTGATGCCGTTCCCGGAAAGCAGCGGCAAAGCCGCCGCGCTGCAAAATACGCTGCAATTGGGGCTGTGTTTTGTGGCAAGCATGCTGGTGTCGGCGTTTATTGCCCAGCCGCTGTTGGCGACGGTGACGGTGATGGTATCTACGGTAGTCCTGGCCGCGCTGGGTTATTTCCTGCAGCGGGGAAAAGCGGCCGATGCGCAGCAAAAGGCACAGCGGGAACATGCTAACTCAGCGTCATAATTGCCAAGATTAATAATCACTTAAAGAATATGTGTGCCGAGTGCGATTTACAGTTGAGTCAACGCCTCGGCACGCCTATACTCAAAAACAACCTTGTAAAGTAACATCTTATAATCTCTATATCTCAATCAGCTATTGTGTACGCGCCTTGCGTCACACTCTTTTTTTAAAGGGGCGTTTATCCTGCGCCGTTTGCGTCGGGCCGTTTCTTTAAATTTCCTCTGTTCATAGTCGGATATCAGACGCCGCGGGCTTATTTCCCGTTGGTATAGGTATGCACCCGCAGAAATTGTCTAAGCTGTTTCCTAACGGGTCATCAGTCAGAAGAAGGTGATGGAGAAGCTATGAGTTCATCGTGTATAGAAGATCTGAGCATCCAGGATAACCAGTGGTACCGTATCGCGCACGAAATGCTCGGTCTGGCCGGTATCGAAATCAACGGATCGCGCCCTTTCGATATTCAGGTTAAAAATCCCGAATTCTTTAAACGCGTTTTGCAGCAAGGATCCCTGGGCCTGGGCGAAAGCTATATGGACGGTTGGTGGGAGTGCGAGCGGCTGGATATGTTCTTCCAGCGCGTGGTCAGCGCCGGGCTGGAGAAGAAACTCCCCCACCACCTGAAAGATACCCTGCGTATCGCCGCCGCGCGCCTGACCAATCTGCAATCGAAAAAGCGCGCCTGGATCGTCGGCAAAGAACATTACGATCTCGGCAACGATCTGTTTACCCTGATGCTCGATCCTTACATGCAGTATTCCTGCGGCTACTGGAAAGACGCCACCACGCTGGAGGAAGCGCAGGAAGCCAAGCTGCGGATGATCTGCGAGAAACTGCAGCTGCAGCCGGGCATGCGTTTGCTGGACATCGGCTGCGGCTGGGGCGGCCTTTCCGCCTATGCGGCGAAAAATTACGGCGTGTCGGTGGTCGGCGTGACCATTTCCGCCGAACAGCAGAAGCTGGCTCAGGCGCGCTGCGCCGGGCTGGATGTGCAGATCCTGTTGCAGGATTACCGCGATCTGCACCAGCAGTTCGATCGCATTGTCTCGGTCGGCATGTTCGAGCACGTCGGGCCGAAAAACTACCGCACCTATTTCGACGTGGTGGAGCGCAATCTGGCGCCGCACGGCCTGTTCCTGCTGCACACCATCGGCTCCAACAAGACCGACATGAACGTCGATCCCTGGATCAACAAATATATCTTCCCGAACGGTTGCCTGCCCTCCGTGAGGCATATCGCCGAGGCCAGCGAAGGCCATTTCGTGATGGAAGACTGGCACAACATCGGCGCCGACTACGATCGCACGCTGATGGCCTGGTTCGAGCGCTTCAAACAGGCGTGGCCGCAGCTCGCCGAGCGCTATTCCGAACGCTTCGAACGGATGTTCAGCTATTACCTGAACGCCTGCGCCGGCGCGTTCCGGGCGCGCGATCTGCAGTTATGGCAGGTGGTGTTCAGCCCGAAAGGCGTTGAAGGCGGCATTCGCGTCGCCCGCTGAACGCTTTCCCGATAAAAAAGCCCCGGCAACATCTTCGCCGGGGCTTTTTTTTTGCTCTTTCGAACCCTGCGGGTTAACCGCAATAAACGCGAATAATTTTATCGTCGCTGTCGCCAAGGAAGTTCAGACGGCGCAGGTTGAAATCCATGGTGACGGCAGAGTTGTACGGAATGGCTCGCACCTTGCCGTCGATCCGCACGCCTTCCAGCGAGGTCATCGGTTTGCCGACAAAATTTTGATACTGCGAAGCGCCGCAGGTATCGTCCGCATCGGCCATTTGCGCGCCCGCGCCCTGCTCAGGCGAACTGCTGCAAGCGCTCAGCGCCAGCAACGCGGTTAACAACAACGTTTTCCCATAAAACTTCACGCGTTTCTCCTCTCTGCTTATGATTCGATGCCGGCGGTCACGCCAGAATCGCTGTCAGTCTTTGTGCGCCGGCGCCATCGCCGCGGCCAACGTCGCTTCCCGATTGGCCAGCACGCGCTCGACGGTGTCCACCACCGCCTGCGTTTGCGGATCGATCTCGATGTTCACCTTGTCGCCGAGGCGTTTTTTACCCAGCGTGGTGCGATCCAGCGTTTCCGGGATCAGGTGCACGCAGAAACGGTTATTCACCACTTCGCCGATGGTCAGGCTAATGCCGTCGATGCCGATGAAACCTTTGTGCAGCACATATTTCATCAATTCCGCATCCGGCATGCGCAGCCATACCTGGCGGTTATTTTCCGAGGTATAAATCTTGGCCACTTCCGCCGTGCAGATAATATGGCCGGACATCAAATGGCCGCCAATTTCGTCATTGAACTTCGCCGCGCGCTCGATATTGACGATGTCGCCCAGCGCCAGATCGCCGAGGTTGGTCAGGCGCAACGTTTCTTTGATCAAATCGAAGCTGACGCGGTTGCCTTCCACCGCGGTGACGGTCAGGCAGCAGCCGTTGTGGGCCACCGACGCGCCCAGCTCCAGCCCCGGCAGCAGCTCGGCAGGCATTTCGATCACGTGGGTGCGGAAATTGGGTTTCTCATCAATGGCGACCAGCGGCGCGGTGCCTTGTACGATACCGGTGAACATATGTGCCTCTTCTTGCTAAATAGGTTAAAACGCTACCGGCAGTTTGCCCCAGTTGGCGCTGAAAACCAAATCCGCGACGGCAAAAAAAGAATGGCTGCGCATTTAATAACTATTTATCTGCGGCGTTTGCTTAACGACGCCGAGCAGGTACAATCTTTTTGACAAAATTCCGCTATTTTAATTGTTGTCCTCTCGCGGCAGCCCTCCCTCCCACATATATAAATAGAAAAGGTGTATGCGTGCAGAAGTACTTAATTGAAGCGCGTAGTTTATTGGCTCTCGCTATCCCGGTCATCATCGCGCAAATATCACAAACCGCCATGGGCGTGGTGGATACCATCATGGCCGGCGCTTACAGCGCCACCGACATGGCGGCGGTGGCGGTCGGCACCTCGATCTGGTTGCCGGCCATTTTGTTCGGCCACGGCCTGCTGCTGGCGCTGACCCCGGTTATCGCCCAGCTCAACGGCGCCGGCCGTCGCGATCGCATCGCCCATCAGGTGCGTCAGGGCTTCTGGCTGGCCTTCGGCGTCTCTGTGTTGCTGATCGTCGTGCTGTATAACTGCAAGTTCGTCATCGACATGATGCACAACATCGATCCGCAGTTGGCGGATAAAGCCGTCGGCTATCTGCACGCCATCATGTGGGGGGCGCCGGGTTACCTGTTCTTCCAGGTGATGCGCAACCAGTGCGAGGGGCTGTCCAAAACCAAACCCGGCATGGTGATCGGCTTCCTCGGCCTGCTGGTGAATATCCCGATCAACTACATCTTTATCTACGGCAAGTTCGGCATGCCGGAGTTGGGCGGCGTCGGCTGCGGCGTCGCCACCGGCAGCGTCTACTGGATCATGTTCCTGATGATGCGCTGGTACGTGAAGCGCGCGCCGTCGCAGCGCGACATCAAACGCCAGGCCGGCGATCTCGGCGGCCCTGACTGGGCGGCGCTAAGGCGCCTGATCGGCATCGGCATGCCGGTGGCGCTGGCACTGTTCTTCGAAGTCACGCTGTTCGCGGTGGTGGCGCTGCTGGTTTCACCGCTGGGGATCGTCGCGGTCGCCGGCCACCAGATCGCACTTAACTTCAGCGCGCTGATGTTCGTGCTGCCGCTGTCGCTGGGCGTCGGCGCCACCATCCGCGTCGGTTATCGTCTGGGGGAAGGTTCGGTCGAAGGCGCGCGCGTCGCCGCTTACTCCGCCATCGGCGTCGGCATCACCATGGCCGTCTGCACCGCGCTGTTTACCGCCACCTTCCGCGAACCGATCGCCCTGCTGTACAACGACAGCCCGGCGGTGGTGGCGATGGCCTCGCAGTTGATGCTGCTGGCGGCGCTGTACCAGATCTCGGATTCGGTCCAGGTGATCGGCAGCGGCGTGCTGCGCGGTTATAAAGATACCCGCGCGATCTTCTTCATCACCTTTATCGCTTATTGGGTTTTGGGCCTGCCGAGCGGCTATCTGCTGGCGTTAACCGATGCGCTGGTGCCGGCGATGGGGCCAAGCGGTTTCTGGATCGGCTTTATCATCGGACTGACCTTCGCCGCCATCATGATGGCGCTGCGCATGCGCTGGCTGCAGAAACAGCCGACCACCGTCATCCTGCAGCGATCCACACGCTGAACCCGCAGCCCGGCCGGTTTCCTCCCCGGCCGGGCTGCGGTTTGCGGAAAAAAACGCCGGACTGCGCACAACCTCAGCAATCGCGTGAAATACCGAATAAAATTGCGCTTTTCCCCTTGCCAGCGCGCGGGTAGCTCGTTAATATTCGTCCCCGCTGTCAGCCATGACAGACAGGAAAAGATGCGTCCGTAGCTCAGTTGGTTAGAGCACCACCTTGACATGGTGGGGGTCGGTGGTTCGAGTCCACTCGGACGCACCAAATTCCTGAAGCAGTACAGTGCGTCCGTAGCTCAGTTGGTTAGAGCACCACCTTGACATGGTGGGGGTCGGTGGTTCGAGTCCACTCGGACGCACCAAATTTCAGAAGCAGCGCAGTGCGTCCGTAGCTCAGTTGGTTAGAGCACCACCTTGACATGGTGGGGGTCGGTGGTTCGAGTCCACTCGGACGCACCATATTGCTGATTCATCTCTCCCTGTCACGTTATACTTCCCGTTGTATCGTCTCTGCCCGACCGTTCGATTTTTCATGTCGATTGCGCCGAACTACTGCCATCAGCCATCAGGAACGCCACATGACCACCTTCACCGCCAAAACCGCCTTTTTGCCGCTCGACAATGGCCTTGCCCGCCGTGAAGGCGTGATGAGCGACGGTTCGCCGGCGGCGGAAATGCGTTTCGAGGCCGGCGCCTTCGGCCAGCTGCAAAAGCCCGCGCACGCGCTGCAAACCCGGGTGATATCCGGCGAATTCGAGTTCACCCTCGGCGGCGACACCCGGATAGTACGTGCCGGTGAGAGCCTTACCCTGCCGGCCAACGTCGCCAGCGGCTGCTTCTGCCTGAGCGCCGGCACGCTGCTGGAAATTCCCCAAACGCGTTAAACCTGCATTTACAGCAAGGTTATTTGCGCAACAAGCGGCCCGCAACGCGTTGCATTTGCGCCACATTTAGCCCCGTTTTGCTCTATCCGCCGCACCGCCGCGGTTTTTTATTTTGTTTCCCGCCGCTTAGCCTTTATAATGCGCAACGTCTATCAGTTGAATGGTTTCAGCCCTTGATCTGCGAAAACGCAATAACAACACGATGTGATCTTACCCCGTTGCGCAGCATCCCCGCGCCCCCGCGCGGGCTGAATTTTTCCGCCCCACTTCAACTGTCGTCACCTATCCTTAACTATGTTTTTCACCACCAGGCACGGCCCAAATTCCCTACCGGCGTAAACCGCGCCGGTCAAATTCGTTTTTTTATCCATCACAACTTGTAGAAAACTCCGCCATGAAAAAGACCAAAATTGTTTGTACCATCGGTCCAAAAACCGAATCGGAAGAAATGCTGACCAACCTGCTCAATGCGGGCATGAACGTGATGCGTCTCAACTTCTCTCACGGCGACTATGAAGAGCACGGCAACCGCATCAAGAACATGCGCGCCGTGATGGCGAAAACCGGTATCAACGCCGGCATCCTGCTGGATACCAAAGGCCCGGAAATTCGCACCATGAAACTGGAAGGCGGCAAAGACGCCTCGCTGGTCGCCGGCCAAACCTTCACCTTCACCACTGACCAGAGCGTGATCGGCAACAGCGAGCGCGTGGCGGTCACCTACGCCGGCTTCGCCGCCGACCTGAAGATCGGCAACACCGTGCTGGTTGACGACGGCCTGATCGGCATGGAAGTCACCAACGTGACCGAGAACGAAGTCATCTGTAAGGTGCTGAACAACGGCGACCTGGGCGAGAACAAAGGCGTTAACCTGCCGGGCGTGTCCATCCAGCTGCCTGCGCTGGCCGAGAAAGACAAACGCGACCTGATCTTCGGCTGCGAGCAAGGCGTCGACTTCGTGGCAGCGTCCTTCATCCGTAAACGCTCCGACGTGCTGGAGATCCGCGAGCACCTGAAAGCCCACGGCGGCGAGCAGATCCAGATCATCTCCAAGATTGAAAACCAGGAAGGCCTGAACAACTTCGACGAAATCCTCGAAGCGTCCGACGGCATCATGGTTGCCCGTGGCGATCTGGGCGTTGAAATCCCGGTAGAAGAAGTGATCTTCGCCCAGAAGATGATGATCGAGAAATGTAACCGTGCGCGTAAAGTGGTCATCACCGCCACCCAGATGCTCGATTCCATGATCAAAAACCCGCGCCCTACCCGCGCGGAAGCCGGCGACGTTGCCAACGCCATCCTGGACGGCACCGATGCCGTCATGCTGTCCGGCGAGAGCGCAAAGGGCAAATACCCGCTGGAAGCGGTCAACATCATGGCGACCATCTGCGAGCGTACCGATCGCGTGATGCCAAGCCGTATCGACACCCTGAACGATCGTCGCAAGCTGCGCATCACCGAAGCGGTGTGCCGCGGCGCGGTTGAAACCGCCGAGAAACTGGACGCGCCGCTGATCGTGGTCGCCACCAGCGGCGGCAAGTCGGCAAAATCCGTGCGTAAATACTTCCCGAACGCGGTGATCCTGGCGCTGACCACCAATGAGACTACCGCGCATCAGCTGGTGCTGAGCAAGGGCGTCATCCCGCAGATGGTCAAGGAAATCGCCTCCACCGACGACTTCTACCGCATCGGTAAAGAAGCCGCCCTGGCCAGCGGCCTGGCGCAGAAAGGCGACGTCGTGGTGATGGTCTCTGGCGCGCTGGTGCCGAGCGGCACCACCAACACGGCCTCGGTACACGTGCTGTAATATAAAACGTGACATAATTGTCTTGATCAAAACGCCGCTTTGCGGCGTTTTTTTTATCAGCAGTAAACTATTTTTCTCAAAACGCAACCGCGATCCGCTCATTATTTAGCTAATAAAGAATCGGAGTAGTCCCATGGAAGCCGGCTGTTTTCCCTCGTTTTTTTAACTAATTTGTAAAACCAGATGCAAGTTTGAGCGAACGATCAAAATAAAGCACCTCAACACTAAAAAATTATTCTCTTTCGAAAAAAGTTTGTGTAATACTTGTAACGCTACATGGAGATTAACTCAATCTAGAGGGTGTTATAATGAATCGTACTAAACTGGTACTGGGCGCGGTAATCCTGGGTTCCACTCTGCTGGCTGGCTGCTCTAGCAACGCTAAAATCGATCAACTGTCTTCTGACGTTCAGACTCTGAACGCTAAAGTTGATCAGCTGAGCAACGACGTGAACGCAATGCGTTCTGACGTTCAAGCTGCTAAAGACGACGCAGCACGCGCTAACCAGCGTCTGGACAACCAAGCTCACGCTTACAAAAAGTAAGATAGCTTTGGTTATTGAAAACGGCGCACATTGTGCGCCGTTTTTTTTTGTCTGTTCGCCAGCCAGGGGGGTTCCTGCACGGCAGGCAAAAAAAGAGGTTCAGCACGCTGAACCCCTCTTCGACCGCTCAATCCTGCAAACTTAGTTCACCGAACTGATTGGCGCTGCCTTGAATGGGCTCTTATTCGCCGCAGGAGCCGCTGCAGGTGTCAAACTCACCGCAGACGGACTCTCCCCTACGTTGACCAGCACCGGCATGCCAGAACGGCGTACAACCGCGCTATCGAATACGGCGCGATCGGTCTGACCATCGGCCGCAAAGGCTTTCTCCGCTTTAGACAACGCGATCGGCATGGTCTGCGGATCGTCGCTTTCCACCCGCGACAGCGGTTGGTGCACTTCCACATAGCGTTTGCCGTCCGGCTCAACGGAAATCTTCACCGGATCGTTGATCACTTGCACCCGCGTACCGCGCGGCACCATGTTGAACAGCGCCTCGATATCCGTCGGACGCAGGCGAATGCAGCCGGAGCTGACGCGCATGCCGATACCGAAGTTGGCGTTGGTGCCGTGGATCAGGTATTCACCGCGCCCCATCGCCAGACGCAGGGCGAACAGCCCCATCGGGTTCTCAGGGCCGGCCGGCACCACCGCAGGCAGCGTCACGCCCTGGGATTGATAGCGCTTGCGGATGTTGGCGGTGGGCGTCCAGGTCGGGTTAGGGATCTTCTGGCTGATGGAGGTCACCTCCAGCGGCGTGTGCATCCCGGTCTGGCCGATGCCGATCGGATAGACGATCACTTTGTTCTCGCCTTTCGGGTAGTAATAAAGGCGCAGCTCGGCCAGGTTGACGATGATCCCTTCACGCTTGGTGTCAGGCAGCAGCATTTGGGTCGGAATGGTCAGCACCGTACCCGGCTTGGGCAGGAACGGATCCGTGCCGGGGTTGGCTTCCAGCATGCCCAGCAGGCCGATCTTGTAGTCAGCGGCGATGGCTTCCAGCGGGCGGCCGTCGTTTGGCACGGTATAAGTGGTGTTTTCGCCGATCAGACGGCTGTCCGGCGGCGGCAGCGGGTACTCGGTCGCACTGGCGGCCTGCGTGCCGGCCAATACGGTGGCGAAGACCATGCCCATTAAACTCAACGCACGTTTCATTATCATCCCTATATTTTTTATGACGGTTCGCCCACAAGGCTAACGAGCGCCAGGTGGTGGGTAAATCAGACAATACCTGATTAATACTAGCAACGCTGGTATCAAAGGCAATAAGTCCTCTAAAAATCAACACGTTATAACGTAATCGCCGTCATTGATTGTCAACGAAACGTCAACAGTTAAGCTGCTGAAATATCACTGAATTGGGCGCGTTGCCCGGAGGAAAATTGTGAATTGTAAAGACTCATTGACAAAGCAAAGGTATCAATGAGTCTTGAGGATGAAGGCGTTATGGATCAGGCCAGCTGCGCCGCTTTACTGCGAATGGCGCGGATCATCGCCTCCAGCCCCTGCGAGCGCGAAGGCGTCAGATGTTGGCTGAGCGCCAGCTCGGTGAAAAACGGCCGCACATCGAGATCGACGATCTGCTGCGGCGTCAATTGGCGATAAAGAATGAACACCACCGCCAGCAACCCTTTGACGATCGCCGCGTCGCTGTCGCCGTGAAACTCGACCTGCCCCTGCTCATCGCGGCGCATCACGATCCACACCTGGCTCTGACAGCCGGAGATCAGGTTGGCGGCCTGCCGCTCCGCCTCGTCCAGCGGCGGCAATTTAGCGCCGAGTTCAATCACGTACAGGTATTTCTCCTCCCAGTTCAGACAGCGGGAGAAATTACGCACCAATTTATCTTTGTCCGGCAAATTCGCCATGGGGATCCTTTTGTACCGCCGGGGACACGCCCCAGCCTAACCTAATAACTGATGAATGCGTTGCAGCCCGGCCACCAGCCGGTCCACCTCTTCGCGGGTATTATATAACGCCAGCGAAGCACGGCACATGCTCGGCACCTGATAAAACGCCATCAGCGGCATCGCGCAGTGATGGCCGGTGCGAATGGCGATACCGTACTGATCGAGGAAGCTGCCGACGTCATAGGCGTGGTGCTCTCCCAGATTGAAGGCGATCACCCCGGCGCGATGCGCCGGACCATAGATTTTCAGCGTCGGCACCTGCTTGAGCGCCTCGAGCGCGTAATGCATCAGCGACTGTTCATAATCGTGGATCGCATTCAGGCTCAAGGCTTCGACGTAATCAAACGCCGCGCCCAGCCCCATGATGCCGGCGGTGTTCGGCGAACCGGCCTCGAAGCGCCACGGCGGATCGGCGAAGGTGGTGCCCGCCGTCAGGCTGACCTGCCGGATCATCGAGCCGCCCCCTTCCCACGGCGGCATCTGCTGCAACAACGCCTGGCGGCCATACAGCATGCCGATGCCGGAAGGGCCATACAGCTTATGGCCGGAAAACACGTAGAAATCGCAGTCCAGCGCCTGGACATCGACGCGCTGGTGCATCACCGCCTGCGCGCCGTCCACCAGCACCGTCAGATCCGGTGACAGGGTTCTGGCACGGGCGATGATCTCGCGCACCGGGTTGACGGTGCCCAGCACGTTGGAGACCTCGGTCAGCGCCAGCAGTTTACAGGACGCGTCGACCAGTTCCGGCAACCGAGCCAGATCCAGCGTGCCGTCCGGCTGCAGCGGCCACACCCGCAGCTGCAACCCGCGCTCCTGCGCCAGCATCTGCCACGGCACGATGTTGGCGTGGTGCTCCATCTCGGTGATGAGAATCGCATCGCCCGGCTGCAGCAGGTGGCGGCCAAAGCTGTTGGCCACCAGATTGATGCCTTCGGTGGTGCCCTTGACGAACACCATCTCTTCCGCCGAGGCAGCATTGATAAAGCGCGCCGCCTGTTCCCGCACCGCTTCCATCTGCTGAGTCGCCTCGGCGCTCAGGGTGTGGATACCGCGATGCACCGCCGCATACCCGTGGCGGTAGAACTCCAGCTCGCGGTCGATCACCGCCTGCGGTTTCTGCGCGCTGGCGGCGCTGTCGAGATAGGCCAGCGGTTGGCCGTTCACCTCACGCGCCAACAGCGGGAAATCGCCGCGTACGCGTTCAATCGGATAACTCATGCAGCCTCCCCCGGCAGGCGCTGGGCGATGCGCGCCAGCACCCGTTCCCGGATGGTGTCGTTGGCGATGCCTTCGGTCAGCTCGGCGGCGAAGGCGAAGATGATCATCTGCTGCGCCGCGTGCTTGTCGATGCCGCGCGACTGCAGATAGAACAGCTGCTCTTCATCGATGCGCCCCACGGTAGCACCGTGGCTGCACTTGACGTCATCGGCGTAGATCTCCAGCTGCGGCTTGGTATCCACTTCCGCCACCTTACCCAACAGCAGGTTATGGTTGGTCATCTGGCCGTCGGTTTTGATCGCGTGCTTGGCCACTTTGATCATGCCGTTGAACACCGCCTTGCCGCGATCGCTGACCACGGTTTTATGCAGCTGGCGGCTTTCGCAATAGCCCTTGTTGTGCTCCAGATAGGTGCGGGTGTCGCAAATCTCTTTGCCCACCGGCAGCACCAGGCTGTTGATCACCAGATTCGCGCCTTCGCCGTTCAACTGCGCGCTGGTGTTGTGCCGCGTCAGGCCGGCGCCCAGCAGGAAGCTGTCGCTTTTCACCCGCGCGTCGCGGCCGATAACCAGATCGTTGTGAGCAAAGTGGTAGCTTGGCTGGCTCTCAAACGCCAGCTTGCAGTGCAACAGCCCGGCGTTGTCCGCCACATTGGCGGTCAGGCGCGCGCCGGTGAAATGTGCGGCCTCGCCCAGGCTGACGTAGTGCTCGATCACTTCCGCCTCAGCCCCGCGCCCGATCTCCAGATGATGGCGGTGATGCACGGTGTTCACTTCCCCGGCGGCGCCGCGTCCGCTGCTGATGTGCAGCAGATACAGCGGGCGTGCAGGGATCTTGCCGGCCGGCAGGCGGATCAGGCTGGTTTCCTGCGCCAGGCTTTCGGTCAGGTGCAGAAAAATCTCCGGCTGGATCGGCTCCGGCAACGCCTGAGGCATGCCATAGGCGGTCAACTCGAACTGGTAGTCGCCCAGGTCGCCATCGCTCAGCGCGGCGCTGTAGCGGCCGTCGATAAACACCAGCCGACAGGCATCGATGCCGAGCGCCAGCGCATCGAGCTGCTCTGCGCTCACCGGGGCGGGCTGCGGCTCGAGGAATTGCTGCTCCAGCAGGCTCTCCAGCGGCGTGTATTTCCAGTTTTCATGCTTGCGCGTCGGCCAGCCGAGGCGCAGCGCCTGCTGCCAGTGCGCCAGCGCATGCGGCGAACGCTCGCCGCCGCGGCCTTCGAACAGGCGATACAGTTGCTGCAGCGCGTTTGAATTACTGTTGGTCGGTAAGCCAGCCATAGCCCTGCTCCTCCAACTGTTTCACCAGCGAGAAATCGCCGGATTTGACGATGCGCCCCTGGGACAGCACGTGTACGTAATCCGGCTGGATGTAGTCCAGAATGCGCTGATAGTGGGTGACGATGATAAAGGCGCGCTTGCCGTCCCGCAGCGAGTTGACGCCGTTGGCGACGATTTTGAGCGCATCGATGTCCAGGCCCGAATCGGTTTCATCGAGAATGCACAGATCCGGCTCCAGCGCCGCCATCTGCAGAATGTCGTTGCGTTTTTTCTCGCCGCCGGAGAAGCCGACGTTGACCGAACGGGTCAGCAGATCGGCCGGCATGTCCAGCAGCGCGATTTTCTCTTCGATGAAATCGGCGAAGTCAAAGCGATCCAGCGGCTCCTGCTCGCGGTATTTGCGCACCGCGTTGACCGACGTCTGCAGGAAGAAGTGGTTGCTGACGCCGGGGATCTCCACCGGGTACTGGAAGGCCAGGAACACGCCCTCGCCCGCGCGATCTTCCGGATCCAGCTCCAGCAGATCCTTGCCCTTGAAGGTGACTTCCCCTTCGGTCACTTCGTACTCTTCACGCCCGGCCAGCGTGGCGGACAGCGTGCTCTTGCCCGAGCCGTTCGGCCCCATGATGGCGTGCACTTCGCCCGGTTTGATCTCCAGATCCAATCCCTTGAGGATCTCGTTACCTTCCACGCTGACTTTCAAATTCTTGATGCTTAACATGCTGTGTCCTCAGATAGCGCCGACGGCGCTAAAAATGCGGCGATTAACCCACGCTGTGTTCCAGGCTGATGGCCAGGAGTTTTTGCGCCTCGACGGCGAACTCCAGCGGCAGCTCGGAGAAAACGTCCTTGCAGAAACCGTTGACGATCATCGAAATGGCGTCATCCTCGCTGATGCCGCGCTGCAGGCAGTAGAACAGCTGGTCATCGCCGATCTTCGAGGTAGTGGCTTCGTGCTCCAGCTGAGCGCTGTTGTTGCGCGCTTCAACGTAAGGGAACGTGTGGGCACCGCTGTCCGGCCCGATCAGCATCGAGTCGCACTGGGTAAAATTACGGGCGTTTTCCGCCCCCGGCAGGATTTTCACCAGGCCGCGATAGGTGTTCTCGCTGTGGCCGGCGGAGATGCCTTTGGCGATGATGGTCGACCTGGTGTTTTTGCCGATGTGGATCATCTTGGTGCCGGTATCTGCCTGCTGATGGCCGCTGGTCAGCGCCACCGAGAAGAATTCGCCGATCGAGTTGTCGCCCTGCAAAATCACGCTCGGGTATTTCCAGGTGATGGCCGAGCCGGTTTCCGACTGGGTCCAGGACATTTTCGAACCGGCGCCTTCGCACAGCGCGCGCTTGGTGACGAAGTTGAGGATACCGCCCTTGCTCTCGCCGCCGGAGAACCAGTTCTGCACCGTCGAGTATTTCACTTCGGCGTCTTTATGCAGGATCACTTCCACCACCGCCGCGTGCAGCTGGTAGCTGTCGCGCACCGGGGCGGAACAGCCTTCGATATAGCTGACGTAGCTGCCTTCGTCGGCGATCAGGATGGTGCGCTCGAACTGGCCGGTTTTGGCGGCGTTGATGCGGAAGTAGGTCGACAGCTCCATCGGGCAGCGCACCCCTTTCGGCACATAGACGAAGGTGCCGTCGGAGGCCACCGCGGCGTTCAGCGCAGCGAAGAAGTTATCGTTGGACGGCACCACGCGCCCCAGGTATTGACGCACCAGATCCGGGTATTCCTGGATCGCTTCGCCGAACGAACAGAAGATCACCCCGCTCTCCGCCAGTTTTTCACGGTAGGTGGTGGCGACCGAGACCGAGTCGAAGATGGCGTCCACCGCCACCTCGCTGCCCTCGCGCACCGGCACGCCGAGCTGGTTGAACGCCAGCTCCACTTCGCTGGTCAGGTAATCTTTTTCCGTCGCCGCGCCCGGTTGCTGCTCGGCGCCGGGTTGCGAACCGCATGCATCGTCGCAGCTGCCGCAGGACGGCGCCGAATAGTAACTGTAGTCCTGGTAGTTCAGGCGTTCGTAATTGGCCTTCAGCCAGTGCGGCTCTTCCATCTGCAGCCAGGCGCGATAAGCCTCAAGGCGGAATTCCAGCATCCACTCGGGTTCGTTGCGCTTGGCCGAGATGGCGCGCACCACCTCTTCGTTGATGCCCTTGGCCAACTCATCGGTTGCCAGCTGGGTGAAGAAACCTTCTTTGTAGCGACCTTCGCTGACCCAAGCCTGCACTTCATTAGGCATTTCTACATTGCTTCGTGTCATGTTGATTGCATCGCTCAAACGCCAAAGCTCTCGCCGCACCCGCAGGCATGCTGAGCTTTAGGGTTGTTGAATTTGAATATCTGATTCAGCCCTTCGCGGACGTAATCTACCGTGGTGCCATCGATGAACGGCATGGCCTTCAGCGGCACATAGAGTTTGGCGCCGTCGCGCTCAAACAGCAGATCGTCATCGGCGGGTTCGCGGGTCAGATCCAGCACATAGGCAAAGCCGGCGCAGCCGGATTGTTTCACCCCTAGCTGCAGCCCTTTCACCTGCGGATCCTGCTGCATCAGTTTGGTTATTTGTCGTACGGCGCTGTCGCTGAGCGAAATGCCTTGCCAGACATTTTCATCCAGAGAAAAAGTGCCGACATTTTCCGTTTGCATAGGGTCTACCTCACACTCGTGTTTGGCCACAGCCAATCTGGGTTGCTTATATGTTAGTGATAACGATTATCACTTCAACCGTTTGTTTTGCGGGGGTATCCGCCGCAAGCGCGGTTTTTCGCTGCGGCGTGCGGCAAGCCAGCGGGACATCCGTGGCGGCTTGCGGCGTCTGGCGGCAAGGTGTGCATGCTATCCCTATGAATTTATTCTTTATCCTGCATCACCGTACCGCACTCCCCGGTGGCCCGTCAGCGTTACAGCGCCGCGGTACGTTGCCGATCTAAACATTCATAGAAAATACCTATTTCTGCATTCTGTCTGTCGTAAATGTGCGTTTATCGGCATTTCGTGGCGCAGCGCAAGCGCGCGCCCTCAGGTTAAAGTTTAGTCGCTCAGCATCAAGTTGGGTCGTCGGCGACCTTTTACACCCCGCGCAATGAAAAAACGCCACGCCGGGGATTGATCGGCAGCGCGGCAGTTTATATGATAATGATTATCATTCAATTTAAATTTGAGCGCGAAGCCAATGACTCTTTCGATCAACGCATGGTTGCTGGGCAAGATTGATGACTACAAATTCAGCGTGCGCGACGCCACGGTGGACTTTTACATGGCCGAAGCGGCGCTACGGCGCCCGGAATGCAATATCGACCACCTGAAGCGGTACAACAGCGTCAGCCTGACCATGGCCAATTTGTGTCTGGAGAACGGCGACGACGACAGCTACCTGCACGCGCTCAGCAAGCTGCACAACCGGCTGATCGTCGAGATCAACAACCCACAGCGTTGCCAGCTGTTTCGGGTGCAAAGCTACCACTTCGCCCGCCATACGCTGACGCTGATCTGCCAAAAATATGCAATGGAAGGCACCTGGGAGAAGGCGAACGCGTTTCAGAAGGACTTCGTCAAACGCGTGCCGTTTCAGCTGTAAAGCGAAAGACTCCGCAGGCCGAGCGCCTGCGGAAAGCGGCGGGGATCAGTCGATGACCGCCGTGGTCAGACGCGAGGTGCAGCACAACCGATCGCGCGCGTCGAAGATCTCGATTTGCCACACCTGATGGCGACGGCCGACGTGCAGTGCGCGGCACACCCCGCGCACCTGGCCATCGAACACCGCGCGCAGGTGGTTGGCGTTGATCTCCAGCCCCACCACTTTCTGCTCGCCCTCACTGCACAGGTAGCCGGCCATCGATCCCATCGATTCCGCCAGCACCACCGACGCCCCGCCGTGCAACAGCCCGAACGGCTGCCGGGTACGGCTATCGACCGGCATGGTGGCCTCGAGGAAATCCTCGCCCAGTTGGGTAAACTCGATGCCCACATGGCTGACCATGCAGCCGTCACCGGCGCGGTTCAGCTGCTCCAGCGATGTTTCACGTTTCCACAATTTCACTCAATCATCTCCAGAAGTGCCTGTAATGGGTGGCGCACGCCATTGCCCTCGATGCGTTTCACCTGGCTGCGGCACGAATAGCCGGTCGCCAGGCAGCGCTGCCGCGGCAAACGCTGTAGCGTCGGATGCCATGATAGCTCATAAATGCCGAGCGAGTTTTGCAGGTTCCTGGCTTCATGGCCGTAAGTGCCCGCCATGCCGCAGCAGCCGACGCTGACGTTCTCCAGTTTGGCGCCGAAACGGGCGAAGATCGCCGCCCACTGTTGGCCGCTGGCCGGCAGCGCGGTGGTTTCGGTGCAGTGGCCGAACAGATACCACGGCTCGCCGGTCGCCGGCTGTTCGGCGCGATCCGCGATCCGCTGCTGCAGCCATTCATGCACCAGCTGCACCTGGAAATCGCCGCGCTCGGCGCCGAGGATCTCGCGGTATTCGTCGCGGTAGCACAGCACCAGCGCCGGATCGACGCCCACCAGCGGCATGCCTAGCTGCGCCACACGGTTGAGGAAATCGGCGGTTTTGCGCGCGGTGCGGGCGAACCGCGTCAGGAAGCCCTTCACATGCTGCGCCTTGCCGTTCGGCGAGAACGGCAGCAGCACCGGTTTATAGCCGAGCTTCTCCACCAGCCGGACAAAGTCCGCCACCACTTTGGCGTCGTAATAGCTGGTGAACGGATCCTGGACGATCAACACGTGTTCTGCGCGCTGCTCGGCGCTCAGCCCTTCCAACTGCTCCAGCGTCAGCGTGATCGCGCGGTGGCCGGACAGCTGCTGGCGCAGCGTCGGGCTGGACAACAGCGGCAGATCGACCATGCCGATGGCGTTGCGGCTCATCTCCCGCAGCCACGGCTGGCGGAAGAAGAAGTTGAACACCTTCGGCGCGCGGGCCATCAACGGGGTATAGCTCTCCACGCCGGCGACCATGTAGTCGCTTACCGGGCGCAGGTAGCGGGTATGGTAAAGCTGCAGGAAGCGCGAACGGAATCCCGGCACGTCAATCTTGATCGGGCACTGGGTGGAGCAGGCCTTACAGGCCAGGCAGCCGGACATCGCCTCTTTCACTTCGTGCGAGAAGTCATACTCGCCCTTGCCGGCGTGCCAGCTGTTGCGGGTTTTCTCGATCAGGCCGCGCAAGCTGAGGCGCTGCTGCGGCAGCTGTTTCTCCAGCGCCAGCGGATCGACCCCCTGCTCGGCCAACAGACGCAGCCACTCGCGCACCAGCGTCGCCCGCCCTTTCGGCGAATGAATGCGGTTGCCGCTGATCTTCATCGACGGGCACATCGGGCTGCGTACGTCGAAGTTGAAGCACAGGCCGTTGCCGTTACACTCCAGCGCGCCGCGGAACGAGGTGCGCACCTCGACCGGGATCTGGCGATCGAAGGTGCCGCGTTTGACCGCATCCACCTGCATCATCGGCGCATCCACCGCCAGCGGCGAACAGATCTTGCCTGGGTTCAGGCGGTTATCCGGATCGAACGCCGCCTTGATGCGGCGCAGCTCTTCATACAGCGTTTCTCCGAAGAATTCAGGGCTGTATTCCGCGCGGAACCCCTTGCCGTGCTCCCCCCACAGCAGGCCGCCGTATTTGGCGGTCAGCGCCACCACCCGATCGGAGATCTGCTTCATCAGCACTTCCTGCTGCGGGTCGCACATGTCGAGCGCCGGGCGCACGTGCAGCACCCCGGCGTCGACGTGGCCAAACATGCCATAGCTCAGATTGTGGTCATCGAGCAGTTGCCGAAATTCGACGATATAGTCCGCCAGATGTTGCGGCGGCACACAGGTGTCCTCGGCGAACGGAATCGGCTTGGCGCGCCCTTTGGCGTTGCCCAGCAGCCCGACCGCCTTTTTGCGCATGTTGTAAATGCGCTCGATGCCAGCCAGATCGCCGCAGATCTGGTACCCGATCACGCCGCCCTGCCGCTGCGCGATCAATTCGTCCAGCCGCTGGCACAGGGCTTCCATCTGGCCGTCGATCAGCGCCCGATCGTCGCCGGCGAACTCGACGATGTTCAGCCCGAGCATCTCTTTATCCGGCACGTCGGCGATCAGTTCGTTCACCGAGTGCCAAACGATGTCTTCACGCGCCAGGTTCAACACCTTGGAATCGATGGTTTCCACCGACAGCGCCTTGGCCTCGACCATAAAGGGCGCATTGCGCAGCGCCGAGTCGAAGGAATCGTACTTCACGTTGACCAGGCGGCGCACTTTCGGCAGCGGCGTGATGTCCAGCCGCGCCTCGGTGATAAACGCCAGCGTGCCCTCGGCGCCGGTCAGAATACGCGTCAAATCGAAGGTTTGCAGATCGTCGCTCAGCACGTGGCGCAGATCGTAACCGGTGAGGAAGCGGTTGAGCTTGGGGAATTTCTCCAGGATCAGCGCGCGCTGCTCGCGGCAGCGGTTGAGCACCGTGCGGTAGATGCGCCCTTCGGCGGTCTCTTCCAGAGCAATCGTTTCCGCCAGCGCCGTCGGCATGGCGCGGGTATCGATCATCTCGCCGCCCAGCAGCACCGCCCGCAGCCCCAACACGTGATCGGAGGTTTTGCCGTACACCAGCGAGCCCTGGCCGGAGGCATCGGTGTTGATCATTCCCCCCAGCGTGGCGCGGTTGCTGGTGGACAGTTCCGGCGAGAAGAAGTAGCCGAACGGCCGCAGGTATTGATTCAACTGATCCTTGATCACCCCGGCTTCGACTTTCACCCAGCCCTGTTCGACGTTGATCTCCAGAATGCGGTTCATATGGCGCGACATATCGACCACGATGCCGGTATTGAGCGACTGGCCGTTGGTGCCGGTGCCGCCGCCGCGCGGGCTGAAGGTCAGCGTATTGAAGCGCTCTTCTCCGGCCAGACGGGCGATCAGCGCCACGTCGGCGGTGGAACGGGGGAACACCACCGCATCGGGCAGCAGCTGATAGATACTGTTGTCGGTGGCCATCGTCAGCCGGTCGGCATAGCTGGTGGCGGTATCGCCGTTGAATCCGTTTTGCTTCAGTGCTTCCAAAAAGTCGAGCACCCGTTGAACCAGGCCGGGCGCCTGAGAAATCTGTGGGATCATTCGCTTTTTTGACCCTGTCCGTCTATTTTTTATGCGCTGATGTACGCTGAATCGGGCCTTTAATTCAGACCCACCCTATTTTTTAGTGACACTAAAAACTAACATACTCGTTTAGTGAAGGCATTCACATTATTACCGCCCTGCGAGCGCCGCCACAGGCGGCCGCCCGGCGGTGAGAAACCGACCGACAGGCACCCCGATTCGCCGGTGCCAGGGATTTAATTGACCAGGATGAGAACCCACTGATGCCACTCCCGCAATCGCGTTACGACTTACCGCGAATTATTTTCGGCGTGCTGTTTATCGCCATCATGATCGTCGCCTGTTTTTGGGTGATCCAACCGTTTATTCTCGGCTTCGCCTGGGCGGGCATGGTGGTGATCGCCACCTGGCCGCTGCTGCTCAAACTGCAAAAGCTGCTGTGGGGCCGCCGTTCGCTGGCGGTGTTGGTCATGACCCTGCTGCTGATCCTGCTGTTCATTCTGCCTATCTCACTGCTGATCAGCAGCGTGGTGGATAACAGCGCGCCGCTGATCGCCTGGGCCAGTTCGCCGGGCAAACTGCATATTCCCGATCTCGCCTGGCTGCAGTCCGTGCCGATGATCGGCGACAAACTCTATACCAGCTACCACACGCTGGTTAACGCCGGCGGCGCCGCGCTGCTGGCGAAGGTGCAGCCGTACTTTGGCCAAACCGCCACCTGGTTCGTGGCGCAGGCGGCGCATATCGGCCGTCTGCTGCTGCACTGCGCACTGATGCTGCTGTTCAGCGCCTTGTTGTACGCGCGCGGCGAACAGGTGGCGCTGGGTATCCGCCACTTTGCGGTGCGCCTCGGTTCCGCGCGCGGCGATGCGGCGGTGCTGCTGGGCGGCCAGGCAATTCGCGCCGTCGCGCTGGGCGTGGTGGTGACGGCGTTGGTGCAGTCGGTGCTGGGCGGCATCGGTCTGGCGGTAAGCGGCATTCCTGCCGCCACTCTGCTGACGATGCTGATCTTCATCTGCTGTGTGGCGCAATTGGGGCCGCTGTTGGTGCTGGTGCCGGCCATCATCTGGCTGTACTGGCACGGCGACACCACCTGGGGCACCGTGCTGCTGGTCTGGAGCTGCGTGGTGGCCACGCTGGATAACGTGCTGCGCCCGGTGCTGATCCGCATGGGCGCCGATCTGCCGCTGCTGCTGATCCTGTCCGGCGTTATCGGCGGTTTGCTGGCCTTCGGCATGATTGGCCTGTTCATCGGCCCGGTGGTGTTGGCGGTGTCTTATCGCCTGCTGACCGCCTGGATGGATGAAGCGCCGGAGCCGACCTCCGCGCCGGAGCAAGTCATCGACGAGCTGGAAAAACGCTAATTCCCCCTTCCGCCCGCACCGTCGGGCGGAACTTTTCGCGCCCGTCATTATTCCTACCTCATTCGAGTAATATCTCCGCCCAATATAATGCCGCCCTATATTGATTACGGTACGGCGAATGAAAGGTGCAATGTAAATCCCTGTTTGTTGCAAACGGAAAAAAGAGATAACTCCCGCAAATAAAATGTGATGCCGCTATCGATTAGGATGATTCTTAATGACTAGTCGCGTTCAAAAATCTAGTATTATGGCCATCTATTGCTTCAAATCACTGATTTTAAAGCAACCTTTCTGAACAATGTAATGCCATACATGTGAATTGCTGTGTGTAGTCTTTGCCCATCTCCTACGGTGGGCTTTTTTTTATTCTTTTTTCGTCGAATTGATTATTTTACGCGCCGTTATTTACATTCGGAAATAAAAAGGCCGCAGCGTTAACTGCGGCCCGACGTTAATGCCTCAGTGAGGCCGAGACATTATTTCTTTTTCGACAAATTGATCCAGGTCTGCACCACAGTGTCCGGGTTAAGCGACAGGCTGTCGATGCCCTGCTCCATCAGCCACTCGGCGAAGTCTTCATGGTCAGACGGGCCCTGGCCGCAAATGCCGACGTATTTGCCGTGGCGCTTGGCCGCCTGAATCGCCATCGACAGCAGCGCTTTCACCGCCTCGTTGCGCTCGTCGAACAGTTCCGACACTACGCCGGAATCGCGATCCAGCCCCAGCGCCAGCTGAGTCATGTCGTTGGAGCCGATGGAGAAGCCGTCGAAGTGCTCGAGGAACTGATCCGCCAACAGCGCATTGGACGGGATTTCGCACATCATGATCACTTTCAACCCGTTTTCGCCGCGTTTCAGCCCCTGACGCGCCAACTCGGCCACCACCGCTTCCGCCTGCGCCACGGTGCGCACGAACGGCACCATGATTTCGACGTTGGTCAGCCCCATATCGTTACGCACGCGTTTCACCGCCTCGCACTCCAGCGCGAAGCAATCGCGGAAACTGTCGGCCACGTAACGGCCGGCGCCGCGGAAGCCCAACATCGGGTTCTCTTCGTGCGGTTCATACTTGTCGCCGCCCACCAGGTTGGCGTACTCGTTGGATTTGAAGTCGGACAGACGCACGATCACGCGCTTCGGCCAGAAGGCGGCGCCCAACGTCGCGATGCCTTCGGTCAGGCGACCGACGTAGAACTCGACCGGGTGATCGTAACCCTGCATCAGCGCGCGAATTTCATTTTGCAGCGCCGGCGTCTGCTGGTCGAACTCCAGCAGCGCGCGCGGGTGCACGCCGATCATGCGGTTGATGATAAATTCCAGCCGAGCCAGGCCCACGCCTTCGTTCGGCAAACGCGCGAAGTCGAAAGCGCGATCCGGGTTGCCGACGTTCATCATGATCTTCAGCGGCAGATCCGGCAGCTCGGTCACTTCGGAGCTCTGCACGCTGAAGTCCAGCATGTCGCTGTAAACGAAGCCGGTGTCGCCTTCCGCGCAGGAGACGGTGACTTTCTGGCCGTCTTTCAGCACGTCGGTGGCGTGGCCACAGCCCACCACCGCCGGAATGCCCAGCTCACGCGCGATGATCGCCGCGTGACAGGTGCGCCCGCCGCGGTTGGTGACGATCGCGGCGGCCTTCTTCATGATCGGCTCCCAGTCCGGGTCGGTCATGTCGGTCACCAGCACGTCGCCCGGCTGGATGCGATCCATTTCGCTGATGTCGTGGATCACTTTCACCGGACCGGCGCCGATGCGGTGGCCGATGGCGCGGCCTTCCACCAGCACCGGACTGGTGCCGTTCAGCTGGTAGCGTTCCATGGTCTGCTCGTTGGAGCGTACGGTCTCCGGGCGCGCCTGCACGATCAGCAGCTTGCCGGTATGGCCGTCTTTCGCCCACTCGATATCCATCGGGCGGCCGTAATGTTTTTCGATCAGGAGCGCCTGCTGCGCCAGCGCCTGCACTTCTTCATCCGTCAGCGAGAAACGGCTGCGCTGCGCTTCCGGCACGTCTTCGATGCGCACCTGCTTGCCGTGATCCTGCGACGGCGCGTATACCATGCGGATCTTTTTCGAACCCAGGTTACGGCGCACGATCGCCGGCTTGCCGTTTTGCAGCGTCGGTTTGTGCACGTAGAACTCATCCGGGTTCACCGCGCCCTGCACCACCATTTCACCCAAGCCGAAAGCGGAGGTGATGAAGACCACCTGATCAAAGCCGGACTCGGTGTCGATGGTGAACATCACGCCCGAGGAGGCCAGATCCGAACGCACCATGCGCTGTACGCCGGCCGACAACGCCACGCCGCGGTGATCGTAGCCCTGGTGCACGCGATAAGAGATGGCGCGATCGTTGAACAGCGACGCGAACACGTGCTTGATCGCCACCATTACGGCGTCGATGCCCTGCACGTTGAGGAAGGTTTCCTGCTGACCGGCAAAGGAGGCGTCCGGCATGTCTTCCGCCGTGGCCGAGGAGCGCACCGCAAAGGAAGCTTCCGGTTCGCCGTCGGCGAGCTGTTGGTAAGCCTGATGAATTTCACGCTCGAACTCGGCGTGGAACGGCGTGTCGATCACCCATTGGCGGATCTGGGCGCCGGCCTTGGCCAGTTGGGCAACGTCGTCAACGTCAGTCTGATCCAGTAACTGATAGATGCGCTGGTTAACACCGCTTTGTTCGAGAAAATCGTTAAACGCCTGTGCGGTGGTGGCAAAACCGTTAGGCACGGCCACGCCCAAATCGGAAAGATTGGTGATCATTTCACCGAGGGAGGCATTTTTGCCGCCGACACGGTCAACGTCGTGCATGCCAAGCTGGTTGTACCAAAGCACATTACGCAAGTCTGGGCCATTGTTGGACATCGAGACAATCCTTATTGCTATCAGTAGGGTAAAGACGGATTTAATTCGCTTGCTTTACGGCACCGCTAACACGGAGCCGAATCAGACTAGCACACTGATCCGGGGAAAATGGAAAGGTGAATCGATCAACCCACTGAAGAAAGTGGTTTTTAAGAGAATGTCCTAACCGGCTGATTTGCCTGGGAACCGTTCCCAATCGCACGAAAAGCTTAGTTCTCAACAAATTACGCTCTTTTTAAAATTCTGTTTTAATGACCACGCAAACGCTATCGTTTTTGGTGAAAATAGCGGCAAATTTACGTTTCGGCTCGAACAGGGTCGCTGCGCCGCGATTTCTGCCGCCGCCAAAGCGCGCTTTTCTTCGCGCGCCGCCGCAAGGCGGTTTACCGCCCCGCCGTCACAATTTTTTCCCTCGCCCCTTTACCGGCGGATCGTCTGCGGCTCATGATATTGGCAGTGATGACAGCAGGAACACCGTTTTCAGGTAAGGAGCCTCGGGTGGAAAGAAGCGTTTTTTATATTTCGGATGGTACGGCGATCACCGCCGAAGTGCTGGGGCACGCGGTGCTGTCGCAGTTCCCGGTCACGGCGACCACGTACACCTTGCCGTTTGTCGAAACCGAGGCGCGCGCACGCGCAGTTCGCCAACAAATCGATGATATCTATAATGAAACCGGTGTACGGCCGCTGGTGTTTTACTCCATCATCTCGCCGGAAGTGCGCGACGTGATCGTTCAGAGCCAAGGCTTCTGTCAGGATATCGTGCAGGCGCTGGTCGGCCCGCTGCAGGGTGAGCTGGAGGTGGAGCCGACGCCGGTGCCGAACCGCACCCACGGCCTGACCGCCAGCAACCTCGGCAAGTACGACGCGCGCATTGCCGCCATCGACTATACCCTGGCGCATGACGACGGCATTTCGCTGCGCAACCTCGATCAGGCGCAGGTGATCCTGCTCGGCGTGTCGCGCTGCGGCAAAACCCCCACCAGCCTTTATCTGGCGATGCAGTTCGGCATCCGCGCCGCCAACTACCCGTTTATCGCCGACGATATGGACAATTTGCACCTGCCGGCCTCGCTGAAACCGTTTCAGCATAAATTATTCGGCCTGACCATCGATCCGGAGCGCCTGGCGGCGATCCGCGAAGAACGGCGTGAAAACAGCCGCTACGCTTCATTGCGTCAGTGCCGCATGGAGATCGCCGAGGTCGAAGCGCTGTTCCGCAAAAACCAGATCCGCTACCTCAATACCACCAACTATTCGGTCGAAGAGATCTCCACCAAAATCCTCGACATCCTTGGCATGAGCCGCCGCATGTTCTGATCTTTTCCTCGCGGGGCCGCCGCGCCCCGCCGCCTGCCGTTTATTTCAGCAGCAGCTGATTTTTTTGTGCTTTTTTTCGCGGCTTTGATCAACAGAACGCAATCTCTACGGTTGAATTCAGCGCTTTTTGCGTTATTGTGATCGCCATCACTTCCCGGCACTCCTGCCGCAGAGAAGAACAGTTTCCAGGGAACAACATGCACAAAACAGATGAACTGCGGACCGCGCGCATCGACAGCCTCGTCACGCCGCAAGCGTTGGCGGACAAGCTGCCGATCTCGGCGGCCATCGCCGATAACGTGACAGCGTCACGTAAACGCATTGAAAAAATCCTCACCGGTGAAGACCGCCGCCTGCTGGTGGTGATCGGCCCCTGCTCGATTCACGATCTCGACGCCGCCGTCGATTACGCCGGCCGGCTGAACGCCCTGCGCGAGCGCTACCAGGATCGCCTGGAGATCGTAATGCGCACCTATTTCGAAAAACCGCGCACCGTCGTCGGCTGGAAAGGCCTGATCTCCGATCCGGCGCTGGACGGCACCTTCCAGGTCAACCGCGGCATCGAAATGGCACGCCGCCTGCTGCTGGAAGTGAACCAGCTCGGCCTGCCGACCGCCACCGAATTCCTGGACATGGTCGTCGGCCAATACATCGCCGATCTGATCAGCTGGGGCGCCATCGGCGCACGCACCACCGAAAGCCAGATCCACCGTGAAATGGCCTCGGCGCTCTCCTGCCCGGTCGGCTTCAAAAACGGCACCGACGGCAACACCCGCATCGCCATCGACGCCATTCGCGCGGCGCGCGCCGGGCACATGTTCCTGTCGCCGGACAAACATGGCCAGATGACCATCTATCAGACCAGCGGCAACCCGTACGGCCACATCATCATGCGCGGCGGCAAAACGCCGAACTACCACGCCAGCGATATCGCCGCCGCCTGTGACAGCCTGCGCGAGTTCGATCTGCCGGAGCACCTGGTGATCGACTTCAGCCACGGCAACTGCCAGAAAATGCACCGCCGCCAGTTGGAAGTGGCCGACAACGTCTGCCAGCAGATCCGCGCCGGCTCTGCCGCCATCACCGGCGTGATGGCGGAAAGCTTCCTGGTGGAAGGCACGCAGAAGATCGTCGCCGGCCAACCGTTGACCTATGGTCAGTCGATCACCGATCCTTGCCTGAGCTGGTCCGACAGCGAACAGTTGCTGGCGATGCTGGCGGATGCGGTCGATAGCCGTTTCTGACGCAACATAGACCGGGGCCTCGCCCCGGCTTTCTCCCTTCTGTCCCGCTCATCTATACTGATTGCAACGCTTTAGCACCCGCCGAAACGCACTGGGAGCCCCGGCATGATTCACTCTCTGTTATCCATTCCCTGCGTCACGCTGCAGGGCGAGCAAAAAACGCTGGGCGATTTCCCGGCGCGCGCTTACCTGGTGGTCAACACCGCCAGCAAGTGCGGCTTCACCCCGCAATACCGCGGGCTGGAAAATTTGTGGCGATACTATCGCGAGCGCGGCCTGATGGTGCTCGGCTTCCCCTGCAACCAGTTTGGTTCTCAGGAGCCGGGCAGTCCGCTGGAGATCGCCAATTTTTGCAGCCTCAACTACGGCGTCAGTTTCCCGCTGTTCAGCAAGATCGACGTTAACGGCCCCGGCGCCCACCCGCTGTTCAATGAGCTGAAACGCCTGGCGCCCGGCATTCTCGGCAGCCGCCGCATCAAATGGAACTTCACCAAATTCCTGCTCACCGCCGACGGCCAGCGCGTGACGCGCTTTGCGCCGATCACCAAGCCCGAACGCCTGTTTGACCGCATCGAAACCCTGCTGAAATAACGCCCCTTTTTTACGGGCCGAGTGCGCTCGGCCCGCCGCCGGATGTCCGTTCGACAAAAAGGTTCCATCGGTAAGAAAATTTTCCTTGATGTAACCTTTCCTTCACATGATAATGATTCTCAGTTTGATATTAATTACCATTTAATAACCTGTTTTATAAGCACAATGATGATGGATACTGCCAACACGCCAACCCCCGCCGCCGCGGCCCCGACCGAGCACAGCGCAAACGCGCCGCCCAGCTACGACAGCGCACAGCTGCTCGGCGCCGACGGCATCGCGTTCATTACCCATCAGGGCCAGCGCTATCAGCTGCGGCAGACCAAAGCCGGGAAATTGATCCTGACCAAATAACCACAGAACCCTCAAACGCCAGCCACCCCGATCGTTTGATCCAGGCAGCCAGCAAATCTATTGATATGTTTTATTACATACGGAGAGTTGCACCATGCCTCTGACATTTTCCACCCGGCTGCGTTTTTCCGCGTTGAGTCTGGCGATTGCCTGCGCTCTGCCTACGGTGGCCTTGGCACAAAACACCAGCACAACAACTTCTTCCAACGCGGCAGCGGCCAAAAACGCCGACGAGACCATGACCGTGGTCGCCACCGGCAACCAACGCAGCAGCTTTGAAGCGCCGATGATGGTCACGGTCATCGAAGGCAACTCGCCGGAAAGTCAAACTGCAGGCACCGCCGCCGATATGCTGCGGCGCGTGCCGGGCATTACCGTCACGGGTTCCGGGCGCAGCAATGGGCAGGATCTCATGATGCGCGGTTACGACCGACGTGGCGTGCTGACGTTAGTTGACGGCATCCGCCAGGGGACCGATACCGGCCATATTAACGGCACTTTTTTGGATCCTGCGTTAGTGAAACGCATTGAAATCGTGCGCGGCCCCTCCGCGTTGCTGTACGGCAGCGGCGCGTTGGGTGGCGTAGTGTCTTATGAGACCGTCGATGCCGCCGATCTGCTGCTGCCGGGCCAGGATAGTGGGTTCCGCGTCTACGGCACCGCCGGCACCGGCGACCACAGCCTGGGCATGGGCGCCAGCGCCTACGGCAAGACCGATAACCTCGACGGCCTGCTGTCGTTCGGCACCCGCGACGTCGGCGATCTTCGTCAGGGCAACGGCTTCGATGCGCCTAACGACGAAACCATCAGCAACGTGCTGGCTAAAGGCACCTGGAAGATCGACAATAGCCAGTCGCTAAGCGGCAACCTGCGCTACTACAACAACAGCGCCCAGGAGCCGAAAAACCCGCAAACACCAGCCAGCTCCAGTGGAAACTTAATGACCGATCGTTCGACGATTCAACGCGACGCGGCATTGAGTTACAAACTGAAGCCGATCGGCCAGGATTGGCTGGATGCGGAAGCGAAAGTGTATTATTCAGACGTGAAAATTAACGCTCACGCCAATGGCAGCGAGGATGAAGCGCGTAAACAAACCACGAAAGGCGTCAAACTCGAAAACCGCACGCGCCTGTTTGCGGATACTTTCGCTTCACATCTGCTGACCTACGGCACCGAGGCCTACAAACAGGAGCAAACGCCGGGCGGCGCTACCGAAAGTTTCCCGCACGCAAAAATCAATTTCGCTTCAGGCTGGCTGCAGGACGAAATCACGCTGCGCGATCTGCCCGTCACCCTGCTCGCCGGCACCCGCTATGACAATTACAAGGGCTCAAGCGACGGCTATGCCGATGTGGATGCGAACAAATGGTCCTCACGCGGCGCAGTCAGCATTACGCCTACCGACTGGCTGATGCTGTTCGGCTCCTATTCTCAGGCGTTCCGCGCGCCAACGATGGGTGAGATGTACAACGACTCCAAGCACTTCTCAATTCCAATGGGGCCAACCACCATCACCAACTATTGGGTGCCTAACCCGAATTTGAAGCCGGAAACCAACGAGACCCAAGAGTACGGGTTTGGTCTGCGTTTCGATGATTTGATGCTGGCCGATGATAGCCTGCAGTTCAAAGCCAGCTATTTCGATACCAAAGCCAAGGACTACATCACCACCGATGTCACGATGGAACTGGGACGCGGTCCGCGCGGCCCTTACTGCATCAGTTGCACCACCTTCTCGACCAATGTCGATCGCGCCAAAATCTGGGGATGGGACGCTACGCTCAGCTATAAAACCCCCTGGTTCGGCTGGGATTTGGCTTACAACCGCACCCGTGGCAAAAATGAAGCGACCGGTGACTGGTTAAGCAGCATCAATCCGGACACCGTCACCAGCTCGCTGGACGTGCCGCTGGGCGAAACCGGTCTGTCTGCCGGCTGGGTCGCCACCTTCGCCGAACGCGCGACGCGCGTGGAGACAGGCACGGCCGAACAAGCCGGTTATGGCGTCAACGACTTCTATCTGAGCTACAAGGGCCGCGACCGTCTGCAGGGCATGACCACCACCGTGGTGTTGGGCAACGCCTTCGACAAAGAATATTACTCGCCGCAGGGCATCCCGCAGGATGGCCGCAACGCCAAACTGCTGGTCAGCTACCAGTGGTAATCATTTGACTATCTGGCGGACAACCCGATTGTCCGCCGTTCGCATTACAGCGCAGGAGAATCCGGCATGAGCAACACCCTATACGAACGCTACCAACAGGCTAAAATCGATCACCCCGGCAAATACGCCCGCGATCTGGCGGCGATCCTTGGCGTCAGCGAAGCGGAGCTGACGCACGCCCGCGTCGGTCACGACGCCCGCCGCCTGCAGGCCGACGCGCGCACCCTGCTGACCGAGCTTGAGCAAGTGGGCGTCACCAAATCCATCACCCGCAACAGCTATGCGGTGCATGAGCAGATGGGCCGCTACCGCAACCAGCACCTTAACGGCCACGCCGGGCTGATCCTCAACCCGCGCGAGCTGGATCTGCGTCTGTTCCTCAACCACTGGACCAGCGTTTTCGCCATGAGCGAAACCAACAAACGCGGCGTGCGCCACAGCATCCAGTTCTTCGACCAACAGGGCGATGCGCTGCACAAGGTCTACACCACCGAGGAAACCGATCTGCCGGCCTGGATGGCACTGGTGGAGCGCCATCTGAGCGAAGAAAACCCGGCGCTGGCCCTGCAGCCCGCCGAGGCGAGCACCTCGGATGAAACGACGCAGGATCATGCCAAAATCGACGCTGAATGGCGCGCGATGACCGACGTTCACCAGTTCTTCCAGCTGCTGAGCCGCAATAAACTCACGCGCCAGCAGGCCTTCCGCGCCGTCGGCGACGATCTGGCCTATCAGGTGGACAACAGCGCGCTGTCGCAGCTGCTGGAAGCGGCGCAGCAGCAGCAAAACGAGATCATGATATTCGTCGGCAACCGCGGCTGCGTGCAGATTTTCACCGGCCAGATCGAACGTTTGATGCCGCAGGAAGGTTGGATCAACGTGTTCAATCGCCGCTTCACGCTGCATCTGATTGAAGGCGCCATCGCCGAAAGCTGGATCACCCGCAAACCGACCAAGGACGGCATCGTCACCAGCCTGGAGCTGTTCGCCGCCGACGGCACGCAGATTGCGCAGCTGTATGGCCAGCGTACCGAAGGTCAGCCGGAACAAACCCAGTGGCGCGAGCAGGTTGCCGCGCTCGCCGCCAAGGACATCGCCGCATGAAATCTTCCTTAATCCGCCGCCTGGCGCTGATGATGACGCTGGCGCTGCCGCTCACCGCCGCGGCGGCACAGCGCATCGTCTCGATCGGCGGCGACGTGACGGAAATCGCCTTTGCGCTCGGCGCCGGCGACGACGTGATCGCCCGCGATAGCACCAGCCTGCACCCGGAAGCGGTGAAAAAGCTGCCGGACGTCGGCTATATGCGCCAGCTGAACGCCGAAGGCATTCTGGCGCTGAAGCCGACGCTGGTGCTGACGACCGAGCTGGCACAGCCGGCGCTGGTGCTCAAACAGCTGGCGGACAGCGGCGTCAAAGTGGTCAGCGTGCCGGGTGACACCACCCTGCAGGCGGTGCCGCAGAAGATCGCCGCGATCGCCGCCGCGTTGCAACGCGTTGAGCAAGGCAAACAGCTGAGCGAGCGCTATCAACAACAGCTGGCGGCGGTCGACACCTCTCCGCTGCCGGTGAAGGTGTTGTTTGTCATGAGCCACGGCGGCATTACACCGATGGCGGCCGGGCAACACACCGCCGCCGACGCGGTGATCGCCGCCGCCGGCCTGAAAAACGCCATGCAGGGCTTTGACCGCTACCGCCCGCTGTCGCAGGAAGGTGTCATCGCCAGCGCGCCGGATCTGTTGCTGGTCACCACCGACGGCGTGCGCACCCTCGGCGGCGAACAGCAGCTGTGGACGCTGCCGGGCCTGGCGCTGACGCCGGCGGGCAAGCAGCGGCGCGTGCTGATCGTCGATGACATGGCGCTGTTAGGCTTCGGCCTGGAAACGCCGGCGGCGCTGGCCAAGCTGCGCCACGCGGCGGAGCAAAAGTAATGCGCTGCCGCACCTCGCCTCAGCTGGCCATCATCGGTCTGCTGGTGCTGCTGACGCTGCTGGCGCTGGTCGCCGCTAATCTCGGCGCGCTGACGCTGTCGTTTCGCACCCTGTGGCGCGAACCTTTCAGCGACGCCGCCTGGCACATCTGGCTGAACATCCGCCTGCCGCGCGTGCTGCTGGCGGTGGTGATCGGCTGCGCGCTGGCGGTGTCCGGCGCCGTGATGCAGGGGCTGTTCCGCAACCCGCTGGCGGATCCTAGCCTGCTGGGCATCAGCAGCGGCGGCGCGCTGTTTGTCGCGCTGTTCATCGTGATGCCGCTGGCGTTGCCGGTGACGATCGCGTTGTATGGCCACATGCTGGCGGCGTTCCTCGGCAGCCTGCTGGTATCGCTGTTGATCTACGGCATCAGCCGCAGCGGGCACGGCAATCTGTCGCGGCTGCTGCTGGCGGGCATCGCGATCAACGCCCTGTGCATGGCGGCCATCGGCGTGCTCTCCTACGTCAGCAGCGATCAACAGCTGCGCCAGTTCTCGCTGTGGATGATGGGCAGCCTCAGCCAGTCGCAGTGGCCGACGCTGGCCGTTTCCGCCTCGCTGATTTTGCCTACGGCGCTGCTGACGCTGCTGCAGGCGCGCCGGCTGAACCTGTTGCAGCTGGGGGATGAAGAGGCCCACTACCTCGGGGTGAACGTCCAGCGCGCCAAGCTGCAGCTGCTGTTGCTGAGCGCCCTGCTGATCGGCGCGGCGGTGGCGATGAGCGGCGTGATCGGCTTCGTCGGTCTGGTGGTGCCCCATCTGGTTCGCATGCGCCTCGGCGGCGATCACCGTTGGCTGCTGCCCTGCTCCGCGCTGGGCGGCGCCTGCCTGTTGCTGGTCAGCGATACGCTGGCGCGCACGCTGGTGGCGCCGGCCGAAATGCCGGTGGGGTTGATGACCAGCCTGATCGGCGGTCCTTACTTCTTGTGGCTGGTGATGCGCCAGCGGGAGCGAACCGGTGGATAACGCCGCCAACCTCACGGCCCGGGAGCTGCGCTACAGCCTCGGTACGCGCCGCCTGATCAACGACGTTTCGCTCAGCCTCGCCGGCGGTGAAATGGTGGCGATTATCGGCCCTAACGGCGCCGGAAAATCGACGCTGCTGCGCTTGCTGACCGGCTATCTGACGCCGGACTGCGGCGAATGCCGGCTGCTTGGCCGCCCGCTGGAACACTGGGCGCCGCAACAGTTGGCCAAAGTCCGGGCCGTGATGCGCCAGTACAGCGATCTGGCATTTCCCTTCAGCGTGGAAGAAGTGGTCAGCATGGGGCGGGCACCGCACGGCAAACGCGACGAGCACCAGGCGATCCAGCAGGTAATGGCGCAAACCGACTGCCTGGCGCTGGCGCAGCGCGACTACCGCCAGCTGTCCGGCGGTGAACAGCAGCGGGTGCAACTGGCGCGGGTGTTGGCGCAGCTGTGGCAGCCGCAGCCGTCCCCCACCTGGCTGTTTCTCGACGAGCCGACCTCGGCGCTGGATCTGTACCACCAGCAGCACACCCTGCGCCTGCTGCGCTCGCTCACGCGCCAACAGCCGTTGGGCGTCTGCTGCGTGCTGCACGATCTTAATCTGGCAGCGCTGTATGCCGATCGGATCCTGCTGTTGCATCAGGGGCGCCTGGTGGCGAGCGGCACGCCGCAGGAGGTGCTGCAGACGGAGATCCTCACCCGCTGGTATCAGGCCGATCTCAGCGTGGTGCATCATCCCGAAGTGCCGCTGCCGCAGGTCTACCTGCGTCAATAACGTCAAGGGCGCCATTAGGCGCCCTTTTTCATCTCAGCTGGAGCAGGAAATCTCCAGATGCTTGCCCCAGTCCGGCGGCAGCGCGGCGAGATCGTCATACTCCGGCGCATCGTCGAACGGCCTCAGCAGAGCCTGATGCAACCGCTGCAAACGGCCGACGTCGTCTTTCTCCGCATCCTCAATCGCCTGCTGGGCCAGGTAGTTGCGCAGGATCAGCCGCGGGTTCACCGCCTTCATCGCCCGTTGCCGCTCCGCATCGCTGACCTGCTCCTGCTGCAGACGCTGACGATATTGCTGATACCAGGCGTCGAAGGCCGTGCGGTCGATAAACTCATCGCGCAGCGGCGACTGCGCCTGTTGCTGTTCGGTTTCGCTCAACAGGCGGAACGTGCGGGAATAGTCCCGCCCTTCCTGGGCCATCAGGCTCAACAGGCCGGTCAGCACGTCGTTATCCTGCGCCGTCGGCGTGAAGAAGCCCAGTTTGGCGCGCATCTGTTCGCCATAGGCGCGCATCAACGCCGGTTCATACGCCGCCAACGCTTGCTGCAGCTGTTCGGCGGTCATCAGCCCCGACAAGGTTTGCGCCAGACGATGCAGGTTCCATAGCGCCACCGCCGGCTGATTATCAAAGGCATAACGCCCTTGATGGTCGGAGTGGTTACAGATATAGCCGGGCTGGTAGTCATCGAGGAAGCCGTAAGGGCCGTAATCGATGGTGATGCCGAGAATCGACATGTTGTCGGTGTTCATCACGCCGTGGGCGAATCCGACGGTTTGCCAATGGGCGATCAGGCGCGCCGTGCGTTCGACCACGTCGGTAAACCACAACAGGTAACGATCGGCCTGATCCTGCAACTGCGGCCAGTGACGGGCGATGACGAAATCCGCCAGTTGCCGCACCTGCTCCGGCTGTTTGCGGTAGTAAAAGTGTTCGAAGTGACCGAAGCGCACATGGCTTTCCGCCACCCGCAGCAGCATCGCGCCGCGTTCCGGCTGCTCGCGGTATACCGGTTGTTGACTGGTGACAATAGTTAACGCACGCGTGGTGGGGATCCCCAGATGGTGCAACGCCTCAGAGGCCAGAAACTCGCGGACAACCGAACGCAGCACCGCGCGGCCATCCCCCATGCGTGAATATGGCGTCAGCCCGGCGCCCTTCAGGTGCCAGTCGCGGTGACTGCCGTCCGCCATGACCTGTTCGCCCAACAAAATGCCGCGGCCATCGCCCAGTTGCCCGGCCCACACGCCGAACTGGTGGCCACTGTACACCTGCGCCAGCGGCTGCATGCCCGGCAGCAGCGTTTCTCCCGCCCAAATCGGGGTTTTATCCTGAGTAAACCAGCTTTCATCCAGCCCCAGCTCGCGCGCCAGCGGCTCGCTATGGTACAGCAGGCGCGTATCCTTGAGCGGCGTCGGGTTCAGGGCGGTGTAAAAACCGGGTAGTTGTTGGTAGTAAGCGTTATCGAACTGCGGCATAGGCCCTCCGTTTCAGCGTAGTGTAGAGCCTGAACGGGAGGATTAACACCGAAGGAATGCAGGGAGAACGCATCCGCCTGTCGCCAGAACGGATGCGGGAGGTTTCGCGTGAGGAAACGCGCTGAACGTCGGCTGACAAACGCGGTTATCAGCAAAAACGTGGGGGAATAACGGCGACTGAATCACGCTAAACATCACCCCGTCGCTTATTTACCTCATTGTGTGTAGTTTTTTTGTATCACTTCTTAATTATTGAACTCGCTGGGCATCGTCAGCAAAGCTTGCAGATTATCCACACCAACGCTGGGCCATAAAAAACCTTGCAGGCCTAAAACACCGGCGTATCTGAGTTTATTAAAGTACTCTTTTTTCTCTATTCCTCCGACGATCACGCCTTTACACAACAGGTTGATATTCTTTAACAACGAGTCGATGACCACGTCATACCCCTGATGGGTAAACAGCTGCCAGTAAAAACGTTTGTCTATCTTTACGTAGTCAAACAAACCATCGTACAACGCGGTCAACGTGGCCTTACCGGAACCGAAATCATCGAGCCACAGCGTAAACATTTCGCTTAATCGCCGCACGCTCGGGTTGTTCTTACCGGCCGAAAGATTCGGAAAACTCTCACTCATTTCAAATGCAATAAAAGGATATTGCCCGATCCTTTGGCACAACGCCGAATCGGAAAGAATAAGCTCAACGATGGTTTCTTCGATATTGATGGTCAACTGTACGTTGTTATCGGTAAACCAAGCCGCATGCTGCTCCGCAAGTTTCAGTTGCTCATTAAATAACTCAATCCTTTGTTCAGGCGCCAATAAATTAATCCCAATTTCGGCCGGCATGGCTAAATCACCGTCGGGACTGTTGAAACGGCTCAACATTTCCACCGCCAACAGCCCGCCCTCCATTGAGTAAACAGGTTGAAAAACATAGCTACTAATAAAGTCAGCTTCGAGTTGGATGTTCATTTTAATGCCACAGGATGAATGGCTAGCGTATCATCGTATATCAATACATTTTATCGATCAATCCCTCTGGGATTAATCGGAAATATCAATGTAAATACCCATGAAATATCATTTAATTGATAGATTAAAGCTATACGACAATCGTAAAAGGCGCAAAGAAAAGCAGCCGGACTTATGCCAAGGTAGCCGCCAAACGCGTTATGCGAAAAGGTATTTGACTTAAGTTGAATGGATTTATGACTAAATTTGACTTATCTCCTTTGTTTTATTTAAGAAAAATCCTAAATAAAGTAAAATAATCTTTCCTTCTTAACGCCAATTTTCCCTGCCGTTAACGACGACTGATTAAATTTAATAACGCATCAATTCCGCCCGTTATTCGCGGCATTGAAAACGTAAAAAAATGCCCACCTTGATTTTCAGAAAATCTGCGCTACCACCATGCAAAACGTCGATTTCAGCGATAAAAAAAGGGATGAGCACGCTCATCCCTTCATCATCAGGCCTGCGCTAGCGGATCGTTTCGCTCAGCCATTGCCGCAGCTCGGTTAATTCGGCCGCCTGCTGAGGATAGTCCGCCATCAGCCGGTCACAGCAAGCGGCAACGGACTCGCTTCGATACGCGCAGCCTACCAGCATCTCCGCCAACCGCTGCAGCGGGGCGGGATTCAGGCTGTCGGTGAATACCTGCGCGCGAACAATCGCCCCCTTCTCCACATCGAAGAACAGGTCTACGCCGCCCCAGACAAAACGCTCGTTGAGCAAGTGGCTGAACGCCGGCGCCTTGCCAAAATTCCATTCCCAACTGCTCTGTTTGGCGAACTGCGCGGCAAAATCGGGCAGATCGGGGAATACATCCGGCGAAATGATCTCCGGCTCGGCCGTTTCGCCATAGTGGGCGAAGAAGGCCTGCACGATAGCGTCGCATACCTGCTCATGGCTGATGCCCGGCAAAAACTCCGCCAGGTTGGCGACGCGCGAACGCACCGAAGTGATACCCTTGGCCTGCAGCTTTTTGGGATCCGGGTTCAGGTAGTCCGCCAGCCGTTCCAGATCGGCATTCAGCAGCAGCGTGCCATGGTGGAAACCGCGATCCTGAGTTTCTCGATAGGCCGAGCCGGATATTTTGCGTGGCCCGTCGGCGGTTTCCATCACCAGATCGTTGCGCCCCGACGCGCCGGCTGTGACGCCCAACTGCCGCAGCGCTTGCAGAATGATGTCGGTCGAGACGCTCTTGTCGTAGCCCGGTTTGCCGGCCATAAAGGTGAAGCAGGTATTGCCCAGATCGTGAAATACCGCCCCGCCGCCGCTGCTGCGCCGCGCCAACCGAATGCCGTCCTGCTCCATACGCCGGGTATTGCACTCTTTCCAGGGGTTCTGCGACTGGCCAATCACCACCGTTTCGGCATTGCGCCACAGGAAGAGAATTTTTTGCGTGGTCATTTCGCGGAAGATGCACTCTTCCACCGCCAGGTTGAACCAGGGGTCGTAGGAGTCGGAGATCAGTAAACGCAGGCTGTTCATGGCAGGCACCGTTCAAAACACGAGATGCCGCCATGATACACCAAATCAACGGGTTAAGGCTAAATGCGTCGCGCCTGCCAGTACACCCGCTTCCAGTAGACGTTATCGAGCGAGGAGCGGATCACCCCGCGGCTGGTCGACGCATGGATAAATTGGTCGTTGGTATCGTAAATGCCGACGTGCAGGCCGTTCTCACCGCCGCCGGTTTTGAAAAACACCAGATCGCCCGGCATCAGCTCATCGCGTGAAACCTTGGTGCCCAGTGAGGTTTGTTCTTCGGTCGAACGCGGCAGTTGCATGTCGAAGCGATCGCGGAACGTGCGGTAAACAAACCCGGAGCAATCCACGCCGCCGCGATCCAGGCCGCCGTAACGGTATGGCGTGCCGTACCACTGGCGCAGTTGTTCATTGAGCTGGGCTACCACCACGATAGAATCCGCCAGGCGGCCGCTGGGCGGCGGCGCATGGCTGCTACACCCGGCGAGGATTAAACTGGCTAATAAAAACCACACACGCATCCGCATAATATCCCTTCATTGAACACGTTGCCGCATTATGCCATTCGGTACACCACTACACTGCCTGCGAGGCAAAGCCGGCACCACGTAAGGAGAGCGCTATTTCGCGTTAATTTATCTCCCGCACGGGGAAAAAGGCAAGCGCCATGAGGGAGATAATAGCAGGATCGCCGGTTTTGGCCCTATTGCGGCGATTTGGTCTCGGATTTGCTGTTAATCAGCCAGACGCCGAACAGAATAAACAGCGTGCCCAACGTTTTCAGCAGCGTAGCGGATTCGTTAAACCACGGCAGGATCACCGCCGCCAGGTAAACCAACGCATAGCTGACGCTCAGCAGAGGATAAGCGCGGTTTAACGGCAGATGGCGCAGCGCAAAGAACCAACACAGCATCGACAGCGCATAACCGAAGATGCCACCGCCCACCGCCAGCAGCGGCAGCCAGTAGTCGCCGATCAGCGCCAACGAGACGTCGGCGAACGACATCAGCGGGATTTGCACCATGCCCCACTTCATCAGCAACTGCGCCAGCGTCACCAGCAACACGCTGGCGGCGCCCCAGGCATAGCCCCTCATGAATGCACGCTCATCAGCAGGATCCCCAGCATAATCGACGCCACGCCGCACCAGTGGCGAACGGTTGTCGGCTCATGAAACAGCCAGCGCGCCGCCAGCGTCACCATTACGAAGTTCAGGCTGAGCATCGGGTAAGCCAGGCTGAGCGGCAGGCGTTGCAACACATTGAGCCACACCGCCATGCCCAGCCCCAACAGCAACACCGCCAGCGCCAACCAGCGCAGCGTCTGTTTCAGCCGCGCCTCGTCTGCCCGTTCCCAGCAGTGCGCCGCCTGTTTCTGGCACAGCTGCCCACCACAGGTGAGCAGGCTGACCACTATCACCAACAAAAAACCGATCATGGTTGCTGTTTATACCACATCAGCACCAAGCGGTTCATACGATCCACCTTGTCTGCGGCCGGCAGCTCCTGCGGCAGCGCTTCATCACGGGACAGCTGCAACACCAGCGACACATTTCCCTGCTTGCGCGCCTGCGCCAGCCACTGCGGGAAGTCGGCATCGCTGATCAGGTGCCCCTTGGCGTCCGGATACTCCAGACCATAGGCCACCTCGCCTTTCTGGCTGTACATCAGCACGTCGCTGCGCTTCAGTTCCCAGGCCAGGCCGGCCGCCAATCCGACGCTGTCGCTCAACACATAGCGGCTGTCGCTCAGTTCGGCCATCGTGGCGCGGGCGAAGTTTTGCGGCAGTTTGGAATCGGTCACCTGTTGCGGAATGGCGTAACCGATCACCAGGCACAGCAGCACCGGGCAAGCCGCCGCCCAGCGCCATTGGCGGCCGTTATCGCGCGCAGAAACCAGTGCGAACAGCAGCCAGCCGCCGAAGGCGATCAGGCCGAGCACCACTTTCGGCCACTCCTGGGGAGTAAACAGATGCGCTTTCGGCAGCAGACCGGAGCTCAACACCACCAGCGCCACGATGCCAATCAGCCCGAACAGGCCGTTCAACCAGGCGTTGGCCTTGAACAGCCTGGCGCGCAGCGTGGCGGCATAGTCTTCCGCATAGGCGGTCATCAGCAGCGCCAGCGGCGCCATGCACGGCAGAATGTAGGTCGGCAGCTTGCCTTTGGCGATGCTGAAGAAGATCAGCGGCATCAGCGCCCAGCTCAGCAGGAAGAACAGCTCCGGACGCTGTACGCGCTCGCGCCAACCTTTGAGCAGCGCGCCGGGCAGCAGCGCCAGCCAAGGCAGCACCGCCGCCAGCAGAACCGGCAGGTAATACCAGAACGGCGCCTTGTGCTGGGCGTTATCTTCGGCGAAGCGCTGAATGTGCTCGACCCAGAAGAAGTAATTCCAGAAATCGGGCTCACGTTGCGCGATCGCCAGCGCCCACGGCAGGCTGAGCAACGTGGCGGTAACGATCGCCACCGGGCCGTAGCACAGCAGATCCTTGATGCGACGTTGCTGAATGACAATCGGGATCACCGCGATCACCGGCACCGCCAGCGCCAGGAAGCCCTTGGTCATAAAGCCCATGCCGCAGGCCAGGCCCAGCAAGGCGTAAGCGCCCAGCTTGCCCTTGACCGAGGAAGCCTTCAGCGTCAGGTAATAGCTGACCATCGCCGCCGCCAGCCACAGCGAAATCATCGGATCCAACACGCTGTAAGTGCCGATGCTGAACACCAGCACCATCGACAGGAACATCAGCGCCGCCAGGCTGGCGCGCCGCGCATTGCGCCACATCAGCATCGCCAGCGCGAACACCAGCAGCGCGGTCATGCCGGTGCTGAACACCGAGCCGAAGCGCACCGCAAAGTTGTTTTCGCCGAACAGCCATTGGCTGATGTTATTGAACCAGTAACCCGCTACCGGCTTCTCGAAATAGCGCAGCCCCAGCAGATGCGGCACCACCCAATCGCCGCGCTGCAGCATTTCACGGCTGATCTCGGCATAACGCGTCTCGTCCGGCTGCCACAGCAGGCGGCCATTAAGCGGGATCAGGTAAACCAGAGCAAAAAAAACGGCCAGCAGAATGGCCCAGGATCCTTTTAGCGCCTTCATGTAACGTCCTTCACATCGGTTTGACAGCCCAGCCAACCTTCGCGGCCGGGGAAAGGAGCGCGCTTGATGCGGCCCAACGGCAGTGACGCCAAATCTTGCGGTAACAGCGCGCTCAGCGGACAGAATTCGATGCCCTGCCGCTGTGCGCGTTGCAATAACTGTTCGAACATCGCCGTCTGCGACATGCCTTCCACTTCGGTGTGAATGGTGTACACCGGTACGCCGCGATCGTTCTCGATGGCGCGCAGAATATAGTCGTTGAAGTCGGCCATACTGACTTCGCTGCCAATCACTTCATCGAAGGTCGGCAACGTCACCGGGATCTGCACCGTACCGTGACGCCCGTCGCTCAGCACCGGACGAAACGGATGGGTGCCGCGGCAATCGCTGTTGTAATGGAAGCCGAAGCGCTGCTTGACCTCCAGCACGCGCGTATCGGCGCGCCAGCCCGCCACGGCGGAGCATTTCACCGGCTGGCCGGTGCAGGCGCTCAGGGCGTCGACGCCCAATTGCACCTGCTCGGTCAATTGCGCCTCGCTCCACTTGCCGACCTTGGCCTGCCAGCCCTGGTGATCCCAGGCGTGCAGCCCGACTTCATGGCCGGCTTCGGCGGTGCGCTTCATCAGCGGCCCCAACGCGCGCGAAATATTGCGCCCCGGCCAGGCGGTGCCGGCCAGCAGAATATCCAGGCCGTACAGCGAGGCGGCGTTCGAACGCAGCATTTTCCACAGAAATTTCGGACGCAAAAGGCGCCAAAGATGGCGCCCCATGTTGTCCGGTCCCACGCTGAAGAAGAAGCTGGCCTGAATGTCGTACTTTTCGAACAGGTCCAGCAACTGCGGCACCCCTTCACGGGTGCCGCTGAAGGTATCTACATCAACCCGCAGACCGACTTTCTTCATGCACCGTTCCCTTCCTGAACGGTTGTGCGCAGGAAGTAGTCCAGCGTATCGGCGACGGTTTGCTTCATCTCGATGGTCGGCTGCCAACCCAGCAGGCGGTGAGCGTTTTTGATGCTCGGCGTGCGGTGCTCGACGTCCTGGTAACCTTTGCCGTAGTAGCTGCTGCTCTCTACGTCCTTGAAGCCGGCAAACGGCGGGAAGCGATCGCGCAACGGGTGGTTGTTGAAGCTTTCCAGCAGCATTTCCGCCAGCTCGCGAATGCTCGCTTCGTTGGTCGGGTTGCCGATGTTGACGATCTGGCCGTCGCACAGGCCGTCGCGGTTCTCAATGATGCGGAACAGCGCTTCGATGCCGTCGTTGATGTCGGTGAAGCAACGTTTCTGCGCGCCGCCGTCCATCAGTTTGATCGGCGAACCTTCCACCAGGTTGAGGATCAGCTGGGTGATGGCGCGGGAAGAGCCGATGCGCGCAGCGTCCAGGTTATCCAGGCGCGGCCCCATCCAGTTGAACGGACGGAACAGCGTGAACTTCAGGCCTTCTTTGGCGCCGTAAGCCCAGATCACCCGATCCAGCAGCTGTTTAGAGACCGAGTAGATCCAGCGTTGTTTGTTGATTGGCCCGACGATAAGACGCGAATGGTCTTCGTCGAACTCTTTATCGTCGCACATGCCGTACACTTCAGATGTGGACGGGAAGATGATGCGCTTGTTGTATTTCACGCAGTCGCGAACGATCTTCAGGTTCTCTTCGAAGTCCAGCTCGAACACGCGCAGCGGGTTACGGGTGTATTCGATCGGCGTCGCGATCGCCACCAGCGGCAGCACCACGTCGCATTTCTTGATGTGATACTCGATCCACTCGGAGTGGATGCTGATGTCGCCTTCCACAAAGTGGAAACGCGGGTTGTCGAGGAAGCGGCTGATGGCGTCGGAACCGATATCCAGACCGTAGATGTCGTAGCGGTCATCGCGCAGCAGGCGCTCGGTCAGGTGGTTGCCGATGAAGCCGTTGACCCCGAGGATCAGCACGCGGGTGCGGCGTTTCATTACGGCATTCGGCTTGGCGGCCAAACGCACGTCGGTGACGATACCCATTTCCTGCGCCAGGCGGCTGCCCTGCACATACAGACCGCTGTCGTTCTGACCGGCAACGATCTCCAGCGCACCTTCGCCACAGGCGATGACCAGCGGCGAGGTGCTCAGCACGGTGCCCGGCTGTTTATCGTGTTGGGTGTCCAGCACGCGAGAGCGCCAGACGATCAGCTTGCGCTGACCGAGGTGGCTGAAGGCACCCGGGTACGGCTCGGTGACGGCGCGCACCAGGTTGTTGATCTCTTTGGCGGATTTGTGCCACAGGATCTCACCGTCCGCCGGGGTGCGGCGACCGAAGTAGCTGGCCTGAGACTCATCCTGCCGGGTGAAAGTGGCGGTGCCGTTCTTCAGTTTCGGCAGCTGCTCTTTCAACACGATCTGCGCGGCTTCCAGCACTTTTTTGTGCAGCGTCAGCGCGGTGTCGCTGTCGGCAATGGTCACTTTCTGCTGACCGACGATGTCACCGGCGTCCGGGCGTTTCACCATTTTGTGCAGCGTGGCGCCGGTTTCGGTTTCGCCATTCACCAGCGCCCAGTTCACCGGCGCGCGGCCGCGGTAACGCGGCAGCAACGAGCCGTGCAGATTGAAACCGCCCTGCGGCGCCAGCGACAAGATCTCGTCGCTCAGCATGTGGCGGTAATAGAACGAGAAGATCACGTCCGGCTGCAGTGCGCGAATGCGGTCAACCCACAGCGGGTGATTTACGTCTTCCGGCGCATAGACCGGCAGATCCAATTCGGCGCCCAAACGGGCCACAGAGGAGAAGAAGTTGTTCTCACCAGGGTCGTCGGTGTGCGTGAACACGGCCTGCACGTCATAACCCGCCTCAGTCAGCGCTTTCAGACCTGCGCAGCCAATATCATGGTAAGCAAATACAATAGCTTTCATCATTCTTCTTCCTGAGTATTGTGGTCATGCTGTGCACCGACCACTTTCTGAACAAAATAGCGAGGACGCGCACGCACGTCGGTATAGATACGGCCGATGTATTCACCCAACAGCCCCATGCCGACAAACTGGGCGCCGATAAAGGTGAACAGGACGGCGAAAAGGGTGAACACGCCGCCGGCGGCCCATTCAGGGCCGAGCAGCAGACGCAGTGCAATCAGCACCAGCGCCAGCACAAACCCGGACAGCGCCACGATGCTGCCGACCACGCTGAGCAAACGCAGCGGCGTGGTGGTCAGGCAGGTGATCAGGTCATACATCAGGTTGATCAGCTTCATCAGGCTGTACTTGGAGTCGCCAAACTCGCGTTCGGCATGGCGTACGTCGATCTCGGTCGTGCGACGGGCGAAGGTGTTCGCCAGAATCGGGATAAAGGTGCTGCGCTCATGACAGTGCAGCATCGCCTCAACGATATGACGACGGTAGGCGCGCAGCATGCAGCCGTAGTCCCCCATCGACTTGCCGGTGGCGCGTTGAATCATCATGTTGATCACGCGCGAGGCACTTTTGCGGAACCAGGAGTCCTGACGGTTGGCGCGCACGGTGCCCACCACGTCATAGCCCTCTTCCGCCACGCTGACCAAACGAGGGATCTCCTCCGGCGGGTTCTGCAGATCGGCGTCCAGCGTAATCACCAGATCGCCGGTCACCTGGTTGAAACCGGCCATGATCGCCGAGTGCTGGCCGTAGTTGCGGTTCAGCAAAACGGCGATCACGTGGCTGTCCGGCTTTTCCGCCGCCGCGGTCAGCATGTCAGCGGAGTTGTCGCTGCTGCCATCGTCGACGAGGATGATTTCATAAGGTTGAGATAACTGCTTACAGGCGGCAGTAGTACGCTCCAGCAACGCCGGCAGGCTTTCCTGCTCGTTGTATACCGGAATGACTACCGACACTTTTTTAATCGGTTCAACGCGAGACACGTAAAGACTCCACAACAGAAGACAAGGCATTGACCACGCGATCCACGTCGGCGTCGGTCATATCAGGGAATAGCGGTAAGGTGCACAGCCGCGCCGAGTTCCATTCGGTATTCGGCAACGACAGCTGCGGATAGCGCTCACGGTAGAATTTCTGGGTGTGCGCGGCGCGGAAATGCAGCCCGGTGCCGATGCCAACCTCTTTCAGGCGCTCCATCAGCTGGTCGCGATCGATACCGCAACGCGCTGGATCGACGCGCACCATAAACAGGTGCCAGGCGTGGTCATGCGGATAATCCGGCACGCCCAACGGCTGGAACGGCGAGCCTTCCAGCGCGCTCAGGTAGCGCTGCGCCAGCGCCTTACGGCGCGCGTTCAGCTCGGCGAAGCGCGACAGTTGCACCACGGCGATCGCCGCGTGAATGTCGGACAGGTTGTATTTGTACCCCGGCTCCACCACTTCGGCCTGCGGTTTGCGGCCCAGCTGCTGGCGATCGAAGGCATCGACGGCCAGGCCGTGGAACTTCAGGCAACGCAGGCGATCCGCCAGCGCATCGTCGTCGGTGGCGATCAGGCCGCCTTCGGCGCAGGTCACGTTCTTAATCGCGTGGAACGAGAAAATCGCCGTGCCGCGCGCGCCGACCCATTCGCCGTTGTAACGCGTGCCGACCGCATGGGCGGCGTCTTCGATTAACGGCAGACGATGGCGTTCGGCCACGGCGCGCAAAGCGTCCATCTGCAGGGGGGCGCCGGCATAATGCACTGGAACAATCGCTTTGGTTTTCGGGGTGATGGCAGCCTCGACATCGGCGGCGCTGACCATCAAGGTCTCACGGTCAACGTCGATCATTACCGGCGTAGCGCCCAGCAGTTCGATCATGTTGAGGGTGGAAACCCAGGTTTGCGAAGGGGTGATGACTTCGTCGCCGGGCCCGATGCCCAGCGCCATCAGCGTGATGTGCATGCCGGCGGTGGCGGAACTGACGGCGATGGCGTGCTTACAGCCGAAAGTGGAACAGAAGTCATTTTCCAGTTGCTGGTTTTGCGGCCCGGTGGTGATCCAGCCGGAACGCAACACTTTCTCTACCGCGGCGATTTCTTCGTCGCCAATGGCCGGACGAGAGAAAGGCAAAAATTGATCCATAGTTAACCCCAAACGTATCGAACTGCTTTTGATGACACTGTAAATCCCTTTCGTTTAACGAATATTAAACGCCAGAGAAGAATCGTTTCCGTGGATTAACTGCCAATGTAAGGCCGCAAGCTTAACTAAACCTTAAGACGAGACTTGTCATCAGTGGGAGAACTGATAGGAAGGCGCCGTCATCATTAATTTAATTTTATTATGTAAATCAATTTCTTATATTTTTTAATAATTACTTACGTATTTTATTTTTGCCGAATCAAGCGTAGCACGTCATTGGCGTTTTTCAAGAAAACTCACGAGAAAATGAGAGGCAGCACAATAATAGCCGATGATTACCCGGCTATTTATATTCACTACGTTTAGTTTTCGTTTATATTTATACCCCAGGGCGAATTAAGCCGTGCGGGTCATGATCCAACGCTGGTTCCCCACCCATTGCAGGTGGAAATCCACTTCATAGATCTGCGACAACAGTGCGGGCGCCATCACCTCACGGGTGATGCCCTGCGCGACCAACTGCCCAGCGTGCAACAACCAAACCCGATCGGCCTGCTGCAGGGTATGATTCAGATCGTGTGCGCACACCAGCGCGCTGCGCCCACTTTGGCAGAATTCGCGCAGCAGGCGATCCAGCGCGACCTTTTGCGCCACATCCAGGCTATTGGTTGGTTCATCCAGCAACAACAATCGGCTCTGCGGGTTAACGCTGGGCCACACCTGCAGCAATACCGCCGCCAGCCGCACCCGTTGCCATTCTCCACCTGAAAGCTGTGTCAGCATGCGTGACAGTTTATCCACCAGCTTCAACCGCTGGCACAGATAGAGGATGGTGTGTTCCACCTCGGTTTGCGCCGCGCCGGCAGGCCGGTGCAACGCCAAATACTGAAACACCGGCATCAGCGACACCGGCGGCTGTTGCTGGCTGAGATAACCGCGTCGGCGCGCCAGCTCGCTCCCCGGATAATCGGAGAGCGCGCGTCCGTCCAGGCAGACTTCGCCCCGCCCCGGCAGCATGCCCGCCACCCGCGCCAGCAGAGTACTCTTCCCTGCGCCATTTGGGCCGATCAGGTGAACCTGCAACCCGCCGTCAATCTGTGCCGAAAAAGGCGCCAGGCGCCCCGCCACCCCAACCTCAACGAGTTGCAGCATCCGTATTACCCTGCCAGCGCTTGTTTCACCGCCGCCACCAGCGCCGGATCCTCAGGTGTGGTGTCCGGCGAGAAGCGCTGGATCACCGTGCCGTCGCGCGCGATAAGGAATTTCTCGAAGTTCCACAGAATATCGCCGGGATGCTTCGGCGCACGCCCTTTGCTGGTCATCCGCGCCAGGAACTCGCTGCCTTCCGGCGCGACGGCCTCCGGCTGTGCGGCAATCAACGCTTGGTACAGCGGATGACGGTGTTCGCCGTTCACCTCAATCTTGGCAAACATTGGGAATTGCACGCCGAAGGTGCCGCGGCAAAACGCCAGGATCTCTTCGTTGCTGCCCGGCTCCTGGCCCAGGAATTCATTGGACGGGAATCCCAGCACTTCCAGCCCCCGCTCGCGATAGGTTTCGTACAGCGCTTCCAGCCCTTCGTACTGCTTGGTCAGGCCGCACTCCGAGGCCACGTTGACCACCAGCAGCACTTTGCCCTGATAGGCACCCAGCGTGGTCGTTTGATTTTCGATGGTTTGTAACGGCAGGTTGTCGATTGGCTTGCTCATCGGTTGTCATCCTTTGGTTTTTTAATGGCAGGTGAATGAAGAAAACTACCTTACGCCTTTTGTCCGGGTCAGTAACCAGATAAATAGCGGCGCCCCCAGCGTGGCTGTCACCACGCCGATCGGCAGCTCGGCCGCCAGCAGCGCAACGCGGGCGATCACATCGGCCACCAGCAACACCCCGGCCCCCGCCAGCGCGCAGGCCGGCAGCAGATAGCGCTGGTCTGTCAGGCCGGTGAGCCGCAAAATATGCGGGATCACCAGCCCAACGAAGCCGATCACCCCGGCGAGCGCCACGCTGACGCCAACCAGCCAGCCGATCGCCAGCACCAGCAGGTTACGCCACACATGCAGCGACAGCCCGAGCTGGCGCGCCTGCACCTCGCCCAGCGCCATCAGGTTGAGCGCTCGGCCCTGGCCACACAGCCACAGCAACACCGGCAGCAGCGCCAGCACCAGCCACTTTTGGCGCCAGTCGACGCCGCCGAAACCGCCCATCATCCAGTACATCAGCTGCCGCAGATCGAGGCTGGTGCTGAAATAGACCGCCCAGGTCATCAGCGCGCTGCACACGATGCCCAGCGCCACGCCGACCAGCAACAGCCGTGCATTGGTCAGACGTCGCCGGCGAGCGAAGCCCAGCAGCAAGAAGGTCATCGCCAGCGCACCGGCTATCGCGGCGGCGCTCATCAGCGCCACCGGCAACAAACCGTGCCCCAACAACACCGTCAGCACCAGCGCTACGCCGGCGCCGTTAGCTACGCCCAGCAGACCGGGCTCCGCCAGAGGATTTTCAAACAGCGCCTGCATCACCGCACCCGCCACCGCCAGGGCGGCGCCGACCAGCATCACCGCCAGCGCGCGCGGCAAACGCAGTTGCCAAACAAACAGTTGCGCTCGATCGCTGAACCACTCTGACGGCCATATCCATTGGTCGCCGGCGCAAAGGCTGACCAGCAACGCCACCGCCACGCCCAGCGCCAACAGACTGAGCTGGCGTTTATCGCGGTAGCGTTGATGTTGCAACAGTAAGGTGAAGGTACGGCTGGTTGGCATGCGCGGCGGTTCCCTGCCGGCCGCTGTCGTGGCCGGATAATTGACGTTTGAGTCGAATATTAGGGGGTTAACGCCGCAAGGGGAAGTCTTGCGTAGATAGTGGCTCAGGAAAGCAGCAGCTGGCCTTGCCCGTCATCGCAACAATGATGGCAAAACCAGCCGCCGATAAACTCAGGGATTAACGATGCGGGCCGGCGTTGCCCGGTGGATAAGGTTGGCCGCGGCCGCCATCGCGGCGGTCATGGTCACCGCGATCGTCATGACGGCGGTCGTGGTCGCCACTATCGCGATCGCCGTGGAATGGATTGCCGCTGCGTTCCGGCCCACGATGCTCATAGCCACGCGGCGGCGAAGGTTGCCAGCGTCCGCCATCCCAGTACATACCGCGCGCATTGCGCTCACCCAGGCCGCGGCCCTGGTGCGCATGCCACCACTGCGGTGGACGCCAGTCGTAGCCATCCCAGTAGTAGCCGCGACGGTCCTGATCCCCCAGATGCAGAGAAACGCCCGGCACGTTGATATCGACGGAGACATCGGCCTTCGCCGCCAGCGGCAGCAACAGCGGGAAACACACCAGCAACAGGATCTTTTTCATTTCACCTTCTCACTCTATTTTCTTGCTGCAGTGGTTATATCAGCGTGCTTATTTAACGACTATCTCACCGATGCCTATTTTCAGATTGTTTTCGACGGCCTTACACAATCCCTACACTGTTTGCCGCCGCCTTTAATTATCATAACCACTGACAAGATTTAACGAATAACTGACGTCTCTCAAGCGGCGCGGCAATTATAGTTAAATGGATTTCCACCGGAGGATTATAAGATGATTAAACGTATCGGTATGCTGCTGACCGTTGTAGCCCTGGCCTCAACCCTGAGCGCCTGCTGCTGGGGCCCGCACGGGGGCGGTGGCCACCGCGGCGACGGCCCTGGCCATTATTACGGCCGTTATTGAAACAATAAATATCGCTGCTCACCACACAAAATAAGATATAAGAATAGTCCGTAATTGAGATTAAATAAATTTTCGCCGAGGTGATTTAATGAATAATCTTAATTCATGCATTGCCCATTAGGAATGGGCTGAATTTTGTCTCAGAAAAGAAAAAGGCCGCGCAAGCGGCCTTTTTTGATGTCACGTCACTCACCCTTTCGGGCTGGCGTTTTCTACCCGGCTTTTCAGCTTCTGCCCCGGACGGAAGGTCACCACACGGCGCGCCGTAATCGGAATGTCTTCGCCGGTCTTCGGGTTACGCCCCGGACGTTGGTTCTTGTCACGCAGATCAAAGTTGCCAAAACCCGACAGTTTTACCTGTTCGCCATTCTCAAGAGCCCGACGGACCTCTTCAAAGAACAGTTCCACCAGGTCTTTGGCGTCCCGTTTGCTAAGCCCAAGCTTCTCAAACAGGTGTTCTGACATTTCAGCTTTAGTAAGCGCCATAGGTTCAATCCCTCAAGGATGCTTGGAATCGCTGTTTTAGAGCCTCTACGCATTTTGCAACGGTAGCGGCTATCTCCTCTTCTTCCAGTGTACGAGCGGTATCCTGCAATACCAGACTGATAGCCAGGCTCTTGTCACCTTCTGCCACGCCCTTGCCACGGTACACGTCAAACAAGTTTACGCCAACTACCTGATTTGCGCCAACTTTCTTACACTCGGCCAAAATATCTTCTGCGGGGACGTTTTCAGCCACCACAATGGCGATATCACGGCGGTTTGCCGGGAAGCGCGAAATCTCCCGCGCCTGAGGCACGGCGCGGCTCGCAAGCTTGTTCCACTCCAGTTCAAACACCACGGTGCGGCCGTTAAGATCCAGTTTACGTTCAAGTTCCGGGTGAACCACACCGATGAAACCTACGCGTTCGCCGTGCAAATAAATCGCCGCACTTTGCCCTGGATGCAGGGCCGGATTGGCTTCCGCCCGGAACTGAATTTCGGATAATTTACCGGTCAGCTCGAGGACGGACTCCAGATCCCCTTTTAAATCATAGAAGTCGACGGGCTTGCGCGCCAGATCCCAATGTTCATCGTGCGTATGGCCGGCGATCACGCCCGCCAGCATGACATCCTGACGGATACCCAGATCTGCCGCACTATCAGGCACAAAGCGCAGGCCGCTTTCGAACAGGCGCAGACGCGTCTGCTGGCGGTTCTGGTTATACACCACCGCAGACAGCAGGCCGGTCCACAGCGACAGGCGCATCGCCGACATTTCTACCGAAATCGGGCTTGGCAGGATCAGCGCTTCTTCATTCGGGTGCAGCAGCGCCTGCACCTTCGGATCGACGAAGCTGTAGGTGATCGCTTCCTGATAACCGTGATCGACCAGCATGGTCTTCACGCGCTTCAGCGTCAGATCGGCTTCGCGATGCTGGGTCATCACCAGATCGGCGCGCACCGGCACATCCGGGATGTTGTCGTAGCCGTAAACGCGCGCCACTTCTTCCACCAGATCCTCTTCGATCTCCATATCGAAACGCCAGCTTGGCGCGACCGCTTGCCAGCTGTCGCCCTGCTCGGTCACCTGGCAACCCAGGCGGCGCAGAATGTCACTGACCTGCTCGCTTGGCACCACGTGGCCGATCAGGCGATCCAGTTTCTCGCGGCGCAGCGTGATGGTGGCGCGCTTCGGCAGTTCGTTCTCGTGGGTCACGTCGATAATCGGGCCGGCCTGACCGCCGCAAATATCGAGCAGCAGGCGCGTGGCGCGTTCCATCGCTTTGTACTGCAGCGCCGGATCGACACCGCGCTCATAGCGGTGAGAAGCGTCGGTGTGCAGGCCGTGACGACGCGCGCGGCCGGTGATCGACAGCGGGCTGAAGAAGGCGCATTCCAGCAGCACGTCCTGAGTTTCCCCGTTGACGCCGGAATGCTCGCCACCGAAGATGCCACCCATCGCCAACGCTTTTTGATGATCGGCGATCACTAAGGTGTCGGCGTTCAGTTTGGCTTCACTGCCGTCCAGCAGCCTCAGCGTTTCGCCTTCTTCCGCCATGCGCACCACGATGCCGCCGTCGATGCGGCTCAGATCGAAAGCGTGCATCGGCTGGCCAAGCTCCAGCAGCACATAGTTGGTGACGTCAACCACCGCATCGATGGAGCGGATGCCACAGCGACGCAGCTTTTCACGCATCCACAGCGGGCTTGGCGCCTTGACGTCGATGCCTTTCACCACGCGGCCCAGATAGCGCGGGCACGCCTGCGGCGCGTCAACGCGGATCGGCAGCGTGGCGTCAATCGCAGCGGCCACCGGGCTCATGTCTGGCTCGGTCAGCGCCACCTGGTTCAGTACGCCCACGTCGCGCGCGACGCCGATGATACCCAGGCAGTCGGCGCGGTTCGGGGTAACGCTGATCTCGATGGTGTTGTCGTTCAGTTTCAGGTAGTCACGGATGTCGGTGCCGATCGGCGCATCCAGCGGCAACTCGATGATGCCGTCATGATCGTCGGAAATGCCCAGCTCGGAGAACGAGCACAGCATGCCTTCCGAAGGCTCGCCGCGCAGCTTGGCGGCTTTGATTTTGAAATCGCCCGGCAGCACCGCGCCCACGGTGGCGACCGCCACTTTCAGGCCGGTACGGCAGTTCGGCGCGCCGCAAACGATGTCGAGCAAGCGGTCGCCGCCAACGTTGACCTTGGTGACGCGCAGTTTGTCGGCGTTCGGGTGCTGACCGCACTCGACCACTTCACCCACCACAACGCCGTTAAACGCGCCGGCAACCGGATCCACGCCGTCCACTTCCAGGCCGGCCATGGTGATTTGATCGGATAATGCTTCGCTGCTGATGGCCGGGTTTACCCACTCGCGCAACCAGAGTTCACTGAATTTCATGTGATATTCCCGCCTTACTTAAACTGTTTGAGGAAACGCAGATCGTTTTCGAAGAATGCGCGCAGGTCGGTGACGCCGTAACGCAGCATCGTCAGGCGCTCCATGCCCATGCCGAAGGCGAAGCCGGAGTAAACTTCCGGATCGATGCCGACGTTGCGCAGCACGTTCGGATGTACCATGCCGCAGCCCAGCACTTCCAGCCACTTGCCGTTCTTGCCCATCACGTCCACTTCAGCGGACGGCTCGGTGAATGGGAAGTAGGACGGACGGAAACGAACCTGCAGGTCTTCTTCAAAGAAGTTGTTCAGGAAATCGTGCAGCGTGCCCTTCAGGTTGGTGAAGCTGATGTCTTTATCGACGATCAGCCCTTCCATCTGGTGGAACATCGGGGTGTGAGTCTGATCGTAGTCGTTACGGTAAACGCGGCCCGGCGCAATGATACGGATCGGCGGCTGTTGGTTCTTCATGGTGCGGATCTGCACGCCGGAAGTCTGGGTGCGCAGCAGGCGTGTGGCGTCGAACCAGAAGGTATCGTGATCGGCGCGCGCCGGGTGGTGCCCTGGAATGTTCAGCGCGTCGAAGTTATGGTAATCGTCTTCAATCTCCGGGCCGGTGGCAACGGAAAAGCCCAACTCGCCGAAGAAGGTTTCGATACGGTCGATGGTGCGGGTCACCGGATGCAGGCCGCCGTTCTCCATGCGACGGCCCGGCAGGGAAACATCGATGGTTTCAGCCGCCAGGCGCGCGTTCAGCGCGGCGCTTTCCAGCGCGTTCTTACGCGCGTTCAGGGCGTCCTGTACTTCTTGCTTGGCCTGGTTGATCACCGCTCCGGCCGCCGGACGGTCTTCCGCCGGTACGTCGCGCAGAGACTGCATCTGCAAGGTGAAATGACCTTTCTTGCCAAAATATTCGACGCGCACCAAATCTAACGCGGCAACATCCTGGGCATCTTCTACGGCTGCCTTGGCATTGGCAACCAGCTCTGCGAGATGTGGCATTGCTTTCCTCTTCCTCTGGCCGGAATGGCCCTAAGTAATTGTTATCTATATTCGAACACGCCTTTGACCATTATTCAAAGACTTTTCAATACGTTGCCGGCCGGCCGGCTCGCCTGCGCGGCGCATGGCCCGCGTTGCGTCTGCCGCCCTCACCGCAACGCCTGGCAAGGCGAGACGATGGCCAAAAACAAAAAAGCCTCCACGAGGGAGGCTTAGGCGCTACTTTTCGTTTCTTTTCTTACGCGCAAAGCCTCCTGAAATCAGGCGCTAAAGTAAAAAAAGAAACGAAAAAGAGCTGCGTGCATGATTGCGGTACCTTGTCGATGATTGTCCACCAGTGATATAGCGGCGGCCAATGAAAGTCAATATTTGTCGCTGAAAACAAAGATTAAAAGAGGGAGCAAGCTCCCTCTTCTACTGACTTACGCCAGAGCTGCTTTCGCTTTCTCAACCAGTGCGCCGAAGGCCACTTTGTCGAAGACTGCGATGTCAGCCAGGATCTTACGGTCAATTTCGATCGAGGCTTTTTTCAAGCCGTTGATGAACTTGCTGTAAGACAGACCGTTCTGACGAGCAGCTGCGTTGATACGTGCAATCCACAGCTGACGGAACTGACGCTTACGTTGACGACGGTCACGGTAAGCATACTGACCTGCTTTGATTACTGCCTGGAAGGCAACACGATATACGCGCGAACGGGCACCGTAGTAACCTTTCGCCTGCTTCATGATTTTCTTGTGACGTGCGCGTGCAATTACACCACGTTTTACGCGAGCCATATGCTCTCTCCTAAAGTCTTATTCTAAATTCAAAAAAAATGGCTTATGCGTACGGCAGGCACGCGGTAACCAGGACCAGATCGTTTTTAGACACCATGCCTTTCGGACGCAGGTGACGTTTACGCTTGGTTGCTTTTTTGGTCAGAATATGACGCAGGTTGGCATGTTTACGCTTAAAACCACCGCTGCCGGTTTTTTTGAAGCGCTTGGCTGCACCACGTACAGTTTTAATCTTTGGCATTTTAATTAAATCCACTTCGCATTGTTAAACAACGAATCAGTTGGGCGAATAAAACCCACACAGCGCAAGCGCCGCGCGGGTTCCATTACTTGTAAGCCTTACTGTTTCTTCTTAGGAGCGAGCACCATAATCATCTGGCGGCCTTCGATCTTCGTAGGGAAGGATTCGACCACTGCCAGATCCATATCTTCACACAGGTCTTTACGGACGCGGTTAAGCACTTCCATACCGATCTGCTGGTGCGCCATCTCACGCCCACGGAAACGCAGGGTGATTTTGGCTTTATCGCCATCTTCCAGAAAGCGAATCAGGTTGCGTAGTTTGACCTGATAGTCGCCATCATCGGTGCCAGGGCGGAATTTGATTTCCTTGACCTGAATAACTTTTTGCTTCTTCTTCTGTTCTTTCGTCGACTTGCTCTTCTCGTAGAGGAATTTGCCGTAATCCATGATTCGGCAAACTGGCGGTTCGGCATTTGGGCTGATTTCTACTAAATCAACGCCCGCTTCCTCAGCTTTTTCAAGAGCTTCATTCAGACTGACAATACCAATCTGCTCGCCATCGACGCCGGTTAGGCGAACTTCTTGCGCGCGAATTTCTCTGTTAATGCGATTAGGACGCGCCGGTTGAACTCGTTTTCCGCCTTTAATACTTTATTCCTCCAGTTGATGAAGACTACGGCTGCGAATCTCTTTCAGCAGCTTGTCTACGACTTCTTTTACGTCCAGGCTTCCCAGGTCTTTGCCACGGCGGGTACGAACGGCAACTTTGCCGGCTTCGACCTCTTTGTCGCCGCACACCAACATGTAAGGGACTCGACGTAAAGTATGTTCGCGAATTTTAAAGCCAATCTTCTCATTTCTCAAGTCCGCTTTCACGCGAATACCTGCATCCTGCAGTTTTTTGGTCAATTGCTGGACGTAATCAGACTGGCTGTCGGTGATATTCATCACCACCACCTGCACCGGAGCGATCCAGGTCGGGTAGAACCCGGCGTATTCTTCGGTAAGGATACCGATGAAGCGTTCCATGGAGCCCAAAATGGCGCGGTGAATCATTACCGGCACGACGCGATCGTTGTTTTCGCCAACGTACGAGGCGCCCAAACGGCCCGGCAAGAAGAAATCGAGCTGCACGGTACCACATTGCCATGCGCGATCCAAACAATCATGCAGGGTAAATTCAATTTTCGGTCCGTAGAAGGCGCCCTCGCCCGGCTGGTACTCGAACGGAATGCCGTTCTCGGTCAGCGCGGCGGCCAGGTCTTCTTCCGCACGGGTCCACATGTCGTCGGTACCAATGCGTTTTTCCGGGCGAGTCGACAGCTTGACGGCGATCTTGTCGAAGCCGAAGGTGCCGTAAACGTCATAAACCATGCGAATGCATTCGTTCACTTCGGCGCGCACCTGCTCTTCGGTACAGAAGATGTGGGCGTCATCCTGCGTGAAGCCGCGCACGCGCATCAGGCCGTGCAGGGAACCCGAAGGCTCGTTGCGGTGGCAGCTGCCAAATTCGCCCATGCGCAGCGGCAAATCGCGGTACGACTTCAGGCCCTGGTTGAAGATCTGCACGTGACCCGGGCAGTTCATCGGCTTGATGCAGTATTCGCGGTTTTCCGACGCGGTGGTGAACATGGCGTCTTTGTAGTTTTCCCAGTGGCCGGTTTTTTCCCACAGCACGCGGTCCATCATAAACGGACCTTTCACTTCCTGGTACTGGTACTCTTTGAGCTTCATGCGCACGAAGGCTTCCAGCTCGCGGAAGATAGTCCAACCGTCGTTGTGCCAGAACACCATGCCCGGCGCTTCTTCCTGCATGTGATACAGATCGAGCTGTTTGCCGATCTTACGGTGATCGCGCTTGGCCGCCTCTTCCAGGCGTTGCAGGTAGGCGTTCAGCTGCTTCTTGTCTGCCCAGGCGGTGCCGTAGATACGCTGCAGCATTTTGTTTTTGCTGTCACCGCGCCAGTAAGCGCCGGAGGTTTTCTGCAGCTTGAAATGGTGGCAGAAACGCATGTTCGGCACGTGCGGGCCGCGGCACATGTCGATGTATTCTTCGTGGTGATACAGGCCAGGACGATCGTCATGGCTGATGTTCTCATCCAGGATCGCCACTTTATAGATTTCGCCGCGCTCAGCGAAGGTGTCGCGGGCTTCTTGCCAGCTGACCTTCTTCTTGATGACGTCGTAATCCTTATCGGCCAACTCGTGCATCCGCTTTTCCAGCAGATCCAGGTCTTCCTGCGTCAGGGTGCGGTCGATATCCACGTCATAATAGAAACCGTTGTCGATAACAGGACCGATCGCCATTTTGGTATCCGGCCACAGCTGCTTGATCGCATGACCCAGCAGGTGCGCGCAGGAGTGGCGCATGATTTCCAGACCGTCTTCGTCTTTGATGGTGATGATGGCCAGCTGCGCATCCGATTCGATCAGATCGCTGGCATCAATCAGTTCGCCATTGACGCGACCGGCGATACAGGCTTTCGCCAGGCCAGGGCCGATATCGCGCGCGACATCCATCGGGGAAACGGGGTGGTCGAAATGACGCTGACTACCGTCAGGAAGAGTAATAACAGGCATTAATAATTCCTTATCTACAGTGGTGACCCACACGACAGATCACATGCAGTACGAAAATTGGATTTTGGGTTTGGTCAGCCAGGTTTCAGATCTCGCCCACAATTGCCAGATTGAAACCTCACTGGGTATACAGAATGGAACGCATACCTTCTCAGCCGAATTCGGCTAAGCGAATAGTATCACTAAAATTGTTCCGGATAAATAAAGCGCCGTCGCCCTCACACTTTCGCTTCATTCGACGCAAAAACGGTCTTCATGTAGCTGAGGGTGGCCAGCAGACACAGGCCGTAGCCCAGCAGTTCGCAACCCTCTTCCACCATGTTTTTCACCACCCGGTTGTAACCGTCCAGCATGAGCGTTTGCCACAGCGCGCTCATGCCGAACAGGCGTGAAAACACCAGAATGCACAGCAGGCCCGCGCACATCATGCCGTAGCCGGGATGCGTCGCGAAATAGGCCAGGCCGCGCACCGTCGCCGCAATGTGCCTGGCGGCATGGCACAGACAGACCAAGGCGACCGCCAGCGCGAACCACACCCAGGCGCCGTGCCACAACGCATCGAAGGCGAAGTCCATCTCGCGGATCAGCATGCAGAGAAAGAAGCCGCCGACCAGCATCCAGGCGGAGCGGCGTTCCGCCTGCCGCCAGGCCGCGGCGAAAAAACCGCCGGCGATGGCGAGCAGCAACAGTTCCTGCGCCGCTTCGGTCAGCGAGGTTTCATGCACGAAGTTATGCAACCAGTGCACATCGATAAACACCAGGCCGACCAATGCCGCCATGAAGGCGGCGGAAAGCGCGAATGCGCTGATTTTCCCCAGTAAAAGTTTCAACTCGTCTTGCATAATCAATCTCATTATCGTTTTAAAGCGCGCCTATGGTAGGCAGCTGAGCCTGCGGGGTGTAGCAATTGGTGCTGAACGTCGGCCTTTACCGGCCAATTGCGGCGAAAAAGGCCATAAAACACAAAAATTGTGCATTTTTTCTGAGCGCCGCTCGTTTTTCAGCCTGCGCTCATCATGGGTGCGCGGTATTAACGACGTTATAGGGGCTGATGCATTTTGGTGCGCGTTCGGCGCCGCGGGCGATTGCGGTCAACGACGCCCCGTTGGGATGTGAGGATGAACCTGAGCTCGCCGGCGAGTGCAACGGCAATGATGAAACGCCGGCCGACGGTTAATTAACGTTACGAGCTATCCCCATTGCCGCCAGGCACGCGGCAGGCTAGGCTGTTTAGCTCGTAGGCCGCCGCTTGGCGGCCCGAACGTTGCACAGGGAGTCTACTTTATGACGGGTATTTTGCAGTTATTCCAGGCCATCGGACTGGGTTTGGTGCTGCTGTTGCCGCTGGCCAACCCGCTGACCACGGTGGCGTTGCTGCTCGGTTTGTCCGGTAATATGACGCGCGAAGAGCGCAATCAGCAGTCGCTGATGGCCTCGGTTTATGTGTTCTGCATCATGACGGTGGCGTTTTACGCCGGGCAGGTGGTGATGAACACTTTCGGTATTTCGATCCCCGGCCTGCGCATCGCCGGCGGCCTGATCGTCGCCTTCATCGGTTTCCGCATGCTGTTCCCGCAACAAAGCGCCGATGAGGCGCCGGAGGTGGAGAGCAAGTCGCACGAGCTGCGCCACAAGACATCGGCCAACATCGCCTTCGTGCCGTTGGCCATGCCGAGCACCGCCGGGCCGGGCACCATCGCGATGATCATCAGCTCGGCGTCGAGCGTCAAAGCGAACACGCTGGGTTTTGAACCCTGGGTGCTGGCCGTGGCGCCGGTCGCCATCTTCCTGACGGTCGCGGTGATCCTGTGGGGCTGCCTGCTCAGCTCCGGCGCCATCATGCGCCTGGTAGGGAAAAGCGGCATCGAGGCGATCTCGCGCCTGATGGGCTTCCTGCTGGTGTGCATGGGGGTACAGTTCATTATCAACGGCGTGCTGGAGATCATCTCCACCTATACGCCGGCCGCCTGATCACACAAAACGGGCGCGATCGTCGCGCCCGTTGCCGTTATTTCCCCATCGGCGCCTGCGCGCCCAAAATGCCCTTGCCTTCCGGCACTTCGGTAAAGCGGCTGAGGATCTCGCTGTAGGTCTTGGCCGGATCCAGATCCGGGAACTGCGCCGGGTAGATAAACTTCGCCAGATACTCCAGCCCCACGATGTTGTACGGATGGTTGTAGAAATTATGGTAGATGCCGTAGAACCGCCCCTCTTTCACCGCCGACACCTGCGCGAAGCCCGGGCGCTGTTTCATGCGGTTGAAAGCCTCATCCACCTGTTGCTGCGTCACGCCATAGCCGAACGGCACCGCGGCGTTGGTCTTGCTGGCCCACTGTGAGCCGGAAACGATGTAGGCGTCCGGTTTCATGGCGATCACTTTTTCCAGCGCCACGTCGCCGGTCGCGCCCGGCAACAGCGCAGAGCCGATGTTGCGCGCGCCGACCGCCTCGACCAGCGCCCCCCAGCCGACGTGCGCATGGGTGAAGCAGCAGGACTCCAGCCCATTCAGGCCAGCCTTGGCTTCGAAAAACACCCGCGGTTTGGGTGCCACCGCCTGCGTTTTGGCCAGAATGGCCTGATAATGCTGCTGATAATAATCGGTATATTGCTTGGCTTCGCTTTCGCGGTTGAGGGTTTCCCCCAGCAGCGTCACGCTTTTCGGCGTGTTTTCCACCGGCTTGAGCATGGTATCGATGAACAGCACCGGCACGTTCAGCGCCTTCAGCTTATCCAGCACGCCGGTTTGGCTCAGCGAAGGCTGGGAGCGCAGCTGGGCGATCATCAGATCGGGCCGCTTGGCGATCACGCTCTCCAGGTTCACTTCACCCTTATCGCTGAATCCCATATCGATGATGTTTTTCGCCCCCGGCCATTTGCTCTGCAAGATATCCCAGGTCGCCGCATCGCTTTTCTTCAGCAGGTTATTCCAGGCCACCAGCCGGCCAAACGGATTGGCGCGATCGAGCAGCGCCAGCGTGAGAATGTCGCGCCCGTCCTGCACCACGATGCGTTTCGGCTCTTGCTGGAGGGTGATCGTCTGGCCGGACGTGTCGGTCAGCGTCAGCGGATAAGTGGTGGCCATCGCCGGAGAGGCGAGCAAGGCGGCGCAAACCAGCGCCGGCAAAATGATTCGACGGTGCACGAAAAACTCCTTAGTCATGAATACATTCAGAAAATACTAATGAGAATGGCTTGCATTATCAAAGATAACGCCCGGCATGTCGGCGATTAATTGCAAAGGGATGTGTAAAGGAAGGGTAAGAGGCGCGCCGGAAGCGGCGCGCCCAGGGGATCACATCAGGCCGTAGATCAGCGCCGACAGCGCAATCAGGCCCATCACCAGCACGAATACGTTGCTCGCCGCGCGGTACTGGCGCATGGCCGGCACCGCACGCACGGCGTACATCGGCAGAATGAACAGGATGGCGGCAATCAGCGGGCCGCTGATGGTTTCGATGATGTGCAGCGCGCTGGGGTTCCACACCGTCGCCGCCCAGGTGAGCAGGAACAGCGCCACCGCCGAGATGCGGTGCGTCATGCGCGAGCTGAGCGGCTTGCCGACCGCGCGCGTGACGCCGTCGATCAGGCTGGTCGCCCCTTCCGTCACCCCCAGCGAAGTGCCGAGATAGGATTTGGCCATCGCCAGCATCGCCATCACCGGGCCAAGGTAGGCGATCAGCGGGTTGGAGAACTTGTTGGCCAGCGTAGTCAGCACCGTGATGTTCTGCTCTTTCGCCTGCAGCATGTCTTCATGAGACAGGCTCAGCACGCAGCTGAACACGAAGAACAGCACGGTAACGCAGATCAGCACATAGCTATAGCGCATGATGCGCGCGCAGCGGCGTTCCGCCTTGTCGCCGTACAGGCTCTTCTGGGTCGAGGCGAAGGAAGAGATGATCGGCGCATGGCTGAAGGAGAACACCATCACCGGCACCGCCAGCCACAGCGAATGCCACAACCCCGGCGTGTCGAAGCGGGTGGCGGCCAGGCCGTGCACGAAGTTGGCGGTATTCCAGCTCGGCATCAGATAGAGCGAAATGCCCATCAGGAACACCAGCAGTGGGAACACCAGCATGCCCATCGCCGCCACGATGCTGTCTTTGCCGCGCAGCAGCACCAGATTGAGCACCACCACCACCGCCAGGCTCAGCCAGATGCGCGGCAGCGGGGCCACGTGGAACTGATGGATCAGGAAGCTGTCCAGCGCGTTGGTGATCGAAATGCTGTACACCAGCACGATCGGGAAGAACGCCATCAGATACAGCATCATGATGATTTTGCCGGCCAGCACGCCGAAGTGTTCCACCACCACATCGTGAATGTTGCCGTCGCGGCTGGAGCCGGAAAGCACGAAGCGGCTGAGCGCGCGGTGCGGCAAATAGGTCAGCGGGAAAGCGAACAGCGCCATCAACAGCAACACCAGCGGGCCGTTCAGGCCGGCGTTGATCGGCAAGAACAACGTACCGGCGCCCACCGCAGTCGCATAGAGACCGAACATCCAAACGGTGTCGGTTTTGTTCCATTTGGCAGGCTGAGCGGCCGTCAGCGTGCCTGAATCGGGAGAAATCGTACTCATGAGACAGTCTACCTTAATCTGCGGCGACAACGATTGCGCCTAACGGGATATCCTTCTCCGCGAATTTTTTAATAATAATCAGTGAATTAAAGCGATATTTCATACTTACGCCTGATGAAAGGACGGCAAAGGATAATGAAAAATCCGCTGCGGGTCTATGTTTTATCGGCCGAATGAACGATTTGCGAACACAATGTGCTGAAAAAAACGGCGCACTCAGTAAAAACTAAGGGCCCCTTGCGGAGCCCTTAAGCGGTTTATTTCTTCGCGTCCGGATGGTCCGGCACCTCGGCGCTGCCCATCTCCTTCTCGTCGCGGATCATCGAGCGGTCTTTACGCACGTCGGCCACGTCGGAAGCGCTCACCGGTTTGGCGCTGTTGCCCCAGCTCGAGCGGATGAAGTTCACCACGTCCGCCACCTGCTGATCGTTCAGACGCCAGCCAAACGGCGGCATGGTGATGTTGGATACCGCCCCCTGCACCGCCGGCGTAGTGTTGCCGGTCAGCACGATGTGGATCAGCGAAGTCGCGTCCTCGGTCTGCACCACCGGATTGCCCTTCAGCGACGGGAAGGCGCGCTTGTAGCCCACGCCGTCGGTGCGGTGGCAGGCCGCGCAGTTATCGACATACAGCGCCGCGCCGGGCTTGCTGTCGTCGCCGCGCCACAGATCCTTGGCCACGCTGTCTTCGACCGGCGCCGCCTGCTGCTTGCCGTCTTTCGGCGGCAGCGATTTCAGGTAGCGCGCGATGGCGGTCAGATCGTCGTCGCTCAGGTATTGCAGGCTGTGCTCCACCACGTCGCTCATGCCGCCGAACACGATCGCCTTGTCGTTACGGCCGGTTTTCAGGAACTCGGTCAGCTCGGCTTCGCTCCAGCTGCCCAGGCCATCCTTGCGGTCGCCGCGCAGGCTGGAAGCCACCCACCCGTCGATCGGCGCGTTGCTGCCGGACAGGTAGTCGTCGCTTTCGCTGTTGCTCAACGCTTTTTCCTGCATGGTGATGCTGCGCGGGGTATGGCAAGCGCCGCAGTGGCCCAGGCCTTCCACCAGGTAGCGTCCGCGTTCAATCACCGGATCGGCCTTGGCGTCGGCAACGAAGTCCGCCGGCGACGGCGCAAACATGCCACGCCAGATGCTCAGCGGCCAGCGCATCGACAGCGGCCACGGGATGTCGGAGTCCTTGTTGGCCTGTTCCACCGGCTGCACGCCGTGCATGAAATAGGCATACATGGCGCGCATATCGTCCTCTTTCACCAGCGCGAACGACGGGTACGGCATCGCCGGGTACAGGGTGCTGCCGTTTTTGGCTACGCCCTTACGCACCGCGTTGTCGAAATCCTCGAAGCTGTAATCGCCGATGCCGGTTTTCTTGTCCGGCGTGATGTTGGTCGAGTAGATGGTGCCGATCGGCGTCTCCATCGCCAGGCCGCCGGCGAAGGTTTTGCCGTTCTTGCCATCGGTATGGCAGGCCACGCAGTCACCGGCGCGCGCCAGGTACTCACCGCGCTTGATCAGCTCGCTGCTGACGGTGGCGTCCTGCGCCCAAACGGAAAAACTCACTGCACTGAGAACCAGTGCCGGTACAAATGCTTTCATCGTTCGCCGTCCTTATGCCTGCACCAATGGGCCTGGGTTTTTCAGATACTGCTCGCGAATGGCGCGGGCAGACCAGTAAGCCAGCGCCGCCACGGTGCCGGTCGGGTTGTAGCCCAGCCCTTGCGGGAAGGCCGATGCGCCGATCGAGAACACGTTGTGCACGTCCCAGCTCTGCAGATAGCGGTTGACCGCGCTGGTCTTCGGATCTTCCCCCATCACCGCACCGCCGTTCATGTGGGTAGTCTGGTAGCTGGTGGTGTCGAAGTGGCTGTTGGCGTTTTTCGGGCTGCCGGCGATCAGTTTCGGGTTCATCGCCTTGGCGATCGGCGCCATCTTGTCGTACATGAACTGCGCCATCTTGATGTCGTTTTCCTGCCAGTCGAACGTCATGCGCAGCAGCGGCTGGCCAAAGACGTTCTTGTAGTTGGGATCGAGATCCAGATAGTTATTGCGGTACGACTGGTGCGCGCCGTGGGCGTCCATCGACACGTGATGGGTGTAGGCATCCGCCACCGCCGCTTTCCACTTGCTGCCCCAGGCCGGGGTGCCCGGTGGGGTCGGCAGGCCGGAGATCGGCTTGGTGCCCGCCTGGTTGACCCAGAATGGCGAACCGCCGACGAAGCCTTCTTTGGCGTGATCGAAGTTGTCGGCGTTGAAGTCGTCCACGCCCACGCCGTTGCCGCCGGCGCCGATGAACGGGTTGGTGAACACGTCTTTATCGAAGAACGCCTTGATGGTGGTCATGTTCTGGTAGGCGAAGTTGCGCCCGACCACCCCTTCGCCGGTTACCGGATCGTAAGGCTTGCCGATGCCGGACAGCAGCATCAGGTGCACATTGTGGAACTGGAACGCGCCCAGGATCACCAGATCGGCCGGCTGTTCAATCTCGCGGCCCTGCGCATCGACGTAGTTCACGCCGGTGGCGCGGGATTTGTCGTCGGTCAGGTTGACCTTCAGCACGTTGGCGTTGGTGCGCAGCTCGAAGCGTTTCTCCATGCGCAGCGCCGGCAAGATGTTGACGTTCGGCGAGGCCTTGGAATACATGTAGCAGGCGTAGCCGCTGCAGAAACCGCAAAAGTTGCACGGGCCCATCTGCGCGCCGTACGGGTTGGTGTAAGAATCCGAGGTGTTGGCGGACGGCAGGTTGTAAGGGTGGTAACCCACCTCCAGCGCCGCTTTCTCGAACAGCTGAGCGGAGTAGGTATTTTTCTGCGCCGGCAGCGGGAAGTCGTCGGAGCGATCCGGCGCAAAGCGGTTACCGCCCTTCTGCGCCACTTTCTGCCCTTTGATGGTCCAGGCGGTGCCGGAGGTGCCGAACACTTTCTCCGCCTTGTCGAAGAACGGCTCCAGCTCGTCGTAAGTCACGCCGAAGTCCTGGATGGTCATGTCCTTCGGAATGAAGTTTTTGCCGTAACGCTCTTCATAATGGCTGCGCATGCGCAGTTCGATCGGATCGACGCGGAAATGCACGCCCGACCAGTGCAGGCCGGCGCCGCCGACGCCGGTGCCCGGCAGGAACGCCGCCAGCTGGCGGTAAGGCACCGCGGTCTGGCTGCTGTTATGGCGAATGGTGACGGTGCTTTTCGACAGATCCTGGAACAGCTTGCGCCGAATGTTATAGGTCAGCTCGTCGATCACCTGCGGGTAAGAACCGTCCGGATAGGTGTCGCGCATCGGGCCGCGCTCCAGCGCCACCACGTTGAGGCCGGCCTCGGTCAGCTCTTTGGCCATGATCGCGCCCACCCAGCCGAAGCCGACGATCACCGCGTCTACTTTTTTCATTACCGTTGCCATGGTTAGCCCCTCTCCCCACGAATCGAGACCGGTGGGAAGGGATAACGCTCCCCTCGCTCAACCCAGTCCATAAAATCGGCGCGCGCGCCCGGAAAATTAATCAGCTTCCAACCCACCATGTCTTTGTTGCCGCCATGGATAGGATCGCTGAAGAAACCTTCGCGGGTGTTTTGCAGCAGATAGGAGAAGAACAGTTTCGACGGCAGTTGCTGGAACTCCGCCTCGCCGGACTCGAACTTTTGCAGCATGGCGTCCTGCTGCGCGCCATCCAGTTCGGCGAAAGGCTTGCCGGCGGTTTTCTTGCTGTAGGCGTCGGCGTCTGCGATGCCGAGGTTATAGATCTGCTTGGGCACCAGCGGCAGCTGATAGCCCATCTCCTTCGGCACATCGGGGTTGAACGGCCCCTGCATGTACCAGATGGAGCCGGTGGCGTACGGGGTATTCATCTGGCGATCGATAAACTCCGGCACGCCGGCTTCCAGCGCGCCGGGGCCGCGATCGTCGGCCGGGATCAGGCGCGCGACGGCGGCCTTGATGAAGGCCCACTCTTCCGGGGTGAAAAAGGTCGGTTGGTAATCGTTCTGCGTTGAGGTGTTCGAGGCTGCGACCGCCGGTGTCGGGGCCGTCAGCGCGCCAACGCCGCTGCCACCAATTACCGCCGCAGGAATTAAGGTCATCGATTTCAACAAGAAATCGCGCCGCGAATTGTTGGTTTTATGATTCGACATGTCACATTCCATCCAAAGATAGTCACAACTATTTAACCGCAACCTTGCGATCGATACGGGTTTTTAAAATAATTTGTTACTTATTTGTATATTTATTGAAGGTCAGAATGCGTACAAAAGCAAAAATGTTACCGGTAACTTATTGAATGAACGTAAAGATTTATCTGCTAACGTAAATTTAACTTTTTGTGCGGTTTTTCCGATAAGCGGTGAGGAAATAACGAAAAATGAGAGGTGGGTCGCGCGCTGGAACGGTGCCGAAAACAAAATCGGCCGCGTTCAGCGGCCGATTCGACAAAAGAGAGGATTACTGCGACATCGCCTGATAGGCGGTGGTCACCTTCCACAAATAGCGCGGCGCCTGCGGTGCCGGGTGCTTTTTCTGGATGTGCTGATAAAACTCATCCGGGCTCATCTGATTGATGCGATTGACCGCCACGCGCTTGTCCGAAGAGAAGGTGCGCAACATGGCGCCCGCCCCGTTCACGTACGAAACGATGGTGGCGTAACGCAAAGTCTGTGGATTGTTGATTCCGGCTAGCTGCTGGCTTTGAAGAATATTGATATAGGCCGTTCCCAGATCAATATTGACCGCCGGATCCTTCAGCTCACGCGAGCTGGGTTGCCCGCTTCGTCCCTTCATGCGATAGGCGTCGCGGCCGGCGGTAGAAGCCTTAAGCTGCATCAATCCCACTGCGTTCGAGGTGCTGACCACGTTCGGGTTAAACCCGGACTCCACCTGAATAATCGCTTTAATCAGCGTTTCGTCAACGCCATAGTTGCTGGCCGCCTGACGAATGTAATCGTTATAAGCAACCGGGGTGCCCGTGCGGTTTACCGGTGCCTGCGGAGGGGGTTTTAACCAACCGCCGCGCGTTGTGCCACTGCCTGAAATATTGCTTGCCGTTTGCGGGTCTTTGGCGCACCCCGACAAAAGTAAAATTGCCGTAAGGCAACCTATTTTTGTTTTCACAGAATCCCTCACTCCTTTCAATGAGTTGCGTAGCATATACAACTTGTAAGGACACCTGCAGTAATTTTTTGGGCTAATCTCAAGCTATCCATATACCAAGAGGTGATTTATGAGTCAATCTGCAACAAGCTGCTTTGTGGTGACTTTTCGCTATCAGGAAGAGGGATTAACCGACCTGGCGAAGCTGACCGGGCAATTGACGCGCGAGGGTTTTGTCACGTCGGTGACAGACGAAAATGGCGTTCACCACGAACTCGGCAGCAACAGTTTTGCGTTCATAACCGTGCTGGATCAAGAGGATGTACTGCGCCTGGCGCAGGGGTTCGGGCAGTTGGCATTGGGAAAACAGCCGGAGGTGGCGATATGCAGCTGTGAGGACTACCTTCAGCGGTTACATACTGATACATAAAATGCTATAACTCCCCGGACGGTATTATTTTTTCAGTTGGAGAAATACCCCGCCGGCGGTGGGCAAGTGGCGCTTGACTTCGCTTCAATTGATATTGATAATCATTTTCATTTGAACCAGGAGACGTCATCATGCCATTGATAAGTTGCGCTTTTCGTCGCAGTCGCCCTTCCCGCTCTGCCGCATTGTTACGCCCTTTCATGCTCGCCTGCCTGCTGCTCGGCGCCGCCTTGGTCAGCCAAAACGCGCTGGCGGAAAAAAAGCTGCGCGTGGTGACCACCTTCACCATCATTCAGGATATCGCCCAGAACGTGGCCGGTGACGCCGCCGTGGTGGAATCCATCACCAAGCCGGGCGCCGAGATCCACGACTATCAACCGACCCCGCGCGACATCGTCAAGGCACAGCACGCCGACCTGATCCTGTGGAACGGCATGAACCTGGAGCGCTGGTTCCAGCGTTTCTTCGAAAACATCAAACAGGTGCCGGCGGCGGTAGTCACCGAAGGCATTACCCCGCTGCCGATCCGCGAAGGGCCCTATAACGGCAACCCGAACCCGCATGCCTGGATGTCGCCAAGCAACGCGCTGGTGTATATCGAGAATATCCGCAAGGCGCTGGTGGAGCACGATCCGGCCAATGCGGAAACCTATAACCGCAATGCCAAGGCCTACGCAGAGAAAATCGGCGCGCTGGACGCCCCGCTGCGCGAACGCCTGGCGCGCATTCCGGCCGCACAGCGCTGGCTGGTGACCAGTGAAGGTGCCTTCAGCTACCTGGCGCAGGACTATCAGTTGAAAGAGGTTTATCTGTGGCCGATCAACGCCGATGAGCAAGGCTCGCCGCAGCAGGTGCGCCGGGTGATCGACGCCGTGCGCGCCCACCATATTCCGGTGGTGTTCAGCGAGAGCACCATTTCCGACAAGCCGGCCAGGCAGGTGGCGAAAGAAACCGGCGCCAAATACGGCGGCGTGCTGTACGTGGACTCGCTGTCCACCCGCGATGGCCCGGTGCCGACGTACATCGACCTGCTTAACACCACCGTGCAAACCATCGCCAAAGGATTCGATCAATGACCCATGAACCGTTTGTCCGCCCTGAATTGAACGTGGACGACGTCACCGTAACCTACAACAACGGGCACACCGCCATTCACAACGCCAGCTTCACCCTGAACGGCGGTTCGATCTGCGCATTGGTCGGCGTCAACGGCAGCGGCAAATCGACGCTGTTCAAAAGCATCATGGGCCTGGTCAGGCCCACCGCCGGCCAGGTGTCGCTGAGCGACAAGCCGGTGGCGGACGCGCTGAAAAAGAACCTGATCGCCTACGTGCCGCAGACCGAAGACGTCGACTGGAACTTCCCGGTGCTGGTGGAAGACGTGGTGATGATGGGCCGCTACGGCAAGATGAACTTCCTGCGCATTCCGTCACGTGAGGACAGGTTGCGGGTCGACAAGGCGCTGGAGCGCGTCGGCCTGAGCGAGCTGCGCGGCCGGCAGATCGGCGAGCTGTCCGGCGGCCAGAAGAAGCGCGTATTTCTGGCGCGCGCGCTGGCGCAACAGGGCACGGTGTTGCTGCTGGATGAGCCTTTCACCGGCGTGGATGTGAAAACCGAGAATGCGATTATCGAGCTGCTGCGCGCGCTGCGCGACGAGGGCCATCTCATTTTGGTCTCCACCCACAACCTCGGCAGCGTGCCGGAGTTTTGCGATCGGGTGATCCTCATCAACCGCACGGTGCTGGCCGCCGGCCCGACCGAAACCACCTTCACCCAGAGCAACCTGGAGCAGGCGTTCGGCGGCGTGCTGCGCCATATCAACCTTTCCGGCCCGGATCTGCACGACGACAACGATCCGCGCACCGTCACGGTGTTAACCGACGATGAACGCCCGGCGGTGTTCTACGGCCACACCAAAAGCGATCCGCCGGCCAACAGCCAGGCCAGGGAGAAACAATCCTGATGCTGGACCTTCTGCTGCAACCTTTCAGTTACAACTACATGGTGAAGGCCATCTGGGTCAGCGCCATCGTCGGCGCCGCCTGCGCGTTCCTGTCCGCCTACCTGATGCTGAAAGGGTGGTCGCTGATGGGCGATGCGCTGTCGCACTCGGTGGTGCCCGGCGTGGCCGGCGCCTACGCCCTCGGCCTGCCCTACGCCGCCGGCGCCTTCTTCACCGGCATGCTGGCGGCGCTGGCGATGACGCTGGTGCGCCACATCACCCGGCTGCGCGAAGACGCCATCATCGGCTTTATCTTCTCCACCTTCTTCGCCGTCGGCCTGCTGATCGTGTCGCTCAACCCCACCTCGGTCAACGTACAGTCGATCATCTTCGGCAATATCCTCGGCATCGCCGACGAAGACGTGCTGCAGGTGGAAATCATCATCGGCGTTTCGCTGCTGATCCTGTGCCTGGTGTGGAAAGATCTGCTGGCGGTGTTCTTCGACGAAAGCCACGCGGTGTCGATCGGCCTGTCGCCGCTGAAGCTGAAGATCCTGTTCTTCACCCTGCTCAGCGCCTGCACCGTCGCCGCGCTGCAAACCGTCGGCGCCATTCTGGTGATCGCCATGGTGATCACCCCGGGCGCTACCGCCTACCTGCTGACCGACCGCTTCAGCCGGCTGGTGATTATCGCCATCATCATCGGCGCATTGACCAGCGGCATCGGCGCCTACCTGAGTTTCTTCCTCGACGGCGCCACCGGCGGGGTGATCGTCACCCTGCAAACGCTGGTATTCCTGGCGGCGTTCTTCTTCGCGCCAAAACACGGCCTGCTGGCATCCCGGCGCCGCGTGGCACATTCGCAAACCGGAGGCCGCTGATGGACACCCTGTATCAACTGCTCAGCGAACCCTTCGCCTACCCGTTCATGCAGCGGGCGATCGTCGCCGCCATCGTTACCGGCGTGGTGTGCGCCGTGCTCTCCTGCTATCTGGTGCTCAAGGGCTGGTCGCTGATGGGCGACGCCATCTCGCACGCCGTCTTGCCCGGCATCGTAGTGGCGTTCGTGGTCGGCATCCCGCTGGCGATCGGCGCCTTCCTTTCCGGCATCTTTTGCGCGGTAGCCACCGGCTACCTGAAAGAGAACAGCCGGGTGAAAGAGGACACGGTGATGGGCATCGTCTTTTCCGGCATGTTCGCCTTCGGCCTGGTGCTGTTCTCGCGCATCGATACCGACCAGCACCTGAGCCACATTCTGTTCGGCAACATGCTGGGCATTACCGACGGCGAACTGAAGCAAACCTTGCTGATCGCCGGCATCACCCTGGCGGTGGTGCTGCTCAAGCGCAAAGACTTCATGCTGTACTGCTTCGATCCGCACCATGCGCGGGTGATTGGCCTGCCGATCAAGCTGCTGCACTACGGATTGCTGTGCCTGCTGGCGATGACCATCGTCGCCTCGCTGCAGGCCGTGGGGGTGATCCTGGTGATCGCCATGCTGATCGCCCCCGGCATCATCGCCTTTATGCTGTGCCGCCGCTTCGACCGCATGCTGATGGTGGCGACGGTGGTGTCGGTGTTCTCCTGCGTGCTCGGCACCCTGATCAGCTTCCACATCGACGGCGCCACCGGGCCCTGCATCGTCATCGTGCAGGCCGTGCTGTTCGTGATCGCCTTGTTGTACAGTAAATTACGCCCGTTACAGCGTAACCAAAGCGCGCTCACCGGCGGTTAATTCCCCCGATGCGGCGAAGCCTTCTACTCGCCGCATCACATTCCCCCCGCTCATTCCGTCGTTGTCATCAAGTTGCAACCGGTATTGCGCTTAAATTAATCAATAGGGTATATACTTTGAGCTGGCGAGGCGCTGAAAAAATCGCCGCCTTTGACGCCGGCTGTGCGCCGCGTCGTGTTTTCACCACGGGAAAGACGCTAACCTAATGAATTATCAGGCAGCACAGAGGGGGACATACCATGTGGCAAGCCGTTAGCCGTCTGTTAAGTGAACATCTTGGCAGCGCAGAGATACGCGAAAGGATTGAACTGCCCGGGGGCGACATTCACCCGGCGTGGCGCGTGAGTTACGGTGACAACGAGGTGTTCGTGAAATGCGACGCCCGTGAACAACTGCCGATATTCACCGCCGAGGCCGATCAGCTGGCGTTGCTGGCGCGCAGCAAAAGCGTGCGGGTGCCGGAAGTGTACGGCGTCGGCAGCGATCGCGATTACAGCTTCCTGCTGCTGGAGTATCAGCAGCTGAAACCCCTCGATGCTCACGGCGCCTACTGCCTGGGGCAACAACTGGCGCATTTGCACCAGTGGAGCGAGCAACCGCAGTTCGGTCTCGACTTCGACAGCGATCTGACCACCACCCCGCAACCCAACGCCTGGCAACGCCGCTGGTCGGAATTCTTCGCCGAGCAGCGCATCGGTTGGCAGCTGCAGCTGGCGGCGGAAAAAGGCATGACCTTCGGCGACATCGACGACATCGTCGATCGGGTGTATCTGCGCTTGCAGCACCACCAGCCGCAGCCTTCCCTGCTGCACGGCAACCTGTGGCCGGGCAACTGCGCGATGACCGCCCACGGGCCGATACTGTTCGATCCGGCCAGCTACTGGGGCGACAGAGAGTGCGATTTGGCGATGCTGCCGCTGTATCCGGAGCTGCCGCCGCAGATCTACGACGGCTATCAGAGCGTGTGGCCGCTGGGGGCCGGATTTATCGAGCGCCAGCCGCTGTATCAGCTGTACTACCTGCTCAACCGCAGCAACCTGTTCGGCGGCCAGCATTTGGTGGCTGCGCAACGTGCGGTGGAGGCGCTGTTGCAGCCGGAAGCGTCATAACGTTCCGGGGCGCCGCTCGGCGCCCCGTTCATGGTTCAGGCCGCGCCGGCCAACTGCCCCAACAGGCGGATCACGAACCAGGCGATCACCGCAATCACGATCGGCAGGATGTACAGCGGAAAGTACTGCAGGAAAATGGTGTGGTGCGGCAGCGTGATGCGTTCCTCCAGTTGCTGACGCGTGTGCCCTTCGCTGCCCTTGGCCTGCTCCAGGATCATCTGATCTTCCAGTCCTTCGCGAATGAACTTGACCTGACGCGACATGCGCGCGCCGGAAGCCTGCAATGCCAGCCCGACGAAGATCAATATATAGATGATGATGAACATCAAATTGGCGCCGCTGAACAGGCTTTTATCCACGTCCGGCACCGGCGAGTTGTACCAGAAAAGGTTCAGGAACGGCGTATTGAAACGCACCATGTCCACCATCACGTGGACAAAATCCAGCATCACTGCGTTGATGCCCTTGGTTTTTTCACTGTGCTGATAGATAAAGCCCAGCACGGAAATCAGCGTCGACAGCAACGCCGGGATAAAAACCACCCATCCGAGAATGCGTTTCAAAATGGCGATACGCCCGGCCTGTTGATACGTCATGTGTTCCCCTTGTTAGCGACGTAACCGAATCGGCTAAGTCTACCTGCAGTTGGCGAAACTCGCCCACCGTTTTCTTCATTCCCGCTGTGCTACAAGCTTAGCCGAATTCGCCGAAATCAACTGCTTAACGACATCCGGGCACTATCATTGAAGAGATAACGTTATCCGTTTAGCCAGAGGCCGCCATGATTCGACTGATTATCTTATTGCTGGGCGCGCAGGCGCTGCACGGCCAGCGCCGCCTGCTGGTGCTGTTCGGTTGGCTGTGGATAGCCGCAGGGGCGCTGATGCTGTTCGACATACTGCAGGATGGCCGGTCGGTGCTGGCGCTGGATGCGCTGGCGGTCATCCTGGCGCTGGAGGGGCTGGTGGCGGTATCCGCCGCGCTGGTGATCGGCTCTTCGGCCAGCAGGCCGGTGCTGCTGAAGGGGCTGGGCTTCGTGTTTATGGCTTTTTTAACGTTGGACGTGCCCGCAGACGATAACATCGTCGCCACCGTGGTGTTTGGCAGCGCGCTGCTGCTTGACGGCGCCGTGCGCATCGCCTCCTCCACGGTGATTCAGCACAATCGATGGAAAGCCGTAGCGCTGGCGGGCGGCGGCGAGATCCTGCTTTCGTTGATGATTTTTGTCGGCTGGCCGGCGCCGCATCGGATGACGGTGCCCTTTTGCCTCGGCGTGATGATGGTGCTTTCCGGCTGGGCTTTATTGCGTATCGCCCGCAGACTGACAAACTTCTCTCTGAATCAGCACCCCGCGCGGCAGCCACCGCACCCGGAGGATGAGACTGCGCCGCTCACGGTGTATGTCTGGACACCGATTGGCGCGGCTAAAGATCCGCGCCGGCGTTACATCGTCGACCGATACATCGCGGCGGTCGACGGCGGCGGCAATATCTCCACCGGTCACGCCGCCCTGGCGCTCGCGCCGGATGTGTATATCAGCCACTACCCACTCAACGACATCAGCCATTCCGTTCAGGATTTCCGTCAGTTGCTGCACGCCGGCGAACAGAACAACGTCGACGGACGTTTCCTGCCCGACCTGGCGGGCGAGATCGCCGCCTGGTGCCCACCGGACAAGAAAATTCAATTCTACCGCTATAACCCGGCGGCGCTGCGCGCATTCTGGCTGCGTTATCGGCAGGACGCCACCTACAATCTGACCCGGCGCAACTGCTCCACCACGGTCATCGGCGCGCTCGACAGCGCGTTGGAAGGCGTGCTGGGCGATAAACATCTGTGGCGCCGTTTTCTGCTGCTGGTGCTGGATCCCAACCTGTGGATGCTGGCGGTACTGCGCAGCCGCGGAGAAAGCATGACCTGGACGCCGGGGTTGGTGCTGGATTATGCGCGCATGTTGCAACAGGTCACCGAGCGTCAACACCAGCGCTGGTGGCTAAAATTGCGCGAGGTGTGGAATATCCTGCGTTTTGGCAAAAGCCACACGCGCAGGCAAAGGTTTTAGTCTCGTCACCGGCGATGATAAAGTGTCGGGCACATTCACCCGCGCCGGCAGGAGTTAACCGCTAATGGCTTATTCGCAACGCATTGAAACCGCAATTTTTGATATGGACGGCTTGTTGATCGACTCGGAACCGCTGTGGCTGCAGGCCGAGCTGGATATCTTCGGCGCGCTGGGCTTGGATCTGTCCGACCGTCACAAGCTGCCGGACACGCTGGGGCTGCGCATCGATCTGGTGGTGAAAATGTGGTACCAGGCGATGCCGTGGCAAGGGGTTACGCTTGAAGAGGTGTCGGCGCGGATTATCGAGCGCGCCATCGAGCTGGTGCACGAGACGCGCCCGCTGCTGCCTGGCGTCCGGCAGGCGCTGGAGCTGTGCCGCAGCCAGGGACTGAACATCGGTCTCGCCTCCGCCTCGCCGCTGCACATGCAACGGCAGGTGCTGAAGATGTTCGATCTTGAAGGCTACTTCGATCAATTGGTTTCCGCCGAATACCTGCCGTACAGCAAACCGCATCCGGAGGTCTACCTGATCGCCGCCGAACGCCTGGGCAGCGATCCGCTGCGCTGCATCACGCTGGAAGACTCCTTTAACGGCATGATCGCCACCAAGGCCGCGCGCATGCGTTCCATCGTGATCCCGGCCGCCGAATACCGCCACGACCCGCGCTGGGCGCTGGCGGATCACCAGTTGGAGACCCTCGAACAGCTCACCCCTGCCCACTTTGCCTGATTCTGCGGCGCCGGGCACCGGCGCCCTGCGGCATAAAAGGGATCCGAACCGCAAAATAAACGAAACACCGTTTCATTTTATTGAATTGGCGTGACGTTCTCATTATGCTGCATGGCAGGGAAAGCGACGGCCCGCAGCGCGTTGTCACTGCCACGCAGCGCGCTTCAAGGCCGCCGCTTCCTCCCGCCGCACACCGTAAAACCGCGCTCGTTGCTTTCCGTTTCACTCCCCCATTGCCCGCTTTTTGTTCTCGACCGTCAAAATCGATGATTTGTTACCCATTGCCGTAACAAGCCGTTGTAAAACAGGGGAAAATAAACAATTGGTTACAGGGTAACTGCTTCCACTACTGGGAATTTTCCCATATACTGGATAAATTAACAGTTTACCAGCCGGAATCGCAACAGCATGACCGCGGAAGGACACCTTATATTCTCTGTCGCTTGCGCGATCTTCGCCAAGAAGGCGGAAGTGACGCCAGAGCTGGCTACCGGCGACTGGTGGCACATCATACCCGCCGCGCTGCTGACCTCGCTGCTGCCGGACATCGATCACCCCAAGTCGGTGCTGGGCCAGCGCCTGCGCTGGATTGCCCTGCCCATCGCCCGCGCCTTCGGCCACCGTGGTTTCACCCACAGCCTGCTGGCGATCGCCGGCGGCATGGCGCTGTTTCAGCTTGATGTGCCGCGCAGCTGGCCGATCCCGGCCGATGCGCTGCACGCCATGATCATCGGCTACTTCAGCCATCTGTTGGCCGATATGCTCACCCCCGCCGGCGTGCCGCTGTTGTGGCCATGCCGCTGGCGTTTTCGCCTGCCGCTGCTCAACTCGCAAAAAGGCAACCAGCTGGAGCGGGTGCTGTGTCTGTGCCTGGTGGCGTTTGCCATCTGCTGGCAAGGTGATTTCACCCTGCCGGTGCAATCCTATGTCGAGCAAATCAGAAATATCAGACTCTGATCACAAAAAACCGCCTAACCCATCACCTTGAAGTATATAAAACGAACAAAAACACACAAAAAGCTATATCAAATTCCATTTGGATATAAGTAGGCCACTCAGCAAACTGTTACGATATTTACATCGCGACATACGTGATGCGTAGTCGTTTTTATAAGAAAGATTATTGGAGACATTGGGGATGAATCTTCCGCTCGTGATTAACGTGCTGATGTTTGTCGCGCTCCTTTTGCTGCTGGCGCAAACCCGCCACAAGCAATGGAGCCTGGCGAAAAAAGTGCTGGTCGGCCTGGTGGTCGGCGTGGTGTTCGGTCTGGGCCTGCAGCTGGTGTACGGCTCCGATAACCCGGTACTGAAAGAATCCATCAGCTGGTTCAACATCGTCGGTAACGGCTATGTGCAACTGCTGCAAATGATCGTCATGCCGCTGGTGTTCGCCTCGATCCTGAGCGCGGTGGCCAAGCTGCATAACGCCTCTTCGCTGGGCAAAATCAGCGTCCTCACTATCGGCACGCTGCTGTTCACCACGCTGATCTCGGCGCTGGTGGGCGTGCTGGTCACCAACCTGTTCGGCCTGACCGCCGAAGGCCTGGTGCAGGGCGCGCAGGAAAGCGCGCGCCTGACGGCGATCCAGACCAACTACGTGGGTAAACTGGCCGATCTGACGGTGCCGCAGATGGTGCTGTCGTTCATCCCGAAAAACCCGTTCGCCGATCTGACCGGCGCCAGCCCGACCTCGATCATCAGCGTGGTGATTTTCGCCACCTTCCTCGGCGTGGCGGCGCTGCAGCTGCTGAAAGACGACAAGCCGAAAGGCGAGCGCGTGCTGGTGGCTATCGACACCCTGCAGGCCTGGGTGATGAAGCTGGTGCGTCTGGTCATGAAGCTGACGCCGTACGGCGTGCTGGCGCTGATGACCAAAGTGGTCGCCGGTTCCAACATTCACGATATCGTCAAGCTCGGCAGCTTCGTGGTGGCTTCGTACATCGGCCTGGCCATCATGTTTGTGGTTCACGCTGTCCTGCTGGCCTTCACCGGCGTTAACCCGATGAAGTTCTTCCGCAAGGTGTGGCCGGTGATCACCTTCGCGTTCACCAGCCGCTCCAGCGCCGCCAGCATTCCGCTGAACGTGGAAGCGCAGACCCGTCGCCTGGGCGTGCCGGAATCCATCGCCAGCTTCTCGGCATCGTTCGGCGCCACCATCGGCCAGAACGGCTGTGCGGGCCTCTACCCGGCGATGCTGGCGGTGATGGTGGCGCCGACCGTCGGCATCAACCCGCTGGATCCGGTGTGGATCGCCACCCTGGTCGGCATCGTCACCATCAGCTCCGCCGGCGTGGCGGGCGTGGGCGGTGGCGCCACCTTCGCTGCGCTGATCGTGCTGCCGGCGATGGGCCTGCCGGTGACGCTGGTCGCGCTGCTGATCTCGGTCGAACCGCTGATCGACATGGGCCGTACCGCGCTGAACGTCAACGGTTCCATGGCGGCGGGCACCATCACCAGCCAGCTGATGAAGCAAACCGACAAAGCCGTGATGGACAGCGAAGACGAAGTCGAATTGGCGCATCGCTAACGCCGTCTCAGAACGAAAAAACCGGGGATAATCCCCGGTTTTTTTATGCCCCGCGTTCGGTCGTTACGGCCGCTCGCCGTTCGCCAACCGCCGGTTGATGTCGGCAATCGCTGCCGGCAATTGCGCCAGCGTGTCTATCACATAGTGCGCGCCCGCCGCGTACAGCTTATCGGCGGCCGCCGCGCGGCGGCGCTCTATCTCGCCTGCCGTCATCCGGCGATACTCCTGCCAGGTGGCGCCAAACTCGTTGCCGGACAGCGCCAGCCCGACGCTCCACATCCCGGCGTTCAGCCCTTCGGCAATGCCCGGCACCGCGTCATCCACCTTCACGCAATGCGCCACCGCATCGATGCCCAGCGCGATCGCGTTCTGCAACGCCATCCACGGCCCCGGTCGCCCGCCGGCTGCAAGATCGTCGGTGGCGACCCAGTAATCCGGCGCGTAGCCGCGCTGCGCGGCGGCGGGCACCAGCACTTCCATCACCGCGCGCGGATAGCCGGAGCAGGAACCGATTTTAATGCCCTGTTCGCGCAGAGCGGCGATCGCCTGCGGCACGCCCTCGATGGGATCGGCAAAGTCGATCACTTTAGCGATTTGCAGCGGCATAAACGCCTGATACAGCGCGTCAATGTCCTGATGGCTCATCGAGCGTCCCAGCTTCTGCCGCCAGCGCGCGTCGACCGCCGGCAGCTTGCCCAGCGCCTCGATGTGCTGCCATTTGCCCAGCCCCATCGGAATGCGCGCCTCCGCCAGGCTGATGTCGATATCGAAGGTTTGCTTGAACGCCTCGACGAAAATCTGCGTTGGCGCAAAGGAGCCGAAGTCCACCGTGGTGCCCGCCCAGTCGAGGATTACTGCGTTGATCTGTTTCATGGTCAATCCTTATTGATTCCAGTACATCGCCTGCCCGACGGCCGCCAGCAAACGTTCGATATCTTGCGGATAGATTTCACCGATGTTGCCGATACGGAAGCAGTCGCTCTGCGACACTTTACCGGGATAAATCACGAAGCCTTGTTGCTTGAGACGCTGATAAAACTCGGCGAAGCGGTATGTATCAGCCTTTGGCGAATAGAACGCGGTGATGATCGGCGAGTGCAGCGCATCGTCCAGCAGGGTCTCAAAACCCAGCTCGCGCATACCCGCCACCAGCCGCCGCTGATTGGCCTGATAGCGGTGGTGGCGCGCGGCAATGCCGCCCTCTTGTTCCAGCTCTTTCAGCGCCTGCGCGAAGGCCAGCACGGTGTGGGTCGGCGACGTAAAGCGCCATTTGCCGGCCTGATCCTCCATACAGCGCCACTGAGCATACAGATCCAGCGACAGCGAGCGTGAACGGCCGGCGCATTTCTCCAGCTCGCTGCGGCGGGCGATGACGAACGCGAAGCCCGGCACGCCCTGAATGCATTTGTTGGCGGAGCTGATCAGAAAATCGATGCCCAGCGCGTCCACATCCAACGGGATGCCGCCAAAGCTGCTCATGGCGTCGACGATAAAGGTCTTGCCATTGCGCGCCGCCAGACCAGCGACCTTCTGCAGCGGATTGAGCATGCCGGTGGTGGTTTCACAGTGCACCATGGCGATATGGCTGATGCGCGCATCGCTTTTCAGCACCGCCTCCATCGCCGCCACGTCCGGTTCATTCACCTCACCGCAGTCGAAAGCGTGGTGGTCGATATCCATCAGCCGCGCCATTTCGATCATCCGCGCCCCGTAGGCGCCGTTGTTGACGATCAGCAGCTTGTCGTGCGGGCCGATGACCGTGCCCAGCACGCCCTCTACCGCGAAGCTGCCGCTGCCTTGCAGCAGCACCGAGGTATAACCGGCAGACGGCGTCGCCAGCGCCACCAACCGTTGACGAATGCGCTGCACCACGCCGAGGTTGTAATCTTCATCCCAGGTGCAGCTGTCATACAGCATCGCCTCTTTCACCGTTTTCGACGTGGTCAACGGGCCGGGGGTCAACAGCAGGTAGTTACGATCGGACATGTTATTCACCTATTGGTCTATACCAGATTGCGATCATTGTGGCGGCAAATTCCTGCCCCGGTCAAACGACAAAGCGCGGTGAAACAAAAAATTCATCTGGCTATGTATAATAAGCGCGTGCCGGAATGTCGGGCCGATGCCATAGCGAGATGAAATGAAAGAACATCAGGGCGATATGCCTCACTACCTGCAGATCAAGGATCAGCTCCAGGCGCGCATTACCCGCGGCGCGCTGCAGGCCGGCGATAAGCTGCCTTCGGAGCGCGAGCTGTGCGCCATCTTCTCCACCACCCGCGTCACCATTCGCGAAAGCCTGGCGCAATTGGAAGCCACCGGCGCCATCTACCGCGCCGATCGCCGCGGCTGGTTCGTCACGCCGGAACGGCTGTGGCTGGATCCGACGCAGAACACCAACTTCCACCGTCTCTGTCAGGAGCAAGGGCGCACGCCGCGCACCGCTCTGCTGTCCGGCGAAAAAACCACTGTGCCGCTCGACGTCATGCAGCCGCTGGCGCTCGAACCGTTCGATCAGGTGTATCTGCTGCGCCGCGTGCGCTATGCCGACGGCCGCGCCATCTGCTATTGCGAGAACCACTGCCTGCCGCAGCGGGTGCCGGAACTGCTCAGTCACGATCTCAACGGCAGCCTGACCGAGGTTTATCAACAGCATTACGATTTGATTTACAGCAACATGCACCTGTCGTTCTACCCGACCGCCCTGCCTTACCGCGCCGCCAACGCGCTCGGCGCCATGGTCGGCCTGCCCGCGTTGCTGCTGCGTCGACTGAATTACGATCAGCACGGCCGCATCCTCGATTTCGATATTGAATACTGGCGCCACGACAGCCTGCGCATCGAAGTCGATACGCTCTAACCTCGATTATCACGGGGCCGGCGCCCGCCGCCCCGCCTTCCTCACCCACGCTCGATCCCCCTTTTAAGGCAAATATATTTTGCCGCTTTCATTTGTTTGTCATATTTGCCGATTAGCTTGGCCGCATATCTGGTGTATACCAGTTTCGCATTAACCCGCAACAGTGAGGCTGAAGCTATGAAATTTTCTCGTCTGGTCGTGATGACCGCCATCGCACTCGGCGCCGCGCCGGCCTGGGCCGCCGATGCGGTGGTGACCGTCTACTCCGCCGATGGTCTGCACGACGGCGATCACAGCTGGTATCAAACCCAGTTCGACGCCTTCACCCAGGCGACCGGCGTCAAGGTGCAGTACGTCGAAGGCGGCTCCGGCGCCATCGTGGAGCGCCTGTCGAAGGAGCGCAGCAACCCGCAGGCCGACGTGCTGGTGACGCTGCCGCCGTTCATCCAGCGCGCCGCCGCGGAAAAACTGCTGCAGGATTTCACCCCGCAGGATGCGGCGCAGATCGCCGACGCCCAGCCGCAGTTCGTGCCACTGGTGAACAACTACCTGAGCTTCATCTATAACGCCAAACTGCTGCCGCAGGCGCCTGCCAGCTATCAACAGCTGCTGGACGCGCAGTTCCGCAATAAGCTGCAGTACTCCACGCCGGGCCAGGCGGGTGACGGCACCGCAGTGATGCTGCAGGCGTTTCACAGCTTCGGCAGCAAAGATGCCGGTTTCGACTACCTCGGCAAGCTGCAAAGCAACAACGTCGGCCCTTCGGCCTCCACCGGCAAGCTGACCGCGCTGGTCAATAAGGGGGAGCTGCTGGTGGCCAACGGCGATCTGCAGATGAACCTGGCGCAGATGCGCAGCAACCCGAACGTCAAGGTGTTCTGGCCGGCCGGGCCGGACGGCAAACGCAGCACGCTGGTGCTGCCTTACTACATCGGCCTGGTGCAAGGCGCGCCGCAAAGCGCCAACGGCAAAAAACTGATCGATTTCCTGCTGAGCAAAGAAGCCCAGAGCAGCGTCAGCGCCATTTCCTACGGCATGCCGGTGCGTAAGGATGTCACCCCGACCGACGATAACTTCAGGCAGTCGCAGGCCGCGCTGCAGGGTGTAGAGATCTGGGCGCCGGACTGGAACCAGGTGGTGAGCAGCCTGTCCGCCGATATCTCCCGCTGGCACAAGGTGACAGAATGACGCTGACCATGCCTTCTACCCTCACTTCCCGCGCCGAGGCGCGGGATAGCAGCCGGGACATCGCCGGGCCGTCGGGCATTCAGCTCGACCGCGTCAGCGTGTCGTATCGCGGCACCGAGGTGCTGAAACCCCTGACGCTCACCATCGCCCCCGGCGAAGTGCTGGCGCTGATCGGCCCCTCCGGCTCGGGTAAAACCACCGTGCTGCGAGCGATCGCCGGCTTCGTGCAGCCCTCCGCCGGGCGTATTGCCATCGGTGACGTCGATGTCACCGACGTGCCGCCCTATGAGCGCGGCCTGGGCATGGTGGTACAGAACTACGCGCTGTTTCCGCATATGCGCGTCGAGGACAATGTGGCGTTCGGCCTGCGCGCGCAGGGCAAGCCGCGCGGCCTGACCGCCGAGCGCGTCGAAGAGGCGTTGGCCATCGTCGGCATGTCCGCCTACGCCAAGCGCTATCCCAACCAGCTCTCCGGCGGCCAGCAACAGCGGGTGGCGATCGCCCGCGCCATCGCGGTGCGCCCCAAAGTATTGCTGCTGGATGAGCCGCTGTCGGCGCTGGACGCGCAAATCCGCCACAGCATGGTGGAAGAGATCGCCCGCCTGCACCGCGAGCTGCCGGATCTGACCATCCTGTACGTCACCCACGATCAGGGCGAAGCGCTGACGCTGGCGGACAAGATTGGCATCATGCGCGACGGCCATCTCATCGCCCACGGCGAAACCCGCGCGCTGTACCATCATCCGACGAACCGCTTCGCGGCCGAGTTCCTCGGCCGCGCTAACCTGCTGCCGGCTACCGCCCTGGAAACTACCGCGCAGCAAGGCATGACCACCGTCAGCTGCGCCGGCAAAGTGATCGGCTGTTTCACTTACGGCGCACAACGCGGCTTCGACAAGCTGCTGTGCATCAGGCCACAGCACATTGCGCTCGATGCCGATGCCCAGCGCAGCAACTGCATCATCGGCACGCTGCATGATATTCATTGGCAGGGAGAGTTGACGCACCTGCAGTTCGACGCGGAAGGCCATCCGCTGCGCGTGGTCACCACTCATCGCAGCCGGATGCCGCAGATCGGCGAGCGCGTGCCGCTCTACTTCGCCCCCGACGATGCGGTACTGATCGAGGACTGACATGACCGACTCTACGCTTATTCGCCCGGCCCTGCGGCTGCGTTTGCCGCGCCGCCTGTGGATCCTGTTGCCGCTGCTGGTGCTGGCGACACTGTTTTTCTACCCGCTGGCGCTGATCGTCAAACAGGCGTTTACCGACGATCAGGGGCTATTCAGCGCCGCCGCGCTGCAACAGGTGTTCGAATCCCGCCGCTTTGTCGGCGCTCTGCTCAACACGCTGCAGATTGCGCTGCTGGCGACGCTGGGCTGCCTGGTGCTCGGCACCCTGCTGTCGCTGCTGCTGGTATTCACGCCGTTCCCCGGCAGCCGACTGATCGCCCGGGTGATCGATACCTTTATCGCCATGCCGACCTTCCTCATCACGCTGGCCTTCACCTTTATCTACGGCTCCGCCGGCCTGCTGAACGGCACGCTGATGGCGACCTTTGGTTTCACCCTGCCGCCGGTGGACTTTCTTTACTCCATCTGGGGCGTGATCCTGGCCGAAATCACCGTGTTTACGCCGCTGGTGATGCGCCCGCTGATGGCGGCGCTGGCGCAGATCGACCGCAGCCAGCTCGAGGCCGCCAGCATCCTCGGCGCCCGACCGGGGCGCGTGGTGCGCCAAGTGATTTTACCGGCCGCGCTGCCGGCCTTGCTGGCCGGCGGCAGCCTGTGCCTGCTGTTGACCACCAATGAGTTCGGCATCGTGCTGTTTATCGGCGCCAAGGGCGTCACCACGCTGCCGATGATGGTCTACGCCAAAGCGATTCTGGAGGCGGATTACGCCGTCGCCTGCACCATCGCCGTAGTGAATATCGCGCTGTCGCTCGGGCTGTTCTCCCTTTACCGCTACGCCGCGGCGCGCGCCGGGCTGAGGAACTGACGATGTTGATTTGGTCTCGCACCGGCCGCACCCTGACCTGCACGCTGGCGGTCACGCTGTTCGCCCTGTTCTTCTGCCTGCCGCTGGCGGTGATCCTGATGTCCAGCCTCAGTGAACAGTGGAACGGCGTGCTGCCGAGCGGCTTCACCCTCAACCACTTCCGCCAGGCGTTCAGCGGCGCCTCCTGGGACGCACTGGTCGCCAGTCTGGCTATCGGTTTCAGCGCCAGTCTGTTCGCGCTGCTGTGCGGCACCTGGGCGGCGCTGGCGCTGCGCCACCATCAGGGGCGCGGCCAGCGGCTGCTGGGCACGCTGTTTTTCATTCCCAGCGCGGTGCCTTCGGTCTCTATCGGTTTGGGAATGCTGGTGGCGTTCAGCCAGGGGCCGCTGCAGATGAACGGCACCTTCCTGATCGTGCCCGCCGCCCACTTCGTACTGATTTCCGCCTTTACCTTCGGCAACGTGATGGCCGGGCTGACCCGGCTGCCTGGCGACTACGAGAACGTCGCCGCCAGCCTGGGCGCGTCGCCGCTGTTCCGCCTGCGTCACGTCACCCTGCCGATGATCGCTCCCTACATGATCTCCGCCTTCGCACTCAGCCTGTCGCTGTCGATGGGGGAGCTGGGCGCGACCATGATGATCTACCCGCCGAGCTGGGCGACGCTGCCGGTCACGATCTTCAGCCTGACCGATCGCGGCAGCATCGCCAACGGCGCGACGCTGACCATGATCCTGGTGGCGGCCACGCTGTTGCTGATGCTGGTGCTGGAGCGGATTTCTCAGCGGCTGACGCCCGGCACGAAATAACAACAAGGCGCTGCCATGGCAGCGCCTCGCTCATCGAAACGACGGTCAGAACGGGTAGTCGTGATAGCCCTGCTGCTCGGAGATGCGCCGGGCGGCGACGTGCAGCAACGCCACATACTCCTCCCGCGCCGCGTCGGAAAAGCGCAGCGTCGGGAAAGAGATGCTCAGCCCGGCGATCGCCACCCCGAACCTGTCAAAGACCGGCACCGCGATGCAGCGGATCCCCGCCTCCTGCTCTTCGACATCTTCGCCGAATCCCTGCTCACGCACCCGATCCAGCACCGGCAACAGTTCGGCGGCGCTGGTCAGGGTATGCTCGGTGCTGCGGGTAAATTCAATCTGCGACAGGATCTGCGCCACCTCCTCCCGATCGCGCCAGGCCAGCAGCACTTTACCGATGGCGGTGCTGTGCAGCGGGTTGCGACGACCGATGCGCGAATACATGCGCAGGTTGTACATCGCGTCGATCTTGTGGATATAGACAATGCCGTCCTCATCCAGGGCGCCGAGGTGGATGGTTTCGCGGGTGCGGTTCGACAGTTCACGCATCTGCACGTCGGCGCTGCGGATCAGATCGACGTTCTGCAACGATTTGGCGCCCAGTTCGAACAGCTTGAGCGTCAGCGCATACTTTTCCGTCTCGCCTTCCTGCGATACGTAGCCCAACGCTTTCATGGTTTGCAGAAAACGGTAGACGGTGCTTTTGGACATCATCACCCGCTGGGACAGCTCGGTAATGCCAATCTCGCGCTCATCGCCAAGCGCCTGCAAAATGCCGAACACTTTCATCACGGATGAGACGGCATCCGGTTGCTTGTCTGAATCTGCGTTAGCCATGGTGAATGCCCTACTTAACGGTTTTGTTTCAGGAAATTTAAACAAGGGTTTCAGTATAATCGGAACAGATCGCGACGCGCAACGCACATGGGCGCTAAGCGATTGAAGCCAAATGGATAACCCCGGCCCGCTCACCGCTATTTACAATTAAGCGGGCAACGGGCATGCAATCGCAGGTGATTATGATTAGCATGATAATACTCCCCTGAATAAACACCGCTGAGACCAACATGCGTTCTTGTTCCGACGGCCTCCCCGTCCCGCAACGCTATGGGGCGATCCTCGCCATCGCCCTCGGCATTACCGTATCGGTGCTCGACGGCGCGATAGCCAACGTGGCGCTGCCCACCATCGCGCGCGATCTTAACGCCAGCCCGGCCAGCTCCATTTGGGTGGTCAACGCCTATCAGTTGGCGATCACCGTCTCTCTGCTGTCGCTGGCCTCGCTCGGCGATCTGGTCGGCTATCGCCGCATCTATCAGGCCGGGTTGCTGGTGTTCAGCATCACCTCGCTGTTTTGCGCCCTGTCCGACTCGCTGCTCACGCTGACCATCGCCCGCGTATTGCAAGGCTTTGGCGCCGCCGCCATTATGAGTGTCAACACCGCGCTGATCCGCATCATCTACCCGCAGCGTTTTCTCGGCCGCGGCATGGGCATCAACTCGCTGATCGTCGCCTGCTCCTCGGCGGCCGGGCCGACGGTGGCGGCCGCTATCCTGTCGGTCGCGTCCTGGCAGTGGCTGTTCGCCATCAACCTGCCGATCGGTATCGTCGCGCTGCTGCTGGGGATGAAATTCCTGCCGGCTAACGGCCAAAAAAGCGATAGCCGCCGTTTCGATCCTACCAGCGCGGTGCTGAACGCGCTGACCTTCGGCCTGCTGATCACCGCCATCAGCGGCTTCGCCCAGGGCCAGAGCCTGACGCTGATCTTCAGCGAGATTGCCGCGCTGCTGGCGATTGGCGCGGTGTTCGTGCGCCGCCAGCTGCGCCAGGAATTTCCGTTGCTGCCGGTCGATCTGCTGCGCATCCCGATCTTCGCCCTGTCGATGGGCACCTCAATCTGCTCGTTCGCCGCGCAAATGCTGGCGATGGTGTCGCTGCCGTTCTTCCTGCAAAGCGCGTTGGGCCGCGACGAAGTGGCGACCGGGCTGCTGCTGACGCCGTGGCCGCTGGCGATCGTGGTGATGGCGCCGATCGCCGGCCGGCTGGTGGAGCGCGTGCACGCCGGCCTGCTGGGCTGCATTGGACTGGCGGTGTTCGCGGTCGGGCTGTTCTCGCTGGCGCTGCTGCCGGCGGCGCCGTCGAATATGGACATCATCTGGCGCATGGTGCTGTGCGGCGCCGGTTTCGGCCTGTTCCAGTCGCCCAACAACCACACCATCATCTCCGCCGCGCCGCGCAACCGCAGCGGCGGCGCCAGCGGCATGCTGGGCACCGCTCGCCTGCTGGGGCAAACCTCGGGAGCCGCGCTGGTGGCGCTGATGTTCAACCTGTTCCCGGCCTCCGGCACCCACGCTTCACTGATCCTGGCTGGGGTGTTCGCCACCCTGGCTGCGGCGGTCAGCAGCCTGCGCATCACTCAACCGACGACGCAAACGGCGCAGCCCAGCCGCGAGGTGAAATAGAGGGCATAGAAAGAGCCGCGCCCCAATCCGATGTGGCCTGCCTGAGCCGGGCCACGTCGAGCGCGATGCAGGCCTGGCGTCAGTCGCCGCTCCTCAAAGGGCTGCGGCCCTGTCGTAGACACGCTAAATAGGCGTCGTCATCCGGATACCAGCCAACAATGCGTTGGCCGTCGTTACCCACCCCCTCGAAGCCCTTCAGTAAGCCAGGGGCGAACATGCGCTTGATCAGATCTTCGGCCTGAGCGCTGTCGATGCGGCAATCGCAGCGCGTGTTTCCGTCAACCTGAACGAAGTTCTGCAACGAAGCGAGACACCGCGCATCGAGATCGCCATAGACATGGATAAACTCCCCCGTCTCTACCAGGGTGAGCGCGGTCAGATCTCCCCCCACCACGAACGCACCGTCGTTTCCTGAGCTGCAATAGGCATGGCGCATGCGGACATCATCACGCACGACCAGTCCGCCCCAGCAAATCAGCGTATCCGCCTGCAGCCGCCCCAGCACAACAATGCCGCCGTCCTCGCGCTGCGGCGATACCGCCAGGCATCCTTCCACGATCATATCGCCGTCCACGATCAGGTAATCGTAATCGTGGCTGTCGTGCTCGTCGGGGAAAAATGCCGGGAGGTGAAGATCGCCTGAATGCCAGCGAATAGCTGGCCGTTCATCATCGTCATCATGCCGGTTGAACAGTTCCGCAACCGCATCGGCGATACCGCCTGTCAATTCCGCCAGGCGCGCCGGTAGCTCATCACCGTTGAGCAAGGGAAGGTGGTTGATTTTCATAGGGCCTCAGGGACAAATGTCATTGCGCCAAAGCATATAACATGCGCTTCCAAAGCCAAACAGCCGGTCATCACTCAGCCAGGATGCGGCTTACCCTCTTTCATGGTCGTCTCGCTCCGCGGCGGTAAACGCACAGAGAGGCCGACAGGCGTTATTCGAAGGCGGGCTTTATGGACTCGGGGGGTTCTTGCACCGCGTTAACCCCCGTCGACGCTGAAAAAGCGGTTCAGGCATGCCATAAAAAAACCCCGGCAAGCCGGGGTTTTTCATTTCATTCAGCCGATTACTTCAGGTACTGGCCGGTACGCAGCGCTTCGATACGCTTGTCGAGCGGCGGGTGCGACATGAACAGCTCGCTGAACGACTTGGATTTACCGTTGATGCAGAACGCCATCATGCTGCCCGCTTCCTGCGGTTCATAGCTGGTTTTCAGACGCTGCAAGGCGGCGATCATCTTCTCGCGGCCCACCAGTTTGGCGGAGCCGGCGTCGGCATAGAACTCGCGGTGACGCGAGAACCACATGGTGATGATGCTCGCCAGGATGCCGAACACCAGTTCCAGCACCATCGACACGGCGAAGTAAATCATCGGGTTGCCGTTGCCTTCCCCTTCGCCATCACCGTCGCGGTTGCCGAGGAAACCGGCAGCGACCTGCGCAATGAGGCGCGAAATGAAGATCACGAAGGTGTTCACGATGCCCTGAATCAGGGTCATGGTCACCATATCGCCATTGGCGACGTGGCTGATTTCGTGCGCGATGACCGCTTCCGCTTCGTCACGGCTCATGCTCTGCAGCAGGCCAGTGCTGACGGCGACCAGCGAGGCGTCGCGGCGTGCGCCGGTGGCGAAGGCGTTGATGTCCGGCGCGTGGTAGATAGCGACCTGCGGCATGGCGATGCCCGCCTGCTGCGACTGACGGCGCACCGTTTCCAGCAGCCAGTTTTCGGTTTCGTTACGCGGCTGTTCAATCACTTCCCCGCCCACGGAGCGCAGCGCCATCCACTTGGACATCAGCAACGACACGAAAGCGCCGCCGAAGCCGAACAGACCGGCCATGATCATCAGGCCCTGAACGCTACTGGATTGGATTCCTGTCAGGCTGAGCACCAGCCCGAAAACCAACATCACCGCCAGGTTGGTGAGCAGGAACAGAGCTATACGCATCATAAAATGTTTACTTCCTCATAAATGTTAACAAAACACTGTCCAGATACCCTGGATCGTATGGGCATTCGTCACAGTTTCAAGAGTTGCGCGCCATTAACCTACTAAAAATACGAAACTTTACAAAAACGACGCGCGACCGGGATTTGGCAAATTGTAAACGATTGTTGCGCAAGGCGGAGGGATTTTGCAGAAAAATTTCTTTGCCCGCACGCCATGACAACGAGAACCGTTATCCTCACGCTTTATAGGTCAATATTCGCTCCGCACGTTTCATCATGCCCCGCCTGATTCAGCGGCGACGAAAGTTTGAATCCCGCGATTAATTGTTACATTATAACATCACAACTAATCGTAAAGGGATGTCAATCATGTTATCGCGTATCGTCTGGATGCTGGCGACGTGGCTGCTTTTCTGCCAGGTCGCGCACGCGGAAATTCACCTCACCGACGTTGAAGGTCGCCAGGTTACCCTGGCCGCCCCCGCACAGCGCGCCTATATCGGCTTTTACTACGAAGATTTTCTGGCGGTGAACGGCCCGGAGAGTTATCAACAGGTCGTCGCCTTCTCCAAAAGCGACTGGGCGTTGCGCGCCAGCCAATGGGCGCGCTATCAGGCGGCGCTGCCACGGCTCGCTCAGCTGGTCGATGTCGGTTCGCTCTATAACCAGAGCTTCGATTTTGAACGCCTGCTGACCACGCGACCAGACCTGCTGATCCTGGCGAAGTGGCAGCTCGACGGCTTCGCCAACTACCTGCCGGTGCTGCAACAGCTCAACATTCCTTACATCGTCGTCGACTTCAATCAGGGCGTTGAAGTCAAGCTCGCCAGCATCCGGTTAATGGGCCAGGCGATGGGCCACGCCGAGCGAGCGGAACGGCTGGCCGACGAATATCGCCAAAGCCTCGAGGATACCCGTCGGCGCATCCGCCAGGCGCAGCTGCCGCCGCCGGTCACCTACATTGAGCTGGGGGACAAGGGCCCCGGCGAGTACGGCAGCAGCTATGGCGCATCGATCTGGGGGCCGCTGCTGCAGCTGGCCGGCGCCGACAATATCGCCGCCGGCGTCGTCGGCAGCCCTTCCCCCTTGCGCGCCGACTATGTCCTGACCCAACGGCCCGAGGTGATTTTTCTCGCCGGTGGCGACTGGGAAAACATGCCGAACGCCGTGCCGATGGGCTACGGCACGCAGGCAGCCCCCCTCCAGACGCGCCTGACGCAATACGCCCGGCGGGCGGGATGGCCGCAGCTGCCGGCGGTAAAAAATCAGCGTCTTTATGCGCTGTACCATGGCGGCGCGCGCACGATATACGATTTTATCTTTGTCCAGTATCTGGCGAAAGCGCTCTATCCCGCCGCGTTTGCCGATGTTGATCCCGCGCGCAATCTGGCGCAGTTCTACCATCAATATTTGCCGATAGAGGCGGACGGCGTCTTCTTGCAACGCTGGCAAGGAGAATAACCGTGGCCCACACAGGACGTGCGTTTTTGCGACGGCGCAGGCTGCGCCGCGGGCTACTGACGCTGGCGCTGCTCGGCGCGCTGCTGGCGGCGACCGCCATCGATCTCACCGTCGGCGCCGCGCAACTTGGCCTCACGGATATCATGCGGATGCTTTGGCCCGGCTCTGCGCCTGGCAACGCACTGCATCAGGCGGTTTTCTGGTCGATTCGCTTGCCGATGACGCTCACCGCCCTGGTGGTCGGCGCCAGCCTGGCGCTGGCGGGCCTGCTGATGCAGACCGTGCTGGCCAATCCCCTCGCCAGCCCCTATACGCTGGGGATCTCTGCCGCGGCGGGGTTCGGCGCGGCGCTGGCGATCCTCACCGGCTTCAGCCTGGGCGGCGCGTTGGCGCTGGGCACGCCGCTGCTGGCTTCGCTGATGGCGTTGCTCGCCTGCGTGCCTGTCTATCTGCTGGGACAACGCCGCGGCATGACGCCGCAAATATTGGTGTTGAGCGGCATCGTGGTGCTGTTTTTCTTTCAGTCGCTGCAATCGCTGCTGCTGTTTCTGGCCTCGCCGGAAGCCATGCAGCAAATTGTCTTTTGGCTGTTTGGCAGCCTGCTCAAAGCCAATATGCACGGCGTGGCGATCACCGGCGTCGTGTTGCTGTGCGCACTGTTCGTCAGTCTGCGGCTCGCCTGGCGGCTGACGGCGCTGTCCGCCGGCGAAGAGCAGGCCCAGGGGCTGGGCATCAATGTCAGCGCCTTGCGCAAGCTGGCCTTTCTGCTGGCGACCTTGCTGACGGCCGCCTCGGTCTCGTTTGTCGGCACCATCGGGTTCGTCGGGCTGATCGCCCCGCATTTCGCCCGCTTTCTGGTGGGTGAGGATCAGCGCTACCTGATCTGCATTTCCGCCCTCTGCGGCAGCCTGCTGCTGCTGTGCGCCTCGATCGTCGCCAAGCTGGTGATGCCGAACGGCGTGGTGCCCATCGGCATCGTTATCGCCCTGATCGGCGTGCCGGTGCTGTTTTACTTCGTCACTCGACAGGTTAAACGCCCATGACTCAACTGACCCTCACCCGCGTCGGCGTCTCGCTGCATCGCCGCTCGCTGTTGACAGACGTTTCATTGAGCTGGCCGGAGGCGCAGCTCGGCGGCATCATCGGCCCCAACGGCGCCGGCAAATCGACGCTGCTCAAAGCGATTAACCGCATGGTGCCATCCAGCGGCGAGATCGCTTACCGCGAACGCCCTCTCGATCCGAAAACCAGCCGTATCGCCTATGTGCCGCAGCTTAATCGCTGCGATTCGGCATTGACCGCTTTTGACATGGTGCTGCTGGGCAAGGTACGGCAGTTGAGCTGGCGCGTCAGCGCCGCCCAGGCCGATGCGGTCGAACAGGCGCTGGCGGAATGCGGCATTTCCGCGCTCGCCGATCGCCCCTTCAACCGTCTCAGCGGCGGCCAGCGACAGTTGGTGATGCTGGCTCAGGCCTTCGTCTCTCAGCCGCAGATCATTTTGCTCGACGAACCCACCAGCGCACTGGATATCCACCACCAGCTGCGCGTGCTCAATCAGATCGCCGACTATGGCCGGCGCCACCGCTGCATCACGCTGCTGGTGATCCACGATCTGGGATTGGCGCTGCGCTATTGCCACTCACTCACGCTGCTCGCGCACGGACGCGTCGTTTGCCACGGCGATACCCATCAGATGATGGGACATCCGATGGTGTCTCGCGTATTTGGCGTCGGCATCGAAAACGGCGTCAGCCCGCAGGGCTACCCCTATCTGCTGCCGACACAGCTGTTACACGCACACGGAGAATCCCCATGTACACTCTGACCAAGGCGGACATGCTGGCGCAACTCGCCGGCTTGCAACAGGAAATTCACCAGCTACACCGCTCCGCCCGGCAAGATCGGCGCCATTTTTCCCTGCTGGAACGCCGCTTCAGCCGCCTGCAAGCCTTTAACGACGAACCACAGCTGCAGGCCTACCGTCGAAAACTGGAAAACGACCGTTTGATCACGGCGCAGATCGCCCAACTGCGGGCGACAGCCAACGCCGCGTTGTGCGACTACGAGAAACATCGCGTCTCGGCGCTGTGCCGGGAACCGGCGCAAACCAACGCCTACCTGAACAGTTTCGACCGCGCGCTGCAGTTGGAGATCGCGGCCGCCGACATTAAACCCGGCGAACGGGTGCTGCTGGTGGGCAGCGGCGCATTGCCCACCACGGCGCTGGCGCTGGTCGCCAGGCTCTCCGCCACCGTCATTTGCTACGATTGCGATCCGGCGGCCCAGCGTTTTGCCCGCCGGCTCACGCGCCACCTGGGGCTGGTGCAGCAGATGCCCTGCATCGACAAGCTGAACGGCCTGACGCGCAACGATATCGATCACATCATCATCGCCTCTTTGGTGGCGGACAAGCAGGGTTTGCTGAAGGCGCTGCGGCCTTTGCTGCCCCAGTGCGGCAAATTGCTGGTGCGCTATGGCAACGGCCTCAAGTCGATCTTCAACTGCCCTTACCACCACCAGGCCGCCGGCTCGCCCTGGCGCGTCAGCGGTAAACCGCTCGCCACCCCGCTGTACGATCTGTTGATTTTGGAGCCCCACCGCCATGAATAATGCCTTTCCCACCCTGATCCTCGGCGCCGGCCCGGCGGCGATCCAACTGGCTGCGGACATCAAGGCCGCGGCCAATGCGCGCATCGGCCTGTACAACCGCCCCAGCGAAAAAGGGCGCCGCCTGAAGCAACATCTGGCGCACACGCCCAGCCTGTGGCTGACGGGCGCCGGTAAGGCGCAGCACACCCAAGACGATGCGCAGGTGACGATTGATCGCTATTACGATGATCTGTCACTGGTCGGCGGCGACTGGCACCGACTGATCCTTGCCGTCCCCGCCGATCAATACCATGACGTGCTGCAACAGGTGCCATGGGCGGCGTTGCCCCAACTGCGCTCACTGATCCTGCTCTCTCCCTCCATCGGCTCCGGCCTGATGGCGCAAAGCCTGCTGCAGGACGCCGGGCAATCCCACGTCGAGGTCATCAGCCTGTCGAGCTACTACGCCGACACCAAGTACCAGAACGCCGAACAGCCTTACCGCGCCTACACCAAGGCGTTCAAGCAGCGGATTTATCTGGCCGGCGCAGGCGCAAGGTCAGACTGCGCCGAACTCGACTGGCTTTGCTCGCTGCTGGCGCGTCACGGCATTGACGCCCAACGCTGCAACAGCCTGCTCGCCGCCGAGCGCTTCAGCATCACCAATTATGTTCATCCTCCGCTGGCGCTGGCCGAAACCACGCTGCAGGCGATATTCCAGCCGCAGGCGCCGATCCAGTACCTGTATAAAACCCACCCCGAGGGCCCCATCTGTCCCGAGGCGATCGCCGACATGCTGGCGCTCTCGCAGGATTACCAGCAGTTGCTCAACCGGCTCGGCATCGAGGCCATTAACCTGCTGCGCTTTTTGAATGACGACAACTACCCGGTTCCGCCCCGTATGGTGAGCCGCCGCTGGATTGACCAATTCCCGCAGCTCACGCCGACGGAGCAATGCTATGCGCTGTTTACGCGTTATACCGCGCTGCTGGTCGACCCCTATTCCGAGCCGGACGCGCAGGGCCGCTACTATGATTTTTCCGCCGTCAGGGTCGCCCGCGTCTTCCAGGATGCCCAGGGGCGCTGGCGCCTGCCGCGCGTGCCGCAAGAGGACGTGCGCAAACTGCGCGTCCTGGTCTTGCTGGCGCAGCGGCTTGACGTCGAGATGCCCGCCGCCCAGCGTCTGTTGGCGCGCTTTCAGCAGGCGCTGCAGCGCTTCGTCACCCGGAACGGCGCCGAGCATTGCCATCGTTCGTTGCTGGACGATACCTGCGACGAGCAGGCGGACATCATTTACCGACAATGGCGGAGGCAAGCATGAATCAGGGTGCGTTACTGGCCATTTTTGCCTCGTTGATTTTCAGCGTCATGAACGCGCTGGTTAAAACCATCTCCGACGCTATTCCCACCGGTGAAATCGTGTTTTTTCGCAGCAGCATCGGCTGTCTGCTGGTTCTGCTGCTGATGTACCGCCACCGCATCGCCTTCAGCCGCGTAGACCGGCCGCTGCTGGTGTTGCGCGGCACCATGGGCGGGCTGTATCTCATTTGTTATTTTTACAGCATCGCCCATCTGACGCTGGCCGACGCCAGCATGCTGGCCTATCTGTCGCCGTTTTTCTCCATTTTGCTCTCCTTGCTGGTGCTGCGTGAACGGGTCAACGCCAATACCGCGTTTTGGCTGGCGATGGTCATCATCGGCGCCGTGCTGCTGGTGCGGCCGTGGCACTTCTCGGCCTATACCCTGGCGTCGCTGGTCGGCGTGATGAGCGCGGTGTTCGCCTCGATCGCCTATCTGTCGGTCAACAAACTCAGCAAGCGCCACCACAACTACGAGATCGTGTTCTACTTCCTGTTCATCGCAACGCTGATCTCGCTGCCGCTGATGTGGAACGCGTTCGTTTGGCCCAACGCCTATCAGTTCGCCATTCTGCTCGCCATCGCCCTGGTGTCGCTGTTGGGGCAGGTCGTCTTAACCCAGGCCTTCTCTTCCGATAACCTGATCGTGGTCTCGGTGGTGCGCTATATCGGCATCGTGTTCAACATCGCCTGGGGTTGGCTGTTCTGGCATGAGATCCCGCTGCTGCTGTCGCTGTTCGGCTGTCTGCTGGTGGTGGTTTCCTGCATTCAGCTCGGGCTGCGTCACCGCAAGAAACCGGCTTAAGCCGGGCTTGCCGCAACCATAAAAAAACGCACCCGAGGGTGCGTTTTTCACAGGCAAAGCCGTGGCCTTACTTAGCCGGCGTTGGCTGCTGAGCAGGCTGATCCTTTTCCAGATGAGCCAGGTCCAGCGCGATATGCACGGTTTCATCCAGGTACGGATCCGGCTCCTGGTAATCCTTCGGCAGATCGTCGAGCGATTTCAGCGGCTTCTTACCCGCGCGCTCCAGACGCTCGTTGATGCGTTTCAGACGGGTCGCATCGTCATCGTGGTTCTCTTTCTCGCGCACCGCCAGATTGAGGGACACGATATTGCGTTTATCCTTCAGCGCCTTGTAATGCGCGATATCCTGCGCGATGTACTGGAACTCCGGATTCTGCGCGATGCGCTGCTGGTGATCTTTCAGCAGTTCCGGCTCGAACGGCGTCATATCGCCGGTCTTGCTGTAGGTCGCCGCATTGATGCTGTCCCACGGCATGGCGTTGTCTTCAAACGCTTCGCCGGTTTCCGCCGGATCGACGCCGGTCGGCATCAGAATATCCGGCGTCACGCCCTTGCGCTGGGTGCTGCCGCCGTTGACGCGGTAGAACTTCTGAATGGTGTACTGCACCGAACCGAGCGCCGGCCACTCAGGGCGCAGCATCTGGTCGTAGATGCGGTTCAGCGAACGGTACTGCTGCACGGTGCCTTTACCGAAGGTCGGTTCGCCGACGATCAGCGCGCGGCCGTAATCCTGCATCGCCGCCGCGAAAATTTCGGAGGCGGAGGCGCTGAAGCGATCGACCAGCACCACCAGCGGACCTTTGTAGTAGGTCACGCCGTCGGTGTCGGCGTCTTCACGCACTTTGCCGTTGTTGTCGCGCACCTGCACCACCGGGCCGCTCGGAATGAACAGGCCGGACAGCGACACCGCTTCAGTCAGCGCGCCGCCGCCGTTGGTGCGCAGATCGATGATCACGCTCTTGACGTTCTGCTTGGCCATCTTCTGCAGCTGCACTTTCACGTCATCGGTCAAGCCGACGTAGAAGCCAGGGATGTCGAACACCGCCACCTTCTCTTTGCCGACGGTCTTGATGGTCATTTTCACCGCGCGGTCTTCCAGGCGGATGCGCTCGCGGGTCAAGGTGACCACGCGGGTTTTGGTGCCCTTGCCGGCCGGCAGGATCTCCAGGCGCACCTTGCTGCCCTTCGGCCCTTTGATCAGCGACACCACGTCGTCCAGACGCCAGCCGATCACGTCCACCATCGGTTTGCCGGCCTGGCCGACGCCGACGATGCGATCGCCTACGGTGATCGCCTTGCTCTTCGCCGCCGGGCCGCCCGGCACCATCGAGTTGATCAGGGTGTAGTCATCATCCATCTGCAGCACCGCGCCGATCCCTTCCAGCGACAGGCTCATCTCGGTGTTGAACTGCTCGGTATTGCGCGGAGACAGATAGTTGGTATGCGGATCGATTTCATGCGCAAAGGCATTCATCGCCAGCTGGAAGACGTCTTCGCTGTTGCTTTGCGTCAGGCGCTTGATGGCGAACTGATAGCGTTTGGTCAGCGTGTCGTGGATTTCTTTGTCGGTCTTGCCGGTCAACTTGAGGTTCAGCTCGTCATAGGTGACTTTCGCATCCCACAGGCTATCCAGCTCGGCCTTGTCTTTCGGCCACGGCGCTTTGCTGCGGTCGAGATCGATAGTGCCGTTGCCGGTGAAGTTCATCGGCTTGTCCAGCAACGACAACGCATAGGTATAACGCTCGAAACGGCGTTTCTGCGCCAGATTGAACAGCGCGTAGAAGGTGTCCAGCTTGCCGGTTTTCAGCTCTTCGCCAACCTGATTGCGTTTGCCGGCGAACTGCGCCACGTCGGAGGCCAGCAACACGTTATGGTTGTAGTCCAGCATGTTCAGGTAGCGATCGAAGATCTTGCCTGAAAATTCCGCATCGAGGGCGAACTGGCGGTAATGAGAGCGAGTGAAGCGCGAGGTAACGCGCTCACTCACCGTAGCGTGCTGGGGTTCCTGTTGCAGTTGGGGCAGTTGGCCGATGCGGATGTTGGCTGTTTCCGCGCCGTAACTGACACCCGCCCACAGCAGCCCTGCAATCGCTGTTAATCTGACGAATTTGTTCATGCCTGGGTTGGCCTCCGTATCAGAACTGCAAGTGTTCTGCGCGCACAATCATCGCCAGACCGGAAGAGAGCTGCACACGTACGCCATCTTTAGCGATTTCGAGTACGGTAGCATCCATCGCGCTCTTGCCTGCTCTGACTTTGATTTCCTGGCCAATTTGCAGTTTAGAGATATCCGTGACTGGCGCATAACGCGGCTGGCTTTCCTCTTTGGCTGCACGAGGTTGGCGAGCGGGCTGTGGGCGAGTTTGTGGGCGCGGCTTGCGGTTTTCCGGCGCGGCTCCGCCTTCGCGACGTGCAGCGGGCTTTTTACCGGCTGGACGCGGACGGCGCGGAGCGGCATCGGCGGATTCACCGGCGGCTTCACGTTTTTTGGCGTTTTGTTCGGCACGCTGTGCCTGAACGCGCGCTTTGGCTTCTTCAAGCTGCTGGCGAGCATGATCGACATGCTGCTGTTCCAGTTCACCGCACGGATTGCCGTCCAGATCGACGCGCTGCGCGCCGACTTTAACGCCGTACAGATAACGCCAGCTTGAGGTGTACAGGCGCAGGGCAGAACGCAATTGCGTTTTGCTGAGATTCTCTTCCCCCTGCACGCGCTCTACCAAATCCTGAAAAATACCGATTTTCAGCGGACGAGCTTCGCCTTCGGCGCTAAAGCAGAGCGGAAAACGCTCGGCAAGAAAAGCAATGACTTCTTTACTAGAGTTCAACTTAGGTTGATTTTCCATGAAATTTCCTGATTACAACGGTATTGCCAACAAGCCACAGGCATGAACAGGCGTCATTATAATGACGCCATCGGTAATTGCCACGTTAACCGTCGATCAACTTGCCGCCACAGTCACATATTTCGCACTGTCACACTGTTCCAGTTGCTCACAAAGCCCCGCCACCACTGCTTTCAGGCCCGCTTCGTCCTGTTCGTCGAAGCGTTGATAAACCGTGCTATCGATATCCAAAACGCCGATCGCTCGGCCGCCAACCGCCAGCGGCAGCACGATTTCCGCGTTGCTGGCCGCATCGCAGGCGATATGGCCCGGAAACGCATGCACGTCGCCGACGCGCTGCACGCGATTTTCCGCCACCGCCGTGCCGCACACGCCCTTGCCCACCGGAATGCGCACGCAGGCGATCTTGCCCTGGAACGGTCCCAGCACCAGTTGGTCGCCATCCATCAGATAGAAACCGACCCAGTTCACGTCATCCAGACGCTCGTTGAGCAACGCGCTGGCGTTGGACAGCGCCGCGATAAAGTTGGTTTCCCCGCCGAGCAACGCGCTCAGGTCACGTTTTAATTCCGCGTAGAATTGTTCTTTTGTCATGTGTTAACCATTGAAACAGTGAAGATGGCCAGAAGCCCAAAGCTTAGGCCCTATAAAATAAGCATTAAATGCGTATAGCCACAAGGTTAATCATCTGTTGCTTCACAAAACCCCGTCGCTCGGGGTATGTTTGCCGCTCAGAATCCCGGTTTACCTCGTTTTACCGTCCGGCGCCCGATCGCCGGTGACGCGGCCGGTTTATTTTTCAGCTACGCTGACAGTTCCGGCGGGCTCAAGGGCAGCTACTTGTCAAAAATGAAAATACACGCGATCACCGCCCCCCTTTCCAAAGCGCGCCACCAACGCTGCTGCGAGTGCGATCTGCTGTTCATGCTGCCGCCGCTCAGCGGCAATCAGGCCGCTTATTGCCCGCGCTGTAACGCCAAGGTGGTGCACGGCCGCGACTGGTCGATGACGCGTCTGACCGCCATGGCGATCACCATGCTGCTGCTGATGCCGTTCGCCTTCACCGAACCGCTGATCAGCATCCGCCTGCTCGGCACGCGCATCGACGCCAGTTTGCTGGAGGGCATCTGGCAGATGAGCCGCCAGGGCGATCCGCTCACCGCCAGCATGGTGGCGTTTTGCACCATCGGCGCCCCGCTGACGCTGGCGCTGTCGCTGCTGTACCTGCGCTTCGGCCACGCGCTCGGCATGAACCTGCGCCCGGTGCTGCTGATGCTGGAGCGGCTCAAAGAGTGGGTGATGCTGGACATTTATCTGATCGGCATGGCGGTGGCGGCGATCAAGGTGCAGGATTACGCCGACATCCAGGCGGGCAGCGCGCTGATCGCCTACCTGTCGCTCACGGTGCTCAGCATCCTGACGCTGATCCACGCTAACCTGGAGCAGCTGTGGGAGCGTTACTATCCGCAGGAACAGCCGGAAGGCCCGCCGGCGGCGCTGCATATTTGCCTGTCCTGCCACTATACCGGCTACCCTGACGCGCGCGGCCGCTGCCCGCGCTGCCATGTGCCAATGTGCCACCGCCAGCCCTACAGCCTGCAGAAAACCTGGGCGGCGCTGATCGCGGCGATGATCCTGCTGATACCGGCCAATCTGCTGCCGATTTCCATCATTTACGCCAACGGCGTGCGGATGGAAGACACCATCTTCTCCGGCGTGGTCTCACTGGCCACCTCCGGCAACGTACCGATCGCCGCCATCGTGTTCATCGCCAGCGTGCTGGTGCCTTTTACCAAGGTGATTGTGCTGATCACGCTGTTGCTGAGCATCCACTTCAAAACTTCGCACAGCCTGAAGACGCGCATTCGTCTGCTACGTCTGGTCACCTGGATCGGCCGCTGGTCGATGCTCGATCTGTTCGTTATCGCCTTGATGATGTCGCTGGTAAACCGCGACCAGCTGTTATCTTTTACTATGGGACCGGCCGCGTTTTACTTTGGCTCGGCGGTCATTTTGACTATTCTTGCCGTTGAGTGGCTCGATAGCCGATTGATTTGGGATGCACATGCAACAGGAAACGCCGACTACACCGACTGAAGCGCGGGTCAAGAACAAACGCCGCATTTCACCGTTCTGGTTACTGCCGTTCATCGCCCTGCTGATCGCCGGGTGGCTGGTCTATAACAATGTCCAGGAACGCGGCACCACCGTCACCATCGATTTCCAATCGGCGGCGGGCATCGTCGCCGGCCGCACGCCGGTGCGCTACCAGGGCGTTGAGGTCGGCACGGTGCAAAAAATCAGTCTGAGCAAAGATCTGCGCAGCATCGTGGTGGAGGCCAGTATCAAAAGCGATCTGGAAGACTCGCTGCGCGAAGGTACCCAGTTCTGGCTGGTGACGCCCAAGGCCTCGCTGGCCGGGGTATCCGGGCTCGATGCGCTGGTCGGCGGCAACTATATCGGCATGATGCCCGGCAGCGGCAAGGAGCAAACCCACTTCACCGCGCTCGATACCCAGCCGAAGTACCGCCTGAATACCGGCGAGCTGATGATTCACCTGCACGCCGACGATCTCGGCTCGCTCAACAGCGGCTCGCTGGTCTATTACCGTAAAATCCCGGTCGGCAAGGTGTATGACTACACCATCAGCGAAGGCAACAAGGGCGTGACCATCGACGTGCTGATCGACCGCCGCTTCGCCAACCTGGTGAAGAGCAACAGCCGCTTCTGGAACGTTTCCGGCTTCAAGGGCGATTTCAGCCTGTCCGGTGCCACGGTGCAGATGGAGAGCCTGGCGGCGCTGGTCAACGGTGCCATTGCCTTCGATTCTCCGGCCGATGGCCAGCAGGCCAAGGGCGATCAGAGCTATATCCTGTATCCTGATCTGGCCCACAGCCAGCGCGGCGTCAATATCCTGCTGGATCTGCCGAGCGGCAACAGCCTGAGCGAAAACCGCACGCCGCTGATGTACCAGGGGCTGCAGGTCGGCACCCTGACCAAGCTGACGTTGCAACAGGACAGCAAAGTGGTCGGTGAACTGACCATCGATCCTTCGGTGGTCGATCTGATGCGCAGCGGCACCCGCATCGTGATGCGCAGCCCGCGCATCAGCCTCAACGACGCCAAGCTTAGCCAGTTGCTGACCGGCACCACGCTGGAGCTGGTACCGGGCGAAGGCGAGCCGCAGCAGCGCTTCAACGTGCTGGACAGCAGCGAAACGCTGTTGCAACAGCCTGGCGTGCTGACCGTTACGCTGAATGCGCCGCAAAGCTACGGCATCGACGTCGGGCAGCCGCTGGTGGTGCACGGCGTGAAAGTCGGCCAAATCCTGAGCCGCACGCTGACCGCCGGCGGCGTGGTATTCACCGCCGCCATCGACGCGCAGTACCGCGGCCTGCTGCACAAAGACAGCAAATTCGTGGTCAACAGCCGCCTCGACGTCAAGCTGGGCATCGACGGCATGGAAGTGCTCGGTGCCAGCGCGCAGGAGTGGGTAGACGGCGGCGTGCGCATTATTCCCGGCAGCAAGGGGGAACCTGGCGGCCAATACCCGCTGTACGCCAACAGCGAAAAAGCCGAGGAAGGCATCGTCGGCAACGCCCCCGCCACCACCCTGACCCTCAGCGCCACCAGCCTGCCGGACGTGCAGGCCGGCTCGGTAGTGCTGTATCGCAAATTCCAGGTGGGCGAGATCGTCAACGTTCGGCCGAAGGCCAACGAGTTTGAGGTGGACGTCTACATCAGCCCGGAATACCGCAAGCTGCTGACGCGCGAAAGCATCTTCTGGGCCGAAGGCGGCGCCAAGGTGCAGCTCAACGGCAGCGGCCTGACGGTGCAGGCTTCGCCGCTCAACCGCGCGCTGAAAGGTGCCATCAGCTTCGATAATCTACAGGGCGTGACGCTGAACAAGGGCGCCAACCGCGTGCTGTACGCCAGCGAAACCGCCGCCCGCGCGGTGGGCAGCCAAATCACGCTGAAAACCTACGACGCCAGCAAGCTGTCGGCGGGTATGCCGCTGCGCTACCTCGGCATCGACGTCGGCCAGGTGGAGTCGCTGCAGCTGGCGCCGGAGCGCAACGAAGTGTTGGCCAAGGCGGTGCTGTATCCGGAATACGTGCAGACCTTCGCGCGCCTCGGCAGCCGCTTCTCGATCGTCTCGCCGGAGATCTCCGCCGCCGGCGTCAGCAACCTCGATACCCTGCTCCAGCCTTATATCAACGTGGAGCCGGGGCGCGGCCGCGAGCTGCGCACCTTCGAGCTGCAGCAGGCCAGCATCACCGACTCGCGCTATCTGGACGGCCTGAGCGTGGTGCTCGACGCCGCCGAAACCGGCTCGCTGCAGATCGGCACGCCGGTGCTGTTCCGCGGCGTGGAGGTCGGCACCATCACCGGTTTCTACCTTGGCGCCATGTCCGACCGGGTGCACGTCGCGCTGCGCATCAGCAAGAAGTATCAGCATCTGGTGCGCAACAACAGCGTGTTCTGGCTGGCGTCGGGTTACAACCTGCAGTTCGGCCTGACCGGCGGCGTGATCAAGAGCGGCACCTTCCAGCAGTTCATCCGCGGCGGTATCGCCTTCGCCACCCCGCCGACTATTCCGCTGGCGCCGAAAGCGACGCCGAACAAGCACTTCCTGCTGAATCCGGAAGAGCCGAAGGACTGGAAAACCTGGGGCACCGCCATTCCGCGCGATTAACTTTCGCGTTTCCCTCAGGGCCCGGCAATGCCGGGCCCTGTTTTTTTCCGCTTTGTGATAAACTCTCGCCCTTGTCTTTATTGCACCCTGAGAGTTCGCCCCGTGGCCAAATCCACCGCCGTTTTTCTGCCCCCCGCTTTCCTTGACGCCACCCGCGCCATCATGCCCGCCGAGCTGGCGATGGAAGATTTTATCGCCGCCTGTCAGCGCCCGCTGCGCCGCAGTCTGCGCGTCAACACGCTGAAAATCAGCGTCGCCGACTTCCTGGTGCTGGTGCAGGATTACGACTGGCGACTGGAGCCCATTCCCTGGTGCGCGGAAGGGTTCTGGATCGAACGCGACGATGAAGAGCTGCGATTAGGCAGCGCCGCCGAACACCTGAGCGGTCTGTTCTACATTCAGGAGGCCAGTTCGATGTTGCCGGTCAGCGCGCTGTTCGCCGGCGACGCGGCGCCGAATCGCGTGCTGGACGTGGCGGCGGCGCCGGGATCCAAAACCACCCAGATCGCCGCGTTGATGGGCAACCAGGGCGGCATCGTCGCCAACGAATACTCCGCCAGCCGGGTGAAAGTGCTGCACGCCAATATCAGCCGCTGCGGCGTGAAGAACACCGCGCTGACCCACTTCGACGGCCGGGTGTTCGGCGCCGCGCTGCCGGAGAGCTTCGACGCCATTCTGCTCGATGCCCCCTGCTCCGGCGAAGGCGTGGTACGCAAGGATCCGGACGCCATGAGCAACTGGTCGCCGGAAAGCGTGACCGAAATCGCCGCCACCCAACGCGAGCTGATCGACAGCGCGTTCCATGCGCTGGCGCCAGGCGGCGTGATGGTTTACTCCACCTGTACCCTCAATGCGCAGGAAAATCAGCAGGTGGTGCGTTGGTTGCTGGACACCTACGGCGACGCGGTCAGCGTCGAACCGCTGGGCAAGCTGTTTCCCGGCGCTGACAAGGCATTGACCGCCGAAGGTTTTCTGCACGTCTTCCCGCAGATTTACGACAGCGAAGGGTTTTTCGTCGCCCGTCTGCGCAAACAGCACGCCGTGGCACCGTTGCCGAAACCGACCTATAAAATCGGTAAGTTTCCGTTCAGCCCACTGTCCGGCAAAGAGGCGGCGCTGGTCGCCCAAGCCGCCGCCGCATCCGGCTTAACCTGGGGCGATGACAGCCGGCTGTGGGAGCGCGATAAGGAAATCTGGCTGTTCCCGGCCGAGCTGGAGCCGCTGTTCGGCAAGGTGCGCTTCTCGCGCATCGGTCTCAAGCTGGCGGAGCGTTTCCCGAAAGGTTTCCGTTGGCAGCACGAAGCGGCGATCGCCCTCGCGGGCGCCGGCGGCAAACAGCATTTCGAGCTGGACGCCGCGCTGGCCCAGGAGTGGTATCACGGCCGCGATCTCTACCCTGAGCAGCCACCGGCGGGCGACGAGTGCATCGTCACCTATCAGGGGCAACCTCTGGGCATCGCCAAACGCATTGGCAGCCGTATCAAGAATAACCTGCCGCGCGAGCTGGTGCGGGATGGCGCACTGGATTTCCACCTGTAAACAATACCGCGCCGGGGAATGAAACTCCCCGGCGATAAAATAACGCTAATAATATTCCCATCGCCGTTCGTTATTATTCTAATCATTTCACTTTATCGCTATACCTCGCCTGCGAGCCCCGTCAGCCGGGGAATGAGAATAAAAAGTTTCTCGTTTTCATCAAGACAATTCCCGATTCTTATTCTATTAATTAAAGTGCAGCTAAATGAATACGTTCAACCCACCTCTGGGTGGCGTCTTTGCGGGCTTTCTCTCATACGGCAAGGAATATAAGATGAAAAAAACTCTGATGGCATTGACCTCGGTAGCAACCCTGCTGTGCGCCAACGGCGCGGCTAACGCAGCAGGCACCATTCAAGGCACGTTAGGCGTGACGCTGACCATCGGCGCCGGTTGCGTCGTGGGAGGCGGCAACAGCAGTGGTTCCGTCAACGACTTCGGCTCCATCAGCTTCGGCACTTACTCTTCACTGGCCAACATCATCGACGCCAGCGCCACCGGCGCAGGGGGGGCCGGTACGCTGTCATTGACCTGCACCACCGGCACAGACTACACGGTGGCGCTGGACAACGGGCTCCACGTCACTTCAGGCACCCAACGCCGCATGGCCAGCACGGCAGGCGCATTCATCAGTTATAACCTGTACCAGGATGCCGCACGCACCACCGCCTGGGGCAGCGGCGCCAACGCGCGGACCGGCACCGGCACCGGCGCCGCTGTTCCGCTGATCGTCTATGGCCGCGTACCGGCGGCCGGATCTACCCCGGCGGCGGACACCTATAACGACACCGTCACGATGACGGTCACCTGGTAACGGTGCGGCGCGCGCTTTGCTGCTGCGGATTATGGGCGTGCAGCCTGTTGGCGCAGGCCGACAGTAAAACCGCGACCCTCGGCGTCAGCGCGACCTTGCTCAGCGCCTGTGAGGCCGGCAGCAGCTCAGGTGGCAACGTCAGCTTCGGCACGCTGAATTTCGGCACGCTGTATTTTCTCAGCACCGCAACCAGCGTCGCCGGGCAGCAAAACGCCGGCGCCATTCGGGTGAAATGCACCAACGGCACCAGCTACAGCGTTCTGCTTGGCGGCGGGCAAAGCGGCAATACCGCTGCCCGCTACCTGCAAAGCGCGGCAGGCCAACGGGTGAATTACAACCTGTACACCAACGCCGCCCACAGCACCATTTGGGATAATCTGACGGGCGTGTCACAAACCGCCAACGGTACGGACAACTGGCTGCCGGTCTATGGCATGATCCCGGCGCAGGCCACACCCCCGACAGGCAGCTACACCGATACGGTACAGGTCACGATCAATTGGTAATGACGATGCGCGCTTTCATTTGCGGTTTGCTGTTCTGCCTGCCGCTTTCCCCGGCCCAAAGCGATACCGGCGTCAACGACTTGACCAAAAGCCAGCCGTTCACCGTCAATGCAACCGTGGTAAAAGGCTGCGTATTGGGCAGCGGCGTCAGTGACGTGACCACCTTCGGCACACTGAACTTCGGCCAGTTGTCCTCGCTGAGCAACGCAGTCAGCATCGTCTCCAGCAGCGGTGCCGGTTCGGTGCTGTTTCGCTGCAACCCGGGGCTGAGCGTTACGCTGGCCCTCGGCGTCGGCAATCACGTGACCGGATCCATCGCCGGCGGCAGAAAATTACAAAATGCCGTCACGTCGGAAACGCTGCTGTATCAACTTTATCAAGACAGCAACTACGCCACCCTTTGGGGAGATGGCGCCAACGGCGGCGCGGCGCAGACCGTCGCCGCCACTGGCAGCACGCAAGAAATCAAAGTTTACGCCCGTCTGTTTTCGACCAGTACCCTGCCCACCAGTGGCGTTTACAGCGATACGGTCTTGTTGACGGTCACTTATTAAGTTTTTTGCAATAAGGATTGAGTTATGCGCATACCCTTCCGACTGCCGTTAACGGCAGCCTTGCTCCTGGCAAGCCAACAGCACGCCCTGGCCGCGGCTTCCATTCTCATTTGGCCGATCGATCCGGTGATTGAAGATCAACAGCAGGCCACCGCGCTGTGGCTGGAAAATCGCGACAGCAAACCGGTCTATATGCAAATTCGCGTGCTGGGTTGGCAGCAAACCGCCGGCAAAGACGATTACAGCAACCAAAGCGACGTGATCGCCAGCCCGCCGGTGGCGTCGATCGCGCCAGGCAAACGCCAACTGATACGCCTGATCAAACAGTCGGCCCCGGCGGCGGGACAGGAGCGCGCCTACCGCATTTTGGTCGATGAAGTGCCGGTGAAAGAACCCGCGTCGAGCGCCGCTCCCGGCGGCGCGGAGATGGGGCTGAAATTCCAGATGCGCTACTCGGTGCCGCTGTTCGTCAGCGGCAAAGGCATTTGGACCAAACAAGACAGCGAAAAACCGCGCGATTACGCGACCGCCAGCCAACCCCAGCTCAGCTATCGTCTACAGCAGCAAAGCAGCGAACGCTGGCTGGAGGTGCGAAACCAAGGCGCAGTGCATGCTCGTATCTCGAAAGTGACGCTGCAAGGCCGCAGCCTGAATCCCGGCCTGATGGGATACGTGCTGCCCGGTTCACAGATGCGCTTCGCCTTGCCGCCCGCAGGCGCTTTCAGCAGCGGCAAGCTGATGGCCACGGTCAATGACAACAAACAGCCCGTAGCCATTCCGTCTTATTGAGGCCCAGGTGCAGCCGACAGGGAGGCTATCGACGCGGCGCTTCAGCCTTAAGCCGCTGACGTTTGCCATGCTGAGCATGGCGGCCGGCGGCTGGCTGCCGTTTGCGCTCGGCGACGATCTGCCGCCGCCGCCCAGCGCCGTCAGCATGCCGGACACCACGCTGTATCTGGAGCCGGTCGTCAACGGGCGCCAAACCGGCAACGTCGTGCCGGTCAACTACCGCGGCGGCCATTACTACATGACACCCCAACAACTGCTCGACGCCGGGCTGCCGGTAGCGGATAAACAGGCGAAAGAAATCGCCGTCGATCGGCTGGAGAAGGTGGATGTCAGCTACAGCGGCGAGAGCCAGCAGTTGCTGATCAACGTGCCCAACGACTGGTTGCCACAGCAAACCATCGGCGCCCGTTCACCGTTGCAGCGCTTGCCGGCGCAAAGCAGCCTCGGTTTGCTGTTCAACTACGACATCTACGCCAGCCAAAGCAACGGCAATGGCCGGCCGGGCTACCTGTCGGCGTGGAGCGAACAGCGCCTGTTCGACGGGTTCGGCGTCGTCGCCAACACCGGCATCTACCGCAGCGGGTTTAACGGCGGGCCAAACGACGATGGCGGCCGCTATATTCGGTACGACAGCTACTGGCGTTTCAACGATGATCAACGGATGCTGAGTGTGATCGCCGGTGACCTTACCACCGGCTCGCTCCCCTGGAGCAGCGCCGTGCGCATCGGCGGCTTGCAATTGGCGCGCAATTTCGCGGTGCGCCCGGATCTTATCACCTACCCGTTGCCGCAGTTTTCCGGCCAGGCGGCATTGCCCAGCAGCGTCGATTTATACATCAACAGCTATAAAAACAGCACCACCAACATTAATCCCGGCCCGTTTACCCTCAACAGCGTGCCCTACATCAACGGCGCGGGTCAGGCCACCGTCGTCACCACCGACGCCCTCGGCCGCCAGGTCAGCACCACGGTACCGTTCTACGTGGCCAGCAACCTGCTGCAGACCGGCATGAGCGATTTCAGCATTTCCACCGGCTTGCTGCGACGCAACTACGGGTTGAATTCTGCCGATTACGGGCAATGGGTAGGCAGCGCCAGTTTACGTTACGGCGTCACTGATTGGTTAACCCTGGAAGGACGCGCCGAAGGCGCAGCCGAGTTGGCGGTCGGCGGCGGCGGCGCCGACATTCGCGTCGGACAATGGGGGGTTCTCAACGCGTCCTACAGCGTCAGCCAGGCCGGCGACGACGCGTTTAACGGCGGCCGGCCGATACCATCCCCCACCTATTATGACCCGCTGACCGGCAGGCCGTTGCAGCAGCCAGATCCTCAGCCCGTCTATCGCTACACCGGCAACCACGGCGATCAAAGCAGCTTTGGCTACACCTACAGCAACCCACGTTTCAGCCTCAACGCGCAACGCATCCTGCGCAGCGCCGATTTTGGCGACATTTCCGTGTATAAAAGCGACTACCGTCTGAGCCGTCGCACCGATCAGTTGACCGGCAGCGTCAGCCTGGGCCGGCTAGGCAGCCTCGGCGCCGGTTATTTTGACGTTCGCGACGCCATCGCTCAACGGACCCGCCTGGTGAACCTGTCCTACAGTGTGTCGCTTTGGCGCAACAGCAGCCTGTACGCCTCCCTCAACCGGGAAATCGGCAGCAGCGGTTACAGCGCCCAACTGCAGCTCTCCATTCCGTTTGACAGCTGGGGCACGGCCAGCCTCAGCGCCGCGCGCGACAACAATAACCGCTGGAGCGAACGCGTCAGCTACAGCCGCGCCGCGCCGACCGATGGCGGTTTCGGCTGGAATCTGGCCTACGCCAATAACCCGAGCGGCGGCGATTACCGCCAGGCGGATCTGACCTGGCGAACCCGCAGACTCGAAGCCCGAGCGGGCGTATACGGTACCCGCGATGAAACCAACCACTGGGGCGAAATCAGCGGTTCGCTGGTGGCGATGAACGGCGGCGTATACGCCACCAACACCATCAACGATGCCTTTGCGCTGGTGTCCACGCAAGGATACGCCGACATTCCGGTGAGCTATGAGAACCAGCCGATCGGCAAGACCGATGCCCAGGGCTATTTACTGGTGCCGACCGTCACCTCTTACTACCATGCGAAATTCCAGATTGATCCGCTTAGCCTGCCCGCCGACGTTGCGCTGCCGACGGTGGAAAAAACCGTCGCCATTCGCGATCACAGCGGTTTTCTGGTTGAGTTCCCCATCCAACCCATCTCCGCCGCCGACGTCGAACTGGTTGACGAGCAAGGCAAACCGCTGGCCAACGGCAGCCAGGTGGCGGTGGTTGGCGGCAATCAGCAAAGCTATGTCGGTTGGGACGGCATGACCTATATCGACCCGGTGCAACAACACAATCGCCTGAGCGTGATCCCGGCCGACGGCGGCCCGCCGTGTCAGGCGGAATTCAGTCTGGCGAAGCCTCAGGGCATCCAGCGCGTCGGCCCGGTTGTCTGCCGCTAATTCAACGACGGAGAGTCACTATGTTTCGGGGATTGAAAGCCTTATTGCTAACCCTCTCGCTGCTGCTCTGTCAGCGCGCATTCGCCGACTGCGCCACCACCAACGGCACCGTCACCTTACCGGGAAGCAGCTCTTTCGTGGTCTACAACGGGCAGATTAACGCCCAGGGCACTGCCGGCCTCAACTGCACCGGGCTCGGGCTCAGTTTGCTGTCGCAAAACACCGTCACGGTCAAAATCGCCTCCACCACCAACAATATGGCGGTTGCCAACACCGACGGTTCCGGCGATAAAATCGCTTACCTGATCTACCCCGACGCCAACTACCAATATCCTTACAGCATCGGCCAAACCATCGACTACAGCTCGCTCAACCTGCTGTCGCTGATCCTGATTTCCTCCAACGTCAACTTTCCGCTGTATATCAAAACCACCGCCGGCGCCAACGTGCGCGCAGGAACCTATACCGACAGCATCAACCTGATCTGGAATTACCATATTTGCGGTCTGGGCGTGCTCGGCCTGTGCGTTTGGTGGGACGGCGTCGATAAACCCAGCACGGTCAGCGTCAGCGTCACCATCACCAAAGATTGCCTGATCGGCACCGCGCCCAACGTCAACTTCGGCAGCATGGCGTTGGTCGGGCAGTTCAATCCTGTCAATCAGAGCATCACCCTGACCTGCACCAAAACCGAGGGATACAACACCTATTTCACCAACGGCAATAACCCGGTCACCGGTTGGCGGCGCATGAAAAGCGGCACCAGCAACTTCATGCAGTACCAGATTTACTTGCCTAATACGACGACCGTTTGGGATAGCACCAACAAACAGAGCGGCGCCGGCACCGGGCTGGCGCAAAGCATCCCGTATAAGGCGGCGGTCAATGCGGCGCAGACGGAAGTGGCGGTCGGCAGCTATCAAGACAACCTCAGTTTTGTGGTGGAGTACTAGGCGTTGTGTTTTGCCGGCGTGGAAATTGTTTCCAAAATGTAATTTTTATGTGGCATTTTTTGCTCATTTGGCTATGCTCTTACCGATGACTGAACTGGTCTAACCTCCTACCACACCATTGAGCAAGGAGTTCCCATGAGCAAAACCGTCGTAAAAATTGGCAGCTTCGAGGTCGATGACGCGCATCTTCACGCCGGCGCCGACCGTGCCGGCACCCTGAGCATTCCCTGCAAGTCCGATCCGGATCTGTGCATGCAGCTGGACGGCTGGGATGAACATACCAGCATCCCGGCGATCCTCGACGGCAAACAGTCGCTGCTGTACAAGCAACACTACGATCGGCAGGCGGACGCCTGGGTGATGCGGCTGGCATGATAGTGCATCAGAACGGCTGACAACGCGCTGTTTTCATCGGAAACAGCGCGTTTTCTTATGCGATGGCGATGCCGCGGCCGGCAAAGAAAGGGGCGAAGCGGCTGAGCGGCAGGCATACCCGCTCGCGCGTCGCCGGGCTGTCGCCCGAAGGGTTGTGGAAGGTCACGCTTTGCGCATCGGCGGCGGTGATCAGCACCAGATGCCCGCCCCTGTGCGGCGGCGTGCTCTCCGGCCGGCGAATGGCGGGATGCACCGAAGCGATAAAGTAGCGGCATTCGCTAAGCAGCGCCGGCACGTCGGCAGCGTCCAGCCCCACCTTCACCTCCGCTTGCAGCGCGAACTGCTCGCGCACGTACTCGACGAACGGCGCGTAAATCAGGCCCTTTATCCGTTCACCCTCGCGCACATAGGCGCCGTAGGGCAGGCTGCGGCGCGCCAGTTCCAACAGCGGCGGCGTTTCGCCGTCGCGATGGCCCAGCACCATTTTCAGGCAGGCCATGCCGCACACGTGGTTGGCCCACTCGATGTACTCTGCCCGATCGCGGGCGCCGCTGCGCGCCCAATTTTCGTCTTGCGCCAGCGTCGCGCGGCCGGCTATCAGATCGGCGGCCAACTCCGGGCTCGCCCACTGGCACTCGTAGGGAACGGCGCGCATCAGTTTAGAACTTGTCGACAACTTTGAAATTCATCAGCACCAGCGTCATGTCCGGCGAGAACAGATCGTACGCTTCGAAGAAGCGCTGCAGCTCTTTGCGCCAATGCGCCAGCGAGCGATCGCCCTCGCCTTCGGCAAAGGCGTGCGCTTCATCGACCTGATCGTAAGTTTTCATTTCCACCGCGGTCAGCTCGACCGCGCAGACCGGCTCCCCCTTGCCGTCCACCACCAGGAACAGATCGCCGGCCTGCGGGATCCCCTCGCCGTCCAGGTTGGAACAGGTGGCCGTTTTGGTGCCATTGAGGATCAATTGCACCACTTCATCGGCCTGCTGCTCGGTATCGCCGAATGCCCAACGCTCAAGGTGTTCGTATTTCTGTGGAATTGCCGTCGCCATGATTATACCTTTTGGAAAAATGCCTCAATGCAGACAGGATAGTACAACGTATTGCCGGCCGTCTGCATCCGTCGCAGGCGCGACTGCGCGTTCCGCCACCGCCACCTTTACGCGTTTTTACCGTTCTTCGCTGTGCCTGTCGCGCTGCGGGGCGCATACTGTGAACATTATTCACCCAATGGCGTCCGCCAGGCGGTAACATGCGGCAAAATGACATCGATGCTGACGATACGTTCAGCGACTTACTCAACGGCGTCGCGTTAGTGACGCTTTTCCTCATCCTCCTCGCCGGCGGGTGGTATTTCAGCTAAAAGGGAGGGCAGCGTGGCAACAAAACGCATGGGCAACAAGCTCGGTAAAATGGTGGTGGTGCTGCTGCTGATCTGCCTGGCGCTGCTGCTGTTGCGTTGGGCGGCGATCGCCTTCGGTTGATCCCGCGAAATGACGCCGGCAACGCCGGCGCCCTGTTCACCGCCGCCGTGGCGCGGTCGGCTCCAGCAACTCCCGCAAATAGGCCAAACGCGCCTCCCCCTGAAGCAACCAGCGGCGACACAGCCAATGCTGCGTTTCACCCGTGCGGCTTAGGCGGTAGTACTCCGCCAAGGTTTCGACCCAGTTCATGATGTTTTCTCCTGCTTTTCGACACCGCAAGTATTGAGCGTAAAAACCAGAAGAAATACTGATGGCTTGTTTTTTATGCTTCCTGTTTTAGGCGGCGGCTAGCGAAGCCGCAGCTCAGCTGCTACATTGGGCAAAAATCAACCAACCGAGGTAAGCCATGACGTTCTCGGAACAGGAGATTAAACCCGTATGGGATGAGGTCGCACGCCTGATCGGCGACGGCGTGATGCAGCTGCGTCATCGCGGCGAAGCGCTGTCGGTGGAAACGCTGGAAAAACATCTGGCGCGGCAGCTGGCGGACAGCAACGATATCGAACGGCGCATCCTGCTCGGCGCCGCCATCAACATGCTGAAAGGCGGAAAATGAATCGCCAACCGAAGAAGGTTGGCGATCCGACAGAAGCCCGAGGTATGCAAGCCCGGCCTTCTGCGCGCTACTATGTCACGCTAATATGACGTAATTAATAGGAATTGTCGGGTTTTTGCCCAAAGTGCCCTATTTTTGTTGCCTCCATCAGGCCAGCACGAAATCACCCGCATCCAGCGGCTGTCCCACCACTTTCACCAGGAAATCGCTGCCGTCAAAGGCGCCGCCCAGGTTGATCGCCACGTCACTGACGTGATTTTGCGCATCGTAGCTCAGCGTCGCCTCGCCCGCCTTGCCGCTGAACTGATCGACGAAGCGGATGCCGTCGGCGCTGCCGGTGTTGAACAGCGTCAGATCGATCTTGTCCTCGCCGCGCACGAAGTCGCGGATCCAATCCGGCGCCGCCGCCGTTGACTCTTCCGCCGCGAAATAGACGAAGGTGTCCTTGCCGGCGCCTCCCCACAGCTGATCCGCCCCCTTACCGCCGTACAGCACGTCATCGCCCGCGCCGCCCTTGAGCACGTTATCGGCGGCGTTGCCCACCAGCACATCGTTACCCGCCCCGCCGATGGCGTTTTCAATCGTTACGCCGGCAGCGATAGACACGTTGCCTTTCAGGCCGCCGACGTCCGAGAACGCCTTTTCATTCAGGTTGATGCGCTGATTCTGGCCAAAGCCGGAGAAATCGAAGGTGTCGTTGCCGCCGGCGTCCCAGGCGGTGAAGATTATTTTGTCCTGCGCGCCGGTGGCGGTGAGGAAGTCGCGATCGGTGTTGGAATTGAAACCGTAAACCGTATCACCGGTGCGGGTGGTCATGTTGGCGCCGTAGAAATGCTGGATCGCCGTGATGTCATTGAGCAACGGCCCGGAAGAGTACGCGCCTTTAAAGTCCTGCCCGGTGTTGCTTTCGCTGAAATAGCTCATCAGGCTGTGCGCGCGGCTGTCCTCAAAGTAGGTCGCGTCTTTAGCGTAGGTGATGCTGACGCCCGGTGCGGCGTTATAGTCGCCCGGGTGCTGCAGCCCCAACGCATGGCCGATTTCATGGGTGAAGGTCTGGCGACCGTACTCGTTCTCATGGATCTGGTTGTTGACGAAGGTGTGGTTCTTGGCGTTATACCAGGTCTGCCCGGCGACCGAAGGCGAGGTGTCCGGGTTATACGCGAAGGCATAGGAGCCGCGCGAGCTGTAGTCGAACAGGCCGAATTTGATGTTGGCGGCGGCGGTGTTGCTGGTTTCAGTGAAGGTGATGTTAGCCACGTCTGACCATGACTGCAGCGACAGTTTAGCCTGCTCGCGCTGTTCGGGGTTAAAGCTGCTGAAGCCGCTGATGCCCATGCTCGACATGTTGCCCGGCGCCTTTTCCCAGAAGCTGTAGGTCAGAGAGACCGGCGTGTCGGTCACGCCCTTGTCGTGCCAACTGCGATCGCCGCGCACCAGCTCCAGGCCGGCGTTTTCGAACGTTTTCGACGGATGAAGCACGGTAATGGTGTCGTCTTCATCGGGTTTATAAGCGCCCAGCAGGGCTAATACGCCTTCGGCCTTAACGGAAGCATTGCTTGATGACATAACCTTATCTCCATATTCGTCAATTCAATCGGGGGGATGCCCCAACTGGCGGATTGCCTGAACGGCAGCGGCCCGGTGTTGAATCAATACGGGGATATCGGTAATGCGATGGCGCCTTCCCTCGGCACTCTGAATGAGAACGATAATCCCTTAAGAGAAAAGAATAGACACATTTTCACCGATTACAGAATTTTCTTAGATAAAGTACGGCTATGCATTTGCGCCACACGAATGATTTTCAAGGCAATAATCAGCACTATCACGATAAGCGAAAAAAAATGCATAAAAAAACCGGGGCAATCCAACCCCGGTTATCCATAAGATACTCTGGACTCAGACTAACCAACCAAGCAGCAGCGTCGCACCGATGACCGTGGAAGCGCCGCCGATGCGCGTGGCGATTTGGGCGAACGGCATCAGCCCCATGCGGTTCGACGCCGACAGGATCGCCACGTCACCGGTGCCGCCCAGGCCACTGTGACAACAGGTGACAATCGCCGCTTCCACCGGAAACATCTTCAGGTAAGGCGCAATCAGGAAACTGACCAGCCCCATCGACAGCACTACCGAGCCGCAGACCACCACATAACCGACCGAGAACACCGCCACCACGCTTTCCAGCGGCACGTACAGCATGCCCAGACCGATCATCAGCGGCCACACCAGCGCGGTGGAGACGAACTTGTAGAAACTGTGCGCGCCGGTTTCCATCGAAGCCGGGATCACCCGGCAGTACTTGCACAGCACCGCGAACAGGATCATCAGCACCGGGCCGGGAATATGCACGATGTGTTCGAACAGGCCGCCGACGATAAAGAAGGCGCAGATCACCAGCAGCCCGCCGCCCATCAGTTGAAAATCGACGTTGCCGCCTTGCTCCTTGATGGCGAACATCGCGTTCTCCTGCGCCGAACGGATCAGCATGCCGTCGCCGCTCAGCGCCTTGCGCTGCATACCAATGCGCGCCAGCACCCCGGCGGTCACGATGGCGAAGATGTTACCCAGCACCGCCGCCGGCGCCAGCTGCGCGACATAGACGTCCGGCGTTGAGCCCAGGATCGCCGAATAGGCCAGCGACAGCGGTAAAATCCCCTCGCCGATGCCGCCGCCGATGATCGGCACGATGATGAAGAAGAAGGTGTGATAGAAGGTAAAGCCAAACAGCTTGCCCACCAGCAGCCCGGTGATCACCGCCGTGATCGTGCCCACCACCAGCGGCACGAACATGCGAATCATCCCCTGGATCAGGATCACCCGGTTCATGCCGAGAATGCTGCCGACCACCAGACTGGCGATGACGAAATAGAGCAGGTTGGCGTCTTTCATCAGCAGATGGACGGTGCCCATGACGTTAGGCTGGAAGACATTGAAATAGACCAGCACCGACGGCACCATCAAACACAGAATGGCCGGCCCGCCGATATCGCGCAGCACGGGAATACTTTTTCCCAACTGCGCCAGCGCAAAGCCCAGCGTCATTATCACCGCCAGGCCGCCGATCATATTCTTTGGCAGGAAGTTGGCGTAGGCGGAAATCGCCACGATGGCGCAAATCGTGATAAACAAGGCGATCGGTACCGCGCCGATATCCATTTGACGAAGTTGATTAATTAACCCTGAGGATTCGGACGATGCCGTATTTTTATCACAGGCCAGTTCTGCATTTATCTGTTTCATTATTCACCCTGCTGACAAGCGTACAGTACGGTTAGATTCACCTGGCGCAAAAACTCTGCCATAGCCAAGCAAAAACAAATGATTACGAAAAATCCTATTGTGGATTTCGCTTTTTCTAATAAGAAATAAAACAGTAGACAGCCCTGACAATATGATAAAAAATAAAAATGCAAAACTAAATTACGCCGGCGAAATTCAATATTGTGACCCTCCACCAAGGTTGGTTTTAATTAATTATCGTCAGCATTTTGTAATTAAAGTAAGCAGGCTTAAATTCGCTGCTATGCTATAGGAGGGCGAAAAATCCCCCTGTTTTATTAATAAAGAACCGGAAACGCATTAGCTGAATCCGGTCAGCTTGATCCGAATCTCAATCCTGCGCGCGGCACCGCACGGGAAAGAGGCATAATATGACTCATAAGGAAGTAGAATATGTCTTCACGCGCTGTTACCCCACAAACCCTCGCTCGCTACGGCATCCATCAGGCCGCCGACATCGTCTATAACCCCAGTTATGAATTGCTGTTCGCCGAAGAGACCCGCGCCGACCTGCCGCCGCTGGAGCGCGGCACCCTCACCCAACTGGGCGCGGTCAACGTCGCGACCGGTGAATTTACCGGCCGTTCGCCGAAGGACAAATACATCGTGCGCGACGACACCACGCGCGATACCGTCTGGTGGTCGGACAACGGCACCGGCAAGAACGACAACCAGCCGCTCTCGCCGGAAGTCTGGCAGCATCTGAAGACGCTGGTGGGCAATCAGCTCTCCGGCAAGCGTCTGTTCGTGGTGGACGCGTTCTGCGGCGCCAACGCCGACACGCGTCTGAAAGTGCGCTTCATCACCGAGGTGGCCTGGCAGGCGCACTTCGTGAAAAACATGTTTATCCGCCCGAGCGACGAAGAGCTGGCTGACTTCGAGCCGGACTTCGTGGTGATGAACGGCGCCAAATGCACCAACCCGGACTGGCAGCAGCAAGGGCTGCACTCGGAGAACTTCGTCGCCTTCAATCTGAGCGAGCGCATGCAGCTGATCGGCGGCACCTGGTACGGCGGCGAAATGAAGAAAGGCCTGTTCTCGATCATGAACTATCTGCTGCCGCTGCAGGGTATCGCGTCGATGCACTGCTCGGCCAACGTCGGCGAGCAAGGCGACGTGGCGGTATTCTTCGGCCTGTCCGGCACCGGCAAAACCACCCTCTCCACCGATCCTAAGCGTCAGCTGATCGGCGATGACGAGCACGGCTGGGACGACGACGGCGTGTTCAACTTCGAAGGCGGCTGCTACGCCAAAACCATCAAGCTGTCGCCGCAGGCGGAGCCGGAAATCTATCAGGCGATCCGCCGCGATGCGCTGCTCGAAAACGTCACCGTGCTGGCCGACGGCAGCATCGACTTCGACGACGCCAGCAAAACCGAGAACACCCGCGTCTCTTACCCGATTTATCACATCGAGAACATCGTCAAGCCGGTGTCCAAAGCCGGCCACGCGCGCAAAATCATCTTCCTGACCGCCGACGCCTTCGGCGTGCTGCCACCGGTATCGCGCCTGACGCCGGAGCAGACTCAATACCACTTCCTGTCCGGCTTCACCGCCAAGCTGGCCGGCACCGAACGCGGCATCACCGCGCCGACGCCGACCTTCTCCGCCTGCTTCGGCGCCGCGTTCCTGACGCTGCACCCGACGCAGTACGCCGAAGTGCTGGTGAAACGCATGGAGGCCGCCGGCGCCCAGGCTTACCTGGTGAACACCGGCTGGAACGGCAGCGGCAAGCGTATCTCGATCAAAGATACGCGCGGCATCATCGACGCCATCTTGAATGGCGACATTGAGCAGGCCGAGACCTTCACGCTGCCGATCTTCGGGCTGAACGTGCCGACCGCACTGCCGGGCGTCGATCCGTCGATCCTCGATCCGCGCAAAACCTACGCCGACGAATCGCTGTGGCAGGAGAAGGCGCAGGATCTGGCGCAGCGCTTTATCGACAACTTCGCCAAATATACCGTCACCCCGGCGGGCGAAAAGTTGGTGAAGGCCGGGCCTAAGCTGTAAAGCAACCAGGGCGCCGCAGCGCCCTTCATACCTGTCTGCAAGGGCCGAACCCTCGGCCCTTTTCTCACGCCGCCGACGGCACGAAAACGCCGCGAAAACGCATGTTGCCAGAGGCAAGCCGCTCATAAGCCTCCGTGGCTTGATCCAGCGTGAAAGTCTCGACCATCGGCTTCACTTTGCCTTTCGCCGCCAGGTTCAGCACCTCACTCAGGTAGTGCTGCCCACCGTGGGTCGATCCGATCACCCGCTGACGCATCATATGGAACGGCACCCCTTCCGAAGAGATCGCGAACGGTTTACTGAAGTCCAGCCCGCACAGCACCACGCGGCCATCTACCCGCAAGCCGCTCATCGCCTCCTGCGCGGAGTCGAAGTCATTGGTGGTCACCAGCAGAATGTCCGCGCCGCCGTTCTCCCGCAGCGCCTGCCCGGAGGCGACGATGCGATCGGCGCCCAGTTGCTTCGCCAGCGCGTGCTTGTCCGACGAATGGGTGATGGCAACGGTATCGAAACCGCAGGCTTTGGACAACTGCAACGCGACGTGCCCCAGCCCGCCAATGCCTAACACCGCCACCGTCTCATGCGGCAGCGGCGCCGCGTCGCGCAGGCCGCTCCAGGTGGTATACCCCGCACACATCATCGGCGCGGCGTCGATGTAAGACAGCCCGTCCGGCAGCAACACCGTGCCTTCAGCGGCGATGGCGATATACTCGGCGTGGCCGCCCTGGGCGGCAAAACCGGTGGTGCGCGGCGCCGGGCAGTTCATCGCCGTTTGCCCGCTTAGCGGTCGATTTTCACGGCAGTACGGGCAGCGGCCGCAGGCCGATTGCACCCAGGTGGTGCCGACGCGATCGCCAATCTGCCGCGTATGCACGCCGGCCCCCACCTCAACCACTTCCCCCACCACTTCATGGCCGGGCGTTTGCGGATAAATATCGCCGCCATATCCTTGCGTCGCCCATACGTCGGTATAACACATGCCCGAGGCGTGCACTTTGACCAGAACCTGGCCCGGCTCTGTGCGGGGCATCGGCACCTGTCTGATTTCCCAGGGCCGGTTGGCGCCGGTCATAACTACCGCTTTCATCTTCTTATCCATCATCAACTCCTCGCAGCAGGGTGGCGCCCGGCGGTTGCCCGGCGTCTCCTCATGAGCGTAAGGCAGGCTCCACGCCGCAACAATGCAGGCGAACCTCACTGTGGAGATGAAGGCGGCTCACTAATTGGCGTAGCCAAAAGCAGAACGCGAACGCATCAGGACTGCGCCGCGCGCAGATACTCGATCAACGCCTTCAGCGCGCCCGACACGTGGCGATGGCCGGAGTAATAGAGGCACAGCCCCGGATAAGCCGGACACCACGCGTCCAGCGCGCGCTCCAGGCGCCCATCGTGCAGCGCTTCCAGCGCCAAATGTTCAGGAACGAAAGCGATGCCGATACCGTCGATGGCGGCGTCCACCATCAGAGGCTGATCGGTCAGCGTCAGCGAGCCGGTAACGCCGATCGACTCGCTCACGCCATCACGTTCGAATTCCCAGCGGTAAATCGTGCCGCTGTCGAAGCGAAAGCGGATGCAGTTATGACGCAGCAAATCCTGCGGCGTCGCCGGGCGCCCATGGACGGCGAAATAGCCGGGCGCGGCGATGGCGGCGAAACGCACGGGCGGGCTGACGCGCATCGCGATCATGTCCTGCGGTACGGCTTCCGCCAGCCGAATGCCGGCATCAAACCCCTCGGCGACGATATCGCTCAGCTTGCCGTCGCAAACGATGTCCAGGTGGATATGGGGGTACTCGCGCAGGAAATCGGCCAGCAACGGACGCAATACCAGCCTGACTGCCCCTTCGCTGGCGTTGATGCGCACGGTGCCGCTCGGCGTGGCGCGCCATTCATCCACTTCATGCAGCGCCTGCGAAATAGACGACAGCGCCGGGCGCAGCTGCGCCGCCAAACGCTCACCCGCTTCGGTCGGCGCCACGCTGCGCGTGGTGCGGTTGAACAGCCTCACCCCAAGCCGCTGTTCCAGGTTTTTTATCGAGTGGCTGACCGCCGACGGCGTCACCTCCAGCTCCACCGCCGCCGCGTGAAAGCTGCGATGGGTGGCAACGGCAAGAAAAACGGTCAAGGCGAACAGATCGCCCTGTTTGAACGGGTAAGCAGCATTCATGGGGGCATCGCAAAATAGTGACATAAATTGAACAATTAACATGCCACAGATGAACACGGCTCACAATGCGGCGCAATCCGCGTTTTCGCCGATGTGTGCCCCGGATGGTGGCGCATCGAGGGCATGCGCTGAGCGCCTCACAGTTCCCGCTGAAATCAATTGATTGTTTTGTCGTATAAATTTAGAACTGACGAACAATAATTCAAATGTATGGGAACGGGGATGACTCAACAGACTCTAGACGCGCGCCGCTCGCGTCAGGCGTTGCTGGCCGGCTCGGTCGGCAACTTTATCGAATGGTATGAGTTCGGCGTATACGGGTTCCTGGCCACCGTTATCGCCGCCAATTTTTTCACCCTGCAGGGTGAAAATGAAATCACCAGCCTGATCCTCACCTACGCCGCCTTTGCGCTGGCGTTTTTCTGCCGACCGATCGGCGCGGTGATCTTCGGCCGCATCGGCGATCGCATCGGCCGCCGGCCGACGCTGATTGCGGTTCTGCTGCTGATGACGCTGGCCACCGCGCTGATCGGCGTCATGCCGACCTACGCTTCGATCGGCGTCGCCGCCCCGCTGCTGCTGACGCTGCTGCGCATGTTTCAGGGGTTGTTCGCCGGCGGCGAATTCGGCGGCGCGGTATCGCTGATGACCGAGTTTGCTCCCAAGGGCAAGCGCGGGCTGTTCGGCGCCTGGCAATCGCTGACCGTCGCGCTCGGCCTGCTGGCCGGCGCCGGACTGGTGGCGCTGCTGGCCGCGCTGCTCAGCGCTCAGCAGTTGCATGACTGGGGCTGGCGTATTCCCTTCCTGCTGGCGCTGCCGATGGGCGCCGTGGCGCTGTGGCTGCGGCTCAAGCTCGAGGAAACGCCCACGTTCACCCAGGCGCAGCAACGTGCGGAACACGCCGCCCCACCGCCGGAAGCGAAACTGGGCGGCGTGGTGAAAACCATTCTGATCGGCATCGGCCGCATGATGGGTTGGTCGGCCGCCGGCTATACCTTCCTGGTGGTGATGCCTTCCTATTTGCAAACCTCGCTGCACGCCACCTTCCAACAGGCGCTGGTGGCGACGGTGCTGGCCAACGTCGGTTTCGCCCTGACCATTCTGCCGGCGGGCATCATCAGCGACAGGCTGGGACGAAAAACGGTGATGCTGACGGCGGTGGCGGCGGTGATCCTGTTCACCTTTCCGCTGCTGCACCTGTTGCAGGATGCGCAAAGTTCACTGTGGGTCAAAGGGCTGGCAGTGATGATCGCCGGCGCCGTGGTCGGCCTGCTGGCCGGTCCCGGCCCGGCGATGCTGGCGGAGATGTTCCCGACCCGGGTGCGTTACACCGGTTTGGGGCTGGCTTACTCACTTTCCAATGCGGTGTTTTCCGGCTCTGCCGGATTGATTATCACCGGCCTCATCAAACAGACCGGCAATATCGATATTCCCGCCTACTACGTGGTCGCCACGTCGGTGGTCAGCCTGTTTGCGCTGATGACGCTGCGCCGTGACGATCACCTGCGTTCGCTGAACGAACGTTAATCTCGCTACAGGGGGCGACGCCGCCCCCCTCAGCGCGCCGCGGCGCGGCGTTCGGCGCTGAAGCCGCGCTTTGCACTGCCCCAGGCAATGCTCCACCCCACCAGCAACAGGACAAAAGCCATCCAGGGGATGGCGTTAGCGCCGACGTTTGCCAGCAGAATTCCGCCCAACGCGCCGCTGACGGCAAAAGCCAGATTAAAGAAAGTGACCAGCAGCGACTGGGCGAGATCGGCATGCTCACCCGCTGCATCCGCCAGTGATGTCTGCAACAGCGTTGGCGCACCGCCGAAACTCAATCCCCATGCCGCCATGCCAACGTAAACCGCCCCGGCGGGCAAACCGTTCACGCCAAACGCCAGCGCCACCAACGCGAAGGCCGCCAGGCTGAACAGCACCAGCGCACGCAGCCAGCGATCCACCCATAAGCCGGTCAGCGCAATGCCCGCAACGGCGGCGATGCCGAACGCCAACAGCGCCAAATCCACCCTGGCCGCCAGGCCGCGCGCGGCAAGATAGGGCGCAAGATAGGTATACAGCGTGTAATGAGCCAGGATCCAACACGCCAATACGGCAAGGATAGGCCGCACGCCGGGAAGACAGAAAACCTCACGCAAACGCGCATTGCCTGGCGTTCGGCGACCGTAAAATTCGGGCAGCGTCAGCCGGATCCACACTAGCAGCAACGCGCTCAAGCTCGCCAGCACGGCAAAAATCCAGCGCCAATCCAACAGTTCGCCAAGCCAGGCGCTCATCGGTACGCCCAACGCCAACGCCAGCGGGATCCCCAGCATGGCGATCGCCATCGCCCGCCCTTGCAATGAGACGATGGCCAGGCGGCGCGCGTAACCCGCGAGCAGACTCCACGTCACCCCGGTAGCGATGCCGACCAAAAAGCGCGCCCCCAGCGTCACGCCAAAACAGGGTGACAACGCCGTCACCGCGTTGCAGATCAAAAAGATGCCGATCGCCAACAGCAGCAGTCGGCGACGCGGCCACCCGCCCAGCGCTAACGTCAGCGGGATCGCCGCCGCCCCGGCGCCCAGCGCGCACAACGTCACCATTTGCCCCGCCCACGCCTCGCTGATGCTCATGCCTCGGGCTATCTGCGGCAGCATGCCGGCCGGCACAGTCTCATTAGCGGTCGCGATGAAGCTGCTCATCGTCAGCGCCAGCAATGCTTTCAGCGGCGGCAGCGCGCCATGCGCATTATCGTTATCGGTGGAAACAGAGTGAACATTCATTACTAACAACTCCCATGGTCAATTGCAGAGTCATCAGCGTCTCACCTTGCATACGGATTGATAATTGGCCTACCATTTGAATTATTTTCAAATCCAGATTGATAAAAATGGCAACGGACAGACTGGGCGACATGCGTTTATTTGCCGAAGCGGCGGCATCGGGCAGCCTTTCTGCCGCCGGCCGCAAACTCGGCCTTTCCCCCGCCGCCGCCAGCGCGCGGTTGTTCAAGCTGGAAGCGGCGCTGCACAGTAAACTCTTCGATCGCACCACTCGCCGCCTGCGTCTCACTGAAGAAGGGCGCATTTATCTGCAACACTGCACCCTCGCGTTGCAGGCGATTGCCGACGGCGAGGCGGCTCTGCAGGCCAGCCAAAGCGGCGTGTGCGGTAAACTTCGCCTCTCGGCCTCCGCCGATTTCGGGCGCAACCTTCTCAATCAGTGGATTGAAGAATTTTGCGCCGAACACCCCCGGCTGCAGATCGCGCTGACACTGTCGGACTCCCTATCCAACCTGCTGCAGGACGATCTGGATATCGCCATTCGTTTCGGCGCGCCGCGCGAAGAAACGCTCATCGCGCGGCGCCTGGCCGCCAGCCGACGCGTGCTGTGCGCCTCTCCGGCGTATCTGGCGCAATATGGCGAGCCGCGCACGCCGGCCGATCTCACCGGCCATCGTTTTATCGTACTGGTGACCGCAGCCGGCCCGCTGAATACGTTCCATTTCTCCCTGGACGGCCAGGCCTGGAGTCACACGGTGCCGCTGGAGAGCGCCTGGGAGACCAATGACGGCGCGCTGGCGCGCCAGTGGGCTTTAGCGGGGCACGGCATCGCGCGTAAAACCATCTGGGATGCGGCGGACGATATCCGCAGCGGGCGTCTGAACGTCATTCTTCCCGACTTCACCCCGCATGAAGCCGGGATCTACGCCGTGTTTCGCCGCTCGCCCTATCAGCCGCCGCGCGTGCGCCTGCTGTTGGATTTCTTGATCGCCCGCTTTGCGGCCGCCAGCCAATCACCGCCGTTTCATGTCCCCCCGCAGGATGCGTAACCGCGCTCGTTAATCCGCGTCTCTGCGTGAGAAACATCACAAATCAATAATGTTAACGTTAACTTTTGTGATTAACATCGCATGTGTGATATCGGACAGCTTCATCCCTTCACGAGTTAACGTTAACAATAAAGCTGATTTCACTCACCGGGACCTTATCCATGAACCGCGAAACGAAAAAATATTACATGCTGCTCAGCGGCCTGCTGTTCTTCTTTTTCTTCACCTGGTCTTCCAGCTTTTCACTGATCTCACTCTGGCTGAATCAGAAGATCGGTCTTAAAGGCGCCGAGACCGGCCTGATCTTCTCCGCTATCTCGCTGGTGGCGCTGTGCGCACAGCCGCTGTACGGGTTTATTCAGGACAAACTTGGGCTGCGCAAGCACCTGCTGCAGTTTCTCGGCGTGATGCTGCTGCTGACCGGCCCGTTCTTTATCTACGTTTACGCCCCGCTGCTGGCGAGCAGCCTGCCGCTGGGTGCGTTGGTCGGCGGACTGTTCATCGGTGCCACTTTCTTCGCCGGCATCGGCGCGCTGGAATCTTATACCGAGCGCGTCAGCCGCATCAGCGGTTTCGAATTCGGCCGCGCCCGCATGTGGGGCTCGCTCGGCTGGGCCAGCGCCACCTTTCTGGCCGGTTTTATCTTCAATATCGATCCGAACATCAATTTCTGGCTGGCCTCCGCCGCCGCCGTGGTGTTTCTTTTGCTGCTCAGCCAGGTGCGCGAGCTGAAGCCGAACGCCATGGCCGGCCTGGCGTTTGGCAAACCGGAGAACCTGCGGCTGCAGGACGCGCTGGCGCTGCTGCGCATGCCGGGCTTCTGGGCGTTGGTGGTGTTTGTGCTCGGCATCAGCGTATACAACATTTTCGATCAGCAATTTTCGGTCTACTTCGCCTCACAGTTCGCGTCACGCGAACAGGGCAACGAGATGTACGGTTTTCTCAACTCGCTGCAGGTCTTCCTCGAAGCCGGCGGTATGTTTCTGGCTCCGCTGCTGGTGAACCGCATCGGCGCCAAGCGGGGGCTGTTGCTGGCGGGCAGCGTGATGGCGCTGCGCATGTTCGGCTCCGGCTTGGTCAGCGGCGCCTTGATGATCTCCGCCATGAAACTGCTGCACGCCGTAGAGCTGCCGATCCTGCTGATCGCTATCTTCAAATACATCGCCAGCCGCTTCGACAGCCGCCTCTCCTCCACGCTGTACCTGGTGGGCTTTCAGTTCATCACCCAGGTGATGGCCAGCTTCCTGTCGCCGCTGGCGGGCTACGGTTATGACCGCATCGGCTTTGCCGACACCTATCTGCTGATGGGCTGCGCGGTCGCCGCCACCACGCTTGTTTCCTGTTTCCTGCTGCGCGGCGAACGTTCCGCCACGGCAGCGCCCTTTCCATCCGCCATTAAATCAAGTGAGTCTGTCCAATGAACACTGCCTTAGCTCAAGCCGACCATGCGGTCGAGGCCCTGCGCGCAGAGCGCCGAGATGATTACTACCCGCAGTTTCATCTCGCGCCGCCCGCCGGCTGGATCAACGATCCCAACGGTCTGATCTGTATTGACGGCGTCTATCATGCCTTCTTCCAGCATCACCCCTACAGCGAACACTGGGGGCCCATGCACTGGGGGCACGCGACCAGCCGCGATCTGATCCGCTGGCAGCACCAGCCCATCGCCCTGGCACCCGATGCGTCCTATGACCAAGACGGTTGCTTTTCCGGCTGCGCCGTGGATGACAACGGCGTGCTGACGCTGATTTACACCGGCCACGTGTGGCTGGGCGAGCCAGGCGACGACAGCCAGGTGCGGGAAGTGCAATGTCTGGCCACCAGCGAAGACGGCATACGCTTCGTCAAGCACGGGCCGGTGCTGGCCCCGCCGGACGGCATTCAGCATTTCCGCGATCCGAAAGTCTGGCGCGAGAACGGCGAATGGTGGCTGGTGGTCGGCGCTAAAGAAAACGGCCTGGGCCAGGTACGCCTGTACCGTTCTGCAGACCTGCGCGCCTGGCGCTTCGATCGGGTGCTGGCCGGCGCGCAAACGGCGCATCAAGGGTATATGTGGGAATGCCCGGATTTCTTCCCGCTGGGGGAACAGCACCTGCTGCTGTTCTCGCCGCAGGGCCTGGCGGCGCAGGGCTACCGCTACCGCAATCGCTTCCAGAGCGGCTATCTGCTCGGCCATTGGCGGCCGGACGGCGACTTCAGGGTGACCCAGCCCTTCTGCGAGCTGGATGCCGGCCACGATTTCTATGCGCCGCAGACCTTCACCGCCGCCGACGGCCGTCGGCTGCTGTTTGCCTGGATGGATATGTGGGAATCACCGATGCCCAGCAAAGCGCACCGTTGGGCCGGCGCCCTCACCCTGCCGCGCGAGCTGACGCTGGCCGCCGACGGCAGCGTCCGCATGAACCCGGCGCGTGAACTGGCGGCGCTGCGCCGAGCGTCGCACTCGTTTTTGGCGCAGACGCTGACCAATCAGCATTTGCCGCTGGCGAACGATGTGCAGGAACTCACTCTGACATTGAGACCGGCCGACAACGACGCCGAGCGTTACGGGCTGGCCATCGGGAGTGCAGCGCGGCTGTTCGTCGATAATCAGGCGCACCGACTGGTACTGGAACGTTTTCATGAAAACCCCGCCCTGAGCACCTGCCGCAGCGTGCCGCTGCCGGAGGGTGACATCCTGTCGCTGCGGATCTTTATCGACCGTTCATCGCTGGAGATTTTCGTTAATCAGGGATTGGCCTGCCTGACCAGCCGCATTTATCCGACGGAGGGAGATCGCCGCCTCAGCCTGTTTGCCGAGGGCGGACGGGCAGAGTTCGAGCCCATCACAGGATGGCAGTTGGCTAGCATCTGGGGATAGTGGGAATGAGCACCGGGCGCGCAGCGACGCACCCGGTGCGGTTACAGCGAACCACGCGCCAACAGCGGGCAAGGCACTTTCACCGTATCACGCTGTTCCCGCTGCTCGATCACATGCAGCGCCGCAAGGCGGCCCAGCTCGTAGTGCGGCAATTGCACCGTCGTCAACGCCGGCAGGAACAGCTCGCCGATGCCAACCATGTTGTCGTAGCCCAGCACCGCCACCTGTTGCGGTATCCGCCATCCTTGCGCCAGCAATACCTGATAAACCAGAAAGGCTATCCGATCGTTCCCGCATACCACGACATCGCAATCGCGCCGGCCGGCAGAGAAATGCCGCGCCAGCAGCGCGACGCAGTCGCGATAGCCTTGATCGCCGCCGCTCAGATCGAGATGATACTGCCGCAGCTGTTCAACATCGCGCCCTGCATCGCGCCAGGCGCGCTCCAGACCGCGGCGGCGCAGCCCCGCCGCCAGCGTATCCGCCGGTAAATGTATGCACAGCGGCGAACGATAGCCTTTGGCGATCAGCGTGCGCGTGGCGTCATACTGCCCTTGCTCGTCATCAGGAATGTAGCTGGCGATCGAATGCGCCGGGCTGACGCAGTTGGCCAACACCAGCTTTTTGTCCAACAGTTTGGCCGGCACATCCACCTGACGCAGCCCCATGGTGGTGAAGATCACGCCGTCCGGGCGATGCGCCAGCAGCAGATCGACGGTCTGTTCGGCGTTGTCGTCGGCAAACAGATTGACGACGAAGCTGTTCCAGCCGCGCTCGCGCGCGGTTTTTTCAATCGACAGGATCATATCCACCGAGAACGGCGTCGTGGCGGTGTCCAGCGCCAGCACGCCGAGCGTCTGTACGCGATTTCCGTCACCACGAATACGCCGCGCCGACAGATCCGGCACATAGTCCAACTGGTTGATAGCCTGTTTGACGCGCCGATAGGTTTCCGGCCGCAGCTTGCCGGGCTCATTGATGGCGCGGGACACCGTCATCAACGAGACTCCGGCAAGTTTTGCGACGTCTTTCAGCGAAGCCATGCGCCCTTCTTTATGATTAATGAGGAAAAGTGAATAATCCCATAACCAGGCGCAGGACTCTACTCCGCGTTAGCAGGCTGTGATGTCCGCCCACAGAATAGCGCCGTCGGCCGTCAGCGGCTTCACCTCGTCGCTCACCGCCTGCGCCGCCCACCAGACGCCTTCGCGCGCCCGCAGCTCGCCGCCCCCCGGCAGCGACCAGACCCCGCTCAGCACATACAGCACGCCCGCCCGGTTGGGTAGCAGGGTGACGGGCGCCGTGCTGCGCCGCACCTCGGCCGCCTGCCGGCCGCGGCGCGTCATGATGTTGAAATCCTGACTGGCGCCGCCCAGCAGCGTCGCTTCCAGCGCCACGTCGCCGGAAAACGCGAACGGCTCCCCGACGCGCGCCAACTGATGGTCGATATGCCCAGCGCTGAACAGCCGCACGCCGTCGCCTTCCAGCAGGGTGATCGAACGATCGATGCCCGCAAAGGCGGAAAACGGCCCGTCCTGCGCGATGGTGGCGATGCTGGCGCGCCAGTCAAAATCCTGCGCGCCCGGCGGCCAGCTGACGATTTCACGGGTTTCCCCACCGCCGTTGCGCCACGGGCTGACCGGCAGCGCGGCAAAGTTAAAACGGGTCAGGCCCATTACGCCTCCTGCTGAAAGGTTTTCAGCACCTGCAGGAACTCGGCGCTGCTCTGCTGCTGCAGCGCGTGCCGTCCCTGCTCGATCACCTGCTGGCCGCCGACGAATACGTCGCGAATTTGCTCTTTGCCGCCGGCGAACAGCCAGCGGTTAAGGATCGAGGCGTCCGGCGCCGCCGCCAGATACGGATCGTCCCCGTCCAGCACCAGCCAGTCGGCGCGATAGCCGCTCTGCAGCCGACCGATCGGCGCGCCGCATGCCTGCGCGCCGCCCTGCAGCGCCTGCGAGTACAGCACATCGCCCACCGCCGACTGTTCCGGCGTCGTCAGGCGATTGCGACGCTGATCGCGCAGCCGCTGGCCGTATTCAAACCAGCGCAGCTCTTCCACCACGTTGAGCGAAACGTGGCTGTCGGAACCGATGCCCCAGCGCCCCTGCTGCTGCAGGTACGCGTCGCCGGGGAAAATACCGTCGCCGAGGTTGGCTTCGGTGGTCAGACACAGGCCGGCCACCGCTCGGCTGCGCGCCAGCGCTTCCAGCTCGTCGCGATCCAGATGGGTGGCGTGCACCAGACACCAGCGCTGATCCACCGGCAGATGGTCATACAGCCAGGCCACCGGGCGCTGCCCGCTCCACGCCAGGCAATCGTTCACCTCTTTTTGCTGCTCGGCGATATGAATATGCACCGGCAAGGTGCGATCCGACGCGGCCAAAATCTGCTGCATCTGCCCCAGCTCCACCGCACGCAGCGAGTGGAAACACAACCCCTGATTCTGCAACGGACGATCCGCCAGCTGGCGAGCAATCACCTGCTGCTGTTGCAGATAGCCTTCGGCATCCTGGATAAACCGTTTCTGCCCCGGTTGGGCCGGCTGGGCGCCAAAACCGGCGTAGCTGTACAGCACCGGCAGCATCGTCATGCCGATGCCGGCCTGATGCGCGGCCTCGCTGAGGCGGCCGGTCATCTCACCGCGATCGGCGTAAGGCTTGCCGTCGGCGTCGTGATGCAGGTAGTGGAATTCGGCCACCTGGGTATATCCGCCCTTGAGCATTTCGATATACAGTTGACGGGCGACCACCTCCACCTGCTCCGGCGTCAGGCGCTGCACCAGCCGATACATCAGATCGCGCCAGGTCCAGAAGCTGTCCTGCGGGTTGCCCGCCACTTCCGCCAGCCCCGCCATCGCGCGCTGGAAAGCGTGGGAGTGCAGGTTCGGCATGCCCGGCACCGCATCGCCGTGCAGCCGGGTGCAGCCTTGCGGTTCAGCGTCGGCGGTAACTTGAGTCAGGTAACCTTGCGCATCGACGTCCAGCCGGACGTTATGCGCCCAGCCCTCAGGGAGCAAAGCGCGTGGGGCAAAATAAGCAGGCATGGCAGTATTCCACGGTTGATGTAACGGTGAATGAGGCGCGGCGATGGCGCGCATTCAGGAATTTTTTGGCGGCCGCCGGCAAGTTTCTGGCGCGACGGCCACTAGTTGTATATACATATACATACGCCGACATCAACAGTAAACTGGTGTTATTATTTTTTTATTTGACGAGGTTAACGTCGTGGCTGAACAACAGACCGTGTTACAACTGGCGGCTGCAATGAGCGATGCCCCCGCCCCGATCTACCAACGGGTCAAACAGGCGATCGTGAATCAAATCCGTGCGGGGCATTGGCAACCGCACCAGCGCGTGCCCTCCGAAAGTGAACTGGTGGCGGAACTGGGCGTCAGCCGCATGACCATCAACCGCGCGCTGCGCGAGCTGACCAGCGAAGGTTTTTTGATCCGCATGCAGGGCGTCGGCACCTTCGTCGCCGAAGCCAAGGCGCATACCGCACTGCTGGAAGTGCACAACATCGCCGATGAGATCGCCGCGCGCGGCCATCGCCACAGCAGTAAAATCCTCGAGCTGAAGGCCCGCCCGGCCAGCGAGGAAGAAGCGACGGCGCTGGGCATTCAGCCCGGCCAACGGCTGTTCTACTCCCAGATCGTGCATTACGAAAACGACGTGCCGGTGCAGGTGGAAGACCGCTGCGTCAACCCGCTGGTGGCGCCGGATTACCTGAAGCAGGATTTCGACCGCGTCACCCCTTACACCTACCTGACGCAGGCCGCGCCGCTGACCGCCGGCGAACACATCGTCGAAGCGGTGATCCCCACCCGGCGGGAGCGCGAGCTGCTGCAGCTGGAGGATCACGAACCCGGCCTGCTGATCCATCGCCGCACCTGGTCCGGCAAAACCGTGGTGACCTCGGCGCGGTTGCTGTACCCCGGCAGCCGCTATCAGCTGTTCGGCCGCTTCACCAGCGAAGTCTGAACCCCGGCGGGCGCGCCCTGCGCCCGCATCTCCGCTGTCGATCACATCCTGATAACAAAATCTCGCCCGCCTCTTGTGACATCCCGGTGAATGCGTTAGGTTATTTTTAATTGTATATACAACCATGTGGGAGCTGCGGCTCCGGCGGAGGAAAGCAATGACGTCTGAGATCCACTGTGACAGCCTGTGGCACGGCGCCGATATCGTCACCATGCGCGACGGTAAATATCACACCCTGACCGACGGCGCGATCGCCGTACGCGACGGCAAGATTGTCTGGATTGGCGAACATGCGGCGCTGCCGCCCGATCTTATCGCGGACGAAACGGTGAAATTCGACGGCGGCATCATCACCCCCGGCTTTGTTGACTGCCACACGCACCTGGTGTTCGGCGGCAATCGCAGCGGCGAGTTCGAACAGCGGCTGAACGGCGTAAGCTACGCCGACATCGCCGCGCAGGGCGGCGGCATCATCTCCACCGTGAAAGCCACCCGCGAGGCCGACGAAGCGTTGCTGCTGGAGCAGGCGCTGTTCCGCCTGCGGCCGCTGCTGGCGGAAGGCGTCACCTGCGTGGAGATCAAATCCGGCTATGGCCTCAGCCCGGAGAGCGAACTGAAAATGCTGCGGGTGGCGCGCAAGTTGGGCGAGCTGCTGCCGGTCGAGGTGAAAACCACCTGTCTGGCGGCCCATGCGCTGCCGCCGGAATACGCCAACCGCGCCGACGACTACATCAATCTGGTCTGCGACACCATCATCCCGCAGGCGGCGGCCGCCGGTCTGGCGGATGCGGTCGACGCCTTCTGCGAGCATCTGGCGTTCTCACCGGCGCAGGTGGAGCGCGTCTTCGCCGCCGCCGAAGCCGCCGGTCTGCCGGTCAAACTGCACGCCGAACAGCTCTCCGCCCTCGGCGGCAGCACGCTGGCGGCGCGCCATCACGCGCTCTCCGCCGACCATCTCGAATACGCTACCGAGCAAGACGCCCGCGCCATGGGCGACGCCGGCACCGTGGCGGTGCTGCTGCCGGGCGCTTACTACCTGCTGCGTGAAACCCAATGCCCGCCGGTAGAGCTGTTCCGCAAACACCACGTGGCGATGGCGATCGCCAGCGACGCCAACCCCGGCACGTCGCCGGCACTGTCGCTGCGCCTGATGATCAACATGGCCTGCACGCTGTTCCGCCTGACGCCGGAAGAGGCGCTCGCGGGCGTCACCACCCACGCCGCCAAAGCGCTGGGGCTGCAGCACAGCCACGGCACGCTGGAAACCGGCAAGGTGGCGGACTTCGTTCACTGGCCGCTGTCGCGGCCGGCGGAACTGGCTTATTGGTTGGGCGGCCAGCTGCCCTGTACGGTGATTTTCCGAGGAGAAGTACGTCAATGACCATTCGCGATCCTTTTAGCTTCCAGACCGGCAGCCTGCCGCTGCTGATCAGCATCCCGCACGCCGGCACACAACTGACGCCGGCGGTCGAAGCCGGGCTGACCGACGACGCTCGCCCGCTGCCCGATACCGACTGGCACATTCCGCAGCTGTACGACTTCGCCCGGGCGATGGGCGCCAGCGTACTGGTCGGCAACTACTCGCGCTTCGTCATCGATTTGAACCGCCCGGCGGACGACAAGCCGCTGTACACCACCGCCACCACCGGCCTGTATCCCGACGTGCTGTTCGACGGTCGCCCAAGCTTCCTGCCGGGCAAAGCGCCTACGGACGAAGAACGCGCCCTCTACCTGCAGCAAATTTGGCAACCTTATCATCAGCAGCTGCAGAACGAACTGGCGCGCCTCAAAGCGCGCCACGGCTATGCGCTGCTGTTCGACGCGCACTCGATCGCCTCGGTGATCCCACGGCTGTTCGACGGCCAGCTGCCGGATCTCAATCTCGGCACCAACGGCGGTGAAAGCTGCGCCCAGGCGCTGAGCGATCGGCTGGTCGCCTGCTGCGAGCAGCAACAGCAGTACACCCACGTGCTGAATGGCCGCTTCAAGGGCGGTTATATCACCCGCGCCTATGGTCAACCGCAGCAGCAACAGCATGCGATCCAGCTCGAACTGGCGCAGGTCAACTACATGTCCGAACAGTATCCTTTTGCGTTCGAGCCCCAGCGCGCCGCCTCGCTGCAGCGCCTGCTCAAGCAGATGATTGAAAGCCTGTTGGACGGTGCCGCCAGACTGAATTGATCCCCCTTTACAGGCGCCGCCGGGCGCCTGTTTTTCTCCTGCCTCTAACCGCAACGCCAGCAGCAATCTGCGCGCTATATCAAAGTTTCGCGTGATTCCCCGCTAGCTGGTCTAAACAGCGCACAAAACGGCGGCCGACGAAAAACGCACTGCGCCACAATCAGCCCAAAAGCCCGCGCTCAGCGCCGGGCGGCGTGTGGCCGAGCTGGCCCGTTTCGAATACTCTCTGGAGGCCCTATGTCTGTAACACCGTTAAACTGGCGCGCTGCCGGCGCCTTGGCCGAACAACTGCTGGCCGGCTGGCAACGGCATGGCGAACCCGGCGGCGCCATCACCCTGTTTGACGCCCAACAACGCCGCGCCACCGCCTGCGCCGGCCTGGCCGATCTGGCGCAGAACACCCCCTTCACCGCCGACAGCGTGGTGCGTTATGCCTCAGTGACCAAGCATATCTTCGCCGCGCTGGCGCTGAACGCCACCGAGCGCGCCATTCGGCTGGAGCAACGCCTGGGTGAACTGCTCCCCGCCCTGCAGCCCGCGTTGGCGAACGTTACCGTCGGCCAGGCGCTGGACATGACCGGCGGCCTGCCCGACGTGCGCGAGACGCTCGGCCTGCTGGGCATCTCGCTGCACGCCGTCAGCGAGGCGCAGCCGGTGATGCAGTTCGTCGAGGGGCTGGAGAAATTGAACTACGAAGCCGGCAGCGAGATCGCCTACAGCAATACCGGCTATCGGCTGCTGGAGGCCGCGCTGCGCAGCAAAGGGTATGATTTCGACCAACTGGTGCAACAGCACATCGCCCGGCCGCTGCAGGTGCAGATGCGGGCGCCGGAAAGCTGGTTCGACGTAGTGCCGGGGTTGGTGCCGGGTTACTGGCGTGCGCCGCAGGGCTGGCAACACGCCAGCGCCGGCCTACACCTTTCCGCCTCCGGCAGCCTGACCGGCAGCCTCAACGCCCTCACCCGCTGGTTGCAGACGCTGCTGGCCGACGAGGGCCCCGGCCAAGGCGTGCTGGCGCAACTCGGCGCACCGCGCCGCCTTAATCAGGGCCAGCTCAGCGCCTATGGCCTGGGTCTGGCGCAAACCCCGCTGGGCCGCCGCCGCTTACTCGGCCACGGCGGTTCCCACGCCGGTTACAAAACCTATTTCCTGCTGGCGCCCGACCGTCAGGCCGGCGTCGCGCTGGTGGCCAACCGCGAAGACTGCGACAGCTTCGGCATGGTCTTACAGGTGATGGCGACGCTGCTGGGCGAACCGTTGCCGCAGCGCAGCGCGGCGATCCCCGATGGCCTCTATGCCACCCTGGCCGAGCCGCACTGGCTGGAGGTCAAAGACGGCAATCTGGCCTATCTGGGCAGCGGTGAGCCGCTGTATCAGGGCGAGGATGGGTACGCGGTGTCGCTGTCCGCCCATATGCCGATCAAATTGAAATGGACCGGTGAAGCGATCGAGGGCGAAGTCGGGCATGTGGCGCGCCGTTTCCTGCCGGTCACGGCCAACGGCGACTGCCTGAAGCATGTGCAGGGGCTGTGGTATCACCCGCACTATCGCACCGCCTTTGAAATTCGCGGCAATCGGGTGCATATCGGCGTCGGCCCGGCGGCGCAGACCGGCACGCTCAGCCCGCTCGGCCAGGGCCGCATGCTGGTGGAGTGCCAGGACGGCCCGTGGTTAAAACGCTTTTGCCTCTATTTTCGCGGTTACAACGTGGATCTCATCGCCAACCGCAGCCGGATGCTGACCTTCCGCCGCAGCACCGTCGGCCGCGACTGACGCTCAGCGTGCGCTGCCGGTTTTGACCGCCAGCAGCGCATCCGCCAGCCGCCGTTTGTCGGCGTCGCTGAGATTCACCTGATCCACCGACGCCATAAACGCCGCCCGATCCGCCTCGCCGAGCGGGCCGGCACGCAGCCGCTCCGCCAACCGTTGCAATATCTGGCTGCTCAGTTGCGCGATCTGCGGGCGCACCTGCGCCAACGGGCGCGGCTCCCAGCCGGATCCCGGGTTCGCCAACCAGTCGGCGCGATAGCGGTACTGAATCGCCTTGGCGGCGTCCATCTGCGCGGTGATAAAAGGCCGTACCGACGCCGGCTCCAGCCCCAAACGCCCCGCCTCCGCCTGCGCGCTGGCCAACACCTTCGCCTCCTGCGCCAGATCTTCGATCGGTAAATGCTGCTGCGCCTTGTAACCGGCAACGTCTTTCATCAACGACAGCCGTTGGTTCACCAGCTCGCCGATGGCGGCGGCGCCGCCCGCCAACGCGGGAAAACTGGTCAAACAGCAGGCTATCAATAACGCCCTGAACATGGCGCCTCCCTTATGATGCAGTGAAAACGTAAGGCCCAAAGTTCACCACGTCCGCCCCGCGCTGGCAAATAAAAAGGCCCCGCCGCAGCGAGGCCCGATAACGCTCGACAAACGTTAGTCGAAAACGCCATTGATCACGGAGGCCACAATCGCGGTGCTGAGTGCGACCAGCACCAGATCGTCGCCGGCGATACGCCACTCATAACCCGGGTACTGCGGCAACTCACGCAGCATCGAGTAAGGCACCACTTTTTTGGCGATACCCGGCGGCAGCGGTTTACCGCGCGCCAGATTTTTGGCGATGCCCGGTGGCAGCGAGCTGTAGCCGGTCAGGCCATAGTTGTGCGCCAGCGAACGGGCGCGGTCGCGCGAGAGGCTGACGGATACCAGATTATCGTCGTTCCTATAGCCGCCTTTATCTTTATTGCCTTTGTTGCCGTGATTGCCGTTGTTACCGTTGTTGCCATGGTTACCGTTATTGCCGTGATTGCCGCTGTTGCCATGGCCGTTTCCGTTGCCGTTACCATTGCCGCCTTTGTCGGCCAAGGCCGGGGCGGATGACAACCCCAGCGATGCAATCAGCGCCAACACCGTGAGAGTCGTACGACGTTTGTTCATGTTGTGTATTCCTGCGTGGGTGACTCTGTTGACTATAGCTGGCCTTTTCCAGACAAAGTATAAGGAAAACTCCGAGATGACAGTGCGGTTTTACGGCATTCGCGCCACTCTCTTGTTTTAACGCAAAATGCCTCGAAAATGCCGATGCTTGTCTCAGATTTTTCTTGAAGAAAAATAAGCCTTACGCTAGCGTGGGAAGGTAACAAAAAAGAGTTAGCGTGCTCTTTTTCGTCGCACCTCAAATCTTATTCTTATCATCCGTAATGATAATAGCGAACATTTCCCGCCTCTCCGTGCGGGATTCTTTTTCCCGCCGCTGTCGCCCCAATCTGGTGCTTTATGTTGAGATTTCGTTGCCGATAATTTACATTCGCTGTCTGAGAAACCTCAACCTCCCGCGGTGGCCAGGCTGGCAACGGGTGGGCGTTCAGGAGCAAAAGACGTGCAAATGACCCTCATGGAATACATCACTCGGCACTTTAACGGCGATCTTCATCAGTACGCGCAGTCGGAAGGCGTCAGCCGTGAACAAATCATTAGTTGGATAAATAATGAATGTCACGTGATCAAAGGCAGACTGTTTATGCCGGTGAAGCATCTCCCGGTTGAACAAGCCCAGTGATGACGAAAAAAAAACCCCGCCAGGCGGGGTTTTCTGTTTCTGATAGCACGGAAAATCAGAAGTTATAGCCGACCACGAGGTAATAACCCCAACCGGTAGACTTGATCGGGCCCTGCGGGGTGCCGATATCCGCGCCATCCTGCCACTGACCGCCGTTATGGAAATAACGCGCCACGAAAGAATAGTGCCAGTGATCGTAGTTCAGCGCCAAAATATGGCTGGAGGCGATAGAGTTGCCGGTGCGCACCTGTTTGCCGTTGATCGCGTTACCACTGTCCTTGCCCAGATCGGAACCGAAGTCGAAGTTGGTGAAGCCGATGTAGCTCAGGTTGCCGCCCCACACCTGGGTCAGCGGTACGAAGTATTTCACCTTGAAGCGGTAACCGTCCCAGCTGTTCTCGTTGGCAGCCTGGTAGTTTTCCCACTGGTATTTGGCATAGATGTTCATCGACAGGCTCATCGGCAGGCCGGTGTCGATATCGGTGCCCAGACCCATGTACCAGGTGTTTTGACGGCCGTCGGCGTTGTGGCCCAGATCATAGATGTAGTTGTTGGCGAAGTACCACTCTTTGAACGGACCGAAGCTCAGATCGGTGCCGGTCAGTTTGTCGATGGAGAAACGTGGTTCAATCTCCATAAACAGTGGGGAGCCTTTGTCCCAGATACCGCGATCCGGGGTGTTGCCTACGCCGAAGAACTTCGGCACGTCAACGTAACCGTAGAAATCGAACCAGTCTTTCTTGGCGAAGGCTTCGTATTCGAGATACACATCGTTATTCAGCTGCGGCCCGAAACGGGTGTGGTAGCTGCCCACCACGTTAACGCTCTGGTGCCACCAGTCGGAGACATATTGACTGTCTTTGCTATCAGCCATTGATGATGCACTGTAAGACGCTGCGAGCAGTACACCTGCTGCGAGAGCTATTTTTTTCATTTTATTACCACATGCTTAAAGGGCCATTTCCTGCCCGTTTAGAAAAGATGACAATGAGTCTGCCGACACCTGGCGTTGTCTTCACACAGAAACTCGGATGACGCGCGCATTATAGAAACCACTGACTGTAAGAATCTGTGATCCAGTTACGCATTTCGCGAATAGGTAATCGATTGCGTTCACATTTGTCAAATTATGTTTCATGCAAATTCACATTCGCTGTGATTTTTGTCATGCACCGCGTTTTTTAGCGCAGTTTTTGAGCCAAATGACATCAGGGCGTCATCACGAGGTGGAAAAGAAAAAGCCGACGCGCCAGCGCCGGCCTTCATCAGCATCAGGAGAAAGTACGGAACGTGAAATCAGTTCACCGCCGGCACCGCTTTGGCGATGTTTTCCTGGCGGAACGCCACCTCTTCACCGTTTTTCACCTCCCAACTGGCGACCGGAATATCGGTCTTGGGCGCCGCCGCGACGACCGAGCCGTAAATCAGCTTGTCGTCGCGACGCAAAATATAAACGTCGAGCTGATATTCATGTCGCAAATTCGCCGTGGTCAGGCGAACGGTATCGCCGCGCTCATAGTGATGCACGTCGATTTCAGGCTGTTGAATAAATTGAATGTCGCTTCTCATCGTCGTCGTTCCTTCAGGCAACATGGCTAGTTAAATTCTAGTTCAACATTGCGACGACAGCGGATAATTTCCGTTAATTTCCGCGAGTTGCCCGCCAACAGATCAGCGAACCGAGAGTGACCATCGCCACGCCCTGCCAGAAATTGACGGTCAGCGAGGTGTGCAACACCAACGCGGCGAACACCGCCGACAGCACCGGGGTAAAATAGGAGACGGTGGCCAGCAGCGTCATGTTGCCGTGCAAGATGCCGACGTTCCAGGCGGCATACCCCGCCCCCATCGCCACCCCGGCGCACAGCAGCGTTACGGTCACGCCGAGGCTGAACTGCATGCCGCTTTCCGCGCTGAAGGCATACTTCAGCCACAGCGCCAGCGCGGTCAGCACGATGAACAGCACCACGCCGTTGCTGCCCTGGGCGATCTTCTTGGTCAGGTTGCAATACAGCGCCCAGATCACCGCGCCGCTGAAGGCCAGCGCGTAGCTGAGCGGGTTGCTGCGCACGTTGGCCAGCATCTGCGCCGGCGACCAGCCGCCCTCACCACTCATGATCCAACCGATGCCGAACAGCGACAGCAGCAGCCCCGGCAGCAGCCACCATTTCGCTCTTTGGCCGTTAAGCGCCAACGCCATCAGCACGGTGAAACAGGGCCACAGGTAGTTGATCATGCCCACTTCTATCGCCTGCAGGCGGGTATTGGCGTAGCCGAGCGACAGCGACAGGCAGATCTCGTAACTGACGAACAGCAGGCTGCCGACGATGAGATAAGGCCGCGGAAAGCTGCGCCATTTCGGCACGCCGAGCGCCACCAGCAAAAACACCGCGCTGACGCTGTAGATCATCGCCGCGCCGCCGATCGGCCCCAGCCCTTCGCTGACGCTGCGGATCAGGCCGACGACGCTGCTCCACAGCACGATGGCCAACAAACCGAGCAGCGTGGCGCGGGTACGCAAGGGCAAAGCGGGCATAAGGCAGGTCCAATAGGTTATTTTTTATCAGTTTTTTCACTCTACTGCCGCACGCGCCAAAAAGAAAGGCGGGAAACTCCCGCCTGTGAATTTATTGCTGCGGTTGCCGCTCCAACTGCGGCGGCGGCTGACGAAAACGTCGGGTCAGCCAGGCCAAATAGCCGAAACCCAGCGTCGCCCAGATAAGCCCCATGGTCAGCGAGCTCTTCTCCAGGTTCAGCCACAGCACCCCCACCGTCAACGCACCCACCAGCGGCAGGAACAGGAAGTTGAAGCGATCCTTCCAGCTTTTGTTGCGCCCTTCGCGAATAAAGAAGTGGCTGATCACCGACAGGTTAACGAAGGTAAAGGCCACCAGCGCGCCAAAGTTGATCAGCGCCGTAGCGGTCACCAGATCGAACGACAGCGCCGACAACGCCACCAGCCCGACCATCAGTACGTTCAGCGCCGGCGTGCGCCATTTGGGGTGGATATAGCCGAAGAATTTCTCCGGGAACACGTTGTCACGCCCCATCACATACAGCAGGCGCGACACGCTGGCGTGCGACGCCAGGCCGGAAGCCAACGTGTTGATAAAGGTCACGCACAGGAAGATCGACTGGAACAGCTTGCCGCCGACGTACAGCGCGATCTCCGGCAGCGCGGCGTCGGGTTGGTGAAAGCGTTGAATGGTCGGGAAAAACAGCTGGATAAAGAACGAAACGCTAATAAAGATCACCCCGCCGTACAGCGCAGTCAGGAAGATGGCGCGCGGAATAACCTTGGCGGCGTCGGGCGTCTCCTCGCACAGCGTGGTGACCGCGTCAAAACCGAGGAACGAGAAGCACAGGATAGTCGCGCCGGTAATGATCGGCAGCAGGTGGGCATTCTCGCTGAGGAACGGCCGCAGGCTCCACACCGTGCCCATCCCCTCGCCGTTGTGCAGGCCGCGCACCACCAGGTAGATAAATACCAGAATGATCGCCACCTGCGCCAGCACGAACAGGGTATTGAAGTTGGCCACCAGATTGACGCTTTTCAGGTTGATGGCGGTGATCAGGATAACGAAGCCCACCACCCACACCCAGGGCGGCACTTCCGGGAACAGCGCGGTCAGGTAAATCTTCGCCAGCAGCGTGTTGATCATCGGCAGGAACAGATAATCCAGCAGCGACGACCACCCCACCAGAAAACCGACGTGCGGGTTGATCGCCTTCTGCGCATAGGTGTAGGCAGAGCCGGCGGTAGGAAACTGGCGCACCAGTTTGCCGTAGCTGATGGCGGTGAACAACACGCCGGCCAGCGCCAGCAAATAGGAGGTCGGCACATGGCCGTCGGTGAGGCCGGAGACAATGCCGAAGGTGTCGAACACTGTCATCGGGGTCAGATAGGCCAGGCCCATCATCACCACCTGCCACAGCTTGAGGGATTTGCGCAGCTGCGGTTTGCCCGCCGGGCCGCTGTCGATGGCTTTAGTCGTCATGGCAGTTCCCCTTTTGGTCCTCTGCTGTCAACCGTGCAACGTCATTCAGAGAGGCCGCGGGGAAACTGCTGTTCAGGCGGCGGGAAAAACGGTTTGGGGTCACTGTCGGACGGCCGGCGACCGGCCCGTAGGCACTGCGGCACAGGCAGACGCCTGCGCATGGGGATGACTGAGTCATGGTTATTTCCTCGTCGGCGTCCTGTACGCCGTGATAGAAGAAATTCTGTACCGCAGCGCGCAGCCTCACCGGCCACAGGAGAGCCGATGAAATGCGCCGGACGCGCGCGGTAGTCGTTAGGTGAGCGGGATCAGGCGTTTTTCAGCATCCACTCGATTTCGGTTTCGGTGATCAGGCGCTCGAACTGCACCAGCTCGTCGGTTTTGCAGGCCAGGTAGACATGGCTGAAGCGTTCGCCCAGCAATGCATTGAGCACCGGCTGATGCTCAAACTCGTACAGCGCGTCGCTCTGGCGGATTGGGAACGGCAGCCCGTCCTGCTCCAGCCCGTTGCCGGTCACCGGCTCAGGCAGCGGCAATGCGGTTTCCAGGCCGTAGACGATGCCGGCCAGAATGGTCGCCATCACCAGATAAGGGTTGGCGTCGGCGCCCGCCACGCGATACTCCACGCGGTGGTTGTCGCGATCGCCGCAGGGAATGCGCAGCGCCACGGTGCGGTTGTTATGCCCCCAGGAAGCCTGGGTCGGCACATACATGCCGGGCTGGAAACGGCGATAGGCGTTGACATTCGGCGCCAGCAGCGCCATCGAGGACGGCATCAGGGCGATCATGCCCGCCAACGCCTGTTTCAGCAGCGCCGAATCTTCGCCGTCGTCGTCGGCGAACACATTGTCGCCTTGCGCATTCAGCATGCTGATGTGCACGTGCATGCCGCTGCCGGCGTGCTCTTCATACGGTTTGGCCATAAAGGTGGCTTGCATGTTGTGGTTCTCGGCCACCATGCGCACCAACCGTTTCAGCGCCAGCGCATGGTCGCAGGCCTGCAGCACATCATCGGTATGGTGCAGGTTGACTTCGAACTGCCCCGGCGACGCCTCCGCCACCGCGCCGTCCGCCGGAATGCCCTGCAAACGGGCCAGCTCGTCGATTTCGCTCAGCACATCGGCGAAATGGTTCAGGTTATCGACGGAGTACACCTGGCTTTGGGTGTTGCGCTCCTGGGTTCCCGGCGCGCAAGGCGGCTGCAGATAGCCCTCCGCATCGCGTTGACGATCGATGAGATAGAACTCCAACTCTACCGCTACCACGGGGGAAAGCCCGCGCTGACGCAAACGCTGCCACACTCGGTTCAGCACATTGCGCGGTTCAACGTCAAAGGGAGTGCCATCTTCATCCAGCATGGTGAGCAGCACCTGCGCGATATATTGCGGGTCCGCCGCCGACGGCGTCAGCGTGCCCGGCACCGGCACGCACACGTGATCCGGCTCGCCCAACTCCTGCCCCAGCCCGGCCTCTTCTACGACGTTGCCGAGAATATCCATCGCAAATACCGACGCCGGGAAGTAACAGCCTTTTTCCAGCTTATTCAGACCGCCGACCGGGATGCGTTTACCGCGGAAGCTGCCGTTCAGATCGGTCAACAGGACGTCGACATGTTGGGTTAACGGATAACGTTCCAGGTACTTCTTCACTTCGCGCTGGAACGCGCTACTTCGTCTCTCTTCACTGTGCTGAACAAAGTTTTCCACTTCTACGATGTTGGTCTGCATGGTTCACCCGCCGTTTGTGTTTTGCTGTCGTCGATGTTTATTGACCGTCTTGTTCAATATAATGCCCACAAATGAAACGTAGATGAAACAAATTTGTTTTGCAAGTGTTACTTCTGGTTTGAATATTGCCCAATCGACTGCTAGATTTATAGAATATTGAACGAAATCGGCGGTGGAGAAGCTTATCGTTCATAATTTCGAACGTACCAAGGGGATAGTATGGACAATATATTTAACAGACCAGTCATCGGCGTCGTCATGTGCAGGTATAGGTTAAACGGGCACCTCACACAGACCTTGCAAGAAAAGTACCTGAATGCCGTTATCACCGCCGGCGGCTTGCCGATCGCCCTGCCGCACGCGCTGGCGGAGCCGGAAATGCTGGCGGAACTGTTGCCGCGCCTCGACGGCATTTTGCTGCCGGGCAGCCCCAGTAATGTGCAGCCGCACCTTTATGGTGAAAACGGCGATGAGCCTGACGCCGATCCTGGCCGAGACGCGTTGAGCCTGGCGCTGCTCCGCCAGGCGTTCGACAGGCGCATTCCCCTTTTCGCCATTTGCCGCGGCATGCAGGAGATGGTGGTCGCCACCCAAGGCACCCTGCATCGCCGCCTGTACGAACTGCCCGAGCTGCTGGAGCATCGTGAAGATCACGACCTGCCGCTGGAACAGCAATACGCCCCCGCCCATGAAGTCATCGTTCAGGAAGGGGGGCTACTTTCGCAACTGATACCGGATTGCAACAGATTCTGGGTGAACTCGCTGCACGGCCAGGGCGCCAAAACCCTGGGCGCGAGCGTTCGCATCGAGGCGCACGCCGCCGACGGACTGGTGGAGGCGATCAGCGTGCGCGATCAGCCCTTCGCGCTCGGCGTGCAGTGGCACCCGGAGTGGAACAGTGACGAGTACGCCCTGTCGCGCCTGTTGTTTGATGGTTTCATCACCGCCTGTCGGAACTATCAAAAGGAAAAACGCCCATGAGCGACGTCAGCTTGGCACCGGGAAAACGTCTGTCGCAGATCCGTCAACAATTGGGGTTGTCGCAGCGCCGGGTCGCCGAACTGTCTGGGTTAACCCACAGCGCCATCAGTACTATCGAGCAAGATAAGGTCAGCCCGGCCATCAGCACGCTGCAAAAGCTGCTGACGGTATACGGTCTGTCGCTGTCGGCGTTTTTCGCCGAGCCGGAAAAACCGGCGCAGCCGCAGATCGTGATAGGCAGTGACGATCTGATCGAAATCGGCAGCCAGGGCGTTTCGATGAAGCTGATCCACAACGGCGATCCGAACCGCACGCTGGCAATGATGATCGAGACCTACGAACCGGGCACCACCACCGGCGAGCGCATCAAACACCAAGGGGAAGAGATCGGCACGCTGCTGGAGGGCGAAGTGGTGCTGCAGGTCAACGGCCAGAACTATCACCTGCTGGCCGGGCAGAGCTACGCCATCAATACCGGCATTCCCCACAGCTTCAGCAACACGTCGGCGCGCATTTGCCGGATTATCAGCGCCCATACGCCGACGACATTCTGATCAACGGAGCCAAGCATGAACTTTCACCATTTGCAGTATTGGCAACAACGGGCGCAGGCCCTGAAGATTGAGCACCAGCTGTTTATCGACGGCCGCTACCAACCGGCCGCCGCGGGGAAGCGTTTCGCCGTGGAAGATCCCGCCGGCCGCCGTGAGCTGGCGCAGGTCGCGCGCGGTGAAGCCGCCGACATCGATCGGGCGGTCAGCGCGGCGCGCGCCGCCTTTGAACGCGGCGACTGGGCGCAGGCCGCGCCGGCGCAACGCAAAGCCACGCTGCTGCGCTTCGCCGATCTGATGGAGCAGCATCACGAAGAGCTGGCGCTGCTGGAAACGCTGGACACCGGCAAACCGATTCGCCACAGCCTGCGCGACGACGTGCCGGGCGCTATCCGCTGCATCCGCTGGTACGCCGAAGCGATCGATAAGGTGTACGGCGAAATCGCCCCCACCGGCCGCGATGCGCTGGCGCTGATCGAGCGCGAACCGATCGGCGTGGTCGGCGCCATCGTGCCCTGGAACTTCCCGCTGCTGCTGGCCTGCTGGAAGCTCGGCCCGGCGCTGGCCGCCGGCAACAGTGTGGTGCTCAAACCCTCCGAAAAATCGCCGCTGAGCGCCATCCTGCTCGGCAAACTGGCGCAACAGGCCGGGTTGCCGGACGGCGTGCTGAACGTGGTGCCCGGCTATGGCCACGACGCCGGCAAGGCGCTGGCGCTGCACCGCGACGTCGATGTCCTCACCTTTACCGGCTCTACGCTGGTGGCGAAACAGCTGATGATTTACGCCGGCGAATCGAACATGAAGCGCGTCTGGCTGGAGGCCGGCGGCAAAAGCGCCAACATCGTCTTTGCCGACTGCCCGGATCTGGATCAGGCCGCCCGCAGCGCCGCCGCCGGCATCTTCTATAATCAGGGGCAGGTGTGCATCGCCGGCACTCGCCTGCTGGTCGAAGCGAGCATTGAGCAAGCGTTCCTGCAGGCGCTGCGCAAACATGCGGCGGCCTTCATCCCCGGCGACCCGCTCGATCCCGCCACGGTGATGGGCACGCTGATCGACAGCGGCCACTGCGAGAAAGTGGCCGGCTATATCGAGCGGGGGCTGAGCCAGGGCGCCGCACTGTTCCTCGACGGGCGCGACCATCCACAGGGCGACCACGCCGGCTATCTGGGGCCGACCATCCTCACCCAGGTGGACAATGCCATGAGCGTGGCGCGCGATGAAATCTTCGGCCCGGTGTTGGCGGTGACCGCCTTCGACGACGAGCAACAGGCGCTGCAGCTGGCCAACGACAGCGACTACGGCCTCGGCGCCGCGGTCTGGACCCGCGATCTGGCGCGCGCGCACCGCATGGCGCGCCAGCTGAAAGCCGGCACGGTGTTCGTCAACAACTACAATGACGGTGACATGACCGTGCCGTTCGGCGGCTATAAGCAGAGCGGCAACGGCCGCGACAAATCGCTGCACGCGCTGGACAAATTCACCGAATTGAAAACCACCTGGATCTCGCTGGAATAAGGGCTTCTCTCATGACTGAACACGTAAAAAGCTACTATGCGGCCACGGCCAACGCTCATCAGCCCTATCCGCAATTGAATGAATCTCTCGAGTGCGACGTCTGCGTGATCGGCGGCGGCTATACCGGCCTCTCCTCCGCGCTGTTCCTGGTGGAAGCCGGTTACGACGTGGTGGTGCTGGAAGCGGCGCGCATCGGTTTCGGCGCCAGCGGCCGCAACGGCGGCCAGTTGGTCAACTCTTACAGCCGCGACATCGATGTGATCGAGGAGCGCTACGGCGCGGAAAGCGCCCGCCTGCTCGGCAGCATGATGTTTGAAGGCGCGGAGATCATTCGCAGCCGCATCAGCCGCTACGCCATCGACTGCGACTACCGCCCCGGCGGCATCTTCGCCGCCCTGAACAACAAGCAGTTCCATGCGCTGATCGAGCAAAAGCGCAACTGGGAGCGCTACGGCAATACCCAGCTCGAGCTGCTCGATGCGGACCGGGTGCGCCAGGAGGTCGCCAGCGATCGCTATGTCGGCGCGCTGCTCGATCACAGCGGCGGCCACATCCATCCGCTCAATCTGGCGCTGGGCGAGGCCGAGGCGATTCGCCTGCAGGGCGGGCGCATCTTCGAGCAATCGGCGGTGACGAACATCCGCCACGGCGAACCGGCGCTCATCAGCACCGCCAACGGCCAGGTGAAGGCGCGCTTCGTCATCGTCGCCGGCAACGCCTACCTGGGCGACAAGCTGGAGCCGCGGCTGGCCAAACGCAGCATGCCGTGCGGCACTCAGGTGGTGACCACCGAACCGTTGGCGCCGGAGATCGCGCAGGCGCTGATCCCGCAGAATTACTGCGTGGAAGACTGTAACTACCTGCTGGATTACTACCGCATCACCGCCGATCATCGCCTGCTGTACGGCGGCGGCGTGGTGTACGGCGCGCGCGATCCGGACGACATCGACAACCTGATCCGGCCAAAGCTGCTGAAGACCTTCCCGCAGCTGAAAGGGGTGCGTATCGACTATCGTTGGACCGGCAACTTCCTGCTGACGCTGTCGCGCATGCCGCAGTTCGGCCGGCTGGAGAATAACGTGTACTACATGCAGGGCTACAGCGGCCACGGCGTGACCTGCACCCATCTGGCGGGCAAGCTGATCGCCGAGCTGATGCGCGGCGACGCCGAACGCTTCGACGCCTTCGCCAAACTGCCGCACCTGCCGTTCTTCGGCGGGCGCAATCTGCAGATCCCGTTCACCGCCATCGGCGCGGCCTACTACACGCTGCGCGACCGCATCGGCGTCTAAAACAGCAGGCCCGGTCATCATGGCCGGGCCTGTGCGTTAACGCTTAGACGATCTTCGGTTGGCCGTCCGAGGCGGTCGCCCCGCCATCGACCGGAATGTTGGCGCCATTGATAAAGCTGGCGTCGTCGCTGGCCAGGAACGCCATCACCGCCGCCACTTCTTCCGGCTCCGCCGCACGCCCCAGCGCGATGCGCTCATTGAACTTGTCGCGGATCTCCTGCGGCCAGCCGTTGGTCATGTTGGTTTTGACCAGGCTCGGGCAGACCGAGTTGATGCGCACGCCGTCACCGCCGTGATCGAGCGCCATGGCGCGCGTCAGATTGACCACCGCGCCTTTCGCCGCGCAGTAATAGGCCGCGCCCCAGTCACCGCCCAGGCCGGACACCGACGCGGTATTGACGATGCAGCCCTTGGTCTTCAGCAGGTGCGGCAAGGCGAATTTGGAGCAGAACACCACGCCGTCGATATCGACCCCGGCGATGCGACGCCAGTCGTCGATGCTGGTTTCCAGCACGCTGCCCGCCACGTGTACGCCGGCGTTGTTCAGCAGGACGTCGATGCGGCCCAGTTTTTCCGCCACCTCGTTCATCATTTTTTCAACCGCGACGTGATCGGACACATCGATATGCACCGCCATCGCCCGGCCCTGCGGCAGCGAAGCGGCGACCTTGTCCACCGCTTCCTTGGCCCAGTCGGCCAGCACCACGATCGCGCCCTCGGCGGAGAAACGCCGCGCCGCCGCTTCCCCCATGCCATTGCCCGCACCGGTGATAACCACGACTTTATTGTCAAAACGCATGAGACCTCCTCCATGTGAACGTATTTATATAAGTCATACAAATCTCATTACCCCGAGGATAAGACGCCTCTTCGCGGAGAGCCAGTCAAAACGTGCGGTTTATTAACCAAAAGGAGGTATGACAGTGATTTCAATGCGCTGGATTAACCTTTATCGGATTTTGGCCAACATATTGATGGAAAAAATAAAATTCCAGGCAGTCACTATTTTTCGGGCGGATTGTCAGCAAGCGGAATTATTGCAGGTATGCGGTTATCTTCACCCAGAGATAAGCGATGCGAATGGAAAACGGCAGCCGCCCGTCGGCGGCCGCGACTATTTTTTCTCGATGGGAACAACCAGCAGATCAACGTTCAGCTCGTTGATCGCCTGACGCGCCGAAGAGACCAGTCGGCTCCAGACATCATGATGGTGGCCGAAGATCACCAGATCGAACCCTTTTTCCTTCGCCACCCGGTTCAGCTCTTCCGTCAACGCGCCGCGGCTGACGATCACCTCTTCCACCGGATACGACGACTGCCCTTTGATCGCATTGAGCATATTCTTCACCCGCTCCGAAAAGGTGCGATCGGTGTAGTTGTAATCGCCCACGCCCAGATCGACGTAATAGCCGGCGCGGTGGATGTCGATATAGATCAGGGAAAGTTTGGCATTGAGCGCGGCGGCCAGTCTGGCGCCCTTGCCCAGCAGGAACTCGGCGTCTTCGCTGAGATCCGTGGCGACAACGATATGCCGGTAAGCCATGATGGCGGCCCTCCTCGTCAGATCCGTAAACAGGATGGCGCTCCTTGCCGCATGTTTCTTATGCATCTTAAGTTTAGCCCAGCGCCGGTTCCCTCGCCTGCCCCCTCGGCAAACGGTCGACGAGCGCCATCGCCTCGGTGCCCCAGGCATTCACCGGAATGTGCCGCATGCGTAACTCTTCCCGGCCGTCATCGGAGCGGCGGCGCGATCGGTCGGGTGGATTCTGTGCGGGATTCGTTATAAAACTAACGGTACTCTTGTTGTAGCAGGCAATCTTCCATGATCGATATGTCCGCCGTACTCGCCGTTTTCACCGTGTATATTGTCGGCGTGGTGATCCCCGGCCCCAATTTCGTCGCTGTCGCTCACAAAGCCGTTTCAGCACGCCGGACAGAGGCGTTTGCCTTGGTGGCCGGCATCGTGCTGGTCAATCTGTTCTGGGCGAGCAGCGCCCTTCTTGGCATCGGCGTGGTTTTCGCCCTGTTCCCCTGGTTGGCTATGGCGATTAAAGTCGCCGGCGCTGGCTATTTAATGTGGTTCGGCTATCGGCTTATCGCCCAGGCGGCGCCCTCTTCCGGCACCCCAGCGGCCACCGGAAAAAGCGGTTTTCGCGCCGCCTTTCTACAGGGTATCGCCACCAACATCGCCAACCCCAAATCCATTGCGTTTTACGCCGCCGTCTTCTCATCAGCGGCGCCCAGCCATGTTTCTACACCGACTTTTCTCGCCATGCTGCTGGAGGTCGCGGTGATAGCCAGCTTGTGGTACGGGCTGGTGGCGCTGGTCTTGTCGCACGCGCCTGTCGCCGGCGCCTACCGCCGCAGCAAGGCTTGGATCGATCGCGCCTGCGGCACCTTGATCATCGCACTGGGACTGCGGCAGTTACTCAGCCGATGATCGCGATCCCCAGCCGCTCCAGCAGTTGAGCGGCCTGGTGACTGTCCATTTTAACGCCCTGCAGATCGGTGGTGCGTAAATCCAACTCGCCCAGTTCCGCGTTGCTCAAATCACATTGGGTGACATCGGCGGCGCGCCAGTCGAAACCGGAGAATTCGCCGCCGGACAGATCGGAGCCGCTGAAGCTGGCGCCGAGCACCTGCGCCCCGTGCCAGCGGTTTTCCCACAGCTCGCATTTCTCCAGCACCACCTTGGCGAAGTTGGCATAGCTCAGGTTGCTTTTGGTGATATAGGCGCTGCAAAACCAGGTGCGGCTGGTGATCATGTTCATAAAGCTGGCGCCGCGAAAATCGGCGCCCTGCGCGCGGCATTCGCGGATCTCCACCCCCAGCGCGCTGGCATGGCGGAAATCGGCCATCGACAAATCGCAGCTTCTGAAGCTGGCGTCTTTCAGGATCGCGCGGCTGAAATTACCGCCCTGTCGGCTGTCGCGATCGTAAAACTGGCAGCCGATAAACTCGGTGCCGGTCAAATCGGCGCCCGAAAAATCGCACAGCATAAAGCTGCCGTTTTCAATTTTTTCGCCGGTAAAGCGGTTACGGTCAATCTTTTCACCCTTCAACATCAGACTCATCGCAGCGCACCTGTTTATTTATACAGTCAGTGCGCATTTAATCCTATTCCGGCCGGGTTGGCAATCGCCGCCGATCGGCGGCCATCCGCTGCGGCCGGTTCGAACGTCACCTTGACGATACTGAACGTCTTGGTACTTTCCGCCTGAGCGACGTCGGCAAACAGCCGGGGGTAACGGGAGTTGACGACCCACACCTCGCCATCGCGCAGCGCGGCGCCGGTCGGCCCATCCAATCCCGGCGGTGCGGCGACCGCGGCGATACGCGCACTCGCCCAGCCGTCGGTCGAGGAGAGCAGCGTCACGTCACCGGACATGCTCCCCTTTTCACCCGGAAAAGACTGTACGATCACCAATTCATGGGCGTTTTTGAGCCGCAACCCGTCCGGCCCTTTTAAGCGTTGCGGCAACCTGATTGCACTTACCGCTGGCGCGTTATCCAGCGTCACCTTCCACAGCAGCCCGCGGGTGTAGTCCGCCGCAATCAGGAAGCCGTCCGGGTGATACACGACGCCATTGAGATAGGGCTGCGTGCCCTGCGCAGCGGCGGGTGCGACGGCCGGCATCAAGCGCGCTGAGCGCACCAGAATCGATACCTGGTGCGTTGCCCGGTCGATCTTGTAAATCTGCGGCTGGAAGCTGTCGGTGACGTAGATATTGCCCTGCGCGTCGAGCGTCAGATCGTTGGCCAGCGTCGGCCCATGGCTTAGCGATGAAAGGTCGTACGTCTGCTGCAGCACGCCGGTATCGAGATTGAACTCCAGCACCTGCGCCACGCGATTGCGCGTGCCGGCGGCAGAGTTGCGGGACACGCCCACGTCTTCGTTGCACACCAGCACCCGGTTGCGCTCGGCGTCCACCAGCATGCCGGAGGTGGTGATAAGCCCCGTGCCGGTGGAAAACCGCCGATAGCGGCCATCCGGGTAGACCAGGCCAAGCTGCCCGCCGCGCAGGGAGGAGATAAGGAACGCACCGGCGCGTGCATTCCAGGCAATGCCCTCAGGGTAGGCGCCGGCGGGGTCCGGTGAAAACTCGATGCGTTGCGTGGCCTGCGCCTGCATAACGCCGCAGAGCAACAGCGCAGCGCCGGCCAACTGGGTGACGCATCGGCGGCACGGCAATAAGAAAGAAAAGAAGCTGAAGCGGAACATGAGCATGACCCTGATGAGGACTCGGATCGCTAGAGTAGGATCGCGCCGCTCATGGCACCAGCCGGGAAAAAGGCAATGCGCCACTAAAAAAATCGCAGTAATCGGCGCAAAAAAAAACCGCCCGATACGGGCGGTTGACGTGACGGCGAACCGTTACTTCAGGGCTTCCTGAATGGCGTCGGCCATCGGACCGATGTGCTTCTCCGCCGCCTTCAGCTGGAAGTCCACGCCGTTGCCGTCGTTGGTATCCGACAGCGTGGCCTTGATCAGTTCCAGCGCCGCCTGCACCGCCACCAGCCGTTTGTGCTGTTCGTCCGTGACCGGTTCGGCGCCCATATTGGCCGGATAGTAATGTTCTAACATCGCGATCTCCTTTTGATGACGTTAACCTCTAACCTACCAGAAAACCGTGCATTTACTAAGGAAACCAGACCGGGTGCGGCCGAGTGACGATAAATTGCACTATACTGGGCAAACACCCTCCCCTGTTACAGGATCATCGTCATGTCATTCCAGGGAAGCTGCCACTGCGGCGCCGTCACCTTCTCCGTAGACGCCGAACTGCCGACCGAAGCCCTCAGCTGCAACTGCTCGATCTGCCGCCGCAAAGGCCTGCTGCTGTCTTTCTTTCCCATCAGCGCGTTCACGCTCAGCAGCGGCCAAGACCAGCTCAGCACCTACACCTTCAATCAGCACAAGATCCGCCATCAGTTCTGCCGAGTCTGCGGCGCCCAGCCCTTTGCCTACGGCACCGCGCCGGACGGCGCCGCGATGTGCGCCGGACGGCGCCGCGATGTGCGCCGTCAACCTGCGCTGCGTGCCTGACGTCGCGCTCGATGCGTTACAGATCCACAGCTACGACGGGGCCAACGTCTGAGCGAATCGCGCGCTCAGTCGAAGGCGACCCAGCCGGCGTCGGTTTCGGCGGATTGCACGCAGCGCGCCACCCACTTCACGCCCAGCGCGCCGGCCTGCACGTCCGGGTACCAGAAGTCGGCCAGGAAGGCCGCGTCGCGCCGATCGGTGGCGTCCATCGCCAGCGCGAAGCGGCGGTAGAGATTCGACCAGGCTTCAAACAGCCCCTCCGCATGGCCGCCGCCGATGCGATCGTCCGCCAGCGCCGACGCGGCGAGATACGGCATGCCGCGCTCCAGGATCCGCACCGGTTCGCCCTGCACTTCGAAGCGCAGCTGATTGGGTTGTTCATCCCACCACTCCAGGCTGGCCTTTTCACCGACAATTCGCACCTTTTGGCCGTGCATCGAACCGCAGTTGACCGCCGAAGCCCACACGGAGCCGATGGCGCCGTTGTGATACTCCATCAGCACATAGGCGTTGTCCTCCAACGGCGCGCGCGACGGCACAAAGCTTTGTCGGCTGCAGATCAGCCGCCGGATCTTCAGCTGCGGCGCCATGGTTTCCGCCAGGAACAGCGTGTGGGTCGCCAGATCGCCCAGCACATAGCTGGGGCCGACAAAGCGCGGATCGACCCGCCAGCGAGTGCTGGGATTATCCTGCTCCACCGGCGCGGCGTGAAAGCCGTGGGCGAACTGCATATTCACCAGCCGAATTTCCCCCAGCCGGCCATCGGCAATCATCTGCCGCGCCTGCAAAATCATCTGGTGCCCGGCATAGCCGTAGGTCACGCCGATGACTTTGCGCTGCCGCTCGCACAGCGCCGCCAGCGCCTGTGCCTCTTCGTCGCTGAAACACAGCGGCTTCTCGCACACCACGTGCAATCCCGCCTCCAGCGCCGCCCGGCAAATGGCGTAATGGGTGTTGTTCGGCGTGGCGATCGAGACCGCTTCGATGCCGTCCGCCCGCGCGGCTTCGGCGCGGAACATCTCGGCATAATCCGCATAACAGCGCTCCGCCGCCACGCCCAGACTCCGGCCAAAATCACGCCCGCGTTCAGCGTCAATGTCGAACGCGCCGGCCAACAGAGTAAACGCGCCGTCGCGCAAGGCCGCCGAACGGTGGATGTAACCAATCTGGCTGGTGCCGCCGCCGCCGACCATGCCCCAGCGCAACGATCTCGCCAAAGGTTTGCTGCCGTTGATCATCGTGTTTCTCCTGATTAAAAGCCGAGGCCGCGCAAGTAGCGCAAGCTGGCGGTGACGTCCTGCAGGCTGCCCTGCACATTGCGCGGATCGCGCTCCTGCTCGATAGTGATCCAGCCCCGGTATCCGCGCTCGGCCAACAGCGCACGCAGCTGCGGATAATCGATCGCCCCGCTGCCCAACGGGCACATGACGCCCTCGGCGCAGGCGGTGAAGAAATCGACGCCGCGCGCCAGCACCTCGCGGAACACCTGCGGATCGACGTCTTTGAAGTGCAGATAATCGAGGCGATCAAAGTGCTTGATCAGCCAGGCAGCCGGGTCCAGCCCGGCGTAATACAGATGGCCGGTATCCAGGCACAATCCGGCGGTGTGATGCGGAATGTCCGCCGCCAACCGGTCGATTTCGTCGGCGAACTCGATACAGCCGCCGGCGTGCGGATGCACCACCGGCCGCACGCCGTATTCCCGCCAGGCCAGTTCGCTGATGCGCGTAATGTGCCCGATCATCCTCTGCCACTCCGCCTGCGACAAACGCGGTGCTAAATCTGAACGCCCGGCGAATCTGGCGCGTTGCGGATTGCCGAAATCGATAATTACCAGGAACGGCGGCGCGGCGCGATCGCCCTCGCTCGGCTCCGCCCTGGGCGCCCGCGAGAGGTTGCGGCAAATCCGATGCGTCAGATCCAGCAGGCGCTCAATGTTCGCCTCGCTGACCAGATCGTCAAAAATCGTGCCGGCCACCAGCGACAGACGATGCTGCTCCAGCGCGGCGCACAGCGCCTCGCTCTGCGTCGGCAGATAGCCCCACGGCCCCAGCTCGATGCTGCGGTAGCCGGCCGCCGACGCTTCTTGCAGAACCGTGGCGTAGGGCGGCAAATGGGGGTTGTTCGGATCATCTACGCCCCAACTGCAGGGCGCATTGGCGATAGGCAAAGTCATGGCGACGGCTCCTTTTTTGCAGGGAATGCCGGCAGTATCAAACAAAAATTCCAAAACCATCAATAATGAAAATTTTATTTTTTGATAGAGATCGCGCTATTTTTGATAAAATATTTGATGGTTTTTAATCAAATATAGGCGGCGCCTGGCTGCGCCCAGCAGAATACGGCTCAGCGGCCGTCAGAGGTTTTCTTTGGTGATCACATCGAAGCGATTAATGATGTGGCGTAATCCCGGTTGTTCATCGGCGGCGAGCAACGTCTCGACGATCGTGGCGGCCAATTCGGGAATGCGGTGGCACAGCAGCAGATCCACCGTGCCGTCGAGCAGCGCCATTTCACCGCCCTGCACCGGGCCGTGGCACACCAGCGTGATGTCGCGCTGCCGGCCGCTCTCTCGCAACGCCTGAATAATGCCCTCCACACCGCCGCTCGGCGCGTACAGCGCCGCCAGCTCCGGGTGGCTCGCCAGCAGTTCACGCGTGACCCGGCGCGCCGTTTCCGCGTCCTCATGGCTGCGCACCGGTTCCAGCACGCGCTGGCCGCTCATCTGCTCACGCAGATAAGAGCGGAAACCGATCTCGCAGGCCTCCTGACACGTAAAACGGTTGTCGCCGATGATCACGCCGACGTCGCCCTGCCGCCGGCACAGACGATCCACCGCCCAGCCGGCGGTGCGGCCCGCTTTTTGATTATCCAGACCGATGTAGCCGGCGCGGCTGGGCACCGATAAATCCGACAGCAGCGCGAAAACGTTGATGCCCGCCTGGGCGGCTTCTTCTACGGCATAGTGGATCAGGGGGTGATCCAGCGCCAGCACGCCGATCGCTTCCACCTGGCGGCTCAATTGGCTAATGGCGGCGGCGGTGTCGCCGATGGCATTGAGAGAGTGAAAGATAAACTGCGGCGGCTGACCCGGCTCATGATACGGCGCCGCTTGCGCCATCAGCTCATCGGCCAGTTGCGCATAGAAAGAGTGTTCGCGCCGCAGCAGGATGAACCCCATTCTCAGGCGGCGTTCCGGCCTGCCCAGCACCGCCGACAGGCAGTGGGACTTCTCCAACGCGAACCCCAACTTTTTCGCCGCCTCAATCACCCGGCGCTGGGTGACGGGCCGCACCGACGCGCGTTGGTTGATCACCCGATCGACGGTGGCGATGCCGACCCGCGCCTCTCTGGCGATGGCCGCCATGGTGGTTTTCTTGCCGCTCATGTTCATCTCCATCAACGATTTGATGGAAAAATATCATAGCCGTTGCCGCCCCTGATGTGATGCCGTTCGCGATTAACGGTAGACGGAGAACTTCTTGGTGAGCGGCTTAAGCTGTTCAGTGTCGCCGTAGAGCGCCACCGCCACGAAATCCAACTGCTCGTAAGGCGTGTTGGCGGTGTCGGCGATCTGCTGCTCGGCGGAGTGCGACAGCATGGTGGTGGTGAAGAAGTTGGACAGCACGCCCTCCTCCTTGCATTTGAGGATCAGGTTGCTGAGCTGGCTGCTGTTTTTAGCCTGCAGGATGACGATCGGGTAGTGGCTCATATTGGCGCTGACGCCGTCGAGGCTGCTCGGATAGTGGTGAAACTCGCGCTGCTCGATCAGATCGGTGATGCCCGCCGTCAGATGGCAGGAGGCGTTAAACAGCGTGGCCGGTTCGTGATTGCGGTTGAGGATGATATAAAACTTTTTCTCGTTGTCGCTGTACATACTCTTCTCCTTGAATAGACAGCCAGTTTTACCCAACCGGCGCACGGTTTCAAGGCACGATAAGGGGCCGCGTCCGGCCCCGTGGTAGCACTGCCGGCTCAGACCGCGCCTTCGCCAGGCCCCAGCGGCTGGGCCACCTGATGCAGCACGGTGATGTTCTGCAAAATAGTGCCGCCGTCGATCGGTTTCATCTGGCCGTCGCGATCTTTATAGTGCGTCGGTTTGGCCCCGTGGAAGAACAGCCCGGCGTTGACCTGCACCCCCAGATAACCGGCGCTGGCCGGCAGGCGCTGCACGTCGGTCCAGGGGTGGGAAACCGGCACATACTGGAAGCCTGCGCTGGTCTTGGCATACAGCGGGCGCAGCAGCGTGACAAAGGCCATCATCGGCGACAGCGCCTCTGTAAAGATCTGCACCGGCCGATCGACCGTCATCAAGAAACCCTGCGGCTGTTCCTCTACCGTGTCGAGGCTCAGGCTGCTGCTGATATCATCGCCCCGGCCGCCATAGCTCCATTCAATGGCCGACGCCCTACTCTCGTTCATCATCTCTGACATACACTGCTCCTTATAAAGTGAATTCAACACGCCTGCTGCGTGCCGGAACAGTAAACCGCTGAACGGGCACCCGCGTCCACGCCGGGCGGCACGCTGGCGCACCAAACAACGAGGCGCGCAAAATAAAGCTCGAAATGAATAATTTCCCCACGTGACAGCGCAGCATTTGAACGACTTCTGTCGTAGCGCAGAGGCATAGTGAGGGCGTTACCGCCACTGGAGAGTGTTATGACCGCGATTAAACCGGACGCCATCGACCGCATTTCCCCCGCCGCCACGCCCTGGCTGGCCGTCATCAACGTGCTGTTCGCCGGCATCGCCGCGGCGCTGCACGTGGGTAAGGCCACCATCGCGCTGCCGGCGCTGCAGGCCGAGTTCGGCCGTTCACTGGAGACGCTCAGCTGGGTCATTTCGGCCTTTCCCTTCGTTGGAGTGTTCGGCGGCATCGCCGCCGGGCTGCTGGTGCGCCGCTGGGGCGACCGGCGCCTGCTGGCGTTCGGGCTGTTGATCATCAGCGCCGCCAGCTTCGCCGGCGCCACGCTGCACGACTTCAGCGGGCTGATCGTCAGCCGCTTTGTCGAAGGCCTCGGCTTCGTGATCGTGGTGGTTGCCTCGCCGGCGGTGCTGAACCGCATCGTCGCCCCGGCGCAGCGCAACCTGGTTTTTGGCATCTGGAGCACCTTCATGCCGGCGGGCATCGCCATTTCGCTGTTTTTCGGCCCGCATCTGGCCGACTGGCAGCAGAGCTGGCAGGCCGGTGCGGCGCTGACGCTGCTGGCCGCCCTGCTGCTGCCGCTGACCACGTCCCGCCGCGCCGCCAAGGCGCACGCTCCGCCGTTGCCGCTGCGACAAGCGCTGGGCGCGATGCTGCGGGCGCGTCAGCCGCTGTTGCTGGCGCTGATGTTCACCACATACAACCTGCAGTTTTTCTCGGTGATGACCTTTCTGCCGATCTTTCTGATGCAGCGCATCGGTCTGTCACTGGCGGCCGCCGGCGGCATCAGCGCGGCGGCGGTGGCGGCCAACATCGTCGGCAACCTCGCCGCCGGCGTGCTGCTGTCGCGCGGGCTACCCGCCAGAACGCTGCTCGCCGCCACCAGCCTGTTGATCGGGGTCTTCGGCGTCGGCATTTTCCTGCCGATGACGCCCAACGGCCTGCTGATCCCGCTGTGTTTCCTGTTCTGCGCCATCGCCGGCATACTGCCCGCCACCATTTTGGCCGCCACGCCGGCGGCGACGCCGGAACCGACGCTGCTGCCGCTGAGCCTCGGGCTGGTGATGCAGGGAAACTACCTCGGCCAGGTGATCGGCCCGGTCGCGCTGAGCGCCATCGTGGCCGCAGCCGGCTGGGCTGCCCCGGCGTGGCTGGTGCTGGCGGCGGCGGCGTCTGGAGCGGTATTGGCGCTGGCGGCTACGCTTGCGTCAGGAAATCGATGAATTTCCGCACCTTCAGCGGGACAAAGCGCGCATAGGGGTAAAGCAGGATGAAGGGACGCGAGGCGCCGGCGTAATCTTTCAATACCTCGACCAGCGCCCCGCTGCTCAACTCTTGTTCGACGGTAAAGCGATACACCTGCATCAGTCCGGCGCCGCTTTTCACCAGCGTCAGCGTGGCGAGGTAATCTTCCTGGCAAAGCCAGCGCCCGGCAGTATCCACTTTGCTGTTTTCGCCCTGAACCTTAAACGTCCAGGCGGTTTTTCTGCCGGTGCTGGGCAACGCATACTGAATGCAATCGTGCCGGGCCAGATCCGCCGGCGTGAGCGGCGCAGGGTGGCGTTGCAAATAGCCCGGCGTCGCCACCACGATCAGTTCAGCCTCCTCCAGACGCCGCGCCGCCAGGCCGGAGTCGTTCAGCTCGCTGCCGCGAATGGCGACGTCGAATTTATCTTCGGAGAAATCGATATTCTGATTGCTGACGTGCAGATTCAGCTTGAGATCGGGATAGCGTTGCGCAAACTCGGGCAAACGCGGCAACAGCCTAAAATGCGCGTACAGCGTCGGCGCGCTGATGCTGAGCGTGCCCACCGGTTTGTCCCGTTCGCCGGAAATGCTCGCCTCGGCCTCCATCAGCTGGCTCAGCGCCCGGCGACATTCCAGGTAATAACGCTGGCCGGCATCCGTGACGCGCATCTGGCGTGTGGTGCGGATAAACAGCTTCGCCTGCAATCGCGTCTCCAGACGCGCGACCGAGCGGCTGACCGCCGCAGGGGTTATCCCGGCGGCATTGGCCGCTGCGGTGAAGCTGCCGGTTTCTACCGTCAGGCAAAACAGCTCGATGCTGCCCACCTGAACGTCGTCAAAATGGCGTTGCATGTCTCTCCCTGCTAATTCATTACATAAGGTATAAATTAAAGTTCTTTCCCCCTCATTTTTCAATCATCAGGTATGGATTACCGTTCACGTACGATCAATCCCTATCCTGTCGAGGAGAGAAAATGAGCAAAGTAAAAACGGTCATCGTCACGGGCGCATCGAGCGGCTTGGGCTTCGCCATCGCGCAAGCCTACCTGGCGCGCGGCTATCAGGTTGTCGCAAACGCCCGTTCGCTTGAACGGCTGCAGGCGGCGGCGGACAAACTCGGCCGCCCGGCCAATCTGCTGCTGGCGCCGGGAGACATCGCGCTGCCGGAAACCGCCGAACGGTTGTTCAGCCTGGCGATACAGGCTTTTGGTCAGGTAGATATTCTCATCAATAACGCCGGCATATTTATCGCCAAGCCGATCGCCGACTATACGCCGGAGGAGGTCGACGCGATGGTGGCAACCAATCTGAAAGGCTTCTTCTACCCGGCGCAGGCCGCCGCCCGGCATATGCAGCAACGCGGTGCCGGCCACATCGTCGCCATCACCGCGTCGATCGCCATGCAGCCCAACAGCAAAGTGCCCGCTTTGCTGCCGGTGCTGATTAAAGGCGGCCTTAACCACGCCGTGCGCGAGCTGGCATTGGAGTTAGCGCCGCACAACGTGATGGTCAACGCCGTGGCGCCCGGCATCATCGCCACGCCGATGCATCAAAATGATGAACAGAGTCTGGCGCAGATGCGGCAACTGGCGCCAACCGGCCGCGTCGGCCAGCCGCAGGACATCGTCGATGCGGTGCTGTATCTGACCGACGCCAATTTCGTTACCGGCGCGGCGCTCGCGGTTGACGGCGGCGCCACCGCCGGCGTCTGGTGAAACCGGGGAGAAACGCCATGCCATACGTCAACATTAAAGTGACCGACGAAGGGGTCAGCGCCGCGCAAAAGCGCATGCTGATCGAGGGAACCACCGCGCTGCTGGAGCAGGTGCTGAATAAGCCACGCCACACCACTTTCGTGGTGATTGACGAGGTAGCCACCGACAACTGGGGCGTCGGCGGAGAGAGCGTCACCGCCCTGCGCGCCAAAGAACGAGGCGAATGACGGGCGATTTATTCTGGGATCCAGTGTTGTAGGGTACAGCTGCTAGTTATCGTTATCGGGTCTGCGTGGTGAGATCAATCACGCTCAGCGCGAAGGATAAGGCCAGTGATGGTCCAGACCCGATAATGACAAGGCGCCGGTCGCGGCAAGATAAACCAGCACACCGGCGAAAGCGATCAGCAGCACCTTTTCGATAACGGCAAGTCGTTTGTGTTCAGTCATTTGCATACTCCTTCGTGGTATCGGGCGAACGGCCGCCCTCCTAAAAACTAGGAAAGCCTGGCGCAGGCGGCAAGCGCGGCTCACAAAATGAAACACAATCGATAAATTTTGTTAATTATTTAGCCCTCTTTCTTTTCTCACGCCGCCGCCTGTTCACCGTGCGGCGCCCGCCTTGCCCTTAATAACCCTATGGAATACGCCACTAAAAATCCCCTACCGGTTAAGCAAAGGTGATGATAGTGTTGTTTTCATTCAGTTCATCTATGCTGAAAATTCATCTTTTGAGGGACGACTATGATGTCTAAAGGCATTTCCAAGGGATTCTTTATTCTGATCCTGTTCATCGTTACCGCCGCCTTTCTCGACGTGCTGGGGCCTTATTACTCCTCGGTGCTGTGGGCGGTTATTCTGGCGGTGATTTTCCATCCGGTGAAAAAGAAGTTGAAGCAGTACGTCGGCGAACGCAACGGCGTGGTGTCGCTGCTGACGGTGGCGCTGATTTGCCTGATCGTGTTCACGCCGTTGGCGATCATCGCCTCGTCGCTGGCGATGGAATTCAACGTGATCTACACCAAGCTGCAGACCAACAACAGCCAATTGCCGACCATGCTGGCGGACTTTATGCGCCACCTGCCCAGCTGGGCGCAGCGCTTCCTGGCGGAGCATAACCTCAACAGCGCCGCCGAGATCCAAAAGCAGCTTTCCGAGGTGGCGCTCAAGGGCGGGCAATATCTGGCGGGCAGCGTGTTCCTGATCGGCAAGGGCACCTTCAACTTCGTCGTCGGCTTCGGCGTGATGCTCTATCTGCTGTTCTTCCTGCTGAAAGACGGCCCCTATCTGGTGAACCTGGCGCTCGAAGCGCTGCCGCTCTCCCAGCACGTGAAACACCATCTGTTCGTGAAGTTCGCCGCCGTCTCCCGCGCCACCGTCAAGGGCACGGTGGTGGTCGCCGTGGTGCAAGGTGCGCTCGGCGGGCTGGCGTTTTACTTTACCGGCATCGACGGCAGCCTGCTGTGGGGCGCGCTGATGGCGTTCCTGTCGATCATCCCGGCCGTGGGTTCCGCCATCATCTGGGTGCCGGCGGTGATCTACTTCTTCGCCACCGGCATGCTGTGGAAAGCCATTTTCCTGGTAGTGTTCTTCGTGGTGGTGATCGGCCTGGTGGACAACATCCTGCGCCCGCTGCTGGTGGGCAAAGACACCAAAATGCCGGACTACCTGATCCTGATCTCCACCCTGGGTGGCATGGAGATCTACGGCATCAACGGCTTCGTCATCGGCCCCTTGATCGCCGCGCTGTTCATCGCCTGCTGGAACATCCTGTCCGGCCGCGACAGCGAGGAGAATATCGAAGAGATCGACGAAGAATTTATCGAGGAAGGCAAAAACCATCCCGACGCGGTGGAGTAAACCTCCCGCAGCGAATCACGCAGGGGCCCGTTTGGGCCCCTTTTTTGTCTGTGGTATCCTTGCCAGGCTCACAAGGAAGAACGGGTTTCGTTATGCTTATTTTCTACGCCACGCTGGCCATCGCCTTCACCCTGCTGTGCCTGCTGGCCTTTATCTCTTGCGCTTACCAGCTTTCGAAGCACGGCGACGTCAAATTTTTGGCCTCGCTTTCGGTGCTGCTCTTCGCGCTGCTGGCCTTCTATGCCGCTTATGGCTACGTCAGCACCTGGCTGCAACAGCAGGCGGTCGATGTCCGACTGTATTAGCGCAGCGGGATAAAAAAGACCTGCTCCGGATCGCCGTCATCGAGATTGTCAATCTGGCCGCTGGCGACAAATCCGGCGTTCAGCAGCAGCCGCTGCATCGGCAGGTTGGAACGATTGGTGGAAGTGAACAGCTTCGGGTGTCGGCAATGGGACTTCAATGCCGTAATCAACGCCTGCCCGACGCCCCGGCGGCGATAGCGCTCGCCGACCCTCAGCATCTCGATAAAACCGCAGCCGAAGAAGTGATAGTGCAGTACGCCATAGCCCATCACCACGTCCTGTTCCTCGGCAAGATAGCAATCCCCCTGCCCGCACCAGGCCCGGATCTGCGCCGCGCGCTGCGGTTCGTGTTCGGCGACGCTGTCGAGGGCGATCAGGGCTGCGACATCGGTTTCAGTGGCAAGACGAACAAACATGTTTATCCCTTCATTCTGATGGGGGGCGGCGACACCGCTTCAACGAAACGGCAACCGAAGCGGGATAATTTTTACATCCCCGCCGAATTTTGTAATCCTATTATAGAGTTACTAAAACACACGCCAAGGAAGGAAAGCTTTTCCCGATGAGCATACCGCAAATACCCGCCGCCCTGCTGTTTGCCCTGCTGCTGGCGGGCTGCCAGTTCCACAAAACCGTGTTCCCGCCGCCGTATATCGGCACCCCGCAAGAGATCAGCACCTACGAAGTGAAAGGCCTGACGTTTGTCACCACCGTCACCTTCAGCGACCTGTTCGCCGAAGATCTGGTGCGCGAATACGCACAGAAACATCACTATCGCTACTATGTGGTCACGATGCGCAGCAACGGTTTTAAAGACCGAAGCGAGCGCGTGAGCGCGATGATGTATCGGTAAGAGCCCCGGTCCTGATTTGGCAAACCTGCATCAGGGCTCTACTTCAAAACCCCATCTCGCTCGATGCCGCCGCAGGTAAGCTCTGTTCTTTTCAGACAACCCGCTAATGTTCGCATCCAGCGGGATCTTTAACTCATCTAACAAGCTGCTCTTCGTCTGCGGATACAGCAAACGTCCGTCATCGGCAAAACTGATCGTGCCGCGATCGAACAGCTTGTCCAGATTGGGGATTAACGGCAGACCATTGTGCGGATCCACTTTCTCTTCTGGGGTCGCAATCGACCAGGCAACGATGTGAGAGGCAATGAGAATGGACGGCTCAGCAATCCCCGTGACCGCACACCGATTTCCCCACCGCTTAAACATTTTATCGCGATAGGGACCATGCCCAATCCGCGCCTGAATCACCCTTTCTTGCTCACCACCGACCTCTCTGGTGATTTCGACGGTATCCGCATGGAGGTTGATAGAGAGATTTTCCGAGATAAAACCGGCGATCAACGCGGCTGCCGGCGCGGGGATCTCGCACATATAGTTTTCGGTGCATCCGCCTTTCTTATTAAAAACGCGCGGAAGGCAAGCCTGGTTGTGCATGCGTATGAACGCCTGATTAAAAAGGGAAACATCAATAGGTAGTTCAAGACGCGTCAGTTCCAAATCGACTTGGGTACCCGCAATATGCGGCGGTCCCGCGACCCGATGCTCAGGCCGCGGTGCAGAGTAAGCATCGCGTACCGCTGTCGCCACGCCGATAATCTTCCTACCCTTGTGGCAAAAAATCAGGTCACCCTCTTTGACTTTTTTGACCGTTTCCCACCCGGCAGGTTTAAACATGTTCCCAGTCTTATTTATTCCATATTGCGGCGCCCACAAGAATTCGCCCTTCAAAACTTCCGCGACGCTGCCACCGATGTTGACCCAGAAAAAACGCATGGCCACTCTTTTATAATCAGGAGTTTTAAGGGTTATCGTCACCATTCATCAAAGGCTTTAGTGATTTTCACCCATTAACGCAGGGTGACGGCAATAAAAAATCCCGGCCTTGACCGGGATAGCGTTGCACGGAAACAGCATTGTTTATTCACTGCGGGCGAAATTCCAACGTGCTGTTTTTGACCGCTTCGTAAACCGCGGCCGTTGGCGGCTTAGGCAGACGCGCATTGGCGATTGCTTTGATCGCGGCCTGGCAAAGTTCCGGTTCCCCTTGTTCAGCCTGAATGCTGATCAGCATACCGTCCGGCGCCAGCTTGATGCTCAATGTGCAACGCTTGCCTGAGTAGGCTTCGGCATCTTTCAAATGGCTTTGAATCGCGGCCTGCAACTGGGCGATATAGTGTTCTTTCTCTTTTCCCGGTGCCGGCGTCTTTGGGTCGCCAAGGTTGGTGAAAAGATCGTCAACCTCTTTATTTACCGGATCGGTTTGGCTGGGGGCCGTGCTCTTGGCACACCCCGTTAATGCCAGCGCGGTCATCGCCGCCAATACTGTAGCAACGCCGGTTTTATAGCCTGAATGCGTTATTTTCATATCCCTGTCCTTATGGATGTTGTCAGTTGAAAAACAATAACAATAGCAGCTCAATATTCACAATCGAAAAGTGATGTAAGACTCATAAAAAGCAGCCGTCAGCGTAGAAGACGAGAGTTTCGATGAAACAGCCCTCTCCCTTAAGGTTAAACGCATATTTTCTTCACATGTCAAATACACTCTCAATTTAAAAAAATGAAAAAAATGTATATAGCGATAAGACACATCAATCCCCATTAACAATCAATATACTGAAATTATTAATAATTTACACCTTTTCTTTGTTGCGCTTTCGTTTTCGGTCATTAAGAAAAACAATCACATCATGATAATATGCAACAAAAGCCAATATAAATACAGACACGACTATCAAAGCCAGGTAATTACTCTCCCTAAGCCCTTGGATTATTTCTCCAATTGATAGATAACCATGAAGGAAACTGAAGAAAATAAGCATAAATGAAATCAAATTCAGCGCAGATGCTTTGATACAATAACGCTCAAGCTCGCTGGCGATATTGTTCAGACTGGTTAACTTTTTGTCCATATCTTTATCTTCGGATATAAATAAGTCGTCTATTATTGCATTCGCATTTTTTAATTCAGCATTAGACGCATGGAATCCATGGAACACGGCACCAATCAATGTAATAAATATCACGATCCCCCATGAAGAAAACACATCCCAGTCAAAGTCAACATGAATACTGGCGTTTAAGTCACCCTTATTGAATGAAAGATCAACAATTTTAAAAACGAATACACATAACGCCATCCAAATAGTCATTATTGCAATTGATAATTGTACTGTTTTTCTGCCTCTATCCAGAGCAGTATTATATCTGTAAAGTATCAAACTAAAATTCATTATGCACCTCTTGATCGTCATTAAAAATTTATGTTAAAGGCAACTATTATCTATAACACTAAACCATCAAATTATTCCAAACAAAACAGTTCAATTAGGTATTATTAGAAAATGTAAAAACATGGTGGGTTAAGTTCCTACATAATCATCTATACCTATATCAAAAAAAAGCCATAGAAACCATATCGGCAAGCCATAACCCATAGAAGATCGATAGTCTATTTTGACCTAAAAATAGATTCCTCAATACTAATAAAAATCATAAAAACGTTAAAATAATACAACCGAAAAATGCCTATATTCAGGTACATTATTTTTCCGAATCATTAACAAGTCACCTTACGGAATTATGTCAATGATTATTACATATGCATCAAGACGAACACGCTGAGATTTGTCTTCCATTAAAACACCGAACGTATTAAATATGCCTAAAGGTAGCACCACGAAGCTCTGAACATTTCAGCAAATTAGCACCTTCTATGCCTCTAACGTCCAGGTAAACCTCACCCCCAGGTAGTAGAGTGTTAGACTAATCGTCCAGTAGCAAGCTTTCGATTAGTATTGCTAATTTAGCAAAACTGTTTTTGTATTGACTATCCAGGCGCACTCATAACCCATTGAATAAAAATAATTATTTAGTTTTTCTTGCTGTTTATCCCTTAGTTCATCTGATATTCTCTGTTTATACTCTATAACCAAGGTAGCGATTATCTCCGATTGTTGGCGGCCAATTTCTTTAGTTCTGCCACCTGGATCTCCCCTTTCCCTGCGTTAAGCAGCTATAATCCAAAAAGTGGAGTTTTTTGAAAACGATAAGGAGGGAGTATGTACAAAACTATTTTGGTTCCCGTGGATATTACCGAACCGGAATTAACACAGCAGGTCATCCCGCATGTCAACGCGCTCGCCAGGCTCGAAGACTCCCACGTCCATTTCCTGGCGGTGATCCCGTCGCGCGCCACCTATGCCGCTTTCGGCTTTGCCGCCACGGCGGCGATAGAAACCAAAGACGAAATCATTACGGTAGCAACCGAGGGGCTGGCAAAAGCGGCCAAAGAATTCAGCGTGCCTGAAGATAGAGTGACCACGCACGTTGCCGTCGGCGATCCTAAAGATCAGATCCTGGAGCTCGCCGATGCGCTCAACGCGGAGATTATCGTGATGGGTTCCAACCGCCCTTCTGCGATCACTTATCTCCTCGGCTCCAATGCCACCGCCGTCGTCCGCCACGCCAATTGCCCGGTGCTGGTGGTGCGTGAATCGGCTAACGCCACTCAGTGAGCCTGTCCGACACCTCACACATATTTGAACCGTAAAAAAAACGGGAGCCCTTAGGCTCCCGCTCTCATTCAAGCGCTGAACACACTTACATGTGTTTAACGATAGCGTCGCCAAACTCTGAACATTTCAGCAATTTAGCGCCTTCCATCAGGCGTTCGAAGTCATAGGTCACGGTCTTGGCGGCGATGGCGCCTTCCATGCCTTTAACGATCAGGTCAGCCGCTTCGAACCAGCCCATGTGGCGCAACATCATCTCTGCAGACAGGATGATGGAGCCTGGGTTCACTTTGTCCTGGCCGGCGTACTTCGGCGCGGTGCCGTGAGTCGCTTCGAACAGGGCGCAGTCGGAGCCGATGTTGGCGCCCGGCGCAATACCGATGCCGCCTACCTGGGCCGCCAGGGCGTCGGAGATGTAGTCGCCGTTCAGGTTCATACAGGCGATCACGTCGTATTCCGCCGGGCGCAGCAGGATCTGCTGCAGGAAGGCGTCGGCGATCACGTCTTTAACCACGATCTCTTTGCCGGTGTTCGGGTTCTTGATCTTCAGCCATGGGCCGCCGTCGATCAGCTCGCCGCCGAACTCTTCGCGCGCCAGCTCATAGCCCCAATCCTTGAAGGCACCTTCGGTGAACTTCATGATGTTGCCTTTGTGAACCAGGGTCACGGAGTCACGGTCGTTGGTGATGGCGTATTCGATCGCCGCACGCACCAGACGCTTGGTCCCTTCTTCGGAGCATGGCTTCACACCGATACCGCACTGCTCCGGGAAGCGGATTTTCTTCACGCCCATTTCGTCGCGCAGGAATTTGATCACTTTGTCCGCTTCGGCGGAGCCGGCTTTCCACTCGATGCCAGCGTAGATGTCTTCGGCGTTTTCGCGGAAGATCACCATGTCGGTCAGCTCAGGCTGTTTGACCGGGCTTGGGGTGCCCTGGTAGTAACGCACCGGGCGCAGGCACACGTACAGGTCCAGCTGCTGGCGCAGGGCCACGTTCAGAGAACGGATGCCGCCGCCGACCGGGGTGGTCAGAGGGCCTTTGATGGCGACGCGGTAGTCGCGGATCAGGTCCAGAGTTTCGTCCGGCAGCCACACGTCTTTACCGTAAACGTGGGTAGATTTTTCGCCGGTGTAGATTTCCATCCAGGAGATTTTACGTTCGCCGTGGTAAGCCTTTTTAACGGCCGCATCAACCACGTGGATCATGGCAGGAGTCACGTCAACGCCGATGCCGTCGCCTTCGATGAACGGAATGATCGGGTTATGAGGAACAACCAGTTTACCCTGGGCGTCAACCGTGATTTTTTTACCTTCTGCCGGAACAACTACTTTGCTTTCCATCAACCTCTCCTTCAAGCGCAATTTTGTTAATGCTTTGTAAGATGCGTGTAGATACTACTTGAATATTCGGTCCGCGCCAATCCGAAACGGATTCGGTTATAATGCGCTTATCATCCGTAATCTCAACCGTTATGAAAAAATTCTCTGTTAGAAATCACAACGTTAAACGATTCAGCAAGCCGAATGCCGCCAAACCCGCCGCGCCGAAGGGGCCGCGCCGCATTGTGTTATTCAACAAGCCCTTCGACGTATTGCCGCAGTTCACCGACGAAGCCGGCCGCGCCACGCTGAAAGAGTACATCCCCTTCCCCGACGTTTACGCCGCCGGGCGCCTGGATCGCGACAGCGAGGGGCTGCTGGTGCTGACCAACGACGGCCAGCTGCAGGCGCAGCTCACCCAGCCGGGCAAGCGCACCGGCAAAATCTACTATGTGCAGGTCGAGGGCGCGCCGCAGGAGAGCGATTTGGCGCCGCTGCGCAGCGGCGTCACGCTGAAAGACGGCCCGACGCTGCCCGCCGGGGTGGAGTTGGTCGCCGAGCCGCAGTGGCTGTGGCCGCGCAACCCACCGATCCGCGAACGCAAATCCATCCCCACCAGCTGGTTGAAAATCACCCTGTTCGAAGGGCGAAACCGCCAGGTGCGTCGCATGACGGCGCATATCGGGTTCCCTACCCTGCGCCTGATTCGCTACAGTATGGGTAATCTTTCGCTGGGTTCACTGCAGCCCGGTGAATGGAAAATCATCGATTCCCTGTAGACCGATAACTGATGGAGGCGCCATGAAATCTACCCCGATCGCGCTGCTGCTCGCCGCTCTGGCGGCCCCGTTCGCCGCCCCTGCCGCCAGCTTCGACTGCGCCAAGGCGGCAGGCAGCGATGAACGCGCCATCTGCGCCGACCGCACGCTGAACGATCTGGACGTGCAAATGGCCACCAAATATCAATTCCTGCGCGGCCTGTTCGCCATGGGCGCGCGCGGCGCGATGCAGGACAGCCAGCAGGCCTGGCTGACCAAGCGCCAGCGGTGCGGCGGTGACACCGCCTGTCTGCTCAAAAGCTACCGCACCCGCATCGCCGAGCTGGACGACATCTACCGGCGCATCGATAAACCGCTGTAAGGAGACCGCATGTTCAAACCGCACGTCACCGTCGCCTGCGTGGTGCACGCCGCCGGCAAATTTTTGGTCGTCGAAGAGACCATCAACGGCAAAGCGCTGTGGAATCAGCCGGCCGGCCATCTGGAGGCCGACGAGACGCTGGTGCAGGCCGCCGAGCGCGAGCTGTGGGAAGAGACCGGCATCCGCGCCACGCCGCAGGCGTTCCTGCGCCTGCACCAGTGGATCGCGCCGGATCGCACACCGTTTCTGCGCTTCTGCTTCGTCATCGAGCTGGAACAGCCGCTGCCGACCGAGCCGCACGACAGCGACATCGATCGCTGCCTGTGGCTGAGCGCCGACGAGATTTTGCAGGCGCCCAACCTGCGTTCCGCGCTGGTGGCGGAGAGCATTCGCAGCTATCAGCAGCCGGAGCGCTACCCGCTGTCGCTGGTCGGCAGCTTCGCCTGGCCGCATTAAGGGCGCCGGGCAGCACAAGATGAACAGTGCGCCGGCTCGGCCAACGTGGTAAAATCCTGCGCTTGTTTTTATCAGCACGGTTCGTGTTCAAGTTCGTGAGATCCCCATGTCAGACAACAGCCAGAAAAAAGTAATCGTCGGTATGTCCGGCGGCGTCGACTCTTCCGTTACCGCCTATCTGTTACAGCAACAGGGCTATCAGGTCGCTGGGCTGTTCATGAAGAACTGGGAAGAAGACGACGACGAAGAGTACTGCTCCGCCGCGACCGATCTGGCCGATGCGCAAGCGGTCTGCGACAAGCTGGGCATCGAACTGCACACGGTGAACTTTGCGGCGGAATACTGGGACAACGTGTTTGAGCTGTTCCTGGAAGAGTACAAGGCCGGCCGCACGCCGAACCCGGACATCCTGTGCAATAAAGAGATCAAATTCAAAGCCTTCCTGGAGTTCGCCGCCGAAGATCTGGGGGCCGATTTCATCGCCACCGGCCACTACGTGCGCCGCCAGGATGTGGACGGCAAGAGCCGCCTGCTGCGCGGCGTCGACGGCAACAAAGATCAGAGCTACTTCCTCTACACCCTGAGCCACGAGCAGGTGGCGCAAAGCCTGTTCCCGGTCGGGGAGCTGGAGAAGCCGGAGGTGCGCCGCATCGCCGAGCAGCTGGAGCTGGTCACCGCCAAGAAGAAAGACTCTACCGGCATCTGCTTTATCGGCGAGCGCAAATTCCGCGACTTCCTCGGCCGCTACCTGCCGGCGCAGCCGGGCCCGATCGTCAGCGTTGACGGCCAGACCGTCGGCGAACACCAGGGCCTGATGTATCACACCCTGGGCCAGCGCAAAGGGCTGGGCATCGGCGGCCTGAAAGACAGCAGCGAAGATCCGTGGTACGTGGTGGATAAAGACGTGGCCAACAACGTGCTGGTCGTCGCGCAGGGGCACGATCATCCGCGCCTGATGTCCGTAGGCCTTATCGCGCAGCAGCTGCACTGGGTAGATCGTCTGCCGCTGAGCGGCCCGTTCCGCTGCACGGTGAAGACCCGCTATCGCCAGCAGGATATCCCTTGCACCGTGACCCCGCTCGACGATGAACGCATCGAAGTGCGTTTCGACGAGCCGGTCTCCGCCGTCACCCCCGGTCAGTCGGCGGTATTCTACCAGGGCGAAATCTGCCTCGGCGGTGGCATCATCGAACAGCGCCTGGCGTAACTGCCCGGCAAAAGAAAAACGCTGCATTTACCGCAGCGTTTTTTTATTCAGAATTCCACCTGCGCCCCCAGCTCGATCACCCGGTTCGGCGGGATTTCGAACAGGTCCGGCGCCCGCAGCGCGTTGCGCTGCAACAGCTGGAACACCTTGCCGCGCACGCGCAGATACCAGGGCCGTTTGCCCAGCACCAGCGTATCGCGCGACATGAAGAACGAGGTCTCGTTCATGGTGAAGCTCATCCCCTCCAGCCCGCAGCGGTAAAGAATGTCCGTCACGTTGGGCGTCTCGCGCCAGCCGTAGCTCGCCACCACCCGCCAGAAACTCGCCGACAGCTGTTCGATCGCCACCCGCTGCACGTTGTGCACGTACGGCATGTCGGTGGTGACGATGGTCAGCAGCACCACGCGCTCGTGCAGCACCTTGTTGTGCTTCAGGTTATGCAACAGCACCAGCGGCACCGCATGCGGCGTGCGCTCCATAAACACCGCGGTGCCCGGCACCCGCTTCGGCGGCGCCTTCTCCAGCGACTCGATCAGCGCGCTCAGCCCTTCCTGATTGTCGCGCAATCGGCGGATCAGGCGCGAACGCTCGGTCTTCCAGGTCAGCATGATCAGCAGAATGATTAGCCCGAGCGCCACCGGCAGCCAGCCGCCGGTCGCCAGCTTGATCAGGTTGGCGCCGAACAGCGGCACGTCGATGCACAGCATGACCAGCAGCATCAGCCCGCCCAGATAGCGCGGCCAACCCCAGTTTTTCACCGCCACGATGCTCAGCAGAATCGACGACAGCAGCATGGTGCCGGTTACCACGATGCCGTAGGCCGAGGCCAGGTTGCTGGAGTGTTTGAAGCTGACGATCACGATCAGCACCGCCGCGAACAGCAGCCAGTTCACCACCGGAATGTAGATCTGCCCGGACTCCTGATCGGAGGTATAGATGATGCGCATCGGCGGCAGGTAACCCAGCCGCACCGCCTGCCGCGTCAGCGAGAACACGCCGGAGATAACCGCCTGCGAGGCGATCACCGTCGCCAGCGTAGCGATCACCAGCAGCGGGATCAGCGCCCAGGTCGGCGCCAGCAGGAAGAACGGGTTATTGATCGCCGCCGGGTTGGCCAACAGCAGCGCCCCCTGGCCGAAGTAGTTCAGCACCAGCGCCGGCGCCACCAGCGTAAACCACGCCAGGCGGATCGGTTTTTTACCGAAGTGGCCCATATCGGCGTACAGCGCTTCAGCGCCGGTGACCGACAGCACCACCATGCCCAGCGCAAAGAACGACACGGCCTTGTATTCGAGGAAGAAATTCACCGCCCAGTAAGGGTTCAGCGCCCGCAGCACGCCGGGGTGATGCAAAATGCCGCCGAGGCCCAGCAGCGCCAGCGTCAGGAACCAGATAACCATCGCCGGGGCGAACAGTTTGCCGACGCTGCCGGTGCCGCGTTTTTGGATCGCGAACAATGCGGTCAGCACCAGCAGCGACAGCGGTACGATAAAGCTGTCCAGCTCGGGGGCGATAATCTGCAGCCCCTCGATGGCCGAGAGCACCGAAATGGCCGGGGTGATCACCCCATCGCCGTAAAAGAAGCTGCCGCCCACCAGCCCGATCAGCACCGCCGCCGGCACCCAGCGCGCATCCAGCTTGCGGATCGCCAGCGACATCAGCGTCAGAATGCCTCCCTCGCCGTCGTTGTCGGCGCGCATCACGAAACAAATGTATTTAATCGACACCACCAGCGTCAGCAGCCAGAAAATCAGCGATAAAAAGCCGTAAATCGAGGCCGGCGTCAGGGTGATGCCCTCCTCCGCCGTCAGGCATTCGCGCAGGGTATACAGCGGGCTGGTGCCGATATCGCCGTACACCACGCCGATGGCCGCCAGCGTCACCGCCGGCAGTGGCTGCTTGTTTTTTACGTGCATATAAAGGTCTTTATTTGAGGGTTCACGTTGGCAGTATAGATGCAGCCGCCGCACTTTATTTGCCATTTGCCGCAGCAACAATAAGTTCGCGCCGCCGCGCCGGCGATTTTCGTCGCCTATTTGCGCAGTTCTGCGCCGCACGGCACCTCCGCCTCACCGCAGACGTATTAGACGCTGGGTTTACCCTCGATTTTGTGGCATGATCCGCGGCATTCGTTGTCATCGTTGTTACAGCCACGCCCGATCGTTACCGTTCGCGGCCGCCGCCGTTACCCCTGCGATACACACAACCTTATGCAGTAAGCCATGTACCGTTCACCGCGTTTACAGGAGTCATCGTGGCGAAGAATTATTATGACATCACGCTGGCCATGGCGGGCATCAGCCAGTCGGCGCGTTTGGTTCAGCAGTTGGCCCATGAAGGGCAATGCAACCGCGAAGCGTTTCAGACCTCGCTGAAAAGCCTGCTGCAAATGGATCCGCCCTCCACGCTGGCGGTGTTCGGCGGCGAAGAACGCAATTTGATGGTCGGCCTCGAAACCCTGATGGGCGTGCTGAATGCCAACAACAAAGGGCCGGGCGCGGAACTGACCCGCTACACCATCAGCCTGATGGTGCTGGAGCGCAAGCTCAACGCCAACAAACAGGCGATGAACACGCTCGGCGAACGCCTCGGCCAGCTCGAGCGCCAGCTGGCGCACTTCGATCTTGAATCGGACACCATCATCAGCGCGCTGGCCGGCATTTACGTCGACGTGGTCAGCCCGCTCGGGCCGCGCATCCAGGTGACCGGCTCGCCGGCCATCCTGCAGAACCCACAGGTGCAGGCCAAGGTTCGCGCCACGCTGCTGGCCGGCATTCGCGCCGCCGTGCTGTGGCAACAGGTCGGCGGCAGCCGCCTGCAGTTAATGTTTTCCCGTAATCGTCTGTTCAAGCAGGCGCAAAATATCGTTGCTCATTGTTAATCGATCCCAGGAGTTGCTACCGATGGAATTATCCTCACTGACCGCCGTTTCCCCCGTTGATGGACGCTACGGTGATAAAGTCAGCGCACTGCGCCCCATTTTCAGCGAATACGGTCTGCTGAAATTCCGCGTACAGGTTGAAGTACGTTGGCTGCAAAAACTGGCCGCCTGCGCAGAAATCAAGGAAGTTCCCGCTTTTGACGCCGACGCAAACGCTTTCCTCGACAAAATCGTCGCGGAATTCAATGAAGAAGACGCACAGCGCATCAAAACCATCGAGCGCACCACCAACCACGACGTGAAAGCGGTCGAGTATTTCCTGAAGGAAAAAGTGGCGGCGGTGCCTGCGCTGCACGCGGTGTCCGAGTTCATCCACTTCGCCTGCACCTCCGAAGACATCAACAACCTGTCGCACGCGCTGATGCTGCAAAGCGCCCGTCAGGACGTGGTGCTGCCTTACTGGCGCAAGATCATCGACGCGCTGAAAGGGCTGGCGCAGGAATACCGCGATATCCCGCTGCTGTCGCGCACCCACGGCCAGCCGGCGACCCCGTCAACCGTCGGTAAAGAGTTCGCCAACGTGGCTTACCGCATGGAGCGCCAGTACCGCCAACTGGAGCGCGTGGAGATCATGGGTAAAATCAACGGTGCGGTCGGCAACTACAACGCCCACATCGTCGCCTACCCGGAAGTGGACTGGCATCAGTTCAGCGAAGCGTTCGTCACCTCGCTCGGCATCACCTGGAACCCGTACACCACCCAGATCGAACCGCATGACTACATCGCCGAACTGTTCGACTGCGTAGCGCGTTTCAACACCATTCTGATCGACTTCGACCGCGACATCTGGGGCTACATCGCCCTGAACCACTTCAAGCAGAAGACCATCGCCGGCGAAATCGGTTCTTCCACCATGCCGCACAAGGTCAACCCGATCGACTTCGAAAACTCCGAAGGCAACCTGGGGCTGGCCAACGCCGTGCTGGGCCACCTGGCGGGCAAACTGCCGGTTTCCCGCTGGCAGCGCGACCTGACCGACTCCACCGTGCTGCGTAACCTGGGCGTGGGCCTGGGTTACGCGCTGATCGCCTATCAGGCCACCCTGAAGGGCATCAGCAAGCTGGAAGTCAACCAGGCGCACCTGCTGGACGAACTGGATCACAACTGGGAAGTGCTGGCCGAGCCGATCCAGACCGTGATGCGCCGCTACGGCATCGAAAAGCCTTACGAGAAATTGAAAGAGCTGACCCGCGGCAAGCGCGTGGACGCCGCCGGCATGCAGGCGTTCATCGATGGCCTGGCGCTGCCGGAAGAAGAGAAAACCCGTCTGAAGGCGATGACCCCGGCCAACTATATCGGCCGCGCCACCACCATGGTCGACGAGCTGAAGTAAGCGCGTTAGACCCACAACCACAAGGCGGCCCACGGGCCGCCTTTTTGCTTATTATTCGCCGCGCAACACCTGCAGCCGGGCTATCTGCCGCCCCTGCGCATCGAAGTTGTCCGCACTCAGCCAACGCGCCAACGCCTGCCGCACCGCCGGCCAACGGTCAATGGTGATGGCGAACCAGTCGGTATCCCGGCTGCGCCCCTTGACGATCACCGCAAAGCGGAAGTTGCCCTCGTAACGGAAGCCGAAGCGCAGCGCGGCCTGGCGCGATGGCGCGTTATGGCTGTCGCACTTCCACTCGCAGCGGCGATAGCCCAGCGTGTCGAAGGCATAACGCAGCAGCAGCGCAATGGCTTCGGTGGCGCTGGAGCGCTGTTTCATCAACGGCGACCAGCTGACGTGGCCGATCTCCAGCACGCCGTTGGCCTCGTCGATGCGCATCAGCGCCACCGTCCCCACCGGCGCGTCGCTGGCGGCGTCGAACACCGTCAGATTGACCAGCGTCGGGTTGGCCTGCAGCGTCTCCAGGTGCTGCAACATCGCCGCCGGCGTGTCGGGCCGTTCGATAGACAGATAGGTCCAGTCGCGGCCGTCCGGCGCCAGCTGGAAAGCGTCATACAGCGCGGCGTAATCCCGCTGCGGATCGAGCGGCGCCAGTGAACAGAAACGCCCGCCGAGCGTCACGCCGCCCGGGCGGCGAGCCGGCTGCCAATCCGGCATCGGTTCGCCAATCGGCTGACCATAACGATTCATTGCCATACGCGCCTCCTGCGGTTAACGGGTATACACGATAAACGAGCTTCTTCTGCCGATTTTGTCGTACAGCGAACGCGCCGGCGCGTTGTACTCCTGGGTCATCCAATAGACCCGATCGCTGCCGCGCGCCTCCGCCAGCCGATACGCCTGTTCGAACAGTTTTTCCGACACTTTATGGCCGCGTGCCTGCGGCGACACATAGAGATCTTCGATATAACAATAGCCCACCGCGCTCCAGGTGGACGGATGGAATACCAGGTTCATCAGCCCCAGCAGCCGGCCGTCGGCATCCTCCGCCACCAGCCCGTACACCTGTTCATCCTGCCCCAAGCGTTCGAAGGTGCGATCGGTCACCTGCGGCGCCACCTCGGCGCGGTAAAAGTCGAGATAGCCCTGCCACAACGCCAGCCATTGCGCTCTGTCGTCGCCATTGATTCTGCGGATGGTCACTTCACGATTTGATGGGTTCATAGCGCCTCACGGGGTTAAGATATTATTTCCATTAGGGAAATAACCGAATAGCGGCAGAATACACCGCGCAGCGACGGCGTAATACGGACCAATTCAAAACGCCGGGCAGACCAATTTTAACCGCCGTTTTCCCGCGGCAGCGCGTTGAACACCTGCGCCAGCGTGGCGATAAAACGCACGATCTCGTCCGGCGTATAGGCCGAGAAACCGAGCACCAGCGCCCCGCGCTGCGGCGCGCCGGTGTAGAAGTCCGCCAGGCCGTACAGCCGGATGCCCCGTTCCGCCGCCGCCGCCACCAGCCGCCGCTCCGTCGCCGCATCCGCCAACGGGCAAACCAGCTGCAGCCCGCCCTGCGGCAGCGCCGGGCGCGTCCAGGGCGCGAGATGGCGTTGCACCGCGTCGTACAGCACATCCAGCCGCGCCTTGTAAAGCGTGCGCATATTGCGCAGATGCTCGGCGTAGCCGCCCTCGTGCAGGCAGTGGAACAGCGTCATCTGCGCCAGCGCCGAGGTGTAGCCGTCCTGAAACTGCCTGGCGGCGACCAATGGCCGCACCAGCTGCGGCGGCGCAATCATGAAGCCGATGCGCAGCCCCGGAAACAGCGTCTTGCTGAAGGTGCCGATGTACAGCGTGCGCCCGCCGCTGTCCAGCCCTTGCAGCGCCGCCTTGGTTTGTCGATCGTAGTTGAACTCGGCGTCATAATCGTCTTCGATGATCCAGGCCCGCCGACGCTGGGCCCACTGCAACAGCGCCAGACGCCGCTCGAGGCTCAGCGAGTACCCCAGCGGGTAGTGATGGGACGGCGTGATGTAAACGCCCCGCCCGCCGCCCGCAGCCTGCATCAGCTGCCCGACGTCCAGCCCCTGCTCATCAATGCCGATCGGCCGCGCCTGCAGCCCCGCCGACTGCACCAGCTTTTTCGCCCCCTGGTAACCCGGCTCTTCGACGAATACCGCATCGCCGGGATCGAACAGCACCTGCGTGCACAGCGCCAGCGCCTGCTGAGAGCTGGTGACCACGATCACCTGCTCCGCCGTCGCCTTGACGCCCCGCTCCCGCTGCAAATAGTGCGCGATCTCCGCACGCAGCTCCGGCAAGCCCTGCGGATCGGCATACCCCAACAGCCGCTCGCCGTGCCGCCGCAGCGCCTGCTTTTCCCACTGCAGCCATGAATCGATGGGAAACGCCCGCAGATCCGCCAGCGAGGGCGTCAACGAGGCCTGGCGGCTGGTGTGCGGCGTATGGCTGACCGCCAGCAACGCCCGGCCGCGATCGCTTAACTCGCGTTCCGCCAGCCGCGCCTCCTGGCCTGCCTGCGTCGCCAGCAGTTCACGGCCGAGCAGCGTATCGCAGCGATAACGCACAAAGCTGCCGCGCCCCACCGTTCGGCTGATGAACCCCTCCGCCTCCAGCCGCGCGTAGGTCTGTTCCACCGTGTCACGCGCCACCGCCAGCCGGGCCGCCAACGCGCGGCTCGGCGGCAGCTTCGCCCGCCACGGCAGTTCCCCGGCGGTGATGAGCCGCAACAGGGCCTGGTGCAGCGCCGAACGTCGGGTCAGCCCCTGCTGACGCTGCTGGGTGAAGGCTGCCAGGATTGCCGCGTCGTCCGCGTGTCGTGGGGTGTCACTCATGGGCAGTCTGTTTCTCCGAGCCTGGGGCGATTGCACACTACTCTACCTCATTTTCTCCCAGCGGCGGCGGCGGTTGCGCTGCCCGGCGAAATCCCCTTAAATAAGCCATCGCATTGCGGCTACAGGACTTCCGTCAGCTATGAGCAAGGAGATCAACCAGCGTCTGCTGGAAAAACTGCTGCAGGATCTGGCCAGCGCGGGCGCGATGCCGCTGTATCTGCGCTTTAACGCCTCGGTGCGCCAGGCTATCGAGCAAGGATTGCTGAGCGCGGGGGATTTCCTGCCCAGCGAGCGCCTGTTCACCGAACGGCTCGGCATCTCGCGCATCACGGTGCGCAAAGCGCTGGCCTGCCTTGAGCAAGACGGCATCATCGGCCGTTCACGCGGCTACGGCACCTTCATCCAGCCGCAACGGCCCGCGCCGAAGCTGCGCTATTCCTTAGCGGACATCAAAGGGTTCTCGCGCGAGGCGGCGCAACAGGGGCGTCAGCCGGACACGCAATGGATCAGCCGCGAGCGGGTGCCGGCCAGCGCCGCACTGGCGGAAAGGCTCCAGCTGGCGGTTGGAGCGCCGATCTACCAACTCAAGCGCATTCACTTTATCGATCGGCGGCCGATGTCGGTGGCGGTGTCCTACGTGGTGGCGGCGGCGATTGCCAACATCGACGAGATTGGCATCTCGCTCTACGATTACTTCCGGCGCAATAATGTGGAGATGGGCTCGCTGCGCAGCCAGGTCAGCGCGGCGATGGCCGACGACGATATCCGCCAGGCGCTGCAGCTATCAGAACCGATGCCGCTGCTGATCGTGCGCCAGACGTTGTTCGACCACCGCAAGAAGCCTGTCGAATACAGCGAAAGCTTCTGCCGCAGCGACATGTACGAGTTTACCAGCGAAAGCTGATCCGTTACGCCTCGCCCTGTCGGCGGCGGCGAAAACGCACGAACGCCTGGGCATACGCCTCAACGTCCAGCGGATTCACCCGTTTTAACTCCGCCAGCAATCCGGGTTCGATCGCTTCTGCACCGTGCAGCGCACCGCAGACAGCGGTGGCCATCGCGCCGATGGTGTCAGTATCGCCGCCCAGGTTGGCGCACAGCACCGCGCAACGGGTAGGATCGGTTTGCGCCAGCTGCACCATCGCCAGCGCCGCCGGCACCGACTCGATGGTGCTCACCCCGGCGCCGATCAGTTGATATATCCGCTCAGAGGTCTGCTCGGGATCGGCGGCCTCATCCACCACCTGAAACGCCAACTCGATGCGCGCCGCCAGCGAGGGGCTGAACGTCGTCTCCTGCCGGCGCTGGGCATACTCCGCCACGCCCGGCAGCGCCAGACGAATCGAGACCCAGTCCGCGCCCTCCACCGCTCGCGCGACGGCCCAGGCGATCGCCACCGCACCGGCGACGGCGATGTCGGATTTGTGCGTCGGGCTGGAGGCCAGCCACACCTGCTGGCAGAAATCCTCCAGCGGCGCGGACGGCAGCACGCAGCCCAAAGGCGAAATGCGCATCGCCGCGCCATTGGTGATGCCGTTGTTTTCCAACTCGGCGATCGGCGTGCCCGCCTTCTGCTCGCTCAACGCCAGTTTGGAACTGGGGCCGAGAATGTTCTTGTTGAAGGCGTCAAAACTGTCCACCCAGCGGATCACGTTGCGGGCGATCAGTTCCGGCACCACCTCGCCTTCCGCTTCCCGCAGCGCATCGGCCAGCGCTAACGCCATCGCGGTATCGTCGGTATATTGCCCGGCCTTGAAGTAACAGGCGGCGGTGTTCTCCGCCGGCCCATCGAGAAAACCGTCTATCCAGCCGAAATGGCGCTTAACCCGCTCGCGCGGCCACAGCTCGGAAGGCATGCCGAGCGCGTCGCCCAGCATCTGTCCGTAAAGTGCGCCCGCTATGCGTTCTGCCTGGGTTAACTGCTTCATCCGTCGCTCCTGAGAAAATGTACCGTTGCCTCAATAATACCTTATTAGTACCTTTAAAGCTTATCAAGCGCCCCGGCTCACACTTCCCTTTCGCGGGCAATGCCCGGGGCGTTTAAGTTGCGTTTAATGTTGCCCCACCGCTGTTTATCCGACGTTTATCAGAGCTTGTCGATAATGTCGGCGAACAAATTGATAACGCTTATTTTAATACATTGCTTCGGCTCTCTTGCGAGCCGGGCGGGTTATACCTACCATAGCCTCAGCACTTTTTGTCAAAATGGTTCAGGTGGCCGCGTTATTCCCTGACACGCCGCAGAGCGTGTTCCCTTTTATCGCGTGGGTGACAGGACGTTCACCCGCATAGTCACAGGAGTTCGCCATGCGAGTACTGGTTGTTGAAGATAATGGTTTGCTGCGTCACCACCTTTCCGTTCAGATGCGCGAGATGGGCCATCAGGTCGACGCGGCCGAAGACGCCAAGGAAGCCGATTATTTCCTGCAGGAACACGCGCCGGATATCGCCATCGTCGATCTCGGCCTGCCGGGTGAAGACGGCCTGAGCCTGATCCGCCGCTGGCGCGCCCATCAGACCAAGCTGCCGATCCTGGTGCTGACCGCCCGCGAAAGCTGGCAGGACAAAGTGGCGGTGCTGGAAGCCGGCGCCGACGACTATGTCACCAAGCCGTTCCACCTGGAAGAAGTGATCGCCCGCATGCAGGCGCTGATGCGCCGCAACAGCGGCCTGGCTTCGCAAGTGATCGTGCTGCCGCCGTTCCAGATCGATCTGTCGCGCCGCGAACTGAGCGTCAACGATCAACAGATCAAGCTGACCGCCTTTGAATACACCATCATCGAGACCCTGATCCGCAACGCCGGCAAGGTGGTGAGCAAGGATTCGTTGATGCTGCAGCTCTACCCGGACGCCGAACTGCGTGAAAGCCACACCATCGACGTGCTGATGGGCCGCTTGCGCAAGAAAGTGCAGGCGGAATACCCGCATGAAGTGATCACCACGGTACGTGGCCAGGGCTATCGTTTTGACGCGAAGTGAACATGATGTTCAACAAGAATAAAAAACCGTTTTCGCTGCGTGCCCGCTTCCTGATGGCGACCGCCGGGGTGATCCTGGCGCTGTCGCTCTCTTACGGTTTGGTGGCGGTCGTCGGCTATATCGTCAGCTTCGACAAAACCGCCTTCCGTCTGCTGCGCGGCGAGAGCAACCTGTTCTTCAGCCTGGCGCAGTGGAAAGACAACAAGCTCACCATCGCCATTCCCCCCGATCTCGATCTCAACTTCCCGACGCTGGTATTTATCTACGACGATAAAGGCAACCTGCTGTGGAGCCAGCGCAAGGTGCCGGAGCTCGAGAAGCTGATCAACAAGGAATGGCTGGAGGAGTCCGGCTTCTACGAAATCGACACCGACACCCGCGTCAGTAGCGAAGTGCTGGGGGACAACCCCAAAGCGCAGGATCAGCTGAAGAATTACGACGATACCGATCAGAACGCGCTGACCCACTCGGTGGCGGTCAACACCTATGCCGCCACGCCTCGCCTGCCGGCGCTGACCATCGTGGTGGTCGACAGCATTCCGCAGGAGCTGCAGCGCTCCGACGTGGTGTGGGAGTGGTTCAGCTACGTGCTGTTGGCCAACCTGCTGCTGGTGGTGCCGCTGCTGTGGCTGGCGGCCTACTGGAGCCTGCGGCCGATCAAGGCGCTGGTCAATCAGGTGGGCGAGCTGGAGAACGGCGAGCGCGATCAGCTCGACGAAAATCCACCCAGCGAGCTGCGCGGGCTGGTGCGCAATCTGAACATTCTGGTGCGCAACGAGCGCCAGCGCTACACCAAATATCGCACCACCCTGTCGGATCTGACCCACAGCCTGAAAACGCCGCTGGCGGTGCTGCAAAGCACCCTACGCTCGCTGCGCAGCGGCAAGCAAACCACCATCGAAGAAGCCGAGCCGATCATGCTGGATCAGATCGGGCGCATCTCGCAGCAGATCGGTTACTACCTGCACCGGGCCAGCATCAACTCCGGCCAGACGGTGTTGACGCGCGAGATCCACTCGGTGCCGGCGCTGCTCGACAGCCTGGTGGTGGCGCTGAACAAGGTTTACCAGCGCAAAGGGGTGGTGATCACGCTGGACATCTCGCCGGAAGTGACCTTTATGGGCGAGAAGAACGATTTTATGGAAGTGATGGGCAACGTGTTGGAAAACGCCTGCAAATACTGCCTGGAGTTCGTGGAGATCACCTCGCTGCACTCCGAGAAAAACCTCACCATCGTTATCGACGACGACGGCCCGGGCATCCCGGAAAGCAAGCGCCAGCTGATTTTCCAGCGCGGCCAGCGGGTGGATACCCTGCGCCCCGGCCAGGGCCTTGGCCTGTCGGTGGCGGCGGAGATCATCGAGCAATACGACGGCGAAATCGTCATCAGCGACAGCCCGCTCGGCGGCGCGCGCATGCAGGTCACCTTCGCCCGCCAGCACGACACCCACCACAACGAGTAAATTATGCCGCTGCGGCCCCGATCCACGGGGCCAAACTTCCGTTATAATCGCACTCAGGCTCACTCCCCTATCCTGGAATAGAACATGGATTATCAATTAGATCTGGACTGGAACGATTTTTTGCAACGTTATTGGCAAAAGCGTCCGGTGATTCTGAAGCGCGGCTTCAAAAACTTTATCGATCCGATCTCCCCGGATGAGCTGGCCGGGCTGGCGATGGAAAACGAAGTGGACAGCCGCCTGGTCAGCCACCAGGACGGCCGTTGGCAGGTTGCGCACGGCCCCTTCGAGAGCTTCGACCACCTGAGCGAAAACAACTGGTCGCTGCTGGTGCAGGCAGTGGACCACTGGCATGAGCCTTCCGCCGCGCTGATGCGCCCGTTCCGCCAACTGCCGGACTGGCGGATGGATGACCTGATGATCTCCTTCTCGGTGCCGGGCGGCGGCGTCGGCCCGCACCTCGATCAGTACGACGTGTTCATCATTCAGGGCACTGGCCGCCGCCGCTGGCGCGTCGGGGAAAAAACGCCGCTGAAACAGCACTGCCCGCACCCGGATCTGCTGCAGGTCGAACCGTTCGACGCCATCATCGACGAAGAGATGGAGCCGGGCGACATTCTCTATATTCCGCCGGGCTTCCCGCATGAAGGCTACGCGCTGGAAAACGCGCTCAACTACTCGGTGGGCTTCCGCGCGCCGAACGGCCGCGAGCTGGTGAGCGGCTTCGCCGACTACGTGCTGGCGCGCGAGCTCGGCAGCAAGCGCTACGGCGATCCGGACGTTAAACTGCGCGAACACCCGGCGGAGATCCTGCCGCAGGAAGTGGACGCCTTACGGCAGATGATGCTGGATCTGGTGCAACAGCCGGAACACTTCCAGCACTGGTTCGGCGAGTTTATCTCCCAATCGCGCCACGAGCTGGATCTGGCGCCGCCGGAGCCGCCGTATCAGGCCGGGGAAATCTACGAACTGCTGCAACAGGGTGAAGCGCTGCAGCGCCTGGGCGGGTTGCGCGTGCTGCGCGTCGGCGATCGCTGCTTCGTCAACGGTGAACTGATCGACACCGACCAGCTGCAGGCCGCAGACGCCCTGTGCCAGCACTTCAGCGTCGATGCCGCCCTGCTCGGCGACGCGGTGGACGATCCGTCGTTCCTGGCGCTGCTGACCGCGCTGGTCAACAGCGGCTATTGGTACTTTAACGACTGATTGCGAGTACGCGAACAAGCCACCCTATCGGGTGGCTTTTTTTATGCTTGCCGCGCCTGCGCGCGAAAACCGGCCAGCGCTTCATTCGCCATGCCCGCCTGCTCCGCCGCCGCGCAAATCTGCCGCCAGGTATTGGCGTCTATCGGTATGCCCTGCTCCAGCCGCGCCGCGCGGTTGGCCTCTTCCCATTCTCCCGGCACCGCGATCGGCTGTTCGCCGCTCGGCGGCGACGCCTTCACCCAGCCGATAAACGCTTCGGCCTCGGCCTGCATTTGCGGGGCGTCGAAGGCCTGAGGATCGAGGATCAGGGTCGTCATGCAGTTGAAGATGGCGTCGCTGTCGGCTTTCAGCGTGGCGTCGTGGGTGGTGCGGCCGCCGGAGAGCGCGCCGCCGAGGATCTCGCTCATCGCCGCCAGCGCATAGCCTTTGTGCAAACCGAACGGCAACAATGACCCGAACGGCGCTTCATGCATCACCTTCGGTTCGGTGGTGGGTTGCCCGTGTTCGTCGATCAGATAGCCCGCCGCCACCGACAAGCCTTTGTTATAGGCCACCCGAGTCTTGCCGAAGGCGATGCCGCTGGTGGCGAAATCCAACAGCAGCGGCGTGCGGCCCGGCCGCGGGAAAATGGCGCAGAACGGATTGGTGCCGAAGCGGCGATCGCTGCCGCCGAACGGCGCCACCATCGGATCGCCCACCACGTTGACGAAGTGAATCGAGATAAAACCGGCGCGGGCGCACTGCTCCGCCCAATGGCCGATGCGGCCGATATGGTGCGCGTTGTGCAGCGCCACCGCCGCCAGGCCCAGCTTGCCGGCGCGTTCAATGCCCAGCGCCATCGCTTCGCTGGCCACCACCTGGCCGAAGCCGCGCGCGCCGTCGAGCGTCAGCACCGCGCCGGCGTCGCGCACCACCTCGGCATGCTGATTGAGCTGCAATTGCCCCTGCGCCAACGACGCCATGTAGCTGGGGATCATGCCGACGCCGTGCGAGTCGTGCCCGGCCAGATTGGCCTGCACCAGATGCTCGGCCACCAGCTCGGCTTCACGCGCCGTGCTGCCGGCCTGGCGCCAAATCGCCTGAACGAACTGCGCCAAATGCGGGCTGGCGATGCGATATTCGGTGCTCATCATGCGGTCCTTATGCGTGGGGAATAGGCTTCAACACTATGAGCAACGCCTTGTTGCGGCAAGCGATTATGCCGATCGCAAGCGTCCCGTTTTAACTATGGTATCCGCACGTTAGCCCAGGCGACGAAAAGAGCGGGCGCCGCTACTTTAGCCACCCGGCACAAGGCTCAGGTTATGGCGCCCCCACCAGCCAAAAAAGAAAACCCCCAACAAAATTTCGTTTGCTGGGGGTTAAAGATGCACTAATCAGACCATAACTATGGCTATTCGATACCGTATTTTTTCTCGGTTACAAATTTCGGCTCTTTCCAATTGGGGCCTTTTTTAACAAGCATTTTGTCACCCCATTCAATAACGCCATTCTGACGTAACTGTTCGAACACCCGTCTGAATTCACCATTCCCAATTACTGTAAAATTATGGCGACTAAAGAATCGATCCATTTGGGGATAACCAAACCCATCCTCATTTCTCACCAAAAAGGCAATGACGTCAGAAATTTTTTCTTCTTTTGCCAAGCGTTCTAAATCAATCATTTTAGCATCCTCAACTCTTGTTGTTCAGCAGCGTCTAAAGCCTCCTGCGTATAGAGCAAAGCCTCGCTGTTGCCTAATTGATAATCTTCCAACGTCGCAGTATGCGTATTATTCCACACTTCCCCTTGATTATCTGGCACCGATCCATCTCTAATACCCAAATTGCGATAACGCTCCAATTCCCTGATCTCATGTGTATAAAATCGCCTGTCAGTATCGGTGGGAGGCAGTTCTCCCTTCAAGATTTTTTCCAGGCGGCCGATCATCACTTTGTTAGCGTCTGACTCTGTAAAACGCCCAGTATGCAGCTTCACCTTATCCACGCCGGCACGGTCGATGCTGGCCCCTTTCCAATCCAGATTCTGGATGGGGCCCCCAGCTTTATTGGTGTTGTATTCACGACCGCTGTATTTGCCCCTGGCGTTGGTTTCACCATAGGGCTTGTTCACCATCACATAGATGGCCTCTACACCAAACTCCGTCGCATCCGGCTGCCACAGGATAAAGTCTTGCAGATCCTGCACCACATCCGCCGGGAAGGTGGTGACCACGATACTGTCCGCCAGCCTGATGCTGGACCTTGCTGGGCAACCGAGCAACCGGCATTAAATTAGCTCTTCACTTCCTTATCACCGTGAAAAAAAGAAAATGCCCAATAGACTCTCGTCTATTGGGCGTAAGGGTCACTTTTGTTAACTATTCTGTCACTATGTAGGCGGTTCTTTCTACCGTCCCTAATACTCAGATAAGTTCAAATCTACGAGAGCACCCATTCTAATAATGTGTTCAGATAAAATTGAATTTTTCCAGTGCCGTTATAACTGCGGCACGCAATCCGGCATCATCAAGTTCATAATCAGCACGTTCTGAATCAGGATTGTAAACTTCAGCTATCATAAATAGCTCTTCCCCACAATTCATAACGTCTCTATCCTGATCCTTAACTCCATAGAGCATACGTCTTTCTACACATATTTTTTCGGAGAACTCCAATGCCCCGACCTCTTTACTTAGAAAACTCTTAGCCAGATCAATAATTGCCATCCGATTCATAAATCCCCCGTATCTAAATATATCCTACCGTTATCTGCGTCTGGATTTATCTTCCACCCTGATAAGAAATCGCCGTTTTCTTTTAAAACAACAACGTTCATTGTGTTAGGATTGAAAAACACCTTAGATCCTTTTTCTCGTCTATAAGTCCCTTTCTCTACCGTATCCTTATCCTTCAAATGGGCCTCGAGCGCATCGCGATATTGAGTCAGAGTCTCTCTGTTCTTTCTGGTGTCCGCAACACCAAAATCACTCGCGTGCTTGTACTTTTTATCCAGTTGCTGACGCGTAAAACGCCCCGAGTCCAGCGGATCACTGACCATCACATAGACAGCTTCAACCCCGGTTTCCAGCGCATCCGGCTGCCACAGGATAAAGTCTTGCAGATCCTGCACCACATCCGCCGGGAAGGTGGTGACCACGATGCTGTCCGCCTGCCTGATGCCGGACCTTGCTGGGCAACCGAGCAACCGGCATTAAATTAGCTCTTCACTTCCTTATCACCGTGAAAAAAAGAAAATGCCCAATAGACTCTCATCTATTGAGCATATACTTTGTTTTCACTAAAAAATTCTGATAGCTCTTTTTACTACTCGTTAAATCCATGTTCAGATAAAATTAAATTTCTTAAGAACAGTAATTACTTCTTTCTTCAATTCAACTTCGTCCAGTTCAGATTCCGCTCGATCAGACGCAGGATTATAGCAGTCAGCAAGAATGAAAAGCTCTCCACTGCATTTATCAACCTGCTTATCTATTTCTTCATAACCATATAATTTGCGTCGTTCTTTCACAATGCTCTCAGAAAAACCCTCCGCGCTTATTTTATTCTCTACGAATTCTTTTCCAAGCTCAACAAGTCTCATTCCACTCATAACCCCCCCGTATCCAAATATATCTTTCCATTTTCTTCTGTTGGATCCATCTTCCATTCGGAGATTAAAACACCATCGATAAAAAACTGCTTAGCGTATATCGCTAATCTTAGAATTAAAAATCAAAGAAGGTGGAAACGCTCCAAAGTATCCTTCACTTCCTTTTTTAATCCATCAGCGTCTAGCTCACTTTCTCTACGATTCGGCTGAGATGTATAACAGTCAGCAAGAATAAAAAGCTCTGACGCGCATTCGCCAACACGCTGGCTATCCTTCGCTAGCTGTCCTGAGTTGCTTTCCTCTTTCCATATTGTGAAGAATTGCGACTCAAAATCATCGGCAGTTAACTTTGAGCTTACAAGCTCCCTTGCTATTTCTATTAATTTCATACTCATCATAAGACTCCTGTATTTATATAGCCATTATACTGTGGGGTTCCTGGCGTTAAATGCCATCCTGATATAAACACCCCATTTTTATCAAGCACAACGACATTATTTGTTCTTGAGTTGAAAAACACCTTAGCCCCTTTCTCTCTTCTATAAGTCCCTTTCTCTACCGTATCCTTATCCTTCAAATGGGCCTCGAGCGCATCGCGATATTGAGTCAGAGTCTCTCTGTTTTTTCTGGTGTCCGCAACACCAAAGTCACTCGCGTGCTTGTACTTTTTATCCAGTTGCTGACGCGTAAAACGCCCCGAGTCCAGCGGATCACTGACCATCACATAAACAGCTTCAACCCCGGTTTCCAGCGCATCCGGCTGCCACAGGATAAAGTCTTGCAGATCCTGCACCACATCCGCCGGGAAGGTGGTGACCACGATGCTGTCCGCCTGCCTGATGCTGGTACCGGTATGCACTGGCGATTTGGCTAGGAGCCAGCCAGGTTTATTCAACCAGCCGTCCCCACTTGTTGTCATGGAGTTTAACTCGAGTTTCGTAACACCTTCTGATAGCTAGGTTAGTTGATTGAAATACCAAAAAAAAGCCCAACAAACGCTAGTTTGCTGGGCGCTTCTGAAGTGCTCATTACCGTTTGATCATCATAAGACGATTAGACACGGTTACCCTTGTTTGAAGCCTGGTTTCCCGCTCTTGAAACGCCACTCTTTGACTTCTTTTACGACACCTTCAGGGCTATCCTCCCTGTTTTCATCTGGGTAATAGATAAGATCGGATCCTGAAGGATGCTCACACAGCCGTTTAAACTCGAGAATATTCCTTATATCCTCCTCTTCCGTCGTATTTTGCACATCAAAAATTTTTTTCACGAAGTTTAAAAACTCCGCTTCCGTATAATCAGATATTGTTTTCTTTTCCATCTCATTGACTCCCTCTATGAATTTCAATGTGGCGCTTTGGAGTAGTTATGCTGATATTATCAACATCATAAGCCTCACCGTTATCTTTGATCGGTTTTACGTGGTGCAATTCATATTTAACACGTCCCCCACCTGCTCCGTTTCTCTAGGCGCAGGTGCTTTACCTGTTTGGATATCGCCGAAGTTCCCCGACTTGAATTGTTTGCTCAGCTCAGGATCTTTCCCCACCTCAGTCCAAAACGCCTTACGAAACGCGTCAAAGCTCGCAAACTCTCGCCCATGCAGTTTATCCGCAATCTGGCTGGGAACTGCCCCGCTGTATTCAACCAGCCGTCTCCCACTTGCTGTCCTTTGCCGCTCACTTTACCCGGAGTATATCTCGGACTGCGCACCATCACATAGGTGGCCTCTACACCAATCTCCGTCGCATCCGGCTGCCACAGGATAAAATCTTGCAGATCCTGCACCACATCCGCCGGGAAGGTGGTGACCACGATGCTGTCCGGCTGCCTAATACCGGTGCCGACCCGATCGGTACTAGGTTTATTAGTTTCGTTCTGCCCGGTACATCACCAAAAGAAAACCCCCAACAAAATTTCGTTTGCTGGGGGTTAAAAATGCACTAATCAGAGCATAACTATAGCTATTCGATACCGTATTTTTTCTCGGTTACAAATTTCGGCTCTTTCCAATTGGGGCCTTTCACTACTTTTCCATTTTGATCTTGAAGCACCCCTTTTTGGAATAATGCATCGTAAGTAGAAGAGAGCTCCCCGCTGGAAATTGCATCAAAGCGATTATAGGTATATAGCCGATCCAATTTACGGTAATCAGAGGTCGGCCCCAAAAAAGTTAGCACATCTTCTACACTTTCATTTTTAACGATATCTTTTAAAGGCATTATTTCTTCCCTCCCATAGCATCTTTCAGTTCCTGTTCATATGCGGCTTGTAGGGCCCCATCTGTATAAAGCGCCTGTTCCTTTTCATTTATTCTATAGTCTTCAAGCGTAGCAGTATGAGTATTATTCCATACGGCCTTCTGTTCTTGAACACTGTGCGGAACCTCACCATCTTTTATACCAAGATTCCTGTACCTTTCCAACTCTCTGATTTCATGAGTATAAAATCGCCTATCAGTGTCAGTAGGTTGTAGATCCCCCTTCAAAATTTTATCCAAACGGTCAATCATCACTTGGTTTTCCGGGGTCTGTTCAAAACGCCCAGTATGCAGCTTCACCTTATCCACGCCGGCACGGTCGATGCTGGCCCCTTTCCAATCCAGATTCTGAATGGGGCCTCCAGCTTTATTGGTGTTGTATTCACGACCGCTGTATTTGCCCCTGGCATTGGTTTCACCATAGGGCTTGCTCACCATCACATAGATGGCCTCTACACCAAACTCCGTCGCATCCGGCTGCCACAGGATAAAGTCTTGCAGATCCTGCACCACATCCGCCGGGAAGGTGGTGACCACGATGCTGTCCGCCTGCCTGATGCCGGTGCCGGTATGCACTGGCGATTTAGGTCCCGGTGAGCCGTTGCCGGTATGCGCCGGCGCGGCCGGCCCGGTCGGCACCGGGTTGATCAGTATCGTCCTCGCCGGTACCCCCGCCATTGCGGGCAGCGTGATTTTGTCCAGCCCCGTCAGCTCATCGCGAACGGGTCTGAATACCGGCACACTCGGCGATACGCCGCCAACCCCCGTCCTGACAAAGTTGACGCTCTGTCTCCCGTCGTCGTCGGTGGTGATAAACCCGCGCACCGGCAAATCGACCGAGGTCATGCCGGGCTGGATGGTCGCCCGGCCCGCTGCCGCCAGGCTCGCCTGGAGGGCAAACAAATTGACATCCCGCCCGGGTACCCGGTCGCTCCCTGCACCGACCTCCGACGGGTAGAAACCAAGGGCAAAAGTCCCCAGCACCGATCCGGCGGCGACCACAGTGCCGGCGCGTATACTGCCAATTTCGTAGGCTGCCCGCCACGACGCGCTCGCTGCCCAGCCGGCCAGTTCGCTCGTGGTCGTCATCACGCCTTGCCCGATTACCGACGTCTGCAGCATCGCGGGCGCACGGTTGAGCACCATGGCACCTGCTGCCGCCAACGCCGCATTGGCCGCTTTTAGCTTTTCCGGCGTATACGCCGGAGCGTCCATAATACCCGCTTTGGCGAACAACGCTTTTCTGGCTGCTTCTACCTTGCGTGCATCTTCCGCCTTTCGGGCTTCCTCGGCTTTGCGAGCCTCCTCAGCTTTACGAGCTTCTTCGGCTCTGCGAGCCTCTTCCGCCTTTCGGGCCTCTTCGGCCACTTCTCGTTCTACCTGCTTAAATTGTTGATAGGCCGATGTCAAAGAAGGCACTTCGGCGTTACGTTGCCGGTAACCTGTGCGATCGCTCCCTTTGCCGCCGCCGTTGATTTCATATTGCTCCGTAATTTCAGTCATCACCCTATTATTATCAAGCCAGAAACCCGGTGGGATTTTTCCATTAAGCACCTCGGAATAGGTGGCTAATGACGCCTTATCCTCTGCGGCAGAATTGTTGCCGTTATTGTTGCCGTTGGGTATGTTCTGATAATTACCGATTCTATGATGGGTATCGATATTACCGGCGAACACGATCCCGCCTTGAGCAGGCAACCCCACGCCAAGTACATTTTTAACTTGTGAGACAGAGGTAATAGCCTTGCTGACGGCGGCTTCATCGGTTGTACGAATTTCACCAACCTGCACCTGTATTTTTCCGTCAGCCTCAACACTTTTCAAAGCTACCTTTGCATAAGTTGTAACCGCACGTACCTTTTTTTGTAAATCTTTCAGTATATTATTAACTTTAGGGTCATTTTTGATAGCGTTAACCTGCCGCCGTATCGCTGCCCCCTGGGAATCTCCACTGCTGCTACTGTCCCTGCCGCCATTACCGTTCCCTTTACCATCATCCCAGTTGGTACTGTTATCTTTACCGGGATTTAAACCATGTACTCCATCGATATGCACATCCCCCATGCCAGGAATATTTATATCCATAGATCCACCGTGCCCTACATTGGGTCCCTGGTCTGAAGCCCCCCCTTTAATTTCACCCGTTGGGCCACGGCTGTCTTTTCCATCTCCGCCACTCATATGCCAGTCCTTTTATTTCGTTGATGTGGCAGCAGAGTAAATTCTTAAGTGCTTATCGCCAGCAGCACTATCGGTTAATACTCTGCGCTACCCACAAAAATTGTTATTACTCAGGCGCACGTAATCGCTTTTTCCAACGCTGCCAACCGCGATTCCAGCGTTTCTCGGGCCGCTCGCTCTTCCTTAAGCGCTTCAACCAGCAACGCCACCACGCCGTTGATATTGATGCCCCGCGCATCTTTCAGCACGCTGCCGTCATTAAGTTTCAATTCGGTTTGGGTCACCGACTGCGGCAATACGCTCTCCACTTCCTGAGCGATCACCCCGGCCTCCGGCACGCCCTGTTTGAGGTAGGTGTAGCCGCCAATATTGGCCAGCTTGTCCAATGCACCGGCAATCTGGGTGATGTCCGTTTTCATGCGGGCATCGGAGCTGCTGTGCCAGGCGCCGTTGGTGTAGGCGTTACCATCATTACGGAATTCGTACCAGCCTTGCCCACCACCGTTGGCGACATTCAGCACCAGCGAATGGTGAGAGCCGACAAATTCATGATGATAAAGGTTGGCATACAGGTCGTATCGCCCCTGCAAATGCAATCCATTGGTAATACGTCCCTTATCATTGTCAACACTACGGTTCCCAGCAGCCCAAATCCATCCATCGGGGTTGCGTTTAGTCAATTGCCCTACAGAAAGCTCGGCGTTGGGCCTTACCTGCAGTTCGTTCCAGTTACCCTGCCAGTCTCGATAAGAGAGCAATCCATAATTTTCTTTACCAGCGACAATCCGCGAGCCCATTAACATCACCGTAGTGACGTTGCCGCTGGTAAAATTAGTATGCATGGCAGCCGCATCATAAACCTGACCATTGATAAGCGGAGTCGGGCCGGTGGTCGAAGTGGAGATACCCGCGTTGTGCGACACCACCGCACCGCCGGAAATATCCACTCCATTGCGCATCGCAACCCGGCCAGACGCCAAATTGAATGAGAACGGGCGCAAGGTGTTCCACTGCCCGTTAAGCGCTTGGCCGCCCGGCGTCGCCAGCGCGTAAAAATCGCGGCCATCATTACGCAGCATCACGCCGGTATTGCCATTTGCCAGCCGAAAACCATTGGCCGATTTGGAGACGATTTCACCGTCGCTGACCACGCGCTGGCGCAGCGTAGACAGCGATTTCAGTTCGGTAATATCGTCGTTAACGCCGTTAATCACCTGAGCATTTTTCTTTTCTTCTGCCATGATTGTTACCCTCTTACGTCCTGTTTGATGGCGGTTAACAGCGCTCATTCCCCCAGCATCCCCTGGCGACTGGGCTCACCGCACCGAAGCTGTAAAACCGGTTAAGCACACAGCCACACTGTATGCATAAACAGCACTTTATCTCGAAGGATAATGGGATTCCCTCACCGCGGGTTGTGTAGTGAACGAAACAACCATGAGACTGGGAACCATAAAGAGAACAGAAGAAGAAGATAACGGCGGGCGCGCTGGGCCCCGCCGGGCGGCTCAGAAAAGCATAGTCGGGCCGGCGCTAGCCGGCCGGGGAACGAAGGTGTTTACCGCGCCCGCTCGGCGGCCAGCGCCGCGATGCGCATGATCACCGCCACCGCTTGCTCCATGCCTTCCAGCGTCACGAACTCGTGCTTGCCGTGGTAGTTGTAGCCGCCGGTGAACAGGTTCGGGCACGGCAGGCCGCGGAACGACAGCTGCGCGCCGTCGGTGCCGCCGCGGATCGGCTTCATCACCGGTTCGATGTCGCAATCGCGCATCGCCTGCTGCGCCAGCGCGATCACGTGCGGGTGCTCCGCCACCTGTTCGCGCATGTTGTAATAGCTGTCTTCGATGCTGACTTCGATATAGCAATCGCGCGGCAGGCCTTTGCCGACCTCGCGAGCGATGTCCACCATCTTGCGCTTGCGCGCCTCGAACCCTTCGCGCTCGAAGTCGCGCAGAATGTAGTGCATTTCGGCGCGCTCCACGCTGCCCTTGATGCTGCTGAGATGATAAAAGCCCTGGTAGCCTTCGGTGGTCTCCGGCGCTTCGTCCGCCGGCAGCGCCTGATGAATGCGGGTCGCCAGCGACAGCGCGTTGACCATCACCCCCTTGGCGCTGCCGGGGTGTACGCTGTTGCCGAGGATTTTGATCGTCACCGAGGCGGCGTTGAAGTTTTCGCACTCCAGCTCCCCGACGCCGCCGCCGTCCACCGTGTAGGCCCATTCCGCATTGAAGGCCGCCACGTCGAACAGCTGCGCCCCCTTGCCCACCTCCTCGTCCGGAGTGAAGGCCACGCGGATGTCGCCGTGCGGGATCTTGCGCGCGCGCAGGCGCACCATGGCGGTGAGGATCTCGGCGATGCCCGCCTTGTCGTCGGCGCCCAGCAGCGTTTTGCCGTCGGTGGTGATCAGCGTCTGCCCCAGCATCTGGTGCAGGATCGGGAACATCACCGGCGACAGCACTTCATCACCGATGCCGAGCGCAATGTCGCCGCCGCGATAGTTCTCGACGATCTGCGGATTGACGTGTTTACCGCTGAAATCCGGCGAAGTATCCAGATGGGCGATGAAACCGACCGCCGGCACCGGCCAGGCGACGTTACCCGGCCAGGTGCCCATCACGCAGCCGTGTTCGCTGAGCGACACCCGCTCGAAGCCGAGCGCGATCATTTCCTGCTGCAATGCACGCGCCAGCTTCAACTGCCCGTCGGTGCTCGGCACATGCTTTACGTTCGCTTTGGACTGGGTGTCGAAAGAGACGTAGTTGAAAAAGCGGTCAAGTAATTTGTCCATGGTAGCGGCCCCTCAGAATATCGCGTTTCATTATGCGGAACCGATCAGGATCAAATATTGCGTCAGGTCATTTTTAACCAGAATTCGCCAATATCATTAATCTTTGTGATGATTTCTGAGGGGAATAATGCTGTCATCACAGGGTCATTTGTCGCTATCATGATGAAAAACGCGGCATCTGGGCCGGATCGGCTTTCAATTCCGGCATTCAGCGTCTATCATGCGCGCTCGAAAAATTTCCATTGGCGTAACTGGTTTGAGCTTCATTTGATCAGCGGGTATCCCGCAAGCTCCGGCAGTCTTTTCCAGTTGCGGTTCTATCTGCATTAGCCCCCGGGATAGAGTAATACGATAAATGACTGAGACATCCTCTCCGACTCCCCTTGTTGAACTGCATGCCCTGAGCAAAGCGTTCGATGGCAAAACCATCATTGCCGATCTGGATCTGACGATTAACCACGGCGAATTCCTCACCATTCTCGGCCCCTCCGGCTGTGGCAAAACCACGGTGCTGCGCCTGATCGCCGGTCTGGAAGACGCCGATGTGGGCCGCATCGTGCTCGACGGCCAGGACATCACCGCCATTCCGGCCGAACATCGCCACGTCAACACCGTGTTTCAAAGCTACGCTCTGTTTCCGCACATGTCGGTGTTCGACAACGTCGCCTTCGGCCTGCGCATGCAAAAGGTGCCGGCGGCGGAACTGACGCCGCGCGTCGAAGAGGCGCTGCGCATGGTGCAGCTGGACGACTTTGCCAAGCGGCGGCCGGGCCAGCTCTCCGGCGGCCAACAGCAGCGCGTGGCCATCGCCCGCGCGGTGGTCAACAAGCCGAAGGTGCTGCTGCTGGACGAATCGCTGTCGGCGCTGGACTACAAGCTGCGCAAGCAGATGCAGAACGAACTGAAAGCGCTGCAGCGCAAACTGGGCATCACCTTCGTGTTCGTCACCCACGATCAGGAAGAAGCGCTCACCATGTCGGATCGCATCGTGGTGATGCGCGAAGGCCGCATTGAGCAGGACGGCACGCCGCGTGAGATCTACGAAGAGCCGAAGAACCTGTTCGTCGCCAGCTTCATCGGCGAGATCAACATCTTCGACGCGGTGGTCCTGCAACGCCTCGATCCGCAGCGGGTGCGCGCCAACGTGGAAGGCCGCGAGTGCGACATCTACGCCGATCTACCGGTAGAGCCGGGCCAAAAGCTGAAGGTGCTGCTGCGTCCGGAGGATCTGCGGGTGGAAGAAGTGAACGACAGCGCGCAGCACGACGGGCTGATCGGCTACGTGCGCGAGCGCAACTACAAAGGCATGACGCTGGAATCGGTGGTCGAGCTGGAGAGCGGCAAAACGGTGATGGTCAGCGAGTTCTTCAACGAAGACGATCCGGACGTCGATCACTCGCTCAATCAGAAGATGGCGGTAACCTGGGTTGAAAGCTGGGAGGTGGTGCTGGCCGATGAAGAAATCGCGTAAAGTCTTCCAGAATGTGGTGATCGTCGGCGTCGTCGCCTGGCTGTTGCTGTTCGTGTTCATGCCGAACCTGATGATCATCGGCGCCAGCTTCCTGACCCGCGACGACGCCAACCTGGTGCAGATGGTGTTCACGCTGGACAACTACCGGCGCTTGTTCGATCCGTTGTACGCCCAAGTGCTGCTGCACTCGCTGAACATGGCGCTGATCGCCACCCTGTGCTGCCTGGCGATCGGCTATCCGTTCGCCTTTATCCTGGCGCGGTTGCCGCAGAAAGTGCGGCCGCTGCTGCTGTTTCTGCTGATCGTGCCCTTCTGGACCAACTCGCTGATCCGCATCTACGGCCTGAAGCTGTTTCTCAGCACCCGCGGCTATCTCAACGACGCGCTGCTGTGGATCGGCGTCATCGACAAGCCGCTGCGCATCATGTACACCTCGGAAGCGGTCGTCCTCGGCCTGGTGTATATCCTGTTGCCGTTTATGGTGATGCCGCTCTACTCCAGCATCGAAAAGCTCGATAAGTCCTGCCTGGAGGCGGCGCGCGATCTCGGTGCCAGCAAGCTGCAAACCTTTATCCGCATCATCGTGCCGCTGACCATGCCGGGCATTATCGCCGGCTGCCTGCTGGTGGTGCTGCCGGCGATGGGGCTGTTCTTCGTCGCCGATCTGATGGGCGGCGCCAAAAACCTGCTGATCGGCAACGTGATTAAAAGCCAGTTCCTCAATATCCGCGACTGGCCGTTCGGCGCGGCCACCAGCATCTGCCTGACGCTGGTGATGGGGCTGTTGCTGCTGGTTTATTACCGGGCCGCACGCCTGCTGAACAAGAAGGAGGATCTGGCATGATCGGACGTCTGCTGCGCGGCGGCTTTATGACGCTGGTATACGCCTATCTGTATATCCCGATCGTCATCCTGATCGTCAACTCCTTCAACGCCTCGCGCTTCGGCATCAATTGGCAAGGGTTTACCACCAAGTGGTACAGCACCCTGCTGAATAACGACAGCCTGCTGCAGGCCGCGGGCCACTCGCTGACCATGGCGGTGCTCTCCGCCACCTTCGCCACGCTGATCGGCTCGCTGACCGCGGTGGCGCTGTACCGCTACCGCTTCCGCGGCAAACCGTTTGTCGGCGGCATGCTGTTCGTGGTGATGATGTCGCCGGACATCGTGATGGCCATCTCGCTGCTGGTGCTGTTCATGCTGCTGGGCATTTCGCTCGGCTTCTGGTCGCTGCTGTTCTCGCACATCACCTTCTGCCTGCCGTTCGTGGTGGTGACCGTCTACGCGCGCCTGAAAGGCTTCGACGTGAAGATGCTGGAGGCCGCGCGCGATCTCGGCGCAAGCGAGTTCACCATTCTGCGCAAGATCATCCTGCCGTTGGCATTGCCGGCGGTAGCGGCCGGCTGGTTGCTGAGCTTCACCCTGTCGATGGACGACGTGGTGGTCTCCTCCTTCGTCACCGGGCCGAGCTACGAGATCTTGCCGCTGAAGATCTACTCGATGGTGAAAGTCGGCGTCTCACCGGAGGTCAACGCGCTGGCCACCATTTTGCTGCTGCTGTCGCTGGTGCTGGTGATCGCCAGCCAGTGGGTGATGCGCGATCGCTCGCCCAAGGCCGAGTAACCCATCCCGCCGGGCGCTGCGGCGCCCGGTTGTGATCCCCTTCACAACCGGCACCGGTTGTCACTCCCTGACCATCGGTGCCTATTTCCGCCCCGCCGATTGCAGCGGCGAAAACTTCCCCCTATAACTGAACTCAGGCAAGGTGCCTTATTTTTTTCTCGCTTCCAGGGAGTTTATTCAGCAACGTCGTCATCCATTAAAATATAAAAAGGAACTGCCATGAAAGGTATTATCGATAATATCTTAAGCAAGCTGCAGCTTTTCTCCAAAGCCATGATGGGGCCGATATTTTTCCTGCCGGTAATCGGTCTGATCCTGGCGCTCAGTTCTATTCTCACCAATGCCACATTAATCAATGAACATTCCGCCGTCTTCTCTATCGGTAAAATGATCGGCGATACCTTCTGGCCATTATTCGGCAACCTCGGGCTGATTTTCTGCATCGGCATTACCTACGGTCTGGCCAAAGACAAGAAAAGCGAAGCGGCGCTGGTCGCCGTGATGTGCTTTATCATGTTCCTCGGCGCCAACGCCTCTTATCTGCAATTCAGCGGCCATGTCGCGGCCAAGATCAACGGCGAATATTACGGCACCGGGCAGACGGAGTTGCTGGGTTTTACCGTGGTGGATATGGGCATTTTCCTCGGTCTTATCCTCGGCGTCACCATCGCCTGGGTGCATAACCGCCTGTGCAACGTCGAACTCAACGGCGTGTTCTCGGTCTACGGCGGCGCCAAGCTGGTGCTGATTGCCATGACGCCGATCATCATGCTGTACGCCGTCGCCTTCAGCTACCTGTGGCCAGCGATCTCACAGGGCCTGATCGCGCTGACCGGCTTTATGAAAAGCGCCGGCTCGCTCGGGGTATTCGTCTACGGCTTCTTTGAGAAATTCCTGATCCCCACCGGGCTGCACCACTTTATCTGGTCGCCGTTCCAGCTTACCAGCATCGGCGGTTCGATCGTGCAGGACGGCCAGACCGTCTCCGGCTCGCAGGCGATTTTCCTGGCCTATATGCGCGACCCGAGCATCTCGCCGCTGATGAACGAAGCGCTGCGCTTCTCGCAGCAAGGGATGGTGACCATCTTCGGCCTGTCGGGCGCGGCATTGGCTTTCTATCACACCGCCAAGCCGGAAAAGAAAATGCTGGCCAAGGCGATTCTAATCCCGGCCATCACCACCTCGATCCTGGTCGGCATCACCGAGCCGATAGAGTTCACCTTCCTGTTTATCTCTCCGCTGCTGTGGGTGATCCACGCCGTGTTGACCGCGCTGTCGCAGGTGGTCTGCAACCTGTTCCAGGTGCGCCCCTGGGGCGCCAGCGGGCTGGTCGAGTTCCTGGCCTATAACCTGCCGCTGCCGGTTTCCCTCACCCGCTGGCCGCTGTACGTGGTCATCGGCCTGGTGCAGTTTGCGGTGTATTACCTGGTGTTCAAAACGCTGGTGCTGAAGCTCAATCTGAAGACGCCGGGCCGTGAAGATGATCAGGACGTCAGACTCTATTCCAAACAGGATTACCGGAACCGCAAAAATACCCCGGACGAGCCGAGCGGCATCATTATTCGCGCGCTGGGCGGCAAGGAAAACATTATTTCCGTCGATAACTGTTTTACCCGACTGCGGGTGGAATTAAAGGATATGACGCGGGTGGATGAAGCCGCGTTAAAAAGCACCGGCGCCAAAGGCGTAGTGAAGAATCGCCGTGAAGTGCAGGTAATTTACGGTGTCACGGTCGGCAAGGTCAAAAATCAGGTAGAAAAATATTTAGCGTCACTCTAACGCTTTATTAATGGGAGATATCGAATGAAATTAACCGTTCTCGGCGGCGGCGGCGTGCGTTCCCCGTTCCTCGCCAAATCCATCGCCTATAACGCCCATCGCATCGGCATTACCGAAGTGGTGTTTATGGATACCGATGAGCGCCATCTGGCGATCTATGGCGCCCTCGCGCAGGGCGTATTCCAGCGCATTCGCGGCGACATTGCTTTCAGCCTCAGCAGCGATCCACGCCAGGCGCTGCAAGGCGCCGACTACATCATCACTACCCTGCGCATCGGCGGCGAGGAAGGCCGCATCCATGACGAACGCATCGCGCTCAATCACCAGTTGCTCGGGCAAGAAACCACCGGCGCCGGCGGCTTCGCCATGGCGATGCGTTCGATTCCGGCGATCCTCGACTATTGCCGCCTGATCGAACAGGTTTCCTCACCGGACGCGGTCCTGTTCAACTTCACCAATCCTTCCGGCATGGTGACCGAGGCGATCATCAAATCCGGCTTCCAGCGCCGGGTCTACGGCATCTGCGACGCCCCCAGCGAGTTTATCCGCGAACTGGCCGAGCTGCTGGGCTGCCGCGAAGACCAACTGAGCGTCGACTGCTTCGGCCTCAACCATCTTTCCTGGTTCCGCAATGCGCGCGTCAACGGCGAACCGGTCACGGAGCGGTTGCTGGCGGATCCGCGCCTGTATCGTGATACCTGCATGAAATACTTCTCGCCGGAGTTGGTGGCGCTGTCGGACAATTTGATGCTCAACGAGTATCTCTATTATTACTACTATCGTGAGCAGGCGATCGCCGCCATCGTCGCGGGCGGCGAGACCCGCGGCGAACAAATCGCGGCGATCAACCGCCAAATGCTGTCAGAGTTAGGCGTGCTGGACATCCCCCACCAGTTGGAACACGCCTTCTCTGTCTATTTCAGCCATTATCTGCAGCGCGAAAACTCCTACATGCAGCGCGAGTCCAACCAGGGCAAGGTGAAAACGCGCGAGATGCTGACGCTGCAACAGTTTATCGAGCAGCCGGACAGCGGCGGCTATGCCGGGGTGGCGATCGACATTCTGGAGGCGGTCAACAGCGGCCGGCAAAAACGCGTGGTGGTGTCGATGCAAAACCGCGACACGCTCGATTTTCTGCACCCGGAAGACGTGATCGAAATCAGCTGCGAATTGAGCAGCGCCGGCATTCAGCCGGTCAAAATGCGCGATATTCCCGACACCCAGAAAAACCTGATTTCGCAGGTGAAAGAGTACGAACGGCTGGCGGTGGCGGCGATCCTGACCGGCAACCGCCAACTGGCCATCAAGGCGCTGATGGTGCACCCGCTGGTCAACTCCTACTCGCTGGCGAAAACGCTGGTAGAGGAGTACCTGCAGGCCCACCGCGCGTATGCCGGGCACTGGCGCTAAACGGTGCGGCCGTCAGCGGCCGCGTCGTTCAAACCAGGCGGTGATCACATTCTCGAATCCCAACAGACAGTGGCCGAAAAACGGGTTGGGATAGTAGATATCGTGATCGTATTTTTGCCGATCCTCAAACAGAAAGGTCATGTCGGCCTGCTGCGCCAGCGGGCTGTCGCCGTCGCCGCAGAAGGCCGCCAGCAGGATGCGGTTACGCTTCACCGCCTCGCTCCAGCTCAGCGCCGAGCCGCTGTTGCCCGACTTTGAAATCACGATCACCATGTCGAAGCGAAAGCGCGTCTCACGGTCAAGAATGTCGAAATCCGGCCACAGCGACAGATAACTGTCTACACCCAGCGTCATAAACTTGTTGTACATATATTGAGCCACCAGCTGCGAAAAACCGCTGCCGTGGATCAGGATCTTGCCGTTGTCGAGCAGATCGAGAAACTGCGCCTGCTGGGCCGGCGGTGCCGCCGACGTAGCGCGTTCCGCCTGGTAAGCCGGCGCCATCGTCAGGTTGAATTTGATGAAATAGACCAGTTCGAGATAGCCGCGAAAGCCCAGCTTTTTAGCCAGCCGCACCAGCGTCGAGGGGGAACTGTAGCAGCGTGCGGACACCGCACGGATGCCGTCGTCGATGCAGGCGTCCGGGTTGTCGAGAATGCAGTGCAAAATCGTCAGATCCGTCTTGCTGAGCTCAGCCTGGCTGAAGACCTGTTTGAAATTCATCGCTGCCCTCGTTTATTCGACAAAATTATTGTTTCGCACGCGCTTCACCGCCTGTCCAGCGCGAGACACACAAATTGTGATGCGCTTTAAGGCGCAGAACCCCTTGATTTGCCAGCGGGATAACCGCCTTTACCCACCCCGCCCCGGCCCCTATAATGGCCCCTTTCTGGGGTATGGCGCGGCCGAAAACGGCGGCTCATACGGGTTCGGCTCACTACTGCTGAAGGATACGCTGCATGAAAAAGTGGTCACATCTGCTCGCAGCCGGGATGATGGCGCTGAGTTTCTGCTCTGCAAACGCCTCTGACGGCAAAACGCTGTATTTCTATAACTGGACTGAATACGTCCCGCCGGGGCTGCTGGAGCAGTTCACCAAAGAAACCGGCATCAAGGTGATCTATTCCACCTATGAATCCAACGAAAGCATGTACGCCAAGCTGAAGACCTACAAAGACGGCGCGTACGATCTGGTGGTGCCTTCCACCTACTTCATCGCCAAGATGAGCAAGGAAGGCATGCTGCAAAAAATCGACAAGAGCAAGCTCAGCCACTTCAAGGATCTTGATCCTACCCTGCTGAACAAGCCGTTCGATCCCAACAACGACTACTCCATTCCTTATATCTGGGGCGCTACCGCCATCGGCGTCAACAGCGACGCGCAGGATCCGTCCACCGTCACCTCCTGGGCCGATCTGTGGCAACCGCAGTACAAAGGCCGCCTGCTGCTGACCGACGACGCGCGTGAAGTGTTCCAGATGGCGCTGCTCAAGCTGGGCTATTCCGGCAACACCACTGACCCGAAAGAGATCGAAGCCGCCTATCACGAACTGCAGAAATTGATGCCGAACGTGCTGGCCTTCAACTCCGACAACCCGGGCAACCCGTTTATGGAAGGGGAAGTCAACGTCGGCATGGTGTGGAACGGCTCGGCCTTTGTGGCGCGCCAGGCCGGCACGCCGCTGGAGATCGTCTGGCCGAAGGAAGGCGGGATCTTCTGGATGGACAGCCTGGCCATTCCGGCCAACGCGCGCAACGTCGAAGGGGCGCTGAAGCTGATCGACTTCCTGCTGCGGCCGGAAATCGCGGTGCAGGTGGCGGAGACCATCGGTTACCCGACGCCGAACCTGGCGGCGAAGAAGCTGCTGTCGCCGGAGATCGCCAACGACAAGTCGCTCTACCCGGATAAGGCGGTGATTGAGCACGGCGAGTGGCAAAACGACGTCGGCGACGCCAGCACGCTGTACGAAAGCTACTTCCAAAAGCTGAAAGCCGGGCGCTAATACGCCCGCCATCCCATCAGGGCGCATTGCGCCCTGATGCCTTTCTCAGGGGCGGTCGGCCCGCGCCACCTTGCCCACCAGGAACTTGTGCACAAAACGCGGCACCACTTCGCTGGCCAGACCGTAGTGTTTCTCATCGAACTGGCTCTCTACCTGGCTCGGTTCCAGGTTCAGCTCCATGGCGTAAGCGCCGCCCAGCCGCGCCTCATGCACGAAGCCGGCCGCCGGATAGACATGGCCGGAGGTGCCGATGGCGACGAAGAAATCGGCCTTGCTCAGCGCCTGGTAGATGTCGTCCATACCCAGCGGCATCTCGCCGAACCACACCACGTGCGGCCGCAGCGGCGCCGGGAACTGGCAGCAATGGCAACGATCGTCAACGCTGAGATCGCCGGGCCATTCGAACACCTGCCCCGACTGGGTGCAACGCACCTTCAGCAGTTCGCCGTGCATGTGCAGCACCCGCTTGCTGCCGGCGCGCTCATGCAGGTTATCAATGTTTTGCGTGACCAGCAGGAAGTTGTCCCCCAACCACTCTTCCAAATCCGCCAACGCGCGGTGCGCGGCGTTCGGGGCGATCTCCTCCGTCTGCAGCTGGCGGCGGCGTTCATTGTAAAACGCCTGCACCAGCGCCGGATCGCGCTGGAAACCTTCCGGCGTGGCGACGTCCTCCACCCGGTGCTCTTCCCACAGCCCATCCGCGGCGCGGAAGGTGCGAATGCCCGACTCGGCCGAAATGCCGGCCCCGGTCAACACCACCACAAACGGCTTTTTCAGCTCGGCCGCCGCCATGGTGTCACGGTGAAAAATGCGTGAACGAAAGCGCTGATGCAGCACATGCTTACTCTTGCGAAACTGACACAGCCGATGGCGAGTGTGCATTAACTCTCTCCTTACTTTTCCCTGTTTACCAAATTGAGGAACGCTGCGCCGCGCACGCCGCCGGCGTCGCCATAGCGCGCCTTCTCGATGCGCGGCAGCCGAGCCACCCGCAGCAAGTGCGCCGGCAGCCGCTGCGGCAACGCCTGGTAAATGGCGTCGAAATTCGACAGCCCGCCGCCGATCACCACCAGATGCGGATCCAGCACCGTCAGCAGGTTACCCAGGCAGATCGCCAGCACGTCCATAAAGCGGTCGACGTGAGCCACCGCCTGCGGCTCGCCCGCCTGATAATGCGCAATGATCTCGGTGGCAGGCAAGCGCCGGCCATAGAAATGGGCGTACATCCATTCGAAACCGCGGCCCGATATGTAATTTTCAATGCAACCCTGATGGCCGCACCCGCAGGCAACGCGAGGCACATCACGCCCCAGCACCTCGAGCGCGTCCACCGGCAGGCGCAAATGGCCGAACTCGCCGGCGATATAGTTGCGCCCAGGCACCGTCTTGCCATCGACGATCAGGCCGCCGCCCACGCCGGTGCCGAGGATGATGCCCAGCACCGTCGGGTAGCGGCGGAACTCGTCGTCCCAGGCTTCCGACAGCGCAAAGCAGTTGGCGTCGTTATCGACGCGCACCTCGCGCCCGATCAGCGCCGCCAGATCGCGCGGCAGCGGCCGCCCCATCGCCGCCGGCACGTTGGCGGTAAACAACGTGCCGTCATCGTCGTTGGGCAGGCCCGGTATGCCGATGCCGACGCTGCCGCGCCGGCCGCAAAACGCATCCGCCTCAAGGGTCAGATCGCACAGCGTGGCCAGCAGTTGCCGGTAGTCTTCACGCGGCGTCGGCACCCGCTTTTGCCAAATGCGCTGCAGGTTGCCGTCGAACACCCCCAGCTCAATCTTGGTGCCGCCCATATCGAAACCGTAGTACATAACCCATCCCCAGGCTAAAAAAACGGGGCGGCATCGCTGCCTCCCCGTCGGTGTTATTGTCCGCTCAGCACCCGCGCCGGATCGATGCGGCTGGCGCGCCTCGCCGGATACCAACTGGCCAACAGGCTCAGCACGATGGCGGTCGCCAGCACGATCAGCACGTCCAGCCAGTGCAGCTCGGAAGGCAGGAAGTCAATGAAGTAGATATCGCCCGACAGGAAGGAATGACCGACCAGTTTCTCGATGCCCCGGATGATGTTGGTCAGCTGCAGCGAAGCGATCACCCCAATCACCACGCCACTCAGGCTGCCCAGCAGCCCGGCCAACAGCCCGTACCAGATGAAGATGGCGCGAATAAAGCCGTCTTTAGCGCCCAGGGTGCGCAGCACCGCGATGTCGGCGCTTTTATCTTTCACCGCCATCACCAGCGTGGAGACGATGTTGAAGCAGGCCACGCCGATCACCAGCACCATCGCCAGATACATGATGGCGCGGATCATCTGGATGTCGCGGTACATGTAACCGTACTTGCCGATCCAGCTCTTGATGTAGATGTAAGCGTTGGTCACTTCGCCGGCGTCGCGCACCAGCTTGTTGGCGGCGAACACGTCGTTCATCTTGAGAGCGATGCCCGTGACGCTGTCACCCATGTCGAGATACTGCTGCGCGTCGGCCAGCGGCACCAGCGCCAGGCTGTGATCGAGCTGGCCGCTGAGCTGCAAAATGCCGGTCACGTGCAGGCGAATGCGCTTCGGCTGCAGCAGCTTCATTTCCGGGTCGCTGTTGGGGATCATCACCGTGACATAGGCGCCCTGCTTGACGCCCAGCGCGTCGGCCACGCCCTTGCCGAGGATCACCTGCTGCTCGCCGGGCTTGAAGTTGGCCCAGGCTTCGCCCTGCACATACTGCGGCAGCGCGCTCAGCCGGCTCTCCTGCTGCGGATCAACGCCTTTGACTTCCACCGCGCGCAGCTGCGCGCCGTTTTCCATCAGGCCGGTAAAGTTAATGTACGGCGCGGCGGCCAAGATGCCCGGCACCTTTTCCACCCGCTGCAGAATCGACGGCCAGCCGCTGAACGGCTGATTGACCGGCTCAAGCTCGCCGTGCGGCACCACCGCCAGAATGCGGTTCTTCAGCTCACGCTCAAAGCCGTTCATCGCGCTCAGCCCGACGATCAGCACCGCCACCCCCAGCGCAATGCCGATGGTGGAGATGACCGAGATCAGCGACACCATGCCGCCGCGTTTACGGCCGCGGCTGAAACGCAGGGCCGTCAGGAAGGACAGTGAGGCTCCCGCCATTACTCGGCCCCCATCAGGGTCAGCTGCGCCTGCAGGTGGCCGTCGGCCATTTCCAGCTGGCGGCTCAGGCGCTTGGCCAGCTGCAGATCGTGCGTCACCACCAGGAAAGCGGTGCCCTGGCGCACGTTCAGCTCGCCCAGCAGATCGAAGATGCTGTCCGCGGTGCGTTTATCCAGGTTACCGGTCGGTTCGTCCGCCAGCACCAACGCCGGGTTGTTGACCAACGCGCGCGCGATCGCCACGCGCTGACGTTCGCCGCCGGAGAGCTCGGACGGGCGGTGCTTGCTGCGTTTTTCCAGCCCGACCGCCGCCAGCATCTCCCGCGCCTTCTCCTGCGCCTGAGCCGGCTTGGCGCCGCCGATCAAGAGCGGCATGGCGGCGTTTTCCAGCGCGGTGAAGTCCGGCAACAGATGGTGGAACTGATAGATGAAGCCCAGCTGGCGGTTGCGCAGCTCGGCCTTGGCCGCCGAAGACATGGCGTTCAGCGATTCGCCCTTGAAGATCACCTCGCCGGAGGTCGGCGAGTCCAGCCCGCCCAGCAGGTGCAATAGGGTGCTCTTGCCGGAACCCGAGCTGCCGACGATCGCCATCATCTCGCCCTGCTGCATGGCAAAGCTGACGTTGCGCAGCACGTCGGTGTGCAGGTTGCCTTCCTGATAGGTCTTGCACAGGTTGTCACACTGCAGCAAAAGATGGTTACTCATAACGTAAAGCCTCAGCGGGTTGTACGGCGGCAGCGCGCCATGAAGGATAGAGCGTGGACAACAGGGAAACCGCCATCGCCACCACGGCGATGATCGTCACCTGCAGCGGATCGACCGCCACCGGCAGCGAAGCGCCGTCGATCAAGGCGCCGAGGATCGGCATCAGATTGTTCAGATTGGTAGCCAGCAGCACGCCGAGCAGCGTGCCGAGCAGCGAACCGATGATGCCGGCGCTGGCGCCCTGCACCATAAATACCGACATGATCTGGCGGCGAGTCAGCCCCTGAGTCTGCAGAATGGCGACCTCGCCCTGCTTCTCCATCACCAGCAGGCCGAGCGAGGTAATGATGTTAAACGCCGCCACCGCCACGATCAGGCTGAGCAGCAGCCCCATCATGTTCTTCTCCATACGCACCGCCTGGAACAGCTCGCCCTTGCGATCGCGCCAGTCTTTCCAGACGGTGCCCGCCGGCAGCGCCTGCTGGCTGAGGGTATCGACCGTCAGCGGCTGTTGCAGGAACAGACGCCAGCCGGTGATGTTGCCGGCCGGGTAGCGCATCAGGCGCGAAGCATCCTGTTGGTTGACCAGCAGCTGATAGCCGTCCACCTCGCTGTTGGCGTGGAAGGTGCCGATGAGAGTGAACAAACGCTGGCTGGGAATGCGGCCCATCGGCGTGAACTGGCTGGCGCTCGGCACCATCACGCGCAGCGAATCGCCGCGCTTGACGCCAAGTTGCCCCGCCAGCTGTTCGCCGATGATGATGTTGTATTGGCCCGGCTGCAGCTGTTGCTGCTTGACGTTGACCAGATACGGGGTCAGCGGGTCGGCCTCGTCGGGATTCACGCCGAGCATCACCCCTACCGCCACGCTGCGGGCGCTTTGCAGCACCACGTCACCGGTGGTCAGCGGCGCAACGCGCGTGACGCCCTGCAGCTTCTGCACCTCGGAGGCCGGCAGCTGCTGCGGGTTGACCGATCCTTGCGGACTGGTGACCAGCGCCTGCGGCATCAGGCCGAGGATGTTGTTCTCCAGATCCTTTTCGAAACCGTTCATCACCGACAGCACGGTGACCAACGCCATCACCCCCAGCGTAATGCCGATGGTGGAAAGCCAGGATACAAACCGCCCAAAGCGGTCTGAGGCTCGCCCGCGCATGTAGCGCAGGCCAATGAATAACGCGACAGGTTGATACATGAAATCCGTTTGATAGCCGTGGCTTAAGCAAAGTGATCATGGATAATAAAGGCTCTCCCTCGTTTAGGGAACACCCGACGGCCTTTTATTGCGTGGCGCAGACGAGAGCGGTGGCGGCAGATTAGCGCAAGATTTACCCGTCGCTGCAAAAAATCGACGGCGTTAACCGGTTAAATAACCGGCAAAAAAGCGATGGACAGCGCTTTTTGCTGTGTCAGTTTGCCGGCCGCTGGGCTACTATAAACAGCATAAAAGCGCTGGGTTATCCGTGCCGGGACGCCCTCTAACACATTGATTAAAGATACCTGAATGAGCACTTCCGATAGCCGTAACCGTTCTTCATCCCCTCGTTATTCTCTTCCCGATCGCGCGGGCGATCTGCGCCAGCTGGGGCAACTGACCGGCGCGGCCTGCGCCGTGGAGTGCGCCGAGATCGTCGAGCGCCACCCTGGCCCGGTGATGCTGATCGCGCCGGATATGCAAAACGCCCTGCGGCTGCGCGACGAGATCCAGCAGTTCACCGATCAGATGGTGACCACGCTGTCCGACTGGGAAACCCTGCCGTACGACAGCTTCTCGCCGCATCAGGAAATCATCTCGGATCGTTTGTCGAGCCTGTATCACCTGCCTACCATGGCGCGCGGCGTGATCATTCTGCCGGTCAACACCCTGATGCAGCGCGTCTGCCCGCACGAATTCCTGCATGGCCACGCGCTGGTGATGAAGAAAGGCCAGCGCCTGTCGCGCGATAAGCTGCGCGCGCAGCTGGAACAGGCCGGTTACCGCAGCGTCGATCAGGTGATGGAGCACGGCGAATTCGCCACCCGCGGCGCATTGCTCGATCTTTACCCGATGGGCAGCGATGAGCCTTACCGCATCGACTTCTTCGATGACGAAATCGACAGCCTGCGCATCTTCGACGTCGATACCCAGCGCACGCTGAGCGAAGTCGAGGCCATCAATCTGTTGCCGGCCCACGAGTTCCCCACCGACAAGAACGCCATCGAGCTGTTCCGCAGCCAGTGGCGCGAGCAGTTTGAGGTGCGTCGCGACGCCGAGCACATCTATCAGCAGGTCAGCAAAAGCGCCTGGCCCGCCGGTATCGAATACTGGCAGCCGCTGTTCTTCAGCCAGCCGCTGCCGTCGCTGTTCAGCTACCTGCCGGCCAATACGCTGATCGTCAATACCGGCGATCTGGAGGGCGCCGCCGAGCGCTTCTGGCAGGACGTCAACCAGCGTTACGAAAGCCGCCGCGTCGATCCGATGCGCCCGCTGCTGGCGCCGGATACGCTGTGGCTGCGCGTTGACGCGCTGTTCGGCGAGCTGAAAGCCTGGCCGCGCATCGCGCTGAAAACCGATGAGCTGCCGGCCAAGGCCGGCAATACCAATCTGGATTACCATGCCCTGCCCGATCTGGCGGTACAGGCGCAGCATAAATCCCCGCTGGATAATCTGCGGCGCTTTATCGAAGGCTTCGTCGGCAGCGTGATTTTCTCCGTCGAGAGCGAGGGGCGGCGTGAAACGCTGCAGGATCTGCTCGGCCGCATCAAGCTGGCGCCAGCGCTGATCCAGCGTCTCGATCAGGCGGAAACCGCGGGCCGTTACATGATGGTCGGCGCCGCCGAACACGGCTTCCTCGACGGCCTGCGCCAGCGTGCACTGATCTGCGAAAGCGATCTGCTCGGCGAGCGCGTCAGCCGCCGCCGGCAGGACAACCGGCGCACCATCAACACCGATACCCTGATCCGCAACCTGGCGGAGCTGCATCCCGGCCAGCCGGTGGTGCACCTGGAGCACGGCGTTGGCCGCTATGTCGGCCTGACCACGCTGGAAGCCGGCGGCATCAAGGCTGAATACCTGATCCTCTCCTACGCCGGTGAGGACAAGCTGTACGTACCGGTGTCTTCGCTGCATCTGATCAGCCGCTACGCCGGCGGCGCGGATGAAAACGCTCCGTTGCACAAACTGGGCGGCGACGCCTGGACACGCGCGCGGCAAAAAGCGGCCGAACGGGTGCGCGACGTCGCGGCGGAGCTGCTGGATATTTACGCCCAGCGCGCCGCCAAGGCCGGTTTCGCCTTCAAGCATAACCGCGAACAATACCAGCTGTTCTGCCAGACCTTCCCGTTCGAAACCACGCCGGATCAGGAACAGGCGATCAACGCGGTGCTGAGCGACATGTGCCAGCCGCTGGCGATGGACCGCCTGGTGTGCGGCGACGTCGGCTTCGGCAAAACCGAAGTGGCGATGCGCGCCGCCTTCCTGGCGGTGGAAAACGGCAAGCAGGTGGCGGTGCTGGTGCCGACCACCCTGCTGGCGCAGCAGCACTTCGACAACTTCCGCGATCGCTTCGCCACCTGGCCGATCCGCATCGAGATGATGTCGCGCTTCCGCAGCGCCAAAGAGCAGCAGCAGGTGCTGGACGACGCGGCCGATGGCAAAGTGGACATCATCATCGGCACCCACAAACTGCTGCAGAGCGATCTGCGCTGGAAGGATTTGGGGCTGCTGATCGTCGATGAAGAACACCGCTTTGGCGTGCGCCACAAGGAGCGCATCAAAGCGATGCGCGCCGACGTCGATATCCTGACGCTGACCGCCACGCCGATCCCGCGTACGCTGAACATGGCGATGAGCGGCATGCGCGATCTGTCGATCATCGCCACTCCGCCGGCGCGCCGGCTGGCGGTGAAGACCTTCGTGCGCGAATACGACAGTCTGGTGGTGCGCGAGGCGATCCTGCGCGAAGTGCTGCGCGGCGGCCAGGTTTACTACCTCTACAACGACGTGGAAAACATCGAGAAAGCGGCGCAACGCCTGGCTGAGCTGGTGCCGGAGGCGCGCATCGCCATCGGTCACGGTCAGATGCGCGAACGCGATCTGGAACGGGTGATGAACGATTTCCACCACCAGCGCTTCAACGTGCTGGTGTGCACGACCATCATCGAAACCGGCATCGATATCCCCAGCGCCAACACCATCATCATCGAGCGGGCCGATCGCTTCGGCCTGGCGCAGCTGCACCAACTGCGCGGCCGCGTCGGGCGTTCCCACCATCAGGCTTACGCCTATCTGTTGACGCCAAACCCGAAAGCCATGGGCACCGACGCTCATAAACGGCTCGAGGCCATCGCGTCGCTGGAAGATCTCGGTGCCGGTTTCGCGCTGGCGACTCACGATCTGGAGATCCGCGGCGCCGGCGAACTGCTGGGCGAAGACCAGAGCGGCCAGATGACCACCGTCGGCTTCTCGCTCTATATGGAGCTGCTGGAAAGCGCCGTCGACGCGTTGAAAAACGGCCGCGAACCGTCGCTGGAAGATCTCACCAGCAACCAGACCGAGGTAGAGTTGCGCATGCCGGCGCTGCTGCCGGAAGATTTCATTCCCGACGTCAATACCCGCCTGTCACTGTATAAGCGCATCGCCAGCGCGAAGAACGACGGTGAGCTTGACGAGCTGAAGGTCGAGCTGATCGACCGCTTCGGCCAGTTGCCGGATGCGGCGCGCAACCTGTTGCAGTGCGCGGCGCTGCGCCTGCATGCGCAGAAGCTGGGGATCAAACGCATCGAGAGCAACGAGCGCGGCGGCTTTATCGAGTTCGGCGACAATAACCGCGTCGATCCCGGCTATCTGATCGGTCTGCTGCAGGGCAATCCGCAGGTTTACCGCCTGGACGGCCCGAGCAAGCTGAAGTTCACGCTCGATCTGGCCGATCGTCAGAAGCGCCTGACGTTCACCGAAGAGTTGCTGAACGCCTTCCGCGAACACACGCTGGCGGTCTGAGCCAATGCCCCCGCCGTGGCGGCGGGGGCGGCTTATTCGCGCGGGAATCCGGCGCCCAGCGGCGCCAGCTGCATCACGCGGCTGGTCACCACCCGGTTTTTGCCGCTGCGCTTCGCCTCATACAAGGCCTCGTCGGTCATGGCGATCGCCTTGTCCAGCCTCATGCCCGGCAGATACAGCGACACGCCGATCGACAGCGTGATGTGCGCTTCGTCGTGCGCATTCAGCAAGAACGTCGAGCTTTCAACCGCGCTGCGAATGCGCTCCGCCACCCCGCCGATGACCTGCGGATCGTAGCTGGCGGTGATCACCATAAACTCCTCGCCACCGTAGCGCCCGACGAAGTCCTCATTGCGCACGCTGTTTTGCAGCAGCCGGCCGACGCTGGCCAGCAGCACGTCACCGGCCGGATGGCCGTAGGTATCGTTGATGCTTTTGAAGTTATCCAAATCGAGGATCATCAGCCCGCACGGGCGGCGCTCGGCACGCTGCAGCATCAGCTGATAATCGACGCTGGCGCGGTTGTTGATGTGGGTCAGGCTGTCGGTGGTGGCGCGCGCGCGCATCGCGAAATAGGCGTAGATATGGCGCTCTTTGAAATTCAGCGCATGATAGCAAATCGCCAGACAGAGCGCGGAAACCGCCTGGTACAGCAACACATCCGGCCACAGCCCGCTCATGTCCACCAGCAGCCACACCACCGCGATGCGATACAGCGCGATGATGCCGATCGTCAGGTAAAACGTCCGGTGGGATTTTTTCAGCCACACGCGCGACAACAGCAGCGGCGCGACGATCGAGGCGATGAACAGGTTATCGACGGTGAAACCGCCGGTCAGCGTCATGGCGAACAGAAAACTCACCAGCCCGCTGACGCCGCCGCCGAAGAAAGTCACCAATATCATCGGGATCATCGCAAAGCTGTAATGCACCTTATCGGTCAGCTCCAGCCGATCCTGGCTCAAATACAGCACCGCCACCCCGGCCAGCAGGCCGAAAACAACCCGCTTCCACAGTGCGGATTGATAAGAAAAAGGGGCATTCTTGCTGAGAAGGAAATAGCTTATCGACAGCGTGGCGTAGGTGATGCAGGCGTCGCTGTAAAGGGTAGAAATGGACGCAATGTAAGTCATAAATAGTCAGCGCGCTCCTCGGGATCGCCAGGGGGTAATGTGCAGACGTTGAATAACGCATCCCTGTCGTCTCCGCTTCGGCGGCGGCCATTTTACACAGTCTATTAATAGAGTAGCAGTTCTATCTTATCGCCAAGCCGTCTATCTCACGACGCCCGCTTCAGGCTACTCTGTGCGTTGTGTTATCGGGGGAGAACCGCATGAATATCGACGATGAACTGCAAGCGCTCAGCGAACAGGAAGCGACGCTGGCCTTTACCCATTTTGACGCCGCCACCGCCTGGGAACTGGGCGCGGCGCTGAAAACCGCCGCCGAGCGGCGCGGCCTGAGCATCGCCATCGAGATCCAACTGGCCGGGCAGACGCTGTTTTATTACGCCATGCCGGGGGCAACGCCGGACATTGCCGACTGGGTGCGGCGCAAGCGCAATCTGGTGAACCATTTTCACAAAAGCTCTTACGCCATCGGCCTGCGCCTGCAGCAGCGGCAAACGTCGCTGGAGGAGCGTTACGGGCTGAGCGTGCGTGACTATTCGGTGCACGGCGGCGCCTTCCCGCTCACCCTGACCGGCCTCGGCTGCGTCGGCAGCATCAGCATTTCCGGCGCGCCGCAGAAGGAAGATCATCAGCTGCTGGTGAGCACTTTAGCCCATTTTCTCGGCTTATCCCTGCCCGCCCTGCAATAACCGTTAAAACCTTGACTGTCACCTTTCTTTTCAGCCGCAGAATCTGCGGCTGACTTCTCTATTATCGAAATTTAGCGCCGAACAAAAGGGCGACTCTCTGATTTCCTGCGCCAAATTGATACAGGTCTGGTAATCCGCTGAACAAAAGGCGTATGGTATCTGTCACGTGACAAGACGGACCTCATCGGGCCCGCCATTCCTTTCACTTTTGAAGATTTGGTACGCACCGTAGATGAAAACGCATGAAATAAACAAAATTCGCCCCTTCAGCGCGCTGATAGACGCCTGCTGGCGGGAACCTTATAACCTGGCGCGGTTGCTGAAAGACGCTATCGCCGGGGTGACGGTCGGTATTATCGCCATTCCGCTGGCGATGGCGTTGGCGATCGCCAGCGGCGTGCCGCCGCAGTATGGTCTGTATACCGCCGCCATCGCCGGCATCGTCATCGCCGTCAGCGGCGGTTCGCGCTACAGCGTCTCCGGCCCCACCGCCGCCTTCGTGGTGATCCTCTATCCGGTCTCGCAGCAGTTCGGCCTGGCCGGCCTGCTGGTCGCCACGCTGATCTCCGGGGTATTTCTGCTGCTGATGGGGCTCGCGCGCTTTGGCAGGCTGATCGAGTACATTCCGCTGCCGGTGACGCTCGGCTTTACCTCCGGCATCGCCATCACCATCGCCACCATGCAGATCAAGGACTTCTTCGGCCTGCAGCTGACGCACACGCCGGAAAATTACGTCGGCAAGCTGTATGCCCTGCTGCAGGCGCTGCCGACGCTGGATATCGGCGATACCCTGATCGGCGCCGTGACGCTGCTGATTTTGATCTTCTGGCCCAAACTCGGCCTGCGGGTGCCCGGGCACCTGCCGGCGCTGCTGGCGGGCACCGCGTTGATGGGGCTGCTGACGCTGTTTGACCACCCGGTGGCGACCATCGGCTCCCGCTTCAGCTACCTGCTGGCCGATGGCAGCAGCGGCCAGGGCATTCCGCCGATCCTGCCGCAGCTGTTGCTGCCCTGGGATCTGCCGGGCGGCGGCGGGCAACCGTTCACTCTGAGTTGGCAAACCGTTTCCGCCCTGTTGCCGGCGGCGTTTTCGATGGCGATGCTCGGGGCGATCGAATCGCTGCTGTGCGCGGTGGTGCTCGACGGCATGACCGGCAAGAAGCATAACTCGAACAGCGAATTAATCGGCCAGGGTGCGGGCAACATCATCGCGCCGTTCTTCGGCGGCATCACCGCGACCGCTGCGATTGCCCGATCGGCCGCCAACGTGCGCGCCGGCGCCACCTCGCCGGTTTCCGCCATCATCCACGCGCTGCTGGTGCTGTTGGCGCTGCTGGTTCTGGCGCCGTGGCTCTCTTATCTGCCGCTGGCGGCGATGGCGGCGCTGCTGTTGATGGTCGCCTGGAACATGAGCGAGGCGCACAAAGTGATTTACCTGCTGCGCCGGGCGCCGAAGGACGACATTCTGGTGCTGCTGCTGTGCATGTCGCTGACGGTGCTGTTCGACATGGTGATCGCCATTACCGTGGGCATCGTGTTGGCGTCGCTGCTGTTTATGCGTCGCATCGCCCGCATGACGCGGCTGAGCGAGCTGAGCGCCGACGATGGCCGCCTGGTGCTGCGAGTGAATGGCCCGCTGTTCTTCGCCGCCGCCGAGCGCATCTTTAGCGAACTGCTGGCGCGCAGCGAGGATTACCGGACGATCGTGCTGCAGTGGGATGCGGTGCCGGTGCTCGACGCCGGCGGCCTGAGCGCCCTGCGGCGCTTTATCGACGCGCTGCCGGCGGATAAAAAGCTGGTGATCACCGACGTGCCGTTCCAGCCGCTGAAAACCCTGGCGCGCGCGCGGGTGCAGCCGATCGAGGGCCGCTTGCAGTTCTACCCGACGCTGCCGGAAGCGCTGGCGGCCACCGGCGCCTAAACGTAAAAAAGCCCGACGCGTCGGGCTTTTTTTTGGCGATGAGCGCTTAGTTGCTGGTATCCAGCTCCGGGAAGCTCTTCACCAGGTCGTCGATGGCTTTCATCTGCGCCAGGAACGGTTCCAGCTTGTCCAACGGCAGCGCAGACGGCCCGTCGCACTTGGCGTTGTTCGGATCCGGGTGCGCCTCGAGGAACAGCCCTGCCAGGCCAACCGCCATGCCGGCACGCGCCAGCTCGGCCACCTGAGCGCGACGGCCGCCGGACGCGGCGCCGAACGGATCGCGGGTCTGCAGCGCGTGGGTCACATCGAAGATCACCGGATGGCCGCCGGTCACGTTCTTCATCACGTTGATGCCCAGCATGTCGACCACCAGGTTGTCATAGCCAAAGTTGCTGCCGCGATCGCACAGGATCACCTGGTCGTTGCCGCCCTCTTTGAACTTGTCGACGATATTGCCCATCTGCCCCGGGCTGACGAACTGCGGCTTCTTGACGTTGATCACCGCGCCGGTTTTCGCCATCGCTTCCACCAGATCGGTCTGACGCGCCAGGAAGGCCGGCAGCTGGATCACGTCAACCACTTCGGAAACCGGCTGCGCCTGCGCCGCTTCGTGAACGTCGGTGATGATTTTCACGCCGAAGGTTTTCTTCAGCTCTTCGAAGATCTTCATCCCTTCTTCCAGGCCCGGACCGCGGTACGAGTGGATGGAAGAACGGTTGGCTTTGTCGAAAGAGGCTTTGAAAACGTAAGGGATGCCCAGTTTTTGCGTCACGGTGACGTAGTGCTCGCAGATGCTCATCGCCAGATCGCGCGATTCCAGCACGTTCATACCGCCAAACAGCACAAACGGCAGGTCGTTTGCTACGTCGATGTCGCCAATGCTAACCACTTTCTGTTTCATGCTTTCGCCTTTGTTAAGGTTGTAACCGTCGCCTTGCAAACTGCACGGAGTCATTAAATTAATGCAGCGTCACCTGTTTCGGCTCAATCGAATGGATCTGCACTTTGATCACTTCGCTGACCGGGTCTTCAGGGCACTGCTCGACAAAATAGTTGAGATCGGAAATCGCGATATGGTTGCACTCCAGCTGGGCGTAAATCAGCCCGCGGTCGCGGATCTCGTACGGATCTTCCGGATCGAAGCACAACACCGTTTCACTGGTGCGCAGCGCCATTTCCAGCTGCTTTTCTTCCATCAGAGCGGCCTTCAGCGTATCCAGCATCTTGCGCACCACCATGATGTTCTCGGATTCGTCGAGATCGTCGTCTTCCAGCTCGGCGCCCAAGCCCAGGTTGCCCTTGATCCACACTTCCAGCTGGTGTTCGCTCAGGGTTTCGCCGTTCAGCGGGTTGATCAGCCACAGCTCTTCATCCAGCCAATCGGCGCGCAGGATCAGCTGAGTGGGGAAAATCACCGGCAGCAGCGGCAGATCCAGCGCGTTGGCGATGTGCAGGAAGATGGTGCCGAGTGAAACCGGCGTACCCTGCCGCCCCTCCAGCACCTTGTCCAGCCAGATGGCGTCCGACAGGCGGTACACGCCGCTGGCGCCGCCGAATCCCCAGGTCTTGTAGAACAGTTCAATGAGCGCATCCAGTTGCTGCTCCTGAGTGATATCGGCCGGCACCACCGCGCGCGCTTCGTCCACCAGTTGTTGCAGCTTGCGCTCCACGTCGGCAGCCGGGAAATCGCGCCGCACCGACTGCGACACCAGGATCACCCCTTCGCTCAGCGGCGAGGTGTTAAATTCAAAATCAGCAATGCTACTCATAGGTATCCCATCAGAAACGGTATTTTCGTCGTGGCAAGTTTAATTATCAGGTACAGGCAGCCCAACGCCAGCACGAACGCCACGGTTCGCAGCCGCTGACTTTTGGTCTTCTTGCCCAATGCGACGTAGCCAAGCAGGATATAGATAATAACGCCAAACAGCTTCTCGGTCAGCCATGAGTCCATACCCAGCAGCGGATAAAACCCGAACGTCACCACCAGCGCGATGCCGCTGACGAACAGCAGCGTGTCATTCAGGTGCGGCGCTATCTTGACCCAGCGGCGGCCCATGATCGGCGAACGGCGCCACTGCCAAAAGAAACGCAGCACAAACAAGGTAATACTGATGGCGACCGTCAGCAAATGGAAATGTTTCAACGCGGTGTATGCAGTCATGATGCTCCCTTAAATGGCCCGGGCGTCGTTATTATGAGGGCGCTTATCCCGGCCATTGGCCGAGCGTCACGCGGTCGTTGTCGCCGTAATCACGGTGGGTGGCGACAGCGGAAAATCCGGCGGCCTGCAGCAACGCGCGCACGCTCTCACCCTGCTGCCAGCCATGTTCCAACAGCAGCCAGCCCTGCGGCTGCAGATAGTGCGGCGCCTGGCGCACGATGGCGGCCAGATCCGCCAACCCGTGCTCGGCGGCGACCAGCGCGCTACCGGGCTCGAAGCGCACGTCGCCCTGTGACAAATGCGGATCGGCGGCGTCGATATAGGGCGGATTGCTGGCGATCAGCGCGAAACGTTGCCCCGCGACGGGCGCAAACCAGCTGCCCTGTAAAAATCGGACGTTGTCGATCTTCAGCTTGTGCGCATTGTGCTGCGCCAGCGCAACCGCCTCCGGCTGCACATCGACGCCGATAGCCGAACAATCCGGGCGCTCGCTGGCCAGCGCCAGCGCGATGGCGCCGGTGCCGGTGCCGAGATCGAGGAAGTGGCAGGGTTGCGGCGGCAGGCGCGCCAGCGCCAGTTCCACCAGGCATTCGGTATCCGGGCGCGGGATCAGCGTTGCGGGCGAGACCGACAGCGACAGCGACCAAAACTCGCGCTCACCCACCAGATAGGCCACCGGCTCACCGCGTTCGCGGCGCGCCAGCAGCGTCTCCAGCTGCTGTTGCTGCGGCGGCGTCAGCAGGTTTTCCCCGAACGCCATCAGGAAGGTTCTGGCCTTGCCGGTCACGAAACCCAACAGGATTTCCGCGTCACGCCGGGCGCTGTCGCTGTGGGTCAAACGCGCGGCGGCGGCTTTCAGCCAGTGTTGATAATCCATCACTCTTGCTCGGCGGACAGCGCAGCCAGCTGATCGGCCTGATACTCCTGCACGATCGGCTGGATCAGCATGTCCAGTTTGCCTTCCATCACTTCATCCAGGCGGTAAAGCGTCAGGTTGATGCGGTGGTCGGTCACCCGCCCCTGCGGGAAGTTGTAGGTACGGTTGCGATCGGAACGATCGCCGCTACCCAGCAGGTTGCGGCGAGTGGACGCCTCGGCCTGCTGGCGCTTGGCCATCTCGGCGGCGCGAATGCGCGCGCCCAGCACCGACATCGCCTTGGCTTTGTTTTTGTGCTGTGAACGTTCGTCCTGGCACTCCACCACGATGCCGGTCGGCAGGTGGGTGATACGGATCGCCGAATCGGTGGTGTTAACGTGCTGGCCGCCGGCGCCGGAGGAGCGGAAGGTGTCGATTTTCAGATCGCCCGGGTTGATGTCCGGCAATTCGGCCTCCGGCACTTCCGGCATCACCGCCACGGTGCAGGCGGAGGTGTGGATGCGCCCCTGGGATTCGGTTTCCGGCACGCGCTGCACGCGGTGGCCGCCGGATTCAAACTTCAGCTGGCCGTACACGCCGTCGCCGGAAACTTTGGCGATCACTTCTTTGAAGCCGCCGTGCTCGCCTTCGTTGGCGCTCATCACCTCGACGCGCCACCGGCGGCCTTCGGCGTAACGGCTGTACATGCGGAACAGATCGCCGGCGAAGATCGCCGCCTCATCGCCGCCGGTGCCGGCGCGCACTTCGAGGAAACAGCTGCGCTCATCATCCGGATCTTTCGGCAGCAGCAACACCTGCAGCTGCTGTTCCAGCGCTTCGCTGCTCGCCCGCGCTTGTTTCAGCTCTTCCTGCGCCATCTCGCGCATTTCCGGATCGTCCAGCATCATTTCCGCCGTCTCCAGATCCTCCTGCACCTGACGCCATTCCAGGAAGCAGCGGCTGACGTCGGTCAGCTGCGCGTATTCTCGCGACAGCGCGCGGAACCGGTCTTGGTCGGCGATAACGCCGGCATCGCCGAGCAGCGCCTGCACTTCTTCATGGCGCTCTTGTAACGCTTCCAGTTTGGCAACAATAGAAGGCTTCATGCGTGGTAATAAACCCTGTTAATAGAGAAAACTAATGCTGATCCAGCCCGAGGCTGTCGCGTAATAACTGCAACCGCTCCACGTCACCGTCGCCGGCGGCCTGCTGGAGGGATTTGGTAGGGGCATGAATAAGACGGTTGGTCAGTTTATGGGCCAGCTCGTGAATAACCTGCTCCACGTTGGCGCCCTGCGCGATGGCGGCCAGCGCTTTGGCCTCCATCTCTGCGCGGATCTGGTCGGCCTGCGAACGGTAGTCGCGGATGGTTTCCACCGCGCCCTGCGAACGCAGCCAGGCCATAAAGTTGGTGCTTTCCTGCTGCACGATCGATTCCGCCTGCACCGCCGCCGCTTTGCGCTGCGCCAGGTTGCTTTGAATGATGGCGTGCAGATCGTCCACGCTGTACAGATAAGCGTTGGCCAGCTTGCCGACCTCCGGCTCGATATCGCGCGGTACGGCGATATCCACCAGCAGCATCGGCTGGTTGCGGCGCGCTTTCAGCGCCCGCTCCACCATCCCCTTGCCGATGATCGGCAGCGGGCTGGCGGTGGAACTGATGATGATGTCGGCGTCCGCCAGGCGTTCGTCGATTTCCGGCAGGGTGATCACTTCCGCGCCGACTTCGTCCGCCAGCAGCTGCGCGCGCTCGCGGGTGCGGTTGGCGATGATCATGTGCCGCACTTTGTGTTCGCGCAGGTGGCGCGCCACCAGCTCGATGGTTTCACCGGCGCCCACCAGCAAGACGTTGAGATCGGCCAGCGATTCGAAGATCTGCCGCGCCAGCGTACAGGCGGCGAACGCCACGGAGACCGCGCTGGCGCCGATTTCGGTTTCGGTGCGCACGCGCTTGGCGACGGAGAAGGATTTCTGGAACAGACGCTCCAGCTCGCCGGACAGCGACTGGCCGCGTTGTGACTCGGCGAAGGCCTTTTTCACCTGGCCGAGGATTTGCGGTTCGCCCAGCACCAGCGAATCCAACCCGCTGGCCACCCGCATCAGATGGCTGACCGCGTCATTGCCTTGATGCCAGTAGAGGCTTTTCTTCACCTCTTCCGGACGCAGATTGTGGTAGGCGCACAGCCAGGCGACCAGCTGCTCGTGCATGTGTTCCTGCTGCTCCACGCTGAGGTACAGCTCGGTGCGGTTGCAGGTGGACAACACGACGCCGCCCTGCACCAACGGTTGTTGGAGCAAGCTGGTCAGCGCCTCATCGATGGACTCTGGCGAGAAGGTCACCCTTTCACGCAGAGAAACCGGAGCGGTTTTGTGATTTATACCTAACGCCAGCAGGGTCATTGCTTCGAGTAATACTTCTGTTGGTACGGGTTCTCGTTGAGCGGCATTCTACTTGATGCGCGGGATCAATAAAAGTAACAACCGCATCTTCCGTTCAATCGCTGTCATAGACGACATCAATTAATGAATAAGTAATAAATACAGCGGGATAAATAGTCAAAGGGTAGGTTGATGGTTTAAATTTTAGCGCAGTTTGCGAAGACGCGCACGCTATTCGGCGCACATAACGTTGGCGTTTGCGCAACTCTGCACCGCTTATCGGGAGCGCCTCCCCCGCCTTCAGGCGATTGTGTTACGCTTAATGGCAACCCCGACGCGCGCGCCGCGTTGGCACTACGCCGATAAACGCGGCAAGATTCAACGCGATGCAGCAAAAAATTGACGCGCCGCCGCCGCCCCGTTAGCGTGAGCGCTGAATCCGGGTTTCGTCGCGCATGCCCGCAAGGACAAAAGGACAAGAAAAAGTTATGCCAATACGCAAAGTTAGTTTGCTCCGTCTGATCCCGCTGGCCAGCCTGGTGCTGGCCGCCTGTACCACCACCAAGCCAACCGGCCCGGCCACCAGCCCGACCTCACCGCAGTGGCGCGCCCATGAGCAGGCGGTGCAGCAGCTTAGCACCTATCAGACCCGCGGCTCCTTCGCCTACTTGTCTGATCAGAAAAAAGTCTATGCCCGCTTCTTCTGGCAGCAGTTTTCGCCGGAGCGCTACCGCCTGCTGCTGACTAACCCGCTGGGCAGCACGGAAATGGATCTCAACGTACAGAAAAACGTGGTGCAGCTGACCGACAACCAGGGCAAACGCTACGTCAGCGACAACCCGGAAGAGATGATCCGCAAGCTGACCGGGATGGCGATCCCGCTGAACAACCTGCGCCAGTGGATGGTCGGCCTGCCGGGCGAAGCCAGCGATTTTGCGCTGGATGACCAATATCGCCTGAGCAAACTGACCTACCAGCAAGGCGGTCAAACCTGGAAGGTGGATTACCAGAGCTACAGCACCGAGGTGCAGCCGACGCTGCCGAACCGTCTGGAGCTGCAGCAGGGCGACCAACGCATCAAACTGAAAATGGATAACTGGACGCTCAAATGATCCGCCAGTGGCCCTCCCCCGCGAAGCTCAACCTGTTTCTGTACATCACCGGCCGTCGTGAAGACGGCTATCACCTGCTGCAGACGCTGTTCCAGTTTTTGGACTACGGCGACACCCTGACCATTGACCCGCGCCAGGACGATCGCATTAACCTGCTGACGCCGGTCGACGGCGTGCCGGACGAGCAGAACCTGATCGTGCGCGCCGCCCGCCTGCTGCAGCGCTATTGTGATGAACAGGGTCTGCAGACCGCACCGCGCGGCGCCGACATCAGCATCGACAAGCGCCTGCCGATGGGCGGCGGTTTGGGCGGTGGCTCCTCCAACGCCGCCACCGTGCTGGTGGCGCTGAACGAACTGTGGCGCTGCGGCCTTGACGACGACCAACTGGCAGAGCTGGGGCTCAGCCTCGGCGCCGACGTGCCGGTGTTCGTGCGCGGCCACGCCGCCTTCGCCGAAGGCATCGGCGAGCGCCTGCAGCCGGCCGAGCCGCAGGAAAAATGGTATCTGGTGGCGCATCCCGGCGTCGGCATCCCGACGCCGGTTATCTTCGGCGACGCCGAATTGAAAAGGGACACCCCGGTTCGCTCCTTAAGTGAGCTGTTGCAGGCGCCGTACGCAAATGATTGCGAACCGATCGCAAGAAAACGTTTTCGCGAGGTTGAACAGCTTCTTTCATGGCTGTTAGAATACGCCCCGTCACGCCTGACTGGCACAGGTGCTTGTGTGTTTGCTGAATTCGACACAGAAATCGCCGCCCGTCAGGTGTTAAATCAAGCCCCGGAGTGGTTGTGTGGTTTTGTAGCGCGCGGCGTTAACGTCTCCCCACTACATCGCATTCGTTCCGGGCGGTTTGAGTCGTAGCTCAACGTTTCGCTGCGCAGGGTCATGCACACCTGGCCCTGTTATCCCTGCGCTGCCTGCGGTCTCAATTTTAGTTTTACATACCCGTATGTATATTGCGCCGGCGTCGCCGACTGCCCCTTGGCGATGTCGTATGACAATATCTTCTCTGGACGCAAGCCTGAGGTTCTTCTCGTGCCTGATATGAAGCTTTTTGCTGGTAACGCCACCCCGGAACTAGCACAACGTATTGCCAACCGTTTGTACACCAGCCTTGGTGACGCCGCTGTAGGTCGTTTTAGCGACGGCGAAGTGAGCGTGCAAATCAACGAAAATGTACGCGGCGGTGATATTTTCATCATCCAGTCCACCTGTGCCCCGACCAACGACAACCTGATGGAACTGGTTGTGATGGTCGACGCCCTGCGTCGCGCCTCCGCAGGTCGTATTACCGCCGTTATCCCTTACTTCGGCTATGCCCGCCAGGATCGCCGCGTGCGTTCCGCGCGTGTGCCAATCACCGCCAAGGTGGTTGCCGATTTCCTCTCCAGCGTAGGGGTTGACCGCGTTCTGACGGTGGATCTGCATGCTGAGCAGATTCAAGGCTTCTTCGACGTACCGGTAGACAACGTGTTCGGCAGCCCGATCCTGCTGGAAGACATGCTGCAGCAGAACCTGGAAAACCCGATCGTGGTTTCCCCGGACATCGGCGGCGTCGTGCGCGCCCGCGCCATCGCCAAACTGCTGAACGACACCGACATGGCCATCATCGACAAACGCCGCCCGCGCGCGAACGTTTCTCAGGTGATGCACATCATCGGTGACGTGGCAGGCCGCGACTGCGTGCTGGTCGACGACATGATCGACACCGGCGGCACCTTGTGTAAAGCGGCTGAAGCGTTGAAAGAACGCGGTGCCAAGCGCGTATTCGCCTACGCGACGCACCCGATCTTCTCCGGCAACGCCGTGGACAACATCAAGAACTCGGTGATTGATGAAGTGATCGTCTGCGACACCATTCCGCTGTCGCCGGAAATCAAGGCACTGAAAAACGTTCGCACTCTGACCCTGTCCGGCATGCTGGCTGAAGCCATCCGCCGCATCAGCAACGAAGAGTCGATCTCTGCGATGTTCGAGCATTAATTTCGTCGTCTTTCCGGTGCGGCGCCCACTGCGCCGGAAAGATAGCGAGCCCGACAGCAGAAAAGAAAAACCCGTTGGTGCGCGAGCAACAACGGGTTTTCTACTTGTAGTCCGACATGACCTCAAACCTTAATGCACGGCAGATGTTCCCTTGCCCCGCTCTTGCTTCCCTTCTGCTTTTTTAATCAATGCGACGAACGATGTTGATCGTTGCGGCACCGTTTATCAAAGTGTTTTACCCACCAGTAGCGATCCGCCACCTGTTCGCGGCCGCCGATACGTGCGCCCACCAGCCACAACAGCGCGCCGACGAAGATGCTCATGATGGCGCCGTGGGCGAAAAATTGCGGCAGATTGAACTGGGATACTTCAGCAATAATTGAGTATCCGACGCCGCCGATCATCACGACCAGCCCCAGCCCCATAAAAAAGTTGCCCACTCTATCCGCGCTTCTACGTTTCATATGCCACCTCCATGATTGCCATGTGCCAACCGGGATAACGCTGCAACTTGTTAACCCACTTTGATAAGTTAAGTATAGTCCCTGTTGCGGCAAGGGGATTGCGGAGGCGATCACAAATGGTAAAGAATTATTGACACTTCTTAACACGGCGCTGAAAATTAGCGGACAAATTGAATTATTCAGCTAATGAATCATTCGTCTTTCTTACCCAGGGTGACGGCAGAGATCGGGTTTTGTCATTCATCGCCCCGACAGGTAGACTAAGGCCCTTTCCATTACCCTGATCATAGCGAATCTCCCAGTGAGCAGTATTAAATTGATAGTCGGTCTCGCCAACCCGGGCGCGGAATACGCCCAGACACGCCACAACGCCGGCGCCTGGTACGTCGATCTGCTGGCCCAGCGCCACAATCAGCAGTTAAAAGAAGAGAGCAAGTTCTTCGGCTACACCGCCCGTTTGAACCTGGCGGGCAACGACGTGCGCCTGCTGGTGCCGACCACCTTCATGAACCTGAGCGGCAAAGCGGTGCTGGCGATGGCCAACTTCTACCGCATCGAACCCAGCGAGATCCTGGTGGCGCACGACGAGCTGGATCTGCCGCCCGGCGTGGCCAAAATCAAGCTCGGCGGCGGCAACGGTGGCCACAACGGCCTGAAAGACATCCAAAACAAGTTCGGCAACAACCCGAACTTCTATCGCCTGCGCATCGGCATCGGCCATCCGGGCGACAAGAACAAGGTGGTGGGCTTCGTGCTCGGCAAGCCGCCGGCCAGCGAACAGAAGATGATTGACGAAGCGATCGACGAGTCGCTGCGCTGCACCGAAATGCTGATGAAGGACGGGCTGGAAAAAACCGTTCAGCGCCTGCACAGCTTCAAGGCGCAGGCCTGATCCTTGCCGCAGCGGGCGCCCTGCCCGCTGCTTGCTTTTAGCCGCGCGGGTTGAAGGTTTCCTCGCCCACCCGGCGCTCATCGGAGGTGAAGCCCTCTTCCGCCACGTAATACTGCGGATCGTCCAGCTCATGGCTGCAGAACGGCCCGGCGCGTTTGAGCAGGCGCACGCAGTCAGCGCTCAGGTGGCGCAGACGAATGCTTTTCCCCGCCGCCAGATAACGCGCCGTCAGCTTATCGATCGCCTCCACGCCGCTGGAATCCATCACCCGGGTGCCGGCAAAATCCAGCACCACATTCTGCGCATCGCTCTGCGGATCGAACAGCTCGGCGAAAGCCGCGGCGGAGCCGAAGAACAGCGGGCCATCCAGTTGATACACCGCCACGTCGCCCGTTACCTGCCGCTGGCGCACGCGGATGCGCGCCTGCTGCCAGGCGAACACCAGCGCCGAGATAATCACCCCGCTGATCACCGCCACCGCCAGATCGGTAAAGATGGTGATCAGCGTGACGACGATCATTACCAGCGCGTCGGCTTTCGGCATGCGGCGCAAGCGGCGCAGCGAGCTCCACTCGAAGGTGTTGTAACACACCACCAGCATCACCCCGGCCAGCGCCGCCACCGGCAGCAGGCCGATATAGCGCGACAGGCTGACCACGAACAGAATCAGCAGGATGGCGCCCACCGTGCCGGAGATGCGCCCGCGCCCGCCCGAGGTGAAGTTGATGATCGACTGGCCGATCATCGCGCAGCCGGCGAAGCAGCCGAACAGGCCGCATACCGCGTTACCGGCGCCCTGCGCGATACTCTCGCGATTGCCGTTGCCCTTCTTGCCGCCCATTTCATCCAGCACCGTCATGGTCAGCAGCGATTCAATCAAACCGACCAGGGCGATCACCACCGCATAGGGCAGCACCACCCGCACCATCTCCAGGGTAAACGGCGCCGTCGGCAGACTAAAGTGCGGCAGCGCGCCGGAAATGTCCGCCAGATCGCCCACCCGTAGCGTGTGCAGGTTGAGGCCGATCGCCAACGCCGAGACCACCAGCAGCGCCGCCAGCGAAGACGGAATGGCTTTGGTCAGGCGCGGGAACAGCACCACCACCGCAATCGCCAGCGCCACCAGGCCGTACATCAGCGGCCCCTGCCCGGCGATCATCTTCAGCTGCGCCAGCATGATGACGATCGCCAGGCCGTTGACGAAGCCGTGGATCGCCGGCAGCGGCACCAGACGAATGAACTTGCCCAGCCGGAAGGCGCCGATCAGGATTTGAATCGCCCCGGCAAACAGCGTGGCCCACAGCACGTAACCCATGCCGTACTGCGCCGCCAGGCTCATCAGCACCACCACAATGGAGCCGGCGGCGCCGGAAACCATGCCCGGTTTGCCGCCGAACAGCGCCGTGACCAGGCCGATAATAAACGCGGTATGCAAGCCGACAATTGGCGAAAGACCGGCGACCAGCGAAAAGCCGACCGCCTCGGGGATCATCGAAACCGCCACCACAAAGCCCGCCAGGACTTCATTTTTAACGTCCGCGATCCTGACGTTACTCAGATTAAACATGCATTATTCACTTATGACAGATGACATCATCTCCCCGCGTAGCGGGTATGGGGAGCCGCAAGGGGCGGCAGAGTGCAGGCGGGCACAGCTCAGGGTGGCGTAGGCAAGAAATACATCCGGCGCGTTTCCTGTCGGTTAATCGGAATGGCCAGTATGGGTAAATGTGATCCAAATCTCAAATAAAAACCGGCCGTCCGCGCTGCGTTCGCCCCGGCCAAGCAAGTCTGATCGAGATAAACGCCCATTACGTGTATAATGGCGGCATTATTTTGCCCTTTATGCAGTCGGTTAAATCTAACCAGCTGATAGTTAAGATATTTAAGGTGATTACAACATGGGATTCAAATGCGGTATCGTCGGCCTGCCTAACGTAGGCAAATCCACCCTGTTCAACGCGTTGACCAAAGCGGGCATTGAAGCAGCCAACTTCCCGTTCTGCACCATTGAACCGAACACCGGTGTGGTGCCGATGCCCGATCCGCGTCTGGATAAGCTGGCCGAGATCGTCAAGCCGCAGCGCATTCTGCCAACCACCATGGAATTCGTCGACATCGCCGGCCTGGTGAAAGGCGCGTCTAAAGGTGAAGGCCTGGGCAACCAGTTCCTGACCAACATCCGCGAAACCGAAGCCATCGGCCACGTGGTGCGCTGCTTCGAGAACGACAACATCATTCACGTCAACAACAAGGTCGATCCGGCCGAAGATATCGACGTCATCAACACCGAGTTGGCGCTGTCTGACCTGGACACCTGCGAACGCGCTATCCACCGCGTGCAGAAAAAAGCCAAAGGCGGCGACAAAGACGCCAAGGCCGAGCTGGCGGCGCTGGAGAAATGCCTGCCGCACCTGGAAAACGCCGGCATGCTGCGCGCGCTGGATCTGACTGCGGAAGACAAAGCGGCGATCAAATACCTGAGCTTCCTGACGCTGAAGCCGACCATGTACATCGCCAACGTCAACGAAGACGGCTTCGAGAACAACCCGTACCTGGACACCGTGCGTAAAATCGCCGATGCCGAAGGCTCCGTGGTAGTTGCCGTGTGCGCCGCTGTGGAATCCGATATCGCCGAGCTGGAAGACGAAGAGCGCGACGAGTTCATGGCCGAGCTGGGCCTGGAAGAGCCGGGCCTGAACCGCGTGATCCGCGCCGGTTACGAGCTGCTGAACCTGCAAACCTACTTCACCGCCGGCGTGAAAGAAGTGCGCGCCTGGACCATCCCGGTCGGCGCCACCGCCCCGCAGGCGGCCGGCAAGATCCACACCGACTTCGAGAAAGGCTTTATCCGCGCGCAAACCATCGCCTTTGACGACTTCATCACCTACAAGGGTGAGCAAGGCGCCAAAGAAGCCGGCAAAATGCGTTCCGAAGGTAAAGACTACATCGTCAAAGACGGCGACGTGATGAACTTCTTGTTCAACGTCTAACCCCTTCCCCGCAGCGTTTCTCTCCGCTGCCGGAAACGGAAAAATCCACGCTTCGGCGTGGATTTTTTTGTCTCTCGGTTCTGCGTTTTGGCTTATCGGAGTAAAGATTGGGATCTATTGGGATCTAATGCTGGAGGCGAAACGTACTTAACATTGCGATGCGCAACGGAAAGTTTACCCATCTATCCGGCATGATTGAATTTTATGCTACTTAATACTTCCGCATCTGCAGTAAGATAGTTCCCCCATTGGATATGAGTAAGCTAGACAGGGATGATAGCGATGCCTCTACCTGACCGAATGAGACCCACAAAAGTCAGTAGCAAAAAGATCAATGAGCTGGCAAACAAAGCTAAGCAGATACTTTCAAGAATTGACGAAGGTTTTGACGAACAAGATTCCGTTTTAGAAGCAATGATAGTCAAATGGAACAGCCAGGTTGCATGCCCCTATACGTTTTCAGATTTCAGAGATTTCTCCTCCTGGGCCAGTGCCGAGGAGTTTACCCGCATGGCTTTCAATCTGGAAAAATTCTATATGGATTTTACCTGGGATGAATTAGTTCAGACAATTCGCTGTGTGTCTGATGCCAAAAGCAAGGAATCCGAACAAAATTTCGCTCTTGCACTGCTTGAGAAAAATTTTGATGGCAATCCGTCAGACCTCATTTTTTGGCCGGATGAATGGTTCCAGGATCCTGATATGTTCCATGTTGAACTGACAACTGAAGAGATTGCCGGCTATTTAATGGCCCGCTCTGGCAGACATTTAGCTGATGCACCTGAAATAGAGTTAAAGTATCCGATCCCATGATCAATGCTTAAAGAACGGTACTGGCCTCTTTTCCAATCTGAACGCTCAATATTAGATGTTTGTGCGGCTTAAAGCGGCCTAATCCTAAAGGCTTTCCATATAGTTGAATGCGTTCATCAGCTCTTCTTCAGTTAACGGTGATTCCAGATTTGAGCCTGACTCTTTCTCAACTTTTATTAGAAGCTCACTGCGAGTCATTCCCAACCGGTTCGCCACATGGTTAGCACAACTGCGCGCGTGAGACGCTCTGTGTGCCAGCGGCATTGCTGTATTCAACACTTTTTTCCTCGCTGATGAATGAGACATGGCTTCTCCCTGCAAGCGACATTTTTATCCATTCTAACACTTCCGAAAAACAGCCTCCTGGAGGCTGCCTTTCAATTTTTTTCGGCAGATACAGTACGCATTATTTCATAGTCCACAAGCGGTTACCGTTGCTCATTATGTCCATTTCTCGCGGTTATCCCCCTCCCACACCGAAGGCCGATTCTCGCTGCGCCACCTCTCCCCCGCCGCCGTCCCCGGCGCCGGCGGTTTCAATCCGTCAATGGTCCACAGCGAGAACGGCGTTTCGTCCACGTGCAGCTCCCAGCGCAGCCCGCGTGCGGCGATGTAGGGTTGCAGGATGCGGGTGCAGGCCGCCAGAAATTGCTGCTGCTCCGCGTCGTTGTCCATGGCGCGCGCGATATGGTCGATGGTCACGCGCACGAAGTCATCGGCCGGTTCGCCGCCAAGATAGGCCGAACCTGTCGGCAACGCATGGAAGAAGACGTTGACGTAGAAACGCGGCAAAAAGTCCTGGTACAGGGCGGTGACCTTCTGCGCAATCGCGCGTTTATCGGCGGCGCTGAAGGCCGGTTCGGGGTGGTAGATCTGCCACAGTGGCATCGCGTTGTCTCCTAGGTTTTCCGGCCGGCGTTCAGGCCATCAGCCGTTGTTAAACGAAAACTCCAATAATAAGAGTAATAACTCCAATTATTGAAGTCATCAAGCCGAGGCGATAACATTCTCGGCAATCAGGCGGCAAGCGGAGGTAAGGCAACGTGAAAGCAAAAGGGTTTGAAGGTATGACGTGCTCGGTGGCGCACGTGCTGTCGGCACTGGGCGATCGCTGGGGCGCGATTCTCATGCGCGATCTATTGCTGGGGCTCTCGCGCTATGACGATTTGCGCCAATCGACCGGCATCACCAACAATACGCTGACCGATCGCCTCAAGGCCCTGGAAAGCCACGGCCTTATCGAAAAGCGGCAATACCAGACGCGTCCCGATCGCTACGAGTATCTGCCGACGGAGAAGGGAAAAGATCTCGGGCTGCTGGTGATGGCGATGATTCAGATTGGCGACAAATGGAATCTGTCCGAGCTGGCCGGGCCGCCGCTGCGCGTGGTTGACCGCGTAACCGGCCACCCCGCCACCCTGCGCGTGGTAGATGCCGTGACCGGCGAATCTCTGCCGCCGCAAAGCCTGGCGCTGGCGGCCGGGCTGGGCGCCGATGAGATCACGCGATGGCGGCTGGCCGTAGGCCAGGCCCGTTAACGGCGCGCTACAGCAGCGCAATCATCTTCAGCAGTTCCACCCGATTACGGATGCCGAACTTCTTGCCGGCATTGTTGAGGTGCGAATAAACGGTTTTCGGGTGCAAATTCAGCCGCCGCGCGGTCAGGCGGATATCTTCCGTACGGGCCGTTTCACACAACACCGCAGCCTCGCCAGGCGTGATCGCCGCCGCCCGCCGGCTCACCACGCGCCGTTCGCCCGCCTCTTCACGGCGGACTAGCGCCGCGCAGGTTTCCCACACCACCCGCAGCGCTTCCCGTTTGTGCAAAATCGCATCCGGCTGCGCCGCCGCGATAAATGCCAGGATCAGCGGCGAAGTCTTATCGACGAAGAACAGTATCCGGACGCCTTCATATTCAGCACGTGAGGCGTGAATAAATCGCAAATACGCTTCGAACCGGTAAATTTCATGGGGAAAATCCATGATAATTAAATCAGGCGCAGGGCTTATATTTTTAATGATATTAATATTGGGCGAGGATAAGGTTATCATTCCTTCTCCCAATAATGTTTTCATCCCCAAACGGCATAGCGGCGAACCGTCGATATAAATCACTCTCACTTTAATTCTCCTTATCAGCGTGAAAGTATGCTTCCATACCTCAGGCGGCTTGTCGCTGCTCTTTTTTGGGGTAATTCGCCTGCAAAGCACACCGATATAAAACAACTTGATAACATGTTTTTCAAATAATCACGCAACAGCCAGCACTTTGATTAATACGCAAAAAAGGCATGAATGTTTCAAATTATTTCATAAACAAAAACCGACGATCCAATAAAAACGCAACGCAATGATATAGATCTATTTTCCATTTTGTATGATATAAGCAAAAATGAAAATAAATGTAACAACCCGCACCACCAACTTATTACCATGCGGAAAACACCTATAGGGAAAATTCTTAGTTTGTTAGGATGAAAATCCATGTTTGCCGACGCGTTTAAAAAACAATTGCGCAACATGATTAATCAACAAACGCACGTCAGTAATTTATTACTGTCAGGAAAGCTTTTCTCTAAAGTTAATTAAAGGGTATTTCACATGAATGTTAAATTAGTCGCATTATCCATGCTGGCTCTCTCCGGCGCCTGTGCGGCCGCCTCGTCCAATACCGTGCAATTCAAAGGCGAAGTCAGCACGCAAACCTGTTCGGTGAATATTAACGGCAACCAATCCAACCCGGTCGTGTTGCTGCCAACCGTCGCCGCCAGCAAACTCGCCACCAAAGGCGCCACCGCCGGCGACACCACCTTTACCGTTAACGTCACGGGTTGTGCGGCGGCGACCAGCGATACGGCGATCAAAACCGTGTTGGCGGGCAACAACCCGACCACCAACGGCAACCTGGGCAACGCGGGCGATGCGGCCAAGGTGTCCATTCAACTGCTGGACAGCGACGCCACCACGCCGCTGTCGTTCGCCAGCGGTTCGACCGTCACCACGTCGGCGATGACGCTGGCGAAAGACGCCACCTCCACCTCGCAGAACCTGGTGGCCCGCTACTACGCGGAAGACGCCGGCGTGGCGGCCGGTTCGGTGATCGCCACCGCCCAGTTCGCCATTAGCTACAAATAAGCCGGCGTCAGGCGCCATACCTGTTGATGCCAGCGCCGTTCCTTAGCGGACGGCGCTGAATGACTCGCTTCTTTATCGGTTCACGTTTATGCCGCAGATATCCCGTTCCGCCCGCCGATGGGCCGCCCTGTCGCTTTGCCTGATGAGTTTTGCCGCCACCCACGCCTTGGCCAGCGTCACGCTGCTCGGCAATCGCGTGATCTACCCCGCCGAGGCGCGGGAAAAAACGCTGCAGTTCACCAACGATGACGGCGCCCCGGCGCTGATGCAGATCTGGCTCGACATCAACAACCCGCAGTCCACGCCGGAAAACGCCGATGCGCCCTTTGTCGCCTCGCCGCAAATCTTCCGCATGGATCCGCACAGCGGGCAAATGGTGCGGCTGTCGTTCGTCGGCCAGCCGCTGGCGCGCGATCGCGAATCGCTGTTCTACCTCAACTTCCTGCAGGTCCCCGCCGTGCGTCAGACGGACAGCGACAAGAACAAACTGCTGCTGGTGGTCACCAACCGGCTGAAAGTGTTCTATCGCCCGTCCGGGCTGGCCGGCGACGCCAACCACGTCATCGATCGCCTTAGCCTGCGTCAGGTTGGCAACGCGCTGCGCGTCGACAACCCGACCGGCTACTACGCCAACGTCAGCCAGGCGGTAATTCTGAGCGGCGCGAAGCGCAGCGCCATTCCGCAGGCGGATCTGATCCCGCCGTTTTCACAGGCCAATTGGCCGGTGAACGGGGAAGTGCGGCAGGTCGCGCTGCGCGTCATCAATGACTACGGGGTGGAAATCACGCGCACCCTGAACGTCGCGCGCTGAAACCAGACAGGGAGGTTTTCATGTTCGATGTCCGCAAGGCGACGCCGTTGCCCGCACGCTGGTGCTGCGCGCTGCTGGCGTTGCCGTTGGGCTGCGCCGCCGCCGACGGCTACACCTTCGATCCCGCGCTGCTGCGCGGCAGCGTGCTGAGCAACAGCGCCCTGAGCCAGTTCAACCAGCAGGACGCCGTCGCCCCCGGCAGCTATCAGATCGATCTGTACCTCAACGGCCAGTTTCTCGAGCGCGATCAAATTCGCTTCGTGCGCGCAGGCCAGCAGGTACTGCCCTGTTTCGATCGGCCGCAGCTGACGCGCTTCGGGCTGAAGAATCCGCCGGCGGCCGAGGCGGAATGCCTGCTGCCCGGCCGGGATCTGAAGGACATCATGGTGAACGCCGATATCTCGCGGCTGCGGCTGGATCTCAGCATTCCGCAGGCGCTGTTGAACGGCCGGCCGCGCGGCAGCGTCAATCCCGCCAGCCTGGACAGCGGCGAATCAATGGCCTTCGTCAATTACAACCTCAACCAGTACCACGTCAGCTACCGGCAGGGGCAAACCCGCGATCTCGATTCGACCTACGCCAACCTGAACGGCGGGTTCAACCTCGGGCTCTGGCGCTACCGCCAGCAGTCCAGCTACCGCTACGATCGGGAGTTCGGCGGTCACCTGGACACCAGCCGCCGCTACGTGCAGCGCGCAATCCTGCCCTGGCGCAGCGAAATGCTGTTGGGCGAAGGCTTTACCGACGGGCACTTCTTCTCCGGCCTGGGCTTTCGCGGCATTCAGCTCAGCTCGGACGATCGCATGCTGCCGGATTCACAGCGCGGCTATGCGCCGGTGGTGCGCGGCGTGGCGAAAAGCAACGCGCGCGTGACGGTGCTGCAGGGTAAAAGCACGCTGTACGAAACCACCGTGGCGCCGGGGCCGTTCGCCATCAACGATCTGTACGCCACCAACTACGCCGGCGATCTGACCGTGGTGGTGACCGAAGCCGACGGCAGCGTCAGCACCTTCACCGTGCCGTTCGCCGCGGTGCCGGAATCCATTCGCCCCGGCCAGTCGCGCTACTCCGCCATCGTCGGCCGTTCCCGCTACGTCGGCGACAACGATCTGTTCAGCGAAGTGACCTGGCAGCACGGCCTGACCAACGCCCTGACCTTCAACCTCGGCAATCAGCTGGCGGACGGCTATCAGGCGATGATTCTGGGCGGCGTGTACAGCAGCTGGCTGGGCGCCTTCGGCATGGATACCACCTATTCCCACGCCAGCCTGCCGGACGGCGGCGCCTCCGGCTGGATGCTGCACCTCTCTTACAGCCGAACCTTCAGCCCGACGGACACCACGCTATCCATCGCCGGCTACCGCTACTCTACCGAAGGCTTTCGCGATCTCAGCGACGTGCTCGGCGTGCGGCGCGCCGCCGTTACCGGCCAAAACTGGCAGTCCGACTCCTACCGCCAGCGTTCGCGTTTCGAGGTGGCCGTCAATCAGGGCATGGGCGCGTTCGGCAGCCTGACGATGTCCGGCTCGACTCAGGACTACCGCGATCAGCGCGGCCGCGACAATCAGCTCCAGCTGGGCTGGGGGAAAACCTTCGGCAACGGCGTGGCGCTTAACCTCTCCGTCACCCGCACCCGCAGCCTGGGCTACAGCAACGGCGACTACCGCGGCTACGGGCCGCTGGATAACGTCTACAGCGCGCCGCTGGCGCAGAACGCGCAGACCGTCACCGCCCTGTCGCTGAGCTTCCCGCTCGGGCGTTCATCATCCGCCCCCAGCGTCTCGCTGCTGGCCAACCACAGCCAGGGTCAGGGCGGCAACTATCAGGCTGCGCTGTCGGGCAGCGTCGGCGACGAACAGCCGGTCAGTTACGGCCTGAACTTCACCACCGACGACGATCGCCAACAAAGCGTCTGGGGCGGCAACCTGCAAACCCGCCTGCCTTACGCCAACGTCACCGGCTCGTTCTCCACCGCGCGCCAGTACCGACAAGGCTCCCTGTCGCTGCAGGGCGCGGTGGTGGCGCACCGCGGCGGCGTGACATTAGGGCCGTATGTCGGCGACACCTTCGCCCTGATCGAAGCGCCCGGCGCCAGCGGCGCACGGGTGATGGACGGCCAGGGCGCGCGCGTCGATCGCTTCGGCTATGCGCTGGCTCCGTCGCTGGTGCCCTATCACTACAACACCGTCGCGCTGAACCCCGAGGGCATGAACGACAAAGCGGAACTGGAAGACGGCCAGCGGCGCGTGGCTCCTTATGCCGGTGCCACGGTGCGCCTGCGCTTCAACACCGTGCGCGGCCAGGCGCTGCTGATCACCGCACAGCGGCCCGATAACGCACCGATCCCGATGGGCGCCAACGTCCTTGACGCGGCAGGCAACAGCGTGGGCATGGTCGGCCAGGCCAACCAGGTGTACCTACGCAGCGATCGGAGCGCCGGCGAACTGACGCTGAACTGGGGCGACGCGCCCGGCCAGCAGTGCACGCTGCATTATCGCCTGCCCGCCCCGGAAGACAGCCCGATTCAGCGGCTCAGCGCCCCATGCCGCTAGCCCGTTTAACTGATCTCAGGAGAGACGATGAAACACATTTCTTATCTGGTCGCCGCCCCGGCGCTGTTCGCCCTGTCGCTGTTCGGCGCCCCCGCGGCGCTGGCGCAATGCACGCGGGTCGCCCCCTGGATCGACTCCGGCTGCGATCCTTGCGGGGTAGGCACGGCGCTGGGCCGGGTCAACCTGACCAGCACCTATCTGCAGCCCGTCGGCACGCCGCTCGGCACCAGCGTGTTCGATCTGACCTCCGGCACCCGCTATCCCGACCCAAACAAGGTGCTGTATGAATGCGATGCCGGCGATGTCGGGCAAATTTATGAAGTCTTCGCCACCAACGGCGACGATCGCGTCGGCGGCTATTTCGATCTGGGCGCCAGGGACGGCAACCCCAACTATTACGCCACCTACTTCCCTTACGTCGGCATCCGTTTGACCCACCTGGATTCCGGCAAGGTTTTTACCCGTTACTGGCAGTCGGCGCCGATTACCCGCTACGCCACCGTCGGCAACAAAATCCAGATCCGGGTGAAAGACTTCAGCGCCATCCGCGCCGATCTGATCCGCATCAGCTCGCTGCCGGGCGCGGGCGCCAGCAACTACTGCGGCTACAGCGCCGGCAACCCGCTGGTGGGCATGGCGTCGACCACCGGCAATTCGAACTATACCTGCACGCAGCCGAACGGCTATGTTACCTTTCAGGGGCCCGGCATCGCTTCGGATCCTATCGGCAGCGATTCCGCCACCAACTACGCCACCTGGGGCACCGGGCGCTGGAACGCGATGGGCATGGGCACCGCACCGATCTCCTCATTGACCTATACCGCCACCTGCGTGGCGCGCAACGTCACGCCGCTGGTGATCCTGCCGACCATTTCCGTCAGCCAGTTGACCGCCGGGCAAACCTCACAGGCGCAGTTCACTATCAATATCGAATGCGACAACGCCGCCGTGTCCGGCGTCAGCAGCAACAATACCGCCCTCGGCCTGCAGGTACCGTATGAAAGCTATGTCGCGGCGCAGCAGCTCGGGCTGGTCAGCGCCAACGGCGGCGTGAGCTACCTGCTCTCCAGCGGCTACGGCACCGACAGCAGCATCGCCACCGGCGTGGGCATCGCACTCGCCAACGCCGGCAACGGCGCGCCGATGAACTTTGTCGGCTGGGCGCGTTGCAGCGCCGGGCAATGCCCGCAGGGCAACGACGCCGGCTGGTACCCGGTGCTCAACGGCGCCAGCGGCGGCGGCAGCACCGCGGCGGGGTTTACCCACTACACCACCCAGCTCACCGCCACGCTCGCCCGGCTGCCCGGCCAAACCGTCACCGCCGGCAAGGTGGACGCCAGGGCCTACGTCTGGGTTAAGGTGCAATGATGAGAAAGAAATATCTGACGATGGGATGCGCCCTGCTGCTGGCGCTGGCTTCCATCGGCGCGCAAGCGGGCATCATCGCCTCCGCCACGCGGGTGATCTTTCATGAGGGCGAGACGGAAAAAACCCTGATGCTGCTCAACACCAACGGCTACCCGATCGTGGCGCAAACCTGGGTCGATAACGGTGACGTCAACGCCGCCCCCGAACTGTCCCGCGCGCCGTTTGTCACCCTGCCCAGCGTTTTCGCCCTGCCGCCTTCTGCGCTGAAAGGGCTGCGCATCCTGTTTGCCGGCGCTAACCTGCCCGCCGACCGGGAGTCGGTATTCTGGCTCAACCTGTATGAGATCCCGCCTAACCCGCCGACCACGCCGCCGCTGGCGTCGCGCGTGACGCTGGCGATGAACACCCAGATGAAGATCTTCTACCGGCCCAGAACGCTGCAGGGGAAAGCCGAAAACGCGACCGAGGCCGTCTCATTCACGCTGCAAAAATCGCCGGACGGTTATCTGCTGCGCTGTCAAAACCGATCGGCGTTTTATCTCTCGTTCGCGCGCATCGCCGTGCACGCCGACAGGCGCGATTACCCGGTGCGGCAAGAAAGCGACATGATGACCGCGCCGTTCAGCACGCGAGATTATCACCTGGACGGCGTTGCAGCGCCGACACTCCCTTCTCAGGTCACCGTTCAGGCCACTCTCATCAACGACCAGGGCCAACAGATCGTCAAGCCATACACAGCAAACCCATAACGATAAAAAGCAGCACATTTTTTAAGTACAGGAAATAGGGAAAATGAGTCTAAGCAGATTCCAGCTACAGTTTCACCTGGAGAAACAGGCCAACATCATCAGGCAGTCACCGGCGTTCCACGCCGCCATCGTCAAACACGGGGAATTATTGAGGGAGACCTACAAGAAGCATCCGCTGTTTTACAAAATCATTTTCAGGAACAGCCGGTTCATCATCTGCTCCACCATCCTGTCCATTTATTACCACCAGCACGCCGCCGCGCTGAAAGACATCAAAGCCTTTTTCAAAGGGAAGAATATGATCAGCGAGAATTCCCTGGATTCCTTTCTGTTCTTTTTACGGGTCGGGCGCCGGCTGGAGGTCAAACCCTGCGAGCATGACAAACGCCAGTTACGCTATAAGCCTACGCCGCACGCGCTGGCGGAAACCCAGGCGCTGATCGCCTCAATGGCGCGCCCTTATCAGGCGCTGGCGCCACAGATGCCCATCGCGGCGCTGCTGGCGGCGCCCGACTTTCTGTCCACCTTTTTCGCCGCCTACGGGCAACTGATGCTCAAGGAGGTCTACCTGATCGACCTGGTGCCGCAATCCGCGCTGTTTATCAGCAAAGATGCCGGCCACATGGTGCTGTTGATGTTGTTTATCGAAAGCATCCGACAGGACTCCCCCTTTCTGCTGCTCTCCTCGGCGAAAATCGCCAAGTCCTGCTCCGTCTCACGCGCGCACGTGAACCGCATTCTGCAGGCGGCGGAAAAATCCGGCCTGCTGACCACCACCAATAATGTGGTGATCGAACTCAACAGTTCGTTCTTCATCATGGCGGAGCGCTATTTTAGTCTCTATTTCGCGATGGTCGAATTCGGACTTGAACGGGTTTGGCAAACGCTACAATCCGCCACGCACTCCTGAGCCCTTTAGCGCGCCCGCAGCACCCGATCGATCAGCCCCCAGGCCGCCGCTTCGTCGGCGGTCATAAAGCGATCGCGATCCAACACCCGCTCCACCTCTTCATAACTTAGGCCGCAATGTTGGGCATACAACCGAATCACCGTGTCTTTGGTGCGCTTCATCTCTTCGGCGTGGATCAAGATGTCGGAGGCCTGCCCCTGAAAGCCGCCCAGCGGCTGGTGCACGTGCAGGCTGGCATTAGGCAGCGCCATGCGGTGCCCCGATTCGCCGGCCATCAGCAGGAACGAGCCCATCGAGCGCGCGGTGCCCATGCACAGCGTATGCACCGGGGCGCGGATATACTGCATGGTGTCGTAAATCGCCAACCCGCTGGTGATCACTCCGCCCGGCGAGTTGATATAAAGATGGATGGGTTTTTCCGGGTTTTCCGCCTCCAGAAACAGCAGCTGGGCGCACAGCATTTCGGCCACGTCGTCGTTGACTTCGCCGTTAAGGAACACGATCCGATCGCGCAGCAGACGCGAATAAATATCAAAGGAACGTTCTCCCCGGCTGGTCTGTTCCACCACCATCGGGACGAGCATCATCTTCTCACGCATCGGTGAACTCCTGGGTTGGCAACAAAGGGAAATGTGTTTAACGCGTCAGGCGGCGCGCATCACCGTCGGCGGGCCATCGTTGGCGGCATCGAGCTGGTGGATAATCCGCAGCAGGCTGCCGCCACCGGGGTCCGGCACGATCTGCAGGGTGACGACGCTTTCGAGAAACGGCGGTTGGTCGTCGCGCAAGCGATAGCTCACCGCCTCGCCCGGCGTGGCGGCCAGCGGCTCGGCCTGCGCCAGATCCCCCGTCGGCAGCCACTGCTCACGCAATTCGGGAACGCTGAGCGCCCGCCACACTTTTTCCGGCGGCGCCTCGAGCGAATATTCCAACACCAGCCGGTCGCGCGGCGGCCGCTCAGCCTGTTTGTTCATTGATCCATGTCCTTCAGCAAAGTTTGCAGCGCGTCGATGCGCGCCGGCCAGTAGGCGCGGTACTTCGCCAGCCACTGGGCGATCTGCGCCAGCCCTTCCGGGTCGACCTGGTAATTGACGCAGCGCCCCTGCCTCGTCTCGCGTACCAGTCCGGCGTTACGCAGCACCGCCAGGTGTTGCGACATCGCCGACTGGCTGATGGGCAGCCCTTCACGCAACGCACTGGCGTTCATGCTGGCGACAGCGAGTTTGTCGAAGATGCTGCGGCGGGTCGGATCGGCCAACGCCTTGAAGATGTCATTTTCGTTCATACAAACACATTAGTATTCACTTATGTATTATGCAAACGCAGAGGCGGATTTTTTTCGCAAGGCGAGACTCCGCGCCGAGGCGCGGAGTCGAGAGGTGAGCAATTACAGCGGTTTATTGCATGCGGGCGTGGTCAGCGCCGGTTGACCGGCAGGCGCCCCCTCCTGCGCTTCCAGCGCGAGACGCGCCAGCGGCATGTCTTCGTGGTAGCGCGCCTCGGCATTCAGAGTCTTTGAGTAGCGGTTGTACTTCCACCAGGCGTAGCCGAGGAACACCACCAGCCCGCCGACGTTATAGAACACGATGGTCATGATGCTGGCGCCGGTCGGGAACGTCGAGGCGAAGAAGCCGATGGTGAAGATGGCGATCAGCACGCTGACGATGGCGATGCCCTGCAGGCGCGAGCCCATTTTGAAATCGCGCGCCACCCGATCGTACTTCAGACGCAGATTCAGGTAGGCCAGCATGATGAACAGCGGCGGCAGCATCGAGGCGGCGGCGGTCATGTTGATCAGCGTGTTCATCAAATCCTGCACGCTGCTGGAGCCCAGCGTCGGGATCAGCATCAGCGGGATAACGATGAAGAACTGGATCCAGGCGGCGCGCGTCGGCACGCCGTGCCGGTTCAGGCGGATGGTTTTCTCGCCGAAAATGCCCTTCGGGATCTCGGTGAAGAAAATTTTCACCGGCGCCGCCGTCCACATCAGCAGCGAACCGAACATGGCGGTGAAGGAAACGATGCCGACAAAGCGGTTCATCAGCACCGTCGGCAGGCCAAAGTGCGCCGACAAGCCTTCGAACACCTGTACCGTACCGCCGGTAAAATGCAGGTCGGTGCGGTGCACGAATACGTTAATCAGCAGCGATGACACCGAATACAGCACGCCGATGAACAGCCCGGAAACGATGATCACCTTCACGAAGGCGCGGCTGCCGCCTTTCACATCATTCACGTACACCGCCACGGATTCCGCCCCGCCCGCCGCCTGGAAGATCCAGGCGGTAATGCCGAGGAACGCCCAGTTGAAGTTCGGCGTCATCGCCTGCACGTTGATCGGATCGGCCGGCTCGATGCCGCCCAGCACCGCCGCGCCCGCCAGGATGATGTAGGAAAACGTCAGCAACAGCATCAGCGACGAGGTGACGGAGGTCATCGGCCCCAGCAGTTTTGCGCCGCTGTTGGAGATGTAGGTCGAGAAGGCGAACAGGAAGATACTGATGATCGCCGTGGTCAGCGGGGTAAACACATAGTCATAGCCCAGGAACGCGTACGAGGCGTAGGCGATGACGCGCGGCAGCAGCGCGGTGAAGAAAAACAGATTCACGAACCAGTAGGTGTAGGCGGTGATAAACGCCCAGCGCCCGCCGAGCGCGCTTTTGACCCAGGCATAGACGCCGGCCTCGGAGTTGCGGTTGAGCGAGACGAACTCGGCGATGATCAGGCAAAAGGGAATGAAGTAAATGATCGTCGCCACCAGGAATACCGGCGACGAGGCGATGCCGAGCTGAATATTGTTGTTGATCACGTTGTTGAAACTGAACACTGCCGCAAACGTCATCGACAGCAGGCCAAACTTGCCGATGGTGTTTCTGTTCGACGCAGCCATAGAGATTCTCCGAATGGTGTAGGGGACTTCGGTTTGTTGTTATCGATCGGCGGTCGCGCTATTTGTTGATGAAATAGCTGTCTTCCACCGTCACTTTTAAAATGACTTTTTTTACCTTGCCGCTTTCTTTGAAGCGGTGAGCCTGGTGGTTTTCGAAGATCACCACGTTGCCTTTGCCAACCCGGCGCCTCTCGCCTTCGCCGCTGAAAAACTCGCGGTCGGTTTCGTCCTGATAGGGCGCCACCGTCGTCAGCGTCCGTTTGTCGGCGACTTCGACGATCTCTTCTCCCTCGAGGTAGTAGTGCACGTCGAAGTAGCGGCGGTTGCCTTCCAGCCAGCCGTGCTGCCGGCCGGCGCCGACGCTCAGCCGATAGGTCAGCGAGTCGCCGATCGAATGGCACACGTTCGGGCTGATGCGATCGACATTGGCGATCGCCTCCATGCAGCGCAGCCATTTCTTGCCGCTGTGATAAATGCGCTGAAACTCCGTCAGGGATTCGAGAATGATCATGCGTTTTCCTCCGCAGACTGCGGGTGATGAGGGGCCGGCGCGAAGTCATAACCGGCGAGCGCGGCGCCGTCCGTTTGCCGGCCGTCGAACGGCACCAGCGTGAAGCCGTAGCTGAACGGCGCCAGATAGACCCGGTGGGTGTCCAGCACCTCGGAACCCCAGGAGTTGGAGCCGAGGCCGAGCACCTGATCGTCCAGGTTCAGCGTCAGGCAATCGTCAGGCTCCAGCTCGTTGATGTGCTGGGCCTGATGCAGCATCTCGGCGCTGTACGGCCACAGGCTGAAGTTGATCGGCCGCCGCGGTTGGATGAAGATCCCCTTGCCCGCCGCGTCCTGCAGGCTCAGCCAGCGCACGTCCTGCCGATTGCCGTTGTCCTGCGGGAACGGATAGTGTTCGAACAGCGCATCGGCGCGCTGCCGGTAGCGGCCGATAAGGTTGGCCCGGCAGCTGTCGCGGTAGTTCTCACCCGGCCCGCGGCCGTAGTATTCCACCTGCTCGAAGCGGCGGCTGATGCCGAAATCGAGACCGATTTTCGGGATCACCTGCCGGAAATCGCCGTAAGGCTCCCCGGCCAGATCCAGGCTGACACAGCCCTGCGGAGAGATGCGCCAGCGATAGGTGCAGCGCATGCCGAAGTCGAACACCGGCGGCGCGATCAGGCTGCGCACCTCGATCAGCAGATCGTCCCCCTGCCATTGCCGGCTAAGGCGGCGGAAATGCTGTTGCATGATGGGGAAGTGATACGGCAACCAAATCCCCTCATATTCCTGTTTATGGTTATCGATCACCGGTTTGAAGAAGGTGATGCGCGGCGCGCGTCCCACTATTTCTTCATCGTCTACCCGCCACGACAGCAGTTCGCCGCTCAGCAGCGAGAACACCAGCTGGAACCGGCCGCCGCTGACGAGCAGCTGATGATTTTCCTCGCGGCATTGCAGCGCCGGCGCATCGACCACCGGTGGAGCCGGTAGCCGCGTCGTCGCCTGGCGCAGATGCTGGTAATGCCCCAGCCGCTGGCCGCTCTCGCTGTAGCGGGTGGCGCTGTCTTTATGCACCGCCACGTCGATCAGCGTTTCCCCCTGCCCCAGCGCCAGCACCGGCAGGTGCATGTCTTCACTCTCGCCCGGCTGCAGATGCGGCAGCTTGAATTCGTAACTCGCCACCTGGCGGCCGTCGGTCTTGACGCTGACCTTCAGCGTGATGTCCGCCAGCGAGCTGAACCAGTAGCGGTTTTTCACCCGCAGCACGTCGCCTGCGCCTTCTTCCGCCGTCACTTCCACCGGGCATAGCACCTGCTGATATTCACGCAGGCCGGGGCCGGGGCGCTGGTCCGGGTAGATCAGGCCGTCCATGCAGAAGTTGTAGTTGTTCGGGTAGTCGCCGTAATCGCCGCCATACTGGTAGCGCTCGCGCCCCTGCTCGTCGTGGCTCAGCAGACCGTGATCGCACCATTCCCAGATATAGTGCCCCTGCAAACTGGCGTGACGGTTGAACACCGACTGGTATTCGAACAGCCCGCCGGGGCCGTTGCCCATGGCGTGGGCGTATTCACACAGAATGCGCGGTTTGGGGTGTGGGTATTCACCGAAGGCGTTCATCATCGCCACGCGGGAATACATGGTGCTGATCACGTCGGTCACTTCGGCGTCGCGATCTTCTTCGTAGTGGATAAGGCGGGTCGGATCGAGCGCCTTGCAGCGCCGGGCCATGGCGCGAATGTTGCACCCGTAGCCGGATTCGTTGCCGAGCGACCAGATGATGATCGACGGGTGGTTTTTCTGCGCCGCCACGTGGCGCTCGATGCGCTCGACGTAAGCCTGCTCCCAGCGCGGATCGTCGGTAATGCGGCTCAAATCGCCAACGTTGGCAAAGCCGTGGCTCTCCAGATCGGTCTCCGCCATCACAAACAGGCCATAGAGATCGCACAGCTCGTAAAAACGCGGATCGTTGGGATAATGGGCGGTGCGCACCGAGTTGATGTTGTGCTGTTTCATCAGCACGATGTCGCGCTCCATCCGCGCCATATCGACGGCGCGCCCTTTTCGGTGATCGTGATCGTGGCGGTTAACGCCGTGCAGTTTGAGGTAACGCCCGTTGACGTACATCAGCCCGTCGCGCACCGCGATCTCGCGGAAGCCCACCCGCTGCGGCACCACGCCCAGCAGGTTGCCGGCGCCGTCATACAGGCTGAGCAACAGCTGATACAGATAGGGATTTTCCGCATTCCACTGCTGCGGGTGGCTGACCGGCAGCTCGAAACGGCAGATCAGCGCCCGCTCGATGCGCAGATCGTCGCGCCACTGCTCCGCCACGCAGCGATCACCGTCGAACAGCTGCGCCTGCAGGCGGCAGCCCTCGGCGGCCGGCGATCCGAGATGGCGCAGCTCGGCGTCGATCGCCAACTGCGCGTCGCAATAGCGTTCATCGAAGGTGGTGACCAGCGTCAGATCGTGAAGATGAGTGGCGTTCTGGCCGATCAGATAAACGTCGCGGAAGATGCCGGCCATCCACCACATGTCCTGATCTTCGATGTAGGTGGAGTCGGCCCACTGCATCACCCGCACCGACAGCAGGTTCTCGCCCTGCCGCACATAGGGGCTGATGTCGAATTCGGCGCACAGTCGGCTGCCCTTGCTGAAGCCGACATAATGGCCGTTGACGTACACCTCAAAGTAGGTTTCCACGCCGTCGAATTTGATCAGCACTTGCTGATCCCACCAGCCGGCGTCGAGCGTAAAGTGGCGCTGATAGGCGCCGGTCGGGTTGTTGGTCGGCACGTAAGGCACGTCGATCGGGAACGGGAAGCCCTCATCGGTATACTGCAGGTGGCCGTGCCCTTCCAGCTGCCACATGCCCGGCACCGCCATATCGCCCCAGTCGCTCATCGGCTCACGGTAAAACGCCGCCGGCACCTGCGCCGGGTGCTCGAAGAACCGAAAGCGCCAGCGGCCGCTCAGCAGCTGGAAACGCCGGCTGGCGTTGCGATCGAAGCTCAGCGCCTGCCCGGCGTCCGCGTAGCTGAAGAAGCTCGCGCGTGGCGCCAACCGGTGCTCCGACTGTTTTTCAATGTTTTCCCAATTATTCACGTCACGTCTCCCGACACCTGTGCAATGCGGAAACGATAGTAAATATTTAGTAAAAACTACAGTTGATATTTACCAAATGACGACAGGATCACAATAAATCTCAAATGCCTTTTTTTATCATGACGTTAATTTTGAGCGCCAACGCCCCCCGCCGAGGCGGGGGCCGGTCAGGCGACGGTGGTGTCGCGCAGCTGCAGCGAGCTGGGAACGAAGATCGACAGCGGGACCGCGCGCTCATCGCGCAGCCGCTCCGCCAGCAGGTTGACGGCCTGTGCGCCCATGGTTTCCGAAGGGATGCGCACCGTGGACAAGGCGGGGAAAATAAAACGGGCGGTGGGAATGTCGTTGACGCTGATTAACGCGATCTGCCCCGGCACCTGAATGCCGTGTTCATGCAGCGCGCGCAGCACGCCGATGGCGATCGAATCGGTCGCCACCAGCAGCGCCGGCGGATAGCCATTCTTGCTCTGCAACATCGCTTTGGCGCACTGGTAGCCCGACTGGCTGCTGAAATCGCCGTGGTAAATATCCTGCGGCCGCACCACGTTTTGCTGCCGGCCATACTCGACGAACGCCTGCTCGCGCTGGTCGATGCCGGCCGGATGGTCGCGCCCGCCGATAAAGCCGATGCGCTGATAGCCGCGGCCGATGAAGTAATCGATCACCTTGCGGCTGATCTTGTACAGGTCGACATTGACGCAGTCGAAACGCTCATCGTCCACCACGCCGTCGATAAACACCACCGGCGTTTCCTGCTGCCTGAGCTGCTCATACAGCGCAGGCTGTGGCCGGCCGATCACCAGCAGGCCGTCGGCCGCCGGCAGCGCCTTGTCGCCGGTAAAGTCGTAACCGGCGCTCAGCATCACGCCCAGTTTTTCGCACTGCGTTTCGATGCCGTAGCGCATCGCCAGGTAATAGGGATCGTTGATCTCCACACCCTGCGTATAAGTGAACAGCGCGGCGAAATGCAGGCGATGTCCGCTTTGCCGTTTGGAAGGCGCCACCTTGTATTCGAGGCGCTCCGCCGCTTCCAGGATCTTCTGGCGGGTTTGCGCCTTCACGCTCAGGGTGGGGTCGTCATTCAACACGCGCGAAACGGTGGCGACGGACACATTAGCGGCTTCAGCAATTTCCTTCAGTGTGGCCATAGAGTCCCAATGCACAGACGAAAAACGGTAGCTTAATCGGATAGCGGCGCAACGTACAGTGCCGCCCGCCCCTCTCTTCCCAGACCGGGCCAGCGCTCGCTCATACAGACCGCTGCCGGGCGCCTGCAGCGAAAGATACCCATTTCACCCGTTGTGATCAAGTTAACGATTTACTGATTAAAGCGTATTTTTTACTAAATATTTTACTAATATACCTGCCGTTTACCGCCCGCGACCGGGCGGACTTTATCTCTTCTCCCAAGGAGCCGGGAGCGACCTTGCGTGAGCCGCCGTTCGACTGACGCACCGATCCATCCAACACCAGGCACATGCCCCATGACATCAATAAATCATCACGCCCTGTTGCCCTTGTTACTGATACTCAGCGCGCCGGTCTGGGCGGCGCAGGAACCCGTTACCCCGGCGGAGCGCAATCAGCTGCCGCCGCCGCCGTTGCCCGAAACCGCCGCGACCGCCCTGCGCTTTTACGGCGAGCTCGGCATCGGCGGCAGCGTCTATTTGAACGGCGAACATCAACATAAATACAGCGACGGCACCTACATCGAAGGCGGCCTCGAGATCAAACAGGGCCATTGGTTCGGCCTGATTTACGGCGAGGGCTGGACCGTGCAGGCGGACAGTCAAGGCCACGCCTGGACGCCCGGACACGGCTGGGGCGGCTTCGAGGGGGGCCTGAACCGTTTCTACGGCGGTTACCGCACCGATGACGGCACCGAGATGATGCTCAGCGTACGCAACGACTCGTCGCTCGACGATCTGCAATGGTGGGGCGACTTCACGCCGGAGTACGGCTACGTGATCCCCAATACCCGCGATCTCAGCTACGCCGCCAAGCTGCAAAACCTGACCGGGCGCTTTCGCTACAGCGTGACGGCGGCGCCGGAAAGCCGCATCGACGAGAGCAAGGCGCTGCTGCACTTCGGCAAATACGACCGCTACTCCGACAAATACACCTACCGGGCGATGATCAACGGCTACACCCAGTACGATCTGCAAGACGGTCTGACGCTGCTGAACGGCCTGGAGGTGACCGACGGCCTGGGGCAGCTGTTTCTGCTGGGGCTGCGCGGCAAACACCTGGCCGGCCGCGTCTGGCACCACACCGGCAAAGGCGACAGCGGCGGCCATCCCGGCAGCGAATCGGGCCTGATGCTCAGCGCGATGACGGAAACCGCCAAAGGGCTGTACCTCTCCACCGCCTACAGCTACGCCCGCCACCGGTTTGATAACGCGGCGGATACCGCCACCTCCTACGCCCAGTTCGGCGTCTGGTACGAATATGCCGGCGGTAAGCTGGCCACCGCGCTGGACAGCAAATTCTTTATGCGCAATGACAGCACCGGCGCCAGCAACTCGGTGTTTCTGATGCAATATTTCTATTGGTAACCGTTGAGGCCCCTACGATGAACATGACTCCCCTGACGCCGCTGGCCACCGCCCTCACCCTCGCGCTGACGCTGGCGGGCTGCGCGCCGAAAACGCCCACTGCCCCACTGGCCGAACGCTACCCAAACGTTATCGATCGCCACGGCGCGCCGCATTTTATGCTCGATTATGACTTCGACGATCATCAACGCTTCAACCCGTTCTTCGATCTCGGCGCCTGGCACGGCCACCTGTTGCCGAGCGGCCCGGAAGGCATGGGCGGCTTCCCCGGCCCGGCACTGCTGACCGAAGAATACATCAACTTTATGGCCAACAATTTCGATCGGCTCAGCGTGTATCGCAACGGCAAGCCGGTGTCTTTCACCATGACGGCCTACAGCCTGCCCGGCGCCCTGGTGCAACGGCTCAGCGCGCCGGGGGTGACCGTCAACCTGACGCTGCGCTTCGCCAGTGCGCGCACCTCGCTGCTGGAGACGCAAATTATCACCGATGCGCCGCTGGAGCTGGTGTGGGATGGCGAATTGCTGGAGCGCTACGCGGCCAAAGAGCAAAAACCGCAGCCGCCGGCGACCCTCGAACAGGCGTTTCCGGACTACACGCGCCGCATTGTGCCGACGGCGGACGGCCTGCGCGTCACCTTCGGCAAGGTGCGTGCGCCGTCGCAGCTGATGACCTCCGGCCAGTCCGAGTATCAGATCCATAAATCGCTGCCGCAGCGCACCACGGTCGACGGCCACCGCTTCCGCGCCACGGCGCGCATCGCCGGCACCACCACGCTGTACACCACCTATTCGCACCTGCTCACCGCCGACGAGGCGCAGCGCGAACAGCGCGCTATCGCCGACATCCTCGCTCACCCGCAGCGCTATATGGCCGCATCGGCCCAGCGTTGGGAACGCTATCTCGCCGCCGGGCTCCGCAACCCGCACGCCACGGCGGAACAAACGCGTGTGGCGGTCAAAGCGATAGAAACGCTGAACGGCAACTGGCGCGGCGCCGCCGGGGCGATGAAGTTCGACTCGGTCACCCCGTCGGTCACCGGGCGCTGGTTCTCCGGCAACCAGACCTGGCCGTGGGACACCTGGAAACAGGCCTACGCCATGGCGCACTTCAACCCGGACGTGGCCAAGGACAACATTCGCGCGGTGTTCGCCTACCAGATCCGGCCGGGCGACGCTTTGCGGCCGTGGGACGCCGGTTTCCTGCCCGACCTTATCGCCTACAACCCCAGCCCGGAGCGCGGCGGCGACGGCGGCAACTGGAACGAACGCAACACCAAGCCGAGCCTGGCGGCCTGGGCGGTGATGGAGGTCTATCGCGTCACCGGCGATAAGGGCTGGCTGGCGGAGATGTACCCGAAGCTGGTGGCTTACCATGACTGGTGGCTGCGCAACCGCGATCACAACGGCAACGGCGTGCCGGAGTACGGCGCCACCCGTGACAAAGCGCACAATACTCCCGACGGGCGCATGCTGTTTACCGTCAAACGCGGGCAACGCGAGCAAACGCTGGCCGGCCTCGACAACTACGATCGCATCGTGCGCGAGGGGCATTACGACAGCATCGCGATCCCGGCGCAGACCGCCGCCTCCTGGGAGTCGGGCCGTGACGATGCGGCGGTATTCGGCTTTATCGATCCGGATCAATTGGCGCGCTACGTGGCGCAGGGCGGCAAACGCGAAGACTGGCAGGTGAAATTCGCCGAAAACCGCGCGCCGGACGGCACGCTGCTCGGCTACTCGCTGCTGCAGGAGTCGGTGGATCAGGCCAGCTATATGTACAGCGATAACCGCTACCTGGCGGAGATGGCCGATATTCTGGGCCGCGGCGCGGAAGCCGCCGCCTTCCGCGCCAAAGCCGACCGGCTGGCGGCCTACATCAACACCTGCATGTTCGACAAGCAGAGCGGTTTCTTCTACGACATCCGCATCGAAAGCTGGCCGTTGGCCAACGGCTGCGCCGGCAAACCGATCGTCGAACGCGGCAAAGGGCCGGAAGGCTGGTCGCCGCTGTTCAACGGCGCCGCCAGCCAGACGCACGCCGATGCGGTGGTCAGGGTGATGAAGGATCCGCGCGAGTTCAATACCTACGTGCCGCTCGGCACCGCGGCGCTGACCAACCCGGCGTTCGGCGCGGACATCTACTGGCGCGGCCGCGTGTGGGTCGATCAGTTGTATTTCGGCCTCAAGGGCATGGAACGCTACGGCTATCGCGACGACGCGGTAGCGATGGCGCAGGCCTTCTTCCGCCACGCCGACGGCCTGGTCGCCGACGGGCCGATCCGCGAGAACTACAACCCGCTCACCGGCAAACAGCAAGGCGCGCCGAACTTCTCCTGGAGCGCGGCGCATCTGTACATGTTGTATAACGACTTCTTCACGCAATAAGCCGCGGCGGCCACCGCCATCGTTGCCCGGCGGTGGCCCGCGTTTATGATCGGATCGGGATCACCAGCACGTCGATATTCAGCTGGTTGATGGCGTTGCGGGTAGAAGAAAACAGGTTGCTCCACAGATCGTGGTGATGGCCGAACACCAGAAGATCGATGTTCTTGTCCACGACCGCCGTGCGCAGTTCGTCAACGAAGCCGCCGCGCCCGATAATCACTTCCGCGATCGGATAATTGACGTTTTGCGTGGTGGGTTCCAGCTCTTTGCGGATCTTCTCTTCGAACGGCACGCCGTCATAACTGCGCTCCGAAAAGCCGATCGCCGCGTGGTAGGTGTCGTAGTGGACGTCCACATAGATCAGCGAGAGTTTGGCCTGCAGCGCCTCCGCCAGCAACGCCCCTTTTTCGACCAGCCGTTTGCCGTCATCGCTCAGATCGGTGGCGATGACAATATGGTGGTAACACATAGCGCCTCCTGTCATGGACTCGGTTGAGCCGAGGCTCCGATATCACGCTGGGGTCATATCGTTATGATTAATTTTAGTTCAGAAATGGCGCTCGTGGCGGGAGGTGATGCAGTGGGAAAGCCCCGTCGCCGGGGCTGAAGGCAAAAAATTATTTCTCGCGCTGCGCCTCAAACCAGACGTTGCACAGCGACAGGATCAGCGTATTGGCGTCTTTCACCAGCACGTTATCGCCGGGCACCCCATCGGTGCCCTGATCGGTGATACCTTTGATGACGGTATCCGCGTGCTGAATGGCCACGCGCTCGACCGACGGCGTGCTGATGCCCAGCATCGGGAAATCGATGTAGGAGCTGCTGCCGGCGTTGTCCTCGACGAACTCCTGCGCTTCTACGGTGCTGACGGTGGCCCCTTCGCTTTTCAGCGCCGTGCCGTTCCAGCTGAAGGCGTCCGCTTTATAACTGATTTTGCCGCCGATCAGGCTCTGCGCCTGCTGCTGATCCCAGCAGCCGGTGGTTTGGGTCGGCACGATCTTGCTGACGCGCCAGTTGCCCAGCAGCTGTTTGGGGATCGGCCCGGTATCGCTCTCCGCCGCCCGAACCTGAGTCGCCGAGACGCAGGCCAACACCACCAGCGGCAGCAGCGCCTTGCTCCAAGTGTTCAATCGCATTGTCTATTCCTTCGTTTCAGTACCCAGTCTGCCCTCGCGGGCCAACGGCTATCATAATAAGCCCGCCGATTCGCCGTCAAAACAATCCGCACCGCGCGGAGCGGCGGCCGCTCATAGCTAATCGCTATGAGTCATAGTGAATCAGTATTTTGTTTTAGCCCAGCGATTACCTACAGTCACTGCCACTATTCTGCCCGCCAAAATTAGCAGGCAATGTTGACAAGGACCCTGGGAAAATGACATTTACGCTGAAAAACCTCACCCTGGCGCTGGCCGCCGCCGGCACGCTGCTGCTGACCGCCTGCGGCCCGACCGCACAGGACGATCACCACATCAAGGTCGGCATCAGCGCCGGTATCGATCAGTCGCTGTGGGCGGTGGTGCAAAAGGTCGCCAAGCAGAAATACGATCTGGACGTGGAGGTGGTGACCTTCAACGACTACGTGCTGCCGAACGAAGCGCTGAACAACGGCGATCTGGACGTCAACGCCTTCCAGCACAAACCGTATCTGGACAAGCAGATGCAGGAGCGCGGCTACAAGCTGGCGGCGGTGGGCAACACCTTCGTCTACCCGATCGCCGGCTATTCGAAGAAGATAACCGCACTCAGCCAGCTGCCGGACGGCGCGCAGGTGGCGGTGCCGAACGATCCCACCAACCTGGGCCGCTCGCTGTTGCTGTTGCAAAAACAGGGGCTGATTACCCTGAAAGACGGCGTCGGCCTGCTGCCGACCGCGCTGGATATCGTCAGCAACCCGAAAAAGCTGAAGATCGTCGAGATTGAAGCGCCGCAGCTGCCGCGCGCGCTGGACGACCAACAGGTGACGCTGGCGATCATCAACACCAACTATTCCAGCCAGATTGGCCTGTCGCCGGCCAAGGACGGGCTGTTTGTCGAAGACAAAAACTCGCCTTACGTCAACATTTTCGCCAGCCGCATCGACAACAAAGACAGCGAGAAAGTGAAGGATCTGGTCAAGGCCTATCAGACCGACGAAGTGGCGGCCAGCGCCGCCGAAATCTACAAGGGCGACGCCGTCAAAGGCTGGTAACGCTCTCCCGTATGCCCGTGGCGCCAGGCCACGGGCCATGCCAACCTCAGCCGCGCTGAATGGACACGCCGCCGTCCACCAGCATCGCGGTGCCGGTGACAAATGAGGAAGCGTCAGACGCCAAATACAGCGCCGCCTGCGCGATCTCCTCCGGCATCGCCAGCCGCTTCAGCGCGTGCAGGTCGGCCACCTGCGCCAAGGCTTCCGGGGTATTGCTCATCTGCCGCCCCATCGCCGTATCGGTGCCTCCCGGCAGCAGCGCGTTCACCCGAATGCCGCGCCCGCCAAACTCCACCGCCAGCGCCTGCGTCAGGCCGATCAGCCCCGATTTGCCGGCCGCATAGGCCGCCGTGCCGGGAAACGCCGCGGTGTGGCCGACGAACGTGGAGGTGAAGATCACCGAGCCCGCGCCGCGCGCCAGCATGGCGGGAATTTGATGCCTGGCGCCGTAATAGGCGCTGGACAGGTTAGTTTCCAGCACCTCGCGCCATTCTGACGCGCTGAGCGCCAGCGACGGCCCCAGCGGCCCCAACGTGCCGGCGTTGTTGAAGGCGATATCCAGGCCGCCGAATTCGTCGACCGCCGTCGCCGTCAGCCGTTCGGCGAAGGCTTCATCGCGCACGTCACCCGCCACCGCCAATGCCCGGCCGCCCTCGCGCCGAATGTCCTCCACCAGCTCGGCCAACAGCGGCGCGCGCCGGGCGCCCAACACCAGCGCCGCCCCCTGCCGGGCGAACAGCAGCGCCGCCGCTTTGCCGATCCCTGAACTGGCGCCGCCGATCACCGCCACCTTGCCGTTTAATGCGTTCATCGCTCATCCTCACGCTGTTTAAAGATCCTCAGTGTGAGGCAAGGTTCGACGCCGCGCTGGCCGCAAGCGGACATGCAATTGGCGCAATAAAAAAGGCGCTGCAAGCAGCGCCCCGGCAACGCGGATCCGACGGCGAACTCACGGTTTGGCCGCGTATTTCTCCTGATTGGCCGGCGTCACCAGCTCGAACGGGATCCAGTAATACGGTTCAAGCTTTTCGCCGTTGATCATGCGCTGCGCCACCTCGACCGAGGCCTTGCCCTGGCCGATCGCGTCCTGGAACACCGTGACCTGCATCTTGCCGGAGGCCAGCGCCTTGAGGCCGTCCGGCGTGGCGTCAATGCCGCCGATCAGCACTTTCTTGTCCGCCTTGCCCGCCTGCTGCAGCGCCATGATCGCGCCGATCGCCATCTCGTCGTTGTTGGCGGCGACGATGTCGATCGCTTCGCCGTTGGTCAGCCAGTTCATCATCAGATCCATGCCTTCACTGCGTGAATAGTTGGCGCTCTGCTTCTGCACCACCTTCATGTTCGGGTATTTGGCCACCACCTGCTCCACGTCTTTGGTGCGCTGCAGCGCGCCGGCGTCGGTCAGGTTGCCGATCATCACCGCCACGTTGCCCTGATAGTTGGCCAGCCGCGCCAACTCTTCCATTTGCAACGTGCCGGACTCCCGCTCGTCGGAGCCGACGAACACCACGCCCTGAGGCAGTTTGGCGTCGCCCGGCGTGCGGTTCACGTACACCAGCGGCACGCCGGCGGCCTGCACCATTTTGGTCATTACCGGCGTGCTGGCCGAGTTGACCGGATCGACGATAATCGCGTCCACCCCGGCGCTGATAAAGCTTTGCACCTGGTCGGTCTGGCGGCCGACGTCGCCGCGCGCGTCCTCGAACTGCACGGTAATGCCGCGCGCCTTGGCCTCCTTGTCGATCGCCTGGCGGATAATGGTGAGGAAGTTCTGGTCGAAATAGGCCATCGATACGCCGATGGTTTGCGCCCATGCCGGGGTGGACGCACACAGCGCCACCGCCAGCCACAGCCCTTTCAGGTAATTCATGATGTGCCCCCCGGTAAAAAAACACCGCCGGCCAACCCTGGCGCCGGCGGCAATTCACGGCAATCAGTGTTTCTTGCGGTTGCGACGCATGTCGATCGACACGGCGGCGACGATAATCACGCCTTTGATGATGTCCTGAATGTAAGAATCGACGCCGATAAAGGTGAAGCCGCTTTTGATAAGGCCGAGGATCACCGCGCCGATCAGCGTGCCGGTGATGCGCCCGACGCCGCCCATCAGGCTGCTGCCGCCGATCACCGCCGCGGCGATGGCGTCCAGCTCGTACGACATCCCCATGCTCGACTGGCCGCTGCTGACGCGCGCCGCCAGCACCACGCCCGCCAGTCCCGCCAACCCGCCGGCGATGGTGTAAACCGTCACCAGATATTTGTTGACGTTGATGCCGGACACCCGCGCCGAGGTCATGTTGCCGCCGATGGCGTAGATGTATTTGCCGTAGCGGGTGTGTTTGAGCGCGATATGGAAGATCACCGCAATCACCAGGAAGATGATCACCGGCATCGCGCCCTGGCCGATTGACGTGAAGCCGTCCGACAGGAAGCTGACCGGGTTACCCTTGGTGTAGTACTGCGCCAGACCGCGCGCAGATACCATCATCCCCAGCGTGGCGATGAACGGCGGAATGCCGGTGCGGGTGATCAGGAAGCCGTTGATAAAGCCGCAGACAATGCCCACCCCAATCCCCGCGCCGATCGGGATCGCCGCCGGCAGATCGAGCAGCCCCGGGTACATCGGCGAAATGCTGTCCGAGGTCTGCGCCAGGCTGGCCGCCACCACCGCAGTCAGCGCAATCAGCGAACCGGAGGAGAGATCGATGCCGGTGGTGATGATCACCTGGGTGACGCCCACCGCGATGATGCCGATGATCGCCACCTGCAGCACGATCAGCAGCAGGCGGTTCGGGTTAAGCAGGAACGACTGATCGCGCATGTACCAGCCGAGGATTTCGAAGACCAGCGCGATGCCGAGCATCACGATGAAGATGCCGGTATCCTTCGGCATTTTGCCGCTCAGCCCGGAGAACAGCGTTCCCTTGCTCGTTGAATCGGCGGAGAGCGGCTTCTCAATCTTTACGTTACTCATGATGTTCACCCTTCGTTATTCTGAGGCCAGCGCCAGGATCTTTTCCTGGTCCGCGTCGTCTTTGTCCAAAATGCCGGTGATGCGGCCGCCGTGCATCACCATCACCCGGTCGCTCATGCCGAGGATCTCCGGCAGCTCGGAGGAGACCAGAATGATGGCGACGCCGCGGTTGGCCAGCTCGCTGATCAGGCGGTAGATTTCCGCTTTGGCTCCCACGTCGATGCCGCGCGTCGGTTCGTCGAGGATCAGGATTTTCGGCTGCGCCAGCAGCCAGCGCGCAATCAGCACCTTCTGTTGGTTGCCGCCGCTGAGGTTATTGATGATCTGATCCATGGTCGGCGTTTTGATGTTGAGCTTTTTGATCTGATCCATGCAGTCTTTGGCCATCTGCACGTGGCTGACGAAACCGTTCTTGCCGATGTATTCCGACAGGTTGACGATGCTCATGTTCTCGACCACCGACAGCACCAAAAACAGGCCGGATTTTTTGCGGTCTTCGGTGAGGAACGCCAACCCGCTCTCGATCGCCTTCGCCGGGGAATCGACCTTCACCGCCTGGCCCTCGATAAAGATCTCGCCGCCTTCCGCCGGGTGCATGCCGAACAGGCTTTCCATCACTTCGCTGCGCCCGGCGCCCACCAGCCCGGCGACGCCGAGGATCTCGCCGCGTTTGACGCTGAACGACACGTCGTGGAACCAGCCGCTGCGGCGCAGCCCCGCCACCCGCAGCACTTCCTCGCCGATATTGTTGTTGAATTTGGGGAACATCTGCGTCAGTTCACGCCCCACCATCATGGTGATCAGCGACTGTTTGGTCAGATTTTCGGTCTTGTCGCAGGCGATGAAAGTGCCGTCGCGGAAAATGCTCACTTCGTCGGTGATGGCGAAGATCTCGTCCATCTTGTGGCTGATATAGATGATGCCTTTGCCCTGCTCGCGCAGTTCGCGGATGATGGCGAACAGGTGCACCACTTCACCTTCGGTCAGCGCCGAGGTCGGTTCGTCCATGATCAATACGTCGGCGTTGTAGGACACCGCCTTGGCGATCTCCACCATCTGCTGGTTGGCGATGCTCAGTTCGCCCACCAGCGTGTCCGGCTGCAGTTTGATGTTCAGCCGCGCCAGCAGCTCGCGGGTGTTCTCGTTCAGCTGCTCGTGGTTGACGAACCCCAACCGCGCCGGCTCGCGCCCCAGCCAGATGTTTTCCGCTACCGTCATATAAGGCACCAGGTTCAGCTCCTGGTGGATCATGGAAATGCCCGAATGCAGCGCCTGCAGCGTGTCGCTGAAGGTCACCGGCCGGCCTTTGATTTTTATCGAGCCTTCATCCGGGTGGTAGATGCCGATCAGGCATTTCATCAGCGTCGATTTGCCTGCGCCGTTTTCCCCCATCAGCGCGTGCACGCTGCCGGGTTTGATTTTAATCGAGACCTTATCCAGCGCTTTGACGCCGGGGAACTGCTTGCTGATGCCTTCGGCCTCAAGAACATAAGGGTACATACCGCTTACCTCCGCACTGACCCACGTTTTCCGCCGCGCTCGCCCCACACCGGCGCCCGCGGCGGGCTTCAAGGCTTATTTCTTGTTTTTATCGGCGAATTGCTGGTAATTGGCCTGGGTGATCAGCTGGTAAGGGATCAGCACGTTGCTCTCCACTTTCTCGCCTTTCACCAGTTGAACGGCGGTCTGCACCGCACCCTCGCCCTGGCCTTTGGCGTCCTGGAACACGCTCAGCGCCAGATCGCCTTTTCTGATGAATTCCAGCGCATCGGGCGTGCCATCCACGCCGGCCACCCGCACGCCGGACTTTTTAGCCTGCTTGAGCGCCAGGATGGCGCCGATGGCCATTTCGTCGTTGTTGGAAGCGATAGCGTCGATCTGCTGGCCGGTCAGCACCCAGTCAGTGGTGATATCCACCGCATCTTTACGCGTCCACTTGGCGGTTTGCTTATCGACAATCTTGATACCGGGATAGTTGGCCGCCACCTCTTCCACGCCGCGGGTGCGGTCACGGGTCGATTCATTCGACAGTTCCCCCATCAGGATCATCACGTTGCCCTTGCCGTTCATCAGCTTGGCCAACGCTTCCATCTGCAGTTTGCCGGCCAGCTTGGAATCGGAGCCGACGTAGGCCATGCCGGCCGGGAGCGTCACTTCCGGCTTGCGGTTGACGAACACCAGCGGGATCTTGGCGTTCTCGGCCAGTTTGATCATCGGCTTGACGCCCTGGGTATCCACCGGGTTGAGGATGATGGCGTCGACGCCCTGGCTGACGAAGTTTTCGATTTGTTGAATTTGCTGCGCGATGTCGCCCTTGGCGTCTTCGAACTGGCCGCTGACGTTGCCGTCGGCCTTCATTTTGCTTTGCATCGACTGGCGCAGAATGGTGAGGAAGTTGTCATCGAAGTAAGCCATGGAAACGCCGATCTTGATGTCTTTCGCCAACACGCTGGCCGGCAGCATGCACATCAGTACCGAGGCGGCGATCAATTTCTTCAGCTTCATGTTCGTTACCCTTTAATCGTTAGAATGAAGAGGTCTGTTGGTTGACAGCTAATGAAAAATATTTTTTACATTCAAACAACAATACGGTCGGTGTTATCCCTTTGATACGGCGAAATTACCGCGTTATCGCCGTATTAAGGCCGTGAACAAAATGGTGATCGATATCTCAAAATAGATTAAAAACAATCAATTGAAATAAACCCCTGGTGGAGCAAGCCGCGTCCTCGCCGCTTTTTTAAATGTTTATTTCATAATTTAGACTATTGAAACTTTTTAACCCAAACAAGCGAAACATGCGTTTTGGAATGGCTTATTAACAAAAACATGACACGGATCTAACAAATGAAATGAAAGCCGCCCGCGAGCGTTCCCCTTTCGTGCGCCGGCAAAAACTGCGAGCGGGCGCGCAGTTTGCGGTTTCTGCGTTTCCCGACCATCCTTACTCGGCAATAATGGACATATCCCTATCTCAGGAGGACCTGACATGCAGCTCAGCAGTAAGGTGCGGATGAACCGCCTGTTCAACAACGGCAAGTGCCTGGATGTGGCGATCGATCACGGCATCGCCAACGAACCGGATTTTTTAATCGGGCTGGAAGATATCGAACGGGTGATGGGCAACCTGATCGCCGCGCGCCCCGACGCGATTCAGGTCAACTACGGGCAGGCGGATCTGCTGCAGCGCGCGCCGCAGCGCGAAAAACCGGCGCTGGTGATGCGCACCGACGTCGGCAACGCCTATAACGCCGCACGCCACCGCGAAATGTGGGCGGTGCTGCACAACCCGGAAGCGCCGATCCTGGCCGCGCTGCAAATGGACGCCGCCGCGGTGGTGGTCAACCTCTATATGATCCCGGATGAACCCGGCATTTTCCGCCAGTGCGTAGAAAACATCGGCCGCCTGCGCCACGCCTGCGATCGCTACGCCATGCCGCTGATGATCGAACCGCTGGTGATGGCCCCGGCCGGCCAGGGCGCCGCCTACGGATCGCTGGGTGACGTGGAGAAAATCGTGCCGCTGGTGCGGCTGGCGCGCGAGCTGGGCGCCGACATCATCAAGGCCGATCCGACCGATCGGGTGGAAGATTTTCACCGCGTGGTGGAAGCGGCGCGCTGCCCGACGCTGGTGCGCGGCGGCGGCAAGGGAGAGCTGGGCCCGGTGCTGGAGAAATCCGCCGCGCTGATGGCCCAGGGCGCCTCCGGCATGGTCTATGGCCGCAACGTCTATCAACACAGCAATCCGTCGCAGGTGGTGCGCGCCCTGATGGCGATCATCCATCAGGGCGCCAGCGGCCAACAGGCGCTGGAGATCTACCACCAGCAGTAACCCGCTTTTGTAACTAAAATAACCCCTCCGCACCCCGGCAGCGTGCTATAACCTGCTGCCGGTAACTGCAGCTTGCCGCATTCCTCGCTAGAATACGCCGTGATATCGCCATTCGGAGAACCGCCATGCCAAAACAACGGGTGCCGCTCAAGCTGAGCACCTCCATCACGCTGATGGTGTCCGCCATCATCGCTTCGGTGCTGCTGGTGGTGTTCGCGCTGTTTTTCGTGCAGATGAGCCGCGAGGGGCAAGATCAGCTGCAGCAAAAAGCCATCGCCGTCGCCAACACGCTGGCGCTCTCCAACACCGTGATCGACGGCCTGCAGCGGCGCGATCACAGCGGCGCCATTCAGCGCTTCGCCGAGCAGGTGCGCCATCAAAACGAGCTGCTGTTCGTGGTGGTGGTGGATATGCAGGGCATCCGCTATTCGCACCCTAAACCCTGGCTGATCGGCAAGCATTTTATCGGCGACGATTTGGCGCCCGCGCTGCAAGGCAACGTCAACAGCGCCATCAACCGCGGCACGCTGGCTCCGGCGCTGCGGGTGTTCGTGCCGGTGTATGACGATCAGAAAAAACAAATCGGCGTGGTGGCGCTCGGCATCGCGCTGGACACCGTGCAGCGGGTGGTGGCGGAAAGCCGATGGATCATCTATTGGACCATCGCCTTCGCCGCCCTGGTCGGCAGCCTGGGCACCTTTTTCCTGGTCTCTGCGCTCAAACGCATCATGCTGGGTTTCGAGCCTTACGAAATCTCCAACCTGTTCGAACAGCGCAACGCCATGCTGCAATCGATTAAAGAAGGCGTGATCGCGGTCGATAATGAATCCCGCATCACCATCGTCAATGACGAAGCCAAGCGCCTGCTGCGCCAGAGCGGGCCGGTGGAAAACCTGCTGCTGGAAGCCGCCAGCAAACATTGGCCGGCGCAGCTGCATCTGGCGGAGGTGCTGGCCAGCGGCGAACCGCTGCGCGATCGGCAGATCAGCTTCAACGGCAGCGAACTGCTGACCAATACCGTGCCGGTGATCGTCAACGGCCAGGTGACCGGCGCCATCGCCACCTTCCGCGACAAGACCGAGATCAGCCGCCTGCTGCAGCGGCTGAGCGGCATGGCGCACTACGCCGACGCCCTGCGGGTGCAGTCGCACGAATTTATGAACAAGCTGCATGTGATACTCGGCATGCTGCATATGAAGGCCTATCAGCAGTTGGAAAACTACATCATCAACACCGCCAGCAACTATCAGGAAGAGATCGGCGCGCTGCTGCGCAAGATCCATTCGCCGGAGGTGGCGGGCTTCTTCATCGGCAAGATCAGCCGCGCCCACGAGGCCGGCATCGAACTGACCATCGAGGAAAACAGCCTGCTGCCGGAAACCGACGATGCGGAAACCACCCACGTGCTGATCAGCGTGCTCGGCAACCTGATCGAAAACGCCATCGACGCCATCGACGGTGTTGAGGGCCACGAGATCGGCCTGAGCTTCCATCATCACGACGATCAATTACACTGTATCGTCAGCGACGACGGCCCCGGCATAAATCCGGCGATCGGCGCGCGCATCTTCGAACACGGATTTTCCACCAAGGGAACGGGACGCGGCATCGGCCTGGCGCTGATCCGCAGCCATCTGGAGAAACTGGGCGGCAGCATCGATTTCGAATCCGAACCGGGCGAGCTGACCCAATTTTTCGTGCACCTTCCCTATCAGGCCAAGAGCAGAGCCCATGATTAACGTACTGATTGTCGACGACGACCCGATGGTGGCGGAGCTGAATAAATACTACCTGAGCCAGGTCGGCGGTTTTCACTGCCAGGCGACGGTCGCGACCCTGAGCCAGGCGCGTGCCCAGCTGGCCGACGCCAGCGTCAGCATCGATCTGGTGTTGCTGGATATTTACATGCAGCAGGAGAACGGGCTGGATCTGCTGCCCGGCCTGCGCGAACTCGGCGAAAAGACCGATGTGATCATCATCTCCTCCGCCAGCGACGTGAACACGGTGCAAAAAGCGCTGCACTACGGCGTGGTGGATTATCTGATCAAGCCGTTCCAGTTCAGCCGCTTCAAGGAGGCGCTGAGCCACTACCGGCAACAGTCACAGCTCTTGGCGCAACGCGAGTTTTCGCAGGCCGACGTCGACAGCCTGTTGCGCCGCCAGCCCGGCGGCCAGGAGAGCAAAAAGCTGCCGAAGGGCCTGACCAGCATCACCCTGAGCACGGTGTGCGAGTGGATCGAACAGCAGCACGACAGCGAATTCTCTACCGACAATCTGGCCAACGCCATTGGCATTTCGCGGGTGTCCTGCCGCAAGTACCTCATCTATCTGGCGGAAAGCGGCATCCTCGGCACCCGTATTCTGTACGGCGCCACCGGCCGGCCGGTCTATCTGTATCAGCTGAAACCGGACGCGATCGCCATGCTGAAAGAGCATTGCCGCCCGGCCTAAACGACGTCGGGCGCAGAAAGCGCCCGGACGTTAAAGGTTAGAAGTTGTGCATGTAACACTTCGCCTCGGGATGAGGATCTTTCGAGTGTCTGCGCAGGCAGCGCTGCTTTTTCTGCTGCTGTTCCAGGTTCCGCTGCTGCCGCTCGGCGGTCTCAGCGGCTTCGCGCTGCTGTTCGCGTGCAATCGCCTGCTCGTTGGCCAGCGTCAGGTTATCGACATTCCACACCTTGTGGCGCAATGCGTCGCGCTTTTTCTGGTACTCCTCGGTGACCTTACTGTCCTTCGGCGCCGCCGCATGGTATTCCAGATCCACCCGCGCCTGCGCGAAGCTGGAACAACACAAGGCCACGCCGGCCAACACGATCCTTTTCATCAATGACTCCTTTTACATTACATCGCTAGACTCTGCGCGCACGCCGGCTCAGCAACCGTTCGGCGATGCCGTCGGCTTTTCCTCTGAACGGGAGACGCGCTGCCCGCCGGTGACGGGCGCTTTGCCGGGCTCGATAGCGCACTCCGCCAACCGCGCCAGCTCTTCCGCATCGCGCTCTGTCGGCGGCGCTTCCTCGCTCATTTCCTGACGCAGATCCTGCGCCAGCGCTTTCAGGCGCTTTTGAAACAGCACCGGCGACACTCCTTCGCACGGCCTGTCGTAGCGCGCTGCGCTGGCGCTTTGGCTTAGCGGCGGCAACAGCAAGAGAAAGATCGCGGCCATGTTCTTCGTCATGGGCAACTCCTTTGATTACGCCGAAATAAACCGGCGGTTCCCTATAAGGAAAACGAATTGTCTGCTAACGCAATGAATGGTCAAGCCACGGCAGAATAACGCAGGAAAGGTAAACCCTCCGACAATATCGGCAGAATGCGCGCATTAATTTGGCTGAATATATTTAGCGGTTTAACGATCGAATATTTTCGACCCATCTAACGTACCGCCAATACCGATATTACCTTCATGCAATACCGACGAGGCAGACTCACCCGCCATGATGCGTTGCCGCTGTTCCCGCGTGGCCGGCTGAGGCTGAGACCAGTCCGGGGACGTCGACGTTGGCTGGATCGCGCTGCAGCCGCTCAACAAAAACAACGATACCGTGGCACAATAACGCCATGTCATAGCTTTCTCCTTAAAGGAAATAAAATACCCGCAGCCGGCGGCAAGGGTAAATAAAAAATGACTTTCTTTAGTTTAATAACCGCCGTTATTTCACCATCCGACTGCCGATGTTAACCACCCGGTTCCTCTGTTAACCCGAAATAAACATTTTCGCTTAGCCACCCGATAATTCGCAGGCAATAAAAAAGGCCGGGCTAACCCGACCTTGTTTGACCGCTCGACGCGCTTAGACCAGCTCGATCACATCGAAATTGGCTTCGCCGCTCAGATCGGCGTCGTAGTCAACGCCCTGCAGACCGAAGCCGAACAGGCGCAGGAATTCCGCCTTGTAGCCCTGGTAATCGGTCAGTTCGTTGATGTTGTTGTCGTTCAGCTGCTGCCAGATTTTACGGCAGGTTTCCTGCACTTCGTCACGCAGTTCCCAGTCATCCAGGCGCAGACGGTGTTTCTCGTCGGTATCCGGCGCCGCACCGCTGTACAGCTTGGTGGCGAACAGACGCTGGATCTGCTCGATGCAGCCTTCGTGAATGCCCTGCTCCTTCATGATTTTGAACACGATAGAGATATACAACGGCATCACCGGAATGGCGGAGGAAGCCTGAGTCACTACCGACTTGAGCACCGCAACGTAAGCCGCGCCGCCTTTGGCCTGCAGCTTCTGGTTGATGGCGTGCGCTGCGCGATCCAGATCTTCTTTCGCCTTGCCCAGCGTACCGTGCCAGTAAATTGGCCAGGTCAGATCGGTACCGATGTAGGAGTAAGCGACCGACTGCGCGTTATCCGCCAGCACGCCCGCTTCGTCCAGCGCGTCCATCCACAGCTGCCAGTCCTGGCCGCCCATCACCTTCACGGTGTCGGCGATTTCTTGCTCGTTGGCCGGCTCGACCACGGCTTCAACCAGCACGTCTTTGTTGGTGTCCAGCGCGACGGATTTGTATGGCTCGCCGATCGGCTTCAGTGCGGAACGCACCACTTCGCCGGTTTCCGGCATCTTACGCACCGGCGAAGCCAGCGAGTAAACCACCAGGTCAACCTGACCCAGGTCTTTTTTGATCAGATCGATCACGGTCTGACGGCACTCGTTGGAAAATGCGTCGCCGTTGATGCTTTTCGCGTACAGGCCTTCTTCTTTAGCTGCCTTGTCGAAACCGGCGGAGTTGTACCAACCGGCGGAACCGGTTTTGCCTTCGCTGCCAGGCTTCTCGAAAAATACGCCGATGGTGGCCGCACCGCTGCCGAAAGCGGCATTGATGCGCGAGGCCAGACCGTAACCGGTGGATGCACCAATGACCAGCACCTTTTTAGGCCCGTTTTTCAGTTCGCCGCGTGACTTAACGTAGGCGATTTGCTCACGGACGTTGGCTTCACAGCCTGCCGGGTGAGCGGTGGTGCAGATAAAACCACGAATTTTAGGTTTGATAATCATAGTAATTTTTTCTTGGTAGCTAAAAACCGAAGGACAATATACCTGATTTTCTCGATATACTTAAGAAAGTGCGAAAACAAGCGCAGTGAACAGACCAGTTAAGTCGATGGTTCAGGGTTGCCCAACTCCGCATCGTGATGTCTTCACACGCCACGCCTCGTCCCCTCAACGAGTTCAAGCTTTCCCTCTTCAAATCAGCGAAAGTTGATCAAGCTTCTGGCGTTGCGTTATGGTGTGGCTGTTTTTCGGTCGAAATCCAGGGAGGAACAAAGAAAAATGGATAATCCACTGTTACTAAAAGAACGTTTAAATACCTACTCGCAAACGATGGCTCGCCAACAAGGACGTATGCTTTTAGAACTATCAGAACGCGTTAATAGGGACTTTTTAAAAGACCGGACAGTCGGTAATGCCTTCAGACATGAGATGCACTGCTTTGTGAATGATAAATTGCAAAAATGCCAACAAGCAGGTGAAGCGGCGAATGTTGCAATGAGAGAAATGAAGCAAGAATATCAATCGCTTTCTGAGCAAGAGCGCTTATTGCGAACTGACGCCGTGACGCCTTATGCCGTAATGAGAAAGAAAGTCAATCATGACGCCGTAGTGACCTACGTGTTAGCCGGCGTTGGCTTCCTCTCGGGAATAGCACAAATTTTACTCGGCGTGGGCTTGGATTGGACTGGCGTCGGTGCCATTCCAGGAACGTTACTTTTAATCAATGGCATCAATAATGTCTACGAAAACGGTTATACGCTGTTATTTGGCAAGAATACTATTGGTCCAGGCCGAATGATGTACCGCTCTGCGGCTTCAACGCTAGGCTATTCCCATTCCGCAGCAGACATGGCGTTAGGTGGCGTAGACTTACTGTTATCAGGCTATGGTTTACTAAAACTGTCGCTGAAACCCGAAGCCTGGCGATTATTTCGTTACATCAATACAGACTATATTCGCGGTTGGAGGAACATGGGAAGAGCCAGCTTGATGCTTGAAGGTGGTGCAGATGTCTCAACCATTAATTCCATTTATAAAAGCAGCCAGGAACAGTGATGGAACCGACTTTATATTATATTTTTTCTACTCTCGCTGCCGCGGCCTGTCTGGCCGTGAAATACGTCTTCAGACCGTCTCTGGGTTCCAAGGGTTATGTCGTTCTGGTTACGATATGCTTTTTAATCCTTTGCTGGCAATTTACCCTTTTTGCCAACGGCAACACGATGTTTATTGCTGACTCTGAAACATGGGCTAAAGAGAATTGGCCTCTACGCTACTGTGCGCTGGGGTTTGCTCTTGCACATGCCTTCGCCACTTTCGAATCCTCCAAAAGAAAGAAAAAAGACAAACTTTCCTGAAAACGTCACCACCAAATGAAACGCCATTTGGTGGTGACGAGATAGATCCATTACGCCTTGTGCTTTTCCAGCTGCTCAATCAGCGTGTAACGCAGCGATGAGGCGTCGGCCGGTACGTTCTCCACCGGGGTGACGCGCACTTTCAGCCGATACTGATAGCCCGGTTCGAAGGTGAAACCCTCGATGCCGGTATAGAACAACTCCCACGGCTGCTGCGCGGAGCGGCGCACCTGCATGCACTTCATCGGGCCGACGCCCACGCAGTCCACCAGCGCGCTGTTGACCAGCAACACTTCCGTTTGGCCGCCTTTCTCGTTTCCGGGCTGATTCATCGAGGTTCCCTCCTGGCTGCAGCCGGCCAGCGCGGCCAACGCAACAAATAACAACGCTTTAATTTTCAATGTACTGCACCAATAGTCATCCAGGGGCGCCATGCTAACAAATTAACCGACCCAAGAGAACAGATAGCGCTACGGTTCCACACGCCCCAAATATCATTCCTCTGTGCTCTATCAGTCTGGAAAATATCGCAAAATAAACCCCCTGTTCTTATCCGAACCGGTAATTACCCCCGCTATTTTTTCTGTTAAAAACAGCAGGCTTGCGCAAGCTTTACTGAATCTAACTGAATCGATAAAGAGGGAATTTTATGCAAGAGATCGATGCCAAACACTTTCACCTGATCGCCGGCGCCGGTAACTTTGGCGACAACCGCAGCAGCAATGGCCGCGTCAACAACAACGGCGGCAACAAGAACGGGGGCGGGTCATCCAATCAGGGATTCTACGGCAAGCACACCTCGCCGGATTGCGTTAACGGCGTGATCACCGGCTCTCTGGGCGGCCTTGGCGGCCTGGCGGTGGGCGCGCTCAACGGCGGCTGCTTCAAGGAAGGCAGCAAAGGCGGCGGCAACGTCGGCATGGGGAAAGGCGGCAACAAAAACAGCGGCAGCAGCTGCAATAACAATAGCAGTAAAGGCGGCAATACCTGTTCGCGCTAAGCGGTTTTAATTAATCAAAGCTCCGGCTGAGCCTCTCCGTTCGGTCGGCGCTTTCCGTATTTTTGGTGATAACCATGTTTAAACTGTTTCGTACCTTATGCCTGCTGCTCGGCTTCTGGATCGCCACCCTGCTGCTCAGCGGCGCGGGGGTCTCCTTTACCCACGGCTACGCCGCGCCTAAAAATCTGTCGCATTTCGTCGTCTCGCTGGTGGTGGTTGGCGCCATCCTGCTGTGGACCCATAAATTGCTGCGGTTCTTTTTTGCCGAGAAATTTGAGAAGAAACCGCGTTAAGCCGTGTTCTCGTTGGGGGCGCCGCCCGCAACGATAAAACCGGCATCGCGAATCGCCGCCTTAACCTGCCTGGCGTCCATCACGGCCGTTTTCACATAGCCAAAAAAGGCCACCCGTGCGCCGGGCAAACGGACTGGCGTCGCCAGTTGGGCCATAAGCTCACGATTGCGCTGCGCCATCAGCTCGGCGCGCGCCTGCCAAAAGGCGGCCGGTTCGGAGGGGGCTTCAGTGGCGGTTTCGAACTGAGACGCCAACTCGCTTAGCGCCTCCCACTCCGCCAACAGGGCGGCAACCACTTCAGGATTAGCCACCTGCCCCCAGTCAGAGGGTAAGGCCCCCTCACGCCACGCATTGAGATAGCCGGGTAGCGCCCTCTTCAACTGATTCAGCCGATCGTTCAACGCAGGTTTCCTTTTACAACGCCTAATGCCTTGATATTCTGCATAATGCCACTCTCGTTAAACCGATAATGGGAACAATGAACGGAGCTTATCAGCGCCATAAATGACGTAATGACTTTTGGTGCGGCTAAATTAGCGATAGGTGCGGTGGGTGTGTGGAGCCGGAGATCGGGCTGAGGTGTTACGACTGGAAAGAGAAACCAGAAATTTATTGGCGTCTTAAGTGGAATTTCCTTATAAATCAATCACACAAAAAAAGACCGAATACGATTCCTATATTCGGTCTAGGGAAATGGCTCTTGGGAGAGAGCCGTGCGCTAAAAGTTGGCATTTAATGCAGGGCTTGTTCAGCCGTGCACTTTAAGAGTAGCCTACCGCGCCAGTTTTGCCAGCCGCCCGGCGGCCGCGTGATAGTTTCGTGACGAAATAACTATGCGGCAAATGCGCATCAATCCGCGCACCTTGGACAAGACGTTGGCAAACAAGCGGTTAGTCAGCGCACAGCTTCTCGGCGCGCTCGATGAACGGCGCCATGCTCATTTTTTTCCCCGGTTCGGCAGGGTCGTCCAGCAGGATCACCTCCAGCGGCTGCGCGCGCTGATGGCCCTTCTTCACCTGCTGCTCCGCCGCGTCGTTGAGCGGATATTGCATCAGGGTGCTGTTATTCAGCACGAACAGCGCGCCGCCGCTGCGGCACTGCAGCGTCACCTCTTCCTTGGTGAACGCCCACTGTTTGCCGTACTCCAGTTTGGTGATGTTCACCAGTTTGTCTGCCGCCAGCGCGCCGGTCGCGGTTGCCAGCAGCGTAATGCCGAGTAATACCGATTTCATGTGATGGCCTTAAGGTTGCTATTCGCGCCGATTTTCCCGCAGCTTGGCCGGTTGCGGCAAGCTGAAATGTCATACCGGCGCATAGGTTGCAAATAAACTGACCAGCAGCAGCACCGCCATCCCCAGCCCGACTTCGAGCCAGCAGGCCAGCACCACACCGCGCTGCGCCAGCGCCGGTACGCGGCTCATCGCCGGCACGATGGCGTAGCGATTGGCCAGCGCCACCATCACCATCAGCGCCACCAGCGCGGTTTTGATCAGCAGCAGGCGCTGATAAGGCGAGCCGAGGTTGAGCGGCCAACCGCCGAGAATGATCAGGCTGTTGACGATGCCGGTGACGATCACCGCCGCCACCGCCAGGTGCCCCCAGCGCGAGAAACGGATCAGCGTGGTGATGGCGTCGCTGCGCCACTGCGGCGGCGACAGGTAACGCAGGCAAACCAGCAGCGGCGCCAGGCTGCCGAACCAGTAACCGGCGGCCAGCAGGTGCACCGCATGGTTGGCGCGGTGCAGCGCGCCCAACGCGCCTTCATGCATCGCCGCGTGGCCGATGAACGCCAGGCTCACCAGCAGCAGCGCCGAGCACAGCGCCAACGCCTGTACGCGCGGCCGTTCCGGCAGCAGCAGGCCCAGGATCGCCAGCAGCGTCAGGCCCAGATGCCAGCGCCACACTTCGCCGAAGGTGGTGCCGAGCACCGCCCACCAGACCTCCAGCCGCCAGGCGTCTTGCCAACCGTCGCCCATCTGCCCGGCCTGGATGGCCAGCAGCGCCACGGCGGAAAGCCCGGCAACCCAGGTGCCGGCAAGCAGCAGCGGACGCACATCGCGGGAGAGGATCGGGGAGAGGCGCTGCGGTGACAATAAGGCGGTGAACAGACTGATGCCGAACATCAGCATCACCGCCGCAAAGTGCACCAAGCGACACAGAACGAACAGGGTCGCCAGAGTCACGATCAGTTTACGGTGAAGCTGTACTGGCCTTTGGTTTTATGCCCGTCGACCGACACCACATGCCAGCTGACGTTGTATTTGCCCGCGCTCAGCTCGCCTTCAATCGGCACGTTGACCTGAGTGTTGTTGTTCGGATCGAGCTGCAGCTTGCCGGTTTTCACCACGGCGTTGTCCGGGCCGGTGATTTTCACGCCGCTGAAGTTTGGTTCGATGCCTTCGGAGAAGCTGAGGGTCAGCGCCTTCGGCGCCGGGCTGACGCTGGCGTCAGCCTTCGGCGTTTCCAATTTCAGGTGGGCGTGCGCCAGCGCTTGCTGCGAAGACAGGCCAACGAACAGAACGAAAACGGTGGAAAGCAGGCGACAGGAGGAACGAATTTTACCGATCACAGTGGTATCCCTTAACAATATAAAGAGGGTCATAAGGGTTAAGGCCACAGCCAAGGCGATGTATCAGCGGCCCCAACCCACCGCAATGATTGCGCCACGGGTAAACAGAAAAACGGGTTGTATCGGCTAACCCGCTGTTTTGACTCTACCATCCCTGTAGCGTATCGCGGTAAATCATAACGACCACGCCGCGGCAAGTCGAGCGCATCACTGGCATTTTGCGATCCGGCAGCACGTATCGCCGCATAACCGCGATAAACGCAGGGTAAAAAAAACCGCGCGTCAGGCTCGCCCGCGCGCGGTTTTTCGATGCTCTGGTGCAGATCAGGCCTGGTCGTTGCCGCCCTGGCCCATCGCGCCCATTTTCTTCAGATCTTTGTCGATGAAGAACAGGCCCTTGCCGCTGGTGCCCACCAGCGCCAGCTTGTCCAGCACGGATTTGAACAGTTTCTCTTCTTCATGCTGCTCCGCCACGTACCACTGCAGGAAGTTGAAGGTGGAGTAATCGTGTGCGGTCATGGCGGCGTGCGCCAGTTCGTTGATCTGACGAGTGATCAGCTGTTCGTGTTCGTAGGTCTGCTGGAACACGTCCGCCAGCGACTCAAACGCCACCGGCGGCGCGGCGATGGTGCCCAGCAGCGGCAGAGAGCCGGTGTCGCTCAGATAGTCGAACAAACGTTGCATATGCTGCATCTCTTCCTGAGAATGCTCTTTAAGAAATGCGGCGGCGCCTTCAAAGCCTTTATCGCTGCACCATGCGCTCATCTGCAGATACAGGTTGGCGGAGTAGAACTCCAGATTCAGTTGCTCATTCAGCTTTTGAGTCATTTCTTGCGTCAGCATAATGATTCCTTTTATTTTGCAGGTCATGAATTTAATTTCCGCGCATTATGCCTTGCTGCCGTAAAAATAAAAACACATTATTCACACCAAGCAAACATTAATTATAAAAATCATAAATATCAATAAATTAAAATATCAACCCCACGTTGAGAATTCACATGATAATTATTTTCATCTTTTATTTTAATCAAAAAGCGAATCATTCTTATTTAAAAGAATAAATAGATTGCATTACTCTCGGATAAATATCGCTCCCGGCAACGGCGTAATGGGCTTGCCAAGCGCCGCCGGGTGGATTACCTTCTGCGCAGATTCAATGCGGCAAAGTAAGTAAGGAGCATAGCGTGGGTTACAATCTGGCCGAGCTGTCCAAAGAGGAAATGGACAGGGTGAATGTGGATCTCGCCGCCTCAGGCGTGGCGTATAAAGAGCGCTACAACATGCCGGTGATCCCGGAAGTGGTGGAGCGCGAGCAACCGGAAGCGCTGCGCGACTATTTTCGCGAGCGCGTGGCGCACTACCGCGCGGAATCCCACAAGTTTTCGCGCCTGCCGTACGAGCCGAAGGCTAAATAGAAAAACCCGCCGTTACGGCGGGTTTTTTGCGTCACTTGCCGGCAAACCGGTCGGTGGCGATCATCAGCTGGTGCAAAATGCCCGGCTCATCATACGAATGCCCCGCCCCTTCCACGATATGCAGCTCCGCCTCCGGCCAGGCCTTGGCCAGGTCCCAGGCATTCTGCACCTGGCAGGCCATGTCATAACGGCCGTGGACGATCACCGCCGGAATATGGCGGATCAGCGGCACGTTGCGCAGCAGTTGGTCGTCACTCTCCAGGAAGCCCAAATGGGTGAAGTAGTGGTTTTCAATGCGGGCGAACGCCAGCGCGAAATCATCCTCGCCGAACGAAGCGGATTCGCGGCTCGGCAGCAGCGTGACCGTCTCCCCTTCCCACACGCTCCAAAGTTTGGCCGCTTCAAGCTGCACCTGCGGATCGGCCGAGGTCAGCCGCTGCCGGTAGGCGGCGATCACGTCTTTACGCTCGTCATCCGAGAGGATGGACAGCACGCGCTCCCATTTTTCCGGGAAGAAGCGCGAAGCGCCGTCCTGGTAATACCAATGCAGCTCCTGCTTGCGCAGGGTGAAGATGCCGCGCAGCACCATTTCACTGACGCGTTCCGGGTGGGTCTGCGCATAGGCAAGCGCCAGCGTCGATCCCCAGGAACCACCGAACACCAACCATTGTTCGACGCCGGCCATTTCCCGCAGCCGCTCAATATCGGCCACCAAATGCCAGGTGGTGTTGTTGTCCAGGCTGGCGTGCGGACGGGAACGGCCGCAGCCGCGCTGATCGAACAGCAACACCTTATAGCGTTCGGGATCGAACAGCTGGCGATGGTGCGGAGAGATGCCGCCGCCCGGCCCGCCGTGAATGAAAACCGCCGGCTTACCGTTCGGGTTACCGCTCAGCTCCCAGTAGATCCGGTGGCCATCCCCAGTGTCCAGCCAACCGCTGTCGTATGCCGCTAACGGCGGGTACAAACCTCGTAATTGTTCCATGGCGCTTTCCGTCTCTCTGTGAGTCATGCTTTCATCAAAGCGGAAGCCGCCCGGCAGGTCAACGGTAAAACCTGAAAACTCAAACGCGCGCCGGGAACTCGGCGCGCGTTTGCTCAAAATCACAACGACCTGCTTGCAAAACGCCCACAGGCCCGATCAGTTCAGGTGCGCAATCGCACTGATCTCCACCAATTGCTCGGGCGAAGCCAGCCCGGTGACGCCGATCAGCGAACCGGCGGGCCGGTGATCGCCGACATAGCGTTTGAACAACGCAACGCAGGGTTCAAAATGCGCCTGTACATCGGTCAGATAGATCTCCACATACGCCAGGTTCGAACGTTCGGCGCCGAATCCCGCCAATACCCGATCCAGGTTGTCCAACGTCTGTTGGGTTTGCCGTTCGATATCGCCCGCGCCGATAAACTCACCCTGCATATCATGGGAAAACTGCCCCGAAATGTAGAGGGTGTCTTTGACGCGAACGCCTTGGGACACGCCATTCTCCTCTTCCCAAATGACCCCGTGATGGTAGTGCGTGATGCCGTTTTTCATGCTGCTTCTCCAACCGTTTATCGTTTCCATGGCGACTATAATCGTTTGATTGGCGAATGGACGTCGTCACTGAAACGACATTGGATATGCAGTTAATTCATTGAATATGTTAAATTAATTATCTTATCATCGAATCTCGGGGGGCGGCATGTTGCGGGCGAATCTCAATGACATTCAGGTTTTCATGGCCGTCGTCGACGCCGGCAGTTTTGTCGCCGGCGGACAGACGATGGGGCTGTCGCGCTCGGCGGCGGGCAAAGCCATCGCGCGTCTGGAGCAGCGGCTGAGCGTGCGGCTGTTGCATCGCACCACGCGTTCACTTGGCCTGACCGACGAGGGGCGGGAGTTTTATCGGCGCGGTCTGCAGATCCTCGCTTCGGTCGACGACGCCGAGGCCAGCGTGGCCGGCGACAAAGGCACCGCACGCGGGGTGCTGCGGTTGACCGCTCCCGCCGCCTTCGGCAGACGGATCCTGTTGCCGCTGGTGCCGAAATTTCTCGTCGCCTGGCCTGAGGTGCAGGTGGAGATCAGTTTTTCCGATCGCCTGGCGGATATCGTGGAAGAAGGATTTGATTTAGCGGTGCGGATCGGCGTCACGGCGCCGGATACCCGGCTGGTGTCCAGAACCCTCGCCAGGTATCGCGCCCTGCTGTGCGCCTCCCCCGCCTACCTCGCCGCCCGTGGCGAACCGCAAACCGTCGAGTCGCTCGCCGGGCATGAGGCTCTGCTGTTCAGCAGCCGCAACCAAAAACAGCCCTGGCGGCTGCGCGACGAGCGCGGCGAATGGGTCAAGGCCCCGGTGCGCGGCCGCCTGCGGCTAGACAGTGGGGAAGCGTTACGCGACGCCGCTCTGTCCGGGTTGGGCATCGCGTATCTGCCGGAGTTTATGATTGCGGAGGACCTGGCCGCCGGCCGTCTGCAGCAGGTGTTGCGCGCCGTGGCGGGTGAAGAAGTCAGGATTGTGGCGCTCTATCCGAATAAGCGCCTGCTGGAACCTCGCGTCAGGCGCTTTCTCGATCTGTTGGTGGATACGCTCGGCGGCTGAGACCTTACCCGCCTTTACGCATATGCGGCTCACGCATCTCCTGCGCGGTTTTCGCCTCAATGCTCAGTTCCGCCGTCGGACGCAGCAGCAGGCGCGCCAGCCCGATGGGTTCGCCGGTTTCCCGGCAGTAGCCGTATTCGCCGTTCTGCAAACGCGCCAGCGCCGCATCGATTTTCGGCAGCAGGCGGCTTTCGCGATCCAGCTGGCGGAACAGCAGGCGCAAATCCTCTTCGCGCGCCGCCTTGTCGGCCTCATCGCCCGTCGCTTCGCCGCCATCGATCTCTTTTTTCAGCTCATCGATGTGCAGCAGCAGCTTTTGCCGCTCATCCTGCAGCAGCTGACGGAAAAACGCCCGTTGAACCGAGTTCATATAATCAGAATCCGGCATGGCCAGCAGTTGCTGCGCATCCGGTAATGCCATCACAGTCATTGCGTTCTCCGAATATTGAAAGTGTAATATTATAACATAATAATTATTTTTATCACCCGGTCATCCAAAAACAAAATTTCACGTGCAAACAGCCGGTTAAGTGCAATTCGCACTTTGTCGCTTGCATCCTGCCGGCTTTAGGCGGTTAATGGCTGAGCAAGCCACCCAATCATAGGTAACGAGAGGCCATCATGAGTAAGGGAATGGATAGCAAAAAAAATGCGAAGAAGAAGCCGTTGAAAACCCCAGCAGAGAAACGTGCGGAGAAACGCGCCAAAAAAGCGCATCCGTCTGGTGAGTAAGCGTCCTTCCATCCGTCATTAAACCCGCCAAGGCGGGTTTTTTATTGCCTCACAGGAGAGATGGCCGATGTCCTGCTTCACCCTCGCCGCCGCCCAATACCCCGCCGCTGCGGCCGATATCGCCTGCAACCTTGAACGTCACCTTGAATTTGTCGCGCAGGCAGCCCAACAGCAGGTGCAGCTGCTGGTGTTTCCCGAACTGTCGCTCAGCGGCTATGAACTGGCTGATGCTGCCGAACTGGTGCTGACACTGGGCGATCCGCGTCTGCAACCGCTCGCTGCGGCGGCGCAATCGCATCAGATGACGATCATCGTCGGCGCGCCCTTACGCAGCGGCCAGGCGCTGCATATCGCCGCCTTGATCTTTCACCCCAATGGCGCATTGACGCCCTATACCAAGCAGCATCTGCACGGCGCGGAACGGCAACGGTTCTTGCCCGGCGATGGCGGCTCGCCGCTGGAAATACATCGGCAACGCATCGCGCTGGCTATCTGTGCCGATACTTCGGAGCCCGGCCACGCAAGCGCCGCCGCACAGGCGGGCGCGCAGATTTATGCTGCCGGCGTGCTGGTATCTGAAGCCGGTTACGCGAAAGACAGCGCCGCGCTGGCAGGCTATGCCCGGCGTTACGGCATGGTCACGCTGATGGCCAACCATGCGGCGCCGACCGGCGGCTGGATCCCGGCAGGCCGCAGCGCCATCTGGGATGAAACGGGAGCGCTTTTGGTTGCCGCGCCGGATGACGCTCCTGGGCTGATCATCGCCGGCAAGACTTTCGACGGTTGGCACGGCCGCCTGTGCCGGTTAAGCTGAAGCCTGACGGCAACGCGGAGGAAAGCATGACGTTACGCGTAATAGATACCGAGACCTGCGGGCTGGACGGCGGCGTGGTGGAAGTGGCCTCCCTCGATCTGCTCGACGGCCAGTTAACCAATCCGATGAGCGACCTGGTCAGCCCGGACCGCCCCATCAGCCTCGACGCGATGGCTATTCACCACATCACCGAACAGATGGTGGAAGGCAAACCGCGCATTGCGGTGGCGATCGGCCGCTATCAGGGCAGCCCCTACTATGTGGCGCACAACGCCGCCTTTGATCGCGGGGTGTTGCCGGAGATGAACGGCGCCTGGATCTGCACCCTCAAGCTGGCGCGCACGCTGTATCCGGACATCAAGTACGGCAACCAGTATCTGCGCTACGCGCTGAACCTGGACGTGCAGCTGCCGGCAGACGCCACGCTGTACCCGCACCGCGCGCTGTACGACTGCTACGTCACCGCCGCGCTGCTGCAACGCATCATCAAGGATTCGGGCTGGACGCCGGAGCAAATGGTGCAGATCACCGAACAGCCGGTGCTGCTGAAGAAGTTCAAATTCGGCAAGTATCGCGGGCAGGAAATCGATCGCATCGCCCAGGAAGATCCCGGCTATCTGCGCTGGATGCTGAAATCCATCGACGATCTGAGCCCGGACATGAAACACACGCTGAAATACTATCTGATTGGCTAGCACAGCGGGCGGCGCAGGCCGCCCGCTGTTCGCCGTTACTCCGCCAGCGCCAGAATGAAGGCGTACTCCAGCGCAATATCCTCATAGGCCTTGAAGCGGCCGGATTTGCCGCCGTGGCCGGCATCCATGTCGGTATACAGCAGCAGCTGCCGATCGTCGGTTTTCAGCTCGCGCAGCTTGGCCACCCACTTGGCCGGCTCCCAATACTGCACCTGCGAATCGTGCAGGCCGGTGGTCACCAGCAGATGCGGGTATGCCTGCGCCTTCACCTGATCGTACGGGCTGTACTGTTTGATGTAGTCGTAATAGGCCTGTTCGTTCGGGTTGCCCCACTCGTCGTATTCGCCGGTGGTCAGCGGGATCGACTCGTCCAGCATGGTGGTCACCACATCGACGAACGGCACCTGCGCCACCACGCCGTGGAACAGCTGCGGCGCCTGGTTGATCACCGCGCCCATCAGCAGGCCGCCGGCGCTGCCGCCCATGGCGAACACCCGCTTGCCGTCGCCGTACCCCTGGGCGATCAGCGTTTCGGTCACGTCGATAAAGTCGTTGAAGGTGTTCTGCTTGTTGAACAGTTTGCCGTCTTCATACCACAGCTGCCCCAGCTCGCCGCCGCCGCGAATATGCGCCAGCGCGAACACGACACCGCGATCCAGCAGGCTCAGGCGGCTGGCGCTGAACGCCGGATCCATGCTGCTGCCGTAAGAGCCGTAGCCGTACACCATCAGCGGGTTGGCGCCGCGCTGGAAGCTGTCCTGGCGATACACCAGCGAGACCGGCACCTCGACGCCGTCGCGCGCCTTCACCCACACCCGCTCGCTGCGGTAGTTTTCCGGCGTGAAGTTCTTCACCTCCTGCTGTTTGAGCATCGTCCGCTCACCGCTGTCCATGTTCAGCTCGTACAGCGTGGTCGGGGTGGTCATCGACGAATAGCCGTAGCGCAACAGCGCGGTTTCCGGATCCGGGTTATACGCCAGCCAGGTGGTGTAGGTCGGATCGTCGAAGGCGATGCGTTTCTCTTCGCCCGTCTGCCAGTGGATCTGGCGCAGCAGCGTCAGGCCGGCATTGCGCTCTTCCACCACCAACCAATCGCGGAACAGGCTGAAGCCCTCCAGCATTACGTCGGCGCGCGGGGCGATCAGCGTCTGCCACTGCGCTTCGTCTGCCTGCTCGCTCTGGTACAGGCCGAAGTTCTTGCCGTCCTTGTTGGAGCGGATGTAGAAATGCTGGTGATAGTGATCGATGGCGTATTCGTGATCCTTGCGGCGCGGCACGAACAGCTGCGGCTTGGCGTCCGCACGATCGGCGTCCAGCAGCAGGATCTCCGAGGTGGTGGTGCTGCTCAGGTGGATCAGGATAAAACGCTCGGAGGTGGTCTTCTCCAGCCCGACGTAAAAGGTATCGTCCAGCTCTTCGTAAATCAGCTCATCCTGCTGCGGATCGCTGCCCACCACGTGGCGATAGACCTGATACGGCAACAGCGTCTTGGCGTGCTTGCGCACGTAGTACACCGTCGAGGAGTCGTTAGCCCACTCGAAGCTGCCGGAGGTGTTTTCCAACACTTCCTCCGCCCAACTGCCGTCGGCCAGGTTCTTGAAGCGAATGTCATACTGACGGCGCGACAGGAAATCCTCCGCCACCCCCAGCCGCTGATTGTCTGGGCTGACGTCCAGCCCACCCAGGGTGTAAAACTCGTGGTTCTCGGCGCGCTGGTTGCCGTCGATAAGCACATCCCACTGCTCGCTCTCGGCCTGCGGCTGGCGCACATAAATCGCGTATTCGTTGCCCGGCTCGTAGCGCGTCTGATAGCGATAGCCGTGGCGCACGTAAGGCACCGAATGTTCCTGCTGCGGAATGCGCGCCACCATCTCTTCGTACAGGGTTTCGCGCAGCGCCTGCTGCGGTTTCAGCATCGCATCGGTGTAGGCGTTCTCCGCCTGCAGGTAGTCCAGCACCTGGCGGTCTGCGCGCTCGTCGTCGCGCAGCCAGTAGTAGTCATCCACGCGCGTGTCGCCGTGGATGGTGATGGGATAAGGGCGTTTTTCCGCTTTCGGTGGGGTCATCATTACTAAATCATCCGCTTACATAGATTGCGGCAAGAGTGACACGATTCCCCCCGGCTTGCCAAGCGGCGCTATGCCAGCTCGCGCTTTTTCTCGTTGACGTCGCTCTCGATGCCCTGCTTGACGTCCGCTGGGATCTTCAGCGCCTGCGCCAGCGCATCGAGGTAGCCGCGCTCCATAAAGTGATCGACGTCGATCACCAGACAGCTCAGGTAGTAAACCTCCAGCGCCTCGTCTTCGTTTTGCACGCTGCGGGCGATCAATTCCGGGTTGAGCGGCTGATCGAGCGCTTCCTGCACCCAGCCCTGCGCCTCTTCCCCCACCTGCAGCTGCGCCAGGCTGTGATCGATGGCGCGCTGTTCGTCGGCATCGATATGGCCGTCGCTCTTGGCGGCGAACACCAGCGCCTGCACCAAACGTTTGGCGCGCAGATCCACCGGCGTGGTTTGCAAACCGAACTGCGGTTCGTCCTGATGGGTCTCTTTCACCCGCTGCTTATACTTGTTCCACAGCACCGCGCCCACCGCCGCGCTGCCGCCGATGATCAGCGCATTTTTGCCGAACTTGCCCACCAGCTTACGCGAGGATTTGTTGGCCAACAGCACGCCGACCAGACCGCCCAGCGCCGTGGGCGCCAGCAGCTTGCCGATGCCTTCCGCCCCGCCCATCGCGCCGGCCTTCTGCCCGATCAACGTTTGAATCTGCTGCATCCAGTTACTTTTCATCATCTACCCCTTGCGTGAAAAAGCGCGGCGCGCAGGCGCGGCCGAACCGACGGTAAACCGCCAGATTAGGGGATCTTTTGTCAATTTACGTCTGGGGGATGCAAACCTGTGTTTAGCGGATCGGCGGGCCGGGCGGCCCGCCTGGATGGCTGCGGCGTTACGCGTCTTCGTCGCCCGCTTCGTCGTCCTGCTCGTACTCCGCCAGCTCGTCGCGCATCGCCTGGATGGCGTCGCGGGTCATCAGCGCCAGCGTGCGGTAGAAACCGGTGGTGGCGTGCGCTTCCACTTTGCCGAGGAAGCGGCCGCACCACGGCAGCAGAAACTCGTCGAACAGCGCGATCTGCGCCTGCGCTTCATCTTCCTGCGACTGATCCTCCAGCCAGGAAGCGGCCAGCAGCAGCTGGCCGAAATGGTCGGCCGGCGCCTCCGCCAGCGGCATGCCGCGCTGCTGCAGGAAGGTGCGCACTTCCGCTTCGCTGGCTCCTTCGACGTAGTCGGAGCGGAACGGCGACACGCTGCATTCGCTGCCGACGAACATCGCGTTAAAGTCGGTCGCCAGCTGGTTGACGTCGCAGCCCTGCTGCAGGCGCTTCAGCAGGTCATCCTGCTCCAGCGGCCAGTGCTGCTGAAGCTTGCCCTCTTTGATCAACGCGAACAGCGGCACCAGCAGCGGATCCTGCGGCTGGCGGTAGAACAGCGTACCCAGCACGCGGCAGACAATGGAAAACTCATTCATGATAATGCCTTATACAATACGGAAAATTTTGCCGGGACGATGTCACAAATCGGCCAATTCCGCAATCGCCGGCTTGCCGCGCCGCTCGAGAAAATCCAGCAACCGGCGCGGGCTGACGTTGAGAATGCGCTCCTGCGGGAAGCCCACCTCTTCGATGATGCGCTCGCAGTGCTCGAAATTACCCAGTGAAAAAGCGACGTGCGAATCCGAACCCAGCGCCAGCCAGCCGCCGGCGTCGCGCACCGCGGCGGCGATCGCCCGGCAATTGGCCTCGCTGCCCTTGCGGGAGTGGGTGAACGACGAGTTATTCAGCTCCAGCGCCACCTCGTATTTGGCCGCCGCCGCCGCGACGGCGGGAATATCGATCGGGTAACGCGGGTTGCCGGGGTGGCTGATGATATGCACGTCTCCCTGCGCCATCGCGGCGATCATCGCTTCAGTATTGGACGCTTTATCCTGCGCCGCAAACACCGGCTCATGGAAACCGGCGATGATCACGTCGGTGGCCGTCAGCATCGGGCCGGTGCAGTCGATATCGCCCTGCAGGTTTTTGATGTTGGCTTCGATACCGCGCAAAATGCCCACGCCGTTCACCCGGCGCGGCCACACGTGCATGTTCATGAAGTGCCAATAGTGTGGCGCATCGGCCATGTCCGGGCCGTGATCGGTGATGGCGAACAGCTTGATGCCCTTCTGCTGGGCTTCGGCGATGTAATCGTGCAGCGTGCTGTAGGCGTGGGTGCTGGCGACGGTGTGCATATGCAAATCAACGGGGTACATTGTTTCTCCTTCCAGAGGGCCCGCCCGCAAAGGTACGGACAGGCGCGATGACGATAACAGCTTATCAGTTACCGAACGGCGGCTGAAGGCTCAGTAACCCCGTTGCCTGTCGACCACGCCGGCCGGGGCATGCCCCGCCTCCAGCGCGCGGATGTTGGCGGCGATCTGATCCATCGCCTGCTGCGGCAACGTGATGGCAGCAATATGCGGGGTAATGGTGACACGCGGATGACGCCAGAACGGGTGATCCTGCGGCAGCGGCTCGCGGGCGAACACGTCCAGCGTGGCGGCGGCCAGTTGCCCCTGCTCCAGCGCCGCCAGCAGATCGGCCTCCACCAGATGCGCGCCGCGCGCGATGTTGATGAGGTAAGCGCCCGGCCGCAGTTGCGCGAACAGCTCACGGTTGAGAATGCCGACGGTCTCCGGCGTATTGGGCAGCAGGTTGATCAGCAGTTTGACGCCGTCGAGAAAGGCGCCGCGCTGCGCCTCTCCGGCGAAGCTTTGCACGCCGTCGATCTGTTTGGCGCTGCGGCTCCAGCAGCGTACGCTAAAGCCAAACTCGGTCAGCTTGCGCGCCACGCTCTGCCCCAGCACGCCGGCGCCGAGGATGCCGATAGTGAAATCATCCAGCGAGTGCGGATCGAGCGGTTGCCATTCCTGCCGCTGCTGCAACGCCTGATACTCGTCGAAACGGCGGAAATAGCGCAGCACATAGCTCAGCGCATATTCCTGCATCTGCTGCGCCATGCCGGTATCCTCCAGCCGCAGCAGCGGCACGCCGGCGGGCAGTGTGCCGGGGTGTTTGCGCTCCTGATCGAGAATGGCGTCGACGCCGGCGCCGAGGGCGAACACCGCTTTCAGATCGCGGCGGTTGGCTAACATCTCGTGCGGCGGGCGCCATACCAGCGCGTAATCCGCCGGCCGCTCGTCGCCGCGCTGCCATTCGCGGATCTCGGCCTGCGGCAGGCGTTGCTTGATGCCGATCAGCCATTCCTGGGCGTTAAACAAGGGGTGGTAATAGATGATGTTCATACTGCGGGCTCCGGTTTGTTTTTATTGGTTTTCCTTCAGCCTTCCGCGATTCGCCGCCGGATGCAAGCGTTAAAGCCCAAAATAAAAACAGCCCCGACCAGTGGGGCTGCTGTGTATTCTCGCCAAATCAGGCGGCAGACGGACCGTCGCGCCGGATAAGACGCCGCAACAGCGGAATGAGGATCAGCATCGCCACGCCGACGCCCGTCGCCCCCCAGCCCAGTGCGCTGAAGATTTCGCTGTAGCCGGGATTGGTTTGCAGCGGCGTACTGCCGCTGTTTTCCGGCATCAGGCCGGAGACGTAGCCCGCCAGCACCGAGGCGACGCCGGTCACCATCATCCAGCAGCCCATCATCACGCCCTGATAGCGCGGCGGCGCCAGCTTGCCGATCATCGCGTAACCGATCGGCGAGATCATCAATTCACCGACGCTTTGCAGCACATAGCTGATGACGATCCATTTAAACGCCACCAGCCCGTCGCCGCCGGCCATGCTGATGCCCAGCGGCAGCACCAGCATGCCGAGCCCGATGCAGAACAGCGATCCGGAGAACTGCAGCGGAATGTCGATGTTGCAACCGCGGGCGCGCAGGCGATTGAACCACCAGGCCAGCAGCGGGCCGCCCACCACGATCACCAGCGTGTTGATATTCTGGATCCACTGCGGCGCCACCTGAATGCCGTAAACGTTCAGGTTGATGTTGTGCTCGGAGAACAGCATCAGCCCCATCGGCGCCAGCTGATACAGCGCCCAGAACACCAGCGACCCCAGCGCCAGGATCAGATAGGCCGCCATTCTGCGGCGCTCATCGCGCGGATGGTGGCGCAGCGTCACCACGCACAGCATCAGGAAGATCAGCGCGCCGAGCACGATCACGAAATGGCCGCTGAACTCGGCGTGGGTCAGCATCACGCGGATAATCGGCACCAGCGCCACCAGCACCGCCAGCCCGGCCAGCATGCGCCAACGGTATTGACTGCGGCTGGCATCGTGCAGCGGCGTATTGAGATCCGCCAGAATCCGCCAGCGGCAGACGGCGACGATGATCGCCGCCGCATTGCCCAGCGTGGCGAACAGGAACAGCGCGCGATAGTTTTCCGTCAGTTGGAAATACCCGGCGACGGTAAAGCCAACGAAGAACCCGAGGTTCATGCCAGCGTAGTTCCACAGGAATGCCGATTCGCGCCGGTCATCATCCGGTTTGAAACGCTGGGTGAGCATCATATTAATGCAGGTCACGTTAAGGCCGCTGCCGGTCAGGAACATCGCCAGCCCCCAGTACAGCCCCCACACGCCCGCGACGGCAATCAGCGCGCAGCCGATCACCTGCAACACCATGCCCAGCACGAACAGGTTGCGGTTGCTGAGGAAACGGCCGCCGAGGTAGCCGCCGAACATGTGCAGACCATAGTTGAAGGCGCCGAACACGCCCATCATGGCGTTGGCGCTGCTTTCGTTGAAGCCCAATCGCTTGGTGGCGTACAGCACCAGCGTGGAGTAAAGCACGGCGAAGCCCAGTGTGGCGAAGATCTGGATGAAGAACAGCGCCCCCGCACCGGGGGGAATGGCATGGCGCGCTTGCGGCGCCGGCATGGCATCTGAAGGAGTCAAAACGAACCTCTACTGCATTATTATGTAATGAGTCTGTCCCTGTCTGCGATATCGCCGGCCTGTCTCCCGGCAATCTGCGCGGCGCCGTGATGTTCCTTGCCAAAAACGCCGCGCCGACATAATTCCATTTAGCGACACATTTGACTAATAATCCAGTATTAATGCATATAACATCAAATAGACCGATCTCATTGGCGATATATTGAGCTACCCGTACAGAAAAAGGTCAAACAATCATCTTTCACGCGTTTTGAACACAGTCCGCCCTGCCCGCCGGTGGCCAAGAGTGGGAATATCGTTCGGTAAATCAGCAAATTGCTGCAAGTTTGGCTAAACAGTCATGAGAATGAAATAAGAGGGTTGACGCTGAGATCAGATTCTCCTACATTAGCGCCCGTCGACAGCGCAAGGCGTTATCGACGACAAAACGGTGAGGTGTCTGAGTGGCTGAAGGAGCACGCCTGGAAAGTGTGTATACGCGAAAGTGTATCGAGGGTTCGAACCCCTCTCTCACCGCCAAATTCAAAGAGAAAGCCTGGATTCGCGTCCAGGCTTTTTTTTTGCATGGCGCACCGCCGAGAGGGGCGAGAAGCCTCGACAGGGTTCGACAAAACGCCTGCGTTTTGGACCGCCAACGGCGGCCCGCAGGGTGAGCGCAGCGAATCAAGCCCTCTCTCACCGCCAAATTCAAAGAGAAAGCCTGGATTCGCGTCCAGGCTTTTTTTTGCATGATGCACCGCAGAGAGGGGCGAGAAGCCTCGACAGGGTTCGACAAAACGCCTGCGTTTTGGACCGCCAACGGCGGCCCGCAGGGTGAGCGCAGCGAATCAACCCCTCTCTCACCGCCAAATTCAAAGAGAAAGCCTGGATTCGCGTCCAGGCTTTTTTTTGCATGATGCACCGCAGAGAGGGGCGTGCGCAGCGCATCTCCCTCCCTCTGTGACCGTGATTCCCATTTCCGCCGGTTATCAACGAACCTTACCCCCGATGTTCTCGCTATTTCATGGCTTCCGCCCTGCCGTTCGCCGCAGTTTTCAGCAAAGTGAACACGGGTTGAGCGGACAAACAAAAACACAGAAATTATTCTTGACCGGATCGGCCCCACTCCCTATAGTAGCGCCCCGTTGCAGCGATGATTTCGCAACAAAAAAATATGGTGAGGTGTCCGAGTGGCTGAAGGAGCACGCCTGGAAAGTGTGTATACGCGAAAGTGTATCGAGGGTTCGAATCCCTCCCTCACCGCCATATTCTACGAAGAAGCCTGAGCTCACGTTCAGGCTTTTTTGTATGTATATCGCACCGACCGGGAGGGTGAGAACCCTCGACAGGGTTCGACAAAACGCCTGCGTTTTGGACCGCCAACGGCGGCCCGCAGGGTGAGCGCAGCGAATCTATCCCTCCCTCACCGCCATATTCTAACGAGAAAGCCTGAGCGAAAGTTCAGGCTTTTTTGTATGTATATCGCACCGACCGGGAGGGTGAGAACCCTCGACAGGGTTCGACAAAACGCCTGCGTTTTGGATCGCCAACGGCGGCCCGCAGGGTGAGCGCAGCGAATCAATCCCTCCCTCACCGCCATATTCTACGAAGAAGCCTGAGCTCACGTTCAGGCTTTTTTGTATGCATAGCGCACCGATCGGGAGGGTGAGAGCCCTCGACAGGGTTCGACAAAACGCCCGCGTTTTGGACCGCCAACGGCGGCCCGCAGGGTGAGCGCAGCGAATCTATCCCTCCCTCACCGCCATACAAAAAAGCCCGAACGCAAATTCAGGCTTTTTTTCTCCCCATACCCCAACCGCTCAGTGGTGCGTGCGCCCCATTGACGCCGGCTGCGCCAGCGCGCGGCGCCAATCGCCCGGCGTTTGGCCGAATTGGCGTTTGAAGCTGCGGTTAAACGACTGCTGTGAGTCGAAGCCGAGCGAGATCGCCACGCTGACGATAGGCTCGCCGCTGTTGGCCAGGCGCTCCGCCGACACTTTCAGTTTTTGCATGCGGATATACTCCCCCAGCGCGTAGCCGGTCTGGCGTTTGAACATGCGCTGCAGATGCCATTTGGAATAGCCCGCGCGGTCCGCCACGGTGTTGATATCCAGTTTCTCTTCCAGATTGTTGTCGATCCACGCCTTCAAATCGGTAATAAAGCCCGTAGTGTTCATGCAGATGCTCCCATCATTCGGCAGGGTCACCCTCTGCCCGATGCACATACGTTGCAACAGTTTCGCTTTAAATGCAATTTTTATTATTGCATTTATTGGAAAGCCGCCACTATACTCCACCCAATTAATGTAACCGATATTGATACATTAATGTGACACCAATGTGTTTCAAAACCTAACGTTGCGCCGCTGCACGGTGCAGCCGCCCCCTCACCGCACGCCGGCGCGGGGGCGAATCCCGGAGAACAGGGCCGGGTATGGGGCCTGACCGCGCTTACTTATCGGAATAAAAATAATGGCAAATCAACCAAACTCATCGTTCAACGCCGGCGGCCGCACGCGCGCCGTCGCTCTGGGTCAGCGGCTCTCCGGGGTGGCGCTGCTGGCCGCCCTGCTCGCCGGGTGCGACAACAGCGTCGCGCACAACGCCCCGCCACCGCCGCCGGTGGTCAGCGCCGCCAGCGTAGTGGTCAAGCCGATCAGCCAGTGGGATGCCTTCAACGGCCGGGTCGAAGCGGTGCAAAGCGTGCAACTGCGCCCACGGGTCTCCGGCTACATCGAGCGGGTCAACTACACCGAAGGCGACGAGGTGAAGAAAGGCCAGGTGCTGTTCACTATCGACGATCGCACCTACCGCGCCGCGCGCGAACAGGCGCAGGCAGAGCTGGTGCGGGCGCGCAATCAGGCCGCCCTGGCGCGCAGCGAATCCTCGCGCACCGAGAAACTGATCGGCACTCAGGCCATCTCTCAGGAAGTATGGGAGCAGCGCCGGTCGTCCGCCGCGCAGGCGCAAAGCAACGTGCTGGCGGCGCAGGCCCAGCTCGATATGGCGCAGCTGAATCTCGACTTTACCCGCGTTACCGCGCCGATTGACGGGCGCGCCAGCCGCGCGATGATCACCGCCGGCAACCTGGTCACCGCCGGCGACAGCGCCAGCGTGCTGACGACGCTGGTGTCGCTCGACAAGGTCTACGTCTATTTCGACGTGGATGAAGCCACCTTCCTGCGCTATCAGCAGCAAGGCCGGCACGATGCCCGCCTGCCGGTGAAAGTCGGCCTGGTAGGCGAAGACGGCACTCCGCATCAGGGGCTGGTGGACTTCACCGATAACCAACTGAACGCCGGGACCGGCACCATCCGCATGCGCGCCCTGCTCGACAACCGCGATCGCCGCTTCACGCCGGGGCTGTTCGCCCGGGTACAGATGCCCGGCAGCGCCGAGTTCAACGCCATGCTGATCGACGACAAAGCGGTGATGACCGACCAGAACCGCAAGTTCGTTTACATCGTCGATAAAGACGGCAAGGCGCAGCGCCGCGACATTGACGTGGGCCGCATGGCCGAAGGATTGCGCATCGTGCAGAAAGGGTTGGCAAACGGCGATCGGGTGATCGTCGACGGCATGCAGAAAGTGTTTATGCCGGGCATGCCGGTCGACGCGAAAGCCGTCGCCATGAATCCTATCGCCTCCACGCTTAACTAAGCTCCCAGCAGAGACTTCTGACCCATGGACTTTTCCCGCTTTTTCATCGACCGGCCGATCTTCGCCGCGGTGCTGTCGATACTGATTTTTGTCGCCGGGGTGATAGCCATCCCGCTGCTGCCGATCAGCGAGTACCCGGACGTGGTGCCGCCCAGCGTGCAGGTGCGTGCAGAATACCCGGGCGCCAACCCGAAAGAGATCGCTGAAACGGTGGCCACGCCGCTGGAGGAAGCGATCAACGGCGTCGAAAACATGATGTACATGAAATCGGTCGCCGGTTCCGACGGCGTGCTGGTGACCACCGTCACCTTCCGCCCGGGCACCGATCCCGATCAGGCGCAGGTGCAGGTGCAAAACCGCGTGGCGCAGGCCGAAGCGCGCCTGCCGGAAGACGTGCGCCGCCAGGGCATCACCACCCAGAAACAGTCTCCGGCGCTGACGCTGGTGGTGCATCTGGTATCGCCTTCCGGCAAGTACGACTCGCTGTACCTGCGCAACTACGCCACCCTGAAGGTCAAGGATGAGCTGGCCCGTCTGCCGGGCGTCGGCCAGGTGCAGATCTTCGGCGCCGGCGAATATGCGATGCGCATCTGGCTCGATCCGAACAAGGTCGCCGCGCGCGGGCTGACCGCCTCCGACGTGGTGAGCGCCATGCAGGAGCAGAACGTGCAGGTTTCCGCCGGCCAGCTTGGCGCGGAGCCGATGCCGACGCGCAGCGACTATCTGCTGTCGATCAACGCCCAGGGGCGTCTGCAAACCGAAGAAGAGTTCGGCAACATCATTCTCAAGAGCGGCGATAACGGCGAGATCGTGCGGCTGCGCGACGTGGCGCGCATCGAAATGGGCTCCGGCAGCTACGCGCTGCGCGCCCAGCTCAATAACAAGGATGCGGTCGGCATCGGCATCTTCCAGTCGCCGGGCGCCAACGCCATCGAGCTGTCGGACGCGGTGCGCGACAAGATGGCCGAGCTGGCGACCCGCTTCCCGGACGGCATGAGCTGGAAGTCGCCATACGATCCGACGGTGTTCGTGCGCGACTCGATCCGCGCGGTGGTAGATACCCTGCTGGAAGCGGTGATCCTGGTGGTGCTGGTGGTCATTCTGTTCCTGCAGACCTGGCGCGCCTCGATCATTCCGCTGCTGGCGGTGCCGATCTCCGTGGTCGGCACCTTCGCCGCGCTGTATCTGCTGGGCTTCTCGCTCAACACCCTCAGCCTGTTCGGGCTGGTGCTGGCGATCGGCATCGTGGTGGATGACGCCATCGTGGTGGTGGAGAACGTCGAGCGCAACATCGAAGAGGGGCTGTCGCCGCTGGCGGCGGCGCACCAGGCGATGCGCGAGGTCTCCGGCCCGATCATCGCCATCGCCGTGGTGCTGTGTGCGGTGTTCGTGCCGATGGCGTTCCTTTCCGGCGTCACCGGCCAGTTCTACAAGCAGTTCGCCGTCACCATCGCCATCTCGACGGTGATCTCCGCCATCAACTCGCTGACCCTGTCGCCGGCGCTGGCGGCGCGCTTGCTGAAACCGCACGGCGCGCCGAAAGACCTGCCGTCGCGCCTGATCGACCGGCTGTTCGGCTGGCTGTTCCGGCCGTTCAACCGCTTCTTCGCCAGCGGCTCGCAGCGTTATCAGCACGGGGTATCCCGCGTGCTGGGCCGACGCGGCGCGGTGTTCGTCGTCTACCTGCTGCTGCTGGCCGCCGCCGGCGTGATGTTCAAGACCGTGCCCGGCGGCTTTATCCCGACGCAGGACAAGCTATACCTGATCGGCGGCGTGAAGATGCCGGAAGGCGCCTCGCTGGAGCGCACCGATGCGGTGATCCGCAAGATGAGCGCCATCGGCCTGAGCGTGGACGGCGTCACCGATGCGGTGGCCTTCCCCGGCCTGAACGCGCTGCAGTTCACCAATACGCCGAATACCGGCACGGTGTTCTTCGCGCTGGAGTCATTGAGCACCCGTACCCGCACCGCGGCGCAGATCAACGCCGAGATCAACGCGCGCATTTCACAGATCCAGGAAGGCTTCGCCTTCTCGATCATGCCGCCGCCGATCCTCGGCATCGGCCAGGGCTCCGGCTATTCACTGTACGTGCAGGATCGCGCCGGGCTGGGTTACGGCGCGCTGCAGACCGCGATCAACACGATGTCCGGCGCCATTATGCAAACGCCGGGCATGGGTTTCCCGATCTCCTCTTATCAGGCCAACGTGCCGCAGCTGGACGCCAAAATCGATCGCGACAAGGCCAAGGCCCAGGGGGTGCCGCTCAATGCGCTGTTCAGCACGCTGCAGACCTACCTCGGTTCGTCTTACATCAACGACTTTAACCGTTACGGCCGCACCTGGAAGGTGATGGCGCAGGCCGACGGCCAGTTCCGCGACAGCGTGGAAGACATCGCCAACCTGCGTACCCGCAACGACAAAGGCGAAATGGTGCCGATCGGCAGTATGGTCAGCATCGGCACCACCTACGGCCCGGATCCGGTGATCCGTTACAACGGTTTCCCGGCAGCGGATCTGATCGGCGACGCCGATCCGCGCGTGCTCTCCTCTACCCAGGCGATGGGCGCGCTGACGCAAATGGCCGGCAAGCTGTTGCCGAACGGCATGAACATCCAGTGGACCGATCTGAGTTACCAGCAATCGACCCAGGGTAACGCCGCGCTGGTGGTGTTCCCGGTGGCGGTACTGCTGGCGTTCCTCGCGCTGGCGGCGCTGTACGAAAGCTGGACGCTGCCGCTGGCGGTGATCCTGATCGTGCCGATGACCATGCTGTCGGCGCTGTTCGGCGTGTGGCTGACCGGCGGCGACAACAACGTGTTCGTTCAGGTCGGGCTGGTCGTTCTGATGGGGCTGGCCTGCAAGAACGCCATTCTGATCGTCGAGTTCGCCCGCGAACTGGAAATGCAGGGCAAAGGCATCGTCGAAGCGGCGCTGGAGGCCTGCCGCCTGCGGCTGCGGCCGATCGTGATGACCTCCATCGCCTTCATCGCCGGCACCATCCCGCTGATCCTTGGCCATGGCGCCGGCGCCGAAGTGCGCGGCGTCACCGGCATCACGGTGTTCTCCGGCATGCTGGGTGTCACCCTGTTCGGGCTGTTCCTGACGCCGGTGTTCTACGTCACCTTGCGGCGCCTGGTGGCGCGCAAAGCGCAGCCGCAGACGGCGTAATCATCATCCTGAAATGCAAAAAGGTCGGGCAATGCCCGACCTTTTTTATGCGCTCCATCCGGCATTATTTACCGGCGGCTTCAGCCTCTTGCTCGGCGGCGTATTCCGCGCAGGCGCGCTTGTCGCCCCGCTCCAGCTCGGCCAGCGAGTCGGCCACGGTGTGGCGCGCCAGCACCGCGAGCGAAGCCTGCTCGGCCTCGTTCACCACCGATTTGAAATACCAGCAGGCGTTGGCGCTCACCAGGCAACGAGCCGGCACTTCAGGGCGGGAAGCCCAGATGCGCTTGTCGTCGATCACCGCCAGATAGATGTCCCGCAGGGTGATCTCTTCCGCCGGGCGGCCGAGGTGGATAGAGCCGTTTCGGCCCAAGGTGGAAACGATGATGCCGTCTTTGGTCAGCGGCACCATCAGTTTGCGGATAAAGCTGGGGTTGGCTTCCAGAGCGGCGGCGAGGGTGGCGCTCGTCGAACGCATGCCCTGCTTCTCAGCTACGGCGACGCTAAGGACCATTTGCAACGCTGTCGGAAAGCGAAAATCTAACATGTCGTTATCTCTGCGAGACGAAATACTCGGGTTTGGCCGGTGTGGCGATTGGCGCCGATAACACCGCTTAATTGCACAATAATATAACAAACGCAGGGGCTTTTTTGAAGTTTCGCCCAGCGATATCGCACGCAGACATTAGAACGATCGCAAACTTTTGGGCAGGCAGAAAACAGAAACCCGCGTCAATGTTAACGCCGCTCGCTTAACCGGGTTAAACGATCAGAACTAACACTGCCCGCGGGTTTAATTCGAATGTGGCGATCAGGCTCTGTTCAGCACCAGCTGGCCGTTTTTATCCAACGGGATTTGCGTGCCCGGATCGTGATCCATGCGGATCTTGCCCTGCTGATTGCCGATCTTGTAGGTCACGTCATAGCCCAACATTTTCTGGGACTTGTCGTAGACCGTTTTGCAACGCTGCTGAACGCTGGTGGTGACGTCGTTGTTCTGCATCGCCCCTTGCACCTGGTTGCCGGCGTAGCCGCCGCCCAGCGCGCCGACCACGGTCGCCACGTCGCGCCCGCGACCGCCGCCGAACTGGTGGCCAATCACGCCGCCCGCCACTGCGCCCAGCACAGAGCCGGCGATGCGGTTTTCATCCTGCACCGGTGCACGGTGCGTGACGGTGACGTTGCGGCATTCCTGACGCGGCGTTTTGATGGTTTCTTTAATCGGTGTGGCGGCGAGCACCTGCGCATATTGCGGACCGGCAGAAAAGACGTCCAGGCTGGCTACCGCGGCAATCCCCAGAGCGGCAGCGATGCCAATTCCAACACCGGCTAACATTGACTTGTTCACAGGAAACCTCCTGAAAGTGTTACCACGCATTTTTTCCGGGGTCTGTTACCGGCTGGCACCGCGCTTATTATTTTGCGCATGGGCGGCTGGCGGTATCCCGGTTTACGGCGTGCGCGACGCGCCGTCTGTAAACGAGGTAAAGTCTGCACAATGATCTGAAGGCCCGCAATAAGACAAGGGGACCAAAAATGCGGGAAAACGGCCGTTTTCCCGTTGTTTAGGAGGAATCTTAAGAATTTTACCCATGCCAACGACGGCTTATGCAGAAGAATCAAGCAACCGCCGCCGATCGGCTCGCGCCGCCATAAAAAAACCCGCGCGGGCGAACCGGCGCGGGTTGGTCGACAAAGGCGGGATCAGTGCATCTTCAGGCGCGGACGGATCACCCGGTTAATGCCGCCCACCAGCATCATCAGGCCGGTTTTGATGTAGCCATGCAACGCTACCTGATGCATGCGGTACAGCGAGATGTAGACGAAGCGCGCGATGCGCCCTTCCACCATCATCGAACCGCGCATCAGGTTGCCCATCAGGCTGCCGACGGTGCTGAAGCGCGACAGCGACACCAGCGAGCCGTGATCTTTATACACGTAAGGCTTCAGCGTCTGGCCGTTCATCAGCGCCAGAATATTGGTGGCGCAACGCGAAGCCATCTGGTGCGCCGACTGTGCGCGCGGCGGCACGAAACCGCCGCCCTCTTTCGGACAGGAAGCGCAGTCGCCGATGGCGAAGATGTTCGGATCGCGCGTGGTCTGCAGCGTCGGCTCCACCACCAGCTGGTTGATGCGGTTGGTTTCCAGGCCGCCGATGTCCTTCATAAAGTCCGGCGCCTTGATGCCGGCCGCCCACACCATCAGATCGGCGTCGATGAATTCGCCGCCCTTGGTGTTCAGCCCCTTGGCGTCCGCGCTGGTCACCATGGTGTTGGTCAGCACGCGCACGCCCAGTTTGATCAGCTCCTGATGCGCAGCGGCGGAAATACGCGGCGGCAGCGCCGGCAGGATGCGCTCGCCGGCTTCCACCAGCGTCACGTTGAGCGCGCTGTTGTCCAGGCCTTCGAAACCGTAGCTGTGCAACTGCTTCACCGCGTTGTGCAGTTCGGCGGACAGTTCAACGCCGGTGGCGCCGCCGCCGACGATAGCGATGTTGACCCGCTCTTTTTGCCCCGGCTGCGCCGAGAACTTCAGGAACAGGTTGAGCATTTCGTTGTGGAAACGACGTGCCTGATGGGGGTTATCCAGGAAGATGCAGTGCTCTTTCACGCCTGGCGTACCGAAATCGTTCGAGGTGCTGCCCAACGCCATCACCAGAATGTCGTACGGCAATTCGCGCGCCGGCACCAGCTCGCCGCCCTGCTCGTCGCAGATCTGCGCCAGCTGCAGCGTTTGCGTCTCACGGTTGATGTTGGTCAACGACCCCAGCTGGAAGCTGAAATGGTGATTGCGCGCGTGCGCCAGGTAGCTGAGCGCATCTACGCCGTCATCGAGGGAACCGGTCGCCACTTCGTGCAACAGCGGTTTCCACAAATGGCTGTGGTTGCGATCCACCAACGTGATCTCGGCTTTGTTCTTGCGGCCAAGTTTATGGCCCAGGCTGGTCGCCAGCTCCAAACCACCGGCGCCGCCGCCAACAATAACGATTTTCTTCTTTGGCGTTGTCAAAATAACCCCCTAAATGTGAACCATTTGTTATCCCAGGGTAAATAAATAATATCCTTAGAATACATAGGGTTCGCTTAAAATAAATCGGCTCTCTGCAGCCAGAATAGCATGTGAGGTTATTTGGTCATACCAAAATTGACGTACATCAAATTTTTTTGGTTAAAGGCTGGACGCGGGGATTTTTTGGGGATTGTGATTCAAATAGTTAGCGCTGAGTCACAGTTTTAAATTTTGCCGATTGCCACACAGAATCTTGCTTTGACGTACAAAAAAGCCGCACTTTCCGCCGGTGAAAAACGGGGCGCGCGGCTCGCGGCAGCGTTATGAAACTGTTAACCCAGCGCCTTGAACGCCTTGAGCCGCTGCAGATGCGGAGAGATGTTTTTGAACTTGTGCGTCTGCTGTTCATCCCACACGATCTCGTAGTAGTGATGCAGCAATTCGGCGCTGCGCCGGTTATCCAGCACCTCGTCGTGGCGCGACAGCACCACCAGACAGCGATCGCGGTTTTTCTCGCGGAAATCCTCCACGCACTTGGTGGCGATATCGCGATACTCTTCCGGCCGGTCTATCTTGCCGTGCATGTGCTCTTCCGGGTACAGGTTGGGATTGAACATCGCCTGGCGAATGCCGCACAGGAAGCCGATGCGCTCCGCCCAGAAGCCGCCGAGGCCAACCCCGCAGATCAACGGGTGCGCATCGCCGCCCTGCTGCACCGCCTTGTCCACCTCCTTCAACAGATGCTGCATGTCGTGACGCGGATGCAGCGTGCTGTAGCTGATAAAGCGCACGTCCGGATCGATAAACTGCAGCTGTAATACCTTTTCATGATTGCCGGGACTGGTGGAATCGAAGCCGTGCAAATAGATAATCATGTGGATCCTCGCAACAAGCCAAGGGCCGCGGGCGCGGCCCTCATCATTTCCGCTCTGCGCCGCGATGCGGCACCTGGATTCACCCTTGCGAACGCTGCTTGTGCTCCTCCCAACGCTCGCTCAACGCGCTGAGCGCCTTGTGCGCCTGCTGCCAGCGCTCGGAGTCACGCAGTTCCTGACGGGTGAACTGACCGCGATGATATAACCGCTTCACCTTCTCTGCTTTGACCGGGGACAGGTTATCCAACACGCTGACCGCACCGGCGCGGTTGTTGCACACCAGGATCATGTCGCATCCGGCATCCAGCGCCGCCTGGCCGCGCTCGGCGTAGCTCCCCATGATGGCGGCGCCTTCCATCGACAGATCGTCGGAGAAGATCACGCCGTCGAAGCCCAGCTCCTGACGCAGGATCTGCTGCAGCCAGTAAGGCGAGCCGCTGGCCGGACGCGGATCCGCTTCAGTATAGATGACGTGGGCCGGCATGACGGCGTCCAGCAGCTGGCGGTTGATCAGCTCGCGGAAGATCGCCATGTCGTGCTCGCGGATCTGCGCTAGCGGCCGCGGATCGCGCGGGGTTTCCTTGTGCGAATCGGCGCTGACGGCGCCGTGCCCCGGGAAGTGTTTGCCGGTGGTTTTCATGCCGGCGCTGTGCATGCCGAGGATAAAGCGCTCCGCCATCGCCAGCGCCTGCGGCGGATCGCTGTGGAACGAACGCTCGCCGATCGCCGCGCTGCCGTGGCCGATGTCCAGCACCGGCGCGAAGCTGATGTCGATATCCTGCGCGATCATCTCCGCCGCCATCAGCCAGCCGGCCTCCTGCGCCAGACGGCCGCCTTCCTGCGCATCGTGCAACGCGGCGAACGACTGCGCCGCCGGCAAACGGGTGAAACCCTCGCGGAAGCGCTGCACGCGCCCGCCCTCTTGGTCTACCGCCACCACCAGCCGATCGTGCGAGGCGGCGCGGATCTGGCGCACCAGCTCACGCAGTTGCTCCGCATCGTGGAAGTTACGGGTAAACAGGATCAATCCGCCAACCAGCGGGTGTTTCAAAATCTCGCGTTCTTCTGCATCCAGCTCGTAGCCGGCGACATCTAGCATTACTGGGCCCACGGGCACCTCACTTCATTTTGTTCGTTCAGAATTCAGATGATGATAAACAGAATCGCCGGCGCACCGCAGCGCCCCAGCGCAAAAATTCAACGTCGCCGCTCTGCTGCCAGCGCACTTCAAACCACAGCAGCATCAGATAATCCACCCACGGCAGCCAACGGCGCACCTGCGCCTGCAACCGGGCGACGTCGCGATAGCCCTGATGCGCGTAGTGCTGCAAAAAGCGCTGCTGCTGTTCGGCCGACCAGCCGTTGCTGCGAAACAGCGCGGCGATATCCAGCGCTATGTCGCCGTCGGCGGCATACTCCCAGTCGATCAGCCGCAGCTCTTCGCCGGTGGTGAGCAGATTGCCCGGATGGATATCCATGTGCAGCGGCGCCAGGCGCAGCGGCCGTGGCAAGGCGCTGCGTAAAAAATGACGCTGCAGGCGCAGCCAGGCGGGGGTTAAACGCCGCGTATCCAGCTGCTGCCAGTAGCGGAGGAATTGCCGCCGCAGATCCAGCCGGTAACCGCTGAGCGGCCGCCGATGCAGCGTCGCCACCATCGCCGCCAGCTCGCCGCGCTGATTCAGCGCGTCAAATTCGGCATTTGTGACGACGTCACCTTCAAGCCATTCGAGGATAAGCCACTGATTATTCTGTGCGAAAACCCGTGGCCCCAGCCCCGGCGCACAGCGACGCAGGACCTGCGCCTCCCGCCGCCTGCTCACGCCCAGCGCGCGTTTCTCCGCGCTATGTTGCCGCGCCAGCAGCGTGACGCCCGAGCCGTCGATGCGCCAGCTCTCGCCGGTCAGCCCCTGCACCGGGCTGAAATGACAACCGGCGGTATTCACCGCCGGCAGTCTGGTTTCCATCAATCGTCGCAGCGCGGCCTCAGCGTTTAACGGCGCCATTGCCCGACCAGACGATCTCGCCGGTTTGCACCAGCATCAGCTGCATATCCAGCGCCGGTGACTTCACGTCGCCGCTGACATCGCTGTACAGCACGTACTGCGCGCCGACGATGCGCGCCAGGCCAATCGCCTTACTGCGCGAGCCGAAGCTGTCATCCGCCGACAGGCCCAGCGTTTGTCTGGCGCTGGTCAGCTTCGCTTCCGGCACCACGCTGAAAGTGGAGTTCGACGCCAACGCCTTATACAGTGCCGCGGTGGCTTTGCCCATCTGCAGCGAACCGTTGGTGTTGTTCTTGACGCTGTCCAGCAGCAGCACGCTGCCGGCCGTGACGCCATCGGCCTTCAACATCTGCCCCACCAGCGGCTGAACGCTGCCCAGCCAGTCGAGCTGCTGGATTTTCGGCGGCTGCGGCACCGGCTCGGTAGTCGGCGGCTGCGGCTGCTCCACCGGCGGCGTCGGCTGATCCGGCTCGACGGTGACCGGCGGCAACGGTTGTTCCGGCTCAGGCGGGCGCGACAGACAGCCGCTCAGGGTTAATGCGGCCAGCGCCACTAAGACGTACTTTTTCATGCTTTTTCTCCAAACCTGGCAAGCGCTTACAGGTACAGATACAGACGCGCGCTTTTAGCGTCCAGATTGCCGTTAATCGAGTAGATTTTGGCGTCCGAGTCGGGCGCCACCACGATCTCACGCGGTTTCTCGAAGGGGCGAATATCCAGCCCCTGCGCGTCGTACCAATAGAAACGGTAATGTACGGTGACCGGCGTCGGCTGACTGTTATTGAGCACCGAGGTTGCCATCACCCGCCCGGAAGCGTTCGAAATCGAGGGCGTATCGGCCAGAATACCGGCGGTCAGCACCGAGGGATCCATCACCACCGTCTGCCCTTGGTTGACAGCGATGCCGGGCGGTGAGCTGCATCCCATCAACAACGCGGCGGGCAGCGCCAACGCCATCAGACCACGCAGAGTTTTTTTACCGCGCATGATTTCCTCGCTTAACGTGACAGCAGCGGCCCCAGCGAGCGGCCACCGACCAGGTGCATATGAATATGATAGACCTCCTGACCGGCGTGGCGGTTGCAGTTGACGATCAGGCGGTAGCCGTCCTCGGCGATGCCTTCCTGTTCGGCGATTTTCGCCGCGGCGGTGATCATGCGGCCCAATGCGGCCTCATGCTCCACGGTCACGTCGTTGACGGTTGGGATCAGCACGTTGGGAACGATCAGCACATGGGTGGGCGCCTGGGGGGAGATGTCACGGAAAGCGGTCACCAGTTCATCCTGGTAAACCACATCAGCAGGGATTTCGCGGCGGATAATTTTACTGAAAATCGTTTCTTCGGCCATCTGGCGTTCCTTGTTTTACACAATTAGCTGTACGCAGTATGAGTGACAAATTCTACTGCTTTCAACCTGATTGCGCACTTTCCACGTCGAGTGCTGCAGATTCGCGCAGCCCGGCCCCCCGCTTGTGCATCTTTTCACTTTGGTTATTCACTATTGTTGCTTTACTTGCCCCGCGCCGCCGCCAATAGTAACCCCATGATTAACAAAGGATAGAGGGCGTTATGTTACCGAGAATTTCGGCGCTGTGCGCGCTGTTGCTGAGCGCCGCCGTGCAGGCGGCCACGACGGGCGGTATCGACCTGCAGGCTAACCGACAGCCGATACACGCAGAGAAGAATCCCGCCGCTATCGCGCTGATCCCGGCGAACTTTCACTTCGCGGTGCCAGGCAAGCTGACGGTGGCGGTGGCATTCGAGAACTCCCCGCCGCTGGCGCTGTTCGCCGAAGACAATAAAACGCTGATCGGCAGCGATCCGGACATCGCCCGCCTGGTGGCGGATAGCCTCGGTCTGGAGCTGAATCTGGTGCCCACCTCCTGGGAAGATTGGCCGCTTGGCATCAGCACGGGCAAATACGATGCGGCAATCTTCAACATCGCCGTCACCAAACAGCGTAAAACCAAATTCGACTTCGCCACCTACCGGGTGGATACGCTGGGCTTTTACGTCAAATCCACCAGCCACATCACCGCGATCAACCGGCCGCAGGACGTCGCCGGTCTGCGGATCATCGTCGGATCCGGCACCAATCAGGAAAACATTCTGCTGGGATGGGATAAGCAGAATCGCGCCGCCGGGCTGCCGCCGGTACAGCCGATCTACGTGACCGACGACGCCGCCACCAACCTGAGCATTCAGTCCGGGCGCGCCGATGCGTTCTTCGGCCCCCACTCCACCGGCGCCTACAAGGCGGCGCTGACCGGCAAAACCAAAATGGTCGGCATCGGCCCCAACGTGGCCTATGTCGCGGTCACCACCAAAAAAGGCAACGGGCTGGTGAACGCCGTCAACGCCGCGATCAATGGCGCGATCGTCAGCGGCGAATATGCGCAGGTGCTGGAACGCTGGGGCGAAGGCGACGAAAAGGTTGAGCGTTCAACCATCAACCCGCCGGGCATCGGCGACTAGCCGCCGATCAGCTGCGGCGCATGCCGACGCATCCACTCGGCCAGCGAGTCCAGCGTTGGCCGCAGCGATTTGCCCAGCGCGGTGACCTGATACTCCACCCGCGGCGGCACTTCGGGAAACACTTGCCGCGTCACCAGGCCGCGCTGTTCGAACAGCCGCAGCTGGCGCGTCAGCTCCTTCTGCGCAATGGGCGCCACCGCCCGCTGCAGCTCGCTGAATCGCACCGGGCCGTCGATCATGATCAGCCGGTACAAGATCGGTATCGCCCATTTACCCGACACCAGATTGACGAAGTCCACCATCGGGCAGGGTTCGCCCGCCGTCGGCAACGCCGCCAAATTATTTTCCGCCGCTAAGGGCGCTTGCGCCGTCATTTCATCCCACCTCATCCATTAGTATCCAAAAGGTGCCTACTATGCAAAAGGAACTATAACGCAAATAATGCCGCAACTGACGCTAAAGAGGAATCGGTTATGTCACGACTGCAAGGCAAATACGCATTGATTACCGGCGGCACCAGCGGCATCGGGCTGGAAACCGCTCGCCAGTTCATCGCCGAGGGCGCTTTGGTTGCGATCACCGGCCGCAGCCAACGCGCCCTGGACGCGGCGGGCCAGGCATTGGCGGACAAGGCGCTGTTGCTGCTGAGCGACGCCGGCGATATCCCACAGCAGCGCGCGCTGGCCCAGCAGTTGGAGCAGCGGTGGCCGCGGCTGGACGTGCTGTACATCAACGCCGGCGACGTCACGCATCGCCCGCTGCAGGAGTGGGATGAGCAAAGCTATCAGCGGCTGATGGACATCAACCTGAAGGGGCCGTTTTTTCTGATCCAGGCGCTGCTGCCGCTGCTGGCCAACCCTTCTTCGGTGATCCTGTGCGGTTCGGTCAGCGCCCATATCGGCCTGCCGCAGAGCAGCGCCTACGCCGCCAGCAAAGCCGGTTTGTTATCGCTGGCCAGAACGCTCTCCGGCGAGCTGCACGCGCGCGGCATTCGCGTTAATGGCCTCAGCCCCGGCCCGACCGAAACCCCGGCATTGGGTAAACTGGGGTTGGCGGAAGCGGACGAGCGGGCCTTACGCGACGATATCCGCGCGCTGGTGCCGATCGGCCGCATGGGCAGCGCGCTGGAGCTGGCCAAAGCGGCGGTGTTTCTGGCGGCGGACGAGTCGGCATTTATGGTCGGCGCGGAGCTGCAAATGGACGGCGGCGTGGGGAATTTATAATTTAGCGACGCGGCCGCGCCCCGCGCGGCCCGCAAGATCACCCCAATCCAGGGATGTCGACGCCAAAGGTCTGCAGCAGCAACACCACGTTGAGCAGCACGATCACCACCGTGCCGACCACCGCCGCCAGACTGGTCCAGCGGCCGTTGGCGAACTCGCCCATGATGTCGCGGCGGCGGGTGAACATCACCAGCGCGATCATCGGCGCCGGCAGCGCCAGGCTCAGCACCACCTGGCTGTAGACCAGCGCGTCGGTGGCGTTGACGCCCATCGCCACCACGATAAACGCCGGCACCATGGTCACCAGGCGGCGCACCCACACCGGGATGCGGAAGCCGACGAAGCCCTGCATGATCATTTGCCCAGCCATGGTGCCCACCACCGAGCTGGAAATGCCGGAGGCGATCAGCGAAGCCAGGAAGATGCCGGCCGCCGCCGCGCCGAACAGTGGCGTCAGCGTATGGTAGGCAGTGCCGATTTCGGCCACGTCGCTGTTACCGGCGTGGAAGGCGCTCGAGGCCATGATCACCATCGCAATATTCACCAGCCCGGCAAGCGCCAGCGCGATCACTACTTCAATATTGGAAAAACGCAGCAGCTTGCGCCGCTCGCCGTTGTCGCTGGCCGGGCTGCGGTGCTGGGTCAGCCCCGAGTGCAGGAAAATGGCGTGCGGCATCACGGTGGCGCCGATAATGCCGACGGCGATGGTCAGCGCCTGCGCATCCGGCAACTGCGGCGTCACCATGCCGAGGCCGGCCGCCTGCCAGTCCACCGGCACGATGAACATCTCCACCAGGTAGCACAGCGCGATGATGCCCACCAGACCGCCAATCATCAGCTCGACCGGGCGGAAACCTTTTTTCTCCACCATCAGCAGCGCATAAGTGATCACCGCCGTCACCCCCATCCCCGCCAGCAGCGGCATATGGAACAGCAGCGCCAGCGCGATCGCCCCGCCGAGAAACTCCGCCAGATCGGTGGCCATCGCCGCCACTTCGCTGAGCAGCCACATGCCGATCACCACCGGCCGTGAAAACTGGTCACGGCACATTTCCGCCAGATTGCGGTTGGTGACGATGCCCAGTTTGGCCGACAGCGCCTGAAACAGCATGGCGATCAGGTTGGCCATCACCACCACCCACAGCAGGCTGTAGCCGTATTTCGCCCCGGCCTGAATGTTGGTGGCGAAATTACCGGGATCCATATAGGCGATAGAGGCAATCACCGCCGGGCCGGCGAACAGCAACGGCGTGAAGGCACCGCGCTTGCGTCCGGCAAGGGCGGCGCCAATCGCGATGTTGGTCCGTTCGGTTAACGATGAGGGGGTTGCCGCGTCACGCATGAATTGCCCTTAATCTTTTGCTGGTTATTTTTCCACCGGTCATGCTGACAATGTAGCATCGGCTACACTTTATGCAACAGGCGAAATTCATTGGCTTTGTGTAGAGATATTTCTAACTACCACAATGCGTGGCATCGAATTGATAATGTGTGCTATTTGGACTAACTTAGGGCAACCCTCCCCGCATTGCCGGGAGACGCCATTTTTATGCTTACAGGACGCCCCACGCTATGGTTACCCGCGCGCCAGATAACGCCGACCGCTCCGCCCTGACCGACATGCCGGACGAGGCCGAGCACGCCCTGCGTTTTAGCCGCGCCCGCGAAGCGCAGTCCAATGCGCTGATCGAAGATTACGTTGAGCTGATCGCCGATTTGCTGCAAAGCACCCGCGAAGCCAGAACCACCGATATCGCGCGCCGCTTTGGCGTGTCTCACCCGACGGCGATCAAAAATATCGCGCGGCTCAAAAGCGCCGGGCTGGTGGAGTCGCGCCCTTATCGCGGGGTGTTTTTAACCGAGGAAGGCGAGCAGCTGGCGCAGAAGGTGCGCCGCCGTCACCGCATCGTGGTCGATCTGCTGATGTGCCTCGGGGTGCCGAGCGAAACCGCCGAGCTGGACAGCGAAGGGATTGAACACCATATCTCGGACGAAACGCTGGCGGTGTTCGAGCATTACCTGCAGCAACACGCCAAACCATGAGCCCCGGAGCGCCGATGAGCTACGCCGTGCAGCAAATTCATGATCTGCGCCTGGTGGTTTTCGCCGAGGCCGGGCCGATGTTGAAAGACGAAAACGACGTCAGCCTGTTTATCGCGCCCGCCTTTGAACACGAGGCCGGGATGATTGCCCTCCCCGTCAACCGCCTCGACGCCGCCTTCTTCCAGCTGAGGAGCGGCGTGGCCGGCGCCGTATTGCAGAAATTCATCAACTACCGCCTGCGCGTGGCGCTGCTGGGCGATATTTCCCCCTGGCTGGCGCAAAGCAACGCGCTGCAAGACTTTGTGCGCGAAGCCAATCGCGGCGAACAGGTCTGGTTCCTCCCTTCTCTCGCCGAGCTCGAACAGCGCCTTGGCGCCTGACGGCAGGCAATAAAAAAGGGAGGCTTTCGCCTCCCTTGGTAACTCCCCTGCCTGAATCAGTGATTACGGATGTATTCGTCCATATCGGTTTTCAGGTTGTCGGACTTGGTGCCGAAGATGGCCTGCACGCCGGAGCCAGCGACGACTACGCCGGCTGCGCCCAGTTTCTTCAGGCCCGCCTGGTCAACTTTGGACACGTCGGCCACGCTGACGCGCAGACGAGTGATGCAAGCATCCAGGTTAGTGATGTTTTCTTTGCCGCCGAAGGCCTGAACCAGCGCCGCGGACATTTCGGAACCGCCCTGCGCAGACTGCTCGGCAGCGGTGTCTTCACGGCCTGGCGTTTTCAGATCCAGCTTGGCGATCAGCACGCGGAAGATGGTGTAGTACACCAGACCGTAGACGATGCCGACGATTGGGAACAGCCAGATTTTGCTGCTGTTGCCGCTCAGTACGATAAAGTCGATCAGGCCGTGCGAGAAGCTGGTGCCGTCACGCATGCCCAACAGAATGCAGATTGGGAACGCCAGACCGGCCAGGATAGCGTGGATCACGTACAGGATCGGCGCGACGAACATGAAGGAGAACTCGATCGGCTCGGTGATACCGGTCAGGAACGAGGTCAGCGCGGCGGAGATCATGATGCCGCCGACTTTCGCGCGGTTTTCCGGCTTGGCCGAGTGCCAGATGGCGATGGCCGCAGCAGGCAGACCGTACATTTTGAACAGGAAGCCGCCGGACAGTTTGCCCGCGGTTGGGTCGCCCGCCATGTAGCGAGGGATGTCGCCGTGGAACACCTGGCCCGCCGCGTTGGTGAACTCACCAATTTGCATCTGGAACGGTACGTTCCAGATGTGGTGCAGACCGAACGGCACCAGAGCACGCTCAACCACGCCGTAAATGCCGAAGGCTACAACCGGGTTCTGATAAGCCGCCCACTGCGAGAAGGTCTGGATAGCCGTACCGATCGGCGGCCAGATGAAGGACAGCACTACGCCCAGAACGATCGCCGCCAGACCGGAAATGATCGGCACGAAACGCTTACCGGCAAAGAAGCCCAGGTATTCCGGCAGTTGAATGCGGAAGAAGCGGTTGAACATATAGGCCGCGATGGCGCCGGAGATAATCCCCCCGAGCACGCCGGTATCCGCCAGGTGTTTGGCCGCAATCTCTTCAGCCGGCAGGTGCAGCACCAGCGGCGCAACCACCGCCATGGTTTTCACCATGATGCCGTAAGCCACCACCGCCGCCAGCGCGGAAACGCCGTCGTTGTTGGTGAAGCCCAAAGCGACGCCAATAGCGAAAATCAACGGCATGTTGGCGAAGACCGAACCGCCCGCTTCCGCCATCACGTGGGAGACTACCGCAGGTAGCCAGCTAAAGTTGGCGGAACCGACGCCCAGCAGGATACCTGCGATAGGCAACACGGACACCGGCAGCATGAGCGATTTACCTACTTTTTGCAGGTTTGCAAATGCGTTCTTGAACATAGTTGAGTGTGCTCCTGAGTAATAATGCTTTGCTACTTCTTGTCGCGATACGTCGCGCTGCAAGGGGGGGAGAAAAACCCCTGCAATTCAGGGTGTCTGAGCACCCCTTGAATTTATTACGCAGAGTAAAATAAATAGCCTGCGCAATGTTTGATGACAATCACGTTTCGATGATCGAGCCGCGGTAACTTTGCATAAACCGGCTGTTTTTTGGCAAAACAGACCAAAAAACACGCACCGAACAACCTGAAACGGGAGGGAACCTTACCCGTTTCAGTGATTAATTACGAGCTCAAAAAAAATTATGCAGACAATGACCTACAGCTATAGCCTAGGTCAAAGATCACAGGTCGAGGTGAAATAAGCGTGAAAAGTTGGCGGTGGTCGCTTCGGCCAGCTGTTCCAGGCTAACGCCCTTCAATACCGCCATGTATTCAGCCACATCGCGCACATAGGCGGGTTGGTTTTCTTTGCCGCGATGCGGCACCGGCGCCAGGTAAGGCGAGTCGGTTTCCACCAGAATGCGATCCAGCGGCACATAGCGCGCTACTTCACGCAGCTGTTCGGCATTGCGGAAGGTCACGATACCGGAGAAAGAGATGTAGAAACCCAGATCCAGCAAAGCTTCGGCCGTGGCCAGATCTTCGGTGAAGCAGTGCAGCACGCCGCCGCAGTCCTGTGCGTCCTCTTCATGCAGGATCGCCAGCGTATCCGCGCGCGCATCGCGGGTGTGGACGATCACCGGCTTGTTCAGATCCCGGCCAATGCGGATATGCTCGCGGAAAGAGTCCTGCTGCAGCTCAAGGTTGTCTTTCTGGTAGAAGTAATCGAGCCCGGTCTCCCCCAGTGCCACCACCTGCTCCGCCGCCGCCAGGCGACGCAGCTCGGCGTAATCATAGCCTTCTTCCAGGTTGAGCGGATGCACCCCGCACGAGAAGGCCACGTCGTTGCGCTGGCCGATCAGTTCGGTCATGGAGCGGTAGCCCGGCAACGTGGTGGCGACCGCCAGCACATAGCCGACGTCGCGCGCTTTGGCCTTGGCCAGCGCATCGTCCACATTCTGGTGCAGCGTCTGATAATCCAGACTGTCAAGGTGGCAATGAGAATCGACTAACAACATAATTTTTAACTCTTTAACTTTACAGCGAGTGAGGGTGGGAATAGCCGGCGGCGCCAAGCATCTGTTCCCAGCGAAGTAACTGTTCGGTCAGCAGCAGCTCGCGATTGACGCCCACCACGCTGAGCATCTGGTGACGGCAGTTCAGCCACTGCTGCACGATCTGTTGCAACGAGGCGCTGCTCAGCAGGCTGGCCAACTGATGCACCAGCGGCTGCTGATCCTGATTCAATACATAGTGATGTGCACCCTGTTGCCACTTCATGGCGTCCACCAGCAGCGCGCACAGCCAGTGCAGGCGCTCGGCGACGTCTTCATGGTTCAGCACCGGCAACATCGACAGCATATCGCGCTGCGGCAGCGCGGCGCTCAACGCGGCGCACAGCGCACTGCGCTGCTGCCACTGCTGCGGCTGCAACAGCTGTTCGGCGGCCAGCGGCGCGCCGTCGTGCAGGCGCAGCGCCGTGAGGCGGTCCGTCTGAGAGCCGGCCGCCTGCCGGCTCAGCCACTGCAGGCTGAGCTGCTCCTCCGGGCTGGCCAAATGCCAGTACAGGCAGCGGCTGCGCAGCGTCGCCATCAGCCGCGACGGCTCACGGCAACCCAGCAGAAAATAGGTTTTCTCCGGCGGCTCTTCCAGCGTTTTAAGCAGCGCGTTGGCCGCCGCCTCGGTCAGCTGTTCCGCCTGCGGCAGCCAAATCACCTTGGCGCCGCCCTGCTGCGCGTGGGCATACAGCGTTTCAATCACCTGGCGGATCGGTTCGATGCCCAGGCTGCTCTTGCCCTTTTCCGGCGCCAGCACGTGATAATCCGGGTGGTTGCCCGCCAGCATCAGCCGACAGCTGTGACACTCGCCGCAGCTTTTTTCACCGTTGCGCTGCTGACAGATCAACCAACGGCTCAGGCCGTAGGCCAGCGCGTCGTCACCGTTGCCCGCCGCCGCGTGCAGCAGCAGCGCATGATGGCCGCGGCCCTCGGCGTACTGCCCAATCAGCTGGCGATAAGGGCCATTCAGCCACGGGTACCAGTTCATTATGCGCCTTCCTGCTGCCGCAGCCAGTGGCCGACGCAGTCGCGGATCGCCGCAGTCACCTGCTCCAGCGGCTGGGCCGCGTCAACGGTGACGATGGTTTCATCCTGCGCCGCCAGCTCCAGATAACGAGCGCGGGTGCGTTCGAAGAACGGCAGCGCTTCTTGTTCGATACGATCCAATTGGCCGCGCGCCTGCGCGCGTTGCAGGCCGACCAGCGGCGGCAGATCGAGATAGACCGTCAGGTCCGGGCGGAAATCTCCCAGCACGGTGTCGCGCAGCGAGGCCATCAGTTGCGGATCCACGCCACGGCCGCCGCCCTGATAGGCTTGTGAAGAGAGATCGTGGCGATCGCCCACCACCCAGGCGCCACGCGCCAGAGCGGGTTTGATCACGGTTTCCACCAGCTGCACGCGCGCAGCGTACAGCATCAAGACTTCGGCCTTGATGGTCGGCAATTCGCCGTCGATGCCGCGCTTGAACAGGTCGCGCAGCTTCTCCGCCAGCGGCGTGCCGCCGGGTTCACGGGTGAAGACGATGTCGTTGATGCCATGTTCACGCAGCACATTGACTACCGTGTCGCGCGCGGTGGTTTTACCCGCGCCTTCCAGCCCTTCGATAACAACGAATTTACTTTTCATTCTTTTCCTTTAACGCCTGACGGTACACGCGCACCGCCTGGTTATGACTCGCCAGATTGGTGGTGAAGGTATGCCCACCCTTGCCGTCAGCGACAAAATAGAGATAAGGCGTTTTGGCCGGATTGGCGGCCGCCTGCAACGAGGCCTCACCCGGCATGGCGATCGGCGTTGGCGGCAGGCCGGCGATCACATAGGTGTTATAAGGCGTCGGCGTCTCCAGATCCTTGCGCGTGATGTTGCCATTATAGCTTTCGCCCATGCCGTAGATCACCGTCGGATCGGTCTGCAGACGCATGCCGATACGCAAGCGGTTGACGAACACCGACGCCACCTTGCTGCGCTCTTCCGGGACCGCGGTCTCTTTCTCGACGATCGAAGCCATGGTCAGCAGCTCCTCCGGCGTTTTGTACGGCAGGCTGGTGTCGCGGCCGGCCCAGGCGGCCTGCAGCGCTTTGTTCATGCGCACGTGCGCGCGTTTGAGCAACGCGATGTCGCTCATGCCGGCGGTATACTGATAGGTATCCGGGTACAAATGCCCTTCCGGGGTTTCTCCCGCAGGAATGCCGAGCGCAGCGGCGATCTCCGCTTCGCTCTTGCCCGCCAGGGTGTGTTTCAGGTATTTGGACTGCTGCAGCACCTGCTGCCAGTCACGCAGGCGTGAGCCTTCGATAAAGCGTGCGGTGAACTGCGCCTCTTTGCCGCTGGCCAACAGTTTCAGCATCTGGCGCACCGTCATGCCCGGCGTGAACCGGTAGGTACCGGCTTTAAACTCCGCCAGCTCCGGCTCCAGCTTCAGCAGCCACTGGAACCAGCGCCCGTTGTGCACCAGTTTATCGCGTACCAGTAGCCCTTCCAGCGCTACCCGGCCGGTGCCGGCCGGCAGTTTGAAGATGGTTTCTTGCTGGATAGCCAGCGGCGTATCGGCAAAGCGTTCGATCTTCTGGTAGCCCCAAAACAGCAGCGCTAATACCAGAACAACAATAACAGACAGGACCTTCAGCTTTCTTTTCTTCATCAATCAGCCATGGTTAACAGTGTGGACGCAAAAAATCATACAGCTGGCGCGAAGCATAACGCCATGATTGCGCAGCGTTTACCGGCAGCAGCGGCATCAGCGCATTGCTCACCAGCACTTCGTCGGCATCGGCCAGCGTCTCCAGCGGTTCACTGACGCACTGTAAACGGTATTCCGAGCCCGCCAGCAGCGCGATCACCCGCCGCCGCATCAGGCCCGCGACGCCGGCCTGGCTCAGATCCGGGGTAAATACCGCTTTTCCCTTACGCCAGAACAAATTAGCCGCACAGCATTCCACCAGCATACCGGCAGTGTCAAGCACCAGCGCCTCGTCGGCGGCCGTCTGGTCAAGATGCGCGCGGATCAGCACCTGCTCTAGGCGGTTCAAATGCTTCAACCCCGCCAGCAGCGGATTGCGCGCCAGCGCCACCGGGCTGAGCGCAAGCGTGATGCCCTGCTCGCGCCACTGCAAATAGTGCGCAGGGTAGCTGCTGCGGGCGACGATGCGCGTCGGGTTTTCGCACCCCGTCGGGCTGTAACCCCGCCCGCCGCTGCCGCGCGTCAGTATCGCTTTGACCACGCCGAGCGGAATTGATTCGGCCGCCAGCGCCATCTCCCGCTCGAAAGCCAGCCAATCTGTGGCAGGCAGCATCAACCGCTGCGCCGCTTGCTGCAACCGCTCCAGATGCCAGGGCAGCAGCTCAATTTTACCGTCGATAACCCGGGCGGTAGTAAAGCAGCCATCGCCGAACTGCAGGCCGCGATCGCTCGGCGCCAGCGCATCGTGGCGTTGTCCGTTAATCCAGTACATGCTTCCTCCTGTTGCCGGGTTATTTCATTACGCTCGCAGGATAGCAGGCGGCGAGACGATACGCAGCCCCGCCGGCGGCCAAACGGCAGGCGTAAAAAAGCCCGGTTAAAAAACCGGGCTTTCATCAGCGTTCGACAGCGCGAGTTACACTCGGCGGAAGATCAGCGAGCCGTTGGTGCCGCCGAAGCCGAAGGAGTTACACAAGGTGTACTCCATATCACTGACCTGGCGCGCTTCGTGAGGCACGAAGTCCAGATCGCAACCTTCATCCGGGTTATCCAGGTTGATGGTTGGCGGTACTGCCTGATCGCGCAGCGCCAGCACGGTGAAGATAGACTCGATCGCGCCTGCCGCACCCAACAGGTGGCCAGTCATCGATTTGGTCGAGCTCACCAGCACGCGGTGGGCGTCGGCACCGAAGACGGATTTCACCGCCTGCGCTTCCGCCTGGTCACCCGCCGGCGTAGAGGTGCCGTGCGCATTGATGTAGCCGATTTGTGACGGGGTCACACCGGCGTCAAGCAGGGCATTTTCCATCGCCAGCGCAGCGCCCGCGCCGTTTTCCGGCGGTGACGTCATGTGATAAGCATCGCTGCTCATCCCAAAGCCCACCACTTCGGCGTAGATTTTCGCGCCGCGTTTTTTCGCGTGTTCGTACTCTTCGAGCACCATCATGCCGGCGCCGTCGCCCAGCACGAAGCCGTCGCGGTCTTTATCCCACGGACGGCTCGCCGCCTGCGGATTGTCATTACGGGTGGACAGGGCGCGCGCTGCGCCAAAGCCGCCGACGCCCAATGGGGTGCTGGCTTTCTCTGCCCCACCGGCCAGCATCACGTCCGCATCATTGTAGGCAATGATACGCGCCGCATGGCCGATATTGTGCACACCTGAAGTACAGGCGGTGGCGATAGAGATGCTTGGACCACGCATGCCGTACATGATTGTCAGGTGGCCTGCAATCATATTCACGATGGTGGATGGCACGAAGAACGGACTGATTTTCCGTGGGCCACCGTTAACCAGTGAACTGTGGTTTTCTTCAATCAAACCCAGGCCGCCGATGCCGGAACCGATCGCAGCTCCAATGCGGGTGGCGTTAGCCTCGGTGATGTCCAGACCTGCATCCTGCATGGCTTGCATGCCGGCAGCGATACCGTACTGGATAAAGGCGTCCATCTTGCGCGCATCTTTGCGAGAGATGAAATCCTCAGAATTAAAATTCTTTACCAGGCCAGCAAACTTGGTCGCATAGGCAGTGGTATCGAAATGGTCGATCAGGCTGATGCCACTCTGACCGGCAAGAAGAGCGTTCCACGTGGACTCTACCGTATTGCCGACAGGAGACAACATGCCCAGTCCGGTCACAACTACTCGACGCTTAGACACGTTTGTCCTCCAGGGAGGGAAAAATATGACACTAGGGATAGAAAAAACTTAGGCGGTCGAACGACCGCCTAGATATGTTCTCTTACTGCTGGCTAGCGTTGATGAAATCAATAGCTGCCTGAACAGTAGTGATCTTCTCAGCTTCTTCGTCTGGAATCTCGGTGTCGAATTCTTCTTCCAGTGCCATTACCAGCTCAACGGTGTCAAGAGAATCAGCGCCCAGATCTTCAACGAAAGAAGCGTTGTTCAAAACTTCTTCCTGTTTAACACCCAGTTGCTCAACAATGATTTTCTTAACGCGTTCTTCGATAGTGCTCATACTCTTAAATTTCCTATCAAAACTCGCTTTCGCGATGGTTTTCGTAGTGTATAAAATGCTGAAAAAGATGCAACTAAATCCCGGCTGGTCAAACCACGATTTTACGCTATTTTGCGGTTTTTGCCTCAAATAACGCAAATGGTTTTCACATTTTTTAAATCATGTACATGCCGCCATTGACATGTAACGTTTCACCGGTGATATAGCCGGCCTCATCAGAGGCCAAAAATGCAACAGCGCTGGCGATTTCTTTAGCATCGCCCAGCCGGTTGGCTGGAACTGATGACAAAATGCCTGCGCGTTGATCATCTGTCAACGCCCGTGTCATGTCCGTCTCAATAAAGCCAGGTGCCACGACGTTGACCGTAATGCCACGAGAAGCAACTTCACGTGCCAAAGATTTGCTAAAACCAATCAGACCGGCTTTAGCCGCCGCGTAGTTCGCCTGCCCTGCGTTCCCCATGGTACCGACAACGGAACCGATGGTGATGATACGGCCAAACCGCTTTTTCATCATAGCGCGCATTACCGCTTTTGACAGGCGGAATACGGAAGTCAGGTTGGTGTCGAGGATATCCTCCCACTCATCATCCTTCATACGCATCAGCAGGTTATCACGCGTGATGCCGGCATTATTCACTAAAATGTCGATTTCGCCAAATTCGGCACGAATCGATGCCAGCACGCTGTCGATAGATTGCGCATCAACAACGTTCAACATAAACCCTTTGCCGTTTGCGCCCAGGTAGCCGCTGATCGCTTCAGCGCCACTCTCACTGGTCGCGGTGCCGATCACTTTGGCGCCGCGTGCTACAAACGTTTCTGCAATGGCTCGGCCAATACCGCGGCTCGCGCCGGTGACCAGAACGATTTTACCTTCGAAGCTCATCATTTTCCTCTTTATTGTTCAAGCGCCGCCGACAGGCTGGCGGTGTCGTTCACCGCCGCAGCCGTCAGGGTGTCAACAATACGTTTAGTCAGACCGGTCAGCACTTTGCCCGGCCCCACTTCCAGCAGCGACGTCACTCCCTGTGCTGCGATAAATTCTACGCTCTCGGTCCAACGCACCGGGCTGTAAAGCTGACGCACCAGCGCGCTGCGGATCGCTTCAGGATCGTTTTCGGTGCGTACGTCGACGTTGTTCACCACCGGCACCTGCGGCGCGTTGAAGGTGATGTCCTGCAGCGCCACGGCCAGCTTGTCGGCGGCCGGTTTCATCAGCGCGCAGTGCGAAGGCACGCTCACCGGCAGCGGCAGCGCACGTTTGGCGCCGGCGGCTTTGCAGGCGGCGCCTGCACGTTCAACCGCTTCTTTATTGCCGGCGATAACCACCTGGCCCGGCGAGTTGAAGTTGACCGGAGAAACCACCTGCCCCTGCGCGGACTCTTCGCACGCCTTGGCGATCGCGTCGTTGTCCAGACCGATGATGGCGTACATCGCGCCGGTGCCTTCCGGCACCGCTTCCTGCATCAGCTTGCCGCGCAGCTCGACCAGACGGATCGCCGCCTTGAAGTCCAGCACGCCGGCGCAGACCAGCGCCGAGTACTCGCCCAGGCTGTGGCCCGCCATCAGCGCAGGCGCTTTACCGCCCTGCTGCTGCCACACGCGGAAAATCGCCACCGAAGCGGCCAACAGAGCCGGTTGGGTCTGCCAGGTTTTGTTCAGTTCTTCCGCCGGACCTTGCTGCACCAGCTGCCACAGGTCGTAACCCAGGGCGGAAGAAGCCTCGCCAAAGGTTTCTTCGACGATCGGGAACTGGGCGGCCAACTCGGCCAGCATGCCAACGGTCTGCGACCCCTGGCCCGGGAAAACAAAAGCAAATTGCGTCATTTTTTCTTCCTGTCCAAATCAGAAACGAACCAGCGCCGAGCCCCAGGTAAAGCCGCCGCCGAAGGCTTCCAACAGCACCAGTTGGCCACGCTGAATTCGCCCGTCGCGCACGGCTTCGTCCAGTGCGGAAGGCACCGAGGCGGCAGAGGTGTTGCCGTGACGATCGAGCGTCACCACCACTTTGTCCATCCCCATGCCCAGTTTTTTCGCCGTTGCGCTGATGATGCGCAGGTTGGCCTGGTGCGGCACCAGCCAATCCAGCTCGCTGCGGTCCATGTTGTTGGCCTGCAGCGTCTCGTCGACGATGCGCGCCAGCTCGGTGACCGCAACCTTGAAGACTTCATTGCCCGCCATGGTGACATAGGCCGGCTTGTCTTGATTCTGGCGATCCTTATATGGCAGCGTCAGCAGGTTGCCGTAGCTGCCGTCGGCATGCAGATGGGTAGACAGAATGCCCGGCTCTTCAGACGCCCCCAGCACCACCGCCCCTGCGCCATCACCAAACAGGATGATGGTGCCGCGATCTTCAGGATCCAGCGTGCGTGACAACAGATCTGCGCCGATCACCAACGCATGTTTGACCGCGCCGTTTTTCACGTACTGATCGGCCACGCTGAGCGCGTAAGTAAAGCCGGCGCAGGCCGCAGCCAGATCGAACGCCGCGCAGTCTTTGATACCCAGCATGTCTTGCACCAGGCACGCCGCGCTCGGGAACGCGTGCGTATTCGTGGTGGTCGCCACCACGATCAGCCCGATGTCTTCTTTAGCCACACCTGCCATTTCCAGCGCTTTTTCAGCGGCCTGGAAGCTCATCGTCGCAACGGTTTCATCCGCGGCGGCGATGCGACGTTCGCGGATACCGGTACGCGTGACGATCCACTCGTCAGAGGTATCCACCATTTTTTCCAAATCAGCATTGGTGCGCACTTGTACGGGCAAATAACTCCCCGTACCGAGAATCTTTGTATACATGTACGATCAGTCACTCTTAGGTAATACAGCCTCAAGGCGCGCAGCAATCCTTTCCGGGACTTGCCGCTGCACCGCCTGCACAGCCTGTTCGATTGCGACTGCAAACGCGTGAGGGTTCGCAGCGCCGTGGCTCTTGACTACGGTGCTGCGCAATCCTAACAGACATGCGCCATTATACTGGTCGGGGTTCAGGTGGCCGAACCGCTTAACCACCCGTTTTTGCAACCAACGGCCCAACAATTTCAGCCACCACGCTCGCTTGTTTCCGTCGCCGGACGATTTCAGCAGCGATAAGAACACCCTGACCACCCCTTCCATGGTTTTCAGGGTGACATTGCCCACGAAGCCATCACAAACCAACACGTCGGTCTTGCCGGTGAGCAGTTCGTTTCCTTCCAGGTAACCAATATAGTTGATTGCCGGAGTATTTTTTAGCACAGCGGCCGCTTCGCGGATATTATCCAGGCCTTTGGTCTCTTCTTCGCCAATATTCAGCAGCGCCACCCGCGGTTGCGCAATGCCGATCACCTCTTCCGCCATCACCGCACCCATCACGGCAAACTGCACCAGCATGGTGCTGTCGCACTCAACGTTGGCGCCCAGATCCAGCACCACGGTTTTGCTGCGTTGCTGGTTCGGGATCGCCGTCATCAGCGCCGGGCGCTCGATGCCTTCCAGCGGCTTGACCAGCAGCTTCGCCAATCCCATCAGCGCACCGGTATTGCCGGCGCTGACGCACCCCTGCGCGTTGCCGCTGCTGAGCTGTTCGAGCGCAATGCGCATCGACGTGCCGCGACTGGCGCGTATCGCTTGTGAAGGTTTGGCGTCGCCGGCGATCACGGACACGGCGGGCACGACTTGCAGACGCTCCAGAAGAACCGGATCGGCGTGGGCAAGCAAGGGAGAGATGACGTCGGGATTGCCGACCAGCAGGAGATGAAGCTGTAAATTAGAGGCCAGTGCCTGCAACGAAGCAGGCACTGTGACGCAGGGACCGAAGTCCCCGCCCATTGCATCTAACGCCAGGGTTAGACGAGTCAAGGTATCGCTACTTAGCCGATAACCTTGCGACCGCGGTAGAAACCGTCGGCAGTGATGTGGTGACGACGGTGAGTTTCACCGGATACTTTGTCTACAGACAGAGTAGTCGTGGTCAGAGCATCGTGAGAACGACGCATGCCACGCTTGGAACGGGTTGGTTTATTCTGTTGTACGGCCATGGACCTTACTCCTCAATTACTTACGCTTTAAACTGGCTAATACGGCAAACGGATTCGGTTTCTCCGCCTCGGGAGGCAGTTGGCCAAATACCATGTCCGCTTCGGACACTTCACAGTGTTCAGATTCATGTACCGGAACGACAGGCAGTGAAAGAATAATTTCGTCTTCAATCATTGCCAACAGATCGACTTCGCCAAACTCGTCAACTTCGATCGGTTCGTACGCTTCCGGTAATGCCTCAGCCTGCTCATCATTGACGACCGGGCTAAAACAATATGTTGTGTGAACCTGATGTTCGAACGGGACTCCACAGCGTTGGCACATCAACGTTACCGTGACGTCCGCATGCCCTGTTATCACCGCGAGGCGTTGATTGTCGATATTGAACGACAACGACACCTCGACATCACTGTCCACACTGACCACGGAGTCGGCAACACGAGTAACCTGCTCAGGCGCATAGACACCAGCATAGTCCAGGCGTTTCTGAGCGGTACGTACCGCATCAATGGTCAAGGGTAATTTTACCTTTTGCATAGGGCGCGCATATTAACTTTGTAACGACATAGAGTCAAAGAAAAAGGCCGTAAAACGGCTCCTTTCACCAATATTCGCTTCCACAGCGGCCGACAGTTTAAAATGCCGTACCCATTTACGCTACGGTTTGCGAAAAAAATTATGCAGAGATTGCTTTTAGCCTCCACTTCCCCCTATCGAAAAATGCTGCTGGAGAAGCTGCAGCTGCCGTTCGACTGCGCCGCGCCGGAGGTGGATGAAACCCCCTTGCCCGGCGAAAGTGCCGAAGCGCTGGTGCTGCGCCTGGCGGCGGCGAAGGCTCAGGCGTTGGCCCTCGCCTATCCCGAGCATCTGATCATCGGCTCCGATCAGGTCTGCGTGATCGATGGCAACATCACCGGCAAGCCCCATACCGAGGAAAACGCCCGCGCGCAGCTGCGGCAGGCCAGCGGCCAGGCCGTGACTTTCTATACCGGCCTGGCGCTGTACAACGGCCGCAGCAAGCAGCTGCAAGCCTTGTGCGAGCCGTTTCACGTGCATTTTCGCGCGCTAAGCGAAGCGGAGATAGCCGCCTATGTGCGTCTGGAGCAACCGCTGAACTGCGCAGGCAGTTTCAAGAGCGAGGGATTGGGGATCGCGCTGTTCGACAGGCTGGAAGGCCGGGATCCGAACGCCCTGATCGGCCTGCCGTTGATCGCGCTGTTGGACATGTTGCGGGCTGAAGGCATCAACCCGCTGGTGTGACGCAGATTACTTGGCCGCCTGCCGGCGCAGCACCTGCAGGCAGTGGCGCAGTTCTTCGTCCATCGGCGCTTCGATGCGCATCGTTTCGCCGGTGGCCGGATGCTCAAAGCGCAGCGCCGCAGCGTGCAGGAACAACCGCTTCAGGCCGGTGCCCGCCAGTTGACGATCGAACTCGCGATCGCCGTAGCGATCGTCAAAGGCGATCGGGTGCCCGGCATGCAGAGTGTGCACGCGGATCTGGTGAGTACGCCCGGTGATCGGGCTGGCCTTCACCAGGGTGGCGAATTCGTAACGCTCTTCTACCTTGAAGCGGGTTTCCGAAGGCTTGCCTTCGCTGTTGACGCGCACGATACGTTCGCCGCTTTGCAGAATATTTTTCAGCAACGGCGCCTGTACGGCCTTGCAGTGCGATTGCCACTGGCCGCGCACCAGCGCCAGATAATCCTTCTGCATGCCCTTCAGCCGCAGTTGCTCATGCAGCGAACGCAGCGCGGAACGCTTCTTGGCCACCAACAGCACGCCGGAGGTATCGCGATCCAAACGGTGCACCAGCTCGAGGAAGCGGGCTTCCGGGCGCAGCGCCCGCAGCCCTTCAATCACGCCGAAGCTCAGGCCGCTGCCGCCGTGCACCGCGGTGCCGGAAGGCTTGTTGAGGATCAGCAGGTGGTCATCTTCATACAGAATGCAGTCGGCCAGCGCCGCCACCTTATCCAGCTTGGCCGACACCGGCGCCTCTTCGCGCTCGGCCACGCGCACCGGCGGCACGCGCACCACGTCGCCGGCCGCCAATTTGTATTCGACCTTGATGCGCCCTTTATTAACCCGCACCTCGCCTTTGCGCACGATGCGATAAATCATGCTCTTCGGCACGCCTTTCAGGCGAGCGAGCAGAAAGTTGTCGATTCTCTGACCGGCTTCGTCGTCGGAAATCGTGATGAATTGTACTGCTGGATTGTTCGTTTTCATGGTGCGGGATTCTAAATAGAGCGCGTGAATAGCGCCACATCTTTTTCTGTGCTTAACTGTCTCTCTGACGGCGGGCGAAACCCCAGCGGACAATAAGGCAGCAAGCCGATTTGAACGTTTGCGATTTCTTCCGCAGTTAAGGAAAAGTCACCTTGCTATAACGGCATCAGCAGTGGAATAATGCAGTCACTTTCCGCGTTGATTCTCGTTAAACAGGGAAAACGGTGGAATTATAAAATTTGTCTGATCGCGCAAAAACGCAGCAATGGCGTAAGACGTAATGCGAAATCAAACAATTAGCGGGCTGCGGGTTGCAGCTTGGCCGGCAAATGGAATCAGATCTGTCGACGTAAATCAGAGGCTATTCCCCTAGTAAAAGTGCTGTCTTTCACAAAGAAAAGCAGGCTTACCGAGATAATGCGCCCCTATGCAGGCGACAACCGTGAGGTTGACGACTTTGCGAGAAGACACGGGGCTTTCGGTTTAACTCCGGCCATGAGGTTATTTTGCCCGCAGCTTTGTCGATAATGTAAAAATAACGAGTAAGTTAAGATGAAAAGAATGTTGATTAACGCAACTCAGCAGGAAGAGTTGCGTGTTGCCCTCGTAGATGGACAGCGGCTGTATGATTTGGATATCGAAAGTCCGGGTCATGAGCAGAAAAAAGCGAATATTTACAAAGGCAAAATCACCCGCATTGAACCAAGTCTTGAAGCAGCGTTCGTGGATTACGGCGCAGAACGACATGGTTTCCTCCCCCTTAAAGAAATCGCCCGCGAATACTTCCCTAGCAATTACTCTTCCCATGGTCGCCCAAACATCAAAGATGTGCTGCGCGAAGGCCAGGAAGTCATTGTTCAGGTAGACAAAGAAGAACGTGGCAACAAAGGCGCCGCCTTGACCACCTTCATCAGCCTGGCGGGCAGCTATCTGGTGTTGATGCCGAACAACCCGCGCGCCGGCGGTATTTCTCGCCGCATCGAGGGTGACGATCGCACCGAGCTGAAAGAAGCGCTCTCCTCGCTGCAGCTGCCGGACGGCATGGGCCTGATCGTTCGCACCGCGGGCGTAGGCAAATCCGCCGACGCGCTGCAGTGGGATCTTTCCTTCCGTCTGAAGCACTGGGAAGCGATTAAAAAAGCCGCCGAAGGCCGCCCTGCGCCGTTCCTGATCCACCAGGAAAGCAACGTTATCGTGCGCGCCTTCCGCGACTACCTGCGCCCGGACATCGGCGAAATCCTGATCGACAACCCGAAAATTCTCGATCTGGCCAAAGAGCACATCGCTGCGCTGGGTCGCCCGGATTTCAGCAGCAAAATCAAACTGTACAGCGGTGAAATTCCCCTGTTCAGCCACTACCAGATCGAATCGCAGATCGAATCCGCCTTCCAGCGCGAAGTGCGCCTGCCGTCCGGCGGCTCGATCGTCATCGACAGCACCGAAGCGCTGACCGCCATCGACATCAACTCCGCGCGCGCAACCCGCGGCGGCGACATCGAAGAGACGGCGTTCAACACCAACCTGGAAGCGGCGGACGAGATCGCTCGCCAGCTGCGCCTGCGCGACCTCGGCGGCCTGATCGTCATCGACTTCATCGACATGACGCCGGTACGCCACCAGCGCGAAGTGGAAAACCGCCTGCGTGACGCCGTGCGCCAAGACCGCGCGCGCATCCAAATCGGCCGCATCTCCCGCTTCGGCCTGCTGGAAATGTCGCGTCAGCGCCTCAGCCCGTCGCTGGGCGAGTCCAGCCACCACGTGTGCCCACGCTGTAACGGCACCGGCACCATTCGCGACAACGAATCGCTGGCGCTGTCCATTCTGCGCCTGATCGAAGAAGAAGCGCTGAAGGAAAACACCAAAGAAGTTCACGCTATCGTGCCGGTTCAGGTCGCTTCGTACCTGCTGAACGAAAAGCGCGAATCCGTCAGCGCGATCGAAAAACGCCAGGGCGGCGTGAAAGCCGTCATCGTGCCGAACGATCAGATGCAAACCCCGCACTACTCGGTGCTGCGCGTGCGCAAGGGCGAGGAAACCTCTACCCTCAGCTACCTGCTGCCGAAGCTGCACGAAGAAGACATGGAGCGCCCGCTGGAAGATGCGCCGATGGAACGCAAGCGTCCGGAGCAACCGGCCCTGGCTTCCTTCTCGCTGTCCGCCGATGCGCCGCCGCCGGCTGAAGAGCCCGTCGCCGTGACCAAACCTGTCGCTGCCGCCGCCAAGGCGAAAGCCGCAGCGCCGGTCGCCGCCAAGCAGGGCTTCCTGGGCCGCCTGTTCGGTGGTCTGAAGAGCCTGTTCGCCGGTGAAGAACAACCTGCCGTCGAAGAAGCCAAACCGGCCGAAACGCCGAAAGCGGAAGGCAACGGTGAAAACCGTCGTCAGGATCGTCGCGGTCAGCGCCGCCAAGGCACCGGCCGTAAAGAGCGCGGTGAGCGTGGCGATCGTCCTGAACGCGGCGAGCGTAAAGAGCGCGGTGAAGGCCGTGACAATCGCGAGCGCGACAACCGTGAACCGCGTGAGAACCGTGAAGGCCGTGAATCGCGTGAGTCCCGCGATGAGCAGCGTCGTAACCGCCGCAACCAGCAGCAGAACGCGCCGGTAGCGGAGGAAACCACTTCGGAAGAAAGCGCTAAAGCGCCGCGCGAAGATCAGCAGCAGCGTCGTGAGCAGCGTGCTGAACGCCAGCGTCGCCGTCAGGAAGAGAAACGTCAGGCTCAGCAGGAAGTGAAAGCGCTGGAAAGCGTTGAAGCGGTCGAGAGCACCGACGAAGAGCAGGAAGAACGCCAGCAGCAGAACATGCAGCGCCGTCAGCGCCGCACGCTGACGCAGAAAGTGCGTATCCTGTCTGCCGAAGAAGAGCTGCAGCGTGCAGCGGAAGAGCTGTTGGCGCCGAAAGCGCCGGTAGCGAAAGCCGAAGACGTGCAGCCGACCGCCGACGATAGCGTCAAGCTGCTGCCGGAAACCGTTGCCGCACAGCCGGAAGACGATGCCCAGGGTGAAAACCGCGGCAACGGCGAAGGCATGCCGCGCCGCTCCCGTCGTTCACCGCGTCACCTGCGCGTCAGCGGCCAGCGCCGCCGTCGTTACCGCGATGAGCGTTACCCGCTGCAATCTCCAATGCCGCTGGCGGGTGCCTTCGCTTCGCCGGAAATGGCATCGGGCAAAGTCTGGGTAAGCTACCCGGTCGCTCAGGTTGAAGAAGCCGAAGTGCAGACCGAAGCCGTAGAGCAGGCACCGGTTGTCGCCGCAGCGGTTGAACAACACAACGTTGCCGTGGAAGAAACCCAGGCCGCGGCCAGCGTCAACGAACCGGCACCAGAAGCCGCCGTTGAAACTGCCGCCGTCACCGTAACGGAAGAAGCTGCAGCCGTAGCGCCTGTCGTTGCTATCCCGGCCGAGGAAACCCCGGCGCCGGCGGAAGCCGCGGTTGAAGAGCCGAAAGTGGAAGAGACTGCCCCGGCAGTGGAAGCCGAGCCGGTAGTTGAAACCGTTGCTGCAGAGCCTGTAGTTGAAGCTAAGTCGGTCGAGGACGAGCCTGTGGTCGAAACTGCGCCGGTAGAAGCCACGCCAGCGAAAGAAACGCCAGTGGTAGAAGCTGCACCTACGGCGGCGGCCGTGGAAGCCGCTCCGGTGGAAACAGCCCCTGCGCCAGTGGTTGCTCAGCAGCCGGCGCCGGTGAAAGCCGTGCAGAACGTGCTGTACAAACACATCGCCACTGCACCGATGACCAAAGCGCCGGCACCAGCCTATGTACCGGAAGAACGCAAGCACAGCGACTGGCAGCGCCCTTCCTTCAACTTCGAAGGCAAAGGCTCCGCAGGCGGCCATTCGGCGGTGAGCCAGGCAACCGCGCCGGCCACCAAACCGCAGCCGGTTAACGAATAAGTTAATCTGCACCCCTAAAAAAACCCGCCATCGGCGGGTTTTTTCTTGCCTGTAAAATACTCAGGCGATCTTCTTCAGTTTTTTGATGTCCAGAACATCCAGCTTGCCGTCAAGCCGGCTGACGAACTGCTGAAAATGCGCCGTCTCATTATGCTTATCCAGCGCTTCGCTGCTGGCCCAACGCTCAAAGAACACGAAAACACCCGGCTTTTCCAGATCGCGATGCAAGTCATATTGCAGGTTGCCCAACTCCTGGCGGCTCGGCTCGATAATGTCGTGCACCGCTTCGCTGACGGCGGCTTCAAATCCCGCTTTCGCTTGCAGGGTGGCGATAACGCGTACTTCCATTGCTTTCTCCCTTTCCACTTGATGAAGGTCGACGGTATTGGCGTCGGCATCGTTGAAATCCCGGTTACTATGCGCCCGCCGCGCTATTGATTTCAACTTGTCGCCAACAAACAGATGCATCTGCGGCACTTTCCGCTTATCCTTACACCCCGGCGTGAATAAACCCATTATTCGCTTTTCATTAGACGTATTTGACCGCCGGAGCCTAGCTAGATGACCGCACAACCTCAAGTTCTGAAAATCCGCCGCCCAGACGACTGGCATATCCACCTGCGTGACGATGAAATGCTGAAAACGGTGGTGCCCTATACCAGTCAGGTATTTGGCCGGGCGATCGTGATGCCGAACCTGGTTCCGCCCGTAACGACCGTGGCCGCCGCGCGCGCCTACCGCGATCGCATTCTGGCGGCGGTCCCGCAGGGGCACAACTTCACTCCGCTGATGACCTGCTACCTGACCAACTCCCTGGCGGCCAGTGAACTGGTCAACGGCTTCGAACAAGGGGTGTTTACTGCCGCCAAGCTGTATCCGGCCAACGCCACCACCAACTCCAGCCACGGCGTCAGCGACGTGACCGGTATTTACCCGCTGTTCGAACAGATGCAAAAAATCGGCATGCCTTTGCTGATCCACGGCGAAGTGACCGATCCCGCCGTCGATATCTTCGACCGCGAGGCGCGCTTTATCGAACAGGTGATGGAACCGATTCGCCAGCATTTCCCTGAGCTGAAGATCGTCTTCGAGCACATCACCACCAAGGAAGCGGCGCAATATGTGCAGGCAGGCAATCGTTTCCTCGGCGCCACCATCACGCCGCAGCACCTGATGTTCAACCGCAACCACATGCTGGTCGGTGGCATTCGCCCTCACCTGTTCTGCTTGCCGATCCTCAAGCGCAATGTCCACCAGGAGGCGCTGCGTCAGGCGGTGGCCAGCGGCTCGGACCGCTTCTTCCTTGGCACCGACTCCGCGCCGCACCTCAAGCACCGTAAAGAGTCCAGCTGTGGCTGCGCCGGCTGCTTCAACGCGCCGAATGCCATCCCGGCTTACGCCGCCGTGTTCGAACAACTCGGCGCGTTGGAACACTTTGAAGCCTTCTGTTCGCTCAACGGCCCGCGCTTCTATGGCCTGCCGCTCAACGAAGACTTCATCGAACTGCAGCGCGTGCCAACCACCCAGCCGGAAGAGATCGCCCTCGGCAATGAATCCGTGATCCCCTTCCTGGCGGGTGAAACCCTGAACTGGTCGCTGAAAGACTGATATTTTTGCTTCGCCCTCTTGCCCCCGCACTCGGTTAACTGTATAAATAAACAGTAAATCGCTTCGGGGGCAATTATGCGTGTTGAAGTCACTATAGATAAAACCCGGCCGCTGCCGGCGGGCGCCATTGAGGCGCTGACCGGTGAACTGGGCAAGCGGGTCAACCGCCAGTTTCCAGACGCCGTCGTGCACGTACGCTATGCCGGCGCCAACGGGCTCTCCGTGCTGGGGGGCGCCAAAACCGACCGGGATCTGATCGAGGAAATCCTTCAGGAAACCTGGGAAAGCGCAGACGAATGGTTTAGCGCAGAATAACACTGCAATGCTGTTTTTGCCGGGGGTCGCTCTCCGGCTTTTTTGTTTCTGGCGCCCTGCCCATTCATCGCTTACCCTTACTCTGGAACAAAATCCGCCTCAGCGCTGTATTTAACGCAAAGGAGTTAGCATGGCCCCGGACAAGGTGAAATCCGAAGACGCAATGACGTTTGGCGAACTGCTGGCGCTGATAGCCGATCAGAAAAGGCGCTTGAACGTACTGGAAGTGGCTTTTTCTTATCTGGCCTTCAGCCTGGATGACAAAGCCAACCAACGGCTGATCCACAGCCTGAAGCTGGAATCGCACAGCCAGAATCGCGATGCCGAAACGCAAAAGCATTTCGCCCATTTGGCCGAAGAGCTGGAAAAATGTCTGCATGGCGCATCGCCGCCTGCCGACGCGGAATAACGCGCTGCGCTCTGCTCATCCACTGCTGCACATACAAATTTGTAGAATAATTGTTCAAATAAATATTTATTTTGCAAATTTCGGTGACAACCCTCTCCACCGTTGAAAGCTGATGCGTATACTGTAATTGCTCTCATGATGATGAGCCGCATTGATCCTCGTTAGTCACTCACGGTAGTTACTACTCAATAAGGGGTCTTTATGGACAGAAATGATGAAGTAATTCAGACGCACCCGCTTGTCGGTTGGGATATCAGTACTGTCGACGTTTACGACGCCATGATGATACGCCTTCATTACCTGTCTTCACTAGACCAAACGCCCGAAGAAGCCCAAGTAGACCGAACGCTTTGGCTGACTACAGATGTCGCCCGTCAATTAATCAATATTTTAGAGGCCGGCATCGCCAAGATTGAAGCTACGGATTACCAGGATCTTGATCGCAGAAAACATTGATTCATCGTCCCCTAACCCTAAGGCGCCGTGACCGTTCCCGGCGCCTTTTTCTCTGCCTTTCGCCGTTCAATCAGTGCATTGCGCTCGCCAACCTTTTATCATGGGGCGATAAGCAATTGCTATCAGAGAGGGTGGGCACGTGGAATATGATTTGATCGTGGTGGGCAGCGGTTCAGTCGGCGCGGCGGCAGGGTATTACGCTACCCGGGCCGGTTTGAAAGCGCTGATGATCGACAGCGCCATTCCTCCACACCGCAACGGCAGCCATCACGGCGATACCCGCATCATTCGTCACGCTTACGGCGAAGGTGAAAAGTACGTGCCGCTGGTGCTGCGTGCACAGGCGCTGTGGAATGCGCTGATTCAGCAATCCGGTGAAGAACTGTTCCAGTCGTGCGGCGTACTCAACCTGGGGCCGCAGCACTCCGAATTCATTCGCAATGCTCAGCAGAGCGCGCAAAAGTTTCGCCTGAATGCGCAAACCCTCAGCGCCGAACAGATCGCTCAACGCTGGCCGGAATTCCGCGCGCCGGAAGGTTACGTCGGCGTCTTCGAGCCAGACGCCGGCTTCCTGCGCTCCGAACGGGCGGTTGCCAGCCTGATCAAACTGGCGAAAGAGGCCGGCTGCAGCCAGCTGTTCAACTGCCCGGTCAGCGCGGTGAACCCCATTGATGGCGGCGTTGAGATCGTCACCGGCGAAGGGCGTTTTACGGCGCGAAAAGCGGTGGTCACCGCAGGCACCTGGGTGAAAGCGCTGTTGCCGCAGCTGCCTATCGCGCCATTGCGCAAGGTATTCTCCTGGCATCAGGCGGACGGCCGCTACAGCGTGAACAATCGCTTCCCGGCCTTTACCGTCGAAGCGCAGGACGGCACGCACTATTACGGCTTCCCGGCGGATAACGATGGCCTGAAAGTGGGCAAACACGACGGCGGCCAGCCGATGGATGCCCCCGAACAGCGCAAACCCTTCGGCAGCTACGCCAGCGACGGCACGGAAGTTTTCTCCTTCCTGCGGCAATTTTTGCCGGGTGTAGGCGTATGTTTACACGGCGAAGCCTGCAGTTATGATATGAGCCCCGACGAAGATTTTATTATCGATACCCTGCCGGATTGCGATCGCCTGATGGTCATCAGCGGATTGAGCGGCCACGGCTTCAAGTTCGCCAGCGCACTGGGCGAGATCGCCGCGCTGTTCGCGCAGGACAAAGCGCCGCCGGTTGACCTCTCCAGCTTTGGTCTGAAGCGATTCAGCTAAGCGAAGGATTTCGCTGTCCACGTTCCCGTCGCGCCCTGGACAGCGAAATCTGCCGGTTACAATTTATTAACCTGCTAACTCTTTTAAATACCAAGTAAAAATTCTGATAACGGAAATTTCTTGCATTCAGCATTTGAATTTCCGAATTGAACACTTGCAGTGTAAGTCCTATTTTACAGAAGATATGCTCCATCGGCTTTCAACAAGGACGTCACCATGAAACTACTTGTCGTGGACGAATGCTGCTTCACCCGGGTCGGTATAGCCAGCTACTTTGCTGATAGTGGGATTACGACGATCAAGTGCTGCCACAGCATTGAATACGCTACGCCGCTGTTGGCCAGCTTTCAGCCGAGCCACATTCTGGTGAACCTCAGCAACCAATGCCGCTATAACGAAGCGGACGCACAGCTGCAGGCATTTATGGAAGCCAGCCAGTCCGCCTTGCTGTTTATCTATCTCGATACACCTTATCCTTACAGCGAAGCGCCAATGCGCATTGCCGATAATGCCTTTCTGTTCAATAAAAGCATTCTGCCGCTCACCTTACGCACGCTGCGCGAAAATCCGCTGGCGCTGGCCGATGACGGCGAAGAGCGTTCCCTGTTCAGCCCACAGGAACTGACGGTAATGAAATATTGGATGGCGGAAATGCCCAACTACCGTATCGCGAAAAAGCTGCAGATCAGCTCGCATACGGTGTACGTGCACAAGCGTCACATCACGGAGAAGATCAACGCGCGCAACCGGCTGGAGTTCTACTCGCTGTATAACGTGCTGCGCTATTTCTACCCACCGAGCACGCCAACCAATTCGACGCCGCTGGCGCTGCTGGCGGTATAACATCAAGCCTGCGATAACGCAGGCTTTTTTATCGCCGCTCTTCCAGCACTCACGCGCGGCGCGCTGTAAAAGACGCCGAGAAAAGGACTATAATCAAGGGTCCTTCTCTTCAGGCGGCTAAAATGTTAAACCGAATACTGGCGGCTATCGTCAACAATGTGCGTGAGCACCTGGTGCTTTACCTTTGTCTGTGGCTGGTGCTGCTGGCGTTGGATGTCTATTTCTTCTTCGTCATGTAAGCCATGCCGCCGTTATTTCCCCGATTGAGCTTCAGCCGCTTCGGCGATCCCACCCAGGTGCTGGAATTGCAGCAGATGAGCAGACCGCTGCTGCGCCCCGGGCAGCGGTTATTGCAGATGCGCTATGCCCCGATCAACCCTTCCGATCTGATCCCGATCCACGGCCAATACGCGCACCGCATCGCCCTGCCGCAGGTGCCGGGATATGAAGGCGTAGGCATCATCGTCAATCCGCAGAATGGGCATTCAACGGGCCGACGCGCGCTGGCGGTAGCGGGTAACGGCAGTTGGCAAACCTTCGTCACGCTGCCTGAGGATCGGGTGATCTGGGTGCCGGACGACATCGACGACGCCTGCGCAGCGCAAATCTATATCAACCCGCTCACCTGCTGGGTGCTGTTGACGCAATGGCTGCCACTCAGCGCCGGCGACGTACTGCTGCTCAACGGCGGCGGCTCCGCTGTCAGCCTGCTGCTGGCGCAGCTGACGGCGCTGCGCGGCATTCGTCTGGCGGTCGTGGCGCGCAACACCGCTCATCGCCAGGCGTTGCTGGCCGCCGGCGCCTGGCGCGTTATCGAAGCGCCGCAGCTGGTGGAAATGACGAATTTTGGCGCCCGTGCGGCCATCGACTGCATCGGTGGAGAAGACGGATTGCAATTGGCGCGGGCGGTGCGCTCCGGCGGCGATTTTGTGGCGCTGGGCCTGCTGAGCGGCCGCCAGGTAGACTGGCGGCGCGTGGTGGACGAGTTAAAGCTGCGCGCTTCGCTGTTCCACCTGCGCAAATGGAACGCACAGGCGGCGCCGGCGCAACGGCAGATGGCGTTTTATCAGTTGTTCCAGCTGCTGCGGCGCGGCCAGCTGGCGCTGCGCCCACCCGCCGCGATTTATCCTTTGCATCAGTACGCAGCGGCGCTGCAGCATGCCGCACAACCTGGCGTGAGCGGAAAAATCTTCCTCACTCCGGCGCCGCCGGAGGCTGGCGCGGCGGGCGGCCGTCCCCCAGGATAACCGCCAGCCGATAGCCGCCCTCGGTGGTCTCCAGCGCGATGCGCGCCACGATCGTCAGCGGCACCGACAGCAACATGCCCACCGGGCCGAGCAGCCAGCCCCAGAAGATCAGCGACAGGAACACCACCAGCGTCGACAGCCCCAGCCCGCGCCCCATCACGCGCGGCTCGAGGATATTGCCGATCACCATGTTGACAGCGATAAAGCCGCCCGCCACCACCAGCGCATCCCCCAATCCGTTGAACAGCAGCGCCTGAATCAGCGGCGGAATGGCGGCCAACACCGAGCCGATATTGGGAATATAGTTGAGCAGAAACGCCAGCAGCCCCCAGATAAAGGCAAAACGCACGCCGACCGCCGCCAGGAAGATCCAGACGATCACCCCGGTGGCCAGGCTGATGATGGTTTTAATCACCAGATAGCGCGTCACGCCGTCCAGCGCCCGCCGCATCGCGGCGAGCCCCTCGTTCGGCTTATCCAGCGCCTGCTGCAGCTTGTAAGGCAGCAGCTGCACTTCGAACAGCATAAACACCACGGTCATCAGCAGCAGGAAGACGTTGGTCATGGCGCCAGACAGGTGCCCCAGCATGCGGGTGACCAGATTCATCGCCGCGCTGGGATCGACATACTGCAGCATCGCTTCGCTGGAGAGGCTGATATTGAAGCGATCGGCGTAATGCTGCAGCTCGCGCAGCTTCTCGATCATCATGCCGCGGTACTGCGGCAGCGAGCGGGCGAATTCGTTCAGCGAAGCACCCAGCATGCCGATAAACAGCATCACGACCACGATCACCGCCGTCAGCAGCAGCGTCACCCCGACGATACGCGGCACCCGCTTGCGTTCCAGCATCGCCACCAGCGGGTTCAACACCATAGCGAGAAATACCGCCAGCAAAAACGGCACCACGATGTCGGCGGCGGCTTTCACCCCGGCCAAAATGATCACCAACATCGCCAGCAGGACGGCCAGACGCAGGCTGCTGTCGGTCACGCGGGTTCGGCCCATGACGTTTCCTTGTTATTTCACTGGGTTAACCGGCCTCATGGGGCCGTCTCTTGGCGCTAATGGTAGCAAAATCCGCCGCTGCACCGCAGGGGATTTAGCGAAACCGTTCGACAACGTTAATCTTTCCGCCCTGCTCTGCGCCGCAAAAAATAGGCATAACCTTTGCCAACAAATAATCTCACCGGGCAACTCACGCGAGGTTTACGTAAAATGACAAAAGCTGACATTAATAGATAATAAGCCTAATTTTCAACAACTAGCACAATCACCGGGCGAGAGAAACAATATCATCTTCAACGATTTATCTGAAGGTTCACGAACATCTCAAACAAATTCACTGACTAATATTTCTAAGAAGTAACATAGTTAAATTTATTATTGATTTTATGTTTCCTAAAGTTTAATTATTGCAGCCAGCCAATCGGTAATCGAAGGAAACAGGATGCTCTGGAAAAATACCGCCGATCGTTTCGGCCATGTGTCAGTGTTGATCCACTGGCTGGTGGCGTTGACGGTGTACGGCATGTTCGCGCTCGGCCTGTGGATGGTCACGCTGGGCTATTACGACGTCTGGTACCACCAGGCGCCGGAGATCCACAAAAGCATCGGCACGCTGCTGTTCATCGTGATGGTGATCCGCGTGATCTGGCGCTTTGTCTCACCGCCACCCAAGCCGCTGGCCAGCTATGGCCGCCTCACTCGCGTCAGCGCCATCCTCGCGCATCTGGCGCTGTACGCCGTGCTGTTCGGCATTCTGATCAGCGGCTATCTGATCTCCACCGCCGACGGCCAACCGATCAGCGTATTCGGCTGGTTCGACGTGCCCGCCACCGTGACCGGCATGGCGGAACAGGCCGACACCGCCGGCGCCATACACCTTTACCTGGCCTGGGCCGTGGTAGTGCTCTCGGTACTGCACGGGCTGGCCGCGCTTAAACATCACTTTATCGATCGTGATGTCACTTTGAAACGGATGCTGGGTAGCAGCGCCGATTAACCTTTGGATTTATGGAGATTGCTATGTTGAAAAAGACCGTATTGGGCCTGACCGCAGGCGCCCTGCTGCTGAGCGCCGGTTCCGCACTGGCGGCGGACTACAAGATCGACAAACAGGGCCAGCACGCCTTTATCGAGTTCCGCATCCAGCATCTGGGCTACAGCTGGCTGTACGGCAGCTTTAAAGACTTCGACGGCGGCTTCACCTTCGACGAAAAAGATCCTTCGAAGGACAAGGTCAACGTGACCATCAATACCGCCAGCGTCGACACCAACCATGCCGAGCGCGACAAGCACCTGCGCAGCGCCGAATTCCTCAACGTGGAGAAGAACAAGCAGGCCAAGTTTGAATCCACCGAAGTGAAGAAAAACGGCGACGGTTATGCGGTGGTCGGCAACCTGACGCTGAACGGCGTCACCAAACCGGTTACGCTCGATGCCAAACTGATTGGCCAGGGCAACGATCCGTGGGGCGGCTACCGCGCCGGCTTTGAAGCCAACGGCAAGATCAAGCTGAAAGATTTCGGCATCACCACCGATCTGGGCCCGGCGTCGCAAGACGTTGAGCTGATCATCTCCGTAGAAGGCGTGCGCGAGAAATAAAAAAAAGCCCGGCTTGGCGGCCGGGCTTCTCATTTCCTCAGGCTCAGCGGGCTGGGCCTTCTTCTTCCGGTGCCGGAATGTGCATCGTGGTCTGCAGCAAGCCTTTCGACTTATTGAAGATCTTGACGCCATTTTCACGGCCGGCACGGCGCGCGCGCTGCTCTTCGCGCGGCAGCTTCAGCTCTTCGCGGCAAATCTCGCTGCAGCATCCTTCAAACTTGGCGGCGCAGCTCGGGCACTGAATGAACAGCAGATGGCAGCCGTCGTTCTTGCAGTTGGTATGAGTGTCGCACGGCGCTCCGCACTGGTGGCAGTTGGCGATCACATCGTCGGAGATGCGCTCGCCCATGCGCTCATCGAACACGAAGTTTTTGCCGATAAACTTCAGCGGCAACCCCTGTTCTTTCGCTTTGCGGGTGTATTCGATGATCCCGCCTTCCACGTGGTAGATGTTTTTAAAACCGTTGTGCAGCATATAGGCGCTGGCTTTTTCACAGCGAATGCCGCCGGTACAGTACATGACGATATTCTTGTCTTTGCTGTCCTGCAGCATCTCCACCGCCATCGGCAACTGATCGCGGAAGGTATCCGACGGCACCTCGATGGCGTTTTCGAAGTGGCCGACTTCGTACTCATAGTGGTTGCGCATATCGACAAATACCGTATTCGGATCGTCGATCATCTGATTGACGCGCTCGGCCTGCAGATACTCGCCGACGTTGCTCGGATCGAAACTTTCGTCATCGATGCCGTCGGCCACGATACGCTCACGCACCTTGAGGCGCAGCACCCAGAAGGATTTGCCGTCGTCTTCGAGCGCGATATTCAGGCGTACCTGATCCAGCGCCGGGTGCGAGGCGAACAGCGCGGCTTTGAACGCGTCGAAGTTATGCTGAGGCACGCTGATCTGCGCGTTGATGCCCTCTTTCGCCACGTAGATGCGGCCAAACACCTTCAGTTTTTCAAACTGAACGTACAGGCTGTCGCGAAACGCCTTGGGATCGTCGATGGAGAAGTATTTGTAAAAAGAAACTGTGGTGCGCGGCTCGGTTTCCGCCAGCATGCGCGCCTTCAGTTCCTCATTAGAAATTCGGTTATGTAACACTGGCATGGTGTACTTTCCTGTCTTTCGGGAGGTGACTGATTACCGCGCGCAGCCAGCAGGCCCACGCGCGGCGCACATCATACCCGAAAAACCACCGCCGCGCAGCCCTGGCGCAGCGCCCCGTTCAGCGCCCGCCGCCTTCGGTAAACGCGGAGGCCACCATACCGAGCGCCATCATTACGCCGGCCAGCGCCAATATCGCGTTCATCTGCAGATGTGCGCCGACGCTGCCGACCGCCGCACCCAACACCAGCAGCCCCGCACTGATCCATGATGCCAACATATTTACCCTCTAAATAATTACCGACAATAATATCGCCATTATCTTTGGCAGGAAAGATTGTGGAAAAATTCGGCATTCGATGCATATTTAACGCCCCAAAAGGGATTTTAATGCGTTGTGTTTTCCCGGATCGCCAGAAAAATGCCACAATAGTCGCAAACAAACGGCAGAAACGAACCTTGCCGCCGAGTTCACCCGGCTGCCAGACCGTGCGATGACGCTGTCATTACACTTAAACAACCGTATTCAAACAGAGAACCCATGACTCAAGTTCCTACTTTCAATCGCTCCTTATTGCACCCGCGCTACTGGCTGACCTGGGTCGGCATCGGCTTGCTGTATCTGCTGGTGTTGCTGCCTTACCCCGTCATCTACTGGCTCGGCACCTCGATTGGGCGATTTTCCATGCGCTTTCTCAAGCGGCGCGTCGCTATCGCCCAACGCAACCTCGAGCTCTGTTTTCCCGACATGCCGCAGGCCGAACGCGATGCGCTGGTGGTAAAGAATTTCGAATCGGTCGGCATGGGGCTGTTTGAAACCGGCATGGCGTGGTTCTGGCCCAACTGGCGCATCGAGCGCTGGTTCAAGGTCAGCGGCCTGGAGCATATCCAAAAAGCGCGCGACAACCAGCAGGGCGTGCTGCTGATTGGCCTGCACTTTTTGACGCTGGAGCTGGGCGCGCGCATCTTCGGCATTCACAACCCGGGCATCGGCGTTTACCGCCCGCACGACAACAAGCTGATGGACTGGCTGCAAACCTGGGGACGCATGCGTTCCAACAAGTCGATGCTGGATCGCAAGGACGTCAAAGGCATGATCCGTGCCCTGAAACAGGGCGATATCATCTGGTATGCGCCGGATCACGACTACGGCCCGCGCAGCAGCGTTTTCGTGCCGCTGTTCGCCGTGGACAAAGCCGCCACCACCACCGGCAGCTATGTGCTGGTGCGAATGGGTAAACCGGCGATCATTCCGTTCACCCCGCGTCGCCTGCCGGACGGCAAAGGGTATGAGCTGATCATGCAGCCGGCGGTGGAAAACTTCCCGCTGGATAATGAACTCGACGCCGCCGCCTTCATGAATAAAGTGGTGGAAAAAGAGATCCTGATGGCGCCGGACCAATACATGTGGCTGCATCGCCGCTTCAAGACCCGTCCGGAAGGCGAGCCTTCGCTTTACTGATAAAACCAACCCGCCGCCGGCGGGTTTTTTATTGCGTGCCTCTTGAGAATCGCCGGCGAGGGTGGGATGGTAATGCCTTTGCCGACACCCCAGGAGCCGCTATGTACATTGTCAGCCTGACCTACCATCGCCCGATCGCCGACGTCGACAGCCACCTTGACGGGCACATCGCCTGGCTTAAGAAATATTTTCAGGACGGCACCTTCGTCGCTTCCGGCCGCAAGAATCCCCGCACCGGCGGCGTGATCCTGGCCAAGGGCATTGAGCGTGCGCAGCTGGACGCCATCCTGGCCGAAGATCCGTTCAACGCCGTGGCCCACTACGAGGTCATCGACTTTAGCGCGACCACCACCGCCGCCGGTTTCGAGGCGCTGGCCGGCTTATAAAACGCTGTAAATTCCGCGCGCTAAGCGCGGAATAAGGTTTAAACGCCATTTTTAAAACTTTATTTCATTTTTCACCCTATTTCCGTCCTCTGGTTTGCCGTTGCCACGCAGGCGGCGCATACTTATCAGGCTAACTTTCACGTTTTGCCCCTTCATCATGCCGCCGGCAAAGCGCGTCACCCTTCGACAGTGGACATTTATGGCTTCGGCAGCAGAACCCGTTAACTGGAAACGCAACCTTTTCGTCGCCTGGGTCGGGTGTTTTCTCACCGGCGCCGCCTTCAGCCTGGTGATGCCGTTTCTTCCGCTGTACGTAGAGACGCTGGGCGTAACCGGCCATCAGGCGCTCAACATGTGGTCCGGCCTGCTGTTCAGCATCACCTTCCTGTTTTCCGCTATCGCCGCGCCGTTTTGGGGCGCCCTGGCCGACCGACGCGGCCGTAAACTGATGCTGCTGCGCTCCGCCCTGGGCATGGCGATCGTCATGGTGCTGATGGGCATGGCGCAAACGGTCTGGCAATTTCTCGCGCTGCGCGCGGTGCTGGGGCTGCTCGGCGGGTTCATCCCCAACGCCAACGCGCTGATCGCCACCCAGGTGCCGCGCAACCGCAGCGGCTGGGCGCTCGGCACCCTGTCAACCGGCGGCGTCGGCGGCGCGCTGGTCGGCCCGCTGATCGGCGGTTTGCTGGCCGACCTTTATGGTCTGCGCCCGGTGTTTTATATCACCGCCGCGGTGCTGTTCGTCTGTTTCGTGCTGACGCTGCTGTATGTCAAAGAGCAATTCACCCCGGTGCAAAAGCGCGACATGCTGCACGCAAAACAGGTGTTCGCCTCGCTGAAGAACCCGAAGCTGGTGCTCAGCCTGTTCGTGACCACCATGATCATCCAGATCGCCACCGGCTCGATTGCGCCGATCCTGACGCTGTATGTGCGCGATCTGGCCGGCGCCACCCATAACCTGGCGTTTATCAGCGGGCTGATTGCCTCGGTGCCCGGCGTCGCGGCCTTGATGAGCGCCCCACGGTTGGGCAAGCTGGGCGATCGCATCGGCCCGGAGCGCATTCTGGTGTTTATGCTGATCGTCTCGGTGCTGCTGCTGATCCCGATGGCGTTCGTGCAAACGCCGTGGCAGCTCGGGGTGCTGCGTTTTCTGCTGGGGGCGGCCGACGGCGCGCTGCTGCCGGCGGTACAGACGCTGTTGATTTACAACTGCACCAATCAGGTAGCCGGCCGAATCTTCAGCTACAACCAATCGTTCCGCGACGTCGGCAACGTCAGCGGTCCGCTGCTCGGCGCTGCGGTCTCCGCTGGCTACGGTTTCCGCGCGGTCTTCGCCGTCACCGCTTTAGTGGTGCTGTTCAACGCCGGTTATTCCTGGTGGTGTCTGCGGCGGCGGCCGGGCTATTTGCGGGAAGACACGCTGCAGGAAGAACAATAGCTGCATTTATCGCCAGCTTCCTCCGTTGGCCGGCTCAACGGCGCATTTCCCCCACTTTTAATAATGCCTCCTTCGGGCCGGCGAATTTCCGTCCCACCCAGAACTTTCTTATCTCAACATTTTGTTTATCAACAAAAAAATAACTTTCAGCACATAAAACCCGCTGTCAATCATATTCCTGTCACAACCAACATAAAAACCAGAAAAGGAGATGCTTGTCGACTTTTCGTCTAAAAAATGGGATACAGGTACTAGACAAAACCAACGACCAGTTATCAAATGGTTAAATAATATCACGCCAGATGTGAAGCATCGGCCAAGTGAAGAAAAGGTCAGCACGCTTTCCACGGTTTATCAGCGTTGCAGCCACGGTGTTTGTCGGGTAATCCGCATTGGGCGGATCGCCTTTATTAAATACACATACATACCACAGTACGGGCTGCAGCCTTGCAGCGCCTTTTATTGGGAAATCGTTATGCAATCCTCTGTCAATAAGTCAGAAAGCCGGACCTTCTTCGGCCATCCCTATCCGCTGGGTTCTCTGTTCTTCACCGAAATGTGGGAGCGTTTCTCGTTCTACGGCATCCGGCCGCTGCTGATCCTGTTTATGGCCGCCACCGTGTACGACGGCGGTCTGGGTCTCGCGCGCGAGAACGCGTCGGCGATCGTCGGCATCTTCGCCGGCAGCATGTACCTGGCGGCACTGCCGGGCGGCTGGCTGGCGGACAACTGGCTCGGCCAACGCAAGGCCGTCTGGTACGGTTCGATCCTGATCGCGCTCGGCCACCTGTCGATCGCCCTGTCCGCGGTGATGGGCACCAACCTGTTCTTCATCGGCCTGATGTTCATCGTGCTCGGTTCCGGCCTGTTCAAGACCTGTATCTCGGTGATGGTCGGCACGCTGTACAAAAAAGGCGATGCGCGCCGCGATGGCGGTTTCTCGCTGTTCTACATGGGCATCAACATCGGCTCGTTCATCGCTCCGCTGATCTCCGGTTGGCTGATCAAGTCACACGGTTGGCACTGGGGCTTCGGCATCGGCGGTATCGGGATGCTGGTGGCGCTGGTGATCTTCCGGGTGTTCGCCGTCCCGGCGATGAAACGCTATGACCGCGAAGTGGGCCTGGACTCCACCTGGAACAGCCCGGTAGCGAAGAAAAAAGGCGTCGGCGCCTGGTTGCTGGCGCTGGCGGTCATCCTGGTGGCCGTCATCGTGCTGATCGCTCAGGGCACCATCGTCATCAATCCGGTCGAAGTGGCCAGCATGCTGGTGTACGTGATCGCTGCGTCGGTCACCCTGTACTTCATCTATCTGTTCGCCTTTGCCGGCCTGAGCCGCAAAGAGCGCGCACGCCTGCTGGTGTGCTTCATCCTGCTGATCTCCGCTGCGTTCTTCTGGTCGGCGTTTGAGCAAAAACCGACCTCGTTCAACCTGTTCGCCAACGATTACACCAATCGCATGATTGGCGGCTTCGAGATCCCGGCGGTGTGGTTCCAGTCGATCAACGCCCTGTTCATCATCCTGCTGGCGCCGGTGTTCAGCTGGGCCTGGCCTGCGCTGGCACGCAATAACGTGCGTCCGAGCAGCATCACCAAGTTCGTGATCGGCATCCTGTGCGCCGCCGGCGGTTTCGGCCTGATGATGTTGGCCGCGCAGAATGTGCTGAGCAACGGCGGCGCCGGCGTATCGCCGATGTGGCTGGTGGGCAGTATCCTGATGCTGACGCTGGGTGAGCTGTGCCTGAGCCCGATCGGGCTGGCCACCATGACGCTGCTGGCGCCGGAGAGAATGCGCGGTCAGATGATGGGGCTGTGGTTCTGCGCCAGTGCGCTGGGCAACCTGGCGGCCGGTCTGATCGGCGGTCACGTCAAGGCCGACCAACTGGATATGCTGCCGGATCTGTTCGCCCGCTGCTCAGTCGCGTTGCTGATCTGCGCCGCCGTGCTTATCGTGCTGATCGTGCCGATTCGCCGCATGCTGGAAAATACCCAGTCCAAGAGCGCACAAAAGCCGGCGACCAGCGCCTGACGGATAAACCGTTTTATCTCGCAAACCGGCGCTCGATGCGCCGGTTTTTTTTATGCCTGCCAGGCCTGGTGTTGCAATACCACCCGGTAGCCATCAGGATCTTCAAAGGTTTGCCCCGCCCGATCCCAATAGGGGTTATAGGCGGCGACCGCCAAGAACCCCGCCGCCCGCATCCGCTCACACGCGGCTCGCCATTCGTTCTCATCCGGCAGATAAAACACCAGCAGGTGATCCTGCGTCGGCGCTTGTCCAACCTGCACCCCACGATGCTGCGTAAACTCCAGATGGTAAGCATGCTGCGGATGCCCGATCATAATGCCGTCAAAGCCCAGATGATCGACAAACTCGCCCAGCCTTTCGAACCCCAGCCCACGGCAATACAGCGCGGCAATCTCTTGCAACCGATCTGTCGGGCGCGCGATGCGCAACACCGCTTTGGCTATCGACATGTACGCCTCCGCCTCATGATAATTTCATACAGCGCCATACCCGCCAGCATCGCCAACAGGAACGGCCACACCCGCTGCATCTCCGCCCCCGCCAACACCCAGGCCGGGCCGGGGCAAATCCCCGCGATGCCCCAGCCGATGCCAAACAGCGCGCTGCCCGCCAGCAAACGGCGATCCACACGCCCGGCGGCCGGGATCTGCAGCGGCTCGCCCAACAGGCTCCGCTCGCGTCGCCGCGCCCACAGGAAGGCCGGCGTCGCCACCGCGATTGCCCCAGCCATCACCAGCGCCAACGAGGGATCCCACTGGCCGGTAACGTCGAGAAACGCCAACACCTTGGCCGGATTGGCCATGCCAGCAATAATTAACCCCAGACCGAAAATCACGCCGCTCAGCAGCGCCAACAGCGTTTTAAGCATTTTCACCCCCCCAACGTGTGGCGCATCAGCCACACGGTCATAAAGCCCAGCAGCATAAACAACGCCGTGGCGGCCAGTGAACGCGGCGCCAACCGCGCGACGCCGCACACGCCGTGCCCGCTGGTGCAACCGCTGCCCAATCGAGTGCCCAAGCCCACCAACAGCCCTGCGGCCGCCAGCCAGCCGCTGCCAACCGAGATCTCACCGGATGGCAACGCCGCAGCGGCAGCATATAGCCAGGGGGAGAGCAGCAACCCGCCAATAAATGCGGCGCGCCAGCCCCGCTCCCGGCCGCCCTCGCTCAATAAACCGCCGGTAATGCCACTGATACCGGCGATCCGGCCGTTGAACAACAGCAGCAGCGCTACCGCGCCGCCGATAATGGCCCCGCCCGCCAACGCGGAATACGGCGTGAAGTGCTGCCAGTCAATGGTCATCGCGGTTCTCCGGCTGTGGGCAATACAGTTGATACAGGGTCGCGAGCAGCGCCAGCGCTTTGGCATCGGCCACCGCATAGTAAATCTGCTTGCCGGCTCGCCGGGTGGAGACCAACCCCTCCTCGCGCAGCACGCCAAGCTGTTGGGACAGCGTCGGCTGGCGGATATCCAGCGCCTGCGCCAGTTCGCTCACCGCCATCTCGCCCTGACTGAGCCGGCACAGCAGCAGCAGCCGATCTTCGTTGCCCAGGGTACGCAGCATCGCACCGGCCTGCGCCGCCGCCTTGCGCATCGCATCAATATCCATTGCCCCTCCTTCAGTTTATAAAATTATATAATATAATTTTATAAACCATTTTGCCGTGCCGCGCCACAGACTGGTGTGAAACAGCGACGCATGGCATGCTGTCCTCCCCCTTTTGCCGCGCGGAGCCTGCTTACGATGCTGCTTTTTCACGACGTTCTGCCGCCCGATCGGCCTGTCCGGCCATTAGCCAGAGATTATCGCCACGGCGACAGCGAGCCGGACCACTACCATAACTGCGCGCAGCTGATCCATAGCCTGAGCGGCGTGGTGCAGGTCACGACCCGGCTCGGCAGCTGGGTGGTGCCGCCCGGCCGCGGCGTCTGGGTGCCGGCGAAAGTGGTGCACAGCCTGCGTATCACCGGCCAGGTGGCGGCCAGGACGTTGTTCGTCGATCCGTTGGCGCGCGCCGATCTGCCGGCCCAATGCCAGGTAGTGCAGGTTTCCCCGCTGCTGCGCGAGTTGATTATCTGTGCGATGGAGATTGCGCCCGGCTACCCCAGCGGCGGGCGCGATGAGCGCGTGATGGAACTGATTCTGGATGAGTTGCGAATGCTGCCGATCCTGCCGCTGCACCTGCCGGAACCTCGCGAAGCCTCGTTGCTCGCCCTGTGCCGCCATATCCAGGCCACGCTGGCGCAGCCCTGGACGCTGGAACAGGCTGCCGCTCATCTCAGCGTCAGCGGACGCACCCTGTCGCGACGCTTCCTGCGAGAAACCGGGCTACATTTTAGCGACTGGGTGCGACGCGCCCGTTTGCTGGCGGCATTAAACGCGCTGGCGACCGGCCGCTCGGTGTTGGAAGTGGCGCTGGATCTCGGCTATGACAGCCCCAGCGCGTTCAGCGCCATGTTCCGCAGGCTGCTGGGAGTAGCACCCAGCGACTATTTCAGCCGGACTGCGCCGACGTTGGCGCCAGATAGCGCCCGGCGACGTTGAACAGCGCCTGCAGCGAGGCGCTGGCGGAGTCGACGTCGATGCCAACGCCATAAGTCGCCTCACCTTGCGGCAGCGTACAGCGAATATAGGCCACCGCTCGGCTATCGCTCTGATGCCCCAACGTATGCTCGTGGTAATCCTCGATCGCCAGCGGCAAGCCGAAGCGCTGACGCAGTGCATCCACCGCGCTGGACAGCAGACCGTTGCCGGCCCCCTGCAGGCGCAGCGGCTCTCCCTCGCAGGCAACTCGCGCGTTGAAGCTGTAGGCCTCTACCCCATGGCTTTCCGTCTGGTAGCTTAACAGCTGCAAACGCGGCTGCTCCACCAGCCCGTAAGTATCGCGGAATAAGCGCCACAGCTGCGCGCCGCTCATTTCTTTGCCGCTATCGTCGGTCGCGCGCTGCACCACCTGGCTGAAATCAATCTGCAAACCACGCGGCAACGCCAGCCCATGATTCTGCTCCAACAGCCAGGCGGCGCCGCTTTTGCCGGACTGGCTGTTGACCCGGATCACCGCCTCATAGCTGCAACCGACATCGGCGGGATCGAGCGGCAGGTATGGCACCTGCCAGCGGCCATCTTGCCGCTGCCGCTGTGCGGCGAAACCTTTCTTGATCGCATCCTGATGCGAACCGGAGAAGGCGGTAAACACCAACTCGCCGGCATAAGGATGGCGAGGATGCACCGGCAGCTGATTGCACTGCTCCACCACCTCCACCACCTGCTTCAGGCGGCTGAAGTCGAGACCCGGCGCCACGCCCTGGGTATAGAGATTCAACGCCAGCGTGACCAGATCGACGTTGCCGGTGCGCTCTCCGTTGCCGAACAGGCAGCCTTCGACCCGATCGGCGCCGGCCAGCAAGGCCAGCTCCGCACAGGCCACGCCGGTGCCGCGATCGTTATGCGGATGAACGCTGATCGCCACATCGGCGCGGCGGCTGAAGTGACGGCAGAACCATTCGATCTGATCGGCATACACGTTGGGCGTGCTCACTTCCACCGTCGCCGGCAGGTTGATGATCATCGGCCGCTGCGGCCCCGGCTGCCAAACCTCCGCCACCGCTTCGCAGATCTCCAGCGCAAACTCTAACTCAGTAAAACAGAAGGTTTCCGGCGAATATTCGAAGCACCAGGCGGTATCGGGCTGCGCCTCGCACTGCCGGCGGATGCGCCGCGCGCCGTTCACCGCCAGCGCCACGGTCGCCGCCTTATCCTGGCGGAACACGATATCGCGAAACATCGGCGCCGTGGCGTTATACAGATGCACGATAGCCCGCGGCGCCCCCTGCAGCGCCTCGAAGGTGCGATCGATCAGATCGTCACGTGACTGCGTCAGCACCTGGATCGTGACGTCGTCCGGGATCAGCCGCTCGTCGATCAGCGCGCGTACAAAGTCAAAATCCGTTTGCGACGCCGAAGGGAACGCCACCTCAATCTCTTTGAAACCACACTGCAACAACAATTGATAGAATTCGCGCTTGCGCGCGTTATCCATCGGCTCCGCCAGCGCCTGGTTGCCGTCGCGCAGATCGCTGGAGCACCAGCGCGGCGCCTGCCGCAGCGTACGCGCAGGCCATTGGCGGTCCGGCAACGCCACCGGCGGGAAAGGTCGGTATTTGCTTGAAGGGTCGATTAACATGGGCTTCTCCTGACGCCAGAGTGAACGATCGCGTCATTATTTCCCGCCATCGCCTCCTCTTCTCCCGCTTTGCGGACAACCATCGTCGCAAAGCGGACAACAAAAAAATTTGCATCCTGCGCCAGTGAGACAACAATTAGTTTTGACGTTTCCCCCACCGCGCCGGCAGCACGCCGGACGCTTTACTCTCATTGTCAACGGAGGCGAACATGAGCCTGTATGCAACCCTGGAAGAAGCCATCGAGGCCGCACGCGAAGAGTTTCTCGACACCGCCGAAGGCGGCGGCGGTGACGAACCGCCGGTGCCCCAGCAGTTCAATCTGCAAAAGTACGTGATGCAGGATGGCGACACGATGTGGCAGGCGGAGTTCTTCGAAGAAGAAGGCGAGGCGGTGGAATGCCTGACGCTGCGCAGCGGTGCGGCGGCGCAGGCGATCTTCGACGGTGACTACGACGAGGTGGAAATCACCGCCGAGTGGATAGACGAAAACACCCTGTACGAATGGGAGGAAGGTGACTTTCAGCTCGAACCGCCGCTGGATACCGAAGAAGGCCAGGCCGCAGCCGATGAGTGGGATGAACGTTAACCCGCACCACGCTTTCATCGCCAAGGAGGCCGCATGATTATTCGCCGGGCCCGCCCTACCGACTACCCCGCCATTTTGCAGCTACAGGGGGAAAACGTGCCGGAAGCGCTCGACGAGCGCCAAAAACGGCAGGGATTTATCGTATCGCGCATGAATGAGGCGCAGCTGGCGGCGATCAACCGCGGCATCGGCATATGGGTGGCCGAACAGGAGAACCAACTGGCGGGGTTTGTTTGCCTGATGCCCGCCGACGTGCAACCGCGCCCGCCGGTGGTGGAGGCGATGCTGGTGACGCTCGCCACGCAATCCTTCGCCGGACGGCCGCTGAGTGAGCAGCGGGTGTTTCTCTACGGCCCGGTCTGCCTCGCCGCCGCCTGGCGCGGCAAAGGCGTGCTGAAGCGCCTCTACGCCGCGGTCAAAGCGCATACCTGCCATGACTATGACGTAGGCGCGTTGTTTATCGACGACGACAATCCGCATTCGTTGGCCGCTCACGTGCAAGGGTTGGGGATGACGGCGCTGGCGCCTTTCCATTGCGGGCAGCAAAGCTATCAGCTGGTGGTGTTCGCCACCCGCTAAACGAAATTACTCGTAGGGGCCATGCTGCGCATCAAACGGCAGCATAAAGGTGTCCACCACCATCGACAGCGGGACGTCTATCACCGTGACGTAGCGCCAGGGCGTGTCACGCAGATCCCACTGCACGCCGGGATAGTACTGGTGGCCATGCCCCGCACCGGGCACGGTGCGGCTGATAATGCTGCCGCAGCCGGTGAGTGCCATCACACCGGCCGCCACGCAGGCCAGCCGAAGATAGGAAGAGAGCTTCACGACATTGACTCTGAGCAAGGGGTTGTTTCGCGAGTGAACAACGCATCGGCCGCAGTCTATCACAGTTCTCTTTCTCCACCGGCACCGGCGCACGTAAGCGAAAGGTAAAAAAAACGGGGAATGCGCCATGCGCATTCCCCGTCTGAGCGTTGCCGATTAGCAATTAACGCCGGCCCGTAGGGTGCGCCAGCGGGTTGTGCGGCAACTGCTGATAATGCTCACGCCAGGCGGCGCCTTCCGGCAACAGCCAGACGCGTTGATGCAAACGAGCCAGCGTGACCGGATCACTCAGCAGCTCCAGACGTTTGCCCTTCACCAGCTTCTCAGGCCCCAACTGCAGCGCTTCGTTCACCCGCTCCTCACGATTGCGATCGAGCGTCGCGCGCAGATGGTGACGCGCCGTCGCCAACGCCGTCGCCAGCGCGTTGAAGGATGGATTGACCACCGCATGCATAAAGCCGTTGGTCAGCGCGCGGTTGCGGTTGAGATGCAGATATTCTTCCGTCGCCAACAGCTCACGCGGCGGATTGTACTCTTCCGGGATCAGGAACAGCTTGGCGCGTTTGCTTTTCATGCCCAGCGTTGCGCGGCTCGACAACACAGACACAAACGGCGACAGGATCAGCGAGAACACGATCGGCGCCAACCACCACAGGAAGCGCAGATCCAGCCACGCCATGCCGCCGGCCCACACCAGGCCCAGCAACATCTGCGAGCCATGGCGGCGGAACGCTTCGCCCCACGGCGTGTCGTCGTCGTCACGCTGCGGCGAATTCCACACCACTTCCCAACCAAGGAAGGCGCTCACCACGAACACGGTATGGAACAGCATGCGCACCGGCGCCAGCAGCACCGAGAACAGCATTTCCATCAGCATCGAAATGAACAGACGGAACGCCCCGCCGTATTCTTTCGCGCCCTTGGCCCAGATCAGCACAATACTGAGCAACTTCGGCAGGAACAGCAGCACCAGCGTGGTGGAGAACAGCGCTATCGCCAGCTCGGGCCGCCACTGCGGCCAGACCGGGAACAGCTGCCGTGGCTGCAGGAAGTATTGCGGCTCCATCAGCGTATGCACCACCTGCAATGCGGTGGAGAGCGCCAGGAACATAAACCACAGCGGCGCCGACAGGTAGGACATGACACCGGTAAGGAACACCGCGCGGTGCACCGGGTGCATGCCTTTCACCAGGAACAGGCGGAAGTTCATCAGGTTGCCGTGACACCAGCGACGGTCGCGCTTCAGCTCGTCCAGCAGGTTTGGCGGCAGCTCTTCATAACTGCCCGGCAGATCGTAAGCGATCCACACGCCCCAGCCGGCGCGGCGCATCAGCGCCGCTTCAACGAAGTCGTGCGACAGGATAGACCCGGCGAAAGAGCCCTCGCCCGGCAGCGGCGCCAGCGCACAGTGCTCGATAAACGGCTTCACGCGGATGATGGCGTTGTGCCCCCAGTAGTGCGACTCGCCCAGCTGCCAGAAATGCAGGCCAGCGGTGAACAACGGCCCGTAAACGCGGGTGGCGAACTGCTGCACGCGCGCATACAGGGTATCCATGCCGGACGCCTTCGGCGCCGACTGGATGATGCCGGCGTTCGGGTTGGCTTCCATCAGGCGCACCAGCCCGGTGAGGCATTCGCCGCTCATCACGCTGTCGGCATCCAGGATCACCATGTAGCTGTACTCACCGCCCCAGCGGCGGCAGAAGTCGTCGATGTTGCCACTCTTGCGTTTGACGCGGCGGCGGCGGCGGCGATAGAAGATGCGGCCGTGGCCATCGACATCGCGGCACAGCTCCATCCACGCTTTTTGCTCGGCCACGCAGATGTCCGGATCGTAGCTGTCGCTCAGCACGTAGATATCGAAGTGTTCCAGCTGACCGGTCGCGGCGACGGACTCATAGGTCGCACGCAGGCCGGCGAACACGCGTTCGACGTCTTCGTTGCAGATCGGCATGATCAGCGCAGTGCGGTGCGCCGGGTTGATCGGCTCATCGCCCTTGATGGTGGAGGAAATGCTGTATTTGTCCTTGCCGATCAGCAGTTGCAGGAAGCCCATCAGCGCGGTCCAGAAACCGGCCGAGACCCAGCAGAACAGTACGGCGAACAGGATCAGAATGCCGGTTTGCAGCACATACGGCAGCAGCTGCAACACCGACTGCATCAGATCCTGATCCAGCATGGCGATAGGATCGATCAGCGCCCAGCCCTGATAAGGCAAGATGGTTTTCATGTACCAGGTGGCGATGCCGGTTTGCACCAGCATCAGCACCAGCAGCACATAGCGGCGCATGGAGCCGACGGTACGCCAGCGGTTCTCGGCCTCGGCCTCCTCTTTGGTGGCGTGCCGATTGTGCGGCGACCGCCCCAGCAGAGAATCCCAGAAGCGCGCCACCGGGTTGGTGCGCCAGGCTTCCGGGAACATGGTGGTGCGTTTGATCGGCGGCGTCGCCTTCAGAATGGCGCGCCCTTCGGCGTCGGTATCGAAGTCGTCATCGCTGACCGCATCCGGCCAGGCGTTTTCGATACGCGGTTTGACCGAGGCCAGCGCCACGTCATCCGCCGACAGGCTATTAACGTTGGCGTCGGCGGCGCCCATCTGCCGATGGAGCGCCTCCAGTGCCTGAGCGCCATCCGCCGTTTGAGGGTTGAGCGCCTCCGACCGCTCGGCGGTCAGAGGCAGCGCCGCAAGATAATCCTGGGCGGGTTGAGTAGGCTTATTCATTGGCAGGTAGCTGATAGCTCCAGGTTTCCGACAGAGTCTTATCGCCATTGACCAGCGCCGCACGCATTTCTACCGGCTTCTTGTCGTCTTTCACTTTCAGACGCACCGTCAGGCGCCAGCCTTTGGTCACTGGGTTATAGCGGACGTTGTTTTCTACCATCTCACCGTTGTCGCCGATGCTAATCTGAGAGGCGACCGGGGTATTGGCGTCCAGCCCTTTCAGCACCGGGCCAACGAAGTCGACCAGGAAGGCCACGCTGCCGTCTGGCTCGCGGATCAGGTTGGACTGCTTCACGTCGCCGGTCGAACGCATGGTACGGGCCACATAGGCGATATCTTGCGAATGCAGTTTGTCTTCATCGCGGGTGAAGTTCAAACGGTAGCTCAGCGTCAGCGGCTTTTTGGCTTCCGGCAAGGTATCCGGCGTCCAGAACGCGACGATGTTGTCGTTGGTTTCATCCGCCGTCGGGATCTCCACCAGTTCGACCTTGCCTTTGCCCCAGTCGCCCTTCGGTTCGATCCAGGCGCTCGGGCGCAGATCGTAGCGATCGTCCAGATCTTCGTAATCCTTGAAGTTGCGGCCGCGCTGCAGCAGACCGAAGCCTTTCGGATTCTCGACGGTATAGGTGCTGACGGACAGGTGTTTAGGATTGTTCAGCGGACGCCAGATCCACTCGCCGTTGCCGGCGTGGATAGACAGACCGTTGGAATCGTGCAACGCCGGGCGGTAGTTCAGCGTCGGCGACGGCTGGTTCGGCCCGAACAGGTACATGCTGGTCAGCGGCGCCAGGCCCAGTTTGCCCACCTTGTCGCGCAGGAACACTTTAGACTCGACGTCCACGGTGGTGTCGCGGCCCGGGATCACCGTGAAACGGTAAGCGCCGGTGGCGCGCGGGGAATCCAGCAACGCATAAATCACCAGGTGCTTGTCGCCCTGCTTCGGACGCTCAACCCAGAATTCGCGGAAACGCGGGAACTCTTCGCCGGACGGCAAAGCGGTGTCGATAGCCAGGCCGCGAGCGGAAAGCCCGTAAACCTGTCCTTTACCCACCACGCGGAAATAGCTCGCGCCCAGCAGGCTCATGATCTCATCGTTTTTGTCGGCGCTGTTGATCGGATAAAGCACCTTAAAACCGGCAAAGCCGAGGTTTTTCACCGATTCAGGGTCGTGTTTGACCGAACCGAAGTTGAAGTAATCCGGGCTGTACTTGATCTGTTTTACGCTGGTGGAGGTGACTTCGTTGATTTTCACCGGCGTATCGAAGTACATCCCCTGATGATAAAACTCAAGCTTGAAAGGGGTTTTCAGCTTGCTCCAATAGGCTTTATCGTGATTGAACTGAATTTGCTGATAGTCTGCGAACTTCATCTCGCGGAACTGAGAAGGAAGGTTGCTCTTCGGGGCTTCGAAACCTTTCGCCGCCAGATCCTGCGCCTGCTTGGCGACATCATCAATAGAAAAGGCCCAAGCCGGCGAACTGAACAGCGTGAACAATACGGTCGCACCTAACCAACGAACGCTCGCGGCGCGTGGTTGTCCGGATAATATATTAACTAGCACATCCCCCCCTATTCGTGTGCTCAAAGCATTTAAATCCATATTAATGGATTACTCAGCTTTCCGACAACATGATAAATGGATGGTTCATGTTTACGGCTCATTGTTTAAGCAGCTGATGGAACACCAGCGTAGCAAGCCGCGCAACAAGACGCTATGGAAAAATGCGGGGGGCTATAGTAGGGTTCCGGATAACAATTTAACGTTTGACGACTTATTAAGCGTGTTAATGAACTCTCGATTAAATCACCAGCGGTAATCTATGACTAAAGGCAGCAAACAGCGCGAGTTTTTCCTCGACTCCATCAGAGCCTATTTGATGTTGCTCGGCATCCCGTTTCACCTCTCCCTGATTTATTCCAGCCACGCCTGGGCGGTGAACAGCGCGTCGCCCTCCTTTTCGCTCACGGTGCTGAACGACTTCATCCACGCCTTCCGCATGCAGGTGTTCTTCGTGATATCCGGCTACTTCTCCTACATGCTTTACGAGCGCTACGAGCGCCACCAGTGGCTGAAGGTCAGGCTGGAGCGGGTGGCGATCCCGCTGTTGAGCTCCATCCCGCTGATCACGGTGCCGCAGTTTTTCATGCTGAAATATTTCACCGACAAATTAAACGGCTGGGATGAATTTTCTCTCTATCAGAAAATAAATGTAACAGTTTGGGAATTGGTTTCTCATCTGTGGTTCTTATTGACGCTGTCATTGTTAACCTGCGCCTGTTTTTATCTGTTCCGTAAAATCAAGCGTCAAACCCGTGAATATATTCCAACGCTAATAAACAGAATGCGTGGATTAGGAAACATCTCACTGTATTTCTTTATTTATGCGGTATGCTATTCGGCCGCGCACCGCATTATTTTAATTTTCGCCCCGCAGCTATTATCCAACGGCCTGTTCAATTTCGTGGTGATGGAGACGATGTTCTACTTGCCGTTCTTCCTCCTCGGCGCCTATGCGTTTAAGTATGTGTGGCTTAAGGAGATTTTTCTGCGCCGTTCGCCGCTGGCGCTGCTCGGTTCGCTGCTGCTGTTTATCGCATATATGCTGAACCAAAAGCTGTTGGCGCACAGCAGCTATATGTTCGAGCTGGAAGTGGTGATCAAAACCCTAATGGGGATCCTGATGACCAACGTCGTGTTCTCTTTCGGGCATAACCTGCTGAATTATCACTCGCCGCGCATCACCTATCTGGTCAACGCCTCGCTGTTTATATATCTGGTGCACCATCCGTTGACCCTGATATATGGCGCTTTCGTGACGCCGTATATCGGCAACAACCTGTTGGGATTCTTGCTGGGCCTGCTGTTTGTGTTCTCTCTGGCCTTCGCGCTATATGAACTGCACAAGCGCATTCCGGTGCTGCGCTTCCTGTTCTCCGGCAAACCGCAATAACCTTTCCCCTGTAAACCCGACCGTTTGCAGGGGGCTTCTGTCATATTGCCGCCGCGTAAAAAGCCTATACTGGTGGTTTGCATACAGAGCACACATTGCTCAGCCTGGCGTCGACCGTTAAGGCAAAGTGATACGGCTGCATAGATAACCTAGCCGTTATAACTGCAATGCATAAGTAGAAATCCGGATCCCTGCCTTACGGTAGTGATTGGGCTCAACACCCCCGAAGGGCTGCGCGATCGTTTAATTTATTCGGTGGCGTTAGCTGCATCTCCCTTCCGTCACGACAGAGAGGATTTTGAATGACCGATAAGAACACCCCAGCTCAAGAAGCCATAGCGGAAAACGCCACCCTGCTGAAGATCCTCGGCAGGTTGCTGTCCGCGCTGGACGCTTCGATCAGCGGCAAAGAACGCAGCGTTTTGGTCGCTGAGCTTTCCAACTTCAATCTCGACGGCATTTCCGAAGCGGAAAGCAAGCTGGCCACCGAGCTGATCAAACGGGCGCTGGAATCGCTCGATCATTAATCCTACCGCGCCTGCAAACCATTAAGCCTGCCGGCGCGGGCTTAATGGTTTTTCCCTCAGCCACGATCGGGCATTGTTGCCAAAGCAGAAATACAGCAGCCTGATAATGTTGGATAAAAGACAGCATTCTCCCTCTTCCCCTCACTTTATTCGGTTAATCGCACCAAAGGGCAATAATTGATCGGTTGTTTTCGCAATCAGCCTTGGCGTTTTACCCACTAAACACGTTATCATCGACACCAGCGCAGTGCCCCTATCCCCCAGCCTCAGGAGAGCGATATTTTGGATGCCAGCACCATTAACAGTTTGTTCGTCATCGGTGCCGTGCTGGTGGGGGCAAGCATTCTGCTCAGCTCATTTTCTTCCCGGCTCGGCATTCCGATCCTGGTGATCTTCCTGGCGATCGGCATGCTGGCCGGCGTCGATGGCCCCGGCGGCATCGTCTTCAGCAATTACCCGGTCGCTTATCTGGTCAGCAACCTCGCGTTGGCGGTGATCCTGCTCGACGGCGGCATGCGTACCCGGGTCAGCTCTTTCCGCGTCGCCCTGTGGCCGGCACTCTCTCTCGCCACCGTCGGCGTAGTGATCACCGCCGGCCTGACCGGCATGGCCGCCGCCTGGCTGTTCAATCTCGATCTGCTTCAGGGGCTGCTGATCGGCGCCATCATCGGTTCCACCGACGCCGCCGCGGTCTTCTCCCTTTTGGGGGGCAAAGGTTTGAACGAACGCGTCAGCGCCACGCTGGAGATCGAATCCGGCAGCAACGATCCGATGGCGGTGTTTCTCACCATCACGCTGATTGCGATGATCGCCGCCGGGGAAACCGCACTGAGCTGGACCTTCCCGCTGCATCTGATGCAGCAGTTCGGCATGGGCATCGTCTTCGGTCTGGGCGGCGGCTGGCTGCTGCTGACGCTGATCAACCACATCAAACTGGCGGACGGCCTCTATCCGCTGCTGGCGGTAAGCGGCGGCATTCTTATTTTCGCGCTGACCACCGCGCTGGACGGCAGCGGCATTCTGGCGGTTTATCTGTGCGGCCTGCTGCTGGGCAACCGGCCGATCCGCAACCGTCACGGCATCGTACAAACCTTCGATGGCCTCGCCTGGCTCAGCCAGATCGGCATGTTCCTGGTGCTCGGGCTGCTGCTTAACCCGCACGAGCTGCTGCCGATCGCCATCCCTGCCCTGCTGCTGTCGCTGTGGATGATCCTGTTCGCCCGCCCGCTGTCGGTGTTTATCGGCCTGCTGCCGTTCCGCAGCTTTACCCTGCGCGAGCGCGGCTTTATTTCCTGGGTCGGCCTGCGCGGCGCGGTGCCGGTGATCCTGGCGGTGTTCCCGATGATGGCCGGGCTGCCCAACGCCCAGCTGTTCTTCAACGTGGCGTTCTTCGTGGTGCTGGTCTCCCTGCTGCTGCAGGGCACCACGCTGTCGTTTGCCGCCAAAAAAGCCAAGGTGATCGTGCCGCCGGCGCTGACGCCGATCTCCCGCGTTGGGCTGGACGTGCACCCGGAAAACCAGTGGGAACAGTTCGTGTATCAGCTTTCGGCGGAAAACTGGTGCGTCGGCGCGGCGCTGCGTGAGCTGAAAATGCCGCCCAATACCCGCATCGCCGCCCTGTTCCGTGGCAAAGAGCTGCTCCATCCTAGCGGCAGTACCCGGCTGCGGGAGAACGATATTCTGTGCGTCATCGGCCATGAGCACGATCTGCCGATCCTCGGCAAGCTGTTCAGCCAGGCGCCGGCCGTGACGCTCGACGAACGCTTCTTCGGCGACTTTATCCTGCAATCCGACGCCCGTTTAAGCGACATCTCGCAGGTTTATGGTCTCAATCTGCAAGACGACGTGGACGAGCAGCAGACGCTGGGGCAGTTCGTCATTCAGCTGATCGGCGGTGAACCGGTGATCGGCGACCAGGTGGAATGGGACGGTCTGACCTGGACCATCGCCGAAATGGACGGCAATCAAGTCAGCAAGATAGGCGTGCGGATCGTGACCGACTAACGCTGCCGCTCAGGCGCCGGCCTATCAGATGAGGGAACTTCTGGCCTTAAGAACGCTCTTAATCTCTATCACGATGTATGCAGTACGGCGCTGCCAAATTATATCCCTTTGATATAACGGCGCCGATAGGGATTAGGGAAGTGAACGGCAAGACTCGATTTCTTTCGGTGATAGTGATCATGGCGCTGGGCGTAGCGGCGCTCGATCTCGGCATCGCCGGTTTGGTCCATAGACTTTTAATTGGATAATTTCAACGTGACGCAGCAGGAACAAGAAAAAGACATTCTGGGGAAAATACTGGTGACGGTGTCCGCGCTTTGCCTGATTCTGGTGGCGGCGTTCCTGATCTGGGGATTCGTGCTGGATTGACGCCGCGCGACGCTCAGACATAAAAAAAACCGCCGCGGCGGTTTTTTTTATGGGGCAGGCAATCAGATCTTGCAACCTTCGCAGTCCGCTTCGTCTTCGAGGAACTCGGGGACCTCTTTTACCTTCTGCGCCGCTTTTTCTTCGGCTTTCGCCAGTTCGGCATCGATATCAAAATCGAAAATATCATCACTCATCGCTTGGTCCTCATTCTGCTTCGCGTTCAAACGCTGAGTATAATCGACAAGCCGCCGGCCGGAAACCTTTCAGTTCGCCGCCGCCAGCTGAGACGGTTCATCCTGCGGCTTTTTTCCGTAGGCCATGTCGTACACGTCGTAGAAATCGATTTCGCCCTTGTTGCCGATGATGATTCGCATCTTCTGTTTCAGCGCGGCGCCGATGGACGGCTCATCCAGCAGCTGCTGCACCGCATAAGGCGACAGCGCGCGGGTGAAGTACCATTCGCCGTTGTAGCAAACCCGCAAATCCAGCACCCCGATGTCCTCGAAACGATACACCGGCCGGATCTCGATCAGCAGCATGGCGAACATGAACAGCACGAAAGCGGTGAAGCCCAGGAAGGCATACATCCCCATATACGGCACCTGATACATCACGGCGATCACCGCGAAGTAACCGGCGAACATGGCAAGGCACAAATAGCGGTGAGTGCGGGCGAATTCGCTGTTGAAACGCGGCTTGCCGTCGCGCCCCTCGCGCCGATTGATCTGTTCAATCTCTTTAACCAAGATGCTTTTAATCGCGTCCATCGTTACAACCTTATGCTGGAAACAGCATTGCCATCAAATCTCACCGCTAAAAGTAACACAAGTACAGTTTTGCCGGGTAGATCAGTTAGCCAACTTAATGGCGGCAACTGTTATAGTTCGGCTTCAGCGCGGCTGAGCGGCTTTGCCTTGCGCAAACATGAACATGCGCTGGGCGACGTCGTCGGCCTGTTTGATTTTTTGCTTTTGCGGTTCGTTGCTGCGTTGAATGGCGCGGGCGTAGGCGATTTCATGGGCCTGATCGATCATGGCGATGATCCGGTCACGTTCGACCTTCTCCATATTGCCCAACATGGTGGTGATAATCGCCTGATAAGCGTTGGATGCGGCGGTCAGCGCTTTCTCTCTCGCCTCAAGGGCGGCGACGCGTTGCAAGAGCTCCTGCAGTTGCTCGGAGTGAGACATATCGACCTCCTGTTGCCGGGCAGCAAGCCTGCCTGATTACAGTTTAGCAAAGGATCGAAAGAGAAAGAGGAAGGAAAGCCAGCGGTTACGGTAAAGCACACCCGAAAATCCCAACGAGGAGCCGATAGTGCAAATCAACCCGGGTGCGCTTTACGATAAGCGCGGTGAGATGAAGGAAAGAAAGCTGGCGCGCTATGCAGGACTCGAACCCGCGTCTATCAATTTTCAAGCCAAAACAAGCCATTATAAAACCAATCACTCTGCCAACTGAGTTAATAGCGCGTTCCTTCGCTTCGGGGTGCCATTATCCATAACAACATTATGGACTCAAGCTTTTTTAGCATAATGCCCTGAATTTACAGATAAGTCTTAGGTTATCGATAGCGTTATGGCATTACGGCAGCGCAATAATCCGATAATCGCCGGCCATGAGCGGCTTGCACAGAATCTTGTAGCCATCGCTGTCAAAGTGGCTGGCCGCGCTCTGCAGCAACTTCGCCTGCGCCAGATTGCCGACCGAGCCCAGATAAAACCAATTGTGGATCACATGGTACTGACGCAGCGTCTCGCCCTGCTCCTCCAGCGCCACGCGTCCGGCGAACGGCCAACAGGCGATGCGCAACTGTTCAAGCGCCGCGCTAAGCCGCAGAGCATGTTCCTGCGCCGACTCCACGCCACAGCAGGCGCCGGCGCACTTGCGCAGGCTGTAACGGAAACAGGCTCGCCCGGCGGGCAGCTTGTCGATCCCCAGCTTGCCGTAACATAAACGATGCTCGTCGGCGATGGCGCGCAGCTTTTCCAGCGCGGCGTGGCGATTGGCAAACAGCCCGTAGAGATCGGGCGTGACGGCGAAGTCGATCTCTTTGGCGTGAGCAATCGTCACCGCATCTGCCTGCAAGCGCAGCGCGCAAAGCTGTTTCGAGCGCCGCAGACGTTTGTTGAACAGCGGCTGTTGTTGTTTGATCAACTGCGCCTCCAGCAGCAATGCGCCCAACTCACCGGCGGTCTCGATAAAGCTGATGCGTCGAGTTTGGCGCAGCATTTTAGCCTCGTCCTGCGCGCGGAAGTGCGCCATCACCCGGCTGCGTATATTGACGCTTTTACCGATGTAAAGCGGCAGGCTCTCGCTTTGACCGTGAAACACATACACGCCCGGCCCTTTAGGCAACGGCGCCAGGCAGGCGCGCAGGTGCTCCGGGTATTGATAAATGTCGAGTTCCGGCTCGAGGCGGTTTGGCATCATGGCGGTGGCATTATCCTGCTGATGAATGAATACTGGTTTTTTAGCCAGTATAACGCGCCCTGCAGCCGGTTGCACACCCGGCGGATAATAACTCACCGTGATCTTTAACGGGAAAGCCTTTACTATCCCCTTTCCAGCGGGAAAGCGCCTCACGTTTAGCGCCAGTTCAAGCTGGCGCTGCCATGATGGCAGACTGGAACCGCCGCTTTTATCGTTATGGAAAACCTGGGTATGTCATCACTGAAGCTCCCCTCCCGCCGTCTGGCGTTGCTCGCCGCCATCGTTTTCATCGCCGTCGCCGTCGCGCTGGCCATCTTTTGGCAACGCCCGCCGCAGCAGGATTACGTTACCGCGCCGGCCCGCCTGGGCGATATCGAAAACGCCGTGCTGGCCACCGGGCGGCTGGATGCCATCGAACGCGTCAACGTCGGCGCCCGCGTCTCCGGCGAAGTCAAATCGCTGAAGGTCAAGCTGGGCGATCGCGTCACCAAAGGGCAACCGATCGCCGACATCGACGATCTGCAACAGCGCAACGATCTGCGCAACGCCGAGGCGGCGCTGAACGTAGTCAAAGCCAATATGTTAGCCAAACAGGCCTTGCTGAAACAGGCGGAGTCGCGTTTCAAACGCCAGCGCCGCATGCTGAACGACGAAGCCAGTTCGCGGGAAGACTTCGAAACTGCCGAAGCCTCGCTCGCCACCACTCGCGCCGATCTGCAGGCGCTCAATGCGCAGTTGGTGCAATCGCAGATCGAAGTCGAGAAGAAAAAAATCGATCTGGGCTATACCCGCGTGGTTGCGCCGATGGACGGCATCGTTATCGCCGTGGTCACGCAGCAGGGGCAAACGGTCAACTCCAGCCAAAGCGCGCCGACCATCGTCAAGCTGGCGCGGTTGGATATGATGACCATCAAGGCGCAGATCTCCGAAGCCGACATCACCCGCATTTCACCGGGGCAAAAGGCGTACTTCACTATTTTCTCCGATCCGGATAAACGGTACGACGCCACGCTGCGCACCATCGAGCTGGCGCCGGAATCGGTGATGAAAGACGATTCGCTCGCCGGCACCAGCTCCGCTTCCGGCTCCGGCACCTCGAACGCCTCGGTCTATTACAACGCGCTGCTGGACGTACCCAACCCGGAGAACCGCCTGCGCATTGCCATGACCGCGCAGGTGTCCTTGCTGCTCGGCGACGCGAAGAACACCCTGCTGGTGCCGATCCAGGCGGTGCATAAAGCCGAAGGAGAAATGCAGCAGGTGCAGGTGCTGACCCAGGACCAGCGGTTGGAAACGCGCAAAGTGACCACCGGCATCACCAACAATGTCGACATTCAGATCCTCAGCGGCCTGAAAGCCGGTGAAACCGTGGTGCTGTCGCAGCCCGCCGCCAAATCGGCTGAGGATGGCATCTTCCTGTGAACGCGATCATCGAACTAAAAGGCATCAGCCGAACGTACACCAACGGCGGTCAAGCGTTAACGGTGTTGAAAGACATCGATCTGACCATCGCCGCCGGCGAGCTGGTGGCGATCATCGGCGCTTCCGGCTCAGGCAAATCGACGCTGATGAACATCATGGGCTGCCTCGACGTGCCGGATCGCGGCGATTACTACATCAGCGGCCAGAACGCCGCCCACCTGTCGCCGGACGAACTGGCCCGCCTGCGCCGCGAACATATCGGTTTTATCTTCCAGCGCTATCACCTGATGCCCGATCTCAGCGCGCTGGGCAACGTCGAAATCCCGGCCATCTACGCCAACGCCCGGCGCGATCAGCGGCGGCTGCGGGCGGCGCAACTGCTGGCGCGGTTAGGCCTGGAGGGACGCGAAGACCACAAGCCCGGCCAGCTTTCCGGCGGCCAACAGCAGCGCGTCAGCATCGCCCGCTCCCTGATCAACGGCGGCGAAATTATCCTGGCGGACGAACCGACCGGCGCGCTGGACACCCAATCCGGCCAGGAAGTGCTGGCGATCCTGAGCGAACTGAATCAGCGCGGCCATACCGTGGTGATCGTCACCCACGATATGAAAGTGGCGCAACATGCGCAGCGCGTCATCGAACTGCAAGACGGCAAGATCATCGCTGACAGCGGCCGCAAATCGGCGTCCGGCCCATCGTTGCCGCCGCCGAACCGCAGCCGGCAAAGCGGCTGGCAACGCCTAATCGACCGCACCCGCGAATCGCTGCACATGGCGCTGAAAGCGATGAACGCTCATCGTCTGCGCACCGCGCTGACCATGACCGGCATCATCTTCGGCATCGCCGCCGTGGTCACGGTAGTGGCGCTGGGCGAAGGCGCCAAACAGCGCACGCTGGAAAACCTCAAAGATCTCGGCACTAACGTGGTAAGCATCTATCCGGGCCGCGATTTCTTCGACGACGCCATCGACAGCATCCGCACCCTGGTGCCGGCCGATGCCGACGCGCTGGCGCAGCAAAGCTTCGTCGACAGCGTCAGCCCGGAAGTAGACGCTTCCGACAGCATCCGTTTTCGCAGCAAATCCGCCACCGCCTCGATCACCGGCGTCGGGCGCGACTATTTCCGCGTTAACGGCATCGAGCTGTTACAAGGCGTGACTTTCCGCGACGATCGTAATGCGCTGCAGGAAGTGATCATCGACGACAATGCGCGCCAGGCGCTGTTCGGCGATTTCGGCGTCGAGCCGCTCGGCCAGATCGTGTTTCTCGGCTCGGTGCCGGCACGGGTGATCGGTGTGGCGAAAAGCAATCGCAACTACGCGCCCAATCGCATTACTGTTTGGATGCCCTACAGCACGGTGATGTATCGCATGGTAGGCAAACCGACGCTCAGCGGCATCACCGTTCGGCTAAAGGACAATGTCGCCAGCGAATCGGCCGTCACCGCTATCACACAGCTGTTGACCCAACGCCATGGCGTAAAAGATTTCCGTTTGTACAACTTCGATAAAATCCGAAAGTCCATCGAACGCACGTCAATGACTTTCAGCCTGCTGATCCTGATGGTAGCCTCGATCTCGCTGGTGATCGGCAGCCTCGGCGTGATGAACATCATGTTGGTTTCGGTGACCGAACGCACCCACGAAATCGGTGTGCGCATGGCGGTCGGCGCGCGGCGCAGCGACATCATGCAACAGTTCATGATCGAAGCGGTGCTGGTCTGTCTGATCGGCGGCGCATTGGGTATTGCGCTGTCGCTCGCCGCCGGGTCGCTGTTCACCTCGCTGGCGGGCGGCATGTTCACCGCCATCTATTCCTGGCAAGCTGCCGCAACGGCGTTTTTCTGTTCAACCTTAATCGGCATGATCTTCGGTTATCTCCCCGCCCGCAAAGCGGCAAGGATGGATCCGGTCGTTTCATTGGCCAGCGAGTAACCCATGAAAATTTTATCCCCCCTGGCGCTAAGCCTCGCCGCCCTGCTAACCGCCGGCTGCGGCAATGCCCTGAAAAGCGACTACCAGGCACCGCAGGTCAACTACCCGGCGAGCTGGCAGCACGCGGCAGACAATGCCGCACCGACGCCGTTCGACTGGCGTGATTTCCACGATCCCGAGCTTGATCGTTGGCTGCAACAGGTGATGGCGAGCAACAACGATTTGGCCCTCGCCGTGCTGCGCGTTTACCGCGCGCGGCTCGAAGCGGAACGCGTCGGCATCAGCACCGCGCCCGGCGTCAGCGCCTCGTTGACGAGCGGCATCAATCGCCCGCTGTCCGAATCCTCCGCCTGGAACAAAACCAGCGGCGCCTCTCTCTCTACGAGCTATGAAGTCGATCTGTGGGGTAAACTGGCGCGCCAGCGCGACGCCGCCGAGTGGGCCAGCCAGGCTTCCGAGCAGGATCTGCAAACGGCGCGCCTGACGCTGCTGGCCGACGCCGCCACGAATTACTGGCGCATCGGCTTCCTCAATCAGCAGATCGACGTCAGCCGGGCGAGCATCGCCTATGCCAAAACGACGCTACGGCTGGCCAACGCCCGTTATCAGGCCGGCAGCATCTCGGCGCTGGACGTGGTGAACGCGGAGCAAAGCTTGCTGACGCAGGAAAGCCGACTGCTGGCGTTGCAGCACGAACGCCAACAGGCGCTGAACGAACAGGCGGTGCTGCTGGGTGCGCCTTCGGGCCAGGCCACCATCGCGCCCGCACGCCTGCCGACGGCGGCGATGCCGCAGATCAACACCGGCATTCCCGCCAGCGTCCTGAGCCGTCGCCCGGATCTCAGCGCTCAAGAGCTGCGGTTGCGCGCCGCCCTGGCCAACGTCGATGAAAAACGTCTGCAATACTATCCCGAGTTCAGCCTGACCGGTTCACTGGGCGCCAGCAGCAGCGCGCTGCTGGAATTCCTGCGCAACCCGACGGGCAGCCTCAGCGCCAGCCTGACGCTGCCGTTCCTGCAGTGGCGGCAAATGGGCGTGGAGATCAAGATCGCCCGCAACGACTATGAACAGCAAGTTCTGGCCTTCAAGCAGGCGCTGTACAAAGCGATGGGCGATGTGAACAATGCGCTGTCACTGCGCACGCAGCTGCTGGCGCAGGAGACGCAGTTGCGCGCCTCATTGGCGTTGGCGCGTAAATCGGAGCGGTTGAACGAGGTGCGTTACCGACAGGGCGCCGTCACCATTACCGACTGGCTGAACGCTCAGGAACAACGCCGTCAGGCGGAACTGGCGGTGGATGAAAACCGCTTCGCGCAGTACCAGAACCTGGCGAAAATCTATCTGGAGTTCGGCGGTTCGTCGGCGCCCTAATCCAAACTGCCTGGCCAGTTGGTCAGGCGTTTTTTTAGCGACGAACACATCAATTTTTCCTGTTTTATCTCCCGTACTCTCTATACTTGAAACATCATCAATCAGACGAAAAACCGTCAAATAGCACAATTATTAGACTATTCTCGCACCAAATCGGTGCAAATACTTAAGTTAAACTGCTGGATTTGATCGCCGCAAGATATAACGTTAAGCTATAGATGCAAAATAATTAGTCACCTAAATGACATAACCTTGGCATAAACGACGATATTTTGTGATCCACATCCCAACTTAAATGTGGATAATGAATCGTTTTGAATCGCGATTCGATTAGCCGATTTGATAACTCGAAAACAACAGTGAACGGAGATGACGCTTTCACGAACAACGAATAATTCATTAAGGGATGATTATATGAAGTTAAGAAAAAAACGACATAAACCGATGCACATTAACGACATCACCATCATCGATGACAGCAAACTCAAGAAGGCGATCACCGCGGCGGCCCTGGGCAACGCGATGGAGTGGTTCGACTTCGGCGTATACGGCTTTGTCGCCTATGCGCTTGGCCAGGTCTTCTTCCCCGGCGCCTCTCCCGGCGTACAAATGATCGCCGCGCTGGCGACCTTCTCCGTGCCCTTCCTGGTGCGTCCGCTCGGTGGTCTGTTCTTCGGCGCCATGGGCGACAAGTTCGGCCGGCAAAAAGTTCTCTCGGTCACCATTATCATCATGGCGGTCAGCACCTTCTGTATCGGCCTGATCCCGTCCTATGCGTCGATCGGCATCTGGGCCCCGATCCTGCTGCTGCTGGCCAAACTGGCGCAGGGCTTCTCCGTCGGCGGTGAATATTCCGGTGCGGCGATCTTCGTCGCCGAATACTCACCGGACCGCAAACGCGGCTTTATGGGCAGCTGGCTGGACTTCGGCTCCATCGCCGGCTTTGTGATGGGCGCAGGCGTAGTGGTGCTGATCTCCAGCATCGTCGGCGAAGCCAACTTCCTCGACTGGGGCTGGCGCATTCCGTTCTTCATCGCCGCGCCGCTGGGCCTGATCGGTCTCTATCTGCGCCATGCGCTGGAAGAAACCCCGGCGTTCCAGCAGCACGTGGATAAGATGGAGAAAGAGGATCGCAACGCCATCGAAAATCCGCCGAAAACCTCGTTCAAAGAGATTGCGGCCAAACACTGGAAAAGTTTGCTGGTGTGCGTCGGTATCGTGATTTCCACCAACGTGACCTATTACATGCTGTTGACCTACATGCCGAGCTACCTGTCGCATAACCTGCACTACTCGGAGGATCACGGCGTTCTGATCATCATCGCCATCATGATCGGCATGCTGTTCGTGCAGCCGGTGATCGGCCTGACCAGCGACCGTATCGGTCGTAAGCCGTTTATCATCGGCGGCAGCATCGGCCTGTTGGCGCTGGCGATCCCGTGCTTCATTTTGATCAACAGCAACGTCATCGGCCTGATCTTCGTCGGCCTGCTGGTGCTGGCGGTGCTGCTCAACTCCTTCACCGGGGTAATGGCCTCGATTCTGCCGGCAATGTTCCCGACGCACATCCGCTACAGCGCGCTGGCGATTTCGTTCAACATTTCGGTACTGATCGCCGGTGCGACACCGACCGTCGCTGCCTGGCTGGTCGAAGCGACCGGCAACCTGTACATGCCGGCCTACTACCTGATGGTTGTGGCGGTGATCGGTCTTATCACCGGTCTGTACATGAAAGAGACCGCCAACAAGCCGCTGCGCGGCGCGACGCCGGCCGCTTCTGACCGTACCGAAGCGAAAGAACTGCTGCAGGAGACCTACGACAACATCGAACAGAAAGTCGAGGACATCAACGCGCAGATCGCCGAGCTGGAAAAGAAAAAGCAGATCCTGATAGACCAGCACCCCAAGCTGGACTGATCGCCGCTGAAAGCCACCCGTTTGGGTGGCTTTTTTACTTTGATTTCAAAAGAAATAATGCGCAGCGCATTTTTATGACAATCAGGATTGGTGGTACGCTTTGCCGCACACTCTTTATTGATGAAGAACATGATCATGAGCAAAATGGACCTTCCCATCATTATCGGCATCCTGGTGATGCTGACCCTGTGGCTCGGCGCGCTTTTCAACATTGGCGATATCACCTTCAGCATTTCACGTCTGTTTCACTGGATTGAAAGCCAACGCGGCTAACCCGACGCCGCCGCAGGCGGTGGGAAACTTCGGCTATGATTGATAGACGTTACGCCATTTTCCGAGACTGTCGCTCGCGATAAAGAGGACCGCATCATGACCGACTATGAGTTCTACAATCAGATCCTGACCCACCTGGCCGCCAATCACCCCGGCACGCTGGATGAAAAAACCTACGAACTGTGGAAGCAGGACGCCACCAGCCCGCACGCCTTCGCCGATCCCTTCGCCTATCTTAAAACCAAGGGGCTGATACAAGCCTATGTGATGAGCGACATCGACGAGAACAACTATGATATCGATCCGCACCAAACGCGGATCACCACCGCCGGTCTCGAGTTCATACGCAACGGCGGGTTTAAGTAAGCAACAAAAAACCGCCGGGCGGCGGTCTTTTATCCTAAAAAGCCTGCGGCCGGTGGTTCAGGCGGGGAAAGGCCGATAAAAAATGCGCAGCACTTCGTTGTCGCCCTGGCGTAAAAAACCGCCTTCCGGCTGCCAGCGCAGATCGCGCGCCAGATTGAGATTTTCCCAACCGACCGCGCCGCCCACGCCGATGCAAAGATTTTTATTGCCCGCGGCAAATCCCGCACCGGTGCCGATCATAGCATGCAGCAATCGGGGCGCCGCCGCATCGCGCATGGAAAATATACCGATAAAACATCCCTGCGGAGCGCGCAGCATATCCGCCATGGTGCGGATCTCGGTATCATCAGGGCTGACGAAATGTTTATATTGCTTATCGAACACCGTCAGCCACAGCTGCTTGTATTTCGCCTTGCTGAGCGCACCTGAACGGTGAGCGCAAAGCACCACCGCATCCCAGCACATCTCCCCGCTCAACGAAAGGTACTCTTCCGTATCGGCTTGCGGCTTGTCGGCGTAATGCCGCGCAAATTCAGCCGCATTCAAATGCGGCGGCACGGCCTGTTTGGCAACGTCACTCTTGTAGCGCTTGAAATTCAACCAATGCATGGGGAGTATCCTCTTCACCCGCGAGATTAATGAATCTGAAACCGTGGATGAGACGAGCCATCACATCCAGGGCGTCGTCGGCGATGGCGGTTTCGTCGTCATTCAGACCCTGCGCCACCGACCGCTCAATCGCGTTCATCACCGCCGGAGCGCTGGTTTCTTCCCCCTGCGCCACCACGTCTAATACGGCTTTGCCGATCGCCAGACAAAGCTCATGATCAAACTCAACCTCTTTATACGGCTGCATAATCACCCCGATAAATTTTCACCCAAGAATACTAGACCACAATGGCGTATCGCGCCTGCCATCGTAGCGCAGCAAGGCATGCGGCCGAAGATAAATGCATCCGGCTCCGGGTTGATAGCCCGAAGCCCGATAAAAAGCAGGTTATTGCGGTGCTTGTTCGGTGGGGCGAATAATAAAGCAAGTGGCGGTTGCCGAAGCCAGCAGCTTCCCTTCCGCCGTTTTGAGCGTGCCTTCAGCAAAAGCGACGTTCTTCGCCGCATAGACCAGACGCCCCTCGGCGATCAGATCAGTTTCCTTCGGCACAGGGCGCAACATTTTAACCTGCAGATCGACGGTGCCATAGCCAATCCCCGCGCCCAGCGTACTGTGCACCGCGCAACCGGTCACCGAGTCCAAAACCGTGGCGGCGAAACCGCCATGTACGCCCCCCAGTGGATTCAGATGGCGCCCGTCGGCCCGCGCCGCGATGCGGATATACCCCTCTTCCACCGCGACCGGTTTCATGGGCACGGTTTCAGCGATCGAGGCCGGTGGGATCTTGCCAGCCATCGCAGCCTGTAATAACGCCAGCCCGGTCATTTTTGTCGGATCCATTGCTCTCTCCTCTGGTGGTAAACCGGTTATATAGGAGAGGTCTGACCTCTTAACTTGCTTTTTCGTGCTGATGTCGTCAGCCGCCTGCTCTTCAGATTCTCTGAACGTGACCGTCATCACTCTTTAGAGCTAATAACCACAATTTTTTAGCGCCTTTAGATTTAAAACAACTTTCTACTGTAAACACCGCCGGAAACTGAACGCAGTTAAGTTCAACATTATTAAGGCGTATCTATCATGGATTTCTTTCTGCAATTAGCGGTTATATTGGCATGCCTGCTGTATGGGGCGCGTAAGGGCGGCATTGCGCTGGGGTTACTGGGCGGTATTGGTTTGATGATCCTGGTGTTTGGCTTTCACCTGCAGCCCGGCAAACCGCCGGTAGACGTGATGCTGGTGATCATCGCGGTGGTGGCGGCCTCCGCCACCCTGCAGGCTTCAGGCGGGTTGGACGTCATGCTGCAGATCGCCGAGCGGATGCTGCGGCGCAACCCGCGTTATGTCTCGATCATCGCCCCCTTCGTCACCTGCATTCTCACTATCCTGTGCGGCACCGGCCATGTGGTGTATACCATCTTGCCGATCATCTATGACGTGGCGATCAAAAATAATATCCGCCCGGAACGGCCGATGGCGGCCAGTTCGATCGGCGCGCAGATGGGCATTATCGCCAGCCCGGTCTCGGTGGCGGTGGTGTCACTGGTGGCAATGCTCAGCAGCTACACCTTCAATGGCCGCCATCTGGAATTCCTCGATCTGCTGTCTATCACCATCCCTTCAACGCTGTGCGGCATTCTGGCGATCGGCATCTTCAGCTGGTTCCGCGGCAAAGACCTGGACAAAGATCCGGAGTTCCAGAAGTTCATCTCGGTGCCGGAGAACCATCGCTATGTCTACGGCGACGCCGCTACCCTGCTGGACCGGGTATTGCCGCGCAGCAACTGGATCGCCATGTGGATTTTCCTCGCCACCATCGCCCTGGTGGCGGTGCTGGGGGCCTTTTCCGGCCTGCGGCCCAGCTTCGGCGGCAAGCCGCTCTCCATGGTTCTGGTGATCCAGATGTGCATGCTGATGGCCGGGGCGTTGATCGTTATCATCACCCGCACCAACCCGGCGTCTATCTCTAAAAACGAGGTGTTCCGTTCCGGCATGATTGCCATCGTGGCGGTGTATGGCGTCGCCTGGATGGCGGAAACCATGTTCGGCGCGCACCTGACGCAGATAGAAGCCACGCTGGGCGTGCTGGTGAAAGAGTACCCTTGGGCCTATGCGCTGATCCTGCTGCTGGTGTCGAAATTCGTCAATTCGCAGGCTGCCGCGCTGGCGGCGCTGGTGCCGGTGGCGCTGGCGATCGGCGTCAACCCGGCCTATATCGTCGCTTCAGCGCCGGCCTGCTACGGTTATTATATTTTACCGACCTACCCCAGCGATCTGGCGGCAATTCAGTTCGACCGCTCCGGCACCACCCGCATCGGCCGCTTTGTGATCAACCACAGCTTTATTCTGCCCGGCCTGATTGGCGTCAGCGTCTCCTGCGTCTTCGGCTGGATCCTCGCTGCGGCGTTCGGTTTCTTATGAGTTGTACTTCGGAGCCCTGCGGGGCTCCCTGCAGGCAGGGTAGCGGCATGACAAGAAAGGAAAAAATGCAGGCGTAACGCGAATTACAAAAACAAAAAAACCGCCTCTCGGCGGTCTACGACATTACTACTTATTGCTTTGATTATTCGGTATTTTTGTTCCCTGGTACCCGGGGCGGGACTTGAACCCGCACAGCCATAAGCCGAGGGATTTTAAATCCCTTGTGTCTACCGATTTCACCACCCGGGCTCGGGAAAGTTGGAGGCGCGTTCCGGAGTCGAACCGGACTGGACGGATTTGCAATCCGCTACATAACCGCTTTGTTAACGCGCCTTTATTCTGTTTGCCTTTTCAGGCCAAAGCCGGTGATTCACCCACTTCGTTTTGTTCTTTTCAATCGCGATGTTGAAATCGCTTATCTTAATCATCTGATTCTTAAGTAATTTATTTCGTCACCGCCGAATCGATGGACTGCATTATGGACTAAACCCCCCACCTTGGCAACCCCCCGAAATAGCAAAAAGTTCTCTAACGCTTTCAACTGCTTATTTTGTGGGCGCACTGTTCACAATGCCAACGGAAAGGCAAGCGGAATGTTGATTTTATATGCATCGGCTTAGGGATTCACGGGCAAATCGGATCTTTTTTCTCGACAGGAATCGCTTACCCGTGCCCTCCCAGGCTTTTCATTTGCTTATGATCAATGGGGTACCGGGCAAAGCATCATCATGGGGACATCGCGCAATCTTCGATACCGCCGCCCTGAACGACCAACGCAACTGCAGAGCTGGAGACTCACATCGGGTTGTACGCCGCACGATGGGTCGGCATCAATACCCCACAGAGCATCGACACGATGTCCAATCAAATGTGCCTGTTTTCAGGAGGCATCCTGCGGTATGAAAATGGCAGGAGATATAGGGACAATAGTCGATGCAGGAAGATGAAGAAAGGTTTCGCCGGACGGCAAAGGAATAGAAAACGAAAAAGGGGCCGAAGCCCCTTTTTCTTACCTGCCGAATCACGAAAATTCAACAGGCTAATGTTTGGAGCGGGAAACGAGGCTCGAACTCGCGACCTCAACCTTGGCAAGGTTGCGCTCTACCAACTGAGCTATTCCCGCATTACCAGAACTGACTGATTTCTTTGCTATCTTTCGGCAATTCATCGTTGTCGTCTGATGCGATGCATTCTACTTACCTGACGTGATGAGTCAATAAAATTGTTGGCACACCACGATCGTTTGCCGCTTTTTGCAGCGTATCGATCACGGTTCCAGCAAATCGTTGCGTGCCGCGTTCAAATATTGGAACATCGACCAGAAAGTCAGCACCGCCGCGATATACAACAAGCCAATCGCCACATACTCTACGGAACGATCCGGCCGCCACAGCAAGCCCACCAGCGACATCATCTGCGCCATGGTTTTCACTTTGCCGATCCAGGACACCGCCACGCTGCTGCGTTTGCCAATTTCCGCCATCCACTCGCGCAGCGACGAAATGATGATTTCACGGGCGATCATGGTGGCCGCCGGCAGCGTGATCCACCAGCTGTGGTAGTGCTCAGCCACCAGCACCAACGCCACCGCCACCATCACTTTGTCCGCGACCGGATCCAAAAACGCCCCGAAGCGCGTCGTTTGTTTCCAGCGACGTGCCAGGAAGCCGTCAAACCAGTCGGTGACGGCGGCAAACACAAAGATAACGGCGCAAACCATCGGAGCCCAGTTGAACGGCAGATAAAACGCCAGCACAAAGAATGGGATCAGAACTACGCGAAACAGGGTAAGCCAAGTCGGTATATTCAATTGCATAATGCTACGGTAACTATCTGGCTAGAGTGGAAATTAAGAGTATGTTGCTACATTGCCCTCAGTGTTTCAATGCATTGTAGATCTTTTCTGCCAATGCTTGTGAAATACCCGGCACTTTTGCAATTTCCTCCACGCTGGCGTTCAACAAAGGTTGCAGTCCGCCCATATACTTCAACAGCACCTGGCGCCGTTTCGGCCCTACGCCTTCAATCAGCTCCAATGCGCTGGTATTCCTGACTTTCGCCCTTCTCTGCCGGTGACCGGTAATGGCATGATTGTGCGAATCGTCGCGGATGTGTTGGATCACATGCAGCGCCGGCGAATCCGGCGGCAGAGAAATCCCTTCACCTTCCGGCACGAAGAACAACGTTTCTAACCCTGCCTTGCGGTCGGCGCCTTTGGCGATGCCGATCAACAGCGGCTTATTCTTGTCCCAGGTAACATTCAGCGATTTGAATACGTCGATCGCCATGCCGAGCTGCCCTTTACCGCCGTCGATGAAGATGACATCCGGGATCTTTTTCTCTTCCAGCGCCTTGCCGTAACGGCGCTTCAGCACCTGCGTCATCGCCGCGTAGTCATCGCCAGGAGTAATGCCGCTGATATTGTAACGCCGATACTCCGCTCGCACGGGGCCGTTTCCGTCGAACACCACGCACGAAGCCACGGTCTGCTCACCCATGGTATGGCTGATATCGAAGCACTCCATACGGTTGATTTCCGTCAGGTTCAGCACTTTGGCCAATTCCGCCAGCCGCTGATGGATCGTCGACTGTTGCGACAGCCTGGTGGTCAACGCCGTTGCCGCGTTGGTGCGCGCCAGTTTCAGATAACGGGCGCGATCGCCGCGCGGTTTGCTTTGAATTTGGATCTTGCGCCCCGCCAACTCGGAGAGCGATTCCGCAAGCAGGTCTTTTTCCGGCAGGCTGAAATCCAGCAGGATCTCGCCGGGCAGCGTACGCGCCTGGCTGCCTTGCAGATAGAACTGGCCGACAAAGGTCTGCACCACCTCACCCATATCCGTGCCGCCCGGCACTTTAGGGAAATAGCTGCGGCTGCCCAGCACCTTGCCCTGACGGATGAACAGCACGTGCAGGCACGCCATACCGGCATCGAACGCCACGCCGATCACGTCCAGATCGTCGCTGTCGCCCGACACGAACTGCCGTTCTGTGACGCGGCGCACAGCCTGAATTTGATCGCGAATGCGCGCCGCTTCTTCGAAATTAAGCAGTTTGCTGGCTTCTTCCATACGCTCAATCAGCTGGTGCAATACCTGCTGATCTTTGCCAGAAAGAAACAGCCGCACGTAATCCACCTGCTGCCGGTACTCTTCTTCGCTCACCAGCCCGGCAACACAAGGCCCCAAACAGCGGCCGATCTGATACTGCAGGCACGGACGCGAACGGTTGCGATACACGCTGTTTTCGCACTGGCGGATTGGGAACAGCTTCTGCAGCAGCGCCAGCGTCTCGCGCACGGCGTAAGAGTTGGGGAAAGGCCCGAAATATTCGCCTTTGGCGTGTTTGGCGCCGCGATGCACAGCCAAACGGGGATGGGTATCCGCACTGAGAAAAATCAGCGGGTAAGATTTATCGTCTCGCAAAAGAACATTATATCGCGGTTGGTACAATTTAATGTAGTTATGTTCCAACAGCAGCGCTTCTGTCTCGGTGTGGGTAACCGTTACGTCTATTTGCGCGATATTTTTAACCAGCGTCTCGGTTTTACGGCTGCTGACCTGCTGCCGAAAATAGCTGGCGAGACGCTTTTTCAGGTCTTTGGCTTTACCGACGTAGATCACCGTACCCGTGGCGTCATACATACGGTAGACGCCGGGCTGGCTGGTGACGGTACTCAGGAAGGCTTTGGCATCAAAACGGTCATTCACTGCTTAACAACGTCTCCGCATTGAACAATCCATGTCGGATGGCCAGGTGAGTCAATTCGACGTCGCCGCTGATATTCAGTTTGCTGAACATGCGGTAACGGTAGCTGTTCACCGTTTTCGGGCTGAGACTCAGTTGTTCCGAGATCTCATTCACTTTTTTGCCTTTGGTGATCATCAACATGATCTGTAACTCGCGTTCAGACAAGCAGCTGAACGGCGTTTCAGCCTGCGGTTCCAACTGACTCAGGGCCATCTGCTGTGCGATATCAGACGCGATATAGCGCTGCCCGGCATGCACGGAACGCAAGGCGTTAATCACTTCCTGCGGCGCGGCGCCCTTGCTCAGGTAACCGGCGGCACCCGCCTGCATCACCTTCGCGGGCAAAGGGTTTTCAGTATGGATGGTCAACATGATGACTTTGACGTCGGGTGCATAACGCACAATCTTGCGCGTGGCTTCCAGCCCGCCAATGCCCGGCATATTCATGTCCATCAGCACGATATCGACAGCGTTGCCGCGGCACCATTTTACGGCGTCTTCACCGCACTGAGCCTCACCGACAACTTTTATACCTTTGATATCTTCAAGAATGCGTCGTATCCCTGCGCGCACCAGTTCGTGGTCATCAACAAGAAGAACGCTAATCAAGGAAAAATCTCCAAAAAAAGGGAGTAACGCAATCGGCCTCTGTTTTCGCCAGAGATATTACTTGTTTTTCAGACAAGAATGAACACAGATTAATACATACTTCCGAATAACTTTGCGGAGCAGAGCTGATTTTTCAATTTTAGCCGTCTATGCCGCCGATAAATCGTCACGTCGGAAAAGATCGGGCGACGAAAATAATTTCGTCGCGCTGCGTCTGACACAGGATAGCGCGACAATCATGCCGCGAGGGAGAAATCTGTGTAAGCAATCACGACATGAATAATATTAACACGGCTGTTGGCTGTTTGTAATCATTTGATATTTAAAGGCGTAACAAAATCTGCGGCCAACGTGGGTCCGGCAACCCTCGGTCGAAACTATTATTCCCGGCAAACGCCGGTAAAATCGGCGCCTCCGCCCCCAATAATTATAATAACCCCGATTGTTCAACAATAACGTACCGGAAAAATACTTGTTAACCACCTCGAAATAACTTGCCGAGAGTAGATGATTCAGACAGGCAATGAGCGAACGCTGCCCACCCGCGAGACCTGAGCAAGCCCGGTGCAGATGACAGACTCATGCTATGCTATACTCCGCGCCCAGTTAAATTCGCCGCCGCGCCCGGGGCTACTTTTTAGCCCGCGCGCGGTGCGCCAAAGCAGCTTGTATCAGGCTACGGCCTCAAAAAATCAGGAGAGAAAATGAGCAACGTTGATTTCACTACGTCTGCAAACCCGGAAATCTTGGCGACCGAGGTTGCCTGCCTCAAAGCTACGCTGACGCTGATCTTGAAGTCGATCGGCCAGGCCGACGCCGGGAAAGTCATCATCAACATGGAACGTTTCATCGCGCAGATTGAAGATCCGACTCAGGCAGAAATCTTCAAGAACAGCATTCAGCAAATCAAGCACGCTTACCGTCAGTAAGCGTTGCGCCCCAGACCCGCACTTCTTGTGGGTCTGCTTTTCACCACGCTGCGCCACACTCCATTGATCTTGCACGTGCTTTCGGGCAGTGTGTTGACTTTCTCCCCCACACCCGAGACCGTTATGGGCATCCTTGTCAAAGCGCTGATCGGCGCGCTGGTCGTGGTTCTAATCGGCCTGCTGGCCAAAACGCGCAACTATTATATCGCCGGTTTAGTCCCGCTCTTTCCCACTTTCGCCCTGATTGCGCATTACATTGTCGGCAGCGAACGTTCAATTGCGGCACTGAAAACGACGCTGATTTTCGGCATGTGGGCGGTATTGCCCTACCTGGTATATTTGATTTCGCTGTATTTCCTGATTAACAGCCTGCGGCTGTCGTTAGCGCTGGGGGCGGCGGTACTGTGCTGGATTGCGGCGGCGTGGCTATTAATTACGCTGTGGGGATGGTGGCAAGGGCGTTAACGCCCTTGCCTGGGCTGTTACGGCCGCCCTGCCTGCAACACGAAGCCTCGCTGCCGATCGCCGGCGATGCGCAGATAGCGGCTTTCACCGGCGCGCAGCGTCATCGGCACGCTGCCGCTGGTTTCACGCCAAATACATAGAGAGTTCTCGATCATATCTTGCCCGATACTGACCGAAATATTGCCTGGCGGCACGCGAAACTCTGCTTTTTCTTTTGCCTCGAGTGAAGCAGCAAACTCCCCATTCACATAGACGCCAGTGCGGCAGCTGCCCGCCAGCATTCCGCTGTCGCGCACCACGACCACCGTAGCGTAAGGCGTATCCGGGATATTCTGATAGAGCATCAGACGGCTTGGGGGGGGCAACTTAGCCTGTTGCGGCGGTACGGCTTGAGTCGCACACCCCGTCAGCAGTGCAGAGGCAAATAACAACGCGGCGTAATGCTTCATCCTTGGCTCCTGAAGAAAATAATGCTTATCGTAGCAAGAGAATAGCTTTCTCCAGTAGCCTTCATACCGCAGAGACGAAAAAATCGGATAACTTCCCACTCCTCTCAAGAACCTGCAGGGATAAGAAGATTCTGCATTAAAGCCATTGAAATAAAGGCGATTCTTGCAGATTTAAAACTTGATCATGCCACGTTGGATATCTGCCGCAAAAGCACCACTGACGTAACTGAAACCATCCTGCGTGACATAAACCCGGGTATGACCGGTCTCTGATAACACCGCCACCATATATCCCAGGCTGATCATTTCATGGGACGGAACGTTCATCGGGGTTAGAAATCCGCGCCCACGGCACCACTGATAAAAGCGGGTTCGCCCATATCCCAACACGGCGCCAACATCGGAGAGGTGCTTAAAAGTATCATAATCCTCTGATGGTGAAGGTAAACCGTCATGACTTTCAGGCGTTTTCTTTATCCCAGACAAAATAAACTCCTTTTTTGACTCTGTCGCGTACGGTTATCCTTCCTCTAAAATGAATTTAAAAAATCCAAATTTAAAATGCAAATGAATTCCCTGTAACTAAAAAGTCTTCCCCAGAAAAAACCTGAAAATAAAACCCCAATAAAAAAACAGAAATAAAAAAATAAGGTATTAATACTGAGCATTAAATCCTTGGCATGGGTAAATATCCTAAATAAAAATAATAGTTATACCGGATAAGAAAATACTTAGCCTGCATATTATTTCCCTCATTAAAACGATGCAATTGCGGTCGGATCATTGCGGCATAAAGAGAATGAATAAAATCAATGCCACATCGTCCAGCCCTCGCCGTGAGGTCGCGGATCCTTACAGACTGCCCTCAATGCACCACATCCTCTCTCAACGCGGCACTTCCTCAATCACACCTAAACAATAACCATTATCATTTCCAATTGTTCCGCCAGTTTATTACACTTTCCCACCTCGTCAGTTGGGAACATTCCTAGGCTGCGAGCCTCAGGATAGAGAAAGAGTTAGGGACACCATGAAGAATTGCCGTTGTTTGATTGTTTTGCCGTTATTGATGTTGACCGCCTGCACCCAATGGGAAAGGCCTGGCGCGGTTGAGAGTACCCGGAATGCCGAATATGCCGAATGCCGCAGCCGCGGATACGATCGCTTCCCCCCGGACGTGGTGCGGGACGTGGAGTTCAGCTACGAAAACAAATACATTCCTTGCGAGAAGAATAAGAAAGACTGTCCATCGGGATACCGCTACGACAAGGAGCCGTCGATTAAAACAGTGCAGACCGATCGCAATCAGTCCGCCCGAGACGCCACCATCGAAGCCTGTATGTACGGCAAAGGCTGGCGGGAGAAAACCTACTATTGGCCGCAATGGTAATGTGGCGGCGTTTGCCTGGGGCGAGATGCCGCTAACCCATTCAACCATCGTCATCACATCGGTTCAGCCCCAGCGCAACCAGCGTTTCTGTCCTGACCGGCGTTAAAGGCACACGCGGCGACGGCAAAGGCCAGCCCAAAAGCTGCCTCGCCGCCGTTGCGCAGACTTTACCCTGGCATGCCCCCATACCACAGCGGCTGTTCATCTTAGCCGTGTTCCAATCCGGCTGATGGCGTACCTGTTCCAACGTAACGTCTTCGCAGCGGCACAGTAACGTTTGCGGATTGGCCAGCGAATTCAAGCGCTCATCGAGTGCGAAGGCACTTGCCGCCGCCGTGGCGAAACGCCGCCACCGCCGCCGCTGCGCCGCCAGGCGCTCTGCCTTTTCCCGCTGCCCGGTGGCGGCATAACCTGCAATGGCGCCTTCAGTGAGCGCCAATTCACTGCCGCCGATGCCGGTACACTCCCCGGCAGCAAAAATTTGCACCTGACTGGTTTGCTGCCAATGATTCACCGCTACGGCGTCATGCTTTATCCGACACCCCAACAGCATCGCCAGCTCAATGTTCGCCACCAGACCAAAACCGCAGGCCAACCTGTCGCAGGCGATCGTTCTTTCCCTCCCGCCGTTATTGACACGCACCGAGGTTAAACGTGCTTGCCCCAACGCCGCCAGCACCCGGCTACCGGCACGGTAACGATGCGGCATCAAAGAAAACGCCTGACGCAGCTTGGCCGGCCAGCGCCACAGGCCGCCGGCGAAAGCCGCCAACCGCCACAGCGGCGCCTGCTCCGCCAACATGACCACCTCTCCGCCGGCCTGTTTCACGCTGTCGGCCACCGCCAACAGCAGCGGACCACTGCCGGCGATCACCACTCGCTCGCCACGGATCGCCAACCCCTGCTTGATTTGCGCCTGTAAACCACCGGCGCCGGTCACCCCCGGCAGCGTCCAGCCGGGAAACGGCAACAACAGTTCACGCGCGCCATTGCATAAAATCAGCTTTTGATAGCGAATCACGCCGCAGCCCTCGGCGTCTTCATATGCCAATCGGTTAGCGCCACACTGCGCCACCAGCTTGCAGCCAGACTGCAGCGCAATATTTTCCCGCGCCGCCACCGCCTGCCGATAGCGGTTCGCCGTTTCAGGTAAAGCCACCTGCATCCCGTCGCGCCAGATTTGCCCGCCGGGATGCGGATTATCATCAATCATTCGCACCTGGCCACCACTTTCCGCAGCGGCCAGCGCAGCCGCCATGCCGGCCGGCCCGGCACCGACGATCAGCACCTCACAATTGAAGTTACTCATCATCGTTCCTCTCTATGCGCATGCCGGCTTGGCACAGCGTTTGGCACGCCAGCCGACGCAGGCCGTTAATGGTCACCCGGCACTCCTGACAAACGCCCATGCCACAAAAGGGAGCCCGCGGTTGGTGTGAAACAGATAACCGACAACGATCGTCGCCGCACAGGCTGAGCGCCGCAGCAACGCTGAGACCAACCGGCACCCGCCGGTGTTCTCCATCGATGATCAACGCGATCGTATTTTGTCTTTCATTCATACAGGCAACTCCTCGGCGGCAAACGCCCGCGCAGCCAAATACGGGGAATCGTCAATCTCCGGCGTTTGCCGGCCAATCTGCGCAGTAATCAGCGCAGCGCTGCCGAGCGCAGTCGTGACGCCCAATCCCTCATGCCCCAGCGCCAGCCACAGCCAGGAATGCCGCGGATGCACGCCCAACAGCGGCAGCCCGTCGGCAGAGGCGGCGCGCAACCCGGTCCAGCAGCGAATGATGTTCATCTGCGCCAGTGCGGGCAAGAAATGCTGTGCACGCGTAAGCATTGCCGCCAACAGCGGCATGTCCAACGCCGAATCGACGGCGTCGAACTGGCGGGAAGAGCCGATCAGCCATTGTCCGGTGGGCCGCGCCTGCACATTGAAAGCCACCGACGTGCCGTTACTGGCATGCGCGCTGGCGCCATACCCCAGCTCCACCAGTTGATGCCGCACCCGCGGCGGGTAGCGATCGGTGATCGCCAGCTGGCCCTTCTTGGCGTGAAGCAAAGTCTGCGGTAATAGGCTATTGGCCCTAAGGCCGCAGGCCAGGACCACCACCGGCGCGGCCAGACGCCTGCCGTCCGCCAGCCGCACGGCTTCCTCTTCCAACGCTGTCGCTTCACCATGCACCACGTCAATTGCCGCACCACGGTCGGCCAACAGCCAGCGAGCCGCGAGCGGTGCATACAGAATGCCGTCGCCCGGCACCCGCAGTCCGCCGGCCAGGCCGTGCCGCAGCATCGGCTCCATGACGGCGAGCTGCTCTGCCGTCAGCAGTTCCGCGGCCACGCCCTGCTCCGCCAGCCGCGCCCGCTTTTGCTCGGCGATGGCCATTTCATCCGCTTGATCCGCCAACCACAGCGTACCGCAGCCACGCCAGGCGCAGGCTTCCGGCATGTGCCCCGTCACTTCGCGCCACAACCGCAGCGAATAAGCGCTCAACGCCAGCTCGGCAGGATTATCGTCCATGCAAACCAGATGCCCCATACCGGCGGCGGTGGCGCCGGCGCGGCGATCGTCCACTACCGAGACACGATACCCTTCCCGCGCCAGCCGCCAGGCGCAAGCGGCACCGATGATACCGGCACCGACCACGATGACATCGGCTCCCCGCTCGGCGCCCATCAGCGTATCCCCCAGACGAAGGGATCGCGTTCGTCGAGCAGCAGTTGGCTATCGGCGCACACATAGGCCTGCCCGCGAATAAAGGGGGCAATGCGATCGCCGTTCCAACGATAATAGGCCTGGAATTCGCTGCCGATCACGCTGGCCTGCCGCCACTGCGTGTCCGGCGGCAGTTTGCCGTCCGCCGCCAGACACGCCAGTTTGGCGCTGGTGCCGGTACCGCACGGAGAACGGTCATAGGCTTTGCCGGGGCACAGCACGAAGCTGCGGCTGTCGGCCTGCGGATCGTCACCGAACAGTTCGATATGGTCTATCGCACCGCCGTCTTCACCGCGGATGCCCGCCTGTTCCAACGTTTGCCGCACCGCCCAGGTGAACGCGGTCAAGGCCCCCAGATTGTGTTTATCGATGGGCAACGGTGACTCGCCGATCAGGAAGAACCAGTTGCCCCCCCAGGCGATGTCACCCGTCACCGGCCCGTGACCGGCAACCTCAAGCCGCACCTGGCGGCGGTAGCGATAAGCCGCCACGTTCTCCACCGTGACGCTGCCGTCATCATGCAGCGTGGCGCTTACCGGGCCGACCGGGGTCTCGATCAGATGGCGCCCGGCGTGGATGCGCCCCAGATGAGCCAGCGAAGCGATCAGCCCGATAGTGCCGTGCCCGCACATGCCCAGATAGCCGCTGTTGTTAAAGAAGATCACCCCGGCGGTGGCCTGTGGCGAGCAGGGGCGGCACAGCAACGCCCCCACCAGCACGTCATTGCCACGCGGTTCGAGCATCACCGCGCAGCGCCAATCGTCATAATGTTGTGCGAAACGCGCCCGCCGTTCCGCCATGCTACCCTCGCCGAGATCGGGAAAACCTTCCACGATCAGGCGGGTCGGCTCTCCGCCGGTATGAGAATCGATCGCCCGCAAAGCGGTGATATGCGCAGAAAGTGCCATCGGCGTCTCCTGGGTTAATGAGATGTTACCAATGGCATTAGCCTGAACGAATGTGAGCATGACGGCTTGATGCGTTTCGGCGCAGCGAATGAAGAAATCAGCACAGTGACAAACGTCAGGCCTGACGCGTCGCGGGTATGAGTTTAACGGTTGTCATAATAATGACTTATTTATCATGTCGTTATTTTTATGCTAAACCCTTGCGTAGCGAGAAACGCCGCAGTTTTCAAGCAATCACCAAACACCGTCCGGCAAAAGTATGCGGCAATCCGCATATTTGGCAGCCCGCCGGAAATAGCGCTTGCTTCGTTACAAAAAAGTTAATATTGATGCGAAAGCGCCAACCTGGCTCGCCTGTTTTTCCGGCTAACGACCGAAAAGGGACTGTTATGCGATCCACTTCAGACTACCCGCCTCCGGTTTCTCTCTCGCCGCCTTCGCTTGTGGGGCTGCCGGAGCAGGAGGACGTTTTTGCCGTCGAACATCTGTCGCGCCTGTGCGACGGGCTGGCGCAGCAGCGCCCGAACAACCTGCGCGATCTGCTGAATACGCTGGCGCTGATCGCGCCGTTGCTGAACGCGATCCCCAACGTGGTGTTCTTTATCAAAGACGCCCAGGCTCGCTACCTGCTGGCTAACCTGACGCTGGCCAGGCGCTGCGGTTTCAAAACCGTGACGCCGCTGCTGGGCAAAACCTCCGCCGACGTTTTTCCCGCTCAGCTCGGATCCGGCTATACCGAGCAGGATCTGCGGGTATTGCGCCACGGCGTGTTGATCCAGGATCAGCTGGAAATGCACCTGTACAACGGCCGAGAAACCGGCTGGTGCCTGACGCAAAAGCTGGCGCTGTATGACGCGCAGGGAAAAATCATCGGTATGGCGGGTATTTCTCACGATCTGCAGGAGGCCAGAGCCAATCATCCGGCCTACCAGCGGCTGGCGGCGATCGACGTGCATATCCGCCGCCACTACGCCAGACCGATCGCGCTTGAAGAGCTGACGGCGCTGACCGGGTTATCGGTGGCGCAGATCGAACGCTACTGCAAACGTATCTTCCACCTCACCCCGCGCCAGATGATCCACAAAGTGCGGCTGGAAAAGGCCACGGAACTCCTGGCCGGCGATCTGCCGATCACGGACATCGCGCTGCAGTGCGGCTATACCGATCACAGCGCCTTCAGCCGTCAGTTCAAAGCGATGACCGGCTCCACGCCGCGCGATTTTCGCCTGACGCTTTCCGCTTAACGCGCTGATTTACCCCGTTAACCCTCTCTTCTCACGGCGTACCGACGCCCGATTTTTCACGCCCGCTTTCCGCCGCTATTGTGCCAATTTCGTCGCGGCAATCGGCGAAAAGCGTCAAGTCTCCCTGCGCAATACCGGTCAATCTGTCGGTGAGCCTTACCAAAGATTCACTTTTCATTAACACTTTCGGACGACAGGACAAACACGATGAGCCATAAAACCCTAAGCTGGAGCGGCGTATTCCCGGCGGTGACGACCCAATTTCGCAACGATTTCTCTCTGGATCTCGACGCCACCCATACGGTGATCAAAAACCTGGTGCGCGACGGCGTCTCCGGCCTGGTGGTGTGCGGCACCGTCGGTGAAAATACCTCGATGACAGTGCAGGAAAAGCTGGCGGTGATCGAGGTGGCGAAAGACGCCGCCGACGGTAAAGTGCCGGTGATCGCCGGCATCGCCGAGTTCACCACCGCCTTCGCGCAGAACATGGCGCGTGAAGCGCAAAAGGCCGGCGTCGACGGAATTATGGTGATGCCGGCGCTGGTCTACTCCGCCAAACCGCACGAAACCGCCGCGCACTTCCGCAGCGTCGCTGGCGCGACCGATCTGCCGATAATGGTCTACAACAACCCTCCCATTTACAAAAATGACGTCACGCCCGACATTCTGACCTCGCTGGTCGACTGCGAGAACATCGTGTGCTTCAAAGACTCGTCGGGCGATACCCGCCGCTTTATCGACCTGCGCAATGAAGTCGGCGATCGCTTCGTGCTGTTCGCCGGATTGGACGATGTGGTGCTGGAAAGCATCGCCGTCGGCGCACAAGGCTGGATCTCCGGCATGTCCAATGCCTTCCCGCGCGAAGGGGAAACCCTGTTCCGGCTGGCGAAGGAAAAACGCTATGAGGAAGCGTTGGCGCTATACAGCTGGTTTATGCCGCTGCTGCACCTCGATGCCCGCCCCGATCTGGTGCAGTGCATCAAACTCTGCGAACAGCGGGTCGGCCGCGGCAGCGCTGTCACTCGCCCTCCGCGCCTGGCGCTGCAGGGAGAAACGCTCACCGAGATCAACGCCGTGATCGATAAAGCGCTGGCCACCCGCCCTGCGCTGCCGAACGTCGGCCTGTGACGCCTTCATCGCCCGGCCATGCCGGGCGTCATGCTTTATCTACCGGGGGAACCGATGCCCAACGATCGCTACGCCGCCATCAGCGGCCAACAATTTATCGGCGGCCAACGCCGCGCCGAAGGGGAAGCGTCGCTGTGTAGCCTGCGCGCCGACGACGGTCAGCCAACCGGCTACCGCTTCCACCAGGCCACGGCGGCAGAAACCGCCGCCGCCGCAGAAGCCGCCGCAGCAGCCTTTGCGCCCTATTCACAGCTCAGTGCAGAACAACGCGCGAACTTTCTCGACGCCATCGCCGAAGAGTTAGACGCATTGGATGATGTTTTCTTCACCTTCGCCATGCAGGAAACGGCCTTGCCGTCTGCGCGGTTGAGCGGCGAACGCGCCAGAACCAGCGGCCAGATGCGGCTGTTCGCCACGCTGCTGCGGCGCGGTGATGTCGAGGGCGTGCGCATCGACTGCGCGCTGCCGCAGCGTTCCCCCCTGCCGCGCCCCGATCTGCGTCAATACCGCACGGCGCTCGGCCCGGTGGCGGTCTTCGGCGCCAGCAACTTCCCGCTGGCGTTTTCCACCGCGGGCGGTGATACCGCCGCCGCGCTCGCCGCCGGTTGCCCGGTCGTGTTCAAGGCGCACAGCGGCCATATGATCACCGCCGAGCTGACCGCTCAGGCGATCGAGCGCGCTCGGGAACGCACAAGGATGCCCGCCGGCGTCTTCAACATGATCTTCGGCAACCGCGTGGGGGCCGATTTGGTACAACATCCGGCGATTCAGGCAGTGGGATTCACCGGCTCGCGGCAAGGCGGCCGGGCGCTCTTCGATCTGGCGATGCAACGCCCTCAACCTATACCGGTCTTCGCAGAAATGTCGAGCATCAATCCGGTAGTGATCCTGCCCAAGGCGTTGGCGCGGCGCGGGCAGCGCATTGCGCAGGAACTGGTCTCTTCCTTCACACTCGGCTGCGGTCAGTTCTGCACCAAGCCCGGCGTGATCGTCGCGCTGCGCGGCGCCGCCTTCGATCGGTTAACCGAAACGATGAGCGCCCTGGTCAACGCCGCCGAGCCGCAGCCGATGCTGAATGCCGGCACGCTGGAGCACTACCGTCACGGGCTGGCGGCCCTCGATGCCCATCCAGGTATGCGGCGTCTCGCAGGCCGAAGCGAAACGCCCACGCTTCGGGCGGCGGCGCAGCTTTATCAGGCGGAAGAGGCGCTGTTGCTGCAGGCTGACCCGCTGCTGCAACAAGAGGTCTTCGGCCCGGTCAGCATCCTGGTGGCGGTGGATAACGAAACGCAGCTGCATGCGGCGCTAACGGCATTGCAAGGCCAGTTGACCGCCACGCTGCTGGCGGACGACGACGATCTCGATGTGGCCGCCGGGCTGACGACACTGTTGGCGCGCAAAGCCGGTCGGGTGCTGTTCAACGGGTATCCGACCGGGGTGGAAGTGTGCGACGCCATGGTGCACGGCGGCCCTTACCCGGCCACCAGCGACGCACGCGGCACCTCGGTAGGCACGCTGGCCATCGAGCGTTTCCTGCGGCCGGTCTGTTTGCAAAACACCCCTGCGGCGCTGTTGCCGCCGGCGCTGCAGGACGCCAACCCGCTCAACCTGCTACGGCTGGTTAACGGCGTTTACACCCGAGCCCCCCTGGTTTCACCTGCCCAACATTAGCCCGGCCGCATCTGCCTGCTACTCAATAACAAAAGGGTAATACCATGACAACCCAAGGCAAATTCAAGAAGCAGCTTACGCTCACCGACCTGACGTTCATCGGTCTGGGCGCCATCTTCGGCTCCGGTTGGCTGTTCGCCGCCAGCCATGTCTCCTCCATCGCCGGCCCGGCCGGCATCTATTCCTGGCTGATCGGCGGCCTGGCGGTGCTGCTGCTCGGCATCGTTTACTGCGAGCTGGGCGCCGCCCTGCCGCGCGCCGGCGGCATCATTCGCTATCCGGTATTCTCGCACGGCGAACTGATGGGTTATCTGCTGGGGTTTATCACGCTGATCGCCTTCTCCAGCCTGATCGCCATCGAAGTCGTCGCCGCCCGGCAGTACGCCGCCGCCTGGTTCCCGTTCCTCAGTCAGCCGGGTTCCGGCGATCCAACCGCGATCGGCTGGCTGGTGCAGCTGGCGCTGCTGTGCTTTTTCTTCGCGCTCAACTATTACAGCGTCAAAACCTTCGCCAAATCCAATAACCTGATCAGCGTGCTGAAGTTTCTGGTGCCGCTGTTGGTGATCGTGGTGTTGTTCAGCTTTTTCAAACCGGAAAACCTGCACAGCCAGGGCTTTGCTCCCTTCGGTTCCGCCGGCGTTGAGGCCGCCATTTCCGCCGGCGGCATCATCTTCGCCTACCTCGGCCTGACGCCGATCATTTCGGTCGCCAGCGAGGTGCAACGGCCGCAGCGCACCATTCCCATCGCGCTGATCCTGTCGGTGGTGCTGTCCACCATCATCTATGTGCTGCTGCAGATAGCGTTTCTCGGCAGCATCCCCAGCGAGATGCTGAGCGGCGGCTGGGCCGGCATCAGCCAACAGTTCTCCCTGCCGTTCCGCGACATCGCCATCACGCTGGGCATGGGATGGCTGGCGTTTCTGGTGGTCAGCGACGCGATCGTTTCGCCGAGCGGCACCGGCAATATCTATATGAACGCCACGCCTCGCGTGATCTACGGTTGGGCGCGCGCCGGCACCTTCTTCAAACTGTTCACCCGGGTGGATGGCGAGTCAGGTATTCCTCGCCCGGCGCTGTGGCTGACCTTCGCTCTCTCGGTATTCTGGACGCTGCCGTTCCCATCCTGGGAAAAACTGATCGGCGTGGTGTCCGCCGCACTGGTGCTGAGCTACGCCATCGCCCCGGTCACCGCCGCCGGGCTGCGGCGCAATGCGCCCGATATGCCGCGTCCGTTCCGGGTCCGCGGTTTTTGCGTGCTCGGCCCGCTGTCGTTTATTATTTCGGCGCTGATCGTCTTCTGGTCCGGCTGGGACACCGTCTCCTGGCTGCTCGGCTTGCAGATCCTGATGTTCTTCATCTACATCCTGTTCAAGAATCAGGTGCCGACCCACGCCGTTAGCCTCAGGCAGCAAATTTGGTCCTCGCTGTGGCTGATCGTCTTCTATGCGCTGGTGATCGGGCTTTCCTACCTCAGCAGCTTCGGCGGCATCGGCGCTATTGCTCATCCATGGGACACCCTCACCATGGCGGTGATTGCGCTGGCGATTTACTACTGGGGCGCCTATACCTGTTTACCCCAGGCCAATTTTATCGGCGATGAAGAAGAATGAACCCAGGGAGGACATCGAAATGACATCCATGCATGTGCTGTCGCTGGAACAGGCTTATCAACTGGCGTTGCGTACGCTGCGCAGCAACGGTTTCAATCAGGCGCATGCCGAGGCGGTGGCGCAAAATGTCACCCAGGGCGAACGCGACGGCTGCGCTTCTCACGGGCTGTACCGGCTGTTGGGCTGCGTGCGATCGCTGCGGGCAGGCAAGGTTTCTGCCGATGCGATGCCCAGATTGCTCGACCAGGCGCCGGCCATCTTGCGCGCCGACGCCGGCGGTGCGTTTTCCCTGCTGGCCTACCGCACCGCTCTGCCGGCCTTTATCGAGAAAGTGCGCACCAACGGTGTCGCCGCGCTGGCGATCAACCGCTGCGTGCATTTCTCCGCGCTGTGGGCCGATATCGAACCGCTGACCGAGCAGGGGTTGGTGGCCTTGGCCTGCACGCCCAGCCACGCCTGGGTGACGCCGGCCGGCGGTTCGCGACCGCTCTTCGGCACCAACCCCATCGCCTTCGGCTGGCCGCGTCCGGATCGGCCGCCGTTTTTGTTCGACATGGCCACCAGCGCGGCAGCGCGCGGCGAAATCGAATTACACCGCCGCGCCGGCACCCCGCTGCCTGAAGGCTGGGGCATTGATAAGGCAGGCAACCCGTCCACCGATGCCGCCAGCGTGTTGGAGGGCGCGATGCTGACCTTCGGCGGGCATAAGGGCTCGGCGCTGGCGGCAATGGTTGAATTGCTGGCAGGGCCGCTGATCGGCGATATGACCAGCAAGGAATCGCTGGCCTATGACGATGGCACCGGTTCGTCGCCTTACGGTGGTGAGCTGGTCATCGCGTTGGATCCCGAGCGTTTTCTCGGTGCGGATAAGGCGAAATATTTCGCCGGAGCGGAGGCGATGTTTGCCGATATGCAGGCGCAAGGCGCCCGCATCCCCGGCGAACGCCGTTATCGGCAACGGCGCCAGAGCGAGCAATACGGCGTGGAAATCCCCAAGGCGTTGTACGACGAAATAGTGGCGCTGTGCGATTAACGCTGGATTTATGCCCCGCGCCGGCAACCCGGCGCGGGGAGAGGCTTATCCAGCCTGAGCCATGTCGCTGTGCAGGCGCTTGCGCCATACCGGTTTGGTGTCCCAGCGTGCGAAGTGTTTCGCCTCTTTACCCGGCTGCACCTGATGCCACATGTCTTCTTGCCACCGGATCGGTTCCTTTCCTCGCAACGTTGGGCGGGTCTGTTTAATCGTCCGTTGCAAGACGTCTGCTTCTTCCGCAGTAATGGGCGGCGCCTGTCTGGCGGCGTCCAGCGCACGGCTTCCCAGCGGCGCCATCACCTGATACAACACGTTGACCTGCTGCAGCGTCGCTTGCTGATTAGTGCTCATCCCCTTACCCGACCAACCGTCGAAGTTTTCACCGGGATCGTCCCCCTGCGCGCGATACTCATTACCTGGCCCCTCGACGATATTCCATCCTTGCCAGGTAACCAGAGTGTGTAATCCATCGCGATCCTGCAGGTTTTTATTCTGGATCTGTTTGAGCACCGCGGCGCGGTTTGGCACACCGATCAGATTCATAAACTCGTCCAGCGCGTTCCAATGCTGCCCCGCCACCAAACCATTCCAGACATTACGCAAACAGTTCCAGGGAATGGTGTGGTGCCAGGTTAGCGTGATAAGCGGTTTGGTTGACGCATGTTGCCAACGGCTCGGTTCACTGCCCCGATCGCCTCTGATAATCCCATCGACTTCTAATGGCATAGCTGCCCCTCTTCTGGCTGAAATGAAAAATATGCGCAAGGCCGGTGGCCCGGTTGGCATAAAAACGTCAGCTAAAATCGTAGCAGTTCAGACTGGGATGGCAATAAAACGCAAAGCACGCTCTGCAGCCGGCCGGTAACCGCAGAACGTGCCCGAAAACGGTGAGTTTAAGATGAATTATCTGACCACCATCACCGAAATATTGGCATGGCGAACGATAGCGGCGGCATTGGACCCCAGCAGATAGGTTTTCACGCTCGGGCGACGCGAACCGATGATGATCAGATCGGCGTCGATCTCTTCCGCCAGTTCCAACACCTGATCGCGTGCAGAACCGAAGCTGACGGTGTAATTGAGGCGATCCAACGGCAGATCGATTTCCGACATGATTTTCTTCAGTCTATCCACCGCCTTCACCTCCGCCTGATTCTCAAACTCCTTGAGGCCGAACGAATAGGCAGTAACAAAAGCCGAGGCATCCGGCAGCGCATGGAAGAAATGCACTTTAGCGCCGGACATCTTCGCCAAATATTCCACATGCTTCAGCGCATGCTCGGTCAACAGATCCTCTTCAATATCGATCGGCACTAAAATAGTTTTGTACATATCACGTCCTTTCTATGTAAACCGGGTGCCAACAGAATACTGCCGCGCACGGGCGCGGTGAATCGCTTTATCACGCTTTTGTGATCGAGTGGTAAATACTGACAAGGATAGTTTTTAATTTAACAAAATATAAACATTACACCGATAACGGATAGGCGATTAATTATTTATTACTCGAGATTAAATTAGCTGTAAATAAACCGCTTTGGCGGTAGCGGCGGTCTTATTGGCGACAGAAAGCTTTTTAATCGAGTTGCCGATGTGGAAATTGATCGTGCGCTCGCTCACCCCCATCAACAACGCGATCTCTTCCGCCGTTTTCCCTTCGCTGCTCCAGCGTAAAATGTCTTTTTCGCGCAGCGTCAACACATCTTTTATCGCGTCATCATTCACCGATATCAAGGCCTCCCGCAGCGTTTTATGGGCGGTTTGCGCCAGCCAAAGGAAAAAAGTTTCATTTGCCGCACGCGCTTGCGGCGTTTGCTCAGGTAGCGCTTTACCGGCAAACGTCAGGATCCCCAACCTGCCATAGCAATCCTTGACCGACTGCGACCAACCGGCGCACAAGCCGAATTGCGCCATACGCCGCCAAAGCGTCGGCCGCTCATGATAAAAGCTTTCGTCCCACTGAAACTGCAGCGTGGAATGGTGAGCACGCTCAATAACCGGATCCTGCAAATATACCCGCTGCCGCCGATAATCCTCGAGATAGTTCGTTGAAATATTCCCTTCGATCAGCATCTTGGGGCTGCTGGCCGGATAACAGGAAAACACGATGTAGGAGAAATAATCAAACCCCAACGCCTCGGCGCAGGGCCCCAGCTGCGTCAGAAAGCATTCGCGATCGGCCAGGCTGCCAATCACCTCCGCCATGAGCCGTTGAGTGCGGGTATCCATAACGCAGGTTCTCCAGATAGCGATGCCGATTTATCGATAGGTCAGATTCACTATAGAATATCGCCGCCCGGCGCCAGTAGCCGTTTCATATAATAAAAAATACCAACGCTATAACGAAAACAGCTATTCCCCTTAAAATAAGCCTTTTTATTGCGCCGAACAGGAAAACTACGCGAATAGCATACTCTCCTCGACACGTAAACCTGTCATTTCTACCGTTAGACAGCCAGGACACCACCAATTACTTTCCAGACAGGCACCCAGTGCCGCCGTAAATCCAAAGAGATAATAAGCATTTGCGAATTTCGCGTGGCATACAGTGACGGGGATTTTCTATGGCAGAAAGTAATGCGGCAATTCAATCGGCTGCGATTATCGGCGCGGGAACGATGGGCAGAGGCATCGCTTATCTTTTCGCGCAAAAAGGCATTCCCACGATGCTTTATAATCGCAACGGCAATACCCTCAATCAAGCTCGCGAATATATCGCGCAAGACCTGAACAAGAAAGTCGAACAGGGCAAGATCGCGCTGCAGGATAAGGACGCGGTGCTGGCCAATCTGATGTTCACTTCCGTGTTTGAGGCCATCGCCGACAGCGAGCTGGTAATAGAAACCATCGCCGAGCAAGAACAAACCAAACTTGAGGTGCTGGCGGCCATCGCCGCGGTGGTCAAGCACGACACGCTGATCGCCACCAATACCTCCTCACTGTCGCTCAACAAGCTGGCAACTGCGGTGACGCACAGCGAACGCTTTATCGGTTTGCATTTTTTCAACCCCGCGCCGCTGATGAAGCTGATTGAAATCATTCCGGCCTACTTTACCGCGCACGCCACCACGGAACGCTGCCGCCAACTGGTGGCGGCGTTGGGGAAACGCGATGTCGTCTGCCAGGCCACGCCGGGGTTCATCGTCAATCGCATGGCCCGCCCCTACTACCTGGAAGGGTTCCGCCTGTTGGAAGAACATGTGGCGCGCGCGGCGCAGATCGACCGCGCCCTCAAGGCCGGCGGGCGCTTCCGCATGGGGCCGCTCGAGCTGACCGATTTTATCGGCCAAGACATTAACTATCAGGTCAGCCGGCAAATCTGGCAGGACATGCAATACGACCCGCGCTATACCCCTGGTCATCTGCAGCGTTCACTGGTCGATGCCGGTCTGTTGGGGAAAAAGAACGGCCGCTCCTATTTTGCCGCCGAAGAAACCGCCCCGCCGGTGACGGCCGCCAACAATGCAGACGTCGAGACGCTGCGCGTTTACGGCGAGCATCCTTTTTTTACCCTGTTGCAGCAGCGAGCCGCGCTTCAGTGGCCACAGCTGCGCGTGGAACAACGGCCGGCATTACCGGGGCTGGGAGCGGCCGTCCAGATCAATGACGCTTTCACCGTCAGCATCACCGATGGCCGCACGGCGAGCCAACTGGCCGAGCAGACGGCAGCGGATGCCTTTGTGATCGATGTCGCCCTGAACTACGCCGACACCACGTATCTGGTGGCAGCGCACAGCCGCCACGCTTCTGCGGCCAATAAGGCGCTGTTTTTACGCCTGCTGCACACGGCAATCCCGCAGGTTGAATTTATCAAGGACTCCCCGGCGCTTATCGTCGCCCGCGTCCTCAGCAGCCTGATCAATGAGTCGGTGATCATGGTGGAAAGCGGCGTCTGCAGCCGGGAAGACATCGATGTCGCCGCCGTCGCGGGCGTTAACTACGCCGGCGGCATTTTCGACTGGCTCGGCAAACTGGGGGAGAAAAACGTCAGGACGACGCTGAGCAATCTGGCGCAGCTGCTGCACGCGGCGCGCTATGCGCCGCATTACACCCTTCTGCACGCCGCGCAACCGGCGCTGACGACCACGCCTTAAGGATCCATGATGAGCATTAAAGATGACGGCGTTTATCTGATCGACGGCACGCGCACGGCGATCGGCGCCTATGGCGGCAGCCTGGCGCATACCCGCCCCGACGACATGGCGGCGACGATCATTCGCGGCCTGCTGCAGCGCCATCCGGCGGCGGAAGCAGATCTGGACGAAGTGGTCCTGGGCTGCGCCAACCAGTCCGGCGAAGACAACCGCAACGTCGCCCGCATGGCGGCGCTGCTTTCCGGGTTGGATCCGTCGGTGCCTGCCATCACCCTCAACCGCCTTTGCGCCTCCGGGTTGGATGCGGTGATCTACGCCGCGGCGAAAATCCGCAGCGGCCTCAGCGAACTGATTCTGGCCGGCGGTGTGGAAAGCATGAGCCGCGCGCCCTATGTGCTGAGCAAAGGCGAAACGCCGTTCGACAAAGGCGTGAAGCTGTACGACACCACGCTGGGGTGGCGCTTTGTTAACCCGCGGCTGGCGGAGCGCTACGGCAGCGATCCGCTGGGCATTACGGCGGAAAACGTAGCCCAACGGCAACATATCTCACGCGAGGAACAGGACCTGTTCGCGCTGGCCTCGCAGCAGAAGGCCCGCCGGGCGATCGACAGCGGCCGGCTGGCGCGGGAAATCACGCCCGTGGACGTGCCGGCCGATCGTAAAACGACCCGCACATTCGCGCAGGATGAATTTCCCCGGCTCAGCACGCTGCAACAGCTACAGGCGCTGAAACCGGCGTTCTCCGCCGGCGGTTCGGTCACGGCAGGCAACGCTTCCGGCATCAACGACGGCGCCGCCGCGCTGCTATTGGCTTCCGGTCGCTACGTGAAGCGCCAGGGGTGGCAACCGCTGGCGGAGATCGGCGACAGCGCGGCCGCCGGCGTGGAACCGGCGCTGATGGGGCTGGGGCCGATCGCCTCCACCGAGCGCTTGCTGCAGCGCGGCGGCTTCACCTTGAACGACTTCGACATCATCGAGATTAACGAAGCGTTCGCCTCACAGGTTCTGGCGGCGCTGAAACACTGGCGTATCGGCGCCAACGACGCGCGGGTCAACCCGAACGGCGGCGCCATCGCGCTCGGTCATCCGCTGGGGATGTCCGGCGCGCGCCTGGTGCTGTCGGCAGCGCTGGAATTACGCGACCAACAGGCGAACAACGCATTGGTGACGATGTGCGTCGGCGTCGGTCAGGGGCTGTCATTAAACCTTAAAGCCGTTTAACACAAGGAACATACGATGAGCGTACTGAACATTCTTGAAGAAAAGCTGGCGGAAACCAAAAAACAGGGGCGTTTTCGCGAGTTCCTCAACCTTGAACGCGGCGTGCAGGACAAACCCTGGGCCACCAGCCACGGCCATCACGGTGAGCGCCGTCTCAACGTCTGGTGCTCGAACGACTATCTGGCGATGAGCCACCACCCCAAAGTGCTGCTGGCCACCACCGATGCGGTTAATCGGGTCGGGCTGGGCACCTGCGGCGCCCGCAGCATTTCCGGCACCTCGGTCTACCACAGCGAGCTGGAAACGCTGCTGGCCAGCGCCTATGGCAAAGAGTCGGCGCTGCTGTTCACCACCGGTTTCGGCGCCAACGACGCCACCTTATCCACCCTGTGCGACGCCATTCCCGATCTGATCGTGTTCTCCGACGAGCTGAATCACGCCTCGATGATTTACGGTATCCGCTACAGCAAAGCGGAGAAAAAAATCTTCCGCCACAACGATGTGACACACCTCGCCGAGCTGCTGCAGGCCGCCGATCCGGCGCGGCCAAAGCTGATCGCTTTCGAGTCGCTGTATTCCATGGACGGTGACTTCGCCCCCCTGGCGCAGATCGTGGCGCTGGCGGAGCAGTACCAGGCGCTGACCTATCTCGACGAGATCCACTCCGCCGGCGTCTATGGCGAACGGGGGCTGGGCTACGCCGAACAACTGGGCCTGCTGGATAAAATCACCATTATTCAGGGCGGGTTCGGCAAATCTTACGGTGCGGCGGGCGGCTATATCGCCGCGCCCCGTTCGGTGGTGGAGGCGGTGCGCAGTTGGGCCCCGGCATTCGTCTTCAGCACCTCGTCGCCGGCGCCGGTGGTGGCCGCCGCGCTGGCCAGTTTTAAATACAACCTCGAGCATGACACCCAACGCAAACACCTGCTGGCGATCGTCGATCACCTGAAAACCGGCCTGCGCGCCGCCGGCATCCCGCTGGTGTCGGCAGACAGCCATATCCTGCCGCTGCTGGTCGGCGATCCGCACCGCAACAAACACATCAGTAAAGTGCTGCTCGATGAACACGATATTTACGTGCAACCGGTCAATGCACCGACGGTGCCCGCAGGCAGCGAGCGGCTGCGGGTGACGCCGACCTCGGCGCACTCCCATGCCGACGTGGAGACCTTCCTGGCGGCGCTGGGACGAGTCTGGGCGGCGAACGATCTGCGGAGGGCGGGATGAAGTTAGCGGATTATAACGGCCATCTGATCACGCTCTGTCTGATGGCGACCGGCACGTTCGCCATCGGCACCGACGCCTTTATCGTCGCCGGCGTGCTCAGCGACATTTCCGATACCTTTGCCGTCAGCCCCGCGCAAGCGGGGCAGTTGATATCGGTATTCGCGCTGGCTTATATGCTGTTCGCCCCTCTCACCGCCTGGCTGCTGGGCAACGTCAACCGCAAGCATATCCTGCAGTTGGCGCTGGTGCTGTTCATCGCCGGCAACCTGGCCTGCGCCTGGGCCACCAGCTACCTGCAGATCTCGTTCGGCAGAGTGCTGGCGGCATTGGGGGCGGCCTGTTACACGCCGCAGGCCGCCGCCGCCGCGGTAGGGCTGGTGGCGGAAAAACGCCGCGGCCTGGCCATTTCCATCGTCTATGGGGGTATGACGTTGGCTATTGCGCTCGGTATTCCGTTCGGCACCTTTCTCGCCAAACTGATCGGCTGGCGAGAAATCTTCCTGTTCATCGCCCTGCTGGGGGCAATTGCACTGCTGGGCCTGTCGCTGGCGCTGCGGGCCATTGCGCCACCGGGCAAGCATTCGCTGAAAGAGCGGCTCGCCCCGCTGCGGCAAAAGGCGGTGCTGACCACGCTACTGATCACCTTTTTTGCCGTTTGCTCGGAACACATCGTCTATAGCTACGTCAGCGTGTTGCTGAAAAACACCCAGTTCGGCCCGCAGGCGATCCTGCCCCTCGCGCTGCTGGTATTCGGCATTGGCGCGGTGATCGGCAATTTTGCCTCCGGCGCGTTAACCGATGCCCTCGGCAGCAAGTTCGTGCTGCTGTTTTCCGTGGCGATCCAGACGCTGTCCCTGTTTCTGCTGGCCTTCTATGTCACTTCCCCCTGGTGGGTGCTGGCCATCTTTCTGGTCTGGGGTATCACCGGCTGGATGTATCTGGTGCCGATCCAGCATCACCTGTTGTCGCTATCGAAACGCTTTGGCGCGCTGACCGTATCGCTCAACAGCTCGGTGCTGTACGCCGGCATCGCGGCGGGCGGCATGCTGGGCGGCCTGGCGCTCTATGCGCTGCCGGCCTATTACCTGCCGCTGTTTTCGCTGCCGCTCGGCGCCATCGCCCTGCTGCTGACGCTGATCTTTTTCCGCGGGGAGGCCAGCGATGAGTGAATCACCGCCGGTGCTTTACGAACGTTATGGCGCGCAGGTTGCGGTCATCACCCTCAATCGGCCGGAAAAAAAGAACGCCATCAACCTGCAGATGGCCGAGCTGATCCGCACCTACCTGCGGCAGGCAGATAACGATGACTCGGTGCGAGCGATCGTCCTGGCCGGTCAACCGGCGGTATTTTCCGCCGGCATGGATATCAACGCCTTTCATCAGGGTGAACTGCCCATCGTCACGCCGGAGGGGTTTGGCGGGCTGATCCATGCACAGATCGCCAAGGTGATCATCGCCGCCGTTGACGGCATCGCGTACGGGGGCGGATTTGAGCTGGCCCTGGCGTGCGATCTGATCGTCGCCGGCCAGAACGCACGCTTCAGCTTCCCCGAAACCGGGCTCGGGTTAGTCGCCGCACAAGGCGGGTGCGCGCGATTGCCGGCGCGTATTTCCCCCTATGTCGCGCTCGACTGGCTGCTGACCGGCAGAACCGTCGGCGCACAGGAAGCGTTGTCACACGGCGCCATTTCCCGCATCAGCGCAAGTTCGGCCCGGGAAGAAGCGTTGCGCATCGCCGAACAGATCGCCGGAAAAGATCTTGCCGCCAGCCAGGCGGTTAAGGCCATCGTGCGTCAGGGGCTGGCGCGGCAAGAAGCCCCCTCATTCGATTTTCAACAAGGCCCGGTCGAGCGCTTGCGTCAGGCTGCCGCCCGTCGATAATGCCCCTGCCGGTTCGCCTGAACCGGCATTTCCCGTTTGTCCTCCACCGCTCATTTTACACAGCCTGCCTGTCGGCGCTGGGCTACACTGCCGGTAGCCCTAATGCGCTGATAAGGAAAAACAATGCGCCATTTGCCTCTACAAACCCCCAGACTGATCCTGCGCCCGTTCACCGCCGACGATCTGCCCCACTTTACCGCCTACCGCAGCCACCCAGACGTGGCGCGCTATCAAAGCTGGAGCGACTACAGCGCCGCCGAGGCACAGGCCTTTTTCGCACAGCAACGGCAGCTCGAATTCAACCGTGACGACAGCTGGTTTCAACTGGCGGTCGAGCGCCGCGAAGACGGCGCGTTGCTGGGCGATGTCGCGGTCCATTTTTTCGATGAAGGGCGTCAGGCTGAACTGGGCGTGACCTTCGATCCGGTTCATCAGCGGCAAGGACAAGCGCGCGAGGCGCTAAGCGCCGTCATCGCCCTGCTGTTCGGGCCGCTGGCGAAACACCGCATTACCGCCGTGGTGGACGCGCGTAATCTTCGCGCCGCCGCGTTGTTCAGTAAGCTGGGCTTTCGCCGTGAGGCCTGTTGGCGGCAAAACGTGTTTTTCAAAGGCGCGTGGGGCGACGAATTCGGTTTCGCCCTGCTGCAAAACGAATGGCGGGAGAATGCAAAGCATGACGCTATTGAATAAATACCTTGGGCAATACCAGTTCTCGGAGCGGCATGCGATCGCCATCACCGCACCGCAGGCGCGGATCCTGGAGGCCGTGGCCGCTTATGATCCCAAGCACGATCGCTTTTTCCGCAGCATGATAGCGCTACGCGAATTGCCCGCGCGCCTGATGCCACGCGATAAACCCAGCCCGCCGCCGTTTGGCCTGCATAACTTTTGCCTGCTTGAGCAGGATGAAAGCGCGTTGGTCTATGGCCTGATCGGCCGATTTTGGCAGGCTGAATACGGCCTGGAGCAGGTCGCCGACGGGGCGGGGTTTCTTGCTTTCGCGCAGCCCGGCGTCGCCAAACTGGCGCTGGGTTATGTCGTGAGCCCCTCCGAGGGTGGGCGCTGTCGTCTGGTGACGGAAACGCGCATCTTCTGCCCCGACGACGCCAGCCGGCGGCGGTTTACCCCCTATTGGTATGCGATTCGCCTGGTAAGCGGGTTGATACGGCGCCGTATGTTGCGCGCCATTAAAACCGCCAGCGAAAAGCAGGCAGTGAATCATTCACCAAGCTGATTTATTTAAGAGCATTCTTAGAGAATGAAAATCATTATCAGCCTATTTTTTAAACACAACAAGATAGTAATGAGAAGCCATTGACCCCGCCCCCTGCGGGGATTTTTTCGCCTATTTATCGCCTGTTTCAGGAAATGCCTGCATAAACAGGAAGGTACAAGGCTTGCGCTGATAGTGGTTGATCTGCGGCACCAGCCGGGTGAAATGCTCGGTCTGACAATGCACATCCAGAGCGGCGCGATCCGGCCAGCTTTCGATAAAAATAAAATGCCCGGGATCCTGCTGGTCGATGCACAGTTCATAGCTGATGCACAGCGGCTCTTGACGGGTTTTCTCCACCAGTTCGCGATACCACGGCATAACGGTGTCAATGTGTTCCGGGTGGATAAAATCTTCAGCGATGACCTTCAGCATGTTGCGCTCCTGCATTCTGTTTTGCCGTGCCTCACCTTATCGTCCTCCCTCGCGAGATGAAAGCGCCACTCTCCAGTGTCTGTCACCGGGTTGCCAATTCGGTGATAGCGCACACAGATCTCGATCAAAGCGCTTGAACGCGCCCTGGCCCTGTGTGAACGTCTGATTAACAAAAAAGCAACATACCATTCACCATGGTGATGTCTGCATCAATCTGCCGACCCGATACGCGGCATTTTTTTCACCCCAAAAGGCCTGACCATTAGACCTTTAGGGTTTGCGAAAAAGGTCCGCTGTTACCGTCGTGTTGAGGGCAACGGCGCCAGGACGGTCCTTATGACCGACGCTTGTCATTCTCAGAAGAGAGGTTACCGCCAGTGAATCACGCCACCTATGCCGCTCCTGCGCTCAACGCCGCCATTCGCAAAACCTGGCGCAGACTGGTGCCCTTGATGTTCGCCATGTACTTCATCGCCTTTATCGACAGGGTTAACGTCGGCTTTGCCAAGGACGCGATGGCCATCGATATCGCGCTGTCGCAATCCGCCTTTGCCCTGGGCGCCGGGATATTTTTTGCCGCCTATGCGCTGTTCGGCATCCCGGCCAACCTGCTGATGAACCGCTGGGGCGCCAAACGCTGGCTCAGCGCCACCACCGCGCTGTGGGGGGCGCTGTCGGCCTGCACCGGGCTGGTGACCAATGAACAGCAATTTATCGTCCTGCGGTTTCTGCTGGGGATCGCCGAAGCCGGCTTTTACCCCGGCATCCTGCTGCTGGCGTCGATCTATTTTCCCAATAAGGTGCGCGCCTCGGTGATTGGCATTTTCGTGCTCGGCGTGCCGGCGGCGCTGACGCTCGGTTCACCGCTATCGGGGGCATTGCTGGAGATGCACGGCGTGTTGGGTAAACCCGGCTGGTTCTGGATGTTTGTGCTGGAAGGATTGCCGGCCGTCGTCCTCGGCGTTTTCGCCTTTTTCTATCTCGACGATAATCCACGGCAGGCGCGCTTTCTGACCGAGGAAGAACGCACGGCGCTGGTGGCACAATTGGCCGATGAACAGCAGCAGACCGAAACCAGCAGCGTCAAAGCGGCGATGAGCAGCGGCAAAGTTTGGCATCTGGCGTTGATCTACGGCACCCTGCAGATCGGCGTCTACGGCCTGATGTTTTTCCTGCCGTCGCAGGTCGCCTCGCTGATGGGCACCCATCTTGGCTTCAAGGCCTCGCTGGTGGCCGCCATTCCCTGGGCGTTCTCCGCGCTGGGCGTCTATTTCCTGCCGCGCTATGCCGACAGAAAAACCGCCAGACGATTACCGATCGCCGTCGGCTGCATGGTCGCGGCAGCGCTGGGTTTGGTGGTGTCTTCCTATGCCGGCCCTTTGCTCGCCATCGTCGCCCTGAGCTGTTGCGCAGTCAGTTTTCTGGCGGTACAGCCGATTTTCTGGACGTTTCCCGCCCAGGTGCTGACCGGCCCGGCGCTGGCGGCCGGCATCGGTTTTTGCACCACGCTTGGCGCCGCATTCAGCTTTTTAGCCCCGCTGATCCGCACCGAGGCGGAACAGCGTTTTCACAGCCCGCATGCCGGGCCGTTGGTGCTGGCTGCCTTTTCGCTGCTGTGCGCCACGCTGTTGTGGGCGCTCAGAAACCGGCGCACCGACGTGAGCAAGCAAGACGCGGAGATCGCCGGATAGCGGCGCGTTATTTAACCCTTATTGAACCTGCGGATGGGACACTGGCACTCAGCCCTCTCGCCCGCAGGTGTTAAATGGATGAATTGACGCACATTATCGCCAAATACAGTCCGGAACCGGAGATGTTGCTGCTACTGATTTTCCTGTTCGCGCTGGGAAAATCCGTGATCGTAGTGTCTTCCGCCCTGCCGCCCGCCTCGGTCACGCTGCTGATGGGCATCGTGGCGGGCAAGCATGCGCTGCCCATCGGCTCGGTTTGGGCAGCCATCGCCCTCGGCGCGGCGTTAGGCTCGATCCTGTCTTTCCACTTCGGCGCGCTGCTGTGCCGCCGCGATCTTGGCCGCCGGCTGCCGGCACGCTTTCACGCCCCGCTGCGCAAAGCGCAAAGCGCCTTGCAAAAGCGCGGGCTGCCGCTGCTGTTCGCCTCGCGTTTTCTGGCGGTGATGCGTTACACCGTGCCGCTGATGGCCGGCATGCTGCAACTGCCGGCGCGGCGCGTCTATGCCACCGCCGCGCTCTCGGCCGCCGTCTGGGCGCTGCTTTTGATGTCGACGGCGCATTTATTCCCCGTTTCCTGACCTGAAAGATTCTTGGGCAAATGGCCCGCCCCTACGCCGACGTTGCGCCAGCGCACAGCCTCCCTTGCCGTATAAAGTACGGTGCAACATTGCAGTTTGCGCCAGATCACCTTTCTGAACATCAGTCGAAAAATGCGAATTTTTTTGCAGAATGCGCGCTTAAAACGGCGCAATGCGGGAAGAAACGAAGAAAAGTCTGAGCGTAACACGCTGATTTGGTTGGTGGGTCGTACAGGGTTCGAACCTGTGACCAATTGATTAAGAGTCAACTGCTCTACCGACTGAGCTAACGACCCAACGCGGTAAATTGTCCTCCTCGTCGGAGGCGCTGTCAAACGCTTACACCCATTACTTTTTCTCATGCGAATTTTACAACCCTTTGTTTAATCAACGAGATAAGCCGCATAAGGTCTGTTAATCCCACCGTTTGAAGAGTAATCTTCCGCTCCCTGAACGTCCGATTTGCCTCCTCTCGTGTAAAGATTGATCGACTTTTATCCCGCGTATAAATGTTGTAAACATGTTGCACAAAGGTGGCGTTATTGCACTACCTTACTAAAGCCGGATCAACCGGATAAATGTATAAAAAAGAGCCACTTCAGAGCTCGCGACTTCACTAATGACAGGTAAAACAGGACATCATCAGATGGTAGATCACTCTAAAATAGCGACTGACGCGACGCCCGCTTCAGAAGATCATCTACGGCGAAACCTCACTAACCGACATATTCAACTGATCGCCATCGGCGGCGCCATCGGCACCGGCCTGTTTATGGGTTCCGGTAAAACCATCAGCCTGGCCGGCCCCTCGATCATCTTCGTGTACATGATCATCGGCTTTATGCTGTTCTTCGTGATGCGCGCCATGGGCGAGCTGCTGCTGTCCAACCTGGAGTACAAATCGTTCAGCGATTTCGCCGCGGATCTGCTCGGCCCGTGGGCCGGTTTCTTCACCGGCTGGACCTACTGGTTCTGCTGGGTGGTCACCGGCATTGCCGACGTCGTGGCGATCACCGCCTACGCCCAGTTCTGGTTCCCCGAGCTGTCACAGTGGATCGCTTCACTGCTGTGCGTGCTGTTGCTGCTCGGCCTTAATCTGGCGACGGTGAAAATGTTCGGCGAAATGGAGTTTTGGTTTGCGATGATTAAAATCGTCGCCATCGTCGGGCTGATCGTCGCCGGGCTGGTGATGATCGCCATGCAGTTCCAGTCGCCGACCGGCACCGTAGCCTCATTCACCCATCTGTGGAATGACGGCGGCATGTTCCCGAAAGGCATCAGCGGCTTCTTCGCCGGCTTCCAGATCGCGGTATTCGCCTTCGTCGGCATTGAGCTGGTGGGCACCACCGCCGCGGAAACCAAGGATCCGGAGAAGTCGCTGCCGCGCGCCATCAACTCGATTCCGATCCGCATCATCATGTTCTACGTGTTCGCCCTGATCGTCATCATGTCGGTAACGCCGTGGAACTCCGTGGTGCCTGACAAGAGCCCGTTCGTTGAGCTGTTCGTGCTGATCGGCCTGCCGGCCGCGGCCAGCGTAATCAACTTCGTGGTACTGACCTCCGCCGCCTCTTCCGCCAACAGCGGCGTGTTCTCCACCAGCCGCATGCTGTTCGGGCTGGCGCAGGAAGGCGACGCGCCGAAATCGTTCGCTAACCTGTCCAAGCGCGCGGTGCCGGCCAACGGCCTCACCTTCTCCTGTATCTGCCTGCTGGGCGGCGTGGTGCTGATTTACCTGATCCCGAACGTGATGACGGTCTTCACTCTGGTGACCACCGTATCGGCGATTCTGTTCATGTTCGTCTGGACCATCATTTTGTGCTCATACCTGGTCTACCGTAAACGACGCCCGGCGCTGCACCAGAAATCGATCTACAAAATGCCTGCCGGCAAACTGATGTGCTGGGTGTGCATGGCGTTCTTCGTGTTCGTGCTGGTGCTGCTGTCGCTGCGCGAAGACACCCGCCAGGCGCTGATCGTCACCCCGCTGTGGTTCATCGTGCTCGGCCTGTCTTACGTGTTCCTGCGCAAGAAGAAAACCGCGTGATGCAAAAAGGGGCGGATCTCTCCGCCCTTTTCTTTTTACGCCTCTGCGCTAATCCGCTTCCGTCGCCACCGCCGCTTTATCCTTGCGTCGCACGCGCAGCTCGCTGACCACCACCCCAATCACGATCAACGCGCCCCCCAATAGCGCCACGCCCGGTAAACGCTCACCGGCGAGCCGCCCGACGATGCCCGCCCAGACCGGTTCACCGGCGTAGATCACCGTAGCGCGCGTGGGTGAAACGCTGCGCTGCGCCCAGTTCATGGTCAGCTGAATCAACGCGCTGGCCAGCCCCAGCCCTATGGCGCTGTACAGCAGGTAATCCGAATACGGCGGCGGCGACTCGCCGGTCGGCGCCATCATCAAAAATGAGGCCAGCGAGGCGGTCGCCAGCTGTACTATGGTCACCCGGCGGATATTCACCTTGCCGGCGAAAGCGCCGATGAGGATGATCTCTGCCGCCATGCCCAGCGTGCCGGCCAGCGTCAGAATTTCGCCGAGGCTCAGCGTCATGTCGGTGCTGCTCGGCGCCGCCAGCAGCATCAGGCCGGTAAAGGCCAGCAGAATACCGATCCACGACATGATGCCGGGGAACCGCCCCAGCACCAGCCATTGCAACAGCGGCACGATCGGCACATACATGGCGGTGATGAACGCCGACTGGCTGCTGGTGATGGTCTGCAGGCCGACGGTTTGCATGCTATAGCCGAACATGATCGCCAGCCCGATCAGCACGCCCGCCTTCAGTTCATACAGGGTCAGGCCGCGCAGCACGCGCAGCGAAAACAGCGTCAACGCCAGCGTGGCGGTGGCGAAACGCAGGCCGACAAAAAAGAACGGCCCGCTGACTTGCATCGCGTGGTGCACCGCCAAAAAGGTGCCGCCCCAGATCATGGTGATGAAAATCAACACCGCTTCCGGCAGCCTGATCTGCGGAACCACGGCGGAAATAAAGGATTTTTTTGCTGCTGACACCGGCTTGCCCTTCCTGCTGAGTGCAATATAATGCACAGATCCTGCCAGTATGAGATAAAGTCCGGCGATGAGCAATACGGCGCATAACGCGAAAACCGATCCCCCCAAAGTGCTGCAGTATCTGAGCAGCAATCTGCGCGGCTACCGCCAACAGGCGGGCCTGAGCCAGATGGCGCTGGCCGAACTTTCCGGCGTCAGCCGCCGCATGCTGGCGGGCATCGAGGCCGGCGATCGCAACGTCAGCCTGGCGGTGCTCGACAAGATTGCCGCCGCCCTGGCGATTTCCTTTACCGATCTGATCCAGGCGCCGGAAGCGCGCGGCAGCCATCTGGTAGGGGAACTGGCCTGGCAAGGCGCACAGCCGGGCAGCCAGGCGCTGTTCGCCGCCAGCGTGCCGGCGCGCCAACGGGCCGAGCTGTGGGAATGGACGCTGATGCCGGGCGAGCGCTATGACTCGGCGCCGGACGCCGAAGGCTGGAGCGAGATGATCTATGTGATTGCCGGCACCCTGACGCTGGAACTGGAACAAGGCACGCTGACCCTTTCCGCCGGCGCCGCGCAAACCTTCAACAGCGATCAACGTTACGCTTACGCCAACCACGGCGATCTCCCGCTGCGCTTTATTCGCAACGTCGCCTTCTGACTGCCCGCCAGCCCGCGCCGGCGGCGGATGTCGTGTCGCTGTCGTGCCGCTGTCGTGGCGCCGCCACCCCGCGCCTCCTACACTGGATGACAGTGACAGCGAACTCGGGAGTGCATCATGCAAAAGTACCGCATCAGGCCGTTACGTCTGGAAAAAGGCTGGTCGCAGGAGCAGCTGGCGACCATCGCCGGCCTCAGCACCCGCACCGTACAGCGGATTGAAAACGGCGAACAGGCCAGCCTGGAAACCTTGACCGCAATCGCCGCCGCGCTGGGCGTGCAGGTCCGCGATCTCAACGCACAGCCGCAACAGATAATGGAGGAGGAGCCTGACGAACAGCGCCTTCGTCGCCAGGTCGCGGCAGAAGGCAAACTGCTGAGCATGGCGGTGCGTTTCGCCGTGATTGGCGCGCTGCTGTTCGCCATTAATTGGTTTACCCACCCGCACTATCTCTGGTCGCTGTGGGCGATCGGCGGCATGAGCCTCGCGCTGGTCATGCGGGCGGTGCGCACTCTGCTGCTGCGCAACGTCTTCAGCCGCTGGCAGGAACAGCGGCTGGCGCAAAAACTCAGGCGTCTGCCGTGAGCGTTAGCCACTCGGCCAGCCGGGCCAACGCGCTGCCCGGCACGATCGCCTGCGGCGACAGCAGGTAATAGCCGCTGCCGTCGGGCGTAAAACCGAACGGCGCACTCAACAAACCGGCGGCCAGATCGTCTCGCACTTGTAACCACGGGCCGATCGCGATGCCAAGACCGGCGACCGCCGCCTGCAGGCTGAAATAGAAATGATCAAAGCGCTGCTCCGAATGCCCTGCCAACGCCATCCCCTGCTGCTGCGCCCAGTGCCGCCAGGCATCCGGCCGGGTGGCAGAATGCAGCAGTTTAGTGCCGGGCCGCAAACTCCGCAGGCTGCCCTCGGCGATCGTCATCCTTGCCAACGCCTCGGGTTGGCACACCGGCCCAACCTTTTCACTGAACAGCGCCAGGCTATGCACCTGCTTTCCCCAATCGAAGTCATTGCGCCTGATCGCCGCCGTAATGCCGTCATGGAACGAAAACGGCCCGCCACCGGCCACCAGCTGTAAGTTGATATCCGGGTGCGCCTGCTGAAAAGCCGGCAGGCGCGGGATCAGCCAACGCATCAACAAGGTCGGTTCACAGGACAAGACCAGCGGCGCGTCGAGCGCCTGCTGGCGCAGTTCCAGCGCGGTATGATCCAGAATGCCGAATGCCTGCTGCGTCGCCTGAAACAGCTTGCGCCCCGCCGCCGTGAGCAGAACCCGCCGATGGCGGCGCTCAAACAACGCCACGCCCAGTTCCTCTTCCAGCGCCCGCACCGCCCGGCTGACGGCGCCGTGCGTCAAATTCAGCCCCTGCGCCGCCTGCGTAAAACTTTCCAGCCGCGCGGCGGCCTCGAAGCAACGCAGCCCGCCCAACGGCAACGGCCTGCCGGTTTTACGTGAGTTTTTCTCACCGATACTGTCACTATTCATCGTTTGTCACCGAGAAAAATTACTCTTATAAATCAGTCACTCTATTGATAAACATCGCAAGGATAACTATGACTGAACTCATCGCTGTCGTCACCATTACTTTACTCGCCGTGATAAGCCCGGGGCCGGACTTTGCCATGGTCTCGCGCAATAGCCTGTTGCTTTCGCGCCGCGCCGGCGTCTTGACCGCCTGCGGCATTGGCGCCGGGGTGCTGGTCCATGTCAGCTATACGCTGATTGGCGTCGGCGTATTGATTCAACAGTCGCCCTGGTTGTTTAACCTGCTTAAAGCCATCGGCGCCGCCTACCTGATCTACCTCGGCGTTACGCTGCTGCGCAACGCGGCGCACCATGATGCAGCCCCCACAACAGCGCCGGCCGCCATCAGCGATTTCGCCGCCTTGAAAACCGGCTTTCTCACCAACGCGTTAAACCCGAAAACCACCATCTTCATCGTCAGCCTGTTCATGCAGGTGGTTTCTCCGCACACCCCGCTCGGCGTGCAAATCGGCTATGGTCTTTTTATCGCCGCCGTCCATATCTTCTGGTTTGCCGCCGTCGCGCTGCTATTTTCCGCACCGGGCGTCAATGCGCGCTTTTTGCGTTTGCGCCGCGGCATCGATCGTACCTTTGGCGGGCTGCTGATCGCCTTTGGCGCCCTGCTGGCGATCGCCGGCATCAGGTAACGTCGTAACGCCAAGTTCGTCATTCGCTTCTATGCTTATCAGGGGTTTTTGTTAATCATCTGAGCGGGAGTACGGAACATGACGAAACTGTTGGTGCTTTATTACTCAATGTACGGCCACATCGAACGCCTGGCGCAGGCGGTGGCCGAAGGGGCGAATCGGGTCGATAACGTGGACGTGACGGTCAAACGCGTGCCGGAAACCATGACGCCGGAAGCCTTCGCCAAGGCCGGGGGCAAGCAACACCAGCAGGCGCCGGTCGCCACCCCGCAAGAGCTGGCGGACTATGACGGCATTATTTTCGGCACGCCGACCCGCTTCGGCAACATGGCCGGGCAAATGCGCACCTTCCTCGATCAGACCGGCGGCCTGTGGGCTTCCGGCGCGCTGTACGGCAAGGTAGGCAGCGTCTTCTCCTCCACCGGCACCGGCGGTGGCCAGGAACAGACCATCAGTTCGACCTGGACCACGCTGGCACACCACGGTTTCATCATCGTGCCGATCGGCTATGCGACGCAGGAGCTGTTTGACGTTTCACAGGTGCGCGGCGGCACCCCGTATGGCGCCACCACCATCGCCGGCGCCGACGGTTCGCGGCAGCCGAGCAACGAAGAGCTGACCATTGCCCGCTATCAGGGCGAACACGTGGCCAAAATCACCGCCAAGCTGAAAAGTTAAGCGCCCTCCAGCCTCGTGATCCAAAGGGCCGCGCATTCGCACGGCCCCATCTTGTTGCCGACCCGCCGCAAGGTTAGAATGCCCCTCCCCCGGCCATTCAACGTCTGAAGGCCAGGCCCGAATTCGTTCTGCCCGTCGCTCATCCGCTTTCAGCCCGAGGACGGGCGTTCTGTTTTTTGCGCACAGCGAAGGGAATAAGTCAGTGTCTAAAGATTTTGATGAACTAATAAGAGACATGGATCTTATTATTGAAAATGTAGACAGCTTCAAGGCTCTGGCTCCGCGCGCGCCCGAGCCGGCTCCGGCCCCGCCGCCGCCGGTTCATCACTACGACTCGTTCTGCGAAAACATCGCGCTAAAAGTCGTCTTGAAGGTGCTGCTGTCTTCGGTGGACAAGATAGTCAAAGTGCAGATCGCCAACAAGGTCGAACAGGAAATCGCCCAGATCGAACAGCAAGTGGTGCGCGCCGGCGGCGGCCCGGTGTCACCGGGCGATCTGGCGCAGATGACGCACTACGTTCGCCGCACGGTCAACGACCTGCTGGAATAACCCCCTTTGAAACGGCGTCTGTTGGACGCCGTTTTTATTTCCGCCGTATTTAACGTGTGGCCTGGCTGTACCATGACTGACACATTCACAACATGAATATGTTGCATTGTTGTATTCGTTTCACTGCGATAAGTTTAATTTACTGTAAATATATACAGTATTTTTTTAACTTATTGAGGATATGAATATGCGCTTTAACAACAAGATGTTGGCCTTGGCCGCCCTGCTGTTCGCCGCGCAGGCGTCGGCCGACACGCTCGAATCCATCGACAACTGCGCGGTCGGCTGCCCGACCGGCGGCAGCAGCAACGTGTCTATCGTGCGTCATGCTTATACGTTGAACAACAACAGCACCACCAAGTTCGCCAACTGGGTGGCCTATCACATCACCAAAGACACGCCGGCCAGCGGCAAGACACGCAACTGGAAAACCGATCCGGCGCTCAACCCGGCGGATACGTTGGCGCCCGCCGATTACACCGGCGCCAACGCCGCGCTGAAGGTCGATCGCGGTCATCAGGCGCCGCTGGCCTCGCTGGCGGGCGTCTCCGACTGGGAATCGTTGAACTACCTGTCCAACATCACGCCGCAAAAGTCCGATCTGAACCAGGGCGCCTGGGCGCGGCTGGAAGATCAGGAACGCAAGCTGATCGATCGCGCCGATATCTCCTCGGTCTATACCGTGACCGGGCCGCTGTATGAGCGCGATATGGGCAAACTGCCGGGCACCCAGAAAGCGCACACCATCCCCAGCGCCTACTGGAAGGTGATTTTCATCAACAACAGCCCGGCGGTGAACCACTATGCCGCCTTCCTGTTCGACCAGAACACGCCGAAGGGCGCCGATTTCTGCCAATTCCGCGTGACGGTGGACGAGATCGAGAAACGCACCGGCCTGATCATCTGGGCCGGTCTGCCGGACGACGTGCAGGCTTCGCTGAAGAGCAAACCGGGCGTTCTGCCGGAGTTGATGGGCTGCAAAAACTGACGAAAAAACCCGCCGAAGCGGGTTTATTCTTCACGCGGGCGCCGGCGGATTATTCCGTCAGCGCCTTTTGCGCGGCGGCCAACTCACGCTGACGAGGTGAGGCTACCGCGTGATCACGCGCCAACAGCGTATACACCGTCGGCAACACAAACAGGGTAAACAGCGTGCCCACCAGCATGCCGGAGACGATCACCAGCCCCAGGCCGAAGCGACTGGCAGCCCCGGCGCCGCTGGCGAACAGCAGCGGGATCAAACCGAACACCATCGCCCCGGTGGTCATCAGAACCGGCCGCAGACGAATTTGCGCCGCCTGCAAAATCGCGGCGCGCCGCGTCAGCCCCTGATGCATCTGCAGCTCGTTGGCGAACTCCACCATCAGAATGCCGTGCTTGCTGATGAGCCCGATCAGGGTCACCAGACCGACCTGGGTATAGATATTCATCGTGGCGTAGCCCAGCGCCAGCGGCAGCAAGGCGCCGCAGATCGACAGCGGCACGGTGATGAGGATAATCAGCGGATCTTTCAGGCTCTCGTACTGCGCCGCCAGCACCAGGTAAATGATCACCAACGCCGCCAGGAACGCGAACACCAGCGCGCTGCCCTCCTGGGTGTATTGGCGCGAATCCCCCTGCCAGTCGTGGCTAAATTCGGCCGGCAGCGCATTGGCCTGCCGTTCGAGGAAAGCCACCGCTTCGCCCATCGAAACGCCGGGCGCGGGAATCGCCTGCAGGGTGGCGGCGTTCTGCTGGTTGAACTGGGTCAGCTTGTTCGGTTCGACCTTAACGGCCACCGATACCACGGTGGAGAGCGGCACCAGCGTATTGTCTTGGGCGCGAACATATTGCCGCGCCAGCGCCTGCGGCGTCAGCCGTTGTTCGCGCAGGCTCTGCGGGATAACGTCATAAGCGCGCCCGTCCATCCCGAAGCGGTTGAGGTAGTTCTCTCCCACCAGCACCGCCAACGATTCACCGATGTCGCTCATGCGTATCCCCAGACTGTTGGCCTTGGCGCGATCGATGTGCACCTCCGCCAGCGGGTTGTTGTAGTCCAAATCGCTGTCCACCACCATAAACAGGCCGCTGTTTCTGGCGTTCTGTTTCACCTCCTCCAGGGTGCGGTACAGCTGCGGGTAGTCCTGCGGCGTACGCAGCACCATCTGCACCGGCAGCCCCCCGGTGGAGCCTGGCAAGGCGGGCAGCTGGAAGGCGAAAATGCTGGTGCCTTCAACATCGTTCACCGCCCGTTGCAGATCGGCCTGCACCGCCGACGCCGAGCGCTGGCGCGCCTGCCACAGCGTCAGGTTGATGCCGCCGATGCCGGACGCCGTGCCGTCGCTGCCGTTGATGATCCAGCGGCTTTCGGTTTCCGGCATGCGGTTGTAAACCTCGTCCAGCTTGTAGGCAAAGCGTTCGACATAGTTCAGGTTGGCCTGCTGCGGCGCCTTGATGGCGGTCAGTACGATGGCCTGATCCTCGGTCGGCGCCAGCTCGCGCTGCGGCATCAGGTACAATAGCGGCAGGCTGATCATCACCAGCAGCGCCAGCGTACCGGTCAGCCAACGGTGATGCAGCGAGAAATCCAGCGCGCGCGCATAGCGCCGCGTCAGGCCGCCGAAGAACCACTCGGCGGCGTGCGCCACGCGCCCTTCGCTCTGTTTGGCCGGCAGCAGGAGTGAACTCATCACCGGCGACAGCGTCAGCGCCACCACGCCGGACACCACCACCGCCCCGGCCAGCGTCAGCGCGAATTCGCGAAACAGCGCGCCGGTCAGCCCGCCCATCAGGCCGATCGGCGCATAGACCGCGGCCAGCGTCAGGGTCATGGCGATCACCGGCCCGGCCACCTCGCGTGCGCCGATCATCGCCGCCGCCAGCGGCGTTTTCCCCTCTTCGATATGGCGATGCACGTTCTCCACCACCACGATGGCGTCGTCCACCACCAAACCGATCGCCAGGACCATCGCCAGCAGCGTCAGCAAATTGACGCTGAAGCCGAAGGCCAGCATCAGCCCGGCGGCGCCAAGTATCGACAGCGGAATGGTCACCACCGGGATCAACACGGTGCGCAGCGACCCCAGACACAGGTAGATCACCGCCACAACGATCGCCAGCGCTTCGAGCAGGGTATGCACCACTTCATCGATCGAGGCCTGAATAAAGCGCGCGGTCTCGAACGCCAGCGCCATCTTCACGCCCGGCGGCTGCATCTTGTCGATCGCCGGCATCAGGTGGCGGATGCCGTCGACGATCACCAGCGGGTTGCCGGTCGGCGTAGGGAAGACGCCAAGGAACACCGCCGGTTCGCCATCCATCAAGGCGCTGGTTTCCGTGGCTGCGGCGCCCAGCTCCACGGTGCCGACGTCTTTCAAGCGCACCAGACCGTTGCCGTCGTTGCGCACCACCAGATTGCGAAACTCCTCTACGCTGGTGAGATCGGTATTCACCCGCACGTTGGCAACCACATACTGCCCTTTCACCTTGCCCGGCGCCGCCTGGTAGTTGTTGCGCCGCACCGCATCGGCCACGTCGGCCGCGGTCAGACCGCGGCCGGCCAGCCGATCGCTGTCCAGCCACAGGCGCATCGCCATTTTTTGCCCGCCGAACACTTCAACCTTGGCGACGCCGTCGATGGTGGTGAACATCGGTTCCACCACCCGCGTCAGGTATTCGCTCAGCGCCGGCGTGGACAGCGTTTTACTGGAAAAACCGACATAGGCCACGGCGGTGGCTTCACCGGCGGAACGCTCAATCACCGGATCGTAAGCCTGCTCCGGCAGCTTATAGCGCACCTGGTTGACCTTGGCCATCACTTCGGTCAGCGCCTGGGTGGAGTCGCGGTTCAGCGCCATGCGCACCGTCACCACGCTGCGCCCCTGCACCGAGGAGGAAGAAAGGTAGTCAACGCCCTCGACGGAGGACACCGCTTGGGCGATCGGCTGCGTAACAAAGCCCTGCATCAGCTCGGACGACGCGCCGGGATAGTCGGTGCTGATGGTGATGGTAGAGTTTTCCAGCAGCGGGTATTGGCGGATCGGCAGTTTGCTGAGCGCCAGCGCGCCGAACAGCAGAATCAAGGTGCTGACCACCAGCGCCAGCACCGGCCGGCGCACGAACAGATCGGTAAATGTCATCGGTCTCTCCTCAGGAACCGGCCTGGGCGGCGTTCAGAGCATCCTGCGCCACCGGCTCGGCCGCCATGCCGTCGCTCAGCTTGAGCTGGCCCGAGGTCACCACCCGCTCGCCTTCCTGCAGGCCGCTGACGATCTCGACGCGCCCGTCATTGCGTTCGCCCACGGTGACCGAGACGCGCTTGACCGTCATGCCCTTTTCACCCTGTTGCGCGACGAACACGGTATCGCCGTACGCCGTATAGGTCAGCGCCGTTTCCGGCACCGTCAGCACCGCCACGCGCTGTTGCTGCGTGACGCGAATGCCGGCGTACATGCCGGCCTTCAGCAATCCCTGGCGGTTAGTCAACGTCGCCTGCACCTGTACGGTGCGGGATTTGCCGATCATCGGATCGATAGCGGTAATAACGGCGGGGAAAGCGCGCTCGGGATAGGCGCCGACCTGCACCGACACCGCCTGGCCCAACGCCAACCCGGCGCTGCTTTGTTCGTCCAGCGAGAAATTGACGCGCAGCGTATCGGCATCCACCAGATTGGCCACCGCCTCGGCGGCGTTGAGGTATTGCCCTTCATGCACGCGGCGAATGCCGATGACGCCGGAGAACGGCGCGCGGATCGCCTTTTGCGCGATTTTGGCCTGCGTTTCCTGCACCGCCCCGAACGCCATATCCCGTTCGGCCAGCGCATCGTCCAACTGCTGCCGCGCGGTGGCGTTGAGGTTCATCAGCTTGCGCATGCGCGCCAGCAGCAGATCGGCATTGCGCAGCTGCGCCTGCAGGCGCACCAGCTCAGCCTGCTCGACCGCATCGTTGAGCTGCACCAGCAGTTGCCCCTGCCGTACCGTTTGGCCGGATTCGAACAGGATGCGCGTGATGCGGCCGCTGGTCTCTGCCGCCACTTCCACCTGGCTGGCCGCCTCCAGCTCGCCTACGCCGGCGTAACTGCGCGCCGCCTGTTCACGCAGTGCGGGCGCCAGCGCCACTTTCACCGGCGGATAGGCCGGCGCGCCTTCGCTTTGCCGCGCGGTGGATCGCATCGCTACCGCAGCGACGGCGAGCGCCGCCAGCAGCGCGGCAATAATGAGGTATCGTTTCATCATGTAACGGTTTCTTCCTGATTTTACAGCCAAAGCCACCCTTCCCCCGACGCAGCGCAGGCAAGTGACGAAAGATGCCGGTTGCCAAGCCCGGCTGGCTGCACTATAAAACCTCAGGTTAACTTGAGGTCAAGCCGAGGAATGTGGAATGGCAAGAAATGAACCGATTAACACCTATCGGCTATTGACCGTTGGGGAAGTGGCGAAGCGCAGCGGCGTGGCGGTATCCGCGTTGCACTTTTACGAAAGCAAGGGGTTGATTCAGGCGACGCGCAACGCCGGTAACCAGCGCCGCTACACGCCGGTGGTGTTGCGCTACATCGCGGTGATCAAGATCGCGCAAAGCGCGGGCATTCCGCTGGAGGAGATCCGCGCCACGCTGGGCCGCTTTCCCGCCGGCAGCAAGCTGACCTCGGAGCAATGGGGCGTGTTGTCCTCCGCCTGGCGCAAAACGCTGGATGAGCGCATTCAAAGACTGACCATGCTGCGCGACCATCTCGACAGCTGCATCGGCTGCGGCTGCCTGTCGCTCGCCGACTGCCCGCTGCGCAACCCAAACGATATTTTGGGCCAACAGGGCGCCGGCGCACATATTTTCGTGCGCCCGGACGAGCACGGATGAACAGGCACTCTCCCCGCGGCCAACGCCCCTGTGGGATTGCGATTACACTCGCTCATCCGCAGCCAAAATGAACTGATGAAAACGTTCAATCTCCAGCTTACGCATGGCATTCATTTTATGCTGGCTGACGGTTTTCTCGGAAATGCCCAACGCCTTAGCGACGCCGGTATTCGGTTTTCCCGCCAGCAGCATGGCCAACACCGAAAGCTCGCGCGGCGACAGGCTCTGCCCTTTGCAGCTCGCGGTGAACATTTTTATTGCCTCAACGAACGTCGTAAGACCGATGTTTTTTTTCAGACAGTTAAAATTCGCCAGTCGCGGCGTTTCCACGCCGGTTAAGACGATCGTATTGTCAGGCCTGTCGATAATATGCGATAAGAAATTCATAACCCGACAGATAGACGAGAAAGAGACGATGACCACTTCTGCATGACAATACATGGCATGTAATCCACGGCGTGCAGATGAATGCAGCCCCATAACTTCAACGCCCTCCAACGACATTAAGATCTGCGATATGCCATAGAATAAATAGTAATCATCAGAAAATATAGCCACTCGCACAGGATCACCCCACTGCTATTTGTCATGGGCGCGTTTTTAACAACGCCCCCATGGTAGTCATGTCAATTAACTTTATTGGTTCGACTTACTTAAGTGAAGAACATAATGAGATCAGCAATGCGGACAGCGATGAAAGATATTTTTCATCCAAATTCATAATGCCATCTTCACTGTATTTCACGTTATTATCTAGAATTTCATGAATACTCTCGACGGCGCATACGGCATCCTTCCAAACTACGCGTCGACCGAAAGGCGAAGCGCCGAGATATTGCGCGCTTTGGCGAAAGCCAACGATAAAATCGCGCAATATATCGAGCACAATCAATACTTCCTCCCTGCTGATACACCGCTTCATTTGCACTTTATCCAGGAAAACGCTGAGCGTGCTTTGTAAGGAAAACAGGTTCTTGAACAACCCGCCGGCGATATCCTTCGGTGTTTTCACGCTGGTTGATATGACAAAAGGAAGCTCTCCATGCTGCGAGATATATTGATAAAGCCCATTTATCGCCGTCGTCGGCTTAATATCCAAACCGCGAAGAATGACGTCAACCTCATCTTTTAGCGATTTTTCCACTTTGACACCGATCTGGATTTGTTCCGTCATACAATTCATCCTCAACATAGAGATCCGGATTAAACACCAATATTATTCAAGCAAATAATATTCGCCACCAATTACCATGTTAAGATTTTTCTTATATGTGGCAACCTGTTTTTTATTATTAAAAATAACAAAAGAATTATTTATATATAATGTTAAGCGTAGCCGATGTGTTAATTCCCCCGCTGCTCATTGCGGTGGGGCTGTAAGGATAATAATAGGCCGCCATGCCGATGGAAAATTGCGCATCCAAGGCATTGCCGGTTCCCACGTGAAATAATGAAGTCGCCGCGCCTGGCGTCACGCTGGAAAGCGACAGCGTGACGGGATTATTCGGCGAAGCCGTCTTGACCAGCCGGATGCCAATGCCTTTTGCCGCCTCAGCGCTTTTATCAATCAAAACCGTATTATCCGAAGACAACAGATTATTGCTGGATAAAAACATATTGATATCCCGATCGGCCGTGCCGCCGCTTTGCCGATTCTGGCAGCTGAAATTCAGCGTAAAGGGCGTCAGGCCATTTTGCGCCCCCTGAGTAATCTGCGATATCCCCAGCGTCGGCAACTTCACCGCCAGGCCGGCATTGTCGAAAGTGCAGGTCGTCATCTTGGGCGCATACTTGATGGTCATCGGCTGCCCGTACATGTCGCGCTGATCGTAAGGCCAATTGAAACCGTTGAGCAGCCAGGTCAAAATCTTCACCAACTGCTTGGCGGGCCACAAAATGATCTCCAGCAAGGACATCCCGCTCAGATCGGTCACGAACATCACGTCCTTAAGGCTAACCGTGTCGCCGGGTATCGATGTTCCCGTCTTGCTGACCAGACTGAAACGAATATTCATCGGCTGATTCAATTCCGAAGCGGAATGCGATCCCCAACCGCTAAGTTTTTTGTTGGCGATGTCGTTGGTTATTTCCGCGCGTATCCAATATTTACCGTTGTTGAATCCCAGAATGGTCGCCTTTGTGCTGTCGGTTGACAGGATGCGCGTATAGCCGAATTCGCTGCTCGAGGTTGAACAACTGAATGAACCGCTGTATTGCGTATAAAAACTGCCCTCCCAGACCGGTGTTTTATCGCTGAGCTTATCCGACAAATCGACGTAGATAGGCGGCGCATATTGGATGCCGTTGCCGTAGCATGAAGCGTAACTGTAACCGCTGAACAACAGGGACAGGGTCAGTGCGAGTATCCTGAGCATGGTGTAATTATCCTTTTATCGACATGTGTTGGCTGCGCTGTCCATCGAGATTTTCGGGCGTTCAATCTTGCAGACACCGTCATTCAGCCTGACCTCCAGCGACGTGGGTTGCTGTTCCACACGCAGATACAGGACGCTGGCCTGCCCGACGAAGCCAATGGCATGCCCGCTTTGATCCGCCACCTCCGCACCAAATGGCAGGGGCTTATTGCCGCGCTTAAAAGCGCGCAGCGTATAAGGCCGACGCCGATCGGTTTCGAATCTCAAATAGTTGACGGCGCCGGCATAGGGCACGCTGTTGGCGATATTGCCGACAATCTCGGCGCCGGAACTGTTGCCGGTATCCGACAATGTCACGGAGTTTTGCCGGTAAGGCGTGGCGTAAGGCACCAAAGCCAGCCCTTCGTCGTTAGTGACGATGCTCTCGTCGCCGTTCACCATCAGCCCTTTGGCCTTGGGCGCGTCCACCACCATCATGGTGTTGCCCATTTCGTTGGACGCCAGCAAATGCCAAGGGATCGCCACCAGGCTGCCACGGGCGCTCATGCCCAACTGTCGATAGTCTGATGATTCACTGTAGGAGCCGCCAACGGTCGTCGCGTTGGCGCGATAGGCGGCATTCACGCTCGCCATGCTGTTGCCGCCGCTTTGATTGCTGCCGGCAAGCGCATAACTCAGACGGTTTGATTCCAGCGCATTGCCGCTCAGGCTCAGCGAGCTTTGCTGATAGTGCGAATCGGTGGCGGATAAGCTGGTGCTGAGATAGGCATTGTTGTCGAACATCGACAACGGCACGCTCAGAGAGAGATAAAACCGCGTCTCTTCTTTGCGATCGGAATTTCTCACGCGACTCGCGGAAATGTTGTAACTGACGCGCGCGAAGGCGTTTGAATACCCGAGCTGGTATTCCCGGCTTTTATTCGTATCCGACCAATAGTCGCGCTGGGTGCCGGAGAAATAGAGCGTGCCCCACCCGTCTGCGAGCCTCTGATTCAGGTTCAAATTGAAGGTATTGCGCGGACGAGCGGCGCGAACGGCGTCCCAGGTATTCAAATCCAGCGGGGCAAGCTCATCGTCATCCCGATCGTTCCAATAATCGTGAAAGCGCTTGTCACGCTCGCGGTAGCCTTGATGGGTGTAGATGGCATCGTTGAAACTGTAATAACCTTTGGTCGAATAACGGTATGCCGCCAGCGTGAAGTTGGTTGCGGTAGCGTCCAAAAACTTGCTGTAGGCGATCCGAAAACTTTGCCCATTCTCATTGCGATCCTGCAAATGCGTCGAGGCCTGAGTCACATCGACGGATACCGCGCCGAACGGCAGATTCCAGCCACTGCCCAGCAGCCAGGCGCGATAGTCCTCGCTGAGGATCGTACCGGCGTAACCGGTGACCAGATTATTGAAGCCGTACTGCAGCGTGCCCTGCACGAAAGCGGGCGCATAGTCGGTATCCGCCTGATTGACCTTACCGGCAACCAGGCCATATTTGCTGACGCCCTGCTTCAACATGTTGGGAACGGCGGAAAACGGCACGGTAAAGGATTGTTCCCGCCCGTCGGCTTCCCTGACCACGACCAACAGATCACCCGCAGAACCGGTCGGCAATATATTGTCCAGCGTAAAGGCGCCCGGCGGCACGTTCTCCTGATAGATGAGGTTGCCGTTTTGCAATACTTTCACCAGGGCATTGCTCTGCGCCACGCCCCGTACTATCGGCGAAAAGCCCTGCTGCGAATTGGGCCGCATGTTGATATCCGAGGCTAAAGCGCCGCCCCGCACCCGAATCGAGTCGAACAAATCACCCGGCGAATAGAAATCGCCCATCGTCAGGTTCGATTTTATGGCGGCGAAGCCACGCTGCACATAGCGGGTATTATTTTGCCAATCGCTGCCTTGCCGCGAACTGCTGCGGAAATTGCTGCTGTCTCTGAATTGCCAACCCGCCAGATTGACCCCCGATTCCAAACCGGTATAGAAATCGTCGTTTGACGCCTTGTCGCCCTGCAACGACTGCACGTGGTAATAGGTGGCGTTATAGGCCAGCAGCAACGCAGGCACGCCGCGATCCCAAAATTTGGCGTCAACATAGCCGGCCTCTGCGCGAATCACTCGCGACTGGGGCACCGTCAGCTTAAGGCTCAACATCCCCACATCGAAGTCCGCCCTTCCTCCTTGCACCAACGTTTGGACGGGGATCGGCCCCTTGTCCACCCCGATGGACAAACTACTCATATCGATGCCCAACAGGGCGGCGTCACGATGGGCGATGCGAATATCGCCTTTATGTTCGCCGAACTGCAACGAGAACCGCCCTTTCCAACTCTGGTTGACATACACGTCGACCGTTTGCGTGCCTGCCGGCATGTCATTATTGAGGTAAAAACGCGACAGATCGGATTCGCTGGACGCACCGGCCAATAGAGAAGTGTCGAATTTCATCGCCGATGCTTTATTTAACGGTATGAATACAGATGCGGTCAGTATCGAAAGCAATTTTAGTTTAAGCTTCATGGCCGTTCTTCACGTTAGCGGGCTGTAATGGCTTTAGATTTATAAGCCCCCAGGTCGTCGATATAGAGCAGGGTGTAGGGGATATTCCGGCTCACGCCAACTTTGGTCGGGGCAAAGAGGCTGGAATACGGCCCGACCATCACTGAGTCGACCAACAGATTCTTTTTGCCTTTCTGATCAACATTGGCCAACGTAAAATAGTAAGGGCCTTTGTTGATAATCTTAAATCCCTTCCCCGCCGCCTGGAGTTCAATGAAGTCGGTGATGTTATTGACACTGCCGGTTAACCCTGCCGGACGATAAAATAGCTTGATGCGTGATTTGATGGCTAATTGCAGCGTATTGACGCCCTGCAAATTCTCCGGCGTAGGCGGAATATCCAGCACATTCAAATAAAATACCGACTCACGATCGCCAGGAAGCGCCGCGCTCATTTTTTGTATGCGTAATTGCTGGCCATTATTTCCGGCAACTTTCACAACCGGCGGGGATAACAAGAACGGCACGTTTGCCGTTTCAGGCGTCGAGTTTATATCACCGTCATCAATCCATGCCTGCACCAGTGCCGGATCGTCACCATTGTTGACTAACTGAACGATAACATCCTTGTTTTTTTCCGGATAAATAACGCGCGTTCCATTAATTACAATATTGGCATCGGCGCAAAAGCTGCTGAGAAACAATCCAGCAAAGATTAAGCACTGTTTCATAGTCACCCCAGAAGCCAGGCCTTTGCCTTGGGCGTAGGCCTGGCTTAATTGCAATTACAGGTAAGAAATGGTGTAAGTCACGTTGGAACTCAATTCCCCCACTTTTGCTTCCAACGCATTGGTCTTGTAGTAATAGGCGTCCAGCGTCAGCGTTTCGGCATCCGGCGCCGTTTTATCGCCTTTGATCTTGGTGACATAAGGCACGTTCAATGGAATCGGCGTAGATGAACCCGGCTCAGCCAGAGAAAAACCGACGTTTTTCGCTACGGCGGCGTCGCTTTCATTCACGGAGTTGTTCAGCAGATATTTCCCGTCGGTAGAGATATTATTCGCCGAAGAGAAGTAGATCTTCAGCGGCGTACCGGCCGTTCCCGCCGCCGGCGTGCAGCCGGAGAACGTCAGCGAGAAAGATTTCTTGTTTTTGGTGATGGGGCCGACCACGGTGCCCGCATCAGTCACGGAAATCGGGCTGAGCGCAACGGTAAAATCGGCGCTTTTCCCGCCATTGATGGTACAAGTGGTATCCGTAACGGCACCGCTAAACGAAATAACGCCACCGGCGGAATTATCTGCCGCCGTTGCGCCCACAGATGTTAACGCGGCAGCCAATACCGCCAAAGAGATGCCTTGCTTAATCATAATAAACCCCATTACTTTCTTCGCTGAGAGTGCATATATAAAATGACCTACACCATTAAACCGTTTAGAGGCTAACGAAGCTTAGGCAATAGCAGAGTATTGACAGCATCCTGCCATCTAAAAGTTTATATGCGACGGTATATATTTATATATATCCAAGTGTATTCTAAAAGATATCCGGCATGGGAAAAATCTCATTCACCGCCAGATGCAGAACATATTAATTCCAAAGACAAAAAAATTGCAACATCGAATCAAATAATTTTCATGACAATAAAAAAAATGAATCGAGCAATGGCCGGAAGGATGTGCGCCTTAAAAGAGTGAGTGCGACAGGCTGCTTACTGCGCGGGTTCAATGAGCGCCGCCATTTCCTCATAAAAGCGCTTGCGGCATAAAAAACAAAAAACCATTGATATAAAAAGAAAAAACACACACAAAGAAAAATCTTAGATTCCTTAACCCCCTTCCTACCCTCACGTAAGGTTTACTCCCCCCCTACCTTAAAAATTATCCGACCTACCGCTATAGGAGTAGCCCGAGAATGCGACACTATCTGCACATGAATATTCAGATACACAAGAAACAGCGTCCGAATTTCCTTCACTCAGTCGATAAGGATGAATTTTTCAGAGAAAAATATATCTTTCCCTATCAATATAAAACCCACCTTTAAAGTATATTAAAAAATATACTGAAGGATAATTCATTTAAATAAATCGCTACAGGGGTCAAACAAGATGGGGGAAAAGGGATGCATCGCGAGTAACGGCGGGAATAAAAAACCCGAGCGCCACAGGCTCGGGTTGATAGCAACACAGACATTCGACGATCAGAGCGGCTTTTCAGTCCGTACGATGCCGTGATTCTTCATCACCTCTTCCATGGTGAGGTTCTCATCGTACGGCGTATCGTCCACCACGACGTCTTGCGGGCGGACATAAGGTTTGGTCGCGCGTTTGAACATCCACCACCATACGAACACCAGGAAAGCGCCGGACTTCAAAAAGATCATGGTCCATAAGGCGACTTGATACCAGTTCATCTCTGTCTCCATAAGAGCATTAAACGAAATTGATAAGGCGGCGTTGCTTGTCGCACCGGTAACGCCTGGCAACAGCAGGCAGCCGAGCGGCCGGCCTTGATAGGTGCATAATCTCACCGACGCATGGCCCTTATCAATAGCCGATCGCGTTTCCTGCAAAAGCGCCCCGGTTTATCCGCACACAAAAGCAAAAAACCCCGTGCTCAGAGAGCACGGGGTCAGAATGTATGGCGGAGGAGCAGAGATTCGAACTCTGGAACGGTTTCCCGTCGACGGTTTTCAAGACCGTTGCCTTCAGCCACTCGGCCACCCCTCCGCAACGACGCGCACTATAAACAGACCTTATTCGCTTGTAAAGCCCGAACGCGTTCAACCGCGCGAAAAATCGCCGCAGGCAAAGCAAACGGCGATCAAACGAACACCCACCCCGCTGTTGCCATAATGATAACTAAGGGTAAAGATTGGTAAACAAACTTTAATCAAGCCCTTGCGCTGCCTATCATCGGGATTATTTTGTGATGGCCTGATAAGAGAGAGCATTATGGACCGCATTGTCGTCTCATCTTCTTCGCGCGACTCGCTGCTCAGCACGCATAAAGTCCTGCGCAACACCTATTTCCTGTTATCCCTGACCCTGGCTTTCTCAGCCCTGACCGCGACCGCCAGTACAATGTTGGGTCTGCCTGCACCAGGCTTGCTGCTGATGCTGGTCGGTTTCTACGGCCTGATGTTCCTGACCCATAAACTGGCCAACAGCCCGGCGGGCATTCTGGCGGCTTTCGCGCTGACCGGTTTCATGGGATACGCCCTCGGCCCGATCCTCAGTTCGTTCCTGAACGCCGGCGCGGGCGATCTGATCATGCTGGCGCTGGGCGGCACCGCCGCAGTGTTCTTCTGCTGCTCGGCGTATGTGCTGACCACCCGTAAAGACATGTCGTTCCTGTCCGGCATGATGATGGCCGGTTTTGTGGTGCTGCTGGTGGCGGTGATCGCCAACCTGTTCCTGCAGATCCCTGCTCTGCACCTGGCTATCAGCGCGCTGTTCATCCTGTTCTCCGCCGGCGCGATCCTGTGGGAAACCAGCAACATCATTCACGGCGGCGAGACCAACTACATTCGCGCCACCGTTAGCCTGTACGTGTCGCTCTACAACATGTTCATCAGCCTGTTGAGCATTCTGGGCTTCGCCCGCAGCAACTGATCGCGCGTTACGCATGTCTTCCAGGCCCCGCTCCGGCGGGGCTTTGTTTTTTGCGGCCGAAAAAATTTGCTAAACTGGCGGCCGTTCCGAATTATCCGTTATCGAGGCAGTATGTTGGAGTTTGAAGGTCAGGTTATCGACACTGACGCGCAGGGCTATTTGAAAAACAGCGCCGACTGGCATGAGGGCCTGGCGCCGCTGCTGGCCGCGCAGGAAGAGATCGTGCTCACCGAAGCACACTGGGAAGTGGTGCGCTTCGTGCGCGACTTCTATCAGGAATTCAATACGTCGCCGGCTATTCGCATGCTGGTCAAAGCCATGGCGCAGAAATACGGCGAAGAAAAAGGCAACAGCCGCTATCTGTATCGCCTGTTCCCGAAAGGGCCGGCCAAACAAGCCACCAAAATCGCCGGCTTGCCGAAACCGGTGAAATGCATCTGACCGCGCCGCCCGCAGCGCCGCTGCAGGCGAGCATTTAATAGCGAATGCCAAACCCGGCGTAATCGGCCACCCCCTGCGGTTCCACCAGCACGCGTTCAACGCGCGCGCTGCGCGGGCCGCCCTGTTTCAACCACTCCACCAGCTTATCCACCTGCGCCTGTGTGCCGCAGGCCACCACCTGAACGCTGCCGTCATCGAGATTGCGCGCATAGCCGGTCACCCCCAACGCCTCGGCCTGCCGCTGAGTGGAATAGCGGAACCCTACCCCCTGCACCACGCCATACACATACGCAGCAATGCAAACTTGTGTCATAATCGCCCCCTTAATTCAGTTTTCATTATGGCATTGCCGTGCCTTTGCACCGCCGTGTCACTCTTTCTATCCTAGCTGGCAGCATTATTAATTATGACCGTACGCCTGTTTCTCGCCAAAGGACGTGAAAAGTCCTTACTCCGTCGCCACCCTTGGGTGTTCTCCGGCGCCGTTCAACGCGTTGAGGGTAAAGCCCTCTCCGGTGAAACCATCGATATCCTCGACAGCCAGGGCAAGTGGCTGGGGCGCGGCGCCTATTCGCCCGAGTCGCAGATCCGCGCACGCGTCTGGACTTTCCAGCAGGATGAAGAGATTAACATCGATTTCTTCATTCGCCGCCTGCAGCAAGCGCAAAGCTGGCGCGACTGGGTCGCGCAGCGTGACGGTCTGGACGGATACCGCCTGATCGCCGGCGAGTCCGACGGCCTGCCGGGCATCACTATCGATCGCTTCCAGAATTTCCTGGTGCTGCAGCTGCTGTCCGCCGGTGCCGAATACCAGCGCCCGGCCCTGCTTTCCGCCCTGCAGCATTGCTACCCGGAATGTTCGATTTACGATCGCTCCGACGTTGCGGTGCGTAAAAAAGAAGGCCTGCCGCTGGCGCAGGGTCCGGTGCTGGGCGATCTGCCGCCGGAACTCCTGCCTATTACCGAGCACGGCATGAAGCTGCTGGTGGACATTCAGCAAGGGCACAAGACCGGTTTCTACCTCGACCAACGCGACAGCCGCCTGGCGGCGCGGAACTACTCTGCCGGCCGCCGAGTGCTGAACTGCTTCTCCTACACAGGCGCCTTCGCCGTTTCCGCTCTGATGGGCGGCTGCGCGCAGGTGATCAGCGTGGATACCTCGCAGGCGGCGCTGGACATCGCCAAACAGAACGTCGAACTCAACAAGCTTGATCTGAACAAGGCGGAGTTCGTTCGCGATGACGTGTTCCAGCTGCTGCGCAACTACCGCGCTCAAGGCGAAAAATTCGATCTGATCATCATGGATCCGCCTAAGTTCGTCGAGAACAAGAATCAGCTGGCCAGCGCCTGCCGCGGTTACAAAGACATCAACATGCTGGCGCTGCAGTTGCTGAATCCAGGCGGCATTCTGCTCAGCTTCTCCTGCTCCGGCCTGATGCCGACCGACCTGTTCCAGAAAATTTTGGCCGATGCCGCTGTAGATGCCGGACGTGATGTACAATTTATAGAGCAGTTCCGCCAGGCTGCCGATCACCCGGTGATCGCCACGTATCCTGAGGGGCTGTATCTGAAAGGCTTCGCTTGTCGGGTGATGTAACTTGAAATGCGCTGCCTTGCCCCCATATATGAGCAAGGCATTGTTTCTCAGGAGGTCATCATGATTGCCAGCAAATTCGGTATCGGACAACAGGTTAGGCATAAACTGCTGGGGTATTTGGGAGTCGTTATCGATATCGACCCGGAATACTCTTTAGAACAACCCAAAGCTGACGAGATAGCGGCGAACGACGAACTGCGTTCCGCCCCTTGGTACCACGTGGTGATGGAAGACGAGGAAGGCCAACCGGTGCACACCTATCTGGCGGAAGCGCAGCTGGATGGCGAGCCCCAGGAGGCGCACCCCGAGCAACCATCGCTGGATGAACTGGCGGAATCCATCCGTCACCAGTTACAGGCGCCACGTTTGCGCAATTGACCGCGCCAAGACCTGAGAAACCCCGAGAGGGCCCGGCATCGCGCCAGGCCCTTTTTTTATTTAGCGCTCCAGCCCTAAACGCGGGATTTCTATTTTCGGGCAGCGATCCATCACTACGCGCAGCCCAGCCTGTTGCGCCAGCGCTGCCGCCTGATCGTTGATCACCCCTATCTGCAACCACAGCGCCCTAGCGCCGATCGCTATCGCCTCTTGCGCCACGCCGTAAGCCGCCTCCGAATTGCGAAACACGTCAACCATATCCACCGGCTGTGGAATAGCGGCCAGCGTAGGGTAAACCTGCTGCCCCAGCAGCGTCTGCCCCGCCAGTTTTGGGCTGACCGGGATCACCTGATACCCTTGTGCCAACAGATATGCCATCACACCATAGCTGGGCCGCGACGGGTTATCGCTGGCGCCGACCAGCGCGATGGTTTTCACCTGCTGCAACAGCTCAACAATCTCTTGATCTTGCATCTTCAACTCCCGTTTATCACTGCGTCACTTTCCATTTCGAGTGTAACCGATCGGCATTCGCTCGGTTAAACGCTAATGCGAAGGAAACTTCACCGCAATCTTATGGTCAGAGGCTGTCGCGGTTCAGCTGCGCACGGTCGTGTCTAATCGCGATAAAATATGTAAAAATGTAAACAAAATACCCGATTGAAAAATTTTGACACAACCTATGCCGTGTTCAACACTTAGAGCTACGTCACTTTATAAGGAGATAATGATGAAATTTGGTCTGGTGGTTGCGGCGTTGCTCAGCATCAGTATGCCTGCCGCGGCTACGACCCTGAAACTCTCCCCGGACATCGACCTGCTGGTGGTCGACGGCAAGAAAATGACAGGTTCGTTGTTAAAAGGTGCCGACAGCCTTGAACTGGATGGCGGGCAGCACCAGTTGCTGTTTAAAGTGACCAAAACCGTACGTTCCGGCCAGCATACACAGGCCTATACCTCCCTGCCGCTGATTGCCAGCTTCAATACGCAAAAGATCAGCCAAGTGGCGATCGAACTGCCGCGCATCGAGAACGATCGTGATGCGCAACGCTTTGACAGAACGTTAAATTATCTGGTGGTCGATAAAGACGGCAACGCCTTGCCATTCCGGCATGATGCGCTGCATCCCGACAGCGTCACCTTCAATACCGATTTGGAAAAGGTGATGACCGATTACAACCGCCAGAACCGCCCAGCCTCCGTTCCGACCTTTGTGCAGGCGAACGCAGGCAATCCCTCAACCCCCGCGTTGGCCGGCGCACCGCTGAATGCCCCGACGGTGACGTTGAAAGGTGAAAACGTGTCGGAACAGATGTTGCAATACTGGTTCCAACAGGCCGACAAGGAAACACAGAAGCGCTTCCTGCGCTGGGCCAATAAACAACCGATTCGCTGATCCCTCCCGGCGTCTTTCCCCGCAAAGGCGCCTTTTCTTCGCATTTTCAAGCGCAAACGCTAGGCAGTGAAAAACAGTTTCAGTAATCTGTCGCACATCCCCCTGATTAGCGAAGGACACCGAGATGGAATTGACTACCCGCACTATCGCCGCGCGCAAACACATTGCGCTGGTGGCGCACGATCACCGCAAACAGGCCCTGTTGGAGTGGGTAGAAAGCCACAAGACTATTCTGGCGCAGCATCAGCTGTACGCCACCGGTACGACCGGCAACCTGATACAGCGCGCCAGCGGCATTCCCGTCACCAGCATGCTGAGTGGGCCGATGGGCGGCGATCAGCAGGTTGGCGCACTGATTGCGGAAGGCAAGATAGACATGCTGATCTTCTTCTGGGATCCGTTGAACGCGGTGCCGCACGATCCGGACGTGAAGGCGCTGCTACGGCTGGCGACCGTATGGAATATTCCGGTGGCCACCAACCGCTCGACCGCGGACTTTCTGATCGACTCTCCGCTGTTCAAAAGCGAGGTGGAGATCGCTATCCCCGACTATCAGCGCTACCTGCAAGACCGCCTGAAGTAGTCCTCACGGCCTGGCTGCCGCCAGGCCCGAGCTTACGGTTTTTTCTGCACCGGTACGCCAAGATCCTGCAGGTGTTCAACGAATACCGAAGGGTGCTCACGATCCTGCAACAGCCATACCTGATGTTTAGCGCGAGTTAACGCGACATACAGCAGACGGCGTTCTTCGGCATCCGGGAAATCCTCCGGCCGCGGCAGTAGCACCTCTTCCAACACCGACTCGCGCGCCACGGCGGGGAAACCGTCACGCCCCTCATGCAAACCGGCAATGATGACGTATTCCGCCTGCTGCCCCTTGCTGGCGTGGATGGTCATAAACTCCAGATTCAGTTTAGGCCAGCGGGTGGCCGCTTTCGCCAACGCTTCCGGTTTCAGATGGTGGTAACGCGCCAGCACCAGGATGCGTTCATCTGGCTTGGCGTAGCCGCTCAGCTTGTCCAGTAAGGGTTCCAACTGCTCGTGCGGCAGGATCGCCACCGACTTTTTATTGCCCTTGCTCAGGCTGTTGAGCGGTTTTTTCAGCTGGTGCGGATTCTGCTGCACGAACCGGTTGGCCACCTCGCCGATACGTTCGTTGAAGCGATAAGTCGTGTCCAGCGCGCACTGCGCCCCTTCGCCGAAGTGGGTGGCAAAAGCCGTGGTTAACGTCAACTCTGCGCCACTGAAGCGATAAATCGCCTGCCAGTCATCCCCCACCGCAAACAGGCAGGTCTGCTTGTTCTGTCGGCGCAATGCCGCCAGCAATAACGCACGCTGCGGTGAGATATCCTGAAATTCGTCGACCAGAATATGTTTCCATGGGCTGACGAAGCGCCCCTTGTCGAGAATGTTGACTGCCTGATGGATCAGGCCGGAGAAGTCCACCGCCCCTTCCTCTTTCAAGGCGCTTTTCCAGGCTTTCAGCAGCGGCGCCATCAGCCGGATGCGTTTTGAAAACAGATCGCGGATGTCTTCATCCGCCTGCTCAATCATTTCCGCCTGGCTGCCGCCGTGCATGCGCATCAACCCCAGCCACCGCTCGAGCCGGCCCGCCAGGCGATCCGCGAGGCGTTTATCCTGCCAGAAGTCGCCTTCCGGCACTTCCCATTCCAGCTCTTCGGTCAACCATTGACGCCACCCCTTGGCCTGGGCTTTCTTCTCCGCGCACTGTTGGCGCCAATGGGTAATCAGCAGCGCTTTGCGCGCGTTGGCATCGGTTTCCAACCTGCTGATGGCCGGCGCTTTGCGGCTGCCTTGTTGAATGATTTGCAGCGCCAAGGCATGGAAGGTCTTGGCCTGAATGCCGACATCGCCCAAACGTTCTTTGATGCGGTCGTTCATCTCGCCGGCGGCCTGGCGGCCGAACGCCAACAGCAAGATTTGCCCCGGCTCCGCCTCCTGACGGCGCAGCAGCCAGCCGGCGCGCGCCACCAGCACCGACGTTTTGCCGCTGCCGGCGCCGGCCAACACCAGCACGGAATCCTCGCCATTGACCACCGCCCGGCTCTGGGCGTCGTTGAGCGGCGAGCTCTCGACGGTCTGGAAGAAGTCGTGATGTTGCTCCAGCATGCGATCGGTCCACTGCCGGTTGCGTTGTTCAACGCTGCGTTGCCCCTGCTGCAGCCATTGCAGACACAGATGGTAATCGGCCCGGCAGTTATCGAATTCATCCAGGCGCGCTACCGGCATCGGCAGCGCGGAGAAAGCCTCACGAATTTGCTGCTGCAGCTTGCCCAGCTCAGACTTTTTGAACCATTTATCTTGCTGCTCAATGCGCTGAATCTGCGCCACCTGCTGTTGCAGCACGCCGGCGCTGACCTCACTCATTTCGGCGCTCCAGTGCTGCCACGCCTGCTGCAGATAGTGATAAAAACGCTGCGTTTCCTGCCATTCGGTACCGTGCAGCCGCACCACTTTTTCGTCCGGCAATTCAAATTCCAGCTCGCCCCAGACGATGCCGCGCTTGCACCTGACCTGAATCAGTTGATTGAAGGGGATCAGGTATTCATGTTTTTCCCCGCTCACCTCAACGCCGGCGTGCAGCAACCGCACGCGGTTATAAGGGTGCTGAGCCAGGTGTTTCCCCAGCGATGTCGCTTTAAGTTCCATATCGTCGCGCCATGACTATGTTGAGAGTAAATAACGGATATCTGCCAGTTTACCTGCGATAAGCAGTGGCACTCTAGCGCTAAAAAAAGGGTAGAATAGATTTTGCGTTTTTATCGTGAATACGCCCGCATCGCGGTTTGGCTATCATTAGAGCAGAATGACGTCTATGCGTACTGTACTGAATATTCTTAATTTTGTGTTGGGCGGTTTCTTCACCACGCTAGGCTGGCTCATTGCGACAGTGTTCAGCGTGCTACTGGTCATCACGCTGCCGCTCACTCGCTCCTGCTGGGAAATCACCAAGCTGTCACTGGTGCCGTTCGGCAACGAGGCGATACATGTCGATGAACTGTACCCGGAGAAAAGCAATGCGCTGCTCTCCGCCGGCGGCTCACTGCTCAACATTATCTGGCTGGTGCTGTTCGGCTGGTGGCTGTGCCTGTCGCACATCGCCGCCGGTATCGTGCAATGCGTTTCAATCATCGGCATTCCGGTCGGTATCGCCAATTTCAAAATAGCCGCCATCGCGCTGTGGCCGGTGGGGCGCCGCGTCGTCTCGGTAGAAATGGCTCAGCAAGCGCGTATTGAGAATGCTCGCCGCCACTATCATCAGCGTTAATTTTTTCTCCGTTTGAGGAGTTTTTTGTGCTCTCTTTTGCACCCGCAGTACGTCGTTATACCTACAACAGCAATCTGCTGTACCACCTGCGCATTCTTATTGCGCTGATCGGCACCACCGCCGTTCCCTGGTGGCTGGGCATTCCCAAGCTGACTATCCCGCTGACGCTGGGCGTGGTGGCAGCGGCACTGACCGATTTGGACGACCGCCTGGCCGGCAGGTTACGCAACCTGCTGATCACGTTGGTGTGCTTCTTTGTCGCCTCCGCTTCAATCGAACTGCTGTTTCCCTATCCCTGGTTGTTCGCCCTTGGCTTAACCACCTCAACCTGCGGTTTTATCCTGCTGGGCGCCTTAGGGCAACGTTACGCCACCATCGCCTTCGGCGCGCTGCTGATCGCGGTTTACACCATGCTCGGCACCGCCATGTACGATGCCTGGTATCAGCAACCGCTGCTGCTGGTGATCGGCGCGCTGTGGTATAACCTGCTGACGCTGGCGGGCCACCTGCTGTTCCCTATCCGGCCGCTGCAAGAGAACCTGGCACGCTGCTACGAGCAGCTGGCCAACTATCTGGATGCCAAGGCCAACCTGTTCGATCCCGACGCCGAACGCGACGCCGACCTGCCATGGATGGATGTCGCGATGGCCAACAGCGCGTTGGTCGCGTTGCTGAACCAGACCAAAGCCTCGCTGCTGACGCGCCTGAAAGGCGATCGCGGCCAACGCGGCACCCGCCGCACCTTGCACTACTATTTTGTCGCGCAGGATATCCACGAACGCGCCAGCTCTTCCCATGTTCAGTACCACGCGCTCAGCCGGCAATTCCGTCACAGCGATATTTTATTCCGCTTCCAGCGTTTGCTGAGCATGCAGGCGCGCGCCTGCCGCCAGCTGGCACAATCGATCCTGCTGCGGCAAAAATACCAGCACAACCCGCGTTTTGAGCCAGCCTTCAGCCGCATTCAGGAGGCCTTGGCACGCATAACCGAAACCCAGGGCAATTCAGAGCAAACCAAAGCGCTGGCGCACCTGCTGAAAAACCTGCATGCGATCGATGCGCAGCTGGCCAATATCGAGTCAGAGCAGACGCTGGCCAGCGGGCAGGCGGAAGAGAACAGCCTGGCCGACGATCGCTTAACCGGCTGGAGCGACATCCGACTGCGCATCAGTCGCCATTTGACGCCGCAGTCGGCCCTGTTCCGCCATGCGATCCGCATGTCGGTAGTGCTGTGCGTGGGTTACGCCTTCATCCAGTTCACCGGCATGCAACACGGTTACTGGATCCTGTTGACCAGCCTGTTCGTCTGCCAACCGAACTACAACGCAACCCGCCGGCGCCTGGCGCTGCGCATCATCGGCACTCTGGCCGGTATCCTGATCGGCCTGCCAATCCTCTATTTCGTGCCTTCCGTGGAAGGACAACTGGTGTTGATCGTCATCACCGGTGTCCTGTTCTTCGCTTTTCGCACCGTGCAGTATGCCCATGCAACGATGTTCATTACGCTGCTTGTGTTGCTGTGCTTTAACCTGTTGGGTGAAGGTTTCGAAGTAGCAGCCCCGCGCGTTTACGATACCTTGTTGGGTTGCGCCATCGCCTGGGCGGCGGTCAGCTTTATCTGGCCGGACTGGAAGTTCCGCCAACTGCCGGCGATAGTGGATAAAACGCTGAATGCCAACTGTCGCTATCTGGACGCCATTCTGGTGCAATATCATCAGGGTAAGGATAACGGGCTCGCTTACCGCATCGCGCGGCGAGATGCCCACAACAGCGATGCTGAACTGGCTTCGGTCATCTCCAACATGTCCGCCGATCCCAAGGCCGACAAGGCGTTGCAAGAAGCCGCCTTCCGTCTGCTCTGCCTGAACCACACTCTCCTGAGTTATATCTCGGCGTTGGGGGCGCACCGCGAGCGGTTGAATACCCCTGCCACACTCGATCTGCTCAATGATGCCGTGTGTTACGTGGACGGCGCCTTACATCAAGAAGAACGGAACAGCCAGCGCATTGCGCAAGCGCTGGAACAGCTGGCGGAGCGCATTCGCACAGCCGTTCCGGAACCTGAAAGCAAAGAACAGTTGGTTTTGCAGCAGGTGGGGCTAATGCTCGAGCTGCTGCCGGAACTCACCGCACTCCATACCCAAATCAATAAGGCAACCTAATTATTCAGGGCCCGCTCGATGGGCCCTGAACTACTGGCTCATGCCCATGGCGGCGCATAGCCATCGTATGATCGAACCAGCGCACCAGTTCGTTGCGCAATTCGGTCGGCAATGCCGCCTGATGATAGCCGGCTATCGCGCCGCCCAGCGACAGCAGCACGCGCAACCCCAGATTGGTCTGCTGTTGCAGCAGGCGAAGATAGCTACGTTTGGCGCCATGCAGCCGCAGGTCATAGGCATTGCGAATACCCGCTCGCCATAGCAAGCGCTCCATGTTGACATCTATATTTGGCAACGCCTTCAATCTGCCGTGATCGCCGGCCTTGAGCCGCTGCTCTCGGCGCGCTTCCCTGATGGCCTGCCAGGCCAACCCTACCAGCTCGTTGCGTTCCCGCCACAGCGACTCGTCAACCCAGTAATAGCGCAAGGTGATGGGCACACCGCGCTTGGAATAGACCATATTGACCATGCCCCGGGCGCGAAAGGCCGGTTCCATGCTCGCCGTAGCCCGCAAGTACAATTCCCCTTCCGCTACTACCGCAAACATTATCCCTTCAGCCAGCAGCCCATAGCCGCCAAACTGTGATCGTGTTGTGATGGCGCCCAGCGCCGCAAAGCAATTTTTAGCCTGCGCGATCCTTCTCGTCGACATCCTTTTCATAGCGTTCCTCCTTTTTAGGTTCTGGCCGTATTATTTCTCTCATCAATGAAAAAAGTAACGTGAACAACTAATTAGAAAAATACGCACTATCCGCCCGCCTGCCAATCACAAAAACCGCCAGTACAAAAAATGATCGCAATTATGCGAGCCGCTACGAAAATTTGGGTTGATCTTATCCTAAATCAGGGATACTGTATAAACATACAGTAACACGACGGGCGGGAACTTTATGCGTACTCAATCACTCTACCAACCTCATTTCGGCCATGGCTCTTATACAACGCGCAATGTTGCGAAGAACACGGATATCGGCAAAGAGAATGGCTTGATCAGTGAACTTGTTTACAACGAGCGCCAGCCCGCAGTGGCTCAATTACTGTTGCCCCTGCTGCTGCAATTGGGCAAACAGTCTCGCTGGCTTCTGTGGCTGACGCCGCAGCAAAAATTAAGCAAGCAATGGCTGCAGCAATCCGGTCTGCCTGTAGATAAAATGGTGCAACTGAGCCAGATCAGCCCGGTGAATACGGTCGAGGCGATGGAAAAAGCGCTGCAAACGGGAAATTACAGCGTGGTTCTCGGCTGGTTGCCCGAGCTAACGGAGGAGGATCGTCTAAAATTAAGACGTGCGGCAGAATTGGGTAATGCCTATGGGTTTATCATGCGCCCTCAACGTGACATTAGCCCGACTCACGGACACTGTTCTACCCTAAAAATTCACTCTTCTTTGTATCATTAAGTAAATTTAGGATTTTTCCCATCATTTTCGCACCCCCTAAGCGGAACCTTTGTGGGGGAAGGCAAAAAGCGAGTCCGGCTGCGGTTTGGCAGGCAAAAACGCTCGATGAATCGCCGCTTTTTTAGGCTAAGAATGTTAGCAAATATGTACGATTCCGCGTTTTTTTTTAGAGCCTTATCACATCACACTTGTAACTTTCGCGCCACGTTGTAGACTTTACATCGCCAAGGTTGCTCTATAACGTCAGAAAAACTGGCGAGTAACAAACGAGGGCTTAAACCTTGGCGAAGGAATTTAACCAAGGGCTTAAACAGCTTTAAAGCTCATTGCCTATTTGGATGATAACGAGGCGCAAAATGAAAAAGACAGCTATCGCATTAGCAGTGGCACTGGCAGGTTTCGCTACCGTAGCGCAAGCCGCTCCAAAAGATAACACCTGGTACACCGGTGCTAAACTGGGCTGGTCCCAGTACCACGACACTGGTTTCTACGGTAACGGTTACCAGAACGGTATCGGCAACGGCCCAACCCACAAAGATCAGCTGGGTGCCGGCGCGTTCCTGGGCTACCAGGCAAACCAATACCTGGGCTTCGAGCTGGGCTATGACTGGCTCGGCCGCATGCCTTACAAAGGCAGCGTGAACAACGGTGCTTTCAAAGCGCAGGGCGTTCAACTGGCCGCTAAACTGAGCTACCCAATTGCTGACGATCTGGACATCTACACTCGTCTGGGTGGTATGGTATGGCGTGCAGACTCCAAAGCTAACTACGGCCGTACTGGTCAGCGTCTGAGCGACCACGACACCGGCGTTTCTCCGCTGGCTGCTGTTGGTGTTGAATACGCACTGACCAAAAACTGGGCTACCCGCCTGGATTACCAGTTCGTAAGCAACATCGGTGACGCAGGTACCGTTGGCGCACGTCCAGACAACACTATGCTGAGCCTGGGCGTTTCTTACCGCTTCGGTCAGGATGACGTAGTTGCTCCAGCACCAGCTCCGGCTCCAGCTCCAGTTGTTGAAACCAAGCGTTTCACTCTGAAGTCTGACGTGCTGTTCAACTTCAACAAATCTACTCTGAAAGCAGAAGGCCAGCAGGCTCTGGATCAGCTGTACACCCAGCTGAGCTCCATGGATCCTAAAGACGGCTCCGTAGTTGTTCTGGGTTACACCGACGCCGTTGGTTCTGACCAGTACAACCAGAAACTGTCTGAACAACGCGCACAGAGCGTTGTTGACTACCTGGTCTCCAAAGGCATCCCGTCAGACAAAATCTCTGCACGTGGTATGGGTGAAGCAGATGCAGTTACAGGCAACACCTGTGGCTACAAATCTGGCCGCGCTACCAAAGCTCAGATCGCTTGCCTGGCACCAGATCGTCGCGTAGAGATCGAAGTTAAAGGTATCAAAGACGTTGTAACTCAGCCTCAGGGCTAAGTTTACTCGCCTAATAAAAAACCCCGCCAATGCGGGGTTTTTTTTCGTCCTCTTGTTGCCAGAACATTCAATGCCTGGCGCCATAGGGGCGTTCTCACGCGCTTACTTGGGATCTTTGCCAAGAATCGCCTTCAAGTCTTCTTTCAACGACGACATCTGGTTCGCATACTTTTCTTTGCGTTCAGCGTCTTCGATAAGCTGCACGACGGTTTCCGACAGCGTAACGCCACGGCGGCGCGCCAGGGCAGCCAATCGTTGCCAAACCAAAAACTCCAGATCGATAGATTTTTTACGCGTATGCTGGTGTTCTGCGTTAAAATGACGTTTGCGGCGGGCGCGGATCGTTTGTTTCATCCGGTTATCCAGTTCCGGATTCATATGAGCGGCAATCCATGCAAGTACCTTTACCGGCTCATTTTCCAGCTTCAGCAGCTCGTTAACCGCCTCCTGAGCAGCGCTGTTTTCAATGTAGCGGGTAATGAGTTCCCCTTCCCGATGCTTTTTCACCAGGTACTTCCATTTCCAACCGCTCTCCAGATTTTCCAGTTGCTGATATTTCATCTTGAGCTCTTCAGTGACCGCGTAACTTCAAATAAGCATAACAGCTTTGCGCCGAATTTCCCCGGCAATTAAACCGTCTTTTAGACTGTTTTTTGCACAGTCACTGCGCGATGTCAAACTCCCTGATGCCAACTGGCACTCCACATGTATCAAGCCGCCGTTATTCTTGTATAATCGCCCTTTCCCTTTTTAACGATTGCATCTAACACTTTGACCAATAACCGACTTGAATGGCAATCTTTATTGCCGGACGTAACGCCTTATCAGGCGATATTTGATACCGCCGCTCAGTTGGCACCCGTGCCCTTTTCCGCCATTCAGCCTCGGCTGGAAAATGCCCTGACGCTATTTTGCCACCCCCAATCGCCACCGCGTTTCATGCTGTTGAAAGCGCAAGAAACGCGAGAGTATCTGGAACTGATCGCTCACGCCGTCAAACCACTGCTGCCGAAAAATACGGCATGCCGCGGCAGCCACTATGTCATTCAGGATGGCAAGGTCAGCGTCGAGCCAGCCAGCCGTGGCGATGAACCTTTTGCCGCCGGCGGCGCTTGTCTGTTCCAGGAGTGGATTGAACCGGAACAGCTGTTTGGCTGCGTACGGATCCACAATGGCGACATTACCCTGCAGCCGGGTCTGGTGCACCAGGCCAACGGCGGCATTCTGATTCTGTCGGCGCGGGCGCTGCTTGCTCAGCCGTTGCTGTGGCTGCGGCTGAAGCAAATGATCGGCCAGCGCCAGTTCCACTGGGTTTCGCCAGACGAAACCCGCCCGCTGCCGGTAGCCATTCCACCGATGCCGCTGGATCTGCGGCTGATTGTAGTCGGCGATCGTCACGGCCTGGCCGATTTTCACGATATCGAGCCGGAACTGAGTGAACAAGCGATCTACGGTGAATTCGAAGACGATCTGCAGCTGACTGAAGTTGATGATATGACGCAGTGGTGCGGTTACGTCAACGGCGTGATTGCCGACCAGCAATTGCCGATGCTGGCGAACGACGCCTGGCCGCCGCTGATCGTCCAGGCTGTGCGTTACAGTGGCGATCAGGGCATTCTACCACTCTCGCCGGTTTGGCTTGGCCAGCAGCTATCCGAAGCCGCACTGTATGCCGAAGAAGATCTCATTACGGCCAAAGCGTTCGAGGCGGCGTTAAATGCCCGAGAATGGCGCGAAAGCTATCTGGCCGAGCGTATGCAGGATGAGATTGAGTTGGGTCAGATCCTGATTGAGACCGAGGGTGAAGTGGTCGGACAGATCAACGGTCTGTCTGTCCTGGATTATCCCGGTCATCCACGCAGCTTTGGCGAACCGTCACGGATCAGTTGCGTTGTGCATCTCGGCGACGGCGAGTTCACCGACGTCGAGCGCAAAGCCGAACTGGGCGGCAACCTGCACGCTAAAGGCATGATGATCATGCAGGCGTTTCTGATCGCCGAACTGGATCTTGATCAGCAGCTGCCCTTCTCCGCTTCCATCGTCTTTGAGCAATCTTATGGTGAAGTGGACGGTGACAGCGCCTCGCTGGCTGAGCTATGCGCATTGGTCAGCGCCCTGTCACAGCAACCGATCACCCAGCAGATCGCCGTCACTGGCTCCGTCGACCAATTCGGCAACGTACAGCCGATAGGTGGCGTTAACGAAAAGATCGAAGGTTTCTTCGAGGTTTGTGTACGCCGCGGCCTGACGGGCAAACAGGGTGTCGTATTGCCCGTGACCAACGTGCGCCATCTGTGTCTGCGTCAAGATATCGTCGACGCGGTGCGCGAGGGGCAGTTCCATCTGTGGGCGGTAGAGAGCGCGGCGGAAGCCTTGCCTTTGCTCACAGGTTGCCTCTACTCTGACGAACAACAGCCGAATTTGTTGGCGGCCATTCAGGAACGGATTGCGCAGGTGAGCCTGCAGGAACGCCGTCGTCCTTGGCCGCTGCGCTGGCTCAACTGGTTCAACCACGGCTGATCGGACTTGTTCAGCGTACACGTGTTAGCTAACCTGCGTCCTTCATTAAAATAAGGCTTACTGAGAACATGGTAGATAAACGCGATTCCTATACGAAAGAAGACCTCGAAGCATCCGGCCGTGGCGAGCTGTTCGGCGCCGGTGGCCCACCGTTGCCGGCAGGTAACATGTTGATGATGGACCGCGTGGTCAAGATGACCGAAGACGGCGGGACTCACAACAAAGGTTATGTGGAAGCGGAGCTGGATATTAATCCGGACCTATGGTTCTTCGGTTGCCACTTTATCGGCGATCCGGTCATGCCAGGCTGTCTGGGCCTGGATGCGATGTGGCAGTTGGTTGGTTTCTACCTCGGTTGGCTGGGTGGCGAAGGCAAAGGCCGCGCGCTGGGCGTTGGTGAAGTCAAGTTTACCGGCCAGGTGCTGCCAACCGCGAAAAAAGTGACCTACCGTATTAACTTCAAACGCGTCATCACCCGTAAGCTGATCATGGGCGTCGCCGATGGCGAAGTGCTGGTTGACGGCGAAGTGATCTATACCGCCACCGATCTGAAAGTGGGTCTGTTCAAGGATACCACAGCGTTCTAATCACGCAGACGAGAGGGCGGCCATCGTCTTCTTTGCTAATGCTCTTCGCATGCCATCACGCCCAGCGTGATGGCATTTCTTTCTCTTACCGTTTAAAGACTACCTACCTCCTTTAATCGCCCGTTACCGAACCGACTTATCCCTCCTGTCTCTACCCTTTTCCTGCCCGAAACGGTCAAAGCCACAGGCCAGTTTGAGCGCCCCCCTCCCACAGCCAGCTATCGACACGATAGCGTTTTTTGCATCCGGTTATTTTCTTGCCCCTTAAAATCACCTAGTATAGCCACCCATGTAACTACAATAAATGTACCAACTAAGGGCCGATATGCAAAAAACCCGCTTTAGCGATGCACCTTGCCCCGTCGCACGTTCATTAGATCGTGTCGGAGAATGGTGGAGCATTCTGATCCTGCGTGATGCCTTTCAGGGGTTATCCAAATTCGACGAATTCCAACAAAGTCTGGGGATGTCACCGACTCTCCTGGCCCGGCGACTGAAGGATTTGGTAGCCCACGGCATTCTGCATAAGCAACGTTATCAAACGCGGCCGGTTCGCTATCAGTATCTGCTCACCGAACGCGGCAACGATTTTCTCCCCGTGCTGGCGGCTCTTTCAGAATGGGGCAATCGCCATTTGATCGATGGTGACATCAGCGCCTTGTTAGTCGACGGCCGCACCGATCGGCCGATCCAGGTCCAATTGGTCAATGTCGATACCCAACAGCAGGTGCCGCCGCAGTTTATTACGTTGGCACCAGGGCCTGCGGCAAATGAAGGCATACATCAACGCGCCGCACTGATGCGGCAACGGCGCCTCGCCGATTTACCCGAATTTACCAAGGAGCCATCATGAGCAATCGTCGTATCGTCATTACCGGCATGGGCGCCGTTTCACCGCTAGGGTGCGGTGTTGAAGCCATCTGGCAACGTTTGTTAAAAGGAGAGTCCGGCATTCGAGCGTTGCCTGACGAGATCGTTGCAGATTTACCGGTCAAGGTCGGAGGTCAGGTTCCGGCGCTGGCGCAGGATGCTGAAGCGGGCTTCAACCCCGACGCTGCCGTCGCCCCCAAGGACCAAAAGAAAATGGATCGCTTTATCCTGTTTGCCATGGCGGCGGCGGATGAAGCCGTTCGTCAGGCCGGCTGGATAGCCGATACGGACGAAAAACAAGAGCGCACCGCCACCGTCATCGCCTCGGGCATTGGCGGCTTCCCGGCGATTGCCCAGGCGGTGCGCACCACCGACAGCCGCGGCGCCAAGCGGCTGTCGCCGTTCACCATCCCCTCATTCCTGGTCAATCTGGCGGCCGGCCACGTTTCAATCAAACACCACTTCAAGGGGCCGATTGGCGCGCCGGTCACCGCCTGTGCCGCCGGCGTGCAAGCCATTGGCGACGCAGTGCGTATGATCCGCAATGATGAAGCCGATATCGCCGTGTGCGGCGGCACCGAAGCCGCTATAGATACCGTCAGCCTGGGCGGGTTCGCCGCCGCGCGCGCTATGTCCACCGCACCGGCCGAGTTGGCAAGGCAGGCTTCCCGGCCTTTCGACAGTGCACGGGACGGATTTGTCATGGGGGAAGGTGCCGGCATGCTGGTGATTGAAACGCTGGAACACGCGCTGGCGCGCGGCGCCACCCCGCTCGCGGAAATCGTCGGTTATGGCACCAGCGCCGACGCCTACCACATGACCTCCGGTGCCGAAGACGGCAACGGTGCTTATCGGGCGATGAAAATCGCGTTGAGGCAGGCGAACATCGCCCCAGAAGAGGTTCAGCATTTAAACGCACACGCGACGTCGACACCCGTAGGGGATCTGGGCGAAATCAATGCCATCAAACACCTGTTTGGCACGACAGGAAGCGTCGCGGTAACCTCGACAAAATCCGCCACCGGGCACCTGCTCGGCGCCGCCGGGGGGCTGGAAACCATCTTTACCGCCTTGGCGCTGCGCGATCAGATCGCCCCCGCGACGCTGAATCTGGACAATCCCGATCCGGCGGCGGCAGGTTTACACCTGGTCGCGAAACGGGCTGAATCGATGAACATAACCTACGCCTTATCGAACGGCTTCGGCTTTGGCGGCGTGAATGCGAGTATTCTACTGAAACGCTGGCAGGACGAGTAAACGGCACAAACAAAAACCTCCGCCAAGGGCGGAGGTTATTCCTTTTATTTGACAGGGAGCCGCTTAAGCGGTCACAGCCCTGTCTTCCATGGCTTCTCGCCAACCTCCCAGCCATTGAGACCGGGCGTCCACCGATGATTGGTAGGGACAATGTTCCCTGGAACGCCCTAAAATACCTGCCTGATACCCTCTCGAATGCGCCCTTTCCAGACGATCGCGTTTCTGTCTCTTCATGCCTCGTTTCCCTCATTTTGGTCTGGTGGAAAGAAAACAATGGCTGCTTTTTGCGCAGCCACGAGTAATCAATAGCGCTAAAAGAAGAGAAGATCAATGCGCAAAATTCACGCCAATGTCATATTTGTGAGCTACGCCCGAGGAAAGTGCTAAGTGGCTGATCTGCTGGGAAAGGGGTTAACTGTTTGAAATGAAATAGAAATCCCTGCCAGCGAGAAAAAACGGATTTTCACGCCGACAGGGATTAGACGATTTTAGACCAAATTATGACTAAATGCCGCCCATCTGTGCTGCGATAGCCTGGGCTTCCTGCTGCCACCCCTGCGCCAGAGTGCGCACCAGGGCATCATAGCCGTCTTCACCCTGTTTCAGCTCCAGGTTGAAAGGCCTTTTGATCAAACGCCCCTGGCGGTTCAGCACCCACTCGCCGCGAATGATCGCTTTCCCGTCAAAGCGACCGTGAAAGCCGCTGATGGTCACGTTCAGCACATCCTGATCGCTGCTCATCGGCTGCGAAGAGACCACCCACCCCGGCAGCGCGCTGCTCAGGTTGGTGACCAGCGTTTGCTGCAACTGCTGGTCGAGCGGGCTGGCCCACAGGTTGTTCTGGGCTATCACATACTGTACGTCGTTGGTCTGATACACCACGCCGCTCTGCGCCAGATAATCCGCCACGCTCACGTGTTCCAGCCACAGCTGGCGCGTGGAAGCGCCGCTGCTGCTGGCCGCAGCAGGCGCACCCAGCGCCGGCAACTGATAGTAAGTCTTTTGTGGTGAACTGCTGCAGGCGCTGAGCAACAGCGCTAGGGCTACCGGGATCCATTTCATCATTTCGTGGCCTTCTTCGGCTGAGGGTCATTGCTGCCGGCGGCTTCAAACACCAGCGCGTTGCTCTTCTCATTCAGGGTGCGCAGCACCGGTTGCAGCTCACGCAACACCTGGTCGAGGCGCTGCATATCGCCCACCATCTTGTTGTAAGCCGGTGAACCAGGCTGGAACCCTTTCATGCTGCGGTTCAGTTCCAACAGCGTTTTCTGCATGTCCTGCGGCAGCGCCTGCATCTCTTTGCTGGCGATGATGTCGTTCAGCGACTTCATGGTCTGCTGCGTCGACTTCATGGTTTTCTGACTCTCCGCCAGCGTCTTGGTCGCTTCGTTGATCATCGGATTGATCGGCATTGAGTTGATCTTATCCAGCGTCTGCATCAGTTTCTGCTGGATCTGCGCCAGACCGCCGCTGGTGGTCGGCATCAGCGGATAACCGAACAGCTCGCGCGGCCCTTTCCACGGTTTTTCCTGCGGATAGAAGTCGAGATCGATGTACAGCGAACCGGTCAGCAGGTTGGCGGACTTCATCGAGGCGCGCATGCCGCGAGATTCCGCATCTTTCAGGTGCCCTTCAATATCGAAGTTGCCGCCCAGCTGTTTCTGGAAGCGATCCGGCTCGATGCGGATCAGCACTGGAATGCGGTAATCGTTATCCAGACGCTGCGCCATGCCGTCTTTATAGAACGGCACCTGCGCCACCGTACCCAGACGGATGCCGCGGAACTCGACCGGCGCGCCCGGCTGCAGGCCGCGTACCGAGTCGGAGAAGAACAGCAGGTAATCCTTATGCACGGTATACAGCGAATCCTGCGTGCTGCGCTGGTTGTCGAACAGCTGATATTCCGCCTTCTCTTTCGCCTGATCGCCGCGATCCCAGCCGTCCGGCACGTCAAAACTGACCCCGCCGCTGAACAGCGTGGTCAACGAGCCCATCTCCACCCGCATGCCCTGCGCCGACATATCGAACGCCACGCCGCTGTCTTTCCAGAAGCGCACGTTGGTGGTGACCAACTGATCGTAAGGCGCGGTGATGAACAGCTGATAGCGCATGGCGCGTTCTTTAGGATCGAAGTAGCTGGTTTCCACCGACCCGACGCGATAACCGCGGAACAGCACCGGATCGCCGGCGTTGAGCTGGCCTGATTTCTCGCTGTCCAGCACGATGCGCAACCCTTTGGCATCCGGGGAAGCCAGCGGCGGCGCATCGAGCAGCTGATAGTTGTCTTTGCCGTCTTTGCCTTTGTTGCCCGGCTGCAGTTCGATATAGGCGCCGGAGAGCAGCGTGCCCAGCCCGGAGACGCCTTCACGGCCGATCTGCGGCTTCACCACCCAGAAGGCGGAATCCTGGCGCAGCAATTTTTCCATGCCGGAATTGAGGCGAGCCTGCACCATCACCTTGCTCAGGTCATCGCTCAACGTGACGGTTTCCACCACCCCGACGTCAACGCTGCGGCTTTTGATTTTGGTTTTACCCGCTTCCAGCCCTTCCGCCGTCGTGGTCACCAGCGTCACCACCGGCCCCTGATGGCTGAAGTGGTAAAACAGGATCCAGGCGCCGATCAGCGCGGTCACGATGGGAATGATCCACACCGGCGACCAGCGTTTGATCTTCTCAACGTCTGCGACGCTATGATTATTTTCCGTCACCTTGCGGCTCCTTGTTGATTGTTTCACTTGCGCGATCCCAGGTCAGCCGGGGATCAAATGTCATGGCGGCGAACATGGTGAGGATCACCACCAGCGCGAACAGCACGGCGCCCGTCGCGGGATAAATGCTCATCAACTGCCCCATTCGCACCAACGCCGACAACACGGCGATCACAAACACGTCGATCATTGACCAACGGCCAACGAATTCGACCACTTCATAAATCAGATGCATACGCTCGCTGTCGGCGCGCGGTTTCTTCCTGCCGTTCGCATCCCAGCACAGCCAGCCGATCGCCAACATTTTCAGCGACGGCACCATGATACTGGCGATGAAAATCACCATCGCCACCGGATAAGAGCCGTCCCCCCACAGCAGGATCACCCCCGCCATGATGGTGGAGTTCATCTTGTTGCCCAGCGCCTCGGTCACCATGATCGGCATCAGGTTGGCCGGAATATACAGCATGACAGAGGTCACCAGCAGCGCCAGCGTCCACTGCAGGCTGTGACGACGCCGCACGTAGCCCTTGGTGTGACAGCGCGGACAGCGCACCTGATCGGCCGGCAGGATCGCCGTGCAGCACGCGCAGGAGCGCACGCCCTGGCGCATGCCGGTGCGCCCCACCGTCAGCGGGCGATGCAGTCGCGGCGCCGGTTCGATATCCTGCCACAGCCAGCGCCGATCCACGCACTGGAAGGCGCGCACCTGCAGCAGGCAGAACAGGCAGTAAGGCACGAAGCTACTGCCGATGCCGATATCGCCGTAGGCCATCAGCTTGACGAAGCTGACCAGCACCCCGGCAAGGAAAATTTCCACCATGCACCAGGTCTTGAACTGGAACAGCACCCGAGCCATCCACTCTTTGAGCCCCAGCGGCAAGCGCACTCTGGCGCACAGCAGGATAATCGCCACCATGCAAAACGCCGGGATCAGCTGCACGAACACCATAAACAAGGTGGCCATGCTGGCGTAGTCTTCCGCCACCATCACTTCCGGGATTTGGATCAGCCGGATTTCGTTGCCGAGGCCGGCGACGCGCATGTTGATAAACGGGAAAATGTTGGCCAGCACCAGCATGAACAAGGCGCTGAGCGCGTAACCGATCGGCCGCTTGCGCGGCTCGTCCCAGCGGGCGCTGAGCGTGGTTTTGCAGCGCGGGCATACCGCTTTGCTGCCATAGGCCAGCGGCGGCAGCGCCACCAGCATGTCGCACTGCGGACACAGCATCAGGTTATCCTGCTGCGCCGCCGAGGGTGCGGAATGACTATGCTGCTGATGATTGTTGTGGGAACACACCATATTCCTCCTAAATAACGTCGCTCACCGGCACGTCGATGCCGCCCGCAGCAGCGCGCGGGCGGCATCGCAACGGTCAGCCGTTTTTCATCGCTTCCAGCTCTTCCCAACGGGCGAAAGCCTGTTCCAGCGCTTGCTCGGCATCAGCCAGCGCCGTCAGCACTTCTTGCGTTTCGCTATGCGGCCGCGTGAAAAAGTCGGCGTCGCTCATCTGCGCCTGCAGCGCTTCGATTTCCGCTTCCAGCTGTTCGAGCCGCTGCGGCAACTGTTCCAGCTCACGCAGCAGGTTGTAACTCAGCTTGGCCGCCGTTTTCTTCGGCTGTTCGGCCTTTTTCTCCGCCGTCGGTTTGCTCGCGCTCGGCGCCGCCTGACGAATCGGTTTCGCCGTCGCGCGCTGATGATGCGCATCGTAGTAACCGCCGACGAAGGCATTGATCACGCCGTTGCCTTCGAAGATCCAGCACTCGGTCACCGAGTTGTCAACGAACTGACGATCGTGGCTGACCAGCAGCACGGTGCCCTGATAGCCGTCGATCAGCTCTTCCAGCAGCTCCAGCGTTTCGACGTCGAGATCGTTGGTTGGTTCATCGAGGATCAGCAGATTGCTCGGTTTCAGAAACAGCTTAGCCAACAGCAGGCGGTTACGCTCACCGCCCGACAGCGCCTTCACCGGCGTCATCGCGCGTTTCGGGTGGAACAGGAAGTCCTGCAGATAGCCCAATACGTGGCGAGGACGGCCGTTGACCATCACTTCCTGCTTGCCTTCCGCCAGGTTGTCCATCACCGTGCGCTCAGGATCGAGATCGGCGCGGTGCTGGTCGAAATAGGCCACTTCCAGCTTGGTGCCGCAGTGCACGCGGCCGCTGTCGGCTTTCAGCTGACCGAGCATCAGTTTCAGCAGCGTGGTTTTGCCGCAGCCGTTCGGCCCCACCAGCGCAATCTTGTCGCCGCGCTGCACCTGGGCGGAGAAACCGCGCACCAGCACCTTTTCGCCAACCTGATAATTGACGTCTTCCAGCTCGAACACGATTTTGCCAGAGCGGGTCGCCTCTTCCACCTGCATTTTGGCGGTGCCCATCACTTCGCGGCGCTGCGAGCGCTCGACGCGCAGCGCCTTCAGCGCGCGCACGCGGCCTTCATTGCGGGTGCGGCGCGCCTTGATGCCCTGACGGATCCAGACCTCTTCCTGCGCCAGCTTGCGGTCGAACTCGGCGTTTTGCAGCTCTTCCACCCGCAGCGCTTCTTCTTTGCTCTGCAGATACAGATCGTAGTTGCCCGGCCAGGAAACCAGCTTGCCGCGATCCAGATCGACGATGCGCGTCGCCATGTTGCGGATAAACGAACGGTCGTGCGAGATGAAGACGATGCTGCCGTCGAACTCTTTCAGGAAACCTTCCAGCCAGTCGATGGTTTCGATATCCAGGTGGTTGGTCGGTTCGTCGAGCAACAACACGCGCGGCGAGCTCACCAGCGCGCGGCCCAGCGCCGCTTTACGCAGCCAGCCGCCGGACAGTGAGGAAAGCTCGGCGTCGCCGTTCAGCCCCAGCTGCAGCAGCACTTCGCTGATGCGGCTGTCGAGCTGCCACAGCCCCTGGTGATCGAGGATCTCCATGATTTGCGCCATGCGCGCCAGGTTTTTCTCGCTCGGGTCGCTTTCCACCAGGTGGGAGATCGCGTGATAGGCCTTCAGGTGTTCCGCCTGCTCCGCAACGCCTTCCGCCACGAAGTCGAACACGCTGCCGCCGATATTGCGCGGCGGATCCTGTTGCAGACGCGCCACGATCAGATCCTGTTCGTAGATCACCCGGCCGTCGTCCAGCGGGATCTCTTTGCCGAGGATCTTCAGCAGCGTGGATTTGCCGGCGCCGTTGCGCCCGACCAGACACACGCGCTCGTTGTCTTCAATATGAATTTCGGTGTTGTCTAACAGTGGCGCATCGCTGAAAGAGAGCCAGGCGCCGGACATGCTGATTAACGACATAGTAATTATTTTCCTTCGCCGGCGTGAGTCACCAGCCAGCAGTTGTGGATCTGACGGTTACGGGCAAAATCCTGCGACAGCGTCTTGGCGGTGATCTCTTTCGCCTCCAGACCCAACGCGCTCAGCCCTGCCATATCCATTTGGAAACCGCGCTTGTTGTTCGAGAACATGATGGTCCCGTTGCGGCGCAGCAACCGTTTCAAATCTTTCATCAGCGCCAGATGATCGCGCTGCACGTCAAAGGTGTTCTCCATCCGCTTGGAGTTGGAGAACGTCGGCGGATCGATGAAGATCACGTCGAACTGTTCATTGGCGTTGCTCAGCCAAGACAGGCAATCGGCCTGGATCAGCCGATGCTGACGGCCGGTCAGGCCGTTGGCGCGCAGGTTCTTCTCCGCCCATTCCAGGTAGGTGCGCGACATGTCCACCGTGGTGGTGCTGCGCGCGCCGCCCAGCCCGGCGTGCACGCTGGCGGTGCCGGTATAGGCGAACAGGTTGAGGAAGTCCTTGCCATTGCTCATCTCGCCCAGCATACGGCGCGCGATGCGGTGATCGAGGAACAGGCCGGTATCGAGATAGTCGGTCAGGTTGACCCACAGCTTGGCGTTATACTCTTCCACCAGCAGGAACTCGCCCTTCTGCGCCAGTTTCTCGTACTGATTTTTGCCCTTCTGGCGCTCGCGGGTTTTCAGGATCAGCTGATTCGACGGCAATTCCAGCACCGCCAGCGTCGCGTTGATCACATCGAACAGGCGCTGACGCGCCTTCTGCGCATCGACGGTTTTCGGCGGCGCATACTCCTGCACCACCACCTTGCTGCCGTAACGGTCCACCGCGACGTTGTATTCTGGCAGATCGGCGTCGTACAGGCGGTAGCATTCAATGCCTTGTTGCTTCGCCCACTTGTCGAGCTTCTTCAAATTCTTGCGCAGACGGTTGGCGAAATCTTCCGCCACCTGCACGCCGCCGGTGGCGCTACCGGCCGGGCTTGCCGCCAGCTGATAGTTTTTCTGCACGCACTCCAGCGGGCCGTTCTTCGCCTTAAACTGGCGCTCGGCGCGCAGCTGCAGGCAGCTCAACAGCTCCGGCGAGGCGCTGAACAGCGACAGCTGCCAACCGCCGAAGGCGCTTTTCATCACACGTCCCAGCATGTTGTGCAGCGCGATCAGCGCCGGTTCGCTTTCCAGACGCTCGCCGTACGGCGGGTTGCTGATCACCGTGCCGTGCGGGCCTTCCGGCAGCGGGTTGGTCAAGCGCGCGACGTCGCCGACGTTGAAGGTGATCAGCTCGGCGACGCCGGCGCGGCGGGCGTTGCCGCGCGCCATCTCAATCACCCGGCGATCGATATCGGAGCCGAAGAAGCGAGAGGCGGTTTCCTGCAGGCCGCGACGCGCGCGCACCTGCGCTTCGGTGGTGACTTCACGCCACAGTTCGGCGTTGTGGCCATTCCAGGCGCTGAAGCCCCAGTGTTGACGGTGCAGGCCCGGCGCGCGATCGGCGGCGATCATCGCCGCTTCGATCAACAGCGTGCCGGAGCCGCACATCGGATCAAGCATCGGCGTGCCCGGCTGCCAGCCGGAACGCAACACGATGGCGGCCGCCAGGTTTTCCTTCAGCGGCGCCTGGCCGGTGAGATCGCGGTAGCCGCGCTGGTGCAGGCCTTCGCCGCTCAGATCGAGCGCCACGCTGGCCATATCGCGTTGCAGGAAGACGTTAACGCGAATGTCCGGCTGCTGTTTGGCAACCGTCGGGCGTTGGTCGAGCTTACGGGTGAAGCTGTCAACGATGGCGTCTTTCACCTTCAGCGCGCCATACTGGCTGTTGCGGATCTCTTCGTTCACGCCGCTGAAATGCACGGCAAAGGTTTTATCCACGCCAAAAATGCTCGGCCAGTCGATCGCCTGCACCCCGAGGTACAGATCCAGATCGCTGTGCACGCGGAATTCGTTCAGCGGCAACAGAATGCGCGAAGCCAGGCGGCTCCACAGCAGGCTTTGGTACAGAAGACGATCGTCACCCTGAAAATGTACCCCGCCCTGCACCACTTTGCAGTCGTGAGCGCCAAGCGCTTCCAGCTCGCTTTTTAACAGTTCTTCCAATCCACGCGCCGTGCTGGCAAACAGAGAGTTCATATCGTACTTATCACCAAAAAGAAAATTGTTGCGCATTATAGCTAATCCGCACCGCTTGTCATAAAGTTGCTCCCTTCTATTTAATCATCGCACGGAGATAAGGGTGATCACGCTTTCCAGACTCTACGTCCATCCGGTTAAATCACTGCGCGGCCTGCAGCTTTCCTACGCCCAGGTCGGCAGCAGCGGTCTGGCCTTCGACCGCAACTTTATGATCACCGAGCCGGACGGCACCTTTATTACCGCGCGCCAATACCCGCAGATGGTGTTGTTCACGCCGGCGCTGTTGCCGGACGGGCTATTCCTGACCGCGCCGGACGGCGAAAGCGCCGCCATTCGCTTCAGCGACTTCGCCGCCGCGCCGCAGCCGACCGAGGTGTGGGGCAACCATTTCACCGCGCTGATCGCGCCAGATGAGATCAACCGCTGGCTGAGCGGCTATTTCCAGCGCGACGTGCAGCTGCGCTGGCTGGGGCCGGAGCTGACCCGCCGGGTGAAGAAGCACCCCGAAATCCCACTGACGTTTGCCGACGGCTATCCTTATCTGCTGATTAACCAGGCTTCGTTTAACGATCTGCAGCAGCGTTGCCCCGGCAGCATCAAGCTGGAGCAGTTCCGCCCCAATCTGGTGGTGAGCGGCGCCACCGCCTGGGCCGAGGACGGCTGGCAGGTGATCCGCGTCGGCGACGTGATGTTCGATCTGGTGAAACCCTGCAGCCGCTGCGTGCTCACCACCGTCAGCACCGAGCGCGGCCGCAAGCACCCGAGCGGCGAGCCGCTCAGCACGCTGCAAAAATTCCGCTCCGCCGACAACGGCGATATCGATTTCGGCCAGAATATGATCGCCCGCAACAGCGGCATCATCCGCGTGGGCGATACGGTGGAAGTGCTGTCGACCAAGCCGCCGCGCCCTTATGGCGCAGGCAAAGTGGTGGAGAGCGTGCAGGCGCCGCAAGACAGCGCGCACAGCGTCACGATCGAATATGAAGGAAAGGTGTTTACCGGCAACAACCAGCAGATCTTGCTCGAACAGTTGGAACAGCAAGGCATCCGCGTACCTTACTCCTGCCGCGCCGGGATTTGCGGCAGTTGCCGCATTACGTTGCTGAACGGTGAAGTCGCGCCCCTGAAGAAAAGCGCGCTGGGCGACAACGGCACCATCCTGTGCTGCAGCTGCATCCCGAAAAGTGATTTGACCCTGGCGTAAACCGCCTTATACCGCCCTGTCGTAAGCCGGGGCGGCGCTTTCATCCTGTGCGCAGGGCTTCAGCCGATCGTGCATCACCTTGATGGCGTCGCCCAAGACCATGGTACGGCCGGCGACCGTCAGCTGATTTTGCGCCAGCAGGCACAGGCTGGCGTTATCCCCGGCCTCCACCACCAGCAAGCGCGCTTCCGCGCCGCTCTCCATCACTTTCACCGCCGCCAGCTCGCCGTTTTTCGGCTGCAGCGGGTAATGCTGCTGCGAGAAATGCCAGCTCTTTGGCATCAGCGGTTTCAGGAAGCGATAGGCGACCAGCGCATTCAGCACCAGCTCGGCGCGCTGTTCATGGCTAAGCTTGACCTGCTTGCACTGTTCTTCATAGGTGAAATAAAGGGCGGCGTCATCCACGCAAAAAGCACATTCATCAAAGGCGTCCGGCGTTAACATTTTGGCCGGGAAACGTGAACGAAAGATCATACCATTAGCTAAATCCAGCATTAGCCGATCGTGTTCGGCATCAAAATACCAACGCCAATTATCGTCAGGTTTTATCTTCATTTCGTATCCTTCTCGCTGCCTATGCCAACGCCGCACTCACCCTAAAAGGCGATTTTATCACCGATGAAATCGCTTAAACATCGGATAATTCCGCGAACGATATTTAAGCTAACGAACAAAATATAGACGAGCCGGGGGCAGAAATAAACCCCCGGAATAAAATGAGAGGAAAAATATTAGATATGGGTAACGATATCTTTAATCAAACGCGGGCCGTGATAGATAAATCCGGAATAAATTTGCAGCAGGCTCGCGCCGGCCTCCATTTTTTCGCGCGCCGCCGTCAGCGAATCGATGCCGCCTACGCCAATAATCGGCAGGCGCCCCTGCAGTTCGGTGGAGAGACGACGGATAACTTCGGTGCTGCGTGATTGCAACGGACGCCCGCTTAACCCGCCCGCTTGTTCGCAGTAATTCAACCCCTGGATCAATTTTCGATCCAACGTGGTATTGGTGGCGATCACGCCATCGATATTATGCCGCACCAGGCTATCGGCAATTTGGATCAATTCTTCTTCTGAAAGATCCGGCGCGATCTTTACCGCCACCGGCACATATTTGTGATGACGCGCATGTAATTCCTGCTGCTTATTTTTAATCGCAGCCAAAAGATCGTCCAGCGCTTCGCCATACTGTAAGGATCGTAACCCCGGCGTATTCGGTGAAGAGATGTTAATCGCGATATATCCGGCATACGGATAAACTTTATCCATGCAGATCAAATAATCGTCTTTGCCCTGCTCGACCGGCGTGTCTTTATTCTTGCCGATATTGATCCCAAGAATGCCGCCGAAATGGGATTTCTTAACGTTTTCAACCAGATTGTCCACGCCATGGTTATTGAACCCCATGCGGTTAATCAGGCCTTCCGCCTCAACCACGCGGAACAAGCGCGGCTTGTCGTTGCCCGGTTGCGGACGCGGCGTCACGGTGCCGACTTCCACATGGCCGAAGCCCATCGCGCCGAACGCATCGATGCATTCGCCGTTTTTATCCAGACCGGCGGCCAATCCCAGCGGGTTTTTAAACGACAGCCCCATGCAGTTGACCGGTTTGGTCGGCACGGACTGACGGACAAGAAACGCTAATGGGGTGCCGGTAATACGGCTGAGCTGACGAAAGGTCACTTCGTGCGCGCGCTCCGGATCGAGCTGGAACAACGCTTTCCTGATGAGGGGGTAGTACATGGACTCTCCTGATTTCCCGGTTGCAAACCGGGGGCGTATTATCCGGTATCCCCCGCCTAATTGGAATTGATTAAAGGCAAAAAAAGCCGTTTTTACGCAATCGTTTTCCCTCTTCACCGCCAAATCGGCGCTAATCCGCTTTTGCGCATATCCAAATCAAAAAATGAGATTTAAAAAACGCGCCGGGTTGCTGGTAGGTTTAAAACACTTCCTATTGATTTTCTAATTAAACCTAACTTTTAGTTATAAGGAGTGGCAATGCGCGTTATATCACTGGCCGGTAGCCCACGCATCCCATCACGTTCCGCCGCGCTGCTCTCGCTGAGTCAGAACTGGCTGCGGCAGCAAGGGGTGGAAGTGACGGCCTATACCCTGCACGACTTTGACGCCGAAGATCTGCTGTACGCCAACTTCAACAGTCCGGCGATCAAGGCGTTTGCCGAGCAGCTGGCGCAGGCCGACGGCCTGCTGATTTCCACGCCGGTTTATAAAGCGTCGTTCTCCGGCGCGCTGAAAACCCTGCTGGATCTGCTGCCGGAACGCGCTCTGGATCATAAGGTGGTGTTGCCGCTGGCGACCGGTGGTTCGATCGGCCACATGCTGGCGGTGGACTATGCGTTGAAACCGGTACTGGCGGCGCTGAAAGCGCAAGAGGTGCTGCACGGCGTGTTCGCCGACGACAGCCAGATCCAGCTGACCGACGAAGGCGCCACGCTCACCGACGCCGTGGCCGCCCGGCTGGAAGAGGCACTGGCCAGTTTCTATCTGGCACTTGGCCGCCGCAAACCGCCGGCGCTGCGCGTCGCCTCGCCACTGGCGGCGCGTCAAACCGCCTGAAACGCCTGGAAAAGGAGAGCCTGAATGAAACAACGCATTGCTTTGCGGCGTTGGCTGAGCGCCGCCGCCTTCACCGGCCTGCTGTCGCTGGTTTGGGCCAACGCCGCCGTCGCTCAGGATCCGGCGCAGTTCCGCATCGGCTACCAAAAAGGATCGGTCAGTCTGGTGCTGGCGAAGAGCCACCGGCTGCTGGAGGAACGTTTCCCCGCCACCCGCATCAGTTGGATCGAGTTTCCCGCCGGCCCGCAAATGCTGGAGGCCCTGAACGTCGGCAGCATCGATCTGGGCAGCACCGGCGATATTCCGCCGATCTTCGCGCAGGCCGCCGGGGCCGATCTGCTGTATGTCGGCGTTGAGCCGCCCAAACCGAAGGCGGAAGTGATCCTGGTGCCGGAAAACAGCCCGATCAAAACCGTCGCAGATCTGAAAGACCATAAGGTCGCGTTCCAGAAAGGATCCAGCTCACATAACCTGCTGCTGCGATCGCTGCAAAAAGCCGGACTGAAATTTACGGATATCCAGCCCGCCTATCTGACGCCCGCCGATGCGCGCGCCGCATTCCAACAGGGCAACGTCGATGCCTGGGCGATCTGGGATCCTTATTATTCCGCCGCGCTGCTGCAGGGCGGCGTGCGGGTGCTCGGCGACGGCACCGATCTGAACCAGACCGGCTCCTTCTATCTGGCGGCGCGCCCTTATGTCGAAGCCAACGGCGCCTTTATCAGCCAGATCCTGACGGTGCTGACCCAGGCCGATGCGCTCACCCGCAGCGACCGGGCGCAAAGCGTGACCTTGCTGGCCAACGCCATGGGGCTGCCGGAACCGGTGATCGCCAGCTATCTGGATCACCGCCCCCCGACCGCCATCACACCGCTCGATGCGCATACCATCGCCGCGCAGCAGCAAACCGCCGACCTGTTTTACACCAACCGGCTGGTGCCGGTGAAGGTCGACATCTCGCAACGCATCTGGCGCCCTAGCGCGCAATAAATACGGGAGAGCATTGACGATGAGCCTGAACGTTTTCTGGTTTTTACCCACCCACGGCGACGGCCACTATCTTGGCAGCGCACAAGGGGCGCGCAGCGTCGATCACGGTTACTTGCAGCAGATCGCCCAGGCGGCGGATCGGCTGGGATTCGGCGGCGTGCTGATCCCCACCGGCCGCTCCTGCGAAGACTCCTGGCTGGTGGCCGCCTCGCTGATCCCGGTCACCCAGCGGCTGAAATTTTTGGTCGCGCTGCGGCCGGGCATCATCTCCCCTACGCTGGCGGCGCGCCAGGCGGCGACGCTGGATCGCCTGTCCAACGGGCGCGCGCTGTTCAATCTGGTCACCGGCGGCGATCCGGAAGAGCTGGCGGCCGAGGGGCTGCACCTTAGCCATGAAGAACGCTACGAAGCCTCAACCGAGTTCACCCACATCTGGCGCCGGGTGCTGGAAGGGGAAACCGTCGATTTCCACGGCAAGCATATTCAGGTGAAAGGCGCCAAACTGCTGTTCCCGCCGGTGCAACAGCCGCGCCCGCCGCTCTATTTCGGCGGATCCTCCGCCGCCGCGCAGGATCTGGCCGCCGAGCAGGTAGAAATGTATCTCACCTGGGGAGAGCCGCCGGCGCAGGTTAAGGCGAAGATCGAAGAGGTGCGCGCCAAAGCGGCGGCGAAAGGCCGCCAGGTGCGTTTCGGCATCCGGCTGCACGTCATCGTGCGGGAAACCACCGAAGAAGCCTGGCGCGCCGCTGACCGGCTGATCGCCCACCTCGATGAGGAAACCATCGCCAACGCGCAGCAGGCCTTTGCGCGCTTCGACTCCGTCGGCCAACGGCGCATGGCGGCGCTGCACGGCGGCAAAAAGGATAACCTGGAGATCAGCCCGAACCTGTGGGCCGGCATCGGCCTGGTGCGCGGCGGCGCCGGCACCGCGCTGGTGGGCGATGGCCCGACGGTCGCGGCGCGCATGCAGGAATATGCCGATCTGGGCATCGACACCTTTATTCTCTCCGGCTATCCGCATCTGGAAGAGGCCTACCGCGTCGGCGAACTGCTGTTCCCGCACCTCGATCTAGCGCAGGAGGAAACGCCCGCTCGCCTTCAGCCGGTGCGTCCGCAGGGCGAAGTGGTGGCCAACATCTATGTTCCGCAAAAAGTATCGCAGAGCTGAGGAGCGCCCCGATGGCAAATAACGTACAACGCATCCTGTATCGGCTGGCCCCCTGGACGCTGCCGCTGGCGCTGGTGATCATCTGGCAAATCGCCGTCGAAACCGGCTGGCTGTCCAACCGCATTTTGCCGGCGCCGAGTGCGGTGCTGGCCGCCTTCTGGCGCCTGAGCCAAAGCGGCGAACTGTGGCAGCACCTGAGCATCAGCAGCCAGCGCGCGTTGTTAGGCTTCGCCATCGGCGGCAGCATCGGACTGATACTCGGCTTTATTACCGGGCTGTCGCGCTGGGGCGAACGCCTGCTGGACAGCTCGGTGCAAATGATCCGCAACGTGCCGCATCTGGCGCTGATCCCGTTGGTGATCCTGTGGTTCGGCATCGATGAATCCGCCAAGATCTTTCTGGTGGCGCTCGGTACGCTGTTCCCGATTTATCTCAATACCTATCACGGCATCAAAAACATCGATCGCGGCCTGTTGGAGATGGCCCGCAGCTACGGCCTGAGCGGTTTTCGCCTGTTTACACAGGTGGTGCTGCCGGGCGCGCTGCCGTCGATTATGGTCGGCGTGCGTTTCGCTCTCGGCTTCATGTGGCTGACGCTGATCGTCGCCGAAACCATCTCGGCCAATTCGGGCATCGGCTACCTGGCGATGAACGCGCGTGAATTTCTGCAAACCGACGTGGTGGTGGTGGCGATCGTGCTGTACGCCCTGCTCGGCAAGCTGGCGGACGTGGGCGCGCAGCTGCTGGAGCGCGTCTGGTTGCGCTGGCATCCGGCCTATCAACTGAAACAGGGAGAAGCGCTATGACCCTTCCCGCTCGCCTTGCGCAAGGCACGCCGGTGACGCTGGAGTCTATCGGCAAACGTTACGGCAACCGCACGGTGCTGGACAATATTCAGCTGCGCATTTCCGCCGGGCAGTTCGTGGCGGTGGTTGGCCGCAGCGGCTGCGGCAAGAGCACCCTGCTGCGCCTGTTGGCCGGCCTGGAACAGGCCAGCAGCGGCGCTTTGCTCAGCGGCAACGCGCCGCTCGCCGCCGCTAAAGAGGATACCCGGTTGATGTTTCAGGATGCGCGCCTGCTGCCATGGAAAACGGTGATCGATAACGTGGGTCTGGGGCTGCGCGGCCAGTGGCGCGACGCGGCGTTGCAAGCCCTGGAAGCGGTCGGTTTGGCGGATCGCGCCCGCGATTGGCCGGCGGCGCTGTCCGGCGGACAAAAACAGCGGGTCGCCCTGGCGCGCGCGCTGATCCACCGCCCCCGCCTGCTGCTGCTGGACGAACCGCTCGGGGCGCTGGATGCCCTGACGCGCATCGAGATGCAAGGTCTGATAGAGACGCTGTGGCTACAACACGGTTTTACCGTACTGCTGGTCACACATGACGTCAGCGAAGCCATCGCGCTGGCGGATCGGGTGATCCTGATTGAAGAGGGGCATATCGGGCTGGATCTGAGCATCGATCTGCCGCGGCCGCGCCGCAAAGGCTCGGCCAGGCTGGCGGAACTGGAGGCCGAAGTGCTGGAACGGGTGTTATCGCCGCCTGCCGCGACGGACGCCGCGCGCCGGGCGGCGAATTGAATGAATGAAAAAGGGACGGCCCAGGCCGTCCCTTGATGTCTCTAGCGCGAAAAAATCAGGCGTCGAGCGCCTTGCTGATCTTCTCGTACAGATCGCCGGACAGGTTTTCCAACCCTTTCAGCTGTTCCAGCGCCTTACGCATCAGCGCCTGGCGGCCGGCATCGTAACGCTTCAGGCGAATCAGCGGTTCGATCAGGCGCGCGGCGATCTGCGGGTTGCGCTGGTTGAGATCGCTGAGGATCTCCACCAGGAACTGATAGCCGCTGCCGTCCGCGGCATGGAACGCCGCCGGGTTGCCGGAAGCGAAGCCGCCGATCAGCGAACGGGTGCGGTTCGGGTTGCTCAGGCTGAACGAGCGGTGTTGCAACAGCGCGCGCACCTTGCTCAACACGTCTGCCGCCGGGCTGCCGCCCTGCAGCACGAACCATTTGTCCATCACCAGGCCATCCTGATGCCAGCGCTCGTCGAACGCCGCCAGCAGCGCATCGCGGCACGGCAGCTGGGCCGCGACCGCGGCAGACAGCGCCGCCAGCGAGTCGGTCATGTTGTCCGCCTGGCGATACTGTTCGTTCACCAGCTGGTCCGCCAGCGCCTCATCTTCGCCGAACGCCAGATAGCCCAGGCACACATTGCGCAAGGCGCGCTTGGCGATCTCGGCATGCTCCACGCGGTAGCCGTCGGTCTTGTTGGCGTGATACACCGCCAGCCACTCTTCGGCCAACTCCCGCGCCAGGCAGCGTACGATCGCTTCGTGCACCGCGGCGATCGCTTCCGGATCGATAGTGGCAAACAGCTCGGCGATTTCGTTCTCCGACGGCAGCGTCAGGATCTGCGCCGCCAGCGCCGGATCCAGTTTTTCGTCCAGCAGCACCGCACGGAACGCATCGGCCACGTGCAGCGGCAGCGACAGTGGCTGCTTCTGCTGGTGCCGCGCCACGTTCAGCTTGATATAGGTCGCCAGCAGGCTCTGTGCCGCATCCCAACGTGCAAATTCATTGCGTGCGTGCTGCATCAGGAAGGTCAGTTGCTGATCGCTGTACGGATAGTCCAGTTTCACCGGCGCGGAGAATTCGCGCAGCAGCGACGGTACCGGCTTGTGCGCCACGCCGTCGAACACGAAGGTCTGCTCCGCTTCGGTGACGTTCAGCACGTTGTTGACCGGCAGGCCGCCTTTTTGCAATGGAATGACATTGCCTTCGCTGTCGTACAGTTCGATATCCAGCGGAATATGCAGCGGCAACTTCTCCGGCTGATCGGCAGTCGGCGCAGTTTTCTGGCTGACATGCAGGCGATATTGCTGAGTTTCCGCATCGTACTCGTCGCGCACCGTCAACAGCGGCGTGCCGGACTGGCTATACCAACGGCGGAAGCGCGACAGATCGACGTTAGACGCATCCTCCATCGCCTGCACGAAATCGTCGCAGGTAGCGGCGCTGCCGTCGTGGCGTTCGAAATAGAGCTGCATCCCTTTCTGGAAGTTCTCCTCCCCCAACAGGGTATGCATCATGCGGATCACCTCGGAACCCTTTTCATACACCGTGAGGGTGTAGAAGTTGTTCATCTCGATGACTTTGTCCGGGCGGATGGCGTGCGCCATCGGGCTGGCGTCTTCGGCAAACTGCGCGCCGCGCATCACGCGCACATTGTCGATGCGGTTGACCGAACGCGATCCCAGATCGGAACTGAATTCCTGATCGCGGAACACCGTCAGCCCCTCTTTCAGACTGAGCTGGAACCAGTCGCGGCAGGTCACGCGGTTACCGGTCCAGTTGTGGAAGTATTCGTGGCCGATCACCGCTTCGATGTTCAGGTAATCCTTGTCGGTCGCGGTTTCCGCCTTCGCCAGCACATATTTGGAGTTAAAGATATTTAACCCTTTGTTCTCCATCGCGCCCATATTGAAGAAATCGACCGCCACAATCATATAAATGTCGAGATCATATTCCAGGCCGAAGCGGGTCTCGTCCCACTTCATCGAGTTCTTCAACGAAGTCATTGCCCAGTCGGCGCGATCCAGGTTGCCGCGATCGACGAACAGCTCCAGTGCGACCTTACGGCCGGAACGGGTGGTGAAGCTGTCGCGCAGCACGTCGAAATCCCCCGCCACCAGCGCGAACAGGTAGCAAGGTTTCGGGAACGGATCCTGCCATTGCACCCAGTGGCGGCCATCGGCCAATTCGCCCTGGCCGATGCGGTTGCCGTTCGACAGCAGGAACGGATAGCGCGTCTTGTCGGCCACGATGCGGGTGGTAAAGCGCGCCAGCACGTCCGGGCGATCCTGGTAATAAGTAATGTGGTGGAAGCCTTCGGCTTCGCATTGCGTGCACAGCGCATCGCCGGACAGGTACAGCCCTTCCAGCGCGGTGTTCTTCGCCGGGTGAATATCGTTGACAATGGTAAGAGTGAATTGTGCCGGCAACTCTTCGATGATCAGCTGGTTATCCTGCTGATGGTAGGCGCTCCACGGTTGGCCGTCCACCTGAATGCTCACCAGCGTCAAATCTTCGCCATCCAGCACCAGCGGTGCACCGGCCGCCCCCTGACGTTTGATTTTACTGACGGCGGTCACGCGCGTGGTTTCCGCGTCCAGACTGAAGTCCAAATCGATATCGGTCGTGGTGTAATCGGGCGCGCGATAATCGTGGCGGTATTTTGCCTGTGGCTGTTGTGTCATAAAAACCCTTAAACGTCTCAGTGAGTTATAGGTGCCAGGCTGCTCTTCTCCTTCGTACCGCAGCCGGTATGTTCCCCTGCGGCGCGCGGTGAGCCTGAATTGTGAATAAACTGTATCACAGCTGGCCGAAAAGCCCAGAGCCGCAGGGCGACCAGGAGAGAGAAATCAGAGGCAAATCATAAATCGCCCGGCAGGCGGCAGTGCGGGTGACCAATGGCCAAATAAAAATCAGCATTTACTGCTAAAAAACCGCCATCGCGGCGCGCCGGCATAGTTGAGGCGACACCGGCGGCATGGTGGTATAATTGCGGCATCAGGTTCAGGGATGGCTCGCATTATGAAGATTAAATACGCAATCTATTTTTTCACCCTGTGCCTGATGACTTCTTTCTCTCTGTTCATCGTCGATGAGCTGCTCGAAGCCCATACCGACTACCGCGACAACCAGCTAAACCTGTACAAAATTGATCGCGCCAAAGAAATTTCCGAAGCTTTTCAGGCTGCGTTGCTGGCTCATCGCCTCAAACGATTGAGCCTGATCGATCCGCAAATCACCCGTGCGCAATGTTTGGCCGCCGATCGGGTGGCGCGTGAGAGAATCACCCGGATCCGCGAACATCTGGACGATGAGGTCGCCAGACAGCTTGGGGTTCAGCAAAAAATCGCCGCGCTGTCGATGATCGCTTTGATGGAACAGCTGCTGGATAATGACAACCTGCAGCTTTCGCAGGTCAATAACACCAACGCCAATCTGTTCAACATCAACAGCGCCTATTACATCTCGCAAACCAGCAAGAGTTATTACCGCTACACCTACGATACCCGGATGGTGGATACCGACTCCTTTATGTTTCTCGAGGCCATCCGCCTCAATAACCGGCTAAATATGTCATTGACGGAATTGAGCGATCAGATTATCGACGTCAACGTCAGCCAGCTCGTTCGCAAAGACGCCTATCTGAAGTCCATTCAGCTAACCGGCGTGCTGAACGCGCTGAGCACCCGATTGATCTTCATGAAGATCAACTACGACGATGGACAAATCACTAACATCGTCAATGCGTTGCTCGCCCAAGTGTCCGCTGAGCGCCTCCAGCAGATTACCAATGGGCTGTATATCGCTATCGATACCCATAAGCCCTACCCCACAGCGCTTATTTCGCGCTATGTCGACGATGTGAGCGAGCTTTCGCAGGCGCTGTATCAACGCAGTTTTGAATTGGAAACCCTCGCCTCGCGCCACAAGATTTACGACAGCCAGACGACCATTTACGGCATGATCGCGCTGGCCGGCCTGGTGGTTTTGCTGTTCATTTTGCCGGCGCTGGTGTTCTGCACCAGCATCAACCGCTGGCTGACCAAGACCCACAACAATATCGTGCGGCTGTCGCGCGGTGAGATGAATATCGATCGCAACGACGCCTTCTACAGCCAGGAATTGATCGCCATCAGCGACGCCATTCAGCAGCTCAGGCAATACCAACTGGACAAGGTCTCGCTGGAGAGCGAGAAACAACTGCTGATTAAAGAGCTCGAGGCCTCTTCCTTCCTCGATCCGCTCACCAATATCTACAACCGCCGTAAATTCTTCCTTGAATGTCAACTGCTGGGCAACGCCAGCTACCCGCAGGCCTTTTGCCTGATCGACATCGACAATTTCAAACAACTCAACGACAGCTACGGCCACGACGTGGGTGACCGGGCGCTGGTGGCCTTCGGCCACCTGCTGCAACGCGCGTTCCGCGCCAGCGACATCTTCTGCCGCTATGGCGGCGAAGAGTTCGCGGTGCTGCTGGGCAACTGTTCGTTGGACAACGCGCGGGACATCATGGAGCAATTGCGCGCCCGTACTCATCGCCTGACGCTAAATCTGGCCGACGGACGGCAAGTGCGTTTCACCACCAGCTGCGGCATTGCGCCAGTCAGCGCGTTCACCGCGCTGCAGGCGGCGATCAAACAGGCGGACGAAGCGCTCTACTTTTGCAAAAAGAACGGCAAGGATCGGGTCAGCGTGCATACCCAGGCCGGCTTTATCTGATTCGCTGTTTAAAATAATTAACATTATAATTTTTATGACTAATTAGGCTAAGTCATTCACCTTACAGGCATATCTGGCTTTTTTTCCTCTCCGCCGCTATCCGGCTGCCATAAAGGCACGTTTAATCCTCGACCCGCTTCGGTGATTTATGGTGTGATGCAGCTTCAATAACAGGATAATCCGGGTATACTCCACCCCCACTTTTATGATTATCCGGATTTGGACACGCGCCTGACGAGGATGCTGTAACGCGCTATGACTCAATACGCTTCCCCGATTTTGACATCACTGCTTGATACCGATGCTTATAAGCTTCATATGCAGCAAGCAGTGTTCCATCGCTATCCCGCGATCAGCGTGGCGGCGGAATTCCGCTGCCGCGGCGACGAACTGCTGGGCGAATATGCCGACGAGATCCGCGCGCAGGTGGCGCTGATGAGCCGGCTGGCGCTAACCGACGCCGAATTCGCTTATCTTTCGGGCCTGCCCTTCTTCCGTCAAGATTACCTGAACTGGCTGCGAACGTTCCGCTACGATCCGCAGCAGGTCACCATCGACAACCGCGACGGCAAGCTGCAAATCCGCATCGCCGGCCCCTGGCGTGAAGTGATCATGTGGGAAGTCCCATTGCTGGCGGTGATCAGCGAAGTGGTGCACCGCCGGCGCTCGCCGCTGGCGACGCCGGAACAGGCGGTGGCGCATCTGCAAACCAAGCTGGCGCAGTTCAAGACGTTGGCGGGCGATCTGGATCTTTCGCGCTTCAAGTTGATGGACTTCGGCACCCGCCGCCGTTTCTCTCAGGGCGTGCAACAGGCCATCGTCAGCACCTTGCAGGCCGAATTCCCGTACCTGTCGGGCACCAGCAATTACGATCTGGCGCACCAGCTGGGTCTGGCGCCGGTCGGCACGCAGGCGCATGAGTGGTTCCAGGCGCATCAGCAGATAAGCCCGGTGCTGGCCAACAGCCAGCGCGCCGCATTGCAGGCCTGGCTGGATGAATATCCGGACCAGCTTGGCATCGCGCTCACCGACTGCATCACCATGGATGCCTTCCTGCGCGACTTCGGCCCACAGTTCGCCGAGCGTTATCAGGGGCTTCGCCACGATTCGGGCGATCCCGTCGAGTGGGGTGAAAAGGCCATTGCCCACTATCAGAAACTGGGCATCGACCCACTGAGCAAAACGCTGGTGTTCTCGGACAATCTGGATCTGGAAAAAGCGCTGGCGCTCTATCGCCATTTCTATCAGCGCATTAATCTCGGCTTCGGCATCGGCACGCGCCTGACCTGCGATATTCCCGGCGTTAAGCCGTTAAATATCGTGATCAAGCTGGTCGAGTGCAAAGGCAAGCCGGTGGCCAAACTCTCCGACAGCCCCGGCAAGACCATCTGCCAGGACCAGGCGTTCGTCAGGGCCCTGCGCAAGGCCTTCGATCTGCCGCTGGTGAAGAAAGCCAGCTGAGCCTTCTTTATATAAAGAGAGAAAGCCGGCCCGGTTCACGCGCCGGCTTTTTTGTTTTTATCCCGAACGCCCTCTTTTCAGTCAGCCGCGATAAATGTTGCGCCAATCCGATGATTTCTGCTTGTGCTCTGCACCGCGGCAAGTAACATAGCCATTACCCCCATATTCTTGGGTTGTAAGCTATTTCTAAACCAAATTATTAAAGAGAGAAATCTATGAGCGTAGTGCCTGTAGTCGACGTACTGCAAGGTCGTGCTGCGGTTGACAGTGAAGTCACCGTACGCGGCTGGGTACGTACCCGGAGAGATTCAAAAGCTGGTATCTCCTTCCTGGCCGTCTATGACGGTTCCTGCTTTGATCCGTTACAGGCCGTCGTTAATAATTCTCTGCCGAATTATCAAGATGAAGTGCTGCACCTGACCACCGGCTGTTCGGTTGAAGTTACCGGCAAGGTCGTCGCCTCACCGGGCGAAGGCCAGAGCTTCGAGCTGCAGGCCACCGCGATCAAAGTGGTCGGCTGGGTCGACGATCCGGATACTTACCCGATGGCGGCCAAACGTCACAGCATCGAATACCTGCGCGAAGTGGCCCACCTGCGCCCGCGCACCAACCTGATCGGCGCCGTGGCGCGCGTGCGTCATACCCTGGCGCAGGCGATCCACCGCTTCTTCCATGAAAATGGCTATTTCTGGGTATCTACCCCGCTGATCACCGCCTCCGACACCGAAGGCGCCGGCGAGATGTTCCGCGTCTCCACGCTGGATCTGGAAAACCTGCCGCGCACCGACAAGGGCGCCGTCGATTTCAGCCAGGATTTCTTCGGTAAGGAAGCCTTCCTCACCGTTTCCGGCCAGCTGAACGGCGAAACCTACGCCTGTGCGCTGTCCAAGGTATACACCTTCGGCCCAACCTTCCGCGCCGAAAACTCAAACACCAGCCGCCACCTGGCGGAATTCTGGATGATCGAGCCGGAAGTGGCCTTCGCGACGCTGGACGATGTCGCCGGCCTGGCCGAAAGCATGCTGAAGTATGTGTTCCAGGCTGTGCTGGATGAACGCGCAGACGATCTGAAATTCTTCGCCGAGCGCGTGGATAAAGACGCTATCGCGCGTCTGGAGCGCTTCGTCTCTTCCGATTTCGCCCAGGTAGACTACACCGACGCCATTGAGATCCTGCTGGCCTCTGGCCAAACCTTCGAAAACCCGGTCTCCTGGGGTATCGATCTCTCTTCCGAACATGAGCGTTATCTGGCGGAGAAACACTTCCAGGCGCCGGTAGTGGTGAAAAACTACCCGAAAGACATCAAAGCGTTCTATATGCGCATGAACGAAGACGGCAAAACCGTCGCGGCCATGGACGTGCTGGCGCCGGGCATCGGTGAAATCATCGGGGGCTCTCAGCGTGAAGAACGTCTCGACGTACTCGATCAGCGTCTGGAAGAGATGGGCCTGAATAAGGAAGACTACTGGTGGTATCGCGATCTGCGTCGTTACGGCACCGTGCCGCATTCCGGTTTCGGCCTGGGCTTTGAACGTTTAATCGCCTATGTCACCGGCGTGCAAAACGTGCGCGATGTGATCCCGTTCCCACGCACCCCACGTAACGCAAGCTTCTAATTTATACGATCACACGTTTTTTAAACGATTTCGTTACAAAACAAAGGCCAGCCTCGCTGGCCTTTCGCATTTTTTAATATTGACGCACGTCACAAAGTTCCCGAAAAATTACATTTGGTTACACATACTTTCCTTTTGCAACCTCATTGCGACATTGGTATCATTTTCGTCCTAGATTAACCCGCCTGTGAATGGAACACTGCGTTCAGACACAGGACGACACCAATCTATCAACAATAGTTCCCAAGGAATTATTGGCGGCAGTGGCAAAGGTGTCCGAATAACACCAATGAGGGTAATAATGATGAAGCGCAACATTCTTGCAGTGGTTATCCCGGCTCTGTTGGCTGCTGGTGCAGCAAACGCAGCTGAAATCTACAACAAAGACGGCAACAAGCTGGATCTGTACGGCAAAGTTGACGGTCTGCACTACTTCTCCGACGACAAAGGTAATGACGGCGATCAGACCTATGTTCGTTTCGGCTTCAAAGGTGAAACTCAGATTACTGACCAACTGACCGGTTACGGCCAGTGGGAATACAACGTCCAGGCTAACCACGCCGAATCTCAGGGCACCGAAGGCACCAAAACCCGTCTGGGCTTCGCGGGTCTGAAATTCGCTGACTACGGCTCCTTCGACTACGGCCGTAACTACGGCGTACTGTACGACGTGGAAGGCTGGACCGATATGCTGCCAGAGTTCGGTGGCGATACCTACACCATCACCGACAACTTCATGACCGGCCGTACCAACGGCGTTGCGACCTATCGTAACAACAACTTCTTCGGTCTGGTTGACGGTCTGAACTTCGCTCTGCAATACCAGGGCAAAAACCAGAACGACGGTCGCGACATCAAGAAACAAAACGGCGACGGCTGGGGCATCTCCTCTACTTATGACATCGGCGAAGGCATCAGCGTAGGTGCAGCATACGCATCTTCCAACCGTACCGATAAGCAGAAAGACGAATCCAACGAGAAAGGCAAAAAAGCTGACGCTTGGACCGTGGGCGCGAAATACGACGCCAACAACGTCTACCTGGCCGCGATGTACGCAGAAACCCGTAACATGACCACTTACGGCGGCAAAAACTTCGGTGCTGGCTGTGCAGCTACCGATGACAAGTGCGGCGGCTTCGCGAGCAAAACTCAGAACTTCGAAGTGACCGCTCAGTACCAGTTCGACTTTGGTCTGCGTCCAGAAGTGTCTTACCTGCAGTCTAAAGGTAAAAACCTGAACGTCCCAGGTGTGGGTTCTGATCAGGATCTGGTTAAATATGTTTCTGTTGGTACCACCTATTACTTCAACAAAAACATGTCCACCTACGTTGATTACAAAATCAACCTGCTGGATGACAACGAGTTCACCAAAGCAACCGGCACCCCTACTGACGATATCGTAGCTGTTGGTCTGGTATACCAGTTCTAAGTTGTCTCGCTTAACGGCGGTTCACCGTCGGCTAAGTTAAAAAAACAGGGCTTCGGCCCTGTTTTTATTTGTGTCTGCCGGTAACGTTTTATCCTGCAGATTTCCCCTTATCCCTCATTTTTTCTGTCGAATCCTTCCCGTTCACAAGATCGCGGTGTTTTTATCGCAAACGGTTGGCAAAGCCGATAACTGGCGCTACCCTGATGCTTCTGTCTGCTTAACTCCGAGATTTGGAAGCACCTGACATGTTTGAAAAAATCACCGCCGCACCCGCCGACCCGATCCTGGGCCTGACCGACATTTTCCGCGCCGACGCCCGCCCGAATAAAATCAATTTAGGCATTGGCGTTTATAAAGATGAAACCGGCAAAACCCCGGTGCTGACCAGCGTAAAAAAAGCTGAACAGTATCTGCTGGAAAACGAGACCACCAAAAACTATCTCGGCATTGAAGGCATCCCGGCGTTTGCCAGCTGCACGCAAGAGCTGCTGTTCGGTAAAGAGAGCCCGATCGTCACCGATCGTCGCGCACGCACCGCACAGACGCCAGGCGGCACCGGCGGCTTGCGCGTAGCGGCAGACTTTATCGCCAACCAGACCAGCGCCAAGCGCATCTGGATCAGCAACCCAAGCTGGCCGAACCACAAGAACGTCTTTAGCGCCGTTGGCCTGGAAGTGCTGGAGTACGCCTACTACGACGCAGCCAACCACGCGCTGGATTTTGACGGCCTGCTGAACAGCCTGAAACAGGCTCAGGCCGGTGATGTCGTGCTGTTCCACGGCTGCTGCCATAACCCGACCGGTATCGATCCAACGCCGGAACAGTGGGCGCAGCTGGCTGAACTTTCCGTCGCCAACGGGTGGTTGCCGCTGTTCGACTTCGCTTATCAGGGCTTCGCCAACGGCCTGGAAGAAGATGCGCAAGGCCTGCGTATTTTCGCCGCCAAACATAAAGAACTGATCGTCGCCAGCTCCTACTCGAAAAACTTCGGTCTGTACAATGAGCGCGTCGGCGCTTGCACCCTTGTAGCTGCCGATGCCGAGACTGCCGATCGCGCCTTCAGCCAGGTGAAAGCGGCTATCCGCGCCAACTACTCCAACCCGCCGTCACACGGCGCGGCCGTTGTCGCCACCATTCTGGGCAATGACGCGCTGCGCGCGATGTGGGAGCAGGAGCTGACCGACATGCGCCAGCGCATTCACCGCATGCGTCAGCTGTTCGTGAACACCCTACAGGAGAAAGGCGCACAACAGGACTTCAGCTTTATCATCCAGCAGAACGGCATGTTCTCATTCAGCGGCCTGACCAAAGAACAGGTGCTGCGTCTGCGTGAAGAGTTCGGCGTATACGCCGTAAACTCGGGCCGGGTGAACGTGGCCGGCATGACGCCGGACAACATGGCACCGCTGTGTGAAGCCATCGTCGCCGTGCTCTAAAGCATCGACGCAGGTCATAAATCATAAAAAAAGGGCGCTCTATGCGCCCTTGATTATTTCGGCCGGGAAATAATCGTTACCACACCGCCGGCTCTTCGCGCAGGAACGGATTGGTCTGGCGCTCGTGGCCAAAGGTCGACATCGGGCCGTGGCCGGGAATAAAGCGCATATCGTCGCCCAATGGCAGCAGCTTGGTGCGAATAGAGGCGATCAGCGCCTGATGATCACCGCGCGGGAAGTCGCTGCGCCCCACGCCGCCGTTAAACAGCACGTCACCCACCAGCGCCAAACGCGCCTGCTCATTGATAAAGACGATGTGGCCCGGTGTGTGCCCAGGGCAATGCAACACCTTGAGCGTCATCTCACCCACCTGCATCTCATCGCCTTCCGACAGCCAGCGGGTCGGGGTCAGCGGCGCACACTCTTCCAGCCCGAACATCCGGCTCTGCGCCGGCAAACCATCCAGCCAAAAAGCGTCCTCTTTATCCGGGCCGTAAATCGGCACCTGATAATGTTCCGCCAGCTCCGCCGCCGCGCCGACGTGATCCAAATGGCCGTGCGTCAGCAAAATCTGCGTGATTGTCACACCCTGTTTCGCCACTTCCGCTTTGATTTTTTCCGCTTCGCCGCCGGGATCGACCAACGCCGCCTGCTGCGTGTTTTCACACCAGATCAGGCTGCAATTCTGGCTAAAGGCGGTAACGGGAATAAGATGGTATTTCATAAGGCTCCAACGACAATAACACCGCCTCCGCAAGGAGCGGCGTTATTCACTGAGGGCACCGCGATTACCAGCTCCGAACCGGGCCGGTATCGATGTGCACGAAGTTGCTACGTGGGTAATATCCTACACCACCGGCGCGCATTTTTAACGCCGCTTTACGGATATTACTCAATTGGATACCTTCAATATGGAAATCCATCGCCTGGCCCTTGGTATGGTAGCTGTGCTTGGCCACACCGCGGCTGTGCGCGCGCAATTCGTTATTGGTATCTACGGAACGGTAACCGGAGATCAGCTGCACCGGCTTGCTGGTACCCAGCAGCCCCTGCAGGCGATAGAGGTGATCAAACAAGCTGGGATCGATCGATTTAACCTTGTTGGCGCGATAATCGCGGAACAGATGATTTAGCCGAACCAACTCTTCTTTATTGTAGCCTTTGCCGTCAAAGAACTCGGCTTTAATAGATTCACCGGTATTCAGGTTATTCAGCACTAAAATACGCGGTCGAGCGGTGGAAAGACTGGCAAATGCCTGCCCTGGAAGCAGCGCTATGCCCATAGCGGCGCCACCTAGCGCCAGCCATTTACGGCGATGATGATCAATTTTGTCCATGACTCTGTTAAACCCGGCAAGAATGTCAAAATAAATGCACAAAGCAGCGCACTGTCCGAACCATAACCGCCTGCGTATGCTGAGTCAACCCGCGATACGCCTAGGTTTACAGGCCCCCGGCTACGAGGGCCTGCGGTATAGCCAAACATTCTGACCGTTATTTATTTATAATTACTGCATTTACTGCATTAATTTTTTGGCCTGAGCCAAAATTTGTGCGCCCGATCTCACCGTATTATCATAATTGTAAATATCTGTACGGAATTGCGGTTGGCCATCATCCGAAACCCAGGCGGTCAGATAATACAGTTTTACGGGAATACGCTGGCGAATATTCACATAAGTGGTATTGCCTTCTTTCAGCGTGGAGGAAACGCGGCTATTGTTCCAGCCGGCATCCTGCAGCAGCATATTCGCCAAATCGGAAGCCTTGTTCACCCGCACGCAGCCGGAGCTGAGCGCGCGGATGTCTTTCTGGAACAGGCTGTGGTTCGGGGTATCGTGCAGGTAGATGGCATCCGAGCTCGGCATATTGAACTTGAAACGCCCCAGCGAGTTGGTGGCGCCCGGCGCCTGGCGCACGCGATACGGGAAGTTGCGCGCAGAAACCATGCTCCAGTCGATCATCGCCGGGTTGATCACTTCCGCATCGTTGCTCCAGCCTGACAGCACGGTATAGCCGTGTTTCTGGAAATAGTTACCGTCGCGCATCGCCTTCGGCACAATATCCTCACGCACCAACGTAGTCGGCACGTTCCAAGGCGGGTTGACCACCACGTTGTTCAACGCGCTGCTCATCAACGGCGTCTTGCGGCTCGGCCGCCCGACGATAACGCGGGAGGACAACACTTCGTTGCCGTTCTGATAGTAGGTCAGCGAGTAGTTGGGAATGTTCACCATAATGCCGGTGCCGACATGCCCCGGCAAGATGCGCAAGCGCTGGATATTCAGCGCCAACAGCGCGGCGCGGGTTTTCGGTGACACGTTGAGCCACTCGCGGGTGCGCACGCCGATCACGCCGTCCGCCGTCAACCCCTGCCATTTCTGGAAACGCTTGACGCCCTCCACCAGCTCGTTGGTATAGAGGTTGTCGCTCACCACGCTGCCGATCTGCGGCGGCGTCTGTTCCGCGGTCAACTCCGTCACCGGCGCCGCCGATGGGCTGACCGTCACACGGCTTTTCTCTTCGTCTACCGTCAGCCCGCCGTCGTCGGGTTCATTGCTCTTCGCCGAAACCACCGCCGGTTCCGGCTCCGCTTCCGGCGCCGAGGCGGCCAGCATGCCGGTGCGCGTCAGGATCTCACGCAGCGCCGGGATATCGTTGCTCATTTGGCCTGGGCGCAGGCTCGGGCCACTGCCCACCTGCGGCCAGGGGCGGTTGTCCGCCAGCATGTCACGCAGCGCCTGATGCATCTTGGCGTATTGCGGATGCTGCGGCGCAAGCGAATTCACGTAGCTCAGGGTTCGCGCCTGGCGCACCGCCAGCTGCCATTGATTGATCACCGCCGTGGGCGGCAAACCAAGCTTGTAAGGAATATTGCTGTACAGCCAGTTGTTGCCGTTGGCGCCGATGGCGGATACAAACTGCAAATAGCCCAGCATCGCATCGGACAACACCGCATCGCGGCCCGCTTCACTGAGCGCCGGATCGGTCAACATCTTCACCCACTGGGTGAACTGCGGCTGTACGCCGGACATCGCCAGTTCGGCCAGCTGCTGTTGAAATTGCTGAACAGCCTCGCGATCCTGCCACATCGGCTGCATATGATTCGCCGCATACAGCGGCGCCAGCGTGGAAAGGTAGTGCAGATCCATACCGCGCGGCAACGCGGCCAGCAGTTCAGAACGACTCTGCGCAACGGACATGCCTGCTGTTGCCACCGGTAACGCCGTTACGGTGGCCAAGGCGGAAAACGACGACACAAGACTACAGGCGATAGCGCCACTCAGCGCCAAACGTCGTAGAGAGTTTCCCTTTTTAAGCAACATCCCTTGCCCCCTGTATGCTCACAAAAAAAAACGTCAAAAACTGCATATAGTTTCAGTATACAAACAGAAAGGCCGTTTCGCCCTGCGGGCGTCGAATAACTGTTTATGTGATTAAACTAACCGCTTTTCAACGGATAAAAAAGCAGGACTATCATCCACGCGCACAAAAAAATAGCCACCCTGCGGCGGCTATTTTCGGATTTTTAGGGCGTTTTTCTGCGTTACGGCGTTTCGACCGGCGCAGTGCCCAGCGCCGGCGGCTCGCCGGCGAAACCGCGCAGCCCCACCACGTGCACATGCTCGTGGTTCTGGAACACCTTACGCACCAGTTTATAGGTGGTGCCCTTCTCCGGACTGATGTTTTCCGGCGCCGCGATGATCAGCTGCATCTCCAGACGATCGCACAGTTCGAACAGCGTGGCGATCGACTTGGCATCCAGGCGCGCCGCTTCATCGAGGAACAGCAGGCGACACGGCGAGATATCTTTACCGCGCAGGCGGCGGGACTCTTCTTCCCAGCTCTGCACCACCATCACCAGGATTGACATCCCGGTACCGATGGCTTCACCGGTAGACAACGCGCCGCTTTCCGCACGCAGCCAGCCGTCGGAACCACGGTACACCTCAACTTCCATTTCCAGGTAGTTGCGGTAGTCCAGCAACTCCTCGCCAATGGTCTGTGGCGTACGCTGCCCCATGTCGATCTGCGGATTCAGGCGCTGATACAGCTTGGCCAGCGCTTCGGAGAAGGTCAGGCGGTTGCTGTTGAACAGATCCTGATGCTGTTCCTGCTGCTCGGAGAGCACGTCCAGCAGAGTGGCATGCGCTTCGCGCACATTGACGTTCAGACGGACGCTCTTCACCTGGCCGAAAGCAACGGCCTGCAACCCCTGGTTCAGCATGCGAATGCGGTTCTGCTCGCGCTGAATGGTTTTGCGAATGATGTTGGCCACGCTTTTCGAACTGATCGCCAGCTTCTGCTCGCGCGCGGTCAGTTCTTCGGTCAGACGGCCCAGCTCAATCTCCATCTGCTCGATGGCCTCGACCGGATCGTCGGTACGGATGATGTCCTGGCGGATACGCTCGCGCAGGTGTTGGTACACCGCGATATAGAACTGAATCTTACGCTCCGGCCGCTTCGGATCTTCCGACAGGCGCAGCACGTCGCGCAGGTGTTCGTTGTCCGCTACCGCCAGACGCAGCGCACCGAGCGCCTTATCCGACATCGAACGCAGCTCGTCGCCATCCATGTACGCCAGCTCGCGGCGGTGCAGGCGGCGTTCCACGCCGTTGTCTTTCACCAGGCGCATCACCGCGCACCATCCCGCCTTGGCGGTCACCACCTGCTCGCGCAGCTGATGATAGTCGCGTTCCAGCTTGCGCAGTTTCTTCTGCAGGCCGTCCATTTCAGCTTCGCAGAAGGTCAGCTGTTTCTCCAGCTGATTGCGGCGAGCGCGGTTATTGCTCAGCGCCGCATGCAGCTCGTCGCGGCGCTGACGCGCGCGCGCTTCGGCGTTGGCGTCGGCCTGCACGCCGATATCCACCAGCTCCTGGCTCAGCTCTTTCAGCATGTCGCGCTTGGCGTCATACGAGCTTTTCAGCGAGGCCAGCACCTGGCTGTATTGGGTGAACTGGGTTTGATATTGACGCAGCTGCTCACGGGCGCGGGCGCGTTCGGCTTCCGCCTGTTCCAGACGCTGGCGCAGCTTGTCGTTGAGATCGTTGTTGGCATTCTGCATGCCGGCGGAGTCGGTATAGCTGAAGTGCGCGCGGCGCTGCACCACTTCTGTCAACGCGAACGCCTGCTGTTTGGCCTGACGCTGCACGCTTTGCGCCTGCGCGTAGTCCTGCTGCAGCTGTTCATGCTGCTGCGGATCGCTCTGCAGCACCGACAGCAGCGGCTCCAGTTTGGTCAGCGACACCCCGTGCTGTTGAATGTGGCGCGCGGCGTCCTGTGCTTCTTCCAGCTCTTCACGGATCTCGTCGACGCGATCCTGCAGCGTTTCATCGTTCAGCAACGACACCAGCGGCATCAGGCGGTTGAGCGCGGAAATGCCCTCTTTGGCCTGGTCGTACTGCTGACGCTGCTGCTGATTCTGCGCTTCGTGATTGTTCAGCGCACGCTCGATCTCGCCGCGACGGGCGTTCAGGCCGCGGATCTCCGCTTCCGGATCGGCGTCGAACGCCACCGCCAGATGGGTGCCGATAAAGCGGCTGAAGGCCTGATGCGAACGCTGGGTTTTCTGCACGTCGAACGACAGCGTGGCATAACGTTCCGCCAGCGTTTCACGCTCGGCATGCAGCACTTCCAGGCGGTTTTCGCGCGCCGCGCGGCCGAACAGCGGCACTTCCGGGTAGCGGGAATAACGCCACTGGCGATCGGCGATCTTCACCACCACCGCTTTGTCCTGTTCTTCGACGGCAAATACGCTGTCATCGAACGACTGCGGATCCCCTTCGATCAGGTAGAGATCTTCCGGGCAATCTTCCAGCCCTTCCAGCATCTCGCGCACCAGCGACAGATCCGGCACCACGATGGCGTGGCGCGAAGGGCCGTACAGCGCCGAGAAGTAAGGCGCGTCGTCGATGGTAACGTCATCGTAAATTTCCGACAGCAGTACGCCGCCGAAACGTTCGGCCAAGGTGACCAGGCGTTGATCTTCCGCGCCGCCCGGCTGGCTGAGACGTTCGATCTGCGCTTCCACTTCGCGCTTGCGCGCCGCCACTTCGTCGCGCTCGACAGTGGTTTCGCGCTCACGCTCCAGCAGCTGCTGCATGTATTCAGTCACCTGCTGGCTGTTTTCCAGCGGCTCTCCGCTCTGATCGCTGAGCTGGCTCAGGGCGTCCTGCGCTGCCAGCCACACCGGGGCACGCGCCGTCAGCTCACGGATGCGCTGCTGGATCTGCTCCAGCTCCTGGCGCATCTCCATGCGGCGTTCGCCGGCTTCGCTGACGTTCTGCGACAGCGCTTCCAGGCGCTCTTCCAGCTCCTGCTGCAGCATGTCGAGATCGTCCGGCTGGTACTCTTGGCCATGGCGTTTGCAAAATTCTTGCAGCAGGCGCTCGGCATCCTGCTGCGAGCGCAGGCGCTGTTCCAGTTCGCTCAGGCGCAGGCGCAGCGGCTGAACGCGCTCGGCTAAGTGCTGCTGCGAAGGCCAGTCGCGCAGCAATTCGCGCGCGCACTGCCAGGCTTCGCTGCGGCTGACCTGGCCGGCGATTTTACCCACCAGCTGATAGGCCTGCTCGAACTGGCCGTGCGCGGCGTCGGCCACGCTCAGCTTCTGTTCCAGCATCAGCAGCGCTTCGGTCGCCTCCTGCTCGCGGGCCTGGAAGGTATCCAGCCACTGTTCGGCATTATCGGCGGTCAGGTCCGGCAGTTGGCACAGCGCGCGTGCGCGCTCCAACGCCTGCAGCGCCTGCTGGTACTGAATGGCGCGGGTCTGCTGCACATCGAGCGCCTGCTGGTAGTCGGCCAGCTGGCTCTTCAGCTCATCCACTTCCAGCTCGGCCGCTTCGGCGCGCGCTTCGTTTTCGGCCTGCTGCTCGCTCGCCTCGGCCACCACTTCGTTCTGCTCTTCCAGACGGTAGGTCAGCTCTTCCAGATCGGCTTCATAGCGTTCGATCTTCTCCTGCTGACGCATGGCCGTCTGCACCAGATTCAGGTGGTCGCTGGCGGCCTGGTAATCGGTTTCCAGATCGGATTCGGCGCCGCTCTGCTCGCTCAGCTCACGCGCCATTTCCACATGGCGATACTGTTCGGCGGCCAGCTGCTTGCGGCTGCCCAACAGATCGCTGCGCAGCGCCAGCGCGCCGTCCAGATGGATGCGGCGTTCGTTGGCGTGGCGCATATAGTCCGCCGCCACATAGGAAGTGGCCTCGGAGATCAGATGCTTGAACAGGTCGCGATCCGACTGGGTGACGCGGATTGCCTCCAGCGTCATGCGGTTTTCGCGCAGCGCCGCTTCCATGTCCTGGAACGCCTTGCGCACGCCGCTGTTTTCCGGCAGCAGGTAATCACGCAGCGAGCGGGTGATGGCGCTGGAGATACCGCCGTACAGCGACGCTTCGATCAGACGGTAGAACTTGCTGCGATCGGCGGACGAACGCAGGCGTTTCGGGATCACGCCCAGATCGAACATCAGCGAGTGGTAATCGGTGATGGAGTTGAACTGCTTGAACTGCACGCCCTCCATCTCTTCCACGCGCTCTTTCAACTCTTGCAGCGACAGCACGCGCGCCTGGCGCTCACCCACGGTCTGGGTCAGCAATTCAGTCGGCTGTACCGCGGTCGGCAGCCCCTGAATGGTGAACGGTTTGATATCGACCTTGCGGTCGCGCCCTGCCACCTGCTGCAGACGCACGCCAACCACCACGCGCTGGTGGCGTGAATTGACGACGTCAAGAGTGGAGTAACACACGCCGGCGCGCAGCTTGCCGTGCAGGCCCTTGTCGCGCGAGCCGCTGGTGGCGCCCGCTTCGGTGGTGTTACGGAAGTGCAGCAGCGTCAGGTCGGGGATCAGTGCGGTGACGAAGGCCGCCATGGTGGTGGATTTCCCCGCCCCGTTACCGCCGGACAGCGTGGTCACCAGCTCATCCAGATCAAAGGTGCGGGCGAAGAAGCCGTTCCAGTTAACCAGCGTCAACGAGCGAAATTTACCGCGTTCAATCATTCCTGTTCATCCTCTGCACCGTCAGGAGCGTTATCAACCTGCTGATCCTCAGCGTCATTCTCATCGTTCAGCGACAGGCTGGTTTCAACCGGCATCGCCTCGCCGTCGCGAATCATGCGCAGCTGCGCTTCACGCGGATCGTCGCCGCTGCGCACGTCGGCGCCGAAGCGGAACACCGCCTCGGTAATGCGGAACTTGCTGCTGTCATTGCCCATGAAATAGACCATGCCGAGGCGGCGCAGACGGTTCAGCGAGGTGCGCACCTTTTCGTGCAGCTTCTGCCGATCGAGATCCGAACCGGTAGAGCGCTGGTTGACGAACTTCAGCAGCTTGTTCTCATCGGCCAGGCTCAGCAGCTCGTCGTACAGCTCCTGATGGCTGAAAATGCCCTCGTGCGCCAGGCGCTCGGGGCTGAGATACAGGTAGCACAAGATCTTACCCACCATCATATCCAGCTCGGACAGCACCGAACGCGGGATCAGCGTGGTGGAGCGCGGGCGCAAATAGAAGAAACCTTCCGGCGCCCGAATCAGCTCGACGCTGTAACGGTTGTAAAACTCTTCCAGCTCATCCTGGAAATCCATTAAAAAGGCGTGGTTGTCCAGCTCATCGATACCGATGTGACGACCCGCGCGCAGTTGGCTATCCAATGCCGGAAACAGCGAGTTGGACAGCGCCTTGGCCAGCTTGACTGGCATTACTTGTTCAATATTTGTCGATGACATGGGCCTGGACCTTGGCTCCGTAATCATTGATTGCCTGCCATTCCGCCGGCAACCCTGAGAAATCTGCTTCAGCCACACCGAGGCGCACAGCCTGGTCGACCACTAAACGTGCCACGTCGAAATGACGCGCACGCGGATATTGCGCCAGATAATCGCGCATCACCGCTGCAAGGTTGAGCGGCATCTGCTGTTCCTGGTACACCTTCAGCGCCTCTTCGATCATCGCCGCCAGCTGTTCGCGAATCTCGCTGAACTCTTCGAACTCCAGATCCGGCGGCAGTTCCCCGGTCACTTCATCGCTGCGCAGCGCCAGTTCTTCGTCGCGCATGTCCAGCAGACGATCGGCATTGGCATGGGTCAGCGCCCACGGGTGGTCGAAATAGGTTTGCACCGACTGGCGCAGGCGCTGGGCGAACACGCGGTTTTTGTCCATATCGATAGCGGTACGGATAAATTTATGCACGTGGCGATCGTAGCCGATCCACAGGTCGATCGCCTGCTGACCCCAGCTGATGATGCGATCCAGCTTGCTTTGCAGATCGAACACCAGCTTGTCAACGAAACCCAGCTCCACGTTGCCGAGGGTTGCGTCCTGGATGCGCAGCAAGTTGGCCTGCAGCTTATCGCCCGCCGCATCCAGCGTATCCTGCAGCTCGCGCAGGGTACCCGAGGTTTCCGACAGCAGCATCTCGCAGCTGGAGATCGCCGCCCGCCAATCTTTGCTCAGCAGCGCCGCGATGTCGTTCTTCACGCTCTGCTGCTGCTCGTCCATCACGCGTTGGGTCATGTCGATGCTGTCGAAGATTTCCGCCACCGAATATTTCAACGGCGCGAACACGTTGCGGTGCCAATGGAAATCGTCGCCGCCTTCGTCGGCGGCGTCGGCAGCGCGTTTGAGTTCCTGCGCCACGATCGACAGCTGCATCGACAGACGCAGCGTGGAGAATTCGCGTTGGCGAATATAGTAATCGGTAATGCCGATACCCAGCGGCGTCAGGCGGTAAATCGCGTTGCCGTCCGCCAGTTCGCTGGTAAAGCGGTTCAACAGGCGCTGGCGCACCATGTCGTTGATCGCATTGTTGGCGCGCATCGCCACCGTTTCATGCGTCTGTTCAAAACCCTTGCTGACATGGCGAAATGCATCAACCAGCTCACCTTCGCTCATCTCGCCGTCCAGTCGTTCGCCGTTCAGGGTGGCGATGGCGAGCAGAAATGCGAGACGCTCCGTAGGGAGCGAAATAGAGAAATCATTTTTCCGTGCCCAGGCGACCAGTTCGGGTACTGTCTGGGAAAATTCACTCATAGTTCGTCCTTCAGGTTTGGTTTATGCGCCATGACGTGAATATAGCGCCCCAAACTCACGTACGGCTCCTGCCGGCAATAGTGCTGTTCAAGCGCCAGTAACTCTTCAAATTTTTGTGTTTGCAGCTGTCTGCTCTGCAGATAGTCGTGGAACACCCGCACGCCGGTTTTGCCGCCGATGCGCATGCCCAGCTGTTCCAACCAACCGTAGACCAATAGCGGATCGTGCGGATATTGCGGCGACAGCGAACGCTTGCGGCGCCGTCTGACCTCGGGATCCACCAGTTGGAAATTACCCAACACCACGTTGCGCATCAAGAGGCCGTTGGCGTTGAAGAACATCAGCGACAGTGCGCCGCCCGGCGTCAGGCAGTCATACAACGCCTGCAGCGCCGCTTCAGGCTCGGCGATCCATTCAAGCACTGCATGAAACAATATCAGATCAACCGGCTGTTCCAAATGTTGAGCGATATCCTGCGCAGAACTTTGTACGAATTGCATGTTCTGGCTCACACCTTTCTGCTCCGCCAGCTGCGCGGCGCGCTGGATCATCTCACCAGAAAGATCGCACAACAACACCTGATGTCCTAATTCTGCCAGTTGGCAGGCCATATGGCCTTCACCGCCCCCGGCGTCGAGAATGCGCAGCGGCCGCTGCGGCAACTGCGCCAGCAGCCCGGTCAGATCCTGCCAAACCACCGCCTGGCGGATTTTTCCTTTCGTGGTGCCGTAAATATTACGCGCAAATTTTTCAGCAATATCGTCAAAATTGCGATCCTGCATGGACAACGGCTCCGCTGATCTCATTCTTGTCGGCGGCAAAGCGCACGCCCATTCAAACCTGCTATTTTGGCACAGACTGACTTAGAATGTATCTTCTTGCGGCCTGTTTATACCTGGATGCCGCTTTTTCACCCAAAAGGATCTGATTTTCGATGCTGTTCAACCTGAAAAAGTTCTTTGGCGCCCTGCTGATGCCACTGCCGCTGTTGATGCTGCTGATGGGGCTGGCGCTGCTGCTGCTGTGGTTCACCCGCTGGCAAAAAAGCGGTAAGACGATTTTCACGCTGAGCTGGCTGTTTTTACTGCTTTTCAGCCTGCAACCGGTGGCCGACCGGCTGCTGCGGCCGATCGAGGCCGAATACCAGACTTATCGCGGTAACGATCCGGTCAGCTACATCGTCGTGTTGGGCGGGGGTTATACCTACAATCCCGATTGGGCGCCCAGTTCAAACCTGCTCGGCAACAGTCTGCCGCGCGTGACGGAAGGCGTGCGGCTCTACCTTGCACATCCCGGCGCCAGGATGGTGTTCACCGGCGCGTCCGCCGGCCCCATGCAAAGCAACGCCGCCACTGCGGCGCTGGTGGCCGAAAGCCTGGGCGTGCCGCGCAGTGATATGGTGATCTTGGGGGAACCGCGCGATACCGAGCAAGAGGCCGCTCAGGTCGCCAAATTGGTCGGCGAGCAACCGTTCATTCTGGTGACCTCCGCCAACCATCTGCCGCGCGCCATGCGTTTCTTCAAGGCTAAGGGGCTGCACCCGATCCCGGCGCCGGCCAACCAGTTAGCGATCGACTCGCCGCTGAATATCTGGGATCGCGCCACACCGTCGTCAATGTTCCTCGGCCATACCGAGCGCGCGTGGTATGAAACGCTGGGTAGTCTGTGGCAATGGCTGAAGGGCGCAGATAGCGCCGGCGCAGAGTAAAGCTCGTTCAACCGGCCAGCCAGGGCAGCAGCTGTTGCGACGCATAGTCGAACGGCCGCCGCTCCAGCTTGCCGGTATGGATCAAACGCCCTACCGCTTCCCACACCACATATAGCCAGCGCCGCGCCAGGAAAGCGTCGGCGACCGGCGCCCGCTGCAGATAGCTGAACAGCAGCTGGCTGGGCATGCCCGCCTCGCAGAGGCGGAAAAGATCGTATTCGCGCGGCGCCCACAGCACTACGCCGGGATTGAGCATCGCCAGCAGTTGATCGCTTTTGGGATCTTTCAGCATGCTGCGCAGCGATAAGTTACCGTGCACCAGAACACAGGGATCATCGAAGCCGACGAAGAAATGGGTCAGCGCTTCGCGCGTGCGGTACAGCAAACGCCGATCCGCCATGGTCAACTGCGGGGTGGTGAGATTGACCACCGTCGCCCACAGCACTTCGACCCGCTGTTGATACCAGCAAAACCAGTCATTCTCCTGCGTGCTGTCAACGCTGCCGACGCTGCCGTGGCTGTCGATGCGGTGCCAGGCCAATATCCCGTCAACGATCTGCTCCATCAGCATATTCCAGCGATCCGGCGAGCGCGTCGGCGCCTCAGCCGACACGCCGCGCAGGCGCTCGATCAGCAGGATTTCCGTATACGGCGCCTGGTGGGTACACACCACGCCATACACCGTAGGCAGGCGAATATCCCCGTCGCGCGCCAGCATCGACAGCTTGTACGCCTCCTGCTGGGCGATGCCCCGACAGATAAAGCTTTTCGCCATCAGCGGGATCGCGTTGCCCTGCCGATCGTACAGCGAATACATATGCGCATAAGGCTGTTCGCTCACCCGCTCCAGCCGGCTGATGGACTCACCCAGCACAATGCTCAGTTCGGCGCGTAACTGCTCCATAAGGCATTCACCTCAGGCTAATTAGGGGGGATGCGTAACATCATCGAACGGCGAGCGGAAAAATTCTTCAACGCAGATCAACAAAACGGGGATCAATAATGGGGGTATTGCATCGTCGGCGCGTTGCGCGGCGCGCCGACGAAATCAGGCTCAGGGTTGAATGCTGTCGCGCACGCGCTGGAGGTCTTCCGGCGTATCGACCCCCACGCTCGGGATCGCTTTCGCGACCGCCACGTGGATCTTTTCACCGTACCACAGCACGCGCAGCTGTTCCAACAGCTCGATCTGCTCCAGTTGGCTCGGCGCCCAGCTGACGTAGCGGCGCACGAAGCCCGCGCGGTATGCGTAGATGCCGATATGACGCAGCAGGCTGTCGCCGATGCTCTCTTTCGACGCGGCGAAACGCTCGCGATCCCACGGAATGGTGGCGCGTGAGAAATAGAGCGCGTAGCCCTGCGCGTCCATCACCACCTTCACCGCATTGGGGTTGAAAGCCTCTTCGGCGCTCTCGATCGGCACCGCCAACGTCGCCATGCCGGCCTGGCTGCCCGCCAGGTTTTCCGCCACCTGCCGCACGATAACGGGTGGGATCAGCGGTTCGTCGCCCTGCACGTTAACGATGATCTGGTCGTCGGCAAAGCCGTAGTGCGCGATCACTTCCGCCAGACGCTCGGTGCCGGAATGGTGATCCGGGCTGGTCATGCACACTTCGCCGCCGGCGGCTTCCACCGCTTTGGCGACTTCAGGATGATCGGTCGCCACGATGACGCGGCTGGCGCCGGACTCACGGGCGCGCTCCATCACATGCACCACCATCGGCTTGCCATGAATATCGGCCAGCGGTTTGCCCGGCAAACGGGTTGAGGCGTAGCGGGCGGGAATAATAGCGATAAAACTCATGCGTGCTTCTCATCCAGCGACAGCGCACGCGCTTCATTTTCCAACAGCACCGGAATGCCGTCGCGCAGCGGGTAAGCCAACCCGTCCGCTTTGCACACCAGTTCCTGGTTTTCTTTATTGAAATAGAGTTTGCCGTTGCATACCGGGCAGGCAACGATTTCGAGTAAACGGTGGTCCATGCATCCTCCGCTAGGGGATAGGTCATCTGGGAAAGGCAGTGAGGATAGCATAACGCCCGGCCTCAGGTTAATCATCGGCGGCGCCAAGGTGCCGATATTTCCTCACTGCGTCAGCGCGACAGCTTGAACTGCGGCGCATCCCGGCGTAGAATTTTGTGACACAAATCACAAAAGAAAGCCGTGATACATGATCAAACGTCTGCATAAAATCATCGCTCTGTTCGCTAACTTCAGCCACTGAGCCCCTTTGTAACGAGCGACGCTTCACTTCGTTTTACCCCACCGACGGCGTCGCTCGTTATCCCACTTCCCAGCCGGCACCCCATTCCGCGGCCAACGCGGCCGGAATGTCGCCCAGCGCGACGCGTTGCGCACCGTGCCATTTGGCCGTGCGCGCGATGGCCTGCCGGATGTCCTGCGCTCGCTGTTTACCGAAGCGCACCTGCGGCTCCGCATGGAAACTGATGATCTCGAAGATGCCCTGGCGACGGTGCGCCTTGGCGTCAATCCGCCCCACCAGCTCGCCCCGATGCAGCACCGGCAACGTGAAGTAACCATAGCGACGTTTTTCTTTCGGCGTGTAACACTCCAGCCGATAGTCAAAGTTGAACAGTTCGAGCGCCCGGCGGCGATCCCACACCACCGGATCAAAAGGCGACAGCAGGCTGGTGACCGTCGATTTCAGTTTGCCCTGCTCCGCCAGCGGCAGCAGTTCCGCCAGTGATTCATGCACATAGAACTGCCCTTCCAGCCCCTCTACCTGCACCGGCGAAATTTCCCCCTGCGCCTGCAGCTCTGCCAGCAAGGCTTTTGGCGCCACGCGTTTCAGCCGATAATAATCCGCCAACCACTCGGCGCGGAAAATGCCCAGATAGCGGCAGGTGCGATGCAACATCTGCCGGCGCGCCCGCTCCGCAGGCAGCGCATGACGCGCATCGTCCCAGGCCGGCAGCAGCCTTTCGGTCAGATCGTAAACCCGGTGGAAGTTGCGACGCTCGGCCACCATCAGCTTGCCGGCGGTAAACAGGATCTCCAGGTGCCGTTTCTCCGGTTTCCAGTCCCACCACCCGCTGTTGCCTTTCTTCTCGGCGCTGAAATCGGCGGAACGCACCGGCCCCTGTTGTTCGATGTGCCGCAGCAGGTTGTCCATCGCTGCCTGGTGCTGCTGCACCCAGTCGGCCGAGTATTTCCAGCCCATATCATGCGGCGCCAGCATGCGATGCCGCAACAGACCAAAATCCTCGATCGGCAGGAAACAGGCCTCGTGCGCCCAATACTCGAACAGCTTGCGGCCGGCGAGCGCCTGCTCCAGCCACTCCGGCTGATAGGCCCCCAAACGGCTGAACAGCACCAGATACGGGCTGCGGGCGACGACGCTAATGGTATCGATTTGTAACAGCCCCATGCGCTGGATCGCGCTCACGACATCATCGGGCCGAGCCTGGCGTTTAAGCGGAGAAAGCAGCCCCTGGGCGGCAAGGTGCAGTGCGCGAGCGGCGGTAAGGGAAATGGTCGGGGTGGTCATCCTGATATCCGTGGCGAGTAGGCAATGGCCTGATAATAGTGGATATCGCGGGATTTATCTTCGCCAGTGCTTGCGGGTGGCGACACCGGCACTGGCGAGGAAGGAGGATGCGATCAGAACGCGATAACGTCTGCCGCGGACAGCCCATGCGAGCTGCGATAGATCGAGAACTCAACGTTCTGACCTTCGTTCAACGACTTATTTTTGGTGTTGGCGATAGCGTTGCGGTTGACATAGATTTCGTCGCTGCCATCTACCGGTGAAATAAAACCATAGCCTTCGGCCTGATTAAACCATTTCACACGACCCATTTTTAACACAGTATTTTTAAACATAACTTATATCCTTTTACTTGAGCATCCTTGACAACGTCATTTTTTATATTGTCTGGACGCTACCAGCCCATCCTAAAGTTTTTCGTAACAAACCTCTCGTGAGCAAAAAAATAAAAAACCCGCACTAAGGCGGGCTTGTTGAACTTAATATCTTCCGCATGACTCAGCGCTGAAGCGTCACCATGGTTGTATTAAGATCTCTTTATACGCGTTCCCTGTCTTCTTACAGAGCAACTACGTTGGCGGCAGCCGGCCCGCGCGGGCTGTCCTGGATGGTGTACTCGACGCGCTGGCCTTCAGCCAGGGTCTTGAAACCGTCGGTCATGATTGCGGAGAAGTGTACGAATACATCTTTGCCGCCGTCGTGCTGCTCAATGAAACCAAAACCTTTGCTTTCGTTGAACCACTTAACTTGACCAGTCTTCTTAGACATTACTTTTACCTTTAAATATATTTACAAAACCTGCCATAAGAGGCAATTGCGGCCATTTCAGAAACATTACTTATGGGAGGTACTTAGAAGGTTCGTCTTTGAAGCGGAATCGGATGATAACGTTTTTGGAGGAACTGCTTAACTCTAAACTCGAACATAAATAGGTCTGGATTACAGGCCGACTTGCATTTACTCATAAAAATGGTGAATGCACAAGAGGTTTATTGCAATAAATTCATCATTACACCGAATTTATTTTTATCCCCATGAATATACATGACTTAATTTAACGCTCGCCGCAGCCGATCCAGCGCGTTCCTCTCCTCACCGGGGCATCATTTGCCCGTCTGAGCGCTGCAAATGAGAGCTAACGCATAAAACTCTAATATGCTTGACGCCGCTATAACAAATCCCAAATCAGATGGCTAAACTTGAGGGGAAAACAAGGCAGACGGCTTTTTCGCCAGCACTTTTGCCGCTAAAAACACGATTTTTCAGATTATGCTGAATCAAGGAGCTATGCGCATGACCGCCCAGCAGTTCGTTTCACCTAATGAAATCCGCGCCAGATTCTCTCACGCGATGTCGGACATGTATCAAAAAGAGGTACCGCTGTACGGCGATCTGCTGGAGCTGGTGGCGGAAACCAACCGGCAGGTTCTACGCGAAGATGCCGCACTGGCTCATCAACTGCAAATCACCGGCGAGATCGAACGCCTGGCCATGGAGCGCCACGGCGCGATCCGGGTCGGCACGGCGGACGAACTGGCCACCCTGCGCCGCCTGTTCCGGGTGATGGGCATGGCGCCGGTCGGTTACTATGACCTGTCGGTGGCGGGCGTTCCGGTGCACTCCACCGCTTTTCGCGCCATACACGAAGACGCGCTGCAGATCAGTCCTTTCCGCGTGTTCACCTCCCTGCTGCGCCTGGAACTGATAGAAGATCCCGCGCTGCGTGCGCTGGCCGAGCGCTTGCTGGCGCGCCGCCGTATCTTTACCGATCGCGCGCTGGAGCTGATGGCGCTGCAGGAAGCGCAAGGCGGGCTGAATGAAGTGCAGGCGCAAGAATTTGTCGAACAAGCGCTGGAAACCTTCCGCTGGCATAACCAGGCGACGGTCAGCGCCGAAGAATACCGGCAGCTGCACGATCAGCATCGCCTGATCGCCGACGTGGTGGCGTTTAAAGGGCCGCATATCAACCACCTGACACCACGTACGCTGGATATCGATCGCGTTCAGCAAGCGATGCCCGGCCGCGGTATTACGCCCAAAGCGGTCATCGAGGGCCCGCCGCGCCGCCGCCGCGCGATCCTGCTGCGCCAAACCAGCTTCAAAGCGTTGGAAGAAAGCGTCGATTTCGTTGAGCACGACGGCCACGCCATCGCCGGTCACCATACCGCGCGCTTCGGCGAGATCGAACAACGCGGCGTGGCGCTAACGCCTAAAGGACGCGAACTTTACGACCGTTTGCTGCAGGCGACCAACGATGCATTGCAGGCGCCGCCGAGCGAGAAGAATGCCGAGCGCTACTATCAACTGCTGGAGGAAAACTTCCGGGCGTTTCCGGATGATTACGCCACGCTGCGTGAGCAACAGCTGGCCTGGTTCCGCTATTTCCCGACCGAATGCGGCCTGGCGGCCAAAGAGTCGCTGGACAAGCACAGCACCCTGGAACAGCTGATCGAGAAAGAACACGTTCGCTTCCAGCCTCTGGTGTATGAAGATTTTCTGCCGGTCAGCGCGGCGGGGATTTTCCAGTCGAATCTGGGGGACAGCCGCCACGCGCAGTACAACGCGGTTTCCAGCCGGGCAGCGTTTGAACAAGCGTTGGGCAGTGAGGTGATCGACGAGCTGGCGCTGTATCAGCAAACCCAGCAGCGTTCGCTGGAAGCCTGCGCGCAAGCCCTGGGGCTTGCCACGCTGGCATCCTGAGATTACTTAGTCAGCAGGGACTCGATATCCTGCAGCAGTTGCTCAGCCTGAGCGGACGGTAGCACCGCATCAACCGGTAGATACCACCAATTGGGCTGGGCAAAGGCGCGACACTTCACCGCGTCCTTCTCCGTCATCAACAGCGTTTGATCTGCATTAACCAACGCCGCCAGCGGTTCCTGCTGATATTCCTGATGATCGGCAAACGCCACTTCCTGCACGACTTCGACGTTCAACTTTTCCAACGTCGCGAAGAAACGCGGCGGATGGCCGATACCCGCCATCGCCACCACGCGCGGCAGCTCGGCCGCCGGGCGACGCTCACCGCTCAGCAAGTTCACCGCATCACGCGCCTGCAGACGCATGGCAATTTCCCCGGCCTGCGCCACGCCGCCATTGGCGACGCGCGCATCGACGCTGCCAAGCCGCGCGGCACGTTCACGCATCGGCCCGGCCGGCAACCACCAGCCGTTACCGAAACGACGCACGCCGTCGATGACCACCAGCTCGAAGTCACGCTGTAAAGCGTAGTGCTGCAAGCCGTCGTCGGTGATGATCACATCCAGCGGCTGTTGTTGCAGCAGGGCCTGCACCGCCTCGGCTCGCTTGGGCGCGATCGCCACAGGCGCACCGGTACGTTGATAAATCAGCACCGGCTCATCGCCCGCCTCGCGGGTCGACGTATTCTGACCGAGCACCAGCGGATAAACCGCCGACTTGCCGCCGTAGCCGCGTGACACCACGCCAACGCGATAGCCCCGTTGTTGCAGGTGTTCCACCAGCCAAATCACCATCGGCGTTTTACCGTTGCCGCCGGCGGTGAGGTTACCCACCACCACTACCGGCACCGGCGAACGCCAACTTTTACGCAGGCCGCAGCGGTAACTGAGACGGATCAGCCAACTGAACAAGCCATAAAGCCACGAGAGCGGCAATAGCGCCAGATAAAGCAACGAACCGCCGGACCAGATGCGCTCAATCATTATTGACCAAACTGCATGCGGTGCAGCTGCGCATAGGCGCCCTGGCGCTCAAGCAACTCGGCGTGTTCACCGCGTTCGACGATGCGGCCGTCCTCCACCACCAGGATCTCGTCCGCCTTCTCAATGGTCGACAGACGGTGCGCGATCACCAGCGAAGTGCGGTCTTTCTGCAGCTCGTCCAGCGCGGCCTGAATGGCACGCTCGGATTCGGTATCCAGCGCAGACGTCGCCTCATCCAGGATCAGGATCGGGCAATCGCGCAGCAAAGCACGCGCGATGGCAATGCGCTGGCGTTGGCCGCCGGACAGCATCACGCCGTTTTCACCGATCACCGTATCCAGACCGTTTTCCATCTTGTTGATGAAGTCCATCGCGTACGCCATTTCCGCCGCTTTCTCAATCTGCTCGCGGCTGTATTCGCTCTCGCGCGCATAGGCGATGTTGTTGGCGATGGTGTCGTTGAACAGGTGCACGTTTTGTGAAACCAGGGCCACCTGATTGCGCAGCGAGGCCAGGGTATATTCACGCAGATCGTGGCCATCCATCAGGATTTCGCCTTCCTGAATATCGTAGAAGCGCGTCAGCAGGTTGGCGATGGTGGATTTACCCGAACCGGAACGGCCCACCAACGCGACGGTTTTGCCTTCGGAGATTTTCAGGTTGATATCACGCAGCGCCGGCGTTTCTTTGGCCGGGTAGTAGAAGGTGACGTTGCGGAATTCGATATCGCCTTTCGCACGCTTCACTTCGCGGGTGCCGGTGTCTTTTTCCTGTTCCATATCCAAAATGGAGAACAGCGTCTGACAGGCCGCCATCCCTCGCTGGAACTGGGCATTGACGTTGGTCAGCGACTTCAGCGGACGCATCAGCGCGATCATCGACGAGAACACCACGGTAATGGTGCCGGCGGTCAGGGTTTCCATCACGCTTGGGAAGCTGGCGGCAAACAGCACGAACGCCAGGGCCAGCGAAGCGATCAGCTGAATGATCGGATCGGAAATCGAAGACGCGGAGACCAGTTTCATGCCCTGTTGGCGCATACGGTTGCTCACCGAGTTAAAACGCTCGGTTTCCACCTGCTGGCCGCCGAAGATCAACACTTCTTTATGGCCTTTCAGCATCTGCTCGGCGCTGGTGGTCACCTGCCCCATGGTGTTCTGCATGTTCTTGCTGATGTTGCGGAAACGCTTGGACACCAGGCGAATGGCGATGGAGACGATCGGCGCCAGCACGATCAGGATCACCGACAGCTGCCAGCTGTAGTAAAACATCATGATGAACAGGCCAATGATCGAGGCTCCTTCACGCACCACGGTCACCAGCGCGCTGGAAGAGGAGGAAGCTACCTGCTCGGAATCATAGGTAATACGCGACAGCAAAGTCCCGGTGGACTGCTGATCGAAGAAGGCCACCGGCATTCTCATCATGTGGCCAAACAGGCGGCGGCGCATTTGCATCACCACCATGCCGGAAACCCAGGAAATGCAGTAGCTTGAAACAAAACTGGTCACGCCGCGCATCAACATCAGCGCAATCACCGCCAACGGCATCCATACCAGCACGCTGCTGTCGGTTTTTCCAAACCCATCGTCCAATAGCGGTTTAAGCAGAGACAGCATCAGCGTGTCCCCCGCTGCGTTCATAATCAACGCAATGGCGGCCACAATCAGCCCGGTCTTAAAAGGAGTGATCATCGGCCAGAGTCGACGGAACGTCTGCCAGGTCGAGAGATCTTTATCATTCATCATGCAAATACCAGCATCGGAAGAAATAGCGGCCTATTTTACTCATTATCACCCTCTACGCCAAACCGCTGATGGTACCAACGGGGCATTAATTGTTCGCGAAAGCCTTTAATTTGCCAATCGTTGTCGAAAAAAAGTACCGATAACTGACCCGAGCGCGTTGTATCGCGCCATTGGATGCCATTTGCCCGGTATCTGGCGACCACTTTCCGCGCCGGCAATCGCCATTTGTTGTAACGCGATGCGGAGGCCAGCGCCACTTCGGGATTGACCGCGCGCAGAAACGGCGGCGTCGAGGACGTCTTGCTGCCGTGATGCCCCACCTGCAACACCGTAGCCGCCAAGCGATCGCGCCGCAACCGTAACAGCTGCGCCTCCGCCTTCTTTTCCGCATCGCCGGTGAGCAGCAAACTGAATTGCCCATCGTCGATGCGGATCACGCAGGAGTCGTCATTGACCGGCCTTTTGCGCGTTTTCGGTGGCCACAGCACCTCGAATTGCAGCGATTGCCAGCGCCAACGCTCCCCGGCGATGCAGGGCAAGTGTCCTTCCCCGCGTATCGGGCTGCGCACCGTCGCCTGCGGAAACGCCCGCCGCATCACCGGCAGCCCGCCGATATGATCGAGGTGAATATGGCTGATAATGATCTGCTCCAGTTCAATATTCCGCCAGTTCAACATCGGTAAGATATGCCGTTCGGCAGCGCTGCCCGTGGGCCAACGATCGCCGGTATCGTACAGTATCCCCTTGCCGTTTTGCTCGATAACCACCGCCAACCCGTGCCCGACATCAAGCATATCGACACGCCAGCGATAGTCTGGCGCTTTGCCACGCCACAACACGCAGCATATCGCCACCGCCGCCAGCCCCGGCGCATAGCGCCACCACCAATGAAAGCGCCAGCAGATAACGATAAGCCATCCCGCTATGCTGGCCAGCAGCGAGGCGGCCCCCAAATCCACCCAACCGCGTTGCAGGTAATGCAGCGGCACAAACACCCCGCTCAACGTGAAATCTGCCAACCACCAAAGCCCGTAACTTAGCGAGGGGAAGACGCCGCCGATCACCGCCAGCAAAATCAACGGCACCGTCACCAATGAGACGATGGGCACAGCCCAAAGATTGGCAGGCAGCGAGGTCAGCGTCAGACCTAAAAACAGCGCGACCTGCATCGGCACCAGCAACAACGTCATGCCCAACTGAATATGCAGCCAGCGTACCGGCGCCCAATACCAGGCCGAGCGAAATCGCTCGCTGAGCGGTGCCCATTCAAACCAAAAAATCAAACACCCCACCGCCAGCACCGACAGCCAAAAACTGTCTGACAAAACCGCCAACGGATCGCACAGCAAAATCAGCCCGATACACCACAGCCACACTTGCCAGGAAGAACAATGAACGCCGCGCAAGCGCAACAGCATCCACAGCGTCATCGCCAACGCGGTACGCACCGCCGGCGGTTGGGCGCCCACCAACCAAACATAGATCAGCGTCGCCACCCAGCCTGCGACCAATGGAAAGCGATAGCCAATCAAATGGGCGGGAAGAAAAAACTGCAGCGCTCGCAACGCGGCCCAGAACAAAATGGCGACCATCGCCACATGCAACCCTGAAATGGCCATCAGGTGAGCGATGCCGGTTTTCAGCATCAGCGTGCGCAAAGCCTGCTCCAGCGCGGTTCGTTCCCCAAACGCCAGCGCCAGCAATACCGCCTTGTAACGCAATTCACCGATGTTAGTTTCCGCATGGCTGATGATGCGCTGACGCAGCCCGCAGTCGCCATCCAGCAAACGAGCCTGCCTGACCCGCCCCGTCAACGGCTGGCGCTGGGCAATCGCCCAACGTTGGCTGTCAAATCCGCCTTCATTGAGCTTGCCATGTACCGGCCGCAGGCGCAGTTTCAATTGCCAACGCTGCCCGGCACACAGCCGCTGCCGTTCGGGAGCCCACGTCGTGGTAAACGCCAGCGCAGGCGCCAACCAATGACCGTCGACCCGCTCGATGCGCATCAGCGTCTGTTTACTGGCGGCGGGCTCCAGCGCGACGCTGCTCACCTGCACCACCGCCGTCACGTCCGGCATGCGAGTTAAGCGCTCCATTTGCCCGAGCAGGCTTCCGGCGTTGAAAACCGCCCATGTGAATCCCAATCCCAGGCAGGCCAAATAGCGGCAGAACGGCCAACGCGCGCGCAACAGCAAGCAGCCGACAAACAGCATCGGCCACAGCAGCCATAGTTCTGGCAACTGCGGTAAAATCAGCAGCGGCAAGATGCCGCAGATAACGGCGAATATCGCCAGATCCAGCGAAATTTTGATCGTTCTTCTCCCATCGCACCCGCCACGCGCACAAGCGCGTTACGGCAGGCAAACAGGATGAGTCAAGCGGCATGTCGCGACCAGCGGGCTTTAGCGAGAATGCGGCGAGCGCGCCAGGGTAAGAGAGGTTTATGCAGCAACTACACCGCAAATGCGGCGCAGTACGCAATTCACAAGCGTATCGTGGAGAATCGCAGGCGAAAAAAACGGCGCCTTACAGGCACCGTTTTATATTCTTTACAAGCAACAACGCTATGATCAGTCAGCGACTAGCCATAGATATTGGCGCGGTCACGCAACTCTTTGCCTGGTTTGAAGTGAGGAACGTACTTGCCGTCCAGCTCGACTTTGTCACCGGTTTTCGGGTTGCGGCCTACACGCGGGGCACGGTAGTGAAGAGAAAAACTGCCGAATCCGCGGATCTCAATGCGTTCGCCCTCGGCCAGCGTAGCGGCCATGTGCTCAAGCATCTCTTTCACTGCATCCTCAACGGCCTTCGCCGGAATATGAGATTGCTGGCCAGCAAGTCTTTCAATAAGTTCAGACTTGGTCATAGTACCTCCAAGCTTTGCAGCTAAACTACCGTATTGGGGCGGTCAGCGACCGCCCCCCGTCATTACTCGCCTTTAGCCGCTTTGAAAGCTTCAGCCATTGCGTTAGAGAAGTTGCCTTCTTCCTGTTTGTTGTTAACAGTTGCGATGGCGTCTTTCTCGTCAGCTTCGTCCTTAGCACGTACGGACAGGCTTACAACGCGGTTCTTACGGTCAACGCCGGTGAATTTAGCTTCAACTTCGTCACCTACGTTCAGAACCAGAGTTGCATCTTCAATGCGGTCGCGAGAGGCTTCAGATGCACGCAGGTAACCTTCTACGCCGCCTGCCAATTCAACTGTAGCACCTTTGGCGTCAACTGCAGTGACTTTACCAGTAACAATAGCACCTTTCTTGTTCATAGACAGGTAGTTATTGAACGGGTCTTCAGCCAGTTGCTTCACGCCCAGGGAGATACGCTCGCGCTCTGCGTCAACTTGCAGAACAACAGCAGCGATTTCGTCGCCTTTCTTGTATTCACGTACTGCTTCTTCGCCTGCAACGTTCCAGGAGATGTCAGACAGGTGAACCAGGCCGTCGATGCCGCCGTCCAGGCCGATGAAGATACCGAAGTCAGTGATAGACTTGATTTTACCTTCAACGCGGTCGCCCTTGTTGTGGGTTTCTGCGAACTGCTGCCATGGGTTGGATTTGCACTGCTTCAGGCCCAGGGAGATACGACGACGTTCTTCATCGATGTCCAGAACCATCACTTCCACTACGTCGCCCACGTTAACAACTTTGGACGGATGGATGTTTTTGTTGGTCCAATCCATTTCAGAAACGTGTACCAGACCTTCAACGCCTTCTTCGATTTCTACGAAGCAGCCGTAATCAGTCAGGTTGGTTACACGGCCAGTCAGCTTGGTGCCTTCTGGGTAACGTTTCGCGATAGCAACCCATGGATCTTCGCCCAGCTGTTTCAGGCCCAGGGATACACGAGTACGCTCGCGGTCGAACTTCAGCACTTTAACAGTGATTTCATCGCCAACATTGACGATTTCGCTTGGGTGCTTAACGCGTTTCCAAGCCATGTCAGTGATGTGCAGCAGGCCGTCTACGCCGCCCAGATCAACGAATGCACCGTAGTCAGTGAGGTTCTTAACGATACCTTTAACTTCCATGCCTTCCTGCAGGTTTTCCAGCAGTTGATCGCGCTCAGCGCTGTTCTCGGATTCGATAACCGCACGGCGAGAAACGACAACGTTGTTGCGCTTCTGATCCAGCTTGATGACTTTGAACTCAAGCTCTTTGCCTTCCAGGTGCAGAGTGTCACGTACCGGACGCACGTCAACCAGGGAACCTGGCAGGAACGCGCGGATGCCGTTCAGCTCGACGGTGAAGCCACCCTTCACTTTGCCGTTGATAACACCGGTTACAGTCTCAGCTTCTTCGTAGGCTTTTTCCAGCGTGATCCAAGCTTCGTGACGCTTAGCTTTCTCACGGGACAGCAGGGTTTCACCGAAGCCGTCTTCAACAGCATCCAGAGCAACGTCAACTTCGTCACCAACCTGGATTTCCAGCTCGCCCTGGGCGTTTTTGAATTGCTCAGCCGGGATGGCAGACTCAGATTTCAGACCGGCGTCAACCAGTACGATATCTTTGTCGATAGCAACAACGACGCCACGAACGATGGAACCCGGGCGGGTTTCGATTTCTTTTAAGGATTCTTCAAAGAGTTGAGCGAAAGATTCAGTCATGTTGTTAATCTTCAGGGTTCTTTAGTTTAACGTCCATTTAGCGTCCCGCCGAATGGGGTTGTTTCACATACCCCGCCATTGGCTCCATGCCGACAGGGTTTAAGGTTACAGGGGTAAAATTTTACCCGATATATTGCGATACCGCTATGACAAATATGACAAAAAGCCAATAGCGCCGCCGCGCTTATTGCTGCGGCAACGCCAACACTTTCTGTGCATACGTCAACGCCTGCCGGATCACTTCTTCGATCGACATGCTGGTAGAATCCAGCACGAGGGCGTCAGAAGCGGGCACCAGAGGCGCGATAGGCCGATTACGGTCACGGTCGTCCCGTTCCTTTATCTCGGCTAAAAGACGTTCAAAGTTAACATTAAAGCCTTTCTCCTGCAACTGCAGCATGCGGCGGTGCGCGCGCTCCTCCGAGCTGGCGTCGAGGAAAATCTTGACCGGCGCGTCAGGGAACACCACCGTGCCCATGTCGCGGCCATCGGCAATCAGGCCGGGCGCCTCACGGAATGCGCGCTGGCGGCGCAGCAACGCCTCGCGCACGCGCGGAAACGCAGCCGCTTGCGACGCGGTGTTGCCGACGGTTTCGGTGCGGATCTCATTGCTGACGTCCTCACCTTCCAAAATCACCTGCAGCTTGCCGTCCTGGGCAACGAAGCGAACATCGAGATGTGCGGCCAGCGGAACCAGCGCTTCCTCAGAAGTGATATCCACCTGATGATGCAACGCCGCCAGCGCCAGCACGCGATAGATCGCGCCGGAGTCCAGCAAACGCCAACCAAGGGACTCGGCCAACGCTTTACACAGCGTGCCTTTGCCCGCGCCACTTGGTCCATCAACGGTTATCACCGGGGCTGTAGCCGTCATTTCTCTCTCCTTCAGGTAGAAAACCTCACAGAGACACGGCGTGCTTCGACTCGAAGCCCGTGAGCTCTGTCACCTGCCCAATCAGGGGCAAATACGGTGGCGTATTATACGCTGCCCTACGGCGATCTGTTACCCTGGAACTATCCGGTTGTTGAAAATAAGCGCACAACCGCGAAAAAGTATAGAAGAAACGCCGGTCGCCAAAGGTTAAAAACGATAAAGGCCCGCAAAGGGGCCTTAAAAGAAATGATTTGCAAGTACTTTTTCACAAGAAAAATCACCAGCAATCGCATCACAAAACCGTCAAACAGTATGATTTACAATCACCATATTCAATAAAATATTTAATCTTTCAACGGTGAATAAACGAGCTTAGATTTACGAATATCCTCACTAAATGATTTTGAATTTAGATCAATTATAGTAAAACCGTGCACCTTTCTGGAAGCAACATATTCACTCGTGTCAAGCATATATGCCTGAAAAATTTTGCCTTCAGCACCTTTTTTAAGCGTAACCCTTGATTGAACCAGATGCACTAATCTTAAATCTATCAACTGTTCAATTGCATCATAGTCATTTTCGCTTTTTCTTAAGGGAATCAAGAATATATTACACTTAGATTTCCCGATACAAAAATCAACTAATTTTTGGAATGACTCTTCTAGCGCAACCCTGTCTTCATTTGCGTCTAATTTAAACTCTTCTCTTTTACTCTCACCATACTCCCCAGTAGCTAAATTTACATCTTCAGCACCGACTTTGGGACCACGATGATGTTCAATTCCCCTATTTCTAGCTTGATTAATTGCCTTTGCAAAGATACCGATAAAATCACGCGTAACGCCACCAGAAGCGATAATCAGTCGATCTATTGCCGTGGAATTAAGTAAACCATTGACATTTAGTGGCGGTGTTTCATCCATTATATTAGACAAAATTTTACGCATAAACTCTTTAAGAATCAAAAACTTCTCTAAAGATATATCGATATTAATCTCTTTGGCATCATCTCCTAACTTCACACCAATTGGGGGATCAGTATGAATGTACCAATCACTTCGATGTTTTATCGTGCCAATTTTTAACCACAAGCTATTTCCTTTCGCTATACGATGGAAATAATCAATAACCTTGGCTTGATCACTACGCCTAATATGATAAAGATCATCTAAAATCAAATATGCAGGGCCGTCTGACAACTCGCCAAGCTCTGTGAAAAACCGTTGGAACCTTAAAATATTTTGATGCAAATACTCTGTTTTGTGAGACTGATAGGTTTTTTGAACACCAACAGTTAATTTAGAACCCGTAGCAACCTCACCATCTACTTTTGCAATTGGGGAAGAAATTCCAGCTTTGACAGAACCCGACAGCGAGGACTCATTTTGGCTATTATGCTGGACATCTACTATTTCAGGCATAGCCAACCTTTCGGACAAATCTTTTATTATGCTCTTTAATTCATCGACTAATTCACCAGTCTTAGCCTTGTTAAAAGGTTTTCGCTCAGGTTTGCTTCCCCAGAACTTAAGCCAAAACTTGGTCCGTTGTGCTGGCGTAGTCGCTGCAGTTTCAAGCCACTTTTCAAATTCTTGTAAACTTTTTATCAAAACACTGATAAGGACATCAGGATATGAATGCCCTTTAAATGTTTCCATATCAACAAATGAGATCGGTCTTCTATCTAAAGTAAGATCAGCAACAACTTTTCTCAAAAGCGACGATTTACCAGATCCTCTTCGACCAAAAATTATGCTGTGCTGTTTTGCTTTTGACTGCGCCAAAACTCCTGGAGCAGGTTCAATGAAACGCTTAACGTTTTCAGGCGTAGCACGCATAGCCTCGTCACATAAAATAAGTAGGCTATCAACTTCAGGTGCTGTTAGCTGAAAAGCTTTATCATCACTCATTTGCACGGTCCTTCACTTGCTAAAAATGATTAAAGATCAAATAATTAGCATGAAAATTAAAATAATAAGTTAATAGTACCTCACATTTTTCCATTTAACAACCGAGCCAGTTTACACAAACAATAAAAGACCATAAAAACAGGATATTTCTATTAGTCTCCTATCTTCTTTGAACCAATCACGTATGCCCCACTTTTTAAATGAGGATAAATTTTAAATTTAGCATATGGCTTTTAAATTCTTTTAAGGCCCGCAAAGGGGCCTTAAAATAAACGATTTGACGGGTTACGCCGGCTGGCTGATGCGCGCCAGCTGTTCGAAATAATCCGGGAAGGTCTTCGCGGTGCATTTCGGATCGAGAATGGTGACCGGCGTATCCGACAGCGCCACCAGCGAGAAGCACATTGCCATGCGGTGATCGTTGTAGGTGCCGATCTCGGCGAACTGCAGTTTGGCCGGCGGCACGACGTGAATGTAGTCTTCGCCTTCGTCCACTTCCGCCCCCACTTTACGCAGCTCGGTGGCCATCGCCGCCAGACGGTCGGTCTCCTTCACCCGCCAGTTGTAGATATTGCGGATGGTGGTCGGCCCCTCGGCGAACAGCGCTGCGGTGGCGATGGTCATCGCCGCGTCGGGAATGTGGTTCATGTCCATGTCGATGCCGCGCAGTTCACCGCGGCTGCACTCGATGAAATCGTCGCCCCAGGTGATGCGCGCGCCCATTTTCTCCAGCACGTCGGCAAACTTGGTGTCGCCCTGCACGCTTTTGCGACCGATGCCGGTCACGCGCACGGTGCCGCCCTTGATCGCCGCCGCCGCCAGGAAGTAAGAGGCGGAAGAAGCGTCGCCCTCAACCAGGTAATCGCCCGGCGCGATATACGTCTGGCGCCCCTGGATATGGAATACCCGGTAGTTGTCGTGGCTCACCGATACGCCGAAGGTGCGCATCAGATGCAGCGTGATGTCGATGTACGGCTTGGAAACCAGCTCGCCCTTGATGTGGATCTGCGTATCCTGCGGCGCCAGGGGCGCGGTCATCAGCAACGCGGTCAGGAACTGGCTGGAAACGCTGCCGTCAACGGTGACGTCGCCGCCCTGGAAACCGCCGCGCAGGCGAATTGGCGGGTAATCGGTCTGTTCGAGGTAATCAATCTGCGCCCCGCCCTGGCGCAACGCGTCCACCAGATGGCCGATCGGGCGTTCTTTCATGCGGGGTTCCCCGGTCAGCACCACGTCGCCTTCACCAAGGCACAGCGCCGCCGCCAGTGGGCGCATCGCGGTGCCGGCATTGCCGAGGAACAGTTCCAGCGGTTGGTTGGCCACCAACGGCCCGGCCACGCCGGTCACTTCACACACGGTGCGGTCGGCGGAAAGCCGGTAGTTCACACCCAACGCCTGCAGCGCATTCAGCATATGGCGCACGTCGTCGCTGTCCAGCAGGTTGGTCAGCCGGGTCGTTCCCTCCGCCAGCGCCGCCAGCAGCAGAGCGCGGTTAGAAACGCTCTTCGAGCCGGGTAAGTTGACGGTGCCATTGACCAGGGCGACCGGTTGTAACGTCAGGGAATCCACCATGTGAACAAAACTCTCCAATTCTGATAAACGAAACGGCTCCGGAATAATGCCGGAGCCGCTTTAATGCAAAAGGACAACAGCCTGAGGCCGCCCGCGCCTGGCGGGCTGCCGGAATCAACCGTGACGACGTTCGAAGTCGGCCATGAAGTCGGTCAGCGCCTGGACGCCGGCCAGCGGCATGGCATTGTAAATAGAAGCGCGCATGCCGCCAACTACCCGGTGGCCTTTCAGCGCCTGCAGGCCGATAGCCTCGGCTTCGCTGAGGAACACCTTGTCCAGCGCCGCATCGGCCAGCTGGAACGGCACGTTCATCCAGGAACGGTTGGCGATCGCCACCTGGCTGCGGTAGAAGTCAGATTTATCGATGGTCGCGTACAACAGCTCGGCCTTGGCCTGATTGCGTTTTTGCATCTCCACCAGGCCGCCCTGCTCTTTCAGCCATTTGAACACCAGCCCGGACAAGTACCAGGCGAAGGTCGGCGGGGTGTTGAACATCGAGCCGTTCTCGGCCAGCACGGTGTAGTCAAGGATAGACGGCACTTCTTTGCGCGCCTTGCCCAGCAGATCGTCGCGCACGATCACCAGCGTCAGACCGGCCGGGCCGATATTTTTCTGCGCGCCGGCGTAAATCACGCCGAAGCGGCTGACGTCGAGCGGGCGGGACAGGATAGTCGAGGAGTAATCGCCGATCACCACTTTGTCGCCGAAGTCCGGCGTTTCATCGATGGCCACGCCGTCGATGGTCTCATTCGGGCAATAGTGCACGTAAGCCGCGTCGTTGCTCAGTTGCCACTCTTTCATCGGCGTGATGCCGCTCAGGCCGTCGATGCGGGTTTTCACGTCGATGACGTTCGGGGCGCAATACTTTTCCGCTTCCTTGATGGCGCTGTGCGCCCAATAGCCGCCGTCGATATAGTCGGCGGTGGCCTTGTCGCCCAGCAGGTTCAGCGGCAGCGCGGCGAACTGCGCGCGGGCGCCGCCGTGGCAAAACAGCACTTTATAGTTGGAGGGGACTTTCAGCAGATCGCGCAGATCCTGTTCCGCCTGCTCGGCAACGGCGATGAATTCTTTGCTGCGGTGACTGATCTCCATCACAGACGTTCCCAGGCCGTGCCAGTTGCACAGTTCCTGTTCCGCACGACGCAACACTTCCACCGGCAGCATCGCCGGGCCAGAGCTAAAATTATAAACCTGAGTCATTTCCCCTCACCACATTCACTGTTCGCCGCAGAAAAGCGACCTGTCGAAAAGACGCCCGAAGTTAACGCTCGCGTTAACCAACCCATCGGTTTTATCACTCACGCCCCATGGCTGCAACGCTTATTCGCCCGTCGGCGGCAAACGGCCGTGCCGGGTGATGACAGGCTCTGCGGCCGTCGCGATTGTTTGGACGATAAAACCCTGTGACATGGGGAAATTCAGCGGGTTAACGCGGTGTTTTATGCTGTATTCAGCCAACATGGCTGCGGGAGCCCGGATGGCCCCCGCAGGAGAAGAAACGATCAGTACTGATTAAACATCTGCTGGATCTGCTTCGCGTCTTTGGTTTGCGTCAGCGCCAGCTGCAGCAGAATGCGCGCCTTTTGCGGATTCAGCGTGCCGGCGGCCACGAAGCCGTACTTGGCGTCGTCCACTTCCGCATCCTCGGTGGTGGCGCCGGTCGGCACGCGCGAAGAACGCACCACCGCCACGCCGTTGTGCGCCGCCGTCGCCAGGGTGTCGAACACGGTTTTATACAGGTTGCCGTTGCCGACCCCGGCGCTGACGATGCCCTGATAGCCTTCGGCGATCAGGGCCTTGGCCGGCGCATCGGAGGCGTTGGCGTAGTTGTAGACGATGCCGACCTTCGGCAGCTCGTTCAGCTTGCTGACGTCGAACGGCGTCTCCCGGGTATGCTTACGCTGCGGCGAGCGCTGGTAATCGATCTTGCCGTTGTGGATATACCCCAGCGGGCCGTAGTTTGGCGACTGGAAGGTCTGCACGGCGGTGGTATTGGTCTTGGTGACGTCACGCGCGTCCAGCACGGTGTCGTTCATCGCCACCAGCACCCCGCGGTTGGCCGATTGCGGATCCGCCGCCGTCACCACCGCGTTATACAGGTTGAACGGGCCGTCGGCGCTCATCGCCGTCGCCGGCCGCATCGCCCCCACCAATACCACCGGCTTGTCGCATTTCACCGTCAAATCAAGGAAATAGGCCGTCTCTTCCAGCGTATCGGTGCCGTGAGTGATGACGAAGCCGTCGGTTTTGCCGCAGTCGGCGTCAATTTTCTTCGCCAGCGTCAGCCAGACCTGATCGTTCATGTCCTGCGAGCCGATGTTCACCACCTGTTCCCCCTGCACGTTGGCGATATCTTTCAGCGCCGGCACCGCATCGACCAACGCCTCGACGCCCAGTTTGCCCGCGGTATAGTTGGATTTCGTCGCCGAATCGCCGCCGCCGGCGATAGTGCCGCCGGTCGCCAGCAGGGTGATGTTGGGCAGCGCCAGCGCCGAGGCGCTGACACCGGTCAACAAGAGGGTTAACGCGCTGAGTTTCACTGATTTCATTAGATTTCTCCGTGACAGATAACTTGCTGAATTATGGCCTTTATCCTTAAAAAAACTGTGACTTTGCCGCCGCTTTAGGAATACGTGGAGCTCCAGCGTAAAACCCCGTATCATTGCGCGTTTTTAGTACGCGCAAAAAGTGAAGACAATGACGCAAACTTTTATCCCCGGTAAAGACGCCGCCCTGGAAGACTCCATCTCCCGTTTCCAGCAGAAACTGAGCGATCTCGGTTTCAACATCGAAGAAGCCTCCTGGCTGAACCCGGTGCCGCACGTGTGGTCGGTGCACATCCGCGATCGCGATTGCCCGCTGTGCTTCACCAACGGCAAAGGCGCCAGCAAAAAAGCCGCGCTGGCCTCCGCGCTGGGTGAATATTTCGAGCGCCTGTCCACCAACTACTTCTTCGCCGATTTCTATCTGGGCAAGCAGATCGCCGAAGGCGATTTCGTGCACTACCCGAATGAGAAATGGTTCCCGATCCCGGCGGACGACGCGCTGCCGGCCGGCATCCTCGACGAGCGTCTGCACGCCTTCTACGATCCGCAGCAAGAGCTGAGCGCCAGCGATCTGGTCGATCTGCAGTCCGGCAATGCCGATCGCGGCATCTGCGCGCTGCCGTTCACCCGTCAGTCAGATCAGCAAACGGTATACATTCCGATGAACATCATCGGCAACCTGTATGTTTCCAACGGCATGTCCGCCGGCAACACCGCCAACGAAGCGCGCGTGCAGGGCCTGTCGGAAGTGTTCGAGCGCTATGTGAAAAACCGCATTATCGCCGAATCCATCAGCCTGCCGGCGATCCCGGACGAGGTGCTGAACCGCTACCCGGGCGTGGTGGAAGCCATCGCCAAGCTGGAAGAGGAAGGTTTCCCAATCCTCTCCTATGACGCCTCGCTGGGCGGCAACTACCCGGTGATCTGCGTGGTGCTGTTCAACCCGACCAACGGCACCTGCTTCGCTTCATTCGGCGCGCACCCGGACTTCGGCGTGGCGCTGGAGCGCACGGTAACCGAACTGCTGCAGGGCCGCAGCCTGAAAGATCTCGACGTGTTCACCGCGCCGACCTTCGATGACGAAGAAGTGGCGGAACACACCAACCTGGAAACGCACTTCATCGACTCCAGCGGTCTGATCTCCTGGGATCTGTTCAAACAGGATGCCGATTACCCGTTCGTTGACTGGAACTTCAGCGGCAGCACGCAGGAAGAGTTCGCCACCCTGATGAGCATCTTCGACAAGGAAGACGCGGAAGTGTACATCGCCGACTACGAGCACCTGGGCGTCTACGCTTGCCGCATCATCGTGCCGGGCATGTCCGATATCTACCCGGCGGAAGACCTGCTGCTGGCTAACAACAGCATGGGCGCGCACCTGCGCGATACGCTGCTGGCGCTGCCGGGCAGCGAGTGGGAGCCGGAAGAATACCTGGCGCTGATCGAGCAGTTGGACGACGAAGGGCTGGACGATTTCACCCGCGTACGCGAACTGCTGGGCATTGCCAGCGGCAAAGACAACGCCTGGTATACCCTGCGCGTGGGCGAGCTGAAATCGATGCTGGCGCTGGCGGGCGGCGATCTGGATCAGGCGCTGATCTGGACCGAATGGACGCAGGACTTCAACGCCTCGGTGCTGAGCCCGGCGCGCAGCAACTACTACCGCTGCCTGCAAACGCTGCTGCTGCTGGCGCAGGAGCCTGAACGCGAAGCGGCGCAGTACTATACCGCGTTCGTGAAGATGTACGGCCAGGAAGCGGTCGACGCCGCCTCCGCCGCCATCAGCGGTGAAGAGCGCTTCAACGGGCTGTTCGCCGTCGATGCCGATCTGAAGGCGCTGCCGGCCCATCAGGCGCTGCTGGCGGCTTACGAGAAGCTGCAGGCGGCCAAACGCCGCCACTGGGCCAAGGCCTAAGCATCATCAGGGGATACTGCCACTTTGGGAGTACCCCTGTTGCCAAACGCCGCACTCCGTTGCGGCGTTTTCAATTTTGCGGTTTATTTCAACGCATTCGGTTTTATTTTTTCGCCGGGAAATAGGTGGTTAAACGACCATAAAAATAAATAAACCGTCAATTGTTGCCGGACGGTGAAATAATAATTAACCGATAATTAAACTTTCAACGCCGCGCGGCGACAAAACGCCTAAAAATTTAACTTTACTCCACGCCGACCACTCGGTGGATTCAAAAAAACTTGCAAACATTAAAAAATTGTTTTTGATTAAAAATCAATAAATTAACCATAAAAACCACACAAAAAACACGCCATTTCACCGCTCTACTTCCCCGCCTTATGATCCAAATCAAATTTTCCCCTATACTGCTTTGCTAGTATCTCATTGCGTTGTTTTAACCCTTAAGAGCGAGAGTTAGTTTGAAAACTGACAGCCCCTTCGATCTGATTTTACCTGCGGCAACGGCGAAAATCGCTGAAGATGCCGGCGTGTATAAAGCCACCAAACATCCGCTGAAAACGTTTTATTTGGCGATCACCGCCGGTGTCTTCATTTCCATCGCCTTCGTCTTCTACATCACGGCGACCACCGGCACCGCCGGCGTGCCTTTCGGGCTGGCGAAACTGGTCGGCGGCATCTGCTTCTCTCTCGGGTTAATGCTGGTGGTGGTGTCGGGCGCCGACCTGTTCACCTCTACCGTGCTTATCGTCATCGCCAAGGCCAGCGGCCGCATCAGCTGGGGCCAGCTGGGCGCCAACTGGCTGAACGTTTATCTCGGCAACCTGGTCGGCGCGCTGTTCTTCGTGGCGCTGATCTGGTTCTCCGGCGAGTATATGGTCGCCAACGGCCAGTGGGGCCTGAATGTCCTGCAAACCGCAGACCACAAGCTGCATCACACCTTCATCGAAGCCGTGTGCCTCGGCATTCTGGCCAACCTGATGGTCTGCCTGGCGGTCTGGATGAGCTACTCCGGCCGCACCCTGACCGACAAGATGCTCGCCATGGTGCTGCCGGTCGGGATGTTTGTCGCCAGCGGCTTCGAACACAGCATCGCCAACATGTTTATGATCCCTATGGGCATCGTGGTCAAACACTTCGCCACGCCGGAGTTCTGGCAAGCCGTAGGGGCGGTACCTGAGCAATTCGCTCATCTGACAGTAAGCAACTTCATCATCGACAACCTGATTCCGGTCACCCTCGGTAACATCATCGGCGGTGGTCTGCTGGTTGGGTTGACTTACTGGGTAATTTATCTGCGCGGGGGCCGCGAGCAGCACTAAGCTGTGAGTAACCGCGCGCAGAGTTAGAAATCCACAATCAAAGGTAGGTGTACAATGACCGAACTTAACGAGAAATTAGCCAACGCTTGGGAAGGTTTCAGCAAGGGTGACTGGCAGAATGAAGTCAACGTTCGTGACTTCATCCAGAAAAACTACACGCCTTATGAGGGTGACGAATCCTTCCTGGCTGGCGCTACTCAAGCCACCACCACCTTGTGGGACAAGGTTATGGAAGGGATCAAACTGGAAAACCGCACTCATGCGCCGGTTGATTTCGACACCAACGTTGCTTCAACCATCGTTTCTCACGACGCGGGTTACATCGCCAAAGAGCTGGAAACCATCGTGGGTCTGCAGACCGACGCCCCGCTGAAACGCGCGCTGATCCCGTTCGGCGGCATCAAAATGGTCGAAGGTTCGTGCAAAGTGTACGGCCGCGAACTGGATCCGCAGCTGAAAAAAGTGTTCACCGAATACCGCAAAACCCACAACCAGGGCGTATTCGACGTTTACACCAAAGACATCCTGAACTGCCGTAAATCCGGCGTGCTGACCGGTCTGCCGGACGCCTACGGCCGCGGCCGCATCATCGGCGACTACCGCCGCGTTGCGCTGTACGGTATCGACTTCCTGATGGCCGACAAGCTGAACCAGTTCAAATCGCTGCAGGAAAAACTGGAAAACGGCGAAGACCTGGAAATGACCATCCAGCTGCGCGAAGAGATCGCTGAACAGCATCGCGCTCTGGCTCAGATCAAAGAGATGGCCGCCAAATACGGTTACGACATCTCCGGCCCAGCCACCAGCGCGCAAGAAGCGGTGCAGTGGACCTACTTCGGCTACCTGGCCGCGGTGAAATCCCAGAACGGCGCCGCCATGTCCTTCGGCCGCGTGTCCACCTTCCTCGACGTGTTCATCGAGCGCGACATCAAGGCGGGCAAACTGACCGAAGAACAAGCGCAGGAGCTGATCGACCACCTGGTGATGAAACTGCGTATGGTGCGCTTCCTGCGTACCCCTGAGTACGATGAGCTGTTCTCCGGCGACCCAATCTGGGCGACTGAGTCCCTGGCCGGTATGGGCGTCGACGGCCGTACCCTGGTCACCAAAAACAGCTTCCGCTTCCTGAACACCCTGTACACCATGGGGCCGTCTCCGGAGCCAAACATGACCATCCTGTGGTCTGAGAAGCTGCCGCTGAACTTCAAGAAATTCGCGGCGAAAGTGTCCATCGACACCTCTTCCGTTCAGTACGAAAACGACGACCTGATGCGCCCTGACTTCAACAACGATGACTACGCCATCGCTTGCTGCGTCAGCCCGATGATCGTCGGCAAACAAATGCAGTTCTTCGGCGCCCGCGCCAACCTGGCGAAAACCATGCTGTACGCCATCAACGGCGGCGTTGACGAAAAACTGAAAATGCAGGTCGGCCCGAAAGAAGCGCCGATGATGGACGAAGTGTTGGACTATGACAAAGTCATGGCGCGCATGGACCACTTTATGGATTGGCTGGCCAAGCAGTACGTGACCGCGCTGAACATCATTCACTACATGCACGACAAGTACAGCTACGAAGCTGCGCTGATGGCGCTGCATGACCGTGACGTTTATCGCACCATGGCTTGCGGCATCGCCGGTCTGTCCGTGGCGGCCGACTCCCTGTCCGCCATCAAGTACGCGAAAGTCACCACCATTCGCGACGAAGACGGCCTGGCTATCGACTTCAAAGTGGAAGGCGAGTATCCGCAGTTCGGTAACAACGACGCCCGCGTCGATGACATCGCCTGCGACCTAGTTGAGCGTTTCATGAAGAAAATTCAGAAACTGCGCACCTACCGCAACGCGGTACCGACCCAGTCCGTACTGACCATCACATCCAACGTGGTGTACGGTAAGAAAACCGGTAACACCCCGGATGGCCGCCGCGCCGGCGCACCATTCGGCCCAGGCGCCAACCCGATGCACGGCCGTGACCAGAAAGGCGCAGTCGCCTCCCTGACCTCGGTAGCCAAACTGCCGTTTGCCTACGCGAAAGACGGGATCTCCTACACCTTCTCCATCGTGCCTAACGCGCTGGGTAAAGACGACGACGTGCGTAAAGCCAACCTGGCGGGCCTGATGGATGGTTACTTCCACCATGAAGCCTCCATCGAGGGCGGTCAGCATCTGAACGTCAACGTAATGAACCGCGAAATGCTGCTGGACGCGATGGAAAACCCTGAGAAATACCCTCAGCTGACCATCCGCGTCTCCGGTTACGCCGTGCGCTTCAACTCGCTGACCAAAGAGCAACAGCAGGACGTCATTACTCGTACCTTCACTCAAACGATGTAATGCGCCAGCCGGGCGGGAAACCGCTCGGTAGCAACGTCAGGGCCGGTTCTGCCGGCCCTTTTCTCCCACCGCTCTCCCCTGACTCTGTACGAGTCTGTTTTGCCGGACATCTATACTGAATGGATAGCCGGCAAAACAGTTATCCGGCAACTGACCGGCCGACAGGCATCATTACCCCCGGTGGCGGGCTCACTCCGCCACTGCATCGCAGATACCTGGCCGGCGGCCACGCGCCTATTTTTAGACTGCGTTTGACAGTCAATATTGGAGAAAACCCCGCAATGTCAGTAACTGGTCGCATCCACTCCTTCGAATCCTGCGGCACCGTCGACGGGCCAGGGATCCGCTTTATCGTCTTCTTCCAAGGCTGCCTGATGCGCTGCCTCTATTGCCATAACCGCGACACCTGGGATACCCACGGCGGCAAAGAAGTGACCGTCGAAGAGCTGATGAAAGACGCGGTGGCCTACCGCCACTTCATGAACGCTTCCGGCGGCGGCGTGACCGCGTCCGGCGGCGAAGCGATCCTGCAGGCTGAATTCGTGCGCGACTGGTTCCGCGCCTGCCACGCCGAAGGCATCAATACCTGTCTGGATACCAACGGCTTCGTGCGCCGCTACGATCCGGTGATCGACGAGCTGCTGGACACTACCGATCTGGTGATGCTGGATCTGAAACAGATGAACGATGAGATCCACCAGAATCTGGTCGGCGTTTCCAACCATCGCACGCTGGAATTCGCCCGCTACCTGGCGAAACGCAACCAGCGCACCTGGATCCGCTACGTGGTGGTGCCGGGTTGGTCAGACGACGATAAATCGGCGCACCTGCTGGGCGAGTTCACCAAAGACATGACCAACATCGAGAAAATCGAGCTGCTGCCCTACCACGAACTGGGCAAGCACAAATGGGTGGCGATGGGGGAAGAGTACAAGCTGGACGGCGTTCATCCGCCGAAGGCCGAGACCATGGATCGCGTCAAAGGCATCCTGGAAAGCTACGGCCACAAAGTGATTTACTGATTGGCGCAGCGCCAAAGAAAAACCGGCTCATAGCCGGTTTTTTTATGCTCAGGCGGCGGCGAACGGCGTGTGATGGTGATCCGGCTTCTGCTTCTTCAGCAGCATCAGCAGGTAAACCAGCGCCACGGCGGCGATCATCACGAACAGTACGCGGTCAGAGTAGTTCTGCATCAGCAGCGCCGTCATCGACGGACCCAGTAGGCTGCCGATGGTGTAGCTCATCAACAGCGCCTGATTCATCGCCACCAGTTCGTGCGGCATTGCCTTCTCACAGGCCCAGGACATCGCCACCGGATACAGGGTAAAGCCGGCGCAGCCGAGGATGAACAGTGAAGGCGCCATGGCGTAGTTGCCGAGCATCGCCACGCTGGCGAGGATCACTACGAACACCTGAATGCGCAGCACCAGCAGGCGCCCGTAACGATCGGCCAGACGCCCGACCGGCCATTGGCCGACGATGCCGGAGCTGACCAGCAGCGCCATCCAGTAACCGACGTTGGCGTCGCTCATGCCCTGATGAGAGAGGTACAGCGGCATCAGGCCGTACAGCGAACCGAGCACGATGCCGGAGATGATGCAGCCGTTGATGCCGAGGCGCGCGCTGCGGCGTCTCAACATTGTCCACACCGCCGCCTGCTGCGGCTCGTCTTCATGGCGGTTGACCCGCGCGAACAGCATCGGCAGCATGGCGCTGATCACAATCGCGGTCACCCACGGCACCACGTGCAGCAATTCGGTCGAGGTCATGCTCAACAGCAATTGGCCGGTCACCGTACCGAGGTAATAGACAATCATATAGGCCGCCAGCAGCTGGCCGCGGTTGCTGAGATTGCCGCTGCGCAGCAGCGCGCTTTCCACAATCACCCAGATCCAGGCGCAACCGACGCCGGCGAAGAAGCGCCAGCCCAGCCAGCTCCAGAAATCGATCGACAGCACCATGCCGGCGGTCGCGGCGGCGAACAACAAACAGGAGAGATGGTAGCTGCGGGTGAAGCCGACGCGCTGGATCAGTTTACCCGCCACCAACGTGCCCAACAGGTTGCCGCTGAAATAGGAGGAGCTGACCATTCCCACTTGCCAGGTCGACAGCTGAGCATGGGTTAACCAAAGAGGCACTAACGTATTCAAAACGGCAATGGATACCGTGAGCAACAACAGGCCGCAGAGCAACAGGAGCACTGGGCGGGAGTATGCGGACATAGTGAAATTGTGACCGAACGCGCAATGAGAGTGCGCGCATCATGCCACTGGCGATAAAAAAGTCAATCGCCTCTTATCATTCCAGCGCACGATTTGTTTCCGACCAAACGACCGAAAAAGCGTTATGCTCAGCGCAGAGCGGATTTGACGACGGAGAAGCGAGATGAGTCAGGCAAATAATGCGGCGGTCGAGACCTTGCTGGCGGACATCGGCAGCACGCACGGCGAGCTGCTGGAGATCGTACAACAGGTGCGCCGGATCGCCACGGCGAGCGGCAGTGGCGTCAGCGAATCGGTCAAATACGGCGGCATCATGTTCTCGCATACTCAATTTTTCTGCGGCGTTTTCGCCTACCGCAATCACGTCACGGTGGAATTCGGCCAAGGGCACCGACTGGAAGATCGCTATCAGCAACTTGAAGGCAACGGCCAATATCGGCGGCACATCAAGCTTCACTCGCCCGCCGAAGTGAAAAGCAAGCACCTGGCGGACTACATTAAACAAGCCTACGCGCTGGCGAAAGGCTGAATTCTCGACATAAAAAAAGCGCCCGCAGGCGCTTTTTTCTAGTGATTGGCTGTTCAGCCGATATATTCCAGGCCGCCCATATAAGGACGCAGCACTTCAGGCACCTGAATGCGACCGTCGGCCTGCTGGTAGTTTTCCAGCACCGCCACCAGTGTACGGCCGACCGCCAGGCCGGAGCCGTTCAGCGTGTGAACCAGACGCGGTTTCTTGTCGGCCTTGCTGCGGCAGCGCGCCTGCATGCGACGCGCCTGGAAGTCCCACATGTTAGAGCAGGACGAGATCTCGCGGTAGGTATCCTGCGCCGGCAGCCACACTTCCAGATCGTAAGTCTTGCACGCGCCGAAGCCCATGTCGCCGGTGCACAGCAGCACCTTGCGGTAAGGCAAGTTCAGCAACTGCAGCACTTTTTCCGCGTGGCCGGTCAGCTCTTCCAGGGCATCCATCGAATCTTCCGGACGGACGATCTGCACCATTTCAACCTTGTCGAACTGGTGCATGCGGATCAAACCACGGGTGTCGCGGCCGTAAGAACCGGCTTCCGCACGGAAGCATGGCGTGTGTGCGGTCATCTTCAGCGGCAGAGTTTCCTCTTCCACGATCTCGTCGCGCACCAGGTTGGTCAGCGGCACTTCCGCCGTTGGGATCAGCGCGTAGTTGCTGCTGTCGGCTTCTTCTTCCAGCGGGCGGGTATGGAACAGATCTTCGCCGAACTTCGGCAGCTGACCGGTGCCGTACAGCGTGGCGTGGTTGACCAGATAAGGCACGTAGGCCTCCAGATAGCCATGCTGCTCGGTGTGCAGATCCAGCATGAACTGGGACAGCGCGCGGTGCATGCGGGCGATTTGCCCTTTCATCACCACGAAACGCGAACCGGTCAGCTTAACTGCGGCGGCAAAATCCAGCCCGCCGGCCATTTCGCCCAGATCGACGTGATCGCGCACCGCGAAGTCGTACTGGCGCGGTTCGCCCCAGCGGGTGACTTCCAGGTTTTCGCTGTCGTCTTTACCGTCCGGCACCGCGTCGTCCGGCAGGTTAGGCAGCGTCAGGGCGTAATCGCGGATCTCGCTTTGCAGCGCATCCAGCGCCGCCTTGGCGGCATCCAGCTTGTCACCCAGCTCGTTCACTTCGCGACGCAGCGGCTCGATGTCTTCCCCACGCGCTTTGGCCGCGCCGATGGATTTCGATCGGGAGTTGCGTTCCGCTTGCAGCGTTTCAGTTTCTACCTGCAGAACTTTGCGGCGTTCTTCCTGCGAACGCAGCAGATCCAGATCGAGTTTAAAGCCTCGGCGAGCCAGTTTGACGGCGACTGCGTCTAGCTCATTACGCAGCAGATTGGGATCGAGCATGCTAATCCTGTGCTTGTTGTTATTGAAAGAAGTGTTGTTGTTCTATGCGGCTGATTTATAGCCGCATAAAAGAAGAGTGATACCCGCTAACCTTACCGCAACGGCCACGCTAGCGGTAGCGTTTTGTCGGGCTATTTTGATCCTGCTCAGCCAGCCATGCCAACTTTTCGCCGATTTTCCCTTCCAGCCCGCGCGAGGTCGGTTGGTAGTAGCGCGTATGGGCCATTTCGGGCGGGAAGTAGTTCTCGCCGGCGGCGTAGGCGTTGGGTTCGTCGTGGGCGTAACGGTACTCCGCCCCCAGCCCCATCTCCTTCATCAGCTTGGTCGGCGCGTTGCGCAAATGCTCCGGCACGTCATAATCGGCCTGCTCCCTGGCGTCGCGCATGGCGGCCTTGAACGCGGTGTAAACCGCGTTGCTCTTCGGCGCGCAGGCCAGGTAAACAATCGCCTGCGCGATGGCGCGCTCGCCCTCCGCCGGCCCCACGCGGGTGAAGCAATCCCAGGCGGCGATCGCCACCTGCATGCCGCGCGGATCGGCGTTGCCCACGTCTTCAGAGGCGATCGCCAACAGACGGCGCGCCACATAGAGCGGATCGCCGCCGGCGGTAATGATGCGCGCATACCAATACAGCGCGGCGTCCGGCGCCGAACCGCGCACCGATTTATGCAGCGCGGAAATCAGGTCGTAATAACGGTCGCCCTTGTTGTCGAAGCGCGCGCTGCGCTCGCCCGACACCTCTTTCAGCAGCTGCGGCGTCAGCACCCGCACGCCTTTGGCGTCGAGCTCCGCCATGTCCGCCATCATTTCCAGGCTGTTCAGCGCCCGGCGCGCATCGCCGCCCACCAGCTCCGACAGCAGGCGGCGCGTTTCCGCGGGCAGCTCGACGTTCTGGCCGCCAAAGCCGCGCGCCTTGTCGTTCATCGCCTGATCCAGCACCTGGCCGATATCTTCGGCGGTCAGCGCCTTAAGCAGATACACGCGGGCGCGCGACAGCAGCGCCGAGTTCAATTCGAACGACGGGTTTTCGGTAGTGGCGCCGATAAAGGTGATGGTGCCGTCTTCAATGTGCGGCAGGAAGGCGTCCTGCTGACTTTTGTTGAAGCGGTGCACTTCATCGACGAACAGAATAGTGCGGCGGCCGGCGTCGCGGTTTTGCCGCGCCCGTTCGATCGCCTCGCGGATCTCCTTGATGCCGGAGGTCACGGCGGAGATCCGTTCGACATCCGCCTGACCATAACGGCCGATCAGCTCTGCCAGCGTCGTCTTCCCGGTGCCCGGCGGCCCCCATAAAATCATCGAGTGCAACTGCCCGGCCTCGATGGCGCGCGGCAGCGGCTTGCCGGCGGCCAGCAGATGCTGCTGGCCGATATACTGCGCCAGCGTGGTCGGCCGCATGCGCGCGGCCAACGGCTGGAACTCGTTCTGGGAAAAATCGAGCGACAGATTATTACTCACTTGCACCTCACTGGCGCTGGTCGTCCAGCGTCACCCCCTTCGGCGGGGTAAATTTGAATTTGGCCGGATCGGCGGCAACGTTCTGCTGGCTTTTCAGCGTATAAGCGCTGCGCTGGCCATCCTGCTCCACCGCGGCGAAGCTGCGGATGGTGCCGCTGTTGGTCACGCTGATGGCGAATTGCTTCAGGTTGCCGCTGGCGGATTTCGGCGTCAGCTCGAAATCATCGCCCTTTTGCTTCACGTTGTACTGTTTCCAGTCGCTGGCATTGTTGCGGGTGATCAGCATAAACGGCGTATTGCCGGTGGCGTTCTTCAACCAGGTCGCCGTCACCTGCTCGACGAACGGGTTGTAAAACCACAGGGTTTGGCCATCGGAGACCAGCACGCTCTCATCGGGTGAGGTCATGTGCCAGTTGAACAGGTTCGGCCGCTTCACCCACAGCTCGCCTTCACCCTGTTGCACCGCGGCGCCTTCGGCGCTGGTCACGGTTTGCGAGAAGCTGGCGTGGAAACTGTTCACCTTCGCCAGGCGACTTTGCAGATCCTGTGCGGCATCGGCCAGCACGGAGGTAGAAGCGAATCCCGAAAGCAGACAGCAGGCAACTAACAGTTTTTTCATTATTCCAGATACCTTATGAAATGCGTTAACCGCAGGGCGACGCCGTGCGGGTCAATCAACCCTTTACTCCCGTTACTTTACCTGAAGCCGGCGATCGGCCGGTAGGCCAATGTTCCGAGAAGAAACGGGTTTACGCTTCTTTGCACAAGGGCCGCTTAAGCGGCCCTTTCTTATTGAATTGCAACGGCTAAACCATCAGTCATGCCGCGGCGGCGCCAGCACCTCGCGGTTGCCGTTATGCCCCTGCTCACTGACGATGCCCTGCGCCTCCATCTGTTCGATGATGCGCGCCGCGCGGTTGTAGCCGATACGGAACTGGCGCTGTACGCCGGAGATGGAGGCGCGGCGTTTATCCACCACGAAATCCACCGCCTGGTCAAACAGCGGATCCAGCTCTTCGTCACCGTCCATGCCGCCGCCGGCACCGCCCTCGCCGTCTTCACCGCCGCTGAGAATGCCCTCTTTATATTGGGGCCGCTCGCGCGCTTTCCAATCCTTGACCACCGCATGCACTTCCTGATCGCGCACGAATGCGCCATGTACGCGCACCGGGATCGAGGAGTTCGGCGCCAGATAAAGCATATCACCCATGCCCAGCAAGGACTCGGCGCCCCCCTGATCGAGGATGGTGCGAGAGTCGATCTTGCTCGACACGGTAAAGGCGATACGCGTCGGGATGTTGGCCTTGATCAGGCCGGTGATCACATCCACCGACGGACGCTGGGTCGCCAGCACCAGGTGGATACCCGCCGCACGCGCTTTCTGCGCCAGGCGAGCGATCAACTCTTCGACCTTCTTGCCCACCGTCATGATCAGATCGGCGAATTCGTCGACCATCACCACGATGTACGGCTCTTTCTCCAGCACCGGCGGCGTGATGTCCATGCTGTCGGTCGGCTTCCAGAATGGATCCGGGATCGGACGCCCCATCGCTTCGGCCTGATCGACGCGCTCGTTGTAGCCGGCCAGGTTACGCACGCCCAGAGCTGACATCAGCTTGTAGCGGCGTTCCATTTCACCCACGCACCAGCGCAGCGCGTTGGCGGCGTCTTTCATGTCGGTGACCACGTCGGTCAACAGGTGTGGAATGCCTTCGTAAACCGACAGCTCCAGCATTTTCGGGTCGATCATGATAAAGCGCACTTCTTTCGGCGTGGCCTTATACAAGATGCTCAGGATCATGGCGTTGACCCCGACCGACTTACCGGAACCGGTGGTACCGGCGACCAGCAAGTGCGGCATTTTGCCCAGATCGGCCACTACCGGTTCGCCGGAGATGTCTTTACCCAATACGATGGACAGCGGCGACGGATTGTCACGGAAAGCCGGGCAATCCAGCACTTCGCGCAGATACACCGTTTGCCGTTTGGCGTTCGGCAGCTCCAGACCGACATAAGGCTTGCCGGGGATGACTTCCACCACGCGCACCGCCGAAGTCGACAGCGAGCGCGCCAGATCGCGCGACAGGTTGGAAATGCGCGCCGCTTTAACGCCCGGTGCCAGATCCAGCTCGAAGCGGGTGATGACCGGCCCCGGCAGGATGTCCACCACGTCGGCTTTCACGCGGTAATCAGCCAGGCTGGCCTCCACCAGGCGCGCCTTCTGTTCCAGCGCGAAGGAATCGACCGGCTCCACCTCTTTCGGCGCTTCGGTCAACAGATCCAACGTCGGCAGCGGCGTGGTCGGCTTCTGCAGCGGCTGATCGTTGCGCATCAGGAACGGGTGAATCAGGCTGTCCATCGCCGGATGTTGCTCGGCCTGAGCTTGCTGAGGCTGCTGCTGCGCCGGTTGCTGCGGCTGCTGATATTGCGGCTGCGACGGCTGTTGATACTGCTGTTGCTGCGGCTGCTGGTATTGCTGCGGCGGCTGTTGGTATTGTTGAGGCGGCTGATGCGATTGCTGAGGTTGAGCCGCAGGCGCCACAGGCTCAAACTGACCGAACGGCACATCGTCCTCTTGCTCGCTTTGCTGTTCAATGCGCTCTTCAAGCTGCGGGGACAGCGTGAACATTGGCTCGCTCGGGCCATCGTCCACCAGATCCGCCATCGGCGAGAAGCTGAAAGCATTGCGGGTATCGATCGGGCTGGTGGCCGGTGCCTGCGGAGCAGGTGCTTGCTGGCCGTAGCGCGCCTGCTGCTGCTCCTCTTCGTCGTCCTGTTGATAGCCTTCGCCGTAGCGTTGGTGCTGCTGCTCGGCAAACGCCTTGCTCAGCTCGGCTTCCTGCAATGCGCTCTCGTCATCTTGTTGCTCAGACGCGTAGCTTTCGCCATAGCGCTGGCTTTGCTGCTCGGCAAACGCCTGACGCAGCGCGGCTTCCTGTAGCGCCTCTTCTTCCTGCGGGTTCACCACCGCCTCTGTCTGGCGCTGCTCCTGTTCGGCCGCACGCTGCGAAGGCAGCTTGATGCCGTAGGAAGCCAGTTCGCGACGGGTCGGGATGCGCACCGGATTCGGCCGCGGCAGTTCAGGGCCGATGCCCTGCTTAACCTGCGGATTGCCGTCGCTGGTCGCCGTGAAGGCCGGCATAAAGGTCGCCGCCGCGGCACCTGCAGCAGCAGCGGCTGCCGCCGTATCCGGCTGCGGTTTGGCGCCGGTGGCGCTGAAACCGCTCGAATTGCCGATGTCGACGCTGTCACGCTGTGCGGCGGTAAAATCAAAGGGAGAACGCGCCGGCGGCTGCGGTGCGGCCGGCTCTTGCCAGTTGCCGAGGCGCGGCTCATCGTCATCCTGATAAGGATCGACAGGACGCGTCGCCTTAGGCGCGGGCGTTTCTTCCGGGATCTCGAAGGAATACAGCGGCGGCGTAGCGTCTTGCGCCGGGGCGCTCACCGGGTGCTGATTGACAGAGGCCGGCGCGGCCGGCGCCACCGTCACCGACGGCGCCTGTGTGGCGATCGGCGCTGCAACGGGCTCGTGGATCTCTGCCTTCACCGCCGGTGCAGGCGAAGCCGCCGGCGCGATGGATGCGGCTTCTGCTTCAAGCTCGCCATCGTCGGCGCGCAGGCCGCTGAGCAACGGATCGGCGGCGTCTTCCGCCGCCGCTTTGGCGCTTTCGGTGACCGAAGGCGCGGAGAATAGCACGTCGTCATCGGCGGCCGCGGCTCCGGCGGCGGTCGCGGCAACCGCTGCGGCGGCGCCCTTCCCTGCCTGCTCAGGCTCGTCGTCGACGTAACGCTCGTCATCCTCAAAATAACGCTCTTCGCGACGTGAGCGATTGGTCATCACCGTCGCGACGCCCAGCACCGCCCCGCCGATCTTCTCGGCGATCACCAGCCAGGACCAGCCGGTAAACAGCGTCAACCCCGCCGCCCATACGCACAGCAGCGCCAGCGTAGCGCCGATGCCGTTGAACCACGGCAACATGGCGTTGCTCAGCAGGCTGCCGATCACGCCGCCGGAAGCGAAGTAATAGAGATCGTCGACGTTCAGCGCCGCCAGCCCGCAGGAGGTGAGCACTAACGCCAGGGTGCCGATCAGGCGCAGGGAAAGCGCGAAATAGTCGATGTAGTCTCTGTTGCTGCGTTGGCGATAAGCCGCCCAGCACAGGACCAGCATGATCGGCGGTATCGCGTAGGCGAGCACCCCGAAGGTGAAGAACAGCGTATCGGCCAACCAGGCCCCGACACCGCCGCCCAGATTGTGAATCGGCTCATGCCACGCGGTCTGCGACCAGCTTGGGTCAGACGGATTGAAACTGACCAACGCAGCCATGAGGTAAACGGCAAAAATCGCTACCACGATAAGCACAGCTTCCAGCAAACGCCGGCCACTGCTGAGTCTTTTCAGGGTAACTTCTTTATCTTCTGTATATTCCTGGCTCAAGAAAGGCTCTCCAGGTTCCTGTTAGCTGACATAGCAACAGCGCCGAGAAACTGCCCCGGCGCCGAAACTGTATGAATAAACAGGAGTGTAACCAATTTAATCAGGTTTTGCACCTGCACCTTACCGTGTTTTGATAACCAGACGGTTACTCTGTTTCACTTCTTCCATCACTACGTAGGTACGGGTGTCGTTAACCCCCGGCAAACGCAGCAAGGTTTCGCCCAGCAATTTGCGGTAAGCCGACATGTCCGGTACGCGGGTTTTCAACAGGTAGTCGAAATCGCCGGAAACCAGATGACACTCCTGAATCTCTTCAAGCTTCTGCACTGCCGAGTTGAATTGCTCAAACACATCCGGCGCGCCGCGGTTCAGCGTGATCTCCACGAAAACCAGCAGGGACGCATCCAGATAATGCGGGTTAAGCAATGCGGTATAGCCATGAATGAAACCCTGGCGCTCGAGACGGCGCACGCGTTCCAAACATGGTGTTGGGGATAACCCCACGCGCTTCGAAAGCTCGACGTTCGAAATACGCCCATCCTTCTGCAGCTCATTCAGGATGTTGCGGTCGATACGGTCAAGATCTTTACCCGGGCGTTTCTTGTTGTCTGCCATTATTATTGTCTCTCTTATTTTCTTCCGTGCACTTGCCACACCCTAGCCAACGTCAATGTGTAAGGGTTCGTTCCAAGCGAAGACCCGATGCCTGTCATATGCTTCTTCACTACCATCATTCCACGCCGCGCAGCCTGTCTGTCCAACTCCGCGCGATGCAGGTAACGACGTTTAGGTCGAGAAAAAATCAGCAAACGCTTGCGCGCTCTGCTCCGCACACCCATCGCGCATTGCCGCCTCGCGGTGCTAATACGTACGATTTGCTGGTGTTACGGGGATAATTTCTTCTTCCTATGATGTTTTCGCAAATGCGCAGCGGATTGTCAAAGTAAAAGAAGCAAAATCAGAACAACGTACCGTCACGAAAAGTCTGCATCCCATTTTTGGTTATGAATCGCTGGCAGATAAACCCCGGCGGGGAGCGGCTGAAGTCGCAGAATGCGCCGTTTTTGCGCGGTTGGCGATTCAGCGGCCGAATGCGGCTTTGATAAGGTAAATTTCTGCGTTCGGCGTACGATTTGCCGACAGCGGGTGCATTAATAGGCGACAACTATCATACAAATCGTTAACAACGTCGCCCGGCGCTTTTTTTACTGCGCCATTTTCCCTACAATCGGCTTCATTGTCCGCCATTGTGGAATAAAGAGGTTATTCATGGGCACGGCTAAACATAGCAAATTACTGATTCTGGGCTCCGGCCCGGCCGGTTACACCGCCGCCGTCTACGCGGCGCGCGCCAACCTGAATCCGGTGCTGATCACCGGTCTGGAGCAAGGCGGCCAGCTGACCACCACCACCGAAGTGGAAAACTGGCCGGGCGACGCCGAAGGCCTGACCGGCCCGGCGCTGATGGAGCGCATGCGCGAGCACGCGGAGAAGTTCCAGACTGAAATCGTCTTCGATCATATCAACAGCGTCGATCTGCAGCAGCGTCCGTTCCGCCTGTTCGGCGACAGCGGCGAATACAGCTGCGACGCGCTGATCATCGCGACCGGCGCCTCCGCCCGCTACCTTGGCCTGCCTTCCGAAGACGCCTTCAAGGGCAAAGGCGTTTCCGCCTGCGCGACCTGCGACGGTTTCTTCTACCGCAACCAGAAAGTCGCGGTGGTTGGCGGCGGCAACACCGCCGTTGAAGAGGCGCTGTACCTGTCCAACATCGCCGCCGAGGTTCACCTGATCCACCGTCGCGACAGCTTCCGCTCGGAGAAGATCCTGATCGACCGGCTGATGGAAAAAGTGAAAAGCGGCAACATTGTGCTGCACACCGACCATACGCTGGACGAAGTGCTGGGCGATGAAATGGGCGTGACCGGCGTGCGCATCCGCAGCACCAAAGCGGAAAACGAAACCCGTGAACTGGAACTGGCCGGCGTGTTCATCGCTATCGGCCACAGCCCGAACACCGGCATCTTCGGCGGCCAGCTGGAGCTGGAAAACGGCTACATCAAGGTACAGTCCGGCATTCACGGCAATGCGACCCAAACCACTATCCCCGGCGTCTTCGCCGCAGGCGACGTGATGGATCACGTCTACCGCCAGGCGATCACTTCCGCCGGCACCGGCTGTATGGCGGCGCTGGACGCAGAACGTTACCTGGACGGCATCGCCGGCGCGGAAGTCTGCTAAGACGTTTTCATCATCGGCAAAAAGCGGCTCTCGAGCCGCTTTTTTTGTTTCTGGGTTTAGCAATCTCTCCTTCCCATCTGTTATAGCCATATTTGCCCGCTTTATTCTTTTCAGTCTGCCGGGTGACGAGGTAACATGAGGCCTCGCTTGTTTGTCGCCGATTGCGCCAAACACTATTATTTAACAGTACGTTAACCCAGCCCGTAACAAACGGGCGCCGGCGACGCAGACGCATATCTGATGAAAAAAACCAGACAGCAACAGTTAACCCGTTGGCTTAAAACCCAGAGTTCGTTAGCGCAGCGTTGGCTGCGCCTTTCCATGCTGTTGGGGCTGTTCAGCGGCCTGCTGATCGTGGCGCAGGCGTGGCTGCTGGCCAGCCTGCTGCACGCCCTGATCATCGAGCACATCCCGCGCGAACAGCTGATCCCTTCGTTTATCTGGCTGATCGTCGCGTTCGCATTGCGGGCGCTGTTGAGCTGGCTGCGGGAGCGGGTCGGTTTCCAGTGTGGCCAGGTGATCCGTCAGCGCATGCGCCAGCAGGTGCTGGATAAGTTGCAGCAGCTCGGCCCGGCCTGGATCCAGGGCAAACCGGCGGGCAGTTGGGCCAGCATCATCGTCGAGCAGATCGAGGATATGCAGGACTATTACTCGCGCTATCTGCCGCAGATGTATCTGGCGGTCTTCATCCCGCTGCTGATCCTGATCGCCGTTTTCCCGATCAATTGGGCCGCCGGTTTGATTCTGTTGGCGACCGCGCCGCTGATCCCGCTGTTCATGGCGCTGGTCGGTATGGGGGCCGCCGACGCCAACCGCCGCAACTTCGTGGCACTGGCGCGATTGAGCGGCAACTTCCTCGACCGCCTGCGCGGTCTGGACACCCTGCGGTTGTTCGACCGCGCGCAGGCCGAAACCGCGCAAATCGCCAAATCCTCCGAAGACTTCCGCAGCCGCACCATGGAAGTGCTGCGCATGGCCTTCCTTTCTTCCGGCGTACTGGAGTTCTTCGCCTCGATTTCCATCGCCGTGGTGGCGGTGTACTTCGGCTTTTCCTACCTCGGCGAACTCAATTTCGGCAGCTACGGCCTCGGCGTAACGCTGTTTTCCGGTTTTCTGGTGCTGATTCTGGCGCCGGAGTTTTTCCAACCGCTGCGCGATCTCGGCACCTTCTACCATGCCAAAGCACAGGCGGTCGGCGCGGCGGAGGCGCTGGAAACCTTCCTCCGCGCCGAAGGCGAGCAGATGGGCAACGGCACGCGGCAGCTGCCCGCCGATCAGCCGCTGACGTTGCAGGCGAACGCGTTGGAAATCCTGTCGCCGAACGGCGTGCTGCTGGCCGGGCCGCTGAGTTTCACCCTGCAACCGCAGCAGCGCGTGGCGCTGGTCGGGCTGAGCGGCGCCGGTAAAAGTTCGCTGCTCAATCTGCTGCTCGGCTTTCTGCCCTACCGCGGCTCGTTGACCGTCAACGGCGTCGAGCTGCGTGAACTGTCCGCAGAAAACTGGAGGCAACAGTTGAGCTGGGTCGGGCAGAACCCGCATCTGCCGGCGCAAACCTTGCGCGCCAATATCCTGTTGGGCTGCCCGCAGGCCGACGAAGCGCAGCTGCAGCAGGCGGTGGAGCTCGCCTACGTCAGCGAACTGTTACCGTATCTGCCGCAGGGGCTCGACACCGAAGTGGGCGACAACGCCGCCCGCCTGTCGGTCGGCCAGGCGCAGCGCGTGGCGGTCGCCCGGGCGCTGATCGGCCCGCGCCGCTTGCTGCTGCTGGATGAACCGGCCGCCAGCCTCGATGCCCATAGCGAACAACGGGTGATGCAGGCGTTGAATGCCGCTTCGCATCAGCAAACCACCCTGCTGGTGACGCACCAGTTGGAAGATACCGAAGACTACGATCAGATTTGGGTGATGGATAACGGGCGCATCGTGCAGCAGGGCGATTACGCTACCCTCAGCGCCCAGCCGGGCCTGTTCGCCACGCTGATCGCCCATCGCCGCGGGGAGCTTTAATCATGCGCGTTTTGCTGCCGTTTTTGGCGTTGTATCGCCGCCATAGCCTGCTGATTAGCCTGGGCATCCTTTTGGCGATCGTCACCCTGCTGGCCAGCATCGGCCTGCTGGCGCTCTCCGGCTGGTTCCTGGCCGCCTCTTCGCTGGCCGGATTGGCGGGCCTGCTGACCTTCAACTATATGCTGCCGGCCGCCGGCGTGCGCGGCGCGGCGATCTTCCGCACCGCCGGGCGCTACGCCGAGCGCGTGGTCAGCCACGACGCCACCTTCCGCGTGCTGTCGCACCTGCGGGTGTTCACCTTCAGCAAGATCCTGCCGCTGACGCCGGGCGGCATCGCCCGTTTCCGCCAGGCCGACCTGCTCAATCGCCTGGTGGCGGACGTGGACACGCTGGATCACCTTTATCTGCGGGTGATCTCGCCGCTGGTAGGCGCGGCGGCGGTGATCCTGGTGGTCACCTACGGCCTGAGCTGGCTGGATCCTGCGCTTGCCCTGACGCTTGGCGGCATTCTGTTGCTGCTGTTGCTGCTGGTGCCGCCGGTGTTCTATCGCGCCGGCAAACCGATCGGCGGGCAACTCACCGCCCTTCGCGGCCAATACCGCACCGACCTGACCGCCTGGCTGCAGGGGCAGGCGGAGCTGGTGGTGTTCGGCGCCGTCAACGACTTCCGCCAGACGCTGAACGCCACCGAACAGCTGTGGCAACGCCGCCAGTGGCAGCAAGCCTCGCTGAGCGGCAAGGCGCAGGCGCTGATGATCCTCGCCAGCGGGCTGACGGTGACACTGCTACTGTGGCTGACCGCCGCCGGCATCGGCGGCGATACCCAACCCGGCGCGCTGATCGCGCTGTTTGTCTTCGCCGCGCTGGCGTCGTTCGAAGCGCTGATGCCGGTGGCCGGCGCCTTCCAGCACCTCGGCCAGGTGATCGCCTCCGCCACGCGGGTCAAACAGATCATCGATCGCCAACCGGAAGTCTCCTTCCCGGCCGTCGGCCCGGCCGCCGCCGACCGGGCTCAGCTTAGCCTGCGGCAGTTGAGCTTCACCTACCCCGATCAGCCGCAGCCGGTGCTGCGCGACGTCACGCTCGAGGTGGCAGCCGGCGAACACATCGCCTTGCTCGGCCGCACCGGCTGCGGCAAGTCCACCCTGCTGCAGCTGCTGACCCGTGCCTGGCGCACCGACGGCGGAAAAATTCTGCTCAACGGCGAACCGCTGGAAGATTATGATGAAACCACGCTGCGTCGAATGACCACGGTCGTCAGCCAGCGAGTACATATCTTTAGCGATACGCTGCGGGAAAACCTGCGGCTGGCCGCACCGGCTGCCGGCGACGCTCGCCTGAGCGAGGTGTTGCAGCAGGTGGGGCTCGGCAAATTGCTGGACAGCGACGGCGGGCTGAACGCCTGGCTGGGGGAAGGCGGCCGGCAGCTGTCCGGCGGCGAACAGCGCCGGCTGGGCATCGCCCGCGCGCTGCTGCACCCTGCCCCGCTGCTGTTGCTTGACGAACCCACCGAAGGGCTGGACGCCGAGACCGAGCAGCAGATCCTGGCGCTGCTGCGCCGGCATTGTCAGGGCAAGACGCTGATCCTGGTGACGCACCGCCTGTACGGCCTGGAGCATCTCGATCGCATTTGCGTAATGGATGACGGCCAAATTGTCGAACAGGGCGATCACGCCGCCCTAATGCGCCAGCAGGGCCGCTATGCCCGCTTTCGCAACCGTATCAGCAACCTGGCGCCGTAATCGGCCCGTAGAGGACGCAGAAACCCTGTATGCGCATCGTTAAGCTTTCCCCTCAGTCGCTGGCGTTTCCCTCGCCTGAGGGCGCCCTGCGCGATCCCAACGGCCTGCTGGCGATCGGCGGCGACCTCACGGCGCCACGGCTGCTGGCAGCCTACGAGCGCGGCATCTTCCCCTGGTACTCGCCGGGGGAAGCGATTCTGTGGTGGTCACCCGATCCGCGTGCGGTGCTGTTCCCGGCCGAGTTTCATCTCAACCGCAGCCTGAAACGCTTTCTGCGCCACGACCCGTTTCGCATCACGCTTAATCACGACTTCGCCTCAGTGATCGCCGCCTGCGCCCACCGGCCGGATGAAGGCACCTGGATCGGCCCGGAGGTACAGCGCGCCTATCAACATCTTCATCGCCTCGGCTACGCGCACTCGGTGGAGGTATGGCAGGATGATCAACTGGTCGGCGGCATGTACGGCGTGGCGCAGGGCGCGTTGTTCTGCGGCGAATCGATGTTCAGCCGCGTCACCAACGCCTCAAAATGCGCATTGATGGCCTTTTGCCGCCATTTTGCCGCTTATGGCGGGGAATTGATTGACTGCCAGGTGCTGAACGCTCACACTGCCCGCCTTGGCGCGCGTGAAATTCCTCGCCGTCAATTTTTGCAGCAGCTCAGCACCCTTCAACGGCGGCCTTTGGCACCGGCGTGCTGGGCGCCGCAAGTCATATCCCCACAGCCGGTTGAACCGCCCTGCCCAGCAAACTAATTGGTGGAAACGGTGCAATGTTCACCGACACATCTTTACATAATGGGGGTTTTTCGGCATTATCTTGCCGGTTAAAAACTAAGGTAGTTAGACCTAGAGGATTCGATGGCCAAAGAAGACAATATTGAAATGCAGGGCACCGTTCTTGATACGCTGCCGAACACCATGTTCCGCGTTGAATTGGAAAACGGGCACGTGGTAACCGCACACATCTCCGGTAAAATGCGTAAAAACTATATCCGCATCCTGACGGGCGACAAAGTCACTGTAGAGCTGACCCCGTACGACCTGAGCAAAGGCCGCATTGTCTTCCGTAGCCGTTAATCGGCTCACCGCGCGCCACACGCTGGCGGCATCGAGGATGTAATATCCCTCGGGAGCCCTTTCCGTTTACCCCCGCAGCGACGTTACACAACGGGTTGCAGGTGCGCAGGTAAACTGAGAGGGCTCACTCGTTTCTGCTGTACGGTGAATCTCACCCATAAAAAAAGCGATGCCGAAGCATCGCTTTTTCTTTGCCTGAAGGCGGCCTTAGTGCACCGCGCCCTCGTCCGCTTTGCGCTTGGCGGCGCTGAGGAAGTGGTAGGTCAGCTGTTTCTTGTCCTTGTCCAGCTCGACCTTCACGGAACCGCCGTCCACCAGCGAGCCGAACAGCAACTCGTTGGCCAACGGTTTCTTGAGGTTCTCCTGCATGACGCGCGCCATCGGACGAGCGCCCATCGCACGGTCGTAGCCCTTCACCGACAGCCAATCACGCGCTTCGTCGCTCACCTCCAGCGAGACGCCCTTCGCATCCAGCTGCGCCTGCAGTTCGACGATAAACTTGTCGACCACCTGCTGGATCACCTCGGTAGACAGATGGTTGAACCAGATGATGTTATCCAGACGGTTGCGGAACTCCGGCGTAAACACCTTCTTGATCTCTTCCATCGCGTCGGTGCTGTTGTCCTGCTGCACCAGGCCGATCGACTTGCGTTCGGTTTCCCGCACCCCGGCGTTGGTGGTCATCACCAGGATCACATTGCGGAAATCCGCCTTGCGGCCGTTGTTGTCGGTCAGCGTGCCGTTGTCCATCACCTGCAGCAGCAGGTTGAACACGTCCGGGTGCGCCTTCTCGATCTCATCGAGCAGCACCACTGCATGCGGATGCTTGATCACCGCATCGGTCAGCAGCCCGCCCTGATCGTAACCGACGTAGCCCGGAGGCGCACCGATCAGACGGCTGACGGTATGCCGCTCCATGTACTCGGACATGTCGAAACGCAGCAGCTCGATATCCATCGCCTTGGCCAACTGTACGGTGACCTCGGTTTTCCCGACCCCGGTCGGCCCGGCAAACAGGAAGGAACCGACCGGCTTGCGCTCGTGGCCCAGACCGGCACGGCTCATCTTGATCGCTTCGGTCAGCGCTTCGATCGCCTGATCCTGGCCGAATACCAGCATCTTCAAGCGATCGCCCAGATTTCTCAGCACGTCGCGATCGCTGGCCGACACGGTTTTCTCCGGGATGCGCGCAATGCGCGCCACCACGGATTCGATATCGGCCACGTTGACGGTTTTCTTGCGCTTGCTGGCCGGCATCAACCGGCTGCGGGCGCCCGCCTCGTCGATCACGTCGATCGCCTTGTCCGGCAGATGACGATCGTTGATGTATTTCACCGACAGCTCCACCGCGGCGCGGATCGCCTTGGCGGTATAACGCACGTCGTGGTGCGCTTCATACTTGGCCTTCAGGCCGTTGATGATCTGAACGGTCTCTTCCGCCGTCGGTTCGGTGATATCGATCTTCTGGAAGCGGCGCGCCAAAGCGCGATCCTTTTCGAAGATGTTGCTGAACTCCTGGTAGGTGGTCGAGCCGATCACCCGGATCTTGCCGCTCGACAGCAGCGGTTTGATCAGGTTGGCGGCATCCACCTGCCCACCGGAAGCCGCACCGGCGCCGATGATGGTGTGAATTTCATCGATGAACAGGATGCTGTTCTGATCCTGTTCCAGCTGCTTGAGCAGCGCCTTGAAGCGCTTCTCGAAGTCGCCGCGGTATTTGGTGCCGGCCAGCAGTGAACCGATATCCAGCGAATACAGCGTGCAGTCCGCCATCACTTCCGGTACGTCGCCCTGCACGATACGCCAGGCCAGGCCTTCGGCGATCGCGGTCTTGCCCACGCCGGATTCGCCGACCAGCAGCGGGTTGTTTTTACGACGGCGGCACAGCACCTGAATCGCGCGCTCCAGCTCACGATCGCGGCCGATCAACGGATCGATGCCGCCCACACGGGCCAACTGATTGAGGTTGGTGGTGAAGTTTTCCATACGGTCTTCCCCTCCGGACTGCTCTTCGTTCACCGGGTTTTCCGCATTCGGCGCTTGGCCCGGCTCGTCTTTACGCGTGCCATGTGAAATGAAGTTCACCACGTCGAGACGGCTGACGTCGTGCTTGCGCAGCAGATAGGCCGCCTGCGACTCCTGCTCGCTGAAGATGGCCACCAACACGTTGGCGCCGGAGACTTCGCTGCGGCCGGAAGATTGCACATGGAAGACCGCGCGCTGCAACACGCGCTGGAAGCTGAGCGTCGGCTGAGTGTCGCGCTCTTCTTCGCCGGCGGGCAGCGTCGGTGTGGTTTGTTCGATGAAGGCTTCCAGCTCCTGGCGCAACGCGGCCAGATCCACCGTACATGCCTCGAGCGCTTCTCGCGCGGCAGGGTTGCTCAGCAACGCCAGCAACAGGTGCTCCACGGTCATAAACTCGTGTCTGTGCTCACGCGCCCTGGCGAAAGCCATGTTGAGACTGAGTTCCAGTTCTTGATTGAGCATAAGCACCTCCCCAATAGATTGCCTTATTCAGGCTTTTTCCAGCGTACAAAGCAACGGATGCTCGTTCTCCCTTGCGTACCGGTTCACATGGACGACTTTGGTTTCCGCCACCTCGGCGGTGAAAACACCACAGATCGCCTTGCCTTGATAGTGGACCGTGAGCATCAGTTGCGTTGCGCGTTCAATATCATAAGAAAAGAACTTTTGCAGAACGTCAATCACAAATTCCATCGGTGTGTAATCGTCGTTGTTAAGTATAACTTTATACATAGACGGCGGTTTTACCGCATCGATTTGTTTTTCTTCGGCCAAGTGTTCAAAATTTAGCCAGTCGTTGTTATTGCCCATCGCTGCTCATCTTCTCTGCTCTGCCCTCTGATATGGGGACAGGTTTCGGTTATTCAAAGTGGGGATAGTTACTATTTTATCATCTTCGCCATCGTCCCGCCGCACTGTAACGTGCGCAAAAAAACGGGCCAATTGTGACTGAATCGTGGCAATAGCGTTACCTGCTTCAAACTTTGGTGAACTGCTCCCCGCCGACAAAAGCCGATCCCTTGACGCCCCGATCATTTGCTCTAGAGTGTAAATTCGTGGCTGGTGGTCTTTTAACCACCCCTTGTCCACCCTGCTACCCGCCCACGGCGGGTGCGAATTCAGTTATTCATCTCACTTAAAATAGCGTTGCGAGGGATGTAAAAGCATGGAGACGGGTACTGTTAAATGGTTTAACAACGCCAAAGGCTTTGGCTTCATCTGCCCAGCCGGCGGTGGCGAAGATATTTTCGCGCATTATTCCACCATCAAGATGGATGGTTACAGAACGTTGAAGGCAGGTCAGCAGGTCAGCTTCGACGTGCATCAAGGGCCAAAAGGGAACCATGCCAGTCTGATTGTGCCGGTGGAAAGCGAGGCGCTGTCCTGAACGCCTCCAGCAGCGTCGCGCTGCATTGACCCTGACTGCGATAAAAATGCCAGCCGCCGTGTGACTGGCATTTTTTATGCCTTTTACTTACTCGCGCGCCAGCGCATCGATCGGATTCAGCCGCGCGGCATTGCGCGCCGGCAGATAGCCGAACACCACGCCGATGCCGGTGGAACAGAGGAACGCGCTCAGCAACGCCGCCGGCGGGAAGCTGATCTGCCAGCCCGGCAATACCAACTGCACCGCCAGGCCGATGGCGAACGACAGCGTAATCCCCAGCGCGCCCCCCACCAGGCAGACCAACACCGCCTCGATCAAGAACTGCTGCAACACGTCGCCGGAACGGGCGCCCACCGCCATGCGGATGCCGATCTCGCGCGTGCGCTCGGTCACCGACACCAGCATGATGTTCATCACGCCGATGCCGCCCACCACCAGCGAAATCACCGCCACCAGCGTCAGGAACAGCTGCAGCGTGCGGGTGGTTTTCTCCGCGGTTTGCACCAGGCTGTCCATGTTATAGGTGAAAAAGTCCTTCTTGCCGTGGCGCAGCGTCAACAGTCGCGACAGTTGCTGCTCCGCTTCCTTGCTGTCGTAACCGTCGCGGATGCGCACGGTGATCGAATCGAAATAGCTGTTGCCCATCAGCCGGTTGGCCATGGTGCTGTACGGCACCCACACGTTCAGCGTCTTGCTGCTGCCGAACATCGACTGCTTCTCCTTGGCCACGCCGACCACCGTCGCCGGCATGTTGCCCACCAGGATCACTTCCCCCACCACGTTCTTCTGGTGCGGGAACAGCCGCCGTTGGGTATTGGCGTCAATCACCACCGTCTGCGCCTGCGACTGTACCTGCATCGGATCGATGCCGACGCCCTGGGTAAAGCTCATGCCGTACACGCGGAAGAACTGCTCGCTGACGCCGTTGACGTTGGCCGCCGCATCAACGTTGCCCAAACGCAGCCGCATGCTGCTGCTGATGCTCGGCGACAGCGCACTGATGTAAGGCTGTTCGCGCAGCGCATCGAGATCGCCGTATTTCAACGATTGCCGGTAGGTCGGATCGTCGTCGCCGAAATCCTTGCCGGGATAGATATCGACAGTATTGGTGCCGATGGATTTGATGTCCGCCAACACCATCTGCTTGGCGGCGTCGCCGATCACCAGGATCGACACCACCGAGGCGATGCCGATAATGATGCCGAGCATGGTCAGCGCGGTGCGCATCTTGTTGGCCGCCATCGCGCGCCAGGCCATGATCAGCGCCTCGCGGAAACGGCCGCCCATCTGCCGCCAGGAAGGCGCCGCGGCGGCCAGCGCCAGCGGCTTGGCCTGCGCATTCTCCTGCGGTGCCGGCCGCGAGTCGGCGATAATCTCGCCGTCGCGGATCTCGATGATCCGTTCAGCCTGACGCGCCACCGCCGGATCGTGAGTCACCAGGATCACCGTGTGCCCCTGGGCGCACAACTGTTTAAGGATCGCCATCACCTCTTCGCCGGAATGGCTGTCGAGCGCGCCGGTCGGCTCATCCGCCAGGATCACCTGCCCGCCGTTCATCAACGCGCGGGCGATACTGACGCGCTGCTGCTGGCCGCCGGAAAGCTGGCTCGGCCGATAGTTGACTCGCTCCCCCAGCCCCAGACGGCGCAACAGTGCTTCCGCCCGTTCGCGCCGCGCCGCTTTGCCCAGCCCGGCATACACCGCCGGCACCTCGACGTTGTGCGCCGCGCTCAGATGCGGCAGCAGATGATAACGCTGAAAGATAAAGCCGAAATGCTCGCGCCGCAGCTGCGCCAGCGCATCGTCGCTCAGCGTCGCCACGTCCTGGCCGGCCACCCGATAGACGCCGGCGCTCGGCTTGTCCAGGCAGCCGAGAATGTTCATCAGCGTCGATTTGCCGGAGCCGGAAGCCCCCATGATCGCCACCATTTCACCGGCGTCGATGCTCAGACTGATCCCCTTCAGCACCTCCACCGTCTGCTCGCCGGAACGGTAGCTGCGGCGAATGCCGTTCAGCTGCAACAGCGCCGCCATCAGCCAGCCTCCACGCCGCCGCGGCTGACGATCACCTCATCGCCCGCCTCGAGCCCGCTGAGGATCTGCACATCGATATTGTTGCGCAGGCCGATGGCCACCTCACGCTTCTCTTCCTTGCCCTGTTTCAGCACCGAAACGTGGTAGCGATTGTCGGCGATCTGATCGCCCAGCGCCGCCAGCGGGATCACCAGCGCCTGCTGGACGCCGGCCAACTGAATGTGCACCTGCGCCGTCATTTGCAAGCGCAGCAGCCTTTCCGGGTTGGGCACTTCGAAACGCGCGTAATAGAAGATGGCGTTGTTGACCTTTTCCGGCGTCGGCTGAATGTCTTTCAGCACGCCGTCGAAGCGCCGGGTCGGATCGCCCAGCACCGTGAACCAGGCCTTCTGACCCGGCTTGAGGTTAATGACGTCGGCCTCCGAGACCTGCGCCTTCACCAGCATGGTGCCGAGATCCGCCAGCGTCAGAATGTTCGGCGCCTGTTGCGCCGCGATCACCGTCTGGCCCTGCAGCGTGGTAATCTGCACCACGTCGCCATCCATCGGCGCTTCGATGCGGGTATAGGCCAGATTGATCTTGGCGGTATCCAGGCTGGCCTGGTTGCGGGCGATCTGCGCATTGATGGTGCCCACCTGCGCCTTCTTCACCGCCAGCTGCGTCGCCGCCTGATCCAAATCCTGACGCGACACCGCCTGCAGCCTGGCCAGCGCCTGGTTGCGCTGCAGCGTGACCGCCGCCAGCTGCTGTTCCGCCTGCGCCTGCAGCAGCTGCGCATGCAGTTCGCGCAGCGTCGCCTCGCCTTCGCGGATGCTGTTCTGCGCCTGTTGCGGATCGATAACCCCCAGCAACTGGCCTTTTTTCACCTTGTCGCCGATCTCGACATACAGTTTTTCCAACTGCCCGCTGACCTGCGCGCCGACGTCAACCTTGCGCACGGCGTCCAGCTGGCCGGTCGCCAACACGTTCTGCTGCAGATCGCGCTGGATGACCTTTACCGTTTTGAAATCGGTCGGCGCCGGATGGCGGAAGTGCCAAACGGCCGCCGCGGCAAGCGCCGCAATCACCGCCAGTGCGAGTATCCAGCGGCGTTTATATCCTTTAAACCCTGTCAAAATTGACCTGCCTGTGCTTGTGAATATCAACCGCCCATTGCGGCGGCGGAGCTAAATTAGCACGCACCGTAGGGAATAACTAAACCTTAGCTCAACACAATGTGGAGACACGCTTGGTTACAGTTCGGCATTGAACTCCCGTTTAGTGAAGCCTTGATGAAATAGCGCCATTCAACACAGCCAAGGATTTCATCATGTCACAGCTCAGCTACCCACTCGCCTCCGCCCGGCCGCTTAACGGCTGGCAACTGATGACGGCGCTGATCAATGGCGAAAAGGCACCGAGCAACGCCTGGAAAAAAACCTCGTTTCGCCTGAAGTTTCTCGGCCGTTCGCTGCTCAACTGGCGCACCACCAGCGGCCTGCTCAGCACCCTGGCCAGCAACCCGCTGCTGGAGGAGATCCTGAGCGCGCAGCCGAACCTGCCGTGCAAACTGCATCGTCCCTACCTGGCGGCCAACATGAGCAAGATCGAATGCTTGTTCGCCCTGCGCGATCATTACGATCTCATCGTACAGCGCATGCCGCTGAAGATGCGTCTCGGCCACCTAGGCCCACAGCCTTTCGTGCTGGCCCGCGCGATGGGCAAAAACGAAGCGCCGATCTCGCTGGAACTGGCGGCGATCGACAAACTGAATAAGGAAGGGGAAGCCACGCTGCTGCTGCGCAACGCCAACGGCGTGATGCTGGCGGAAATCACCTTTGCGCTGATGCATTATCAGCAGCAGCCGACGTTGTTCATCGGCGGCCTGCAGGGCGCGAACCATGAGGTGCCGCACGCCGAGATCCAGCACACCACCAAGGAGTGTCACGGTCTGTTCCCTAAACGTCTGGTGCTGGAAGGCGTTTGCACGCTGGCTCGGCATCTCGGCATCCGCCGGATCGTAGCCGTCGGCAACGCCACCCATATCTATCAAAACTGGCGTTACCAGAGTAAGAAGAAGGACCAACTGCACGCCGATTACGATCAGTTCTGGCTGTCGATGGGCGCCAAACCGCTCGACAGCGGCTATTTCCTGCTGCCCGAGCGCATCGCCCGCAAGCCGATCGAAGAAATTGCCAGCAAGAAGCGCGCCGAGTATCGCCGCCGCTATCAGTTGCTGGACGAACTGGAACAGGGATTGGCGGCGCATTTCTGCGCCCGATAACGCCCGGCGGGCCGTCAGTCCGCCCGGCCGCGCGCCAGCCAGATTACCCGTGAGAACATTTTCTTCAGCAGCGGCGGCACCGAGTCCGTACCCCATTCGCCGGCCTGCATCGCGACCTCAATCGCCAGATCCGGCTTCGACGAGTGGTGAACCGCTTTCAGGATCACCTTGCGCACCGGCATCTGCGCGTTGAGCGGCACCGACGCCATTCGGTGATAGACCGGGGCGAACCCTTCGCGGAACATGAAGTGTTCCATGTCCGGCGCCGGCAGCGCGGTCAGCCGATCGCGTTCGTTGTCTTCATGATTGTCCAGCAGGCTGCGCACGGTGTTAGCGTACTTTTTGCCCGCCTCATCGCCGTCCACCAGCGCATGCCACTCGATACCCATGCGGCGGGCGAAGCGCAGCAGCGGCTTCAGGCCGCACTGGGCGAATTCGATGACCCTCACTCCTTCCGCCTCGAAATGGTAGCCGCACTGGCGCGCCAGCTCGTTCAGCAGCCACACTTCGGTCTCGCCTTCCACCAGCAGCCAGCAGCGGGCGAACAGCGACGACGGCCGGTTGAAACGGATGTGAAACGCGATGCGCCGCCCGTCTTCGGCGCTCAGCCCGCGCGGCCCGAGACGGTAGGTCGCAACCCGCCCCGACTCGCGCACCAGCCGGCAGACGTGCTCCACCGGCACCAGCGACACCAGTTCGCTGGAGTTGGTGGTGGTGATGCGCTGCAGCGGCAGCTGATTGAGCAGCCCCCAGGCCACCGACAGCATGATCGGATGCAGGCGAGTTTCCGGATCCTCCACCAGCAGCAGCGGCCGGGCATGGGGATCCAGCTTGACGTCGCCCTTGGCCTGCAGCAGGGTGGAAAACATGCCCAGCAGGATCAGGCGCATGCTGCGGCTGTTCGGCTCGGCCACCATGCGGTTGATGCCGTCCAGCGCGCGCCAGGCGTCCTGCTCCGGTTCACCGCCGCGGCGGCGCGGCCGCGTCACCTGTGAACTCTGCTCGGCGAAATAGTGCTCCAGCAGCTGCTGCATCGCCGCCAGCCCCTGACGCAGCTCACCGTTGGTCAACTTCTGCGGATTACGCACCAGCTCGCGCGTCAGCTGATCCAACTGCTGCGCCAGCGCCTGGGTATCGGGTTTGCGTTCATCGCCGAGGCTGCTGGGGCGCAGGCGACGAATAAAGCGCGCGTCGCGCAGGCGCAATACCGGATGGATGCGGATAATGGCGTGGGCCAATTGTTCGATATGGTGCAGTTGAAAGGCGTTGCCGTCGGCGTCGAGAAAACCACGCCAGGTGCACACCGTGCCGTCGTCGGCCAGCTCGCCCTCGCAGCGGTAATGAATGCGGCTCAAGCCATCTTCGCCCTTGACCCACAGCGGCGTCAGGTGGCGATAGCGCGGCAGGTGCGCATGGCCGATGTCTTTTTCGCAGAAGGTGAACACCACCTGCAGGTGGCGCTCTTTGGCCGACTCCTCACCGGGAGGGAAATGGAAGTCGTGCGCTTCAAACCGATACAGCTTCTGCTCCGGCGCCAGCAGCAGCGTCAGCGCATCCAACAGGCTGGATTTACCCCAGGCGTTTTCGCCGAGCAACAGCGTGTTGTCGTCCAGCATCAGCGACAGCCGGTTAATGCCGCGAAAACCTACAATTTCGATACGCTCCAAGAACATCCGCCGCCTCCCGTGCGCGCCGTCGCCTCTTCAATGAGGTGACCTTCACAGAGCATGGTCAAAAAACCCCTTGCAGGTCAAGCGGCCAACGTCAAATCTGCCGCTTTACTCCGGCCGGGCTTTTGGTTAGCGTGTGCTCCTCGCCGGCGTTCGGCGCGCTTCAAAACTCAAGGACACAAGCTGCACCATGTACTCAGGACTGTTGATTATTCTGTTACCGCTGATTGTCGGTTACCTCATTCCCTTACGCCATCGCCCGCTGCTGGTGCTGATCAACCGGCTGCTCAGCTGGATGGTGTACGTGATCCTGTTTTTCATGGGTATCAGCCTGGCATTCATGGAAGATCTCAGCAGCAACCTGGTGCTGATCTTCCAGTACAGCGCAGTGTTTTTCTTCTGCATTCTCTGCGCCAACCTGCTGTTGCTGGCGCTGCTGGAGCGGCGCATGCCGTGGCGCAGCAGCCATAAACAGGAAAAGCTGCCTTCGCGCGTGCACATGGCGCTGGAGTCGCTCAAGCTGTGCGGTGTGGTGCTCGGCGGCTTCCTGCTCGGCCTGACGCAGTGGCAATGGCTGCAGTTCGCCCATAAAGGCAGCGAATATGCGCTGATCTTCCTGCTGTTGCTGGTCGGCATTCAGCTGCGCAACAGCGGCATGACGCTGCGCCAGATCGTGCTCAACCGCCGCGGCACGCTGGTGGCATTGGTGGTGACCGTCGCGTCGCTGGCCGGCGGCGCGCTGGCGGCGCAGCTGCTGGGGTTGCCGGTCAAGGCCGGGCTGGCGATGGCCTCCGGCTTCGGCTGGTACTCGCTGTCCGGCATTCTGATCACCGACGCCTACGGCCCGGTGATGGGCAGCGCCGCGTTCTTCAACGATCTGGCGCGCGAGCTGGTGGCGATCATGCTGATCCCGACGCTGGTGCGCCGCAGCCGCTCCACCGCCCTCGGCCTGTGCGGCGCCACCTCGATGGACTTCACCCTGCCGGTGCTGCAGCGCAGCGGCGGGCTGGACATGGTGCCGCCCGCCATCGTGCACGGCTTCCTGCTGAGCCTGCTGGCGCCGGTGCTGATCGCCCTGTTCTCCTGATCCTTTCCCCCTGGGGGCCGCCTGGCCCCCAAAGCGTAATCATTCCCATCCGCACGGCAAAATTGCGCTAAATCAAACTTGCCCGCAGTAGTCGCACAAAAGCCTTTTGCAACCCCGATCGCCGATCTATGCTTTTAAACAAGCATTACAAATGCAACTTTAAAATAAAAGGAAGCGACTATGTTCTGTGTGCAATGTGAACAAACCATCCGTACCCCGGCAGGCAACGGCTGCGCGTATGCTCAGGGCATGTGCGGCAAAACGGCGGAAACCTCCGATCTGCAGGATCTGCTGGTGGCGGCGCTGCAGGGCCTCTCCGCCTGGGCGCTGCAGGCGCGTTCGCTGGGCATCGTCGACCACGAAATCGACAGCTTCGCCCCGCGCGCCTTCTTCTCCACCCTGACCAACGTCAACTTCGATTCCCAGCGCATCATCGGCTACGCGCGGGAAACCCTGCTGCTGCGCGACTCGCTGGCCGCCCGTTGCCGGCTGCTGGACGCCGGCGTGCGCGTCGATCACCCGATGGCGGCGCTGCAGCTGGCCGGCGACGCTATGCCTGCGCTGCTGCAGCAGGCGGCGCAGTTTGCCCTCGACAGCGACAAGGCCGAGGTCGGCGACGACGTACACGGTTTGCGCCTGCTGTGTCTGTATGGCCTGAAAGGCGCGGCGGCCTATATGGAACACGCGCACGTGCTCGGCCAGTTCGACGAACAGCTCTATGCCGACTACCACGCTTTCATGGCCTGGCTCGGCACCCGGCCGCGCGACGTCGATACCCTGCTGAACAACGCCATGGGCATCGGCAAGATGAACTTCAACGTGATGGCGATCCTCGATCGCGGTGAAACCCAGGCCTACGGCGATCCGCAGCCCAGCGCGGTCAACGTGCGCCCGGTGGCCGGGAAAGCCATTCTGATTTCCGGCCACGATCTCAAAGATCTGCGTATGCTGCTCGAGCAAACCGAAGGGCAAAACGTCAATGTCTACACCCACGGTGAAATGCTGCCGGCGCACGGCTATCCGGAACTGAAAAAATTCAAGCACCTGGTGGGCAACTACGGCAGCGGCTGGCAAAACCAGCAGACGGAATTCGCAAAATTCCCCGGCCCGATCGTGATGACCTCCAACTGCATCATCGATCCTAACGTCGGCAACTACGGCGATCGTATCTGGACCCGCAGCATCGTCGGCTGGCCGGGCGTCAACCATCTGGAAGGCGACGACTTCGGCGCCGTGATCCGCCAGGCACAGGGAATGAACGGCTTCCCTTACACCGAGATCGAACACCTGATCACCGTTGGCTTCGGCCGCCAGACGTTGCTGAACGCCGCCGACACGGTCATCGACCTGGTGTCGCAGAAAAAACTGCGCCACGTCTTCCTGGTCGGCGGCTGCGACGGCAGCCGCGACGAGCGCAGCTACTTCACCGACTTCGCCCGCAGCGTGCCGCAAGACTGCCTGATCATGACGCTGGCCTGCGGCAAGTACCGTTTCAACAAGCTGGACTTCGGCACGCTGGAGGGGCTGCCGCGCCTGCTGGACGTCGGCCAGTGCAACGACGCCTACTCCGCCATCATGCTGGCGGTCAAGCTGGCGGATACGCTCGGCTGCAGCGTTAACGAGCTGCCGCTCAGTCTGGTGCTGTCGTGGTTTGAACAGAAGGCGATCGTCATTCTGCTGACGCTGCTGTCGCTGGGGGTGAAAAACATCGTCACCGGCCCGACCGCGCCGGGCTTCCTGACCGACAACCTGATGGCGATCCTCAACGAGAAATTCGGCCTGCGCCCGATCACTACCGTCGAGCAGGATATCGCAGCGCTGCTCGCCTGATGCCGTTACGTTATGGGGCCGCCTGCGCCGGCCCCTTTGCTTTTTGAGGTGCCCCGATGACTCAACCCACTCCGCTTTGCCCGAACCGCATGCAGGTGCATTCCATCCAGCGTGAAACCGCCGACGTCTGGACGCTGAACCTGATCTGCGACGTTTTCTACCCTTACCAGGCCGGCCAGTTCGCGCTGGTCAGCATTCGCAACAGCGAGGAGACGCTGCGCGCCTATACGCTCTCCTCTTCGCCCGGCCAGAGCCGCTTTCTCAGCATCAGCGTGCGCTGCCTGCCGGACGGCGTCGGATCGCGCTGGCTGACGCAAGAGGTCAAGCCCGGCAACACGCTGTGGCTGTCTGACGCGCAGGGCGAATTCAGCTGCGAGCGCCACCCGGCCGATCGTTATCTGATGCTGGCCGCCGGCTGCGGCGTGACGCCGATCGTCTCGATGTGCCGCTGGCTGACCGCCAACCGTCCGGCCTGCGATATCGTCGCGATCTTTAACGTGCGCACCCCCGCAGACACGATTTTCGCCGATCAATGGCGCGCGCTGTGTGCCGCCCATCCGCAGCTGCGCCTGACGCTGATGGCCGAGCGGGATCTGCAGCCCGGCTACCTCAGCGGCCGCATCGATGAACAGACGCTGCGGCAGGCGGCGCCGGATATCGCCGAACGCACGGTGATGACCTGCGGCCCTGCGCCCTACATGGATCAGGTGGAGCAGCTGTGCCGCCGGCTCGGCGTGCCGGCCGAGCGTTTCCATAAAGAGCAGTTCCACACGCCGGCGGCGCAGGCCGACGCCACCGAAGGGCTGACGCTGCGCGCCGCGCGCCCGCTGCGCGAATTCCGCGTGCCGGTCGGCAGCACGCTGCTGGCGGCGATGGAGGCCCATGCCCTGCCGGTCAACGCCGCCTGCCGCGCCGGGGTGTGCGGCTCGTGCAAAACCCGCATCCTTGAGGGTGACTACACCACCACCAGCACCATGACGCTGAGCGAGGAAGAAGTAGCGCAAGGCTACGTGCTGGCCTGCAGTTGCCAGCTGCAGGGCGACGTCACATTGGCGTGATCCCCTGGCCCCATCGCCGCGATGGGGCATTTATCGGCAAGCTCCCCGCGGCCAGCCCGGTTACACTTTTCCCCGTCCTACGCTCTTTACCCTTCCTGACCGCATCTCGTCCACAGCCGGTAAGCTATGCTTGCAGTTGTTCTGCTGCCACTCACCGGATCGAGTCCACATCGTTTTTCAAACCTTGTTTGGGGGAACCATGAAGCAAACCGTAGCCACACTGATCGCCAAAACGCTGGATCAAGCCGGCGTAAAACGCATTTGGGGCGTGACCGGCGATTCGCTCAACGGCCTTAGCGACAGCCTGCACCGCATGGGCACCATCGAATGGCTGGGCACCCGCCATGAAGAGGTGGCCGCCTTCGCCGCCGGCGCCGAAGCCCAGCTTACCGGCCAGTTGGCGGTGTGCGCCGGTTCCTGCGGCCCCGGCAACCTGCACCTGATCAACGGCCTGTTCGACTGCCACCGCAACCATGTGCCGGTGCTGGCGATCGCCGCACACATCCCTTCCAGCGAAATCGGCAGCGGCTACTTCCAGGAAACCCATCCGCAGGAGCTGTTCCGCGAATGCAGCCACTATTGCGAGCTGGTCTCCAACCCGGAACAGCTGCCGCGCGTGCTGGAGATCGCCATGCGCAAGGCGATCCTCAATCGCGGCGTCTCGGTGGTGGTCTTGCCGGGCGACGTGGCGCTGCGCATGGCGCCGGAAGACGCGACCCTGACCTGGCATACCCCGGCGCCGCCGCTGGTGCAGCCGCCGATGAGCGAGTTGAACAAGCTGGCGGAAACGCTGAACAAGGCGAAGAACATCACCCTGATGTGCGGCAGCGGCTGCGCCGGCGCGCATGATGAAGTGGTCAAGCTGGCCGAGCTGCTGCAGGCGCCGGTGGTGCACGCGCTGCGCGGCAAAGAGCATATCGAATGGGATAACCCCTACAGCGTCGGCATGACCGGGCTAATCGGCTTCTCCTCCGGCTACCACGCGATGATGAACGCCGACACGCTGGTGCTGCTCGGCACCCAGTTCCCCTATCGCGCGTTCTACCCCACCAACGCCAACATCATTCAGATCGACATCAACCCCGGCAGCATCGGCGCGCACTGCCCGGTCAACATGGCGCTGGTGGGCGATATCCACACCACCCTCACCGCCCTGCTGCCGCAGCTGGAGCCGAAGCGCGACCGGGCGTTCCTCGACAAGGCGCTGGAGCATTACCGCAACGCGCGCAAGGATCTCGACGGGCTGGCGACCGCCGGCGACGACCAACCGATCCACCCGCAGTATCTGGCGCAGCAGCTCAGCCACTATGCCAGCGACGACGCCATCTTCACCTGCGACGTCGGCACGCCGACAGTGTGGGCCGCCCGCTACGTGAAAATGAACGGCAAGCGTCGCCTGCTCGGTTCGTTCAACCACGGTTCGATGGCCAACGCCATGCCGCAGGCGATCGGCGCTCAGGCCACCGCGCCGGATAAACAGGTGATCGCCATGTGCGGCGACGGCGGCTTCACAATGCTGATGGGCGATTTCCTGTCGCTGGCGCAGCTCAAGCTGCCGGTGAAAATCGTGGTGTTCAACAACAGCGTGCTGGGATTCGTGGCGATGGAGATGAAGGCCGGCGGCTACCTGACCGACGGCACCGACCTGCATAATCCGGACTTCGCGGCGATCGCCAACGCCGCCGGCATCAAGGGCATCCGCGTGGAAAAAGCCTCCGATCTGGACGGCGCGCTGCAGGAGATGTTGGCGCATCCCGGCCCGGCGCTGCTGGACGTGGTCACCGCCAAGCAAGAGCTGGCGATGCCGCCGCAGATCAAGTTCGAACAGGCGAAAGGCTTCAGCCTGTACATGCTGCGCGCCATCATCAACGGCCGCGGCGACGAAGTGGTTGAACTGGCGAAAACCAACTGGCTGCGCTAAGCAAGCTGCCCCGATAAAATAAAGGGTATATGATGCCATGTACCCTTTTCCTCTCCCTTACATTCCAGGAACCCTATGCTTATCGATCTACGCAGCGACACCGTTACCCGCCCCAGCGCCGCCATGCGCCAGGCGATGGCTCAGGCAGAGGTCGGCGACGACGTCTACGGCGATGACCCGACGGTCAACGCGCTGGAGGCCGAGGCGGTGCGTCTGTCGGGCAAAGAAGCGGCGCTGTTTCTGCCCAGCGGCACCCAAGCCAACCTGGTGGCGCTGCTGAGCCACTGCCAGCGCGGCGATGAATATCTGGTCGGCCAGCAGGCGCACAACTACAAATACGAAGCCGGCGGCGCAGCGGTGCTGGGCAGCATCCAGCCGCAGCCGATCGAGGCCGACGCCGACGGCACGCTGCCGCTGGACAAGCTCGCCGCCGCCATCAAACCCGACGATATCCACTTCGCCCGCACCCGGCTGTTGAGCCTGGAAAACACCATCAGCGGCCGAGTCCTGCCGCAGGCCTACCTGCAGCAGGCGTGGCAGTTTACCCGCGAGCGCCAGCTGGCGCTGCATATCGACGGCGCACGCATCTTCAACGCCGCCGTGGCGCTGAACCTGCCGCTGAAAGAGATCGTGCAATACTGCGACACCTTCACCATTTGCCTGTCGAAAGGGTTGGGCGCGCCGGTCGGATCGCTGCTGTGCGGCAGCGAGGCCTTCATTCAGCGTGCGCTGCGCTGGCGCAAGATGACCGGCGGCGGGCTGCGTCAGGCCGGCATCCTGGCGGCGGCCGGCCTCTACGCGCTGGAGCATAACGTTGCGCGGCTGCGCGAAGACCATGACAACGCGGCCTGGCTGGAGCAACAGCTGCGGCAGATCGGCGTGGAGATCGCCGCTCCCGGCGCGCAGACCAACGTGTTGTACCTGCGCCAACCGCCGGCGCTGGCGGCCAAATTCGGTCCGTGGATGCGCGAACGCGGCGTGCTGATCAGCAGCGGCCCGCTGACACGCATTCTGACCCACCTCGACGTCAGCCGTCAGGATCTGCAGCGGGTGGTCGAACTGTGGCGGGAGTTTCTTCAGCAGCACGCCTGATCGCTTGGGGCGCAGGCCGCGCCCCGCAATCAGAAGATCCAGCGGCCGTAAACCCAATACCACAGCCCCAGCACCGCCGCCAGGTTGAGCGCCACGCTGAGGATGAACCAGGTTTTAAACGGCTGCTTCTGGGTCTTGTGGCGAAACAGCTGCTGCGCCAGCAGCGCGCCCAACCAGCCGCCCAGCGCGCCAAACAGCAACAGCGTCGTCTCCGGCACCCGTCGCCATCCCTTGCGCGCCGCCAGCTTATCGCCGCCGTAGATCAGAAACGTCAGCAGGTTCGCCAGCAGCAACCCCATCCACACCGGATGCGGCGAGAACAGGCTGGCGATCAGCGCCAGGCCCAGCAGGGCGTAACAAATCACATTGAGCTTCATGACATCCGGTCTTCGTTCGATAAGGGGCGCGTAGTGTGAACCTGCGCCGCGGCGGATGCAACTGGCTTATACCCATACAAAAAGTGCATTTAAACCCTGAATTTGGCATCCTGTCGTTCTGCGACTCTTTCACCGCACAAGGCGGCCCGATGACACCCCAACGCGTACTGGTTCTTGGAGCCAGCGGCTATATAGGCCAGAACCTGATCCCGCACCTGATCGAACAGGGGCACCAGATTACCGCCGCCGCGCGGCGCATCGAGTGGCTGCAGGAGCAGAACTGGCCGCAGGTCAACTGCCTGTATGTCGATCTGTACCGCCCGGAAACCCTGAGCGCGGCGCTGTGGGAGATCGATACGCTGTACTATCTGGTGCACGCGATGGGCGACGGCGACAACTTTATCGAAAAGGAGCGCCAGGCGGCGGAAAATCTGCGTGACGCGCTGCGCAATGCCGGCGTCAAGCAGGTGATCTTTCTCGGCGCGCTGCAGCCGAACGACGACAGTTCGCCGCACCTGGCGGCCCGCCGCCTGACCGGCGAGATCCTGCGCCAGAGCGGCGTGCCGGTGACCGAGCTGCGCGCCGGCATCATCGTCGGCCCCGGCTCGGCGGCGTTCGAAGTGATGCGCGACATGGTCTATAACCTGCCGGTGCTGACGCCGCCGCGCTGGGTGCGCTCGAAGTCCTCGCCGGTGGCGCTGGAGAACCTGCTGGTTTACCTGGCCGATCTGCTGGCGCACCCGGCGCAAGAACACCGCATCTTTGACGTCGCCGGGCCGGAATACCTCAGCTATCAGGACATGTTCCAACGCTTTATCGCCATCAGCGGCAAACGGCGCTGGCTGATCCCGATCCCCTTGCCGACGCGGCTGATTTCAGTGTGGTTCATCAGCCTGATCACCTCGGTGCCGACGCCGATCGCGCGCGCGCTGATCCAGGGGTTGAAGCACGATCTGCCCGCCGACGGCCGGCCGCTGCAAGCCCTGATCCCGCAACGTCTGCACACCTTCGATCAGGCGGTCACCGCCACGCTGCAGCGCGAACTGGAGGTGGTCGATTCCGCCGACTGGGGCTACGATCCGGCGGCGCGGGCCCGCTGGCGCCCCGGCTACGGCTATTACCCGAAACAGGCGGGATGTTCGCTCGACACCGCCGCCTCCAGCCAGGCCCTGTGGCAAACGGTGCAGCAGCTGGGGGGCGAGGAAGGCTATTTCTACGCCAATATCCTGTGGCGGATCCGCGCCCGCATGGACGACATGATCGGCAACGGCGTGGTCTATGGCCGCCCGGCGCGCGCGTCCCTGGCGCTGGGTGACGAGATCGACGGCTGGAAAGTCATCACGCTGAAGCCGCTGCGGCAGCTGGCGCTGCTGTTCGGCATGAAGGCGCCGGGGCTGGGGCGGCTGAGCTTCACCATTACCGATCGCGGCGATCGCCGCACGCTGGACGTGCGCGCCTGGTGGCACCCGGCCGGCTTCAGCGGGCTGCTGTATTGGTTCGCCATGATGCCCGCGCATCTGTTCATTTTTCGCGGCATGGCGAAGCGCATCGCCGAGCTTGCCGAGAACCTGGACCGCCAACAGCGCTGAACGGCGCTCATTTGTCGATCAACCGCACAGTTTGCCGCTGTGCTTCGGGGCTTTCCGATTGCATAGCGCACGAAATCACGGAAGAATGGCATCTTATTTGCTGGGAGCGCCGCAAGCGCCCGCCGGTATTCCGATTTTGGGTGAGAATAGAGTCCGTTATGAAGGTATTGGTCACCGGTGCCACCAGTGGGTTAGGCCGTAACGCCGTTGAATATCTGCGCCGCCAGGGCATCAAAGTGCGCGCCACCGGCCGCAACCAGGCGATGGGCGGCCTGCTGGAAAAAATGGGCGCTGAGTTCATTCATGCCGATCTCACCAACCTGATCTCTTCGCAGGCCAAAGCGATGCTGGCGGACGTCGATGTGCTGTGGCACTGCTCCAGCTTTACCTCGCCCTGGGGCACCGAAGAAGCCTTCGAACTGGCCAACGTCCGCGCTACCCGCCGCCTCGGCGAATGGGCGGCGGCCTATGGCGTGGCGCAGTTCATTCACATCTCTTCCCCGGCGATCTATTTCGACTACCACCATCACCGCAACGTGACCGAAGACTTTCGCCCGCAGCGTTACGCCAACGAGTTCGCGCGCAGCAAGGCCGCCGGCGAGCAGGTGATCCAGCAATTGGCACTGTCCAATCCGCAGACCCATTTCACCATTTTGCGCCCGCAGGGCCTGTTCGGGCCGCACGACAAGGTGATGTTGCCGCGGTTGCTGCAGATGATCAAACGCTACGGCAACCTGCTGCTGCCGCGCGGCGGCGCGGCGATGGTGGACATGACCTATCTGGAGAATGCGGTGCACGCCATGTGGCTGGCGACGCTAAAAGAAGACACGCCGTCCGGCCGCGCCTACAACATCACCAACCAGCAGCCGCGCCCGCTGCGCACCGTGGTGCAGCAGCTGATCGACGATTTGGGCATGAAGTGCCGCATCCGCTCCGTCCCCTATCCGATGCTCGACATGATGGCGCGCGGCATGGAGCGCCTGGGCAGCAAAAGCGAAAAGGAGCCGGTGCTGACCCATTACGGCGTCGCCAAACTCAACTTCGACCTCACGCTCGATACCACCCGCGCGCAGCAAGAGCTGGGCTATCAGCCGATCGTCTCGCTGGAAGAAGGCATCGCGCGCACCGCCCGCTGGCTGAAAGATCACGGCAAACTGCACGGCCTGTAATCAACGCCACGCGCCGTACTTCAACAGCAGCGCATCGATAATCGCCTCACTCTCTGCATCCGGTTCACCGCGAACATCGTCGGGCCGGAAATGCATCTGAAACGCCGCCAGCACATTGCGCTGCTGCCGCGCATCCCATGACGAATCAACCGCGTAGCCGTAACGCGCCAGCTTATCAAGCAGCGGCGCCAGCGGCACCGGCGCATGACGATCGCGCCCCGCCAGCAAACGCTGCACGTCTGCCTCGTCCGGCCAGGCGCCGATGCCGGCCTGCGCCAGTTGTCGCCAGGGGAACAGCGGGCCGGGATCCTGTTTGCGCTGCGGTGCGATGTCGCTGTGCCCCACCACGTCCTGCGGCTGGATGCCATAGCGTTGGATGATGTCGCGGCTCAGCGGAATCAGCACGGCGATCTGCTCCGCCGTATAAGGCTGCCAATGGGTGAACAGCATGCTGCGGGTGAACCCCTTGTTGACGATTTCAATGCCGATCGAGGTGTCGTTGAGATTGCTGCGGCCGCGCCAGGCGCTGGCACCGGCATGCCAGGCGCGCATCGCTTCCGGCACCAGCCGGTACACCGTCGGTTTGCCGTGTTCGCGCTGCGGGTGCGCCGGCAACAGGTAGTGTGCGCTGACGTGTTCATCGGTCAGCGTTTTCAGTGATGAATGAAAGTCTTCCGCCGTATAGTGCATCACCAGAAACCGAATACGCTGATCGGCGCCCTGCGCCTGATGCAAGGTTTCGAGCTGGTAAGCGCCACGATCGACGAGCGTGTTCTGCTGCGGATTTTGGCATCCCGCCAACAGCGCGGCGGCGATGATCCCTGGCCAAATTTTCACTTATCCTCCTGATTGACGTCCGTGAAAGATGTAACGCGACGCGATTGATCTGTATCCAATCATCACGCTCATCGAGAAATAATGACAGAGAGCGCCGATGTGCAAGCGAGTGTTGCTCCCGGCTGGCGGCCTTTCCCGCCCATGATAGTCTCAAAGTATCATCTGCGCTGAAAGAGCGGAGTCGAACATGTTCACGCCACGCTATCTGTCCTGGTTGCTCTGTGCCGTCATGCTGCCGCTCAGCGGCTGCGATCGGCAAAAAGTCGCCGATGCGATGGGCGGGAGCGCCCCGCCCTCGGCCGCGCCCGTCACGAGTGCCAGCGCGCCGGCCTATACGCCGCTGAGCGCCGATCAACTGTACCAGTTGGTCAGCCCGGTGGCGCTGTTCCCCGACAAGCTGCTGGCGCAGGTGTTGGCCGGCGCGGGCTATCCTGACCAAATCAGCGCCGCGGATGCCTGGCTGGCGCAAAACCGCGGCTTGCAACCGGCGGCGCTCAGCTCGGCGGCCGACGCTCAGCCCTGGGATCCCAGCGTGCGCGGCCTGGTGCAATTCCCCGACGTGCTCGATCAAATGGCGAAAAACATCCCCTGGACCACCACCCTGGGCAGCGCCTACCTGAACGATCCCACCGACGTGATGAACGCCATTCAGGTGATGCGTCAACGGGCGGCCAGCCAGGGCACGCTGAAAAACACCCCGCAGCAGCGCATCGTCGTGGCGCCGACGACGCGTTATGTCGAACAGCAGCCCTATCGCCAGCGCGTGGTGGCGGCGCCGGGCGAGACCATCGTTATCGAACCCAGCCAGCCGGATACGGTTTACGTTCCGCATTACGATCCCTGGGAGGCCTACGGCACGCCGATCCAGGCCTATCCGAGCTATCAGTATCAGCCCTCGGGCTACAGCGGCGGCGACATGCTGGCGGCCGGCGTGATCAGCTTCGGCGTCGGCATCGCGGTGGCCTCTTTGCTCAACCAACACAACAGCGGCTGGCACAACTGGGATATGCGCTGGGACGATCGGCGCCAGCCGGTGGTCTACCGCAATGCGCCTTACGTATCGCATTCCACCACCGTGGTGAATCGCGTCACTAACATCAACCAATATAACAACGTGAACACTGTGAATCGCAGCAGCACCAGCACGGTGAACAACTACAATACCGCCGCCGCGCCGGCGCCGCGTTTCAGCCAACCGGTGCCTAACGCTGCGCCGCAACTGCCGCGCGTCGCGCCTGCGGCCCACGCGCCGATGACCATGCCGAACTTTGCGCATACTCAGCCGGTGGCGCCTCACGTACAGCAGCCGATAACCGTACACCCGCCGGTAGCGGCCGCCCCACACGTGCAACAACCGGTCATCGCGCCCCATGCACAGCAGCCGATGAGCACGCCGACGTTCACGCATGCCGTTCCGACGGCGCCTCACCCACAGCAGCCGACAGCCGTACATTCAGCGCCGCTGCAGACGCATCCGATGCCGGCCGCTGCGGCGATGCATCCAGCCGTCGCGCGCCCGCAGATTCAGCCGGCTCCGCACGTCGCTCAGCCGGTGATCCGCGAACCGGCAGCGCCGCAGCATCCGGCGGCGATAAGCCCAATGCCGGCGCCGCAACAGCGCATCATGCCGCATGCGGCCCCGGCGCCGCAGCTCCATCAGACGTCCGTTCAGCCGATGCCGCATCGCCAGGAGCCGGTGCCCACGAAGCCGCAGGAACACCGCCCAATCGTCGAGCAGCACAAGGTGGGATAAATCAAGAGGATGTCGCCCCGGCGGAATGGCCGGGGCGAAAAGAAAGCATGGCGTTAGCGGCTCACTTTCACCGCGGTGCCGCTGACGGTCACCATCAGCATGCTGCCGTCTTTGCCAACGGTTTCATAATCGATATCAATGCCGACCACCGCGTTGGCGCCCAGCTCTTTCGCCTGGTCTTCCAGCTCTTCGAACGCGATCAGGCGCGCCTTGCGCAGCTCTTTCTCGTAAGCGCCCGAACGGCCGCCGACGATATCGCGCACGCCGGCGAAGAAATCACGAAAAATGTTGGCGCCGAGAATCGCTTCGCCGGTGACGACGCCGCAGTATTCGGTGATGGTAAACCCTTCCAGGGTCGGGGTAGTTGAAAGCTGCATCAGAACTCCTTGTTTGATTAATTCAACGTATCTATGACCAGAAGATTGACATTATGTTCGCTTAATCAATGGCACGCAGTACGAATGCAAGGCCAAAAAACGCATTTATACTGTAAGCTATCGGTCTTCATGGTAGAGACTTTCACATAAGGTAATAAGATGAAAACAAAAACGATTGCGGCTGTTTTACCCTTAGCGCTGTTGCTGAGTGCCTGTACCACGGTGGAACCGGCATACAAGGATATCGGCACCCGCAGCGGCAGCTGTGTGGAAGGCGGCCCGGATACGGTCGCGCAAAAGTTCTATGACCTGCGCATCCAGCAGGGCGCCGGCCTGCCGGACAGCAACCGCCTGGCGCAGCTGCAGCCTTATCTGAGCAAAGTGCTGTATCAGGATCTGGTCAGCACCGCTCAAAACCCGGGCAAGCATCAGATTACCGGCGATCTGTTCTCCGGCAATGCGCAGGGGCCAAGCAGCGCATCCGTCGCCAGCGCCTCGACCATTCCTAACACCGATGCGAAGAACATCCCGCTGCGCGTTGACCTGAGCTACCAGAAAGACGCCAACAGCACCGTGAACTGGCAGGACGAAGTGCTGATGGTGCGCGAAGGCACCTGCTGGGTGGTTGATGATATTCGCTACCTGAATGTTCCAGCGCACGCCACCAACGGCAGCGTACGCCAGGTGCTGGAAAACCAGTAACCCGCTTCCCCCGGCCGACGCGGGCTTGCCGCGTCGGTCATCCCGCCGCCCGTCTACCGCTCGAATTTCGTCCAATAGAAAAAATTTCGCTACCGATCTCACAGCCTGCACCACAAATCCCCTCCCTCGGCTTGAGTCGCGGTATCTTGTGCTAATCTTTTACTGTCCCGCCGCACACTCATAAATTTTAACGCACAAAGATTGCATAAGTATTCTGTGGAAGTTAACATTTGCGGCATCAATGTCTATTCAATTCTGGCGCATGAGTATTCAACTTAACGATATCAATTGCTATTACGGCGCTCACCAGGCGCTGTTTGACATCACGCTGGAATGTCCAGCCGGGGAAACCCTGGTGCTGCTTGGCCCAAGCGGCGCCGGGAAAAGTTCATTGCTGCGGGTGCTGAACCTGCTGGAAATGCCGCGTTCGGGCCAACTGCAGATCGCCGGCAACCAATTCGACTTCAGGCAGGCGCCGGGCGAGAAAGCCATTCGCGAACTGCGGCAAAATGTCGGCATGGTGTTCCAGCAATACAACCTGTGGCCTCACCTCACCGTGGTTCAGAACCTGATCGAGGCACCTTGCCGCGTGCTGGGTCTGACCAAGGCTCAGGCGATGGAGCGCGCCGACAAGCTGCTCAAGCGTCTGCGCCTGACCGACTTCGCCGATCGCTTCCCGCTGCACCTTTCCGGTGGCCAGCAGCAGCGCGTGGCGATCGCCCGCGCCCTGATGATGGAGCCGCAGGTGTTGCTGTTCGATGAACCGACCGCAGCGCTGGATCCGGAAATCACCGCCCAGATCGTCAGCATCATTCGCGAACTGGCCGGCACCGGCATCACGCAGGTGATCGTCACCCACGAAGTGGAAGTGGCGCGCAAAACAGCCAGCCGCGTGGTGTACATGGAAAACGGCCACGTAGTGGAGCAAGGCGACAGCAGCCACTTCACGCAGCCGCGGACCACCGAGTTTGCTAATTACTTATCACACTAACAATTAACTTGCTGTAATTTGGGGAGTTTGCGATGAAAAAACTAATAATCGCCGCCGTTCTGGCCGGCATCAGCGTTTCCGCCTCCGCAGCCGAAACCATCCGTTTCGCTACCGAAGCCTCCTATCCTCCGTTTGAATTTATTGACGCCGGCAACAAGATTCAGGGTTTTGATGTCGATCTGGCCAACGCGCTGTGCAAAGAAATGCAGGCCGAGTGTACCTTCACCAACCAGGCGTTCGACAGCCTGATCCCGAGCCTGAAGTTCAAGCGTTTCGATGCGGTGATGGCCGGTATGGACATTACGCCGGAGCGTGAGAAGCAGGTGCTATTCACCAAGCCTTACTACGATAACTCGGCGCTGTTCATCGCGCAGAAAGGCAAAATTGCCGACGTGGCGGCGCTGAAAGGCAAGAAAGTCGGCGTGCAAAACGGCACCACCCACCAGAAATACCTGACCGACAAGCACCCGGAAATCACCACCGTGCCTTACGACAGCTATCAGAACGCCATTTTGGATCTGAAGAACGGCCGCGTTGATGCGGTGTTCGGCGATACCGCGGTGGTCAACGAGTGGCTGAAGCAGAATGACGCGCTGGCGGCAGTGGGCGCCAAAGTGACCGACAAAGACTACTTCGGTACCGGCCTTGGCATCGCGGTGCGCCAGAAGAACACCGATCTGCAGGGCAAGTTCAACGCCGCTCTGGACAAGATCAAGCAGGATGGGACCTATGAAACCATCTACAAAAAATGGTTCCAGCAGTAATACGCCCAAATGAATGAATTACAACCTTTAGCAAGCGCCGCCGGCATGACCGTCGGCCTTGCCGTTTGCGCCCTGATCCTCGGGCTGATTCTGGCGATGCTGTTCGCCGTATGGGAATCGTCCCGCTGGAAAGCGGTCAGCTGGCTCGGCACCGCCTGGGTGACCGTGTTGCGCGGCCTGCCGGAAATCCTGGTGGTGCTGTTTATCTATTTCGGCTCGTCGCAGCTGCTGCTGATGCTCTCCGACGGCTTTACCCTCAACCTCGGTCTGTTCCAGCTGCCGATTCAGTTGGCGATCGACAATTTCGAAGTCAGCCCGTTCCTGTGCGGGGTGATCGCCCTGGCCCTGCTCTATTCCGCCTACGCCTCGCAGACGCTGCGTGGCGCGCTCAAAGCGGTGCCGCAGGGGCAGTGGGAATCCGGTCAGGCGCTTGGACTGAGTAAGGCGGCGATCTTCTTTCGCCTGATCATGCCGCAGATGTGGCGCCACGCCCTGCCCGGCCTCGGCAATCAGTGGCTGGTGCTGTTGAAAGACACCGCGCTGGTGTCGCTGATCAGCGTGAACGATCTGATGCTGCAAACCAAGAGCATCGCTACCCGCACCCAGGAGCCTTTTACCTGGTATGTGATCGCCGCGGCCATCTACCTGCTGGTGACGCTGTTCAGCCAATACGTCATCAAACGCATTGAGCTGCGCGCCACGCGCTTTGAGCGGGGGCCGGCCTGATGATTGAATATTTGCCGGAGATCCTCAAAGGGTTGCACACCAGCCTGACGCTGACCGTCGCCGCGCTGATCGTCGCGCTGGTGCTGTCGCTGCTGCTGACGGTGATCCTGACGCTGAAAACGCCGATCCTGACGCCGCTGGTCAAGGCCTATGTGACGCTGTTCACCGGCACGCCGCTGCTGGTGCAGATCTTCCTGATCTACTACGGCCCCGGCCAGTTCCCGGCGATCCGCGACTACCCTTGGCTGTGGAACCTGCTGTCGCAGCCCTGGCTGTGTGCGATGATAGCGCTGGCTCTGAACAGCGCGGCCTACACCACGCAGTTGTTCTACGGCGCGGTGCGCGCCATTCCCGCCGGGCAGTGGCAATCGTGCGAAGCGCTTGGCATGTCGCGCCGGCAGACGCTGCGCATTCTGCTGCCGTTCGCCTTCAAGCGCGCGCTGTCGTCTTACTCCAACGAAGTGGTGCTGGTGTTCAAAAGCACCTCGCTGGCCTATACCATCACGCTGATGGAAGTGATGGGCTACAGCCAGCTGATGTACGGCCGCACCTACGACGTGATGGTGTTCGGCGCCGCCGGCCTGGTGTACCTGTGCGTCAACGGCCTGCTGACGCTGCTGATGCGCCTGGTGGAGCGTCGCGCGCTGGCGTTTGAGCGTCGCAACTGAGGCCGCCGCCCCCATGAGCCCCGCCATTGTGCGGGGCTTTTTTTATCCTCAAGGCAATACTTAATCATTTATATTGCATTTTAATTCACTCAATGGCAGGGTTAACAACAGGCATTCGCGCAAAAACCTCTGGCGATTACCAGTAAAAACAAACGATAGCGAATAATCACTTTCAGGATCCAGACAGGAGCTCTACGCATGAAAAAACTGCTGCTTGCCGCGACGATGTTAGCCGGGATGACCTTTAACGCCACCGCGGCCGAAACCATCCGCTTCGCCGCCTCCGCCACCTACCCACCGTTCGAATCGCTCGACGCCAACAACCAGATCGTCGGCTTCGATATCGATCTGGCCAACGCGCTGTGCAAGCAAATGCAGGCGCAGTGCACCTTCACCAACCAGGCGTTCGACAGCCTGATCGCCGCGCTGAAATTCAAGAAATACGATGCGGTGATTTCCGGCATGGATATCACGCCGGAGCGCAGCAAACAGGTCGCTTTCACCCAGCCTTACTACGCCAACTCGGCGATCGTGATCGCGCAAAAAGGCAAGTTCAGCTCGCTGGCGGATCTGAAAGGCAAAAAGCTCGGCATGGAAAACGGCACCACCCACCAGAAATACATGCAGGACAAGCATCCGGAGATTAACACCGTTTCTTACGACAGCTACCAGAACGCCATTCTGGAGCTGAAAAACGGCCGCATCGACGGCGTATTCGGCGACACCGCCGTGGTGAACGAATGGCTGAAAACCAACCCGCAGCTGGCGCCGGTGGGCGAGCACATCACCGATGCGCAATACTTCGGCACCGGTCTCGGCATCGCGGTGCGCCCAGACAACCAGGCGCTGCTGGCCAAGCTGAACGCCGCGCTGGACGCCATCAAGGCCGACGGCACCTACAAAGCCATCAACGACAAGTGGTTCCCGCAGTAAGTCCGCGTGTGGAGTCGCCCTCCTTCGGCGGCTCCATCTAATTGCCACCCCATCCGGTTAGTGCTAAATTTAATACTGAATTTAGCATCAAGGATAACATCATGACGGTTCAACCCATTCTTGCCGACTCGGCAGTCAGCATCAGCGATTTTAAGAAATCGCCCAACGCCGCCCTTAAAGAGGCACAAGGGCAACCGGTCGCCGTCCTGACCAACGGTAAGATTTCGGGATATTACGTCTCTCCGGAAACCTGGGAGGCGATCGCGGAGTACCTGGAAGATATCGAACTCGCTGAAATCGTTCGTTCACGGATGAACGGCAAACGCATTAAGGTCAATTTGGATGACTTATAAGCTTGAATTCGAAGAACATGCGCTGAAGGAATTTAAAAAACTGTCCCCGGTGATCCGGGAACAGTTCAAAAAAAAGCTGGCATCGGTGCTGGTTAATCCCCACATCCCCGCCAACAAACTCGCCGGTTTGCCTGATTGCTACAAAATCAAACTCAGAGCCTCAGGCTTTCGTTTGGTATATCGCGTCATGGAAACGGAGATCGTGGTTCTGGTCCTGTCTGTGGGCAAACGCGAACGTTCAGCGGCTTACACGGCTGCCAAAAAGCGCCTTTAACGCCGCACCAGCAGCGTCAGCACTTCGTAGTGCGAGGTATGCGGGAACATGTCGAACAGCTGCACCCGTTCGATGCGATACCCCGGCAACATCTCGATATCTTTCGCCATGCTCTCGGCGTTGCAGCTCGAATACAGAATATAGTCCGGCGCCATCCGGCTCAAATAGTCGCACAGCGCCTGGCCGATGCCGCGCCGCGGCGGATTGACCAGCACCAGCTGCGGCACCTGGCCTTCGGCGGTGGCGAAGCGGGTGGAATCGAGCGCTTGAAAATCTACCTGCAACAACCCTAACCGCTGCGCCGACTGGCGCGCACAGGCGATCGCCTCCGCGCTGATTTCGATGCCGGTCAGGCGCGTCTGCGGCTGCGCGCAGTGCAGACCGAAACCGCCGACGCCGCAGAACAGATCCCACATGCTGTCGATACCCAGCGCGCGCACCCAGTCGCGGGCGGTGGCATACAGATCGGCGGCCACCTGCGGGTTGGTCTGAAAGAAGCTTTGCGGGCGGATGAACAGCGGCACCTGATTGAACTGTTCCTCCAGCGCCTGCTGTTCGGTCAGCGCGATCTCGCGCTCCCCTTCCATGATCGCCATATGCACCGGTTGAATATTGGCGGAGATCACCCTGAGCTGCGGCAGCTGCTGCTGCAGCCACGGCAGCGCGGCGCGCAGCTGTGCCAGTTTGGTTTCCGAGCGCAGCACGAAACGCAGCATCACGCCGCCGTCGAGCGTGCTTTCGGTCAGCAGCAGGTATTTCAGCTCGCCACGTTTGCGCGCCACGTTATACGGCGTCAGGCCGGCGCGGGCGATAAAGCTTTTCAGCACAGCAAACATCGGCGCAAAGCCGGCGGGGTACAGCGGGCAGTAGCTCAGATCGACCGGCGTGCCGTCGCGGTGCAGCATGCCGAGCAGCGGTCGCTCCACGCTGCCGCTGACCACCATCTTGGCTTTATTGCGAAATGCGCTCAGTTCCCCCGCCACCGGCTGCAGCCACTGCGCGACGTCGCGCCCGGCCAGCAGCGATTGCAGGTGATGCTGTTTGTCGGCCAGTTGCTGCGGATAGGGCTTTTCCAGCCACTGACAGGAACGGCAGGTGCCCGCCGTATACAAAGCGCAATGCATGAAGATTACCGTGAAGTTCAGGATGACGAATTAAGGGCGCAGAGTTTACCACTCCGCGCGCCTAAAATCTCACTTGCGCGCGGTGAAGAAGCGGCGGCTGGCGGCAGGAACGAACAGCAACGCCAGGATCACCACGTCGGGGATCTTTTGCAGGATCAGAACGTGCAGGATTTGGCCGCTGGTTTCCCCCTCCACGGTGAACACCTCGGGGAAGACGCTGCCGATGGTGGCCAGCAGCAGGTAAAGCACCACGATGCACTGGCAGACCACATAGCCCCAGCGCCCCCAATTGCGGCCGCGCATCACCGCAAAGCCGCAGCTGATTTGCAGGCACAGCAGCATCAGGCCGGCCAGAAAGATAAAGGTGGAATCCCACGCCTGCGCGCTGGTGTTGACGAACTCCTGCGCGCCGTCGACGCCCAGCTCACCCAGCAGCAGCACCACGCTGATGCACTTGATCGCCACCATGGCGGTGCCCGCCACCATCACCGGCACCGGCGCATCCGAAGTCGATCCCATTCCCTGCCCGCTTTTCAGCATGTCTGACATATCCGTGTTCCGCTACGACGCGCCACCTATACAGGTGGCGCATGTAAAGTCAGGTAGTTAGTTGCAATATTTATTGATTGCAAAAATAGCAGGTTTGTTACGATTCAGCTACGGGCCGCCCGCTGCAATTCACGCGATCGTTGTTTTTCCGAGCGCGCCATAAACCACCAGGCGATCAGGCCGAGGATGCCCACCACCAGCAGGATCAGGCTGGCCAACGCGTTAATTTCCGGGTTCACCCCCATGCGCACGCTGGAAAACACCAGCATCGGCAGCGTGGTGGCGCCCGGGCCGGAGACGAAACTGGCGATCACCAGGTCATCCAGCGACAGGGTGAACGCCAGCATCCAGCCGGAGATCAGCGCCGGCGCAATCATCGGCAAGGTGATGACGAAGAACACCTTCAGCGGCGGCGCCCCCAGATCCATTGCCGCCTCTTCAATCGAGCGATCCACCTCGCGCAGACGCGAACTGATGACCACCGCCACATAAGCGGTACAGAAGGTGACATGCGCCAGCCAGATAGTGAACATGCCACGTTCCGACGGCCAGCCGAAGGCATGCCCCATCGCCACGAACAGCAGCAGCAGCGACAGGCCGGTGATCACGTCCGGCATCACCAGCGGCGCGGTCAGCATAAACGCGAAGCCGGTTGAACCGCGAAAGCGGCCGAATCGCACCATCACCACGGCGGCGATGGCCCCCAGTACCACCGCAGCGGTGGCGGAGGCGGCGGCGATGGTCAGGCTGAGCCCCACCGCGCTGATCATCGCCGAATCGTGGAACAGTTCGCTATACCAGCGCGTGGACCAGCCGGCCCACACCGTCACCAGCTTGGAGCTGTTGAAGGAGTAGATCACCAGCATCAGCATCGGCGCATACAGGAAGGTAAAGCCGACAGTCAGGATGGCGATGCGCCACGGTGAACGCACTACCGGCAAGTTGTTCATTCCTGCCCCCCTATTTCCTTGTTCTGGTGTTTGTGGAACCACAAAATTGGCACGATCAGCAACAGCAGCATGATGGTGGCGACCGCCGAGGCCACCGGCCAGTCGCGGTTATTGAAGAACTCCTGCCACAGCACGCGGCCGATCATGATGCTGTCCGGCCCACCGAGCAGTTCCGGGATCACGAACTCCCCCACTGCCGGAATGAACACCAGCATCGAACCGGCGATGATGCCGCCGCGCGTCAGCGGCACGATCACGCTGAAGAAGGTTTTCAGCGGCCGGGCGCCCAGATCCAGCGACGCCTCCACCAGCGAGTAATCCAGCCGGATCAGCGCCGTGTAAATCGGCAGCACCATAAACGGCAGATAGGAATAAACGATGCCGATATACACCGCCAGGTTGGTGTGCAAGATCACCAGCGGTTGATCGATCACCCCTAGCCACATCAGAAAGTTATTCAGCGTGCCGTTGTTTTTCAGGATCCCCATCCAGGCGTAGACGCGGATCAGGAACGAAGTCCAGGAAGGCAGGATCACCAGCAACAGCAGAATGTTGCGGGTCGACGCCTTGCTGTGCGCCACCGCCCAGGCCAACGGATAGCCGATGATCAGGCAACACAGCGTCGAGACCGCCGCCACGCGCAGCGACTGCAGGTAGGCATCGATATACAACGGATCGTCGGTCAGCTGCAGGTAGTTGGCGAAGTTGAGCGCAATGTTTAGCTTGCCGTCCACCCAGCTCATCAGCTCGGTGTAGGGCGGCACCGCCAACGCCAGCTTCGCCAGGCTGATCTTGAACACGATCAGGAACGGCAGCATAAACAGCAGCGTCAGCCATAAATACGGCAATGCGATCACCAGCTTGCGGCCGTGAGCCATCAGCAGGCGATGGAACAGGGCCTTGAGGGTGGAGGGCGTTTTGGCCGGCGGTTCCGGCGTGCGTTCAGAAAGCAGGGTCATACGGGTTACTCCTCACCGGCTCTACTACACCGTCAACACGACGCAGCTGTCGGTTTCCCAACACAGACGCACTTCATCGCCCCAGGTGGGCATCCCCTTGCGGAAACGATGGCCGTTTTGCAGCTGGGCGCTGATAATCTGCCCGCTGTGCAGCTTCACGTGGTAGATAGACAGATCGCCCAGGTAGGAAATGTGCGCCACTTCCCCCACCGCAAAGTTGCAGCCGTCTTCCGGCACCCGTTCGCACAGCAGGATCTTTTCCGGCCGCAGCGCCACCTGGATCGGCACACCGTCCACCACCGAGGCGTCCGGATCCACCTTGATCGCATGGCGCAACCCGGGGCTTTGCAGGATCAGCGCATCGTCGTGGCGCTCTTGCAGCACGCAGTCGAAGACGTTGACCGAACCGATAAACTCGGCGCTGAAGCGGCTGTTCGGATGCTCGTAGATCTCTTCCGGCTCGCCGATCTGCACGAACTTGCCGCGGTTCATGATGGCGATACGCCCCGCCATGGTCATCGCCTCCTCCTGATCGTGCGTCACCATCACGCAGGTCACGCCGACGCGCTCGAGAATGTCGGTCACTTCCAGCTGCATGCGATCGCGCAGCTTCTTGTCCAGCGCGCCCATCGGTTCATCCAGCAGCAGCAACTTCGGCCGCTTGGCCAGGCTGCGCGCCAGCGCCACCCGCTGCCGCTGGCCGCCGGAAAGCTGGTGCGGTTTGCGTTTGGCGTACTCCTGCATGTGCACCAGCGCCAGCATTTCCGCCACCCGTTCGGCGATCTCCGCCCGCGGCATTTTGTCCTGCTTCAGGCCGAACGCGATGTTCTGCTCCACGGTCATGTGCGGGAACAGCGCGTACGACTGAAACATCATATTGATCGGCCGCTGGTACGGCGGCACGTGCGACATATCCTGCCCGTCGAGCACGATCTGCCCTTCCGTCGGCTGTTCAAAGCCGGCCAGCATGCGCAGCAAGGTGGACTTGCCGCAGCCGGACGGGCCAAGCAGCGCAAAGATCTCGCCCTTGTAGATGGTGAGGCTGACGTCTTCGACCGCATTCTGCCCGTCGAAGGTTTTGGTGAGGTTACGGATTTCCAGCAGAGGGGTGAAAACCTTCTGCGACTTGGCTTGAGGACGAGGAATAGCGTCGTTCAATCGGGGTGCTCTCCGGCGTAAAGCGGCACAAAACCACGGCGAGCGCCGTGGCCCAAAACGGCAATGCAGGCGGGGAGCGCCCGCCTGCCGGTTTACCGACGATGGGGGGGATCCCCCCATCATCACTTCCCGCTTTTAACTTTAGTCCATGCGCGGGTAATGACACGGTCCAGCTTCGGCGACTGCACGTTGAGCGTGAACAGCTTGGCGCGCAGATCGGCCGGCGGATAGACGTTCGGGTTCTCGCGCACTTCGGCGTTCACCAGCGGCGTGGAGTCTTTCACCGCATTGGCGTAATAGACATAGTTGCTGATGCCCGCCATCACGTCAGGTTTCATCAGGAAGTTCAGGAACTGGTACGCGGCGTCTTTGTTCTTGGCGTCCGCCGGCATGGCGAACATGTCAAAGTAGGTCAGCGCTCCCTCTTTCGGGATCGCGTAGGCCACGTTCACGCCGTTCTTCGCCTCTTTGGCGCGGTTGGCCGCCTGCATCACGTCGCCGGACCAGCCGATCGCCACACAGATATCACCGTTAGCCAGATCGTTGATGTACTGAGAAGAGTGGAAGTAACGAATGTTCGGCCGCAGTTTCAGCAGCAGATCGTTGGCCGCGCCGGTGTAGTCCGCCGCATTGGTGCTGTTGGGATCCTTGCCCAGGTAGTGCAGCACGGTGGCGTAAACCTCGCTCGGCGCATCGAGGAAGGAGACGCCGCAGCTTTTCAGCTTCTCGAGGTTTTCCGGCTTGAGGATCAGATCCCAACTGTCGACAGGCGCGTCTTTGCCCAATGCCGCCTTCACCTTGTCGACGTTATAGCCGATGCCGGTGGTCACCATCAGGTATGGGATGCCGTATTTGTTGTCTTTGTCGTTGTGTGCAACCAGCTTCAGCATCTCGGGATCGAGATTCTTGTAGTTGGGCATTTTGCTCTTGTCGAGCGGTTCGAAGATGCCGGCCTGCGACTGGCGTTCGAGGAAGTTGGATGAAGGAACCACCAGATCATAACCGGTGCTGCCCGCCATCAGTTTGCCTTCCAACACTTCGTTGGAGTCAAAGACGTCGTACACCACTTTGATACCGGTTTCTTTCTGGAATTTGGCCAGGGTATCCGGCGCGATATAGTCGGACCAGTTATACACGTGCAGCGTTTTCTCTTCGGCTGACGCATTGACGGACGCGGCCATCAACAGGCTGGCAACCACACCCGATAACCACTTTTTACGTTGGGTGACCATCCGTAACTTCCTCCAAAACAGGGTGAATCATAGAATTGAACTTGTATCTGCAGCGATACAAAACCTTTCCTGATTGAGCGCAATCGTTGCAACCGCGAACTGAATGGCTATGCATATGATTGCATGCGCCTTTTTCACTGCCCTGCTCGCGTGGTCACAAGGGAAATCGCAAGCCCTTTGCAGAATCAGCAGCATAGCCGCTGCCATCGCAACCCGCCAGCCCCCAGGGTAAAAAACGCCTTTTATCGATTTTTTATGCAATTTTTCTCTATGTGATACGCCATTAACGGCGTAAAAGCCGAGAAAGATCGGGCGGCAGAGGCCAAAGTGCAGAATATTTAATTGCGGAGGGGAGTCACGGCAGCATGCCGCCGGAGCGACGGCATGCTTAAGGTATGGCGAGGATCAGTGCAGCATCGGCTGACGCACGGCGCCAGCGGGGATCTCTTCTTCGTCACCCATAAACAGCAGATCGTTCGCCCGCGCCTCGAGGATCACCATCGAGACCTGCTCTTCACCCTGCTGCATGAAGTGGGTGAACTGCTCGTAGGTGATGCCGACCGCCACGCTCAGCGACTGGCAGACGATCAGCTTCGGCAGGTTGTCGTCCTGAATGTCAACAAACGCCTTGATGGTCAGCGAGCTGGCGTTGATCTGGCTCAGGTCCGCCACCAGCGGGATCAGCGCGGTCGGCTTCACTTCGGCCAGCGCGGAGAACAGAATGACGTTGTCCACCAGATCTATCTTGGCGTCGAACACGCCGTCGAAGTTCTGCATGTGCGGCAGGTGCAGCGCCTGGCAGGAATCGCACTCAAAGAAAGAAATGCCCGACTGATCCAGCCAGCGCCGCAACAGCGCCAAATCGGGGACAATGAGTGAATCCATAATAACCAGCCTCACAATATTCAATACGCGAAAAGGCGCATAGCTTACGGAATATTCACCCGATACGCCACGATCAATGCGGCTTAATTCACTAATTCAGATATTGCACGGCGGGAAAGGCGCACCGCCCGCCCCGTCAACCGCCGGATTTCAGGCGGAAGCCCGGCCGGCCGCGCTGCTCAATGTATTCAATCATCATGCCGGCGATGTCCAGCCCGGTGGTGGTTTCCACCCCTTCCAGCCCCGGTGAGGCGTTGACCTCCATCACCAGCGGGCCGCGCTGGGCGCGCAGGATATCCACCCCGGCGACGTCCAGCCCCAGCGTGCTCGCCGCTTTGACCGCGATCGCCCGCTCCCTGGCGGTGATGGTCACCTTGCGGGCGGTGCCGCCGCGGTGCAGGTTGGAGCGAAACTCGCCGGGCTTCGCCTGCCGCTCGATGGCGGCCACCACTCGGCCACCCACCACCAGACAGCGCACGTCGCACCCCTGCGCCTCGCGCACGTACTCCTGCACCAGGATGTGGGCGTTCAGGCCGCGAAAGGCGTCGATCACGCTTTCCGCCGCCTGACGGGTTTCCGCCAGCACCACGCCGATGCCCTGCGTGCCTTCCACCAGTTTGACCACCAGCGGCGCGCCGCCGACCAGCTCGATCAGATCGCCTGTGTCGTCCGGCGAATGGGCAAAACCGGTGATCGGCAGATCGATGCCATGCCGCGCCAGCAGCTGCAGCGAACGCAGCTTGTCGCGGGCGCGGGTAATGGCCACGGATTCGTTTAGCGGGTAGCTGCCGAGCAGCTCGAACTGGCGCAGCACCGCCGTGCCGTAAAAGGTAATGGCAGAGCCGATGCGCGGGATCACCGCATCGTAACGTTCCAGCTGACGGCCGCGATAGTGAATGGTCGGCGCCGCCGGGTTGATGTTCATATAGCAAGAGAGCGGATCGATGATATCGATACTGTGCCCGCGATCTTCCGCCGCTTCACGCAGCCGCTTGCACGAATAGAGCGATCCGTCGCGAGAAAGAATGGCAATTTTCACTCGTCACCCCAAAAGCCAACGCCTGCCCGGCAGGCGGGTTAGCGGCCGCGGCGCTCAGGCGCGCGGATCGCGATCCTGATTATCTTTCGATGCGTCTGCATCTTGCGGTTTGCGGCGATCGTTTTCCGGCGGCAAGCCGCCGCGCATCAGCGGCCCGAACCCCTGCACCACGCGCCATACCAGAAACGCCGCCGCCGGCACCATCAGCGCCACGCCGAGGAAAATCATGCCGACCGCCGCCTGTTGCGACGCCAGCCAGCCCGGCAGCTGCAGGTGGCCGTGAATACTGAGGTAGGCCAATACCAGCATCACGATGCCCAGCCCTTCCAACACCAGCACCGGGCGCGGTAAGTCACCGAATGAACGCATATTTTTCTTCTCCAGAAGGTCTGCCCCCAGTGTAGTGAATTCCCGCCGACGGCGACAGCCCCGGCAGACTAATTGGTTACATGAATCAGATTAACAGGTAATTCCTGCTTTTTTTTCACCGCCTCAACGGGCATAGTAGGCGCCATCTGACGCAGGTAATGACTTTTTCGGTGACGGGATGTCGTTGCAATCGCGAATAATTTATCGAAAATCCAATTAAGGAGCGTTGCATGTTTGCAGTAATCTTCGGGCGTCCTGGCTGTCCTTATTGTGTCCGCGCTAAAGAACTGGCGGAAAAACTGACTGAAGAACGCGACGATTTCAACTTCCGTTACGTTGACATCCACGCGGAAGGCATCACCAAGGCCGATCTGGAAAAAACCGTCGGCAAACCGGTTGAAACCGTGCCGCAGATCTTCCTGGATGAGAAGCACATCGGCGGTTGCACCGATTTCGAAGCTTACGCTAAAGAACACCTGAACCTGTTCCAGTAAGTTTTTGAACGACAAAAAGGCGCTTAATGCGCCTTTTTTTATTGCCGCTGCCGCCGGTGCAATTGCTGGAGCGTGTGCAACAAACCGAGGGCGAACAGCATCAGCATCGCGCCGAACACGCACCAGAATACCGCGCTGGTGGCGTAAGCCAGTTCCTGCCAAAACGACGAGGACGGCGTCAGCCAGAAGTGGCGGATCAGCAGGCACAGCGGCAATGCATACAGCGCGCCAAGCAACGGGCAAAGCAGCCGCTTGCGGCTCGACAAATAGCTGGCGATCGCGCCGGGGATCACAAACAGCAGCAAGCCGGTTTCACCGTGGTGCTCATGATCCGTGCTGCCGAACAGGCCGGTTTGCTGGCCGAGAAACACCAGGCTGAACAACAGAAAACAGCTGAGAATGCCCAGCCAATATCTATAACTCGTCATGCGAATTCTCCCCCGCCCAATTACCGCATCAATAGAAATCGGCCCAGTCACCCGTGCGGTGACGCTGAACCGAATTTTTTCCTTGGTCAAAAGAGAGTTAAATGCGCACGGCGGCGCAGGAAATCAGCTTTCTGTGCTGGCTGTCATCGGTCATAGCGTCTAGAATGAACGCCGCCGAACGATGGTTCGCTTCGCCTTACGCTGGTGGTGATTTATGATGTCGTTTTAAGGCTGAATTTATCTCTTATAGTTATCTATATCAAGCACTTACTGGTAAACAATAAGTTATCCTCCGTGAACATAAACGTCGCTAGTTTGTTAAACGGTAACTACATTCTGTTACTGTTCGTGGTACTCGCACTGGGGCTGTGCCTCGGTAAACTCCGTCTGGGCTCCGTCCAACTCGGTAATTCCATTGGCGTTTTGGTGGTTTCGCTGCTGCTCGGCCAGCAACACTTCGCCATTAACACCGAGGCGCTGAATCTCGGCTTCATGCTGTTTATTTTCTGCGTCGGGGTGGAAGCCGGGCCTAACTTTTTCTCGATTTTCTTCCGCGACGGCAAGAATTACCTGATGCTGGCGCTGGTGATGGTCGGTTCGGCCATGGTGATCGCCATCGGCCTCGGCAAGCTGTTCCACTGGGACATCGGCCTGACCGCCGGCATGCTGGCCGGTTCGATGACCTCGACGCCGGTGCTGGTTGGGGCCGGCGATACGCTGCGCAACACCATCGTCAACGGCCCGGCGCTGCTGGCGGCGCAGGATCATCTGAGCCTCGGCTATGCCCTTACCTACCTGATCGGTCTGGTCAGCCTGATCTTCGGCGCGCGTTACCTGCCGAAGCTGCAGCACCAGGATCTGTCCACCTCCGCCCAGCAAATCGCCCGCGAGCGCGGCCTGGACACCGACAGCCAACGCAAGGTCTACCTGCCGGTGATCCGCGCCTACCGCGTCGGCCCCGAGCTGGTGGCCTGGGCCGACGGCAAGAACCTGCGCGAGCTGGGCATCTATCGCCAGACCGGCTGCTACATCGAACGCATCCGCCGCAACGGCATTCTGGCCAACCCGGACGGTGACGCGGTGCTGCAGGTGGGCGACGAGATCTCGCTGGTCGGTTATCCGGACGCCCACGCGCGGCTGGATCCGAGCTTCCGCAACGGTAAGGAAGTGTTCGACCGCGATCTGCTCGACATGCGCATCGTGACCGAAGAGATCGTAGTGAAGAACAGCAACGCGGTGAACAAACGCCTGAGCCAGCTGAAGCTGACCGACCACGGTTGCTTCCTCAACCGCGTGATCCGCAGCCAGATCGAAATGCCGATCGACGACAGCATCGTGCTCAACAAGGGCGACGTGCTGCAGGTAAGCGGCGACGCGCGCCGGGTGAAGAGCGTGGCGGAGAAGATTGGCTTTATCTCGATCCACAGCCAGGTGACCGATCTGCTGGCGTTCTGCGCCTTCTTCATCATCGGCCTGCTGATCGGCCAGATCACCATTCAGTTCAGCAACTTCTCGTTCGGCATCGGCAACGCCGCCGGTCTGCTGATGTCCGGCATCATGCTCGGCTTCCTGCGCGCCAACCACCCGACCTTCGGCTACATTCCGCAGGGCGCGCTGAACATGGTGAAAGAGTTCGGCCTGATGGTGTTTATGGCGGGCGTGGGTCTGAGCGCCGGCGCCGGCATCGGCCACAGCCTGGGCGCGGTCGGCGGCCAGATGCTGATCGCCGGGCTGATCGTCAGCCTGGTGCCGGTGATTATCTGCTTCCTGTTCGGCGCCTACGTGCTGCGCATGAACCGCGCCCTGCTGTTCGGCGCCATCATGGGCGCCCGCACCTGCGCGCCGGCGATGGAGATCATCAGCGACACCGCGCGCAGCAACATCCCGGCGTTGGGCTACGCCGGCACCTACGCCATCGCTAACGTGCTGTTAACGCTGGCGGGTTCGCTCATCGTAGTGCTATGGCCGGGCATACTCGGCTGATCGATTAGCGGGAGAGATGGATCGGCGATAAAAATATTTTGATTTTTTTGTCGCCGGCCAGAACTTTCGTTGGGGGCCGCAGTCTGAATTAGTGCCACTGCTTTTCTTTGATGTCCCCATTTTGTGGAGCCCGATAATCCCGCCTTTTAGGTTCAAGATTATCGGGTTTTTTGTTGCCCGCACTCCACCGCCCGCGGGACCACCATCAGATGGCAGCAACACCTCAACTGACGACATACAGCGCCGCGTCCGCTCCTTCCTGAAACATCGTTTCTCTTAACGTTTAGTGTCGGGCGGTCGGCTATCAAACAATGCATTTCCCAAGGTTTGATTTCAGAAGGAGGAGAGCGGAGTAACTGTATTAATTAGCAAGTGGGGCTGAACTCAACAACGGCCTTATCAATATCTTAATATCAAAAAAAGCAAGACACCTACGGTGCCTTGCTTTTCTTTTTACATTAACAAGCGCCAAAAAGAACGACAGAGAACAGAACGGAACCGTTCAGATAAATAGTGGCCTTCAATCCCGTAGGAATAAAGGAACCACAGGTCTCTGCGCACACTTTAAGCTGCCCACCAATGGGAATTGGAATCGGCGAAGAAACGCAAAAGTCACCGTAGACAGGAATGGTAAAACAAATTTGGTTGTTTGCAGGATTATAACTGGCCCCAACGCAAACCGAAAGTTTAAGCGCCAACACGCCCTGCTGCTTAAGGTCTACAGGTACCGGCGCCGGTGTTTTTTGCGAAAATCCAACCGCAGTAAAATCAGCAACATGTTCATTTTGAGCATGCGGATCTTGTTCATTGCATTTACAATCAGCCATTGGAATATCCTCGTAAGTTTTTTTAGATATTAATTAGCGAACAATGTAATTGCCGTGGAGCTAATTACACTGATGAATCTAGCAGCACAATAATTAATTTCCATTCCTTTGCCATTAAATAAAATCAATAAAACAACAATAAAATGATTAATAAGAATATTTTTATTTATGTAACCGAAACGGTTTGTTATTACCGAAATAATTGCAATTCAAAATAATATAATCAGAGATGAAGGGAGATAAAAAATGAGGATATTGCGAGTGAAAATTAAAAAAATGCCCTTAAACCAAGGATGTTAACCTTGTTAGCTTGAGTCACTTTCCTTTTTCCCTCTGTAGGTTGAAAAAATTTGGCTAAGCACCCGGCTTTCCTACCTGAAAATAAAAAACCGCCTGAAGAGCCGCATATCATCGCAAAATGCTCTTCAAACGGTTTTGTACAAGATCATGTATTCACAGCGCTAATCGCGGATTACTTTGATTCAGCCTGGCTTACGGTATCTTCGGCTTTCCAGATGCGGTATTTCACTTCCGCGTCTTTCGGCGCATACACCACGATCGGCAGGCGGCTGTTGTAACGCTGCATCGCGGCGTCGCCCAGGTTGGCGGCGATGAATTTCTTGGTCTTGGTGTTATCCGGGCAGGCCATCATGGTCGAGGCCGGTTCGGACAGCTTCTCCAGCACCAGGTAGTCGTAGCCCCAGCCGGACAGGGTTTTGGTCTCCAGGGTGCCGCCAATCATATGGCGGTTGCAGTCCACTTCCAGCGTCTTGCCGATCAGCAGCTCTACCTTGTAGTTCTCTTCGTGCTCTTGCTTCGGCAGGTAGATCACCTGGCGGTTCATGCCCTTCTCGGCTTTCGGGTAAGGCGCGACCTTTTCCAGCGGCTGTTTGCTGATATCCGCATCGTCGCCAGAGGTGGCCGCCATGGCGCTGGCGGAAACGGCCATCAGCAGGCCGGAAAATACAACGGATGCCTTGTTCATGTTTATCCCTACACTTTTTGTCAAATAATCCGTCTATAAACTAATACACTACCGCCAAGCTCGCCACAGGTTTAATCTTCTTTACAATAGGCGATAAATAGTGACAATCGCCTGGTATCGTCGATTATCTGGAGCAATGGCTCAGTGTGTCTTCAGTTGGGCGATATAGGCCTTCACCACCTGATAGACGTAATCCTGGCACGCCAGCCCGGTTTGCGGATCGTATTTGCCCTGATTGGTGATGTTGTTGGACAACACGCGAATGCCGACGAACGGCACCTTGAACTCGGCGGCAATCTGCGCAGCGGAGGCGGTCTCCATCTCTTCGACCGACGTCCGGTAGCTGTCGTGGAAATAGCGAATGCGATCCAGCTCGCTGTTCCACACGTCGGCCGAACCGATCACCCCTTCCACTACTTTGCCCTGTCGGTAATCGCTCTTAACGCTTTGCGCAATCGCCAGCAGTTTGGGGTCGGCGGGAAACTGACGCAGGCTGTGCGCCTTTTGGTCCTCACCGGCGCTGCCCTTGGAAGCCAACAGATCCATCGGCTGCCACTGCCGCGAGTCGCTGCCTTCCCCCAATGCCTTGACCGGCGTTTTGAACGCCCCAAGATTGACCGAATATTTGCCCAGCACGATGTCATACACCTTAAGGGCCGGATCGTGACCGCCGGCAGTGCCCTGGTTGATGATCGCCACCGGATGGAACTGCGTGGCGGCGATCGCCGTGGCCGCCGCCGCATTGGACATGCCCTTCAGAGTCTCCGACACCACCACCGGGTAGCCGTCTACGGTGCCGTGCCAAAAGCGCCAGCCGCCGATCTGCTCCTCACGCGGGTTCTCCAGCCGCTGGGCGAAACGTTCCGCTTCCACCGGCATTGCGCCCTGCACCACGATCGGCCCAGTGGCCGCAGGTTGGCCAAAGCTCAGCGGAGAAAAGACCGCACCGGCGGCCGCCAACAGTAAGACACGCGCTTTATTCTTCATCACCACACTCTCATCCCGAAAAAAGCAAACGATTACCTTAGCCGAAGGCGGTAGCGTCGGATAGGGTTTTCTTACCGGCGGACTAAGGTTTTCTTAAGACAGAATTATTACAGTGGCGCTATTCAATACTGTCACCGAGCCTGCGCGTGAATCCAGAATCGTCATTAAATCAATCCTCAACGGCACAGCAAATTAAGACAACTGCCCTTTACTCCCTGCCGACATCCTTTTACCGTTGGCAAGTTTTTGGCCTGCTGATCAGCGGTTTGGTGTTCCTGTGGCTCTCCCGCAACGAACAGCTGGACTGGGCGATCAGCAACTATTGGTACGATGCCGCCAGCGGGCATTTCCCGTGGCAAAACAATTACTGGCTGGATCTGATCAATCACCGTCTGTTGAAGCAGATAGTGATCGTGGGCGCGGTGCTGACGCTGTTTTGGGGCATCTATCGCCGCAGCGCGCGCCTGATTGTCAGCATGCTGCTTCTCGGCATCGGCCCGCTGGTGGTGGGCATTCTCAAGGCCACCAGCGCGCACTCCTGTCCGTGGGATCTGATCGAGTACGGCGGCAAGGCGATGTCCTTCCCGTTGTTCGGCGCGGTACCGGCGCTGCCGGGCCCCGGTCGCTGTTTCCCCGGCGGGCACGCCTCGAGCGGTTTCGCGGTCATGGCGTTGTTTTTCCTGTTTTATCCGCAGCGCCCGCGCCTGGCCTGGTGCTGCTGGTGCGGCGGTATTGCGCTCGGCATGTTGATGGGCTTTGGTCAGATCATGCGCGGCGCACATTTTCTTACCCATAACCTGTGGGCAGGTTGGTGGGTTTGGTTAAGCCAGTTGGCGATTTATTGGATAGTTAGCGGCTATTGGCGCCGCAAGATGAGGTAACGGTTATGGAGCAGTTAAACCATGTTCTTTTCGCCTGGATCAATGCGACCCCGGCATCTCCCGAATGGATGATCGATTTCGCCACCTTTCTGGCGCGCGATCTTATCATTATCGTGCCGCTGCTGATCGTCGGCCTGTGGCTGTGGGGGCCGCGCAGCCAGCTGGTTTCGCAGCGCGAAGTGGTGGCGAAAACCACGATCGCGCTGCTGTTCGCCATGCTTGCCGCCTCCGCTATCGGCGCGCTGCTGCCGCATGAGCGCCCGTTCGTCGCCGGCGTGGGTTATACCTTCCTGGCGCACGTGCCGGACAGTTCGTTCCCCAGCGATCACGGCACCGCCATCTTTACCTTTGCGCTGGCGTTCCTGTTCTGGCACCGGGTCTGGTCCGGCGCGCTGCTGATGATTGTCGCCGTCGGCATCGCCTGGTCACGCGTTTACCTCGGCGTGCACTGGCCGCTGGATATGGTCGGCGGTTTCCTGCTCGGCCTGGTCGGCTGCCTGTTCGCTCAGCTGGTATGGAATCTGTTCGGCGATGTCCTCGCCGACAGGCTGTCGCGCCTGTATCGCTTTCTGTTTGCCTTCGCCATTCGCCGCGGCTGGGTGAAAGAATAACCGCATAACATGACAGGGGCGTTACCGCCCCTGCTTTCACACCACGCCGGTGGTCACGCAAAATGCCCGCGTTTTTCCCGCTCCCAGCATCACTCCCGCCTCCCCTTCCGGCGCGTTCGGCCGACAGTTTGCCGGCTGGATAAAAGCAAGCAGCCGCCTGTTGCCCTGGACAGCGATGCGCCGCAGGCCATAGTTGAATTGCCCGGTGGCAAAACGCGTCACATAGCGGCGGCCTTGCGGCGCCAGCATAAAGAACTCGGCCTGATCCACGTAGCGCGTCAGATCGTCGGAGCACAGCAGTTCCTGCCCGAGCGCCTCTCCCAACAGCGCCGGCGTCGGCAAGTTTTGGCGGAACACCGCGTCGGGAATGCAATCGTAGTTGAGGCGGCACACATAGCGCAGCGGCTGCGGCCGATCGGCCAGGTTGGTAACCTTCATCTCTATGGCGAACTGCGCGCTCTGGGCCGCCAGACGCAGCGCCGGGCCGATGCGCCAACGCCCGCCCAACCGCTCGCCTTCACCGTGCAACGTCAGCTCATCGCCCGCCAGCTGCAGCCACACGCGTTGCATCTGGAGCGGCGCGCCGTCGTGACTCGGCCAGGCGGGACAGAACGCGGCGTCGTCAGCGCGCTTTCTTCCGGCGCCCCGCACGCTGCGGCGGCCCGATTTCAGCGAATGTCCGTCAAACTCGGCGTCCCAGATCGCGAGGCCCTGATACGGCAAAACCGTCAGCGCGCCACGGCAGTTCGCCAGCGTCAGCATCGGCCCGCGTTCTGCGCAGCGATGCGCGCTCACCGCGAAATCCGCGTTACGGAACAGTTCCTGCCGATACGTCCCGAAAGCTTCAGGAGCCAGGTCGATGTTGATCTTCATCTTTTTTCCCTCGACGTTTCGCCCTCGCAGGCCGCGAGCGGCCACTGAAAATGTTATTTAAATAACAAACAACCCTCCTCTAAGTTATACATATAACAGTGAAGTAACTATGATCTCGTCGACATTTTTCAAATCCCGCTAGGTTTATCGACATTGCAATGTTATTATTTTCACATTATCTATCCATGCTCTTTTCTCAACTTCACTAAGGAACCGCGATGACCACCGAAAACATCGATTACGCCAGCTATGTTGACCACACCCTGCTGGCCATGGACGCCACCGAAATGCAGATCGCCAAACTGTGCGAAGAAGCGCAGCAGCACAACTTCTATGCGGTATGCGTCAACTCCGGCTACGTGCCGCTGGCGGCCCAGCTGCTGCAGGAAAGCACGGTGAAAGTCTGCTCGGTAATCGGTTTCCCGCTGGGCGCCGGCCTGACCGTCGCCAAAGCCTTTGAAGCCAAAGCGGCGATCGCCGCCGGCGCGCAAGAGATCGACATGGTGATCAACGTCGGCTGGCTGAAGAGCGGCCTGCTGGACGAAGTGAAAGCCGACATCGCCGCCGTGCGCGAGGTTTGCGCGGCGATCCCGTTGAAGGTAATATTGGAAACCTGCCTGCTCAGCGATGCGCAGATCGTCCAGGTTTGTGAAATGTGTCGCGAACTCGATGTCGCCTTCGTGAAAACCTCCACCGGCTTCAGCACCGGCGGCGCTCGGGAAGAGCACGTCAAACTGATGCGCGAGACCGTGGGCAGCGAAATGGGCGTGAAAGCTTCCGGCGCCGTGCGCGATCGCGCCACCGCCGAGAAGATGATCAACGCCGGCGCCACGCGTATCGGCACCAGCTCCGGCGTCGCCATCGTCTCCGGCGCTCAGGCGGCAGCGGGCAGCTACTGATCGTCGCTATGCCCTGAGGGGCATAGCCAATACACTCCGATGCGGGACAATACGGGCGGTTGATGCGGCCCGATATTGCCCCGCATCGTTCTGTTTAGCGCCGGAAATGCCGGCTCGCCTTTTATCTCTACTACCTGTGGGAAGACGGATCTATGGAAACGCGGCGCGAAGAACGTATCAACCGGTTAGTTCAGGCGTTAAAACGCGCTGACAAGATCCACCTGAAAGAAGCCGCCGTGCTGCTGGGGGTCTCGGAGATGACCATTCGCCGCGATCTGAGCGCCGAACCGGCGGCCGTGGTGTTGCTCGGCGGCTACGTGGTGACCGATCCGCGCAGCAACGGCGTGACCAACTACTTCGTTTCCGATCAAAAAGCCAAACAGGTCACGGAGAAACGGCGCATCGGCCTGCTGGCGGCGCCGCTGATCAATGAAAACGACACGGTGTTTTTCGACTGCGGCACCACCACGCCGGCGATCATCGACGCCATCACCGACGAGCTGGCTTTCACCGCCGTGTGTCATTCGCTGAACACCTTCCTGGCGCTGCAGGACAAACCGAACTGCAAGGTGGTGCTGTGCGGCGGCGAGTTCAAGCCGAACAACTACATCTTTTCCAGCGTCGGCGGCCGCAACGAGCTCGATCACATCTGCCCGAACATCGCCTTTATCTCCGCCGCCGGCCTCAGCCTGCAGCACGGCGCCACCTGCTTCAACTTCGACGAGCTGGAGATGAAGCATCGCGCCATGGCGATGGCGCAGCAAAAGATCTTGGTGGCAGACCACAGCAAGTTCGGCAAAACCAAACCGGCCTGCATCGGCCCGCTGACGCAGTTCGATCGGGTGATCACCGATCGCCAGCCGGACGCCGACTTCATGGCGTTCTTCAACGATAACGCCATCGCTATCCGCTATTAGTCCGCCTTCAGCGCCGTCATAACCGACGGCGCACCGCTTCGATATCCCTCTTTCCCCGCCGAAAAATGAACAAATAATGCGCAATCAATTCACGTTTTTCGCTTATCCGCACGCAACATCAGGTTAATAAAATGCAACAGCTCACCCGCGTGATTATTTTTTCGCAGGCTAACCACGCGGTCGGTTGGGTGAATTAACGGCTATTTATGGCTTTTATATGATAAATCGAGCCAAAGGCCAGGAAGTTTAAATAAACGGCGGTTTACGCAATTGCAGCAAATCTCGCCAATACCTGTTAGGTATCTGTTATTTATATGATGAATGGTTACGCATTTTTATCCGCTAACCACGTAAGTAATTTCCCTTCGTTACTAGCGGTGATTTTCAACAAAAACAAAATAAAAACAAAAAGATAAACGTCATTTACCTTAAAAACATAATGTGATCTACATCACTAAAACTGCTTAATCCGGGTTTTTCGCTAGATCCAAAACCACGCATAAAATATATTGCTCGGCTTGCTGCTGAGCACAGCGCTTTATCCGGCTAATTATTGTACAAGCCGCATAATCGCAGAAACTTTCATGAGAGCGTTCTCAGCACAAAATCTTACACAAATGTGCAACAAATGCGCGAAAAATCGATAAAAAAGCTGATAACTGCACATATTGCGCATTTGAGAGCAGGATCACGGTTGTTTCTACTGTAAATCGTTATCTTGCCGCCAACAAAAATCGACAGGCAAAGACCTGTCGGTAGCGGTAACGACTTTTATCGTCCGCGACGGTGAAAAGTCTTTAGTGAATTACCCGGCGCTGTGCCTTGGTAATGAACGCAATAAACAACCAGGGGGACGCCAAAACATCCCCGCAAGCAACACCTGATTCTTACCGCAAGCGTTGCCTGAATAGGACGTTTGACGGTTTAACCTTAAGTTTTGCCTTTTAATTTTAAATTCGTGTTCACTTCGGAGATATTTATGGACACTACACAGACCGGCACAATTGCCTCTGCGGCCTCGGGCTCCAGCAGTACCTGGCGTAAAACGGATACCATGTGGATGTTGGGCCTGTACGGCACCGCCATCGGCGCAGGCGTCCTGTTCTTGCCCATCAACGCCGGCATCGGCGGTTTGATTCCTCTGATCATCATGGCCATCATCGCTTTCCCGATGACCTTCTTTGCCCACCGCGGTCTGTGCCGTTTCGTTCTGTCCGGCAAAAATCCCGGTGAAGACATCACCGCCGTGGTGGAAGAGCACTTCGGCATCACCGCAGGTAAGCTGATTACCCTGCTGTACTTCTTCGCCATCTACCCGATTCTGTTGGTTTACAGCGTGGCGATCACCAACACCGTCGACAGCTTCATCACCCACCAGTTGGGCATGACATCGCCGCCGCGCGCCATTCTTTCGCTGATCCTGATCGTCGGCCTGATGACCATCGTGCGCTTCGGTGAGCAGGCCATCGTGAAAACCATGAGCATCCTGGTCTTCCCGTTCGTCGCAGTGCTGATGCTGCTGGCGGTGTATCTGATCCCTAACTGGACCGGCGCCATCTTCGAAAACGTGTCGCTGTCCGGCAGCGGTACCGGCATGGGTCACGGCCTGATCATGACCCTGTGGCTGGCGATCCCGGTGATGGTGTTCTCCTTCAACCACTCGCCGATCATCTCCGCCTTCGCCGTCGCCAAACGCGAAGAGTACGGCGCAGACGCCGAGAAGAAATGCTCCCGCATTCTGGCTTACGCACACATCATGATGGTGCTGACCGTGATGTTCTTCGTGTTCAGCTGCGTGCTGAGCCTGACGCCGGAAAACCTGGCGGAAGCCAAGGCGCAGAACATCTCGATTCTGTCTTACCTGGCTAACCACTTTAACAACCCAATGATCGAGTACATCGCGCCGGTTATCGCCTTCGTCGCCATCACCAAATCGTTCCTGGGCCACTACCTGGGCGCCCGTGAAGGCTTCAACGGCCTGGTCGCCAAGTCGATGAAGAGCCGCGGCAAAACCGTCAGCACCGCCAAGCTGAACCGCATGACCGCTATCTTCATGCTGGTGACCACCTGGATCGTCGCCACCCTGAACCCGAGCATCCTGGGCATGATCGAAACCCTGGGTGGCCCAATCATCGCCATGCTGCTGTTCCTGATGCCGATGTACGCCATCCGTAAAGTGCCTGCCATGCGCAAGTACAGCGGCCACATCAGCAACGTGTTTGTGGTTGTGATGGGTCTGATCGCCATCTCTGCTATCGTGTTCAGCCTGCTCGGCTAATCACGTCCGGCCGGCGCCGCTGCGCGCCGGCCCTCCCGCACTGCCCCCATTTCCCGTATTCACCGCCTGAAACCTGAAGAAGGAGGCGAGACCATGGTCAGCGTTTTCGATATTTTCAAAATTGGCATCGGCCCATCCAGCTCCCACACCGTTGGCCCGATGAAGGCCGGCAAACAGTTCGTCGACGATCTGATCGCCCACCAGCAGCTGCAGGACACTACCCGCGTGGTGGTCGACGTGTACGGTTCGCTGTCGTTGACCGGTAAAGGCCACCACACCGACATCGCCATCATCATGGGCCTGGCCGGCAACCTGCCGCACGACGTGGACATCGACAGCATTCCGGGCTTTATCCGCGACGTCGAACAGCGCGGCCGCCTGCCGCTGGCCAACGGCCATCACGAGGTGGATTTCCCGCTGCACGGCGGCATGAACTTCCACAGCGACAACCTGCCGCTGCACGAAAACGGCATGCGCATCCGCGCCTTCGCCGGTGAACGCTTGCTGCACAGCAAAACCTATTACTCGATCGGCGGCGGTTTCATCGTCGACGAAGAGCACTTCGGCCAATCCACCGAGGGCGCCACGCCAGTGCCCTACCCGTTCAAATCGGCGCACGATCTGCAGCAGCATTGCAAAGAGACCGGGCTGTCGTTGTCCGGCCTGGTGATGCAGAACGAACTGGCGCTGCGCAGCAAAGCGGATATCGACGCGCACTTCGCCGACGTCTGGCAGGTGATGAGCGCCGGTATCGAGCGCGGCATCAACACCGAAGGCTTGCTGCCCGGCCCGATGAAGGTGCCGCGCCGCGCCGCCGCGCTGCGCCGCATTCTGGTGACCGGAGACAAGAACAATATCGACCCGATGAACGTGGTCGATTGGATCAACATGTTCGCGCTGGCGGTCAACGAAGAGAACGCCGCCGGTGGCCGCGTGGTCACCGCGCCGACCAACGGCGCCTGCGGCATCATCCCTGCGGTACTGGCCTACTACGACAAGTTCATCCGCCCGGTGAATGCCAACTCCTACACCCGCTATTTCCTGGCGTCCGGGGTGATTGGTGCGCTGTACAAGATGAACGCCTCGATCTCCGGCGCCGAAGTGGGCTGCCAGGGGGAAGTGGGCGTGGCCTGTTCAATGGCGGCGGCCGGGTTGACCGAGCTGCTGGGCGGCAGCCCGGCGCAGGTGTGTATCGCGGCGGAGATCGCCATGGAGCACCATTTGGGGCTGACCTGCGATCCGCTCGCCGGCCAGGTTCAGGTGCCGTGCATCGAACGCAACGCCATTTCCGCCGTCAAGGCAGTCAACGCCGCGCGCATGGCGATGCGCCGCACCAGCGAGCCGCGGGTTTGTCTGGATAAGGTGATCGAAACCATGTACGAAACCGGCAAAGACATGAACGCCAAATACCGCGAAACCTCACAGGGCGGGCTGGCGATCAAGGTCGTGGCCTGTAACTGATCGCCACGGCGAGGCACTAAAGGCGCCGGCCGGTCTGACTTGGCCGGCGCCGTTTCAATAGCGATCCTTTCCTGCCGCAACGCCCACCTGAATGCCCGCGCGAGGCCCCACAGCCCCAGGACGAGCGCTGTGCCGCAGCCAACCGTAAAGTTCGGCATTACGCCGGAATCCCATTTTGCGCATCACGCTCATCTTGTGGTTGCTGACGGTTTTCACGCTGATGTCCAGCATCCGGGCGATTTGCGTCACCCCCATCTCGCGCGTCATACAGCGCATGATCTCCTGTTCGCGCAGCGTCAGGCCGCGGTGCTGGCATATGCAGTTCCTGCCACAACCCGGCCGGTTCGGCCATTTGCTGCGCCGCTCCAGCTCGGCGCTCACCTGATACAGCGCCGAGACCAACGGCGTATCGTGGTAGATGACGCCGGCCTCCAGCGCGCAGCGGTTTCCGACGGTGCGTTTATGCCGCCCCTCCGGCATTCGCAACGAGAAATACAGCGTTTTGCGCCCTGCGGTCTGCGCCTCAAAGAAGTGACAAAAACAGCTTTGCACGCCGGGGGGAAAATAGCAGAACACCAGATCGGCTTCGTGAACCTGCTGCGCATCCAGTAACAGCGTGCGCTTGCCATAAGTGCTGAAGTGCAGCGCCAGGGCCTCCTGCCAACCGGCGCTGAAGTAACGGTTTTCATCAAATAGCGCGATTTTTATCATCGTGTTCATCCCTGCCTCCCCGCCGTTCCGGCTTCCCGTTTAACCGCCTGGGCACCCTTTGTCGGCGCCTGGCTGTTGTCGATGCGTAATTCATAAATCATGGTGGCGTTGGGTGGCACTTTCGGCGGATAGCCGGTTTCGCCGTAGGCCAGCGCTGGCGGCACGACCATCGTCAGCGATCCGTGGTTGTGCAGGTGGCTTATCGCCTCCCGAAACAGCGGCGGATACTCGGACAACGGTTGCGACAGCACCTTGCCGCTCAGTTCCATATCCTGGATCACCGTACCGTCGGTCAACGTCTCCTTCACGACCACATCAACCACCGTCGTTGGCGCCAGCGCGCCCTCCCCGGCGTAATCAACCCGATACCAGAAGCCCATCGCCGATTGCTTTACGTCCTTTTGTTGACTGAACTGCGTCAGGTAATCTTCATCACGCCGCCGCTGTTCGTTAACGCGTTTCTCACGCACGGCCACGGCGTTGGCATCCGCTTGCGCCGTCAGCGCATTCAGTTCATCCGGCGGCAGCCGCAAACGTCCCGAGACGCTATCGATGACGCCCGCCAACAGGCTGTCGCGATCCACCGGCACGCCCCAACTTTGACGCTCCGCCACTACCCCCTGAATGTCCCGCCCCAGCGCACTGCCCGCCGCATAGGACAGACGCTTGCGATCATCCTTCAACTGCTCCGGCGTCATCTCCCATTGCAGCCGCTTACGCAACGCCAGCAGGTCTTCGCGCGCCTGCTGAGTCGCCTTCTGCTCACCGGCCCGCTTCTGCTCGCTTTCTTCCAACGCGGCGCGCAGAGCGTTCAACGCCTCCTGGTGCTCGCGTTGGCGTTGTGCAAGCGTCTGTGCCAATGCCTGCGCGGCAGACTCAAGTTCGGTGACGCGCCGTTCGGCCTGCGCCGCCGTCGCTCTGCTTTGGGCGGTTTCCTGCGTCGCCTGACGCAGCAGCGCCTCGGCGCGCTGCGCGTCGGGCGAGCCGCGCCAGGCGGTGCCCAATCCGGCGATCCACTTTTGCAGCGTTGACGAATCGGGCAACGTCGCGACGGATGGCGTCGCTTTCTCCGCCCGCAACGCGGCGAGTTCCTGGCGCAACATCGTCAGTTCCATTCGCTGGCGCGCCAGCTGTTGGTCACGCGCCAATAATTCCTGGGTCAGCGTAAAAGCTTTGGCCGGTGAGGCTGGCTTATTGTTGTCCGACGGGCGCTTCGCGGGTTCACGCTTTTTTTGCCCCGACTCGCGTTCGACTGGCGCCGCTTTTTCGTTCGTCGGCACGATGTTTTGCCGTTGATACTGCTCGGCAAACTGCAGCAGCGCCGGCACGCCGTCGTCCGCCAGCGCGACGCCGGAGAACAGCAGAGCGACGCAGCCCAGCAGGCGCAGCCTCATTTAATCTGCTCCCCACGATCCGCCAAGCCGGTCAACACCGCCTGATTCACCCCGGCGCACAGATAGTTGACCTTGTAGCGATACAGCGCATCCACCGTCTCCTGCGTGTCACCGTTTACCCGGGCGCGCAGGCTGGCGTACTGCGAGGCGCCGCTCATCAGGCTGTCGAAGGCCTGCTTATAGCGCTGATACTGTTTCTCGTCGATCGCGCGCAATGCGCCCAGTTGCTGCTGGCACTGCTGCAGCTGTTCGGCCTCACGCTGCTTGCGCAAAGCCTCTTCTGACGGAGGTTGCACAACCTGATTTTTAGTGTTCACAGCGGGCTTGCCCGACTTTTGGCTTTGGCAAGCGGCGGCGCTCAACGCCAACAGGCACAGCAGCCCCATGCGCAGGGCGTGATTGACGTGCTTTATCATCATTGCGTTTCTTGTCCTTGTAGACGCTTATTCGTATTCCAACGTAAAAGTGGCCACCGCGCTGAAGGTACCGCGGCCGATGGACTTCGTCTGGATAGCCTCCGGTTCCCCTTGCACATAGGCCTGCAGCGTAAGCGTGGTGTTGCCGGCACTCAGGCGGAATTTATCGCTGGCGCGATTGAGCGGCAGCGCCTTGCCGCTGCTGTCTTCCAGCCCGATGCCGATCCCCGACGCCAGGCTGCCGGCATCCAATGCCAACAGGCCGGGCAGTTTGGCGTTTTCGGTGCCGGTAAACGTGATAGCCACCGTATTGCCCAGGCTGAGATCGCACTCGGTCAGGTGCAATGCGAAGGTTTGACTGTGGGAGCGGGTGTTCAGATACAGGTATTTGTCGACGATGGTGCCGAAATCCAGCGGAATGTCCTCATCCCCTGGCTGAATGACGCACGGCTCGGCCACCAGCATGCCGTGAAAGCGCATGTTTTCCGCCGCAGTCGCCGACTGCGCCATTATGCCGGCCGCCATGACCATGCCAGCCCCCAACAGCGCGCTCCGGCGCCGGTTCGTCTCTGTCGCGCGCATGACGCCACTCCCTTTGGTTGTGCTTGCGCCGACCGGGCGCAAGCGGCGTATTAGTCGTAGTAAAGCCGGAAATCGATCGCCGCACGGTAAGCGCCGGCGCTCAGCGTCGCCGGGGTGCGCACCGGCGTCACCGTATACGTCAGGGTGTTTTGTCCCGGCGTCAGCAATACCGGTTTGTTACGCGCGCCGAGGCGCACAGGCAGGCCGCTGGCATCCGTCAGCTGCAACCCCAACCCGGTGACGCCGGCAACCCTGACCAACCCCGGCGCGTCGTCATCCGTCGGCGCGGCAAACGCCACGGACACCGCAGGCTGGCTGCCGCTCCAGGCCAGCACCCCGGTCCAGGCGTCGCGGTTGCTCGCCGGCGCCCGCAGACAGTCTTTCAGCGTCAGCTCGAACGCCACCGGCGTGCCGCGATCGCCCGGGCGCTGGAAGTGCGCCGTTCCCGTCTCACCCAACCACACTTCCTGACGAGCGGTGGTCATTTCCAGGCTGCAGGCGCTTTCCGTCAACGCACCGTAGACGTGGAGCGTGCCGTTCGTCCCCTCCACGTCCCAGTTGTCCACCGCGCGGGCCGGCGGCATCAGCATCAGCATCGTGCCCGCCGTCAGCGGCACCATCAGCGCGGCCAACACCGTCAGGCCGATAGTGCGTCGCTGATGACGTTCATAGGCCTTTCCCAACAGCATGGGGATCTTTCGTTGCATGATTCGTTCACTCCGCTGTGTTCATGACTCGGTCTTCCCTGCTTGCGCGCGGCTCGTCATTTGGCGACCGGCACGACCTGGCAGGCACTGCCGGCGCAGCGGAAGTTCAACTGCGGCCGCCCGCCGTAATCGTTGATGTACGCCAGCGACGGACCGTTGCCGAGGCTCGCGGCGGGCACGTTCAGCGGGGCGCTGGCCTTCGGCGCCACCATCAACGGTTCAAAGCCGGCCGCCCCTTTGCCGCCCTTGCCGGCGCTCGCCTCAACGATCGTCACGTAATAAGGGGTCGAGTTGTTCACCACATACTTGTCACCCTGCCGGGTCAGCGTCAGCTGCTCCTGCCACGGCGCCGCGTTCTTCTTCGGGGCGAGCGCCGCCGGGCGATAAAACATTTTGATGCGGGTCTGCAACGCTATCTGCAGCGTGTTCGGCTTATTGCTCCGCGGCGGTATTTCCCGCAGGTTGAAGTAATACAGCGTCTCCCGGTCCTGCGGCAGCTGACGCGCGGCCGGCAGCGACTGGATCTTCACCTGGCTCGGTTTGCCCGGCTCCACCCGCTGCACCGGCGGCAGCACGGTGAAGGGGCTTTGGATCTTGTTGCCGCGATCGTCTTCGATCCATCCCTGCGCCAAATACGGCAACTGTTTGTTCTGGTTACTGATGTTGAGACTGACCGTTTTCAGGTCGCCGTCGAAAATCACGCGCGTGCGATCCAGCGCGATAGCCGCATGAGCGGGCAGGCCGACCGCGCCGAGCGTCAATGCGGCGGCGAGCGGGCCCACAAGGGAAACGGTCTTTCTGGTCATAGTCAGATTCATCATGTCTTCACGGTTCCAGTCGGCCGAAGGCGGGCAATCCCGCCCCGGCGGTTTAGCGGCGGAGCGCACTCCGCCGGGTGTAAGTCAGTTGGCGTCAGCCGCTGGCTTGTTGCCGGCAAAAGGACGGCAAGGCAGCAGCAGCGTGTTCATCAGCATTTCGGCCGGCAGCGGCGCCGGCAACTGGATTTCACACTGCGCCGCGCCGTTCCAATGCACGCGCATGCGCTCGCCGGGGTTGAGGCCGGACAGGTAAACGCTGCCGCCGTCATTGATGATGCCGGTCTCCTGTTTGCGGGCATTCAGCACCGTGGCGCCGAACGGCGGCTCGCTGCCGTCCGCCAGTTTGACGATCGCCATCGCCTTCTCGCCGGCTATCACCTCAAACTTGCGGTAGCCGATGGCCCCCTCGGTCAACGTGGCCTGCACCACGGAACGCGTCGCCTCGACGTTGTCGCTCAGGCTATTGAGATCGATGCTGGCCTTATTGCGGTAGTAGCTGTTTACATCCGCCACCACCGCTTTGCCGTAACGGTTGGTCAGCACCGTACTGCCGTAGCCGCGCACCGGCACGCCGGCGACACCTTCGGTATCCAGCAGCAAGCGCGTGCCGCCCGGCGTATTGACCCGGTGCAGCACCGCCCCTTCCGCCGCCATCGTCAGGCCGCCCTGCGCGCCGATGCCGACAGCGCTGTAACGGCCGGCCTGGTAGCTGGCATTGGCGTTGATCTGCGCCATATCGCCCTGATGGCTGTAATAGCCGCTGGCCGTCGCCCCGCTGCGTGCGGCGCCGGCGCTGATCTGATAGTTGTTGTGTTCATCGACCCGGTTGTAGTAACCGACCCGATGGGCGTTCTCTTCGCGATCGAGCGTCATGTTGTAACTGAGCGTCCCGGCGCTGCCCCAGGGCAGCGACAGCGACAGGTACATCCCGTCGTCATTGCGCTCGTTGTAACGGTTGCGATAGGCCGACAGCGATACGCTGACGTTCTTGAAATCGCCGATATCGAAGTAGCGCGATACCATCAGGTTGTAACGATCGTTCGGCGCCCGATCCCAATAGGTTTGGTGGCTGTAGTTGAGATAGGTGCTGAGCCCCAGATCGCGGAACTGTTTGTTGAAGGTGATGGTGTACATCTCCTTGCTCTTGCCGCTGCGTCCCCCTTCGTAACGCGCATCGAGGTAGTCCCCCATGCTCATGAAGTCCTCCTGGGAGAAGCGGTAGCCGGCGAAGGTGATCTGGCTGTCGTACTGGTCGAAGTTCTTCGAATAGCTCAACCGGTACGAACCACCGGTCAGAGCGCCCTCCTGCGGCAAGCGCGCACGCGACTGCGTGGCATCGAACGACAACGCCCCCAGCGCCATCAGATCGCGCCCGATCCCCAGCGACAGCGCGTTGTAATCGCCACCGGCGATGCCCCCGCCGTACAGCGACCAGCCGTTGCTGATGCCCCAGGAGAACTCACCGGTGCCGAACATCGGCCCGCGCAGGTGATGCCCCCACTCCGACGGCTTGCCCGTCGCCAGCTTGTAACGCACCGTACCCGGTCGCGTCAGATAAGGGATGTTGGCGGTATTCATCTTGAACGCCTGCACGCTGCCGTCTTGCTCTTCGACGCGTACGTCCAGCTCGCCGGAAACCGCGTCGTTGATGTCCTGAATGCGGAATGGCCCCGCCGCCACCTGCGTCTCATACAGCACGCGCCCCTGTTGGCTGACCACCACCTTGGCGTTGGTTTTCGCCACGCCCGTCACTTCCGGCGCATAGCCGCGCAGGTTGGGCGGCAACATGCTGTCGTCGGATCGCAGACTGACGCCGGTAAAGCGCAGGCTGTCGAAAATGTCGGAGTTCAGATAATCCTCCCCCATCGTCAGCCGCGAGCGCAGCGCCGGAATAGCCCGGTAGGCGTAATAGCGGCTCCAGTCGAACTGTTTGTCGGTCGACTGAGAAGAACCGGTCTGATGGCTGAGATTAGCCTGCCAGTCGGCGCGTAGACGCCAGGCGCCCAGATTGGCGCCGCCGGTGCCGTTGCCGCTCAGGCTGTAACTGCTGCCGCCTTTCTGATGTTTTTGCGTTTGAGCATTGACGTTATAGTCAAACAGCAGCCCGGGAATACCGTCATCCCAGCGCGAAGGCGGGTCCCAGTTTTCCGAGCTGTATTCCAGATAGGCCTGAGGAATGTTGAGGTACAGCGAGGAGCTGGCAAGATCGCCGCGGGCTTCCATCCCTGCCAGGCTGGAGGCGTCAAGGCAACGGCCGCCGTGCGTCCAGTTCAGCGTACTTAACAGCTTTTCTTTCAGCCCCAGTTGGTTGACCAACTCCGGCGAAAGACAGGCTTCGCTGCCTTTAGGATCGTTCTCGGGCGCCATAAACGTCACCGGCTGTTCCGCCAGATCGTTCTTATTGACGTGCACCACCATGGTATAAACGCCCGGCATGATGTAGCCGCTGCGCGTAAATTGGCTCAGATCGATATTTTTACGATCGTTGATGTCCAAGACGTCAGTATTGAATTGAATAACGTCGGCGGCATAAACCAACGCGATCGGATTTCCCAGAGAAAGGGCGACACAAAGCCCCAAGGCCTGAAGACGAAATAACTTCCCTGCCGGTGAAAGCATAATAAAGTCCTTTCAATAACGAATTAACCGTCAGTACGAAAAAAAAATCAAAAATAATCCAGCTTAAAACGCACTGTGGAAAAATACGCTCCCACCTTCAACGGCTGGTGATTCGGCATTAACGTCATGGAATAATTCAGCACTCGGTTGCCCGGTATTATTCCCTCCATCGGCAACGGCTCCCCTGGAATAACCGGCCTGCCGCGGCTGTCTTTTATCTTCAATGCGATGCCGCGCGCATCGCCCTGTACGCCAAACAAAGCGCCTTCCGCCAAACCATCAAACGTGACCTGAAAGAATTTCCAATCAGGCTTGTTTTCCGGACGTTCCAAAATGCAATTAACCAATTCAATACTGAAAGGTTTAGTCATTCCCTGGCCGTCACGAATGATCTGTCCGATAGGAAGCGTGTCCATATCGATTGTCTGATCGCGGCTGCCGGCGGCAATGGCGCAGGCCGTGTCGATAATGGCGCCGTGCATACTGACTTTGCCCCACCCCTGTGCGGCGGAAATTGCACTGCCGGGCGCAAACGCCAACGACGCCAAAAGAACGGCACTCGCCCGATTCCGTGAAAAAAACATCGCGACATTCCTTTGACACAGAGAGTCACCAGGCATGCGGCGTGCCCCATGCCTGGTTGATTAAGCCTGCGGTCTCACTTACTGATAAGCCAGAGTGAAGTCGGCTACGGCGGTGAAATCGCCCGGAACGATGGCTGCGGAAGCGCCTTCACCCTGCAGGTAAGCGGCGAAGTTCAGGCTGTTGTTGCCAGTATTCAGCGTCTGTGCCGCAGTCGCCTGACCCAGTTTGATCGGCTGGCCGCCATAAGTGATTGCTACGCCGGCGCCGCTGGCGGTCCCCGCGATACCCAACAGATCTTTGTTGGTTGACGACGCAATGCCGCTGAAGGTGGTTTTAACGGTTTTCAGCGTAGTGGTATCACACTGCTCCAGCTTGATTTCAAACGGACGCGGGTTGGATTTGCCGCCGTTTTTCAACGCCACGTTAGAAACCTGGCCCAGATCTACGGTCTGATCGATCGACTCGGGTGCAATAGAGCATGGCGCATCAATAATAGAACCCGTGAAGGTCACTTTACCGTGTCCCTGATCGGCTGCCTGTGCAAAAGAACTTGCGCCAAATGCAATCACTGCAGCCATCATGATTTTGTTAAGTTTCATAGAACCTATATTCCTTATAAGAAAAAATGCATATTCCAATCAAGAAAAAGAGCAACAGGAAATCTGCTCGCGCTTATATATGCGCAGCCCTGATTCTTTAGCATCTTGCTGGTTGGTTAACTGCCAAAACCAAAGAAACCGACAATAGATACGTCGATAACGGCAAGTCTGCAGCGGTCTACCCATTAATGAATTCGTCATATAAAAATAAACGAAATCACAACAAGCAGAGACCAATACTTTCTAATCCGCCCTTCTTGTCTGGCGGTGAATATTCTGGCAAATGCCCACCAGCAAAAAAAGTCTTTTTTTGATCAAGACGAACATTCGCAATTTATTTCCTAATTAAAGTTAATTTAGTGTTATTTTTAGGCTCATAGATCGTAAAAAATACTTTTATAGTGCAATATCCTGTTTTTCTCTGTTTCACAATTAATCAGATCGCAAAGCCGCTCTTTGTGAATATAATAAACCAAAACTTTAGGTTTCTGCGTGACACTCCCCCAGCCTGCAAACAGGTAGAAATGGAGTGGGAAACCCCTTTTTTTCAATCCTGATAAATAGATAGGATTTTTCTTGATTCGCGATTTACCTCGTTATTGGTAGGCAGTGAAACTTTGTTTTTTCTTAGGAATACAGCAATCGAAATACAGAGGAAGTGCTATGGAAGCGTTATCTCCAAAACAAAAGGAAATACGGCAATTGCAGCACGATCTGCTGCAAACATTATTCGCGCAGTCGCCCCGTCAATGTCCCGACACCGGACTGCCACCTCAGCATCTGTGGTTGTCTACCCGGCAACTGGCCAACGCCGTCAACGTCGGCGTTTACCGCGCCCGGCTACTGCTGTTGGAACTCGTCGCCAAACAAGAAGTGCTCGTAACGGACGGCTCCATCAACAACTCGTTGAGGTGGTACCCCACCGCCCTACTGCCAGCTGACAACAAGGAAATATCAGGAATAGATGCGCCTTATTCTCATTTAACGGAATAACGCCGGCACAGTCAGCCTAATTAGCCTTATTTCGTGGCGGCACCTAGCCAAATGACACTATATAATCGGGATATTATTGTGAGAAAAACAACCATCCTATTTTTACAACACTGCCTGGCATTATCTTTTTTCGTCCTCATTGGTAACGCCAATGCATTTACCTGTAAAACCTCCGACGGCGGGAACATTGGTCAGGGTGGTTCAATGACGCCGGTCGACGTCAGGGTAAAGATAGGCCCTGAATTGTCCATCGGGAAAAATGAAATCGTCAACGTCAGCCAGGTGACCTGTAAAAACGACGTCGCCAACTGGAAAGATATTTTACTCACCGGCAGCCCGGCGTTGACGATGAACACCGCCATTTTCGGTACGCTTGCCAACGGTATGACAATCAACGGCACCGACTACTTATCCCCGATCCAATCAGGTATCCAGGTGATGACGATTACCGGCCTAAACAGTGCCAGCATTTCCATCAGGGTTTACATCGTGCTCAACCGTTCGCCGACGCAGGATATCAAGGTGAACAAGGGCGACGTCATCGGCCAAATCAACTTTGAACAAAAAAATGACCAGTCAGGTTGCCCAAAATGTGGGCCTTACCGGTGGCGCCTGATCGCCGACAACGACGCCTACTTCGTCACCACCAGTTGCACTATCAACAACGGCCAGCAGATTAACGTCGACTTCGGTCAGATCCGCCAGGACTTTCTCACGCAGAGCGCCATCGACGCCCAAATCAAACAGGACAAGGCGCTCAGCTACCGGTGTGACGATCAGAGCGCGACACAAGACATTTTGGTTCGCATGGTCAGCGATGCCAGCGGCTTCTCCAGCGATTTCATCAAGACCTCCAATCCTAATGTCGGCGTAGCCATGGTGCACAATGGCGCGGTGGTGAAACCCAACAATACGTTCAGAACGCGCATCGTCAACGGGCTGGGCAACGACACCGTCACCTTTGTGCCAGTGAAGAACAATGTGCCTTACACCAGCATCGCCACCGGTCCGATGTCAGGCTCGGCCACGCTGATCTTCAGCGCACCTTGAGACGGGAGCCAGAATGAACATGACGAGGAAAACGCGTTGCGCTCTGCTGTTTACGCTGGGTGTGATCAGCGCCGCCCCCCAGGCCGCCGACCAGGGCACCAAGGTCAGTATCACCGCCACCGTGGTGGCGCCTCCGCCTTGCGTGATCAACGACGGGCGCACCATCGATATCGACTTTGGCAAGGTCGGCATCAAACGTATCGACGGTAATCGCTATATGCAACGCATCGATTACAGCATCAAGTGTGAGTTTCTGGATAACAGCCGCCAGCTGAAAATGAAGATCATGGGCAGCGCGGCGGCCTTTGACAGCAGCGTGTTGAACAGCAGCGTCAATGGGCTGGGCATCAAACTGCTGGCCAACGGCAAGGCTTTCGCCATCAATACGCCGCTGAACATCGATTACGCCAATCCGCCGACGCTTGATGCGGTGCCGGTGAAAAACAGCGCCGTCACCCTGGCGGAAGGTGACTTCTCCAGCGGAGCCACCATGCTGGTGGACTATTTCTGAAACGCCACGGATGCTGAAAATGAAAAAGCCGCAACGGAAGGTTGCGGCTTTTTCAGGAACCGCACGCGACGATGCGGCAGCGGTGTCAGGGCATTCAGCCGAAGATCCCGCCGAACCACTGGCTCAGCTTCATCATCACCATATCCCAGATGCGGCTGAAGAAGTTGCCCTCTTTTACCTCTTGCATCGCCACCAGCGGGTGCTGCTCGATGGTTTTGCCGTCCAGCTGGAAATCGATGGTGCCGACCACCTGGTTTTTCGCCAGCGGCGCTTCCAGCGTCGGTTGGGTCAGCTTGTAGCTGGCCTTCAGGTTTTTCATCTGCCCTTTCGGAATGGTGACCGAGGCGTCTTTCGCCACGCCGAGCGGCACTTCGCTGACGTCGCCGAACCACACTTTCTGGGTGACGAACGGCTTATCGGCCTTGATCGGCGTCGCGGTTTCATAGAAGCGGAAGCCCCAGGTCAGCAGCTTTTCGCTTTCGCTAAAGCGCACGCGATCGCTCGGCGCGCCTAAAACCACCGAGATCAGACGCATCGGGCCGTCGGTGGCGGACGCCACCAGGTTGTGGCCGGCGCCGCTGGTGTAACCGGTCTTGATGCCGTCGACGTTCAGGTTGCTGCTCCACAGCAGACGGTTGCGGTTAATCTGGCGGATCTTGTTAAAGGTGAACTCTTTCTCTTTATGCAGCGCGTATTCGTCCGGCACGTCGCGGATCAGCGCCTGGCTCAGCAGCGCCATGTCGCGCGCGGTGCTGTACTGCCCTTCCGCATCCAGACCATGCACCGTCAGGAAGTGGGTATTCTGCAGCCCCAGAGATTTGGCGTAGTTGTTCATCAGGCCAACGAACGAATCCTGGCTGCCCGCCACGTAGTCCGCCAGCGCGATGCTGGCGTCGTTGCCGGACTGGATCACGATGCCCTTATTCAGTTCCAGCACCGGCACCTGATCGCCCGGCTTGATGAACATCAGCGAAGAGCCGCGCAGCGCCGGGTTACCGGGCGCCCAGGCGTCTTTGCCGACGGTGACCATGTCTTCCGGCTTGATCTTGCCGGCCTTGATCGCCTGGCCGATCACGTAGCTGGACATGATCTTGGTCAGGCTGGCGGGATCGAGACGCGTATCGGCATTGCCTTCGGTCAGCACCTTACCGCTGTTGTAATCCATCAGAATGAAGGCCTTGGCGTCTACCTGCGGCGGCGCCGGCGGCTCGGCCGCGTGCACGGCCGGGGCGGCCAGCAACAGGATGCCTACGCTGAAGGTCAGTTTTTTCAGGGAAGTGGATAAGTTTTTTTTCATCATGACGTCGCCAGAGTGTCCATTCAAAACCATTGAAATAGCGTTAACTTTCAAACATGTTCACGTTTTAAGCCAACCAGCGAGAGTGGCCCGGTGCGCGCGTGCCGGCTGCAACCCCCTGCGGCGCCCGTAATGGGTAACGCAACGCACCGAAAATGCCCTTGCTGTGAGTTTATGTGATTTATCTTATTTTTGCAGGGTTTAGCGTGAATTTTCAGCATTTTTACATAACTGTACGCAGGCACGCACTTATCGTTCAAAAAAGCATCGCGACGCGCATTTTCGCATCTACCCACGGCTACACGGCCAAGCATCTGCACCGCTAAACATCTGCGCTTCCATACGTCTAAAAAAGATTAATATATTCCATAATGGCATATAGAACCGCTATTTGTTCTTTTTAAAGCGCTTATCCTCAGCGCTATCATCCGCACAACGACTTTTATACCGAATAATCCTGGAGATGAGTCATGGCGATCCCCCATTCCGTCATCGAGATGATTGGCAATACCCCGATGCTGGAACTGACCCAGTTCGATACCGGCCCGTGCCGGCTGTTCGTCAAGCTGGAGAACCAAAATCCCGGCGGTTCGATCAAAGACCGCGTGGCGCTGTCGATGATCGAACAGGCCGAGCGCGACGGCAAACTGCAGCCAGGAGGCACCATCATCGAAGCCACCGCCGGCAATACCGGCCTGGGGTTGGCGCTGGTGGCGGCGCTGAAAGGCTATAAGCTGCTGCTGGTGGTGCCGGACAAGATGAGCCGCGAGAAGATCTTCCACCTGCGCGCGCTGGGGGTGGAAGTGCTGCTGACCCGTTCGGACGTCGGCAAAGGGCATCCGGCTTACTACCAGGATTACGCCAAACGCCTGGCGGAAGAGATCCCCGGCGCTTTTTATATCGACCAGTTCAATAATCCGGCCAACCCGGCGGCCCATACCACCACCACGGCGCCCGAACTGTGGCGGCAGATGGAGCATGACGTGGACGCCATCGTGGTCGGCGTCGGCTCCGGCGGCACGCTGGGCGGGCTGAGCCGCTATTTCGCCGAGGTTTCGCCGCAGACGGAATTCGTGCTGGCCGACCCTGCCGGCTCTATTCTGGCGGACTATCTCGACCACGGCCAAGTCGGCGAAGCGGGCAGTTGGCTGGTGGAAGGCATCGGCGAAGACTTCGTCCCGCCGCTCAGCGACTTTGACCAGGTCCGTAACGCTTACCGCATCGGCGACGCAGAAGCCTTCACCACTGCGCGCGATCTGCTGCGCAAGGAAGGCGTGCTGGCGGGATCGTCCACCGGCACCCTGCTGGCCGCCGCATTGCGTTACTGCCGCGCACAGACCGAACCCAAGCGAGTGGTGACCTTCGTCTGCGACAGCGGCAACAAATACCTGTCTAAAATGTATAACGATCACTGGATGCTGGAACAGGGCCTGCTGAGCAAGCCACAGCACGGCGATCTGCGCGATCTGATCGCCTACCGCCACGACGAGGGCGCCGCCGTTTCCGCCGCGCCGGACGACACGTTGGCGATCGTGCACGCCCGCATGCGGCTGTACGACATCTCGCAGCTGCCGGTGCTGGAAGGCGATCGGGTGGTCGGTCTGATCGATGAGTGGGACCTGCTGAACGCCGTCCAGGCCGACGCCGCCCACTTCAGCCTGCCGGCCGGCAGCGCGATGACCAAACAGGTTCATACGCTGCAAAAGGAAGCCGGCTACGAGGAATTACAGGCCACCTTCAACCATGGCCACGTCGCGGTGGTGCTCGACGGCGAGCGCTTCCTCGGCCTGATTACCCGCACAGACGTGCTTAACGCCTGGCGCCAAAAATTACGTTAATAAGGACCCATTATGGCCAAGTTTGATACGTTGACCGTTCACGCCGGTTACACCCCGGATGCGACCGGCGCAGTGATGCCGGCGATTTACGCCACCTCTACCTACGCCCAACCGGCGCCGGGCGAGCATACCGGCTATGAGTATTCCCGCAGCGCCAACCCGACGCGCACCGCGCTGGAAAGCGCCATCGCCGAACTGGAAGGCGGCAGCCGCGGTTACGCCTTCGCCTCCGGCCTGGCGGCCTGCTCCACGGTGCTGGAGCTGCTCGATAAAGACAGCCACCTGATCGCGGTAGACGACCTGTACGGCGGCACCTATCGCCTGCTGGAAAAAGTGCGCAGCCGCACCGCCGGCCTGCGCGTCACCTACGTGGCGCCGGCGGATCTCGCCGGGCTGGAACAGGCGATCGAGCCGGACACTAAAATGATCTGGGTCGAAACGCCGACCAACCCGCTGCTCAAGCTGGCGGATCTGAGCGCCATCGCCGCGATCGCCAAAAAGCACCAGCTCATCAGCGTGGCGGACAACACCTTCGCCTCGCCGTATCTGCAACGCCCGCTGGATCTGGGCTTTGACGTGGTGGTGCACTCCGCCACCAAATACCTCAACGGCCACTCCGACGTGGTGGCCGGCGTCGCGGCGGTGGGCGATAACCCGGCGCTGGCGGAACAGCTCGGTTTCCTGCAAAACGCGGTCGGCGGCATTCTCGATCCGTTCAGCAGCTTCCTGACGCTGCGCGGCGTCCGCACCCTGGCGCTGCGCATGCAGCGTCACAGCGACAGCGCGCTGCGCATCGCCCAGTGGCTGGAGAGCCAGCCGCAGGTGGAAAACGTCTACTATCCCGGCCTGCCGAGCCACCCGCAGCACGAGCTGGCGGCGCGCCAGATGACGCGCTTCGGCGGCATGATCTCGGTACGGCTGAAAGGCGACGACGCCTATGCGCGCCGGGTCATCCAGCGTTCGCGCCTGTTCACCCTGGCGGAAAGCCTGGGCGGCGTGGAAAGCCTGATCAGCCAGCCGTTCAGCATGACGCACGCCTCCATTCCGCTGGAACAGCGCCTGGCAACCGGCATCACGCCGCAGCTGGTGCGCCTGTCGGTGGGGATTGAAGATGTGGAAGATCTGATCGCCGATCTGCAGCAGGCGCTGGCGGAATAATCGCCGCATCAGCGCTCGATCAGCCCGGCCGACGCGCCGGGCTTTTTTACGCCCGGCGTTCAGAGGCCGATGACGTCCTGATAAAAACGGTGTGCCACATCGGGGTGAGAGCGAATGCGGCCTTTCAGGTAGTTATACCCCACATCGCGCAGCAGCGGATTGAGCGGATCGCTGGCCGGACCGCGCGCCTGCGCCGCCAGCTGCGGCGGCAGTTGGTACAGCGGCACCACCGCGTCCAGACGCGCGCCGAGGAAGAACGCAATCGATAATCTGTCACTCCCCGCCGGCGGCGTTTCCACCCGGTGCACCGTGGCGCGCAGATAGCCGTTGGTCGCCAGCTCCAGCAGCTCGCCGATGTTCACTACGAAGGTATCTTCACGCGGCTGCGCGTCTATCCATTGCCCCTCGCTGACCTCCACCTGCAGCCCTTTTTGCGCGTCCTGCAGCAGGAAGCTGAGAAAACCGGAGTCCTTGTGCGCGCCGACGCCCTGTGCGCTGGCGGTGGCGTCCCGCCCCGGGTAGCGGATCAGTTTGATGTGCTCGTTGGGCTTCTCGCCGTATAAGCGATCGAAAGCCTGCTCCGGCAGCGAAAGTGCCAACGCGAAAGCGCGCAGCAGCCGCAGCGACATGGCGGTCATCGCCTGTTGCCACTCCAGCAGCAGCGGTTTCAGCGCCGGCAGCGCCGCCGGCCACTGGTTTGGCCCCTGCAGACGCGCCCAGCGCGGCGTGTCGTCAGCCAGCGTCAGCGCCGGGCGTTCAGCGCCGATATCGAACTGCTCGCGCCAGTCAGGCTGCCCGCGCGTGAGTTCCGCCGCCGCCCGGTTGTAACCGCGAAAGTGCGGCGAATGCACCATCTGCACCGCCAGCTTGTCGGCTTCCGGCAGGGCGAAAAATTGTCGCGCGGCGTGCTGCAACCGCGCATTCAACGCGCCGTCCACGCCGTGACCGCGCAGATAGAAGAAACCGACGTCGCGCGCCGCCGTGCGCAAATCGTCAAGAAAAGCGCGCCGCCGGCGCGCATCACCGTCAAGCTGCGAAAGATCCAGCAGCGGCAACGTCTTCAGCGTCGTCAGATGCGTCATCATGCGGTTCCTCTTCTTCCCCGATTACGATCGGGCTGCCGTACAGGCGAATAATCAACATTGACCCTCCCCAGCGGGTGGCTGCATTTGCCCCATAGTTACCACCGCGCTCGCCGGGGCGGCCAATATTGTTGCGTTCTAAGTTATGCAAACGTTCAACAAACTGTCGCAAAACCGTCATCAATGTTTCTTATGCTCTGCGCAATTTCGCCGACGCCGCTGGCTGGCGACGTGCGCTATCCGCTATCCTGTAAACGACCTCATACCCTGCCTGCCGGAGAAATACTGATGGATTTAGCCTTATTCGACCTGGATGAAACCCTGATTGACGATGACAGCGCCAGCCTGTGGATCCGCTGGCTGGTCGGCCAGGGGTTCGCGCCGGCGGAGCTGGAACTGCAGGAGCAGCAGCTGATGCAGCTCTATTATCAGGGCAAGCTGTCGATGGAGGACTACATGCAGGCCACGCTGGCGCCGCTGACCGGCCTGAGCGTGCAAACCGTGGCCGGCTGGGTGCAACGCTACATCCGGCGCGACATCCTGCCGCGCGTCTATCCCGCCGCCCGTGAACGCCTGCAGTGGCACCGCGAGCGCGGCGACTGCATTCTGGTGATCTCCGCCACCGGCGAACACCTGGTGGCGCCGATCGCCGAACAGCTCGGCGCCGACGATGCGCTGGCGATCGGCGTGGAAATCAGCGACGGCCGCTTCACCGGCAACACCTACGGCACCATGACCTATCAACAGGGCAAGGTGATCCGCCTGCAGCACTGGCTGGCGCACCACCCGCACCTGAAGTTCGAGCACAGCCACGGCTACAGCGACTCTCTCAACGACAAGGCGATGCTGCAATTCGTCGACAGCGCCACGGTGATCAATCCCGACAGCGAACTGAGCGCGCTGGCGGCGGAGCACGGCTGGGAAGTGTGCCGCTGGGAGCGTTGAGCGGCAGACAAAAAATGCCCTGCGGTGTGACAAAAAGCGCATTGTGGCGTAGGTATTAAGGGTCTTTAATCCGCTAACGGAGTTATCCCATGCTGACCATTTGGGGTCGTGAGAATTCGAACAACGTCAGGAAGGTGCTGTGGTGCGCCGCCGAACTGGGGCTGAGCTATACCCACATCAACGCCGGCGGGGCGTTTGGCAAGGTCAACGAAGAGAGTTACCGCGCGCTGAACCCGAACGGCCTGGTGCCGTTACTGCAGGACGATGACTTCGTGCTGTGGGAGTCCAACACCATCGTGCGCTACCTGGCGGCGAAATTCGGCGACGCGACGTTCTATCCGCAAGATCTGCAGGCGCGCGCCGCCGCCGAGAAATGGATGGACTGGACCACCTCGACCATCGTTCCGGCCTTCACCATCGTCTTTTGGGGCCTGATCCGCACTGCGCCAGAGTTGCGCGACATGGCGAAAATCGAAGCGGCGATCGCCACGCTGGAAAAACACTTCGACGTCATCGAACAGACGCTGGCGCACCAGCCTTACCTCTCCGGCGGCGCGTTCGGTTTCGGCGATATCCCGCTCGGCAGCTTCGCCTACGCCTGCTTCGAAATGCCGATCGCCCGCCGCCCACGGCCGAACATGGAGCGCTGGTATCAGCAGCTGCGCGCACGCCCGGCCTACCAGCGCGGCGTGATGAGCGCACTCACCTGACGCGTGCGGGGCGTTACGACGCCCCGACCTTCAGCAGCTTGCCGTCCCGTTCGTCCGTCAGCAGATACAGGTAGCCATCCGGCCCGCTGCGCACCTCGCGGATGCGTTCGCCGCGATCGCCCAACAGCCGCTCTTCCGCCACCACTTTGTCGCCCTCCAGCGTCAGGCGAATCAGTTCCTTTTGCGCCAGTGCGCCGATGAACAGCGAATGCCGCCAGGCGGGGAAACGCTGCCCGTCATAAAACGCCATGCCGCTGAGGCCGGGCGAAACCCGCCAATAGTGCAGCGGCTGTTCGGTGCCGGGCACCCGTTCCCCTTTGGCCTCCGGTATCGGTTGGCCGGAATAGTTGATGCCATAGGTGGCCAGCGGCCAGCCGTAGTTTTTACCCGGCAGCGGGATATTGAGCTCATCGCCGCCGCGCGGACCGTGTTCATGCTCCCAGATCGCGCCGCTCCACGGATTCAGCGCCAACCCTTGCGGATTACGGTGGCCGTAGGACCAAACCTCCGGGCGTTTACCTGCCTGGCCGACCCAGGGGTTGTCCGGCGGTACCGCGCCCTCGGCGGTCAGCCGCACCAGCTTGCCCTGCAGTTTGTCGGTCTCCTGCGCCGTCGGCCGCTGGTTGTTTTCGCCCAGCGCGATAAACAGGTAGCCCTGCCGATCGAACGCCAGCTTGCCGCCAAAGTGATTGCCGACCGACAGCTTAGGTTGCTGACGGAAGATCACCTTAAAGTTTTCCAACCGCGCGCCATCGTCGCTCAGGCGGCCATAGCCGACCGCCGTACCGGCTTTGCCGCCCTCGCCCGGTTCGGCGAAGCTGAGATATACCCGGCGACTGGCGGCGAAGTCGGGGGCCGGCAACACCTCCAGCAGGCCGCCCTGCCCCTCGGCGTAGACCTGCGGCACGCCGGCGATCGGCGGCGACAGGCCCTTGCCCTGCAGCCACAGCCGCAGCCGGCCGGGCCGTTCGGTGATAAGCAGGCCTTGTTCCGCCGGCAAGAAGGCCAGCGACCATGGGTGTTCCAGGCCGTCCTGCAATTGGCTGACCGTCGGCGCGGCGTGCAGCAGGCCGCTGCACAGCAGCAAACCGGCCAGCAGAGTCAATCGGGGCATGGCGTCCTCCTGAAGATGAAATGACCCGTTTAGTGTAGCCCAGCCCGTCGTAATGGGTGTTTACATTACATTTCAACGGGTTGTCTTTTAGCCACAGTGTGCTTAAGTTAATCCATAACCCAGGAGGAAAAATGGACATTACCGTTACCGACGCGATTGACGAACATACCCTCGATGCGATCAGGCAAGGCCTGCGCGCTTACAACCTGCCGCATATCGACGCCAGCCACCGCAAGCCGCTCAGCGTCTATGCGCGCGACGAGGCCGGCACGGTGATCGGCGGGCTGACCGCCGAAACCTGGGGCAACTGGCTGAGCGTCGAGTGGCTGTGGGTGGCGGATACCCAGCGCGGCAGCGGCCTCGGCGGCCGGCTGATGCGCGCCGCCGAGCACGAGGCGCAGGCGCGCGGCTGCCGCTACGCCCGTCTCGACACCTTCAGCTTCCAGGCGCGGCCGTTCTACGAAAAGCTCGGCTATCAGCTGCAAATGACGCTGAAAGAGTATCCGGTGGAACATGAGTGCTATTTTCTTACCAAAACCCTGACTGATTGATGGATGGACAGATGGACAGCAAAAGCATGGTGGTGAACTGTGTGGCGTACAAAGCCGGCCAACGGCTGGGCGAAGTGACCATCGACGATATCAGCGAGGTGGTCAAACAACCGGACACCTTCGTCTGGCTGGGGTTGCGGCAGCCGGAACCGGCGTTTATGCGCAAGGTGCAGGAGGAGTTCGGCCTGCACGATTTGGCGATCGAAGACGCGCTGTGTGCGCACCAGCGGCCGAAGCTGGAGACCTACGGCGACTCGCTGTTCATCGTGGTGAAAACCGCGCAGTGGGGCGAGCACGACGAAATCGAATACGGCGAAACCCACTTCTTCGTCGGCAAAAACTTTCTGGTGACGGTGCGCCACGGCGCCTCGCCCAGCTACGCGCCGATCCGCGCCAAGGCGGAAGAGAACCACAAGCAGATGTGCCGCGGGCCGGGCTTCGCCCTCTATTCGGTGTTGGACTTCGTGGTGGATAACTACCGCAGCGTGGTAACGCGCTTCGAGAGCACCATCGAGAACATCGAAGCCAACATGTTTCAGTCGGAGTTCGATCAGGCGGCGATCGAGAACGTCTATACTCTGCGCCGCCACCTGCTGGCGCTGCGCAACGCCGCGCTGCCGATGGATGAAATTTGCAACCAGCTGATCCGTCTGCACGAAGAAGTGATCCCGAAAGAGCTGCGCGCTTACGTGCGCGACGTGCAGGATCACGCGCATCAGGTGGTCAGCAACATCGACGACATGCGCGAAATGCTGACCAACGCCATGCACGTCAATCTGGCGCTGGTGACGGTCAAACAAAACGAAGTGGTGAAACGGCTGGCGGGGTGGGGGGCGATTTTGGCTATCCCGACGGTGATCTTCAGCCTGTACGGGATGAACTTCGCCGACATGCCGGAGTTGAAATTCCCGTGGGCCTATCACGCCACGCTGGGGGCGACCGCCGTCGGCTGTATTTTCCTGTATCAGAAGTTGAAGAAGTCAGGCTGGCTGTAAGCGCCAAAACGGCGGATTTTTCCGCCGGAGAAACGATCGGCGGGGCAGCCGGATCCGCCGACTGCCCCGCTGCTTCAATACAGCATCGGCCGCCGATCGCGATGCACATGATTGTAGCGGCCGATGCGCTTGTCATCGGCCGTGCTGATATCCATCGATGCCAGCACCATGCCTTCGCCTGTCAGGCTCTGCGTCAACGGGTAGCCATCGGCGTCGACGATCACCGATCCGCCGATCCACGCAACGCCGCGCTCCGTTTCGCAGCGATCGCACACCGCGATGAACAGCCGATTGACGGCGGCGTTGGCCTGCGCCTTCACCATCTCCGCCGGCCGTTCGCCCTGCGGACGCGGCGCCTGCGGCCAGTTGACCGGCGCGCACAGCAGCTGAGCGCCGGCCAGCGCCGGCAGCCGCACCCACTCCGGGAATTCAAGATCGTAGCAGATCATCACCGCCAACCGGCCAAAGCGGGTCTCGACGACCGGTGGCGGCCGATCGCCGGGGGTAAAGATCGTGCTCTCCTCATGCCACAGGTGGGCCTTGCGATAAATCGCCCTCACGCCCTGCGCATCGATCAATGCCGCGCTGTTGGCCACCCCACCATCGGGCAGCCGCTCGCAGAAACCGGCGACGATCGCCACATCCAACTCACGCGCCAGGGCCCCCCACAGGCTGAGGCTGGGCCCGTCTTCGCTCTCGGCCAACGCCCGCGCCTCCGCCTTATCGCGCAACACATAGCCGCTGTTCACCAACTCCGGCAACACGATGACGTTGGCGCCGCGCTGCGCCGCATGACGGATCGCCTGAGCGGACTGCGCCCGATTATGCTCTGCTTCCCCTACCCGCAGCGCTAACTGGCAGCATGCGACGCTGATTTTACCCATGGCTCACCTTCTCCTTACCCTCACCGTTAAACCGACAGGGCGGCGATGCGCCCTGCTCCTCAGTAAATCAGTAAAGGCGCCGTGATAAAAGCCCGGATCGCGCCTCAGCGTTCAGTTTGCGCCTGCAGCTGCGGCGTCGGGCGGCTCAGCAGGCTGCCCAGCACGAAGGCGACGCCGCCGCCCAGCAGACCGCCGTAGATCGGGCTGTTGGCGTCGATGCCGTGCCAGACCATCAGCCCCACCACGCACAGGCTGCCGGTCAGCATGCTGGCGATGGCCCCAACGCTGGTGGCGCGCGGCCAGAAGATCGCCCCCACCAGCGGGATCAGCATGCCGCCCACCAACAGGTTGTAAGCCAGCGTCAGCGCCGCCAGTACGTCACGCACCACAAACGCCAGCCCCAGCATGACCGCGCCCATGAAAAGCGTGGTGAAGCGCCCGGCGGCCAGCCCGCCGGAAGGTTTACGGCGGATGGCCGGCAGCACGTCCTCCAGCGCGATGGTCGAAGACGCCAACAGGCAGGCGCTGGCAGTGGACATCAGCGCCGCCAGGGCCGCGGCGGCCACCAGCCCGCTGACGCCGACCGGCAACACCGCCTGCGCGATGGCGGCGAAGGCGCCGTCGGTGTTGCTGAGCGACGGCAGCACGATCTTGCCGGCCATGCCTATCAGCGCGCCGGTCACGCCGTACAGCACGCAATAGACGCCCGCCCCCAGCCCGGCGAAGCGCGCCACATTGGCGCTGCGGGCGGTGAACACCCGCTGCCAGATGTCCTGGCCGATCAGAATGCCGAAGAAGTAGATCAGGAAGAACACCAGAATGGTGTCCAGCCCGATCGACGACAGCTGGTAGTAACCGGCGGGCAGCAGGCTGGTGAACGCCTCCCAGCCGCCGGCCTTGACGATGCTCATCGGCATCAGCACCAGCATCATGCCGACGGTCATGATGATGAACTGAATGATGTCGGTCAGCGTCAGCGACCACATGCCGCCCAGCGTCGAATACAGCACCACCAGCCCGCCGCCGAGCAGGATAGACGCGCTGAACGACAGGCCGAACATCACCTGCATTACGCTGCCGATGGCGATGATCGAGGTCACCGCCACCATCAGGTCATACGCCAGCATGATCGCGCCGCTGGTGACCCGCGCCGCCGGGTGATAGCGCCGCGACAGCACCTGGCTGACGGTATACAGCTTCAGTTTGAGCAGCGGCTTGGCCAGCACCAGACTCAGCACCACAATGCCCAGCCCCAGCGCGCCGCACAGCCAGACGCCGGAGATGCCGTAGGTGTAGCCGAGCTTGACGCTGCCGATGGTCGACGCGCCGCCGAGCACCACCGCCGACAGCGTGCCCAGATACAGCCCCGGCCCCAGGTTGCGCCCGGCCACCAGATACGCCTCTTTGGAATTGGCGCGGCGAATGCCCATCCCCCCCACCGCGCCTATCACCAGAAAGTAAAACACCACGACCAGCAGATCGAGATTCATGGGTACCTCCACTCCGTAGTTATTGTTATCAGGGGCCCCGACGCAACCGCTCCGCCGGTAGAGTCAGTGAGCCGGCCTCAGCGGGCCGGCAGCACGCACAGCATTTCAAACAGTAGGTTGGCCGCCAGCAGCGCGGTGTTACCGGAGCGATCGTAAGGCGGCGACACCTCCACCACGTCGCCGCCGACCAGGTTCAGTCCATGACAGCCGCGCACGATCTCCAGCCCTTGCCAGACCGACAGCCCGCCGACCTCCGGCGTGCCGGTGCCCGGTGCGAAGGCCGGATCCAGCCCGTCGATATCGAAGCTGAGATAAACCGGCGCTTCGCCCATCTGTTCGCGGATCTCCGCCATCAGCGGCGTCAGCGACCGGTGCCAGCAGGCCTCAGCCGGCACCACACGAAAGCCCTGGCGGCGTGACCAGTCGAAGTCATCCGCCGCATAGCCGCTGCCGCGCAGGCCAATCTGCACCACTTTTTCCGGCGCCAGCAGCCCCTCCTCAAACGCGCGGCGGAAGGTGGTGCCGTGCGCCAGCTGTTCGCCGAACATCTCCTCGTTGGTATCGGAATGCGCATCGACGTGGATCAGCCCGACCGGGCCATGACGACGGGCGACGGCGCGCAGCACCGGCAGCGTCAGGGTGTGATCGCCGCCGAGCGTCAACGGCGTGCAGCCGTGCGCCAGGATCTCGTGGTAAGCCGCCTCGATGCGCTGCACGCTGTCCGCCAGGCTGTAGGGGTTGATGGCGACATCCCCCAGATCGGCCACCTGCAGCCGTTCAAACGGCGCAGAGCCGGTGCCCATGTTGTAAGGACGGATCATCACCGATTCCTGGCGGATCTGGCGCGGGCCATAGCGAGTGCCGCTGCGGTTGGAGGTGCCGATATCGAGCGGAATGCCGACAAAGGCGGCGTCCAGACCGCGCGCCTGTTCTGCCGCGGGCAGGCGCATCATGGTGGGGAGGCCGGCAAAGCGCGGCATATCGTTACCGCTTTGGGGTTGGTTCAGCATGGCGTTTCCTTGTCGTTATCTGCGATGGATTGAAACATTTGAGCAACATTCGCAGGCTACCCCGGTGGCCACCTCGGCTACCATTCCCGCTTTTGCATGTAAACATCGGAAAACGCGATGCAACTAACCTATTGAAGTATTGATTTTTATTTCAACTTCATGCCATAAGAAAGGCCATATCTTCAGCGCCGCACCTATTTCTTCGATGTTAAAAATGGGTTAACCGGCCGACGTTCTGCGGAGGGGGAATGCTCACCAACCTAAGCGATATCGATCTGAAACTGCTGCGGGTGTTCGTCGCGGTAGCGGAAGCCCAGGGCGTCAGCGCCGCGCAGGAAGCGCTGCTGATGAACCAATCCACCATCAGCACCCATCTGGCCTCGTTGGAAACCAGACTGGGTTTTCGCCTGTGCCAACGCGGGCGCTCCGGCTTCCGGCTGACGCCCAAGGGCGAACGCATGCTGATCGCCTGCCGTTCGCTGTTCAACGCCGCCCGCGACTTCACCCGGGTCAGCCAGTCGCTGAACGGCCTGCTGACCGGCGATCTGCAAATCGGTCTGGTGGACAATCTGGTTTCGCTGCCGGGCAATCCGTTCAGCCAGGCCATCAAGCACTTTCAGCGGCGCCATCAGGACGTGCAATTGCAGTGCCGCATCTGTTCGCCGAACGAGATTGAGCAAGGGCTGCTGCACCAGCAGCTCGATCTGGGCATCGGCTACTTCGGCCAACAGCTGGAGGAGTTACGTTATCAGCCGTGGCTGGAGGAAATACAGGCGATCTACTGCAGCACGGATCACCCGCTGTTCGCGGTGGAAGAACCCGAGCGCGAGCAGATTGAAAACGCGCGCTGGGTCAAGCGCGGCTACCTGCTGGCGCAGCAGCTGTGCCCGATCGCGCCGCCTCACTTGGCGGCGGTGGCTCACCATATGGAAAGCGTCGCCCATCTGGTGCTGAGCGGTACCTGCCTTGGCTATCTGCCCACCCACTACGCGGCGCGCTGGGTGGAACAGGGGCTGCTGCGGCAGTTGGGCGGCACGGCGCTCTCTTATCGCGCCACGCTTAGCCTGGTCAGCCGCCCCGTCCAGCCCAACGAGGCGTTGAACGCGCTGCTGGAGGATTTGGCGCGCGCCGGCGAAAAAAAGCCCCGCATGCGCGGGGCCTGACGGACGTTAACTGACCGGCATGCGCGCCGGATCGGGATACTGGTATTCAAAACCCAGCTCGTTGCAGATGCGGTTGCCGTCCACCAGCCGCTCGTCCTGCTCCGCCTCGTCGGCGAACTGCGGCGGCTCCAGATGCAACTGCTCGGCCAGCGCCGGATAAAATTCGCGCTTGGCCGGATGACGCGGCGCGCACAGGTTGTACACGTGGCCGCCCTTCGGCAGCTTCAGCAACAGCTGGATGGCGGCGATGACGTCGTCCTGGTGCACCAGATTCACCCCCTGCGAACCGCCCTTCACGTCGAGCTTGCCCGCCAGGAAGCGGCCGGGGTGACGATCGGCGCCCACCAGCCCCGCCAGGCGCAGAATGTCCACCGAGGTGTTCGGCAATTCATGCAGCCAACGTTCCAGCTCGGCCAACACCCGCCCTGACGGCAAGACCGGCCGCAACGGCGACTCTTCGCGCAGCGTGCCTGCGGTTTCGCCGTACACCGAGGTGGAACTGGTGAAGATCACCCGCGGCACGCCAAAGGCCATCGCGCTGTCCACCAGCATACGCACCGCATTGAAATAGTTTTCGCTGCCTTCGACGGTGCGGCGAGCGGGCAGTGTCACCACCAACGCATCCACGCGCAGCAGCGATTCCAGATCGTCCGGATCGCACACCAGCTCCGGCGTCAGTTCCAGTTGGTAGCATTCGATGCCGCTCATGCGCGCGGCCTCGACGCCGTCCGGCGTGGTTTTGCTACCGACCACGTCATACCCGCGCCCCATCAGCGACAGCGCCAACGGCATGCCCAGCCAACCCAAACCAATAATGGCTACCTTTTTCATCCTCTTCCTCTCCTGAAGATCGCAGCGCCCTACCCCTAAGGCTACGCCACTGCGCACGGCGATACAATCTGCCCGGCTTAAGGTCAGGTAAAGCTGTCTGTGGCTAATAACCTAACCTGTTTCAATAAATTAAATTTATGACGTTAAAAAAGGGTTGCGCGGTGGACAGCGGATAGTTTAGCTTAATTGGCATACGGTTTTTACCGGCTTTTGATTAGAGAAAAACACCATGACACGCGTTCAGTTCAACCACCATCATCACCATCACCCTGACTAGTCTTTCAGGCGATGAGTGCTGGAAGACGGTTTGTTAATCTTCCAGTGGCGCGCAGAACGCAAGAGAGAGCCCTCGGAAGATTTCTTCCGAGGGTTTTTTTTTGGCTCCGGACAGACAGAAAGAATAGTTTTTACAATAAATTCATAAAATTACAGATTAAACAGAGGTTACCATGCTGGACAAGACACGTTTACGGATCGCAATGCAGAAGTCGGGCCGCCTGAGCGATGAATCCCAGGAACTGCTGGCGCGCTGCGGCATCAAGATCAACCTGCAGCAGCAGCGTCTGATCGCCTTCGCCGAGAACATGCCGATCGATATCCTGCGCGTGCGCGACGACGATATTCCGGGCCTGGTGATGGACGGCGTGGTCGATCTCGGCATCATCGGCGAAAACGTGCTGGAAGAAGAGCTGCTCAGCCGCCGCGCCCAGGGCGAAGACCCGCGTTACTTCACGCTGCGCCGCCTCGATTTCGGCGGCTGCCGCCTGTCGCTGGCCACCCCGCTCGATGCCGAATACGCCGGCCCGCAAAGCCTGCAGGACGCCCGCATCGCCACCTCTTACCCGCACCTGCTGAAGCAATACCTCGACAAGCAGGGCGTGCGCTTCAAATCTTGCCTGCTGAACGGCTCGGTGGAAGTGGCGCCGCGCGCCGGTCTGGCCGACGCCATCTGCGATCTGGTCTCAACCGGCGCCACGCTGGAGGCCAACGGCCTGCGTGAAGTCGAAGTGATCTACCGCTCCAAGGCTTGCCTGATCCAGCGCGACGGCGAAATGCCGGAAGCCAAACAGCAGCTGATCGATCGCCTGATGACCCGCATTCAGGGCGTGATCCAGGCGCGTGAATCCAAATACATCATGCTGCACGCGCCGAGCGAGAAACTGGACGAGATCGTCGCGCTGTTGCCGGGCGCCGAGCGCCCGACCATTCTGCCGCTGGCCGGCGCGCAGAACCGCGTGGCGATGCACATGGTGAGCAGCGAAACCCTGTTCTGGGAAACCATGGAAAAACTGAAAGCGCTCGGCGCCAGCTCGATTCTGGTGCTGCCGATTGAAAAGATGATGGAGTAACGCCATGTCGACCTTCAACACGCCGATCGATTGGGCGACCAGCAGCGCCGAACGCCAGGCCGAGCTGCTGATGCGCCCGGCCATCGCCGCCTCTGACAGCATCACCCGCACGGTGAGCGAGATCCTCGACAACGTGAAGGCCAACGGCGATCGGGCGCTGCGCGACTATAGCGCCCGTTTCGACAAGGCGGAAGTCTCGGCGCTGCGCGTCAGCGCCGAGCAGATCGCCGCCGCCGCCGCGCGGTTGGGCGACGACATCAAACAGGCGATGGCGGTGGCCGTCGCCAACGTGGAAACCTTCCACAACGCGCAGCGACTGCCGCCGGTGGACGTCGAAACGCAACCGGGCGTGCGCTGCCAACAGGTGACCCGCCCCATCGACTCGGTCGGCCTGTATATTCCCGGCGGATCGGCGCCGCTGTTCTCCACCGTGCTGATGCTGGCGACGCCGGCACGCATCGCCGGCTGCCGCCGGGTGGTGCTGTGCTCACCGCCGCCGATCGCCGATGAGATCCTGTATGCGGCGCAGCTGTGCGGCGTGCAGGAAGTGTTTCAGGTCGGGGGCGCGCAGGCGATCGCTGCCCTGGCGTTCGGCACCGAGAGCGTGCCGCGCGTGGCGAAGATCTTCGGGCCGGGCAACGCCTTCGTGACCGAAGCCAAGCGGCAGGTCAGTCAGCGCCTTGATGGCGCGGCCATCGACATGCCGGCCGGCCCTTCGGAGGTGCTGGTGATCGCCGACGCCGGCGCCACTCCGGCGTTCGTCGCTTCCGATCTGCTGTCGCAGGCCGAACACGGCCCGGATTCGCAGGTGATCCTGCTGACGCCGGACGCGGCAATGGCGCAGGCGGTGGCCGAAGCGGTGGAAAGCCAGCTGGCCGAGCTGCCGCGCGCCGAGACCGCCCGTCAGGCGCTGGCGAGCAGCCGCCTGATCGTAGCGCGCGATCTGGCTGAGTGCGTGGCGATCAGCAACCGCTACGGCCCGGAGCACCTGATTATTCAGACCCGCAATGCGCGCGAACTGGTGGACGGCATCACCAGCGCCGGCTCGGTGTTCCTCGGCGACTGGTCGCCGGAGTCCGCTGGCGATTACGCCTCCGGCACCAACCACGTGCTGCCGACCTACGGCTACACCGCCACCTGCTCCAGCCTTGGGCTGGCCGATTTCCAAAAACGCATGACGGTGCAGGAGCTGACGCCGCAGGGCTTCAGCAACCTGGCCGCCACCATCGAGACGCTGGCTGCCGCCGAGCAGCTGATCGCCCACAAGAACGCCGTGACCCTGCGCGTCGCCGCCCTGAAGGAGCAAGCATGAGCATCGAAAAACTGGCGCGCGCCAACGTTCGCGAGCTGACCCCTTATCAATCGGCGCGCCGCCTCGGCGGCAAGGGCGACGTATGGCTGAACGCCAACGAATACCCGATCGCCCCGGAATTCCAGCTGAGCGCGCAAACCTTCAACCGCTATCCGGAGTGCCAGCCGGCGCAGGTGATCGAACGCTACGCCGCCTATGCCGGGGTGAAGAAAGAGCAGGTGCTGGTCAGCCGCGGCGCCGACGAGGGCATCGAGCTGCTGATACGCGCCTTCTGCGAGCCGGGCAAAGACGCCATTCTGTTCTGCCCGCCGACCTACGGCATGTACGCCGTCAGCGCCGAAACCTTTGGCGTGGAGCGCCGCACCGTGGCCGCCAAAGAGGACTGGCAGTTGGATCTGCCGGCCATCGCGGACAGCCTGGACAACGTGAAGTTGATCTACGTCTGCAGCCCGAACAACCCGACCGGCAACCTGATCGACCCGGACTCTCTGCGCAGCCTGCTGGAGCTGGCCAAAGGCAAGGCGATCGTCGCGGTGGACGAAGCCTATATCGAGTTTTGCCCGCAGGCTTCGGTAGCCGGTTGGTTGAGCGACTACCCGCACCTGGCTATTCTGCGTACGCTGTCAAAGGCCTTTGCGCTGGCCGGCCTGCGCTGCGGCTTTACGCTCGCCAATGAAGATCTGATTGCCCTGCTGCTGAAGGTGATCGCCCCTTACCCGCTCTCGACGCCGGTGGCGGATATCGCCGCGCAGGCGCTGAGCGAAGAAGGTATCCGCACCATGCGCCAGCGCGTCACCGACATCGCAGCCACCCGCAGCTGGCTGCAGCAACAGCTGGAAAAATGCGCCTGCGTCGAGCAGGTTTTCGCCAGCGACAGCAATTACCTGCTGGCTCGCTTCACCGCCTCAAGTAATGTGTTTAAAAGCTTGTGGGATCAGGGCATTATCTTACGAGACCAAAACAAACAGCCCGGGTTGTCCGGCTGCCTGCGCATCACCATAGGCACCCGCGACGAATGTCAACGCGTGGTGGACGCCTTGTCCGCCCTGCCCGGCGCCAACCAGACTCGCCAGGAGCCAATGTGAGCCAAAAAATCCTCTTTATCGATCGTGACGGCACGCTGATCGCCGAGCCACCGGAAGATTTCCAGGTTGACCGCCTGGACAAGCTGGCGCTCGAGCCAGACGTGATCCCTTCCCTGCTGGCGCTGCAACAGGCGGGATATCAGCTGGTGATGATCACCAATCAGGATGGGCTCGGCACCGCCAGTTTCCCGCAGGAGACCTTCGATCCGCCGCACAACCTGATGATGCAGATCCTCAGTTCGCAGGGCATTCAGTTCGCCGATGTGCTGATCTGCCCGCACCTGCCGGCGGACAACTGCGACTGCCGCAAGCCGAAGACCGCGCTGGTGAAGGGTTACCTCGAACCCGGCGTGCTCGATACCGCCCACAGCTACGTGATCGGCGATCGGCCGACCGACGTGCAGCTGGCGGAAAACATGGGCATTCAGGGGCTGCGCTACCAACGCGGCGTGCTGGGCTGGAAAGAGATCGTGCGCCAGCTGACCCTGCGCGACCGTCATGCGCGGGTTAACCGCGTGACCAAAGAGACGCAGATCGATGTCAACGTCTGGCTGGATCGCGAAGGCGGCAGCAAGATCAAAACCGGCGTCGGCTTCTTCGATCACATGCTGGATCAGATCGCCACCCACGGCGGCTTCCGCATGGAGATCGACGTCAAAGGCGACCTGTATATCGACGATCACCACACCGTAGAGGACACCGGCCTGGCGTTGGGCGAAGCGTTGAACAAGGCGCTCGGCGACAAGCGCGGCATTGCCCGCTTCGGCTTCGTGCTGCCGATGGACGAGTGTCTGGCGCGCTGCGCGCTGGATATCTCCGGCCGCCCGCACCTGGAGTACAAGGCCGAGTTCAACTATCAGCGCGTCGGCGATCTCAGCACCGAAATGGTCGAGCACTTCTTCCGTTCGCTCTCCTACACCATGGGTTGCACGCTGCACCTGAAGACCAAGGGCAAAAACGACCACCACCGGGTCGAGAGCCTGTTCAAAGTGTTTGGCCGCACGCTGCGCCAGGCGATCCGCGTCGAGGGCAATACCCTGCCGAGTTCGAAAGGAGTGCTGTGATGAACGTGGTGATTTTGGATACCGGCTGCGCCAACCTGGCCTCCGTCACCTACGCGGTGCGGCGCCTGGGTTATCAGCCGGAGGTGAGCCGCGATCCGGAGATCGTGCTGCGCGCCGACAAGCTGTTCCTGCCGGGCGTCGGCACTGCGCAGGCGGCGATGGATCAGCTGCGCGAGCGCGATTTGATCGAACTGATCAGGGCCTGCACGCAGCCGGTGCTGGGCATTTGCCTCGGCATGCAGCTGCTGGCGGCCAGCAGCGAAGAGAACGGCGGCATAACGACGCTCGGCCTCATCGATACGCCGGTCAAGCAGATGACCGACTTCGGCCTGCCGCTGCCGCACATGGGTTGGAACCAGGTATCCGCGCAGGCGGGCCACCATCTGTTCCGCGGCATCGATGACGGCGCCTACTTCTATTTCGTTCACAGCTATGCGATGCCGATATGCCCCAGCACCATCGCCCAGGCGAATTACGGCGAGCCCTTCACCGCCGCCGTGCAAAAAGACAACTTCTTCGGCGTGCAGTTTCATCCAGAACGATCTGGAGCGGCCGGCGCGCAACTGTTGAAAAACTTTCTGGAGATGTAGGCAGCATGATTATTCCGGCTTTGGATTTGATCGATGGCAACGTGGTGCGTTTGCATCAGGGCGATTACGGCCAACAGCGCGACTACGGCAACGATCCGCTGCTGCGCCTGCAGGACTATCAACAACAGGGCGCCCAGGTGCTGCACCTGGTCGACCTGACCGGCGCCAAGGATCCGGCCGCGCGCCAGATCCCGCTGCTGCGCAAGCTGTTGGCGGGAGTTAACGTACCGGTGCAGGTCGGCGGCGGCATCCGCAACGAACAAGACGTCAGCGCCCTGCTGGAGGCCGGCGCCACGCGCGTAGTGATCGGCTCCACCGCGGTGAAACAGCCGCAGTTGGTGCAAAGCTGGTTCGAACGCTATGGCGCCGACGCGCTGGTGCTGGCGTTGGATGTGCGCATCGACGCGCAGGGCGTGAAGCGCGTGGCCATCAGCGGCTGGCAAGAAGACTCCGACGCCACGCTTGAGCAGGTGGTGGAACAGTTCCTGCCCTACGGGCTCAAGCACGTGCTGTGCACCGATATTTCGCGCGACGGCACGCTGGCCGGTTCCAACGTGGCGCTGTATCAGGAAATCAGCCGCCGTTATCCGCAGGTGGCCTTCCAGGCCTCGGGCGGCATCGGCAATCTGGACGACATCGCCCAGCTGCGCGGCAGCGGCGTTGCCGGCGTGATCGTGGGGCGCGCCCTGCTGGAAGGTAAATTTAGCGTTGAGGAGGCGATCGCATGCTGGCAAAACGGATAATCCCGTGCCTGGATGTTAAAGACGGGCAAGTGGTGAAAGGCGTGCAGTTCCGCAACCACGAAATCATCGGCGACATCGTGCCGCTGGCGCAGCGCTATGCGCAAGAAGGCGCGGACGAGCTGGTATTTTACGATATCACCGCCTCGAGCGACGGCCGGGTGGTAGACAAAAGCTGGGTGTCGCGCGTGGCGGAGGTGATTGATATTCCGTTCTGCGTCGCCGGCGGCATTAAAAGCGCCGAGGACGCCAGCCAGATCCTGTCTTTCGGCGCCGACAAGATTTCGATCAACTCGCCGGCGCTGGCCGATCCCGATCTGATTAGCCGCCTGGCGGATCGCTTTGGCGTGCAGTGCATCGTGGTGGGTATCGATACCTGGTTCGACAGTGAAACCGGCAAGTATCACGTCAATCAATATACCGGCGACGAGAGCCGCACCCGCGTCACCCAGTGGGAAACCCTCGACTGGGTGCAGGAAGTGCAGCGCCGCGGCGCCGGTGAGATCGTGCTGAACATGATGAACCAGGACGGCGTGCGCAACGGTTACGATCTGCAGCAGCTGCGCCAGGTGCGCGAGGTCTGCAAAGTGCCGCTGATCGCCTCCGGCGGCGCGGGCACGATGGAGCACTTCCTGGAAGCGTTCCGCGATGCGGACGTCGACGGCGCGCTGGCGGCATCGGTGTTCCACAAACAAATCATCAATATCGGCGAACTGAAAAGGTTCCTGGTCGAACAAGGCGTGGAGATTCGCGTGTGCTGACAGAACAACAGAGAAACCAGCTGGACTGGGAGAAAACCGACGGCCTGATGCCGGCCATCGTGCAGCACGCCGTTTCCGGCGAAGTGCTGATGCTGGGTTACATGACGCCGGAAGCGCTGGCGACCACCGAGCAGAGCGGCAACGTCACCTTCTTCTCGCGCACCAAGCAACGCCTGTGGACCAAAGGCGAAAGTTCCGGCCACTTCCTCAAGGTGGTCAGCATCACGCCGGACTGCGATAACGACACGCTGTTGGTATTGGCCAACCCGATCGGCCCGACCTGCCACCTGGGCAACAGCAGCTGCTTCCATCCGGCCGCCAGCGACTGGACGTTCCTCTATCAGTTGGAACAGCTGTTGGCGGAGCGCAAGCACGCCAGCCCGGACAGCTCGTACACCGCCAGCCTGTACGCCAGCGGCACCAAGCGCATCGCGCAGAAAGTCGGGGAGGAAGGCGTGGAAACCGCGCTGGCCGCCACGGTCAACGATCGCGAAGAGCTGACCAACGAAGCTTCGGACCTGATCTATCACCTGCTGGTGCTGCTGCAGGACCAGGATCTGGATCTGAGCGCGGTGATCGGCCGGCTGCGCGAGCGGCATCAGAAAAAAGCATGACGTTAACTCGCACGCAATAAAAAAGCCGCCGGGCGTTAACCTCGGCGGCTTTTTTTATCGCTCAACGGGCGGGGTTATTCCATCCATTCGGTATGGAACACGCCTTCCTTGTCGGTGCGTTTGTAGGTGTGCGCGCCGAAGTAGTCGCGCTGCGCCTGGATCAGGTTCGCCGGCAGCACCGCTGAACGGTAGCTGTCGTAGTAGGCGATCGCGGCGGAGAAGGTTGGCGTAGGGATACCGTTCTGCACGGCGTAGGCCACTACGTCACGCAGCGCCTGCTGGTACTCGTCGGCGATTTGCTTGAAGTATGGCGCCAGCAGCAGGTTGGCGATATCGGCGTCCGCTGCGTAAGCGTCGGTGATCTTCTGCAGGAACTGGGCGCGGATGATACAGCCGGCACGGAAGATCTTGGCGATTTCGCCGTAGTGCAGATCCCAGTTGTTTTCTTTAGACGCGGCTTTCAGCTGAGAGAAGCCCTGCGCGTAGGACACGATTTTGCCCAGATACAGCGCGCGACGCACTTTCTCGATGAATTCAGCTTTGTCGCCAGTGAACGGCGCCACTTTCGGGCCGGTCAGCACTTTAGACGCGGCAACGCGCTGATCTTTCAGCGAGGACAGGTAGCGTGCGAATACCGATTCGGTGATCAGCGACAGCGGTTCGCCCAGATCCAGCGAGCTCTGGCTGGTCCATTTGCCGGTGCCTTTGTTGGCGGCTTCGTCCAGGATCACATCGACCAGGTATTTACCTTCTTCGTCTTTCTTGGTGAAGATGTCTTTGGTGATGTCGATCAGGTAGCTGTTCAGTTCACCCTTGTTCCACTCGGCGAAGGTTTCGGCCAGCTGCTCGTTGCTCAGATTCAACGCCTGTTTCAGCAGAGAATAGGCTTCGGCAATCAGTTGCATGTCGCCGTATTCGATGCCGTTGTGCACCATCTTCACATAGTGGCCGGCGCCGTCTGCGCCGATGTAGGTCACGCAAGGCTCGCCTTCCGCAACCGCAGCGATTTTCTCCAGGATTGGCGCCACCAGCTCGTAAGCTTCTTTCTGGCCGCCAGGCATGATGGAAGGCCCTTTCAGCGCGCCCTCTTCACCGCCGGAAACGCCGGTGCCGATGAAGTTGAAGCCCTGGTCGGACAGTTCGCGGTTACGACGGATGGTGTCCTGATAGTAGGTGTTGCCGCCGTCGATCAGGATATCGCCCTTGTCCAGGTGCGGAGTCAGCGAGGCAATGGTTTTATCCGTTGCTTCGCCCGCTTTCACCATCAGCAGGATGCGGCGCGGTTTTTCCAGTGATTCGACAAACTCTTCAACGGTGTAATACGGCGCCAGATTCTTGCCCGGGTTCTCAGCGATCACTTCGTCAGTTTTGTCGCCAGAACGGTTGAAAATGGAAACGGTGTAACCACGGCTCTCGATGTTCAGCGCGAGGTTGCGGCCCATTACCGCCATGCCGACAACGCCGATTTGTTGCTTGGACATTTAGGAACTCCTGTCTGAGGATGACCCTGCCGGCAACGTCGGCCAGCAGGTTTTGTGATGTGGCACACATGTTAACTCAGGATTGAGCCGGGTGGGTAGTGATTGGTGCGATAGGTCACATAACTCGTCTAAATTTTCAGTAACCTGCCAGACCATTCAATCGGGCTTATTATGCCTTCCCAGCAGGGATTCGTAGATTTTCGCGTATGCCTCGACCATTTGTTTGGAGGTGAACATCTCTTCGTAGCGTTCATACGCCTTATTACCGAATGTCTCCGCCAACTTGGGGTTCTCCCAAAGCTTATCCATTGCCTTTCTCAATGCCGAAGGATCCGATGGAGGGATCACCAGTCCCGTCTGATCATTGACGTTGATAAAGGTAGTTCCTGTCCCTATTTCACTTGAAATCATGGGTTTTCGGTACATGGCACCTTCCAGTAGCGAAATGCCAAACGCTTCCGAGCGTAAATGTGACGGAAATACAATACCATAGCTCAGCGTCAGTAGTGCCGATTTATCCTCATCCGGCAATGCGCCAAGAAAATGAACGTTTTTCAGTCCCAAGTTCTGAGCCTGCTCACGCAATTCACTTTCGATCGGCCCGGCCCCTACGATCACGATAGGATAGTTTGCACCGATAGCCGCCTCTAGCAGTATATGTAACCCTTTATAATAGCGTAACGTGCCAATAAATAAGAAAAATGGTTGGCCGAGCTGACGCTGCCATTTTTCCAAGCGGCTCGGCTCTGGCACCGGATATGTCTCTTTATCCAGACCTATCGGAATCACAGAGACTTTATTTTTGAACGTTTCCAATACGTCACTGGTGGCCACATAGTTCGGTGATGTTGCTACGATGCAATCTATTTTACGCAAGAACAGGTGCATCAGTGGCTTATATAACCTAAGAAGGTTTTTTTGCCTGATAATATCAGAGTGATAACTAACTACTGTCGGCTTATTCACTCCCGAGAGGAAGTGTACAAGATCCATGTATGGCCATGGGAAATGATAGTGGATGATATCCGCTTGCTCGCTGAGCTCTTTAAATTTCTTTATGACACGAAATGAAAATGGGTTAGATGCAATGCTGAAATCTTGTCTGACTTTATGAGCTGTATGCTGTGAAATAGTTTCGCAACTATCCTTATCTGCAGGCGTTACGGACAAAACATCCGTCGATATCCCCTTCTCTACCCCACCTTCAGCGAGTTGGTATATCACTTGCTCAATGCCGCCAAATGAGTCAGGATAATAGGTTTTATAAAAATGGAGTACTTTAATCATTATTAGTCAATTTTTGATAAACGTTTAAAGTTTGGCTAGTGCAATTTTTCCAGGAAAACGTTGCTGCATGTGACAAACCTAATGCAATTGCATCCTTTCTCCACGCTTCATCTGTCAGCCCTCTGATAATAAGCTGCGTTAATAAGCTGACATCCTCAGGAGAGTGAGTTAATGCCGCATCACCTGCGATTTCCGGCAAAGATGAACTGTTGGAACAAATCACCGGAGTTCCCGAGCTCATCGCTTCCAATACCGGAAGCCCAAAGCCTTCATAGTGTGATGGGAAAACAAACAGCCTGGCTGCAGAGTACAATAATGGCAATTCTTCTGCAGCCGCAAATCCCAGATACTTAAGCCATCCCTCACGCTGTCCTCGCTCTATTTCCTGCATAATGTCATCATTGCGCCATCCCTTATAGCCGGAGAGGACTAATGGATAACGGGCACGCAATCCGTCAGGCAGTTTTCTATAAGCATGAATAAGGGAAAGAATATTCTTCCTCGGCTCAATGGTACCAACGAATAAGGTGAAGGCTTTATAGCTTAAATCAAATTTTTTTAAAACTCCAGATACGTGTTCTACCTGACGAGGGTAAAAATCAGGCGAGCTTGCCAGATGAACCGTGTGGATTTTCTCAATTGGATAATCGAAATATTCATGAATCTCTTTACGAATATAGTTCGAGACCGTGATGAGACCATTCGCCCTCGATAATGCTTTCATCATTTCTTTCTTGGTATAACGATTCCTTTTAGGATCGAAACAGTGCTCCCATTTAAAAGGAGAAAGATCATGAAACGTTGCCACTGCAGGGCCGTCAAAAGGAGGGAGGAAATAATTAGGTCCATGAAAAAGGCAACGTTCGTAGCCACGCAGCGCCTTCTTTTTTAGTTGTGGCATAAGCAATCTGTAGGTCTCAATAGCCAATGAATTGCTCTGCACAATTTTTTTCAACCAGTGACTACTATCAGATGTATTTTTTGCCGTAGGTATGTTAGATAAAAAACGGGTACCGGAGAAAAAATTTAGTTCTTCAATTTCGTTGTGGCTTTGCAAGCCTTTTGCCAACTCATAGGTATAACGCCCTATGCCAGTCAACGGGAACTTGATAGGCTCAACGGAAAGAATTATTTTCATCTAAAGTCACATTCCATAGAATATCTATGCTTTCAACATAGTAGATTCAATGCAGTAGTAGAAATCACACCTACTGCATTGAATAAGGCTATAGCTAGAGGAGGTTATTTGAAATGTTTTGCTCTTAACAAGCCCGCACACATGTTTTCTAGCCGTCTGGCAACGGCATGATAATCATGCTGCTCGCACCACGCATCAGCACGTCGTTGCGTTTCAACTGCACTCGAAGAGTTTTTAACAATCTCAGAAATAATATCTGCAATACCTTCAGCAACATCCACTACGGAGGTTCCCTTCAATTTGAAGACAGCGTCACCAAGATCATCAAAAATAGCGAGCGGCGTCACTGCCACAGGTTTATGCGTCGCCATGCCGTAGCGAACGGCACCACTGGCCGATTCGCCGGTATTTTGATACGCGAAAACCAGCAGATCGGCGTCAGAGAGCAGACGTAAGCTTTCTTTATCATCAAGAAAATCGTTATGCATCTCAACCAGATCTTCAACCTTCAAATTAGCCGCAGTCTCTTTAAGCTCACGAACCAAAGCGGTGGATTCACTGACGGGGTATTCCGCATTGACCAACCTTAGTCGAATAGGGTTCCCCGCTTTTTTCAAATAGGCCACGGCTTCGATAAGTTCCTTCAACCCTTTATGCGGCAGGCAAAAACCATAGCTGGCAACCAAAGGCGGCAGATTACGATGAGCAGTCGATGCCAGAGCGGGATAGTTAATCACGCCATGTGGGAACAGAGTGACATTATTGACTAGTCCAAGCAACTTCAGGCGGTTGATATCAGCAATAGAATGAACCAGCAAACGGTCACACATTTTCAACGCGTCAGTCATTTCTGATAAACGGAAATTCCAATACGGCTCTTTTTCGATCGGATCAACCGTCGAATGCATGGCCATAACGATAACCCGTCCCGCCTGGTGATGCCTTTTGATAAAGGCAGATAACTCGCGGTGGTTAAAGAATCCATAGTTAAACTGGATGACCAAGGTATTCAGATTCAGGGTTTCAATTTGAGTATCTAAAGCATCAAGGTAGTTGTCTTCTTTTCCAACAACCCAACTCCTCAGAACGTTACCTTCGTCCGCATGTACCAGATCATTTGCTGTCGGTGCAAAAATCACAATTTGGTCGCTGGGCATGTCAGCTACCAAATGTTGGGAATAGGTGGCGATGCCGCATTTGGTATTCCACGTCGAGAGCCAGCCAATCCGGGGTTCCACTTGAGCGACGTCAAAATGCTTACGCAATTCGCCTACCGCAGCCTTTGATCGCTGCGCAACCGAGCTCCAGGTAAACTGACTAAGTATCAGTTCACGCCCTTTTGCTGCCATTGCCGATAGTTGCTTTTTGTCAGTCGCCGCCGCCTGCGCCATCGCCTCGGCCAGTTTATCAATATCGGCATGCACCCATGATGAAGAAAACAGGCCAAAATGGGTCTTCGCGCGTTCAAAACGATAATCAACCAGCCATGAATTTTCCTGCGTGCAAAAATCAAGCTGCCCGCTCCAACCAGTGGTGATAGCGGGTAAACCGCTCAACATCGCCTCCGCAATCGGCAAACCAAATCCTTCAGCACAGCTTGCCGCCACCAAGACATCACACTGTTCATAGAGCGCTTTCAGCTCTTGTTCCGGCATATCCTGCTCGATAATAATGACATGGGGATAATTGACGTGCCGCTTCTGAGCTTGCGTAAGCCATGCCTGAATTTCATTGTGCGGGTTAGGGAAAGTTTTGATGACCAGAGAAACATCATCCTCTCCGGTAAAAGCGGCGCCATAGGCCGCCAGCATCGCCTGAACCCCCTTCCGCGGGAAGCACGAAGAAACATGCAGGAATTTGAATGCTTTGGCGTTCAGTTGCGGAGGATTGGCTGACTGAATCCGCTCCCAGTGCTCGCAACCATTCCCGACATTAAAAACGGGAACTTTAGTACCATTATCAATCAATACTTTGCGCACATGTTCTGAAGTGCAAAGGATCGCATCCAATTCACGGTTGAAATTATTGATCCAACCTTGTGGAAAGCCACTTTCTTCCCATGCATAGCAATGCAAAAGCTTCACATCCGCAGCCATGTTGCTGACACGTGGCGGATAGATATTGCGGCTCAATACATTAACCTGCTGCTCACTCCGCTGCTGCAAACGCGAATGGAATGCCTTCAAATCCGCATTACTTTCATCACTTAGGAAGGTTTCATTTGGAGCAAAGTCGCCAGGCCCTTCCGTTGAATGCAGCAGAACGTCAACATTGTCGCGACTGAGTGCTCGCGCGAATTCTCGATTTACCAAAGCCAGGCTATAGGAGCTGTCAAAAGGTCCTTCAACGCGCCAAGAGAGAGACTCTAGCGCAATGCCTTGCAACTCGAGTCTTTTGGCATTTCTATCCATCGCCTCAGCGGTTGACCGCAGATCGTTATCCGAAGGCTCTTCACGACATTTGATCGAGGAAACGGCGGAGATCAATTGCGATGACGTTACCGATTCAAACTCCACATCTCCAGCCTCAGCAACTAACCGCTCAAAACGAGACAAGGCGATAGTTCCCGCCTTATCCCACGAAAACTTGGCGGATTGCTCCAAAGCGTGTTTCTTTAATTGAGCGAGGAAAACGTCATCGCTTAAAGCTTGTTGAAGCTTGTCGCTTATTGACTCAACAGAATAGGGATCAAACAGCGCATCGGCATAACCGATCACTTCCGGGATACTGGTGACGTTAGAACCGATTGTCGCCGCACCGCACGTCATGGCCTCCAGAATCGGTAATCCAAAGCCTTCATGCAACGAAGCAAAGACAAACAACTTGGCCAACTGATAAAACACGACCAGATCCTGTTCCGATACATATCCAGTCAGAACCATCTCGTCATCACGCAGTTGTTGATTACGCGCGATGGAATGCAGATAACTGCGATCGCTGTCCGATAGCTTACTAACGATAACCAGTTGATTTTTTTCACGCAATTCAGGCGTTAATTTGCTGTAAGCCTCAATCAACCTCTTGAAGTTTTTACGGGAGTCAAAACCGCCAGGAGCATAAAGTACGACATCACGGGTAATGCCATATTTCTCTTTTAATTCAGAAAAATTATTAGCGGAAATCTCGCTGATATCAAAATGTTCTTCGGTCGCCGCCGAAATCGTGCACACTTTGCTTTCGGGAATATCCAACCACTCAATCACCTCCGAAGAAGTATAGTCCGAGTTGGTCAGCAGCAGATCCGCGTTCTTTAACCAATTGATTTTCTTTAAATAATAATCTTTATAAACGTCATCTTGCAGGTAAACATCCGCTTGTACCAAAGGGATTAGATCGTGATGCAACACCGCCACTTTAGTTTTTGGCGTTAATTTAGCGATCGACGTCACCGCATTATCTACATGCCCTTCGAACAAACTGGTTATAAAAACGACATCAGGTTTAAGATTATGTAAGAAGGCTTCACGCACATATTCTGCACACTCACTGCGCCAAGCATTGTTTCTATCCATCGCTCTGACAGGGCCAGGCGCATACCAGATAACGATATTTTCGGCCGGCACTAAGCGAGCAAATTGCGCTTTAAGTTCAGCGATGGTTTCGGGAAACAGCGCAGACAAAGCAATAAAAATTTCGTGTTGACTGTTATTACGGATGATTGCCTTTGCAATCGAAAGAGTATAACGGCCAATACCCCGAAAACGGCTTTCCGTTTGTGCTCCTTGCAGGTCAATAACAATACGCATTATGAATCCCCGTGTTTCTTATTATTTATTCTCTTTAGCTGCTCATATATATCGATAGCTCTGCTCGTCATATTTTCCTTATACACAACATGACGTTCATTCACCATAAGATCGGCGTGATAGTCAGGTGCGGAAATTAAAACCCGTCTGAAAACAGATTGCAGAAATCGGTAAGCACCCAGCTTTCTAGCGCTGGAAAGAATGAATGCTTTGAATTTAGGATGTTCATGGAATAAAGCCAGAGCCGTATTTATTCCCTTTCTCAAAACCTTTTTGGCTGCTTTGCGAGCTCGAGTTTTAACGCCTTGCTCACGTACCGCTTTAAATTGATATGAAACCCAACGCAATGGGGAGGTCACACGCCAGGAATTGCTGGTATGCGCATCAAAAAGCTGTTGTTGCAGACTCTGATTGTTAGCATGCACGTCAATGAGCTGCTGCTGTAGGCTTTGATTATTAGCATGTACAGCCATCAGCTCTTGATGTGACTTGTCCAATTGGTGCTGAAAACGCTCCAATTGGTTACTCACTTCGTGGAACTTCACTGTCTGCGCACGTAACGCCGTGTTCATTCGCTTAAACTCGTTATTCAAGCGTAGGTCATAGCGATCGCTTAAGCCGTCGAGAGTAACCCCATATTCTTTATCAAAATAGGCGTCCAACTCACCGACAATCGATGCCTCACCCTCTTTTTGGGCAATCATGCTATAGTCTGGGCTGACACCTTTCAACACATCGACCAAATATACCGATGTCTCTTCGTCTCTCAGTGCCGCTTTTTCCTGCAAACGCAGTATTTTAGTTCTCAGAAAACCGTAATAGTTCGGAATGAATTCGAGCAACGCTGGAGGCAGCGGATGGTTGTGCGTCGGATCCATATAAAAAGAACAGGTTCCAACGCTTACATTTTCGGGGTTTGGCGTCTCCAGAATCAGCAAACCACCGGGTTTAAGCACCCGCAACGCCTCTTTCACCAAAGACTGTAAAAACTCGAAGGGCAGATGTTCTGCGATATGAAAACCGGTGATGGCCAGTAGACTGCCGTCCTCCTGCTGCTGGAGGAAATCCAGGCAGTCCATTTTCTTCACGTTCAGCCCAACCTGCAAAGCACGTTCGAGCATACCATCATCGAGATCAACCCCCATGGCAGGAATAGCATTATCTCGTAAGATCTCGAGCCATTCTCCACGCCCACAGCCAACATCGACAACTTCAGCTGAAGGGTAAATTTTTGCCAACGCCATAATAAAAGGAAGATATACAGATAAGCGTTGTTTGATATCTTGCACGCTCCCCCGATGTTTTTCCTCAAAAACGCGATAAAAATTACCACTCATTCAAAAATCTCCAACTTAGGGGGCAACCAAGCTACTCCAATAAAATCTTTCTCGTTTGAATTAACAACGTTGAAAACAACCGCCAGATCGCGCCATTCGTAATTTTTTCCAACATGAGTTCCTGCCGTATGTAACGCTACGGCAACCGAGTAAGACCCAACCCCCAAATTGGCAGAGAACGCAAATGAAAAGGTTCTCGATTCATTCTCTTTCAAATCGAATAATGGCTGTTTCAGATGATGAGTATTGGTACCAAAAACCGGCTGTCCCAATCGGTCTTTAATCAAATATCCCACGACAAGTTCAGGAACAGCCTCATTGACATGCACCTTCACCTGAAGGTTGACAGGTTGCCCTACCGCTACCACCTCAATACTTTCACCTTCGGTACTAAGAAGACTAATATCGGTAATAGTTGCCTCGCCTGAGCCAGAGAGCGTCTGCAATTTTCCATTATTTTCAACCTGACGAATCGACACATTTTGCTTATCAGCGAGTAGGGCATTATAGTAATCCATTACTGCTTCAGGCTCACCCTCCATTTCTACTCTGCCTTTGTTAAGCAAAATAGCTCTATCACATATGCTTTGGATCGCTTGTTTGTCATGTGACACGAGCAAGAGGGTGGTTCCTAGCTTGCGAAACTCACGTATCCGCTCGAAACTCTTATGCTGAAAATAAGCGTCACCAACAGATAAGGCCTCATCAACAATCAAAATATCCGGGCGAATCGCTGTTGCAACGCTAAATGCCAATCGAACTTGCATACCGCTTGAGTAAACACGAACCGGTTGATCGATATAATCACCGATCTCAGCGAACGCCTCGATTTCCGGCATAAGTTCCGTAATTTTTTCGACGGACATACCCAGCAGCTGCCCTGACATATAAACGTTTTGGCGCCCGGTAAAATCCGAGTGAAAGCCCATGCCGAGCTCCAATAATGCCGCAACTCGACCGTCGAGAGCAATTTCGCCGCAGGTTGGTTTCGCTGTGCCAGTAATCAATTTCAGTAATGTACTTTTACCGGCACCGTTAATACCAATAATGCCTAACGCCTCACCAGGCTCAACATGAAAACTGATGTTCTGCAGGATCCATTTTAGTTTATGTTTGACGGTGTTAAATGGCGAAATCCACTCAAGCAGACGCCCTGTCTTAGAGGCATACTGTTTGTATGCCTTGCCAACATTATGTACTTTTATGTAACTCATTATAACTCGTCCACCATATCTGCAGCGTGTTTCCTGAACAATCTCATACCAAACGCACAGAAAATTATGGCCAGAACCAATACTGGCCATAATGAGTACCAGTTAGGTTGCTGTTGGTATGCAAATATTGACTGGTATGCTTGCATAACTCGGGCCATTGGGTTGTACATCAGCGATGTTCTGGCCCATTCAGGCAGCGAATTTAATACATAAACGATGGGTGTGAACCAGAACCAGAATTGCAATAATACGCCAACAAACTGCCCAACGTCCCGGAAGAAAACGTTCATCACGCCCAATGTCATACCCAGACCGACGGTGAACAGAACTTGCAGAGCCAAAACGGGTAAGACGGAGAAGAATAAAACCCCGGGAAAGTTTCCGGTAAAAACAAGAAAAATTAAAAACAGGCTAAATATAATGGCGAAGTTTAAAATCGCAGACGCGGTCACAATGACCGGTAAGCAAATTTTTGGGAAGCTGAGCTTTTTTATTAAGTTAGCATTAGTAATGAAGACACTTTGGCTTTTATCAAGAATTTCAGTAAATAATCCCCACGTCAGCACCCCAGAGCAAAGATAAATACTATAGGCAAAAGGGCCTGAATTATCAGGCATCCGTGCCTTCATCACTTCTGAGAATACCAGTGTATATACCAAAATCATCGCTAACGGCTGCAATACCAGCCATAAAGCTCCCAACATGCTGGTTTGGTAACGGGACTGAAAGTCCCGCTTAATACTGCTCCAAATAAAACCCCGGTAACCATAGATGGCTAATAACATTTCTTTCATCGTTATTCTCCGCCTAAGAGCGCCAGAATCTCTTTAGTTTTTTTCTGCATCAATTCAACATCCCCTTTTGACTCAACATTCAAACGTACAACAGGTTCAGTATTCGATGTCCGCAGATTAAAACGCCATTCATTGAATTCAAGGCTGATACCATCTGTCATGTCAAAAGCCACGGCATCATCTTTGTAAACGCCTAAAACACGCTCAATGGCAGCTTTAGCATCAGGCAATTTGCGATTAATCTCACCAGATGCTGGATACGCTTCCATACGATCCTTCACTAGCTGACTCAACACACTGCCTTTAACTGAAAGTAAACCCGCTACCAATAACCATGGAATCATACCGCTGTCACAATAAGCGAAATCACGGAAGTAATGGTGCGCACTCATCTCGCCACCATAGATAGCATCTTCTTTGCGCATGCGCTCCTTGATAAAGGCATGCCCCGTTTTGGACATAACAGGGATGCCACCAGCTTGGGTAACGATATCGATGGTATTCCATGACAGACGAGGATCATGAATAATCTTGGAGCCAGGGTTGGCTTGCAGGAAAGCTTCTGCCAATAGGCCAACGATATAGTAGCCCTCGATGAAAGCGCCCTTCTCATCAAACAGGAAACAACGATCGAAATCACCGTCAAAAGCAATTCCCATATCCGCCTGATGCTCAAGCACGGCTTTTGCTGTGTCATCCCGACATTCAGGTAATAACGGGTTAGGGATACCGTTAGGGAAATTCCCATCAGGTTGATGATGAACCTTTACAAAGGTAACGGGAATATTTTCTTGCTGGAAACGTCGCTCTATTTCGTCGATAACATGGCCTGCAGCACCATTTCCAGAGTTAATGACCAATTTCATTGGCTTCAATGCTGTTGCATCAATATACTTCAGCAAATGATCTACATAATCGGTGAGAATGGATATTTGTTGATAACTACCACGTTTATCCTTCACTACCGCAGGAAACGTATTTTCTTCCGCTAATTTTTTAATCGCAAATAAACCGGTATCACCACTAATCGGCTGAGCATTTGCCTTAACCAGTTTCATACCATTATAATTCATTGGATTGTGGCTAGCAGTAACTTCAATGCCACCATCCATATTCAAATGGAAAGTGGCAAAATAGACTTCTTCAGTGCCACTCATACCAATGTCATATACGTCAACACCAGCATCCTGCAATCCGTTGGCGAGAGCCACTTTAAGAGACTCGCTGGTCAGCCGTACATCGCCACCTACGATAACGCGCTGAGGTTTCAGGTATTCGCCATAAGCTCGGCCGATACGATAGGCAATATCCTCATTCAGCTCTTCACCTAGTTGACCACGGATATCATACGCTTTAAAACAAGTTAAGGCACTCATTAAAACCTCAAAAATTAGCAACGACCGTAATGATCTTTAATACGGATAATGTCATCATCACCTAAATAAGAGCCTGACTGAATCTCAATCAGCTCCAAAGGAATATTTCCGGGATTTTCTAAACGGTGGACAACCCCAATTGGAATGAATGTCGACTGATTTTCGGTAAGTAAGAACGTTTTATCCCCCGTTGTTACTTTAGCCGTACCAGAAAGAACCACCCAGTGTTCCGTGCGGTGATGGTGCATTTGCAGAGAAAATGCTTCCCCGGGATTAACGGTGATACGATTGACATTAAAACGCTTTTCAGCAACCAAAATATCGCAAATACCCCATGGTCGATAAACCTCGCGGTGTCTTCGATATTCACTCCGCTTATGTTTTTTCAGATACTCAACAACTTTTTTAACGTCCTGAACTTTCGACTTATCAACCACGAGAACGGCATCTTTAGTGTTAACAATAACCAGATTATCTACGCCAACAGCCGCAACTAATTTTTCATCAGTATTGATATAGCAATCACGGGTATTATGCAGGAAAGTGTCGCCGGTCAATGCATTACCAGCCCCATCTTTCTGGCTGACTTCCCATAATGCAGACCATGAGCCGACATCACTCCAACCGGCATCCAGCGGGATCATGACCGCATCTTGTGTTTTTTCCATTACCGCATAATCGACCGACTCGTCTGGGCAACTCGCAAAGGCGTCGCGATTGACATTGATAAAGTTTTTGTCACATTCGGTATCATCCAGCGAGCGGCGACAGGCAGCCAGGATATCGGGACGGAATGCCTCCAGTTCCTCTAGGTAACGCTTGGCACGGAACATGAACATACCACTGTTCCAAAAATATTCACCGGAGTCGACATAGGCCTGAGCGGTTGCGAGATCAGGTTTCTCAACAAAACGTTTTACGTTAGCGGCCACCGCTTTATCATCGCAGCACTCTCCACGCTGGATGTAACCATAACCAGTTTCTGGACCTGTCGGCACAATACCAAACGTAACCAGGCTTTTTTCCGCTGCGTAAGGCAATGCTGCTTCGATCGCCTGGTGGAAAACATTAACATCCTTGATGATATGGTCTGCTGCCAATACCAGCATGATAGGATCGTTACCTGCTGCGGTAGCATTCAATGCAGCCAAAGCAATCGCTGGCGCAGTATTTCTGCCAATGGGCTCCAGGATAATGTTGTGTGACAACATATCAATTTGACGCAGCTGTTCAGCCACCATAAAACGGTGGTCTTCGTTGCAGATTACAACAGGCTCACCGATCTCCACGCCATCGAGTCGTTTCAACGTTTCCTGAAGCATTGAATTTACGCTGTGCAAGCGCAAAAACTGCTTAGGGTGGAGTTCTCGTGACATCGGCCATAAACGGCTACCAGTACCGCCTGCCATAATTACAGGTAATAACATTTTTTGTCCTTATGACGCTAAAAATATATAAAGCTTTAAATACAATATGTTAAGTTAGGTCACACCAATACATAACGTTCAATTATCGCGCTTACTGTTGCCTTATGCAGTGCTTAGATGAAGGCCAAACAGCAACGAAGGGCATTTCGCTGGCAGTGATAATACAGGAGATTACTCAACCTCTCACGGTGACGAAGGCCTGCAAAAATCACGCTACCGCCCTTGGCTCAACAGCTACCAACCGACTGATCTTGCTTTTGAATTTTATCCATGGCCAAAACTCGCCACACTGTTGTACCTCGCATATGGCACGAAAAGCCATACTCGTGTCCCCCCTTGTCAGGTATAGGGGACGGATATAATAAATATTTTTGCTGCGTATGCTACCACCTTAGCCATCAAAACACCTGTAGATTATCCGCTTTTTCAGGCTTATCTGAGATGAACGCTCACTCAGCGCCCGAAAAGGGCTTAACCCGTGTAACAATCGCGATCGCATTGTTAAATACGTTATAATATTTAAAGAATGTGTATCCTGGTGGGATGCATGATTGCGATCGCAAACCGCAATCATGATCTAACAAAGAGAGGGAGCTTATCTGTAAGGTATTACTTTTGGTAACCTTGTGGATTAGTGCGCTGCCAATTCCAAGTATCGCGCATCATATCATCAATGCCTCGGCTGACTTTCCATCCCAGCTCCTGATAAGCCAGATCGGCATTGGCCCAGAAAGCAGGCAGGTCGCCATCGCGACGTGGCAAGATCTGATAAGGGATCGTTACGCCTGACGCTTTCTCAAACGCCTGAACCATCGCCAGCACCGAATGCCCTACGCCAGCCCCAAGGTTGTAGGCCTTAAATCCATTGATCTTTGGCAGATGATCCATCGCCTTCAGGTGGCCTTCGGCCAGATCCATGACATGGATGTAATCGCGTTCTCCCGTTCCATCGTTTGTCGGATAATCCCCACCGAAAATACCCAGTTTCTCCAGCTTGCCGATAGCCACTTGTGAGATGTACGGCAGCAGGTTATTGGGAATGCCATTGGGATCTTCACCAATCAAACCGGACTCGTGAGCACCTACCGGATTAAAATAACGCAAGGCGATAATCGAGAACTGAGGCTCTGCTTTAGCGAAATCTTGCAGGATCTGCTCCACCATCAACTTTGATGTTCCATAAGGGCTGGTTGTCCCGCCGATCGGTGTCGTCTCTACATAAGGTACCGGCGAATTGGCACCATAGACAGTGGCAGAAGAGCTAAAGATAAAGTCGTGCACGCCGGCACGACGCATAGCATCCAACAACACCAGCGTGCCGGTAACGTTATTCTGATAATACTCCAGCGGCTTGCGCGTTGACTCCCCTACCGCCTTAAGACCGGCGAAATGGATCACGGCAGTGATCTCATGAGCGCCAAAGATGCGCTGCAGGCATTCGGCATCCTGAACGTCTCCCTGATGGAACTCTGCGGCTTTCCCCGACAGTTTCTCCACCCGCTGCAATGACTCCGCAGATGAGTTGGACAAATTATCCAACACCACGACGTCCTCGCCACGCTCCAGGAGCGATAGCACGGTGTGCGATCCGATGTAACCAGCACCACCGGTAACTAAAATTGCCATATCCCCCCCTTATACTTCGCAACATTCTTGATTCGACAAAAACGCCCTCATCGATACCGGGCGCATCATACAACCTTCTGGGCGTACCATGAAGAGAGAGCGGTAAAACCGCTCTCATCCTAGACTATTCAATGTATTAAGCGTTAAATTTGTGCACCGAGCAACGCCAAAATCTCGTCGGTCTTCGCTTGCATCAGCGCAACATCGGCTCGCGATTCGACATTAAGACGCACCACAGGTTCCGTATTGGAGGAACGCAGGTTGAAACGCCAGTTTGCGAACGACATGCTGATGCCATCGGTATAGTCTACCTCATTCGCTTGAGCCAAATAGTATTGCTTGACGCTTTCAATGGACACGGCCGGCTGTGCCAGTTTGATATTGATCTCACCGGAAGACGGGTAGGCGGCAATGCGATCCTGTACCAGTTGCCCCAAAGTTTGTCCTTTCACACTGACCAGTTCGGCAACCAACAGCCACGGGATCATGCCGCTGTCACAATAAGCAAAATCACGGAAATAGTGGTGGGCGCTCATCTCACCGCCATAAATGGCGTCTTCCGCACGCATGCGTTCCTTAATGAAAGCATGGCCGGTTTTCGACATCACGGGCACGCCACCCGCATCGGTGACCACATCGACGGTATTCCAACTCAGACGCGGATCGTGGATGATCTTCGCTCCCGGCTGTTTCTGCAGGAAGGCTTCCGCCAGCAAGCCGACGATGTAATAACCCTCAATGAAATCGCCTTTTTCATCGAACAGGAAGCAGCGATCGAAATCGCCGTCGAACGCGATCCCCATATCAGCGCCATGCTCACGCACCGCATCGGCGGTATCCGCGCGACATTCAGGCAGCAAAGGGTTGGGAATACCGTTAGGGAAAGCCCCGTCCGGCTGGTGATGCACCTTGATAAACTCCAACGGCACGCCCCGCGCCTTGAGTTGCGCCTCGATGGCATCAATCACATGCCCTGCCGCACCGTTGCCCGAGTTGAGCACCAGCTTCAACGGCTTGAAGTTTTTCACGTCGACGTAAGACAGTATGTGCTCTACATAAGCCCCCAATACGTCCTGGCGGACATAGCTACCGCGCGTTGCTGCCGGCGCCTGAAAGTGATTTTTCTCCGCCAGTTCTTGAATCGCTCGTAGCCCGGTATCGCCGCTGATTGGGCGAGAGCCTTCGCGCACTAACTTCATGCCGTTGTAATCGATAGGATTATGGCTGGCGGTCACTTCCACGCCACCATCGGCTTTTAAATAGGTTGTGGCGAAATAGATTTCTTCGGTACCGGTTAAACCGATGTCTATCACATCAGTGCCTGAATCCTGTAACCCTTTCGCCAGCGCCAGTTTCAGGCTTTCACTGGTCAACCGCACATCGCAGCCCAACACGATCCGTTTGGGCTTCAAAAACTCGCCATAGGCACGTCCAATACGATACGCGATGTCCTCATTCAGCTCTTCACCCAGCTTTCCCCGGATGTCATAAGCTTTAAAACACGTCAATTTTTGCATTACCAAACCTGTTAAATTCTGCCATAGCGATCTTGCAAACGCTCAATATCATCTTCTTCCAGATAGCGCCCCGACCTGACCTCGATCATTTCTAAATCGATTTTTCCCGGGTTTTCTAGCGTATGGACACTGCCCGCAGGAATGAAGGTAGACTGATTTTCCGACAAGAAGAACTCTTGATCATCAACGTTAACTCTTGCTGTCCCACTCACAACGATCCAATGTTCGGCACGGTGGAGATGGCGTTGCACCGACAATCCCTCCCCTGGCCGCACAATGATTTTCTTCACCTGGAAGTGCGTGCCGCTGTCGATGTCGCAAATCTTGCCCCAGGGCCGGTAGGCGGTGGAATGTTGGCGAAAGTGATGAAGATTGCGCTTTTTAAGCTCATCAACCACTTTCTTTACATCCTGTACTTTATCCTTGTGAGCGATCAGCAAGGCGTCAGTGGTGTTGACCACGATAAGATTTTCCAACCCAATGGTTGCCACCAACGCAGACTCCGACGAAATGTAATTGTCACTGGAGTCGATCGAAATAACGTCACCCACGTTGACATTGCCCAACGGATCTTTTTCGGAAACGTTCCACAGTGAAGACCAGGAGCCGACGTCGCTCCAGCCGGCATCAATGGGAATCACTACGGCATCACGCGTTTTTTCCATCACCGCATAGTCGATGGAATCACTTGGACAGTGTTTGAAGATGTCTTGCTCAACCCGGATAAAATTCATGTCGCGTTGGCTCTTACCCACAGACTGCTGGGTTGTGCTAAAGATGTCGGGACTGAACTGCCGCAATTCCTGTAAGAACTTGGCGGTCTTAAACATGAACATACCGCTGTTCCAACTATAATCTCCGCTGGCGAGGTATTCGATCGCTTTCTCCAAACGTGGTTTTTCCACGAATGAATCAACCTTGAAACAATCATTGGACAGGTGACTGCCGCGTTTGATGTAGCCGTACCCGGTTTCCGGATGTTCCGGAATAATGCCAAACGTGACCAGATGGTTATTGCCTGCAAACGAGATAGCCGTCTGGATCGCCGCGTGAAAATTATCGACCTTCGTGATCAGATGATCTGCAGCCAGCACCAAGAGCATGCTGTCTTCGTCTTCTTCCGCTGCCAGATGAGCGGCTAACGCCACTGCCGGCGCGGTATTGCGCCCTACGGGCTCTAAAATGATATTGGTCGCTAATTGTCCGATTTCACGCAATTGCTCGGCAACCAAAAAACGATGTTCCTCATTGCAAATGACCAAAGGAGCGGCAATTTCAATACCGCCCAGCCCCGACAAGCGCTGTAACGTCTGTTGCAGCAGGCTCATCCCACTGTCATCAATAGAAAGAAACTGTTTAGGGAACGATTCTCGCGACATCGGCCACAGACGGCTCCCAGTACCGCCGGCCATAACCACAGGGATTAGTTTGGACATTATCTACCCTTTACTCAGTCATCGTTCTTATAAGGACGACGCCACTCATCAGCAGCATCATTCTAAAATTCGTACGATCGTCGACCAATCGCTACATTTTGCTAAAGTATAAATTCCCCTAACCTACCGCCCTTTGCCAGGAATTATGTTCAGAAATAAACCCGACGAGTAAAAACACAGGAGGAACAACCTGCCGATAACATAACGTATTAACAAAAAAAGAGCAGCATAGCGCTGCTCTTTCAGATTAATGCTCATAGTGAATATGTTGCTAGCGACTGCGGGCAAAATACTGCGCGACCCGCATAACATCTTTTTCATCCAACGTACCGGAGTCGCTCAGCAAGGTGATCCATGATTTGATGTAGGCGTACTTGGCGGAAGCCAGATCGCGCTGGGCGCTATAGAGCTGCTGTTCGGCGTTGAGCACATCGACGTTGACACGTTGCCCGGCCAGCACGCTCTGCCGAGTCGCCGTCACCTGTGTAGTAGCCGATTGCACCGCCAACTCATAGGCCGCCACCTTGGCGCGGCTGCTGATGCACAAATTGTATTGCTTGCGCAGATCGTTGAGCGTGGTGCCCGTCTGTGCATCCATTTCATACATCGCCTGGCCATAGCGCGCCGCCGCCTGCCGGGTCGACGCCGAAACGCCGCCGCCGGAATAAATAGGCATGCTGACCTGCACGCCGATGCTGTCGGTACGGTATTTCTGGTTAACCGTATTATCGCTGCTGGAATCGTTTTCCGAATGCGAAGCATACAGCTGAACCTGCGGCATAAAGCCCGCACGATTCCTTTCGACATCATACTTGGCGGCATCCACGCCATGACGCGACGCGGCCAGCACCGGGTTGTTCTCCAGCGCGATCTTCTGCCAATCTTCGAACTTGGACGGGATCAGCGGTGCCACCTTGAACTTGCCCGGCCGCAAAACCTGCAATTCATCCAGTTGGTTCAGCGGCATGCCGATAATCACTTCCAGCTCGCGCTGTGCAGCGTCCAGCGCGTCGCGCGCTTCAATTACCTGCGCTTCGGCCAGGCTGTAGCGCGCCTGGGTTTCCGATACGTCGGTAATGGTGCCTTCACCCGCGCTCATCAGGCGATCGTTCAAGGTCAGCTGTTCCTTGTAAGCCGCCTTTTGCGCTTCGGCCAACGCGATTTGATCCTTGGAATAGGCGACTTCAACATAGGCGTTAATCACCCTAACAGCGAGATCCAGCAACTTGCCGCGATAGCGCTCGTCCGACATCATCGTCTGTGCCACGCCGGCTTTGTAGCGGGCGTACGCTTCATAGTCGAATAGCGGCTGCGTCAGCGTGATCGAACTGGAATGGCTGCGATACTGTTGTCGCTTGGTTGCCTCTCCAAGGCTATTTCCAAAAATGTCACTCGCCGGGTACTTCTGCGTTTGCCAGTTGCGCGGCGAATTCTGGTAGTTCAGCGATACCTTCGGCAGCAGCCCCGCCCTGCCGATGTTTTCGTTCTCATCTCCCGCTTCTTTCTCTTTTATAGCCGCCCGGTAGGTCGGGTCCTTTTCTAATGCCAGCGAATATGCGTCTAAAATCCCTATCGAATAAACCGGCGCAGATATCGCAAACAAAAGGGTGCCGATAACCAGACCGGCAGCCTGTCGTTTTGATTGAATCAAAATTATTCCTCGGTTAATGAAGTATGAGCGCGATCCAAAATAGGTTTAAACAGATAACTCAGCAGCGAGCGTGAGCCCGTTTTCACGAACACCTCGACCGGCATCCCCGGCTTGATGTCCTCGCCACTGAGCATCTTCATGCCCTCCGGCGAGACCGTGACCTGCATCTGGTAGTAAGGTTCTCCATTGGCTTTGTCGACCAAGCGGTCGGCGGAAACCAGCGTGACCGTCCCCGGAATTTTCGGGGTTTTGTTTTGGTTGAAGGCGGTAAACATCAGATCCACCGGCAACCCGTTGTACACCTTGTCGATCAAATCGACTTTCAGGCGAGAATCCACCACCAGCGTCGCCTGGCTGGGTACAACGTCCATCAGGTGGTCCCCCGCTCCCACGACGCCCCCCTGAGTGAAAATATTCAATCCGACCACGGTGCCATCCACCGGAGAGGTGATGGCGGTGTTGCCCAGATCGAAGTCGGCCATTTGCAGCTTGTTGCGGAACTCGCTGGCGTCCATTTGGGTTTGCGCCAGTTGCGTCCTGACCTCGCGCTGATAGTCGGCGAAGCGCTGATCGATACGCTGCTGAGATTCCTGCAGCTGCTTTTGCAATTGACCAATCCGCCCGATGGTTTCATCGATGCTGCTGTTCACCTCAGCGAACTGGCGCTGGACTTCCAGATAACGGTTGCGCGGCAAATAACCGTCCGCCGCCAGTTGCTTCATGCTGTTCATCTGCTCACGCAGGCTGGAAAGTTGGATCTGCTTGTTGGCGCGCGAATCCTGCAAGCCTTTCAACTGGAAGCGGATCCCATCCATCGACTGCTTATAACCGTCAATTTCACTTTGCAGCCCCTGGCGGCGAGAGGCGAACAGCTGCGTTTGCAACGCGATGATTTCGGCCACGCGCGGCTGATCCTTAACCTGGGTGAAAACAGGGGAAAAAGTGACCTTGCTCAGACCATCGCGTTCAGCCAGTAAACGCCCTTCGGTGGCCAGCGTGGTGTAGTACTGATCGCGCAGCGAATCAACCTGAGCCTGTGCCTGCACCTGGCTCAATTGCACCAGAACCTCACCGGCTTTCACCTTGTCGCCGTCTTTCACCGCGATATTCTTGATGATGCCGCTAGCCGGGGCCTGCACCGTTTTGCGGTTGCCGGAAACGGTTACCGATCCCGGAGATGCCACCCCTTTATCCAGAGGGGCGAACGCTGCCCAGACCAAAAATCCGAACAGACCAATTCCCACTACCAGCCAGCCCATCCGGGTAAACCGCCGTTCGTCCTGCGGGATCTCTTCAATATACGAGTCTTGCGGCTCGCCAATATGCGTCGACATACCAACTCCTTTAAACTGCGGATGGCAATAAAGCCATCAGGCAATTCACGGCTTAATTAATTTGCGTTTTTGGGATGTTGCCTTCATCCGGCTCAGAATTTACCGCCCTCACCGCTTGCTGAGGCTGTTGCGTCTGGGCTTTTTGCGCATTGGCCAACGCCTGGAGCACTTGTTGAGTCGGGCCGAACGCGTTGACGTTGCCATTCACCAACAGCAACAACTTGCTGGTCATCGACAGCAAATTGGTGCGATGGGTAATCAGAACCACCGTTTTATTACGTTGCTTGAGGAACATAATCGCCTGGTTCAACGCTTTCTCGCCCGCATCATCCAGATTGGAGTTAGGCTCATCCAATACCACCAGCGAAGGATCGCCGTACAAGGCGCGCGCCAGGCCGATACGCTGTTTCTGTCCACCGGACAACCCAGCGCCGCCGTTGCCGAGCACCGAATCGTAACCGTTAGGGAAACGCAGGATCAGTTCGTGCACGCCGGCCAGCTTAGCGGCTTCAATGACTTTCTCTGAGTCGATATCGTTAAAGCGAGCGATATTCTCGGCGATAGTCCCGGCAAACAGCTCAATGTCCTGCGGCAGATAGCCGATATACGGCCCCAATTCATCCTTGTTCCACTGATAGATGTCGGCATTATCCAACCGAACAATCCCTTCACTGACCGGCCAAATGCCGACCAGCAAACGCGCCAGCGTCGATTTCCCCGACGCGCTCGGGCCAATGATCCCCAGCACGTCACCGGGCTGGATGGCAAAACTCACGTTATGCAATACCGCATCGCCTTTGGAGCCCGGCGGCGTGGCGGTGACGCCTTCTACTGCGAGTACCCCTTCCGGACGCGGCAAGGACATACCGGTACCACGTTGCGGGTGCGTTTCCAGCAGCTTGACCAACCGGCCATAAGAAAGCTTCGCCGCGCTGTAGCTCTTCCAGACGTTAATAACCTGCTCAATCGGCGCCAGCGTTCGCCCCATCAGAATGGAGCCGGCGATCATCATACCGGGCGTAATGTGCCCATCGATCGCCAGCCAGCCCCCGAGCCCCAGCACCAGCGATTGCAGCGACATGCGCACAAACTTGGTGATCGATGTGACCCGCGATGCGCGTTCGCTGGCGATGCGCTGACTGTTCAAAAACCGCTGGTGCAGACCGAACCACCGGCGTTTCAGGTTAGGCAACATCCCCAAAGCCTCGATCACTTCGGCATTTCGCAGATTGGTGCTGGCCAGCGTACCGGACATAATCGACAGCTTGCTGGCCTCCGCCAGCGGCTTTTTCGACACCATTTCGTTGATCACCGCCAATGCGATCAGCAACAGCGCACCGACCAGGGCGAAAAGCCCCAACCAAGGGTTAAAGAGGAATATCACCAACAGATAGATCGGAAACCACGGCGCATCAAAGAAGGCGAACAGCGCGCTGCCGGTAAGGAATTGGCGCAGATTGGTCAAGTCGCTCAGCATCTGGCCGGCGTCAGACGAACCGTTTTTCAGATTCGCCTCGTAGGCCGCAGTGTAGACTCGCGTGTTGAGACGCATATCCAGCTGACTGCCGATACGGATCACCACCATGCTGCGCACGTATTCCAACAGCGACATCATGCCGAACATGCCCAGCATGATCAGCGTCAGCATTAACAGCGTGATTTCATTACGAGAAGGAAGCACCCGGTCATAAACCTGGAGCATATAGATAGAAGGAACTAGCATTAATAAATTAATAAATGCGGTAAATATGCCAACGGTCCAAAAAACCTTACTGCGAGTCCGTATAACATCCGCAATTTCATTGCGCGGTATAAATTGATTCACTTTCTGCCCTTACATCATGTGCACTGTCAGTCAAAATCCGCATTGGACTCTTATAAGGAAAATCCTAAAAAGGAAAAAAGTAAAATAAATCCTAAAGAACCCCCACCCCAGACATGCTCGAGACTGCAGATACTTTTTCTAACTATAGGTAGAGAAAGCGGATATCAGCAAGGCCGTAAGCAAAAAAAATCGCCTCACGAACCACAGAAAAAAACAAATGAAAACAGTAGGGTAAATAGTAGACAGGGCAAAGCGAGTTTAGTACGAAAGGGAATAAATCAGAGATAATGACGTGGTTCACAAAATTCAAAGAATACGGGGTGTTCACACACCCCGTATTATTTATTGACTAACAGTTTCAATGGGAATTATTTCCCACTGGAACCCCTACTTACGCGTAGTGCAAAGTATCCACCAATTGCTGGTGATTCTGCCCGGTCAGGTATACCACGGTATCGTTGAGATCCAGCGCATGGTTATCGTTGTTGTCGATAATCACATAAGAGCTGGCAGTATTACCGCCACCGCTGAATACTACGGATGCCACACCCACTTTCGACGTCAACGAGTTGCTGCTGTCCAGACCGAGAATGCCGCCCAGCAGGCCGATAACGCCGTTGGTCAAACCGCCCACCAGAGTCCCCAACAGCGCATCCAATGTGTCTGCGGAACGTGTGCCGTAGTCCGCAACCGCCGTGCCGCTGGCGTCATTGGAGATAGTCAGGCCGCCATGGTTAACATCGACAATCTTGTCTTTGAGGCTGCTAAAGTCCTTGATGGTCACACCCGCCTGCGTGTTACTCGCCTTGATGTCATAGGTGTTGGCACCTGCGCCACCGGTCAGCGTGGTGTTGCCAATCACGCCCAGGGTATCGGCAGCACTGGAACCTTCCACGGTCATTTGGTAACCGTTCAGGCCCAACGCCGTCAACACTGGCGCCAACAGGTTGGTGGTAATGACGCTCAGCGGCAGAATGTTCAGCAACTGAACGATGATACCGTCACCGGTACCGCCATGGCTGGAGTCGAGATTCAGACCAGCGGTATTGGTGGACGCATTGATATCACGCACGTTGCTGAAACCGCTGCCCAGGGTCAGATCCAGCGCGTGATCACCGGTCACGTTGATGGTCTGAACCTGCGCATTGGTGCCAGCCAATGACAGAATGTTATCAAAGCTGCCAGTACCGCCTGAGGCCACGTTCACCGTGCTCAGCGCGGTACCCAACAGGGCGCTGCTGCTGCTGTTCAGGGTGATGGCACCGGCATTCACATTGGCGGAACTCACCGCATCGAAATTGATATTGAAGTGATCGGTAGCGTTCTGCACGAAGGTGAAGTTCAGCGTACTGGCGGAGGTCGCGTCCCCTTTCACTTCCAGCTGCGCGGCGTTGCCGCCGGCGGCGTTGATGACGTTGACGTTAGCCAAACCGGAGATCACAAATCCTTGCGTGCCCAGATTGGTGGCAGCTGCGTTCTGCGTAACCGTGCCGCCCGTGGTGCCTTCAACCGTGGATGTACCGTTGGTCAGGCCAAAGTCAAAGGTGTGGGTCGGTGTTGTGACGCTGGTGGTGGTCGGTGAACCGATCAGCGGAGTCGTAATCAGCGTACCAACAGACTTGCCGATATAGCCGGTCAGGTCGATCTTCTCGAAATTCGAGAAGTTATTGGCGTTGCTGGTCACAGTACTGGTGCGAACGCCCAAGGCGTTTTGGTTGGTCACCACGGTTTTGGTGATGAAGTTGGCGGAAATGGAGTCCGTCCCCGTGCCGCCGTCAGCCTTGACGGTGTTGGCGACAGTGTTAGCTCCGCCGGAAACGCCGTTCCCTGCCCAGTGCAGGCTATCATTGCCGGCACCAAGGTTAAACTGCGCCGTGCCGGCCGCAATGTTTGCCGTCGATGTGACGACTACGTCATCCGCACCCGAACTGGCATTCAGGATGACGTTGCCGTTATTGACGGTAATATCTACGCCTGGATTAACCCCATTGTCAGACAGGTTGACCGTTGCTGCGCTGGTGCCGTTGATAGTCAGATTCGCCAGATGGTCGGCGAACTTCAGGTTCACGGTGCTGGCGGCATTGGCGTTCAGTTGGACATCCGTTAAAACTGCCGTTTCGGCATTACTAATTTGGTGGGACGCGCCGGTGTTGACGGTGCCGGTTGCGTTACCGCCGGCGGCTGTAGTCGTCAGGCTAGCCGCGGTTTTGTACAACAGGCTGGTACCGATATCAAACTCAAATGCGTGCTGCTGAGTGACAGTAACCGCGTCAGTAGCCGTTGAAGTCCGCAGGTCATTAATGATGGCCTGGGTAATAACCGATTTATCAGTCCCCAAAGCACTGTAAAGCGCCAGCTGAGCAGCCGTAGCTGCAGTACCGTGAACAGCGGTGTAAACATGTTGGATAAAGTTATCACCAGTCAGCTGTGCACCTTTACGTTGGAACTCATCAGACGTCAGTAGATTACTTATAAACCCTTTGTATGTCGTCGTGCTTAATGAAAGGTATTTACTCCAATTATCCAACGCACCGGCATCAATACCGCGCTCAGGAACTGCCAAATATACTGCTGCAGCCTGTTCCTGAGCTGCAAGACCACCGATTTGACCTTGCGCATAGATAACCGTCGCATCATTAAAATGCTGCTGCGCAACAGAATCTGTAGGAGCGACCGACCCACGAAGCGCAGTGATGATTTCCGCAACAATTTGACCTCGAGAACTTCCACCAGTCAGTTCCCCTAAATAGTGCGAAAGCTCGGTCGACGATGGTGCACGCTCATAACTAGCTGCGAAGACGCGAACCAAGAAGTCATTGTTATTCAAAGACGTCAAATAGGAGCGATCAGCTACGAATTTATCAGCAACCTGAACAAGCGTTTTGGTCCCTGAGTTGATAAGTGAACCGAATAAATTAACATTGCTCGATTGAGATATCAGACCCAATACATGATATATGGCCTGAACATCCGATGCACCCGGACCAGCAGCCGCTGCCGGACTGGTTGCTGGATATAAAATTTTATTAATTTGTGAATCGAAGTTAAGCTGCGATGTCGTTGTTGCGGAGTCAAATCCATGATAATTAATGATATTTAAAACCACTGTAGAAATCGAGTCGGCAAGCGTAGAAGATGCCAGCAAAGCCTGAAGTGTTGCAACTGGAGCCGCACTTCCATACGCTTTAGTGTACACCGCCTGCAGAATATCTAAATCCGTTTTGCCCGCATATAACGCCACACCAGCAGAGGAGGTCAGCAAACTTGTTACATAACTGCCAGCTGAAAGGCTGCCTGTTTCTAACTGTGCGCCAACACTATCATAAGTTGAACTTGACGCACTTTGCCCCAGAACGGCATACATAACTGCAGCCGCCTCTTTTTGAAACGCCAGAGAAGCCATAAAAACCTCCTTCGAGGTAGATTTTTGATTAAGCAAAACCTGTCCCTTTATTAATCAAGAAGATGAGGGAAACAGGAAGTTATAAGAACCTCATAACTACTAATACTCTAACTAACTTAAAGATTGCTTTACCCCCTAACCGTACAGAACCATAGCGACACATACTAAAGAAAGGCCATAAACAGACCCTTGTCAAGGAGTAGGATTTTTTTTATTTAAATATAAAAAAATCACATCAGGTTGAATTTTAATGGATTTTAAAAATTAAAATTAAAAACCACCCAAAATCACCAAGTCAGGCCACTTACACAAGAAAATCAAAGGGAAGGTCAGAACCAAATTAAAATCACATAAAAAACAAATATATAATTAAATACAAAAGCAAATAAAATAGGACTTCCTTTAAACATCATACAATTAAGCCATAACATACCCACTCTGGAGCCAAGGTTATCATTGAGCCTCGAGTAAGAAACCTGAACGGATATCACTTGCACAGTTGATTTTAGTTTAAATACGTAACATGGTGTTGGCTCTCACAAAACCCGAAACTATTGTTAAGTGCATTAAGCAAGTAAGTAAACATACCGGTTTAGTTTTACGAACTTTTTGTAATTTACGGACTTTTCACCATCAGCCAGTACCTTTCCTATGCCGGGTTACTCAGGGATTAATGAGGCTGCTCAGTGTTTTATTTCGTAAACCAGCGCGTTGTGATTAGCGTGCTTCACTCAGAGTCATGAACAAGTATCGCTATTCGCGGCTACTTGCCTCGTTTTCGGACCATTCAGGAGAATTTCTATTGCCAGTACTTCACGGTTAAAACTATCCATCACGTCGAAAGTCCGGAATCGTCTGCCGCGGTCAGCACATCATGCATAAAATCGATGGGACAGGTCTGGTTCGATGATGAAAGGTCGCGTGCAGTACGGAATTACGCACCGGTAGATGTTGTTTACCAATGAGGCAAAAATAGAGCTTAAGCAGATGGCAGATGGCAGATGGCAGATGGCAGATGGCAGATGGCAGATGGCAGATGGCAGATGGCAGATGGCAGATGGCAGATGGCAGATGGCAGATGGCAGATGGTAGATGGTAGATGGTAGATGGTAGATGGTAGATGGTAGATGGTAGATGGTAGATGGTAGATGGTAGATGGTAGATGGTAGATGGTAGATGGTAGATGGTAGATGGTAGATGGTAGATGGTAGATGGTAGATGGTAGATGGTAGATGGTAGATGGTAGATGGTAGATGGTAGATGGTAGATGGTAGATGGTAGATGGTAGATGGTAGATGGTAGATGGTAGATGGTAGATGGTAGATGGTAGATGGTAGATGGTAGATGGTAGATGGTAGATGGTAGATGGTAGATGGTAGATGGTAGATGGTAGATGGTAGATGGTAGATGGTAGATGGTAGATGGTAGATGGTAGATGGTAGATGGTAGATGGTAGATGGTAGATGGTAGATGGTAGATGGTAGATGGTAGATGGTAGATGGTAGATGGTAGATGGTAGATGGTAGATGGTAGATGGTAGATGGTAGATGGTAGATGGTAGATGGTAGATGGTAGATGGTAGATGGTAGATGGTAGATGGTAGATGGTAGATGGTAGATGGTAGATGGTAGATGGTAGATGGTAGATGGTAGATGGTAGATGGTAGATGGTAGATGGTAGATGGTAGATGGTAGATGGTAGATGGTAGATGGTAGATGGTAGATGGTAGATGGTAGATGGTAGATGGTAGATGGTAGATGGTAGATGGTAGATGGTAGATGGTAGATGGTAGATATGATGAACGCTTCCATGGTTCCAGGGACGCCTCGGCATGCTAATCACCTGAAAAATTTTAAAATCCACGCTTTATCACTTATTTCAACGTTTTTAACAAATAATACATTTTCAGTATGAGGTTCTCGAAGCTCAGGTTCGAAAACATCTGTTTCAACTGACGGTTTTCGCCCTAGATATCTTTCATATTTTTGATATCAAAGGATTCGATACCGACGAACTTAGCTTTCAGCTTGTAATAACTGAGTGCAGAAATACCGGGTCTGATAGAATAAAAAACGGCGATGCTCTTGTGTTCGACGTATCGGAGGGGTAAGCATGGTGAACTCCTCAAGGGACATAATCAGCATGTCGGAAGACATCTAAATATGCATGGTACGGTTTACCAAGATATATATGTGTGCATCCCTAAATATGCTCATACAAAAAATCAACCAGGAAACTCCAATAGATCATGGAATAAAAAGAGTAATTACTATGAAATAAAGATAGAAATGCAAGTAGAAGGAATGCAGAAAAATACAGAAACCAAAGGAGAAGTAAAGCGAAAGTAAAATGGGCTAAGTGTCTTCAGTTCATAAAAACAAGAACTCACCACGACTAATACCCCCTATTGATCACAACATTGAAAATGACTTTTTCTACATTCAAGTGAGCATCACCAATATTTCTTACTGTAATGGTAACAACACCATCTTCATCTAAAGAAGCATTCAGCGAGGCTTGCATCAGAGGTAGTGAACACCCTAACGAATTGATCGCCCACCCAGACTTAGCACCTAAAGCGACACTTTTGATGATTGCTTTTTCACTAGGAGCCAAATTGATTTTTTGAGGAGTACTGCGACAACTTATGTTGGCAAACTTCTCAATACTCCAAATACCCGGTGAACCACTTTCAATGCATACCCATTCAGAGGGCATACCTGGTTCAGGACAGCGCTGTATGGCTCTATCACCGGCTTTAAACTCACCATATTTGGGAACACCAAATAAACACACTTTATTTCCAAACGAAGAAAAATCCGTATCAACCATATGTGCTGCTGTCATCATACCAGTGAAAACATTCGTAGCGGGTGATTGAATATGATTATTTTTAATCAATACTGCTCCTGAAGGTGCCGATGCCAGATGGAAAACAGAGAATGACGAGCTTAGCTCTACTTGATTTCCAATAAAAACCAGATTGGAAATATCTAAAAGCCGAATATGCCCCATCCCTTTATTTTCAATGATATTACCTATAAAATTTATGGAGCCTCCGAGCTTAAAATCAGCAATGTTTTCACCTGCTGTTTTTTTTAAACTGCTTCCAAAAAAGTTAGCATTAATGATGCTATCCATAGCGTTAAGTAAAGTACGGCTATCGCTAATACGATTAGCTGATATTGTCGCATTAGTAGAAGAAATAGCTGGATAATCTCCACTCTCTTGCAACCCACACCTTTCTAAAATATTATCAGATATAATGGTATTCTGAACATCGATACCATTTGCACTAAAGAATGCCACCCCGGCTTGGCCCGTATTTTTCACCGTATTGCCAGAGACAATCGTTTTTTTAATTGGGTATTGCTGTGGGTTATTGTGAAGGGCATTATCGACGATAATGCCAAATCGAACTACCGTATCAATATCATTTGCAACTACTTTCAGATTTTGAATATTAGTAAAAGCAATACCATAAGAGGTATTACTAATAGAGTTACCGCTCACTAAAAGATTGCTAAAAGTAGTACTGGATCCAGTTTTCTCATCGTTAAGAGTAATACCTCCCCCCAGAGTTCCTTTTAAACCAAAGGCATCTGTAGCGGAAAATATCCTATTACAAATGATTTTCCCATCATATGATGGGGACCCACTTGTTTTCAGAAGGATACCGTCACCATTATGCTCATATATGTCATTGTTAAAAACAAGCCATGAGAAGCAGGCACGAATAGCAATTCCCTCTTCGCCTAACTTATGAACAAGACAATTCTCCACTCTAAAATGAGATGAATCTGATATTGATATTGCATCTGTACGGTAGCTTATGTTTAAACCGCTAAGTTCAAAATTTGAACACCCTCTAATTTCAATGCCATTGCATGTTTTCCCCCACAAATCGGTGGTTTTTGATGAAGATATTGTGATGTCCTTTAAAATAAAGTTCTGTTTATTCTCAACCTTAAAAACAGCCTGATCACTTTCCTCATTATCTAAAAATACTGTCCCTCCTCCGATAATATGACAATTGGATGGCAACTCGAAGTTACCTTTACTTACTCTATAATACCCTCCCAATGTAATTTCAACGATATTATTCGATGAGAGAACTCTAGCTTGCTGTAGCATTTTATCAAAACTATCATAGCTATCTCGCTGTATCTGCATATTAACTTCTGTCAGCGATTGATTGGTGCTATCCAAACTCCTCCCATTAAAAAACATTTCGGGGCTTAACTTTATCGTTTTAGCCCCATCATTCTTAAATGAGCCAGGGCGCAGCTTATCAAAACCTACAGAGTTAGAAGTGGCCTCACCACTGCTTTCAGCACTTGAAGATATACCAGCTACAGAAGCACCAGCCGCCGCAAGCAGCATGCTTTTTACAAGTTCTCGCCTCTCCATCCTCCCCCCTTATCATCCAACACTCAAAAGTTAATAAGCTCCATCCCGTTTCAAAACAACTGAAATAGTTTTAAACAAGATAGCGATATCGTTCCATAGAGCCCAATTTTTTACATACCAAGCATCAAAATAAACACGAGTATCATAATCAATATCATTGCGCCCACTGACTTGCCATAATCCCGTCATGCCAGGCTTAGCCATAAGATAATAGTCAACATCACCTGCATATCGTTCAAGCTCAGCCTCTACAACAGGTCTTGGGCCAACCAAGCTCATTTCACCTACTAAGACATTCCAGAGTTGTGGTAATTCATCAAGGCTAGTTTTACGTATAAACGCACCAATTTTAGTAATTCGAGGATCATTTTTGAGTTTAAAATCCTTGTTCCACTCCTCGCGAGCCGCTGGATCTCTTTCAAGTAACTCACTGAGGACCTCTTGTGAGTTAGTTACCATTGAACGAAATTTTAAGCACTTAAACTTCTTTCCATTATATCCAATGCGCTCATGTCCATAGATTGCCTTCCCACCGTCTCGCGATACTTTGTAAGCCAAAAAAATCAATATAGGCATTAAGGCAACGATAATAGAAAGAGATCCTACTATATCAAACACCCTCTTTAACAACCTTGATGAACGCTTAGCAAGATTATTACTGACACGCAAGATCATCACTTCATGGCTAAAGATGAATGACATATCAGTCCCATATAATGGAACACCTCGTAGTGTTGGAATGACAGAAACTGAACGGCAATTATGTTTCACCAAATTCTTTAACCACCAATCCCGTAATGCATGCTGCTCAAATTCAAGCGCAATAATGAATTGAGTGCTCTCAACATCAGAACACTTCCATAGCTCTCGCTCATCCCTAATAATAGGAATGTTAAATTTGTTTTCAGCACAAGAGTCATCTGAGCATACAAAGGCTGCAACCTCGAACCCGAGAACCTCTTCACTTTGTAGTGCAGCGTAAGCTTCAAATGCGTTTTTTCCAGTACCGATTATTATTGTGTGCTTCTTCCAGAGGTTGAACTTGTTAAGCATTCTTTTTGTTAATGATCTGCCTAAAGGAACAAGAAAAATAATCAACGCCCAAGATATAATCCATACATAACGTGAGAAATTCCATTTTGAGAAAGCAACTAGCGCCAAATCTAAAATAGCAAAAATAATGAGTGTTCTGACGATTTCTTTTAGCTCAAACCAAAATGGTTTTCTATATGTATAATGACGGAGTCTAGTCCAAAACCAAATAACACACAAAACAGAAAGAATAAATTGAGCTGCAGCCCTAACAGCAAATTCATCTTTCGGAATGAACTCCTCTATGCCACCAAAAACATTATAAATAATAAGATAGGAAAGATATACTGAAACATTAAATAAAAAAATATCAGACAATGCCAAAGATAACTTAGTAATATAATTTGCCATAGACCCTTTTTCCATACTCATGAGATTCGCCCAAGGAATATTATTTTATGAAATAGCGAAGAGTTATAATTTTCTTTCATGAAGTTGACATCCATAACATTTTAAAAGTGTCAGCACACCAAAAAAGTAATTAGCATAGAGTTGACTTATACTTTTACTCACACAGAAAAATAAATAAATCATATCCAATAGAACATTTATCGCTGCGTCTCAGCAGCCAAAGAGTTGTAAATAGATAGCGTATCTCTACACATTTTCACTGAGGTATAGTTTTTAAGAAAAACCTTTCTAGCATTCTCTCCCATTTTAGCCCACTGATCTTTAGATGTATTCCTAAGATAATTAGCCAAATCTTTTGAGTTTTCAGCCTCGAATAGAATTCCAGTATGGCCATCTTCAATCATTTCAGGAAATGAACTACAATTGCTCGCTAACACAGGCAGGCCATAGCTCATTGCTTCTAACGCTACCATAGCGAAGCCCTCCCAGCGACTAGGCATTACTAATACATCTGCATTAATAAGATACGGTGCTAACTCATCACTGCTGAGCCATCCCGTATATGATGTTTGCATCATTTCTCTTGGATTATCCTTGCCATGAACAGCACTACCGATGGCAGTCAAAAAAATTGCTTCCCCCTTAACTCTGGTCATGGCGTCAAGCAAAATATCGAACCCCTTCTGATAATCAAACCTTCCAACGAAAATAGCATTAATCACATCAGGCTCAAAGGGATTAGCAGTTGGTCCAGATGGTAGTTTATCCGGAACACCATTATGAACAACTTTCAGTTTTCTTTCTGATAAGCCGTATTCAATTGCGCAGCTTTTCTCATACTGGCTCACACAAATAATGACATCTGTGATAGGCGAAAGAGCACGCTCAAGTGCTGCATACAGTTTTAATTTTTTTGCCCCACCCTTCATCATAAATGAAAAAGCATGAGGGCAATAAATTACTTTGGGTCGGTAAAATGGCCACAATAAATAAAGCGCAACCCTCCCCATAAAACCAGAGAATGTACTATGAAGATGTACCAAGTCCGGTTTAAACGAAATAATAGTTTTAGTGAATGTAAGGAAGAAAATAAAAAATGAATAAATATCTCTGCCAGAGCGAGAGAAAACGATGATATTTTCTTTACCTACACCCAATTCAGACACTTGCTCAGAAGGAACAATGCATCTAACATCAATAGATTCGTCGTTAATCTGCCCTGCCACAAGTTGGCGCATTACAGTGGCAACGCCACCTTTTATTGTTTCCGCTGCATGTAATACTTTCATTTAGATGACAACCCGTCATTTTGAAAATCATCAACTATTTTACTAATCTTCTCCGCCGAGGAATGCCAAGAAAAACGTTTCACGTTATCATTACCTTTTCGCGAGAGCTCAGCCCTCAATTTATTGTCAGTGATTATTTTTATCATGGCATCAGAAATCGCTTCCGTATTATTCGGATCGAAATATATCACGCTATCCTGCAAAACTTCAGGCATAGATGCAGCATTTGATGATATAACTGGACAACCACAAGATTGAGCCTCTAACGGTGGAATTCCAAACCCTTCATAATATGATGGAAAAACAAAAGCCACCGCATTTTGATAAAGCTGTATAAGGGTTTTATCGTCGACCCTCCCCATAAATTCCACTTTATCAGTATTGGATATCAGTTTTGAGAAATCCTGTTGAGAAAAGCTCACCGCCGTTTTCCCAATTATTTTGAGTGATATTTCATACTTCTCTGATACAGATTCAAATGCCGATAGCATACCATGGAAATTTTTATGGTAATTAGGAGAGGAGACAGCAAGCAAGTAATCACCCCTCGTTATATCTTTCTCTTCTGTCTTTGAAAATGAGTTATTTACCGCATTATAAATAACTGAGATATTCTCCGTAGGGTAGCCAAAGAAATCATGAATTTCCCTCTTAGAAAACTCACTGACAGTAAGCAAATGTCGACTATTCTTCAACATTATCGGAACAAGAAGACCATATACAAATCTAAATTTCTTAGAAAAACTATCAGGGTAGCGTTTGTATGTCACATCATGATGAGTGACAATTTGATTCTTATAAAAAGCGGGGGCGGTACTGCACAAATTCAATAATAAGGGCCCACCTTTTTTCCTTAGAGCTCGAGGGAGATCGATTTGCTCCCAGTAATGACCTTTTTTTCCTTGTACAACCTCAATATTAAACTCACTAAATAATGACTTATTCAAAACGCCTTCTGGCGCTAGAACCACCACATCATCTCTTACTTTATTCAACTGGCGAGTTATTTCCTCAGCAAAACGCTGCACACCAGTCATTTCTTGAGTCAAGAACCTACCATTTATGTAAAGCATAAAAACCCCATTTGTAATAATGGCTAAACTTTAACTGTGGCATTATTGTTTTTTTCTCTTTCTCGCAACAAGTAGAACAACAATAATAACTTGGAGACAGTAACTATTGCTATTGGTGTCGGTTGAAGCATAATGCTGCCACTACACATAAACCACATTATATTAAAGCATATAGCGTTATAAAGAATATTAACAGGTAAGGAGATATTAATCTTAGCCATATATATGACAGCAAAGATAGCAAAGAAAATAGTTATGAAGAAACCTATCAAGCCCGCATTTTTGATTTGATTCAAGAACGGAGTTTGTATGCTTTTACGGTAGTTAGCAGTTCCATTCTCAACGTCGATTTGCTTTATCTCCCCCTGATCATCAGTATCTGATGGCGAATAGTATTGCCCACCAAAGCCAATTCCCAATGCAATAGCAGGAAATTTACTACCTGTATACTCCCAGTAGTCACCAAATTGTGTTGAACGCGTATTCATTGCCTTACTATTTGAAAGCATCAATACTGTAGACATTACTGCAACTAGGCCTACTGTTAGTAGCGACATTTTCACCACCGCTATTCGACCTCGAATTGCGTTGATGAAGAATTCATAAATAATATAGAGAAATGCCAAGGAGAAAACAAATTTGTACATATTGTAAAACATAAAAATGCCAATAAGCAGGGTCGATATGTAAATCACTTTGTTTTTTAATGGCCTGGTGAATAAAAGTGAAGTTATAAGCAATGCGTAGATAACAAAATATGCTGTGGCCTTATCTTGATCAATAATTGTTATTTTTACACCATACCGTTCCCATACATAGTCATGAAAAATTATGCTGGAAATAAAACCGGACATTAAATTAAGCACATCAATGACACAAAAGATTTTGAACAATTTATAAAAATCAAAACCTTTCAAATTTTCACATGATTTTTGAAATAAAAATATTGAAACCAGAAAATATATGACCCCTCTACAATAAATTAGTTGATCGTTTACCTCACCTTGCCCTCCATTTTTAATATAGGCAACAAATCCCATGCTGGAAATTATAGCCAACAGAACGCCCTGGAGAGTTATATATTTTGATATTACCGCCGAGTTTTTTACAATCTGATAACTAAACAAGCTTTTTGTCATTATTTTTTTCATAAAAACGAAAGCAAAAAGCAGCAAGAATATAATATCAATCGGAGCTAATGGCCCGATAACTTTGAAATGATAAATCCCCGTTCGTGGTATCGCTATGTTGAAGTCATGTATCGGTTTCACCATAATATTATATGATGAGTAAGAGCATATTATATAAATAGAAAATAAAATTATTGTATATATATTGAAGCCATTTTTTTTGGCAACAATGAGAAAATATATAAGCGCAATAGCTAGGAATAAAAAGAAAACTATTGAATCTTGTAATATAAGAAAGTCCATCTAGCACCCCAATATATTTCAAAAATTGGTAGCGATAAGTTTCATCACTAATTAACAGAACCATTTCTTATGGTGTGAAGATAAACTGAAAGATACTCTAAGGTTATTTTATCCTGACTGAACATCGTAAGTTGCTCGTTCGTAACTTCATTCACAGCACACCCTGCAATCACATCCTTTCCTTTATCAATAAAGTAAATGTTTGGGAGAAGCATAGCCAATTCAGAAATACCACCAACCGCATTTGTCAACACTATTTTGTTAGCAAATACACATTCAACTACCACCCTTCCAAACGGCTCTCGCCATTTTACTGGTAAAAAGGCCACATCAACCTGAGAGAAAAACTCATCAATAGATATAAAACCCATTAATTTAATATTACTTTTCTCTGCCAATCTTTTTAGTTCATCCCCTTCTTTGCCACTCGGAAAGCGACCGGCTGCATAGTAAACAGCATCGGGGTTGTTACTCGCAAACTCGCAGTAGTCATCAAACCCTTTATCTCTTGTCAATCGACCGATGAATCCAAAACGAGTCTTATTCCCTTTGTCCGATTGATAGTCAGGTCTATTCACCGCGTTATAGATATAAAAAGCGCTATCTCTTTTGAAGAAACCATTGTTGATGTGAAACGTTTTAATAAAATCACTTATGCCAACATAGGTATCAACTCTGTGGCTGGCTGAACGTTTAAAAAAGGACCACAACTTAACAGATAGTGCATTGACATTTATATTTTTATTTCTGGAATATAATGTAGAACTTGGATGAAAAAGATAATAATCTCGAGAAGTATGGATAAGTTTAATATCTCTTTTTTTGATCTCTTTCCAGATTGAAACTGAAAAACCACAAATATTATTAGTGTGAACTATATCGGGTTTAAAACTGTCAAGCTCCTCAGAAAATAATCTTGCCATTTTGAAATTATAATTATCGATAATATGCCAAGCGATTTTTTCCCACTTCTTCCTTTTCTCACCATCGCTGGAAAATGGCCAATAAATATTTTTAAGTGGCAAGTAATGAACATTCACACCATTTATAGTCGCCTTCTCTTTATTCGCCTTATCATGCAAAGTCACTACAAGTACTGAATGTCCATTTTTCACCAACTCCTCGGCTAATAGTTGTACAGAAACCTCGGCTCCACCGACTTTAAATGGTGCATATATTGTATTGACTATTAGTATTTTCATTATTTTTTGACCAAAAATAAAGTGTACTTGTAAATTTTCATTTGGGAAGAGTTTACGTTTTATAAAGCATTACAAGAACATTATTTATATTATCGAAATACCTTTTCATGAAAAGATATAATCTAATCACCCGCATTTAATATTCTTTACAAGATAACTAATCTATAGATAACGATTTATTTTTTCCTAAAAAAATATCAGGTGGGACTTAATCCCACCTGACATCATGATTATATATGGTGCTGACTATGCCTTATCATTCGAGCGGTACTCATATTGATAGTAGCCATATCCGCCATAATAGCTACTCGCTCTGCGCTCCACCGCATTCAGTATAACACCTTTAATATCAATGCCATTCTGTTCAAAGCGCCGCATACTGATCTCTATTTCTTTCACAGTATTCATGCTGAAGCGAGCAATCATGAGAGCGGTTCCTGCATGGTGGCCAATAATAGCAGCATCAGTTACCGCCAAGATTGGTGGTGTATCGACTAATACGATATCATATTTCTTGCTTGCCCAGTCAATTAACTCTTTGAGACGAATTCGCATTAATAGCTCAGAAGGATTGGGTGGAACCTGCCCACGAGGGATAAAGTCCATACCTTCAATTTCTGTTTTACGAATCGATTCCTCGAATGTTGTCTGCTGCGACAATATGTCTGACAGACCATTCTGCCAACCTACGCCTAACAAGGTGTGTGAATAGCCTTTACGCATATCAGCATCAATTACTAATACACGCTGTCCGGCCTGTGCAATAACAGCAGCTAAATTTATACTGACAAAAGTTTTACCAATATTCGGACTTGCACCAGAAATCATTAGTACATTATTTTTTGACTCTAACATGGCAAAGTGCAAACTGGTTCTCAAGCTTCGGATAGCCTCAATAGCCAAGTCGGCCGGATTGCCTACAGCTAAGAGACTATTAGAACGTGTATTTGATTTACGTTTTGAAGATAACAACGTCTCCCGATCTTTTTTCTGTTGCCATTCTGAAAGAGGAATGCTCGCATATACGTTAATTCCATCTTGCTCTAGCTGCTCTGGAGTTTCAATTCCTTTGTGCAACATTGTCTTCAACAAGACAATAGCAACTGAAATCATTCCCCCCAAGAACGTCGCCAACAAAATAATAAGCAATTTTCTGGGTTTAACGGGCTTTGGCTGTGTAACCGCAGGATCCACAATACGGACATTACCTACAGTACTTGCTTTGGTAATGCTTAACTCCTGCTGTTTATTCAGTAATTGCATGTAAATTTCTTTGCCAGCATCTACATCTCTAGTTAAACGAATGATTTCTTGCTGCGTTTTTGGCATACCTCCTACACGCTTATTTAGACGATTTTTCTCTTGCTCAAGCGTAGCGCGTTTTTCCATCAAAGCCCGGTAGGCAGGGTGTTCACGGGTATACAGCTTTGAAATTTCTGCTTCACGAAAAGTTAACTCGTTTAATTGTGCTTCTACCGCAACAATACTGTCCAGCACAGATTTAGCTTCAAGCGATAAGTCGACAGAATCATTTTGCTGCCTAAAACGATTGAGCTTATCCTCTGCAAGATCTAATGCTCCACGAACTTCAGGGAGTTGTTCTTTTAAAAACTCTAAGCTTTTTGCTGCTTCTTCCGACTTACGCTCAACGTTTTGCAGTAAATAATTGCGAGTGATGCTATCGAGGGTTTTACGCACCAATATTGGGTCGGCCCCAGTCAAACTAAGTGCCAATACCCCCGTATCTTTTCCTTTATCCTGGACCGACAGAACAGCGAGCAAATCATTAATAGCAACCAACTTTGGTTGCTGTACAATTGTAAACTCAGTGCCAATCTTGGCACCAAGCCCACTAATTAGCAGGGATACGCCATTACCACTTGCAAGCTCACCAACTTTTCCTTTTAATATTTCAACCCCATCATTACTTAAGCTATAAGTGTTATCACTAGTGACTTTAAGGTCTAATGGGATACTTTTCCATGACTCAGGTATCGTAAGGCGTGATAAGGCTATTTCTCCAGGTACCTCTCCCATCAAACGGGCCCAACCCTGGCCGAAAACTGGAAAATACTTTTGTTCAATAACCGTATCTAGATTCAAATCATCAATTGTCTTACCCGTCACCAATCTCGACTGAATCAGTTCGATTTCTGTCGAGGAACCTGGTTGGCTGGAAGGTAACATTTCTGTAAGATTGTTGAGTAACGAATTACCAGCGTTCTGTTCTACTTGGACTAACGCGTCAGATTGATATACCGGGGTCGCAAATAGAGAATACACAACCCCGACTACCGCAAACAATGCAGTTACACCAATAATCAACCAACGATGATCTAATAATGTACCTAACAATCGACCTAAATCGATCTCATCATTGCTATTATTTGCAGCAGTATTCATCTTTGTATTTTCAGTCATTGTAATCTCTGATTAACGATTTAATGCCTGCGCCCATTTTTCAGCGCCATCAGCAAGTAAGCGGTATACAAATTCAAAAGCCTCATGGCTTTTACCATACGGATCTGGAATTTCCCGCTGCCCAAGCCAATGGGCAAACAGCATCGTTTTACCCCTTACTTCGGGAGCCAAACGACATACAGCATCAATATGCCCTTTTTCCATAACTAATATAAGCGAATATTCTCGGCACATTTCTTTGGTTAATTGTGTAGCAATATGGCCGTCAAGCGATAAATTATGCTGATTAGCCACTTCAACAGCTACAGAATCAGCAGGTTTACCGACAAGAGCTCCAATTCCTGCTGAGGCTATTTTTTTTCCATGCGCCAATCGCTGCAATAATCGCTCTCCCGTTGGAGAACGGCAAATATTACCTACGCAAACAACCAAGATTGAATCAAACATCGTTCATTCCTATGGCCAATTACGAACGCGCAGCGCGCCTTCTGTAAGATCATTGAAGCTGGCTATCGTCGGGGCCAGTTGGCTCATTACGCGATTCCAGCGAACGATAGGTGCCGCAGTGACATAAACAATATCGTAAGGTTGTAGGTGGAACTCTGACCCCATAACCATCGCTGTCGCATCAGCCATATTCAACTGATATATATCCGCCAGCTTGTTGCCTTGGGAACCGTGAAGAGGGCGAATAACGAATACCCCCGTCGCGTCAGCAGCGGTTTGGCTGATCCCCTCAGTATTCCCTAAGGCCTCGGTCAGCGTCATACCACTACGATCCATTTTCAGCGTTGAAGGGGTTTTAACTTCCCCCATGACGAATACTTTTAGGTCATCATTCCGTGGCACGTAAAGAATATCGCCTGGATACAACAACCTATTCTGGGTCAAGTCACCGTTCTGCATCAGTTTCTGTAAGGAGAGACGCTGCTCTTTGCCATCATGCGTCAGAACGATATTACGCCAATCCGCGTTCTCACTGAGCCCTCCTGCAGCGTTAATGGCATCCAGAACAGTTAATGGCACGTTAGTGATCGGTTGTTGCCCCGATGTCTTGACTTCCCCGGTCACATACGTTTTCTGTGAACGGAAAGCCGCGATATTGACGTCAACCTGAGGACTTTCGATATACTGCGCCAAGCGGCCGCTTATTTCCGAACGTACCTGGCCAACTGTTTTGCCGACAACTTTCACTTTGCCTATATATGGGTAAAAAATAGTGCCATCAGATTGAACCCAGTTACCGGTATCACTGGCGCTGCGATACTGCCCTGCCGGCGTAGTCAGTTCAGGGTGGTCCCAAACAGTAACGTTTAATACATCGCCAACGCCAATTCGATACTCGTAATTGCGCAAGGAGGCTTCCAGCGATGAATTGGGCTGAGCAACCACTTTGGTAGGACGTAATTTCTGGATTAACTTGGGTGTAACAGGATAAACATTAACCAAGTCATCAATATTGAAGTCGCTATCTTCCTGTTTTACAGTATTTTTCCCCACAGTGTTCAAATGTTGACCAGGAAACACCGTGCATCCACTGATTACGCTGATTGATATCAATAGCGATATCACTTTCAATTGTCGTTTTGCCATCAAATTATCATCACTTTCAAGTAAATGTATCTGCAAAGCTACAATGCTAGCCAACCGTGGCTGCGTCGCTGTAACCTTATCAAAATGCCTGACACTTGCTGCGTCGTCTCTCAATAAGCGCCCTGTTGCAATTTTCCATAACGTTTATCTGCCGTTGATAAGAGCAAAGCTATTATTGGTAAGATAAATAAGCTGAGAAGCCTCGCATTGGCGAAAAATCGATACCGGGGCCGATTAGGGCTTTAATTTGTATTAATAACAGTATGTTGCAGAGCAGCTTGGCAAGCTCGAACAAAAATCACTCGCCAAGGCAACTCAGCAACCCGCTATTGAATGTATACTAATATAAAAAATGAGACAGTGAAATTCCCCAAAATTCAACCACTATCCTGACTTACTCGCCGTGTTCGGGCCGGTGGGAAACCATCCAGTCTTGTTCAAAACGCTAGCCGTTCAGCCCATTCACGGAAAGCTTTGCCTTGGGTTGGGTGACGCAACCCATAAGTGACAAAAGCGCGAAGGTAGCCCAGTTTTTCACCGCAGTTGAACGATTCACCCACCAGCTCTGTCGCCTCTACCGGTTTGCGTTTCAACAATTCTGCAATCGCATCGGTCAGTTGAATACGCCCCCAGGCTCCCGGTTCCGTGGTCTCCAGCAGCGGCCAAATATCGGCGGACAAGACATAGCGCCCTACCGCAGAGTAGTTGGATTCCAACTTGGTTTCCGGCGCCGGTTTTTCAATAATCGATGTGATACGGGCACTTTCGCCAGGTTTCAGGTTGCTGGCCTCACACTCAACCACGGAATAATCATGCAGCACGTGTTCGTCTGCCTTTTGCACCAAAACCTGGCTCAGACCGGTCTGCTCAAAGCGCGCAATCATGTGTGACAGGTTGTCTTTCTTCAAATCGGCTTTTGCGTCATCCAGCAAGATGTCCGGCAACAGAACGACAAACGGAGAATCACCGACCAACGGTTTAGCGCAGAGAACGGCATGTCCCAGTCCTTTTGGTTGCCCCTGGCGAATGTGCATCAGCGTTACGCCTTTTGGCGTTATCGACTGTACCTCATCCAGCAGTTGCCGTTTCACGCGTGCCTCCAGCATCGCCTCCAGCTCGAATGAGGTATCGAAATGGTTTTCAATGGCGTTCTTGGAAGAATGCGTCACCAGGATGATCTCTTTAATCCCCGCCGCGACGCATTCGTTGACAATGTATTGAATCAACGGTTTATCAACGATTGGCAACATCTCTTTCGGAATCGCTTTGGTCGCCGGCAGCATACGCATGCCTAATCCGGCAACGGGAATAACCGCTTTCAACTTCGTCATGGTAGACCTCATTCAATCTCGTGATCGCTTTCAGCCGCAGTGGCGACAGCCTGTTACTTTCCCAACGTCTGCTTCAACCAGCGGGTGAAGTTTTCGCCTTCGGAACCGTGACGCACCCCATACTGCACAAACGCCTTCATATAGCCAAGCTTGTCACCGCAATCATGGGACTTACCGCTCATATGGAACGCTTCCACCGTTTGTTCATCCATCAGCATCGCAATCGCATCGGTCAGTTGAATCTCATCACCCGCGCCGGGAGGGGTTTTCTCAAGTAGCGGCCAAATATCGGCGGCAAGCACATACCGGCCGACGACGGCCAGGTTGGAAGGGGCATCCTCGCGGGCCGGCTTCTCAACCACCGCCGTCATCGGTGCGCTTTCTCCCGCTGCGATCGTCGCGCCTGCGCAATCTACCACACCGTATTTGGACACATCTTGTTCCGGCACAGGTTCAACCATAATCTGACTGTATCCCGTCTCGTCGAAACGCTGAAGCATCTTGGCCAGATTTTCTGTGCGTAAATCCGCCGTTGCATCATCCAGCAAAACATCCGGAAGCAGCACCACGAAAGGAGAATCACCCACCATTGGTTTGGCGCAAAGCACCGCATGCCCCAGCCCTTTCGCCTGTCCTTGACGCACCTGCATCACGGTGACATCCGGCGGACAAATGCTTTGCACTTCAGCCAGGAGCTGGCGCTTCACGCGCGCTTCAAGCATCGCCTCCAGCTCAAACGAAGTGTCAAAATGGTTTTCAATCGCATTCTTTGATGAATGCGTGACCAATACGATATCTTTAATCCCTGCCGCCACGCATTCAGCAACAATATACTGGATTAAGGGCTTATCGACCACGGGCAACATTTCTTTAGGGATAGCCTTGGTCGCCGGCAACATACGGGTTCCCAGGCCCGCAACGGGGATCACTGCCTTAAGTCTTGTTTGCATTTTCATTCCAATTCATCGTAGCGCTGCATTCATCTGTGCAGCGTGAACAAGGGGATTCAATCGGGCACGCTACCGCCCTTGGCTTGCAGCTACCAAAGTACTGTTAATGGCGTATCCCCCCACGTCATTGCATGAGCCAGGCAATTTTTATGCAAAGCGGCACTCATTCTTCGTTTGAACTGTCATGCTGTTCACAAAAAAATAAAAAAAACGGTGCCTTTATAACCAAACAATGTTAGTTACTGCCGTTATATGACTAAGATTCTTATACTAATGTCTAAGTGATACAAGCCTTAGATCCCCCCAGTCAGCCGTTTTCAGAATAAGACTACTCGTGCCACATACCGATAAGAATCATAGCCAAAGAAAATTGTTTTAATGTTTTGATTTAAATAAATTTAATAAGGCGTTTCTTTTCTGAGCGTATGGCATCCCGGTAGATATTTGCTCCCCAGGCCCTTGATTCCTTTGGCCGCTCGGCGCCGATCGATGTTTACGGCAATCCTCCTGTTCTGAACCACATCCTCCCGATTAAAGTTGAATTTTGCCGCCTCAACGCCCATCATTCCCGTGCGGCATAAGCCGTAGAACTTACAGGTGAAATTGGGCGTATGGAATGGATCGCTGATCCAACAATTTGGGCCGGCCTGGCCACTTTGGTCGTGCTGGAAATCGTGCTGGGTATAGACAACCTTGTCTTCATCGCCATTCTGGCGGACAAATTACCAAAACAACAAAGAGATAAGGCCCGTGTCGTCGGTTTGTTGCTGGCGCTGGTCATGCGTCTGGCGCTGCTCGCCTCCATCTCGTGGCTGGCGACGCTGACCAAACCGATGTTCATCGTCGCGGAGCACCCCTTCAGCGGCCGCGATCTGATCATGTTGGTCGGCGGGATATTCCTGCTGTTCAAAGCCACCATGGAGCTCAATGAGCGGCTGGAAGGCAAGGACGAAGAGCAGCACGGCGCGCGCAAAGGCGCACGTTTCTGGCCGGTCGTGGCGCAGATCGTGGTGCTGGACGCCGTTTTCTCGCTCGACTCGGTGATCACCGCGGTGGGGATGGTCGATCACCTGGCGGTGATGATGATCGCGGTCTGTATCGCCATCGGCCTGATGCTGCTGGCCAGCAAACCGCTGACGCGCTTCGTCAACGCGCACCCGACTATCGTTATCCTGTGCCTGAGCTTCCTGCTGATGATTGGCTTTAGCCTGGTGGCGGAGGGCTTCGGCTATCACATTCCTAAAGGCTACCTCTACGCGGCGATCGGCTTCTCGGTCATGATCGAAGCGCTGAACCAGCTGGCGCAGTTCAACCGCCGTCGCTTTCTGTCGAAGGTGCGGCCACTACGTGAACGCACCGCCGAAGCGGTGCTGCGCATGCTGAGCGGCAAACATGAAGAAGCGGAAGTCGACAGCCATTCCGCCAACCTGCTGGCGGACAGCGACAGCGAAAACGGCGAGATCTTCAATCAGCAAGAGCGGCGCATGATCGAACGCGTACTCGGCATGGCGCAGCGCACGGTCAGTAGCATCATGACCTCGCGTCACGACGTCGAATACCTTGAGCTGAACGATCCGCAGGAAAAGCTGACGCAGTTGCTGGAACGTAATCAGCACACGCGCATCGTGGTGGTGGAAAGCAGCGCCAGCGACGAACCGCTGGGCGTGATCCACACCATCGACGTTCTCAAACAGCAACTGGCGCAGGCGCCGCTGGATCTGCGTGCGCTGATACGCCAACCGTTGATCTTCCCGGAGCAGCTCACGCTGTTAAGCGCCCTGGAGCAATTCCGCCAGGCGCAGACGCATTTCGCCTTCGTGGTCGATGAGTTCGGCTCCGTCGAAGGCGTCGTCACCCTGACGGACGTGATGGAAACTATCGCCGGCAACCTGCCGGAGGCCGGCGAAGAGGTGGACGCACGCCATGACATTCAGCAAAACGAAGACGGCAGCTGGATCGCCAACGGCTATATGCCGCTGGAAGATCTGGTGCTGTACCTGCCGATGCCGCTGGAAGACAAGCGCGAATACCACACGCTGGCGGGGCTGTTGATGGAACACAGTCAGCGCGTGCCGCAAGAAGGAGAACAGATCACGATCGGTGACTACCTGTTCGAACCATTGGAGGTCAACAGCCACCGCATCCTGAAAGTGAAGATCACCCCGCCTCCTCCACCGGAGGAGTACGAGGTTTAACATCGAGGCCGGGCATCGCCCGGCCTTCCTTTTACTGGGGAACCAGCAGCTCCGTCGCCACGATCACCACCACCAACCCGACAATTACCGGCACTGAAGTACGCTTCACCACATCAAACGGCGAGATTTTCGCCATACCGGAGACCGCCACCACCACGCCGGAGACCGGCGACAGCGTGCGGCCGAGATTCGAGGCCTGCAGCATCGGGATCACCAGATAGGCAGGATTCACGCCCATCTGTGCCGCCAGTTTCGGGATCAGTTCGACAAACGCATAGAACGGCGCATTGCCGGAGCCGGTGGTCATGGCCGCCAGCATGGTGATCACCACCAACACCAGCATCATGATCAAACCGCCGGTACCGAACGACTGCGCCAACCCGATCAAGCCGCTGATAAAGCCGACGGTGCTCAACCCTTGCGCGAAGACACCCGCGGCCACCAACAGCATCACCACGCTGGCGAAAGCGTCCGCCATACCGCGATACGCCACTTCCAGGCCGCTGAATACCTGTTTGGCGCTGAAGCTGCGCACAAACTCGATCGCTGCCGCCAACAGTATGCACCCTACCAGCACGGTAATAATGTGCAGCTCCGGGCCCCATTTGCCGTCGAAGATCAGCACGCCGAGGATCGGCGTAAACGGCAATATCGCGTAGAACCCCGGCGCATGGGTTTTGATCTCGCTGACGTCCATAATGTGGTGCTGTTCATCACTCTTCTTATCGAGATAACGCTGCCAGAAAAAGTGCGCCACGGCCATGCAGACGATGGCGGCAATCGAGATAGGCAGCGTGGTTTTGAACGCGAAGTCCACCAGCGGCATTTCCGCCGCCTTGGCTGCCAGTACCACGTCGCCGGAAGTCGGCGCCAGGATAATCGCCGCCGGCGAAGCGCAAATGGCCGCCGCGGCGCCGCGGCTAATGCCAACGTTCACCATCAATGGGAACAGCGTCGCCATCAGCAATACGCCGAGCCCGGTAGCGGAAGAGACCGCCAATGACATCAGACAAGCGACAAAATAGGCCGCCACCATCAGCAGATAAGGCGAATTGATCATCTGCAATGGGCGCGAGGCCAGCTTGACGACCACGTCGTTGGCGCCGATATGCGTCATATAGGCGGCGAAACCGCACAGCATCATGATCATCATGCCCAGATCGCCGCCGCGGCTCATCAGCAAAATCTTGACGTACTCGATCATATCGGTCGCGCGCCAGCCGGTAGATGCGGCGCCGGACGGCAACAGCGTTTTTCCCATCAGGGCGCTGATGCCTAGCAGCAGCAGCCCTCCCACCATCAAGACGCCCGTGGCGGAATACCCTTTGATGATGTAACGGCCCACGCCCGCCGCCACCGCCGCGCCAATAAGAAGCTCTATCATGTTTCCTCAACTCGTCATTTTTTCGCGCTCAGGCGCATAGTCATAGCAGAATGCGCCCTTACTCTGCACAAATTGAGCGCGGGTCTTCATGACCTTCATCAAGGTAACGGAGGGAAATTATCGCGGGAAACGTCGATACTGACGCGGGCCGCAAGACGGCCCGCGTCAGGAGGGATTACAGCTTGTCGAGCAGCTTTTTCAGATCCTGACCCTCGCGTGAATCCTTGTTCTTTTCAGCCCATTTGTTCAGCGCATCTTTGGCCCGATCGTGCAGCGTTTTACGCAGCACCTGATCGACCTGCAGTTGGTAATTCAGCTGTTGCCAAGGCCCATAGACCCGCAGCGGAATCGGCGTTTTTTGCAGTTGCTCGATCAGTTCGCCGCGCCCTTGCCAACCGCCAGTGACGCGCACATTAAGCGCCATATCGCACTGTTTTCCCGGCATATCGATACTGCCGGCGCCGGTCAGCGCCAGCAACGGCGAATCCGCCGTCAGGCTGCTGAGCTTGACAGTGCCTTGGCTCAGGCTGGCCCGCGCCGAGACGCTTTTGACTTCGGTATAGCGCTGATAGCTGTCTTGCCCGCGCACGCTGTTATCGTTGCGCGCCACCGCCTGTTGGATCAATTGCTGAATGTTCAGGCCGTGCAGCTGCGCATCCTGCATCGCCAGCTGCGCCGTACCGCTCCAACGGTGCTCAAATGACTCTGAAGAAAGACGATCGCCGGTCAAATCCCCTTTCATGCTGAATTTTCCGGTCAGCATCTGCGGCATCTCGAAGGCTTTGAGCACCGCGCCGAGCTCAACCTGGTTCAGGGTCGGCTGCACGTTTATCACCGGTTTATTGCCGCGTGCGTCGAGCGATCCCGGCAAAGAGAAATCACCGCCGGCCAATTGCCCGGCAAGTTTATGCAGCGTCAGCAGGCCGCGTTGATTATCTGCCGCGACGGCTAACTGGGTAACGTTCATACCGCGGTAGGTCAACTGCGCCGCCTGCAGATTCAACTGTGCATTGAAATCGCGCAGCGCTTCCAGGTTCTGCTGCCGATCGTCGACCTGGCTGGCGATCACCGGCGCGGCGGTCACGGCGGGCTGTTCGGCGGTATTGGTGCTGGATTGCCAACCGGAAAGCGCGTCGAGATCGAGATTAGCCGAATTCAGGTTCACCACATAGCCGGGCACCGCTCCCAGGCTGGCGCTGATATCGCCGGTCAACTGGCTGTTATTGGCGCTGACGTTCAGCTGGGTGACGGCAATGTGCGCCGGCGTCTGTTGATAGACCACCTGAGCATTCCCCTCGCCTTGAATACCGCCGTTCGGAATATCTGCTCCCACCAATTGGTAATTGAACTGGGTCACCTTGGCGCCGATCTGGTGCGGGAACTGCTGCAGATCGATATCGGCCGCCATGCTGAAGGCCAGGTCGCGCTGATCGCGGTTGACCCGGCTGGAAATGTCCAGCTGCGCCTGCCGTTTCTCCGTTTGCTGCAGGGTAAGATTGATGTCCCGGACATTGATTTGCGCGTTGTCGGCGCGCTGCCAAATCAGCAAGCTGTCCACGACGCGCAAGTTATCGATGTCGAACTTCCAGGCCGTGTCTGCCGCATCAGCGCCGCTGCCGGCCGGCGCAATCGGGGCGTCCACTTGCGAGTGCTCTTCACTGTCGGGCGTGAGGCGAATGACGGCATTTTTCAACATCACCTGTTTCACAAACAGCTGATGCGACAGCAGCGGCAACAGTTTGACGTCAAGGCGCATGTTTTCCGCGCTCACCACCGGCGTCTTGGCGCCCGGCGCGGTCAGCGTCATGCGCCCGGCCAAAATACTGAGCTGCGGCCAGATATGCCAACGCAGGTCGCCTTCAAGCGTTAGCTGGTAGCCGCTCTTCTGCTCGACCTTTTTGACCATGTAACCGCGAAAATCATTCGGATTGACCAGCAGTACCAGCGCGGACATTCCCGCCACCACGACCACCAGTAAAATCGCCAATGTCGTCAGTAATCTTCTCATGCCACCCTCTTGTCAGCGCCACACCGACGGTGCATCTCGCGCCGTTAGTCCTTGTCGATTCGACTGGCTACTGCGCCCTGCTGATCGCGATATTTTGCGTCCTGCCGGCTGTTATATGGCCGGGCCGCCGGGCCGGACAACGGCTCAAAGCTCAAGGCGCCAATCAGCATCCCCGGCCGCAGCGCCAGCGGCAGCTTGCCGGAGTTGTAAAACTCCAGCACGATGCGCCCGTGCCAGCCCGGATCGATCCGGTGCGCGGTCACGTGCACCATCAGCCCCAGACGCGCCAGAGAAGAACGGCCGTCGAGCCAACCCACGAGATCGTTCGGCAGCGTCACGGATTCGAACGTCACCGCCAGGGCCAGTTCGCCGGGATGAAGGAAGAACGCCTCGCCTTCCGGCAGGACAATCTCGTCGCTCATCACGCGATCCAGCGCGGCGCTGACTTCATCTTTCGGCCCGCTGAGATCGATAAACGGCGCGGTATGGCCGCGGAACACGCGGAACTGATTGCCCAAACGGACATCTACTGTGGCCCCGTTGATGCGTTCGAGCGGCGGGCGCGGCGAAATCACCAGTTTCTCGCTATCCAGCCAGGCTTCTATATCGCGGTCGCACAGTCTCATGTCTTTCTTCTCCATCAAAACGCGTAACTAAACAAAAATTGCCACACAACGGGCGAAAGGTCTACGCCGGGGTGCAAATAGTTGGCCGTCGGCCGGAAATGCGCATTTCCGGCCATTAAGCGGCATTATTCAAAGAATTGGCTGATTTTGGCTTTCAGAATATCGATCGCGATGCGGTTTTTGCCGCCGCGCGGAACGATGATATCGGCGTATTGTTTGGAAGGTTCGATAAACTGCAGGAACATCGGGCGCACGGTCTTCTGGTATTGCGCCATCACCGAATCCATCGAGCGGCCGCGCTCGTTGACGTCGCGCTTCATGCGGCGCATCAGGCAGATATCCAGCGGCGTGTCGACGAAGATCGAGAAGTTCATCTCCTGGCGCAAACGGATATCCGTCAGCAGCAAGATCCCTTCCAGAATGATCACTTTTTTAGGTTCCAGGTGGACGGTTTCTTTCTTGCGCGTGTGTTCGGTGTAGCTGTACAGCGGCAGCTCGATCGCCTTACCGGCCTTCAGCATCTGCAGATGCTGGAACAGCAGGTTGTGATCCATGGCGCTCGGGTGGTCATAGTTGGTTTTGACCCGTTCTTCCATGGTCAGGTGAGTCTGGTCTTTATAGTAACTGTCTTCTGGAATAACGCCGATGTGCTCATCGCCGACTTGCTCGCGGAGTTCGCGGTACAACGTGCTGGCGATAAGGCTTTTTCCGGAGGCAGATGCGCCAGCTATACCAATAATGACGCACTGATGCGGATTGTCAGTCATAAAATTAAAGACCTGATTTCATAGTGTGAAGGGGGGGAACTAAAACGCGACAATTATAGGGAGTCGCCGGGGATTGCGCCACTGTATATTGATATTGCGCGGCGGCGGGCGAATTCGGGCTGCCACGCCACGGGCACGCGGCATTTTAAGAATCTCGCAGCTAGGGCAACGCACCGTAACGGGTTACACTCCCCGGCGCTGACTTTTGCTCCCCGCCCCCTTTCATCGGAGATTGATGTGTTGGATTGGTATTTTCTGACTTTTTTCGGCGACAGCACGTTGCTGCTGCCCTGCGCGCTGATTCTGTTTTTATTGCTGCTCATGTCTCCCGCCACCCGCGCGGCGGGTTGGCAGTGGGCGCTGCTCTTCGGGTTCACCGGCGGGGTGGTCTGCCTGTCTAAACTGGCCTTTATGGGCTGGGGCATCGGCAGCGAGCGCTATGATTTCACCGGATTCAGCGGTCATTCCGCCCTCGCGGCCTGTATCTGGCCGCCTCTGCTCTGGACGTTGACCGGCCGATTTTCCCACCCGATACGTAGCATCGCTTTGCTGACCGGGTGGATATTGCCTTTCGCCATCGGCGTTTCGCGGCTGGAAATTCGCGTGCACTCGGTATCCGAGGTGATCAGCGGGCTGATTCTAGGCTACCTGGCCAGCGCCCTGTTCCTGCGGTTGCAGCGGAGCAAAACGCGCCCGCATCTCTCCTGGCCACACTTCGCCATCGCGCTGGCCTTGCCGTTGGCGCTGATGGGGCAGCGGCAGCCGGCCCCCACCCAGGGATTGCTGGAGCATATCGCCAAAACGCTGGCGCAGATCGAACGCCCTTATACCCGTGCCGACCTGCACAAGCCTACCCCTATCCGATAAAAAAACCCGGCGCTTAAGCCGGGTTCTTTCACTGCCGCAAATAGATTACAGCGCGCGGAAGGCAATCTCCGTCGGGATCGCTTCGCCCTGCCAATACATCTGCGCCGCCACACGGCCGGCCAGTTGACGATACATGTCGGCGAATTCGCTCTCCGGACGGCTGATCACCGTCGGCGTACCGCGATCCAGATCTTCGCGCAGCGAGATATGCAGCGGCATCTGCCCCAGCAGACGGCTGTTATATTTCTGCACCAACTTCTCGGCGCCGCCGGTGCCAAAGATCGGTTCATGGTGGCCGCAGTTACTGCAGATGTGCACGCTCATGTTTTCCACGATGCCCAGCACCGGCACATGCACTTTCTCGAACATCACGATGCCCTTGGCGGCATCCAGCAGGGCGATATCCTGTGGCGTGGTGACTACCAGCGCACCGGTCACCGGAATGTTCTGCGACAGCGTCAGCTGGATGTCGCCGGTGCCCGGCGGCATGTCCAGCACCAGGTAATCCAGATCCGGCCACAGCGTATCCTGCAGCAGCTGCATCAGCGCCTTGCTGGCCATCGGGCCGCGCCACACCATGGCGTTGTCGTCGGTCACCAGATAACCGATGGAGTTGGTCGCCAGGCCGTGCGCCATGATCGGCGCCATGTGCTGCCCGTCCGGCGAAGTCGGCCGCTCATGTTCGGTGCCCAGCATATTGGGGATCGACGGGCCGTAAATGTCGGCGTCCAGAATACCGACCTTGGCGCCTTCGGCGGCCAGCGCCAGCGCCAGATTGACGGCGGTGCTGGATTTCCCCACCCCGCCTTTGCCGGAGCTGACGGCGATGATGTTGCGCACGCCTTTGATCCCGGCTTGGCCGTTGGCGCGTTTCAGCGTCGTGATATCGTGTTTCAGCTTCCAGTCGATGGCGGCGGCGCCGGTCACGCGCAACAGCTCAGGGCCGACGCTCGCCTGCAGTGCTTCAAAACCGCTCTGCCAGGCAAACGGCATCGTCAGTTCGATATGCAGTACGTCGTCCAATAATGCGCAGTGATGAATAGCCTTCAGCGCAGTCAGGTTGTTTTTCAACGTCGGGTGTTCAAAGGCGGCCAGTACACCGGTCACCAGGGCGCGCAGAACTTCGGGGTTGGTCTGCTCAGGGGATTTTGCGTTCATCCCGGCTCCTTGATTTTGAATGGGTAGCTTCCGGCTAAGCATACCAGAACTGCGCGGCGGCTGGCGCGTATAACCTGTAAGAAACCGCCCTAGCAGCGAAGGGCGCGATCGGTTAACATCGAAGGCCCTTTTATTCATTACAGAAAGCAAGTTCTCACTATGGCTCAAGTCGCGAAAAAATTATTGGTGACGTGCGCGCTACCGTACGCAAATGGTTCCATCCATCTCGGCCACATGCTCGAGCACATCCAGGCGGATATCTGGGTGCGTTACCAACGAATGCGCGGCCACGAAGTGCATTTCATCTGCGCGGACGACGCGCACGGCACGCCGATCATGCTGAAAGCGCAGCAACTGGGCGTTAAACCGGAAGAAATGATCGCGGAGATGAGCCAGGAGCACCAACAGGATTTCGCCGGCTTTGGCATCAGCTATGACAACTATCATTCGACCCATAGCGATGAAAACCGTGAGCTGTCCACCCTGATTTACAGCCGCCTGAAAGAAAACGGGTTTATCAAGAACCGCACCATTTCTCAGCTGTACGATCCGGAGAAAGGCATGTTCCTGCCGGACCGTTTCGTGAAAGGCACCTGCCCTAAATGCAAATCGCCGGATCAGTACGGTGACAACTGCGAAGTGTGCGGCGCCACCTACAGCCCGACGGAACTGATCGATCCGAAGTCCGTGGTTTCCGGCGCGACGCCGGTGATGCGCGACTCCGAACACTTCTTCTTCGATCTGCCGGCCTTCAGCGAAATGCTGCAGGCGTGGACGCGCTCCGGCGCGCTGCAAGAGCAGGTGGCAAACAAGATGCAGGAGTGGTTCGAATCCGGTCTGCAGCAGTGGGACATCTCCCGCGATGCGCCTTACTTCGGCTTCGAAATCCCGGATGCGCCGGGCAAATACTTCTATGTCTGGCTGGACGCGCCGATCGGCTACATGGGTTCCTTCAAGAACCTGTGCGACAAGCGCGGCGATCTGAACTTCGACGAGTTCTGGCGCAAAGACTCCACCACCGAGCTGTACCACTTTATCGGCAAGGACATCGTCTACTTCCACAGCCTGTTCTGGCCGGCGATGCTGGAAGGCAGCAACTTCCGCAAACCGACCAACCTGTTCGTGCACGGCTACGTGACGGTGAACGGCGCCAAGATGTCAAAATCGCGCGGCACCTTCATCAAGGCCGGCACCTACCTGCAGCATCTGGACGCCGACTGCCTGCGTTATTACTACGCCGCCAAGCTCTCTTCACGCATTGATGACATCGATCTCAATCTGGAAGACTTCGTGCAGCGCGTGAACGCCGACATCGTCAACAAGGTGGTGAACCTGGCGTCACGCAACGCCGGCTTTATCAACAAGCGCTTCGGCGGCAAGCTGGCCGACAGCCTGGCCGATCCGGCGCTGTACCAGACCTTCGTCGACGCGGCGCAGAGCATCGCCGAAGCCTACGCCGGCCGCGAGTTCAGCCGCGCGATCCGCGAAATCATGGCGCTGGCCGATCTGGCCAACCGTTATGTGGATGAGCAGGCACCGTGGGTAGTGGCGAAGGAAGAAGGCCGCGACGCCGATCTGCAGGCCATCTGTTCAATGGGCATCAACCTGTTCCGCGTGCTGATGACTTACCTGAAGCCGGTGCTGCCTTCGCTGACCGAGCGCGCCGAAGCGTTCCTCAATGCCGAGCTGAGCTGGGACGCGATCCCGCAGCCGCTGCTGGGCCATCAGGTGAACGCGTTCAAAGCGCTGTTCAACCGCATCGATCTGGACAAGGTCAACGAGATGGTCAATGCCTCGAAGGAAGACATGGCCGCCGCCAAGCCGGTGACCGGCCCGCTGGCTGACGATCCGATCCAGGAAACCATCACCTTCGACGACTTCGCCAAGGTCGACATGCGTATCGCCCTGATCAAGAGCGCCGACTTTGTCGAGGGCTCCGACAAGCTGCTGAAGCTGCAGCTGGATCTGGGCGGCGAATCGCGCCAAATCTTCTCCGGCATTCGCTCCGCTTACCCGGACCCGAAAGCGCTGGAAGGCCGTCTGACCATCATGGTCGCCAACCTGGCGCCGCGTAAAATGCGCTTCGGCGTGTCAGAAGGCATGGTGATGGCGGCGGGCCCAGGCGGGAAAGAGATCTTCCTGCTGAGCCCGGACAGCGGCGCGCAGCCTGGCATGCAGGTCAAGTAACCGCGCAGATGCGTGGCATAGGGAGGGTCGAGCTTGCTCGGCCCTTTTTTATTGCCCCAACCCCCACGTTATAAGCATGAAGAAAAAGTCATAACCGCCCTGATTCCCCTGCCCGCCGCATCCGGCTATGATGCTCCGAAACCCAAAATAGACGTCCAGACAGAAAGACTGCTATAACAGACCTTCACCGGGATCGTTTCCCTGCTTTTTTGGAGCCTATAATAATGAAAAACCTCAAGACTTCGCTGCTCGCCCTCAGTCTGCTGGCTGCCCTGCCACTGCAGGCGGCGGAAAACGCCGCCGTGCCGGCCGCCATCGCTCAACATCAGGGGCCGGTGCGCATCGCGGTGATCCGCAACCTCGGATCCGACGACAACACCACGCAATTTTTGGCGGGCGCCATTCAGGAAGGGCGCAAGCTGGGCTTCAAGGTGGACACCTTCCTCAGCAACGGCGACGACGCGCGTTTTCAGGACTTCGTCAACCAGGCTATCAGCCAGAAATATGACGGCATTATTCTTTCGCAGGGACGAGCCCCCTATTCCACCGACCTGGTCAAGCGCATCGCGGCGGCCGGCATCGCCGTCGCGGCTTTCGATACCGACGTCAGCGGCCGCGTTCCCGGCGTCACCGTCTCGCAGCAGGACGACGCTTCGCTGGCTAACGCCTCGTTCGGCCAGTTGGTGAAGGATTTCAACGGCCAGGCCAACATCATCAAACTCTGGGTGGCAGGCTTCCCGCCAATGGAGCGCCGCCAGGCCGCTTACCAGCAGTTGCTGAAACAGCATCCGGGCATTCACGAGCTGGAATCGATTGGCGCGGTTTCATCCGACGTGCAGGGAGATACCGCCAATAAAGTGGGGGCGGTGCTGGCGAAATACCCGAAAGGCAAGATTGACGCCATCTGGGGCACCTGGGACGCTTTCACCCAGGGCGCTTACAAGGCGCTGAAAGAGAACGGCCGCACCGAAATCAAACTGTACAGTATCGATATCTCCAACCAGGATCTGCAGCTGATGCGCGAGGCCGGCAGCCCATGGCAGGTCAGCGTGGCGGTGGATCCGAAGCTGATCGGCGCGGTCAACCTGCGCCTGGTGGCCAACAAGATCGCCGGGGAAAGCACGCCGGACAGCTATCAGTTCAAAGCGGCGGTCATTCCTCAGGCGCTGCTGCTGGCGCAGCCGGGGCCGGTTAACGTCGCCGGGCTGGCGAAGATCATCCCCGGCTGGAGCACCAGCAGCGATTTCGTTCAGCCGTGGTTCGCCACGCTGCAGGCCGAACACGGTAAATAATGCTGTTTTTGACGAGGCTGCCGACGCAGCCTCTGTTTTTAAACTAATTATCGGCTTTCCCCTTCCGTCCCCGCCAAAATGCGCTATGTTATCTGCATCGCCCAATAACTGTATGCATAAACAGGCCTCGAATGAAGGGATTCCCCTCGCTGATCAACGTACTGCTGGCCAGTTCGCTGGTGTTGACCATCGGCCGCGGCGTTACGCTGCCGTTCATCACCATCTACCTCACCGAACATTTCCATCTGCTGCCGAAGAGCGTGGGCGTGATCCTGGGCGTCAGCCTGACCCTCGGCATCCTTGCCAGCCTGTACGGCGGCTATCTGGTGGACAAATTCAGCAAAAACCGCCTGATCCTGCTGTCGATTTTATTGTTCGCGCTGAGTTTCTTCGCCATTCCCTGGATCCCGCGCCCCGGCGGCGTGATCGTGGTGCTGGCGATCCTGCATACCTGTTATTCGGTGTTAAGCATCACCATAAAGGCCTGCTTCGCCGACTGGCTGCCGGTCGAGCAGCGCATCAAGGCTTTCTCAATCAACTACACGCTGGTCAACGTCGGCTGGGCGATCGGCTCTGCGCTCGGCGTTCTGGTGGCCGGGCTTAGCCCGCTGCTGCCGTTTTACCTGTCGGGGGGATTGGCGCTGGCGACGGTGACGGCGCTAAGCCTGCGCTTACGCGGCCGGGAACAGCGCCCGACAACAACCGCCGCCGCACCGGCGGCACTCCCCAACTTCCGTCAGACGCTGACCATCTTGCGAAACGATCGGCGGCTTATCTACTTCACCCTCGGCAGCACCCTGGGCGCCGTGGTGTTCGGTCAGTTCACCGGCTATCTGTCGCAGTATCTGATCACCGTCTCCAGCGCCGAGTTCGCCTACAAAATCATTGGGTTGGTGATGATCGTCAACGCCGGCATCGTCATCGCCCTGCAATACCTGCTCAGCCGCGGCATGCGCCAGGAAAACATGCTGCGCTGGCTGGTGCTGGGCACGCTGTTTTTCATCGTCGGGCTGCTCGGTTTCATGGCGGCCGGCCAGGCGGTCTGGCTGTGGCTGGCGGCGATGGCAGTGTTTACCTTAGGCGAGATCATCGTTATCCCGGTGGAATACATGTTCATCGACTTTATTGCGCCGCCGCACCTGAAAGGCAGTTACTATGGAGTACAAAACCTCAGCGCGCTGGGCGGCGCCATCAACCCGGTGCTGTGCGGGGTGCTGCTCAGCTATGCCGCGCCGCCGTTGATGTTCGTGATGCTGATGGTCTCCGCCCTGCTCAGCCTGCTGTTTTTCTTCCTCGGCCACCGTTTGGCGGAACGTTCTGCGGCAACGGCCGAAGACGCGCGCTGACCCTGCCTGCAACTCTCAAAGCAGGATGTCAACCCGCCGTTCGGGCATAGCACCCATAGCGAGAATTCATGGTGCGATCTGTGGCATGGCTCACAGTTTAATTGTATGATGAATGCATCAGTTAAACGGGAAAAGACAATGGCCAACGTGCTCACACTGTGCTGGAAATACCTGAGGGCCCTGCTCCTTATCTACCTGTGTCTGTTCGTCGGCAACGCGGTGGCGGCGCTGCTGCCGTTCGCCATTCCCGGCAGCATCATTGGCATGCTGCTGCTGTTCGCCCTGCTCTCTACCCAGATTATGCCGGCCAAATGGGTTAAACCCGGCTGCCATTTGCTGATCCGCTATATGGTGCTGCTGTTCGTGCCGATCGGCGTCGGGGTGATGAAATACTACGACCAGATCGTCGCGCATCTGGGCCCGCTGGTTATCTCTTGCCTCATCAGCACGCTGATGGTGTTGGTGGTGGTCGGCTATACCTCACACTATTTTCATCGCGAGCGCCGCATCGCCGGCAAGCCCGACGACACGGAGGGCAATTCATGATCCATGAAATCTGGTGGTCGTTGCCGCTGACGCTGGCGGTCTATTTCGCCGCGCGCTGGCTGGCGCGCAAGCTGAATATGCCGCTGCTCAACCCGCTGCTGGTGTCCATGGCGGTGATCATCCCGCTGCTGCTGCTCACCGGTATTCCCTATGAACGCTACTTTCAGGGCAGCAAAATCCTCAACGATCTGCTGCAGCCGGCGGTCGTCGCGCTGGCCTTCCCGCTCTATGAGCAGCTGCACCAGATCCGCGCGCGCTGGAAGTCGATTATCGCGGTGTGCTTCATCGGCAGCCTGACCGCCATGATCAGCGGCGGCGCCATCGCCCTGTGGCTGGGCGCCACGCCGGAAATCGCCGCCTCTATCCTGCCGAAATCGGTCACTACGCCGATCGCCATGGCCGTCGCGGACTCGCTCGGCGGCATTCCGGCGATCAGCGCAGTCTGCGTCATTTTCGTCGGTATCCTCGGCGCCGTGTTCGGCCATACGTTGTTCAACCTGTTGAAAATCACCACCCACTCGGCGCGCGGCCTGGCGATGGGCACGGCATCCCACGCGCTGGGCACCGCACGCTGCGCCGAGATGGACTACCAGGAAGGCGCTTTCGGCTCGCTGGCGTTGGTGATCTGCGGCATCATCACCTCGCTGCTGGCACCGTTCCTGTTCCCGGTGCTGCTGCGCCTGTTCGGCTGAACAGGGTGAAACTTGCGATACATCTCGCATTTATGTATTTCATTGCATTAATTTCATCAATTAAGAGACATTAATCACACTTTAATGTCTCTGGCCTGCCTAGAATGTTATCCCGTTAACCCGTAGAGAGACTTTCTATGCATCCGCGTTTTCACACCGCTTTCAGCGCACTGCCCGCGACACTGCAATCCGCCCTGCGGCCTTATCTGGACGCGCCAGACTTTCCGGCGATGTTCACGGCCGAGCAAGCGGCGGCGATCCGCACAGGCTGCGGGCTGGACGATGATGCGCTGGCATTCGCGCTGCTGCCGCTGGCGGCGGCCTGCTCGTTAACCCCGATATCGCACTTTCACGTCGGCGCCATCGCGCGCGGGCAAAGCGGCAACCTCTATTTCGGCGCCAATATGGAGTTCAGCGGCGCGCCGCTGCAGCAAACCGTGCATGCAGAGCAGTGCGCGGTTACCCATGCCTGGCTGCGCGGCGAAAAAGCGCTGGCTTCGGTCACCGTCAACTACACGCCGTGCGGCCATTGCCGCCAGTTTATGAATGAACTGAACAGCGGTGGCGAGCTGCAGATCCGTCTGCCGGGCCGCGCGCCGGCCACGCTGGCGGACTATCTGCCGGACGCCTTCGGCCCGAAAGATCTGGATATCGCTTCGCTGCTGATGGACAAGGTCGATCACGGCCACCGGCTGGCGCTGGACGATGCGCTGGCGCAGGCGGCGCTGGCGGCGGCCAATCAGAGCCATGCTCCGTACAGCAACGCCCACAGCGGCGTAGCGCTGGAAACGCAGGACGGCAGCCTCTACGCCGGCCGCTATGCGGAAAACGCCGCTTTCAACCCGAGCCTGCCACCGCTACAGGCTGCGCTGATCCTGCTGAACCTCTCCGGCGGCGACTGCCAGAACATTCGCCGCGCTGTGCTGGCCGAACCGCAGAAGGCGATCCTCAGCCAGTGGGACGCCACCCGCGCCACCCTGGCGGCGCTGGGCTGCCAGAACGTCAGCCGCGCCGCCTTCTAAGCGCCACGGCGGGGCCATCCGGTTCCGCCGTTAACAGCCCCGCCCGCCAAATACAATGCCCCGACGCCGCCAGAGACACTTTCTTTAGTTAAAAAATCATTTGATTGTCGATAATTACGCCAACCTGGTTCATCATCTGGCAACAAATGCTGTACATCTTCTCTTTATCTCTTAGGATCGTCGGCAATAAAGTTATCTGATACGTGAAGAGTAAAACTGATGGAACTAGAATACGAAAGCAAACGCCCGCTCTATATCCCTTACGCCGGCCCGATTCTGCTGGAATTTCCGCTGCTGAACAAAGGCAGCGCTTTCACCGAGGAAGAACGTAGCCACTTCAACCTGCACGGTCTGCTGCCGGAAGCGGTGGAGACCATCGAAGAACAGGTGGAACGCGCCTACCGTCAGTATCAGGATTTCAAGAACGATAACGATAAGCACATCTATCTGCGCAACATCCAGGACACCAACGAAACCCTGTTCTATCGCCTGCTGGACTCGCACCTGAGCGAGATGATGCCGATCATCTACACCCCGACCGTCGGCGAGGCCTGCGAACACTTCTCCGATATCTACCGCCGCGCGCGCGGGCTGTTCATCTCCTACCCGAACCGCGATCGCATCGATGACATGCTGCAAAACGCCACCAAGCAGAACGTCAAGGTGATCGTGGTCACCGACGGCGAGCGCATTCTCGGCCTGGGCGATCAGGGCATCGGCGGCATGGGGATTCCAATTGGCAAGCTGTCGCTGTACACCGCCTGCGGCGGCATCAGCCCGGCCTACACGCTGCCGGTGGTGCTGGACGTCGGCACCAACAACCCGCAGCGCCTCAACGATCCGCTGTACATGGGCTGGCGCCATCCGCGCATCTCCGGCGAGGAGTACCACGCCTTTGTCGAAGAGTTTATTCAGGCGGTCAAACGCCGCTGGCCGAACGTGCTGCTGCAGTTTGAAGACTTCGCGCAGAATAACGCCACCCCGTTGCTGAACCGCTACCGCGACGAGATCTGCTGCTTTAACGACGACATTCAGGGCACCGCCGCGGTCACCCTCGGCAGCCTGATCGCCGCCAGCCGCGCCGCCGGCAGCCAGCTGCGCGATCAGACCGTCACCTTCCTCGGCGCCGGTTCCGCCGGCTGCGGCATCGCCGAGCAGATCATCGCGCAGATGAAGTCCGAGGGGTTGAGCGAAGACGAAGCGCGCGCCCGCGTATTCATGGTTGACCGCTTCGGCCTGTTGACCGACAAACTGCCGAACCTGCTCGACTTCCAGAGCAAGCTGGTGCAGAAGAGCGACAACCTGGCCGGCTGGGAAACCGCCAGCGACGCCATCTCGCTGCTGGACGTGGTGCGCAACGCCAAGCCGACCATTCTGATCGGCGTGTCCGGTCAGCCGGGGCTGTTTACCGAAGAGCTGATCCGCGAGATGCACAAGCACTGCGAACGCCCTATCGTGATGCCGCTGTCCAACCCGACCTCGCGCGTGGAAGCCCGTCCGGAAGACATCATCAACTGGACCGACGGCGCCGCCCTGGTGGCGACCGGCAGCCCGTTCGCGCCGGTAAGCTACAAAGAGCAGCTGTACCCGATCGCCCAGTGCAATAACTCCTACATCTTCCCGGGGATCGGTCTGGGCGTGCTGGCCTCCGGCGCCACTCGCGTCACCGACGCCATGCTGATGGCCGCCAGCCGCGCACTGGCGGACTGTTCGCCGCTGGCTACCGACGGCCACGGCGCGCTGCTGCCGAATATCGACGATATTCAGGGTGTGTCGAAGTGCATCGCCATGGAAGTGGGTAAAGCCGCCCAGCTGCAGGGGGTGGCGATCGTCACCTCCGAAGATGCGCTGTCGAAAGCCATCGAGCACAACTTCTGGCGGCCGCAGTACCGCAGTTACAAGCGCACCTCGTTCTGAATGGTGAGCTGAAATGACCCAGCCCGGCTCCGCCGGGCTTTTTTGTGCGGCAAAACCGCCGAAAAATGCGGCGGCGCGCGTGCTTCAGGCGGTTCGCGTCTTGCGTCGGTCGGTCAGGTAAAGTAGCCTTGATCCATCTTTTTCAGCCCGGCGCGCGTAAGGCAACAACATGTGGAAACGCCTGATAATCAGCCTGTTCATCATCATTGCGGTGTTGATGGGCTCGGCTATTGCGCTCGATCGCTGGATCAGCTGGAAAACCGCGCCTTACGTCTACGACGAACTGCAGGAATTGCCGCATCGCCAGGTCGGCGTGGTGCTCGGCACCGCCAAGTATTATCGCACCGGCGTGATCAACCAGTACTACCGTTACCGCATTCAGGGAGCGATCAACGCCTATAACAGCGGCAAGGTGAAATACCTGCTGCTGAGCGGCGACAATGCCCAGCAAAGCTATAACGAACCGATGACCATGCGCCGCGATCTGATCGCCGCCGGCGTGGCGCCGAGCGATATCGTGCTGGATTACGCCGGCTTCCGCACCCTGGATTCCATCGTGCGCACCCGCAAGGTGTTCGACACCAACGATTTCATCATCATCACCCAGCGCTTCCACTGCGAGCGCGCGCTGTTCATCGCCCTGCACATGGGCATTCAGGCGCAGTGTTACGCGGTGCCGTCGCCGAAGGACATGATGACGGTGCGCGCCCGCGAGATCTTCGCCCGCCTGGGCGCACTGACCGATCTGTATATCCTCAAGCGTGAACCGCGCTTCCTCGGCCCGCTGATCCCGATCTCCGCCATGCACACCGTGCCGGAAGACGCCCAGGGCTATCCCGCCGTCTCGCCGGAACAGTTGGTTGAGCTGGAGCACAAGCTGAAAGAAGAGAAGCAGAAAGCCAAACAGCCCTGACGGGTAATGCCCCAAAAAGAAAGGCCGGCATATTTTGCCGGCCTTGTCGTCTGTGCTGCGGTAGCTCTACTTCTTCTTGGCGTATTTCAACGAATCCAGCGCCACGGCGAAGATGATGATGCTGCCCTTGATGATGTACTGCCAGTACGGGTTGATGCCGATATAGGTCAGGCCGTAGTTGATGACGGTAAAGATGATCACCCCGGTCACCACGCCCCACACCGTACCCACGCCGCCGGCGAAGGAGACGCCCCCCACCACGCAGGCGGCGATGGCGTCCAGCTCATACATAAAGCCGAGGTTATTGGTGGCGCTGCCGATGCGCCCCGCTTCCAGCAGGCCGCCGAAGGCATAAAACACGCCGGACAGCGCATAGATCATGATCAGGTTCAGCGGTACGTTAACGCCGGAGACCTTGGCCGCTTCCGGGTTGCCGCCGATGGCGAAGATGTTCTTGCCGAAGCGGGTCTTGGTCCACAGGATCCAGACGAATATGATGGCGATCAGCGCGTAAAAGGTGATGTAGGACAGCTTAAAGTCGCCGAAGCGCAAGAAGCCTTGGGCAAAGGTGGAAAACTTCGGATCAAAGCCCGCGACCGGCGACGCGCCGACCGAATCGTAATACAGCGAGTTGATGCCGTAGACGATGATCATGGTGCCCAAGGTGGTGATGAACGGCGTCACGTTGAGATAGGCGATAATCAGGCCGTTAACCAGGCCGATCACCGCGCCGACCGCACACACCAGCAAGATGACCAGGGGAATCGACCAGGTTTCCATGTGAGGGAACACCTTGTTGACGTTATCCATCGATTGCAGCAGCGTGGCCGCCACCACCGCCGCCAGCCCCACCTGCCGCCCGGCGGACAGGTCGGTGCCCTGGGTAACGATCAGCCCCGCCACGCCCAGCGCGATGATGATGCGCACCGAAGACTGCGTCAGGATATTGCTCAGGTTCATCAGGCTGAGGAAAGTCGGGTCCTGAATGATGATGATGGCCAACAGCACCAGCAACACCACGTAAATGCCGCCTTCCTTGAAATAGGTAAATAAGGTTTTTTTATTTAGCGCGTTCATAATTCGAATCCTTAAAGGTGCAGGGAGGCGAGACGTAAGATTTCATTCTGCGAGGTCTGCTTGGTATTAACGATGCCCGCAACCTGACCATTGCTCATCACCAAAATACGGTCGGTGATCCCCAACAGCTCCGGCATTTCGGACGAGACGATAATGATCCCCTTGCCCTTTTTCGCCAGCTCGGTCATCAGCTGATAGATCTCGAACTTGGCGCCCACGTCAATGCCGCGCGTCGGTTCATCCAGCATCAGGATCTCCGGCTGCGTCAGCAGCCAGCGGCCGATGATCACCTTCTGCTGATTGCCGCCGGACAGCGAGCCGATATGGGTGTGATGCCCCGGCGTTTTCACCCGCATGGCGTCGATCACCCACTGGGTGTCGCTCTTCATCCGCGCGTTATCCAGCAGGCCGAGCTTGTTTTTATAATTGCGGATATTGGAGATCAACGAGTTGAAACCCACGTCGAGGTAGGCGTAAATCCCGGTGGATCGCCGCTCTTCGGTCACCAGCGCAAAGCCGTGGTTGATCGCTTCGTTGGCGCTGTGGTTGTCGATCGCCTTGCCGTGCAGCTTGATGGTGCCCGCCACCTTCTCGCGAATGCCGAACAGCGTCTCGACGATATCGGTGCGTTTGGCGCCCACCAGCCCGGCGATGCCGAGGATCTCGCCCTGATGCAGATCGAAGGACACATCGCGGATCGAAGGCTGGCGCAGCGATGTCAGGTTCTTCACCTCGAGGATCACCTCACCCGGCGTATTCTGCCTGTCGGGGAAACGCTGGCTCAGCGAGCGGCCGACCATCATGGCGATGATCTTGTCCATATCCAGCCCTTCCAGCGGCTGGGTGGCGATCCACTGGCCGTCGCGCAGCACCGTTATCTCGTCGCACAGCTGGAAGATCTCTTCCATCTTGTGCGAGATATAGACGATGCCGCAGCCGCGCTCTTTCAGCTTGCGGATGATGGTGAACAGGTGATTGACCTCTTTCTCCGTCAGCGAAGAGGTCGGTTCATCCATGATGACGATCTTGGCGTCATAGGAAAACGCCTTGGCAATCTCGATCATCTGCATCTGCGACACCGACAGGTTGCCCACCTTTTCGCGCGGGTTGATGTCAATATCCAGCTCGTCGAAGATCGCCTGAGTGTCTTTGAACATCTTGTCCTGATCGACGAACAGGCCTTTGGTCGGGTAGCGCCCCAGCCACATGTTGTCCATCACGGTGCGTTGCAGCACCAGGTTCAGCTCCTGATGCACCATCGAAACGCCGTGTTCCAGCGCTTCCTTCGAGCTCTTGAAATCGATTTCCCGGCCCTGAAATACAATGCTGCCGCTGTCTTTTTTGTAAATGCCGAACAGGCATTTCAACAACGTCGATTTCCCCGCGCCGTTCTCCCCCATCAGGGCGTGAATCGAGTGCGGACGGACGCGTAAATTGACATTGTCCAAGGCTTTGACGCCGGGAAATGACTTACAGATATCCGTCATTTCCAGCAAAAATTCGCGTGAGCTATCGGCCATAAATACACCTGGCTTAACGATCTTGCAGTCGTAAACATCCCCGCCGGCGGTATCCCTGGTGTTGGCGCCGCAGGCGGGGTCTTAGCGGGATCTCAATTCTTATTTAACAAACTGAGACAGGTTGTCTTTATCTACGCCGACGTAAGGAATACGCACGACTTTATTTTCGATTTTATATTGGGTGCCTTCGGTGGCCGGCTTGCCCGCCGCCAGGTTTTTCGCCAGCTCGAAGGTGGCCTTCGCCTGGTTGTCGGCGTCGTTCAGCACCGTGCCCGCCATCGCGCCGGATTTCACCAGCGCCAGCGCTTCAGGCAACGCATCGACGCCGAACACCGGAATACTGGTCTTGTTGTGCGCTTTCAGCGCTTCCACCGCGCCCATCGCCATGGCGTCGTTGTTGGCGATCACCACTTCGATCTTGTTGGCGTTCGGGCCGGAGAGCCAGGCATCCATCTTGTCTTTCGCCTGCGCGGTATCCCACATCGCGGTATCCATCTGCAGCTGCTGGGTCTTGATGCCTTTTTCGTTCAGCGTTTTCACCACGTAAGTGGTGCGCGCTTCGGCATCCGGGTGGCCCGGCTCGCCCTTCAGCAGCACGAACTGGATCTGGCCGTCTTTATTCAGATCCCAGGCCGGGTTGGCTTGCCAGTGTTTGGCGATCAGTTCGCCCTGGATCACGCCGGATTCTTTGGAGTCGGTGCCGACGTAATATGCCTTGTCATAGCTGTCCAGCGCCTTGCGGGAAGGTTCTTTGTTGTAGAACACCACCGGGATATCGTTTGCGCGCGCCTTATCGATAACCACCGGCGCAGCGGCCGGGTCGACCAGGTTGATCGCCAGCGCTTTCACGCCCTTGGCCAGCAGCACGTCGATCTGATCGTTCTGCTTGGACTGGTCGTTCTGCGAGTCATTCATCAACAGGGTAACGTCCGGTGAAGCCTTGGCGTCTTTCTCGATCGCCTTACGCACCACCGACATGAAGTTGTCGTCGTATTTATAAATTGTGACGCCAATACGGGTATCAGCATGGGCTGCGGCGCCAAACATCATGGCTGCGGCCATGGCGGCCAGGGTGAAAACCTTCTTATTCATTGTCAGTCTCCGGTTCTGTGTAGGGTATTACTCGTCTTTGAGCCAATGGTCACCGGCAGTGCGTACACCCCAGGCCTGGCGATTTCCACTCAACACCTGTCGTCCGTGGATCTTGTTATTTCCGAGAAATGCTGTGTCAGCGCGAGATAAAGGTTGCAGCGGCAAGGGCCTTTGCGCCGGAAAACGCCTAGAGCATAGACGGCGCGATGTTAATATTCTGTGAATTTTCTCACAGATTGAAAACGGTTACACAAGATTAAATCGTCAGAGAGTGACCGTCGCCTCACTTTGCCAGGGGGCGACAGAATGGCGCCGCACCAGCGTCGGCATGAACAGATGAGCGGCCTGCGGCTCCGCCAGGCCTGCTGCGCCCTGCAATGCCAGCTCGGTCGCCAACGTGGCCATCGAAACGATCGGGTAACGCACCGTGGTGAGTTTGGGGCTGGTGTAGCGCGCGATGGGAATGTCGTCGAAGCCGATCAGCGAGAAATGCTGCGGCACCGTGATACCGTTTTCTTTCAGCACCGCCATGGCGCCGGCGGCCATGGCGTCGTTGTAGGCGAACACCGCGCTCAGCTGTAAGTTGCGCCCCAGCAGCTCGACCATCGCCGCCTCGCCGCCCTGCAGATCCGGCGAACCGTAGGCACGCCAGTTGTCGGGCGTGGCCAGCCCGGCGGCGGCCATCGCCTGCGCATAGCCCTGCTGGCGCAGCGGCCCGTCTTCGATCGGGTGATTGGAGCCCAGATAGCCGATGCGCCGGTGGCCCTGCGACAGCAAAAGACGCATCGCCATTTCTGCGCCGCAGACGTTATCCAGCCCGACGCAGCGCGGCTCATAGCCGGGGATAATCCGGTTGATCAGCACCATGCCCGGCACCTGCTCCAGAAAACCGATCAGCTCGGCGTCGCTCAGGGCTTTGGCGTGAACAATCAGGGCGTTACAGCGCTGGCGGATCAGCACTTCGATCGCGTGGCGCTCTTTGTCCGCCTGATGATAGCTGTTGCCGATCAGCAGATACTTGTGGTGTTTCTGCGCCACCGTGTCTACCGCTTTCACCAGCGCGCCGAAGAACGGATCGGACACGTCCATCACCACCACGCCCAACGTATCGCTGCTTTGGGTCGCCAACGCCTGCGCGTTGGCATTGGGGCGATAGCCCAGATCCGCCACCGCCTGCAGCACCTGCTCGCGCGTCTCTTTGCTGGTCAGCGCGCTGTGGTTCAGCACGCGGGAGACGGTCGCTACGGAGACCCCGGCGCGTTTCGCCACGTCGCGAATAGTGATCGGATGAACTGGAGGCATGCGGGATCCTGAAATCGGGGTAGTGGCCGGTGGCGCTATCCTACCCCGATTGGCCCGCTGCTCTGCGTGAATTACGTCACAGGAAAGAAAACGTTTACATACATTTTTTTAACCTGCCGACGGGCGCTCACTTCAGCGCTTTGGATTCCGCTTCGCCGGCGGCCATCTGCGTCAATTTGCGCCACAGCCATTCCATCGGCCCCTGTTCGAAGTAACGCAGCCACAGTGCGGAAAAGACCAGGTTGACCAACCAGACCAGCGGCACAAACGCCAACAGCTGCAGCCGGTCAAACTGCTCATAGAGGCCAAAGCGATAAAACAGCGTGGTGCAGATCAGCGTTTGCAGCAGGTAGTTGCTTAACGCCATACGCCCCACCTGGCTCAGCCAGCGGGCGATGCGCAGGCGCGACAGCGCGGGCCAGAAACCGTAACACAGCGCCAGATAGCCCATCGCCTGCAGCGGCGCGCCCAGCTCGCGCGGCACCTGCAGCAGGAAACCGCTCCAGCGATAGTCCCAGTGCACCTGCCATTGCAGCGCCACCGCCGGCAGTTGGATCAGCACGGACAGCGGCAACAGCCACGCCGCCTGCCGCAGGTAATAGCCGGAGGAATAGCTGCCGCGCAGCCAGCCGCTGCGCATCAGCCCGGCGCCGAACAGCATCAGCCCCGCCAGCTCCCAGCCATACTGCGCGCCGATGGCCAGCAGGCTGGACGAGAGCAGATCGGCGCGGCTGCGCCAGGCTTCGAAACCGCCCTGCAGCTTCCAAAACTTCTCGTACTGCAACTCCGCCACGCCCGGCTGCCAGAAGCTGCCCGGCTCACCGTGCGAGACAAAACCGAGCAGCAGCAGCACCGCCACGCCGATCAGGTACAGCACGACGCCGGTTTTCAGCAGTTGGAAGGTGTCTTTGGCCTCGCGGATCATGCGCCAGCACACCAGGCCGATCAGCCCGTAGGCCAGCAGAATGTCACCGTCCCACAGGAAGATGGCGTGCGCGAGGCCGAACAACACCAGCCACGACAGCCGCGCGCGGATCCAGCTTTTGCCGCGCCGCAGCAGCATTTGCAGCCCGGCACCGAACAGCAGCGCGAACATCGCCAGGAACTTGGCCTGGGCGAAGATATCCAGCAGCGCCCAGGTCCAGGCATCGCGCGATGACGGCATCCCCAGATAGGCCGGATTGAGGTAGGCTGCCTTCGGCAAGCCGAAGGCGCTGATGTTCAGCAATAAAATGCCGAGGATGGCGATGCCGCGCACGCAGTCCAGCGTGGCAATGCGCGGCAGAGGATGACTGTTCATTTTTTATCGCTGTCTTCCGCTCATGAAAAAGGCGCCCGCAGGCGCCTGTTGTCGTCTTGCGGGTCGCCCCGCAACGCCATCACCCCTGGTGGTGACGCACCGCACGCAGGAACTCCTGGCGGGTATTCTGGCTGGACTTGAACAGCCCCCCCAGCGAGGTAGTGGTGGTGGCGCTGGTCGCGTCGCGGATACCGCGCGCCTTGACACAATAATGGACCGCATCGATCGATACCGCCACGTTATTGGTGCCGAGCAGGGTCTGCAGCGCCACCAGGATCTGCTGGGTCAGGCGCTCTTGCACCTGCGGACGCTGGGAGAAGAACTGCACGATGCGGTTGATCTTCGACAGGCCGATCACCGAGTCTTTCGGGATATAGGCCACGGTAGCCTTGCCGTCGATGGTCACGAAGTGGTGTTCACAGGTGCTGGTCAGCGTGATATCGCGCACCGTCACCATCTCATCCACCTTCATCTTGTTCTCGATGACGGTGATTTTCGGGAAGTTGGCGTAGTCCAGCCCGGAGAAGATCTCGTCGACATACATTTTGGCGATGCGATGCGGCGTTTCCGCCAGGCTGTCATCGGACAGATCGAGATTCAGCAGCTGCATGATTTCGGTCATGTGCTCTTTGATGCGACGCTTGCGCGTTTCGCGATCCAGCACTTCCCCGCGCAGCGGTGTCTCCAGACCACGCTCTTCCAGTGCCGCATGCACCAGCGCGGCTTCTTTACTTAATGATGTCATGTATTTGTTCTCCTGCGGACGGAACCCGCCGGCGGCCTGATAGGGCGTGCGGCCGGCGAATTGCTTGCTCTCGTGACGGCAGAGTTTTCGTGGTGGATAACGTGAACCCGGTCAAGATTTTGCCCCCCACTGTAGATGAGAGCGCGGCGATTATCCAGCGATAGTGCTTCATCCGCAGGTGAAATATTCGCATTTAGCACAATCAGGCCGGCTGCGGGTTTCCATGCGTTTTGTATGGATTTTAATCACCGAGTCGCCGTTTTTTGCGCCAACCGCCGCGCCGGGGTATTCACCACCAGCCCTCCGGCCGCCAACAGCGCCGCCACCGCCACATACAGCGCCGGCTCCAGCCGATGGGTCAAGGCGGTCGACAGCGCCGACAGCATCGGCCCGACCAGTTGGCCAATCGCATAACCGGTGGTCAGCAATCCGGCCATGTAACGCGCATGACGCGGCGCCAGCTCACGCCCGTGCTGAAGAGCAAGCTGCACCACGCAAAGGAAACCGCCGCCGGTCAGCAACGCCCCGAGCGCCAGGCCGGCCACGCCCGGCACCACTTCGGCGCTCAGTACGCCGAGCGCCTGTATCCACAGCGTGATCGCCAGCCGGGTCTGGGTGGTCAGCCGATGGCGGGTCAGAATGCCGATGACAATCCCCAGCACCGCCGCGCCGCCGAACACCGGCCAGACGAACTGCGCGAACAGGCTGGCGGGAAAGCGCGCCGCCGCCATCTGCGACAAGAAGGTCGCCGGCAGGATGTAGCCAAAGCCGGCCAGGCTGTAGCTCCACACCAGGCGTTTGAGCGCCGGCGTCAGCAGCAGCGGCTCCGGGGCCACGTCCGGGCGATGCAGCTCGCCGCTGCGCGGCAGAAAGGCGCTAATCCCCCCGACCAGCACCAGCGCCAGCCCGCCATACACCAACCAGGCCTGCGCCGCCGTCAGCCCCAGCGCGTTGATGCCCACCGCCAGCATGCCGCTGAGGAAGATGCCGGCGCCCGGCCCGGCGAACACCGCTGCGCTCAGCGCCGGCCGGCCGTAGTGTGCCAACCGCTCGTTGGTCCAGGCCGCCACCAGCACCATCGCCCAGCCGCTGGCCCAGCCGATGACGAAGCGCAGCGCGCCGTGCGTCCATTCATCCTGCGCCAGCGCCGACAGTAGCGTCAGCGCCATCGCGCCCCATACGCCCAGCCACAGGCGCCGCTCGACGTGGCGCGTGGCGCGCATCGCGTCGTAGGCGCCGCACAGGTAGCCCAAATAGTTGATCGCCGCCACCAGCCCAGCACCGGTCAGGCTGAACTGATGTTCCGCGATCATCAGCGGCACCTGAGGGGTGAAAGCGAAGCGGCCAATGCCCATCGCCACGATCAGCGCGGCAAACCCGCTCAAGGCAATACGTAAAGCCATATCGGCATCCAAAAGGTTAAAAGAAAGTTGCCAGTATCATGCCGCAGTATTAAACTCACAAAAACTGAATAATACTAATCAAGTTCATCACGAAACGAGAACATTATGGATCTGACCCAGCTTCGCATGTTCTGCTGCGTAGCGGAAACCGGCTCGGTCGCCCGCGCCGCCGAGCAGCTGCACCGCGTGCCGTCGAATCTGACCACCCGGCTGCGCCAGCTCGAGCAGGAGCTGGGCGCCGATCTGTTTATCCGCGAAAAACAGCGCCTGCGCCTGTCGCCGATGGGCCATAACTTTCTGTGCTACGCCAACCGCATCCTGGCGCTGAGCGACGAGGCGATGAGCATCACCCACGCCGGCGAACCGGCGGGCAACTTCGCCCTCGGCTCGATGGAGAGCACCGCCGCGACCCGCCTGCCCTCGCTGTTGGCGGCTTATCACCAGCGCTTCTCGCAGGTTTCACTGTCGCTGACCACCGGCACCTCCGGCGAAATCGCCGATCGGGTGCGCGCCGGCACGCTGGCGGCGGCGCTGGTCGACGGCCCGGTGCCTTATGACGAGTTGAACGGCTGTATCGCCTATCCTGAACATATGGTGGTGATCTCCTGTCTCGATCACGCGCCGATCCACAGCGCCAAAGACGCCAACGGCGAGACGCTGTTCGCCTTTCGCGCCAGCTGCTCTTACCGCCTGCGGCTGGAGGCCTGGTTCAAGCGCGAAGGCGCGCGGCCGGGGCAGATCATGGAGATCCAGTCCTATCACGCCATGCTGGCCTGCGTCGCCAGCGGCGCCGGGCTGGCGATGATCCCGCATTCGGTGCTCAGCCTGCTGCCGGGCCATGAGCGGGTTCGGGTTCATACCCTGCCGCCGGACGTGGCCGACACCGCCACCTGGCTGCTGTGGCGCCGCGACGCGTTCGGGCCGAACGTGCGCGCGCTGAAAGAATTGATTATTGAACAGACGGAAACCGCCGCTGTTGATGAAAGCACCCCCAACGATTTATCAGACGTTAGCGATATCGCCTGATTTAAAAGAAAACCACTGAGGAGACTATGATGGAGATGATCAAAACCCGCGCCGCCGTTGCCTGGGGCCCGAACCAGCCGCTGAAGATCGAAGAAGTCGATCTGATGCCACCGCAAAAAGGCGAAGTGCTGGTGCGGATCGTCGCTACCGGCGTCTGCCATACCGACGCCTACACCCTGTCCGGCAAAGATCCGGAAGGCGTGTTCCCGGCGATCCTCGGCCATGAGGGCGGCGGCGTGGTGGAAGCGGTCGGTGAAGGCGTCACCAGCGTGGCGGTCGGCGACCACGTGATCCCGCTCTACACCCCGGAGTGCGGCGAGTGCAAATTCTGTAAATCCGGCAAGACCAACCTGTGCCAGGCGATCCGCGCCACTCAGGGCAAAGGCCTGATGCCGGACGGCACCACCCGCTTCTTCAAGGACGGCAAACCGATCTTCCACTACATGGGCACCTCCACCTTCTCCGAATACACCGTGGTGCCGGAAATTTCACTGGCGAAAATCAACAAGGAAGCGCCGTTGGAGGAAGTGTGCCTGCTGGGCTGCGGCGTCACTACCGGCATGGGCGCGGTGATCAACACCGCCAAAGTGCAACCGGGCGACACCGTGGCGATCTTCGGCCTGGGCGGCATCGGCCTGTCGGCGATCATCGGCGCGCAGATGGCCGGCGCGGGCCGCATCATCGGCATCGACATCAACACCAGCAAGTTCGATCTGGCGCGCAAGCTGGGCGCTACCGATCTGATCAACCCGAAAGACTATGACAAACCGATTCAGGAGGTGATCGTCGAGCTGACCGACGGCGGTGTCGACTTCTCCTTCGAGTGCATCGGCAACGTCAACGTGATGCGTTCCGCGCTGGAATGCTGCCACAAGGGCTGGGGGGAATCGGTGATCATCGGCGTCGCGGGCGCCGGCGAAGAGATCTCGACCCGGCCATTCCAGCTGGTCACCGGCCGCGTCTGGCGCGGCTCGGCATTCGGCGGCGTCAAGGGCCGTTCGCAGCTGCCTGGCATCGTCGAGCGTTATCTGGACGGCGAATTCGCGCTGAACGACTTTATCACCCACACCATGGGGCTGGAGCAGATCAACGAAGCGTTCGATTTGATGCACGAAGGCAAATCGATCCGTTCCGTCATCCACTTCGACCAATAAGCCAGGAGGCAGAGATGACGTTGTCATTGGAACTTCTCGAAGAGCACCGCATGTTCGGCGGCTGGCAACAGCGCTATCGCCACGCGGCGCAGAGCCTGAATTGCAACATGACATTCAGCATCTACCTGCCGCCGCCGCGCGATGACAACCCGCCGCCGGTGCTGTACTGGCTGTCGGGGCTGACCTGCAACGACGAGAACTTCACGTTGAAAGCCGGCGCGCAGCGCATCGCCGCCGAGCTGGGCCTGGTGCTGGTGATGCCGGACACCAGCCCGCGCGGCGACGAAGTGCCGAACGACGAAGGCTACGACCTGGGCCAGGGCGCCGGGTTCTACCTGAACGCCACCCAGGCGCCGTGGGATCGTCACTTCCGCATGTACGACTACATCAGCGCCGAACTGCCGGCGCTGATCGAACAGCACTTCAGCGTCAGCGATCGTCAGTCGATCTTCGGCCACTCGATGGGCGGCCACGGTGCGCTGATGATGGCGTTTCGCAACCCGCAGCGCTTCCGCTCGGTATCGGCCTTCGCGCCGATCGTCAATCCGTGCCAGGTGCCGTGGGGCCGCAAAGCCTTCACCGCCTATCTGGGCAGCGACGAAAGCCAGTGGCTGCAGTACGACAGCTGCCATCTGCTGGCCAGCGGCGCGGAGAAAATGCCGGTCCTTATCGATCAGGGCGACGACGACCAGTTCCTGGCCGATCAGCTGCAGCCGGCGCGGCTGGCCGAACTGGCGCGCCAGCGCGACTGGCCGCTGACGCTGCGCATTCAGCCGGGGTACGATCACAGTTACTTCACCATCGCCACCTTCGTGGAAGATCACCTGCGCTTCCACGCCGAGCACCTGTTCCGCTGATAAAAAAATCCGGGCGGTTAAACCGCCCGGATTTCTTCAAAAGCCATCAATCAGAAAATCGATGGCAGCTTTAATTTGATTCCTGTGCTCATTGGCATTACCAACGGCCTTCCCGATCTGTGAAATACGTACGGCTGCCATCTCATGGGTCATAACGAGAAACTTTTCGCCGTTTACCTCAATCTCCGGGCACAGGCGTGCAGAAATTTTAACTCTGACGTTATCCAAAGCATAAAGAGGGATCATTAACCGGGTCGAGAGGGCATCAATAAGATCGCTTTGAACGTCCAGTAAGTAGGGATAGGCTGATGCCGGATACGTATTGTCATATACGGTAAACTGCATATTCAAAATGTCCGATATTCATCAGACAACAAACCATTTTCTTCAGTGATGCGATTAAGTTCTTCTAACGCCGCGCGATTTTGCTCGCGCCACTGTTGAATCTCAATATCCCTGACACGGACGCTCAATGCGTCTGTCAATACGGATGACACATTAACGCCCAGGGATTTTGCACGCTGGAAAAGATCGCGATCGATGGTTACGTTGACTGTCTTTTTCGTCACATTGTTATTTGCCATATCCATTCCTCATCCCTGTAACATACACGGGTCAAATTTTCATCAATTATACTCGTAAAACAGGGGTATGCCAATTCAGCGATACCCTCACCCCTTCAGCTTCGGATCGAGCGCGTCGCGCAATCCGTCCCCCAACAGGTTGAACGCCAGCACGGTGATGAATATCGCCAGGCTGGGGAAGATCGCCACGTGCGGCGCGATCACCATATCGGCGCGTGCCTCATTGAGCATCGCCCCCCACTCCGGCGTCGGCGGCTGGGCGCCCAGTCCCAAAAACGACAGGCTGGCGGCGGAGATGATCGAGGTGCCGATGCGCAGGGTGAAATAGACTACGATCGACGACAGCGTGCCCGGCAGAATGTGCCGCAGAATGATGGTCCAGTCCGAGGCGCCGATGCTGCGCGCCGACTCGATATAGGTCAGGTGCTTCAGCACCAGCGTGTTGCCGCGCACCAGGCGGGCAAAGGCCGGAATGCTGAAGATCGCCACCGCGACGATCACGTTGGCCATGCCGCTGCCCATGATCGCCACCACGCCGATCGCCAGCAGGATGCCGGGAAACGCGAACAGCACGTCGCAGACGCGCATGGTGAGGCGATCCCACCAGCCCTCATAGTAACCGGCCAGCAGCCCCAGCAAGGTGCCGATCGCCCCACCCGCCAGCACCGAGAACACCCCGGCCGCCAGCGAAATGCGCGTGCCCATCAGGATGCGGCTGAAGATATCGCGCCCGAGGGAATCCACCCCCAGCCAGTGCATCAGCGAAGGCCCTTCGTTCAGCCGGTCGTAATCGAAATAGTTTTCCGCATCGAACGGCGCCAGATAAGGCGCCAGCAGCGCCGCCGCGATCAGCAGCAGCACCAACAGACCGGCGACCAACGCCGCCCGCTGGCGGCGAAAACGCCGCCAAAACTCACCCCACGGCGTGCGTACCGCGTTGGGGTCAATAAGCGGCATCGCCCTCAGTGCGGCGTTGCGCCGCCAATGCTTAATCATGCCGCGTCCTCATTGGTAACGAATCGCCGGGTTGATCGCCACGTACAGCATATCCACCAGCAGGTTGATCAGGATGAACTCCAGCGAGAACAGCAGCACCTCGGCCTGGATCACCGGGTAATCGCGCATCTCCACCGAGTCCACCAGCAAGCGCCCCAGCCCCGGCCAGTTGAACACCTTCTCCACCACGATCGAACCGCCGAGCAGGAAGCCGAACTGCAGCCCCATCATGGTCACCACCGGGATCATCGCATTGCGCAGGCCGTGTTTCATCACCACCACGCTTTCCCGCACGCCCTTGGCTCGGGCGGTGCGCATGTAGTCTTCCTGCAGCACCTCGACGAACGAAGCGCGGGTGAAGCGCGCCATCACCGCCGCCACCGCCGCCCCCAGGGTTACCGAAGGCAGAATGTAGTGCCGCCAGCTGTCGGCGCCCACCGTCGGCAGCCACCCCAGCTCGACCGAGAACACCTGCATCAGCAGCATGCCGAGCGCAAAGGCCGGGAACGAGATCCCCGATACCGCCAGCGTCATGCCGAGACGATCCGGCCAACGGTTACGCCACACCGCCGACACCACGCCGATCGCCAGACCGAACGCCACCGCCCACAGCATGCTGGTGACGGTCAGCCAGAAGGTCGGCAGAAAGCGCGAGGCGATCTCTTCGCTCACCGGGCGTTTGGACACCATCGAGATGCCGAAGTCGCCCCGCAGCGCGTTGACGAAAAAGTGCGCGAACTGCTGCGGCAGCGGCTTATCCAGCCCCAAATCCTTGCGCACCAGCTGCACCACCGCCTCGTCGGCCTCCGGCCCCGCCGCCAGCCGCGCCGGATCGCCCGGAAGCAGGTGGACGAACAGGAACACCAGCACCGCCACGATCAGCAGCGTCGGGATCAGGCCCAGCAGTCGTTTCAGAAAATAATTGAGCATCTCATTCCTTCCCCCGCCCGCCGCCGTCTGGCCGCAGGCGGGGATGGGCGCCTTATTTCAGATCGGCGTTATCAAAGTTGAACGAGGTATCCGGCATCACGTAGAAACCGCTCAGCTGTTTGCTGTTGGCCGACAACAGACGTTCGGTCGCCAGGAAGATCCAGGGCGCGTCGGCCCAGATACGATCCTGCGCGTCCTGATACAGTTTCTGCTTCTCGGCGCGATCGGTGGTCGCCAGCGCGTCGGTCAGATCCTTGTCCACCTGCGGATTGCTGTAGAACGCGGTGTTGAACTGCTTCGGCGGCGCCGCCTGGGTGGAGAACAGCGGCGACAGCGCCCAGTCCGCTTCCCCGGTCGAGGCCGACCAGCCGGTGTAGAACAGCCGCACGCCGGTGTCTTTCACCCCGACGCTCTCCACCTGCGCCGCGCGCTGCCCAGCATCCATCGCCGTCACCGTCACTTTCACCCCCACCTGCGCCAGCTGCTGTTGGGTGAACTGCAGCACTTTCTGCGCGGTGCTGTGGTTGTGGGAAGACCACAGCGTGGTGGTGAAGCCGTTCGGGTAGCCGGCCTCTTTCAGCAGCTCGCGCGCCTTGGCCGGATCGTACGGCCACGGCTTATAGCGGGCGGCGAAATCGATGGCCGGCGGCACCGGCCCTTCCGCCGGCACCGCGTAACCGGCGAACGCCACCTTGATCAGCGCGTCCTTGTTGATGGCGTAGTTCAGCGCCTGGCGCACCTTCGGGTTGTCGAACGGCTTTTGGGTGACGTTCATGCTGATGTAACGCTGCAAGATCGACGGCGCGGCCACCACGTCCAGCTTGGCGTTGCCTTCCAGCACCTTGGCCTGCTCGTAAGGGATCGGGAAGGCGAAAGTCGCCTCGCCGGTCTGCAGCATCGCCGCGCGGGTGTTGTTATCCACCACCGGGCGCCAGGTGATGCTGTCGAGCTTCGGCAGCCCCGGCTGCCAGTAGCCGTCGAACTTCTTCACCTTGACGAAATCGGTCTGGTTCCAGGTCACGAACTGATAAGGCCCGGTGCCGACCGGGTGGAAACCGATCTCCTTGCCGTATTGCTTCAGCGCCGCCGGCGAGATAATCGCCGCCGCCGGGTGCGCCAGATTGTTGACGAACGCCGAGAACGGCGCCTTCAGCACGATCTTCACCGTATTGGCGTCCACCGCTTCGGTTTTGTCGATCATCTTGAACAGGTTGTAGCGCTTGAGGTGACTGTCCGGGTTGCTGGCGCGATCGAGGTTGACCTTCACCGCCTCGGCGTTGAACGCGGTGCCGTCGTGGAATTTAATGCCCTGGCGCAGTTTGACGGTGTAGGTCAGGCCGTCTTTGCTGACCTCATAGCTGTCCGCCAGCACGTTTACCAGCTTCATGTCCTTATCAAAGCCGAACAGCCCCTGATAGAAAGACTTGGCCACCGCCTGCGACAGCGTGTCGTTGGCGTCGTAAGGATCGAGGGTGGTGAAGTTGGAGGCCACGGCGATCACCGCGTCCTTCGCCGCCCAGACCGGGCCGGTTCCCGCCGCCAGCAGTACGGCGGCCAACAGCGCATTGCGTTTGAATGTGTGCTTCATGTCGCTTGTCTCTCCTGAGGTCTTTAAAAAGCACCGGCGATCGGGTGGCGGGCGACAAAGTGCCCGGCGCCAACCTGCACCAGCGGTGCGGTAACGGGTTCATCGCCCAGCGCGCGCACCGGGCTCGGGATCTCATCGGCCGGCAGCGGCTGCCGTTTGTGGGCGTGAGCGGGATCGGCCACCGGCACCGCCGCCATCAGCTTGCGGGTGTAGGGATGCTGCGGATTGTCGAACACCGCCTGCCGCGGGCCGATCTCGACGATCTGCCCGAGGTACATCACCGCCACCCGGTGGCTGATCCGCTCCACCACCGCCATGTCGTGTGAAATAAACAGAAAAGCGATGCCGAACTCGCGCTGCAGATCGAGCAGCAGATTGACGATCTGCGCCTGAATCGACACGTCCAGCGCCGAAACCGCCTCGTCGGCGATCACCACTTTCGGGTTCAACGCCAACGCGCGTGCGATGCAGATACGCTGGCGCTGGCCGCCGGAAAATTCGTGCGGGTAGCGGCGCGCGTGTTCCGGCAACAGGCCGACGCGTTCCAACAGCCAGGCTACCCGCCGTTCCGCCTCCCGGCCGCGCATCACGTTGTGCACCAGCAGCGGCTCCATGATGGAAAAACCGACCGTCAGGCGCGGATCGAGCGAGGCGTAAGGATCTTGAAAGATGAACTGAATATCGCGCCGCAGGTGCTGCAGCGCCGGCCCCTTCAACCGATCGATTCGCCGCCCGGCGAAGGTGATGGTGCCGCTCTGGCTGTCCACCAGTTTCAGCAAAGAACGCCCGGTGGTGGACTTGCCGCAGCCGGACTCGCCCACCAGCCCCAGCGTCTCGCCGGGGTAAAGATCGAAACTGACGTTTTCCACCGCGTGCACCCGGCGAGTGACCCGATTGAACAGCCCGCCGCGCAGATCAAAACGCGTGACCAGATGATCCACCCGCAGGATCGGCGCGGCGCCTGGCGGCACGGTATCCTGCGGCGCTTCATCCTCCTCGCCCCCCGGCAGCGGAAACTTCGCCGGCAGCGGCCGATCGGCCATCGCCCCCAGCTTCGGCACCGCCGCCAGCAGCGCCCGGGTATAGGCCTGCTGCGGCGTGGCGAACAGCTCGCGCACCCGATTTTGCTCCACCTGCTCACCGCGGCGCATCACCAGCACCCGGTCAGCAATCTCCGCCACCACCCCCATGTCGTGAGTGATGAAAATCACCCCCATCTGCATCTCCTGTTGCAGCACGCGGATCAGCTGCAGGATCTGCGCCTGAATGGTGACGTCGAGGGCGGTGGTGGGCTCATCGGCGATCAACAGCGCCGGCTTGCAGGAGAGCGCCATGGCGATCATCACCCGCTGGCGCATGCCGCCGGAAAGCTGGTGCGGGTAGCGCCCCAGCACCTCTTTAGCCTCCGGAATACGCACCAGATCGAGCATGCGCAGCGCCTCCTGGCGCGCGCTGCGGTGATCCATGCCCTGATGCAAACGCAGCGATTCGGCGATCTGCTCGCCGACCGGAAACACCGGGTTGAGCGAGGTCATCGGCTCCTGAAAGATCATCGCCATATCGGCGCCGCGCACCGTGCGCAGCGTGCTCTGCGAGGCGCGCGCCAGATCGAGCAGCGCGCCGTCGCGCCGGCGCAGCGTCATGGCGCCGCCGACGATGCGCCCGCCGCCCTGCTCCACCAGCCGCATCAGCCCCAGTGAAGTCACCGATTTGCCGGAACCGGACTCACCGACGATCGCCAGCGTCTCGCCGCGATCGAGCTCGAACGACAGGTTGCGCACCGCTTCCACGGCGCCTTCCGATTGAGGAAAGCTGATGCTCAGATCGCGCACCGACAGCACACGCTGCGGCGGCAATGGCAGCCCGTCGCCGGCGGGCCGGAATGAAACGTCGGTCATACACCCTCCCGGTGAACGCTTAGCGATAAATCCCGACGGACGGCGCATCGCCGACATAGCCAAAACCGCGGTACATCCCCTCGCTGTTGAACGGCAGCGCGATATTGCCGTGGCGATCGACGGCGATCATGCCGCCGCTGCCGCCCAGCGCCGGCAGCTTCTCCATCACCACCCGATCGCTGGCCTCTTGCAGGCTGAGGCCGCCGTATTCGATCAGGGCAGAGACGTCATAGGCCGCCACGCCGCGCATGAAGATTTCGCCGGTGCCGGTGCTGGAGACCGCCACCGTGGCGTTATTGGCATAGCAACCGGCGCCGATGATCGGCGTGTCGCCTACCCGCCCGGCCTGCTTGTTGGTCATGCCACCGGTGGAAGTGGCGGCGGCGAGGTTGCCCAGCGCATCCAGTGCCACCGCGCCGACGGTGCCGAATTTGCGATCGGGATCGAGCGGATCGCCGGCCTGCGCCGCGCCGTCGTGATCAAGCAAGACCCGCCCCTGCTCCGCCTGGGCGCGGTGCAACTGATCAAAGCGTTCCTGGGTAAAGAAGAAGTCGGGAGTAACCATTTCCAGGCCGTGGGCGGCGGCAAACTTCTCGGCGCCTTCGGCGGCAAACAGCACGTGCTCACTGTTTTCCAGCACCGCGCGCGCCGCCAGCACCGGGTTGCGGATATGGCTGACGCCGGCGACAGCGCCGGCGTCGCAGGTGCGGCCGTCCATCACGCAGGCGTCCAGTTCGTGGGTGCCCTGATGGGTAAACACCGAGCCTTTGCCGGCGTTGAACAGCGGGCATTCCTCCAGCAGCCGCACCGCTTCGGTCACCGCGTCCAGCGCGCTGCCGCCCTGCGCCAGTACCGCCTGCACGGCGGCCACGATCTCGGACAGCGCCTGGATATACTGCCGTTCTTTTTCCGCACTCAACGCCGCCCGGGTAATTGCGCCCGCGCCGCCATGAATGGCAATCACTGGTTTGCTCATTTGCCTGACACCCTGTGTTAATCCCGCCGTTGCGCAGCGAATAAGCTGAGCGCGGTATCATTATTATTCAGTCTTTTTCGACTCTATTTAGTCCTACAGTGGAAGTACAGCATAACGTCCACGTCCCGCTTTTAGCGTAGCGCGCTTAGACCATTTCGCACCTTGAAATAGCTTATTGGAATAAAAACAGCAGGTTATAAAAAGCGGCAAACCGCTGACAGTGCGGCTGGGATTATTGGTAATTTCGCGAGAGGAAATAGCGGCATGGCGTAATGAAATAAACGTTCGCGCTGAGTCACGCTTATTGTGGCGCCCGGCCTGCTGTTTTTTCCCCGGCCGGGCGCAGATGATCCGACGATTAAAAACCCGAGCCGGGCTGCCGTAAAAAGGCCTCTTCTTCCGGCGTGCTGATGCGCCCCAATATTGCGTTGCGATGCGGGTAGCGGCCGAAACGATCGATGATCGCCTTATGCCGTAGCTCGAACTCCAGCTGGTCGCCGTTATTAAGCTCGGTATATAACACCAGCGCCTGCTGGTGGATCAGCGGCGATTCCGAATGCATGAACGGCAGATAAAGGAAGCCGCGCTGCTCACGGCTCAGCCGTTCGCACTCGCCGCTGCGGATCGCCTCCTGCGCCAGGACCAGCGCCATGCCGTCGCAGGCGAACGACTGCGGCGTGCCGCGAAACAGGTTGCGGCTGAACTGATCGAGCACGATCACCTCCGCCAGGCGCCCTTCGATGGTGTCGCGCCAGTGCGCCAGTTCCCCCGCCGCCGCCGCCCGCCAGATTTCGCCGAAGCGGCTGTGCAGCAGACGATCGAAATCATCGTCCTTTTTGAACCACATCACCGGTTCGATCTCGTCGAACCAGAACTCGATAACCTGTTTATGCATCATGATCCTCCTGTGTTTTAGGCAGTTTATACCCGTTCGCGCTTCCGGCGCAGTGCGAAAGATGGCGGGCATAACCCGTTCTCCCCCCCGGCGTTCTCTGCCATAATAGCCGCACTTTGTCGCTATCATTGCGCACCCTGATTACGGAGTTCCCCTTATGGATCATTGCCATACTTCCGATCTCATCTCCCTGGAGCAAGCGCTGGAAAAAATGCTCGGGCAGATCGCACCGCTGCAGCAAACCGAATCCGTCGCGCTGACCGCCGCCGCCGGCCGCATCACCGCCGCGCCGGTGGTCTCACCGCTCGACGTGCCGCCATTCGCCAACTCGGCGATGGACGGTTATGCGGTACGCCTCGCCGATCTGGCGGCCAATGCGCCATTGCCGATCGCCGGGAAAGCCTTCGCCGGCGCGCCGTTCGACGGCCAATGGCCGGCCAACAGCTGCGTGCGCATCATGACTGGCGCGCCGATCCCGGCCGAGGCGGAAGCGGTTGTCATGCAAGAGCAGGCCGAAGTGAGCGACCAGGGCGTGCGTTTTACCGCCCCGGTAGAAGCCGGCCAGAATATCCGTCTGGCGGGTGAAGACATTCGCCAAGGCGCCAGCGTGTTGCCGGCCGGCGTGAGGCTGGGCGCCGCGCAGCTGCCGCTGCTGGCTTCGCTCGGCGTCGCCGAAGTGCAGGTGATGCGTAAGCTGAAGGTCGCGGTGTTCTCCACCGGCGACGAACTGCAGCCGGTCGGCCAGCCGCTGCAGGCAGGCCAGATCTACGACACCAACCGCTTCGCGGTGCGCCTGATGCTGGAGCAGATGGGCTGTGACGTGCTCGATCTCGGCATTATCCGCGACGATCGCGACGCGCTGCGCGCCGCCTTTACACAGGCGGACAGCCAGGCTGACGTGGTGATCAGCAGCGGCGGCGTCTCGGTCGGCGAAGCCGACTACACCAAACAGATGCTCGACGAACTGGGCCAGGTCAGCTTCTGGAAGCTGGCGATCAAACCCGGCAAACCGTTCGCCTTCGGCAAACTGGGCCACGCCTGGTTCTGCGGCCTGCCGGGCAACCCGGTTTCCGCCGCCCTGACCTTCTACCAGCTGGTGCAACCGCTGCTGGCGAAGCTGGCCGGCCACAGCGACTGGCGCCTGCCGCCGCGCCTGCGCGCGCGGGCGCTGACGCCGCTGAAGAAATCGCCGGGCCGCCTCGATTTTCAGCGCGGCGTGTTCAGCAGCAACGCCGCGGGCGAACTGGAGGTCAGCACCACCGGCCACCAGGGCTCGCACGTCTTCAGCTCCTACAGCCAGGGCAACTGTTTCATCGTGCTGGAGCGCGAACGCGGTTCGGTGGCGGCGGGTGAAACGGTGGAGATCGAGCCGTTCAACGCCCTGCTGAGGAGCTGAACATGTTGCCGGAATTGACCGACGCCGAAGCGCTGCGCTACAACCGCCAGATCGTGCTGCGCGGCTTTGACTTCGACGGCCAGGAGAAGCTGAAGGCCGCCCGCGTGCTGATCGCCGGGCTGGGCGGGCTGGGCTGCGCCGCCGCGCCTTATCTGGCGGCGGCCGGCGTCGGCCATCTGGTGCTGGTGGATTTCGACACCGTCTCGCTCTCCAATCTGCAGCGCCAAATCCTGCACCGCGACGATCGCATCGGCCAGAGCAAAGTCAGCTCCGCCAGGCAGGAACTGAGCGCCATCAATCCACATATCCGCATCGATGCCATCGACGGCCGTCTGGAAGATGACGCGGTCGCGGCAGAGATCGCCGCCTGCGATCTGGTGCTGGACTGCACCGACAACGTGGCGGCGCGCGACGCGCTGAACCACCTGTGCCACGCACAGCGCAAACCGCTGGTTTCCGGCGCGGCGATCCGTATGGAAGGCCAGCTCAGCGTGTTCACCTATCAGCCGGGCGAGCCCTGCTACCGCTGCCTGAGCCGGCTGTTCGGCGACAGCGCCCTCACCTGCGTCGAAGCGGGCGTGATGGCGCCGCTGGTCGGCACTATCGGCACCCTGCAGGCGATGGAAGCCATCAAGCTGTTGGCCGACTATGGTCAACCGCTGCGCGGCAAACTGTTGATGTTCGATGCGATGAGCATGCAGTTCCGCGAGATAAAGCTGCCGAAGGATCCGCACTGCGAGGTGTGCGGCGGGGAATGACGGATAAAAAAAGGGCGGGATAATTCCCGCCCTGATGCGTTGCCGCGAGGCTTACACGATGCCCTGGCTGCGCAGATAGTCTTCGTAGTTGCCGGTAAAGTCGATCACCTTGTTCGGGGTGATTTCCAGAATGCGCGTCGCCAGCGAGCTGACGAACTCACGGTCGTGGGAGACGAAGATCAGCGTGCCTTCGTACATCTCCAGCGCCATGTTCAGCGATTCGATGGATTCCATATCCAGGTGGTTGGTCGGTTCGTCCATCACCAGAATATTCGGGCGCTGCATCATCAGCTTGCCGAACAGCATGCGGCCCTTCTCGCCACCGGACAGCACCTTCACTTTCTTCTTGATGTCGTCCTGGCTGAACAGCAGACGGCCCAGCACGCTGCGCACCGCCTGCTCGTCGTCTTTTTCCTGCTTCCACTGGCTCATCCAGTCGAACACGCTCAGGGTGTCGTCGAACTCGTATTCGTGATCCTGCGCGTAGTAACCGATACGGGCGTTTTCCGACCACTTCACGGTACCGCTGTCCGGCTGCGCGTCGCCCACCAGCGTTTTCAGCAGGGTGGTTTTACCGATACCGTTGGCGCCCAGCACCGCGACCTTCTCGCCCACTTCCACCATCAGGTTCAGCTTGCTGAACAACGGGCCTTCGTCGAAGCCCTTGGTGAGCGCTTCCACTTCCAGCGCGTTACGGAACAGCTTCTTGTCCTGTTCGAAACGGATGAACGGGTTCTGGCGGCTGGAGGCTTTCACCTCTTCCAGCTGGATCTTGTCGATCTGGCGGGCGCGCGAGGTGGCCTGCTTGGATTTGGAGGCGTTGGCGCTGAAGCGGCTGACGAACGATTGCAGCTCATTGATCTGCGCCTTCTTCTTGGCGTTGTCCGCCAGCAGACGCTCGCGCGCCTGGGTGGCGGCGGTCATGTATTCGTCGTAGTTGCCCGGATAAACGCGCAGTTCGCCGTAGTCCAGATCCGCCATGTGGGTGCAGACCATGTTCAGGAAGTGACGGTCGTGCGAGATGATGATCATGGTGCTGTTGCGCTCGTTGAGCACGTTTTCCAGCCAGCGGATGGTGTCGATGTCCAGGTTGTTGGTCGGTTCGTCGAGCAGCAGGATTTCCGGATCGGAGAACAGCGCCTGCGCCAGCAGCACGCGCAGCTTCCAGCCCGGCGCGATTTCGCTCATCGGACCGTAGTGTTGTTCCACCGGGATGCCAACGCCGAGCAGCAGTTCGCCGGCACGCGCTTCGGCGCTGTAGCCGTCCATTTCGCCGTAGGCCACTTCCAGATCGGCCACTTTATAGCCGTCTTCTTCGCTCATCTCCGCCAAGGCGTAGATGCGGTCGCGCTCTTCCTTCACCGCCCACAGTTCGGTGTGGCCCATGATCACGGTATCCAGCACGCTGTACTGCTCGAAGGCGAACTGATCCTGACGCAGTTTACCCAGGCGCTCGTTCGGATCGAGGAACACGTTGCCGCCGCTCGGCGCCAGATCGCCGCCGAGGATTTTCATAAAGGTGGACTTGCCGCAGCCGTTGGCGCCGATCAGGCCGTAACGGTTGCCGCCGCCGAATTTGACAGAGATGTTTTCAAACAACGGCTTACTGCCGAACTGCATGGTGATGTTGTTAGTGCTTAACACAGCGCTCGCTCTTTATACATAGGGAATGTGATTTGGCGCGCATTATGCCACAACGGGGTACAGAGATCGCGGGAAGTTTCGGTGACATTTTGAGCGCCTGCGGCATCCTATCCTTTTCGCAGGCGGCATAGTTGAATTAACGCGGCGGGAACTTCGCGGCAATCATCGCCGCCGTCGGCTGCACACCGCCCAGGCTCCATTGTTCGGGCGCATGTTCATCGATTCTGACCCAAACCGACTGCCTGAACGCCGGATCGCCTCGCCCTTCTATCTCCACCAACAGATCGGTAATGCGGGACAGCAATTCGCTTTTTTGCCGTTCATCCAGCATGCCTTTCACCGTTTGCACATTAACAAATGGCATTATACTCTCCTTGAATATAGATAAGTCTAAAAACAAGACTTAGACTAGCGAAGGAAAATGCCCATGTCAAAATCTCCCGATCTCCCTACCGTTTCTCTTGCCCTGTGCGGGCTGGCGCAGGCCGCGGACCTGCTTGGCGATCGCTGGACGTTGCTGATCCTGCGCGAATCATTCTACGGCGTTCGCCGTTTTGAAGAGCTGCGCGAGAATATCGGCGCTTCGCGCCAGGCGTTGAGCAACCGTCTGAATGCCATGGTAGAACAAGAACTGTTGGCCAAACGCGCTTACCGGGAGCCGGGCGAGCGTGAGCGACATGAATATGTCTTGACGGACAAGGGACGCAGCCTGGGGCCCATCCTGGTTGCGCTGATGGCATGGGGCCACCGGCATATTCTGCATGACACCCCCCACGTTCAACTGGTGGATAAACACAGCGGGCTGCCGGTGCAGCTGGCATTTATCGATGCGCAGGCCCGCGTGGTGCCTGAAGACGCGCTGCAAATGTCGGCCGTTGAGCTCCCCCCGGCCTGACTTACCCATTCTGGTCTACGCTTGATGCCAGACATGTTGATGACAAGGATGCTGAACCATGCCACACCTCTATAACACCGCGCTGCTGATCGGCGCTGCGCTGAGCGCCATCGCCGCCCTGCTGCATATTTGGGTGATCACCGCCGGGCCGCGCGGCTATCGGCTGTGCGGCGCCGGCGATCGCTTCATTAAGGCGGCGGAAGCGGGTAAAAAGTTCCCGGCCGTCGTCACCGCCGGTATCGCGCTGGTGCTGTTTATTTGGGCGCTGTATGCGCTGTCCGGCGCGGGCCTGATCGCGCCGCTGCCGCTGCTGCGGCCCGCGCTGTTTATCATCACCTTTATCTACCTGCTGCGCGGCGTCGCCGGCCCTTTCGCCCTGCGCGACACCGGCCGCAGCCAACGCTTTATCATCGTCAGCTCGCTGATTTGCCTCGGCTTCGGGCTGGTGCATCTGCTGGGGATGACGCAGCGCTGGGGGGCGTTGGCGTAACGCCCTGTTGCTGCAAAACGGCGATAAATGCCTGTGCGGCGGCGCTGCGGTAAGCGCCTTGGCGCTGCAGCAACACCGCCTGCCGAGCCGGCATGGCGTTGTCCAGCGCCACTTTTTTCAACTGCCGGTTCTCGCGTGCAATGGCGGCCGGCAACAGCGTGGCGAGCTGCCCGCGCCGCACGATCTCGACGATAGCGCCCAACGCATTGGCCTCCACCGCCACCAGCGGCCGGAAACCGAGCTGCGTGCAGTAGCGATCGATAAACTGGCGCGTGGCGAAGTCGCCGCTCAGCAAGGCCAGCGGCAGATGCCGCCATTCCGCCAGCGTCAGCGGCCGGCGCCGCGCCGCCAGGGGATGTTCGGCGCCGACCATCAGCTCCAGCGTCTCACTGAACAACGGCGTCGCTTCCACCTCCACCGACTGCGCCATCTCAAAGGCGATGCCCAGATCCAGCCGATCCTGCGCCAGCAGCGCCTCAATCCGCTCTTGCGCCATCTCCTCAATGCTCAGCGTAATCCCCGGGTAGCGGCGGTAGAACGCATCGATCGTCGGCCCCACCAGATAGGCGGTGAAGGTTGGCGTCATCGCCAGCCGCAGATGGCCGCGCGCCAGCGTCGCCACGTCATGGATCGCCCGCGCGCCGGCGTCCAGATCCTGCAGCGCCAGGCGCGCATAGCGCATCCAGGCCTCACCGGCGTCGGTCAGCTGCACCCTTCTGCCGCTGCGATCGAACAGCGGCGCTCCCAGCGCATCCTCCAGCTGTTTGATCTGCTGCGACAAGGTCGGTTGCGAGACGTGCAGCGCTTCGGCGGCACGAGTGAAATTGCCCTGTTCGGCCACGGCCAGAAAATAACGGATATGTCGCAGCAGCATAGCGCCCCAACTATTAGTAATACCTATAGCCATCATTATAAATGGGTCTTAGACCCTATAGCCAGAAGCGTTCATCATGCCGTCATCGCTTACCCCCCAGGGAGAAAAACAATGAAAGAGGTGATTGAGGGCTTCCTGAAGTTCCAGCGCGAAGCCTTTGTTGAACGCACGGCGCTGTTTCAGCGGCTGGCGACCCGCCAAAATCCGCGTACGCTGTTTATCTCGTGTTCCGACAGCCGCCTGGTGCCCGAGCTGGTCACCCAGCGTGAGCCGGGCGATCTGTTCGTTATCCGCAATGCCGGTAACATCGTGCCTTCTTTCGGCCCCGAACCCGGCGGGGTGACCGCCTCGGTCGAGTACGCGGTCGCCGCGCTGGGCGTGGAAGATATCGTGATCTGCGGCCATTCCGACTGCGGCGCAATGACCGCCATCGCCACCTGTCAGTGTCTGGATCACCTGCCGACGGTCGCCGGCTGGCTGCGTTACGCCGATTCCGCCAAGGCGGTCAATCAGGCTTATCCGCATGTCTCCGACGAGGCCCGGGTCGCGTCGATGGTGCGCGAGAACGTCATCGCCCAACTCAACAACATCAAAACGCACCCTTCCGTCGCCCTGGCGCTGGATCAGGGCCGCCTGACGCTGCACGGCTGGGTCTATGACATCGCCAGCGGCGCTATCGAGGCGCTGGACGGCGAAACCCGCCGCTTCGTATCGCTCGCCACCCATCCCGAGGTGACCGCCACGCCGGCGATCGCCCGTTTTTAAGCCAACAAAAGGAGCCAACATGACACACTCTCTGCATAACGCCGCCCCGCGCGAAGCGCTCACCGACACCATCATGGCCGCCAAGATCCGCCATAACCTGACGTTCGAAGCGCTGGCCGAGGGCACCGGCCTCAGCCTGGCGTTTGTCACCGCCGCCCTGCTGGGGCAGCATGCGCTGCCGGAACCGGCAGCGCGCACCGTGGCGGCCAAGCTGGGGCTGGATGAAGAAGCGGTGCAGCTGCTGCAAACCATCCCGCTGCGCGGCAGCATTCCCGGCGGCGTGCCGACCGACCCGACCATTTATCGTTTCTATGAAATGCTGCAGGTCTACGGCTCCACGCTGAAAGCGCTGGTGCACGAGCAGTTTGGCGACGGCATCATCAGCGCCATCAACTTCAAGCTGGATATCAAGAAGGTCGCCGATCCGGACGGCGGCGAACGCGCGGTGATCACCCTGGACGGCAAATACCTGCCGACCAAACCTTTCTGATTGGCCTTGCGCCGGCGGCCCGCGTCGCCGGCAAATTGACAGCCAACCGGCCATTGGCTACATTAACTGCGCTTAAACGCCGTCCTGGCGTTTTTCACTGCCCGAGGCCTGTATGTTGGAGATTGTAACCACCCGATAGTCGCTTCCTTGCCGCATGGCGAGGGACTCTGACGTATCCGACGCGCGTTTGCGCGGGGATGCGCGTATCTGGGGTTATTACAGGATCTCCCAACATGAACATTTCCAAAGCGGAACAACGCGTGCTGCACGTGTTGGCCAAAGGTGGCTATATCGCCTTCACCCGCAACGACGCCGGTCGCGTCACCCACGTCGAATGCTACACCCGCGAAGGGCTCGGCCTGGCCGACTGCTCGCTGGCCGTTTTCACCAAGCTCAAAACCAAACGCCTGATCCTCTCTCGCCAGGGGCGCCCTTATCGCGTCACCTTCGCCGGGCTCAAGGCCGTGCGGGCGCAGCTGGATAACCGTTAATCATCGATACCGGCCGGGCAGGCAGCCCGGTCGGCACAGCGTTATTGAATCAGGACACAACCATGAACATCACGTTACGCCACGAAACGCCGGCCGACGTCGGCGCCATCGCCACCCTGACCGCCGCCGCATTCCTGCACGCCGAACACAGCAGCCACACCGAGCAGTTTATCGTCAATGCGCTGCGCGCGGCGGGAGCCCTCACCCTGTCGCTGGTCGCCGAGCACAATGGCACACCGCTCGGGCACGCGTCCGTCTCACCGGTCGCACTCAGCAACGGCGCCGTCGGTTGGTTCGGGCTGGCGCCGGTATCGGTGCTGCCGGCCTGTCAGAACCAGGGGATCGGCAGCCGGCTTATTCGCCGGCTGCTGGCCGAGCTGCAGGAGCGTGGCGCCGCAGGCTGCGTGGTGCTGGGCGATCCGAGCTATTACGGCCGTTTCGGCTTCCAGGCGCAGAGCGCGCTGACCCTGCCGGGCGTGCCGCAAGACTACTTCCGCGCCGTCGCCTTCCAGGGCGCGCTGCCGTGCGCGGAGGTCACCTTCCACAACGCGTTTAACGCCGAAGCCTAACCCTGTTGCCGGCGCCGTCATGGCGCCGGTTTTCAGTCCCGCTCGCCATAACGCAAGATAGTCATCCCTTCCTCTTCCGCCGGGGGAACAAAATACTGCGCCAGGTGCTCAAACTCCGCCTCGCTCAGTGCAAACGGGTTGCAGGATGGGTTTGCATAACGTTCTCCGGTCGTTGCCGGAAGGGGATAAAAAAACCCGCCTGCCGGCGGGTTTTTATTGGCGACACACGCGCTACCCCACCCTCTGGAGAAGGGTGATAATAATTTGCGCGAATGGGCGGTAGGATTTTTTCATAGCTAATGAATATGACAACCGTACGCCGTTGTCAATTCGCCGTCATCAATCCATGCTCTCGCACAAACTCGGTGAATAAACTCACTTTCTGCTGCACATGCCGGCGCGTCGGGTAAACCGCGAAGACCTGATGCACTTCGGCAATCTGTTCAGGGAACAGCCGCACCAGCCTGCCGGCGGCGATCTCGGGATCCGCCACGAACGACGGCAGCGAACCGATGCCCAATCCCGCCACCAACATATCCCGCAGCATCAGGCTGTTGTTGGCGATCAACCGGGGCGTGAACGCCACGCTCAGGCTCTCCTCGCCGGCGGTGAACTGCCACTGCCCCGGCCTTTCCGCCAGGGAATAGGCCAGACAGCTGTGTCGCTGTAATTCATTCGGCGTTTGCGGCATGCCGTGCTGCGCCAAATAGCCGGGCGCGGCGCAAATTCGCTGGTGCACTTCACCCAGCGCCCGGGCGCTGAGGGAAGAGTCCGGCAGCCGTCGGCGAATGCGCAAGGAAATATCGAAACCAGCCGCCACTACGTCCAATACCCTGTCGTCCAGCGTCAGTTCCACCTGCAACTGCGGGTAACGTTGCATAAACAGCGGCAACAGCGGCGACAGCACCGTCAGGCCGAATGAGAGCGGCGCATTGACCCGCAGCGTGCCGGAGACCTGCTGCGCGCTGGCGGCAACCGTCTGTTCCAGCGCGTCGAACTCGCCGAGCAACCGACAGGCTTCCTGGTAATAGATCTGCCCGGCTTCGGTCAGGCTCATGCTGCGGGTGGTGCGCACGAGCAACAGCGTCCCCAACCGGCTTTCCAACTGCTTAATCTGCTTGCTCAACGCCGCCGGCGTGATCGCCAGATCCTCCGCCGCCTTATAGAAACTGTTGCGCTCAACCACGCGGCGAAAGGCGCGCATCGTCAGTAGCACGTCCATATTATGTCCTGATAGTTAATTATAAATTCAATAAAACACAGATTATTAACCCCAACAACCTAAGTAGACTTTATCCAACCGCTTCCCTGAGTGGTAAGTGAATTTAATCTACTGATAATAATGGAGTTAATAATGAAAAAGACCCTGTTCGCCCTGATGCTCGGCCTGAGCGCCGCCACCGCCCCCGTCGCCGCGCTGGCGCAATCCCCCGCCGCCAATAGCCGCCAGGCGGGTTATGTGCAGCCGCTGACCGCCGACAACAGCCTGTTGCTGTTGGTCGATCTGCAGGACATGTTCGGCATGACCATTTCCTCTATCGATCAAACCAATCTGGTGAATAACGCCGCCGGCATCGCCAAGGCCGCCAAAGTGTTCAACGTGCCGACCATTCTGGCCTCGGCCAACGCCAAAAGCTTCGCCGGGCCGGTATTCCAGCAGGTGACGCAGGCGCGCCCGGACCTGCAGGTGTACGACCGCACCGCCATCAACGTCTGGCAGGATCGGCGCGTGGTGGATCTGATCAAACAATCCGGCCGCAAGAAAATCATCATCGGCGGGCTGTGGACCGCCAGCTGCGTGATGCTGCCGGCGCTGTCCGCCCTGGGCGAGGGTTATGAGGTTTATATCCTGTCGGACGTCACCGGCGACATTACGCCAGACAGCCAAAACAACGCCATGCAGCGTCTGGTTCAGGCGGGCGCCACGCCCATCAACTGGGTAGCGTTGATGCTGGAATGGCAGCAGGACTGGAGCCGTAAAGCCACGGCGGGGGGCGTATTGCAGATCGCTCGCGACCACGGCGCCGCCTGGGGGATGGGCGCCAGCTACGCCGGGGCGATGAAGGTGGGCAGCGAGGCGAAATAGCGGGTGAAAGCCCGCCGGCGGCGGGCTTTTTCTCAGGTACGGTGATAACAACGGCTATCCTGCGGCACCTGGTCGCGACTTTCCAGCCCGTAGTCCCGCACCACCTCCGCCACCCGCAGCCGATACTGCGCCAGCACTTCGCCACGGCCGCGCGCCTGCGCCGCCCGGTGCTGCTCGAGATTGCGCCACTGCTGCACCGCCGCCTCGTCGCGCCAGAAGGAGAGCGACAGCAGGCGCGCAGGATCGGCCAGGCTTTGAAACCGCTCGATGGAAATGAATCCATCGATCTGCGCCAGCAGCGGCTTCAGCTCCGCCGCCAACGTCAGGTAGGTATCGCGCAGCCCGTCGGCGGCCTGCAGTTCAAAAATCACGGCAATCATCCTCGTCTCCTCTCAACGGTAAAATTCCGGCACGCGCGCATTCAGTGAACGGCGCCACTGCACCGATTTCAACGCCCGCTCATCAATATCCAGCGGACACGGACGCACAGCACCAGACTGCGATAGCTACAGGCTAGCGATGGACGCGCCGTCATACTTCGTCTAACCTCGAAGTATGCATAACATCGAGATAGAAGATCGTTTAGCGGCGCTGAGCGCCGCCATCGCCGACCGCACCCGGGCGCGCATGCTGTGCCTGTTGATGGATGGGCGCGCCTACACCGCCACCGAGCTCAGCGCGGCGGTCGAGGTCGCCCCGTCTACCGCCAGCGCACATCTGGCGAAGCTGCTGGAGCAGCGGCTGATTGCCTGCGTCAAACAGGGGCGCTATCGCTATTTTCGGCTGGCCGGGCAACCGGTGGCCGCAGCGCTGGAGGGTCTGATGGCGCTGGCGGGCGTGCCGCGCCCGTCGGTGAAAAGCAGCACGCCCACCTCGCTGCAATATGCTCGCACCTGTTACGACCATATGGCGGGCGAGGTGGCGGTGAAGCTGCACGATCGGCTGCATGCGCTGAACTGGCTGACCGGCGAGGAAGACTACCGGTTAAGCGACATCGGTCAGGCCGCGCTGGCGCGGCTGGGCGTCGATTGCTCCCCCGCTCCCACCCGCCGCCGCTTCGCCTGCGGCTGCCTGGACTGGAGCGAACGCCGCTCTCACCTCGGTGGCGCGCTGGGCGCCGCGCTGTTAGCCGCCTTTATCCAACGCGGCTGGATCGTCCGCCGGCTCGACAGCCGCGAACTGCAGCTGCCCCCCGCCGGTAAAAAAGCGCTGGCCGCACATTTTGACCTCACGGTGTAACCCGGCGGCGGGGTAGTTTTACTGCAATACTCAAGGGGTACGCTTAAGCAACCCCGCCAACCCGAGGAGTTTCCATGCTCGATTCCACCCAATTCCCGATCGTCAAACGCTGGCCGGCTCAGCACCCGGAACGGCTGCAGCTCTACTCTCTGCCGACGCCGAACGGCGTCAAAGTGTCCATCATGCTGGAAGAGATCGGCCTGCCTTATGAAGCGCACCTGATCGACATCGGCAACAACGAGACCTGGACGCCGGAATTCCTGGCGCTGAACCCGAACGGCAAGATCCCGGCGATCATCGATCCCGACGGCCCCGGCGGCCGGCCGCTGCCGCTGTTCGAATCCGGCGCCATTCTGCTCTACCTGGCGGAAAAGAGCGGCCGTTTCCTGCCGCAGGATCCGGCGCAGCGTTACGAAACCATTCAGTGGGTGTTCTTCCAGATGGCCGCCGTCGGCCCAATGTTCGGCCAGCTCGGTTTCTTCCACAAGTTTGCCGGGCGCGAATATGAAGACAAGCGGCCGCTGGAGCGTTACAAAAACGAATCGAAACGCCTGCTCGGCGTATTGGAAACGCGCCTTGAAGGCCGCGACTGGATCATGGGTGCGGACTACACCATCGCCGATATTTCGCTGCTGGGCTGGGTGCGTAACCTGATCGGCTTCTATGAGGCGCGCGAACTGGTGGCGTTCGACAGTTTCCCGTGCGTCGCGCAGTGGCTGGAGCGCGGTCTGGCGCGGCCGGCGGTGCAGCGCGGGCTGGCTATTCCGGCGCGCGCGGCCTGATTGTCAAACGGGGTGGCCGCCGGGCCATCCCGTCTTTCATTGTCATAAAATTGTCATCCCTCTGCTCTACTCTCCTTTCGTAACAATTTGATGTTATTTACATTGTTGTATTACGACAAGGAGCTTACCCCATGCAACCTGCTGTATCCCTGATCGCCGGCGCCGTGCTGTCCGCCCTGCTCTGTTCCTCCGCCATCGCGGCGGAAACCTCGGCCAATGCCGATGGCCTGACCGAACGCGCCGCGCGCGGCAACCTCGCCGAACCGGGCGGCGCCCGTCGTCTGGCCGGCGATCAGACCGCCGCGCTGAAGGCGTCGCTGTCGGACAAAACGGCGAAAAACGTGATTCTGCTGATCGGCGACGGCATGGGGGATTCCGAGATCACCGCCGCGCGCAACTACGCTGAAGGCGCAGGCGGTTACTTCAAGGGCATCGACGCCCTGCCGCTGACCGGGCAATACACCCACTACTCGCTGGACAAGAAAACCCACAAGCCGGATTACGTGACCGATTCCGCCGCCTCCGCCACCGCCTGGACCACCGGGGTGAAAACCTATAACGGCGCGCTCGGCGTGGACGTGAACGGCAAAGATCAGCCGACGCTGCTGGAGATCGCCAAGGCGGCCGGCAAGGCCACCGGCAACGTCTCCACCGCCGAGTTGCAAGACGCTACGCCGGCGGCGCTGGTGTCGCACGTCACCTCGCGCAAATGCTACGGCCCGGAGGAAACCAGCGAGAAATGCGCCGCTAACGCGCTGGAAAACGGCGGCCGCGGCTCCATCACCGAGCAGTTGCTGAAAACCCGCGCCGACGTCACGCTGGGCGGCGGCGCGAAGTCCTTCAACCAGCTGGCGAAAAGCGGCGAATGGCGAGGAAAATCGCTGAAAGATCAGGCGGCGGCGCAAGGTTACCAGTGGGTGAGCAACGCGGATGAGCTGCAGGCCGTTACGCTGGCCAACCAGCAAAAACCGCTGCTGGGTCTGTTCGCCGACGGCAACATGCCGGTGCGCTGGCTGGGGCCGAAAGCCAGCTATCACGGCAACCTCGACAAGCCGGCGGTAACCTGCGAAAACAACCCGGCGCGCACCGCGGCCACGCCAACGCTGGCGGCGATGACCGAAAAAGCGATCGCACTGTTGAAAGATAACCCGAACGGCTTCTTCCTGCAGGTAGAGGGCGCGTCGATCGATAAGCAGGATCACGCCGCTAACCCGTGCGGGCAGATTGGTGAAACCGTCGATCTGGACGAAGCGGTGCAAAAAGCGCTGGCCTTCGCCCGCGCCGACGGCAACACGCTGGTGATCGTCACCGCCGACCATGCACACTCCAGCCAGATCGTCGCCGCCGACGCCAAAGCGCCGGGCCTGACCCAGATGCTGACCACCAAAGACGGCGCGCCGATGACCCTCAGCTACGGCAACTCGGAAGAAGAGTCGCAGGGGCACACCGGCACCCAATTGCGCGTCGCGGCCTACGGCCCGCACGCCGCCAACGTGGTGGGATTGACCGATCAGACCGATCTGTTCTTCACCATGCGCGATGCGATGGGCATCAAGTAACCGCCTTCTGCACGATGGCCGCCCGCAACGGCGGCCATTTATTATTGGTTACCGATAGGTATTTGCAATTTAACCGCAATTATTGTGTGATAACGAAATAACGTTTAATTGCGCGACAATTAACCCCCGAAAATAACGCGGTTATACGACCTTTCTTCCCTCTTTGTTTATTACTACGACAGCAACCGGCCTATTTTTGCTTATATTCATTTTTTTTAGTTACAAAAGTAGTTTTTAACATTCTCGCAAACAATAATACCCCGCCAGTAACGTGAACCGATCAATTTGCACCCGGACGGCCTGCAATAGTTCACTTTTCGTTAAAAACCCTATTAACAAAAAGGCATTATTGCTGCCTATCGGCTCACGCCGGGCGGTCGGCTTCATTATTTCCAGGGTAACTCCCGCTAAATTCTTTCACCTGCAATGAGTAGAATTTACACACAAGAGATTTAATTCAATGAGAAAATTACTCGTCCTGATTTTCAGTCTCAGCCTGTTTGGCGTTACGCAACAGGCGGCGGCTGAAGAGAAGAATAAAACCGTCGACGTGGTGTTGATCGGCGGCGGCATCATGAGCGCCACCTTGGGTACCTATCTGCATGAGCTGGAGCCGACCTGGACCATCGACATGTACGAGCGCATGAACGGCGTGGCGGAAGAGAGCTCCAACGGCTGGAACAACGCCGGTACCGGCCACTCCGCCTTCAGCGAAATGAACTACACGCCGGAAAAAGCCGATGGCACCATCGACATCAGCAAGGCGGTGAAGGTCAACGAGTCTTTCGAAATCTCCCGTCAGTTCTGGTCTTATCAGGTGAAAAACAATGTCCTGAAAGATCCGAAATCCTTCATTAACAGCGTGCCGCACATGAGCTTCGTGTGGGGCGACGACAACGTCAACTTCCTGCGTAAACGCTACGCGGCGCTGCAGCACAGCACCCTGTTCCGCGGCATGGAATACTCCGAAGACCCTGCGCAAATCAAACAGTGGGCGCCACTGGTGATGAACGGCCGCGATCCGGCGCAGAAAATCGCCGCGACCCGCATGCCGCTGGGCACCGACGTTAACTTCGGCGTGATCACCCACCAGCTGGTTGACGCACTGAGCGCCAGCGACAAGTTCAAGCTGAACCTGAGCCACGAAGTGCGCGACATCAAGCGCAACGCCGACCAGACCTGGAGCGTAACCGTTGCCGATCTGAACCGCGACGGTAAAGAAACCACCGTTAACGCCAAGTTCGTGTTCATCGGCGCAGGCGGCGCGTCCCTGACCCTGCTGCAGAAATCCGGCATCCCTGAGGCCGACGGTTACGGCGGCTTCCCGGTCGGCGGCCAGTTCTTGGTCACGACCAACCCGGAGATCGCCAACCAGCACCTGGCCAAAGTGTATGGCCTGGCCAGCGTAGGTTCGCCGCCGATGTCCGTGCCTCACCTGGATACCCGCATGCTGGACGGCAAGCGCGTGCTGCTGTTCGGGCCGTTCGCCACCTTCTCCAGCAAGTTCCTGAAGAACGGTTCGCTGTTTGATCTGCTGCACTCGCTGAGCACCTCGAACCTGATGCCGATGACCCACGTCGGTCTGGATAACTTCGATCTGGTGAAATACCTGGTCGGCCAGCTGATGATGAACGACGACGATCGCTTCGCCGCATTGAAAGAGTACTTCCCGGACGCCAAGCAGGAAGACTGGAAGCTGTGGACCGCAGGCCAGCGCGTACAGATCATCAAGAAAGACGCGGATAAAGGCGGCGTGCTGCAGTTCGGCACCGAAGTCGTCAGCTCTGAAGACGGCAGCATCGCCGCTCTGCTGGGCGCTTCGCCGGGCGCTTCCACCGCTGCGCCAATCATGCTGCACCTGATGGAAACCGTGTTCAAAGACAAAGTGGCGACGCCGGAATGGCAGAGCAAGCTGAAAGAGATCATCCCGTCCTACGGCCACAAGCTGAACGGCGATATCGAGATGACCAACAAGATCCGCGGTTACACCAGCAGCGTGCTGGGTCTGAACTACATTGAAGTGAAACCAGAAACTAACTGATTTTCCGTCACTTCCTACTGAAAAGGCCGCTTTATGCGGCCTTTCTTTTATTCCCCTGCCGTTCAAAGAGCATTTTTGGCCACCTTTTTATCCCCGGCTTACCCTTGCGTAACGGCGTAGTCACGCCTATTATCAAAGCATATTCTTGGATAATTAAGCTAAGTCACTGTGACCTGAATGTCGTTTTTGCGGGAGAACTAAAACCATGGATCGCGTCAATATCATTCACGATTTACTAGACTGGATTGAAACTCATCTGGATCAGCCGCTGCTGCTGGACAACGTCGCCGCCAAGTCGGGCTACTCCAAATGGCACCTGCAGCGCATGTTCCGCAGCACCACCGGCCACGCGCTCGGCAGCTATATCCGCGAGCGGCGTCTTTCGCAGGCGGCGCAGGCGCTGCGCTCCACTCCACGACCGATCCTGGATATCGCCCTGCAATACCATTTCGACTCTCAGCCTTCGTTCTCGCGTGCCTTCAAGAAACAGTTCGGCAAAACCCCGGCGGTCTATCGCCGCACCACCCGCTGGGACGTCGCAGAATGGCCGGCGCAGCCGATAGAAATGCAGGCCGAACCGCGCCACGATGCCCCCACGCTGCCCCGCTGGTACGCCGGCAAGCCGCCGGAAGGCGTTTGCACCAGCTGGATGGGGCTGCGTTAATCAGCGCGGTATAAGGCACAAAAAAGGGTTCAGTTCGCGAGAACTGAACCCTTTCTCTATTGACGAGACACCGAATTATTTGAAGGTGACGTCAATATTCGCCGATGCGCTGAACGGCCCTACCTTCGGGTTGGTGCTCAACCATTTCAGGCTGGCCATAAAGTTCTTTTCAACGATGGTGCCGTTGACCAGGCCCAGATCGACCGGGCTGTTCATCATGATCGGCGTATTTGGCGTCGCCGCCTGCGAGATCAAAATACCGAAGCCGCTGTCGCTGGTCGGCAGGATCACGCTGTTATCCTGCAATGGGTAGGTGGTGCTGAAGCTGGCCTGCAGCGTTTCCCCTTTGCAGTCTTGACCGGTCGTTGGATCGGACATATTGGCGGCGACCGAGAACGGCACCTGCTTCTCGATTTTACCCACCACCGCATTCTGACGCGGAATGGTGCCAAAGTTCACCGTCGAACCGTTGTTGGCCACCACGGTGATTTTCGGGTTGCAGGAGATAAACTGAATATTGCCCAGCCCGGAGATGTAGGCGTTAAAGTTGCTGTTCGGACGGCTGTTCAAGCCGCCGACGCCATCAACCTGAAACACCGAATAGGCATTATTGTCTGTGATTTTTCCGCCCGCCGGCGGTGCCTTGCCGGTCGCTTTAATGTAGATAGAGTATGTTACGGTGACGCTTTGGCTCGTCGCCGGCCTGCTACAACGTGGCGGGTTGCTACATACTGTACCCGGACCAACATTCTCACGCTGATTCTTTACCGGCTTGACGTCAATCCCTTTAAATGTCACACCCACTTCGATTGAATTGTGGATGTTTTGCATTTTATTCTGCGGATCCCAATACAAAAATGCGTCTTCGCCTTTCGGCATATTGTCTGTATCAGAGCACTGGAACGTAGAGGTAAAGGGCTGCGAACGCCACAGCAATGCCCCCGGAGCAGTATTAGCCGTCGACACCTTGATGGCCTTATCCAGCACGATATCCTGGCGAATGCTGCCGTTCTGCTTACACGACAACGCATAGCTGCTCTGCGAAAACCCGCCCAGCGTGACCAGCAGCCCAGCCGCCAATCCGAGATTCTTATGCTTTAACAAAGAAGACATATCCTTTCCTTTTACGGTTTTCCGCAGGTCAGCGAAAGTTCCTGATAACCCATCAACTGTTCGGTCGCCGCTTTCAATTCCGGCACCACCAGTGAGCAGCTTTCGCCCGCGTCGTTGCCCCATTTCACCAGCAGACGATCCCCTGCGGAGGCACCTGAGATATAAATATCGCCGTTGGTACCGACAGTACCGTTGTTCTTACCATCCGCACTGAAGACGTTGGCACCAATCGGCGGTACGCTGCCGTCGGTCATCTTGCTGTGTACCAACAGGCTTTGGCCCGTGTGCGTTTCAAACTTCACGCGGGTGATTGCGCCGTAAGTCGGCACCACGTCTCTTGCCGCCATCGGGATATCCAGACCGTTGCCGATATCTTCGGTGCGCAGCGCCACGCGGTTATGGCGGTATGGCGACGCAGAGGTCATCACCGCGTAACCGAAGCGGTCGATGGCGACGCCGGGTTGGTTTTCGATACGAACGCCCTTGGCGTCTTTGGCTTCCACCAGCACAAACGTATTCTGCAGCGGCTGGGTCAACGTCACGCCGCCGGAGTGTGCGACGATACCGCCCGCCACGCCCAACGAAGACTGCTGATAATCTTTGCTGTAGCTATAACCGGCATTGATGGTCCCCATGCTGCCCTGATAACCGACGTTGGCCGAGCTGGTTTGGCCCGAATAACGATCATGACCGCTTTGCACCGCATAGTTCAAGCGGTTGTCATCCAGCGCGGTGCCACTCAGGCCGGCGCTGTAGGTGTTGCCGCTCTGCTTGCTGTGGCCGGCGTTGAAGCTGGCGGTCATGTCCGACGAATCCTTGCTGAAGAAGCTGAACGGAATCGATACGGTCAGGTTGACGCTGCGGTCTTTATAGCCGTAGTTGCTGCGGCTGTCCTGATAAAAGACGCCATAGCTGATATTTTTATAGCTGCTGTTAAAACCGGTTTGTACGGTACGGTCTTCACCGGATCCGCCCCAGTAAGACTGGTTGCTGAGGTTGGCGTACAGCGTCGAATTACCGGCGATGCGCTGGTTGACAGACAGCTCAACGCGCTGGCGTTTGTTGTTGAAACGGCTGGTGTAATAGCTGCGACGGCGAGATTCCGCCCAGTCCGGCACGCCCAGGTTGCGATCGTTTTGATCGTAGTAATCGTTACGGTAATAACCGTTCTCATAGCGTTCGCGCTCGGCAACCGCATCGGAGAAATCATAATAGCCGGAGGTCGAGTAACGGTAACCGGCAATGCGGAATTCCGTCCCCCAATCGTTGAGCGACTTGGAATACAGGAAACGGAAACTCTCCCCCTGCTTGTCATCGCCGTTCACCAGGTTGGTGTCGGAATAGGACATATCAAAAGAGACAGCCCCCCAGTTCCCCAGGTTTTTACCGAGGCCTACGACCGCTGAACGGTAGTTTTCCGCCACCAGCACGCCACCGTAAGGCGTGATGTCATACGCCATACCGTGCGACAAGGTGCCTTGGACAAACTTGGGCTGATAGCGGCTGGTGCCGTCGTGGTATTTACCGGCGGTCAGCTGATAGTTCCAAATCCCTTCGCGCAGCATGTTCGGCACCGAGGAGAACGGCACGACGAAAGAAGTTCTCGAACCGTTGGCTTCGATAACCGTCACGTCCAGGTTACCACTCAGGGTGCTTGGGAAAATGTCCGTCAGTGCAAACGGCCCTGGCGGCACGTTGGTGCTGTAAATGGTATAGCCGTTCTGACGCACTTCAACGCGCGCGTTGGTCGTCGCCACACCGCGCACCACCGGCGCATAGCCGCGCTGGCTTTCCGGCAGCATGTCGTCGGCGCTGGACATCTGCACACCGCGGAACTGAATGCTGTCGAAAACATTGTTATTGGTGTTGGTCTGGCCGATCACCAGACGGCTGCGCAGAGAAACGATGTCCGTTTCCGCCCAGCTGGAAATGTTCTTCCAATGCGTACCGGCGCCCGACTGTTGGTTCAACGTCGAGTTGTTGCGCAGGCGCCAATCGCCAATATTGAGGCCATTGTTAAGGCTCAGGAAGTAATAGTCGGAAGTCTTGTCGTTCTGATTGTTGCCGTAGCGGTTATGAGTGCCGCTAAAGTTATAGTTAACAAAGCCGGCATTGATGCCGCGATCGTAAACTTTCGGCGAAATGGCACCTTGCGGGCGTGGGATCAGAAACACCTGCGGCACTTCCAGATCCATACGCTGTACGGCGGCGTCATAGCTCAGCTTGGCGCCGGAGATCTGTTGTGGCAATGCGTAGCATTGCGCGGCACCGGCGGTGGTCAGATCGCCGGGCAGCTTTACGCCGTAATCCTGATAGTCCGCGGCCGTCAGGCACGGCGCTACCGGAGAGTCTTTGGATTCTTTCTTGAACTCGATTTCGCGGTGATCGATACGCTGCCCGTTGAGATAGATATCAAACGGATATTTACCCGGCAGAATGTCATCCCCGCTGGCCAACGACGCCACCTGGGCGATATTGTCATCGCCATGGATGAAGGAGGTGTTGAACTGCTCCTCCGCCATGGCCATATGTGAGAATGAAAAAGGCACAGCAGAAAAATAAATTACACCATTAATCAGCTTCACCAAACGTTTTGGCGCGAGGGTTGTTATTCTTTTGTGTGCCATTTCTTTCATTCCTTGAAGTGCTTCAAATCAATTCAGTGCGACGTTTTTAATCTCGGTGTGACCGCCATAGTCGTTGATATAGGTAAACGACATATTGTTGGCTGATTGCGCCCCCTGAGGCAGGGAAATACGCAGGCTGTCGTGTGGCTTGACCATGTCGGCGTTCACTTTCCAGCTCTTGCCGCCGCTCTTCAGGTTCAACACGCCCAGCGTGACAAACAGCGGGCCATCGTTAGTCACGACTAAATTGCCGCCCTGGCGCTTCCACTTCAGCGCTTCCGCCTGCTGTTGCAGGTTGGTTTTCAACGAATCCGGGCGATAGAACAGTTTGATACGAGTACGGATCGCCACCTGCAGCACGTTATCTTGCTTAGGCGTTGGCGGAATTTCCTGTACGTTGACCCAGAGCAGAGATTCTCTGTCCTGCGGCAAACCGCTGCCGGAATAGATAAAACGCAAAATGGCGTCTTTCTTGGCAGCCAGCTTCAAAATGGGTGGCGTCACCACGATCGGCAAATTCTTAGGCATCTGGCTTGCATCGCCAGTATCCAGCCAGGTTTGCACCATGTAGGTATCGTCGCTGTCATTGCTGATTGAGAGCGATGCGGATTTACTTGCGCTGTTATAGATGACACGCGTCGCATCAACCTGAATGCCGGCAAAGGCATTAACAGAGAATGCGAATAAAATACCAGTCAGAATTTTTTTCATCGGAATGTCTCAACTCTCAAAATTTAGCCATCCTTGGCCAATAACTCTATCTATCCTGCCAGCGAATTATTTGTATTCGATGGTGAAGGTAGCGTTAGAGTTTGCCTGACCGGCAGTTACCAGATCCTGGAAGGATTTGTAACGAGCGCGCAGGTTGAAAGTCGCAGCACCTGGGTTATCGCCATCAGCAGCAACAGTTACGGTAGCTGGGGTAGCCACTTCCTGAGAGATTGGCAGAGTAGAACCGTTGTTATCCAGAATTTCAACGCCAACGCCAGTCGCGCCGCCAGTTACAGCCAACAGCTCTGGGTGGCCAGCTGGGGTGTTACCGTCGAAACGCAGGGTGTAGTTACCCGCTTCACATTTCTCCAGGCTGATATCGAAAGCTTTAGCACCGCTGGTAGAACCGGCAGTTGGGAAAGCGGTGGTAGGATATTTACCCAGGTAAACTTCTTTATTCTGGTCTTTATCAACAACTTTACAGGTGGACTGTACAATTTCACCGGTGAATTTAACGTTGCCGTTTGCTGCCATTGCGTTGGAAGCAGTTGCAGACAATACCAGGGCAGCCAAAGGCAATAATACTTTTTTCATTTCCAGCTCCATAGAACAATAAAATAATCGATTCAGTGGCGGGCTTATATATATATTGCCGCCACTGAGCATACACTCAGCGATAGCACTCCCTTGCTGAAAAGGAGCGTTGCCTCGATGAACTCATTGCCGGACGAAATATAGACTAAGCATATTCTTAATGTTAAATCGTTTAAAACATTCATAAGCCCCCTCTTGATAGGAATAAACTATCGGCGGATACCTATCGATCGATGTTGACGATTCATATGAATAGGAATAATCTGTGTTTGGGAAAGCTGCAGAGTTCAAGATTTTGCGTTAAGGCCTGAAAATCAGAATATTATCCCGAATATTTACATTTAGTAACAGATTGCGACGTTTGGACTTTGGCACGAATTACGCGTTTAATGGTCTGTCGACACGTTTCGGCCATCCTGACGCTTTAAATAAGAAATTTACCAATAAACCTGGAGTAACTTTCTTTTTAATCATTTAAAATCAACAAGTTAAATATCAATCCAAGGATTGGGAAATGAGCGGTTCTTTCAGAGAGAAAAATAACGGCATTAATTATGTTTTTCAGCCAATGTTCGCGAAGTCGGGACAATTGCTGGCCGTTGAATGTCTGTCTCGCTTTACGTTTAATAGCGAATATGCCCATTTTTCTCCTGAACAGTTCTTTCGTCACGCCGACAGCGCCACCCGGATTGAGATTTTGATGGATCAGATCAATCTGATCGATAAATACAAACACTGGTTTCATGAAAACCAAGTGATAGCCACTTTGAATGTTGACGATTATTCCCTGCAATCGCTGGCGAATAGTCACTTTGCCGAGAGAATTAATGCCCTGCGCTGTATTCATTTTGAGATCAGCGAGAATTCAACCCGGCTGGTGAAAGATCGCGTGCACGGCGATCCGTCATTGAATAGTTATTCATTTTGGCTCGATGATTTTGGTTCTGGCTATGCGGGTTTTTCCGCGTTGTACAACAGCCAGTTCCGCTTCGTTAAGCTCGATCGTTTTCTGCTCTGGGACTTTATGAAAAAGTCCGGCGGCGAGGGCTTGATGCGCGCGTTACTGCGCTTCTTTTACCTTAATCATTACAAGGTAATTATCGAAGGAGTTGAAACTCCCGAACACAAGAAATGGCTGGATGAAATGCCATATTACGCACTGCAGGGAAAGCTGTGGAAGGAATCCAGCATCAAGGATTTGAACTCGCTTCTTACAGCTGAATACTTTTAACTCGGTATTGGTGTTTGCCCTATGTCTAAAAACAACGTTCTTGTGATTAGTGAGTGTAAGTACAGCTATGTTGGCCTGTCGGTGCTGCTGAAGAAACATTACGGCGCGTACGATATCCGCCTGTTTTCCGATTTCATGCACGGCGGCGCCAAAGCAGAGAAGATCACCAAGCACGATATCGCGCTGATTTTCACCTCGCAAAACCTGGAACAGAGCGTCAACGTGATCGAAAGCCTGGTGTCCCTGCACCAGCAATACAACAGCAAGACGCGCCTGCTGGTGTTCTATGACGACGAGCGCGTAGTGAAACTGCTGTCGATCCTGGGGATTTCCGTTGAATTGGTCTCTACCCGCATTCCGCTTTATTCGCTGCAGGAAAAAATCCAGCGGCTGCTGGAAAGCAAAGAACCGGGCGGTATCCGGGTGCAGAAAACCCGCGAGCTCAGCCCGGCGGAAAGCGACGTGATCTTCAATCTGCTGCGCGGCGACAGCCTGCTGCATATCGCGGAAAAACGCGGCACGCACCCGAAAACCATCTTCTCGCAAAAATACAGCGCGATGAAAAAGCTGCGGCTGCGCAGCATGAGCACCATCTTCGTCGCCGGCAAATAAACATCTTGGCTTGTTGCGCGGCACGCCGCGCGGCAACCCCTCCCTTCCGCCAGGTTAAATTAATGTAACAACCAGCGACAAAGCAGCAACAGACACACAACATCCTCTCCTGTTGGCTACGATTTGCACACGGATTATCCGTGAGTCATGTCGTGTGGATTAAAAATAAACATCAGGAGATGTTATGAAGTCGTCCTTATTCAGCCGCTATACCTGCTTTGTGCTGAGCATCTTGCTCACCCTGGTTTTCTTGATCATGATGCACAACCATCCGTGGTTCTGGCTGCCGGCCCTGGCCTGCGGTTGCCTGATGGTGCTGGGTATCTACGATCTCACGCAGCAGCGCCACGCCATCTGCCGCAACTACCCGATCATCGGCCGCCTGCGCTTCTTCTTCGAGTTCATCCGTCCGGAACTGCGCCAGTATTTCCTCGAGCAGGATAATGAAGAGATCCCGTTTTCGCGCACCCAGCGCACGCTGGTGTATCGCCGGGCGAAAAACGAGATGGGTGACAAACCGTTCGGCACCCTGCTGGACGTGTATCAAACCGGCTATGAGTGCATCGGCCACTCCATGCGGCCGGTGGAAGCCGCCGACCCAACCAGTTTCCGCATCACCATCGGCGGCGCCGACTGCCGCCAGCCCTACTCCGCGTCGATCTTCAACATTTCGGCCATGAGCTTCGGCGCACTCTCCGCCAACGCCATCCGCGCGCTCAACCTCGGCGCGGCCAAGGGTAACTTCTACCACGACACCGGTGAGGGCAGCATCAGCCGCTATCACCGCGAAAACAACGGCGACCTGGTGTGGGAGCTGGGCAGCGGCTATTTCGGCTGTCGCACCGCCGACGGCCATTTCGATCCGCGCCGCTTTGCCGAACAGGCGCAAAGCCCGCAGGTGAAAATGATTGAAATCAAGCTCAGCCAGGGCGCCAAGCCGGGCCACGGCGGCATTCTGCCGGCGAAGAAGGTAGATGCGGAAATCGCCGCCACCCGCGGCGTGCCGGAAGGCGTGGATTGCATCTCGCCGGCCTCGCACAGCGCCTTCACCACCCCGCTGGAAATGATGCAGTTCATCCAACAGCTGCGCGAGCTGTCAGGCGGCAAACCGGTCGGTTTCAAGCTGTGCATCGGCCACCCGTGGGAGTTCGTCGCCATCGTCAAGGCGATGCTGCACACCCGCATTCTGCCGGACTTCATCGTGGTGGACGGCAAGGAGGGCGGCACCGGCGCCGCGCCGCTCGAACTCTCCAACTATATGGGCATGCCGCTGCGCGAAGGGCTGCTGTTCGTGCATAACACGCTGGTGGGCTGCGGCCTGCGCGACCAAATCAAGATTGGCGCCAGCGGCAAGATCATCAGCGCCTTTGACATCGCCAGCGTGCTGGTGCTCGGCGCCGACTGGGTGAATTCGGCGCGCGGCTTTATGTTCGCCGTCGGCTGCATCCAGTCGCAAAGCTGCCACACCAACCACTGCCCGACCGGCGTAGCGACGCAAGATCCGCTGCGGCAAAAGGCGCTGGTGGTACCGAACAAGGCGGAACGCGTCTACCACTTCCATCAGAATACGGTGAAAGCGCTGGCGGACATGCTGGCGGCGGCCGGCGTCAGCCGCCCGGAGCAGCTGACCTCGCACCATATGCTGCGCCGCATCACGCCGACCGAGATCAAAGTGTACGCCGATATCTATTACTATCTGGAGCCGGGCGCGCTGCTGCAGCCGGAGATCAAAAGCGAGTTCTACGCCCGCATGTGGCGCATGGCGACGCCCACCAGTTTCGATCAGGCGATCTCGCTGCCGGCGGCATGATGGGATAAGGGATAAAAGAGAGTTGCCCCCTCGCCTTGGGGAAGAGCATATGGAGAGGGGTTGCTTGCTACGGCGGCCCTCCCCCTCAACGGCGAGAGGGCGTGTCGGTTACTGCTTGCGCACCGGCGCATCGCCGGCGACGTAGTAGTCGGCGGTGCTGCGCGGCAGCGGCGCGCGCTGGCGAATGCGGTCGGCGATCTTTTCGGCGATCATGATGGTGGTGGCGTTCAGGTTGCCGGTAATGATCAGCGGCATGATTGACGCATCCACCACCCGCAATCCTTCCATGCCGTGCACCCGGCCCTGGCCGTCGACCACCGCCATCTCGTCTTCGCCCATCTTGCACGAGCAGGACGGGTGGAAGGCGGTTTCGGCGTGCTCGCGCACGAAGGCGTCCAGCTGCTCGTCGGTCTGCACCTCCGGCCCTGGGCTGATCTCGCGGCCGCGGTATTCGTCCAGGGCAGGCTGCGCCATGATTTCGCGCGTGATGCGGATAGCGTCGCGGAACTCCTGCCAATCCTGTTCGGTCGACATGTAGTTGAACAGAATGCTCGGATGCTGACGCGGATCTTTCGATTTCACCTGCACCCGGCCGCGGCTCGGCGAACGCATCGAACCGACGTGGGCCTGGAAGCCATGCTCTTTCACCGCGTTGCTGCCGTTATAGTTAATCGCCACCGGCAGGAAGTGATACTGAATGTTCGGCCAGGCGAACTCTGCGCGGCTGCGGATGAAACCGCCGGCCTCGAACTGGTTGCTGGCGCCGACGCCGGTGCCGTTGAACAGCCATTCCGCGCCGATTTTCGGCTGATTGAACCATTGCAACGCCGGGTACAGCGACACCGGTTTCTTACAGGCGTACTGCAGATACATCTCCAGGTGGTCCTGCAGGTTTTCCCCCACCCCCGGCAGATCGTGCACCACGTTGATGTCCAGACTTTTCAGCAGCGCCGCCGGGCCGACGCCCGAACGCTGCAGAATTTGCGGCGAGGCGATGGCGCCGGCGCACAGCAGCACTTCGCGGCGCGCTTTGGCATGGGTCAGCTGATTGCTGTCGCCCTGCAGATAGTTGACGCCCACTGCGCGCTTGCCGTCGAACACGATATGGTCGGTCAGCGCATGGGTGACGATCTTCAGGTTCGGCCGGGAACGCGCCTGATCCAGATAACCGCGGGCGGTGCTGGCGCGGCGTCCCTTCGGCGTCACGGTGCGATCCATCGGGCCGAAGCCTTCTTGTTGGTAACCGTTCAGATCGTCAGTGCGCGGGTAACCCGCCTGCACGCCGGCTTCCACCATGGCGTGGAACAGTTCGTTGTTACCGGCCTTCGGCGTGGTGACGCTCACCGGGCCCTCACCACCGTGGTAATCGTTCGGGCCGATATCGCGCGTTTCCGCCTTACGGAAATACGGCAGGCAGTCCAGATAGGTCCAGTCTTCCAGACCCGGCGCCTTGGCCCAGTTGTCGAAATCCATCGCGTTGCCGCGAATGTAACACATGCCGTTGATCAGGGATGAACCGCCCAGCCCTTTGCCGCGGCCGCATTCCATCCGGCGGTTGTTCATGTGCGGCTCAGGATCGGTTTCATACGCCCAGTTATAGCGGCGGCCCTGCAGCGGAAACGCCAGCGCGGCCGGCATCTGGGTACGGAAATCCATCCGGTAATCCGGGCCGCCGGCTTCCAGCAGCAGGACGCTGACGTCGGCGTCTTCGGTCAATCGGGTGGCTAACACGTTGCCGGCGGAACCGGCACCGATAATGATGTAGTCAAATTCCATTCATTATCTCCTTACTTTATTGGCCTGCATGAGACGAAAACGCGAAACGCGGATCCGCAACAGGCGGTGTATTTGGCTCTCGGGGAGTGTCGGCCGCAGCCAACCCGGCTGCGGCTCGAAAGACGACGGGGATAGTTAAAATACCGAGGCGTAATCGCCCAGCTCAACCTGCACCGATTTGATCTGGGTGTAGTGCTCCAGCGTGGTCAGGCCGTTTTCGCGGCCGACGCCGGACTGCTTGTAACCACCGACCGGCATTTCCGCCGCCGACTCGCCCCAGGTGTTGATCCAGCAAATGCCGGCTTCCAGCTGGTGGATCACGCGGTGCGCGCGGGCCAGATCGTGGGTCACCACGCCCGCGGCCAGGCCGAAGGTGGTGTCGTTGGCACGGCGCACCACTTCCTCTTCGCTCTGGTAGCTGAGAATGCTCATCACCGGCCCGAAGATCTCTTCGCGCACGATTTCCATGTCGTCGCGGCAGTCGCTGAATACCGTCGGCGCCACGTAAGCGCCCTTGCCGAACTCACCGTGGGTGACGCGTTCGCCGCCGCACAGCAGGCGCGCGCCGCTGTTCTTGCCGCTCTCGATAAAGCGCAGCACCGATTCCATGTGCGCAAAGCTGACCAGCGGCCCGAAGTTGGTTTGCGGATCGGTCGGATCGCCGAGGCGAATGCGCTTCACGCGCTCGAGAATTTTCGCCTCAAACTGCGCCTGCAGCGCCGCCGGCACAAAGACGCGGGTGCCGTTGGTGCACACCTGGCCGGAACTGTAGAAGTTGGCCATCATGGCGATATCGGCGGCGCGATCCAGATCGGCATCGTCAAAGATAATCAGCGGCGACTTGCCGCCCAGTTCCATGGTGACTTCTTTCAGCGTCGAACCCGACGCGTTGGCCATCACCTTCTTGCCGGTTTTCACCCCGCCGGTGAAAGAGACTTTGGCGATGCCCGGATGGTCGGTCAGGTACTGCCCCACCTCCGCACCGCTGCCGGTCACCACGTTGAACACGCCGTCCGGCAGGCCGGCTTCGGTGTAGATTTCCGCCAGCTTCAGCGCCGTAAGCGACGTGACTTCGCTCGGTTTGAAAATCATCGCATTGCCCGCCGCCAGCGCCGGCGCGGACTTCCACAGCGCGATCTGAATCGGGTAGTTCCAGGCGCCGATGCCGGCCACCACGCCCAGCGGTTCGCGGCGGGTGTAGACGAACGAGGTATCGCGCAGCGGGATCTGTTCGCCTTCAATGGCCGGGATCAGGCCGGCGTAATACTCCAGCACGTCGGCGCCGGTGACGATGTCCACCGCGGTGGTTTCCGACATCGCTTTGCCGGTATCCAGCGTTTCCAGCGCCGCCAGCTCATCGTTGCGCTCGCGCAGAATATCCACCGCGCGACGCAGGATGCGCGAACGCGCCATCGCCGTCATCGCCGCCCACACCTTCTGCCCGCTGGCCGCGCTGGCCACCGCACGATCGACGTCTTCAGCGCCGGCGGACTGGACTTCAGCCAGAACTTCGCCGTTCGCCGGGTTAATGGCGTTGAAGGTTTTTCCAGCGGTGCTGTCTACATAGGCGCCATGAATATAGAGCTTCTGCAAGCCAAAACGGGACATAGGATCTCCTTGAGTTATCCTCCGGGCGACGTCTGCCCCCGGAGTTGGAACGTGATGTATTCGGTCGTGAGCGCCAGCGCCTGCGCCTGATTGAACGCGGAGCCGCGCAGCGCGCTGCGCAGCCACAGCCCATCGATCAGCGCCGCCAGCCCCTTGGCCGCCAACCGCGCCTGCGGCTGCGGCATAACGCGGCGAAACTCGGCGCACAGGTTGGAATAAAGCCGGCGGCCGTTCACCTGTTGCAGCCGGTTGAGCTGCGGCTGGTGCAGGCTGCTGGCCCAAAAGGCCAGCCAGGTCTTCATCGCCGCGCTGTTGATCTGGCTGTCGTCGAAGTTGCCGGCGACGATCGCCTGCAGCCGCGCCGCCGGGCTGTTATCGGTCAGCGCCTGCAGCCGCAGCTTCACCGCCTCGCCCAGGTGGCTGATCAGATAGCGCATCGTGGCTTCCAGCAGGCCGTTCTTGTCCTTGAAATAATGGCTGATAATGCCGTTGGAAACGCCGGCGCGCCGCGCGATCTGCGCGATGGTGGCGTCATGCATTCCCACTTCGTTTACCGCGGCGAGCGTGGCATCAATCAACTGCTGCCTTCTGATTGGCTGCATTCCTACCTTTGGCATATTTCGACTCTCACAAAACCGACTTCGGCCTTATCTCAGCGGGCAAATTTCACTGCCGTTTCGCCCGTGATTCAGGTCATCATGCGGACTATTAAACTTTTTTTTGATTGAACGTTCAATAAAAATTGCATATATTTTATTGCCGCCTGGTTAAAAATTTGTACTATCTGGTTGTGGAACTGGCTGATTTTTGTGAGGTAATTAACGAATCTGACCAAAATCAGTGGCTGTAAGCGGTTCCCACCGCGAAGCGCTCCGGTGCTTCGGTAACAGGCGAAAGCGGCGTTACTCAGGCCATTCCCATGGGGATGGTCGCCGCCTTCATTCGCCCGTTTTTCGGCGGCGCCAACGCGCCCCGAAATGCGGAGCGGCACGATTTTACTCAGTTCAGAGGATGACGATGACAACACGCGAAACCTCCTCCAAACCGCAGCAGGACCGCCTCAACCCTGTGGTTTTCTTCACCTCGGCGGGGCTGATCCTGGCCTTCTCGCTGATGACCATCTTTTTCACCGACTTCTCCGGGCAGTGGATCACCCGCACGCTGAATTGGGTGTCGACCACCTTCGGTTGGTACTACCTGCTGGCGGCGACGCTGTACATCGTGTTCGTGGTGTTTATCGCCGCCTCGCGCTTCGGTTCCATCAAGCTCGGGCCAGAGCAGTCCAAGCCGGAGTTCAGCCTGATGAGCTGGGCGGCGATGCTGTTCGCCGCCGGCATCGGCATCGACCTGATGTTCTTTTCGGTCGCCGAGCCGGTGACCCAGTACATGATGCCGCCGGAAGGCGACGCGCAAACGCTGGAGGCCGCGCGCCAGGCAATGGTCTGGACGCTGTTCCACTACGGCCTGACCGGCTGGTCAATGTATGCGCTGATGGGCATCGCCCTCGGCTACTTCAGCTATCGCTACAATCTGCCGCTGACCATCCGCTCGGCGCTGTACCCAATCTTCGGTAAACGCATCAACGGCCCGATCGGCCACAGCGTGGACATCGCCGCGGTGCTCGGCACCATCTTCGGCATCGCCACCACGCTGGGCATCGGCGTGGTGCAGCTCAACTACGGCCTCAAGGTGCTGTTCGAGATCCCGGAAAACCTGACGGTGCAGGGCTCGCTGATCCTGCTGTCGGTGATCATGGCCACCATCTCGGTCACCTCGGGGGTCAACAAGGGCATCCGCATCCTGTCCGAGCTGAACGTGCTGCTGGCGCTGGGCCTGATCCTGTTCGTGCTGTTCTTCGGCGACACCGAGTTCCTGCTCAACGCGCTGGTGCTTAACGTCGGCGATTACGTCAACCGCTTTATGGGCATGACGCTCAACAGCTTCGCCTTCGATCGGCCGGTGGAGTGGATGAACAACTGGACGCTGTTCTTCTGGGCCTGGTGGGTGGCTTGGTCGCCGTTCGTCGGCCTGTTCCTGGCGCGCATCTCGCGCGGGCGCACCATTCGTCAGTTCGTGGTCGGCACGCTGATCATACCGTTCGTGTTCACCCTGCTGTGGCTGTCTATCTTCGGCAACAGCGCGCTGTATCAGATCATTCACGGCAACGCCGAGTTTGCTCAGGAAGTGATGCAGTTCCCGGAGCGCGGCTTCTACAGCCTGCTGGCGCAATACCCCGGCTTCACCTTCAGCGCCTCGGTGGCCACCATCACCGGCCTGCTGTTCTACGTCACCTCGGCGGACTCCGGCTCGCTGGTGCTGGGTAACTTCACCTCGCGCCTGGCCGACATCAATAATGATGCGCCGAACTGGCTGCGGATTTTCTGGTCGGTGGCCATCGGCCTGCTGACCATCGGCATGCTGATGACCGACGGCGTGCCGGCGCTGCAGAAAACCACGGTGATCATGGGCCTGCCGTTCAGCTTCGTGATCTTCTTCGTGATGGCCGGGCTGTATAAATCGCTGCGGGTAGAAGACTACCGCAAGGCCAGCGCGCTCAGCACCCTGGCGCCGGTGCCGGTCTCCAGCCACGACGTGCTCAACTGGAAACAGCGCCTGTCGCGGGTGATGAACTACCCGGGCACGCAGTACACGCAGAAAATGTTGGATAAGGTTTGCCGCCCGGCGATGCAGGACGTGGCGCGCGAGCTGGAGTTGCGCGGCGCGAAAGTGGAGTTCAGCGAAGTGCCGCCGACCGAAGACGAACGCCTGAACCACCTGGAGCTGCTGGTACACCTGGGCGAGGAACAGAACTTCATCTATCAGATCTGGCCGATGCGCTACTCGGTGCCGGGCTTCACCTACCGCGCCCGCTCCGGCAAGTCGCACTACTACCGGCTGGAAACCTTCCTGATGGAAGGCACCCAGGGCAACGACCTGATGGACTACAGCAAGGAACAGGTGATTGGCGATATCCTCGACCAGTACGAGAAGCACCTGAACTTCCTGCACATTCATCGCGAAGCGCCGGGGGGCACCCTGACCTATCCTGATTAAAATAATGCCATTCCCACCAGCCTATTAGTTGGTGGGAATATCCCCCCAAAAAATTCAATACATATTTATTCTAAACCTCATCAAAAAACATCATAAGTATCTTTTTTGAAGATTAAAAGACACTCCAAGACAATTAAAACCCTATAAACTACAAATAGTTACTTTATTTTACATAAACAAAAAACATCATTTATACCTTACCAGCATCGATAAAATGATGACCATGCATCCAATATCAGAAATTTCCTCAGCCAGACTTTCAATTCTTTCCTATAATTACTTAGCCTTTAAAAGAGAACTGCAAGTCATTAGTAAAAAACATTATCACAATGAGGAATTAAATTATGGCTGAGATAAAATACGAAAAACAGATTGCCAGCATTTATTATGCAATCACTCGGAAAAGCCCACCTGAAAAAGATTTAAAATCACTTAGTGAAAATTTACAGAAAAATGGACCTGCGGGTTTAGAGGATTTAATCACAAGGCTAATGAAGACGCCTGAAGCAAAAGAAATATATGGTGGATATCATAATAACTTTGAGATCATGTTTTTCTTTTTTAACACCATTCACGGTAGAACCATGGGAGAAATAGAGTTTAAGCTCTGGTCAAACGAGTCATATATCAACCCTAATCTCAATAATAATCTCTTCAAAATTACTAAGGAACTTGTAACTAATACGGCACCATGGCCTCAATTGAACGACGACTGGAGTATAAATAATAGTTATGAATATAATTACCCGGTACAACGTCAGATAGATAGGGAGCATTTTGTAGACAACGGAAATCAGGCTCTTTATCCTGGCTCTCCCTCCCCATCATCAACGAATGAAACTGATAGCACAGCTGATATTCAAGGCGTTTTTCATATCTTAGGGGCAGGAATCACCCGTGATGTGATTGAGTATTGGGCTCCATTAATCAATAACCATGAAAGAACATTACTTCAAGCCACAGAAAAATTTATTAATGATCGTCCATATCTAAGTAAAGTAACTAATAAGACATTTATACAAAAGTTATTCGAGAATGGTTATGAGCGTTCAGCATCTGATAATGAATTGAACTTTTATGTCAATCTATTATCAACGGGAATATCTCGTGGAGAGATTGCAATAAAATTAATGAATACATTAAAAGAAAGTAACAATGAACAAGATCACGTTGCAAGGGAACATTTAAAAGGCGCTTCATATGTTTATAAAGCAGGAGAACTGCCTCCTTTAGAGTATCAGGAGTTTATCGCCGAACTTTATTTAGCTGGCGCGGGAAGAAATCTAAATTCTGAAGCACTATTTGGCTGGAGCCAAAAAATGGCCTCAGGTACCAGCTACGACAAAATGGTAGATATTTTACTCAATACTTCTGAGTTCACTCGCATATCAACATATTTAGAAATTACCGCATACGCGCAAAAAGTGTATAATTTTGTTTATGGGCATGATGCAGATAGCGCCACAATACAGCAACTTGTTACCCTATCCGATAAAGGTGAGATAATTAAAAGTGTAATAAACAGCGCACTAAATACAACCGCGGGCACAACAAATGAATTTCATGAGAAGTTCCAATTCATATTTAGAGTTGCAGACAGCCTGAATTATAAAACCTATGCAACATTGACAAACAATTCAGATAACTATCTTTCTAGTAGTGTTAATTCTGGGTTGCTACATAATATCAGTAAAATAGAAATGTCAAAATTAGAAAAAATAGATATCAATCTTGCAACAAAAAGCAATATTAACCTTAATCAGGCAGCAAACATTAAACAAATAAGCATTAGCGGAAACCAACCTGTGAAAATAGCTTTGCCCGATAATAGTGTTAATGATTTCATTTTCGCTTATATGAACGGAAGCATTTCAGAGTTAACGTCTAAAAAAGCAAACACATTATTAATGTTAACACAGTCAGCTGATATCACCACAGCGCCAACTCATTTTAATTTTGGTATCGGTAACGATTTTCTTGGATGGACAGGAAATAATAGTAACAAATCCGGAAATAAAATAAACACTTTGTTTACGGCAGATGGCGGTAACGGAGTCAACTCAATATCTGCGAACTTTATCAATACTCGATCTGAAATAACAATCACCAAAGGTATTAATGGTGCTCCAGACACAAAGAGCATCCAATATACAAGCAATCTCGACCAGTTTAAAAACTTCTCGCTTATCGACTTATATAAATACACAGGTCAAATATCAACATTAACTTATACAAAAAATGTAGATGGTACTATATCCAGAACATCATCAGTAATCAGCAACACTTTAGATTATGATATATTTATTGAAAACACCAACATCATTAGTGGAGGGAATATTAATCAAATTGGCAAAGCAGGGTTCTCATTTATAAACACAGCGAATCAATCAAAACCTGCCACTGCAGATATAGTTTCCGTCATCAACATACCTAAAGAGGCGGCAAATTTTTATATTGGAAACCGCAGTGACGGACCTTACTCTGTGAGTAATGTAAATTACTCACTGAAATTTAAGAATGATGTAACAGAATTAAACTTCCTTACCAATCAAAAAAATGGTGAAGACACATTAACCAAATCGGTAGAATCATCTGGCACTAAAAGCGTTATTTATGCAGGAGCATTTGAGTTAATAGGGGAAAACCTGAGGAATGTTAATATAAAAACCGTAGGGGAATCAAATGACAAAAATGGTTTGACGTTAAAATTAACCAAGTCACATGTTGAAAAAATAACTATTGAAGGCACACACAAAATAAAATTGAATACTATTCTTGGAGGAGATAACAATACTACTGAATTTACTATTGATGCTTCAAAAAACTCTGGTGTAGATCTTTCGATTGAACCTGATTTATTTACAACAATAAGTAAGAACATCGTCATTTTTGGCGGTTCGCAAGGCAATAAATTTGCACTCTCGAATTCAATATACCGAGAGGTATCAAGCACTATAAAACTCATCGGCGGCGATGGGGACGATTATTTTGACGTGAGTGATATCGTAACAGCCATTGGAGGAAAAGGGGCGGACATGTTTAATATTATGTCAATCGCTAAAAACACCAGTACTCTTTATGATTTTAATGCACGAGAAGATATTATCGCTCTCAGTGATGATAATTTTTATATTTCAGGAAGAAAAAAAGGGGAGAAAATACCTTTCGTAGATAACGTTAGTGGAGGGAGTAGCTTGGACAACTATGGATATATAGAGTTCATTTCAGACCCAGAAAACCCATTGCAATTTAAAGGGAAGGCTGGTGTCGTTTCCACTCTGGACAGTAATTTGAAAAAAGATACGTATATCGTGGTGGATCTTAATAATAACAAAATATTTGATAACTCAGATGCATTAATAAAAATATCCGGACAGCCAGATACTGAACTCCTTGCATCACAACTATATTATTAATAAAAAAAGGGATTAGTTAAAATACAAACATGCAGTAACCATTCTGTCGCTAAAATGTAAAAGCCCGATGAGTACATCGGGCTTTTTAGGGCTAAATTGTGTCAACCATATTAGTATTGGTCACTGCTCGGCCGGCAAGTCGGCTTTCAGCAGCACCAGGGAGCCGGCCAGCAACACCAGATCCTTGATTAAAAAGCTGGTGGCCCCGGCCATGGCGGGAAAACCGCCGGCGGAGGGCTCCCAGGCGCCCGGCGTGGAAAAGATCAGCGTCAGCGTGGTCAGGTAGGTCACCGTCGATCCGATCGCCCCCAGCAACCCCAACCGCCGCGACCAGAATCCCGCCAGCAGCAGCAAACCGAAGCTCCATTCAGCGACGCCTAATGCATAACTGGCGCCGCGAATGCCGAACGCCTGATGCATCCAGCTCAGCAGCGGGCTGTTGCCGATCAACGGCACCAGCCCCTGCGCCTCGTAATCAAACCATTTGGCGTAGCCGAAGGCGGCGAAAATCACCACCAACGCCGCGCGCATAAAGATAACGTCCCCGTTCGAGCGCTGAAAGCGCCGCAGCCATGTCGCCAACATCATCCTCTCTCCTTATGCTGCCCGCAGCCGCCGCGGTTTGCCGCTTGCGGCCGCGGGGTGAGGCGGCTTAGTGCCCCATCGCATCCTTTTTCATCTCGTCTTTCTTCATGCCGTCTTTGGCCATACTGTCTTTCGCCATGCCATCCTTTTTCATGGCGTCTTTGCCCATTTTGTCTTTCTTCATGCAGTCCTTGCCCATGCACTCTTTCTTCATCCCATCTTTCGCCATGCCGTCGTGCGACATCTGGCTCATGCCGTCCTTTTTCATCGCGTCTTTACTCATGCCGTCCGCGGCGTTGGCGCCGGCCACGCCCAGCATCAGCGCGCTGCACATCATCATTGCGAATAACTTTTTCATGGTATTTCCTTCCGTCATGTCAAAGGCACCGGAGTGCCGGAGAATGGCCGGCGGCCGCCTCAGCTGCCGCCAAACCAGTTGTAGCCCTGGTCTTCCCAGTAACCGCCCGGGAAGCGGTTGGTGACCTCGATCACCTGAATGTGTTTCGGATTCTTGTAGCCCAGCTTGGTCGGCATGCGCAGCTTCATCGGGTAGCCGTACTTGCGCGGCAAGATCTGGCCGTCGTAGGTCAGCGCGATAATCGTCTGCGGATGCAGCGCGGTGGCCATATCGATGCTGGTGTAGTAGTCGTCGGCGCATTTGAAGCTGACGTAGCGGGCGCTCAGATCCGCGCCGATTACCTTAAGAAAGGTGGCGAACGGCACGCCGCCCCACTTGCCGATGGCGCTCCAACCCTCGACGCAAATATGACGCGTCACCTGGCTGACCTGCGCCATCCGATGCAGCTGCGGCAGGCTCCAGGCGCGCTTGTCCTGCACCAGCCCCGCCACCTCCAGCCGATAGTCGTCGCCGTTGATGTCGGGCGCGTCCTCCTCGGCGTAAAAGGCGTTGAACGGGAATGGCCGGGTGATCATCGATTCCGGGTAGACCGGCGCCAGGCGATCGCCGTTGAACAGCCAGCCCTGCACCCGATCGTTGAGACGCGAAATGCGGCTCAGCGCCTGTTCAACGTTGGCGTTGCCGCTGAGATCGCAGCCGGTGAGCATGGCGATGCCGCCCAGCGTCAGGCCGTTGCGCAGAAAGCGGCGGCGGGACGACGCGGTCAACAAGCGCTGCGCTTCTTTGACGATCGCCTGCCCTTCAACGATCGTCATGATCGGTTTATCCTTTTTCATCGTGAACTCCTTAACGTCCGCGCAGCATGGCCAGCAGCGTGCGGGGCACCAGCGCCACCATCACCAGATGGATCGCGACGAAGGCCACCAGCGCCGACATGGCGAAAAAGTGGATATATCGCGCCGCCTCATAGCCGCCAAGCAGCGTGCGCAGCAGCGGAAACTGCACCGATTTCCACAGCACCAGTCCGGACAGCACACTCAGCACGCCGAGGAGCATCACCGACAGATAGGCCACGCGCTGCACCATGTTGTAATGGCGCAAATCGGCGTGCTGCAGCCGGCCGCGCAGCGCCGCGCCGACATCGGCGAGAAACTGCTTCGGGCTGAGCGGCCAATATTTGCGTTTGAAACGCCCGCTGGCGAGGTTAAGCAGCAGGTAGCACAGCCCGTTGACGCCAAACAGCCACATGCCGGCGAAGTGCCACTGCAGCGCACCGCCCAGCCAGCCGCCAAGCGTCAGCTCGTTGAGAAAGCTGAAGTTGAACAGCGGCGAGGCGTTATAGATGCGCCAGCCGCTGGTGACCATGATCAGCATCGCCAGCGCATTCAGCCAATGCGTCAACCGCAGCCAGAGAGGATGTACCGTCTGTCGTTGTTCCGGGGTGAGGGTGAAGCTCATAGCGATTCCTGCCAGCTAACGATGCGATGAGCCCAGTATTCCCCGGATTTGTTCCCCAAGACCTCACGCAAAGTTAAATAAAATGTGATAACTCCGCCGGTGGCGGTTGTGTAGACTTCAGAGAGAATCGGGCAATCAGCGGTAATGAGAATGGACAAGCCAAAACGAATTTTGATCGTCGAGGACGACGGCGACATCGCCGAGCTGCTGCAGCTGCATCTGCGTGACGAGGGTTACGCCATCAGCCACGCCGCCGACGGCAATCAGGGCATGGCGATGCTGGAACAGGGCGGCTGGGACGCCCTCATCCTCGATCTGATGTTGCCGGGCGTCGACGGATTGGAGATTTGCCGCCGGGCGCGCACCATGACGCGCTACACGCCGATCATCATCACCAGCGCGCGCTCCAGCGAGGTGCACCGCGTGCTGGGGCTGGAGCTGGGCGCTGACGACTATCTGGCCAAACCTTTTTCCATGCTGGAGCTGGTGGCGCGGGTCAAGGCGCTGTTTCGCCGCCAGGAGGCGATGAGCCGCAACCTGCGCCTGGACGCCGGCGCGCTCAGCTTCAACGATCTGACCATCGATCCTATCGCCCGCGAGGTGCGCCTGCACCAACAGCCGATCGAGCTGACGCCGCGCGAATTCGACCTGCTGTACTTTTTCGCCCGCCACCCGGGCCAGGTATTCTCGCGCCTCAGCCTGTTGAATCAGGTCTGGGGCTATCAGCACGAAGGGTATGAGCACACCGTCAACACCCATATCAACCGGCTGCGCATCAAGATTGAGCGCAATCCGGCGGAACCCGAGCGCATCCTCACGGTGTGGGGCATGGGCTATAAATTCGCGGCCGCGCCGCAAGAGTGAGCCATGAAAAACCTTACGTTAGCGCAACGCCTCACGATTATCTTCGCGCTGCTGATCGTCATCGGCTGCGCCTTTTCCGGCTGGATGCAGGTGCGCAGCAATACCCAGTACAGCCAGGCGGTGATCCAGCGCCTGTCCGGCAACCTGGCGCAGCATATCGCCGACAGCAATCCGCTGCTGGGGGTGAACGGGCCGGATCCGCAGGCGGTGCATACCCTGTTCGATCAGCTGATGGCGGTGAACCCCAGCGTTGAGGTTTATCTGCTCGACAAACAGGGCGCAATCATCGGCAACGCCGCGCCGGCCGGGCATCTGAAACGGCAGCGGGTCGCGCTGCCGCCGCTGCAGGCGCTGCTCGATGGCGCGCAGATGCCGGTGTATGGCGACGATCCGCGCAGCGCGGACGGGCGCAAGGTGTTCAGCGTTGCGCCGCTGAAGGTCGACGGCCGGGTCGAGGGCTATCTGTATGTGGTCTTGCTCGGTGAGGAGTACACGGCGCTGGCCAGCAACGCCCAGTTCAATTCGGCGGCCAGGATGGCGCTGTGGACCTCCGGGGTGATGGTGCTGTTCAGTCTGCTGGCCGGCGGTTTCGCGTTCTACTGGGTCACTCGCCCCATCCGGCGCCTGACCCGTCAGGTCAATGCGCTGGACAGCGGCGGCATCGAGGCGGTGCAGGCCTACGCGGCGCGGCCGGCGGCGCCGGCCGGGCGCGACGAGGTCAGCCAGCTGCAACAGGCCTTTCACCGCATGGCGCAGCGCCTCGCCGAACAGTGGCAAACGCTGGCGCAGCAGGATCGGCTGCGGCGCGAATTCATCGCCAACGTCTCGCACGATCTGCGCACCCCGCTCACCTCGCTGCACGGCTATCTGGAAACGCTGTCGGTCAAGGCCGCCACCCTGAGCGACGCCGATCGGCGGCGCTATCTGGAGATCGCCCTGGCGCAGAGCCGCAAAGTGGGCAAGCTGGCGCAGGAGCTGTTCGAGCTGGCGCGGCTGGAGTACGGCGTGGTGAAACCGCAGAAAGAGCCCTTCTCCCTCAGCGAGCTGTTGCAGGACGTGTTCCAAAAGTTCGAGCTGGCGGCGGAGGCGCGTAATCAGCGGCTGCATGCCGACATCGCCCCCGGCGTGCCGCCGGTGTTCGCCGATCTCAGCATGATTGAGCGGGTGCTGACCAACCTGCTGGACAACGCCATTCGCCATACGCCGCCCGGCGGCGACATCGGCGTGCGGCTGTGGCGGCAGGAAGATCGGGTGATGGTGCAGGTCAGCGACAGCGGCCCCGGCATTCCGCAGACGCTGCGCGCCGATCTGTTCGTGCGGCCGTCTGTCCTGAGCGGCGCCCGGCGCCCTGCGGGCGGGCTGGGGTTAATGATCGTGCGGCGCATTCTGCAGCTGCACGACAGCGATATTCAGCTGATCGAACAACCGCAAAGCGGCGCCTGCTTCCGCTTTGCCATTCCGCCGCGTTAATCCGGCTTAACGGTTATTGCGCTAACGGGAACCGCAGGCTGAAAATGAGGCTGGCGGCAGACGCGCGCCCGGTACATTCGGCGCGCGCCTCACCGCCGTGCAGCGTCATGATGGCGCGTACGATAGACAGCCCGAGACCGCTGGCATGGCTGCCGGCGCTGCGCGCGGGATCGGCGCGGTAGAAACGATCGAACAGTTTTTCCAGCTGTGCCGGCGCGATCGGCGGCCCCTGATTGATGACCTGCACCCACCAGGCATCGGCGCGCCGTTCAGCCCGCAATACGATCAGGCTGTTTTCATCGGCATAGCGCACCGCGTTGGCCACCAGATTGCTCAGCGCCCGCTGGAACAACATCGCGTCCGCCTTCAGCTCGCCTTCCCCTTCGCAGTTCAGCGCGATGCCGCGTTCTTCCGCCAGCCCTTCGAAGTAATCCGCCACCCGCCGCAGCTCGACCGCCACATCCAGACGACTGTAGTTCAGCACGGACTGCGCCTCACCGGCGCGCGCCAGAAACAGGATGTTTTCCACCATGCGCGAAATACGCTCCAGCTCATCCATATTGTTCGACAATAGGGTTTCGTACTCCTCCACGCTGCGGGGTTGATACAGCGCCACCTGACACTGGCCCATCAACGCGCCCACCGGGGTGCGGATCTCATGGGCCAGATCGGCGGAAAACTGCGTCAGCCGCTGATAGCCTTCATTCAACCGATCGAGCATCGCATTAAACGCCCGGGTCAATTGCTGTAACTCCTTCGGCGCCCCCTGTTCACTGAGGCGCGTCGACAATGTATTGGGCGCGATCTCCGACGCCTGCGCCGCCATGCGCCATAGCGGCCGCAATCCGCGGCGCATGACCCCATAGCCCAGCAGCGCAATCAGCAGGAAAGCCACAACGACCGCCGCGACAATGCGCCACAGGTAGCGCGCCAGCATTTTCTGTTCGTTGACCATCACGTGCGCGGCGGAAATCTGCAGCAAACTGCCGTCTTCCAGGCGCACCATTGCCGACGCCGCGCGCAGCGGCACCCCCTGCGCCGTTTCCCCGCCGCGCACGGCGGCCAGCGTCTGCGCCTGTTCGGGCAGCGTCGGCGCGATCGGCGGCAGGGCCACCCTGGCCGGATTCACATTGATGAGCGGTTTTTGCCCCGGAATTTGGAAAATCAACACATCCTGTTCATTGCCCAGCATATTTTCGAACAGGCCGTTATTAGCCGTCAGGCGCGCCAAAGGAAAGCGCTGCCCCAGTAAATGGCGGAAATACTCTACGCGCCCGGTCACCTGCAGATCGCTGCGGAGCGTCATTTCCTGACGCATGGCGCCGAACAGATACCAGCCCGCCCCGCTCACCACGCAGGCGGCCACCAGCGCGAACAGCATGGCGGTGCGCAGCGTCAGCGACACCGGCCGACGTGAAGCGCGGGCGTTCACGAGCGCGGCTCGCAAACATAGCCGATGCCGCGCACGCTGTGGATCAGCTTGACGTCGAACGGCCGGTCGATTTTGGCGCGCAGGCGTTTGATCGCCACATCAACCACATTAGTGTCGCTGTCGAAATTCATGTCCCACACCTGGGAGGCGATCTGCGTGCGCGACAGCACTTCACCTTCGCGCCGCACCAGCAGATGCAGCAGCATGAATTCTTTATTGGTCAACGGGATCACCTGATCCTGGCGCACCGCCCGGCGGCGCAGCACGTCCAACTGCAGATCGGCGATGGCGTAATGATCGGCTTCGCGCGCCGGCCCGCGGCGCAGCAAGGTGCGCAAACGCAGCACCAGCTCGGTAAAGGAAAACGGTTTGATAAGATAGTCGTCCGCGCCCAGCTCCAGACCGTGGATGCGATCCTGTACGCCGTCGCGGGCGGTGAGAAACAGGATCGGCACGTCGCTTTTCTTGCGCAATACCTCGATGATCTGCCAGCCGTCCAGCCCCGGCAGCATCACGTCGAGCACGATCGCATCGTAATCCTGCTCCAACGCGCGAAACAGCCCGTCGGTGCCGGTGCGCGCCAAATCGACGCCGTAGCCCGCTTCCCCCAGCCCTTTCTTCAGGTAATCCCCTGTGCCGATATCGTCTTCAACTACCAGTATTCGCATGCTCGCCACCTCGTTACGTCTGCAAAAATACTAGCAGCTTCGGCGGACAAACTTGATGACATTAATGTCATCAAACGGCCATGGCGCTGACCCAATGGCTCAACCATGCTTAACCGGCAAACTCATTTCAGGAGAACGTTATGATTACCCGTCATCGTATAGCCGGTTTACTGTTATCCACCTTGCTGCTGTCCAGCGGCTTGGCCGCCGCCGCCCAACCGCCGGGCAAGGTGATTGCGCCGCTGCGCGGCACCATCAGCCAGGTTGCCGACGGCAATCTGCAGCTGACCGATCGCAAGGGCGAGACCCTCAGCGTCAAGCTGAACGATCAGACCAAAGTGCTCAGCGTCTCCAAAGCCACGCTGGACGACATCAAACCGGACAGCTTCATCGGCACCGCAGCCGTGCCGCAGCCGGACGGCACGCTCAAAGCGCTGGAGGTGCACGTGTTCGCCGCCAGCCTGCGCGGCACCGGCGAAGGGCACTCTGCCTGGGAATCCGCCGACGGCAAAGTGGACACCATGACTAACGGCACCGTCGGCAAACTGGTGAAATCCAACGGCCGTACCCTGACCGTCACCTACGGCAACCAGCAGAAAACCGTTGTCGTGCCGGAAGACGTGCCGATCGTGACGCTGGATCCGGGCGATCTGAGCCTGCTGAAACCGGGCGTGCACATCGTGCTGTTCTCCGCCGCCAACGAAAAGGGCGAGCGCGTCGCCACCCGCATTTCCGCTGGCAAAGACGGCACCGTGCCGCCGATGTAACCGGAGGAATGCCATGAAGACCAACGCGTCGCCGCCGGTGCATCGCAGGCCGGTTCGCATCACTCATTGGATCAACCTGTTCGCCATGGTGTGCATGTTCATGAGCGGTTGGGAAATCTACAACGCCTCGCCGCTGTTCGATTTCCGCTTTCCGCCGCAGATGACGCTGGGCGGTTGGCTGGGCGGCGCGATTGGTTGGCATTTGGCGGTGATGTGGCTATTGGCGCTCAACGCCGTCTGCTATCTGCTGTGGAGCCTGTTCAGCGGTCATTTTCGCCGCGATCTGTTGCCGCTTCGCATCGGCGCGCTGCGGCAGGATATCTGGCTGGCGTTGACGCTGCGCCTGCGCCACCGGCATGGCCACTATAACGCCATTCAGAAACTGATGTACCTCGGCGTACTGGCGCTGGGGCTATTACTGGTGCTGTCCGGCCTGGCGATTTGGAAACCGGTTCAGCTGCAGGGATTGGTCGCGCTGTTTGGCGGCTTCGACTTCGCGCGCTACGTGCATTTCTTCGCCATGGCCGGCATCGGCCTGTTTGTGGTGATCCACGTCTTTATGGTGGCTGTCGTGCCCAAAACCCTGTGGGCGATGATAACGGGTGGCAAACATGAATGAGAAAAAACAGCGGGCAACCGCGCCGACGCTGGAACCGGACCAAAAAAAGCAGCTGGTCAATCTGCAGCGCCGCCTGATGCTGCGTTCCGGCCTGACGCTGGGCGGCATCGCCATGCTTACCGGTTGCAACCTGCAAGACGGCGATCGGGTGGATAAGGTGCTGTGGGCCATGTCGCGCTGGAACGACCGGGTGCAGGCCTGGCTGTTCAGCGGCCAGCGGTTGGCGCAAACTTACCGGCCGGATCAGATTACCCACCCTTTCCCCTTCAACGCGTTTTACCCGGAATATAACGTCCCCGAGATCGATCTCGCCGGCTATCGGCTTGAGGTCGCGGGGAAAGTGGAGAAAAAAGCACCCTGGACGCTGGAACAGCTGCAGCGGCTGCCGCAGCAAAGCCAAATCACGCGCCTGATCTGCATTGAGGGGTGGAGCGCCATTGGCCAATGGGGCGGCGTGCCGCTGCGCACCTTTCTGCAGCATGTCGGCGCGGATCTGAATGCCGGTTATGTCGGCTTCAAATGCGCCGATCGTTACTACTCCAGCCTCGACATGGCCACCGCGCTGCACCCGCAGACCATCCTGGCGCTGGATTTCGGCGGCAAGGCGCTGCCGGCGGACTATGGCTACCCGCTGCGGCTGCGCGTGCCAACCAAGTTGGGGTTCAAAAACGCCAAACATATCGCCGCGATCTTCGTCAGCGACGTCAATCCGGGCGGCTACTGGGAAGATCAGGGCTACAACTGGTTCAGCGGCATTTAGTTTTGCGCGGCGCTGCGCACAACCTTCATCGGCGGCTGGAGGAGCCTCTCCGCCGCGGTTAATAATCTGTTCGTCATAAAGGGGATAACTATAGGAAAAATAATAGTAAAAAGGATTTTATCATGGATATTGATGTGAGGGAGTCACACACTGGAATAGCAGACACATACAGATATCAGATTGCAGTAAGTAAAGATGATGGTAAAACGGCCATCTATCATTTGGATTTCAAGAGAATTGGGCAAAACATGCACCATTGGTTTGCCCCAGTGTATGTGGACACTGCTCTCCTCAATAATGCTTTCTCTCTGGAGTTTTATGATGTTAAGGCGTTGAGCGACGTAAACAGGCATCGGCGCTCAGCTTTCGATACCTATACCGCAATGCGTTATACCCTTTTCCAACGCGAACGCTTATTCGTAGTTGGCATCGGGGAAACCCTTCTCAAGTTTGCCTATCAGTATCATGCCAGGCTCATCTTAAGCGCACCGTTAAGGCCAGCATTAGCTAAAATTTATGATTTATTGTTGAAAAAATACGCCCACAAAGGGCATTATTTATACAAAATAGAGTTTATAAAGGACGGCCTCTATGTCATCGAAATCCCGCGTAACCCCCATAGCATCCCACACTTACCAGCAGCACGTTAAGGAACAGCGCCTGAAAGAGATGCAAGCTTTCCACGAAGAGTGGTGGGAACAAAGGCGCCGCGAATGGCGTGAACGCGGCGGCGTTGAAGCCAGTGAAGCGCCCGCACTTGGCATCGATACCGAACTTCCATCCTGATTCCGGTTCGTTCTTATTCTTCTTCTTCCGCCGTCAGCAATGCAATCCCCGCGTGCTCAATGGCCTCCCGCGCGGCGGCGGGCAACCCCTCATCGGTAATGATGGCGTCAAAGGCGGCGATCGGCAGCGCCAGATAGGTGGCGACTTTGCCGTATTTGGACGTATCGCTGAGCAGAATGCGGCGGCGGCTGGCCTCGACGATGGCCTTCTTCACCATCACCTTATCTTCGTTCGGCGTCGACAGGCCGCGCATGCCCCACGAAGAGGCGGAGATGAACGCCAGATCGATAAACAGACCGCGCAGCGCCTGCGCCGCCGCTTCGCCGACGCAGGAGCGGTTTTCCCGGCACACGGTGCCGCCGGTGTGGATGATTCGGCACTGGCTGTGTTCGATCAGGAAGCCGGCGATGACAAAGTCGTTGGTCACCACCGTCAAATCGTCACGTTCTCCGATCTGTTTCGCCAGCGCCAGCGTGGTGGTGCCGGCATCCAGATAGATACAGCTGTTGGCGGGAATTTGCCGCGCCGCCAGCCGACCGATGGCGATTTTCTGCCGGCCGAACATCCCCTCTTTGGTCTGGTGAGAAGGTTCGCTCGCCACCCGTTCCGGCGCCTGCACGCCGCCCGAGACCGACTGCACCGCCCCCTGCTCTTCCAGTTTTTGCAAATCACGGCGGATCGTCATATGCGACACCCCCAGCCGTTCGGTCAGCTCGGCGATGCTGACGACGCCGCGTTCGGATACCAGCGCAAGAATTTGTTGATGGCGTTCTACAGGTATCACGGTTCCCTCTCGTTGCTGCGGTGATAATAATTGTGATTTTACGTCAATTTTCGTTCGCCGATAGCCCTAATTTCTCGCGGCGTGACGGCGAGCGCAGTTAGGCCAGCCAAAAACAAACTTATTTAAAAACATAATAGTAATGTTGCTTCAGGCCAGAAATCGCACGAAAAACCCGTTTCACGCATTGTTAATTATTGTGATAACGATCGCGGATAATCGGCCGACAAGCGCTTACATTTAACACAACAAAACAAATTATCACTAAAATTAACAGGAGTGCAGTATGACACACCCAGGGAATTATGCCGTTTGCGTCATCGGGCTGGGGGCGATGGGCATGGGCGCCGCGCGTTCATGCCTCCGCGCCGGATTGACCACCTACGGCGCCGATCTCAATCCGCAGGCGCTGGCGGCGCTGCAACAGGCCGGCGCGCAACAAGCGTCTACCAGCGCGCGCGACTTCGCCGCCGAGCTGGACGCCGTGCTGCTGCTGGTGGTGAACGCCGCGCAGGTGAAGCAAATCCTGTTCGGCGAGCAAGGCCTGGCGCCACAGCTCAAGCCGGGCACGGCGGTGATGGTGTCTTCGACCATTTCCGCCGATGACGCCAAACAGATCGAGCAACGGCTGCTGGACTACGGCCTGGCGATGCTGGACGCGCCGGTTTCCGGCGGGGCGGCCAAGGCGGAGGAAGGCCAGATGACGGTGATGGCCGCCGGCGCCGACGCCACCTTCGAGCGTCTGCAACCCGTGCTGAACGCCATCGCCGGCAAGGTTTGCCGCATCGGCGAGACCATCGGTCTGGGCGCGACGGTAAAAATCATCCACCAGCTGTTGGCCGGCGTGCACATCGCCGCCGGAGCGGAAGCCATGGCGCTGGCCGCCCGCGCCGGCATCCCGCTGGACGTGATGTACGACGTGGTCACCCACGCCGCCGGCAACTCCTGGATGTTCGAAAATCGCATGCGCCACGTGGTCGACGGCGACTATACGCCCAAATCGGCGGTGGATATCTTCGTCAAGGATCTGGGGCTGGTGGCGGATACCGCCAGGGCGCTGCACTTCCCGCTGCCGCTGGCCTCCACCGCTTTCACCATGTTTACTGCCGCCAGCAACGCCGGTTACGGTAAAGAAGACGACAGTGCGGTAATCAAAATCTTTGCCGGCATCGATCTGCCGCAAAAAAAGGAGGCGCTCTGATGCTGCTTGGCGTAATCGCGGATGACTTTACCGGCGCGACCGACATCGCCAGTTTTCTGGTGCAAAACGGCCTGCCGACGGTGCAGCTGAACGGCGTGCCGCAGGACGAAACGCAGGTAAACGCACAGGCGGCGGTCATCAGCCTGAAATCGCGTTCCTGCCCGGCAGAACAGGCGGTCGAACTGTCGTTGCAGGCGCTGGCCTGGTTGCAAAAACAGGGCTGCCGCCAGTTCTACTTCAAATACTGCTCCACTTTCGACAGCACCGCACAGGGCAATATCGGCCCGGTGACCGACGCCCTGCTCACCGCGCTGGGGGAAAATTTCACGGTTGTCTCACCGGCGCTGCCGGTAAACGGCCGCACGGTCTATCAGGGCTACCTGTTCGTCGGGGAGCAGCTGCTGTCTGAGTCCGGCATGCGTCATCATCCGGTCACGCCGATGATCGACAGCAACCTGCTGCGCCTGATGGAATCCCAGGCCGCCGGGCGCTGCGGGCTGGTGACGGCGGCGGAACTGGATCGCGGCGCCGAGGCGGTCAGCGAGAAGCTGCGCCAACTGGCGCAGGAAGGCGTGCGCTACGCGGTACTGGATACGCTCAACGAGCGGCATCTGCTCATCCAGGGTGAAGCGTTGAAAACGATGAAGCTGGTGACCGGCGGTTCGGGCCTGGCGATCGGCCTGGCGCGGCAATGGGCGCAAAGCGGCGATCGTGCGGCTGAGGCAGCCGGCGCGCCGCAGGGGGAAAAGGCAGCAGTGCTGTCGGGCTCGTGTTCTGTGATGACTAACCGGCAGGTGGCGCACTACCGCGAGCGCGCTTCGGCGCAGGCCATCGATATCAGCCGTTGCCTCGAACCACAGGCACGCGCCGCCTACGCCGCCGAGTTGGCGCACTGGGCGCAGCATCACGCCGGGGAAGCGCTTGCCCCGCTGATCTACGCCACTGCGCCACCGGAAGCGCTGCAGCAAACGCAACGGCAGCACGGCGCCGCCGCCAGCGAAGCGGTGGAAGCGCTGTTCGCCGAATTGGTGGTGCAACTGCGCCAGTTGGGATTCAGCCGCTTTATCGTCGCCGGCGGAGAAACCTCCGGCGTGGTCACGCAGGCGCTGGGCATTCGCGGCTTCCATATCGGCCCCGGCATTTCCCCCGGCGTTCCCTGGGTGCGCGCCAGCGATCGGGCGATTTCCCTGGCGCTGAAATCAGGCAATTTTGGCGATGAAGCCTTCTTCTCACGCGCGCAAACGGAGTTTCCAGTATGAGCATGACGACCGAACAGCAAGCGCGTGAAGAGATGGTGCGCCTCGGCGCCTCATTTTTCCAACGCGGCTACGCCACCGGTTCCGCCGGCAACCTCTCGCTGTTGCTGCCGGACGGGGCGCTGCTGGCGACGCCGACCGGCTCTTGCCTGGGCGAGCTGCAGGCCGATCGCCTGTCTAAAGTGAGCCTGAACGGCGATTGGCTGTCCGGCGACAAGCCGTCGAAAGAGATCAGCTTTCACCGAGCGCTGTATCTGAACAATCCGGAATGCAAAGCAGTGGTGCACCTGCATTGCACCTACCTCACGGCGCTCTCTTGCCTGCAAGGGCTGGACGTCGACAACGCCATCAAACCGTTCACCCCCTATGTGGTGATGCGCGTCGGCAAGGTGCCGGTGGTGCCCTACTATCGCCCTGGCGACGAAAGGCTGGCGCAGGATCTGGCGCGCCTGGCGCCGGCCCACCGCGCCTTTTTACTGGCCAACCACGGGCCGGTGGTGACCGGTAAAGACCTGCGAGCGGCGGCGGACAATACCGAAGAGATGGAAGATGCGGCGCGGCTGATCTTCACCCTCGGCGATCGTCCTATCCGCTATTTGACCGATGATGAAATTGCCGAATTACGGAGCTGACCCATGCCTAAATTTGCCGCCAATTTATCGATGATGTTTAACGAAGTGCCGTTCCTAGAGCGCTTCGCTGCCGCTGCCGAACAAGGCTTCAACGCGGTGGAATTCCTGTTCCCTTACGAGCATCCCGCCGAGCTGTTGGCCGAAAAGCTGCGCGAACACGGCCTGCAACAGGTGCTGTTCAATACCGCGCCCGGCGATGTCGCCGCCGGCGAATGGGGGCTGGCGGCGCTGCCGGGCCGCGAGCAAGATGCGCGCGCTGATATCGATCGCGCGCTGGCCTACGCCATCGCCCTTTCCTGTCCCTGCGTGCACCTGATGGCCGGCGTGGTGCCCGCGGGCGCGGATCGGCAACGTTATCTCGACACCTTTATCGCCAATGCGCGCTATGCCGCCGACGCCTTCGCCCCGCACGGCGTCAAGGTGCTGATCGAAGCGCTCAGCCCACCGGTCAAGCCCGACTACCTGTTCGCCAGTCAACATCAGGCGGCGGAGGTGGTGACGGCGATCGAGAGACCGAACGTGTTCATTCAGTTCGACTTTTTCCACGCGCAGTTAGTGGACGGCAATATCAGCGGGCTGCTGGAGACGCTGGCCGGGCGCTACGCGCATATCCAGATAGCCTCAGTGCCGGATCGTCACGAACCGGACGAGGGCGAACTGAATTACCCATGGCTGTTCGACAGGCTGGATGCGCTCGGCTATCAGGGCTGGATCGGTTGCGAATATCGGCCGCGCGGCGACACCGCCGCCGGGCTCGGCTGGCTGAAGCCTTACCGCTAACGTCGCACGCCGACACCAGGAAAACGATTTTATAACAATGAAACGCACCCGTATCGCCACGCGGCGATCGCGGTGCCCAACGCTTACCCAACGAAAGGCTTTTTTCATGTCTACCTCTCTGCTGTTGCTGATTGCCGTACTCGGCGTGGTGCTGCTGTTATTGATGGTGATTAAGGCGAAGGTGCAACCCTTTGTCGCGCTGTTGGTGGTCAGTCTGCTGGTGGCGTTGGCCAGCGGCATTCCGACCGGTGAAGTGATGAAAGTGATGACTGCCGGGATGGGCGGCGTGCTCGGCTCGGTAACCATCATCATCGGTCTGGGGGCGATGCTCGGGCGCATGATCGAACACTCGGGCGGCGCCGAGTCGCTGGCGCAACGTTTCAGCCAGGGGCTGGGGCCGAAACATACCGTCGCCGCGCTGACCCTCGCCGCATTTATCCTCGGCATTCCGGTATTCTTCGATGTCGGCTTTATCATTCTGGCGCCGATTATTTACGGCTTCGCCAAGGTCGCCAAAGTGTCGCCGCTGAAGTTCGGCCTGCCGATGGCCGGCGTGATGTTAACGGTACACGTCGCGCTGCCGCCGCACCCCGGCCCGGTCGCCGCCGCCGGCCTGCTCAACGCCGACATCGGTTGGCTGACCATCATCGGCCTCGCGATCTGTATTCCGGTCGGCGCGATCGGCTATTTCGCCGCCAACTACCTCAACCGCAAAACCTATCCGTTATCGATAGAGGTGCTGGAACAGCTGCAGCTGGCGGCGCCGGAGCCGCGGCCGGAAGGGCGAGCGCCGCTCAGCGATCGCATCAACCCGCCCGGCGCTGGCCTGGTGGCGGCGCTGATCGTCATCCCGATCGCCATCATCATGCTCGGCACCGTCTCCGCCACGCTGTTGCCGGCAGGCTCGGCGCTGCGCGATGCGCTGTCGTTGCTGGGGTCGCCAGCGGTGGCGCTGATGATAGCCCTGCTGCTGGCCTTCTACTTCCTGGCGCTGCGCCGCGGCTGGAGCCTGCAACACGCCGGTGACGTGATGGGCGCCGCGCTGCCAACCGCCGCGGTGGTGATCCTGGTGACCGGCGCGGGCGGCGTGTTCGGCAAGGTGCTGGTGGAATCCGGCGTCGGCAAGGCGCTGGCCGAAGTGCTGACGGCCATCGGCCTGCCGCTGGTGCCCGCCGCGTTTATCATTTCGCTGGCGCTGCGCGCTTCGCAGGGTTCCGCCACCGTGGCGATCCTGACCACCGGCGGCCTGTTGTCGGAAGCGGTCAGCGGGTTGAATCAGCTGCAGCTGGTGCTGGTGACGCTGGCGACCTGTTTTGGCGGGCTGGGGCTTTCCCACGTCAACGACTCCGGTTTTTGGATCGTCACGCGCTATCTGGGGCTGTCGGTGGCCGACGGCCTGAAGACCTGGACGGTGCTGACCACCCTGCTCGGCCTGAGCGGCTTTCTGTTCACCTGGCTGTTGTGGCTGGCGGTGTGATTTCTCTGGCATACTGAACGCCGTTGTTTTTCATCGCCTTTCACCCTGTGCAGGAGCAGCAACATGACCGTAATCAACACCGCGCCAACGCTTATCACCGAACGCCTGCGGCTGGACGCGCACACGCTGGACGACTTCGACTCGCTGGCCGCTCTGTGGGCCGATCCGCTGGTGGTGCGCTATATCGGCGGCACGCCGCGCGACCGGGAAGACTCCTGGGGGCGCCTGATGCGCTACGTCGGCCACTGGGCGCTGTTGGGATACGGGTATTGGGCGGTGCGTGACAAACAGAGCGGCGAGTATCTCGGCAGCATCGGCTTCTCCAACTTCCTGCGCGACATCACCCCGGCGCTCGACGCGCCGGAAATGGGCTGGACGCTGGTGAGCTCGGCGCACGGCAAAGGCTACGCCACCGAGGCGCTGCGGGCGGCGCTGGCCTGGGGTAAAACGCACCTGCCTGGCAAGCAAACCGTCTGCATCATCTCACCGGAAAACCAGGCTTCGCTGGCGCTGGCGAAAAAAGTCGGCTTTAGCGAAAGCCACCGCAGCGAGTATCACCAGAGCCCGATCGTGGTGATGCATTGCCCGCTTTGAATGCCTAAGTGCGTTGCGCCGCCAACGCCGTCTGAATGAAGTTGTCCCGCAGCGCATCGGCGCGCTGCGGATCCCAGGCGATACCGACCTGCCACTCCGTCTCCTCGCCGCTCAGCGGTAAAATGTCGATGCCGGCCGGCGCGATATGCGTGATGCTGTGCGGCAGCAGCGCGACACCGACGCCGGCGGCAACCAGCGCCAGCAACGTCTGGATATCGCCGGCCTGCTGCACCACGTTCGGCGTCAACCGGTGGGCGGCGATAAACCGCAGCGACTGATCGCTGAGCCCGCGCCCGCGTTTGGGAGTCAACTGCAACAGCGGCAGCTGATTGAAACGCGCCATCAGATCGTCGGCGCGCAGCGCCAGCGCGCCCGGCGCGGCCAGCACCAACCGATCGCTCAGCAATGCCACGCCGCACAGCGGCGTATTGACCGGCAAGCGCACGAACCCCGCCTGCAACTCTCCCTGCAGCAACAGCTGATACTGGCGTTCCGACGGCAAGTCCTCCAGGCCGATCGCCACCTCGGGAAACCGTTGGCGAAAGGCTGCCACCAGCTGCGGCGCCAGATGAAAGCTGGAAAGGCCAAACCCCAGCGCCAGCCGCCCCGCTTCCCCGAGCGCCACCCGCCGCGCGCGCCGCTGAAACTGCTGGTACTGCTCCACCAGCGCCTGCGCTTCCGGGTAGAGCCGCTGCCCGCCGGCGGTGAGCACCGCCCCCTGTCGGCCACGCTCGAACACTCGAACGCCGAGCTGGGTTTCCAGCGCCTGAATTTGCTTGCTCAGCGCCGGTTGGCTGATGCATAGCCGGCTCGCCGCCTGCCGATAGTTGCCCTGTTCAGCCAGCGCCACCAGGGCGCGCAGTTGTTTTATATCCATTCCATTAGGTTATCGAATAGGGAATTTAATTGATTATACAGTAATCAAACCACCTGCTGTAATCAACGCAGACCCTAATCGGAGAGACACCATGACCATCTCATTACGCGCCGCCACGGTGCAATTCCAGCATCGCGCCAACGATAAGAATTACAACCTGTCGACTATCGAGCGCTTTATCGCTCAGGCGGCCGAGCAGCAGGTACAGCTGCTGGCCTTCCCGGAAATGTGTATCACCGGCTATTGGCACGTGCGCCATCTGTCCGCCGCCGAAGTGCGGGCGCTGGCGGAACCGATCGCGTCCAGCCCTTCGCTGGCGCGCATTCGCCCGCTGGCTGAGCGTTACAATATGGCGATCGGCGTCGGGCTGATCGAACTGGGCGACGACGGCCGTTGCTACAACGCCTACGCCGTATGCCTGCCGGACGGCGCGCTGCATGTGCACCGTAAACTGCACGCCTTCGAACACCCGGCTATCGCCAGCGGCGATCGCTATACGGTGTTCGACACTCCCTGGGGCGTGCGCGTGGGCGTATTGATCTGTTGGGACAACAATCTGGTGGAGAATGTGCGCGCGACGGCGCTGCTGGGCGCGGAGGTGTTGATGGCCCCGCACCAGACCGGCGGCACCCATTCGCGCAGCCCGCACGGCATGAAGCCGATCCCACAGGCGCTGTGGCAGCGGCGAGCGGAAGATCCGCAGGCGATAGAAGCCGCCTTTCGCGGCGAACACGGCCGCGGCTGGCTGATGCGCTGGCTGCCCTCGCGCGCTCATGACAACGGGCTGTTTTTGTTATTCAGCAACGGCGTGGGCCGCGATGACGATGAGGTACGCACCGGCAATGCGATGATCCTCGATCCCTACGGCCGCATCGTAGCGGAGACCTGGGCGGCGGAAGACCGGCTGGTCAGTGCCGATCTCGATCTGACGCTGATCCCGCTCAGTACCGGACGCCGCTGGATTTACGGACGCCGCCCCGAGCTGTACGGTTTACTGACCGAACCGCAAGGCTATGAGCGCGATGCCCGCAGCGCGCGCTTTTCGACGCAGCCGACGGGGCGCAGCGGCTAATGACAGATAAAAAAAATCCGCCCGAAGGCGGATTTTTTATCCGCGCGGCAACCTGTGCCGCGCATTCACGCCCGCAGGCATGAAGAAATCTTAGAAGCGGTAGCCTACGCCAACGTTCCAGCTGCCAACGTCCACGCTGCGGATGCGGCTCTGCTCGTAGCCAACGTCCAGGGCAACGTTTTCGATTGGGTTGAACTGCAGACCTGCACCGTAGGTGAAGCCGTAGTCGCTGTTGCCACCTTTGTTACCGCCAGCCTGGGCGTTGTCGATGTTTTTGCCGTAGCCAACACCGATCACACCGTAGATGCTCGCCCAGTCGTTGAAGCGGTAAGCTGGACCTGCGGTGATGGAATCGTACTGAGATTTCTTGTAGAAACCGCTTTCAGAACGATTTTTTTCCAGGTGGGTGAAGGAGCCGATCACACCCAGTGGGTTGTTGTCGAACTCGTAACGGTATTTCAGGTTGAAACCGTTGGCCTTGTTAGCAACGCCTTGGAGATCACCCTGCGCATAGCCAGCGGATACGGTGCTCTGACCAGCGAATGCGGTACCTGCGCTAACTGCTAATACGCAAGCTGCTACTGCGGAAAGACATGCAATTTTTTTCATAACCACCTCAAACGCGTTTTATTATTAAGTACATCCATTTGTTCATGCTTTGAAAATATAACAAAAATTAGCGTGAAACTCTGCCTTGAAATGAGTGTCTAATGCTTTATATCGTGTAACAGAAGATTTCAAGAACAGTGTATCTGCTTCTTTTCGCTCTATTTTCGGCCGTATTCTACGGCTTTCTGTGACAAAAATCACCAATTTAATATCCAGATAATTCTTAAGAAAAAGCGCACTTTTTGACCAAATCCGCCACATCTCATCCGAGGATCGGCGGATTTCACCGCGATGCGCGCTTTTCTCAGACAGATTTTCGCCATTTCATTTACACTGCTCGCATCCCCGTTTCGACCGTTTTCTCAAGGCTGAGGAACGGCGCAAAAAAGGCCCGTTAAGGATGTCGTTATCTACTTCCGGCAGAGCGCCCTCCGCGCTGCTGCCCATCTGTCTGTTAATCATCGCCATGGTGTCTATCCAAAGCGGTGCCTCGTTGGCCAAAAGCCTGTTCCCGATCGTGGGCGCGGAAGGCATTACGACGCTGCGTCTTTTCATCGGCACCCTGATTCTGTTCATTATCTTCCGCCCGTGGCGTATGCGCATCGTCGCCGGCAGCCGCTTGCCACTGCTGATTTACGGCCTGTCGCTCGGCGCGATGAACTACCTGTTCTACCTTTCGCTGCGCACCGTGCCGCTCGGCATCGCCGTGGCGCTGGAGTTTACCGGCCCGTTGGCGGTGGCCATGTTCTCGTCGCGGCGGCCGATCGACTTTCTCTGGGTGGCGCTGGCGATCGCCGGGTTGTGGTTCCTGTTGCCGCTCGGCCACGGCGTAGGCGGGATCGATCCGTTCGGCGCCGCCTGTGCGCTCGGCGCCGGCGCCTGCTGGGCGGTCTATATCATTTTCGGCCAAAAGGCCGGCGGCGATCACGGCCCCGGCACGGTGGCGCTCGGTTCGTTGATCGCTGCGCTGGTGTTCTGCCCGATCGGCGCCTGGCAAACCGGCAGCGTGCTGTTCAACCTCGATATTCTGCCGGTGGCGCTGGCGGTGGCGATCCTCTCCACCGCGCTGCCTTATTCGCTGGAGATCATCGCGCTGCCCAAAATTCCGGCGCGCACTTTCGGCACCTTAATGAGCCTGGAGCCGGCGATGGCGGCGCTGTCCGGCATGCTGTTCCTCGGCGAACACCTGAGCGGCGTGCAATGGTTGGCGCTGGCGGCGATTATCGCCGCCTCCATGGGTTCCGCCCTGACCATTCGCCCCAAACCGCGCCTCGAAAGCCTTTCCTGATCGCCTGACTCGCCTGCCGTCCGCAACGCCGGAATGCAGGCGGGTTAACTGTTTTCCTCGTGACAAATCGGCATACTTCCCCTTAGCCTGTATCGCAGGCTCTTTGGACTTTCGCTCACATGGAGAATAACAGTGATTCACAACAGCCTGTTCAACCCACGCTTCGGCCGCGGACTCGCGCCGGCGCTGGTTTCAACCCTGACCGAGTTGCGCCGATGCGACCTGCCCGAACTGGCGCTGGGCCATCACCCGATCGACGGCGACAACATCTTTATGGACGTGATGACGCTGACCACCGCGCCGGCGGCGGAGAAGCGCGCCGAAATGCATCAGGAGTACATCGCGCTGCATCTGCTGATCAGCGGCGAAGAACGCATCGAATACGGCCTGGCGGGCGACGGGCATCGCGAACATCCGCATGCAGAAAATAGCGATCTGCTGCTGCTGGACATCAAACGCCACCCGCAAACCCTTCACATGACGCACGGCATGTTCGCGATCTTTTTCCAGATGGAACCGCATAAGACCGGCTGCCTGTGGCAGCGGCCGCAGCACATCAAGAAAGCGGTGGTGAGGATCCATCACCGCCTGCTGCTGTGAGCCTGCGGCAGCGTCCGTAGAAAATCGGCGGCCTGGCGGGGAGAGCGCAAGCGCTTGAAACGGCCCCCTATATCGGTACGGGCCATCTCCGCCAGGTATTTTCGCCGGTTCTTCGAGTAAGTGCGGATCGTCCACAGCACGATCGACTCGCGGCTAAAGAAAGAACGGCGGAAACTTTCCCGATTGCCGGTGCCCGGCCACAGCTCGCTTTTGCCGGCCGCGCGTCGGCACGCGCGGCGCACGGCCTGCCACAGCGTGCGGCAGAAACCGTAGTCCAGCCACAGGATATAATCGACCTCGCGCCACTTGATCGGTTGCGTGCGGCTGTAGTTGCCGTCCAGCACCCAGCCTCCTCCCGCTTCGGCCAGCGTCTGCTCAAGCCGCGCCAGAAACGCGCCATCGGGCGTCCCCTGCCACTCGGGCCGCCAATAGAGTCTGTCCATCTCGATATAGGGAACGTCAAGACGTTCCGCCAGTTGACGCGCCAGGGTGCTTTTACCGCTGCCGCTGGTGCCGACGACGTTAATTTTCATCACTCGCCAATAAAGACTGGGATAATTTCCATACTTTAGCCGTATCAATTACGCCTATCAATCTGAATAGGCTTGGCATTAACACCACGATAACAAAGTGGATATTTAACCAAACCTGCGCGCCCGCAGAAAATAAGATAACGGGGATAAATTGTCACTGAAAAAAATAATAATAAAAAACAAAATAACAATAAAATTCATAAAATTACACAATAGACAAAAACCAAATAAAAATATTGTCATTAGGCCCCCCCCTATTTGTGCAATAGCCATTTTCGTGCGGCAAAAATAAACATCCCTGCTATAATTAATCCCGTAACGAAATAGGACAACGACTAATCAAGAGGATATCTGATATGAGTACCGCTAAACTGGTGAAAACGAAATCTTCTGATCTGCTGTATACCCGTAACGATCTGGACGAAAAAGTTAAACTGGCCGCCATCAAGGCGCTGAACCATCAGGTCGTGCAATTCATCGATCTTTCGTTGATCACCAAACAGGCGCACTGGAACATGCGCGGCGCGAACTTCATCGCGGTGCATGAAATGCTGGACGGCTTCCGCACCGCCATCATCGAGCATCAGGACACCTTCGCCGAGCGCGTGGTGCAGCTGGGAGGCGTGGCGCTGGGCACCGTACAGGTGGTCAACGATCGCACGCCGCTGAAAAGCTACCCGACCAATATCCACAGCGTGCAAGAGCACCTGAAAGCGCTGGCCGATCGCTACGGCGCGGTCGCGAATGACATCCGCAAAGCCATTACCGAAGTGGAAGACGAAGACACCGCCGATATGTTCACCGCCGCCTCGCGCGATCTGGACAAATTCCTGTGGTTCATCGAATCCAATATCGAATAACGCGAAAGCGTTGCAGATCGCCCGTCGTTCCGGGCAGCGCAGGCTGGGCTTTGCCCGGCCTGTTTTCTTTTGCGCGACCGTTGCATTGTACAAAAAACGGCCCATATTAAACGGTAGGGTTTCCTTGTCAGGAGGTGATGATGGCCAGCGGCTGGGCGGCGGACGGCGCCGTACAAGATCAGATTGATTCCACCGTCGACGATGCGGTGCAGCGCGCGCGTGAAGCGCTCGGGCACGGCGAGAGCGAACGCTATTGCCAGGAATGCGGAGAACCGATCCCCGAGGCGCGCCGCAAGGCGCTGAAGGGCGTGCGTTTTTGCGTCGCCTGTCAGGCCGAACAAGACAAAAAACACGCGGCCACCAGCCTGTACAACCGGCGCGGCAGCAAAGACAGCCAGTTGCGTTAGCATTATCTGCTCCCTTTTTGCCCCTCTCGCAGTCACCCTTGCACCGTCAATGGATCATGAAAGTTAGAGTTAGTTATCAATATTGAAGCAAAAACGTTAAAGAACGGTTGTTTCACAGCCAAAATTTGGTTAATGATAGCCCCGTGCACCAAGATAATTCTTACGCACCATTTCGGTGCCTCATTGTGGTGCATAACCATAACTATTCGCCGTCACGGCACAACATCACGCAGTAACTCTTTGTTTTTATATTAGTTGAAAACATGGCACGATTTTTTCATGGCACCAACTGCAATATAAAAAATGGGTAATCCGCAACCTGTACAGGAATTCCTCTCATGAAGTCGATTTTTAAAGTCTCCCTGGCCGCACTCTCCCTGGCCTTTGCCGTAAGTTCCCACGCAGCAGACAAACTGGTGGTCGCCACCGACACCGCTTTCGTTCCTTTTGAGTTCAAGCAAGGCGACAAATACGTCGGCTTCGACATCGACCTGTGGGCCGCGGTCGCCAAAGAGCTGAAGCTGGACTACACCCTGAAACCAATGGACTTCGGCGGCATCATTCCGGCGCTGCAGACCAAAAACGTCGATCTGGCGCTGGCCGGCATCACCATCACCGATGAGCGCAAGAAAGCCATCGATTTCTCCGACGGCTACTACAAGAGCGGCCTGCTGGTGATGGTCAACGCCGACAACAACAGCGTGAAAAGCATCGACGATCTGAACGGCAAAGTGGTGGCGGTGAAGAGCGGCACCGGCTCGGTGGATTACGCCAAGCAGCACATCAAAACCAAGGATCTGCGTCAGTTCCCTAACATCGACAACGCCTACATGGAACTGGGTACCAAGCGCGCCGACGCGGTGCTGCACGACACGCCAAACATCCTATACTTCATTAAGACGGCCGGCGCCGGCAAGTTCAAAACCGTCGGCGATTCGCTGGAAGCGCAGCAGTATGGCATCGCCTTCCCTAAAGGCAGCGACGAGCTGCGCGAGAAGGTGAACGGCGCGCTGAAAACGCTGCGCGAGAACGGCACCTATAACGAGATTTACAAGAAGTGGTTCGGCACCGAACCTAAGTAAGCTGTGAATTTGGCAAGCGATTAACTTAAGCACAGGGGGCGCTTAACCCCCTGCGCTTTGTTGTATCTGATACCCACGTTTGGGATCACCGGGAGAAATATCATGCAGTTCGACTGGAGCGCCATCTGGCCCGCCATTCCTATCTTGTTAGAGGGCGCCAAAATGACCCTGTGGATTTCGGTCCTCGGTCTGATTGGCGGCCTGATCATCGGCCTCGTCGCCGGCTTTGCCCGCACCTACGGCGGTTGGATCGCCAACCACATCGCGTTGGTGTTTATCGAAGTGATCCGCGGCACGCCGATCGTGGTGCAGGTGATGTTCATCTACTTCGCCTTGCCGATGGCGTTCACCGATTTGCGCATCGATCCTTTCACCGCGGCGGTGGTGACCATCATGATCAACTCCGGCGCCTACATCGCGGAAATCACCCGCGGCGCGGTGCTGTCTATCCATAACGGTTTCCGCGAGGCCGGCCTGGCGCTCGGCCTGTCGCGCCGCGAAACCATCCGCTACGTCATTATGCCGCTGGCGCTGCGCCGCATGCTGCCGCCGCTGGGCAACCAGTGGATCATCAGCATCAAAGACACCTCGCTGTTCATCGTGATCGGCGTGGCGGAGCTGACCCGTCAGGGTCAGGAAATTATTGCCGGTAACTTCCGCGCGCTGGAAATCTGGAGCGCCGTGGCGGTTATCTATCTGATTATTACCCTGGTGCTGAGCTTCGTGCTGCGTCGTCTGGAAAGAAGGATGAAAATCCTGTGATTGAATTTAAAAACGTCTCCAAGCATTTTGGCCAAACCCAGGTGCTGCACAACATCGATTTGAAGATCGACAAAGGCGAAGTAGTGGTGATCATCGGGCCGTCCGGCTCCGGCAAATCCACCCTGCTGCGCTGCATCAACAAGCTGGAAGAAGTCACCAGCGGCGATCTGATCGTCGACGGCCTGAAAGCCAACGATCCGAAAGTGGACGATCGGCTGATCCGCCAGGAAGCCGGCATGGTGTTCCAGCAGTTCTATCTGTTCCCGCACCTGACGGCGCTGGAAAACGTCGCCTTCGGCCCGATCCGCGTGCGCGGCGCGAAGAAGTCCGATGCGGAAAAGCTGGCGCGCGAACTGCTGGCCAAGGTCGGTCTGGCGGAGCGCGCCCACCATTACCCGTCCGAACTGTCGGGCGGCCAGCAGCAGCGCGTGGCGATCGCGCGCGCGCTGGCGGTGAAGCCGAAAATGATGCTGTTCGACGAGCCGACCTCCGCGCTCGATCCGGAGCTGCGCCATGAAGTGCTGAAGGTGATGCAGGATCTGGCCGAGGAAGGCATGACGATGGTCATCGTTACCCATGAAGTCGGCTTTGCCGAAAAAGTGGCGTCGCGCCTGATCTTTATCGACAAGGGCCGGATTGCCGAAGACGGCAACCCGCACGATCTGATCAATCATCCGCCAAGCCCGCGTCTGCAGGAGTTCCTGCAGCACGTGTCCTGATCCTGGCGGTTTAACGGCGGGCGCACCACGCGCCCGCCGCTTTCATTCCGCACGCTCTCCCACGCCCCGTCGCGCCACCTTTCCTACTATATTCATTGTTTTTCATCGTATTGCTTTTACATCCGCCGATCACAGAACGCCAAAGAGAGGAACCATGCCGCCAAACGCAGACTCCCGACGAGGTTCTCATCTGCGAGAACACCTGCTTTTCCTGCTGCTGTTGCTGACCCTGAACGTCTTCGCACCACCGGCCCTGGCGCAAAATGCGCCGCCCGCGCCCGCCGACAAGAGCGAGCAGCAGAAAGCCGCCTACGCCGCGCTGGCTGAGCTGCTGCAAGACGACAAAGCGCGCGCGGAACTCATCAACCACCTGAAACAGACCGCCGGCGACGCCCCCGCCGCCGCGCCGGCAACGCCGGAGGAATCGACGCCCGCTACGCTGAGCGACAGCCTGAACTCGCTGGCGCAGGAAGGCATCGGCACCTTTAACCAAAAGCTCGGCGCGCTGCAAAAGCTGATCGACTCCGGCCCGAAGCGCGTTTTCAATCCCGCCGGCTTTTTCCGCGCGCTGGGCTACTTTCTGCTGACGGTGGCGGTCACCTTTGCGCTGTTCCACCTGATCCGGCGGCTGATCGCGCCGCTGTACAAACGCATGGGCAGTTGGGGACACAATGCGCGGCTACAGCGCGGCCCGTGGTATAAACGCCCCGCCGCCATTCTCGGCGCTTTCGCCATCGATCTGCTGGTACTGCTGCTGGCGCTGGCGGCGGGCAATCTGTTCGCCCGCCACGTCCACGCCGACAGCGCCACCATTCTGCGGCTGCAGACCCTGTTTCTCAGCGCCTTCGCGGTGATTGAATTTTTCAAGGCGGTGCTGCGGCTGATTTTCGCCCCCCGCTTCGACTATCTGCGCCCCTTCCCCTTCAGCGACCGGAGCGCGCACTACTGGAACACGCGCCTCGCCTGGCTCAGCGGCCTGATCGGCTACGGCCTGATGGTGGTGGTGCCGGTGGTGGCGGTCCAGATAAGCTACCCGGCCGCCGCCACCGTCAACCTGGTGGTGATGCTGGCGCTGACGCTGTACGCCATTTGGCTGATCCTGCACAACCGCAAGCCGATACAGCAACAGATCAACCTGCTGGCCGAACGATCGATGGCGTTTTTCAGCGTGATCCTGCGCGGGCTGGGGCATATCTGGCATCTGTTGGCGATCACCTATTTTCTGGTGTTGTTCGTGCTGTCCCAGTTCGACATCGGCAACAGCCTGCGCTTTATGATGAGCGCCACGGTGAAAAGCCTGTTGGTGGTCGGCGTCGGCGCGCTGCTGTCCGGCATGCTGACCCGCTGGATTTTCCGCCGCATTTCACTGCCGACCGACGTCAATCTGCGCTACCCGATGCTCGAGCGGCGCATCAACTCCTACATCCCCAACGGGCTGAAGATACTGCGGGTGATGGTGGTGCTGGCGGTGACGCTGTTCCTGCTCGATGCCTGGCACCTGATCAACCTGTACCAGTGGGCGGGCAGCGAAAATGGCCAGCGGACGCTCGGCGGGCTGGTGCATATCCTGCTGATCCTGTTGATCGCCGTGTTCAGCTGGACGCTGATGGCCAGCATCATCGAGCACCGTCTGGCGCTGGAGCTGAGCAACGGCGTGCGGCCGAGCGCGCGCGAACGCACGCTGCTGACGCTGTTTCGCAACGTGCTGGCTATCGTTATCAGCACCATTACCGTGATGATCGTGCTGTCGCAGGTGGGATTGAACATCGCGCCGCTGCTGGCGGGCGCCGGCGCGCTGGGGCTGGCCATCAGCTTCGGCGCCCAGACGCTGGTGAAAGACGTGATTACCGGCGTGTTCATCCAGTTCGAAAACGGCATGAACACCGGCGAGTACGTCACCGTCAGCGGCATCACCGGCACCGTGGAGCGCATGACCATCCGATCGATCGGCCTGCGCGACGACTACGGCGTCTACCACATCGTGCCGTACTCCTCGATCACCACGCTGGCCAACTATGCGCGTGAGTTCGGGGTATACCGCGCCAACTACACCGTCAGCCGCGACGAGGACATCGATCGGGTCAATGAGGTGCTGCATCAGGCCGTCGCGGCGCTGAAGCAAGATGAACAGGTGAAGCATTTCCTGATTGGCGAGCCGGTCTTCAACGGCGTGGTGGCGCTGGGAGACCGCTCGTTCACCACCCGCGTGACGGTGCGCACACAGGCGCTGAAACAGTGGGTGGTGCAATACGCCCTCGATCGGCTGGTGAAAATCCATTTCGATCGGGCCGGCATCGGCATGCCGCAGCAGGCGATGCAGATCTCCCGCGCGCCGCAGCCGCATGAAGAGCCGCCGCCTGCCGCGAGCTGAGGCTAACGCCCCTGGCCGCAAGGATGGGCGGCCAGGAAGGCCGCCACGTCCCGCCGGTAGGCGTCGTATTGCACCGAGCGCGGGGCAAACAGGCCCACCACGTTGATCAGCCACGGATGGCGGGCGAACAGCGGTTTGATCATCACGTGGTCTGCTTCGGCGATACGCGTCACCGTCAGCAGCGAGGCCGGGATCGTTTGCCGATACACGCGCTCGGTTTCGTCCGCGTCCACGTTGACGTCGCGCCCGCCCAGGATCAGGTGCACCGGCGTGGCGAAATGCCGCAATCCCGCCGTCGCGTCGCTGGCCATGTTGGCGCGGATAAAACGCCAGCGGTCGGCGCTCAATGCGGCGGCGCCAGACTCGCGACGGTACTGCGCGTAGCCGTCCGGTTGCTCGAGCAGGGTCTGGATATGGCGCCAATGCGCCTCGCGCGCCAGGATCTGCGCTTCATCGTCCCCTGCCGCCGCCATCGCCGCCCGGGTGTTATAGCGCCCTTGCCGCAGCCAGTTGATCGCCGGCGAGAGTGCAAGAGTGAAAGCAATGTCAGGCCGTAAACGCGCCACCTCCGGCATCACCCATCCCGCCTGGCTAGCGCCCCACAGCCCCACGCAGCGCGCATCGAAGCGCCCGTCCCGTCTGGCCCAGTCGATGATATCAGCGGTTTCCCGCGCGCGATCCGCCATGGTCTGATGCAGCCAGTTGCCGCTGGAACCGCCTACGCCCGGCTTGTCGAAGGATAAAACCGCATAGCCCTGCTGCGCTATCGCCTCCCAAATGCCGTAATAGCCTTCGTCGCGGCTGGCGTTGGCCGGCCCATCGCCGTGTATGAACACCACCACGCCGGGTTTGACCGGCGCATGCTCCGGCAGCACCAGCGTGCCGCTCAGCCGGTTGCCGCCGGCGGTCACCGTGACCGGTTCGGTGACAAAGCGAAAGTCGTTGACGTAAATCACCCAGCCAAGCGCCGCCAAAACCAGCGCCACGAGGCACAGCCCTATTTTGCGCACATCGCCTCCCCGTTGCGTTTCTCCATCAATACCCAATCGGCCTGGCCGAACAGCACCCCCAGCAAGGCGTAGTGCTCTTCGCGCCGTACCAGAAAACCGCAGCGCCGGTACAGGCGCTGCGCATCGACGTTGCGCCGGCTGACGTGCAGGCTCAGGCGCCGGCCTGCGCCCTGTTCGGCGGCGTAGTCGTTCATCCACTGCAACAGCCGCCTGCCCATCCCTTTGCCGCGCTGGTTTTCCGCCACCGCCAGGTAGGAAAGATACAGCTCATCGGCCGCCGGAGTATGCTGCAATACCACAATTTGCAGATACATGCGCCAAACGTTCAGCCAGCCGTAGCGGCGGCATAGCCGCCAAATCGGCAAGGCGCGCGGGCGCAGCCCGCCGTCGCCCTCTGCCTCGGCCGCATTGAGGGCAAAAGCCGCCACCACCTGCTCATCCTGTTTCACTACGAAGCTACGCTCCCGGCTGCCGCTTTGCTGCCAGCTCCACAGCCGATAAAACAGACGCCACTGCCGGCGGGCGCTCAAACGGCGCGCGCGCTGGAACTTGTCGCAGAACGCGGCGTAGATCAGCGCCGCCGTTTGCAGGCGGTCAGCGTCGCGATACGGCTCAATGTGCAGCATATCCACCTCGATTAGGGATGCCGGTAGAGCAGTTGTTCCAACAGCCGCACCGGCGTGGTCTCCTCCGGTGCAGGCGACGCAAAGATCGCCTGCCGCCAGGCCTGGCTTTCGATCACGTCCAGCACCAGCTGCGCGAGCGGTAACGGCGCTATCGCCGCCGCGATTTCACCGGTTTGCTGAGCCTCGGCGATCACCGTCGCCAGCGCCTCAATCAACTGCCGCTGGTTGGCGCTGAACGGCTCGGCCAACGCCGGGTTGCGCGCCACCTCCGCCACGATCTCCGCCGACAGCTGAACATTGGCCGGTTCGGCGACAAAGGCATGATAGGCGGTGAAAAAAATCGACAGCGCCTGTTTCGGCCGCTTTCTGTCGGCCAATAATCCGGCGGCGAACTCGGCGAATACGCCGTTTTCCAGCAGCGCTATCTCGCCGATCAGCGCCTCCTTGCCGGAAAAATGGTTATAGAGGTTGCCCACGCTGACGCCCGCCGCCTGCGCGATATCCCGCATGCTGGTCTGGTGAAATCCCTGATGGGTAAAGCTGTGCAGCGCGGCCTCGACAATCTTTTCTCGGTTTCCCATCGTCAGTTCCCGAAACGGTGAAGGGGGCGCCTGGCGCCATAAATTGATATTAATTAATGAACGAACGTTCGTTCACATCAAGTCTAGCATAGACCGGTAAAATTGAACCGCAGCTCAACGGCGCAGGAATCGGTGGGGGAAGGCAAACGCCGCCTCGTTTTCAGAGGCGGCGTCCGGCAGACTCAGTGCAGCGCATCGCCCTGCTTCACCGAGGTAAAGGCCTGCATCAGCTTCACGACGTCATGCATGCCGATATTGACCTGGTTAATCACTTCTCCGGCGTCATGGGTCAATGCCACACCGCCGCCGGCCTGTTCCACGCAGGTCGCCATGCCGGCGATCGCCGCCGCCACGCCTTGCTGGATAGACTTGGTCATGCGTTCGATCTCGGTCGCCGCCTTGCGCGACTGTTCCGCCAGCGTGCGCACCTCGTTGGCCACCACCGCAAAACCGCGCCCGTGCTCACCGGCGTGGGCAGCTTCGATGGAGGCGTTAATCGCCAGCAGGTTGGTTTGGGAGGCGATTTTACGAATGGCTTCGACGATGGTGCCGATCTGCTGAGAGCACTTGCCGAGCTCGGTGACCACGTCCGAGGTTTCGCGCGCCGCCGCTTCGACCTGCTGCATGCCCTTCACCGCCTGCTGCACGATGACCGCGCCCTGCGCCGCCTGCCGGTCAGTATCCAGCGACAGATGATGCGCGTTGCGCACCATCTCTTCTTCGTGCTGCTGCTGTTGCATCAATCGGGTGATGTCCTGGGCGATCTTCACCACTTTCACCACCTGGCCTTCATTGTCGAGGATCGGGTTGTAACTGGCCTCCAGCCATACCCGTTCGCCGCGCCGGTTGACGCGCTCAAAACGCCCGGTGATAAACTCGCCGCGCGCCAGGCGCTGCCAGTGCCGCCGATAGTCGTCGGAAGCGGCGAACGCCGGCGGGCACAGCACCGCATGCGACTGCCCGCACGCCTCATCCAGCCGATAGCCCATCAGCGCCAGCATATTGTCGTTGGCGCTGACAATGGCGCCCTGCGGCGTGAAAGCAATCATCGCCATCGATCGATTCAGCGCCGCCAGCAGGCTGCGGTGTTCCTGCGCCTGGGTCACTCGCTCGGTCACTTCGCTGGCGATCTTGACGATTTCCACCACCTTACCCTGTTTATTCAGCACCGGCGCGTAGGTGCCCTGCAGCCATACCGTCTCGCCGTTTTTCGCGATGCGTTTTAGGGTGTCCGTGATGGGTTGCCCCTTATTCAGCGTCTCCCAATGCTTGCGGTACAACGGGCTGGCGACATAGTTCGGATCGCAGAAAATACGGTGATGCCGGCCAATCACGTCATCGCGTTGAAATCCCAGCGTGTTGAGGAAGAGATCGTTGGCGCGCAAGACCGTGCCGTCGGGCGAGAATACGATCATGGGAACGGCGTGTTCTATCGCGCCCAGCTCGGCGCCTTTGTGGGTAGTTAACTGACTGAATCGTAACAGCATAAGGTGTAGTCCTTGTGGCAGATGATGGCGCTTTTCTTATTTTGTCTGGCCACATGCCGCGCCCACACGCAGACGTGCCATCGCGGAAGGAACGGGCAGCGCCGAACCTTCTGGTTATTGCTATTAACCGGATTAAATTTATTTATTCAGTAAAGTAATTATTCGAATTTAAATAAACCAACAACCTAAGATTTTTATTATTAAATGCGTAATGAGAATAACGTAAGTGATGAAAATTGAAAGGTAAAATGCGGATTTTTGTCGGCGCCGGCAGGATAACCGGCGCCGGGGAGATTAGCGCCAGCGTTCGGCTGCCCAGGCGGCCTGTTGCTCGGCGTTATGGAAGGTCCAGGCGACGAAGCGGCTGATCTTCTGCCCTTGCGCCATCTCGATGGTGCGCACCTCGGCCGCCCCCGCCACTTTCAACGCATGGTAGATGGCCGGCAACGTGGTGTTTTTCGAGATGAGCGAGGTGAACCACAGGCAGTTGTTGGCCTTGCCGACGCTCTCTGCCACCATCTTGCGCACAAAGGCTTCTTCGCCGCCTTCGCACCACAGCTCGTTGTTCTTGCCGCCGAAGTTTTGCACCGGCTTGTCGGCCACTTCCCCTTTACCCAGTTTATGCAGCTTGCGCCGGGTGCTGGCGCGCGCTTCCTGCTCGGACGCGTGGAACGGCGGGTTGCACAGGGTGGCGTCGAATTTCTCGGCCGCGCCGATAATGCCGCTGAAAATCAGCTCAGGCTGTTTTTGCAGCCGCAGGCGCACGCTGTTGCGCAGCGTCGGGTTCATCTCGACGATCATCTTGGCCGAGTTGAGCGACACCGGATCGATTTCGGAGCCGGTGAAACGCCAACCGTATTCGCGCAGGCCGACGATCGGGTAAATGCAGTTGGCGCCGACGCCGACGTCGAGGATCGCCACGCCCTTGCCACGCGGGATCTCGCCGCCGTTGCTGGTCGCCAGCAGATCCGCCAGGTGATGCAGATAGTCGGCGCGGCCGGGGATCGGCGGGCACAGATAATCAGCCGGAATATCCCAGTGTTCGATGCCGTAAAAGTGTTGCAGCAACGCACGGTTGAGCATTTTCACCGCCGCCGGATCGGCGAAGTCCACCGAGACATCGCCCCAGGCGTTCGGTTTTACGAACGGCGCCAGCGCCGGGCAACTGGCGATCAGCGACGGGAAGTCGTAGCGCGAACGATGACGGTTGCGCGGATGCAGGCCGCTTTTCTGCTGCGGGAAGGTTTTCTTTTTTTCCACCGTGACGGGCTCTCTTGAAGGGATTTCCGGCGCGTAAGATAACACATCCGGCCCGCAATGGCGCAGCGGCGGGAAACCCGGCACAATGAAAGCTTCATCGATTGCCGCAGGGTCTCCCATGAACCGTGAATCTCGTTATTATTATGAACCCGCCGCCGGCCACGGCCTGCCGCACGATCCGCTGAACGCCATCGTCGGCCCGCGCCCCATCGGCTGGATCTCTTCCCGCAGCGCCGCCGGCTTGCGTAATCTGGCGCCCTACAGCTTTTTCAACTGCTTCAACTATCGCCCGCCGATCATCGGTTTCGCCAGCACCGGTTGGAAAGACAGCGTGGCGAATATCGTGGAAACCGGTGAGTTCGTCTGGAACCTGGCGACACGCCCGCTGGCGGAAGCGATGAACCACAGTGCAATCAACCTGCCGCGCGGCGAAGATGAATTCGCCTTCGCCGGCGTCACGCCGCTGCCCGGACGCCGGGTCAAAGCCGAGCGCGTGGCCGAAAGCCCGGTGAACTTCGAATGCCGGCTGACCCAGTGCATTCAGCTGCAAACCGCCGCCGGCGAACAGGTGGAGACCTGGCTGATATTGGGCGAAGTGGTGGCGGTGCACCTCGATCCGGCGCTGCTGGACGAACACGGCGTCTACCAGACCGCCGCTGCCGAACCTATCCTGCGCGCCGGCGGCCCAACCGCCTACTATGGCATTTCCGAACAGCACCGTTTCGATCTGGCGCGCCCGACGCGCTGATCGTCTCCCCCCTGTTTATGCAGAAGATGAACGGGGGAATTAATAATCAAAAAATCTGAACAAAACTGTCAACACTCTCCGATTTCATCCCGCCTGTCACTGCGCAATAATCCTCCCATCGAAAGGCAAACCCCTTTCTCCCTAATTCACTTTGACAGGAATGACCAACATGAAAACCATCAAAACTTTTGCTGCCGCTATCGCCCTGGCTACCGTTTCTTTCACCACTTTCGCCGCTGAACACGTCAGCGCGCAGGATGCCGCCCAATTCGAAAAAGCCGGCGTGATCGTCGCCAGCGGCGCAACCGACCTGAGCAGCCTGAAGTCTCAGCTGGCCGCCAAAGCCGATGCGGCGGGCGCCAAGGCTTTCACCATCACCTCCACCAGCGGCAATAACCTGATGCACGCCACCGCGGTTATCTACAAATAATCGCCGCCCCAGACGTCAAAAAGCCCGCCGGCTATCACCCCGGCGGGCTTTTTTTATGTTCGCGTACGTCAGCGCTGAATGGGCACAACAGCGAATTTCTTGCCGTCCGCTTTATCAGCAATCCACGCGCCAACAAGCCGGAAAATTCTGTCGCCAACAGGCAGAAACCCTGTATTCAATGGGGTTTGCGGGGGGCTTGCACACACATTTTTTTACCTGCCCATGGCTGGACTAACGGGAGAGGATGATTATCATGTTACGCAGACTACAGATGCAGAGAGCGTTGTATGCAACATATCATTGAAGGTTTCCTCAGTTTCCAGAAAGAGATTTTCCCGCAGCGCAAGGAACTGTTCCGCAGCCTTGCCTCCAGCCAAAATCCCAAAGCGCTGTTTATCTCATGCTCTGACAGCCGTTTAGTGCCTGAGCTGGTCACACAGCAAGAACCTGGGCAGCTTTTCGTTATCCGTAACGCCGGCAACATCGTCCCTTCCTTTGGCCCGGAGCCGGGCGGGGTTTCTGCGACCATCGAGTATGCGGTGGTGGCATTGGGTGTTACCGATATCGTGATTTGTGGCCACTCGAACTGTGGCGCCATGAAGGCTATCGCGTCCTGCCAGTGCCTCGACCCCATGCCTGCGGTAGCTCACTGGCTGCACTATGCGGATGCGGCCAAAGCAGTGGTCGAGAAGAAAACCTGGAATAGCGAAACAGACAAAGTTAACGCTATGGTGGAAGAGAACGTTATTGCTCAGCTAAATAATATCAAAACCCATCCTTCTGTGGCGGTGGGTCTGCGCAACAGCGGGCTGCGCCTGCACGGCTGGGTGTACGACATCGAAAGCGGCGAAATTCGCACGCTGGATAGAAACACCAAGAGCTTCGTGTCTCTGGCCGATAATCCCGACGTCTATTTCGAATAAAATCACGCCTGGTTTTAACCATTAAATAAAATCCACGCTTCCGCGTGGATTTTATTGTCAGCCTTAAACCAAACGCGCCTCTATCGCCGCGGCGAAGTCGCGGCACATCCGTTCGTCACCGTCGGCGTTGTCTGCCAATACCGTCTCGCCATCCACCACCCGAATATGCGCCTGCAAATCGAAATCCGCCGGCGGCTGCGGGCGGGCGGCGGCGGCGGCCATCGTCTGCTGCGCCTCATGCCACGCCTGCGCCACCGTCTGGTTGCAGGCCTGCGCCAGATAGTCCGGATTAAACCCTTCGCCGGTCAGGCTGCGCAGCGTGTCGTCGTGGCTGACGCTGTTACCCGGCAACCAATAGTGTTGCGCCAGATCCGGGCCAATGGCCGGGTTGTCCGTCAGATAACCGTCGCGCTGCAGGAAGAAATGACGGGTTTGCTCCACCGCCATCATCGCCAGCAGGTAGCCCTGATAAGAACAGGCGGACTCCAGCGACAGCAGATGCGGGATCGCCAGCGTCGGGCGCGGGCTGCCGCTGATGCCGAGGATCTTCTGCTCAACCTCGCGCGCCAGCGCGGTGATGGCTTCCGGCGTGCGCTGCTCGTCATCCCACTGATACAGCGCCCACTCGAAGTACGGCACCAGCAGGATATGGCGTTCGTTGAACGCGCGCATCGGCTGGCGCGCCGCGATGCCGGCTTCGATCAGCGCATCCGGCACTGCCTCACCGGCGGCGTTTTTCGCATAGCGTTTCAGCCAATCGGCGTCGTCCAGCAGGCTGTCGCAGAACATCGACTGGGTTTCGGCATAGGCCATCGAAGTCGGTGGGAACTCCTGCGAGAAGCACGGCGCATTCTGGCGAATGTTGGCGAAGTGCGCCGCATGGCCGCCCTCGTGGAACAGCGTGTTAAGCCCGTAAGCGCCGCTGCCCACCTGCCCCGGCTGCGCCAGGCTGGTGAAGTTGATGCGCGCCGGCACCCACTCCCCCTGGCGTACAAACGGCGGCACCGGGCCGTGCATGAAGCCGTTCTCATACTTGCCTTTACGCACCAGCAGATCGAGGTTCATCTCCGCGCCGCCAAAACCGATGTGCAGGCGTTTGAAGCTGTCGACCCAGCGTTCCAGCGAACGGGAAAACGGGAAGTAAGGATCCAGTTGGCGGGTGACGTCGCCGGCGCTGGCGAAGCGCACGTTCCACGGCTCCAGCGCCTGGCTGCCCTTCTCGGCCGCCAGCTGCTGCAGGCTGCGCGCGTTGGCCTCGCGGGTTTCCCGCTCGAAACGATCCAGAATGGCGAACAACTGCTCCGGCGTCATGCGTTCGGTCTTGTTCACCTTGTAGTCGAAATAGTTGCGATAACCCATCTGGCGCGCAAAGCGGTTGCGCAGGCCGATCAGCTCCGGCAGGCCGTTATGCAGCAGCCATTGCTCCAGATCGCGCAGCGCCTGCTGCGAGCTGCGGCGATACTCTTCGTTCGGGTTGGTCGCCTGGTTGGTCAACAGCTCGCCGAGCGAAGCCGCCACGCGCTGGCCGTCGGCGTTCAGATGGGTGACCTGATAGCCCTTGCGGCGCGAGTAGAGATCGGACTCGGCGTGGATGATCTGATCCAACAGCGCCTGCGCCTGCGGATCTTCAATGGCGTTGCAGTCGAAAAAGCGCAGCCAACCCTGCAGGCCGTGGATCAGCGCATCGCGCTGCGCCTCCTGCGGCAACGCTTCCAATCCGGCCAGCAGAGTGCGGATCTCCGCCAGCCGGCGCGGTTCGGCGATAAAGCGCTTATAGTCGCTTTCGGCGGCGGAAAAGCGCGCCGAGACGTCTTCACCGCCGGTGCCCATGTAGTTTTGCCAGAACAGCTCTTCTTTGGCGCGGTGTACGTCGAGGTAATCCTGGTTCAATTGATTGAAGTAATCGAGAGCCTGTTGCATAACCGTCCTTCTCAGCCGATGAGGAAATATCCCAGTATAGTCGCGCTCAGGCCTGATGCAGGCGTTTCAGCCCCTGCTCCAGCGTCTCGCTCTCGCCGGCGGCCACCAGGCAACAGGCAACCTGCCGCTGGATGGCCTGCGGTATCGCCACCTCGCCCGCCAGACAGCGTTCAGTCCAGCGCGCGGTGGTTTCCGCGTCTTTCGCCGCCGGCAATGCCGGCGTTTCATCCGGCAAGGTGCGCTCCAGCAATATGCGCTGTTCGCCGCCGACGATGTGGTGAATTTGCGGGCAGCGCAGCGGGTTGGCGTAAGCTTCGCCTTCCGTGCCGTGCATCAGCAGCCCGCGGGCGCCGATCTGGCGGAAAAACGACGCCACCCGGCCGACATACTCCGGGTGTGAAACGCTGGCGAGGCGCAGCGCATCCTGTTCGCCGAACGGCGTCGCCAGCTTGGCCAGCGTATGGGCGCTGTTGCGCACCCCCATGCGCCAACGCAACCCGAGCTGCCGCGCCAGCGGCGCCGACAGCGTGGAAACCGGCATGAATACCGCCTCGCCGTTATCGAGACGCTGTTGGGCGTGAGCGGCCTGTTCCGACCACGGCAGCCCAAGCGCGCGGAAAATCTCGGCGCTGGTCACGCGGGTGCTGTCGTCCAGCACGCCGTGCACCACCACCGGCAGGCCCACTTTCGCCAGCAGCAGCGCCAGCAGCGGCGTCAGGTTGGCCTGCTTGCGCGCGCCGTTGTAGCTCGGCAGCACCACCGGCAATGGCCTCCCCTGCGGCGCCTGCAGCGACAATACCTGCTGCTGCATCGCCTGGTAGAACCCCAGCATCTCCTCTTCGGCTTCGCCCTTGATGCGCAGCGCGATCAGAATGCCGCCCAGCTCAAGTTCGGGGACCTCCCCGGCCAGCATCGCCTGATACAGCTCAAAGGCGGTCTGTCGATCCAGATCGCGCGCATGGTTTTTGCCGCGGCCTATTTCTTTGATAATTTTGGTGTAATCCATCCGAAGGTTCCCTCAGCCCACTCTTCGGTTAGCATACCCTATCCGCGCCGCCGCTCAACCTCCGCCGCCAGTCGCCGCTGCGCTTCATCGCCATCGCGCAGCCCGGCGATCACCCCGCCGGCATCCTCGGCGCTGCGGTTTTGGCTCATTTTCCATTTGCCTTCGCGCCGGGTGACGGCGATCTCAATACCGACGATGCCTTTAAGCTGTGCGGCGATGTAGTTGGCCGGCGCATCCTCGAGCCGCCAGGGTTCAGGACGCCGCCCTTCCTGCTGCGCGGTGAGATCGATCAGTTGGCGGCGCAGCCAGGCCGGGTCGTCCGTCACCGTCGGCACGCCATGCAGTTGCACCACGCTGTAATTCCAGGTCGGCACCACCTTGCCGGTCTGGCGCTTGCTCGGGTACCAGCCGGGCGACACATAGCCCTCCTGGCCCTGAAAAATCACCAGACATTCCGCCGCCTGTTGCAAACGTCGCCAGTGCTCGTTGGCGCGCGACAGGTGCGCCCGCAGCCGGATCTGCCCCTGTTCGACATCGGCCAGAAACGGCAACGGATCGGCCGTCAATCCCTGCTCGCCGTGGCTGACCAACAGCCCCAGCGGGTGGGCGCGCACCAACGCCAGTTGGGCATCCAGATCGTCTTCGCGAAATGCGGCGGGTTGAAACATCAGTGTGGCTCCTTATCGCGCTCTCATGATGACGACAGTAAAGCACCCGCCGGCGGCCTACTTAAGATCCGCTTTCTGAGTATTTCGAGTGATCCGGTTTAACAAGATCAGGGCGACGCCCATCGCCACCAAATTACAGAGCATCGCACCGGCAAAGGCCTGGGCATAGCGTTCCGCCGCGCCGCCGCTCGCCAACAGCGGCACAAAACCGACGCCGCTGACCACGATACCCAGCGCGCCCCCCACCTGCTGCACGGTGGCCACCAGACCCGCCGCCATGCCCGCCTGCCGCTCCTGCGCCAAACCCAGCACCAGATTCAGCAGCGGCGTCATGCTCAGCGCCTGGCCGAATCCCAACACCACCAACCCCGGCAGCAGCCGCAGCGGATGCGCCAGCGCCGCCCCCCACAGCGCCTGCGCCATCAATAGCGCCAACCCGGCGGCGTAAATCGCCACGCCCACGCTCAGCACGCCGTTGCCCCAACGCAGCGTCAGCCGGGGCGCCAGCATCGAGGCCAGCATAAAGGCCGCGCTGGCCGGGGCGAACAGGCTGCCCGCCTGAAAAGGCGTCAGCCCCGCCCCCGCCTGCAGCAGCAGCGCGAAGCACAAGAAAAACGAGGAAGCGGTGGCATAAATCGCCAGCACCACCGCCATACCCGGCGCGAAGCCCGCCTGGCGGAACAGCGCCGGATCGAGCACCGCATCATCACCGCGCTGCGCCAGGCGGCGTTCCCAACGCAGGAAGCCCCACAGCGTCAGCAGCGCCAATGCCAACATCGGCGCGATCCACCACGGCCAACCGCGCGCCGGGCCTTCCAGCAACGGCAGCAGCAACAGCGACAGGCCAGCCGCCGCCAGCCACAGGCCGACGCCGTCCAGCCGCTGCGCCTGCGCCACCCGCGATTCGGGAATGCGCCGCGCCGCCCACAGCGCCAGCGCGCCGATAGGCAAATTGATCAAAAAGATCATGCGCCAGCCGCTGCCGAACAGGTTGGCCTCAATGATAAATCCGCCGAGGATCTGGCCGAAGATTGCCGCCAACCCCAGTGTCATGCCCAGCCAGGCGAAAGCGCGCCGCCGCTGTTGCGGCGCGTACAGCACCCGCATCAAGGCGTAAATTTGCGGGAACAACAGCGCCGCCGCCGCCCCCTGCAGGATACGCGCGGCGATCAGCAGGCTGAGCGATCCCGCCAGTCCGCACAACAGGGAACTCAGCGTGAATCCCAGCATGCCGAGGCTGAACAGACGCCGACGCCCGAAGCGATCGCCCAGACGCCCACCGGCGATCAACAGCACCCCAAACGCCAGTTCATAACCGGCGACGATCAAACCGACCCCGGCGAAATCGGCGGCGAACTGTTGCTGGATCACCGGCGCCGCCACGTTGACCACAAACAGATCGAACACCGTGACGAAACCGCCCAACAGCAGCACCGGCAGGCCGGGCAATCCTCGCCGTTCAACAGATAATGAATGTTCCATACCACCTCCAGAGATTATGATGGTCGCAGTATGGAATAGAGTTTAAACTGTTACTATATAGCCATTTATACTATTACTGACAGCAACAGGACGGCCGACATGCCCCCACGCACCCTCGAACGCACCCGCCACGAACTGGGGGATTTTCTGCGGCAAAAGCGAGAACAACTGTCGCCGGAGGCAGTCGGCTTGCCGAGCGGCAGCCGCCGCCGCACGCCGGGCTTGCGGCGCGAGGAGGTGGCGGCGCTGGCCGGCGTCGGCCTCACCTGGTACACCTGGCTGGAGCAAGGCAGGGAAATCAATGCGTCGGTGACGTTTTTGGAAAATCTGGCGCGGGTGCTGCAGCTCGATGCCGCCGGCCGCTACCACCTGTTTTTATTGGCGCATCAGCGCCCGCCGGTGCCGGTCGGCCATCAGTGGTGCCAGGTTTCGCCGTTGGTGCGGCGCCTGCTGGACGACCTGACGCTGCGGCCGGCCTACGTCATGAACCTCAGTTGGGACATCATCGCCTGGAATCCGGCGGCGCAGCGGCTGTTCGCCATCGGCGAGCGCCCGGCGCAAGAGCGCAACATGTTGTGGATGCTGTTTGCCGATCCGCAGCTCAATGCGCGCCTGCTGGAGTGGCGGGCGCAGGCGCCGCAAATCCTGGCCAGCTTCCGCCGCGACTACGCCCGTGCGCCGGAGGATGAGGTGATGCGCCAACGGGTACAGGCGCTGGAGCAGGTATCGCCGCAGTTCCGCCAGCTCTGGCGGCAGCATGATATTCACGGACGTTGCCAGGGGCGGCGCAGCTTCACCCTCCCGGAGATCGGCCCGGTCACCTTTGACCACGCCTCTTTCATCGTCGACGAAGAGAACCACCTGCGGCTGGTGATGTACAGCGCGCTGCCGGACGAACCGGCCAGCGCGGCGTTTGAAGCGCTGCTGCGCGAAGATTAACGACGGCTGTCGAAAATGAGTTTGCAGGCCAGCCCGGCGAACACGCCGCTCAGCAGATAGTTCGGCCAGCGGGCGCTGAAGCGACGGCCGACAAAACGGCTTTTCATGCCGCTGACCGCCAGGATCACCCCGCCGTTAATCAGCAAGCCGACCAGATTCAGCACCGTCGCCAGCGCCAGCATCTGCACCACCACCGAGCCGGCGCGCGGATCGATAAACTGCGGGAACAGCGCCAGCACGAACAGCGCCATCTTCGGGTTGAGGATGTTGGTGAACAATCCCTGACGGAAAATGCGCGCCGTCGGCACCGCCTGCAACCCGGCGGAAGCCTGCAGACTGCTGCCGGATCGCAGCGTTTTCCACGCCAGATAGAGCAGATAGGCCGCACCCAACATTCTCACCGCGTCGTAAGCCAGGGGTACGGCGACGAACAGTTGCGACAACCCCAGCGCCGCCGCCAGCGCGTGGCAGTACGTGCCGAGCTGGATGCCCGCCAGCGAAGCGAAACCGGCGCGCCGCCCCTGGCTGACGCTGCGCGAAGCGATCAGCAGCATATCCGGGCCGGGGGTCAGCGCCAGCGCCACGCAGGCGCCGGAAAACAACAACAGCGTTGCGGCATCAATCATGAATCACCTGATAAGAAGACGGACGGGGATGGAGCCTCCATCATAGCGACGCCGACGTGGCTTGTCAGCGCCGCTCGCGTCAGATCACCCACAAATCGAGGTACTCATTGACCGGCATCTGCGCCAGCCGCTGCCGATCCAGCGACACCTCGAGAATGCGCTGCTGCTGCAGGGCCGGGAACTGGCGCGCCAGGTTGGTTTTGAACTTCTCGATCAGCAGCGGGATGCCCGCTTCGCGCCGCCGCGCATGGCCGATAGGATACTCCACCGCCACCTCATCCAGACGGCTGCCGTCGGCGAACTCCACCGTCAGCGCATTGGCGATCGAGCGTTTTTCCGGATCGTGATAATCGCGCGTGAAGGCGGGATCTTCATGGCAGTGGATCTTGCCGCGCAATGCGTCGATGCGCGGATCCTCGGCCACCCGATCCTCGTAATCGGCCGCCGTCAGCCGGCCGAACAGCAGCGGGATCGCCACCATATACTGAATGCAGTGATCGCGATCCGCCGGGTTATCCAGCGGCCCTTGCTTGTCGATAATGCGCAGGCAGGCCTCGTGGGTGCGGATGCTCACCCTGGCGATATCGGCGGCGGTTTTGCCGGCGGCCTGCATCTGGCGGTGCAGCGTCATGGCCGCCTCCACGGCGGTCTGGGCATGGAACTCCGCCGGGAACGAAATTTTAAACAGCACATTCTCCATCACATACGCGCCGTACGGCCGCTGGAAGCGGAAAGGTTTGCCGTTGAACGAGACGTCGTAGAACCCCCAGGTCGGCGCCGTGAGCGCCGAGGGATAGCCCATCTCGCCGGTGGCGGCCATCAGCGCCAGCCGCACTGCGCGCGCGGTCGCATCCCCCGCCGCCCAGGATTTGCGGGTGCCGGCGTTCGGCGCATGGCGATAAGTGCGCAGCGACTGCCCGTCCACCCACGCCAGCGACACCGCGTTCAGGATCGCCTCGCGGCTCAGGCCGAGCAGCTGCGCCACCACCGCGGTGGACGCCACCTTCACCAGCAGCACGTGATCCAACCCCACCCGGTTGAAGGCGTTTTCCAGCGCCAGGCAGCCCTGGATCTCGTGCGCCTTAATCATGGCGATCAGCACCTGCCGCATGGTCAGCGGCGCTTTGCCCGCCGCCACCGCCTGACGCGAGAGCCAGTCGGCCACCGCCAGGATCCCGCCCAGGTTGTCCGACGGGTGGCCCCACTCCGCCGCCAGCCAGGTGTCGTTGAAATCGAGCCAGCGGATCATGGCGCCGATATTGAACGCCGCCTGAACCGGATCCAGCTGGAAACGGGTGCCCGGCACCCGACTGCCGTTCAGCACCTCGGCGCCCGGCACCACCGGCCCCATCAGTTTCTTGCAGGCCGGGTAGCTCAGCGCCTCCAGCCCGCAGCCGAGGGTATCGAGCAGGCAATAGTGGGCGGTGCGGTACGCCGCCGGGGTATCGACGGCCTCTTTCATCACATAATCGACGATATCGACCATCTCGCGATCGAACGGCGGACGGCCGGTGTTGGCAGACTCAAGCATCATGATCCCCAAAGGCTCCATAGTGAAAACGACACGATAACGATCGGCGCTCAGCGCTGATCCAGCGGTACGAACGCCCGCGCTTCCGGCCCGGTATAGTTGGCGGACGGGCGAATGATTTTGTTGTCCTGCCGTTGCTCGATGATGTGCGCCGACCAGCCGCTCACCCGCGCCATGACAAACAGCGGCGTGAACATTTCGGTAGGCACCCCCAGCTGGTGGTAAGACACCGCCGAGAACCAGTCGAGGTTGGGGAACATGTTTTTGGTGTCGCGCATCACGCTTTCCAGCCGGTCGGCGATGTCATACAGCTTCATCGCGCCCGCTTCCTGCGACAGGCGCAGCGCGATCTCTTTGATCACCTGATGGCGCGGATCGGAGACGGTGTACACCGGGTGCCCGAAGCCGATCACCACCTCTTTGTTGTCGATGCGGCGGCGAATGTCGGCTTCCGCTTCGTCCGGCGTTTCATAGCGTTGCTGGATCTCCAGCGACACCTCGTTGGCGCCGCCGTGCTTCGGCCCGCGCAGCGCGCCAATGGCGCCGACGATCGCCGAATAGACGTCGGATCCGGTGCCGGCGATCACCCGGCCGGCGAAGGTCGAGGCGTTGAACTCATGCTCGGCGTACAGGATCAGTGACGCATGCATGGCCTGCTCCCAGCTGGCGGAAGGCGCTGCGCCGTGCAGCAGGTGCAGGAAGTGGCCGCCGATGGAATCGTCGTCGGTCTCCGGCTGAATGCGCTCGCCGTTGTGGCTGTAGTGATACCAATAGAGCAGCATCGATCCCAACGACGCCAGCAGCCGATCGGCGATGTCGCGCGCGCCGGCTGCGCCGTGCTGTTCTTTTTCCGGCAGGGTGCAGCCGAGGGCCGAAACGCCGGTGCGCATCACGTCCATCGGGTGAGACGCCGCCGGCAGCGCCTCCAGCACCGTGCGCACGCTGGCGGGCAGGCCGCGCAGCGCTTTGAGACGGTGTTTATAGGCCTGCAGCTCGTCGCGGTTGGGCAACTTGCCGTGGATCAGCAGATGGGCGACCTCTTCAAACTCGCAGTGGCGCGCGAGATCGAGAATGTCGTAACCGCGATAGTGCAGATCGTTGCCGCTGCGTCCTACGGAACACAGCGCGGTATTCCCGGCGGGCACGCCGGATAACGCCACGGATTTTTTCGGCTTAACGCCAGTCGGGCTTTGCGGGGGGATCGCTTGGCTCATACTGTCCTCATTTGGCTTCTGCGTGAATGGCGCTTATTCGTCGCGCTGGCGAGCGAACAGAGCGTCGAGTTTCTCTTCGAACAAATAGTAGTTGATGCTTTCGTACAGCTCGTTGCGGGTCTGCATGGTGTCGATGACGCTTTTCTGCGTGCCCTCCTCGCGCAGGGCGCGGTACACCCGCTCCGCCGCCCGGTTCATCGCCCGAAAGGCCGACAGCGGATACAGCGCCATATCCACCCGGGCGCTGCGCAGCTCGTCGGTGGTGAACAGCGGCGTCGCGCCGAATTCGGTGATGTTGGCGAGGATCGGCACCTGCGTCGCTTCGGCGAAGCGGCGGTACATGCCCAGCTCGGTGATCGCCTCCGGAAACAGCATGTCGGCCCCGGCCGCCACGTAAGCCTGAGCGCGCTCGATGGCCGCCTCCAGCCCCTCCACCGCCAGCGCATCGGTGCGCGCCATGATCACGAAGTCCGGATCGCTGCGCGCATCCACCGCCGCCTTGATGCGATCCACCATCTCTTCGGTGGAGACGATGGCCTTATTGGGCCGATGGCCGCAGCGCTTGGCGCCAACCTGATCTTCGATATGCAGCGCCGCCGCCCCGGCCTTGCTCACCGCGCGCACCGTGCGGGCGACGTTGAACGCCGATGCGCCGAAACCGCTGTCGACATCCACCAGCAGCGGCAGCGGGCAGACGTCGGTGATGCGGCGAATATCGGTCAACACATCGTCCAGCGTCGAAATGCCCAGATCCGGCAGCCCCAGCGAACCGGCCGCCACGCCGCCGCCGGAAAGATAGATGGCCTGGAACCCCGCCCGCTGGGCCAGCAGGGCATGGTTGGCGTTGATCGCGCCGGCGATTTGCAGGGGTTTCTCTTTACTCAGGGCCTGACGAAAGGCGAGCCCGGGTGAGCGCAGCGTCATGACGTTCTCTCCGATTAGCTAGATGGAACAGACAGAGCAAGGGACGGGCCAGGTTGCACTTTGGCGGGGAAAAAATTAAAAGCGATAAAAATAAGTGAGTTATAAAATTCGCGTCGCCATTGGGCAGACCAAGCGATAAAAAACGTTTCAGTTAACGTTTCAATCGCTGTTTCACGCGGCATGTTTGAAACATGACTGAAACAAGACTACACCTACTGCAGCCACTTTCATTCGGTAACCTACCATGAGCGATCACATCACGCCGTCCCGCACGCCTGACAAACCGGTGATCTGGACCGTCTCCATCACCCGCCTGTTCGATCTGTTCCGGGATATCAGTCTCGAGTTCGACCATCTGGCGACCATCACCCCGATCCGTCTCGGCTTCGAGGAGGCGGTGCAGCATATTCGCGATCGCCTGGCGACCGAGCCTTGCGACGCCATCATCGCCGCCGGCTCCAACGGCGCCTACCTGAAAAGCCGCCTGTCGGTGCCGGTCATTTTGGTCAAGCCCGGCGGCTTCGACCTGCTGCAGGCGCTAAGCAAGGCGCGCAGAACCGCCGATCGAATCGGCGTCATCACCTACAAAACGCCCCTGCCCGCGCTGCTGGAGTTCCAGCAAACCTTCGATCTGCCGCTGGAGCAGCGCAGCTACGTCACCGAAGAGGACGCGCGCGGCCAGATCGCCGAGCTGAAAGCCGCCGGCATTCAGGCGGTGGTCGGCGCCGGCCTCATCAGCGATCTGGCGGAAGAGGCCGGGCTCACCGCCATTTTTCTCTATTCCGCCGCCACCCTGCGCGCCGCCTTCAGCGACGCGCTGGACGTGACGCGCCTGATGCTGGGCGGCGCCAAACGTGGCGGTGACTACGCCGCGCGCAATACCCTGCAACCGCGCTATGGGCTGAGCGATTTACAGGGCGATTCCCCGCAGATGGAGCAGACGCGGCGCACCATCATGCTGTACGCCCGATCGCCGGCGGCGGTGTTGATCGAAGGCGAAACCGGCACCGGCAAAGAGCTGGCGGCGCAGGCGATCCACCGCGAATACTTTTCCCGGCGCGGCGCGACGCCGCCGTTCGTCGCCATCAACTGCGGCGCCATCGCCGAATCGCTGCTGGAGGCGGAACTGTTCGGCTATGAGGAAGGCGCCTTTACCGGCTCACGGCGCGGCGGCCGACGCGGGCTGTTGGAAACCGCCAACGGCGGCACCCTGTTTCTGGATGAGATCGGCGAAATGCCGCTGCACCTGCAAACCCGGCTGCTGCGGGCGCTGGAAGAGAAAACCATCACGCGGGTCGGCGGGCAACAGCCGGTGGCGGTCGATTTTCGCGTTATCAGCGCCACCCACAATCGCCTGGAGCAGGCGATTCAACACGGCGATTTTCGCGCCGATCTGTTCTACCGTCTGAGCGCCCTGCGGCTGCAGCTGCCGCCGTTGCGGGCGCGTGGCGACGATATTGCGATGCTGGCGGAACACTTTCTGAAACAGTCGCTGGCGGCGCTCGACGTGCCGCTGACGGAGCCGCTGCGCACCGCCCTGGCCGGCTGTTACGCCGCGCTCAGTCATTACGCCTGGCCCGGCAACCTGCGCGAGCTGCGCAACATGATGGAGCGGGTGGCGCTGATGCTGAGCACCGGCGTCGCGCCGAGCGGCGAGACCCTGCAGTGGCTGCTGCCGGAGCTGGCGGTGGCGCCGCCGCCCGAGACGCCGGCGGCGCCCGTCTCCGCCCACGAAGCCCTGGCGCGGTGCGGAGGCGACCACGCCGCTGCCGCCCGGTTGCTCGGGATCAGCCGCACCACTTTATGGCGCCGGCTGAAAAAACCGCGCTGAGCATCAGCCGGCGCGCCGGCCGTCCGAGGCCGGCAGCAGCCGCGCTCGCCGCTCGCCCAGCAGGTTCATGCCCGCCGCCGCCAGCAGGATGATCGCCGCGCCCAGCAGCTGCCACACAGACAGCCGGTGGCCAAACGCCAGGCGATCCACCAGCATAGCGGCGATCGGGTAGATGAACGACAGCGAGCCGATCAGATTGGTGGGCAGCTTCTGCAGGGCGCCGTACATCAACACGTACATCAGGCCGGTGTGCAGCACGCCGAGCGTCGCCAGCATCCCCCACTGCCCCACGCTGGCCGAAACGTGGAAATCCACCAGCGGCAACAGCATCACCGCCCCCACCGTCACCTGGATCAGCGCAATAAGATGCGGCGGCGTGCCCTTCAGCCGCTTGGCCGCCAGCGCCATCAGGGCGTAGAAAAACGCCGCGCCGAGCGCCAGCGCGATGCCCGCCAGATAATGACTCTGCTCCCCCGCCTGCCGCGGCTGCGCCAGCACCACCAGCATCATGCCGCCGAACGCCAGCCCCAGCCACAGCAGCTTGCGGGCGGTCAGCCGTTCCCCCAGAAACAGCGCCCCCAGCCCCACCAGCATAAACGGCTGGGTATTGTACACCGCGGTGGCGATGGAGATAGACGCATAGGAATAGGCGGCGAACAGCAGCAGCCAGTTGATCACCAGCGCGACGCCGCCGGCGATCGCCAGCAGCAGCGTGGCGCGCGTCAGCGCATCGCGCCGCAGCTGCCCCAATACGCCGCACACCGCCAGCAGCACCAGCGCGCCTACCGCGCAGCGCCAAAACACCACGTTGATAACCGGCTGGCCGGACATCAACACAAACCAGCCGATGGAGCCGGAAATCAACATCGCCGCCGCCATCTCCAGCGATCCGCGTTTTATCTCTGCATTCATTCTGCGTTCCTCGAAGCTTGCCCAGAGACATAGCTTGCGGCTTCGCTGGGCGGCTTTCCATAGCATAAAAAAGGCAGATATGCTTAACTGCCTTTTTCTCGCAGCTATAATAAATAAAATACCTAACGGAGGCGTTATGGATGATATCGATCGCCAAATCCTGACCATTCTGGCGGACGATGCGCGCGCATCGTTGAAGACGCTGAGCGCGCAGGTGGGCCTGTCGTCGCCGAGCACGTCGGAAAGACTGCGGCGGCTGGAGGAAAGCGGCGTGATCCAGGGCTATACCCTGAACGTCAATCTGCAGGCGGTGGGCTACGCCTTCGAGTCGCTGGTGCGCATCAAGCCGCTGCCGGGCATGCTGAAGAAGGTCGAGCAGCTGATTCAGGCGATCCCGGAAGTGGTCGAATGCGATAAGGTGACCGGCGAAGACTGCTTTATCGTGCGGCTGGTGGCGCACTCGATGGAACAGCTCGACCACACCCTCGATCGGCTGGCCGAGCATGCGCAGAGCAACACCTCGATCGTGAAAACCACGCCGGTCAAGCGCCGCCTGCCGCCGCTGCTCTGATTAACGCCGCCGCTTGCGGGCGAACGGGTTGCCGCGCTTCTTCTCTTTTTTGGCCGCGTCGGCGGCGGATTTCAGCGCCGCCAGATGCGCCTTGTCGGCCTCCGGCACCGCGCGCTGCTCGATCGGGAACACCGGCAGCGACGCCAACAGCCGCGAACCGTAATTTTTGGTCAGCAACCGGCGATCGTAGATCACGATCTCGCCGTAGCATTGGTTGCTGCGGATCAGACGGCCGACCTGCTGGATCAGATTGAACGAGGCGCTCGGCAGGCTCTGCACTTCGAACGGATAGCGCTTCAGCGATTTCAGCCACTCGCCTTCGGTGATGATCACCGGGCTGTCGATCGGCGGGAACGCGATTTTGTGAATATGCACCTGGGTCAACAGTTCGCCTTTCAAATCCAGCCCTTCGGCGAACGATTGCAGCCCCACCAGCACGCTGGCGACGCCCTTCTCCACCCGCTTGCGGTGCTCTTCCACCAGCCGGTAGCGCGGCTGGTCACCCTGCACCAGCAGCATCAGCCGCAGATCGGTCACGTAGCTGAGGAAAGTCTGCATCGCCCGATGGCTGCTGAACAGGATCAGCATGCCTTTGTGCTTGCCGCTCGCCTGCTCGGCGCGGAAAAACCGCGCCATCTCCTCGAGGTGCTCCGCCTCATTGGCGAGCGCCGGTTCATAGCGCATCTGCGGAATAACAATCTTGCCCTGTTCGACGTGATTGAACGGCGAAGAGAGCGTTTCGAAGCGATCGCCGGCCTTCTCGCTCAGCCCGCTCATCTCCTGCAAACGCGCGAAGCTGTTCAGTGAACGCAGCGTGGCCGAGGTGACCACCACGTGCGGCACCTTGCGCCACAGCAGCTTCTCCAGCTGATCGCTGACGCGGATGCCGACACAGTGCAAATACAGATGGGTGACGTTATCGCGCAGTTCGCGCGTGACCCATTTGGAGATCGGCGCGTTGGACGACTTGTCGAGCGCCGCCAGCCGCCACAGCTTGCTCATCGCTTCCAGATAGCCCAGCGTGCGGCTCATCTGCAGGATGGCGCGGTGCAGGCGCATGATGTCGTGCTTGCCGGTCTGCTCAGTAAGATCGTTAAGCACGAACTCCGCCAGCCCGCGCAATGCATCGGTCAGTTTAAACAGCCGCGCGCAACTCTCCACCATCTCCGCCGGCAGCTCGCCCATTTCAAAACGGTGCTCGGCGGCCACGCTGTCGCCGGGCAGGTAGGCGCTGACCTGATGCTCGAAGATCTGCACCAGTTCGCGCAGCTCCTCGCAATGGTTTTTCAGCCGTTCGCTGTTGGCCAGCCCCGGCGGATTCTTCGGCCGGTACTGCGTCATGCACTGTTCGACCTGGCGCACGATCATGTCCAGCTGCAGGTTGGTCGACAGCGCGGTGATTTCCCCGTCGATCTCCAGCGCGTCGCGCGCCACCTCCGGCAAATGGTGACCTTCGTCCAGCACCAGCAGCAACTCTTTCGGGTTCGGCAGCACCGATTCCGTCTCCAGCGCCGCCATCACCAGCGCGTGATTGGCCACCACCACGTCGGCGCTCTCGATCTCTTTGCGGGCGATATAGAACGGGCATTCGCGAATGTAGTGACAGTTGCGCCCCAGGCAGTTGGCCTTGTCGGTGCTCAGCTTGGCCCACAGCGGATCGTCGATGCTCTGCTGATAGTGATCGCGCAGCCCATCCCACTCAAAGCGGGCCAGCGCCTTGGTCAGTTTCTGGCACAGCGCCTGCTCTTCGCCGCTGGACGGCGCCAGCTCGTCGTCGAGGAACAGCGTCAGATCGCCCTGTTGACTGACGTCGGTGCTCATCGCCGCCAGGTTGCGCGGGCAGACGTAACGCCCGCGGCCAAAGGCGCCGGTAAATTTCAGATCGGGGATAATCTTCTTCAGCAGCGGCAAATCCTTGCTGTAAATCTGATCCTGCAGCGCCACGTTGGCGGTGCTCACCACCAGCGGCTTGCTCTCCGCCCGCCCGACGGCGATGCCCGGGATCAGGTAAGACAGCGTTTTGCCGACGCCGGTCGGCGCCTCGATCGCCAGATGGCGCGGGTAGTCGCCGGCCAGCGTCTTGGCCACCTCGGCGATCATCTGGCGCTGGGGCGCGCGGGAAATAAAATCCGGTATTTGCTGCTGCAGGGCTTTGTACCACTGGCCAATCTGATCTTTAACTGCGGAGGAGAGCGCCATTCAACTCTTATCTAAACGAAATGATGGCGCTATTGTCCCACAGACCGCCGACGACGTCAGCCCGAGTTACGTCTGCGGATCGATCATTGAGGCGCGCCCGCCGCCGAATGACCACTCGTCCCGCTGGGTGGTGGCGATCACCACCATCACATCCTCGGGGTTCAGCCGCAGGTTTTCCGCCAGCAGCGCCGCCAGCCGCCCGTAGAAGCGCCGCTTGGTGTCGCTGTCGCGCGGCCGCCCGGCGGTGATGTAAAACAGCACGAAATCCGCGCTGCGCGGCCCGCCGAGATAGTCGCGATCGTAGATAAGCTCACCGGGGCGGTATTGATCGATCGCCTGAAACCTGTCCGCCGGCGGCACCTCGAAGGCCTCCACCAGCGCCTGATGCAGGCTGTCGGACAAGGTTTGCAGATAGTCGGCGGACTTGCCCTGATGCAGGGCGATGCGGCTAAACGGCATGGGGCGCCTCCGGTTCCAGCTCGCGCAGGCGCGCCACGGCCGACGCCGCCGCGGGCCAGCCGGCGTAAAACGCCAGGTGGGTGATGAGCTCCGCCAATTGCGGGCGATCGACACCGTTGCGCTGCGCCAGCTGCAGATGAAACGGCAGTTGCTCCAGGCGGTTGAGCGCCACCAGCGCGGCGACGGTGATCAGGCTGCGCTCGCGCGGGCTCAGCTCTGGCCGCTGCCAGACATCGTCAAACAAGACGCTGTCGCTGAGCTGCGCCAGCTTGGGGGCGATCTCGCCGAACGCCTGTTGCCCGGCCTGGGATTTTGATGGCATCACACTCTCCTGTCAGTTGCGGATAGCCTTACGCTACCCGCCGCCGAGGCGAGTGAAAATCGGGATTTTCGGCACTCTCGGTTCAGAAAAACGGGAGGGTTCCCCGCCAGGCGGCGGGGCGATTTCACGGTTCCAGCGAGGCAACGCCGTCGAAATGGGCGCTCAGCAGCGCATTCAGCTCCGGCCGCCGCTCCACCCGTTCGGCAATGGCGTAAAGCCGCGGGCAGTGTTGCCGGAACCACGCGCGGCCCGGCCGCCAGTTGCACATTACCGCCACGTACAGATCCAACGCGCTGAAGCTCTTGCCGAGAAACCACGGGCCAGACGCCCCTGCGGCGGCGTTCAACTGCCGCAATAAACGCTCACGATAATCCATTACCGCGTTTTTCAGCTGTTCCGCCCCTGCCGCCTGCGGCTGCCAGCGCTGCGGATGGTCGGCATAGGTGAAGGTGGGGTAAATCTCCGCGTTGATGAACAGCAGCCAGCGCAGAAAACGCGGCAACAGCGGCGAACCGCCGGGCGGCGCCAGCTCGGCATGCGGCGCGCGATCGTGCAGCAGCAGGATAATCGCCGCACTCTCCGTCATCACTTCGTCATTGGGCAGCACTAAGGTGGGCACCTGACCCAGCGGGTTCAGCGCCAACAGGCGATCGCGTTCCGGGCCGTCCTGCGTGTAATCCACCTCCTCATAGCCCCAGGGGAAAGCAGTCAACGCCAACGCGGCGGCCACGATGGTCGAACCGCAGCCCTGCGTACCGAACAAAGTATAAGTATCGTGCATGATTCCTCCCGCAGCGGAACAAGGTATCGGTAACTGTAGACCAGCCGCAGACCATCGGCTGAAGAAAAAATTCACCCTTTGCGCGACTTTTTTTATCGTTCGACATGAAAATGAATTTTTTGTCATAAATAGATCACATTACTACGGTAAAAATTCTCCGCCGCCAACAATCAGGCGGCACAGTAAAACAGCAATGCAACTGATGATAAGCGTCTTTCAATCGAATAAAGCAGGGTAACCCATGAAACGTAATCTTCTGGCCGTTATTATTCCGGCACTTTTACTTGCGCAAGCGGCACAGGCAGCAGAAATCTACAATAAAGACGGCAACAAACTCGATTTTTACGGCCGTGTGAAAGCCCTGCATTATTTCTCTGATGATGCAGGCAATGATGGTGATAAAACTTACGTCCGTATCGGCTTTAAAGGCGCGACTCAGATTAACGATATGCTGACCGGCTATGGCCAGTGGGAATATCAGATCGCCGCCAACCATTCTGAATCCGACGGCACCAAAGACACCAAAACGCGTCTGGGCTTCGCCGGTCTGAAATATAAGGACCTCGGCTCCTTCGACTACGGTCGCAACTACGGTATCATTTACGACGTAGGCGCCTGGACGGATATGATCCCTGAATTCGGCGACGATGCTTATATCAAGACCGACAACTTTATGAACGGCCGTACCAATGGCGTCGCCACCTACCGTAATAACAACTTCTTCGGTCTGGTTGACGGCCTGAAATTTGCCGTGCAGTACCAGGGCAAGAACGAAAACGACGGCCGCTCCGCCAGCAAGGCAAACGGCGACGGCTGGGGTCTCTCCTCCAGCTATGAAATCATCGACGGCCTGAGCGTGGGCGCCGCCTATGCTTCTTCCAACCGCACCGCCACGCAAAAGGCGGGCACCTTCGGTAAAGGCGACAAGGCCGATATCTGGGCTGGCGGTCTGAAATACGACAACAACAATGTCTACCTGGCCGCGACTTATTCGCAGAGCCGCAATATCGCGCCTATTTCCGGCACCGCTACCATCAATAATAACTCGACCTCCGTTAGCGGCTTCGCCAATAAAGCGGAAGGGATTGAATTGGTCGCGCAATATCAATTCGACTTCGGCCTGCGCCCATCGCTGGGTTACGTTCAGCAGAAAGGCAAAGATATTGAAGGCATCGGCGACGTCGATCTGGTGAAATATTTCGACGTGGCGGCGACCTATTACTTCAACAAAAACATGTCCACTTATGTCGAATATAAAATCAACCAACTTGATGACGACAACAAGCTGGGTCTGAAAAACGACGACGTCGTTGTTGTCGCCCTGACCTACCAGTTCTGATGTGATGAATGAATAACCACCACTGCAAACTTTAGCGTCACTTGATACCCAGAGTTTTATTTCGCCGGGCGGCTGCGTCCGGCTTTTTTGTTTTTATTTTCCCCGCCGGCGAATCCCTCCGCTTGCCTTGCAAAACAAACGGGTCTACATGTATAGCTTTCCCCCGAGCGGAATCAGCCATGCATAACGACGGACGCTTCGACTACCACAACGCCTTGCGCTACAGTAGCGACGAACTGGCCAACATCCTCAACCACTGTTTTGAAAACTACATCGTGCGTTTCGTGCTCGACGGGCCGACCTTCGCCGCCCGCTTCAGCGCCGAAGACCTCAGCCTGAACGACAGCCTGATCGTCACTCACCGCCATGAACCGGTGGCGGTGGCGCTGATCGCCCGCCGCGGGCGTCAAAGCCGGGTGGCGGCCTTTTCCGTGCGCCCGGAGATGCGCGGCCAGGGGCTGGGCAAGGCGCTGATGCAGCGGCTGGTGGCGGATGCCCGCCAGCGCGGCGATCGGCGGCTGTCGTTGGAGGTGATCGAAGGCAACGACGCCGCGCTGGCGCTGTACCACCGCGCCGGGCTGCGCATCGTGCGCACCCTGACCGGCCATCAGGCGCCGGCGGAAGTGCCGCCAGGCACGGCGGCGCTGCAGGCGGTCGATCCGCTGACCGTCAGCCATCGCCTGACGGCGGAAGGCGCCACCGATCTGCCCTGGTTGATCGCTCCCGAATCGCTGTTCAAGCTGCCAGGCACACCGCAAGCCTATACGCTCAATCGTCAGGCCTACGCCGTGGTGATGCCCGGCGCCGAGCACTGCTGGCTGCGCCTGATCTACGTGCCGCCGCAGCACCGCGGCCAGGGGCATGCCCGCGCCTTGCTGGCCGCCCTGCAAGCGCAGTTCGCCCCTTTGCCGCTGACCGCCAACGTTTTTGTGCCCGAGGTGGCCGCCCCCTTCTTTACGCATCTTGGCTGGCGGCAGGATCCTCTGCGCCAGTTCGAGATGGATATGCTGCTGGACAGCCCACAAAAATAAAACCGGGAGAGATAACGATGGCAGGAAAACAGGCAAGGAAACTCACCCTCGGCGCGGCGGTTGGCGTCGCGCTGCTGGCGTTGGCCGGTTGCGCGCAGCCGCCGCACACCGACGCCCAGGCCCAGCAGCGGCTGGCGGATCAGTCGGTGCTGGCGGTGAACTGGTTCCAACAGTCCGGTGAATACCAGGCGCTGGCCCACCAAGCGTTCAACAGCGCGCAACGCGCCTTCGATCGGGCCAGGGCCGCGCCGGGCCGCAAAAAGGCGGTGGTGGTCGATCTGGATGAAACCATGCTGGACAACAGCCCCTACTCCGCCTGGCAGGCGCAGCAGGGCCAGCCGTATGACGGCGCCACCTGGGCCCAATGGACGCAGGCCGAACAGGCCGGCGCGGTGCCGGGGGCAGTGTCGTTCGCCCGTTACGTTAACGCCCACCAGGGGACGATGTTCTACGTCTCGAACCGCAAACAGAGCGAATATGCCGCCACGGTGGCCAACATGCAGAAGCTCGGTTTCACCGGCATGTCGGAAAAAACCGTCTTGCTCAGTACCGACACGTCCAATAAGCAGGCGCGCTTCGACGCCATCAAACAAGCCGGCTATGACATCGTGGTGTACGCGGGCGACAACCTGAACGACTTCGGCGCCGCGACCTACCACCAGGATAATGCGCAGCGCCGAGCGTTTGTCAGCGAGAACCAGAACAAATTCGGCACCGAATTCATCGTGCTGCCCAACCCGCTGTACGGCGATTGGGAGAGCGGCCTGGCTCGCGACTACAACAAGCTGACGCCGCAACAGAAGCTGCAGGTGCGCCAACAGGCGCTCAAGGCCTGGCGCGGGCGCTAAGCCTCACAGCAGTTTGTACATATAGCAGGTGGCCTCCAACGCCCCGCCGTCGCTGGCGCGGGCGTATTGCGGGATGTCGCCCGCCGCCTCGAACCCCAATTGGCGGTACAGCCCCTGCGCCGCGCTGCCGCTCAGGGTGTCCAGCACCAACAGGCTGCGGCGATGACGCGCCGCCAGCGCCTGCACTTCCTGCATCAACAGCCGGGCAACGCCCTGCCGCCGCGCCTGCGGGTGCACCATCAGCTTGACCACTTCCGCGCGGTGGCGGCCGTTGTCCGGCATCGCCAGCAGCAGTTGCACGGTGCCGACCGGTCGGCCGTTCGCGAGCGCCACCAGCATCGCACGCTCTCCCCGCGCCAGAGCCGGCAGCACCCCCTGCCAAAATGCCTGCGCCTGTTCCTGCGTAAAGGGCATGACAAAACCGATGCTGGCGCCGTGCGCCACGCTGGCGTGCAGCATCTCGGCCAAGTCGGCAATGGCGCTTTGCGCCGCAGCGGCATCCCACTGTTGCAATTCAATCATGGCTATGGCCTACAGATAACGAGCGTGTAATGAGCCGGCTCATCGCCGGGGACATGGAAACGGGAGGCGCCGAACAGGCGGTAGCGCAGGCAGTCGCCGGCCGACAGCCGGAAAACGCGCCCTTCCAGGGTCAATTCCAACTGCCCGGACAGCAACCAGAGGTGATGTTCCAGCGCCGGAATCGACGGCAGGTCGTAATCGATCTGCGCGCCGGCATCAAGCCGGGCTTCGATAAACTCGGCCTTATACAGCGCGGCGGGTGGGGAAACGGAGCGACGGTGAAAACCGCTGGCGCGATCGACCCAAACCGGTTGCTGCTGCGGCCGCAGCAGCTCCGGCGGCTCGTCTTCGATTTCGCTCAACAGGCGCGACATGGTCAACCCGTAGGCGGCGCACAGCCGGTTCAGCAACGACGCCGTCGGGCTGGTCTCGGCACGCTCCACCCGCGAGAGCGTCGCCCGGCTAAGACCGGTGCGCTGCGCCAATTCCTCCAGCGACCACGCCCGCTGCTGGCGCAAATCCGCCAGCCGCTGCGCCAACCTCAGGTCGGCAGTCTCCAAACCGTTATCCACCGCTCACACTCCGCTTGAAAATCCCATATAAGAGAAATAATCTCAAATTAGAGATATAGCAAGCGGATTTTAAAAAATATCGCGCAGGAAGAACGCCAGGATCACCGCAAACATCGCCGAATGAGGAGAAGCGTTCTAGCACTCGCGCGAGGGCGGAGTTTGTACAAAATTGCCCGTCTCTGCGCCCGGCGGCGCGATCGCGGCACAGCGCCAGGCGCTGAATACCGCCAGCAGCGGCGCCAGCGCGAACGCCAGGAACAGCCAACGCGCCGCCGATGCCGCGCCCGCCGCGCCGCCCGGATCGTTCAGCCCCGCCAGATTGGCGATCATCCCGGCCAGCGCCGCGCCGAATGCGGTGGCGAACAGCTGCACCGTGGTAATTGAAGCGCCGGCGATATCTTTGTCCGCTTCAGGCGCCACCTGCAAAATGCGCGTCAGCAGATGCGGCCAACCGAAGCCGATGCCGAACCCTACCAGCGACAATGCGATAACGATCGGCGTCAGCGCCTGCCAGTCACCGCCGGAGGGCGTCGGCATCAGGATCGCCAACGCCAGCAGGCCCACCAGCACGAACAGCGGCCCGCTGACGATCGCCCGGCGAATGCCCGCCCCGCGCCAGCCGGAGCTGAGGATTTCGGACAACGTCCAACCGGCGGCCATGGTGGCGGCGATATAGCCGGAGATCAGTGGCGACTGGCCGTGCAACAGCTGCAGGAAATAGGGCACGAAGATTTCGCTGGTCATGCCGATCACCAGCAACGAGACCGTAATATAGAGCGCCGCCAGCGATGAGCCGCGCCGCAGCGAGCCATGCGGCAACAGGCGCGCGCGTGCGTGCGCCTCGCGCTTCATCAGCCAGGCCATCAGCACCAGCGAAAGCGCGATGCCCGCCAGATTGATCCAGACGCTGTGCGCCAGGCTGCCGGCGGACACCACCAGCACCGCCACGGTCAGCAACAGCAGTTGCGCAGTCGGCAACGGCGCGGCCGCCTGCTGCGCCTTGCCTTTGGGCAGGATCAGGAAGGTAAACGCAGCGTACAGCGCCATGATCGGCAGCAGAATGCCGAAAGCCCAACGCCAGGCGTGCAGCTCGGCAAAAATGCCGCCCACTGCCGGCCCCACCAGGGTGGCGATGCCCCACATCGCCGAGATAAGCGCCATGGCGCGCGGCCACAATCGCTGCTCGAACACCAGGTTGATCATCGCGTAGGAGAGCGCAAAGATCAGCCCGCCGCCGAAGCCCTGCACCGTGCGGCCGATCAGCATCACCGGCATGCTCGGCGCCAGCGCGCACAGCGCCGCCCCGACGATAAAGAACAGCGAAGCCACCAGATAGGCGCTACGCGCGCCGTAACCGCTGAGCAAGCGGGCAGACAACGCGGAGCCGAGGATCGACGCCACCACGAACAGCGTAGTGTTCCAGGCATAGAGATCCAGCCCGCCGATATCCTGCACCACCGAGGGCAGAATGGTGGTGGCGACCAGAATATTGATGGCATGCAGCGCCACGCCGAGCGAAAGCGCGATCGCACTGGCCGCATTTTTGCCGGAGAAAAGGTCGCTCCAGCGGCTGTCGTCATGGGTTATCACGGTTGTCGTCCTGTTTTCAGAGGAATGGCATTGAGTTGGTCATAAGATTGCGTTAAATTTAACAAGAGTTATCTTGGAATAAGTTAGGGCGAGGCGGAGAAATATGTCAAGAATAAACTTGGAAAATAGCGGCAGCACCGCACAATCGGTCAGTGACCGCTTGCTGACGTTATTGAAAACCCGCGGCCCGCAGCTAGCTTCTGACGCAGGAAAAGTGCTCGGCACCACCGGTGAGGCGGCACGCCAGCAGTTCGTCAAGCTGGCGAAAGAGGGGTTGGTCGAAGCGGTGGCGGAAACGCGCGGCGTGGGCCGCCCGGTGCAGCTGTGGCATTTGACCTCTGCCGGGAACGCGCGCTTTCCCGATACCCATGCGGATCTGACGGTGCAGCTGCTGCGCACCGTGCGCGACAAGTTGGGCGAACAAGCGATCGACGTGCTGATCGAGACCCGCGAGCAGGAAAACCGCATCAACTACAAGCAGGCGATGATCGGCGCCACCGAGCTGCGCGAACGCGTGGCGCGCCTGACCGAGATCCGCTGCCGCGAAGGGTATATGGCCGAATGGCGCCAGGAGGAGGACGGTTCCTATCTGCTGGTGGAAAACCACTGCCCGATCTGCGCCGCCGCCACCGTCTGCCAGGGCTTCTGCCGGGCGGAATTAAGCATCTTCACCGAAGTGCTGCAGGCGCAGGTGGAGCGCGCCGAACACATTCTGGCCGGCTCGCGCCGCTGCGCCTACCGGATTTCCCGCCTGTAACACCGGTTTTTGCCCACGTTTTCAACCGGTACAGATTATTCTGCTTGTGCACCCCGCACCTTCCCTTCTAAGGTTGAACTAACGAACATTCAGGCAAACAGCGGGCCTCGCGCCCGCTCTGGCAAATCCGTCGGCGCTTGGCGCAGCGGCAGAGTAACCCCACGGGAGTTGAACGATGAAGAAGCCGCATGCCGGATTCTGGCTGGCGACGCTGGGACTGGGCGTTTGCTGGCTGCTGGCGCTGCTGACTCGCGATCGGCTCAACGGCATACTGCTGGCCGGCGCGGCGCTGGCGCTGATCTTTACCCCTGCCGCCCGCCGCAAAGGCGCGGCCCTGGCCGCCCTGGGCGGTATCGGCATGGATGGGCTGTGGAGCTACAGCGGCGTGCTGCACTACAGCGGGCAACACGGCCTGCCGCTCTGGACCATCGCGCTGTGGATCGGCTTCGGCTGCTGGTGGTATTGGTTGCTGGACGTGGTCAGAGCGGCCCCCTGGCCGCTGGCGGTGTTGGGCGCCGCCGTCGGCCCCTTCGCCTACGCCGTGTCCTGGAAGCTGGACGCCTTGTTGCCCGGCGTGCCGCCCGAGTTCATGCTGCTGCTGCTGGCCGTCGGCTGGTCGATTTACCTGCCGGCCGTCAGCTGGTTGCAGTGGAAACAGCAAGGCCATTGAACGGCTTTCAGCCGCCGGAAAAATAATGCCGAAGGCCATTGCTTATCGGTTGCCCGATCGGGTTTACTGAGCGTTCTAATAATAATCATTCCCGCAAAATACAATCCTATGCTTAGCCAACAAAGCCGTAGCGTCCTGCCGTTGATCGGGGCGTTGTTCACGTTATATATCGTTTGGGGTTCCACCTATTTCGTCATTCGCCTCGGCGTCGCGCAGTGGCCGCCGCTAATGATGGCCGGCATTCGCTTTCTGACAGCCGGTATCGTGCTGTTCAGTTTCCTGGCCTGGCGCGGCCACGCCCTGCCGACGCTGAAGCAGTGGCTGGCCGCCGGCGCCATCGGCATTCTGCTGCTGGCGGTGGGCAACGGCCTGGTGACGGTGGCGGAACACCAACATGTGCCCTCCGGCATTGCCGCGGTGATGGTGGCGACGGTGCCGCTGTTCACCCTCTGCTTCAGCCTGCTGTGGGGCATGCGCAACACCAAACTGGAATGGGCCGGCATCGCGCTCGGGTTGGTGGGCATCGTGCTGCTCAACACCGGCAACAACCTGGTGGGCAACCCGACCGGCGCGCTGCTGATTTTGCTGGCTTCGGCCAGCTGGGCCTTCGGATCGGTGTTGGGATCGCGCATCTCGCTGCCGGCCGGGCCGATGGCCGGCGCGGCGGAGATGCTGGTCGCCGGCGTGGTGTTATTGGCAGCCAGCCAGCTGAGCGGCGAGCGCCTCACTCAGATGCCGAGCACCGGCGGCTTTCTGGCGCTGGGCTATCTGATCGTCTTCGGTTCGATGCTGGCGATCAGCGCCTATATGTTCTTGTTGAAGAACGTGCGCCCGGCGGTCGCCACCAGTTACGCCTACGTCAATCCGGTGGTGGCGGTGCTGCTCGGCATCGGTTTTGCCGGCGAATCGCTGGCGCCGCGCGAGTGGCTGGCGCTGGTGATCATCGTGGCGGCGGTGGTGCTGGTGACGCTGGGAAAATACCTGTTCGCCCGCCCGGCCAACGTGCAGGCCATCGACTGCGAACGGCGATGATCACAAAGGGCGGTCTGCGGGCCGCCGTTAAAAACGATTCTTGTTTCACCCGGCGAAGGGGCTATAATTCCCGCTGTTCCAAGCAACCTGCGAAATTATTCCTATGCTGAAAAAAGCGTTCGTCATCGTCATCGCCCTGTGCGCCTTCGGTTCTCTGGGCGGCGTATTCCTCGCCGGGCTGAACATCTACACCCGTTCCACCACCCCGCACGAAGAAAGCGCGCCTGCCGGGGATACCGCCGCTACGCCGGCGCAAACCGAAACCCTTCAGGCCAAGTGATCGTCCATCCAGCGCTGGCAGCGCTGCTGTAAAAAGCGCTGCAGTTGCCTGACGCGCTCCGACACCTGCGAACGATGCGGGCAGACCAGATTGATCGGCACCGCGTCGCTGCGCCATTCCGGCAACAGTTGCACCAACCGCCCGGCGCGAATATCCGCCGCCACGTCGATCGCCGACTTGCGCACCACGCCGTGCCCGGCCAGCGCCCAGCGCCGCGCGACCTCACCGTCATCGGTAAAATAGCTGCCGTTCAGCGGCAGCTCGACCAGCTCCTCACCGCGCCACAGCCGCCATTCCACCTGCCGTTTGCCGCTGGGCTGATACACCAGAATGCTGTGCCGAACCAGATCGGCCGGCGCTTGCGGCGCGCCATGCCGCCGCAGATAATCCGGGCTGGCGCAGATCAGCCGCCGATGCTGCGGCAGGATCGGCAGCGCCACCAGCGAAGAGTCGGCCAGCGGCCCGAAGCGCAACGCCACATCCACCGGTTCGCGGAACAGATCCGCCTGCCGATCGTTGATCAGAAGCTGCAGCTGAATGTGGGGATGCTGTTGCCGAAACTCGTCCAGCCAGCCGAGCAGCAGATTGCGGCCAAAATCCGACGGCGCGGAAATCTGCAGCACTCCGGACAGCCCCTGATGCTTCTCGCGGATCGCCTGCTCTCCTTCGGCCAACGCCCCCAGCGCCAGGCGCGCGCTGTCGAGATAGCGCGCCCCCTCCTCCGTTAACCTCAGGCTGCGGGTGGAGCGCACCAGCAGCCGCGCGCCCAACTGCTGCTCCAGCCTTTTCACCGCAATGCTGGCCGCCGCCGGCGTGATATCCAGCGCGCGCGCCGCGGCGGAAAAACTGCCGCCGTCCACCGTGCGGACAAACACCTCGAGATCGACAAATGAGGTCATGTATTTCCCTTCTTAGAGAGCCGGATTCACGGCGTATCGGATTGACGATAAAACGCCCAATAGTTATGATTAGATCATAATAAATGGAGCTTTGATCAATGGATGAACACAACGGACTGGACTACATCCTTAGCCTGCATGGCACGCGGGTCAATCGTGAGGATGGCTATTGGTGGAAAATCGAGGCCTGGACGGTGACCCAAACGGCCTTTATCCCTCACGGCATCCGTTACAATTTGACCTTGCATGATAACCACAATACCCGGGTTTTTGGCATAGATAACGCGCATGCCATTAAAACACCCCGCAAAGGTAAATTTTCAGGCCGCGTCGTTTATGATCACCAACATGACTCCCCGACGGACAAAGGCTCACCCTACGAGTTTCATTCCGCCTATCAGTTGGTGGAAGATTTCTTTACCCGGATAGACGAAGTCATACGCAAGAGAGAAAACCGAGGTTGATGATGAAAGCACTGATTGGCGTGATGCCTGAAGAACTGATTCGCAAGCGCACACTGGCGATCGCAAAAGGGGAATACCAGCCACAGGAACGTGAGCCCAAAGTGTGGTTTACGTCGATGATTGCGCTGGCCCAGGTGCTCAGCAACGAGAATATTGCCCTGCTGCGTCTGATCGACACTGCCCGCCCCGAGACCATCAGCCAGTTGGCCGAACTGTCCGGCCGGCAGGTCAGCAATCTGTCCACCACGCTGAAAACGCTGAGCGGGCACGGCCTGGTGGCACTGGAAAAACAGGGGCGTTCAGTGAAACCCCGGGCGCTGTTTACCGATTTCGAAATCATCGTGGATCAGAAGCTAAACGCCCGCTTTAGCGCAGCATGATCTTTAAAATTCATTAACAAGTGTTTGTCAGTAAGGCCGATTGTTAGGTCATTTTCAATCAGGAAAGATAGATCCCGTTGAAACTTACCTAAAAAGAGGCCTTAACATGACGATTCCCGACTCCCCCCTGAAACGACAAAAGCTGGTGATCCTGGGCGGCACCAGCGGCATTGGCGCCGCGGTGGCCTACGCGGCGGCGGCGCGTGGCGCTGAAGTGGTGCTGGCTTCGCGTCGTCTCCCTCACGCCGGGGAGAAGAACGACGCGCTGCGCCTGATGCAGGCCGATCTGACCGATGACGCGTCGCTACGCGCGCTGTTCGCCGCCGTCGGCGCTTTCGACCATTTGGTTATCACCGCCGGGCCGTTGGTGCAGGCGAAGCCGCTGGCGGAGACCGCCCTTGAACAGGCGCAGGCCGACTTCAACGTCAAATTCTGGGGAAGTTTGCGCGCGGTGCAGGCGGCGCTGCCGACGCTGGCGCCGCAGGGCTCGATCACCCTGACCTCCGGCCAGCTGTCGCGCAAATACCTCGGCGGTCAGTTGATCAAAACCGGCATCAACGCCGCGCTGGAAGCGGTCGGCAAACAGCTGGCGAAGGAACTGGCGCCGCGGCGGGTAAACGTGGTCAGCCCCGGCATCACCGCCACCGAAGCCTACGACGGCATGAGCGCCGCACAGCGTCAGGCGCTGTTCGAACGGGTTGGCGTCAGCCTGCCGGTCGGCAGGGTCGGGCAGGCGGCCGACGTCGCGGCGGGTTATCTGCTGGCGATGGAGAATGGCTTCGTCACCGGCAGCGTGATCGACATCGACGGCGGCGGCCTGCTGTAACGGCGGCTAGAGCGCCGTCACGCCCTGCGCGGCAGCCTGCTGTTCCAGCACGGTGATAATCTGGTAGGCCGAACGCGGCACCAGGCTGAAATCGCCGATCAGCAGGCGGTCGCTGACCGCCTCATCCAGCATCGCTCGGGCGCCGGCGCGCAGAATTTCCAGCTGCTCCGGCGGCGTGCCCGCGGCGGTGATCAGCGGCAAACCCGGCACCGCCGCCGTGCGACCGATGATTTTCAGCCCTTCCAACGCTTGCGGCTGTGCGCGGCGCAGCAGTTCCATGCTGATGGAATCGATGGCGGCGATATCGGCCTGCCCGCTGCGGATCAGCTTCAGCGACTGATAATGCGCGCCGGAGGCGATAGCCGCGCCGAAGAATTTCCCGTCCTGCGCCAGCGGCGCGATCAGCGCGCGCAGGCCGTTGTAACCGGACTGGGAATCGGTACTGTTATAGGCCGCCGTCCGGCCGCGAAAATCCGCCAGCCGCTCGCCGGGGTCGTCCGCGCGCACCACCAGCCAGCTGCGGTAATTCGGCCCGTCGCACCCTTCCACCCGATAATGATAGGTGCCGATCAACTGTATCTGCGGCAGACTGCTGACCAACGGATAACCGCAGGTTTGGCTGAGCAAGAGATCCTCGCGTCGCCAGTGCTGCGCCAGATCGTCCGGCCAGCTGAGCCGTTCCGGCGCCGCCGGCAACCCCAGCCGCAGCAGCTTGTCGCGCAACACCTGCCAGAAGGATTCGGCCTGCTCCCGGCCAACGCCGTACATCGGTAGAGACACCTGCATCATTTCCCCCTTACCCCGCCGGAGTGGTCGCCAGCGTCTGCTGACGCCAGGCGGTGAGATAACGCACCCAACGTTCGAACAGCATATCGGTGATAATAGCCAACAACGCCACAACCGCCGCGCCCTGGATCACATAGGCGGTGTTAAAGCCGCTCAGGCCGATGATGATCGGCGAACCGAGCGTCTTGGTGCCGACGGTGGAAGCGATGGCCGCCGTGCCGATATTGATGATCACCGAGGTGCGGATCCCGGCGACGATCACCGGCGCCGCCAGCGGCAGTTCAACCCGCCACAGAATTTGCCAGGCACTCATCCCCACGCCGCGGGCGATCTCGCGCGTGGCGGGCGGCACCGATTCGATGCCCGCCAGCGTGCCCTGCAGGATCGGCAGCAGGCCGTACAATACCAGCGCAATGATCGCCGGCTGTTCGCTGAAGCCCATCACCGGCACCGCTACCGCCAGCACCGCCACCGGCGGGAAGGTCTGCCCCACCGCCACCACCGTTTCCACCAGCGAACGAAACTCCCGGCCGCTGCGTCGGGTCACGGCCACGCCTGCCGCCACGCCGAGAGCCACCGCGATCAGGCTGGAGATCGCCACCAGCGACAGGTGCGCCCCCACCAGCGCGATAAAGCTGTCCTGCTGGTAAATGGGCCGCTCCAGATCGGGGAACCAGGCGGCGAACAGGCCGCGCAGATGATCCATGCCGAACACCAGCGCCAACAGCAGCGCCAGCGTCCAGGGCAACGGATCGCGCAGCAGGCGCCCGATGCGCCCGCTCATGACAGCGCCTGCCCGGCGATCAGATCATTGAAGTGCAACACCCCCAACGCTTCGCCCCGTTCATCCACCACCGGCAGGCAGTCGCTGCCGCGCGCCACGAACACCGACAGCGCCTCGCGCAGGCTCATGGCGGCGGCGATCGGCTCGCCCCCGGCGACACCGGGCCGCACCCGCTCCGCCACCGTCCCCAGCGACAGCAGCTTGATGCCGCGATCGCTGCGCCCGAAGAAATCACGCACGAAATCGTTGGCCGGGGCGGTCAACAGCGTCAGCGGCGTGCCCTGCTGCACCACCCGCCCCTGATCGAGCAACACCAGACGATCCGCCAGGCCCAGCGCTTCGTCGATGTCGTGCGTCACCAGCACGATAGTGCGGCCGGAGAGCTGATGGATGCGCGCGATCTCCGCCTGCAGCGCCGTGCGGGTGACCGGATCCAGCGCGCCGAACGGTTCGTCCATCAGCAACACCTCGGGATCGGCAGCCAGCGCGCGCGCCACCCCCACCCGCTGCTGCTGCCCGCCGGACAGCTGGTGCGGATAGCGGCGGCGAAACAGATCCGGCTCCAAATGCAGCAGCTCCAACAGTTCGGTCACCCGATCGCGAATGCGCGCGCGCGGCCATTTCAGCAGCTGCGGCACGGTGGCGATGTTCTCCTCCACCGTCCAGTGCGGAAACAGGCCGATCGATTGGATCGCATAGCCCATGCGCCGCCGCAGATCCTGCGGTTTGAACGACTGGATCTCTTCGCCGGCAAAGAGAATCTTGCCCCTATCGTGTTCGATCAGGCGATTGATCATTTTTAACGTCGTGGACTTACCGGAACCCGAGGTGCCGATCAACACGGTGAATTCGCCCTCGGCGATGTGCAGCGTGAGATCGTCCACCGCCGGCTTGCCCTGAAAAATTTTGCTGACTTGCTCAAAGTGAATCATCGGCGCGATACGTCCAGGATTGAAACCCAAAATTTAAACAGCGAATCGACGATGACCGCCATCATGACCACCGGGATCACCCCCAGCAGAACCAGATCCAGCGCGCTGCTGAGCAGCCCCTGAAATACGATGGCGCCAAAACCGCCGGCGCCGATCAGCGCCGCCACCACCGCCATGCCGACGGTCTGCACCGCCAGAATGCGCACGCCGGTCAGGAACAGCGGCAGCGCCAACGGCAGCTGCACGCGCAGGAAGATCTGCCCGCGCGTCAACCCCATGCCGGTGGCGGACTCAATCACGCCGGCCGGCACGCTTTGCAGCCCCGCCACCACGCTGCGCACCAGCGGCAACAGCGCGTACAGCACCAGCGCCACGATCGCCGGCGCCATGCCGATACCGCTGACGCCGTGTTCCGCCAGCCAGGGCACCGCCACCGCCAACCCCGCCAGCGGCGCGATCAGCAGGCCGAACAGCGCGATCGACGGTACGGTCTGGATAATGTTCAACACGGAGAAGATCGGCCGCTGCCAGCGCTCGGAACGAAAGCACAGCACCCCGAGCGGCACACCGATCGCCAGCGCCGGCGCCATCGTCGCCAGCAGAATGGTCAGGTGCTGCAGCAGCGCGGCGTCAAACACCTCCTGCCGATTATGGTACTCCTTCAGCAGCGACAGCTGATCGAGCTGATGGCCGAACAGCAGCAGCGCCGGCGGCACCAGCACCAGCGCGTTGCCGAGCATCCGCCGCAGGTGCGACGCGGTGAGACGCGCCATGGCGTCGGCGGCGATCAGCAGGCTCAGCGCCATGGTCAACCAGCAGCCGCTGCCCCAGGAGGTGCGTGCCAGGCGCGATCCCTCCTGCGCCAGACGCCCGGCGGCCTGCCCGCTGATCCAGAACGCCAGCGTCAGCACCCCGCAGGCGGCCAGCGCCGCCAGCAGCGCCCGCCCCCGCGTCGGCGGCAGCAGGCTGAGGATCGCCAATGCCGCCAGCGGCAACAGCAGCCACAGCGCCGGGCCGTGCAGCAGGGAGAACAAGGAGAGGCTTTTGCCCGACAACAGGCGATTGGGGGCATAACTGAGGAACGGCAGGCCGAACGCAGCCAGCAGCAACAGCATGAACAGCGTCAACAAGACGCGATGTTTTACGGCGATAGTCAAAGAAACGCTCCGGCTCCCTCGGTTTACCCCCTCTCCCGACGGCAAAGGGGGCACCTCGGCATTATCCCTTAACAAACCCTTTCTCTTTCAGGTAAGCGGCCGCCACCTGTTTGGCGTCCTGGCCTTCCACAGCGATCTGCGCGTTGAGTTTTTGCAGCGTCGGCCCGTCCAGCGAGGCGAACACCGGCTTCAGCAGTTCAGGCAGATTGGCGTGCGCCTTCAGCGCCGCTTCACGCACGATCGGCGCCGGCGCGTAGATCGGCTGTACGCCTTTCGGATCCGCCAGCGTCTGCAGCCCCAGCGCCGCCACCGGGCCATCGGTGCCGTAGGCCATCGCCGCGTTGACGCCGGAGGTCTGCTCCGCCGCCGCCTTGATGGTCACCGCCGTATCGCCGCCGGCCAGGGACAGCAGCTGATCCTGATTCAGCTTGAAGCCGTAGGCATTCTGGAACGCCGGCAGCGCATCCGGCCGCTCGATAAATTCCGCCGAGGCCGCCAGCTTGAACTTGCCGCCGCCGTTGATCCACTTGCCGAGATCCGCCAGCGTTTTGAGATGGTTGGCGTCCGCCACGTCCTGACGAATGGCGATGGTCCAGGTGTTGTTGGCCGGCGCCGCATCGAGCCAGACGATTTTGTTTTTGTCGTAGTCGAGCTGCTTCACCTTCTCGAAGCCGGCCTGGGCGTTCTTCCACGCCGGGTCCTTCTCATCGGAGAAGAAAAACGCGCCGTTGCCGGTGTATTCCGGGTAGATGTCGATCTCGCCGGAAGTGATGGCGCCACGCAGCACCTTGGTGGTGCCGAGCTGCAGCTTGTTGGTGGTTTTGATGCCGTTGGCTTCCAGCACCTGCACGATGATGTTGCCGAGCAGCGAACCTTCGGTATCGATCTTGGAGCCGACGCGCACCGAGTCGGCCGCCTGCGCCAGACCGCCGACGGCCAGCAGAGCCAGCGCGACGGCAAAGGAACGTCCGCGTGATAAGGTGATTGCCATACTTTTCCTCTGGTTATATGTTTTCCGGCTCATGGGCCAGTTCGGTTGGAAAATCCTGAGAAACGCGCTTCCAGCGCGCAATAAGTTTTTTCTTCGGCCGGGCGCCGCGTTCCTCCCGCCGCTCGCAGGCGCTCAGCGGATGCACGCCGACGTCGATCGGCGTCAGTGCGTAATCGCGCAGCCACTCGCCATAACCCTGCGCGACGAATCCCTGGCTGCGGCGCTGATACGCCTCGCGTTCCGCCAGATAGACTTCGCGCAGGCCATACCAGGGCAAGCCGGGCAAATCGTGATGCACTAAATGGTAGTTCAGATTGAGAAACAGCAGCCGCCACGGCCAGCCCGCCTCATTAATAATAGAACGTGCCTGCGGTGCGTCCACGGCGCGATGCTCAAAAAACGATCTTACCTTGGTCAGCGCCAGCGCCGGGTAGCTGATGGCCAACAGGTAAAACGCCGTGCCGATGCCCTGCATCTGCAGCCAGTGCAGCAGCGCCGCCAGCAGCGACAGATGCGCCAGCCACATCGCCCAGGCGCGCAGATCGCCCGCTGCAAGCGTCTTCACTGCGCCGAACAGCGTGGTGACGATATCCAGCGCCGGGCCGAGGAGCACCCGGCCGATCAGCGTATTGCGCACCGCGGCCAGCCGCGGCAGCAGGCGGGGATAACGCCGCCACTGTGCGGCGCTGAAGTAGTAACTTTCGGGATCTTCATGCGGATCGGTCAGGTGGTCGTTGCGGTGGTGGCGCAGATGCGAATCCCGATACAGCCCGTAGGGATACCACACCGCCAGCGGCAACAGGCCGAATAGCTGATTGACGCGCGGCCAGCGCGTCGGATGGCCGTGGATCAGCTCGTGTTGCAGCGACATATACCCGGTGGTCAGCAGGATCAGCAGCGGCGCGCCAAGCCACGGGCCCAGCGCCTGCCAATAATGCGCCACGCCGAACCAGCCGCCGTACACTGCCGCCATGATCCCCCAGGTGGGCAACTCCAGCCGCCAGTGCCAGCGCCGATGAAGCCGCCGGATGCGGTCGCGTTGTTCAGGGTGCAAATAGTGGGCGTGGGACATGCTGCGGCTCGCGGTTGGGGATTTTCCCCCAGTATCCGTGAGCCGTACCGGCGTTCAAAATAACGAAAATGGCAAAGCTAAGTGAAAATTCAGCGGGTTGCGTACGCGGCAAAGCGAAAAAACGGGCCGCGCAGGCGGTAATATCAGCCAGTTAAACCTGACTGGCATTTTTTATCCCATCTTTGTGTGTTTTGTGTAGCCTGAATTGCCGTAAATGTTCCGCATTTCTGTGTTACTACAATGAACGGCAATTGGAGGGGCCGAAGGCGCGGCCCCTCCACCCGCGCCTTCGCTTAACACCGTCTGTCCGCTGTGCGGATGCCCTCGCCGCGTCTGCATTGTCGGGCGGGTCGGCTACGACAAACGTCCCTGTTAGTCTCGCCTCAACCGGCCTTCCCTGGCCGGTTGCCCCTGACAACGCTGTCTTGCTCGGCAGCCGGTGATGCGCGCCAAAGGTCAACACCCGAGCTGGCAGCTACCGGGCAACCCATATATCGCAAAGAAGACGAATCGGAGATGAGCACGGTATTGGACGCCCTTGAAGACGCCGAACGCAGGCATAGCGCATTAGGCGAAACCGCCATGGACGGCGGTTTCAGGTGAGACAGGCAGGGACGCCTGTCGCAACCGGCCTCAATGCGGTATGGCGGAGAGAGGACAAATCTGCCTGGAGCAGATTTGAACGCTGCTTGCAGCGGCCCCGAAGGGGCGAGGCCCAGGGATGGGCTGAGTAACGTTGGCAAAGCCAACCGTCTGATAGGGCAAAGGCGCGGGTTGCCAGGGGCCGCGCCTTTCGGCCCCTGGCTCGGTCGAGGTGCAGGAGCCTCATGATGCACCTCTCATTTATCGACCGAAAACGTCACGAGTACTTCAAAAAAACGCTAACTGACAAGCATTGGCCGCGCAGACGGCCCGTCGGTCATATCCCTTCAGGGAACGAAATCGAGCACCACGGCGTTGAACAGCGCGTATTCGGTAGCGCTGGCCATCGGCGGAAGCTGCGCGCGCTGCACCGCAGCGCTCGCCGCTGCGCACAGGGGCGCATCGCCTCTTACGATCTTGCTGCTCGCCAGCTTGCCGTCCGGCTGCAAACGGATAGCGAGGGTACAACGCTGACCGTGCGCATGTTCCGGCAAGCGCAGCTCGCGGCTCACCGCGTTATGCACCCGCTCCGGGTAACTGAGCTGCGTTGCGGCCAGTGCCGGGGCCTGCGGCAACGGTATGCCGGCCTCACGCCCGGCGCCGCAGCCGCTCAGCAGCAACAACGCCAACAGGCTTAGTGTCTTTTTCATTCCCGATGTCCTTATTGGGGGATTTATCCTTATCGAGCGGCCCTCACTGCGCCGCCGGGTAGGCCTCGCCGTCGTCCGCGTAGCGCTGCAGCCGTTCGCGCCACCATTTGGCCGCCAGGCCGCTGGCGCTTTCCCGCCAACCGAAATAGGCGATGTCGCTGCAGCGTTCCGATTCAACGCGTTTCGCCACCAGTTCGCCGCTGTTCAGGTAAGGTTCCGCCAAAGAACGCGGCAGATAGCCGCAGCCCAGCCCGGCCAGCTGCGCCTGCAGCTTGGCGTCGAAACCGAAGACCGTCAGCGTATCCTGCTCTTCCAGCAGATTCAGGCTCTGCGGCGCGTTGACGCGCGAAGTGTCGCGCACCACCACCGCCCGGTGCTGACGGATTTCGTCCTTCGGCAAGGGTTCCGGCAATGCCGCCAGCGGATGCTGCGGCGCGACGGCGAACACGTAATCCAGCTGCCCCAGCCTGCTGAACGCATAGCCCACCCGTGACGGCGGCTCGCAGATGGCGCCGATGATAATGTCGGCGCAGCCGTAAACCAGCGACTCCCAGGAGCCGGCCAGCACTTCGTGGCTGAAACGCAGCCGGGTATGGTGATGCTGCCGATAGAACTCGTCGATCAGCGGCAACAGGCGGGCAAACGGGAAAGAGGCGTCAATCCCGAGCGTGATTTCGCTTTCCCAGCCGTTTTCGACATAGCGCGCCTGCTGCTCCAGATCCTGCGCCGCCCGCAGCAGCACCCGCCCCTTTTCCAGCATCAACTTGCCGGTATCGGTGAACTTCGCCCGATGCCCGGAGCGATCGAGCAGGGTGATGTCGAGATCGTTCTCCAGCTTTTGCACCATATAGCTCAGTGCCGAAGGGGTTTTAAACAGTGCGGCGGCCGCGGCGGCGAAAGATCCGTGCCGGTCCAGCGCGTCCAAAATCAGCAGCGCTTCCAGGTTTAATCTCATGCTTTCTCCCGTGTATAAAAAAACTCAACAAGTCGGCAAAAATTCTGCGGTATCTTTGAAATCGCCCTCTGCCTACCATGGGTTTTATCGGCGTTACACTCATCAGATGTTCAACCGAAATATCACTGGGAAGGTAAATTATGTCCAAGTTTCAACTGCTTGATAAAGACAATTCCGCACTGATTTTTATCGATCATCAACCACAAATGGCCTTCGGCGTGGCTAATATTGATCGTCAGCAACTGAAAAACAACGTTGTTGGTTTGGCGAAGGCAGGCAAGATTTTCAACGTTCCCACCCTTTTCACCTCGGTCGAAACCGAAAGCTTCAGCGGCTATATCTGGCCGGAACTGCTGGCGGTACACCCTGAAATCACCCCGATTGAACGCACCTCGATGAACTCCTGGGAAGACGCGGCCTTCGTTAAAGCCGTGGAAGCCACCGGCCGTAAAAAGCTGGTGATCTCCGCGCTGTGGACCGAGGTGTGCCTGACCTTCCCGGCGCTGATGGCGCTGGAAGCCGGCTATGAAGTGTATGTGGTGACCGACACCTCCGGCGGCACCTCCGTCGATGCGCACGAACGTTCGATCGACCGCATGGTGCAGGCCGGCGCCGTACCGGTGACCTGGCAGCAGGTGCTGCTGGAGTACCAACGCGACTGGGCGCGCAAAGATACCTACGACGCGGTGATGGCGCTGGTGCGCGAACACAGCGGCGCGTACGGCATGGGCGTCGACTACGCTTACACCATGGTGCACCACGCACCGGCCCGCACGGTGAAATAATTCCCCTTGCCCCGGCCTCGCGCCGGGGTATTTTCAGGAGTCGGTTTTATGGCCCATCCGCAGCATGTCACGCTGGTGATCACCCACCGTTTGGCACCGGGGAACGAACAGGCCTATGAGGCCTGGCTGAACCGCATCATGCCCGACGCCGCAGGCTTCACCGGCCATTTAGGCGTCAACGTGATTCGCCCTTCCGGCGACGAACAGGCCTATACGGTGCTGGTCCGCTTCGACAATCTCGACAATCTCTACCGCTGGCTCAACTCGCCGCAGCGCAAGCAATACATCGAAGAAGTCACTCCGCTGTTGCTGGAGAACGACCATATCGAGATCCGCCCCGGCGCAGAGTTCTGGTTTACCCCGCCCAACCCCAGCGTGCGCCAGCCGCCCCAGTGGAAGCAATTCATCATCACCCTGCTGGTGATCTTTCCATCCACCAATCTGGTGCCCTGGTTTTGGGGACGGGTGCTGCCGCAGCTGGACGGCTCGCTGCTCGGCCATTTTCTCAATGACGCCACCGTGGTCGCCCTGGTGGTGTACCTGTGGATGCCTATCGTGACTCGCGTTTTTCATCAATGGCTGACCCGCCGCTAGGCGGTTCGCCGGGAGAATGTTATGAACCACCACGCTTCATTGATCATCACCAACGGCAAGTTTCACACCGTTGACCGCCAACACCCCACCGCGCAAGCGGTCGCCATCCGCGACGGCAAGTTTCTGGCGGTCGGCAGCGAAAGCGAAGTCATGCAGCACGCCGGGCCGGAAACCCAGGTGATCGATCTGCACGGCCACACCGCCATTCCCGGCCTGAACGACTCGCACCTGCACCTGATCCGCGGCGGCCTGAACTATAACCTGGAGCTGCGCTGGGAAGGCGTGCCCTCGCTGGCCGACGCGCTGCGCATGTTGAAAGAACAGGCGCTGCGCACCCCGAGCCCGCAATGGGTGCGGGTGGTCGGCGGCTGGACCGAATTCCAGTTCGCCGAGCGCCGCATGCCGACGCTGGACGAAATCAACCAGGCGGCGCCGGACACGCCGGTATTTATTCTGCATCTCTACGATCGCGCGCTGCTCAACCGTGCGGCGTTGAAGGTGGTCGGCTACACCAAAGACACGCCGAACCCGCCGGGCGGCGAGATCCAGCGCGACGCCAACGGCAACCCGACCGGCATGCTGATCGCCAAACCCAACGCCATGATCCTGTACGCCACGCTGGCGAAAGGGCCGAAGCTGCCGCTGGAGCAGCAGGTCAACTCCACCCGCCAGTTTATGCGTGAGCTGAACCGCCTCGGTCTCACCAGCGCCATCGACGCCGGCGGCGGCTTCCAGAACTACCCGGAGGATTATCAGGTGATCGCCGAGCTGCACGAGAAAAAGCAGCTGACCATCCGCATCGCCTATAACCTGTTCACCCAGCGGCCTAAACAGGAGCTGGAAGACTTCGAGCTGTGGACCGACATGCTCAAGCCGGGCCAGGGCACCGACTTCTATCGCCACAACGGCGCCGGCGAGATGCTGGTGTTTTCCGCCGCCGACTTCGAAGACTTCCTGCAGCCGCGCCCGGATCTGCCGCCGGGCACCGAAGACGAACTGGAGCGGGTGGTGCGCCATCTGGTCGAGCACCGCTGGCCGTTCCGCCTGCACGCCACCTATGACGAATCCATCAGCCGCATGCTGGACGTGTTCGAGAAGGTGAACCGCGACATTCCGTTCAACGGGCTGCACTGGCTGTTCGACCACGCCGAAACCATTACCGAGCGCAATATCGAGCGCGTCAAGGCGCTGGGCGGCGGCATTGCGGTGCAGCACCGCATGGCGTTCCAGGGGGAGTATTTCGCCGACCGTTACGGCATCGAAGCCACCAAACATACGCCGCCGGTGGCGAAAATGCTGGCGGCCGAGCTGCCGGTCGGGCTGGGCACCGACGCCACCCGCGTCGCCAGCTACAACCCGTGGACGGCGCTGTACTGGCTGGTCTCCGGCCGCACCGTCGGCGGCATGGCGATGTACGACGACAGCGCGCGGCTGGATCGAGAAACGGCGCTGATGCTGTGGACGCAAGGCAGCGCCTGGTTCTCCACCGAGCAGGGCAAGAAAGGCCAGATCAAGGTCGGCCAACTGGCGGATTTGGCGGTGCTGTCGCAGGACTATTTCAGCGTGCCGGAAGAGCAGATCAAAGGCATCGAGTCGGTGATGACGGTGGTGGACGGCAAAGTGGTCTACGCCGCCGGCAGCTTCTCGCCGCTGGCGCCGCCGCCGCTGCCGGTGCTGCCGGAGTGGTCGCCGGTCACCCAGGTGCCGGGCCATTACCGCTCCGCACCGCCGTCGGCGGCGGCCCGCGTCGGGGTAGTGAGCCAGGCGCATCAATGCTGCGGCCCGTGCGGCGTGCATGCACACCAGCATGACATCGCGCGCCGCTCCAGCATCCCGGTGTCGGACGAGAATGCCTTCTGGGGCGCGTTCGGCTGTTCGTGTTTCTCGTTCTAAGTTATCAAGCCAATAACTTATTATAAAGTTAACTTAATAAGCTATTAAGCTGGCAACATAATAAATTAATGGCGCTGTCCACGGGAGAGCGCCATTTCATTTTCAATCGCGGTTGATCTCCAGCCAGCGCCGCTGTTCGGCGGAGGCGGCTATCGCGTCCAGCACGCACGACACCTTCCAGCCCTCTTCAAAGTCCGGCCACATGCGATCGCCCGCGGCGATGCCGTTGACCAGATCGCGGATCTCCACCGTCTTCTGATCGTTAAAACCAATGCCGTGCCCGGCGCTGATGCAAAACGCCGCATAGTCCGGGTGCTTCGGCCCCACCAGCAACGTCTTGAACCCCTGCCGCTCCGCCGGTTCATCGTGCCGATACAGCTTCAGCTCCGCCATCCGTTCCTGGGTATAACTCAGCGTGCCTTTGGTGCCGGTAACCACATAGGTCAACCCCATCTTGCGCCCGCAGGCAATGCGCGACGTTTCGATAGTGCCCATCGCGCCGCCGGCGAAACGCAGCAACGCACTGGCCTGATCTTCGTTTTCCACCGGGTGCAGGCGCGTCGGGTCCTGCGGATCCGGGCGCTGTTTGATCACGGTCTGCATATCGCCGGAAACCGCCACGATATCGCCCACCAGGTAGTGCGCCATATTGACGATGTGCGCCGCCAGATCCCCGAGCGCGCCTAATCCGGCGCTGGCGCGGCGGCAGTGCCAGTCGATCGGCGTGCGCGGATCGGCCAGATAATCCTCATTGTGGGTGCCGTAAAAATGCACCACCTCGCCGATTTCGCCGTTGGCGATAATTTCGCGCGCCAGTTGGCTGGTGGGGTTTTTCATGTAGTTAAAACCGACCAGCGTTTTCACCCCCTTGGCGCGCGCGGCCTGCACCATCTCCGCCGCGTCGGCGGCGTCCAGCGCCAGCGGCTTTTCCGAATACACGTGCTTGCCGTGGCGGATCGCCGCCAGCGCCATCTCTTTATGCAAAAAGTTGGGGGCGCAGATGTCCACCACATCGATCGCCGGATCGGCCACCAGCTGCCGCCAGTCGCCGGTCGAGCGCGCAAAGCCGAATTCGGCGGCGCGCTGCGCCGCCAGCTCGGGCGTCACTTCCGCCAGCATCTCCAGCACCAGGTCCCCTTTCAGAGGAAAGACCGTGGCGGCCTGCGCATAGGCGATAGCGTGACAACGCCCGATATAACCGGTGCCGATTAACCCAACGCGTACCTGTTTCATCATTTTCTCCCGTGACCAAAACTCTGCGTAGAACCAGGCGTCGCTCAATGAAACGCGCCGGTTGATAACGGGTTTATATGGAATATAAATTTCAATAACAAGCACACAGGAAAATAAAGTTCATATTCGTGATGCCGTTCATGAAACGTTGACGGGATGATGTAATGAGGAAAGTCCGGACACGGCGGGGCGTATCCGGACAAGATAAAATGAACCGTTTATTTCATATCACGGTAAACCGTTAGCACCGTGCTGCACGTAGCCAGGGCGTTGCAACAGACGCTGCTGATAGGCCGCCAGCGCCGCATAATGCGGCCGCTCGAACGGCGTCATCAGCCAGCGGTTCAGCGACAGCCCCAGCACCACGTCCGCCAGCGTGAAGGCGGCGCCGGCGGCATAAGGGCCGTGCTGCGCCAGATGTGCGTCCAACAAGCCCATCAGCCGGTTCCATTCGCGCTCGGCGGCTGCCAGGCTGGCGGCATCCTGATAATCCGCATGCCCACGCACCCGCGACATAAACACGTAGCGCCAGGCGCCGTTCAGATCGGTGGCCTGCCAGTCCATCCACATCTCCACCGCCGCGCGCGCGCCGGGTGCCTGCGGCAGCAGATCTTGCCGCCCTTCCCGCCCCGCCAGATAGCGGCAAATGGTATTCGACTCCCACAGCACCCGCTCGCCGTCGATCAGCACCGGCACCAGGCCGTTGGGATTCAGCGCCAAAAACGCCGGCTCCTGCGTGGAGCGATAACCGCTGCCCCAGTCCTCCCGTTCCAGCGTCAGCCCCAACTCCTGACAGGTCCATAACACCTTGCGCACGTTGATCGATGAGGCTTTACCCAATAATTTCAGCATTGACTTTCCTTATTCTCTCCAGAACGGTTTATACCCTTCCCTCCAGGCCTCCGCCCGCGTCAGGCCGATATCCGCCAGCTGCCTGTCGTTCAGCAGCAGTAACTCTCTGCGCGTTCTGCGACGCAACAAATACCAACGCCAGCGTGACCAGCCTACCCGTCGCCACATCGTCATGCCATCAAACAGAGCCATTTTATTATCCCCCCTGATGTTTTCGCCTGGTAGTGATGATGCGCGCCAGGCAAAAAACAATACAGATTCACGCTGGCGCTATTTTTTTCATACAGCTGCGCCAAAAAACCCGCTGAATGGTTTATTTTGAACGTATCTGTACCGGTTTTTTTAATCCTTACCCCCGATGAGAGGCCTCTGTATGACACGCTACGCCACGCTGGCCGCCATTCTCAGCCAACGCATTCAGCAAGGGTTGTATCCGGCCGGCCATCGCCTGCCTTCGGTGCGCGCGTTGAGCCAGGAGCACGGCGTCAGCATCAGCACGGTGCAGCAAGCCTACCGGTTGCTCGAGGAACAGCGCCTGGTGGAAGCACGGCCGAAGTCGGGCTACTTCGTGCATACGCGGCGCGCGCAAGCCGAGCTGCCCGCCATGACGGCGCCAGTGCAGCGGCCGGTGGACATTTCGCAATGGGAGCAGGTGCTGGAACTGGTGCGCAGCCGGCCGCGCGAAGGCCTGATCCAGCTGGGGCGCGGCATGCCGGATATCGCCGAACCGACGATGAAGCCGCTGATCGTCGCCCTGCGCAACGCCGCCCGCCACGGCGACCTGCGCAGCCTGTATTACGACAGCATTCAGGGCGTGGCCGCGCTGCGCGAACAGGTCGCCCGTCTGCTGCTGGACTCCGGCTGCCAAATCGGCCCCGATCAGCTGCTGATCACCACCGGTTGTCAGGAAGCAATCTCCGCCGGACTGCGCGCCGTTTGCCAACCCGGCGACATCGTGGCGGTCGATTCGCCCTGCTTCCACGGCACCATGCAGACGCTGAAGGGTCTGGGCATCAAGGCGCTGGAAATCCCCACCGATCCGCTCACCGGCGTCAGCCTGGCCGCGCTGGAGATGGCGCTGGAACAGTGGCCGGTCAAGGCCATCCTGCTGACGCCCAACTGCAATAATCCGCTGGGCTACATCATGCCCGACGCCCACAAACAGCGGCTGCTGACGCTGGCGCAGCGTCACGACGCGGCGATCATCGAAGACGATGTCTACGGCGACATCGCCTATCACTACCCGCGGCCGCGCACCATCAAGTCATTCGACGACGACGGCCGCGTGCTGCTGTGCAGCTCGTTTTCCAAAACGCTGGCGCCGGGGCTGCGCGTGGGCTGGATCGCGCCCGGCCGCTACCTGGAACGGGTGCTGCACATGAAGTTCATCGGCTCCGGCGCCACCGCCACCCAGCCGCAGCTGGCGATCGCCGAATTTATCCGCGGCGGGCATTACCTGCAGCACCTGCGGCGCATGCGCGCACGCTACCAGCAGAACCGCGACCGCATGACCGATCTTATCCTGAAACACTTCCCGGCCGGCACCCGCGTCAGCCGGCCGCGCGGCGGTTTTATGCTGTGGATCGAACTGGACGAAGCGTTCGACACCCTGCGGCTGAACCGCCATCTTGAACAGCAAGGCGTACAAATCGCCGTCGGCAGCATCTTTTCCGCCGCCGGCAAGTACCGCAACTGCCTGCGCATCAACTATGCGCCGACGCTGACGACAGAGATCGAGCTGGCAGTGCAGAAGGTCGGCGCCACCATCCAGCGGCTGATGCCGGCCGACAGTTTGGCGCAATCGGATTAAATCTTGACGCGATCGGATTATCGCTGCGCTGCCCGTCGCTCTAAAGTGGCATCACACCCACTCGCAATCAGGAAGGTCATGATGTCTCAGTCACAGGTATGGTTAATCACCGGCAGTTCCCGCGGCCTGGGCCAACAGCTGGCGCAGGCGGTGTTGGCCGCCGGGCACCGTCTGGTCGCCACTGCCCGTCAGCCGCAACAGCTGCAGCCGCTGGTGGAACGCTACGGCGATCGGGTCGCCACGATCGCGCTCGACGTCACCGACACCGCCGCCGCCGAACGCGCGGTGCGCACGGCGATTGAACGCTTCGGTCGGCTGGACGTGCTGGTCAACAACGCCGGCTACGGCAATATCGCACCGGTGGAGGAAGCCGATGAAACCGATTTTCGCGCGCAGCTCGAAACCAACTTCTTCGGCGTGTTCAACGTCACCCGCGCGGCGCTGCCGATATTACGCCTGCAGGGCAGCGGCCATATCATCCAGATCGCCACCATCGGCGCTCGCCTCGGCATTGCCGGCCTCAGCGCCTACCATACCGCCAAGTGGGCGGTCGAAGGGTTCTCCGAATCATTGGCCAAAGAGATGGCTCCCTTCGGCGTCAAGGTGACGATGGTCGAACCCGGCGGCTTCCGCACCGACTGGGCCGGTTCTTCAATGACCATTGCGCCGATCGGCGAAGCCTATCAGCCGACGCTGGGGCCAATGCTGGCCTTCCTGCAGCAGCATAACGGCAGCCAAACCGGCGATCCGGCCAAGGCGGCGCAGGCGATCCTGCAGCTGGCGGCGCTGGAAGCCCCTCCGCTACGCCTGCTGCTCGGCAGCGACGCGGTGCATATGGCGGCGCAGGTGTTGGCAGAACGCCAGGCGGAGGACGCCGCGTTTCGCACTCTCAGCCTGAGCACCGACCACGACGACAGCTCGCCGGATCACGCCGCGATGGCGGCGGTGGTGACGGGAAAACCCTAAGGAGCCCGCATTGAGCAGCGATCAAATTCCGGTTTCCGGCGCACTGGCGGTACACCTGGCGGCGCAGGGCGTCGATATCGAGCAGCTCGGCCGATTGGCCGGGTTGCCCGCCGGGCTGTTCGGCGAACGGCGCGACAAGATTAAACTCACTACGCAACAGTTCTTCTCTCTTTGGCGCAGTCTGCCGCAGTTGAACGACGATCCCGCCTTCGGCCTGCGCCTGGGCGGCGAGGCGGCGCCGGAACACTATGACATTGCGTTGGTCGCCGCGTTGCATTCCGCCACGCTGGGCGAAGCGTTGCAAAAGGTGGCGCGCTATAAACGACTGGTTTGCCCGGAAGAGCTGATGCTGGAAGAAGACGGCGACAGCATCCGCTTGCATACGCGCTGGATCATGAGCGAGGGCCACGCGCCGGCGCTGCTGATCGACGCCATGTTCGCCGCCATCACGGCCCTGTGTCGGCGCGGCACCGGCTTGCCCCTGCAGCCGCAGGCGATCGAATTGACCCGGCGGCCGGACGCCGCCTCGCCGCTGGCGCGCTATTTCGGCTGCCCGGTGACATTCAACGCCCCGCAGGACGTGCTGGTGTTTGACCGCGCGCTGATAGACCAACCGTTCATCACTTACAATCAGGACATGCTGGCCGTATTGCTGCCGGGGCTGGAGGCGGAACTGGCCAAATCGCAGCCGGCGCACGATCTGCCCACGCAGGTGATGGCGATCCTCAGCCGCAGCATGCGCGGCCAGCGCCCCAGCGTCAACAGCGTGGCCGCTGAACTCTATCTCAGCCCGCGCACGCTGCAGCGCCGCTTGCAACAGCACGGCTACAGCTACCAGCAATTGTTGGACAAAACCCGCCACCGCACCGCCTGCCGGCTGTTGGCGGAAACCGACCTTGAACCGGGCGAAATCGCCTTTGTGCTGGGATTCGAAGAGCTGAATTCGTTCAGCCGCGCCTTTATTCAGTGGGAAACGCTGACGCCCAGCCGCTGGCGCACGCAGCGCGCCGCCGGCCAGTGGGAGAACAGAGCATGAAAGTGATTATTTTCGGCGCCAGCGGCATGGTGGGCCAGGGCGCGCTGCGGGAATGCCTGCACGATCCGCGCGTCAGCGAAGTGCTCAGCATCGGCCGAAGCCCGTTGGCCCAGAGCCACGCCAAACTGCGCCAGCTTTCTGTACCCGATCTGCGTGATCTGTCGGCGCTGGAGCCGCAGTTCGCCGGCTACGACGCCTGCTTCTTCTGCCTGGGGATTTCGTCCTCCGGCCTGAGTGAAGCTGAATATCGCGCGGTGACTTACGATCTGACGCTGGCCGCCGCCCGCCCGTTGGCGACGCTGAATCCGTCGATGGTCTTCGTCTACGTCTCCGGCCTCGGCACCGACAGCAGCGAACGCGGCCGCAGCATGTGGGCCAGGGTCAAGGGCGCCACCGAAAACGCGCTGCTGGCGCTGCCGTTCCACGCGGTAATGTTCCGTCCCGGCGCCATTGTGCCGCTGCACGGCATTCGCTCCAAAACCCGCCTCTACGATCTGGCCTATCGGCTGTTCAAGCCGCTGTGGCTCGGCGCATTGCGGCTGTTTCCCGCCCGGGTAAGCAGCACCGAACGAATCGGGCGGGCGATGCTGGCGGTGGCGCGACGGGAAAGCGCGCTGCGCATCATCGAACCGGCGCAGATCAACCGGCTGGCGGCATCCTGAACAACGGGGTTAACCGCCCTGCCGCCAATACTCCGCCACCCGGCGGCGCAGGTGTTCGATACCCTGCGGATGGTGAATAAACTGCTCCACCGGCATCATCCGCCAACGCTGCCCCTCGTCGCCGAAACGTATGGCGGCGATCTGCGCCGGAGTGATCATCCCGGCCATGAACCAGGTCGGCGGATAGCCGGGCAAAATGCCGTCGTAGCGCCGCCGCCAGACAACCTGACGTTCGGCGATCGCCACGCCGAACTCTTCCTGCGTCTCCCGCTGCACGCACTGCAGCGGCGTTTCGCCGTACTCCCGCCCGCCGCCGGGCAGATCCCACAGGCCGGGCCACGGAATGCCCGGTTTATCGTCCCGTTGGTAAACCAGCAGGAAACCATCGCACAGCAGCGCGATCTTGGCCCCGCCAAACGCCTCGTCCGTCATGATTTTTCCGCTCCCTGCCCATTGCCTTTGACTGAACATCATACTTCATCCCCGCGCGGCCTGGTGTATAGTGAAAATCCGTTTTCACAACAGGCGAACAATAACGATGAACTCTCCGTTTCTGGTGACCCCTCAATGGCTTGCGCAACATATCAACGATGAAAATCTGGTGGTGATCGACGTCCGGATGTCGCCGGTGGGGCTAACGCCGAAAAAGGACATGCTTGCCGAGTTCGAACGCGGCCATATCCCCGGCGCGGTCTATTTCGACATCGACGAAGTGGCGGACAAAAACACCGCGCTGCCGCACATGCTGCCGACGGCGGCGGAGTTTGGCGCGGCGGTGGGCAAGCTGGGCATCAGCGAGCGCGATACCCTGGTGATTTACGATGAGGGTAACCAGTTCTCCGCGCCGCGCGGCTGGTGGACCTTCCGCAATTTCGGCGCCCAGCATGTTTACGTACTGGACGAAGGGCTGAACGGCTGGACAGCGCAGGGCCAGGCGCTGGCCACCGGCCCGGCGCAGCCTGAACCGCAGGCGTTCAACGCCCGGTTCAACGCCGACGCGGTGGTGGATATGCGGCAAGTGGAACAGGCGTTAGGCACGCCGGTGCAAATTCTCGACGCGCGCGCCGCGCCGCGCTTTTATGCCGAAGCGCCGGAGCCGCGCCCCGGCCTGCACCGCGGCCACATTCCCGGCAGCATCAACATTCCGTACGGCGAGCTGCTGGAAAACGGCCGCTTCAAATCGCTGGAGGCGCTGCGCCAAACCTTCAGCGACAAGGGCGTGGATATCAACGGCCCGATCATCACCAGCTGCGGCTCCGGCGTGACGGCGGCGGTGCTGGCGTTCGGCCTGCTGTCGCTCGGCGCCCCGCAGGTCAAACTGTATGACGGCGCCTGGAGCGAATGGGGCCAGCTGAGCGGCAAACAGCCCATCGCCAAAGATTAGGTTTCGATCCGCTCGACCACGATCTGCGCCAGCCGCTGCACGGCCGCCGAGGGCTGATCCTCGGCGCGGTGCAGCACCACGCCGAGCTGGCCGAGAACGGGCAGCAGTTCGGGCGCCAACGGTGACAGGCCGGGCGGCAAACCCGCCGCCGTGCGCACCGTGACGCCCAACCCGGCGCTCACCGCCGCCCAAACGCCGTTCAGGCTGCGGCTGGTAAAGGCGATGCGCCAGGGAATGCCGGCGCGATCCAACGCCTGCGTCGCCGCGCTGCGCATCAGACAGGGTGCGTCGAACATCACCAACGGCAAGGGTTCGTCCCCTTCTCGCCACGGCGCCAGCGCGAAGCCGGGCGACGCGATCCAGTGCAACTGCCGCTGCCCCAGCGCCTGATGAAACGGCGTGCTCAAACCGCCGTCCCACGCCAGCGACAGATCCAGCTGGCCTTTCAGCACCCAGTCGATCAGCTCGGCATTGCGGGCGATGCGCGCCTCGATGCGCACCTTCGGATTGGCGCGCGCGAAGCTGCCCAACACCTGCGGCAGAAACGTCTCGCCGAAATCTTCCTGCAGCCCCAGCCGCACCGTGCCCTGCAGATCCAACCCGCGCACCGCGGCGGCGGCTTCGTCATTGAGCTCCAGCAGGCGGCGCGCGTAACCGAGCAGGGTTTCCCCCGCCTCGGTCATCACCATGCCGCGTCCGGCCTTGCGCAGGATCGGCGCGCTGACCTGCTGCTCCAGCTTTTTCAGGTGAGCGCTGACCGCCGACGTCGAACGCCCCAGCCGTTCCGCCGCCTTGGCGAAGCTGCCCAGCTCGACGCCGGTGACGAAGCTGCGCAAATCCTCGAGATCGAACGTGATTCGCCCCATGCTGACCATCCTGATTTTCTGAACCATCAATCAAAATAATACCGATTTTACTGATAAAGATGGCGTGTCACGCTCTCCCGGTCAATGTCTTTGCGGAGAATCCTTATGCTCGCGATGCAATACCGTTTCACCCTGCCCGCCGATTACGACATGGCGATCGTCCGCCGCCGCATCGCCGATTTCGGCCATCGGCTCGACGCCTGCCCGCAGCTGATCGTCAAAGCCTATCTGTACGCGCAGCGCAGCGAAGGCAGCGCCGAAAATCTCTACGCTCCCTTCTACCTGTGGAACAGCAGCGCCGGCATGAACGATTTCCTGACCGGCGAAGGTTTCAGAGGCCTCAGCCAGGCGTTCGGCTGGCCGCGCGTCAATCATTGGCTGCCGTGGCTGACGCATTTCGATCGCCCTCATCTGGCCGAGGCCGCCTGGGCAACCTGTCAGGAACAGGCCATCATCCCCTACAGCGATCTCCCTGCGCTGCGTCGGCAACAGCAGGCGGCGCCCGGCGCGCTGGCCTCCATCGTGGCGTTCGACCCCGCCGAGTGGCGGTTAGTGCGGCTGGATTTATGGCGTGAACCGCCGCAGGCACGGCCGCAAAACGGCCAGCTGTTCCGCGTCGGCCATCTGTCCGCCCCCTTTGACCACACTGCGCCGCGGGTTGACAGTCAAACTTGATATTGATAATCATTATCAACATTAAACATTCACTTGCGGCTCGCGGGATGCGGGCCGCTCTCCGGGGTCAACCGTCATGTCGTCATCACCAATCACACCTTACGCCACCACCTGCTGCATCGTGGGAGGCGGCCCCGCCGGGCTGATGCTCGGCTATCTGCTGGCGCGGGCGGGGATCGACGTGACGGTGCTGGAGAAGCACGCCGATTTCCTGCGCGATTTTCGCGGTGACACCATTCACCCGTCGACGCTGGAAGTCATGCATCAGCTGGGTCTGCTCGACGAACTGCTGACGCTGCCGCATCAGCGCGCGGAATCTCTGCACGCCGAAGTCGCCGGCCGCGACATCAAACTGGCGGATTTCAGCCGCCTACCGACGCGCTGCAAATTTATCGCCTTTATGCCGCAGTGGGAGTTCCTCAACTTTTTGGCCCAGCAGACCGCCGCCTTCCCCAACTTCAGGCTGCTGACCTCAACGCAGGTTCATGAGCTGCTGTACGACCGCGGCCAGGTGTGCGGCGTGCTGGCCGATACGCCGGAAGGCCCGATCCGCGTGCGCAGCCAGTTGGTGGTCGGCACCGACGGCCGCAACTCGGTGGTGCGCGAACAGGCGGCGCTCAGCAGCCGATCCTTCGGCGCGCCGCGCGACGTCTTGTGGATGAAGCTCAGCAAGCAGCCGGGCGATCCGGCCTGGTCGATGGGCCACACCGGGCCGAAACAGAACTTCATCATGATCGATCGCGGCGACTACTGGCAGTGCGGTTACTCGATCGATAAAGGCAGCTTCGACGCGATCCGCCGCAGCGGGCTGGAGAAATTTTTACTGCACCTCGCCGAGGTGGCGCCGTTCCAGGACGATCGCCTGCAGGAGATCGTCGAGTGGGATCAGGTCAAACTGCTGAGCATTCGCATTGATCGTCTGGATCGCTGGGCCAAACCGGGGGTGCTGTGCATCGGCGACGCCGCGCACGCCATGTCGCCGATCGGCGGCGTGGGCGTCAACCTGGCGATTCAGGACGCGGTGGCCGCCGCCAACGCCCTGATCCCGCCGCTGCGCCAGCATCGGCTGCAGCTGAAGCATCTGCTGAGCGTGCAGCGCCGGCGCGAATTCCCCACTCGCGCCATCCAGTTTTTGCAGATCAAAATGAGTCAGCGTAAGCCGGGTCAGCGCCGCGCCGCCGGCGGCTCGCGCCTGATCGCCCGCGTCGGCAACAGCCGCTGGCTGCCGCGCCTGTTCGGCCGCATCATCGGCCTGGGTTTTCGCCGCGAAACGCCGCGGCATCTGTCCAACGAAACCTGCCCGCCGGAATAACATTGGTGATTTTTTCATCGCGCCGTATAATGATTGAATCGAACGATTTAATTAACTGGAGCGATTAAATGTACGCACTCACCGCGAACGAGGCCAAAACCCAATTCGGCGATTTGCTGCTCAAGGCGCAGCGTGAACCGGTGCAAATCAATCGCAACGGCAAACCGGTCGCCGTCGTCATGTCAGTAGAAGATTACCAGACGCTGGAAGATCTCAAATTACGCGCGCTGCAGCAAAAAATCGCGCAGGCTACCGCCGAGGAAGACGCCGGTAAGGCGGTAGACGGCGATGCCTTCTTCAACCGTCTGCTCACCGATGAAACCGACTGAGATGCCCGCGTTTCGCCTCACCCCGCAGGCGCAACAAGATCTGCTGGCTATTCGCCATTTCACCGTCGAGCACTGGGGCCAAGCGCAATCTCGCCGCTATCTTGAGCAGTTGAGAGAGGTCATGCATCATCTGGCGGATATGCCGGAAGCGGGTAAGGCCCACTTTCACGATCTGGGCGAAGAGATACGCAGTTTTCCTTACGCCAGCCATAGGATCTATTACCGCAGCCGCCCTGCCGGCATCACCGTTCTTGCCATTCTGCATCAGGCGATGGTGCCCCACCGGCATCTGGAACAACGGCTGTAATTCTTCTTACTCAAAGGGGCACAGATGTTCACCGTCCGTCAGGCATTGGTAGAAGATTTAACCCAGGTGCGCGATATCGGCATCAGCACCTATCGTTCGCACTTCGGTGAGCTGTGGCACTACCCGCACGAGCTGGAGGCCTTTCTGGCCGAGGATTTTTCCGTCTCCGCGCTGGAACGGACGCTGCGCCAGCCGGACGTGTGCTGGCTGTTGGCCTATGAGAATGATGCCCTGGTCGGCTATGCGCGGGTGAACTTCGACAGCCTGCTGGCACCAACCGAACAAATCGGCGCAGAGCTGCAGAAAATCTATTTCCTGCCGGGCCATGCCGGCAACGGCTTTGGCCAGCACCTGTTCGAACAGGTGCAGCAGCGGGCTATCGACCGTCGGCAAAAAACGCTGTGGCTGGAGGTGCTGCAACGCAACACCCGCGCCCAACGTTTTTATCAGCGCCAGGGATTGAGCATGTGTGGCGAGACCTGCTACACCAGCGCCCAGGGCTCGATAGGCATCTGGTATATGAGCAAGGCGCTGTAACCGCGCCCCACTCCGCCTTCGTTAACGCGGCTCCCGCTGCAGCATCAGGAACAGCAAGGCAAACGCATTGGGCGCCAGATAGATCAGCGCCCCCAGCTGCACCGCCAACGGATCCTTCTTGGCCTGCCAGGCCATAAACCAGTCGCCGGCGACCACCATAAAGCCGACGCCCCACACCGCGATCGCGCAAAGCGCCCCCAACATCGCCCAGGCTTTGCCCTTGGCGAAGGCGGCGTAAGGGCCTTTCAATCGCCCGATCATCAGCGCCACGCCCGCCGCCGCGAATAGGCCGGCCAGCGTTTCCAGCGCGGTGATGACCGCCAACCCCAACATGCAGGCCCAGTCGGCGCTGATCGCGCGCCACATCAGCCCCGGCGTTTGATAAGTATCCTGCATGGCGAGCAGCGGCCCCACCGCATTGCGCGCGGTGCCGGCGAAATCCGCCGTATTGTTCAACAGACTGAACAACCCCCACAGGGCCGGAAACAGGGACAGGACGATGCAACCGAGGCGTGACACAGTGATTTCATTCATGATGATGTTAGCTATCCATGGCAAGGGATTAATAAAGAACGCCTTTTAGATTAATCCATAACATCAGCAAGGAAAAACAACGGCACGACTTTCAGACATGCGGCTCCCATTTTTTCGTTCAAATCGCCACCAGCGCGCGTACGCCGTCCTGTTCCATATTGCTGCCGGCGCCGCGCTGCACGATGCTGCCGCGCGACATCACCAGATAGCTGTCCGCCAGATCGGCGGCGAAGTCATAGAACTGCTCCACCAGCAGGATCGCCATATCGCCGCGCGCCGCCAGCTGTTTGACCACTGCGCCGATCTCCTTGATCACCGAAGGCTGGATCCCTTCCGTCGGTTCGTCGAGAATCAACAGCTGCGGCCGGCAGGCCAGCGCCCGGCCGATCGCCAGCTGCTGTTGCTGCCCGCCGGAGAGATCGCCGCCGCGCCGATCCTTCATCTGCCGCAGCACCGGAAACAGGTCATAGATCGGATCCGGCACCGCGCGCGCGTCGGCGCCGGAAAAGCGCGCCAGCCCCATCAGCAGATTTTCCTCCACCGTCAGACGCGGGAAGATTTCCCGCCCCTGCGGCACATAGGCGATGCCCGCCTGCACCCGCTGATGCGGCTTTTTACCGGTGATGGCTTCGCCCTGCCAACGGACGCTGCCGCTGCGCGCCGGGATCAGCCCCATCAGGCATTTCAGCAACGTGGTCTTGCCCACGCCGTTGCGCCCCAGCAGGCAGGTCACCTCGCCGATGCGCGCCTCGAACGACAGGCCGCGCAAAATGTGGCTGCCGCCGTAAAACTGATTCAATTCCTCTACCTGCAGCATGATTACGCCTCCTCAGCGCCCCAGATATACCTCAATCACCCGTTCATCGGCCTGCACCTGCGCCAGCGATCCTTCCGCCAGCACCTGTCCCTGATGCAGCACCGTCACGCGATCGGCAATGGTTTCCACAAACCCCATGTCGTGCTCCACCACCATCAGCGAATGCTTGCCCGCCAGCTCGCGGAACAGTTCGGCGGTATAGTCGGTTTCGGCGTCGGTCATGCCGGCCGCCGGCTCGTCGAGCAGCAGCAGGTGCGGTTCCTGCACCAGCAGCATGCCGATCTCGAGAAACTGTTTCTGCCCGTGGGACAGCAGCCCGGCGGGCCGGTGGCGCTCATGCCCCAGCCGCAGGGTCTTCAGCATCTCGTCGATGCGGTCGCGCTGCTCGCTGCTCAGGCGAGCGCGCAGGCAGGCCCACACCGACTTGCGGGTTTTCTGGGCGATCTCCAGATTTTCGAACACCGTCAGCGCCTCGAACACCGTCGGTTTTTGAAACTTGCGGCCAATGCCGGCGTGGGCGATCTGCATCGGCGCCAGCCGAGTCAGATCGACGGTCTGGTCGTAAAACACCCTGCCGCTGTCCGGCCGGGTCTTGCCGGTGATCACATCCATCAGCGTGGTCTTGCCGGCGCCGTTGGGGCCGATCACGCAGCGCAGTTCGCCGACGCCAATGCACAACGACAGATCGGTCAGCGCGCGAAAACCGTCGAAGCTGACGTTGACGTTGTCGAGCTGCAGCACCGGATCGGTTTGCTGCCGGTATTTGTCCGCCGGCAGCGGATGGGTAAACAGTTCGTCGGTCACTTGCATCGCCTTCATAAGCTTTTCCTCCGCCGCAGCAGGCCGATCACCCCTTTCGGGAGAAACAGCGTGACGACGATAAACATCAGGCCGAGGAAGAACTGCCAGTATTCGGGAATGGCCATGGTGAACCAGCTCTTGGCGCCGTTGACGATGCCGGCGCCGAGCAGCGGCCCCACCAGCGTGCCGCGCCCGCCGAGGGCTACCCAAATGGCGGCCTCGATCGAGTTGGTCGGCGACATTTCGCCGGGGTTGATGATGCCGACCTGCGGCACATAGAGCGCGCCGGCCAGCCCGCACAGCACCGCCGACAGCGTCCAGACGAACAGCTTGAAGCCCTTCGGATCGTAGCCGCAGAAGGTCAGGCGGTTTTCCGCATCGCGCACCGCGGTCAGCACCCGGCCGAACTTGCTGCGCGCCAGGGCAAAGCCGATGGCCAGGCTGGCGGCCAGCAGCAGCACCGTCGCCAGAAACAGCGCCACCCGCGTGCCGGCGGCGGTGATGGGAAAGCCGAGCAGCGTGGTGAAACCGGTAAAGCCGTTATTGCCGCCGAAGCCGGTTTCGTTGCGAAAGAACAGCAGCATGCCGGCATAGGTCAGCGCCTGGGTCATGATCGAGAAATACACCCCTTTGATTTTCGAGCGAAAGGCGAAGTAGCCGAACAGGAAGGCCAGCAGGCCCGGCACCAGCACGATCAGGCACAGCGCCCAGGCGAAATGCTGGGTGCCGCTCCAGAACCACGGCAGCTCATTCCAGGAGAGGAACGCCATAAATGCCGGCAGCCCGTCGCCCGCCGCCTGCCGCATCAGGTACATGCCCATGGCGTAGCCGCCGAGCGCGAAGAATAGCCCGTGGCCGAGCGACAGCAGCCCGGCATAGCCCCACACCAGATCGAGCGCCACCGCCACCACCGCGTAGCACAGGATCTTGCCCGCCAGCGTCAGGGTATAGGTGGACACCGCCAGCGGATGATCCGCCGGCAACAGCGTCAAGAACGGCATCACCAACAGCGCCAGCAACGCCAGCGCGCCGATGCTCAACGCCAGCCGGGGCGCTTTCTGCACGCCGGTTACGGTCAATGGTTGGCTCATCAGTCAATCACCCTGCCCTTGAGGGCGAACAGCCCCTGCGGACGCTTTTGAATAAACAGAACGATCAGCACCAGGATCAGGATCTTGCCCAACACGGCGCCGATCTGCGGTTCGAGGATCTTATTGACGATGCCGAGGCCGAAAGCCGCCGCCACCGTCCCCGCCAGTTGGCCGACGCCGCCGAGCACCACCACCAGGAACGAATCGATGATGTAACCTTGCCCCAGCTCCGGCCCGACGTTGCCCAACTGCGACAGCGCCACCCCGCCGAGCCCGGCGATGCCGGAACCCAGCCCGAAGGCCAGCATGTCCACCCGCCCGGTGGGCACGCCGCAGCAGGCGGCCATCGCGCGGTTTTGCGTCACCGCGCGCACGTTCATGCCGAGCCGGGTCTTGTTCAGCAACAGCCAGGTCAACGCCAGCACCAGCAGCACGAACGCGATCACCGCGATGCGGTTCCACGGCAACACCAGGTTCGGCAACAGCTGCACGCCGCCCGACAGCCACGCCGGGTTGGCGACCTCGACGTTCTGCGCGCCGAACAGCACCCGCACCAGCTGGATCAGCACCAGACTGATGCCCCAGGTGGCCAGCAGGGTTTCCAGCGGCCGGCCGTACAGGTGGCGGATCACCGTGCGTTCCAGCGCCATGCCGATCCCGGCGGTGATGGCGAACGCCACCGGCAGCGCCGCCAGCGGATAGAGCGCCAGCCACTGCGGCGCAAACTGTTGAAACAGCCCCTGCACCAGATAGGCCGAATAGGCGCCGAGCATCAGCATTTCGCCATGCGCCATATTGATGACGCCGAGCAGGCCGTAGGTGATCGCCAGACCAAGCGCCGCCAGCAGCAGGATCGAACCGAGCGACAGGCCGCTGAACGCCTGGCCGAGCAGATCGCCGATCATCAGGCGATGCTGCACGCGCTGCAGGCTGCGCTGCGCCTCGGCGCGCACCGCGGCGTCCGGCTCATTGGCCGCGTCGGTCAAGGCTTGCAGCCGCGCGCGGGTTTCCGGCTCGCCCGATTCCCCCAGCAGCCGCACTGCATTGAAGCGCACCTGCGGGCTGGCGTCGGTCAATTGCAGGTTCGCCAGCGCAATGCTCAGCGCGTCGCGTACCTGCGGGTCTTTCTCCTGCCCCAGCCGCCGGGTCAACAGCGGCAACTGTTCGCCCTGCGCCTCGCGCTGCAGCGCGGTCGCCGCCTGCAGCCGCACCGCCGCATCCGCGCTGACCAGCCGCTGCGCCGACAACGCGTTGGCGATCAGAATGCGCAGCCGGTTGTTCAGCCACACCTTCTTCGGTTCACCAACCGGGGCCGCCTCACCTTCAAGCGGCAAATAGCGATCGCCCTGGCGGATAAAGGCGCGTTTCGCCCCGTCGATCGCCACGGTTTCCTGCTGCAGCCCCTGCAGCAACGGCAGGCGCGCGGCGTCCGGCTCGGCCGCCCACGCCTGCAGCAGTTTGGCCTGCTGCGCGCGAGTGGCCGCCGCGAACTCATCGGCCGGCCCGGCCTGCGCCAGCAGGGGCCAGGCGCACAATAGCCACAGCCCGGCGCGCAGAGAGGATAAAAACGGAGATTGCATCAGCTGCCTCTTCTGTTGGGCCGGCGCGCGTCGAGCCGCGCCGGCGCTGAGTGACGTTACTTGCCGCCTTTCACCGGGTAATCCGGCTTTTTGTCGTTGCCGGCGATATACGGACTCCACGGCTGCGCGCGCACCGGCGCCTCGGTCTGCCACACCACGTTGAACTGGCCGTTGCCCTCGATCTCGCCGATCATCACCGGCTTGTGCAGGTGGTGGTTGGTCTTGTCCATGGTCAGCGTGAAGCCCGACGGCGCGGCGAAGGTTTGCCCGGCCATCGCCGCGCGCACCTTATCGACGTCGGTGGTGCCGGCCTTTTCCACCGCCTGCGCCCACATGTGCAGGCCGACGTAAGTGGCTTCCATCGGATCGTTGGTCACCGCAGTGGCGTAATTCGGCAGGTTGTGCGCCTTGGCGTAGGCTTTCCACTGGCTGACAAACTGTTTGTTGGTCGGGTTATCCAGCGATTCGAAGTAGTTCCAGGCCGCCAGGTTGCCCACCAGCGGTTTGGTGTCGATGCCGCGCAGCTCTTCCTCGCCGACCGAGAAGGCGATCACCGGCACGTCGGTGGCCTTGACGCCCTGGTTGGCGAGTTCTTTGTAGAACGGCACGTTGGAATCGCCGTTGATGGTGGAGATCACCGCGGTGTTGCCGCCGGCGGCGAACTTCTTGATGTTGGCGACGATGGTCTGGTAATCGCTGTAGCCGAACGGCGTATAGACCTCTTCGATATCCTTGTCCTGCACGCCTTTGCTGTGCAGGAAGGCGCGTAGGATCTTGTTGGTGGTGCGCGGATAGACGTAATCGGTGCCCAACAGGAAGAAGCGCTTGGCGCCGCCGCCGTCCTCGCTCAGCAGGTATTCCACCGCCGGGATCGCCTGCTGGTTCGGCGCCGCACCGGTGTAGAACACATTTGGCGACATCTCTTCACCTTCGTATTGCACCGGATAGAACAGCAGTCCGTTCAGCTCCTCAAACACCGGCAGCACCGACTTGCGCGACACCGAAGTCCAGCAGCCGAACACCGCCGCCACTTTGTCCTGGCTCAGCAGCTGGCGCGCCTTTTCGGCGAACAGCGGCCAATTGGAGGCCGGATCCACCACCACCGGCTCCAGCTTTTTGCCGAGCACCCCGCCTTTGGCGTTGATCTCGTCGATGGTCATCAGCGCCACATCCTTCAGCGGCGTCTCGGAAATCGCCATGGTGCCGGAGAGCGAACTCAGAATACCGACCTTGATGGTGTCGGCGGCCTGCGCGCTCCAGGCCAGGCCCAGGCCGATCGCGGCGGCGGACAGCGCAAAAGCTTTGATAAAACGACGACGTTGCATAGTTCAAACTCCTGATGTGTGTGAAATCAAAATCGTTACGCCGAGCGCACAGGCTGCTGAGCCCGCGCCTGGTGCAACATGTGCAGCGTTATTTTTCGTACCTCTGCCTTGCTGACGGCGATATGCTCGCCGAGCAGCGTTTGCGCCGCCCCGCTTTGCCGCTGCAGGATCGCCTGCAAAATGGCGGCGTGTTCGCGGTAGGTGGCGTCCACCCGCGCCTGCTGGGTGAAATCCAGCCGGCGAATGATGCGGATTTTTTCGGTCAGTTCGCGGTGAATGCGCGCCATTTCGCCGTTGCCCGCCGCGGCCACTAACGCCTGATGAAACTGCTCATCGTGCTGCGACACCGCCTTGCCGTCCGCCAGGCGCGGCGCTTCGGCCCAAAAACGGCTCAGCGCCGCCAGCGCACCTGGCGTTTCCCCGGCCGGGCGTTCGCACAGCCGTTTCACCGCCTCTTGTTCCAGCACGATGCGCAGGTCGTACAGCTCTTCGAAGTAGGCGAAATCGAACGGCCGCACCTGCCAGCCGCTGCGAAACAGCACCTCGACATAGCCTTCGCGCTCCAGCCGAAACAGCGCCTGGCGCACCGGCGTGCGGCTGGCCGCCATGCGCTGCGCCACCTCGCTTTCGCTGAAGCGATCGCCCGGCAGCAGGCGAAACTCGAAAATGTCGGCCTTGAGCTGCAGATAAATGCGCTCCGCCAGCCCCTCCGGGCGCGCCTTGTGCTCTCCGTTGGTGATTTGCATCATCGCTTCTCCGTTCAGACCGCCTTTTCCAGCCACAGCAGGGCGTCGCCCGGCCCGACCGGCCGCCCCTGCCGGCAGCTGATGCGCTTAACGATCCCGGCGCGCGGCGCGGTGACCGCCAGCTCCATTTTCATCGCCTCGACCACGATCAGCGGCTGCCCGGCCGCCACCGCCTGCCCCGGTTCCACCAAGATCTTCCACACGCTGCCGTTCAGATCGGCGCTGACCAGATCGCCGTCGATGGCGTCTTCTTCCTCCGGCGGCAACAGCTGCGCCTCGGCCTCGTCGTCATCGCTGCGCCAGCGCGCCACTTCGGCGCTGAACGCCTGCTGCTGGCGATGCTGGAAGTCGGCGATCGCCCCGGCGTTGTCGGCCAGGAAACGGGTGTAGGCGGCGAAGTCGAACTCGCTCTCGTCGATGCGCACCTGCATGCGCCCTTCGCGGAACGCTTCGCGCTGCTCGTCCAACTCTTGCTCGCTGACCGGGTAGAAGCGCACCTGATCGAAAAAGCGCAGCAGCCAGGGCTCACCGGCGGTGAACTGCGGGTTTTTGAGGAATTTGTTCCAGATCGGCAGCGTGCGCCCCACCAGCTGGTAACCGCCCGGCGAGTCCATGCCGTAGATGCACATGTACATGCCGCCGATGCCGACCGTCCCTTCGGCGGTATGGGTGCGCGCCGGGTTGTATTTGGAGCTCAGCAGGCGATGGCGCGGATCGAGCGGCACCGCGCAGGGCGCGCCGAGGTACACGTCCCCCAGCCCGAGGATCAGGTAGCTGGCGTCGAACAGAATGTCGCGCACCTGCTCGCGTCGGCTCAGGCCGTTGATGCGCTGAATGAAATCGACGTTGTTCGGCAGCCAGGGCGCCGAGGCGCGCACCGTCTGCTGATAGCGATCCACCGCCCCCAGCGTGGCCGAATCCTCGAACGCCATCGGCAGCCACACGGTGCGCGTCGGCACCTTCAGGCGGCTGACGTCCCCCAGCGCCCGTTCGCGCGCCAGCAGGCGCTGCAGCAGGTCGGCCTGGCTAATCTGCCGGCTGTCGTAGCGGATCTGCAGCGAACGCACGCCCGGAGACAGCTCCGCCACGCCCGGTATCGCCTCCTCACGCAGCGACTGCATCAGCAGATGAATGCGCAGGCGCAGCGCCAGATCGAGCACGTTGTCGCCGTACTCCATCAGGATGTAGCCGTCCCCCGCCTGGCGATACGCCACCGCCGGGCGCCCCTCCGCCGCCGGCAGCGCTGCCAGCACCGCGGCGGAAACGGTCTCCGCCGGGGCCAGATCCGGCGGCGGCAGGGTGATGGCCTTCACCGCCGCCAGCGCTTCGATGCTGCCGAGCTGCGCCTGCTCCAGCGACTGCGCCTGCCGGAAGCCGATCGGATGGAAACGGATGCGGTCGCCCGGCTTCACCTGCCCCACTTTCCACAGTTCGGCCTTGGCAATGGTCACCGGGCAGACGAAGCCGCCGAGGCTCGGCCCATCGCGGGTCAGGATCACCGGGAAGTCGCCGGTGAAGTTGATCGCGCCGATGGCGTACTCGCAGTCGTGCACGTTGGAAGGGTGCAAACCGGCTTCGCCGCCGTCCTCCCGCGCCCACTCGGGCTTCGGCCCCGCCAGGCGCACGCCGAGGCGGTTGGAGTTGTAATGCACCTGCCAGTCGGTGGCGAAGAAGGCCTCTATCGATTCGGCGGTGAAAAAGTCCGGCGCGCCGTGCGGCCCGTACAGCACGCCGATGTGCCATTGATCGCCGTAGTGCGGGATCAGGCTGTCGTCCATCGCCTGCGGCGCGGCGATCGGCGCCGGCGTGGTGCTGGCCGCCAGCGCCGGTTGGGCGATCGCCAGCATGTCCGCCACGCGCAAGGTGCGCCCGGCGTGGCCGCCGAACTGCCCGAGCGCGAAGGTAGAGCGGCTGCCGAGATATACCGGCACGTCGAAGCCGTTACGCACCGCCAGATAGGTACGGCAGCCGTGCGTAGCGCGCCCCAGCGTCAGCACCTGCCCTGCCCGCACCGTAATCGGCCGCCAATACGCAACCGCCTCGCCGTCCAGATCGGCCGGGCAGCTGGCGCCCGTCAGCGCGATGGTGGCGTCGCAGTGAAAGCGCAGCGTCGGCCCCTGCAGGGTAAACTCCAGCCCGGCCGCCGCCGGATGGTTGCCGACGATGCGGTTGGCCAGCCGAAACGCGAAGTCGTCCATCGGGCCGGACGGCGGCACGCCGATGTCCCAATAGCCGAGGCGGCCGGGATAATCCTGCACGCTGCTGTAGGTGCCGGGTTGCAGCACTTCGAGGCAGTGCGGCTGGAAACGCAAATCGTCCAGCAGGCGCGTCCAGACGTCGCCGCGCTGAAATTGCGGCGTGGCGATCACCTGCCGCAGATAGTCGAGGTTGGTGGCGATGCCGTGCAAACGGGTCGCCGCCAGCGCCACGCGCAGTTTTTCCAGCGCCTGCGCCCGATCGGCGCCGTGCACGATCAGCTTGGCGATCATCGGGTCGTAAAACGCCGAAACTTCGCTGCCGGTCGCCACCCAGCCGTCGAGGCGCACGTCGTCAGGGAAATGCACCTCGGTCAGCACGCCGGGGCTGGGCTGGAAGTTTTTCAGCGGATCTTCGGCATAGAGGCGCACCTCGATCGCCGCGCCCTGCGGTGCGCGGCGCAACGCCGCCCAATCCAGCGCGTCACCCGCCGCCACCTGCAGCATGCATGCGATCAGATCCAGGCCGGTGACCATCTCGGTAACCGGGTGCTCTACCTGTAAGCGGGTGTTCACTTCCAGGAAATAAAACTCGTCGCGCGCGGCGTCGTAAATGAACTCCACCGTGCCGGCGCTGCGGTAATTCACCGACTCGCCCAGCGCCACCGCCGCCCGATGCAGCGCCTGGCGGGTCGCCGCCGGCAGATGCGGCGCCGGGGTTTCCTCCACCACCTTTTGGTTGCGGCGCTGCAGTGAACAGTCGCGCTCGCCGAGCGCCGCCACCTGCCCCTGGCCATCGCCGAAAATCTGCACCTCGACGTGGCGCGCCCGATCGACGAAGCGTTCGATAAAGGCGCCGGCGTCGCGGAAGAACTGCTCCCCCAGCCGTTTGACGCTGTCGTAGGCGTCGCGCAGCGCCGCCTCGTCGTCACAGCGCGTCAGGCCGATGCCGCCACCGCCGGCGGTGCTTTTCAGCATCACCGGGTAGCCGATGCGCGCGGCGGCGGCGACCGCCTGCTCAACGCTCTCCAGCAAGCCGGTACCCGGCGTCATCGGCACCCCGGCCAACGCCGCCAGCTCGCGCGCCCGGTGCTTGAGGCCGAACTCGCGCATCTGCGCCGCCGTCGGGCCGATAAAGGCAATGCCCGCCGCCTCGCAGGCGTCGGCAAACTCGGCGCTCTCGGACAAAAAGCCGTATCCGGGGTAGATCGCCTGCGCGCCGGTGGCCGCCGCGGCCGCGAGGATCTTGTCGATGCGCAGGTAACTGTCGGCGGCCTTGTCGCCGCCGAGCGCCACCGCCCTGTCGGCCTCGGTGACGTGCGGCGCATTGCGGTCGGCGTCGGAATAGACCGCCACGCTGGTGACGCCCAGGCGTTTCAGGGTGCGAATGGCGCGGCAGGCAATTTCGCCGCGGTTAGCGATCAGTACGGTAGTAAACATGTTCATGCCCCCTTAACGCTGGCGAGATAGTCGCGCCAGCCGCCAAACTCAGTGATATCCGTGGCGCCTTCCAGCGCCCAGGCTTCGCAGATAAACCCCTTCACCCGCCGGCCGTCCGCCAGCAGCAGCGTGCCGATGCCCAATGGCGCCGGGATTTCCGCCACAAACTCGCCGAAACGGGCCAGCGGGATGTCCCACAGCTCTACGCGGATCGCCGCCCCCTGCGCCGCGCGCGCCAGCCCCGGCTTCGGCGGATCGGTATCGGCCAGCGCGTAGAGGCGATAACAGGGGGCGGTGACGGTTTGCTCTACCCACACCGCGTCGCGCTGCGTCAGCTGGGCGTTGAGCGGCATGCCGCTAAGGTGAGCGCCTACTACCGCCAGACGCACGTGTCCCGAAGACGGGGCCGGCGCCGGCTGCGGCGGCAATGCCCGGCCGATAGCGCCGAGCGGCAAGGCGCTTTGCCGTTGCCAGCGCAGGCCAAACGCCGCCAGCGCCCGGTCATGCCAGGCGGGCGCAATCAGGGTGATGCCCGCCGGCAGACCGTCTTCGCGCAGCGGTCCCGGCAGCGCCAGCGCGCTCAGATCGGCCAGGTTGGTGAAATTGGTGTAAGTGCCGAACTGCGAATTGAACAGCACCGGTTCCTGCGCCATCTCCGCCAGGGTGCGGATAGTGGGCGCGGTCGGCACCACCAGCGCGTCGAACGGCGCCAGCCGCTGGGCGATCTGCCGCGCCAGCTCGGCGCGCAGGTATTCCGCCTTGTAGGCGTCGCAGGCGCTGTAGCCGAGGCCGTTACCAACGATGCCGCGCACCACCGGATCGATAGCCTGCGGGTTCGCTTCCAGCACCTGCTCAATGGCTACCGTGCGCTCCGCTACCCAGGGGCCGTAATACAGCTGTTCCGCCAGAGTGCGAAACGGCGCGAAATCGAGGGGTTCCAGCGTGGCGCCGCCCGCCTGCAGCTGCGCCAGCGCTCGGTGAAACGCCCGCTCGGCCTGCACGTCGCCGAAAAACTCCAGCTGGGCGGGAACGGCGAAACGCGGCGCGGCGGGGATATCCGCCGGCGCGGTATGCGGATCGGCGCGGGAATACGGATCTGCCGCGTCAAAGCCGCTCGCCAGCTCCGCCACCTGCGCGGCATCGGCCACCGTCAGCGCGAAGATCGAAACGGTGTCGTTCAACCGGCAGGCCGGCACCACGCCGCGATTGGACAACCGCCCTTTGGTCGGCTTCAGCCCGACGATGTTGTTGAACCCGGCGGGCACGCGCCCCGAACCGGCGGTATCGGTGCCCAGCGCGAACGGCACCAGGCCGCGCGCCACCACCGAAGCGGAGCCGGAACTGGAACCGCCGCTGACGTAGCGGCTGTCGAAGCTGTTGACCACCGCGCCATAAGGTGAGCGGGTGCCCACCAACCCGGTAGCGAACTGGTCGAGGTTGGTTTTACCGAGGGCGATCGCCCCGGCGGCGCGCAGGTGGGCGACCACGGTGGCGTCCGCCGCGGCCTGATAGGTGAACGCCGGGCAGGCGGCGCTGGTCGGCCAGCCGCCGACGTCGATATTGTCTTTGATGGCAAAGGGCACGCCGAACAGCGGCAGGCGGCTGAGATCGCCGGCGACCGCTTCGAGCCTCTGCGCCAGCTGCCGATACTGCTGCTCGCGCTGCGCCGACGTGGCGAGATACAGCCAGGCGTTATCGTCCGGGTTCAGGCCGGCGACCAGCGTTTCGATCGTCGCACTGACGCAGGCAAGGCGCTCGCCCGCCGGACGGGTTTGATAATGGTGCTGCCATTCACTGAGGGTAAAACCGCACGCTTCAACAGGTTCGCTCATCGGCTGAATTCCATCTGGTACACAAGATGGGATCCAACAGAGCAACCGTCGTGCCAATTTTTAATCTCATGATTTCAATAAATTATAATTAAAACTTATGACAGCGGCGGCAAACGGGCTGCACCAGCGGTGCGCAGCGGAAGAACAAAAAGAGTGCAATGGCGGGATGACGCAGAGGAAAAACCGGGGCGGCGACACTCGCCGCCCCGCAGGCCGATGGGGATCAGTCGTTGATGCGTTTCAAACCGACCGGCGTAATGCAGTAGGTCTGTTGCTTGCCCTTCTCCGTCAGCCGCAGGTGCTGCATTTCGTTGACGATCGCCAAGCGGTTGTCCGGCTCTTCATGCCGCAGTTGAATCACTTCACCGCCGTAACCCGACAGCGGCAACACCCAGGTTTTGGCCGGTTGATTCTGGCTGCCGATGACGTCGTAACTGAGCAAGACATTGCCGTCCGCATCCGTCACGCTGAGGAAGGCGTAGCTGTCGGCAAAGTAGTGGTGAGCAATCCCCGCCGCCAGCGTGACAGTAACGGTTTTCTTCACCAGATCGATGGCGCCGGTCAGGAACTGGCGATCGCCGATCCCTTTGGCAGCCACGGTAAACGCATTGCCGACGTTGGCACCCGGCGGCGTATTGTCGGCCGGCAGGCAATCCCGATAGGTCGCCAACAGTGACTCGCGCTGCGGCTCGGCAAAGGCGCCGATCGCCAGATAAATATCATCTTTGAACGACGATGATGGCGCATAGTAAGCCGGCAGCAGATGGCGCAAACGCTGCGCCGCCTGTTCCAGGCGCGCCAGCAGCGCTTGTTCAGGATCGCCGGACAGCGCCGGGTTTTTCAGCCCGCTTTTTTCGATACGCAGCACGTTGGTTTTGTTTTTATTATCGATAACCCCGGTCGCCGCCGGATTCAGGCGCACCCGACTCGGCTCCACATGGTAAATCTCGATGTCATCGCCCTCGGCAAACGGCAGCTCGTCATGACTTAAGGTAGCCTGAGTGCCCTGAATCTCCTTGCTGAAGCGCACCGCGCCCTGCCGATCGCGCAGCGTCACCCGTGCATAGGTTTCACCCGGGAAGTAGGCGTGCGGCGTGGTGCTGGTCACGTCAACCACCACCGCTCCTTTGGCGCGATCGACGACCACGGTGGCAAAGACCGCATCGCTCAGGCCCAACAGATTGATCTCCTGAGAAACGATCGGCGAAGCGGCTTTGCGCTCAAAGCGAAGCGTCACCGCGTTTTTCCCCTGTTTCACCGTCAGGTATTCCGCCGTCGGCCGATATTTACGATCTTTACCGGTCGGCAACCGCAAGGTATACACGCCGACCGGCAGCGCGGTCAGCGCCAAGGTCGGCGTGTCGATACGGACTTTGTGGGCATAGCGCGCCCCTTCCATCAGGATCAGGTCTTCACCGTAGATCTGCGCAAAGTCATCGATATCCAGACTCAGGGTGACGTCGCCTTTCAGCCCGCTGGCCTTGAGCTGGCAGGAATCGACCAGCCGCAGCGAGGAATCCAGTTTCAGCTGCGCCTGCACCGCCGGCAGACTCTGCGCGTCCACCAGTTGATACAGCGGATACACCGCCTTGGCGTGGCTGAACGCGTTGCGATCGCGCTGCGCTTGGGTGATCACGCCGCCGGTCAGCTCGACGAACGGCGTCACGTCGATCTGCTCACCGGCCGCGGCGAAGCTTGCCGACAGCAGATCCAGCAAGGCATGTTCCGACGGCACGAAGCCCGGCGTGTTGCAGCTTTGACGATATTGCTGATTAAAGTGCGTGAAGGCGTTCTTGCCTGCCTTGTCGACCATCAGCATCGCGAAGAACAGCTTGGAGCGCAGATCCCACTGGTTGAGCGGCGTGCCCTGAGCGATCAGATCGATGATTTTCTTCTCGACGCCGGCCGCGTTGCCGTAGTTATACAGCCACCCCTCCTGGTATTTGCGTTCCCCCAGCATCACGTCCTGATAGCAAGCGGCATAAATATTGTTCCACATCTCACCGGTGGAGAAATATTTGTCGCCCATAAAGTGCCCCTGATAGCCGTGCGCGATCTCATGCAGGCTGCCCCAGTTGCTGTCTTTCGGCGTCAGCCAGAAGCTGCTGACCGAGTTGCTGGTTTCCGCCGTCCAGCGGCCGCCGTAATACGCGGCGCCGGCGCCATGCTTATCGGCCTTCATAAAGTAGCGGTTGCGAATATTGCGATCGGATTCGTGTTCAGCCTCGAACGAGACGCCGGTCAGCGCATTGTAGAAAGTGAAAATGCGATCGTAGTAGGCGATCAGCCCGTCGATGTTTTTCGCGTCGCCCAGCGACTTCAGCGCCGGTTTACTGATTTTCGGCACCAGCAACACTGCGTACTCCGCATCGACCAGGGCAAACTCGGCGTCCCGATCGTCCCAGCGGGCAAAGAACGCGGCTTCGTTTTCGCCACGGCGATAAACCGGCAGCGCTTTCGCCGTGTCCGGGTACTCGAACTCCAGCACCGGCTCGCCCTGCCCATACGGCGTATCGATGAACGGCACCGAGACGGCATTGACCTGGGCCTCGACCCAGCTCGCGCCAACGCTGCATTCCGCCTCCGTTTTGCTGTCGTCATTCAGCAAGCGCAGCGTGAGCTTGCCGGTAAACGCCGCGTTGGTCTGGCGCACTCGCAGCACCTGCCCGGCGGCGAGAATGATGCCCAGGTGCTGGCGATCGTGATCGATGCCTTTGCTCATGCCTGCCGCATCCAGCCAGACAGGCCGGGTCAACGTGTAAAGTGATTGGGTTTTCGTGATGGTTGGCATCCTGCTTTCCTCATGGTTTGGGTGATTGAATTGACCATGAAAAAGTAACCGGATAGGCGGCACGCCCTCCATCGATGACGGATGGCTGAGGGCCAGTACAACAACGGCGGGCGGGAGAAAGATAATAAAAAAGGCGCAACCTTGCGATTGCGCCTGATGTTCGATGAACGCTGCGCGTTACTCGCCGCGAACGCGCTGCGCCAGCCCTTTGAGGAAGTAGCGCAGCATCTGATCGCCGCACGGGCGGTAGTTCTTGGTGCCCTCTTTGCGGAACAGCGCGCTCAGCTCCGGCTTGGAGATGCGGAAATCCACCGCGGTGAAAATCTGGTGCATGTCGGTGTCTTTCAGCTCGAACGCCACGCGCAGCTTTTTCAGCACCAGGTTGTTGGTGATTGGCAGCTCAACCGCCGGCGCCGGGAACTTGTCGTCCTTGCCGCGTTTGAAGAACACCAGGCCGTTGAGGAAGTGCGCCATCACTTCGTCCGGGCACTTCTCGTAGCCCGGCTCGCCTTCTTTGATCACGTAAGCGTCCATCGCCGACACCGCCACCTCGAAATCGTCCAGTTTGATAATCTCGACCATTTTGGCGTTGTTAATGCTCAGCATATAGCGCACGCTGCGCAGCACGTCGTTGTTCATCATGGGATTGCATTGCCTTATTTGTCTAACGGGGACGTGCGCATTGTAAAAAAATGCCCCATACCCAAAATAATTGGAGTTGCATCGCGGCGGCAAATTTGTAAGCCCCCGGAGCATAGTTAACTATGTGACCGGGGCGCGCAAATGCAGCCAACAAAGAGGCAGCTCCAAGTATAACGGGTATGGCCGCACACCTTGAATGTGCGGCAGTATAGGGATCGGCAAGGGGTTTCTCAATCGATTTGGCTTTTTTGCTGATACAGCGGGATGTCTTCGCCGATGATGTACTTGTTGCGCAGCAGCGACGAGACCTTGTCCATGATCATCACCACCACCACCAGGATCAGGGTGATGAACATCACCACGTCCCAGTTCCACAGCCGCATGTTCTCCGCGTACACCAGGCCGATGCCGCCGGCACCGACGAAACCCAGCACCGCCGCAGAGCGGGTGTTGGATTCGATCTGGTACAGGCTGAGCGCCAGGAAGGTGGGGAACGACTGGGTGAAGATGCCGTAGCGGTGCTTCTGCAACCCGTTGGCGCCCACCGCCGTCAGGCCGCGGCTCGGGGACTTGTCCACCGCCTCGTGCCCTTCGGCGTACAGTTTGCCCAGCAGCCCGACATCCTGCATCACGATAGCCAACACCCCGGCCAGCGGCCCCATGCCGACGGCGCGCACGAAGATCAGCCCCCAGATCGCCATATCGATGCCGCGCAGCACGTCCAGCAAGCGGCGCACCAGCACCGAAATTGGCCGCAGCAACGGCGTCGACATCACGTTGCGCGCGGCGAAGAACGACAGCGGCAGCGCGATCAGCGACGCGGTGATGGTGCCGGCGAACACGATGGCGATGGTGATGCCAATCTGCTGGAAGTAGTACATGAACGGCCAGTTGGCGAAGTCATGCCAGACGAACATGCGCAGGAAATAGCGCCCCAGCTGCTGGCAGCCGTTGATAAACTGCGGCCAGCTAATGCCGAAGACCAGGAAGAAGAACACGTAGTACAGCACGATCGCCAAGGCGATCAGGCCGACGGTGCGCAGGTAACGCCCCTGCTGCGCGAAGATCGCCGGATGCTGCTGTTTTAGCTGGCGCAGCGTTTCCGCCGACGCCGGAGTGCCCGCTGTCATTTTGCCCCCTCCACCACGCGCTTGCGCAGCTCGCCCGACACATAGTCGAGCACGGAAACCACCACGATGATCAGCAGCAGCGTCATGCTGACCTGATCGTAGCGGTCGAGTTTAATGTTGGTCATCAGCTCCTGGCCGATGCCGCCCGCCCCCACCAGCCCCAAAATGGTCGACTGGCGAAAGTTGATCTCCAGCCGCATGAAGCTGTAGGAGAGAAACACCGGCTTCACCTGCGGCCACAGGCCAAAGCGCATGCGCTGCAGCGGCGTGGCGCCGCAGGCCGCCAGCCCGCGCACCGGTTTGTTGGAGGCGGTTTCGATCGATTCGTAGAACAGCTTGGTCAGGCTGCCGATGGTGTGCAGCGCCAGCGCCAGGAAGCCGGGAATGGCGCCGATGCCGAACGCCATCACGAACATCACCGCCCACGCCAGCTCCGGCATGGTGCGCAGAAACGCCACCAGCGTGCGGATCGCCAGCCGCACCGAGGCCGGAGTATAGGTGTTGCCGGCCGCCAGGAACGCCAGCACGGTCGCCACCAGCACCGAAAAAATGGTCGCCGCCAGCGCCAGCTGCAGGGTCTCCCAGATCAGCGGCAACTGGATGTTCAGGCGATAGCCCCAATAGGCCAGCGAGCCTTCGGTGCGCCCGTCGGCGAACAGCAGGTGCCAGTGCAGCGTCGGCACGGTTTCGGCCAGATAGTCGAAGAAGTGCGGAATAGACACCCAGACGGTGTGCAGGTTGAACTCGGCGAGGTTGCCGGCGCCCAGGTACAGCACCACCAGCCCGAGCGACCACAGCAGCGCTTCGCGCTTTTGCTTGCTGCGGATCCGTTGGTAATAGTGTGCGAAATCGGTATTCAAAACAGGTCTTCCATCGTTATGGAACAAGGGGTTCAGCATGCTGAACCCCTTCATTCGGGCGGCCGAGGCAGCCGGGAATCAACGGTCGCCTTTGGTCAGCTCGCGCTTCATATCGATGATGGTCTGGTATTCCGCCAGGGTGGTGTCGCCGATGTGCTGTTTGCCGCCCATCGCTTTGATAAAGCACGCGTGATCGTCTTTATCCAGCTTCTTGATGGCGGTGACCACTTTGGCCTTAAAGTCGGCCGGCAGCGAGTTGCTCACCAGGATCGGGCCGTTCGGGATCAGCGGCGACCGCCAGATGATGCGGATCTGTTTCATCAGGTCCGGGTGATCCATGCGGATCATGCGGGTGAACGCGCCGCTGGTGTAGCCGGTGTTGTAGTCGCCGATCATCGACGCCCAGGTCACCGCGCCTTCAAACTGGCCGTTCAGCACGCCGAGGATGTCCTGCTCGTGGCCGCCGGAGAAGGTGACGCTGGAGAAGGTGTTGTTGTATTTGTTGTCGACCGTGCCGCCGAACAGCTTTTTAAACGCCTGGTTCGGGATCAGGAAGCCGGAGGTGGAGTCCGGATCGGCGAAGCCGATGGCCTTGCCCTTCAGGTCTTCCAGTTTCTGGTATGGGCTGCCGGCCTTCACCACCACCACCGAATGGTAGCCGCGCGACTGGTCGACGTCGTCGACCGCGATGCCGACGATGTCCACCGCTTTCGGATCCTTGATGTAGACCGAGGCGAACGACGACGGCGACATGCTGAGCACCAGGTCAATCTTGCCGCCCAGCAGGCCCTGGATCACGCCGGAATAGTCGGACGAGTTGCGCAGCTTGGTATCGACGTTCAGCTCTTTGTCCAGGAACTGCTTCACGCACTGGTTATCGCCGATCTGCTGGGTGGCGTTCTGGCCGCCGAGAATGCCCAGGTTCAGCTCTTTCGGCGCATCCGCTGCGGCAGCATTAAAGACCATCATCGCGCCGGCCATCAGGGTGGTCAGACTCAATACTTTTTTCATTAGGTGTGCCTTGTGTGTAAAGGGTAAAGGTCAAAAGTGCTTCAATGGATCTGATTGGCTTCTTCGCCATACAGCTGGTGCAGGATCCGTTCGTTCAGTTGCGAAGGATGCACGTCAAACACGATCTTCCCGTGGGCGATGCCGATCACCCGCGAGCAATACTCTTTCACCAGTTCGACCGAGTGCAGGTTCACCATCACCGCGATGCCGTCTTCGCTGATTTTCTGCAGCGCATCCATGATGCGGCGGGTGTTTTTCGGATCGAGCGACGCCACCGGCTCATCGGCCAGCAGGATTTGCGGGTTTTGCATCAGCGCACGGCAGATGGCGACGCGCTGCATCTGGCCGCCGGAGAGGTGCTCAGCGCGCTGCAGCGCATGCGGCAGCATGTTGAGCCACTGCAACAGCTCGATGGCGCGAGCGCGGTCGGCGTCATCGAACAGTTTGAAGAAGGATTTCAGGGTGGAGGTGTGGCTCAGGCGCCCCAGCAGCACGTTGGTCATCACGTCCAGCCGCGGCACCAGGCAGAAGTCCTGGAAGATCATGCCGCAGCGCGCGCGCCACTGGCGCATCTGGCGGCCGGCAAGCTGGGCGATATCCTGCGCCACGCCATCGTCTTCGAAGTGCAGCATCTCGCCGCAGCTGGAAGGAATGGTGCCGTTGAGGGTATGCAGCAGCGTGGACTTGCCTGCGCCGGAACGGCCGATCACCGCCACGAACTCGCCGGCGTGCAGATCGAAATTGATGTCATCCAGCACGCGCTGCTGCGCTTTGTAGGCCTTGCCGAGCCCCTTTACCGATAACACTTTGCGGGATGCGGCGGCGTGCTGCCCTGGGAACTCGTGCTGCGCCAATTTTAACAGTGCCTGAGCCATATGATTTCTCTGGTTTCAGTGGCTAATCATTATGGGCACCTATTAACGGATAAGTTTATGACAGTGGGATGATGGTTTTATGGCCGGGGCGTGACGCGTGCCGCCCCGGCGTGCGCATCATTCCAGGCTAAAGAAGTCCAGCCCCAGCGCCGCCTTGACCTGCTGCAGCGTCTGCTGGCTGACCTGATGCGCGCGGCGGGTGCCGTGCTGCAGGATGCGCGTCAGCTCGCCTTTATCGGCGATGAATTCGGCGCGGCGGGTGCGGATCGGTTCGAGCAGGCTCTGCAGGCAATCCTCCAGCAGCCGTTTGATTTTCACGTCCCCCAACCCGCCGCGCCGGTAGTGCGCCTTCAGCTCCGCCACCAGCGCGGCGTCGTCGCAGAAGGCGTCCAGATAGGTGAACACCATGTTGCCCTCCACCCGGCCGGGATCGCTGACGTTGAGATGACCGGGATCGGTGAACATGCTCATCACCGCCTTGTGCACCTCGTCGGCGCCGGCGCCAAGCGGGATGGCGTTGCCGCGCGATTTCGACATCTTGCCCTGCCCGTCCAGCCCCGGCAGACGCCCGACGTTGCTCAACAGCGGCTGGCACTCCGTCAGCACCGGTTGGCCGACGATGTGGTTGAAGCGCCGCACGATCTCGTTGGTTTGCTCCAGCATCGGCAACTGATCCTCGCCGACCGGCACGTGGGTGGCGCCAAAGGCGGTGATGTCCGCCGCCTGGCTGACCGGATAGATCAAAAAGCCGGCCGGCAGGCTGCGGGCGAAATCCTTCTCGGCGATTTCACTTTTCACCGTCGGGTTGCGTTCCAGCCGCGCCACGCTGACCAGATTGAGGTAGTACATCGTCAGCTCGGCCAACGCCGGCAGCGCCGACTGCAGGCAAATGGTGGTCTTGTGCGGATCGATGCCGACCGCCAGATAGTCAGCCACTACGTTGAGCACGTTGGCGCTGATTTTTTGCGGATTGTTGCCGTTGTCGGTCAGGCCCTGCAAATCCGCCACCATCACCGTTTGGTTATGCTGGTGCTGCAGTTCCACGCGCTGGCGCAGCGAGCCGACGAAGTTCCCTAAATGCAGTGGGCCGGTGGCGCGATCGCCGGTAAGAATGGTGTAGCTCATGACAGTGCTCCTGAAGGTCTGTAGACCGCCGGATCAACGCCACAAAAAATAATGCCGCCAAACCGGCGGCATTAAAAAGAGATGTGAATACTCGTGCCGCCTCAGAAGAGGCGCCACCATGACTGATTGTGGGTGGAGTGCATCGATATATTCATGGCATCAAGGTATACCCGCTGCGGCAGCGCGTCAATAACCCGCCGCCGATGCGTAAGACGACGTTACATTCCGGCATTTGCGTTCCTGGCTCGGCGCGCTAGGGTAAAACCTTCAACCTGAAAAAGGAGCGCATGATGAAGATCGGATTTGCCGGACTGGGTGGGATGGGCAGCGCCATGGCGGCCAACCTGTTGCAGGCGGGCTTCGCCTTAACGGTATGGAACCGCTCGCCGCAGGCGGCGCAGCCGCTGGTGAGCGCCGGCGCGCGGCAGGCCGAACGGCCGGAACAGTTGGCCGATGTCGACGTGCTGATCACCATGCTGGCCGACGATGCCGCCACGCAACAGGTGGTGGTGGACAGCGGATTGCTGCAACAGATGAAACCGGGCGCGCTGCATATCAATATGGCGACCATCTCGGTCGAACTCGCCAAACGCCTGACGACGCTGCATGCGGAACACGGCATCGGCTATCTCGCCGCGCCGGTGCTGGGGCGGGTCGACGTGGCGGCCGCCGGCAAGCTGAATATTCTGGCGGCCGGCGATAGCGAGCGGCTGAAGCAAGCGCAGCCGCTGTTCGATGCCCTTGGCCAGAAAACCTGGCACTTCGGTGCCGATCCGGCGCAGGCTAACGTGGTCAAAATCGCCACCAACTTTACCTTGGCCAGCGCCATTGAAGCGATGGGGGAAGGCAGCGCGCTGGTACGCAACTACGGCGTGTCCGGCGCCGACTACCTGCAGATGCTGAGCAGCACCGTCTTCGCCGCCCCGGCCTATCAGGGCTATGGCGCGCTGATCGCCGCCGAGAAGTATTCACCCGCCGGATTCCGGCTGGCGCTGGGGCTGAAGGACGTCGGGCTGGCGCTGGCCGCCGGCGCCGACAGCCATACGCCGATGCCTTTCGCCGGGGTGCTGAAAGACAACTTCCTCGACGCGATGGCGCAGGGGGATGCGGATCTGGACTGGGCGGCGCTGGCCAAGGTGGCGGCGCGGCGGGCGGGCCTGAAATAACGAACGGGGGCCTCGGCCCCCGTTTTTCCGTTATCAGAACACGATGTCCGCCGCGGGCACCGCGCGGATCGGCACGCCGAAGCTGTCGATGTTCGACAGCGTCTCGTTATGGTGGGTGCGGATCAGCAGGCCGTCGGCATAGGATTTGTCGTGGCAGGTATGCGCATCCGCCGCCAGCGTCACCGGATAACCGCGCGCCGCCGCGCTGCGCACCGTGGTATCGATGCAAAACGGCGTGGAGTAGCCGCACACCACCAGCTGCGATACGCCGTTGGCGATCAGTAACGCGCCGAGCGAGGTGCGCAGGAACGAGTCCGGCGTGGTTTTCTCCACCCGATGGTCGCCCGGCGCCACCGTCAGCGCCGCGAGCACTTGCCAGGCGGCGCTGCCGTGCGGCAACTCATCGTCCGGCGTATGGTGCTGAATGACGACAACCGGCGCACCGGCCCGGCGGGCGCGCTCGCTCAGCTGATTGATGCGCGCAACGGTGCCCGCGGCATCCGCCGGCGGCGGCGTAAACAACCCTTCCTGCACATCGATAATCAACAGCGCGGTGGTCATGGCGGCTCCTGAAGAAAAGATAAGCGCGTCAGCACACCGGCTGGCGCGGGCGGAAAATATGGTCGACGCCCTGCTCGCGCAGCCTGTGCACCAGATCGTGCCCGCCATTCGGCGTGGCGTGCGCCAATTGGCGCTCGGCGGTAAACACCGGGCTGGCCCAGAACAGGTTAACCGGATCGCCATACTGCTGCGGCAGAGCCAGGTGCGCGTGATGCGGGTAGAAGGACGACGATAGAATATAGCCCTCATAGCCCAGCGGCGCCACGTCGGACTCCAGCGTATGTCCTTCGCCGATCCAGGTCAGCCGCGCCCACGGCGCATGAGCGAAACCGGCCAGCGCGCTGGCCATCTGCACCGCGTTGTCTTCGGTCATGTATTGACTGTCGATGGCGATCGCCATCTCCATGCGGCGATAGCGCGAAGCCTCGTCGTTGAACAGGATCTCCACCCACGGCATCGGCCGGATGCTGACCCCCATGGTGAGGAAGTAATAGATGCCGTCGCGTTCGTGCTGGGTGATGGCCATCGGCGGCCACTTGCCCTGATCGATGGCGTAGTATTTTACCGAAGGGCCGAAATGCGGCTCATAGCGCGCCTGAAAATCGCGCTGCATCTTCGGCCACGGATTGCCCTCTTCACGCTGCCAGCTGCGCCAAAACTGGCGGGTGCTTTCCGCCAGCGCATATTGGGTGTTGGTCGAGGCCGAACCGAGCGGATAGGCCAGTGGGCTCTCCTTGATGCAGCTGGCCGAATAGCACACCGAATGGTCGATATACAGGCTCCAGCCGGGGATCACCGCCAACAGTTGGCCGTAATACCACAGAGCCGCGCCGTCGTCGCTTTCGCTCCACACCACCATCAGCCCTTCCGGGTTCAGCGGCGCTTCCCCTTCCAGGTTGCGGCAATACTCCGCCGCCAGCATCGGCGGCTGCCCTTGTTCCAGCGCGGCGCGATCTTCCTGCAGCGGCGCGGCGGCCAGATTGCGCAGCCAACAGGCGCGCACCTGATAGCGATCGCTGTAGGCTTCGGCGGGATAGATATAAAAATAGGCTGCCCGGTGATCTTGCTGAACCACCGCGACCAGCGTCTGGTTCTCATTGCTGACTTCAGCAAGTACGTATGACTCGTTCATATCACCTCAATAGGGTCAGGGCGCGGCAGAATCGGCTGCGCGCCAAAAATGGAATGTGGCTTTGCCCCAAGTGTAAAACGCATTACTGGCCGGATCACCCGTAAAAGTCTCAAAAACGGCCGTAAACGAAGATATACAAAGGCTAATTATAGCGGCTGCGGCTCATGACGGCTGAGTGATGCGCCGCACCGCACGCTGATAGGAACCGTTGCGCATCGACGCGCCCAGCACCTTGCCCAAACCGGCGGCGCCCGTTCGCACCAGCCGCCGCCGCAGCGCGCCCGGATGAAAACCAAACTGCCGCTGCGCCCAATCGGGTAACAGATCGATGCCCGCCTGCATCACCACCCCGCCGAGGGGGCGCGCCAATGCGCTCGGCGCCGGCGCCTTCAGCAGAATGCGCGCCACCTCTTGCGTGCGTTCATCGCACACCAGCTGCGGCCGCATCGCCTGCAGGTATTCTTCGACCTCCGCGCAGGACTGAGGAATTGCCGTCGCCCCCAGCGCGGCGGCCACGCGCGCCGCTTCACGATAGTATTGATCCTGCAAATCGCGGGAAAGATGGGGGTTACGGTAGCGCAGGTGGCTGGCCAGAAAGCGGCTGCTCTCCGCCACGTGCACCCAGGTCAGCAGCGCCGGATCGCTGGCGGCATAAGGCGTGCCGTCGCCGCCGACGCCGGTTACCCGCAGATGGATGGCTTTGACTTTGGCGATCAGCCGCTCCGCCTCGGCGGTCGGGCCGAAGGTGGTGACCGAAACGAACTGGCTGGTGCGGCGCAGGCGGCCGATCATATCGTCGCGAAAATTGGAGTGATCCCATACGCCGGCCAGCGCCAGCGGGTGCAGCATTTGCAGCAGCAAGGCGCTGACGCCGCCGCACAGCATCGGCGTGAAATCGCGATGTACCTGCCAGATGACAGACTGCGGGCCGAACAGCCCCGGATCGCCGGGCGGATTCTCAAAATCGACGCCGCCGAGCGCCAGCCCGGTCAGGCTGAGCACCTGTTTTTCTATCGCTGCGCGTACCGCTTCCATCCTGCCGCCCTCTTGCTGGTTCAGCGGCCAGTGTATCACGCGACGAACGCCTCATTGCGCCCTGCGGCGGTTGAAAGCATTAACTTGCTGAATTACAGTTGTTATACCGCTTGCGAGAAGGCGGGCCTATTCGATCCACTGCAGAGGCGCTTTGCAGGGCGTTAACCCACGTTAATTCGGCACTAACCCCACAAAACCTCTATCTAGTTTCTTTTCCTTCAACTTAGATAGCAGAGAGTTCGATGATTACCATCAGAGCACGCGCGGCGGAAGACAACGCGCAATTGGCAGATATCTGGCTGCGTTCGGTGCGCGCCACCCACCATTTTTTAACCGAAGACAACATCGCGCAGCTGTTCCCGCTGGTGCTGAACGACTACCTGCCGGCGGTCAACGTTTGGGTGGCCGAAGACCGACCGGGGCATCCCTGCGGCTTTATCGGCCTGAACGGCAACAAGGTGGAGATGCTGTTTATCGACGCCGATCAGCGCGGCCAAGGCGTGGGCAAAGCGCTGTTGACCCACGCGGAAACGCTGCACGATGAGCTGCAGCTGGACGTGAACGAGCAAAATCCGCAGGCCAGCGGCTTCTACCGCCACTACGGGTTTGTCATCACCGGCCGCTCGCCGCTCGACGGCCAGGGCAACCCGTTTCCGCTGCTGCACATGAAGCTGGACAAACGCTAGCCCTCCGCCGGCCGCCCTGCGGCCGGTCAGTCTATTGACAAAGAGGGGAAAAAGCGTGATTTTTCCCCTCTTTGTGGTGATCAGCCGAAAATCAATAAATTGATTTTCCTTGTTTTTTATTCGGTGCTCTCTGCCAACCCGGCAAGGGTATAAGGTTTGTCATCAATCTCGCCGGCCGCCCTGCGGCCGGTTTTCTTCCCCCGCCTCCCCCGCCGCCTTATATATCAAATCAGAATAAGTAATAGATTTTACATTCTTCCTGTCACTATCAACCCTCGGTAGGATTGCCCGGTATTCACCCGCAACAGAGGTTCCGTCAGCCGAAAAGCCGAACGATCTCTGTCCGGCGCACCGCGCTCTGGACGGAATGCTGTGATGTATCGATAAGGATCCGCTTCGCTATGATCGTTCTTTCGAACGTTTGCAAAACTTTTGACAGCACACAGGGCCGCGTCGTAGCGGTAGACAACGTCAGCCTGGCGGTAGAGGCCGGGCAAATTTACGGCATCATCGGCTACAGCGGCGCCGGCAAAAGCACCCTCATCCGCCTGCTCAACGGCCTGGAAACGCCCACCAGCGGCCGCATCGACGTCGGCGGTTTCGATATCGCCCGCGCCAAAGGCAGCCATCTGCGCCAGGCGCGGCTGAAAATCAGCATGGTGTTTCAGCACTTCAATCTGCTGTGGTCGCGCACCGTCAGCCAGAACATCGCGTTTTCCATGCAGATCGCCGGCGTGCCCAAGGCGCGGATTGCGCCGCGCGTGGCGGCACTGATCGCGCTGGTCGGCCTGCAGGGGCGCGAAAACGCCTACCCGTCGCAGCTCAGCGGCGGCCAAAAGCAGCGCGTCGGCATCGCCCGCGCGCTGGCCAATAACCCGAGCGTGCTGCTGTGCGACGAGGCCACCTCGGCGCTCGATCCGCAGACCACCGACGCCATTCTCGACCTGCTGTTGGACATCAACCGTCAGCTGAAATTGACCATCGTGCTGATCACCCACGAGATGCACGTGGTGCGCAAAATCTGCCACCGCGTGGCGGTGATGGAAAACGGCCGCATCGTCGAAGAAGGCCCGGTGCTCGACGTGTTCACCCGGCCGCAGCAGCCGATCACCCGGCAGTTCGTCAAACAGGTGTCGCAGTATGCGGACACCGAAGAGAGCTTCAACCCGCAGCTCACCGCCCACCTGCCGGGGGCGATTTTCAAGTTGACCTTCGTCGGCGTGCAAACCCATCAGGCGGTGATCTCTGAAGTGATTCGGCGCTACGCCCTGACCATCAACATTCTGCACGGCAAGATCAGCCACACCCTCAACGGTTCGTTCGGCGAACTGTACATCCACGCCGAAGGCAACGAACAACAAGTCGCCGACATGCTCAAGTTGCTGAACGAAAGAAACATCGCCGTCGAGGTTATCCAACATGATTGAATCCCTGTTCCCCCACCTGCGTCTGGACCAACTGTGGGACGCCACCTGGGAAACGCTGTACATGACCGGCATCGCCGGTTTGGCCACGCTGGTGCTGGGCATCGTGCTCGGCGTGCTGCTGTTTTTAACCTCGAAGGGCCAGCTGTTGCAGAACCGGGCGGTCTACTCGCTGATCTCCGTGTTGGTCAACGTCTTCCGCTCCATTCCGTTCATCATTCTGATCGTGCTGCTGATCCCGTTCACCAAGTCGCTTATCGGCACCATTCTCGGCGCAGATGCGGCCCTGCCGGCGCTGATCGTCGGCGCGGCGCCGTTCTATGCCCGGCTGGTGGAGATCGCGCTGCGCGAGGTCGACAAAGGAGTGATCGAAGCGGCGCGCTCGATGGGCGCCAAAAACCGCACCCTGATTTTCCGCGTATTGCTGCCGGAAAGCTCGCCGGCGCTGGTTTCCGGCATCACCGTCACCCTGATCGCGCTGGTGAGCTACACCGCGATGGCCGGGGTGATCGGCGCCGGCGGACTGGGCAACCTGGCCTATCTGGAAGGCTTCCAACGCAACCACAGTGACGTGACGCTGGTGGCGACGCTGACGATCCTGCTGATCGTTTTCGTCATTCAGTTCATTGGCGACACCCTGACAAGAACGCTCGATAAACGTTAATTAACCAAGGAAAACGATGATGAAAAAGCACCTACTGATGTTGGCTTTCGCCTCCGTCGCCACTCTGGCTTCTTTTGGCGCCGCCGCGGCGACCAAGCTGGTGGTCGGCGCCTCCAACGTGCCGCACGCCGAGATCCTCGAACAGGCTAAACCGATACTGGCGAAGGAAGGCATCGATCTGCAAATCAAGCGCTTCCAGGACTACATCCTGCCGAACACTGCGCTGGCCAGCCATGACATTGACGCCAACTATTTCCAGCACGTGCCTTACCTGAACTCGGTGCTGAAAGACCACGCCGACGACAAGAGCTACGACTTCGTCAGCGCCGGCGCGATCCATATTGAGCCTATCGGTATCTACTCGAAGAAGTACAAGAGCCTGAAAGATCTGCCGGAAAACGGCAAAATCATCATGCGCGACGCGGTGGCGGAAGAAGGCCGCATCCTGTCTATTTTTGAACGGGAAGGCGTGATCAAGCTGAAGCCGGGGGTGAGCAAAGTGGACGCGCGCATCACCGACGTGGTGGAAAACCCGAAACACCTGAAGTTCCAGGCCAACGTTGAGGGCGCGCTGCTGCCACAGATGTATAACAACAACGAAGGCGACGCGGTGGTGATCAACGCCAACTACGCCATCGACGCCGGGCTGAATCCGACCAAGGATCCGATCGCGGTCGAAAGCGGCGAAAACAACCCGTACGCCAACATCATCACCGTGCACAAAGCCGACGTGAACAAGCCGGAGATCGTGGCGCTGGTCAAAGTGCTGCACTCAAAACCGATTCAGGACTTTATTCGCGAGAAGTACCAGGGCGCGGTGATCCCGGTCAATCAGTAATGGGTTAAACGGCCCGGTAAAAGCCGGGCCGGTTGTCACACCTTATTGCCAATCTGGCTGAGCCGCGGCCACACCAGCATCAACGCCTCCAGCAACCGCAGCAGATCGCTGCGGCTTGCCCCTTCGCGCGCCTGCACCGACATGCCTTCAATGGTGCAAATGACGTATTTCGCCAGCAGCGCGGTGTCGGTCTTCGCCAGCAGTTCCCCCTGCTGCACCTTGCGATCGAAACAGGCTTTCAGCGCCGCTTCCTGGGCATGATGTTTTTTGCGCAGCATCTGGGCGACGTCGTCGGACGCGGACGACAGCGCGGCGGAGGCGCACACCATAAAACAACCTGACGGCGTATCGGGATCGGTAAACACTTCGACGGAAGAACGCACGTAGGCCTCGACGATCTCGGCTACCGGCAACGCCTGTTCCAACAGTTGGTTGGTGCAGGTGGTGTATTTTTGCAGATAGCGTTCCACCGCCGCGCGGAACATCCCTTCCTTGTTGCCGAATTCCGCATACAGCGTTGGCGCTTTGGCGCCGGTCACTTCCACCAGATCGGCCAGCGAGGTGGCTTCATAGCCGTGCCGCCAGAACAGATCGAGCGCGCTTTCCAGCGCCCGGTCGCGATCAAATTGTTTCGGCCTGCCACGGCTCTTTTTGCCGCAGACCTCTTCATTGATGCTCATCATTCTCTCCTGTCCCGCTCCACAGCAGGGTTAGCACAAATAACTTAACGATCATTATAAAAAAATATTGCGCCCTCGTCGAGAACCGATTAGCATTTAGTTATCGATCGTTAAGATAATTTAGCGAAGCGGATTAAACCCCTCTATTCACCGTTATCGGAAAGGAATTAACATTATGAAAAACTTAAAATTAACCTTAGCAGCCCTCACTCTGGCCAGCATTTCCTTCGGCAGCTTCGCCGCTGATTTGGTCCAGAACCAACCGGCTGACCAGCAGAAAGTGGGCGTCATTACCGTCAGCGGCGCATCCGATCTGACCTCGCTGGAAAGCAGCCTGGCCGCCAAAGCCGATCAGGCCGGTGCAAAATCCTTCCGTATCATCGGCGCCGGCGGTAACAACCAGCTGCACGGGACCGCAGAAATCTATCAATAACAATGAATTAAACCAACAGATCGCGATAAGTTGTGCTCCCGACGCCAGGGCGTCAAAAAAAATTAATTAACGAGCATTAAAAAAATACTTGCAATCCGTCAAACCGGCATCTAACATTAAATTATCGATCGTTAATTAATTTAACGACCTTACAAAACAAACATCGTAAAGAACAAAGATAGGAAATAAGACCATGAAAAACCTGAAAATGACCATCGCCGCCATCGCACTGGCTTCCGTCTCCTTCGGCAGCTTCGCCGCCGAACTGGTTAACGCACAACCCGCCGACCTGCAAAAAGCCGGCGTCGTCACCGTCAGCGGCGCGTCCGACCTGAGCAGCCTGGAAAACAAACTGGCGGCCAAAGCCGATGCGGCGGGCGCAAAATCCTTCCAGATCATCGCCACCACCGGTGACAATAAACTGCACGGCACCGCGATCATCTACAATTAATGGCCGGATCGGCAATCGTGCAAAAGGGCGGCTCAGGCCGCCTTTTGCTTGCTTTAACGCCAACGTTCTGTTGTAAGCTGTAGCGACCTTTTTCCGCTGAGCCGAGCAACGCCATGACTCCCCTGCTGTTCCACAAATATCACGGTCTGGGCAACGACTACCTGGTATGCCACCGTTCGGTCGCCGATCGGCTGAGCCATGAACAGATCCGCCTGCTGTGCCACCCGCATTACGGCATCGGTTCCGACGGCCTGCTGATCGACAGCGGCGACGCCGTCAATCCCACCTTGCGCATCATCAACCCGGACGGTTCCGAAGCGGAGAAGAGCGGCAACGGCCTGCGTATCTACGCGCGCTATCTGTTTGACAGCGGCCGCGTGGGCCATCAACCGTTTTTGGTGCACACCGCCGGCGGCGACGTGCGCTGCCAGGTGGCGCAAGACGCGCATCAGATAACGGTGGAAATGGGGCGCGCCAATTTCAGCCCGGCGGCGCTGCCGGCGTTGATCGATCTGCCGGAGGCGCTGAACTATCCGCTGCCCCTGAGGGAGGAGACGTTAAGCGTTTCGCTGGTGTCGATGGGCAACCCGCACTGCGTGGTGCCGGTGGAAAAACTGGATCTGGCGCAGGTGCATCGGCTCGGACCGCAGATTGAACGCCATCCGCTGTTCCCGAAACGCACCAATGTACAACTGGTGGAAGTGGTCGATCGCCAGACGCTGCGCATCGGCATCTGGGAGCGCGGCGCCGGTTTTACCCTCGCCTCCGGCAGCAGCAGCTGCGCCGCCGCCAGCGTGATGCGCAAGTTGGGACGAGTCGGCGATCGGGTTAGCGTGCGGATGCCGGGCGGCGAGCTGCAGATCGCCTTCAGCGGCGATTTTCAGGTCAGCATGCGCGGACCGGTGCATAAAATCGCCACTCTGACGCTGGACGAAGATTGTTTTGCCGGCGGCGCAGGGCTGTTTACGGGATCCACCCCAGCAGTCTGAACCACAGATAATCCAACGGCACCAGCAGCGCAAAGCTGAGCGCGGCCAACAGCAGGCACAGCTTCAGCCCCTCGCGCGCCGGCACTTTGCCCATCCCCATCGCCACCACGATCGGCGAAGCCTGATACGGCAGCAGCGGCGTGGCGTAACCGATTACCTGGGTCATCAGCACCGTCAGCAGCGGCAAGCCGCTGCCTGCGGACAACGCCTGCGCCAGCGGAGTAAACAGCGCCGGCACGCCGTTGGCGGTCACCACGAAATTCAGCAACGAGGTGATCCCCACCAGCGAACCGAACGCAGCGAACGGTTTGCCATGCAGATCCGGCATCATCGCCAGCAGCGCACCGCCCAACCGATCGCCGAGCCCCGAGTGGCTGACCAATGCGGTCAGCCCCAGGATCCCCGCCACGTAGATACAGGTGCGCACGTTAACCCCGGCGGCGAACTGCTCGCCGTTGAGAAACCCGATACGCGGCAACAGGCAGAAACACGCTGCCGCCAACCCCACCCAGGCGGGAGCGATGCCGTGCCAGCTGTCGGTCATCCACAACAGCACCGTGGCGCCCAACAGCGCGATCAGCCGCCATTCGGCGGCGCTGAGCGGGGTTTGCGCCGCCTCGGCCGCCACCGGCTGCGGCCGCGCACGGAACAGGCCGCAGATGCACAGCGTCAGCAGCGCGCCTTTGGCGATCCCGAGCACCGGGGCGTGCAACAGCAGGTAAGAAAGATAAGCGAAGTGGCTGCCATAGGCGCTTTCCGCCGCGCCGCTCATCACCAGATTGGGCACGTTGGCCGGCAGGATGCTGGCGGAGAGCTGGAAGGTGCCGAACCCCACCGCCAGCGCCAAACCGATGCGGCCGCGCGAGCCTTCCGCCAGACCGGCGCGATTGGCCAACGCCATAACGATCGGCATCAGCAGCGTAATCCGCCCCATATTGGATGGCATGACAAACGCCAGCGCGTAGCTTATCGCCACCACGCCGCCCACCAGCCGGGGCCAGGAACCGGCCAGATGCGGCAAGAGTCGGTTGGCCAGGCGATCCGCCAAACCGGTGCTGCGGATGGCGGAGCCCAGCACAAAACCGCTGAGCACCAGCCAGAATGCGGAAGACGCGAAACCGGAAAAGGTCACCGCGGCGGGCGCCAGCTGCAAGACCATCACCGCCGCAAAGAACAGCAGCGCGACCACATACTCCGGCAAGCGGGCGCTGGCCCATAGCGCGATGACCACCAGCGTGACCAGCGCGGGCAGCGCCATCGGATCCCCCAGCATAGTTTCCTCCCTGATAAAACGTTGTGATTGTTATCAAACGGTTAACAGGGTGACACAAGGCGCGGGCGCTAACCTTGAAACCGCTCACATATCGTCGCTCTGGAGATTTTTCAGCATGCATACGTTGCAGCCGTGGTGGCCGGTATTGCCGCGCCGTTCCGTCAACAGCGTGAACCCCAGCGCATAGTACAACCCGATTGCCTCTTTCAACTGTTCGGTGGTTTCCAGGTAGCAGTAGCGATACCCCGCCGCCCGCGCCGCCTTCAGCGCCTGCACCACCATATGGCGCGCCATGCCCAGCCCGCGCGCGCCGGGTTTGAAAAACAGTTTTTGCAGCTCGCAATAGCCGGGCTCTTCGCCGGCCAGCGGCGCCATGCCGACGCCCCCCACCACCTGTCCGTCCCGCTCCAGCACCCAGTAGTGGCCGCCGTTGTCGCGATACAGACCGGTCAGCCGATCGAGATCCGGATCGTGCAGACTGACCCCTTCCATTTTGTCCATGCCGTACTCGCGAAACACGTCGCGAATGATCGCCGCCATCGCCGCATCGTCGCGCTCGGCGATCGGCCGCACCCGCAGATTGGCGTCGCGCTGTTTGCGCGCGCTGCGCAGCGCCGCGGTCATCTTTTTCATCGCCGCAGTGGTGCTCGCCAGCTCATCGTCGTCCAACTGCGCCAGCGCCGCCTGCATAAAACCGTCGGCGTCGCTCTCGATGCCGGCCAGCGTCTTGCCGCCCTGTTTACTCAGCCGATGCAGGTTGTGCCGCTTGTCATCAGGATGATCCACCGTTTCTATCACGCCGGCGGCCACCAGGCTGCGCAGCGCCCGGCTGGCGCTGGCCTTGTCGATGCAAAGCCGGGCCGCCAGCTCGGTGACGCCCAGCGGCTGCTCGCTGACTTCGATCATCAGATGGATCTGCAGCGGCGAAAAGCGCGAGCCGTTGCTCTGCTTGTTCAACATGCCGAATTCTCTGACCAAATTGCGCGCCAATGCTCTGAAATCCCTGATGTTCACGGCGTTATGCTCCCCTGTTCTCCCACCTTCAGGCTACGTTGGATGGGTTATTGGTTGATAGTGTTATCTAATTTTGAACATAACGATAACGCATAAACAATTGCGAATGAATAACCAACCCGGCACCTGAATATGTCAAAATATTTCATATAACAGCATTTAAATCCAATTTAAAACAAATTAATAAAATTAAAAATCATACTAAGATTTAAAGTTGAAATAAAAATCCAATAAAAGTGAGCATAAAAACGGCAAAAGTGGGTAAAACAAAAAATAAAATAAATATCCATTTGAAATTTAAAAGATAAAATTTAAAACGTAAAAACTTGATAGCAACAACTCAAGCGCTACCTCGTCAACGTCGGTTACATATTTACGCCTGCCTTCGCGCGCTTCCCTGCACCATTGTCCCTTTTGCCAAAAGTAGCCCATGCTTTAACTGCTTCTCTCCTTCTGGCTAACCGGGACGCTGGCTCATGACGAAAAAAACCACCCTGCTGCAATTCTTCCACTGGTACTACCCCGACGGCGGCAAACTGTGGCAGGAGGCCGCCGAGCGCGCCCCGCACCTGGCCAAACTGGGCATCACCGATCTGTGGCTGCCGCCCGCCTGCAAGGGCGCTTCCGGCGGCTACTCCGTCGGCTACGATACTTACGATCTGTTCGATCTGGGCGAGTTTGACCAGAAAGGCAGCGTGGCGACCAAATACGGCGACAAGGCGGCGCTGGAACATGCCGCCAATACGCTGCGTGAACACGGCGTGGGCGTGCTTTACGATGTGGTGTTCAACCACAAGCTCGGCGCGGACGAGAAAGAACGGGTGCACGTGTTCAAGGTGGACGCCAACAACCGCAACGACATTGACGATCAGGGCTTCGACGCGCTGGCCTACACCCGCTTCACCTTCCCCGGCCGCCAGGGCGTGCATTCCGAATTTATCTGGGATTACAAATGCTTCAGCGGCGTCGACTATGTTGAGCAGCCGGACGACAAAGGAGTGTTCAAAATCGCCAACGATTATGGCGACGACGGCTGGAACGATCAGGTCGACGACGAGAAAGGCAACTACGACTATCTGATGGGCGCCGACGTGGAGTTCCGCAATACCGCCGTGACGGAGGAGCTCAAATACTGGGCGCGCTGGCTGTTGGAAACCTTGCCGTGCGACGGCTTCCGCCTCGACGCTGCCAAACACATTCCCGCCTGGTTCTTCAAAGAGTGGGCGGATCACGTGCGCGGCAGCGCGCAACGCGACCTGTTTATCGTTGCCGAATACTGGTCGCACGATCTCAGCGCGCTGCAACAATACATCGAGTTGGTGGACGGCAAGGTGATGCTGTTCGACGTGGCGCTGCACCTGAAGTTTCATCAGGCGTCGAAGCAAGGCGACGGCTTCGACATGGCGCAGATCTTCACCGATACCCTGACCGCCGCCGATCCGGCCCACGCGGTGACGCTGGTCGCCAACCACGATACCCAGCCGCTGCAATCGCTGGAAGCGCCGGTGGAACCCTGGTTCAAACCGCTGGCCTACGCGCTGATCCTGCTGCGCGAACAGGGCGTGCCCTGCGTGTTTTACCCCGACCTGTATGGCGCCAGCTACCGCGACAAGGGGCGCGACGGCGGTGAATACCAGATCGACATGCCGGCGATCCCGGAGCTGGAGAAGCTGATCGCCGCGCGCCAGCGCTTCGCCAACGGCCCGCAAACCGACTACTTCGACGACAGCCACTGCGTGGCCTTCAGCCGCGCCGGCACTGCCGAGGCTCCCGGCTGCGTGGTGGTGCTGACCAACGGCGGCGAGAGCGGCAAGACGGTTACGCTCGGCGCCGATCTCGCGCACACCGCCTGGCGCGATTTCCTCGGCAACCGCCCGGAGGAAATCACCGCCGACGACCAGGGCAGCGCCCATTTCCCGGTTAACGCCGGCAGCGTCAGCGTCTGGGTGCCGGCCGCCAGCCTCTGATCGCCCGCCGCCGCGTAATGATGACGCGGCGGCAAAACTAATGTTTGCCTTTCGGGTCTAACTTACGCTATCAACTGCGCAAGCCATTCACACCGGAGCCTAAATAAGGTACAAGGCTGCATGAAAATTCCAAAACGACTCCAGCCGCTGGTGGATGACGGGTTAATCGACGACGTCATCCGCCGGTTGAAAAGCGGCAAAGAAGCCGACGTGTTTATCGTGCGCTGCGGCGATGAGATCCGCTGCGCCAAAGTGTACAAAGAGGCCGAGAAGCGCAACTTCAAGCAGGCCGTCCACTATCAGGAAGGGCGCAAGGTGCGCAACAGCCGCGACGCGCGCGCTATGAGCAAAGGCTCCAAATTCGGCCGCCAGCAGCAGGAAGAAGCCTGGCAAAACACCGAAGTGGACGCGCTGTATCTGCTGGCCAAGGCCGGGGTGCGGGTGCCGCAGCCGGATATCTGCCTGGACGGCGTGCTGCTGATGGAGCTGATCACCGACGAAGAAGGCCTGGTGGCGCCGCGCCTGAGCGATGTCATCCTGACGCCGGAACAGGCGCGCGCCGATCACGCCCTGATGATGAACTACGCGGTGCGCATGCTGTGCGCCGGGCTGGTGCACGGCGACCTGTCGGAATTCAACGTGCTGATGGATAAAGACGGACCGGTGATCATCGATCTGCCGCAGGTGGTGGACGCCGCCGCCAACAACCACGCCAAAAGCATGTTCGAGCGCGATATCGGCAATCTGGCCGAATATTACGGCCAGTTCGCGCCGGAACTGCGCGACAGCCAATACGCCAAAGAGATTTGGGCGCTGTATCAGGAAGGCAACCTGACGCCGGACAGCGCCCTCAGCGGCCAGTTCAACGAAATCCAGAAGCGCGCCGACGTCGGCTCGGTGCTGGAAGAAATCCAGGCCGCCAGCGAGGAACACCAACGCCGCCTCATGGCGCGCAATACGGAAGAGTAACGGCCGCGCTATTCGACGCGAAACACCTCCGGCCGCTGCGGCGTCGCGGCCTCGTGATAAATATCCCCCAGATAGCCGGCGATCTCCTCTTCGCGCAGATCCGCCGGCAGCACGATATCGTAGCTGGGAGCATATTTGCGCTCCGGCAGCGTCACGCGGAACAGCCGCCATTCGTCCCCGATGCGCTTCACGCCCAGCAGACGGCCGAACACGTTAAAAATCATCATCCGCCATTCCCCCACTCGTCGCTTTCAGGCTATAACACTGTGATGCCGCCGCAGTGAAAAGGAAAGCGTATGAGTGAAAAAACGCCGCAGTTCTGGCGCGATCCGCAGTTGCCGTTCGTCGAAGCCCGCGCCATCGCGGATGGCCGCCAGGTGTGCTACAGCCTGCACAGCCACGAATTCTTTTCCATCGGCGCCATCACCGGCGGCGTCAGCACCTATGTCAACGGCGAACGGCGCATGCAGGTCAGCGCCGGCGATCTGGTTGTCATCAACCCGCAGCAGGCGCACGCCTGCAACCCCATCGCCGATCGCCGTTGGTCGTACGTCATGTTCTATCTCGATCTCGCCTGGCTCGGCGCGCTGCAGCAGGAGCTGCTCGGCGGCGAGGGCGACCGTTTTGTTCCGTTCAGCCAGCCGCTCAGCAGCGATCCGGCGCTGTTCCACGGGCTGAACCGGCTTTATGCGCTGCTGACGGATCCGCTATGCAGCGCGCTGGAAAAACAGATCGCCATGGTGGAGTATTTCAGCGCCCTGCAGCTCGGGCTGGGCGATGTCCGCCAGCCGGAGACGCCGCCGCATACCCGGCTGGAAGCGGCGGCGGCGTTTATCGACGCGCACTGCACCCGGCCGCTGACGCTGGACGACATTTGCCGCGCCGCCGCGCTGTCCCCTTCTTACCTGATCCGCGCCTTCCGCCAGCGTTACGGCATGACGCCGCACGCCTATCTGGTCAACCGCCGCGTACAGCACGGCCATCGGCTATTGAAAAGCGGCCTGCCGATCGCTGCGGCCGCCAGCGAAAGCGGCTTTGCCGATCAGGCGCACTTTCAGCGCACCTTCAAACAGCTGTTGGCCGCCACGCCCGGCCAGTATCAAAAACCCTCCGCCAACAGATAGCAAGCGCTGGCCGCCAGCAACGCCGCCATCGCGCGATTAAAGCGCTGTACGTTGCGCGCCTGCCTCAGCAGGCCGCGCAGCATCGCGCCGACATAGGCCCAGCAGGCTACCGAGGCATAGCAAATCACGAAGTAGAGCCCGGCGAACTGCCACAGCAGCCGAATGTCACCGTCGCCGACAAAGGCGCCGAGGCTGGCCACCGACGCCAGCCATGCCTTGGGATTCAACCATTGCATCAGCGCGCCGTACCAACAGGAAGGCGCCTGCGCCGCGCCGTTGCCCAGTCTGCCGTCGTCAAACGCCAACCGATAGGCCATAAACAGCAGAAAGGCCACGCCGGCCCACTGGATCAAGCGGGTCAGCCCCGGCCACAGGATCAGCAGTTGGTGCATGCCCAATCCCAGCAGCACCAGCAACAGGGTAAACCCCAGCGTGGCGCCGAACACATGGCGCTGGGTTGCGCCAAAGCCGAATTGCGCCCCGGCGCTCAATGCGACGATGTTGACCGGGCCGGGAGTGATGGAGGCCGCCAGCGCAAACGCGGCCATGGAAAGGTAGATATTCATGATGGACACCTGAGAAAATATTCACAGGCGCCAGAATGCCGACCGCCGCCGACAGCGTATTGAACAGAATTACCCTATTCGGTTTAGCGCACGGCGACGGCCCGGCGGCGCGGCAGCCCGAAGGTGTTGACCGCCATGCCGGCCAGCACCAGCAATGCGCCGCCGAACTGCGCCGGCGACAACGCTTCGTCCAGCAACAGCCAGGCGGCGAACAGCCCGACCAGCGGCACCAGCAGCGTCAGCGGCGCAACGCGCCAGGTTTCATAGCGCCCCAGCAGGCTGCCCCACACCGAATAACCGAACAGCGTGGCGGCGAACGCCAGATAGGCCACCGCCAGCCAGGTGCCAACCTGCACATGGCTCAGGCTGCTCAGCACCACCTCAGGGCCGTCGAACAGCCAGCTGCAGGCCAGGAACGGCACGACCGGGATCGGCGCGCTCCACACCACCAGCGATAAGATATTACGCTGCGGGAAACCGGCCAGGATCTTCTTGTTGGTCAGGTTGCCCAGCGCCCAGGAAAACGCCGCCGCCAGCGTCAACAGCAGGCCCGCCAGAGGGACCGCGCCGCTGCCCGGCTTATGCAGGCTGGCCTGCGCCAGCACCAGCATGCCGCCGCTGGCGATAGCGATGCCGACGAAATGGTTGATCCGCAGCTTTTCGCCCATCAGCACAACGCCCAACAGCAGGGTGAAGAACACCTGCGCCTGCAACACCAGCGAGGCCAGCCCCGCCGGCATGCCCACCTTGATGGCGACGAACAGAAACGCGAACTGCGCGAAGCTCATGGTCATGCCGTACAGCAGCAGCCATTTCCACGGAATAGTCGGGCGCGGGATAAAGAAGATCGCCGGCAACGCCACCAGTAAAAAACGCATCCCGGCCAGCAGAAACGGCGGCATACCCTGTAAACCGAACTTGATCACGACGAAATTCACGCCCCAGATCACCACCACCAACAGCGCCAACAGCCGATCGCGCAATGTCATCCTCGCCCCGCTTATCCCATTGAAAATTCGCTTTGCCTTGCAGGTTACAACCAAACCGGGCGCATGGACACCGGCAAACGCCGGCGATTATTCAGGCATCAGGCCGATAAAGGTGGTCTTCTTGCGCGGGCCGGTCATCAGCGCTTCCAGCTTCTCCACGCACTGCAGGTAATGCGGGGTCTGCTTGTGCGCCGCCACCGCCTGCTCGTCGCGATAGGCTTCGTAGATGTAAAACCGCGTCGGGATCTGTTCATCCTGCAGCACATCGAAGCGCAGGTTGCCCGGCTCTTCGATCGCGCCCAGGTGATTGGCGCGGAAAACATCGATAAATTCGTCGATTTTGTCTTGTTTAACGTTGATCTCAACCAATGTGACGTGCATGGCAACTCCTTGTTTAAACGGCGCGCCGTAACATGGCGCTTTCCAACCATAGGTTTATTCCCGTCGATTGCCCTGCCGCAACGGCAATTTTGCCGCCTGGCTCACAAATCGCGTCGGCGACGCCCACTCCTCCCCCGGCGGGGTAAGGCGGCGGCATCTATAGTTAACATTCCTCCCCCTGAGAGCATAGGCTATGGATAACTACTTGATGGCGCTGGACGCAGGAACGGGCAGCATTCGCGCGGTGATCTTCGATCTGGCGGGTAACCAGATCGCGCACGGCCAGGCGGAGTGGCAACACCTCGCGGTGCCGGGCGTGCCCGGCTCGATGGAGTTTGACCTCAGCCGCAACTGGCAGTTGGCCTGCCAGTGCATCCGCCAGGCGATGCAACGTGCAGGATTGAGCGCTCAGGCGATCCGCGCGGTGGCCTGCTGCTCGATGCGTGAAGGCATCGTGCTGTACGACCGCAACGGCGTGCCGATCTGGGCCTGCGCCAACGTCGACGCACGCGCCAGCCACGAAGTCAGCGAGCTGAAAGAGCTGCACAACCACGGCTTCGAACGCGAGGTGTACCAGCACTCCGGCCAGACGCTGGCGCTGAGCGCCATGCCGCGTCTGCTGTGGCTGGCGCACCATCGGCCGGACATCTACCGCCAGGCGGCGACGCTGACCATGATCAGCGACTGGCTGGCCAACATGCTGAGCGGCGAACTGGCGGTCGATCCTTCCAACGCCGGCACTACCGGCATGCTGGATCTGACCAGCCGCGACTGGCGGCCGGCGTTGCTCGACATGGCCGGCCTGCGCGCCGATATTCTGTCGCCGGTGAAAGAGACCGGCAGCGTGCTGGGGCGCGTCACCGAACAGGCGGCGCAGGAGAGCGGGCTGCTGCGCGGCACCCCGGTGGTGATGGGCGGCGGCGACGTGCAGCTCGGCAGCCTGGGGCTCGGCATCGTGCGCGCCGGGCAGACGGCGGTGCTCGGCGGCACCTTCTGGCAGCAAATCGTCAACCTGCCGGAGCCGGCCATCGATCCGGAGATGAACATCCGCATCAACCCCCACGTCATTCCCGGCATGGCGCAGGCAGAATCCATCAGCTTCTTTACCGGCCTGACCATGCGCTGGTTCCGCGACGCCTTCTGTGCGGAAGAAAAACTGCTGGCGGAGCGGCTGGGGGTCGACGCCTACAGCCTGCTGGAAGAGATGGCGGCCAGAGTGCCGCCGGGCGCCTACGGCGTGATGCCGATTTTCTCCGACGCCATGCATTTCAAAACCTGGTATCACGCAGCGCCGTCGTTCATCAACATGTCGATCGACCCGGAGCGCTGCAACAAACAGACGCTGTTTCGCGCGCTGGAGGAGAATGCCGCCATCGTCTCCGCCTGCAATCTGGAACAAATCGCCGCCTTCTCCGGCGTGCAGGCCCGTTCGCTGGTGTTCGCCGGCGGCGGGGCCAAGGGCAAGCTGTGGAGCCAGATCCTCAGCGACGTCACCGGGCTGACGGTGCGGGTGCCGGTGGTGAAAGAGGCCACCGCGCTGGGCTGCGCGATCGCCGCCGGCGTCGGCGCCGGGCTGTACGCATCGCTGGCCGAAACCGGCGAGCGCCTGGTGCGCTGGGAGCGCGAGCATCAGCCGGACATGACCCACCACGCGCTGTATCAGGAACAGAAAGAAACCTGGCGGCGGGTCTACGCCGATCAGTTGACGCTGGTGGACAACGGCCTGACCACCTCGCTGTGGAAAGCGCCGGGGCTGTAAGCGCCTCGCGGCATTCGGTCATAACCTTATGCCGTTTTATTCCTTTCCCCTCGGCGCGGCGCAAGCCGCGCTTTAACTCACTGCCGCGATTGTTCCCCCTCAGAAACAGTGTAACCACCGAAGATGGATTTATCCGCCGCTCTCGCCTGCCGTAAATTGTGATTTCGGTCACGCTGCGCCCCGCGCGCGGCCTGCGCATTCACCTGAGACGAGCGGCATTATGCTGAATAATAAAGATAACCCTGCATCATCCCCGTGGCCGGCGATCTTCTCGCTGACGGTTGCCTGTTTTGTCATGGTCACCACCGAGTTTCTGCCGATCGGTCTGCTGACCAACATCGCCCCCTCGCTCGGCGTCAGTACCGGCAGCGCCGGGCTGATGGTCACCATGCCCGGCATCGTGGCGGCGGTGGCCGCCCCCGCATTGAGCCTGATGTCCGGCCGCCTGGATCGGCGTTTATTGATGCTGGGGCTATCGTTGCTGCTGGTGGTATCCAATCTGGTGGCGGCGCTGGCCGTCAACTTTCCGATGATGTTGCTCGGCCGCGTGCTGCTGGGCGTCTGCGTCGGCGGCTTCTGGTCGTTCGCCGCCAACTATGGCCGCCATCTGGTGCCGGAAGCCAGCCAGGGGCGAGCCACCGCGCTGATCCTCAGCGGCGTTTCGGTCGGCGCGGTGTGCGGCGTGCCGATTGGCGCACTGGTCGGCGATCTGTTCGGCTGGCGCGCCGCCTTCTTCGGCGGCGCGGCGCTGGCGGTCGGCGTACTGTTGGCGCAGCTGCGCTTACTGACGTCGGTGCCGCCGTCCCGGCCGGTCACGCCGCGCGATCTGGTGCTGCCGCTGCGCCTGCCGATGGCGCGCATCGGCCTGATCGCCATCGTGCTGCTGTTCATCGGCCACTTCGCCGCCTATACCTATCTGCGCCCCCTGCTGCAGCAGGTGTTCGTGCTCAGCCCGTCGGCCATCTCGCTGCAGCTGTTGGCCTATGGTGCCGTCGGCCTGCTGGGCACGTTCCTCGGCGAACGCCTGGGGGAATACAGCCTGCGCGCCACCTTTATCCTGATCGCCGCCATGTTGGCAGGCATCCTGATCGTCTCACCGCTGCTCAGCGGCCTCGGCGGCGCCACGCTGATGGTGATGGTCTGGGGGCTGGCCTTTGGCGCCGTGCCGGTGTGCGCCACCAACTGGATGTTCGCCGCGGTGCCGCAGGCGCCGGAGGCCGGCCAGGCGCTGCTGGTGTGCGTCGTCCAGATCGCGCTGGCCTCCGGCGCATTGCTGGGCGGCGAGGTGGTGGACTGGCAGGGCGTCAGCAGCGCCATGCTGTTCGGCGGCGCGCTGATCCTCTCCGCCACGCTGGTGTTCGGCCTCAGCTTGCGCTCCGGCGCGATTGGCGCTAAACAGTGTTAATCATTATCTATCTGCAGAAACATGCCCCGGTCACCGCCGGGGCATGGCGTTGAGAACCCTATGGACCATCATTTGCTCGCTATCCGGGTATTTAACCGCGTGGTGGAAACCGGCGGCTTTACCCGCGCCGCCGATTCGCTGGGCATGCCGAAAGCGACGGTCACCAAGCTGATCCAAAATCTGGAGGATCACCTGCAGACCAAGCTGTTTCAGCGCACCACTCGCAGCGTGTCGGTCACCCGCGAAGGCGAATGCTATTACCAAAATACGGTGAAATGGCTGGCGGATTTGGAGCAGATGGAGGGCTGCCTGACCGAGTCGCAAAGTTCTCCGCAGGGCGTGCTGCGCATCGACACCGGCAGCGGCACCGCTCGCCAACTGCTGTTGCCGGCGCTGCCCGGCTTTTTGGAACGCTACCCGCAAATCCAAATCGATCTCAGCATCGGCGATCGCGTTATCGATCTGATCAGCGACAGCACCGACTGCGTGATCCGCAGCGGCCCATTGGCCGACTCCAGCCTGATCGCCCGGCGTCTGTTCGATCTGGACTGGGTCAGCTGCGCCACCCCGGCCTATCTGGCGCACCACGGCACCCCGCGCCACCCGTGCGATCTGGAACAGGGCTTTCCGATGGTGCACTACCGCCATCCGGTCAACGACCGCATCCATCCGCAACGCTATGTCGAGCGCGGCAAAGAGATCGCCATCCAGCAGCGCTACCCGGTCAGCATCAATGAAGGCAACGCGCTGCTGGCGGCGAGCCTGGCCGGATTAGGCATCATCCAGATTTATCGGTTTATGGCGCAGCCACACCTCGAGCGCGGCGAGCTGATCAGCCTGCTGCACGACTGGCAGCCACCGCCGGAGCAGATGTACGTGGTCTACCCGTCCAATCGCCACCTCAGCGGCAAGCTGCGGGCGTTCATCGACTGGGCGGTGGAGACGTTTCATTAACCGATCGCCCCGGCTATAGTGGCTTCTCTTACGGACAATAAAAACGGGCAAACCATGCATATCGAACCGCTGCTTGCACATCGTCAGCGCATTGACGAACTGGCCGAATTACTGCATCAGGAATGGGGCGCCTTTGCGCAGTGGAGCAACCGCGACGCCATCAGCCGGCGGCTGGCTGAACGCTGTGCGCCCGAGAGCCAAGGCGTCGTGTTGCTGGCGCTGTCGCCGCAGCAACAGATCGTCGGCACCGCCAGTTTGACGCGGTATGAATTGACAGATAAACCGGAGCGCCAATACTGGCTGAGCGAAGTCTTTACCCACCCGCAGCACCGCGGCCAAGGCATCGCCCGCAACCTGATCGCGCGCTGCATCGAGCACGGCCGAACCCAGAGCATCAGCGAACTGTATCTGTATACGCCCGACCAGCAGACGCTGTATCAGAAACTCGGCTGGCGCCCTCTGGAGCAACGCCAGGTCGCCGGTGAAACCGTCACGGTGATGAGCCGCACGTTGTAGCCGCACGCACTGTGGTATTATTGGCCGCATATTGATTCCCGACGGACGACCACCATGGCCTATATCCCCAAAAACTATGCGAAGCTGGAAACCGGCTACCGCGAAAAAGCGCTGAAACTGTTCCCCTGGGTATGCGGGCGCTGCTCACGCGAATTCGTTTATTCCAACCTGCGCGAGCTGACGGTGCACCATATCGATCACGATCACAGCAACAACCCGGAAGACGGCAGCAACTGGGAAATGCTGTGCCTGTATTGCCACGACCACGAACACTCGAAATACACCGAGGCCGATCAATACGGTTCGACGGTGGTGGCCGGTGAAGATGCGCAAAAAGATATCGGCGTCGCCACCCACAACCCGTTCGCCAACCTGAAGGCGATGATGAAGAAATAATGTCGACAACAGCTTAATGAGTCACTAACTTATTAAGCTGTTAAATTAATAAAATCCTCCTCCGCATCGCCACTTCCCAGAGAATTCCTACTTACCCATCCGGGCCATCCAGCGCAAAATAAGCTGCACAGTTAACGACATACTGGCTTGGCAAGCCGCCGCAGTTGGTGCATATTGTTCGCGAGTTGTTCTTGTTAACCTGTTTGATTATCAACCTAATAAGCACATTAACTTAATAAGTTACCTGCTTAATAACTTGAGAGATGGCAGCATGATTGTTCTGATTGGCTCGCAAAAAGGCGGTGTCGGCAAGTCGACGAAAGCGGTGAATATCGCCGGGTATCTGATTCTTAAGCAAGGCAAGACGGCGATCATCGTCGATGCCGACGACCAGAAATCGATCATGACCTGGTACAACGACCGTCAGAACGTCGAGGGGCTGCCGCACATTCCGGTGGTGGCCGCGTCGGGCAAAATCAAGGAAACGCTGCTGGAGCTCGATCGCCATTACGACTACGTGATCGTCGACACCGCGGGCCGCGACAGCGCCGAACTGCGCTCCGGCCTGCTGGCCGCCGATCTGTTCCTCTCGCCGCTGCGCCCTTCGCAGATGGATCTCGACACCATCGGCTACCTGTCGGAGATGTTCTCCACCGCGCAGGAATACAACGAGAAGGTCAAAGGCTACATTGTGCTGAACATGTGCCCGACCAATATCTTCATTAATGAAGCCAACGAAGCGGCGCAGGTGCTGAGCGAATACCCGGAGTTCACCCTGGTGAGCCACCGCCTGTGCGACCGCAAAATTTACCGCGACGCCTGGGGCGAAGCCATCACCGTGCATGAGGCGAACAACGAAAAGGCGCAGGCCGAGATCGAATGCCTGGTGAAAGAGGTGATCCTGTGAAGAAGCGCACCCCCACCCACCGCATGTCGGAAGATGAATTCATCAACAGCGCCACCTCACACACGTTGCCGGTTGCGGCGCCCGCGCCGGAAGCCAAGCCGGCCGGCCGCAAGCGCACCTATAAGGCGATTTCCGTCAGCCTGACGGACAACCACATCGAAGCCATCGATGAGGTGATCGTGCAGGCGGCGCGCAACGGCATCGTGCGCATCACCCGCTCCGACATCATCAAGCTCGCCATCGACGGGCTGGCGGAGAAAAGCGAAACGCAGCTGCTGGCATTGCTGAAAAAACTCTGACCGCACGGCAGCCGCCGGCTGACCACGCCGGCGGGCCGTTATCATCTTGAGTTCCCCGCGACCTCGCACCGGTAGTCCTGAATTTCGCCGGCCGAGCCCAGGTTCAGATCGGTCAGCTTCAAACGGTTCGCCAACAGCAGCATCTCGCCCTGCGGGCTGACCGCCAGCGCCAGGCCGTAATTGCCAATGCTGTCGCCCTGCTCGACCACATAGTTCTGCAGTAAACGGAAAGGATCTTCCTGGGTTAAATCGGTGCCCGCCAATTTTCTGGCCAGATATTGGTGACCGAGCAATTTCACCGCCAGCGGCCGCCACTGTTGATCTAATTGTTCCGCCTGCTGCCCCAGCGCGTTATAGACATCCTGGCGCAAGCAGGCAACGTGAATATGCAGCTGATTCTGAGAGCGACCATATTTCGAATTGACCGCCAGAGAAATCCACGCATCTTTTAACGGTTTACCCAGCTCGCCGGATATATGTTCACGGTTATTCCAGGCCTGGGCGAAATAAGGCGGCGCGTGCTCTGTCTGCAATGCCGGGCTCTCGATACCGCTGACCTTTTCGGTCGGCATCACCAGATCGTGATAGGGGCCTTTGCTGTCCTTAAACAGCACATAACCCTCGGTTAAATCAACCTTTAAACAAGGCGCCGGATCGTTGTTCTGCTGCTGATTGGGCACGCACTGTTGGCTGACGATTTGCCACAGCGCATTCGGATTGCCGCGCCCGAAGAACCACCACAGCACCGCCGTCAGCAGCAAAATGACAAGCAAAATAATTAATAGTCTGAAAAGTCTTTTCATCGCGACGCCCTGTTTATCTATTCCATACCGAAAGGAGCGACAGCATAAACCAAGGCTCCGCTCACCACCAAAATATTAGCCTTAGCGTCACCTTTTATTGACGTCTTGTTAGCAATGCAAATTAAAAAACCCGCGTCCACCTGAGTAATTTAAAGTAAATTAATACCGTGGGTTGAATATGAGTGTGATATAAGCAGCCGAACTCTCTTTATATAAGGAACCGACAAGATGCCAACGATGGGCAAATCCCTGCATTATCTCGACGTGGGCTCAGGCTTTCCGTTGTTGCTGGGCCACAGCTATCTGTTCGATCTGAACATGTGGGCACCGCAGTTCGAGGCGTTGGCGAAACGCTACCGCCTGATCGTGCCCGATCTCTGGGGCCACGGCGACTCCCCGGCGCTGCCGCCTGGGCGAAACAGCCTGTCGGATATCGCCGCCGATCATCTGGCGCTGATGGATCATTTGGATATTGCAGAGTTCGGCATCGTCGGCCTGTCCGTCGGCGGCATGTGGGGCGCGGAACTGGCGGCGCTGGCGCCGGAACGGGTGAAAGTGCTGGCGCTGCTGGACAGCTACCTGGGCGACGAAACACCGGAGGCGCGGCAGCGCTATATGGGCATGCTGGCCGCCGTGGAACAGGCCGGCGCCATCACGTCACCGCTGCTGGAATATATCGCGGCGCAGTTCTATTCCGACGAAGTGCCCGCTGCGCTGTCGCAGCCTTTGCTGGCCCATCTGCAAAGCCTGCCCGCCGATCGGCTGCGCGACAGCATCGTGCCGCTGGGCCGGATGATCTTCGGCCGCCCCGACAAGCTGGCGCTGCTGGAAAACATCACCGCCGCCAGCATCGTCATCACCGGCGCGCAGGATAAACCGCGCCCGCCGACGGAAGGCCAGCGCATGGCGGATCTTCTCGGCTGTCGGCATGTGCTGATCCCCAACGCCGGCCATATCAGCAACAAAGAAAACCCGACGGCGGTCAACGAAACGCTGCTGGCGTTTTTGGCTGAAAACACCACCCCGCTGTTTTGGTGAGATTCTCCGGGCCGTCAGGCCCGGAGATTCCCTTCAGACGAAGCCTTAGGGAGGGGGAGGCTACATCCGGCGTTTATTGGCCGATAGACGTCAGACCCTGGCGGATCCCTTCGTCAGCCTGCTGGCACCATGTCTGCAGACCCTGTGGCGCTTCCTTTTCCAACGCAACCACTTTGCCGTCGTCGTTCAGCACATTGCCTTCACGGCCCATCGCTTCACGCTTGTCACCGTCGCGGGTGTCGACACCGCCGGGAATGGCGGCCACGTAGGCCACCATTTTCTTGGCGTTGTCGATACTGTCCGCTTTCAGAAAACCTTTATCGACGCAGTAAGACATCAGCCCGCTGGTATTACGCGTAATGTCATAGACGTTTTTCAATGCAGCAGGGTCCATCCCTTCGGCATTAGCGGTATTGAACAGGCCCAGAGTCGCGGCAATCATGCCGGTCAGAATGCTCTTTTTCATTGTTATCTCGTTTTAATAATGAATTATTTAGCTTTGAATTATTCACAAAAAATAATGTGAACGTCGGTACGGTATAACGGCGGCTCAGATTAACACAACCCTAACGCGTTAATAACTGTGATTAAGTTAACCTCCAGTAAAATAAAAATGCATGATGGGGTTATTACTCCGCCCGACGTCAGTTTTTACGTTCGACATTAACCGTACCCCATTCAATTTTAAAATAGTATCACCAGGGAATTATTTACAACGTAAGCGTTGGCCTGCGGTCAATCGCGCCCCCGCCCTTTGCTAAAACCACAGGCGTAACATAGCCTGTTAAGACGCGCCATGCCTTAGTGGGAGGGGATTCACATGAACCATTCCGTCCGGCCGCCGCCATGCGACGACAAAACCATTCTCGATATCACGATGAATTTATATCTCTATCCGGCGGCGCTTATTGCGCACCGCCTGGGCATCTTTGAATTTATTGCATTGCGCCCCCGCAACCTGACCGATATATGCGCTCAGGCCAATGTGGAAAGACGCCCGGCAGAGACGCTGGTCATGGCGCTAGTGGCATTGAAATTGATAGACAGAGACGGCGAAACATTCTCTCTGACGCCGGAAGCGGAAACCTTTTTGATAAAAAACAACCCGCATTATTTCGGCTATTTTTGGGATTTGATGATTGAAAACAGCGAGATTTTCACGCTGAAAAACCTGGAAAGCGCCATCAGAAAGAATGCCTCGCAGGTGTACGGCGAGCAGGAGCTGTTTGAAACCCATACGCTCGACGCCGACAGAATGCGGCTGTTTACCCACGCCATGCACAGCCTGAGCATGGGCTCGGCCAGCGTTTGGCCTACGCTGTTGCCCCTCGGTGCCTGCCGCACGGCGCTGGATATCGGCGGCGCCTCCGGCGCCCATGCCATCAGTCTGGCGACCCACTGGCCGGCGCTCACGTGCACCGTGTTCGATCTGCCGGAGGTGTGCCCGCTCGCCGCCGACTACGCGCACGATCACGGCCTCAGTCAGCGCATCGGCACCCACAGCGGCGATATGTGGCGCGATCCCTACCCGGCGGCGGATCTGCACCTGTACTCCAATATTTTCCACGACTGGCCGATGAACAAGAACCGCTTCCTGGCGCAAAAGAGCTATGCGGCCCTCCCGCCCGGGGGCAGGATCGTGATCCACGAAGTGCTGTACAACGATGACGGCGACGGGCCGCCTGCCGCCGCGGGGTACAGCCTGATGATGATGGGATGGACGCAGGGCCGCCAATACTCCGGCAAGGAAATCGGCGACCTGCTGCGCGACGTCGGCTTCGGGCCCGCTCAGGTGCTGCCGTCGCTCGGCTATTTCAGCATCGTCACGGCGCAAAAACCCCAGGCTTAGCGGTTCACCGAGCGCGCCATGCGGCTGTAGGTGTGGCGCACGCCGCGGATCGCCACGCTGTAGGCGAAGATGTTTTCCGGCAGCGCCAGCCCCAGATAGCCGGTATCGCCGATATGGTGCAGGTCCGCCCCGGCCATTTTGCTCATCAGCGCAATCTGCCGCACGGTCTGCACGTCGGCCCCCTCTTGCGAGGTGCCGATCGCCGTCATCGCCAGCGCCCCCTGCCGCTGGGCAAAGGCGATCAGCGCCGCCACTTTCTCCTGCGACATGCCGGGAATGGTGCCCGGCGCCGGCAACAGCACGATGTCCGCGCCGTTCTCCACGAACAGCGCGATGTCCTGCTCGCCGATCAGTTGGCTGCCGCTTTCGCGCACGATGCCGGCGCCGTGCATTTTGCCGGTCACCAGCACCATCTCGTCGCCCACTTCCTCGCGGATCGCTTTCAGCGCGGCGGCGATCGCCTGATTGCTGACGCCGTTGTTCGGGTTGCCGGTCAGCACCAGCATGCGCGCGCCGAGCTGATACAGCTTGCGCGCATTCTCGGCGGTGGCGGCGCGGCCCGCCGTCACCTGCCAGAAGTCGTTATGTTCGATGGCGAAGGCCGGATCGACGGCCTCCAGATTCACCCCGATCACTCGCCCGGTCAGCCGCTGCAGCGTGCGTAGCGCCTCCTGCGGCGGCACGTCGGCGGGCAGGCCCGCGATATGCGGATGATCGACGTCGAACAGGTTCAACAGCAGCAGATCGGCGCCCTGGCTGGCCGCCAGTTCGGCGTTGGTGACGTTATTGAGCAGCGGCTGAGTGACCGCAATGGTTTCGCTGACCAGAATGCGCCCTTCACTGGCGCGGATGGCATAGAGCAGATCGGCTTTGCCGATATCGGCCAGATCGCTGGCGCTGCAGTCCAGATACCGTTTCATGAGGCAAGCTCCGGTGACATGAGCGGAAAGGGATAGTGCCCCTCTCCCACCGCAGTGAAAGAGGGGGAAAAGGTTACTTCAGGGTAAAACTTTGCGCCTGCACGTTGTCGGAATCCAGGCCGACGAACACGTTGAATTTTCCCGGCTCCGCCCCCCATTTCAGGCTGGCGTTGTAGAACTTCAGATCCTCTTCGCTAATCGGCAGCTCAACCTGCTGCGACTGGCCGGCCTTCAGCGTCACTTTCTTGAAGTTGCGCAGCTCTTTCACCGGCCGGCTGACCGAGGCGGTGACGTCCTGCAGATACAGCTGCACCACCGTGGCGCCGTCGTACTTGCCGGTATTCTTCAGCGTAACGCTGGCGGTTAGCTTGCCGTTGCGCGCCATCGTCGGGCTGGACAATTTCAGATCCGACAGGCTGAAGGTGGTGTAGCTCAGGCCGTAACCGAACGGATACAGCGGGCCGTTCGGCGAATCGAAGTAGCGTGAGGTGTACTTGCCCGGATTCTCCTTGCCGAACGGACGGCCGGTGTTCAGGTGGTTGTAGTACATCGGGATCTGGCCGACCGAGCGCGGGAAGGTCATCGGCAGCTTGCCCGACGGGTTATAGTCGCCGAACAGCACGTCCGCCACCGCGTTGCCGCCCTCGGTGCCGCTGTACCAGGTTTCCAGCATCGCGTCCGCCTGCTCGCTCTCCCAGCTCAGCGCCAGCGGCCGGCCGTTCATCAGCACCAGCACCAGCGGCTTGCCGGTGGCTTTCAGCGCGGCGATCAGATCGCGCTGGCTCTGCGGGATCGTGATGTCGGCGCGGCTGGAGGCCTCATGCGCCATGCCCTGCGATTCCCCCACCACCGCCACCACCACGTCGGCCTTGTTCGCCGCCTGCACCGCTTCGTCGATCATCTGCTGCGGCGAGCGGGTGTCGAACGCCACCGCCGGCTCATACTCGTTGAGATAGTCGATGATGCCTTTATCCTGCGTGACGTTGGCGCCCTTGGCGTACAGAATGCGCGCCTTGTCGCCCACCGCCCGCTCCAGCCCTTCGCGCAGGGTGACCGACTGCTTGACCACCCCGGCGGCTGACCAACTGCCCATCACGTCGCGCTGGCTGTCGGCCATCGGCCCGACCAGCGCAATGGTCGCCTGCTTGCTCAGCGGCAGCGTCTGCTTATCGTTCTTCAGCAGCACCATCGTCTTGCGCGCCACCACCCGCGCTTCGGCGCGGTGCAGGCGGCTTTCGGCGTTGGTGTCCTGCGGATCGGAACCCGCCGGGCCCAGATGCACATACGGATCCTTGAACAGCCCCATGTCGTATTTGGTGTTGAGCACGTCGCGGCAGGCGCGGTCGATATCGCTTTCAGGCACCAGCCCGTCCTTCACCAGACCCGGCAGGTATTTGTCGTAGAACTCGTCGCTCATGCTCATGTCAACGCCGGAGGTGATCGCCAGGCGCACCGCGTCGCGCGCATCGGCGGCCACGCCGTGCTTAATCAGTTCCTTAATCGCGCCGTGGTCGCTGATGGTGATGCCTTTAAAGCCCCACTGCTCGCGCAGCAGATCTTTCAGCAGCCACGGGTTGGCGGTGGCCGGTACGCCGTTCACCGAGTTGAGCGACACCATCACCCCGCCGCTGCCGGCGTCCACCGCCGCTTTATAAGGCGGCAGATAGTCCTGATGCATGCGCAGCGGGCTCATGTCGACCGTGTTGTAATCGCGGCCGCCTTCGACGGCGCCGTACAATGCAAAGTGCTTGACGCTGGCCATCACCGAACCGGGTTTGGCCGGGTCGCCGTTCTGGAAACCGTCGACCATCACCTTGGCGATTTTCGATACCAGCCAGGTGTCTTCGCCGAAGCCTTCGGAGACCCGGCCCCAGCGCGGATCGCGGGTGATATCGACCATCGGCGCGAAGGTCATGTTCAGGCCGTCGTCGCTGGCCTCCTGCGCCGCCACGCGGGCGCTGAGCGCGATGGCTTCCAGATCGAAGCTGGCCGCCAGCCCCAGGCTGATCGGGAACACGGTGCGCTGGCCGTGCACCACGTCATAGGCAAAGAACAACGGGATTTTCAGGCGGCTGAGCTGCATCGCCTGATCCTGCATCACCCGGATATCCGGCCGAGTGACGGTATTGAAGATGGCGCCGATCTGCCCTTTGCGGATCCCCTCGCGGATCGCTTCTTTCGGGTTATCCGGCCCGACGCTGATCAGCCGCAGCTGGCCAATCTTCTCTTCCAGCGTCATCTGCTTCATCAAATGGGACACGAAGGCGTCGCGCTGCTGGACGTGAATGCCCTGCGTTATCGGCGTTTCCTGCGCAAAAGCCGGGCTGAGGGCCAGACCGGACAACATACTCACCACACAAAGCCATTTCATCTTGTTTTATCTCAGGCGTGTTTCCGCCGCCAACGCCGCGGAGTTTAATCGGAGTGAAGAAACAGTTTGCCACACTCTGTTTCATCGCCAAGGGAATTCGCATCGCTAATGTTTACAAAGCATTACAGGTTATCGGCAGGTAATTCTGCAGCCGGGCGCGGCTGTCGGCGGCCTCCGCCGCCAGAAAATCGACCAGCGCGGTTAACGTCGGCGGCGCCACCGTGCGTTCAGGATAGACCAAATAATAGGCCGCGCCGCTGCTGACGCAGAGCGGGAACGGCGTGACGATGCGCTGCGCCTGAATATCCTCCTCCAGCAGGCACAGATCGCCGATGGCGATGCCGAATCCCTGCAGCGCGGCGCTCATCGCCAGATCGAGGGTATCGAAATGCTGGGCCTTGCCGGACGGCAACGCATCGGCGCCCGCCGCCTTCAGCCAGCGCAGCCAGTCGCGCCGATCGCGCGTCGGGTGCAGCAGAGTTTTGTCCGTCAAGTCCGTCAACCGGGCCGCCGGCGGCAGAAACGTCGGCGTGCAGACCGGCGTGAGAATTTCATCGAACAGCAAGTGCGCGGTCAGCTTTTTACCCGGCGGCCGGCCGAATACCACCGCGGCGTCAAACTGCTCGGTACTGAAATCCAGGCCGTGCGACACCGAGGCGGTCAGCTCGATATGCATGTCCGGCCGTTCATTTTGCAGGCGAATGATGCGCGGCAGCACCCAGCGCATGGCGCAGGTCGGGCATTTGATGCGCAGCGCCCCCGGCGGAGCGGCGGCCCGCGTCAGGGCTTCATCCAACTGCCCCAGCGCCTGCTGTACCGGCGCCAGCAGCTGCGCGCCCTGCGGCGTCAGCGCCAGACCGCGCGCCTGGCGGCTGAACAGCGGATAGCCCAGACGCTGTTCCAGCCCGAGGATTTGCCGACTGACCGCCCCCTGCGTCAGGTGCAGCTGCCGGGCGGCATGGGTAAAGTTGAGGCGTTGCGCCACCACCACGAAGGTTTTCAACACGTCGAGCGACGGCAGGGATATCGGCATAGCGAGCCTCGATTAGCTATGATCACAGTGCATGGCAAGTATGACAAACTTTCCCTTGTCCGCCTACGCCGGCTGATGCTTAATCGCTCAACACTTCCCTGTTTGCCTGGAGCCCATCATGCAGAGCGCCTGCTCATCCCGCTCGAAGCTGCCGGACGTCGGCACCACTATCTTCACCGTCATTGGCCAACTCAGCGCCGAACATCAGGCCCTCAACCTGTCGCAGGGCGCGCCCAACTTCGCCGGTGACCCGCAGCTGATCGAGGCAACGGCGCAAGCCATGCGCGCAGGTCATAACCAATACGCGCCGATGAGCGGCGTGGCGGCGTTACGTGCTGCCCTGGCGGAAAAAGCTGAACGATTGTATGGCGCGCGCTATGACGCCGACGAAGAAATCACGGTGATCGCCAGCGCCAGCGAAGGGCTGTACTCGGCGATCAGCGCGCTGGTGCATCCCGGCGACGAGGTGATCTATTTCGAACCGGCATTCGACAGCTATGCGCCGATCGTGCGCCTGCAGGGCGCCACGCCGGTGGCGATCAAGCTGTCGCTGCAGGACTTTCGCGTCGACTGGGACGAAGTGGCCGCCGCCATCAACGGTAAAACGCGCATGATCATCGTCAACACGCCGCACAACCCGACCGGCGCGGTGTTTGACGAGCACGACATCGAACGCCTGACCGCCCTGACCCGCGACACCGACATCGTGCTCCTGTCCGATGAGGTCTACGAGCACGTGGTGTTCGACGGCGATATTCACCACAGCATGGCGCGCTACCCGCAGTTGGGGGAACGCAGCGTGATCGTGTCGTCGTTCGGCAAAACCTACCACGTCACCGGCTGGCGCGTCGGTTACTGCCTGGCGCCGGCGGCGCTGATGGACGAGATCCGCAAGGTGCACCAATTCATGGTGTTCTCCGCCGATACGCCGATGCAGCACGCCTTCGCCGCCGCGCTCGCCAACCCGCAGAGTTACCTGGGGCTGGCGGCGTTTTACCAACAAAAGCGCGATCTGCTGGCCAGCGCCCTGCAGGATTCGCGCTTTGAGCTGCTGCCCAGCCGCGGCAGCTTCTTCATGCTGGCCCGCTTTAGCGGCTTCAGTCACGAAAGCGACAATGATTTCGCCGTGCGCTTGATCCGCGAAGCGAAGGTGGCGACGATCCCGCTGTCGGCGTTCTACAGCGACGGCACCGATACCGGCCTTATTCGGCTGAGTTTTTCCAAAGATAACGAGACCCTGCTGGAAGGCGCGCGCCGCCTGAGCCAGGTGTAATTTTTTGTCCGACCATGGGAAAGGGGCACTGCCTATGAAAGCTTTGAAAACGCTGTTCGCCGCCGGATGCCTGCTGGCCGCCGGCTCTTCTCTGGCGGCGGAAAACAGCCTGCGCTTCGGTCTGGAAGCGCTGTATCCGCCGTTCGAATCCAAATCCGCCAGCGGCAAACTGGAAGGGTTCGACATTGAACTGGGCGATGCGGTGTGCGCCGCCGCGCAGTTGCAATGCAGCTGGGTGGAAACCTCGTTCGACAGCCTGATCCCGGCGCTGCAGGCGCGCAAGTTCGACGCCATCAACTCGGCGATGAACGTGACCGAACAGCGGCGCCAGGCGATCGCCTTTACCGACGCCATCTATCAAGTGCCGAACCGCCTGATCGCCAAGGCCGACAGCGGCCTGCTGCCGGACGCCAAAGCGCTGGCGGGCAAACACGTGGGCGTGCTGCAAGGCTCAATTCAGGAGATCTACGCCAAAACCCATTGGGCGCCGGCGGGCGTGGATGTGGTGTCTTACCAGGATCAGAATCAGGTGTATCTCGATCTGGCGGCCGGTCGGCTCGACGCCACGCTGGTGATGGCGCCGTCGGGGCAAAGCGGCTTCCTGTCGCAGCCGGACGGCAAGGGCTTCGCCTTCGTCGGCGAGGCGGTGCGCGACGACAAAATCCTCGGTGAAGGCATTGCCTTCGGCCTGCGCAAAGGGGATGAGGCGCTGAAGAAGAAACTGGATGCCGCCATCGCCAAAGTGAAACAGCAAGGCACGGTGGCGGCGCTGTCGAAGAAGTATTTCGGCGATATCGACGTGACGGTGAAGTGATGGACGGGGGCGGCACCGCCGCCCCCTGCCGCGTTTAGCGATCGAACACCGAGCTGTTCAGCGCGCGATCCTGCTGGTGGCGCTCCAGCGCCAATTCGATCAGGCGCGTGATCAGCGCCTGGTAGCTGACGCCGCTGGCAGCCCACAGCTTGGGATACATGCTGATGTTGGTGAAGCCCGGCAGCGTGTTGATTTCGTTGATTACCACCTGGTTGTCCGGCGTCAGGAACACATCCACCCGCGCCAACCCGAAGCACTCCAGCGCGCGGAACGCCTTCAGCGCCACCTCGCGGATGTGGTCGCTCACTTCCGGCGCGATCGCCGCCGGCACCACCACCTGAGCGCCCTGCTCATTGATGTATTTGGTGTCGTAGGAGTAGAAAGCGTCGCTCAGCACGATCTCGCCGCATACGCTGGCCTGCGGATCGTCATTGCCCAGAACCGCACACTCGATCTCGCGGCCGACGATCGCCGACTCCACCAGCACCTTGTGATCGAAACTGAAGGCCAGCGCCACCGCCGCGTCAAACTCGGCGCGGTTTTCCACCTTGCTGACCCCGACCGACGAGCCCTGGTTGGCCGGCTTGACGAACAGCGGCAGGCCGAGGCGCTCGCTCAGTTGCTCAAACGTGAACCCGGCGCGATTGGCGCGGGTCAGAGTGACGAACGGCGCCACCGCCAGCCCGGCGTCGCGCAGCAGGCGCTTGGTCACGTCTTTATCCATGCTGACCGCCGAGCCGAGCACCCCGGCGCCGACGAACGGCATATTGGCCATGCGAAGCAACCCCTGCAGTGAGCCGTCTTCCCCCAGCGTGCCGTGCACGATCGGGAAGATGACGTCGAGCTGGCCCAGCGCGCCGGCGCTGCCCGCTTCGATCAGCTGCTGTTTTTCCTGGCCCGGGATCAGCGCCACGTTCTTGTTCGAGCGGTTCAGCGCGATCAACGCCGGGTTCTCGGCATTGAGCAGATAGTTGGAGGCGTCGTTGATGTGCCACTGCCCCTGTTTGTCGATCCCCAGCAGCGTGACGTCAAACTTCTCTTTGTCGATTGCATCCACAATGTTTTTGGCCGACTGCAGCGACACCTCATGCTCCGCCGATTTACCGCCAAAAATCACCCCAACACGTAGTTTAGTCACGCCTTAAATCCTTCTGAAAAATCATGGCAAAAAAGTCGTTTATCACAATAAACGCATTGCCTGGCGGCGGCAATCGTTGTTGCCAGAATCTTCTTACGCCACAGAATGCCACATCGCGACCATCCAAAACGTATACACTTCGTATATTGTTAATTTATGGAGACGCCGATGGGCATCGTAAAAATTTCGGACGCGCTGCATGACGATCTGCGCCTCGCCAGCCTGACCATGACGCGTTCGATCAACGCGCAGGCCGAGTACTGGATCAAGATCGGCATGCTGGCGGAGTTCCATCCGGAACTGACTTACCCGCAACTGGTAAAAAAAATGATGAAAGATAACGCGCTGACGCTGAAGGAGATTGTCGGGTGAAACAGATTGTGATTAAAACGCCGGAAGAGATTGCCAAAATGCGCCATTCCGGCGCTCTGTTGGCTAAAGTGTTTGCTATGCTCGATGAGGTCATCGTCGAAGGCATCTCCACCATGGAGATCAACGACCGCGCCGAGGCGTTTATCGTCGAAGAGCTGAAGTCGCGCCCGGCCAGCAAGGGGCAGTATGATTTCCCCTATGTGCTCAACACCTCCGTGGACGACGTGGTGTGCCACGGCGTGCCGTCGGCCAGCAAAATCCTGCGTTCCGGCATGATCGTCAACGTGGATATCACGCTGGAAAACGGCGGCTACATCGCCGACTCCAGCAAAATGTACTGCATCGGCCAGGTGACGCCGCTGGCCAAACGGCTGGTGAACAACGTCTATGAATCGATGTGGCAAGGCATTCGCGCAGTCAAACCGGGCGCCACTCTGGGGGATATCGGCCACGCCATCCAGCGACACGCCGAACAGGCCGGCTACAGCATCGTGCGGGAATATTGCGGCCACGGCATCGGCCGCGACATGCACGAAGAGCCGGCGGTGCTGCACTACGGTCAACCCGGCAGCGGCATGGCGCTGCAGGAAGGCATGGTGTTCACCATCGAGCCGATGATCAACCAGGGCGACCGCCGCATCAAGCAGAAGAAAGACGGCTGGACGGTGGTGACGCGCGACAAAAAACTGTCGGCGCAGTGGGAGCACACCGTGGCGGTCACCGCCGACGGCGTGGAAATCCTGACGCTGCGCGACGAAGAGCGCCGGGCCGGCTACGCCGAGCGCTACTAAACCCACAAGCCATTAGCTTAATAAGCTGATGGCTTAATAAGTTATTTAATTGATAGCCTCTTAGCTTATTGCGCGGCACCCCGGCGCCGCGGTTAAGGCGACGGGGATGACAGGGAGACAGGCAGCATGCAGTCAGGCAATCAGACGTTTATCAATCAGCTCAAGGACATCGTCGGCGGCCCGCAGCTGTTGACCGGCGATCGCAACACCGAACGGTATCGCAAGGGCTTCCGCTCCGGCGAAGGCCAGGCGCTGGCGGTGGTGTTTCCCACCAGCCTGCTGCAGCTGTGGCGCATTCTGCAGGCCTGCGTGGCCGCCGACAAAATCGTCATCATGCAGGCCGCCAATACCGGCCTGACCGAAGGCTCAACCCCCAGCGGCAACGACTATGATCGCGATATCGTCATCGTCAGCACCCTGCGCCTCGATCATATTCAGGTGCTGGACAACGGCAAGCAGGTGGTCGGTTTTCCCGGCAGCACCCTGCACCACCTCGAGAAATTGCTCAAACCCTACGGCCGCGAACCGCATTCGGTGATCGGCTCTTCCTGCATCGGCGCCTCGGTGATTGGCGGCGTGTGCAACAACTCCGGCGGCTCGCTGGTGAAACGCGGCCCGGCCTATACCGAAATGGCGCTGTACGCCCAGCTAGGGGAAGACGGCCAGCTGCGCCTGGTGAACCATCTGGGCATCCGGCTTGGCGACACGCCGGAAGAGATCCTCACCCGGCTGGAAAAAGGCGACTATCGCCCGAGCGACGTCGAATACGGCGAGCTGCGCGCCTCGGATAACGAATACGCCAGCCGGGTGCGCGACGTCGATGCCGACACCCCTTCCCGCTTCAACGCCGACAAACGCCGCCTGTACGAGGCCTCCGGCTGCGCCGGCAAGCTGGCGGTGTTCGCGGTGCGGCTTGACACCTTCGAGAAAGAGGGCAAAGAGCAGGTGTTCTATATCGGCACCAACGACACCGCGGTGCTGACCGAACTGCGCCGCCACATGCTGAGCAAATTCGAAAACCTGCCGGTGGCCGGTGAATACATGCACCGCGATATCTTCGACATCGCCGAGGTGTACGGCAAAGACACCTTCATGATGATCGACAAGCTCGGCACCGATCAGATGCCGCGCTTCTTCACCCTGAAAGGCCGCATGGACGCCAGCCTCAACAAGCTGCCGCTGCTGCCGCACAACCTGACCGATCGGCTGATGCAGGGCCTGAGCCATCTGGCGCCGAGCCACCTGCCGAAACGCATGAAGGAATACCGTGAACGTTTCGAACACCATCTGCTGCTGAAGATGGCCGGCCCCGGCGTGGAAGAGGCCCAGCGCTACCTGACCGACTATTTCGCCCAGGCCGAAGGCGCCTTCTTCGCCTGCACGCCTGACGAAGGCAAAAAGGCCTTCCTGCACCGCTTCGCCGCCGCCGGCGCCGCGGTGCGCTACCACGCGGTGCACGCCGACAAGGTGGAGGATATTCTGGCGCTGGACATCGCCCTGCGCCGCAACGACACCGACTGGTTCGAAACGCTGCCGCCGGAGATCGACAGTCAGTTGGTGCATAAGCTGTATTACGGCCACTTTATGTGCCACGTCTTCCACCAGGACTACGTGGTGAAAAAAGGCGTGGACAGCCATGCACTGAAAGAAAAGATGCTCGAGATCCTCAACCGGCGCGGCGCCGAGTACCCGGCGGAGCATAACGTCGGCCACCTGTACCACGCCAAACCGGATCTGCAGGCGTTCTACCGCACCGCCGATCCGACCAACAGCTTCAACCCCGGCATCGGCAAAACCAGCAAACGCAAAGGCTGGGCCGAAGACCCCCGCTAAGAGCGCCCGATTGGCCTGCCGAGGCGGGCCACCTCACCTTCCTGTTGACCTTCAATGGCCCATTCAGCGTTCCGCACGCAGCAGCAAGGAGACGATGAACGCGCCCCCCAGCCCCGCCGTAATGATGCCGATGGGCAGCTCCTGATTGGGGATCAGGCTGCGGCTGAGCATGTCGCCGCCGGTCAGCAGCATCGCCCCCAGCAGGCCGCACATCGGCACGGACAAGCGGTGGCGCACGCCCACCAGGCGCCGTGCCAGATAAGGCACCATCAGCCCGACAAAACCGATCACGCCCGTCAGCGAAACGAGAAACGCCGTGGACAGTGCGCAGCACAGAAAGGTCTCGGTGCGCAGGCGCGCGACGTTGACCCCCATCGAATGGGCGGTGTGCTCGCCCGCCAGCAGCGCGTCCAGCGCCCGCCAACGCAGCGCCGTAAACCCGGCCAGCAGCACGAAACTCGCCAACGGAATGAACAGATTATCCCAACGCGCCAGCCCCAGCCCGCCCAGCGACCAGAACAACACCGAGCCGGCCGCCCGCTGATCGCCGGAAAACACCAGGTAGCTGGTGAGCGCGCTGAACAAAAACGAGACCGCCAGGCCGCAGACGATCAGCTGCTCGGCGCGCCTGACCCGGCTGACGCGAAACAGGATCATCACCGCCATCGCGGACAAAATGCCGCCGGCGAAAGCGGACAGCGGCAACGTCAGCGCGCCCAGCGCATCGCCGAAGCGCGTGATGACCAGCACCGCGCCGGCGGAGGCGCCGGAGGAGAGCCCAAACAGAAAAGGATCGGCCAGCTCATTGCGGGTGGTAGTCTGCAGTAACGCGCCGGTCATCGCCAGCCCGGCGCCGGTCAACGCCGCCAACAGGGCTCTGGGCATTCGCAGTTGCACGACGATGGTATCCAGCATGCCGGAGAGGGGCGCCGAACCGAGCCCTAACGCCGCCAACGCCTGCCGCCATGACAGCGCAACACTGCCCAGCTGCAGGCTCCAGACCATTAATCCGCACAACGTCAACAGCGCCAGCGGCGCGAGCAGCATAAATCGCCGGGTCGGCGAGTTCATTCAGCCTCCGGCGCGTACAGCGCCCGCGCCAGCTTTTCCACCGCGCCGATGTTGGCCGGCCCCGGCGTCAGCTCCGCATACTGCAGTTTCAGATAACGGTGGTGCCGTACCGCGGGGGTCAATTTCATCAACGGGTGAGACTCGAGGAAACGCCGCAGCACATCGGCCCCCGAACCGGTCTGGTAATCCAGCAGAATAATGAAGTCGGGCTCGGCCGCCGCCACCGCCTCCCAGGACGCCGTCGTCCAGCTCGCCGGCAAACCGTCCATCACGTTGCGGCCGCCCGCCGCTTCGATGATCGCCGTCGGCATGGCGTATTTGCCGCTGGTAAAAGGCTTCTCCCCCCCGAGTCATAGACGAACACCTTGAGCGGCGTCTGACCCGCCGTCCTGACTGGCAGCGCAGCCAACCGGCGGCGCCAGCCTTCAACCAACGCGGCTGCCTCTTGCGGCTTGCCGAAAATCTTGCCGAGCTTTAGCTCATCGTCATACAGCAGGTTCATATCGGCCTTCTGCGGCCGCCCGCCGGCCTGCACGCAGCTCTCGCTCAACACCAGCGTTTTGATTCCGAACGGGGCGAGCTTCTCCGGCGTGACGTCGCCGCCGATCTTCATGCCGTAATTCCAGCCGGCGAAGAAGAAATCCGGCTGCGCCGCCAGCAACGTTTCCAAAGCGGGATATTTCGGTGCCAGTTCGGGAATGGCGCCCATCGCGGCCTTGAAGTCGGGCGTCAGTTTGTACCAGCCGGTGATGCCGGTCAGCCCGACAATGCGATCCTGCAGATGGAGCGCAAAGACCATCTCGGCCATGTTGATGTCGTTGATGACGGCGCGTTGAGGCGCCTGGTTGAAGGTGATCGGCGAACCGCAGCTGTCTACGGTGACGGGAAATTTTTCGGCCGCCGCCGCCCCGCCGGCCAGCAGCAGGAGCAGGGGGAATACGCGTGTGTTCATATTTCTCTCTGGTTTATCAAGCGCAATGGGGAACGTCAAAAATACGCAGCGTTTTCCCGCTGACGGGGTGCGCCACCTTGAAACTGTTCATGCCGAACACCGGCAGAATAACCGGGGTCTGCAACACCGCCTCGGGCGTACCACAGGCTACCTGGCGGCTTTCGTTGAGCACCAGGATCCGATCGGCAAACGCCTCCGCCACGGGCAAATCGTGCAGCACCGCAATCACGGCGATATCTTTATTTTTCACTAACGACAGCAGCGCCGAGCGCCCGCGCGGATCGAGATGATTGGTCGGTTCATCCAGCAACAACAGCTCGGGAGACTGCGCCAACGCCCGGGCCAGTGCGGCGCGCTGGCGCTGGCCGCCCGAGAGCCGCCCCAACGGGTGGTGCCTGAGCGGCGCCAGCCCGGTTTCCCCGATGGCCTCATCAACGATGCGCTTTCCCGTCGCAGAGCGTTCGCCATGCGGTAAACGGCCCAACGCCACGTAATCCTCAACCGAAAGCCGCAAATCCGGCAGATCGTTTTGCGCCAGAAAGGCGATGCTTCTGGCGCGCTCCGCCGCCGGCCACGCGGACAAGGCGCGCCCTCGCCAGTAAATGCCGCCGCTGTCCGGCCGCGTTTCGCCGATCAGGGTGCGCAACAGGCTGGACTTGCCGCTGCCGTTGGGGCCGATCACCGCCAGCTTCTCACCGGCGCGGAGCGCGAAATGGATGTTGTCGAGTATCAATGCCCCGCCGTGGCCGGTCAGGCTAACTCCATCAACATGGAGGATGTCGTGAGCTGAATTCATCATGCATGAATTGTTATATTATAACATATCAGTGTTTTTACCACGATTGCTCGCCTTCTGCAAAAGCGAATCGCAAACTCTTATGCCGCACGCGCTGCGTGAAGCAAGGCAGAGGGCAAGCCGCGCCCTGCGTCAAAACGGCGTGGTTAAAGCAACATAGCACACCTTTTTATTAATGATAATGATTTTCATTATCATTAATGTCTCTGTGATTTCCGATTGCACGCCCCGCTGAACTTGGTTATGTTTGAAGCGATTCGTCTCATTCCCGATTTTCAGGAACTCACATGACCTACCTGGCGCACAGTACAGATCCGACAAACGCGACCGTTCCGGCCGTCGTTTTGCTGTGTGCTTCCTCCGCCCCACCCGCCGTTTCTTCTGTCGTTTCTGCGGTTGCCGCTTACCCGCCACGCCTTGTGGTTGTGCGTTAAGCCAAACCGACTTTTTACCTCCGGCTTAGTGATCTGTTGCGTTCAGGCGTAGACCGCCGCGCGCGCCGGAGCCTGTAATTTTCACGACAGGTGAAATTGATATGCGATTACCTTCTCTCTGGGCCAATGCCGGCCTGGCTACGCTGTTCGTCCTGCTCTGGAGCAGCGGCGCGATCTTCTCCCGTTGGGGATTGGAGCACGCCTCCGCCTTCGCTTTTCTGTTCTTCCGCTGCGCCATCGCGCTGGCGGTGCTGTTGGCCATCGGCCTGTGGCGGCGCCAGTGCCTGCCCGCCCCCGGCACCCGCCGGCGCGTCGCGCTGATCGGCGTGTTGATGATCGGCAGCTATCAGATCTGCTATCTGCTGGCGTTGGAACAGGGCATTACGCCCGGCGTGCTGGCCACATTACTCGGCGTACAGCCGATCCTCACCCAGTTCATCACCGAACGGCGCTGCACCGGGCTGCGCGCATTCGGGCTGGCGCTGGCGATGGCCGGGCTGACGCTGGTGGTGTACCAAAGCCTGATGGTGGCTCATTTCTCGCCGAGCGGCATGCTGTTCGCCTTTATCGCATTGGGGAGCATGACCGCCGGTACCCTGCTGCAAAAGGGCATGACACAGCCGCCGCTGGCGGTCTTGCCGCTGCAGTATGCCATCGGGCTATTGATGTGTACGCTGGCGCTGCCGTTTGAGCCGCTGCGGGTCGACTGGCGGCCTGAGTTCGTGCTGCCGCTGCTGTGGATGGCGGTGGTGATCTCGGTGCTGGCGACGTTCTTGCTGTATCGCCTGATCCAGCGCGGCAACCTGGTGCAGGTCACCAGCCTGTTCTATCTGATCCCGGCGGTGACCGCCCTGCTGGATTATCTGCTGCTCGGCCACGCGCTGGCCGCGCTGAGCCTGTTGGGGATGGCGGGCATCGTGCTCGGCGTGATGCTGGTTTTCCGCCGCGCATAAAAGCAAAAGCCCCCGCGCCGTTCCACCGGCGCGGGGGCGACAACAACAGCCGTTAACTCAGAATAACCAGGAACCGTACCCCCACAGCAGCACCGTCACCCCAAGCAGCAGCTCGAGCAACAGGATGCCGATAGCGAAGGTCGAGCTGGAGAAGATGAACCCTTCCTTACTGTCGATATTCAGGAAGTGCGGGATCCCCAGATTCAGCAGATAGCCCGAATAGCACAGGCCGATAATGCCGACAAACAGACACAGCCAGACGACCGGATAGAGCGCCACAATCCCGCTGAGGAACATCGGGGTCGCCACGTAGCCGGCGAACACCATGCAGCGGTGCAGGCTGGGGCGCGATTCATAGCGCCGCGCCATCCAGTGAATGACTTTCCCCATGGCCGCTACGCCCGCCAGCATCAGCAGGTAGAACGCCACGGCGGTATAAAGCGCGGTAAACATGTCGAGCCTGATGGCATGTCCCTCGCCGGAGAGCCAGCCCAACTGGGTGGTGCCGATAAAGGCGCAGACCACCGGAATGGCTGCCAAGAGCAACACGTGATGGGTGTATAGGTGCGAGACGCTTTCATTCTCGCTTTTGATCTGTTCGAACTCGGCGCTGGGATGCGCCAGAAGTCCCCAAACATGACTGACCATGAGACACCTCCAATCTCGCCGTAGGCCGCGATCGGCGAACGAATTTCACACCTCTGACGGACTGCTACCCGTGCGAGGATTGCGGCCACGGGGCTCTCTCCCCTGTACTAATTATAGTCTTTCGGCGAAAAAACGTGCGGAAAGCGCAACGCCGCGGCGCTTTGTCTTATACTCCCACCATGAAAACCAGGCTGTGAGGAAGGTCATGTCATCCGTTATCACCACCCGCCAGGCGGGGATCGTCGACGTCGAAGCCGGGCGCAACGTTACCGTGATCGAACCCTGCAATCTGTACGGTTGCCGGCTCGGTGACGATGTCTTCGTCGGCCCGTTCGTCGAGATCCAGCGCCACGTCAGCATCGGCGCGCGCAGTAAAATTCAGTCGCACAGCTTTATCTGCGAATACGTCACCCTCGGCGAAGCGTGCTTTGTCGGCCACGGCGTCACCTTCGCCAACGATCTGTTCAAAGACGGCGCGCCCAATGCCGATCCGGCCAGCTGGGGGCGCACCTGCATCGGCGATCGGGTGTCCATCGGCTCCGGCGCCACGATCCTGGCGGTGGAGATCTGCAGCGACGCGGTGATCGGCGCCGGGGCGGTCGTGACCCGCGACATCACCCGCAAGGGGATCTACGCCGGCAACCCGGCGCGTCTGCTGCGGGAGCTGCCGTAATGACCCCGGCCATCCGCATCGCGGCCATTGAGACGTTGCCCGACGATTATCTGGCCCGCGGCGATTTCAGCTTCACCATCGCCTGTTACGCCCTGCCGCAGTTCGACAGCCCGGTCGACAGCTGGCCAACCCGCCCGGTGGCACCGTTTCGCAAACGCTATCCCCTGGCGCCGTTCGCCAACGAAGACAGCGTGACCTTCCTGGCGTATCGCCAGGACGACGCCGTTGGCCATATTACGCTGAGCAAAAACTGGAACGGTTACACCCTGATCGACGAGATCGCGGTCAGCGCTGACGCGCGCCGTCAGGGCATCGCCGGGGCGCTGCTGGACTGCGCCAAACAGTGGGCGCGGCAGCAGGAAACCTCAGGTATGATGCTCGAAACGCAGAACAACAATCTGGCGGCCTGCCGCTGCTACCAGCATTACGGGTTTATTCTCGGCGGCATCGATCGTTTGCTGTACCGCGCCGAGCCGGAGATCGCCGATCACGAAATCGCGCTGTTCTGGTATTTGCCGTTCAATAGCGAAATCGGTTACTGATTTATCGATTGCCATTGAGGCTATGTTTACTTTTTAACCCCTACCATCGGATGAGAACTGTTATCACTTACTCTGATAAACCAGCGACACCCAGGGAGGGCCGTATGAACAAGAACAAGGCTGTTTTACTGATGTTAGCTATCGCCATGAGCGGATGCGCCGATCGCCCCACCGCCGTCACCCCCGCAACGCCGCCGACCGACGCCGCCGTTTCGCCGCCGAACCTGCAACCGCAGATAGACGCCAGCACCCGCAGCAAGCTGCGTGAGATCCTCGCGCTGCGCGCCGGTTGGCCCGCCGCGCAGCCGCATGGCCGCACCGTCGATTTGATTTCGCGTGAATTCCTCGGCACGCTCTACCTCGCCAACCGCCTGATCGGCTCGCAGAGCACGCCCGAGCAACTGGTGATCGACTTCCGCGGGCTGGATTGCTTCACCTACATCGATTATGTGGAAGCGCTCAGCACCGCCCGCAGCGAGACCGAGTTCGTTCAGCGTCTGGTAGACATTCGCTACGTCGACGGCAAAATCGCCTTCCCGCAGCGCAAACACTTCTTCACCGACTGGGCGCAGCGGCCGAAAAAAGTGGCCGAAGACATCACCGCCCAGCTCAGCCCACACGCCGTCACCCTCGTGAAAAACCTCAACCAGAAGGCGGACGGCAGCAGCTACCTGCCCGGTTTGCCCAACGTACAGCGCAGCGTGACCTACATTCCCAGCGACCGCGTCGACGACAAGGTGCTGGCCCAACTGCGCACCGGCGACTACATCGGCATTTACACCAACCTCGCCGGGCTGGACGTGACCCACACCGGCATCTTCGTGATGACCGACAACGGCCCGGTGCTGCGCAACGCCTCTTCGCGCAAAGCCAACATGCGGGTGGTCGATTCGCCCTTTATGGATTACGTGATGGCTACGCCGGGCATCGTCGTGCTGCGTTCGCTCAGCCGATAACTCCCCGCTGCATAACGGCTATAAGCTATAGCCGTTTATGCTGAACGAGCGTTTGACTTCATCGGCGGTTCAGGCTTAGCTGTAAGAACAAAAACCAACTGATTTTATTGTTCTTTTCAGGGAGACTTCGATGACCTTACGCTGGCGTATCACCCCTCTGGCGGCGGCCTTCGCCGCCGTATTGGCGCTGCAGGGCTGCGATCAAAAAACCGACCAAAACCATATCAAAGTCGGCGTCATCAACGGCGCGGAACAGGACGTGGCGGAAGTCGCCAGGCAGGTGGCGAAAGAGAAATATGGGGTGGACGTCGAGCTGGTCGGCTTCAGCGGCTCGCTGTTGCCGAACGACGCCACCGACAAGGGAGAACTGGACGCCAATGTGTTCCAACACCGCCCATTCCTCGAACAGCAAAACAAAGATCACGGCTACAAGCTGGTGGCGGTCGGCAATACCTTCGTCTTCCCGATGGCCGGCTACTCCAAAAAGATAAAATCGCTGAAAGAGCTGCCGGACGGCGCGGTGATCGCCATCCCGCTCGATCCGACCAACCTGGGGCGCGCCCTGCTGCTGCTGGAAAAAACCGGGCTGATTAGCCTGAAGCCTGGTAAGGGGCTGCTGCCTACCGCGCTGGACATCAGCGCCAACCCGCATCGTTATCAGATCATGGAGCTGGAAGGCGCGCAGTTGCCGCACGTGCTGGACGATCCGAAAGTCACCGTCGCCGTCATCAGCACCACCTACATCAACCAGACTGGCCTGTCGCCGACCAAAGACGGCATCTTCATCGAGGATAAAGACTCGCCGTACACCAACATCATCGTCACCCGCGAAGACAACAAGGACGCGCCGAACGTGCAGAACTTCATCAAGGCCTATGAGTCGGATGAAGTGGCCAAAGCCGCCGAAAAAATCTTCAACGGCGGCGCGGTGAAAGGCTGGTAAATTCGGCCACCATCAAGGCGGATTCTGCGTACGAATCCGCAATATTTCACTTTCATTCCCCGTTTCCTTACGCCACACCTTTCTCTAAAAGCAAAACGCCCGCATGCTCATTCCTCCATAACACGGATTGTTCACAACAAAGGAGTGTCTCGATGCCGATCAAATTTGCCCCCAAGGTCGGGGAAATTCTTGAGTGCAACTATGGCAACTATCCCCTATCAGTCTGCCAACCGCATGAAGCCGGCTTTTATGATGGCCACATTCCACCAGAAATGGTGAAGAACCGTTTAGTTGTTGTGTTAAATGGCAAAATTAACGGCAACGCCTGCATTATCGTACCGCTGTCGACCACCAGAGATTCGAACAAGATCGAACGGGGATTGCACATCGAAATTACGCGTGAACTCATCGAAGATATGAGATTCTTTCATCCGCAAACCCGCTGGGCAAAGGGCGATCTGGTGCAGCAAGTCAGCCGCCAACGGCTGAACAGAGCCCGTAAAGAGAGAGGCTTTCTTACCCAGTGTCTGTCGCGCGAGCTTGTTGCTGACATACAACGCGCCGTCATTAAGTCGATCAACGCCAAAAATATGCTGTTCTGACCAGTACGCTGTTGTTGACAAAACAGACAAATCAGGTGAAATTGTCGCCGTAGCCGATAAAGGCCCTTATGTTATACCCTCCCTTTCAGGGACCTGCGAAGCCCAGCCATCCAGCTGGGCTTTTGCCTATCAAGCGCCCACCGATTTTTAAAACGTCATCTTTTCTTCCCGCTCTTGACCCTTACGTGGCGTCAGGCTTTAGTATCCTGGCACGCACAAGGGAGGAGCTACATATGTTATTGAAAGTCGGCGAACTGGCGCGCCGTTCCGGCATTACCGTTCGCACACTGCATCACTACGACAGCATTGGCTTGCTGGTCCCTTCTGCGCGTTCCGACGCCGGTTATCGTTTATACAACCGGGCTGACATCACCCGCTTGCACCACATCCAGGCGCTGCGCCGGATGGGCGTTTCGCTGGCGGAAGTCGGGGCAATTCTGGCGCGTTCAGGGCTGGCGCTTCCGGCGGTGATTGAGCAGCAGATCGCCATGTTGGACCAGCAGTTGGCACAGATCGCCGCATTGCGCGGCCGGCTGCAATACATGCATGCCCAACTCTCCGCCGGGCACGAACCAGAACTGAACGACTGGCTAACTACGTTGGAGTTAATGACCATGTACGATAAATACTTTACCGCCGATGAGCTGGCGCAACTGCCGTTCTACCAGGCCGATCCCACCCGCAATCAGGAATGGGCTGCATTGGTGAGCAGCGTGGGACAACTGATGGCGGAAGGCGTCGAACCTCAGGCGCCACAGGCACAGGCGCTGGCGCGCCGCTGGATGCTGATGCTGGAGCGCGACACCGCCGGCAACCCGGCCTTTCTCACCCGGCTGAACGCCATGCACGCCGACGAACCGTCGATGCGCGAACAGACCGGCATTACACCGACGATGACGGACTACATCACCCGCGCCTTTGCCGAAACCAAGCTGGCTGTCTATCAAAAATACCTGTCGGCGGAAGAGTACGCCTATGTGCGTCAACACTATTTCACCCGCCTGCAGGAGTGGCCGGCTCTGATCGCTCAATTCCATCAAGCGATGAACGACGGCATACCGTCCGATTCGCCGGAGGCAGTGCGATTGGCGGCCAGTTGGCTGGCGCTGTTCCAATCCTATGCAGGCACCAACCCGGCGACGCAAATGAAGATCCGCGAAGCGATGGAACGGGAACCCTCGCTGACCGAGGGCACCTGGCTGACTCCGCCGCTGCTGGCCTATCTGCGCCAGGCCGTGACCCGGCTGATGCGCGGTTGACGACCCCATAGGGTTTTCTTATCTCACCATAAGAAAACCCGATTTACCCCGGCGGCAAGCGGCGCGCATAATGGCGTTTATCCGCTGATTTTCAAGGTAAACAGCCATCACCATGACGCTCTCCGCTCCCGTACTCAGCCTCCTTGACGCCACACCGGACGATATGGCCGCCGTGCAGCGTATTTACACCCACCACGTGCTGCACGGAGCCGCCTCGTTTGAAGAACAACCGCCGACGCTGGCGGAAATGCAGCTGCGGCTGGCCAAGGTGCAAGCAGCCGGGCTGCCCTGGCTGGTGGCGAAAAGTGAAGGCCGTATTGTGGGCTACTGCTATGCCACGCCGTATCGCCCCCGGCCGGCTTACCGCTTTACCGTGGAAGACTCGGTGTACATCGCCGAAGGGCAGCAGGGCAAAGGCGTCGGCAAGGCGCTGCTGAGCGCACTGATCGCCCGCTGCGAGCAAGGCCCCTGGCGCCAGATGCTGGCGATCGTCGGTGATTCCGCCGCCAACCGCGGCTCGCTGGCGCTGCACCAGTCGCTCGGCTTTACCAGCGTCGGGACGTTAAAGGCCGTGGGATTCAAGCTGGGGGAATGGCGCGACACCCACATCATGCAGCGCGCGCTGGGCGCGGGCGACAATCAGCATCCTTGAAGGCATGGCGACGCACGATAGGGAGTTAGCGTCTATAGTGAAGAGTGATTTCATTGAGTTAGCGCCAATCGCACGCCACCTTTAACCGGTAAGGGAGAATCAAATGAAAATTATTCTGTGGATAGTCGCCATCATCTTTATCGTGGGTTTGTTGACGATTACCGGCGTTCTCAAACTGATCTTTTAATGCGCTTAATACGTCCCGCCCCTTCCGGGGCGAGACTTTTCATCATGCCTTGAAACGCGCGCGTACCGCCCCCAGCGCCGATACCACCGCCAGCACCACGCCGCCGGCCACCAGCCCGAACGCCACGTTCAGCAGGGCCGGAACCACACCCTGCAAAAGATGGCCAAACGTCGGCACCACGGTGGTGTACGAGGCCCAATCTTCGAACAGGTGATGCACCGGCGGCAGACCGTGGGTCAGAATACCGCCGCCGACCATAAACATGGCGACAGTGCCGACGATCGACAGCGTTTTCATCAGATAAGGCGCGGCGCGCACGATGCCGCTGCCGATGGCGCGCGCCAACGCGCTGCCTTTGCGGCTCAGGTACAGCCCCAGATCGTCCAGCCTGACGATGCCGGCGACAATGCCGTACACACCGAGCGTCATCACGACGGCGATGCCGCACAAGACGATCACCTGCTGGCTGAAGGTGGCGCCGGCGACCGTGCCCAAGGTGATGGCGATAATCTCGGCGGACAGCACAAAATCGGTGCGTATCGCCCCTTTCACCTTGCGCTTCTCATAGGCTGCGGCATCCTCATTGGCGCCGGGCCCGTCCGATTTTTCCTCCTGTGCCGCCTTGCCGTGGCTCAGGCTGTGAAACACCTTTTCGAACCCTTCGTAACACAGGTAGGCGCCGCCCACCATCAGCAGCGGCGTAATCGCCCAGGGCGCGAAGGCGCTGATCAAGAGCGCCAACGGCACCAGGATCGCCTTGTTGATCAGCGAGCCTTTAGCGACGCTCCACACCACCGGCAGCTCGCGGTCGGCTTTAACGCCGGTGACCTGCTGCGCGTTGAGCGCCAGATCGTCCCCCAACACCCCGGCGGTTTTTTTCGCCGCCATCTTGCTCATTAAAGAGACATCGTCCAGCAATGAGGCGATGTCGTCGATAAGGGTAAGTAAACTACTTCCTGCCAAAATGATTCATCCTTTTCATATTCACGGGCCATTCTATGTTTAGCATAGCGGTAAAGCGTCATAAAAGGATATGGGAGGATCTCGGAAAACGCCGGGTGGACGTTAAAACCTCTCGCCTGACAGCCTCTCATCGGATCCGATAGCGAACGCGCGCGAGATATGTTGAAGGACAAGGCGATGGGCATCAAAGACGCACGATAAATGCGTACTCCCCTCAAGCAAACCCAATGCCACATGCACGCTGCCATGCTGTTCAACGAAACGCTGCATCGCCTGCGCATTGAACAACTCGTCCTGCGCGGCCGCCAGCAGCAAAGTCGGTAATCGCAGCGCCGCCAGTTGCTTGGCCGGGGCGCGAGGCGTCAACGCGTTAGCCATATTGACACTGTATTGGCAGACAAAATCGGGGGAGGCGGCCAGCACGGCCGGGGGAAAATTCAGGCTGACCGCCCGAGATTGCCCGAACCATCGCCCACCGCTAAGCGCATTGGCCACAAAAGGCCATTGACGCACCTGGGCAAAACGAGCCGCCGCCAGATCGCGGGCTATGCCGGAAAATGGCCCCAGCTCCGGCGCCAGCAGGATCAGGCTGTCCGCCTGCTGCTCGCCAGGATAGCGGGTCAGGTAGTTGAGCAACATCCCGGCGCCGCTCGAATGGCCCAGCAGGTGCCTGCGCGCCAACGGAAACCGGCGGCGCATTTCCGCCAGGATGACATCGACATCGCGCCAAATACGCTCAGGCCGCTCAACCGTCCCCCGCTCTCCCGTGGAATCGCCATGTCCGCGAATATCGACCAGGCACACCGCGAGCGTTGGCTCGGCCGCCAACTGGCGCGCAAGAACGTCATACCCGGCGGCGCTGTTAACCCCGCCGCCGTGATACACCACCATCACGTCTTCATTCGCGGCAGTTTGCCGATACAGGCGATAGCTCAATCCCTCAACGCGACCGGACGACATCTCCACATGCCCGCCCGGCCACTCGCCGTAAGACTTCGCTTGCTCAACATAGCGGTCAAAATCAATCAAAGCGCACCTTTCCATGAATGTTGTCGGTATTGCCCACGGCAGAACTCCCTGCCACCACGGGGGTAAGCATATGAAACAACCGCAGGCGCTACCATCCCTTTTGCACGCCCTTGGCGTCAGGGCAGATCGCCCGCCGGCACATTGAGCTGCCAGGAGAGGCCGAAACGATCGTTCAGCCAACCGAACCGGGCGCTGAAGCCGTAGTCATCGAGCGGCATCAGCACCTTGCCGCCTTCCGCCAGCCGGTGGAACGCCCGCTCCAACGCTTCTTCGTTAGGCAGGTTGATGAACAGCGACACCGCCGGGGTGAAGCTGAAGTCATGGCTGATCGGGCTGTCGATGAACACCAGGTTCTGCCGGTCGAAATCGATGGACGCATGCTTGATCAACCGCCGGCCGTCCGGCGTCGGATCGTAATGCTGCACCTGCATGAGCCGAAAACGCTCGAACACCTGGCTGTAAAGGTCGATCGCCCGCTGCGCCTCTCCCTGGAACATGACAAAGGTCGAAACCTGACTCATAACATCCCCTCCGACAATCGTTGTGGTATTAATGGAGGATAGCGGATTACCGTTGAAGCGGCGGAAAGGAGCAATCATGAGCATCATTCATCGCCTGGCGCAGCCGGACGATCTCAACGGCCTGTTAGCCTTGTATCGCGAGCTGCGCCCGCAGGACGCGCCGCTGCGCGCCGACGACGCGCGCCGTGCCCTGCAACGCCTGCTGGACGATCCGGCGATCCGCCTGGTGGTGGCGGCGGACGAGGAACAGCCGATCGCCACCTGCATGCTGGCGCTGATCCCGGGGCTGGCGCATCAGGCGCAGCCGTTCGGCGTCATCGAGCACGTGGTGACGGCGGAGCCCTATCGCGGCCACGGCGTGGCGCTCGCGATGGTCGAATACGCGCTGCAGCTGGCCTGGCGCAAGGGCTGTTACAAGGTGATGCTGCTGTCGGGACAGCAACGCACCGGCGCGCACCAGCTTTATCTCAAAGCGGGTTTCGACGGCGATCGCGAGCGGGGATTTGTCATCAGGCGGCCCGAGGGCCGATAGCGGCCTGCAGCAAAAGAGCAGGCCGCCAGGCGGGTTATTCGCTGTCGTTCTTCGCCAGACGGGCGTCTTTTTGGCGGCGATAGTCACGCGCGGCGGCCGGGATCGGCGTCACCTTGCCGGTTTCAATCCAACTGCGCAGACGGTTGGCGTCGGCGAAATGGGTGTATTTGCCGAAGGCGTCCAGCACCACCAGCGACACCGAGCGGTTACCGATCACGGTGCGCATCGCCAGGCAGTGCCCCGCCTGGTTGGTGAAACCGGTCTTGGTCAGCTGAATGTTCCATTTCGGGTTGTACACCAGGTGATTGGTGTTGCGGAACGGCAGCGTGTAGTTCGGATCCTTGAAGCTGGCCATGCGCTCGGTGGTGGTGCTGAGCTGGCCGATCAACGGATATTGCTTGGTGGCGATCAGCAGTTTGGTCAGATCGCGCGCCGTCGACACGTTATGAATAGAGAGCCCGGTCGGTTCCACGTAATGGGTGTTGGTCATACCCAGCGCCCTGGCCTTGGCGTTCATCGCTTTGATGAAGGCGTTGTAGCCCCCCGGATAGTGGTGCGCCAGGCTGGCGGCCGCGCGGTTTTCCGACGACATCAGCGCCAGCAGCAGCATATCTTTGCGGCTGATTTCACTGTTCAGCCGCACCCGTGAATACACCCCTTTCATCTCCGGCGTCTGGTGGATGTCCACCGACAGCATCTCGTCGAGCGGCAGGTGCGCGTCCAACGTGACCATGGCGGTCATCAGCTTGGTAATCGAGGCGATCGGCACCACTTCATCCGGGTTGCGCGCGTACATCACCTTATGGGTTTGCATATCGACGACCATCGCGCTGCCGGAGGCCAGCTCAGGCTGGGTGGCGTGCAGGGCGGCAGCGTTGCCGCTGGCCAGCGCGCGCGGCGCAAAGCCTGCGCCCGCCTGCAAAGCGAGCAGGGTCAGAACCAAAACACGTATTTTCACAGGCATTACTCTGAAATGGGGGCTTGAACTCAGCGAATTATATGTGAGGGTTCAGCGCTTGGCACTGGGATTATAGGGCGGATTTGTGACAAATTCTGTCGGCCGAAAATCGGCACAGCCCGCGGGCGCTCTGGGATGAACGCCCGCGTAGAAAAAGTTACAGCGCCGGCTGCCAGGCCGACTGCGGCAACAGGTACAACCCCGGCGTTTGCCGCGCCCCTGCACCGACGATATGGCCGATGCCGGCCGCCATCACCGCCAGCGTGACGTCGAAGGCGTTGAGGCTGTCGCCGTAGCCGGCGGTCAGGTTGAACATCGAACCGTTGGCCAGCAAATAGACCGTCTTCTCATTGAGTTGGTAAGCGTTCACATAAGGCATCGGCTCGTGGTGCGGCAGGCCTTTGAGGAAGCCGACGTCGATCTCTTCCGCCACGTGGCCGACGTTGAGGATAAACACGCCGTACTGCGCCTGCTGCAGATGCTGCGCCGAGAGCACGTTTTTCGCGCCGGTCGCGGTGGCGATCACGTCCGCCTGCGCGACCCCGCTCGCCAGATCCACCACCTGCCAGCCGTCATAACGCGCCTGCAGCGCACGCGCCGGATCGATTTCCGCCACCATCACCTGGCCGCCGTAGGCCCTGGCCGCGGCCGCCGTCCCCTGCCCGACCAGGCCGTAGCCAATCACCAGCACGCGCTTTTCATGCAGCGTCAAATGGGTGGTCTGGAAGAAGGTGTGCCAGGCGGTCAGCCCAACCATATGCCGATTGTGCAGCCCTTCTTTCACCGGCAGATCGTCCCAGTTGAAGATCGGGTAGCGCGGCGCCACGCCGTTTAACCGATTGATGCCCGATCCGGTGGCCTCCAGCCCGGCGACGATCTGCGGGCCGTTCGGCGATTGGTGCAAACGGGTGGTCAAATCCGCTCCCATTTCGCACAGGTGGGTCGGCTGCCAGGCCAACGCGCGATCGAAAGATTCCGACCATTCGCCGGCGCTCATGTCACGCCAGGCATAGGCCTGCGCGCCCCGCCGTTCCAGCCAGGCCACCACGTCGTCCTGCACCGTAGTGGGATTGCAGGTGGTCAGAAAGATCGCCGCGCCCTTGTCCAGCAGGCCGGCCACCAGCGGCGCCATTTTCAGATCCAGGTGCATATTGCACGCCAGCCGCACCCCGTGCAGGTCCGGCAACGCCGCCACCGCCGCCCGGGTGCGCGGCATATGACGCATCGCCCAGCTCAATTCACTGTCAAAATCCTGATACATCCGTTGCTCCTCTGGTGTGCCCCGCCGCCAGGCGTGGCAAAAAAGTTATCCCGCGCGGCCGAGCCGGCGGATCGCCTGCGGCGACAGGCCAAATACGCGGATAAACGCCCGCCTCATGCGTTCCGGATCGCTGAACCCCACCGAGCGGGCGATCGCTTCCAGCGGCTCGGCGCTCTCTTCGATGCGCACCCTGGCCGCCTCTACCCGCAATTGCTCGACCACCTTGGCCGGCGTCTGCCCGGTTTCAGCGCGGAACAGCCGGCCGAATTGCCGCTCGCTCAGGCAGGCGGCGTCGGCCAGATCCGCCACCGACAGCGGCTGGTGCAAATGTTCACGCGCGTACGACAGCGCGGCGCGCATGCGATCCGACGACGGGTTCAACGCCAGCAGCAGCGAGTACTGCGACTGCCCGCCGGGGCGGCGGTGATAGACCACCAGCTGCCGCGCCACGGCCGCCGCCAGGGTGGCGCCCAGATCGTCCTCGATCAGCGCCAGCGCCAGATCGATGCCGGCGCTGATGCCCGCCGAGGTCCAGATATCGCCGTCGCGGATGAAAATGCGGTTGCTGTCGACGCGGATACGCGGATAACTCTGCTGCAACCGCGCCGCATGATACCAGTGAGTGGTGGCGCGTTTGCCGTCCAGCAGCCCGCAGGCCGCCAGAATAAACGCCCCGGTGCATACGCTGGCGATACGCCGCGCTCGTCGGCTTTGGTTGGCCAGGAACGCCACCAGCGCCGGTGACTGCGCCGCCATCACGTTGCCGCTGCCGCCGGCCACTACCAACGTATCGAAACGCTCGTCGCCGCACGGCTGCGTGGCGATTTCCACCCCGGCCGAGCTGGCGACCATACCGCCCTGCGGCGAGATCGCCACGCAGCGGTAGGCCGGCGGGTCAGTGAACTGGTTGACGTTATCGAACGCCGCCAGCGGGCCGGCAAAGTCCAGCAGGTTGAAACCGGGAAAAACCACAAAACCGATCGTTTTCATGATGGCGCTTTTTGAGGGTTATCTGTCATATCAGCCAAATGCAGGGCGGCTATTATGGCTCAGGTCCAACGATAAAAATGAGGCGAATGTCATGTCTGAACCACTCGTGATTGTATTTCCCATCTATCAAGGCGTCACCCAGCTCGATTTCACTGGCCCACTGCAGTTTCTGCGCCGCATGCCGGGCGCGGAAATCATCGTCGCTTCAGTAGACGGCGCGGATGTCGAGTCGGAAGGCTTGCACTTCACCCAGCTGCGCCCGCTGCCGGAGATCGCACGCTGCGATGTGCTGTGCGTGCCGGGCGGCAGCGGCTGCACCCAGGCGCTGCAGGATAAAGCATTCATGCAGCAAATCCGGCGGCTGGGCGCCGATGCCCGCTATCTGACTTCGGTATGCACCGGTTCGCTGATCCTGGCCGCCGCCGGCCTGCTGCCGGGCAAACGCGCCGCCTGCCACTGGTCGATGCGCGACAGCCTGAAGCTGTTCGGCGCCATACCCAGCGCTGCACGCGTAGAGCGCGACGGCAACGTGATCAGCGGCGGCGGCGTTACCGCCGGCATCGATTTCGCGCTGGCGCTGATCGCCGAACTGCACGGCGAAGACACTGCCCAAACGATCCAACTCTATCTGGAATACGCCCCGGCCCCGCCGTTCACGGGCGGCACGCCGGAACTGGCCCCGCCGCACATTTACGCCAGGGTACAGGCACAAATGGCGGAAAGTCTGGCGCAGCGCAGAGCGTTGGTGGCCCAGATCGCCCAAGGCTAGCGATCGGGCGTATACTTGCCCTTATGCGTCAGTCACATAAGGAGTAAGGAATGACCGATTTGGCCCACTACATTACGGACTATGGCTACTGGGCGTTGTTTATCGGCTGCCTGGCTGAGGGGGAAACCATCACGCTGCTGGGCGGCATCGCCGCCCATGAAGGGCTGTTGCACTGGCCGTGGGTGATCGCAGTAGTGGCGCTCGGCGGCATGATGGGAGACCAACTGTTGTACTTCGCCGGCCGCCGGTTCGAAGGCAAAGTCATCTCGCGGCTCAAGGGGCAGGAAAAGCGCATCGCGCGCGCCAGAAGGCTGATCGCCCGCCACCCGATGCTGTTCGTTATCGGGGTGCGCTTTATGTACGGTTTCCGCATCATCGGCCCGGTGCTGATCGGCGCCAGCCGCCTGCCGCCGTCGCGCTTCGTGCCGCTGAACATCCTCGGCGCCATTTTATGGGCGACGATCTTCGTCATGCTCGGCTATTTTGGCGGCCAGGCGATCGAACGCTTCGTTACCGGCTTCGACAAAAAGCTCTCCAGCCTGCTGTTTGTCGCGCTGGCGATCGCCGCTATCCTGCTGGTGCGTTTCTGGTGGCGTAAACGCCACCCGGAGTAAGCAAACGCAGCGGGCGTCAGCTTTCCTGCGGCGCCGCGCGCATCAGCGCGACCAGTTCGCGCGCCGCTTTGTCCAACGGGCGATTCTTAAGCCAGATCAAATGCATCGGCAAGCGCAGCTCGTTCTTGGTGTTTTTGAACTTCAGCCGCACCAACCGCCCCTGCGCCAGCAGCGGCTCGGCCAACGACAGCGGAAAATTGCCCCACCCCAGACCCGCTTCCACCATGTTCAGCGCCATCGGCAGGCTGTCGGTGCGCCAGTAAGCCTCCGCCACCTGCGGACGCAGATCGCCGATCGGCAGATCGCGGCTGGCCACCATGATCTGCCGCACGTTGACCAGATCCTCGAGAAACAGCTCGCCCGCCGCACCGTCCAGCGCCGGGTGCTGCGGTGACAGCATCGCCACCAGCGACTCCGCGCCGACGAAGTGGAACTGTTCCGCGCTGTTGACGTTCAGCCCGCCGAACGCCAGACAAACGCCGATGCGCCCCTCGTGCAGCATGTGCAACACGTCGTCCTGCGGCGCGCTGAGCACTTCGATGTTCAGCAGCGGATAACGCTGCGACAGCGTTTTCACCGCCGCCAGCAGGCCGGCGCCGTTGATATCCGACGCCACGCCGATCGAAAGCCGACTCTCCAGCCCCTGGGACAGTTCGATGGCGTGCACCTGCAACTGCTTGAGCTGCCCGGCGATCAGGCGGGCGTGCGGCGCCAGAGCCAGCGCCAGCGCAGTCGGCGTCGGTTCACGGTGAGAACGGTCGAACAAGGTAAAACCGAGCTCCGCCTCCATGTTGGCGATGGCCATGCTGACGGCGGAGGGCACGCGCCGCAGCGCGCGGGCGGCGGCGGAAAACGAGCCGCGATCGAGCACCGCCAAAAACAGTTCGATATTGTCGCTGGAAAAATTCATTGTTTTATCTGTCAGTAAAACTGACAGCTCCTGACTTTTTCTATCAATGTAATTGACGTTATCTTAGCCGCCGTCGCCACAGAGGCAACTAAAAACAGATCGGGAGAAAACGATGCAAGGCGTCAAACGCAAACTGGTGTATGTCACCGCTTATGAAATCATCGGCATGGCGATCTCGGCGCTGGGGTTGGCGCTGCTGTCGGGTCATGCGCCGAGCAGCACCGGGCCGCTGGCGGTGGTGATCACCACCATCGCGGTCAGCTGGAACTTTATTTACAACTATTTATTCGAGTGGTGGGAAAGCCGCCAGGTGTCGCGCACCCGCACGCTCAAACGCCGCATTTTGCACGCCGTCGGCTTTCAGCTGACGCTGGTGGTGTATCTGATCCCGCTGATCGCCTGGTGGATGGGCATCACGCTGTGGCAGGCGCTGCTGCTGGATATGGCGCTGATCGTCATCATTCCTTGCTACACCTTCCTGTTTAACTGGGCGTTCGACAAGCTGTTCGGCCTGCCCGCATCGGCCCTGCCGGCCGGTGAATCGGCCTAAGACTCGTTACGCCCCCACCGACCCGTTGCTTATCCCATTTTCTGCGCGGGTCGCCATTTCCTTCCTCTTATTTCTCGTCGCGAAATATAAGAACAACACCCTGTAATTTGCACGGTAATTATTATTTTGTGATTTTAATCACTTTTTATTCTTCGATATTTCCGTCTTGATAAAACATCACATCTTTTTGAATAATATATCCTTTTATATTTGGATTAAAAAATAAACACACTTGTTCACGTTTTATGCACAGTATTTTTTGCCACCATTACGGAGAAAAGGTAGCATGCTTCGCCGTTATTTTAATGATGGCTGTATACACAATAAACAGCGGAATGATGCCACGACCTCATTCTCATGACGATTGGTCATAGCAATCGTTTGCTCTCGGTAAGAGCAGGGTTAACATAGACAGGTAAACAGGACGGATAATGCACTCACAAAAACAGTCGGCGGATGACAAACACGCCGCCAGAAGACGCTGGCTAGACTCTCATGAATCCGGTTATCACAAAAGCATGGGCAACCGGCAAATCCAAATGATCGCCATCGGCGGCTCCATCGGCACCGGCTTGTTCCTCGGGACCGGGGGCCGTCTTGAGTTGGCCGGGCCGGCGCTGGCGCTGGTCTATCTGGTGTGCGGGATCTTCTCTTTCTTCATCCTGCGCGCGCTGGGCGAACTGGTGCTGCATCGCCCTTCCAGCGGCAGCTTCGTTTCTTACGCCCGCGAATTCCTCGGCGAAAAAGCCTCTTACGTCGCCGGCTGGATGTATTTCCTCAACTGGGCAATGACCGGCATCGTCGACATCACCGCCGTGGCGCTGTACATGCACTACTGGGGCACCTTCGCCGACGTGCCGCAATGGCTGTTCGCCCTCGGCGCGCTCGGTATCGTCGCCACCATGAATATGATCGGCGTGAAGTGGTTCGCCGAGATGGAGTTCTGGTTCGCGCTGATCAAGGTCGCCGCCATCGCGCTGTTCCTGATTGTCGGCGTCGTCTTCCTAGGCACCGGCACCCCGGTCGCCGGCCACACCACCGGCATGCACCTGATCACCGAAAACGGCGGCATGTTCCCGCACGGCCTGTTGCCTGCTCTGGTACTGGTGCAAGGGGTGATCTTCGCCTTCGCCGGCATCGAGCTTATCGGCACCGCCGCCGGCGAGTGTAAAGATCCGGCCAAAATGATGCCTAAAGCGATCAATAGCGTGATCTGGCGTATCGGCCTGTTCTACGTCGGCTCCGTGGTGCTGCTGGTGCTGCTGCTGCCGTGGAACGCCTATCAGGCCGGCCAAAGCCCGTTCGTCACCTTCTTCAGCAAGCTGGGCGTGCCTTACATCGGCACCATCATGAACATCGTGGTGTTGACCGCCGCGCTGTCCAGCCTCAACTCCGGCCTCTACTCCACCGGCCGCATCCTGCGTTCACTGGCGATGGGCGGCTCCGCGCCGAAGCTGATGGCCAAAATGAGCAGCCAGCAGGTGCCTTACGCCGGCATCCTGGTCACCTGCGGCATCTATGTGATCGGCGTGGTGCTCAACTACCTGGTGCCGGCGCAGGTGTTCGAGATCGTGCTGAACATCGCCTCGCTGGGCATCATCGCCTCCTGGGCGTTTATCATCGTTTGCCAGATGCGCCTGCGTAAAGCCGTGCGCGAAGGCCGCGCGCAGCCGGTGTCGTTCAGAATGCCGGGCGCGCCGTTCACCTCCTGGCTGACGCTGGCGTTCCTGCTGGTCGTGGTGGTGATGATGGCCTTCGACTACCCGAACGGCACCTGGACCATCGCCACCATTCCGGTGTTGGCGGTGCTGCTGACGCTGGGCTGGTTCGGCCTGCGCAAACGCGCGCAGGAAGTGAAGCTGGAACAGCAGGCTCACGAAGAACAGAGCCAACGCTGAATCGACAAACCGCCCTCCGGGGCGGTTTTTTTTATCCGCTATAACCGCCCGTAGAACGTCATTCTGGCGCTTTCCGACAGCATCACGTCCGGCTGCGCATTGTAGGCCAACACCACCAGCATGCGCGTGGTGTCGCCTTCGGTCGGCGTCACCCGGTGCATGGCGTTGCGCCCGCGAAACAGCACCAAATCCCCCTCCTCCATCGCCAGCTGTTTGACCGCCCGCTCGCCGTCGAGCACCTGCGTGACCCCGGCATAGTTCATCTCGCCGCGATCGGCGTCGCGCAGGTTCTCCACGTATTCGAAGCGCCCGCCCGCCTGCGGTTTCTGGATCAGCAGCGTGATGGCGAACGAGGAGTTGTCAAAATGCCAGCCCAGCTCCTGACCGGTATGGGCGTAATGCAGATTGATCGACGACAGCCGATCGGCGTAGGGGTAGAGCTGCGCCTCGCCCAGCACCGCACACAGGAACGCGCGAAACGCCGGGGCATCGTACAGCGCGCGCAACGGCGACTGCGGCGGAATATCCTCGTCGGTAATGCACCCCTTGGACGACACCACCAGCCGGTTGCGCGCGTGATCGGCCGGCAGCGCGTCGTCCTGCGGCCGTAGATACACGTTGTGTTTGCTGGTGGCGTAAAACGCCGCATGGTGCTGTTCAGCGCCCTCCAGCCGCACCGTCGCCAGCGCGGCTTCACGCAGAAATCCCGGCAGCACCAGCGCGCCGGCGCGCGCCAGCGTTTGTCGGCAGCGGGCGCGGAACGCGGCGTCATCGATGGGATGGGCGGACAGATCGATAATATCGGCAAGTGGCGGCATGACGTTCCCCTCGTGTGCGAAAGCCGGATGCCTCTCACTGTAGCGAATGCCGCATTGCCGCCATAACAAAAATACGTTATGGATAAGCTAACGAATTCTTAGCGATAAGCCCTGCTCATGCACTCACCGTCCCGTGCGCGCTTGCCCAAGCTGAGCGCCATTCTGGCGTTCGAAACCGCCGCTCGCACCGGCAGCCTGGCCCGCGCAGCGGATGCGCTGGCGCTGACCGCCGCCGCCGTCAGCCAGCAGATCCGCCAGCTCGAACAACATCTGGGCATCACATTGTTCATTCGCGCCAAAAGCGGCGTCACGCTGACCGAACAGGGCGCGGACTACCTGGCCTATGTTCAGGAGGCGTTTGAAACGCTGCGCGTGGCGCAGCAACACGTCGAACGCCAGCGCGGCAAACAGGCGCTGACGGTGTTCGCCCTGCCGGCGCTGGCGTCTAAATGGCTGAATCCGGCGCTGGGCGACTGGCTGGCGCAGTGCCCCGACGGCGATCTACGGCTGCACGCGACCCATGCGGCGGTCGATTTCGCCCATTCGGCGGCGGATTTCGCCCTGTGCTTCGGCGATCAGGATTACCCGCTGCTGGAAAAGGTGCAGCTGTTTCAGGATCGGGTGCAGCCGGTATGCAGCCCGGCGCTGCGCGATCGCGGCGACTGGACGCAGCTGCCGCTGATCCACGTCGACTGGGGCAAGGAGAGCCAGTTTCTGCCGGGCTGGCACGAGTGGTTCACCGCCGCCGATCGGTCGCCGCCGCCGCGGCGCGGGCTGACCTATAACCTGACCTCGCTGGCCATCGACGCCGCCGTGCAAGGGCGCGGGGTGCTGCTCGGCCAGCGGCGGCTGATCGCCGGTGAACTGGCGGAAAGCCGGCTGGTCACCCTGGCCGAACCGGCGCTGCCGCTCAGCAAACCCTACTACGTGGTTTACCCGCCGCGCACGCTGGAAAAACCCGGCGCAGCGGCGTTTCTCCGCTGGCTGCAGGCGCTGGCTCAGCACGCGGTATAACCGCCGTCGATGCTGTAAAATGCACCGGTGGTGAAACTGCTGTCGTCCGAAAGCAGGAAAGCCACCGTTTTCGCCACTTCTTCCCGCGTCGCCATTCTCCCCATCGGGTGCGAAGCGGCCATCTGCGCCCGCGCCGACGCCGGCAGTTCCCCCATCGCCGGCGTATCTACATAACCCGGCCCGACGGCGTTGACGCGCACGCCGCGCGTAGCGAATTCCAGCGCCGCCGAGCGCGTCAGGCCCAGCACGCCATGCTTGGCGGCGGTATAGGGCGCAATCCCGGCAATGCCCACCACGCCGTTGGCGGAAGAGAGGTTCACCACTGCCCCGCCGCCGCCGGCGACGATCGCCGGCAGGCCGTACTTCATGCCGAAAAACGTGCCGCTCAGGCAGGTGGCGATCACCTCATGCCAATCTTCGACCGCGTACCGATCGATATCCACCTCGTGCGGGCCGGTGATCCCGGCGTTGTTGACCAGCAGATGCAGCGCGCCGCAGCGCCGCACGATCTCTTCAATACCCTGTTGCACCGACTGCGCGTCGCGCACGTCCATTCGCAACGTCATCAACCGCCGGCCGTCGGGATCGAGCCGCGCGGCGGCGGCGGTGAGAGGCGCTGTGTGGCGGCCGGTCATCACCACCGTGGCTCCGCGCCGAAACAGCTCGGCGGCGATCGCTTCGCCAATGCCGGTGGACGCGCCGGTCACCAGCGCCACCCGATGTTTGAAATCTTGCATAGCCGTTCTCCTGCAACGTTGAACTCAGGGGGACAGGCTAGCGCCGGCAAGTGACAGTTTGCGGCAGCAGTGATGCCCAACACGGCGAGGAATAAAAGGAATAATGCTTATCAATATTTTATCTATACGATGGAAGTAAATTGTATAACCATTTTATTTTCATCATTAAATGTATAATGCGCACCCGCTCTGATGCCAAAACTCATTATAACTTTTTATATATTAGTTAGATTAAACCCCTATTTTCCCCGCTGTCACAAAACTGTCATAGATAAATGCATCTTAACTTTTCGGAGCATTTATCATGGCAAAGACTCGCATTATCGCTACCATCGGCCCCGCCTCTCGCCATATCAACACGTTGGCAGCGCTGGAAAAAGCCGGCATGTCCGTCGCCCGATTGAACGGTTCGCACAACACGCTCGACTGGCATGCGGAAACCATCGCCCTGCTGCGTAAAACGTTGCCGGATACGCCGGTGCTGTTGGACATTCCCGGTAGAAAAATCCGCACATTGCAACTGAAACACGAACCCTCATTCACTAAAGGGCAAACGCTGATCCTCACGACCGATACCTCACATAACGGGGAGGAAAAAGTCCCGGTGGGGTACGGCCGGTTGCATGAACGGCTGACGGTGGGTGATAAGGTTTTCGCCGATGATGGCACCCTCTCGTTCCAGGTCGTTGACATCGTCGATCGGGACATCTACCTGCAGGCCGACATGGACGGCCAACTGAAAAGCCGCAAAGGCATCAATGTGCCTGGCATCGATCTCGGGCAGGCGCTGATAACGGAGAAAGATCGCGACATGATCGCCTTCGCCAAAGCGCATCAAGTGGACTACATCGGCATAAGCTTCGTCGAAAGCGCGGCACACATCAACGCGATCAGAACGCTGATCGGAGGCGATACGCCCCGCATCGTGGCGAAAGTGGAAAACAGCGGCGGCATAGAGCATCTGGAGGAAGTCATCGCCGCCGCCGACGTTATCATGATCGATCGCGGCGATCTGGCGGTGGAAACCTCGATCGACCGCGTTTCTCTCTACCAAAAACAGATCCTCCGAGCCGCCTCCCATGCGGGCAAACCCACCATCGTAGCGACGGAATTGCTGCACAGCATGATAGAGAACCCACTGCCAACCAAAGCGGAGGTCAGCGACATCACCAACGCGGTGCTGGATGGCGCCGCGGCGGTGATGCTCTCCGGTGAAACCGCCGTAGGCCGCTATCCTCTGGAGGCCGTTGCCCGTATCGCCAGCGTAGCCCATCAGGCGGAACAGCATTTAGCGCATGCGCCCCACTCATCCCCCCCTGCGCAGGTTGACGATATTCGACAGGCTGTCGGCGCCCTTATCCGCGCCTTGCCGATCTCCCGGGTGGTGGTGTTTTCTCGCACAGGTTACAGCGTGCGCATCGCCGCCATGGCCAACATCGGCATCCCGATCGTCGCATTCGGCAACGATGCGGCGACGGTGCGCAGCTGGAATATGCTGCCAGGCATCACCGGCCTGACATTGCCTCGGATCGATCTGACACAGCCGGAAACCGAGCGTTTGGCTCTGAATGTCCTGTCAGACAATGGATTGATAAATCGGCACGATGTTTTGCTGCTGGTCAGCGCCCAGCAAGACAATCAGCATATCAGCGGGAATATCTTGCGCACGCTCAGCGCCGATGCCTACCTGCAATCTGACGCGGCGCGGGAACCCTACCGGAAAGAAGAGGTGGCCTGATGGATAATCATGCGTTGTTCTATCTGGTGATTGCGCTATTTGCCGTGATCCAATCGGTTTTCGGCATGGGCATCTTGGTATTCGGTACACCGACGCTATTAATGCTGGGCGTTGATTTCTCCTCCGTACTTGGGCTGCTGCTGCCGTCGTCGGTGCTGATCTCTCTGACGCAGACGCTTGGCGCCCGACGAATTGCTTTTCCCGCTCGCGAAAAGGTCAATATGCTGATTTGCGCCATTTTCGTCATTCTGGCGCTGAGCCTGGTCTTGCATTCGACGGTGAAGATGAATGTCGATCTGCTGGTGGGCGCCATCCTGCTGTTTTCCGCCTTGATGCGCTTTCGTCTGTCACTGCAGGAAACCGTGAAGCGTTATCTCGGCAAACATCAGCGCGCTTATATCGCAGTCATGGGCCTGATACATGGCGTCACCAACATGGGTGGCGCCTTGCTGGCACTCTACGCTACCGCCAGCCATCGCGAGAAACTGGAGATAAGAACCACCGTCTCCCGTTATTACCTGATGTTCGGTTTAATCCAATTGGCCACGCTGGCCTGCATTAAATGGCAAGCCCTGAACCTCGACGGTTTCGCCGCGGCACCGCTGGCTCTGCTGGTGTATCTGGTCGTCGGCAATCTGCTGTTCAAGAGAACCAGCGCTCCCGTTTATGAAAAAATGGTAACCGGCTTTATTGCCTTCTATGGCGTGGCCGTTCTCACTAAAGGCTATTTATAGGCTCCCCATGACGACGACTCTCTTTTCTCTGATCCCGGTGATATTTTTAATCGCCATGGGATTCACTCTGCGGCACAAAAACCTGATCGATCGGGCTTTCTGGCTGCCCTGCGAGAAGCTGAACTACTTTTATCTCTTCCCGGCGCTGATGTTTATTCAGGTCGGCAAAGCCGACCTGAGCCAGTTTCCGGTACGGCCGATCGCCCTGTCGGTCCTGGGCGCCGTGTTGATCGGCGCCTTGTCGTTGTACCTCTGGCGAATCTGGCTAAAACAGCCCGGGCCGGTTTTCTCTTCCGTCATACAGGGCGCTCTGCGCCCCAATACCTACATCGGGGTTGCCGCAGCGGCGGCGACTTTCGGCCACACCGGCCTGACGGTGACCTCAATCAGCATCGCCGTCGCCATCCCGCTGTTGAACGTGGCCTCGATTGTCATACTGATGCATTACGGCCAGGGCTCCCGCCCCGGCGGCAGACAGATCGCCAAAGCGCTGGGGAAAAACCCAGTGATCCTTTCGGTCTTGGCCGGTCTGGCCTTCAATGCCAGCGGCTGGTCGCTCGGCACGGCGCTGGAGAACATTCTCACCATTCTCGGCGGCGCCTCTCTGCCGTTGGGGTTGCTGGCGGTCGGCGCGGGGCTGGATATCAAAGCGGCGCGTACGGCACAGGGCCCCGTACTGCAATCGACCTTCGTCAAGTTACTGCTGGTACCGCTGTTGACGCTGGGAATCGGCATCACCCTGGGCATCTCCGGCCCGGTGCTGGCGACTATCGTCCTGTTTAACGCCTTACCCTGTACACCTTCCGCCTACATCATGGCGAAACTGCTGGGCGGCGATCATCGCTTGTCGGCCGGTATCATCACGATCCAAACGTTGCTGGCGGCGGTCACCATTCCTGTTATTTTGCTGCTGACCCAGTTTTCAGCTCATCCAGCTTAAGATGGGCCTCATACTTCCGCCACAACGCGTCGAACCAGCCGTCGTCTCCATGACGATCGTTGATGCGCTCGATCGCTTCCGCACACTGTCGGCGGGCCAAGGCCAACAGGCCGGCCTCGCCCGCCGATAAAACAGCCAATAAGCGCGCCATTTCCACCAGATAGTGACGGGCAAAGGAGACATCGTAATCGGTAATGTTTTTGCTGTTGTCAATCAAGTCGCACAGTTTGATGGTCTGCGCTTCCGCACAGGCCTGCGCGCTGTGCTGCAGATTGGCATTTTTACGGTGCAGACGCTCACCGCCGTAGCTGCGAGGCTGCACGTCGGTCAACATTTCCACATAACGCTCGACCGTCGGACCGAATTCTCGCCGGATATCCGCCAGGGTCACCGCCGTATCTTCTACCGTATCATGCAGCCAGGCAGCGGCGACCATTTCTGGCGTCGGCTCAGCCCGCTGCAGCAAATCCACCACCGCCGCGGGGTGCACGATATACGGCTCTCCGGTGAACTTGCGCCGCTGATTGCAGGCATGGTGAGCGTCATTGGCAAATCGCTGCGCTTTCAAGGTTAAATCCATACTTTCTCCTTATCCATATCGATTCAGTGTAACGGCAGCCATGCTGACATCTGAGTCGATTTGGTTATGAGTTATGCCAACAACGCAGCACGTAATGCGCTCACAAACGCCGCAAAGCCCGCTATTTTATGCCTACTTTTTCTCATGCGAGACACCCTGTGGATACCCAACGCTACCTGCAGCATATCGGCTTTGCCGGCACCGCCCGCCCTGACCTCCCCACGTTGCAACAGCTGCACCATCGCCACATGCTGAGCGTACCGTTCGAGAACCTGAGCATTATTTATCATCAGGGCATTCAGCTGGCGCCGGAGGCGCTGTTCAGCAAGGTGGTCGAGCGTAACCGCGGCGGTTTCTGTTATGAGCTGAACACGCTGTTCGCCCTGCTGTTGCGGGAGATCGGTTTCAAGGTGAGCTTCATCTCCGGCGAGATCCGCACGCGCGACGGCCATTTCGGCCCGCCCTACGACCATCTGGCGCTGCGGGTGGATCTGGCGGGGCAGGCCTGGCTGGTGGATGTCGGTTTCGGCGATTCCTTCCTGACGCCGCTGAAGATCGTCGTCGCCGAGCCGCAACCGCAGGCCAGCGGCACCTTCCACCTGGAGCGGGAAGGCGAGTATTACCTGCTGGAGCGCCGCAACGGCGACCAACGCTCGCATGCCAAAACGCTGTATCGCTTTACCGTTCAGCCGCGCGAGTTGCACGAGTTCGACGAGATGTGCCGATTCCACAGCACCTCGCCGCAGTCGCACTTCACCCAGCGCCTGGTGTGTTCACGGCCGACGGACCACGGCCGGGTGACCCTCAGCGACATGAAGCTGATCGTGACCGAAGATCACCAGCGCCACGAAACGACGTTGCATTCGGAAGAGGAACGGCGCGCCGTACTGTGGCAGCATTTCGCCATCGATGTGGATCGTTAACGCCGCCAGCGGCGTAATGCTGATCAGTTAGCGTTTTTCTGAACGTATTTGTGCAGTTTTCGGTCGATAAAGGTGAGATGCGCCATGAGGCTCATACGCCTCGACCGAGCCAGGGGCCGAAGGCGCGGCCCCTGGCAACCCGCGCCTTTGCCCTATCAGACGGTTGGCTTTGCCAACGTCCCTCTCTCCGCCATACCGCATTGAGGCCGGTTGCGACAGGCGTCCCTGCCTGTCTCACCTGAAACCGCCGTCCATGGAGGTTTCGCCTAATACGCTATGCCTGCGTTCGGCGTCTTCAAGGGCATCCAATACCGCGCTCATCTCCGATTCCTCTTCTCTGCCATGACCTCATAAAGGGCGGGAGCTGCTAGCACGGGGTTGACCTTTGGCGCGCATCACCGGCTGCCGAGCAAGACAGCATTGTCAGGGGCAACCGGCCAGGGAAGGCCGGTTGAGGCGAGACTAACAGGGACGTTTGTCGCAGCCGACCCGCCCGACAATGCAGACGCTGCGAGGGTATCCGCGCAGCGGACAGACGGTGTTAAGCGAAGGCGCGGGTGGAGGGGCCGCGCCTTCGGCCCCTCCAATTGCCGTTCATTGTGGTAACAGAAAAATTCAGGGTATTTACGGCAATTCATCCTGCACATCACGTAAAGATACTGGATAAAAAATACCAGTCAGGCTTAAGTAACCAGCATTACACCGGCGGCGCCCTTTTATTACGATTCTGTTACACCGATTGCATAACCGCGCTTGGCTGATTGCCAGCACCGCGGCGGCAGGCATCATAGGGCCATGATTCGGCAACAGAGTGCGAAAAATGATCCGTGTGATACTGGTGGATGACCATGTGGTGGTGCGCTCCGGCTTTGCGCAATTGCTCAGCCTCGAGGACGATCTCGACGTGGTGGGGCAATACAGCAGCGCGGCGGCGGCCTGGCCGGCATTGCTGCGCGACGACGTCAGCGTCGCGGTGATGGACATCGCCATGCCGGATGAAAACGGCCTGAGCCTGTTGAAACGCCTGCGGGCGCAGAAGCCGCAGTTTCGCGCGATCATCCTCAGTATCTATGACTCCCCGACCTTCGTGCAGAGCGCGCTGGATGCCGGCGCCAGCGGCTATCTGACCAAACGCTGCGGGCCGGAAGAATTGGTGCAGGCGGTGCGCTCCGTCGATATGGGCGGCCATTACCTGTGCGCCGACGCGCTGCGGGCGCTGCGCGGCGGCGAGCAGCCGGCCACGGCGCTGGAAGCGTTGACCCCGCGCGAGCGCGAGATCTTCGATCTGCTGGTCAAAGGCGACAGCGTAAAGGAGATCGCTTTCAAGCTCGATCTCAGCCACAAAACGGTGCACGTGCATCGCGCCAACGTCCTGGGCAAGCTGCAGTGCAGCAGCACCATTGAACTGGTGCATTTCGCCCTCGACCATCAGCTGCTGGCGGGGCATTGATGTCGCCCCGCTTCCGGCCCTGGGTTATCTCGCTGTTTATCCTGTTGGCCTGGGGCAGCGGCTGGCTGATGCTGTGGACGCTCGGTTTCTACCTGACCCACAACGGCAATCAGGCGGCGCTGTTTCTGCCTCACGGCGTCTATCTCGCGCTGCTGATCCTGCTGGCGCGCCGCTATTGGCCCGCCCTGATAATACCGCCGGAGCTGCTGCTGTTCTGGCTGCACGGCGAACGCCTGCTGAGCGGCTACAGCCTGCTGGCCGCGCCGTTCATCACCCTGCTCCCGGCCGCGCTCGCACAGCGATTCTGGCGCCGTTTTCCACTCTACTGGCAGCGGCTGACGCTGCTGCTGGCCGCAGTGACCGCCGCCTCGCTGCTCAATACCGCCCTGCTTGCGCCTTTCGCGCACAGCCCGGCGATGCTGCTCGGCCTGGCGTCATTTACCGGCGGCGTCTTGCTGACCCCGTTCGTCTACCTGATTTTTGAATTTCTGCGCCAGCAGCACCGCTACCATCTGCTGGGGCTGGACACCAGCAACCCGCCGCTGCGCGCGTCCTTAATCATCTGGTGCAGCCTGTTTTTCGTTATCGGCATCGGCACCCAGATGGTGCTGTCGCCGGAAATCGAACGCCTGCTGCTGATCGTGGTGTTTTTGCCGAACGTGGTGATGGCGTGGAAGTTCGGCTGGCAGGGCGGTGTGCTGTCCGGCCTGCTCGGCAGCATGATGATCACCCTCGCGCGGCAGGTCGGCGTGGGGTTCGGCAATCTGGTCGAGCTGGAAATCTTTCTGGCGACGCAGGCGCTGCTTGGCATCGGTCTGGGCATCGCCATCAGCCGTCAGCAGCACCTGGCGCAAAACCTGCACCACTATCGCCGACGGCTGGAAGAAGAGCTGGCGGCGCGGCGGGCGTTGACCGAAAAACTGATCCACACCGAAGAAGACACGCGAAAGAACCTGGCGCGCGAGCTGCACGATGAAATCGGCCAGAACATCACCGCGATTCAAATTCAGTCGCAGCTGGTCAAGCGGGCGCGCGATCCGGCGCAAACCCAGGCCGCCGCGAACCAGATAGCCGATCTCGCCCGGCGCATACATCACTCCACGCGCCAGCTGCTGCGCCAGCTGCGCCCGCCCGCGCTGGACGAGCTGGCGTTCAAAGACGCGCTTCACCACCTGCTGAATGAATTCGCCTTCAGCGAACGGGGCATCCGTTGCCGTTTCGACTACCGGCTCATCGACACGCCCGCCGGCGAGACGGTGCGCTTCACCCTCTACCGGCTGCTGCAAGAGCTGCTCAACAACGTGTGCAAACACGCCGAAGCCAGCGAAGTCGCCATCGTTTTGTATCAACAGGGGGCACTTTTGCACCTCGAGGTGCGGGACAACGGCATCGGCATCCGGGCGGACAAGGCGCCCGGCCTCGGCATTCAGGGAATGCGCGAACGGGTCAGCGCGCTCGGCGGCGAACTGACGCTGGACACGCAGCGCGGCACGCGGGTAATTGTTAACCTGCCCACAAATTTGCAACAAACCGCCGACTAACTAGGAAAAAGTCTTAGCCAGTCCGGACTTTCTCTCATCCCCTTTCCCTTTCACCTTCTTATAGTCATCACCAGGGAGGCGGCTATGCAGACACGCTCGGCATCTGAAATCGATCATCGTTACCGCGCGCTGCGCCCGCGACTGTTGCTGTACATGGTCATCGGCTACGCCGCCTTTTACCTGACGCGCAAAAGCGTGAATTACGTGCTGCCGGCGCTGCAAATGGATTTGGGGCTGGATAAAGGGGACATCGGCCTGCTCGGCTCGCTGTTTTATCTGAGCTACGGCCTGTCGAAATTCAGCGCCGGATTGTGGCACGACGGCCACGGGCAGCGCAGGTTTATGGGGATCGGCCTGTTCGCCACCGGCGTGCTGAACGTGGCGTTCGCCTTCGGTGAATCGCTGACGCTGCTGTTGGCGGTTTGGGCGCTGAACGGCTTCTTTCAGGGCTGGGGCTGGCCGCCCTGCGCGCGGCTGCTGACCCACTGGTATTCGCGCAACGAGCGCGGCTTCTGGTGGGGCTGCTGGAATATGTCGATCAACCTCGGCGGCGCGATCGTGCCGCTGATCAGCGCCTTCGCCGCCCAGCGCTGGGGCTGGCAGGCGGCGATGTTGATCCCGGGGGCCGTCAGCATGGTGTTGGGCCTCTGGCTCACGCGGCGGCTGACAGGCACGCCGCAGGAAGAAGGCCTGCCGTCGGTCGGCCGGTGGCGCCACGATCCGCTGGAGCTGCGCCAGGAACAGCAAAGCCCGCCAATGGGGCTGTGGCGGATGTTGCGCACCACGATGCTGAAGAACCCGATGATCTGGCTGCTGGGCGTCTCTTACGTGCTGGTCTACCTGATCCGCATCGCGTTGAACGACTGGGGCAATCTGTGGTTGACGGAAAGCCACGGCGTCAACCTGCTCAGCGCCAACGCGACGGTGATGCTGTTCGAGATAGGCGGCCTGCTCGGCGCGCTGTTCGCCGGCTGGGGATCGGATGTGCTGTTCGGCGGGCAGCGCGCGCCGATGATTTTGCTGTTCACGCTCGGGCTGATGGTTTCCGTCGCCGCGCTGTGGCTGGCGCCGGTGCATCACTACGCGCTGCTGGCGGGCTGTTTCTTTACGGTGGGCTTTTTTGTCTTCGGCCCACAGATGTTGATTGGCCTCGCCGCCGTGGAATGCGGGCACAAAGGCGCCGCGGGCTCCATCACCGGCTTTCTCGGCCTGTTCGCCTACCTGGGGGCGGCGCTGGCGGGCTGGCCGCTGTCGCGGGTCATCGAAGGCTACGGCTGGTCGGGCATGTTCAGTTTGCTGTCCATCGCCGCCGTTCTTATGGGTTTATTGCTGATGCCGCTGCTGATGGCGAGCGTTACCACCTCTACCGAGAGAAGGATAAAACAATGAAAAAAACGTGGGTCACTACCCTGATAGCGTCCGGCATCGCGCTGGCGACGCTGAGCGGCGCCGCGCACGCCAAGGGCCGCCTGGTGGTCTACTGCAGCGCCACCAATGAAATGTGCGAAGCGGAAACCAAAGCCTTCGGCGAGAAATATGACGTGAAAACCTCGTTCATCCGCAACGGCTCCGGCAGCACGCTGGCGAAAGTGGACGCCGAGAAGAAGAACCCGCAGGCGGACGTCTGGTACGGCGGCACGCTCGATCCGCAATCCCAGGCCGGTGAAATGGGGCTGCTGCAGCCGTACAAATCGCCGAACCTCGAACAGGTGATGACGCAATTCCGCGATCCGGCCAAGCTGAAAGGCAACTACTCCTCGGCGGTCTACGTCGGCATTCTCGGTTTCGGCGTCAACACCCAGCGCCTGAAAGAGAAAAACCTGCCGGTGCCAAAATGCTGGAAAGACCTGACCAAGCCGGAATACAAGGGCGAGATTCAAATCGCCGATCCGCAAAGCTCCGGCACCGCCTACACCGCGCTGGCGACCTTTGCCCAGCTGTGGGGAGACGATCAGGCGTTCGATTACCTCAAGCAGCTGAACGCCAACGTTTCGCAGTACACCAAGTCCGGCATTGCCCCGGCGCGCAACGCCGCCCGCGGTGAAACGGCGATCGGCATCGGTTTCCTGCATGACTACTCGCTCGAAAAGGAACAGGGCGCGCCGCTGGAGCTGATCTCGCCTTGCGAAGGCACCGGCTATGAAATCGGCGGCGTCAGCATCCTCAAAGGCGCGCGCAACCTCGACAACGCCAAGCTGTTCGTGGATTGGGTGCTGTCGAAAGAGGCGCAGGAGCTGGCGTGGAAGCAAGGCAAATCCTATCAGATCCTGACCAATACCACCGCCGACACCTCGCCGAACTCGCTGAAGCTCGACGACCTGAAGCTGATCAACTACGACATGGACAAGTACGGCTCGACCGAGGTCCGCAAGGCGCTGATCAACAAATGGGTCAGCGAAGTCAAGATGGGTAAATAAGCCCACATTCTGCGCCTGTTGCCGGGTAAGCCTCACGGTTTGCCCGGCCTGAACATCCGGGAAACTTATGTCACATACACATGCACTCCATCTCGTGAAAAAACGAGATGCGATATTCCTTTGGGTTTTGCTCGGCTGGCTGGCGTTCGCCCTGCTGCCGAGCTGGAGCCTGGATTACGGCCTGCTGGAGTCCACCGGCGAAGAGATCCTCGCGGCCTACGGCTGGTCAAATCGCAATATCAGCTGGCTTTGGTGCCTGCTGCCGAGCCTGCTGCTGCTGCGCCCTTACGCTGCGGCGGGCGGTGAACGGCGGCGGCGCCACGCGTTCGACGCCGGCTGGGCGCTGCTGTGCATGGCCTTTATCGTCGTCAGCGCCACGCTGGCGGGGCGCGGTTTAGGCTACGCCACCCTGGTGCAGTTGACCGCGCTGGGCGCCATCATGACGTTGGCGCTGACCCGCCTCGACTGGCTGGGCGGCGACCGTTTCGTTATCGGCGCGCTGGTCACCATCGTGGCGCTGATCGGCGTCTTCATCGTCTGGCCGAGCATCGCGATTTTCATTCCGATGTTCACCGACCAGACGGGCGCTTTCGCGCCGCTGGCGTTTATGAATGTGCTGTCGCAGGCGCACATCGTCCAGGTGATCCTCAACTCCATCGCCCTGTCGATCGCGGTAGGCGCCGGCTGCACCTTCTTCGGCCTGGTGCTAGCGATTTACACCACCCGCATCGCCAGGCGCAGCGCCATTATCGGCCGCATCTTCTCCATCCTGCCCATCGTCACGCCGCCGTTCGTCGTCGGCCTGGGCGTCACGCTGATGATGGGGCGCTCCGGCTACGTGACCGAGTGGATGGTGGCCTGGTTCGGCCTGACCAACACCAACTGGCTGTACGGCTTTACCGGCATCTGGCTGGCGCAGGTGCTGGCGTTCACCCCGATGGCGTTCATGATCCTCGACGGCGCGATCAAGACCATTCATCCTTCGCTGGAAGAGGCCTCCTACACCCTGCGCGCCAGCCGTTGGCAAACCTTTAACGGCGTGTTCGTGCCGCTGCTGAAACCGGCGCTGGCCAACGCGTTTCTGATCGTGGTGGTGCAATCACTGGCCGACTTCAGCAACCCGCTGGTGCTCGGCGGCAACTTCGACGTGCTGGCGACGCAAATCTATTTCTACATTACCGGTTCACAGCTCGATTATCAGGCCGCCAGCACCCTCGGCGCCTTCCTGCTGCTGTTCTCGCTGTTGGTGTTCTGCATCCAGTATATGTGGATCGGCAAGCGTTCCTACGTCACAGTGTCCGGCAAATCCTATCGCGGCGACGTACAGCCGCTGCCGGTCACGCTGGTATGGAGCGTGATCGCGCTGCTGGCGGTGTGGGTAGCCTTTAACGCCCTGCTTTACGGCAGCATTTTCTACGGCAGCTTCACCGTCAACTGGGGGGTGGATTACACGCTGACGCTGGATAACTTCATCAAGCTGTTCGGCCAGGGCATGAGCGACGGCGCGTGGCCTTCGCTGCTCGATACGCTGCTGTACGCCGGGATCGCCGCGCCGATCACCGCCGCGTTCGGCCTGCTGATCGCCTGGATCGTGGTGCGCCAGCAGTTCAAGGGCAAAAAGACCATCGAGTTCACCACCATGCTGTGCTTTGCGGTGCCGGGCACCGTGGCGGGCGTCTCTTACATTCTCGCCTTTAACGGCGCGCCGGTGTACCTCACCGGCACGGCCGCCATCGTGATTATCTCGATGGTGATGCGCAACGTGCCGGTGGGCATTCGCGCCGGGATCGCCGGGCTGGGCCAGATAGACAAATCGCTGGACGAAGCCTCGCTCAGCCTGCGCGCCGGCTCGCTGCGCACCATCACGCACATCCTGCTGCCGCTGCTGCGCCCGGCGATCCTGTCGGCGCTGATCTACAGCTTCGTGCGCGCCATCACCACCGTCAGCGCCATCGTCTTCCTGGTGACGCCCGATACCCGCGTGGCCACCGCCTACATCCTCAACCGCGTGGAAGACGGCGAATACGGCGTGGCGATCGCCTACGGTTCAATTCTGATCGTGGTGATGCTGGCGATTATTTTCCTCTTTGACTGGCTGATCGGCGAGGCACGCATCTCCCGTTCAAAAGCCAAAAACCAGGCGTAATGGAGCCCATGATGAGCCAGAAAAATTTCGTTGAACTGCGCAACGTCTCCAAACGGTTCGGCAACAACACGGTAATCGATAACATCACGCTCACCATCCCGCGGGGGCAAATGGTGACGCTGCTCGGCCCTTCCGGCTGCGGCAAAACCACCATTTTGCGCCTGGTCGCCGGGCTGGAAAAGCCGAGCGACGGGCAGATATTCATTGATGGTGAAGACGTTACCCATCGTTCCATCCAGCAGCGTGATATCTGCATGGTGTTCCAGTCTTATGCCCTGTTCCCGCATATGTCGCTGGGGGAAAACGTCGGCTATGGCCTGAAGATGCTCGGCATCCCGCGCGCCGAAGTGAAAGCGCGCGTGCAGGAAGCGCTGGCGATGGTGGACTTGGCGGGGTTTGACGATCGCTATGTCGATCAGATCTCCGGCGGCCAACAGCAGCGCGTGGCCCTGGCGCGCGCGCTGATCCTCAAGCCGAAAGTGCTGCTGTTCGACGAGCCGTTGAGCAACCTCGACGCCAACCTGCGCCGCAGCATGCGTGAAAAGATCCGCGAGCTGCAAAAGCAGTTTGATATCACGTCGCTGTACGTCACCCACGATCAGAGCGAGGCTTTTGCGGTCTCCGACACCGTACTGGTGATGAATAAAGGGCATATCATGCAGATGGGCTCGCCGCAGGATCTCTATCGGCAGCCCGCCTCGCGCTTTATGGCGAGCTTTATGGGGGACGCCAACCTGTTCCCGGCCAGCTTCAGCGCCGACCATGTCGATATCAGCGGCTATCGTCTGCCGCGCCCCGCGCACTTTGCCGCCCAGGGCGCCGGCACGGTGGGCGTGCGCCCGGAGGCGATCACGCTGAGCGAGCATGGCGATGAAAGCCAGCGCTGCGTGATCGAACATGTCGCCTACATGGGGCCGCAGTATGAGGTAACGGTGGCGTGGCACGGGCAGCAAATTTTGCTGCAGGTTAACGCCACCCGCCTGCAACCGAACGTCGGCGAGCAGTATTATCTGGAAATTCACCCCTACGGCATGTTTATGCTGGCGGACGCGGCATAATAAGCATCACTCTTAAGCGTTAGAATAACGGTCATCCCGTATGGGATGGCCGAAAATAATCGCCAAAAACACCGTATTTATCTATTTTTACAATTCCACCCAAGTCCTTGTTCAGCCGAACAATAAATATAGCCACACCCACTCAAAAATAACCACCCAGACCACTCAGGGTGATATTTTTATTTAAATAGGGTAAGCTTGATCCCGCAGTCGAAATTATTTAACGGCCAACTCAAGGAGAAATTCATGAGCAACAATGCAAATGCACAGGCGCAGCTGGATAATTTACGCAACGTCGCTTCCCAGCTGAAGGAAATGCGCCACTACGCGCAGTCGAATATCGAGACGCTCTCCGCACACTGGCTGGCCTTCGATCAGGGGGAATGCAAAAATAAGGCATTCGCCGAAGCCATTAACGACCTGTTGAATAAGCAGGGCGCCTGTCTGGAAGGACTGGAAAAAACCATTCAGGATATCGAGATAGAATTAAACCGTCTTGATAAAGCCGCCTGATAATGCCGATTTAAATAAACCCGCCGCGCGCGGGTTTATTTTCAGCTGCGGCAGATGACGCGCGCAATATCCCCGGACGTCGTCAGCGCGCGTATTTCGCTGAACAGTTCGGTGGCTTCGTCATATTCTTTGCGCAAATAGCCTAACCACTGTTTGATGCGCGCCACGTGATACAGGCCGGTGTCGCCCTGCTTTTCCAGATGGACGTATTTTTGCAGCAGCTCAACCACCTGCGGCCAGGGCATGCGCGGTTCGTTGTACTTCACCACCCGGCTCAGGTTCGGCACGTTGAGCGCGCCGCGCCCCAGCATGATGGCGTCGCAGCCGGTCGCCTGCAGGCAATCCTGCGCGCTCTGGTGATCCCAGATCTCGCCGTTGGCGACAACCGGGATGCTCAGCCGCTGACGGATCTCGCCGATCGCCGCCCAGTTGATGCGATCCGCCTTGTAGCCGTCCTCTTTGGTGCGGCCGTGCACCGTCAGCTCACTGGCGCCCGCCTGCTGCACCGCATCGGCGATTTCAAAGCTGCGATTGGAGGAGTCCCAGCCCAGGCGCACCTTCACCGTGACCGGCAGATGGGCCGGCACCGCCGCGCGCATCGCTTTGGCGCCCTGGTAGATCAATTCCGGATCTTTGAGCAGCGTCGCCCCGCCGCCGCTGCCGTTCACCAGCTTGGACGGGCAGCCGCAGTTGAGATCGACGCCGTAAGAGCCCAATTCCACCGCACGCGCGGCGTTTTCCGCCAGCCACTGCGGATACTGCCCCAGCAGCTGTACCCGCACCAGCGTGCCCGACGGCGTGCGGCTGACGTGACGCAGCTCCGGGCACAGCCGGTAGAACGACTTGGCCGGCAGCAGCTGATCGACCACGCGCAAAAATTCGGTGATGCACAGATCGTAGTCGTTCACTTCGGTGAGTAACTCACGCACCAAAGAATCGAGAACGCCCTCCATCGGAGCCAATAATACGCGCATGACCAATCCCAGCTAAAAAAAGACCCGCAATGATACGGGTGAATGCCCGCGCCAGACAAGCCTCAGCGGGCATTAAAAATGCCGTCAGCCCAGCCGGCGGATCGGTTGGCCGGCAAGGAACGCCGCAATGTCCTCGACCGCCTCGGTGAAGTAGGCGCGGTAATTGTCGTCCGCCACATAACCCACATGCGGCGTCGCCAGCACGTTGGGCAGCTGGCGAAACACGTCGTCGGCCGGCAGCGGCTCCGTCTCGAACACGTCCAGCCCGGCGCCGGCGATCTTACGCTGTTGCAGGACGTCCACCAACGCCGCCCGATCGACGATGCCCGCGCGCGAGGTATTGATCAGGTACGCGGTGGGCTTCATCGCCGCCAATTCATCACGCCCCACCAACCCGCGGCTGCGATCGCTCAGCACCAGGTGAATGGAGACAAAGTCGCTCTGCTCAAACAGCGCCCGCTTGGACGGCGCCAGCTCAGCGCCCTCCTGCGCCGCCCGTTCCGCCGTCAGGTTCTGGCTCCAGGCCAGCACGCGCATGCCGAACGCCTGCGCCACCCGGGCCATCTGGCCGCCGATCTTGCCCAGCCCCAGCAACCCCAGCGTCTTGCCCTGCAGCGTGACGCCTAAGCCCAGCTGCCACGGGCCATTGTTTTGCAGCCCGACGCTTTCCGGCACGATATGCTTCGCCAGCCCGAGCAGCAGCGCCCAGGTCAGTTCCATCGGCGCGGCCGAGCCGCTGGCGGTGCCGCACACCACCACGCCGCGCTCGGCGGCGGCGGCCAGATCGATAGCGGCGTTGCGCATGCCGGAGGTGATCAGCAGCTTCAGCTTCGGCAGCCGCGCCAGCAGCGAGGCGGTCATCGGCGTGCGCTCGCGCATGATGACCAGAATGTCGCACTCCTGCAGATGCACCGCCAGCTCCGCTTCATCGGTAAAGTGCGCGCTGATGGCCGACACCTCCACCCGATCGGCCAGCGCCGACCAGTCCGCCATCTTGAGCGCCACCTGCTGGTAATCATCGAGAATTGCGCACTTTAATTTCATCTCCGTCTCCTGGAATCTAGGGGTAGCCACCGTCCAGCCTAGTACGAAAATGCCGTTCCGCCAGGCAAAAAAAAAGCCGCCCGTATCGGCGGCTTACTCTTTGAGCAATCAGGCTTATTCGGCTGGTTTGCGGTTGCGCGGGCGGCGCGAAGACGGCGCGCCGGAACGACGCTGGCCATCACCCTGCGGGCGGGCGTTACCGTTGCCACGGTTTTCACGCTGGCCGCCGTTCGCGTTACCGCTGCGCTGACCGCCGCCGTTACCGGAACGCTGGCCGCCGCCGTTGCCGCGCGGCGCGCCGCGCCCGCCACCCTGACGGCCGTTGATGATCGGCTCGGCCTTGATGGTCGGATCCGGCTCGTAGCCCGGCAGCGCAATGCGCGGAATTTCACGCTTCAGCAGACGCTCGATGTCGCGCAGCAGCTTGTGCTCATCCACGCACACCAGCGAGATAGCCTCACCGGTACGCTCCGCGCGGCCGGTACGGCCGATACGGTGCACATAGTCTTCCGGCACGTTAGGCAGCTCGTAGTTCACCACGTGCGGCAGCTGGTCGATATCCAGACCGCGCGCCGCGATGTCGGTCGCCACCAGCACGCGGATGCGGCCGTCTTTGAAATCGGCCAGCGCGCGGGTACGGGCGCCCTGGCTCTTGTTACCGTGGATCGCCGCGGCGGTGATGCCGTCTTTGTTCAGCTGTTCCGCCAGATGGTTGGCGCCGTGCTTGGTGCGGGTAAACACCAGCACCTGTTTCCAGTCGCCTTCGCCGATCATCTGCGACAGCAGTTCCCGCTTACGCTTCTTGTCGACGAAGTGCACGCTCTGCTCAATCTGCTCGGACGCGGTGTTGCGGCGCGCCACTTCCACCGAGGCCGGGTTATGCAGCAGCTTGTTGGCCAGCGCCTTGATGTCGTCGGAGAACGTGGCAGAGAACAGCAGGTTCTGACGCTTGGCCGGCAGCTTGGCCAGCACGCGGCGGATGTCGTGGATAAAGCCCATGTCCAGCATGCGGTCCGCTTCGTCCAGCACCAGAATTTCGATTTTGGACAGGTCAACCGCGTTCTGATGCTCCAGATCCAGCAGACGACCCGGCGTCGCCACCAGGATATCGACGCCGCCGCGCAGCTTCATCATCTGCGGGTTGATGCTCACGCCGCCAAACACCACCAGCGAACGCAGGCGCAGGTGTTTGCTGTAGGCATCGACGTTTTCGCCGATCTGCGCCGCCAGCTCACGGGTTGGCGTCAGGATCAGCGCGCGCACCGGGCGACGGCCCTTGACCGGATGGTCATGCTTGCTCAGCAGCTGCAACAGCGGCAGGGTAAAACCGGCGGTTTTACCAGTGCCGGTCTGGGCGCTGGCCATCAGGTCACGACCTTCAAGCACGACAGGGATAGCCTGACGCTGGATTGGCGTCGGTTCGCGATAGCCCTGTTCTTCAACAGCGCGCACAATTTCAGCACTTAAGCCGAGGGTTTCAAATGACATAAAGAGAAAAACTCCAGATCCCCCCTAACCTAACGGTGTTCGGTGCAGTTTCCTGGGAGGATGATCAGACGGGGCATTAAGCATGACCACGAGGGATTGGCACAAACTGCAGTGCACCAGGCGGCGATTGTAACAGAAGTCGCGCAATAAAAAGCACTTTTACGCACCCAGAGCACAATCTGCCGTAAATTCAGCATTGTCTGAAGCCGATCACATAACTCATTGTGGTTAGCGGTTGCGTTTTAGACAATCTGGCATAAAGTTAATCATATGATTGATTAACTTCGAGCGTGACCCATGCCAGCTTCCGTACCTCATCAGGCCGCCGGCCGGGCGCGCGGCGAGCAAACGCGCCGGCAACTGCTCGCCGCGGCGACCGAACTGTTCGGCGAATTCGGCCTGCAGGGCGCCACCACGCGCGATATCGCCCAGCGCGCCGGCCAGAACATCGCCGCCATCACCTACTACTTCAGCTCCAAAGAGGGGCTGTATCTGGCCGTAGCGCAGTCGCTCGCCGATTTCATTCAGCAGGCGTTCGCCCCGTTGGCCGAAGAGGTCGATCGCTTTGGGCAAGAAGTGCCCGAACAACGCTCACCCGACGCGGCGCTACGCTTGCTGCAGCGTGGCCTGCTGGCCTTCAGCGAGCTGATGACCCAGCCGCACACGCTGAACCTGAGCAAAATCATGTCGCGCGAACAGCTCGCCCCGACCGAGGCCTATCCGCTGATCCACCGCCAGGTGATCGCGCCGATGCACGAGCGGCTGTGCCGCCTGCTGTCGGCCGCCACCGGCATTGACGAGCACGCCACTCGCCTGGTGCTGCATACCCACGCGCTGATCGGCGAGGTGCTGTCGTTCCGCGTAGCGCGAGAGACCATCCGCCGTCAGGCCGGCTGGCAAGAGATTGGTGAAAGTGAAGCGGCGCAAATCGCGGCGGTGCTGAGCGAGCATATCGAGATTTTGGTTATTGGGCTGCGCCAACGTCACGGCGCGTAAATTCAGGCAGGGAGTGTTATGAACAAAAAACGCAGTGCCTTGATCGTGTTGTTAATTCTGCTGATCGCGGCCGCCGCTTACGCGGTCTGGCATTACCAACAGCAGCAGGATAAGCCGCTGACGCTGTACGGCAACGTCGATATCCGCACGGTCAACCTCGGCTTCCGCGTCGACGGCCGCCTGGCGTCGCTGACGGTGGATGAAGGCGATGCCGTTCAGCCGGGCCAGCTGCTAGGCAAACTGGACGATGCCCCCTATCGCAACGCGCTGCAGCAGGCCGAGGCCAACGTCGGCAGCGCGCGTGCCAAACTGTCGCTGCTGCAGGCCGGCTATCGCACCGAAGAGATCGCCCAGGTGCAGTCAGAAATGGCGCAGCGCCAGTCCGCCTTCGCTTACGCCGACAGCTTCCTGAAGCGCCAGCAAGGGCTGTGGGCGAAAAACGCTACGTCCGCCGACGCGCTGGAGGATGCGCGCACCGCCCGCAATCAGGCGCAGGCCAACCTGCAGGCGGCGAAGGACAAGCTGTCGCAATACCGCAGCGGCAATCGCCCGCAAGAGATTGAACAGGCCAAGGCCGACGTGGCGCAAAGCGAAGCGGCGCTGGCGCAGGCGCAATTGAATCTGCAAGACGCCACGCTGGTCTCCCCGTCCGCCGGCACGGTGCTGACCCGCGCGGTGGAGCCGGGCACCATGCTCGGCGCCGGCGGCACAGTATTCACCCTGTCGCTGACCCGGCCGGTGTGGGTGCGCGCCTACGTCAACGAGACCAGCCTGAACCAGGCGGTGCCCGGCACCGAGCTGGAAATTTACACCGACGGCCGCCCCGACAAGCCTTACCACGGCAAGATCGGTTTCGTCTCGCCGACCGCGGAATTCACGCCGAAAAGCGTTGAAACGCCGGATCTGCGCACCGATCTGGTGTATCGCCTGCGGGTGATCGTCACCGACGCCGACGACGCGCTGCGCCAGGGCATGCCGGTCACCCTGTGCTTCGCCAAACCCTGAGGCCGGCCATGGAACAGGCGCACACCATCGAACTGGAAGGGCTGGAAAAGCGCTTTCCGTCGCTTGAGAAACCGGCGGTCGCCAGCCTGACCACCACCCTGCGCAGCGGCGCGGTCATCGGGCTGGTCGGCCCGGACGGCGCCGGCAAAACCACCCTGCTGCGCATGCTGGCCGGGCTGCTGCAGCCCAGCAGCGGCAAATTGCGGGTCGCCGGGCTGGATCCGATCGCGCAGGATCGTCAACTGCACGCGATCCTCGGCTACATGCCGCAGAAGTTCGGGCTGTATGAGGATCTGACGGTGATGGAGAACCTGACGCTGTACGCCGATCTGCGCGGCGTTACCGGCGATCTTCGCCGCCAGACCTTTGAACGGCTGTTGAAATTCACCGATCTGACGCGCTTCACCGAGCGCCTGGCGGGCAAGCTGTCCGGCGGCATGAAACAGAAGCTCGGCCTGGCCTGCACGCTGGTCGGCGAACCCCAGGTGCTGTTGCTGGACGAGCCGGGCGTCGGCGTCGATCCTATCTCGCGCCGCGAGCTGTGGCGCATGGTGCACGAGCTGGCCAATGACGGCATGTTGATCCTGTGGAGTACCTCTTATCTCGACGAGGCCGAGCAGTGCCGCGAAGTGCTGTTGCTCAACGAGGGTGAGCTGCTGTTCAGCGGCGCGCCGCAGGATCTGACCCAGCGCATGGCCGGGCGCACGGTGTTGATCGCCGCGCCGCCGGGCAGCCATCGATCGTTGCTGCAGCGGGCGATCTGCCTGCCGGCGGTCACCGACGGCGTGATCCAGGGCAAGTACCTGCGCCTGATCCTGAAAGAAGGCGAAGATCACCGGCAGCTGCTGCAGGCGCTGGATCTACCGGACGCCGAACTGGACGAAGCGGATCCGCGCTTCGAGGATGCGTTTATCGATCTGCTCGGCGGCGGCCCCAACCATCGCTCGGCGCTGGCGGAGATCATGCCGACCGTCAACGGTGAAAGCGGCGAAACGGTGATCGAAGCGGTGCAGCTGACCAAAAAATTCGGCGACTTCGCCGCCACCGATCACGTCGACTTTCAGGTGCGGCGCGGAGAAATCTTCGGCCTGCTCGGCCCGAACGGCGCCGGCAAGTCCACCACCTTCAAAATGATGTGCGGCCTGCTAGTGCCGTCCGGCGGCAAGGCGCTGGTGCTGGGGATGGATCTGAAGACCAGTTCCGGCAAGGCGCGCCAACGCCTCGGCTACATGGCGCAAAAATTCTCGCTGTACGGCAACCTGACGGTGGCGCAGAACCTGAAGTTCTTCTCCGGTGTCTACGGCCTGAGCGGCAAGGCGCAGCGCGACAAAATCGACGAAATGTCGCGCGCCTTCAACTTCACGCCGATCCTCGATCAGACGCCGGACGCGCTGCCGCTCGGCTTCAAACAGCGCCTGGCGCTGGCCTGCGCGCTGATGCACGAACCGGATATTCTGTTCCTCGACGAACCGACTTCCGGCGTCGATCCGCTGACGCGGCGCGAGTTCTGGCTGCACATCAACGGCATGGTCGACAAGGGCGTCACGGTGATGGTGACCACCCACTTTATGGACGAGGCGGAATACTGCGACCGCATCGGCCTGGTGTATCGCGGCAAGATCATCGCCGCCGGCACGCCGGACGATCTCAAACAACAGGTGGCGCGCGACGACAATCCCAGCCCTTCGATGGAGCAGGCGTTTATCGAGCTGGTGCAGGGCTACGACGAGGAGGAAACGCGGTGAGCGATAACCGACCCCCAATCGACGACGGCGGCTTCTCCTGGCGCCGGCTGCGCGCGCTGTGCCTGAAGGAGACGCGGCAGATACTGCGCGATCCCAGCAGCGGCCTGATCGCCTTCGTCATCCCGCTGATGCTGCTGTTTATCTTCGGCTACGGCATCAACCTGGACTCCAGCAAGCTGCATCTGGGCATTCTGATGGAACAACAGAGCGAAGACGCGCGCGATTTGGCCCACGCCTTCGCCGGTTCGCTCTATATCGAACCGACCATCAGCGATAACCGCCAGCAGCTGATCCAGCAGATGCAGGCCGGCACGATCCGCGGCCTGGTGGTGATCCCGGTGGATTTCGACCAGCGCATGGCGCGCCCGCACGACAGCGCCCCTATCCAGGTGATCACCGACGGCAGCGAGCCGAACACCGCCAACTTCGTGCAGGGCTATGCCCAGGGCGTATGGCAAGTTTGGCAACAGCAACGCGCCGCCGATCGGGGGAGCAGCGACCAGCCGCTGATTGACGTGCAGATGCGCTACTGGTTCAACCCGGCGGCCATCAGCCGGCACTACATCATTCCCGGCGCCATCACCATCATCATGACGGTGATCGGCGCCATTCTCACCTCGCTGGTGATCGCCCGCGAATGGGAGCGCGGCACCATGGAGGCTCTGCTGTCCACCCAGGTGACGCGCAGCGAGCTGCTGCTCTCCAAGCTGATCCCCTATTACTTCCTCGGCATGATCGCCATGGCGCTGTGCATGGCGGTGGCGGTGTGGGTGCTCGGCGTGCCCTATCGCGGTTCGCTGCCGATCCTGCTGCTGATCAGCAGCCTGTTCCTCGCCAGCACCCTCGGCATGGGCCTGCTGATCTCCACCCTCACCCGCAACCAGTTCAACGCGGCGATGGTGGCGCTGAACGCCGCCTTTCTGCCGTCGATCATGCTGTCCGGCTTCATTTTCCAGATCGACAGCATGCCGGCCATCGTGCGCGCGGTGACCTACATCATTCCGGCGCGTTACTTCGTCAGCACGCTGCAAACGCTGTTCCTGGCGGGCAACGTCGGCACCGTGCTGGCGATCAATCTGCTGTTCCTGATCGCTTCCGCCGTGGTGTTCATCGGCCTGACGGCCTGGAAAACCCAGCGCCGGCTGGATTAAGGAGAAAGAGCGATGTTTCACCGTCTGTTGACGCTTATCATCAAGGAAATGCAGGCGCTGCTGCGCGATCCGCAAACCCGCGCCATCCTGATCATGCCGGTGATCCTGCAGGTGCTGCTGTTCCCGTTCGCCGCGACGCTGGAAGTCACCAACGCCACCATCGCGGTCTACAGCGAGGACAGCGGCCAGGCCTCGGTGGAGCTGACCCAACGCTTCGCCAAGGCCAAAGCCTTCTCCCATGTGCTGCTGCTGCGCAATCCTCAGGAGATAAAGACCACCATCGACAACCAGCGGGCGCTGCTGCTGATCCGCTTCCCGGCGCAGTTCTCGCGCGATATCGCCGCCGGCCACACCGCGCCGCTGCAGCTGCTGCTCGACGGGCGCAACTCCAACAGCGCGCAGATCGCCGCCAACTACGTGCAGCAGATCGTGCAGGAATATCAGAACGAGCTGCTCGGCAACCGCGCCAAACCCAACAACAGCGAACTGGTGGTGCGCAACTGGTATAACCCGAATCTGGACTACAAATGGTTTGTGGTGCCGTCGCTGATCGCCATGATCACCACCATCGGCGTGCTGATCGTCACCTCGCTGTCGGTGGCGCGCGAACGCGAACAGGGCACGCTGGAACAGCTGCTGGTCTCGCCGCTCACCACCTGGCAGATCTTTATCGGCAAGGCGGTGCCGGCGCTGATCGTCGCCAGCTTCCAGTCCAGCATCGTGCTGTTGATCGGCATCTTCCTGTACCAGATCCCGTTCGCCGGATCGCTGTTGCTGTTCTATGCCACCATGCTGCTCTACGGGCTGTCGCTGGTCGGTTTCGGCCTGCTGATCTCGTCGCTGTGCGCCACTCAGCAGCAGGCGTTTATCGGCGTGTTCGTGTTCATGATGCCGGCGATCCTGCTCTCAGGTTACGTCTCGCCGGTGGAGAATATGCCGGTGTGGCTGCAGGATCTGACCTGGGTGAACCCGATACGCCACTTCACCGACATCACCAAGCAGATCTACCTGAAGGACGCCAGCTTCATCATCATCTGGCGCAGCCTGTGGCCGCTGCTGGTGATCACCGCCACCACCGGCAGCGCCGCCTACGCGCTGTTCCGCCGCAAGATCGCATAAAAAAAGCTCTGCATATCACATGCAGAGCTTTTTGATCGCCAGATACCCTAAGGCTTGAAAGACGACGGATTTAGCGGCGGTTGCCGAAGATGCGCAGCAACATCAGGAACAGGTTGATGAAGTCGAGATACAGCGTCAGCGCGCCGACGATGGCGTACTTGCGGAAGCCGTCTTTATCATCGGCGTTCAGCTGCTCGCCCATCGCCTTGAGTTTTTGCGTGTCGTACGCGGTCAGACCGACGAACACCACCACCCCAATGTAGGTAATCGCCCACATCAGCGCGGTGCTTTTCAGCCAGATGTTCACCAACGAGGCCAGCACGATGCCGATCAGCGCCATGAACAGCATGCTGCCAAAGCCGCTCAGATCGCGCTTGGTGGTGTAGCCGTACAGGCTCATGGCGCCGAACATGCCGGCGGTGACCACGAAGGTGCTGGCGATCGAGCTGTAGGTATAAGCGATGAAGATGCTCGACAGCGTCAGCCCGGTCAGCGCCGAGTAGAGCATGAACAGCGAGGTGGCCACCGCGCCGCTCAGGCGGTTGACCATGCCGGAAATCACGAACACCAGCGCCAACTGGGCGATGATCAGACCGAAGAAGGTGATCTGGCTGGAGAAGATGAAGTTAAGGATCGCGGGCGTATTGGCCGCATACCAGGAAACGAACGCCGTCAGCAGCAGACCGCAGGTCATCCAGCCGTAAACCTGCGCCATGTAGGCCTGAATGCCGCTGTTGGCACGTTCGACGATTGAACCATTAGAGCGTGGATATCGGTCCATGACGGTTACCTTTTGCGTTGTAAACAAGATTCCGAAGCCCCGCGAACGGGGCTTCGCCTGCTATAAGCGTACCACAGAATAGGCCGCGCGAAAGCGGCAAAGGTCTTGATTTGTTTCCGCTGTTGAGGCGTTATTTAGCCGCGTCGTGCCAGCGCTGCGCGGCCTCGCGATCGCTGTCGCGAGCGTCCACCCAACGATCGCCCTGGCCGGTCGCTTCGCGCTTCCAGAACGGCGCGCGGGTCTTCAGGTAGTCCATGATGAACTCGCTGGCGGCGAACGCCATGCCGCGGTGCGCGCCGGTCACGCCAACGAACACGATCTCGTCGCCGGGATACAGCGCGCCAACGCGGTGGATCACCGTCACGCGCTGCAGCGGCCAGCGGCTGCGCGCCTCGGCCACGATCTCCGCCAGCGCCTTCTCGGTCATGCCGGGGTAGTGTTCCAGCGTCAGCGCGCTGACGTCGTCCCCAAGGTTATGGTTGCGCACCTTGCCGGTGAAGGTCACCACCGCGCCGTCGGCATCGCACTGCGCCAGCCACTGATACTCGTCGCCGACGTTGAACGGCGCTTCGCCCACGCGAATGCGGGTGTTTTCCATGCTTACCCCCCGGTGACCGGCGGGAAGAAGGCCACCTCATCGCCGGCGCGCAGCGGATGATCCGCCGCCACCAGCGACTGATTGACCGCCGCCAGCAGTTTGCCGGACTCCAGCGCCAGCGCCCAGCGATCGCCGCGCGCGCACAGCGCCTGGCGCAGCGCCTCGACGGTCGGGTAATCCGCCGGCATCGACAGCGCGCCGGTACCCACCAGTTCGCGCACCTGCGCGAAGAAAAGAATATCGATCATGCGTTCACCTTAAAATCGCCGGATTTGCCGCCGCTTTTCGCCAGCAGGCGCACCGGGCCGATCACCATGTCTTTCTGTACCGCTTTGCACATGTCATAGATGGTCAATGCCGCCACCGAGGCGGCGGTCAGCGCCTCCATCTCGACGCCGGTTTTGCCGGTCAGCCGGCAGCAGGTTTCGATGCGCACCCGGCTGTGCTCCGTTTGCGCCTCCAGCTGCACTTCGACTTTGCTCAGCATCAGCGGGTGGCACAGCGGGATCAGCTCCCAGGTGCGTTTGGCCGCCTGAATGCCGGCGATGCGCGCCGTGGCGAACACGTCGCCCTTGTGATGGCTGCCGTCGACGATCATCGCCAGCGTGGCGGGCAGCATCTCGACGAAGGCTTCGGCGCGCGCCTCGCGCACCGTTTCGGCCTTGGCGGAAACGTCGACCATATGGGCTTCGCCGGCGGCGTTAATGTGGGTTAGCTGTGTCATGACTCAGGGCTTCTTTAAATGGGGCTGGAAGTTGCATGGCCGATGGCGCGCGTCCAACTGCTCTTCGATAATCCGCTCCCAGGCGGTGCGGCAGGCGCGGGTGGAACCCGGCATGGCGAAAATCACCGTGCGGTTGGCCAGGCCGGCCAGCGCGCGCGACTGGATCGTCGCGGTGCCGATCTCTTCGTACGACACCATGCGGAACAGTTCGCCGAACCCTTCCACCTCTCTGTCGAACAGCGGCAACAGCGCTTCCGGCGTGTTGTCGCGCGCGGTAAAACCGGTGCCGCCGGTGATCAGCACCGCCTGCACGTTGTCATCGGCGATCCACGCGGAAACCCGTGCGCGGATCTGGTAAATGTCATCTTTGACGATGGCGCGATCCACCACCTGATGGCCGGCTTCCCGCGCCGCGTCCTGCAGATATTGGCCGGAGGTGTCTTCCGCCGCGCCGCGGCTGTCGGACACGGTCAGGATGGCGATATGCGCCGCAATAAACTCGCTGCTCGCATGGCTCATGGTTCAATAAGCTCCTATTGGCTGTCAGCCGCCGATAAACGACAGGTTCTGGGTGATCCCGCTGTTGCCCTGATGCAGGAAATGGGTCTGCTTCTTGCTCAGCAGCCCGCTCTGGATGCGCGCCTTCAGCGCATCGAGCTGGCCGTCGTCCGCCAGCAGATCGCGCAGGGGCACCCCCTGCTCGCCGAACAGGCACAGGTGCAGATTACCGATGGAAGAAACGCGCAGCCGGTTGCAGCTGGCGCAGAAGTCTTTTTCATACGGCATGATAAGACCCACCTCACCCTGGTAGTCCGGGTGGCTGAACACCTGCGCCGGGCCGTCGCTGCGGCCGCGCGCCTGGCGCTGCCAGCCCTGCTGTTCCAGCTGCCGGCGAATCACTTCGCCGGAAACGTGGTGTTTGCGAAACAGCTCGCCGCCCTCGCCGGTTTCCATCAGTTCGATAAAACGCAGCTGGATCGGCCGATCCTTGATCCAGGCGAGAAAGGCGCCGAGCTGCTGGTGATTGACGTCGCGCATCAGCACGGCGTTGACCTTGACCTTGCTGAAACCGGCGCTGAAGGCGGCATCGATGCCGTCCATCACCTGGCGGAACTTGTCCTGACCGGTGATGGCGTGAAACTGACGGGGATCCAGGCTGTCGATGCTGACGTTGATCGCCGTCAGACCGGCGTCACGCCAGGCGGCGACGTCGCGCGCCAGACGGTAGCCGTTGGTGGTGACCGCCAGCGTGCGGATGGCCGGGTTTTCCCGCACGGCGGCGATGATCTCGGCAAAATCACGGCGCAGCGAAGGCTCGCCGCCGGTCAGGCGCACCTTTTCGGTGCCCAGTTCGGCGAACGCGCGGCTGACGCGGCGGATTTCATCCAGCGACAGGAAGCTTTTCGGGCTGCCGCTCGGCTTGTAGCCATCGGGCAGACAATAGGTGCAACGAAAGTTACACACGTCGGTGATCGACAAGCGCAGGTAATAGAACTTGCGCTCATAAGCATCAATGAGTTGCGGTACCATAACACCTTTCCAAAGTCGGGAGATGCGAGCGTTTCCCCTCTGCACCCTGGTGGCTGACTTCGCCACGGCCCAGGCGCCATATCGTTCCGGATGAACAACGTAGGCGCAGGGGCTAGGAGTTTGATTTCTCTTCCCGCTACCTTGAGTAGCCGGAATGAAACCGTGGTTTTCAGCAGAATTCTAGCGCTAATCGGCAACGATAGCCAACGCGTTAATTCGCTATATAATTGTCTATACAGCGTTTTTAGACGCCGTCTATTCGGGTAAACCATGATAAACATCGCTTGCGTGGACGAATTGACCAGAATCACGCAAATGACACTCTTTATCGCGTTTTTATGCCGGATCCGCTACCTTATGCGGGCAGTTCAGCCCCTTTGTAAGGAAATTTATGCGTAATCGTACCCTGGCCGATCTCGACCGCGTGGTGGCGTTGGGCGGCGGACACGGTCTGGGCCGTGTGATGTCGGCCCTGTCGTCCTTAGGCTCCCGCCTGACCGGCATCGTCACCACCACCGACAACGGCGGTTCCACCGGCCGCATCCGCCGTTCGGAAGGCGGCATTGCCTGGGGCGATACCCGCAACTGCCTCAACCAGCTGATCACCGAGCCGAGCGTCGCCTCGGCGATGTTCGAATACCGCTTCAGCGGCAACGGCGAACTGGCCGGCCATAACCTGGGCAACCTGATGTTGAAAGCGCTGGATCACCTGAGCGTGCGCCCGCTGGAAGCGATCAACCTGGTGCGCAGCCTGCTGAAGGTGGACGCGGCGCTGATCCCGATGTCGGAGCAGCCGGTGGATTTGATGGCGCACGATCACGAAGGCAACCATGTTTACGGTGAAGTGAATGTTGACCAACTGACTCTTATGCCGCAGGAGCTGATGCTGTCGCCCCCGGTCAACGCCACGCGCGAAGCGCTGGACGCCATCGCGCAAGCCGACGTGATCCTGATCGGGCCGGGCAGTTTCCTCACCAGCCTGATGCCGCTGCTGCTGCTGGACGATCTCACCCAGGCGCTGCGCCGCAGCAGCGCCAGCATGATCTATATCGGCAACCTCGGCCGCGAACTGAGCGTGGCCGCCGCGGCACTGTCGTTAAAGGATAAGCTAACGCTGATGGAAGAGAAGATCGGCCGCCGGATGATCGATGCGCTGATTGTCGGCCCGGCGGTGGACACCAGTGAAGTGCAGGATCGGGTGGTGATTCAACAGCCGCTGGAAGCGAGCGACATCCCCTACCGCCACGATCGCCAGCTGCTGCGCCAGGCGCTGGATCACGCGCTGGTGGAGCTGGCTGCCCGCCGCTGACCGAATTTAGCCGTCGCGCCCGCGCAGCCAGGGGTTATCGCTGGCCGGGGCGGGATGGCTGACCATATCGATATACAGATCTTCCACCTCTTTGCGCGCCCAGGGCGTGCGACGCAAAAACTTCAGACTGGACTTGATGCTCGGATCGCTGCGGAAACAGTTGATGCGAATGCGCGCGCCCAGTTCGGACCAACCGTAGTGATCCACCAGTTTATTCAGCAGTTGCTCCAGCGTCACGCCGTGCAGCGGGTCTTTAGACTGGTGTTGGCTCATGTTCGGTACTCTTCGTGGTCAAATCGGGCCGCACACCATAACAGCTTTGACGCGGCCGACAAGGAATTTTGACGCCCACAGCGCGGGCGCCGTCCAACGATCAGGAAATCGCGATGAACTGCTCGCGCAGCTGGTGGATTTCGTCGCGCAGCGCAGCCGCCTGCTCGAACTCCAGGTTCTGCGCATGGGTGTACATCTGCGCCTCCAGATCGCGGATTTTCTGATCCAGCGCTTTCGGCGTGAGGTTCTGCAACTGAGCGCCACCGTCCGCCGCCTTGCTCCTGCCTTTCCCCTTGGCGCGGTTGACCGGCTGGCCGATCTGCAGAATATCGCCGATCTTCTTGTTCAGCCCCTGCGGCACGATGCCGTTGGCTTCGTTATAGGCCTGCTGCTTGGCGCGGCGCCGCTCGGTTTCACCGATCGCCTTGGCCATCGAATCGGTGATGCGATCGCCATACAGGATCGCCTTGCCGTTCAGGTTACGCGCCGCGCGGCCGATGGTCTGGATCAGTGAACGCTCGGAACGCAGGAAGCCTTCCTTGTCGGCGTCCAGAATCGCCACCAGCGACACCTCAGGCATGTCGAGGCCCTCACGCAGCAGGTTGATGCCCACCAGCACGTCAAACTCGCCCAGACGCAGGTCACGGATGATTTCGACCCGCTCCACGGTATCGATGTCCGAGTGCAGGTAGCGCACGCGCTCGCCATGCTCTTCCAGGTATTCGGTCAGGTCTTCCGCCATGCGTTTGGTCAGGGTGGTCACCAGCACGCGCTCGTTGATCGCCGCGCGCTTGCGGATCTCGGAGAGCAGATCGTCCACCTGAGTGGCGACCGGCCGCACTTCCACGATCGGATCCAGCAACCCGGTTGGCCTCACCACCTGATCGATCAGATCGCCGCCGGATTTCTCCAGCTCATATTTGCCCGGCGTGGCGGAAACATAGATGGTCTGCGGCGCCAGCGCCTCGAACTCCTCGAAGCGCAGCGGGCGGTTGTCCAGCGCCGACGGCAGACGGAAGCCGTACTCCACCAGCGTTTCCTTGCGCGCGCGGTCGCCTTTGAACATCGCGCCGATCTGCGGAATGGTGACGTGGGATTCGTCGACCACCAGCAGGCCGTCCGCCGGCAGGTAGTCGAACAGCGTCGGCGGCGGCTCGCCCTCGGCACGCCCGGAAAGGTAGCGCGAGTAGTTTTCGATGCCCGAGCAGTAGCCCAGCTCGTTCATCATCTCCAGATCGAACTGGGTGCGCTGCGTCAGGCGTTGCTCTTCCAGCAGCTTGTTGTTGGCCAGCAGCACCTTGCGGCGGTCCGCCAGATCGACCTTGATCTCTTCCATCGCCTGCATGATCCGCTCGCGCGGCGTCACGTAGTGCGACTTCGGGTAAATGGTAAAACGCGGCACCACCTGCTCAATCTGCCCGGTCAGCGGATCGAACAGCGACAGCCGTTCCACTTCTTCGTCGAACAGCTCGACGCGCAGCGCCAGCTCGTCCGATTCCGCCGGGAAGATGTCGATCACCTCGCCGCGCACGCGGAAGGTGGCGCGCTGGAAAGCCTGATCGTTGCGGGAATACTGCAGCTCCGCCAGGCGGCGCAAAATGGAGCGCTGATCGATGATCATCCCCTGGGTCAGGTGCAGCATCATCTTCAGGTAAAGATCCGGATCGCCCAGACCGTAGATCGCCGACACCGACGCCACCACCACCACGTCGCGCCGCTCCAGCAACGCCTTGGTGGCGGAAAGACGCATCTGCTCGATGTGCTCGTTCACCGAAGCGTCTTTTTCAATGAAGGTGTCGGAGCTGGGCACGTAGGCTTCCGGCTGGTAGTAGTCGTAGTAGGAGACGAAGTATTCCACCGCATTCTCAGGGAAAAACGCTTTCATCTCGCCGTACAGCTGCGCCGCCAGCGTCTTGTTCGGCGCCAGCACCATGGTCGGCCGATTCAGATCGGCTATCACGTTGGCGATGGTGAATGTCTTGCCCGAACCGGTGACCCCCAGCAGCGTCTGGTGCGCCAGGCCGTCTTCCAGCCCCTCTTCCAGCTTGCGGATGGCTTCCGGCTGATCGCCGGCCGGTTTGAACTCGGAATGCAGTTTGAAAAGTTTACTCATTGCTCGGCTACCCTGTGGAGATGCGCGCGCTCAGGCGGCCAGCCGGCTCTGCGCCGGATATGGCCCCTAATTATGGAAAGTGTCGGCGATTTGCGCCAGTGCCCATGATACTGGATATAAAACCAGCTTCAAGCGGATTCGTCGCTGCGCCCGGCACGGCGGCGATGCCGTTGCACCGTGAGGTTACAGCCGGGTGACATTTTTATTGTCAATAACAGATTTATCCCCAGAACTTGCCGAAAATTAACTTATTGATAGCACCGCGTCGAAAAATCATACATAGAGACCTGATCAATACCCTTGTGTATTGATTTTAATTAATCTATTGATATATAACATTTTTAATAAAAAGACGAGAATGCGGGCAAAGCGAACAGAACCCGCGTCCGCTCTCGCTTTACAGCGTTTTTCTAAATCTAATGCACAAGGTTATCCACAGGAATAGTGGATAACTCTCACCGCCCCGCCCGGGGCGGGAGTTACAGAAAGAAAGCTTTTCGCCCTTTACACTCGCCAAAATGGCTTTTTTAGTTATTTTTTCATAAAAATATCGCTTTGTTTATGCCGATTAATACTAAAAATCCCCATTGCCAAAATCGCATCGGCCCCTTTCTCGCGGATCGCGCTTGACGGCGGCGCAATGCCTTGCACCACGCCCTCACCGCAGAGCACCACAAGAGTGCAAAAAACGTCCGGGTTAACTTCCCCGCGTATTTTCAGGCCGCCGCGGCAGAGCGCGTCAGGCCTGATTAGCGGTTAACAAGGCGATAACAATCCCCGTTTTCACCCGGCGGTAAAACTGGCCTGAGAGTTGCTTTATCTTCCTGCGTATCAATGCGGTGCGGCGGCGTGATGCGCTGCCAGCCACAGCGTGTACCCCTCGCGGTGCTATCGCCAGTAAAAGCGCAAGAACGACACCAAGTCGTCACAAGCGTCGTTTTTAACAACATATTGACTGTCATTCCGTCCACCGTAGACCTTGCTCTGGCTCATCGGACGGACGGCATCTTGTTCCAGACATTGCCACACTCGGGAAATTCGCCGCGCATGCGGCCTTTGCTGTCCCCCGCCAACGAGTGAAACGAGCGTCTATGAGGAGAATGCCAAATGCTGAGCCTGAGATCGGTCAATCAATTCTACGGTCAAAACCACACCCTGTGGGACATCAACCTGGAGCTGCCGCGCGGCCAGTGCACCGTGCTGCTCGGGCGCAACGGCGTGGGCAAGACCACGCTGGTCAACTGCATCATGGGGCATTTGCCGGTAGTGAGCGGCAGCATGACCTGGCAGCCGGCAGATCAGCCGCCGCAAAACCTTCTGCTGCAACCGATGGAGCGCCGCGCCGCACTCGGCATCAGCCACGTCCCGCAAGGGCGGCAACTCTTCTCGCAGCTGAGCGTGGAAGAGAATCTGCAGGTGGCGCAGATGGCCGTGCGCGGCGCCCCTCGCCGCATTCCGCCGCTGATCTACAGCCTGTTTCCCAATTTGCGCCAGATGCGTACCCGCCGCGCCGGCGATCTGTGCGAAGGCGCCCAACGCCAGTTGGCGATCGGTCGTGCGCTGGCGCAGGAACCGGCGCTGCTGATCCTCGACGAACCCACGGCGGGCGTGCCGCCGTCGATCGCCGCCGACATCGGCAACGTGATCCGCAGGCTCAACTATGAATTGGGCATGACCATTTTGCTGGTAGAGCATCAGTTGCCGTTCGTGCGCCGGGTGGCGGACCGCTTTTGTCTGCTCGATAGCGGGCGCACCGTGGCGCACGGCGCGCTGACGCAGTTGGATGAAGCGCTGATCGGCGCCGGGCTGACGGGACAGGACGGAGGATGAGGGAGCAAAGCTCCCTCATTGAGAGTTTATAACAGGCTGATATCCAGATATTGCCCCAACGGCGCCCGTTCGGCCTGCGGCAGGTGCGGGATTTCGCCCAGCAGCGGCGCCGGCAGCATGCGGCGCAGCGTGGCCAGGTATTCCTGATGCCGTCGCCCCGGCGGCGCCACGTCGTTGGCGATCCAACCGGCCAGCGTCAGCCCCGCCTGTTGCACCGCCTGCGCCGTCAACACCGCATGGTTGATGCAGCCCAGTTTGATACCCACCACCAGGATCACCGGCAGTTGCTCCTGCTGCACCCAGTCGGCGAAGGTGTACTGCGCCGACAGCGGAGTAAACCACCCGCCGGCGCCCTCGACCAATACCCAGTCGGCGCGCTGTTCCAGCCGGCGCAGGCCGTCGGACAGCCGCGCTGCATCTATCGGCCGGCCTTCATCGGCGCTAACGATATGCGGCGAAGTCGGTTCGGCAAAAACGTAAGGGTTCACTTCGTCGTACCCCAGCGCCACGCCGCTGTTGGCCTGCAGCGCCAGCGCGTCGCCGTTGCGCAGCCCCTCGGCGGTCATCTCGCTGCCGGAAGCCACCGGCTTATAGCCGGCGCTGCGGTAGCCCGCCAGATTGGCGGCCTGCAGCAAGGCGCTGCTGGCGACAGTTTTCCCGACCTCGGTGTCGGTGCCGGTCACGAACCAACGTTTAATCACGATAAATCACTCCATAAGCCAGATGATAGCTGAGCGGGAACTGCCCCTGCCGGCACGGGTAAGCCGCCTGCAGCGCGGCGAGGCGGCCGCGCGACATCAGGCCGCCCTCGCGTCCCTGGTGCAGATGCGTCGCCCCGATGCCCTTGAGCGAACGCATCAGCGTCATCACGTCCGGGTAATTCAGGGTGCGCAGCTCCGTCACCAGCTCGTGTCGATAGTCGGCGCAGGCGGCGCGGATCTGCGCCAGCGGCAGGAAGGCGTTCACATGACGTTCGCCGTCCACCTGTTGCCAGGCGTCCCCCAATTCCTGCAGCGAGCCCGCCGCCAGCGTGGAGAACAGGATCACACCGCCGGGCCGGGTCACGCGATACAGCTCCGCCAACGCGGCGGGCAGATCGCTGCACCACTGCACCACCAGGCTGCTGAAACAGATGTCCATCGCCGCGTCGGGCAACGGCACCTGCTCGATATCGCCCAGCAGATAATGGTGCGCCGCCTGTTGCTGGCGGGCGAATGCCAACATCCCCGGCGCCAGATCGAGCGCCGTCACCTGCTTGCCGCGCTCGCGCCACAGACGGCTGAAATAGCCGGTGCCGCAGCCAGCGTCCAGCAGCCGTTCGCCCGGGTGGGAACTCCCCATCCCCAGTAAGCGCTCGCCAACGTCACGCTGCAGCACGGCGGCGGCGTCGTAGCTGCCGGCCGCGCGGCTGAAGGCCGAGGCGACCGCCTGTTTGTTCACTGTGTCATTGGCTGACGTCATGCAATACCTCCAGCAGGCGATCGATATCCTGCGGCTGGTGCGCCGCCGTCAGGGTAATGCGCAGCCGCGCGCCGCCCGGCGGCACCGTTGGCGGACGGATGGCGCTCACCCACAGGCCGCGATCGCGCAGACGGGTCGCCAGATCGAGCGCACGCTGATTGTCCCCCACCAGCAGCGGCTGGATGGCGGTGTCGGAATCCGTCAGGGTCAGCGCCAGCGGCGCCGCGCCCTGGCGGAAACGCCGGATGTTGTCCTGCAGCCGGGCGCGCAGTTCATCGCCCTCTCGAATGCAGGCCAGCGCCGCCTGCAGCGCGCAGGCCTGCGCCGGCGGCATCGCGGTGCTGTAGATCAGATGGCGAGCGAACTGCAGCAGATACTCGGCGGTCGCCTCATCGCACAGCACTGCCGCGCCGCTGACGCCGAACGCCTTGCCGAAGGTCGCCACCAGCAGTTCAGGACGCACGCCCTGCTGCCAGCAGCTGCCGCGGCCTTGCTCGCCGCGCACGCCGACGCCGTGGGCATCGTCCACCATCAGCCAGGCGCCCGCCGCGCGGGTTAGGCGATGCAGCTCCGCCAACGGTGCGCCGTCGCCGTCCATGCTGAACACCCCTTCGGTCACCGCCAGCCGCTGCCCGTCGCAGGGTTTGGCCAGCAGATCCGCCAGCGCCTGCGGCTGATTGTGCTGGAAGCGGCGCAGCTCGGCCGGCGACTGAGCCGCCGCCTCCAGCAGCGAGGCATGGCTGAGGCGATCGGCCAAAATGCGATCGCCCTTCTGCATCAACGCCGCCAGCACCGCCTGGTTGGCGGCGTAACCGGAGATGAACAGCAGCGCGCGCGGATAGCCGAGCCACGTCGCCAGTTGCTCTTCCAGCGCCTGATGCGCCGCGCTAAAGCCGGTGACGTGGCCCGAACCGCCGCTGCCGACGCCGTAACGCTGCGCGCCCTGCTGCCAGGCGGCGATCACCCGCGCATCCTGGCTCAGCCCCAGGTAGTCGTTACCGGAGAAGTTCAGGTAGAGACGATCGCCAAGCCGGATCTGGCGGCCGTTGCCGCCCTCGGTGGCCTGTCGGCGACGGTAGGCGGCGTTGAGGCGCCGTTCCGCCAGCGCCTGCTCGATGCGTTGTGGCCAGCTCATCACGGCGCCGCGTTGTAAAACTCGGCGGTATCGGCGTTCAGCAGTTGCTTGGCCAGCACCTGCTGTTGCTGGTTGTCGCCGTGTTCGGTGGCGGTCTGCTGCGGGTTCAATCCCAGCTTGCGGAACAGCTGCAGATCCTTATCTTCTTCCGGATTCGGCGTGGTCAGCAGCTTGCAGCCGTAGAAGATGGAGTTGGCGCCGGCCATGAAGCACATCGCCTGCGTCTGTTCGTTCATCTGTTCACGGCCGGCAGAGAGACGGACATAAGAGGCCGGCATCATGATGCGCGCCACCGCGATAGTACGGATGAAATCGAACGGATCGACGTCATCGTTATCCGCCAGCGGCGTGCCTTTCACCTTCACCAACATGTTGATCGGCACGCTCTCCGGCGGTTTCGGCAGGTTGGCTAGCTGCACCAGCAGCCCGGCGCGGTCGCGCACCGTTTCACCCAGCCCGACGATGCCGCCGGAGCACACTTTGATGCCGGCGTCGCGCACTTTGTCGAGCGTATCCAGGCGTTCCTGGTAGCTGCGGGTGGTGATGATGCTGCCGTAGAACTCCGGCGAGGTGTCGAGGTTATGGTTGTAATAATCCAGCCCGGCCTCCGCCAACCGCTCGGCCTGAGTACCGTCAAGCGTGCCCAGCGTCATGCAGGTTTCCATGCCCATCGCTTTCACGCCCTGCACCATCTGCTGCAGATAAGGCATATCGCGCTCGTGCGGGTTCTTCCACGCCGCGCCCATGCAAAAACGGGTCGAGCCGTTCGCTTTAGCTTTGCGCGCCGATTCCAGCACCTGCTCGACCTGCATCAGCCGCTCCGACTCCAGGCCGGTCTTGTAGCGCGAGCTTTGCGGGCAGTATTTGCAGTCTTCCGGGCAAGCGCCGGTCTTGATCGAGAGCAGCGTGCTGACCTGCACCTGACGCGGGTCGAAGTGCTGACGGTGTACGGTTTGCGCTTCGAACAGCAGTTCCAGCAGCGGTTTATCAAACAGGGCCTGGGCTTGCCCTACTGTCCAGTGAATGCGGTCGGCCATCATGGCGTCTCCAAAACGAAAAAGTGTCGCCAGTTTAAATATTGTGGATATACTGTCAACCAATCTTAATTCAATTTGGTTTACAAGTATGTCTGTCACCGCTTCCGACCTGGCGTTTGACCAACGTCATATCTGGCACCCCTACACCTCCATGAGCCGCCCGTTACCCTGTTACCCGATCGAGTCGGCCAGCGGCGTCGAGCTGCAGCTGGCGGATGGCCGGCGCCTGGTGGACGGCATGTCCTCCTGGTGGGCGGCGATCCACGGTTACAACCATCCGAGTCTGAATCAGGCCGCCAGCCAGCAGTTGGAGAAGATGTCGCACGTGATGTTCGGCGGCATCACCCATCCGGCCGCCATCTCGCTGTGCCGTCGGCTGGTGGAGATGACGCCGGAAGCGCTGCAGTGCGTGTTCCTGGCAGATTCCGGTTCGGTGGCGGTGGAAGTGTCGCTGAAGATGGCGCTGCAGTACTGGCAGGCGCGCGGCGAGCGCCGGCAGCGCATCCTGACGCTGCGCCATGGCTATCACGGCGATACCTTCGGCGCGATGTCGGTCTGCGATCCGGACAACTCGATGCACAGCCTCTATCAGGGCTATCTGGCGCCGCATCTGTTCGCCACCGCGCCGCAGTGCCGCTTCGACGAGAAATGGCGCGAAGAAGACATTGCGCCGTTCGCCGCGCTGCTGGAGCAGCACGCCGGTGAAGTGGCGGCGGTGATCCTGGAACCGGTGGTGCAAGGCGCCGGCGGCATGCGCATCTACCACCCAACCTACCTCAAGCGGGTGCGCGAGCTGTGCGATCGTCATCAGGTGCTGCTGATCGCCGACGAGATCGCCACCGGCTTCGGCCGCACCGGCAAGCTGTTCGCCTGCGAACACGCGCAGGTGGTGCCGGACATTCTCTGTCTGGGCAAGGCGCTGACCGGCGGTTACATGACCCTGTCCGCCACCCTGACCACCCGCCACGTGGCGGAGACCATCAGCAACGGCGCGGCCGGCTGCTTTATGCACGGGCCGACCTTTATGGGCAACCCGCTGGCCTGCGCGGTAGCGGACGCCAGCCTGGCGCTGCTGGCGGAAAATCGCTGGCAGGCGCAGGTGAGCGCCATCGAAGCCCAGCTGAAGCAAGAACTGCTGCCGTTGGCGGCGCTGCCGAAGGTGGCGGACGTGCGGGTGCTGGGGGCTATTGGGGTGGTGGAGATGCGCGAACCGGTGGATGTCGCCGAGCTGCAGCGCGGGTTCGTCGAGCGCGGGGTGTGGATCCGGCCATTCGGCAAACTGATTTACCTGATGCCGCCTTACATCATCGAAGCGGAACAGCTCAGCCGCCTGACCGCCGCCGTGGCCGCCGCCGCGCGTTAATGCCTTACCAATGCTGGTCCAGATAGCGGGCCAGCAATCCCAGACACAGCAGCCAGAGTAAAATGATCATCGCCGCCGCCATGCGGCCGGTGGGGTTGTCGACGCGCTGTTGCGCCTTCTCGCGCAGCTCGGCCATCAGCGGCTCGGGGATCAGGCGCACCGCCAGCATGATGCCCAACGGCACGATAATCACATCGTCCAGATAGCCCAATACCGGAATGAAGTCCGGGATCAAATCGATTGGCGAGATCGCATAGCCGGCCACCAGCAGCGCGATCAGCTTGGCGTACCACGGGGTGCGCTTATCACGGGCGGCCAGCCACAGCGCGTAGATATCGCGCTTGATGCCTTTGGCCCAACGGCGCAGCCAGCCGAACCACGGCGTGCGTTTTTTCAGTGAAATCATGATTACTTCATATAAGAACGTAAAACGGTCATCAATTGCTCGATGTCCTGCTCGCGCTGCTGCGGCGTAGCGTCTGCGGCAGCCAGATGTTCGCGCACATGCCCTTCCAGCACCTGCGCCATTAAACCGTTGACCGCGCCGCGCACCGCCGCGATCTGCTGCAGCACAGCAGAACATTCGCCGCCGCTCTCCAGCGCGCGCTCCAGCGCTTCGGCCTGCCCTTTAATGCGGCGCACCCGCGCCAACAACTTCTTTTGATCTCTGAGGGTATGGCTCATTATTTCCGCCTGATTGTTATTTACTATACTGGGGTATAGTATATTTCAGCACACTACCTTTTGCTGAGGAACTTCACCATGACGTCTCACGCGCCCGCTTTGCACCGCGAGCACAGCCACGTTTTTGACGATGGTAACCCATTGGCCGAAAGAAACACCAGATGGGCGGTGATACTCACCGCCAGTATGATGGTCATCGAGATAGCCGGGGGCTGGCTGTTTAACTCGATGGCATTGTTGGCCGACGGCTGGCACATGAGCTCGCATGCGCTGGCTCTGGGCTTGTCGCTGCTGGCTTACGGCGCCGCACGCCGGTTGGCCAAGGATCGCCGCTTCAGCCTCGGCACCTGGAAGATAGAAGTGCTGGCCGGTTACACCAGCGCGGTGTTGTTGGTGCTGGTGGCAGCGCTGATGCTGTTTCAGTCAGCGCAGCGGCTACTGAATCCCAGCCCGATTCATTACAACGAAGCCATCGCCATCGGTACGATCGGGCTGGCCGTCAATCTGCTTTGCGCCTGGCTGTTGCGCGGCGGCGGCCACCATCACCACCACGAGGATCACCACGATGACCATCATCATGACCTCAACCTGCGCTCCGCCTATATCCACGTCATCGCCGACGCCGCCACCTCGGTGTTGGCCCTCGTCGCGCTGTTCGGCGGCAAGCTTTGGGGCGCCGCCTGGCTCGATCCGTTGATGGGCATCGTCGGCGCGATGATGGTGGCCGCCTGGGCCTATAGCCTGATGCGCGATAGCGGGAAGATTTTGCTGGATGCCGAAATGGACGCCCCCGTGGCGCAAGAGATACGTCAGACCCTGGCCACCTCCGGCCACCCACTCACGCTGACCGATTTGCATTTAGGCCGCATCGGTAAAGGAAAATATCATTGCGTCCTCGCCCTGAGCAGCGCCGATCGCGCCCTCACCGCCGACCGGGTGCGCCAACTGTTGGCCGTTCATCCCGAACTGGTGCATGTTACCGTCGAGATCAACCGCCCGCCGCTGGCGCAAGGGGTTGTATTGTTCCACCAAAAAGATCTAGCTTAAGGGCTCTGCTTTTATCGCAACTGGGAGTCATTATGGCTTTTCGTTTGTACAGCAACGATCTGCAGGACGGCGGCACAATGCCGCAGACGCAGGTCTTCAACGGCATGGGCTACCACGGCGATAACCTGTCGCCCCACCTGGCCTGGGACGGCGTGCCCGAGGGCACCAAGAGCTTCGTCGTCACCCTGTACGATCCCGATGCCCCTACCGGCTCCGGATGGTGGCACTGGGTGGTGGCCAATATTCCGGCCGACGTGCGTGAGCTGCCGCAGGGCGCAGGCTCCGGCAAAGCGCCGCTGCCGAGCGCCGCGCTGCAAACCCGCACCGACTTCGGCTCGGCCGGTTACGGCGGCGCCGCGCCGCCGAATGGCGAAAGCCACCGCTATCAGTTCACCGTGCATGCGTTGGACGTGGAGCGCATTGACGTGGATGAGGGTTCCAGCGGCGCGCTGGTGGGCTTCAACGTCCATTTCCACAGTCTCGGCAGCGCCACGCTGACGGTGATGTTCAACTGATCCCCCGCCAATAAAAAAGCGCGGTCAACCGCACCGCGCTTTCCACTCGAGTCTGGCTGACGAATTACTTCGCCAGCACGCTCACCCACATCGGGCCCTTGCCCACCGGATAACGCGCCAGCATGGTCAGCTCGCCGCTGCTCTGGTCAATTTCATGCACCGCGATGTGATCGGACTTCTGGCCGGACGAAATCACGAAGCGGCCGCTGTGATCGATATTGAAACCGCGCGGCTGCGTTTCGGTCGGATAATAGCCGGCCACGCTCAGCGTGCCGCCGTCTTCGGAAACGCTGAAGAGGGTCAGAATGCTGGCGGTGCGATCGCTGGTATACAGGAAGCGGCCGTTCGGCGTGATATGAATGTCCGCCGCCCAGCGGGTGCCGTCGAAATCGCTCGGCATGATGTCCAGCGTCTGCGTCACACTGTATTTGCCGCCGTTTTCCGAAATGGCCAGCACGTCTACCGTGCCGTTCAGCTCATTGACGCAGTAGGCGAACTTGTCGTTGTGGTGGAACGCCATATGGCGCGGGCCGGCGCCGGCGGCGATATCCACCGCGTCCTGCGCGTGCGGCGTCAGCTGGCCCGCCAGGCTCAGGTTAAACAGACGGATGCGGTCTTCTTTCAGACACGGCACCAGCACCAGCTGGTTGGTCGGATCGATGTTCGCCGAGTGCGGCGCGTTCAGGCCGTCGATCTGTTGGATCGGCGCCGTGACCACGCCGTCGTGGCCGATCGGGCTGATGCTGGCGCAGTTGCCGCTGTAGGAAGCGGAGAACAGGTAACGCCCCTGCAAATCGGTCGAGATATGGGTCGGGCTGCCCGGCAGCGGCGCCATGCCGGCCTGCTGCAACGTGCCATCCGCCTCGATGCGATAGCTGACGATACCGAATGCCGGACGCACGCCGACGTACAGGTGAGTCTTGTCCGGATGAAGGGTCATCGGCTGCACCTGGCCCGGCACGTCAACGGTTTGCAGCAGCGCCAGCGCGCCGGCGTCGTCCAACTGCCAGACGTGGATCTGCTGGCTCTCCGGGCTGGCGACATAAACGATTTGCTTCATGTGTTCTCCTTGCAAAGGGTAAAAGAGGAACCGGTTTCAGGCCGTTCGCTTGCCCCTAGCTTACCGCACATCCGTCGCATGGCAACCCTGCTTAGCACCGGAAGCTCACGCGGTTTTCTCCATAGGCTATCCGGTGTACCATCGGATTAATTTTATGGCTAACGATAACGAGAACCCTATGAGCTACCGCGTCATCGCCCTCGATCTTGACGGCACCCTGTTGGACAACCAAAAACGCATCTTACCGCAGTCGCTGGAAGCGCTGGCGCAGGCGCGCGCCGCCGGCGTCCAGGTGGTGGTGGTCACCGGCCGCCACCACGTCGCCATCCATCCGTTTTACCAGGCGCTGCAGATAGATACCCCGGCCATCTGCTGTAACGGCACCTACCTGTATGATTTTCAGCAGAAAAAGGTGCTGGCCGCCGATCCCTTGGCGAAGGAGCAGGCCAAACAGGTGCTGCAGATGCTCAAACAGACCGACATTCACGGGCTGATGTACGTTGACGACGCCATGCTGTATCAGGAACCGAGCGGCCATGTGATTCGCTCGCTGGCCTGGGCCGAAACCCTGCCGGCGGCGCAGCGCCCGACGCTGCTGCAGGTCGGCAGCCTGACGCAGGCGGCCGACGACGCGCAGGCGATCTGGAAATTCGCCACCTCGCATGCCGATATCCCCGCGCTGCGCGAGTTTGCCGACACGGTGGAGAAAGAGCTGGGGTTGGCGTGCGAATGGTCCTGGCACGATCAGGTGGATATCGCCAAAGGCGGCAACAGCAAAGGCAAACGCCTGCGTCAATGGGTAGAGTCGCAGGGGCTGAGCATGGATCAGGTGGTGGCGTTCGGCGACAACTACAACGACATCAGCATGCTGGAAGCGGTCGGGTTGGGCGTGGCGATGGGCAATGCCGATGACGCCATCAAGGAACGCGCCGATCTGGTGATCGCCGATAACCTGCAGCCGGGCATCGCCGAGGTGATCCGCACCCGCGTGCTGTAATCTTTTCGCCCTCCCGCCGGGAGGGCCTGTCTTAGCGGCTCTCGCGGCTGATAGACACGCTCTTCACCTGCGCATACAGCCACTGCCCGGGGCGGATCGCCAGTTCATCGCGCGCCCAGGGCGTGATGCGCGCCCACAGCACGTGTTCCCCGACCGCCAGCTTCACTTCCACCTGCCCGTCCACGTCCAGACACTCGCTCACCTTGGCCGGCAAGACGTTGCGAATACTGCTGTTGACCGGCGGCTGCAGCACCAGCGAGACGTCGGCGGCGTTGATGCGAATGCGCAGCTGGGTGCCCAGTTCGGCGTCGAGGCCGCTGACCCACAGCCTTTGATCGCCAAGCGCCAGCGCGGTCATGGCATAACGTTGATGATGCTCAATCACGCTGACGCGCAGCACGCTGCTCTGATCTTCACGCTGCAGCCACGGCCGCAGCGCGCTGCTGGCCCAGACGTCTTCCAGCCCGCCGAACGCACGCACTTCGCCGCGATCCAGCACCATCACCTGCTCGGCCAGGCGCAGGATCTCGTCCAGGCTATGGCTGACATAGAGGATGGGAATGTTCACGTCCTGCGCCAACCGCTCCAGATACGGCAGCAGCTCGCGTTTGCGCGGCAGATCGAGCGAGGCCAGCGGTTCGTCCATCAGCAGCAGTTCCGGCGCCGTCAGCAGCGCGCGGCCGATCGCCACCCGCTGTTTTTCACCGCCGGAGAGCGTCAGGGGCAGCCGATTAAGCAGCGGCCCGATGCCCAGCAGCTCGACGATGGTGTTGAACTGCGCGCGCATGCCGGCCGCCATGCCGTACTGCAGGTTGCCGCGCACCCGATAGTGCGGGAACAGGCGCGCATCCTGAAACACATAGCCGATACGGCGCTTTTCCGGCGGCAGGCAGAGGCCGGTGGCGGTATCCGCCAGCGTGCGGCCATTGAGCGCGATACGCCCCTGCTGCAGGCGGGTCAGGCCGCCGATGGCGTTGATCAATGAAGTTTTGCCCGCGCCGGACAGGCCGAAAATCGCGGTGATGCCCTGCGCCGGCAAATCGGCGCGGACGTTGAGATTGAGGTCGCCCAGCTGCTGCGAGAAATCCAGCTCCAGCATTTACACCCCCATCCGTTTGCGGCCCCAGCGGGCCAGCCATTCGGACACCATCAGCGAAGCCAGCGACAGCACGATGGCGATCACGCACAGACGCGCGGCAGCGGCCTCCGCCCCCGGCGTTTCAATCAGCGTATACATCGCCAGCGGAATGGTGCGGGTTTCACCGGGAATGTTGGAGACGAAGGTGATGGTGGCGCCAAACTCCCCCAGCGAACGGGCGAAGGCCAGCACCACGCCGACAATGACGCCGGGCAGCGACAGCGGCAGCGTGATGGTGAAAAACACCCGCCACGGATTGGCGCCCAGCGTGCGCGCCGCCTGCTCCAGCCGGGTATCCACCGCCTCCAGCGCCAGCCGGATGGCGCGCACCATCAGTGGAAACGCCACCACCGCCGATGCCAGCGCGGCGCCGCGCCAGCTGAAACTGAAGCTGAAACCAAACCAGTCGTACAGCCACTCGCCGATAACGCCGCGCCGCCCCATGGCGATCAGCAGCAAATAGCCGACCACCACCGGCGGCAGCACCAGCGGCAGGTGAATGACGCCGTCCAGCAGCGCCTTGCCGGGGAAGCGGCAACGCACCAGCACCCAGGCCATCAGAATGCCGAACGGCAGGCTGCAGACCACCGCCAAACCGGAGACTTTCAGGCTCAGCTCAACCGCCTGCCACTCGTACTCACTCAGAATCATTTACGCGGGGTGAATCCATAATGTTCGAAAATAGCGGCCGCTTCCGGGCTCTTCAGATAGGTATAGAAAGCGCTGACCGTCGGTTTTTGACGATCTTTCACCATCGCCATCGGATATTCAACCGGTTTGTGGCTGTCTTCCGGGAACACGCCCACCACTTTCACCTTGTCGCTGGCGACCGCGTCGGAGCCGTAGACGATGCCGAGCGGCGCTTCACCGCGCTCCACCAGCGCCATGGCGCTGCGCACATTGTTGGCGCGTGCCAGTTTCGGCTCCAATGCGCTCCAGGCGCCCAGGTGTTCCAGCGCTTCCTTAGCGTAGATGCCGGCCGGCACATGATCCGGATCGCCCACCGCCAGGCGGCCGCCGTTGAGCAGCTTGGCCCAGTCGGTCTGCTTGTCGATGGCGATCTTGTCTTGCTTATCGCTCTTGGCGGCGATCAGCACCAGTTCGTTGCCCAGCAGCGTGTAACGGGTGTCTTTCACCATCTGCTGCTTGTCGATGGCGTAATCCATCCACTGCTGATCGGCGGAGATAAACAGATCGGCCGGAGCGCCCTGCTCAATTTGGCGCGCCAGCGTCGAGGACGACGCAAAGGAGGAAACCACCTGCACGTCCTTGCCTTTTTGATATTGGGTGGCGATGTCCTGCAGCGCGTTGGTCAGCGACGCGGCAGCGAACACGGTGATCTTTTCCGCCGCCGAAGCCTGAGCCACCAGGCCCGATGCCAGAACGATCCCGCCAACCCATTTGGTCCATTGCTGTTTCATTGTTTTTCTCCGCAAGTTAACGTGCATTATCACTCTTCGTTATATAAAAAATAATATAACGTTGCGCGAAAGCTTGTCATGCGGTTTATCGGCAAAGCGTGAGATAACTTGAGGAATGCCCGCCGGGGAATGCCGGCGGGTATCGGGATGGGGAACGGTCAGTGCTGGGTGCGGTTTTCTTTCGAACGGCCCACTTTGGAGAAGACGTTGAACACTTCGCCAAAACCGTAGATCAGGCCGAGAATGAGCGCCATCACCACCGGCACCATCACCACGGCGAACAACAGACTTTTCAATAATTCCAACATGATAGCCTCGCTTAACTGCCCATTGAGCGGCAAATACCTTTCACCGCATATCCGGTTATTCTAACCCAAAAAAATCGATAAAACGGAGTTATTTTAGCCAGCGAGGCGAAATTGTGATCGGCCAAACGTGCCCTTTCAGCCGCCCTCATCCCGGCGCGGGGTAATAGATCAACGGCGGCGCATAGCCGGCGGGCGCCGCCAGCCTGGCCTCCACACCGTATACCGCGCGAATGTTCTCCGGCGTCAGCGCCTGCCGCGGCGCGCCCGCCGCACAGATCCCGCCCCGCTGCAGCAGCGCGATCCGATCGCAATAACAGGCCGCCAGATTAAGATCGTGCAGCGTCACCACCACGCTGAGTTTCAGCCGCCGCAGCAAGGCCATAAACTGCTGTTGATGGGCGATATCCAGATGATTGGCGGGCTCGTCCAGCAGCAGCCACGGCGTTTGCTGCGCCAGCGCGCGCGCCAGATGCACCCGCTGCCGTTCGCCGCCGGACAGCCGCTGACAATCGCGATCGGCCAGGTGGCTGATGCCCACTTGCTCCATCGCCTGCCCGGCGAGGCGGCGATCCTCGGCGCCGAAACCGCGCCAGCGGCCGGTATGGGCCAGGCGCCCCAGCAGCACCGCCTCCTTCACCGGCAGCGCGAAGGCGCCGGGGGCGGATTGCTCGAGAAAGGCGATGCGCCTGGCGCGCTCCCGCCCGGAAAACGCGGTAATTTCGCGCCCTTCCAGCCAAACGCGGCCCCCGGCGGCGGGCTGCAGCCCGGCCAGCAGCTTGAGCAACGTGGATTTACCGCTGCCGTTGACGCCGAGCACGCCGGTGACCTCACCGGGCAAGGCGCAGAAACTGAGATTTTCCAGCACCGTGCGTGCGCCCGCTCGCCAGCTCACCGCCTCGGCGCACAGGCCGGATCGCGCTTTTTCAATCGTCATGCATTGACCTTCCGATACAGCAACAGCAGGAATACCGGCACCCCCAGCAGTGCGGTCAGCACCCCGACCGGCAGCTCGCGCGGGGCAAACAGCGTTCTGGCCAGCGTGTCCGCCGCCACGGCGAACAGGGCGCCGCACAGCGCGCTGGCCGGCAACAGCAGCCGATGGCGCGAACCGACCAGCCGCCGGGCGACGTGCGGCACCGTCAGCCCGATAAACCCCACCGCGCCGCTGAACGCGACGATCGCCGCCGTCAGCGCGGTGGTCGCCACATACAGCAGCAGCTTCAGCGGAGCCACCGCCACCCCCAGCGAAGCGGCGGTCACGCCGCCAAACGCCAGCGCGTCCAGTTCGCCCGCCCGCAGCCAACAAAGCAGCAGCACCGCCGCCAGCGCCAGCCCGCACAGCCCGACCTGCGGCCAGCGCGCGTCGCTGAACGATCCCAGCAGCCAGAACATCACGCCGCGCGTGGCGTTGGCGTCCGCCTGCCAGAGGGTGATCAGTGAAGTCAGCGCGGAGAGCAGCTGCGTCACCGCCACCCCGGCCAGAATAAACAGCGTGGACTCCCCCTGCAGCGAACGCCCGGCCAGCAGCATCACCAACGCAAACGCTCCCAGCGCGCCGATAAACGCCCCGCCGGACACCGACAGCAGGCCGCCTCCCAGCCCCAACACCAACACCGTCACCGCCCCCACGCCGGCGCCGGAGGAGATCCCCAGCACCCAGGGATCGGCCAGCGGGTTGCGGGTCAGCGACTGCAGCACGGTGCCCGCCAACGCCAGCCCGGCGCCGGCCAGCGCCGCCAACAGCGCGCGCGGCATCCGCAGCGACCAGATGATGCGCTGATACACCTCGGCATCGGACGCTGCGCCGCCGCTGACGCCGAGTACAATGCGCCACGCGATCGGCGCGGGCCCCGACAAGGTGGCGCCCAGCAGGGCCAGCGGCAGCGCCGCCGCCAGCAGCAACAACCAGCCGGCCTCACGGCCGGGCAGTAACCGCCGGCTCATGCTATTTCCAGCCTGCAATCACATAGTCGTCCAACAGCTGCCATACCGTCCCCACCTCGCTGAAACCGGCCTGTCTGAGGGCCGCGAGCTGGAAATCCACCGGCGTCGGCGGCGGTACCGGCCGGCCGGCGAACAGCGCTTCGCGCTCGGCCTGATAAGCGGCCAAGGCCGGCGATTGCAGCGCGCCGGCGAACCAACGATCCCAATCCTCAACGCCGCAGTCCCAGGCACGCTGTTGGGTCTGCTCGTCGTGCCGCTCCGCCAACGCTTTCAACCTCGGCTGACGGTGATCACAGCGCTGATGATCGGCATTGAGGAATACGCCGCCGGCGGCCAGCAGCCCGGCGACGTTACGGTACAATGCCAGCTGCTGCTCCGGCATCAGCCAGTGCAGCGCCGTGCTGGACACCGCCGCCTGCGGCGTGGGGCCGGACAGCACGGAAAAACAGGCCGGATCCGCCAGATCGGCCTGCAGGATACGGATCCGATCGCCATACTCCGCCAGCGCGCCGCGCGCCACCGCCAGCAGCAGCGGATCGAGATCGATGGCGGTCACCCTGGCCTGCGGAAAGCGCTGCAAAATACGCAGGCTCAGCGATCCCGGGCCACAGGCCAGATCCAGCACGTGAAAATCCTGGCCGACGGCCAGCGCCAGCACGTCCAGCTGGGCGTTAAAACGCGCTTCGCGTTCGGCGATGTAGGCCGCCTGCTGGCGATCCCAGGAGTCCAGCAGCGAAGAGAATGAAACGGCAGTCATATCAAGGTTCCTTGTTGGAAAGCGTCGGAGCCTGCGGCGACAAGGCCGCCAGGCCCCGAATCAAACGGCCCAGCGCCGCCACGGTGCGGGCGGAAGGGTCCATGTCGTAACCGGGGAGGATCACGTAGCGCCGCTGACGCACGGCGCGCAGCGTCGCGGTCAGCGGGTGATGCTCCAGAAAGGCGATCTTGTCGGCCGCGCTGTCCCCGAAGCCGCCGCGCGGCAGATCGCCAAGCACGATCGCATCCGGATCGCGCGCGGCAATAATCTCCCAGGACACCGTCGGCCACAGCTCGGGCAGATCGCCGAACAGGTTCTCACTGCCGACGCTGCGGCTCAGCAAGCCTGGCGCGCCGCAGCAGCCGGCCACATAGGGCGTCTGCGCGCCGGCATACCACCACAGCAGCCGCCAATGCGGCAGCTGTGCGCGCTGCGGCTCAAGCGCCCTCAACTGCCCGCGCAGCCGTTCGATCAGCGCTTCACCGGCGCGGCTGACGTTGAAGATACGCGCCAGCTCCCGCAGCTCGGTGAAAATGTCTTCGAACGTCAGCGCGGCGGCGATCGCGCTTTGCTGGCCGCTGCAGGCGCCGGGAGAGAGATAAGTGCCGATGCCCCATTCCGCCAGCCGCGCCCGATCGGGCGTTTCCGGGCTGTACAGCCAGTAATAGCTGGCCGAATAGACAAAATCCGGCCGCATCAGCAGCAACGCTTCCGCCGTGGGCGGCGCCGGGCTGGCTGGCACCCGCAGCGCCTCGGCCGGCGCCGTCGGCGTGGGATCGCGCGCGCGGTCATACCCGACCACGCCGATCGCACGGCCGGCCAGCCCCAGCGCCAGCAGGTTTTCCAGCGCCGGGTTGGCGTAAACCAGCACCCGCTGCGGCGGCTGCGGGTAATCGCGCGTTACCCCGCAATTGTGCAGGCTGACGGCATCGGCACGCAGCGGCGCGCCCCAGCCCAATCCCAGGACGCACAACAACAGGTAAAGCGAACGTTTCACGCCGTCAGAACCTGACCGACACGAAGGTTTCATAGCTGCGCGGCGGCGCAATCAGCGCCTGATCCGGGTAGGTGCGCTGATAGGCGTACAGCTGGTTGGTGGCGTTGCGAATGCGGAAACCGACATCGACGATCGGCGTCAGCTGATAGTCCGCCGCCAGATCAAGCGTGGTGTACGCGCGCATCTTGCGCCGGTTGGCATCGTCGTTGTAACTGCTGCCGACGTAGCGCAGCGAAGAAGCCAGCCCCAAACGTTCCGTCGCCTGATAATGCACGCTGAGGTTGGCGGTCCAGTCCGGGATATAGGCCGGGCGATTGCCGTTGTAACTGCGCAGCGGGCTACCGCCGCGATAGTCGTCGTAGCGGGCGTGCGTGTAGGCGGCGTTGCCGGCCAGTTCCCAGCGCTCGTCGGGACGCAGCACCACGCCAAGCTCGATGCCGCGCGACGTCTGCCTGCCTACCGCGTTCAACGCATCCGGCCGCTGCGCGTCGGGCACAAACAGGTTGTCCTTGCGCAGTTCGTACAGCGCCAGCGTCGCCTCGCCCTTGTTACCCCAAAATTGCCCTTTGGCACCGGCCTCCCACTGGCGCGCTCGCGTCAGCGGCAGATCGGTCTGCGTCGGGCTGAGGAAGAACAGATCGTTGCCCGGCTCCTGGCCGGTGGTGTAGTTGGCGTAGAGCGTGAGGTTATCGGTCAATGCATAGCTGGGGCCCAGGCTCCAGGTGCTGAAAACATAGGTGTGCGCGCGGCTCTCTTCCTGCGGCCCCTGGAAGCGCCAGTCCATGTCCATATGGTTGTAGCGCAACTGGCCCAGCAACGCTAAACGCTCGGTCAGGCTGAAGCGATCTTCAAGAAAGGCGGCGTACTGATTCTGGGTGACGTGGCGCACCGGCGCGCGTTGGCGATCGGTGCCCTGCGCGAACGGCTCTCTGGGCGGCGCGCCGAGCGGCACGTCTTCGGAACCGGGGAAACCGTTGGAGTAGTACTGAAAATGCCGCTTGCTCAGATCGAAGCCGACCAGCAACCGGTTATCGAAACCGGCAATGGCGCGATCGAACACCAGCGAACTGCGGTTGCCGATCAGATCGTCGTCGTGCGCCAAGGCGCCGAAAGAGTCGCGGTTGACGTCGCCGGGCCGGGCCGCCGCCGCGACGCGGAAACGCTCGACGTTGCGCCATTCGCGAAAGCCGCTGTAGTAATAGAATTGGTTATGCCACTCCACTTCAGGCGTCATAAACCAGTCCAGACTGGCCTGAAATGCGGTGGCGTTGCTCTGGATGCGGCTGTCGGTCAGGTTGTTGTAATTGATGTCGCGCAGCTCGCCGGCAATGCGCCCATCCAGCAGCGGCGTGCCGTAGTAAGGGTTGTTGGTGCGGTTGAGCATGCGGTCCAGGCTCAGCGTCAACAGCGCATCGTCGGTCAGCTTAAACAGCAGCGAGCCGGAAATCCGCTTCTGCCGATCGCGCTCGTCCTGCACGTTGCTGCCGCTGTCGTTGCCGCTGACGTCCAGCCGATACGCCACCGCATCGTCCACCAGCGCGCCGCCGGCTCCCAGATGCAAGCGCTGGCTGCGGTAGCTGCCGAGGCCATAATCGAGCTCGAACGGCTGGCGGCTGAAGGTCGGCCGCCGCGAGATCAGGTTGACGCTGCCGCCCGCGGCGCTCAGGCCGTTCAGCGCCGATCCCGGCCCGCGCAGTATCTCGATGCTGTCGTAATGCGCCGGATCGCCCAGCTGCAGCGTGCTGCCGGGCATTTCTACGCCGTTATACAGCCAGGCGATCGGCCGGAAACCGCGCGCGGAAAAGTTGTTGGATAACGTTGGCGAAGCGACGCCGGACAGGCCGGTGGCGTGCTCGACGGCGGCGGCCAGCGAGCGATCGCCCCGCTGTTGGATCGCCCGCGCGCTGATGATATCGATGCTGCGCGGCGTCTCCCGAGCGGTCAGCCCGAGCTGTGACGCGCTGCGGCTCACGGCGTTCAACGCATCGTAGCGCCCGGCGGGGGCTGCCGCCTCCACGGTGAGATGTTCTTCGCATCCCGTGGCATTGCGGGCTTTATCGCAGTCGGCGGCGAAAGCCAGCGGCGCCGTCAGTGCACCACCGACCCAGGCGGCGGCCAGGCATAAAGATTTTCTGGGCGCGCGAAAGCGCCGGCGTGTCGTACTCATGTGGAGCATCCCTGTGGTGAAATAAAAACCGGCCGCAGCCGGCGTAAAGCCTTATCGTTTTTCTGTTATGTTATATTATAACAACAAAGCAATACCAGTCTTTATTACCCCACTCTCCAGCGCACTGCGTTTGGCGCTTTGCCGCCAAATCGGCGACAATAAGATTTTTGCCGCCGACAGGATGCGCTATGCAGGCCGAAATTCTTCTGACTCTCAAACTCCAGCAAAAGCTGTTCGCCGATCCGCGCCGCATCGCGCTGCTGAAACAGGTGCAGCACACCGGCTCCATCAGCCAGGGCGCCAAGCTGGCGGGCATCAGCTACAAAAGCGCCTGGGATGCCATCAATGAGATGAACCAGCTGGCGGAACAAACGGTGGTGGACCGCGCCACCGGCGGGAAAGGCGGCGGCGGCGCACAGCTGACGCGCTATGGCCAGCGGCTGATCCAACTGTATGACCTGCTGGGTCAGGTGCAGCAAAAGGCCTTCGACGTGTTGCAGCAGGACGATCTGCCGCTCGACAGCCTGCTGGCGGCCATCTCGCGCTTCTCGCTGCAAACCAGCGCGCGCAATCAATTCTTCGGTACCGTCATCGAACGCGATCATCAGCAGGTGCAGCAGCACCTGGCGATTTTATTGAACGACGGCAGCACTCGCCTGACGGCGGCCATTACCCAGCAAAGCGCCGACCGGCTGCAGCTGACGCCGGGCAAAGAGGTGCTGGCGCTGATCAAGGCGCCCTGGGTGCGGTTAAGCGTCGAGACGGCGGAACATGCCGGCGCGGATAACGCGCTGGCGGGCGTGGTGGCCGGCATTCAGCCAGGCGCCGAACACAGCGAGGTGCTGGTGACGCTGGCGGGGGGCGAAACCCTGTGCGCCACGCTGACGACGGCGGAGCTGCAGCGTCTGCAACTGAGCGTCGGCGCCGCCGTACACGCCCTGTTCAACGCCGACCACGTGATTGTCGCCACGTTGTGTTAAGCGCAACGTAACGTTGCATTTTTGTTGATTGACATCCCCCTGCAATGCGCCTATTTCTAAGGCAAATAATTGCAAAAAAAGGAACAGGTGATGTCGTCGTTGCACATTTCGCAAGGTTCATTCCGCTTAAGCGATACCCGTACCCTGACGCTGGACGCGCTGGAAATCCAGGCCGGCGACAGCTGGGCCTTCGTCGGCGCCAACGGCAGCGGCAAATCCGCCCTGGCGCGGGCGCTGGCCGACGAACTGGTTCTGCTCGGCGGCGAGCGCCGCAGCGACTTTCAGCACGCGGTGCGCATCTCCTTCGAACAGCTGCAAAAAATGGTCAGCGACGAGTGGCAACGCAACAACACCGATCTGCTCAGCGCGGACGAAGACGACACCGGCCGCACCGCGGCTGAGATCATTCAGGAAGAGGTGAAAGACGCCGCGCGCTGTGAGCGGCTGGCCGCACAGTTCGGCATCACCGCCCTGCTGACGCGCCGCTTCAAATACCTCTCCACCGGCGAAACGCGCAAGACCCTGCTGTGCCGGGCGCTGATGCCCGAGCCCGACCTGCTGATCCTCGACGAACCCTTCGACGGGCTGGACGTGCACTCACGCGCGCAGCTCGCCGCGTTGCTGAGCGAGCTTTCCGCCCAGGGCCAAACCGTGGTGCTGGTGCTCAACCGGTTCGACGAAATCCCGGATTTTGTCCGACGGGTGGGCGTGCTGGCGGACTGCACCCTGACCAGCCGCGGGCCGCGCAGCCAGGTGATGGCGGACGCGCTGGTGGCGCAGCTGGCGCACAGCGAAAATCTCAACGGGCTGGCGCTGCCGGAAACCGAGGATCCGACGCAAAAAGTAGCCCTGCCGGCGGATCGGCCGCTGATCGTCCTGCGTGACGGCGTGGTCAGCTATAACGATCGGCCGATCCTCAATCACCTCGACTGGCAGGTAAATCCCGGCGAACACTGGCAGATCGTCGGCCCGAACGGCGCCGGCAAATCCACATTGCTCAGCTTGATCACCGGCGATCATCCACAGGGCTACAGCAACGATCTGACGCTATTCGGCCGCCGCCGCGGCAGCGGGGAAACCATCTGGGAAATCAAACGCCATATCGGCTACGTCAGCAGCAGCCTGCATCTGGATTATCGCGTCAACACCAGCGTGCGCAACGTGGTGATGTCAGGGTTTTTCGATTCGATCGGCATTTATCAGGCGGTTTCGGATCGTCAGCGGCAGCTGACAGAGCAATGGCTGGCGCTGCTCGGGGTCAACGGCGCGCGCGGTGACGCCCCGTTCCACAGCCTTTCCTGGGGCCAACAGCGGCTGGCGCTGATCGCCCGCGCGCTGGTGAAACACCCGGCGCTGCTGATCCTCGACGAGCCGCTGCAGGGGCTGGATCCGCTCAATCGCCAGCTGGTGCGCCGCTTCATCGACGTGCTGATCGGCCAGGGCGCTACCCAGCTGCTGTTCGTCTCGCACCATGCCGAAGATGCGCCGCAGTGCATCACTCACCGCCTCAGCTTCGTGCCCGACGGCGAGGGCGGCTACGGCTACCAACATCAGCGGCTGGCTGCGGCCTCCGCCTGAAACGCGGCGTAAACATATCCGGCAACACTTCACCGCAGCACATCACATTTGGCCTTTTATCATAGAAAGGAAGAAGGCCATTTCTGGAGACGCCATGTCCGCTGCGTTGATTATCATCGACCTGATCGAAGATCTGATTGGGCCCAAAGGGCGCGCCAACCACTGCCACGAACAGGTGGCGGCGACCCACCTGCTCGCCAACGTCAATGCCGCCGCGGCCTATGCCCGGGTGCGAAAAATCCCGGTGATTTGGGTGCGGGTGGGATTCGCTGACGATTATCATGACATTCCGCCCCATTCGCCGCTGTTCAACCATCTCAAGCAGATCGGCGCGCTGCGGTTAAACGGCCCGGGCTGCCGCTGGATGCCCGAACTGCATCAGGAAGAGACCGATCTGCAATTTGAAAAAACGGCAGTCAGCGCTTTCTCCGGTAACAATTTGTTAGCCTGGCTGCGGCAACATCGGTGCCACCATCTGCTGCTGGCGGGCGTCAGCACGCCGCTCGCCATCGAGAGCACTGCGCGTCAGGCGCATGACGCCGGTTTCCAGGTGACCGTGCTGCAAGACCTGTGCGCGGCCCCCACGCAGGAGATCCACCAGCAAAGCCTCGATACCTTGCAAAACCTGGCCGAAATCACCCGTTCGCAGGCATGGATGAAAGGCTAACCCTCATCGCCGCCGGTCGTGTGGGCCGGCATCATGCACAAATGCATCACTGCCCCGACCTTTAGCGTCATCTTGGTGTGCTACTATCCGCTCTAGCGCTCAATTTCGCCATCATCGCACGCCGCAAAGGCGCTGAGCGCCGTGTACATATTTAAAGGGACATATTATGTGGGGCGTACTGGCTGCTTCGTTATTTTTCTTGCCGTTTAACCGGCTGATAGCCTGGGTGATCCTGGCCGCCTCGGCGGGCATGGGGCTTTATCATGGGGTATTGACGCCGCTCAGCCTGGGTTGCCTGTTGGCCATCGTGGCACTGGCGGGGCTGCGCCACCATTTTCGCGCGCAACGCAATCTGGCGATTGCGCTCGAAGGGCTGGTGGTCGCCGGCTGCGTGGCGCTGTTCTTGCACCTGGTGCCGGGCATCCACAATCAGCTGATGATCGACGGCGAAAAAGCCGGCCCGCTCAGCGCGCCGTTCACCATGTATTACAACTTCGATAAGGCGATGGTGCCCTTCCTGCTGTTCGCCTGCTTGCCCACGCTGTTTTCCGCCGAACGCGGCGGCAACGCCGGCAAAACGGGCTGGATTGCGCTGCTGCTGGCCGTGCCGGCGCTGTTGCTGCTGGCCGTCGCGCTGGGCGGCTTAAAAATCGAGTTGCATGCGCCCGCCTGGATCCTGCCGTTCGTGATGGCAAACCTGTTCTTCGTCTGCATGGCCGAAGAAGCTCTGTTTCGCGGCTACCTGCAACAGCGTCTCAGCCAGTGGCTGGGCGCTTGGCCGGCGCTGATCGTCGCCTCCCTGGTATTCGGCGCCGCGCATCTGGCGGGCGGTACGCTGATGGTGATCTTCGCGACCCTCGCCGGGGTGATCTACGGCCTGGCGTGGATGTGGAGCGGCCGTCTGTGGGTGCCGATTCTGTTCCATTTCGGGCTTAATCTGACCCATCTGCTGTTCTTCACCTATCCGCTGTACCAGCATTCTTAACGGCTGAAGCCGGCAGAGAGCCCCCTCTCTGCCGGCTGGTCGGGTGAAAACGCTATCACCGGCACCTCACCGCAATGCCCTCAATCACGTTGTCGCCCGCTTTTCTTCGCCCTTCCTGCGCTTTTCAATGAAGTGTAAACGATTCCACTTTTCGCGTTAGATCACCTTTTTACCGCCGCGGGCGTGCTATCTTTCTGCGCAATAGCCTCTCCCTGTTCAGCAACGGGCGTCTCAAGACGGTAATTGGAAGCGATTACACTTTCGTCGGCGCCTAGAAAGGAACTGTATGACGGAATTTAACCCTATCGATCATCCGCACCGCCGCTACAACCCGCTCAGCGGCCAGTGGGTGCTGGTTTCACCGCACCGCGCCAAGCGCCCCTGGCAGGGCCAACAAGAAGCCGTCCCGACGGAAACGCTGCCAACGCACGATCCCGACTGTTTCCTGTGCCCGGGCAATGCGCGCGTCACCGGCGATCGCAATCCGGATTATCGCGGTACCTATGTTTTCGCCAACGATTTCGCCGCGCTGATGAGCGATACGCCACCGGCGCCCGATAGCCAGGATCCGCTGATGCGCAGCCAGAGCGCGCGCGGCGTCAGCCGGGTGATCTGCTTCTCTCCCGATCACAGCAAGACCCTGCCCGAACTGGCGCTGCCGGCGCTGGAACAGGTGGTCGCCGCCTGGCAGGCGCAAACCGCTGAGCTGGGCAAGCACTATCCCTGGGTACAGCTGTTCGAAAACAAAGGCGCGGCGATGGGCTGCTCCAACCCGCACCCGCACGGGCAAGTCTGGGCCAACAGCTTTCTGCCGAACGAGGCCGAACGCGAAGATCGCCTGCAGCACGACTATTTTCGGGAACACGCCTCCCCGCTGCTGCTGGATTATGCGCAGCGCGAGCTGGCCGCAGGCGAACGCATCGTGGTGAACACCGAACACTGGTTGGCGGTAGTGCCCTACTGGGCCGCCTGGCCGTTTGAAACGCTGCTGCTGCCGAAAGCGGCGGTGCAGCGCATCACCGATCTCAGCGCGGCGCAAAGCCAAGATCTGGCGCTGGCGCTGAAGAAGCTGACCAGCCGCTACGACAACCTGTTCCAGTGTTCCTTCCCCTATTCGATGGGATGGCACGGCGCGCCGTTCAACGGTGCCGACAACCGGCACTGGCAGCTGCACGCTCATTTCTATCCGCCGCTGCTGCGTTCAGCCAGCGTGCGCAAGTTTATGGTCGGTTACGAGATGCTGGCGGAAACCCAGCGCGATCTGACCGCCGAACAGGCCGCAGAGCGTCTGCGCGCCGTCAGCGATATACATTACCGTGAAGCCGGAGCCCAAGCATGAGCCTGAAACCGCTTACCCATTCCCTGTTTACCGAACACTTCGGCTACGCGCCGGCGTTGACCATCCAGGCGCCGGGGCGGGTGAACCTGATCGGCGAGCATACCGATTACAACGACGGCTTCGTGCTGCCCTGCGCCATCGATTACCAAACCGTCATCGCCTGCGCCAAGCGCGACGACCGTCAGATCCGCGTGCTGGCCGCCGATTATCAGAATCAGCAGGATCAATTCTCGCTCGACGAGCCGATCGTCAGCCACCCCGATCAGCGCTGGTCCGACTATGTGCGCGGCGTGGTGAAACATCTTCAGCGCCGCAACGCCGACTTCGGCGGCGCGGATCTGGTGATCGCCGGCAATGTGCCGCAAGGGGCGGGGCTCAGCTCCTCCGCCGCGCTGGAGGTGGCGGTGGGCCAGGCGCTGCAGGCGCTCTATCAGCTGCCGTTGGACGGCGTGGCGCTGGCGCTGAACGGCCAGGAGGCGGAGAACCAGTTCGTCGGCTGTAACTGCGGCATCATGGACCAGTTGATCTCCGCGCTCGGCCGGCGCGACAGCGCTCTGCTGATCGACTGCCGCTCGCTGGAGACCCGTGCGGTGCCGATGCCGGGCAGCGTCGCGGTGGTGATCATCAACTCCAATGTGCAACGCGGGCTGGTGGACAGCGAGTACAACACCCGCCGCACACAGTGCGAAGAAGCGGCGCGGTTCTTCGGCGTCAAGGCGCTGCGCGACGTCAGCCCCGAACAGTTTGCAGCGCGTCAACATCAGTTGGATCCGTTGGTGGCCAAACGCGCGCGGCACGTCATCAGCGAGAACGCCCGCACGCTGGCGGCGGCCGACGCGCTGGCGGCCGGCGACCTGCAGCGCATGGGCCGGCTGATGGCGGAATCCCACGCCTCGATGCGCGATGACTTTGAAATCACCGTACCGCCGATCGATCGGTTGGTCGAGATCGTCAAAGCGACGATCGGCCCGCGCGGTGGCGTGCGCATGACCGGCGGCGGCTTTGGCGGCTGCATCGTCGCGTTGATGCCGCAGGATCTCGTGGAGACGGTGCGTGCCGCCGTGGCGCACGAGTATCCGCGGCAAACCGGCGGATTGCAGGAAACGTTCTATGTCTGCCAGGCTTCGCAGGGAGCCGGTACATGCTGACGGCAACCGCGGCAGCGGCGCCCGATGGGCAACCTTACCAGCTGACACTGCTGCAAAACGCCGGCGGCATGACGGTGACGCTGATGGACTGGGGCGCCACCTGGCTGTCCGCCGTCTTGCCGCTCAAATCCGGTGAAAAGCGCGAGCTGTTGCTGGGCTGCCACAGCCCGGCGGACTACCCACGTCAGGGCGCCTATCTGGGTGCCACCGTCGGCCGTTACGCCAACCGCATCGCCAACGCCAGTCTGCCCATCGGCGGGAAACCCCATGCGCTGGCCGCCAATCAGGGCGCCCATCAGCTGCACGGTGGCCCCGACGGTTTTCATGCCCGCCGCTGGCGCCGGGTGCAGCATGATGCGCAGCAGGTCTGCTATGCGCTGCATTCGGCGGAGGGCGATCAGGGTTTCCCCGGCAATCTCGACGTGCAGGTTTGTTACCGCCTGACCTCGGATAATCGCCTGGAAATCAACTATCTGGCGCAGGTCGATCGCCCCTGCCCGGTCAATCTGACCAACCACGCCTATTTCAATCTGGACGGCGCCGGCACCGACGCCCGCGCCCAACGGTTGCAGCTGTTCGCCGATCGCTACCTGCCTGTCGACGCCGAGGGCATTCCCTGCGCCGATCTGACGCCGGTGGACGGCAGCGGCATGGATTTCCGCCAGCCGAAAACGCTGCTGCAGGATTTCCTGCGCGATCGCGACCAGCAGCGGGTGCAAGGCTACGATCACGCCTTTCTGCTGCATCGTACCTGCGGGGCGCTGGAGAGCCCGGCGGCGCATTTGTGGTCCGCCGACGGGCAAGTGCAAATGAGCGTGTTCACCGACGCGCCTGCGCTGCAGCTCTACAGCGGCAATTATCTGGCCGGCACGCCGGCGCGCGATGGCGGCAGCTACGCCAACCATGCCGGCGTGGCGTTGGAGAGCGAGTTTTTGCCGGACAGCCCGCACCATCCCGAGTGGCCGCAGCCGGACTGTTGGCTGCAACCGGGGAGCCGCTACCGCAGCGCCACGCATTATCAGTTTTATCCTATCTGACCCGCTACGCCCCTCGCCGTGCGGCCGGGGGCAATTTGTTATAAATGCTTACCTTTTAGCGCCATCCCCCCACCGGCGCCCACCTTCCCTTATTCCAAAGCGCGCACTACACTCAGGCTACCGTGATAAGCACAACGCCTTGTGCAACGTCACAATTTTCGGCCGATGGCGGCCAATCAATAGCTGAAGGAACACCTATGCGTCTGATTACTGCACTTCCATTGCTGGCGGGCTTAATGCTGAGCACCAATCTGATGGCGGCCGACGCGACGACGGCGACGAAAACGCCTTCGCCGGCGCAGGCGGCCCAACAGAAACGCATGACCGATTGCAACCAGCAGGCATCCACCAAGTCGCTGAAAGGCGCCGATCGCTCCACCTTTATGAGCACCTGCCTGAAGTCCGAAGGCACCGCTGCGTCCGGCAAAACCCTGACGCCGCAGCAGCAGAAAATGAAAAGCTGCAATGCCGACGCCAAGACCAAGGATCTGAAGGGCGACGCGCGTAAAACCTTCATGAGCAACTGCCTGAAAAAATCGGCCTGATTTTCCCCACGCCACGGCGCGTCCGGAGCGATTCCGACGTGCCGTTTCTCCCCCTTCCGCCTCAGCCTGAACGATTCAGCTTTTTCCTTTCGCCAGCCCTTACTTTGCGGCAAGAAATTGGCTATGGTTAGACACTATCGATTGCCGAGCCCCGGCCCGCGGCAATATAATGATTTTCGTTATCATTGAAATGTCAGATTATTAAGGAGTTAAGCTATGGCTGTAACTAAGCTGGTTCTGGTGCGTCACGGCGAAAGCCAGTGGAACCAAGAAAACCGCTTCACCGGTTGGTATGATGTTGATCTGTCCGACAAGGGCCGCACCGAAGCGAAAGCAGCAGGCAAGCTGTTGAAAGAAGAAGGTTTCACTTTCGACTTCGCTTACACCTCCGTACTGAAGCGCGCGATCCACACCCTGTGGAACATCCTCGACGAGCTGGATCAGGCCTGGTTGCCAACCGAAAAATCCTGGAAGCTGAACGAACGTCACTACGGCGCGCTGCAGGGTCTGAACAAAGCGGAAACCGCGGAAAAATACGGCGACGAGCAGGTGAAACAATGGCGTCGCGGCTTCGCGGTGACCCCACCTGAGCTGACCAAAGAAGACGAACGTTACCCTGGCCACGATCCGCGCTATGCTTCGCTGACCGAGCAAGAGCTGCCGCTGACCGAAAGCCTGGCGCTGACCATCGATCGCGTTATCCCTTACTGGGACGAAGAGATCCTGCCACGCATCAAGAGCGGCGAGCGCGTGATCGTTGCGGCGCACGGCAACTCCCTGCGCGCGCTGGTGAAATACCTGGATAACCTGAGCGAAGATGAAATCCTCGAGCTGAACATCCCAACCGGCGTGCCGTTGGTGTATGAGTTCGACGAGAACTTCAAGCCAACCAAACGTTACTACCTGGGTAACGCCGACGAGATCGCAGCAAAAGCGGCGGCCGTAGCGAACCAGGGTAAAGCGAAGTAATTTCGCCCGTTCACGAAAAAGCCCCCGGTTTTCACCGGGGGCTTTTTTATTGCTGCTGCGCCATCGCCTCATTCACCGCGTCCAGCCGTTCCTGCATCGCCGGATGGGTGCTGAGCCAGGCAGGCAGCGCCCAGTCATCGGTCTTTTCTCGTTCAGGCGCCTGCGCCAACGCGCGGTAGATCGCCGCCATTTCCGCCAGCGAACGCCCCTGGCGCTGCATTTCCGCTATCGCAAACGCATCCGCCTCACGCTCCATCCCGCGAGAAAACTGCATCTCATTCACGAAGGACGCAGACTGCAGCAGCGTATCGCCGATGCCGCTGACGTCACCCGTCATCCACATCAGCGTCAACGCCACCAGTGACGAACGCACTAACATGCGCATCGGGTGACGATGAGCGTGATGCCCCATCTCATGCAGCATCACCGCCGCCAGGCCATCGTCGTTTTTTGACAAGGTGACCAGGCTATCGCTGAGCACCAGCGTGCCGTCGGGCAACATAAAGGCGTTCGGCGCACCGGGCGCCGCCATCAGCTTCAGCGAGAGCGGCGTGCGCTCCTGGCGCATCTCGGCCGGCATCACCTGCCGGAATAGCTGCTGCAACGCCCGTTGCCGCTCGGCCGGCAGTGCAGAGGGCGCGAAGCCGCTCTGGTCCAAAAACGTCTGCGTATGTTTGCCCAGCGTCTGTTCCACCGAGGTGGGGATGCGCATGGCGATCTCGCTGCTCGCCCACGGCAGCACCACATAAACGTAAGCCACTACCGCCAGCAGCGTCATCAGCAGCGCCAGGGCGACGCCGCGTTTATGGCGTTCCAGACGATGCACCCACCCTGGCGAACGGCGCTGATAGAACCAGCGGCGAAAGGCCGCGTCGTCGTCAGGTACAAAGCGCCCGCCGCCCTTGAAGGTGAGCGTCAGCGGAATATTGCCCAGCGCGGCAGAAACGGTGATGTCCGTCAGCGGGATGTAACGCTGTTCATCCTGCCGCTGCAACGTCACGCCTTCGCCGCTTTCGTTCACCAGCAGACGAGCCGCCTCACGTGCGGCCCGTCCCGGCAACTGATAAGCGCCTTCAAGGATCATCGGCGCCTCAGAAGTTGCCGCCCAGATCCAGCGCCTGCAGCGCTTCTTCGGCCACCGCGCTGTTGGCGCTTTCCTGATGCGCCGTAATGTCCAGCAGCGCCAGATCGCCTTCAACCGCCGTGCAGGCCGCCAGATAACGGGCATGACGCACTTCCGCCACCGGCGTCGCCAAACCGAGCGAGAACAGGGTAATCAGGGTATTGGTGATCAACAATCCCATGTATGGCAGCGTTTTCATTGAGGAATGCAGCTTGATGTCGCCGTTCAGCCTTGCCTGGTTAAACAGATAATTGCGCTGGGCAACGACCTGGTAGCTGCTGGCCACCAGCGCGCCGATCAACAGCACCACCATCATCAGCAGAAGGCTGCTGATATTGTCCAGCACCAGCACATCAATGGCTTCGTTGGTCAACAGACCCATCAACACCATCTGATAGAGAGTAAAGAAGAACGAACCGATGCACACCAACGCGACCAACATAAATGGCAGGAATATGAGCAGGCCGATCAAGGCAAATTTGATAAAGGCCGATTTCTTCAGTTCGGCAATAAACGGTGTGCGCCCGAAGAACAGGTTATTAACGTACAAATCATGCTGCAGTGCGCTAATAATACCATTTACCGCCGCAAATGCCGGCACGGCCAAAATCAACGTCAGCACCAGCATAAAAGCGATGGCGTTGATGCTGCCAAGACCGCTGCCAATGCCGAGCAAGATGATCAGACCGACATACAGCCCGATAATCAGCAATAACGGGCAGAACAGTAAAGCCCAATAGGCGCGCCCGGTGCGGCAGACATAATTAAAACGCACGCCGCGATAGCTCGACATAATCGCATTGTAGCGCCAGCTGCGGATAACGATCCACGGCAGCAGGGCAAGCAACACCAGCAAAGCCAGCAGCCCCAACAGTGGCGTTATCGCCAGCAAGATATAAAACACGATGATGCCGCCGATCACCAACAGCCGCCCTTTCAGAATTTGCAGCGGTTGTGCATGGTAGTCGAAACGATCGCCGTCCAATTCCGTGTTGCCGTAAAAATAGCGGCGACGGCGCACCGTCGCCCAGGCGGAATAGATGCCCAGGGTCAGGGCGGTCAATAATGCATTGACTAACCAAATAGCGAAGTACTCACCACCTTTCCCATGGAATTTAATCCGGTGCAGCCCCAGCGGCTGCGAGGTATTGTTTGTCATAATTCTTTCATCCTGAAAGGAATAAGGTCATACCACTCCCCCGCTTATTAGGCCTGCGGGGTTTATGGAATAAAAAAAGCGTCTTATATAAGCACAATGCCGCGAGCAGTGACAATTATTCTTTTCTTAAATAGGAATAATGCGAAGGGGGTCGCTTAATGACTTAATTGGCCCATTAACTGTAAGCCTTAAAGTCGTGGAATATAGAGAAGTGCAATGGCAAAGATAAAACAAGGGCCCGCTATCGGGCCCTTTTCATTGTTTGCGGTTATCCGCGGCGCGCTTTTACCGCCGCCGCCAGATCGCGCAGCACGGTTTCGGTGTCCTGCCAGCCGATGCAGCCGTCGGTCACGCTCTTGCCGTAAACCAGCGGTTCGCCGCTTTCGAGGTTCTGGTTGCCTTCCACCAGGTGGCTTTCGATCATCACGCCGATGATCGCTTTTTCACCGCCGCCAATTTGCCCGCAAACATCGGCGCTCACGTCCAGCTGTTTTTTGAACTGTTTGCTGCTGTTGGCGTGGCTGAAGTCGATCATCACCTGCGCCGGCAGCCCGGCTTTGCTCAGGCCGGCTTTGACGTCCTTCACGTGCGCCGCGCTGTAGTTCGGCTCTTTGCCGCCGCGCAGGATAATGTGGCAGTCGCCGTTGCCGCTGGTATTAACGATCGCCGAGTGGCCCCACTTGGTCACCGACAGGAAGCAGTGCGGCGCGCCGGCGGCGTTGATGGCGTCGATCGCCACCTTGATGGTGCCGTCGGTACCGTTCTTGAAGCCGACCGGGCACGAGAGGCCGGAGGCCAGCTCGCGGTGCACCTGCGATTCCGTGGTGCGCGCGCCGATGGCGCCCCAGCTCATCAGATCCGCCAGGTACTGCGGCGTGATCATGTCGAGGAATTCGCCGGCGGCCGGCAGCCCGCTGTCGTTGATCTCCACCAGCAGCTTGCGCGCCAGGCGCAGGCCGTCGTTGATGTTGAAGCTGTTGTCCATTTGCGGATCGTTGATCAGGCCTTTCCAGCCCACGGTGGTGCGCGGTTTTTCGAAGTACACGCGCATCACCACTTCCAGCTCGCCGCTCAGTTCTTCACGCAGCGCCAGCAGGCGCCCCGCGTACTCTTTGGCGGCTTGGGTATCATGGATGGAGCAAGGGCCAATCACCACCAGCAGGCGATCGTCGCTGCCGCGGAGGATATTGTGAATTGCGCTGCGGGCCTGGGACACCGTCTTTGCCGCGCGTTCAGTGGCCGGGAATTTCTCCAGCAGAGCCACCGGCGGCAGGAGTTCCTTAATATCATTAATGCGTAAATCGTCGTTTTGGTAATTCATAGCTTTTCCATTCGGTATCGTGGGGTCTTTCGCAGTGCGTAACGGTGTAGATCCCAACAATCTAGCCTGTGAGAATGGCGCTGTAAATCACCTTTGCCCCCCGCCGCTGGAACCGCCAAATTAACAGCAGATTGTGCTGTTTCATCAGGGGAGCGCAGAGCCTCCTTTTTCGCTATGCTAGCGATCGGAATATAAAGTGACCCGAGTTGAACATGCCTTCTCTGTTATTAGTTGATGACCACCCGGTGGTTCATGTCGCACTGGAAGCGGCGCTAATGAAATCATCCCGCCCCTACCGTCTGCAGGCGGCGCAGGACGACGTCCAGGCGCTGGCTCTGCTGGCCGAGGCCGCTTTCAGCCTGGTGATCCTGGATATCGGCCTGCCGCAGGTCGACGGGCTGCAGCTGTTGAAAAAAATCCGCCGCCACTACCCGCAACAAAAGATCCTGATCTATACCGCGCAGGAAGCCGATGTGTATGCGCGCATGGCGCATGCCGCCGGCGCCGACGGTTTCGTCAACAAAGGCAGCTCGCTGGCGGAGTTGGTGCAGGCGATCGAGCAGGTGCTGGGCGGTGAAACCAGTTTCCCCACTGCCGCGCTGGCCGAAGAAGCGCCGACGGCGGACGGCGGGCTGCTCACGCCCAAGGAGCTCGAAGTGCTGGGTTTGCTGAGCCAGGGGCTGTCCAACCTGCAGATCGCCGACCGGCTGCACATCAGCAACAAGACCGTCAGCACGCACAAGAAAAACATCCAGCGCAAAACCGGCGCCGGCAATTTGCTGGAGCTGGTGGCGGTGTTTAAAGAGCTGGCGCCATGATGCGCCGCGCCCTGCTGCTGCTGATCCTGTGGTGCGGCCTGGCGCAGGCGGCGGAGCCGGTGCGCTATCAGCTGGTCAGCAACCTGAATCCCCCCGAGAATATGCTGATCGTCGGCGAGAAAAATCCCTGGCGCGACCGCACGCTGCGCGTCGGCATCATCAGTGAGAACACCAGCCCGTACAACATCATTGTGGATGACGATCTGTATGGGCTGAACGCCGACTACCTCGGCTATATCCAGCAGGTAACCGGCATCCGCTTCGCCATTTACGGCTTCGCCGACCTGACCCAGCTGGAGCAGGCGCTGCACGACGGCAAGGTCGATCTGTTGTACGGCATCCCGCAGAGCGAAGCGCTGCACGGGCTGGAGATCTCCCAGCCTTACTACGTCAGCAACCTGCGCGTATTGCGCGATCGCAGCAACGATCGGCCGGTGATGCTCAATTCCGCCAACGCCCGCGTCGCGATCGGCGCGCTGACCGACATGCAGTCCGGCGGCGCCCTGCAGGCGGTGGCGTCGCAGATCCAGCGCTACGACAACAATCTGCAGGCGGTCTATTCGCTGCTGAACGGCAGCAGCGACTACTTTATCGCCGACGAGGCCAGCGCCAGCTTTATCATCGACCAGCTGCAGCTCGGCCAGCTCTATCAGATTGAAAGCAACGAGAACCTGGGCAACCTTTCCTTCGTGTTCGCCGCCGCCGACCCGCGCCTGATAGACACGCTGGACACCGCCATCGCCGACGCGCCGATGGAACTGATGAATGCCCTGCAGAGCCGCTGGAGCAAAAAGATCCCCAGCTACCTCGATACCGGCAATGCCGATCTGACGACGATGGAGAAGAATTGGGTGGCGAGCCACCGCGTGGTTTACTACGCCGCCATCGAGAACAACTTCCCGTTCGCCTACCGCGGTTCCGACGGCCAGCCGCGCGGCTATGCCATCGATATTCTCAACATCATCGCGCAAAACACCGGGCTGCGTTTCGCGCCGCTGTGGGCGCGCAACGCCGAGCAGGCCGATCAGCTGGTGCAATCCGGCCAGGCCAGCTTCCGCGCCGCCCTGCCGCTGGCGCGCGGCGTCAAGGCGCGCTACGGCGCCAGCATGCCGATCCACCGTTCGCTGTGGGGCGTTTACGTCGGCCAGTATGCCAACGGCGTCTCGACCTGGGGCGATCTGGCCGGCAAGCGCATCGGCGTATTGCAGGGCGATTTGGCTCAGGGGCTGGTGCCGGAGCAGGAACAGACCGTAAGCTTCGCCGACAGCAAATCGATGTACGACGCGCTGGCCAACGGCCAGCTGGATGCGCTGGTGGATAACGTCATCTCCGCCAACTTTTTGGCGCTGTCGCGCTATTCCGGCGCCATCAAGCTGGCCTTCGCCGCCAACAACATCCCCTATCCGGTGGCCTTCGGCGTGCGCCGCGATCAACCGCTGCTGCTGGCGATCCTCGATAAGAACCTGATGCAGATCCCGGCGGATACCCTGCAATCGCTGCGCGACGAGTGGATCGTCGACCGCAGCAACCTGATCGACGCGGTGAACGACAACCGCATGCCGCCGCAGACCACCTGGCTGCTGGCGCTGTTGGCCGCCGCCACCGTGCTGCTGCTGGCGCTGACGCTGCGCCGTTTCATGCTGCAGCGCCGTGAAAAACGCGAACGCGAAGAGCTCGAGCAGGCGCGCCGCCGCGCCGAAGCGGAAAATCGCATGAAGAGCAAATTCCTCGCCACCGTCAGCCATGAACTGCGCACGCCGATGCACGCCATCCTCGGCCTGCTGGAACTGGAGCTCAAACGCCAACCTGCGCCGGAAGGCCTGCCGGTGATTTACAGTTCGGCCTCATCGCTGCTCAACCTGCTCAACGACCTGCAGGATCACGCGCGGCTGGAAACCGGGTCGTTGACGCTGGCGCCGAAACCGGTGGCGCTGCGCCCCTGGGTCGCGCGCATCGACGCCCTTTACCGGCCGCTTATCGGCGAACGGCCGTTGACCTTGAGCGTGGTGGCGGATCCGGCGCTGCCGGAGGCGGTGATTATTGATGGTGAGCGTTTACTTCAGGTGGCTAACAACCTGATAAACAACGCGATAAAGTTCACGCCGCGCGGCGCCATTCAGGTCGACGTCGGCTGGCGCGCACAGGATGAACGACGGGGAGAGTTGCAGTTAACGGTGAACGACAGCGGCTGCGGCATCGCCGCCGATGAGGTAGGCAAGTTGTTCCAACCGTTTTACCGCGCGCGCGGCGCGCAACGCATCTCGGTGCAAGGTACCGGTTTGGGCCTGTCGATCTGCAAAGAAATCGTCGAACAGATGGGCGGCCGCATCGAGTTGCACTCGCAGCCGGGCGTCGGCACCCGCGTCGAGGTCGCGATACCGGTCGAGCTGAGCGGCGCCGCGACGGCTGGCGCCCAGGAGGAGCACACCTTTGCTCTGCCGTCTTCCGCCTTGCGTACCGCGCTGATCGACGACCATCCCACCAATTTGTTGTTGCTGGAACGCCAGCTGCGCCACTTCGGGCTGCAGCCGGCCCGCTTTGAACAAGGCTATGCGCTGCTGAAGGCTCAGCGCCGGCAGCCTTTCGATCTGCTGTTTATCGACTATAACATGCCGCGCCCGGACGGCCTGACGCTGGCCAGGCTGATCCGCCGCGACGAACAGCGGCTACGGCGCCCGCCTTGCCGCATCGTGCTCTGCTCGGCAGACGTGCAGGAGTTTACCCGCATCCCGCCAGGGCTGGTGGCGATCGACCACTTCCTGACCAAGCCGATTTCACTGGCGGCGATCGGCCAGGTATTGGCTCAGCAACCGCAGGTTCAGGAAGAAAAGTTAGTCCTTACTGACCTGCGGCAAATGCTGGCCGACATGGCGGGCGGCGATCGCGCCATGATGCAGCGGCTGGCGCAGACGCTCAGCGACACGCTGCGGCAAGACCGGCAGCGGCTCGCGGATGCCGTCGCCGCGAGCGACTGGTCACGCCTGGAACAGGCGGCGCACCGCATCAAGGGCAGCCTGCTGATGCTGCAGCTGCCGGAAGCCGCGCAGCTGTGCCAGCAACTGGTGGAAACCGCACGTCGGGGCGAGCTTGCCGCCGCCGCTTATACTAAATTAAAGGCGTTAGTGGCGCAGATAGAACCGGAGCTGGACGCTCTGATCGCCGCCGCCCCCACTTTCGCTATGCATAAGGATGAATAATGTCGGACACTCCACACGTACACCTGCCGAAAGACAGTAATAGTAAACGCCTACTGACCGCTTTTTTAGTCACCGCCGTCTTTATGGTGGCCGAGGTGGTCGGCGGCCTGTTGTCCGGCTCGCTGGCGCTGTTGGCCGACGCGGGGCACATGCTGACCGATGCCGCCGCGCTGCTGGTGGCGCTGATGGCGGTGCACTTTTCCCAGCGCAAGCCCAACGCGCGCCACACCTTTGGCTATCTGCGCCTGACCACCCTGGCGGCCTTCCTCAACGCCGCGGCGCTACTGGTGATCGTGGTATTCATCCTGTGGGAGGCGATACGGCGTTTCTTCGAACCCCAGCCGGTGATGGGCACTCCGATGCTGATCATCGCCATAGCGGGGCTGCTGGCGAACCTGTTCGCCTTCTGGCTGCTGCATCGCGGCAACGAAGAGAAAAATATCAACGTGAGGGCGGCCGCGCTGCATGTACTGGGCGACCTGCTCGGCTCGGTGGGGGCCATCGTCGCCGCCATTGTCATTCTTGCCACCGGCTGGACGCCGATTGACCCGATCCTGTCGGTGCTGGTCTCCTGTCTGGTGCTGCGCAGCGCCTGGCGGCTGCTGAAGGAGAGCTTCCACGAGCTGCTGGAAGGCACGCCGCAGGAGGTCGACATCGCCAAGCTGCAAAAAGACCTGTGCCTGAACATCCCGGAAGTGCGCAATATCCACCACGTACACGTCTGGCAGATCGGCGAACAGAAGCTGATGACGCTGCATGCGCAGGTGATCCCGCCGCATGACCACGATGGGCTGTTGCAACGCATTCAGGCTTATCTGTTGGAACACTACAAGATTGGCCACGTGACCATTCAGATGGAGTACCGGCACTGTGAGACGCCGGACTGCGGCATCAACCGGGCGCCGGAGCCGAGTGAACACTCACATGCCGAAGCGCATTCGCACCTGGGGCATCGCCACTAAGCCAAGAGGGCGCCATCACGGCGCCCTCTGCTGTTATTACGGAGCGGAAGATAACGGATTGGAATGGTTGCGCCCGGCACTCTTGATCCACAGCCAGGAGCCGTTCAGGGCGATCAGCGTCAGAATGACATACTCCAGCGCCATAGCATACACGCCCTGGTAGGCAAAGATCGCCACGCTGATGACATCGATCACCACCCACAGCAACCAGTTTTCCACGTACTTGCGCGTCATCAGGATCATCGCCACGATGGACAGCACCATCATCGCCGAATCCCAGAATGGGAACGCGTCCGGCTGCAGCGTCGGCATCTGCACGTTCAGCCCCAGCCCTTGCATCACCGCCACCGCAATCTGCGTCAGCCAGGCGAACACGCGGTCAATGTTGAAAGTCATCAGGCCGATGCCGATGACGCAAACCGCCGCCCAGACCAACGCTTTCGGCAGCGGCAGCCAGCGGATCTGCAGCTCGGCCTGGTTATCCTGGGTTTGGCGGCTCCAGGCATACCAACCGTAAATGTTGGCGCCGAAGAAAAACAGCTGCAGCAGCAGGCTGGCGTACAGCTGGATCTGGAAGAAAATCACCGCGAACAGCGTGACGTTGATCAGGCCGAACAGGTAGTTGATGATTTTTTCCTTGCTGGCGTACCAGATGCACAGCAACCCGAACAGTGTGCCGATGGCTTCGATCCACGACAGATCGTAACCGCCCGCGCCAAGCGGAATATGCACCAGAATATTGCTGGTACTGAAGAAGCTCATGAGGTCATCCTTTTAAACGGTTAAGCGTTGCCTTTAACCTGCATCTTAAGCTGAGCGGCGAAATCCAGCATGCGGTTCAGCGGCACCAGCGCCTTTTCACGCAGCGCGGCGTCCACGTGGATCTCATGCTGCGCGCCCCCCTGCTCCAGCCCTTCGGCAATCGCCTTCAGGCCATTCATCGCCATCCACGGGCAATGCGCGCAGCTGCGGCAGGTCGCGCCCTCTCCGGCGGTCGGCGCCTCGAACAGTTCCTTGTCCGGACAAGCCTGCTGCATCTTGTAAAAGATACCGCGATCGGTGGCGACAATCAGCTGTTGATGCGGCAATGTTTTCGCCGCCTGAATCAGTTGGCTGGTCGATCCCACCGCATCCGCCAGCTCGACCACCGCCTGAGGCGATTCGGGATGCACCAGGATGGCCGCCTGCGGATAGAGCGCCTTCATGCGCCGCAGCGCCTGGGTCTTGAACTCGTCATGGACAATGCAGGCACCTTGCCAGCACAGCACGTCGGCGCCGGTCTGCTTCTGCACATAGCTGCCGAGATGACGATCCGGCGCCCAGATAATTTTCTCGCCCAGGCTATCCAGATGCTCGATCAGTTCGACGGCGATGCTGGAGGTCACCACCCAGTCAGCGCGCGCTTTGACCGCCGCCGAGGTATTCGCATAAACCACCACGGTGCGATCGGGATGACTGTCGCAAAACGCATGAAATTCCTCTTCCGGGCAGCCCAGATCTAGCGAACATTCGGCAAACAGCGTCGGCATCAGCACCTGCTTTTCCGGGCTGAGGATCTTGGCGGTTTCCCCCATGAAACGCACGCCGGCCACCAACAGCGTCGAAGCCGGATGCGCGCTGCCAAAACGCGCCATTTCCAGCGAATCCGCCACGCAGCCGCCGGTTTCTTCCGCCAGCGCCTGGATTTCCGGGTCGGTATAATAATGGGCGACCATTACCGCGTTGCGCTGCTTGAGCAGGGTTTTGATCTTCTCGCGATAAAAGGCTTTTTCCGCTACGTCCAGCGGTACCGGTTTCGGCGGGAAGGGATACACCGCCGCGTTGACATCAAACATTTCACTCATCGCTGCAATCTCATGCTAGGCTGGGCGCCTGCCGCGTGAATATCGCCTGCCGCAACGCCCCTCGTTTTATATACTAAACAAAATACCTAAAACCGCGCGAAAAGTCCGCTGATATTTTCATATTTACGCACTCAGTGTTTAATAGATTAAAAACACAGACATTGACCACGCAGATCACGACGGATAATGTCCTGGTGGGGCGTATGGCGTTCAGAGAAGAGCGAGATGCCGATCGATGCAGTGTTGAAACGAGAAAGCAAAAGATTCGGGTGTGGGGTAACAGAAACGAAAAAAGCGCCAAAAGGCGCTTTTCTCTGAATTGGTGGGTCGTGCAGGATTGATTCGGCCTGTGGCCTCACCCTGCGGGCAACGCTGCGCATTGTCGTATCGCTACGCGATGCTCGAACCTCTACGGCTATCCGCCTATTTCATAGACGGCCCCTTCGGGCCAGCGCAAGCGCTGTTCAAAAGCATAAATGCTTTTGTCTTATCCTGCACGATTCGGTGAACTCTGTTGGCAAGAGGATAAAGTCAGGTTTGGGTATTACAGAAACGAAAAAAGCGCCAAAAGGCGCTTTTTTCTGAATTGGTGGGTCGTGCAGGATTCGAACCTGCGACCAATTGATTAAAAGTCAACTGCTCTACCAACTGAGCTAACGACCCGCAGTGTGGTGGGTGATGACGGGCTCGAACCGCCGACCCCCTCCGTGTAAAGGAGATGCTCTACCAACTGAGCTAATCACCCACTGCTGTGGTACTGCTATTTTTCACACCTTGCTCTATCAAAGAGTGGTGGGTCGTGCAGGATAACTCGGCCTTTGGCCTCGCCCTAACGGGCCATCACCGGGGTGATGTTGTCTCGCTTCGCGAGACTCGAACCTCTACGGTTCTCATCCTGACGATTTAACACCTTGCTCTATCAAAGAGTGGTGGGTCGTGCAGGATTCGAACCTGCGACCAATTGATTAAAAGTCAACTGCTCTACCAACTGAGCTAACGACCCACTGATGTGGTTTACTGCTGATGGCGAATAGGTCACAAAAAACCGACTCGCGGAAAACAAGGATGGGGATGTTCAGGACAACTCGACGGGTACTCGACTCGGACCTTTACTTTGCCACATCAAACCGATTCTGAAGCTGCCATTCTCTAAGAATGGTGGGTCGTGCAGGATAACTCGGCCTTTGGCCTCGCCCTTGCGGGCCATCACCGGAGTGATGTTGTCTCGCTTTGCGAGACTCGAACCTTTACGGTTCTCATCCTTTACGATTCTCTATTGCAGCCATTCTCTAAGAATGGTGGGTCGTGCAGGATTCGAACCTGCGACCAATTGATTAAAAGTCAACTGCTCTACCAACTGAGCTAACGACCCATAACAGTGGTGGGTGATGACGGGCTCGAACCGCCGACCCCCTCCGTGTAAAGGAGATGCTCTACCAACTGAGCTAATCACCCACTGTTGTGGTTACTGCTACTTCAGAAATTGGTGGGTCGTGCAGGATTCGAACCTGCGACCAATTGATTAAAAGTCAACTGCTCTACCAACTGAGCTAACGACCCAATTTCCCTGCCGCTTTAACATCTTGCAAGATGTCTTGGCAACGGCGGCATATATTACTAATTTATCTTGGCAGCGCAACCTAAATTTTTTACCGATGCGTTCAACTGCTTGTTCTTCACGCGAATGAGCCCAGAAATCGGTCAAATCGACTAACTTCTGGGCTCATTTTTCTAACCGTTAACCGCCTACGCGACTTTTCGCCTGCTTGGCCGCCGCACTGGTTGGGTATTGTTTAATCACCTGCTGGAACACGGCCTTGGCTTTATCAGCCTGCCCTTTTTCCTGCATGATGATACCCACCTTGTACATGGCGTCCGGCGCCTTCGGTGATTTAGCGTAATTCTTCACCACCACCGCAAAATAATAGGCCGCATCGTCTTTTTTACCCTTGTTGTAGAACAACTGGCCCAGCCAATAGTTGGCGTTGGGCTGGTAAGTAGACTTCGGGTACTGTTTTACGAAGGACTGAAAGGCGGAAATCGCCTGGTCATACTGTTTTTTTTCCAGCGCCAGAGAAACAGCGGCGTTGTAGTCACTGTTCTCATCACCGCCACTCGGCGTTGCAGAAGCGGCTACAGGCGCGCTGCTGCCCGCATCGGAAGATGCGCCTGCGGCTGCCCCGCCGGCAGCGCCCGCTGCCGCAGAGGCGCTCTGAGCGCCGCCCTGGCTGAGGCTATCCATCTGTTGATAGATTTGCTTCTGGCGTTCAACGACCTGATTCAACTGATACTGGCTTTCCTGGATCTGCCCACGGAGAGAATCAATATCGCGTTGATTGTCAGAGAGTTGCTGCTGGAGTTGGTTTAAAAGCTGGCCTTGAGCATTGCTGATGCGCTCAAGCGAGGTGACACGGTCTTCGACCGAGCCGGAGCCGACATTACTGATTGGCGCTTGGGCAGTAGCGGCCCAAGGGGCCGCTACGCCAACCAGTAACGACAGACTCAACAGGTGACGTCTGAAGTTACTGTTCATGCGATTCTCTTAGTAAACCAGAACGGCACGACGGTTTTTAGCATAAGCCGCTTCGTCGTGGCCCAGTACTGCTGGTTTTTCTTTACCGTAAGAAACGATAGAGATCTGGTCAGCGGAAACGCCTTTACCTTGCAGGTACATTTTAACGGCGTTAGCACGACGCTCACCCAGAGCGATGTTGTATTCCGGCGTGCCGCGTTCGTCAGCGTGGCCTTCAACGGTCACTTTGTAAGACGGGTTGTTACGCAGGAATGCAGCGTGCGCGTCCAGCATCTGAGCGAATTCGGAGCTTACGTCATACTTGTCCAGGCCGAAGTAAACGATGTTGTTCTTCTGCAGTTCTTGCATCTGCAGACGAGCTTGTTCTTCGGAAGACAGGTTGCTGCTGCCGTTTTCCATACCAGTGCCGGCGCCAGCGCCCATACCAGATTGGTCGTTGTTCGCGCTTTTGTTAGAACTACAAGCTGCTACAGCCAGAACTGGCAGTGCCAGCAGAAGCCCTTTCAGCACTTTGTTCAGTTGCATTTCTTTGATCCTTTTATAGTTTGCCATACATATTTACACATGCATCACAGATACGGCGACCAGGCAGGGAATTTGACCTGTCCATCAGTTGCCGGAAGACGCGCTTTGAAACGCCCATCAGTTGACACCAACTGCAGCACGGAGCCCATACCTTGCGTGGAGCTATAGATCACCATGGTGCCGTTTGGCGCAATACTAGGCGTTTCATCCAGGAAGGTGCCGGTCAAAACCTGAACGGCGCCCGATCCAAGATCTTGTTTGGCGATGTGTTGTGCACCACTGTTGGTGCTCACCATCACCAGGAATTTACCGTCGGAGCTGACTTCAGAATCCTGGTTCTGAGAGCCTTCCCACGTCAGACGCTGTGCGGCACCGCCGCTGGCGCTGATTTTATAAATCTGCGGACGCCCGCCCTGGTCGGAGGTAAACGCCAGAGACTGGCCATCCGGGAACCAGGTCGGTTCGGTGTTGTTGTTGCGGCCATCGGTCAGCTGCGTGATCTGGCCGGAGCCGAGGTTCATCACGTACAGGTTCAGGCTGCCGCTCTTGGACAGCGCGAAGGCCAGCTTGCTGCCGTCCGGCGAGAACGCCGGCGCACCGTTGTGGCGCGGGAACGAGGCGATCTGGCGGATAGCGCCGTTAGCCAGGGTCTGCACCACCAGCGCAGAGCGGCCGCTCTCGAAGGTCACGTAAGCCAGTTTGCTGCCGTCCGGCGACCAGGCCGGCGACATCAGCGGCTCAGGCGAACGGTGCACCGTGAACTGGTTGTAACCGTCGTAATCCGCTACGCGCAGCTCGTACGGGAATTTCCCGCCGTTGGTCTGCACCACGTAGGCGATACGGGTGCGGAACGCGCCCTTGATACCGGTCAGCTTCTCGAACACTTCGTCGCTGGCGGTATGGGCAGAATAACGCAACCACTGTTTGGTCACTTTATACTGGTTCTGCGCCAAGACGGTGCCCGGCGAACCCGAGGTGTCCACCAGTTGGTAGGAGATCAGGTAGCTGCCGTCGGCGCCAGGTTGAACCTGGCCGACTACCACGGCGTCGATGCCCAGCGCAGTCCAGGCCGCCGGCGTCACTTCAGACGCGGAGGTCGGTTGCTGCGGCATGCGCGCCACGTCGATCGGGTTGAATTTGCCGCTGTTGCGCAGATCCGCACCGACAATCTTGCCGATATCTTCCGGCGGCGTGCCTGGGCCCGCCCATTTAAACGGCACCACGCCAATCGGGCGAGCGGAGTCAACCCCTTGGGTGATTTCAATGCGAACTTCCGCGTGCAACACGGACGCCCACAGAATTAAAAAACCTAGCGCTACTCGAAATGCCTGCTTCATCTCATCTCCCTTATCCAGGCGGGATGCCTGCGATAAATTAGCAGAATTTTAACAAACCAACTTACGTAAAACTACATAATCCCTGTTGGTTACCTTAGTACATCCCTGTGATATCACTCACTCAATCAACCGTTATTGCGGCTTGAATTCAAGTATAGAATTCTTAAAGTGCTGATAAACGGCATCGCTCGGCGGCTTCGGTATATGCGCCAACTTGGCGGCAGACACCGCAGCTTGACACAGAGCAGGATCGCCCCCCGCTGCTTGTACGCTTATCAGCAGGCCGTCCGGCGCCAGCTTGATACGCAGGTCGCAGGTTTTGCCGGCGAACGAACTGGCGTCATAGAACTTGCTCTGAATCGCCCCTTGAATCTGCCCCATATAACCGCTGATATCCGCCCCGCTGGCGCCAGCCGTCTTGGCATTGCCCTGCCCGGCCGGTTTACCGTCGCCCTTCGATTTGGCACCGCCGCCTTTCGGCGCGTTCTTGCCGTCCGCCAGGCCACCAAACAGGTCATCAACTTCCGCCGACTGCTTCGCAGCCTCGGCGGCGGCCTTCTTCTTGGCGTCCGCAGCGGCTTTCTTGGCGGCAGCGGCTTTCTCGGCCGCCGCTTTCTTCTCTGCCTCGGCGGCAGCCTTCTTCTCGGCTTCCGCTGCGGCTTTTTTCTCAGCTTCAGCGGCCGCTTTCTTCTCCGCGGCCTCTGCGGCTTTCTTTTCTGCCGCGGCGGCGGCGGCTTTCTTCGCCTCTTCCGCCTGTTTCTTGGCGGCGGCGGCAGCAGCCGCTTCTTTCTTGGCTTCCGCTTCGGCTTTCTTCTGGGCTTCCGCCTGCGCCTTGGCGACCTTGTCCGCTTCGGCCTTCGCCTTGGCGGCAGCGGCTTCGGCGACCTTCTGTTGCTCTTTGGCCTTGGCTGCGGCGGCTTCCGCCGCTTTTTGCTGCTCGGCGGCCTGTTTTTGCTGCTCCGCCGCCTTCTGCTGTTGCTCAGCCTGCGCCTTGGCGTCCTGCGCGGCTTTCTCCTGCGCCGCCAAACGCTCTTTCTCCAGCTCTTTCAGGCGCTGTTGCTGCTCCGCCTGCTTCTGCTGAAGCTCTTCGGCCTGTTGCTCCGCTTTTTTCTGGCGCTGCTTTTCGGCACGCTGCGCATCGTTGCTCTGCTGCTGCTGGCGGTTGTACTGCTCCACCACCGCGCCGGGATCGACCATCACCGCACCGACCACGGTGCCATCGCCACCGCCGCCGGCGCCCATGTCGACCTTTTCCTGCAGCGATCCCCAAATCAGCAGGGCAATCAATATGAAGTGCAGAACGACCGAAACAATAACGGCGCGGTTCAGCTTATCGTTTTGCTCAGTTGCCTTTACCAAAATAGATTCCCAAAAACTGGTGTTGCTTATACGGGGTTCCTGGGCCGCAGCGCAGGAACCGGGTTGCCGTTGGCCTTACGGTCAGATCGGCTGGGTCATCAGCCCCACGGAAGCCACGCCCGCCTGATGGAGAATATTCAATGCCTTGATAATCTCATCGTAAGGGACTTCCTTCGCACCGCCGATCAAAAAGACCGTTTTCGGGTTAGCCGCCAAACGCGACTTGGCTTCGGCCGCGACTTGCTCAGGCGGCAGCAGCTCCATACGGTTGTGATCCACCACCAGGGTGTATTGACCTACGCCGGAAACCTCGAGGATCACCGGCGGATTGTCATCGCTGGACACCGTCTTGGAATCGGTGGCGTCCGGCAGGTCAACCTCCACGCTCTGCGTGATGATTGGCGCGGTTGCCATAAAAATCAGCAGCAGCACCAGCAACACGTCGAGCAGCGGAACGATGTTAATTTCGGACTTCAGCTCACGCCGACTACGTCCACGTACTCTCGCCATGCTACCTCCTACTTATTTGCTGTCGCTGGAGAAGGCCTGACGATGCAGAATAGCGGTGAACTCTTCCATAAAGTTGTCGTAATTCTGCTCAAGCTTGTTGACGCGCTGGTTGAGACGGTTGTAGGCCATTACCGCCGGGATGGCGGCGAACAGACCGATCGCGGTGGCGATCAGCGCTTCGGCGATACCCGGCGCCACCATCTGCAGCGTGGCTTGCTTCACCGCGCCCAGCGCGATAAAGGCGTGCATGATCCCCCACACGGTGCCGAACAGGCCGATGTACGGGCTGATAGAACCGACGGTGCCGAGGAACGGAATATGGGTTTCCAGCGTTTCCAGCTCGCGGTTCATCGAAATGCGCATCGCGCGCGACGCCCCTTCGATCACCGACTCCGGCGCATGATTGTTGGCGCGGTGCAGACGGGCGAACTCTTTGAACCCGGAATGGAAGATCTGCTCGGAACCGGTCAGGCTATCGCGACGCGCCTGACTTTCCTGGTACAGACGGGAAAGCTCGATACCGGACCAGAATTTGTCTTCAAAGGCTTCGGCGTCACGCGTCGCCGCATTGAGGATGCGGGTGCGCTGAATGATGATCGCCCAAGAGGCTACCGAGAAGCATATCAAAATCAACATGATAAGCTTAACCAGCAGGCTCGCCTTCAAGAATAAATCTAGGATGTTCATGTCAGTCACTGCTTAAACTCCGCGACAATAGACTTAGGAAGCGCTCTTGGCTTCATTTGGTGTGGATCAATACAGGCAATCAGGACATCTGCCTGGCTCAGTAGGGCCCCGTCAGAATTGACAATGCGTTGAGCAAACGTGAGAGAAGCCCCGCGCAGAGAGGTGATTTCACTCTGGACCTCCAGTTGCTCGTCGAGACGAGCCGGAGCCAGATAATCCACCGTCATGCGCCGGACGACAAAAGCGACTTGTTCACTGAGCAGCTGCTGTTGATGAAAGTTGTGCTGACGCAGCATCTCTGTGCGCGCTCTTTCAAAAAAGGCGACGTAGCGGGCGTGATAGACCACACCACTGGCATCGGTATCCTCGTAGTAAACGCGAACCGGCCATCGAAACAACGTATTACTCACTCTACTTCCCAGCAATGCAATTTAACGCTGCTACTATACGCAAGACGGATCGGGTTGGGAATGGGTTACAAGATGGGAATGAAAATAATTATGGGCCGTGAGGGCCCATAACGTGGGGACATCAGGGAGATTATAAAGAAACGTAAAGTAATCCTGCGCACAAGATCACAATTGCAGGAAGCGGCGCGAAAAAAGCGCGCCAGACGCTGCGCTGCGGGCGGAATCCGAAACCGTGGATCACTCCGGCACATACGGCCCAAATCAGCAACAGCCCTTCCCAAATCTCCAGCGAGCTGGTTTTGGCGGCGAAACGCGTCGGATCCCAGAACACGCACCCCGCCAAAATCAACGCCAGCACCAGGGAAAGGGCCCGAACCGGGCCCTTGTCGGTGACAGCGTACAGCTTGTCAATCACGGACGAGCTCATTACTTACCGTCTTGCTGAGCTTTGGTCGCTTCGCTCTGCTCAAGCGCCAGCGCCGTGATGATGCCGAAGGCGCAGGCAAGAAGCGTTCCGAGAATCCAGGCAAAATACCACATGGTTTAGCTCCTTATCCTTAGTACAGCGAATGCTTGTTGTTTTCGATGTAGTTCTTGTCGAGACGACCGAACATTTTGTAGTACGACCAGCTGGTGTACGCCAAAACGATAGGCACGAAGATCGCCGCCACGACGGTCATCACTTTCAGCGTCAAGAGGCTCGACGTCGCGTCCCACATGGTCAGGCTGACGTTAGGCACGGTGCTGGACGGCATCACGAACGGGAACATGGTGACCCCGGCGGTGAGGATGACGCAGGCGATGGTCAGCGACGAAGTGACGAACGCCAGCGCGCCTTTCTCCAGACGCGAGAACAGGATGGTGAACAACGGCAGCACCACGCCCAGTGCAGGCAAGGCCCACAGCAGCGGATACTTGTTGAAGTTGATCAGCCATGCGCCGGCCTGATGCGCCACTTCTTTACGCAGCGGGTTGGATTCCGCCATGGTGTCCAGCGCCGAAGTGATCACGTAGCCGTCGATGCCTTTCACCAGCCACACACCCGCCAGCAGGAAGCATACCGCCATGATCAGCGTCGCGATCTGCGCTGCGGCGCGTGACCGCAGGTGGATCTCGCCGGTGGTGCGCATCTGCAGGTAGGTCGCGCCCTGAGTGACCAGCATGGTCAGACTGACCACGCCTGCCAACAGACCGAACGGATTCAGCAGTTGGAAGAAGTTGCCGGTGTAGAACAGACGCAGGTATTCGTCCACATGGAACGGCACGCCCTGCAGCAGGTTGCCGAACGCCACGCCGAATACCAACGCAGGCACGAAGGAACCGATGAAGATGCCCCAGTCCCACATGTTGCGCCAGCGGCTGCTCTCCAGCTTGGAACGGTAGTCAAAACCGACCGGGCGGAAGAACAAGGCCGCCAGCACCAGGATCATGGCGACGTAGAAGCCCGAGAAGGCCGCTGCGTAGACCATCGGCCAGGCGGCGAACAGCGCGCCGCCGGCGGTGATCAGCCACACCTGGTTACCGTCCCAGTGCGGGGCGATGGAGTTGATCATCACCCGGCGCTCGGTATCGGTTTTACCGATGATGCGCACCAGGATGCCGACGCCCATGTCGAAACCGTCGGTGACGGCGAAGCCGATCAGCAGTACGCCAACCAGCACCCACCAGATAAATCGCAGTACTTCATAGTCAAACATACGTGGACTCCTGTTTAGCGCGCTTCCTGCACGGCGGCAGTCGGTTGTTCAAAGTGGTAGCGGCCGGTTTTCAGGCTGCTTGGACCCAGACGCGCAAACTTGAACATCAGGTACATTTCAGCCACCAGGAACAGGGTGTACAAGCCGCAAATCAGCCCCATCGAGAACAGAATGTCGCCCGCGGTCAGCGAAGAGTTGGCGACTGCAGTCGGCAGCACCTCACCAATCGCCCACGGTTGACGGCCGTATTCCGCCACGAACCAGCCGGCTTCTACCGCGATCCACGGCAGCGGCAGGCCATACAGCGCCGCACGCAACAGCCATTTCTTCTGGCCGATGCGGCCGCGCACCACGCTCAGGAAGGACAGGCCGATAATCAGCAGCATCAGCACGCCACAGGCCACCATGATGCGGAAGGCGAAGTACAGCGGCGCCACGCGTGGAATGGAGTCCTTGGTCGCCTGCTGGATCTGCGCTTCCGTCGCGTCGCTGACGTTCGGGGTATAACGCTTCAGCAGCATGCCGTAGCCCAGGTCTTGCTTGGTTCTGTTGAATTCCGCACGCACCGCAGGATCGGTATTGCCGCCGCGCAGCTCTTCCAGCAGCTGGTAGGCTTTCATGCCGTTGCGGATGCGCACTTCATGTTGCGCCAGCAGATCTTTCAGGCCAGTGACCTGCGTGTCGGTGGAACGCGTGGCGATCAGGCCAAGCGCATACGGGATCTGAATAGAGAAGGAGTTTTCCATCTTGTCCTGATCGGGAATGCCGAACAGGGTGAAGGACGCCGGCGCCGGCTGGGTATCCCACTCCGCTTCGATGGCGGCCAGTTTGGTTTTCTGTACGTCGCCCATTTCGTAACCGGATTCGTCACCCAGCACGATCACCGACAGCACCGCAGCCATGCCGAAGCTGGCGGCGATGGCGAAGGAGCGTTTGGCGAAAGCGATGTCGCGGCCCTTCAGCAGGTAATAAGCGCTGATGCCCAGCACGAACATGGCGCCGGTGGTGTAGCCTGCAGCCACGGTGTGAACGAATTTCACCTGCGCAACCGGGTTAAGCACCAGCTCGGAGAAGCTGACCATCTCCATGCGCATGGTTTCGAAGTTGAAATCCGACGCGATCGGGTTCTGCATCCAGCCGTTGGCGACCAGGATCCACAGCGCGGACAGGTTTGAGCCGAGGGCCACGAACCAGGTTACCGCCATGTGCTGCACCTTGCTCAGACGATCCCAGCCGAAGAAGAACAGGCCGACCAGCGTCGATTCAAGGAAGAACGCCATCAAACCTTCGATGGCCAGTGGGGCCCCAAAGATATCGCCGACGTAGTGAGAGAAATACGACCAGTTAGTCCCGAACTGGAACTCCATGGTCAAACCGGTGGCCACACCCAGAGCAAAGTTAATCGCAAATAACTTTCCCCAGAATTTGGTCATGTCTTTATAGATTTGTTTGCCAGACAGGACATATACCGTTTCCATAATTGCCAGCAAGAACGCCATACCGAGCGTTAATGGGACAAATAAGAAATGGTACATCGCCGTTAAAGCAAACTGTAAGCGCGACAGTTCGACAATATCAAACATCTTGACTCCTTGCTCCTCGCAGGAAGACTCCGACACGCGGTTATCGGCATACTTCTTTCAAAGCCGCCAGTAACGCCCCGCAGTGAATGCCCTTAAACACAACAAATTTGATCCAGCTTCTCCGCTTTCAACCGCACACTCGGCCAATAGCCCCTCGGGCCGCCGACAAGCACGCCACTGAAAACCGACAACGGGTAACAAATGCAACAAGATCAACCATCCATAATCACAACATGGATGATACTCGCCCAATCCCACACAATAAATAGGTTTTTACGTGACGTGGGTTGGACTTTTGGTTACAGGTCAAATCTTAGCCGAAAGAGGTACTTCGGGCTAATTTGATCTGAGACAATTTAAGCCTATCCGCATATTATTTCCATATTCATCAGCACATTTCGCCTATTTTTCTTGAGGGCATGTTGCGCAATGGTTTAATTGTTTTTTAATGATATTTTTGTGTTAAATAAATGTAATTTAAAAGAGCCGCCATTGTATTATTACGCGCTTATTCTGCGACATAATTAACCTTTTATTTCCATTAAGCCGTGACAGTGATTGCAGTCACAAAACAACAAATCTCTCTCCAATATTAGTCTATTTCTCGCGATGGGATCGTAAAGGTTGCGATTTTGTAGCAAAATGACCACTTATGTTAAAATTCCATTGAGTGACAATAAGTTATGAAAAAAATCATCTTTGCCTCTGTCTTGGGACTCTCGGGAAACACCATGGCCGCCGAAACGGTAAACATCACCCTGCTGGGCACCTCCGATCTGCACGGCACCTTCGTGCCCTGGGACTACGCCAGCGACACGGAAAACCTGGCGGGCAGCCTGAGCCAGATAGCCACCCAGGTCAAAAAGGTGCGCGCCGAGCAGCCTAACCTGATCCTGGTGGACGCCGGCGACACTATTCAGGGCAACTTCGTTGAAACCTTCAAGCATGAGGCCGTCAGCCCGATGATGCTGGGCCTCAATGCGCTCAATTACGACGTCTGGGTGATGGGCAATCACGAGTTCGACTTCGGCCTGCCGGTGCTGGCCACCCCGCTCAAGCAGTTCAAGGGCGCGGCGCTGGCGGGCAACATCGTCTGGGACAACGGCAAGCCTTATCTGCCGGCCTACACCATCCTCGAACGTCAGGGCGTGAAGATCGGCATTATCGGCATGGACACGCCGATGACCGCTGAATTCGCCAAGGGCACCGATCGCATCAAAGGGCTGAACTTCACCGATCCGGTGCAGGCGGTGAAACAGGTCATCAAACAAATCGACGGCCAGGTCGACGCCATCGTACTGGTGGCGCATATGGGCATCGACAACGAGAACCAGCGCACGGGCACCGGCGTGGCCGACATTGCCAACGCCAACCCGGAACTGGCGGCAATCGTCGCCGGCCACATGCATGTGAAGATCGACAAGGCGGTGGTCAACGGCGTCATCATCACCGAACCGGACAAATACGGCCGCGCGCTGTCACGCATCGATCTGCAATTTGAACGCCGCGACGGCAAATTCACGCTGATCGACAAAAACAGCTACACCTACCCGATCAAAGGGCTGACGCCGGACAGCGCCATGCAGGCTCTCTACCAGCCGTATCATGACATTTTGCGCGCCAACGCCAACCGGGTGGTAGCGAAGCTGAGCGGCAGCGATCTGGTGCCTGCCGACGAGTTCCGCGGCATTCCTCAGGTGCACGTGCAGGACACCGGCATCAGCGCGCTGTTCCAACAGGCCGCCCGGCACTATGCACCGCTGGCGCAGGTGATCGCCCTGCAGATCGACAACGATCGCGCCAAACTGGACGTCGGCGACATCAAGGCCAAGGATATCGCCTTTAACTACCAATACGCCGGTGGCGAGATCACCGTTTATCAGCTTAACGGTAAAGCGCTTAAACGCTACATGGAGTGGTCCGCCGGCTACTTCAATCAGCTGCAGCCGGGCGACGTCACCTACAGCTTTAACCCGGCGCGGCGTTCGTCCAAATATTCCACCAACGATTTCTTCGATGGCGTCACCTATACCATTGATCTGCGCCAACCCGCCGGTTCACGCATCGTCGATCTGCATCTGGCGGACGGCACGCCGGTCACGGACGACATGCCGATCCGTCTGGGCATGAACAGTTACCGCATGGGCCACCTGACGCAAAAGGGCGGCGCGCTGGAAGGGCAATCCTTCCCGGTGCTGTTCGACAGCAAAGCGCAGTACGGTGAAGAAGAAGGCACCATTCGCCACCTGGCCCTGCGCTACCTGACGGAAGTGAAACACGGCCAATACCAGGGCGTGCCGCCGCAGCGCTGGAAACTGATCGGCATGGAGGGATACGAACCGCAGCGGGCGATCGTTAAACGGCTGCTGAATGAAGGCGTTATTCAGGTGCCGACCACCGACGATGGCCGCTACACCAACGTCGCCTCGATCAACGTCAAAGACGCGCTGTTCCGCAACGCCGACGATTACCGCGCCGCCCTCGCCTCGCTGGAGCAGCAGCGGCAAGCCGCCGCGGATCCGGTGCAGCAGCGCCGCCTGCAGGATCGGATCGCGCTGATCAAGGCGCTCAACGTTTTCTGAGTTTCGCCCATAAAAAAGGCCACCCAATGGGTGGCCAAACATGTCGAGATATTGTTATTTCGTACTAGGTTCTTAGCGCTTCAGCACCGCTTTTACCGCATCGCCGATGTCCGCCAGGCTGCGAACGGTTTTCACGCCCGCCGCTTCCAGCGCAGCAAACTTCTCGTCCGCCGTGCCTTTGCCGCCGGCGATGATGGCGCCTGCGTGGCCCATACGCTTGCCTTTCGGCGCGGTCACGCCGGCGATGTAGCCGACAACCGGTTTGGTGACGTGTTCTTTGATGTAAGCCGCCGCTTCTTCTTCAGCGCTGCCGCCGATCTCACCGATCATCACGATTGCTTCGGTCTGCGGATCCTGTTGGAACATCTTCAGGATATCGATGAAGTTGGAGCCCGGGATCGGGTCGCCGCCGATGCCCACGCAGGTGGACTGGCCCAGACCGGCATCGGTGGTTTGTTTCACCGCTTCATAGGTCAGGGTGCCGGAGCGGGAAACGATGCCCACTTTGCCCGGCAGGTGGATGTGGCCAGGCATGATGCCGATTTTGCACTCGCCCGGGGTGATCACGCCAGGGCAGTTCGGCCCGATCATGCGCACGCCGGCTTCGTCCAGTTTCACTTTCACGGTCAGCATGTCCAGGGTCGGGATGCCTTCGGTGATGGTGATGATCAGTTTGATGCCGGCATCGATCGCTTCCAGAATGGAGTCTTTGCAGAACGGCGCTGGAACGTAGATGACAGAGGCCGTCGCGCCGGTCGCTTCAACCGCTTCGCGCACGGTGTTGAACACCGGCAGCCCCAGGTGCTGAGTGCCGCCTTTGCCTGGAGTGACGCCGCCAACCATTTTGGTGCCGTAAGCGATAGCTTGTTCGGAGTGGAAAGTCCCCTGGCTACCGGTGAAGCCCTGGCAAATTACTTTGGTGTTTTTATCGATTAAGATGGACATTATTTACCCTCCACTGCTGCAACAACTTGCTGAGCCGCATCAGTCAGGCTGGTCGCAGCAATGATATTCAGGCCGCTGTCCGCCAGTTTCTTGGCGCCCAGTTCGGCGTTGTTCCCTTCCAGGCGCACCACGACCGGGACGTTAACGCCCACTTCAGCCACTGCGCCGATGATGCCGTCAGCGATCAGATCGCAACGTACGATACCACCGAAGATGTTAACCAGAACCGCTTTCACCTTGTCGTCGGACAGGATGATTTTGAACGCTTCGGTCACGCGCTCTTTGGTCGCGCCGCCGCCCACGTCCAGGAAGTTGGCCGGTTCGCCGCCGTGCAGTTTAACGATGTCCATGGTGCCCATCGCCAGACCGGCGCCGTTCACCATGCAGCCGATGTTGCCGTCGAGGGCAACGTAGTTCAGCTCCCACTGAGCCGCACGGGATTCACGCTCGTCTTCCTGGGAAGGGTCACGCATTTCACGCAGTTCAGGCTGACGGAACAGGGCGTTGCCGTCGGCGCCCAGTTTGCCGTCCAGGCACACCAGATCGCCCTGCTTGGTAATCACCAGCGGGTTGATCTCAACCATCGCCAGGTCGCGCTCCAGGAACAGCGTCGCCAGGCCCATGAAGATCTTGGCGAACTGGCTGACTTGCTTGCCGGTCAGGCCCAGTTTGAAGGCCAGCTCACGGCCCTGATAAGGCTGTGGACCCGCCAGCGGATCGATGGTCATTTTGTGGATCAGTTCTGGGGTTTCTTCCGCCACTTTCTCGATTTCCACGCCGCCTTCGGTAGACGCCATGAATACGATGCGACGGGTCGCGCGGTCTACGACGGCGCCCAGGTACAGTTCTTTATCGATGTCGGTCGCCGCTTCAACCAGGATCTGGTTAACCGGCTGGCCCAGCGCGTCAGTCTGGTAAGTCACCAGGCGCTTGCCCAACCAGGCTTCCGCGAAAGCACGGATATCTTCTTTGCTGTTGACGACTTTAACGCCGCCCGCTTTACCGCGGCCGCCAGCATGAACCTGACATTTCACCACCCACGGGCCGGAGCCGATTTTGGATGCGGCTTCTTCTGCTTCACGCGGAGTGGTACAGGCGTAACCGGTCGGTGCCGGCATGCCATACCGAGCAAACAGCTGTTTTGCCTGATATTCGTGTAAATTCATGATGTTCTATCCATTCAGTTCTGAAGGTTTTTAGCCGGACCATTATTACGCGGTAAACCGCATGGTTTTCCGGCCACATAGCACAGAGTGCGGGCGCGGCACGCCGCGCCCGGCAAGGGTTACTAGACGTCCAGCAGCAGACGAGCCGGATCTTCCAGCATCTCTTTGACCGTCACCAGGTAACCGACGGATTCTTTACCGTCGATCAGGCGGTGGTCATAAGACAGCGCCAGATACATCATCGGCTGGATCACCACCTGACCATTGACCGCCATTGGGCGATCTTTGATGGCGTGCATGCCCAGGATGGCGCTCTGCGGCGGGTTGATGATCGGGGTGGACATCAGCGAGCCGAATACGCCACCGTTGGTAATGGTGAAGTTACCGCCGGTCAGCTCTTCCACGGTCAGTTTGCCGTCGCGGCCCTTAACGGCCAGCTCTTTGATTTTCTTCTCGATGTCAGCCATGCTCATGGCGTCTACATCACGCAGTACCGGCGTCACCAAGCCGCGCGGGGTAGAAACCGCGATGCTGATGTCGAAGTAGTTGTGGTAAACCACGTCGGAACCGTCGATCGACGCGTTCACTTCCGGGAAACGCTTCAGCGCTTCAACCACCGCCTTGATGTAGAAGGACATGAAGCCCAGACGCACGCCGTGGCGTTTCTCGAAGGCTTCGCCGTACTGCTTGCGCAGATCCATGATCGGCTGCATGTTGATTTCGTTGAAGGTGGTCAGCATCGCGGTGCTGTTCTTCGCTTCCAGCAGACGCTCGGCGACGCGTTTGCGCAGGCGGGTCATCGGCACGCGTTTTTCGCTGCGGCCGGCCAGAGCCGGCTGCGGTGCGGCTTCAGCGGCGGCGGCCGGTTTGGCGGCGGCGCCGCCTTTGGCCAGGTGCGCTTCCACGTCTTCACGGGTGATGCGGCCACCCACGCCGGTGCCTTTGATGGCGCCGGCATCGAGGTCATGTTCGGCGATCAGGCGGCGAATCGCCGGGCTGAGCGCGTCATTGCTTTCTTCTTCCAGGCTCGCGGTCGCGCGCTGTGCAGGCGTGGACTCTTTCTCCTGGCTCTTCTCGGCGGTCGGTTTGCCGGAGCTGTCGCCTGGGCGAATGCGGCCGAGCAGCTGGCGAGACAGCACGGTCGCGCCCTCTTCTTCCACGATAGCATCGAGAATGCCCGCTTCACTGGCCGGCACTTCCAACACCACTTTGTCGGTTTCGATTTCAACCAGGACTTCATCACGCTGCACGCTGTCGCCCGGTTTTTTGTGCCAGGTGGCTACGGTCGCATCGGCAACCGATTCAGGAAGGTCAGGAACCAGAATATCTACGCTACTCATTTAGCTTTCCCTTAAGTTTTTTATCATCTGCTTGCCGGCCCCTCGGCCGGCAAGCGAGCGAACATTAGTCAATATTCAGCGCGTCATTCACCAGAGCCTGCTGCTGCTTCTGGTGTACGGACATATAGCCCACCGCCGGAGAAGCAGAGGCCGGACGTCCTGCGTAACGTAAAGAAGCCCCGAACGGCACCACTTCACGGAAGTTGTGTTGGCTGCAGTACCAGGCGCCCTGGTTCAGCGGCTCTTCCTGACACCAGACGAAATCATGCACGTGCGAGTATTGCTCCAGCACGGCCTGCACGGCCTGATGCGGGAACGGATACAGCTGCTCGATGCGCACGATGGCCACGTCTTTCTGCTCGTTCTTGCGACGCTGTTCCAGCAGGTCGTAGTAGACCTTGCCGGAGCACAGCACGACGCGCTTGACCGCTTTCGGATCCAAGTCGTCGATCTCGCCGATCGCCGGCAGGAAGGTGCCGTTGGCCAGCTCGTCCAGCGAAGAAATCGCCAGCGGATGACGCAGCAGCGACTTCGGCGACATCACCACCAACGGACGGCGCATACCGCGCAGCGCCTGACGACGCAGCATATGGTAAACCTGCGCCGGCGTAGACGGGACGCACACCTGCATGTTCTGCTCAGCGCACAGCTGCAGATAACGTTCCAGACGCGCGGAGGAGTGCTCAGGGCCCTGGCCTTCATAACCGTGCGGCAGCAGCATCACCAGGCCGCACATACGGCCCCATTTTTGCTCGCCGGAGCTGATGAACTGGTCGATAACAACCTGCGCACCGTTGGCGAAGTCACCGAACTGCGCTTCCCAGATGGTCAGCGTGCGCGGTTCCGCCGTGGCGTAGCCGTATTCGAACGCCAGCACCGCCTCTTCAGACAGCACGGAGTCCCAGACCTTGAATTCGCCCTGGCCGCTGTGGATGTTCGCCAGCGGAACATAGACCGAACCGTTTTTCTGGTTGTGCACCACCGCGTGACGGTGGAAGAAGGTGCCGCGGCCGGCGTCTTCGCCGGAGATGCGGATGGGAATGCCTTCATCCGCCATGGTGGCGTAGGCCAGCGTTTCGGCGGCGCCCCAGTCGAACGGCTTGTTGCCTGCGGCCATCTCGGCGCGGTCAGCGTAGATTTTCGCCACGCGCGACTGCATTTCGATCGCTTCCGGCACGGTGCTGATGCGGCGGCCCAGTTCCTGCAGACGCTTCATCTCAACCTTGCTCGGGTACTCTTCGTCCCACTCGTGGTTCAGGTACGGCGACCAGGTGAAGGAGTGCAGATTCATCGGACGCCATTCTTCAACCACACAATCGCCGCGGTCGAGCGCATCACGATACAGGTTGACCATTTCCGTGGCATCTTCCAGGCTGGCCACTTTCTGTTCGGTCAGAACGTCAGCGTAGATTTTGCGCGGCGTAGGGTGTTTCTTGATCTTCTGATACATCACCGGCTGGGTGGCGCTCGGCTCATCGGCCTCGTTGTGCCCATGGCGACGGTAGCAGACCAGATCGATCATCACGTCACGCTTAAAGGTGTTACGGAAATCCAACGCCAGGCGAGTGACGAAGGCCACGGCTTCCGGATCGTCCGCGTTAACGTGGAAGATCGGTGCCTGAACCATTTTGGCGATGTCGGTGCAATATTCGGTAGAGCGCGCATCCAGCGGGTTGGAGGTGGTGAAGCCAACCTGGTTGTTGATGACGATGCGCACGGTGCCGCCCACTTCGTAGCCGCGAGCCTGAGACATGTTCAGGGTTTCCTGAACCACGCCCTGGCCGGTAATGGCGGCGTCGCCGTGGATGGTGATCGGCAGCACCATGTTGCTGCGCGCTTCGTCCAGACGATCGCGACGGGCGCGAACCGACCCCATGACCACCGGGCTGACGATCTCCAGGTGCGACGGGTTGAACGCCAGCGCCAGGTGAACCATGCCGCCTTCGGTTTCCACGTCGGAGGAGAAGCCCTGGTGATATTTCACGTCACCGGTGCCGAGGTGTTCTTTATGCTTGCCGGCGAATTCGTCGAACAGATCGGCCGGCTTTTTGCCCAGCACGTTGATCAGCACGTTCAGACGGCCGCGGTGGGCCATGCCCAACACCACTTCGCGCGTGCCGTTCTTGCCGGCGTGGCGCACCATCTCTTTGAGCATCGGCACCAGCGCGTCGCCGCCTTCCAGCGAGAAGCGTTTGGCGCCCGGGAATTTGGCGCCCAGGTAGCGCTCCAGGCCTTCCGCCGCGGTCAGCTCGTTCAGGAAACGGCGTTTTTCGTCGGCGGTAAAGCTGGCGCGCCCCACCACCGACTCGATGCGCTGCTGGATCCAGCGTTTCTCTTCGGTGTTGGTGATGTGCATGTACTCAGCGCCGATCGACCCGCAATAGGTCTGCTTCAGCGCGGCGTACAGATCGCCCAGCTTCATGGTTTCTTTGCCGATGGCGAAAGAGCCCACGTTGAAGGTTTCCTGGAAATCGGCTTCGGTCAGGTTGTGGTAAGCGGGATCAAGGTCAGGAACTTGCTCGCGCTGCCACAGGCCGAGCGGATCGAGGTTGGCATGCTGATGCCCGCGGAAGCGGAAGGCGTTGATCAGCTGCAGTACCTTGACCTGTTTGGCGTCGGTTTCCGGATCGGTGATGGTGGTGTTGTAGCGCGCGGAGTCTTTCGCCAGGCGGCGGAAGTAATCGCGCGTTTGAGAGTGAAGCTGATCGGGTTTGACACCCGCGGTTGGTAGCTGTTGAAAAATGGAACGCCAGCTATCTTCAACGGAACCCGGATCGGTTAAGAAGTCTTCATAGAGCTGCTCTATGTAAGACTGGTTCGCGCCCGCCAGATAGGAGGAATCCAGCCAGGCCTTCATTGCGCCGTTCTGCATCATGATCCCTTAAGCTTTGAAGCTTTAGTTTTCGCCGTGGTTAACATAATTACCGTGATGAATACGGTTTGCCGTAAAACGGTTCACTCGACGTACTTGCGGCCATGTCGGCCCGATACGTTCTGTTATGGACCTTGCGGTCCCTTACAAGGAACCTCTAAAAACCGGCGGAAGAACCAGGCTGCATAGCGCCGCAGCCGCGGGTCAGTTTTTAGAGGTTCCCTCCCCTATGGGACGTGCGCCGGAAAAGAGCCCGGCGCAGCATCTCATTCCGTTTATGCGCCGCGTTGCAGCAGCATGGACTTGATATGCCCGATCGCACGCGTCGGGTTCAAGCCTTTAGGACATACACTGACACAATTCATAATGCTATGGCAGCGGAAAACACTAAAAGCGTCGTCCAGATCATCTAAACGTTCTTGCGTTTCCGTGTCACGGCTGTCGATCAGGAAGCGATACGCCGCCAACAGACCGGCTGGGCCGATGAACTTGTCCGGGTTCCACCAGAACGATGGGCAAGAGGTCGAACAGCAGGCGCACAGGATGCACTCGTACAGACCGTCCAGCTTGGCGCGCTGCTCCGGCGACTGCAGGTGCTCGCGCGCCGGCGGGTTCTTGCCGTCGTTCAGCAGGTATGGCTTGATCTTTTCATATTGGGTATAGAACTGGCCCATATCCACCACCAGATCGCGCACCACCGGCAGGCCCGGCAGCGGACGGATCACGATCTTGCCGTTGCCTTTGCGCAGCGACGAAACCGGAGTGATGCACGCCAGGCCGTTTTTACCGTTCATGTTCAGGCCGTCGGAACCGCACACGCCTTCGCGGCATGAGCGACGGAACGACAGGGTCGGGTCTTTTTCTTTCAGCTGGATCAACGCATCCAGCAGCATCATGTCACGGCCTTCTTCCGCTTCCAGGGTGTAGTCCTGCATGTGCGGGGCATCGTCGACATCCGGGTTGTAGCGATAAATGGAAAATTCGAGTTTCATCTGTCGATCTCCGCAATTAGTAAGAACGCACTTTCGGCGGGAATGCCGGGCGCAGCTTCGGTTGCATGTTCACTTCGCGGCGCGTCATGCTTTCCGATTGCGGCAGATACAGCGAATGGCACAGCCAGTTGGCGTCATCGCGTTCCGGATAGTCGAAGCGGCTGTGCGCGCCACGGCTCTCGGTACGGAAGTTGGCCGACACGGCGGTGGAATACGCGGTCTCCATCAGGTTATCCAACTCCAGGCATTCGATGCGCTGGGTGTTGAACTCGCTGGAGGTATCGTCCAGGCGTGCGTTCTTCAAACGTTCACGGATCACTTTCAGTTCTTCCAGGCCCTTGGCCATCGCATCGCCTTCGCGGAATACCGAGAAGTTGTGCTGCATGCAAGACTGCAGCGCTTTGCGAATTTCGACCGGGTCTTCGCCGGAACGGGTGTTGTTCCAACGGTTCAGACGATCCAGCGAGGCTTCCACGTCGGAGTCGCTGGCGTCACGGCTCACGCCCTGCTCTTCCAGCGATTCCTGCAGGTGCATGCCGGCGGAACGGCCGAACACCACCAGATCCAGCAGCGAGTTGCCGCCCAGGCGGTTGGCGCCGTGCACCGATACGCAGGCGATTTCGCCCACGGCGAACAGCCCCGGGATCACCACGTCTTCGCCTTTCTCGTTCACGGTCAGCGCCTGGCCGGTCACCTTGGTCGGAATGCCGCCCATCATATAGTGACAGGTTGGGATAACCGGGATCGGCTCTTTCACCGGATCGACGTGCGCGAAGGTGCGGGACAGTTCCAGAATGCCCGGCAGACGGGATTCCAGCACCTCTTTGCCCAGGTGATCCAGCTTCAGCTTGGCGTGCGGGCCCCAAGGACCGTCGCAGCCGCGGCCTTCGCGGATTTCGATCATGATCGAACGGGCAACCACGTCGCGGCCCGCCAGATCTTTGGCGTTCGGCGCATAACGCTCCATGAAGCGCTCGCCGTGCTTGTTCAGCAGGTAGCCGCCTTCGCCGCGGCAGCCTTCGGTCACCAGCACGCCCGCGCCGGCGATGCCGGTCGGGTGGAACTGCCACATTTCCATGTCCTGCACCGGCACGCCGGCGCGCAGCGCCATGCCGACACCGTCGCCGGTGTTGATGTGGGCGTTGGTGGTGGACTGGTAAATGCGGCCAGCGCCGCCGGTCGCCAGCACGGTGGCCTTGGCTTTGAAGTAAACCACTTCACCGGTTTCGATGCAGATAGCCGTGGTGCCGACCACCGCGCCGTCCTGGTTTTTCACCAGATCAAGCGCATACCACTCGGAGAAGATGGTGGTGTGGTTTTTCAGGTTCTGTTGATACAGGGTGTGCAGCAGCGCATGGCCGGTACGGTCGGCTGCGGCTGCGGTACGTGCCGCCTGCTCGCCGCCGAAGTTCAGCGACTGGCCGCCGAACGGGCGCTGATAGATGCGGCCGTCGTCCAGACGAGAGAACGGCAGCCCCATGTGTTCCAGTTCCAGAATCGCTTCCGGGCCGGTTTTACACATATATTCGATGGCGTCCTGGTCACCGATATAGTCGGAACCTTTCACCGTGTCGTACATATGCCATTCCCAGTTGTCCTCGTGGCTGTTGCCCAGCGCGACAGTGATGCCGCCCTGTGCGGACACGGTATGGGAACGGGTCGGGAAAACTTTGGACAGCAGGGCACAGGTCGAGCCCGCTTGGGAAATTTGCAGCGCGGCACGCATGCCCGCACCGCCGGCGCCGATTACGACGGCATCAAACTCTCTGACTGGCAGTTTCATTTAAGCACCCCACACTACGATTGTTCCGTACAGTAAATAGACCAGCAACGCGACCACGACAGCCAGCTGCAACACCAGGCGAACCGCCAGCGGCTTGACGTAGTCCGTCAGCACCTGCCACAGCCCGATCCAGGCGTGCACCAGAATCGACAGCAGGGTCAGCAGAGTGAACACTTTCGTAATGGAAGTGGCGAAGAAACCGCGCCAGATGTCATAAGTGAGTTCCGGAGCCGTGACGAAAAAGCCCAGGATATACAGGACGTACAGGGTAATGATGATAGCGGAAGCGCGCAGCAGCAGCCAATCGTGCACGCCGTTGCGCCCTAATGCAGAAACGTTGTTTACCATACGAGGACTCCAGCCAGAACTGACAGCACGACGGTCAGACCGATCGCCACCTGGGCGGAACGGGTGCCGGCGGCCAAACTCTCTTCGATGTAGCCAAAATCCATTAACAAGTGACGGATGCCACCGCAAATGTGATAGGCCAGCGCCGTGAGGATGCCCCAGAATATGAATTTGACGATGAAGCTATTCATGATGGCGGCCGCCTGCAGGAACCCCTCTTGGGAAGAGAGTGACAGGCCCAGCAGCCAGAGGAGGATACCCACGGCAACGAAGGTAATTACGCCAGAGACTCGGTGTAAGATAGACGCTATCGCAGTTACGGGGAACCGGATCGTTTGCAGATCCAAGTTGACAGGTCGTTGTTTTTTCACGTATTTGCCCACACAGCTCTTATTATTTTCCTTCCTCCGGGCCTGGGCGGGGATCAGACAGCGTTAAGAGCCTAAAACCCTTACACGTCACGCGCTCAAACATCAACATCCTCTGTGCTCAAACGGCGCGCATTTATAACGCTGGGTGCTCCTACTTCAGGGTAATCCGGAGACCTGGCGGCAGTATAGGAGGATCACATTCTGATTACAATTCTCATACAACCGCTTTGATAACATTTCCCCCGAACAGTGATTCAGATCACGGATTTCACAATTAGTGCAAAATTAATTATCTGATTTGACAAGAGATCAACATTTCCATTACATATAGGGGCACAAACGGTCCTATGATGCGCTATGGGTCAGCAGATACACTTCCTCCCGGGTTCGAGTTATGCAACAGTGTATTTGGCGAACCTATCCCAATAGCCGTTGTTTCCCGCTCGAGTTTGCCGGCGTCTAAAGCAAATAAAGCACACAAAAACAGATTATTGGGATAGGTTCACATCTCTTCGAACAGCTCATAGGTAAGATTAACAGACTATAACGAATTACTATGAATCGTTAACAACTGGTCACCCGTCTCGTTCGCCTGGTCAGCACTCTGTACCCTACCCGCGCACAGTTGCGCAGTCGCTCACAGAGTTAGCGTCCGCACCATTTTTTTGCGGGCAACCTGCAGAGATTTAAGGTATTTCAGTTGTTAGTGGTTTTTAAAATAAGGCGCTAAGGAGACAGTAAATGACTGATAAGAAAGCGACGCTAACCATTAACGACAGCGAAGCTCCGATCGAACTGGGCGTATTGACACCGACACTGGGCCCCGATGTCCTCGATGTCCGCGCTCTGGGTTCCAAAGGTTATTTCACATTTGATCCCGGCTTTACCTCCACCGCTTCTTGCGAATCCAAGATTACCTTCATCGACGGCGACAAAGGCGTGCTGCTGCACCGCGGCTTCCCTATCGAGCAGCTGGCGAAAGAATCTTCCTACCTGGAAGTGTGCTACATCCTGCTGTACGGCGAGACCCCAACGCCGGAAGAATTCGAAACCTTCAAGACCACCGTGACCCGCCACACCATGATCCACGACCAGATCACCCATCTGTTCCGTGGCTTCCGTCGCGACTCGCACCCGATGGCGGTGCTGTGCGGCGTGACCGGCGCGCTGGCGGCGTTCTACCACGATGCGCTGGACGTCAACAACGAGCGTCACCGTGAAATCACCGCGTTCCGTCTGCTGTCCAAAATGCCAACCGTGGCGGCGATGTGCTACAAATACTCCCTGGGCCAGCCGTTCGTTTACCCGCGCAACGATCTGTCCTACGCCGGCAACTTCCTGCACATGATGTTCGCCACCCCGTGCGAAGAGTACGTGGTGAACCCGGTACTGGAACGCGCCATGGATCGCATCCTGATCCTGCACGCCGACCATGAGCAGAACGCCTCTACCTCAACCGTGCGCACCGCCGGCTCTTCCGGCGCCAACCCGTTCGCCTGCATCGCGGCCGGCATCGCCTCCCTGTGGGGGCCGGCGCACGGCGGCGCCAACGAAGCGGCGCTGAAAATGCTGGAAGAGATCAAGACCGTCGAGCACATTCCGGAATTCATCAAGCGCGCCAAGGACAAGAACGACTCCTTCCGCCTGATGGGCTTCGGCCACCGCGTGTACAAGAACTACGATCCGCGCGCCACCGTGATGCGCGAGACCTGTCACGAAGTGCTGAAAGAGCTGAACAAGAAGGACGACAACCTGCTGCAGGTGGCGATGGAGCTGGAACACATCGCGCTGAACGACCCGTACTTCATCGAGAAGAAACTGTACCCGAACGTCGACTTCTACTCCGGCATCATCCTGAAGGCGATGGGCATTCCTTCTTCCATGTTCACCGTGATCTTCGCCATCGCGCGCACCATCGGCTGGATCGCCCACTGGAACGAAATGCACGACGAAGGCATCAAAATTGCCCGTCCGCGTCAGCTGTACACCGGCTATGCCGAGCGTGATTTCAAATCCCAGCTGAAAAACAAGTAAGCCGCTTTACCGGCTGAAACGCACAGCGCCGCCCTTTCGGGCGGCGTTTTTTTTGGTTATTTCTGGCAGCCCGGGCACCAATAAAACGGCCGCGACGACAGCTCGGTACGCACGATCATCCCACCGCAGCGTTCACAGGGTTCACCGCTGCGATGAAACACCTTGAAGCGAAACAGCGCGCCATGATGGCGGTTGTCATCCGCCTGCCCGCGCGTCTGGTAGGAAAGGCGCGGCACCGCCAGCAATGCCTCCGCCAGTCGCCGCAGCGCCTCTGGCGCCAGATCCTGTGGTTTGTGCTGCGGCGCCAACTCGGCCTGCCACAGGATTTCGGCGCGCAGATAGTTGCCCAATCCGGCGAGAAACGCCTGATCGAGCAGCATGCCGCTCAGCTGCCGGCGGCGAAAACGCGGCGTCAGCAACCGCTCCACCACATCGTCTACCGTCAGCGACATGTCCAACACGTCAGGGCCGATGCGTTGCAAAAACGGGTGTTGCTCTATTTCCTCGCGCGGCCCGACGGTAATGTCGGAAGCGCTGAAGAGCAAAATCGCGCTATGAGCGGTTTCCAGCCGCACCCGCAGATCGCGCTTGGTCTCCGGCGTCTCCCCGGCCGCCGCCACTTTCCACACGCCGTACAGCTGGTTATGGCTGTACATCGTCAGCCCGTTGGAAAAGTGGGTCAACAGCGCCTTGCCGCGCGGCTCGATGGCGACGATACGCTCGCCGAGCAGACGCTGGCGATAGTGCTTCAACTGGGGAAAAGCGAAATCGACGGCGGTCAGCGGCTGATCGATCACCGCCGCCGCCAGTTTGTCCGCCGCCCGGCGGATCTCCGGTCCTTCCGGCATAGACCACTCCTTGCGTAGACCCGGCGCAGCCCGATGCGCCGGGGATTTTCTTGATTAATGCGTTGCGCCGCCCGCCACTTTCAGATCGTGTTCCACCTGCAACGCGATGGAAACGGCCAGCTCCAGCGCAAACAGCACCGTCGAGGCCGCCATGCTCGGTGCGCCGGGGTGCGCCGCCGCCTGTTCCGGCAGGTACGGGATATGAATAAACCCGCCCTTCACCTCGCGCTGGCCGCTCAACCGGTGCAGCAGGCCGTACATGACATGGTTGCACACGTAGGTGCCGGCGGTCTGCGAAACGGAGGCCGGAATGCCGGCCTCGCGCATCGAGCTGACCATCGCCTTGATCGGCAAGGTGCTGAAATAGGCCGCCGGGCCGCCGGCGACGATCGGCTCATCCACCGGCTGCTGCCCCTGATTATCGGGGATACGTGCGTCGTCGACGTTGATCGCCACCCGTTCAATCGTGATGTCGGTGCGGCCGCCGGCCTGGCCGACAGCCAGCACCATCAGCGGCTGCACCTCGTCGATCGCCGCATTGAGCGCCTCCAGCGCCGCGCCGAACACGCACGGCAGCTGGCGCGCCACAATGCGCGTACCCACCAGCTCCATATCATTGAGCTGCTTCACCACTTCCCAGGAAGGGTTGAGCCGCTCGCCGCCAAACGGCTCAAAGCCGGTAATCAATACTTTTTGCATCCTTACTCCTACAGGAACATCAGGAAATACAGCAGGAACACGTTAACCAATAGCAGCAGCACGCCGGTCGGCACCTGCGCCTTGATCACCGCATTCTTGTCCGGCAGCTCCAGCAGCGCCGCCGGCACAATGTTGAAGTTCGCCGCCATCGGCGTCATCAGGGTGCCGCAATAGCCGGAGAACATGCCGATCGCCGCCATCACCGCCGGGTTGCCGCCGTGCTGCAGCACCAGGATCGGAATGCCGATGCCGGCGGTGACGATCGGGAACGCGGCGAAGGCGTTACCCATCACCATGGTCAGCACCGCCATACCGATAGCGTAGACCGCCACGGCGATGAAGCGGTTATCCACCGCCAGATACTCTTGGGTCAAATGCGAGATCGCGGTGCCGACGCCGGCGACGGTAAACAGCAGGCCAAGCGTGGCGAGGATCTGCGGCAGAATGAACGCCCAGCCGATCGAATCCAGCAAGCGCCGCGCTTCCTGCACCGGCTGCAACGCCTTCTCATGGGTCATTTTCACCGCGATCGCTAGGCCGATCAGGCAGCCGACGGTCATAGAGAACAGGGTGATCAGCGTCGCATGGTTACCGCTGCCGAACACCGCGCTTTGCAACGCCGGAATATTGTTGAACAGCAGCACGCCGATCACCGTCACCACCGGGATCGCCAATGCGGGGATAAACAGCTTGTTGCCCAGGCGCTTGGCGCTGGCCTCGCGCTCCTGCGGCGTTCGCTGATGATAGCTGCCGAGGCGCACGCCGCCGAAGCCGGCGATCAGGGCCATCACCACCACCACCACGCCAACGATGATGTGCAGCATGCGTTTCTCGTTGCTGCCTTCGCCGAGCACGTCGCCCAGCAGGCGGTAAGTCCAGTCGCCGACCAGGAACACCAGGCCGTACAGCCCCCAAAACAGCCCGGTGGTGATGCGGCGCGGGTTGGCGCGATCGCGGAAGGACATCACCGCCACAATCAGCAGCACCGCGCCGGCCAGCCAGTAGAGATATTGTTGCTGGAAGTTCATCGTGCTTCCCCCTTCGCCTGCAGCGCCGCCTGATTCAGCTGCGCCAGCTCGGCACTCAGCTGTTTATCCATCCGATACAGCCGGAAGGCGTGGATCAGGAAAGCGAAAATGGCGGTCGGAATGCCCCACAGCGCGATATGCAGCGGCTCGGTCTGAATGCCGCCGGACTCCAGCATAAAGTTGTGCATGAAGATGATCGCGCCGAAGGCCACGAAGATATCTTCGCCGAAGAACAGCCCGACGTTGTCGGTGGCGGCCGACATGGCGCGCAGGCGGTGGCGGGTACGCTCCGGCAGCTCGCCGTAACGGTTTTCCGTCGCCCCTTCCGCCATCGGCGCCAGCAGCGGCCGCACCATCTGCGGGTGCCCGCCCAGGCTGGTCAGCCCCATCGCCGCGGTGATCTCGCGCACGAACAGGTACACGATCAGCAAACGGCCGGCGGTGGCGCTTTTGATCCTGGCGATCCACGCCTGCGCCCGCTCTTTCAACCCGTGGCGCTCCAGGAGGCCGATCACCGCCAGCGGCAGCAGCAGGATCAGCGGCAGGTTGCGGGTATTGAGAAAGCCCTCGCCGAGCTTTTCCAGAATGACGTCCAGCGGCATCAGCGCCGCCAGACCGGTAATGATGCCGGCGGCGATCACCACCAGCACCGGGTTGAAACGCAATACAAACCCGACCACGATAGCGGCGATGCCGATCAGTGGCCAGAGATTCACGGCCTGTTCCATAGTCTTCCCTCGATATTTTCTAATAGTTTTTTGCTTGTGATGTTGTGTCTTGCTTTACTGCTCCGCGCTGACGCGGATCCCCTGCTGAACAAAACTGTCCCGCAGCTTGCGCGCATACGCCAGCGCATGCTCGCCGTCCCCATGCAGGCAGACGGTCTCCGCCTGTACGGCGGTCCAAACGCCATCGACGCTGCGCACCCGGTGATGGCGCACCATCTCCAGCGTTTGCGCCAGCGCCTGTTCGTCATCCTCGATAAGCGCCCCCGGCAAACCGCGCGGCACCAGCGTGCCGTCGGCCTGATAACCGCGATCGGCGAACACCTCCTGCCGGGTGGTCAGACCGAGCCGTTGCCCGGCGCGGATCAGCTCGCTGCCGGCCAGCCCCACCAGCCGCAGCGCCGGATCGACCGCCTGCACCGCCCGGGCGATGGCTTCTGCCAGCGCCGGCTCAACCGCCGCCTGGTTGTACAGCATGCCGTGCGGCTTAACATGCACCATCACCCCGCCCTCGGCGCGGGCGATGGCCGCCAGCGCCCCGAGCTGATACACCACCTGCGCGTACACCGTTTCCGGCGGCAGCTGCATGCGAGTGCGGCCGAAATTCTCCCGATCGGGAAAACTCGGGTGGGCGCCGATCGCCACGCCGTACTGCAATGCCCAGCGCACCGACTGACGCATGGTCTGCGCATCGCCGGCGTGGAAGCCGCAGGCGATGTTGGCCGAGCTCACCAATTGCAACAGCGCCTGGTCGTTGGCGCAGCCTTCGCCGAGATCGGCGTTCAAATCAACGATCATGTAACCCCCAGGCAATCTGTCGAAGGAAAAGATCCTGCTCGGCCTTGGCGCGCTGCGCCTCGGCCAGTGAACAGAGCACGAAATGGATCGGTTCGCCGAGACGGATCTGCGCCAAATGGTAAAGATCGGCTTCGATCACGCAGGCGATGCGCGGGTAACCGCCGGTGGTTTGCGCATCGGCCATCAGCACGATCGGCTGGCCGTTGTGCGGCACCTGCACCACGCCGGGCATCAGGCCGTGCGACAGCATCTCTCTGTCGGTGGTGCGAGCCAGCGGCGTGCCGCCGTGCAAACGGTAGCCCATGCGGTTACTCTGCGGGCTGAGCTGCCAGGCGGCGCGCCAAAACGTATCTTGCGCCTCTTCGCTGAATTCGGCGTACTCCGGCCCCGGCAACGCACGGATGCGATTGGTGAACAGCAACTGCTTCACGCCACAGCGGGTTTGCGGTTCAGCGGCGGATTTACCCAGCGGCAACCGATCGCCGTCCTTCAGATTACGCCCCTCGCACCCGCCAAAAGCGGCTTTCATGTCGGTGCTGCGCGAGCCCAGCATTTCCGGCACGGCGATACCGCCGGCGATCGCGAGATAACTGCGCATGCCGCGCTTCGGCGTGCCCAGCACCAGACGCTGCCCCTTTTTCACCGGGTAGCGCCAGCCGGTCCACAGCGGCTTACCGTCCAGCTGCGCGTCGCAGCCGGCGCCGGTCAGGGCGATCCAGCCGGGACGGGTAAACTCGGCGCTGAACTGGCCGAGCGTGATCTCCAGCCCGGCGGCCTCCGGCGCGTTGCCCACCAGCAGGTTGGCGATCTTCAGCGCCGGTTGATCCAACGCGCCGCCGGTACTGATGCCCAGGCGGCGAAATCCTTCACGGCCCAAATCCTGCACCGTGGTATAGATGCCGGCGCGCAGAATAATCAGCATACGCCCTCCTTCTGCGGCACAAAGCGTACGCTATCGCCCGGGCGCAGCAGCGTCGGCGGCATTTCATGCGGATTGAACAGCGCCAGCGGCGTGCGGCCAATCAGCTGCCAGCCGCCGGGCGTCACCAGCGGATAGATGCCGGTCTGGCCGCCGCCGATGCCGACGGAGCCGGCCGCCACCGCCAGACGCGGTTCAGCGCGGCGCGGCGTCGCCAGTTGTTCCGGCATGCCGCCCAAATAGGAAAAGCCCGGCTGAAAGCCGAGGAAATAGACCACATAGGCCGCCGCCGCGTGGCATTCCACCACCTGTTGCGGCGTCATGCCGGTATGACGCGCCACCTCATCCAGGTCGGGGCCCTGTTCCCCGCCGTAGATAACCGGAATATCCACCTGACGCGATTCCGGCGTCAGGCGCTCTTTGCTCTCCCACCCCTGCTGCAGCAATGCCAGCATCGCTTCGGCGTCGGCCTGCGGCGTATGCAGCAGCAGCGTCAGGTTATTCATCCCCGGCACCACTTCCCGCACGTCGGGATGGTGATTCAGCTTTTCCGCCAGCGCCCAAATGCGCTGCTGGCTCGGTAACGTCACCGGCGGCGACAGTTCAAGCACTACCGCTCTTTCACCCAACAGGTAATAACGTGCTTGTTGCACCCTTATTCTCCTTATTATCGCGCTGAAAAACACACCAGTTATGCGTGACGCGGCCCCGGCTGTCAATAGAACGCAACCATAAGGAAAATAAGGAAATAGCGCGGTAAAAGGATTCAGCCGGCGCGCAGGCCGGGCTGGATCCGGGGAAGAAAAAGATCAGGCGGGATTCGGGATATCGATAAAGGTCACATCAAAGCCGTGGTGCTGGGCCAGCCAGTCCCCCAACGCCTTCACGCCGCCGCGCTCGGTGGCGTGGTGACCGGCGGCGAAGAAATGCACGCCCATTTCGCGCGCGCTGTGAATGGTCTGCTCAGAGACTTCACCGCTGATGAACGCATCGACGCCGAAGCGCGCCGCGCTGTCGATAAAGCCCTGACCGCCGCCGGTGCACCAGGCCACCCGGCGAATATGCTCAGGCGCGTTATCGCCGCAGTGCAGCACCGCGCGCCCCAGCCGGCTTTCGATGCGCTGTTGCAGCGCTTCGCCGGTCAGCGGCTGTTCGAATTCCCCGTGCGGTACCAGCGGCTCGATTTCACCAATCACCCGAATGCCCAGCGCCTGCGCCAGCTGCGCGTTGTTGCCCAGCACCGGATGCGCGTCCAGCGGCAAATGATAACCGTACAGGTTGATGTCGTGGGTCAACAGCGTTTTCAGGCGGTTGCGCTTCATGCCGCGCACCGCCGGCGCCTCGTTTTTCCAGAAATAGCCATGATGCACGATAATCGCGTCGGCCTGATGCGCCACCGCGGCGTCCAGCAGCGCCTGACAGGCGGTGACGCCGGTCACGATGCGCTGTACATGCGCACGCCCCTCTACCTGCAAACCGTTGGGGGCGTAGTCCTGAAACGCCGCGGCGTTCAGTTCCGTGTTGATCAGTTGTTCCAGATCGAGGTTACGCATTCTCTTCTCTCTTCATAGTCAAAATGTCTGCCGGTCGCCCTGCGCCATCAGGATGAATTTCACCCCCAGATCGTTGCCCTGCGCCAGCTGCTGCGCAATGGCGGCGCGCGCGTCTTCGCCCTGCTTCAGGCTGGGTTTGATGTGGCTGATGACCACCGGCAGACCGTTCAGCGAGCCTTCGCCGCCGCTGTACTGCGTCAGGTTCTTCAGCTCCTTCAGCAGCCAGGCCGGCGTCAGATGGCCGTACAGATGTTTGTCCTCCACCCCGTTGGGGTAAGAGGTTTCGATAATCATGCCCTTGAGCTTTTTCTGCTCGACAAGCGGCCCCAGCACGCGCCAGACGGTATCGAGATCGCGCGACTGCTCCACCTTATCCGGCCCGGTATCGCCGAAATAGGCGAAGAACTCGTTGCCGTTGGAAATCAGCAGCATCGACGACGGGTAGCGATCGTGGCTGAGCGGATACATCACGCCGGTCAACCCGGTCAGTCCGAGGGTAAACCGCTGCTGCGGCCGCACCGTTTGCAGCCGGTAGGTGCCCAGCCGCGCACCGTTGCCGGCATCGGTAAAGTTCGGCCAGGCCTTCCAGTTAAAGTAATGGTTGCGCAGGGTCAGCACGGTGTCCGCCTGGGCGTAAACGGTTTTTTTATTGTCTTCCGGCGAGCCGACGATCAGCCCCGCCACGTGGTCCAGATGGCCGTGGCTGATAAAGTAGCTGCCGATCAACTGCCGAAACACGTAGCCCTGCGGCGTATAAGGCGCGGCCAGCTCGGGCGTCACCTGCGGGAAGCTGCCCTTCTCCAGCCCTTTGGCGATGCCCGGCAGCAGCGAACCGGCGTCCAGCGCCACATACTGCGGCTGATTGTCGCTGCGGATCAGGTAGGAAGTCAGGTTGCCGTCGCTGACGCCGCCGTCGACGCCCAGCGCCACCACGTCAAAGCCGGCGATCGCCAGCGCGGAATAGCCGCTCAGGCACAGGGCCAGCACCTTTTTCATCATTACGTCGCTCCTTGCAGTTGCCTCAAGACTCTCCCCGTTTCGCCGCCTCGAACGCCGCCAGCGTCTCCACGCGGGCTTGCTTATGATCGACGATCGGCAGCGGGTAGTTCAGCGTACGGCGCTGCTTTTCCGCCCAGCGGTGGGGGTAATGGATGTCATTGTCGGGCACATCCGCCAGTTCCGGCAACCATTTACGGATGAAAGTGCCTTGTGGATCAAAACGTTCACCCTGGGTGGTCGGGTTAAAGATGCGGAAATACGGCGCGGCGTCGGTGCCGGTGGAGGCCGCCCACTGCCAGCCGCCGTTATTGGCCGCCAGATCCCCGTCCAGCAGTTGCGACATGAAGTAGCGCTCCCCGGCGCGCCAGTCGATCAGCAGATCCTTCACCAGAAAACTGGCGCTGATCATGCGCAGCCGGTTATGCATCCAGCCGGTAGCGTTCAGCTGGCGCATGGCGGCATCGACGATCGGATAGCCGGTCTCGCCCCGCTGCCAGGCCTGCAGCTTCGCCGCGTCATCGCACCAGCGCACTTTGTCCGTCCAGGCGATAAACGGCCGATGGCGGCACAGCTCGGGATAGGCCACCAGCAGATGGCGGTAGAACTCGCGCCAAATCAGCTCGTTCAGCCAGGCGAAAGCGCCGCTCTCGCGATCTTCCAGCAGCTGCGGGCATTCGGCGCGCAGGCGGTTAAAACACTGGCGCGGCGACAGCGCGCCGATCGCCAGATAAGGCGACAGGCTGCTGGTGCCGGCGATGGCGGGCAGATCGCGCTGGCGAAGGTAATCCTGCACTTGCTCACGACAAAAGGCGCGCAGCCTCTGTAGCGCGGCCTCCTCGCCGGCGGGATAGTCATTCCCGATGTCCGCCGCGGGATAATCGAACGCCGCCGGCGCTTCAGGCGCTGGCAACGCGCCATCGGCACGGATCTTCGGCGCCGGCAGGCAGCTCACGTCGGACTCAGTCAGGCGCTGAATAAAGGCGTTGCGAAACGGCGTATAAACCTTGTACATCTCGCCGCCGCCGGTTAGCACGCTGCCCGGCGGCAACAGCAGGCTGTCATCAAAACCGTGGCACGTTACCCGTCCATTCAACTGCTGCTCCAGCCGCGCATCGCGGCGCCGTTCATTCAGTTCGTACTGGCGATTGTAAAACAGCGCGTCCACCTGCTCTCGCCGGCAATAGTCCGCCAGCCAGTCGATCGATGCAGCAAAGTCCGAACAGGCATGGCAATGCAGCGCAATGCCCTTTTGCGCCAGCGCCTGCTGTACCGCCCGCAGGCTGGCGTGGATCAGCGCCGCCTGCCGCGGCGCCATCTCATGCTGCCGCCACTGCTGCGGGGTGGCGATAAACACCGCCAGCACCCGGGCTTTGGGATCGCTGCAGGCAGCATGCAACGCTTTGTTGTCGGTGATACGCAGATCGTTACGCAACCAGACCAGATGCGTGGTCATAAAATTCCCTTGTCAATCAATGGCCGTAACGCAAACGCAGCGCCTCCGGATAAGGTTCGAAATAGCGTTGTTCCGCCAGATAACTGTCGGGGTATTCCGCCATGTAATGCTTAAGCAAGGCGATCGGCGCCAGCAGCGGCTGCATGCCCTGCCGGTAGCGGTCGATCAGGTGCGCCAGCTCCTGGCGCTGCGCCGCGCTGAGCTGACGGCGGAAGTACCCCTGCACGTGCATCAGCACGTTGGTATGGTTGCGGCGCGTCGCCTTGTGCGCCAACAGCGCCATCAGGCGGCTGCGATATTCCACGGCGAAGGCCTCCAGCGAGTCCCAGCGATGAATGTCGGCGACGAAACGCCCCAGTTCGCGGTACGCCGGCTGCGAATGCGCCAGCAGCGACAGCTTGTAGCGGCTGTGAAACGCGATCAGCCCGCCGCGGGTCAGCCCCTGGCGCCACAGCATATTCAACTCATACAGCGCGTACACCCGTTCAATGAAGTTTTCCCGCAATGCCGCATCCTGCAATCGTCCGTCTTCTTCCACCGGCAGCCACGGCATCTGACGCAGCAGTTCGGCGGTAAACAGCCCGACGCCGTTTTTACGCGAGTCCTTGCCGTTCTCACTGTAGACCCGCACCCGCTCCAGGCCGCAGCTCGGCGACTTGGCGCAGACGATATAACCGCACAGGTGCTGCAACGCGGCCACGCGCTGCGCGGAGAAACTGCGCATCTCCTCGGTCAGATCCACGCCGGCGTCGTTGCTGTAGCGCATCGCCGGCCAGGGCTGCGCCTGTTTCACCAGGCGCAGCGCCGGGCGCGGCGTGGGCAGGCCGATCGCCATTTCCGGGCATACGGGCTCAAAGCGCACATAGGGCGCCAACTGTTCCACCGCGAAGGCCAGCCGCTTGTGGCCACCGTCGAAACGCACCGCGTCGCCCAGTAAACAGGCGCTGATGCCGATAGGGATCTTGTCACTCATACCGTTCTCTCGTGGTGTTGGTCGATGGGGAAAGTGTAGAAGAATGGCTTGCCAAATACGACCTTGCGCTTGACGGCAGCGGGCTTGGGGCATAAAAAAACCCCCGCCGCAGGGCGAGGGTTGTTCGTGAATCGGCAGCGACTCAGTAGAAATCGCAGGACGCCAGTTCCGCCTGCTGCAGCCAGACCGGCTTATCGCTGGTTTTTGACCAGACGCGGTGCAGGTAGCTGTAAAAACGCCCGCGATCGCTGCGGAACAGCATCACCGGCAGGGCCAAAATGCCCGCGATAACCACTGCGCTGCGGCGCAGGAGAATCCGATGCAGTGAATAAGCGTGATAGGTCGTAGACATGCGAACCTCCTTAAAAACGCCTGCCGTTGATTTGTCAGGGAGAACGGCGTCGGCGTATCAAATGAACAATCGGTAATTTGGTAACTGGACAAAATTTTAGCGCACTTGATGAAAGTTTACTACTCATCCGACCACTAAATCGCACAAAAAATCGCTAATCACCGCAGCGATTCGTAATTTTGTTACAATCAAGTTAATTTTTAACTAAACATGGGTTACATTGTGGTTATTATTCGGTTCTTCATCCCACGCCCCAGCCCCGGCTTATTCACACATCAGGCGCAATCTCGCCGCAAGCAGGCTGCCTGAAACGGCCAATTTCCGCTGAAATTTCAGCCATTTTTATACTTTTTTTACACCCGCCCGCGCGATTTTTTCATCTTCTTTCTACCCCGCTCCCTACACTGCCTCTATCAAAAACAACACCTCTGGAGGTGTCCCGTGAGTTTCAGCGTTATTGGTGGTGCGCTGTTGGTTCTGCTGCTGTTGGCCTATCTGGTCTACGCCCTGTTTAACGCGGAGGATTTCTGATGGCGGCTTCAGCCTTTTTACTGATCGCCAGTTTCCTGTTGGTGCTTCTGCTGCTGGCCCGGCCGCTGGGCGGTTTTATGGCGCGCCTGATCGAAGGTGAGCCGCTGCCTGCGCTGCGCGCAGTGGAAGCTGGCGTCTGGCGCGCCTGCGGCATCCGCCCCACCGAGATGAACTGGTGGCAGTACGCGCTGGCGATCCTGGCGTTTAACCTGCTCGGCCTGGCACTGCTGTTCGCCCTGCTCATGGCGCAGGGCTCGCTGCCGCTCAACCCGCAAGGCTTCCCTGGCCTCTCCTGGGATCTGGCGCTCAACACCGCCGTCAGCTTCGTCACCAACACCAACTGGCAAGCCTACAGCGGTGAAAGCGCCCTCAGCTATTTCAGCCAGATGGCCGGGCTGGCGGTGCAGAACTTCGTTTCCGCCTCCACCGGCATCGCCGTGGCCTTTGCGCTGATCCGCGCCTTTACCCGCCGCGCCGGCAAGACCGTCGGCAACGCCTGGGCCGATCTGTTCCGCATCACGCTGTATGTGCTGCTGCCGATCGCGCTGCTGATCGCCCTGTTCTTCGTCAGCCAGGGCACGCTGCAAAACTTCCTGCCTTACCTGCACGTCACCACGCTCGAAGGCGCGCAGCAGACGCTGCCGATGGGGCCGGTCGCTTCGCAGGAAGCGATCAAGATGCTCGGCACCAACGGCGGGGGGTTCTTCGGCGCCAACTCGGCGCACCCGTTCGAAAACCCGACCGTGCTGACCAACTTCGTGCAGATGCTGGCCATCTTCCTGATCCCCTGCGCGCTGTGCTTCTCCTTCGGCCAGCTGGCCGGAGAAAACCGTCAGGGCCACGCGCTGATCTGGGCGATGGCGCTGATCTTCGTGGTGGCGGTGGTGGTGGTGATGGTTGCCGAGCTGGCGGGCAACCCGCACCTGAGCGCGCTGGGCGCCGACAGCAACATCAATATGGAAGGCAAAGAGTCGCGCTTCGGCATTCTCGCCACCAGCCTGTTCTCGGTGGTGACCACCGCCGCGTCCTGCGGGGCGGTCAACGCCATGCACGACTCCTTCACCGCGCTGGGCGGCATGGTGCCGATGTGGCTGATGCAGATCGGTGAAGTGGTGTTCGGCGGCGTCGGCTCCGGCCTGTACGGCATGCTGCTGTTCGTACTGCTGACGGTGTTTATCGCCGGTCTGATGATCGGCCGCACCCCGGAATATCTGGGCAAGAAGATCGACGTTTACGACATGAAGATGACCGCGCTGGCGATCCTGGTCACGCCGACGCTGGTGTTGCTGGGCAGCGCGCTGGCGATCGGCACCGACGCGGGCCGCGCCGGCATCCTCAATCCGGGCGCCCACGGCTTCAGCGAAGTGCTGTATGCCCTGTCCTCCGCCGCCAACAACAACGGCAGCGCCTTCGCCGGGTTGAGCGTCAATACGCCGTTCTACAACCTGCTGCTGGCCTTCGCCATGTTCGTCGGCCGCTTCGGGGTGATCCTGCCGGTGCTGGCGATCGCCGGTTCGCTGAGCGCCAAGCCACGCCAGCCGGCGGGCAACGGCACCCTGCCAACCTATGGGCCGCTGTTTATCGGCCTGCTGATCGGCACCGTGCTGCTGGTGGGCGCGCTGACCTTCGTGCCGGCGCTGGCGCTGGGCCCGGTGGCCGAGCATTTGCAGCTTTGGCTGGCAAACTAACCGACGTCACAGAGAGAGAATAAGAGATGACTCGCAAACAACGCGCGCTGTTTGAACCGGCTCTGGTGCGCACCGCGCTGATCGATGCGGTGAAAAAACTGGATCCTCGCGTTCAATGGCGCAACCCGGTGATGTTCGTGGTGTATATCGGCAGCCTGCTGACCACCGCTATCTGGCTGGCGATGCTCACCGGCCAAACCGACGGCGCCGCCGCCTTTACCGGCAGCGTCTCCCTGTGGCTGTGGTTCACCGTGCTGTTCGCCAACTTCGCCGAGGCGCTGGCCGAAGGCCGCAGCAAGGCCCAGGCGGAAAGCCTGAAGGGCACCAAGAAAACCAGCTGGGCGAAAAAACTGGCCGGCCCGCGCCGCGACGGCGCCACGGAGAAAGTGGCCGCCGAGAGCCTGCGCAAAGGCGATATCGTGCTGGTGGAAGCCGGCGATACCATCCCGTGCGACGGCGAAGTGCTGGAGGGCGGCGCTTCGGTGGATGAAAGCGCCATCACCGGCGAATCCGCGCCGGTGATCCGCGAGTCCGGCGGCGACTTCTCTTCGGTCACCGGCGGCACCCGCGTGCTGTCCGACTGGCTGGTGGTGCAGTGCAGCGTCAACCCGGGGGAAACCTTCCTCGATCGCATGATCGCCATGGTGGAAGGTGCCAAGCGCCGCAAAACGCCGAACGAGATCGCGCTGACCATCCTGCTGGTGGCGCTGACCATCGTGTTCGTGTTGGCCACCGCCACCCTGTTCCCGTTCTCGCAATACAGCGTCGAGGCGGCCGGCAGCGGCAGCGTGGTCACCATCACCGTGCTGGTCGCGCTGCTGGTTTGCCTGATCCCCACCACCATCGGTGGCCTGCTGTCCGCCATCGGCGTGGCCGGGATGAGCCGCATGCTCGGCGCCAACGTGATCGCCACCAGCGGCCGCGCGGTGGAAGCCGCCGGCGACGTGGACGTGCTGCTGCTGGATAAAACCGGCACCATCACGCTGGGCAACCGCCAGGCTTCGGAGTTCCTGCCGGCGCCGGGCGTGAAAGAGCAAGAGCTGGCGGATGCCGCGCAGCTGGCCTCGCTGGCGGACGAAACGCCGGAAGGCCGCAGCATCGTGGTGTTGGCCAAACAACGATTCAACCTGCGCGAGCGCGATCTGCAGGCGCTGAACGCCACCTTCGTGCCCTTCTCCGCCCAGACCCGCATGAGCGGCGTCAACGTGCAGGAGCGCATGATCCGCAAAGGCGCAGTGGATGCCATTCGCCGTCACGTCGAATCCAATCAGGGGCACTTCCCGCGGGCGGTGGACGATCTGGTGGAAAGCGTGGCGCGCACCGGCGGTACACCGCTGGTGGTGGCGGAAGGCGCCCGGGTACTGGGCGTGGTAGCGCTGAAGGATATCGTCAAGGGCGGCATTAAGGAACGCTTCAATGAGCTGCGCAAGATGGGCATCAAAACGGTGATGATCACCGGCGATAACCCGCTGACTGCGGCGGCGATCGCCGCCGAAGCCGGGGTGGACGACTTCCTGTCGGAAGCCACGCCGGAAGCCAAGCTGGCGCTGATCCGCCAGTATCAGGCGGAAGGCCGTCTGGTAGCGATGACCGGCGACGGCACCAACGACGCCCCGGCGCTGGCGCAGGCCGATGTGGCGGTGGCGATGAACTCCGGCACCCAGGCCGCCAAAGAGGCGGGCAACATGGTCGATCTGGATTCCAACCCGACCAAGCTGATCGAAGTGGTGCATATCGGCAAACAGATGCTGATGACGCGTGGCTCGCTGACCACCTTCAGCATCGCCAACGACGTGGCCAAGTACTTCGCCATCATTCCGGCGGCGTTCGCGGCCACCTATCCGCAGCTGAACGCGCTGAACGTGATGCACCTGCACTCCCCCGCCTCCGCCATCATGTCGGCGGTGATCTTCAACGCCCTGGTGATCGTGTTTCTGATCCCGCTGGCGCTGAAAGGGGTGAGCTACAAACCGATGAGCGCCGCGGCTCTGCTGCGCCGCAACCTGTGGCTGTATGGGGTCGGCGGTCTGCTGGTGCCGTTCATCGGCATCAAACTGATCGACCTGATCCTGGTCGCGCTGCACGTCGCCGGTTAACCATTGAGGGAAATGAACATGACGTATTTACGACCTGCGCTGGTGATGTTGATCCTGCTGACTCTGATCACCGGCATCGCCTATCCGCTGCTGACCACCGGGCTGGCGCAGCTGCTGTTTTCGGGCGCGGCCAACGGTTCGCTGCTGTACCAGGGCGACAAGGCGGTCGGCTCTGCGCTGATCGGCCAGAACTTCACGCGCGCCGACTATTTCTGGGGCCGCCCGTCGGCGACCGGCGATTCGGCTTATAATCCACAGGCCTCCGCCGGCAGCAACCTGGCGGCCACCAACCCGGCGCTGGATAAGGCTATCGCCGAACGCGCGGCGCAGCTGCGCCAGGCCAATCCGGCCATGAGCGGCCCGATCCCGGTGGATCTGCTGACCGCCTCCGGCAGCGGGCTGGATCCGCAGATTTCGATCGCCGCGGCGCGGTATCAGCTGGCGCGGGTCGCGGCGGCGCGTCATCTGCCGCCGGAACAGGTCGCCAAACTGATCGAAGACAACACCGATCGGGCCACGCCCAACTTCATGGGGGAATCGGTGGTCAACGTGCTGAAGCTGAACCTGGCGCTGGATGCGTTGAAGTAGCGCGCCGTATTCAGCATAGTGATAGGGTTCGGCATGCCGAACCCCTTTTTGCTTGGTAACACAAGGAATTGTCATGGTCGAAGAAGAACAGCAGCGTCCCGATCCCGATAGCCTGCTGGCGCTGGCCAATGAAAAACCGCGCGGCCGGTTGAAGGTATTCTTCGGCGCCTGCGCCGGCGTGGGCAAAACCTATGCCATGCTGCAGGAGGCCCAGCGTTTGCGCGCTCAGGGGCTGGACGTGCTGGTCGGCGTGGTGGAAACCCACGGCCGCAGCGAGACCGCCGCCCTGCTCGACGGCCTGGCGCTGTTACCGCAAAAGCGCATCCAGCATCGCGGCCGGCTGGTGCATGAATTCGATCTCGACGCCGCGCTGGCGCGCCATCCGGCGCTGATCCTGATGGATGAACTGGCGCACAGCAACGCTCACGGTTCGCGCCACCCCAAACGCTGGCAGGATGTGGAAGAGCTGCTGGACGCCGGCATCGACGTGCTGACTACCGTCAACGTGCAGCATTTGGAAAGTCTGAACGACGTGGTGGGCGGCGTGACCGGCGTGCGGGTGCGCGAAACGGTGCCCGACCACGTGTTTGACGAGGCCAGCGAAGTGGTGCTGGTCGATCTGCCGCCGGACGATCTGCGCCGGCGGCTGCACGAAGGCAAAGTGTATATTCCCGGCCAGGCCGAGCGCGCCATCGAGCATTTTTTCCGTAAAGGCAACCTGATCGCCCTGCGCGAGTTAGCGCTGCGCCGCACCGCCGATCGGGTCGATGACCAGATGCGCGAGTTTCGCGACACCCAGGGGCGCGAGAAAGTGTGGCACACCCGCGACAGCATTCTGCTGTGCGTCGGCCACAACAGCGGCAACGAAAAGCTGGTGCGCATCGCCGCCCGCCTGGCGGCGCGGCTCGGCTGCCACTGGCATGCAGTCTATGTGGAAACCCCCAAGCTGCACCGGCTGCCGGAAAACCAACGCCGCGCCATTCTGCGTGCGCTGCGGCTGGCGCAGGAGCTGGGCGCCGAAACCGCCACCCTGGCCGATCCGTCCGAAGAGCGCGCGGTGCTGCGCTACGCCCGCGAACATAACCTCGGCAAAATCATCATCGGCCGCCGCAGCGAGCAGCGCTGGAAGCTGCGCGGCAGCTTCGCCGATCGCCTCGGCAGACTGGGCCCGGATCTCGATCTGGTGATCGTCGCGCTGGACAGCGACGCCGCACCGCCGCCGCCGGGCAAGGAGCACGACGGCCGCAGCTTCAATGAGAAATGGCGCATGCAGCTGCGCGGCTGTGCGGTGGCGGTGGCGCTGTGCGCACTGATCACCCTGCTCTCGCAGTGGCTGCTGCCGGGCTTCGATCAGGCCAACCTGGTGATGGTCTACCTGCTCGGCGTGGCGATCGTCGCGCTGTTCTTCGGCCGCTGGCCATCGGTGCTGGCGGCGGTGATCAACGTCGCCAGTTTCGATCTGTTCTTCGTCCAGCCCGAATGGTCGTTCGCCGTCAGCGATATGCAGTATCTGCTGACCTTCGGCGTGATGCTCGCCGTCGGCATCATCATCGGCAACCTGACCGCCGGGGTGCGTTATCAGGCCCGGGTGGCGCGCTACCGCGAGCAGCGGGCGCGCCATCTGTACGAAATGTCACGCGGGCTGAGCCGCGCGCTGACCGTGGCCGACATCGCCAACACCAGCCGTCATTTCCTCTCCAGCAGCTTCCAGGCGAAAACCGTGCTGCTGCTGCCGCAGGAAGACGGCCGGCTGCAGCAAATGATCGGCGAGGAAGGCGGGCTGCTGTCGGTAGACGAAGCCATCGCGCGCTGGAGTTTCGATAAAGGCTTGCCGGCCGGCGCCGGCACCGACACCCTGCCCGGCGTGCCTTACCAACTGCTGCCGCTCAATACCCCCAAACAGACCTTCGGCCTGTTGGCGATCGAGCCCAACAACCTGCGCCAGCTGATGGTGCCGGAACAACAGCGGCTGCTGCAAACCTTCGCAGTGCTGATCGCCAGCGCGCTGGAACGGCTGCACCTGGCGCGCAGCGCCGAAGAAGCCAAGCTGGACGCCGAACGTGAACAGCTGCGCAACTCGCTGCTGGCGGCGCTGTCGCACGATCTGCGCACCCCGCTGACCGTGCTGTTCGGCCAGGCGGAAATTCTCACGCTGGACCTGGCGGCCGAAGGCTCCAATCACGCCACCCAGGCCAGCCAGATCCGCCAGCAGGTGCTGAGCACCACCCGGCTGGTGAACAACCTGCTGGATATGGCGCGCATCCAGTCCGGCGGTTTCAGCCTGCGTAAAGAGTGGCAGTCGCTGGAAGAGATCGTCGGCGCCTCGCTGCACATGCTGGAGCCGCTGCTCAGCCAGCATCCGATCGTGGTCGAACTGCCGCCGGAACAGATCCTGGTCAACTGCGACGGCAGCCTGCTGGAACGGGTGTTCACCAACCTGTTGGAAAACGCCAATAAATACGCCGGCGCCGAGGCCACCATCGGCATTCGCGCCCGCACGCTGCCCGAGTGGCTGGAAGTCGAGGTCTGGGATAACGGCCCCGGCATCCCCGCCGATCAGCTGCAGCTGATTTTCGACAAGTTTTCACGCGGCAATAAAGAGTCGGCGATCCCCGGCGTCGGCTTGGGGTTAGCCATTTGCCGTGCCATTATTGAAGTGCATGATGGCCGCATCTGGGCGGAAGCTGGCGCCAACGGCGGCGCCAGCTTCCGCTTCGTGCTGCCGCTGGAAAAACCGCCCGAGATCGACGGCGATGCCTTCGATCTGTAATCAACGCAGGGGAAACGTGAGCATAACGCCAACCAACATTCTGATTGTTGAAGATGAAAAAGAGATCCGCCGCTTCGTGCGCACCGCGCTGGAGAGCGAAGGCCTGCGGGTGTTTGAAAGTGAAACCCTGCAGCGTGGGCTGATTGAGGCCGGCACGCGCAAACCGGATCTGATCATCCTTGATTTGGGCTTGCCGGATGGCGACGGGCTGAGCTACATCCGCGATCTGCGGCAGTGGAGCGCCATTCCGGTGATCGTGCTGTCGGCGCGCAACGCCGAAGAGGACAAAATCGCCGCGCTGGACGCCGGCGCCGACGACTACCTCAGCAAGCCGTTCGGCATCGGTGAGCTGCTGGCGCGGGTGCGGGTCGCGCTGCGCCGCCACTCAGCTAACCAACAGGAAAGCCCGCTGGTGAGCTTTTCGGCGATCACCGTCGATCTGGTGAATCGCCGGGTGCTGCGCAATGACGAAGATCTGCATCTGACGCCGATCGAGTTTCGCCTGTTGGCGGAGCTGCTGGCCAACGCCGGCAAGGTGATCACCCAACGCCAGCTGTTGAGCCACGTCTGGGGGCCGAACTACGTGGAACACAGCCACTACCTACGCATCTACATGGGCCATTTGCGGCAGAAGCTGGAAGCCGATCCGGCCCGGCCCAAACACCTGCTGACCGAAACCGGCGTCGGCTACCGTTTCATGCCTTAACCCCGACGGGCGCGGTTTGCCGCGCCGTTACGCCACCGGGCCCTTCTTCAATCCGACCATAAATTCCTTGAACGCCTCGCGCAGCGGAGCGAACACCGGGTGTTTGCGGTTTTCGATCATCACTTCGGAGAACAGTTTCAACCCCACGGCGAAGGCCGCGCTCTGCTCAGGGCCGAAGTTCAGATCGTCACGCGCCCGAATGCGCTCGACGATCTCGAGAATATCGTCATGGTTGGTCACCTCAAAACTCAGCGGTGCCTTCTCGACGGGGTTGCCCTGGCGGTCGCTCAGGGCTTCAACGGTAATGTTAAAACGGTGGCCGGGCATCAGTTCTCCTCCTGCTGCGTGGGTTGAATGTGCATTTCGCTTTCGATCGCCGCCACGGCGGTCAACAGTGCGGCGTTGATGCGCTCCACCTGCTGCGGCGTAAGATCGGCGCGCATCACGTTGCCGCGCAGCAGACTGCGCAGACGGTTCATGGCGTCGTAAATGCCTTCCGCCAGGTTGCCGTGCCGATGATGCTCGCGGCCGGCGCCCGCCAGACGCGCCAGAATGACCTCAACCACCTGTTGATGCTTTTGCAGCTCGCCCTCGCCCGCCGAGGTGATGCGGTAGCTTTTGCGGCCGTTGCCGGTGGTGAGCGGTTCGAGAAAATCCTGCTCTTCCAGCAGCGTCAGTGTGGGGTAAATCACCCCCGGGCTCGGCACATACAGGCCGGAAGAAGCTTCTTCTATTGCTTTGATCAACTCGTACCCGTGGCTGGGCTTGCGCGCCACCAGCGCCAGCAACACCAGACGCAGATCGCCGTGTTCGAACAGACGATGACGCCCGCCCCGGCCGCCGCGCCCGCCACGGCCATGCTCTTCGCCGTCGCCGCCGAAGTGATGGCGCCCACCGCGATGACGGCGCCCCTCTTCACATTCATGATGGTGATGATGCCGGTGTAAACCTAATCGATGAAACATAGGGTGATACCTCGCTTTAACAGTGAACATCAATACGAGGTTGTTTAGATATATCTAAACAGCGTCGATAACGCTAATCTAGATCGATATATCTAAATGCGCAAGCGCGTGCCGTGAAAAAGATATATCTAAATTACGGGCATAAAAAAAGCGCTGTAAAAACAGCGCTTTTTATCAGACGAGAACAACGATTATTTGGCGGAAGCCAGCACTTCGCTGACGATCTCAACCGCTTCGTGCTCGATTTTCTCGCGGTGTTCCGCCCCGAGGAAGCTCTCGCAGTAGATCTTGTATGCCTCTTCGGTACCGGAAGGACGGGCCGCGAACCAACCGTTGTCGGTCATCACTTTCAGGCCGCCGATCGACGCGCCGTTGCCCGGCGCTGCGGTCAGACGCGCGGTGATCGGGTCCCCGCCCAGCGTACTGGCCTTGACCATCTCCGGCGACAGCTTGGACAGCGCCGCTTTCTGCGCATGGGTTGCCGGCGCCTGGATGCGGTTGTAGCTTGGCGCACCGAAGCGCTTGGCCAGATCGTCATAGTGATGCTGCGGATTTTCACCGGTTACCGCGGTGATTTCAGCCGCCAGCAGGCACATGATGATGCCGTCTTTGTCGGTCGACCAAGGCTGGCCGTTGAAGCGCAGGAACGAGGCCCCGGCGCTCTCTTCGCCGCCGAAGCCCAGGCTGCCGTCGAACAGGCCGTCCACGAACCATTTGAAACCAACCGGCACTTCCACCAGCTTGCGGCCCAGGTCAGCCACCACGCGATCGATCATCGCGCTGGACACCAGCGTTTTACCTACCGCCACATCGGCGCCCCACTGCGGGCGATGCCGGAACAGGTAGTTGATGGCTACCGCCAGATAGTGGTTCGGGTTCATCAGGCCCTTCGGCGTGACGATGCCGTGACGGTCGTAATCCGGATCGTTGGCGAACGCCAGATCGAATTTGTCGCGCAGTGCCAGCAGGCCGGCCATCGCCGACTCGGACGAGCAGTCCATGCGGATGATACCGTCGTGATCCAGGTGCATAAAGCGGAAGGTCTGATCGATGGAGTCGTTCACCAGCGTCAGATCCAGCTTGTAGTGTTCCGCCACGCGCTGCCAATAGGCGATGCCGGAGCCGCCGAGCGGATCCACGCCCAGTTTCAGGCCGGCGCGTTGAATGGCCGGCATGTCGACCACGTCAACCAGGCCTTCGACATAAGGCTGCACCAGATCTTTGGCGTGCAGGTGGCCGCTGTTCCAGGCTTTGTCCAGCGACTGGCGCTGAACGCCTTTCAGCTGCTGCGCCAGCAGTTCGTTGGCGCGCTTTTCGATCACCGACGTCAGGTTGGTGTCAGCCGGACCGCCGTTCGGCGGGTTGTACTTGATGCCGCCGTCTTCCGGCGGGTTGTGGGACGGCGTAATGACGATGCCGTCGGCCTGCGCGCCGCCGCGGCGGTTGTGGCACAGAATGGCGTGCGATACCGCCGGCGTTGGCGTGAAGCCGTTGTTTTCCTGCACGATCACATCGACGCCGTTGGCGGTCAGCACTTCCAGCACGGAAATAAAGGCCGGTTCGGACAGCGCATGGGTGTCTTTACCCACGTAGCACGGGCCGGTGGTGCCCTGCTGATGACGAACTTCGGCGATCGCCTGAGCGATGGCGAGGATGTGCGCTTCGTTGAAGCTGTGGCGCTGCGCGCTGCCGCGGTGGCCGGAGGTGCCAAACTTCACCGCATGTGCGGCATTGCCGGCTTCCGGTTGCAGCACATAGTACTGCGACGTCAGCTGGGCTACGTTGATCAGATCGCTTTGGCGGGCGGGCTGCCCGGCACGTGGATTATTCGCCATCGACATATCTCCCTCATCCCTGTCGGTGACCGGGCAAATACGTCGCGCACGGCCATCATGACGGGCTGTTCGCTAAATTAGACGGTACCGCAAACTTTCTCGATCAGTTCCGCCGGGAACTGCATCGCCTGCATGATGTGTTCGATCATGCTGCGCTTGCGGCCGGTATTGGTATTGGTGATCACCCAGTAAGGGGTGCCAGGCACATGCTTCGGCTTGGTATGCGTGCCGTTGGCCAGCAGGGTCTGCTGATCGCCGGCGAAATAGGTGCGGGTACGGCCGGTCAACGCCTCGGTGGCGGCGGCAAAACCGGCGGCATCGAGGGTGTACAGCGTGGACAGCACCAGCATGAAACGGTTGACCGCTTTGTTCTGCTCGGCGTATTCATCCGACAGCAGCAGTTCACGCACGGCGCGTACGCGATCGCGCGGGCGCTGAACCGGCGCCGCTTTTTCCAGCTCGACGGACTGCGACGCACTGGCGGCAGGCAACGCGCGCGCCGGCTGCCCGGCGGTGAATTTCAACATGCGGCGTAAAATATCGGACGCGCTTTCACCGATGTGTTGCGTGTGGCTGGCAATATAACGGTAAAGCTCTTCGTCGACTTCAATAGTTTTCATCTTTATCCAATACTGTTTTTTCTACTTAGAACCTGAAGCCAGATCCTGCATTCAAGCCATGGGATTATAAGGTTAAAAGCGCTGGGGCGAACACAACAATGTGCCTCCGGACGGCAAATGCAGACTAATACCTATAGCCGGCACTGCCAAGCCCGCGCCGCGAAAATTCCGCATGATTCATCGTGCGATTCAATCATGATACCCTAATCTGAATCTCTCTCTGTATGAACTTCGCCATGAAATTACATTATCAACTGCTGGCCGCCGAGTCAGACGCGCTGCCGGTGCTGCTGATCCACGGGCTGTTCGGCAATCTCGACAACCTGGGCGTGCTGGCGCGCGATCTGCATAAACAGCACAGTGTGATCAAGGTCGATCTGCGCAACCACGGCCTCTCCCCGCGCGCCGACGACATGAACTACCCCGCCATGGCGCAAGATCTGCTGGCGCTGCTCGACGAACTGCAGCTGGAGAAAGCGATCGTCATCGGCCACTCGATGGGCGGCAAAGCGGCGATGGCGCTGACCGCCATCGCGCCCGAGCGCATCGCCAAGCTGATCGTCATCGACGTCGCGCCGGTGGATTACCAGACCCGACGCCATGACGAGATCTTCGCCGCGCTGAAGGCCGTCAGCGCCGCCGGCATTACCCAGCGCCAGGCGGCCGCCCAGTTGATGCGCGACTACCTTCAGGAAGAAGGCGTGATCCAGTTCCTGCTGAAGTCCTTCCATAACGGTGAATGGCGCTTCAACCTGCCGGTGCTGATCGAACGCTACGAAGACATCACCGGCTGGCAGGAAGTCCCGGCCTGGCCACACCCGACCCTGTTCATTCGCGGCGGCCTGTCGCCGTACGTGCAGGACAGCTACCGTGCAGACATCGCCCGCCAATTCCCGCAGGCACGCGCGCACGTCGTCGCCGGCACCGGCCATTGGGTGCACGCCGAAAAACCGGAAGCGGTGCTGCGCGCCATCCACCGTTTCCTCGGCGAAGCCTGAAAAACGCGCTCACCTGGCGAAAAAACGCGCTAAAGATAACGGCTTAGCGCGTTTAGCCCGCAGTTAGGCATTGTCGCCGCTCCATCTGCTGGGGTAATATGGCGCGCTATAATTTTGCCGCCGCGCCAGCGCGTTCGCGAACGCCGGTTCGGGGGTAAATTTGGGTTAGGGTTTATTGGCCCGAAGTGTGTTAACCGATGCCTCCGGAAGCGTGCGAGCGCTTTTTGATGCAAACTCCCTTGCAGTACCGCTACCTATGGCAAAAGAACAAACGGATCGCACGACGCTGGATCTGTTCGCAGATGAACGCCGTCCGGGGCGCCCGAAAACCAACCCGCTTTCCCGCGATGAACAGCTTAGAATCAATAAGCGCAATCAGTTACGGCGCGATAAAGTGCGCGGATTGCGGCGCGTAGAGCTGAAAATCAACGCGGATGCGGTGGACGCCCTGAACAAACTGGCGGAACAGCGCAACATCAGCCGCAGCGAACTCATCGAGCAGATGCTGTTGGCGCAACTGGCGGAAGAACAGCCGGAACATTGATCTCTTCGGCCGCACGCGCGGCGCGGCGTTAAGGACAACGCCGGATCGACCACGCTTTTCTTCATCCTTCGGCATCGCATAAATGCGATAAAACCCCGGCGCCACTTTCTGGCATGATACGCATTTACCGGTAAGAGACTGCGCCTGTCGGCGCCCGCCACCGTGGCGAAAGGCTCTTGCCATGGCATCATTTTAATCGGCGGCAGTGCCGGCGCCGAGTAATGCAATTAATTGAATTTAAAGGTTATACGCGATATGGCTACTGTAGGCATTTTCTTTGGCAGCGACACTGGCAATACCGAAAACATTGCCAAAATGATCCAGAAAATTCTCCAGAAACAGTTTGGCGACGACGTCTCTGAAGTGCACGACATCGCCAAAAGCAGCAAAGAAGACCTGGAAGGGTTCGATATCCTGCTGCTGGGTATCCCGACCTGGTACTACGGTGAAGCGCAGTGTGACTGGGACGATTTCTTCCCGACGCTGGAAGAAGTCGATTTCAACGGCAAACTGGTGGCGCTGTTCGGCTGCGGCGACCAGGAAGACTACGCGGAATACTTCTGTGACGCGATGGGCACCATCCGCGACATCATCGAACCGCGCGGCGCGGCCATCGTGGGCCACTGGCCGACCAAAGGCTACCACTTCGAAGCTTCCAAAGGCCTGGCGGACGACAACCACTTCATCGGTCTGGCGATCGACGAAGACCGTCAGCCGGAGCTGACCAACGAGCGCGTCGACGCCTGGGTCAAACAGATTGTCGAAGAGCTGAGCCTGGCCGATATCGTCGGCTAAACGCCGGGACTGGCGAAAGGTTGAACAAAGGCCCTGTAAAGTGCATAGTGTGCCGACAGGGCCGTCATCGGCAACAGGGATTGCTGCGATAGAAGCTACAGATTTGTAACTTCCCACCCCGTCACGGTAGACTGAGATATCGGTTTATCCCATCCATCAAGGCGTTGCATGCAAAACATGCAATAGTGCAATTATATCTTTGTTAACAACCGGCGGTTTCCATTTAGTACAACCGGTTCTATAATGAGACGCATTAACTCTTTGTGCCGACCGATGCCACAGGCGAGTACGCCTCAACTTGATTAGCATAGTAACAGGACTGAATTCGCATGACCGACAACAACATCGCATTGAAGAAGGCCGGCTTAAAAGTCACGCTTCCGCGACTCAAAATCCTGGAAGTACTGCAAAATCCGGAATGCCATCACGTCAGTGCGGAAGATTTGTACAAAAAACTGATTGATATGGGCGAAGAGATCGGCCTGGCAACGGTTTATCGCGTACTGAACCAGTTTGACGATGCGGGCATTGTGACACGTCACAACTTCGAAGGCGGCAAGTCCGTGTTCGAGCTGACCCAACAGCATCACCACGATCACCTGATTTGCCTGGACTGCGGCAAAGTGATCGAATTCAGCGACGAATCCATCGAAGTGCGCCAGCGTGATATCGCCAAGCAGCACGGCATCAAGCTTACCAACCACAGTCTGTACCTGTACGGCCACTGTGAAACCGGTGACTGCCGCGAAGACGAATCGCTGCACGACAAGAAATAAGCCTCACCGGCTATGAGAAACCGCCTCACATTGAGGCGGTTTTTTTATGCCCGCCGTACAACGGGCAAAAAAATCCCCGGGCAAGCCGGGGAAAGATCATGTCATGAAATACTACAATTGCAGCGGCACTGCGACTCCACGTACTGCTCTCACTTCAACATCCGCCCCACGCCGGCACGCGCGGGGGCGAACGCATTCCCCCTTCGTTAAGCGGCCCGCCGCCATGACGACAGGCCGATGTGCCGGGCTTAGACCTTCTCGGCGCGGCTGTAACGTTTACCGTCCGGGCTGACCGAGCGCACCTGTACTTCGCCGGAGACCGCCGGTTTGGCCTTGGCATCATAGCGCTGCCACTGCTTACCGCCGTCGGTGGAGTACTCGATGCCCAATCCCGGCAGCGCGATATTCGCTTCCAGCTTGCCGCCCGCCACGCGCGCGCCCGGCACCGGCAGACGGTAAGCGACGCCGCCTTTGTCCAGCTTGGCCAGTTCTCGTTGGCCCAGGATATTGGCGAAGCGCAACCAGTCTTTCTCCAGCGCCTTGGTGTCGACAAAGTGGGTTTCCCCGCCTTTGTATTCACGGCCGGCGCGATAGTCCTGCTCCCAACCGGCTCGGTGCCAGGCGCGTTCCGCCACCGACAGCGCGCGCGGGAAGATCATGTATTCCATCTGCGGATCGGTGCGCTGGGTTTCGCTCCACAGCTGAGCGGACAGACCGTAGGCGCCCGGCCACGGCTTGTCGCTTTTGGCGTTAAAGTGGTTGCCGTCGCGGTCGACCGAGGTTTCCGCGTTCTGCGGCATGTTGTCCGGCGCGAAGCTGAACACCTTGCGCTCGTCGCTGAAGCGGGTGCCCCAGTAGTAACCACGCTCGTCCGGGTTCACCTCGTAAGGGAAGTCCATGTAGACGTAGTCCGGGTTGGAGACCACCACTTCATACCCTTTGTTGGCCCAGTCGTTGACGCTATCGAAACCGCCCCAATACAACGTATCCCAGAAGTTGACGCCCACGCGCGAGGTGGCGAACGCCTTTGCGTTCTCGGCGTCTTTCAAGCCGTCTTGCCAGGCCTGCATTCTGTCGATGCCGTGCGCCTTCACCAGCTTGCTGACCTCCTGGCCGAAGTAGCTCGGCAGGTGTTCCATGTCGGCCACCTTGCCTTCTTTGATCATCGTCTGGCAAACCTGCGACTTGGCCCACGGCTTGTCTTCGTTGCTCTGGTCGATGATGCCTTTACCCGGCTCCGGTTTCGCCTTGTCGGTATAGCCGGCGCCCAGGCGGATGTTTTTCGCCTCATCGCCGCCGAAGTGCCAGGTTTTGATCGGCTGCCCGGCTTCTTTATGCATCTGGGCAATCTCGCCAATCACCTTGTCGACAAAGCGCTGGGAGGAATCCAGGCACGGGTTCAGGTAGCTCTGGCGGTTAAAGAACTGCACCGAGGTGGTATTGGAGGTATCGGTCGGATCCACCAGGCGGAACTCGTTGGCCTCCTGCTCTTTGCCGGCGGCATGCAGTTTCTTGTAGCGCGCTTCCATAGAGACCACCGCCGCGCGGGCGTGCGCCGGCATGTCGATCTCCGGGATCACCTCAATCTGGCGCGCCTGGGCGTATTTGATGATGTCGATATAGTCCTGACGGCTGAAGAAGCCGCCGTAGACGTCCGGCCCCTGGCCGTACTGCGGCAGCAAGCAGGTGGTTTCGCTCAGATCGTGGCAGCGCTGGCCGCCGACCTCCGTCAGCTCCGGCAAACCGGGGATCTCGATGCGCCAGCCTTCGTCATCGCTCAGGTGGAAGTGGAATTTATTGAGCTTGTAAGCCGCCATCTGATCCAGCAGACGCAACACCGCGTCCTTCTTATGGAAGTTGCGCGCCACGTCAAGGAAAATGCCGCGATACTGGAAGCGCGGCGCATCGCTGGCGTCCAGCGTGGCGATCTTGCCGCTGCCGTCGCTCGGCACTAACGACAGGATCGACTGCAACCCGTAGAACACCCCGGCCTGATCGAAGCCGATCACCCGCGCCTCTTTCTTACCGATTTTCAGCTCATAGGCACCCGACACCGCCATCGCGCCTTTAAACTTGCCCGGCTGGATGTCGGTCTTGATCGGGTAACCGTTGGCCTGAACCGGCACGCCCAGCAGCGCGAAACGCTGGTTGACGACGTCCGCCGCCGGCTTGACCAGCGTGCTCAGATCCGGCGATACCCCTTTGCGCAGGTCGGCGTCCTGTGCGTGCACTTTCACCTGCATCGGTGTCGGCACGATCTGGCCGCGCAGCGCGCCGGCGGGCAGCGTCTGCAGATCGGCATTGCTGACAAAGCGCGAAGCCGGCGTCATCAGAATGTTTTTGTCGTCCTTGGTGCGCTTCCACTGATCGCCGGTGAACGGCGCCACGAACTGGTCCAGGTTTTCGGTGTCGGTATTCGCCAGCATTTTCGGCTTGGCGTCGCCGGAGGTGGCATACCAGCGCGGCAGGAAGTCGTTTCTGAACAGCTGCCAGTATTCGGCGACCACCGGGATTTCCACCGCCTTGCCGGCAGGGAAACCGCTGAATTTGGCGGTCGGCTCCAGCTTGTACAGATCGCCGGTCAGATGCGCGATCTTGAACTGATCGTTATCCACCCGCAAGGTCTGGCGCGGGCTGTGGAAATAGATGACCCAGTCCTTGCCGTCGATCGCCTGCCCGTCGTTGCTGAGGGTGAACAACACCCGGTTGCATGAGGCCCAGTCGGCGCCCAGCGCCGCGCAATCCACGCCGTTTTCGCCGGCGCGGTTATCCAGCATTTTCACGTTCAGCTTCAGCTGGCTCAGCTGATCCACCAGCTGTTGATCGGCCATGGCATTACCCATGCCGCCCAGGAATCCCATCGTTGCCGTCAAAGCGGCCAGTGCGCTCAGTTTGAATGCGTTCATCTTCTCGTCCTTCTTAATTATTGTTATCGCGAATTTCTTGCCACAGCTTGCCGCACTTGGCGTCGTAAGCCTGACCGTTACCGCTGTGCACCGCCATAATGCAGTTCTGATAATCCATTACCCGCACCGTTTCCTGCGCGGCGAACTGCTGGTGCTGTTTCTCTTGTTTCAGCACGTTCAGCACCGCCTTGCAGGGCTGCAGACGCTCCGGCGAGCCTTCGGCGGTGTTGATGCAGGCGCTGTAAGCCTGCTTCAATTTGGCGTCTTCCGGCGGCGCGGCGGGTTGCGCGCAGGCGCTCAAGAGCGCGGCGGCCGCCAACATCAGCATGATTTTTTTCATCGTTGAATTCCCTTAACTGCCCCCGGCGACGAGGCCGGGGAACGCATCAGAAGATGGTGAATGGCGCGATGACCATGAACTTGACGTCTTTCTCGTCCTGGAAGATGTTGCCGTAACCGCCGCCCCAGCTCGGGATGTTGGTGTGGTTGTCATACTGGGTGTAGTGCAGCTTGATCAGCGTGCCCTTGGCGCGCCCTTCCTGGATGGTGTACATCGCGTCCAGGCTCCAGGCGCTCTCTTTCAGGCGCTGGCTCTGATCGTAGATCGGGTTGGTGCTCGGCTTGGCGTCCCAGGCGTAAACGTAGGAGCCGCCGACCGCCATGCCCGGCAGGTTCCAGTTGCTGAGGTCATACATCACGCCGGCGTACACCGCTTTCTCGCCGTTGGCGTTAAAGTCGGAGCGGTTATCCCACCACACGTCCAGGCGGCCGTTGGACGAGGCGTAGGTCGGGGTCATGCGCTGCAGGAAGAAACCCTGGTTGCCTTCCGCCTTGACCATGGTGCCTTCCAGACGCCAGTTGAACTGGCCGGTGGTGTAACCGAAGGTCAGCGCCTGCAGCCAGGCCAGCCCGTCGTAGATGCTGTTCGGATCGTTCTTGTCGCTGATGCGATCTTCCGCACCGTAGAACTGGTAACTGGTGGTCAGCGGGTTGCCCAGCACATCGAATTTGTAAGACGCCTTGGTGAAGTACTGATTCACGTAACCCTGGGCCTGGCCGAAGGCGGCTTCCAGCACCAGATCGTTTTTGAAATCGTACTTGGCGCCCAGCGAGTGCAGGTAGGAGACGCGGGTTTTCTTATCGTTCTGGCGGAAGTCGTCCACCTCGATATGCCACGGCGCCTTGTATTTGTCGGCCCACATGTAGGAGAAGCTCAACGCGCCGGCATCGCCGTAGTCGAACTTGGCGCCGGCCTCGGCGCCCTGATAGGTGCCCGGCATAAAGCTCCAGTGCGGCGCCAGCAGGGTTTGGCCGCTCGGCTGAATATAGCCGGCGCGCGCCCAGACCGGGCCGTATTTGAACTTGGCGGCGGCTTTGTACAGGCTGACGCCGCCTTTGTCACCGGAATAGTCTTCGTCGTAGGTACGGTTTTTTGAGGAGAACGCGATCTCGTTAGGGTGGCCGCTGGCGCTGGATTCCGCCAGCTCGATGGCGGTAAAGGCACCGACGTCCAGACCGAACATGTCCCAGGCATAACCCGAAGCGAAATCCAGGCTCAGGTTGGCGGTAGAGTGCGACAGGTTGGTGGTGTATTGGTTGTAATCCTTGCTGTCCGGATTGAGATCTTTACGGTCGCGCTCACGTTGCCAGTAATAGATGCCGCCGGTCAGCGTGGAGTCATCGATAAACCCTGCGGCTTTCGCCTCAGGCGCCATGGCAAACCCTGTTCCCAACAGCGCGCCCGCGACTGCGAGCGCCAGCGTTTTACGCTGAGCACCGTGCGTACCCATATTGAAATTCCTCTTTGACTTAACTTAAAAGTTGCAGCCGCCTGTGTTCACCACTGCCCTGCACGACTGCCAATAAAAAACCCGAACGGGTAAAAAAAATTGCCGACGAGATGTTATTCCCACAGCACTAATTGCTACAGACAGACTATTTTTCGCGACGCGAATTATCAAATGAAAAATGCGGGAGATTTGTCAAAATATGACAAGGAGCACATATCAGTGAGATTTTGTTACGCCGGTGTTCATGGAAGGTGTCGAATAAAAAATTCAATTAAATCAGAATAAATTGAGATACAAGGTCAACCAGAGACGATTAATGGTTTCAGCCTGACTAAATGCGTCATTCAGACAATAAAAATTGAGAGCGCTCTCCAAATGAAATTAATTCGCATCACGAATATATAAGTAAAAATTAAGACTATTAAGTCCAATATCAAAAAACTTATTGATTAACGCACCGCGGTTAATTAAGCACAGCCCGGAATAACGCTGCAGGAATAGATGATTTGCTCGATGGCAGACATAAAAAAAGCGCGGCCTAAGCCGCGCTGATTCATTAATTTCCAAGGCGAATAAGATTAGCCTTCGATTTTCGCCCAGGTGTCACGCAGACCAACGGTGCGGTTAAACACCAGATGCTCGGCCGACGAGTAACGATTGTCGGCACAGAAGTAGCCTTCACGCTCGAACTGGTAGGCCTTCTCCGGCTGGGCGGCCGCCAGACTCGGCTCGACGAAACCGTGCTTGATGACCAGCGATTCCGGGTTGATGGTGGAGAGGAAATCCTCCGCCGCGCCCGGGTTAGGCACGCTGAACAGGCGATCGTACAGGCGAATTTCCGCCGGCAGCGCGTGCGCCGCGGACACCCAGTGGATCACGCCCTTCACCTTGCGGCCGTCGGCAGGATCTTTGCTCAGCGTTTCCGCATCGTAGCTGCAGAAGATGGTGGTGATCTCGCCCGCTTCGTCCTTCTCGACGCGCTCGGCCTTGATCACGTACGCATTGCGCAGACGCACTTCCTTACCCAGCACCAGACGCTTGTACTGCTTGTTGGCTTCTTCGCGGAAGTCGGCGCGATCGATATAGATCTCACGGCTGAACGGCACATCGCGGCTGCCCATTTCCGGCTTGTTCGGGTGGTTAGGCATGGTGACCATTTCCACCGCGTCGCCCATGTTCTCGATGACGATTTTCACCGGATCCAGCACCGCCATGGCGCGCGGGGCGTTCTCGTTCAGATCGTCGCGAATGCAGGATTCCAACGCCACCATCTCGACGTTGTTGTCTTGCTTGGTCACGCCGATGCGCAGGCAGAACTCGCGAATCGAGGCGGCGGTATAACCGCGGCGGCGCAGACCGGAGACGGTCGGCATGCGCGGGTCATCCCAACCTTCGACGATCTTCTCGGCCACCAGTTGGTGCAGCTTGCGCTTCGACATGATGGCGTATTCGAGGTTCAGACGCGAAAACTCGTACTGCCGCGGGTGGCAAGGAATGGTGATGTTATCCAGCACCCAGTCATACAGACGGCGGTTATCCTGGAACTCCAGGGTGCACAGCGAATGGGTGATCCCTTCCAGCGCATCGGAAATGCAGTGGGTGAAATCATACATCGGGTAGATGCACCATTTGTTGCCGGTCTGGTGGTGTTCGGCAAACTTGATGCGGTACAGCACCGGATCGCGCATCACGATAAACGGCGAAGCCATATCGATCTTGGCGCGCAGGCAGGCGGCGCCTTCGGCGAACTCGCCGTTGCGCATCTTCTCGAACAGCGCCAGGTTCTCTTCCACGCTGCGGTCGCGGTACGGGCTGTCTTTGCCCGGCGAGGTCAGGGTGCCGCGATATTCACGGATCTGCTCCGGCGACAGCTCATCGACGTAGGCCAGCCCCTTGGTAATCAGCTCAACCGCATACTGGTGCAGCTGATCGAAATAGTCTGAGGAGTAATGAACGTTGCCGCTCCACTCAAAGCCCAGCCACTCCACGTCGTGCTTGATTGACTCCACGAACTCGATGTCTTCTTTCACCGGGTTGGTGTCATCGAAACGCAGGTTGCACTGGCCCTGATAGTCCTTGGCGATGCCGAAGTTCAGGCAGATGGACTTGGCGTGGCCGATATGCAGATAGCCGTTAGGCTCCGGCGGGAAACGGGTATGTACCGACGTGTGTTTCCCCGACGCCAGATCTTCATCGACGATCTGACGGATAAAATTGGTTGGGCGGGCTTCAGCCTCACTCATTTCACTGTTCCTCAATGCAAAGCGCTACACATAACCGCCTATGATCCAACAAGCCACGTCTGGAAACAACCGTTTGTTTCACGAAAAATGCGGCATATTGCACCATCGGCGCGCAGCGCACCGCCGTGGAGCGAAATGGGATAAAAAAGCGGGAAGAGATCGCTCTCTTCCCGCCAAGTCGGGGCAAACTCCGCCATGATGTGTGACCGGCCCCGGGTACTACTCAGGTAAAAACAGCCTTATTTCTGGATCTCGTACAGCTTGGTCTGACCGGCGACCACCGAGCCGCTGGCCAGCGCCGCCAGGCCGGCATAGTCGTCAGAATTGCTGACTACCACCGGGCTTATCATCGAACGCGCATTGGCGTTCAGGTAATCCAGATCCAGTTCCAGAATCGGTTGACCGGCTTTCACTTCCGCGCCCTCTTCCACCAGGCGTTTGAAGCCCTGGCCTTCCAGCGCGACGGTGTCGATCCCCATGTGCACCACGATCTCGGCGCCCTTGTCGGTTTCCAGGCAGAAGGCGTGGTTGGTGTTGAAGATTTTCACCACGGTGCCGTCAGCCGGCGCCACCACGATGTTGTCGGTCGGGCGAATCGCCAGGCCGTCGCCTACCGCCTTGCTGGCGAAGGCTTCGTCCGGCACCTGATCGAGCGCCACCACTTCACCGGTTACCGGCGCCACCAGCGTTTCAAACGCGGCTTTCGGCGCGTTCGGCACCGCCTGCGGTTTGGCTTCTGCAGCAGGGGCCGCCGCCGGAGCCGCCGCTGCCGCTACCGGGCCGGCCGCGATCACGTTGCGCATCGCGCTGGCGATAAGTTCGGCACGGGTGCCGACGATCACTTGCACGCTCTGCTTGTTCAGGCGAATAACGCCCGATGCGCCGAGGCGTTTCGCCAATGCGTCGTTCACCAGCGCGGAGTCTTTCACATTCAGACGCAGGCGGGTGATGCAGGCATCGATGCCGGTCAGGTTGTCGGAGCCGCCGATCGCGCCGACGTAGCGACGGGCCAGCGTGGTGGTTTCGTTCTCGTCTTTACCGGCGTTGCTGTCGACGTTGACGTCGTAGCCGTCGGTTTCGTCACCGGCAACCGCCAGCTCGCGGCCCGGGGTCATCAGGTTGAACTTGTTGATAGTGAAGCGGAACACCACATAGTAGATAACGAAGAACACCAGGCCTTGCGGGATCAGCATGTACCAGTGGGTCGCCAGCGGGTTGCGGGACGACAACACCATATCCACCAGGCCGGCGCTGAAGCCGAAACCGGCGATCCAGTGCATGCTGGCGGCGATGAACACCGAGATACCGGTCAGCACGGCGTGGATCACATACAGCACCGGCGCCACGAACATGAAGGAGAATTCCAGCGGTTCGGTGATACCGGTAAAGAAGGCGGCGAACGCGGCCGCCAGCATGATGCCCGCCACTTTGGCTTTGTTCTCAGGACGCGCGCAATGATAAATGGCCAGCGCCGCACCCGGCAGACCGAACATCATAATCGGGAAGAAGCCCGCCTGATAACGGCCGGTGATGCCGACAACCGCTTTACCGGCTTCGATCGACTGCTGGCCACCGAGGAAGTTAGGAATATCGTTGATGCCGGCCACGTCGAACCAGAACACCGAGTTCAGCGCGTGGTGCAGGCCAACCGGAATCAGCAGGCGGTTGAAGAAGGCATAGATGCCCGCGCCGACCGAGCCCATTTTCTGGATGTGTTCACCGAAGTTCACCAGACCGTTGAAGATCACCGGCCAGATGTACATCAGAATGAAAGCGACCAGGATCATCAGGAAGGAGATGAGGATCGGCACCAGGCGGCGGCCGCTGAAGAACGACAGCGCCTTAGGCAGCTCGACGCCGCTGAAGCGGTTGTACACTTCGGCGGAAATGATGCCCACCAGAATACCGACGAACTGGTTCTGGATCTTGCCGAACGCGGCAGGCACCTGATCCAGCGGGATCTTCTGAATCATCGACACGGCGGCCGGCGAACAGAGGGTGGTCAGCACCAGGAAGCCGACGAAGCCGGTCAACGCGGCGGCACCGTCCTTGTCTTTGGACATGCCGTAGGCCACGCCGATAGCGAACAGCACCGACATGTTGTCGATGATAGCGGAGCCGGATTTAATGAAGAAAGCGGCGAGCGCGTTGTCGCCGCCCCAACCAACAGGGTCAATCCAGTACCCGACGCCCATCAAGATGGCGGCGGCGGGCAGCGTGGCGACCGGCACCATCAGCGCCCGTCCCACCTTTTGCAAATAACTAAGAATGTTCACCTTTTCCCCCTATGTTGTCCGCGGACGGACCCTATTAGTAGTTTATTTGGAGCTCTCACTACCTTTTTAGAAACAACGCATGGCACGTATCACTCATGCCGAGTGTAAAAAATTTATTTTGTATCGCAAATTAAAACCTCCCTTTTTGTGATAAATATCACCAAAAAGTAGTCTTTACCTCCCAGATTGCTGGCCATCACACAAAACTTATTTTATCATTCAAAAAATCAACCGGACGGACGATTCACGCGAGAATCATAAAGCTGGGTTACGCTTAGGACTCCCGCAGGCCCGTACAGTATAGCTTTAGTTTACTTATCCCAAGAGGTGTTAGATGAGACTTATCCCACTGAAAGATACCGCACAAGTCGGCAAATGGGCCGCGCGTCATATCGTTCAACGCATCAACGCATTCAAGCCAACCGCAGAGCGCCCGTTTGTACTCGGCCTGCCTACCGGCGGCACGCCGCTGGAAGCCTACAAACATCTGATTGCGATGCACAAAGCAGGTGAAGTAAGCTTTAAGCATGTTGTGACTTTCAACATGGACGAGTACGTTGGCCTGCCGCAGGAACACCCGGAAAGCTACCACACCTTCATGTACCGCAACTTCTTTGATCACGTTGATATTCCTCGTGAAAACATCAACCTGCTGAACGGCAACGCCGCGGATGTCGACGCCGAGTGCCGCCAGTACGAAGAGAAGATCAAGTCTTACGGCAAAATTAACCTGTTCATGGGCGGCGTGGGCATCGACGGCCATATCGCGTTCAACGAGCCGGCTTCGTCCCTGGCTTCGCGCACCCGCATCAAAACGCTGACCGAAGACACCCGCATCGCCAACTCGCGCTTCTTCGGCGGCGACGTCAGCCTGGTGCCGAAATATGCGCTGACCGTCGGCGTGGGCACGCTGCTGGACGCGGAAGAAGTGATGATCCTGGTCACCGGCCACGCCAAGGCGCAGGCGCTGGAAGCCGCAGTGGAAGGCAACATCAACCACATGTGGACCATCAGCTGCCTGCAGCTGCACGCCAAAGCGGTGGTGGTGTGCGACGAACCGGCCACCATGGAACTGAAAGTCAAAACCGTCAAATATTTCCGCGAGTTAGAAGCGGAAAGCGTGAAAAGTCTTTAATCTTTGCAGGGGGCTACGATGTTCGCTTTAACCCACGGCCGAATCTATACCGGCCACGACGTACTTGATGACCATGCAGTCATTATCGCTGATGGGCTGATCGAGAAAGTCTGCCCGGTGGCTGAATTGCCCGCCGGCATCGAAACGCGCGACCTGGGTGGCGCCATCCTGGCCCCCGGGCTTATCGACGTGCAGCTGAACGGCTGCGGCGGCGTCCAGTTCAACGATTCGCTGGAAGCGATCTCGGAAGAAACGCTGGAGATCATGCAGCGCGCCAACGAGAAATCCGGCTGCACCAGCTATCTGCCGACGCTGATCACCAGCAGCGACGAATTCATGAAGCACAGCGTCGACGTGATGCGCGCTTATCTGAAAAAGCACCAAAACCAGGCGTTGGGCCTGCACCTGGAAGGGCCGTACCTCAGCCCGGTGAAAAAAGGCACCCACAACCCGGCGTTCATTCGCAAGCCGACCCAGGACATGATCGATTACCTGTGCGCCAACGCCGACGTGATCACCAAGGTGACGCTGGCGCCGGAAATGGTTGAGCCGCACTTTATCAAGCAGCTGACCGAGGCCGGCATCGTGGTCTCCGCCGGCCACTCGAACGCCACCTACGATCAGGCGCGCACCGGCTTCGCCGCCGGTATCAGCTTCGCCACCCACCTGTACAACGCCATGCCGTATATCACCGGCCGCGAACCGGGGCTGATGGGGGCTATCTTCGACACGCCGGAGGTCTATACCGGCATCATCGCCGACGGCCATCACGTGGCCTGGGCGAGTATCCGTAACGCCAAACGCCTGAAAGGTGATAAATTGGTCTTGGTCACCGACGCGACCGCACCGGCGGGTGCAGATATTGACCAATTTATTTTCGCCGGTAAAACAATATACTATCGGGACGGGCTGTGCGTGGATGAGAACGGCACCCTGAGCGGTTCCGCGCTGACCATGATCGAAGCGGTGCAAAACAGCGTCGAGCATATCGGCATCGCGCTGGACGAAGCGCTGCGCATGGCGACGCTGTACCCGGCGCGCGCCATCGGCGCCGATCGCCGTCTGGGCACCATCGAAGCCGGCAAGGTGGCTAACCTGACCGCCTTCACCCGTGATTTCAAGATCACCAAAACGCTCGTTAACGGTAACGAGGTTTAATTCAATGAACAGCGAGTAACATTATTGATGAGCACTGGCGGACAAGCACAAATAGGGAACGTTGACTTAGTCAAACAACTTAACGGCGCGGCAGTTTATCGCCTGATCGACCAACAGGGCCCGATCTCGCGCATTCAAATCGCCGAACTCAGCCAGCTCGCCCCCGCCAGCGTCACTAAGATTACTCGCCAGCTGCTGGAGCGCGGGCTGATCAAAGAAGTCGATCAGCAAGCCTCCACCGGCGGCCGCCGCGCGATCTCCATCGTGTCGGAAACCCGTCATTTCCATACCGTCGCGGTGCGCCTCGGCCGCCACGACGCCACCATCACGCTGTATGACATGAGCGGTAAGTCGCTCAGCGAAGAACACTATCCGCTTCCGGAACGCACCCAGGAAACGCTGGAGAATGCGCTGTTTGCCGCCATCGCCCAATTCATTGAAGCGAACCAGCGCCGCCTGCGCGAACTGATCGCCATCGCGGTGATCCTGCCTGGCCTGGTGGATCCGGCGCTGGGCGTGGTGCGCTATATGCCGCACATCAGCGTCAGCAACTGGGCGCTGGTAGACAACCTGCAGCAGCGCTTTAACGTCACCAGCTTCGTCGGCCACGACATCCGCAGCCTGGCGCTGGCGGAGCACTACTTCGGCGCCACCCGCGACTGTGAAGACTCGATTCTGGTGCGCCTGCACCGTGGCACCGGCGCCGGCATCATCGTCAACGGGCAGATTTTTCTCGGCAACAACGGCAACGTCGGCGAGATCGGCCATATCCAGATCGATCCGCTCGGCGAACGCTGCCACTGCGGCAACTTCGGCTGCCTGGAGACGGTGGCCGCCAACGCGGCGATCGAACAGCGCGTGCGCCAGCTGCTGAGCCAGGGCTACCCGAGCAAACTGACGCTGGAAGACTGCGGCATCAACGCCATCTGCAAGGCCGCCAACCGCGGCGATCTGCTGGCCAGCGAAGTGATCGAACACGTCGGCCGCTATCTGGGCAAGGCGGTGGCCATCGCCATCAACCTGTTCAATCCGCAGAAGGTGGTGATCGCCGGTGAGATCACCGAAGCGGACAAGGTGCTGCTGCCGGCGATCCAGAGCTGCATCAATACCCAGGTGCTGAAGGACTTCCGCAAAAATCTGCCGGTGGTGACCTCCGAACTCAATCATCGCTCGGCGATCGGCGCTTTCGCCCTGGCCAAACGCGCGATGCTCAACGGCGTGCTCTTGCAGCGATTGCTGGAAAGCTGATCCGCCGCTTCTGGCAGGTGTGTTATCGTCACTTCTTGCCTGCCGTAATCATGAGAAACAGCGACAAATGAAAATCAAAAACGTTATATGCGATATCGACGGCGTGCTGCTGCATGACAATACGCCGGTGCCCGGCGCCGATCTGTTCCTGGCGCGCATCCAGGAACAAGGCATGCCGCTGGTGGTGCTGACCAACTACCCATCACAGACCGCACAGGATTTGGCGAACCGCTTCGCCGCCGCCGGGCTGGAAGTGCCGGAGAGCGCGTTCTATACCTCGGCGATGGCCACCGCCGACTTCCTGCGCCGTCAGGAAGGTAAAAAAGCCTATGTGGTCGGCGAAGGCGCGCTGATCCATGAGCTGTACAAAGCCGGTTTCACCATCACCGACATCAACCCGGATTTTGTGATCGTCGGTGAAACCCGCTCTTACAACTGGGACATGATGCACAAAGCCGCCTACTTCGTCAGTAACGGCGCGCGCTTTATCGCGACTAATCCGGATAGCCACGGCCACGGCTTCTCGCCGGCCTGCGGTGCCCTGTGCGCGCCCATCGAGAAGATCACCGGCCGCAAGCCGTTTTATGTCGGCAAGCCCAGCCCGTGGATCATTCGCGCCGCACTGAACAAAATGCAGGCGCACTCGGAAGAGACGGTGATCGTCGGCGACAACCTGCGCACCGACATTCTGGCGGGCTTCCAGGCCGGCCTGGAAACCGTGCTGGTGCTGTCCGGCGTCTCCACGCTGAGCGACATCGAAACCATGCCGTTCCGCCCGAGCTACGTTTACCCTTCCGTCGCCGATATCACCATCTTCTGATGCGACCATGGCGGCCGCCCGGCCGCCGTTATTTCCTTCTCCCCCAGCGTCAGTTTGAATTTAATTCGTTCATGGCCGTAAAAGGTTTCAGCCTGCCTGCGTTAAAAATCCTCATTATAACGTTACGCCCCGCCAATAGCTGATATTGCCGGCGAGCGGAAAACCCTTACCCCTAATTAATGAGGCTACCATGAGCACAAATAACACTATTAATGCCGTCGCCGCCGATGACGCGGCCATTATGCCGTCTATCGCCAATAAAAAGATCCTGATGGGTTTCTGGCACAACTGGGCCGCCGGCGCCAGTGACGGCTACCAGCAAGGGCAGTTCGCCAATATGAACCTGACCGACATTCCCACCGAGTACAACGTGGTGGCCGTCGCCTTTATGAAAGGCCAGGGCATCCCGACCTTCAAGCCTTACAACCTGTCCGACACCGAGTTCCGCCGCCAGGTGGGCGTGCTGAACAGCCAGGGCCGCGCGGTGCTGATCTCCCTCGGCGGCGCAGACGCGCATATCGAGCTGAAAACCGGCGACGAAGACAAGCTGAAAGACGAGATTATTCGCCTGGTGGAAGTCTATGGCTTCGACGGCCTGGATATCGATCTGGAACAGGCGGCGATCGGCGCCGCCAATAATAAAACCGTCTTGCCTGCGGCGTTGAAAAAAGTAAAAGACCATTACGCCGCGCAGGGAAAAAACTTTATTATCAGCATGGCGCCGGAATTCCCGTATTTACGCACCAACGGCACCTACCTGGATTATATTAATGCCCTCGAAGGCTATTACGACTTTATCGCGCCGCAATATTATAACCAGGGCGGCGACGGTATTTGGGTGGATGAACTCAATGCCTGGATCACGCAGAATAACGACGCCATGAAAGAGGACTTCCTCTACTACCTGACGGAAAGCCTGGTTACCGGCACCCGCGGCTATGCGAAGATCCCGGCGGCGAAATTCGTCATCGGCCTGCCGAGCAACAACGATGCCGCCGCCACCGGCTACGTGGTCAACAAACAGGCGGTGTATAACGCTTTCTCGCGTCTCGACGCCAAAAACCTGTCGATCAAGGGCCTGATGACCTGGTCAATCAACTGGGATAACGGCAAGAGCAAAGCCGGCGTCGCCTACAATTGGGAGTTCAAAACCCGCTATGCGCCGCTGATTCAGGGCGGCGTCACCCCGCCGCCGGGAAAGCCTAATGCGCCGACGGCGCTGACGGTCGCCGAACTGGGCGCCACCTCGCTGAAACTGAGCTGGGCCGCCGCCACCGGCGCTTTCCCGATCGCCAGTTACACCGTCTACCGCAACGGCAATCCGATCGGCCAAACCGCCGGCCTGTCGCTGGCTGACGGCGGTCTGACGCCGGCGACCCAGTACAGCTACTTCGTTACCGCGACCGATAGCCAGGGCAATACCTCGCTGCCGAGCAGCGCGCTGGCGGTCAAAACCGCCAACGACGGCACGCCGCCCGATCCGGGGGCGCCCGAGTGGCAGAACAACCACAGTTACAAGGCTGGCGACGTGGTGAGCTATAAAGGCAAGAAATATACCTGTATCCAGGCGCACACCTCCAACGCCGGCTGGACGCCGGACGCCGCCTTCACCCTGTGGCAGCTCATCGCCTAATCGCTAATCGATTGCCGGCCAAACTGGCCGGCAATCCCGCCATCACGCTAAAAATTGCATAATCGATAATTTTTCACGTCGATAACTGAACATCCGTTAAAAACCACACCTAAGCAAACAACTATTTCTCAACGCATGGCTAAAACGCTTGCATCTCCCGCAGCTTTTGGCGCATTTTCATAACCACAGCGCAGCAAAACCGGGTTATCGCTGATAAATCGGCAATGCTGCCCATAACAGTAAAAAACAACATCACAGTCATAAAAGCCCGTTAGGAGAGTTGTATGTGTTCTATTTTCGGTGTGCTCGATCTGAAGTCCGATCCCGTTGAACTGCGTAAGAAAGCGCTGGAGCTGTCACGTCTGATGCGCCACCGCGGCCCGGATTGGTCCGGCGTTTACGCCAGCGACAAAGCCATTCTGGCTCACGAACGCCTGTCGATCGTCGACGTCAACAATGGCGCTCAACCGCTGTACAACGCTGCGCACACCCACGTTCTGGCGGTCAACGGCGAAATTTACAACCATCAGGCGCTGCGCCAACAGCTGAGCGAACGCTACGCGTTCCAGACCGGTTCCGACTGTGAAGTGATCCTGGCGCTGTACCAGGAGAAAGGCCCGGAGTTCCTCGACGATCTGCAAGGCATGTTCGCCTTCGCCCTGTATGACACCGAAAAAGACGCCTACCTGATCGGCCGCGATCACCTGGGCATCATTCCGCTGTACATGGGCCACGACGAGCACGGCAACCTGTACGTCGCCTCGGAAATGAAAGCGCTGGTGCCGGTGTGCCGCACCATCAAGGAATTCCCGGCCGGCAGCTACCTGTGGAGCCAGGACGGTGAGATTCGTGAATATTATCGCCGCGATTGGTTCGATTACGACAGCGTCAAGGACAACGTGACCGACGCCGCCGCCCTGCGCACCGCGCTGGAAGAGTCGGTGAAAAGCCACCTGATGTCCGACGTACCTTACGGCGTGCTGCTGTCGGGCGGGCTGGATTCCTCGGTCATTTCGGCGATCACCAAGAAGTACGCCGCGCGCCGCGTGGAAGATCAGGAACGCAGCGAGGCCTGGTGGCCACAGCTGCACTCCTTCGCCGTAGGCCTGGAGGGCTCGCCGGATCTGCGCGCCGCGCAAGAGGTGGCCAACCATCTGGGCACCGTGCACCATGAAATCCACTTCACCGTACAGGAAGGCCTGGACGCCATCCGCGACGTGATTTATCACATCGAAACCTACGACGTCACCACCATTCGCGCCTCGACGCCAATGTACCTGATGTCGCGCAAAATCAAGGCGATGGGCATCAAGATGGTGCTTTCCGGTGAAGGCGCGGACGAAGTGTTCGGCGGCTACCTGTACTTCCATAAGGCGCCGGACGCCCGCGAATTCCACGAAGAGACCGTACGCAAACTGCTGGCGCTGCACATGTTCGACTGCGCGCGCGCCAACAAGGCGATGTCCGCCTGGGGCGTCGAAGCCCGCGTGCCGTTCCTGGACAAGAAATTCCTCGACGTGGCGATGCGCATCAACCCGAAAGATAAAATGTGCGGCAACGGCAAAATGGAAAAACACATCGTTCGCGAATGTTTCGAGTCCTATTTGCCGGCCAGCGTGGCCTGGCGCCAGAAAGAGCAGTTCTCCGACGGCGTCGGCTACAGCTGGATCGACACGCTAAAAGAGGTCGCTGCGCAGCAAATCAGCGATCAACAGCTCGAAACCGCGCGTTTCCGCTTCCCGTACAACACGCCGACCTCGAAAGAAGGCTACCTGTACCGCGAGATCTTCGAAGAGCTGTTCCCGCTGCCGAGCGCCGCCGAATGCGTGCCGGGCGGCCCGTCCGTCGCCTGCTCGTCCGCCAAGGCCATCGAATGGGATGAATCGTTCAAGAAGATGGACGATCCTTCCGGCCGCGCCGTCGGCGTGCACCAGGCCGCCTATAAATAAACGCGCGGCGTTTTCCCTTGGGGCGGGCCTTTTGGCCCGCCTTTTTGTTGCCTTTTCCGCCCGCCAACTGCCTGAATTGCCGATTTTATCGCCATAATGTTCACAACCCAGACAAACGGCGCTTCCGGGCGCTTTTTCGGGAAAAAACTTGTTGACGCAAATCGGTCATATACGCATAATGCGCCCCGCAACGCCGATGAAGGCAAAGCAAAAAAAGAGGGCTACGTAGCTCAGCTGGTTAGAGCACATCACTCATAATGATGGGGTCACAGGTTCGAATCCCGTCGTAGCCACCATCTCTTTTTTTGCATTTGCGGGAGTGGCGAAATTGGTAGACGCACCAGATTTAGGTTCTGGCGCCGCAAGGTGTGCGAGTTCAAGTCTCGCCTCCCGCACCATTTCTCTTCATCGTCGGCGCAGTATGTTGATGGGGTATCGCCAAGCGGTAAGGCACCGGTTTTTGATACCGGCATTCCCTGGTTCGAATCCAGGTACCCCAGCCATATTCTTTCGGGAACGGGGTTTCAACATAAGATTTGTTTGCAGGTGGGGTATCGCCAAGCGGTAAGGCACCGGTTTTTGATACCGGCATTCCCTGGTTCGAATCCAGGTACCCCAGCCATAACAAACTGCTTGCAAATCAAAGAAGTAAAAAGTAACATCGGCTACGTAGCTCAGCTGGTTAGAGCACATCACTCATAATGATGGGGTCACAGGTTCAAATCCCGTCGTAGCCACCATAATTGGGGTGTCGCCAAGCGGTAAGGCTCTGGTTTCTGATACCAGCATACCCAGGTTCGAATCCTGGCACCCCAGCCATATTTAGAAAAGCCCGCTTCGGCGGGCTTTTTGCTGTCTGGCGTTCAGCCATCCTTAATAGGCCCAGCCGCCGCTGAGCCCTGTCGGTTACAATCCTAACGCGTACTTCAACGCATGTTCTTTCAGCTTGCCCGCCCGCTGCGCGGCCATCAGCGCCAGATTGCGCGCCACGTTCAGCGGAGCCAGATTATTGCTGAAGGCGGTATAAAATAGATCCATGCCGCTCTGCATCAGCAGATTGTCGGTACGGCGACGGCGCTGATAACGCAGCAGCACCGCCTCGCTGCTCCAGTCCTCTCCCTGCTCCCGCGCCTCGCTCAACACGCTCAGCAAGGCATCCACGTCGCGATATCCCAGATTGACGCCCTGCCCGGCCAGCGGGTTGATGGTATGCGCCGCATCCCCCAGCAGCGCCAACCCCGGCAGCACGTAACGCTGCGCATGACGCCGCGTCAACGGGAACGATCCGGCGGCGTGCACCTTGACCGGGCCCAGCCGCGCTGGAAAAGCGGTGGCGATCTCACGCTCCAGCTGCGCCGGCGGCATCGCCTGCAGTTGGCGAATGCGCTGCGGGCTGTCATACCACACCAGCGATGCCCAGCTGTCGTACAGCGGCAGGAAGGCGCGCGGCCCGGACGGGAAGAAGCGCTGCCAGGTCACATCCTGCTGCGGCGCGCCGGTATCGACGGTGATCAACATGCACGCCTGACGATACTGCCAGCCGTTGGTGCCGATCGCCGCCAGCTTGCGCACCTGCGAGTTGGCGCCATCGGCGCCGATAACCAGCCGCGCCTGCAGCGTTTCACCGCTGTCCAGCGTCAACTGCCAGGCCTTGTCCGCCCGCTGCAGCGATTGCAGCCTGGCGGGGCACAGCAACGTCAGGTTGGCGCACTGCGCGAACTGCTGCCACAGCGCCAACTGCAGAATACGGTTTTCCACCATAAAGCCCAGCTCCGGCAACCCCAGTGACACCGCGTCGAACGCCACCCGCGACGATGCCCATTCCCAGGTCTCCAGCCGGCGATACGGCGCCGTGCGCATCGCCGTCACGGCCGGCCAGGCGCCGAGCTGTTTCAGCAGCCCCACCGAGGTGCAGCCGATAGCGGAAATGCGCAGATCCGGCGGGCTTTGCGCCTCGAACGCCTGCGGCGCCTGATGTTCCAGCAACGCCACCGACCAGCCCGCCTGCGCCAGCCCGAGGGCCGCCGCCGCGCCGACCATGCCGCCGCCCACCACCACCGCGTCATACCGATTTTGAGATGTCTTCATATTGGCTATGTTTTCTGTGTGAATGCTCGCCATCCCACCCGGCATGGCGTTTTGCGCAGTGTACCGGATTTTCGCTTCGGCTTCAGGTTGCGTGCCATTTTCCCCCGCGCTGGTCACAACGGCGGCAAATGATTACAATACGCGCCCTGCATGTCGCGTAACGCAACTTTCGCTCCGCACTGAGTAATGGCAAGTCAATGACGAAAAAACTACATATCAAAACCTGGGGCTGCCAGATGAATGAGTACGATTCATCGAAAATGGCCGACCTGTTGAACAGCACGCACGGCTTCGAGTGGACCGAAAACGCCGAAGAAGCGGACGTGCTGTTGCTGAACACCTGCTCGATCCGTGAAAAAGCGCAGGAGAAAGTTTTCGCCATGCTGGGGCGCTGGCGCTTGCTGAAAGAAAAGAACCCGTCTGTCATCATCGGGGTCGGCGGTTGCGTGGCCTCGCAAGAAGGGGAACTGATCCGCAGCCGCGCGCCGTGCGTCGACGTGGTATTCGGCCCGCAGACCTTGCACCGCCTGCCGGAAATGATCAACCACGTTCAGGGCACCCGCAGCCCGGTGGTTGATATCAGCTTCCCGGAGATCGAAAAATTCGACCGTTTGCCGGAACCGCGCGCCGAAGGCCCGACCGCGTTCGTGTCGATCATGGAAGGCTGCAACAAATACTGCACTTTCTGCGTGGTGCCTTACACCCGCGGTGAAGAAGTGAGCCGTCCGAGCGACGACGTGCTGTTCGAAATCGCCCAGCTGGCGGCGCAGGGCGTGCGCGAGGTCAACCTGCTCGGCCAAAACGTCAACGCTTACCGCGGCGCCACGCATGACGGCGATATCTGCTCGTTCGCCGAACTGCTGCGCCTGGTGGCGGCCATCGACGGCATCGATCGCATTCGCTTCACCACCAGCCACCCGATCGAGTTCACCGACGATATCATCGCGGTGTACGAAGACACGCCGGAGCTGGTCAGCTTCCTGCATCTGCCGGTGCAGAGCGGTTCGGATCGCATCCTGACCATGATGAAACGCGCGCATACCGCGCTGGAGTACAAGGCGATTATCCGCAAGCTGCGCAAGGCGCGCCCGAACATTCAGCTCAGCTCCGATTTCATCGTCGGTTTCCCGGGCGAGAGCCAGGCCGACTTTGAACAGACCATGAACCTGATCGCCGACGTCAACTTCGACGTCAGCTTCAGCTTCATCTATTCGTCGCGCCCGGGCACCCCGGCGGCGGACATGGTTGACGACGTCAGCGAAGAAGAGAAAAAGCAGCGGCTGTACATTCTGCAGGATCGCATCAACCAGCAGGCGCTGCAGTTCAGCCGCCGCATGCTCGGCACCGTCCAGCGCATTCTGGTGGAAGGCACCTCGCGCAAAAGCGTGATGGAACTGGCCGGGCGCACGGAATGCAACCGTGTGGTAAACTTCGAAGGCACGCCTGACATGATCGGCCAGTTTGTCGACGTGGAAATTACCGAGGTGCTGACCAACACCCTGCGTGGCGCAGTGGTGCGCACCGAGCAGCAGATGGATCTGCGCGTACATGAATCCCCGCAGTCGGTGATCGCCCGTACCCGCAAAGAAAACGCGCTGGGCGTCGGCATTTACCAGCCCTGACGCCGCGGCGGCCGCCTTATCGCCGCCCGTTCGCGCTACTCCTTACCGTTTCTCCGCCGGGCGTCCGCGCCCGGTGATGTTCTTTTTTTATTTTTTTATTGTTGAAGAGGCGACATAACATGCAACTCCCACACTGCCCGAAGTGCAACTCCGAATACACCTACCAGGACAATGCCCTGTTCATCTGCCCTGAGTGCGCCCATGAGTGGAGCGACAGCGCCCCGGCGGAAGATCAGGACGCGCTGATCGTCAAAGACGCCAACGGCAACCTGCTGGCGGACGGCGACGCGGTCACCGTGATCAAGGACCTGAAGGTCAAAGGCAGTTCCTCGATGCTGAAAATCGGCACCAAGGTGAAAAACATTCGTCTGGTGGAAGGCGATCACAACATCGACTGCAAAATCGACGGTTTCGGCCCGATGAAACTGAAATCCGAATTCGTGAAAAAGAACTGATTCCCAGCGATCTTGTCCTGTGATGACGCGGCGGGCTTTGCGCCCCGCCGCGTTTTTTCCTTGTCTTCCCTTGAATTCCGCCGACGGCGCACAGATAGATCAGCGGTAAACTTGCGCCGTTGCGGCGCACCATGAATAATTCAAGAAAGAGAGTATTCAGGCTCGTCCTGAACGCGCGCGTCCCGGACGCGCTATGTGACATCAACCAGGCCCGATGTGACCTAGAGGAATAGTTTGAACGTCGCAACACAAGAAATTTTGTTAGAGCCCGCAGACAACCAGCGTTTGCTCAGCCTGTGCGGCCCGTTTGATGACAACATCAAGCAACTCGAGCGCCGATTGGGCATCGAAATCAATCGCCGCGACAACCGTTTCAAGCTGGTCGGCAAGAACCTGTGCGTGGTCGCCGCCGCCGATATCCTGCGCCATCTTTACGTGGATACCGCGCCGATTCGCGGCGTGATCCCGGATATCGATCCGGAGCAAATCCATCTGGCGATCAAAGAGAGCCGGGTGCTGGAACAGGTGGCCGACAGCGTGCCGGATTACGGCAAGGCGGTCACCATTAAAACCAAGCGCGGCATGGTGAAACCGCGCACGCCTAACCAGGCGCAATACATCGCCAACATTCTCGATCACGACATCACCTTCGGCATCGGCCCGGCGGGCACCGGCAAAACCTACCTGGCGGTCGCCGCCGCGGTGGATGCGCTGGAACGCCAGGAAATTCGCCGCATTCTGCTGACCCGCCCCGCGGTCGAAGCCGGCGAAAAGCTGGGCTTCCTGCCGGGCGATCTGAGCCAGAAGGTCGATCCTTATCTGCGCCCGCTGTACGACGCCCTGTTCGAAATGCTGGGCTTCGAGCGCGTGGAGAAGCTCATCGAACGCAACGTGATCGAAGTCGCGCCGCTGGCCTATATGCGCGGCCGCACGCTGAACGACGCCTTTATCATTCTGGATGAGAGCCAGAACACCACCATCGAACAGATGAAGATGTTCCTGACGCGCATCGGTTTCAACTCGAAGGCGGTCATCACCGGCGACGTCACCCAGATCGACCTGCCGCGCAACCAGAAATCCGGCCTGCGCCACGCGGTGGAAGTGCTGTCGGACGTGGAAGAGCTGAGCTTCAACTTCTTCCACAGCGAAGACGTGGTGCGCCACCCGGTGGTGGCCCGCGTGGTCATCGCCTATGAGGCCTGGGAAGCGGCCGAACAGAAACGCAAAGACGCGATTGCCGAACAACGTAAGCGCGAGGCGCTCGCCGCCTCCGAGCAGGAGACACCATGAGCCAGGTGATTTTGGATTTGCAGATTGCCTGTGAAAGTAGCGACGGCCTGCCGGACGAGGCCACCTTCCAGCGCTGGCTGGAAGGCGTGCTGCCGCAATTTCAGGAAGAGGCCGAGGTGACCGTGCGTCTGGTGGACGAAGCGGAAAGCCACGAGCTGAACCTGACCTACCGCGGCAAAGACAAGCCGACCAACGTGCTCTCTTTCCCGTTCGAAGCCCCGCCGGGCATCGAGCTGCCGCTGCTCGGCGATCTGATCATCTGCCGCCAGGTGGTTGAACAGGAAGCGATTGAGCAAGGCAAGGCGCTGGAGGCCCACTGGGCGCATATGGTTGTCCACGGCAGCCTCCATCTGCTAGGGTATGACCACATCGAAGACGATGAAGCCGAAGAAATGGAGTCTTTGGAAACCGAAATCATGCACGGACTGGGCTATCCTGATCCGTACCTGGCGGAAAAAGACCCCGTCTGACGTCAGCCGTTTACCCTACAGCCCCTCTGCGGGGCTGTCGCTGACGCCCCTTAACTCTGACATGAGTGACAGTAACGAAAACGCCATGAGCGACGACCATTCACAAAGCAATGACAGCCCCAGTCCCAAGAAGGGGTTCTTTACTCTTATCCTTAACCAGTTGTTCCACGGCGAGCCCAAAAACCGTGGCGATCTGGTCGAGCTGATCCGCGATTCCGAACAAAACGACCTGATCGATCCCGATACCCGCGACATGCTGGAAGGCGTGATGGATATCGCCGAACAGCGCGTGCGCGACATCATGATCCCCCGCTCCCAGATGGTGACGCTCAAGCGCAACCAGACGCTGGAAGAGTGCCTGGACGTGATTATCGACTCCGCCCACTCGCGTTTCCCGGTGATCAGCGAAGACAAAGATCACATCGAAGGCATCCTGATGGCCAAGGATCTGCTGCCGTTCATGCGCGCAGATTCCGAGCCGTTCAGCATCGACAAGGTGCTGCGCACCGCGGTGGTGGTGCCGGAAAGCAAGCGCGTCGACCGGATGCTGAAAGAATTCCGCTCCCAGCGCTATCACATGGCGATTGTCATTGACGAATTCGGCGGCGTGTCCGGCCTGGTCACCATCGAAGATATCCTGGAACTGATCGTCGGCGAGATCGAAGACGAATATGACGACGAAGACGATCTGGATATCCGCCAGCTCAGCCGCCACATGTACACCGTGCGCGCGCTGGCCCCGATCGAAGACTTCAACGAAGCCTTCGGCACCCACTTCAGCGATGACGAGGTCGATACCATCGGCGGTCTGGTGATGCAGGCCTTCGGCCACCTGCCGGCGCGCGGGGAAACCATTGAAATCGAAGGTTACCTATTTAAAGTTGCCATGGCCGACAGTCGACGTATCATCCAGGTTCATGTAAAAATTCCGGACGATTCTCCACCACCGAAACTGGAAGATTAAATCCAACATGGCTAAAGCCTCATTACTTGAACGCCAGCGGGTTCGCGCCCTGCTGGCGCTGTTGTCAGGTGCCGGCGGGACGCTGGCGTTCTCGCCCTACGACTTCTGGCCCGCGGCCATCGTCTCCCTGTTCGGCCTGCTGGCCGTTACCCTCAATCGCACCACCAAACAGTCCGCCCTGCTCGGCTTTGTCTGGGGCTTCGGGCTGTTCGGCAGCGGCATCAACTGGGTGTATGTCAGCATCGCCGATTTCGGCGGCATGCCGTTCGCCGTCAACGTCTTCCTGGTGGTGCTGCTCGCCGCTTACCTGTCGCTGTACACCGGGCTGTTCGCCGGGCTGCTGACGCGCCTGTGGCCGGCCACCAGTTGGTGGCGGCTGGCCATCGCCGCGCCGGCGCTGTGGCAGGTGACCGAATTCCTGCGCGGCTGGGTGCTGACCGGCTTCCCGTGGCTGCAGTTCGGCTACAGCCAGATCAACGGCCCGCTGAAGGGCATCGCGCCGCTGCTGGGTGTTGACGCCATCACCTTTGTGCTGATGGCCATCGCCGGCCTGCTGGTGTACGCCGTCAATCAACGGCGCCTGTCGGCAGCCGTGATCGCCGCCGCGCTGCTGCTGTTGCCGTGGCCGCTGCGCCAGCTGCAGTGGTTTACCCCGCAGCCGGAGAAAGCGGTGAACGTCGCCATGGTGCAAGGCAACATTCCCCAGTCAATGAAGTGGGATCCGAGCATTCTGCTCAGCACGCTGCAAACCTATCTGGACGAAACCCGCCCCTACATGGGCAAGGCGCCGATCATCATCTGGCCAGAGTCCGCCATCCCTGACTTCGAGCCGCGTCAGAACGGCTTCCTGACCATGATGGATGACCTGATGCGGGCGAAGAACAGCAGCCTGATCACCGGCATCGTCGATGCGCGCGCCACCCCACAAGGCGTGCAGGAATACAACAGCGCCATCGTGCTGGGCGAACCGACGCCGTACAGCTACCCGGCCAAAGATCGCTACAACAAGCATCACCTGGTGCCGTTCGGCGAATTCGTGCCGCTGGGTGAACTGCTGCGCCCTATCGCGCCGTTCTTCAATCTGCCGATGTCCGGTTTCAGCCGCGGCGACTACGTGCAGCCGCAGCTCAGCGTACGCGGCTACAACCTGACGGCGGCCATCTGTTACGAGATCGTGCTGGGCCAGCAGGTGCGCGATAACTTCCGCCCGGACACCAACTTCCTGCTGACCATCTCCAACGACGCCTGGTTCGGCCACTCCATCGGCCCGTGGCAGCACTTCCAGATGGCGCGCATGCGGGCGCTGGAGCTCGGCCGGCCGCTGCTGCGCAGCACCAATAACGGCGTCACCGCCGCGGTGGATGCGAACGGCGAGGTGATCGCCGAGATCCCGCAGTTTACCCGCCAGGTGCTCGAAGTGAAGGTCACGCCGACCACCGGCGTCACGCCTTATGCGCGTTTCGGCGCCACACCGCTGTGGGTGATTACCCTGCTGCTGGGCGGCTGGGCGCTGATGTTGGGCTTGCGCCGCAAATAATCCTCTTCGCCGGGGCGCGCCCGCCGCGCCCCGCGTTCCCGTCAATATCCCCGCCTCAGTCAGAAAACGTCGTTAAATCAACGCGGCTGGCACACTCCTTGCTTTTATCTATGGCGACATCGCGCGCCGGTTTACTTTTGCTGACGTTTTGTCGCACCTGCGCACATTTTGGGTGCATTAAGCGCACCGCGCGGGTGCGCCGACGTTTTGTTGCATTGATTTGGTGCGCGCGGCGTCTCAAAAAATGAAACATTTTAGTTTCAAGGTGTTCACAATCGGTTATTTTTTAACAGCGTTCAGTTCATAAGACTATCTTTATAACTTGAGCAATAAACAGTCGATTTAACCTGACGCTCTTTAGTCAGAGCCACAACAACAGCAAAGGAGTTGGACCATGCAAATGCGTAAATTGGCGTTATCGTTACTGCTGCTCGGTGCGGCAGGTAGCGTGGCGCATGCGGAAGACCTGACCGGTACGCTGAAGAAAATCAAAGACAATGGCGTGATCGTTGTCGGCCACCGCGAATCGTCAGTGCCGTTCTCCTACTACGACAACCAACAAAAAGTTGTGGGCTACTCTCAGGACTACTCCAACCAAATCGTTGAAGCCGTTAAGAAAAAGCTGAATGCGCCGAATCTGCAGGTGAAAATGCTGCCGATTACCTCGCAGAACCGCATCCCGCTGCTGCAAAACGGCACCTATGATTTCGAGTGCGGATCCACCACCAATAACCTCGAGCGCCAGAAACAGGCCGCCTTCTCCGACACCATTTTCGTGGTCGGCACCCGCTTGCTGGTGAAAAAGGGCTCCGACATCAAAGACTTTAAAGACCTGGCCGGCAAACCGGTGGTGGTCACCTCCGGCACCACCTCCGAAGTGCTGCTGAACAAGCTGAACGACAGCGACAAGATGAACATGCGCATCATCAGCGCCAAAGACCACGGCGATTCCTTCCGCACGCTGGAAAGCGGCCGCGCCGTGGCCTTCATGATGGATGATGCCCTGCTGGCGGGCGAACGCGCCAAGGCCAAGAAACCGGATCAGTGGGAAATCATCGGCACGCCGCAGTCGAAAGAGGCCTACGGCTGCATGCTGCGCAAAGACGATCCTGAGTTTAAAAAGCTGGTCGATGACACCATCGCCCAGGCGCAAACCTCCGGTGAAGCGGCCAAGTGGTTTGAGAAATGGTTCAAGCAGCCTATTCCACCGAAAAACCTCAACATGAACTTCGAACTGTCGGACGACATGAAGCAACTGTTCAAAGAGCCAAACGACAAAGCGTTGAACTAAATAGAACAAAAGCCGGCGCGGCCGCCAGGCCAAACCGGCCCAGTTGATGACTGGGACAGACAGGAATGAGGGGGGCCGTTCCCCTCCCTCATTTTCCCCAAGGCGCATCACCGACACCCGTACACAACAAGCCAGCCAGACTGGCCGCGCGGCGATCGGCGCTCATCAAGTCATCAATCTTCGGCGCCCTGCGCCCGTTTATCGGAGTTTGTTATGTCAATAGATTGGAACTGGGGTATCTTCCTGCAGCAGGCCCCGTTTGGGAACACCACTTACCTCGGCTGGATCTGGTCCGGCTTTCAGGTCACGGTGGCCCTCTCCGTCTGTGCCTGGATTATCGCTTTCTTCGTCGGTTCACTGTTCGGTATCTTGCGTACCGTGCCCAACCGCTTTCTTTCCACCCTCGGCACCTGTTACGTCGAACTGTTCCGCAACGTGCCGCTGATCGTGCAATTCTTTACCTGGTATCTGGTGATCCCCGAGCTGCTGCCGGCCAATATCGGCACCTGGTTCAAAACCGAGCTGGATCCCAACGTGCAGTTCTTCGTTTCTTCCATGCTCTGCCTGGGGCTGTTTACCGCCGCCCGCGTTTGCGAACAGGTGCGCGCCGCCATTCAATCCCTGCCGCGCGGTCAGAAAGCCGCCGGGCTGGCGATGGGCCTGACGCTGCCGCAAACCTACCGCTACGTGCTGCTGCCGAACGCCTACCGGGTGATCGTGCCGCCGATGACCTCGGAGATGCTCAACCTGGTCAAAAACTCCGCCATCGCCTCCACCATCGGGCTGGTGGACATGGCCGCGCAGGCCGGCAAGCTGTTGGATTACTCCGCACACGCCTATGAATCCTTTACCGCCATCACGCTGGCTTATATCGGCATCAACGCCGTTATCATGCTGTTTATGCGTCTGGTCGAAAAGAAAGTGCAGTTGCCTGGCAACCTGGGGAGTAAATAATGTACGAATTTGACTGGGCGTCGATCGTCCCAAGCTTCCCTTATCTGCTGCAAGGCATGGTGATCACGCTGAAGATCACCGTGACCGCCATCGTGGTCGGCATCCTGTGGGGCACCGTGCTGGCGGTGATGCGTCTGTCGCCGTTCAAGCCGATAAGCTGGTTCGCCACCCTGTACGTCAACCTGTTCCGTTCGGTGCCGCTGGTGATGGTGCTGCTGTGGTTCTATCTGGTGGTTCCAAGCTTATTACAACAGGTTCTAGGGCTGTCGCCGAAAACCGATATTCGCCTGATCTCGGCTATGGTAGCCTTTTCCCTGTTTGAAGCGGCCTATTATTCGGAAATCATCCGCGCCGGTATCATCAGCATCTCGCGTGGCCAATCCTCCGCCGCGCTGGCGCTGGGCATGACCCACTGGCAGTCCATGCGGCTGGTGATCCTGCCGCAGGCGTTCCGCGCCATGGTGCCACTGCTGCTGACCCAGGGCATCGTACTGTTCCAGGATACCTCGCTGGTTTACGTACTGAGCCTGGCCGACTTCTTCCGCACCGCGTCGACCATCGGCGAACGCGACGGCACCCAGGTTGAAATGATCCTGTTCGCCGGTTTTGTCTATTTTGTTATCAGCCTCGCCGCCTCTGCGCTGGTAAGCTATTTGAAGAAAAGGACTGTTTGATGATATCCCTGAAAAATGTTTCCAAGTGGTACGGTCACTTCCAAGTGTTGACCGATTGCACCACCGAAGTGAAAAAAGGCGAAGTGGTCGTCGTCTGCGGTCCTTCAGGTTCCGGCAAATCCACCCTGATTAAAACCGTCAACGGCCTGGAGCCGATCCAGCAGGGAAGCATCCTGGTGAACGGCACCTCGGTCAACGACAAGAAAACCAACCTGGCGCAGCTGCGTGCCAAAGTCGGCATGGTGTTCCAACACTTTGAGCTGTTCCCGCACCTGTCAATTATCGACAACCTGACGCTGGCGCAGGTGAAAGTGCTCAAGCGCGATAAGACCGCCTCACGCGAGAAGGGCCTGAAGCTGCTTGAACGCGTCGGCCTCTCCGCCCATGCCAACAAGTTCCCCGGCCAGCTGTCCGGCGGCCAGCAGCAGCGCGTCGCCATCGCCCGCGCACTGTGCATGGATCCTATCGCCATGCTGTTCGATGAACCGACCTCGGCGCTCGATCCGGAAATGATCAACGAAGTGCTGGACGTGATGGTCGAACTGGCGAACGAAGGCATGACCATGATGGTGGTAACCCACGAAATGGGCTTCGCCCGCAAGGTGGCGAATCGGGTAATCTTTATGGACGAAGGCAAAATCGTCGAAGACCGCAACAAAGACGATTTCTTCAACAACCCCGAGTCCGATCGCGCCAAGGACTTCCTGGCCAAGATCCTGCACTAAACGCTCTCGATGCGCCCCGCCAGGGGCGCATCTTTTCTCCCGGCACTAAAAGCGCTTGTTTCTCCCCGGTTTTGATCCGATGCTCGCTGGATAACAAACAGAGGAGAAAGAACATGCCCCGCCCTATTATCATCGATTGCGATCCCGGCCTCGACGACGCCATCGCGCTGGCCATGGCGCTGCGTTCGCCGGAGCTGGACGTCAAAGCCATTACCACCTCCGCCGGCAACCAGACGCCGGAGAAAACCCTGCATAATGCGCTGGGCCTGCTGACCCTGATGCAGCGCGAGGACATCCCGGTCGCCGCCGGTGCCGGCGGCCCGCTGATGCGCGAGCTGGTGATCGCCGACTATGTCCACGGCAAAACCGGCATGGGCAACACCCACCTGCCGACGCCGACCCTCAAACCCGATCCCCGCGGCGCCGTCGAGCTGATCGCCGACCTGCTGCGCGCCAGCCCGCAGCCGATAACCCTGGTGGTGACCGGCCCGATGACCAATATCGCCCTGCTACTGGCCCAGCATACCGAGTTGAAAAGCCGCATCGAGCGCATCGTATTCATGGGCGGCGGCATGAACGCCGGCAATACTACGCCGGTGGCGGAGTTCAACATCTTCGTCGATCCCGAAGCAGCCGAAATGGTGCTGAAATCCGGCGTGCCGCTGACCATGGCCGGGCTGAACGTCACCCATCAGGCGCTGGTGTTGCCGCAGGATATCGAGCGCATTCGTCAGATAGACAATCCGGTCGCGCAGGCGGTCGCGGAGATGCTCGATTTTTACCTGCCGCTGTACCTCAGCCATCCGCGCGGCCTGCCCGGCGCAGCGATGCACGATCCCTGCACCATCGCCTGGCTGCTGGCGCCACAGCTGTTCACCGGCGTAGAACGCTGGGTCGGCGTGGAGACCAAAGGGGAATACACCGTCGGCATGACGGTGGTGGACTATTTCCAGCAAACCGGCAACGCGGCCAACGTGGAAGTGCTGACCGGCATCAACCGCGAGGGCTTTATCGATCTGCTGGCCGAGCGCGTAGCGCGTTATTGATCCTATCGGGGCGCGCTCGCGCCCCTCATTCAACTTTTTTGATTTAACTCAGCGAATTTTTGCGCTATCACTGTTCATCGCTTGCCTCTACCATGCGTTTACACCGACTGACATCGTTACCGATTAGCCTTCGCCTGGAGATAAGCCAATGAGCCGCGTACTGGTCCTGAAATCAAGCATTCTGGGTGAATATTCCCAGTCTGGAAAATTAGTCGATTTTTTTGTTGAACAATGGCGTGAAACTCACCCTGAAGACACGTTCACCGTGCGCGATTTGGCCAACCCAACGCTGCCGGAGCTGGATGGTGAAGTGATGGCCGGCTTTACCGCCGGCGACAAACCGCTGACGCCGCATCAGCAAAGCACCCTGGCGCTGTCCGATGAGCTGATTGCCGAGCTGAAATCGCACGACACGCTGATCATCAGCGCCCCGATGTACAACTTCAACATCCCGACGCAGCTGAAGATCTACTTCGATCTTATCGCCCGCGCCGGCCAGACATTCCGCTATACCTCCGCCGGCGCCGAAGGGCTGGTGACGGGCAAGAAAGCGATCGTCATCTCCAGCCGCGGTGGCATCCACGCCGACACGCCGACGGATCTGATCACGCCGTACGTGAAGTTGTTCCTGGGCTTTATCGGCATCACCGACGTTGAATTCGTGCTGGCGGAAGGCTTCGCCTATGGCCCGGAAGCGGCGGAGAAAGCCGCCCAGGACAGCCGCATCGCAGTCGTGCAGAAAATCCCGGCCGGCGTCGCCGTACCGGCCAGCGCACCGGCGCAGGCGGACGTTGCTCCGGCAACCGTCAGCGGCGGTTTCCTGAGCAACCTGCTGAAGAAACTGTTCCGTTAAACGCCGGCCTTAGCGTTCCCCGCCCTGGCGGGGAACGTCATCAAGGTTCAAACGGCCGGCGCTGGAACTGGTCGTGACCGCATTTCGGGCAGAGCGGCAGCACCTCCGGCGTGTAAAACGCCAAATGGTAGTGACACTGCTCGCACACCAGATTGCCCAGCCCCACCACTTCACCGCTGTGGTAAACGCCGTGGTGGCTGACATCCTTGAACACCTCGCGCCACTCCAGCTGGGTTTTGTCGGTGATATCCGCCAGTTCCTGCCACAGGCTCTCTTTGATCACGCGCATAAACACGCTGTCGGTAAACTCGTCCCGGCTCTCCTGATAGCTGCGAGCGAACTCCTCCAGATCGCGCCGCACCGCCTGCGTCACCTGCCGCACTTCGTCGCGCGTCAGATCTTCGGCCTCGTTCAAGCGCCGCTCCGCGCTGGCCACCAGTTCATCGATATCGCGTTCGCCGTTTTTCAGGCGTTCGCTCAGCGATGCCACCAATTCGCGGTAATACTGAGCAACCTTGTTCATAGACTCTCCTCAATAAACGCTGCGCCGGACTTGGCTGTAGGGATCCCCCCTAAGCTACTTGTTCTTATTTTAGCCGTAAATGACTGATGTCACTTGGCAAGACGCGGGATCCGCAGGTTGTGAGCCGCGTCATGACGGCGTTTTTTTTAAATGCGCCGAGTCAGGCGCTTGGAGTTGTTGCCGGGAGGTCTTATCAGCTATGCTATGCGGATCTACGAATACTAAATGTTCATTGCGTTGCCTCTGACCGGGGCAACGGTTTACACCTACAGGACCACCGGCCGCCATGCAAGAGCAATACCGTCCAGAAGACATAGAATCGAACGTACAGCTTCACTGGCAAGAGAAGCAGACTTTCAAAGTTACCGAAGACGACAGCAAGGAAAAGTACTACTGCCTATCCATGCTGCCTTACCCGTCCGGCCGACTGCACATGGGCCACGTTCGTAACTACACTATCGGCGACGTGATCTCGCGCTATCAGCGCATGCTGGGCAAAAACGTACTGCAGCCGATCGGCTGGGATGCGTTCGGCCTGCCGGCGGAAGGCGCAGCGGTGAAAAACAACACCGCGCCGGCCCCGTGGACCTACGACAACATCGAATACATGAAGAACCAGCTGAAACTGCTGGGCTTCGGCTACGACTGGGATCGCGAAATCGCCACCTGCCAGCCGGAATACTATCGCTGGGAACAGTGGTTCTTCACCAAGCTGTATGAAAAAGGCCTGGTCTACAAGAAGACTTCGGCGGTGAACTGGTGTCCGCACGATCTGACCGTGCTGGCCAACGAACAGGTTATCGACGGCTGCTGCTGGCGCTGCGACACCAAGGTCGAGCGTAAAGAGATCCCGCAGTGGTTCATCAAAATCACCGCTTACGCCGATCAGCTGCTGAACGATCTGGACACGCTTGAAAGCTGGCCGGAGCAGGTGAAAACCATGCAGCGCAACTGGATTGGCCGCTCCGAAGGCGTGGAAATCACCTTCGACGTGGCGGACAGCGAAGAGAAGCTGACGGTTTACACCACCCGCCCGGACACCTTCATGGGCGCCACCTACGTGGCGGTCGCCGCGGGCCACCCGCTGGCGCAACAGGGCGCGCGCAACAACCCGGCGCTGACCGAGTTCATCGACGAATGCCGCAACACCAAAGTGGCCGAAGCAGAAATGGCGACGATGGAGAAGAAAGGCATGCCGACCGGCCTGTTCGTGGTCCACCCGCTGAGCGGCGAGAAGCTGCCGGTGTGGGTCGCCAACTTCGTGCTGATGGAATACGGCACCGGCGCCGTGATGGCGGTGCCGGCGCACGACCAGCGCGACTGGGAATTCGCCACCAAATATGATTTGCCGATCAAACCGGTGATCCTGAACCTCGACGGCAGCCAGCCTGACGTGAGCGCCGAAGCGATGACCGACAAAGGCGCGCTGTTCAACTCCGGCGAGTTCGACGGTCTGGACAATGAAGCGGGCTTCAACGCCATCGCCGACAAACTGGTCGCCAAGGGCGTAGGCCAGCGTAAGGTTAACTACCGTCTGCGCGACTGGGGTGTCTCCCGCCAGCGTTACTGGGGCGCGCCAATCCCGATGGTGACGCTGGAAGACGGCACCGTAATGCCGACGCCGGAAGACCAGCTGCCGGTGATCCTGCCGGAAGACGTGGTCATGGACGGCATCACCAGCCCGATCAAGGCCGACCCTGAGTGGGCGAAAACCACCGTCGACGGCCAGCCGGCGCTGCGCGAAACCGACACCTTCGACACCTTTATGGAATCCTCCTGGTACTACGCGCGCTACACCTGCCCGCAGTATGACCAGGGCATGCTGGATCCGGCCGCCGCCAACTACTGGCTGCCGGTCGATCAATATATCGGCGGCATCGAGCACGCCATCATGCACCTGATGTACTTCCGCTTCTTCCACAAGCTGATGCGCGATGCGGGCCTGGTGGATTCCGATGAGCCGGCCAAGCGCCTGCTGTGTCAGGGCATGGTGCTGGCCGACGCCTTCTACTACACCGGCAACAGCGGCGAGCGCGTCTGGGTATCCCCGGTTGACGCCACCGTCGAGCGCGACGACAAGGGCCGCATCATCAAGGCTACGGATCCGCAAGGCCGTGAACTGGTCTATGCTGGCATGAGCAAAATGTCGAAGTCGAAGAACAACGGCATCGACCCGCAGGAGATGGTGGAAAAATACGGCGCGGACACCGTGCGTCTGTTCATGATGTTCGCTTCACCGGCAGAAATGACGCTGGAGTGGCAGGAATCCGGCGTGGAAGGGGCTAACCGCTTCCTGAAACGCGTGTGGAAACTGGCCTACGATCACGTGGAAAAAGGCGCGGTGCAGCCGCTGGACGTGGCGTCGCTGAACGAAGAGCAGAAAGCGCTGCGCCGCGATCTGCACAAAACCATCGCCAAAGTGACCGACGATATCGGCCGCCGTCAGACCTTCAACACCGCAATCGCCGCCGTGATGGAGCTGATGAACAAGCTGGCCCGCGCGCCGCAGGAGAGCGAGCAGGATCGCGCGCTGCTGCAAGAAGCGCTGCTGGCCGTGGTGCGCATGCTGTATCCGTTCACCCCTCACGTGTGCTTCACCCTGTGGCAGGCGCTGGGCGGCGAAGGCGACGTGGACACCGCGCCATGGCCGGTTGCCGACGAACAGGCGATGGTCGAGGACTCCAAGCTGGTGGTGGTGCAAGTGAACGGCAAGGTTCGCGCTAAAATCACCGTATCTGCCGATGCGACCGAAGAGCAAGTGCGCGCGCGCGCTGCCGAAGAGCATCTGGTGGCTAAATATCTGGACGGCGTCACGATTCGCAAAGTGATTTACGTTCCGGGCAAACTGCTTAACCTGGTTGTGGGTTAACACAAGGAGGAGTTGTGCGACAACGTATTCTGACGCTGTTGCTGGGGTTGGCGGTGTTGGTCACCGCCGGCTGCGGTTTTCACCTGCGTGGCACCACGCAGGTGCCTAATGAAATGAAAACGCTGATCCTGGACAGTTCGGATCCTTACGGGCCATTGACGCGAGCGGTGCGTGAGCAGCTGCGTTTGAACGCCGTGACCATCGTCAGCGATCCGAAGCGTAAAGACGTGCCTTCCCTGCGCATCGTCGGCGCGACGGAAAGCCAGGATACCGCCTCGATCTTCCAGGACGGTAAAACCGCCGAGTACCAGCTGGTGCTGACCGTGCAGGCGCAGGTGCTGCTCCCGGGCCACGACCTGTATCCGCTGTCGGTGAAAGTGTTCCGTTCGTTCTTCGACAACCCGCTGACCGCGCTGGCCAAGGACTCCGAGCAGGAGATCATTCGCCAGGAAATGCGTGAGCAGGCGGCGCAGCAACTGGTGCGTAAACTGCTGACCGTGCATGCGGCGGAAGAAGAGAACCGGCAGAAAGCCGCTGCCGCCGGCGAACGAGCGGCAAGCCAAACCGCACAATGATCCGTATTTATCCGGAACAACTTGCCGCGCAGCTCCGTGAGGGGCTGCGCGCTTGTTATTTATTGAGCGGCAATGAACCGCTGCTGCTGCAGGAGAGCCAGGATTTGCTCCGGCAGGCCGCGCAACAGCAGCAGTTCAGCGAGCACTACAGCATTTCCCTCGACGCCCATACCGACTGGGACGCCATCTTCGGCATCTGCCAGGCGATGAGCCTGTTCGCCAGCCGCCAGACGCTGCTGCTGATCTTCCCGGAAAACGGCCCGACGGCGCCGATCGGCGAACAGCTGACCAAACTCGCCACGCTGCTGCACGAGGATATTCTGCTGATCCTGCGCGGCCCGCGCCTCACCAAAGCGCAGGAAAACAGCGCCTGGTTCAAGGCGCTCAGCCCGCACGGCGCTCTCGTCAGTTGCCAGACGCCTGAACAGGCGCAGCTGCCGCGCTGGGTCGCCGCGCGCGCCAAGTCGATGAAACTGGAGTTGGACGACGCGGCCAATCAGCTGCTGTGCTACTGCTACGAAGGCAACCTGCTGGCGCTGTCGCAGGCTCTGGAGCGGCTGTCGCTGCTGCACCCGGACGGCAAGCTCACGCTGCCGCGCGTCGAGCAGGCGGTGAACGACGCCGCCCACTTCACGCCGTTCCACTGGCTGGATGCCCTGCTGGCCGGCAAGAGCAAGCGCGCCTGGCATATCTTGCAGCAGTTGCAGCAAGAGGACGTGGAGCCGGTGATCCTGCTGCGCACCCTGCAGCGCGAACTGCTGCTGCTGCTGACGCTGCAGCGCCGCATGGCGTCTGCGCCGCTGCGCTCGCTGTTCGATCAGCACAAGGTCTGGCAGAACCGCCGCCCGTTGGTGACCCAGGCGTTGCAACGCCTGTCCGGCCCCCAGCTGCAGCAGGCGGTACAGCTGCTGACGCAAATCGAGCTGACCCTCAAGCAGGACTATGGCCAGTCGGTCTGGCCGGAACTGGAAACCCTGTCGATGCTGCTGTGCGGCAAACCCCTGGCCACGAGTTTTAGCGATGCCCACTAACCCGGAACACCCCACCGTTTTGCACGCGCTGTTCGGCGGCACCTTTGATCCGATCCACTACGGCCACCTGCGGCCGGTGGAGGCGCTGGCCGCCGAAGTGGGCCTGAATCGCGTCACGCTGCTGCCTAACCATGTGCCGCCGCACCGCCCGCAGCCGGAGGCCAATGCGCAACAGCGCCTGAAGATGGTCGAGCTGGCGATCGCCGGCAACCCGCTGTTTGCGGTCGACGATCGCGAACTGCACCGCACCACGCCCTCCTACACCATCGAGACGTTGGAAACGATTCGTAAAGAGCGTGGCGCCGCCCAGCCGCTGGCGTTTATTATTGGCCAGGACTCGCTGCTGACGCTGCATAAGTGGCACCGCTGGCAGGCGCTGTTGGACGTCTGCCACCTGCTGGTGCTGGCGCGCCCGGGCTATAACGATCGCATGGACACGCCGGAACTGCAGCAGTGGCTGGAACGCCATCGCACCGCCGACCCGGCGCTGCTCAGCCGTCGCCCGCACGGCCATATCTATCTGGCCGATACGCCGGAGCTGGAAATTTCCGCCACCGAGATCCGCCAGCGCCGCCATCAGGGCCTCAACTGCGACGACCTGCTGCCGCGCCCGGTGCAGCGCTATATCGAGTTGCAGGGTTTATATCGCTAGTGAAAGGTGCGTGATATACTGCGCCGCTATTTTTCAGGTATCCGCTGAAAACCCCGGAAACCTTAGCTGGCCGGGCAGTCACCAGTTAGCTGGCTTTCAGCGGCAGCCTGCCGAAACCATTATCCGGTTACGCCGCGGCGCGCGCATTTTGCCCGCCGCAGCCGACTGAACAGAACACACCCGAGGGGGAACCTTTGCAAGGTAAAGCGCTCCAAGATTTCGTCATCGATAAAATCGATGATCTGAAAGGCCAAGACATTGTCGCTCTGGACGTCCAGGGCAAATCCAGCATCACCGATTGCATGATCATCTGCACCGGCACCTCAACGCGCCACGTGATGTCGATCGCCAGCCACGTGGTGCAGGAATCCCGCGCCGCGGGCATGGAGCTGTTTGGCATGAAAGGCCAGGAAGCCTCCGACTGGATCGTGGTCGATCTGGGCGAAGTGATCGTACACGTGATGCAGGAAGAGAGCCGTCGCCTGTACGAGCTGGAAAAACTCTGGAGCTAAGCGGTGAAACTGCAATTGGTGGCGGTCGGCACCAAAATGCCAGACTGGGTGCAAACCGGCTTTATGGATTACCTGCACCGCTTTCCCAAAGATATGCCGTTTGAGCTGACCGAGATCCCGGCCGGCAAACGCGGCAAAAATGCCGACATCAAGCGCATTCTGGACAAGGAAGGCGAACAGATGCTGGCGGCGGTGGGCAAAGGCAACCGCATCGTTACGCTGGATATCCCAGGCACGCCGTGGGAAACGCCGCAGCTGGCGCAGCAGCTTGAGCGCTGGAAGCAGGATGGCCGCAATGTCAGCTTGCTGATCGGCGGCCCGGAAGGGCTGGCGCCCGCCTGCAAAGCCGCTGCCGAGCAGAGCTGGTCGCTTTCTCCGTTGACGCTGCCGCATCCTTTGGTGCGCGTCCTGGTGGCCGAAAGCCTCTACCGCGCCTGGAGTATTACAACAAATCATCCTTACCACCGGGAATAGCCGGTGGTGACCGTGACAGAGTGAAATAAAGCAGCGGGATGAAAATAGAACGTAACCCTTTTCGCGACTATACGGCTGAATCCGCCCTGTTTGTACGCCGCGCCCTGGTGGCGTTCCTGGTCATCCTGGTGCTGTCCGGCATCCTGATCGCCAACCTGTATAATCTGCAAGTGGTCCGCGTCGAGGATTACCGCACCCGTTCCAACGAAAACCGCATCAAACTGGTGCCCATCGCGCCCAGCCGCGGCATTATCTACGATCGCAACGGCACCCCGCTGGCGCTCAACCGCACCATTTATCAGCTGGAGCTGATGCCGGAGAAGGTCGACGATCTCAAGGCCACGCTGCAGGCGCTGCGCACGGTGGTCGATCTGACTGACGACGACATCGCCAATTTCGAAAAAGAGCGCAAGCGCTCGCGCCGTTTCGTCTCCATTCCGGTGAAAACCGCGCTGACCGAGGTGCAGGTCGCCCGCTTTGCGGTCAATCAGTTCCGCTTCCCCGGCGTGGAAGTGAAAGGCTATCAGCGCCGCTACTATCCTTACGGATCCGCCCTCACCCACGTCACCGGCTATGTGTCGAAGATCAACGACCGCGACGTTGAGCGTCTGGACAAAGACGGCAAGCTGGCCAACTACGCCGCCACCCACGATATCGGCAAGCTGGGCATCGAACGCTATTACGAAGACACGCTGCACGGCAAAACCGGTTACGAAGAGGTTGAAGTCAACAACCGCGGCCGGGTGATCCGCCAATTGCACGAGCAGCCGCCTTCCGCCGGCCAGGACGTCTACCTGACGCTCGATCTTGATCTGCAGCGCTATATCGAACAGCTGCTGGTTGGCAGCCGCGCCGCGGTGGTGGTGAGCGATCCGCGCACCGGCGCCATCCTGGCGATGGTGTCCAATCCGAGCTACGATCCGAACCTGTTCGTGGACGGCATTTCCAGCAAGGACTATCAGGGTCTGCTGAACGATCCGAATCGCCCGCTGATCAACCGCGCCACGCAGGGGGTTTATCCGCCCGCGTCAACGGTGAAACCTTATATCGCCGTGTCGGCACTCAGCGCCGGCGTGATCACCAAGAACACCGTAGTGTTCGATCCCGGCTGGTGGCAACTGCCCGGCTCGGAAAAACGCTTTCGCGACTGGAAAAAATGGGGTCACGGCCGCCTGAACGTCACCAAAGCGCTGGAAGAATCCGCGGATACCTACTTCTATCAGGTCGCCTATGATATGGGGATCGATCGGCTGTCGAGCTGGCTGACCAAATTCGGTTACGGCCAGTACACCGGCATCGATCTGGCCGAAGAGCGCTCCGGCCTGATGCCGACGCGTGAATGGAAGCTGAAACGCTATAAAAAACCGTGGTATCAGGGCGACACCATTCCGGTGGGCATCGGCCAGGGTTACTGGACCGCCACGCCGATCCAGATGGCCAAGGCGCTGAACACCCTGATCAACGACGGTACCGTCAAAACGCCGCACCTGCTGCAGAGCACCCGCGTCAACGGCGCGCTGGTGCCGTTCAAACAGGAAGAGAACACGCAGATCGGCGATATTCACTCCGGCTTCTGGGAAATCGCCAAAGACGGCATGTACGGTGTGGCCAACCGTCCGAACGGGACGGCGCGCAAGTACTTTGCGGACGCATCTTATAAAGCCGCGGCGAAATCGGGCACCGCACAGGTCTTCGGTTACGAAACCTACAACGCCCATAAACTGGCGGAGCACCTGCGCGATCACAAGCTGATGACCGCCTTTGCGCCGTTCAATAACCCGACGGTGTCGGTCGCCATCATTCTGGAAAACGGCGGCTCCGGTCCGGCGGTGGGCACCATCACCCGCCAGATCCTCGACCATATTCTGCTGGGCGACAACAATACGCAATTGCCAAGCGAGGCCCCGCTGCCGCCTGGCGTAGAAGGTGACTAAGGTAGAATATGACTGAAAGCCAACAAAAAGGCTCGATCTGGACCAAAATCCACATTGATCCGACGTTCCTGCTGCTGATCCTGGCTCTGCTGGTCTACAGCGCCTTCGTGATGTGGAGCGCCAGCGGCCAGGACATCGGCATGATGGAGCGCAAGATCGGGCAGATCGTCATGGGGCTGATCGTGATGGCCGTCATGGCGCAGATCCCGCCGCGCGTGTACGAAAGCTGGGCGCCCTATCTGTATATCTTCTGCGTGATTTTGCTGATCCTGGTGGACGCCTTCGGGCAGATCAGTAAAGGCGCGCAGCGCTGGCTGGATCTCGGCGTGGTGCGCTTCCAGCCGTCGGAAATCGCCAAGATCGCCGTGCCGCTGATGGTGGCGCGCTTTATGAACCGCGATGTCTGCCCGCCTTCGCTGAAAAACACCGCCATCGCGCTGGTGCTGATCTTCCTGCCGACGCTGCTGGTGGCCGCGCAGCCGGATCTCGGCACGTCGATCCTGATCGCCGCCTCCGGCCTGTTCGTGCTGTTTCTGTCGGGCATGAGCTGGAAACTGATCGCCGTCGCCGCCGTCGCGCTGGCGGCCTTTATCCCGGTGCTGTGGTTCTTCCTGATGCACGGTTATCAACGCGACCGCGTGATGATGCTGCTCGATCCGGAAAGCGACCCGCTCGGCGCCGGTTATCACATCATTCAATCCAAGATCGCCATCGGCTCCGGCGGCCTGTCCGGCAAGGGCTGGCTGCACGGCACCCAGTCGCAGCTGGAGTTCCTGCCGGAGCGCCATACCGACTTTATCTTCGCCGTGTTGGCCGAAGAGCTGGGGCTGATCGGGGTACTGGTGCTGCTGGCGCTCTACCTGCTGGTGATCATTCGCGGGCTGATGATCGCCGCCAAGGCGCAAACCACCTTCGGCCGCGTGATGGTCGGCGGCTTGATGCTGATTTTGTTCGTTTATGTCTTTGTTAACATCGGTATGGTCAGTGGCATTTTGCCGGTAGTTGGCGTACCTTTGCCTCTGGTCAGTTACGGGGGTTCGGCGCTGATAGTGTTGATGGCCGGTTTCGGCATCATCATGTCGATCCACACGCATCGGAAAATGCTGTCTAAAAGTTTATAAGAGGTGAGTAATGCGTAAGGAATGGCTTTGGATCGGCGTCGCGGCGGTGTTGCTCTCCGCCTGTACCGCCCCGACCACGGAACAGCAAGCCCCTCCGCAGCCGTACAACGGCCCGGTGGTGGAAATCGGCGGCGTCGAGCCTCAATATGAACCCTATAACCCTAATAACATGCAGGATTATAAGGTTAATGGCGATACTTACCGCATCGTAAAAGATCCGCAGAACTTCTCGCAGACCGGCCTGGCGGCCTGGTATGGCGAAGAGGCCAACGGCAACACCACCGCGCTGGGCGAGCAGTTCGATCCTAATGGCCTGACTGCGGCCCACCCAACGCTGCCGATCCCAAGCTACGTGCGCGTCACCAATCTGGCCAACGGCCGTCAGTTGGTGGTGCGCGTCAACGATCGCGGGCCTTACACCAAGGGCCGTATCATCGATCTGTCGAAAGCCGCCGCCGATCGCCTCAACCTGTCCAACAACACCAAGGTCAAGGTCGATTTCATCAACGTGGCGCCGGACGGCACGCTGAGCGGCCCTGGCACCATCGGCACCATCGTGGCGAAACAGAGCTACGCATTGCCGGCGCGCCCGGATCTTGGCTCCAGCGGCATGGGCACCCCGATCCAACAGGACGTGCCGGTCGCCAGCGGCGCGGCGGTGCGCCCTATTGATAACAGCACCCTGCGCACCGATGACGACGCGCCTGCGAATGCCGGCAACGCCGCCAACGGCCGCAGTGGTTTCCTCGGCGCGCCAAGCGCATTACCGGCCGGCGTGCTGGAAAGTGCCGAGCCTGAAGCCGCCGCAGTAGCCGTACCGGTCGCGGCCGGCGCTGCCGCTGCCGGCATGGCTGCCGCTTCCTCCTCCGGCGGCTACGTGGTGCAGGTCGGTGCGTTGAGCAGCGCCGAGCGCGCCCAGAGCTGGCAGCAAAGCCTGAGCCAACAGTTTGGCGTACCGGGCAAAGTAGCGGCCAACGGCAATGTTTACCGCGTCCAGCTCGGCCCGTTCAGCAGCCGTCAGCAGGCGGCCCAACTGCAACAACGCCTGGCCAGCGAAGCGCAACAACAGTCTTTCGTTACTGCTGCACCCTGAGCGTTAAACCCGGCGGGCATTCACGGCTGTTAAGCGGTTATTTAGCTGAAACATTTTCTTGCAGCTAAAAGGGCACTAACCGCAATTAGTCAGATGAATGGATAATGCCTGCCGGGATCGCATCTGCTATAGTGTGGCTCGTTTTTTAACTTTACTTTCACGGATGTTGTAGTCCCGATCATGAAACAAGTAACTTCTTTTCGCTTAATCAAAAGCATCGCACTCGGCACCGTTATCGCAATGAGCGCAGCCTCCGTTGCACATGCCGATGACGTTAACATCAAAACCATGATCCCAGGTGTCCCGCAGATCGATGCGGAAGCGTACATCCTGATTGATTACAACTCCGGCAAGGTGCTGGCCGAGATGAACGCCGATGCGCGTCGCGATCCGGCCAGCCTGACCAAAATGATGACCAGCTACGTCATCGGCCAGGCGCTGAAAGCGGGTAAAATCGGCCAGGACGATCTGGTGACCGTCGGCCAGGACGCCTGGGCGACCGGCAACCCGGTGTTCAAAGGTTCCTCGCTGATGTTCCTGAAGCCGGGCGATCGCGTGCCGGTCTCCAAACTGACCCGCGGCATCAACCTGCAGTCCGGTAACGACGCCTGCGTGGCGATGGCCGACTACGTCGCCGGCAGCCAGGACGCGTTCGTCAACCTGATGAACACCTACGTCAGCAAGCTGGGCCTGCAGAATACCCACTTCCAGACGGTACACGGCCTGGATGCTCAGGGCCAGTACAGCTCGGCGCGCGACATGGCGCTGATCGGCCAGGCGCTGATCCGCGACGTGCCGGAAGAGTACGCGATTTACAAAGAAAAAGAGTTCACTTTCAACAATATCCGCCAGATGAACCGCAACGGTCTGCTGTGGGATAACAGCCTGAACGTCGACGGCATCAAAACCGGCCACACCGACGCGGCGGGTTACAACCTGGTGGCTTCGGCGACCGAAGGCCAGATGCGTCTGATCTCCGCCGTGATGGGCGGCCGCACCTACAAAGGCCGCGAAGCCGAGAGCAAGAAACTGCTGACCTGGGGCTTCCGCTTCTTCGAAACCGTGGCGCCGCTGAAAGTCGGTAAAGAGTTCGCCTCCGAGCCGGTCTGGTTCGGCGATGCCGACCGCGTTGAGCTGGGCGTGGATAAAGACGTCTACCTGACCATCCCGCGCGGCCGCATGAAAGATCTGAAGGCCAGCTATGTGCTGAACACGCCGGAAATTCACGCGCCGCTGGCGAAAAACCAGGTGGTGGGCAGCATCAACTTCCAGCTGGACGGCAAAACCATCGACCAGCGTCCGCTGGTGGTGATGAACGAAGTGAAAGAAGGTGGTTTCTTCAGCCGCATCGTGGACTACATCAAACTGATGTTCCACCACTGGTTCGGTTAACGGTTGAAACGGGCGAAATTGCCCCCATATACTGAATAACATTAACTCCCGCCCCGGCGGGAGTTATAATTTATAGATTAGCTAGCACTCTGGAGCGCACGCACATGCAAAAAACTAAACTGAACGAACTGCTCGAATTCCCTTGCTCGTTTACCTACAAGGTGATGGGCCTGGCGCAGCCTGAGCTGGTTGACCAGGTAGTTGAAGTGGTGCAGCGCCATGCGCCGGGCGATTACAACCCGCAGGTTAAGCCAAGCAGCAAAGGCAACTACCACTCGGTCTCCATCACCATCAACGCCACTCACATCGAGCAGGTCGAAACCCTGTACGAGGAGTTGGGCAACATTGAAATTGTTCGTATGGTGCTGTAATTCCAGCATAAAACCCTGCTTATCAACCCGGGATGGCGCAGCGTCTTCCCGGGTTGCGCATTTTTGGTCAGCGAAAGGCTGGCCGCCAGCCGGAGCGCCCGGTATAATGGCTTTACCACTTCTGTAACCTGACGATGACTCTTTTGCAACCAGACAAGATCATTTTGCGTCAGCTGGGGTTGCAGCCCTACGCGCCTGTATCCCAAGCCATGCATAACTTCACCGACAGTCGTACCGAGACTACGCCGGACGAGCTGTGGCTGGTGCAGCATCACCCGGTATTCACCCAGGGCCAGGCCGGCAAAGCCGAACATGTGCTGATGCCCGGCGATATCCCGGTTGTCCAGAGCGATCGCGGCGGCCAGGTGACCTACCACGGGCCGGGCCAGCAGGTGATGTACGTGATGGTCGATCTGAAGCGCAATAAGGTCGGCGTACGCCAATTGGTCACGGCGATAGAAGATACGGTTATCAACACCCTCGCCCACTTCCGCCTCGCATCGCGCGCCCGTCCGGATGCGCCCGGCGTGTACGTGGGGGAGCAGAAAATCTGTTCGTTGGGTTTGCGGATCCGCAAAGGCAGCTCATTCCACGGCCTGGCCCTGAATGTGGCGATGGATCTCAGCCCCTTCCAACGCATCAACCCTTGCGGTTACGCCGGCATGCAGATGACGCAGGTCAGCGCGCTGGCGCCCGGCGTTGGCATTGAAGACATACACCCAATCCTGGTACAGGAATTTGTTCATTTACTCGGCTACCAGACGGTCGAGCTTCGTAACTGGAACCTGCACGATTATGAGTAAACCAATTCAGATGGAACGCGGCGTCAAATACCGCGATGCTGACAAAATGGCGCTGATCCCGGTCAAAACGGTGGTCACCGAACGGCAGGAGCTGTTGCGTAAACCCGAGTGGATGAAGATCAAACTGCCTGCCGACTCAACGCGCATTCAGGGCATCAAAGCCGCGATGCGCAAGAACGGCCTGCACTCCGTCTGTGAGGAAGCCTCGTGCCCTAACCTGTCCGAGTGTTTCAACCACGGTACCGCCACCTTTATGATCCTCGGCGCCATCTGCACCCGCCGCTGCCCGTTCTGCGACGTGGCCCACGGCCGCCCGATCGCGCCGGACGCCAATGAACCGGAAAAGCTGGCGCAAACCATCGCCGACATGGCGCTGCGTTATGTGGTGATCACCTCGGTTGACCGCGACGATCTGCGCGACGGCGGCGCTCAGCACTTTGCCGACTGCATCTCGGCCATCCGCGCCAAGAGCCCGAACATCAAAATTGAAACGCTGGTGCCGGACTTCCGCGGCCGTATGGACCGCGCGCTGGAGATCCTCACCGCCACGCCGCCGGACGTGTTCAACCACAACCTGGAAAACGTGCCGCGCGTCTACCGCCAGGTGCGCCCGGGCGCCAACTACGAGTGGTCGTTGAAGCTGCTGGAGCGCTTTAAAGAAGCGCACCCGGATATCCCGACCAAATCCGGCCTGATGGTTGGCCTGGGTGAAACCAACGCGGAAATCATTGAAGTGATGCGCGATCTGCGTCGCCACGGCGTGACCATGCTGACGCTGGGCCAGTACCTGCAGCCGAGCCGTCACCACCTGCCGGTGCAGCGCTACGTCAGCCCAGCCGAGTTTGACGAGATGAAAGAAGAAGCGATGGCGATGGGCTTCACCCATGCCGCTTGTGGCCCGTTCGTGCGTTCGTCTTACCACGCCGATCTGCAGGCCAAAGGGATGGAAGTGAAATAACGCGTAATAGTTTGTTACGCTATAGACGGCGGAAACGCCAAAAAACGGATGTCCGCAAGGCATCCGTTTTTTATTGCGCGCCATCAGACGGGATTAAACGTCTTTCTTCTCGACGCTCTGCTGCGCGGACTGGCTTTCGGCGGCATTGTTGCCGGCGGCCGGCGGCGTGCTGTCGTCGCCTACGGCTTTTTTAAAGCCTTTCAGCGCCGCGCCAAGATCGGCGCCGAGCGTGCGCAATTTGCTGGTGCCGAACAGTAAAATCACCAACACCGCAATCACCAGAAGTTTGGTAATGCTGATACCTTCCATACTCACCTTCTTATCATAGAGCGCTGCGTGAACAGCGAGAAAAACTGACCTTGCCTGCGAATATTTAGCGACTTTCCTTCGGCTCGCACAACAGCAACATGTAACAGAGTGAGATCGGTCGCAGGAATACCACACGGCTTCACGGCGTGAATCCCAGACTATTCTTAGTTTATCACCCGCATGCTACTCTGCCGTGATGCCTATCAGGGAGATGCCGGATGTATATTGCTCCACCCATTTTCGATGCCCGAAAATCCGGCCTCAGCTTCGCCAAACGCACCTATCTGCCCCGCGTCGCCGGTCTGGGGCTCGGCTTTATCTGCGTTTGCGCCGCACTCTACCCCTTGGCTCCGCCCACGGCGGTCTGGCTATTGCTGGCCTTTCACGGCTTTCTCTGGCCGCATCTCGCCTATCGCCTGGCCTGCCGCGCCAAAGATCCTTTCAAAGCCGAGATCCGCAACCTCTTGATCGACTCCGCCTTCGGCGGCTTCTGGGCGGCGATGATGGCGTTCAACGCGCTGCCCGCCATCGTCATCCTGTCGATGATGAGCATGAATAACATCGCTTCAGCCGGCAAAACGCTGTTTGTGAAAGGATTGGCCATTCAACTGGCTACGGCGATGCTCACCGCCGCGTTGCTCGGCTTCCCGTTTCACCCGCACAGCACGGCGCTGCAAATCTATCTGTGCCTGCCGATGATCTACCTTTATCCGACGCTGCTCGGGCTGGTGACCTACCGCACCGCCAAACGGTTGGCGGAAAAGAAACAGGAGCTGCAGCGCATCAGCACCCGCGATGGGCTGACCGGCCTGTATAACCGCCGCCACTGGGAGCACCTGCTGCATCGCCAGTTCGACAGCTGCCGCCGCTACCAGGACAACGCCACGCTGATCCTGATGGATATCGATCGCTTCAAAACCATCAACGACACCTTCGGCCATCCGCTGGGAGATGAAGCCCTGGCGGCGTTGGCGGAAGAGCTGCTGATCGGCATGCGCAACGTGGATATCGTCGGGCGCTACGGCGGCGACGAGTTTGGCGCAGTGCTGCCGAACACCAGCGCTGAACAGGCGGAAATCGTTCTGCGCCGTATCCAGCAGCGGCTGGACGCGGTCAGCTTCAAGGAGGCGCCGCAGCTGCGGCTGCAGATCAGCGCCGGCATCGCTAACTTCCACCCCGCGCTGGGCGGCTACCTGGACTGGCTGAAAGCGGCCGACGGCGCGCTCTATCGGGCGAAGCAGAATGGCCGCAATCGGCTGGAAACGGCGGCGCAGCCAGGGGAGTAACTTACTGACTTAATAACTTGGCAAAATACTTCGGCGCTTCGACAAAGCCTTCACGCCGGTAAAACGCATGCGCCCGCTCGCGGCGGCTGTGGCAATGGACTTCCAGCCGATCGCAGCCGCGACGGTGCGCCAGCGCCTCGCCTGCCGCCAGCAACCGCCGCCCTACGCCCGCGCCGCGCGCCCGATCGTCGACGCAAAAATAGCTGATGCGGCCAATGTCGCCGGCCAACGCCAACTGCGGCAGAAAATGCAGCGACAACACGCCCAGCACTTGTTCGCCCTGCTCCGCCACCAGCAACGCCTCGTCCGGGTGCGCCAGAAGTTGCTGCATCCGCTGCGTCAGAAACGCCTCGGTGCCGGGATAATCCAGCGCCACCATTAATTCAGAGATAGCGTGCTGGTCGCTCAGACGCGCCGTTCTGATTTCCATCCGTTTTACCTCGCAGAGTGCCGATACTACAAAATAGGCGGCATTAGGTGTAACATCCACCGGGTGCGGCGAAAAAGGCCGTGCGGCACGCTGGAGATGACATTCCTCCCTAACCGCCTTCACAGGCTGATGATGTCTACGTAACCTCTCGGAGAGAGGCGCGTAGCGTTACGCCTGTACCTTTCCGAGCCTCCTGAATTTCTCTGATTGAAAGGTAGTTGCCCCATGTTGAGCTCTTTACTGGCCGTATTTATCGGCGGCGGCGTCGGCAGCGTTTTGCGCTGGGCGGTAAGTATGAAAATGAATCCGCTGAACGCCCACATTCCGCTCGGTACGCTGATGGTCAATCTGATCGGTGGTTTTATCATCGGCCTGGCGATGGCGATTTTCACCCGCATGACGCATCTGGATCCCACCTGGAAATTACTGATCACCACCGGATTCTGCGGCGGCCTGACCACCTTCTCCACCTTTTCGCTGGAGGTGGTATACCTGATGCAGGACGGCCGCTTCGGCTGGGCGCTGGCCAACATGCTGCTCAACCTGGCCGGCTCGCTGGCGATGACGCTGCTGGCCTTCATGCTGGTGATGTGGGTCAACGGGCGCTAAGCCCTTAATGTTTCCTTAATCTTGCATGCGCATAATCTCATCCAGTACCCCTGACTGGATGAGAAATCGCTATGTTTAGCCTGCCGAAAACCGCCGCCGAAGCGATCGCCGTTGCGCTGTGCGTGCTGATCGTCGCCACCTTTATCAAATCCTACCTGTTCGCTTAAACGCCTTTTATCGCAGCACGCGTTCATCTTGCGTCTTTCCGGTCGGTTACACTACAATTGAGAATGAACGTTCACACCCAAAAATGTGAACCCGGCTCACGCGTAGCAAAGGATCGGGCAGATGCTCCCCCCCAACGACAGTAAACAGGCCAAGGTGCAGGCGCGCCGCGATCAGATCGTCGAAGCGGCGAAAACCAGCTTCCGCCGCCACGGCTTCCATGCCGCCAGCATGGCGGAGATCGCCCAAGGCTCGCAGCTTAGCGTCGGGCAAATCTATCGCTATTTCGCCAATAAAGACGCGATCATCGAAGAGATCGTCAACCGCATCATCACCAGCAAGATGCAGCGCCTGGAAAACCTTGGCGATCACATCAACCTGATCGCCGGTACGCTGGCGGCGCGCACGCTGTTTCAGCAACCGGGCGAGAGCGAAACCGATCACATGCTGATGCTGGAAGTGACCGCCGAGGCCACGCGCAACCCGGTGGTGGCCAAATTGCTCAGCGATGCGGAAGCGCGGCTGTTTCGCCACGTGTGCCACAACCTGCAGCGGCTGTATCCCGATTTCAGCGCGGAAGAGATCGCCGCCCGGGTGGAGTTTATCGCCGTCATGAGCGAAGGCACCGGTTACCGTATCCTTACCACGCAAAAAGCCGATGCGTCCCTGCTGCGCGATCTGTATCAGCAGGCCATTTCTCACCTGTTCAGGAAATCTTAATCTCCCATGACCAAACACTTAGCCAGACAACGTCTGGTGTACGCCGTCGTGCTTGGCCTGTTGGCCGCGCTGGGGCCGCTGTGCACCGATCTCTATCTGCCCGCCCTGCCGGAAATGGCGGGCGAGCTGAATACCTCCACCGCCGCCGCTCAGCTCAGCCTGACCGCCGGGCTGCTCGGCCTGGGCGTCGGCCAGCTGATTTTCGGCCCTTACAGCGACAAACTGGGCCGTATGCGCCCACTGCTGCTGTCGCTGATCCTGCTGCTGGGCGCTTCGCTGTGGTGCGCACTGGCGCCCACCATTGACCAACTGCTGATCGCCCGCCTGCTGCAGGGCATCGCCGGCGCCGGCGGCGCGGTGATTTCTCGCGCCATTGCTCGCGATCTGTACGCCGGCCATGAGCTGACCCGTTTCTTCGCCTTGCTGATGCTGGTTAACGGCCTGGCGCCGATCGTCGCGCCGGTGCTGGGCGGCGTGATGCTGCAGGTGATGAACTGGCGCGGCATCTTCGGCGTGCTGGCGGCCATCGCCGTGCTGCTGTTCAGCCTGTCGGCGCTGAAGCTGCGCGAATCCCTGCCGGTCGAGCGCCGCAGCCAGGGCGGCATTCTGGCGATGCTGATGTCGCTCGGCGGGTTGCTGACCCAGCGCTATTTCATGGGCCTGTGCCTGACGCAGGGCTTCGTAATGGCCGGCATGTTCGCCTATATCGGCGCTTCGCCTTTCGTCTTGCAGCAGATCTACGGCCTCAGCCCGCAGATGTTCAGCCTGTGCTTCGCCATTAACGGCGTCGGGCTGATCATTGCGGCGCAGCTGGCCAGCCGTCTCAGTTCACGTTGGGGGGAACGCCGGGTGTTGAGGGGCGGGTTAACGCTGGCGGCCGTCGCGTCGCTGCTGCTGTTGTTGGCCGCCGCGCTGCATGCGCCGCTGGTCGTGTTGCTGGTGCCGCTGTTCTTCTCGGTGGCGGTGATCGGCATCGTCGGCCCGACCGCCTCGTCGCTGGCGATGCAAAGCCAGGGGGACAAAGCCGGCAGCGCGTCGGCCTTGATCGGCGTGTGCATGTTCGCGCTCGGCGCCTGCGCCGTGCCGCTCACCGGGCTGGGCGGCACCTCAGGCCTGTCGATGGCGCTGACCATCGTCGGCTGTTACGCCGTCGCCATCCTGCTGTTCAGCCTGTTGGCCCGCCGCAGCGACGCATAACGCGCCCAATAAAAAACCCGCTCAATGAGCGGGTTTTAAGAAATTCAGCTACGCAGCTTAGATAGCAGTAACGTTAGCGGCAGATGGGCCTTTGGCACCGTTCGTGATTTCAAATTCTACACGCTGGCCTTCAGCAAGCGTTTTGAAACCGTTGCTAACGATGGCAGAGAAGTGAACGAAAACGTCCTTGCTACCATCTTCCGGAGTAATGAAACCGAAGCCCTTGGATTCATTAAACCACTTAACGCTACCTTTAATCTTAGACATCAAACTTACCTTTAACGTGAATGAAAGACACAAAACCTGTGTCGATTACAGTACAGCAAGCAGGCAGGATTTTGTCCACCACCGCGATCACAGAAATCCGATAAAGAGTGAAAAAATCCGTGTTGCCCGGTGTAAATGCATTGCACCGGTTGCGATACGTTACCGTTCCAGGCCAATCCTCTCCCTGCGCCGGCGAACAACGCGCGAACGCCTAAACCTGCCCTTTCCCCCATCGTTGACGCGTCGAGCAGACACAATCGCTATGAAATATAACCAGATGGTCTTTTTGCTTCGGCGGCCCCTGCACTAGGGTTAGGGTTTATTTCCCACTGTGAGCCAAGCCTATGACCAGCCAGTTGGCAGACAAGATCATCGCCTATCGGCGTGAACTGCACCAAAACCCGGAGCTTTCCAATCACGAATTCGCCACCACCGCCCGCCTGACCCGCTGGCTGCAAGAGGCGGGCATTCGTATTCTGCCGTTGGCGCTGAAAACCGGCGTCGTGGCGGAGATCGGCAGCGGCAAGGGGCCGATCATCGCCCTGCGCGGCGACATCGACGCCCTGCCAATCGACGAAATCGCCGACGTGCCCTTCAGCTCGCAAAACAGCGGCGTGATGCACGCCTGCGGCCACGACTTTCACACCTCGGTGATGCTCGGCGCCGCGCATCTGCTCAAAGCGCGTGAGGCCGAGCTGCCCGGCACGGTGCGCATCTTCTTCCAGCCGGCGGAAGAGACCTTCAACGGCGCCCGGCACCTGATCGACGCCGGCGCGCTGGATAACGTCGCGGCGGTATTTGGTCTGCATAACGCGCCGGAGCTGCCCACCGGCACCTTCGCCACCCGCGCCGGGCCGTTTTACGCCAACGTCGATCGCTTCCAGATCCGCATCACCGGCAAAGGCGCCCACGCCGCCAAACCGGAACAGGGCGTCGATACCATCGTCACCGCCAGCCAGATCGTCGGCGCGCTGCAGACACTGCCCAGCCGAAGCTTCAGCTCGCTGGAATCGCTGGTGGTGAGCGTGACGCGCATCGAAGGCGGCAATACCTGGAACGTGCTGCCGCAAACCGTGGAGCTGGAAGGCACGGTGCGCACCCACAGCGACGCGGTGCGCCGCCAGGTGCCGGATAAAATTCGCCAGGTGATCGACGGCGTCGCCGCCGCGCTCGGCGCGCAGGCCGAACTCCACTGGCAGCCGGGGCCGCCGGCGGTGATCAACGACGCCCATTGGGCGGCGTTCAGCAAAACCGTCGCCGCCGAAGCCGGCTACCGGGTCGAAGAGGCGGAGCTGCAGATGGGCGGCGAGGATTTCGCGCTGTATCTGCATCACGTGCCGGGCGCGTTCGTCAGCATCGGCTCCGCCAGCGAATTCGGCCTGCATCATCCGCGTTTCAATCCCGATGAACGCGCCCTCCTCCCTGCCGCCCACTATTTTTCGCTGCTGGCGGAGCGCACGCTGCAACAATTAACCACCGCAGCGAAAAAAGCCCTCAGCAACGCCTGAATAACGTGAAATAGTATTTCCCCGACGCCGCTGATGCCGCGTCGGGGATTATTATTTTCGCTCGCCGTGATATTTGCAGTTTTCAACATTTGAATATGCTGTTTTGTTGTTTTACATCCCGTTGCCGCTCATCAATAGTGGACGCATCAGACACCGCGCGCCTTTGCGGCGCATGACAGGATAATCACGATGAGCGACAACGCGAATAATCAACGGCAATTACGGCTGGGCGCCATTCTGCATGGCGCATCGGGAAATATGTCCGCCTGGCGCCACCCGGATGCCACCGCCGACGCCAGCATTAACCTCGAATTTAATATCGCCTCGGCGAAAAAAGCCGAACAGGGGAAATTCGATTTCGTCTTCGTCGCCGATGGCTTATATATCAACGAAAAGTCCATTCCGCATTTTCTTAACCGTTTCGAGCCGTTGACTTTATTGGCCGCACTGTCCGCCGCCACCGACAAAATTGGCCTGGTGGGCACGCTCTCCACCTCCTACAGCGATCCGTTCACCGTCGCCCGCCAGTTCGCCAGCCTCGATCACCTGAGCGGCGGGCGCGCGGGCTGGAACGTGGTGACATCGCCGCTGGAGGGGTCGGCCAAAAACTTCTCGCGCAAAGAACACCCGGAGCACAGCCTGCGTTACCGCATTGCCGGCGAGTTTCTCGACGTCGCCAAAGGACTGTGGGACTCCTGGGAAGACGATGCCTTCGTGCGCAATAAGGCCAGCGGCGAATTTTTCCGCGCCGGGAAACTGCACACCCTCAATCACCAGGGGGAGTTCTTCTCGGTGCAGGGGCCGTTGAACATCGGCCGCACGCCGCAGGGCCGCCCGATCCTGTTCCAGGCCGGCGCCTCTGAAGACGGCAAACGGCTGGCGGCCAAACACGCCGATGCGATCTTCACCCATCACGACACGCTGGAGCAGGCGCAGGATTTCTACCAGGACGTGAAGCGGCAGTTGGTGGAACAGGGGCGCGAACCGGACGACCTGCGCATCTTCCAGGGTGTCAGCGTGATCGTCGGCGACGACGATGCGGACGTCGAGCGTCAGTACCAGGAGACCGCCCGTCTGGTCAGCATCGAGAACGCCCTCAACTACCTTGGCCGCTACTTCGAACATTACGACTTTTCCCGCCATCCGTTGGACGCCCCCTTCCCGAACATCGGCGATCTGGGGCAAAACAGCTTCCGCAGCACCACCGACGCCATCAAGCGCAACGCCCGCGAGCGGAACCTCACGCTGCGCCAGGTGGCGCTGGAAGCCGCCTCGCCACGCCCGGTGTTCAGCGGCACGCCGGAAGCGGTGGCGGACGGCCTGCAACGCTGGTTCGACGGCGAAGCCGCCGACGGCTTCATCATCAGCGGCGGTACGCCCAACGCCTTCGGGCATTTCGTCGATCGGGTGGTGCCCATCCTGCAACAACGTGGCCTGTTCCGCCGGGCGTACCACGGCGATACGCTGCGCGAACACCTGGGCCTCACGCGCCCGTTGAACAGATTCACCCAATAATAAGATCGTTTTCAGGGATACCCGCTATGCAGAAAACCGTTACCGCCGCTCTCGTGGCGGCCTTGCTGAGCCTGACCGGCGCCGCGCAGGCGGGCACCGGCATCGATTTACAGGCCAATGAAACCCCGATCCACGCGCCGAAAAACCCGCAGGCGATCGCCAAACTGCCGGCCGATTTCCACTTCGTGAAGCCGGGACAATTCACCGTTGCAATCGCCGCGCTCAACACGCCGCCGCTGGCGCTGTTCGCTGCCGACAACCGGCGGCTTATCGGCAGCGAAGTGGATATCGCGCAGCTGGTGGCCGACAGCCTGGGCCTGGAGCTGAACGTAGTGCAAACGTCGTGGGAAGACTGGCCGCTGGGGGTGGTTTCCGGCAAGTATGACGCGGCCATCACCAACGTCACCGTGACCAAAGAGCGCAAAACCCGCTTCGACTTCGCCACCTACCGCATCGACTCGCTCGGCTTTTACGTCAAAACCGGCGGCAAGATCGCAACGATCAAACAGCCTGCCGATATCGCCGGATTAAAGATCATCGTCGGCTCCGGCACCAATCAGGAAGCCATCTTGCTGGCGTGGGACAAACAGAACCGGCAGCAGGGGCTCAAACCCTTCCAGCCGATCTACGTGACCGACGATGCGGCCGCCACGCTGGCGATCCAGTCCGGCCGGGCCGACGCCTACTTCGGGCCGAACGTGCTGGGCGCCTATAAAGCGGCGCTGAACGGTCGCACCCGGCTCGCTGGCACGGTGGAAGGCGGTTGGCCCAAGGCGGCGCACATCGCCGTCACCACCCGTAAAGGCAACGGACTGGTGCAGGCGGTGAACGAAGCGCTGAACGGCGCGATCCGCGGCGGACAGTACGATCAGGTGCTCAATCGCTGGGGCGAGAGCGTCGAACGCCTTGCGCAGTCGGAAATCAACCCGCCCGGCCTGGGCGATTAGGAGCGCGCAATGACGCAAGACACCTTCATTCAGACGTTGCCGACCGACCCGCTGATCGCCCCGGTGATCGAGGGGCTGTTCGGCGAGTATCGCCAGCGTTACGGCGACTATTTTGGTGACCAGGAACCGGAACCGCTGGACCTGTATGCACCGCCGCAAGGGGCCTTCATCGTGCTGCTGCGCGCCGGTGCGCCGATCGCCATGGGTGCCTTCAAACGCTATGACGCGCAAACCGCCGAGCTGAAGCGCATCTGGACCCGGGGCGATCTGCGCCGCCAGGGCCTGGCGCAGCGGGTGTTGCAGCAGTTGGAAACGCTGGCGCTGGCGCAGGGGTATCGCCGGCTCTACCTGACCACCGGCTTTCGCCAGCCCGAAGCGGTGGGCCTGTACCTGAGCAACGGTTATCAGCCGCAGTTCGATCCCACCGTTGACAGCGAGGTTTACAGCCGCCCGCCCTACGATGGCCGCCTGCCGTTCCGCAAAAGCTTGATTGCAGAGGACGCGTGTTGTTGCGCGTCGGAAAGGAAAATCGCCTAACCCCCCTTTATCTGTAGTCAGGAGACATGACATGTCCAAACAAGAAGTCTTGAAAGTGGTGCCCGCCCGCTATCCGCTGCGGCTGATCGGCGCCCTGTTCTCGCTGTTTATTCTGGCCGCCATCGTGCAATCGGTGGCGGGCAACGCGCGCTGGGAATGGGGCGTGTTCGCCGAGTGGTTCTTCGCCCCGGCGGTGCTGGCGGGGCTGGGGCAGACCCTGCTGCTGACGCTGCTCGGCACGTTGTTCAGCATCCTGTTCGGCACCCTGCTGGCGCTGGCGCGGCTGTCGCGCTCTTACCTGCTGGCGTCGCTGGCCTGGGGGTATATCTGGCTGTTTCGCTCGCTGCCGCTGATCCTGGTGCTGATCATCCTGTATAACTTTTCCTATCTGTACGACGCCATCTCGCTGGGCATTCCCTTTACCTCGGTGGTGTTCGCCAGCTACCCGACCATCGATATCCTCGGCCAGTTCGCCGTGGCGGTGCTGGGCCTGACGCTGGTGCAGTCAGCCTACACCGCCGAGATCATCCGCGGCGGCATCCTGGGCGTGGATTACGGCCAGCACGAGGCGGCGGCGGCGCTGGGCCTGCCGGGCTATCGCCGCACCTTCCGCATCATTCTGCCGCAGGCGCTGCGATCCATTATTCCGACCGGTTTCAACGAGATCATCAGCCTGGCGAAAGGCACCTCGATCGTGTATGTGCTGGCGCTGCCGGAGCTGTTTTACACCATCCAGGTGATCTATAACCGCACCCAGCAGGTGATACCGCTGCTGATGGTGGCCACCGTCTGGTATCTGTTCATCACCACCGCCCTGTCGGTGATCCAATACTACATCGAACGCTATTTCGCCCGGGGCGCGGTGCGCGAACTGCCGCCGACGCCCTGGCAGAAACTGGCCGGCTGGCTAAAACGTTAGGAGACCCGCATGTCTGAAGCCATTGATTATTACGCCTTGCCCGAACAGCCGGCACGCAACCTCACCCCGGTGCCGGCGCGCGGCCTGATCGAAATCAGCAACGTCAGCAAGTTCTTCGGCAAACACAAGGCGCTGGACGACGTCAGCCTGACGCTGCAGCCGGGCACCGTGACCGTGATCCTCGGCCCTTCCGGCTCGGGCAAATCGACGCTGCTGCGGGCGATCAACCATCTGGAGCGCGTGGACGAGGGCTTTATCCGCATCGACGGCGACTACGTCGGTTACCGCCGCAAGGGCAACCGGCTGTACGAGCTGAAGGAAAAGGCCATTCTCCGGCAGCGCATCAACGTCGGCTACGTGTTCCAAAACTTCAACCTGTTCCCGCACCTGACGGTGCTGGAAAACATCATCGAAGCGCCGGTGGTGCACAAAATTCACTCCCGCGAACGGGCGAAAGCGGTGGCCTATGAGCTGCTGGATACCGTCGGGCTGCGCCACAAGGCGGATGCCTATCCGCGCCACCTCTCCGGCGGCCAACAGCAGCGCATCGCCATCGCGCGCGCGCTGGCGCTGAACCCGAAGGTGATCCTGTTCGATGAGCCGACCTCCGCGCTCGATCCCGAGCTGGTCGGCGAAGTGCTGGACGTGATTAAGGGATTGGCGGATCTGGGCGTCACGCTGGTGGTCGTCACGCATGAAATCGGCTTTGCGCGCGAAGCGGCGGATCGGGTGGTGTTTATGGTCGACGGGCAGATCGTCGAGCAGGGCGATGCCAGACAGGTGCTGGCTCAGCCGCAGCACCCGCGCACCGTTAACTTCCTCAACAAAGTGCTGTGAGCGTCGGGGCGCCGCAGCGCCCCGCGCAGGAGCAGGTTAAAGACCGGCGAAACGCCGCTTCTCGGCGGCGAAATCCAGCGGGCGAATTCCCTGCTGGTTTTTATCCTCTTCGGTCAGCAGCGCCGGCGGAATAAACCAGGTCACCTCAAACAGCAGCCCGTCCGGATCGTGGCCATAAATGCTTTTGTGCACGCCGTGATCCTCTTCCAACCCGAGAATGCCGCGTTCGGCCAGCTGATGGCGAATGCGCTCCAGCTCTTCCAGGCTGTCCACTTCCCAGGCCAGATGGTACAGCCCGGCCGGCGGCTCATGCTCCGCCGGCGGCTCGCCGTTGGCGCGAAACACCCCGGCGCGCTGCTGGCCCAGGTTCTTGCTGAACAACGCCAAATCGTGATCGTTGTCCGAATCGGCGGCCTGGGTAAATACCGCCCGGTCGGGGCTGTCGGACGGCTTCAGCTTGAAGCCCAATACCTGATGATAAAAGTCGGCGCTCTGCCGCACGTCGCTGACATACAGCACGGCGTGATTGAGACGTTTGATACCCATCGATATTCCTTTTTCGCATTGAATGAAGTCAGCATGAACATAGCATGTGGAGGAAAAGCCGCTAAATGCCGTTATCGCATGACTAAATGCCGCCCGCGCAATCTGTCGCTGCAAGGCATTCCGCGCTATCATAAGCGCTGTATTGATCCCTTTTGTGAGAATAACGATGAACGGCAAGATAACGACTTTTTTTGAAGACAAAGGCTTCGGCTTTATTACCGACGAGAACGGAGAAAATCGTTATTTTCACGTGATTAAAGTGCAAAATCCGGAGCTGATTAAGAAAAACGCGGCGGTGACCTTCGAACCGACCAACAACACCAAAGGCCCGTCGGCTTATGCGGTCAAAGTGTTGGCGCCCAGCAAATACATCATCATCGCCAATGAAAGAATCAAGATCGCCAGCATCAAGTCTTTCAATACCTTCACCAAGGAAGTGCCGGTCAAAGCCGATGTGGATAAAGAGAACACCGTGCTGTCGGTCGGCCTGCTGATGAACCGCATTCGCCCGCAGTCCGAAGACCAGGCGCAGGCCATGCAAACGCTGCGCATGCTGACCATCACCACCTTCCAGAACACCACCCATACCTTCTCCGAGCACGAGATCGACATGGATGAAACCATCAAGGCGTTGAAAAGCCTGTAAGCGCCGCTCACCCAGCGTCGAGCTTAACGGAACAGAATATGCTCGACGCTGTTGCCGTTCACCACGTTGAACGACTCCACCCGATTCCGCCCCTGCGATTTGGCGCGATACAGCGCGATATCCGCCATATTCATCAGCTGCTCCAGCGATTTCACCTCGTTCATCGCCAGGCTGGCGACGCCGACGCTGATGGTGATTTTCAGCGTCTGTTTGCCTTCCGCCTGCAGTTCCGCCTGCTCCACCAACCGGCGCAGATGCTCCCCCAGCGCCACGCCCTGCGCCGCCAGCGCGCGCGGCAGCATGATGGCGAACTCTTCCCCGCCCAGGCGGCCGAACAGCTGATCGTGCCGCAGCTCGCGCCGCACGATATGCGCGAACGACGCCAACACCTGATCGCCGGCGCTGTGGCCGTGCGTATCGTTGATCTGCTTGAAATGATCGATGTCGATCAGCAGTAGCGACACCGCCTCTTTCGAGCGGTGCTTGTGCTCAAGCAGCTCGCCCGCTTTGCGCGTCATCGCGCTGCGCGCCAGCACCCCGGTCAGGAAATCGTGGTTGGCGCTGTGCTCCAGACGCCGCATCAGCTTGCGATTGGCGGCGATAGAGCTGGCGAGGATCAGCGGCCCCATCACCAGCATGGCGATGCCCAAGCGGGCGGACATCAGGGTGTCGAGGAAGGCGTTGTGATTGTTCGGCGTTTCATACAGCACCAGGTTGGCTGAAATGTTGCTGATCTCGGTCATGCCGGTCAACAAGGTCAGCAACGTCACGGGGAACAACTGGTAGCGCACTGCGCACCACAGCAGCGCCGGGATCGGGAAAGCGATGGCGCCCGGCCCGCCGATATAGACGCTGAACGCCAGCGACAGCAGTAGCGCCAATAGCGGCAGGCAGCCTTTCAGGCGCCAACGCACCTGCATGCGAAACAGCTGTTTCAACCGCGGCGCCGCCATCAGCACCGGCAACAGCAACAAGGTCGTCGAGAACTGCTCACTGAACCAGGCCAACCAGGCGACCACCACCGTATTGTTGTACAGGCTGTCGTTACGCAGCACCGACAGCGTCGACGCCACCGCCGATCCGGCCAGACTGGCGCTGAACATATAGAGTATCGCCTGGGGTTTGCCCATGCGCCGTTGAGATTGCGGCAGCATCAGCATGATGCCGTAACCGACGGCGATCAGCGACATGTTGCAGGCGTTCAGCCACAGCGCCAGGGACCAGCCCTCGCCGGTACTGAGATCGGCGGCGACCATGCCCAGATAAGTGGTGAGCCAGCCGAGCGGCGTAGCGTAAACGGGTTTGCGCAGCAGCAGCCCAAGCAGAATCGCGTTGACCGGCCAAAATAAAGAAAGTGAACCTATCGGCCGGCTAAGAATACCCACCAGGGAGAGTAAAAAGGCCAGCATGAAAAGATTGATCAGCTGCACCGTTAGCGGCAGGCCATGCCTGGCGTTTATTCTGGCGCTCATCGCCTCGCCCATATTTTGCTAATAACCAGAATAATAATATGCATACTCTCTCGCCCGGCCAGTGAGGGATAGTCAATCCGAATTTCAACCAAAAAAGCCAGACAAATCAATAATAAAAAACATTAACATTTAATTAACAGAATTTTCTTAGCCTGATGCGGCCGCGGCGTAACTCCCCGCACAGCGTCAGCAAATAATGCCCGCTCTGCTGTCAGCATAGCGCATAGCGTAATAGGCCGCCGAGAGCGTTAATTACATTAATAAACTTGTGGTTATTGGTCATTAAATGATGTTTGAATCACTGTGCGATTATTTTCCTGCAACTGGGCCGCCTGTGCAATAACAACCCAAAAAAAGCCCGCATGAAGCGGGCTTGCTTGAACAACAGCAAATCGACAGTTACGACACGGCCATGCATTGCATGACCGTGCTGACGCGCAGTATAGCGGTGAAAGCTTAAGCAGACCTTAGCAACAAAAAACCCGGCCTAGGAACCGGGAATATTTGTACGAAATGCAGTGTTAGCCCAAGCAGGCTAATAACATTTCGCAGATTACACGCCAATTGTGCAGAGAAAATGAACGCGGCATCCGTTCAACCGCACCGCCGTCCCATCTACACGATAGGTCTTACGCCAGTTTGGCGGCAAAGCCCGCTACGCGCTGACCATAGAGCTTGGCGGTCGCCAGATCGCCCGACAACATCTCATCCACGCCGGCATCCGCCGGGGTCTGCACCAGCAGCCCCACCGAACCGCCCAGGTTATTGACGTCGGTGCGCTGCGCCGATTTGGTGTTGGCCGGCAACAGCCCCAGGCTGACCCACAGGCCGCCATGTTGCGAAGCCAGCGTCTGCAGCGCGATCAGCGTCACCTGCTTGTCGCCGTTCAGGCTGGCGCTGTTGGTAAAACCGCCGAACACTTTATCCTGCCACTTGCGGCCGAACCAGGCTTTGGAGCTGGCGTCGGCGAATTTCTTGAACTGCCAGGATGGGCCGCCCATATAGGTCGGCGAACCAAAGATGATGGCGTCCGCCTCATCCAGCGTCTGCCAGGCTTCGTCGCTGATATCGCCGTTCTGATCGATGGCGATCAGTTCCGCCCCGGCGCCTTCCGCCACCACTTTCGCCAAACGCTCGGTATGGCCGTAGCCGGAATGAAACACCACTACTGTCTTCGCCATAGAAATTCTCCACTCATTGCACAAAGGCGCCGACGGCGCCCCTCTCGCGTTCAATCTAATCAAGCGCACAGCGACTGAATACCGAATAAAACTGACGGTGTTATTCAAAAAAATCGCGTTACGCGCCCTGTTCTGCCTGTTGACGGGCGAAGTCGATAAAAGCGCGTAGCGGGCGCGGCGTTTGGCGGTTTGCCGGATAGTACAGATAGAAACCGGGGAACGGAGGGGTCCAGGCATCGAGCAGCGGTAACAGCCTCCCCTCGGCCAGGCCGGTGGCAACCTGTTGCTCAAACAGGTAGGCAATGCCTACCCCATCCATCGCAGCCCTCACCAATATTTCCGGCTCATCGACTGTCACCGGCCCTTTCACGGCGATCTCCTGCTTTTCACCGTCACACTCAAACTCCCAGCGATACACATTGCCGTTGGTCGGCCAGCGGTAATTCAAACACCGATGCCGATGCAGATCGCCCGGTGTTAACGGCCGGCCGTGACGCGCCAAATACGCCGGCGAAGCAACGACACGCATCCGCACCTCCCCGCCCAGCTTGACCGCCACCATATCTTTCGCCAGTTTCTCGTGCAGCCGCACGCCGGCATCAAAACCGCCGGCAACGATATCCACCAGCCGCTCCTCAACATTGAGATCGAGCGTAATATCGGGGTATTGATGATGAAACGGCGCGATCAAGGGTGCCAGAAAATGCAACGCCGCCACGCGGGTTACGTTAAGCCGCAAAAGACCCGAGGGGTTCTGGCGTTGCTCTACCGCCTGCGCCACCGCCGCGTCGATCTCGGCCATCGCGGGCGTCAGGCGCGCCAACATCAGTCTTCCGGCTTCAGTCGGCGCCACGCTGCGAGTGGTGCGATTCAGTAAACGCACACCCAGACGCGCCTCCAGGTTGCGCAGCGTTTGGCTGAGCGCCGAAGCGGATATACCCAAATGTGCGGCTGCGCGGGCGAAGCCACCGTGCTCGACAATAGCGGCAAAGGCGCGCAATTCGGCGAAATCACTGCCCCTCATTATGCTCTCCCTACTTAATAATTCATGAAGATTATAGCCCATTCCTTAAACAACCTACGGGCGCTATCGTGGACGGCATCTACACGGGAGAATGCCTATGAACACCACACTTTCACTGGATCACTATCGCCTGCTGGGCCGTTCCGGTCTGCGCGTTTCACCGTTGGCGCTCGGCACCATGACCTTCGGCACCGACTGGGGCTGGGGCGCCGAACTGGCCGAGGCTCGACGTCTGTTTGACGTTTATGTCGAACGCGGCGGCAACTTTATCGATACCGCCAACCGCTATACCGAGGGCAGCGCCGAACTTTTCGTGGGTGAGTTCGCCGCCGGGCGCCGCGATCGGTTGGTGATCGCCACCAAATACACCCTGCCGATGCAGCCAGACGATCCCAATTCCGGCGGCAACCATCGCAAAAGCATGCTGCGATCGGTTGAAGCAAGCCTGCAACGGCTCAATACCGATTACATCGATCTGCTCTATCTGCACGCCTGGGATTTCACCACGTCGGTGGAAGAGATCATGCGCGCCCTGGACGACCTGGTGCGCGCCGGAAAAGTGCTGTATGTGGCGGTGTCTGATCTCCCTGCCTGGCAGGCGTCCAGGATGCAAACGCTGGCGGACCTGCGCGGCTGGTCGCCGCTTATCGCCTTGCAAATCGAGTACAGCCTGCTGGAACGCACCGTCGAGCGCGAACTGCTGCCGATGGCGCAAGAATTGGGGATGGGCGTTATCCCTTGGTCGCCGCTGGCCGGCGGCGTGCTGAGCGGCAAATACCGGCGACAGGATCTGCAGCCATCGCCAGATGAAGCGGGCACTCGGCGCGAAGCCGTACGCGCCAAGGGGACATTGAACGCACGCAATCTCGGTATCGCCGATGCCGTCAACCTGATCGCTCACGAGACCGGGTATACCCCATCACAAATCGCGCTGGCCTGGACGTTGCGCCAGCCGACGGTCACCGCGCCGATCGTCGGCGCCCGAACCCTGGCGCAATTGGAAGATAACCTCGGTGCATTGAAGGTGGCGCTGACGGAAGATCATTGGCGGCGATTGGACGATCTCAGTGCCATCGAGCTGGGATTCCCACACGATTTTCTCGCCCTGCCGGCCACCCGCAACATCATGACCGGCGGCCTGCATCTCGCCCCGCGCAGATAAAAAAAATCCCGCACAAGGCGGGATAAACTTAACAGGGATGGGGTAATACACTACAGGGAATGGATAACACACAACATCATCGGGTAGAGCTACAGTATCAATCTCAATGTATAGAACTGTCATCCCCGCGTAAGTTTGCTCGGCCAGATGTAACGCCGAATGGGAAATATGACATTTTGCTCAACGCACCACGAACAGGCGCGACTCGAACCCGCCGCTCTTGAAGGTAACGGTGTTGACCCACCCCGGCGGCGAACGGCCGAAGTCCTGGTTGAAATCGCCGCCGCTGACCAGCCAAATCCGGCGATGGCCCTTCGATAAGGCGCTGAGCTTATCGACGTAGGTCTGCGCCGCCCGATCGTGGAAAAAGGTGCCGAAACCATAGGCATTGGGCTTACCCGAGATGCCGTTGGGCCTGGCCGGGGTATACAGCAAGGCGCGGTAGCCCTGTTTGTTGTAATACACATAGCTCAGGTAGTTGAACATGTTGCTGACCACTACCGCATCGTTAGGCTGATAGTGGCTGTTGATATAGTGCACCATCACCTTGAACTCATCTTTCTCGGCCGGGTAATCGTTACGCACGCCGCAGCCGAACAACAAACTGAAGAACAGCAGCAAAGAGATCCCGCGCACTCGGTTTTTCGTTCCGGCGATCAGCACACCCAACACCAGCGGAATGCCGAGCGCGGCGGAATAGAGATAGCGATCGACAAACAGCGGCGAGCGCCAGGAAATGGCGAATACCAACATTACCGGGATCAGCATGCCGCCGAGCAGCAGCAGAGAGAATTTTCTCGGCATCTGGCGCCGCCACAGCAGCAGTGAACATAAAGCGACAAACATCGCCGGCAACAGCCAGAGAATGATCGTGGGATAGTTGCTGCCATCATGGCCGGTGAGAAAACGCCAGAACATCGCCGGCAGATCGCTCCAGGAAACCTGAGGGATCCAACCGACGTCGCCGCCGACCCGCAGCTCGGCGATATGCGCCAGCAGATTGAACAACACCAGTAGCCAGGGAATGTAGGCCACCCCGATCGCCGCATTGGCCAGCCACCACACCGGTTGCTTGATATAACACTCGCCTTCGCGGCGGCACGACAGCGCCAACCCCACCAGCCAATGCGCGATCAGGGTAAAAATCGTGAAGTAATGGGTATAAAAGCTCAGCGTCATCAACAGCGCATACAGCGCCAGATAACGGCGGTTATCCGGCGTTTTCAGCCACTTCGCCAACGCCATGGCGGCGGCGATCGCCAGCAGCCCCATCAGCGCATACATGCGCGCCTCCTGGCTGTAACGCACCGCCATCGGCATGATCGCCATCAGCCAGCCCGCTATCAGCGCCGCCCGCTCGTTGGCCAGCCAACGGGTAAAGCGCATCGCCAGCGCCACTGTCGCCACGCCGAGCACCAGGCTCAGCGAACGGGCGGCCAGAATGCCGTCGCCAAACAGCACCATCCAGCCATGCAGCAACAGGTAATACAGCGGCGGGTGAACATCGAAGGAAGCGTGGTACAGCAAAGCGCCTACGTCATAGCGGCTGGTCAGCACGCTGGAGGCCTCATCGCACCAAAAATACCTGTCGGTTAAGGATATAGACCGTACGAGCGCCGAAAACGCCACGATCGCCAACGCATAATGTTTGTAACCGATGCCCTTTAAGCCGTTGTTGCTCAACGAGACATTCGAAACCTGTTGCAGTGACATAACCGCATTCCGCCCAAGAGAACCACACAATGTGGAGACGCTGCCTCATCATTGCCGACGGCGGGTAAATGGCGGGTAAATCAGTGCAAAAAAGTCGGCGCGATCACCACCGCGCCGACCGGCCCTCAGCGAATTTCAACGCTGATATCCGGGTAGGCCTTCTCGCCGTCGCTGAGGTAATGCCCCAGCGCCCGGTATGCCATGACGTACAGCACGGCGGCGGCGCACAGACACAGCAAGGTCACGAGAAAGAATCTGGATTTGCGCACGATAGGCTCCATGGGTAAATTTTCACCTATTGTAACGCGGCAAAATAAACGAAGGTTCAATGCCGCTTGCCGTTTCCTGTGACCGCGCTCGGTGTCAGACAAATTCCCGTCACTTAAACCCCACAACCCCCGCAGTGAACAGTAACCTGCCGCCCATCCCCTTTATGAACAAAAAGAGAAAAGTGAATTGCCCGCCGGTCCCTTTTTCCACCGATGCGCCCTCTCTACTATTGGACCTATCCAGCCGCTTAACGCTCAGCTGGCTGACCTCACTACCGCCTTAGGCATGAGTGATTCGGGATAGCAGCGTGCTTCACCGCCGCTTTTCAGCTACGACACATTAAAGGAGTTGCGACAATGGCTGTAAAATTTCCTTATGCAGGCCAATCTTTTACCATCAAGATGGACAATGGTCTCGAAGTTAAAAACGCCTACCATGCCAGTGAAAACACCATTACCGTTGAGTTTCTAAACGGAGAACTTCGCGGAACCATTATGAATGTGCCTTTCCAGTGGCGTTCATTGGCTGACGGCTATTTCATGATTTCCTGGCAAGAATCCGATAAAAATACCGTTGTTCACTGCGATAACTTCGAAAAACACATTTCTTATGCTTACTACACAACGATGAATGGAGATTTTTACGTGATGGAAGGGAAAATTCTTTAATTCACTTCAGCGCCTTTAATCCTTTTCGCGTATTAATTGCCGCTCTATCAAATAGCCTATCCTTTGGCGTGGCCATTTTTATGCCTTTCTCATATCGCGCTCACATGAAGCAAAAACGGCGGCATACGTGGGCGAGCTGGTTGGTTCAGGCAGGCGTGCCACTTTCGGCACTGCAAGAAATGGGAGGATGGGAGAGCATCGAGATGGTACAGAGATATGCTCACCTATCCCCAACTCATCTAACCGAACATGCGAGAAAAATTGACGAAGTCTTGGCGGGCAATGTCACTAACCTGGCACTTTTGGAAAATCTTGCAGTGGGGGAATGAGCATAACTCATTGATACTTAATGGCCCCTATAGGATTCGAACACAAAGCATATAACCCTTGTTATTACAGAATTTTTATCTGTTCGAAAAACGCCGAGGCCCCCAATTAGGCCCCCAATCGTATTTCGCTGAAAACATCAGCGATTTCGAGCCCGGTGATGGTAACGGTAAACTACCATGCTGCCAACATCTCCAAATGTTACTTGGCGAAGATGTCGCTTATCTTTTCTATAGGCCTCAGGTGATTGGATGTCAGATGTGCGGTTCTCAATCTGCGCCAGCGCGGCGTTGCGCCCTGTGACAATACGTTCAATGCTGGTGGAGCAAATCACCGTGGTGTGGCCAGTTAATACTTCAGGTTCAGTCTGCATATTTCCTACTCCATAATGAAAACACCCGCCGGTTTAAGGGCGGGTGTTATATTGTGGTACCTGTCATTGTGCTCGGGTCAGGGGGCATGCCGGGGGGCGTTCACCAGTCAAAGGTCTCAAACCCCGGCAAAATATCGCCTGCAGCGTCGAGGTTCAGGAGAGCGATGGGGTGATGGTTCATCAGCGTGACAACCAGCCGGCGGCAGGCTTTTGACACCCCTAACCGTTTAAGATGAAGTACCGGATGTCACCAGGCATTGAGCCTAATCAGGTACCCAGTGCCGGTAAAATGGAGCCACTCACCGTGGCCATACTCCTCCTGCTGGTGTGAGGCGTGATACAGCAGAGAGTTATCTCCGTCGGTGATGTGGGCGGTACTGCACTGGATACCCGTGAGCAGTGCGCCGATGGGGAGTGTGTCACTGCTCATGGTTGCTTGCCTCCCTGAATAGCACGTGTGACCTCCCGGTAGCCGGCTCGCGTCATCAGGCCGCAGGCCCGGCGAGCGCGCAGGATATCGATTGCCGTCACGAGAGGCGATTGCGCCTGGCAGGTGAAGCCCTGGCGGTCAATGCGCACCAGATCAAACTTTTCCACCATGGCATTTAGCGCATCCGCGAGGGAGATACCGTCATCGATGTGTGCCTGTATCACGGCATCGTCGCTGAACGCCGTATCGTTGAGCATCAGGCCATAGTGCTGCGCCAGCAGGTAGGTGAGCAAGGATTGCCAGATAGTCGTGGGGGACGGACAAGGCTGGGCTGCCCGAGTAGATGATACGGGTACTGTTCGCATAAGGCGTATCTCTTTGTTGGATAATAAAAACGGTGTGAGACTAAAAATACGGGAGAGTTTTACCTGAGCGTTTCAGGTGTCGGATAAATCGAAATGTAGACGTAGCCATATGAGCCGAGGCTGTCGGCTTCGCAGGTCAGGCCATGGCAATACAGCGTGACACAGTGCTGATGACGCGGATTGAGCTCACCGGAGAGCAACATCAATTCCAGGTGGTTGATGAACTGCGGAAAAGCATTCTCCAAATCATGGCGCTGTGCGTCGCTGAAAGTCCCGCTGATGTCAGCACGGTCGGCCAGAAAATGCAGTCGTTCCCCCTCCTGTACCAGACGGGCGCCAAACTGCGGCGTGACGTCGCGTTTCAGTCCCCAGGTGGGAACAGTGTTGGTTGATGGCATATTGAGCCTCCTTAAATGGCGTCGAATGGTTCATAAGAGCCCGTGTTCGGCGAACGAGTACACCGTCAGGCCGCCGACAATGCAGTGGTCCAGGACCCGGACATCAATCAGTGCCAGCGCATCCTGTATTCTCTGGGTGATGAGCTGGTCGGCATCGCTGGGGTCGGCATGACCTGAGGGATGGCAGTGCGCAACGATAACTGCGGCGGCATTATGTTTCAGTGCGCCCTTCACGATTTCACGCGGATGCACCTGGGTGCTGGCAATGCTGCCGCTAAACAGGGACTCATGCGCCAGCAAGCGATGCTGGTTATCGAGATAGAGCGCCATAAAGACTTCGCGCTCCAGCCGGGCCATCTGCAGGCGCAACCAGTCACGCACCATGAACGGGGCTGTGAAGGGCTCACCCGGTTTGCGTAAATGCTGCTCCAACAACGCCAGTGCGCGTTGAATGGTGCGTTGGGTGGGTAAGGGCAGATCGGAGGTTGCCGGAGATAAGGTGATATTCATCATGATGGGGTGCCGTTGTCTGGAGGGTTAGTCGATGATGCGCATAATGGCGTTGCTTTCGGGATGGCTGAGGGCGTAATCCCGCAGGCGATAGTAGTGTTCGGTCATGGCATCGCATTCGGTGCGGCAGGCATGGTGGCTGTAAGTGATAAGGCAAGCAATGATGCCGGCGGCTTCATGTCCCACCGTTGCACTATTGCCGTTAAGGGCGTTAAAGAGGGCGTATTTTCTCTCCGTTGAAGGGATGATAAAGGCGCCGCTGTTACTGAGGGTGTAAAACTCCCAATAATCTCCGTGGTAGTCCTTACACAAGAGGTTGAGCCAGGAAAATATTGGTGACTCGATATGAAGCCATTGCGGAATGTCACCAAAATGCTGTAGCCAAAATGACAGGCGATCCGCGTCGCGAACGAGACTCGCTGTCAGTGTTGAGTGGTTGCTTATCGGACGTGTTGATGGTGTGTTATTGGCAGTATTCTCTTTCACAGGAATTATCCTTACATAGAGGTGGACTGGGCCGGGCAACGGCCGGCCACGATGGGTACAGCTAGAAACGGTGGTATCACGCCATAAAAAATGCCCCGCTCAGATGAACGGGGCATTTTGGTGTTGCTCGGAGATGACAGGTTGTCATTGCCGGAGAGGCCTCTCTGACAAGAGTGTAGTTTTGAGGCGCCTCAGCCAGCTATCACGTTGGGGGGGAGTACCTACGTGTTGAGGCTGAACTCACTCCCCGACCTGAGAGCCCGGCACGGGAAGTGAGTTATCGTTAGCGAACAAACGTGGAGGGGTAAAGATTAGTTTTCACCGTTGGGAATGGCGGCGCCGACTTTACAGTCGGATTGCGAAAACGCGGGCAAAACCTGTCCGGCGCCTTTCAGCGTAAAACGGGTGGTTTGCATCCCTTCACCGCTAAGGATCACCGTCTTGCCTTTGCGCAGCTTGTCCCAGGCGAAGCGTACGCTATCCGCACCCACGCGGGAGAGCACGTCGTTGAATAGGATGGGGTCACTGCCATCAACAGAGACATAAAATGACCGCGTTTGCGTCCGCGCATCATAGTTGGTCAGTGAGCGCCCCGCGGCATCGGTGAACATCACGAACATGGCCTTATAGGGATTGCAGCCGATGTAAAGCTGCGATTGTCCCTGACCACGCACGCTGTATTCTGTCGTTCCCTGCCCCCACCCGCTGGTCCATGGGCCGGTTTCGGCCTGAGCCATAAAAGGTGCCGCCAGGGCACAGCAAAAAAGCCCTTTCATCAGTGTCTTCATGAGGTTGTTTCCTTTCGTTAATCGTGTTTTCCAATTTATTGCGGTAGGTCAGGTGCGCTCACCCCTGCCAGTCAGTCGTTATCAGTGCACTATCAGCGCAATGCCCAAGAATACGCCACCGGCTAGGCCAATCAGCTGGGGGCCACAAAGCCAGAACAGACGCAGCCCCACCAGGCTGAAGAAGCCGCCGGTGGTATAGACCGCATCGGGATGCGCGAGATTACGCAAGAACTGGCCCAGCAAGGCACCGAGGCATCCCAGCGCCGTGCCGACGATAACCGCGAGTATCAGCGTACCGGTGCCAGCCTCCTGGATCTGGCCGGCGGTATTGCGCGTAACCACCAGAAGTGAAAACAGCAAAGCGCCAATCCCCCAGCCAAGTAAAGAAGGGGTAAGGCGTGAAGGTGCATGCTGTGGCGAAGTATCCATAGACGGTTGTCTCCTGTGTGACAGTCATATCGTGAGGAAAGGCTATCCGGCTTCCTGCTGCCGAGAATGGTGGTGTGCCAACGCGCAGGGTAAGTGATGCCGGCGTGGCTGTTTGAAGGGCTGAAATCCCGTTGGGAGGAGAGAAATACGGTATCCGCAACGGCGCCCTGGCCGATCTTAATGACGGTTGAAGGCCAAAGATAATGGGTTGTACAGATCAATAACGCGAAACCGATCGTTGAAAACGATCAATCGATGGGGCTGCGATAGTGCAGATACGATAACGCGTAAAGCATTGTTGTAACGCGTTTTATTTCATATCCGCTCGGAGTGACATGGGAAGGTTAGAGGCAATTCAACCCTTGTACTTGTCAGGTCCGTGTACGTCGGACCGGGTGGAAGAGGACGATTTTGGGGCCGATGGAAACGGTGGCCCACCGGGTTGCAGCATGAGCCACAGACGCAGGACCAAAGTCAGTAGCGTACCGAGCATGCGAAAAATACGGTACAGGGTTTGCCAGGAAAAAAAGAGCGTCCAGCACCGTTGCTTCGGTGCCTGGTAAGAAGAAGGCATGACAATATCTCCAGGTAATGTGACCAACAGACAGAAAAGCGATTCTGTTGGATATGCATAACGGGGATATAGGCATGAAATTTTTTTGAAATGCTCTTCAATGAGGAAACGTTTATGCCAATTTTGTAAAATATTGCCCCAGCATCCTGTACCGTTGCGCTGGGGATTATCACTTGACCGGTTTTTTGGTTATTTTTACGTCAATTTGTCAGACTCCTGCTCAATGAGCGCATTAAAGTACTCATCCATGGTCATTCTGTTTTCATTGAGCAATTTTTTTAGCTTGTCAATATTTTCTTTTTTAAGATAAAATTGCTTGCTGACGCTGGCTTTTTGCTTTTTCAATCTATGGCTACGCTGATTAATTGCCGGCTTTATTTTCCTGACAAGCAGTTCCTTTTCTAAAGGATGAGTGAGGTAAAAGTCCATATAATTAAGAATGGATAGGTATTGCTCTTCATTGTCTAACGGAGCATATTTCTTTTCGATATCATGTCCGTGGGAACATAAATATTTCCACGCATACGAAACAATATCTTCATCATCTGGCGAAAGATGCCCCACCAGTGAATCATCTTCTTTAATTTCATTCCATCTACTGACCAGTTTACTCCAGCGCTGATCATCATCATTCAGGTGGAGTACTTTATGTTTCCTCAAAACCTCTCGATACCGCTCTTGATGACTATGTGGAATAAACCTTTTAACTTCCCCTCGCGGCATACTATCACGATTAGTACAATAGATTTCTGTCCATAACCAAAAACAAGCGCGTTTGTCTTTCTTAATCCAGGCCACCTCATCTTCAGACGGAGTTTTTTCTCTGAGTGAATAATGCATATCAGAAATTACTTCATTTATTTTTTCAGGCGTATCTCTGAAATACGTCCTCAGAGAGTTATTGAGATAGCTGCAGATATCTGACGGACCATCAAATGGCTCGAATCTACTTATCCTTATAATATCCTTCCGCTTTAGGTAATCGATGAAAAAGTTACATTCATCCCTGTCATTGTTAGACAGTAAAGTGATTTTTTGGAGTGGAGGTGACATATACAGTTTTCCTTAACCAGATGAAATAGCTTGATTACACCGTAATTATTGCGTGATTTTAGCATGGTTTTTGCGCGTTTTTCATCTTGTTTTTCCGTTGTTTTCACAGGACTTTTCACTGACTATTCACACTGTTTTTCTCGCAGGAATGCCTGTTATCACCGGTTTTCTCGGCCCTACTTTCATCGCTATGGTCTGTGGCTTACCAGCAGAGGTGTCGTGGCTGACAGTATACCGGTATGGGGATTTTTTCAGGATGTGTCATCTGAGTTTCCCCCTGGAAGAGACCTTAATGTATGACCTTATAAAATCGGCAAATGACTGAGTAAAAAGGGGACATCCTGATATCAGCAAGTAATACCGTGTTCATACACTGCTACACTCAAGAGACCAGCAGTATCATGGGGTGAGGTCATTTTGACGGCATGAATATCAGCGGCATTATGAACGATGAAATAAAACATTAAGGTACTTAGTGTTATTTAATAAAGAATGTCACGTGGTTTATCTTTACCGGTGTATCCACGGACTCGTTTCTATGACTCATCCCCATTCATGAATACTTGCTGAGGGAGTCGCTCTTATCCGTACATTATCATCCTGGCATCTGAATTATAATCTGCTCAATTGAAGTCTGGGGTGGTGGGATTGTATCGGCCCCATATGTTTCCGTGTTAAATTAGCGCTTGTGTATAACGCTGGCAATGGCTCCGTGCCATATTACACGTGCAGTTACATAGCGTATGAATCTGCTGTCACTCGACAGTCATTGGTTTGAATCACTTGGTAATGTGATTAATGCCATCGCCTTGAATAAATGGCTTATCCTAAAAATGCATGATGCAATTAATACTTGTCGGCGAGTTTTTCGTGTGTCGCTGGGAGAAGTAATCGGCTAATGCAGTTGAGTCAGGAGGTAATAAACTACGCCATCGGGGTATTCCATGAGGACCTAAACAGTAAACAGGAAAACCGATGAATCATGTCATAAACGAAAATCACCCCGCGGATAAGTCGATACAGCGTATTTTGTTAACGCATCAGGATGCGCTGTTTGAACGCTATTCAAAACTACTGATGTTCCGTGTGGATTTTGCCTATCGGCGTGAAAGCTTGTCATTTCACTTTGCTGACGAAAATCAACTGGCTGCCCAAATGACTTACCTAATGCAGCAGTGTTCTGATATCCCGGGAATAGTCGGGTATGCATGGGTGATGGAATACGCGGAACGGCATCGCTTCCATGTCCATGCCGCATTTTATATCGATGGACAACGCCACCGGAAGATCTGGTTGTTCTGGGAACAGATAAAACATCTCTGGGAGAGGATCACGGAACTTGAAGGATATGCACATAGGTGTGAGCCCAAGTCCTGTTATCGGGTTCGGGGCGAGAGAGTTGTGGCGGCGTCTGATGTGCGAGGCCGCAGAGGGATGCAATACATTCTGAGCTATATGGGGAAACTGGAGCAACGAACGGCGCGGCCCATTTACCGGGTGAGCCCTGTACCGGTCGCTGTCCGACGGGGACGACCTCGCCACTAACAGACAGGGTGAGGTTACCAGAGGATTAAGCACTGCAGAGAGGGAGTAAAGCAGAAAGTTAAAAATTACGTCACTCCGATATCGTTTGAAGGCGTTCCACAGGTTTCACAAACGCCTTCTCCTTTTCACTTCAGGAGATAAAACGATGACAAACAAATACCCTCTACTCAGCGACCAATTTGTTGACATGGCCTTTATCACTCGGCTGACAGGCCTGACGGATAAGTGGTTCTACAAGTTGATAAAAGACGGGGACTTTCCGAAACCCATAAAGCTGGGACGCAGCTCTCGCTGGTTGCAAAGCGAAGTTAACATCTGGCTGCAATGTCGTATAGATAAATCCCGTGCGTAACACCATTGAGCCAATGGCCGTTCAATAGTTACCCCATTTCTTACGTCACCATCCGATAAATAATCAGACAACCTGCAGGGCAAAGGCGGCACACCACGTCGGCGGTATACTGCCCTTCCCAAACTGAGCTATTCAGCGTCATTAGCCAGACAGCTGACGACAACGTATTCCAGCTACGTAGCCAGCCCTTCTTGTTTCATCCAGTACTCGGCTTGCTGACATAACCTCTTCATAAAGTACCCGGAGAGCGAAGAATGAAATGGTTCTGGGTACCGACACCGATGTTCCCACAGTACATAATGAAACATAACCTGAAAACAACACGGGACCGATGATGACTAAAACTACTAACAATGTTGCTGTACAGACGCTTCAACTACTGAAAGAAAAGCTTAACGACTGGCGAAATGGAACGGAACCAGCTTGGCGCTCGACATGGCCAGTTTTTGAACGGCTTATCATCCGACATGACGAAATGCAGGCAGTGTATGCCGAGTTGGGCGAGATGATGCTCACCACACAACAACTTTGGGTGTTCATGGAACAATGCGTTTTTGCCGGCGCGTTTGGAACAGCCGAACAACACGCAGCCCTGCGAGCGGAACATGATGAGTTGACCTCGCTCAATGAGGAAATATCGATTATGAGCATAAAATTGGCACAGCGTCTTCGGCGCAGGAGCGATATTCTTAACAGAAACGGCAGTTTCAGCATCGATAGAATAGTCAGGTTGACGGATTACCTTGATGCGGCCGGTAGTGAAAATGGATTATACCGCTCATTTATTCAGCCAAAATTGGAAGAGTTAAATGACTTCGATCTTAAATATTGGCCAGATATCGCCGATGTGTTGCAAACACTAGGTGAAGAGCCTGTGGAGATCGAGTTTCTGGATGATGCTTCCGAGGCCATTATTAGCGCGCGCCGACCATAGTTGACCGATTTTTTCAAAAATTTTTTCAGTCATCTGCATGATGTTTCCGATGGTTCTTATTGGCTGCTGCCGAAAGAATTTCGGATATCTGACGGAGGTATTGCAACATTGGCAAATATTTTATGCGATCTGGCGCCTGAGCGAATGCTCGACGAAGGGTATGTAAAACGCCTACGACAACGGTTGAGAGAACAGAACTTCACTGCGGTATGGTAACGCTAAAAACGTCAAAAGAACGACGGGCTCAACGGTAAAGATAGCTCAATGAAAGATCTCATACCCACTGAACTGTCATTCTGCGAACTGCCTTCTTGGCATGACCACACGGTAAGTGTGGCTGATCATATTGCTCATTGCACTATGAGGGTCGGCATGCCAGCCAGCATCAACATAAAACTGAGCAAGCTAACTTACCATTTCAAACGCATTTAGAAATGATCGCACCGGGTAATAACGCAAGCGAATGCGAAAGAAAGACTCATTCAGCCAGTAACGATTGTAAGAAGAAAACTTAAATCTTTCTAACAGATCCCTCTTGAATCCTTCTCGCGAGTAGGTTAATAATTGAGTGCTTTACACAAATTTACATAGTGGCTTCATCATCAAAAGGAGTTGTTTATGAAAGTTATTGATCCATCTATGCTGGATTTTGTCTCTGGGGGACGCGGTAATAATGGCGGTGATCGCACAGATAACGGAGGCCGAACTTCAAGTTCTAAAAACGGACGAAATGGAAACTACTCGGGTGATATGTACGGAAAGTATACTTCGCCAGACTGCGTTAACGGCATAATCGGCGGTACCTTGAGAGGCCCAGTCGGATTGGCAGTAGGCGCTCTTACGGGAGGCTGTTTCAAAGATGCGAAAAGTGGTGGTGGTAACGTTGGCATGGGCAAAGGCGGCAATAAAAGCAGTGCAGGTAGCTGCAGTGGTAAAAACGGTTCTGGTGGTTGCAGCTGGTAATTTTAGTTAAATTCAAGCATAGGCAATACATTGCCTATGCTTGATAATTATAGGGATGAATATGAACATTATTTTTCGCTCTTTTAGCACCATTGTAGGAATTATTGTTGCTGCATCACTGCTTAGCGGTGCGGGCGTAGCATTTACGACATTTTATGCAGCGCCTAAAAACCTTTCTGTTTTTGTAATTACAATTATCTTCGTACTTGCGATCGTGAAAATTTTTGATATAGCTACCAAACTTTGCTTTCCTAATACATCAAGAAAGAAATAGATTTTAGAGTATTGTTTTCAGGGGTAACTATATCCTCCATCCGTACTCGCGAGTACGGATGGAGATTACTAGACTAATCGGATAACTCTATCGGCGGAAGCAATCGTCGTTTCTCGGTGAGCAATGATCACCCGCGTAATGCTAAGCGCCTTTATCGCCTGATTCACACTCGCTTCACTTTCCTGATCCAACGCACTGGTGGCCTCGTCCAGAAACAAAATTGCCGGCTTCTTGTAAATGGCTCTGGCAATGAACAATCGTTGCTTTTGCCCACCGGACAGCCCCTCCCCTAGTTCGCCAATCAGTGTTTCATATCCCATAGGCATGCGTAAAATCACTTCATGCAGATAGCTGGCACGGGCACAGGCTTCCATCCAGGCATCGTCCATCTCGTCCGCGAACCCGCAAATGTTTTCTCGGATCGAGCCGGAGAACAATTTATCGTCCTGCATCACACAGGCAATCATCTTGTGGTAATTATTAATGCCGATCTGGCGGATATCTATACCATTTACCTCAACACGCCCTGCATCCGGGGGAAACAGCCCACATAGCACCTTCATTAACGTTGTCTTACCAGCACCGGACGGACCCACGATGGCCACGCTTTCGCCCGGCGCAACGCTGATGTCCAGGCCATCAAAAATAGCCGGTGACTGACTGTCGTAACGATAACTCAGAGCATGGGTCATCAATCCCAGAGGCTTTAAGTCCGGTGCATAAGGAAGGTCAGGTTTGCGGTCCTCCCGCGGATGGAGGGCGATATCAGCAATACGTTCATTATGCAGGCTCATCATGCGCAGCTGCAGCAAAAATTCCGTCAGCGACCCGATGCGGTCGGAGAACTGGCCCCGAAAGGCGCCGAACGCCACGAACATGCCGATGGTCATCTGGTTATCGATCACCAGGCTGGTTCCCAGCCACAGAATGACGATCTGGTCACACGCCGCTATGAAGGTGTTGATCCCGCCAAACAGCATGTCCATCCTCGTGACACGGATACCCGTGTTGATGGTATCAATTTCAAGGTTTAGCCAGTGAGCGATGCGGCGTTCTGCCATACCCTGCATTTTGACGGTAGCGATACCGTACAGCGTTTCCATAAAATACGAGCCGGCCCGAGCCTCTCTCACCAGCGCCTCCTCGGACAGCTGACGGTAATATCCATAGGTAAGCAGCCGCATCAACACATAAAGCGCGGTGAAAGTGAGCACTACCCAGGTCAGCCAGCCGCCATACAGTACCATCATCACCAGCACGCCGATCACCATGATGCCGTCCATGATGGCGCCGACGATACTGGTGGTGAAAGTGCTACGCAGCGTATCCAGTGAACCGAAGCGTGACTGAATGTCACCCAGCTTACGACGTTCAAAGTAACCGAGTGGCAGGCGCAGCAGGTGGGTAAACAACCCGGACTGCCACTGAACGTTGATAAGCGTTGCCATGACCAGTCCGGACCAGGAACGCACCATGCCGATGGCAGCCCTCAACAAGATAAAGAGCATCAACCCGGCGCAGATGAGCGTCAGTAACCCGCGATCGCCAGCAGGAATGGCGTGATCCATCACCAGCTGCGTGCCGATGGGCATCACCAGGTTGATGGTTTCGAACACCAGAGACAGGCAAAAGATTTTGCCGAGCGCCCCCTTGAGACCGTGTACGCTGCCAATCAGCGTACGCAGGTGTATGCGGTGGCGAACGCTGTCGGCGGTAAAGGCGCTGCCGGGCCAGGCCTCAAGCGCTACGCCGGTGAAGCTGTGCGACAGTTCCGTCAGGCTGACAGTTCGGCGCCCGCGCGCCGGATCGTGCAGCACTGCGCGGTGGCCTTTGACGCTGACCAGAACCACAAAGTGGTTGAATTCCCAGTGCAACAGACAAGGCATTTTCAGTGCGCCAAGTTCGTTCAGATCCAGCGACAGAGGGCGGGTACTCAACCCCAGCTGTTCGGCAATACCGCTCAATCCAGCCAATGTGGCACCGCGGGTTGACAGATTGAACTGTCGGCGCAGCGCGATCAGGTCGATATTTTTGCCATAGTGGCCACAAATCATCGCCAGACAAGCGAGTCCGCACTCCGAAGACTCGGTCTGATGCACCATCGGAACCCGGTGGCGCAGCCGCAGATCCAACTGGCTAACCAATTTTTTGAACGAGAGCTTATTCATTGACCGGCCCCGTTGCACTGTGCTTCATGTCGTAGAACGGTGACAGCATCCATTGATAAATCTTCCTTTTTTCCAGAAACAGGGTGCTTTGCGCTTTCATGCCGTTTTCCAGGCTCAGACGTTTACCGTCGTAAGCAATGGATTGTTTTTCCGGGATAACGATCACCTTGTAGTACGGCACGGCAGCGGTCAGCGCCGCTTTGGGCGCTCCCTGGTAGGTCAGCATTTCCTGCGGCGAGGCCGGGGCTTTGGAGATGACGGCCACCGTACCGGCGAACTGGCCGAATTTCTCCGCCGGAAAGGCGTCATAGCGCACATTAACTTTATCGCCGGCGGCGATGTAAGGGATGGCGTCGTTAGGCACCCAGAGCACCAGGGCATAGTGATCGATGTCATGGGGAAGTACCTGCAATAGGCTGTCGCCTACGTTGACCATTTGGCCAACCGTGACGCTCAGCGAATCGATGCGACCGTCGGCCAGCGCACGAACGATGATCTCCCCGCCGGCATCGATGTTGAGCAACTCCTTTTGCAGCTCATAACGTTGCAGCTCCATCTGGTAAATCTGATTGTCAAATTCGGCAGCCTGAATATGGATTTGGCTTTCCAGCGCAGTGATCTGCAGGGCATTCTGTTCGTTCTGGCCGGACAAGCCCAGCAGGTTGTTTTGCTGCTGGTAATACAGCGCCACCTGATTGGTGAGTTGATCCTTATTGATCAGCCCCTTGGTCTGATAGTGCCGGTAGTTCTCCATGTTTTCCTTCATGATACGTATCCCTTCCTGGGCACGTTTGAGGATATCGGTGGAACGGGTGAATGCAGCGGTGTATTGCGCCTTCTGTTGTTCCAGCATGATGAGCGTGGCCTGCTTGCTGCTTTCCAGTCGGCTGATGATTTGCGCAATGCGTGCCAACTGGCCATTGATATCCCGTCTCTGGTTATCACTGACTACACCACTGCGTGTGCTTTTGCTGACGTCAATCTGGTAAATGGGGGCACCAACGGTGATCACCTGCCCTTCGGTGACAAATTGTTTGACCACTACCCCTTGAACCGTGGAGTAAACGTTGGCCGCGCGGGGATAGGTGCTGATCTCTCCGGTCACGTTGAGCCGCCGGGTATAAGTACCGGCGATAACGAAGGTGAGAAAAGCAACGAGGAAAAAGAGGCAGAGCCCTGCCGTGAGCCAAAAGGGAATGCCGGGCAACAGCAATGCCCGGCCACGCCATTTCATTTTCTGATTATCGATCGCTTCCTGGCGAAACAATGTATACCTGCCTTGTTCATCAATCCAATATTATTGGCGGAAGGGAATACCCCACAGAATTACAGCCAAAAAAAATCATTTTAGCGTCAGCCCCTGTTTAACAATTGAGGTATCTACGCCATAAACTAGCCTTGCAATTGACGCTGTTCCAAACTGGTATAAATCGTTTGAATTTCTCCTTTCAAGCTCTCGCCTCGGTACACCATCGATGTATCGTACCGTTGATACCTTTCTTCTCGCGCAGCACTGAACCAGTTAAACGAACCTATACATAGTAACCTTTCGTCCCCAATCACAATTTTACTGTGCACACGATTGACCAACTTCGTAGTGATGCCTATATCGTTTAATTTTTCCATGGCGTCGTTAAGGCGCCGTTGTTTCTCTTTGCGCTTTTCATAATTAGCATGTTCAGTATTAAAGCTTTTGTCCGTCACGACAGTAATTTCAATACCTCGTGAACGTGCTTGGACCATAGACGCCAGAAATCCGGTTTGTTCTAGCTTTTGCCAGGTCAACCACGGAGAAACGATGGTAATACTCTTCCCAATGGAGTCAAAGGTCTGGTTCAAAAACGCATCATGTTGCTCCACGCCATGCAGGGTCGATATCTGCGTTTGCTTTGCACTTAAATCTTTACGTTCCTGGAACTCAAACTGCAATGCGTTGCTATTCGAAGCAAACAGATATTTTGCCAGCAATCCTCGCGGCGAAGAGCCCGGTTGGATCTCAAACAGATCCATATCACCGAAGACTAGGAAACTATCTTTTGCCCGGGAGACGGCAACGTTCAGCATGCTGCTTTCGCTATCGATAAACCCACCATCCTCATGTTTGGAATAGACGGGGGAAAAGAGTATGAGCGCTCTCTCTGCTCCTTGCAGGGAGTGCACTGTACCAACCGTTAGCGAATCGTCATCACCGTTACAGTTAATATTGAGCTTATGCAATGCGGCCTTGATGGCGTTAACCTGCGCCGAAAATGGCGTAACGATCCCTACCACTTTGTGCAGCAAATTGCCGTAATGACGCTCTATTTCCTCTTTATGCACAGCTAGCCAAGCGGCTATCGTCTCAGCCTCAAAAGTGTTGTAACGGCTCCCACCATTCGCCTGCTGACCCAGACCATCAATATGCAAATAGCCCATCGCCGGAAGAAGAGTCTCTTTTTCGTTCCCCCGCTTAGGTTGTAACTTGCCATGGTAGCAAAGCGCGTTACAGTAGTTGATGATGTTATCGAAGCAACGACGGTGCTCATACAGGTACATCCCACGCGCCAGATCCGGGTCGTAGTGATAGCGAGAATTAAACTGTGCAATCTTCATTACGCTACCCGACGCAGCGCTTTTACCTGAATCACATATCAGAGAATAGGCATCCGTCAGTTCTTCCTGAGTGCCTCCAGGGAGGACTTTCTCCTCCACCATATTGCCTATATCAATGGCAGGTAAACTGTTCCAGATAGGCGCAATCTGTTCCGTATCGCCAATCACTAACGCTTTTTTCGCCAACGCGAAGGAAGCAGCTGCTACTTCTGGAAGCACCTGCCCCGCTTCATCGACGATCAGCAGATCGGCAAAGTTATATAAATAACTATCCTCAAATGTTTTCCCACCAACATGTTCCCTGATGGCCAGATGACGAGGAAGCATATAGCAGGTCATCACTACACAAGGGGTGAGCTTCATCCTGCGCTGCCAGCGAGCCTTAATCGCTCTAGCCCCTTTAAGACCTTTTTCTTTTTGAAGATTATCAATAGCGCTCATATCCATCAGCCAGCGCCCTTCCCAGTAATGGGTCGCGAGCAGGAATGCAGGGAAGCGGATTTGTGTATCAGCAAGCCCGTCGGCTTCAGCTAAACTAAACTCCTCCTCGCCCGTATGACCTAATGACTGGAGCAGAACGTGCCAACATCGGGCAGCCTCACTTTCACGTTGGGAAACGCCCTGAGCAAGATCGATTTGCTGTTGATACCCGCTTTGCTCTTTTTGTACTTGAGCAATAAGACCGTCGATATAGGCGTCTATTCCTTCCGGCACAATCCCCTGGAACTCGGTCATTTTTGGGCCAAACGTAGCGTCCAAGAAGAGCTTGATCTTATAATGGCGCTTAGTACGGATAGCAGGGATCCATGAAAAGAACGCATATATCATCGACTCGCTAGCGCGATATTGCTGCCACTGCTTTTTACCTTGGTTTAAAAATGTGATCTCATCCGTGCTGCCGAGCAGTAGCGTACTTTTGTCCTGAATATACTGGTCAAGATCTTCGCTGATGGCATTCCGTTCCTGGCGGATGCAGCTCAGTCTGTCCCATGCGAGCTCGATTTGCTTAAGCTGCGCGTACTGCTTGGTTAAACAGTCATGTAGAAGAGCCACGACACGTTCGGGCGAGCTGCAATCCGACGATGGGAACGCCATCCTCGCTCTTTCAAGATAAAATACCCGCGCATCTTCAACATACTCCAGGGATTCAACGCGATTAAAAAAGTCATCCGTCTGGTATTTGTTAACCGCTTCGGCCTTACGGCCCGAAGACGGGAAGTAAGCACCATAACTTTTCAGCTCAGGCAACCAGCGTCCAGCCATTGTTCCGCTGCCGATGGCAAAATCTTTACCGAACGCTTCAATGATGTTGGTCACAGCCTGATTGTTGGTTGATGTAGCAATCACTACCGGTGGCTCAGTTTTATTAAGGGCCGCTCGTGCCCATTCAGTAGCAATAATAGAGAGAACCAGAGTGGTTTTTCCGGTTCCTGGCGGGCCATTGACGGCGAGGATATCACCCGGCTGCTGGGTGAGGTAATGGCTCAGAGCATCGCGCTGCGCCATAGCCAGCGGGAACTCATCCCCGGAATGCCCCAGCCGCTCACTGAATTTTACATTAGCGGCAAGTAGCGGCTCTACAAGCGGCCTGGCCATCGAGGCAAAACGAGATAGTAGCGGAACATCTTTTTTACACATCAACAGATGATCGTACAGAGGAAGAATATGGATGCTGGCCCCACCGGGTTGGTTGGCTTTAATAATATAGCCATATCCTGCCAATTCGTATTGCTCGTGGGTGTCAACCCATTTTCCAGCCACATTTTTCAAAAGAATGTTTGTCTCGGTCAGGTACCTCTGCCACAACTGCTGATATCTGGCACACCGCTCTGACCGCTGTTCATCGGTTTCTTCACGCCGTTCCTGTTCGCCATCAACACCAAAGGTGAATGAACTGTGCGTCGTTCTGTATTTGTCATACTGCTCCATCTCGCCGATAGAGAAGGTGCCCTTGGGAAGCGGTTCGAGCAGGTCACGAGGGATAGTGGCAGGTGCTATGGGGAATAGGAAACCTTCGCGGTTCAGGAGTGCTGAAGTCACCAATGGTGTAATGATAGCTGGCGCGCCTGCCGTCCGCGCTTTGCCATGCTTTAGCAGACGATTCCAGACTTTTGGCCGCAATATCACCTCGACCGTTTTAACCGTATCGCCTTCTCCCTCAAAGAACGCACGGGCGCTCTCTTCATCCAGCCGTCCCGTGGTGATATCTATCCACCGGGTGAATTTATCTGCATCTTTATGCTCAAATGCCCCTTTGCCAGATTCGGCATCTGCTAAGGAGTTACGCCAGTATGATGTAAATCCTTGAGTATTACTGTCCATCCATGCCCCATAATCTAATGAGATTTATTGATTTCGTTGATATACATGCAATTCATGATTAAACATTGTCCACGATGCGAACACGATCGCAATAATTTGTTTGTTTTGGGATTGACCGAGTCATGAAAGATACCTGTGTTTACCGTTGGTAACACGTAAACTTCGTCCCGAGTGACATCCAAAGTCTATTGACGACTCCGTCCCTATTCAGATTGATGCAAGATAAGACGCTATTCTAAAGGGCTTATAGGTATATAGGCGAATGCTAATGATTTTTGCTCAATAGAATGGCTTATATATCTGACAATAGCGGCCGATTACATGTATTCATTATTATAACAATCATTATAATACCGAATAGTTATTACATTGTTAATGTGTTTCTTGATTTTCCACGGCTACTTGTTTTTGTGATTACTACACATGAAACAGCTTAAAATACACCTTAAGATAATCGTTAATTTTAAATTTTCAGTTCGGTATACTCACGGCTTATATGAGAAATGGAAAATCATGATAATAAGTTAACATTCTTAATAAGATAGCTATGCTAGCTGGTTCACTACGACATTTATACATGGAGGATATGGTGTGGGTAGAAAATCTCGGGAGAAGCGGGAACGAAAATCGGTAGCGCAGGAGACTGACTACGATTTTTTGCTACGCGAGATGTCCAAATTTCGAGGATTAATGGCTGATGACATCGATAAGGGAACACATTTCCATGAGGGCTTAGAAGCAGTACGGGGATTATTCCGCCAATATAAAAGTCTCGACGTTGCCGTTGCTTTAAGTACTTCTGAACTGTGGCCAGCTAACACTGGCAGCCCGATAAAGCACATTTTTGCCTGGTGTGTTCTTTTGGAGCTTCCGTGTGAGTCTCAGGAAGGCATGTCCATTGATAGCTATGCAGATTTCAAAGCATTTACGAAAGCAATGTATGCAGCATGGCCTGAATTCCCGATGCTCGAGGATTTCTCCCCTGAGACTGATTGGGGACAAATCAAGGTACGCCTTGCCCAAGAGTTCGCTCCGATGTTCTACGGCAGTTGTATTGAAAGGACGCCTGACTTTGTAGAAGCATTCCGTATTACCTACGCACATATTCCTGAAGCACAAGCCCATATGGATCTTGCCATTGCACTGCAAACACGGATCATCGAGTCGATTCAGGCTCCCATTAGTACTACCACTGTCGAGGCACAATGCGCTCATGTTGAGATAGTCCCCGAAGACTTCTGGCTGGCTTGTAGAACAGTGTTTCATCAACTCAGTGACGAGCTAGCGAACTGGCGAGATAAGGCTGGATATGCGTTTGATGTTCATTTTGGCACTTTTAAAGCACCATTGAGCTCGGATGCTTTCGGAAATGCAGTGATGCAAGGTATGGCGCTGCCCTTCTTGGCGCTCGAAAAAGATGGTACATGGGTGCCGATGTCAGTACGTAGTGCTCCTAGCCTCATTATTGACCATTGGGCCAACAAAAATCTGACTGGGGTTAGCCCCTCTACACATAGGAAACTTGCAGAGTTCGTCGCAGAACGATTCCAAAGAACCCTTATGGGGCCTCTGACTCTATATGTCGACGGTACCGCCTGCAAAGACCTGCCTATTAGTTGTATCATCCCTAGTGATTCTGGGGTATATCTCATTTGCATGTGTGACCACGTATCGAATGATCGCCTGTCAAACGTAGCGGAAAGCATATACGCCAAGGTAAGCCGTGGTTCGCCGATTTTCTTCCGTCTTGGTGACGGGCGTTTCCTTTCTCTATCCAGAGATGGGGAAGAACCTGGAATCGATGAACTTCACATCCTTATTGTCGTGACACTCGCAGGTACTGCATTTAGTTCCATCGACATCCCCTCCAGCCCAACCCGCTTGCTGCCGCTGACGGATTTCATCACAATTTTCGATAGTCTTAAAGATCTCAACGAATTAGAACGCTATTGGAAATTTACAGATGCTCAGAACCGCTCTCTTAGCCCATTTTCCCGCGGAGCTGCAGACCTGTTTGCGTCATTCAAAGACACGCATGGAGTACTTGTCGAAGGAGCTATATCCCCTACATTTATCGGACTAGATCCTCACTGGGGTACCTCTTGGCGCTTTAAGGTACTGACAGACTTCTGGTCGCATGCACCGAAGGTATTTCCAGACAGTTCTATCGGCTGGACACTGAGCCCTTCAACTGAAGGAGTTATTCGGCTCGCATCTCGCAATCGCAAAGCGATTGCATATTCAACATCGGTTGGCTCCTGTACCGTTCAAACATTAATTGAAATCCCCAAAGAACTTCGCACCGAAGATGGTCGCCTGATAGACCTTTTTGCCCAACTTTTAGCAGACTGTAGCTACCGCTGTAGCGAAATGATGTCTGATATCTTGCTATTTAGACAACCACATGTCTTGTTTTCCTGCTTACCGGATCCATCCAGTCTTGTTGAAGCTGAAGAGATTCCTTCTTCTTTAGACGAATTTATGCAGGTGGTCACTTCAGTCAACGCGGACTCCAACAACCCCGGTTTATTTCACGTTCAAGTTGATGCACGCGCAGTGCTTGCCGGGCTCAACCTTGCCAAAGATGGCTCCTTCGAGGTTCGTTGCTTACTGGAAACAATAGAAAAATGTCATGCTGCATGTAGTCTGAAGATGCCCAATGACTTTGCGCAACGGTTTACTAACAGAGCATCACAAGCTGCCCGTTATCATTTGAGAGTTATTGCCCGGAATATTGATGTCCCAGACTACGTGCATCCTATAATTCCTTCACCCACCGATTACAAACTTGCACGCAGGCGACTGGCTGCAGAAATCATGGAGCTTGGCCTTGTTCCTGGCCGATATGAACTGTCAGATGCCAAGGCCAGGATTGATCCTTCCAGTACCCGCATGCGTCTTCATATCGAGAGTCGACTTGCAGTATTTGATAGGCAGCAGCTTCTGCAGGCATTCATTGAACAACACGATGCTCTCCTTGTTACCGAGAGAACGAAAATTCAACGAACCCGTCAGAGTCTTGCTCATGAAGTTGAGTACGACAGACTTGATGCGATTGAACAGGCATGCAAAGAATTCGGAGATAAGGCTCGGCATTATCGATATCTGTTGGAAAAGACCGTCAGTTTATCTTCAAACGGTGTAGATGACGTTACAGAGGATGTACTACGGGAGTTAGTAGGTTTGGTGGATTGGTTCATGGTGCTGACTGGTGCCAGTGATGCCCTTCACAATGGCATAGATGTGGGGGGAGTTGAAATCGACGACTCGTATATTCCTGAAGTTTTCTATTCGGCAGGTTTTGATGATCGTAAAGCTGTTTTTGCAAGGGAGAACGCAAAATCCAGACTGGGACTCGGTGCAAATGACAAAGATGCGGTAGAAGGTGAATCAGAAGATTTACTGTCATCAGAGAAACTCAAAGAGGCTTTTATAACCGACCTGGGCTTCGAACTGCAGAACATGCTCACTGCCCTCGCTGTTTTATCGCAAGCTCAACGATATGGGTTTAGCGACGAACTTTCACTGTCTTATGTTGCTACACCGGATCGCCTCGCGCAAGGATTGGCTGACAGTATCGATAGACTTGACTATTCTGAGGCCCAAAAAATCGTTGCTTTTCTGACTCTTTCGGAAGCAGGTGTTCGTAGACTTGCTGGACGGGATATCGATGAGGGAGATATCCCATACTGGGAGCGGAACAAGCGAATCGATCGATACACAATTAAGCCGCTGGTAATTGATGGTACCGACCTGCGTTGGGGGGCCGAATCAGCAAGCCGGGCAATGTATATTTGGATGTCGGCGGTACGAGACGGTTATTTGCCAGCAGAATTTGATTGGCCTCATGTTAAGCCCGTCATTCGCGATGTTAAGGAAAGCATTGAAAAGCGCCTCGAGCTTCGTACAGAGGAGATTTTTCGCAGACATACACCATATGTTCTGCGAGGTATCGATTTCTTTAGACGATTCCGTGGGGAGAAATTTGATGACGTTGGCGACTTCGATGTCTTCGCATACTGGCCGGAAGATAATTTGCTTGTGACGGTAGAGTGCAAGTACAACCAGCCACCATATACGATGAAAGATAGTCGTCGTCTTCGTGATCGGATATTTGGCAAGGCAGAGAATGACAAGACAGGACAGTTTAGTCGTATCTTAGGCCGCCGAAAATTTCTCGATACTCACCGTTCAAAATTGCTGAATCTTCTCCAGTGGCCACTGCCAAAAGATGTTCCTTTCAGAAATATTGAACTCTATGTGAGCCGCGATGTGTATTACTGGATGGTTCATCCGCCATATCCTGTTCCGACCCATTTTGTGCCTGTAAACACCCTGGACACATGGATCAGAACCGAACTAAGCATAACTTGACGCTATGAGTGAACATATTAAGAAAACTGCCATCACGGCAGCTGGTTATATTTATCAAAATCGCCAGGGTCTTAAGGTCCTGTGCGATTGGCTTGATGCACCGGTGCGTTATAGCCGCGTGAAATTTGAGTGCGATAATGAAAACGAAGCACCACAGGGCCTTGATGACATTGTCATCGAACGAAGTGATGGCCTCGTTGATCTTCAGCAGATCAAGTTCACCCCGGATGCTGACAAGCATCCCCTGTCTTGGGATTGGATGCTAGAGAAAACGGGCAAAACGGAGCGGTCTAGATCGATGCTACGTAAATGGTTCGATGCTTTCAAACAACTCGATCCAGCACGTATTGGTGAAATCTCTCTAATAACGAACCGCCGGCCTGATGCAGCTATTGAAGCTTGTCTGGGGCTAAATAGGATTCATTTTTCCAAGATCCCTGAGCCTCAGCGCTCCAGAGTAGAAACTGAACTCGGTAGCATTGAGGAATGCGAAGCGTTTTTCAACCAATTACGCATTCAACACAGCGATAAGGGCTACATCGCATTGGAGCATGATGTTGATGCACGTCTTCGACTGCATGGTACACCTGAGGGTATAGCTACCCTCAAAAATATAGCCCTGAACTGGGCGACACAAAAGAACACCCCGGCACCGAACGGTTGGATCACACAGACCGAACTCCGCACTATCCTGCGAGCCTCACCGCCTACACCGCTGCCAGAGGACTTTGTCGTTCCAAAAGGGTATGAGGTTCCTGACGAGACGTTTCATCAAGAATTTGTCCAGAGCATAATTAACGCCACAGGGAAGGCAATCGTGCTGACAGGTCCACCTGGTCGGGGAAAGAGTACCTATCTGAGTGCACTGTGCGACACGCTCGCAGAACAAGGCATCCCAACGGTACGCCATCACTACTTTTTGTCCACAACGGAGCGTGGTCGTGACAGGCTCAATAGCTATGTTGTCGAGCAATCCATTCAGGCACAGATCCAACAGTTCCACGGAGATGTTCCGAAGACGAGTGGAGGCTTACATACGCAATTGGAGGCATGCGCTACCCACTACAAAGCACTGGGTAAGCCATTCGTGCTCATTATCGATGGCTTGGATCATGTCTGGCGTATCAACGCTGAAGACAAACGACCGCTTGACGACCTTTTCTCTCAGGTAATTCCCTGCCCGGACAATATGGTGTTGCTCGTCGGTACTCAGCCGGTAAATGACGCCCAGTTGCCAACGGACCTGCTTGCATTTGCTCCAAAGGCCGAATGGCGAACCTTACCGGCAATGTCTGAGAATGCAGTTCTTTCCTACCTTCGTAGAGCACTCCAAGAGGGCAAGCTTACAAGTCATTTCGAGGATGAGCGGCAAGCCGAAGAACAACTGCAAGATGCAGCATCTGCACTCCGCAACAGAACAAACGGCCACCCTCTTCACGTTATATACGCGACAGCGGAACTGGAACATGCCGGTCATAAATTATCCCGCTGGGATGTTGAGCAGTTGAAGGGGGACTTGAGCAAAGACGCCAAATTCTACTATGCATCGTTGTGGGAGCATCTTCCCCCAAGCCAGAAGGACACACTAAGACTCATCTGCGCCTTTCCGTTTTTTTGGCCAAAAACTGCCTTCTCAGAGATCACAGCGATCATCAAGCTGGCGGATCCTGAAGTCGGCAAAGTGGAACATTTACTTCACTCATCAGCAGCTGGTTTGAAGGTCTTTCATGAGAGTCTGGCTGTTTTCGTGCGCGCAACCGCAGGCTACGAGGCTCGGATTAATGAACTGATGCCTGCGGTAACAGATTGGCTTGAGCGCTTGGCTCCCAGTTCACTACGTGTGAACTGGTTATGGACGGTTCAAGCGAAAATGGGCAAGCCCACCAATCTCATCACAGGTATTACCCGTGACTGGATCATGCGCCGCTTAGAAGAAGGTTATCCCAAATCGCTCTTCGACACACTACTATCTGACGCTCTGGTTGCTGCACTTGAAACCGCAAAATTTGCAGATGCCTATCGCCTGGCACACTTAAAGTCTCGCATGGTCGATGGTAGCCAGTTCCAAATGCAAGACGACGACTTTGCCAGGCTCATATCATTTACGTTAACTCTGGCGGCAGAAGAAAGCGTCATACGCGAGGCTGTTGCGTCCAGGCACGAAACGGACATCCTGAATGTTGCAGCGCTTGGTCTGGCCTTACACTCGCGAGGTGATCAAGTTCTGGCTGAAACCTGTGGTGAAGAAGTGCTGCACCGTTTCAAGGGCTTGAACCAGTTCTCCCGCAAATATAACTCAAGGACGGGCTCTGATGAGTTTACATTTCTGGCCAGTGCATTCGCGCAACTCGGCGTTATAGGGGCCACTCCTGAGAAACTCGCGTGGTTGGTAGAGCGAAATCGGCCGGCTGCATGGCTGCCTCGAGTTCAAATGCTGGTTGATGAAGGCAATTTGGACGACTTAATGGCTGTTGCTGCTTCGCTATCCAATAGCCATAAAAAACGTATCATCAGCGATGCTTGCATTCGCGCAGCAGCAAAAGCGGGGGTAGATGTTACCGAGCGCGAAGACTTCAATGTACTGGTCAGAACTCCATTTGTGGCTGCGATAGAGGCTGCTCTTACGAAAACCTCAACGCCTTCGAACGAGCCAGTTCCGGTGAATTGGCTGAAGGGCAACTACTATGAGCGCACAGATGACTTGGCGGCGCTAACGCACCACTGGCTATTTGGCGCTGTACATCTAAGTCTTTGTATGATTGCGGAGGGGCAATCAAACTTCGAGTACATCAAAGCCCCTGTCTATGAAGATAGAGAAAATATTACTGATTACCTCAATGCCCTGTCCGCCATTGGTGCACAAATAGCTCAACGTTGGTGGCGCGGTGAATTCATCGATTTCCATGTGCTATATGAATTACTCGAACCTATTGAATTTCGGAGATTCAGGCAGAGTTATGATAGAAACTCAGCTGCCGGGGATCTCCAAGCAGCACTACACCGTATCGCTTGCGATATTCATCTTGGTAGTGTTCTACTAACTGGTATTAGTGATGTGGAACTTTCCCCTGAGACTATTGATGCAGCCTTGCAATGCACTTGGTTCGATAGCACATCTTTCCGCACTCAATACACAGCCGGATCGCTGACAAAAATGGCATACGAAGCCGCTGTGACATTCATTCGCGCTCAGCGTCTATTGCTTGATGCAGACATTCAAAATGAGACCAGCATCCATCTTCAGATACCATTACAACTCTGCTCAATTGCGATCGAGCACCGCCTTACTTCTGATGCTCGTGAACTTTGTACACAGACATGGGAGCTGACAACCGGATATGGGCATCGCAAAGATCCAACACTGAATAATACGGTAGATGCCATCGCTTATCTGGCCGATGTTGCGCCGAAGGAAGCCTGTCGATTACTTAGCCAAATTGCACCGCAAATCCACCATGTTCTGAATTACACAGATGGCAAGGGCACAAGGCATGTTCTTACTGAAGCTGATCGGCTGCTAGCTAAGCTTAAGCCTTCCGCACTGGTGATAAAATTGGAAGAGCATACATGTTCGGGTGACTGGGCTCTGGCCGAAAGTAGCATGCAAACCTACATCAAACAGGGAATCATCGAAGGGTGGCCACTGGATGCTCTGTTACGCACTGGCCTTCACCCCGAAATACGTGATGCCCTGAAACAACTTGTGCAGGATGGCTGTGCAAGCGCTTCCGAACGGCTTCGTATTCTTGAAGAGCATACTGGATGGGATATTGGTTGTTTACAGCGCCAAGAAAGCTCAGGCAGTGACACTGACAACAAACCTTATGACGGAGACGTCACGGTCTTTAAACCTGAACAATTAGAAGACTTACTCAAAAGTCTGGAGCCATATTATAAAGAACGACCGGAGCTTCTTCGGACTTGGTACCAGTACTGGGAAAGCCAAAAGAGGGGGCGAGATTTACTCGTTGAGCTTGATAAGGTTCTTTTTTCAGATAACAGATGGATGAGAGAAGCACTATCTCTGTCTGAGATAGCTTTTCAAGCAAAACGAAAATTAAGTGGCTTGCCAGCGGCATGGAAGTATCTTGTACATGCTCAGATCCGCAGTGGAGGATGGATTGGCTACATGGAGAGAGAAGAAAAGACCTGTAACAGACTCGAGCTAGTCGCTCAATACTATTCGAAACGCTGTGATGAATTTGTGACAAAAACGACATATAGCATGTTCGATGACCCAGAACCGTCACGCCTTGCCCCGTCGGAGCTCATGGTCTATTTATACATCAAGCAGAACCGTATAGAAGAGGCTGTGAAATTCGCAGAGACGATGGTCAATTGCGTGATTGAGGATACTCGGACCTTGCCTTTGGAACCACCTCGCTGGATGTTAGAGCTGGTTTTACCTAACTCCCTGGAGGTTCAATGAACGACCTTCACATTCTTCTTGCCCGTCTTGGGTGGCCATCTACGTCTGCCCGGTGGTGGACTATGCAGGAAATTGCGGCTCGACTGGGAGAACCTGCGACAAAGGCGGAAACCGAATCCTCACTACTTCACTTACTGCGTTCACGCAAGCTTGAAGCTGAAGTTGTCGAAGTGCTGTGCATCTTCTGGATGGCAATAAAAGAGTTCAACTACTCTCCCACTATAGAGTTGGCTAAAAATATTATTCTACCCTCTCCACTTTCAGATCTGCTGGTGAATAATTTTGGGCTACCAATTCAAGTCAACTATGCGGTTCTGGAAGTTGCCCCAGAAGATTTCATTATTCCTGATGACTTTGATGGCGTTCAAGGCGTGGATTTGCCAAAAATATTCCGGACGACCATAAGTAGGCTTGAAGATTTTACCAGTTTTCCGTTTGTTCGACAAATGGCCTTCGAGTGGACAAAAAACCGGGCGTCATATCCGGATGCTCCGTACCAAGGGGATGCAGGATATTTCATTCGCCCCTTAGGTGATGGTTTTTCCAGTCATTTTTCAACTCGAACCGCTCTTCGCGTTATTTCCGCTTACCTTCGCACGTTAGCTGTGGCCACACACATTTGGAAGATACCAGCGGAGTTGACGGATCAGAAATCTCTTTTGGCACTGCCGATTCATCCAACTTTGGCCTTTCTTCGGCCAAGGCGTCCTGACTGGTTACCGACATTGACTGAATTCAACGGTGACAGTAATGCGATCGAGATTTCATTGCGTACTCTCCTTGGTCGAGTCGAGGCGGAAAATCCTGGCGACGAGCTAATAGCTTTTAGCTCGCCCATCGTAATGTCGGAGGAACGGTGTGTAGAAGTGTCGATTATGCGATGGTCACAAACCGTAAACAGCGGTTTGGAAGAAGCCGACTTGGCAGCCCATATCGAATCCTTCTGGACGTGTGGAGAGATGCTTTCTAGCCAAGCTACTGATGAACTCAGTACAACAACTCTAATCGTTCCACCAACTTTCAAACAGTTAGTGAATAAAGACTGCGAGGCTTGGCCCCTAGCCGGAACGCTCGATTTTGATCGGATAGGATACCTTCAACATGATCTGTATCCATCCCGACTATTTTTGCCGACGATGCCAGGAGCGGTAAATATGATTGAAATTACACCGCATGATGGGCAGCTACAAGCTAAGGTAGGGGGTCAGGTCATCGCAGATTTTTACTACTGGAACGCGGGATGGGGCCCAGCAAAGCCATGGCAGTTTCAAGGTAATTGTGGGTCAGCCCTCATATCGCGGGGCACTGCATACCGGGAGAGTAGCGCAACAGATAACGGGACACTGCGAGCGTTTTACTCTTGGCAAGTCCGTACATTGCATCGAAATGGTAGCTATAACAGATTCAGTGAAACAATCGCCACAGGTGTCGTATTTGTTTGAAGCTTGCTCTGTTGATTGTGATAGACCGGATGACCAACGTGTAAATTGAAGACAATTTTAAGATGACTAAAAGGAAATTAATTTAACTCATGCGTCCATTTAAATTTGCAGATCTTCATGCTGTTTCGGAAAAGCCTCAAAATGATGAGGTTTCCTGGCTTTTAGGGGCTGAAGATTCAATTAACTATCTGAAAGAAAACACTAAAAATGATGAAATCGTCATCTACGCAAGCGGAAGTAGCATTTTGATTCACGGAGCACTGGCCCTAGCAAAAAACGTTGCTCAGGCAGATGGAGATTCACTGCAAAACATGCGCATAGATATAGACGATTGTTGGAAGATTCAAAAATCATGGGGCGGTGGCCAAGGACATAAAATATACCTTGAACCACCACTAGATGGTTACAACGTATTTAAAGGTGGAGAATCTCTCATTTTTCGCCGTAGATTTGATGGTGTTATAGAGGGTCGTCCCACCATTGAACTAAGTCAGAAACTTGTGCATAGCCTTGATTTGCACTATGTAGCCGAACGCAATGCTTATTGTCGTCTTGACTCTCGAGGTGATATTGAGGATGTAATCAAGATTACCCAACACAAGGTACCAACACTTTTTAATTACCTGGATGTTGTCACGATACAAAGAAAGGATTTGGATACATATATGACGCTATCCAAAGCGTGCCTTGTCTTGAAATTTGACTTCACCCGTGTCAAATGGGGTAACTTCGCTGGCTGGGGAGATATCAACAGATACAATAAAGAAGAAGAGGGTCTATTTTATCACGGCGGAATTAATGGTGAAGCCAGCTATTGCAATGGTGTTATGATCGTACGTCCACAATTGTCCTTGCGCGATCTGGTCAAAGCATGGAAGGATGAAGAGAATCCATCCAGGAGAAAATACGCAACTTTCAAAATTTTTGATCGTAAAAACAACTGTAATGTTGAAACATCTTGCAGCCCAAGTTCTATATCTAACTACTTTCAGAAATCCGAGCTACCTTGGGAAGTTTCACCCGTTTTTTTTAGGTCAGAGGTTTTGCATCGCTTCAAGGCCGATCCAGAAAAATTTACCTTCGAAGATAGAAGCATAGCTTGCCGTAATGCATGGTATTTAAAATCCTACGACATTAATGAGGCTGGGCAGGTTCATGCATATATTGGTGATTTGGCAAAATTACCCTATGAAGAGCAGATCTATTGGCAATCCTTCAACGAATGGCCAAAGGGAACGATTTCAGAGCGTGCATTTCAGACGGATATTGTAGGGGATTGGGATTCGTCCTATGAACCGTTGGGAGTGCTAAAACATACGATTTTAGTTATGGACAAAAATCCGCCATCTTGGTGGAAGTCACGAGGTACAACTCTGAGTGATGCTGTTCAGTATCCAGCAACGGATTCGGTTAAGGAATGGGGTGATGAAGTGCTTGCTCTCGATCAGTATCTAGTTGAAGGCTTTTTACAAAAGCCACTAAGCGAGATCGCGAAACATGGGGGCCGAATCATTGAAGCCAAGTGGGGATCTCTACGCTTACTTCAAGAAGCACTTATTGCAAAAGGAACAACAGAAGAACACGCTAAAACACTCGTTCAACCAATGCAGAAACTGCACGCTCTACGCACGGAAGTGCGCGGTCATGCATCTACTGAAAAGAAGAAAAAAGCCATTTCTGAAGCGCGAACTAACCATGGAAACCTTCGAGCACACTTTACGCATATTGCAACAGAATGTGAAAGATCACTAGCTGAAATCTTAATCATTCTCGGTCTAAAATTAGACAGCTAGCAGTTTTCTGCATTTGAATGACATTCATTTCCTAGGGATAATGGTTGGTTATTCTACGCCATGACCTGCTATCTTCCATTATCCCACTGAAACAAAAAAACAAGTTGCCGCTGAAACCAACAGTGCCAGCACTTTCGCTAGTACTGTTGATCTAATTAAGAAAAATCACGTTAACTTAGGCTCAGCCCCCAAACTTCCCATGAACCACATCCCCACCGAATTCTAAGCTGTCCACATAATCCCCATACCACTGCAACATCTCCCTACGCTGCTCCAGATACTGTGCATGGTTGTAAGTGCCACGAATGGTGTTCTTATCCACATGCGCAAGCTGTAACTCGATCCAAGCCGTGTTATAGCCCTGTTCATGCAGGATAGTACTCATCGTATGCCGGAAACCGTGCCCTGTCGCCTTCCCGTGGTAACCAATCCTTTTCAGTACCTGATTAATACTCGCTTCACTCATCGGCTTCGTAATGTCGTTACGGCCTGGGAAAACCAGGTTATAACGGCCTGTTACAGCCTGGATCTCTCGCAGTGCTGCCACAACTTGATCGGATAGAGGGACCAGATGCGGACGACGCATCTTCATCCTTTCGACCGGGACTTCCCAAACACGTTTATCGAAATCAAACTCTTTCCATTCAGCCTGGCGGAGTTCGACGGTACGAACTCCGGTCAACATCAGAATTCGAGTAGCAAGTCGGGTGATCGGGCTACCAGAATACGCAGCAAGAGCCTGTAAGAAATCAGGGAGTTCATCAGCTAACAGGTGGGGATAATGGGTGGATTTAGGTGCAGTTAAAGCACTTGCCAGTTCAGAGGCAGGGTTTGTTTCAGCTCTGCCGGTGACGATGGCATAGCGGAATACCTGATTGCAGGCCTGACGGATTTTACGCAGCTTATCGAGCACACCTCGCTTTTCGAGTTTACGTAGTGTGCTGAGCACTTCAAGAGGCTTGATCTCAGCAATAGGGCGCTTACCAATATCAGGGAAGATATCGTTCTCAAAGGCCTCCATCAGATCGTCAGCATAGCCTTTCGACCAGTTGGGCCGCTTGTAGCCATGCCATTCCAGTGCAATAGCTTTAAAGGTATTTTCGGCATTGGTTTTTTTAGCCAACCTCTCAGCTTTCTTTTCCTCTCCAGGGTCACCGCCTAAAGCGATGATCTTCCGTGCTTCCTCTCGCTTCAAGCGAGCATCAGCCAGAGAGATATCAGGGTAAACACCGATAGAAAGCTTCTTCTCCTTACCCAAAAAACGATACTTCAAGCGCCAGTATCTCGCGCCGTTAGGCTTCACCAACAGATACAGACCACCGCCATCAGTGAGCTTGTATTCTTTTTCTTTGGGTTTTGCAGTATCAATCTGTCGTGCATTTAGTGGCATAAAGGGGCCCCTAATTTCCATTGAACGAGATGAGCCCCCTCAAAGGCCCCCAGATACCACTTGATTTGGGTATAACTGAGTTGACCTCGATAGAGCTCGTGACAGAAAAATTCAGTAATTTCAGGGAGTATAAAGGATAAAAAGCGAATTCAGTAGAGGTGTATTGACTTCAAAATGGCACGCCCTATAGGATTCGAACCTATGACCTACGGCTTAGAAGGCCGTTGCTCTATCCAACTGAGCTAAGGGCGCATTGAGATGCGGCAACCTGCGGCTGCGGGTTGCGATTATACGGTCAGAGGTTAGCGAGTCAATGCCTTTTCATGACGTTACGACGGCGGCCGTGCTTTATGGCGTTTTTTCCACCAGCGCCCGCGCGGCGAGGGTTCTCGTCAACGGGCGCCGTTACGCTGAGCCAGCCCGGCGCCTACGTAAATCGGCGCGTGCTCACGCCCTTGCCGCCCGTTGTCCCGCCGCTGGCAGAGGCGAGCAGACATAACCACTGCGGCAATGTCGCCCCAATCGGCATGCTCAATCACCCGTGTGTTGCAAGTCGCCGCCACGTTTTCAACCCATGCGGCGTCAGCGCGTGCGCTGTTTAAAGAAGCCTGGCTCCCCGATGCCCAAACCAGCAACAGCGTGCAGCCTGCCCAGGCGCAGCCCTTCATACGCATAACTTCCGCCACAGCGCATTCAGGCGTGCCCGCCACAACGGCGCCGCCTCATGCTTGCCGAGCTGATGCAGCGCGGTGAGTTGCTCACTGTCCGCCGGATGCAGCGAAGAATCGAACACCGTCTCCCCCACATGTTTAGGCTGCGCCGGTTGCTCGCCAGGCTGGTGATGCAACGGATAAAGCCGGGTTATCGCTCTCATGATCCTGCCCTCTTTCGCCCTGTGTATGGCCCCAGCGTATGCAAATGCCGGTAAAAATGGCGTAGAGGTTCCTGAAGCCGGCATAAAAAAAGCGTAAATCGGCCTCGGCAACGGCGGCGAGGGTGATTCTGCGCCTGACAGCGCGCTCAGCTTCTGACAGAATAGCGGCATCCCCGCTTTTCTTAATTGATGGATTTCCACACTGATGTCAGCAAAGATTATTGATGGTAAAACGATTGCGCAGCAGGTTAGAAACGAAGTGGCTGAGCAAGTGAAACAACGTCTGGCGGCCGGCAAACGCGCCCCAGGCCTGGCGGTTGTGCTGGTCGGCGAGAACCCGGCCTCGCAAATTTACGTCGCCAGCAAGCGCCGCGCCTGCGATGAAGTCGGCTTCCTCTCCCGCTCCTACGACCTGCCCGCTGCCACCAGTGAAGCCGAGCTGCTGGCGTTGATCGACCAGTTGAACGCCGATGAGGAAATCGACGGCATTCTGGTGCAGCTGCCGTTGCCGGCCGGCATCGATAACGTCAAGGTGCTGGAGCGCATCCATCCGGATAAAGACGTCGACGGCTTCCACCCCTACAACGTCGGCCGCCTGTGCCAGCGCGCGCCCAAGCTGCGCCCGTGCACGCCGCGCGGCATCGTCACCCTGCTGGAGCGTTATAACATCGATACCTACGGCCTGAACGCCGTGGTGGTCGGCGCCTCCAACATCGTCGGCCGCCCGATGAGCATGGAGCTGCTGCTGGCCGGCTGCACCACCACCGTCACCCACCGTTTCACCAAAAATCTGCGTCACCACGTCGAGAACGCCGATCTGCTGGTGGTGGCGGTCGGCAAACCGGGCTTCATCCCGGGCGACTGGATCAAACCGGGCGCCATCGTGGTGGACGTCGGCATCAACCGTCTGGAAAGCGGTAAAGTGGTGGGCGATGTCGATTTTGACGCCGCCAGCGAGCGCGCCGCCTACATCACCCCGGTGCCGGGTGGCGTTGGCCCGATGACCGTGGCTACACTGATCCAAAATACCTTGCAGGCCTGCGAGGAATATCACGACGTTCAACCTAAATAAGTAAGGCAGTATGGAAATTTTCAATCTGGACAATCATCCCCACGTCGAACTGTGCGATCTGCTGAAGTTCCAGGGCTGGTGTGAAAGCGGCGGCGCCGCCAAAGAAGTCATCGCCGAAGGGCTGGTGAAAGTCGACGGCAAGGTCGAAACCCGCAAGCGCTGCAAGATCGTCGCCGATCAGGTGGTGGAGTTCAACGGCGGCAAGGTCATGGTTAAACCCTAACCTGCAGCCATAGAAAAAGGCGCTGAATTCAGCGCCTTTTTTGTTTTCACTTCGGCCGGCTTACTTACGGCGCCAGGTGGTGCCCTGCGGCCCGTCTTCCAGCACGATGTTCATCTCGTTCAAGCGATCGCGAGCGGCGTCCGCCAGCGCCCAGTCCTTGGCGGCACGCGCTTCGTTACGCTGTTTGATCAGCGCTTCGATCTCCGCCACTTCACCGTCGTCAACCTGTGCGCCCCCTTGCAGGAACTGCTCCGGCTCTTGCTGCAGCAGGCCGAGCACTTTCGCCAGCTTGCGCAGCTCCGCCGCCATGCCGTTGGCCGCCGCCATGTCTTCGCTCTTCAGGCGGTTAACTTCGCGCGCCAGATCGAACAGCGCCGAGTAGGCTTCCGGAGTGTTGAAGTCGTCGTCCATCGCTTCGCGGAAGCGGGCTTCGAACGCTTCACCGCCGGCCGGCGCGGCATCGGCGTCGGTGCCGCGCAGCGCGGTATAGAGGCGCTCCAGCGCGGTGCGCGCCTGCTTAAGGTTCTCTTCGCTGTAGTTCAGCTGGCTGCGATAGTGCCCGGACATCAGGAAGTAACGCACCGTCTCCGCATCGTAATGGCCGAGCACGTCGCGGATGGTGAAGAAGTTATCCAGCGATTTGGACATCTTCTCTTTGTCGATCATCACCATGCCGGAGTGCATCCAGTAATTGACGTACGGGCCGTCGTGGGCGCAGCTCGACTGCGCGATCTCGTTCTCGTGGTGCGGGAACATCAGATCGGAACCGCCGCCGTGGATGTCGAAGTGGGTGCCCAGCTGTTTGCAGTTCATGGCGGAGCATTCGATATGCCAGCCCGGACGGCCCGGCCCCCATGGCGACTGCCAGCTCGGCTCGCCCGGCTTGGACATTTTCCACAGCACGAAGTCCATCGGGTTGCGTTTCACGTCGTCGATCTCCACGCGCGCGCCGGCCTGCAGCTGATCCAGATCCTGACGCGACAGCAGGCCGTATTGCGGATCGCTGTCGATGGAGAACATCACGTCGCCGTTGCTGGCCACGTAAGCGTGATCGCGATCGATAAGGCGCTGCGTGATCTCGATGATCTCGGCGATGTGCTGGGTCGCGCGCGGCTCTTGATCCGGGCGATCGATCAGCAGCGCGTCGAAGTCGGCATGCATTTCCGCCAGCATGCGTTCGGTCAGCTGGTCGCAGGTCTCATGATTTTCCGCCGCGCGGCGAATGATTTTGTCGTCTACGTCGGTGACGTTGCGCACGTAGTTCAGCGAATAGCCGAGATAGCGCAGATAACGCGCCACCACGTCGAAAGCGACAAAGGTACGACCGTGGCCGATGTGACACAGGTCATAGATGGTTACCCCGCACACGTACATGCCCACTTTCCCGGCATGAATGGGTTTGAATTCCTCTTTTTGACGACTCAGGGTATTAAAAATCTTTAGCATCGGGAGATTCCGTGGTGTGCGTGATAACAAAAAAGATAACCGGGCTTCAGGTTTTACGCCCGGTAGCGTATTGAAACCTGAAGCCTGATCTATTGCAAGGTTAAGGCCAAGCTTTGCTGACTTCACGCGAATAAAATGCGCGAAATTCGCCGGCCGGCGCAATTGTTATAATATAACACAAATGCAATTACCACAGACAGTGCGCGGTTGAGCCGCTGCTGACTCGCTGGGGCGGATATGTTATAAGGGCGGTCTGAATGTTCACTCGCTTTACGTGACGTCTCACTTCACCTTGTTAGGATTAAAACTATGGTTACTTTCCACACCAATCACGGCGATATCGTTATCAAGACCTTTGCTGACAAAGCGCCGGTTACCGTTGAAAACTTCCTGAACTACTGCCGCGCCGGTTTCTACGACAACACCATCTTCCACCGTGTGATCAACGGCTTCATGATCCAGGGCGGCGGTTTCGAGCCGGGCATGAACCAGAAAGCGACTAACGCGACCATCAAGAACGAAGCCAACAACGGTCTGAAAAACACCATCGGCACCCTGGCAATGGCGCGCACCAACGATCCGCACTCCGCCACCGCACAGTTCTTCATCAACGTGGCTGACAACGACTTCCTGAACTTCCGCGGCGAAAACGTGCAGGGCTGGGGCTACTGCGTGTTCGCTGAAGTGGTTGAAGGCATGGACGTGGTCAACAAGATCAAAGGCGTGAAAACCGGCCGCAGCGGCATGCACCAGGACGTACCGGTAGAAGACGTCGTCATCAACAGCGTGACCGTCAGCGAGTAATCGCGGCTGCATGAGTACGCTGTTCATCGCAGATCTGCACTTGTGCGCACAGGAACCGGCAATCACTGCCGGTTTTCTGCGTTTTTTACGGCGCGAAGCGGTGCACGCCGACGCGCTGTACATCCTCGGCGACCTGTTTGAAGCCTGGATCGGCGACGACGATCCCGAGCCGCTGCACGCGGAGATCGCCGCGGCGCTCAAAGCGCTGCAACAGGCCGGCGTGCCCTGCTATTTCATCCACGGCAACCGCGATTTTCTGCTCGGCAAGCGCTTCGCCCGCGCCAGCGGCATGCAGCTGCTGCCGGAAGAAAAAGTGCTGGAACTGTACGGCCGCAGGATCCTGATCCTGCACGGCGACACCCTGTGCACCGACGATCAAGCCTATCAGCAATTCCGCCGTAAAGTGCACAACCCGCTGATTCAAAAATTGTTCCTCGCGCTGCCGCTGCGCTGGCGACTGAAGATCGCCGCCAACATGCGCGCTCGCAGCCAGCAATCCAACCAGTACAAGTCGGAAGCCATCATGGACGTCAACCCGCAGGCGGTCGAGCAAACGATGCTGCGCCACGACGTGCACTGGATGATCCACGGCCATACCCATCGCCCGGCGGTGCACCGGCTGGCGCTGAGCAACGGCGAAGCCCATCGCGCGGTGCTGGGCGCCTGGCACGTCGAAGGATCGATGATCAAAGTCAGCGCCGACGCCGTCGAGCTGATCCAATTCCCATTCTGAGTTCCGCGCAGGCGCGCGAGTGAAAATTCGCGCTTTCGCCGGTGAAAACCGGCGACGCAACCGTTTTCCTCGCCGTGCGCTCATGGTATGCTCTACGCCCTCATTCGGCCCTCAGCCGACGCCAGACAAATCACAGGAGCCTTACACCCATGGGAGCCAACGCCGCTTCAGCCGCCAATGCCGGGGCTAAAATCGCAATTGTAATGGGATCGAAAAGTGACTGGGCCACCATGCAGTTCGCCGCCGAAGTCCTGACCCAGCTCGATGTCCCCTTCCATGTCGAAGTCGTTTCCGCTCACCGCACGCCGGACAAGCTGTTCAGCTTCGCCGAGCAGGCTGCCGCCAACGGCTTTGACGTGATCATCGCCGGCGCCGGCGGTGCGGCGCATCTGCCGGGCATGCTGGCGGCGAAAACCCTGGTGCCGGTGCTGGGTGTGCCGGTGCAAAGTGCCGCGCTGAGCGGCGTAGACAGCCTCTACTCCATCGTGCAGATGCCGCGCGGCATTCCGGTGGGGACGCTGGCGATCGGCAAAGCCGGCGCCGCCAACGCCGGGCTGCTGGCGATGCAGATCCTGGCGCTGCACGACGCCGCGCTGGCGCAGCGTTTGGCGGACTGGCGTCAGGCGCAGACTGAAGACGTTTTGAACCACCCCGATCCGCGGGAGGACGCATGAAGCCGGTTTGCGTACTGGGCAACGGCCAGCTGGGGCGCATGCTGCGCCAGGCCGGCGAACCGCTGGGCATCGCCGTCTACCCCATCGGCATCGATGCCGAACCCGAGGCGGTGCCGTATCAGAACAGCGTCATTACCGCCGAGATCGAACGCTGGCCGGAAACCGCGCTGACGCGCGAGCTGGCGACCCATAGCGCCTTCGTCAACCGCGACATCTTCCCGCGTCTGGCCGATCGCCTGACGCAAAAACAGCTGCTCGACCAGCTCGGCCTGGCGACCGCGCCGTGGCAGCTGCTGGCGAGCGCCGCCGAATGGCCGCAGATATTCGCTTCGCTGGGCGAGCTGGCGATCGTCAAACGCCGGGTCGGTGGCTATGACGGCCGCGGCCAGTGGCGCTTGCGCCCGGGCCAGGAAGCCGAACTGCCGGCCGACGCCTATGGCGAGTGCATCGTCGAGCAAGGCATCAATTTCTCCGGCGAAGTGTCGCTGGTGGGCGCGCGCGGCCACGACGGCCGTTCGGTATTCTACCCGCTGACCCATAACCTGCATGAAGACGGCATCCTGCGCACCAGCGTGGCGCTGCCGCAGCCCAACCCGGCGCTGCAGCAACAGGCCGAGCAGATGCTGGCGGCGATCCTGAACGAGCTGAACTACGTCGGCGTGATGGCGATGGAGTGCTTTATCGTCGGCGATCGGCTGCTGATCAACGAACTGGCGCCGCGCGTGCACAACAGCGGCCACTGGACGCAAAACGGCGCGTCCATCAGTCAGTTCGAGCTGCACCTGCGCGCCATCCTCGGCCTGCCGCTGCCGCAGCCGGTGGTGAGCACGCCATCGGTGATGGTCAACCTGATCGGCACCGCCGTCAACGAACAGTGGCTGTCGCTGCCGCTGGTGCATCTGCACTGGTATGAGAAAGAGGTGCGCCCGGGCCGCAAGGTCGGCCATCTCAATCTGAACGACCCGAGCGCCGCCGATCTGCGCCAGGCGCTGCAGGCGCTGGCGCCGCTGCTGCCGGGCGAGTACCAAAGCGGGCTGGCCTGGGCACAGCAGAAGCTTGCCTAAAGCGCACGCCACCGAAAGCAAAAGGGGTTAGCCTTAAGCTAACCCCTTTTTTCATCGAACTAAGCCAACATCACCCCTCATAACTGCGGAACAGCGCCTTGCCGCGCAGCAGGCGCACACCCAGCCAGCCGCCGCACAGCGACAACAGCAGCGCGCTGGCCAGCGGCAGCGCCCACCACAGCACCGGCGTTGGCGTCCACGGGAAGTCAAACACCCGGCTCTGCAACAGCCACAGCGCCGCCTCGGCGCCCACCGCCGCCGCGATGCCCGCCACCAGCCCCAGCAGGGCGAACTCGCACCACAGCGTGCGGCGCAGCAGCCGTTTGCCGGCCCCCAGCGTACGGTACACCACCAGCTCCTGGCGGCGTTGACGCATGCCGACCTGCACCTGCGCCAGCAGCAATAGGCCGCCACACAGCACCACCAGCACCACCATCACCTCCAGCGCGCGGCTGACCTGCTGCAGCACGCCGCCGACCTGTTGCAGGATCGCACCGATGTCCAGCAGACTGAGCGTCGGGAACTGACGGTTGAGCTGGGTCAGCATCTGGCCGTCGCCGTCGTAGCGGAAGCTGGTGAGCCAGGTCTGCGGCTGGCCGTCCAATGCGCCCGGCGGGAAGATAAAGTAAAAGTTCGGCTTCAGGCTCTCCCAATCCACCTGGCGCAGGCTGGTGACTTTGGCGCTGAACGCCTGGGTATCGCCGCTGAAGGTCAGCGTGTCGCCCAGCTTGATCTTCAGCCGCCCGGCGATGCCTTCATCCATCGAAACCTCGCCGGTTTTCGGCGGCCAATTGCCCGCCACCAGCGGATTGTGATCCGGCAGTTCAGCCAGCCAGGTCAGGTTCAGCTCACGGTTCACCGCCTCGCCGCCCGGATCGTCTTCATGCACCCGCTCGGTCGCCACCTGCTGGTTTATCTCGGTCAGGCGCACCCGCACGATCGGGTAATAGGTTTCCGGCTTGATCTGGTGCTGCTGCAGGAAGGTTTTCACCTGCGGCACCTGCGCCTCGGTCATGTTGAGCAGGAAATAGTTCGGGCTGTCCGGCGGCAGCTGTTGCTGCCAGCGTTCGAGCAGATCGCCGCGCAGCACCAGCAACAGCGCCAACAGCATGAACGACAGCGAGAACGCCGCCAGCTGGCTGATGGTCACCCACGGCTGATGCAGCAGACGATTGACCGCCAGCCGCAGCGCCAGGCTCTTGAGCGTGATGCGGCGCAGCAGCAGCAGGCTGCCCCAGCCGATGCCGCCCAACAGCAACGCCAGCACCGCCATACCGGCCAAAATCGCCCACAGCAGCGTACTGGCCCCCATCAGCGCCACCAACAGCGCCACCACGATCGCCGCCGTCACCGGCAGGAAGTAGCGCAGTGGCCAGACGTTGGCCGTCACGTCGCGGCGCAGCACCCGCAGCGGCTGGGTCGCCAGCAGCTGGCGATACGGCCGCAGCCCGACCAACAGCGAAATCAGCACCAGCGCGCCGAGCGCCCACAGCCACGGCCAGGCGCCGGCGGCGGGCAACGCGGCCGGCAACACCGGCTTCAGCAGGCGGATCAGCAGCGCTTCGAACGCCAGCCCGATCGCCCCACCACATACCGCCGCCAGCGCCATCACCGCCAGCCACTGGCCGACGATCAGCTTACGCAGCGCGCCGCGCCCGGCGCCGAGGGTTTTCAGCACCGCGATCAGATCGTAACGGCTGCGGCAATAGTGGCTCATCGCCACCGCCACGGCGGCGATCGACAACAGCAGCGTCAGCAGGGCCGACAGCAGCAGGAACTGTTGAGATCGCTGCAACGACTTGCCAAGCGCGCTGCCGGATTCCTGCAGCCCGAACCAGCGCTGGTCCGGCGTCAACTGCGGCGTCAGCCGCGCTTCGTAACGCTGAATATCCGGCTCGGCGCCGGCGAACATATAACGGTAGGTCAGGCGACTGCCCGGCTGCACCGCGCCGGTCTTATCGACGTCGGCCAGGTTGATCATGATGCGCGGCGCGGTCTGGAACGGATTGAAGCCGGCGTCCGGCTCCTGAATGATTTCACCGGCGATGCGCAGCGTGGTGTCGCCCACCTCGAGCGAATCCCCGACTTTCACGTTCAGCAGCGCCAGCAAGCGCGGCGCCACCAGCACGCTGCCCGGTTCAGGCTTGATGTTGGCCGGGCGCGTTTCCAGCTTGCCGTACAGCGGATAGACCAGATCGGTGGCTTTCACGTCCGCCAGCTGCGGCCGATCGCCGGCATAGGTCATGGTGGTGAACGACAGCTGGCGGCTCACCTTCAGCCCCTGCTGCTGCGCGTCCAGCAACCAGCCTTCCGGCACCGGATGCGCGCTGCGCAGCACCCGATCGCCGGCGATAAAGTCGCGGCTCTGCTGGCTGAGTCCTTTGTCCATGCGATCGCTGATGCTGCCCAGCGCCAGCACGCAGGCCACGGAGAGCGTCAACGCCAGCCAAACGATCAGCAGCGACGGCGAGCGCCATTCGCGCCAGAACCAGCGCCAGATCATGCTTCCTCCCACAGCTTGCCTTCGCGCAGCCGCAGCCGCCGCTGGCAGCGCGCCGCCAGGGTTTCGTCGTGGGTCACCAGGATCAGGGTGGTGTCGAAATCGCGGTTGAGAGAGAACAGCAAATCGGCGATGCGATCGCCGGTTTGACGATCGAGGTTACCGGTCGGCTCATCGGCGAACAGCACCCGCGGCCGGCCGCTGAAGGCGCGCGCCAGCGCCACGCGCTGCTGCTCGCCACCGGACAGCTGCGCCGGCAGGTGATCGAGCCGCTTGCCCAGCCCCAACTGCTCGAGCAGCTGCACCGCCTGCTCGCGACTCTGCCTGTCGCTCTCGCCGCGCAGCAGCGCCGGCAGCTGCACGTTCTCCAGCGCGTTCAGCGTCGGCACCAACATGAACGACTGAAACACGAAGCCGACGTTCCTGGCGCGCAGCGCGGCGCGGCCTTCTTCGTCCAGCGCGGTCAGCGACTCGCCGAGCAAACGCACCTCGCCCTCGCTGCCGTCGTCCAGCCCGGCCAAAATGCCCAGCAAGGTCGATTTCCCCGATCCGGATTCGCCGATCAGGGCGATCGTCTGCGCGGGTTTGACAAGCAGCTCGACTCCGGTAAGGATGGTGAGCTGATGCTCACCTTGACCAACGTGTTTACTAAGATGATGAACTTCAAGAACGTTTTCCGCTGGCATCTTCCCTTCCTTTTGCTGTTGGGATTATTCAGTTTACGCGCTGCCGCCGCCGATACCTTATTGATTTTGGGCGACAGTTTAAGCGCCGGCTATCGCCTGCCGATCGAGCGGGCCTGGCCGACGCTGTTGGCCGAACAGTGGCAGAAAAAACCGGGCGCGCCGCAACTGGTCAACGCCAGCATCAGCGGCGACACCGCCGCTCAGGGGCTGGCGCGTCTGCCCGCGCTGCTGAAACAGCATCAGCCGCGCTGGGTGCTGATCGAGCTGGGCGCCAACGACGGCCTGCGCGGCTTCCCGGCGCAGGACGTACAGCGCGATCTCGGCCAAATCATCACGCGGGTGCAGCAGGCCGGCGCGCAGCCGCTGCTGATGCAGATCCGCATCCCGCCTAACTACGGCCGCCGCTACACCGAGGCGTTCAGCGCCGTCTACCCGGCGCTGGCCAAGCAGTTCAACATTCCGCTGCTGCCGTTCTATATGGAACAGGTGGTGGTGAAGCCGGAATGGATGCAGGATGACGGATTGCACCCCAATGGGGACGCTCAGCCGTTTATCGCCACCTGGATGGCGGAGCGCCTGGAACCGCTAGTAAAGCATGAGTCTCACTAAATTAGGGTCGTACACTAGGTAAAGTTATGCAAAAAGCGGTATTAATAACCGGCTGTTCGAGCGGGATTGGATTGATTGCGGCGCAGGATCTGCGCAACCGCGGCTACCGGGTACTGGCCGCCTGCCGTAAGCCGCAGGACGTGGAAAACATGCGCCAGCTCGGGCTGGAAGGCATCGAGCTGGATCTGGACGACAGCGCCAGCGTCGAGCGCGCCGCCGCCGAGGTGATCGCGCTGACCGACGGCCGCCTGTACGGCCTGTTCAATAATGGGGGGTTCGGCGTTTACGGCCCGCTCAGCCGCATTTCGCGCAGCCAGCTGGAGCGGCAGTTCGCCACCAACCTGTTCGGCACCCACCAGCTAACCCAGCTGCTGTTGCCGGCGATGTTGCCGCACGGCGAAGGGCGTATTATTCAGACCAGCTCGGTGATGGGTCTGGTCTCCAGCGCCGGGCGCGGCGCCTACGCCGCCAGCAAGTTCGCGCTGGAAGCCTGGTCGGACGCGCTGCGCATGGAACTGCACGGCAGCGGCATTCAGGTCAGCCTGATCGAACCGGGGCCGATATCCACCCACTTTAGCCAGAACGTCAACCAGGCGCAGAGCGACAAGCCGGTGCACAACCCCGGCATCGCCAAGCGCCTGACGCTGCCGCCGGAGGCCATTCTGCCCAAACTGCGCCACGCGCTGGAAAGCCCGCGCGCCAAACTGCGCTATCCGGTCACCCTGCTGGCGCACGCGATGAGCGTGCTGCGCCGCATTTTGCCGGGCCGCTGTCTGGATTGGCTGCTGCGCAGCAACGCTTAATTCGCCCGACGGGGTTGAAGAATGGCGGCGCGCCCCCATTTACACCCCATGGCTCCGCACGATCAGAGAGAAAAAAGATGCTAGCTCAAGCTGTTGTTGATATTAACGAAACTAACCTGCACCAGACGCTGGAACAGTCGATGTCCATTCCGGTGCTGTTCTACTTCTGGTCCGAGCGCAGCCAACACTGCCTGCAGCTCACGCCGGTGCTGGACAAGCTGGCGGCGGAATACGCCGGTCAGTTCATTCTGGCCAAGGTGGACTGTGACGCCGAACAGATGATCGCCTCCCAATTCGGGCTGCGTTCCATTCCGACGGTCTACCTGTTTAAAGACGGCCAACCGGTCGACGGCTTCCAGGGCCCGCAGCCGGAAGAAGCGATCCGTGACCTGCTGCAGCGTTTCCTGCCGAAGGAAGAAGATCTGAAACTGGCGCAGGCGCAGGAACTGCTGGCCGCCGGCAACGCCGCCGAAGCGCTGCCGCTGCTGAAAGACGCCTGGCAGAGCAGCCAGCAGCGCAGCGACATCGGCCTGACGCTGGCCGAAACGCAGATCGCGCTCAGCCGCAGCGAAGACGCTGAAGCGGTGCTGGCGACTATCCCGCTGCAGGATCGCGATACGCGCTATCAGGGCCTGGTGGCGCAGATTGAACTGTTGAAGCAGGCGGCGGACACGCCGGAAATCCAACAGCTGCAACAGCAGGTGCAGCAAGAGCCGGACAACGTCGAGCTGGCGGTGCAGCTGGCGCTGCAACTGCATCAGGTCGGGCGTAACGAAGAAGCGCTGGAACTGCTGATGGGGCATCTGAAGAAAGATCTGGCCGCCGCCAACGGCAACGCGCGCAAGACCCTGATGGACATTCTGGCCGCACTCGGCACCGGCGACGCGCTGGCCGCTAAATATCGCCGCCAGCTGTACTCCCTGCTGTACTGATATCCGTCATACCTGAAGCTGCATCCAGGCGGCAAACGTGAGAAGCCCTGGGAGCTTAGATAACTAAGTGACCAGGGGATCGAACGTGCAGCCAACAACGATGCGGCGGAAAAGACGCAGGGATATCAACGATAGACCCGCACCCCGCCCTCCACGCCCGCCGGGCTGAACAACACCTGCCACAGCTGAATGTTGCGCGAACGAAACGCGCCGGCGCAGGCGTTCAGGTAATAAGTGAACATGCGCTCGAAGCGCTCGGAATAACCGCCCGCCAATTCCGGCCACGCCCGTTTGAAATTCTCCAGCCAGGCCATCAGCGTGCGATCGTAATCGGCGCCGAAGTTGTGCCAATCCTCCATCACGAAACGCCCTTCGCTGGCCTCGGCGATATGCCGCACCGAAGGCAGGCAGCCGTTGGGGAAGATGTATTTGTCTATCCAGGCGTCGACGTTAAGGTCGGTTTGATTGGAACCGATGGTGTGCAGCAAAAACAGGCCGTCGGGCTTCAGATTGCGTGCCGCGACGCTGAAATAGGTCTCGTAGTTTTTCGGCCCGACGTGCTCGAACATGCCGACCGACACGATGCGATCGAACTGACGATCCAGATCGCGGTAATCCTGCAGCAAGATCTCGACGTCCAGCCCGGCGCAGCGTGCCTGCGCCAGCTTCTGCTGCTCGGCTGAAATGGTCACGCCGTGCACCGAGACGCCGTAGTTTTGCGCCGCAAACTGCGCCAACCCACCCCAGCCACAGCCGATATCCAGCAGCGTCATGCCCGGTTTCAGCTGCAGCTTCTCGCAGATCATCCTGAGCTTGGCCTGCTGCGCCTGCTCCAGCGTTTGCGCTTCTTTCCAGTAGCCGCAGGAGTATTGCATGTAAGGATCGAGCATCGCCCGGAACAGGTCGTTGCCGATGTCGTAATGCTCTTTGCCCACCTGCCAGGCGCGCTTGCGCGATTGGCGGTTGAACAGCCGGGCATAGGCGATGCGCGCGATGTCGCTCAGGCTTTTCGGCAACCGCTCATCGACGCCGGCCTGCAAAATGCGGGTAAACAGCATGTCCAGCCGTTCGCATTCCCACCAGCCGTCCATATAGCTCTCGCCGAAGCCGAGCGAGCCTTCCTGCAAAATGCGTTTGAACAGCGCCGGGTTATGCACCCGGATATCCCAGGCGCGCGGGCCGTTGATGGCGACGCCGGCTTCGGCCAGCATCTCCTCTACAATGCGATACCAGCGGTCTTTCTTCTGGGCGAGTTCATCAACACTGAGCGAATCCATAACAATCCTTGGCCGAAATGTCATTTCAAAAAGCATAGTCGCAAATAAAAATGACAAATTTTTGACGGTAAACACGGGGGTGTTTTTACTCTAGCCAAGGCGAGCAACATCATGAAATGAATAAAAATTATTGAAATCATGCCATTTAGGCATACTTATCCGCGCCAACGCGGGCGCGGATAAACCGAAGGCAGCTAAGGTAAAATAGAGGTGCCGGCCTGGCCCGCCAGCACCGCGTCGATATCCTGCAGGCCACCGATATGCGCCGTCCGCCCGGTGCGATCGACGAAGCGGCTGACCGCCATGATCTTCGGCCCCATGGCGCCGTCCGCCACCGCCATCGGCGCCAGCTCCTGCGTGGTGGCGCGACGAATGGCGCGCTGGCGCGGCGTGCCCCACTCCTGGTACACCGCGTCGGCATCGGTGAGGATCACCAGATGATCGGCCCCCACCTGTTCCGCCAACAGCGCCGCCGCCAGATCTTTGTCGATCACCGCTTCGCTGCCCGTCAGCCCATGCTCGCCGGCGATCATCGGGATGCCGCCGCCGCCGTTGCAGATCACGATATGCCGCTGCGACAGCAGCAAGGTGATCGCCTCGATGTCGAGGATCTTTTGCGGCGCCGGCGAAGGCACCACCCGGCGGATATAGTTGCCGTCCGCCTTCAGCGTCCAGCCGAACTTGGCCTCCAGCGCCTGCCGCTGTTCCGGCGCATACACCGGCCCGATGAACTTGCTCGGCGTCTGATAATCCGCATCCTGCGCATCCACCAGCACTCGCGTCAGCAGCGTGGACACCGGCTGCTGCGGATGGCTGGCATTCAGCTGCTGCGCCAGCATATAGCCGATCATGCCCTGGCTTTCGGCCACCAGAATATCCAGCGGATAGGGCGGCACATCGCGGTACGCCAGGTTTTGCAACGCCAGCAGCCCCACCTGCGGGCCGTTGCCGTGCACGATGGCGATGCGGTATTTCTGCGCCAGCTTGCCGATGGCGTCGGCGATGAGGGCGATGCTCTTATACTGATTTTCCGCAGAGAGCACGGCTCCGCGTTGCAATAAGGCGTTGCCGCCCAACGCAATGACCAAGGTTTTCATGGTTTGCACCCGTAGTTGAAATCATACCGTCCCGGCCGGATCCGCGATCCGGCCCTCATGTTCACACCGCGCGCCGCACAGTGCGTTAATCGTCGTCACCCCCAGCCACACGCCCAGCAGCGTGTCCGCCCCCGAGAAATGCCCCAGGTTCAGCACCGCCGCCACCGCTGCCGATACACCGTTAGGTACCTGCAGCCCCTGCGCCAGCATATGCAGCGGCGTGGCGAACACGCCCCGCTCGGCGTAATGCAGGTAGTGCGCGCTCACCAGCGTGGTCAACGCTTCCAGCGGTGGCGTCTGGGCGAAAAACGGCGTCAGCCCGGCGACCTGGATGCGGCTGTCAAGGTGCGCGCTCAGCAACAGACCGAGCAAGGTGTCGTCGTTGCTCGGCGTCAGCCCCGGCCCTTTGCCCAGCGTATGGCGCCAGTCGACCGCGCCGCCCCGCAACCAACGGGAGAAATCCCGCGCCAGCCCGGCCGGCTCCGGCGTTAACGGCCGCTTCACCAGCCGACCGATTTCGCCGTGCAACCCGCACTGCGCCGTGCAGCGCTGCAATACCGCCGCCAGCGGCCGATCGGCAATGGCCGCCCGCTGCGCCAGCCCCAGATCCCGCGCCGTCGCGGCGGGCCGGACAAGAAGCGCATCCAGCAAAATGCCAGTGGTGGAGAAAGCGCAGTGCCGTACGGACGGCATCGCATGACGCACGCGGTCGAAATCCCGCGCGCCGAGCTGCCATCCCATCGGACTCAGGCCGCTGCCGGCGCGGTGTAGCGTCAGCAACCGCGCGTTTTCCGTCAGGAAATTGATCGCGTTGTTGAAGCTGCCGACGCAGCGCAGCGCGCCATAGTCCTGCGTCACATGGCGGCTGCCGGCCAGCGCGACAATGTCCATACGCCCCTCCGTTCACTTACGCCGTGATGCCGAGCTTATCGGCCAGCGCTTCGATCGCCTTCTCGAAACAACCGAGCGGCGCGCGCACCGTGCCGGCGCCGATCTGCCCGACCCCGGCTTCGCGGTGGGCGATGCCTGTGTTGATCAGCGGCGTGATGCCGGTTTCCACCACCCGCCGGGCATCCAGCCCCAGGCAGGCGCCCTGGAAGTCCCAGGTCGGGATCTGCAGCATCATGTTGCGCTCAAGATAGATCTCCGCCATTTCCTCGGAGATGTCGGTGGCGGCGCTCATGCCGCCGGAAGCCCCGACGAAACGCGTCACGCCCGGGGCCGCGACCATCGCCGCCCCACCGATGCCGAAGGTTTCGGTGATCGCGCTGTCGCCGATGTCCGGGTTGGCGTCCGCCTGGCTGAAGCCGGAGAAGAACAGCCCTTCCGGCGTATTGACCGGCGCGGTGAACCAACGATCGCCCATGCCGCTGATCTTGATGCCAAAGTTCTTGCCGTTGCGGGTCATTACCGTGACGATAGTGCCCTGCTCAATTTCTGCTCCCGCATCCATCGCCGCCTTGCAGTAAGCCATCGCCAGATTGAGGAAGAACTGATCGGTGATGCTGAGGAACTGCATCACCTGCGCCAGCTCCGCCTTATCGCGAGGCAGCAGGCTAATCTCCGGCGCCAACCTGCGCATTAATAGCGCCGAGGCCGCGATATTGCGCTGGTGGAATTCGTCCCCCATGCTGATCGCCTGCGCCATCAGCGCGGTCAGATCGATCCCCTCCTCCAGCGTCGCCAGCACTGCTTTCAGCACCGGAGCCAAAGAGTCGCGCATCCAGCGCAGGCGCTGCTGCACATCCTCGCCATAGGCGCCGAAGCGCATCACCTTACCGATGCCTTCGTTCATGTTGCAGTAGGCGTAGTTGCCGTGGACGGTGTTCCTGACCACCACCATCGGCATGTGGGCCGAGGTGATGCCGCCCATCGGCCCCACCGCGCTCACGCTGTGGCATGGGATGAACTCGATTTCCCCTTGCTCCAGCAGCGCCAGCGCCTGCTGTTCATCCTGCGCCCAGCCTTCGAACAGGCAGGCGCCGATGCAGGCACCGCGCACCGGACCGCTCATCTCTTGCCAGGTGACCGGCGGCCCGGCGTGCAGCAGCTTGCGTCCTTCAGCCAGCTGCGGGATCAACCGATGCGCCAGATCCACATCCTGCCAGTGCGGGCGCGCCTCGCGGATACGGGCGATAACGGCGGCGTTTGCTTGCTCAATCGTTGCGTACATAGCGGTTCCTTACTTTAATTTTTTCAAGATGTTGGCTAATCGTTGATCGCCGCCGGCCACCGGCGCCCACTGGTAATGCACCACCGGGATGTCGCTGGTTTGCAGGTCATCGGCGAAGCTGCGCAGCCCGGCGTTGATCACCGCGACGCCGTCCAGCAAGGTCGGCCGTTCACGTTCAGGTGCGGGTAAGACGGGGGTAATCAGCTGATGCGCCAACGCGACCGCCGCCGGCAGCGACGGCATCACCGCGATGCCGGCCTCCTGCAGGGTGGCGATTTGCCGCGAGCGCTGCTGCGGATCCTGTTCGGTGCCGGTGACGGTAGCGATCGCCGCCAGCGGGTGGGCCGCGCCGCGCGCCGCGCGCACGTTGGCCACCTCGTCCGCCAGCGACGCCGCCGGATCGTCCTGGGCGCCAAAGCCGATCACCACGTCCAGCAGCAACACGCCGGTCTGCGGCTGCTGCGCCAGGCGGGCGATCTCTTGATTGCGGGCGGTCGGATCAATCATCGGGTGCGGGCGCCCCTGGGTATAAAAGTCATCGCCCATGTCGATGATGCGATGGCCGTCGGCCACCAGCATGGCGCCGCGCGGGTGTTCGCTATCCACCGGCAAGCGCAGTTTTTCCGCCAGCAACATCGCGCATTCGGCCGCCAGCGTGCCGCCGGCGTACAGTCCGGCGATTTTGCCGCCGGGCACCGCGGGCTGTTGCGCCGCCTGTTGCTGCACGCAGCCCAGCATCGCCGCCAGCCGCGCCGCTTCATCCAGCGTGGCGGCGAACGTGATGTTGCCATCCTGACGCACGGCGGACTGCGCGCCGAGGAACAGCGCCACCACCGGCTTGCCGAGCGCTTTCATTTCGTCGATCACCCGCTGACGCACCTCGGGCGCCGGCGGTTTGGACACGAACGCCAGCACCTGGCTCTGCGGATCCGCCGCCAGCATGCGTAGCGCGCTGATGGCGCTGATGCCGCCGATCTCCGCCGTCAGATCCCGCCCGCCCAGGCCGATAGCGTGCGAGATGCCCTGTCCCGCCAGGGTAATTTGCGAGATCAGCTCCTGAATGCCGGTACCGGAGGCGCCGACCACGCCGATGGATCCGGCGGGCGCCACGTTGGCGAACGCCAGCGGCGCGCCGGCGATGCAGGCAGTGCCGCAGTCCGGCCCCATCACGATCAGCCCACGCTCGCGCGCCTTGGTTTTCAGCGCCACTTCCTGCGCCGGGCTGACGTTGTCGGAGAACATCATCACGTTGCAGCCGTCTTCCAGCGCCCGATCCGCCAACTCCGCCGCGTATTCGCCGGCGATCGAGATCAGTGCCAGATTGGCGGCCGGCAGCTTCTGCCGGGCGGTGCGCCAGCTGCGCGCCCGCAGCAGTTTTTTACCGCCCTGGCCGCCCTGCGCAATCGCCTTGAGCGCCGCCTCCAGCGCCGCGCCGATCTCCTCGGCGATCGACTCGTCGGCGGACTCCGCTTTGATCGCCACGCAAATATCGTTCGGCGTCGCTTGGCTAAACTGCGGATGCCAGAAACCGGTCACCTCCAATAAGGATTTATTGGCCGGCGTCCCCATCATGACGGATATTTCCTCAACCTTGGGAGACTCACTGAGTTTGCGGGAGATCAACATCAGGCTGACGGAATCCTGAAAGCTCCCCTTTTTAATAAAAGCATGGATCATGGTGATATCCTTACGACAGCATTTAATAATATCGGCAATATTTCCCGCACCGGCGGCGCGGCGATGCATTGAATCCAGCGAAAAGGTTAATTATCAAGCTACAAATTAAAATCACGCCCAGAGGTGAGTGCGGTCACACTTTATTCATTGTTAGAAAAAATAACTTAATCGTCTGAATATTAATTAATCCAGACGCGAGAAAATCATTTATAAAAAACTTCTAACAATGACGATTTAATTCAACGAATTTTTAATTCAATAGAGTAAAACGCATCTGGATCACATTATTCCCCCCCGGTATTTATACATTACAACGCAGAGGCGAATTAAATAAACCGTAGTGATAAAAGGACTGTATATGAAGGTCTCTAAACAACAATTGCATCAGCTTATCCAGCAAAAGATTCACGCCGCCGGCCTGAGCCAGGAGCACGCCGGCATCGTCGCCGACGTGCTGGTTCATGCCGATGCGCGCGGCATCCACTCCCACGGCGCGGTCAGGGTCGAATACTATTCCGAACGCATCAGCAAGGGCGGCACCAACAATCATCCCCATTTCACCTTTGAAAAAACCGGCCCCTGCAGCGCCATTTTCGACGGCGACAATGGCGCCGGGCACGTGGCGGCCAAGCTGAGCATGGATCGCGCCATCGAGATGGCGAAAGAGAACGGCGTTGCGGTGGTGGGCGTTCGCCGCATCGGCCACAGCGGCGCGCTGTCGTACTTCGTGCAGCAGGCGGCGCGCGCCGGCATGGTCGGCATCTCGCTGTGCCAATCCGATCCGATGGTGGTGCCGTACGGCGGCGCCGAGGTCTACTACGGCACCAACCCTATCGCCTTCTCCGCACCAGGCGAAGGCGACGAGCTGATCACCTTCGATATGGCCACCACCGTGCAAGCCTGGGGGAAAGTGCTGGACGCCCGCTCGCGCAACGCCGCCATTCCCGACACCTGGGCGGTGGACGCCGAGGGCAAGCACACCACCGATCCGTTCGCCGTCAGCGGGCTGCTGCCGATCGCCGGGCCGAAAGGCTACGGCCTGATGATGATGGTCGACGTGCTGTCGGGCATTTTGCTCGGCCTGCCGTTCGGCAAACACGTCAGCTCGATGTATCACGATCTCAGCGCCGGCCGGGAATTGGGCCAATTGCATATCGTCCTGAACCCAGGTTATTTCACCAACGAATCGGCGTTCCGTAAAAATATCAGCCAGGTCATGAAAGAGTTGAACGCCGTTAAACCGGCGCCGGGCGTCAGTAAAGTGCTTTACCCGGGACAGAACAGCCATGCGCGTGAAATGGAAAGCGAGAAAAACGGTATCGAAATCGTCGACGATATTTATCAATACTTAATTTCAAATGCTATTTACCAGCGTTCTTACGACCACAAAGACCCTTTCGCCAGTTAACGCAATCTTATTATCGTGGGCTTTTTACGCCGCGGCTCGCGGTTGATATTTCAGAGCCGGGGAGAAAAAAGAAAACCTTCATCAGCGCGCTCAGCGCAATAGGTCGGCCGGCGGCGAATATCATTCGCCCTGGCCGCATCGCCGCTGAGACATAACATGCGGGCAGGTAAACATGAAAGACTTCCAACAAGAAATCCGTGATATTTCCGGCTGGTTATCGAAAATCGGCGCCGACCCCAGCGGCGGCATGACGCGTCTGCTTTATACCCCGGAATGGATCGAGGCGCAGCACGCGTTGAAAAACGCCTTCGACGCCGCCGGGCTGAGCACCCATTTTGATGCGGTCGGCAACCTGTTCGGCCGGCTGGAGGGCAGCAAATACCCCGACCAGGTAATTCTCTCCGGTTCGCACATCGACACGGTGGTCAACGGCGGCAACCTCGACGGCCAGTTCGGCATTGAAGCCGCCTTTATGGCGATCAAATACCTCAAGGATACCTACGGCCCGCCGCTGCGCAGTCTGGAAGTCATCGCGCTGGCGGAAGAAGAAGGCAGCCGCTTCCCCTATGTGTTCTGGGGCAGCAAGAACATCGTCGGCCTGGCCCGGCGGGAAGATGTGCAGCACATTACGGACGCCAAGGGCGTCGGCTTCGTCAACGCCATGCGCGACGCCGGTTTCGATTTCCCGCCGCCGCATCAGCCGCTGCGCAGTGATATCACGGCCTTCGTCGAGATCCATATCGAGCAGGGCAAAGTGCTGGAAACCGAAGGCAAAACCATCGGCGTGGTGACCAGTATCGTCGGCCAACGGCGCTATGACGTGCGTCTGCAGGGCGAAGCCAACCACGCCGGCACCACCCCGATGAGCTACCGCCGGGATACCGTGCACGCCTTCAGCCGCATCTGCTGCGAATCGATCGCCAAGGCGCGCGCCGAGGGCGATCCGCTGGTGCTGACCTTCGGCAAGGTGGAGCCGAAGCCGAACACCGTCAACGTGGTGCCGGGCTTCACCCACTTCACCCTCGACTGCCGCCATACCGATCAGGCCGCGCTGCTGCGCTTCACGCAGGAGATCGAGCAGGATATCCAGCGCATCTGCGCCGAGATGGGCATCGAGGCCGAGATCGATCTGTGGATGGACGAAGCGCCGATCCCGATGAACGAACAGCTGGTGGCCTGCGTCAGCCGCCTGTGTGAAACGCAGCGGCTGAATTACCGCATGATGCACAGTGGCGCCGGGCACGACTCGCAAATTTTCGCCCCGCGCGTGCCGACGGTGATGATGTTCGTGCCGAGCATCGCCGGCATCAGCCATAACCCGGCGGAAAAAACCGCCGTCGCCGATCTGAACGAAGGGGTGAAAATCCTGGCGCAGACGCTGTATCAGCTGGCCTACACCGAACAGGGGGCCGAGGCATGAGCAACGACATCGACCCGCGCTACTGGAAAAAGATCGTCGTCGTGCTCTGCCTGGGCTGGGCGGTGATCTGGATCTACCGCACCGTTCTGACGCCGATCTTTCCCGAGATCCAACAGACCATCGGCGCGCACTCCAATGCGGAAATGGGGCTGATCGCCAGCTTCTACTTCTTCGCCTATACCGGCATGCAGATCCCGGCGGGCATCCTGGTGGACAAATTCGGCAAGAAGGTGGTGTTGATCCCGGGCTTCTGCCTGTTCATCATCGCCACCTTGCTGATCGGCAACGCCACCAGCCTGACCATGGTCTATGCCGGCAGCCTGCTGGCGGGCATGGGCTGCGGCTCTTATTACGGCTCGGCCTACTCCCTGTCGTCGGAGAATATCCCCCTGGAGCGCCGTGGCCTGGCGACCGCGGTGATCAACAGCGGCTCGGCGCTCGGCATGGCCATCGGCCTGATCGCCTCCAGCCTGCTGGTGAAAAGCTTCAACATGAACTGGCAGATCATGCTGTTCATCATCACCGGCCTGCTGGTGGTGATGACGCTGGTATTCGCCGTGGTCATCAAAGGTTCGCAGCCTCAAGCGCCGGCAGCCGTCAGCCAGACCGTTGCGCCGGCGGCGCTCGCGCCCGAAGAAGACGGTCAGGCCAGCGGCCTGTTCAGCCTGCGCATGATCTCCGCCTACGCGATGTACTTCGCCACCTGCTACGGCTACTACATGATAGTCACCTGGCTGCCCTCGTTCCTGCAGCAAGAGCGCGGCTTTGAAGGGGTAGCCATCGGCTTCTCCTCCGCCCTGGTGGCCTTCGCGTCGGTGCCGGGCGCGCTGTTCTTCAGCCGCATGTCCGACCGTTTCCGCAACAAGAAGGTGCAGCTGATCATCTTCCTCGAGCTGTGCGCGGCGATAATGCTGGTCTGCACCGTCATTTCGCCGGACTCCACCATGCTGCTGATCAGCCTGATCCTGTACGGGCTGTTGGGTAAGCTGGCGGTCGATCCGATCATGATCTCCTTCGTCGCCGACAACGCGCCGAAGAAAGGCTATGGCACCAGCTTCGGCGTGTTCAACTTCTTCGGCATGTCCTCGTCGGTGATCGCCCCCTTCCTCACCGGCGTGATCTCCGACAGCACCGGCTCCAAGGTGATGGGCTTTTACATCTCCGCCGCCATCCTGCTGGTGGGCACCGCCATTTTCTTCACCGTCAATGTATTGATGAAACGCACTACGCCAACCCGAACGGCCACCGAGGCCTGACGGCGCTTTTTTACCGGGCGCCGCCGCGGCGCCCTTTCAACGATCAGGAGAATCAACGTGGGTTACTTCAACAATCAAACCGGTTATCCAACCGACATTCTGTCAACGCGCGCCATCATCAAACGCGGCAACTATGCGCTGATCCCGCCGAACGGCCTGGTGCGCAACGTCATTCCCGGTTTTGAAAACTGCGACGTCACCATCTTGTCGACGCCGAAACTGGGCGCCACCTTCGTCGATTATCTGGTGACGCTGCACGACTGCGGCCGCAACACCAAAGGCTTTGGCGGCGAAGAGATCGAAACCTTCGTGTACGTCATCGACGGCGCCATCACCGCTTCCGCCGACGCCACCGATTACCCGCTGAGCGCCGGCGGCTACCTTTACTGCCCGGCGGGCGTCACGATGCGGCTGGAAAACGCCAACGGCGGCCAATCCAGCCGCCTGTTCCTCTACAAGCGCCGCTACCAGCGCATCAAGGGCTACGAGGCGCACGTGGTCAGCAACAACGTCGCCAACCTGGAGCAGATCCACTACGAGGGCATGAGCGAGGTGATCCTGCAGGATCTGCTGCCGAAAGATCTGGGCTTCGACATGAATATGCACATCCTCTCCTTCGCCCCCGGCGCCAGCCACGGCTACATCGAGACCCACGTGCAGGAGCATGGTGCCTATATTCTCAGCGGCGCCGGCGTGTACAACCTGGACAATGAATGGATGCCGGTGAAGCAAGGCGACTACATCTTCATGGGCGCCTATGTGCAGCAGGCGGGCTATGCGGTGGGCCAGGAAACCTTCAGCTACATCTACTCCAAGGATTGCAACCGCGACGTCGAGCCGTAAGCGCTTCGCCGCCAAAACCCAGGCCACCTGCCCGCGCAGCGTGGCCTTCTTTTTTATCCCAATCGCTGGCCGACGCGCATCGCGCGGGCGACGTTGGCGGCGCTGCGCTGCAGGTTAAGCTCGCCTTGCGACAGCGCAACCTCCAGCGTACTCAGACGCGGCAAAATGCTGAACATCGCGTCGATCCCCTGCGCGTGCAGCGCCTCTGCCCCTTCCTCCACCACGCCGGCCAATGCGATAACCGGCAGGCCGCGCGCCCGCGCCAGACGGGCGACGCCGGACAGCGCCTTGCCGCCCAGCGTTTGGCTGTCGATGCGCCCTTCGCCGGTGACCAGCAGATCGGCCTCCGCCAACGCCAGCTCCAGCCCCAGCGCCGCCATCACGATCTCGATGCCCGGCTTCAGCGTTGCGCCGAGAAACACCTGGCAGGCGATCCCCATGCCGCCCGCCGCCCCGCCGCCGGCGACCTGTCGCACGTCGCGGCCGGTGCTCTGGCGGATCACCTCGGCATACTGCGTCAGGCCCTGTTCCAACTGCGCCACCATCGCTGCCGTCGCGCCCTTCTGCGGCCCGAACACCGCCGCCGCGCCGCGCGGCCCCACCAGCGGATTGTCTACGTCGCAGGCGACCTCTATCCGGCACTGCCGCAGGCGCGCATCCAGCGCGCCGAGATCGATTCCGCTCAGCGTCGCCAGCTCGCCGCCGCCCCACGGCAGCGCCCTGCCGTCCGGACGATAAAAGCGGCCGCCCAGCGCCTGCACCATGCCGACGCCGCCATCCACCGTGGCGCTGCCGCCGATGCCGAGGATCAGGTGGCGAATGCCCTGATCCAGCGCATGCAGGATCAGTTCGCCGGTGCCGTAGCTGGTGGCCAGCAGCGGGTTACGGCGTTCCGCCGGCGTCAGCATCAATCCGCTGGCCGCCGCCATCTCGATCACCGCCGTCTTGCCGTCGCCGCTGACGCCGTAAAACGCCGCCACCCGTTCCCCCAGCGGGCCCGTGGCGGTCACACTCACCTTGCGCCCGCCGGTGGCGGCCACCAGCGCGTCCACCGTGCCTTCGCCGCCGTCGGCGATCGGCAGGCAAACGCACTCGGCATCGGGATAAACCTCGTGAAAGCCGCGCGCGATCGCCCGCGCCGCCAATTCCGCGCTGACGCTTTCTTTAAATGAATCCGGTGCAATAACAATTTTCATGACGCATCCTTTATTCGAACGGAAATAAAAACGGCCATGCCTTCCCCCGCTGAATTAATCAGATGAAGAACGCATGGCGGAATAAAATAAAACTGTTGCCGACTGTTTAATTAAGATGAAGAAAAGCGTTATTTATTGACCCATTTCGCCGGCACGCTGTAGGTCAATAATGCGCCCACGATCATCATCGCCGACAAAACGCACATCGCCGCCAAGTTACTGTGGGTCAGCTGTTTGAAATAGCCGATGATGTAAGGCGAAATAAATCCGCCGATATTGGCGATGGAATTGATGAGCGCAATGCCCGCTGCGGCGCAGGTGCCGGTAAAGATGGCATTCGGCAGGCTCCAGAACAGCGGCGACGGCACCAGGCTCGACGCCACCGCCACGCACAGCGCCGCCATCACCACGTGCTTGTTGTCCGGGAACAGGCCGATAAAGATCAGCGACACCGCCGCGATGCAGAACGGCACGATAATGTGCCAGCGCCGCTCGCGATGCTTGTCCGAACTGCGCGCGGCCACCAGCATCGCCACCACCGCCAGCATATACGGCAGCATGGTCAGCAGCCCGATATCCATCACCGAGGTCACGCCGGTGTCGCGAATGATGGTGGGCACCCAAAACGCCAGCCCGCCTTGCCCCATCACGGTACAGAAGCAAATCAGCCACATTTTGGTGAACGCGGACGACCTCAGCATGCTTTTCATCGTCCACTCCTGCCCGCCGGCGGCGCCCTGACGCGGCGCGCTCTGCGCCATATCCTCTTTGATCAGCGCCTTCTCCTGCGGGCTGAGCCACTTGGCGCTCTGATAGGTATTATCCAGGAAGCAAAAAATGACGATGGCGATCAACAGCGCGCGCGGGCCGCTGATAAAGAACAGCCATTGCCAGCCGGAGAGGTTCATCAGGCCGTTCATGTGTTCGATGATCCAGCCGCACAGCGGGCCGCCGATGATGTTGCTGACCGGGATGCCGCACACGAACAGCGCCGTCATCTTGGCGCGCTGGCTGGAGGGGAACCACAGCGTCAGGTAGAGGATCACGCCGGGGTAAAAGCCGGCTTCCGCCAGCCCCAGCAGAAAACGCGCCAGGTAGAATTGCCAGGGGTTGGTGATGAAGATGCTCAGCATCGAAATCGCCCCCCACACCACCATCAGCAGCGCGATGATCTTTCTGGCGCCGTAGCGGCTCAGCAGAATATTGCTGGGCACCCCGGCGATGATATAGCCGATGAAAAATACCCCGGCCCCCAGCCCGTAAACGGCTTCGGCCATCGAGACATTGCCGTTCAGAATATCGGGCATCATTTGGAATTTCGAAAACGAAATCCCCACCCGATCGAGATAACCGACGATATAGCTCACTAGTAGAATGGGCATAATGCGCCAGGCGATTTTTCGATATAAACGATTTTTGTCAGGGGCGGTAAGAATATCTTTGTCAATAACAGCATTATCGGTTGCCATATTCAGTGTCTCCTTGGGTTGGCATCCTGCTTTTTACTTTTTATTGTGCTGAATCATTTTTATTGGATTGGCGGGGACCCTCTTTATTTATCATAAAGAGGGCATTATTAATGTCGAACATCTCTGATTCTAATGATAAGCTGGCAAATGAAACGCCGGCGGGCGCCTTAGCCGGCTACCCGGTGGTTGCCCATGATTTCCAGCGCCCGCACCAGCGCGGAGTGATCCAGTTCGCCGTCGCCATTGGCGGCGCAGACGTTGAACAACTCCTGGCAGGTGGCGGTATTCGGCAGGCTGAGCGCCAGCGCCTTCGCGCCCTGCAGCGCCAGATTGAGATCCTTCTGGTGCAGCGAGATGCGGAACCCCGGCGCGAACGCCCGCTTGATCATCCGCTCGCCGTGCACCTCGAGGATGCGCGACGAGGCGAAGCCGCCCATCAGGGCTTCACGCACCCGGGCCGGATCGGCGCCGGCGCGCGAGGCGAACACCAACGCTTCACTGACCGCTTCGATGGTCAACGCCACGATGATCTGATTGGCGACCTTGCAGGTTTGCCCGTCGCCGTTGCCGCCGATCAACGTGATGTTCTTGCCCATCAGCGCCAGCAGCGGTTGCACCCGTTCGAAGGTCGCTTGCTCGCCGCCCACCATGATGGTCAGCGTGCCCTGTTTGGCGCCCACTTCGCCGCCGGAAACCGGCGCGTCCAGGTACTGGGCGCCCAGCTGGTTGATGCGCTGCGCAAACGCTTTGGTCTCCAGCGGTGAAATGGAGCTCATGTCCACCACTACTTTGCCGTTCAGCTTGCCGGCGGCGCAGCCGCGTTCACCAAACAGCACCTCCTCCACCTGCGGCGTATCCGGCACCATGATGAAGATCACGTCCGCCTCATCCGCCACCTGCTGCGGATCGCGGCAGGCGATGGCCCCCTGTTGCAGTAACGTTGCCGGCACCTCATGTCGGGTGTGGGCGTAAAGCGTGTGCCCGCCCGCCAGCAGCTTTTCCGCCATCGGCGCGCCCATGATGCCCAGACCGATAAATCCCACTTTCATTTTCATCTCCTCAAGACAGGTATTTTTTAATCCATGACAGGCCGCTTTCCGTGGTGGTGAGCGGTTTGTATTCACAGCCGATCCAGCCGCGATACCCCATGCGATCCAGCTGCGCGAAGATAAACTCGCAGTTGATTTCGCCGGTGCCGGGCTCGTGCCGCCCCGGGTTATCGGCGACCTGGATGTGGTCGATCCTCGCCAGCAGGCGCTCGAGGGTCTGCGTCAGCTCTCCTTCCATGCGCTGCATGTGGTAGAGGTCGTACTGCAGATACAGGTTGGGGCTGCCGATCGCCTCGATCAGTTCGATCGCCTGCCGGGAGGTTTGCAGGTAGAACTGCGGCATGTCGTAGCGGTTGATCGGTTCGATCAGCAGGCGAATATTTTGCCGCGCCAGGGTGTCGGCGGCGTAGCTCAGGTTCTCCTTCACCCGTTCGTCGGTGGTGCGGCGGCTGACGGCTGGATCCGGATTGCCGATCAGGCAGTTGATGCGATCGCAGCCCAGGGCCTGCGCATACTCGATCGCGCGCCCGACGCCGTCGCGGAACTCCGCTTCGCGCCCCGGCAAGCAGGCGATGCCCCTTTCGCCGGCCGCCCAGTCGCCAGCCGGCAGGTTGAACAGCACCTGGCTCAGACGGTGCGCCTCCAGTTCGCTGCGCAGCGCCGCGATCGGATAGTCGTAAGGGAACATGTATTCCACCGCGCTGAAGCCCTGCTCCTTCGCCCGGCGGAAACGCTGCATAAAATCGACTTCAGTGAACAGCATCGACAGGTTGGCTGAAAATTTCGGCATGGTAAGGCTCCTCAGCGGTAATCAAAGAAGTTGACCGAGGTCGGCGCGTCTTCCGGCGTTGCCGCCACCGGCTCGAACTCGTTGACGTTATCCAGCTCGGTGCCCATGGAAATATTGGTGACGCGCTCCAGGATGATTTCCACCACCACCGGCACCCGGTGCTGCCGCATCAGTTCCTGGGCCTGACGGAACGCCGGCGCGATCTCTTCCGGTTTGAACACCCGCAGCGCCTTGCAACCCAGGCCTTCCGCCACCTTGACGTGATCGACGCCGTACTCGCCAATTTCCGCGTTGTTGATGTTTTCAAACGACAGCTGCACGCAGTAATCCATATCGAACCCGCGCTGTGCCTGACGGATCAGCCCCAGATAGGCGTTGTTCACCAGCACATGGATATACGGCAGCTTGAACTGCGCGCCGACCGCCAGCTCTTCGATCATGAACTGGAAATCATAGTCGCCCGACAGCGCGACCACCTTGCGCTGCGGATCGGCGGCGCATACGCCCAGCGCCGCAGGCAGCGTCCAACCCAGTGGGCCGGCCTGACCGGCATTGATCCAGTGACGCGGTTCGAAAACGTGCAGCATTTGTGCGGCGGCGATCTGCGACAGCCCGATGGTGGTGACGTAGCAGGCGTCGCGGCCGAAGGCGCGGTTCATCTCTTCATACACCCGCTGCGGCTTGACCGGTACGTTGTCGAAATGGGTCTTGCGCAGCAGCGTTTGCTTGCGCTGCAGGCAGGCGGCGCACCAGGCGTCGCGATTCGGCAACTCGCCGCGTTCGAAACGGCGCTGCGCCGTGTCCACCAGCATTTGCAGCGCGATGCGCGCGTCGGAAACGATGCCCAGGTCCGGGCAGATCACCCGGCCAATCTGCGTCGGCTCGATATCAATATGCACCACCTTGCGCCCGGCGGTGTACTTATCCACCGAACCGGTGTGGCGGTTGGCCCAGCGGTTGCCGATGCCGAACACCAGATCCGAGTCCAGCAGGTTGGCGTTGCCGTAGCGGTGCGAGGTTTGCAGGCCCGCCATACCCGCCATCAGCGGGTGATCGTCCGGAATGGCGCCCCAGCCCATCAGCGTCGGGATCACCGGCACATTGCAGATCTCCGCCAGCCGTTGCAGCAGATCCGCCGCATCGGCGTTGTGAATGCCGCCGCCGGCGATGATCAACGGCTTTTTCGCCGCGCACAACAGATCCAGCGCTTTGTCGATCTGCGCCTGGGTGGCCGCCGGCTTATAGGCGGGCAGCGACGAGTAGGTGTCCGGATCGAACTCGATCTCCGCCATCTGCACGTCGAAAGGCAGGTCGATCAACACCGGGCCCGGCCGGCCGGAACGCATCAGATGGAACGCCTGCTGCAGCACGCGCGGCACCAGCGCCGGTTCCTGCACGGTGACCGCCATCTTGGTCACCGGCTTGGCGATCGACTCGATGTCCACCGCCTGAAAATCTTCCTTGTGCAAACGCGCGCGCGGCGCCTGGCCGGTGATGCACAGGATCGGAATCGAATCGGCGGAGGCGGAGTAAAGGCCGGTGATCATGTCAGTGCCCGCCGGGCCGGAGGTGCCGATGCACACACCGATGTTGCCGGCGGCGGCGCGGGTATAACCTTCCGCCATGTGCGAGGCCCCTTCCACGTGCCGCGCCAGATAGTGTTTGATGCCGCCGTGTCGCCGCATCGCATCGTAGAACGGGTTAATCGCCGCGCCGGGCACGCCGAACGCGGTGGTGATCCCTTCTTTTTCCAGCACGTGCATTGCCGCGTCTACCGCTCGCATAATTGCCATGTGATGCTCTCCTTAATTTATTGGAAAATTTTTCCAACTTTGAAATGCCGTCAAAAAAACCCGTCTGCTCATCAAACGGGGAGTCTTGTTCCGCGCCGGCTCACCCCGGCACGCGACGATTACGCCTTGCTGCGCGATTCACCCAGCGCGGCGCTGATATCTCTGGCCACTTCCCCCACCAGTTCACCCAGCTCTTTGAACCGCTCTTTACCGACCCGCGAACTGGGCCCGGAAATGGAAATAGCGGCGATCACGTTGTTGTTGCGATCGAAAATCGCCGAAGCCAGGCAGTTCAGGCCCAGCGCGTGCTCTTCATCGTCGATGGTGTAGCCCTGCTCCAGCGACTGATGCAGATCCTTGCGCAGCAGGTTCACGCTGGTCAGGGTTTTCGGCGTATAGGATTGCAGCCCCGAACGCACGATCAGATCCAGCATCTCTTCTTCCGCCAGCGGATACAGCAGCGCCTTGCCGGCGCCCGATGCGTGCAGCGGCAAGCGGCTGCCCAGCGGCGCGCACATGCGCACCATCGCCTGGCATTCGCATTGGCGAATCAGCACCGCATCGAAATTGTTGCGGATCGCCAGGTTGGCGGTCTCGCCGGACAACAGCATCAGCCGCCGCATGAACGGCCCGGCTACCGATACCACGTCGCGATCGTTCATGTAAGCGGAGCCGACGGTGAACGACTGAATGCCGATATGCCACCAGCCCAGCTGCGGATCCTGAAAGACGAATTCCGATTTCTCCAGCACTTTCAACAATCTGAAGGTGGTGGACAGCGGCAACTCCAGCTTTTCGGACAGCACGGAAACCGACGAGCTTCCCCCGGCGTTGGCCAGATACTGGAGGATCTCCAGCCCGCGATCCAACGCCTGCGCCCCTTTGGTCGCGCCGGCTTCGGTGGCGGGTCGTCCTTTCCTGCGTAATTCGGTCATTCAAGCTTCCTTTGTCAGTGACGGCATGGGTGACGCTATGATAAACGCCCTGCGCGGCATGCGGCCAGCGCTATGCCAAAACTATGCGATACGGCTCCGGCAAGCGGCTGACTACGCAGTTGTCGGCGCCTGCACGATCGATGGTGAAAAAGTCGGTGACTTTCGCATAGGCGAACAGCGGGTGATGCCAGACGTTACGATGATAGTTGATCCCCTGTTTGCCGTTGGTGATAAAGGCGCGCAACGTGCCAACGGGGATCGTTTCGCCCGGTTCGGCGACGATCACCACGAAGCGTTCGCCGTTCATCGGCACAAAGGCCTGCGACGAGAGCGGATGCTTTTCCAGCAGGGAAAAGGTCATCGGCAGCTCGCAGGGTTCCGCCCGGTTGATGCTGGCCAGCACCCGGTTGCCGTCCGACACCTCAATCTTGGCGAGATCGTGATAACGCTCGGTCTTTCCGTCATTGATATGAAAGAAACGCGAACCTTCTATCTGCAATACATCGCCATAAGGCGCAAAGGCCGCCGGCGTTAATTCTTCGATGACTAAATCCATGTGATTCTCCAAAGCGCATGACCCAGACGACGATTAAACGGCGATATTTCACCTAACGCCTTCACTCTAGACAGCGCATGGCAAATTTGATAGCAATTTTTTGGAAAATTTTTCCATAACAAGATCGTCCGCACATTTCACGATCGGAAGCCCATATTAATTGCTTGAAATCAATGAATTAAAAAAACACCTGATCCACGATCGACAAGAATAGGGCTGCGTATGCTCATCGCTATCCGGTGATTCTGTGACCGGGATCGTGGGGTTGGGCTTTGCCGCTGCCTATCGTGTCGCAACATCAGTAGATTCTTCTCACCGATAACCGAAAAGGCGGTGTCAGCCAAGGACCCCACATGCTGGATCACGAAACCATTCGTTCGTTTATCAAAGTTGCCGAGTGCCAAAGCTTCTCGCGCGCGGCAGAGTTGCTGCATAAAACCACCGCCACCATCAGCTACCGCATTAAAACGCTGGAAGAGAGCATCGGCACGCAGCTGTTTATCCGCACCACCCGCACCGTCAACCTGACGCCGGCCGGGGAGTATTTGCTGGAGCGCTGCCGCCAGTGGCACACCTGGCTGGACGCCATGCCGGGCGAACTGCGGCAAATCAACGATGGCGTAGAGCATCAGGTGAATATCGTGATCAACAACCTGCTGTACGACGCCGCCGCCGTAGCCGGGCTGTTGACTCACCTGCACGACAAATACCCGTTCACCCAATTCCACATTTCCCGCCAGGTGTACATGGGCGTGTGGGACGCGCTGCTGAATGAGGATTGCCATCTGGCGATCGGCGCGGCGGGCAATGAATCGCTGGAAAACAGCATCAAGGTGCTGCCGCTCGGCAAGATCGATTGGGTGTTCGCCATTTCGCCGACGCATCCGCTGGCCGTTGCCGCCGATCCGTTGAACGAAACGCAGCTGCGCCCTTATGCCGCAATCAACGTCGAAGATACCGCGCGCCATCTGGCCAAGCGTACCGCCTGGTTGCTGTCCGGCCAGCAGGAGATCAAGGTGCCGGATCTGCGCACCAAGCTGGAATGCCATCTGCGCGGTCTCGGGATCGGTTTCCTTCCGCGCCAGCTGTGCCAAACTTATCTTGATAGCGGCGAATTGGTGGCCAAGCAGCTCAGATATCCGCGCCAACCTTCACCCCTGTCGCTGGCCTGGTCCGATGCTCGCGGCGGCGAAGCGGTGCGCACCCTGATCAGCCTGTTCCAGACGCGGGATCCGTTAATCGCGGGTTTGGTCAGCGCCCTGGATTAAGTCGCGGTATCGGTAGGCATTTTTCCTGCGCTGGCGTAATATCTGTTTACATATGTCTGACAGGAGGTTTGCATGCTTACTTTTATTCCCATCGTGATCGTCGTCGCGCTGATTGTGGTGTTCGCCGGCGTCAAAATTGTGCCGCAGGGGTTCCAATGGACGGTAGAACGCTTCGGCCGCTACACCAAAACGCTGATGCCGGGCCTGAACCTGGTGGTGCCGTTCATGGACCGCATCGGCCGTAAAATCAATATGATGGAGCAGGTGCTGGACATCCCTTCGCAGGAAGTGATTTCCCGCGATAACGCCAACGTGGCCATCGATGCGGTGTGCTTTATCCAGGTGGTCGATCCGGCGCGCGCCGCCTACGAGGTCAGCAACCTCGAACAGGCGATCGTCAACCTGACCATGACCAACTTCCGCACCGTGCTCGGCTCGATGGAGCTGGACGAAATGCTGTCGCAGCGCGACAGCATCAACAGCCGCCTGCTGCACATCGTCGATGAAGCGACCAACCCTTGGGGGGTGAAGATCACCCGTATCGAGATCCGCGACGTGCGCCCACCGGCGGAACTGATCGCCTCGATGAACGCCCAGATGAAGGCCGAGCGAACCAAGCGCGCCGACATCCTGGAGGCGGAAGGGGTGCGCCAGGCGGCCATTCTGCGCGCCGAGGGTGAGAAACAATCGCAAATCCTGAAGGCCGAGGGCGAACGCCAGTCGGCGTTCCTGCAGGCGGAAGCGCGTGAGCGCGCCGCCGAGGCCGAGGCGCGCGCCACCCAGCTGGTGTCCGACGCCATCGCCAGCGGCAACATTCAGGCGGTGAACTACTTCGTGGCGCAGAAATACACCGACGCGCTGCAGAAGATCGGTTCCTCCAACAACAGCAAAGTGGTGATGATGCCGCTGGACGCCAGCAGCCTGCTCGGCTCGATCGGCGGCATTACCGAACTGCTGAAAGAAAGCAAAGGCAAATAATCATGCTCGAACTGATCGCGGCGAATCCGCTGTGGTTCTGGCTCTCCCTCGGGGGCGTGTTGCTGGCGGCGGAAATGCTCGGCGCCGGCGGCTACCTGCTGTGGAGCGGCGTGGCGGCGCTGTTGGTCGGCGCCTTGATCTGGCTGCTGCCGACGCTCACCTGGGAATGGCAAGGCGTGATCTTCGCCGTCCTGACCGTCGTCGTCGCCTACCTGTGGTGGTACTGGCTGCGCCGGCGCCCGGCGGCCGCGTCCGGCGGTTCACCGGTGCTCAACCAGCGCAACCGTCAGCTGATCGGCACCCGCGCCACGCTGACGGAGCCGATGCACAACGGCATGGGGCGCATCAATATCGGCGACAGCAGCTGGCGCGCGCAGGCGGCGGAAGATCTGCCCGCCGGCACCGAAGTGGAAGTGGTGGCGGTGGAAGGGGTCACACTGGTGATCCGCGCCATCAGCCGTTAATTCGAACGACAGCATCCCGCCAGATTATTGATGATGGGGCACTCGGCCCCCTCGTCGCCCGGACATTGTTCCGCCAGCGTCAACAGGCGTTGGCGCATTTCTCCCAGTTCGCTGATGTGCCTTTCGATCTCCGCCACCTTCTGCAGCGTGCGCGCCTTCACGTCGGCGCTGTGGCGGGCCGGATCGTTGAACAACGCCACCAGCTCACGGCACTCGTCCAGGTTGAAGCCCACCTGCCGCGCCTGGCGCAGCAGCGTCAGCTCTTCAACGTGCCTGGCGGAATAATGGCGATAACCGTTATCGCTGCGGATCGGTGCGGTAATCAGCGCTTTCTCTTCGTAAAAACGAATCGTCTTGCTGGTTAACCCGGTCTTTTTCGCGACGTCGCTAATATTCATTTTTTCCTCCGGAATGCTCCTGCTCACCTTCTATCTTAAGACGCTTTCCGCCACTCACCAAGCCTCAACGCCCTACCGTCGATAGCGATGAGAAACCGATAGCCACAGCCAAAAGATAGATACTTCACCTGCAAAGTATTCATCAAAAAACAATAGACAATCTAACCTATTAAAATTTGATCAAATTAAGATTTTTATTATATGTAAATTTTTGTGTATAAATAACACAAAATAAAACACAATTAAAACAACAAAATAAAAACACAAATTAACAAAATTGTAATAATAGACCACACAAATAAACATTTATTTACATTTGCCATTACTGCGCCTGTTTGAGTTTTGGCCACCTCCAAACTAGAAATATTAGCTAATTTAATCTCTCAACCCGATGGCGGAGTTCGTCATGGATTTTAACTTATCAAGCGAGCAGCAGGCTCTAAGCGAATCCGCTCAGCGTTTTGCCCGCGAGGTGCTGGATCAGGATGCGCATGATCGGCTTTCACGGCAGGTATTAAGCCTGGATTTGTGGCGACAAGCCGCCGCCTATGGTTTTACCCGAGCCCCCGTGACGACCGCGTTCGGCGGATTGGGCATGAGCGCGCTCGATACTGCGCTGATGATTGAAGCGCTGGGTAAAGGCAGCCGCGACATCGGCATGTCCTTTTCGCTCTGCGCCCATCTGTGCGCCTGCGTGATCCCGCTTTCCCGCTTCGGTTCCGAAGCATTAAAAACGCAGTATCTCGAAGCGTTGGCGGCCGGAAAACTGATCGCGGCGAATGCGGCGACGGAGCCGGACGCCGGTTCCGATATTTATGCCATGAAATCAACCGCTCAACCCTGTGAAGGCGGCTACCGGCTCAACGGAAACAAAATTTTCATCACCAACGCGCCGATTGCCGACATCTTCATCGTCTATGCGAAAACCCATCCCGAACATGGCTTTATGGGCGTGTCCGCATTTGTGCTCGAGAAAGGGATGCCAGGCTTAAACGTAGGCGCCGTCAGCCCGAAAGATTGCCTCTCCAACTGCCCGTGGAGCGAACTGACCTTCAACGACGTCTTCATTCCAGAGGCCCAACGGCTCGGCATGCCGGGCGCCGGCGGCGCCATCTTCCACGATTCAATGATCTGGGAAAAAGGCTGCCTGTCGGCTCTGTTTATCGGCGCAATGGAGCGCGTGTTCGACAGCGCGCTGGACTATGCCAAACAACGCCGACAATTCGGCAAAGCGATTGGCCAATTTCAGTCCGTCTCCAACCGCATCATCGAGATGAAACTGCGTCTGGAACAGTGTCGGCTAATGCTCTACCGCGCCTGTTGGAAACACGATCGGGGCCAGGATGCCGAGATCGACATCGCCATGAGCAAACTGTTGATTTCCGAATATGCCGTGCAGTCCGCGCTGGACGCGATTCAAATCTTCGGCGGAGCCGGCATGGATCAAGAACTCGGTCTGGTGCGCCACTTGCTGAACGTGATCCCCAGCCGGATCTTCTCCGGCACCAACGAGATACAAAAAGAAATTGTCGCCCGCAAGCTGGGTCTGCGGGGAGGCGCATGATGATCGTTCAACGCGTTTTTGCCGTGCTCTATATGTTGGCCGGCCTGGCGAAAGCCTTCCCTCAGTTGGAAAACGTCGCCGATATTCTGCAGCAGGCGGCCGTGGCGAACCAGGGCACCTGGTACGCCGGGGCGACGGCTTGGCTGGCGGCGCAGGGTACAGCGGTTAACGCGCTGATCGGCGTGGCGCTGTTTGCCTCCGGTGCGGTCTTGATGTTCAACCCGCGTTGGACGACATTGATCATCTACTGCCAGCTGCTGATGATGGCGGGATTTGTCACGATCCTGCACCGCGCCCAGCCGCAGGTCATATTGCTCGATGCGATTTTCGCGCTGGCGGCGCTGTACATGCTGCGGCAGCAACACCACCGCAAACCCAAGCCACGCACGTTCCCCACGCGCGACTTTTCCACGCCCACGCCGGCGTCAGCCGGCTCGGTAACCCCCACGCTGGACGGCGAGTATGACGTGGTGATCATCGGCGGCGGCGTCTCCGGTTTGGCCGCGGCCAGCGAACTGACCGAACGCCGGGTTCTGGTGCTGGAAAAAAGCGCTTCATTTGGCGGCAACGCGCGCTACCGCGCGGTGAATCGTCTGAAGTTTCCCATCGCCGGCGTCTGCTTCCAGGAGCCATTGCCGGGTTCGTTCATGTTGCAACTGCTGAAGAAAATCGGTCTGAGCGGCGCCTACAAGTCCAATGAAAAGGACACGCTGGTGTTTTTCGACACCTTCTTGCTGCTCCGATGCCTGGGTGAAGTCGTCGTTGGTTTTCTCAAACAGCCGGTCTACCTGCTGAAACCCGCCGTCTGGCGCCTGACGGGACAACTATTCCTGCATGCCTTGATCGGTAAACCTTATGTTATCGCGGCAAAACAGCTGGGCGATCCGATCTTTGCCGATCTGTACGCCTTCCTCGATACCTTCTCGCCGCGCGGCGAGCGGTACCCCAGCCTGCCCTGGACGCCGCAGAGCGCCTGGAGCAAGGCGAATATGGCGCTGCTCGACACTATCCCGCTGTACACTTATCTGTTCGAACCGCACAAACTGGATCAGATCCCGGCGGATCTGCGGCCACCGAGAAAATTCGGCAAGCTGGTAGAGAATGCCGTCAGCACCACGCTGCGCGTGGAATGTCTCGATATTCGCGAAGTCTCCGCCTATGTCGGATTGCACTTCCTGGTGGGGTATTTACGCGGCAATCTGGTCACGCTGCCGGGCGGTAACGGCAGCATCAGCGCCGGGCTGCTCGACTATCTTGAGGAGCAAAACAACGTCAGGCTGCAAAGCCGCGTACAGCTTCAAACCATCACGCCCGGCGGCGACGAAACGGTGATCCGGTTCAGCGTCAATGGCGCGGCCAGCGAAATCAGAGCCAAACAAGTGATCTGGGCAGCCCCCAAAACGCATGTGCCCACCTGGTTGCCCACCCTGCCCAAAGAGCAATTGGCGGCGATCCGTCAGATCCGCCATGAAGATTACTACTTGGCGAACGTGCTGTTGAAAAAACCGATCCTCGAACACTCGTTCGGCGGCTATCTGATCGAGCCGGAAAACACCCGCACACCTTACTATTGGAGCAAAGCCGGCACCTGCCTGATCGCCAATTGGATGGACAATCACCTCAGCGCGGAAACCGGGGTATTAACCCTGCTCAAACCGACCACTCGCCCAGAGCGGCAAGGTCGCACCGCGCAGAACGAGTTCCCGGCGCTGCAGCAACAGACCTATGTCGAAATCGCCAAAGTGCTGGGCAACATGGGCATTGACGCCGACATCATTGAAGACATTCAAATCTGGTTCTGGCCCGCGGGTCTGGTGACCTCGGTCGCCGGACAACAGGCTCAGGGCGTGTTTCACCAGGCCAGCATGCCGTTTGAGAATATTCACTTCGCCAATCAGGACAGCGTGGGCATCGGTAATATCGAAAGCGCGGTGTTAGCCGGGCTGAACGCCGCCAAAGCGGTGAGAGAACGCCTCGCAATGCCCGTTACGCCTGCGGAGGTGATGTCATGAATCCTACCCTGGTGGTTGAACTTTCCGGCGATAAAACGCTGGAACCCCATCGCCTGGGCGGCAAAGCCCATTCGTTGAATCATTTGATTCAGGCGGGCTTGCCGGTGCCGCCGGCGTTTTGCATCACCGCGCAGGCTTACCGGCAGTTTATCGAATTCGCCGTGCCGGGAGCGCTGCTCGACACGGGCGCGCCGGGCAACGTGCGCGATATGATTTTGAGCACCGCCATCCCCGCCCCGCTCGATCTGGCGATCCGTCACGCCTGCAAACAGTTGGGCGACGGCGCCTCGCTCGCCGTGCGCTCTTCGGCGCTGGAAGAAGACGGCCTGACCCACTCTTTCGCCGGGCAATACGACACTTACCTGCACGTGCGCGGGGATGACGAGGTGGTGCGCAAGGTGCAATCCTGCTGGGCGTCGCTCTGGGCGGAACGCGCCGCCCAGTATAGCCGGACATCGGCGGCGCAGAGCGATATCGCCGTCGTCTTGCAAATCATGGTGGATGCAGACGCCGCCGGCGTCATGTTTACCCAAGATCCGCTGACAGGCGATGCCAACCACATCGTCATCGACAGCTGCTGGGGACTGGGGGAAGGCGTGGTCTCCGGACAGGTCACCACCGACAGCTTCATTTTGGATAAGGCGAGCGGCGAGATCCGCGAGCGGCAAATTCGTCACAAACCGCACTATTGCCAACGCGATCCGCAGGGACAGGTCACGCTGCTGCAAACGCCTGAAGCCAGGCGAGACGCTCCCAGCCTAACCCCGGAACAGCTGCAACAGCTTGCCAGGCTGGCCAGGCAAACGCGGATGATTTACGGCGCGGAACTGGATATCGAATGGGCGGTGAAAGACGATCGCGTGTGGCTCCTGCAGGCGCGGCCGATCACCACGCAGGCCAAACCGGTTCAGATGCTTTACGCCAACCCGTGGGAAAGCGATCCGGCGATCAAGGAACGGGCCTTTTTCTCCCGAATGGACACCGGCGAGATCGTCACCGGCTTGATGACGCCGCTGGGGCTGTCGTTTTGCCAGTTCTACCAAAAGCATATTCATGGCCCGGCGATCAAAACCATGGGGCTGGCGGATATCGGCGATTGGCAGATTTATATGGGGTATTTGCAAGGCTACGTCTATCTGAATATCTCCGGATCGGCCTACATGCTCCGCCAATGCCCGCCCACCCGCGACGAAATGAAGTTCACGACCCGCTACGCCACCGCCGATATCGATTTCAGCGGGTACAAAAACCCCTATGGCCCCGGCGTACAGGGATGGGCCTATCTCAAGAGCGCCTGGCATTGGCTGAAACAGCAGAGGCATAACCTGCGCAGCGCCGGCGCGACCGTCGATGCCATGATCGCCCTGCGCCAGCGCGAGACGCGCCGCTTTCTGGCGCTGGATCTGACCACCATGACGCATCAGGAGCTGGAGCGGGAACTCAGCCGCATCGACGGTTACTTCCTCGACAGCTGCGCCGCCTATATGCCCTTCTTCCTTCAGTCGTTCGCGCTCTACGATGCGCTGGCGCTGACCTGCGAACGTTACCTCAAAGGCCGCGGCAACGGATTGCAAAATCGCATCAAGGCGTCGATGAACAACCTGCGCACCATCGAAGTCACGCTGGGCATTCTCAGCCTGGTGGAGACGGTCAATCGTCAACCGGCGTTGAAGGCCGTGTTCGAGCGACACAGCGCACAGGAACTGGTCACCGTCCTGCCCACCGATCCCGAATCGCGCGCCTTCTGGCAAAGCGACTTCAGCGCCTTCCTGTTCGAGTTCGGCGCCCGTGGCCGCCAGGAGTTCGAATTGAGTCTTCCGCGCTGGAACGACGATCCCAGCTACCTGCTGCAAGTGATGAAAATGTATCTGCAACATCCGGTGGATCTGCACACGAAACTGCGGGAAACAGAGCGGCTGCGCCATGAAGACAGCGCGACGCTGCTTAAAGCGATGCCCTGGTTTGGCCGGATGAAGCTGAAGTTCATCACCAAGCTGTATGGCGTGATGGCCGAACGCCGCGAAGCGACCCGGCCAACCTTCGTCACCGAAACCTGGTTCTACCGCCGCATCATGTTGGAAGTGCTGCGGCGCCTGGAGGCGCAAGGCCTGGTCAAACAGGCCGATCTGCCCTATGTGGACTTCGAGCGCTTCCGCGCGTTTATGGCGGGGGAACAGTCGGCGCAGGAGGCGTTCGCCGCCGATCTGATCGAGCGCAATCGCCACCAGCATCTGCTGAACCTGCATGCGGAAGAGCCGCCGATGGCGATCGTCGGGGGGTATCAGCCCAGGATGAAAGCCCCCACGGCGGAAAACGCCGCCGGCATGCTGTCCGGCCTGGCGGCCAGCCCCGGCAAAGTGGTGGCGAAGGCGCGCGTCATCACCGATCTGCTGGCGCAGGCCGGCGAGCTGCAGCCCAACGAAATCCTGGTGGCGCGCTTTACCGACGCCAGCTGGACCCCGCTCTTCGCGCTGGCGGCGGGCATCGTCACCGATATCGGCTCCGCGCTGTCCCACAGCTGCATCGTCGCACGCGAATTCGGCATCCCCGCGGCGGTCAATCTCAAGAACGCCACCCAGCTGATCAACAGCGGCGACACCTTGATTCTCGACGGCGACAGCGGGACGGTCATTATTCAACGCGGAGAACGTGCCGATGGCTAGTCAGCACCACATCCGGCGAAGGTAAACCATCCGCCTGAAAACAGCACAATTCAACGAAGGTGATGCGCGCGGCAACCGCCGCCTGCAGAGACCGTCGCGGGCTTTGTCGTGCCGAATTTGCCCGCCTGGCTGAAGCCGTCACTCCATTTTGGCTGCACAAGGAACTCATCATGACGACCCTGACAGGACAAGCAAGACTCACCAACTCCGCCGCCTACGAGCAAGTGTGGCAAGCGGAGCGCCAGGCCTGCCGCACCGACGCAGATCCCGACACTCTGACGGTCGGCGTGGTGGTGGTGACGCGCAACCCGGCGTTTTTCCAAACCGGGCTCAGCGTACTGAACGATATCCGCGATTATGTTTTCAACCGCGTGCATATCCAGTCCGAGATGCCGCTGAAACTGTTGGATCTGGCGGCGGACTCGCTTTATCAGGCCGCGCGCGAAAAGGCGCTGCACTTTCTCAAAGGCCAAAACAAGGCTATCAACGTTCGCATCATCCAATGCGCCAGCCTGGCCGAAGCCACCGGCAAGATCATCTATACCCATGCGCTGGAACAGCGTCCCGAATTTCATTTGGGCATGCTGTTCTACGATCAGACCACGCCGGCCGGCGTCGATGACAGCATCGAACAGATCGATCGCGATCTGGACGCCTTTTACAGCGCCTTGCAGCGCAGCGGCATTCCCGCGTTTTACACCACCTTCTCCACCGTTGCGTTCATTCGCCAGCTGCGATCGCCCTTCCGCTACCTGCCGCAGCAATACCGCGAAATCGTGCGCAGCGAAGATCCGGCGATCTTCCAAACCGAGCTGTTGTGCCTGTGGATGGACTTCTTCGAGATGAACTACACCAACCGCCGGGTCAAGCCGATCGGCGCGCTGGCGCTGCACAACACGCTGGGTGAGCAGTTGATTCAATTTTTCGAGCGTACCGCCGCCGAACGCTGGCTGGTGTCCTATTACACCGGGTCGATCATCTCCAATCTGATCGGCTATCTGGATCGGCATGCGGAGGCGCGCGGCGCGCTGATCCTGCGCGGCCCTAACGAACACGCCATCGCCTGCGGCGCCATGGCCAACTGGCAGCTGTATCGCATGCCGTTCCTCGGCGTAGTGACCTCCGGAATGATGGATGAATTCAAGGGGACGCTGGCCAACCTCAAGGAAACCGCCGCCCAGGGCATCATCGTCGCGGCGGAAAACCGCGGCAATCAATGGTACAGCTTCCAGGGAACGCTGACGCCGACGGAAGACATGCGTGAAGTGCTCGTCGCCCGCCGCATCCCGTTCGTTTATATCGATGACGTCGAAACGATCGGCACCGGTTTGACGGAAGCCTTCCGCCTTTATCATCAAGGCCAGGGGCCGGTGGTGATTCTGGCGACGCAAAACGTGCTGGAGTCGACCCTGTCGCTGGAGGGCGCCGTCTGCGATCCCTCGCCGATCCCGGTTCTGTCGGCGGACGATCCGCTGCCGATGAGCGAAAGCCTGGCCCAGGCGATAGCGCTGATCAACCGCGGGCCGGAACGGCTGGTGTGGCAGTTGGGCCCGGTCAGCGACGACGAATACGCCCTGATCCATGACATCGCCGACGCCGCCGGCATCGCCCTGGTGGACTCGTTGGCCCATCCAGGCTCGGCGCCGAAATATTATCAGGGTCGGCGCAATCCCCACTACCTGGGCACCCTGGCGATTTACGGCTACAGCCCGCGCGTCTACAACTTCCTGCACACCAACGACAAGCTCAACGCCATGAACGAGCAGAGCCTGTTTATGATCAAAAGCCGCGTCGCTCAGATCACCACCCCCTTCTCCGACGGCAGGCTGGAGCGCAAGGTTCACCTGGTGCAGCTTACGCACGATGAGCGCCATCTGTCGCCCTATGCCGATCTGCACCTGCACATGAACTGTCTGGCGTTCCTGCGCACGGTGAAAGCGCATCTCGACGTCGATCCGGCATTGCGGGAAAGACGCCGCGCGCTGATCGCCGCCTATCTCGATTCGCCTTCCGACGTGGTCAGCCAGCTTCCCAGTCTGCCCATGTCGGCCAACTACTTCTTCTGCCAGTTGAACCGAGTGATTGAAGAGCTGATCGAAACGGAGGGGTTCGATTTTACCGGCGTATATGACGTCGGCCGGTGCGGCATCTCCGCCGCGCGCAACGTCGCCAAAACGCGCCGCGGCTTTTCCGGCTGGTATGGCCGCGCCCTGATGGGCGACGCTCTGCTGGCCACCGGCTACCTGGCTTACACCAGCCCAAGCCACGTGATGGCGTTTATCGGCGACGGCGCTAAAGGGATCGTACCGGACATCCTGCCGGCTTTTATCGACAACATTCTTACCCATCCACAGTTGCTGAATAAAAGCATCACCGTCTTCTATTTATGCAACGGCGGGCTGTCCGTCATCAATACCTATCAGGAACGCATTCTGTTCAACCGCACCTCACGGCAAATGCGGTTGGTGAACGTCGAACAGCCGGACGTCGAACAAACGGTCAATAACTTCCATATCCAGAGCAAAACGCTTACGCATTTCGACGAAGACGTCATTCGCCAGGCGCTGACCACGCCGCACCGACTCAATCTGTTCTCCGTGGTGCTGGGGCACAACAATGAAGGCGACGGTATCTCGCTGGCCACCGCCAAAGGCTGGCAGCGCGATCCGAGCGACCACGACGCCCTGCAGGAGCGCAAAGCCTGGGCGGCCCAACAGCCCGAATCGACCAGCACCGCCTTCGACCAAGATCCTACACAGGAAGCCACCTCATGAAATTCGGATTCATCGCTCATCCCACCTCGCTGGGGTTGAAACGTTACGTCAAAATGCTCGATCTGCTGCAACGCAACTCGACCGAGCAGCACAGCGGCTATACGCGTGAACTGTGGGAACGACAAAACCTGGTTCCCTTTATGAACTTCGCCAGGATCACCTCGGCGACCGGCGCCACTTGCGAAGGGGTGATCAAATACATGCCGCTGGTGGCGGATGAAATGCTGGCCGACGCACGCGGTATCGCCGCCAGGGTGGTCCAAGGCATCGAAGAGCTGGCCGGCGATGGCGCCGAACTGGTCGGTCTCGGCGGTTTTACCTCTATCGTTGGGCGACGCGGCGAAGCCACTGCGGAAAAGTCGCCGGTGCCGGTCACCTCCGGCAACTCGCTGACCACCTACGCCGGCTACAAGGCCTTGATGCAGATCCAGTCCTGGCTGGAAATCCGCCCGGAGGAGGAACCCGTCGCCATCGTCGGCTATCCGGGATCGATCTGCCTGGCGCTAAGCCGTCTGCTGCTGGCGCACGGTTTCTCTCTCCATTTGCTGCACCGCGCCGGCAACCATGATCGCAGCGAACTGCTCAGCCATTTGCCCGAGGAGTATCACTCGCGCGTTACCCTGACCAGCGATCCCGAAGATCTCTACCCGCGCTGCAAACTGTTTGCCGCCGCGACCTCCGCCGGCGGCGTGATCGACCCCGCCAGACTGCAACCCGGCTCGATCTTCATCGACGTGGCGCTGCCGCGCGATATCGCTTCGGAAACGCGCCCGGCGCGGGATGACATTCTGATCATCGACGGCGGCTGCGTCACCGCCACCGATGCGGTCAAGTTGGGAGGAGAATCGCTCAACGTCACCATCAAGCAACAATTGAACGGCTGCATGGCGGAAACCATTGTGCTGGCGCTGGAAAACCGGCGGGAAAACTTTTCGCTGGGCCGCTATCTGGCGCCGGAAAAAGTGCTGGAGATCGGTGAAATCGCCGAGCGCCACGGGTTCTTCGCCTATCCGCTGGCCTCGTACGGCGAGCGCATCGATCGGCAGAGCGTGACCAATCTCAAGCGCTACTACCACCATGACATCTATGCCGTGGAATCGGCTGATGCGGCGTTGCCCGCATCGCGCCTGGCGTTTATCGACGCGGTCATCGCCCAAACGCCGGCCAGGGAAGACACCCTCGACCGCTATCATCAATACATCAACCCCATGATGGTGGACTTCCTCAAGTTGCAGCGCTGCGACAACGTTTTCCGCAGCGCCGCCGGCACCCAGTTGTATGACGATGCGGGCGAGGCTTTCCTGGACATGGTGGCGGGCTACGGGTGCCTAAACCTGGGCCACAACCCGCAGCCAGTGGTCAACGCGCTGAAAAACTACCTCGACGCTCAAGGCCCCAACTTCATTCAATACATTTCCATTCCCGAACAGACCGCCAAGCTGGCCGAAGTGCTCTGTCGTCTGGCGCCGGGCAACATGGGCCGGGTGTTCTTCAGCAACTCCGGCACCGAAGCCGTCGAGGCCGCGATGAAGATCGCCAAGGCCTCGACGGGCAAGCCGGGCATCGCCTATCTGCGCAACAGTTACCACGGTAAAACGCTGGGCGCGTTGTCCATCACCGGACGAGACAAACACCGCCGCTATTTCACACCGCTGCTGGACGCGATGGTGGAAGTGCCGTTCGGCGATCTCGCCGCGCTGCGGGAAACGCTGAACCGTGAAGACGTCGGCGCGCTGATGATCGAACCGATCCAGGGCGAAGGCGGCGTGCATATCCCGCCCGCCGGTTACCTGCAGGCGGTGCAGCAGCTCTGCCGCGAGACCGGCGTGCTGCTGATGGTGGACGAAGTGCAAACCGGGCTTGGGCGCACCGGCAAACTTTTCGCCTGCGAATGGGACGGTATCGAGCCGGACGTGCTGATGCTGTCGAAATCCCTGTCCGGCGGCCTGATCCCCATCGGCGCCACGCTGTGCCGAGCCGATCTTTGGCAAAAAGCCTATGGCACGGCGGATCGCTTCCTGGTGCACAGCTCCACCTACGGCGGCGGCAACCTCGCCTCGGTCGTCGCCCTCAGCGCGCTGCGCGAGATCCTGGCGCAGGATTTGGTCGGCCATGCCGAACGGATGGGCGCCTACTTTAAGCAGGCACTGAGCGAGATCGCCGCCCGCTATCCGTTCGTCAGCGAGGTGCGCGGCCGCGGCCTGATGCTGGGGATCCAGTTCGACCAGGCGTTCACCGGCGCGGTCAACGCCTCCGCCCGCGAATTCGCCACCCGGCTGCCGGGCGATTGGCACACCACCTGGAAATTCTTGCCCGATCCGGTGCAAGCCCATCTGCGGGCGGCGATGGATCGCATGGAACAGGCGCTCGGCGAAATGTTCTGCATGAAATTCGTCACCAAGCTGTGCCAGGACCACAAGATCCTGACCTTCATTACCGCCAACAGCTCGACGGTGATCCGTATTCAACCCCCGCTCATCATCAGCAAAGCCGAGATCGACCGTTTCGTCGGCGCCTTTGCCACGGTGTGCGAGGAACTCTCCACCTTTTTAGACTAGGGAGCCAGCAATGCCTTTAACCAAGCAAGATGCCGTCAATCAGATGATGGGCTTTTTCCAGGCCAAGGCGCTGACCGCCGCGCTGGCGCTGAAGCTGTTCGATCAGCTGCGCGATCGGGACGCCGACGCGGCGCACATCGCCGCGCGGCTTGACTGCCCGGCGCGTTCGACCGAGCAGTTGCTCATCGCGCTGCGGGCCATGGGGTATCTCGACCAACGAGACGGCCTTTATCATCTGCCCGCCGCCCACCGGGCTTTTCTGTTGAGCGACGAACCGCAGTGGCTGGGATGGCTGGGCCGCCACATCGATACCTTCCTGTATCCGCTGTGGGGCGAGCTGAAAACGGCGGTGCGAAACGATGCCCACCAGCGCCGCACGGTATTCGGCGATGACCGCAGTTGGTTCGACATCCTGTACCAAAATCCGGACGACGTGGCGGACTTCCAGGAGTTTCTCGGTAAATTCGCCGCGCCCTTTATCGCCGGCTTTGTTCGCGATTACGACTTCTCGCAACACCGTGCGTTTTTGGATATCGGCAGCGGGATCGGCAGCCTGCCGATGGCGATCGCCGACGCTTATCCGGGGATCGCACTGGCGATCTGCGAACTGCCGCAGGCCTCGGCGTTTTTGCGCGACAAGCTGACGCTGCAAGGCTATGGCGAACGCATTGACGTCGTGGAGGGCGATGTCATCAGCGGCGATCTGCCGATCGGCGGCTATGACCTGATCCACCTGGGATGGATGCTGCACGACTACGCCCCGGAAACCCAACTGACCATCCTGCGCAACATCTATCGGGCGATGCCGGCCGGCGGCCGCTTCATCGCTTCCGAAACGCCGCTGAACGAAGACAAATCAGGGCCGGAATTTACCGCCCTGCTGTCGCTGAACATGCTGGTCTCCACCGACGGTGGCATAGAGAGCAGCGCGCAGGAATACCTGGACAGATTCCGTCTGGCGGGGTTCAGCAACGCGCGCATCATGAAAATTGCCGGCCCACGCACCCTGATCGTCGGCGAAAAATAACCAGTTAGCAACGGGAGCTCGCAATGTTAGAAAGCAAATTGATCCAGCATATCGCCACCCAGTATCTGGATGGCGATCACGACGGCCTGAACGCTCAAACCCCGCTGTTTGAACTGAACGTCGTCGATTCCGCCTCCATTTTCGATCTGGTGGATTTTCTGCGTCAGGAGTCTCATGTCGCCATCGGCATGCATGAGATCCATCCGGCGAACTTCGCCTCGGTGCAGGCGATGGTCGCGCTGGTGCAACGGTTGCAAGCGCAAGTCGCCGCAGGGGGTGTCGCATGAGCGTTCACGCCGTCGATAGCGCCGCAAACGCGCATGAAGCCGTCCGGCAGTCGGTGCTGCACACCTTCGCCCGGCTGACCGAGTATGAACCGTCGGCACTGGCCCTGACCAGCCATCTGGAAAACGATTTGGGCGTCGACTCCATCGCGCTGGCGGAAATTGCCATGGTGCTGAACCGTCAGTTTCAATTAAATACGCCGCTGGAGATCCAGGAGATCAAAACCATTCAGGATGCGCTCGACGGTATTTTGCAGCGCGGTTTCACGCTGCCGACGCCGAACGCCGCCGCGCAACCTGCCCCCGAGACGCCTCAGGCCTGGTTGAGTGCTCTCGTGCGCCAGGTGTTCGCCACCCACAGCGGATATGAAGTGCGTGATCTGTCCCCCGACGCCGCCATCGAAGGCGACCTGGGCATCGACTCCGTCGCGGTGGTGATGGCGCGCAACGAGCTGCTCAAAACGCTGGGCCTGGACGATAACGCAGCGCTGGCGGAGTGCCGCACGTTGGCTGAGCTGGAGCACAACCTGGCGGCGCGGCTGGTTCAGGAACAGGGCGAAGCGTGGTTCAGCCGCTTTGGCCAGCACACCCCCGCGTCCGCTGCGCCGCAGCCCACCAAAGCGCCCGCGTCGCCGGACGCGCGCGATGAGCTCGGCGATCCGCGCACCATGCGGGACTTCGTCGGCATCGAGCACCCGGATTTGTTCCATAAAACGCGTGAGTTTGGCGCTTTTTATCGCGATAAAAAACAGCGTCAGCTTTACTGGTACGGCATGCCGCTTGAAACGCCGTGCAAAAACCGCGCGGTCATGTTCGACGAGATCACCGGCAAAAGCCGCGAATTTCTGATGTTCGGCTCCAACAGCTATCTGGGATTGTCGAACCATCCGGAAGTGATCCACGCCATCCAGGACGCCGCCGGCCTGTACGGCGCCACCAATACCGGATGCCGCATCATCGCCGGCAGCAACGTGCTGCATCTGGAATTGGAGCGCAAACTGGCCAAGCTCAAAGGGCGCGAAGACTGCATCGTCTATCCGTCCGGCTACTCGGCCAACCTGGGATGCATCTCGGCTCTGACCAGCCGACACGACCTGGTGTTCACCGACGCCATCAACCACATGAGCATCCAGGACGGCTGCAAGTTGGCGGGCGCGCAGCGGAAAATTTATGACCACTCTTTGACCAGCCTTGAGAAATCGCTGGCCAAATACGCCGATCACCCCGGCGGCAAGCTGATCGTCACCGATGGCGTTTTCAGTATGCACGGCGATATCGTCGATCTGCCGCGCCTGATGAAGCTGGCCGAACGCTACGGCGCACGCGTATTGGTCGACGACGCGCACGCGACCGGCGTCTTGGGCAAAACCGGCTCGGGCACGGCGGAACACTTCAATATGAAAGGCCGGGTGGATCTCGAGCTGGGCACCATGAGCAAGGCGCTGTCGGGGTTAGGCGGCTTCGTTTGCGCCGATGGCGAAGTGGTCGAATACCTGCGTTTCTACTCCAACTCCTATGTGTTCGCCGCCACCATCCCCGCCGCAGTCGCCGCCGGCGTGATCGCCTCCATCGACGTGATGCTGCGTGAACCCGAGCGACTGGCCAAGCTGTGGGACAACATCTACTACTTCCGCACGCTGCTGCTTAACGCCGGCTTTGACCTTGAGCATTCCGACTCGGCCATCATTCCGGTGGTGGTGGGTGACGACGCCAAAACGCTGCTGTTCGGCCGCGCCGTCCGGGCGCGCGGGCTATTCTGCCAGACCGTGGTCTTCCCGGGCGTCAGCGTGGGTGACGCCCGCTTACGCATCAGCGTGACCAGTGAACACACGCGTGAAGATCTGGATGAAGCCTACGCCATTTTGGTGGCGGCGGCGCTGGAGACCGGCGTGCCGGTCAACGGCGATGTCCGACGGGAAGAGCGCGCACGCGCCGCCGAGGTCTGACATCATGGCAACCTTCATTTCACCGATACTGGAGGCCCTGTTCCGGCACGCCCGCCAAGCGCCGGAAAGCACCGCTCTGCTGTGCGGCGATCGGCGCTGGAGCTATCGTCGCCTGGCCGATCGCGCCTGCATGATGGCGGCGGCGCTGCGACATGCCGGGTTAAAGCAGCAGGCCGTGCTGCTCAACCTGCAGAAAGGGCCCGACGCCGTCGCCGCCATGTACGCATGTTGGCTGAGCGGCAACCACTATGTCCCTATCGATTTCAGCCAACCGACGGCGCGCATCGAACGCATTATCGCCGCCGCCTCACCCGCGCTGATCGTCGATGAGGGCTGGTTGAGCGCGCTCGATGGCCGCACCGATCTCGATGGCGCCTGGCCGGAAGCGATCGCCGCGCTCGGCTCCCCCCTCGCCGCCATTCTCTATACTTCAGGCTCCACAGGCACCCCGAAAGGGGTGCAAATCACCCATGACATGCTGACGTTTTTCATCGGCTGGGCCGTCAGCGATACGCAACTGACGGCGCGCGACGTGCTGGCCAATCATGCCAGTTTCGCCTTTGATCTGAGCACCTTCGATCTGTTCGCCGGCGTTTGCGCCGGCGCCGCGACCTGGATCGTGCGCGAAGATGAACAGAAAGATTGCCAGGCTCTCGTTCGCGGATTGCAAACGCACGGCGTCACTCTGTGGTACAGCGTGCCTTCGATTTTAGCCATGCTGGAAAAGAGCGCGTTGCTGGCGCCATCGACGGTGAAAACGCTGCGCCAGGTCACGTTCGCCGGTGAGCCTTATCCGGCCGCCGCGCTGAGGCGTCTGGTTGCGCATCTGCCGGCCCGGTGCCGCGTCAGCAACTGGTATGGCCCAACGGAAACCAATGTCTGCACCGCCTACGCGCTGGATCGAACGCAGTTGGCGACGCTGGAGCAGATCCCCATCGGCCATCCGTTGCCCGGCTTGACGGCGCAGTTGGTCGATGAACAGGGGCGCCTGCAGCCGATTGACGGTACGCCGGGCCGACGCGGAGAATTGCTGATCGGCGGGCCGTGCGTGACCCCCGGCTACAGCAACGTCGCCTCATCGCGGCAAGCGCAATGGCATCCGCGCCAATGTCACGCGACCGGCGACTGGGTGGAGACGACGGCGAATGGGCTGGTCTACCGCGGCCGGCTGGACGACATGGTGAAAATCAACGGCTACCGGGTGGAATTGGGTGAGATTGAATCGATCCTTCATCACCATCCCTCGGTCAGCCAGGCCGCACTGTATGTCGAGCTCGGCGAGCTGAAGCAAAGACTGATCGCCGTGATCACCCTCCATCCCGGCGCGCTCCGCCCCAACCTGCTGGAGCTCAAGCAGTTCCTGCAGCCCAGGCTGCCCGCCTATATGCTCCCCAGCCAACTGGTGGTCGCCGACAGTCTGCCCACCAATGCCAACGGCAAGGTGGACAGAGGACGTTTGTCCGAGGTGAACGCGCGATGAACCAGGAAATTCATGCCGCGCCGCTGGCGCTGGTCGGCATCGGCTGCGCACTGCCCGGCATCGATCGTATCGATCTGTCCAACGGCGCCGCCTGGCCGGCGCTGTTCGACGCCCCGCCGCCGATGCCGTGGAGCGATGCGGCCGCGCCGATCCGCGGTCGCCAGATCGACGACGCCGCGTTTGATTTCAAAAAATTCGCCATCCCGCCGCTGTTTCGACTGGCGGTCAGCCGCGAGACCCGCCTGGCGCTGCAGGCCGCCTCCGCCGCCATGCAGCATCTGACGTTATCCGACGCGTTGCGCGACCGCTGCGATCAATTTTGCGCCACCCATTTGGGCAGTGATGCGGCCTATCGCAACGCCACCAAAATCGGCGCGCTGCGCAGGCTGGCCGAACGGCTTGACGCTCAGGGGCTCTCACCGGCAGCGGTCATGCGCCGGATTGACGATTACAAACAGCCGCTGGCCCAGGCGTTCGGCAGTTCATCCCACGATCGCGTAGGGGAAATGGCCTCCAGCATTCCCGCGCGCATCGCCCATTTCGCCCGCACGCGCGGTAAATGCCAAACCCTCGACGGCGCCGATCTGGGCGGCCTGCGCTTGCTGCAGTTGGCGCAAGACTGTTTTCGCCATGCCGACAGCCGCATGGCGGTGCTGACCGCCGTACAATGCTTCCACCATCAACCCCAGGCGGACATGCTGTTGGCGCAGGGCGTTTCCTCTTCGGCCTGTTGGCTGGAGGGGGCGATCAGCCTGGTCGTTTGCCCGCTGGACGTCGCTCAGGAACAGGGATGGCCAGCGATAGCGCAATTGTCGACCCTGATCGCCGAACGACAGGATGCCGCGCCGAGCGCCGGCTATTTTGCCGGCGCCAATCAGGTTTTCTGCCATCTCCTCGACATGCTGTTGCAACGGCAACAGACGTGCGCCGGCCACTCGTTCACCGGCTACCGCTGGCGGATTGACGCGGCGTCTCCCCCCTCATTAAAACCGACGGCTTCGCCACGCATCAGCATCATCGACTATCAGCCCATCACCGCGCAGGGGCTGGATAAAGCGCGTTTCTGGCAGGCCTTGCGCAACGGTGAGGACGCCCTGCGCGATCACAGCCCCGAGCAGTTGCACCCCGGCGCCTTCGTGCGACCCACGCCGCAAAAGCTCAGCGCCTACACCGCTCATGCCATGTGCTTCCCAACGCACGATCCGGTGCGGCTTGAGCTGACGCGGCCTATGATGCCGGCCAAAAAGCAGCGCCTCGACGTCACACAACTGCACGCCCTCAACGGCTGCGCGGCGTGGCCCGACAGCCTGCGACGCTTTGAACGCATCGCCATTATCGTCGCCAGCAACCTGTCTTTGAGCGCCGATCGACAACAGGCCATGAGCGCGCTGTGGCCGGCATTGCCTTCCGCCGACGTCCCCCTTTCGCCACCGCCCCAACCCGCGATCAACCGCTGGAGCTGGCATGGCGCCTGCGGCCTCGGCACCGCGCAGCTGTTGGCGCAACAGCTCGGCGTCGAGGCGGACTGCTACGCGGTCGAGGCGGCCTGCGCCAGTTCGCTGGCCGCCTTGCACAATGCGGTCAGGGCGTTACAGGCCGGCCGCTACGATGCGGTGCTCGTCGGCGGCATAGAAACGGCGACGCTCGAACGCGATATGGTGCTGTGCAGCGCGCAAATGATGCTTTCCGCTTCGCGTATGCGACCTTTCGCCCGACAAGCCGACGGTTTTACTCCCGGCGACGGTGGCGGCTTCTTCATTCTGACCGGCCAGGCGACATCGCGGGCCATCGCCACCATCGAAGCGATATCGGGATCTTGCGACAGCTATTCCATGACCGCGCCCGATCCCGAGGGCCAGGCGTTGGCAATCGAAAAAACCCAGAGCCTGAGCGCCGTCGAAGCGCGCCAGATACAGTATCTCGAAGCGCACGGCACCGGCACCGAACTGGGCGATCGGGCAGAAGTCGCGTCATTGCATCAGGGGTATCACCGCGCCGCACGCGCCCCTTTGTACATCGGTTCGGTGAAGTACAACTTCGGCCACTGTTTCGCCGGCGCCGGTGCGCTCAGCCTGTGTAAAGTGCTGAGCGCTTTCGAACACGGTCAAATCCCGCCCACGCCGGTGGCGACATTGAATGCCGAACTGCCGCTGGCGGCGATCCCGGCCGAAATCCCACAAATCGCGCTCGACTGGCCACAGGGTGAAGACGGGCGTCGGGCGGCGATCAACGGCTTTGGCACCGGTGGCATCAATTACCATTTGCTTATCCATCAACCCATTTAAAAAGGCCGCCCAGATGCACATTATCGTCCATAAGATTCGGCTAAAAGACATCGCCCACCGCGCCGCGTTTCGCGACTGGGTGGAGACGACCGATTACCAGGCTTGTCGCCACCTCGATGCGGTACGCGCCTTCGATGTCATCGAAGTCAGCCCTTCGGCGGAGGCGCCGTTTCACTTTATCGAAATCATTCAGCTGAACTCGCTGAAAATGTTCGAGCGCGAGATGCAAACCCCGCTGTTTCAAAGCCTGGTTGAACGCTTTAATCAGTTGGCGGAAGTCGTTGACGAAATCAGCGGAGAACGCATCGCCGATGGTTATCGAGCTTAGCGTGGCGCCACGTATCGTCATCGCGCTGGGCGGCCCCCACCGCTGCGCCGCCGTTCGGGGATTGCGGCATCTGTCGGCGGTGAAAAACCACGCGCGGGCACAGGCCATCGCGCTGCTGAACCGGACATGGTGCCGGGGGGACGCGACCGGCTTTACGCTGCGCCATAAGGCGAGTGGACAACCGTTCGGCGAACACCTCCTGCTGGGACGCCGCCACGTTTCTCTCAGCCATTCGCATGCCTGGTACGCCAGCGCCACCGGCGATATCCCGCTCGGCATCGATCTGCAGCATTATCGCCCCTTCTCCGGCGCGGCGCTGCGCTGGGCCTTTGGCGAGGCGGAACAGCGATTGGGACGCATACAGGCCTGCGCCGTCTGGGCCATTCGCGAAGCATTTTTAAAAAGCCACGGCCGCGGCCTGCCCTACGAATTGCGGACGATCGGCATCGACTGGCACACCGGGTTGGTCTCAAGCGCCGACGGCAGTTTGGCGAGCAGACGCTTCTGGCTGTGGCGCAGCCTGGACTGGGCATGCGCACTCTGCTTTCCGGCGGAGGAAAGCATGTCGTTCAGAGCGAACGTTACCGTATTTTCCCTGCCCGCCCCTTCCGCTTTCGGAGCCTTATCATGACCCAAGACCTTTTCGCCGCGGCGCTGCAACAGGCCGTGGACATCGCGCGGCAGGCGCCCTCTTCACACAACTGCCAACCCTGGTCTCTCCACTATGACACCGCCGCCCGATGTGGCCGGTTGGCTATCGACCGCCGTCGCGCTTTGCAGAGCCTGCCTTCGCTGGAACGCGAGATGCTGATGAGCTGCGGGATTTTCTTCGAGTACCTCAGCGCGCTGCTCAACTGTGCAGGCACGCCTCTCGCCTGGCGTTGGGAGCATGGCCCCACGCATTTACTGAGCTTTGCCCCCGCCGCGCCTGCCGCGCCCGATCGCGCCGCCCATCGCCAATTGGCGCAGCTGATCGGCGAGCGGCATACCGCACGGGCGGCCTATCAGCCTACGCCAATCAATGAAGCGCAGCGGATGCAGCTGCAGACCTTGTTCGACGGAACGGCGAGTTCGCTCAGTATCGCAGGTGACGAACGCGCTCGCCGTCGGGTCGCGCAGCTCACCGCTCGTCACGCCGCGCTCGATTTCTCGGATCGCCAAGCCTGGCGCGAAACCTATCAATACATCCGCTTCAACGAACGGCAGCCTACCGACGACGGTTTTCACCTGCACCACCTGTTTGGCCCGGTATCCCCAGCATTCAAGCGCTTCTTCCAAGTGGCGTTTCATCCTCGCTTAAGCCGGCTGGCGACCGGGCTGCGCTTGCCGGCTTATATGGCGCAAGGGCTGGCGCAACGCGTCGCGGAAGGCCCGCAATACCTGGCGCTGTGTCTGAACGACGAAAGTGCCGAGCACCTGTTCGCCACCGGCATGCGGCTTGGACGTCTGTGGCTCACGCTGCAACACTGGGGTTGGGGATTGCATCCGATCAGCGTTCTGGTGCAACACGCCGAGGCGCGTCGCGAGCTCGCAGCAACCCTGGCGCTCAGCGCTCCCCCGGTGTTTTTTGCCCGCTTCGGCCACCTGCAACAATGGGGCAGCGCAGCGCCCAGACGCAGCTGGCAAAGCATTTTGACCGCGCCGCCATCCGGCGAATGCGCGTCCCCGGGGAACGATTCCCCCTAATCCGCTGAGGAGAACACAATGAACGTATGGATTGCTTTGGCCGCTGTTTTGTTGATCCTTGCCCTGCTGGCGTTTATTACCAGCCGCGGCGCTCAGGACACTCGCCCGATGTTTCTGTGGGGGTTCAACGCCATGGGGCCGGTTACCCTGGTCTATTGCTATTTCGGCGAGGGCGATCTGAGCCACAAAGCCCTGATCCTTGTCATGGTCGGCCTGTACCTGCTGCGCATGAACATCGTGCTGACACGTTGGTACGGCAACACCGCCGCGGCCAAACTCAAGGACGTGATGCCCACGCAGCAGGTGCCATGGCTGGCGGTGATGATGGTCATGATCTTTGGCGGCCTGTACTGCCTGCCCTTCTACTGGGCCAGCCAGCTGCAGGGGCCGTGGGGCGCGCTGCAATGGCTGGCCATTGGGGTCTACCTGATAGGCACGCTGTTCCACTTCGGCAGCGATTATCAAAAACGGCGCTTCAAACAGGATCCGAACAATAAAGGCCGGCTGCTGAACAGTGGCTTTTGGGGGTTGGCGCGCCATCCGAATTATTTCGGCGACTTTCTTATTTTCGTCAGCTTCGGGCTGCTTGCCGGCAACCTGTTTGGCCTGATCGCACCGCTGACTAACCTGGTGCAGTATTTCGCCGACGCCATTCCCAAAAGCGAGAAAATGGCAGAGAAGCGCTACGGCGAGGTTTGGCGCAACTATAAACGTCAGGTTAAATGTTTCATTCCTTTCGTGCTGTAACCCCAACGCGGCAGCGCGGTTCGGGCAAGCCGACCGCGCTGCCGCCGATAAAACACCTTGTTATACAACACAAAACGACCGTCACGCCCGCGCAAGTAAAAACCGCCTTGACCTTACCCTTGCTGGAAGGTTTAAGCTCCCTTCTTAGTGAAAACAGGTCAGGCGGTTAACCTTTAAACACCGCCCTTAAGCAAGGAGTCCAATCATGTCACACACCACTATGCTGGCATTGCAGGGGCTGTCCTGCATGAACTGCGCGCAGCGGGTGAAAAAAGCCCTGGAAAGTCGCAGCGATGTCGAACAGGCCGAGGTTAACGTCCAATACGCCAAAGTGACCGGCGAAGCGCCGGACAGCGCATTGATCGACAGCGTGATCGCCGCCGGTTATCAGGCCGAAGTCGCGCCGCAAGCCGATACCGAACTGCAGCTGAGCGGCCTGAGCTGCATGCACTGCGTCGGCAGCACCCGCAAGGCGCTGGAAGCGGTGCCGGGCGTGTTCGCCGCCGACGTCGAGATCGACAGCGCGAAAGTGTACGGCGATGCCGATCCGCAGGCGCTGATCGCTGCGGTGGAAGATGCCGGTTATCACGCCAGCGTAGCGGGCGCCGCCGCCCCAAAAACTGAGCCGTTGACTGACGCAACACCTTCGTTGCCGGACGTTCAGCCAGCGGCGCAACCTTCCCTTCCGGCAACCGACAGCGCGGACGACAGCGTACAGCTGCTGCTCAGCGGCATGACCTGCGCCAGCTGCGTCAATAAAGTGCAGCAGGCGCTGCAAAGCGTACCCGGCGTAGAGCACGCGCGCGTCAACCTGGCGGAACGCAGCGCGCTGGTGACCGGCGCCGCCGATGCGCAAGCGCTGGTGGCGGCGGTGGAAAAAGCCGGCTACGGCGCCGAGATGATTCAGGACGAGACCGAACGTCGCGAACGCCAGCAGCAGACCGCACGCGCCAACATGAAGCGCTTTAGCTGGCAGGCGGCGCTGGGGCTGGCGTTGGGTATCCCGCTGATGGCCTGGGGGCTGTTCGGCGGCAGCATGACGCTGACGCCGGAAACCCAGCGCCCCTGGCTGCTGGTCGGCGTCATCACCCTGGCGGTGATGGTGTTCGCCGGCGGACACTTCTACCGCAACGCCTGGCGCGCGCTGATGAACGGCAGCGCCACCATGGATACTCTGGTGGCGCTCGGCACCGGCGCCGCCTGGCTTTACTCGATCGCCGTCAACGTTTGGCCCGATTTCTTCCCGATGGAAGCGCGCCACCTCTATTACGAGGCCAGCGCGATGATCATCGGTTTGATCAACCTCGGCCATGCGCTGGAGCAGCGCGCCCGCCAGCGTTCTTCGCAGGCGCTGGAGCGGCTGCTGGATCTGACGCCGCCCACCGCGCGCCTGGTGACCCACGACGGCGAGCGCGATATCCCGCTGGCGGAGGTGCAGCTCGGCATGACGCTGCGGCTGACTACCGGCGATCGCGTGCCGGTCGACGGCGAAATCGTACAGGGTGAAGTCTGGCTCGATGAAGCGATGCTGACCGGCGAAGCGGTGCCGCAGCAAAAAGGCCCTGGCGACACGGTGCATGCCGGGACGGTGGTCGACGACGGCAGCGTGCTGTTCCGCGCCGCCGCCATCGGCAGCCAAACCACGCTGGCGCGCATCATCAAACTGGTGCGTCAGGCGCAGAGCAGCAAACCGGCGATTGGCCAACTGGCTGACCGCGTCTCGGCAGTGTTCGTGCCGGCGGTAGTGGCGATCGCCCTGTTCAGCGCGGCGATATGGTACTTCTTTGGCCCGCAGCCGCAGCTGGTCTATACGCTGGTGATCGCCACCACGGTGCTGATCATCGCCTGCCCGTGCGCATTGGGTCTGGCGACGCCGATGTCGATCATCTCCGGCGTCGGCCGCGCGGCGGAGTTCGGCGTGCTGGTGCGCGACGCCGACGCCCTGCAGCAGGCCAGCCAGCTGGACACCCTGGTGTTCGACAAAACCGGCACCCTGACCGAAGGGAAACCGCAGGTGGTGGAGATCCTGACCTTCAATCAGGTCAGCGAACAGCAGGCGCTCGGCTGGGCCGCAACGCTGGAACAAGGCTCCAACCACCCGCTGGCGCGCGCCATCATGGAACGCGCCGCCGGGCAAACGCTGCCGCAGGTCGCGCAGTTCCGCACCCTGCGCGGCGCCGGCGTCAGCGGGGAGATCGACGGCGTGCAGGTGCTGCTGGGCAACGCCGCGCTGCTGGAACAGCATCAGGTCGCGACCGCCGAACTGGATGCGCCGATGCGCGCCCAGGCCGAACGCGGCGTAACGCCGGTGCTGCTGGCCGTGGACGGTAAACCGGCCGCGCTGTTCGCCATTCGCGATCCGCTGCGCGAGGACAGCGTCGCGGCGCTGCAGCGCCTGCACCAGCAGGGGTATCAGCTGGTGATGCTGACCGGCGACAACCCGGTAACCGCCAACGCCATCGCCAAAGAGGCCGGTATCGATCGGGTGATTGCCGGCGTGCTGCCGGACGGCAAAGCGGCGGCGATCAAACAGTTGCAGACGCAGGGCCAGCGCGTGGCGATGATCGGCGACGGCATCAACGACGCCCCGGCGCTGGCGCAGGCCGACGTGGGCATCGCGATGGGCGGCGGCAGCGACATCGCCATCGAGACCGCCGCCATCACCCTGATGCGCCACAGCCTGCACGGCGTAGCGGATGCGGTGGAGCTGTCGAAGGCCACGCTGCGCAACATGAAGCAGAACCTGTTCGGCGCCTTTATCTACAATACGCTGGGCATTCCGATCGCCGCCGGCGTGCTCTACCCGCTGACCGGCACGCTGCTCAGCCCGGTGGTGGCGGGCGCGGCGATGGCGCTGTCGTCCATTACCGTGGTCAGCAACGCCAACCGGTTGCTGCGTTTTAAACCGCAGAAGTGATCGCCGGGGCGCCGTCATGGCGCCCCGCTGTTTTCCGGGCTTTCCTGCGCGGCGGATAGCGTTTAGCATGAATAGCGATTTCCCCTCGCCTTTCATGCTGAAACGCGCACCCGTTATTCAGGAGCCACGCCGTATGGGTCAACTGTTACGCCGCCTCGCCGCCTTTCTCGGCCTGATCTCGCCCAAGCGTTACGCTTATCCGGCGTTGGACATCACCCTGCCTGGCGATCGTCGGCTGCATCTGGTGGGCAGCATCCATATGGGCACCGTCGATATGTCGCCGTTGCCGCCCCGGCTGGCCGCCCGGCTGCAGCAGGCCGACGCGCTGATCGTCGAAGCCGATATCACCGACTCCGCCTCCCCTTTCGACCACGCCGAGCTGCAGCCGGAGCTGGAACAGCGCCTGTCCGCCGAAGAATATCAACGGTTGCTGGCGCTGTGCCATGAGCTGGGCGCCGACCCGCACGCCTTCGCTACCCTGCCCGGCTGGCAGGTGGCGCTGATGATGCAGGCGCGCCAGGCTCAGCGTTTGGGGCTGCGCGCGGAATATGGCGTGGACTATCAGCTGCTGCAGGCCGCCCGGGCGCAGGACAAACCGGTGATCGAGCTGGAAGGCGCGCAGCAGCAGCTGGCGATGCTGGAACAATTGCCGGAGGGCGGCATTGCGCTGCTGCGCGATACGCTGGAGCACTGGCATACCAACGCGCGGCTGCTGCAAACCATGGTGAGCTGGTGGCTGGACGCCAAACCGCGCGGTACGCTGGACACGCTGCCCGCCACCTTCAGCGCCGGGCTGTATGACGTGCTGATGCATCAGCGCAATCGCGACTGGCGGCATCAGCTGGAGGCGCTGCCTGCCGGTGACTATGTGGTGGCGGTTGGCGCATTGCACCTGTACGGCGAGGATAACCTGCCGGCGATGCTGCAGCCGCAGGGGTAAAAAAGAGGCCAATATCGCTATTGGCCAGTCAAAGAGGAATTTCTTGTATTCTAGTTATACGCATAGCAACCGTGTTAACGGTTACAGTAAACAGGGTAGCAACCCGGTGAATATCTTGGCAACCCGCTTTATGTAACAGCCGCTCAGGTTGCCGGGCAGGTTGGATTTTTGTATTTTTAAGGCTGGTTATCACCCTTTCCCCGCCGGGGACATTTTGGACAACACATCATGACGCCCGCAGTCGTTCTGCTTGAGAAACAAAAGGTCGCCTTCACCCTCCATCCTTATCACCACGACAGCGACGAAACCAACTTCGGCGACGAGGCGGTGAGAAAGCTGGGGCTGGATGCCGATCGGGTTTACAAAACCTTGCTGGTGGCGCTGAACGGCGACGCCAAACACCTGGCGGTGGCGGTCACCCCGGTCGCGACCCAGTTGGATCTGAAGAAGGTCGCCCGCGCGCTCGGCGCCAAAAAGGCCGAGATGGCCGATCCGCAGTTGGCGCAGCGCGTCACCGGTTATCTGGTGGGCGGCATCAGCCCGCTGGGGCAGAAAAAGCGGCTGCCGACGGTGATCGACAGCCCGGCGCAAGCGTTCGCCACCATCTACGTTTCCGGCGGCAAACGCGGGCTGGACATCGAACTGGCCGCCGACGATCTGTGCCGCCTGCTGGCCGGCAGCTTCGCCGACATCGCCAAACGCGACTGACGCCGCGCGCTCAGCGGCACACCACCGTGGCGTCACAGGCCGCCAGCGTCTCCACCAGGCGGTCCTCCAGCGCCTTCACCTGCGCGCCGGGCACCAGATAGTTATTGCTGATGATGGCGAATGCCAGCGGCCGCCCGGTCGCCGAATCGACATAGCCGCTGAGCGACGATACGCCGGTCATGGAACCGCTCTTGGCGTGGGCGCGCCCCGCCGCCGCGCTGTTCACCATGCGGCTTTGCAGCGTGCCGCCCACCAGCAACCCCGGCTCGCCCGCGACGGGCAAGGCGTGATACCAGTCGGCAAACCACGGCTGTTTTCTGGCCGCCAGCAGCAGCGTCGTCAGCTGCTGCGGCGTGATTTGGTTCATGCGCGACAGCCCGGAACCGTCCACCTGGCGATACGCGTCGGCCGCGACGCCCTGGCTTTGCACAAATCCGTTTATCGCCTGAAGGCCGGCGGCCCAATCCCCTTTACCCTGCGTCTTGCGGCCCATCGCCTTGGTCAATATCTCGCCGTAGCCGTTATTGGAGACTTTCAGGAAGGTGACGACCAGGCGGGAGAGCGGCGGCGAGTTTTTTTGCGCCAGCAGCTGTGCGCCGGCCGGCGTCACGCCCTCTTCAACCTTGCCGCGCAGGGTGATGCCGTGCGCGCGCAGAGCATGTTGCAATAAAGCGCCGACGACAAGGAACGGTTGATCGACGGTAATCAATCGCGAGCTGGCCTCCGCCTGCGCGGCGATGGTGCCGCTGACCACGATCCGGTTGCTGCCCGGCCGGCGCTCGTACGTCAGCGCGGTGTCACTACCGGTGGTGGTGCGGTTGACCAGCGTCACCGCGTCATTGGCGGGATAGAAGCTCACCCGTCCCGGCGCGCCGGCGCGGGCGCCCGGCCGCACCGCCACCTGCACCACGTTGATATCGCCGCCGGGAGTAAAGGCGTAGTTCAGCGCCGAGATCGGCGCAGCGAAGGCGAAAGGTTCATCGTCCCAGCTCCAACCGGCGCCGAATGGCGTCTGATCGAAGGCGCCGGCATCCAGCAACAACCGCCCCTGTATATGACGGATGCCGCGCTTCGCCAGCGCTGCGGCGAAGGTGTCGAGATCGTCCGGATGCAGCGTCGGATCGCCGCTGCCCTGCAGATAGAGATCCCCTCGCAAGGTGTCGCCGCGCTGCTCGCCGGCGGTCAGCAGCCGGGTTTCAAAGCGGTAATCGGCCCCCAGCACGCCGAACGCCGCCAGAGAAGTGAACATCTTCATGTTGGAAGCCGGCGCCAAACGCTGATCCGCGTGCGCCTGATACAGTACCTTGCCACTCTCGGCATCGCGCACCATCACGCCGCTCGACGCCCCAACCAGCGCCTTGTCCTGGCCGATGGCCGCCAGCGCCTGGCTGAGGGTTTGTTCGTGACGTTGGCCGGATGACGAACACCCCGCCAGCGCCACGATGGCGGGCAGCAGCCAGCCTGCGGTTTTCAACATGTCATCTTCCTGTTTGCGTTATCAAAACCAAATTGTCGCTCAGGCTATCATTGGAAGGCGGCGACGGCGACTTTTGCGTGCGTTTGGGGCGGGGTTTTCGGCGGGAAAACAGGCGGCCCGCCCATGGGGCAGGCCGCTGCGGTGGCGATTAGCGATAAACGATTTCGCCCTTCGGTTCGTAAGCCGCCGCATCCAGCGGCGAGTGTTTCTCGATGTATTGCTTCAGCACTTCGGCGTCGATAAAGCCGGTGTTGACGTAGCTCGGCAGCCCGTCCAGCTTCGGATAGCCGTCGCCGCCCAGCGCGTTGAAGTTCAGCGTCGCCATGCGGTAAATTTTATCCGCCTGCAGCGGCTGGCCATTGATCTTCACCTCGCTGACGCCCTTGCCGTCCGCCACCAGGCTGACGTTGGCGAACTGGGCGTAGGCGCCGGAATCCGGCTTCATGTTGGCCACCACCGCCAGGTACTCCTCAACCTCGCTGCCTTTCATATCGACATGCACCAGGGTGTTGCCGAACGGCTGCACCTTGAGCACATTCTTGTAGGTGATATCGCCGCTTTCAATCGAATCGCGCACCCCGCCGCCGCTCATCACGGCGAAGTCGGCGTCGGCGCGCTCCCTCTGCGCGGCCAGCATCACCCGCGCCAGGTTGGTCTGCACGAAGCGCACCTTGCTGCGGTCGCCTTCAAGCTTGCCGTTGACGCTGCCGATCTTCACTTCCAGCTGCGCCTTGCCCTTATCCTGGAACGGCGTCAGCAGCTTCATCATGGCCGGATCTTCCGCAATCTGCCGGGTGTAGTACACCCGCTCGCTGGTGCCGTCCGCTTTCTCCACTTTCTTCTTCAGGTTCACCGGGATCAGCTGATAATGCACCAGCTTCAGCTCGCCGTTGCGGAATTCGAAATCGGCGCGCCCCACGTATTTGCCCCACTCGTGCGCCTGCACGATCCAGGTGCCGTTCTGGCGATCCGGCGAGCACGGCGTGCCCGGCACATAATCCACCTGTTTGCGGTTGTCGCCGGCCATGCACACCGGATCCTGCGAGTGGCCGCCGACGATCATGTCGAGATATCCGGCCGGCAGGCTGCGCGCCATCTCTACGTCGCCCGGCGCGTTAGAGCCGTGTTCGCCGTTGTCATAGTGCCCCATGTGGGTGGCGGCGATAATCACGTCCGGCTTCTCGTCCTTACGCAGTTGCTCTACCACCTGCTTCGCCTCCTGCGCCGGCACGCGGAACTCCATGTCGGTGAAGTACTCCGGGTTGCCTATCTTGGCGGTATCGTCGGTCGTCAGGCCGATCACCGCGATCTTGATGCCCTGCTTGTCGAACAAGGCATAAGGCTTGAACAGGCGCTGGCCGGTGCTTTTCTGATAAATGTTGGCGGACAGCAGCGGGAAGGTCGCCCACTTCTCCTGCTGGCGCAGCACGCTCAGCGGGTTGTCGAATTCGTGGTTACCGATCGCCATCGCGTCGTAACCCACCAGGTTCATGCCGCGGAAGTCCGGCTCGGCGTCCTGCAGATCCGATTCCGGCACGCCGGTATTGATATCGCCGCCGGACAACAACAGCAGGCTGCCACCCTGCGCCGCCACTTCCTGACGAATGCCGTCCACCAGCGTTTTCTGCGCGCCCAGGCCATATTCGCCGTGATCGTTCTGCCAGAAGTGACCGTGATGATCGTTGGTGTGCAGAATGGTGATGGCGTAGGTCTTATCCTTTTCCCAGGCACTGGCGGTCCCCGACAGCAACGTCAGGGAAACGGCCAACGCGCATGCGGTGGTTTTCAGCGAAAAACGCATGGCGGATCTCCGTGTATTAAATGGCTTTTATGATGAGGCCGAAATTGTAGCGCGAATTAATGACAGCTGATTTCAATTTTTTGCGATGTGAGTCTGATTATTTCAGATATGGTAAAAATTGAACGTCCTGCCTAAGATGTCATCTCTGTGCTCAACAACTTATCAGGCTAATAATAATATGACCGACAGTAGCCAAAGCGCGATACCGCCCGCCAAAGGCAGTGCGGTGAAAGGCACCGCCTTCTCCATCCTTGGCGCCATCAGCGTGTCTCACCTGCTCAACGATATGATCCAGTCGCTGATCCTGGCGATTTACCCGATCCTGCAAGCCGATTTCCACCTCAGCTTCGTGCAGATCGGCATGATTACCCTGACCTATCAGCTAACGGCTTCGCTGCTGCAACCGCTGATCGGCTATTACACCGATAAACACCCGCAGCCTTACTCGCTGCCGATCGGCATGGGCTTTACCCTGTCCGGCCTGCTGCTGCTGTCGGTGGCGAGCACCTTCCCGCTGGTGCTGCTGGCGGCGGCGCTGGTGGGCACCGGCTCATCGGTCTTCCACCCGGAATCCTCGCGCGTGGCGCGCATGGCCTCCGGCGGGCGGCACGGCCTGGCGCAGTCGCTGTTCCAGGTCGGCGGCAACTTCGGCAGCTCGCTCGGCCCGCTGCTGGCGGCGCTGATCATCGCGCCTTACGGCAAGGGCAACGTCGCCTGGTTCTCGCTGGCGGCGCTGCTGGCGATCGTGGTGTTGCTGCAGGTCAGCAAGTGGTATCAACATCAGCATCGGGCAACTAAAGGGCAGCCGAAAAGCCCGTCGCTGCTGAAACCGCTGCCAAAACGTACCGTGGCCTACTCACTGGGCATCCTGCTGGTGCTGATTTTCTCCAAATACTTCTATCTGGCCAGCATCAGCAGCTATTACACCTTTTATCTGATACATAAGTTCGGTGTTTCGGTGCAGAATGCCCAAATTCACCTGTTCGCCTTCCTGTTTGCGGTAGCAGCAGGCACCATTATCGGCGGGCCTCTTGGCGACAAGATAGGGCGTAAATACGTGATTTGGGGCTCTATTCTCGGCGCTGCACCATTTACCCTTGTTTTACCCTATGCATCCCTCTATTGGACCGGCATTTTGACGGTGATCATCGGGGTTATTCTCGCCTCGGCGTTCTCCGCCATTCTGGTCTACGCTCAGGAGCTGATCCCCGGTAAAGTGGGCATGGTTTCCGGCTTATTCTTCGGTTTTGCTTTCGGTATGGGCGGGTTAGGTGCGGCAGTTCTTGGTTATGTCGCCGATTTGACCAGTATCGAACTGGTCTACCAAATCTGTGCTTTCCTGCCGCTTATCGGCATTATTACCGCGCTACTGCCCAATATGGAGCATAAAGCGCAATAACCCCGCGAACCGCCCGGATGAAATTATTTATTCATCCGGGTTATCCTACGGATAAATCAATGTTATTTGGTTTATCTGCCACAAAACCCCCTCATTGCCATTCCTTAAGTGAAATCCTCTGCTTTTTTACAAAAAAGGCCAAATTAGCCAAGCAAGCCGCGAACAAATGCAATAAACTAAATGTATCTTTTCGTAACTTTGTTGCGTTTCTCCCGTGCCGCGATGCATAGCCAGAAGGAGTATGGATGCATAATTCAACACCGCTCATCACCACCATCGTCGGAGGGTTAGTACTCGCCTTCCTCCTCGGCATGCTGGCGAACCGCCTGCGCATCTCCCCTCTGGTGGGGTATCTGGCCGCAGGGGTGCTCGCCGGCCCGTTCACCCCCGGTTTCGTCGCCGACACCTCACTGGCGCCGGAACTGGCGGAAATCGGCGTTATCCTGTTGATGTTCGGTGTTGGCCTGCACTTCTCTTTGAAAGACCTCCTCGCAGTAAAATCTATCGCCATTCCCGGCGCTGTGGCGCAGATAGCCGTCGCTACCCTGCTCGGCATGGGGCTGTCCAAGCTGCTCGGCTGGGATCTGATCTCCGGTCTGGTGTTCGGCCTCTGCCTCTCCACCGCCAGCACCGTGGTGCTGCTGCGCGCCCTGGAGGAACGGCAACTGATCGACAGCCAACGCGGGCAAATCGCCATCGGCTGGCTGATCGTCGAAGATTTGGCGATGGTGCTGACGCTGGTATTGCTGCCGGCGTTCGGCAATATGCTGGGCAATGACAACGCCAGCAGCAGCCAGCTGCTGATGGAGCTGGCGCTGACCATCGGTAAAGTCATCGCCTTCATCGCGCTGATGATCGTGGTCGGCCGCCGCCTGGTGCCGTGGATCCTGTCGAAAACCGCCAGCACCGGCTCGCGCGAGCTGTTCACCCTGGCGGTATTGGCGCTGGCGCTCGGCATCGCCTACGGCGCGGTGAAGCTGTTCGACGTTTCCTTCGCGCTGGGCGCCTTCTTCGCCGGCATGGTGCTGAACGAGTCCGAGCTGAGCCACCGCGCGGCGCACGACACCCTGCCGCTGCGCGACGCGTTCGCGGTGCTGTTCTTCGTCTCGGTCGGCATGCTGTTCGATCCGATGATCGTGATTAACGAACCGCTGGCGGTGCTGGCGACGCTGGCGATCATCGTGTTCGGCAAATCCGCCGCCGCGTTCCTGCTGGTGAAAATGTTCGGTCACTCCAAGCGCACCGCGCTGACCATTTCCGCCAGCCTGGCGCAGATCGGCGAGTTCGCCTTTATTTTGGCGGGCCTCGGCATCGCGCTCGGCATGATGTCGGAGCACGGCCGCAATCTGGTGCTGGCCGGCGCCATTCTGTCCATCATGCTCAACCCGCTGTTGTTCACCCTGCTGGAACGCTATCTGGCCAAAACCGAAACCATCGAAGAGCAAATCCTCGAAGAGGCGGTGGAAGAAGAGAAACAGATCCCGGTGGATATGTGCAATCACGCGCTGGTGGTCGGTTACGGCCGCGTCGGCAGCCTGCTGGGCGGCAAACTGGCCGAGGCGGGCATTCCGCTGGTGGTGATCGAGAATTCCCGCCCGCGGGTGGAAGCGTTGCGCGAACAGGGTATCAAGACGGTGCTGGGCAACGCCGCCAATCCGGAAGTGATGGATCTGGCTAGGCTCGACTGCGCGCGCTGGCTGCTGCTGACCATCCCCAACGGCTACGAGGCCGGCGAGATCGTCGCCTCGGCGCGCGCCAAGCGGCCGAATATCGAGATCATCGCCCGCGCCCACTACGACGATGAAGTGGCCTACATCACCGATCGCGGCGCCAATCAGGTGGTCATGGGCGAACGCGAGATCGCCAACAGCATGCTGAACATCCTGCAGCTGGACACCCTGAGCGAAGAAGAAAAAATGGGCGGCTGCCCGATCTGAGGCACCGCGCATAAAAAAAGGTCCGGCATGCCGGACCTTTTCTTTTTCAGCGGGTTAACGCTCCCAGTAGGACTCTTCCAGGCTGTCTTCCCGCTCCGGCAGGCCGCGCGTGAGGCGTGGCGAATGCTGGTTCAACACCTGGTAGCTGACGCGGTTGGCGTATTTGCACACCTGCGCCAGGGAGGAGTAGGTCAGGTAACTGCGCACATGCTTGCTGGAGTTCGGCACGTTGTGGCGGTGATAGCCGTTGGCGGCGATATCGTGCAGCAACGCCGACAGCGCGCCGTCGCCGGCGCCGTTGGTGTTCATGATCTTCTCCGGCCCGCCCATATACGGCGCGATATGCGAATAAACGCGCAGCGGATTTTCACAGTGCTCGCGGCGCATGGCGCGGCTGAACTCGTAGCGGTTGAACTCGGCGATATGCCCCGGCAGCAGCGGGTGCTGGGTCTGGCGCTTATTGGCTTCTTCGGTGTAGCCCGCCATATACAGGCCATTCGGCCCGGCGGTGCACAGCACCAGATCCACCCACTCCAGCGCCATGTCCGAGGCGGTCAGCGGATCGCTCAGCCCGGTCAGCTCCAGCGCTTCGTCTTCGTTCATCGCCAGAATCGTCACATTTTCCTTCAGGAAGTCGCGCCACCACTGCGGGTTGTCGGCAATGACGTACTTGGTGCCCAGGGTCAGCACCACCGGCACATCGTGTTTTTTGGCGTACTCGATCGCCTGCAGGGTAGCGTCCTTTATCGGCTCCCCTTCCTTGCAGCGCACCAGGTAAGAACTCAGCACCAGCGCCGACGCGCCGGCGATCACCTCTTCAGGAATGCTTTCCGGGCGCAGCTGGTTCATCTGGCCGGGGTTGATGGCGAAGGTGCGCTCGCCGCTTTCGCCGATCAGCGTGAAACAGCGGCCGATGGCGCCATCAACGCCCTGCAAATAGTTAAGATCGGTGCGGCTGGAGGTATTGCACAGATAACGGTAGGCGTAGCTGCCGATTTTCACGTTGCTGCACATCACGCCGAGCAGCACCGAACGATCGTCCGCCAGCACCGAATAGTTGTGCATGGTATTGCCGATGGTGCCGCCGGCGAACTGATGGGTGACCAGGTTGTTTTCATTCAGTTCCTGATACAGCGCCTCGGCGACGTCGTCTTCGATCACCAAAGAGTGGCCCAGGCTCAGGCCGTAACGCTGGACAAAAGCATCGTCCACTTTTGCCTCGATATCCACCAGCGTCTGGTCGATGCCGACAATATACGAGGTGCTGATTTCACTTTCGGGCTGGGCCTGCTGCAGAAGCGGATCGCGGGCGCTCACCGGAAAATAGTGTTTGGACTTGCGTTTACCAGGAAATTTCATGTGATTGGCGGTGGTGACGGTTTAACAAGCGGAGAATGTTAACACATCCCCGCCCGATCACGATGCACCTAATAGACAGATTATGGATGATTACAGACGCTGCGCCACCAGCTGCTGCATCATGTCGATATGCGCCGGCTCGTCGTTCAACGCCGAGATATATTCAAACTTCTCGCCGCCGGCCTTAAGGAAGATCTCGCGGTTCTGCTCTTTGATCTCTTCCAGCGTTTCCAGGCAGTCTGCCGAGAAGCCGGGGCAAATCAGTTGAATGTGCTTCACGCCCTGCGCCGGCAACCCCTTCAGGGTTTCATCGGTGTACGGCGTCAGCCACGGCTCGCGGCCGAAGCGCGATTGGTACGTCATCATCACCCGCTCCGGCGCCAGCGGCAGCGTGGCGCTCAGCGCGCGCAGCGTATCCTCGCAGCGCTGCGGGTAGTCGTCGCCGAGCCGCGCATAGCGCTTGGGGATGCCGTGGAACGACAACACCAGCCGGTCCGGCTGGCCGTGCTCGGCGAACGAGCGCTCCACGCTTTGCTGCAGCGCGGCGATATAGGCCGGGTGTTCGGCGTAATCGCGAATGAAGGCCACAGAAGGCAAGCGGCGATAGCCTTTCAGCACCCGCGCCACGCCATCCCATACCGCCGCGCTGGTGGAACAGGAATATTGCGGATAGAGCGGCAACACCACCAGGTTAGTCACGCCCTGCGCCAGCAGCTTGTCGATGGCTTCCGCCAGGCTTGGCGAACCGTAGCTCATGCCCAGCTCCACCGGCGTATTCGGCATGCGCGCCGCCAGCGCCCGCTGTTGGCGGCGGCTGTACACCAGCAGTGGCGAGCCCTCTTCCATCCACACCGACTGATAGAGTTTCGCCACGCGCGGCGAACGGATCGGCAAGATCGCGCCGTTGAGGATCGGCCACCAGATCAGCGGCGCCGTGTCGACCACGCGATCGTCACTGAGGAATTCCTTCAGATAGCGTTTGACCGCCGACGAGGTCGGCGCATCTGGCGTGCCCAGGTTCACCAGCAATACGCCGTGTTTCTCTTGCTTCATCTCAGTTCCCCTCATTTCCTTTCCGGCCGGCATTCCGTTCTGGGTCGGGATGTCAGCAGCCATTAATGCCGGCTATTGTAACGGAAAAGTCCTGCATCGAAACCGATAACAGCAACAGGCTATGCCTGTGGGCTTCTTCCCTGCGCCAGCTGCCATACCGCCGCCACGTTGCGCGCCGTCACCTGCAGATTGCGATCGGCGTCCGCCAGCGCTTCTTCCAGCGTCACAATGCGATCGAGCACCGAAAACGCCGCATCGATGCCGTGCTGATGCACCACCGAATAATCCGGCGTCAGGCTGCCGGCGATGGCGATCACCGGCACGCCGTGGCGCTTGGCCACCCGCGCCACGCCAATCGGCGTTTTGCCGTGAATCGACTGGCTGTCCAGCCGCCCTTCGCCGGTGATCACCAAATCTGCATCGCGCACCGCCTCATCCAGGCGCAGAGTTTCGGTGACAATCTCGATGCCCGGCCGCAAGCGCGCGCTGAGCATGCCGAGCAGTGCCGCCCCCATGCCGCCCGCCGCCCCCGCGCCCGGCTGGGTGAGCACGGCGCGGCCAGTTTCCCGTTCCAGCAGCTCGCCGTAGTGGTGCAGCGCCGCATCGAGCTGCGCCACCATCTCCGGCGTCGCCCCCTTCTGCGGCCCGAACACCGCCGACGCGCCCTTTTCGCCGCACAGCGGATTATCGACGTCGCAGGCGGCGGTCACGCTCACCCGTTGCCAGCGCGCGTCCAACCCGGCGAGATCGAGGTGCGCCAGCTGCGCCAGCGCCGCGCCGCCCACCGGCAGCGGGCGACGATCCTTATCCAGCAATTTAACGCCCAGCGCCTGCATCATCCCGGCGCCGCCGTCGTTGGTGGCGCTGCCGCCGATGCCGAGAATGATCGCCTTCACGCCGCGTTCCAGCGCCGCCAACATCAGTTCGCCGGTGCCGTAACTGGTGGTTATGCGCGGATCGCGCCGGCCGGGCGGCGCCAGATGCAGCCCGGAGGCGGCGGCCATTTCAATCACCGCGGTTTCGCCATCGCCCAGCAGGCCATAGAATCCCTGCACCGGCTCCCCCAGCGGCCCGGTGACCGTCACCTGGACGATCTCGCCGCCGGTGGCCTCCACCATCGACTCCACCGTGCCTTCACCGCCATCCGCCATCGGCAACTTCACGTAGTGCGCCTGCGGGTAGATTTGGCGGAATCCCCGCTCGATGGCGTCGGCGACGCCGAGCGCGCTCAGGCTCTCTTTGAAAGAATCCGGGGCAATAACCACTTTTTTCAGCGTTTTCATCACTGTTCCTTATCCCGCCAGGTTAAATACGCCAAACATCAGCGCCGAGATTGCCGCGATGGTGAACCCCACCAGCGTCTCATACGGCAGCAGCTTCAGCCGCTCGTGCACCGCCATATTGACGCTGCCGCCGGTGGCGTGGAAGAAGCTGCCGTGCGGCAGGTGATCCAGCACCGTGGCGCCCGCGTGGATCATCGCCGCGCCGGCTAGCCCGCTCACCCCCAGTTCCAGCAGCGTGGAGCTGAACACCCCGGAGGCGACGGCGGTGCCGGCGGTGGTCGACGCGGTCGCCATCGACATCAGCGCGCCGGACAGCGGCGCCAGCAGCCAGGCCGGCAGCCCGGTGTGCGTTAAGCCGTTAATCAGGACATCCTTCAGCGCCGAGTTGGCGATGATGCCCGCCAGCGTGCCGGTGCCGAGCAGCATGATCGCCACCGGCGCCATGCGCGACAGGCCGGAGACCATAAACTGATTGCACTGGCGAATGCGCCCCATCAACAGCGCGCCCGCCAAACCGCCGGCCGGCAACGCGATCAGCGGATCGACGGCGATCCCGGCGATCGGCCGCAGCGACAGCAGCAGGATCGCCACCAGCGGCGCGCTGATCGCCGCCGCGAAGCCCGGCCGCGCCCCTTCGGCATGCTGAGTCAGCTCTTCGGCCATCACCTTGCTGCCTTTATCGCTCAGGCGGCGCGCCAGCAGATAGGCCACTACCAGGCCGCACAGCCCCGGCACGATGCCGGCCATCATCACCGAGGTGAGCGGCACGTGGAAATTGTCCGCCGCCGCGATGGTGTTCGGGTTGGGCGACATCACGTTGCCGGCCTTGCCGCCGCCGATCATCGCCAGCAGGATCGCCGCGCGTGAAATGCCGGCCTTCTGGGCGATCGACAGGGCGATCGGCGCGACGGTGATCACCGCCACGTCGATAAACACCCCCACCGCCGTCAGGATCAGTGTAGCCACCGCCAGCGCCAGCAGCGCGCGGGTTTCGCCCACCTTGCGCACGATGGTTTCGGCGATGGTGTGCGCCGCGCCGGATTCGATCAGCACCCCGGCCAGCACCCCCGCCGCCAGAATGCGCATCACGGCGTTGGTGATGCCCTGCGCCCCACCGATCATCAGCGTCACGGTCTGCACCAGATCGGCGCCGCCGCACAGCCCGCCCGCCAGCGCGCCGGCAATCATGCCGTAAGCCGGCGGCACCTTGCGTAGAATCAGGACGATGGCGACGGCTAACGCCACCAGCGCCCCCAGAGTGGATACGGTTGTCATTGTTGTTTTCTCCGTGGTTGATGTGCAGGCCAACATATCGCGCGCGCCCGGCGCAGACCTGAGGGAAAACAACAAAAAATCGCCGGGGGAACGGCGCAGAATTTGTGGGTTGGCACAATTCAGTCGTGCATCAGCATGCCGATATACAACCGCAGAGCATCGGTTAATTGATTGATTTTCATGCCGGTTATCGCCTCGATGCGCTGCAGGCGATAACGCAGGGTATTGACGTGAATATGCAGCTGCGCGGCGGTCTGCGTCTGATCACAATTCTGCGAAAAATAGTGGCGCAGCGTGCTGCGCAGCACGCCTTTTTCGTCCTGTTCGCCCAGCGTTCGCCAGGGGCGCCCCAGCTCTTGCGCACGCCAGTCCTCTCCCAGATCGCACAGCAGCGACGGCAGCGGATAGTCGTGGTAGAACAGCGTGGCGTGACGCAATTTCAGGCGTTGCGCCATCGCCTGGGTGGCGCGCGCTGTCAGGCTGGAGCGGTAGGCGCTTTGCGGATCGTCGTAGAAACCGCCGACGATCAGCCGCACCCGAAAGCGGTGCTTGAGCTGGTTTTGCAGACGCTGCGCCTGTTGGCGCTCCAGCTTCAGGCTCCACTCGCCTTGCGCCATGCTGGCCGGGCGCAGCAGGGTCATTTCATTGAAGCCGGTAATGGCGATCAACGCGTCGCGCTGGGTGGCCTCCAGCTCAGCCAGCAGTTCGCGCAGCAGGTGCGGCTGCGCCTCTTGCAGTTCGACGATCCAGACGATGCGCGCCTGGCGCAGATCCAATCCCAGATACGCCGCCATCGCCTCCAGCGACGCGGTGTTCGGCTGCGGCTGCAGCAGCTGATTCGCCAGCTCTTCCCGGTAGCGTTTTTCCCACTGGTGCTGATCCAGCAGCGCCGCCTGCTCCACCATCATCTCCGCCGCCATCTTGACCAGCTCGGCGTAGGCGCGCACCTCGGCCGGCTCGCCGGAAATGCCGATCACCCCCACTCGCTGATTACGAAAGCTGAACGGCAGGTTGATGCCAGGCCGCACCCCTTTCAGATGCTCGGCGGTGGCGCGATCGATCTCCACCACCCGATTCTCCGCCAACGCCAGCACCGCGCCCTCATGGCGCTGAAACAGACGCTGCGGATTGCCGGAGGCGATGATCACGCCGTTGCTGTCCATCACGTTGACGGAATGGCTGATGATGCCCATCGCCCGCTGGACGATCTGGCGCGCGGTGGCTTCCGCCAGAAGAGTGGTTTGTCTGAGCATGCCCGGCTCCCTGCTGAGGGTGAAAACGCAGGCTTGTTATACGCCATTTGGCGCGGGCGATTAACGGGCACGGTTGCAACAAGCCGCCGCGATCACAATTTAACGGGAAAACGGCAAAAAAAAACGCCGGGCCACGGGCCCGGCGTCATGCACGATGCGCTTGCGATCAACCGAGGATGGTCGCCAGCTCTGCGCTCACTTCGGCCACCTTGCGGGTGCCGTCGATTTTGCGGTATTGGGTGTTGCCCGCTGCCGCTTCTTTGCTGTAGTAAGAGATCAGCGGCGCGGTCATCTGATGGTATTCCACCAGACGCTTGCGCACGGTCTCTTCCTGATCGTCCTTGCGCGTGGTCAGCTCTTCGCCGGTCACGTCGTCTTTGCCTTCCACCTGCGGCGGATTGAATTTCACGTGGTATACGCGGCCGGATGGCGCGTGCACGCGGCGGCCAACGATGCGGTCAACGATCAGCTCATCCGGCACGTCGAACTCCAGCACGAAGTCCACGTTGATGCCGGCTTCTTTCATCGCGTCAGCCTGCGGAATGGTGCGTGGGAAACCGTCCAGCAGGAAGCCCTTGCGGCAATCTTCCTGAGCGATGCGCTCTTTGACCAGCGCGATCACCAGCTCATCGGTCACCAGCTTGCCGGCGTCCATGATCTCTTTCGCCTGCTTGCCCAGTTCACTGCCGGCCTTCACGGCTGCGCGCAACATATCACCGGTGGAGATTTGCGGAATGCCGTATTTCTCCATGATGAATTGAGCCTGAGTACCTTTACCAGCGCCCGGAGCGCCCAGCAGAATGATACGCATTGCGTAAATCCCCTTGCTATGTAGTTTTTATAAAATTGCGAAAACGCTCAACGATACCATTTCAGGGGGGGCAGGCTCAAGGCGCGCGAAGGAAATCGATTGCGGAATGTGCAAAAAAACCGACGAACAAAAGGCGAGAAAAGGCGGGGAAAAACCGAAAATGCGCCCCTAACGGTGCCGTTAAGGGCGCATATCTTCAACTTTAGGCGGACAGCAACTTGTTCATGCGGCGGATGAACAGGTTCGGATCCTCCAGCGTGCCGCGTTCAGCCAGCAGCGCCTGATCCAATAACAGGTCGATCCATTCGGCGAAATGTTCGTTATCGCCCACGTCAGATGCGCGTTTGACCAGAGCATGTTCCGGATTAAGCTCGAAAATGTACTTCACTTCCGGCGCCTGCTGACCGGCGGCGGCGAACAGCTTGGCCATCTGAGTGCTCATTTCGTCGGCGTCGGTCACCACGATCGCCGGCGTATCGGTCAGGCGGTGCGTCAGGCGCACATCCTTCACGCGATCGCCCAGCAGGGTTTTCACGCGTTCGATGAACGGTTCCAGTTGCTTCTCGGCGGCCTTCTGCTCTTCGGTTTCATCCGCCAGTTTATCCAGCGCTTCATCCGCCTTGCTGACCGACTGGAACGGCTTGCCGTCGAACTCGGTCAGGTAGCTCATCATCCACTCGTCGATGCGATCAGACAGCAGCAGCACTTCGATGCCTTTCTTGCGGAACAGCTCCAGGTGCGGGCTGCTCTTGGCCGCGGCGTAGCTGTCGGCGGTGATGTAGTAAATCTTCTCCTGCCCTTCCGCCATGCGGCCGACGTATTCTTCCAGCGATACGGTCTGCGCCGAGCTGTCACCGTGGGTAGAGGCGAAGCGCAGCAGTTTGGCGATCGCTTCCTGGTTACCGTTGTCTTCCGCCGGGCCCTCTTTCAGCACCAGACCGAACTGCTGCCAGAATTTCTGGTAGCCTTCGGCGTCGTCTTTGGCCAGCTTATCCAGCATCTGCAACACGCGCTTGGTCAGCGCGCCGCGCAGGTTTTGCGTCACGCGGCTGTCTTGCAGGATCTCGCGCGATACGTTCAGCGGCAGATCGTTGGAGTCGATCAGGCCGCGCACGAAGCGCAGGTAGTTCGGCATGAACTGCTCGGCGTCGTCCATGATGAACACGCGCTGCACATACAGCTTCAGGCCATGCTTGTGATCGCGGTTCCACATGTCCCACGGCGCCTGCGCCGGGATGTACAGCAGGCTGGTGTATTCCTGCTTGCCCTCCACCCGGTTGTGGCTCCAGCTCAGCGGATCGGTGAAGTCGTGGGCGATGTGTTTGTAGAACTCTTTGTACTCTTCGTCGGTCACGTCAGCCTTGCTGCGAGTCCACAGGGCCTGCGCCTTGTTGATCTTCTCCCAGGTGACGGTATCGTCTTCTTCGTTCTTGCTTTCGATCTCCACCGGCAAAGCGATGTGATCGGAATATTTGCCGATCACCGAGCGCAGGCGCCAGGCGTCGAGGTACTCATCTTCGCCTTCGCGCAGATGCAGGGTGATTTCGGTGCCGCGGGTCTCTTTGGTGATGTCGGCGATGGTGTAGTCGCCTTCGCCGGCGGACTCCCAGAACACGCCCTCGTCATCGGCGGCGCCGGCGGCGCGGGTGCGCACGGTCACTTTGTCCGCCACGATGAACGCCGAGTAGAAACCGACGCCGAACTGACCGATCAGTTGGCTGTCTTTCGCCTGATCGGAACCGATGGATTCCAGGAACGCTTTAGTGCCTGACTTGGCGATGGTGCCGAGGTTTTCAATCACTTCTTCGCGGCGCATGCCGATGCCGTTGTCGGCGATGGTCAGGGTGCGCTGCTCTTTATCGAAGGACAAACGTACGCGCAGCTCGCCGTCGCCGGCATACAGCTCCGGCGCGGACAGAGCGCGGAAGCGCAGCTTGTCGGCGGCGTCAGAGGCGTTGGAAATCAGCTCACGCAGGAAAATTTCTTTGTTGGAGTACAGCGAATGGATCATCAAATGAAGCAGCTGTTTTACTTCAGACTGGAACCCGCGGGTTTCTTGACCTTTCATACTCATTGATTACCTCAAAAGACAATGGCTACCAAAATCGAACAATGAGGATCAGATGAGGGTCAGGGTGTTGTTTTTCAAGCGGACGGCGGGATTTTTTTGGCAAAAAACAATGGGGCCGGGCGGCCCCATCCGGGAAAACATCAGAACTTGATGGCGTGGCGCCCGGCCAGCGAATGCGACAGCGTGGTGCCATCGACCATCTCCAGCTCGCCGCCCACCGGCACGCCGTGGGCGATGCGGCTGGCGAGCACGCCATACTGGCCGCACATCTCGGCGATGTAGTTGGCGGTCGCCTCCCCTTCCACAGTCGGGTTGGTGGCGAGGATCACTTCGGTGATGCTTTCCTTTTCCAGCCGTTGCTCCAGGCGATCCAGACCGATATCGCCCGGCCCGATGCCGTCCAGCGGCGACAGATGCCCCATCAGCACAAAGTAGCGCCCGGCGAACTGGCCGGTCTGCTCGATGGCGTGGATATCCGCCGGGCTTTCCACCACGCAAATCTGGCCGTTTTGCTGGCGGCGCGGATTGGCGCAGATGGTGCAGACGTCCTGTTCGGTGAAGGTGCGGCAGTCGGCGCAGTGGCCAATCTCCGACATCGCGCGCGTCAACGCCTGCGCCAGGCGCATGCCGCCGCTGCGATCGCGCTGCAGCAGTTGAAACGCCATGCGCTGCGCCGATTTCGGGCCGACGCCCGGCAAACAGCGCAGCGCCTCCATCAGGGATTCAAGGAGCGGGCTGGTTTGCATCAGAACGGCATCTTGAAGCCAGGCGGCAACTGCATGCCGCTGGAGACGGAGGCCATTTTCTCTTTCTGAGTCTCTTCGATGCGGCGCGCGGCGTCGTTAAACGCCGCGGCGATCAGATCTTCCAGCATCTCTTTGTCGTCTTCCATCAGGCTAGGATCGATCTCCACGCGGCGGCAGTTGTGCGCGCCGTTGATGGTGACTTTCACCAGGCCCGCGCCGGATTCGCCGGTCACTTCCAATTTGGCGACTTCTTCCTGCATCTGCTGCATTTTTTCTTGCATTTGCTGGGCTTGCTTCATCAGGTTGCCCAGACCGCCTTTACCAAACATAGTCGTCTCTCGTCGCTAGGGCCGCGCACCTCGCGCGGCGTTTAAAGGGGGCGAATACTCTCTTCATCCAGATCCGCGTCGAAGAATCGGCGCAGCGTCTGAATGTTGGTATCCGCTTCGATGGACTGGCGCGCCTGCGCCAGTTTTTCTTCATAGATGGCTTGTCGCCACTCCAGCGGGGTGCGCCCCGCCGGATTATCGTCCTCCACCACGGTCAGCTCAATCGGGCCGCCGTACAGCTCACCGAGCGCGTCGGCCAGCGTCTTCTGCGCCGAAGGCGAATTCAGATGGCGCTGCGAAGACCGCAGATGGAGGTTAATTTTGCCCGGCTCCGGCTGCTGCTTGAAGGCGTTCAACGCCAGCTGCTGCACCAATTTCGGGATCTTCAGCTTATCGATTTCTGCCGCCCAGGCGTCGCGCTCCAGCGACTCCACCACCAGCTTGGCGGCCAGCTCCGGCGTTTTCTCATGTTCCAACGCCGTGCGCAGCGCTTTCGGCGTCGCCAGCGGTTCCGGCGCCGCTTCCGGCTCGGTTTGCGCGCGCCAGCGATAAGCTTCCGGTTTCGCCGGTTTTTCCGGCACCTTCTTCTCCGCCAGGCGCTGCTGGCTGCGCTCGGTCACCGAAGCCAAACGCCCCAGCGCCGAGTTTGCCGGCCGCGCTATTCCTGGCGCCGCCGGCTCATTCTTTTTTGGTGTGGATGCTCCCTGCTGCCGTTGCAGCTGGGACCGCGCTTTCAACAGCTGGGCGGTGGCATCCGGTAAAGGAGTCGATGATTGTCGCTGCGGCGCGGCCGGCTGCCCTAGCGGCGGCGGCGCGTCCTGAAACTGCGGCGGCTGTGGCGATGCGGCGGCCTGCGGCTGCGCCATCGGCGCCGGCGCGGTCTGCACCAACGCCACCGGCTCCGGGATCACCGCTTTCGGGTGAAACGCCAGCGCGCGCAGCAGGGTCATCTCAACCCCCATGCGGCGATCCGGCGCATAGGCCAGCTCTTTGCGGCCCACCAACAGCGTCTGGTAATAAAGTTGCACATCGGCCGGCGGCAGGGTGCGCGCCAGCTCGCGCAGCCGTTGCTCCACGGCGGCGTATTGGTTGTCGAGCATCGAAGGCAACAGCTGCACCATCGCAATGCGATGCAGCAGCGCCAGCGTCTCCACCAGCAAGTTTTCCCAGTCCACACCGCGCGAAGCGGCCTGCGCGACCTGCGCCATCACCTTTTCACCGTCGGCGCTGACCAGCGCTTCGAGGATCGCCAGCGGCTGCTCGTCATCGAGCGTGCCGAGCATCTGGCTGACGGTGGCGGCGGTCACCTGCCCCTGCCCCATGGCGATCGCCTGATCGGTCAGGCTCAGCGCGTCGCGCATGCTGCCATCGGCGGCGCGCGCCAGCAGCTGCAGCGCGCGGGCGTCGCTGGTGATCTGCTCCGCCGTCAGCACCGTTTCCAGCTGCTGACGGATCTGATCGACGTCCAGCGCTTTGAGGTGGAACTGCAGACAGCGCGAGAGAATGGTCACCGGCAGCTTTTGCGGATCGGTGGTGGCTAACAGGAATTTGACGTGCGGCGGCGGCTCTTCCAGCGTCTTCAGCAACGCGTTGAAGCTGTGGCGCGAGAGCATGTGCACTTCGTCGATCAGGTAGACCTTGAAGCGGCCGCGCGCCGGCGCGTACTGGACGTTGTCCAGCAGATCGCGGGTATCTTCCACCTTGGTTCGGGAAGCGGCGTCGATCTCGATCAGATCGACAAAGCGCCCCTGCTCGATCTCGCGGCAGTTGTCGCATTGGCCACATGGCGTGGCGGTGATGCCGGTTTCACAGTTCAGGCCTTTGGCCAGCAAGCGGGCGATGGTGGTTTTTCCCACGCCGCGCGTGCCCGAGAACAGATAGGCGTGATGGATCCGCCCCAGTGAGAGGCCGTTGGCCAGCGCGGTCAGGACATGTTCCTGGCCGACCACGTCTGCGAACGTTTGAGGGCGCCACTTACGGGCGAGAACCTGATAGCTCATTAATACCGGAGAAGTCGAGGAATCTGGAGGGTCATGCTAACACAGCCCCGCGGCGATCCGCGAGGCCGTTGTGCCCGAGGGGCGATGCCGCATCAATGACCGGCGAAATCCACCAGGCAGTAGCAATCGATGCCCAGCTTGTTCAGACGCGCTTCCCCGCCCAGATCCGGCAGGTTGATGATGAACGCGGCATCGTTCACTTCACCGCCCAGGCGGCGGATCAGTTTGGTGGTCGCTTCGATGGTGCCGCCAGTCGCCAGCAGATCGTCCACCACCAGCACTTTGTCACCCGCGGTGATGGCATCGGTGTGGATCTCCAGCTTGTCGGTGCCGTACTCCAGCTCATAGCTTTCGCTGAGCGTGGCGCGCGGCAGTTTGCCCGGTTTGCGCACCGGCACGAAACCGACGCCCAATGCCAGCGCGACGGGCGCGCCGAACAGGAAACCACGCGCTTCGGTACCCACCACCTTGGTCACGCCCGCTTCGCGATAGCGCTCAACCAGCAGCTCGATGCTGGCCGCGTAGGCCAACGGATTTTCCAGCAGGCTGGTCACGTCGCGGAACAGGATGCCCGGCTTCGGATAATCCGGGATGGTTTTGATACTGTCTTTAATAAACTGAAGCTGCTGCGCAGTAGCGGTCATAATTGTTGCCTGATAAAACTGCCTGAAAACCGGCGCGCCGCTCACCCGCCGCCCCCGGGAGAAACACACCGGAGAAGAAATGGCAGGCGATCCGCGCACGAAAACGCCCAAATCTATGCAAACTGGCGGACAAATGCAACCAGCGGCGCACAATCAGCGCTGTTTTTGTTGCGGCAGGTCAATAACCGGCAGACGCAGCATAAAGGTCAGCAAAATGGCCAGCATCAGCAGCAACAACCCGCGCACCCACCAGATTTTCACCAGCCACAGCGAACAGGCGAAGGTCAGCACGATCACCAGCACCGCCTTCCACTTCGCCCCCGGCGGCAGCGCGCGATGCTGCTGCCAGTGGCGCAGGTAAGGGCCGAACCAGGAACGGTGCAGCAGCCAGTGATGAAAGCGCGGCGAAGAGCGGGCGAAACACCAGGCGGCCAACAGCAGGAACGGCGTGGTCGGCAGCAGCGGCAGCACCACGCCCAACGTCGCCAGCACCACCGCCAGCCAGCCCAAAATGATCAATAACCCACGCGTCATGCGGCTCTTCGCTCCTCAATCGGTTGCGGCTTACTGTAGCATCGGCGCCGCGCCGGCGGAATATGCATGCGGCGCTTGTTTCACAGCAGCATCGCGGGCAAGCTTACGCCTGTTGAAATCAAGAGGGAGCTTATGTGAGCACTCAGCGTCTATTACAGGTGTTGGCACAGCAGATCGCGGCGCTGGCGGCCGAAGTGACCCCGCGCGGCGACGTTCCGATCCCGCAGGCGCGCTTCGACGCCGCCCTGTTCGCCAATCGCGGCACGCGGCTGCGCGACTACCTGGCCGAGGTGGAGAAGAATTTCGCCCAGCTGCAAAGCGCCGCCAACGACAACCGCACCAGCCAGGTGGCCTTTCTGGCCGAAAAACTGGTGGCTCAGATCGCCGCCCTGCAGCGCGAGCTGGCGACCCAGGCGCTGCGGCGCAAGAACCAGCCGAAAGAAGCCCCCGAGGCCGATCTGTACCACAAGCTGGCCGAACATCAGGACTACGAACGCCGGCTGATCGCCATGATTCAGGATCGGGAAAGCCTGCTCGGCCGCCAAACCACGCTGGCGGCGCAGCAAAAACTGCAGCACGAGCTGGCGGCGCTGGAGGGGCGGCTGATGCGCTGTCGTCAGGCGTTGGCGCGCATCGAGCGCAATATCGAGCGCAAAGAAAACGGTTTTTGAAGATTTATCACAATATTTTAATGATTATTCCCGGTTGTGCGCCGGGTTCACTATACTCTGCCGGTATGCGAGTTATTCATCCCATTAATTAATAAGCGCAGGTGCTATGTCTCTGGAAAACGCCTCACCCGAACTGCAGCTGGCGGTAGACTTGATTTACCTGCTGGAATGCAACGAGATCGATCCGGTCACCGCACTGGCGGCGCTGGATATCGTCAAACGGGATTATCAGGAAAAGCTGCAGCGCGCCGGCGTCACCTCTCCCTACCTGCCTGCCGGACAGTAACCGGGGACAGCGCCGCTGTCCCTTCCGCCTTTCATTGCTTATCCGCCGCCGTCTGGTCGCCGTCGTCCGGCGACAGCGTTCTTTTCACTTCCTGCACTTCATTGCCCTGCTGGTTATGCAGATACACCTCCAGCTGATTGAAGGCGATGTCGATGTCGTTTTCCCGGCACAGGCGGTCGATTGAGCGATTCAGTTCGTCCACCGTGTAGCTGCGATCGCGCAGTTCGCGCACATAGAGCCGCAGTTCGTGATCCAGCGTGCTGGCGCCGAAGTTGAGGAAGAACACCTGCGGTTCGGGATCGGTCATCACCCGCGGATTGTCGTGCGCCGCCTGCAGCAACACCTTTTTCACCTTATCGAGATCGGAGCCGTAGGCCACGCCGACCTTGATCAGCACGCGAGTGATGGTGTCGGATAGCGACCAGTTGATCAGCCGCTCGGTGACGAACGCCTTGTTCGGAATGATCACCTCTTTGCGATCGAAGTCGGTAATGGTGGTGGCGCGAATGCGGATCTTGCTGACCGAACCGGAGAAGGTGCCGATGGTGATGGTATCGCCGATGCGGATCGGGCGTTCGAACAGAATGATCAGGCCGGAGACGAAGTTGGCGAAGATCTCCTGCAACCCGAAGCCCAGCCCGACCGTCAGACCGGCGGCCAGCCATTGCAGTTTGTCCCAGGAGACGCCGAGCGATCCCAGCGCAATCACGGCGCCCACGGCGGTAATCAGGTAAGTGAGCACGGTGGTGATGGCGTAAGACGCCCCCTGCCGCAGCTGCAGCCGCGACAGCACCACCACCTCCAGCAGACCAGGCAAGTTGCGGGTGAGCACGTAGGCGACGATCACTGCGGCGATCGCCACCATCATGTTGCCCAGCGTCACCGCCTGCGACACGCTGCTGCCCGCCACGGTACTGGTGTAATGCCACAGCGTGATGCTGTCCAGATAAGCGATGACCGTCACCAGATCCGACCAAATGGCATAGAAGGCGCTGGCGAAGATGGCGAACAGCACCAGGGTGGTCAGGCGCAGCGACTGCTGGTTGATCTGATCGAGCGCCAGCGGCGGCTCTTCCACCACCGGTTCACCGCCTTCGGCTCCTTCTTTCGCCACGTTTTGCCGCCGCGCCAACGCGCGCCGGTAGGCCAGACGCCGCGCCGCCACGCTCAGGCCACGCAGCGCGGTCAGGTACACGATATTCCACAGGAAAAACAGATACAGGCTGTCTATCCAGCGGCTGGCCAGTCGCAGCGTGGTATAGAAGTAACCGGCGAACATCAGCCCCAGCAGGATCAGCGGCGTGGCGGCTATGGCAGTAACCACCATCAGCCGCACGGCGTGCGAGCCCTTTTCGCGCCAGCTGTCGCGACACAGCGGGAACACCAGCACCGCGAGCAGCGCCAGCGTCAGCATCACCACGATCTGGCCGATAACGTCTTCCACCAGGCGCAGCGGCGCTTTTTCGCCCAATACCGACCAGAAGATCAGCGGCTGCAGCGCCAATCCCAGCCGCAGCGTCTGCCGGCGGTAATGCGCGCACAGATTGGCGCCGAAGTTGAAATGCCGCTCGGCAATGCCACCCGGTTTCAGCATCCGATAGCTGAAGCCGAACACCAGCCACGACAGCGCCAGCTGCTGCGACAATGCCCAGATAAAGTCGCTGATGCCGAAATCGGCGCGATACATCCAGAAACCGACGCCGAGCAGCAGCGCGGCGCCGGGCAATACCTTCAGCAAGGTCAGCGCGATAGCCTTCGGCGTATGCAGTTGGCCGTCGCGCTTCAGTTGCCCCACATCGCTGGCCAGCTTTTGTAAATGGCCGTCGATCAGCCGGTAGCGCCAGCGCAATACCCCGATCGCCAACAGCATCGGGATCAGGAACACCAGCGCATTCAACCCGCCCTGCACCAGCTTGCCGCCGTCGAATTTGATATCTAGCCCGGCAAGCTGATCGCGCACCGCCTCTGGCATCGCCTTCAGCCACGCCAGATCGACCGGCTTGTTGCTGTTGACCCAGAAGATCTGCTGGGTCAGCGTATCCTGCAACGAACCGTAGACGCTGGTCAGCTGCTGCTGATTGATCTGCAGGTTGATCGACAGCGACAGCTGGTTGCTGAGCTGTTTGTTCAGCTGATCCAACAGCTCGCGGCGCATGTCGACGATCTCGTTCAACGCGTCGATCACTTCCGGGCCGGCCTTTTCCTTGCTTTCGGCCACCAGCTGGTTGATGTAATCCTCCCCCTTGAACAGATCGTCGCGTTGCTGATTGATATCGAACTGCTCCAGCCGCAAATCGGCGATGCGCGTGTCCATATCCGCCAACAGCGTGCCCTGCGGCAGGCTCTGCTGCTGCTGATACAGGATGCGCGACAGCACCAGGCTGCCCTTCAGCACCTGGATCTGCTCTTTCAGGTTACGCTCCGCCTGCAGCCCGCGATCGAGCCAGTTTTTGACCCGAATATTCTGCTGGAACAGGGTGTTGCTCTCTTCGGTGGCGGCAATCAGCCGCTGGCTCAGCTGGCGGTTGACGTCCAGCTGCTTGCTGACCAGCTGATCGTGCTGGATATCGGTGGCGTCTTCCGGGTTCTGCGCCTCTTTGGCGGTCTTTTCAGACAGCGTCAACCGCTTGCTGTTGACGATCTCCTGCAGCAACTGCACTGACTTATCCAGCGCGTCGATATGCGCCGTGGTGTAGTCGCGCTGCTTTTGCAGCAGATCCTGCAGCGTGGTATTGGCTTCCAGGCTCTTGCGCTGCAGCTCCAGCTGCGCATTGAGCAGCGCCTGCTCGGTGCTCAGCATCACCTGTTGACTGTTGCGCAGCGAATCTTGCCCCGGCGTCTGGCCGCTGAGCTGGCTGCGGATCTCCTGCAGGCGCTGCGAGGCGGCGTACATGGTGCTTTGTACCCGCTCGGGCTGGGTTTGCAGCGACACCAGTTGGCTGTTGTAGGTGGAGAGGCTCTCCTGCGCGCTTTGCAGCTCGTCGAGCGTTTGATACAGCCGGCTTTCCAACTGGCGCAGCGACAACGGCAACAGCGCAGCGCGCGCCGCCGCATTGTCCACCGGCTGCTTCAGCGCATCCAGTTCGGCAGTGACCTGATTGAGCTTCGCCGGCGCCTGCTGCACCTGCTGTTTAAGCTGCGCGGCGTCTTGCCGGTTGCGCTCGAGGGCGTCCAGCAGCTCCAGCGTGCGGGTTAAATCCTGTTGGGACAGCTTTTCGACCGGCGTCAGGGCTTTTTGCTTGCTCAGCGTTTCCAGCTGGCTTTGCACTTCGCTGCGCTGCGGCAGATCGCCGTTCAGCGCCGCCTGTGTCGGCAAGCTCAGCGCGCAAATCAGGAAAAGAAGTGTCGCGGCGGCGATGCGCCGCCGGCATGCGCCGACAAACGAGCGCGGCGCCAGAGAGGGCAGAGTCAACCAGCGATGCATGATTTAGCTTCGGAATCGGTTAAGAAGCCTGAAGATTATCACGACAGCCGGCAGGCAACGAACAACAAAAGCGTTGCCGGTGATGTCCCATTGTCGCGAAATCAGAAAGTCAGCACTTTCTCCGCCGCCAGCGTCCACTGCGCCAGCTCGACCAGCGTGCCGATCGCCACGCCGTCCGCCAGCGGCAAGCGGCTGACGCCGCGCGCGTCGGCGCAGGTCTTGCACAGCTTGACCGGCACCTGCTGCGCGGTGAGGATTTCCAGCATCTGCTGCAGGTGGTACCCCTCGTGCGGCTGCTGCCCGGCCAACCCGGCCACCACCGCATCGGACATCAGAAACAGCCGCAGATCGAGACTGCTCTGCTGCTCTTTCATGGCGATGGCCAACCGCAGCGCATTGAACAAGGATTCGTGGCCATAGGCGGCGCCATTGGCGATGAGAACGACTGATGACATGAAATCTCTCCTTATAAAGGCAGGGAGCCGGCGTTGGGCGGTGCTGCCGTCGGCATATCGGATCTGAGGCGCAAGGTGGGGCAAAACTGCAGCATCTCCAAAAACGCATCCACCAGCGCTTCGGCTTCGGCCCGCAAATCGAAACTTTCCGGCATAAACAGCCAGTTTTCCAGCAGGCCGGTGATATAACCGCGCAGGATGATCGCCGCGCGACGAGTGTGCAGATCGGCCGGCAATTGCCCGTGGTGAATGCAGTTGTACAGCACCGCTTCGATGCGTTCGTAACCGGCGAGGTACAGCACCTTGCGCGAATCCAGCAGCGGCATCATTTCACCGACAAACTCGCATTTGTGGAATATAATTTCCATCAACGCCCGCCTGCGGCCGTCTTCAACCGTAGACGTCAGAACGTAAATCAGAATTTCCCGGATAACCCGCAGTGGATTATCGGGAAACTTTGCCTGATACTCTGTTTCGAGCTGGTCAATTTTCGGCTCGGTAGATTCCCAAACTTCATTAAACAGGTCTACCTTATTCTTGAAGTGCCAGTAAATGGCTCCACGCGTAACCCCAGCAGCGGTGGCAATATCTGTCAGTGACGTTGCAGCAACGCCACGTTCAGAGAACTCTCTCACCGCAGCATCGAGGATTTGCTGTCGGGTTTCTTGCGCCTGCTGTTTGGTTTTTCGTGCCATGGCATTGTTATTTAGGGGGAGTGTGATTTACATACATTCGCGAATGTATGTACCATAGCACGCACATATAATTAACGCAGCAATGGGTTTTAAAGCTTGTGATCCATTGATCATTTTGAAATCGGACACTTGAGGTTTTTCTATGAACAAAAACAGAGGGTTAACGCCTCTGGCGGCCGTTCTGATGCTTTCAGGCAGCTTAGTGCTAACAGGATGTAACGATAAAGAAACCCAACAGCAAGGTGCCCAACAACAGGCACCTGAAGTGGGCGTAGTCACCTTGAAGGCCGAGCCTCTCAACATCACTACCGATCTTCCTGGCCGCACCGCTGCGTATCGTATCGCCGAAGTTCGCCCTCAGGTCAGTGGCATCATCCTGAAGCGCAACTTCGTCGAAGGCAGCGATATCAAGGCCGGGACGTCTCTGTACCAAATCGATCCCGCAACCTATCAAGCCAGCTACGACAGCGCGAAAGGCGATTTGGCCAAAGCACAGGCCAGCGCTTCCATCGCACGCGTGACGGTAAACCGCTACAAGCCATTGCTGGGTACCAGCTATATCAGTAAGCAGGACTACGACAACGCCGTCTCCACACTGCAGCAAGCGGATGCCGCCGTGGTGGCCGCCAAGGCCGCCGTGGAAACCGCGCGCATTAATCTGGCGTACACCAAAGTGACCTCCCCGATCTCCGGCCGCATCGGCAAATCTGCCGTGACCGAAGGCGCGCTGGTCAGCAACGGCCAGGCGACCGCCCTGTCCACCGTGCAGCAGCTGGATCCGATGTATGTCGACGTCACCCAGTCGAGCACCGACTTCCTGCGCCTGAAGCAAGAACTGGCCAGCGGCGCGCTGAAGCAGGAAAACGGCAAGGCCAAGGTGAAACTGATGCTGGAAAACGGCACCGAATATGCGCAGGAAGGCACGCTGGAATTCTCTGACGTCACCGTCGATGAGACCACCGGCTCCATTACCATTCGCGCCCTGTTCCCTAACCCGAACGATACGCTGTTGCCTGGCATGTTCGTGCGCGCCCGTCTGGACGAAGGCGTACGCAGCGATGCGTTGCTGGTGCCTCAACAGGGCGTCACCCGCAACCCGCGCGGCGACGCGACGGCGTTGGTGGTAGGGGCAGACAACAAAGTTGAGCTGCGCACGCTGAAGGCGGACCAGGCGATTGGCGACAAATGGCTGGTTACCGATGGCCTGAAAGCCGGCGATCGCGTGATCGTCTCCGGCCTGATGAAAGTGCATCCGGGCGCGCAGGTAAAAGTGCAGGAAGTTGACACTCAGGCGCAAAAACAGCCGCAGTCTGAAGCGCAGAAGTCATAAAAAGGAGCCTGTAATACATGGCTAAGTTCTTTATAGACCGCCCAATTTTCGCCTGGGTAATCGCCATCATCGTCATGTTGGCGGGGGTGCTTGCAATAATGAAACTGCCCATCGCGCAGTATCCCACTATTGCACCGCCGGCGGTGAGTATTTCCGCCAACTACCCGGGCGCAGATGCCAAAACGGTGCAGGATACCGTCACACAGATTATCGAACAGAACATGAACGGTATCGATAACCTGATGTACATGTCCTCCACCAGTGATTCCTCTGGTAGCGTCACCATTACCCTGACGTTTGAATCCGGCACCGATCCTGACATCGCGCAGGTTCAGGTTCAGAACAAACTGTCGTTGGCCACCCCGCTGCTGCCGCAAGAAGTTCAGCAACAGGGCCTGAAAGTAGAAAAATCCAGCAGCAGCTTCCTGATGGTGGCCGGCTTCGTTTCCGACGATCCGAACATGACGCAGGACGATATTGCGGACTACGTGGCGTCCAACATCAAGGATCCGATCAGCCGTTCGTCCGGCGTGGGTGAAGTGCAGCTGTTCGGTGCCCAGTACGCGATGCGTATCTGGCTGGATCCGAACAAGCTGAACAACTACCAGCTGACGACCACGGACGTGACCTCCGCCATCACCGAGCAGAACAACCAGATCGCCGCTGGCCAGCTGGGCGGCCTGCCGCCGGTGCCGGGGCAGCAGTTGAACGCCTCGATCATCGCGCAGACCCGTCTGACTTCGCCGGAAGAGTTCGGCAAGATCCTGCTGAAGGTGAATACCGACGGTTCCCAGGTGCGCCTGCGCGACGTCGCTCACATCGAGCGCGGCGCGGAAAGTTATGCCGTTACCGCACGTTATAACGGCAAGCCTGCCGCCGGCCTGGGTATCAAACTGGCAACCGGCGCCAACGCCTTGAACACCGCCAAAGGTGTGAAAGACGAGCTGGCCAAGATGGCGCCATTCTTCCCGCAAGGGATGAAAGTGGTTTATCCGTACGACACCACCCCGTTCGTTAAAATCTCCATCAACGAAGTGGTGAAAACGCTGATCGAAGCCATCATCCTGGTGTTCCTGGTGATGTATCTGTTCCTGCAGAACTTCCGCGCGACGCTGATCCCAACCATCGCGGTGCCGGTAGTACTGTTGGGGACCTTTGCGATACTCGCGGCGTTCGGCTTCTCGATAAACACCCTGACGATGTTCGGCATGGTGTTGGCGATCGGCCTGCTGGTAGATGACGCCATCGTGGTGGTGGAAAACGTCGAGCGCGTCATGTCCGAAGAGGGGCTGCCGCCGAAAGAAGCCACCCGTAAATCGATGGGCCAGATCCAGGGCGCGCTGGTGGGCATCGCCATGGTGCTGTCAGCGGTATTCGTGCCGATGGCGTTCTTTGGCGGCTCAACCGGCGCCATCTATCGCCAGTTCTCGATCACCATCGTGTCCGCGATGGCGCTGTCGGTGCTGGTGGCCTTGATCCTGACGCCGGCGCTGTGCGCCACCATGCTCAAACCGATCCCGAAAGGCGATCACGGGGTTAAAACAGGCTTCTTCGGCTGGTTTAACCGCATGTTCGAGAAAAGCACGCATCACTATACCGACAGCGTGGGCAACATCCTGCGCAGCACCGGTCGCTATCTGATCATCTACCTGCTGATCGTGGTTGGCATGGGCCTGCTGTTCCTGCGCCTGCCTTCCTCGTTCCTGCCGGACGAAGATCAGGGCATCCTGTTGACCATGGTGCAGTTGCCTGCCGGCGCCACCGAGTCCCGCACCAACAAAGTGCTGGAAGAAGTCTCTGACTACTTCCTGAACAAGGAAAAGGACAACGTGGTTTCGGTGTTTACCGTCGCGGGCTTCGGCTTCAACGGTAACGGCCAGAACAACGGCCTGGCATTCGTCAGCCTGAAAGACTGGGGCGAGCGGCCGGGGGCCGGGAACAAGGTAGAAGCGATCGCCGGTCGCGCCATGGGCGCCTTCTCGCAGATTAAAGAAGGCCTGGTGTTCCCGTTCAACCTGCCGGCGATTATCGAACTCGGTACCGCAACCGGCTTCGACTTCGAGCTGATTGACCAGGGCGGCCTGGGGCACGAAAAACTGACCGAAGCGCGTAACCAGCTGTTGGGCATGGTTGCTCAGCATCCGGATGTGCTGGTGGGCGTGCGCCCGAACGGCCTGGAAGATACGCCGCAGTTCAAACTGATCGTCGATCAGGAGAAAGCCAAGGCGTTGGGCGTCAGCATCACCACCATTAACAGCACGCTGAGCACCGCGCTGGGTGGCTCGTACGTCAACGACTTCATCGACCGCGGTCGTGTGAAGAAGGTGTACGTACAGGCCGAAGCGCCGTTCCGCATGCTGCCGGAAGACATCAACAAGTGGTACGTGCGCGGTACCAGCGGCCAGATGGTGCCATTCTCCGCCTTCTCTTCGGCGAAATGGGAATACGGCTCACCGCGTCTGGAACGCTATAACGGCTTGCCGTCGATGGAAATTCTGGGCCAGGCCGCACCGGGCAAGAGTACCGGTGAAGCGATGAACCTGATGGAGCAACTGGCGTCCAAACTGCCAAGCGGCATCGGTTACGACTGGACCGGCATGTCCTATCAGGAACGTCTGTCGGGCAACCAGGCGCCGGCGCTGTACGCCATCTCGATTCTGGTGGTGTTCCTGTGTCTGGCGGCGCTGTATGAAAGCTGGTCCGTGCCGTTCTCGGTCATGCTGGTATTGCCGCTGGGGGTTATCGGTGCGTTGTTGGCCGCGACGATGCGCGGCATGAACAACGACGTGTACTTCCAGGTAGGGTTGCTGACCACCATTGGTCTATCGGCGAAGAACGCCATCCTGATCGTGGAATTCGCCAAAGACCTGATGGAAAAAGAAGGCAAAGGCCTGATCGAGGCGACATTGGAAGCAGTGCGTATGCGTCTGCGTCCAATCCTGATGACGTCCCTGGCCTTCATCCTCGGGGTTCTGCCGCTGGTTATCAGCAGCGGCGCAGGCTCCGGCGCACAGAACGCGGTAGGTACCGGCGTAATGGGCGGGATGATCACCGCGACCGTATTGGCGATCTTCTTCGTACCGGTGTTCTTCGTGGTGGTTCGCCGCCGCTTCAGCAAGAAGAACGAAGACCTGGAACACAGCCACCCGGTAGAGCACCACTGATCGCTCAGTGATGTGAGCTCCACCCGATAATCGAAAAGGCCGCGCATGCGGCCTTTTTCTTTTGCTTCAGTTGCTTAATGCAAACCGTTCTCATTAATTCGCTCGTGAGTGCAATTTACGCTTGATCATGATGCCAGGTCGGCGCATAATTATTGTTATAGTATAACATTACACGAGAGAGCCATTATGAAACCCGGCATCCATCCCGATTATCGCACCGTGGTGTTCCACGACGTCAGCGCCAATGCCTACTTCAAAGTGGGATCGACCATCAAAACCGATCGCACTATCGAACTGGACGGCGAAAGCTGGCCGTATGTCACCCTCGACGTCTCTTCCGCTTCGCATCCGTATTACACCGGTAAGCAGAAAGACTATTCCAAAGAAGGCAGCACGGCGCGCTTCCAGCAGCGCTTTGGCCGCTTTATCGGCAATAAGTAACAAGGAAACCCCATGCAGGTATTGAGTTCATTGCGTTCGGCGAAAAATCGCCATCCGGATTGCAAAGTCGTGCGTCGTCGTGGCCGCATCTATGTGATCTGTAAAAGCAATCCGCGATTCAAAGCGGTACAGGGACGTAAGAAAAAGCGTTAACTCCCAAGTGTCATCTGTCGCAAAGCCCCGTTGCTGCTCAACGGGGCTTTTTTTATGGCGAGAAAGTGCCTGCAAGCTGTCCCCCACCCGCGGGCGGGGGGCATAGATTACTTCATGCTACTCAGCAACGTGTCGACATTGTGTTTGAAAGCCTGCTCATAGGTGGCCGCCGGACCACCGGCGCGGGAGAGCGCTTCAGGGTACAGCTCGCCGCCCGCCTTGGCGCCGGTGGCGGCGGCAATCTGCTTCACCAGCCGCGGATCGGTCTGGTTTTCGATAAAGTAAGCGTTAACCTTCTCCTGTTTAATCTGCTTAATCAGGCTCGCCACGTCGCTGGCGCTGGCTTCCGCTTCGGTGGAAAATCCGACCGGGGCGAGGAAGGTGACGCCATACTCTTGTCCAAAGTAGCCAAAGGCATCATGGCTGGTCAGCACCTTGCGTTTCTGCGGCGGCACTGCGGCGAACTGGTTTTTGGCCCACAGGTCCAGCTTTTGCAGCTGCTGAATGTATTCCGCGCCGCGCTGGCGGAAATAGTTGGCATCTTCAGGATCGGCGGCGATCAGGGCGTTCATCACGTTGGTGGCGTACTGCACGCCGTTTTTCATGCTGTTCCAGGCGTGAGGATCGGTAATCGGTTTGCCATCCTCTTCCATCTGGCGGGTGTTGATGCCCTGTGAAGCGATGATCACCTGCCCTTTATAACCCGAAGCATTGACCAGGCGATCGATCCACCCTTCCAGCCCCAGGCCGCTGACGAATACCACATCAGCCTGAGCCAGCTTCTTGCCGTCCTGCGGTGAAGGCTCGAAACTGTGCGGATCGCCATCCGGCCCCACCAGCGTGCTGACCTTGACGTGATCGCCGCCCACCTGCTTGACGATATCTCCGAGAATGGAAAAGCTGGCGACGGCGTCGACGGTCTTCGCCATCGCCAATGGGCTGGCCAGCAGAGCAGCTACCGCCAGCGATATAGGTAAACGTTTCATATTTTCTCCTTGCAAATGGCACTTCTCAACGGCGCGCAAAGGCGTAAATGCCTCCGCGCGTTCCAAACAGGATCGAGACAAAAAAGAGGATGCTGGCGCTGAGCACGATCGCCGGGCCGGCGGGAAGCGAAGCGTGATAGGACCACACCAGCCCAATCAGACTGGAAAGCGCGCCGATGCCCATCGCCGTCGCCAGCGTCTGCGGCAGATTGCGCGCCCAGAAGCGCGCGCTGGCGGCGGGCAACATCATTAACCCAACCGACATCAGGGTGCCGAGGATCTGGAATCCCGCCACCAGATTGACCACCACCAGCGCCAAAAACAGGCCGTGGATCAGCGCCAACCGGCGCGGCGCGTTAACGCGCAGGAAAGTGACGTCGAAGGATTCGATAACCAGCGCGCGGTACAGCGCCGCCAGCGCCAGCAGCGAAACCGAGGCGATAGCACCGACCATCAGCATCGCCTGCGCATCCACCGCCAGGATCGAACCGAACAACACGTGCAGCAGATCCACGCTGGAACCGCGCAGCGAGACCAGCGTGACCCCCAACGCCAGTGAGCCCAGATAGAATCCGGCGAAGCTGGCGTCCTCTTTCAGCGGCGTGCGGCGGCTCACCAGGCCGGATAGCATCGCTACCGCCAGCCCGGCAATAAAGCCACCCACGCCCATCGCCATCAGCGACATACCGGAGATCAGATAGCCGATCGCCGCGCCCGGCAACACCGCGTGTGACAAGGCATCCCCTACCAGGCTCATGCGGCGCAGCAGCAGAAACACGCCCAGCGGGGCGGCACTGAGCGACAACGCCAGGCACGCCATGAGCGCGCGGCGCATAAAACCGAAAGAGAGGAAAGGATCGATAAGCGCATGCCACAGCATCATGGCGCCACCGCCCGCAGATCCGGCTGCCGTTCGGCGGCGTGATACCTCGGCACCTGCTCCAGCACCCGCTCGGCCGCGCCCCAGTGGCAAGCCTGCGGCGTCAGCAACAGCGCCTGCGGAAAATGCTCGGCAACCATCGACATATCGTGCAGCACGGCGATCACCGTTCTCCCCTGCCGGTGCAGCTGCGCAATCACCTGCAGCAAAATTTGCGTGGTGGCGCTGTCGATGCCGGTAAAAGGTTCATCCAGCAGGATCAGCGGCGCCTGTTGGACCAGCAGGCGCGCAAACAATACCCGCTGCAGCTGGCCGCCGGAGAGCTCGCCCACCGGGCTGTGCGCCAGCACACTCATGCCGACGCTCGCCAGCGCCTCATTAACCTGGCTCGCCGCATGCTGGTTCATACCGCCGAACATGCCGCTTTGCGGCCAACATCCCATCGCCACCAGATCGCTTACCGCGATCGGGAACTGCCGATCCAGCTCCGCCTGCTGCGGTAAGTAAGCTCTGCGCGGCGGCTTTCCGCCGCTGAAATTCAGGCTGCCGCCCATCGGCGGCAACAAACCGGCGAGCGTTTTCAGCAATGTCGATTTTCCGGCCCCATTGACGCCCACCACCGCGGTTAACGAGCCGGCGGTAAACTGCCCGCTCAGCGGTGGAAAAAGCGGCGTGGCGCCATAGCCTAGCACCAGCTGACGCAGGATGATCATGGCAGCGATACCGCCCAAAAGATGCCGAGCCACAGCAGAGCCAGCAGCACAACGGCCCCCGCACAACGCGCGGCGGCGGAGGTGGTGAACAACGAATTCAGTGACGACGCGGCGCCATGTCGTGAAGTGGGAATCAATGTGATGACCAAAATGATGGATAAGAGTTATAATATAACATCACAACAACTACCGTAGCTCAAGCTATGGCGCGACAATAATGCAACGGAACGTAACAATCCCTCGCACAGCGGATCTCCCCCCGCCCCCTTACAAAACCCAGGGATATTTCCATTCGGTTGGAATGTTGGCGTAAGGTAAAGAACAGCGGTAAATCGAAAAATTTACCGACGAGGGCGGAAAAGGAGTAAGATAAGCAGATAACATTGTTGTTGGCCGAGATTAATGCTTGTTACCCTTGCCTGTAACCTGGACGTCAACGCACTTTCTGTTAAAAAATTAAAGAAAGTGGTTCATGACAATATTGCGGAGTTAGTGCCGGCGCTGACCAGCGGACTCAGCTTTTATTCTGAAAGCGCACGCTATGCCGAAGATTCATTAGAAATACTTGATATAGTGCAGCAAGGTGACAGCGATTATTCAATGAGTTATCGTTATAAGTGGGGCATTTTTAATGCCTGCCTGGATATCAACAGCGAAGATATCATCAACGACAGCGTCCGGTTTCGAGTGACGGCGCGGGGTTTAATCTTCGACATCATTGATAACTCACGCCCATCAACTGCGGATGAATTGTAAGTTTAAGTAATAACTACAGGCCAAACGCGAAAAAATGATTTATATTCATTTTACGGGAAGTTTATTTAACCACCGTTAAGCTGCCTCCGTTCATGATGTAAATCAGCTTACTCACATAGTGTTATCACACCGCAATTAAGACTTACGGAGGGGATGATATGGATGAGTATTCGCCTAAGCGACACGACATTGCTCAGCTCAAATTCTTGTGCGAAAATTTGTATGATGAAGGTATCGCTACCCTGGGAGACAGTCATCATGGGTGGGTCAACGATCCGACGTCCTCCGTCAACCTGCAGCTTAATGAGTTGATCGAACATATCGCTTCGTTTGTGATGAGTTATAAAATTAAATACATGGACGAATCTGACCTGTCGGAGTTAGTCGAAGAATATCTCGACGATACCTATACGCTGTTCAGCAGCTATGGTATCAATGATTCCGACCTGCGCCGCTGGCAAAAAACCAAGGCGAGATTATTCAGAATGTTCTCAGGAGAGGACATCTGTACGACAATGAAAACTTAGGGGATAATTATTCCCAAGCTATTTTACGGTTATTAAACTAAAGGCCACCATGACTAAAACCGACTATCTGATGCGTTTACGTAAATGCACCACGATTGATACTCTCGAACGTGTTATTGAGAAAAATAAGTACGAGCTTTCCGATGATGAACTGGAGCTGTTTTACTCAGCGGCAGATCATCGTCTGGCAGAGCTCACCATGAACAAACTGTATGACAAAATCCCCACCTCCGTTTGGAAATATGTCAGATAATCAGCCCCCAACGCGTTGAGCCGATGCTTTTATCGGCTTCAATGTTCAAGTTGAATACGTACTTTTCCTATTGACAGTAAAACTTCACTTGCGTTCCCTCTTCCGATAATAATATTGCGCGGAAACAATTTTCTTTTTTAATCGAGACAGGTTATCTCATCGCCCGCCTCACTGTGCCCGCTCCCCAGAACCGCTAATTCATTATCCAAAAGAATTGAAGGCGGGAAGAAAAGAAATGCGTGTCGCTCTGCCTGATGACAGAAATGGATAATAGATACGTGGAGGAGAGGTGGCAAAAGCGCGGATTGGCGAAGCCCAAATGGGTGGGGACCCTGCCAGCTACATCCCGGCACACACGTCACCTGCTGCGGCTGCTTCCTTCCGGACCTGACCGAGTTCACAAGTTAGTGTTGCGGGAGAACCAACAGGGCCCCCATTGACGGCTTCTGTACTCCGAAGCGGTGGGCATTATCGGCGATGCCCCACCAAATAGCAAGCCAACCGGGGCCAACCGCTGTTTTCTTGCCCACCTGCATTGTGGCACACTCTTCGCCTGGATTTTGATTCGCGCAGGAACAGCAATATGCAACCAGAAGACGCCTCTTTCAGCCAGCGGGTTTTCCATATCGTGGCCGCCATTCCTTACGGCAAAGTCACCACTTACGGTGAAGTCGCCCGGCTGGCCGGCTCGCCGCGCGCCGCGCGTCAGGTTGGCGGCGTGCTGCGGCGTTTGCCGGAAGGCAGCACGCTGCCCTGGCACCGGGTGATCAACCGCCACGGACAGATCTCGCAGCAGGGGGAGGATTTTCAACGGCAACGGCAGGCACTGCTAGCGGAGGGGATAATTTTCGGCCCGCACAGCACGGTCGATTTCGAACGCTACGGCTGGCGCTGGTAAAACAAAACAGCCTTTGGCCGAAGCGCAAAGGCTGTTGATTTCATCTTGCTGTACCGCAGTAAGTTTACTGCATGGCGGTTGGCGCAGCCTGCATCGGCACGCCCTGCACCGGAACCAGCAGCAGATCGGCGCGGGTGCCGTTGCGGTTAACCACTTCCTGGATGGTGTCGGTAATGAACATCAGGCGCCCGTTGACCGTCACCGCTGCGCTCAGAATGATGCGCGCATTCGGTTGGATGTCGGACGGGTTGTACGGCAGCGTAAAGCTGAATGGCGCCTGCTGTCCTTCAGTACGCACCGCGCGCTGTGCAATCACTTTGGACGGCGCATCTGCCAGCGAAGCGTCAGAGAGGGTGACCGTCAGTACGGCGTCCGGCGGCAGCGCAATGCGCTGACGTATATTAACCGAACCTGTCACCGCCGGGCCCTGAATCTGCGTTTGCGCAGCCGCCGGGTTACCGGCCGTCTGTGTAGGCACATCGGCACTCTTTTGCGCGCATCCTGCCAGCGTGATCGTCAGTGCCGCGGCACCGCCTACGATTTGCCAGAGTTTCATGGATCGGTCTCCTTTTTTATTATCAACATGTTGGTGGCTTTCACCACCTCACCTATTAAACCTAGCACAAAACACTGATAAATCCACTTTACCCCGCCTATTAATCACTTAAACAGCCCAAGGCGTCCATGATTAAGAGCATTCTCATCGGCCCCTTAACGCAAAATGTTGACGCCGCGCCGTGATATTCCGCACACTGCGCAAAATGATTATTAGAAAGGTAACAACTTTATGAGCCAGGCATTGCAAAACCTCCTCGATCTGCTGGATCTGGAGAAAATCGAAGAAGGGTTGTTCCGCGGTCAGAGTGAAGATCTGGGGCTGCGCCAGGTGTTCGGCGGGCAGGTGGTCGGCCAGGCGTTGTACGCCGCCAAACAGACGGTGCCGGACGAACGCAGCGTGCATTCGTTCCACAGTTACTTCCTGCGCCCGGGCGACAGCAGCAAGCCTATCGTTTACGACGTGGAAACCCTGCGCGACGGCAACAGCTTCAGCGCCCGTCGCGTCAGCGCCATCCAGCACGGCAAACCTATCTTCTATATGACCGCCTCCTTCCAGAGCCCGGAAGAAGGTTTCGAGCACCAGAACCAGATGCCGGACGTGCCGCCGCCGGAAGGGCTGCTGTCTGAGTCAGAGATCGCCCAGAAGCTGGCGCATATGCTGCCGGAAAAAGTGCGCGAAAAATTTATCGGCCAGAAGCCGATCGAAATGCGCCCGGTGAAATTCCATAACCCGCTGAAAGGCAGCGTGGAAGAACCGCATCGCTACGTGTGGTTCCGCGCCAACGGCAGCATGCCGGACGATCAGCGCATCCACCAATATCTGCTGGGCTACGCGTCGGACTTTAACTTCCTGCCGACGGCGCTGCAGCCGCACGGCGTCGGCTTCCTCGAGCCGGGCATGCAGGTGGCTACCATTGACCACTCAATGTGGTTCCACCGTCCGTTCCGCATGGATGACTGGCTGCTGTACGCGGTGGAGAGCTCCTCTGCCTCCGGCGCACGGGGCTTTGTACGCGGCCAGATTTATACCCGCGACGGCGTACTGGTCGCCACCACCGTGCAGGAAGGGGTGATTCGCCAACGCGACGCCTGATCCGCAGCATAAAGAAAGGGGCGATGTTTCCATCGCCCCTTTTGGCTTCATCATTATTTTAGTCTTTAGCGCACTGCCCTGCTTTGAGCCTTACTGGTTGTAGGCGCTCTCGCCGTGGCTGTTGACGTCCAGCCCCTCGCGTTCCTGCTCCTCCGGCACTCTCAATCCAACCATGGCGCCCGCGATCTTGAAGGCGATAAAGGCGGCGACGCTCGACCACACCAGCGTGATCAGCACGCTCACCAGTTGGATCCAGACCTGATGGCCCATCGTCACCCCTTCGGCGTAACCGGTGCCGCCCAGTGAAGAGGCGGTGAACACCCCGGTCAACAGGCAGCCGACGATGCCGCACACCCCGTGCACACCGAACACGTCGCAGGTGTCGTCCACTTTCAGCCATTTTTTCAGCGTCACGACGCCCCACAGGCCGGCGACGCCGCCCACCAGACCGATGATCAACGCCCCGCCCACGCCCACGGTGCCCGCCGCCGGCGTCACTGCTACCAGCCCGGCGATCATGCCGGAGCAGGCGCCCAGCAATGAAGGCTTGCCGCGCAGCACCCACTCGGCGAAGGTCCAGGAGAGAATGGCGCCCGCAGTGGCAACCACGGTGTTGAGGAATGCCAGAGCCGCAATGCCGTTGGCCGCGCTGGCGGAACCGGCATTGAAGCCGAACCAGCCGATATACAGGATGGACGCCCCGGTAAACACCATCGGCAGGTTGTGCGGTTTGAAGGCCTCTTTACCGAAGCCGGCGCGCTTGCCAATCAGGTAGGCGCCGATCAACCCGGCGCTGGCGGCGTTGATGTGCACCACGGTGCCGCCGGCGAAGTCCAAGGCGCCGTCGGCGGCCAGGTAACCGCCGCCCCACACCATGTGCGCGATCGGCAGATAAGACAGCGTGAACCAGAGGATCGCGAAGATCAGCACCGCCGAGAAGCGAATGCGTTCGGCGAAGCCACCCACCACCAGCGCCACGGTGATACAGGCGAAGGAGGCCTGGAAGGCGACGTGGATCATTTGGCTGATGCTGCCGGTGACGCTGTCGATGCCGATGCCTTTCAGCATCGCCGTTTCGAACCCGCCGAACACCGCATTGCCCTCGCTGAACGCCAGGCTATAGCCATACAACACCCACAGCACGCAGACCAGCGCGAAGGTGACGGTGACCTGCGTCAGCATCGACAGCACGTTTTTGCCGCGCAGCAAGCCACCGTAAAACAGCGCGATGCCCGGCAGCGTCATGAACAGCACCAACGCGGTGCAGATCATCATAAAGGCGTTGTCGGCCTTATCAGCGACCGCCGGGGCGGCCAGGGCCAAAGAAGGAACCAGGGTTACCGAACTCAGGCCCAACATGGATAACAGTCTTTTCATTATCAATCCATCCCCATCACTTAACTGAGTTCGCGGTTACAGTGCCGATTCGTCGGTTTCGCCGGTGCGAATGCGGATCACACGTTGCAACTCGGCAACGAAAATTTTGCCGTCGCCGATTTTGCCGGTGTAGGCGGCTTTGCTAATCACATCAACCACTTCATCCAACTGATCGTCGGCGATGGCGATATCGATTTTGACCTTGGGCAGGAAATTGACGTTATATTCGGCGCCGCGATACAGCTCGGCGTGCCCCTTCTGGCGGCCAAAGCCCTTCACTTCGGTTACGGTCAACCCCTGAATACCCACGGAGGACAAGGCCTCGCGCACGTCCTCCAGCTTGAACGGTTTGATTACCACGGTCACCAGCTTCATATTGCCCCTCCACGAATTAAGCCCAAACTCACCCCTGGTACGCGTCATATGTAGCAAGGGCTGTGCCAAATTTTATTTTGCATGGCGATTCAGCGGATTAGCGGGCACGCGGGCGCCGCCGCGGCGCGGCGCAGTACCGATACCTTGAATGGGTTAAATAATGCGCACTGATTTGGTGCGTGTCGCGTCGAAAAAGTGCAGAAAGGGGGCGTAGCCTGGCGGAGTTGCCTGCTTGTGGTGCGTTGGGAAAAATAAGGGCCGCGATCGCGGCCCGTGGGATCAGGCGGGTTGGCTCTCCTCGCGCACCGCTTCCGCCAACTGCTCGCCCGCCAGCTGCAGCTGATACATCTGGTAGTAGCGCCCCTGCTGCGCCAGCAGCTGTTGATGGTTGCCCTGCTCCACCGCCTGGCCGCGATGCAACACCAGAATGGAATCGGCATCGACGATCGTCGAGAGGCGGTGAGCGATCACCACCAGCGTGGTGTGCTCGCGGATCGCACGCAGCGCGCGCTGGATAGCCTGCTCGGTGCCCGAGTCGATATTGGCGGTCGCCTCGTCGAGGATCAGGATCTGCGGCGCCTGCACCAAGACCCGCGCCATCGCCAGCAGCTGTTTCTGCCCAACCGACAGGTTATTGCCCTGCTCCCCCAGTCGGGTGTGAATACCCTGCGGGAAGCCACGCACCAGATCCGCCAGCTGCACCGTTTCCAGCGCTCGCCAAACGGCGTCTTCCTCGATATTGCGCCCCAACGTGACGTTGGCCAGCACCGAATCGGCGATCACCACCGGATCCTGCTGCACCATCGCCACGCCCTGGCGCAGCGTGCGGTGCGACAAGCTGGAGATCGGGCGGCCATCGAGACGCACTTCTCCCTCGCTGACCGGGTAATAACCCATCAGCAGGTTGGCCAAGGTGCTCTTGCCGCTGCCGGTGTGCCCGACCAGCGCCACGAAGCCGCGCGACGGCACCGACAGAGAAATATGCTGCAGCACCTTTTTGTCCGCGCGGTAAGCGAAGCTCAGATCGGTGATGTCGATGCGGCCGCCGGCCAACGGACTATCGTCGGTACCGTAACTCTGCTGGCTGCGATCCATCAGTTCGAAAATGCGTTCGCCGGCCACCACCGCCTGCTGCAGGATCGACTGTTGTGACGTCAGCTCGATCAACGGTTCGTTCAAACGCCCCAGGTAGTTGATGAAGGCATAGAGTACGCCGACGCCAATCACGCCTTCACCGCTGAAGCCGAACAACATCAGCAAACCGCACAGCACCAGCGCCGAAAACAGGCTGAGCAGCGGCCGCAGCAGGAAACCGTCGAGCCGCAGCGTCTGCATGCGCGCGAGATAGTGCGACTGGCTGGCGGCGCTCATGCGCTCGCCGAAGCGCACCTGCTGGCGGAATTGCTGGATCACGCCCATGCCGTTGATCACTTCGTTGAAGCCGTCGTTGATGTCCGCCAGATAACTGCGCACCCGGCGCACAATCGGCGTGCTGTAATATTGATAGATGCCCATCACCACGAACACCGCCGGGAAGATGCAGATAGCCACCAGCGCCATGCGCCAGTCGAGGCTGAACATCGCCACCAGCATGGCGCCGATCAGCGCGGCGCTTTTCAGCACCGTGGAGACCACCATCACGTACAGGTCCTTGATCACTTCGGTGTCGTTGGTGACGCGCGAGATCAATTGCCCGACCGGTTGCGTGTCGAAGGCGCTGAGCGGCTGGCGCAGCGCGGCGTCCATCACGTCGGTGCGCAGCCGCTGCACCACGCCTACCGCCGCCTGGTTGAACAGCAGCGCCTGGAAGTAGTGCAGCGCCGCCGCCAGCAGCTCCAGCAGAATGTAGGCCGCCGCCAGCCCGCCGACGATCATCAGCGGCAGTTGCCCTTTGGCGACGTAATTATCGATAAAATAGCTCACCAGGATCGGCCCGGCGACTTCCGCCGCCGCCGCCACCCACAGCATCAGCACCGCCACCCCCAGCGGTTTGCGGTACGGCGAACCGTAGGCCAGCAGGCGCTTCAGCGTCGGCCACAGCTTTTGCACTTTATTCATCGGCCAACGCCTCCTCGCCGTTTTCCGGCGCTTCGTCCAGCGCCGCTTCCAGCTGCTGATAGCGGTACATATCGCGATACCAGCCCGGCTGCGCCGCCAGCGCCGCCGGATCGCCGCGCTGCGCCACGCCGCCGTGCTGCATCACCAGGATTTCGCTGGCCTCGGTTAATGCCGACAGCCGGTGTGCGCTGATGATCACCGTGCGATCTTGCCCCCAGCTACGCAGGTTGTGCAGGATCTGGTGTTCGGTACGGCCATCCACCGCCGATAGCGCATCGTCGAGGATCAGGATCTCCGCATCCAGCAGCAGCGCGCGCGCGATGGAGATGCGCTGTTTCTGCCCGCCCGACAGCATCACGCCGCGTTCGCCCACTTCGGTGTCATAGCCCTGCGGCAGCCGCAGAATGTCCTCATGGACGCTGGCCAGCCGCGCCGCCTGTTCAATCTGCGCCTGCGTCGCCCCCGGCTGGCCCAGCGCGATGTTGTTCGCCACGGTATCGGAGAACAGGAACGGCGTTTGGCTCACCACCGACAGCCGCGAACGCCAGTCGTCGAGTTTGACCTGCGGCAACGGCAGGCCGTGATAGCGGATCTGCCCTTGATCGACGTCGAACTGGCGCTGGATCAGCGACAGCAGCGTCGATTTGCCGGCCCCGGTCGGCCCGCATAGCCCCAGCATTTGCCCTGGTTTCAGCGTCAGCGCCACATCGTGCAGCGCCGGATGCGGGTTTTCCGGGTAGTGGAACGCGCGGATATCCACCTCCAGCACGCCGCGCCCGGCCGGCAACGCCTGCGGGCCATCCTGCACCGCCGGCGCCTCGTCGAGCAGGCTGCGGATGCGGCTGTAGGCCGCGCTGCCGCGCTCGACGATATTGAACATCCAGGCCAGCGCCAGCATTGGCCAGATCATCAGGCCGAGGTACATCACAAAGCTGGTCAGTTGCCCGAGCGTCAGCGAACCGTTCACTACCATCCAGCTGCCGCCGCCGATAGCCAACAGGTTAGAGGCGCCGATGGCGATATAAATGGTCGGATCGAAGCGCGCATCCACCCGCGCCACGTGCATGTTCTTGGCCCCGGTCTGCGCCGCGACGTCGGCGAAACGGTTGGATTGGTGATCTTCCAGCCCGAAGGCCTTGATCATGCGGATGCTGGTCATGCTTTCCTGCGCCTGATCGTTCAGGCTGGAAAACGCCGCCTGCGCCGATTTAAAGCGCTGGTGCAGCTGGTCGCCGTAATATTTGATGGCGATCGCCATCAGCGGCATCGGGATTAACGCCAACACCGTCAGCTGCCAGCTGATTTGGGTGCTCATCACCACCAGCACCACCACCCCCATCACCAGCGAATCCACCAACGTCAGCACGCCTTCACCGGCGGCGAACACCACGCGATCCACATCGTTGGTGGCGCGCGCCATCAGGTCGCCGGTGCGATGGCGCAGGTAGAACGCCGGGTTTTGTCGGCTGAGCTGGCGGTAAAAGTTTTCGCGCAGTTCGACCGCCAGCTGGTAGGAAGCGCCGAACAGCAGCACCCGCCACACATAGCGCAGCAGGTAAACGACTATCGCGGTGCCGATCATCAGCCCGAGCCAGGCCAACAGCACGCCGGTGGACATCTGTTTTTCGGTGACGCCATCCACGATGATGCCGACCAGCTTAGGCGGCAACAGTTGCAGGATGGCGATGACGATCAGCAGCACCACCGCCCCGAGGTAGCGGCGCCACTCCCGGCGGAAGTACCAGCCGATTTGTGCAAATAATCTCACGCAGTTTGATTCCAGGATTTTATGGGATTTGTCTCTTTTTCTGCTTCAGCAGAGCAGGATACCACCGTTGAGCCGCCCGTCCGGTTAACTTTTCACTCCGGCACCGGCAGCGCAGTGGTGTATTTGATTTTTTCCATGGCAAAGCTCGAGGTGACGTCAATAAGGCCCGGTACGCCGTTCACCAGGCGCTTATAAAAGCCGTCGTAGCTTTTCATGTCCGCCACTTCGACCTGCATCAGGTAGTCGTACTCCCCCGCCATCCGGTAGAACGCCAGCACCTCGGGCATCTGGCTGGTCAGCTGCACAAACGCCTGATACCACTCGCTGCTGTGCTGCTGGGTCTTGATCAGCACGAACGCCGTCAGCCCCAGGCCGAGCTTTTCATTATCCAGCAAGGCCACCCGGCCGCGGATATAGCCTTCGTCTTCCAGACGCTTCAGGCGCTTCCAGCATGGCGTAGAGGTCAAATTAACCGCATCGGCCAGCGCCTGCAGCGACTGGGTGCAATCTTGCTGCAGCATGCACAGCAGCTTACGGTCTGTTTTATCTAACATAGCGGCCACCCGGAGAAAAATTTTCTCCCATTAGGCGATTAAACAGGGAAAATGGCAATCCTTTTTTCCCGCCGACAGGCTATGCTACGCCATAAACCAGCCCCCTATTCTGAGGCCATATCATGACAAACTCTTGGGTAAAATATGCTATCGGTGAAATAGAAGCGGATTTTCAGCGCTCCGCCGATACGCACCTGATTCGCCTGAACCTGCCGGCGTTTCCCGGCATCTGCCTGTACCTGAAAGACGAGAGCACCCACCCGACCGGCAGCCTGAAACACCGCCTGGCGCGCTCGCTGTTCCTTTATGGCCTGTGCAACGGCTGGATCACCGAGAACACCACCATCATCGAGGCCTCGTCCGGCAGCACCGCGGTGTCCGAAGCCTACTTCGCCCGTCTGATCGGCCTGCCGTTCATCGCGGTAATGCCGTCCTGCACCGCGCGCCGCAAGGTGGAACAGATCGCCTTTTACGGCGGCCGCTGTCACTTCGTCGATCATGCCGCCCAAATCTACGCTGCCTCCGAACAGCTGGCGAAAGAGCTGAACGGCCACTATATGGATCAGTTCACCTACGCCGAGCGCGCCACCGACTGGCGCGGCAACAACAACATCGCCGACAGCATCTTCCGCCAGATGGCGCGCGAACCTTTCCCGGTGCCGAAACACATCGTGATGAGCGCCGGCACCGGCGGCACCTCTGCCACGCTGGGGCGCTACATCCGCTATCAGGGGCACGACACCCAATTGACGGTGGTCGATCCGGAAAACTCGGTGTTCTATGACTGCTTCCACCACGGCGATCGCACCCTGATCGGCAGCTGCGGCAGCCGTATCGAAGGCATCGGCCGCCCGCGCGCCGAGCCGTCGTTCATCCCGTCGGTGGTCGACAACATGCTGCGCGTGCCGGATGCCGCCAGCGTCGCCACCATTCACTGGCTGGAAGGCGTGCTGGGCCGCAAGGTTGGCGCCTCTACCGGCACCAACGTTTGGGGTGCGCTGCAGTTGGCGAAGCAGATGCGGGAAAACGGCGAGCAAGGGTCGATCGTTACCCTGCTGTGCGACAGCGGCGAGCGTTATCTGGATACTTATTACAACCCGGAATGGGTCAGCAACAACATCGGCGATCTGCAGCCGTATCTCGCGCAGCTGGCGGATTTGTAACGCCAGGCTTCGGGTAAAAAAAAGCCGGGTAGTCATACCCGGCCGGCTGTAAGGAGAACCTCATTCTTCGGGGGAATAGGTGAGGCAAGGTGAACGCAGCCAATGTTGTAAATAGTGAGCCACCGCCTGTTGTTGGCAATGGCCGATAACCGGTAGCTGCGGCAGCAGGGATTTCAGCTGCGGCAGGGCGTTTCCCATCACCACGCCGTGCCCCACCGCTCCCAGCATCTCTTTGTCGTTCATCGCGTCGCCGAACGCCATGCAGTCGGCCATCGTCAGCCCCAGATGACGGCTCAGCCGCTCCAGCGCCGTGCCTTTGTTGCAACCGAGCGGCAGCACCTCCAGACAGTCGTAGGCGGAAAAGCACAGGTCTGCCTCATCGCCCAATTGCGCCCGCAGCTGCACCTGCAACGCCAGCAACTCCTCATGTGGCGCGACAAAGCACACCTTGCTGTTGCCGAACGCCGGCAGACGGCGCACATCGGCCAGTTGAAAACGAAAACCGCTCAGGTGATGCGCCCGCAGCATCTCTTCCGGCACGGGAAACTCGGTCAGCCAACCTTCGTCGCGGAATACATGCATGCTGGCGCGGGTGCGCCAATGATGATGCAGCACCTCTTCGGCCACCGCCGCCGGCAGGTCGGTGGCGTGCAGCTGTTGGCCACGGTTGTCATATACCCGCGTGCCGTTGCCGGTGATCAGGTAACCCTGCAGCCCCAGTTGCGCCATGATCGGTTGCGCATCGAGGTAGTGGCGCCCGGTGGCGAACGTCACCACCATCTCCCGCTCCACCAGCTGGTTCAGCACCGCCAGCGTTTCCGGGCCAACCCGGTGATCCGGCATCAACAGCGTGCCGTCCATATCGAAAGCTGCCAGGCGATACATAAAGACCTCATGAATGTGAACGCGATTACAATCACTGCAGTATGGGATGGTATTTGCGGAAGTAATAGTGAACAATTTGAGAAAACTGTTCCGGATTTCTGCCCATGCGCCTGGTTCACCGTCTCAGCCAATATCAACGCCTGTATCAACAGCTCGGCAGCGCGCCGGTCGCCGTGACCATCGGCGAGCTGGCGGCGATGTTCTACTGCAGCGAGCGGCACGCCCGCACGCTGGTGCAGCAGCTGCAGGATCAGGGCTGGCTGAGCTGGTATTCGCAGCCCGGCCGCGGTAAGCGCGCTCGCCTGCACTGCCTGAAAACCCCGGATGAACTGCGCGCGCAGCTGCTTCAACAGCTGCTGCAACAGGGCAATCATCAGGGGGCGCTGGAGATGGCGCAGCTCGATCCGCAGCACCTGCAGGATCTGCTCAGCCCGCACCTCGGCGGGCAATGGCAGGCCGGCAGCCCAACGCTGCGCATTCCCTATTACCGCACGCTGGAAGCGCTCGACCCGCTCACATTGACCGGCCGCGCCGAACAACATCTGGTGTCGACCCTGCACGCCGGACTGACGCGCCTGATGACCGGTAACCCGGAACCGCAGCCCGATCTGGCGCACCATTGGCAGATTAGCGATCGCGGCCTGCGCTGGCGCTTCTTTCTGCGCAGCCAGCTGCGCTGGCACAACGGCGAACCGTTGACCGGCCACCAACTGCTGCAAACGCTGGAAAAACTGCAGCGCCATCCGCGCAGCCAACCGAGCCTGGCCAACGTCACGCGCATCAGCCTGCCGCATCCGTTGTGCATTCAGTTCGATCTACACCTGCCGGACTACTGGCTGGCCCACCGGCTGGCGGAGCTGCCTTGCCTGATGACTCACCCGGAGCTGCCGGCCATCGGCGCCGGCCCGTTCAAGCTGACACTGAATGAGCCGCAACTGGTGCGGCTGGAACAGCACGCCGGTTATCATCTGCAGCATCCGTATCTGGATACCATCGAATACTGGATCACCCCCGATTTACCTACCGCCGGCACCTACACCAGTTGCCAGCATCCGGTGCGCATCACCATAGGCCAGCAAGACGATTTGGCGCAGGCCCGGCCGGTGCAGCGCAGCATGAGCCTGGGTTGGTGTTATCTGGCGCTGAACCTGCGCCACGGCGTGCTGAACGAAGCCCAGGGGCAAAAGCTGCTGATGCTGATCCAGCAGTCCGGCCTGCTGAGCCATCTGCCGATCCCCAACAGCGTGATCACCCCCAGCCATGAAATGCTGCCCGGCTGGCGCATCCCCCACCAACAGGTCGAAGAGGATGTCGCCCTGCCCGCCCGGCTGACGCTGCTGTATCGGCCGCCGGTCGAGCTGGAAACGGTGACGGCCGCGCTACAGCGTTTGCTCGCGCAGCACGGCTGCGAGCTGGAAGTGCGTTACTATGCCGGCAAGCGCTGGCAAAGCGAGGAACAGATCGCCCAGGCCGATCTGCTGCTGGCGGACAACCTGATCGGCGAAGCGCCGGAGGCGACGCTGGAGAGCTGGCTGCGGCAGGATACGCTGTGGCGCGGCATCCTGACGGAAAGCCGCTGGCAGCAGCAACAGGATACGCTGCGGCAGATCCAGCAGCTGCAGGCGCAGCAACCGCGTTTCGCACGGCTGCAGGCCTATTATCAACGGCTGATGGCCGCCGCCATCATCACGCCGCTGTTCCACTACCAGTATCAGATCAGCGCGCCGCCGCGCATGCATGGCGTCACGCTGACCGCCCACGGCTGGTTCGATTTTTGCCAGGCGTGGCTGCCGCCGCCGGTGGACAACGCACCGGCCTGAGCCGAACCGCCCTGCGCCTGGCGGCCCTTTCTGCTACTATTGTCGCCGCAACGCAATTTTTATCCTGCCGCCCGAATGTGTATCGGGAGAGGCCAAAGCCCAAAAAGGTGATTTTATGAAGCGCGCGGTTGTCGTTTTCAGCGGTGGACAAGACTCCACGACCTGCTTAATCCAGGCATTGCAACAGTATGACGAAGTTCACTGCGTCACGTTCGATTACGGCCAGCGCCATCGCGCCGAGATTGAAGTGGCTCAAGAGCTGTCGGTAGCCCTCGGTGCCAAGGCGCACAAGGTGCTGGACGTAACGCTGCTCAATGAGCTGGCCGTCAGCAGCCTGACGCGCGACAATATTCCGGTTCCCACCTACGATCCCAACCAGAAAAATGCGCTGCCGAGCACCTTCGTACCGGGCCGCAACATCCTGTTCCTGACGCTGGCGGCGATCTACGCCTACCAGGTCGAAGCGGAAGCGGTGATCACCGGCGTGTGTGAAACCGATTTCTCCGGCTACCCGGATTGCCGCGACGAGTTCGTTAAAGCGCTGAACAAGGCGGTGACGCTGGGCATCGCCCGCGATATCCGCTTCGAAACGCCGCTGATGTGGCTGAACAAAGCCGAGACCTGGGCGCTGGCGGATTATTACCACCAGCTGGATCGCGTACGCCAGGATACGCTGACCTGCTACAACGGCATCAAGGGTGACGGCTGCGGCGAGTGCGCCGCCTGCAACCTGCGCGCCAATGGCCTGACGCAGTACCGGGCCAACCAGGCAGAAGTGATGGCGGCGTTGAAACAGAAAGCCGGCCTGGCCTGAGGGCAGTGACGGCGGCAGCCTATGCCGCCCATGAGCTTACTGCGGATTATCCTTCAGCGTGAGCGCCTCCAGGTGCTCGCGCAATTCTCCTTCGATCGGCAGCGCACGCTGCGTTTTCAGATCGACGCACACGAAAGTCAGCAGCGCGTCTGCCACCGGCGTCCCCGCCGGATCCTGCGTCACCTTTTGGCTTAGCACCCCGCTCTTGCCGTTGAGCTGCACCATCTGGCTGTCGATACGCAGCTTATCCCCCAATACCGCCGGGCTGCGGTAATTGATATTGATGTTCACCACGATGAAAGCGATGTTGTTTTCCGTCATCCAGCGGAACCCGGCTTCGTTCTCCAACCACTCCCAACGCGCCTCTTCCAGGAACTCCAGATAGCGGGCGTTGTTAACGTGCTGGTAAACATCAAGGTGATAACCGCGAACTTTGATAAAGGTTTGCATAGGGAACGATCGCTCCTGCCTGGTGATTACAGAAAGAGGGAGCCGCGCTGGCTCCCTCGCCCGTTTGGTCAACGCGCCAAACTGGTAAGACCTGTAAAATGTAGCAGAGGAGTCACGGCCTCAGCGCCATTTTGCCACGCAGCCGCGACCGGGATCACATTTTCAGCCGGGTGCGGTTCTTCTCAAACAGCGCCGGCCCGATGCCCGGTACCTCCTGTAACTGCTCAACCTGGGTGAACGGCCCGTTCTGTTCGCGATAGCGCACGATGCCTTCCGCCTTCTTCAGGCCGACGCCGCTCAAGGCGGCGGCCAGTTGTTCGGCAGTGGCCTGATTGATGCTGACCGCCGCCTCTTCGGTTGCCTTGGTCATCACCGATTGTCCGCCATGGCTCGCCGGTGTTGAGAGCATCGGCGCCTCGTTTTTTTCCACCGCGGCGGCCGGGCCGGCCAGGCATAACAACAGCGCGGTCAGCGCGGCGTTAACGTGACGACGGTAACCGAAAAACGCTTTTTTCTCTGAATATTGCATGCTGTATCCTCCTTGTGTGTGACAGCACGGCTACCTTGCCGCGGCGGCGAATATTCAGCAATCGACGGATGTCAGATATGGAAAAGGCCGCGAAAGCGGCCTTTGTTTGTTGCACTGCGTTGCAGAAAAATGCGGCGATTACTGAGGCTGTTGCTCAGCGGCGCCCATTTTGATCTTGGCTTCTTTACGCAGGCTCGCCAGCAGCGAATCGAAGGAAACGCCGGTCGCGCCCTCTTCCATCTTGCCGACGAAGGTTTTCATTTCGTCTTCCGGCAGCGTGCCTGGCTTCACCGCATCAAGCGCAATCAGCACCACGTTGTCCTGACGATCCTGCGACATGCCGTACACCGGTTTGCCGTCCTGCGGGTGCGGCAGCGCGAACACGCTCTCCACCAGTTGGCTGTCTTCCGGCGCGCGCGCCATCTTCTGCACGGCGCCAAAGCTCAGGCCGGCGGCTTTCATCGCTTCGTCGCCCTTGCCCTGCTTCAGCTCAACCAGCAGCTTCTCGCCCTGCAGCTTCGCTGCCTGCAGCGCCTTGTTGCGTTTCACCAGTTCCGCCACGCGGTCTTTTACCTGGTCGAACGGTTCGATGCCTTCCGGCTTATGGCCGCTCACGCGCACCACGAAAGCGCGGTCGCCGTCTACGGTGATCACGTCGGAGTTGCTGCCCGGCGCGCCGTTCTCGCCGATCAGCGAGCCGTCGAAGATCGCCTGCACCACCGGTTTGAAGTTCAGCGCGGCAGGGATGTTGTCGCGGGTGAACCAGTCGCTTTGCGCCGCTTTCACGCCGGCCGCTTCCTCAGCCGAGGCCAAAGATTCGTTGTCGCTGGTCGCCGCTTCGCTCACCTTCTGCTGCAGCGCGTAATAGGCGTCTACCGCTTTCTCCTGCTGCACCTGCTTGGCGATGGCGTCATGCACTTCGCTCAGCGGTTTCAGTTTCTCAGGTTCGATGTCGTTCAAACGCACGATCAGGTAGCCGACGGAGGATTTCACTACGCCAGACAGCTGCCCTTTCTCGGTCAGGTTAGCCTGCTTCAGTTCGTCGGCGGTGGTTTCCGGCTCCAGCCAACCCAGCTCGCCGCCGGTACGGCGTGAGATGATGTCGGTGGATTTTTCTTTCGCCAGGGTGGCGAAATCGGCGCCCTTCTTCAGCTCATCCAGCGCCGCGTTGGCTTCCGCCTCGGTTTTCAGCTGGATCACGCTGTAGTTTTTACGCTCCGGCTGGCCGTAGCTGCTCTTGTGCTGGTCGTAGTAAGCGTTGATGTCCTCTTCGCTCACTTTCACCTTGTCCTGCATGGACGCGGCGTCCAGCGGGATATAGCTCACCTTCACCTGCTCCGGGGCGATGAAGCTGTTCTTGTTCTGATCGTAATACGCCTTCAGTTCGTCGTCGCCGGCGCTCTGTTTCGCCTGCAGCGCTTTCAAATCGATGGTCGCCAGGCGCACGTCGCGCTCCTGCAGCACCAGCGCCGCCATGGCTTGCGATTCAGACGGCAGCACGAAACCGGACTCGCCGAAGGCCTGGATCACCTGCTGATTGACCAACTGCTGCCGCATCGACTGCGCGAAATTGTCGGCGGTGTAGCCCATGCGGCCAATCAGATCGAGATATTTGGCGTTATCGAACTGGCCGTTGGTCTGGAAGTAAGGCGCCTTGCGGATGGCGTCCTTGATCTGATCGTCGCTGACCGCCAGGCCCAGCTTCTTGGCATACTGGTCGAGCAGCATGTTGTCGATCAACTGGGACAACACCTGACGGCGCATCTGCTGCATGTAGCCTTCGTTGCCGGCCAGCGCAGAGAACTGGTCACCCAGCTGCTGCTGCATGCGGCTGCGCTCACTTTGGAAAGCCTGTTCCAGCTGAGCGCGTTCGATCGTCTGACCATTTACTTTCGCAGCATAATCGCCGGAGCCGCCGATCAGGTAGTTACCCACCCCGGTCAGAACGAATGACAGGATGATCAGGGCCAGGATGATTTTGAGCACGACGTGATTGGCAGCCGCGCGTAAATTGTCCATCATAGTGTGACAACACTCCGCTGTGATGTGGATTAACAACCCTTGCGCAGGCGCGTTCCCTGCGACAAAAATAAAAAAAGCGCATCAGTCCGATGCGCCTTGTATCTTACCTTACCAGCACCGCTGCGTCAGGTGATTGTTTATTACAAAACCCTGTTACGCTAAACGGTTAGACGCTAAATCAGTTTACAGCGTCTTTCAGCGCTTTCCCTGCACGGAAGGCAGGTACTTTGGCTGCCGCGATCTTGATCTCTTTACCGGTTTGCGGGTTGCGGCCGGTACGGGCCGAACGTTCACGCACGGTAAAGGAACCGAAACCTACCAGAGCCACGTCATCCCCTGCTTTCAGGGAGTCGGTAACGGAAGCGATTACTGCGTCTAAAGCACGTCCCGCTGCCGCTTTGGAAATATCAGCACCTGCGGCAATCTTGTCGATCAGTTGTGACTTATTCACTCTATCATCCCCTCTAGAATTCTATCGTCGCACCGAAAAATCCCTACGGTTGCGACAGCGCAGCTGTTATATCAATCCCATCGAACCTTGGCAAGCCACCGACTGGGTGACAAAACGCGGGCCGACAGAGATCTAACTTAGCGGTACAAAAAAATACTGGCAAGTCCGAAATGGCTTGCCAGTATAAGTTTTATCAATGGTTTTTGCGATTCGTCACTATTTTGCCGCTACCGGCAGTGCGCCGAAGGCCGGGTTTTGCAACGCAATGTTCAAAACTTCATCGATTCGCTGCACCGGATGAATCTCCAGATCGGCGATAACATTGTCCGGAATCTCTTCCAGATCGCGCTTGTTCTCGTAAGGGATCAGCACGGTTTTGATGCCGCCGCGATGCGCCGCCAGCAGCTTCTCTTTCAGGCCGCCGATCGGCAACACCTGACCGCGCAGCGTGATCTCGCCGGTCATCGCCACATCGGCGCGTACCGGGTTGCCGGTCAGGCAGGAGACCAGCGCGGTGCACATCGCGATACCGGCGCTCGGGCCGTCTTTCGGCGTCGCCCCTTCCGGCACGTGCACGTGGATGTCGCGTTTCTCGTAGAAATCGGCGTTGATGCCCAATTTCTCCGCGCGCGCGCGCACCACGGTCAGCGCCGCCTGAATCGATTCCTGCATCACTTCACCCAGAGAACCGGTGTAGGTCAGCTTGCCTTTGCCCGGCACGCAGGCGGTTTCGATGGTCAGCAAATCGCCGCCCACTTCCGTCCACGCCAGCCCGGTGACTTCGCCCACGCGGTTTTCGGTATCCGCACGGCCGTAATCGACGCGCTGCACGCCCAGGTAATCCTTCAGGTTGTCGCCGTTGATCTCGATATGCTTGCGCTTCTTGTCCATCAGCAGCGTTTTCACCGCTTTACGGCACAGTTTGGAGATTTCACGCTCCAGGCTGCGCACCCCGGCTTCGCGGGTATAGAAGCGAATAATGCCGATGATGGCGCTGTCGTCGACCGTCAACTCGCCTTTTTTCAGCGCATTGCGCTCGAGCTGCTTCGGCAGCAGGTGCTGTTTGGCGATGTTGAGCTTCTCGTCCTCGGTATAACCCGACAGGCGGATTACTTCCATACGATCCAGCAGCGGCGCAGGAATGTTCATCGAGTTCGAGGTGGCGACGAACATCACGTCGGACAGATCGTAATCCACTTCCAGGTAGTGGTCGTTGAACGCCACGTTCTGTTCCGGATCCAGCACCTCCAGCAGAGCGGAGGCCGGATCGCCGCGCATGTCGGAAGACATCTTGTCGATCTCATCCAGCAAGAACAGCGGGTTCTTCACCCCAACCTTGGCCATCTTCTGGATCAGTTTGCCCGGCATCGAACCGATGTAGGTACGACGGTGACCGCGGATTTCCGCTTCGTCACGCACGCCGCCCAGCGCCATGCGCACGTACTGGCGACCGGTCGCCTTGGCGATCGACTGCCCCAGCGAGGTTTTACCCACGCCCGGCGGCCCCACCAGACACAGGATCGGCCCCTTGATTTTGCTGACGCGGCTCTGCACCGCGAGGTACTCGAGGATGCGATCTTTGACGCGCTCCAGGCCGTAGTGATCGGTATCGAGCACTTCCTGCGCCTTGTTCAGGTCTTTTTTCACCTTGCTGCGCGCATTCCACGGCACCTGCAGCATCCAGTCGATGTAGCCGCGCACCACGGTCGCTTCCGCCGACATCGGCGACATCATCTTCAGCTTTTGCAGTTCCGCTTCGGTTTTTTCGCGCGCCTCTTTCGGCATTTTCGCCGCATCGATCTTGCGCTTCAGCGCTTCGTGCTCGTCCGGCGCGTCGTCCATCTCGCCCAGTTCTTTCTGAATCGCCTTCATCTGCTCATTCAGATAGTACTCGCGCTGGCTCTTCTCCATCTGCTTCTTGACGCGGTTACGGATGCGTTTCTCAACCTGCAGCAGGTCGATCTCCGACTCCATCATCGCCATCAGGTATTCCAGACGCTCGGTGATGTCGGACATCTCGAGCACCGACTGCTTGTCGCTGAGTTTCAGCGGCATGTGGGCGGCGATGGTGTCCGCCAGGCGCGCGGCGTCGTCGATGCTGTTGAGTGACGTCAGCACCTCCGGCGGGATTTTTTTATTCAGTTTGATATAGCCTTCAAACTGATTGATCGCGGTGCGCACCAGCACTTCCTGCTCGCGCTCGTCGATAGCCGGCGACTCAAGGTATTCCGCCTGCGCGGCGAAATGCTCACCGCTGTCGGACAGCGTAGTGATGCGTGCGCGCTGCAGCCCCTCGACCAGCACTTTTACCGTGCCGTCCGGCAGCTTCAGCATCTGCAGGATCGACGCTACGGTGCCGACCGAGAACAAGTCGTTAATGCCAGGTTCATCCGTTGAGGCCTCTTTCTGTGCCACCAGCATGATCTTCTTATCGTGATCCATTGCGGCTTCGAGGCACCGAATCGATTTTTCCCGGCCAACAAATAACGGGATCACCATGTGCGGATAAACCACCACGTCGCGCAATGGCAAAACGGGGATTTCAATGCGTTCGGAACGCTCAGGGTTCATAGAGCTCTCTCTTAGTTTAATTTCCGCCAGGTTGAGGGGGAATCTCATGAGACGCAAGCATCTAACGTTTCATAAAATCTGGTTAATGAGTATATGGGGATGAATCTCTTACATTCAACGGCAAGAATGCAGGAAAAAGAAATGGGGGATGAAATCCCCCATTTTGCTGATAACGCGCTGGTTTAACTGGCTAATTATTCGCCAGACGCCTGGGCTTCAGGCTTGCCGTAAATCAGCAGCGGTTTGGATTGGCCGGCGATCACCGACTCGTCGATCACCACTTTGTCTACGCTGTCCATCGACGGCAGATCGTACATGGTGTCGAGCAGCGCGCCTTCCACGATGGAACGCAGGCCGCGGGCGCCGGTTTTGCGCGCCATGGCTTTCTTGGCGATGGCGTTCAGCGCTTCGTCGCGGAACTCCAGCTCCACGCCTTCCAGATTGAACAGCGCCTGATACTGCTTGGTCAGGGCGTTCTTCGGCTCTTTCAGGATCTGAATCAGCGCGTCCTCGCTCAGCTCGCTCAGGGTCGCCACCACCGGCAGACGGCCGATGAACTCAGGGATCAGACCAAACTTGATCAAATCTTCCGGTTCGGCCTGCAGCAGCAGTTCGCCTTCGGTGGCCTTCTCGGACTCGCCCTTGACGGTCGCGCCGAAGCCGATGCCGGAGCCGGTGTTGACGCGTTGACCGATCACCTTATCCAGGCCGGCAAATGCGCCGCCGCAGATAAACAGGATCTTGGAAGTATCGACCTGCAGGAATTCCTGTTGCGGATGCTTGCGCCCGCCCTGCGGCGGAACCGCGGCGATGGTGCCTTCAATCAGCTTCAGCAGCGCCTGCTGCACGCCTTCACCCGAGACGTCACGCGTGATCGACGGGTTGTCGGACTTACGGGAAATCTTATCGATTTCATCGATATAAACGATGCCGCGCTGCGCTTTCTGCACGTCATAGTCACATTTTTGCAACAGCTTCTGGATAATATTTTCCACGTCCTCGCCCACATAACCGGCTTCGGTCAGTGTGGTGGCGTCGGCCATGGTGAACGGCACGTCCAGGAAGCGCGCCAGCGTTTCCGCCAGCAGCGTCTTGCCGCTGCCGGTCGGGCCGATCAGCAAGATGTTGCTCTTGCCCAACTCGATACCGTTGCTGGTATCGCCGTTGCGCAGGCGTTTGTAGTGGTTGTACACCGCAACCGCCAGCACTTTCTTCGCCTGCTCCTGGCCGATGACGTAGTCATCCAGGTGGTGGCGAATTTCGTGTGGCGTCGGCAGCGCACTGCGCTCACGATGCGGGGCAACTTCTTTAATCTCTTCGCGAATAATGTCGTTACACAGATCGACACATTCATCGCAGATATACACTGACGGCCCGGCAATCAGCTTACGCACTTCATGCTGGCTTTTGCCGCAAAAAGAGCAGTACAGCAGCTTTCCTGAACCGTCTTTGCGCTTATCTGTCATCAGTCAAACCTCTTCTTTAGTCTTGTCCCGCAGGAAAATCACGGCGGCAGTGCGCCCAAACTCATATCGGGAACGCCGAGGGGCTACAACAGAGCGAGCCCCTGCCCACTCTGATTACTATAGTCCATCGGCGCCGCGTGGTTCTAGCTGCGGTGTGTCAGAATGCCGTCAACCAGGCCGTATTCCACGGCTTCGTCCGCGGTCATAAAGCGATCGCGCTCGGTATCGCGCTCGATCTGCTCCAGCGGCTGGCCGGTATGCTCGGCCATCAGTTCGTTCATGCGCGCTTTCACCTTGAGGATTTCACGCGCGTGGATTTCGATGTCCGTCGCCTGGCCCTGGTAGCCGCCCAGCGGCTGGTGAATCATCACGCGCGAGTTCGGCAGGCAGAAACGTTTGCCTTTGGCGCCCGCGGTCAGCAGGAAGGAGCCCATCGAGCACGCCTGGCCCATACAGATGGTGCTGACGTCCGGCTTGATGAACTTCATGGTGTCGTAAATTGACATGCCCGCGGTAATTACCCCACCCGGCGAGTTGATGTAGAGGTAAATGTCTTTTTCCGGGCTTTCCGCTTCGAGGAACAACATTTGCGCCACGATCAGGTTGGCCATGTGATCTTCCACCTGGCCGGTCAGGAAAATGATGCGCTCTTTCAGCAGGCGGGAATAAATGTCGTAAGAACGCTCCCCGCGTGAAGTCTGCTCTACCACCATCGGCACCAGCGCCATGTTCGGTGCAAATTGATCTCGTTCGCCACTGTATGACATTACCGTCTCCTAATAGAAATTGCCTTGGCGGCCAGGGTGTCACCCTAATACGCCGATTCTACTTGAGAACGGCCATGATGACTATGCTCAAGCATTCGACCCGCGCCACACGTACCCGACGGTTATTTCATCCCGCGCACTTTGGCAAACAGCCCCAGAATTATTCTTTACAGATTGGGGGAGCCCGGCGCGATTTCAAGCCCAGAGGCCGATTTTCTCCGCGCGCCGAAAACGATGCCGTTATTCTGACCGTTATCATGCCAGCCAGTTCCCCAGGCAACAGGGTAAATATAGTGCATATTGCCCCGCTTAACCTGAGATTAATCAGCAACGTGGCAAAAAGAAAAGCCCGCAACCTGAGGTTGCGGGCTTTTTCATCGTGCGCCGGTTCGCCAGGCGAAACCGGGGGCGCCGTTCATCGCGCCCGGCACGCCGGCATTACGCCTGTTGAGTCTGGTTCATCAGCTCGCTGAAGGTAGTGGCTTTTTCAGTCACTTTCGCTTTCGCCAGCAGGGCTTCAACCGCTTGCTCTTCCAGAGCCACGTTGCGCATGTTGTTCATCAGCTCTTTGTTTTTGCTGTAGAACTCAATGACTTCGCTCGGATCTTCGTAGGCAGAAGCCATTTCTTCGATCAGCGTCTTCACGCGGTCTTCGTCAGCTTTCAGATCGTTGGTGCTGATCACTTCGCCCAGCAGCAGGCCAACCACTACGCGGCGTTTCGCTTGCTCTTCGAACAGTTCACGTGGCAGTTCCAGCGCTTGCTTCTCGTTGCCGCCGAAACGCTGTGCAGCCTGACGACGCAGCACGTCGATTTCGCCGTCGATCAGGGCAGCAGGCACGTCGATTTCGTTCGCGCTCACCAGGCCTTCGATCGCCTGAGACTTGATGCGGTTACGCACGGCGCCTTTCAGCTCGCGCTCCATGTTCTTGCGAACCTCGGTGCGCAGGCCGGCAACGGAACCGTCCGCCACGCCGAAACGCTTGATGAACTCTTCGGTCAGTTCCGGCAGCTCGCGCTCTTCAACTTTCTTCAGCACGATAGCGAATTTGGCCGCTTTGCCCTTCAGGTTTTCCGCATGGTAGTCTTCCGGGAAGTTCACGTCGATGGAGAACTCTTCGCCCGCTTTGTGACCGACCAGGCCTTCTTCGAAGCCTGGGATCATGCGGCCCTGGCCCATTGCCAGCACGAAGTCGGACGCTTTGCCGCCTTCGAACTCTTCACCGTCGATAGAACCGGTGAAGTCAACGGTCACGCGATCTTCAGCTTCCGCCGCGCGATCGGTTTCTTTCCAGGTGGCCTGCTGCTTGCGCAGGGTATCCAGCATCGCGTCGACGTCTTCGTCGTTCACTTCAACTACGGGTTTTTCGACTTCGATGTTTTCCAGGCCTTTCAGCTCAACTTCTGGATACACTTCGAATTCAACGGCGAAAGTGAAGTCTTCACCTTCTTTGTACTCGCCCGGCACGTAGTTTGGTGCGCCGGCCGGATTAATCTTTTCTTTGATGATCGCGTCAACGAAGCTGCGCTGCATCGCTTCGCCCAGCACGTCCTGACGAACAGAGGCGCCGTAACGCTGTTCCACGATGTTCATCGGCACTTTGCCTTTGCGGAAGCCGTCGATACGCACGCTTTTCGCTGCGTTGATCAGCTCTTTCTTCACCGCCTGCTTGATAGTATCAGCCGGTACAGTAATAGAGAGACGGCGCCCAAGGCCTTGAGTGGTTTCTACTGAAACTTGCATCTTGTTACCTCAAAAAAATCACAGTGCTCGGTCAACTCCGTTCCAAGAACCAGGACGGCTACAGATAAGAACCGAGTTCCCTGATGACAGAAGCGTCCCGAAACCATTCCGGAAAAATAAGACGCGACATTATAGCGGCGCATGCGTGGCGAGTCGAGGAAAGCTAGGCGGCGCAGGCGCGCTAAAACTCACACTTTTGCCGATTCGATCGCCCAAAGGCCGCCAAAACAGACCGAACGTTGGCCACATTGCGCGTCGGCCGTGTCGTCGTCAAAAACAGAAACGGCCCGCAGGCCGTTTCAAAATTCGTCAGTAGTAATACCCTAATTCAAGGGCAAAGTTCCACTGATACCTGAAAATTTCCCCCTCAGGCCAGCGTGCCGGCGCCGCGGCACGGCGGCGAGGCCGGCACGGTATCCTGCAGACCTTCCCACTCTTTGAGCGTATAGGTGTGCAGCGCCAGCGCGTGTACGCCGTCCGCCAGCTCCTCCGACAATACGCCGTAGATGGAGCGGTGGCGCGTCAAAAAACGTTCGCCGACGAAGCGATCGCTGACCAATACCACTTTGAAATGGCTTTCTGAACCCGCCGGAACGTTATGACGATAGCTTTCATCAACGACTTCCAGATACGCGGGCTCAAACGCCGCCCTTAACTTTGCTTCTATTTGCTCGCGAATCATAGGATCTCCTTACAACACCGGCAGAGGACCGTGCCCATCTAGTTCAATATTAGCCGGTTTTCCCCCGTTTAGACCATCGCCGGGACAAATTTCTCTTTTCTGCGGTCAAATGATGAGCGCCATCCCCGCCGCTTGGGGGATTATCCGATTGAGCGGGCCAAAAAAGCGTGTTTTTATCAACGGCAGGTAAAAATTTGTCACTCAGGCGCCTTCCGCGCTTCCACCGCACGGCGGCGATGCTATGATGTCGGCAATTTGTTGTCGGCTATCCCGCTCTGATTATTACTAAATCCATCGAGAATGAGACAGAAAACATGTTAAAGAAACTTTGTCTTCCTTTGCTGGCCGCCCTGCTGCTGGCCGGCTGCGCGACCAGCAGCAACACCCTGAACGTCACGCCGAAAATCGTTCTGCCGCAGCAGGATCCTACCCTGCAGGGCATCACTGTCAGCATCAACGGCGCGGATCAGCGCGCCGACCAGGCGCTGGCCAAGGTGAACCGCGACGGCCAGTTGGTCACGCTAACGCCATCGCGCGATCTGCGTTTCCTGCTGCAGGAAGTGCTGGAGAAACAGATGGGCGCACGCGGCTACATGATCGGTGCCGACGGCCCGGTGGCGCTGCAAATCGTCGTCAATAACCTGTACGCGGACGTCGCCGAAGGTAACCTGCGCTACAACATCACCACCAAAGCCGACATTTCGATCATCGCCCAGGCGAAGAACGGCAACAAGCAGGTGAAGAATTACCGCTCGACCTATAACGTGCAGGGCGCCTTCACGGCGACCAACGAGAAGATCACCGACGCCGTCAACTCCGTGCTGGGCGACGTGATCGCCGACATGGCTCAGGACACCAGCGTCAACGATTTCATCAAGCAAAACGCGCGCTAATCGGCGCGCCTGGCGCCGCCCGGCGGATCGGGCGGCGCAGACAGGGAACTCATGTCGAAACACTATCTGAACATCTTCACCCAGCGTAACTCCGCCATTCTGCTGCTGCTGGGCTTCGCGTCGGGTCTGCCGCTGGCATTGACCTCCGGCACGCTGCAAGCCTGGATGACCGTCGAAAATATCGATCTGAAAACCATCGGCATCTTCTCGCTGGTAGGCCAGGCCTACGTCTTCAAATTCCTCTGGTCGCCGTTCATGGACCGCTATACCCCGCCGTTTCTCGGGCGGCGGCGCGGTTGGCTGCTGATCAGCCAGCTGTTGCTGGTGGCGGCGATTGTGGCGATGGGCTTTATGCAACCCGCGCAGCACCTGTGGTGGCTGGCGGCGTTGGCGGTGCTGGTGGCGTTCTGCTCCGCCTCGCAAGATATCGTGTTCGACGCCTATAAAACCGATCTGCTGAAAGCCGAAGAACGCGGCACGGGCGCGGCGATCTCGGTGCTGGGTTATCGGCTGGCGATGCTGGTTTCCGGCGGCCTGGCGCTGTGGCTGGCGGATCGCTATTTCGGCTGGCAAGCCACCTACTGGCTGATGGCCGGATTGATGCTGATCGGCGTGGCCGCCACGCTGTTGGCGCCGGAGCCGGATGAAAGCATCCCGGCGCCGCGCACCATGGAACAGGCGGTCGTCGCGCCGCTGCGCGATTTCTTCGGCCGCAACAACGCCTGGCTGATCCTGCTGCTAATCGTGATGTACAAAATGGGCGACGCCTTCGCCGGCAGCCTGAGTACCACCTTCCTGATCCGCGGCGTGGGGTTCGACGCCGGTGAAGTCGGGCTGGTGAACAAAACCCTCGGCCTGTTCGCGACCATCGTCGGCGCCCTGTTCGGCGGCGTGCTGATGCAACGTCTCAGCCTGTTCCGCGCGCTGATGCTGTTCGGCGTCCTGCAGGCGGTCTCCAATCTCGGGTATTGGATCCTGGCGGTGACCGACAAGAGCCTGCTCACCATGGGCAGCGCCATCTTCCTCGAAAATCTGTGTGGCGGCATGGGCACCGCGGCCTTCGTGGCGCTGCTAATGACGCTGTGCAACCGGTCGTTCTCCGCCACCCAGTTCGCGCTGCTGTCGGCGCTGTCCGCCGTAGGGCGCGTCTATGTCGGCCCGATCGCCGGCTGGTTCGTTGAAGCCCACGGTTGGCCGTTGTTCTACCTGTTCTCTATCGCCGCTGCCCTGCCCGGCTTGCTGCTGCTCGGTATCTGTCGTCAGACGCTGGAGCACACCCAGCAGCATGGCAATTTTATGCCGCGCACTGAGTTTTCAGAATCTTACCGTTGGGCGCTGCGCTTACTGACGCTAGGCTGTTCGCTGTTGGGCCTGTGGTTGCTGTTGCTTATCACCAATGCGCTGGATTGGACTCAGGCCCCGCAGTTGGCCGATCGGCTGCTGCAGGTCGGCGCCGCGTTGAGCCTGCTCGGCGTCGCCATGGGCAGTACGTTGGATTACCTCGCCCTGCGCCGCACCCGTTTGGCATAATCTGACCGGCCGGTGATTTCACCGGCCGAAAAAAAGCGATCCGGGGATATATTTATTTCGGTAAAAAAAGATAATCGGCGCGGAAATTATTTTTTTATCCGACTGCCGCACTCGGAAATAAAATTAAATTCACCTTTAAGACACAATTATTTTACATTAAATAAACCTTTTCTGCGTATTTCCCCGCCGCGCATTTCTTCGCCAAATTCATCATACCTTTAGTTTTCCTTAACATACGGGCTGCTCGTCACGATTCAGCGTGCCAACGCGTTGTTGTCATTGGTAAATTGTCACGCAGGGTTACATCTGTGACCCCCTTAACAGAAAGTGTCAACAAGCCGCTGACACTCCCTTAAGCATGTTTACAGTACTGCAACCTTCCCGTAAAATGCCCGCACACATGAAACGACAATTGAGCCTTTGTTATTGAGGTCGTTAGATGAGACTTAAGAAATACAATAAAAGTATTGGGATGCTGTCATTAATCGCAGGCACTGTATTGCTCAGTGGCTGCGATATGGTTTTGATGAATCCCAAAGGAGCAATTGGTGTTGAGCAACGGACACTGATTATCACTGCAATCGCATTGATGTTGATCGTAGTGGTGCCAGTTATCTTCATGGCGTTCGCCTTTGCCTGGAAGTATCGCGCTTCCAACAAAGACGCCAAGTACAGTCCGAACTGGGCCCACTCCAACAAGATCGAAGCGGTCGTCTGGACCATTCCTATCATTATCATCGCCATCCTTGGCACCATTACCTGGAAGACCACCCACGAACTCGATCCGTTCAAGCCGATTGTCACCGACAAGAAGCCGATGACGATCGAAGTGGTGTCGCTCGACTGGAAATGGCTGTTCATCTACCCGGAACAAGGCATTGCGACCGTTAATGAGCTGGCTTTCCCGAAAGATGTTCCAGTCGAATTCAAGATCACCTCTAACTCGGTAATGAACTCGTTCTTTATCCCGCAGTTGGGTGGACAGATTTATGCGATGGCCGGCATGCAGACCAAACTGCACCTGATCGGCAACGAAGCCGGTGCCTACAAAGGCATCTCCAGCAGCTACAGCGGCGCAGGCTTCTCCGGTATGAAATTCACCGCGATCGTTACCCCGACCGAAGGCGACTTCGATCAGTGGGTGGCCAAGGTGAAGGCATCGTCTAAAAACCTGAACACCACCGACGACTTTAACAAACTGGCAGAGCCGAGTGAAAACAACCCGGTTGAGTACTTTGCCGCTGTCAAACCGAATTTGTTCAAAGAAACAATTGCCAAATTCATGGGCGACATGGATATGCACAAGGGCGCTGGCGCGCACGAAGGCATGGACATGAGCCAAGGTATGGACATGGGTGAACATGCTGCTCACGCCGGAGCCGAGGAATAACTGATGTTGGGAAAATTAACACTTGATGCGGTTCCGTACCACGAACCGATCATCATGGTCACCGTAGCCGCAATTATTGTCGGGGGCCTGGCAGTGCTGGCGCTGCTGACGTATTTCGGTAAATGGAAGTGGCTGTGGAGCGAATGGCTGACTTCGGTCGACCATAAAAAAATTGGTATCATGTACATCATCGTGGCGATGGTCATGCTGCTGCGCGGCTTTGCCGACGCCATCATGATGCGTAGCCAGCAGGCGTTGGCGTCCGCCGGCGAAGCCGGGTTCCTGCCGCCGCACCACTACGACCAGATCTTCACCGCGCACGGCGTCATCATGATCTTCTTCATGGCGATGCCTTTCGTGGTTGGCCTGATGAACGTCGTGGTGCCGCTGCAAATCGGTGCGCGCGACGTCGCCTTCCCGTTCCTGAACTCCCTGAGCTTCTGGTTCTTCGTGGTGGGCGTGGTGCTGATCAACATCTCCCTGGGGGTCGGTGAGTTCGCTCAGACCGGTTGGCTGGCGTATCCGCCGCTGTCGGGTAAAGAGTACAGTCCTGGCGTCGGGGTCGATTACTGGATCTGGAGTCTGCAGATTTCCGGTCTGGGTACCCTGCTGACCGGCGTGAACTTCTTCGCCACCATTCTGAAGATGCGTGCCCCTGGCATGCCTATGATGAAGATGCCGGTGTTCACCTGGGCGGCGCTGTGTACCAACGTCCTGATCATCGTTTCTTTCCCAATTCTGACCGTCACCATCGCGCTGCTGACCCTGGATCGCTATCTGGGCACCCATTTCTTCACCAATGATATGGGCGGCAACATGATGATGTACATCAACCTGATTTGGGCCTGGGGTCACCCAGAGGTGTATATCCTGGTTCTGCCGGTGTTCGGCGTGTTTTCCGAAGTCACCGCGACCTTCTCCAGAAAACGCCTGTTCGGCTATACCTCACTGGTATGGGCAACCATCGCGATCACCGTTCTGTCGTTCATCGTCTGGCTGCACCACTTCTTCACCATGGGGTCCGGCGCGAACGTTAACGCCTTCTTCGGTATCGCCACCATGATCATTTCCATCCCGACCGGGGTGAAAATCTTCAACTGGCTGTTCACCATGTATCAGGGCCGCATCAAGCTCAACTCCGCAATGCTGTGGACCGTTGGCTTCATCATCACCTTCTCCGTGGGTGGTATGACCGGCGTTCTGCTGGCGGTGCCGGGCGCGAACTTCGTGCTGCACAACAGCCTGTTCCTGATCGCGCACTTCCACAACGTCATCATCGGCGGCGTGGTGTTCGGTTGCTTCGCGGGCCTGACCTACTGGTTCCCGAAATCCTTTGGCTTCACGCTGAACGAAAAATGGGGCATCCGCGCGTTCTGGTTCTGGATCATCGGCTTCTTCACCGCCTTCATGCCGCTGTACGCATTGGGCTTTATGGGCATGACCCGTCGTATCAGCCAGAACATCAACCCTGAGTTCCACCCTCTGCTGCTGGTTGCAGCCGGCGGTGCGGCGCTGATCGCCTGCGGCATCCTGTGCCAGCTGACCCAGATCTTCGTCAGTATCCGTGACCGCGAACAGAACCGCGATCTGACCGGTGACCCATGGGGTGCTCGTACTCTGGAGTGGTCAACTTCGTCTCCACCGCCGTTCTATAACTTTGCCGTAGTGCCGCAGATTCATGACCGTGACGAATTCTGGGACATGAAAGAAAAAGGTGAAGCCTATAAGAAACCGGCTAAATACGAACCGATTCATATGCCTAAGAACACCGGCGCCGGCGTTATCATCGCCTTCTTCAGCCTGGTATTCGGTTTCGCAATGATTTGGGAAATCTGGTGGATGGCTCTGGCCGGCTTCATCGGTATGATCGTTGTCTGGATCGGCAAGAGCTTCGATCACGATGTTGACTACTATGTGCAGGTTGATGAAATCGAGCGCATTGAGAACCAACACTACGAACAAATCCGTAAAGCAGGCGTGAACCATGTCAACTGAAACTCTGACCAATCATAACGCAGCCCATGCAGAGCATGGGCACCACGACGCGGGAGAGACCAAAGTCTTCGGATTCTGGATCTACCTGATGAGCGACTGTATTTTGTTTGCGAGCTTGTTCGCGACTTATGCAGTCCTGGTGAACGGGACCGCTGGCGGTCCCTCAGGCAAAGACATCTTCGACCTGAAGTTTGTTCTGGTCGAAACTTTCCTGCTGTTGTTCAGCTCCATCACCTACGGCATGGCGATGATCGCCATGAACAAGGGTAAAGTTGGCGGTGTAAACACCTGGTTGTTCCTGACCTTCCTGTTTGGTCTGGGCTTCGTGGCGATGGAAATCTATGAATTCCATCACCTGATCGCCGAAGGCTTCGGGCCAGATCGCAGCGCGTTCCTGTCCAGCTTCTTCGCGCTGGTCGGCACCCACGGTCTGCACGTGACTTCCGGCCTGATTTGGATCATCGTGCTGATGATTCAGGTGAGCAAGTTCGGCCTGACCGCGACCAACAAAACCCGCCTGATGTGCCTGAGCCTGTTCTGGCACTTCCTGGACGTGGTCTGGATCTGCGTATTTACCGTTGTCTACCTGCTGGGGGTTATGTAATGAGCCATTCATCCCATGAAACCTCTCACGGCGGCGCAAGCCACGGCAGCGTGAAGTCATACCTGATCGGCTTTATCCTGTCGATCATCCTGACGGTAATTCCATTTGCGATGGTAATGAACGGCACTGCCTCTCATTCCACCATCCTGGCGGTTGTTGTCGGTATGGCGGTTATCCAGGTGATTGTTCACCTGGTTTACTTCCTGCACATGAACACCTCATCGGAAGAGCGCTGGAACCTGGTGGCATTGCTGTTCACCGCTATGATCATCGGTATCGTTGTTGTAGGTTCACTCTGGATTATGTACAACCTCAACATCAATATGATGGTCGATTAAGAGCTGAGCTGCACGTGATGATTAAGCAATACCTGCAAGTCACTAAACCAGGAATTATTTTCGGCAATTTAATTTCTGTCGTTGGGGGATTCCTGCTCGCTTCCAAAGGGAGCATCGACTATCCCCTGTTTCTCGCCACCCTGGTGGGTGTCTCGTTGGTGGTCGCGTCGGGCTGTGTGTTTAACAACTACATCGACCGCGACATCGACAAGAAAATGGAGAGAACGAAGAATCGGGTGCTGGTAAAAGGCCTGATCGCGCCGAGTGTCACCCTGGTTTATGCGACCGTGTTGGGTATTGCGGGCTTCGCGTTGCTGTATATCGCGGCCAACCCGCTGGCCATGTGGCTGGCGGTGATGGGCTTCGTGGTTTATGTCGGCGTTTACAGCCTGTACATGAAACGCCATTCGGTCTACGGCACGCTGATCGGCAGCTTGTCGGGCGCCGCGCCGCCGGTTATCGGCTACTGCGCGGTGACCAACGAGTTCGACGCCGGCGCGTTGATCCTGCTGGCTATCTTTAGCCTGTGGCAGATGCCGCATTCTTATGCGATCGCTATCTTCCGCTTTAAAGATTACCAGGCGGCCAACATTCCGGTGCTGCCGGTGGTGAAAGGCATTTCCGTCGCCAAGAACCACATCACGGTCTACATCCTGGCATTTATGATCGCCACGCTGATGCTGACCCTGGTGGGCTACGCCGGCTACAAATACCTGATCGTCGCTGCGGCGGTGAGCGTATGGTGGCTGGGCATGGCGCTGCGCGGTTATAAAACCGAAAACGACAGCGTCTGGGCGCGCAAACTGTTCGTGTTCTCCATCGTCGCCATCACCTCGCTGAGCGTGATGATGTCGATCGACTTCAGCGCCACGGCGGCGCCTGAAGCGCTGGTGACCTACGTTTGGTAAGCCAAATCATCTGTGAATGGGCCGCTTTTGCGGCCCATTTTATTTGTCACGCCGAAAAGCGGCCAAACTGTAATATCTGTTAAACAACATTCGATTTACCCCCCCTGCCCCGCACACTAAAATGACGCAGCTTTACAGAAATCATGCCATCAGGCGCTGTCTCAACGTCTGATGGCATGGTTTTTACCGAGGTTTGATGTGAACGATAATTCAATGACCCCGCAGGAGCGTCGCGCCACCTGGGGATTGGGCACCGTCTTTTCCCTGCGCATGCTCGGCATGTTTATGGTATTGCCGGTGCTGACCACCTACGGCATGGCGCTCAACGGCGCCAGCGAAGCGCTGATCGGCATCGCCATCGGCATCTACGGCCTGGCGCAGGCGGTGTTTCAGATCCCGTTCGGCCTGGTGTCCGATCGCATCGGCCGTAAGCCGCTGATCGTCGGCGGCCTGCTGATCTTTGCCCTCGGCAGCGTGATCGCCGCCGCGACCGACTCTATCTGGGGCGTGATCCTCGGCCGCGCGTTGCAAGGCTCCGGCGCGATCGCCGCCGCGGTAATGGCGCTGCTCTCCGATCTGACCCGCGAGCAGAACCGCACCAAAGCGATGGCGTTCATCGGCGTCAGCTTCGGTATCACCTTCGCCATCGCCATGGTGTTGGGCCCTATAATTACCCACGCCTTCGGCCTGCATGCGCTGTTCTGGATGATCGCCGTGCTGGCGCTGGCCGGCATCGTCATCACCCTGGCGGTAGTGCCTTCCGCCGATACCCATCTGCTGAACCGCGAGTCCAGCATCGTGCGCGGCAGTTTCCGCAAAGTGCTGAGCAACTCGCGCCTGCTGAAGCTCAACTTCGGCATCATGTGTCTGCATATCCTGCTGATGTCGAGCTTCGTGGCGCTGCCGCTGGCGATGGAGAAAGCCGGGCTGGCGGCCAGCGAACACTGGATCGTCTACCTGGTGACCATGCTGGTGTCGTTCGCCGCCGTGGTGCCTTTCATCATCTATGCCGAAAAATATCGCCGCATGAAGCAGGTGTTTATGGGCTGCGTGGCGGTGCTGTTTTGCGCCGAAGTGCTGCTGTGGCTCTCCGGCGCGCACCTGTGGGGCATCATCGCCGGCGTGCAGCTGTTCTTCATGGCCTTCAACGTGATGGAAGCCATTCTGCCTTCGCTGATCAGCAAAGAATCACCGGCCGGCTATAAGGGCACCGCGATGGGAGTCTACTCCACCAGCCAGTTTATCGGCGTAGCGATCGGCGGCAGCCTCGGCGGCTGGCTGTACGGTTTGCAGGGGGCAGGCCTGGTGTTTATCGCCGGCGCGGTATTGGCCGCCGTTTGGTTCCTGGTCAGCAGCACCATGAAAGAGCCGCCGTATGTCAGCAGCCTGCGCATTACGCTGTCTGAACTGGCGGTGAAGGATTCGGCGCTGGAAAGCCGTCTGAGGGCGCAGCCCGGCGTGGCCGAGGCGATCGTGGTGCCGGAGGAGCGCAGCGCCTACGTCAAGGTGGACACCAAGCAGACCAATCGCGGTCAGTTGGAAGCGCTGGTCAATTCGCTGTAAAGAAACGGGGCCGGCAATGCCGGCCCCGTCGAGATTAATCGCGGAAGTTCTTGAACTGGAACGGCTGCCCCAGATCGCCGCCGCGCACCAGCGCCATCACGCTCTGCAAATCGTCGCGTGACTTGCCGGTCACCCGCACTTCTTCGCCCTGGATCTGCGCCTGCACCTTCAGCTTGCTGTCTTTGATCAGCTTGACGATTTTCTTCGCTACAGAGGTTTCAATCCCCTGCTTCAGCTTGGCTTCCACGCTGTAGGTTTTACCGCTGTGGGTAAACTCTTCCGGGATCTCCAGCGCGGCGCCGTCGATGCTGCGCTTGCTCAGCTTTTCGCGCAGAATGTCGAGCAGCTGCTGCACCTGGAAATCAGACTCGGTGGCAACCTTGATGCTTTGATTCTTCTCGTTTAGCTCAAAGCTGGCCGGCACGTTGCGAAAATCCCAGCGGGTGCCGAGATCGCGGGTGGCGTTCTCAACGGCGTTACGCACTTCCTGCATATCAATTTCGGAAACGATGTCGAAAGATGGCATACTTCTTCCTCCTGAATGAGTGCCTAATAGCTTAGGCGATTTTGATGCCGAGCATGATAACCGCTTTGCCGCCTCAGACAAAATCTGCTGAACGCACGCAGGGATAGCGCTTCAGGCTGCCATAAAGCCTATAGTTAGATCACGGTAATTGAGCGGTATTCCCGTGTTTCCAAGGAGACTGAATGAAAATAACCATTCTTGGTTGCGGCGCGCTCGGACAACTGTGGCTCTCCCGGCTGTATCAGCAGGGCCACGATGTACAGGGATGGCTAAGAGTGCCGCAGCCTTTTTGCGCCGTGAACGTGATCGAGCCGGAAGGCGTCTCGTTTAATCGCAATTTGCCCACCAACGATCCTGAGCACCTCGCGCAGAGCGAGCTGCTGCTGGTGACGCTGAAAGCCTGGCAGGTCTCCAGCGCGGTCAGTGCGCTGCTGCCGAAGCTGAACCCTCAGTGCGCCATTTTGCTGTTGCATAACGGCATGGGTACCCAGGAGGAGCTGCCGCAAAACGGCCAGCCCATCCTGCAGGGCACCACCACCCACGCCGCGCGCCACGAAGGCAGCACCATTATTCACGTCGCCACCGGCATCACCCACATCGGCCCCACCTCACCGGCCGCCCAGCATCTCAGCCACCTGGCGGAAGTGCTGCATCAGGCGCTGCCCGACGTCGCCTGGCACAACAACATCGCCTCGGCCAACTGGCGCAAGCTGGCGGTCAACTGCGTGATCAACCCGCTGACGGCGCTGTACGGCTGCCGCAACGGCGATCTGCAGCGCTACCCGGAGCAGATCGAAACGCTGTGTCGTGAAGTCGCCAGCGTGATGGCGATGGAGGGCTACCACACCTCCTGCGAAGGCCTGATGCAATATGTGATGGACGTGATCCACAGCACCGCCGACAACGTTTCGTCGATGCTGCAGGATATCCGCAGCCAGCGGCATACCGAGATCGACTACATCACCGGCTACCTGCTGCGCCGTGCGCGCAGTCACGGCCTCACGCTGCCGGAGAATGCGCGGCTGTTTGAATTGATTAAACGAAAGGAAAATGAATATGAGCGTATCGGCGCTGGTTTGCCTGGCACCTGGTAGCGAAGAAACCGAAGCCGTCACCACCATTGATCTGCTGGTGCGGGCGGGCGTTAAAGTCACTACCGCCAGCGTCGCCGGTGACGGCGAGCTGACTATCGTTTGTTCGCGCGGCGTCAAGCTGCTGGCCGACGCGCCGCTGGTGGCGATCGTTGATGAGCCTTTCGACGCCATCGTGCTGCCCGGCGGCCTGAAGGGGGCGGAATGCTTCCGCGACAGCCCGTTGCTGGTGGAAAAAGTGCGGCAGATGCACCTGCAGGGGAATATCGTCGCCGCCATCTGTGCGGCGCCGGCGCTGGTGCTGCAGCACCACGATCTGTTCCCGGTCGGCAACATGACCGGCTTCCCGGGCCTGAAAGACCAGATACCGGCGGAAAAATGGATGGAGCGCCGTGTGGTGTACGACGCACGCGTCAAGCTGCTCACCAGCCAGGGGCCGGGCACCGCGATGGAGTTCGCGCTGAAGCTGATCGATCTGCTGCTCGGCAAGGCCAAAGCGGCGGAGATCGCCGCGCAGCTGGTGCTGATCCCCGGGATGTACGATTTCCGCGACTGAGCGGCTTGCCGATAAAAAAAGGGCTGAACACCGGTTCAGCCCCTCTCGTTTACGCCGCTGCCCGCGTTACGGGCGATAAACTTTCACGTTGCTGAAGCCCTGCTCCAGCAGGTACAGCGCCTGCAGGCGGCTCATCACGCCGCGCTCGCAGTACAACAGATAAGTTTTGCTCTGATCCAGATCGCCGAACTGGGTGCTCAGCTTGTAGAACGGCAGCGCTTTCACTTCAACCTGTTCCAGCTGCAGCGGCTTCTCTTCCTGCTCGTCGTTGGAGCGGATATCCAGGATCACCTCGTCGGCGCCGAAGGCCGCAACGGTTTCCACTTCGGTCACCTGCTCCTGCGCCTGCTCGGCGATGGAGCGAATATCGACGTTCTTCGCTTCGCTCACCACCCGATCGAGAATGCTGAAATCGAAGTGGCTCTCTTCCTCTTCGATCTTGGCCTTGACGGCTTTCACCGTCGGGCTCTTCGAAATCACGCCGCAATATTCCGGCATGGTTTTGGCGAAGTCTTCGGTGCCGATTTCGCGCGCCAGCTTGATGATGTGCTCTTTATCGTGCGAAATCAGCGGACGCAGGATCAGCGTATCGGACGCATTGTCGATCAAGCGCAGGTTGGTCAGCGTCTGGCTGGACACCTGCCCCAGCGCTTCACCGGTCACCAGCGCCTGCACGCCATAGCGTTCGGCCACTTGCGAAGCGGCGCGCACCATCATGCGCTTGAGCACCACGCCCATCTGGCCGTCGTCGACCTTCTCCAGGATCTCGCCCACCACCGGCTCGAAGTCGATGGCGACGAAGCGCACCTTGTGCGAGCTGGCGAAACGGTTCCACAGGTAGTGCGCCACCTGCTTCACGCCAATCTCGTGCGCGGCGCCGCCCAGGTTAAAGAAGCAGAAGTGCACGCGGCAGCCGCGACGCATCAGCATATAGCTGGACACGCCCGAGTCGAAACCGCCGGAAATCAGCGACATCACGTCTTCCTGAGTGCCGACCGGATAACCGCCGATGCCTTCGAGGCGGCGTTTAACCAACATCAGCTTGTCGTCTTCGATCTCGAGGTTTACCGTGACCTGCGGGCGGGTCAGGTTAACGCGTGCGCTGTCGATATGCTGGTTCAGACCGCCGCCGACGTAGCGCTCCACGTCCTGCGAGTTGAACGCCTGCTTGCCGCGGCGCTTGACGCGCACGCAGAAGGTTTTGCCTTCCAGCTGGGCGCGGTAGGCTTCCAGCGTCTGCTCGAAGATGTGGTGAATATCGGTATAAGCGCGATCTTCCACTTCCAGAATATGGTGGATGCCGGGAATGCGCGTCAGCGCGTCGGCAATGATCGGCCGCTGGTTTTCATCTTTGGCGCGAACTTCGATATGATCCCAGTGACGGACGACCGCCAGCGTTTCATCATACTGCTTCAGGACGTTGCGAATATTGGTCGAGAGAATCTTGATAAAGCGCAAGCGCACAGATTGGCTCTTGATGGTGATTTCCGGGAACAATTTAATGATAAACTTCATGGCGGTCTTTGTTGTCAGATAAGAATTACGGCGCGGAGTATATCACCATATCGCCGTGCTCTGCGCACAAAACCACACATGAGCGCCATGATTTGCTAATCAAGATCCGCTAGGATAGGCTCTGGCGCCACGGTTCACATGATGACGTAAAAAGAAAATTATGCCGAAAAAACCAGCACAATCAGCCAGTACAGAGCAAACTGCCAGCTTTGAAAGCGCCCTCGGCGAGCTGGAAAGCATCGTGACGCGTCTGGAGTCGGGCGAACTGCCGCTGGAAGACGCGCTGAACGAATTCGAACGCGGCGTGCAGCTGGCGCGCCAAGGCCAGCAGAAACTGCAACAGGCGGAACAGCGTGTGCAGATACTTCTTAACGACAGCGCCGACGATGCGGCGCTGGCGCCTTTCACACCGGATGCCGAGTAACCGACATGTCTGAGATCGCCCCATCGGCCGCTTTTGCCGATCAACTGCAGATTTTCCGCCGGCGCGCCGATCGCGCGCTGCTGGACTTCATCGCCCCGCTGCCGTTCAACGACGGCAACATGGTGGCGGCGATGCGTCACGGCGCCTTGCTGGGCGGCAAGCGTCTGCGTCCGTTCCTGGTGTACACCACCGGCCAGATGTTCGGCGTGTCGCTGAGCAACCTGGACGCGCCGGCGGCGGCGGTGGAATGCATCCACGCCTACTCGCTGATCCATGACGATCTGCCGGCGATGGACGACGACGATCTGCGCCGTGGCCAGCCGACCTGTCACATTAAATTCGGCGAAGCCAACGCGATCCTGGCCGGCGATGCGCTGCAAACGCTGGCGTTTTCGATCCTGGCCGATGCCGAAATGCCCGACGTGGCGCTGCGCGATCGGCTGGCGATGGTTTCCGAACTGGCGAGCGCCAGCGGCGTAGCCGGCATGTGCGGCGGCCAATCGCTGGATCTGGAAGCCGAAGGCAAGCGCGTCGATCTGCAGGCGCTGGAGCAGATCCACCGCCACAAAACCGGCGCGCTGATCCGCGCGGCGGTGCGCCTGGGCGCGCTGAGCGCCGGCGAAGCCGGGCGAGCGGCGCTGCCGCAGCTGGATCGTTACGCCGCTGCGGTTGGCCTGGCGTTCCAGGTGCAGGATGACATTTTGGACGTTGTCGGCGAGACTGAAAAGATCGGCAAGCGCCAGGGCGCGGACCAACAACACGGAAAGAGTACCTACCCGGCGTTGCTCGGGCTTGACAGCGCGAAAGCAAAAGCGTGGGATCTCTATCAGGAAGCATTAGCTGCATTAGACACTTTGGCAGCGCAATCTTATAACACAGCGCCATTGCGAGCGTTAGCCAGCTTCATTATTGAACGCGACAATTAACGTGTGACGTTAACTCCTCTGATATGAGTATCGAATGAGTCTTGATATAGCCAAATACCCAACCCTGGCGCTAGCGGAAAACCCCGAGGAACTCCGTTCGCTGCCCAAAGAGAGCTTGCCGAAGCTGTGCGATGAGCTGCGGCAATACCTGCTGAACAGCGTCAGTCGCTCCAGCGGCCACTTTGCCTCCGGGCTGGGTACCGTCGAACTGACGGTGGCGTTGCATTTCGTCTACAACACGCCGTTCGATCATCTGGTGTGGGACGTCGGCCACCAGGCCTACCCGCACAAAATCCTGACCGGCCGCCGCGATCGGATCGCCACTATCCGGCAAAAGAACGGCCTGCACCCCTTCCCGTGGCGCGCCGAAAGCGAATATGACGTGCTGTCGGTCGGCCATTCGTCAACCTCGATCAGCGCCGGCCTCGGCATGGCGGTGGCGGCAGAGCGTGAAGGCAAAGGCCGCCGCACGGTGTGCGTGATCGGCGATGGCGCCATCACCGCCGGCATGGCGTTCGAAGCGATGAACCACGCCGGCGACATCAATCCGGACATGCTGGTGGTGCTGAACGACAACGAGATGTCGATCTCGGAAAACGTCGGCGCGCTGAACAACCATCTGGCGCAGCTGCTGTCCGGCAAGCTTTACTCCACCCTGCGCGAAGGCGGCAAGAAAGTGCTGGCCGGCGTGCCGCCGATCAAGGAGCTGGTGAAACGCACCGAAGAGCACCTGAAAGGCATGGTGGTGCCAGGCACGCTGTTCGAAGAGCTGGGCTTCAACTACATCGGTCCGGTAGACGGGCACGACGTACAGGGCCTGGTCGCCACGTTGAAAAACATGCGCGATCTGAAAGGCCCGCAGCTGTTGCACATCATGACCAAGAAAGGCCGCGGTTACGCGCCGGCGGAGAAGGATCCGATCAGCTTCCACGCGGTGCCGAAGTTCGATCCCGCCAGCGGCACGCTGCCGAAAAGCGCCGGCGGTCTGCCGACCTATTCGAAAATCTTCGGCGACTGGCTGTGTGAAACCGCCGCCAAAGACAGCTCACTGATGGCGATCACGCCGGCGATGCGCGAAGGCTCCGGCATGGTGCAGTTCTCGCGCGACTATCCGCAGCAATATTTCGATGTGGCGATCGCCGAGCAGCACGCGGTCACCTTCGCCGCCGGGCTGGCGATCGGCGGCTACAAGCCGGTGGTGGCGATCTATTCCACCTTCCTGCAACGCGCCTACGATCAGCTGATCCATGACGTGGCGATCCAAAACCTGCCGGTAATGTTCGCCATCGATCGCGGCGGCATCGTCGGTGCCGACGGCCAGACCCACCAGGGGGCGTTCGATCTGTCGTTCATGCGCTGCATCCCGACCATGGTGATCATGACGCCGAGCGACGAAAACGAATGCCGCCAGATGCTGTATACCGGCTATCACTATAACGACGGCCCGAGCGCCGTGCGCTATCCGCGCGGCACCGGCACCGGCGCGGCGCTGGAGCCGCTCCACATGCTGCCGATCGGCAAAGGCGTGGTGCGCCGCCAGGGGGAAAAGATCGCCATTCTCAGCTTCGGCACCCTCCTGCCGGAGGCCGCGCAAGCGGCGGAAGCGCTCAACGCCACGCTGGTCGACATGCGCTTCGTCAAGCCGCTGGACGAGCAGCTGGTGCTCGAACTGGCCGCCAGCCATGAAACGCTGGTCACGCTGGAAGAGAACGCCATCATGGGCGGCGCCGGCAGCGGCGTCAACGAACTGCTGATGGCCAAACGCCGTCCGGTGCCGGTGCTGAACCTCGGCCTGCCGGACAGCTTCGTCTCGCAGGGCACCCAGGAAGAGCTGCGCGCCGATCTGGGGCTGGACGCCGCCGGCATTCAGCGCCAAATCGAAACCTGGCTGGCGCAGTAATCGCCGCCCGCGCCTGAAAAAACGCCTCCGCTCCCGGGGGCGTTTTCGTTTCCGCCCTCCGGGATCCGCGCTACAGTTACTGTCTGAGCTGTGAATGGGAGGCAAACATGAAGTACCTGAAACTGGGCAACACCGATCTGAACGTCTCACGCATCTGCCTGGGTTGCATGACCTACGGCGAACCGAACCGCGGCAATCACGCCTGGACGCTGCCGGAAGAGAGCAGCCGCCCGCTGCTGAAACAGGCGCTGGAAGCCGGCATCAACTTTTTCGACACCGCCAACAGCTATTCCGACGGCAGCAGCGAGGAGATCCTCGGCCGGGCGCTGCGCGACTATGCACGCCGCGAAGACGTGGTGGTCGCCACCAAGGTCTATTTCCAGCTGAGCAACCTGGAGCGCGGTTTGTCGCGCGCCAAGATCATGCAGTCCATCGACGACAGCCTGCGGCGCCTGGGCACTGACTATGTCGATTTGCTGCAAATCCACCGCTGGGATTACGAAACGCCGCTGGAAGAGACGCTGGAGGCACTGCACGAGGTGGTGAAAGCCGGTAAGGCGCGTTACATCGGCGCCTCTTCCATGTACGCCTGGCAGTTCGCCAAAGCGCTGTACACCGCCGATCTGCACGGCTGGACGCGCTTCGTCAGCATGCAGGATCAATACAACCTGATCCAGCGCGAAGAAGAGCGCGAGATGCACCCGCTGTGCGCCGCCGAAGGCATCGCCGTGCTGCCGTGGAGCCCGCTGGCGCGCGGCCGCCTGACCCGCCCCTGGGGCGAAACCACCGCGCGGCTGGTCTCCGACCAGTTCGGCAAAAGCCTGTACGAGGAAACTGAAGGCATCGACGCCATCATCGCCGAACGCGTCGCCAGCCTCGCCGAAGAACGCGGCGTTTCACGCGCGCAGATCGCGCTGGCCTGGCTGCTGAACAAGCCGGCGGTCAGCGCACCGATCGTTGGCGCCTCGCGCAGCGAGCAGTTGGATGACGCCATCGCCGCGGTCGATTTGAGTCTGTCGCCGCAAGAGGTGGCGGAACTGGAGACGGCTTACGTGCCGCATCGGGTGACGGGGTTTGAATAAAGAGTAGCGGGCGCGAAACGCCGCGCCCGTCTGTCAGAACAGCCCGATCGGCCAGTGGTGGCCAATCAGGTAGATGATACCGGCGGACAGCACGCCGGCGATGATATCGTCGACCATGATGCCCATGCCGCCATGCACGTTGCGGTCGAACCAGCGGATCGGCCACGGCTTCCACATATCCAGAATGCGGAAGATGACGAAACCGGCGGCGACCCAGCGCCAGTCGTTGACCGGCAGCGCCATCAGCGTGATCCACATGCCGACGAACTCATCCCAGACGATGCTGCCGTGATCGTGCACCTTCATGTCTTTTGCCGTGCGGTGGCAAATATAGACGCCGATACAGATGCTGAACATCACCGCCAGCGAGTAGAGCTGCCACGGCAGCTGGATCAGCAGCAGCCAGAACGGGATCGCCGCCAGCGATCCCATGGTGCCCGGCATCACCGGCGACAAACCGCTGCCAAAACCGGTGGCCAGCAGGTGCCACGGATTGCTCATCCGCAGCCGACGCTTGGCTTCATCCATGAGTGCCCGGCTCCGCATTGAAATGATCGAACCCGGCCCAGTCCAGCTCTACCGCTTCGTCGTTGCGATAATAGCGGATGCCTTCAGACAGCGGACCAATTTGGCCGATGCAGGTGTAGTCGGCGCCGAGGTGGCTCAGCGCCACTTCCAACGCGCCGCGGTTGATTTCCGGTACGGTGAAGCACAGCTCGTAATCTTCGCCGCCCGCCAGCGCCCAACGCAGCGCCTGCTCGGCATCCGCGTGGCTGCTCAGCGCCTGCGACATCGGCAGCTCGTCCAGCACGATGCGTGCGCCACAGTCGCTGGCCTTCAGGATGTGTTTCAGATCGGAAATCAGGCCGTCGGAGATGTCGATCGCCGAGCTGGCCAGATCGCGCAGCGCCTGCCCCTGCAGCACCCGCGGCTGCGGGCGCAGATGGCGAGCGATCAGGTAATCGCGCGCCGCCGCCTCCGGCACCGCCAGACGATCCTGCAGAATCGCCAGACCGGCGGCGCTGTCGCCCAGCGTGCCGGTCACGTAGATCCAGTCGCCGATGCGCGCGCCGCTGCGGGTTAACGCCCGGCCGGCCGGGATCAGCCCCTGAATGGTCAAGGTCATGCTCAGCGGGCCGCGCGTGGTATCACCGCCGATCAGCTGCATGCCGTAATAGTTGAGCTGATCAAACAGGCTGTCGCTGAAGGCCTTCAGCCAGGGCTCGTTCACCTCCGGCAGGGTCAGGGCCAGCGAAAGCCACGCCGGATCGGCGCCCATCGCCGCCAGATCGCTCAGATTGACCGCCAGCGCTTTATAACCGAGATCGGCCGGATCGATGTCCGGCAAGAAGTGCACGCCCGCCACCAACGTATCGGTACTGACGGCCACCAGCTGTTTTTCCGGCACTGCCAGCAGTGCGCAGTCATCTCCAATGCCCAACTGTACATCCCGGCGCACGCGCTTAAACCGGTCAAAATAGCGGGCAATGAGGTCAAATTCGCCGCATGCCATATCGATATTCCACGAGAAGAAATTAAGGCCGGGGATACCGGCCTTAATGTTTTACTTTTTCTTGCGAAGGGTTGGCGCCACTTTATCCAGCACCCCGTTCACAAACTTGTGGCTGTCTTCCGCGCCGAAGGTTTTCGCCAGCTCGATCGCTTCGTTGATCGCCACCTTGTAAGGGACATCCTCGCGCATTTTCAGTTCAAACAGCGCGACGCGCAGCACTGCGCGCTCCACCTGGCCCAGCTCTTCGAGCTGACGCGACAGGTATGGCGCCATCAGTTCGTCCAGCATACCTGCATTCACTGCCGCGCCGGACAGCAACTCGCGAAAATAGGCGACGTCAACATCTTTGACATCCTGCTCCGTCAGGAACTGGTGTTCAACATCGGCAAGGTCGTTTTTAGACAACTGCCAAGAGTAAAGCGCTTGAACAGCGCACTCACGAGCGCGGCGACGAGCAGCAGGTTTCACGGAATTCCCCTTAACTAAATTCAGGCTTTAATAGCTTTGATAACATTAATCATTTCAAGTGCGGTCAACGCGGCTTCAGCGCCCTTGTTGCCCGCTTTGGTGCCGGCGCGTTCGATCGCCTGTTCGATGCTTTCGGTGGTCAGCACGCCAAAGGCAACCGGGATTTCGGCATTCATCGCAACGTTGCCGATGCCGGAGCTGGCTTCGCCCGCCACATATTCGAAGTGCGCGGTGCCCCCACGGATAACGGTGCCCAGCGCGATAACCGCGTCGTATTTGCCGGTTTTGGCCAATACGCTCGCCGTCAACGGCAGCTCGTAAGCGCCCGGGACCCAGACAACGGTGATGTTGTCGTCAGCAACCTGACCAATGCGTTTCAGCGCGTCGATGGCGCCTTCCAGCAGGCTGTCGTTGATGAAATTGTTAAAACGTGCAATTGCGATCGCCACACGGGCATTTGGAGTAGCAACAACACCTTCGATAACTTTCATGGGCTTTCCTTAAAAATGGGTTCAATACCCCGCAGGGGGGCGGATTCTATCATATTCTTTCATCGCCTGCGCGGCGCTTTTGTAAAACCGGCGCGCGGGCGCGAGATTCAGTGTTTCGCCCGCAGGCGCAAACGCAGATCGGGGCCGACCTGACGCACGTCGCTAAAGACGAATTCCGGTGCGTCGGCCAGACGCTCAAGGCCCGGCAGGTGGCACAGGCCACGGCCATTATCGCCCAACAGTTTTGGCGCGATGTACAAAATGAGCTCATCCACCAGGCCGGCCTGCAGCAGCGCGCCGGCCAGCGATGCGCCCGCCTCCACCCAGATTGAATTCACCTGGCGCTTGGCCAACAGCATCATCATCACCACCAGATCGACGCCGCCGCCGTGCGCCGGGCAGATAAACTGCTCAACGTCTTGCGGCCAGGTCTGTTCATCCGCCTGCAGCCGCGCCAGCCAGGTGGCGCCCGGCTGCTGCACCACGCGGTGCTGTGGGGTAATGCGATTTTGGCTGTCGAGCAGGATGCGCAGCGGCTGACGCAGATTTTCGCGCGGATAGAGGCGCTGGGTCTCGGCATCCAACTCATCCCAACGCACCGTCAGCGACGGATCGTCCGCCAGCACGGTGGCGCTGGTGCTGAGGATCGCGGCGCTCTGCGCGCGCAGGCGCTGCACGTCCTGACGCGCTTCGGGTGAGGTGATCCACTGGCTCTCGCCGGAGGCCATCGCCGTGCGCCCGTCCAGCGACGCGCCCAGCTTCAGTTGCACATAGGGGAAACCGGTGCGCATGCGTTTGAGGAAGCCCAGGTTGACCGCTTCGGCTTCGGCCAGCATCAGGCCATGACGCACCTCGACGCCGGCCTGCTGCAGCTTGTACAGCCCGCGCCCCGCCACCTGCGGATTGGGATCTTGCATCGCCGCGACCACTCGCGTTACGCCGGCGGCCACCAGCGCATCGGCGCAGGGCGGCGTGCGGCCGTGATGGCTGCACGGTTCGAGCGTGACATAGGCGGTGGCGCCGCGCGCCTTGTCGCCCGCCATACGCAGCGCGTGCACTTCCGCGTGCGGCTCGCCGGCGCGCAAGTGATAGCCTTCACCGACAATTTCGCCATCGCGCACGATAACGCAGCCGACGTTCGGATTGGGCGCGGTGGTGAAACGCCCCAGGCGCGCCAGTTCGAAGGCGCGCGCCATGTAAAATTCGTCGTGATGCATGAAAGATCCTTTAGTCTTGCAGGCGGGCGATCTCTTCGCCGAACTCGCGCACGTCCTCGAAGCTGCGGTATACCGACGCAAAGCGAATGTAGGCCACCTTATCCAGCTTTTTCAACGCGTCCATCACCAGGTTGCCCACCAGTTTGGTCGGCACTTCGCGTTCGCCGGTGGCGCGCAGTTGGGATTTGATATGGTTAAGGGCGTTTTCCACGTCGTCCGAGCTTACCGGGCGCTTTTCCAGCGCTTTCAGCATGCCGCGGCGCAATTTGTCTTCGTTGAACGGCTCGCGCACCTCATCGCTTTTAATCACTCGCGGCATCACCAACTCGGCCACCTCGAAGGTGGTGAAGCGTTCATTGCACACCAGACACTGGCGGCGGCGGCGCACTTGCGAACCGTCCCCCACCAGGCGGGAATCAATGACTTTGGTATCAACGGCGGCGCAGAAAGGGCAATGCATAACACGTCCTGATAAACGTTTTTATAGATAAATGCAGTTTACCCCGAAGTGCAGCCACAACAAAGGGCGGCGGCCATTTGTTGCGACACGCAGCCGGGAAGCGGCGCCGATATGACTTTCCCCTCCGGGCGGACTAAGCTGATAATAGGAGATTCAGCATAGGAAATCGCCGTCATGACAACCTGTTACCCCAAAATCGCCCTGCTCGCCGCCGCCGTGTTGCTGGCAGGCTGCGCGCACAACGCCGCCGTCCCTCAACTGCGCCATCAGGTCGCCGCGCTGAACCAGAAAGTGAGCGTGCTGACCGATCAAACCACCGCGCTGGAGCGGCAGAATATACTCAATCAGCACTCCGACAACGGCGTCTACCTGCTGCCGGCGGCCCGCAGCGCCGCCCGTTTGCAGAGCGGCATCGGCGAGCTGAGCGTTTCGCTGAGCCACATCAAGAGCGAAGCCAACGGCACGCAGGCGCAGCTGCATGTGCGCACCCTCTCACAGGCCACGCTGCCGCCGTTCAACGCGGTGGTGGAATGGGGCCAACTGGACGACGCCACCGGGCGGCCGTTGACCGCCGAGGCGCTGTCGCAACCGATCGCCAGCACCGACTCGCTGCTGCCGAAACCCGGCCAGGACTTTGAGCTGCGCTTCAGCGGCCTGACGCCGGAACAGCTGGGCTATATCCGTCTGCACAGTCTGGTTTCGACCGCCCAACCGGCGGTGGTGCAGCAACACTGAAAACTCGAGGCAAAAAAAAGGAGCGCCGGCGGCGCTCCTTCTCATTTCGCTGAATACTGCGGCGGTTAAGGCAGAATCGAAGGCTGATCCGCGCCCTCTTTTTCCACTTTTTGCTGCAGCATGTGCTCGCGTTTCATCCCCAGTTTCAACGCCAGCGCGGACGCGACGTAGATGGAGGAGACGGTACCGATCGACACGCCGATCAGCATCGCCAGCGAGAAGCCTTGCAGCATCGCGCCGCCGAAGATGTACAGCATCAGCACCACCATCAGGGTGGTCCCGGAGGTCATCAGCGTACGGCTCAGCGTCTGGGTCAACGACACGTTCATGATCTCGTAAGGCGTGCCGCGGCGGATCTTGCGGAAGTTCTCACGAATACGGTCGGAAACCACGATGCTGTCGTTCAGCGAGTAACCGATAACCGACATCAGGGAAGCGACGATGGTCAGGTCAATCTCGATGTGGAACAGCGACAGCACGCCCAGCGTGATGATCACGTCGTGCGCCAGCGCGATAACCGCCCCCAGCGCCAGGCGCCATTCGAAGCGGAAACCAACGTAGATCAGGATACAGATCAACGCCACCAGCAGCGCCATGCCGCCGGTTTGCGCCAGTTCGCTGCCCACGCTCGGGCCGACGAACTCGATACGCTTCACGGTGGCGTTTTTATCCACCGAGTCGTTGATCACGCCGATCACCTTGTTGCCCAGTTCCTGGCCTGCGGTGCCGGTCGCCGGTGGCATGCGCACCATCACGTCGCGGCTGCTGCCGAAGTTCTGGATGATCGGATCCTGGAACCCGGCCTTCTCCAGCGTATCGCGCATCAGGTCGAGGTTAGCCGGCTTCTCCAGGTTGATTTCAATCACCGTACCGCCGGTGAAATCCAGACCCCAGTTAAAGCCGCGCACCGACATGGTGACGATCGACGCGACCAACAGCAGCAACGAGATGCCGAAGGCCAAATAGTCCCAGCGCATAAAGTCGTAGACTTTACGGCCGTAGTTGAGTTGCTCAACAGTATAATCCTGTGCCACAACGCACTCCTCAGATAGACAGCTTGTTAATGCGTTTGCCGCCGTAAAGCAGGTTGACGATGGCACGGGTACCGACAATCGCGGTGAACATGGACGTCGCCACACCGATAGCGGTGGTGATCGCAAAGCCTTTGATCGAACCGGTGCCCACTGCGTACAGGATGACCGCGGTGATCAGGGTGGTGATGTTGGCGTCGACGATACTGGAGAACGCGCCTTTATAGCCCTCATGGATCGCCTGCTGAACGGACCGGCCGTTCTTCAGCTCCTCCTTGATACGTTCGTTAATCAGTACGTTGGCGTCGACCGCCACCGCCAGCGTCAACACGATCCCGGCAATGCCCGGCATGGTCAGCGTCGCCCCCGGCAACAGGGACATCACGCCGACGATCAGCACCAGGTTGGCGACCAGCGCCGTGGTGGCGATCACGCCGAACTTACGGTACCAGACCACCATGAAGACGATGGACGCCACCAGGCCCCACAGACAGGCTTCCAGACCTTGGGTGATGTTCTGCTGACCCAGGGTTGGACCGATGGTGCGCTCTTCGACGATCTGAATCGGCGCGATCAGCGCACCCGCACGCAGCAGCAGCGAAAGCTGACGCGCTTCGTTCGGGTTGCCGATGCCGGTGATGCGGAAGCTGTTGCCCAGACGCGACTGAATGTTCGCCACGTTGATCACTTCTTCCTGTTTCACCAGCACCGCACGGCCGTTGGCGTCTTTCTTGCCGCTGTCCTTATACTCCACGAACAGGGTCGCCATCGGCTTGCCGATGTTGTCCTTGGTGAAGTTGGACATCGACGTGCCGCCGGCGCTGTCCAGCGAGATGTTAACCTGCGGCTGGTTGTATTCGTCGGTGCTCGAAGTGGAGTCGGTGATGTGGTCACCGGTCAGGATCACGCGCTTGTACAGCACGATCGGCTGGCCGTCACGGGTGTATTTCACCTCGGAGTCGCCCGGCACGCGGCCGTTGGCCGCCGCAGTGGCATCCGCATTGGTGTTCACCAGACGGAACTCCAGGGTCGCGGTGGCGCCCAGAATTTCTTTGGCGCGCGCGGTGTCCTGAATGCCCGGCAGCTCAACCACGATGCGGTCGGCGCCCTGGCGCTGCACCAGCGGTTCGGCGACGCCGAGCTGGTTGACGCGGTTACGCAGGATAGTGATGTTCTGCTGTACGGCGTATTCGCGCGCTTCGCTCAGACGGGCGTCCGTCAGGTTGGCTTTCATGGTGTTGGCGCCGTTGGCGGACAGCACCAGATCGCGCTGACGCGGGCCGATGTAGCTGATGGCCTGGTCACGGGCCGCATCGTCGCGGAAGCGAACTTCCACGCCGTTGTTGTCCAGCTTGCGGATAGACGCGTAAGGAATGCCCTTCTCACGCAACTCGCTGCGCAGGGTATCCATGGTCTGTTCCTGCAGCTTGCTCAACGCGGTGTCCATGTCCACTTCCATCAGGAAGTGCACGCCGCCGCGCAGGTCCAGGCCGAGTTTCATCGGCTCTGCGCCCAGCATGGCCAGCCAGGTCGGCGTGGCCGGCGCCAGGTTCAGCGCCACGACGAATTTGTCACCCAGCTCGGTCACCAGCGCTTCGCGGGCGCGCAGCTGAACGTCAGGATCTTTAAAGCGAGCCAGGATGGCGCCATTTTCCAGCGCAATCGACTTGCTCGCGATGTTGTCTTTTTCTAATACGGTACGGACCTGGTCCAGCGTAGTTTCACTGGCGGCGACGCCGCGCGCGCCAGTGATTTGTACGGCCGGATCCTCACCGTAGATGTTGGGAAGCGCATAAAGCAGACCGACGAGGATCACGACGATCAACATCAGATACTTCCACAAAGGATAACGGTTTAGCACGGCAATTCCCTTCGGGAAAAAAGATTACAGGGCCTTCATGGTACCTTTCGGCAGAACGGCCGCCACGAAGTCACGCTTGATCATCACTTCCGTGGTGTCGTTCAGCGCGATGGCGATGATGCCGGTGTCGGCCACTTTGGTCACGCGACCGATCAGGCCGCCGGTGGTCAGCACTTCGTCGCCTTTACCGATGGAGTCCATCAGCTTCTTGTGATCTTTCGCGCGTTTCTGCTGTGGGCGCAGGATCATGAAGTAGAAGATCAGGCCGAACACCACCAGCATAATGATCAGAGAGTACGGGCTTCCCTGAGCCGGAGCCCCTGCGGATGCGACGGCGTCAGAAATGAAAAAGCTCATTGAAATTCCCTCATTAAGTTATCAATTATTAGATCAAGCGTTTAAAGGCGGAATCGGCTTGCCGATCCGACCATAGAAATCCGCAACAAACTGCTCTAATTTACCCTCTTCAATAGCCTGGCGTAAACCCGCCATCAGGCGCTGGTAGTGACGCAGGTTATGAATCGTGTTCAGTCGAGCACCCAATATTTCGTTGCAACGGTCGAGATGGTGCAAGTAGGCGCGGCTGTAATGGCGACAAGTGTAGCAATCACAGTCCTTATCCAGCGGAGAAGTATCATCCTTGTGCTTGGCATTACGGATTTTTACCACACCGTCAGTCACGAACAAATGGCCGTTGCGGGCGTTGCGGGTCGGCATGACGCAATCGAACATGTCGATGCCACGGCGCACGCCTTCCACCAAATCTTCCGGCTTGCCGACGCCCATCAAATAGCGTGGCTTATCTTCCGGAATTTGCGGGCAAACGTGTTCAAGAATGCGATGCATATCCTCTTTCGGCTCGCCTACAGCCAAGCCGCCCACAGCGTACCCGTCAAAGCCGATATCCACCAGCCCTTTGACGGAAACATCACGTAAATCTTCGTAAACGCCGCCCTGAATGATGCCAAACAGCGCATTTTTATTTTCCAGCTCGTCGAAACGCTGGCGGCTGCGCTGCGCCCAACGCAGCGACATTTCCATCGAGCGCTTGGCGTAGTCCCAGTCCGCCGGGTACGGCGTGCATTCATCGAAGATCATCACGATGTCGGAACCCAGGTCATACTGGATCTCCATCGATTTTTCCGGGCTCAGGAACACCTTGTCGCCGTTGATCGGGTTGCGGAAGTACACGCCTTCCTCTTTGATCTTGCGCATCGCCCCCAGGCTGAACACCTGGAAACCGCCGGAGTCGGTGAGGATCGGGCCCGGCCACTGCATGAAATCGTGCAGATCGCCGTGCAGCTTCATGATCTCCTGGCCAGGGCGCAGCCACAGGTGGAAGGTGTTGCCCAGCAGGATCTGCGCGCCGGTTTCTTTCACTTCTTCCGGCGTCATGCCCTTGACCGTGCCGTAGGTACCGACCGGCATAAAGGCCGGAGTTTCCACTACGCCGCGGTCGAAAATCAGGCGGCCGCGGCGTGCGCGGCCATCGGTAGTTTGTAGTTCGTACTTCACAAAGCCTCCAGCATCAGAGAAACAGTCTGATGTCGTTGAAACGGGGCCGCGCCGTGCGCGCAGCCCGGGAAATTAACCGCCGACGGACTCGTTTTCCGCCTGCGGATTACGGCTGATGAACATCGCATCGCCGTAGCTGAAAAAGCGATACTGCTCGGCCACCGCCTGCTGATAGGCGTTCATGGTATTTTTATAGCCGGCGAAGGCCGACACCAGCATGATCAGGGTGGACTCCGGCAGGTGGAAGTTGGTCACCAGCGCGTCGATCACCTGGTAGTGATAGCCCGGATAGATAAAGATGCTGGTGTCGCCGAAGAACGGCGCAATCAGCGCCTCTTTGCTGGCCGCCGCGGCGCTTTCCAGCGAACGCACCGAGGTGGTACCCACAGCCACCACGCGCTTGCCGCGCGCTTTGCAGGCCAGCACCGCATCCACGACCTCCTGCGGCACCTCGGCGTATTCGGCGTGCATCACGTGATCTTCGATGGTTTCCACGCGCACCGGCTGGAAGGTGCCGGCACCGACGTGCAGCGTCACGAACGCCATTTCCACGCCCTTGGCGCGCAGCGCCGCCAGCAGCGGTTCGTCGAAGTGCAGGCCGGCGGTCGGCGCGGCGACCGCGCCCGGCTTCTCGCTATAAACCGTCTGATACAGCTCGCGGTCGGCGTCTTCATCCGGGCGAGCGATATACGGCGGCAGCGGCATATGGCCGGCGGCGTTGAGGATAGTGAACACGTCGCGCTCGTCGTTGAAGCGCAGCTCGAACAGCGTCTCGTGGCGCGCCACCATGGTGGCGGCGATGCTCTCGTCATCCCCCAGCAGCAGCTCGGCGCCCGGCTTGGGCGCTTTCGACGCGCGCACGTGCGCCAGCACGCGATGGTCGTCCAGCACGCGCTCCACCAGCACTTCAATCTTGCCGCCGCTGACCTTGCGGCCGAACATGCGCGCCGGGATCACGCGGGTATTGTTGAACACCAGCAGATCGCCGGCCTCCAGCTTGTCCAGCAGATCGGTGAATACGCCATGCGTCAGCGCCCCGCTCGGCCCGTCCAGCTGCAGCAGGCGGCATGCGCTGCGCTCGGCCTGGGGATAATGGGCAATCAGGGATTCGGGAAGTTCAAACGAAAAATCAGCGACGCGCATGGGTATTCACTTCTTCAATTTAGGACTGGTTGGTAAAAAACAGGCGGCCTAGTCTAAAGCCGGGGGCGGTCAGCGGCAAGAAATAAGGAGGATTTGCCTGACTTCAGGTATAGTTGAGGGATGAATTTTCTCGCTCATCTTCACCTGGCCATGCTGGCGGACAGCTCGCTGCTGGGCAACCTGCTGGCCGACTTCGTGCGCGGCAATCCCGCCGCCGACTACCAGCCCGATGTGGTGGCCGGCATCATGATGCACCGCCGCGTCGACGTGTTGACCGACAGCCTGCCGCAGGTGAAAGCCTGCCGCGACTATTTCAGCGCCCCCTACCGCCGCGTGGCGCCAATTACCCTCGACGTGGTGTGGGACCATTTTCTGGCGCGCCACTGGCAGCAGCTGGAGCCCTCGCGCGATCTGCACCAGTTCACCCAGGAAGCCCGCAGCCAGATCGAACCTTACCTGCCGCTCACGCCGCCGCGTTTTCAGAACCTGAACGGCTATCTGTGGCCGGAGCGCTGGCTGGAACGCTACGCCGAATTGCCGTTCATCGCCCGGGTGCTGCAGGGCATGGCCAGCCGCCGCCCGCGTCTTGAGGCGCTGGCCGGCTCGTTCGCCGACGTCGAACAACATTATCATCAGCTTGAAACACAATTCTGGCAGTTTTATCCGCAAATGATGCGGCAGGCGAAGGAAAAAACGCTCTGAGGTCAAGCCCAAGCGTTTGAAATTGCAGCGCCTTGCAAGAATTTACGTTTTGCCGCTTGCCCTTTTGTGGGAAAAGGTTATTTTTAAAGCTCGATAAATTATATCAACGACTTTGATAGGTGAAAGCTATCTCATCGATTGGTCTTTTACCCTTTATTCACCAAGTCACGGCCCCTATACTGGCCCTTGTTTTTTACATCCACCCTTTAACACCTATTACAGGAGTAATTATGGTCCTGGTAACTCGTCAAGCCCCTGACTTCACTGCAGCTGCCGTACTGGGTAGCGGCGAAATCGTTGAAAACTTCAACCTGAAGAAGCACCTGAACGGCAAACCAGCCGTGCTGTTCTTCTGGCCAATGGACTTCACCTTCGTATGCCCTTCCGAGCTGATCGCTTTCGATCACCGCTATGAAGAGTTCCAGAAGCGTGGCGTTGAAGTGGTTGGCGTTTCCTTCGACTCAGAATTCGTTCACAACGCATGGCGTAAAACCCCTGTCGACAAAGGCGGCATCGGTGAAGTGAAATACGCAATGGTTGCTGACGTTAAGCGTGAAATCCAGAAAGCTTACGGCATCGAACACCCGGAAGCCGGCGTTGCGCTGCGCGGCTCCTTCCTGATCGACAAAGACGGCATCGTGCGTGCTCAGGTGGTTAACGACCTGCCAATCGGCCGTAACATCGACGAAATGATCCGTACCGTTGACGCGCTGCAATTCCACGAAGAGCACGGTGAAGTGTGCCCGGCTCAGTGGGAAAAAGGCAAAGCAGGTATGGGCGCTTCCCCAGACGGCGTAGCAAAATACCTGTCTGAAAACGCTGCCAAGCTGTAATTTCAGCCTGATAGTGAATCAACCGGCCCACGGGCCGGTTTTTTTGTGCCCCTTTTTAGGGCAATATGCCCGCCTTCAGTGCTTTATTTCCCTGTTTCCGCTCACATTTCCCACCCTGTTCACCGCGCGTACGCCCATCTGCGGCTACTATCAATAACGCTGGCTCGCGCTTTGCAAGCGAACACAACACAATAAAAAACTGACAGGGTAGGAATAACTATGTTTTTACAGAAATGGAGCAAACCCCTGACCATGGCGGCGCTGCTGGTCAGCGGCAGCCTGTATGCGGCATCCAACCCGGCGGTGGAAGCCCAAAACGGCATGGTGGTCACCTCGCAGCATCTGGCCTCGCAGGTCGGCGTGGATATCCTGAAAATGGGCGGCAACGCCATCGACGCCGCCGTGGCGGTCGGCTATGCGCAGGCGGTGGTTAACCCCTGCTGCGGCAACATCGGCGGCGGCGGCTTTATGACCGTCCACCTGGCGGACGGCACCGACACCTTCATCAACTTCCGCGAAACCGCGCCGGCGGCGGCCAGCGCCAACATGTATCTGGATGCCGACGGCAAGGTGAAGAAAGATGCCAGCCTGTACGGCTATCTGGCGGCGGGCGTGCCGGGCACCGTGCTGGGAATGGAAACCGCGCGCGAGAAGTACGGCAAACTGAGCCGCGAACAGGTGCTGGCGCCGGCGATCAAGCTGGCGCGCGAAGGCTTTGTGCTGACCCGCGCCGATACCGATATTCTCGACACCACCGTTGCACGTTTCAAACAGGATCCCGAGTCGGCCAAAATCTTCCTGCGCCCGGACGGCAGCCCGCTGCAGCCGGGGGACAAACTGGTGCAAACCGATCTGGCCAATACGCTGGAAGCCATCGCCAAAGGGGGAACCGACGCCTTCTACAAAGGCAAGATCCCGCAGGCGGTAGAGGCGGCGGCCAAACAGGGCGGCGGCATTTTGACGGCGGCCGACTTCGCCAACTATAAAGTCACCGAAACCCCACCGATCACCTGCAGCTATCGCGGCTACAAGTTCGTGTCGGCGCCGCCTCCCAGCTCCGGCGGCGTGACGCTGTGCGAAATCCTCAACGTGGTGGAAGGCTATGACCTGAAAAGCATGGGCTTCAACTCGGCGGCGGCCATTCATACCATGACCGAGGCGATGCGCCATGCCTACATGGACCGCAACACCTACCTCGGCGACCCGGAATTCATCAAGAACCCGCTCGACCGGCTGGTGAGCAAGAGCTACGCCGAGCAGATCCGCAAGAAAATCGTCGCGGACAAGGCCACGCCGTCGGAAAACGTGCAGCCCGGCATGGAACCGCATGAGAAGCCGGAAACCACCCACTATTCGATCGTCGATCACGACGGCAACGCGGTCTCCACCACCTATACCGTCAACGGCCGCTTCGGCGCCGTGGTGATCGCACCGGGCACCGGCTTCTTCCTCAACGACGAGATGGACGATTTTACGGTCAAAGTGGGCGAGAAAAACCTGTACGGGCTGGTGCAGGGCACCGCCAACAGCATTGCCCCCGGTAAGCGCCCACTATCGTCAATGAGCCCGACGCTGGTGACCAAGGACAACAAGATCTTTATGGTGCTGGGCTCGCCGGGCGGTTCGCGCATTATCACCATCACCCTGCAGACCGCGTTAAACGTGATCGACCACGGCATGGCGCCACAGGAAGCGGTGGACGCGCCGCGCATCCATCACCAATGGCTGCCGGATGAGGTGTACTACGAACAGCGCGGCGTTTCCGCCGATACGCTGAAGCTGCTGAGCGGCATGGGTTATAAGATGGTCGAGCAAACGCCGTGGGGCGCCGCCGAACTGATTCTGGTCGGTTTACCGGGCGCGGCGGGCGTCAGCCCGGCCAACTCCGGCAACGATTCGGCAGTTTCCGGTAAAGTGCGTGAAGGCTACCTGTACGGCGCCAACGACGTGCGCCGTCCGGCAGGCTCCGCGGTCGGTTACTGATGTAAATACCCACTCACCTTAATCGCGGGGGCGTTTCTGCCCCCGCACTCCCTTTAGCCCTCGCAGCGCCATACGGTGGCCGACTCTTCCGCCAACTGCAGGCGCAACCCGCCCGCCGTTTCGCTCAACTCTCCCCGCCCTTCCACACGCCGCCACGGGCCACGCGCCAACAGCGGGTTATGCGGCAGCTGCGCCTGGCCGCTGCCGTCGCGCTGCAGCGCCACCAACACCTGCTCCTGCTGATACAGACGCACGAACACCAGCGTTTCGCCGCTGGCGTACAGCACCTGACAGCCGCCGCGGCGCAAGGCCAGGCTCTGTTTACGCAGCGTCGCCATGCGCTGGAACAGCGCCAGCAGCGGCCGGTCCCAGTCGCCGACGTCCCACGGGAACGGCTTGCGGCAGAACGGATCGTTGCCGCCGTCCAACCCAATCTCATCGCCATAATAGAGGCAAGGCACACCGATCCAGCTCAGCAGCCACACCGCCGCCATCTGCATGCGCGCCGCGTTCCCCTGCAACAGCGTGAGGAAACGCGCGGTATCGTGGCTGTCCAGCTGATTGAACTGGATCAGCTGGCGGCTGTGCGGCAGCCCGGCGCGGTAGCCGTCCATCCACTGCGCGCACCCGGCGGCGTCCAGCCGCACCGGGTGGTAGGCCACGTCCAGCCCCGCTAAAAACGCCCGCACCGGCAGCGCGAATCCCATGTAGTTCATCGCCGCATCCTCCACGCCGGCGTGCAGCCAGCGGCGCGCGTCGCCGAAGTGCTCGCCCAAGACATAGGCCTGCGGATTCTCCTGCTTCACCGCCTGATAGATGCCCGCCAGGTGGCGCAGATTGCCGGTGGCGCCGCCGTTCTCCCCCAGCATATGCACCACGTCCAGCCGCCAGCCGTCGATGCTGTACGGCGGGCGCAGCCAGTGACGCACCACGCTGCCTTCGCCCTGATAAATCGCTTCCGCCACCTGCGGCTCGGCGAAGTTGAGCTTCGGCAGGCTGGCGTTGCCCTTCCAGTCGAGCGCGCGGCCGTCCGGGTAGAAGTTGAACCAGCCGCGATACGGCGAATCGGGGTGGTGACAGGCGCCGTTTTCGCCCTGACGATGGCGGTCAAACCACGGGTGCGAATCGCCGGTGTGGTTGAATACCCCGTCCAGCACCAGTTTCATGCCCACCTTGTGAGTGCTTACTCGCAAACGCTGCAGCGCCGCGTTGCCGCCGAAGTGCGGATCGACCTGGTAATAATCCTCGGTATCGTACTTATGCACGCTCGGCGCGGTAAAAATCGGGTTCAGGTACAACGCCGTCACGCCCAGTTGCTGCAGGTACGGCAGTTTGCCGCTGATGCCGTCCAGATCGCCGCCGTAAAAGGTCGAGGCGGCGTGGCGATCCTCCAACGGGTGCTGCCAGTCGCGCCGAATTACCTCGGCGCCGGCCGCATGATGGCGATAGCTGCCGCTCTGGATGCCGTGCTCGCCGCCGCTGCTGGCGAAGCGATCGGGGAAAATCTGGTAGAACAGCTGATCCGCCACCCACTCGGGGCCATTGTCAGGATCGTCGATGGCGAACTGCGCCAGCTGGCCCGGCGGCGTTGGCGACCACCCCTGCGGGCCGAACCACTGTTGGCGATCGGCCCACAGCAGCTTGAAGCAGTATCGCCGCGTCGGCTCGCCCTCATTCAGCGTCAGGCTGGCCTGGTAGCGCCGCATCCCCTCGTGGCGCTGCGCTTTCATCACCAGCAGCCACTCTTCATTGTCCGGTTCGGCGCGCAAAAACACCCGTTCCGGCAGTTCATCCCCTTGTAACCACAGCGTGATATCCAAACGTTGCCCTTGCTTCACAACAAAAGGCGGGACCGGTTGATGCCAGGCGTTAAGCATACTGTTCTCCTGCTGTACCAAACGAAATCGACGGCGTTCTTCAAGAAACGAACAATGCCACGTTAAGTGCAACTCCCCCTCCTCTCTGGCCGCAAAACCCGGGGATGAGCCGGGGGGCGGAGACCGAAAAATAACGCTAACTTGATGTAAAAAAAGGTAAACAGGTACAAATCCTGCACGTTACCCCTTAGGCTAACGCGTTTTAAGTTTACAGGATATTTTTTGCGCATTTTTTAAGGAGCGGTAATGCAACAACAGATAACGCGCTGGCTGGAACAGTTTGGTTTGGAATTCGGCGGAGTGATGTCGCTGTTGATGGTATTGGGGTTGATTGTTCTGATCTCGGTAGCGATCCACCTGGTGCTGCACCGGGTGGTGTTGGCTGCTCTTCAGCGCCGTGGCCAGCAGTCGCAGCGCGTCTGGCAACAGGCCATCACCCAATACAAACTGTTCCAGCGCGTGGCGCTGCTGCTGCAAGGGGTGATCATCAGCATCCAGGCGACGCTGTGGCTGCAGAGCGGCAGCCAGACCCAGGCGGTGATCGTCACCGCCGCGCAGGTATGGATCCTCGCCTTTACCCTGCTGTCGCTGTTCTCGCTGCTGGATACGCTGCTGGCGCTGCTGCGCCAAAGCCCGATTTCCAATCAGCTGCCGCTGCGCGGCATTTTCCAGGGCCTGAAACTGGTGGCGGCGATCCTGATCGGCATCATGATCGTCTCATTGCTGATGGGCAAATCGCCGCTGCTGCTGCTCAGCGGCCTGGGCGCCATGACCGCGGTCTTGATGTTGGTGTTCAAGGATCCGATCCTCGGGCTGGTGGCCGGCATTCAGCTCTCCGCCAACGATATGCTCAAGATCGGCGACTGGCTGGAAATGCCGAAATACGGCGCCGACGGCGCGGTCACCGACATCGGCCTGACCACGGTCAAAGTGCGCAACTGGGACAACACCGTCACCACCATCCCCACCTACGCGCTGATCTCCGACTCATTCAAGAACTGGCGTTCGATGTCGGAATCCGGCGGGCGCCGCATCAAGCGCAGCTTGAATATCGACACCAGCAGCGTGCACTTCCTGTCGGAAGAGGAACAGCGCCGCCTGCAGCGCAACCCGCTGCTGCACAGCTATCTGAATAACAAAACCCAGGAGCTGAGCCAGCACAACCAGGAGATCGCCGTCGATCTGGCCTCGCCGCTCAACGGCCGCCGTCTCACCAACCTCGGCACGCTGCGCGCCTATCTGGAAGCCTACCTGCGCGCTCATCCGCGTATTCACCAGAACATGACGCTGATGGTGCGCCAGCTGGCGCCGACGCCGGAGGGCCTGCCGCTGGAAATCTACGCCTTCACCAACACCACGGTTTGGGCGGAGTATGAAAGCATTCAGGCGGATATTTTCGACCATATCCTGGCGGTGATCGACGAGTTCGGCCTGCGCGTGCATCAGACGCCGACCGGCAACGACCTGCGCGGCATGCTGCGACAAAGCGCGAACGCTTCCTGACGTCGGCTGACGTAACTGTGTCTGCTGGTAATTATTCGCTTTCAATTGCCAGCAGATATCTCCATCCCCTTCTTTTCCCCGGTGAAAACGGCGTTAATGCGCCATCACCTTCACCACCGAGAGGGAAAGCTCTTGCTTAAACGGTTACGTCATCGGCTGTTCACCCTGATGGCCACGCTGCTGTTTATCGGCTGCCTGCACAGCGCATCGCTGGATGAAAGCCGCATGCCCCGCAATCTGCAACCTTCGCTGAGCGCCCTTAGCAGCAATCTGCAGGACATTCGCGAAGTGCTGGCACGCTGCGCCGGCGAGGAAGAGGAGGAACGCCTGAACGACGGCGGTATGCGCATCGAAGCGCGCGCCGCCGGGGATGAGGAAGTGGAAGATAAACCCTAAAAAAACACCGGCCTCAGCCGGTGTTTTTCCATTTAGTCTTGCTGCGTCGCCAACAGCGCGCGTTTTTTCTGGCGGTTGACCTTGAACCAGTACCCCGCCAGCAGCAACACCACCCAGACCAGGCCGGCGTACAGCGAGACGCGCGTGGTCGGGAAGTAGCCGATCAGGCCGATGATGAATACCAGGAACACGATCGCCACCACCGAGGTGAACACCCCGCCGCGCAGCGGGAACGCCAGCTGCTTCACCTGCTCTTTGCTCAGGCTGCGGCGGAAGGCGATTTGGGAGAACAGGATCATGATCCACACCCACACGGTGGCGAAGGTCGCCAGGGAGGCGATCACCAGGAATACGCTCTCCGGCATGATGTAGTTGAGGTACACCGCCAGCAGCAGCGCCAGCATCATCACCACCACCGTCACCCAGGGAATGCCGCGTTTCGACACCTTGCTGAACATCTTCGGCGCATGGCCCTGCTCGGCCATGCCATGCAGCATGCGGCCAACGCCGAACACGTCGCTGTTGATCGCCGACAGCGAAGCGGTGATCACCACGAAGTTGAGGATGCCTGCCGCCACGGTGATGCCCATATGCTGGAAGGTCAGCACGAACGGGCTGCCGTTGGTGCCCACCTGGTTCCACGGGTAGATCGACATGATGACAAACAGCGTACCGACGTAGAACACCAGAATGCGCCACGGCACCGAGTTGATGGCTTTAGGAATCGATTTTTTCGGATCTTTGGCTTCGCCGGCGGTGATGCCGATGATTTCAATGCCGCCGTAAGCGAACATCACCAGCTGCAGCGACAGGATCATGCCGATAACGCCGTTGCTGAAGAAGCCGCCGTTCGACCACAGGTTATGAATGCCGGTCGGTTGCCCGCCGTTGCCGATACCCCAGATGATGATGCCGATGCCGGCCGCGATCATGATGATGATGGTGGCGACCTTGAAGAACGAGAACCAGAACTCCAGCTCGCCGAACACCTTGACGCTCATCAGGTTGATGGCGCCGATGATCAGCACCACGCTCAGCACCCAGATCCAGTGCGGCACTTCCGGGAACCAGACGCCCATATAGATGCCGAAGGCGGTCACGTCGGCGATGGCGACAATCAGGATTTCAAAGCAGTAAGTCCAGCCGGTGATGTAACCCGCCATCGGGCCGAGGTAGTCCTGCGCGTAGCGGGAAAATGAGCTGGCCTGCGGGTTATTGACCGACATCTCTCCCAGTGCGCGCATGATGATGAAGGCCACGATGCCGCCGATCAGGTAAGCCAGCAGCACGCTCGGGCCGGCCATTTTGATGGCGTCCGCCGAGCCGTAGAACAACCCGGTGCCGATGGCCGACCCCAGCGCCATAAAGCGAATATGGCGCGTACTGAGGCCGCGTTTCAGCTTATTGTCGGAGGCGGTGGTGGGTGACTGTTGTTGCATGAAGATGACCCATAGTTTTAAACGTAAAAAAGCCACGGACATGTCCGTGGCCCTGGATTAAGCCGGGGGATTATCAGTGCGCGGTCACTTGGGAACGCGTGCACACCCGATCATAAATCGCGACCAGCGCCAGCATCAGCAGCGAAGGCGGCAACCATGCCAACCCCTGCTCCGCCAGCGGCAGATGAGTGGTCCAGGCCGGCAGCAGCTGCTGGAAGCTGGACGCTTTCACCGCGTCAAGGATACCAAACAACAGGCTGACAAGCATCACCGGCGCGATGATACGCGGCGCGCTGTGCCACCAACGCAGGGTGAAGCTCAGCACCACCAGCACGATGCACGGCGGGTAAATCGCGGTCAGCACCGGAATGGAGATCTGGATCAGGTGGCTCAGGCCGAGGTTGGACACCACCATCGAGAACAGTCCCAGGATAAACACCAGCGTCTTGTAAGAGAACGGCAGGTATTGCGCGAAGAACTCGGCGCAGGCGCAGGTCAGGCCTACCGCGGTCACCATGCAGGCGATGAAGATCAGCGCCGCCAGGAAGAAGCTGCCCAGGCCGCCGAAGGTGTTCTGAACGTAAGCGTGCAGGATCACCGCGCCGTTGGTGGCGTCAGGCACCAGCGCGCCGCTGCCGGAACCCAGCTTGAACAGGCTCAGGTACACCAGCGTCAGGCCCACGCCGGCGATCAAACCGGCCAGAATGGTGTAACGGGTCAACAGGCCGGCGTCTTTCACGCCGCGCGAGCGCGCCGCGTTGACGATAACGATGCCGAACACCAGCGCGCCCAGCGTATCCATGGTCAGATAGCCGTTAACGAAGCCGGAGGAGAAAGGCACGCTCTGATAAGCCGTCGTCGCCGGAATCGGCGCGCCGGCAGGCCACAGCAGCGCGGCGATGCCCAGTACGGCCAGTGCGACGATCTTCAGCGGCGCCAACACATGGCCAACGGTATCGAGCAGGCGGCCCGGATACAGAGAGATGCCGATCACCAGCGCGAAATACACCAGGCTATAGATGAACAGCGGCATGGCGCCGTCGCCGGTCAGCGGGGCGATGCCCACCTCAAAGGACACGGTGGCGGTGCGCGGCGTGGCGAACAGCGGGCCGACGGCCAGGTAGCAGACAGTCGCCAGCAGCAGGCCGGCGCCGCGGCCGATCGGCGAACTGAGGGCGTCGATGCCGCCGCCGACGCGCGCCAGCGCGATGACGGTGATGACCGGCAGGCCCACGGCGGTGATCAGGAAGCCCAGCGCCGCAGTCCATACATGTTCACCGGACTGCAAGCCGACCATCGGCGGGAAGATGATGTTCCCGGCCCCAACGAATAAGGCAAAGGTCATAAAGCCCAGTGCCAGGATATCTTTTGACGTTAAACGATGACTCATACGATGTCGTGTTGCCTGTTCAAATGAAAAAAATTGTCCGATAGCGTGGTGGCGAAACGCCCCACCCGGTTGCCGGCATGCCCGATCGTCGCCGCGCCAAATAAGCACCCTAAACGCAGTCGATCCGGCGTTTATGTCCCTATTCGAAAGTGGCCGCTCATGAAGATGGGCAAAATTTTAGGAGTTATAAAAATGGAGGTTTAATCCGACAACGAAGGCTAAGGTAAACGTTTATAGCGCTTCAAGGCAAGACGCACGGCGAAAAGCAGAGCTATCGACCATATAAACTTTAGCCACCAGTCGATCATATTGGCTATCAATAAATATACACTACATGATTTGTATCATTTTTGAACAACGAATTCACGAAACGTGAAGCATATATCACTTTACCGCGCGAAAACGCCAATAGATGCCCGATTTTCGCGTGGTATAAGCTCCGTTTTGCCGTGAAAAAAGGCGAAAATTACGCCGCTTTTTGTCGCTTATTGCACCGTGGCCGGCGCGAGCGGTGGCAACCCGAGCGCCTGGCGGGTCTTCTGCAGGGCGGCCGGCGGCAGTGGCAGATAGCCGTCGTGATTGACCAGGCTTTGCCCTGGTGTCGACAGCACGCGATCGAGAAACGCGGCGGTCAGCGGCTCCAGCGGTTGATGGGGGGCTTTATTGATATAGATATACAGATAGCGCGACAGCGGGTAGCGATCGTTGCGCACGTTGGCGGCGGTAGGCGCGACATAGTCTTCTCCCGACTCCGCCAGCGGCAGCAGCCGCACGCCGCTGGCGCGAAAACCGATGCTGGCGTAGCCGATGCCGTTGAGCGAACCGGCCACCGCCTGCACTACCGAGGCCGAACCGGGCAGCTCATTGACGCGCGGCATGAAATCGCCGCCGCACAGCGCGCGCAGTTTGAAATAGCCGTAGGTGCCGGACGCCGAGTTGCGGCCGAAGCGTTGCAGCGAGCGCGTCGCCCAGTCGCCGCGCAGCCCCAGCTCGCCCCAGCGCGTCAGCGGCTGGCTTTCGCCGCAGCGCCGGGTGGCGGAGAAAATGCGGTCGAGCTGCTGCAGGTTGAGGCCGCGCAGCGGATTGTCCTGATGCACCAACACCACCAGCGCATCCACCGCTACCGGCACCGCCAGCGGCGCATAGCCGTAACGGTGTTCGAACGCCGAAACCTCGGCCGCCTTCATCGGCCGGCTCATCGGGCCCAGCTGCGCGGCGCCCGCCGCCAACGCGGTCGGCGCGGTCGACGAACCGGCGGCCTGGATCTGCAGGTTGACGTTGGGATAATGCTGGCTGAAATCCTGCGCCCACAGCGCCATCAGATTCGCCAGCGTGTCGGAGCCGACGCTGGACAGGTTGCCCGCCAACATGCCGTCAGGCTGCGCCAGCGCGCCGCGTCCGGCCAGCAGCGCCAGGCAAAGCAACAGCCCTCGGGTGATTCGGGTCATACCGGTGTCTCGCGTTAATTTTTCACCGCATTCTCTGATAAAGCGGCGGGAACAATCAACCGATTGGGCAAGGTAAAGATAAAGCGGGTGCCGATCCCCGGTTCGCTGAGGATCTCCAGCCGCGCGTCGTGATGGCTGAGCGCGTGCTTGACGATCGCCAGCCCCAGCCCGCTGCCGCCGGTCTGGCGCGAGCGGGCCTTGTCGACGCGGTAGAAACGCTCGGTCAGGCGCGGCAGGTGCTCGGCGGCGATGCCAGGCCCGTTGTCGCTGACCTGGAACTGCGCGCCATGCGCCGTCTGCTGCCAGCTGACTTCGATATGGGTGCCCTTCGGCGTGTGGTTGACCGCATTGTACACCAGGTTAGACACCGCGCTGCGCAACTGGTCTTCATTGCCGAACACGTTGAGCTGTTCGTTCACCCGGAAGGTGATCTCGTGATTGCCACCGCTCAGCGATTGCGCCTCACGCTGCAACACCCGCAGCATCAGCGGAATATCCACCCGCTCGTTCATGTCGACATTGGGCGCCGCCTCGATGCGCGACAACGTCAGCAGCTGCTTGACCAGCCCGTCCATCCGGCGGGTCTGCTCTTGCATGGTGCTCAGCGCCTTGCTGCGCAGCGAGCCATCCTGCTCTTCGTCGCCCATCATCTCCAGATAGCCCTGCAGCACCGTCAGCGGCGTGCGCAGCTCATGGCTGACGTTGGCGAAGAAGTTGCGCCGCGCGCCCTCCAACTGACGCATCTGGGTGACGTCGCGCGCCACCATCAGCAATTGCCCTTCGGAATACGGCATCACGCGGAATTCGACGTAGTGTTCGTTGTTCAGCTGCAGCGTCAGCGGGCGCGAAAACTCCTGCTGTTGCAGATAGAGGCTGAATTCCGGATAACGCAGCAGGTTAAGGATGTGCTGGCCGTTGTCTTCCGGCCAGCGAAAGCCGAGCAGATGCTGCGCCAGCCCGTTGCACCAGAAGATATTGCCTTCGACGGTGGTCATCACCACCGCGTCAGGCAGCGATTCGGCCCCGCTGCGAAAGCGCTTGATCAGCAGCGCCAGCTCGCGCCGGCGGCGGCGGTTGCGCTGCTGCATCTGATACAGGCCATAGAACAGCGGCTCCCAGCTCCAGCGGCCGGGCGGCGGCGTCATGCTGCGGTCGATCCACAGCCAATGGGAGAGTTTGAGCTGGTTGTAGAAATTCCACACCAGCGCAGCCAGCGCAGAGGCCAGCAGGAACCAGGGCAGATAACCGAAAATCAGCCCCAGCAGTAAGGCGGGCAGACAGAAAAGAGCCAGCTCCAAAGCCAGCCTCTTCCACGACAGACGTTCTAACACGGCATATTCTCCAGCGCGGCGCGATCAGTAGCGCGTTGAGAACCGGTAGCCGGTGCCCCGAACGGTTTGAACCATTTTATCATGCCCACTGGTTTCTAACGCCTTGCGGAGCCGACGGATATGCACGTCAACGGTACGGTCTTCCACATAAACGTTAGTGCCCCAGACGTGATTAAGCAACTGCTCGCGGCTATAAACCCGCTCCGGGTGGGTCATAAAGAAGTGCAGCAGCTTGAACTCGGTCGGCCCCATATCCAGCGCCTGATCGTTCGCCATTACGCGGTGGGAGGACGGATCCAGGCTTAGCCCTTGCATTTCAATCACTTCTTCCACCGCCATCGGCGAAATGCGGCGCATGACCGCTTTGATGCGCGCCACCAGCTCCTTGGGCGAGAACGGCTTGGTGATGTAATCATCCGCCCCCACTTCCAGGCCGCGCACCCGGTCTTCTTCTTCGCCGCGCGCGGTCAGCATCATCACCGGGATATCTCGGGTCAGCGCTTCGCGCTTCATATGTTTGATAAACTGAATGCCGGAACCGCCGGGCAACATCCAGTCAAGCAACACCAAATCAGGGAACGGCTCAGACAGACGCGTCACGGCGCTGTCATAATCTTCGGCTTCCAACGGTTGGTAACCATTCTGTTCCAACACAAAGCACACCATCTCACGGATCGGCGCTTCGTCTTCCACCACCAGTATGCGTCTTGCCATCGTCAATCCTGCCAATGTGTTAGCGACTTTTCGGGCGCCATTATGCGTCAGTTTTGTGACACTTTTATGAAAAAAACCGGCTGTTATAGGCAGTAAGCATAGCGATTATTTCCCGCAGTAACGAAAAATCATCCGGTTGTCATCATCATTGCGCCGGGACAGCCGCCGCCGCGGCCTTTATAATCATCGCCATTATCTTTACATCCGGGAGTGTCATGCGCCTGATCCACACCTCTGACTGGCACCTTGGCCAGTACTTTTTCACCAAAAGCCGCGCCGCCGAGCACCAGGCTTTTCTGAACTGGCTGATCGAACAGGTAGATCAGCAGCAGGTGGATGCGCTGATCGTCGCCGGGGATCTGTTCGATACCGGCTCACCGCCCAGCTATGCCCGCGAGCTGTACAACCGCTTCGTGGTGGAACTGCAGCGCACCGGCTGCCAGCTGGTGGTGCTGGGCGGCAACCACGACTCGGTGGCGACGCTGAACGAATCGCGTGAGCTGCTCTCCTGCCTGAACACCACGGTGATCGCCAGCGCGCAGGGCGCCCCGGAACAGCAGATCGTGGTGCTTAACCAACGCGACGGCCAGCCGGGCGCGGTGCTGTGCGCCATCCCGTTCCTGCGGCCGCGCGATCTGCTCACCAGCCGCGCCGGCGAATCCGGCGCGCAGAAACAGCAGGCGCTGCAGGAAGCCATCGCCGAACATTATCAAGCGCTGTATCAGGCGGCCTGCGAGCGCCGCGACCAGTTGGGCCTGCCACTGCCGATCGTCGCCACCGGCCACCTGACCACCGTCGGCGTTACCACCTCCGACTCGGTGCGCGACATCTATATCGGCACCCTCGACGCCTTCCCGGCGCAGACCTTCCCCCCGCCGACTATATCGCGCTGGGCCACATTCACCGCGCGCAGAACGTCGCCAAATCGGAGCATATTCGCTATAGCGGCTCGCCGATCCCGCTGAGCTTCGATGAGCTGGGCAAAGCCAAAAGCGTCTTCCTGGTGGATTTCGCCGACGGCGCTTTGCAGCGGGTAGAAACGTTAACGATCCCGCAGTTTCAGCCCATGCAACTGATCAAAGGCGATCTGGCCGAGATCGAACGGCAGCTGCGGCAATTTGCCGACTATGCCGGCGAGCTGCCGGTGTGGCTGGATATCGAAGTGGCGACGCAGGACTACCTCAGCGATATCCAGCGCCGCATCCAGCTGATGGCGGATGCGCTGCCGGTGGAAGTGGTGCTGCTGCGGCGCAGTAAAGAGCAGCGCCGCCAGGCGATCGCGCAGCAGGATAAGGAAACGCTCAACGAGCTGAGCGTCAACGAGGTGTTCGAACGGCGCCTGGCGCAGGAGGCCGACATGCCCGAAGCGCGCCAACGGCGGATGCACCAACTGTTCCGCCAGGTGGTCGAGGCGGTGCAGCACAACCCTGAAGAGAGCAACCCATGAAAATCCTCAGCCTGCGGTTAAAAAACCTCAACTCGCTGCAGGGCGAATGGAAGATTGACTTCACCGCCGAGCCGTTCGCCAGCAACGGCCTGTTCGCCATTACCGGCCCGACCGGCGCGGGCAAAACCACCCTGCTGGACGCCATCTGCCTGGCGCTGTACCACCAGACGCCGCGTCTCAACGTCACGCCAAGCCAGAATGAACTGATGACCCGCCACACCGCCGAATCGCTGGCGGAGGTCGAGTTCGAGGTCAAGGGCATCGGCTATCGCGCCTTCTGGAGCCAGCGCCGCGCCAAAAACGCGCCGGACGGCAATCTGCAGGCGCCGAAGGTCGAACTGGCGCGCCGCGAGGACGGCAAGATCCTGGCGGACAAGGTGCGCGACAAGCTGGAGCTTACCGCCGCCATCACCGGGCTGGACTTTGGCCGCTTCACCAAATCGATGATGCTGTCCCAGGGGCAGTTCGCCGCCTTCCTCAACGCCGACGCCAACGATCGCGCCGAGCTGCTGGAAGAGCTGACCGGCACCGAAATCTACGGGCGGTTGTCCGAACAGGTGTTCGAGTCGCACAAGCAGGCCAAAACCGATCTGGATGCGTTGCATCAACGCGCCAGCGGCATCGAACTGCTGAACGACGAACAGCGCCAGTCTCTGACCGAACAGCTGGCGGCGCTGAGCGCGCAGGAAATCGCTCTCGGCGAACAAACCCAGCGGCAGCAACAGGCGCTGAGCTGGCTGCAGCAATGGCAACGCCTCCGGCAACAGCAAAGCGAGGGGCAATTGCGGCTGGACACCGCCCAGCGCGAGCAGGCGGAGGCCGCCCCGCAGCTGCAGCGGCTGGCGCTCAGCGAGCCGGCCGAGAAATTGCGGCCGCTGCGCGGTGAACGCGATCGCTGCCGCGCCGAGCTGCAAACGATACAACAGCAGGCAGCCCAGCTGACGCAACAGCAGGAACAGCAGTCGGCGCAGTTGACCCCGCTGCAGCAGGCGGTGGAGAAAACCCGCCAGGCGCAGCAAGCGCATGCCGAACACATGCGGCAACAGCAACAGCTGATCGACGAGCAGGTCGCCCCGCTCGACCATCAAATAACCCAACTGCAGTCGACACAGGCCGAACGTAGACAGGCCGGCGATGCCGCCGCGCAGCAGTTCGCCCAGCAGCAGACCGCGCTGGAGCAGCTCACCGCTCAGCGCAGCCAACTGACGAGGCAGGCCGCACAGCATCAGCAGCAGTTGAACACGCTGACCGAAGCGCTGGCCGTTCAACAGCAACAGCAGCAGGCGCTGGAGGCGCAAACGCCGCTGGCCCCGCTGCGCCAGCGCCTGGGCGTCCTGGCGGATCTGCGCCCGACGCGCCAGCAGCTGTTTACTCTCGCTTCTTTATCGCAGCAAATCGTTAAACGGCTGGAACAACAGCGGCAAGAGCTAAACAGCGGTCAACATGAACTTACCCAGTTGGAACCACAGCTAGAACTCATCCGTCAGCGATTTAAGCAGCAGAAAGCCCACCAGGCCGATGTTGAAAAAACCTATGCGCTGGAACAACGGATCGTGGGTCTGGAGGCCGAGCGCGCCCGTTTGCAACCCGGCGCCCCCTGCCCGCTGTGCGGCTCATGCGAGCACCCGGCGGTAGAACAATACCAAGAGGTAAAACTGTCAGAAACCGCGCAACGTCTGGAGCAAATGAAAGTCCAGACCGAAGCATTGCAAAAACAAGGCGTCGAGCTGCGAGCCCGTTACGACAACCTGCAACAGCAATTGCAGCGTCAGCAGCAAACCATCGCGCAGGATGAACAACAGCTGGCCGGCCAACAGCAGCAGTGGCGGCAGCTCAGCGCGCCGCTGGCGTTCGACTTTACGCTGGCGGATGGCGAGCAACTCAGCGCCTGGCTTAGTTGCTGCGACGACGAAGAACGGCGCGGGCAACAGGCGCTGCAGCAGCATGAACAGGCGGCGCAGGCGGTACAGCAGGCGAAGGATGCGCTCATCGCTCTGCAAACGCAGCAGCAGCAGACGCAGCAACAGCTGGCGTTGCTCGAAGAACGCTTTACGCTGCTGCAGAAAGCCCACGCCGACAGCCTGCAACAGCAGCAAGAGCTGCAACAACGCTGGCAAGAAGGCGAGAAGACCCTTGCCGAACGACGCGCGCAGCGGCTGACGCTGTTCGGCGAACAGCAGGTCGCCGAGGTGCGCGAACAGCTGCGCGCCAAACAAACCGCCTGTGAACAGGTCAGTTTGCAGGCCGCCGAGCAGTGGCAAAAGGCGCAGGAACTGCGCGAGCGCCTGGCCGGCCAGCAGGCCGGGTTGCAACAACAACACACCCAGATGCAGGAGCGGCTGCAGCAGGCGCAGCAGCAGTGGCAGCAGGCGCTGGCCGACAGCGAATTCGCCGATGAAACCGCCTTCGCCGCCGCGCTGCTGGACGATGTCCTGCGCCGCGAATTGCAGCAGCGCAAAGAGCAGTTGCAACAGCGGCAGGTAGAGGCCACCGCCCTGCTGACACAGGCGACGCAAACGCTGGAGCAGCACCGGCAGAACCGCCCTGAAGGGCTGGATAAAGCCAACGCGGATCTCGATGCGCTCACCCAATCGCTGGCCGAGCTGGCGCAGCAGTTGAAAACGTTGCAGCTGCGTCAGGGCGAACTGCGCAATCAGCTGGCAAGCGACGCCGAACGCCGTCTCAATCAGCAGGCGCTATTCGAGCAGATCGCCCGCAGCCAGCAAGACTACGATGACTGGAGCTACCTCAACCAACTGATCGGCTCGAAAGAAGGCGACAAGTTCCGCCGCTTCGCTCAGGGGCTGACGCTCGATCATCTGGTGTATCTGGCCAACCTTCAGCTCGGCCGGCTGCACGGGCGCTACCTGCTGCAGCGCAAGACCAGCGACGCGCTGGAGCTGCAGGTGGTGGACACCTGGCAGGCGGACGCGCTGCGCGATACCCGCACCCTGTCCGGCGGCGAGAGTTTCCTGGTCAGCCTGGCGTTGGCGCTGGCGTTGTCCGATCTGGTCAGCCATAAAACCAGCATCGACTCGCTGTTCCTCGACGAAGGCTTCGGCACGCTGGACGCCGAAACCCTCGATACCGCGCTGGATGCGCTGGACAGCCTGAACGCCTCCGGCAAAACCATCGGCGTGATCAGCCACGTCGAGGCGATGAAAGAACGCATTCCGGTGCAGATCAAAGTGAAAAAGGTCAACGGGCTCGGCGTCAGCCGGCTGGAGGCGCACTTCAGGCTGGAATGATCCCGCGGCTTGCGGCGCAGAAGTGTGACCGCGGCGGCACTCCGCGGTGAAAAGCGTTGAGCCGCGGCGGGCACGGGTTATTATGCCAGCATAACAGGATTGTTACTGTATCCCCTCCGCCGCTCAGGCCGCAGGACAGAAACATAAAATACAGGCAAAACCTGACGCCCGGGATCGCTTCCGGGCGTCAGGTTTTTTCGTTTTCAGGATGCTGAAACACCGGGAAAAACCATGAAAATCGCTAAGATACTCAATAATAACGTGGTGATTACGCTGGACGACCGTCAGGCAGAGACGGTGGTGATGGGAAAAGGAATCGGCTTTAAAAAGAAGCCCGGCGATACGCTGGACGAAAGCCTGATCGAAAAGGTGTTCACCCATAACGGCGGTGAAATCGCCGAGCGCTATAAAGAGCTGCTCGCCGAGATCCCATTGGCCTGCGTCACCACTGCCGACAGGATTATTACTCTCGCCCGCGAACGCCTGCCGGGCAAGCTGCATAACATCGTCTACATCACGCTGACCGATCACATCCACTTCGCCCTGCAGCGCCATGCGCAAGGGCTGGATATCAAAAATGCGCTGCTGTGGGAGATTAAAAAACTCTACCCGGCCGAATTCGCCGTCGGGCTGGAGGCGCTGGCTCTGATCGCCCAGCGGCTGGATACCGCGCTGCCGGAAGACGAAGCCGGATTTATTGCCCTGCACCTGGTCAACGCCCAGCTTAACGACGAGATGCACAACACGCTGCACATTACCCGCGTGATGCAAGAGATCCTCAACCTGGTCAAATACCATTTCCGCTTTGATTACAACGAGGAATCCCTGAGCTACCACCGGTTCGTCACCCACTTGAAATTCTTCGCCCAACGGCTGCTGGGGAAAAACTACGTCGACAGCGACGACGACTCGCTGTATCAGGTGGTGAAAGAGAAGTACCGCGAGTCATTCGCCTGCGCAGGTAAGATCAACCGCCACATCGAAAAGCACTATCAGCACCAGCTCACCACGGAAGAGATGATGTTCCTGACCATTCATATCGAACGGGTGCGCAGCGAAAGCGAGGAAAAGCCGGTTTAACGGCGGGCGTCCGCCACCCGCACGCCGTACTGCGGAAACACCGCGTCGGCGGAAATCAGCGTCAGCCCCTCGGCCTGCGCCTGCGCGATCAGCATGCGATCGAAAGGATCCTGATGGTGTGGCGGCAGCTGCCCGGCCTGTTGGCAATGAAAGGCGTCCATCGGCAGCGACAGAAAATCTTCGGCCTCGATGATCGCAAAGATGTCTTCCGGCAGCGCCAGCTTGCCCAGCGCCTGCTTAATCGAGATCTCCCAAATGCTGGCCGCGCTGACGTACACCGCATTGCCCGGATCGGCGATCTGCCTTTTGGCGTTCGCGCCCAGGCAGGCGTCATCGATCAGCCACCACAGCAACGCGTGGGTATCCAGCAGCAGGCGCTTCATTCATCGCCCTCAAACAGCGCCGCAATGGCCGCATCCCCGGCGTTGAAATCCGCCGGCACGGTGAACCTGCCCTTGGCGGCGCCAGGGCGGCGCGCTTCCCCCTTGATGGCGACCAGCTGTACGTACGGCTTCCCTGCTTTTGCAATAATCACGGTTTCTCCCTCTGCGGCTCTGTCCGCCAGTTGGCTCAGATTGGATTTGGCTTCGTGCATATTGGCCTGAATCGGCATACGCGTCCTCCTTAGCTAAGTTAGCTAAAGCATAAAGCGCCGTCCAGTTTTTGTACAGTGAAGGGTTTAAAGCGCGAGCAGCCTCGCGCTTTGTTGCAACGCTTAGCGCTGCTGTTGCGGCCACAGCCAGGCCGCACCGCGCACGCCGCTGGAATCGCCGTGAACCGCCTTGCGGATCGGCGTTTCACACTCGCCGCCGAACACCCAGCCTTTCACCAGTTGCGGCACCGTGCGATACAGACGATCCACGTTGCTCATGCCGCCGCCGAGCACTACCACGTCCGGATCCAGCATGTTGATCACGTGCGCCAGCGATTTCGCCAATCGCATTTCGTAGCGGCCAATCGCCTGCTCCGCCAACGCATCGCCCCGCTCGCTCAGCGCCATGATCTCATGCCCTTGCAGCGCATTGCCGCTCAGGCGCGCATAGTCGGTGGCGAAACCGGTGCCAGAAATAAAGGTTTCGATGCAGCCCGGCTTGCCGCAGTAGCACGGCACTTCGCGGGCGTAGCGCAGCTCATCGTCATCCTGCCACGGCAGCGGATTGTGCCCCCATTCGCCGGCGATGCCGTTGCCGCCGGCATGCGCCTGGCCGTTCAGCGCCACGCCGGCGCCGCAGCCGGTGCCGATGATGACCGCAAACACGGTTTTCGCGCCGGCGCCGGCGCCATCGGTGGCTTCCGACACCGCCAGGCAGTTGGCGTCGTTGGCGATGCGCACCTCGCGCGCCAGCAAGGCCGACAGATCCTTATCCAGCGGCTGACCGTTGAGCCACACCGAGTTGGCGTTCTTTACTCGCCCGGTAAACGGCGACAGCGTGCCGGGAATGCCGATCCCGACCGATCCTCGTTCGCCGGTATGATCCTCCGCCAGTTTCACCAGCCCGGCGATCGCCGCCAGGGTTTGCCGGTAGTCATGGCGCGGCGTGGCGATGCGATGGCGAAACAGCTCCCGCCCGTCATTCGCCAACGCGATCACTTCAATTTTCGTTCCACCCAAGTCGATGCCAATGCGCACGTATTTTTTCTCCTCGATGCCGCGCAGCGTTGTCACAGCCTAATGTAAGCGCGCGAATGAATCACCTGTTTCCCATTCTCCGTCCCGTCCTTCCCTGGTGCGCAAAGCGACGCAATTCGGAGAGAATGGGGCGATTTTTCAGCGTCAATTCGTTATCATGCCGCCCTGCTTTTGACGAATCAGCGTGCCGAACGCACGCCCAGCCAGGGATAACATTATGCTGTGGTTTAAGAATTTGATGGTTTACCGTTTGAGCCGCGAAGTGGCGTTAAACGCGGATGAAATGGAAAAACAACTCAGCGCGTTCGCCTTCACGCCGTGCGGCAGCCAGGACATGGCGAAGACCGGCTGGGTCTCCCCGATGGGCTCGCACAGCGATGCGCTGACGCACGCGGTCAACGGCCAGATCGTCATCTGCGCGCGCAAGGAAGAGAAAATCCTGCCGTCGCCGGTGATCAAGCAAGAGCTGCAGGCCAAGATTGAGCGCCTGGAGGCGGAGCAACACCGCAAACTGAAGAAAACCGAGAAGGACGCGCTGAAGGATGAAGTGCTGCACAGCCTGCTGCCGCGCGCGTTCAGCCGCTTCAACCAGACCTTCATGTGGATAGACACCGTCAACGATCTGATCATGGTCGACGCAGCCAGCGCTAAACGCGCCGAAGACACGCTGGCGCTGCTGCGTAAAAGCCTCGGCTCGCTGCCGGTGGTGCCGCTGACCATGGAAAGCCCGATCGAACTGACGCTGACCGAATGGGTGCGTTCCGGTGAGATGCCGGCCGGCTTCGCCATTCAGGATGAAGCGGAACTGAAAGCGATTCTGGAAGAAGGCGGCGTGATCCGCTGCAAGAAGCAGAATCTGATCAGCGACGAAATCGCGGTGCACATCGAAGCCGGCAAGCTGGTGACCAAGCTGGCGGTGGATTGGCAGGAGCGCATCCAGCTGATGCTGTCGGACGACGGTTCGCTCAAGCGCCTGAAGTTCGCCGACACGCTGCGCGAACAGAACGACGACATCGATCGCGACGACTTCGCCCAGCGCTTTGACGCCGACTTTATCCTGATGACCAGCGAGCTGGCGGCGTTGATCAAAAACACCATCGAAGCGCTCGGCGGCGAAGCCCAGCGTTAATCCCGCCGCAGAAACGACCAGGGCCCAGCCTTCGCTGAGCCCTGCGTTCCCCTAACGAGCAACGTTTATTTGCTCAGGTAGCGGCACAGATAGGCGGTGGCGTCGGCCACCTGCAGGTTGAACTCGCTGTGCCCCGGCACGAAGAACTTCTCGCCCGGCGTAAACACTTGCCAGTCCGGCGCTCCCGGCAGCAGCACTTTCAGCGCCCCGGTGATCACCGTCATTTCTTCCGGCTGCGCGGTGGAGAAGGTGTATTCGCCCTCTTCCATCACACCCACGCTGGTAAGACCGATGCTGCTACTGTCAAAACCGATAGACTTCACTTTTCCGGCAAAATACTCATTCACTTTCAGCATAGACTGGCACCCGCGTAATCATCTTGATGGAAAATCCATATTGGGGGATTGCGGTTGATCTGTCACTGGTTTTTCGCGCGAAATGCGATCGCGGCGCAGAGTAAAACGCTACAGGCCCTCTCGCCGACAGTCAGGGCTGCTGAAGCCCGGGGCGCCTCACGGGCGCAAAACGCCCGTAGTCGCGTCGAGCGCAGATTTATGGCTATTTGAATCAGTCGATTAACTCTGCGGCCAGCTTGGCGACCAGTACGTTCGACAGCAGCACCGGTACCGACAGACGCGCCTGCAGAAAAGCGCGGTGACGCTGGTGATAACCGATACAATCGAGCACCACCACCTCCGCCCCCTGCCGCAGCAGGGTGCAAGCCGCCTGCTCCAGCGCAGCGTCATCCGCCAGATAGGGGCTGGCGACGGCATAGCTCGGCGGCGCCGCCAGCTGCCGCCATTTGCGCGCCTGCTGCCCAACCTGTTCAGCCACCGGCACCACGATGCCGACACGGTGTGTGCCGACGATCGCAGAGATCAACGGCGGGATAATGCGATCCGGTTCCAGCAACAGCACCCGTTCCGCCTGCAATCGACCGAATTCGCCGGTGCATAGCAACAGAATCACCTCGCATCCCGTCGCTTCCAGTTCGCGGATCTTCTCCTGCAACCCGCTTTCGACGCGAGCGGCGCCGAGCGTCACCTGCGTACCGTCCAAAAGACGCGACACCAGCAGCTTGTCGCCCTGTTGCGGTGCATAACGCTCGGCGATCTGCCCGATATCCAGGCCGTCCAGCAAACCGACGTGCCTCACTCGCTCCGCCGGCAGATAAGCAGACAGCAGCGGCATGATATCGCTGCGCGGCGCCTGACCGATGGTCAGCGTGGCGAATGAAGCCGTCATGGGTCTATCTCCTTTTTTGCAGGTGGCTCAGACTGCCGTACAGCGCCAGCAGCCGGTCGTATTCGGTGGCATCATAGAACCGGCAGGTACCGCGGCCGAATTCTTTGGCGACTTCCACCGCGAATTTGACCGCCAACGCGATGTCCGTTTCGTGGCTGGCTCCGGTACCGCAGCCCGGCACCACTGATTCGCTGCAGATCGCCACGCCGACCACCGGCGCTGCAGTAGCGGTCGAGGGCTGCAAGATGCTGTTGAGGTGATGTACACCGTTGCCGTAAGGGGTGATGTCCTGCGTGGTGATCGGGAAAGTCACCGCCGGCCGGCCGCTGGTCATCTCCATGATGCGCAGCAGATCTTCCGCCACCCGCAGGATGTACCCCTCTTTCACCGTCGGCGACAGCGCATAGCCTTTATGATTGATGATGCGGTTGCCTTTGGTGGTGTCGATCGACAGGATGGCGTCAGCCTCCGGCACCACTTCGTTATCGTTCATCGTCACGTCATCGATCGGTGAATCCATAAAATCAACCGGATCGTGCGGCCGGGTCGGCGCGTTCGGGCAAATATGGGTGGTGACGATCACATCGCCCGGCAGCATGTCGCCCTTGCGCTGCATCTCCGCCAACTTCAGCGCGGCGGCAATGGCGGCGATCGCGCCGTCGCCGTCGGACACCAGCCCGATTCGCGTCGGCCGCGCGCCAATGCCGCCCAGGCGGCCGATAATGCCCAGCGTCGGCGCCGCACCACCGCCGAATTTTCCTGCACTGCCGGGGATCTCGATACGCACGAAATCGGTGCCGCCCTTCGGCCCCTCGGCGCGCAAGGTGCTGGCCCGGATCGCCGGGTAAGACGCAAACAGGTCGACGACGTCTTGGCCGCTGACGAATGCGCTATCAATCAATTCAAAAACCTGCAGCGTTTGTTGCAAACTCATGGTCGTTTTACCTCACCAATGTCATCGGCAGGAGCTATTTGCCCTTGCTGGAAAAAATCGAGCTGAAGAAGTTGTAGAGCGCATCGCCGGCGATAAATCCGGCCGCCATAATCTCCATCGGCGTGCGGCCACGATCCCCCCAACGTCGCAGGATCGCCACACGCAGCGCGATGCCGACCAGCACCGCCCACCCGGCCAAGGCGTTGTTGATCAGCAGGCCGGTTGCCAGAAGCACGCCGAGCTGGCGTTTAGGGCCGCCGACCAGCTGCACCAAGGCGCCGGGGATCGCCCAGATCAACAGACTCCAGGCGATGCCCGGCTGCGCGCCGGCCTCGATGGTTTTGGCGTAAACGCGCGCGACCGGCGGGATCAGATCCTGCAGGAAATAGCTGTGGTAAGAGAGGTAAACCACCGGAATGGCGATGATGAAAGCGATCAACGCCGCAAACAGCTGAATGCGACGCCCCAGCAGCTCTTGCTGCAGATCCTCACCGTAGCCGCGCAGGATGAAGCCGGCTTTCAAATCAAAGCCCATGTCGGCGAAGGCCGGCCCGGTGGCGGCGGTAAAACCGGTCAGGATGCATAGCGCCAGCGGTGGGAAACCGATCAGGATACCGACTATCAGGGTGATCAACGCCACCGCGAACGCGGGAAACCAGCCGGAGTGCATGGCAGCGATACCGACGATCAACTCATGAACGAAAGCGGCAAACGCCGCGTAAATCACGAACAGCGCCAACATCGGCAGCGACATCTCGCTAAACAGCCCGCCGACCAGGGCCAAAAAAGCGGCGATGACGATATAGCCGACCGCGCCCAGACCGAGCGCTTTGCTTACGGCGCTGTCGGGTTGGGTATAACCGGCGCTATCAGCGCGGCGGCTGCGGATCACCTGCGCGACCTGGATCAGCGCCACCAGGCCAGCGCCAACCATCACGCCGTGCGGAATAAAATGGGCGTTAATATCGAATCCGGCCACCGGCTCGGCGTAGGCCCGCAGCAATAGCCCGACGCCGAACATGCTCAGCGCCCAGATATTGCCGATAAAGGCGGTGCCGAAAGCCGCCATGGGGATCTTGAGCATTGATCCAGCGATGCCCACCACTACGCCCACCACCAGGAGCCAGGCCTGCTTGCCGCCGCGATCGCCGGCTTTAATCGCCTCTGCGGCGGCGACGCCCGGCGGCCAGGCATTGGCGGCGGGGAACACTTTGGTATCGAACAGACGATAAAGCAGATAGGCGTCGAGCAGCATCGCCGCCGCCACGCCGCAGAACATCGGTAAAATAAGCTGCGGTTGCCCCATCACGTAAGGCACCGCAATCGGCATCAGCAGACAGTTGGCTGCACCGAAAGTGGCGGAGGAGATCACCGTTTGCGCCAGGTTCTGGGTATGCACCGAACGATAGCGTTGGAACATCTGTAGCGGGATGCGCGCCAACAGCATGGCGATCAGCGCGCCGATGATCGAAGTGTTGGGCGTCACGCCCAGCGTGGTGATCAGTTGAACGCCGATGATCGCCCCCATCACCGAAAGTAGCGCCATGACCAACAGCGTGCCGGCCGCTTTTAGCGGATTATTTGATTTCATGCTTGGTTTCCCTGAATATTCCCTGCCGCATGACGGAAATAACGCCAGGCGATAGCTCGCCGCAGCAGTTCCATTATTTGGAACTGTTGGCGTCATAACGTGATTATTTTCTTATTCAGCCTGCCTATTTCTTAACAATAAAATACGGTGGAATATAACTAATGAGTTCCCTGGTGTCGGCACTCGTTAATTATGATGGAATGCTACAGCTCTGACGCGTTATTTGATCTGCTGCCAATAATCATCGCCATATTTTTCCGCCAGTTGGCAGGTGACTGCGGTTAATTCGGCCAGAACTTCCGGTACGAACGGCTGTTCCTCACCCTGCGAAGGGAAGGACAGACACAGCCCCACCGTCTCGCTGCCGTGCTTGTTCACCAGCGCGGTCGCCAGCGAACTGATGCTGTTCAGGGTTTCATTGCGTGCCAACGACCATCCCTGGTGCCTCACCTGCTGCAACTTCTGCAACAGCGCATCCAGCGTTTGCGGCGCATTGGGCGAAGCCGCCCGGTAACCGCCGGCATAACGCGCTCGAACCTGCTCGTCGCTTTCACGCGCCAGTATCGCCCGGCCGACCGAGGTTTCCGCCGCCGGTGAACGGTAACCCGCCGGAGTGACCACCTGCAAAAAGTGGCGGCCGGGAAACATGCGCATCACCATGATATCCTGCCCCTCCAATACCGAAAGGTAGCCGGTACACGCCGTCTGGCGACACAGCTGCGCCATACTGGTCGCCAGGCTGTCCACCAGCGGCATCGACAGATAGTGGCTGGATACCGCCAGCAACAGCGCACCGATGCGGTAACGCCGGCTATCGGGATCGCGCTCCAGCATGCCCTGATTTTCCATGGTCTGCAGCAGGCGCGACACCGTGCTTTTTGGCAGCGCCAATTGATCCACCACGTCGCTGAATGCTATACCCGGCTGACCATGCATCACGCGTTGTTGAGTAAAGAGTTTTAATACCGCAGCGGCATTTTCCAGCGTTGTCATGATCCACCTTTTTCCACTATATGGAACTCAGTTCCTGTTTTATAATTAAAAACTAAAACCCGAACTCCACAGCGTCAAGCTGTTTATTTTTTATCAGCAGAAAAATAAAAGGCATTCGTGCTTTTTAAATTAAAATATCGCGCAGAACGCCAACTTCGTCACGTTGATTAAAATAACGATACGCTTTGAAAATAATAAATAGCAGGACAAGCTGCTGAAAAATGGTTTTGTTCGGGGGATATCTCGTCGCGACTCAAAAACCCGCGCCGCGCAAACTGAAATCGATCGGCAGCGTCAATTCCACCGTGCCGTTGACGTAGGCGTCCGACGGCGGCGTGGGCAGCGGCGAAGCGCGTTTGACCAGCGCCTGGATTTCACGATCCAGCGACGGCAGCCCGGCGCTGCTGACCAGCGTCACCGCCAGCACGTGGCCCTGTCTGTCCAACGTGAAACGCACCTGCCCGACGCCCTGGCGCTTCAGCCGCAGTGCGTCTTTGGGGTAACGCTTAAAGCGATTCAGGCGGCCGCTGATGCGGCTGCGCCAGTTGTCCTCCCCCGCCTGAGCATAGGGCGTCAGGCGAGTTTGCGGCGCGGCCGTTTTATCCGCGCGACCCGGCGGCGGCGCGCCGGCGCTTTGTTCCTGAACCTTCGGCGGCGCGATGATTCTCTCGTGCGGCGGCGTGCGGGGCAGGTTGTTTTTCTTCATCGGCTTAGGCGGTTTTTTCTGTTTCGGCGGCACGGCGATGTTCGGCTGCGCGGCGTCAGGCGCTTTCACTAGCGGCAACGGCTCCAGTGGCGCCGGCGGTTCAACCTGAGGCGGCGGCGTCCTTTGTCCCGGCGGTTGTTTCGCCTCGGCCGGGGCCTGCGGCGCGGCGGCCATCAGCACCATCACCGCCGGCGGCGGCACCCACGGCGGCTCGGCCTTGTCTCGCCAAGGCCAAAGCAGCGCGGCAACCAGCAGATGCAGCGCCAGCACCAACACCAGACAACGGCGCCAGGGCATGGCGGTGCCGGGTGCGGCGAAAGGCAGCGGCGAAACCGACATGCTCACTCTTCCGTCAGCGCCAAATGGAGGCGATCGGTCAGCGGTTTGAACAGATAGTTCATCATCGAACGCTCACCGGTGCGGATGAAGCCTTCGACCGGCATCCCTGGGCGGATCTCCAACCCGCTCAAGCGTTGCAATCCTTCTTCGCTGACCTTGGCGCGCACGCTGTAATAAGGCGCGCCGCTTTTCTCGTCGGTCAGGCGATCGGCCCCGACCAGCGTCACTTCGCCCTCGACGCGCGGCGTGGTGCTTTGGTTGAACGCCGAGAACAACAATTCGACCGGCAACCCCACCTGCACTTTATCGATCAACTCGACCGGGATGCGCGCTTCTACCTGCAGCCCGCGATCGCTGGGCACGATCTCCATCAGTTGCTGACCGGCGCCAATCACGCCGCCTTCGGTGAACACGCTCAACCCCACCACGGTGCCCGCCACCGGCGCTTTCACCTGCGTATGCCCCAGATCGGCCTCCGCCTTGGCCAGGCGGTTATCCAGCTCGTCCAGCTTCATCCGTACCTCGGCCAATTGGCTGCTGACCTCTTTTTGATACTCCTCCCGCCGCTGGATCGCCCGCAGTTTCAGCTCCAGGATCTGGCGCCCCAGACGGCCGATATTGCCGCTGTCCTCGGATGCCTGGCCGTCGATCTGCGCATGCTGCCCCTCCAGATCCAGCAGCCGATTGCGCGCCACATACCCTTGCGCCGCCAGCTTGCGCATGCCGCCCAGTTGCTCCTGCAGCATGGCCTTTTGCCGTTGCTTGCTGGCGTAAGACTGCCGAACCCCTTCCAACATCGCCTGCGATCCGGCGATGCTTTCCGCGATCGCCGCCAGCTCGCTCTGCAGCGCCGCACGGCGGCTGGTGAACAGCTGTTGCTGCAGCAGCATCAGCGACATCACCTCCGGCTCTTCTCGCCGCGTTTGCAGCGATGGCGGGAAAGCGATCGCTTGCAGACCGTCGCGCTCGGCTTGCAGCCGCGCCTGCTGCGCGGCATTGCTCAACTGCTGGCTGCGCAGCGCATCGCGCTGGGTGCGGCTGTCGACGGTATCCATCAACAACAGCACCTGCCCGGCGCGGACCCGGTCGCCCTCATGCACCTGAATCTGCGACACCACCCCGCCGCTCGGGTGCTGCACCGCCTTGCGGTTGCCGGCCACCACCACGCTGCCGGAAACCGGCACGCCTTTGTCCAGCGGCGCCAACAGCCCCCACAGCAGGAAACCGCCAAACCCCAACAGCACCAGCCAGCCTCCCAGCCGCAGATAACGGCCTTCGTCGAACTGCCGGGAAAGGGCGTCGATATCGCCGGGGATCACACTCTGATTGCTCATACTTTTCGTTCACCGCTGGCCGTTTTGGCGAAGTTGGCGTAATTGACGTTGAAGCCGCCGTTGCTGCGCCCGGCATTGGCCGGTGCGGCGGCAGCGGCGGGCGCAAAACCAGGCAGTTTTTTCAGGATGGCGTCGCTGGGGCCGAAGTGCTGTATCTGGCCGGCGCTCAGCACCAGCAATTTGTCGGTGGCCGCCAGGATCGCCGGTTTGTGGGTCACCAACACGATGGTGGTGCCACGCGCCTTCAGCGCTTCGATCGCCCGCTGCAGCGCCCCTTCCCCTTCGCGATCGAGGTTGGCGTTCGGTTCGTCCAGCACCACCAGCGCCGGAGATCCATACAGCGCGCGCGCCAGCGCCACCCGCTGACGTTGGCCGCCGGACAGGCCGCTGCCGCCTTCACCCAGCTCGGTCTCATAGCCTTTCGGTAAATGCAGGATCAGCTGATGCACGCCGGCCAGCGCCGCCGCGGCCACCACCTTCTCGGCGTCGACCTGCCCAAAGCGAGCGATGTTGTCCGTCAGGGTGCCGGCGAACAGCTGGATATCCTGCGGCAAGTAACCGATATGCGGCCCGAGTTGTTGCTTGTCCCACTGCTGAATGTCTGCACCGTCCAGCCGCACGTCGCCGCTGAGCGGCGTCAGCGCGCCAACCAGTTGGCGCATCAGCAGGGTTTTGCCGGAGCCGGACGCGCCAATCACGCCCAGCACCTCGCCGGCCTCCAGACGAAAACTGACGCCGTGCAACACCGGCGCCGTGCCGCCTGGCGCACTGGCGGTCAGCTGATTCACGGCCAATGTACCGCCGGGCGCCGGCAGCGGCAGACTCGGTATTCGTGGCGGGTTAGCGGCCAGCATCACCTCCAGCCGCTGCAGGGACTGGCGCGCCGATGACCACGGCTTCCAGGCGCCGATCAGCTGATCGATCGGCCCCAGCACCCTGCCGATCAGGATCGATCCGGCGATCATCATGCCCGGCGTAATGTCGCCGTTGACCGCCAGCAGCGCGCCGCAGCCCAACATCAGCGACTGCAGCGCCAGCCGCACGGTTTTCGACCAGGCAGTGACCGCGGCGATTTTCTCGCTGGCGCGGTTCTGCAGCAGCAGGAACTGCTGATGCTGCCGCAGCCAGCGCAGGCGCAAGTCGGTCAACATGCCCATGGCGGCGATGGCTTCGGCATTGCGCAGGTTGCCGTTGGCCTGCTGCGTGGCGCTCAGCGCGACGCGGCCGGCCTCCGCCAGCGGCGCCTGCGACACCCGCTGGTTGAGCCAGGCCAGCAGCACCAGCACGATCACCCCGGCGCTGGCCAACGCGCCAAGCCAGGGATGGAGCAGAAAAACCACCAGCAGATAAACCGGGAACCAGGGGGCATCGAAAAAGGCGAACAGCGCATTGCCGGTGGCGAACTGGCGCAGGTTGGTCAGATCGTTCAGCGCCTGCCCCGCCAGCGGGTTGCCGGTTTTCAAATTGGTTTCGAAGGCGGCGTCATAGACTCGCTGATTGAGGCGCATATCCATCTGGGCGCCAAGGCGGATCACCACCTGGCTGCGCACCCACTCCAGCAGGCCCATAAACAGGTAAAGGCCGACCACCATCAGGGTCAGCATCGCCAGCGTCATGCGGTTGCCCGACGGCAACACGCGATCGTAGACCTGCAGCATATACAGCGCCGGGGCCAGCATCAGCAGGTTGATCACTGCGGTAAACAGCGCAATGCCCCAAAATCCGCGCCGGTATGCGGCCAGCACGCTCATCACTTCTCCGCGCCTGACGGCGTTTTTCATGGCGTTTTCCATCGGCTAAAAACGAGAAAACGCCCGCCGGGGCACGCGGCGCCGGCGGGCAAACGGCCGCGATCAGGCCGCCAGCAATTCCGGGCTGTCGGCGTGCTGCACGCCCACCGCCGTCGCCGCCGCCACCTGATCGAAGGTGGAGTTGACGCTCAGACCGTAGTCGTCGAGGATGCCGTTCAGCGCGGTTTCCAGCGCGCCGGTATCGCCGGACATCAGGCCGTACACCACCTGGTGTACCACGCCATCGTGGCCCTGCGCCTGCAGGCTGCTGAGATTCAGGCCGCCGAAGCTGACGTCAGGAACCTGGATGTTGTACGGTGTAGAGCCGCCGCCGTTCAGGCCGTCGCCGAACGACAGGGAGTCCAGTTGACCGTACAGGGTGTGCGCCGGTGCGTTGAACAGGGTGTAGGTCAGGTTGCCGCCCGCCACGAACGAGGTGATGTTGTTGGCGGTGCTGGTCACGGCATATTGGCTGCCGGACAGGCTGCCGCCGTAGAAACCGCCGCTGTTGGAGTCGGTGACATTACCGTTGGTGTGGTTGATATCGCCAAACGACGACGCCCACTCGTTCAGATAGTTATGGATGCTGTAGCTGCCGAAACTGCTGTCATAATTGACTGAAAATGCCATTTCTCTATCTCCATTGATGAACGGCGCCCCTTGCGAGGCGACCTCTGTGCTCAACGATGAGCAACGCCCTTTTACTGCTTAAAAACGGTACTCCACCCCGCCCTGCACGCTGCGGCCGCGCCCCAGGGTATTGGCCAGCGTCTCGCCGTAGCTGACGACGTAGGCGCGGTTGGTCAGGTTCTCCACCGAGCCGCGCAGCGTCAGGCTGTCGGTCAGTTTGTAGCTGGCGTACAGATCGAACAGGGTGTATTTCGGCCAGTCGGCCAGATACGGGTAGTTGGACGGCACCGAGCTGTCCTGATAGCCCGGCGCGAAGCGCACGGTCACCCCGGCGTCCAGCTTGCGATCGAAAGCGCGGCCGCCCAGCGTCACCGAACCGCGATCGCCCGGCAGGTAAGCGGCGGTGCCGAACTGCGAGCCGCCGTCGCAGGACACGGCGTCATTCGCCGTCGGATCCTGCTCCGCGTAGAAATTGCCCGGCCGGGAGTTGGCGCCGTAACGCAGGCGATTGCCCAGCCAGGCGTTCCTGGAGCAAAACTCGTTTTTACCGATCATGTGGGTGTAGGTCAGGTCGGCGTAGAACACCCCGGCGTCATAGTTGAGCTGGTACTCCAGCCCGCGGAAACGGGTTTTCGACAGATTGTTGACGTAGGCGGCGTTGCCGATGCTCGGCTGCACCAGCCCCGGCTTGTCCCGGTTAATCGCCAGGTTGATGTAGTTATCCACTTTGGTGTCGAAATAGGCCACCTTGGCCACCAACCGATCGCCCTCAAACCACAGGTCAGGCTGCTGTACGTTGAACCCCACTTCCCAGGCGCGCGAGCGCTCGGCCTGCAGGAACGGGTTGGGATATTGCGTAGAGGTGCTGTGCGCGCTGCCGTTGGTCAGCGTTTCAGTGATCGCCGGCGGCCGCCAGGATTTGCCGTAGGTGGTATACAGCTCCAGCCACTCCACGCCGGGGCGCACCGCCAGCGCCAGCGTCGGCGACAGCTTGCCCTGATCGCGATCGACGTTCCACTCCTGCTGCGTGGTCGTCGCCAGGCAGTTGCGCAGCCGCAGCTGTTTGCAGGGATTCTCCGCCGTATACGGGAAGTCGGCGTAGCTCAGACCGGTCTGGCCGCGCAGGCGATAGCGGTCGTAACGCAGCCCGCCTTCCAACGTCAGCCAGCCGTCGTAGTCATAGGTCAGATTGGCGAACAGGCTGGCTACCGAACGGTTGCCGGCCGGCGTCACCCCATCCATGCCTTGGCGGGAAGAGTCGCTGGTGGCTTTGTCGTAATAGAACTCCAGCCCGTAATTGGCGCGGAAGTCATGCCCCGGCGCCAGGCTGAAGCGCGAGGTGTTTTGCGCCTGTGCGCCATAGGTACGCAGACGGGTGCGCGTCGCGTAGCCGTTGTCCAGCAGCGAACTGGTGCTGTAGGTGTCGCTGTCATCCTGAGTATCGACGTAATACAGCTTGGCCTGAAAATCGAGCCAGTCGACGTCTTCCGGCGCCAGGCTGTAGTCGAACGCCGCGTTGCGCGCCATCACGTCGGTGTAGCCGGTGCGCTTCCAGCCCAGTTCGTAGGGCGGGCGAGTGCCCAGGTTAGTCAAGGTGCCGGCGATCGGCGATGCGGTCTGGGTCTGCAGATAACTCAGCTGCAGGCGCTGGTTGGCGGGCAGGTTCCAGCCCACCTTGGCCAGCCGCGAGTGCATGCGGTAATGGGTGTCGGGGATTTTGTTGTTCTTGATGCTCTCGGCGTAGCGATCGTAATTGCCGGTGTCGTTATTGATGCGAATGTTGCCGATGTCGCCCTTATTGCCGGGCCAATAGTCGCCGAGGTGGCGTTCGCTGGCGGCCAGCAGGATATCGCCGGTTTCGTTGCCCAATGCCAGTATGCCGCTGCCGATGAAGTGGGTGCCGTTATCGCCGGTGCTGGCGTGCAGCTTGCCGCCCAGCTCTTTGCCCGGCGCCAGGAAATCGCTCGCGCTGACGGTATTGAAGGTGGCGATGCCGCCGAGCGTGCCGGCGCTGCCCATACCGCCGCTGGTACCCTTGTCGATGGTTACGCCGGACAGCAGCTCGGAATCGATATACATGGTGCCGTTACGCTGGCCATGGCCGCTCTTTTGAAAATTCTGCCGCATGCCGTCGATATTCATGTTCACCCGGCCATAGTCTTGTATGCCGCGGATGTTGACCGACAGCGCCGGATCTTGCTGGCTGACGCTGGAATAGGCCCCCGTGGTCTGTTCCAGAATATCGGCCGCGTGCCGCGCCGGGCGGTTGTCCATCTGTTCGCGGCTAATGACGCTGACCGAGCGCGGTTCGTCGTAAACCCAATCGTTGGCGTTGATGCCGCCGGCGCCCAGCACCGTCAGGCTGTCCAGCGCCAGCGCGCCGCCCTCTACGTTAGCCGTCGGCAGCCGGCTCAATACGATCTGCCCCTGCGGCTGCAGGCGGAAAGCCACCGGATTGCCGCCGATCAAGCGCCTCAGGCCCTGTTCAACGCTCATGCTGCCGTTCAGCACCGCCGCCTGCATGCCGTCGAGCTTCACCTCGTCGAAAAACACCTGCATGCCGGCCTGCTCGGCGAAGCGCAACATGGCGCTCTGCAGCGGCTGCGCCGCAATGTTGAAATGCTTTTGCTGTGCGGCCTGCGCACCGTTCGCCTCAGCCTGGACGGCGAGCGCCACAGCCGGCTGAGTCAACATCATCGCCGCCAGCGCGGCGCGTACCGCCGTGGCCAAGCGGCCGGCCGGCGTGGTTCCCTTGTGAATAAGCATGCGTGTGTGTTCCACCCGAAAGAATGTCAAACCAAATGATAATGGAAATCAATCTCGTTTAAACATAAGGACGTTCCGGGAGGCAAAAACCCGTAAAGATTTTTTACAGAAAGTGAAAATAGCGGCGAAACAGGCATCCCGGCCCGCCTGCACCGCTCAGTAAAGCAGCGTGATGCCGGGGAGATTCAGCTGGCGGGCGGAGAGTTCCTGACGAATGGCGCCGACGCCGTCGTCGAGTTTATTGAGCGCGAACACGCCGCTGACCGTACGCGATCTGAGTTCGGGATTGATCGCTACGATGCGGGTCTCGCGATAGCGGTTGAGCTGCGCGAGCGCCTGCGTCAGCGGTTGGCGGTCGATCACCAGCCAGCCGCGCCGCCAGGCGTCATCACCGGCCGTTTGCCGCGTCAGCTGCAGCTGCCCGTTGCGGTAATGCGCCGCCTGGCGTTGCGCGACCACCAGCGAACGCTCACCGCGCTCAAGCGTTACCCGCACGCTGTGCTGATGCACGCTGACGTCGACGCCCTGCTCGGTGCGCGCCACGCTGAACTCGGTGCCCAGTGCCTGGGTGACGCCGTTTTCCGCCTCCACCCTGAACGGGCGACTTTCCGGCCCGCCCAACGGCGCGACGACAAAATAGGCGGCGCCGCTAAGCAGCCGCACCTTGCGTTCGCCTGCGGAATACGCCAGTGCGATCGCGCTGTCGCTGTCCAGCGCCACCCGGCTGCCGTCCGGCAACGCAACTTCGCGCACCTCGCCGCGAACGGTTTGGTAATCCGCCTGCATGCCAATCCATAGATCCGGCCCGCGATAAACGCCGAAGGAAACGGCGATCGCCACCGCCGCCGCCACCGCCCAGCGGGGCCACCTGCGATGGGATGACGTTTTCAGCGTCGCCACCTGCGGTTGTAACGCCTGCCGCTGCTCAGGCGGCAGCTGTCCCAGCGTCGTCCACAGCAGGCGAGCCTGACGCAGCGCCGCCGGATGCTGCGGATCGGCGGCCAGCCAGGCGTCCAACGCTCGCCGCCGATCGGCCGGCAGCGCCCCTTCGGCCAGGCTCACGGCCCAGGCGGCCGCCTGCTGTCGCGCCTGTGCGGTTAGCGGTTTCATAATGGCATAGACCTCTGTTTTTTCTGGTTATAGGTTAAGACGTCTGAGCGCGGATAAACCCGTAAAAAAATTGCCATTATTGTTCTTCCATCCGCGCCATCAGCCGCTCGAGCGCGCTGGCCAGGTGTTTTTCCACCGTGCTGAGCGACACGCCCAGCTGCGCCGCCACCTGCGCCTGGGTCAGGCCATCGAGCCGGTTAAGGCGGAAAATCTGCTGCGTGCGCGGCGGCATGTCCGCCAGCGCCTGCTGCAACAGCTGCAGCAATTGGCTATCGATCGCCAGTTGTTCAAGCGCCGGTTCACCGGAGGGATACTGCGCCAGAATGTCGTCTTCGACCGCTTCGGTCTGCCGCCGCTGCTGCTGGCGCAGATGGTCGAACATCAGGTTTTTGGCGGTTTTATACAGGTAGGCTTCGATATCGAGAATGTTACCCTGCGGATATTGCTCGGTAAGGCGGGTAAAACTTTCCTGCGCCAAATCCGCGGCCAGCTGAGGGTCGCGCAGTTTGGCGTTCAAATAGGCTTGCAGCGGCCGCATATGGCGCAGAAACAGCGCCTGCAACTCGGAATTGGACATCTCTTTTCCCAGAAGTGAAACACCCAATAGGGGCGATAAAAATCACATAAATGATTATCATTATCAATATTGTTCTGGGAAATATGTGCTAACGCGGGGGGATAAACAGGAAACCGGCCTGACGCCGGTTTCCGCTGGGCTGCAGGTCAGTGCTCTAGCGCCTCGTCTTCATAGCGGTGCTTGGCGTCGAGCGCTTCCTGCTCGGTTTCATGTTCACTGAGCAGCGTATTCGGCTCAATGTCGTCGGTGCGCACCTCAAAGCGGCGCAGATGCAGGTTCGGGTCCCCCCGAAACACCTCTACGACGCGGGCACTCCGTGGATAAGCAGGTTGATCATTTTCGCGCATGCCGTTCTCCCGTGTGTTTCACACAGTAGCAAGTATAGCAGCCGCCCTCATTCCGACACGCGCGAACCAAGATCGCGATCGCCGGGAGCCCCCGTCAACAGCTCGGTCAATTCGTCGCAGGCGCAAATACGCCCTTCACGCACGGTGAAGTGCGCCAACACCCGCACGCGGCAGCGGGAACCGTCACGCTTTTCCACCTCGACCAGATGGTGGGTCAGCACCGCCTCGCCCTGCTCCGCCGCCGCGATCACGCTCAGCGTCATGCGGCGAGTTTGCCGCTTCAGCAGCGCCATATGCTGCTCAAACTGCTCGAAGTGCAGCACCTTGCCATCCACCTGCTGGCGGTAGCCTGCGCTGAAGCGGGCGGCGAGCTGGGCCGGCCGATGCTCCGGGCTGGCGACGATCTGCTGCAGCGTATCGAGCACCAGATTCAGCGGGGTAAGTTGAGTCATCACATTTCTCCGAAATAGGGTGAACGGCGATCCTATCCCGGCCAGGCGATGGCATAATAACCACATCAAGACTTTCAATAACGTTAAACGGCCAACATGACGCAGATCCGCAGCCAACGCCTTCAGCATGAAAAAAAGCACCTGACGCCCTGGCACCGGCACGAAGGCGGCCAGATCTATCTCTTGACGCGCGGCATGCTGGCAATGGAACTCCCGGGCCGGCAATGGGCGATCACCGGCGGCACGCTGGGCTGGCTGCCGCCGGGATGCGCCCATCAGGCGCTGGCCTGTGGCGACGTGGCGGGCTGGAGCCTGTATCTGCCGATGGAAAGCGTGCCGGAGATGCCGCCGCTGCCGCAGCTGTTCACGGCCTCTGCGTTGTTGCAGGCCCTGGTGGAGCGCATCGCGCAGTTCCCCGCCGGCCCGCTGAGTGCGCCGCAACGGCGGCTGCTGCAGGTGCTGCTGGACGAAATGCACGCGGCAAGCCGCGCGCCGTTGCAATTGCCGCTGCCGCAGGACGCCCGGTTGCTGAACATCGCCCGTGCGCTGCTGAACGATCCCGCCAGCCCGCGCAGCCAGCGCGACTGGGCCATCTGGGCCGGGCTCAGCCCGCGCACCCTGAGCCGCCGTTTTCTGCAGGAAACCGGCATCAGCTTCGCGCTGTGGCGCCAGCAGGCGCGGGTATTGCGTTCACTGGAGGGGTTATCACGCGGCGAAGCGGTTGGCGAGGTGGCCGACGCCTGCGGCTATGATAACGTCAGCGCCTACATCGCCGCCTTTCGCCGCCGCTTCGGCGTCACGCCCGGGGCCTACTTTGCGGCCGCTCGGCAAACGGAATAGAAAAACGGGCGCACAGCGCCTGAAGAGAAGAAAAGGTTATTTCACCGTCTCACGCGGCAGCACCGCGAGGATTTGTTCCACCACCCGCTGCGGATCGGCGGCGCCGTCCATCACGTAATGTGCGGCATCCTGATACAGCGCTTCCCGCGCGGCCAGCACCTCGCGCATCTCTTCGGCGATCGGCCTGCCGGTGAGCGTCGGGCGCTGCGCATCTTCCGGGTACTCTTCCAACCGCTGCGCCAACACGCTGGCCGGCGCGCGCAGGTAGATAACGGTGCCATGCTGGCGCATAAACTGACGATTCTCTTCCGCCAGGATCGCGCCGCCGCCGGTGGCAACTATAGTTGACGGCTTAGTCACGGTTTGCAACGCGACGGTCTCACGGCGGCGGAACCCCAGCCAACCCTCGCGCTCGACCATTTCCGCCACGCTCATCTGCGCCGCCTGCTGCATAAACAGATCGGTATCGACGAATTGATAGCCCAACGCCAGCGCCAATGCGCGGCCTACCGTGGTCTTGCCGGCTCCGCGAGCGCCTATCATGAACAGGGTTTGTGTCATTACGGGTTGTCCCTTATGCGGTGACTTGAGTGCATTGCATACCAAAATGCCGAGCGGGTGCGATGGCGTGGTGGCAGCATCATACCCTGCCCGCTCTGTATTTCAATATTTACGATAGTGTAAATTCCATGGCACAGCGACTGCCGACGGCAAAGCCGTGCGCCAGATCCTCATCCAGATGCCGCCGCAAGGCGGCCGTGAGCTGCGCGCCCTCAAGCGGCCGGAATCCCAGCCGCCGGTAGTAAGGCGCATTCCACGGCACCTCAATGAAGGTGGTGAGCGTCAGGCGGCCGGCCCCCTGCCGTTTGGCTTCTTCCGCCACCGCGCCGATCAGGCGGCGGCCGACGCCCTGCCGCTGCCAGGTGCCGGCGACCGACAATTCGGCGATGTGCCAGTCTTCCCCCTGAGCCAGCACGGCGATGAAACCGGCGCACTCGCCGTTGTCGCTTTCCGCCAGCCATTCACGGCGCTCGGCGATAAACGCGGCATGCTGCTGCGGGGCCATCACCTCGCCTTCGGCAATAAAGCGCCATTCCGGCTGTTGGCGAAACAACTGCGCCGCCGAGCGTTCAACCGCCATCAGATGCGCGATATCCCGCTGCTGCGCCAAACGAATCTGCAGGCTCATGGGTTCTCCTTAACGTTGGGGCGGTTATTTAAGCAAATTTCACCGCCCGTGGCTTAGAAATCGACACTGCCGCGCAGCACCACCTCACGCGGTTCCCCCACCGCCACGCGCAAATTGCCGCCGCTGGACGGGTAGTAGGTTTTATCGAACAGGTTCTTCACGTTCAGTTGCCATTTCACCCGATAGCCGTTGATCGGCATGGTGTAAGCGGCGAACGCATCGGCAACGGTGTAGTTATCCAGGTAGAAACTGTTGGCGGCGTCACCCGGGCGGCGCCCTACGTAGCGCGCACCGGCGCCAATGCGCACCTCATCGCCGCTGTAGAGACCCGGGCTGCCCAGGTTCTGGCTCAGGAACAGCGAGGCGGTGTGGCGCGCCACGTTGGTCATCTCTTTGCCCTTGTTGTCCGGATCGTCCACCACCCGTGCGTCGGTATACGCATAGGAACCGATCAGGCTCAGCGAGTCGGTGAGATTACCGGCCACGTCCAGCTCCACGCCCTGCGAACGCACGCGCCCGGCGGTGCGCGTCACGGTTTCGCCCGCCACCAGCTCACTGACCATCACGTTGCGCTTGGTGATGTCGAACAGCGCCAACGTGCCGGTAACACCGTTCGGCAGCGCCAGCTTGCCGCCGACTTCCCACGACTTGCCCTGCTCCGGCGGCAGCGAATCAATCTGGGTGGCGATGGAAGAGTTCGGCTTGAACGACTCGGTATAGCTGCTGTACAGCGACATGTAAGGCGTCAGCTTGTAGACCACCCCGGCGCGCGGCACCAGCTTGCCGTCCGAGCTGTCGGTATTGGTCTGGAACGGCCGCCCCTTGCCGGCATAGACGTCGAAAGCGTCGTAGCGCAGCCCGCCCATCACCAGCCATTTATCGGTTAGCTGGATGGAATCCTGCATAAACCAGCCGTAGCTGGTGAGATTTTCCCGCTGGTCGCTGTCTTTGGCGCTGACCGCCGTCGACGGCGGCATCAGGCCGTATACCGGATGATAAATATTGAAATCGCTGTTCTTTTTACCGCGGATCATGTCGCCGCGGTAGGTACGGTTATCTTCAAAATCAAAGCCGAACAGCATCTGGTGGTTGATGCTGCCCCAGTCCACGTCACCATTGAACGTCAGCTGCACCGCGTTGGCGTGGCTGACGGCATGGGCGGTCGAGTCGGCCTGGCGGCTCAATGCGCCGCTCTCCGGGTCCAGCGCCGTGGCGCGCGCCTGGTTGTCGCTGTAGCTGTTGCGGCTGTAGGCGTAGGTCAGCGAGCTTTTCCAGCGCTCATTGAGCGTTTGATCGATCCGCAGGGTGACGCTGTCCTGATCGCCGCGGGTGGCGTTATAAGCCTCGTCGAAACGGCGATCGCGCGGCGTATTCACCGGTTTGCCGGTGCGCGAATCGATAATGGTGCCGCGATCGAACGGCACCAGATATTCCATATGTTCATAGGCCAACCGCACGGTGGTGTTCTCGCCGTACCACATCAGCGAGGGCGCGATCACCGTCTGGCGATTGCGGCCAAAGTTGCGCCAGTAATCGGTTTCATCGTGATCGACGATCATCCGATAGGCAAACCCCGACGTGCCGAGCGGCCCGGTAACGTCGAGCTGGCCACCGCCGCCGTTGAAACTGCTGCCCCAGCCTTCCACGTGGGTATGCTGCTGCAGCTGGGGTTTTTTGGTGATCATGTTGATCATCCCGCCCGGCTCGCCCATGCCGTACAGCATCGAGGCCGGCCCCTTGAGCACCTCCACCCGCTCGGTGGTCGGCGTAAAGTTGCGCGCCTGCACCGAGCGCACGCCGTCGCGCAGAATGGAGCCGTCGCGGTTGTCGCCGAAGCCGCGTTTCATTACCGCGTCCTGGGTGCCCCCCAACGTGTTGGCCTGGGTTATGCCGCTGACGTTGTACAGCGCTTCGTCCAGGCTGCTGACCGCCTGATCGGTAATCACCTGTTGCGGCACCACGTCGATCGCCTGCGGCACGTTCAGCAGGTTGGTTTCGCTGCGGGTGCCGGTAACGCTGGTCAACGGCTGATAGCTCTGCACGCCGTCGGCGTCTTTGCGGCCGACCACCACCAGGCTCTCTTCCTGCGGCGCGGCTTTTTCCGCCGCCCACGCCGGCGATGTCGCGCAGGCTGCCAAAGGCAATGCGCACCACCAGCCGCGCTTGTTGTTATTCATTATCTAACTGACTCCAATAGGTCCCTGAAAAAGGTAACGGCAAAAACTGCTGATACAGCTGTTGGAAGGTCTGCTGCGGGTTGATGTCGGCGAACAGATCCGGGTAAAACGCTTTGGCGAACATCTCGACCAGCACGACATGGTACGGGCTGAGGTAAAAGTTGTGCCAGACGCTCCAGGCGCGGTGGTTTTTCACCGCCTGCAGGCTGGCCAGCATCGGCTGTTTGGCGATCAGTTGGCGGAAGCTGTCGGCGGCCTCTTGTCGGCTGACCTGCGGCCCGAGGCGCAGATCGGACAGCCGTTTGCCCTGCGGGCCGGCCATGCCGGTGGCGAGGTACACGTCGGGATTGGCGCTCAGAATGGTTTCCGGGTTCAGCTCGCCATACACCCCTTTGACGCTGGCGTTGGCGATGTTGTCGCCGCCGGCGAAGGTCAGCAGATCGCCGAGATTGCCGTGCGCGGCGGTGGTGCAACAGGTGTCGCGCCGCCCCAGATGCAGGTGCAGCATCACCTTGGGCTTCGGCCCCTGATAGCCCGCCAGCCGTTGCCGGATCACCGTCATATGCTGCTGATAAAACGCGATGAACTGCTCGGCGCGTTGCTGGCGATTGAGCACTTCGCCCAGCAGCCGCACGCTCGGCACGGTGTTGTTCAGCAGATCGATGCGCAGATCGACGTAGATCACCGCCACGCCGGCCTTACTCAGTGCGGAAACCAGCAGATCGTTGTCGCCGTCTTCACGCGCGTAGCGCGCCAGGATCACCAGATCCGGCTTCAGCTGCAGCAGGCTTTCGATGTTGACCTGGCGAAAGTTATTGCCGCTGATGACGGGGATCTGGGCTATCTGTGGAAACTTCTGCGTATACAGCTGCCAGCTTTGCGCATCAAAGCGCGCCAGATCCGCCGGCCAGCCGACGATGCGCTGCGCCGGGTTGCCCGGCTCCAGCAGCGCCAGCGTATACAGCATGCGGCTCTCCCCCACCACGATGCGCTGCGGGTTGTCCGGCACCGCGACCTGGCGGCCGGTGATGTCGGTTACCGTCTTCGCCTGGGCGGAGAACATGCCGAACCACAGGGAAAGCAGCAGTAAAATGAGGGAAGTGCGCATGATTGAGCCGAAACGGGGGAAATAGTGCGCGCATGATAATCACTCTCATTAGCACTTGCAATCCCACGCCGCCATTGCCAAAAGAAATCCGGGAAACGGCGCCGGGCGCGCGGCAAACACGGCGAAACCGCTAAAATAGCGGCTTTAAAAAGTTAAAAAAATGGCGGAAAAATCGGTTAAATAGGAGGGGGAAACAGCAAAAAAACCGGGAGACCGCCATGACTCAACGCATCATTCCGCTGTCGGAGTGCCCGCAGTTTGCCGATGTGTGCGCCGCCTGGGCTTTCGGCCAATGGGGGTCACAGCGCGGCGGTTCGCTGGCGCGCACCCAGCTGCGTTTCGCCCAATGCAGCCGGCCAAGCGACGATCACCTGACGCTGATGATGATCGACGGCGATCGTCCGGTCGGCATGGCCAGCCTGTGGCCCAGCGACGATCATCAGCGCCAGGATCTCACTCCGTGGCTGGCCGGCGTCTTCGTGCATCCCGATCACCGCCGCAAGGGCATCGCCCACTGTCTGGAGATGGCCATCGTCGAGGCGGCGCGGCAACGCCATCACTCGGTTCTGCATCTCATCACCGACAAGTCGGAAGCGCTGTACGCCGGCTGGGGTTGGCAACCTCTGGAGCGCCGGCGGCAGCATGACGAAGAGGTGGTGGTGATGGCGAAAACGCTGTAGCTAACGCGGCGTACAGACATACACCAGCGCCGGCGGGAAGTTGCGCACTACCCGCAGGCGCTTCCAGTGAAAATAGCGCGACAGCAATTTTTCCGACAGGTGGCTGTATTGGAACAACACCAGCGTGCCGTTGCGCGCCAGCAGCCGCTGCCGGGCCTGCTGAAGAATGCGCACGCTGATCCTGACCGGGATCGACAACAGCGGCAGGCAGGAAAACACCACGTCGTAATCGGTGGCCATCCGGGTCGCCGAATGGCCCATCACCTGCAGCCGCCGATCGTCAATCCCGCGCAGCCGATGCACGAAATGGGGTTGGATTTCGAAGGCCTCCAGCGCCGCATCGGCGCGCATCCGCCCCAGAATACGTTTGGTCAACACCCCGTCGGCCGCGCCCAGTTCCGCGATCGACAGCGCCCGGGTCCATTCAACCTGATTCAGCATCGCCTGACACAGCCACGGGGAAGAAGGCGCCAGCGTACCGACGGTGCGCGGTGAAGCCATAAATTGCTGCAGGTAAGCGAAGTGATTCATCAGTTGCAGCCGGGTCGCATTTAACATTGAGGCCTCCTTGGGTTAAGCCCTCAATGTGAGCCGAATTTCTTAAGTAATCATTAACATGATTCCGAAAGCGGCAGACACAGTTGTAATAAAATGCAACCTCATCAACGGCACGCAAAGAAAAACGGCCGTAATAATGACCTGAGAATAAATCGTTTATACACCGACTATTCAGATAATTATTGCGACCGTTTATTTTATTGGCCGCGTTGCCGCGGCCAGAGCGTAAAAAAACCAATGCTTAGCGATAAATTTCCGCATTGCCGCGCCAGTTGCTGGAATCCCCGGGGGTGTCCAGACCGATAATGCGATAATGGCTGGCGCCGTCCGCCGCGGCTTTTTCTTTAAGGGCGGTGATGGCATCATGCGGTGAGCCGCTAATGCCGGAAACCGACACGACGCCGATGCTTTGCAGATTGGCGGCCTGCTCGCTGTTGACCTGTTTCACCGACGACAGCGGCGCGGCGAAAGTGGAGAAAGAAGCGGCGGCGATCAATACGGCTGCGATACTTGGGATGAGTTTCATGATTGACTCCAGGTGTTCTTGTTTATTAGCTCGTGGTCAGTGATGTTAATTATCCGCTAGCCAATGAAAACGGACGTCATGCAACGTAAAGAACATCAATCATTGTGAGGAGAATAAGGAGGAAGTAAGAGCGGGTGTGTATTTTCAGGCGGGAATGACTTTATAGACCTCACCTTACCCCTATTTGATGAACAATTAAAGACGGTGCGAGATAAAGCATGCGCGCCGCGTCTATTTAAGATTTTTTACCCGCCGGAGCGCGCTGAGCTACGCTGATTTTGTGGCTTACCCTTTTAAGGAAGAACGCTTATGTCGCAAAACCTGCTGCGCGTGCGTGACGGTCAGGGCGCGTCGGTCTCATTTTCCGAGCTGCTGTTCGATCTGATCTACGTTTTCGCCGTGACCCAACTTTCCCACTATCTGTTGCATCACCTGACACTGACCGGCGCGCTGGAAACCCTGCTGCTGTGGTTTGCCGTCTGGCTGGCCTGGCAATACACCGCCTGGGTCACCAACTGGTTCAATCCGGATACCCGCCAGATCCGCCTGCTGCTGTTCTCGATCATGCTGCTGGGGCTGTTCGCCGCCGCCGCGCTGCCGCAGGCGTTTGGCGAGCGCGGCCTGATCTTCGCGCTGTTTTATGTCGCTATTCAGGTCGGCCGCTCCGCCACGGTATTGCGCCTGCTGGCGCCTGGCCACCCATTGAAACAAAACTTTCGCCGCATCCTCGGCTGGCTGTGCATCTCCGCCGTCTTCTGGATCGCCGGCGGGCTGGCGGAAGGCCATACTCGCCTGGCGCTGTGGGCGATCGCCGTCTTGTGCGAATACGTCTCGCCGATGTTCGGTTTTCGCCTGCCGGTGCTGGGGCGCTCGGACAGCAGCAGCGAATGGACCATCGAAGGCCACCATCTGGCGGAGCGCTGCCAGCTGTTCGTGATCGTGGCGCTGGGGGAAACCATTCTGATCACCGGCGCCACCCTGAGCGAAATGGAAAGCTGGAGCCTGCCGGTGCTCATCGCTTCGCTGGTGGCCTTTCTCGGCAGCCTGGCGATGTGGTGGGTTTACTTCGACACCAGCAGCAAAGCCGGCAGCCACGCCATCAGCCAAGCGGAAAACCCCGGCCAGCTGGGCGCTTATTTCCACTACGTGCACGTCGCGCTGGTGGGAGCCATCATCGTCTGCGCCGTGGCCAACGAGCTGGTGATCGCCCATCCTGACGGCCGCATCCAACACGCCACGGCGGCGGTGCTGCTGCTCGGCCCGGCGATTTACCTGTTCGCCAACGCGCTGTATAAACGGTTGGTGTATCGCCGCTTCCCGCTGTCGCACCTGGTTGGGCTGCTGACGCTGGCGGTATTGGCCCCCGCCGCCTATTTAACCGATCTGCTGATGGTCAATGGCCTGACGACGCTGATCATGGTGGTGGTGGCGGTGTGGGAGAGCATCTCGCGCGGCAGAGCGCCGCAGCGGCACGCGGAGACCTGAAGCAAACGGGGGCGTCACCGCCCCCGCTGTGAGATTGATGACAAACCTCATGCCATTGCCGGGTTTGCAGAGAGCAGCGGATAAAAAAACAAGGAAAATCAATTTATTGATTTTCGGCTGATGGCCACAAAGGAGGAAAAACCACGTTTTTTCCTCCTTTTTCAACGGTCTGACGGGGGCGCTGTCGCCCCTTCTCGATCACTTCAAGGGTTGCGGCAAGGTGAGCACCCAGAGCTCACTCAGCGACTCCGGCTGCTCCAGAGGGCGCAATTCGATACGGGCATCGGTCTTGTCGCCGTCGAGGCTCAACCGCCCTCCTTTCTCCAGCTGGTAGTCACCGATTTTTTTGCTCTTTGGCGACGCATCCACCAGCTTCGCCTGCAAGCCGAAATCGTTGTCATTGATCACCGCCAGTGTGCGATCGTCGATCAGCGCCAACCCTTCCGCTTTCTCCTGGCGCCAGCCCAACTGGCGCAGATCCGCCACTTCCCGTTTCTGCGCCAGCTTCACGCCGCGTTTAGCCAGCTCTTGCGCATCGTCGAACTCCAGCGCTTTACCCTGGCCGTCAAACGTACTCAGATCGCTGGCCTGCGCGAGATCCACCAGATAGATCTTGTTGATCATCGTCTTATCTTTATCGGTTCCCTGTTCAATCAACAGGATGCGCTGGTTGTCCAACGCCACGATATCGCCAATCTTGGCGTCTTTGGCTTTTTTATAGCGGTCGATATCGATGGGATAGCCATACATCGCAGTTTTGCCACTGCGCGGATCGAAGCTCACCAGCCGGGTAAACTGCGCCTTGTTTTTGCTTTTACCATCAACATCCAGCGTGCTCTGCACCGCCGCCAGAATGCGTCCATCCGGCATCCGGGTCAGCCCCTCAAAACCGCGGTTAGGCTGGCGCCACTTCAGGATGTTCGGCAAACCGCTCGCCACCGCCTGCTCGCCGGCCTGCGGCGTTGGGCCATATTTGGCGAGAATTTTGCCTTTGTCGTCGACATGGATCAGAAACGGGCCATACTCGTCACACAGCCAATAGCCGCCGTTGCCGTCACCGATGATACCTTCGGTATCCAACCCACGGCGATCGCCAGACAGCGGTTGCAGCGCGTCGTTCAACGCCACTTCGTTCGTGGAACCAATCAGCTCGCTCGGCAGCGGCAGCCCGCTAATCGGCCCTTTTTCGTCATGCAAGGGCCGCGCATTCTCGGCCACGGCCTTGCCGCCGCCGATACGAATGTCCATCAACAGAGGCGTGAATTGCGGATTGGCGAAAATCTTGGCTTCTTGCTTGCCCACCGCAGGGGCATCAGCATTCGGGCCGCGATCGGTCAGCGTCGTCAGCACCAGATCGTCGCCCTGCTTGCGATTGAACGACAGCCCTGAGCCGATCCCCACCGGCAACCCCTGCGGGAAATGCTTGGCAAACGCCCCCTGATAGGCGACGCGTTCCCCGCCGGGGAAGCCGACCACATAACGCGCCACCTCAATATCTGCAGCGTAGGTGAATACCGGAAACAGCGAAGCCAACAGCAGGGAGAGCGATTTTATTCTCATGTTTTTTACCCGAGGTTGAATGAAGCGTTATCAGGCAGAAGAAGATATTAATTTTGCATGACACTTAGATGACAACAGGCGCTTCGTCAAATGTAAAACAAGCAATAAGGTTGGCTGACAAATAGAAATTAGCAATTAACCTGAGCGTATTGAATGGATAAAACCGCTGGAAAAAACCGCCCGAAAATAGCCCGCCATTTTGCTTAGGGTAAATTCTTATAGCAAAGATAAAAAAATCGGCAAACGCGCGTCGGCACGGGAAAAAACGGTGTTTTTCTCATAGACAAAATAAAATACCGGGGATTTAATACCGCCGTTATTCAAGGTGCATTAAGAAAATTCTATAGAATATCTGCATGAACTCAAAAAGCTGTTCTATAGTTTTTAGTGCTAACGCCCGTTAGTCTATTCCGCAGGATGGAATCTATGTCAAAGCGACTTTTTGCTGAATTTTTTGGCACATTTTGGTTGGTGTTTGGTGGTTGTGGTAGCGCAGTATTGGCAGCGGCATTCCCACAGCTGGGTATTGGTTTCCTCGGCGTCGCGCTCGCTTTCGGTCTGACCGTGGTGACGATGGCCTATGCCGTCGGCCATATTTCCGGCGGGCATTTTAACCCGGCCGTCACCGTCGGCTTATTCGCCGGCGGCCGTTTCGCGGCGAAAGACGTTATTCCTTACGTTATCGCTCAGGTCATCGGCGGTATCGCCGCAGCGGCGGTGCTGTATTTGATCGCCAGCGGCAAAGCCGGTTTCGACGCCACCGCAGGCGGCTTCGCCTCCAACGGTTACGGCGAACACTCACCGGGCGGTTATTCTCTGCAAGCCGCGATCGTGATTGAGCTGGTACTGACCGCCTTCTTCCTGATCGTTATTCACGGCGTGACCGACAAGCGCGCGCCGGCAGGCTTTGCCCCGCTGGCTATCGGCCTGACGCTGACGCTGATCCACCTGATCAGCATCCCGGTGACCAACACCTCCGTCAACCCGGCGCGCAGCACCGGCGTAGCGATCTTCCAGGGCACCTGGGCGCTGCAGCAGCTGTGGGTATTCTGGCTGGTGCCGCTGGTCGGCGGCATTATCGGCGGCCTGATCTACCGCTGCCTGCTGGAAGACAAAAAATAAGCGTATCGCAGTCGATCGCGTTTCACGGGGCAGCCTTCATCGGCTGCCCCGTTGCTTTCAGCCCTTCGTCACTTCAAACATCATGATATCGCTGGTAAAGGAGCCGTCCGGCTGAATGGCGAAATGCGCCGCTACCTCTTCCGACACGCTTTGCTGCAGCGCGCGGATCGCGGTAACGAAATGCGCCGGCGTGCGCATGCGCGCCACCCAGCTACCGAACTCCAGCATCAAGCGATCCGCCGTCACCTCACGCACCACCAACCCAGCTTCGGTCAATAACCTCAACCACTCGCCCGGCGCATAGTTGCGCACGTGCGAGGTGTCGCGCAGCACTTCCACGGTTTGCAGGTAGATATCCAGCAGCGGATGCCCCGGCGAGACCACGTCCATAATGATCGCTCTGCCGCCCGGTTTGAGTACCCGCCTGACCTCGCGCAGCGCCTGGCCGACGTCGTGCCAGTGGTGCGCCGAATAGCGGCTGATGACCAGATCGAAGCTGGCGTCTTCAAACGGTAAAGACTCCGCCACGCCCTGCTGCTGCTGAATGTTATTCAGGCCTTTTTCCGCCGCCGCCTGCTTCACCACCGCCAACATTTGCGCCGACAGATCGTAGGCCACCACCTGCGCTACCCTGGCAGCCGCGGTGAAGCTGGCATGCCCGGCGCCGCAGCCCAGATCGAGCAGGCGCGCGCCGGCGTGCGGTTCCAGTAACTGTGCAAGGCGTTGCAAATCCTTGCCCTGCGCGTGTACCGCGCTGGTTAAGTAGGCGTTGGCCTGCTCGCCGAACTGCCGGTCTACCGCGTTTTTATGGCTGTTGCTGATGCTCATGTTTGCTCCCGTTATTATCCGGCTTGCGCCTGTGCCTGAAGGCTTTCGGCTACTATAATCAGGCTACTATACGGGTACAATATGAGCAGTTATCCTGGTATAAATAGGTACCACGCTATGTCATCAGAAGCCTTATCCGGGCCAAAGGCCCTCGGCGCGTTCCTGCGGGCGCACCGCGAACGCATCACGCCGGAAATGCTCGGCCTGCCCAGCTCCTCGCGCCGTCGCACCAGCGGCCTGCGGCGCGAAGAGCTGGCGCAAATCAGCGGCATCAGCGCCACCTGGTATACTTGGATCGAACAGGGCCGCGAGGTATCCATTTCCCCCTATACGCTGGCACGCATCGCCAAGGCGCTGCGGCTCGGCCCCGCCGAACGCCACTATCTGTTTACCCTGGCGCGCGTCGCCGATCCTGAGCAGGAAACGCACCGCGAAACCGCCAATGACGCGGTGCTGCAAAGCGTGCATCAGATGACGGTGCCCTGCTATCTGTTGGACGTGACCTGGAACGTCGTCGCCTGGAACCCGCAGGCGACGACGCTATTCAGCGGCTGGCTGGATGCGGCCAACAGCCCCAACCTGCTGCACTTCATGTTCTTCCACCCGCTGGCGAAAACGCTGGTCAGCGATTGGGAAGAACGCGCGCGCCGCGTGGTGGCCGAGTTTCGCGCCGAGACCAGCCATCATCAAAATACCGAAGAGATGCGCGCCTTTGTGCGCAACATGACGCACAACAGCGCGGACTTTAATCACTGGTGGAAGCAGCATGACGTGATGGCGCGCGAAGGCGGCGAAAGAACCTTCGAGCATCCTCAGCAAGGCGCGCTGCGCTATCGCCAGCTCACCTTCCACCCGGCAGAGCACGCCGGTCTGAAGCTGGTGATGCTGATCCCGCTGCCGCAATTGGTAACAAATTCATAGGCAAGTTTACCCGCCATTTATTTATTGGTTCATGTAAACGCGCTAGGGTGATTGTTACGGATGATAATGATCATCCAGCACCGTTATTTATCTCCTGAGGTACTCCTATGCAATCCGAAGAACAACGCCTTATCGATGGTCTGTTTGGCCGCCTGAAAGAAGCCGAGACCAAGACGGGCCCACGGGATCTCCAGGCAGAGCAGCAAATCAACCAGCATATTCGCGAGCAGCCTTCCGCCCCTTATTACATGGCGCAGGCGATGATCATTCAGGAAGCGGCGCTCAAGCAGATGGATCAGCGGGTCAAAGAGCTGGAGGCCCAGGTGGCGCAGCTGCAGCAAACCGCCAACGGCCAGCAGAGCAGCGGCGGCTTCCTGGCCGGTCTGTTCGGCGGCGGCAGCCGCACGCCAAGCCCGCGTGAACAGTATCAGGCGCAGCAGCAAAATACGGCGGCCTGGAACAACGCGCAGCAGGGGGGCTACGCGCAGCAGCAGCCTGCCTATGCCCAACCGCAGCAGGCGGCGCCCTCACGCGCCGGCGGCTTCCTGGGAGGCGCCTTGCAAACGGCGGCGGGCGTCGCCGGCGGCGTGGTGTTGGCCGACATGCTGACCGGCATGTTCCGCCATTCGCAACCACAGGAAATCGTAAATATTATCGAGGAAACCCCGGCGCCGCTGGACGACAGCGCAATGCGCAATTTCGACGCCTCCAACAACCTTGATACCTTCAACAACGGCGATGGTGGCAGCTTCCTGAACCAGGACAACGGCTTCCAGAACGCCAGCTATCAGGACGACACGGATTACGCCGACGACGATTACAGCGACGACGACGACTCCTTCCTGTAATTCACTTCGCCCCCTCTCACCCGCAGAGGGGGATTTCCCGTTTCACCAATCTGGTCTACAGTGAACACTGTTCATTTATCCAGCCGGGAGAAACGATGATGAGCCTTACTCCTTCAGACCCTTTTTTCAGCGAACGCCTGCAGATGCGCCCGCCGGTGATGGCGGATCTCGAACGCTTCTACGCCATCTTCGGCGATCCGCAAACCCAGCGTTTCAATCCCGCCGGCCCGCTCACCAGCGAAGCGCAGGCTATCTCGGCGCTGCAAGAGAGAATTTCCGGGTGGCAACAACACGGTTACGGTTCCTGGGCGATCGCCCTGCGCGAACGGCCGGATTGGATCATCGGCTTTGGCGGATTGTCCTGGAAACCGCTCGGCGCACAGCGCACCGTGAACCTCGGCTATCGATTCGATACTCGCGTCTGGGGCATGGGGTTGGCCACCGAGATGGCGCGGGCTTCGCTGCAATATGGTTTTGTCGGATTGGCGATGGAGGAAATTTCCGCCATTGTGCGCGCGGAGAATCAGGCGTCGTGGCGAGTGCTGGAAAAGATCGGCATGCGGCGGGTGGATACGCTGGATGACGTGCCCGGCGCGGCGCCGAGCCTGGTGTATACACTAAAGCGCGGCGACTATCAGGGCTGATCGTCGCTGATTCTGGCCAATGCCATGCGATAAGATTTGACCTTCTTACGCTTTTTCAGCCAGGTGGTGGTCGACACGATGAACACCGCGCCCGACATCGCCAACACGCCGGTCGGGTGGCCGTAAAACACCATCAAGGCAAAGTACACGGCGGAAACGATCGCCACCCATTTCGCCGTATTGCCCATGTCGTTTTTCTCCTGGGTCAAACGGCGAATGCGCTCTTCTTCACTGATTCCCATACGCGCTCCTTGTTGGTTGAATGTTCCATTATATGGAGCTGGAGTGCTGATATTTCAAGCGGTTGGATGGTAAAGAAGCGTAAAGCTCAGGCCGGCGGTTCCCGTCGCCGCGGCAGATAGCGCCCGGGCTGATCGGCACCCGGCAGACCGGCGCCGTCGTTGCGGCCAAACAGCCGGTAGCGATTGCCGGCGACCGCGTCGTACACCTTGTCCGCCAGCTTCGACGGCAGATAACGCCCCAGCGCCAGCGCGCGGTATGGCCAGGTCATTTGGCGCAGCGCCTGAAACAACGCCGCCGAGCGCAGCCAATAGCGCCCCTGCTCAACATAGACCACGGAATCGAAACGATCGGTCGGCAACCCCAACGCCAGCAGGATCGCCTGCCCTTCGACGGATTGCACCGTTGCCAACAGAATACGCCGCTGCCGATCGGCGCGAATAAGGTATCTCACCAGCCCGTGACACAGATTGCATTCGCCGTCGAACAACAGCACGCGATCGCCGGGCTGGAGATAAGGCAGCTGTGATAAAGGGGTCATCCCGCCTCCCGAAAAACGCTCTCCTTAGCCTAACGCGCCTGGTGCGCCCAGGCCAGAGCGGGATGACAGGGCCCGTTAAGGCGCAGGCGGTGCGTCAGGCACGGCCACCACCGCGATGCGCACTTCATAGTGTTTGGCGGTGCCGGCCGGGATCACCGCCGTCAGTTTGTTGATGGTTTCCACCGGATTGTCGCTGGCCGAGGTGGCGCAGAACAGCTCACCGCCGTGGCAGAACCCCGGCTTGGGCGGGTGCCCGCCCGGGAAAGGCGGCATGCGCATCGGCGCATCCATCAAAGGCGGCAACGCCTTGGCCGCAGGCTTCTCAGGCGCCGACATCGCGCTCGCGCTGAACAATAGCGCCATGCCCATGCAGGGCAGCGCCAGGATCTTGATTGCTTGTTTCATTGAATTAGCCTCATTTGCCGGGTTCGGGATTACGCTACCCCGCCCCCGGCCAATGAGAAAGCCGCTTTTCGCTACCTTTTCGCCCCGCTGCGCTTTGCTTACATCCCGCGTCTAACGTGATGAAAGGCGAAAGGTTGAGTAAAGGGCCGTCGCGTTACTTACCGTTGGTCAGCGTGTTGTAGCTGGTCATCAGATTGCGGTAGTCCGGGATATGGTTGGAGAACAGCGTGCCCAGGCCTTCGATATCGTTGCGCCAGTCGCGGTGCAGCTCGCAGGCGACGCCGAACCAGGTCATCAACTGCGCGCCGGCGGCTTCCATGCGGCTCCAGGCCGACTGACGGGTCAGTTCATTGAAGGTGCCGGAGGCGTCGGTCACCACAAACACTTCGAACCCTTCATTGAGCGCAGACAGCGCCGGGAATGCCACGCACACTTCGGTCACCACGCCGGCAATGATCAGTTGCTTGCGGCCGGTGGCTTTTACCGCTTTGACGAAGTCGTCGTTGTCCCAGGCGTTGATCTGGCCAGGGCGCGGAATAAAGGGAGCATCGGGGAATTGGGCTTTCAGTTCCGGCACCAGCGGGCCGTTGGGGCCGTTTTCAAAACTGGTGGTCAGAATGGTCGGCAGGTTGAAATACTTCGCTAAATCACCCAGCGCCAGCACGTTGTTTTTAAACCGATCGGGATCGATGTCGCGCACCAGCGAAAGCAGCCCTGCCTGATGATCCACCAGCAATACGGCGGCCTGATCTTTGTCGAGGCGTTTGTAATTTGCAGTCATGGTTTTACTCCTGTGGGGTTTGATGTTGCGGATGAAATGCCCCGCCGGTGTGGCGGGGCGTTGAGGTTTAAGTGTGGCATCTGGAACCGAGAACACTTCCCGCCCCAGATGCCAAGGTTCAACCGGCGCTCGCTTCGGCGTTCATGCTGCCGAACTTGCCGCTGTTGAAATCGCGGAACGCCTGCTGGATTTCCGCTTCGCTGTTCATGACGAACGGGCCGTAGCCGACGATAGGCTCATCGATCGGTTCGCCGCTCAGCACCAACAGCGCGACGTCGTTGTTGGCTTCGATAGTGATCGAATCCCCCGCCCGGTCGAAACGCACCATCTGGGTTTCACGCACCACATCTTCGCCGTTAACCAGGATCGCGCCGTGCAGCATCACCAGCGCCAGCGTATGGCCTTCTTTCACCGTCAGCGTGGTGGTATGGCCGGCATTCAGCTTCATATCCCACACGTTGAGCGGGCTGAAAGTGCGCGCCGGGCCGGCATGGCCGCCGAAGTCACCGGCGATCACCCGCACCTGCCCTGCGCCGTCCGCCAGCGGAACCACCGGAATATCGGCGTTCAGCAGCGTCTGGTAACCCGGCTCGGCCATTTTGTCCTTGGCCGGCAGGTTGACCCACAGCTGCACCATTTCCATGGTGCCGCCGTTGCGCGAGAAGTCTCGCGAATGGAACTCTTCGTGCAGGATGCCGGAGGCGGCGGTCATCCACTGGACGTCGCCGGGGCCAATCACCCCACCGCTGCCGGTCGAGTCACGGTGTTCCACTTCGCCCTGATAGACGATGGTCACCGTTTCAAACCCGCGATGCGGGTGCTGACCCACGCCACGGGTGCCGGAGGCGGAACGGAATTTGGTCGGCGCCGCGTGATCCAGCAGCAGGAACGGGCTCATTTCCGCCCCCAAATCGTTATAAGAGAACAGCGAATTCACCAGGAAACCGTTACCGACCCAGTGTGCTTCCGGGCTGTTGTGAATACCGAGGATTTTTTTCATCTTGAACTCCCGTTTCAGACCTCACGGCCTTAAGTTGATGTCAGAAGTTTAATCCGCCGGGGTTTGCTGCAGTAGTAGGCAAGATGTACACTCAGCGTTCTACTGATAGAACGATAAGGGATGCGATGCTGACCGATCTGAACGATCTGTTTTTCTTCGCCAGCGTGGTCGATCACCAGGGATTCGCCCCCGCCGGCCGGGCGCTGGGCATTCCCAAATCCAAGCTCAGCCGCCGCGTGGCGCTGCTGGAGGAGCGGTTGGGCGTGCGCCTGATCCAGCGCTCGACGCGGCGCTTCTCGGTGACCGAGGTCGGCCAAACCTATTACGCGCACTGCAAGGCGATGCTGGTGGAAGCGGAAGCGGCGCAGCAGGCGATCGAGCAGACGCGCGCCGAGCCCTGCGGCACGGTGCGCATGTCCTGCCCGGTGGCGATCCTGCACACCCGCGTCGGCAGCATGGTGGCGGCCTTTATGGCCGATTATCCCAAGGTGACGGTGCATCTGGAGGCCACCAACCGCCGGGTGGACGTGGTGGGGGAAGGGTTGGATCTGGCGATCCGGGTGCGGCCGCCGCCGCTGGAGGACAGCGATCTGGTGCTGAAAATCCTGGCGCAGCGCACCTGGTGTGTCGCCGCCAGCCCGGCGCTGGTGCGCACCCTCGGGCCGGCGCAAACGCCGGAAGACCTGCGTAAATACCCGACGCTCGATCTCGGCCCCGCGCGCGGTCAGCACCAATGGCGGCTGAGCGGCCCGCAGGGTGAACGGGTGGAGTGGGAGCACACGCCGCGACTGGTCACCGACGACATGCTGATGCTGCGCACCGCTGCCATCGCCGGCGCCGGCATCGTCCAACTGCCGGCGATGATGATGCGCGACGACATGCTGCGCGGCGAGCTGGTGCAACTGTTGCCGGGCTGGCAGCCGCAGGGCGGCGTGGTGCATGCGGTTTACCCGTCGCGCCGCGGCCTGCTGCCGGCGGTGCGGCTGCTGCTCGACTATCTGGGCGAGCAATTCGCCAGCATTGAAGAAGAGTGATCAGGCGGTGATTTCGATCGCGTTGCCGTCTGGATCGCGAATGACGGCCTCGTAGAAGCCGTCGCCGGTCCAGCGCGGCGCGGACAGCAAAATGCCCTCCTGCTGCGCGCGCTGCGCCAACCGATCGACCTGCCGCTCATCCCCGAGCGACAGTGCGATGTGCGCCCAACCGACCCGCTCCTCCTGCTCCTGCGCCGGCAGCAACGTCGGCACGCGCATGATCTCCAGCGACGGCCCGGCCGCCAGGCTGACGAAGCGGGAAACGAACCCCGGCCGGTTGCGGCTGATATACTCCTCCCCCGCGGCACCATTGAAATAACGCTGCCAAAATGCCAGCTGCGCGTCGATGTCACGGGTCCACAGAGCAACATGGGCTATTTTCATCATCATTCTCCGGTCGGTAAATCGCTGTGCCAAACCTGGCCGCCGCCCTGCGCCACCTGCAGCTCAAGCTGCGGGTGCGCGCCGCGCGCCGTCACCAGATGATCCACCCGCCCGGCGGGCAGGAAGGGGTAAGGGGCGTAGGTATTGAGCTTGTCGCGGGTGCACAGCACCGCCACGCTGCCGGCGCGCGTCAACAGCCGCTTTTTGAAGGTGGCGTCCTGGTAGCTCAGCGCGGAGAAGCCGCCGGCCGGGTCGTAGGCGCAGATGCCGGTAAACACCAAATCGAAATGGAAACCGTCGATCTCTTCCGCAGCCTTGGCGTCCACGCAGCCGCCGACCTGCGCATCCAACTCGCCGCCGATCAGGATGGTGCGGATCCCCGGCCGCTCCAGCATTTTGCCGGCGATGCTCAATGCATTGGTCACCACCGTCAAACGCCGGTCGCGCGGCAACAGATCCGCCAGATACAGGTGGGTGCTGCCGGCGTCGAGGAAGATCAGCTGTTCTTCACCGATCACCCCCAGCGCGGTCTGCGCCAGCGTCAGCTTCTCGTCACCGCTGAGCGCAATGCGCGTCGCAACGGGGCCTTCGGCCGGCGTCGGCGCTAACGCGCCGCCATAGATGCGTTTACACAGGTTCTGCGCCGCCAGCTGGCGCAGATCGCGGCGAATGGTCGCTTCGGTGGTGTTCAGCCGCTGCGCCATCTCCAGGGCCAGCACCCGCCCCTGTTGGCGGAGCGTGTCAAGAATGGCCTGGTGACGCTCATTCGGTAACAGTTTGGACATCATTTCAATCCGGTGACGCTAAAGTGATCACAAATGTACACAAACAAACACAAACGTACAATGCAGAGCGGAAGAAAAATCGCCGGGCAGGATTTTCGCCTGCGGGATGTTGGCTATACTGAGGCAAGCGAAGTTACCGCAGACGTAACGGCTTGGACGCTAAGGGAAAACGATGTTATTGACGATCGCAAGGTGGCTGTTTCAACTCCCCGGGAAGCTGTTCGGGCTGATTTTCAAAAATCGCCTGAGGATATTTTTGTTCTTCATGCTGGTCGCCGTTGGGGTGCTCGGCGCCAAGCGCTATCTGCGCGCCCACCAATATGACGACGAGTTCAGTCTCGCCGCCCCCGCCGATTACAATCGCGCCATCAAGCGCGAAATGCCGCTGCGGGAGGCGCGCGAACAGTGCGGCGGGCCGCTGCATGACAATGCCGGGCAGCCGTGGCCCGCCTCAGCGGGTTATCTGCATCAGCCAACGCGGCTGCCCGCATCCGGCCTGCATCGGCTGACGTTGGATAATCAGGGCAACGATTTCGCGGTGCTGGTCAAGCTGGAAACGCCAGCGGCGCCGCAACAGCTGGCGGAAGTCTTTATTCCGCCCGCCGGCAGCTTCGAGGTGAAAATCAATGCGAACGCGGAACACGTGATGAAAATCAAGAATATCAAGACCGGCTGCATGTTCCGCTCCCGGCCGTTCAACCTGGATAAACAGCGTGATTGGCGCATGCCGCTGACGCTGCAGAAGGACGGCAGCCTGCAGCTGCAGCCGATAGGCGATCGCCAATTCTGAGCGGGCGCCGGGCAGCAGAGCCGGCGCCGCATAGGGTTACTTTTTCACCGGATGATCGCGGCGGAACAGTTCCCAGCTTTCAATTTCCTGCCCACTCGGCAAGGTACAGGTAGAATACTGGCCTGCAGCATTCTCTTTGGCGTTCAGCTTGCCGCCGATTTGGGTGCAGTACACGTCGGCCGGGTTCGCCATGCCGATCGGTTTCACCTGCGGCGGCGGCGGCGCATCGTTGGATTTCACGGAACACCCCTGCAACATCGTCATCCCTGCCAACAGGGAAAGCATCAACGTTTTTTTCATTTTTCCAGCTTATGCAAAATACCCACGGCGGAACGCTCCGCCGTGGGTTGATCATGAAATAAAGGATTTGCCCTGTTTCAGCACCAGATCGCAGGCTTTCTGTTTCACCTTCTCGGTGATCTGCGAGGTGCCCAGGCTGTTCAGATCCAGGCTCTTGCCTTCGCCGGTCTGCAGCAAGCCGCCCAGGCCCTGCTGATAATCCTGGCTCTTGGCGTTTTCGGTGCTGGTGATGCCCAGCTTGCTGAGCAGCTGATCTTTCACCCCTTCGGCACCGTTAGCCGACAGCACGTTGTTTTTCACGCAGTACTGCAGGATACCGGCGGCATTGGTCATGCTGCTGGAGCTCAACGCCTTGTCGCCGCCGTTCAGCAGGCCGGTCAACGAGGAGAGCGACATGCCGCCGCTGCTGTCGCCGCCCGACTTGCTCAGTTCGCCCGCCGCGCTGCTGAGGGAATCCATCAGCCCGGCGGCCTGGGTGGCGCCGCTGGCCAGGGTCGCGGACAGCGCCAAAGCCAGCAATAAACGATGTTTGGTGATCATAGTGGTGAAACTCCTGTCATAACGGCATGCAATCGGCGCAACGCGCCGGGATACCTCTCCGACGCCGCCTGCGGCGACAAGTTCCTTTTATCTCGCCACCGCGCCGTTTTTCGGAATTCAGGAAGTTTAGAACTGCCAGCGCAGCCAGGCGAAGAACACGTTGCCGTTGTTATAGGTGCCGGGAATGTAGGTCGCCTGGAACGTCAGCCGCTGATAGCCGATAGAGGCCAGCGGCAGCGGCGCCGGGATAGGGATGTAATTCCAGTTGTCGCGCGCGGTGACGCTGGCGGTGAAGCCCAGCCCCAGGCGGAAATCCTTGTCATCCAGCGGGCGCCAGATCTTCTCGTAGGCGTAGCCGCCGATCGGCTCCCATTTGTTGAAGGAATCCTTGAACGCCATGATGTAGATGCCGTGCCAGTCACCGTCGCTGTCGTAGCGGGAGATGCCGTAACCGGTGCCCCACGGGCGTTCGTTGTACTTATCGATATGCTCATCATCATAAGTCCAACGGTTGTGCCAGGTGATGGCCGGGATATAGAGATCGTGGTTAGGCGAGTTGTTCCAGGTCTCCGCCACGTTATGGGTAAAACGCTGCCATAGACCCGGTTTTTCAGCCTGCGCGGTATTGCCACTTTCTGTACCAACCTCAGCGTAAGAAGGCAGTGCAGGAAATATCAACGCCAGAGAACATGCCAAAAGAGTCCGTTTGAGAAACATCGTAAAGCTCCTGTAAAAATACGGCCGCAGATTTTTACCGATAGCCCAGGCAAGATCAAGCTGTATCTAATTTATCCAACGCCCGTTGTGCTTTGGTTAAGTTTAGCACCGGAAAATTCCCGATAACTTTTAACAGGCTGCACCGGCCTGCGTATGCTATCGCCTTTCGGGCGGCAAAGCCGTGGGAAAAGTCCGCTTTGTCGCACACGACTCGCGGGCAAGGTGCTTGACCAACACATCGACATCGAGACGATTCACAAACTCCAGGGAATAAGAGGAATAGAGACCGAACAGGCGATTTTGGTGCCCGACCACCACCAGATCGATACCGGCCTGATGAATGAAATCACTGACGTCCTTAAAGCGCCGGATAGTGACGATTTCCTTGACCGCAACCGGCGCCTCGACGGCGCTCACCAGCCGGTTCAGCATCGCCTTGGCGGCGATCACCTCCTGCGCCTGGCGATCTTTGACCAGCGCATCGCTGCCGTACTCCAGCTCCGCATAGTCGGCGTTAAGGTGGCCGACGGTGATGGCGATCGGCAGCCCACCCACCATCGCCACCGTTTTACGCAGCAACGGCAGCCCATCGCGCTCATCGTGAATCAGTACCAGAATGTGTCGATAGCCTTTCATCACACGCCCCCCTCTCAGGCCAGCACCGCTGGGACATGAGCCCCTCTGGTAGGTATACGCCATCTGTGCGCACGTAGAGAAAAGTTTACGTATCACTTCCCACGGAATGTGATGGCTACCACGATATCTTAGCCCCCGTGGCGGCGTATTTTAACGCCGGCCCGACGTGGCGCGCATTGCGGCATCTGTAAAGTAAAACTGACAACCATGACCGAATAAAAAAACCTCATTGTTAATTTTTTGTTTTTAATTGGTTGCTGGAAGGTTTCTTTAAATAAGCGTGCGGCGGATCACCAAAATCCCCCTTTACGTCAGCGTCGGTTTTTCTTTCTCAGACTCACAGCCGGGTGCCGCCTGGCAGGATTTAACGCGGCATCAAAAGTACCGGGTAACTCCCCCTGCGTCATGATAAATGCCAACGCGGCGCCGTTTCTCTGCTGATATTCCATCAAGGAAAAATACCGCCGCACGCCAATACGCAATACCCCTACTTTTTATGTATTACTCAATCGCGTAAAGCGCCGAATACAAACCGCCCATTTTCCGGCTGCCAACCCTATCTTGAACAAGCCGACACTTTAAATAACTGTTAATGCTAACGACACAACATCGCCAGCAATTTATTTTTGCTGATTTTCGCCTGACAAAATAAAGATAAATAATCCGGAGCAATCAATGAAAATAACTATCGGGTCATTCATTCTGCAACAGCTTCACGCCCTGAACGTCGATCGTATTTATGGCGTGCCCGGCGACTATAACCTCAGCCTGCTGGAGCTGCTGGAAAACGACGAGCGGCTGGCGTTTGTCGGCAACTGTAATGAATTGAACGCCTCCTACGCCGCCGACGGTTACGCACGGATGAAAGGCGCCGGCGCGCTGATCGTCACCTACGGCGTCGGCGATCTGGCCGCGCTGTCCGGCATCGCCGGCGCCTATGCCGAATCCTCGCCGGTGGTCTGCATCGCCGGCACGCCGCCGCTGCACGCGATGAAGAATCATCAGCTATTGCACCATACCCTGGGCGACGGCAATTTCGACAACGTCATGAACTGCTTTAAACAATTCACCGTCGCTCAGGCTCTTATCACGCCGGAAAATGCCGCGCAGGAAATTCCACGCGTTATTTCTCGCGCCTGGATAGAGAAGAAACCGGTGTATTTACAGCTGCCGTCTGATATTTGCGACGTCGAAATTGAAATCACCGCAGCCGCAGCAGCGCCGCAATTGCCGGCGAGCGATAAATACAATGTGCAATTGGCGGCAATGGCGCTGTTAACCAAAATAAAGCGCGCGCAGCGCCCGATCATATTGGTCGACCAAATGGTGGATCGCTATCAGCTGCAGCAGCAGGTTATCGAGGTCGCTCACCGCTTCGCCATACCGCTGACCAATATGCCAACCGCCAAATGCATTATCCCGGAAAACACTGCCGGCTGGATGGGCGGCTACAGCGGCAACCTGTCGCGCCCCGAATTGTATGAACGCATGGCCCACTCAGACTGCGTGCTGAGTTTCGGCGTGCGTCTGGTGGACTCCACCACCGGCTATTTCTCGCAGCAAATTCCCGCCGCCGCTCAGGTGGATATTCAGCCGTTCTCGATGACGTTGGACAACACCTCCTACCCGGCGGTAGCGACGGCGGATCTGCTGCAGGCGCTGCTGGATCTGAGCGAAGACGCGCCGGCGCAGCTTTTATCACCGCTGGCCGATCCGCGTGACAAGCTGGCGACGCCGAGCGACGCGCCTATCGACCAGGCCTATCTGTGGCGGCGGATCCAACGCTTCATCCGGGCGGATGACGTGGTGGTGGTGGAAAACGGCACCTCCGGCGCGGCCATCGGCGGCATGCGCATGCCGGACGGCGTCAAGGTGGTCAACCAACCGATTTGGGGCTCGATCGGTTATACCCTGCCGGCGCTGCTCGGCACCCTGATGGCGGCCCCTGAGCGCCGTCACCTGCTGTTCATCGGCGACGGCTCCTTCCAGCTTACCGCGCAGGAAGTGTCCACCCTGCTGCGCTGCGAACAAAAGCCGATCATCTTCCTGATCAACAACGACGGTTACACTATCGAACGCTATATCCTCGGCGAAAACTCGTCCTACAACGACATCAGCCCGTGGGACTACGCCAAACTGCCGGCGGTATTGAATACCCAGGCGCAGCCGTTCAGCGTGGCGGTGGAAACCACACAACAGCTGGAAATGGCCCTGGAACACGCCTCACGGCAGGATCGGCTGGCGTTTATCGAGGTGAAAGTGCCGATGATGGACACGCCGCCGGTGATGAAAGAGTTCTGTAACCGCTGCAACAGCTTTAACTTCGGCCTGACCAACCCGCGCCGCAGCGCCTGAGGCGCGATGATCGCGCCGTCGGTGGTTCAGGCCACCGGCGGCGTTTTTCATACCGTTACCCGCCGGCGCGCGCCATGCAGCGCTGCCGGCGTTCATCCACCCGCTTGGCGAACCAGGCGGTGGTCAGCTTGCGGGTGATTTTCGGGCTTTCCAGCTGAATACCCGGCAGCATCTCACGCGGCAGCTTGCCGCCCGCCAACGCATAGACCTTCTTATACAGGTCGGTATCGGCAAAGTCAGCCGTATCGCCTTTCTCAAGCGCCCGGCGAATGGCGCTGTCGCTCATGTTCAGGCGCTTGCCGAGCGTACGCACCGCCAGCTCGGTCGAGCCGGGCTTGTCGCTGCTGAAATCGATCAGATCGCCGTCCAGCGCCAGCGGAATGGCGCTCGCCCGGCTGACCGCGTTTTGGAACGCCGCGTTGCGGCTGGCGTACCAGCCGGCGTTGAAGTCGGCAAAGCGGTAAATCGGCCGGCTGTAATCGGCCGGGTACCCCAGCAAATGCATAATGCCGAAGTACATGCCGCCGCGCCGGCTGAAAACTTCGCGGCGAATCGAGCCGTCGACCGGATAAGGATACCCTTTGGCGTGCGCCTCGGCGAAGGCGATGCTCACCTGCATCGGGCCGCCGGTATGTACCGGGTTCAAATGGCCGAACAGCTTCTGTCCCATCGGCACGCGGTCGATCATGTCATCGAAGATATCGCTCAGATCCTTCTCCGTGCGCACCTTATCCAGACGCTCGCTGTAGCTCTGGCCGTTCGACGACGAGATCTTCAACGCGGTATGCACCAAAAAGTTCGGGATGTGCATCTGATCGGCACGGCGGTCGATCTCTTTCCAGGCGATCTTCGGCAGCCCCGGCACCTGCGGGTTAGCCTGGAACGTCGACTCTTGTTCGGTCACCGCCAGCACCGAACACAGGTTCTCATCGCTCGGTTCAATGCCCTGCGCGGCGAAGGCGGCGGTAATATCGGTGGCCCAGCCCTGACGATCGCCGGCGTTGGCCGGGATCAGCGTCATCAGTCGGGCTTTGACGTCGGCGGGGCGCGCCGCCGGCACCGTGGTGGTGGTTTTGCTGGTACAGCCCGCCAGCGCCAGCAGCGCGGCCAGGCTCAGCAAACGGAAGGGCATCGGGTGGAATAAACGAGATATCGGCATCTTTTCCCTGAACGTGATGACATGAACAGCACTGAAATTAGCCCAGCCGCCGCGCACAATCCAGTATAAAGATATCGCCGCGCCTTTCCGTCAGGCCGCTATGTTCAAACGATCGATAAAGATGTATTTTATATACATCATATAAATCACTTTGTTTGCCCAGCCAGAGGAGCCCCCTATGGAGCAGCAGCTGCTTTGCTATAAAACCCTGCCGGAATGGAACAGCGACACACTGCCGGAAGCCTTTCGCCAGCGCCACAACACCCAGAGCGGCACCTGGGCGAAGCTCACCGTGCTGAGCGGCAACCTGACGTTCGCCATGATGACCGAAGACGGCGCTACCACCGAGACCTGGCAGTTTAGCCCCGAAAGCCAGCCGCCGTTTATCGAACCGCAGCAGTGGCATCGCATCGTTTCCTTCTCGGACGACATGACCTGCCGGCTGGCGTTCTACTGCACGCCGGAAGATTACTACCACAAGAAATACGAACTGACGCGCACCCACTCCGAAGTGATCGAGGCGGCGGCGCGCATCGCACCGGGCAAGGCGCTGGATCTGGGCTGCGGCGGCGGCCGCAATTCGCTCTATCTCAATCTGAAAGGTTTCGACGTCACCGCCTGGGACAAGCACGCGCCGTCGATAGCTCGCCTCAATCAGATCATCGACGCCGAGCAGCTGACCCGCCTGAGCGCCGGGGTGCAGGATCTCAATACTCACCGCTTCAGCGGCGAGTACGACTTCATCCTGTCCACCGTGGTGTTGATGTTCCTCGAGCGCCAGCAGATCCCGCATATCGTGCAAAACATGCAGGACAGCACCGTGCCCGGCGGCCATAATCTGATCGTGGCGGCGATGGATACCGAAGATTATCCCTGCCCGCTGCCGTTCCCGTTCACCTTCAAGCCGGGCGAGCTGAAGCACTATTACCGCGACTGGCAGATCCTCAAATACAACGAGGACGTCGGGCAACTGCACAAGACCGACGCCGCCGGCAACCGCATCTCGCTGCGCTTCGCCACCCTGCTGGCGCGCAAGCTATAACGCGTCGTGAAAGATCACCCCTAGCGTGTGGCGTTGGCCGGTGCGTATCCGGCTGACGCCGTGGCGCAGATTGACCCGATAGTAGCCTCTCGCCCCCGCCACCGGCCGATGATGCACCGCGAACACCACCGCGTCGCCCTGCTGCAAGGGCACCACCTCCGGCCGGCTCTGCATCCGCGGCCGCTGCTCGGTCAGCACAAACTCGCCGCCGGTGAAATCCCGTTCAGGGGCGGAGAGCAAAAACGCTACCTGCAGCGGAAACACCCGTTCGCCGTACAGATCCTGATGCAGGCAGTTGTAATCCCCCTCCGTGTAACGCAACAGCAGCGGCGTTGGCCGCCGCTGGCCGGCCTGATGGCATTCAGTCAGGTAGGCCTCGTGTTCGGCGGGATAACGCGCCGCCAGACCCAGCATGGCGTTCCAGCGATTGGCCAACGGCGCCAACCGCGCGTACAGCAGGCCGCGCACTTCGGCCACCGGGGGCGGTAACGGATACGCAAAATACTGGTACTCGCCGCGACCAAAACCGTGCCGCGCCATGACAATGCGGCTGCGGAAGTGCTCGCCATGCGGATAAAGCGCCGCCAATTGCCGGCACAGCTCGGCGCTGAGCACGCCCGGCAGGCGCGCGCCCCCCTGCGCATCAAGTTCGCGTTCGATCGCCGCCCAGTCCAATTCGGCCAACCGCGCCGCCAGCGCGCCGCTCATCGCTGCGCCTCCTTTTCCAGCAAGGCTTTCTTGCGCTCGACGCCCCAGCGATAACCGGACAAGGCGCCGTCGTTGCGCACCACCCGGTGACAGGGGATTGCCACCGCCAGCACGTTGGCGGCGCAGGCGCCGGCCACCGCGCGCACCGCTTTCGGCGCGCCGATGCGCCGGGCGATATCGGCATAGCTGACGGTTTCGCCGACCGGTATCGCCTGCAGCGCCCGCCAGACCCGCTGTTGAAACGCAGTGCCGCGAATATCCAGCGGCAGCGCCAGCCCGCTCTCCGGCGCTTCGATCAGGCCCACCACCTGCGCCATCAGCGCTTCATACTGCGCGTCACCGCCGATCAGCTCGGCGTTGGGGAATTTATCCTGCAGATCCTGCACCAGCTGCTGCGCATCGTCCCCCAGCAGAATGGCGCAAATGCCCACCTCGCTCTGCGCCGCCAGGATATCGCCCAGCGAACAGCGCCCGACGGCGAAATGGATGCGCATGCCTTTGCCACCCGCCCGGTAGGCCTTCGGCGTCATGCCCAGCGCGGCGTTGGCTTGCTGGTAGAAGCGGCCGTTGGCGCCATAGCCGGCGTCGAAGATCGCGTCGGTCACCGTCTCCTGCTGCGAAAGACCGGTGCGCAAGCGCTGGCTACGCTGCGCGTCGGCGTAGCCTTTCGGCGTCAGGCCGGTGATCGCTTTAAACAGCCGGTGGAAATGGTATTGGCTCAACCCGACGTGGCGCGCCAGCGTCTGCAGCGACGGCGCTTTCTCCGCCCGTTCGATATAGCGGCAGGCCTCGGCTATCTGCCGCGCATGCTGCTCTGTCAACGGCGTCAGCCCCTGGCGGCAGCGTTTGCAGGGCCGATAACCCGCCGCCTCCGCCTGTTCCGCATCGTCGAACAGCTCCACGTTTTGCCGATTCGGCTGGCGTGACGGGCAGGAAGGCGAGCAATACACGCCGGTGGTTTTCACCGCGTAGATAAAGCGGCCGTCGGCGTGCTTGTCGCGGCTGACGATCGCCAGCCAGCGCGGATCGGCGCTGTCGATTACGTTTTTCATCATCCGTTCCTCACTGCGGTTTCGATGTTAACCAGCATAGTGACGGGCCGTTGGCGAAACACGCCGACTCTTGCTTTTTAATTCGACGCCGACGTTTTCAACAATGTTTCGACAATTTTTAACCAACAACATGAAGTTTATTACGTTGCCAACCCGCTTGCACGGCGTTAGGATCGCGGCCGGCCACGGGCGTGGCCAGTGTTTTTGCCTGTTAGTTGCGCGCATGGAGAGGTTATTGTGTTAGAGAGTTTTGGCGTCCTGAATTTATGGACCTATTTGGCCGGGGTGGTCTTCATCATCATTCTGCCGGGGCCGAATACGCTGTACGTGCTGAAAACCGGCATATCGCGCGGCGTGCGCGCCGGCTACACCGCGGCGCTGGGCGTGTTTATCGGCGATGCGATCCTGATCTTCTGCGCCTATATCGGCGTGGCGTCGCTGATCCGCACCACGCCGTTCCTGTTTACCCTGGTGCGTTTTCTCGGCGCGATTTACCTGCTGTTCCTCGGCGCAAAAATCCTCTACGCCACCTTCGTGCAGAAGGCACAGGCGCAACAGCAGCAAATTGAAGGCGGCCACAGCATTCTGCGCAAGTCGCTGACGCTGAGCCTGACCAACCCGAAAGCCATTCTGTTTTACGTGTCGTTCTTCGTGCAGTTCATCGACTTCAACTACGCGCACACCGGGCTGTCGTTCACCATTCTGGCGCTGATCCTCGAAGCCGTCAGCTTTATCTACATGAGCACGCTGATCTTCTCCGGCGCGATGCTGGCGCATTTCTTCAACCACAAGAAAGGCCTGGCGAAGCTCGGCAACGGCCTGATCGGCCTGCTGTTCCTCGGTTTCGCCACCCGTCTGGCGACCCTGAGCTCGTGATCCCTCCCGGCCGGCGCCCGCCGGCCGCGGTTTACTCTCCCGTCACGGCAAAATGACACGCAGGACAAACCGAATGTCAGGCAGACCAAAGCCGCCGCTTTCCCACTGATCTAGACTTGCAGGGTTAACGATAACCTGATGAGCCTGATCGGAGGATGTATGTCTGACAATACCGTAGCCGTGCTGGATAGCGTGTCGCGTTTTCTCGATCGTCAGCATGGGCTGTATATCGACGGCCAGTGGCGCGCGTCCGCCGCGGAAGGCCGCCTGGCGGTGTACAACCCCGCCAATGGGCAGCAGATCGCCACCACCGCCGACGCCAATGAACACGACGTCGCGCTGGCGGTGCAGTCCGCCCACAAAGCCTTCAGCGAAGGCGTCTGGGCGCAGCGTCTGCCGGTAGAGCGTGAACGCATCCTGCTGCGCTTCGCCGATCTGGTGGAGCAGCACGCCGAAGAATTGGCGCAGCTCGAAACCCTTGAACAGGGCAAATCCATCAACATCGCCCGCGCCTTCGAAGTCGGCAGCACCCTGAACTGGATGCGCTACACCGCCGGGCTGGCGACCAAAATCACCGGCCAGACGCTGGATGTCTCCATTCCGATGCCACCGGGCGCCAAATATCAGGTTTATACCCGCAAAGAGCCGATCGGCGTGGTCGCCGGCATCGTGCCCTGGAACTTCCCGCTGATGATCGGCATGTGGAAAGTGATGCCAGCGCTGGCCGCGGGCTGCTCCATCGTCATCAAGCCCTCGGAAACCACCCCGCTCACCCTGCTGCGCATCGCCGAACTGGCGAGCGAAGCCGGCGTGCCGCCGGGCGCGTTCAACGTGGTCACCGGCCGCGGCACCGTGTGCGGCAAGGCGCTGACCGAACATCCGCTGATCGCCAAAGTCAGCTTTACCGGCTCCACGCCGGTGGGCAAAAGCATCGCGCGCGCGGCGGCGGATCGCCTGACCCGCGTGACGCTGGAGCTGGGCGGCAAAAACCCGGCCATCGTGCTGAAAGATGCCGATCCGCAGCAGGTGATCGAAGGCCTGATGCTCGGCAGCTTCCTCAACCAGGGGCAGGTGTGTGCCGCCAGCTCGCGAATCTATATCGAAGCGCCGATTTATGATCGGTTGGTGGCCGGATTCGAACAGGCGGTGAAATCGCTGTCGGTCGGGCCGGGGATGGATACCGGCGCGCAAATCAACCCGCTGGTGTCGCTCGCGCACCGCAACAAGGTGGCGGCCTACCTGGACGACGCCCGGGCGAAAAACGCCGAGCTTATCGGCGGCGCGGCCGGGCCGGACGCCAACGGCTTCTACATTCCGCCGACCCTGGTGATCAACCCGGACGATCGGCTGAACCTGACGCGCGAGGAAGTGTTCGGCCCGGTGGTCAACCTGATCCGGGTGGCGAGCGCCGAAGAAGCGCTGAGCAAGGCCAACGACACCGACTTCGGGCTGACCGCCAGCCTGTGGACCACCAGCCTGCAGCAGGCGATGGCGCTGACGCCGCGCATTCAGGCCGGCACCGTGTGGGTCAACACCCATACGCTGATCGACCCGAACATGCCGTTCGGCGGGTTCAAACAGTCGGGCAGCGGCCGTGATTTCGGCCCGGATTGGCTGGACGCTTACACCGAGTCGAAATCGGTTTGCATCCGCTATTGAGTGAAGCGGCGCGGGCCTGGCCCGCGCCCTGGCTTACTGATACTGCCGGCGGTACTCGCTCGGCGACATGCCGAAACGCTGCTTGAAAGCGGTCGAGAAATGGCTGTGATCGGCGAAGCCCCAGTCGAGGCTGACTCCGGCCAGCTTTTCTTGCCCGGCGGCGCTGCGCAGCGCCTGCGCGCACAGATCCAGCCTGCGGTTCCTGATGTACTGGGCCACCACCAGCCCCTGGCGGGCGAACAGCCGATACAGACTGCGCAGCGACACCCCCAACTCGGCCGCCACCCACTCAGGGCGCAGCTGCGCCGACTGAATATGCCTGTCGATCAACGCCAGCGCCTTGTCGAAGACCGGTTGTTGCCCCTCAGGACGCGCCTGTTCGAGCGCCAACGCCGGGCGCAGCAGCGCCGCCAGCGCATTCAGCACCGCCTCGCTTTCCGCCGCGGCGAGCTGAGGATCCTGCATGCTGCTCAGCACCAGCTGGCGGCTGAGGCGCACCGCGCTGAGCTCGGCCCCGAGACGCTGCGCACCAGGCGGCGGCAGCGGCAGGCAGCCGCGCGGCAACAACAGGGAGATTTGGCGCGAATCGCGCTGGAAGGTGAAGCTGCTGGGCCGTGAGGCATCGATCAGCGTCATGTCGCCGGGGGAGAGCAGCGTTTGGCGATCGCCCTGCTCCATCAACGCACTGCCGCGCAACTGGATGACGGTGAAAAAGTGCGCGCCGTCGCTGCGGGCGATCTCACGCGGCGTGCGGTACAACCGGGCCTGAGACACGTCGACCACGCTCAGGCGCAGGGCATGGGCGCGAAACTCCTGCATCGCCCCGCGAAAGCCGGGCCCCAACGTTTTCGCGCAGAATCGGCCGCAGGCGGTGTTGATTTTCCCCAGCCACTCTTCGAAGCCGACGTCCCGGAGCGTTGCCAATGCCGTCATGATCTCTCCCTTCAAACAGCAGCGGTGCTGCGCCGTTGAACAGAAAAACACCATAACAATCCGTTAACACACAATCAATGGCGAACGGGGGATTTGGCGCCGCGATCACAGATCACCGGGCGCCGGGGAAGCATCGCCTTAAGGCTGCGTGTCCAACAGATGGCGCACCACCGCCGCGTACTCTTTGGCGTAACCTTCGACGCTGGTGCTGGCCATGCCGGCATTATCTATCTTGTATTTGCCTGCCACGTAGAACGACGGGGTGCCGCGAACCTCGAACGCTTTCACCGCTTCATTCTGCTTGGCGATCAACCCTTTGACCAGCAGGCTGTGGCGCGCGTTTTCATAGGTGGCGGCATCGATGCCGGCCGCCGTGAACACCCGCTGAATATCGTCGGCGCCGTTGACGGCGCGCTGTTTCTGCACCGCGTCAAACATCGCGCCTTCAATCTTGTCTTCCACGCCCAGCACCGTCGCCACCGCCCAGGCTTCGGTCAGCTCATTGCCCAGTTTGCCCATCAGGCTGACGTGATATTTGGTGACTTTCTCACCGGCGGGCAGCACCTGCGCCACGGTGCTGCCTACGCGGTAGGTTTCGGCGAACTGATAGCAAGGCCCGCAGTAGAAGGAGAAAAACTCCACCACCGCCGGTGCGGCGGCCACCGGCTTATCCAGCCGGGTATATTGCTCGCCCGCACGGTAATCCGCGGCCTGCACCGCGGGCAGCGCCAACATCAATACGACGGCGGCGGCGAACGAACGCTTAACTTTTGCCAACATAAACACTCCTGGTTTCTTCTATGAACATCGTCCTTAGCGGCGGTTTTTATAATCAAATAACCGCCAGAAGGCCAGTTTTTATTACCTTCTGTTTATGTGGGATTAAGTCAGCGCCCTTCGTAGCCGTCCCAATAGGCGCCTACCGCTTCCTGCGACAGCACCTGGCGGCGTTTAGGATTGTCGGTGCTGCTGTAGGCGCGATTGATGAAAATGGTTTTGTGTTCCATATTCTGCTGGAATTCCGGGCTGGCCAGGTAGTCGGCCTTTTTCTGCGCTTCGCTGCGCACCACGCCCGCCGCGCGATCCTTTTTCCCCTGCTGATAGAACTGTTCGAACATCGGCACGGCTTTTTTAATGCTGCCGTTCACATCGGTGCGGAATTGTGGATCGAAGTCGTCGCGGGTTTGATAAACGTAGTGTTTGGCATGCTGCTCTGCGCTGCTGAGGGAGTGGGTGCAGGCGCTGAGCGCCAACAGCGGCAACAGCAGCGCCGCGCTTTTCAGTCTTTTCATGTCGTCTGTCCCTGTCAGTGAGGAAGGTTCCTTTAGCGCCAAGAGCATAGCGCCGGCCCCCGGTGAACGTCAAACGACAAAATACGCATCACTTTGTTTTATATTAATATTATATACATTGATTGGTATTCATTGCCTGAAACACTATGCTTTAACAGAACAGGGTAAACACTCACCGACAGCGAGGCGGCCAATGAAACCGATCGACAAAAGCGTGGGGGAGTACGACCTCACGGCGGAAAAAAAAGCGGGCATGATCACCGGCACCATCCGCGGTGAACTGCCGGACAGCGACGCCAATCTGCCGCTGCTGCCCTTCTCCGGCACCTTCGCCGGCCCGAGCGTGGCCGAAGCCATCGCCGATATTCAGCAGCAGTTCCCCGACATCGAACCGGCGATTATCGACGATTTGCGCGAGGAACTGCTGAAGGCCGGGTTCTAAGCCGGATCTCGGTGCCGCACGAACGGACTGTAGACCGGCGCGCCGGGCTTCAGCGCCAGATCGGCGTCAAAATCTTCATTACGGTTGAACGGCACCGCCGGCCAGGCGGCAAGGTCGCTTATGCCAGCCCGATATGCCTGCGTCACCTGCGCCAACGCGGCGTTTTGCGCCTGCCGCTCCTCGCCCGCCAGCCCGCCGCGCACGCCATAGACCAGGAACGGCTCCAGCACGCTAAAGCCGATATAGTGCAGCGCATGCATGATCGGCCACAGCATCAGCCGCATGTCGCCGTCGCGCCCGTCCGACGCGCAGGCCTGTGCGGAAGCGCCGGCGGTGACGGTCAGCAGCGCCCGCTTGCCGCGCATCACGCCGTTCTCATGGCGGTGGCGGCTGTCGTAGAGCCCGCCGTAAACAAACACCCGATCCATCCAGCCCTTGATGATGGCCGGCGCGCCGAACCACCAGAAAGGAAACTGCAGCACCAGCGTATCCGCCCAGCGCAGCAGCTCGATATGCCGCCGGATCTCCGCCGGCAGCGCCTGGATCGTCCAGTGATGGCGCTGCTCCTGCATCGCATCGAACCGGTCCGCCTGCTTTCTGCTGGGGTAGTGGCCGGCGCCCTCGCGCGGATCAAACCCCTCCTGATACAGATCGACCGTTTTCACCTGATGCCCCTGCGCCAGCCAGGCCTGCCGCGCCTGTTCGGCCAAATGGGCATTGAAAGAATGCGGCTCGGGGTGAGCCAGCACAATCAGCACGTTCATCCTGTTTCTCCCGTTGTAAGGTGGTGCTGTTATGCTGTGGCTTTATCGCCCCCTTGGCAATTACGCACCTGAAGGTAACCCCCAATGGCTTATCCCGGCGACGTCTATTCGAGCAAGTGCTCCGCGCGCGATGCGCTGGCGCTGATTTCCGGCAAGTGGGTGATGCTGATCCTGCCCGCGCTGGCGCAGCGGCCGATGCGCAACGGCGAGCTGCTGCGCCGCATCGACGGCATTTCGCAGAAGGTGCTGACGCAAACGCTGCGCCAGCTGGAACGCAACGGGCTGCTCGAGCGGCTGGATTTAAGTGAAAAGAATCAGGCCCATGTGGAATACCGCCTCAGCGCCGTCGCCTGCTCGCTGGTCGAGACGCTGACGGCGCTGGATAAGTGGGCGGAATACCACTTCCCCGAGCTGGACGCCGCCCGCGAGCGCTATGATGCAGACCGCAAACGCGAGGCCGATTAAAGCGGTTTGGCCCGCAGCGTCTCGCCGCTGCGCACGAAGTTGCCCGCCCCCAGATGATGAATGGTGTGCAGATCCGCATTGGCGGCGGTGAAGTGCCAGTGCCCCTGTTGGAACACCCGCTCGTCCGCCGCCGCGCTCAGCACCTCGCCGAAGCAGGTGTCGTATTTTTCCTGCGCGCCGCTTTCCGGCAGCAGCCGACACTCCAGCCACGCCACGCAACCCTCTTCGATCAGCGGCACCTGCAGCGTGGCGCTCGGCGTCGCGGCGATATGGAAACGGGAAAATTTGTCTTCATCCAGCCCGGACACGCTGCCGACCGCGTAGGTGGCGTCAATGAACATGGCCGCCGGCACGCAAATGCCGAATGCGCCGCTCTCCTCGATCATTTGCCGGCTGTGTGCGCCTTTATCGACCACGATGGCGATGCGCGGCGGGCTGAACTCCACCGGCATCGACCAGGCGGCGGCCATCACGTTGCGTTTGGCGCCGTCGCGGCTGCGGCTGGTGATCAATACCGTCGGGCCATGGTTCAGCAGGCGGCTGGCGTGTTCAAGGGCGACAGAGCGAAAGTGGCTCATCGGGAAATCCTTGCGAGTGACTGTTTGCCCAGCAGTGTAGATCTGCGCCGCAATGGCAGGCAACGCGGGGCGCACAGAATGCACCGATGAGGCGCTTGTTCCCCATCTCGCCATCCGTTATCTATAGTTAGATCAATTCGCCGGTAACGGCTCATTCCACCTGAGGATCTTGCCTTGACGTTTTTAAAACACCCTATCGCCGGATTGGTGCTGGCCGGCTGCGGCCTGTTGTCGGCGGGCGGCGCGCTGGCCGCTTCCGATGCGCTGGTGTACTGCACCGTCGCCTCGCCGGAATCGTTCAACCCGCAGCTCTCCAGCTCCGGGCCGACCTTTATCGCCACCTCGCAGGTGCTGTACAACCGCCTGGTGACGCTGCGCGAAAGCGATAAAACGCCCGCCCCTTCGCTGGCCACCGAGTGGAGCGTTAGCCCGGACGGCAAGACCTACACCTTCACCCTGCGCCAGGGCGTGAAATTCAACAGCAACAAATACTTCACCCCAACGCGCGACTTCAACGCCGAAGACGTGGTGTTCACCGTGATGCGGCAGAAGGATCCCGCCAACCCGTATCACAAGGTCTCCGGCGGCAACTATGAATACTTCACCGACATGGGTCTGGATAAGCTGATCACCAAGGTGGAAGCGGTGGACGAACACCACGTGCGCTTCACGCTGAGCCAGCCCAACGCCGCCTTCGTCGCCGACTGGGCGATGGATTTCGCCTCGATCCTGTCCGCCGAGTACGCCGACGCGATGCTGAAAAAGGGCACGCCGGAATACGTCGACAACTGGCCGATCGGCACCGGGCCGTTCGCGCTGCAGCAGTACAAGCAGGATTCGCTGATCCGCTACATCGCCAACCCGCACTACTGGCAGGGCGACGTGGCCAGCAAGCACCTGATCTTCTCGATTACGCCGGATCCGCAAACCCGGCTGGCCAAGCTGAAAACCAACGAATGCCAGATCATCCCGGCACCGCTGCCGGAGCAATTCGCCGCCATCAAGGCCGACGGCAATCTGCAACTGCACGACATTACCGGGCTGAACGTCGGCTATCTGGCGTTCAACACCCAGAAAAAACCGTTCGACAACCTGCTGGTGCGCCAGGCGCTGAGCTACGCGGTAGACAAGAAAGCGATCGTCGCCGCCGTGTTCAAAGACAGCGGCACCCCGGCCAACTCGCTGCTGCCGCCGGGCATGTTGGGCTACAACGATAAACTGCCGGAGTACGCCTACGATCCGCAGAAGGCGCGCGAACTGCTGAAGCAAGCCGGGCTGGAGCAGGGCTTTGAGACCGATATCTGGTCGATGCCGGTACAGCGCCCCTACAACCCGAACTCGAAGCGCATCGCCGAGATGATTCAGAGCGACTGGGCGAAGGTGGGCGTGAAGGCCAAGATCGTCACCTGGGAGTGGGGCCAGTATCTGGCCGGGCTGCGCAAAGGTGAGCAACAGAGCGCGCTGTACGGCTGGGTGTCCGACAATGGCGATCCGGACAACTTCGCCACCCTGCTCGGCTGCGCCGGCGTGCAGAGCGGCGCCAACGTGGCGCGCTGGTGCGATAAGGATTATGACAGCCTGATCCAGCAGGCGATCCAGGAGAACCAGCCGCAGGCGCGCGCCAGGCTGTATCAACAGGCGCAGGTGATCTTCGCCAAACAGGCGCCGTGGCTGCCGCTGGCCACCGGCAAAGTGTTCTACGCCACCCGCAGCAACCTGAGCGGCTACGTGGTGGACGTGAACGGCAGCGACTTCGCCAAGGCCAAATTAAACTGATCCCAGGCGCCGCGGCGAGAGCTGCGGCGCTACCCGCCTCATCGCTTAATAAGCTGCCAGCCTCTGAACCTACCGCGCATTAACTTCACAACTTACGATGCTAACTGCCTCCCCTGTCGCCAGGCACTTAACCCACTAAATTCATAGCTTAATAAGCGGCGTAATCCCTGGCATTTTGCTTAAACTGCATGCAGGCGCTTTCCTCGCCTGTAACATTTAGTTACCATCGGCACACAGACCCTTTAACATCAAAAGGTAACCCGGTGCAGAACACCTATATGCCGTGGCAAATTCGCCTGCACTGGCTGGTGGCGATCCTGCTGGTCATCACCTGTGTCACCATCGAGCTGCGCGGCTATGCCGAACCGGGCAGCGCCCCCTGGTACGCGCTGGTTGTCACCCACTTCAGCTGCGGCGTGACGGTGTTTGCGCTGATGCTGGCCCGCCTGCTCCTGCGCCGGCGCCACGCCTCGCCCGCCATCGCGCCCAAACCGCCGAAGTGGCAAACCGGCCTGGCGCACCTGACGCACGCCCTGATTTACCTGCTGCTGCTGACGCTGCCGGTACTGGGGGTGTATTCGCGCTATCTGGGCGGCAAGGAGTGGTATCTGTTCGGCCTGTCGATGCCGTTCGCCGACGTGGCCGATCGGCCGCAGGCACGAATGATTATCGGCTGGCACAAAACGCTGGCGTCATTCGGCTACTGGCTGATCGGCCTGCATACCGCCGCCGCGCTGTTCCACCACTATATCGTCAAGGACAATGCGCTGGTGCGCATGCTGCCGCTGATGAAAAAACGCTGAATACCCGGCGCCAGGGATGAATTTTCGGGCCACGCCCACTGACAGGGAATGACATGCAAACCCAATTTTTTAATGTGACCGTCGAACAATGCGCCTGCCAGCAGACGGCGCCCGACAATCTGGTGAGGCTCATCGCCTCCGGCCAGACGTTCTTTTTTTACCGCGACGACTTCAGCGACAGCGAAAATCTGCTGGCCAGGCTCGCCGCCGGCGATCGGGTGAAGATCGGTGCCCACCGCCTGCAAGACGGCAGCTACTGGCTGCACTGGCTGCTGCACGGCACGAAAGGCCGGCTGGAACCCGACAGAACGCTGAAATACAAGCTGAAATACTTTGCCCTGCTGCTGCTGGGCGCGGTGCTGGCCGGCGGTTTCCCGGCGGCCTTTTTCATCATGGACGGGGAAGATTCCTGGCTGACCATCGTCCTGTTCTTTATCGCCATCATCGCCGGCCTTATCGGCATCGGCATGGCGCTGTTCGTCGGTTCGGAGCTCCTGCTGATCGGCCACCGCGGCCGCAGGCGCCTGCTCCGGGCGCTGGATCGCGTGCTGCAGGGGCAAGACATCACGCCGCCCGGCTCACTCAGCCTGAAAATCCCCGGCATCAAATACCGGGCTGTCCGCGCAGACGCTGTGCCGGCAACCGCACCGCTGCAGACCGCGCCCCTCCTCCCGGACGGCGTCGAGACCTCCGGCATCGAGACGGTCAACGCCCTGAACTACGAACTCTGCCACTATGAGATCCCGCGGCAGGTGCAGTATTTGGATACGTATGCGTGGCGTCAGAAGGAGACGCACTTCGCGTTGACGACCCGCGCGCTCAATGTCCCCAATACCAAACTGCATCCGGTATTTCGTCGGCAACATCCGCTTTTCATCGCCAAAGGCGATCCGCTGCAGGTGCTGTATTGCGAGAACGACGTCATTCCCGAGTTGCCCAAAGTGCGTGGGATCATCAATCATCGCGATCGCCAAACCTATCTCATCGGCGGCAGCCGCTACTTCACCGAAGCCGGTCTTAACCTGTGCGCGCGCGTTGTCTTCATTTTTGGGGCAATCGTGGCGTGTTTTGTACTCGGCATGATGGTGGTGGATAACGCCGATACCCCGGCCGGCTTTCACCTGGATGCCTGGACCCTGAAGCGTCTCGGCAGCGAATTGCCGCCGATTATTCTGCTGCTGATGCTGATGGTCAGCGGCCTGGCGCTGTTGATCGAGGGGTTCGCCCAGATCTGCCGCCTGTACTCTTTTGACCAGCACCGCACGTTTAAAACGTTTAAATACCTGAGAAATCTGCGCCGCAGTTTATGGCGGCAGGCTCAGGTGACGGAGCTGAAATGATGACGTTAGCGCTTTATAAAAGACCCCTTATTATCCTGACGCTGTTTTTGGCCAGCGCGCTGGGCGTCTATTTGCTCGCCCCTGAGCAACGCTATGCGCAGTGGCAATGGACTCAGGGCGACCAGGCGTTGCCGACAATAGCCCGTTACGATCTCATCCACAGCTACCCGGCGCAGGACGGCGCCCTGCTGCTCACCAGCAAAAGAAGTGAAGACCGCGCGTACAATAGCTTTTACGGCTGGGCGGCCAACTACCTCAGCCAGGTGCTGTTTGCCGGCCCCAAAGGGTTACAGATGCTGGGGGAACTCGACGACTTGATCCACGATGCGGTTTGCGGCGAGCAGGAGTGCGTGCTTTTTCTCTCTAAGGGCCGCAGGCTGGTTGATGTGCAACGGGGCACCATCGGGGCGCTGATCCCCTGGCCGGAGGGCGACGACAACCGGCCTTCCTTTGTCGGCGGCAAACTGGTGGCGCAACCGGGAAAACGCGCGCTGTATCTCATCAGCACCGAAGGCGTATTCTACAGCCCGGACTTCGGCGCCCATTGGCGGCAGACGCTGGATCTGCCGGCGCTGCTGGACGCGCGGCAACTGCTGGGCTTTGAGCGCGGCGAGGAGGACTCACCGACGGCTTACGCCTCCGGTAAGCGCAAATCCGTACCCGAGATCTTCACCGCCGTTGATGGCGATCGCGTGCATTTCTGGATGAACCCGGTGCTCGGATCCGGCGCGTTACACATCGCCGTTAACGGTAAAACCGGCGAGGTGATTGAACTGCATTGGCTGCTGGTGCGCGTGGAGGAAAGCGCGCAGGCTCCGGATGGCGGCATCTACCTGATCGCCCAAACGCTGGACAGAGGAGTGTATCAGCTTCTGCGTTATCAATCCGACGGGCAGTTGAAGGTGCTGCTGGAGACCGGCGATAAATCGCTGTATCAGCTCTGGGCGGGCAACGATAAGCTGGTCGCCCAAACGGATAACGGCGATGCCCGTCTTTCGCTGATTTTCGATCTGCGCTCATCCGAAGTGCGCTACCGACAGCCGTTGGAGTACCGCTACAACGGGCGCGACGACGCACGCCAAACCGTGATCGAACCGGAAAGCCACTATGGCGATGACGGGGAGACCCCGGCGCTGCCCTACTTCATTCGCTATCGCTCCACCACGCCGTGAACATAAGGAACTTGCCATGCTGTTAGGTTATGGCGCCGGCGTCGCCGGCCTGCTGGCGCTGTTATTGGCCCTGCTGCTCGCCGGCATCCTGCTCGCCTGGTGGGGCTGGCGATATGCCGCCGCCCGCTGCGGCCGCCCGCGCCCGCCGCTTTCCTGGGGCGGCTATCTGTTGGCCTCGGCGCTGGCGATCTACCCGGTAGCGTTCGCGCTGATGCTGATCGACATTGCCATCCAGGATCTCAAGAGCCAGCGGGCGGAAGAACGCTGGAATCGGCGCAGCTACCTGACGCTCGAGGCGGCCAGGCCGTTCGGCGAAATCACCCTGCCAAAGGGAAGCTGGGTAAACCGGCAGGAGCCGCGCCAGCCCGGCACCGAAGACAGCCCCATCACGATGGACGGTGTAACCGCCGTGCGCTTCCCTCAGCCGCAAAGCGTGGCCGGCGTGCCGATCATCGCTTTTGAGGTTTTACCGCCGGTGATGGAGCTGGCAGATGCGCATACCTTCACCCGTCCAACCGGCCAAAGGGCGCACTGCGAAGCCGGTTGGCTGGTCTCTTTCTCTTTGCCGTCGGATCAGCCGGCCCCGCAGTGGGAGGAGTGGCAGGCCGGGCTGCCCGCAGCGGCGTTTCGGCCCAGCGGCTGGCTCTTTAAGGAGTGCTTCTCCGGCAGCCCTATCGCAGTACTGACCTTGCAGCACGGCGAAGTCAGGGTGCTGCCTTAAGCGTTAGACCGTGGCGTAATTTTCAAAAGGCCGTTCCGGCAGATCTCAGTGAAGACAGCACCACGCTATCCCTTGAAGATCAGTCGGGAGTTGGTCTGATTGCGAAAACGCAGCTGATCGATACCGATCTGCGAGTGATTCGCCGCTTCACGCGCCGCCAGAATGGTGCCGTGGTGCGGCGATTTGCCGCACACCGGGTCGGCGTTGTCGGCGTTGCCGGTCAGCATGAACGCCTGGCAGCGGCAGCCGCCGTAGTCTTGCTCTTTCTCCGAACAGGACCGGCAGGGCTCCGGCATCCAGTCATAGCCGCGATAGCGGTTAAAGCCGAAGGAGTGGTACCAGATATGCTGCAGATCGTGCTCCAGCACCGACGGAAACGTAATCGGTAACTGACGGGCGCTGTGGCAGGGTAACGCCATGCCTTCCGGCGTCACGCTCATGAAGATGGCGCCCCAACCGCCCATGCAGCCTTTAGGCCGCTCCTCGTAGTAATCCGGCGTGACGAACAGCAGGTTGGCCAGTTTGCCGTCGGCGGCCATGCGCTCGCGATAGCGTTTCACCACCGCTTCTGCCTCGGCGATCTGTTCGCGGGTCGGCAGCAGCCCTTCGCGGTTCAGGTGCGCCCAGCCGTAGAACTGGCAGGTCGCCAGCTCGACGTCGTCGGCATCCAGCTGGATCGCCAGTTCGATGATGCGGTCGATCTGGCCGATATTATGGCGATGCAACACGAAGTTGAGCACCATCGGATAGCCGAGCGCCTTGACTGCCCTGGCCATCGCCAGCTTCTGCTGAAACGCCCTGGCGGAGCCCGCCAGCGCGGCGTTCAACGTTTCGTCGCTGGCCTGAAAACTGATCTGAATATGATCCAGCCCGGCGTCGGCGAAGGTTTGCAGTTTCTTCTCGGTCAGGCCGATGCCGGAGGTGATCAGGTTGGTGTAAAACCCGAGATCGCGCGCGGCGGCGATCAGCTCGGGCAGGTCTTTACGCACCAGCGGCTCGCCGCCGGAGAAGCCGAGCTGCACGCTGCCCATCGCCCGCGCCTGGCGAAACACCTCGATCCACTGCGCGGTGGTCAGCTCTTTTTCCTGCGCGGCAAAATCGAGCGGGTTGGAGCAGTACGGACACTGCAGCGGGCAGCGGTAGGTCAGCTCCGCCAGCAGCCAGAGGGGCGGATTCACCGCCGGCGCACGTGGTTCAGTCACGGAAGGTCACCCATTTTTGTTCGTAGGCGCGCTGGAAAAACTCCAGCACGTCGTCCGCCAACCCGTCGGCGCCGGGGAAGCGGGCGTTCAGCTGCGCGATGATGCCATTCAGCGTGGTGTTGCCGTCGACCAGCTGCAAGATGGCGGCGGCGCTGTCGTTCAGCTTGGCCATGCCTTCCGGGTAGAGGATCACGTGGCTGTTTTGCACCGGCTCCCATTGCAGGCGGTAGCCACGGCGGAATACCGGGGTATGTTCAGGGTTCAGCGTCATTACACCAGCCTCTGGTTGTGCCAGACCCGCGCGGCGGTCACGCTGTGGTAAGGCGGGCGGTTCAGGGTATAGGCCATGATCATGGCGTCCAGCATGCTCCACAGAATGTCCAGCTTGAACTGCAGGATTTCCAGCATGCGCTGCTGCTTTTCTACGGTGTCGCAATAGTCCAGCGCCAGCGCCAGGCCGTGTTCCACGTCGCGGTTGGCCTGGCCGAGGCGGCTGCGGAAATAGTCGTAACCGGCGGCGTCGATCCACGGGTAGTGTTGCGGCCAGCTGTCGAGGCGCGACTGGTGGATCTGCGGCGCGAACAGTTCGGTCAGCGAGCTGCAGGCGGCTTCCTGCCAGCAGGCGCGGCGCGCGAAGTTGACGTAGGCATCCACCGCAAAGCGCACGCCGGGCAGCACCAGCTGTTCAGAAAGCAGGGCGTCGCGCTGCAGGCCGACGGCCTCGCCGAGGCGCAGCCAGGCCTCGATGCCGCCTTCGCTGCCGCCGTAGCCGTCGTGATCCAGAATACGCTGCACCCATTTACGGCGGGTGTCCGGCTGCGGACAGTTGGCCATGATCGCCGCATCCTTGATCGGAATGCTGGTCTGGTAGTAGAAACGGTTGGCCACCCAGCCCTGGATCTGCTCGCGGGTCGCTTCGCCGTTGTGCATTGCGATGTGGTACGGGTGGTGAATGTGGTAATAAGCGCCTTTGGCGCGCAGCGCCGCTTCAAATGCCTGCGGCGTCAGGGGGCGTGGTTGCGTCATGGCGATTCCCTACAGTTCGATGTTCATGCCGTCCCAGCTCACTTCGATGCCGGCGGCGGTCAGACTTTGCCGCTCTGCCGAGTCTTCATTGAGGATCGGGTTGGTATTGTTAATGTGGATCAGGATTTTGCGTTTGGCGGGCAAGGCGCTGAGCAGGGCCGCCAGCCCGTGCTCTTCCGCCAGCGCCAGGTGCCCCATGTCCTTGCCGGTATTGCGCCCCACGCCGGCGTTGGCCAGCTCGTTGTCGCGCCACAGCGTGCCGTCGATCAGCAGGCAATCCGCCCGGCGCAGCCAGGGCATCAAGTTCTCGTCCGGCTCGCCGAGGCCCGGTGCGTACAGCAGCCCGGCTCCGCGCGCGGTATCTTCGATGAACAGCGCCACGTTGTGGCCCGGCAGCGGACGATCGCGGTACGGCGAATAGGGGGGCGCGTTGCTGAGCAATGGAATGGCGGTGAAGCGCACGTTTGGGCAGACCGCCGTGTGAAAAGGTTCACCGGGCGTTACCGGGTGGTGAATCAACCCGCCGTTCCAGTGGGAGAGCATGGGAAACACCGGGAAACCGGTGCTGAGATCGTCATGCACTTCAGGGGTGCACCAGACGTGGTGCGGGCAGCCCTCACGCAGATTGAGCAAGCCCGCGCTGTGATCGATCTGGCTGTCGGTCAGCACGATCGCGCCGATGCCGGTGCCGCGCAGCACGTCGGGATTGTTCAATTCGGGCGAGGCCAGCAGCTGATGGCAAATGTCCGGTGAAACGTTGCACAGTACCCAGTTTTTACCGTCATCGCTGACGGCGATGGAAGACTGCGTGCGGCGCGTGGCGCTGATGCTGTGGCTGCGAACGCCCCGGCAGTTGTCGCAGTTGCAATTCCACTGGGGAAAGCCGCCGCCCGCTGCCGAGCCGAGAACTTTTATCTGCATGTCTGAACCAGAAAAAGAAGGAAAGAAATGCCCGCGCGAAAGGCGGGCAGACGGGCGATTAACGGTTGGAAATGTACAGCGTCACTTCCAGCCCCAGACGCAGGTCAACAAACTCAGGTTTTTGCCATAACAGCATGATGTTTACCCTCTTTATGTAAAGTAACGGCAGCTAAGCCAAAAAATCCGTTCTATTCCGGCTCAATTCAGGGAGATATCATCAGATATCTCCCTTATTCACTACTACTGCCCGGTATATTCAAAGACCAGAATCGAACCGGGGTTGCTGTGATCGTGCGTAGGATGGTTGGTTTCATCCATAACGTTGCCAAAATTATCTGTCGCTACATAGATTTTCCGCGTATCAGGGCTCACCAACACCGTACGGTAACGATTCGCGGTGTGGAAATATTTAATCACATCCCCCTGCACATCCTTCTTATCCGCATTTAACGGCACTCGGTACAATGCCCCCATTTTCATGGAAGTGATAATAACCGAGTTGCGCCAAGCTTTTATCACGCCATTCTCAGGATAATACGCAATGCTGGAAGGCGCGATTGTCGGCCAACACATATAGGATGAATCGCCCTGACAACTGGCGTTGTTATAAGTAAACCCTTCTCTTACGGTAAAGAAGGTTTTCAACGGCGCTTTGAAATCAGGTGCGCTCCATTCGGTCTCTTTCTGGATCGGTACGCCCGCCGGGATATGGTTCGGATCCCATTGCAGAGACGGGCAATTTTTAGCCTCGGAGTAGTTCGCGTAAACATATGCTTGATCGTCGCGATAGCCTGCGACATGAGGCCAGCCATAGTTGCCGCCGGCTTCGAGGATATTCAACTCATCGTCGGATGAAGGCCCTTGTTCTGTGGCGTACAGCGTATTGCCGACGAAAACGAGACCTTGCGGATTACGGTGACCGTAGGTGAAAAGATGGCTTTTTATCCCGTGAATCACCGGATTATCACTTGGAACAGTGCCGTCGACATTTAAGCGAATGACTTTACCGGCGTAAGAGGAATAATCTTTTTTAGCCAGCTCGGCTTCGGTCGGGATTCGCTGAGCGTCAATTTTCTTGCAGAAATTGGCACCCTGGTTGTGGCCCTGCTCGCCGATCGTGTAATACAACTTGCCATCAGGCCCAAAACGCAGGCGCCCGCCGTTATGATCGTTGCCTGCCGGGAAACCCGCCAGAATTTCTTTCTCATTCCCCAGTTTTTTGGTTTTCTCGTCGTACTCGAAACGGACGATTTTTGCGTGCTCGTCATTGCCATTCATATAGGTATAGGAGGCGTAGACATAGTTATCCCCTCCCGGCTTCATGAAGTTCGGGGACAGCGCCAGCCCCAATACCCCTTCATGCTGCGGCCCGACATGCACGCCGTCAATCTTGATCGCCACCTGCTTTTCACCCGTTTGCGGGTTGATACGAACGATTGACGCAGCCTTGCGCTCCGTTACCCAGAGGTCGCCATCTGGCCCCCAAATCATGTCCCAGGGCGCATCAAGCCCATTAATCAAAACATGGGCCTTGAAAGGTTCTGCCGTTTGAACAACCGATTGTTCCCCTTTCGGCGAGTGAGAAGCATCCGCCGCATAGGCCATACCGCAGGTCATCAGAGATATGGCAATCGCGTTGAACATCACACTGAATTTGTTATTCATAATTTCCCATCCTATGCCCAGAAACTTTTATGGATGAATATAAAGAAAAAAGGCCTGTCGATTTAAGCTCAATCACAGAGCTCTGCGATAAGGGAAAAAACACTAGCATGATGCAACGCAACACATGCATCATGCCAAATATATGCAAAAAAGAGCGTTAGAAGATTACTTCTCGCTCATTTTATTAAAGCTGGTAATCAGATTTCTGTAATCTGGGATATGTGCTGAGAACAGCGCGCCCAATCCTTCAATATCATTACGCCAATCACGGTGCAATTCACAGGCAACGCCAAACCAGGTCATTAACTGCGCGCCAGCCTGAGACATTCTGTCCCATGCGGAGTCACGCGTAAGTTCATTGAAGGTGCCTGATGCATCAGTCACGACGAATACATCAAAGCCTTCTTCCAGCGCCGACAGCGCAGGGAATGCGACGCAAACCTCCGTAACGACCCCGGCGATAATCAATTGCTTTTTACCGGTAGCTTTGACGGCTTTAACAAAATCTTCATTATCCCAAGCGTTGATATTCCCAGGGCGAGGAATAAATGGAGCATCAGGATGGATCTCTTTTAGCTCCGGCACTAACGGGCCGTTCGGGCCAACTTCAAAACTGGTTGTTAACACCGTAGGCAGCTTGAAATACTTTGCTAAATTAGCCACAGCCAGGACATTATTTTTAAATTTATCGGGATCGATATCACGAACGAGAGAAAGCAACCCCGTTTGATGGTCGACCAATAGCACAGCGGCATCATTTTTATCAAGGCGAACATATTTCTTTGACATATCTCACTCCTTTAAATGGACTGAACGGACCGGGTATAGTACTACAGCGCTAAGACCAGCTGAAAGATGACAAAGCATAGAATAAATTTTAGTCTCTTTCAGCAGAGAAGCAAATTGAAGACACAAAATCGGAATATTAACAAAAAGCTGATTAAATAAGCCACTCCATCAATCATTTACCTCCCCCCTGAAAAAAAAATTGGCTTGTCTTGTGAAAAAAATCTTAAAAGAAATCAACGTTTTCTTATATAACCAGGGGGGTTCTCAGCTCTTAAAACCCGGTAAAAATTGAAAAAAATATTTAAAAATCAAATTTTTACCTTTCCATGATCGCCATGTGCATTCCACTGTTTTCAGTCTAATGGAGAGCGTCCTTTTTAATAGGGTTAAACGTGCCATTTTTTTTGCTCAAAGTGACAAGGCATCAAAAGCAAAAGGGGCAATCACCAGACGCCAATTAAAATTAGAATTTAACTATATTAATAATTTACGCATTCCCTCCATGACAGAGACCCGCATGGTGGGATTCATGGCGGTCGTTGAACAATAGCTGTTATTAATCAATGCCGGAAAAGAAACCGTGCCGTTTCTGCTTAGCCGACGAATAACACCGGGTGAAAGCGTGAATGTTTTATCAATCACTCGGCTAAATGCCTGTTGACTATTGAAGCCTAACATAAAAGCAATATCAATTATTGGTATATCTGTTTCCGTCAAAGCATAGTACGCAAAGAGCGCCCTTCTCTCCCTGACATAACCGCCCAGATTGATACCGGCTCGCATTTTAAACACTCGCTGCAGATGCCATTTAGAATAACCTGACTTTCTGGATATGGCATCAATACTCAAATCCCCACCTAAGTTATTATCAATCCAAATAATAATTTCTCGAACGACGCGCTCGCTGATCTTTCCGTTAAATTCGTCAGACATCTTCTCCCTCCTCATTTAATTAACTTCATTGCACAAATAACCAATGGCAGAAAAAGAATGTGCTGTCAAATTACCCCGCAACCTGTCACTCACAGCCTATTGAGTGGCATCCAAAGCAAATTCCGGTTGAAATAATTATCATCACGGCGGTTTACTTAAGCCCCTTAAAACAATCCCCTTTGTATTACATAAGAGAATTTAATGACATCAGAAACATCATCTGATAAATCCCCGTTCAAGCGATGCAATCAACTATAATTTATGATATTTACATCTTAAGACGGAATTTATCTCTTATCATTATAGGATGATGACTTACGGCACAGAGGAAAAGGGCTGCAACTTTAATAAAAGACAATAGGAACATTCCCAGTCAGGTAGTCATTTTTTAGGCAATGTGAGAAAAATAAACGTTAACGGACAACGTAAAATGGAGAGCGGTGCAATGCGAAAGGACAAGTCCTCCTTATTTAACTGGTCAACTGCCGGCATGCTTGCAGAAGAGCGGCTGAGTGAATTTGATCGCCTGCTGAAACAAAGCCTGATCAGCGTTACAACCACCATCGACGATCACTCCCGCTTCTGGTGCCATCTGTCAACGCTCAAGGCCGGGCAATTCTCCATTACTGACATTAATGGTTCAGCCAAACGCTCACAGCGCGACAGAAAGAATATTCTACGTAGCGCCAGCGACGAATACCACCTCGTGTATGCCGGCGCCACATGGCGATTTATCAATCGATACGGCCAAGAGATCACCGTGCCTGCGGGCAGCGCAATCTTGCTCGATACGCGCAAGGAATATATTTCACTTTTGCCGGAGGGTTTCCTTAACCGCACGCTGGCGTTGCCTGCTGAGTGGCTCAACACCTGGGTCGCCAACCCCGAAAAAATGATCGAACAAAACCTGAGCGAGCTTTCAGGCTGGGGGAAAGTATTAGCCGCCTATCTGGAACAGATTTCTCCGCCTTATCTGAGCACAATCGACTTTCAACCGCCAATGATATTGGATCAAATCGGCATGCTGCTCTCGCTGCTCTATCACGATTTGGTTAGCGAAGATGCCTTGTCCCGCAAATTTAGCCGCGATAGAAATTATCAGAAAATCGTGGAAAGTCTGCATCAAAGACACATGAATTTAGTTCTGACCGCAACGGATATCGCGCGAGAGGTCGGCATTTCAACCAGAACATTACACCGCGTGATGGCCAATCAAGGCACCAGTTTCGGCCAGGCGTTAATCAACTACCGCGCCAACTCCGCATTACGTATGCTCAATACCGAAGAATTTGACGAACTCTCCATCGCAGATATCGCCAAACGGGCAGGCTTTGTCGATGTTTCACACTTCAATCGCGTGTGTAAAACCTATTTTGGCGAGTCTCCCGGCAAGATCAGGAAGAAACGCCCTTAAGCGAATCAAAATGTGAGCATTAACGCGCGCCTTGCAGGCCGGCGAGCTCACCATGTTGCATTACGCCGTAGCGTTGGGCAGGCGCACGGTCACGCGGTTATTGGCCGTGGGCAGCTGCAGCGGCGCTTCCTGCCAGCTCACCGCGATAACCAAGACCGGCGGGGCCGGCACGCGCGGCTCACGCCCGTCGGGCCCCACGCTGTAGGCATCCCATTTAATCACGAACACGCCGCCGTCTTGCGGTTCAACTCGTTCAACGAAAAAGGTGGTGTCTGAACCACGCCCACCTGCAGGTTTGTGCGCATAAGAGAGCAGGCAGAACCACTCGCCGGCGAAATAGAGGTGGTACAGGCCATCCACGATATGCTCGCCGCGGAACTGGCAACCGCCGACGCAGAAAGCATCACCCGCCGGGGATTCCGCCACGCGTTCGAGATCGCACACGAAGCGATCGGTCGGCCGGTTATCCAGCCACAACGCATAAGGCGGTGCGTGCAGCAGCGCGGCGGGATCGTCTGCATAGCGCAGAACGGGCGGCAACATCAAACGCGCCGCCAGCGCGCGGCCGCTGGGCAAGGTGATCTCCAGACGATCCGCCGGTTCCTCTATCCACTGCGGCACCCACAGACCGCGCACCTGCCGCAACGGCGTGGCCTCCACCTGCCGACACTTCGCCCGCAGCCGCGCCAGCGCCTCGGCGGAACCGGCGGCTAAGGCTCCCTGCTCACGATCGGTCAGCACGGGCAGCGCGTACATCACCCGGGCGGCAGGCTCGTACACCGTCAGCCCCTCTCCCTCGCGGCTGCGGGTCGGGATCAGGCGCAACCTGCCGCCGTCCACGTCCTGCGGCTCGGCACAGGCGCCATGCACCATCGCCCCGTCGCGCAGCAGCAGCGTCCAAAAGCTGGGGCCGCCCATGCCCAACTCCCCCACGCCGCCTATCTGCCGGTCACAGTCACCGGCGTGCGCCATTTCAATCGGCTGCGAACGCCAGTCGGTCTTGCGCCACTCTGCCGCCTCTTCGGGGTCTTGCGCGCCTTTAGCGGCGTACTTCGCCCATTGCAGCACGGCAAACAGCGCGATGCACAGCACGCCGACAATCGGCTGATCCTGCCAAATCAACACCCAACCGACGATCAAAAGGGCCCAGGCGGCCATGGCGATATCCTTTTCCAAGAGAAAACCGCCTGATTCTAGCGCAGGCGGTTGGAAGGATTGAAAAAAATATCGCTATCACTCCAGGCGCTATTTGCCCTTGGCCTGGAACAGCTGATTCACCAAAGTCGTCGCCGGCATATCCAGCGCGCCGTACAGCTCGCCGGCTTTGGCATCGCCGTTATCTCCCAGCCACTCTACTCCCACCGTACCGTAATCCGTTGGGATCACTCCGGCCTGCACCAGCCGCGCCATGCCCGCCTCATGCTTGGACTGATTGAACGTGCCGGAAGCGTCGATCACCACATAGGTGTCGTATCCCGCCGCTTTGGCCGTGATCGCCGGGAAGCCGGCGCACACTTCCAGCGATACGCCGGCGATCACGATCTTTTTGCGGCCGGTGGCCTCAACCGCTTTGCGCACGTTCGCGTCGTCCCAGGCGTTGACGCTGTGGCGATCGATAATGTTCACCCCCGGCAACGCAGCCTTAAGTTCCGGAATGATCGGCCCGAACGGACCGTTGGCGCCGGTCGAGGTCACGATCACCGGAATGCCCATCACCTGGGCCGCCTTGGCGAGCGCCACGACGTTATGTTTCAGCGTTGCGCTCTCCATGTCGCGCACGCCGGTGATCAGACCGATCTGATGGTCGACCAACAGCAGCACCGAGTTGTGGCGATCCAACAGCTGCAAGGGGCCGGACGCCGGCTGTGCCTGAGTATGCGGCTGTGGCGCTGCCGGCGCCGCGAAGGCCGGTTGCGCCGCCCCGGCCATGGCGATGGCCAGAGCCAAAGTGCGGTAAAGGTTTTTCATGATGTTTATCCTCGTTTCAACAATGGTGTGCCTGCAGGATAAAACCGCATCGATCAGGGTTAAATAGGCGATAATAGAAGCTATCATTGCAAAAATGATCATGATGGAGTGTGTGATGAAGGTGTTTCCACTCGATCTCAACGCCATGTATTTTTTCACTCAGGTGGTTGAGCACAAAGGTTTTACCGCTGCCGGCACAGCGCTGGGCATCCCGACCTCTCGCCTGAGCCGCCAGGTGGCGCAGTTGGAACGTCAACTCAACCTGCGGTTGCTGCAAAGAACCTCGCGGCGTATTCAGCTCACCGAGGTGGGCCGCGAGGTCTATCTGCACTGCGTCGCCATGATGCAGCAAGCGCATCAGGCGCAGCAGACGGCGCTGCGCACGCTGGCGGAACCGAACGGCACCGTGCGCTTCAGCGCGTCGCCGCTGTTGACGGACGAAGTGATCGCTCCGCTCCTGCCGGCATTTATGGCGCGCTTTCCCAAAGTGAACGTAGAAACGCACGTCACCGCCCGGCGGATAGATCTGTTGGAGGAAGGATTGGACTTCACTGTCCGCGGGCTTGGCATCGCCAACGAGGCCGCAGGGCTTATCCAGCGGCGACTCGGCACCGCCAAATGGCTGTTGGCCGCCAGCCCGGCATGGCTGGCGCGACACGGCGCGCCGTCAACACCACAACAGCTGAGCGATATGCCCTGTTTGCTTTACCCGCCACAACAGGGGGCACCGAGCTGGCGGCTCTACGGGCCGCAAAACGCCGTGGTCACCGTGCCCTTCTCACCCCGCTTAAGCAGCGATAATTTGCAGGTGATCCTGCGCGCCGCCCTTGATGGGCAAGGGATCTGCGGCATTCCCTATTACGCCTGCCGCCAGGCGCTTGCGCGTGGCGATTTGCAAGAGGTGCTGCGCGGGTGGCATCCGCAAAACGGCGAGCTGGTGCTGCTTTATCCCTCGCGCCGCGGAGTGCCACCAGCGGTAAAAGCGCTGATCGACTTTTTTTACCAGGAAATACCGCCGTTATTGAACGATCGATAAACGCGGCTCTCGCCGCGTTATTCTTTAATAACTTCAATAATAAGCCTGGCAATATATAATCACTTATCGCATCGTTTATGTGACCATACCACTCACATAAATAACGCCTCATGTAAAATCTCACGTTAAAAACACAACACACTGTATCGCATGGGATATTTCTCTCAACCTAAAAGCAAAAGGCACAAACAAAGAAAAAAAACTGCAATAATTTGTGCATATTCCAAACATTGACTATGTTTAGACAGACTATTTATATGCAGTTGGACAAAGACACTGACAGCAATTAAAAAGTCCGTTTTTTAGCGGGCGGGGAAATATTTTATCAACAATATTCCGAGGAGGCTTTATCTCCATGGAACGGGTCACTTTGCGTTTTATCAAGCCAATAGGCTACACACCGCAATTAATATCATTATTAGCATTCCGGAGACCGACAATGAAAATCGTTACGGGCATTATCTTTACCTCTGTGGCAGCCTTCAGCGGCGCGGCTTACGCGGCCGATGCGCAACCTACCACCGGCAACGCGGAAGTGACGCTGGAACATGTGCACGCCGTGATGGAAAACGGCAGCCCGGCACCGCAGCACGACGCCGCCTGCAAAAAAGAACTCTCCATGCCGGAATCGAAATATATGGGCATGAAGGTTAAAACCGATTACACCATCAACAGCAGCACCATGATGATGTCGGCCAAATCGATGTTCCCATCGCCGGATTCCATGAAACCGATGGAGCTGACAGTCGATCTCTCCGCGCTGGGCCTGGCGGATGTGTATGCCTTCGGCGCCTTTAAACCGGCGGCGCTGCCGCAGGCGTATATTTATTTCACCATCGACAAGAATTTTAAAGATCCGGTCAGCACCTTTATGGTCATTAACCAAGGCAAGCAATATAACTGCGTCATCTCCAGCTCGAATAAAATGATGAGCAAAGAGATGCGCGGCAAGATGATGATGAAGAAACAGTAACGGAATGAAAAACGGCGCTTCCCTTAACAGGAGGCGCCGTCAGAAAAGCATTAAATCAGACCAGGATTGTATTTCTGGTTGAATTTCTCTTCCGATTGGAACAGATAAATAATACCTTCGATAAAGCCGACAATCGCCGGGATCCCCGTCCAGCAGAACAGCAGGTAGAACAGCCCCCACCACTTCATGCCCAGGTAAAACTTGTGAATGCCCAATCCGCCCAGGAAGATGGCCAGCAGGGCCGCCGCGAGCTTGTCTTTTCTGCTCATAGTGCACTTCTCCTAACTTCTCACCGAACCACCGGCATATCCAAAAACGGATGCCGCTCCACAGAGCGCCGCATCGCACTGCTTGAGGAGGAAAACATTCACCCATCAAGGCTCAACAGGGGTAATTATAACAGTGATTAATTAAACGGTTGTTTAACCGGCGAAAGGATAAGCAGAGGGAAGCATGGGAAGTGAGGTTGCAGATACTCGGTTTCGGCTCAAAAAACACGCACGCTCGCAGGATCTCGTCAGCATAATAGATGAACGAACATTATCCCGCAGCAGTCATTGTAAGAGATAAGGTTAAAACAAATTTTCATTGCCTGATATTGGCATACCGTTCTAATTTTTAGTTTCCCTGGTGAATGCCTGCAGACGGCTAAAAGCGGCTCACTTGCAAGTGTTCAAAAAATGATTATATCACGACGCTAAAGCCCATCGCGTTGAGTATTATGCGCCGCGATCGCATTCGCCATAAGTGCATAATCCTTGATGACACCCGGATGACGACGCCCTGAGCAGAAGATAAAATCACAGCGTTGCTCATCTTCGATCAGTTTTTTTGCCAGATGCCTGACTCGCAACTTGGGTGTTGTATTAATTCTGGTCACCCGCTCTCTTTCAGTTTCATTACTTTGCGGATGAACCTTTTCTTCATACTCGCCGATCATCAAGGTTATTTTATTAACGCTTTCAGCGATTGTTAACTTGCCATCAGGAAGCAACGCCCCATTCCCCCACCAGATCGATGGACTGGCCGCCAGATAATTTTGAAACGCGTCAGGATGGTTCAACAGCGTATAAAGTACAAAATGCCCGCCATGTGAATGACCTGCCAGCGTTTGTTTGTCTGTATTGATTGAGTAGTGTGACTCAATCCAGGGCTTAACGCATGTGGTGATAAACTGATAAAATGCCGGCGCTCCGCCACCGTCAATAAACTCCTTATCATCAGAGGGAACCGTATAGTCGCGGGTTCTTGCTTTTAGTATATCCACCCCATCCTGATAGCCGATGCCGACATAAAGAATATTATCGTTACTTCTGCGCCGATGCTGGTCGGTCAGCTTGGAGAATTGAGTATTGGCATCGAGAAAGTAAAGCGCTTTTAAATCGCCATGCGCTTGCTTGTCATGAGCAATAAAAACTCTATAACGTTGACCATTAAAGTTAAAGTCCTTCGTTCTTGAAATCAAACATCCACACATAACAACCTCACTTTATAAATAAGCCAGTGGTTTAACATTGGCGACAATGTCTTTTTCCAGATAAAAAAAGACGGTGAGGTTCAACCGTAGCAACGTATTATTCTGCTTACGACGCTTGCTGGTTGTGTGAATGATTAAACAAACGCGTTTGTATTATACCTTGCAGCGCATTGCCACGTAGCGATAAGCAGAAATATCAACCGCAAACGTTGCAGACGCAAGTGCTGCGTATTTTTACAAGGAAGGCATTGCGAGACTTGAAATGGTGCCGATAATAGGAGTCGAACCTACGACCTTCGCATTACGAATGCGCTGCTCTACCAACTGAGCTATATCGGCATCGAGCCGGGCCTGCGGGGCAAGCCGGAAGTGCGTTGAACAAGGTAGACCTGCGCGCGAAATGAGTCAAGAGCCGCCGGGGCGTTTGGTCGTTTTACAAGCAACCAGACTGTCGTGCAGTCCCGTTTACAAAAACAATCAGGGCGCAGCATGCTGCGCCCTGACCTCTTTATGACCGCAATCCGGCCTTAGCTGCGCACCAGATCGTCGCCGTAGCCGATCCATTTGTAGGTAGTCAGCGCGTCCAGGCCCATCGGGCCGCGGGCGTGCAGTTTCTGGGTGCTCACCGCCACTTCCGCGCCCAGGCCGAACTGGCCGCCGTCGGTGAAGCGGGTGCTGGCGTTGACGTACACCGCCGAGGAGTCCACCGCGCGCACGAAGTGCTCGGCGCTGCTCAGCGAGCGGGTGAGGATCGCGTCGGAGTGGTTGGTGCCGTGGGTGCGGATGTGGTCGATAGCCTGATCGATATCGTCCACCAGCAACACGTTCAGATCCAGCGACAGCCATTCGTCGTCGTAATCCTCCGCATTCACCGGCACCACCGTCGCCGGGCCGCCCTGCAGCAACGGCAGCGCATTTTCCGCCGCGTGCAGCGTCACGCCCACCGCCGCCATTTTGGCGCTCAGCGCCGGCAGGAACTCGGCGGCGATGCTGCGGTTCACCAGCAGCGTCTCCAGCGAGTTACAGGCGCTCGGGCGCTGGATCTTGGCGTTTTCAATCACCGTCAGCGCCTTGTCGAAATCGACGTCGGCATCCACGTAGGTGTGGCACACGCCGATGCCGCCGGTGATCACCGGGATGGTCGATTGCTCGCGGCACAGCTTGTGCAGGCCGGCGCCGCCGCGCGGGATCAGCATGTCGACATAGCGATCCAGGCGCAGCAGTTCGTTCACCAGCGCGCGATCCGGGCTGTCGATCGCCTGCACCGCCGCCGCCGGCAGGCCGCACTGTTCCAGCGCCTGCTGGATCACTTTCACCGTCGCCTGGTTGGTGTTGTGCGTCTCTTTACCGCCGCGCAGGATCACCGCATTGCCGGTTTTCAGGCACAGGCTGGCGACGTCGATGGTGACGTTCGGCCGCGCCTCGTAAATCACGCCGATCACGCCGAGCGGCACCCGGCGGCGCTCCAGCTTCAGCCCGCTGTCCAGCAGGTTGCCGTCCAGCACATGGCCGACCGGATCGTTCAGGCGGCACACCTGGCGCACGTCGTTGGCGATCGCCGCCAGCCGCGCCGGGGTCAACAGCAGGCGATCGAGCAGCGCTTCGCTCATGCCGGTGGCGCGCGCCTGCGCCATGTCTTGTTCGTTCGCCAGCAGGATCGCTTCGCTGTTGGCTTCCAGCCTGTCGGCCATCACCGACAGCACCTGATTCTTCTTCGCCGTGCTCAGCACCGCCAGCTGCCAGGAGGCCTGCTTGGCGGCCTTCCCCATCTGCTCCAGCATGCTCACTCCTTAACTGACAATCATATCGTCGCGGTGCACTGCCACCGGACCGTATTCGTAACCGAGGATCTCGCTGATTTCCTGCGAGTGGTGCCCGGCGATCATGCGCATCGCGTCGCTGTTGTAGCGGCTGACGCCGTGCGCCAGATCGCGCCCCGCCAGGTTGCGGATGCGGATCACTTCGCCGCGCGAGAAGTCGCCCTTCACTTCGCGGATGCCTTTCGGCAGCAGCGAGCTGCCGCGCGCCATCATCGCTTCCACCGCGCCGTCGTCGACGGTGATCTCACCGGCCGGCGGCGCGCCGAAGATCCAGCGCTTGCGGTTTTCCAGCGGGGTTTCCAGCGCGTGGAAACGGGTGCCCACCGGTTTGCCCTCGATCACGTCCGCCACCACGCCCGGCTTGCTGCCGGCGGCGATCACCACGTCGATGCCGGCGCGGCAGGCCACGTCGGCCGCCTGCAGCTTGGTGCCCATGCCGCCGGTGCCCAGACCGGAGACGCTGTCGCCGGCGATGGCGCGCAGCGCGTCGTCGATGCCGTGCACTTCACGGATCAGTTCGGCCTGCGGGTTGTTGCGCGGATCGGCGGTGTAGAGGCCCTGCTGATCGGTCAGCAGCAGCAGTTTATCGGCCCCGGCCAGAATGGCCGCCAGCGCCGACAGGTTATCGTTGTCGCCCACTTTGATTTCGGCGGTGGCGACGGCGTCGTTCTCATTGATTACCGGCACGATGCGGTTGTCCAGCAGCGCCGTCATGGTGTCGCGCGCGTTGAGGAAGCGCTCGCGGTCTTCCAGATCGGCGCGCGTCAGCAGCATCTGCCCGACGTGGATGCCGTAAATGGAGAACAGCTGTTCCCACAGCTGGATCAGCCGGCTCTGCCCTACCGCCGCCAGCAGCTGCTTGGAGGCGATGGTGGCGGGCAGCTCGGGATAGCCCAGGTGCTCGCGCCCGGCGGCGATGGCGCCGGAGGTGACGATGACGATGCGGTGGCCCGCGGCGTGTTGCTGCGCGCACTGGCGCACCAATTCGACGATGTGGGCGCGGTTCAGACGCAGCGATCCGCCGGTCAACACGCTGGTGCCCAATTTCACAACCAATGTCTGGCTGCCGTTCATAGTATTTCTGCCGTGTGTAATGATGAGAAGAAGAGTGCAGAGGTCTTTGTAACAGGAGAGACGCGTTATGCCAACAGGCACAACGCGAAATCAGCACAATACGTGGTCAAACGGGGTCAGGCGGAGAGTTTGATCAGTTTTTCTTTGAAATCATCGGCGGGTTCCAGCCCCAGTTCCATGGTCGCCAGCAGTTCGCCCAGGCGGCGATGGAAGTCGCGCAGGGTGTCTTCCAGTTTGGCGTTCACTTCATCATCCTTAATGTTTTGCGTCGTCCAGTTGCCTTCCTTGTCGAACAGGCCGAATTGGTACGAATAGGTGAAGCGCGCCTCTTCCGCCTGCAGCTCCATCCACCAGCCCCAGAACTCACGCTTCTCCGGAGCGGGCTTTACATTGACGCAGACGGCCAAACAATCAAAGAAAAACCGGTCGTTCTCACATTGCCCTTCACGCAGGTACGGCCCCAAGCTGGCAAAACGTTTCATTAGTCGGCTTTTAGGGTGACCACTCGGTAACGTCATTCTCTAACCTCCTCAATGTAGACCACTCTTTTTAACAAATTGTTAAAATTTAGCAACTAATTAACGCATTTTATCCTTCAGCCAACCGGACATCTGCAGCAACGCCCGGTGGAAGCTGTCGTAAACCGGGGTGCGCGGGATGGCGATCAGCTTGCCGCTCACCGAGGAGGTGACGATCAGCTGCGACTCCTCTTTCGGGCTGAGCGTATCGCGCTCCCAGTAGCCGGAGATCATCGGCGTCGGGCAGCGGCGCCCCAACAGCCCCTGCATTTTCAGCGAGTAGCTGTTCAGCTCCACCTTCAGCACGTTGTCCGAGGCGTTAGCCATGCCCATGCGGCTGGCCAGCACGTCCATATACATGTCCGGCACGTTCAGCTGGGTGCTGCTGTCGCACAGCAGGCGATGCACCACCGGCCCCAGGCAGGCTACGCCGCGCAGCCGCTGCGGCTCCAGGTAGGCCAATCGCACCGCCACGTTGGCGCCGAAGCGGAAGCCGAAGGCGCTCACCCGCTGATGATCCACCCACGGCACCGAGGCCAGCTGGATCAGCACCTGCTGGTGCAGGTAGCTGGAGTCCTGCGTCAGCTTCCATTTGCAGGAAGAACCGATCGACGGCATGTCGAGCGTCAGCATGGCGATGCCGTGCGGCGCCAGGTAGTCGCGGAACAGGCGATGATAGTCGGTCTGCAGCGTATCGAGGCTGCCGCACATCAGCACCGTCGGGAACGGCGCTTCGCCCTTCTCCGGCATGTGCAGGAACCCGGTGACGCTGCCGCCGCCTTCGATGCGAAACTCCAGCTCTTTCAGCTGATACGGCAGCAGCAGCGCCGCCTCTTCGTACGCGCGGTTGGCGAGCATCTCCGCCTGTTCGGCCAGTTCGTCGCCCTTCAGGTGCGGGTAGCCGGCGATGCTGTACAGGCTCGCGGCCTTCAGCCAGTATTCGCCGCCGAGCAGCGGATCTTGCTGCTCCGTCGCCCGCTGTTGCCACTGCATGCCCTGATGGATCCACTCGTAGATCCAGTTGCCGTTGCGGTAGCCCACCACGGTATCCAGCCGCTGCGGATTGCTGCGCTCGGCGTCGGAGGCGGCGATGCGCGCCAACACTTCGTGGATTTCGATCGGGCTGACGCCGCGCCAGGCCCACAGCAGCGGGTTCAGCATGCGGTACCAGCTGCCGGTGGTGTCGCCTTCCAATGCGGAATGCATGGCGGCGCTGACTTTGTTGCGCGCGCGCAGCACCAGCGTCGAGGTTTCAGGGTGTTTGAATTTGGGCTTGAAAAGAATTTCAGAAAGGTTGGCCTGTGCCATGGTAACAACAGCCTCCGTAAATCTGGCGATAGGCCGCAACAGGCCTACTTAACTGGAGGTAGTGTACCTAACTCTGGCGGGATAAACCAAGATAACGCAAACGCCCGGCATAACCGGGCGTCGGGCGGCTGACAAAGAAGGAAACAGCGTGGTTTTTCCTCCTTTGTGGTCAACGGCCGAAAATCAATAAATTGATTTTCCTTATTTTTTATATCTTGCCTTCGGTAAGCCTGACAACGCCATCACGTTTATCCTTAAGCAAACGCCCGGCATAACCGGGCGTTGACTTGGAACTGGCTGGGCTTAGCGACCGCCGATAGGGGGAACGAAGCTGACGCCCATGTCCCACGGCTGTTCGATCCAGGTATCCTGCGGGATGTCGATCACGTAGTCGTCCACCAGCGGACGGCCCGCCGGCTTGGCGAAGATGGTGACGAAATGCGCTTTCGGGTACATGTCGCGGATCGCTTTTGCGGTGCCGCCGGTATCCACCAGATCGTCTACTACGATGAAGCCTTCACCGTCGCCTTCGGCGCGCTTGAGCACTTTCATTTCGCGCTGGTTGTCATGGTCGTAGCTGGAAATGCAGACGGTATCCACATAGCGAATGCCCAGTTCGCGCGCCAGCAGACCCGCCGGCACCAGGCCGCCGCGGCTGACGGCGATGATGCCGGTCCATTTGTCGGCAGGCAGCAGGCGGTGCGCCAGCTTGCGTGCATGTATTTGCAGCATATCCCAGGTAACAACGTATTTTTCGCTCATAGAATCGTGTCCCAGCCGGCTGGTGAAGCGGCTTACTTTATAGTTCAGGGGAAAAAAGGTTGCGCGAGATTATAGAGACTGGCCGCGTTGAATTCCAGCTGTACCGAGGAAAACCTCGCGATTTCCGCCGCGCGGCTTTTCGGTGATTGATGCTGAAAAAGCGAACGTTCCCGCCGCGAAGCCGTGTGATCAAGCGCTTAAACCGCACAATACGGGGCGCGCGCCGCCGGAAATAAAGTGATATTCTCTAACGATCGTGCCACGACGCACAGATACCCGCTCACCTCAACCGCGCGGCACGCCCGTCCTGTCGGAGCCTGCCGTCACAGGAGACTTATAGTGTCTGAATTGTCTCAGCTTTCGCCACAGCCGCTGTGGGATATTTTCGCCAAGATCTGTTCTATCCCGCACCCTTCTTATCATGAAGAAGCGCTGGCGCAGCACATCCTCACCTGGGCCAAAGAGAAGAACCTGCACGCCGAGCGCGATCAGGTCGGCAATATCCTGCTGCGCAAACCGGCCACCAAAGGCATGGAAAACCGCAAGCCGGTGGCGCTGCAGGCGCACCTGGACATGGTGCCGCAAAAGAATAACGACACCGTGCACGACTTCGCCAAGGATCCGATCCAGCCTTATATCGCCGGCGAGTGGGTGAAAGCGCGCGGCACCACGCTGGGCGCCGACAACGGCATCGGCATGGCCTCCGCCCTGGCGGTGCTGGCCGATGACAGCGTTGAGCACGGCCCGCTGGAAGTGCTGCTGACCATGACCGAAGAAGCCGGCATGGACGGCGCCTTCGGGCTGCAGCCAAACTGGCTGCAGGCAGACATCCTGATCAATACCGATTCCGAAGAAGAAGGCGAAATCTACATGGGTTGCGCCGGCGGTATCGACTTCATCACCACCCTGCCGCTGCAGCGCGAAGCGGTGCCGGCCGGTTATCAAACCCTGAAGCTGACCCTCAAGGGCCTGAAAGGCGGCCACTCCGGCGCCGAGATCCACGTCGGGCTGGGCAACGCCAACAAACTGCTGGCGCGCTTCCTGTTCGCCCATGCGGCGGCGCTGAACCTGCGCGTGCTGGATCTGAATGGCGGCACCCTGCGCAACGCCATTCCGCGTGAAGCCTCCGCGGTGGTTGCGGTGCCGGCGGAAAAAGCCGACGCGCTGAAAGCACTGAGCCAGGAGTTCCTGGCGGTGCTGCAGAACGAACTCTCCGCCAAAGAGAAGAACATCACCGTGCTGCTGGAGCCGGCCACCAGCGCTTCGCAGGCGCTGAGCGCCGACAGCCAGCAACGCTTCCTGGCGCTGCTGAACGGCACGCCGAACGGCGTGATCCGCATGAGCGACGCGGTCAAAGGCGTAGTGGAAACCTCGCTGAACGTCGGCGTGGTCACCACCAGCGAAAACGAAGCGGAAATCATCTGCCTGATCCGCTCTCTGATCGACAGCGGCAAAGATTACGTGGTCGAGATGCTGACCGCGCTGGGCCAGCTGGCCGGCGCCAAGGTGGCGCCGAAGGGCGGCTACCCGGGCTGGCAGCCGGACGCCGACTCGCCGGTGATGCACCTGGTGCGCGAGCTGTATCAGGAGCTGTTCAACAAGACGCCGAACATCATGGTGATCCACGCCGGCCTGGAATGCGGTCTGTTCAAAAAGCCGTATCCAAACATGGATATGGTATCGATCGGGCCAACCATCACCGGCCCGCACTCGCCGGATGAGCAGGTGCATATCGAAAGCGTCGGTCTGTACTGGAAGCTGCTGACCTCGCTGCTGAAAGCGATCCCTGAGCGCGCGTAATCTGCGCGCTTAACGCAAAAAGCCGGCTAATCGCCGGCTTTTTTATTCCCAAGGCAGCGCCAGCTGCCGCTCCAGCTGCGGATCGAGCAGCGTCACATGTAGCCCCACCAGCCGCACGCCGCGCCCTTCACGCCGTTCGCGCCACGCCTGCCGCGCCACCGCCAGCAAATCCTGCTGATTCAGCACCGGGAACACGTGCTCCTGGGTGGTTTGCTGAAAATCCTGAAACTTCAGCTTCACGCCCTGCCGGGCGATATGCAGATCCGGCTTCACCTTACGCAGCCGCATCTCCAGCTCGGGGTAGAGTTTGTCGATAATCAGCGTTTCGCAATCTTCCCAGTCGTGAATGTCCTCCGCCAGCGTGCGCTCCACGCCCACCGATTTACGCAGCCGCTCCGCCGAGATTTCGCGCCGATCGATGCCCTGACACCGCTCCCACAGCACCCGGCCGAACTTGCCGAAGCGCTTGAGCAGCTGCGCCAAATCGTATTGCTGCACGTCGGCGCAGGTGATAAGCCCCACTTCCTCCAGCCGTTTGGCGGTCACCTTGCCGACGCCGGGGATTTTGCTGAGCGGCAGCTGCTGCAAAAACGCCGGCACCTGCGCCGGGGTGATCACGTATTGCCCATTCGGCTTGTTTATCTCGGAGGCGATTTTGGCGAGAAACTTGATCGGCGCGACGCCGGCCGACGCGGTGAGGTTCAGCTCGTCGGCAATCGCTTGACGGATCTCCTGAGCGATCAGCGTCGCCGAGCCGTTGCATTGCGGGCTGTCGGTCACGTCGAGATAGGCTTCATCGAGCGACAGCGGCTCGATCAACGGAGTATAGCGGGCGAAGATTTCACGGATGTGCAGCGAAGCCTCTTTATAGGCCGCCATGCGCCCCGGCAGCAGGGTGAGATGCGGACACAGCTTGAGCGCCATCGCCGTGGACATGGCGCTGTGTACGCCGTAGCGCCGCGCCGGGTAGTTGGCGGTGCTGATCACCCCGCGCCGATCGGCGCTGCCGCCAATCGCCAGCGGGATATCGCGCAGGCTGGGATCGTCGCGCATTTCCACCGCCGCGAAGAAGCAGTCCATATCGACATGAATGATTTTACGCATCGCACCCTCCAGTAACACTGTATAAGTATACAGTCAGATACCGAAAGCTCAAGGCCGCAGGCTTCGATGAAAGCGCCGTTTCCGCCAGATATTTCCGCGTTGTTAAAAAAGCTTAATTTTTCAATAGTATGATTTCCGCCATCCCGTGCAGCTCACCACAACGATAACGACAAGGTACCCTACATGATCAGATTTTCTTATTTGCTGCTGGCTTCCGCGCTGTCGCTGAGCGCGTTGGCGGCCAGCGCCGCCACCGGTCACGCGCCGGCGATCGTCGCCCATCGCGGCGGCACCGCCGATGCGCCGGAAAACACCCGCATCGCCATCGAAACCGCGCTGAAAAACGGCGCCGACGCCGTTTGGATCACCCTGCAAGCATCCAAAGACGGCGTCATCGTGCTGTATCGCCCCTCGGATCTGAAGGCGCTGACCAACCGGCAGGGCCCGGTCTCTGCCTATACCGCCGCGCAATTGGCCGAGACCGATGCCGGCTGGGCCTTCGCCAAAGGCGATGCACATCCGTTCCGCGGCCAGGGCATCGGCATTCCGCGGCTGGACGAGGTGCTAAAGGCGTTCCCGCACGTCACCTTCTATCTGGACATCAAATCCCCGGACGCCGATCCGGCGCAGTTTGGCCAGGCGCTGCTGACGACGCTGGAAAGCACCGACAGCCTGAACCGCACCCGCGTCTACTCTACCGATGCCAAATACCTGCAGGCGCTGCCGCCGGCCATCCCGCGCTTCGAAAGCCGCGACGAGACCCGCACGCTGCTGGCTAACGTCACCATGGCGCACCAGTGTGATGTCAAACCGGACAACCGACAGCCGCGCTGGTATGGGCTGGAGCTGAAGCGTGAGGTGGAAGTGGTAGAGAAGTACACCCTCGGCGAAGGGCGCTCGAAGGCGTTTCTGACCTGGGATAAAGAGTCGATGGATTGTTTCCGCTCGCAGGGCCCGGCGCACATCATTCTGTTCGGCGTCAACACGCCGCAGGAGTATCAGCAGGCGCTGGCGCTGGGGGCCGACGGCGTGATGGTCAACTCACCGGCCGAAGCGAAAAGCTTCCGCAAGGCGAAATAAAAAAACCCGGCCAAGGCCGGGTTTTCGCTTCGCTACAGAATGCGGTGCTTGTCCAACTGCTCGCGCCGCTGTGCCGCTTTGGCTTCGCGCTTTTTGCGCGCATCGCACGGCTCCGGGCAGTCGCAGACTTTCTCCATGCCCAGCGCGGTGATGCCGCCGCAGCTGCCCTGCAGGCTTTTGCGTTTGAACACGTAACCCAGCGACATGCCGCCGACGATCAGCAGAAACAACACGAAGGTAGCGGCGAATACCGTCAACATAGCAACCTCACGAACGCTTTTTCAGATAGGGTTTGAACGCGTCCGAATAACGCTCCTCAAACCCGTCGGCGGTTTTCACGATCATGAACACCGGGATGCCGAGCAGGTTGGCCAGCGCCATGCCGCGCTCCGGCCCCATCACGTTCAGGCCGGTGGACAGGCCGTCGGCGGTCATGCAGGTCGGGCTCAGCACGGTGATCGACACCAACCGATGATGGATCGGGCGCCCGGTGACCGGATCGATGGTGTGCGAATAGCGCACCCCGTCTTGCTCGAAGTAGTTGCGATAGTCACCCGAGGTGGCGATCGACATCTCCCCGGGTTGGATCACCAGCTGCGCCTGCTGCTGCGTACCGGCGGTCGGGCGCTCGATGGCAATGCGCCACGGCTTTTGTTCGCCGTTATGCCCGCGCGTGCGCACCTCGCCGCCGATATCCACCATGTAGTTTTGCACGTGCTGCGATTGCAGGTATTCCGCCACCACGTCCACGCCATACCCTTTGGCGATCGAAGACAGATCGACATACAGCTCGGGGATGCTTTTCACCAGCGCGCTGCCCTGCACCGACAGTTTGTCGGCGCCGGTCCAGGCGCGGCGGTGCGCCAGCTCCGCCTCGCTCGGCACTTTGTCCGGCCGCCCTTCCGGGCCGAAACCCCATAGGTTGACCAGCGGCCCGACGGTCACGTCCAGCGCGCCATCGGTGACGCGGTTGATGCGCAGCGCTTCGCGCACCACTTCGGCGGTGGCCGGCGAAACCGGGAACGGCCGGTCAATGTCGCGGCTGGCGTTGAAGCGGCTTAGCTCGGAATCCGGCCGGTAGGTGGACATCTGATCGTTCACCTGTTCCAGCCGTTTGTCGATCTCCGCCTGCATCTCGCGCGCCGACGGCGTATCGTCGCCGGTCACGTAACGGATCGAATACGAGGTGCCCATGGTTTTACCCGTCAGATCCACCTGTTCCGGCCCGCAGCCGGTCAGCAGCAGGGTGGCGCTCAGCGCCACGCCCGTCAGCCAGTTCTTCGTCGCCAATGCGCGCAATTTAGCCACCAAAGTCATCCAGCATGATATTTTCGTCTTCGACACCCAGATCTTTGAGCATCTTGATCACCGCGGCGTTCATCATCGGCGGCCCGCACATGTAAAACTCGCAGTCTTCCGGCGCCGGGTGGTTTTTCAGGTAGTTCTCCAGCAGAACATTATGGATAAAGCCGGTGTAGCCGGTCCAGTTATCTTCCGGCTGCGGATCCGACAGCGCCACGTGCCAGGTGAAGTTTTCGTTCTCCGCCTGCAGCTGGTTGAAGTCGTCTTCATAGAACATCTCGCGCAGCGAACGCGCGCCGTACCAGAAAGTGATCTTGCGCTTCGAGTTCAGACGCTTGAGCTGATCGAAGATGTGCGAGCGCATCGGCGCCATGCCCGCGCCGCCGCCGATAAAGATCATTTCGGCATCGGTGTCCTTGGCGAAGAACTCGCCGAACGGCCCGGAGATGGTCACCTTGTCGCCGGCCTTCAGCGACCAGATATAGGAAGACATGATGCCCGGCGGCACGTCCGGATTGTTCGGCGGCGGCGTGGCGATACGCACGTTGAGCATGATGATGCCCTTTTCTTCCGGATAGTTGGCCATCGAGTAGGCGCGCACCGTGGTGTCGTTCACCGTCGAGCGGTAGCGGAACAGGTTGAACTTGTCCCAGTCGCCGCGATACTCCTGCGGCACGTCGAAGTCGGCGTAGCTGATGTCGTGCGCCGGCGCTTCGATCTGGATGAAACCGCCCGCGCGGAACGGCACGTCTTCCCCATCGGGGATCTTCAGCTTCAGCTCTTTGATAAAGGTGGCTTTGTTATCGTTGGAGATAACTTCGCATTCCCATTTCTTCACGCCGAAGATCTCTTCCGGCAGCTCGATCTTCAGGTTCTGCTTCACGTTCACCTGGCACGCCAGGCGGCAACCCTCTTTCGCTTCGCGCTTGTTGATGTGCGAGAGCTCGGTCGGCAGGATATCGCCGCCGCCCTCTTTGATCACCACCCGGCACTGGCCGCAGGAACCGCCGCCGCCGCAGGCCGAGGAGACGAAGATCCCCTGGCTGGAGAGCACGTTGAGCAGCTTGTCGCCCGCCGGCGCATGGAAGCTCTTATCCAAATCGCCGTTGATCTCCACCGCAATGTCGCCGGTATTCACCAGCTTCGATTTGGCAAACAGGATCAGCAACACCAGCACCATCACGATGGTGGTGAACATTGCTACGCCTAAAATAATTTCCATAAATTCTTCCCGCCTTTACAACTGAACACCGGAGAAGGACATGAAGCCCAGCGCCATCAGTCCGGTGGTGATAAAGGTAATGCCCAGGCCGCGCAGTCCCGCCGGCACGTTGGCATATTTGAGTTTTTCGCGGATCCCCGCCATGGCGACGATCGCCAGCATCCAGCCGGTGCCGGAGCCGATGCCGTACACCACCGATTCGGCGAAGTTGTAGTCGCGCTGCACCATGAAGGACACGCCGCCAAAGATGGCGCAGTTCACGGTGATGAGCGGCAGGAAGATGCCGAGCGCGTTATACAGCGATGGGAAGAAGCGATCGAGGATCATCTCCAGAATCTGCACCAGTGCCGCGATCACGCCGATGAAGGTGATGAAGTTGAGGAAGCTCAGATCGACGCCTTCCACCAGCGCGCCGTCGCGCAGGATCAGGTTGTAGACCAGGTTGTTCACCGGCACCGAAATGCCGAGCACGATGGTCACCGCGATGCCCAGGCCAAAGGCGGTCGAGACCTTCTTCGACACCGCCAAGAAGGTACACATCCCGAGGAAGAACGCCAGCGCCATGTTCTCAACGAACACCGCGCGCACAAACAGGCTGATATAGTGTTCCATCGGCCTTTACTCCTTTTCGATCTGCGCCGGCTTCAGGGTGCGCAGCACCCAGATCAGCAGGCCGATGATGAAGAACGCGCTCGGCGCCAGCAGGAACAGGCCGTTCGGCTGGTACCAGCCGCCGTTCTGCACCGTTTCCAGCACCGGCACGCCGAACAGCTTGCCGGAGCCGATCAGCTCGCGCAGGAAACCGACCAGCACCAGGATCACCCCGTAGCCCAGCCCGTTGCCGATGCCGTCCATAAAGCTCTCGATCGGCGGCGATTTCATGGCGTAGGCCTCGGCGCGTCCCATCACGATACAGTTGGTGATGATAAGGCCAACAAACACCGACAGCTGCTTGGAGATCTCGAACGCATAGGCGCGCAGCAGCTGATCGACCACGATCACCAGCGAAGCGATAATCGCCATCTGCACGATAATGCGCACGCTGTTGGGAATGTGATGACGGATCAGCGAGATGAAGAAGCTGGAGAACGCCGTCACCAGCGTCACCGCAATGGTCATCACCACCGCCGTCTCCAGCTTGGTGGTCACCGCCAGCGCGGAGCAAACGCCCAGCACCTGCAGGGCGATCGGGTTATTGTCGAACAGCGGCCCCAGCAGGACCCGCTTTATCTCTTTGGAATCAGCCATTTTTCAGCGCTCCTTCACGAACTTTTTTCAGGAACGGGCCGAAGCCGTGCTCGCCCAACCAGAAATCAAACGTATGCTGCACGCCGTTGGAGGTCAGCGTGGCGCCGGACAGGCCGTCCACCCCGTGCACATCTCCCTGGCGCGCGCCGCCTTTCACCACGCGGATCGCCGGCTGGCCGTTGTCGTCGAACAGTTGCTTGCCGACCCACTGCTGGCGCCAGGACGGGTTCTCGACCTCACCGCCCAGCCCCGGGGTTTCCCCCTGGTCGTAGTAGGTGATGCCCTTGACCGTGTTGCCATCGTTATCCAGCGCCACGAAGGCGTACATCATCGACCACAGACCGGTGCCGTATACCGGCAGCACAATCTTGTTCACCTGGCCGCTTTCATTGCGCACCAGATAGATTTCCGCCTGGTTGCTGCGGCGCTTGATGCCGGCTGGATCGTCGCCCGCCGCCAGCGCCACGCTTTTGGCGTCGTCGCGCAGCGCGGCGCCCAGATCGAACGCCGCCGCTTTGCCGGCGACAAACTCGCCGCTGTTCAGATCCACCAGGCGCGGTTCGATGCGCTCGCTGTACAGGCGCTTGACCTGCTCGCTCTCCATTTTCGGCTGCAACAGGCCGGCTACGTCGAGAATATTGCGCTGCTTATCGAGCAGCTTTTGCTCCTGCTGTTTGGACTTCAGGCCGACGGCGGAGCCCGCCACCACCACTGAACACACCAGACACAGCAGCAGCACTACCAGCAGCGTTTTACCGATGCCGTCATTTTTCGCTTCATTCGCCACGGGCTTTTCTCCGCTTGATGTTGGCCTGCACCACCAGGTAATCGAACAGCGGCGCGAACAGGTTGGCGAACAGGATCGCCAGCATCATGCCTTCCGGATAGGCGGGGTTGACTACCCTAATCAGCACGCACATCACGCCGATCAGAATGCCGTACCACCATTTCCCCTTATTGGTGAAGGAGGCGGAAACCGGGTCGGTCGCCATAAAGATCATGCCGAAGGCGAAGCCGCCCAGCACCAGATGCCAGTACCACGGCATGGCGAACATCGGGTTGGTGTCCGAACCGATGGCATTGAACAACAGGGCGGAAGCCGCCATGCCGAGCATTACGCCGGCGACGATGCGCCAGGAGGCCACGCGGCCGAACAGGATAATCGCCCCGCCGATCAGGATCATCAGCGTGGACACCTCACCGATCGAGCCGGGAATGTTGCCGAGGAAAGCGTCCATCCAGCTGATGGACTGGCCGGTGGCGACGTTGCTCAGGCCGTGCGCCCCGCCCGCGCTCCACTGCGCCAGCGGCGTCGCGCCGGAGAAACCGTCTGCGGAAGTCCACACCAGATCGCCGGAGATCTGCGCCGGATAGGCGAAGAACAGGAAGGCGCGGCCGGCCAGCGCCGGGTTGAGGAAGTTGCGCCCGGTGCCGCCGAAGATCTCTTTGGCCACCACCACGCCGAAGGTGATGCCCAGCGCGGCCTGCCACAGCGGCAGGGTCGGCGGCACGATCAGCGCGAACAGGATGGACGTGACGAAGAAGCCTTCGTTGACCTCATGCTTGCGGATAATGGCGAACAGCACTTCCCAGAAGCCGCCGACGACGAACACCACGGCGTAGATCGGCAGGAAGTAACAGGCGCCCAGCACCATTTTGCTGACCCAGCCGGCGTCGGCCGCCAGCGAGGCGCCGAGCCACTGCGCCAGGCGATAATGCCAGTCGCCCGCCAGCACCTGTTGCAGCGCGTCGCCGCTGTACAGATGGTGCAGCGCCGGGATCGCCTGCTGGCCGACGTTGTACATGCCCCAGAACATCGCCGGGAACACCGCCAGCCACACCAGGATCATCATGCGTTTCAAATCGATGGCGTCGCGCACGTGCGAAGCGCCGCGCGTCACCGTGCCGGGGGTATAAAACACCGTGGTGGTCGCTTCATACAGCGGGTACCACTTTTCCAGTTTGCCGCCCGGCGTGAAGTGATGCTCTATCTTCTCGAAATAATTCTTCAGGCCCATCGGTTATCCTTCCTGCTCAATCTTGGTCAGCACCTCGCGCAGCACCGGCGCGTACTCATACTTGCCGGGGCAAACGAAGGTGCACAGCGCCAGATCTTCCTCGTCCAGCTCCAGACAACCCAGCGCCTGCGCGCTGTCGCTGTCGCCCGCCAGCAGATCGCGCAGCAGCAGCGTCGGCAAAATATCCAGCGGCATCACCCGCTCGTAGTTGCCGATCGGCACCATGGCGCGCTCGCCGCCGTTGGTGGTGGTCGAGAAGGCGAACAGTTTGTTCTTCAGGAAATGGCCCAGCGTGGTGCGGGTAATGGAGAACTTGTTCGGCGACGGCACGATCCAGCCGAACAGCTCTTTGTCGCGCCCTTCTTCCAGCACCGACACCTGCGAGTGGAAACGGCCCAGCCAGGCGTTCGGCCCGGCTGCGTGCATGCCGTTCAGCACCGAACCGGAGATCACCCGGTTCTCGCCCTCTTTCAGGCGGCCGGCGGTCAGCTCATCGAGGCTGGCTCCCAGACGAGTGCGCAGCAGCGCCGGCTGCGTCACCTGCGGCCCGGCCAGCGCCACGACCCGGCGGGTGTCGAGCTTGCCGGTGGTGAACAGCGTGCCGATGGCGATCGCGTCCTGGTAACCGATGTGCCAAACGGTTTTCTTCAGGCTGACCGGTTCGAGGAAGTGAATGTGGGTGCCTGCCAACCCGGCGGGATGTGGGCCAGCGAATTCGCTGTAGGCGATCTGCGGGCCGCTCTGCTGGCCAACTGAGGCGCCGGCGGCATGGCACACGTGCACCTTGCCTGCCGTCAGGCGCGCCAGCACCACCAACCCGGCGTTGAACGCCGCCTGCTGCTCGGCGATGATCACCTGCGGATCGGCGGCCAACGGCTGGGTGTCCATAGCGGTGACGAAAATGGCGCGCGGTTCGCTGCCGGGAGCCGGCGTCTTGCTGAACGGACGGGTGCGCAGCGCGGTCCACAGTCCGCTGGCGATCAGTTCGCTTTCGACCTGTTCGCGCGGCAGCTGGCTCAGTTCACCCAGCGGGTAGTGCGCGAACTCGAGCTGATCGTCGCCGCCGTTTTCCAGCGCAATCACCACCGATTGCAATACGCGCCGCTCGCCGCGGTTAATCGCGGCGATGCGGCCGCTGGCGGGTGCCGTGAAGAAAACCCCGGGGTTTTTCTTGTCTTCGAACAACGCCTGGCCTTTCTTAACGGTATCGCCTTCCTGCACCAGCATGGAGGGGCGCATTCCGACATACTCTTCCCCAAGCAGGGCAACATGCTGAATGTTCGGGCCATCTTGGATCGCCTGAACCGGAGCCCCGGCTATCGGCAGATCTAACCCTTTTCTGATCTTAATCATAGGATTTATACGATGTAGTTTGGTTTACATGTCTGACCGGCCCCAGAGGCGGGTGCGGACGATGCCAGGATTGCCGGGCAGTGCGCATGGCGGCACGCCCAACATGAACTTTCTCGCAGTGAATATATGGGGTAACGCGCATTCCCTTGATTCCCCCCTCTCCGTTATTTGCGTGACAATCGATGTGTTAACGGCCTGTAGCCAAATAACCACCAAAACGGCCGGGTTATATGCCATAACCCCTGCCGCTTCAATCGCTACCGCGCGTTAAATTGAAGAGGGAATATTAACATTGTTCGCAACATTGTTCTGCGTTCCGTCGTGACTTGGGTCAAGCAAACGCAATTAAATTTCGCCTGTTTTTCACTACTTATCGTTAAAATCTGCCGGTCATTTCACTTTTATCGAGCTTTGTCGTTTTTTTATACATATCACGTATTGCTAAAAATAAACGCGCTGGTAATCTGGCGGTGTTTTGCAGCAGTAAAAACAATAATCAGTGGCATGCTGGCCAGGTTGATTGCGCCGGCAGATAAATATAAGCAGGAATTATAATGAGCAAAATCGCGCTGTTGTTTGCGATGCTTGTTTCTATGCCGATGATCACGGCCTGCAGCGCCAGCGAGCAGGTACCCGAAGCGCCGGTAGTTAAACAGCAATTATTAGGTTCGCCGGTCTATATTCAGATCTTCAAAGAGGAACGCAAGCTGGAATTGTATGCCAGAATGGGCAATGAATTCCGCTTGGTCAACACGTTCCCGATCTGTAATTTCTCCGGCGGGCTGGGTCCTAAACGTCGTGAAGGCGACTTTAAAAGTCCTGAAGGCTTTTATAGCGTTGACGCGCGCCATCTGAAACCCGACAGCAAGTATTATCGGGCGATCAATATCGGTTTCCCTAACGATTACGATAAGTCGCAGGGCTATTCCGGCGCTTATCTGATGATCCACGGCGAATGTAAATCGATCGGCTGTTACGCGATGACCAACACCTATATGGATGAGATCTATCGCTACGTCGAAGCCGCCTTCGCCTATGGCCAAAGCCGCGTCGACATCAGCATCTACCCGTTCCGCATGACCGAACAGAACCTGAAACGCCATGCGTCATCCAGCTATATCGCCTTCTGGCGCCAGCTGAAGCCGGGCTACGATTACTTCGCGAAGAACCGCCAACCGCCGACAATGGGCGTGGTCAATGGCCAGTACGTCTTGGGTCAACCGCTGATGAGCAGCGGCGGCATGATGAGGCAGTACGCGTCAGCCAGCCCGACGCCCAACACCAACCCCTTCGCTCAGAACAAGCCGCTCACCGAAGTGAAATAACGCGAACTCGCCTGGCTCAATCTTGTGCCAGGTTTCGTTGGCGGTCAGCGGTTGGGTGGCGATCACCGTGACCACATCGTTCGGTGTGGTCTGTTGCTGAAAATCAATCTCCACGTCCTGATCAAGCAGCGTCGCCTTGCCGAACGGCGCGCGGCGCGTGATCCAATACAGGTTGGTGGAGCAATACGCCATCACGAAGCGCCCGTCCGACAACAGCATATTGAATACCCCTTTCTTGCGCAGCTGGCTCGCCAACAGGCCAATGTAGCGGAATACCGCCGGCCACTGGCTCGGGGTGCGCGGATATTTCAGCGCCAGCTGGTGCAGCAGCCAGCAGAACGCATATTCGCTGTCGGTCTGGCCGACCGGGCGGAACGTGCCGGTATCCAGCTGGCGATAGCCTTTCAATTGGCCGTTGTGCGCGTAGGTCCAGTTGCGGCCCCACAGTTCGCGGGTGAACGGATGGGTGTTTTCCAACGCCACTTCGCCGCGGTTGGCCTGGCGAATATGGGACACCACCGCGCAAGACTTGATCGGGTAGTCCTGCACCAGGCGGGCGATCGGCGAGTTGAAGCTCGGCTGCGGATCCTTGAATGTACGGCAGCCGTTCCCTTCATAGAAGGTAATGCCCCAGCCATCCTTATGCGGCCCGGTGCGGCCGCCGCGCTGTACCAGGCCGGTAAAGCTGAAGCAGATATCGGTCGGTACGTTTGCGCTCATCCCGAGCAGTTCACACATCGCCAGCACTCCTTAACCACACTGACACAGGCTGTGCGGGCACGGCATACATGCGGCGCCCGCAGTCTTATTCATGGGGAGCTGCAGCCCCCCGAAGGCTATTACGCCTTAACCATCTCTTTTTCGATCAGCTGAATCAAGATGTGAATCGCTTTAATGTGGATCTCCTGGATGCGATCGGCGTAGCCGAAGTGCGGCACGCGAATTTCCACATCGGCGGAACCCGCCATCTTGCCGCCGTCCTTGCCGGTCAGGGTGATCACTTTCATCCCCTTGGCGCGCGCCGCGTCGATGGCCTTGATGATGTTGCCGGAGTTGCCGGAGGTGGAAATGCCCAGCAGCACGTCGCCTTCGCGGCCCACCGCTTCCACATAGCGCGAGAACACATACTCATAGCCGAAGTCGTTGCTGACGCAGGACAGGTGGCTCACGTCCGAGATGGCAATCGCCGGGTAGCCCGGGCGGTTTTCGCGGTAGCGGCCGGTCAGCTCTTCGGCGAAGTGCATCGCGTCGCAATGGGAACCGCCGTTGCCGCAGGAAATCACTTTACCGCCGGCTTTGAAGGAATCCGCCAGCAGCACCGCAGCGCGTTGGATGGCGTCGATGTTGGCGTCGTCATTGATAAATTTCGCCAGGGTATCAGCCGCTTCGTTCAGTTCACTGCGAATAAGGTCGTGGTACATGAGGAACCTCTTGTTATCGTCAAATCTTCCGTTCCGCAGTGTACCGGATCGCGGAAACAGCGAGAAGCATTCTCAGCCAAACAGCGCGCCGGTTAAGGAAGCGGAGAGGTTTTTGATGATTGGTGCTGTCAGTTTGTGACCTGAGTTGTAATTAAACTGTAAACGCATTGATAAAAATTCTGCCTTGTACTAAAACCTATTACATACACACAACAGGTCAGACCTCTTACTACTTCGGAGCTTCTTATGATGGTTCTTAGTATTGTCGTTTTACTGGCGCTCCTCGGCGTGGTGTTCTACCACCGAGTGAACCTTACCCTCAGCAGCCTGATCCTGGTGGCGTACACCGCCGCCATGGGCGCGATCGGCCTGTGGAGCTTCTGGCTGTTGCTGCCGCTGGCGATCGTGCTGCTGCCGCTGAACCTTTCCTCTGTGCGTCGCTCTCTGCTCTCCGCGCCGGCGCTGCGCGCCTTCCGCAAGGTGATGCCGCCGATGTCCACCACCGAGAAGGAAGCGATCGACGCGGGCACTACCTGGTGGGAAGGCGATCTGTTCCGCGGTGCGCCGGACTGGAACAAGCTGCACAGCTACCCGAAACCGCGCCTGACGGAAGAAGAGCAGGCGTTTATCGACGGCCCGGTGGAAGAAGCCTGCCGCATGGCCAACGACTTCCAGATCACCCATGAACTGGCCGATCTGCCGCCTGAACTCTGGGCGTACCTGAAAGAACACCGTTTCTTCGCGATGATCATCAAGAAAGAGTACGGCGGCCTGGAATTCTCCCCTTACGCTCAGGCGATGGTGCTGCAAAAACTGGCCGGCGTTTCCGGCATCCTGGCGATCACCGTCGGCGTGCCAAACTCCCTCGGCCCGGGGGAACTGCTGCAGCATTACGGTACTGAAGAACAGAAAAACCACTATCTGCCGGGCCTGGCGCGCGGCGACGAGATCCCTTGCTTCGCGCTGACCAGCCCGGAAGCGGGTTCCGATGCCGGCGCGATCCCGGACGTGGGCACCGTGTGCATGGGCGAATGGCAAGGCAAGCAGGTGCTGGGCATGCGCCTGACCTGGAACAAGCGCTACATCACGCTGGCGCCGGTCGCCACCGTGCTGGGCCTGGCGTTCAAACTGCATGACCCGAACCGCCTGCTGAGCGACAACGAATCCCCGGGCATCACCTGTGCGCTGATCCCGACCAGCACGCCGGGCGTGGAAATCGGCAACCGCCACTTCCCGCTGAACGTGCCGTTCCAGAACGGCCCGACCCGCGGCACCGACGTGTTCGTGCCGATCGATTACATCATCGGCGGGCCGAAAATGGCCGGCCAGGGCTGGCGCATGCTGGTTGAATGCCTGTCGGTCGGTCGCGGCATCACCCTGCCGTCCAACTCCACCGGCAGCCTGAAATCCATCGCCCTGGCGACCGGCGCTTACGCGCACATTCGCCGTCAGTTCAAGATCTCCATCGGCAAGATGGAAGGGATCGAAGAGCCGTTGGCGCGCATTGCCGGCAACACCTATGTGATGGACGCCGCCGCTTCGCTGATCACCTATGCACTGGTGCAGGGCGAGAAACCGGCCGTGCTGTCGGCCATCGTCAAATACCACTGTACGCACCGCGGCCAGCAGTCGATCGTTGACGCCATGGACATCGCCGGCGGTAAAGGCATCATGCTGGGCGAATCCAACTTCCTGGCTCGCGCTTATCAGGGCGCACCGATCGCCATCACGGTGGAAGGCGCGAACATCCTGACCCGCACCATGATGATCTTCGGTCAGGGCGCGATCCGCTGCCATCCTTATGTGCTGGATGAAATGGCGGCGGCGCAGAACAACGATCTGAACGCCTTCGATAAATCGCTGTTCGGCCACCTGGGCCACGTCGGTAGCAACAAGGTACGCAGCTTCTGGCTGGGTCTGACCAACGGCCGCACCAGCGCCACGCCAACCAAGGACGCGACCCGTCGTTACTATCAGCAGTTGAACCGCCTGAGCGCCAACCTGGCGTTGCTGTCGGACGTTTCCATGGGCGTGCTGGGCGGCAGCCTGAAGCGCCGCGAGCGCATCTCCGCTCGCCTGGGGGATATCCTCAGCCAGATGTACCTGGCTTCCGCCGTGCTGAAACGCTTTGACGACGAAGGCCGTCAGAAAGAAGATCTGCCGCTGGTACATTGGGGCGTGCAAGACAGCCTGCATAAAGCCGAACAGGCGCTGGATGATCTGCTGCGCAACTTCCCGAACCGCTTTATCGCCGGCGCGCTGCGCTTCGTGGTCTTCCCGTTCGGCCGCGTGCATACCGCACCGTCCGATCGCCTGGATCATCAGTTGGCCAAGATCCTGCAGGTGCCTTCCGCCACCCGCAGCCGTCTGGGGCGCGGCCAGTACCTGACGCCGAGCGAGCATAACCCAATCGGCCTGCTGGAAGCGGCGCTGGCCGACGTGATGGCCGCTGAGCCGATTCACGAACGCCTGTGCAAGGCAGCCGGCAAAAACCTGCCGTTCACCCGTCTGGATCGTTTGGCGGAGCGCGCGCTGGAAGAAGGCAAGATCAGCGCCGACGAGGCGAAGATCCTGGTGAAAGCCGAAGAGAGCCGCCTGCGCTCCATCAACGTAGACGACTTCGCGCCGGACGCGCTGGCGGCCGCCAAGCCGGAAAAGCCGGCGGCGCAGTCTAAGCGCCAGCAGCAGACCGAAGCGGCTTAAGGTTCACTTCACGCATCCAAGGGGCGATCATCATCGCCCCTTTTTCTTTTGCTTTCATGACAAACTGCGCACCGCGCCGCAGGTTGGCGCAACGGCGGATTTAACGGGAAGGAAGTTCGGGTAGACTGCGCCGCGGGTGCTCTGGATCTTTCTGTCCGGCGCCTTGGCAAAGGAGAGAAAGAGAAAGGCCCCGAGTCGATATTATCAACCCGAGGCCACTCTGATGCCAAGCAACATCAGGTTAGCCTCTTACCCGCCGCAAGGCAAGGATAGGGAGGTCAAAAATGCAGCAAAAACGGGTCGTGCTTAAACTGGTGATCGTCTGTATGACGCTGATCGCGTTCATCTGGCTCACCCGCGGTTCGCTGTGCGAACTGCGCATCAGGTTGGGAGACTCGGAGGTTGCGGCCACTTTGGCTTACGAATCCGAACGGTAAGGCAACCCAACGGCGGGGTTCGCCCCGCCCGTTGGCTGATGATGTCAGGCAGGATCCACGAGCACCCGCCTTTTCAGCCTTGCTGACGAATACGCGCCAACAGCGCATCGATATGCTCGATCTGCGGCGCATTGACGATCAGCGTGCGCCCCAAGCCCAGCGCATGACGCTGACAGCCGAGGCGCATGTCGGCGTCGGCGATGCTGTCCAGATCGGCGACGTGCGCCAGGCCGATAGTGCGCCGAATCAGCTCGGTACCGCAGTACCCTATCGCATCAGTCCAGACCTGCAGCAGGAACTGCTCGGCGTAACCCGGCGTCGCCAGCGCCGCATCGCGGCTTTGCTGATGGCACAGCGCCAGGAAACGATCGGCAAAGATCAGCCACAGCTCGCGCACATCCTGCAGACGCTGCTCGCGCCCGGCGGCGGCGTCGCGCGGCCCGAACAGCCCAGGCTGGCCGCAATAGTTGAGCAGCAGGTTGCCTAACGCAGTGCCGACATCAAAACCGATCGGGCCGTAGAAACCGAATTCAGCGTCGATCGCTTTCAATCGCCCTTCCGCCACGAAGATCGAACCGCTGTGGATATCCCCATGCAACAACGCCTCCGCCTTGCTGAGGAAGCGGTGTTTCAGGCCGGCGACCGCCAGCTTCAGCGGCGCATCCTCACGCAGCGCCTGCACCTGCGGCAACAGCGCCGCCTCGAACTGATTGCGCTCATGGTCGATATAGGGATCGGTAAAGAACAGATCTTCGGTGATCTGGCACAGCTCGGGGTTGGTGAAGCGGCTGACTTCCGCCTTTTTCTGCTGCGCCGACTGATAAAAATCGGAGGTGTGGAACAGCGTCTGCGCCAGGTATTCCGCCAGCTGACCGGCCGCCAGCGGATGATAGTTCCCCTGCACCAGTTCGCTGCGCCAGATGCGATGATCGGAGAGATCTTCCTGCACCATCACCGCCAACTCAGGATCGTGATGCAAGACTTTTACCGTATGCCGCGGGCAGAAACCGCCGTGGATCAACAGCGTTTCCGCTTCGATGCGCGCCCGATCCAACGTCAGCGGCCAGGATTCGCCCACGCAGCGCACGTAGGGCAGCGCCTGTTTGACGATCACCCGGCTCACGCCTTCGCGATCGCGGATCTTGAACACCAGGTTCAGGTTGCCGTCGCCGATCTCGTCGGCGCTGACCAGCGCCTGCGGATCGGCCACCTGCCCGTATTGGCGGGCGTATTCAACGGCATCGGCAGCCGTAAACGTACGATAAAGCGACATTCCCCAACCCCTCTGTTCTCTCTCGCTGCCCCCAGCGATTCTGTTTATTTAGACGTAAAAGCATTTGGACGTCTATACATCTGGAAGTCATGTTGGCAGAATAGCGTTTCAGATGCAATAACCTCGCAACAAGGAATTAACCGCCGATGCAAGCGCTTAACACCACCAGTTTGACCCTGCAGGACAACCGCCTTTGGATCCTCGATCAGCAAGCCCTGCCGCAGGAAAAGCGGTGGCGCGCTTGCGACAGCGTGGAGGAGTTGGTCGGGCACATTCACAGCCTGCGGGTGCGCGGCGCACCGCTGATCGGGCTGTCCGCCAGCCTGTTGTTGGCGCTGCTGGCGGAGCGCGGTCTGCCGCGCGCCGAGCTGGAGCAGGCGCTGCACACGCTGCGCGCCGCCCGCCCGACGGCGGTTAACCTGATGAACAATCTGGATCGCATGAAGCTGGCGCTGGCGGAGTCTGACTGGGCGCCGGCGATGGTGAACGAAGCGCTGCGGTTGGTGGAGGAAGATCGCCTGCTGTGCGATCGCATCGCCGATCGCGGCGCTGGTCTGGTCAAGCCCGGCAGCCGCCTGCTGACCCACTGCAATACCGGCGGGTTGGCCACCGCCGGCGTCGGCACCGCCATCGGCGTGCTGCTGCGCGCCCACCAGCAGGGCAAGGTGCAACAGGTATGGGTCGATGAAACCCGGCCGCTGCTGCAGGGCGGCCGTCTGACCGCCTGGGAACTGGGCGAGCTGGGCATTCCCTATCGCCTGATCTGCGATTCGATGGCCGCCAGCCTGATGGCGCAGGGCCAGGTCGATGCGGTGTGGGTCGGCGCGGATCGCATCGCCGCCAACGGCGACGTCGCCAACAAGATTGGCACTTACAGCCTGGCGGTGCTGGCGCACTACCATGGCATTCCATTTTACGTGGCTGCCCCGCATACCACCCACGATCCGCACTGTCCGGACGGCGCCGCCATCCCGATCGAGCAACGCGCGGCGGCCGAAGTCACCGGCGTTTCAGGCAGCTTCGGCGCCTGCCAGTGGGCGCCGGCCGAGGCGCCGGTCTACAATCCGGCGTTCGACGTCACGCCGGCAAAACTCATCAGCGGGTGGGTGTTCGACAGCGGCGTGATCACGCCGCAACAGGTTGAAGCGGGGATCTTCCGGCGGACGCTGGGTTAACGCCCGCCGGTTAACGATCAGTCCAGACGCGGATAGGCATCGGCGATCTTGTCGCCGGTGAAATGCGCCACCCAGCCTTCCGGGTTGTCGAACACCCGGATCGCGGTAAAGTGCGGCGCCGAGCCCATATCGAACCAGTGGCGGGTGTTGGCCGGCACCGAGATCAGATCGTTCTTTTCGCACAGGATCTGGAAGATCTTGCCGTCCAGATGCAGGCAAAACAGCCCCGCCCCTTCAACGAAAAAGCGCACTTCATCCTCGCCGTGCGTGTGTTCGGACAGGAATTTTTCCCGCAGCGCCTGACGCTGCTCGTGGTCCGGCCGCATGCTGATCACGTCCCAACTCTGGTAGCCCTTTTCCGCCACCAGCCGGTCGATCTCATGCTGGTAGGCGGCGATCACCGCCTCCGGCTGCGGGTTGTCGCCCAACTCGCGATCCGCCTGCCAACGCTCAAAACGCACGCCGATCTGCGCCAGCTGGCGCTGGATTTCCTGCGCGTCGCGGCTCTGCCACAGCGGCTGCTGCGGCGCTGTATCACTGAAAATGGTCAATCCACTCATGAGACAAACTCCCCTAAATCGATGTGATCAAAACGGCTGACCTGCGGATGCCGGCTCTGTGCGTCCGCCTCATCGCGGATCAGCTGGCAGGTATGCCAGCCGGCGGCCTGCGCCGCGTCCAGCTCCTGGTGGATATCGGACAGGAACAGCAGTTCGTCGGGCGCGATGCCGATAGCCTGCGCAATGTTGCGGTACGACGCGGTTTCACGCTTGGCACCGACGTGCGTGTCGAAATAGCCGCTGAACAGCGGCTGCAGATCGCCGGCGTCGCTGTGGCCGAACAGCAGCTTCTGCGCCTCCACCGAACCGGAGGAATAGACGTAAAGCTGCAGCCCCTGACGCTGCCAGGCGGCCAGCTGCCCCGCGACCTCCGGGTACAGATGCCCGCGAAAATCCCCTTCGCGATAGCCGCTACGCCAGATGATGCCCTGCAGCGCCTTGAGCGCGGTGGATTTGCGGTCTTCATCCATAAAGCGGTACAGCGCGGCGATCAGCGCGTCGAGATCCGCCTGTGGCTGGTCAATTTCAGCGCGCAGCGCCGCCAGCGGCGCGGCGACTTCGCTCTCCGTGGCGTGACGGCGAACAAAATCCGCCAGCCGTTCACGGGCATAGGGAAACAGCACCTGATGCACGAAGCGAATATCGCTGGTGGTGCCTTCAATATCGGTCACGATAGCGCGGATCATTTCGCCTCCAGCAAGCGACGTTGCAGTTCACACTGGAACAGGAATTCCAGCCCTTCGAGATGGCGGCGGGCTTCCGCCACCTGGCTTCCCCAGCAATAGAGACCGTGGCCGCGCACCAGAAAACCGTACTGCAGCGGCGTGACCTCGGCATAGGCCGCCACGCGCGACGCCAGGCGGGGAATGTCCTGATCGTTATCGAAAATGGGGATCGCCACGCCGTCCAGGTGGCTGCGCTGGCCGGCGAGCGACTTTTGCATTTCGTACCCCTGCAGCACCAACGCATCGCCGCGTTCCACCCGCGACAACACGGTGGCGTTGACGGAATGGGTATGCAGCACCGCACCAAGGTGCGGGTACAAGCGATAGAGCAGCGTATGCAGCCCGGTTTCCGCCGACGGCGTACGGCCGCTCGGCACATGATTGTCAGCAATATCCACCCGCAGAAAATCGGCGGCGCTCAGGCTGCCCTTGTCTTTGCCGGACTCGGTAACCAGGCATTGACGTTTGTCGAGGCGCAGCGACATGTTGCCGCCGGTCGCCGGACACCAGCCTTTGTCGCCAATCCAGTGGCAGGCCGCCAGTAACGCGGCAATTTGCGGATTCTCCGTCATTATTATCGTTTCCCGTTCGCTAAAGCAGTCAGCAGGCAGGCTAAGCACTTTTTCGCATTTAGCCATCTAAGCGTCTTGATTGCCAAATACTAGCATCGTGTTATATTGACGGCAATATAAGCGCCTGGAGTATTCACCTGCTATGAGCACTTCCGCATTGATTCCCGAAAGTAAACTGCCTGCCCTGGGCACCACCATCTTCACCCAGATGAGCGCGCTGGCGCAGCAGCATCAGGCGATCAACCTGTCGCAGGGCTTCCCCGATTTCGACGGGCCGGACTACCTGAAAGCACGCCTGGCCTGGCATGTCGCCCAGGGCGCCAACCAGTATGCACCGATGACCGGCGTGGCGGCGCTGCGCGAAGCCATCGCCGACAAAACCGCCGAGCTGTATGGCTGGCAGCCGGACGCCACCGCCGAAGTGACCGTCACCGCCGGCGCTACCGAAGCGCTGTTCGCCGCCATCACGGCGCTGGTTCGCCCCGGCGATGAGGTGGTCTGTTTCGATCCGAGCTACGACAGCTACGCGCCGGCGGTGACGCTGGCCGGCGGCGTACTCAAACGCCTCGCCCTGCAGCCGCCCGCGTTTGCCGTGGATTGGCAACGGTTCGCCGCCGCGCTGTCGCCGCGCACCCGCCTGGTGATCGTCAATACGCCGCACAATCCGTCCGCCACCGCCTGGCAGGCGGAAGACATGCAGCAGCTGTGGCACGCCATCGCCGAACGCGAGATCTACGTGCTCAGTGACGAAGTCTACGAACACATCTGCTTCGCCAAAGGCGGGCACGCCAGCGTATTGGCCCACCCGCAATTGCGCCAACGGGCGATCGCGGTGTCCTCCTTCGGTAAAACCTTCCACATGACCGGCTGGAAAGTGGGTTACTGCGTGGCGCCCACCACGCTGAGCGCCGAGGTGCGCAAGGTGCATCAATACCTGACCTTTTCGGTTAATACTCCGGCGCAGCTGGCGCTGGCGGATAGCCTGCGCGCCGAGCCGGAGCACTGGCGACAGCTGCCGGCATTCTACCGCGCCAAGCGCGATCGCTTTGTGCAGGCGCTGGCGAGCAGCCGACTGGAAATTTTACCCTGCGCCGGTACATACTTCTTGCTGGCGGACTACAGCGCCATCTCCGATCTGGACGATGTGGCGTTCTGCCATTGGTTAACCGAGCACGTGGGCGTGGCGGCCATTCCGCTGTCGGTCTTCTGTGCCGATCCTTTCCCTCATAAATTGATCCGGCTGTGCTTCGCTAAGCAGGACGCCACGCTGGATGCAGCTGCGGAGCGGTTATGTCGACTTTAAAAATTACCCTGTTGCAGCAACCGCTGGTCTGGCGCGACGGCCTTGCTAACCTGGCCGCCTTCGACGCGTTGCTGGCGCCGATCGTCGGGCGCGATCTCATCGTCTTGCCGGAAATGTTCACCACCGGTTTTGCCATGGATGCCGGCGAGAGCGCCCTGCCCGAACAGCAGGTGATCGACTGGCTGCACGGCTGGGCGGTGAAAAGCCACGCGTTGATCGGCGGCAGCGTGGCGCTGAAAACCGCCGAAGGCGCGGTCAATCGCTTCCTGCTGGTGGAGCCGGGCGGCCAGGTGCATGCCTATGACAAACGCCATCTGTTCCGCATGGCCGGCGAACACCTGCACTACCAGGCCGGCAACCGGCGTGAAATCTTCGAGTGGCGCGGCTGGCGCATCCTGCCGCAGATCTGCTACGACCTGCGTTTCCCGGTCTGGGCGCGCTATCAGCAGGATTACGATCTGGCGCTGTACGTCGCCAACTGGCCGGCGCCGCGCAGCCGCCATTGGCAAACGCTGCTGGCGGCGCGGGCGATTGAAAATCAGGTGTATGTGGCGGGCTGCAACCGGGTGGGCGACGATCCGAACGGCCTGAACTACAGCGGAGACAGCCTGATCATCAGCCCGCAGGGCGAGATCCTGGCGGATGCCGAGCCCGGCGCAGCCGCGCGGCTGGACGCCGAGCTGTCGCTGGAAAGCCTGCAGAGTTACCGCAACGCCTTCCCGGCCTGGCGCGATGCCGACAGCTTTCTGCGTCTTGACTGATCAAACACTCTCCCAGCCGGCGATCATCAGGCAATAGGCCTGGATCGCCAGCGCTACGTCCGCCTGCCGCACCGCTTCGGCCGGATGATGGCTGACGCCGCCGGCGCAACGCACAAACAGCATGCCGACCGGCCAGTGCGCCGCCACGGCGATGGCGTCGTGTCCGGCGCCGCTCGGCAGCGCCAGACTCTGCCCCTGTACCTGCTCGACGGCCGCCTGCCAGCGGCGCTGCAGATCGCTATCGCAGGCGGTGGCGTCGATGCGATAAAACGCCTCGCTGGCGAAGCGCACTCCGCGCCGCGCGCAGATCGCTTGCGCCTGCGCCAGCAACGCCGTCAATAGCGTCGCCAGCGGTGCATCCTGCGGGCCGCGCACGTCGAGCGTCAAGCGCACCTCGCCGGGGATCACGTTGACCGCGCCCGGCAGGCTCTCGATGCAGCCCACGGTGGCCACCAGGTGCGGATCGGCGGCGCAGGTCAGGGTTTCTACCGCCATCATCCATTCCGCCGCGGCCACCAGCGCATCTTTACGCTGCCCCATCGGCACCGTGCCGGCGTGGCCCGCCTCCCCGCTAAAGACACAGTTAAGCCGACGCGCGCCGTTGATCGCCGTCACCACCCCCAGCGCCAGGTCGGCCGCCTCCAGGCACGGGCCCTGTTCGATATGCAGCTCAAAATAGGCGCGGATGTCGTGTGGCACACGGCGCGCCTGTAGAATCGCCGCCGGATCCAGCCCGAAGTCGCGCATGGCCTGCGCGATGCTCACCCCGTCCGCGTCAGTCTGCGCCAGCCATTCTTGCGGCCATTGGCCGGTCAGGCCGCGGCTGCCCAACAGCGTCACGCCGAAGCGCGCCCCCTCTTCATCGGCAAAGCCGATCACCTCCAGCGCCAACGGCAATCGGCGCCCCTGGCGGTGATAGCGCGCCACCACTTCCAGCGCCGTAAGCACGCCGAGCATGCCGTCATAGCGCCCGGCGTTACGCACCGTGTCCAGATGCGAACCGAGCAGCAGCGCGGGGGCGCCGGGCGTTAAACCTTCATAGCGGCCGCAGATATTGCCGACGCTGTCCTGCCAAACCGCCATGCCGCTCTCGCGCATCCATTCGCCAACCAGCCGGTTGGCGCGCCGATGTTCCGCAGAAAGATAAAGGCGCGTGAGCCGATCGGGCTCCGCGCTGATCGCCGCCAGCTCGTCACAGCGCGCCATCACTCGTACGGCGGCCTGCTGCGCCTCCAGCGGCGTCATCCATGATGTCCCGCATCATAAACGTTCCAGGCGGCCTGCAATGCCTCGCCCTGCCTGCTGGCGAAACCGAGGCGGTTCAACACCGCCTCCAGCGCCGCCAGCGTTTGCAGCACGCAATCCTTGCGCGCGTTGTAGCCCATGGTGCCGATGCGCCAGATTTTTCCCTGCAGCGGGCCGAACGAGGTGCCGATCTCGATGGCGAAGTCGTTCAGCATCATCTGCCGCACCTGTTCGCCATGTACCTGCGGCGGGATCATCACGCCGAGCACGTTATTCATGCGGTGTTCAAGATCGCCGAATACCGCCAGCCCCATGCCCCGGATGCCCGCCAGCAGCGCCGCGCCGTGCAGCCGGTGGCGGGCGATGGCGTGCTCCAGCCCTTCTTCGAGGATCACCCGCGCACATTCCCGCGCCGCGAACAGCATGCTGGTGGCTTCGGTATGGTGATTGAGGCGCTCCGGTCCCCAATAATCCATGATCATGCCGATGTCGAAATAGTTGGAGTAGATCATCTCGTCGTCGCCGTCGGCGTGCTCGGCGGTTCGGATCCCCTGCTCCACGCATTTACGGCGGCGCACGATATCTTCAAACTGCGGGCTGAGGGTGACCGGTGAACTGCCGGAGGGGCCGCCCAGGCACTTCTGCAGCCCGGCAGAGACCGCATCCAGCCCCCAGGCGTCGGTCTCCAGCGGGTTGCCGCCGAAGGAAGCGGTCGCATCGGTGTAAAACAGCACGCCGTGGCGGCGGCAGATATCACCCAGCTCATGCAGCGGCTGCAACATGGTGGTGGACGTGTCGCCCTGCACCGTCAGCAGCAGGCGCGGACGCACCCGCTTAATCGCGTCTTCGATGCGATCGGCGCTGAACACCTCACCCCACGGTACCTCGATCGTATGCACCTCGGCACGGCAACGGCGGGCGATCTCGCACAGCAGATGTCCGAAGCGGCCAAATACCGGCACCAGCACCTTATCGCCCGGGCGAATGGCGGAAACCAGCAGCGCTTCGATGCCGGCGCGCGAGGTGCCGTCCACCAGCATCGTCCAGCGGTTTTCGGTGCGGAACAGCGCGCGATACAGCGCCATGACCTGATTCATGTAACCGGTCATCGCCGGATCGTACTGGCCGATCAATTGGCTCGACATGGCGCGCAGCACGCGCGGATCGGCATTGATCGGCCCCGGCCCCATCAACAGGCGCGCCGGCGGGTTAATCTGATCGAATTGCGAGATATCCAACATGTTCATTCCCTGTCAGCTTAGTAAGTTATTGAGTTATGCCTTCAGCGTCGACATGACGTTTGTTTGCTGCCCAACAGCCTACTCCCGATAGGGATTCAGTTGAAACAAAAGATTCTTATGATCAATTAATGAAACAAAAGTAACAAAATGAGGTGACCGATCCGCCTTAAACGGCGGAGGGGGAAGGAAGGAATATGATCTGCCGTGCTTAACGCAGCTCCAGTTCGTCCAGCGTCTGGAACAGTTCAGCGACGTGATGAATGCGCTGTCGCCCCTGCGCCAGCCTCTCATGCAGCAACGCATTGCTGAGCAAACTGGCCAGGCTCATGGCGGCGGCATAGCTGTCGAAGGCCGACACGCTGTCGAGCGGCACGGTCAACTGCCAGCTGGCCAACGAAAACAGCGCCTGCGCCTGCGGTTCGCAGATCAGCAGCGTCGGCACCCCGCGGCTTTGCAACAGCGTCAACACCGCCTTTATCTGGCGCGGCCGGCGGCGGAACGCCACCACCACCGCCATGTCCTGCGGTGTCAGCCCCGCCAGATCTTCCGCCAGCGTCTGCCCCGGCTGCGGCGCCAGCAGCACCTGTTCACGCACCTGCATCAGTTGCTGACGCAGGTGCATCGCCACCGGATAGCTGTTGCGCAGCCCCAACAGCATCACGCCGCGCGCCCGCGCCAGCGCGGCGATGGTCGCACTGAACTGTTCGGCATCGATCTGCTTTACCCAACGGGTGAGATTGGCCATTTCCTGCTTATAGTGCCGCGCCAACAGCGTATCGCCCTGCACCGCATCGCGGCTATCGGTCAGCGGCATGCCGCTCTGGCGCAGGGTGCGCAGCTCATCGCGCATGGCGCGGTAGTTGGGGTAGCCCAGCCGTTTGAACAAGCGGCTGACCGTGGCTTTGGAAACGCCGCTCAGGCGCGCCAGCTCGGCGCTGTTGTAGCCGATCAAATCGTCATAGTGATCGAAGATGAAGTCGGCCACCCGCTGCTCCTGCGGGGTCAGCTGTGGGTAGTCGCGGCGCAGACGTTCGTCGAACCGTTGCATTATCGTTCTCGCTGTAACCTTTGTTTCAGCGGAACATAGCACGGCCGAACTACCCGCTGGCAAGCGATTATTCGTTGATGGGAAATAACCGCGGCCAGCCCCTCTCCGGCAGCGTCGCCGGAAAAGGGCGGCGCATTCAGCACCAATAGGCCATAAAGTTAACGGTAGCGCGGTCCAGATCGCGTTCGCCGATCAGATAACGCCGCAGGGTTTTCACCGCCGAAGACTCGGCCGCCACCCAGGCATAGAAAGCGCTGCCGCCCGCCGCCCGCTCCCACAACACCTCATCGCTCAGGCTGCTTTCCGCCAAAGACTGCGCTTGCGCGCACGCCGAAGCGGGAATATCCACCCGCTGGCGCACCGCTTCCGCCAACAACGTGCCATGCGCCAACTGGCGGCCCACATCGCGCGGCAGCCAGTAAACCTCGGCGAACGGGAAGCGGGTCAAATCCAGGCAATCCCCCGCCTGCGGCACTTCGAAGAATGCCTGCACGCGCGGCGGATTGGTCTGCTGCGCCAATTGCTCCAGAATGCCCATCGCCGCCGGCACGGCCGTTTCATCGGCGATCAACAGCGCCTGCTGCAACTGCGCCGGCGGCGCCCATTCGTAGCCGCCGCTGTCGCCGTCGAAGTCAGCGTTGGGGGCGACGGTCTGAATGGCATCACCCGGCTCGGCGTGAGTCGCCCAGGCGGAGGCCGGGCCGTTCACGCCATGCAGCACGAACTCGACGTCCATCTGATTCTGCTCACGGCGCAGCGCACGCAGCGTATAAGTGCGCATCACCGGGCGCCGCTCTTTGGGGATCGCCATGTAATCGCCATACCAGTCCGGGCTATTGGCCAACTGCGGGATCTGGCCGTCCGCCGCCGGGAACAGCAGTTTGATGCGCTGATCCGGCGCTTCCAACTTCATCCGATGAATATCCGCACCTTCAAACACGCAGCGCACCAGCGAAGGTGAAATCAGCGTTTTGCTTTTCAAGGTGATATCAAAAATTCTGTAGCTGGCGGACATGTTCTCGTTTCTCCGGCAACGGCTGTCGCTTGCACCTATGGCCGATCGGCTGCCGTGTTGACGGTGTGGGTTGCTCGATCGCGCAGCGGGTAAAATGTTAATAAAACTAATTAATTACGTTAATGTATCGCAAAAAATCATATCATGATTTTATTGATAACAAGAAACGTTATTGATAAAAGAATCATTCTCAAAAATAACGCAATAACAATATCACCTGGGAAATAAATAACGATGAAACGCAAACACCTTTGGGTTTTGAATCCTTGTCTGCTGGCGATGCTTGCGCCGACGGCTTGGGCAGAAGGTCAGAAAGCCGGCGCCGAAGAGCAGATGGTGGTCTCCGCCAGCCGTTCACACCGCAGCACGGCGGAAATGGCGCAAACCACCTGGGTGATCGAAAGCCAGGAGATCGAACAGCAGGTTCAGGGCGGCAAAGAGATCAAGGACATGTTGGCGCAGCTGATCCCCGGCATGGACGTCAGCGGCCAGGGCCGCACCAACTATGGTATGAATATGCGCGGCCGCTCAATGATGGTGATGATTGACGGCGTGCGCCTGAATTCATCGCGCAGCGACAGCCGCCAGTTGGATTCGATCGATCCATTCAATATCGATCATATCGAGGTGATTTCCGGCGCGACCTCGCTGTACGGCGGCGGCAGCACCGGCGGCCTGATCAATATCGTCACCAAAAAAGGACAACAGGAACAGCAGGTCGAGTTGCAGGTCGGCGGTAAAACCGGCTTTGGCGGCCATAACGATCACGACGAGAACGTGGCGGCGGCGGTCAGCGGCGGCAACGACAACGCCTCTGGGCGCCTGTCCGTTTCTTACCAGCGCTATGGCGGCTGGTATGACGGCAAAGGCAATGAGGTATTGATCGACAATACCCAAACCGGCCTGCAGTATTCCGATCGCCTCGACGTGATGGGCACCGGCACCCTCAACATCGACGATCATCAACAGCTGCAGCTGACCACCCAATACTACAAAAGCCAATCCGACGGCGATCACGGCCTGTTCCTGGGAGAGAACTTTGCGGCGGTGACCGGCAACGCCAAGGCATATAACAGCGGTAACTTAAATTCCGACCGCATCCCCGGCACCGAGCGCCACCTGATCAACCTGCAATATTCCAACACAGATTTCCTCGGCCAGGATCTGGTGGCGCAGGTCTACTACCGCGACGAAACGTTGACCTTCTACCCGTTCCCGACGCTCGCGGGCAAAGCACCGAACTATTACGTCAGCAGCATTGGCGCTTCGCAGCAAAAAACCGATTTCTACGGTGGCAAGCTGACGTTAAACAGCAAACCTGTCGATGCACTGACGCTGACTTACGGCATTGACGCCGAGCATGAAAGCTTCAACGCCAACCAGCAGTTCTTCAACCTGGCTAAGGCTCAGCAGTCGGGCGGCATGACGCTGGAGAACGCTTACAGCACCGGCCGCTACCCGAGCTATACCACCAGCAACCTGGCGTCGTTCCTGCAGGCCAGCTACGACATCAACCCGATCTTCACCCTGAGCGGCGGCGTGCGTTATCAGTACACCGAAAACAAGATTGATGACTTCGTCGGTTATAACCAGCAGCAGGCAATCGCCACCGGCGCCGCGACGTCCGCCGACGCTATACCAGGCGGGAAAACCGACTACAACAACGCGCTGTTCAATGCCGGCCTGCTGGCACATCTGACCGAGCGCCAGCAAACCTGGTTCAACTTCTCTCAGGGCTTTGAGATCCCGGATCCGGGCAAATATTACGGTAACGGCACCTACGCGTTGAACGGCGGACATTACCAGTTGCTGAAGAGCGTTAACGTCGGCGATTCCAAGCTGGAAGGCATCAAGGTCAATGCCTACGAGCTGGGCTGGCGCTATACCGGCGATAATCTGCGCACGCAAATCGCCGCCTACTACTCGCTGTCCGACAAGAGCATCGCCATCAACAAAACCGACATGACCATTAATGTCAATGCGGATAAGCGCCGCATCTATGGGCTGGAAGGGGCGGTGGACTACTTCTTTGAAGACAGCGACTGGAGCGCCGGCACCAACTTCAACGTTATCCGATCCGAAACCAAGGTCAACGGCGAATGGAAGAAGCTGGTAGTCGATACCGCCAGCCCATCGAAAGTCACCGCTTATGTCGGCTGGGCGCCGGGCGACTGGAATCTGCGTTTACAGTCGCAGCAAACCTTCGACGTGTCGGACGATGGCGATTACACCAAGGCCAATTCCACCCAGGGCCGCAAAATCGATGGCTACAACACCCTCGATTTCCTCGGCAGCTATACCCTACCGGTAGGGAAAATCAGCTTCAGCGTGGAAAACTTGCTGGACAAGGAATACACCACCGTTTGGGGCCAACGCGCGCCGATCCTGTACAGCCCGACCTACGGATCGCCTGAGCTGTACAGCTATAAAGGCCGCGGACGCACCTTCGGCTTGAACTATTCGGTGTTATTCTGAGGATAAGGGGCCGGTCTGCCGGCCCCGTTCATTGGGCCACGCCGTTTTTCAGAGAACGGAAACGACGAAGCCCTGAGTTATCGCTAACTCAGGGCTTCTGAATAGTGGCGGAACGGACGGGGCTCGAACCCGCGACCCCCTGCGTGACAGGCAGGTATTCTAACCAACTGAACTACCGCTCCGCGCCATTCCCTCTTGCGGGGGAACGAGGCGCATATTACGGACGCCTCTCGGTTCCGTCAACGCCTTTTTCTCCGCAAATGAACCGTTTGCACAGTTTTTCAACGAAGATTCATCCAGTGAGGTTTTTTCACGCAAAAACGCCGTTATTCCGCCGGCGCCCCGCGCCACAGGCAGCTACCGCCCTTCTTCGCCACCAGATCCAGACGCGCCTCATGCGCCTTCACTTCTTCGTCGCTGGCGTAGACCACTTTCATCGCCGTCGCCGGGCGGACAATGCGTTGTATCTCTTGCGCGGCGTCATTTTGCTGGGTATCCCCCTCCATCTGGAACGCTATCGAGGTCTGACCGCCGGTCATCGCCAGATAAACTTCCGCCAGGATCTCGGCATCGAGCAATGCGCCGTGCAGCGTACGCTTGCTGTTGTCTATCTCATAACGGCTGCACAAGGCATCGAGGTTGTTGCGCTTGCCCGGGAACAGGCGACGCGCCATCAACAGGCTGTCGGTGATGGTGCAGAAGGTCTCGGTCTTCGGGATGCCCTGCTGCAACATGCGGAATTCGTGATCCATAAAGCCGATATCGAACGCCGCGTTATGGATCACCAGCTCGCCGCCGCGGATAAAGTCGAGGAATTCCTCGGCAACCTGATCGAAGGTCGGCTTGTCGGCCAGGAAGTCGTCGCTGATGCCGTGTACGCCGTAGGCTTCCGGATCCACCAGCCGATCCGGCTTGATGTATACGTGGAAGTTGCGCCCGGTCAGGCGGCGGTTAATCACCTCCACCGCACCGATTTCGATGATGCGGTGCCCTTCGTAGTGCACCCCAAGCTTGTTCATACCGGTGGTTTCGGTATCGAGGACAATCTGTCTGGTGGTTGTAGAGATCATATTGCAGTGCTCACAGCGCTCGTTTATGTCAGACTTGGCTTTTATAAAACTGATAGGAAGAGTCTACCAGAGATGCTCAAACAGGTAGAAATTTTCACCGACGGCTCCTGCCTTGGCAACCCCGGCCCCGGTGGCTACGGCGCGATACTACGCTATAAGCAGACGGAAAAAACCTTCAGCGAAGGATTCCGTCTGACCACCAATAACCGCATGGAAATGATGGCGGCGATCGTGGCGCTGGAAGCGCTGACCGTGCCCTGCGCCGTGACGCTCAGCACCGACAGCCAGTACGTGCGCCAGGGCATCACCAGCTGGATCCATAACTGGAAGAAACGCGGTTGGAAAACTGCCGACAAAAAACCGGTCAAAAATGTCGATCTGTGGCAGCGGCTGGATCAGGCCATTCAGCGCCACGAGGTGAAGTGGGAATGGGTCAAGGGCCACGCCGGCCATCCGGAGAACGAACGTTGTGACGTGCTGGCGCGCGAAGCGGCCGGTAAACCGACGCAGGAAGACGTCGGTTACCAACCGGAAGCCTAAGGCAGCTTGCGATAGCTCTTGGTCGCGCCCACCGCGCGGCTGAGAGACGGCTTTCTCGCCCCCAGTTTCATCGGCGTGGGCGTCAGCGGCAAGGTGCGCTTACGCGCCACAATCACGCTCATGCAGCCCAGCGCCGGCAAATGGGTGCATAAAAATTTGCCGCCCTTGCGGTGCCACGGCAGTACGTGAAAACGCGCCTGGTGCAACACCTCGTAATTCAGCAGGCTGAGCCAATCCAGCAGCCGCATCTGGGTAAACATGCGGCTGACATAGGGCTGGCGACGACGCAACCCGGGCGCCAGCTTGCCCAACCCCAGCAGGCTGAACGGATTGAAACTGCTGATGACCAACCAGCCGTCATCGATCAACACCCTGTCCACCTCACGCAGCATGCGGTGCGGATCGTCCGCATAGGACAGCGTATGTGCCAACAGGCAGGCATCTACCGACTTGGCGGCAAACGGCAGTTGATAAGCGTCGGCGACCACCTGCAGCCCTTCCCCCTCCAACCCTACGTTAACCTGATGGGAGATTGCGCATTTATCCGTGGCCAGCTCGGCGCTGAGCATGCCCATCTTCAGCAGATGGAAACCGAACAGCTTGGGCCACCAGGGTTGCAACTGCCGCTCGAGCGCTTCACGATAGTACTCCCCCCACGGCAGCTCAGCCCAGGACTGCGGGCCGGTGAGCTTTTGTAGAGTATGGGCTGGTTTCATGATTTATTATCTTCTTTCAAGCCGTTGCCAACGAGAGGTACACCATGAATCTTATCAGCATTCCCGCCTTCCAGGACAATTACATTTGGTTATTGGATGACCGACAGGGGCGCTGCATTATCGTCGATCCGGGTGAAGCGCAGCCGGTACTTGAAGCGTTGCAGCGCCTGCAGCTGGCGCCGGCGGCGATCCTGCTGACCCACCATCATCACGATCACGTCGGCGGCGTGGCGCAGATTGTCGCGCAGTACCCCGGCCTGGCCGTCTATGGGCCGCAGGAAACCGCGGACAAAGGCGCCAACCACATCGTCCATGACGGCGACACCTTTGATATCGATGGCCGCCAATACAGGACTATCGCCGTTCCCGGCCATACGCTGGGCCATGTGGCATTCTATAGTGCCCCTTATCTGTTCTGCGGCGACACCATTTTCTCCGCCGGCTGCGGCAGGCTGTTTGAAGGCACCGCCAAACAAATGTACAACTCATTTCAACAACTCGCGCAACTTCCCGATAACACCTTAATTTGCTGCGCGCATGAATATACTCTTTCAAATCTTAAGTTTGCGCGGGCTATTTTGCCGGAAGATCGAGAGATTGAAACATATCAACAACATGTTGAAGCGTTAAGGGCAAAAGGCCAAGCCAGCGTGCCGACTACATTGCAATTAGAGCGCAAAATTAACCTGTTTTTACGTTGCCATGACACTGATTTACAAAAGAAATTAGGCTTTAATTCACCACCGAAAAGCCTTCATTCAGTTTTTTCCGAATTACGCCTGCGGAAAGATAACTTCTAAGCTTTTAGTTGTGTTATTTGGCGAAGCAAAGTATTATTGCTCGTCTTTTAAGCAACTACATTGACACACACATGAAGGCTAAAGCGATATTTCTCGCCTCAGTCTTGCTAGTGGGTTGCCAGTCGTCCAGGCAGGACGCACCGGCGCCAGAACAGCATGCACAGAGTTTGTCTTCGGCTGGTCAAGATGGTGAAGCAGGAGAGTACACAGCAAATGGCCGAGCGAGCTCGGCGCGGTGGTTGGATAACAACAGTCCCGCCGCGCAACAGGACCTGTGGAACTTCATTAGCGACGAGCTGAAGATGGAGGTTCCGGAAAATTCCCGGATCCGTGATCAGAAAAGAAAGTACTTAAAAAGTAAGAGCTATCTCCACGATGTAACATTACGGGCAGAGCCGTACATGTACTGGATAGTCGGGCAGATTAAGAAACGTAATATGCCGATGGAACTGGTACTGCTACCCATAGTGGAGAGCGCTTTTGACCCACACGCCACGTCAAGTGCCAACGCCGCAGGGCTATGGCAAATCGTGCCGCAAACGGGTCGCAATTATGGTTTGAAAAACAATCAGTGGTATGACGGCCGACGCGATGTCGTCGCCTCGACAACCGCTGCGCTTAACATGATGCAGCGCTTGAACCGCATGTTTAACGGCGACTGGTTACTGACCGTAGCCGCCTATAACAGTGGTGAAGGCCGCGTGATGCAAGCGGTGAAGGCAAACAAACGCCAGGGTAAGCCAACCAATTTCTGGGCATTGTCGCTTCCGCGTGAAACGTCAATCTATGTCCCGAAAATGCTGGCGCTGAGCGACATCATCAAGAACAGCAAGAAGTACGGCGTGAAACTCCCGAAAACGGATGAAACCCGTGCGCTGGCGCGTATCGATGTCGGACAGCAGATCCAGCTGACTCAGGCGGCTGAGATGGCAGGGCTTTCAGTCACCAAGATGAAAGCGTATAACCCAGGCTACAAAAAAGGCGTTACGGCACCCAACGGGCCCCATTACATCATGGTTCCCAAAGGACATGCCGAGCAACTGAAAGACTCACTGGCCGATGGCCAGATCGCCGTGACTCAGCCAACGACGCAGTTGGCGAAGAACAGCGGTTTGACCGGTGGCAGTTCGTATAAAGTGCGCTCCGGCGACACCTTATCGGGCATTGCCAAGCGGCTGAACGTTAAAACCAGCGATTTGCAGAGTTGGAACAACTTACGCGCCAAGAGCGCCATAAAAGTTGGGCAAACCCTGCAAGTGGCCAGCAATACTGGCAGTAACAGCAGTATCACCTACCAGGTTCGTAAAGGTGATTCGCTCGCCAGTATCGCACGTCGTCACGGCGTCGATATTAACGACGTGATGCGTTGGAATTCAACGCTCGCCAAAGGCAACCTGCAGCCAGGTCTGAAGCTGACCCTGTTTGTCGGCAACAAGCTAACACCGGATACTTAAATGTTCGGCACAAAAAAAGCACCCTTCGGGGTGCTTTTTTATTAGCTGCGATTCACCATACCGGCGAGTCTTTCTCCGGATGAAACTCCACCAACAGCGGGTTGTGATCCGACGCGCTGGTCACCAGCACCGACGCCTCCACCACCCCCAGATTGCGGTAAAATACGAAATCCAGTGGACGCCCGAAGGCCTTGCGGCGATGGTCGTCGGTGAAGCTCACCTCGCGCAGCGCCATCTCTCCGGCAAAGTCATACAGCGCATTGATGCGCTTGCGGCTCCAGGCGTTGAAATCCCCCGCCATAATCACCGGCCCCCGGTGACTGGCGATCTGTTCGCCTATCGGCCCCAACTGCTTGCTGTAGACGTCGACGCCCAGGCTAAAGTTCACCGCATGGATGTTTACCACCATCAACAGCTCGCCGTTGTACAGCGGATAAACGGTGATCAGGGCCGACTTGGACAGCCGCAGCAGCGGCTCTCGCTCGCGCAGCGGGCAACAGTAAACAGGATGAGCGGCCGCCAGCGTCATCACGCCGGAAGGGTGCTGCGGTAGCACAAAGGCCGGCACCTGATCGGCCGCCAGATAGTTGGCGGTAGCGTAGCTCACCAACTCTGGCGTGGTTTGCGCCTCTTGCAACAATACCAGCTGCGCGTCTTTGCCATGGTTTTTCAGCACCGAAAGCCAGTCGGCTCGCTGCTGTTTGAAAATATTCCACACCATAACGCGCAAGGCGCCGGTCGTCGGCAGCGCCGCCCCTGGCGGCAACGGCTGGTTAACGGCGCCAGGAAAGATTCGCTCAACTGGCTGACCTGCAACATACCTCATTGCATAAGTTCGTTTCGGCACGCGATTCGCCTATTACCCATTAACATGAAAACTGGCGATGAACACTCGCCAACGATGAATTGATTATACGCCTACCCTGCATAGAGGGCATGGCTTTTGCGGGCAATCACCTTTTCAGTTATAGGGGCCGCCTGCAGCGATTTCAATCTTCTGACGGTATAGCTGTGTAAAGGTGAGGGATAATAGGTGAAAAATGCGAAAAGGCCCGCAAAATGCGGGCCAGGCAGCAAGGGTTTTACGAATTAAGCCGTTCGCAGCTGAGACTTTTTATCCAGGCGGCCACTGAGGCTAACCAGCAACAATGCAACCACCACGATCAGCGCGCCAATCCAGGGGGTCTGCGCCAGCCCCAGTGAGGCAACAGTCTGGCCGCCTATCACCGAGCCGAGCGCAATGCCGATGTTGAACGCCGCGATGTTGAGACCGGACGCCACATCCACCGCATTTGGCGTGTATTGCGCGGCTTTCTGCACCACATACACCTGCAGCCCCGGCACGTTGCCGAAAGCGAACACGCCCATCACAATCACCGTCAGCAAAGCGGCAATACTGTGGCTGGCGGTAAACTGGAACACCAGCAACAAAACGGCCAGCGCGGCAAAGATAAAGCTCAACGCACGCACGGCCCCATGACGATCGGCCAGCTTGCCTCCCCAGATGTTACCCACCGCCACCGCGACGCCATAAGCCAACAGTATCCAGCTCACGGTCGGAGCAGAGAAGCCGGCCAGTTCCTGCATCATCGGCGCAAGGAAGGTAAAGGTCGTGAAGACCCCGCCGTATCCCAATGCGGTAATCGCGTAAATCAGCAGCAGACGAGGATGAGTCAGCACTTTCAGCTGTTCCCGCACGCCGGCGCTGCCCTGGTTCTTGATATTGCTCGGCACCAAAATAATGCTGGCCAGCGTGGCGACAGCGCCAATCAGAGAAACGGCCAGGAAGGTCTCACGCCAGCCAAACTGCTGGCCGATGAACGTCCCCAGCGGTACGCCGGTCACCAGCGCCACCGTCAGGCCACCAAACATGATGGCGATGGCGGAGGCCGCCTTCTCTTTCGCCACCAGGCTAGTGGCGATAGTGGAACCGATAGAGAAGAACACGCCGTGCGCCAGGCCGGTCAACAACCGAGCCACTACCAGCGATTCATAACTGGGTGACTGCCAGGCCAGCAGGTTGCCGAGAGTGAACAGCACCATCAGGCCAACCAGCAACAGTTTGCGCGGTATGCGGCTGGTCAGGGCCGTCAGCACCGGCGCGCCGATGGCCACGCCGAGGGCATAGATAGTCACCAGCAACCCAGCGGACGGTACGGTCACTCCCAACTGCTCCGCGATAGTCGGAATCAACCCGACAATCACGAACTCGGTCGTGCCGATAGCAAAAGCGCTGATGGTTAAGGCAAGTAATGCGAGTGGCATTTTTTACTCCGAAATAGCATTCAAGTTGATGACGGCTATTATCGGCCTATGCTTAAATGATAAAAATGCTCAAAATTTCAAATTAACTTTGCCATTGGAGCAAAAATGAAAGCAAACTCAGACGAGCTGATCACCTTTGTCACCGTCGTGGAAAGCGGCAGTTTCAGCCGGGCGGCTGAACGCCTGGAACAAGCGAATTCCGTGGTTAGCCGAACGGTGAAAAAACTGGAAAGCAAACTGGGCGTTACGCTGCTCAACCGCACCACGCGCCAAATCAGCCTGACTCAGGAAGGAGAGAATTACTTTCGCCAGGTGCAGAAGGTACTGAACGATATGGCCGCGGCAGAAAATGCGCTGATGGAAAGCCGTCAACGCCCGCAAGGCCTGCTGCGCGTCGACGCGGCAACGCCGGTGGTGCTGCACATGCTGACGCCTTTAGTGGCGGAGTTCCGCGAACGTTATCCTGAAATGTCGTTATCGCTGGTGTCTTCGGAAAACTTTATCAATTTGATCGAGCGAAAAGTGGATATTGCGATCCGCGTAGGAGAGCTGACCGATTCCACGCTGAAAGCGCGCAAACTGATGACCAGCTACCGGCATGTGCTCGCCTCCCCCGCCTATCTGGCGCAGCACGGCACGCCGCTAACGGTAGAAGATCTTGCACATCACTGCTGCATCGGCTTCAACGACCTGCCCAGTTTGAACCGCTGGCCACTGGCTTGTTCAGATGGCAGCCAGTTGGAAATCACCCCCGGCTTGACCACTAATAGTGGAGAAACCCAGCGCCATCTCTGTCTGCATGGCAACGGTATCGCCTGCCTGTCGGACTTTATGAGCGACGAAGATATCAAACGTGGAGATTTGGTTCCGATTCTGGTGGAAGCGACACTGCCGGTCGCCATGCCGATCAACGCGGTTTATTACAGCGACAGCGCCGTCAGCAACCGTCTGCGCAGCTTTATTGATTTTGTGAGTGAATACCTGAAACGATAAAAAAGGCGCCCTGATGGACGCCTTATGCTGACCACTGCGAGGAAAGATTAATCCCAGTTTGGCGCCAGGCCTTCCGGGCTAACCAGACGGCCGTTGCACTCCAGTACGGCGATCTGCGCCATATCTTCGTCGGTCAGCGCCAGTTGCTGCGCCAACAGGTTGCTCGCCAGGTTTTCTCGCTTGGTCGAGGAAGGAATAACTGCATAGCCCAGCTTCAATGCCCAAGCCAGGACAACCTGTGCTGGAGTTGCATTGTGACGAGCGGCGATGCTTTTAATCGTTTCATCCTGCAGCGCTTTGCCATAGGCCAACGTCATGTAAGAGGTGATGGCGATGCCGTGCTGCTGCGCGAATTCTACCACCTTGCGGTTCTGCAAGAACGGTGACAGCTCGATTTGGTTGGTGGCGATTTCATCGGCGCCAATCGCGTCAATCGCTTGCTGCATCAAGTCGATGGTGAAGTTAGATACGCCAATTTGGCGAGTCAGCCCCAGCTTTTTCGCTTCCAGCAACTCAGCCATAAATTCGGCAACTGGCACTTCGTCGTTGGGTGACGGCCAGTGGATCAGTGTCAGATCAACGTAGGAGGTTTGCAGTTTTTTCAAGCTTTCTTGCAGGCTTGGGATCAGTGTGCCTTTCGCCAGATTCGCGATCCAAATCTTGGTGGTGATGAACAGGTCTTCACGTTTCACGCCGCTGGCAGCGATAGCCTGGCCAACAGCCGCTTCGTTTTCATAGATCTGCGCGGTGTCGATAGTGCGATAGCCCAGCTCAAGTGCAGTGCTGACAGAATCGATAACAACCTGATCCTGAAGGCGGAAAGTACCTAAACCAAATGCAGGGATGCTCATAATGTTTTCTCTCATTAACAGGTAGATGTGGTATGAGGAAGATTATGGCAACTTTTTTATTGATCAAAAACGCCTAGTTCGGCATAAGACTTTTGATCTAAAGGCAATAATATGGAGAAAGGCGAGGCGGTAAAGAGGAACAATTCCAGACTGAAAAGCGCAAAATACAGATATGAAAAAGCCCTGAGTCGAAACTCAGGGCTTATCAATTAAGTGGCGGAACGGACGGGGCTCGAACCCGCGACCCCCTGCGTGACAGGCAGGTATTCTAACCAACTGAACTACCGCTCCACCGATTCTTTTACGTTGTATCTTTCGATACCGGCAATATCGCGCTCTGCGACTTGCGCATTACCAGTCGTCACACTGATAACGTTTATTTGATGCCTGGCAGTGTCCTACTCTCGCATGGGGAGACCCCACACTACCATCGGCGCTACGGCGTTTCACTTCTGAGTTCGGCATGGGGTCAGGTGGGACCACCGCGCTATTGCCGCCAGGCAAATTCGTTTTATTCCAACCGCTTCACTCTCGTGTCGCCATCAGAACCAATCTCGGAACTTCGCTGAAAATCTCTCTAAAAACACCTTCGGTGTTGTAAGGTTAAGCCTCACGGATCATTAGTACTGGTTAGCTCAATGCATCGCTGCACTTACACACCCAGCCTATCAACGTCTTAGTCTTAAACGTTCCTTCAGGGACCTTAAAGGTCCAGGGAAGACTCATCTTGAGGCAAGTTTCGCGCTTAGATGCTTTCAGCGCTTATCTTTTCCGCACTTAGCTACCGGGCAATGCCATTGGCATGACAACCCGAACACCAGTGGTGCGTTCACTCCGGTCCTCTCGTACTAGGAGCAACCCCTCTCAATCTTCCAACGCCCACGGCAGATAGGGACCGAACTGTCTCACGACGTTCTAAACCCAGCTCGCGTACCACTTTAAATGGCGAACAGCCATACCCTTGGGACCTACTTCAGCCCCAGGATGTGATGAGCCGACATCGAGGTGCCAAACACCGCCGTCGATATGAACTCTTGGGCGGTATCAGCCTGTTATCCCCGGAGTACCTTTTATCCGTTGAGCGATGGCCCTTCCATTCAGAACCACCGGATCACTAAGACCTACTTTCGTACCTGCTCGAGCCGTCACTCTCGCAGTCAAGCTAGCTTATGCCTTTGCACTAACCTCACGATGTCCGACCGTGATTAGCTAACCTTCGTGCTCCTCCGTTACTCTTTGGGAGGAGACCGCCCCAGTCAAACTACCCACCAGACACTGTCCTCACCCCGGATCACGGGGCCGAGTTAGAACATCAAACATTAAAGGGTGGTATTTCAAGGATGGCTCCACGCAGACTGGCGTCCACGCTTCAAAGCCTCCCACCTATCCTACACATCAAGGCTCAATGTTCAGTGTCAAGCTATAGTAAAGGTTCACGGGGTCTTTCCGTCTTGCCGCGGGTACACTGCATCTTCACAGCGAGTTCAATTTCACTGAGTCTCGGGTGGAGACAGCCTGGCCATCATTACGCCATTCGTGCAGGTCGGAACTTACCCGACAAGGAATTTCGCTACCTTAGGACCGTTATAGTTACGGCCGCCGTTTACTGGGGCTTCGATCAAGAGCTTCGCCTTGCGGCTGACCCCATCAATTAACCTTCCAGCACCGGGCAGGCGTCACACCGTATACGTCCACTTTCGTGTTTGCACAGTGCTGTGTTTTTATTAAACAGTTGCAGCCAGCTGGTATCTTCGACTGGCTTCAGCTCCATCCGCAAGGGACTTCACCTACATGCCAGCGTGCCTTCTCCCGAAGTTACGGCACCATTTTGCCTAGTTCCTTCACCCGAGTTCTCTCAAGCGCCTTGGTATTCTCTACCTGACCACCTGTGTCGGTTTGGGGTACGATTTAATGTTACCTGGAGCTTAGAGGATTTTCCTGGAAGCAGGGCATCAACTACTTCTGCACCGTAGTGCATCGTCATCACGCCTCAGGGTTAGTATGCAACCGGATTTACCAGGTCACACCCCCTACACGCTTAAACCGGGACAACCGTCGCCCGGCTAGCCTAGCCTTCTCCGTCCCCCCTTCGCAGTAACACCAAGTACAGGAATATTAACCTGTTTCCCATCGACTACGCTTTTCAGCCTCGCCTTAGGGGTCGACTCACCCTGCCCCGATTAACGTTGGACAGGAACCCTTGGTCTTCCGGCGAGCGGGCTTTTCACCCGCTTTATCGTTACTTATGTCAGCATTCGCACTTCTGATACCTCCAGCAACCCTCACAGGCCACCTTCAACGGCTTACAGAACGCTCCCCTACCCAACAACGCTAAGCGTCGCTGCCGCAGCTTCGGTGCATGGTTTAGCCCCGTTACATCTTCCGCGCAGGCCGACTCGACCAGTGAGCTATTACGCTTTCTTTAAATGATGGCTGCTTCTAAGCCAACATCCTGGCTGTCTATGCCTTCCCACATCGTTTCCCACTTAACCATGACTTTGGGACCTTAGCTGGCGGTCTGGGTTGTTTCCCTCTTCACGACGGACGTTAGCACCCGCCGTGTGTCTCCCGTGATAACATTCTTCGGTATTCGGAGTTTGCATCGGTTTGGTAAGCCGGGATGGCCCCCTAGCCGAAACAGTGCTCTACCCCCGAAGATGAGTTCACGAGGCGCTACCTAAATAGCTTTCGGGGAGAACCAGCTATCTCCCGGTTTGATTGGCCTTTCACCCCCAGCCACAAGTCATCCGCTAATTTTTCAACATTAGTCGGTTCGGTCCTCCAGTTAGTGTTACCCAACCTTCAACCTGCCCATGGCTAGATCACCGGGTTTCGGGTCTATACCTTGCAACTAATCGCCCAGTTAAGACTCGGTTTCCCTACGGCTCCCCTATACGGTTAACCTTGCTACAAAATATAAGTCGCTGACCCATTATACAAAAGGTACGCAGTCACACCACGAAGGTGCTCCCACTGCTTGTACGTACACGGTTTCAGGTTCTATTTCACTCCCCTCGCCGGGGTTCTTTTCGCCTTTCCCTCACGGTACTGGTTCACTATCGGTCAGTCAGGAGTATTTAGCCTTGGAGGATGGTCCCCCCATATTCAGACAGGATGTCACGTGTCCCGCCCTACTCATCGAACTCACGACCTGTGCATTTTAGTGTACGGGGCTATCACCCTTTGCTGCGCGACTTTCCAGACGCTTCCACTAACACACAAGCCGATTCAGGTTCTGGGCTCCTCCCCGTTCGCTCGCCGCTACTGGGGGAATCTCGGTTGATTTCTTTTCCTCGGGGTACTTAGATGTTTCAGTTCCCCCGGTTCGCCTCATGCCACTATGTATTCATGACATGATAGTGTGTCGAAACACACTGGGTTTCCCCATTCGGGTATCGCCGGTTATAACGGTTCATATCACCTTACCGACGCTTTTCGCAGATTAGCACGCCCTTCATCGCCTCTGACTGCCTAGGCATCCACCGTGTACGCTTAGTCACTTAACCTCACAACCCGAAGATGTTTCCATCGTTCGCGCTGCAAACATTTGAGAGACTCTATGACAGGTTACTCTTTATCCCAGTACTTCTACGGAGGGACAAATTTCAGCCGTCATGTTTCAATTTTCAGCTTGTTCCAGATTGTTAAAGAGCAATATCTTAAACATGACTCGGAAGTCATCTTTAAGATATGGTGTATCGTCAGATACTGAAGACCGCCGCTTTCACCGGGTGGGTCGGAAGCTTGGCGTCCCCTAGGGGATTCGAACCCCTGTTACCGCCGTGAAAGGGCGGTGTCCTAGGCCTCTAGACGAAGGGGACACGACACCGTACTTTTATGACGCTTTTGCTCGTTACTTTTTCATCAGACAATCTGTGTGAGCACGCCACGCGAACTAATATCTTTAGGTAAGGAGGTGATCCAACCGCAGGTTCCCCTACGGTTACCTTGTTACGACTTCACCCCAGTCATGAATCACAAAGTGGTAAGCGCCCTCCCGAAGGTTAAGCTACCTACTTCTTTTGCAACCCACTCCCATGGTGTGACGGGCGGTGTGTACAAGGCCCGGGAACGTATTCACCGTAGCATTCTGATCTACGATTACTAGCGATTCCGACTTCATGGAGTCGAGTTGCAGACTCCAATCCGGACTACGACGTACTTTATGAGGTCCGCTTGCTCTCGCGAGGTCGCTTCTCTTTGTATACGCCATTGTAGCACGTGTGTAGCCCTACTCGTAAGGGCCATGATGACTTGACGTCATCCCCACCTTCCTCCAGTTTATCACTGGCAGTCTCCTTTGAGTTCCCGGCCGAACCGCTGGCAACAAAGGATAAGGGTTGCGCTCGTTGCGGGACTTAACCCAACATTTCACAACACGAGCTGACGACAGCCATGCAGCACCTGTCTCAGAGTTCCCGAAGGCACCAAAGCATCTCTGCTAAGTTCTCTGGATGTCAAGAGTAGGTAAGGTTCTTCGCGTTGCATCGAATTAAACCACATGCTCCACCGCTTGTGCGGGCCCCCGTCAATTCATTTGAGTTTTAACCTTGCGGCCGTACTCCCCAGGCGGTCGATTTAACGCGTTAGCTCCGGAAGCCACGCCTCAAGGGCACAACCTCCAAATCGACATCGTTTACAGCGTGGACTACCAGGGTATCTAATCCTGTTTGCTCCCCACGCTTTCGCACCTGAGCGTCAGTCTTCGTCCAGGGGGCCGCCTTCGCCACCGGTATTCCTCCAGATCTCTACGCATTTCACCGCTACACCTGGAATTCTACCCCCCTCTACGAGACTCTAGCTTGCCAGTTTCAAATGCAGTTCCCAGGTTGAGCCCGGGGATTTCACATCTGACTTAACAAACCGCCTGCGTGCGCTTTACGCCCAGTAATTCCGATTAACGCTTGCACCCTCCGTATTACCGCGGCTGCTGGCACGGAGTTAGCCGGTGCTTCTTCTGCGAGTAACGTCAATTGATGAACGTATTAAGTTCACCACCTTCCTCCTCGCTGAAAGTGCTTTACAACCCGAAGGCCTTCTTCACACACGCGGCATGGCTGCATCAGGCTTGCGCCCATTGTGCAATATTCCCCACTGCTGCCTCCCGTAGGAGTCTGGACCGTGTCTCAGTTCCAGTGTGGCTGGTCATCCTCTCAGACCAGCTAGGGATCGTCGCCTAGGTGAGCCATTACCCCACCTACTAGCTAATCCCATCTGGGCACATCTGATGGCAAGAGGCCCGAAGGTCCCCCTCTTTGGTCTTGCGACGTTATGCGGTATTAGCTACCGTTTCCAGTAGTTATCCCCCTCCATCAGGCAGTTTCCCAGACATTACTCACCCGTCCGCCGCTCGTCACCCAGGGAGCAAGCTCCCCCGTGCTACCGCTCGACTTGCATGTGTTAAGCCTGCCGCCAGCGTTCAATCTGAGCCATGATCAAACTCTTCAATTAAAAGCTTGATTTGCTTCCACTCGAGAAGCGATGCTCAAAGATTTACTGCATGAATTTTACTTCAGTTAGTCACTCTTCAAGACTTGATATTTTTTTGCATCCGAAGATGCTGGATATCGTCTTGTGGAGTGCCCACACAGATTGTCTGATAAATTGTTAAAGAGCAGTGCCGAGAAACTCATCGGCGCGGGCTGCGTATACTACGCTTTTCGCCCGGAGAGTCAAGCGTTTATTTCGCTTTCTTCTCGCTGACCCGGCGGCTTGTCAGTCGTTGTTCCCGGTCAGTGGAGGCGCATTATAGGGAGTTCTCGGCAGGCCGCAACCCCTAATTGCAAAAAACTTTTCAAGCGTTCAAATAATCACCAAAAATGCCTTTTTAGGATGTTTATTAGTCAAAAAACACCGGTTTTAGCGCAGTAATAGCGGCAAACCCTGTAAACAGGAGCAAACGAAGATAAAGAAAAGGGAGCGGTCACCCGCTCCCTTTCATCTTTAATAGGCTTAATTGCCGTTATTGGCGTGCAACGATATGGTCGTTTTCCACATCCAGCGTCACCAGCTTGCCGGGGATCAGCTTGCCGGACAGGATTTGCTGCGCCAACGGGTTCTCGATCTCCTGCTGAATAGCGCGTTTCAACGGACGCGCACCATACACAGGGTCGTAACCGGTTTTGCTCAACAACGCCAGAGCAGGCTCGGTCATGGTTACTTCGTAACCGCGCTCTTCCAAACGCTTGTACAGACGCGACAGCTGAATCTTGGCGATCGCAGCAATGTGTTTCTCGCCCAGCGGATGGAACACCACCACTTCATCGATACGGTTGATGAATTCCGGACGGAAGTGGTGACTCACCATCTCCATCACCGACTCTTTCATCTGCGCGTAGTTCATCTGACCGAAATGCTCCTGGATCAGATCCGAACCCAGGTTGGACGTCATGATCACCACGGTATTGCGGAAATCGACGGTACGGCCCTGGCCATCGGTCAGGCGGCCGTCATCCAACACCTGCAGCAGGATGTTAAACACGTCTGGGTGCGCTTTCTCGACTTCATCCAGCAGGATCACCGAATAAGGCCGGCGACGCACGGCTTCCGTCAGGTAGCCGCCCTCTTCATAACCGACATAGCCCGGAGGCGCGCCGACCAGACGAGAGACGGAGTGTTTCTCCATAAACTCGGACATATCGATACGCACCATGGCGTCGTCGCTGTCGAACAGGAACGAAGCCAGCGCCTTGCAAAGCTCGGTTTTCCCCACCCCGGTCGGGCCAAGGAACAGGAACGAACCGATCGGCCGGTTAGGATCGGACAACCCGGCGCGGCTGCGGCGGATAGCATTAGAGACCGCGCTGACCGCTTCGTCCTGGCCGATCACCCGCGAATGCAGCTCTTGCTCCAGGCGCAGCAGCTTGTCGCGCTCGCCTTCCAGCATTCTGGCCACCGGGATCCCGGTCGCGCGCGCCAGCACTTCGGCAATCTCCGCATCGGTTACCCGGTTACGCAGCAGCTTCATGCTCTTGCCTTCGGCCTGCGTGGCAGCGGCGAGCTGTTTCTCCAGCTCAGGGATCTTGCCGTATTGCAGTTCCGACATCCGCCCCAAATCGCCGACGCGGCGCGCCTGCTCCAGGGTGATTTTGGCCTGCTCAAGTTCCGCCTTGATGTTCTGAGTACCGGAGAGTGACGCTTTTTCCGCTTTCCACTCTTCTTCCAGCTCCGAATATTCGCGTTCTTTCTGCCCCAGCTCATCGCTGAGCATTTCCAGGCGTTTCTTACTGGCGTCGTCCGACTCTTTATTCAGCGCCTGCTGTTCCAGCTTCAACTGAATGATGCGGCGCTCAAGCCTGTCGAGCGATTCAGGCTTGGAGTCCATCTGCATGCGAATGCTGGACGCCGCTTCGTCGATAAGGTCAATAGCCTTGTCCGGCAATTGACGATCGGCGATATAACGGTGCGAAAGCGTTGCCGCCGCCACGATGGCCGGATCGGTGATCTGCACGTGGTGGTGCAGTTCGTAACGCTCTTTCAGGCCGCGCAGAATAGCGATAGTGTCTTCCACGCTCGGCTCCGCCACATACACTTTCTGGAAACGACGTTCGAGGGCCGCATCCTTCTCTATATATTGACGATACTCATCCAGCGTGGTGGCACCGACGCAGTGCAGCTCGCCGCGCGCCAGCGCCGGTTTGAGCATGTTGCCCGCATCCATTGCGCCATCCGCCTTACCGGCGCCGACCATGGTGTGCAGTTCGTCGATAAACAGGATCACGCTGCCTTCCTGCTTGGCCAGATCGTTGAGCACGCCTTTCAGACGCTCTTCAAACTCGCCGCGATATTTGGCGCCGGCGATCAAAGCGCCCATATCGAGGGACAATACGCGCTTGTGCTTCAACCCTTCCGGCACTTCGCCGTTGATGATGCGCTGCGCCAGGCCTTCGACGATGGCGGTTTTACCCACGCCAGGTTCGCCGATAAGTACCGGGTTGTTTTTGGTGCGGCGTTGCAGCACCTGAATGGTGCGGCGGATCTCTTCGTCACGGCCAATCACCGGGTCAAGTTTGCCCTGCTCGGCACGTTCGGTCAGATCGATGGTATATTTCTTCAATGCTTGCCGTTGGTCTTCGGCGCCTTGGTCTTCCACGCTGTCACCGCCTCTCATTTGTTCAATGGCTTTGCTGATTTTGTCGGCCGTTACGCCGGCCGCTTTCAACAAGTCGGTCAACGAGCCGCGGTCTTCCAGCACCGCAAGCACAAACAGCTCGGAAGAAATGAATTTATCCGCGCGCTTCTGCGCCAGCTTGTCGCACAGGTTCAGGACGCGCACCAGCTCGTGGGACGGTTGAACGTCGCCACCGGTGCCTTCTACCTGCGGTAAACGGGACAGCGCCTGTTCGATTTCGGTGCGCACGCGCCCGGCATCGATACCTGCGGAAGTTAATAGTGGACGAACCGTGCCCCCTTCCTGATTGAGCAGGGCGCTCATCAGATGTAGCGGTTCAATAAACTGGTTGTCGTGCCCAAGGGCTAGTGACTGGGCATCGGCGAGGGCAAGCTGGAATTTGTTGGTAAGACGATCCAGACGCATAACACCTCCAAGATGGGTCGAAATTGCTACTGGAGATTAAATGAGGTCATCCCTCAAATTTTCAAGGTTATCTCGACGCTAAATTTTCGGTACAACGCCATGCGTCGTTGGATCGTCCTAATTCAATAGGTTATATCAGCCAGATTAAACTTGCCATACGTCCGGTTATTCCATCGCGCCGATAGGAGAAAAAATGACTCGTTTCGTTAACCGTACAGCGGTCGCCGCCATAGATGGCCTGCACGCCCGCTCGCAACAAACGTTGGCGAGCCAGCAAGTAGATATTAGCCAAAAACTTATCGCCGTGCGGGGTAAACGCCGCTGCGGCTTCGGCGTCTTCCGCCATGAAAGCGGCGCGCACCTCCGGCCCGACCTCAAACTGCTGTGGGCCGATCGCCGGCCCCAACCAGGCACTAATTTGGCACGGTGCAGCGCTGAACGCCGCCACGGTTTGCTCCAGCACGCCGTGGCACAATCCGCGCCAGCCAGCGTGGGCGGCAGCTACTTCGTCACCGTGCTGCGAGCAGAACAACACCGGCAGACAATCCGCCGTCATCACGGCGCACACCTGCCCCGGCACGTTGCTGTACACCGCATCCGCCCGCAGATCGGCGGGCGCTTTCCCTGTCAACGTCACCACGCGAGTGCCGTGCACCTGCTCGAGCCACACCGGCATCTGCGGCAAACCGGCGGCGGTAACCAAACGTTCCCGATTGCGTGTCACCGCTTGCGCCTCATCACCGACGTGGGTGCCGAGGTTCAGCGAGTCATAAGGCGGCAGGCTAACGCCGCCGCCACGCGTGGTGCTGCAGGCCTTAATGCCGGTAGGCAACGGCCAGTCAGGCAGAATGAGCGAGCTCATTACCAGTCCATCTGATCTTTGAATTCTTCGGTGTCCGCCTTCAGCGCATTGATCAGATCGACCATGTCCTGCGGCAGCGGCGCATGCCACTCCATCTGGATGCCGCTGATCGGATGATACAAACGCAGCATGGTGGCGTGCAGCGCCTGGCGGTCAAAGCCGCGCAGCGTGTTGATGAAGGCTTCCGAAGCGCCCTTTGGTGGACGCGGACGGCCGCCGTACAGCGGATCGCCCACCAGCGGATGGCTGATGTAAGCCATGTGCACGCGGATCTGGTGAGTACGGCCGGTTTCCAGGCGCAGGCGCAGGCGGGTGTGCGCGCGGAAGTGTTCCATGATGCGGTAGTGCGTTACCGCCGGTTTACCCATCGGGTGCACCGCCATATGGGTACGCTTGGTGGAATGACGCGCGATAGGCTCTTCTACCGTGCCGCCGGCGGTCATGGTGCCGATCGCCACCGCTTCATATTCACGGGTGATCTCACGCGCCTGCAGCGCTTCCACCAGCCGGGTTTGCGCCGGCACGGTTTTCGCCACCACCATCAGGCCGGTGGTGTCTTTGTCCAGACGGTGCACGATGCCGGCACGCGGCACGTCGGCAATTTCCGGGTAGTGATGCAGCAGCGCATTGAGCACCGTGCCGTCCGGGTTACCGGCGCCAGGGTGCACCACCAAATCGCGCGGTTTGTTGATCACCAGGATGTCGCTGTCTTCATAGACGATATCCAGCGCGATATCCTGTGGCTCCCAACGCGCCTCTTCTTCAATCTGTGCATCGATGGCGACGGTCTCTCCGCCCAGCACCTTCTCTTTCGGTTTGTTTGACGTTTTGCCATTGACCTTCACCCGATCGCCCAGGATCCACTCTTTTATGCGAGATCGTGAATAATCAGGGAACAATTCGGCCAAAGCCTGATCTAAACGTTGTCCGAGTTGAGATTCGGCCACCGTTGCGGTGAGTTGTACTTGTTGTGCCATATGCAGCTTCTTCGTTAACGTTGGGTTTTCACGGCGATGCCGTTTAATATAATGTGCTATTGTACCTGGTCTTTGTCGGGAGCTTAACGGACAGTCTCCCGGAATAACACCCTGAGGATAATCAAAACGTCATGACGCGTATGAAATATCTGGTGGCGGCAGCCACGTTGAGCCTGGCGCTGGCAGGTTGCTCCACATCCAAGGATGCGGTTCCCGACAACCCACCTTCGGAAATCTATGCTACCGCGCAGCAAAAACTGCAGGACGGTAACTTCAAGGGCGCGATTACGCAACTCGAAGCGTTAGATAACCGCTATCCTTTCGGGCCGTATTCCCAGCAGGTCCAGCTGGATTTGATTTACGCCTACTATAAGGCCGCCGACTTGCCGATGGCTCAGGCATCCATCGATCGCTTCATGCGTCTGAACCCGACGCACCCAAACATCGATTACGTGATGTACATGCGCGGCCTGACCGACATGGCGCTCGATGACAGCGCGCTGCAGGGCTTCTTCGGGGTTGACCGTTCGGACCGCGATCCTCAGCACGCTCGCGCTGCGTTCCGCGACTTCAGCCAGTTGATTCAGCAATACCCGAACAGCCAATACGCGACCGACGCCAACAAGCGTTTGGTGTATCTGAAAGACCGTTTGGCCAAGTATGAGCTTTCGGTGGCGGAATACTACACTAAACGCGGTGCTTACGTCGCGGTCGTTAATCGCGCCGAGCAGATGTTGCGTGAATTCCCGGATACCAAAGCGACGCACGACGTGTTGCCGCTGATGGAAAATGCCTACAAGCAGCTGCAGCTGAACGGCCAGGCTGACAAAGTGGCCAAAGTGATCGCCGCCAACCCGCAATAAGCGCGCGTCGGCAACGGCAGAAAAACCAAACGGCAGCCGAGGCTGCCGTTTTCATTGGCGTCGACCTGGTTTTCACTGGAAAAATACACAAGTAAAAACACGGTGTTAGCTAGTACTCCTCACCGGTCAACTCATCGATAATGCGCCATCCGGCGGCAACTCTCAAGCATTAGATAGCCAATTCAAATGCTGAATCACAGATTGAACTAACTTTGCAAAAAGTGACAAAAAATCGTGATTTACATCACGCATTTAAACAAAAAGCGGGGTATGCTGGATTCACCAAGACGGAAAGACAGAGAGGTAAGTTATATGACATTGAACATTACCAGCAAACAAATGGATATCACTCCCGCAATCCGCAATCACGTCGAAGACCGTCTCACCAAACTGGAAAAATGGCAGACCCAGCTGATTAACCCGCATATCGTCTTATCCAAAGAACCGCAGGGGTTTGTCGCCGATGCTACCATTACCACGCCTAACGGCCCGCTGGTCGCCAGCGCCAAACATGATGACATGTATACCGCCGTTAATGAGCTGATCGCCAAGCTGGAGCGCCAGCTGAACAAAGTGCAGCACAAAGGCGAAGCGCGCCGCTGCAACGCCAGCGTGAAAGACATCGTGCCGGAAGTCATGCAAGAGCAGGAATAACCGTCCGACAGCGATTGCCGCATCAAACGCGCCCGAGGGCGCGTTTTTTGTCGGGTATTTTTGTTGACGGGCTAAAGGCCAGCGGTTACTTTAAAACCTGTTCACATTAACCTTAGGTAGACCATGCCACGCACACCGTTTTTCTTCGCATTCTTTTTTACCTTCCCCTGACTGGGAGGCGTTTCGTCGTGTGAGAAAGAATGCGAAGACGAACAACAAGGCCTCCTGGAGACAGGGGGCTTTTTTTATGGCTGTTTTACAACGAATAAGAACAGAAGGCGGAAGCTGATTATGACTGACAACCCGTTATTGGTGCTGCGCGAGCGCATCAGCGCACTGGACTTGAAACTGTTGGCCCTGCTGGCGGAACGCCGTGAGCTGGCGATCGAAGTCGGCAAGACCAAGCTGCACTCTCACCGCCCGATCCGCGACAAAGAGCGCGAACGCGATCTGCTGGATGCGCTGATCGCCGCCGCCAAACCTTACGACCTGGACGGCTTCTACGTCACCCGTCTGTTTCAACTGATTATCGAAGATTCCGTCCTGACCCAGCAGGCGCTGCTGCAGCACCAGCTCAACCCCGTCAGCCAACACTCCGCCCGCATCGCCTTTCTCGGCCCGAAAGGCTCTTATTCGCATCTGGCGGCACGCCAATACGCCGCCCGCCATTTCGATCGGCTGATCGAATGCGGCTGCCAAAAGTTTCAGGATATCTTCGCCCAGGTGGAAACCGGTCAGGCGGACTATGCCATTCTGCCGATCGAGAACACCAGCTCCGGCTCGATTAACGAGGTGTACGATCTGCTGCAACACACCAGCCTGTCGATCGTCGGCGAACTGACCAACCCGATCGACCACTGTGTTCTGGTGGCCGGCGACAGCGACCTGGGCCAGATTGAAACCGTCTACAGCCACCCGCAGCCGTTCCAACAGTGCAGCCAGTTCCTTAACCGCTTCCCGCACTGGAAAATCGAGTACACCGAAAGCACCGCCGCGGCGATGGAGAAAGTCGCCAAGCTGAATTCGCCGAAGGTGGCGGCGCTGGGCAGTGAGGCCGGCGGCGCGTTGTACGGGCTGCAGGTGCTGGAACACAACCTCGCCAACCAGCAGCAGAACATCACTCGCTTCATCGTCCTGGCGCGCAAAGCGATCGACGTATCTGAACAGGTGCCGGCAAAAACCACGCTGATCATGGCGACCGGCCAACAATCCGGCGCGCTGGTCGAAGCACTGCTGGTTCTGCGCGACAACGGCATCATCATGACCAAACTGGAATCACGCCCGATCAACGGCAATCCGTGGGAAGAGATGTTTTATATCGATGTGCAGGCCAATCTGCGTGCCGACGCGATGCAAAAAGCGCTGCGCGATCTGGCGCCAATCACCCGCTCGCTGAAGGTCCTGGGCTGCTACCCGAGCGACACCGTGGTGCCGGTCAACCCATCCTGAAACCATAAAAAAAGGTTCGGCCAAGCCGAACCTTTTACGTTTACCGCCCGCGTTTTACTGCCGGCTGTCGTTAGCCTGCCGCAACAGCGTGCGGCTCTCCACCAGGAAGCGCTGGGCGTAATCGCCGAACCAGTGCTCCACCTTGCGGAAACTGTCGATAAACGCCTGTTTGTCGCCATGCTCCAACAGCGTTATCGCCTCGCCGAAGCGCTGGTAGTAACGTTTAATCAGCGCCACGTTTTCCTCCGACGACATGATGATATCGGCGTAAAGCTGCGGATCCTGCGCAAACAGGCGGCCAACCATCGCCAGCTCCAGCCGGTAGATCGGCGAGGAGAGCGCCAGCAACTGCTCCAGTTGCACGTTCTCTTCCGCCAGATGCAACCCGTAGGCGAAGGTGGCGAAGTGGCGCAGCGCCTGAATAAACGCCATGTTCTGATCGTGTTCGACCGCGCTGATGCGATGCAGCCGCGCGCCCCACACCTGCAGCTGTTCAAGCAGCCACTGGTAAGCCTCCGGCTGGCGGCCGTCGCAGTAAACCACCACCTGCTTCGCCACGCTGCCCACGTCCGGGCCGAACATCGGGTGCAGCCCTACCACTGGGCCGCTGTGCGCCGCCAACATCGCATGCAGCGGGCGGTTCTTCACCGACGCCAAATCCACCAGAATACAGTCGGCAGGCAGCGTCGGCAGGCGGCTTATCACCTGCTCGGTCACGTGGATCGGCACGCTGACGATCACCATGCCGGCGTCTGCCAGCAGCTGTTCCGCCTGCGGCCAATCTTCCTGATCCAGTACCCTGACCTGATAACCCGACAGCGTCAGCAAGCGGTTGAACAGCCTTCCCATCTGGCCGTTACCGCCGATGATGACGATCGGCCGCAGCTGCGGACACAAAGTTTTAAAGCCTTTATCGTTCTCGCTGACGTAGGATTCGCGCATCACGCGGCGCAAAACGTCCTCGATCAAATCCGGCGGCACCCCGAGGTTTTCCGCCTCCTGGCGACGCGAGGCCAGCATCGCGGCTTCGCGCTCCGGTACGTAAACCGGCAGGCCATGACGGCTTTTGACTTCGCCCACTTCCGCTACCAGATGCAGGCGTTTCGCCAGCAGACCCAGCAGCGCTTTATCCACCTCATCGATTTGATCGCGCAGCGCGGTCAGTTCTGCCACCATAACTTACTTTTCTCCCGTACGGGCCGCCAGCGCAGCGCCGAGTTCCTGATGCATATGGCGCAACAGGGTTTCCGTGCTCTCCCAGTTGATGCAGGCGTCGGTGACGGACACACCGTAACGCATGTCTGCACGCGGCTGTTCGGAAGACTGGTTGCCCTCATGCAGATGGCTCTCCAGCATAATGCCGGTGATTGAGCGGTTGCCCGCCTTGATCTGCTCCACCACGGACTCGGCCACCGCCGGCTGACGGCGATAGTCTTTATTCGAGTTGCCATGGCTGCAATCTATCATCAAGGACGGGTGGAGTCCCGCCTCAAGCATCTGTTTTTCACAGGCCGCGACGTGCTCAGCACTGTAGTTCGGCGTTTTGCCGCCGCGCAGGATCACGTGTCCGTCCGGGTTGCCCTGCGTCTGCAGCAGGCAAACCTGGCCTGCCTGGTTGATGCCGACGAAGCGGTGCGGCATAGCGGCGGCGCGCATGGCGTTGATGGCGGTACCCAAGCTGCCGTCGGTGCCGTTTTTGAACCCGACCGGCATCGACAGGCCGGAGGCCATTTCTCGGTGGGTCTGAGATTCGGTGGTGCGCGCACCGATCGCCGACCAGCTGAACAAATCCCCCAGGTACTGCGGGCTGTTCGGATCCAACGCTTCGGTAGCCAACGGCAAGCCCATGCCCACCAGATCCAGCAACAGGCGACGCGCGATATGCAAGCCTGCCTCAACGTCAAACGAACCGTCCATGTACGGATCGTTGATCAAACCTTTCCAGCCGACAGTGGTTCTGGGTTTTTCAAAGTAGACGCGCATAACGATATACAGCTGATCGCTCAAGTCAGCCGCCAGGGTTTTCAAACGACGGGCATAGTCCAGCGCCGCGTCCGGATCGTGGATCGAACAAGGCCCGCACACCACCAACAGGCGATGATCGCGCCCCTGCAAAATGTTGGCGATAGTGTTGCGCGCAGTGGCGATCTCATTTTCGTCGTCGGCGCTGAGCGGGAACTGGTTTTTCAGCTCCTCCGGCGTGATGAGAACCTGTTCTGCACTGATGTGTACGTTATTGAGCGCGTCTTTTTGCATGATGCTATTCCTGTCGTTTGGCGTTATGCGTTGAAATGGAACATTGAGCGTTTCAGGGCTCTACCCTATCACGATATGTAAAGTTTTCAATCCATTTCCCGTAAATAAAAAATTACCGTAATCATCCCGATTAAATCACATCTGAAAAAGGCTTGTAAAAAACAATTAAAACACAATAAATACATGACATTAATAAATCACAAAGCCCGTCCCCCCACATTAGCCACCCGGTCTAAGAAAAACGAACATTCGTAAATAAATCTGTACATCTAGTTTTACAGCGAAAATACGCCGCCGATCTCGGCACCGACGCCAGTGCGAAGCAGGATCAGCACGAAATGCCGCCAAAAGCGATGATTTTAAGTAGAAGAAAAGCGAATAAATGAGGGATAAAAATTAAAAACTTAAGCTAATGGCGGCTATTTTTGTCGCCGAAATGAACCGATATAATGTGACCGTCATCAACAATAACTCCCCTTAACAACTGGATCCAAGATGCTCTCTTCTCGCGCTCGTCGCGCTTTTCCGCTGTATATTTGCTGCTTAACGACTTTCACCAGTGTTTCAGCCCTTGCCGACAATACGCTTTTCACCGCGATGGACGATCCGGCCACCGCCAAGAAACCGTTCGAAGGCAACGTGCAGGCGGGCTACAACGCCCAGTCAGGCAACTCGCAGAGCTCCACCCTGTTGGCCAACACCAACATGACCTGGTTCAACAGCGACGCGGCGTACAGCCTGTGGGGGGCGGCCAACAACACCACCTCCTCCAACGTGCGCTCGTCCGAAAAATACCAGGCCGGTGGCCGTACGCGCTATAACCTGACCGATCGCAACTACCTGTTCGGTCAGGCCAGCTGGCTGAGTGACCGTTTCAACGGTTACGATTCACGCTCCACGCTGACCGGCGGCTACGGCCGTCAACTCCTTAACGGGCCGCTCAGTGACCTGCGGGTGGAATTCGGTCCCGGCGTGCGCCATGACGAATACCATGGCGGCGGCCGCTCGACCAAGGGGCTGGCCTATGGTGCGGCCAACTATTCCTATCAGTTGACCGACAACACCAAGTTCATTCAGGGCGTTTCCGCGCTGGCGAACGAAGAAACCACGCTGAACTCGGAAAGCGCGTTGAACGTGGCGATCAACGATCGCTTCTCATTGCGCGTTGCTTACACCGTGACCTACAACAGCAAACCGCCGGCCTCAGCGCCGAAGAACACAGATACCACCACCTCGGTCACGCTGGTCTACGGCCTGTAATCTCCCCCCATTATTTCTCGAAGCCCATCATCGATGGGCTTTTTTTATGCCGCCCCCTCCCTCTTTTGCACAATCTGCTAAAAATATTCACCTCACCCATTGACGACTTTAGCAAATAGCTTAATACTGTATGCATATACAGTAATTATCATACAGACCAGGAGCATGATGGATATCGATAGCAAGCTGTCTCACATTGATGCCTCCGGCTCCCGAGATTCTGTAAACGAAGCGAGCATAATGCTATGGAGAAAATAACCTCATTCATCACCTACGCCATGGCGCTGTTTCTCGCCTGGCTCGGCAAGCTGTCTCCGCAGGACATTGCCTTTTTAGTCGGTGCGGCGGTAGGCATCGGCACGTTTCTGGTGAACTGGTACTACCGACGTAAAAGCCTGCAGATCTTGAAGGCCATTGAGCGCAATGCGACATCGCGGAGGAAAATTTACGATGAGTGCAACCGTTAAGCGCTGCAGCGTCGCCGCCGTTTTGGCCATCGCCGTGCTGTTGCCGTCATTTGGCGAGCTGCAAACCTCAGAAGCCGGCCTCAGGCTGATCGCCGATCTCGAAGGTTGCCGCCTGTCGCCGTACCAGTGCAGCGCCGGGGTGTGGACGCAGGGCATTGGGCACACCGCTGGCGTCATCCCTGGTAAAGCGATTGATGAACACAAAGCCGCGATGGATTTGGTCGACGATGTTCGCCGCACCGAGCGCGGCATGGCCGCCTGCCTGCCGGATACGCTCTCGCAACAAACCTATGATGCGGCGATCGCCTTCGCCTTCAATGTGGGCGTCAGCGCAGCCTGCCACTCTACGCTAGTCGCGCTGCTGCAACAGCGCCAGTGGCGGCAGGCCTGCGATCAGCTGCCACGCTGGGTTTACGTAAACGGAAAGAAAAACAAAGGGCTGGAACAGCGACGCGCCATGGAACGCGCACTGTGCTTGCAGGGCATTGCCTCATGATGACGAGTTCGCTCGCCAAAGGTGATGCCACACCAATTTCACTTAATTTGTTCAAGGGGGTTCTTATGATGCACTGTCCACTATGCGGTCACGTGGCCCACACTCGCTCCAGCCGCTATCTGAGCGAGTCGACCAAAGAGCGTTACCATCAATGCCGCAACATCAATTGCAGCTGCACATTCGCCACGCACGAGTCCGTCGCGCGGGTGATCGTCAAACCTGGCGATGACATTATCCCGGCTCAGCCTCACCCGCCGGAGAGTCAGCAGAAACACAGCGCCGCAGCGCTGTAATGCAAAAAGCCTGCTTATGCAGGCTTTATTATGTTGGCGGTGCGCAGACGAAATCTCGCAAATGCAACATGTCGAGGTTTTAAGATAAAAAAAGGGGTTGGCATAGGCCAACCCCTGATAACTATTAACTTTTGGATGCAGCGTTAGTTAACGCGGTTCAGACGCTCTTTGATACGAGCAGCCTTACCAGTACGTTCACGCAGGTAGTACAGTTTAGCTTTACGAACGGCACCACGACGTTTAACAGTAATGCTGTCGATTACTGGGGAGTGAGTCTGGAATACGCGCTCAACACCTTCGCCGTTGGAAATCTTACGAACAGTGAATGCAGAGTGCAGACCGCGGTTACGGATAGCGATAACCACGCCCTCGAATGCCTGCAGACGTTTTTTGCTACCTTCAACGACCCATACCTTCACTTCCACGGAATCACCCGGACGGAATGCAGGTACGTCTTGTTTCATCTGCTCTTGTTCAAGTTGCTTAATAATGTTGCTCATAATATGTCTCTTACCCTAGGTAAACTGATATATCGGTCCCGTCTGATGTCAGACGTTTCCTTCATAGTCCTGTTGCCTGGCCTGATGTTCCCGTTGGAACTCAGCCAGCAACACCGCTTGCTCGTCAGTCAGAGCTAGGCTTTCTAGAAGTTCAGGTCTTCTAAGCCAGGTTCGGCCCAGCGACTGCTTTAAGCGCCAGCGACGTATCTCGGCATGGTTGCCCGACAGCAGAACCGGCGGTACCTCCATCCCTTCCAACACCTCGGGGCGGGTATAGTGCGGGCAGTCCAGCAATCCGTCGGCGAAGGAGTCTTCCTCCGCTGAGGCCTGATGGCCCAGCACACCCGGTATGAAACGGGCGACTGAATCAATCAGGGTCATCGCCGGCAGTTCCCCGCCGCTGAGAACGTAATCGCCGATTGACCATTCTTCGTCAATTTCGGTTTGGATTACGCGCTCGTCTATCCCTTCGTAACGGCCGCACACCAGAATCATCTTCTGATTGGCCGCCAGTTCGCACACGCCAGTTTGATCCAGCTTGCGCCCCTGAGGTGACAGATAAATCACCTTTGCTCCCTCGCCTGCCGCTGCTTTCGCCGCATGAATGGCTTCCCGTAAAGGTTGCACCATCATCAGCATTCCCGGGCCGCCGCCGTAAGGGCGATCGTCCACGGTACGATGCCGGTCGTAGGTGAAGTCGCGCGGACTCCAACACTGCACGCTCAGCAGGCCATTTTTTACTGCCCGGCCAGTCACCCCGTAATCGGTGATAGCGCGGAACATCTCAGGAAACAGGCTTACAATACCGATGAACACAAGCCAATCCCCTTACCGTTATTCCACTTGCTTCGACCGTTTGATCCGGGGGTCAAAAACCAGGATCCCAATCTGCCTCAATCACGCGAGCAGTGAGATCGACTTTCTTGATAACCTGCCCATGAAGAAACGGAATCAACCGCTCCTTCATGCCGAACGCATCTTTCAGGTTCGCTTTCACAACCATCACATCGTTCGAGCCGGTTTCCATCATATCGATGACTTTACCCAGCTCGTAGCCGGCGGAGGTGACTACCTGGCAGCCCATCAGGTCTTTCCAGTAGTAATCATCACCCTCCAACGGAGGAAGTTGATCGGAATCCACCATAATCTCGCGATTAGTCAGCAGATTCGCCGCGTCCCGATCGTCAATGCCTTTGACTTTGATGATCAGATCCTGACTGTGGCGCTTCCAGTCTTCCAACTCGATATGCTGCCACTGACCCGCCTGCTGGATAAACCACGGCTGATAGTCAAAAATGCTTTCGGCGTTCTCGGTGGATGAAAACACTCTGAGCCAACCACGAATGCCGTAAGCGGAACCCATTTTACCGAGTACAATCGGCTGCTTAGGCGCTACCGGTTTGAGTTGCTTGCTCATTGCCACCACCGCGACAGATTAAGCTGCTTTCTTAGCGTCTTTGATCAGCGCGTGAACGCGATCAGAAACGGTTGCACCCAGACCAACCCAGTGCTCGATGCGGTCCAGGTCCAGACGCAGTGCTTCAGCCTGACCGGAAGCGATCGGGTTGAAGAAGCCTACGCGCTCGATGAAACGACCATCACGAGCGTTGCGGCTGTCGGTCACTACTACTTGATAGAACGGACGCTTTTTAGCGCCGCCACGTGCCAAACGAATTGTTACCATAACATCCTCTTTAGTTAATAAAACAGCCGGGCCCCATTGAGGGACGGGGCCCGGTTGCAATATAAAAAGCCCGAAAATTTTACTCATTTTGGCGCAAAAAGCAATCTAAAGCGTCGATCGCAGGGGACAACTTTTGCAGCCTGTCAAATTTCGGACGGTTTTCACCGCGAACGGCGAATGCTGAAAGCGCCCGCACTCGGCGTGCGGAAGCCCGTCAGCGGCCAGGGAAGCCCGGCGGCATCATACCTTTCATGCCGCGCATCATCTTCGCCATACCGCCTTTTTTCATCTTCTTCATCATACGCTGCATTTCGTCGAACTGCTTCAGCAAGCGGTTGACGTCCTGCACCTGCATGCCGGCCCCCATCGCGATGCGGCGCTTGCGCGAGCCCTTGATGATTTCCGGTTTGGCACGCTCTTTCAGCGTCATCGAGTTGATGATCGCCTCCATGCGCACCAGCACTTTGTCGTCCATCTGCGACTTGACGTTGTCCGGCAGTTGGCCGGCGCCCGGCAGCTTGCTCAGCATATTGGCCATGCCGCCCATGTTGCGCATCTGCTTGAGCTGCTCCAGGAAGTCGGTCAGATCGAAACCGTCGCCCTTCTTCAGCTTGTTGGCCAGCTTCTCCGCCTGCTCGCGGTCGACCTTGCTTTCGATATCTTCGATCAGCGACAGCACGTCGCCCATGCCCAGGATGCGCGATGCCACGCGATCCGGGTAAAACGGCTCCAGCGCTTCGGTCTTCTCGCCGACGCCAAGGAACTTGATCGGCTTGCCGGTGATATGGCGGATGGACAACGCGGCACCGCCGCGCGCATCGCCGTCGACCTTGGTCAGCACCACGCCGGTCAGCGGCAGCGCTTCGTTAAACGCCTTGGCGGTATTGGCGGCGTCCTGGCCGGTCATGGCGTCGACCACGAACAGGGTCTCCACCGGCTTGATCGCCGCGTGCACCTGTTTGATCTCGTCCATCATCGCTTCGTCAACGTGCAAGCGGCCGGCGGTATCGACAATAAGGACATCGTAGAACTTCAGCTTGGCCTGTTGCAGCGCGCGATTGACGATGTCGATCGGTTTTTCTTTGACGTCAGACGGGAAGAAGTCGATGCCGACGCCTTCCGCCAAGGTTTCCAGCTGTTTGATCGCCGCCGGGCGATAAACGTCCGCGGAAACCACCAACACTTTCTTCTTCTGTTTTTCTTTCAGGAACTTGCCGAGCTTACCGACGCTGGTCGTTTTACCGGCCCCCTGCAGGCCCGCCATCAGCACCACCGCCGGCGGCTGGGCCGCCAGATTCAGCTCGGTGTTGACTTCGCCCATCGCGGCGATCAGCTCGCCCTTGACGATCTTGACGAACTCCTGCCCCGGCGTCAGGCTTTTGTTGACTTCATGGCCAACCGCGCTCTCTTTGACGCGGTTGATGAAGTCGCGCACCACCGGCAGCGCAACGTCCGCTTCCAGCAATGCCATGCGCACTTCACGCAGGGTTTCCTTGATATTCTCTTCGGTCAGCCGCCCGCGGCCGCTGATATTGCGCAACGTGCGCGACAATCGATCGGTTAAATTTTCAAACATCGTCTCATGCTCAACGTGTAATGACAGGCCGCTCCGGCGACACAATTGCGCCGATGATAACACGAAGCGCGCAGGATCTCTGCCTCAGCGTTGGAGATAGGTTGGAGTGAAACGCGCGCAACGCTATACTGACACTCCAATTAACCACGCCGAAGCAAAATTAAACGTTATGCCAGTTTTCTCCATTGTGGCTTTGATGGCCTACCTGCTCAGCCTTGGACTGATCATTCCCAGCTTGTTGCGGAAGAACAGCGCATACCGTCGGCTCGCCCTCGTCTCGGCGGTGGTGGCGTTGATTTGCCACGCCATCGCGCTGCAGCAGCGCATCTTTGACGTCAGCGCCGGGCAGAATCTCAGCCTGCTGAACATTGGTTCTATCGTCAGCCTGATCATCTGTTCGGTGATGACCTTCGTCGCTTCACGCGATCGCGGCTGGTTCCTGCTGCCAATCGTCTACAGCTTCGCGATGATCAATCTGGCCTTCGCCAGCTTCATGCCCGGCGAGTTCATCACTCACCTGGAAGCCAGCCCGGAATTGATGGTGCATATCGGCCTGGCGCTGTTCTCTTACGCCACCCTTATCATCGCCGCGCTCTACGCCTTACAGCTCGCCTGGCTCGACTACCTGTTGAAAAACAAAAAGCTGACCTTCAGCGCCGACATGCCGCCGCTGATGAGCATCGAGCGCAAGATGTTCCATATCACCCAGATCGGCGTGGTGCTGCTGACGCTCACCCTGTGCACCGGCCTGCTGTACATGGATAATCTGTTCAGCAAAGAGAACGTGCATAAAGCCGTGTTGTCGATCATGGCCTGGTTCGTGTATATCGTGTTGCTGTGGGGCCATTACCATGAAGGCTGGCGCGGCCGCCGCGTCGTCTGGTTCAGCTTCGCCGGCGCCTTCCTGCTGACGCTCGCCTACTTCGGCAGCCGTCTGATTCAACAGGTGATGGTGCGCTGAGCCAGCCCGGTTCAACTTTCCCTCTCTATAAGGAATACTGCATTGGAGCATGTGTCGACGGGGACCCTCATCATTATCCTGGTGATCATGATCGTGGTCTCCGCTTACTTCTCCGCCTCCGAAACCGGCATGATGACGCTCAACCGTTATCGCCTGCGCCACCTGTCCAAGCAGGGTAACCGTTCGGCGCGCCGGGTGGAGAAGCTGCTGCAAAAACCGGATCGGCTGATCGGCCTGGTGCTGATCGGCAACAACCTGGTCAACATCCTCGCTTCGGCGCTGGCGACCATCGTCGGCATGCGGCTGTATGGCGATCTCGGCGTGGCGATTGCGACCGGCGTTCTAACCTTCGCCGTGCTGTTGTTCGCCGAAGTGCTGCCGAAAACCTTCGCTGCGCTCTATCCGGAACGCATCGCCTTCCCCAGCAGCGTCCTGCTGGCCCCGTTGCAAAAGGTGATGTTCCCGCTGGTCTGGTTGCTCAACGGCATCACCAGCCTGACCTTGCGCCTGTTCGGTATCCGCACCAACGTGCGCATCAGCGACGCCGTCAGCAAGGATGAGCTGCGCACCATCGTGCGTGAATCCCAGTCGCAGATCTCCCGCCGCAATCAGGACATGCTGATCTCGGTGCTGGACCTGGAAAAGGTGACGGTCAACGACATCATGGTGCCGCGCACCGAGATCGTCGGCATCGACGTCAACGACGACTGGAAGTCGATCATGCGCCAGCTGACCCATTCGCCGCACGGCCGCATCGTGCTGTATCGCAGCTCGCTGGACGACGCGATCGGCATGCTGCGCGTGCGCGAAGCCTATCGCCTGATGACCGAGAAAAAAGAGTTCAACAAAGAGAACCTGCTGCGCGCCGCCGATGAGATCTACTTCGTACCGGAAGGCACGCCGCTCAACGTGCAGCTGGTGAAGTTCCAGCGCAACAAAGAGAAGGTCGGCATCGTGGTCGACGAGTACGGCGACATTCAGGGCCTGGTTACGGTGGAAGACATCCTCGAGGAGATCGTCGGCGACTTCACCACCTCGATGTCGCCGACGCTGGCGGAAGAAGTCACGCCGCAGAGCGACGGCTCGGTCTTGATCGACGGTACCGCCAACGTGCGGGAGCTGAACAAGGCCTTTAACTGGACTTTACCCGCCAATGAAGCTCGCACCGTCAACGGCATGCTGCTGGAAGAACTGGAAGAGATACCCGAAATCGGCACCCGGGTGCGTATCGGCCATTACGATATCGACATTCTCGACGTGCAGGGCAATATGATCAAACAGGTGCGGGTCACGCCGATCACCTCGCTGCAGTCGAGCGTCGGCCATCATTAACCCTCCGCCAGAACGTAAAAAAGACGCGAAATCGCGTCTTTTTTTATCTCTGCGGGCCACGCACGACTAGATATGCAGTTCCTGCAGCTTCTCTTTCGGCAGCGCCAGTTCGTCGTTGTGGTTCACCACCACGCCGTTATCCAGAATGTGCTTGGCGATTTCCTGCGCTTCTTCCAGCGAGTGCATGTGGTAGGTACCACACTGGTACTCGTTCAGCTCAGGGATCTTGCGCTGGTCGGTCACTTTCAGCACGTCTGCCATCGCCGCTTTCCAGGCATCGGCAACGCGCTGCTCTTCCGGCACGCCGATCAGGCTCATGTAGAAACCGGTGCGACAGCCCATTGGGGAGATGTCGATAATCTCCACGCCCTGGCCGTTCAGGTGGTCGCGCATAAAGCCGGCGAACAGGTGTTCCAGCGTGTGAATGCCGCGTTCGGGCATCACTTCCAGGTTCGGGCGGCAAAAGCGCAGATCAAATACCGTGATGGTATCGCCATGAGGCGTTTTCATGGTTTTCGCAACGCGGACAGCCGGGGCTGCCATACGGGTATGATCGACGGTAAAGCTATCCAGCAATGGCATTTCGCTACCTCCTCGTAAAAGAGCATTTATTTCGAAACTTTTTTTCCTAACCGGGAAACCTTTTCCAACCCTGCGAGTCTGAGTATGTGAAAGACGCGCATTTGTTATCATCATCCCTGTCATCAGAGATGCATATTTGGCCACATTGATGTGGCCTTTTTCTTTTTCAGCTTCCGCCGTTTTGCTTCAGGAACGCTTCAAAGCTTAGCGTATCATTGGCTTCTATGTCGCGTTGACGCTGCCAAGAGGCTTCCCGCTCTTTATCCAGCTCGGCTTCGTTCAGGATTTCCAACGGTTCTTCCAGCAATGTCTGGCGATACTGCTCCGCCAGCTGCAGACCGACGCGTCCGGTGCCTTCCGCCTTCATCGCCTTCAGAATGCGCGCGGAGAAAGTCAGCTCAGGATCGTCAAACGCGGCGACCAGCTCATCGCACACCTGCTGGTATTGACGGTTGCCGGCTTCGCCGTCCAACACTTCTGCTACCCGACGCAGATCGGCGAACAGCGCCTTGCCCACTTTTTCCAGCGGTTCATGGCTGGCGCCACAGCCGATGCCGATGGTCTGGCCCGGCTTGCGCCCTTCCAGAATCACCCGGTTCCAGTTCTTGCGCGTGCACAGCAGTTCATCGCTGCTCATCTCCGGCGCATCGGCCAGCGCGCACCACACAAGGAACAGATCCAGGAAACGCGCCTGCACCGCATCCACGCCGATCGGCGAGAACGGGTTGATATCCAACGAACGCACTTCGATGTATTCGATACCGCCGCGCAGCAGCGCGTCTGACGGCGTCTCGCCGCTTTTGGTCACGCGCTTCGGCCGGATCGGCGCATACAGCTCGTTCTCGATTTGCAGCACGTTGCTGTTCAACTGCAGGTAGCGATCACCCTCTTTCACGCCCAGCTTGGCGAACTCTTCGGAAGGCGTAACGATCGCCCGCTTCAAACCGGCCACATAGCTGTGCAGATCGTTGAAGGTAATGCCCAGATTACTCTGCGATTTGTTGGTGTAACCCAGGTCGCTCAAACGCAGCGAGGTGGCGTACGGCAGGTAGCACATCCCCTGCTCGGTGCGTTCGAACGGCAGAGTGGTCTCGCGCCCTTTGAGGAACGAAGAACAAATGGCCGGCGATGCACCGAACAGATACGGGATCACCCAACCGAAACGGTAGTAGTTGCGGATCAGACGGAAATACCCCGCCGAGATCTGCTCTTTACCACTTTCTGCGTCCTGCACGCCAGCCCAGGCCTGCCAAAACTCCAGCGGCAGCGAGAAGTTGTAGTGCACGCCGGAAATGGTCTGCATCAGCGCGCCATAGCGATTCTTCAACCCTTCGCGGTACAGCGTCTTCATGCGGCCGATGTTCGACGAACCGAACTGCGCCAGCTCAATATCCTGCTCGGCTTCGATAAAGCACGGCATGCTGAGCGGCCACATGCGCTCATCGCCAATGTTGCGCGCCACGTAGCGATGAATATCGCGCAGGAACGTCAGCAAGTGATCGATATTGTCATCAACCGGCGTAATGAACTCTAACAGCGCCTCGGCGAAATCCGTGGTGATCCAGTGATGCGTCAATGCCGCCCCCAGCTTTTCCGGATGCCCGGTAGTCGCCAAGGTGCCGTTCGGCGTGACTCGCAGCGTTTCACGCTCGATGCCGCGACGAATGCCTTTTAATGCCTGAGGATGGGCTTCCAACCAAGAAAGCGCCTGTGATACGTCCGGGATCAAATTGACCTCCCGCTTCTAAAAACAATAACTCGTAAGCATACTGAATCCGCACCCGAGAGAATATTGAGTTATATTCACTTGGTTACTGCCACCAGGCGATGCCCTGTACCGTTATCATAGCCAAAACGATGTAACGCAGCGCTTTTCCGATACACAGAAACAGCGCGACAGAGCCCCAGGGCATGCGCAGCCAACCTGCCAACACGCACAACAAATCGCCCACCACCGGCACCCAGCTGAGCAACAGCGCAGCCGGGCCGAAGCGTTGCAGCCACCCGAGCGCCGTTGCCAGCCCCCGCTGTGGTTTCAACGCCGGTAACAGGCGCCCGATAATGACATTGGTCAAGCCGCCCAGCGTGTTGCCCAGGGTCGCGGCCAGCACCAGCAATTCCGGCGAGACGCGACTCTGGGTCAGCAAAGCGACCAGAACGATTTCTGAATTTCCCGGCAGCAGCGTCGCACTGAGGAAGCTGCTGCCAAATAACGATATTACGGCTAGCGTACTACTCACAGCGTGCGAACGTCTACCACGTCCATACCGGCGCTTTTTGCCGCCTGAATGCCGAACTCGGCGTCTTCAAACACCACGCACTTTTCCGGCGGCACGCCGATAAGTTCGGCGCAACGCAGGAAGGTGTCCGGCTCCGGTTTATGGCGCTGTACGTCGTCCGCACCGACGATCGCGTCGAAGCAGTTGAACAGGCCGAGATGACGCAGCAGCATTTCCGCCATGCGGTGCTCGCTGCCGGTACCGACCGCCATCGGACGGCGACCGTGATAGGATTTTACCACCTCGATCAGCGGCAACGGGCGCACGCTGTCCAACAGCATCGCCTCCACCGCGCGGGTTTTCTCCGCGGCCAAGTGATGGGGATCGAGATCGGCCTGGTGGCTGGCGATAATCGCCTGAGCGATGCGCCAGGTCGGTGAACCGCTCAGCGCCACCATAGCCGCTTCATCAAACGTCATGCCATAACGTGACAGCACTTCACTCCACGCTTTGCGGTGCGTTGGCTCGGTGTCCAGAATCGTGCCGTCCATGTCGAAAATAAGACCCTGATAGCGGTCGTACATCGTTACTCCATGATCGTTGAGGAAAGAAAACTACTTTAGCGTAAAGCCGTTGGGTTGTCGCTGACTGCGTCATAGCGGAATGTGCTGTGATCGATCGGGTACAAAGCAGGAAAGGGGGGAAGAGAGAATGGCTAAATGCTGAAAAGCGAAAAACCCGCCAGGGCGGGTTTCTCTTAGATGGTGTATCCGGGAGGATGATTCGGCGCCAACGCCTCACCCTGCGGGCCGTTGCTAAAGCAACGTTATCCTCCCCAAGGACACTTTCTTTTTACCACCCGCATGACGATTTCTCTTCGCGATACGGGAGGTTAAACATGGTGCATCCGGGAGGATTCGAACCTCCGACCGCTCGGTTCGTAGCCGAGTACTCTATCCAGCTGAGCTACGGATGCATGACTGTTTTTGCCGCTTGTCTGTTTCACGAATAACAGAAAAGCAAAAACCCGCTAAGGCGGGCTTCTTTTAGATGGTGCATCCGGGAGGATTCGAACCTCCGACCGCTCGGTTCGTAGCCGAGTACTCTATCCAGCTGAGCTACGGATGCATTACTATTTTTACCGCGTGCCGGCTTTGCTAATAAAGCCAGACTTGAAGAATGGTGCATCCGGGAGGATTCGAACCTCCGACCGCTCGGTTCGTAGCCGAGTACTCTATCCAGCTGAGCTACGGATGCACAGGAATTCTTTTTTGATACCGTATGGTACGTTGTTACTACCCCACCATACTGCAAAATATGGTGCATCCGGGAGGATTCGAACCTCCGACCGCTCGGTTCGTAGCCGAGTACTCTATCCAGCTGAGCTACGGATGCAAATGGCGGTGAGGCGGGGATTCGAACCCCGGATGCAGCTTTTGACCGCATACTCCCTTAGCAGGGGAGCGCCTTCAGCCTCTCGGCCACCTCACCATACGCTTCTTTCGAATTGTGCCTAACTTGCTTTGGAGAAGCTCATCGGCACTGCGTGGCGCACATATTACTTTCTCCGACTTTTAAGTCAAACAATTTTTCCCAACTCATGCGCGTTTGCACAATTCGCACCCAACATGGGCGATTTCACGGCAAAAAGGGCGTTTAATCAACAGGCAACCGCAACGTCTGCAGCAATAAAGCAGGAAACTCACCGGGAAAATAATCACGAAAAAGAGAGGGGAGAACGAAAGAAGTGGGTAAAACGATGCAGTAGCGTCTCGTCTGGCAACGAGACGCTGCTTCGGAATCAGTAAGTCGTCTGCTGAGACTTCTCTGCCTGAATGCGCTGATAGATTTCTTCACGGTGAACTGAAACCTCTTTGGGGGCGTTCACACCAATACGCACCTGGTTGCCTTTTACCCCTAGCACAGTGACCGTAACCTCATCGCCAATCATGAGGGTTTCACCAACTCGACGAGTCAGAATTAACATTCTTTGCTCCTTGAAAGATTAAAAGAGTCGGGTCTCTCAGTTTCCCCGTCATTATCCATCATATGTGGTGAAAACGTAAGCCGCACAATCCACAATAAGTGTAAGCAGACTTGGTCCCACCTCAGATAATGGTAAGTTTAGCCGACCAGAAAAACTTTGTTCCCGCAATTGTAACTAAATTGTGTTAGCACAGTATGAAAACGCCATAATCAACAAAGTATTATGGCGTTTGTCCGTGCTATTTATTTATGTTCACAGCTTTGAGGCCACCCAGGCTTCTACGCTGTTTAACGCCGCTGGCAGAGCGTTGATATCCGTCCCCCCCGCCATCGCCATATCCGGGCGACCACCGCCCTTGCCGCCGACCTGCTGCGCCACGTTGCCGATCAACTCGCCGGCTTTCACGCGGTCAGTCAGATCCTTGGTCACGCCCGCGACCAGGCTGACTTTGTCATCAGCCGTCGTCGCCAACACGATAATGGCCGAACCCAATTGATTTTTCAGGTCATCCACCATGGTGCGCAGCATTTTGGCTTCGACATTGTCCAACTGGCTGACCAACAGCTTCACGCCGTTAACCAGTTTCGCCTGGCTGGACAGCGACGCGCTTTCCTGCGCCGCCTGCTGATCTTTCAGTTGCTGCAGTTCTTTTTCCAGCGCGCGGGTGCGATCGAGCACCGAGCGCACTTTATCGGTCAGGTTGTTGCTGTCGCCCTTCACCAACTGCGCAACGTCTTGCAACAAATCGCTTTGCTGGTGCAGCGTGGCGATAGCGCCTGCGCCGGTCACCGCTTCAATACGGCGGATGCCCGCCGCGGTGCCCGACTCGCTCAAAATGCGGAACAGGCCGATATCGCCGGTGCGGCTGGCGTGGGTACCGCCGCACAGCTCGGTGGAGAAGTCGCCCATGGTCAGCACGCGCACGTTGTCGTCGTACTTCTCACCGAACAGCGCCATTGCGCCCTTCTCTTTGGCGTCTTCCAACGCCATCAGCTCGGTCTGCACCGGCAGGTTACGACGCACCTGCTGGTTCACCAGATCTTCCACCGCGCGGATTTGTTCCGGCTTCATCGCTTCGAAGTGCGAGAAGTCGAAACGCAGGTATTTGTCGTTAACCAGCGAGCCTTTCTGCGCAACGTGATCGCCCAGCGTTTGGCGCAGCGCAGCGTGCAGCAGGTGAGTCGCGGAGTGGTTCAGGCGAATGCTGTTGCGGCGCTCGGCGTCGATCTGCGCATCCACGCGATCGTTCAGCTTCAGCGAGCCCTGCGCCAGTTTGCCTTGGTGGCCGATAGCCTGACCGTATTTCTGGGTGTCATTGACCACAAACTCGGCGCCGGCGGCTTTCAGCACGCCTTTATCGCCGACCTGGCCGCCGGATTCACCGTAGAACGGCGTCTCGTCCAGCACCACCACCGCCTCTTCGCCGGCGTTGATCTGCTCGACCGGCTGGCCGTCACGGAACAACGCGATCACCGTCGCCTGCTGCTCGTCGTGATCGTAGCCGCTGAACTGGCTGCTGCCATCCACGCGGATCAGGCTGTTGTAGTCGGCGCCGAAGCCGCTGGATTCGCGCGCGCGGCGGCGCTGCGCTTCCATCGCTTCTTCAAAGCCCGCTTCGTCGACTTTCAGACCGCGCTCGCGGCAGACGTCAGCGGTCAGATCGACCGGGAAACCGTAGGTATCGTACAGACGGAAAGCGGTTTCGCCGTCCAGAGTATCACCCTGCAGCTTGGCCAGTTCTTCGTCCAACAACGCCAGACCACGCTCCAGCGTGCGGGCAAACTGCTCCTCTTCGGTTTTCAGCACCTGTTCCACCAGCGATTGCTGGCGTTTCAGCTCGTCGGCCGCCGGGCCCATCACTTCGATCAGTGGCGCTACCAGCTTGTAGAAGAAGGTATCTTTCGCGCCCAGCATGTTGCCATGACGGATCGCGCGGCGAATGATACGACGCAGCACGTAGCCGCGGTTTTCGTTAGACGGGATCACGCCGTCAGACACCAGGAAGGCGCAGGAACGAATGTGGTCGGCGATAACGCGCAGGGATTTGTTATCCAGATCGGTCGCGCCGGTCACTTTCGCTACGGCGGCGATCAGGGTACGGAACAGGTCGATCTCATAGTTGGAGTTCACATGCTGCAACACCGCCGCGATGCGCTCCAGACCCATGCCGGTATCCACCGAAGGTTTCGGCAGCGGCAGCATGGTGCCGTCGGACTGACGGTTGAACTGCATGAAAACGATGTTCCAGATCTCGATGTAGCGGTCGCCGTCTTCTTCCGGGCTGCCCGGAGGGCCGCCCCAGATGTGATCGCCGTGATCGTAGAAAATCTCGGTGCACGGGCCGCATGGGCCGGTATCACCCATCTGCCAGAAGTTATCTGAAGCGAAAGGCGCGCCCTTGTTATCGCCGATGCGGATAATGCGCTCGGCCGGTACGCCGATTTGCTTCTGCCAGATGTCGAATGCTTCGTCATCGGTTTCATACACGGTGACCCACAGTCTCTCTTTCGGCAGGTTGAACCAGTTTTCACCGGTCAGCAGTTCCCACGCGTAGCTGATCGCGTCGTGCTTGAAGTAATCGCCGAAGCTGAAGTTACCCAGCATTTCAAAGAAGGTGTGGTGACGAGCGGTATAACCGACGTTTTCCAGGTCGTTATGCTTGCCGCCTGCGCGCACGCAGCGCTGCGAGGTGGTGGCGCGGGAATAGGCGCGTTTGTCGAGCCCCAGGAAAACATCCTTAAATTGGTTCATGCCGGCATTGGTAAACAGCAATGTCGGATCATTGTTAGGCACCAGGGAGCTGCTTGCTACAACCTGATGACCCTTACTATGAAAGAAATCGAGAAACGCTTGACGGATCTCAGCGGTGCTCTTGCTCATAATTTTCCTGGAAAGGCTAGAATAACGACACGTGAGCCGGTGGCGCGTCATCCCGACGATGACAACCAGCTCACGAACAAAAAGTGGGGATAAGATAAATTTTCTTCAGAGGGAAGTAAAACCCCGTGTGCGCTCATTGCGCAAAATCACGGTAAATTGACTGAATTTCTTCCTGGAAGAAACCGCGATAGAGCAGATAACGCTGCACTTTGGCTTTCTCTTTCCAGTCGGTTGGCAACGCATCGCCAAATTTTCGCTGCGCCACCTGTTTCGCCTGTTCGCACCAGTCGATATCGCATTCCGCCAACGCGTCCTGCACCAGCGCTTTATCCACGCCCTTTTGCATCAGTTCGCTGCGGATGCGCTGCGCGCCATAACCCTTGCGGCTGCGGCTGCCGATGTAGCTGTGTGCGAAACGCTTATCATCCAGCCAGTTGTGCTGGTAACAGTAGGCGATAACCTGATCGATCAGCGCAGGATCCACCGGCTCTTCGGCCACCGGCGGTGATGCCGGTGCTTGTGGCCCCTTACCGCCAAACCGGGCTTTCGCCACAAACGGCTGCGCCGCAAGTTTGCGGCGCAGTTCAGCTTCACTATGATCGCGTTGCGACAGCAGGCGCATGGCGCGGCTTAGCAAGTCATTCATCATTCAAGCCTGAATTCAGAGGATATGCGCCACATATACGGCGGCGCACATCTCAGCGATTAGAACTGCTCGCTGGTTTCCGCTTCGTCGTCTTCGAAGTCGTCACCGGAAGCAGCCACCAGCTCACCGCCGCTGTGCAGCAGCAGGTCGCGCAGCTTCTTGTCCAGCTCGGCGGCGATAGCCGGGTTTTCTTTCAGGAAGTTACAGGCGTTCGCCTTGCCCTGACCAATCTTCTCGCCGTTATAGCTGTACCAGGCGCCGGCTTTTTCGATCATCTTGTGCTTCACGCCCAGATCGACCAGTTCGCCGCGGCTGTTGATGCCTTCGCCGTACATGATTTGGAACTCAGCCTGTTTGAACGGCGCAGCGATTTTGTTCTTCACCACTTTCACGCGGGTTTCGCTGCCCACCACTTCGTCGCCTTCTTTGATGGCGCCGATGCGGCGGATATCCAGACGCACCGAAGCATAGAACTTCAGGGCGTTACCGCCGGTCGTGGTTTCCGGGTTGCCGAACATCACACCAATTTTCATACGGATCTGGTTGATGAAGATCAGCAGGGTATTGGCGTTTTTCAGGTTGCCGGCCAGTTTACGCATCGCCTGGCTCATCATGCGCGCCGCCAGGCCCATGTGCGAATCGCCGATTTCACCTTCGATTTCCGCCTTCGGCGTCAGCGCCGCCACGGAGTCGACGATGATGACATCAACCGCGCCGGAGCGGGTCAGCGCATCACAGATTTCCAGCGCCTGCTCGCCGGTATCCGGCTGGGAGCACAGCAGGTTGTCGATATCGACGCCCAGCTTTTTCGCATAGATAGGATCCAGCGCGTGTTCGGCGTCGATGAACGCACAGGTTTTGCCTTCGCGCTGCGCAGCGGCGATCACCTGCAGCGTCAAAGTGGTTTTACCGGACGATTCCGGGCCGTAGATTTCTACGATGCGGCCCATCGGCAGGCCGCCGGCGCCCAGGGCGATATCGAGTGACAGTGAGCCGGTGGAGATCGTTTCCACGTCCATGGAGCGGTCTTCACCCAGGCGCATGATGGAGCCTTTGCCGAACTGTTTCTCAATCTGGCCCAGTGCCGCAGCTAACGCCTTTTGCTTGTTCTCATCAATAGCCATTTTTGCTCCTTCGTTTCGCAATGCCGGTGTTACCCCCACACTGCCACTGAATGTATGTTGTGCAGGAAATGTCACTAATTATACTGTATAGTCATACAGTATCAAGCCTAATTTACAAAAATTCGTCGATGGCGGTTTGCAGCGCGAAAATCGTCGCCTGCAGCCGCACCGCATCGCGGTCGCCCTCGAATTGCATCTTGCGCGAAAGCCCCCGGCCATCGCTGCTGGCAAAGCCGAACCACACGGTGCCGACCGGCTTTTCCACGCTGCCGCCGTCCGGGCCGGCGATGCCGCTCACCGACAGCGCCAGATCGGCCTGCGCCGCCCGCAGCGCCCCTATCGCCATCTCGCGCACCACCTCTTCGCTGACCGCGCCGTGCGCCATCAACGTCGCTTCGCTCACCCCCAGCAGATCATGTTTCGCCGCATTGCTGTAGGTGACGAAACCGCGATCGAAATAGGCGGAGCTGCCGGCGATATCGGTGATGGCCTTGGCGATGCCGCCGCCGGTGCAGGATTCCGCGCAGGTGATCCAGCGGCCCTGCGCCTTCAGTTTTTCCCCCGCCAGCACGCTGAGCCGGCGCAGTTGGTTTTCACTCATAACCCCTCCCTCGCGAATTCAGGTATATGCGCCCGATAGTAGCATTTATCAAGGCGACGCGGCGGCCGGCGCGCAGAAATGCGCAGCGCCTCGCAGGAGGTGCGGTTTTAAGCGCCCGGCCAAGCTGCTAGTATCAAAAGAAGCGCCCCATTGAGCGGCGGCGCACCAGCACAAGGAACATCACGGAGGCGGCGCGCTGCGGCGGCGGCCTCAGGGCGCACCAGAAGAGATTAGGATGATAGCGTGAAAAAAACGTTGGGCGTATTCTTGCCGTTGTACACCACCACCCTGTTGCTGCTGTTGGGCTCAGGCCTGCTCACCACCTATGTCTCGCTGCGGCTGGCCTCCATCCACGTCAGCAGCGCGCTGATCGGCGCCATCATCGCCGCCAACTACATCGGGTTGGTGATCGGCGGCAAGGTCGGCCACTTTCTCATCGCCCGCGTCGGGCATATCCGCGCCTACGTGGCCTGCGCCGGCATCATCACCGCTGCGGTGCTGGGGCACGGTCTGACGGCGTTCATTCCCGCCTGGGTCGCGCTGCGTCTGGTGATCGGGCTGTGCATGATGTGCCAGTATATGGTGCTGGAAAGCTGGCTGAACGACCAGGCGGAATCCAACCAGCGCGGCATGGTGTTCGGCTTCTATATGGCGGCGACCTATCTCGGCATGTCGCTGGGTCAGATAGTGCTGATGCTGCAAAGCAACCTGGGCATCAGCACGCTGCTGGTGATCGCGCTGTGCTTCGCGCTTTGTCTGGTGCCCATCGCTCTCACCACCCGCACCAATGCGCGCCACATGTCGCCGGCCCCGATGGAGCTGCGTTACTTTGTCGGCGCCATTCCCAAGGTGCTGGCTACCACGCTGGTGATCGGCATGGTGGTGGGCTCGTTTTACGGCCTGGCGCCGGTCTACGCCAGTCTGCAATCCTTAACCACTCAGCAAACCGGCCTGTTCATGGCGCTGGCCATCTTCGCCGGGCTGGTGGCGCAGTTCCCGCTCAGTTGGCTGTCGGATCGCTATAATCGCCCGTTGCTGATGCGCCTCAACGCCATTTTTCTGATCGTGGCGGCGCTGCCGCTGGCGCTGCTGCCGCACATCGATTTCCCGCTGCTGCTGGCGGTCGGGTTCGTCGTCAGCATGTTGCAATTTACGCTCTACCCGTTGGCGGTGGCGCTGGCCAACGATCTGATCGAGCCGGAACGCCGCGTCTCGCTGGCCGCCTGTCTGCTGATGGCGTTCGGCGTCGGCGCCAGCATCGGGCCATTGGCGGTCGGCGCGCTGATCGAGCCGCTGGGCGGCAATATCCTGTACGCCTTTTTCGCCCTGTGCGGCGTGCTGCTGGCGGCCCTCAGCCGCACGGCGAAAGCGGAGGAACCGCAGTTGGCGCAGGACGCGCCGGTGCCGCACATTCCGCTGCCGGACAGCCTCACCAGCTCGCCGCTGTCGCCGGCGCTCAATCCGACCTTCGATGAACAGATCATTCACGACACCATGCCGCCGCCGGAAGCGGCGCCCGAGGTCGACGAGCCGCAGCCCGAAGCACAAGAGGCGGAGCCCTTGCCTCAGGGCGCCGATCCGGAAGAAGACACCGGCCTGAAAAAGGCGCACGCCATGCTGTAAACGGCGGCGTTACAGATCCTGGAAGGAGCCCAACAGAAAACCGCGTTCGGCGATCGCCGCTTTCAGCGTCGGCGCGGTCAACACATCCAGCTCGACGAGGCGCGGATGGCAGTATTGGCTCTGCAGGATCGTCGCGTCGAGGAACGCCGGGTGGCACATCATTTCCAATGATTCTGCGCCCTGCTCGTCGGCGCGCGCCAACCTTTGCAGGAACAACGTTTCGGAAATCGTCTCACCGTAGAATCCCGCGTCAAAAGCGTCAGTGCTATAGGGGGCATGCAGCGTGATGCCACGCCGTTTCGCCTCTTCGCGATCGAGACGCAGCGGCAGACCCTGCGCTTGCGCGAACGCCTCCACCAGCGGATAAATTTGCGGCTGCATATGCACATGGTGGTGGCTGTCGATATGCGTCGGCGGCCGGCCGAACAGCGTCACGAAGCGCGTGAACTGGCGCTGCAGCTCCTCGTGAATTTCGTCCAGCTGCAGCTCGCCGGCCTCGGCGCGGCGCCACAGCCATTTGCCCAGTTCGCCATGTTCGTTGACCAGCGAAGGCATGGCGCCCAGCGGCTTGCCATGGGTCAAAACGAAATGCAGCCCAATCGGCAACCCCGGATATTGCCGGCTGAGCGCCGCCGCGTGCTGCGCGCCGCCGCCGTTCACCATCGCCGTGGTGGAGGAAACGACGCCATGCTGATACGCCTCGATGACGCCATAGTTCTGCCCTTTGCTCAGGCCGAAATCATCGGCATTCACGATCAGTAGTTTTTCCATAGAGGCTCCCGCGGGATGGATTTTTGGCAAGGGAAGGCCGACCGCTCGGCGCGGCATTCCCCCTTGTTAAGGTAAAAATCAAATGATTAACCGACCGGCGCCCTGAAGCTCATCGGCATATCGGCGTTGATACTGATCGGGAGCGGCCCTAAAGAGGGCCGTAACACTTTTTTCGGTAGTTGCCTGGGGTCACGTCGGTGAGCCGCTTGAAGTTTTTAATGAACAAGCTGACGTCGCCATAGCCGGAATCGAAGGCGATGTCAGAGACCGAATAGTTGGTGACCTCCAGCTGCGTCTTGGCGAAGTTGATGCGGATCTCATTGATCACCTGCATCGGCGTCTTCTGGTAGTAGCGCCGCATCGCCCGGGTCAGGTACTCCTGGGTTTTCCCCGACAGCGCCACCATGTTCGCCAACGCCTTTTCGCCGAACATCGCCTTGTCATGCATGCCGGCCAGGGTGTTCTTCAGCCACTGCGGGATATCATCGCCGCCGTCGTTTTCTTCTTTATGGTGACGAATGCGGCTTATCACATAGAAGGTCAGCGTTTCGAGAAACTCGGCGAAATCATCCTCGCGAAACTGCGGCGAACTCACCACCGATTCGATATAGGCCAAAAACTCGCTTCTCAGGCTGTAGGCCTGCGAGGCGACAAAGCAACGCGGCAGCTGTTGCAAGTAATGTTCTTCAAAGAACGCTTTGCTGACCGCCACGTTGAAGATTTTCGTCGCGCCGAACTCGTAAAAGCTCTGGTGGTAGGAACCGATAGGGATAAAGACGAAATCCCCGCGCTCCAGCAGCACCCGCTTGCCGTTGATCTCCTGATAGCATTTGCCGCTCAGCACGATGGTGAACTCGTAATAGTCGTGCTGATGCAGCCCGGTGGCGCTTTCCACCTTGTTGTAGATGAACAGGTGAAAGTCTTTGCAGTTAAAGAAATCCTGCTCGCGAATCAGCTTCACGTCGTTGGCACTCAGCGAAATTCGGTTATCGGACACGGCGCCGGCCTCCCGTTAGTCAAATCCGTTGCGTCTGGCCGCCTCGGCAAACCAGTAACCGCTTTTTTTGATGGTGCGCCGCTGATCCGCCCGATCCAGCCGCACCAGCCCATAACGATTCTTGTAGGCATTCAGCCAGGACCAGCAATCGATAAAGGTCCACAGATGATAGCCCTTGCACTGCGAGCCTTCCGCCAGCGCGCGGTGCAGCCACTTCAGGTGCTCGCGAATAAAGTCGATGCGGTAATCGTCCTCCACCCGCCCATCGGCGCCGATAAACGCTTCTTCGCCCTCGACGCCCATGCCGTTTTCCGAAATATAACAGGGCAGATTGCCGTAGTTCTCTTTCAGATCCATCAGGATGTCGTACAGCCCCTTCTCATAGATCTCCCAGCCGCGGTGCGGATTGATTTTGCGGCCCGGCATTGCATAGTAACTGAACAAATCCTCCGGCGATGCGATCGGCCCCTCGGTGCGCCGTCCCTCTTTCGCCTGCACCCTGCGCGGCTGGTAATAGTTGACGCCAAGGATATCCACCACGCCGCCTTCGATCAGCTGCGCGTCCTGCGGTTCGCAGTAGGGCATCAGCCCATGCCGCTCCAGCAGGTGCAACAATGCGGCCGGGTAACGCCCTTTGGTGACCGGATCGAGGAAACTGCGATTGAGCAGCAGATCGGCGTCGTGTGCCGCCTGCCGATCCTCCGGCGCGTCGGAGCGCGGATAGGTCGGGCTCAGATTTAGAATGATGCCGATGCTCCCCGGCAGCCCCCGCGCTCTGAAACGCTGCACCGCCATGGCGTGCGCCAGTACGCTGTGATACGCCACGGTGACCGCCCGTTTGAAGTCCACCACGCAAGGGTAGTGCAGGTCATTCAGGTAACCGGCTTCCACCGGCACGATCGGCTCGTTGAAGGTGAACCAGTGGGTGACCCGATCGCCAAACAGGCCGAAACAGGTATCGGCGTAACGCGCATAGGCTTCGACCACTGCCCGGCTTTCCCAACCGCCGCGCTGTTGCATGCACAGCGGCATATCGAAGTGATAGAGATTGATAAACGGGGTGATGCCCTGCGCCAGCAGCTCGTCGATCATCGCGTTATAGAACACCACCGCCTGCGGGTTCACTTCACCGTCGCCGTCCGGGATCAGCCGCGACCACGAGATCGACGTTCTAAAGGTATTGTGGCCCAGCGTTTTGAGCAGCCCGATATCGGTGCGGAAATGGTCGTAAAAGGTCGAGGCTTCGGTCGGGCCCACCCGCTCGTGAAAGCGCTCGGGCGCGATCTCGTACCAATAGTCGAAGATGTTGCGGCTCTTGCCGTCCCGCGCGGCCGCCCCTTCAGACTGTGGCGCGGAGGTGGCGCTGCCCCACCAGAACCCGTCGGCAAATTGATATTCCATACTCGCGTCCCTCGCGGGGCGGCCACACCGCCCCGTTCCACAGTTAGAATTTCAGCGCCTTGGCGATGTCTTCTTCGCTTTCCGTCGCCGCGTCGATCTGGCTCTGCGCCTTGTTGGAGATCGCCACGAACGGCAGATAGATCACGGTGGCGACCGCCAGGTTGAACAGGCTCAGCAACATGGCCATGATGCTGCCGTTGGTGTTGAAGAACGCCCCCAGGCCGACCGGCATGGTCCAGGGTGCGATGTTGGTGATCGGCGGGATCAGCCCGGAGTAGTAGGCCAGGGAGGTGATAATGGTCAGCACCGGCTGCACCAGGATGAACGGAATGAACATCACCGGGTTCATGATCACCGGCAGGCCGAACAGTATCGGTTCGTTGATCTGGAAGATGCCGGATGGCGTCGCCAGTTTGGCGACCTGGCGGTAATCTTCGCGGCGCGAGGCGATGAAGATGGCGATGATCAAGCCCAGCGTCGAGCCGGTGCCGCCGAGGTAGATGTAGGAGTCGACGAACGGTTTCGCCCACATGTGGAACTCTTTTCCGGCGGCCACCGCCGCTTCGACCGAACCGTATTTGTTGTACAGCTCCACGTTTTCCAGCGCGAACGGCGTCATGATGCCGCTGTCCAGGGCCGCCAGCGCCATGGAACCGTGCACCCCAAAGAACCACAGCAGCGAGGAGAACAGTACGTACACCCAGCCCACCACGCTGCCCATCTTGGCCAGCGGCGCCGAAATGCCGTCCATGATGATCTGGTGGAAGTTGGTGCCCCAGTGCGCCAGCGCGAACGCCACCAGCCCCATGATGGAGAGGATGATGAAACCGGGGATCAGCGCCGAGAAGGAACGCGACACCGAAGCCGGCACGCTGTCCGGCAGGCTAATCACCCAGTTGCGCCGCACGATGAAGGCAAACATCTCGGCCACCACCAGCCCAATCACCATACCGGAAATGATGTTGGCGCCGCCCAACCAGTTGGCCCCCACCGCATAGGCCTCGCCGACATTGAACGGTGTGACGGTCATAAAGGCCGCCACCGCCAGCAGCGCCGAAGCGAGCGGATCGACCTTTCGCTCTTCCGCCAACGCCATGCTGATAAAGAACGGCGTCATCAGGGACATGATCCCCAGCGTGCCGTTGTAAACGCTGCCGCCGATGCTCTTCAGACTATTCAGCGTCTCGATGGTAGAGGCATCCAACCTTACGCCCAGCGAATAGAAGAACGATCCTTCGCCGAAGCTCAGGAACACGTTGTTGATCAACACGAACATCGCCCCGGTCAAGGTCAGCGGCATCAGGCGGATAAAGCCATTCTTGATGGCGTTGACGTGGGGCTGCTTACCGATTTTTACGGCGAAAGGCAGGATAACCTTCTCGAGCGAGGCAATGAGGGTATTCACGGCGGCCTCCTGTTATTGATTGGCTTTCTTGATAGCGGCCACCGCGGCCTTCAGCACGCCCAGCCCATCGACCTTGCCGTACAGCAGCGGATCGATGACTTCCACAGGTTTGTTGGGCAGCTGTTTTTGCACTTCCGGCAAGGTGTAGGCGATCTGCGGCCCCAGCAGGATCAGATCCGCCTCAACGCCTTTCTCCGCAGCCAGCGCTTCCGGATAGGCGGCGATGATCACCGGCACTTCATATTTCTCGGCCTGCGCCTTCATTTTTGATACCAACAGGGAAGTGGACATACCGGCAGAACAAAACAGATAGATTTTTTTCTTTTCCATACCAAGCACCTCAGATAATCAAAAAAACCCCGTGTTATTTGTATGCCAGATGCAATCACGATTGCTTCACGCACATTCCTTATGAAAATTTCCGTCACGTTGCCCTGGTTACGGACAGTATACGGAGCATGAAAAACGGATCGGTAAGCCAGGAGGAGACATAACCGTCTCTCATTGACCTGACGGATTGACCCCCTTCACATTTCGCACAAAAAAATAGTGTGACCGGGCTCTCAAATAACCGATAAAAACTCGGAATATTCGTAATAAATATTCAAATAACAATTATAAACAGCAAGTTACAAACTCACCGAGAATTTAAGGGTTTATTTGCGCCTGAACAAACGAAAAGGGAATAAAAATAGTTCAAGCTTGATTCACTTACAGCTATCCGAACGCGATAGCCGGTGAAGAGGATTAGGTGGGCAGACGCAGCAACTCGATCACCGTGCTCAGCGCCACGGAATGATTCCTGCGGTTGGGGTAATAGAGGTAAAAACCGGTAAACGGCGCGCACCAGTCGGCCAACACCCGCCGCAGCCGCCCGCTCGCCAGGTGTTCTTCTACCTCTTGTTCGATGGCGAAAGCGATGCCGACGTGCGCCAGCGCCGCCTGCACCATCATCCTGCCGTCATCGAGTATCAACGGGCTGTTAACCGCCACGGAAAACCGCTGCTGGCCCTGCTGAAATGCCCATTTGTAGCGCTCGCCCGAAGAGGCCTTGCGCCAACCGATGCAGCGGTGCTGCAGCAAATCCTGTGGATGCGTCGGTTCGCCGTGACGTTGAAAATAGTCCGGCGTGGCGACGATGGCGAAACGCAGATCCGGCGTCAGACGCACCGCGCGCATATCGTTGTGCAGATCCTCGCCGAGCCTAATACCGGCGTCAAAGCCCTGTTCGACAATGTTGGCAAACCCCTCGTCCGCCACCACTTCCAGCGTAATGCCGGGGTACTCGCAGGCCAACCGCTCCAGATGCGGCACGATGGCAAGATCGATGGCCGAACGCGGCGCGTTGATGCGCACCAGGCCGCGCGGCCCTTCGCGAAACACATTCAGGCTCTCCAGCGCGGCGTCGATGTCGGTAAAAGCGGGCACCAGCTGTGCCAGCAGATGCTCACCGGCCTCCGTCGGCGAGACGTTGCGGGTGGTGCGGTTTAGCAGGCGAATGCCCACCTGCGCTTCCAATTCGCGCAGGGTGTGGGTCAGCGTCGGCGGCGTCACGCCCAATCGGGCGGCGGCGCGGCGGAAGCTGCGTTCACTGGCGATAGCCACAAAGGCCGCCAGGCCGGACAGTTCAGGTTTTTTCATGCTATTGATATAAATTATCTAATAGTGAGATGAATTTTTAGCGGATAGTTATCCGTCATCTAACAACATAGCATTGCGATCGACCCCATTACCAGGTATCGATACGATGATTAATGCTACAGCTCCAACTCATGAAACGCCGCGCCGTCTGGCGGACAAAGTCGTACTGGTGAGCGGCGGCGGCACCGGCATCGGCCGCGCCGCCGCGCTGGCCTATGCCCGCGAAGGCGCCAAAGTCGCGCTGGCCGGCCGACGCGCGGCGGAAATCGAAGCCACGGCGCGCGACATCGCGCTGGCCGGCGGCGACGCCCTGCCCATCGTGGCCGACGTCTCTCAGGAAGGCGATATCCGCCAACTGATCGCCACGGTGACCGCCCATTACGGCCGGCTCGACGTCGCCTTCAACAACGCCGGCATCATCGGCAACTTCGCCCCCATCACCGAGCAGACCAGCGAGGATTTTGACCGGGTTATCGCCATTAACCTCAGGGGCGTCTGGCTGGCGATGAAATATGAGATTGAAACCTTCCTGGCTCAGCGCTCGGGCGGCGTGATCATCAACACCTCCTCCTGGCTGACCCACGGCGCGCTGGCCGGCTCATCCAGCTACTCCGCCAGCAAGGGCGCGCTCGATGCGATGATCCGCGCGGTGGCGCTCGAATACAGCGGCCAGGGCATCCGCGTCAACAACATCAACCCCGGCATCATCGACACGCCAATGGCACGCGGCAGCGTGGCTGACAGCGCGGCCTTCGCGCCCTTTATCGCCCACACGCCCGCCGGCCGCCTGGGTGAATCGGAAGACATCGGCGATGTGGCGCTGTGGCTGGCGACGGACGAAGCTCGCTTCATCACCGGCCAAAGCCTGCTGGTGGACGGCGGTTACACCATCGCCGGCATGCGTTGAGGAGACGAGGCCATGAACTACGTTCGGCTTGGCGACAGCGGCCTGAAGGTGTCCCGCCTCTGCCTGGGTTGCATGACCTACGGCGATCCGGCCTGGCGGCCCTGGGTGCTGAAGGAAGATGAAGCGCGCCCCTTTATCCGCGAGGCGCTGGAGGCGGGTATCAATTTTTTCGATACCGCCAACATTTACTCCGGCGGAGAAAGCGAGCGCATTCTCGGCCGCGCGCTGAGGGCGTTCGCCCGCCGTGAAGACGTGGTGATCGCCACCAAGGCCTACTTTCCAATGGACGCGCAGCCGAACAGCCGGGGGCTATCACGCAAGCACCTGCTGCACAGCGTCGACGCCTCCTTGCAGCGGCTGGGAACGGATTACCTCGATCTGTTCGTGCTGCACCGCTTCGACACCGAAACGCCGATCGAAGAAACCGCCGACACCCTCGATGGCCTGGTGCGGGCGGGCAAGATCCGCTATCTCGGCGCCTCCTCGCTGCACGCCTGGCGCCTGATGAAAATGCTGGCCTTTCAACGTCAGCACCGCCTGGCGCCATTTATTTCGCTGCAAAGCCAATACAACCTGGTGACGCGTGAAGATGAGGAGGAGTTGATCCCGCTGTGCCTGGAGGAAGGTCTTGGTCTGACGCCCTGGTCGCCGCTGGCCCGCGGCGTGCTGGCCGGCTCCGGCAGCGGCGGCACGCTGCGCGCCGCCACCGACGAACAGGCGCCCCGTTGGTACGGCGGCAGAAACGAGGTAGAACGCACCGTCGCGGCGGTCGCGGAGGTGGCGGCCGCGCGCGGCATTCCACCAGCGCAAATCGCGCTGGCCTGGCTGTTGGCCAAACCCGGCGTGGTGTCGCCGCTGGTGGGCATGTCCAAGCCGCATCATCTGCAGGATGCGCTGGCAGCGCTCGACCTCAGGCTATCACCGGAAGACGTGGCCGCGCTGGAGGCGCCAATGGCGCATGCTGTCCGCCCTGAGCGCTGGTAGCCCCTTTTCCGTCATTCCAGGAGAGAAGACATGTCATATGCGCTTACCGCGCGAGCGGTGTTGCTCGCCCTCGCTGCCGCATTCACCCTTAGCGCTCCGGTGCAGGCTGCCGTCAGCGCAGACTGCGCCGCAAACAGCATGACGCTGCCGCCTGGCGCGCTTTACCCCAACGGCATCGCCCGTGCGACGGACGGTACGCTGTATGTCGGCTTTGTCACCAGCGGCAACGTGCTGCGCAAGCGGCCGGGTCAAGCGTGGGAAACCTTTTTCCCCGGCGCTGACACAGTGTTCGCCTCAAACGCGCTGCGGCTGGACGAAAAACGCGGGCTGCTGTGGGGCAATTCGCCGGACTTTCTCTCCGGCGGCAAAACGCGCGCCAACCGCATTTACGCGCTGAACGTCGCGGATGGCACGCTCGACCGCAGCCTGGCGTTGCCGACGGGAGAAATGGGTAACGATATCGTGCTCGGCGCAGACGGTACGGTGTATGTGACGGAAACCCGCGGCGGCGGCATCCTGCGCCTGCGGCCGGGCGAGACGGCATTCCGTACGCTGTTTCAGGATCCGCAGTTAGCGGCCCCCAGCGGGCTGGGCGCCGCCGGCATCGTGCTGCTCGACGATCGGCTGATGGCTGTCGCCAATTTCGGCACCGGTAAGCTCTACACCCTCAGTTATAACGCTCCAAAGCCGCAGCTGACGGAAATGCAGCTGCCGCGCCTCATCGAAAACCCGGACGGAATGGGATTGGCGCCGGACGGCGCGCTGATCGTGCTGGAAAACGGGATCCAGAGCGGCCAAGGGCGGATCCTGCGGATCCCGTCACCCAAGGCGGCAGGCATGCACCAGCTTGAGGTCTTACGCGAAGGCATGGAATCGCCGGTCAACCTGACTATCGCTCCGCAAGGCTGCGCCTTCGTCAGCGAATCGCGCATCCGCCACCGCCTGCTGCCCGGCCATGAAACCGAAGTGCCCGACAGTTTCCGCCTCTATCAACTGCCCTTGCCTCTCACCGCCGCGCAATAACCTCTCCACTACTACTGCGGGCGGCGACACTTGCGTTGTTGCCCGCAGGCGAACGACAATCTCGCTTCGTTGCAAACCGGCCTTGCGCAGCGCTTCCCATTTTTACCTGTGACAGCCGATTGCCCGCTGGGCTAGTATAAGCGTCTGTGCAAACCTCGGGTTTGAGCGCGCCGTTTGGCGTATTGATAATTTGATTTGCGCCGCCCGCCAAGCGCTGAATGGGGTGGCGCCTGCTGAAACAATGTGATAGCGAATGACGACAATGAAAATCACAGTTCCCTTTACATTCAATGGATTGGAAAAATAATCGCATGAATAGCACCGATAAACTCGATTCGCACACGCCGATGATGCAGCAGTACCTGCGCCTCAAGGCCCAGCATCCTGAAATCCTACTGTTCTACCGCATGGGCGACTTCTACGAGCTATTTTACGACGACGCCAAGCGCGCTTCCCAACTGCTGGATATCTCGCTGACCAAACGCGGCGCCTCGGCGGGCGAACCGATCCCGATGGCCGGCGTACCGCACCACGCAGTGGAGAACTACCTGGCCAAGCTGGTGCAGCTCGGCGAGTCCGTCGCCATCTGCGAGCAGATCGGCGATCCGGCCACCAGCAAAGGGCCGGTCGAACGCAAAGTGGTGCGTATCGTCACCCCCGGCACCATCACCGACGAAGCGCTGCTGCAAGAACGCCAGGACAACCTGCTGGCGGCGATCTGGCAGGACGCGCGCGGCTTCGGCTACGCCACGCTGGACGTCAGCTCCGGCCGCTTCCGCGTCGCCGAGCCGCAGGATCTGGAAACCATGGCCGCCGAGCTGCAGCGCACCAATCCGGCCGAGCTGCTCTATCCGGAAAACTTCGAACACATGGCGCTGATCGAACAGCGCCACGGCCTGCGCCGCCGCCCGCTGTGGGAATTCGAGCTTGAGACCGCACGCCAACAGCTCAACCTGCAGTTCGGCACCCGCGACTTGACCGGCTTCGGCGTCGAGCAGGCGCACCAGGCGCTGCGCGCCGCCGGCTGTCTGCTGCAGTACGTCAAAGATACCCAACGCACTTCGCTGCCGCACATTCGCGGCATCACCATGGAACGCCAGCAGGACGGCATCATCATGGATGCCGCCACCCGCCGCAACCTGGAGCTGACGCAGAGCCTGTCCGGCGGCAGCGACAACACGCTGGCGGCGATCCTCGACCGTACGGTCACGCCGATGGGCAGCCGCATGCTGAAACGCTGGCTGCACATGCCGACCCGCGACATCAAGGTGCTGACCGCCCGCCAGCAGGCGATCGGCGCATTACAAGAACTGTTCGCGGATCTGCAGCCTTCGCTGCGTCAGGTAGGCGATCAGGAACGTATTTTGGCGCGTTTGGCGCTGCGCACCGCCCGGCCGCGCGATCTGGCGCGCATGCGCCATGCTTTCCAGCAACTGCCGGACATCCGCGCGCTGCTGCAGGATGTGAAAACGCCGCACGTGCAGCAGCTGCTGTCGCAGGTGGGCCAGTTTGACGAACTGCGCGAGCTGCTGGAACGCGCGGTCATTGAATCACCGCCGGTGCTGGTGCGCGACGGCGGCGTGATCGCCCCCGGTTACAACAGCGAACTGGACGAGTGGCGGGCCCTGGCCGACGGCGCCAGCGACTACCTCGATCGGCTGGAGATCCGCGAGCGTGAAAAGCTGGGTCTGGATACGCTCAAGGTCGGCTTCAACGGCGTACACGGCTATTACATTCAGGTCAGCCGCGGTCAAAGCCACCTGGTGCCGATCCACTATGTACGCCGTCAGACGCTGAAAAACGCCGAGCGCTACATCATCCCGGAACTGAAAGAGTACGAAGACAAAGTGCTCACCTCCAAGGGTAAGGCGCTGGCGATCGAGAAAAGCCTGTACGACGAGCTGTTCGATCTGCTGCTGCCGCACCTGGCGGAACTGCAACAAAGCGCCGCCGCGCTGGCCGAGCTGGACGTGCTGGCCAACCTGGCCGAGCGCGCCGATACCCTGAACTACGCTTGCCCGACCATGAGCGAGCAGCCGGGGATCCGCATTACCGAAGGCCGCCATCCGGTGGTGGAGCAGGTGCTGAGCGAGCCGTTTATCTCCAACCCGCTCACCCTGTCGCCGCAGCGCCGCATGCTGATCATAACCGGTCCGAATATGGGCGGTAAAAGCACCTATATGCGGCAAACGGCGCTGATCGTGCTGATGGCGCACATCGGCAGCTACGTGCCGGCCACCAAGGCCACCATCGGCCCGGTGGATCGCATCTTCACCCGCGTCGGCGCGGCGGACGATCTGGCTTCCGGCCGCTCCACCTTCATGGTGGAGATGACCGAAACCGCCAACATTCTGCACAACGCCACCGAGCACAGCCTGGTGTTAATGGATGAAATCGGCCGCGGCACCTCCACCTACGACGGCCTGTCGCTGGCCTGGGCCTGCGCCGAGAACCTGGCCAACCGCATCAAGGCGATGACGCTGTTCGCCACCCACTACTTCGAGCTAACGACCCTGCCTGAGAAGATGGAAGGCGTGGTCAACGTGCATCTGGATGCGCTTGAACACGGCGACACCATCGCCTTCATGCACAGCGTGCAAGACGGTGCCGCCAGCAAAAGCTATGGCCTGGCGGTCGCCGCACTGGCCGGCGTGCCGCGCGACGTCATCAAACGCGCCCGTCAGAAACTGCGCGAGCTGGAATCCATCTCCAGCCACACCGCGTCGGGCAGCGTCGATGCCACCCAGATGACGCTGCTGCAGGAAGAGACCTCGCCGGCGGTAGAAGCCCTGGAGGCGCTTGATCCAGACTCCCTGTCGCCGCGACAGGCGCTGGAATGGATCTACCGGCTGAAAAATATGGTGTAATCTGGCGCCAAACGCGGGCATAAAAAAACGGTGAGCATCATGCTCACCGTTTTTATTTGATGCGGTTCAACAACCGGCGTTATTCGCGGAACAGCGCCTCAATGCTCAGGCCCTGCATCTGCAAAATCTCACGCAGACGGCGCAGACCTTCTACCTGAATCTGACGGACGCGCTCGCGCGTCAAGCCAATCTCCCGGCCTACGTCTTCCAGCGTCGCCGCTTCATAGCCCAGCAGGCCGAAACGACGCGCCAACACTTCACGCTGTTTGGCGTTCAGTTCGAACAGCCATTTGACGATGCTTTGCTTCATATCGTCATCTTGCGTGGTGTCTTCAGGCCCGTTGTCCTTCTCGTCGGCCAGAATGTCCAGCAGCGCTTTCTCCGAATCCCCGCCCAGCGGCGTATCCACCGAGGTGATGCGCTCATTCAGGCGCAGCATGCGGCTGACGTCATCCACCGGCTTGTCGAGTTGCTCGGCAATTTCTTCAGCGCTCGGTTCATGATCCAGCTTGTGGGAAAGCTCGCGCGCGGTGCGCAGATAGACATTCAGTTCTTTGACGATATGGATAGGCAAACGAATGGTACGGGTTTGGTTCATGATCGCCCGTTCAATCGTCTGACGGATCCACCAGGTTGCATAAGTGGAGAAGCGGAAGCCGCGTTCCGGGTCGAATTTTTCCACTGCGCGAATCAGACCGAGGTTACCCTCTTCGATCAGATCCAGCAGCGCCAGACCGCGGTTGCTGTAGCGGCGGGCGATTTTCACCACCAGCCGCAGGTTGCTTTCAATCATGCGGCGGCGGGACGGCACGTCACCGCGCAGAGCACGCCGCGCAAAATAGACTTCTTCCTCTGCGGTCAGCAGAGGTGAATAACCGATCTCACCCAGATAGAGCTGCGTCGCATCCAATACGCGTTGCGTAACGCCTTGAGACAACAGCTCTTCTTCCGCTAAATCGTTCTCGCTGGTCTCTTCTTCTACCAGCGCTTTTTCATCAAACGACTCGGCCTCAGCTCCATTCTCGTCGAAATCCGCATCATCATGTAACTCGTTAACTTTCAGCGTATTTTGGCTCATATGCTGCTCCTACCCGTGATACCGCGAGCAGAATCTCAGCGTATTCTGCCCAATCTATCGCTGCGGAAGATAACGCAGCGGGTTTACGGATTTCCCCTTGTAACGAATTTCAAAATGCAAACGTACTGAACTGGTACCGGTGCTACCCATGGTGGCTATTTTTTGACCCGCCTTCACTTCTTGTTGTTCCCGGACCAGCATTGTGTCGTTATGAGCGTAGGCGCTCAGGTAATCATCATTATGTTTGATGATGATTAGATTACCGTAACCCCGTAAAGCGTTGCCTGCATACACTACGCGGCCATCGGCGGTAGCGAAGATAGGCTGCCCACGGGAACCGGCGATATCGACACCCTTATTCCCACCTTCTGATGAGGAAAAGTTATCAATAACCTTACCGTCAGTCGGCCATCTCCAGGTACTGACCGGAGCGCTGTTGCTGACGGTGCTGCTCACAGGTGGAGCGGCTTCCGGCGCGGTAACAGGCGCAGTCGCGGTCCCAACCGCTGCGGCACCTGCTGCAGGTAACATCTTACCTACATTCTGTTTACCCGAGTTTTCAGAATACGCGTTAGTTGATTGAGAATCAACCGTTGCCGTCTGGATCTGGGAGCTGGAAGGTGGCTTCGGAACACCGCCTTTGGTCGCATCTGTCGTCGCCAACATGCCGCCGCCGCCGTTGGCAGAACCATTACCAAGCTGAATGGTTTGGCCAACATTCAGGCTGTATGGCTCGGGAATATTGTTGCGCTGCGCCAGGTCGCGGAAATCATTGCCGGTGATCCAGGCGATATAAAACAGCGTGTCGCCGCGCTTGACCGTATAAGTTTCGCCGCCGCTGTAGCTCCCTTTAGGGATGGCGTTATAACTGCGGTTATAGACAATGCGGCCCTCTGGGCTGGCCTGCTGCACTCCGCCATTATTATTGCCGGATGGAGCGGCACCGCCGCCCCCCACGCTGCTGATAGGAGCCGACGTCGAGGCCGTATTCGTACAACCCGCCAACCACAAACTTACCATCGTACACACCGCTACCCGGCGTAACGTAATCATTGGGCTTCCCGTGCTCATGCTTCCCCCATGACAGCAATATCAGTGATATATCCAAAATACCCTTTACATCGTAGCCGAGCTTTTGCCACTTCCCAGTTTCTGCGATGTAAAGGCGCCGCCGGCCGATCCCTGAACGCCAGGTCATCTCGCGCCGGAGCATCAAAACGCGCGCCAATGCTAACCACATTGGCGTTGCCGCACCATAAGACAACTACGTAGAAAGGCCAATTCTAGTGAAAATTAGCCTGATTGGAACGAGAAAACCTTATCCGGCCATGATGAAAGTGCAACAGATTTTGCAGACGGTCGAAAATTCAGACAATCGCTAGGCCAATTCGCCTTTCACCAACGGCACAAAGCGCACCGCCTCTACCGCATCGACAACGAAATCGTTGCCATGACGCTGAATGCGTTTGAGGGTTTGGGCCTGCTCGCCCACCGGCAACACCAAAATGCCGCCGTCGTCCAGCTGCTCCACCAGCGCCTGCGGGATCTCCGGCGGCGCGGCAGTGACGATGATCGCATCGAACGGGCCGCGCGACGCCCAACCCTGCCAACCGTCGCCGTGGCGGGTGGAAACATTGTGAAGATCGAGCTGTTTCAGGCGGCGCTTGGCCTGCCACTGCAGCCCCTTGATGCGTTCGACGGAACAAACGTGTTGCACCAGATGCGCCAGGATAGCGGTTTGATAACCGGAACCGGTACCGATCTCCAGCACCCTTGAGGTAGGTTTCAGATTCAGCAGCTCGGTCATCCGCGCCACCATATAAGGCTGGGAAATGGTCTGACCGGAACCGATCGGCAATGCGGTGTTTTCGTAGGCCTTATGATCCAGCGCTTCATCGACAAAACGCTCGCGCGGCACCGCTTCGATCGCCCGCAGCAGCTTTTCGTCTCGGATCCCCTGCTGCCGCAGCTGCGTCAGCAATGTTTGCATGCGCTTATTCACCATTCCCCGCTAACCTCTGCCTTGGTTAACCATGTTTTCACGACTTCTTGCGCCGCGTAGGCGGTTAAATCCACCTGCAGCGGCGTTATCGCCACATAGCCTTGTTCCACCGCCGCAAAGTCGGTATCCGGCCCGGCATCAAATTTATCACCAGGCGGCCCGATCCAGTAGATATTTTGTCCGCGCGGATCCTGCTGGCAGAAGACCTTGTCGGCGGGATGGCGGCTGCCGCAGCGGGTAACGCGCAGGCCTTTGATCTCAGCCAGCGGCAGATCCGGCACGTTAATATTCAGAATTTTTCCGGTACGTAGCGGTTCGCGCTGCAGCGCGCGCAGGATGCGGCAGGTAATGGCGGCGGCGGTCGCGTAGTGCTGGTGGCCGTTCAGCGACACCGCCAAGGCAGGCAACCCCAGGTGCCGGCCCTCCATCGCCGCCGCGACGGTGCCGGAATAGATAACGTCGTCGCCCAAATTCGGCCCGGCGTTAATGCCGGATACCACGATATCGGGCGCCGGGCGCATCAACGCGTTGACGCCAAGATAAACGCAGTCGGTCGGCGTCCCTTGCAACACCGCAATATCCCCGTTGGCCAGCGTCTGCGTGCGCAACGGCGACTCCAGCGTTAAAGCATTGGAAGAGCCGCTGCGGTTACGATCCGGCGCCACGACCTGCACTTCGGCGAATTCCCGCAGCGCCGCCGCCAGCACCTGAATGCCCGGGGCGCTGACGCCGTCATCGTTACTCAGCAATATCCGCATCACTGTTATCCTGCTGCATGATCTCGCGAACCACGCTGGTAGCAAAGCTGCCCGCCGGCAGCCAGAAGCGCAGTTCCACGGTAACGTCATCCCACCAGTTCCACTGCAAATTTTGCGGCTGCAACAGCAGGGCCCGGCGAGCGGGTTCGATACGCTCGCGCTTTAAAAGCGTAAGCAATTCCGGTTGTTCCGCCAAGCATTGTTGTTCAAAAGCCAAGGCTTGGCCGGCGGTGCCTGGCTCACCGTCGCCCGGCAAGGGAGCCGTGATCGCCAGCTCGCCGGCATCCAGCCGTTGCTGCAACGTCTCCAGCTCATCGGCTTTGGCGACGAACCAGCTGCCGCGCCCACTCAGCTGCAGGGCATCCCCTTCCAGCACGGTGCGCTGCAGCCCGTCAGCCAGGCGTTGGCTCGCGATCAGATTGAACAGCGCGCTGCGGCTGGCGGACAGGTAGAAGCTGCGCTTACTGCGCTCTTTGACACGAATTTCGTCGTTCGCCCAGCGGCGCGCCATCACCAGGTTGTTGCCGCCGCGGCCGAAGCGTTGGCTGCCGAAATAGTTTGGCACGCCCTGCGCGGCGATGGCCTGCAGGCGACGTTCCACGTCCTGCCGATCGGAAATCTGGCGCAGCACCAGCGTAAAGTGGTTGCCCTTCAGATTGCCGATGCGCATTTTGCGCAGGTGGCGGGCGAACGAGAGCACCTCGCAGCCTTCCAGCGTAAACCGGGAGAAATCCGGCGTGTCCTTACCCGGCATATGCAGGCAGAACCACTGTTCGGTCACCGCGTGGCGATCCTTCAAACCGGCATAGCTGACGGAACGGGCGTGAATACCGGCGAAGCGCGCCAGATAGTCGGCCACGAACTGGGTATTGCAGCCGTTTTTACGGATATTTACCAGCACGTGCTCACCTTCACCGTCCGGCGCAAAGCCCAGATCTTCGACCACCACGAAATCTTCCGGATTGGCTTTCAACACCCCGGAACTCTGCGGCCGGCCATGCAGCCAGGTCAGATTCGCCATATCCATGCGGTTATTCCTTGATCAGCAAGGCGACCGCTTCGCACGCGATGCCCTCGCCGCGCCCGGTGAAACCGAGCTGCTCGGTGGTTGTGGCCTTCACGTTGACGTCATCCATATGGCACTGCAGGTCTTCCGCCAGGAAGACGCGCATCTGCGGGATGTGCGGCGCCATTTTCGGCGCCTGAGCGATGATGGTGATATCGAGGTTACCGAGGCGGTAACCTTTGGCGCGGATGCGTTTCCAGGCTTCGCGCAGCAGCTCGCGGCTGTCGGCGCCTTTGAAGGCCGGATCGGTATCGGGGAACAGTTTGCCGATATCGCCCAGCGCCGCCGCCCCCAACAGGGCGTCGGTGGCGGCATGCAGCGCGACGTCACCGTCGGAGTGGGCCAGCAAGCCTTTGTCGTAAGGGATGCGAACACCGCCGATCACCAACGGGCCTTCGCCGCCGAATTTATGTACATCAAAACCGTGACCGATACGCATGATGCGCTCCTTAATTGTCTAACTGGGTCAAATAGAACGCCGCCAGCGCCAAATCCTCCGGCCGCGTTACTTTAATGTTGTCCGCCCGGCCGGCGATCAGCAGCGGATGATAGCCGCAATGTTCCAGCGCCGAGGCTTCGTCGGTGACGTTCGCGCCTTCATCCAGCGCGCGCTGCAGGCACTGCTTGAGCAGCGGCAGCGGAAACAGCTGCGGCGTCAGCGCATGCCACAGATCCTGCCGTTCAACGGTGTGGGCGATGGTGTCGCGGCCGGGTTCGGCGCGCTTCATGGTGTCGCGCACCGGCGCGGCGAGAATGCCGCCCACCTTGCTGTGTGCGGTGATCGCCAGCAGGCGCTCGAGATCGTCGGCGTGCAGGCAGGGGCGCGCGGCGTCGTGCACCAGCACCCAGTCCGCATCACCCGCCAGTTTCAACCCGGCCATCACCGAATCGGCGCGCTGTTTGCCGCCCTCGGTGACGGTTACCCGCGGATCCTGAGCGATGGGTAGCCGTTCGAACTGACGATCTTCGGGGCCGATCGCCACGATCACCCGTTCAATGCGCGGGTGGCGCAACAGGGCGTGGATGGCGTGTTCGACGATGCTGTGCCGGCCAATGGTTAAATATTGCTTCGGGCATTCCGCCTGCATGCGGCTGCCGATACCGGCAGCGGGCAGGACGGCAATCACCGAGGGAAAGGTGCCTGCGGAGTGAGTCATGCGTTATTTTTGTGCGTTATTTTGCGAGGAAGACGCCGCGTTGCGTCTGGATTGGTCAGGAACCAGACGATAGAAAGTCTCACCGGGCTTGATCATGCCCAGCTCATTACGCGCACGCTCTTCGATCGCTTCCTGACCGCCGTTCAAATCATCGATTTCGGCAAACAGCTGATCGTTACGCGCTTTCAACTTGGCGTTGCTACCCTGTTGGACCGCAACGTCTTCATTGACTCGCACGTAATCGTGAATACCATTTTTGCCCAGCCACAGTGAATACTGTAACCAACCGAGCAATGCCAGCAATAGCAGCGTAAGTTTTCCCATCTCCGCCCCCTGAAAAACCGACCAATCATCCCACAACTTCTCGTTGGACTCCACACTGAGAGCGGCATTTCAACGCCAAATTCAGAATACGGATGAAGGGTTCCCGTGTTTATCGCCTAATTCCGCTGCGAAAGCGGCAAAAAACGCCCCTTTGGCTCGGCGCACGCGCCGCGTTTTCCAATGAGACACACTCTATCCTACCTCCATTATGCAGCAAGAATCACTGCATCACCGCTTCCTGACACATCGCTTACGCCAAAGCAAAGCAAAAAGTGAATATTTAACACCATAGAGAGAATAATCGTCATGCAGCGGTTGCACTTTCATTCATTGAAGCTTATTTTTATGCACTCATAGTGCATAAATAATTCCAATATATAACCATTCATTATCGGGGATCGCGATGTTAAAACGTTTAGTTCTGATCGGCGCCTGCCTGGCCGCCACCTTCTCCATCGCTGCGTTGGCGGCTGAACCCACCTACGTCGTCGGCTCCGGCGGCACCTATCGGCCATTCGAATTTGAAAACAGCCAAAAGCAGCTGGAAGGTTTCGACATCGACATCATCAAGGCGGTGGCCAAGGCCGAAGGCTTCCAAATCAAACTGATCAATACGCCGTGGGAAGGGATCTTCGCCACACTGAACTCCGGCGATCGCGATATCATCATTTCCGGCATCACCATCACCGATAAGCGCAAGCAGATGGTTGATTTCTCTGCGCCTTACTTCCCGGCTGAGCAGGCTATCGTGGTGCCGCAAGACTCGAAGGTGGACTCCATCGCCGCGCTGAAAGCGCTGAAGGTCGGCGTGGTGAACTCCAGCACCGGCGACATCGTGGTGTCCGACGCGCTGGGTAAAAACAGTACCGCCATCAAGCGCTTCGACAATACCCCGCTGATGCTGCAGGAGCTGTATGAAGACGGCATCGGCGCGGCGGTCGGCGACGTCGGCGTGGCCAAGTTCTATATCAAGACCCACCCTGAGAAAGCCTTCAAGCTGGTGCCCGACGCCAAGTTCGAGCGCCAGTATTTCGGCATCGCCGTCGCCAAAGGCAACGATGAGCTGCGCAACAAGATCAACGCCGGCCTGAAGAAAATCGTCGCCGACGGCACCTACGCCAAGATCTACCAAACCTGGTTCGACAGCAACGTACCGACGCTGCCGGCGGAATAATCCCCTGTCGCCGGCACCCGCAAGGGCGTCGGCGCACCACCGTTTCAGCCTACCAAGAAGGAATACCCCTTGAACTTCCGCTGGGAGATCATCCAGGAATACGCGCCGCTGTTTATGGAAGGCGCCTGGATGACCATCAAATGCACCATTATCTGCGTGCTGCTGGGCACCACCTGGGGCTTGATCCTCGGGCTGGGCCGTTTGGCGCAGGCGCCGCACGGCATCTGGAAACCCATCCTGCATTACGGCGTTCAGTGGCCGGTACGCATCTACATCAGCGCCTTTCGCGGCACGCCACTGTTCGTGCAGATCATGGTGGTGCACTTCGCGCTGGTGCCGCTGTTCATCAACCCGCGTGACGGTCTGCTGGTCACCAGCGGTCTGATGAGCGTCGATTTCGCTCGCGCGCTGCGCGCCGACTACGGCGCCTTTCTCTCCTGCGTGGTGGCGATCACGCTCAACGCCGGTGCCTATGTGTCGGAAATCTTCCGCGCCGGGATCCAGTCTATCGACCGCGGCCAGATGGAAGCCTCACGCTCGCTGGGCATGAGCTATGGCAAGACCATGCGCCAGGTGATCCTGCCGCAGGCCTTCCGCCGCATGCTGCCGCCGCTGGGCAACAACGCCATCGCCATCGTCAAGGATTCGTCGCTGGCCTCCGCCATCGGCCTGGCGGATCTGGCCTATGCCGCCCGTACCGTCTCCGGCGCCTACGCCACCTACTGGGAGCCCTATCTGACCATTTCGCTGGTCTATTGGGTCATCACCTTCCTGCTCTCGCTGCTGGTGCAGCATATGGAAAAGAGGTTCGGTAAAAGTGATTCGCGTACATAACCTGCAAAAACAGTTCGGCGAAAGCCACGTGCTGCGCGGCATTTCTTGCCAGATCGCCGCCAACGAAGTGGTGTGTGTCATCGGCCCCTCCGGCTCGGGCAAAAGCACCTTCCTGCGCTGCATCAACGCGCTGGAAACGCTCTCCGGCGGCGAGATCGAGGTGAACGGCTTCGCCGTCCACGATCAGAAAACCGACCTGAACAAAATGCGGGAAAGCGTGGGCATGGTGTTCCAGCGTTTCAATCTGTTCCCGCACATGACGGTGTTGGAAAACATCATTATGGCGCCGGTGAGCGTGAAGAAACAGCCGCGCGCCGAAGCCATCGCGCAAGCAGAACAGCTGCTGCTCAAGGTCGGCCTGCTCGACAAGATCGACGCCTACCCCAACAGCCTGTCAGGCGGCCAGCAGCAGCGGGTAGCGATCGCCCGCGCGCTGGCGATGGAGCCAAAGATCATGTTGTTCGATGAACCGACCTCCGCGCTCGATCCTGAGCTGGTGGGCGAAGTGTTGGCGGTGATGAAATCACTGGCCCACGAGGGCATGACCATGGTGGTGGTGACGCATGAGATGGGCTTTGCCCGCGAGGTGGCCGACCGGGTGCTGTTTATCGATCAGGGGATCATTCAGGAGGAGGGTGCGCCGCAGCAGATCTTCAGCCAGCCGGCCAATCCGCGCACGCAGGCGTTTCTAAGCAAAGTTTTGTAACCTTCGGCCCCGCTCTACTCCCCTTCGGGCGCCGGCATCGGCGCCCGCTCTCTCACCACCCGGTCAGGAAGCTGAACACCAGCCAGAACAGGCACAGCACAACGGCGCCGGTCAGCAACAGCGTCAAGATCAGACGGCCGCGCAGCAGCATGCTGAGGGTGATGCCGATCAGCACCGACAGCGGCATCAGCGCCAGGAAGAACGGCCAGGTATAGAGCAGGAAAAACAGCGTGTTGGAACCGTAAACCAGAAACGGCAACGCGAACGCCAGCCAGTAGAAAACAAAGCCGCTGACGCCGCCCAGGAAAGAATAAGAAGGCTCCTCTCTCTCCTGTTTTGACTGCTTGGAGTCGATCAAGATAGGCGTGACATTTTGCATAGTGATCCCTGGTTATTCGGCTCGCTCTGCGGCGGCTTAGAGTAAAAAGCGCATGGCGAAAAACGCCACACGCTTTTTTTGAATTCAGGGTTTGATAATAGCCTGACCACGTAACACGTCTAACAATTGCGCAATCAAATTTGTTACCAATTGTTGGCCGTCGAGGTGGATTTCCGGCTGCTGCGGCGCCTCATAAACCGCGTCGATACCGGTGAAATTGCGCAGCTCGCCGGCGCGCGCTTTTTTATACAACCCTTTCGGATCGCGCGCCTCGCAGATCTCCAACGGCGTGTCGACGAACACCTCGATAAAGCGATCGTCGCCGAGCATCTCGCGCACCATTTGCCGCTCGGCGCGGTGCGGCGAAATGAATGCGGTCAGCACCACCAGCCCGGCATCCACCATCAGCTTGGCCACTTCCCCCACCCGGCGGATGTTCTCGCGCCGATCCTCGTCGGAAAAACCGAGATCGCGGCACAGACCGTGACGCACGTTATCGCCGTCCAGCAGATAGGTGCTGACGCCAAGCCCATGCAGCGCCTGCTCCAGCGCGCCGGCGACGGTGGATTTTCCCGAGCCGGACAGCCCGGTAAACCACAGCACCGCGCCGCGGTGGCCGTTGCGCGCTTCGCGATCCGCACGCGTCACCGCATGCGGATGCCAAACCACGTTCTCATCGTCCGGCCCGGTCGCCCTCAGTTCAGCGGCCACCTTATCGGCCACCGAGCAGATCGCGTGCGCCCCAGTGCGGGAAGTGCTTGCGCACCAGCGCATTCAGCTCCAGCTCGAAGGCGCTGAATTCGCCGCGCGCCGCCGGGGCATCCTGCAGCGTTTCACGCACCAGACCGGCGCCAACCGTCACGTTGCTCATGCGATCGATGAAGATCAGCCCGCCGGTGTCGTGATTGCTCTGATAGCTGTCCAGCACCAGCGGTTCGTCGAAGGTCAGCTCCACCAACCCGATGCCGTTGAGCGGCAATGTGTCGGCCGGGTGTTGCGCCAGCGTGTTTATCTCCACCTGATGGCGGATGCTCTCCACGCGGGCGCGGGTCTTTTTGCCGGCGATCTTGATGTCGTAGCTCTGGCCCGGCACCAGCGGCTGCTCGGCCATCCATACCACGTCCACCCGCGCGCTCTGCGCCGCCTGCAGGCTTTCGCCGGCGTCGACCAGCAAATCGCCGCGGCTGATGTCCACTTCATCTTTCAGCACCAGCGTAATCGCCTCGCCCGGCACCGCTTCTTGCAGATCGCCGTCGAAGGTCACGATACGCGCCACGCTGGACTCCACGCCGGAAGGCAGCACTTTGATGCGTTGACCCACCCGCACTACGCCGGCGGACAGCGTGCCGGCATAGCCGCGGAAATCGAGGTTCGGGCGGTTGACGTACTGCACCGGGAAGCGCAGCGGCTGGTTTTCTCGCTCGCTGATCACGTCAACGCTCTCCAGCACTTCCAGCAGCGTCGGGCCGCTGTACCACGGCATATGGGCGCTTTCGCTCGCCACGTTGTCGCCGTCCAGCGCCGACAGCGGCACGAACTTGATGTCCAGATCGCCAGGCAGCTGCTGGGCGAAGGTCAGGTAATCCTGTTTGAACTGCTCGAACACCGCTTCCTGATAGTCCACCAGATCCATTTTGTTTACCGCGACCACCAGATGGCGAATGCCCAGCAGGGTCGCGATAAAGCTGTGGCGGCGAGTCTGATCCAACACCCCTTTGCGCGCGTCGATCAACAGGATCGCCAGATCGCAGGTCGAGGCGCCGGTGGCCATGTTGCGGGTGTACTGCTCGTGCCCCGGGGTATCGGCGATGATAAATTTACGTTTTTCGGTCGAGAAATAGCGATAGGCCACGTCGATGGTGATGCCCTGCTCGCGCTCGGCCTGCAGGCCGTCCACCAGCAGCGCCAGATCGAGCTTTTCGCCCTGGGTGCCGATGCGTTTGCTGTCGCTGTGCAGCGTCGACAGCTGATCCTCGTAGATCTGGCGGGTATCGTGCAGCAGGCGGCCAATCAGGGTGCTTTTGCCGTCGTCGACGCTGCCGCAGGTCAGAAAGCGCAGCAGGCTCTTGTGCTGCTGCGCGTGCAGATAGGACTCGACGCCGCCCTGGTCAGCGATTTGTTGTGCAATTGCGTTGTTCATCCGGCGGCTCCTTAGAAATACCCTTGACGCTTTTTCAGCTCCATCGAGCCGGACTGATCGCGATCGATCATCCGCCCCTGGCGTTCGCTGGTGGTGGAGACCAGCATCTCTTCGATGATCTCCGGCAGGGTTTGCGCCTGCGAATCCACCGCGCCGGTCAGCGGCCAGCACCCCAGAGTGCGGAAACGCACCATGCGCTGGCTGATCACTTCACCCGGCTGCAGATCGATGCGATCGTCGTCCACCATCATCAGCATGCCGTCGCGCTCCACCACCGGGCGCGGTTTCGCCAGGTACAGCGGCACGATGTCGATCTTTTCCAGGAAGATGTACTGCCAGATATCCAGCTCGGTCCAGTTCGACAGCGGGAAGACGCGGATGCTCTCCCCTTTGTTGATCTGGCCGTTGTAGTTGTGCCACAGCTCCGGCCGCTGATTTTTCGGATCCCAGCGGTGGAAGCGATCGCGGAACGAATAGATGCGCTCTTTGGCGCGCGATTTCTCCTCATCGCGCCGCGCACCGCCGAAGGCGGCGTCAAAACCGTACTTGTTCAACGCCTGCTTCAGGCCCTCGGTCTTCATGATGTCGGTATGCTTGGCGCTGCCGTGCACGAACGGGTTGATGCCCATCGCCACCCCTTCCGGGTTTTTATGCACCAGCAGCTCGAAGCCGTACTCCTTCGCGGTGCGATCGCGGAATTCGTACATTTCGCGGAATTTCCAGCCGGTATCGACGTGCAGCAGCGGGAACGGCAGCGTGCCGGGGAAGAACGCCTTGCGCGCCAAATGCAGCATCACGGAAGAGTCCTTGCCGATGGAATACAGCATCACCGGGTTGGCGAATTCAGCGGCGACTTCACGGATGATATGGATACTCTCCGCCTCCAATTGCCGCAAATGAGTGAGTCGTTTTTCGTCCATAACAGGTCCTTAAAAGCCTTGCCTATGCCAAATTCACGACGGCCGGGCGCACGGCCCCTTCCGTCTGCGATTGATGCCCGAACCAGGCGATTTGGTGGTGCAGTTCCACCACCTCGCCGATCACCAACAGCGCCGGCAACGGCGCCCGTTGGGCCAGGTGTTCCAATTGATCCAGCGTGCCGATCTGCACCTGCTGATCGGCGCGCGTGCCGCGGCTGATCACCGCCACCGGCGTCGCAGCGTCGCGGCCGTGGGCGATCAGGCGTTGGCTGATGTCCGCCGCCTTCATGGTGCCCATGTAGATAGCCAGCGTTTGCCGCGTCCGGGCCAGATCGGCCCAGTCCAGGCCATCGCCGTCCGGGCGGCAGTGGCCGGTGATAAAGGTCACGCTCTGCGCGTGATCGCGATGCGTCAGCGGAATGCCGGCGTAGGCGGTCGCCCCCGCGGCGGCCGTGACGCCCGGCACCACCTGGAACGGAATGCCGGCGGCGGCGGCCACCTGCAGCTCTTCGCCGCCGCGGCCAAAGATGAACGGATCGCCGCCCTTGAGGCGCACCACCCGTTTGCCCTGCTGCGCCAGCTCCACCAGCAGCCGGTTGGTCTCTTCCTGGATCACCGAGTGCGCGCCGGCGCGCTTGCCCACGCAGATGCGCTCGGCGTCGCGCCGCACCAGATCGAGGATCTCGCCGCTGACCAGATGGTCATACAGCACCACGTCCGCCTGCTGCATCACCTGCAACCCGCGCAGGGTCAACAACCCCACGTCGCCCGGCCCGGCGCCCACCAGGGCGATCTCGCCCTGTGCGCCTTCATCGCCTGCGGCGAAGCGGTGTAAATCCTGCTCCAGCTGCCGTTCCGCCTGCGCCGTCTGGCCGTTGGCCACCAGCGTGGCGAAACGGCCGCCGAAGGTTTTCTCCCAGAAACGGCGACGTTCGCCGATCGAAGCCAACCGCTGTTTGACCTGGCCGCGCCAGCGGCCCGCGACCTGCGCCATCTGCCCCAAACTGGCGGGCAATAAAGCCTCCAGCTTTTCGCGCAGCAGTCGCGCCAGCACCGGCGCCTGGCCGCTGGACGACACCGCCACCACCAGCGGCGAGCGATCGATGATCGACGGGAAGATGAACGAGCAGCGCGGCTGATCGTCCACCACGTTGGCTAACACCCGGCGTTTATCCGCCTCGGCGAACACCGCGGCGTTCAGCGCGTTGTCGTCCGTGGCGGCGATCGCCAGAAACACGTCGTCCAACTGCTGCGGATCAAAGGTTTTCCCCAGCCAGAGCACCCGCCCTTGCTGACGTTGTTGTTCCAGTTCCGGTGAGAGCGACTGCGCAACTATCCGTATTTCAGCCCCGACGCGCTGAAGCAGGGAGACTTTGCGCGCCGCCACGTCACCACCGCCAACGACCAGCACCGGGCGTTGTTTCAGGTCGGCGAATATTGGTAGATAGTCCACAACAGCCTTTTCATATAACAGAAAGATAGTGTGACTATACGGGCTGAGATTTAGCCTCTGAAATGACGAAAAGGAATGATTAGTTCCTTTATGGAATATAGGCCGCAACGCAGGAGGCAAACGGTAATACTCACGGCGGCGGTTTGCGCGTTCGCGCGAAAATTAAGAGACAGGGAAATTGTGTAATGCCGTCCGGCGTCTCATACTGGGTGCCGAAGAAAAATGATCGGCAGCGCCGATAGCAAAGAAGGATTTTTCGGTATGTTTTCCCGTTTTTACCTGAAGACCAGCCTGCTGGCCCTCGCACTCGGCGGCGTCTTCAGCGTTTGTGCCGCACAGCCCGTAAAAGACGCGCCAATGGGCCGTTTCGCCGCCGAACAGACCCGCCACATCGCCACTTACTTCCCCGGCCGCATGGCGGGCAGCCCGGCCGAATTGCTCACCGCCGACTACCTGAAGCAGCAATTCAGCAAGATGGGTTACCAAAGCGACATTCGCAGCGTCAATACGCGCTATCTCTACACCAGCAAAGACGGCAAGAAGAACTGGAACAACGTCACCGCCAGCTCGGTGATCGCCGCCCGCAACGGCGACAACCCAAAACAGATCGTGGTCGTCGCCCACTTCGACACCTATACGCCGCAGAGCGACGAGGATCTGGATAACAACCTCGGCGGCTTGACGCTGCAGGGCGTCGACGACAACGCCTCCGGCATCGGTGTGATGCTGGAACTGGCGGAACGCCTGAAGAACATCCCCACTGCCTACGGCCTGCGCTTCGTCGCCACCAGCGCCGAAGAGATCGGTTCACTGGGGGCGCAGAACTACCTGCAACGCATGAGCGCGGAAGAGAAAAGCAACACCGTGCTGGTGATCAACCTCGACAGCCTGATCACCGGCGATCGTCTGTATTTCAACGCCGGGCGCAATACGCCGCCGCAAATGGCGAAGCGTTCCCGCGATCGCGCGCTGGATATCGCCCACCGCTACGGCATCGCCGCCGCCACCAATCCGGGCAGCGCACAGCATCCGCAGGGCACCGGCTGCTGCTCCGATCAAGAGGTGTTCGACGCCGCGGGCATCCCGGTGCTGTCGGTGGAGGCCACCAACTGGTCGCTGGGCGACAAAGATGGCTACCAGCAGCGCGCCGTCAGCCCGCACTTCCCGCAGGGCATCACCTGGCACCGTCCGCAGTATGACAATCTGCAGTATCTGGATCGCTACCTGCCGGGGCGGATCGACAAACGCAGCCGCGACAGCGTGCAGATCCTGCTACCGCTGATCAAAGAGCTGGCGCAGGCGCACCCGCCGAAAGCACAGAAGAAAAAGTAGCCCGCAAAAAAACAGGGCCCAGCATTGCTGAGCCCTGTCATGTCAATCACGCCGTTTAGCCTTCGTGCAGGCCACACTCGCGCTTCAGGCCGAAGAAACGCGTCTCTTCCTCGCTCATGCCCGGCTCCCACTTCTGGGTGGTGTGTGTATCACCTACCGACAGGTAGCCCTGCTCCCACAGCGGGTGATAACTCAGCCCGTGTTCGGTCAGATACTGGTAAATCTTGCGGTTGTCCCAGTCGATGATCGGCAGGATCTTGAACACCCCACGCTGCACCGCCAGGACCGGCAGATTGGCGCGGCTGCCGGACTGCTCGCGCCGCAGGCCGGCGAACCAGCTCTGCGCGCCCAGCGTCTCCAGCGCGCGGTTCATCGGCTCGACCTTGTTGATCTGGTTGTATTTTTCAATCCCTTCTACGCCCTGCTCCCACAGCTTGCCATAGCGCGCCTCTTGCCAGGCGGGAGACTGCTCCGCGCGGAACACCTGCAGATTCAGCTTCAGCTGGTCGGCCAGTTGATCGATAAAGCGATAGGTTTCCGGGAACAGATAGCCGGTGTCGGTCAGGATCACCGGGATATCCGGCCGGATGCGCGTCACCAGGTGCAGGCATACCGCCGCCTGAATGCCGAAACTGGACGAGAGTACGAACTCGCCGGGCAGATGCTCCAGCGCCCATTCAACGCGCTGTTCGGCGCTGAGGGTCTCCAGTTGGCCGTTGACCACCGCCAATGCCAGCGCCTGCCCGGATTTGGGCAACGCGTTCAGCGCCGCCAGATCGAATTCAGCCATGTTGTCTCTCCTGATACTTGAAATTATCTGTGCGGCCCCTCTGCCCAGGGGCCGCCCGGCCTCACTCCCAGAAATCTCGCGCCGGATCCAGCACCGGTTTGACGACGCCCGCGCGCACGGTGAAGTCGCCGAAACCTTCGCCAGCGTTGCGCTCCTTCGCCCAGCGCCCCACCAGCAGATCGATCTCGCTCAGGATCTCATCTTCGTTGATGTTCTCGCGGTACATGCGCGGAATGCGCGTGCCTTCGCGGTTGCCGCCCAAATGCAGGTTATAGCGGCCGACCGCCTTGCCCACCAGCCCCAGCTCCGCCAGCAGCGCGCGGCCGCAGCCGTTCGGGCAGCCGGTGATGCGCAGCACGATATGCTCGTCGCCCACCCCGTGCCGATGCATGATCCCTTCCACCTTGGTGACGAACTGCGGCAGGAAGCGCTCGGCCTCCGCCATCGCCAGCGGGCAGGTCGGGAACGACACGCAGGCCATCGAGTTTTTGCGTTGCTCGCTGATCTGATCGTCGATCAGGCCATGATCGCGCGCCAAGGCTTCGATCTTCGTCTTCTCGCTTTCCGGCACGCCGGCGATGATCACGTTTTGGTTCGCCGTCAGACGGAAGTCGCCTTTATGGATCTTGGCGATCTCCGCCATGCCAGTCTTCAGCGGGCGCCCCGGATAGTCCAGCAGGCGGCCGTTCTCGATAAACAGCGTTAGATGCCACTGATCGTCGATGCCCTTCACCCAACCGATGCGATCGCCGCGGCCGGTGAATTCATACGGCCGGATCGGCGCAAAGGTGATGCCGGCGCGCTTTTCCACTTCGGCACGGAAAACGTCCACCCCAACGCGCTCCAGCGTGTATTTGGTTTTGGCGTTCTTGCGATCGGTACGGTTGCCCCAGTCGCGCTGCGTGGTCACCACCGCTTCCGCCACCGCCAGCGTATGCTCGAGCGGAATGTAGCCGAACTCGCTGGCCTGGCGCGCGTAGGTTTTCTTGTTGCCGTGCTCAATGGACAGCCCGCCGCCCACCAGCAGGTTGAAGCCCACCAGCTTGCCGTTTTCGGCGATCGCCACAAAGTTCATGTCGTTGGCGTGCAGATCGACGTCGTTCTGCGGCGGGATCACCACCGTGGTTTTAAATTTACGCGGCAGGTAGGTCGGCCCCAGAATCGGCTCTTCGTCGGTGGTGGCCACCTTCTCCTGATCCAGCCACACCTCTGCGTAGGCGCGGGTGCGCGGCAGCAGGTGTTCGGAGATCTTCTTCGCCCACTCGTAGGCTTCCTGATGCAGCTCGGACTCCACCGGATTGGAGGTGCACAGCACGTTGCGGTTCACGTCGTTGGCGGTCGCCAGCGCGTCCAGCCCCAGGCGGTTCAGCAGCTGGTGCACCGGTTTGACGTTGCCTTTCAGAATGCCGTGAAACTGGAACGTTTGGCGGTTGGTGATGCGAATGCTGCCGTACAGCGTGCTCTCCTGCGCGAACTTGTCGATGCCCAGCCACTGCTGCGGGCTGATGATGCCACCCGGCAGGCGACAGCGCAGCATCATGGCGTGGCGCGGCTCCAGCTTCTGCTCGGCGCGTTCGGCGCGAATGTCGCGGTCATCCTGCTGGTACATGCCGTGAAAACGGATCAGCAGGAAGTTGTCGCCGTTGAAGCCGCCGGTCAGGCCGTCGTTCAAATCATCGGCGATGGTGCCACGCAAGAAGTTACTCTCCTTCTTCATGCGCTCCGCATCGGCCAGTTTGCCTTCGACTACCAAAGGCCCGGGGTGTTTATCACTCATCAGTAAACATCTCGCTGATAACGGCGCTCAAGGCGCAGCTCACTTAAAAATTCATCCGCCTGCTCGGTATCCATGCCACCGTGCTCGGCCACCAGTTCCAGTAATGTGTTTTCCACGTCTTTTGCCATGCGATTGGCATCGCCGCAGACGTAAATGTGCGCGCCTTCCTGAATCCAGCGCCACACTTCCGCGCCCTGTTCGCGCAGTTTGTCTTGTACGTATATTTTATGTTGTTGGTCTCGGGACCAGGCCAGATCGATGCGGGTGAGCAGGCCGTCTTTCACGTAGCGCTGCCATTCGACCTGATACAGGAAATCTTCGGTAAAGTGCGGGTTGCCGAAGAACAGCCAGTTTTTGCCGCCGGCGCCGTCGGCGTCGCGCTGCTGCATAAAGGCGCGGAACGGCGCGATGCCGGTGCCCGGGCCGATCATGATAACCGGCGTTTCCGGGTTGGCCGGCAGGCGGAAGTTATCGTTGTGTTCGATAAACACCCGCACGTCGCCGTCTTCCTCCAGACGATCCGCCAGGAAGCCGGAGGCGCCGCCGCTGCGGGCGCGCCCGTCGATGTCGTAACGCACCACGCCCACGGTGATGTGTACTTCGCTTTCGTTCTCCGCCTGCGAAGAGGCGATGGAATACAGGCGCGGCGTCAGCGGGCGCAGCAGGCCGACCAGCTGTTCGGCGCTCAGATCCGCCGGCGCCTGGCGCACCATGTCGACGATCGGCGTGTTGTGCGCGTACTGCTGCAGCGCGGCTTTATCCGCCAGCAGGCCGATCAGCGTTTCGTCGCGCGACAGCGCGGCGTATTTATCGACGATCGGCGTGGTGTTCTGCGTCAGCTCGAAATGGCTGCGCAGCGCCTGCGCCAGCGGCAGGGTTTGCCCTTCCACCTCGACCGGCTCGTCGCCTTTCAGCCACAACAGCTGCACCAGTTCGTCCACCAGCGCCGGATCGTTATCGAACCATACGCCGAGCGCATCGCCCGGCTGATAGCGCAGGCCGGAGTCGCCCAGATCGATCTCGATATGGCGCACGTCTTTATCCGACGCGCGGCCGGTAATTTTCTGCTTGACCGCCAGTTGGGCGGTGAGCGGCTGTTCCTTGCTGTACGGGCTGCTGTCGATCAGATCGACCGCGCCGCTGGCCAACACGCCCGGCGCGGCGCTTTCCGCCGGCGCGCGCGCCTTCAGCACCGACACCACCTGTTTGCGCCAGGCGGCGGCCAGCTCCTGGTACTCCACGTCGGCGTCCACGCGCTCCACCAGGCGCTCGGCGCCCAGCTCGGCCAGCTTGCCGTCGAAATCCTTGCCAGACTGGCAGAAATTCTCATAAGAGGTGTCGCCCAGCCCGAACACCGCAAAAGCGGTATCATTCAGCTTCGGCGCCTTTTTCGAGAACAGGAATTTATGCAGCGCCACCGCTTCTTCCGCCGGCTCGCCTTCCCCTTGCGTGGAGGCGACGATCACCAGCAGGCGCTCTTGAGCTATCTGCTTGAACTTGTAGTCGCCGGCGCTGATCAGCGTGGCGCTCAGATTGGCGGCCAGCAGATCGTCGCGCAGCTGCTCCGCCAGGCGGCGCGCATTGCCGGTCTGCGAAGCGGAAATGATGGTGATGCCGGCGGCAGCCGCAGGGGCAACAGGCGCAATGGCCACGGCTCCGGGCTGTTGATTGACCATGCCCCAAAAATAACCGGACAGCCACGCCAGCTGCGTCGGCGAATAGTCGCCGATCGTCGCCTGCAGGCGCGCCAGCTGTTCGGGCGTCAGCGGGAGCAAAGATGTTGGAGGAGCCTGAGTCGTCATTGCTGTACTTATTTCCTATACTTAGCGCCTTTCCTGCCAGGCGCGCGCCAGTGTCAGTCGCTGTCTCTTCGCTGCGTCGGGTGTGCGGAAAAGATCAGGAGAGTTTGTAAGGTTACCGAGCAGAATAGCAACGATTAAATAAGGGATAGCAATAAATCATAACCAAAATGACTAAGCTGTTTTTCTGGTAAGGCATAACGCTTAAACCGTTAAACAAAGTTTTTTATCCAGATGAAATTAAAGCGCTTTTTTTCATCGTTTTTTCACCGTTCAACATTTCGGCTCATAACCCCAGCCGATAGGTGCCGCAAACACCAAACAAAAAAAGTGTTAAACGGGCGCGTTGGCCGTGGCGGTAGACCATAACGGTATAAATGGCAAGCAGACGCGCTTTCCGGTACTATGCGGCGGTTTTTGAGTCAATGAGGCCGTAATAATGGCAACCACGCTGTTTAAAGATTTTCAGTTTGAAGCCGCACACCGCTTGCCGCACGTGCCGGAGGGCCATAAATGCGGCCGTCTGCATGGGCATTCGTTTATGGTGCGTCTGGAAGTGACCGGTGAAGTGGATCCCCACACCGGTTGGGTGATGGATTTCGCCGAGCTCAAGGCTGTGTTTTCCCCGATCTGGGAACGGCTGGATCACCATTATCTGAACGATATTCCAGGATTGGAAAATCCCACCAGCGAAGTGCTCGCCGCCTGGATTTGGCAGCAGCTCAAGCCCCAGCTGCCGGAATTGACGGCGGTGATGGTGAAAGAGACCTGTACGGCGGGATGCGTATATAAAGGTTAAAAGAAAGGGCGCCGCAATGGCGCCCTGATTTTAGGCGATGTTCAAATACTTGTGGGTCTGCATCGACAGCCGCCAATTGCGCGCGATACAGGTTTCAATACACAGACGGGTCGCCTCTTCTTTCTGGCTGATCGGCTGCAGTGCGATAATGCGCGCCTTGTCATCCTGCAACGTCGCCAGCAGCGCATCCAGCGCCTCGATGTCGCGCTCGCGCGCCACCGGATGCTTCACCTCGTCGGCGCGCCGCAGCGCCTGATCCAACACCTTCATGCCGCCGCGCATATTCACCTTGGGCGAAACCGTCACCCAGGTGTTGGCGGAACAGCGAATTTCGTGGGTGCCGCTGGTTTCAATCTGGCAACGGTAGCCGTGCTGTTCGAACAGCTCGGTCAGCGGCGCCAGATCGTAGATGCAGGGTTCGCCGCCGGTGATCACCACATGACGCGCGGTGTAGCCTTGCTGACGCATCACCGCCAGCAGCTGCTCGGCGCTGGCATTGCCCCAGGCGTCGCTCTCTTCTGTTTTGACCAGGATCCGTTGCAGGTCGACTTCCCGATGGGCTTCCTTTTCCCAGGTATGTTTGGTGTCGCACCAGCTGCACCCTACCGGGCAGCCCTGCAGGCGGATGAAAATAGCCGGCACGCCGGTGAAAAAGCCTTCGCCCTGCAAGGTTTGGAACATCTCGTTGATCGGGTACTGCATCGGTTTCTCAATCTGGAAAAGTAAAAAACGATTATCGCAGATTCCGGCTCGGCGACCAAACGGCCAAAATTGTATTAAATTTTTTCCTCCGCGCCGCCGCCAGCATATCTCACCGCCAATGGCGTTCATTTAATTTGTTAACCGGTCTTAGGCCTTTCATCCACGGTGCAACCTGCTCCACAGAAAACAACACGAAGTTAACAAATAAGATAATTATATTTGACATAAAGCGCCGACGCGCAGATGTATATACAAGCAAACACAAGCCGAGCATCAGTTTCGGCCACGTACTATTCATCACGACTACATCTGCGTTTAGAGGGTGCCATGACTCATTCCACCAGCGAGTTAAACATTCAACAGGCCATCGACGACAGCAAGTTTTCGCTGTTTCACTGGACACTGATCATTCTCGGATTCCTGATCCTCGCCATCGACGGTTTCGATACCGCCGCCATGGGCTATATCGCCCCCTCGGTCGCCAAAGACTGGGGCATCGTGAAGCAGGATCTGGGGCCGGTGCTGAGCGCCGCGCTGTTGGGGCTGTCGCTCGGCGCGCTGATAGCCGGGCCAATCTCCGACCGCATCGGCCGCAAGCGCGTGCTGGTGTTTTCCTGCCTGTTCTTCGGCCTGTCGAGCCTGGCCACCGCCTACGCCGGCTCGCTCAATAGCCTGACGCTGTGGCGTTTCCTCACCGGCCTCGGGCTGGGAGCGGCGATGCCCAACGCTATCACGCTGATCTCCGAATACGCGCCGCAGCGCTGCCGTTCGCTGGCGATCAATACCATGTATTGCGGCTTTCCGCTGGGCGCGGCCGGCGGCGGCGCCATTTCATCGTGGCTGATCCCGAGCTACGGCTGGCACAGCGTGCTGTTGCTCGGCGCCATTGCGCCGCTGGCGTTGACGGTGTTGCTGATCCTGCTGCTGCCGGAATCGGTCAAATATATGGTCAACCGCGGGCAGGATGCGGCGAAGATCAAACGCATTGCGCAACGCTTCGTCAGCCAGAGCCTCGACGGCGTGACGCGTTTTTACCTGTATGAAGAGAAGCTGACGCAGGCCAAGACCAGCGTCGGGCTGCTGTTCAGTCGCCCTTACCTGCTCGGCACGCTGATGCTGTGGGTGACCTACTTCATGGGGCTGGTGATCTACTACGTGTTGCTGAGCTGGATGCCGATCCTGATGCAGGGCTTGGGCTATCAGCTGGAGCAATCGGCGATGCTCACCTCGCTGTTCACCTTCGGCGGCACGCTCGGCATCCTGGTGGCCGGCTGGCTGATGGACCGCTGGAATGCGCACAAAGTGGTCTCGAGCGGCTTTGTCGTCACCGCCCTGCTGATCGTGGCGATGGCCACCGAAGACAAGCAGATCGTGCTGCTGGGCGCCTTCATCTTCCTGATGGGCGTCACCATGAACGGCGCGCAGTCCGGGCTGCAAACGCTGGCGGCCACCTTCTACCCGACCCACAGCCGCGCCACCGGCATCGCCTGGATGCAGGGCATCGGCCGCTTCGGCGGCGTCGCCGGCACCATGATGGGCGCCCAACTGCTGGCGATGCAGTGGGAAGTGCAGAGCATCCTGATGTTCCTGTGCGTACCGGCTCTGATCGCCGCCATCGCCACGGTGTGCAAGATGAGCCGCAAGCCGATGCTGCAACCGGCTGCCTGAGCCTGGCAAGCCCGCCCACGGCGGGCTTTCTTCCTGCGGTGATAGGGCTTGTTTATCCTCCGCCGCCAACTGTAATCAGTCTGTAAAAATATTGTGACTAGCCGCCCAAAAATGAGTCAATTTTAATTCATTTTTGCCGAACAGCTCACTTTTCTCCGGCTTTCCGTATCTGAGACCGGCGATAAAAAATCGCATATCAACCTGATATAAAAAGAAAATAACTTTTTCTTATGCCACTTTTCAGCGGCAACTGGTCAGTGTTGCATATGCTTGTACATACAAGTATATGTTAATAAGCCCTACGCATTGTTATGCCGTGGTACTCATCCCCACCGCGGCATGGAATCTGCACCGATACTGTTTGAGGAAAATGCTGTGACTACAAATAACAAAGTTCGCAATGTCGATGTACGCGCGCCACGCGGCACACAATTAAACGCAAAAAGCTGGCTGACCGAAGCGCCGTTACGCATGCTGATGAACAACCTCGATCCTGAAGTTGCGGAGAACCCACACGAGCTGGTGGTGTACGGCGGCATCGGCCGCGCCGCGCGCGACTGGGATTGTTACGACAAGATCGTCGAAACCCTGAAAACGCTGGAAGAAGACGAAACCCTGCTGGTGCAGTCCGGCAAGCCGGTCGGCGTGTTCAAAACCCACAGCAACGCGCCGCGCGTGCTGATCGCCAACTCCAACCTGGTGCCGCACTGGGCGACCTGGGAACACTTCAACGAGCTGGACGCCAAAGGCCTGGCGATGTACGGCCAGATGACCGCCGGCAGCTGGATCTACATCGGCAGCCAGGGCATCGTTCAGGGCACCTATGAGACCTTCGTCGAAGCGGGCCGCCAGCACTACGACGGCAGTCTGCAGGGGCGTTGGGTGCTGACCGCCGGTCTGGGCGGCATGGGCGGCGCGCAACCGCTGGCTGCGACGCTGGCGGGCGCCTGCTCGCTGAACATCGAATGTCAGCAGAGCCGCATCGATTTCCGTCTGAAAACCCGCTACGTCGATGAGCAGGCCAAAGATCTGGACGACGCGCTGGCCCGCATCAAAAAATACACCGCAGAAGGCAAAGCCATCTCCATCGCTCTGTGCGGCAACGCGGCGGAAATCCTGCCTGAGCTGGTGCGCCGCGGCGTGCGCCCGGACATGGTCACCGACCAGACCAGCGCCCACGATCCGCTGAACGGCTACCTGCCGAAGGGCTGGAGCTGGGAAGAGTATCGCCAGCGCGCGCAAACCGAGCCGGCCAAAGTGGTCGCCGCCGCCAAGCAATCGATGGCCGATCACGTCAAAGCCATGCTGGCGTTCCAGCAGATGGGCGTGCCGACCTTCGACTACGGCAACAACATTCGCCAGATGGCGAAAGAAACCGGCGTCGACAACGCCTTCGACTTCCCAGGCTTCGTGCCGGCCTACATCCGTCCGCTGTTCTGCCGCGGCATCGGGCCGTTCCGCTGGGCGGCGCTGTCCGGCGATCCGCAGGACATCTACAAAACCGACGCCATGGTGAAAGAGCTGATCCCGGATGACGAGCACCTGCACCGCTGGCTGGACATGGCGCGCGAGCGCATCAGCTTCCAGGGCCTGCCGGCGCGCATCTGCTGGGTTGGCCTCGGCCAGCGCGCCAAGCTGGGCCTGGCGTTCAACGAGATGGTGCGCCGCGGCGAACTGTCCGCCCCGATCGTCATCGGCCGCGACCACCTGGATTCCGGCTCCGTTTCCAGCCCGAACCGTGAAACTGAAGCGATGAAAGACGGCTCAGATGCGGTCTCCGACTGGCCGCTGCTGAACGCCCTGCTGAACACCGCCAGCGGCGCCACCTGGGTTTCCCTGCACCACGGCGGCGGCGTCGGCATGGGCTTCTCCCAACACTCCGGCATGGTGATCGTCTGCGACGGCACCGATGAGGCCGCCGAGCGCATCGCCCGCGTGCTGCACAATGACCCGGCTACCGGGGTCATGCGTCACGCCGACGCCGGCTACGATATCGCTATCGACTGCGCCCGCGAGCAAGGCCTGAACCTGCCGATGGTTGCCGCCACCCAAGGAGAAAAAGCATGAAAGCGCTGACTATTCGCCCAGGCAAACTGACGCTGGCCCAGCTACGCGACGTCTATCAACATCCGGTGACGCTGACGCTGGACGACAACGCCTACGGCCCTATCCAGCAGAGCGTGGCCTGCGTAGAGCGCATCGTTGAAGAAAACCGCACCACATACGGCATCAACACCGGATTTGGCCTGCTGGCTTCGACGCGCATCGCCCGCGACGATTTGGAAAATCTGCAGCGCTCGATCGTGCTGTCACACGCCGCCGGCGTGGGCGAGCCGACCGACGACAATCTGGTGCGCCTGATCATGGTGCTGAAGATCAACAGCCTGTCGCGCGGCTTCTCCGGCATTCGCCTGGAAGTTATCCAGGCGCTGATCGCGCTGGTCAACGCCGAAGTCTATCCGCATATTCCGCTGAAAGGCTCCGTCGGCGCCTCCGGCGACCTGGCGCCGCTGGCGCACATGAGCCTGGTGCTGCTGGGCGAAGGTAAGGCACGCCATCAGGGCCAATGGCTGCCGGCGACCGAAGCGCTGGCCAAAGCCGGCCTGAAACCGCTGACGCTGGCGGCGAAAGAGGGCCTGGCATTGCTGAACGGCACCCAGGTCTCCGCCGCCTTCGCGCTGCGCGGCCTGTTCGATGCCGAAGATCTGTTCGCGGCCGCCACCGTGGCGGGCAGCCTGACGGTGGAAGCGGCGCTGGGCTCTCGCAGCCCGTTCGATGCGCGTATCCACGAGGTGCGCGGCCAGCGCGGCCAGATCGACGCCGCCCTCGCCTACCGCCACCTGCTCGGCGCGCGCAGCGAAGTCTCCGACTCGCACCGCAACTGTGAAAAAGTGCAGGATCCTTACTCCCTGCGCTGCCAGCCGCAGGTCATGGGCGCCTGCCTGACGCAGATCCGTCAGGCCGCCGAGGTGCTGGAGATCGAAGCCAACGCCGTCTCCGATAACCCGTTGGTGTTCGCCGAACAGGGCGACGTGCTGTCCGGCGGCAACTTCCACGCCGAACCGGTGGCGATGGCCGCCGATAACCTGGCGCTGGCATTCGCCGAAATCGGTTCGCTGTCCGAGCGCCGCATCTCGCTGATGATGGACAAACACATGTCGCAGCTGCCACCGTTCCTGGTGGAGAACGGCGGCGTGAACTCCGGCTTCATGATCGCTCAGGTCACCGCCGCAGCGCTGGCCAGCGAAAACAAAGCGCTGGCGCATCCATCAAGCGTCGACAGTATTCCGACCTCCGCCAACCAGGAGGACCACGTTTCCATGGCGCCGGCCGCCGGCCGCCGCCTGTGGAACATGGCGGACAACGTACGCGGTATTCTGGCGGTCGAGTGGCTGGCCGCCTGCCAGGGCCTGGATTTCCGCAACGGCCTGAAGACCTCGGAAGGTCTGGAGCAGGCGCGCCGTCTGCTGCGCGAGCATGTCAGTTTCTACGACAAGGATCGTTTCTTCGCCCCCGACATTGAAGCCGCCAGCCAACTCTTGGCGGCCGGTCACCTGACATCGCTGCTGCCTGCGGCGCTGCTGCCTAGCCAGGCATAATCATCACATACTGAATCACGCAGTTTGTTCTGCCCCGCCGGGTGCGTTCCACCCGGCGCGGGCAGCGCGTGCCTGTTCGGCAAACACTTAACGGGAAGCAACATGCGTAACGAAACAACACAACTCAGACGCGGACTAAACGCGCGACATATCCGTTTCATGGCTCTCGGCTCGGCGATCGGCACCGGCCTGTTCTACGGCTCCGCCGGCGCCATCCAACTGGCCGGCCCGGCGGTGCTGCTGGCCTACCTGGTGGGCGGCGCGGCGGTATTCATGGTGATGCGCGCGCTGGGCGAAATGGCGGTGCACCAGCCAGTTTCCGGTTCGTTCGGCCACTACGCCAGCCACTATCTCGGCCCGCTGGCCGGGTTCCTCACCGGCTGGACCTACACCTTTGAAATGGTGATCGTCGCCCTGGCGGACGTCACTGCCTTCGGCATCTATATGGGGCTGTGGTTCCCGGACGTCGCCCAATGGGTCTGGGTGCTCAGCATCATCCTGTTTATCGGCGCGCTCAACCTGTGCAGCGTCAAGGTTTTCGGCGAGCTGGAGTTCTGGCTGTCGCTGGTCAAGGTCGCCGCCATCGTGGCGATGATCGTCGGCGGTGCGGCGGTAATGCTGTTCGGTTTCGGGCAAGCCCAGCACGCCACCGGCATCAGCAACCTGTGGCAGCACGGCGGCTTTATGCCTAACGGCATCGGCGGCGTGGTCGCGTCATTAGCGGTAGTGATGTTCGCCTTCGGCGGCATCGAGATCATCGGCATCACCGCCAGCGAAGCGAAAGACCCCGCCAAAGTGCTGCCGAAGGCGATCAACGCCGTACCGGTGCGCATCCTGCTGTTTTACGTGCTGACGCTGACGGTGCTGATGGCGATCTATCCGTGGAACAGCATCGGCCAGAACGGCAGCCCGTTCGTTGAGATCTTCAGCAACCTCGGCATCAGCTCCGCCGCCAACGTGCTGAACGTGGTGGTGATCACCGCGGCCATTTCGGCCATCAACAGCGACATCTTCGGCGCCGGCCGCATGATGTACGGCATGGCGCAGGACGGCCAGGCGCCGCGCAGCTTCACCAAGCTGACCGCCAGCGGCGTACCGTGGATGACAGTGCTGGTGATGTCGGTCGCCCTGCTACTGGCGGTGGTGCTCAACTACCTGATCCCGGAGAAGGTCTTCATGATCATCGCCTCAATCGCCACCTTCGCCACCGTCTGGGTGTGGCTGATGATCCTGCTGTCGCAGATCGTCATGCGCCGCACGCTGTCGCCGGAAGAAACGCGTCAGTTGAGCTTCCCGGTGCCGTGGTGGCCGGTGGCGCCGGCATTGGCGACCGCCTTTATGGCGTTCGTCATCGGCCTGCTCGGCTACTTCGAAGAGAGCCGCATCGCCCTGTACGTCGGGCTGGTGTGGATCGCGTTCCTCACCGCGGCTTACTGGCTGTGGGTACGCAAAAAAGGCGGCGGTTCGCCGGTGACCACAGCGACGCAACAGATGTAACGCTCGCTTCGGCTAAAACCCGCTGCGGCGGGTTTTTTTATTGCGCCTGCGCCAGCGCTTGCAGGATATCCGCCTGCAGATCGTCAAACGCCTCCAGCCCGGCGGACAGCCGCACCAGCCCCTCGCTGATATGGTGCCGTTTCCGCTCTTCCGGCGTGTAGGCCGAGTGCGTCATGCTGGCCGGGTGTTGCGCCAGGCTTTCGCAATCGCCCAGGCTGACCGCGCGCAAGATGAGCTGCAGCGCGTTGAGGAAGCGAATGCCCGCACGCAGGCCACCCCGCAGCTCAAACGCCAGCATGCCGCCGGGGCGCGCCATTTGCCGCTGCGCCAACGCATGCTGCGGGAAGTTCGCCAGGCCGGGGTAATACACCCGCTCGACCGCCGGATGCTCCGCCAACATCTCCGCCAGGCGCTGCGCATTATCGCAATGACGATCCATGCGCAGCGGCAAAGTTTTCATCCCGCGCAGCACCAGCGCGGCATCCTGCGCCGACAGTACCGCCCCATTCATGTCCTTTAGCCCCTCCAGACGGATCGCCTCGGCCAACGCCTGACGCGTCACCGCGATCCCGGCCAGGAGATCCCCGTGCCCGCCGAGGTACTTGGTCGCCGAGTGCACCACGATATCGGCGCCTAGCGCCAAAGGCCGCTGCAGATAGGGCGTACAGTAGGTGTTGTCCACCAGCAACAGCGCCTGATGCCGATGGGCGATCTCCGCCACGGCGGCGATATCGATCAAACGCATATTGGGATTGGCCGGCGTTTCGCAATACACCAGGCGGGTACGCGGTCCAATGGCCGCCGCCAACCGCTCCGGCCGGGTCAAATCAACGTGGGTTATCTTGACGCCAAAGCGCGCCAGACCATGATGAAAGTAGCTGAAGGTGCAACCATAGACGGTTTCGTCGACAATCAGCTCATCACCCGGTCTGAGCAGCGTCCAACAACACGCGGTGATCGCCCCCATGCCGGAAGCGAACGCCACCGCCGCCTCCCCCTCCTCCAGGTTGGCGATGCGTTGCTCGAGCAGGTTTAACGTCGGGTTGGCGATGCGCGAGTAAAAGTACCCCGGCTCGGTGCCGGCAAAGCAGGCGCCGCCGTATTCCGCCGTGGGAAAAGCAAACGTAGAGCTCATAAACACCGGCGGAGACAGTGCCCCCTGATACCGCTGAGGATCGTAGCCGTAATGAATAGCCCGGGTGGCAAAGTCGTGGCCAACTGCTGTAGCGGACATAACACAACTCCTTACCTGAGTGAGTGAAGCTTAATTCGACGATTCATCTGGCAGGGCTGACGGCAACGCGCTGTCTCGCGTGCGCCGGCCGATGATTTGTAAAGTACGCAGCAGCAACGTTAACCCCAGCAGGGTATCCGGCTGCTTCAGCAAGGCGTACAGCGCGCGAAAACTGGCCGGTGGTGGATTCAACTGCAGCTCGCTGTGCGCCATCTGCAGCGCCGTTCCGCCTTCCCAGCCGAGGGTCACCAAACCTTCAAAGACGCCGGCTAATTTCTCCACCAGCGCGTTGTCGGCAATATCCACCACGTCCGACAACAGCGACAACAGATCGACCACGTTATCCAACCGGCCACCCGCCAGCAGCGGCTGCAGTTTCTCGAGCAACGCCGCCAATGATTGCAGGTCAGCCGCATGCACCGTGCTTTCCGTCATATCAGCCCCCTTACCGTGGCCCAGTAAAGGCCGCGGTTAAACCCATTGCGCAGCATGCCGCCCACCTTGGTGGCGGGCGTCGGCAGCACGTCGTGACGGTAGTCGTACACCAGCGGCATGCCGGCATTCAGCCCCATTTGCGCGACCGCCTGCACCTTGCCGTCATAATGGCTCACGGTTTGGCCCAGCCGCATTTCCGCCACGATGTTGTCGGCAATGACCGGCGCCTGATTATGGCAAGAGCCGCCGGCCTTGCTGACCGGCAAATCCACGGTATCGCCTATGACATACACGCCCTGTTGGCCGTAGACCTGCAGCGTTTGATGATCGGTCGGCAGCCAGCCTTCACCGTTTTGACTCTCGCTCAACCCGGTATTGCGCACCGCCTCGACTGCGCGAATCGGCGGCGTTGCCATCAGAATGTCGAACGGCTGCTCTTCCCCCTCAGCGGAATAGGCGATGTTACGTTGGGCGTCTACCCGGCTGAGGGTAAACCCACGCTGGTGGAGAATGTCACGTGCGGCAAAAATGGCGGGCAGCGCTTCGCCGGTCGGGCGCTGTAAAAACAGGCAGTTACGCAGCAGTTGAGAAATGGTTGGGTAGGTATAAACGATCTCCACCGCCTTGCGCACGCCGCGCCGCCGCAGGTAGTCGTCCAGCATCAGGGTGGTTTCGATCGGCGCGATGCCGCACTGATGGGGCACGTTGGGCGTTTCAGGGAAGGACACGGTGATGAAAATGCGGCCTTTCTCGATCGTCGCCAGCTTATGCGCCAACTGCCGCGCGGCCTGATACTGGTAGAAATGATCGCCCGCCTGCGCCAACCCTTCGATGCGCTCTGGCCAAGGTACGCAGCCGGTGGCGAAAACCAGAAAGTCATAGGAGTAAAGCTTACCGCTTTGCGTCGCTATACTTCGCTGTTTTAAATCGAAAGATTCCGCTTTATCAATAATAAACTGTATTTCAGGCCGCAATAAACTCCGCTGTGAACGCGTGAGCTCCTGCTTGAAAAAAGTATTGAATGCCACATACATAAACGCCGGTTTGTAATAATGCAGCGGTGAATCCGATATCATTAATAACTCAACTTTATTATTAATAATTTCCCGGTGCAATTTTGCGGCCAATAAATTGGCCAATATGGTGCCGCCGGTTCCGCCGCCGACAATGATGATTCGCTGTCGCATCAAGCCCTCGCTCAACCGGCCAGCAAGCCGGCAGTATTAAGGTATGGTGATGTTCAAGGTCTACGGCAGAACGGCGAGAAATAAACTGCCTTATTGGCAGTCTAGTAACGAATAGTTATAAAGCAAACAAAATTGGAATATAAAATAAGCGCGTTTACTATCTTTAATGAAATTATCGGGTTAAACAAAACCACGCTTTCAATAAAAAACTTATTATTAAAATGACAATCATCACGAATTTAAAACATAAAAAAACCCGCCGCGGCGGGTTTTTATTTAGCAACCGAATCGGTCGAACTTACTGGCCTTTAACTTCTTTCAGGCCGTTGAACGGCGCACGGTCACCCAGCGCTTCTTCGATACGGATCAGTTGGTTGTACTTGGCAACGCGGTCAGAACGGCTCATGGAACCGGTTTTGATCTGACCAGCCGCAGTCCCTACCGCCAGGTCAGCGATGGTCGCGTCTTCGGTTTCACCGGAACGGTGAGAGATCACCGCAGTGTAACCGGCGTCTTTCGCCATCTTGATAGCTGCCAGGGTTTCGGTCAGAGAACCGATCTGGTTGAACTTGATCAGGATGGAGTTAGCGATGCCTTTCTCGATGCCTTCTTTCAGGATCTTGGTGTTGGTCACGAACAGATCGTCGCCAACCAGCTGGATTTTGTCGCCCAGTACTTTGGTCTGGTAAGCGAAGCCCGCCCAGTCGGATTCATCCAGGCCGTCTTCGATAGACACAATTGGGTACTGTTTGGTCAGCTCTTCCAGGAAGTGAGTGAACTCTTCGGAAGTGAAGGCTTTGTTACCTTCGCCGGCCAGCACGTATTTACCGTCTTTGTAGAATTCGGAAGCCGCGCAGTCCATCGCCAGAGTGACGTCTTTGCCCAGCTCGTAGCCCGCCGCTTTTACCGCTTCAGCGATAACCGCCAGCGCTTCGGCGTTGGAACCCAGGTTTGGCGCATAGCCGCCTTCGTCGCCCACGGCGGTGTTCATGCCTTTGGCTTTCAGAACTTTCGCCAGGTGGTGGAACACTTCAGAACCGATGCGCACCGCTTCTTTCAGGGTCTTCGCGCCAACCGGCTGAATCATGAATTCCTGAATGTCGACGTTGTTGTCAGCGTGCTCGCCGCCGTTGATGATGTTCATCATCGGCAGTGGCATGGAGAATTTGCCTGGGGTGCCGTTCAGTTCAGCGATGTGCTCGTACAGCGGCATGCCTTTAGAGGCTGCGGCCGCTTTCGCTGCTGCCAGGGAAACCGCCAGAATGGCGTTGGCGCCGAAGTTGGATTTGTTTTCGGTGCCGTCCAGCTCGATCATGATCTTGTCGATGTTCGCCTGGTCTTTGGCATCTTTACCCAGTACTGCCTGAGCAATCGGACCGTTTACTGCAGCAACGGCTTTCAGTACGCCTTTACCCAGGAAACGAGACTTGTCACCGTCACGCAGTTCCAGCGCTTCGCGGGAACCGGTAGAAGCACCTGACGGCGCAGCAGCCAGGCCGACGAAACCGCCTTCCAGATGAACTTCGGCTTCAACAGTCGGGTTACCGCGGGAGTCGATGATTTCACGACCGATGACTTTAACGATTTTGGACATTAGGTTTTCCTCAGTACAAGTTAAACTAAAACTCCAGACAAACAGCGCGCGGTTCTCACCGCGCGCCGCCTACCAAATATGTTATTTCACCTGGCGCTTCTGATGCTCGCCAGCGGCTTTCACGAAGCCGGCGAACAGCGGATGCCCATCACGCGGCGTAGACGTAAATTCCGGGTGGAACTGACAGGCTACAAACCACGGGTGATTCGGCAGTTCAATGATCTCAACCAGCTTGTTGTCGGCGGAACGACCGGCGACACGCAGCCCTGCGGCTTCGATCTGCTTCAACAGCATGTTGTTAACTTCGTAACGGTGACGATGACGCTCGACAATGGTCGGTTCGCCGTACAGCTGGCGCACCAGGCTGTTGTCGCTCAGGTTGCACTGTTGGCCACCTACGCGCATCGTGCCGCCCAAATCGCTTTCTTCGCTGCGCACTTCGACGTTGCCGTCTTCGTCGCGCCATTCGGTGATCAACGCCACCACCGGGTACTTACAGTCTGGCATAAACTCGGTGGAGTTGGCGTTCTCCATCCCCGCCACGTTGCGAGCGAACTCCATCAACGCCACCTGCATGCCCAGGCAAATGCCCAGATAAGGAATGTTGTTCTCGCGCGCATAGCGTGCGGTCATCACTTTGCCTTCCACGCCGCGGTAACCGAAGCCGCCCGGGATCAGGATCGCATCCAGCCCTTTCAGCACTTCCACGCCGCGGGTTTCCACGTCCTGCGAGTCGATCAGCTTGATGTTCACGGTCAGACGGTTTTTCAGCCCGCCGTGCTTCAGCGCTTCGATCACCGACTTGTAAGCGTCCGGCAGCTCAACGTATTTGCCGACCATACCGATGGTCACTTCGCCGCCCGGATTGGCTTCTTCGTAGATCACCTGTTCCCATTCGGCCAGGTTGGCTTCCGGCGCGTTCAGGCTGAATCGTTTACAAATATAATCGTCCAGCCCCTGAGATTTCAATAGGCCTGGGATTTTATAAATAGAATCAACGTCTTTCAGAGAGATAACCGCTTTTTCCGGCACGTTGCAGAAAAGCGCGATTTTAGCGCGTTCGTTAGCAGGAACCGCGCGATCGGAACGGCAAATCAGCACATCAGGCTGGATACCGATGGAAAGCAGCTCTTTTACGGAATGCTGGGTCGGCTTGGTTTTCACTTCGCCCGCCGCCGCCATGTACGGCACCAGCGTCAGGTGCATGTACAGCGTGTGCTCGCGGCCCACTTCCACCGCCATCTGACGGATGGCTTCGAGGAACGGCAGCGATTCGATATCGCCGACGGTGCCGCCGATTTCCACCAGCACCACATCGTGGCCTTCGCCGCCTTCGATGATGCGTTCTTTGATCGCGTTGGTGATGTGCGGAATGACCTGCACGGTCGCGCCCAGATAGTCGCCGCGGCGTTCTTTACGCAGCACGTCGGAGTAGATGCGGCCGGTGGTGAAGTTGTTGCGACGCGACATTTTGGTGCGAATGAATCGCTCGTAGTGACCCAAATCCAGATCGGTTTCTGCGCCGTCTTCGGTGACGAAAACTTCCCCATGCTGAATCGGGCTCATGGTGCCCGGATCCACGTTGATGTACGGGTCCAGTTTCATGATGGTAACGTTGAGGCCACGGGCTTCAAGAATAGCCGCCAGAGAGGCTGCGGCAATGCCTTTACCCAGAGAGGATACGACCCCGCCGGTCACAAAAATATAATTAGTTGTCATGCTGAACCTGAGAGTTTAGGTTTAAAGACGATGGAAGAACCAGGACGGGAAAGTAGTATACCCGAACCTCTCCTGACCTACAAACGATCGTTTTGCTGTCCATCATCTCGGCCGCCCTCCCGTGTTCATCAGGGTTTACTCCGCCGGCGCTCCGCAAACCCTCCAGGAAATACAAAGAGTTAGCGGAGAAAATTTCTTTTTACCGCCCCTCAGGAGCGATAAAACGCCTTAGATTTCAGTTTGTTGGCCTTTTGCTGCCGACGGCAGCCATGCGCCTGTGACCTGACTGCAAGCTTAACCGTTTCAGCTTTCGTGAACCTTGTCGGCGATCAACATTGTCGTCGCAGCGATTCAACTTTCCTGGCGTTTCACCTGCTGCCAGGCGTCCTCCATCTGCTCCAGCGTGGCGTCTTCAAGCCGCAGCCCGCGTTGCTGGACGATCGCTTCCACCTGGCGGAAGCGGCGCTCGAACTTGCGGTTCGCCGCCTGCAGCGCGTTCTCCGCCTTGTGCCCCAGATGGCGCGACAGGTTCACCGTGGCGAACAGCAGATCGCCGATCTCCTCTTCCAGCTTGCTCTCATCGACCACCGCCTGGCGGGCTTCGTGCATCACTTCATCGATCTCTTCGTACACTTTGTCCAGCACCGGCCCCAGGGTGTTCCAGTCGAAGCCGACCGAGGCGCAGCGTTTTTGGATTTTGTGCGCCTTCATCAGCGCCGGCAACGCCTGCGGAATGTCGTCCAGCACCGAGTGCAGCGCTTTTTCGGCGCGCTCGCCGGCCTTGAGCTGCTCCCAGCGCGCGGCCACGGCTTCGCTGTCTCCGCCCTCGGCGTCGCCGAAGATATGCGGGTGACGGCGCTCCAGCTTATCGCTGATGGCGGTGCACACCTCATCGAAATCGAACAGCCCCTGTTCCTGCCCCATCTGGGCGTAGAACACCACCTGGAACAGCAAATCGCCCAGTTCGTCGCGCAGATCGGCGTAGTCCTGCCGCTCGATGGCGTCCAGCACTTCGTAAGTCTCTTCCAGCGTGTAGGGCGCGATGGTGGCGAAAGTTTGCTTGCGGTCCCACGAGCAACCGACCTGCGGATCGCGCAGCGTTTTCATGATGTTCAGCAGGCGCTGCAGCGGAGTGGATTGGGTCATAAAAAATCTCTGAGAAAGAATGGGGGCGCATGGGAGCGCCCACCGAATGCATGGACCTCGGGCCGTATCGATAGCGCATACGGCCCGAAAGGCGATGTGAGCTTAATTGCCGTGCAGACGCTTGGCGTCTATCACGTCCGGCAGCTGGTTCAGCTTCGCCAGCACCCGGCTCAGCACCTGCTGGTTGTAGATTTCGATATCCATGTCGATGGTGGCCAACTGTTTCTTGGTGTCGCTGCGGCTGGCAACCCCCAGCACGTTGACCTTTTCGTTGGCCAAAATGGTGGTAATGTCGCGCAGCAACCCGCTGCGATCGTTGGCCATCACGCGCACCACCAGCGAATAACCGCTGGAGTAGCTTTCACCCCATACCGCATCGACGATGCGCTCCGGCGCGTGCGATTGCAAATCGACCAGCTGATCGCAGTCCGCACGGTGGATCGAGATACCGCGCCCCTGGGTGATAAAACCGACGATGTCGTCGCCCGGGATCGGCTGGCAGCAGCGGGCAATGTGGTGCATCAGGTTGCCCACGCCCTCCACCACCACTCGGCCGTTGTCCTTGTTGCGGGCCGGCGGCGGCGCTTTCTGCTGCACCAGCTGGCGCAGCGCCTCGCGATCCTGTTCTTCGGCGCTCGGCTTGTTGAACTTGCCCTGCAGGTAATTCACCATCTGATTCAGGCGAATGTCCCCGCCGCCGATCGCCGCCAATACCTCGTCCAGCGAGTTCATGTTGTAGCGCGGGATCAGCAGCTTTTCGGCCTCTTTCAGGCTGATGCCGAGGTGTTCCAGTTCGTTGTCCAGCATCTGGCGGCCGGCGAGAATGTTCTTGTCGCGATCCTGCTTGCGGAACCAGTTGTGGATCTTCGAGCGCCCGCGGCTGGTGGTGACATACCCCAGGTTTGGGTTCAGCCAGTCGCGGCTCGGGTTCGGCTGTTTCTGGGTGATGATCTCAATCTGATCGCCCATCTTCAGCTGATAGGTAAACGGCACGATGCGGCCGCCGATCTTGGCGCCGATACAGCGGTGACCGACGTCGCTGTGAATGTGGTAGGCGAAATCGAGCGGCGTGGAGCCGGCCGGCAGATCCACCACGTCGCCTTTCGGGGTAAATACATAGACCCGATCGTCGAACACCTGGCTGCGCACTTCGTCGAGCATCTCGCCGGAGTCCGCCATTTCTTCCTGCCAGGCGATCAGCTTGCGCAGCCAGGCGATGCGTTCTTCGTAGCCGGAGCGCACGGTCACGCCTGCGCCCTCTTTGTACTTCCAGTGCGCGGCCACGCCCAGTTCGGCGTCTTCGTGCATTTGGCGCGTGCGGATCTGAATCTCTACGGTTTTGCCGCGCGGCCCCAGCACCACGGTGTGGATCGACTGGTAGCCGTTCGGTTTCGGGTTAGCGACGTAGTCGTCGAACTCATCCGGCAAATGGCGGAAGTGGGTATGCACGATGCCCAACGCCGCGTAGCAATCCTGCAGGCGCTCCGCCACGATGCGCACCGCACGCACGTCGAACAGTTCGTCGAACGCCAGGTGTTTTTTCTGCATCTTGCGCCAGATGCTGTAGATGTGTTTCGGCCGGCCGTAGATCTCCACCCGAATGCCTTCGTTGGCCATCTCGGCGCGCAGCCCGGCGACGAAATCGTCGATGAACTGTTCGCGATCGATGCGGCGCTCATGCAATAGCTTGGCGATGCGCTTATATTCTTCCGGATGCAGGTAGCGGAAGCAGAAATCCTCCAGCTCCCACTTCAGTTGGCCGATGCCGAGCCGGTTGGCCAGCGGGGCGTAGATGTTGGAACACTCTTTCGCCGCCAGCACGCGTTCGTCTTCCGGCGCGTCTTTCACCTCACGCAGGTGGGCGATGCGCTCCGCCAGCTTGATGACCACGCAGCGGAAATCCTCCACCATCGCCAACAGCATGCGGCGCACGTTGTCGACCTGTTCGGAGGCCATCGAGTCGTTTTGGGTGGCTTTCAGTTGGCGAATGGCGTCCATGTCACGCACGCCGTGCACCAGCGCGACGATGCCCTTGCCGAACGCTTCGGTCAGGGTCTCTTCCTGCACGATGCCGGCGTCCACCAGCGGGAACAGCAGCGCGGCGCGCATGCTGTCATTGTCCATGCTCAGCGTCGAGAGAATTTCCACCATCTCCAGGCCGCGCCACAGCAGCAGCGAGGCGTCAGGATGGTTTTGGGTCTGCTGCTCACAATAACGCCAGGTTGCGGCCAATCGCTCACATGACTGCGGGTTAGGTAGCCCCAAGCCGGCGATCCACTCATCAAGAGCGAACTCACCCGCCGTATTCAGATGTGCACTTCTTACCGCAACCATAACTTCTCCCTACTTTGCAGCGACCTCTGGCGCACGCTCGTTGATAAACAGCGCCATTGATTCAAGATGCCCCGTGTGCGGAAACATATCCAACATCCGCACGCGCGCAAGACGATAACCGGCGTTCAACAGCACGTTGCTGTCGCGAGCCAGCGTGGTGGGGTTACAGGAAACATACACCACCCGCGCCGGCGCCAGTTTTACAATGTGTGACATCACCCCGGCCGCACCAGCGCGGGCGGGATCCAGCATCACCTTATCAAACCCTTGTGCTGCCCAAGGTTGCCGCGCAACGTTGTCCTCCAGATTCTCATGGAAGAACGACGCATTATTCAGCTTATTCTTATGTGCATTATATTGCCCATTCGCTACCAGCGTGGCAACACCTTCGATGCCCACCACCGCGGCGGCGCGGCGCGCCAGCGGCAGGGTGAAATTACCCATGCCGCAGAACAGGTCCAGCACCCGATCATTGGGTTGAATGTCGAGCCATTCAAGGGCCTGCGCCACCATTTGTTGGTTTACGACGTCATTGACCTGAATAAAGTCGCGCGGACTGAAGTCTAAGCGTAGCCCGTCAACCTGATAATACGGCGTTTCACCGCACAGTTTTTCCACCCGTTCGCTGTCCGGCGCCAGATAAACGGCGACCTTTTCCCGCTCGCCAAACGCCAACAGCGCCTGCCGATCCGCCTCTTTCAGCGCGTCGAGATGACGCAGCACCAGCAGCGGGCCGTTATCCGCCAGCACCAGCTCCACATGCCCCAGCCGCCGCACCGCCTGCAGCCCGCTCAGGCAGGCGCGCACCGGCGCCAGCAGCTGCTCCAGCTCCGGCCGCAGCACCGGGCAGTGCTCCACCGCCACCAGCTCGCTGGAGGCCGCCTGCCGAAAGCCCATCATCAGGCGCTGCAGCTTCGGCTGCCATGCCAGGCTCAGGCGGGCGCGGCGGCGATAGCCGTATTCCGGGCCGGCGATCACCGGTTCCTGTTGCGGGGTTACTCCGGTTTCGCGGGCGATCATGCGCACCAGCGCCGCCGCCTTGCTCTGCTGTTGCAGCGCCTCATCCGCATGTTGCTGCTGGCAGCCGCCGCACACGCCGAAATGCGGGCAGCGCGGTTCTACCCGCTGCGGGCTGCGGCTCAGCAGGCGTTTGAGCTTGCCTTTGGCGAACTGACGCTTGTCTTCGGTCAGCTGGATTTCCGCCTGCTCGCCCGGCAAGACGCCCGGCACGAACACCGCTTTGCCGTCGTGGCGCGCCACGCCCTGGCCGAAAGGATCGAGATCGCTCACCGTCACGGTGAAGATTTGTGAGCTCTGCCGGGTCGTCACGCGGCGTTTGGGAGAGTAGAATTGCGCCATATTTGTCGATTGTGTGCTGGTTCATTAAGCTAGTGTCAGCTGTCAATTCTCCCACATTGGAATCCCATGACCAAATACAGCCTGCGTGCGCGCATGATGATCCTGATTCTGGCACCGACCTTGCTGATTGGTTTGCTGCTCAGCACCTTCTTCGTGGTGCACCGCTATAACGAGCTGCAGGAACAACTGGTCGACGCCGGCGCCAGCATCATCGAGCCGCTGGCGGTGGCCAGCGAGTACGGCATGACGTTCCGCAGCCGCGAATCGGTCAGGCAGTTGGTCAGCCTGTTGCACCGCCGCCATTCGGACATCGTGCGTTCGATCACCGTGTTCGATGCGCAGAACAATTTGTTCGTCACCTCCAATTATCATCACAACTTCGCTCAGCTGCAGCTGCCGAAAGGCGTGCCGTTGCCCACCGATCTGATGCTCACCCGACGCGGCGATTCGCTGATCCTGCGCACGCCGATCCTGTCGGAAAGCCAGTATCCGGATGAAACCGCCGACGGCGGCAGCCATCCCGACAACAACCTGGGCTATGTGGCGATCGAGCTGGATCTGCAGTCGGTGCGGCTGCAGCAATATAAAGAGGTCTTTGTCTCTACCCTGCTGTTGCTGCTGTGCATGTGTATCGCCATCCTGTTCGCTTACCGGCTGATGCGCGACGTGACCGGCCCGATCCGCAATATGGTGAACACCGTCGACCGCATCCGCCGCGGCCAGCTCGACAGCCGCGTGGAAGGCTACATGCTCGGCGAGCTGCACATGCTGAAAAACGGCATCAACTCGATGGCGATGTCGCTCACCGCCTATCACGAAGAGATGCAGCAGAACATCGATCAGGCCACGTCAGACCTGCGCGAAACGCTGGAGCAGATGGAGATCCAGAACGTCGAACTGGATCTGGCGAAAAAACGTGCGCAGGAGGCGGCGCGCATCAAGTCCGAATTTCTGGCCAACATGTCGCATGAGCTGCGTACTCCGCTCAACGGCGTGATCGGCTTCACCCGCCAGATGCTGAAAACCGATCTGAGCGCAACCCAGACCGACTATTTGCAGACCATCGAGCGCTCGGCCAACAACCTGCTGACCATCATCAATGACGTGCTGGACTTTTCCAAGCTGGAGGCCGGCAAGCTGGTGCTGGAGCATATTCCGTTCGCCCTGCGTGAAACGCTGGACGAAGTGGTGGTGCTGCTGGCGCCCAGCGCCCACGACAAGGGCCTGGAGCTGACGCTGGATGTGCACAACGACGTGCCGGAGCAGGTGATCGGCGACTCGCTGCGCCTGCAGCAAATCATCACCAACCTGCTGGGCAACGCCATCAAATTCACCGAAACCGGCAATATCGACATTCGCGTCGAGCTGCGCAAACAGCTGGATCGCCGGGTGGAAGTGGAAGTGCAGATCCACGATACCGGCATCGGCATCTCCGAACGCCAGCAGTCGCAGCTGTTCCAGGCATTCCGCCAGGCGGACGCCAGCATCTCCCGCCGCCACGGCGGCACCGGGCTGGGGCTGGTGATCACACAAAAGCTGGTGAAAGAGATGGGGGGCGATATCTGCTTCCACAGCCAGTTGAACCGCGGCTCGACCTTCTGGTTCCATATCACGCTGGATCTGAACGAGGGCATGCTGTCGCTGGCGCCGAGCCTGCCGGATCTGAACGGCAAAACGCTGGCCTATATCGAGTCCAACCCGACGGCGGCGCAGGCGACGCTCAACATGCTCAGCGTCACGCAGCTGGTGATCACCCACTCGCCGACGCTGGGCCAGCTGCCGCCAAGCCACTATGACTTCCTGCTGGCCGGCGTGCCGATCCCGTTCCGCGACAACATGGCGCAGCATCAGGACAAATTGCTGGCCTCGCTGAAGCTGGCCGATAGGGTCATTCTGGCGCTGCCGTGCCAGGCGCAGATCGATGCCGAGCTGCTTAAACAACAAGGCGCGCTCGGCTGCCTGATCAAGCCGATCACCAGCACGCGTCTGTTCCCTCTGCTGAGAATGGAGACGCCCGATCGGCTCGCCGCCCCGCCTGAGCGTAAACGTCTGCCGCTGACGGTGATGGCGGTCGACGACAACCCGGCCAACCTGAAGCTGATCGGCACGCTGCTGGGCGAACAGGTGGAAAAAACGCTGCTGTGCGAGAGCGGTGAGGAAGCGCTGGCGCTGGCGCGCAACAACGTGCTGGATCTGATCCTGATGGACATTCAAATGCCGAAGATGGACGGCATTCACGCCAGCGAACTGATCCGCCAGTTGCCGCACCACAACTCCACGCCGATCGTCGCCGTCACCGCCCATGCAGCCAGCGGCGAGCGCGAGCACCTGCTGCAGGCCGGGATGGACGACTACCTGGCCAAGCCGATCGACGAGAAAATGCTGACCCGCGTGCTGTCGCGCTATCACAGTGGCGAAATGGAAAACGCCGTCGCCGACGACGCGCCGCTGTCGCTCGACTGGCCGCTGGCGCTGCGTCAGGCGGCCAATAAGCCGGATCTGGCGCGCGATCTGCTGCAAATGCTGCTCGATTTCCTGCCGCAGGTGCGCGAACGAGTGCAGGCGCTGCTCGAAGGGCAACACGACGACGAGATCCTCGACCTGGTCCATAAGCTGCACGGCAGCTGCAGCTACAGCGGCGTGCCGCGCCTCAAGCAGCTGTGTTTCTACCTCGAGCGGCAGCTGCGCCAGGGCATCACCAACGACGAACTGGAGCCGGAGTGGCTGGAGCTGTTGGATGAGATTGAACTGGTGATCCACGCGGCGCGCGTGCATCTGGCGCAACCGGCCTGAATCCTCAGGCCATAATGCAAAAAGGCACGCCATAGCGTGCCTTTGTTGCTTTTAGCGCCTGACGTTTATCACTGCGCCAGCAGGTACAGCTGGCTATCGCCGCGCTGAATATTCAACGCCAGCACCGACGGCTTGCTGTCGAGGATTTTACGCAACTCGCCCAGGTTCTGGATCGGCTGTTGGTTCACGCCCAGGATTACGTCGCCCTTTTTCAGGCCGATGCGCGCGGCGGCGCTGCCGGCTTTCACGCTGTCGACCTTGACGCCTTTCTGGTTGCCGACCTGGGCATTGCTCAGCTCGGCGCCTTCAATGCCGGTGTAGATATTGCCCGAGGCCACCTGGGTCTGCGCGCTTTGCTCCAGCGTGACGTCAATGGTCACCGGTTTGCCGTCGCGGATAATGCCCAGCGACATCTTGCTGCCGACCGGCAGCGTGCCGATCTCCGCCCGGAACGAGGCGAAGCTGGAGATGGCCTTGCCGTTCATGGTGACGATCACGTCACCGGCTTTGATGCCCGCCTTCGCGGCGGAAGACTTCGGCACCACCTGGCTGACGAAAGCGCCGCGCTGCGCGTCGACCTTCATCGCCTTGGCCAGCTCAGAGTTAAGCTCGGTGCCCATGATGCCGAGCTCGCCGCGTTTCACTTGGCCATACTCGACCATTTGCGCCGTCAGGTTTTTCACCATGTTGCTCGGAATGGCGAAGCCGATGCCGATGTTGCCGCCGTCCGGCGCCAGGATCGCGGTGTTGATGCCGATCAGCTCGCCGTTCAGGTTAACCAGCGCGCCGCCGGAGTTGCCGCGGTTGATCGCCGCATCGGTCTGGATAAAGTTTTCGTAGTTTTCGATATTCAGGCCGCTGCGCCCCAGGGCGGAAACGATGCCCGAGGTGGCGGTTTCGCCCAGCCCGTAGGGGTTGCCGATCGCTACGGTGTAATCGCCGACGCGCAACTGATCGGAATCCGCCATCTTGATCGCCGTCAGATTCTTGAAGTCTTTCAGCTGGATCAGGGCGATGTCGGAACGCGGATCCTTGCCGATCACCTTGGCGTCGAAACGGCGGCCGTCGCTCAGCTGCACCTGGATCTTGTTGGCGTTATCCACCACGTGGTTATTGGTCACCACATAGCCCTTGGCGGCATCGATGACCACCCCGGCGCCCAGCGCCTGGAATTTCTGCTGCGAGCCCTGCGGCTGGCCATCCGGCCCAGGCTGTTCACCGCCCTGACACATCGGCGAGCCCTGGAACGGCGAACCGTCCTGGCAGAACGGCGAATCTTCACCGAAGAACTGTTGGAACTGCTGCGGCATGCGCGGCGTATTGACCGTGGTGCTGCCCTCAACGTTAATGCTCACCACGGAAGGCATTACCTTTTCCAGCATCGGCGCCAGGCTCGGCAACTGCTGGGTGCTGGAAGACGCGGTTTCAGCGGCGCTGGCCGTTACCGGGCCCATCGCCATACCGATGCTGAATGCCAGTGCGCTCAGAACTAATGCGGTTTTTTTCATCTGTGTGTCTCTTATAAAGTCGTTCAAAAAAGAATGGCCGTCTTGCGTGCTTATTCAGAGTTAATTAATAGCCTGAAGTTCCGGCACAGATGATTGGCAATAGTAAACAAATATTGTCCGTCTTTACAAAAATCAAGACAGCCAACCGGTTGGAATTGCTGATAATTATTCCTCAGCTTAATTATTCCGCCGCCATTAATCGACGATATTCATCATAGGCATAAAGGTCGGTCATTCCGCTGATATAGTCCTGCAATAAACGCGCGCGGAAATAATATTCCCGAATGGCTTGCTGCTCCGGCGATAAATGCTGCAGCCCTTCTACCGCCTCCGCATACGCCAGCCGATGCTTGGTGGACAGCTTGTGGAACAGGCGCGTTTCGATCGGGTAAGCGCGGTGGCTGTCCTCACGCACCAGCAGGCTGAAGTCCGCCAGCGACATCGCCAACAGCGGGCTGTAAATGTCCAGCAGGCCGCTGATCACCCGGTAGCCTTGCAGCTCGAGCTGTTCGACCTCCGGGTGGTTGAACACATGCTTGAACGCCACATTTTTAAATATTTTCAGCAGCCGGTAGGCCGGGCTGGAATCCTCCAGCAGCGCCTGATTGAAGCTGCCCTGATAAACCGCGTCCAGATTGTCGATAAAGCGCTGCGCCGCGTGCGGCACCAGCCGCGCCACGGTAAACACCCGCAGATACATGAAGAACTGATCTTCCGCGCTGCGCCGCGCGCCACCGCGATCGATCTTGCGAAACGCGCTGGCGACGGTCTTGTCGAACAGATCGCCCGGCGCCACCTCGCCCCACTCCTGAATCAGGTGCTGATACAGTTGCTCGACGGTGAAAATGCTCTTCTCCACCGCGTCTTCCAGATCGGCCACACAGTACGAGATATCGTCGGCGGCCTCCATAATGTAGGTCAGCGGGAAACGATCGAACTCGCCCATATGCAGCTCACGCCGCAGCCGATCGACGAAGGCCTCTTCCGCCAGATAGTAGCCGGGCTTTTTCATCAGATAACTGTGGCTGGCGGGGATGTCGCTCGCCCAGTAGGCCGGGCGGGTGTATTTCAGAATGCAGCCGACCTGCGCGTAGGTCAGGTTGAGCTTGAGCAGGCTGTACACCATGCGGATCGCCTGGGCGTTGCCCTCGAAGTGGCTGAGATCCTGACGGATCCGGCTGCGCAGCCGGTTCAGATCGCTCTCCCCTTCATGCAGGCGCAGCGTCGCCACCTGGCAGCGATCGTGGCTGCCCGGCTCGCTGCCGCAGCTGGCGGGATCGAGCCGCTGGGAAAACCAGTCATTGATCGCCGATTCGCCGAAGTGACCGAACGGCGGATTGCCGATGTCGTGCATCAGGCAGGCCATTTCCACGATGCTTTCAAACGGATCGAGCAACCGGGTCAGGCCGAGTTCGTCGATCTTCCCCGCCTGTTTGAAGCGGTTGAGGATCTCTTTGGCGATATGGCGCCCGACCTGCTGCACCTCCATCGAGTGCGTCAGGCGGCTGCGCACCGCCGCGTTGCGCTCCAGCGGAAATACCTGAGTTTTTTGCTGCAGACGGCGAATGGCCGCCGAGTTGACGATGCGCCCGCGATCGCTCTCGAACTGCCGCACGATGTCGTACTCTTCCTCGGCCTCGATCGGTTTGCTGAAAGGCCGTTGGAAGCTGATTTTTTGCTTGAAGTCGATCCCGGACATCTGTTTCTCCGCCGTTGCGCCCTGCCCCCGTGATAACAATTCCCGGCGGCGGATGCAACGCATTATCTCTCTTACACAGCCATGATAGACTATGCCGCAATTCTCACGGCCAATCAGCGAGTGTTATTTATGAAAGTAGGCATCATCGGCGCAATGGAGCAGGAAGTCACCCTGCTGCGCGATCAAATCGAAAACCGTCAAACCATCCAGCGCGCGGGCTGCGAAATCTACACCGGCCAGATCGGCGGCGTTGACGTGGCCCTGCTGAAATCCGGCATCGGCAAAGTCTCTGCGGCCATGGGCACCACCCTGTTGCTGGAGCACTGCAGCCCGGACGTGGTGATCAATACCGGCTCCGCCGGCGGCCTGGCCAGCACGCTGCGCGTGGGCGATATCGTGGTGTCGGAAGAAGTGCGCTACCACGACGCCGACGTCACCGCCTTCGGCTACGAGCCGGGCCAGATGGCCGGCTGCCCGGCGGCGTTCGTCGCCGACGACGCGCTGATCGCGCTGGCGGAAAGCTGCATCAAACAGCTGGATCTGCACGCGGTGCGCGGCCTGATCTGCAGCGGTGACGCCTTCATCAACGGCGCCGAACCGCTGGCGCACATCCGCGCCACCTTCCCGAGCGTCGCCGCCGTGGAAATGGAAGCAGCGGCGATCGCCCACGTCTGCCATCTGTTCGGCACGCCGTTCGTGGTGGTGCGCGCCATTTCCGACGTCGCCGACAGCGAATCGCACATGAGCTTTGACGAGTTCCTGGTGGTAGCGGCCAAGCAGTCCACGCTGATGGTCAACGCCATGCTGCAAACCCTGGTCAAGCGCGGTTGATGTGAGACTGTGCTTCACCTCGATGTTCTGCCTGTTGGCGCTCTGGCTGGCTCTGCCGGCCGGCGCCGCGCAGCGGGTGATCAGCCTGGCGCCCAACGCCACCGAACTCGCCTATGCCGCCGGCATGGGCGATGTGCTGGTGGCGGCGAGCGCCTATTCCGATTACCCGCCGCAGGCCGCCAGGCTGGAGCAGGTGGCCTCCTGGCAGGGCATCAATCTGGAGCGGGTGCTGGCGCTCAAGCCGGATCTGATCCTCGCCTGGCGCGGCGGCAATCCGCAACGCGCGTTGGATCAGCTCGCCGCGTTCGGCATCCCGATCTTCTATGCGGACGCCGACAATCTCGAAGGGATCGCCGGCTTGCTGGACAAGCTGGCGCGCTACAGCCCGCACCCGGACCAGGCGCATCAGGCCGCAGAAGGCCTTCGCCGCCAGTTCGCCGCTCTCAGGCAACAGTACGCCACTAACGTGCCACGCCGCGTGTTGCTGCAGTTCGGCACCCAGCCGCTGTTCACCAGCTCCGGCGCCACGCTGCAAAGCCAGGTGCTGGCGCTGTGCGGCGGGCAGAACGTCTTCGCCGACAGCCGCACCCCTTGGCCGCAGATCAGCCGCGAGCAGGTACTGGCGCGTCAGCCGCAGGCCATCGTCATCACCGGCGGCGCGAAAGAGGCCGCCAATGTGAAAGCCTTCTGGGCGCCGCAGCTGCAGGTGCCGGTGATCGCGCTGAATGAAGACTGGTTCAATCGCGGCGGGCCGCGCCTACTGTTGGCGGCGCAGCAGCTGTGCCGCCAGCTGGCGGAGATCCGCTGATGCTGGTGTTCTGGCTGGATATTCTCGGCACGGCGGTGTTCGCCGTCTCCGGCGTGCTGCTGGCCGGCAAGTTGCGCATGGATCCGTTCGGCGTGCTGGTATTGGGCGTGGTCACCGCGGTCGGCGGCGGCACCATCCGCGACATGGCGCTGGCCAACGGCCCGGTATTCTGGGTCAAGGATCCCACCGATCTGGTGGTGGCGATGATCACCTGCGTCTTGACGCTGCTGCTGGTGCGCCAGCCGCGCCGCCTGCCGAAGTGGGTGCTGCCGGTGCTGGACGCCGTCGGGCTGGCGGTGTTCGTCGGCATCGGCGTCAACAAGGCCTTCGCGGCCGGCACCGGCCCGCTGGTGGCGATCTGCATGGGGGTGATCACCGGCGTCGGCGGCGGCATTATCCGCGACGTGCTGGCGCGCGAGATCCCGATGATCCTGCGCACCGAAATTTACGCCACCGCCTGCATCATCGGCGGCATCGCGCACGCCACGGCGTTTTACACCTTCAACATGCCGCTACAACAGGCCATGATGCTGGGTATGGTCATCACGCTGGCCATTCGGCTGGCGGCCATCCGCTGGCACCTCAAGCTGCCCGCCTTTATTCTCGAACGCTGAGCCGCCGCACATCACTCACGGCCGGCCGGCCGGCCGGCGCAGGAGAACGGCACGGCAGTGATCCTCGTGGAAGGGTAGGCATAAAAAAACCCGCCGGCCGTAAGGCGAGCGGGTTGATATTCTGGCAGGCAAACTCAGATGCTGAACGACGAACCGCAACCGCAGGTGGTTTTGGCATTCGGGTTGGTCACCACAAAGCGCGATCCTTCCAGCCCTTCGGTGTAGTCCACCGAACCGCCGACCAGGTACTGCAGGCTCATCGGATCGACCACCAGCGCCACGCCCTGCTTCTCGATGGTCATGTCGCCATCGTTGACCTTGTCGTCAAAAGTGAAGCCGTACTGGAATCCGCTGCAGCCGCCGCCGGTAATATAAACCCGCAACTTCAGGTTCGGGTTTTCTTCGTCAGCAATCAGGAACTTCACCTTGTTTGCTGCTGCCTCGGTAAATTGCAGGGGCAGTGCCGTTTGATCACTCATACTCTTTACTCCCAACATTGTTCAGCATCAGATCGCGACTATGGCTGCCTGATTAATATTAACGATTATCCGATACCTGAGTGTTGCGTTCAAGTATTCACCGCATTTGTTGTATTTTCCTTACTTGTTTTCTGCGCCGCCTCCCGCGCCAGCTGCGCCTCCTGCTTTTGCAGCGTGCGGGCCAGGATCGACGAATACAGCGGCTTGCCGCCGAGCAGCTGCGCCACCACCGTGGCGCCGAGGCAGGTGATGATCATCGGTAAAATAAGTTGGTAGTTGTCGGTCATTTCCAGCACCAGCACGATGCCGGTCAGCGGGGCGCGCACCGTGGCGGCGAACAGCGCCCCCATGCCGGCGATGGCGAAGGTGCCCGCCTCAATGCCGTACTGCGGGAACAGATGCGCCCCCGCCAGCCCGAAGGCGGTGCCGAACAGCGTGCCCAACGCCAGCATCGGCGCGAAGATGCCGCCCGGCGCGCCGGAACCGAAACACAGCAGCGTGGTGAAGATGCGGGTGATAAAGATAAACATCAACATGCCGACGCTGTAGTTGCCCGCCGCGGCGATCGGGATCAGCCCAAAGCCGCCGCCCGCTGCCTCCGGCTGGATCAGCCCCAGAATGCCGCACACGCCGCCGAGCAGCCCGCCCATCAGCAAGACATTGCGCATTCTGCCGCCGTGCAGGCGCGCGAACATGTCCTGGGTGCGGAAAATCAGCGCGTTGAACCCCACGCCCACCGCGCCGAAGATTGCCCCCAACACCAGATAGAGCCACAGGGTATTGATGGGCGCCGAAGAAAGTTTGTCGACCGCGATCACCGCCCCCTGGCCGTTAAACAGCTGGAACACCACGCTCGACATGATCACGCCGATAAACACCGCTTTAATCGAGATCAGGTTGTAGCGGAACTGCGGCCGCATCTCTTCGATGATGAACAGGATGCCGGCCAGCGGCGCGTTGAACGCGGCGGACAACCCGGCGGCGGCCCCGGTCGCCAGCAATGTATGACGCGCCTCGGCGCCGCGAATGCGCAGCACGTCCAATACCATGCGCCCGACGTTGCCGCCCATCTGCACCGTGGGCCCTTCACGCCCCAGCACCATGCCCGCCCCCAGCGTGCCCATGCCGCCGATGAATTTCACCGGGATCACGCGCCACCAGCGTACCGGCCGCAGCTCTTCCAGCGCGCCTTCGATTTCCGGAATGCCCGAGCCGCCCGCCTCAGGCGCAAAGCGCCGCACCAGGTAATAACCCAGCGCCGCCAGCGCGGCGGACAGGATAAACGCCAGGGGCCACACCAGAAGCCAGGAGTCGGCGACCTGCGCCAGCGATGCCAGCCGCTGCTGCTGCACCCACTCCACCGCTTTATCGAAGGCCACGCCGAGCAAACCGGCCAGCGCCCCCACCAGCGCGGCCATCACCAGGATCGCCACCGGGGTTTTATCGCGGCGAATAAACTGACGCACCGCATCGCTGCGGCTAAGACGCGGGCTCAACGTCCCGACGGGCTGTGATTGTGATTCTGTCATCGCGAGTGATTCGTCAGGTAATTTGTAATACAAATAGGCAGAGCGATAATTCTACCCCAACCTGGCGGCGGACGCTGCCGTTAATGGTATCTGACTGTGATCGTTTCATAACGCGGCGCTCTCCTCTAGAATAGCGCGGTCAAATCATTCAAAAGAGAATCCAGGAGCCGATTTATGAGCCTACACAGCAAGTCCGAAAGTCTGTACGCCCAGGCGCAACAGTTGATCCCCGGCGGGGTAAACTCTCCGGTGCGTGCATTCACCGGCGTGGGCGGTGTGCCGCTGTTTATCGAGCGGGCAGACGGGGCTTACCTGTTCGATGCCGACGGCAAGGCCTATATCGACTATGTCGGTTCCTGGGGGCCGATGGTGCTGGGGCATAACCACCCGGCGATCCGCGACGCGGTAATCGAAGCGGCGCAGCGCGGCCTGAGCTTCGGCGCGCCGACCGAGATGGAAGTCAAAATGGCGCAGCTGGTCACTGAGCTGGTGCCGACGATGGATATGGTGCGCATGGTGAACTCGGGCACCGAAGCCACCATGAGCGCCATCCGCCTGGCGCGCGGCTACACCAACCGCGATAAAATCATCAAGTTCGAAGGCTGCTATCACGGCCACGCCGACTGCCTGCTGGTGAAAGCCGGCTCCGGCGCGCTGACCCTCGGCCAGCCGAACTCACCGGGCGTGCCGGCCGACTTCGCCAAGCACACTCTGACCTGCACCTATAACGATCTGGATTCGGTGCGCGCCGCCTTCGAACAGTACCCGTCCGAAATCGCCTGTATCATCGTCGAGCCGGTCGCCGGCAACATGAACTGCGTGCCGCCGCTGCCGGAATTCCTGCCGGGCCTGCGCGCCCTATGCGACAAGTACGGCGCGCTCTTGATCATCGACGAAGTGATGACCGGCTTCCGCGTCGCGCTGGCCGGCGCGCAATCCTATTACGGCGTTGAGCCGGATCTGACCTGCCTCGGCAAAATCATCGGCGGCGGCATGCCGGTGGGCGCCTTCGGCGGCCGTCGCGAAGTAATGGACGCGCTGGCGCCGACCGGCCCGGTCTACCAGGCCGGTACCCTGTCCGGCAACCCGATCGCCATGGCGGCGGGCTACGCTTGTTTGACCGAAGTCTCACAGGTCGGCGTGCACCAGACGCTGACCGAACTGACCGAGATGCTGGCCGCAGGCCTACTGCATGCGGCGCAGGAGGAGAATATTCCGCTGGCGGTCAACAACGTCGGCGGCATGTTCGGCCTGTTCTTCACCGACGCGCCGGCGGTCACCTGCTACCAGGACGTGATGCAGTGCGACGTGGAACGCTTCAAGCGCTTCTTCCACCTGATGCTGGAAGAAGGGGTGTATCTGGCACCGTCCGCCTTCGAAGCGGGCTTCATGTCCGTGGCGCACAGCAAGGAAGACATCCAGCGCACCATCGACGCCGCGCGTCGCTGCTTCGCCAAGCTGTAATCCCGGCCGAATGGCCAAAAAAAAACGGGCGCCTCGGCGCCCGTTTTTTTTCTCTGCGGCTTAAAGCAGCGTGCCGTAAATGGTCAACAGCGCCACCACCACCACGATGATCATCGTCACCTTGCGCGCCAGCGTCACCGCCGCCCGCGGCGTTTGCACCGGATCCATATGCGGATCGCGCGCCAGCGAGAACTGGGCCAACCGCGTCAGCACCTGATACGACGACGAATGCCGATCCCCGAGCGAGGCGAACCAGGCCGGCAACGCGCGTTCACCGTGGCCAAACAGCGCGTAGGCCACTCCAGCCAAACGCACCGGGATCCAGTCCAGCCAGTTCAGCAGGTGATCGATGCCCGATTGCGAACGCTCCAGCGGCGTATTGTGGCGCGCCAGCCAGGTTTGATAGGCGCGCAGAAAGGCATACCCCGCCAGCGCGATCGGCCCGTACGGCCCAAAGACCACAAACCAGAACAGCGGCGCCAGGTAATAACGGAAGTTAATCCACAGCAGCGCGTTTTGCAGCTCGCGCAGGCGCAGCTCTTCGCTGCAGTCCACCGGCAAGCCGTGGATCAACGCCAGCTCTTCCGCCATCTGATCGCTGGCGTGGATATCCCCCTGCCGCGCCGCTTTCAGGTAGGCGCGGTAGTGTTTGCGCTTGATGCCGGCGCCGACGCACAGCAGATCGATGACGATCCACAGCAGCAGCGTCACCACGCCGAAGAACAGCCCGTGCGACAACCACAGAACGCCCCAGACGATCACCATCCAGGCGGCGGTCATCGCCAGCGTCTGTGCCAGCGAAACCCGATGCAGCCGCTGAAATACCACTTCGAGGCGATGATCCAGCTGCCAGTGTTCTCCCAGCTTGAACAGGCGCTCCCAGGCCAAAACCAGCAACAGCGTAAACAGCGTCATTAGCGATTCCTCTCCCTTTTTCTTGTCTCAAGCATAGCGTCGGCGGGCGCGCCGCGTTGTTCCAGAGATGCCAGATAGCGATCCCAATCGAACGCCGGCCCGGGATCGGTCTTGCGGCCGGGGGCGATATCGCAATGCCCGGCGATATTGGCCGCCAGCGGCGGATAATGTTCGGCCAGCAGCACGGTGACCGCCTGCAGCGTGCGATATTGCGCTTCGGTGTAGGGTAACTGGTCAGTCCCTTCCAGCTCGATGCCGATGGAGAAATCGTTGCACCGATCGCGCCCCTGATACAGGGAAACGCCCGCGTGCCAGGCGCGCTGGTCAAAGGGCACATACTGCACGATCGCCCCGTCGCGGCGAATCAGGCAATGCGCCGACACCCGCAGCTGATGGATATCGGCGAAATAAGGGTGCTGCGCAGGGTCGAGCGTGCCGGTGAACAGTTGGTCGATATAGGGGCCGCCGAACTCGCCGGGCGGCAAGCTGATGTTGTGGATGACCAGCAGCGAGGGCGGCTCGTCATCCGGGCGCCGATCGCAGTGCGGCGAGAGCACTCGCGTCGCCCCGACAATCCAGCCATTTTCCAACTGCATCAGACACCTCTCTGCGGTGGTACTTATTCCTGCAACAGAGTAGCATGTTCCCCTACGATCTAACCGTCCATTTCGGAGTTTTCCATGCCGACACGCCGCTACAGTGCCGACAGTCGCCGCACCGAGCTTCTTGAACGAATTGAAAGTGATATTCCCTATGCCGTCGCCCAGGCGCTGCGCGAAGACCTGGGGGGTGAAGTCGACGCCGGGCGCGATATTACCGCGCAATTGTTACCGGCAGACAAACAGGCCGAAGCCACCGTCATCACCCGCGAAGCCGGCGTGTTCTGTGGCCGCCGCTGGCTGAACGAAGTCTTTATTCAGTTGGGCAATCAGGTGCAGGTGGAGTGGCTGGTGGCGGACGGCGACCGTCTGACGCCGAACCAACCGCTCTGCCGGCTGCGCGGCCCGGCGCGGGTGATGCTGACCGGCGAGCGCACCGCGCTGAACTTCGTGCAGACGCTTTCCGGCGTGGCGACCGAGGTCAGCCGCTATGTGGCCCTGCTGGAAGGCACCCGGACTCGCCTGCTCGATACCCGCAAGACCTTACCCGGCCTGCGCACCGCGCTGAAATACGCCGTGCTGTGCGGGGGCGGCAGCAACCACCGGCTGGGGCTGTCCGATGCCTTCCTGATCAAGGAAAACCACATTATCGCCTCCGGCTCGATCAAGAACGCGGTGGAAAAAGCCTTCTGGCTGCACGCCGACGTGCCGGTGGAAGTGGAAGTCGAGTCGCTCGATGAACTGCAGCAGGCGCTGGATGCCGGCGCCGATATCATCATGCTGGACAACTTCAGCGTAGAGATGATGCGTCAGGCGGTCGCCCAAACCCAGGGCCGCGCCCAGCTGGAAGTGTCCGGCAACGTCACCCGCGAGACGCTGCGCACCTTCGCCGAAACCGGCGTGGATTACATTTCGGTCGGCGCGCTGACCAAGCATGTGACCGCGCTCGATCTGTCGATGCGCTTCAAATGATCCCCTCGCCCCCGGCCGCTGCCGGGGGCGTTACCGTAAAATTGCGAACCCCCTCTCACCGTTTTTTTCACCGCTGCAAACCACATCATTACTGATGGAAGCGCGCCGAGAAACGCGTAACCGCCCCTCGCCGTTCCCCCGCGCAAACCGCTACCGTTGTTTTCCACACCCTTATGGAGGAAACAACGCATGGAAACACAACGCGGCTTTAGCCTGATCGAACTGATGGTGGTGATCGCCATCATCGCCATCCTCAGCGCCATCGGCATTCCCGCCTACCAGCGCTACATCCAGAAAGCGGCGATGACCGACATGCTGCAAACCATGGCGCCGTATAAAATGGCGGTCGAGCTGTGCGTGCTGGACGAAGGCGCGCCCGCCGGCTGCGAGTCCGGCAGCAAAGGCATTCCCACCGGCGGCACGTCGCGCTATGTCAGCGGGGTGAAAGTCGTCAAAGGCGTGATCACGCTGACCGGCAGCCAAACGCTACAGGGCCTGGCGGTGGCATTAACCCCCAAGTCGAACGCCGATGGGCTGACCCGCTGGACCCGGCTGTGCAGCAGCGAAAACGCGACGTTGGTTGAGGTGTGCCAGGAAGTCTTCCGCTTCGACAACGCGGCGGAGTAATGGCGATGAACGCGCAAATCAGCGAAGAGGTTCACGCCCTGTGCCGGCGCTATCAGGCGCTGGCGCTGAGCGAAGACCCGACCACCCTGACGGTCGCGCTCAGCGAAGAAGCGCCGCAGGGGCTGCTGGCGGCGCTGCGTTTCGCCACCGGCAAGCGCATCCATTTGGAACAATGGCCGGCGGCCAGGCTGGAGATGGCGCTGAACCAGCACCACGAGCCGCTCCCGGCGCCGTTGACGGCCGAAGAGGACACGACCGACATCGCCTACCCCGACGACGGCGATGCGCCGGTGGTACAGTTCATCAACCAGACGCTGCGCCTGGCCATTCAGCGCCGCGCCTCGGACATTCACTTTGAGCCCTTTCGGCAGCATTTTCGCATTCGCCTGCGCATCGACGGCGTGCTGCAAACCCTTGCCTCACCGCCGCCGCAGCTGGCTGCGCGCCTCATCGCCCGGCTGAAGATCCTCGGCCAACTGGATATCGCCGAGCGCCGTCAACCTCAGGACGGGCAGCTCAGCCTGACGCTGGACAGCGCGCGCTATGCCATGCGCATCGCCACCCTGCCGACGTTGCACGGCGAAAAGGTGGTGCTGCGCGTTCAGCAGGGCGAGCAGCAAGAGCTACCGCTGGATCAACTGGGCATGAGCCGGACGGATCTGGCGCGCTACGCGGCAGCGTTGGCCTGCCCGCAAGGTTTGATCCTGGTGACCGGCCCGACCGGCAGCGGCAAGACGGTAACGTTGTACAGCGGGCTGCGCCAGTTGAATGATGCGCAAAGCAACCTGTGCAGCGTCGAGGATCCGGTCGAGATCCCGCTGTTCGGCGTCAATCAGACCCAGATCAACGCCAAAACCGAGCTGAACTTCACCCGAGTGCTGCGTGCCCTGCTGCGCCAGGATCCGGACGTCATCATGATCGGCGAGATCCGCGATGCGGAAACCGCCGAGATCGCGGTCAAGGCCGCGCAAACCGGCCACCTGGTGCTGTCGACGCTGCATACCAACTCCACGGCTGAAACCCTGACGCGGCTGATGCACATGGGTATCCCCGGCTACCTGCTCGCCGGCTGCCTGAAGCTGGTCGTCGCCCAGCGGCTGGTGCGCAGGCTGTGTCGCCACTGCCGCTACCCGCAAAGCCAGCCGGCGCATTTTCCCACCGCGCTCTGGGCGGAACCGTTGCTCGCCTGGCGCGCCGACGGCTGCGAGCACTGCTTCGGCGGCTATTATGGGCGCATCGGCGTGTATGAACTGTTGGCCATTACGCCGGAAATTCAGGCGGCATTGCTGGCGAACGCCGCTCCCAGTCTGCTGGCGGATATCGCCCGCGAACAGGGGCAGCTTTCGCTGCTGCAGGCGGGTCTGGCGCTGGCCGCCGAAGGCACGACCTCGCTGGAAGAACTGTACCGCGTGATCGACTTCGTCCAGCCCGGCGTAACCACGCCATGAAAGCGCGCCGGTTGTTTCTGTGGCAGGCTTTCGACGCTCAGGGCACCTTACGCCGCGGCGAACTGATGAGCGAGGAAAAACGGCAGGTGAGCCGGCTGCTGATCGAACAAGGCCTGCAACCTTGGCGGATCGGGCACGGCAAACGCGTCACGCCCGGCCAATGGCGCGGAGAACCCTTAATCCACTTCACCCGCCAGCTCGCTACCCTGTTGCAGGCCGGGCTGCCGCTGGTCAATACGCTGCAGTTGCTGGCAGCAGAGCATCCTTCGGCAGCCTGGCGCTGCCTGCTGCGCCAGCTGGTCGACCAGGTGCGCGAAGGGCAGCCGCTCTCCGAAAGCCTTGCCGCACAACCAAGCGTTTTTCCACTGATCTATCGCCAACTGATCGCCATCGGCGAACTGACCGGCAACCTCGATCGCTGCTGCCTGCAGTTGGCGCAACAACAGGAGGCCCAGTTGCTGCTGCGCCGCAAGGTGACCAAAGCGCTGCGGTATCCCCTCTTCATCTGCGCGGTGGCGCTACTGGTCAGCGTGCTGATGCTGGTGATGGTGCTGCCGGAATTTGCCAAGGTTTATCAGTCGTTCGATGCGCCGCTGCCCTGGTTTACCCAAGGATTATTGGGGTTGTCCGCGCTGCTGATCGCCGTTGGCCCCTATTTGGCGCTGCTGCTCGGCGCGTTGCTGTTCGGCTACTGCCGCTGGCTGCATCCGCGCCCTCCGTGGCGCCAACGCGAACAGGCCGCCTTGCTGCGCCTGCCGCTGATTGCCCGGCTGGTGAGCGGCGGCGCGCTGAGCCAAACATTTCGTATCCTGACCATGACCCAACGCGCGGGGCTGACGCTGGTGGAAGGCTTGAACGCGGCGGCGCTGGCGGCGGATCATCCGCTGTACCGGCAGGCGCTGGAGCAGGTGCAACGGCAGATCGCCGAAGGCGAAGCGTTTCATCAGGCCCTGGGTTTGCAACCGCTGTTTCCGCCACTGTGCCGGCAGCTGGTGCGGGTGGGCGAGGAGTCCGGTTCGCTGGACGCCTTGCTGGATAAGTTGGCGCAGTGGTATGAACGGCAGACGCACGAGCTGGCCGATACGCTGGCGCAAACGCTGGAGCCGCTGTTGATGCTGGTGGTGGGCGGGATTGTCGGCGCTTTGGTGATCGCCATGTATCTGCCTATCTTTCAACTGGGCAGCGTGCTGGGATAAAGAAGAGGATAGCGGGCACCGCGGTGCGCGGCGCCCGAATGCAAGCTGCGGCTTATTTGCTGCCGAAGACGCGGTTTTCCTGCTCCGCCACACGGATAAAGGTGGTGCGCTTGGTCAGCTCTTTCAGACGCTCGGCGCCGACGTAGGTGCAGGCGGAACGCAAGCCGCCGAGGATATCACGCACGGTAAACTCCACCTCGCCGCGCAGCGGCAGCTTGACGGTTTTGCCTTCGGCCGCGCGATACTCTGCTACGCCGCCGACGTGGCGCTTCATCGCCGATTCAGAGCTCATGCCGTAGAACAGCATGAACTTCTCGCCGTTCTCTTCCACCACGGTGCCTTCGCACTCGTCGTGGCCGGCCAGCATGCCGCCCAGCATCACGAAGTCCGCGCCGCCGCCGAAGGCTTTGGCGACATCGCCCGGCACCGAGCAGCCGCCGTCGCTGACGATTTGGCCGCCCAGCCCATGGGCCGCGTCGGCGCATTCGATCACCGCCGACAGCTGCGGATAGCCCACGCCGGTCTTCACGCGGGTGGTGCATACCGATCCCGGGCCGATGCCGACTTTAACGATGTCGGCGCCGGAGAGGATCAACTCTTCCACCATCTCGCCGGTCACTACGTTGCCGGCGCAGATGACGTGATTCGGGCAGGCTTCGCGCGCTTTCTGCAGGAAGGCGACGAAGTGTTCGGAGTAGCCGTTGGCCACGTCGATACAGATGAATTTCAGCGCCGGAGACAGCGCCAGGATTTGCTGCATTTTGGCGAAGTCGGCTTCGGAGGTGCCGGTGGACACCATCACATGGCGCAGCACCGATTCCGGCATGCGCTGCACGAAGTCAGCCCATTGCTCGACGCTGTAATGTTTGTGTACGGCGGTGAGAACGTCGAAAGAAGCCAGGGCCTCGGCCATGCGGAAGGTGCCCACCGTGTCCATGTTGGCTGCGATAATCGGCACGCCGGACCAGCTGCAACCTGAATGCTTGAAGGTAAACTGACGTTCCAGTTCAACCTCGGAGCGGCTTTTCAGCGTGGAACGCTTAGGGCGGATCAACACGTCTTTAAAGCCCAACTTCAAATCTTCTTCAATACGCATGACTTATGATTTCCTGGTTAATGGCGACGGATCGCAAGGAGGATATTCGAACCTCTACCCGACGGCTTTCCAGTGGCGCAAAAAGACGGCGGCGAGATTAATGCCAGTTCCAGTGACGTTATAATACGCGCTAATAATCGCCGAACAAGACTGCGAATTCGCCTTTATTTACGCTACAATCCGACAAATTTACCTGCATAATCGCAGTGTGATTGCCCGCTCATTTTTGCCGTGCCGCTGCGTTTTTTCTCGCCACCCAATCGGTGCCGATGCGCAAGCGCCGCCTGCCGACTTGCACTTCTGCGCGATCGCTTTATGATTCGACTATTATTTTTTTATGAACATCGGATGCACCTAACACCATGGCCTACATTGTTGCGTTGACCGGGGGCATAGGCAGCGGCAAGACGACCGTCGCGAACGCCTTTGCGCGCCACGGCGCAACCCTTGTCGATGCCGACGTGATCGCCCGTCAGGTCGTCGAGCCGGGCACCCCTGCCTTGGCCGCGATCGCCGAACGATTTGGTAATGAAATGTTGCTGCCGGACGGTGCGTTGGATCGCGCTGCGCTGCGTCAGCGCATCTTCAGCCATCCCGATGACAAAACCTGGCTGAACCAGCTGCTGCACCCGCTGATACACCGAGAAACCCAGCGCCAACTGGCGCAGGCCACCAGCCCGTACGCGCTGTGGGTGGTGCCGCTGCTGGTGGAAAACCGCCTGCAGGATCGCGCCGATCGGGTGCTGGTGATCGACGTCGACGCCGAAACCCAGCTGGCTCGCACCATCGCGCGCGACGGCGTAAGCCGTGAGCAAGCGCAGAGCATTCTCGCCGCCCAGGCCACGCGCCAGCAGCGCCTCGCCGTGGCGGATGACATTATTGACAACAGCGGCGCCGCTCAGGGGATAGAGCCACAGGTCGCCGCTCTGCATCGTCGCTACCTTGAACTGGCGGCAACAGCGCCCCAACAGGATTAAACTGCATGAGTGATGTTTCCCCAACCGTTCTCTTTGAACACCCGCTGAACGAGAAGATGCGCACCTGGCTGCGCATCGAATTCCTGCTGCAACAGCTGCACGGCCAACGCGCCCTGAGTGAAACCGCCATCGCCCTCACCTTCTTTCGCACCGTCTCCGACTTGCTGGACGTGCTGGAGCGCGGCGAAGTGCGCACCGAACTGCTCAAAGAGCTGGAGCGCCAGCAGCAGAAACTGTTGGCCTGGGCCGATGTGCCGGGCGTGGATATGGCGCTGATCGACCAGCTGCGCGGCCAGCTGAAGTCGCGCTCATCGGCGCTGATGGCGGCGCCGCGCCTCGGCCAGGCGCTGCGCGAAGATCGGCTGATCGGCCTGGTGCGTCAGCGGCTGAACATTCCTGGCGGTTGCTGCAGCTTCGATCTGCCGACCCTGCACATGTGGATGCACGCGCCGCAGCAAGATCGCGATGCCGACGTCGCCGCCTGGCTGCAGTCGCTGGATCCGCTGAACCAGGCGCTGATCATGGTGTTGGATCTGATCCGCCAATCCGGGCCGTTCCGCAATCAAATCAGCCTGAACGGTTTTTTCCAGGACAACGCCGAAGGGGCGGATCTGCTGCGCCTGCGCCTCCATCTGGCGCCGCAGCTTTATCCGCAGATTTCCGGCCATAAGACGCGTTATGCTATTCGTTTCCTGCCGCTGGACAGCGAACATGGCGCGGTGCCTGAACGCCTGACGTTCGAACTGGCCTGTTGTTGAACTTATGAAAGAAAGCCTTCTCAGCACCGCAAGAAGGCGTAAGGAACCGTTATGACGACCGTAGTAAAATGCCCAACCTGTGGCACCGGCGTGGTTTGGGGTGAAGTCAGCCCATTCCGGCCGTTTTGCAGCAAACGCTGCCAGCTGATCGATCTCGGCGAGTGGGCCGATGAAGAGAAGCGCATTCCGAGCAACAGCGATCTGTCGGAAAGCGAAGACTGGAGCGAAATGGACGATCGCTGATCGCCCGCTGTTGGCCTGGCGGACGCCAGGCCAAACTGGTTATTGCGCGGCGTTCGCCTGTGCCACCAGCAGCTGAATAATGCCGACGTTGGCTTCCGGGAACTCGTCTTCACGCAGGTCCACCTGTTTTACCCAGCGCATCGGTTGCCCCTCGCGGCCGAACGGCTCACCCGCCCAGGCTTCTACCAGATAAAAATTCAGCGTCACGATGCGATCGCTGAAGCGGTGCTCCACCACCTCCAGCAGTTCGGCGCGTTCGGTTTCGATACCGGTCTCTTCCCGCAGCTCGCGGCTCAACGCCTGTTCCGGCGTTTCACCCTGTTCGATCTTACCGCCGGGAAACTCCCAAAAGCCGGCCATGTGCGCATCGGCGGCGCGGCGGGTAATAAAGATCTCCTGTTGAGCATTGCGGATAATGCCCACGGCGATATTCAGATGTTTCATCTCACCCTCCTGATGGGTGCCAAAAAACAGGGGCTCAGCAAGCTGAACCCCTGGGTGTTATCGGTTAACCGCGGCCGGCATTACTGCAGGCGGCCGTGGCACTGCTTGTATTTCTTGCCGGAACCGCATGGGCAAGGATCGTTGCGCCCCACTTTACGCTCGGCGGTCGCCGGCGCGTTCGGATCTTCAGTCACCAGCGCGTTCTCGTCGTGGTGGCTCAGCTGTTGCTGCTGCGCCAGACGCTCGGCCTCTTCACGGCGCTGCTGTTCCAGCGCTTCCACCTCTTCCGGCATCCGCACCTGTACCTTGCTCAGCACGCTGATCACTTCATATTTCAGCGATTCCAGCATGGTGGCGAACATGTTGAAGGATTCACGCTTGTACTCCTGCTTCGGATCCTTCTGCGCGTAACCGCGCAGGTGGATACCCTGGCGCAGGTAGTCCATCGCCGCCAGATGCTCTTTCCACAGAGAATCCAACGTCTGCAGCATCACGCCCTTCTCGAAGTTGCGCATCATCTCGCTGCCGACCACTTCTTCCTTACGCTGATACTGCTCTTTGGCGTTCTCCAGAATGCGTTCGCGCAGCGTCTCTTCGTGCAGCTCCGGCTCTTTGTCCAGCCACTGGGCGATCGGCATCTCCAGATCGAAGTCGTTCTTCAGGCGCTCTTCCAGCCCCTGAATATCCCACTCTTCTTCCAGCGACTGCGGCGTGATGTAGTTGTCGATGGTGCTCTTGAACACGTCCTCGCGGATGCTGGCGATGGTTTCGCTCACGTCGGACACGTCCAGCAATTCGTTGCGTTGGCTGTAGATGGCGCGGCGCTGATCGTTGGCGACGTCATCGTACTCCAGCAGCTGCTTACGGATGTCGAAGTTGCGGCTCTCTACCTTACGCTGGGCATTGGCGATCGCCTTGGTCACCCACGGGTGCTCAATCGCTTCGCCTTCTTTCATGCCCAGTTTACGCATCATGCCGGATACGCGATCCGAGGCGAAGATACGCATCAGGGCATCTTCCATCGACAGATAGAAGCGGGATGAACCGGCGTCGCCCTGACGACCGGAACGGCCGCGCAGCTGGTTATCGATACGGCGCGATTCATGGCGCTCGGTGCCGATGATATGCAGGCCGCCCGCCGCCAGCACCGCGTCGTGGCGCTCTTTCCAGGCGGCTTTGACGGCTTCGATCTGCTCTTCGGTCGGTTCTTCCAGCAGCGCCACTTCGGCCTGCCAGCTGCCGCCCAGCACGATATCGGTACCACGACCCGCCATGTTGGTGGCGATGGTTACCGCACCGCTCTGGCCGGCCTGGGCGACGATGTCCGCTTCCATGGCGTGGAATTTGGCGTTCAGCACCTTGTGGTCGATGCCCGCTTTGGTCAGCTCACGGGACACCACTTCGGATTTCTCGATCGAGATGGTACCCACCAGCACCGGTTGGCCTTTGGCGGTACGCTCGCGGATGTCCTCGATGATGGCGCCGATCTTCTCTTTCTCGGTCATGTACACCAGATCCGGCATGTCCTTACGGATCATCGGACGGTTGGTTGGCACCACGATGGTGTCCAGCTTGTAGATCGAGCTGAATTCGAAGGCTTCGGTATCGGCGGTACCGGTCATCCCGGCCAGCTTCTCGTACAGACGGAAGTAGTTCTGGAAGGTGATCGAAGCCAGCGTCTGGTTCTCGTTCTGGATCTCCACGCCTTCTTTGGCTTCCACCGCCTGGTGCAGACCGTCGGACCAACGGCGGCCCTGCATGGTACGGCCGGTGTGTTCATCGACGATGATCACTTCGCCGTCTTTCACGATGTAGTCAACGTCGCGGGTGAACAGCACGTGGGCGCGCAGCGCGGCGGTAACGTGGTGCATCAGCATGATGTTGGTCGGCGAGTACAGCGATTCGCCTTCATCCATGATGCCGGCTTCCACCAGCATCTCTTCGATCAGGATCAGGCCGCGTTCGGTCAGGTGGACCTGGCGCGCCTTCTCATCCACCGAGAAGTGCCCTTCACCCTTGAAGGTGTCGGAGTCTTCTTTTTCCTGGCGGATCAGTTTAGGGATCAGCTTGTTGACCTTGATGTACATCTCGGAGCTGTCTTCGGCCGGGCCGGAGATGATCAGCGGCGTACGCGCTTCATCGATCAGGATGGAGTCCACCTCATCCACCAGCGCATAGTGCAGTTTGCGCTGCACGCGCTCTTCCGGGCTGAACGCCATGTTGTCGCGCAGGTAGTCGAAGCCGTATTCGTTGTTGGTGCCGTAGGTGATGTCGGCGGCGTAAGCTTCACGCTTGGCCGGCGCCGGCATGCCCGGCAGGTTGATGCCGATGCTCAGGCCGAGGAACTCGAACAGCGGGCGGTTGTTTTCGGCGTCACGCTGCGCCAGATAGTCGTTGACGGTCACCACGTGCACGCCGCGGCCGCTCAGGGCGTTCAGGTAGGCCGGCAGCGTCGCGGTCAGGGTTTTACCTTCACCGGTACGCATCTCGGCGATGCAGCGGTCGTTCAGCACCATGCCGCCCAGCAGCTGCACGTCGAAGTGACGCATGCCGAACACGCGCTTGCTCGCCTCGCGCACCACGGCGAAGGCTTCCGGGATCAGGCTTTCCAGCGACTCACCTTTTTCCAGGCGTGCGCGGAACTCGTTGGTTTTCGCTTTCAGCTCGTCATCGGACAGTTTTTCCATGTCCGGTTCCATGCGGTTGATCTGCTCAACCACTTTGCGCATGCGGCGCAGGGTACGATCATTACGGCTGCCAAAAACTTTGGTTAATAATTTCACTAACATGATGTTTGATATCTCTGTCATGACGGCCGAAGGCGGCAGTCAACTTGCTATTATTTATGGTTTTTGTGCCCTAAGGGCGGAGTCAGACGAGAACGACGGGCCCGGCGCGAATGCCCTGCACCTGAGCCACCCACAGGCCGGTCTGGTGCCGCGCCAGCGTTGGCAGCACCTCGAGGTGGGTGTGGCGAATAATGGTCGGCGGCTTCGGCTCATGCGTCAGCAGCGCATTGAGGGTAGACAGCAGCGCCAGTTGCGCTACCTGCAAAGGCGGTTCCGCTTCGGCTTCGCTCTCCTGTACCCGCGCATAAACCGCCTGCGGCGCCAGCGCGAAAGAGAGGTGACGAATGACGGTGCGCAGTGCATGCTGCTGCCAATAATCTACGCTGAAGGTAGGGCGGCGGTGCGCGTCCTGCAGCAGGGCCAGGCTGGTGAAGGTGCCGTTGGCCGAATTTTGCCGGTTAAGGCTGGACGACGTATTCGGCAGTGCGGCCTGATCGGGAGCGCCGGACAAATTGGAAGACGCGCCAAGCGTGGCCGCAACCATCCCTAACAGGAGATGGGGCCAGAAATAACGTCTGCCAAATTGTCGCCAACGATTTAGAATACCGATCACGAGTTTATAATCCGCCGGAGCCCATTATGCGCGATAGCCGTCCACAATTATTAGATGTCCTGTTCGACGACGCGTCTGCCGGCAGCAAAGGGCCGCTGCATAACGTCCAGCAACGCGCGGTGGCGCTGCTCAAGCTTAACCGTGCAGTGAAGGGCCTGTTGCCCGCTCCCCTGCATCCCTGGTGCCGCGTCGCGAATTTCCGACAGGGTATTTTAGTGCTCGAAACGGCAAATGCCAGTTGGATGATGCGCTTGCGCTACGAACAACCCGCTTTGCTGTCTGCACTACGAGCGCAAATTCTACCATCATTGTCGTCGATCGACATCAGGATTAATCCGGCCTTGATGGCGAAAGGCAGCAACCAGGTGCAAAACGCCGAGAAAGCGCCGGAAAAACCCGTGCCGATGCGGCATTTGAGTCTGGAAAGTGCGGAAGAGCTGAGAGGATTGGCGAGCCGTAGCCCGGAGAAACTGCGCAAGATATTGGAACGGCTGGCTGCATTGGCCGGAGAGGGTACCAACACAACCAGTCGTGATAAGTAATCAGCGACACAACTGCAAAACATCAGACGGCATCACGAGCCTGAATTCTCAGGCTCTCAGAGGATGCGCCTGCCATTATTCGCAGCAGGCGAGGAATTCAGACCTTACGCCAATACGGTAGACGGTGCCTTGAATGCCAACGGCATTTCGGCTTCGTCCTGGAAGGTCACGTATTCCCACGCTTCCTGCTTGGCCAGTACGGCCTGCAGCAGTTTGTTGTTCAGCGCGTGCCCAGACTTGAACGCGGTGAACGCGCCAATGATGTTGTGGCCGCACATGAACAGGTCGCCGATGGCGTCCAGCATTTTGTGACGTACGAACTCGTCTTCGAAACGCAGACCGTCTTCGTTCAGCACGCGGTAGTCATCTACCACGATGGCGCAATCGAAGCTGCCGCCCAGGGCCAAGCCGCGGGACTGCAGATATTCGATATCGCGCATGAACCCGAAGGTGCGCGCGCGGCTGATTTGACGCACGAACGACTCAGCCGAGAAATCAAGACGGTAGCGCTGAGAGCTGGCGTCGATAGCCGGGTGGTTGAAGTCGATGGTGAAGTCCAGGCGGAACCCGTTATGCGGGGACAGCTCGGCCCATTTGTCGCCATCTTCAACACGCACGGTCTCTTTCAGACGCAGGAATTTCTTCGCCGAGTTCAGTTCTTCGATGCCGGCATCCAGCAGCAAGAACACGAACGGACTGGCGCTGCCGTCCATGATTGGGATTTCAGCGGCGTCGACTTCGATGACGATATTGTCGATGCCCAGCCCAGCCAGCGCGGCGTTGAGGTGCTCAACGGTCGAAATACGCACGTCATGCTCATTCACCAGGCAAGTACAGAGCATGGTATCACGCACGGATTTTGCATCAGCCGGAAAATCAACCGGTGGATTCAAGTCAGTGCGACGATAGATGACCCCGGTATTAGCCGGCGCTGGGCGCATTGTCAGCGTGACTTTCTTGCCGGTATGCAAACCGACGCCAGTCGCCTGAACAATACGTTTTAATGTCCTTTGTTTGATCATCGTTTTATCTCGCAATGTTATCCATCCTACCAGCCAAGCATACAGCATGGCCGGCGGGACAGTTTAGCACAAAGAGCGGAGATTCCAAATTCTCAGGATATTCTTAGTCTGCCTGTTTACGCAGGAAGGCTGGAATATCAAGATAGTCGGGCTCTTTATTCGGCTGCGCAGCTTGGTCGTTGACCACCTTGGCGGCAGGTTTCACTTCCTGCGGCAGAGGCGACATGCCGTGCTGCTGATAACGGTGATCCATCACTGGCTGGCTGGCCTGCTTATTGGTCACCAGAGTGATTTCAGGACGCTTGTCCATACCGATACCGGTTGCAACCACGGTAACGCGCAGTTCGTCGTTCATTTCCGGATCCAGCGAGGTACCGATAACCACGGTAGCGTTGTCGGAAGCGAACGCACGGATGGTGTTACCCACAGTTTCGAACTCATCCAGACGCAGATCGAAGCCAGCGGTAATGTTGACCAGCACGCCGCGCGCGCCGGACAGGTCGATGTCTTCCAGCAGCGGGCTGGAGATCGCCATTTCGGCCGCTTCTTCGGCGCGGTCTTCACCGCAAGCCACGCCGGAACCCATCATCGCGTAGCCCATTTCGGACATCACGGTGCGCACGTCGGCGAAGTCGACGTTCATCAGGCCCGGACGGGTGATCAGCTCGGCGATACCCTGCACCGCGCCTTTCAGCACGTCGTTGGCCGCGCCGAACGCGTCCAGCAGAGAGATGCCGCGCCCCAGAACTTTCAACAGCTTGTCGTTCGGGATGGTGATCAGCGAGTCCACGTGTTTGGACAGTTCAGCGATACCCTGCTCCGCGAATGCCATGCGCTTCTTGCCTTCGAAGTTGAAAGGCTTGGTCACCACGGCCACGGTCAGAATACCCAAATCTTTAGCCACTTCAGCCACCACTGGCGCCGCACCGGTACCGGTACCGCCGCCCATGCCGGCCGCGATGAAGACCATGTCTGCGCCGTCCAGCGCTGCGCGCAGGGCTTCGCGGTCTTCTTCCGCTGAATTGCGACCCACCTCAGGGTTCGCGCCCGCACCCAGACCTTTGGTAATACCGCTACCAATCTGGATGGTTTGGCCAACCGCCGTTTTGCGGAGCGCCTGGGCGTCCGTGTTCACAGCGAAGAATTCAACACCTTCGATGCGCTCGCGCACCATGTGTTCAACGGCGTTGCCACCGCCGCCGCCGACGCCGATGACTTTAATCACCGCGTCATTGGTTAGTTCCATTGGTTCAAACATAGTTTCTCTCCGTTTTGTGCCTGTCGCTGCGAGATCATAAAAAGATTACTCAGCATGATCTCTTTGTTGAAACATTAAAACTCTTTTCTCAGCCAGCTATTGATGCGTTTAAACCAATTGCCCACCGAGGCGCGTTTTTCTACTTCTGTCTCACCGCTCAGGTGAGACTCTTTTCCATAGTGCAGCAGACCTACCGCCGTCGAGTAGTAAGGCTCCTGCGCATAATCCGTCAGCCCCGTGATGTTCAAGGGTTGGCCGATGCGTACCTGAGTGTGGAACACCCGTTGCGCACAGGCTGCCAGGCCATCAATCTGGGCGGCGCCACCGGTCAGCACGATACCTGCCGCCAGATGATGCTTCACCCCTTGCTGACGCAGTTGCTCCTGCAATTGCAAAATTTCATCGTTAACCAGATTCAACAGTTCGGTGTAGCGTGGCTCAATGACTTCAGCCAGCGTCTGTCTTTGCAGACTGCGCGGAGGACGTCCCCCGACGCTAGGCACCTCTACATTCTCATCCTTGCTAACAATCGACCCAAGCGCACAACCGTGTCGAACTTTAATCGCTTCCGCATCGGTCGGCGGCGTGCCGAAGGCGTAGGCGATATCGCTGGTGACCACGTTCCCGGCATAAGGGATCACTTTGGTGTGGCGCAGCGCACCGCCGGTATACACCGCCATATCCATGGTGCCGCCGCCGATATCCACCACGCAAACGCCGAGTTCGCGTTCATCTTCGGTCAGCACCGCGTAGCTCGCGGCCAGACCGGCGAAAATAAGTTGGTCAACTTTCAGGCCGCAACGTTCCACGGCCTTGACGATGTTCTTCGCCATATCGTTATGGCAGGTAATCAGATGCACCTTGGCCTGCATGCGCACGCCGGACAGCCCAACCGGGTTTTTGATGCCTTCCTGATAATCGATGGCGTATTCCTGAGGAATCACGTGCAGGATACGGTGTTCGTCGCGCACGCGCACCGATTTGGCGGTGTGCACCACATTCTCCACGTCGTCCTGCGTCACTTCCTCTTCCGAGATCGGCACCATGCCGATTTCGTTCTGGCAGCTGATGTGTTTGCCCGACAGCGCCAGGTACACCGAAGAGATCTGGCAGTCCGCCATCAGCTCGGCCTGATCGATGGCGCGCTGTACGCACTTCACCACCGATTCCAGGTCGTTTACGCCACCCTTATCCATACCGCGAGACGGGCAGCTGCCCACCCCGATAATGTTGACCATGCCATCGGGCAGAACTTCCCCTACCAACGCGGAGACTTTTGCAGTACCGATCTCCAGTCCAACTACCAGTTTTCTGTCCGTCGACTTGATCATTGTTGTTTTGCCTGTGCCTGATTCTGTTGCTGATTACTGTTTTGCTGACCGCCAAGCGCCTGCGGATCGACCAACACCGGAGCCCACCCTACCGAAGCGCCGGACTCGTAGCGCAGATCGACATAGCTGACACGCTTGCTCTCCGCCTGACCCTGCTGCTGCAATACCGGGTAAAGCTCGATAAACCGCTGCAAACGCCCGTTGCGGTCATCGCGCCCCAGCTCAAGCCGGACATCGTTGTCCAGCGCCAGCTGCCAGGAATGGCGCGCGGTCATCGCCGCCATTTTCAGCGTATATTTGCTGGCCGCCAACGTGGCGCTCATCGCCCGATAGCCTTCCAGCACATCCTGCTCGCTCCCTTCCGGCCCGTAGAGCAGCGGCAACTTCTGCTTGCCCGCCCGCTCCGCCGGCACGCTGAACGCTTTGCCCTCGGCGTCCACCATGTGCAAATCGTTCCAGCGCGCCACCGGGACGTACTCCACCAGATGGATCTTCAGCTCATCCGGCCATTGTTTGCGCACGCTGGCCTGCTTGATCCACGGCAGACGTTCGATCTGCTGCTGGATGACGTCCACATCCTGCGTCATAAAGGTGCCGGGTGCGCCCAGCGCCAGGATCGCCTGACGAATATCATCGTTGGTGGTGTAATGGCGTTCGCCGGTCACCACCAGCCTTGAGAGCGGCAGGCGGCTGGCGTCTTTCATCCAGCCAAGCACCGCCCAACCGCTCCACACGACCGTTCCCAACACCATCAGCAGGAAAATCATTCCCGCCAACTGGGTTCCATTGCTGCGGCGCGGGCCGTTATCCACCTCGCGATCGCGCGCATTCAGGGCAGCTTGCGACATATCAGTCGGCCAACTCCAAAATTCTCGCCACCAACTGCGAGAAGCTTAATCCAAACTGGCGCGCCGCCATCGGCACCAGGCTATGACTGGTCATGCCCGGAGAGGTGTTCACCTCAAGCAGATAGAAGCGGCCATCGCTGTCTTGCATCACGTCGACGCGGCCCCAGCCGCTGCAGTCCAGACCGCGGTAGGCGCGCAGCGCCAACGCCGCCATCTCGGCTTCCTGCTCGGCGCTCAAACCGCTCGGGCAGAAGTACTGCGTGTCGTCCGAAATGTACTTGGCCTGGTAGTCGTAAAACACGCCGGCCGGCTGGATGCGGATTGACGGCAGAACCTGGTCGCCCAGCATCGCCACGGTGTATTCCGGGCCGCTCAACCACTTCTCCACCAGCACATCGTCGTCATGGCGGAAGGCTTCTTCCAGCGCCGCTGCCAACGCCGCGCTTTCGGTGACCTTGCTCATACCGACGCTGGAGCCTTCACGGCTCGGCTTGACGATCAGCGGCAAACCGAGATCCGCCACGCGCGCCAGCAGCGCCGCTTTTTCGGCGCCGAGGTACAGCTGGCGATTCAGCGCCACGTAAGGCGCTACCGGCAAGCCCATCGACTGCCACACCATCTTGGTGCGCCATTTGTCCATGGTCAGCGCCGAGGCCATCACGCCACTGCCGGTATAAGGCAGTTCGAGGAACTCCAGCAGCCCTTGCAGGGTGCCGTCCTCGCCGCCGCGCCCGTGCAGCGCGATAAACACTTTGGTGAACCCTTGATCTTTCAGCTGGGTCACCGGGAAATCGCGGGTATCGACACCGTGCGCATCGATACCGGCTTCGCGCAACCCAGCCAGCACCGCGGCGCCGGATTGCAGAGAAACTTCGCGTTCGGCGGAGGTGCCGCCCAGCAGAACTGCAACTTTATCAGCCATGGTGCTCCTCCTCTTTCTTCGGCGGCTGCAGCTTCAGCTCGGCCAGTTTACGGGCGATTTTGCCCACGTTGCCGGCGCCCTGCACCAGCACCAGGTCTTCATCCTGCAGCAGCTGCGCCAGGGTTTCCGGCACGCTATCGGCATCGGAAACCAGGATCGGATCCAGCTTGCCGCGGCTGCGGATGGTGCGGCACAGCGAACGGCTGTCCGCGCCCGGGATCGGCGCTTCGCCGGCGGCGTACACGTCAAGCATCAGCAGCACATCCACCTGCGACAGCACGTTGGCGAAATCGTCGTACAGATCGCGGGTGCGCGTATAACGGTGCGGCTGGAAGATCATCACCAGACGCTTGTCCGGCCAGCCGGCGCGCGCCGCTTTCAGCGTGGCGTCCACCTCGGTCGGATGGTGGCCGTAATCGTCCACCAGCATCGCGCTGCCCGCTTTGCCGTTGACCGGTTCCAGCGGGAACTCGCCGAGGAAATCGAAGCGGCGCCCGGTGCCCTGGAAGCCCGCCAGCGCGCGCAGGATATCTTCGTCGTCGATGCCTTCTTCGGTCGCTACCGCCACCGCCGCCGCTGCGTTCAACGCATTGTGGCGGCCCGGCGCGTTCAGCATCACCGTCAGCAACGGTTTGTCCTGACGGCTCAGGGTAAAGTGCCCCTGCGGCCCAATCTGCCGGTAGTCTTCGATGCGCACATCGGCATCCTCACTGAAGCCGTAGGTGGTGATATGGCGCCCCACGCGCGGCAACAGCTCACGCACCACCGGATCGTCAATGCACATCACCGCACGGCCGTAGAACGGCAGGTTGTGCAAGAAATTGATAAACGTCTGCTTCAGGTTCTCGAAGTCGCCCTGGTAGGTGTCCATGTGGTCGGCTTCAATGTTGGTGACCACGGCCACCATCGGCTGCAGATGCAGGAACGACGCATCGCTCTCATCCGCTTCCGCGATCAGATAACGGCTGGACCCCAGTCGTGCGTGGGTACCCGCCGCCTTCACCAGCCCGCCGTTGACGAAGGTCGGGTCCAGGCGGGCTTCGGCATAAATGCTCGAGACCATCGCCGTGGTGGTGGTTTTGCCGTGCGTGCCGGCAATAGCGATGCCGTGACGAAAACGCATCAGCTCCGCCAGCATTTCAGCGCGGCGGATCACCGGGATGCGCGCTTCACGAGCGGCGACGATCTCCGGGTTGTCGGCGGAGATGGCGGTAGAGACCACCACCACGCTCGCATCCAGCACGTTTTCCGGACGGTGATTGAAATAAATCGTCGCTCCGAGCGCGCTCAGCTGTTGGGTCACCGGATTCGGCGCCAGGTCGGAGCCGCTGATCTGATACCCTTCGTTTGCCAACACTTCGGCGATACCACCCATGCCGGCGCCACCGATGCCGACAAAGTGAATGTGCCGGACGCGACGCATCTCGGGCACGATAGTACGTAGTTTCGCCAGTTGTTGTGTATTCATCACTCTCTCTAATCCGGATCCGGTACCCCGGCCCTACATCACATTGCTTTTATTCAGGTTCGGCGCACCGAACCCCTGCACTCGTTACTTGGCGAGCCGCACCAGCTCCGCCGCCACGCGCTCGGTGGCGTCCGGAATGGCGACCGCGCGCGCTTTCTCGGCCATGGCCAGCAGCGTCTTGCGATCCCAGCTCGCCAGCAGTTCGGCCACCACATCGGCGTTGAACTGCGGCTGTTCGATAATCTTCGCCGCGCCGGCTTCTTCCAGCGGACGCGCATTCCAGTACTGCTGGCGGTCCTTGTGCATGAACGGCACGAAAATCGCCGGCAGCCCCGCCGCCGCGATTTCGCTGACGGTCAACGCGCCGGAGCGGCAGACCACCACGTCGGCCCAGGCATAGGCGGCGGCCATGTCGTCGATGAACTCGGTCACCTTGTGCTGCGTCTGCCCTACCCTTTCGTAATCGCGCAGCACCGTTTCCAGCGCGCCCTTGCCAACCTGATGCCAGAGCGTAATTCTATCGCCCAAACGCGCCGCGACTTCAGGAACTGTCTGATTCAGCACGCGCGCGCCCTGACTTCCGCCAATCACCAGCACGCGGATCGGGCCTTCGCGCCCCTGCAACCGCTCCGCCGGCAACGGTAGCGCCAACACGTCGGTACGTACCGGGTTGCCCACCACCTCGGCGTTCGGGAACGCGCCGGGGAAGGCCTGCATCACTTTGGCGGCGATGCGCGCCAGCCAGCGGTTGGTCAAGCCGGCAATGCCGTTCTGTTCGTGCAGCACCACCGGGATGCCACACTGCCAGGCCGCCAGGCCGCCGGGGCCGGAAACGTAGCCCCCCATCCCCAGCACCACATCCGGCTGATAACTGCGCATGATGGCTTTCGCCTGCCGCACTGCCTGCCAGATCCGCAGCGGCGCCGTCAACTGGGCCTTCAGGCCCTTGCCGCGCAGGCCGGAGATGCGGATAAAATCAATCTCGATCCCGTGCTTCGGCACCAGATCGGCTTCCATTCGGTCTGCGGTTCCGAGCCAGCGCACCTGCCAGCCCTGCGCCATCAGATGATGCGCGACCGCCAGCCCCGGGAACACGTGCCCGCCGGTACCGCCTGCCATCACCATTAAACGCTTAGGTTTCCCGCTCATCCCTTACCTCTTCACAAACGCCTGAGCCTTGGTCAGGCGCGTTTCATAATCAATTCGCAGCAACAGCACGATCGCCGTCGACATAATCAGCAAGCTCGAGCCGCCGTAACTGATCAGCGGCAGCGTCAGACCTTTGGTCGGCAGCATGCCTGCGGCGGCGCCGACGTTAACCAGCGCCTGGAAGCTGAACCACACGCCGATCGCGCAGGCCAGGAAGCCGGAGAAGCGTTGGTCGATCTCCAGCGCGCGGCGCCCGATGGACATCGCGCGAAAAGCGACGAAGAATACCATTAACAGGGCTAAAACCACACCGATATAGCCCAGTTCTTCACCCAAAATGGAGAAGATGAAGTCGGTGTGCGCTTCCGGCAAATACTCCAGTTTCTGCACCGAGTTGCCGAGCCCCTGCCCCCAGAACTCGCCGCGACCGAATGCCATCAGCGACTGGGTCAGCTGGTAGCCGCTGCCGAACGGGTCGGCCCACGGGTTCCAGAACGAGGTCACGCGGCGCATACGGTAGGGTTCCGCGATAATCAGCAGCACCACGGCGAACACGCCGGAGCCGATGATCGCCAGGAACTGCCACATTTTCGCGCCGGCCAGGAACAGCATCGCCAGCGTGGTGATGAACAGCACCACCACGGTGCCGAGGTCCGGCTGCGCCAGCAGCAGCACCGCCAGCACCACCATCACGCCCATCGGCTTGCAGAAGCCCCAGAAGTTGCTGCGCACCTCTTCCACCTTGCGCACCAGATAGCTCGCCAGATAGCAGAACAGCGACAGCTTGGACAGCTCCGCCGGCTGAATACGCAGCGGGCCGAGCGCGATCCAGCGCGAGGCCCCGTTCACCGAGCTCCCCACCACCAGCACGATCAGCAGCATCACGATCGACATCAGCAGCATCACGTTGCTGTAGCGCTGCCAAACTTCCATCGGGATGCGCAGCGTCACCAGAGACAAGCCGAACGCCAGGCCGAGGTACAGCGCATCGCGTTTGGCGAACAGGAACGGATCGTCCGCCAGGCGTTGGCCGATCGGCATCGACGCCGAGGTCACCATCACGAAGCCGATGATCGCCAACCCGAAGGTCAGCCACAGCAGGGTGCGATCGTACAGCACCATGTTGACCGCGTCGTTGTCGCGCGCGCCGGTCACCCAGTCTTTCAGCCGTTCTGTCAGCCCGAAGTTCGGCAAGCGTAGTTTCATCCGCCAAGCTCCTGCGCCAGGCGGGCGAACTCATCGCCGCGCACTTCAAAATTACGGAACTGATCGAGACTGGCGCAGGCCGGCGACAACAGCACCATATCGCCGGGCTGTACGCGGCCGGCGATGGTGCGCATCGCCTGCTCCATGGTCTCGGTCAGCGTCGCCACTTCCGGCCGCAGCTGCGCCAGCTGGGCGCCGTCGCGGCCAAAGCAATACAGCCGCACGTTGTCGCCCTGCAGATAGCGCGCCAGCGGCGAGAAATCGGCGGACTTGCCGTCGCCGCCCAGCAGCAGATGCAGCGTGCCGTCCACCTGCAGGCCGTTCAGCGCCGCTTCGGTGCTGCCGACGTTGGTGGCTTTGGAATCGTTGATCCAACGCACGCCGTTGTTCTCCCAGGCCAGCTGGAAGCGGTGCGCCAGGCCGGTGAAGGTGGTCAACGCCTTCAGGCTGGAGGCACGCGGGATATTGACCGCATCCGCCAACGCCAGCGCCGCCAGGGCGTTGGTGTAGTTGTGGCGACCGGTCAGCTTCATCTCGCGCGTATTCAGCACCTTCTCACCGCGCACCCGCAGCCAGGTTTCGCCCTGCTGACGGTTCAGGTGATAGTCACCCACATCCGCCCCGAAGCTGACGCAGCGTTCGTCGGCGCCGCGCACCGGCATGGTCAGCGCATCGTCCGCGTTCACCACGCACACCGCGGCGTTTTCATACACGCGCAGCTTGGCGCCGCGATACTGCTGCAGGCCGAACGGATAGCGATCCATATGATCTTCGGTCACGTTCAGGATGGTCGCCGCCGCCGCCCGCAGGCTATGCGTCGTTTCCAGCTGGAAGCTGGACAGCTCCAGCACGTAAAGCTGACATTCCTGGCGCAACAGGCTCAGCGCCGGCAGGCCGATATTGCCGCCCACGCCCACCGCCCAACCGGCGGCTTTCGCCATCTCACCCACCAGGGTGGTGACGGTGCTCTTGCCGTTGGAGCCGGTAATCGCCACGATCGGCGCCTGCGCCTCGCGGCAGAACAGTTCGACGTCGCCGACGATTTCCACGCCGGCTTCCGCCGCGGCGCTCAATGCCGGGGTCGCCAGCGCGACGCCCGGGCTGGCGACGATCAGATCCGCCGCCAGCAGCCAGTCCTGGTTCAGATCGCCCAGATGGCGCTCCACGCTTTCAGGCAGTTTGTCCAACCCTGGCGGCGCGATACGGGTATCCATCACGCGCGGCGTCACGCCGCGCGCCATGAAGAAATCGACACAGGACAGGCCGGTGAGGCCCAACCCGATGATGACGACTTTTCTACCCTGATAGTCTGCCATGATTAACGCACCTTCAGCGTTGCCAGGCCAATCAGCACTAGCATCAGCGAAATGATCCAGAAGCGCACGATCACGCGCGGCTCCGGCCAGCCTTTCAATTCATAGTGGTGGTGAATCGGCGCCATGCGGAAAATGCGTTGTCCGCGCAGCTTGAACGATCCCACCTGCAGGATCACCGACAGCGTCTCTACCACGAACACGCCGCCCATGATCACCAACAAGAACTCCTGGCGCAGCAGCACCGCGATGGTGCCCAGCGCGCCGCCCAGCGCCAGCGAACCGACGTCGCCCATAAACACCTGAGCCGGGTAGGTGTTGAACCACAGGAACCCGAGGCCGGCGCCGACGATGGCGGTGCAGACAATCACCAACTCACCGGCATGACGCAGATACGGAATATGCAGGTAGTTGGCGAAGTTCATGTTACCGGTCGCCCAGGCCACCAGCGCGAAACCGGCCGCCACGAATACCGTCGGCATAATCGCCAGGCCGTCCAGGCCGTCAGTCAGGTTGACCGCGTTGCTGGTGCCGACGATGACGAAATAGGCCAGCAGGATGTACAGCAGGCCCAGCTGCGGCATCACGTCCTTAAAGAACGGCACAACCAGCTCGGTGGCTGGCGTGTCTTTTCCTACGGCGTACATGGCGAATGCGACAATCAGCGCAATCACCGACTGCCAGAAATACTTCCAGCGGGCGATCAGCCCTTTGGTGTCCTTACGCACCACCTTGCGGTAGTCGTCGACGAAACCGACAATACCGTAACCCACCAGCACGAACAGCACGCACCAGACATACGGGTTGGACGGGTAGGCCCACATCAGCACCGAAATGGTGATGGAGGTCAGGATCATGATGCCGCCCATGGTCGGCGTGCCGCGCTTGCTGAAGTGCGACTCGGGGCCGTCGTTGCGCACCACCTGCCCGAAGGACATTTCTTGCAGACGCTTGATCACCCGCGGGCCCATCCACAGTGACAGGAACAGCGCGGTCAGCAGGCTGACAATGGCTCGGAACGTCAGATAAGAAAAGACGTTGAAGCCTGAGTAATACTTGACCAAATGCTCGGCCAGCCAAACTAACATGGTGCTTTCTCCTGTAACGCGCGTACTACCTGCTCCATTGCGGCACTACGTGAACCTTTGATTAACACGGTGATGACCGCATGTTCCGACAGTAATTCCGCCACGCGCGCGATCACTGCTGTCTTGTCCTGATAATGTTCGCCATTGCCGGAGGCTTCGCTCAGCACGCGGCTCAACCCGCCGACGCTGATGACTTTGTCGACCCCGGCCAGACGGGCGGCTTCGCCCACCTGACGGTGGCACTCTTCCGCCTCTGCGCCCAGCTCGGCCATATCGCCGACCACCATCACGCGGTAGCCCGGCATCTCCGCCAGCACCTGCGCCGCCGCGGTCATCGACCCGACGTTGGCGTTGTAGCTGTCGTCCAGCAGCAGCTTGCCTTCGGCCAGCGCCACCGGGAACAAACGCCCCGGCACCGCCTGCAATTGTTTTAACCCCTGACGCACCGCTTCCAGGGTGGCGCCTACCGACATCGCCAGCGCCGTGGCCGCCAACGCGTTGGCCACGTTGTGGCGCCCCGGCAGCGGCAGTGCGATCTCGGCGCTGCCGAACGGGCTGTGCAGCGTGAACTGCGTGCCTGCGCCGTTCACCCGCACGTCGTCCGCGAAGAAGTCCACGCCTTCGGCCGCCTGCGGCGAGAAGCGCCAGACGGTTTTGCCGCCCAGCATGCTCTGCCAGTGCGGCCAGTCGTTGTTATCGGCGTTGATGATCGCCACGCCGTCGGCCGGCAGGCCGGTAAAGATTTCACCTTTCGCCTGGGCGACGCCGGCCAGCGAGCCGAAGCCTTCCAGGTGCGCGGCCGCCAGGTTGTTCACCAAAGCGGTCTGCGGACGCGTCAATGCGGTGGTGTAAGCAATTTCGCCAATGTGGTTAGCGCCCAGCTCTATCACGGCAAAATCATGCTGCGGCGCCAGACGCAACAGCGTCAGCGGCACGCCGATGTCGTTATTGAAGTTGCCGGCGGTATACAGCACTTCGCCGCATTCACGCAGAATGGCGGCGGTCATTTCTTTCACCGATGTCTTGCCCGAGGAACCGGTCAGCGCTACCACGCGCGCCGGCACCTGTTGACGCACCCAGGCGCCAAGCTGGCCCAGCGCCAAACGGGTGTCTTGCACCACCAGCTGCGGCGCGTCCACTGATAAGCGCTTACTGACCAGCAGCGCCCCGGCGCCTGCGGCTACGGCATCCGCCGCGAAGTCGTGCGCGTCGAAACGCTCGCCTTTCAGCGCCACAAACAGGCAACCGGCGGTCACCTTGCGGGTGTCTGTCGTCACCTCGACAATTTGGCAATCGGCGCCCACCAGTTCAGCGCTCAATACCTCAGCCAGTGTCTGAAGAGAGACAGGGATCATGCCAGCACCCCCAGCAGTCGGGCGACCGTCGTGCGGTCGGAGTAATCCAGGCGGCGGTTGCCCACCAGCTGATAATCTTCGTGGCCTTTGCCCGCCACCAGCACCACATCCTGCTCCTGCGCCTGCATGATGGCGCTGGTCACCGCTTCGGCGCGGCCGTGGATCACCAGCGCCTGCCCGGCGTCCAGCAATCCGGTCAGGATGTCGTTGATAATCGCGCGCGGCTCTTCGGTGCGCGGGTTGTCATCGGTGATCACCACGCGATCGGCGAACTGCTCGGCGATGCCGCCCATCAGCGGACGCTTGCCCTTGTCGCGATCGCCGCCGCAGCCGAACACACACCACAGCTGCCCCTGGCAGTGCAGACGCGCGGCTTCCAGCGCTTTCTCCAGCGCATCCGGCGTGTGGGCGTAATCCACCACTACCGTCGGTTTGCCCGGCGCGTTAAACACTTCCATGCGGCCGCAGACCGGCTGCAGACGGCTGCCGGTTTCCACCAGCGCCTCCAGCGGGTAGCCCAACGACAGCAGCGTCGCCAATGCCAACAGCAGGTTGCTGACGTTGAACGCGCCCATCAGGCGGCTTTCGATCTCGCCGTCGCCCCAGCTGGAGCTGAAACGAACAGTCGCGCCGTTGTCGTGATAGTCGACCGCCGTGGTTTTCAGCCAGCGGCCGTGGCAGCCCGGCTGCAGGTTGTCCTGCATCGTCACCGCTACCGCATCCGGCAATTTGCCGAGCCAGCGCTGACCGACTTCATCGTCGGCGTTGATGATCGCCTGCCCCACGTTGTGGGCGGCGAACAGCGACCATTTGGCCGCTTCGTAATTGGCCATATCACCGTGGTAATCCAGGTGATCGCGGCTCAGGTTGGTGAAGACCGCCGCAGCGAACGGCAGCGCCGCTACCCGGTGTTGCACCAAACCGTGGGAAGAAACTTCCATGGCGGCGAAGGTCGCGCCCTGTTCCGCCAACTCGTTTAATACGTGTTGAACATCCACCGCAGAACCGGTGGTATTCTCGGTCGGACACACCTGGCCCAGCAGGCCGTTGCCGACGGTGCCCATCACCGCGCTGGTTTCGCCCAGCAGTTGGCTCCACTGCGCCAGCAGCTGCGTGGTGGTGGTTTTGCCGTTGGTGCCGGTCACGCCGACCAGGCGCAAGCGCTCGCCCGGCTGATGGTAAAAACGCCCGGCCAGCGCGGAAAGGCGCTGGTTCAGTTGGCTCAGGTAGATCACCGGCACGCCGTGCATCTCAACGATGGCGCCGTCTTCGGCCTGACCGTCAGCCTCGGCGATCACAGCGGCGACGCCCTGCGCGATGGCCTGCGGAATATAGCGGCGCCCATCCGTTTGATGGCCGACCACGGCGACAAACAGATCCCCGGCAGCCGCCACACGGCTGTCTAATGTCATTTCCCGCAGCGCGCGCCCGGGTGCCGTCGGCACCCACGGGGCGAGTAAGTCGCGCAAATTACGATCTGCCACCTGAACCCTCTTTCTTGTTAATCACTAATTCGCTTTTGTCACCGGTGGGCAACGCGTCAGGCTCGACGTTCATGGTGCGCAATACGCCGCCCATGATGGCGCCGAACACCGGCGCGGAGATTGCGCCACCATAGTATTTCCCACCCTGCGGGTCGTTGATGACGACCACCAGGGCAAAACGGGGGTTACTTGCCGGCGCGACGCCGGCGGTATAAGCGATGTATCGGTTGACGTATTTGCCGTCCGGGCCCACTTTTTTCGCGGTACCGGTTTTGATGGCGATACGGTATCCCTTGATGGCGGCTTTTACGCCGCCGCCGCCCGGCAAGGCCACGCTTTCCATCATGTGCACCACGGTGCGCACCAGAGGTTCAGGGAAAACGCGCTCGCCGGCGACCGGAGGGTCAACCTTGGTGATCGACAATGGGCGATACACGCCCAGGCTGCCGATCGTTGCATAGACTCGCGCCAACTGTAACGGAGTTACCATCAGCCCGTAGCCGAAAGAGAAGGTGGCCCTCTCTATGTCAGACCACCGTTGTTTTTTTGGGTATATGCCACTGCTTTCTCCGACCAGCCCCAAATTGGTCGCTTTTCCCAGCCCAAAACGAGAGTAAGTATCTACTAACGCTGAGGACGGCATCGCTAACGCCAGCTTTGAAACACCGACGTTACTCGACTTCTGCAAGATCCCGGTCAATGACAGCTCCGAGTACCGCGCCACGTCTTTGATCTCGTGGCCCTGAATGCGATACGGGATGGTGTTCAGCACGCTGTTTTCTCTCACCACGCCGTTTTGCAGCGCGGTCATCACCACCATTGGCTTCACGGTTGAACCGGGTTCAAAAATATCGGTGATGGCGCGGTTACGCATGGTTTCTTTCGGCGTACCGGCCATGTTGTTCGGGTTGTAAGACGGGCTGTTGGCCATCGCCAGCACTTCGCCGGTGTTCACGTCGATCAGCACCGCAGTGCCCGATTCGGCCTTGTTGAACGCCACGGCGTTGTTCAGCTCGCGATACACCAGCGCCTGCAGGCGCTCATCGACGCTCAGCACCAGGTTGTGCGCCGCCTGGCTGTCGACGGAGGAGATGTCTTCGATCACCCGGCCGAAACGATCCTTACGCACCGTTCTCTCGCCCGGTTGCCCGGTCAGCCAGCGGTCGAAGCTCTTCTCGACGCCTTCGATGCCTTGCCCGTCGATGTTGGTCACGCCGATGATGTGCGACGTCACCTGCCCCGCCGGATAGTAACGGCGCGACTCCTGCCGCAGGTAGATCCCCGGCAGCTTGAGTTTGTGGATGTAGTCGCCGATCGCCGGGTTAACCTGGCGCGCCAGATAAACGAAGCGCCCTTTCGGGTTGGCGTTGATGCGGTTGGAGAGTTGGTCCAGCGGGATGTTCAGCGCATCGGAAAGCGCTTTCCAGCGGCTATCCAGCGTGATGCCGCCGCGCTCGTTCAGCTCTTTCGGATCGGCCCACACCGCATTCACCGGCACGCTGACCGCCAACGGACGGCCGGCGCGATCGCTGATCATGCCGCGCGCGGTCGGCACTTCCTGCACGCGCAGCGAACGCATGTCGCCTTCTTTCACCAGACGATCGGGGTTGATGACCTGCAGGTACGCGACGCGCAACATCAGGCCAACCATCGCCAGCAAAATGCAGCCGCACAGCAACGCAAAACGCCAGCTGACAAAGCTGGCCTGATCTTCCTGGCGTCTCAACTTACCGGGGCGCGCTGCTTTCATGCGTTTCCTTTCTACTCCGTGTCATTATTCCGGTTAAACCATTCATTGTTTAACGATGATATTTTCCTGCGATGGATCAACGTGTTGCATCTGCAGTTTTTCTGTCGCGATACGTTCAACCCGGCTGTGATCGCCGAGGGCGTTCTCTTCTAAAATCAGGTTGCGCCACTCGATGTCCAGCGCATCGCGCTCCAGAACCAGCTGTTCGCGCTCGGCGGTCAGCAGGCGGGTGCGGTGCGCGGTAGTCACCACGAAAATCGCGGAGACCAGTGACGCAATCAGTAAAATCAGGGGGATCTTGGCGTTGCGCAGCAGATCGCCGCCAATGACCCCAACCAGACCGTGACGTTCGTTGCCGATCACGCGGGCATCCTCTCAGCAATGCGCAGCACCGAGCTGCGCGCACGCGGGTTGTCCGCCACTTCCGCTTCCGACGGCATCATTTTGCCCAGCGCTTTCAGCGTCCGGCCGCCCATGCCGCGCAGCTGCTCTTCGGTCAACGGAATGCCGGCCGGCACTTGGGCGCCGCGGCTATGGTGACGCATAAAGCGTTTGACGATGCGGTCTTCCAGCGAGTGGAAGCTGATTATCGACAAACGGCCCTGTGGGGCCAGCACTTCCAGCGCGCCGTCGAGCGCACGCTCGATCTCTTCCAGCTCGCTGTTGATATAGATGCGGATCGCCTGGAAGCTGCGCGTCGCCGGGTGCTTGTGCTTTTCCCGGAACGGACTGGCATCGGCGATCAGATCCGCCAGCTCTTTGGTGCGCGTCATCGGCTCCACGCGGTTTCTTTCCACGATGGCGCGCGCGATGCGCTTGGCGAAACGCTCCTCGCCAAAGGTTTTCAGCACCCAGGCGATGTCGTCCGCTTCGGCCTTCATCAGCCATTCCGCGGCGGACAGGCCGGTGGACGGATCCATGCGCATGTCCAGCGGGCCATCGCGCATAAAGGAGAACCCGCGCTCCGCGTCGTCAAGCTGCGGCGAGGAAACGCCCAGATCGAGCAGAACGCCGTCGATCTTGCCCACCAGCTCGCGCTCCCGCACATAGTGCGACAACTCGGAAAATGGGCCGTGTACGATGGTAAAACGAGGATCTTCAATAGATTTGGCGGCTGCAATCGCCTGAGGGTCACGGTCAATCGCCAGCAAGCGCCCTTCCGGCCCCAGCTGGGACAGAATCAGACGAGAATGGCCACCGCGACCAAAAGTACCGTCGATATATATGCCGTTGCTGCGGATGTTGAGGCCGTTGACGGCTTCGTCCAGCAGGACGGTGGTGTGTTTATAGTTTTCCAACATGCTTATAGCGACAAGTCCTGTAGCCGCTCAGACAACGGTTCCTGAGCCGACTGTTCAGCGTCAATATCATCCTTGACTTGTTGATACCAGGTCTGTTCATCCCACAGTTCAAACTTGTTGAACTGACCGACCAGCATCACTTCTTTCGTGAGCCCGGCGTGTTGCCGCAGCGTACTGGCTAACAGCAAACGACCGGCACTATCCATCTGACACTCACTGGCATGCCCCAACAGCAGGCGCTGAACGCGGCGCTCGGCGGGATTCATGCTCGACAGACGTGATAATTTTTGTTCAATAATTTCCCATTCGGGCAAAGGATAAAGCAGCAGACAGGGCTGATGGAGGTCAATGGTACAGACCATTTGGCCTTGCGATTCCTCGTTGAGCAATTCCCGATATCGGGTAGGTACGGCGAGCCGCCCTTTGCTGTCGAGGTTGACCATCGTCGCTCCACGGAACATTCCTGAGCTACCCCTTAGTGACCGTTTTCACCACTTTACCCCACAAATTCCCACACAATGGAGTTTACGGAGGGTATGAAAACCTTGTCAAGCCAGAGCGCCAGCGCTTTGGCAATATTTCTCTGGTCATTTTGGGAGCTGACTCGCGAAAGAAACTCTGATTATTCGACGATTAAAAATTAACACCATGATAAACGGAGAGAATTTTCTAAGCGGAAAGAATCTGATTAAAAACCTGACGAACTGGCGATTAATTAACTCATTACTTCCTTCTGCAAGCCATGTCTCATTTTTCAGCTCGGCAATCTCAGGGCGGTAACCGCTGGCGAGCCGCGCCCGCCAAGGCTCGGCGCCAGGCGAACCGATCGCGGAATAAGGCCATAACTCCTTGAGTTAATAACGCTCAATCGTTATTCACCGTAAAACCGGGCGCTATTTTACTTCAATTTGCACCGCCGTGATGAGGCCGCGATAAAAATAAATGGCTCGGATATTACGAGCAGAAGTAATTTCGATTCAAATCAACTTGGTAAGATTATTCCCAAAATACCTGTTTACAATTATGGTTTCATTTTCTTACACCTTTATTTCCACAATTTTTGCCGGAAAAAATCCCCTTCAAAAACGAAAAATCGCAACCTTATGTTTTTAATCGATTTATTTAAAAACGCCGATTTTAATCTCTCCGCTCCATCCTACGCCCCTGTTCTGCGGGACAAAAAGCGAACAAATGTTAAAAATAAAAATATAAACCTAGTTAAAAAACATAATCCAGATGAGTACACTATAAAAAAGGCAAAAAACCAGCCTTAACATCCAACAACGAATGATTTAACAGAGTTTTAACCATAAGGGGTGACACATGCTTTCGCCCGCTACTCACTGGCGTAGCGCCGCTGCCGATACGTTCGCACTGGTGGTGTATTGCTTTATCGCCGGCATGGCGATAGAAGTGTTGATCTCAGGCATGAGCTTCCAGCAATCCCTCTCTTCACGCCTGTTGTCGATCCCGGTCAACATCCTGATCGCCTGGCCTTACGGCCGCTATCGCGATCTGTTTATCCGCACGGCGCGCCGCTGCCCGCGCGGCCAGTTCCTGCTGCGCAACCTCGCCGATCTGCTGGCCTACGTCAGCTTCCAGTCGCCGGTTTATGCCGCCATTCTATGGAGCGTAGGCGCCGACGGCCAACAAATGCTGGCGGCGGTAACCAGCAATGCGCTGGTATCCATGGCGATGGGCGTGGTGTATGGCTATTTCCTGGAATACTGCCGGCGGCTGTTCCGGGTGGCGGACTACGTCTAAAGCAGGAGCCCGCCAACGCGGGCCCCTGTCAGGCAAACTACTTGCGGCTCAGGCTGCCGCGGCGGAACAGATTGCGGCGAATGCGCGTCAGCCCCGGCTTGGGTTTACGCGGTTCGTCCAGGCTGGCCAGCACCAGTTCCAGCACGCGCTCGGCCACGTCGCGATGGCGCTGCGCTACCGCCAATACCGGGCACTCCAGGAAATCCAACAGTTCATGATCGCCGAAGGTGGCGATCGCCAGATCGGTCGGCAAGCGGCCGAGTTGCTTCAGCGTCACGTCCATCACGCCCTGCAATAAAGAGAACGACGTGGTAAACAGCGCCTGCGGCATCGGGTGCGTTTTCAGCCATTCGGCAAACAGCGCGCCGGCGGCTTCGCGTTCATAGCTGTTGGCGTACAGGTAATCGACGTGGCGGGGATCCTCTTGCCAGGCCTGACGGAAGCCCTGCTCACGCAGGAAGCTCACCGAAAGCTCCGGCAAGGCGCCCAGATACAGCACCGATTCAGCCGGGAAGGTGCGCAGCTCCTGCGCCAGCGCAAAGGCATCTTCCTGATCGGCGCCCACAACGCTGATGAAATGCTCGCGATCCAGCGCACGGTCCAGCGCGATGATCGGCAGCGGATCGTTGGCCCAGCGTTGATAGAAAGGATGTTCCGGCGGCAAGGCGGTGGAGACGATAATGGCATCCACCTGACGCTGCAGCAGGTGCTCAATGCAGCGCATTTCGTTATCCGGCTGATCTTCGGAACAGGCGATCAGCAATTGGTAACCCCGCTGGCGCGCCTGGCGCTCCAGGTAGTTGGCGATGCGGGTATAGCTGGTATTTTCCAGATCCGGGATCACCAGGCCGATAGAACGGGTGCGCCCGGCGCGCAGCCCCGCCGCGACGGCATTCGGGTGATAGTTATGCTCCCTGACCACGGCCATCACTTTCTCGACGGTTTTATCGCTGACACGATACTGCTTCGCCTTGCCGTTGATGACATAACTGGCCGTCGTGCGCGAAACGCCCGCGAGACGCGCGATTTCATCCAGTTTCACATTAACCCCTTAATGACGCTGAAAATAGAAGTGAAGGCTGTGCTCGGATTAACCATGACATCCCGTACGGTTATTCAATCCAGCCTCTGCGATCTAACAGCAGAAAACACTGCCTAGCAACCGCTTTTGCCGAAAGGTGCCAGCAATCGGGCAAAAAATACCGAAAAACAAAGGGCGCAGCCACGCCGCGCCCCGATTATTCGCCGCCAGATCGCGCTCAGCGCATGATTTTGTCGCCGCGCGACACGCCGACCACGCCGGAACGCGCCACTTCCACGATCTCCGCCACTTCACGCACCGCGCTCAGGAAGGCGTCGAGCTTGTCGCTGGTGCCGGCCAGCTGCACCGTATACAGCGTCGCCGTCACATCAACGATCTGGCCGCGGAAAATGTCGGCGCAGCGCTTCACCTCTTCACGGCCGTAGCCGCTGGCCTGCAGCTTCACCAGCATGATCTCGCGCTCGACGTGGGCGCCCTGCACCAGTTCGCTGACGCGCAGCACGTCCACCAGCTTGTGCAACTGCTTCTCAATCTGCTCCAGCACTTTCTCGTCGCCGACGGTCTGGATCGTCATGCGCGACAGCGTCGGATCATCGGTCGGCGCCACCGTCAGGCTCTCGATGTTGTAACCGCGCTGGGAGAACAACCCCACCACGCGCGACAGGGCGCCGGATTCGTTTTCCAGCAAGACAGATAAAATACGGCGCATGATCAGGTCCTCTCCGTTTTGCTAAGCCACATTTCGTCCATGCTTCCGCCGCGGATCTGCATCGGGTAGACATGTTCGGTTTCATCGACGGTCACGTCGACGAACACCAGCCGCTCTTTTTCCGCCAGCGCCTGCGCCAGCTTGCTTTCCAGCTCATCCGGCGTGCGGATGGCAATGCCGACATGGCCGTAAGCCTCGGCCAGCTTGACGAAGTCCGGCAGCGAATCCATGTAAGACTGCGAATGACGGCCGGAATAAATCATGTCCTGCCACTGCTTGACCATGCCCAGATAGCGGTTGTTGAGGTTCACCACCACCACCGGCAGGTTATATTGCAGCGCAGTGGACAGCTCCTGAATATTCATCTGAATGCTGCCGTCGCCGGTCACGCACACCACGGTTTCCTCCGGCAGCGCCAGCTTGACGCCCAATGCCGCCGGCAGGCCGAAGCCCATGGTGCCAAGGCCGCCGGAGTTGATCCAACGGCGCGGTTTGTCGAACGGATAATAGAGCGCGGCGAACATCTGGTGCTGCCCCACGTCGGAGGTCACATAGGCGTCGCCTTTGGTCAGGCGATGCAGGGTTTCAATCACCGCCTGCGGCTTGATGGTGCCGCTGTTTTTGTCGTAGCCCAGGCAGTCGCGGGCGCGCCACTGTTCGATAGACTGCCACCAGTCGCGCAGCGCATCGTGATCCTGCGCCTTGTCATCCTGCGCCAGCAGCTCCAGCATCTGCACCAGCACCTGTTTGGCATCGCCGACGATCGGGATATCGGCGTCCACCGTTTTGGAGATCGAGGTCGGATCGATATCGATGTGCAGCACGGTGGCGTCCGGGCAGTATTTGGCCAGATTGTTGGTAGTGCGATCGTCGAAACGCACGCCGACGGCGAAGATCACGTCGGCATGGTGCATGGTTTTATTGGCTTCATAGGTGCCGTGCATGCCGAGCATGCCGACACTCTGGCGATGGGTGCCGGGGAAAGCGCCCAGTCCCATCAGGCTGCTGGTCACCGGCAGGTTCAGCTGCTCCGCCAACGCCAGCAGTTCGGCTTCACAACCGGCGTTGATCGCGCCGCCGCCGACGTACATCACCGGCTTTTTGGCCGCCAGGATGGTTTGCAACGCGCGTTTGATCTGCCCGCGGTGGCCCTGCACCGTCGGGTTGTAGGAACGCATGCTCACGTCCTGCGGATAGGCATAAGGCATCCGCACCGCCGGGCCGACGATGTCTTTCGGCAGATCGATCACCACCGGGCCGGGGCGGCCGCTGGAAGCCAGGTAAAAGGCCTTCTTCAACACCGCCGGGATGTCTTCGGTACGTTTCACCAGGAAACTGTGTTTCACCACCGGCCGAGAAATCCCCACCATATCGCACTCCTGGAAGGCGTCGTAGCCGATCAGCGAGCTGGGCACCTGCCCCGACAGGACGACCATCGGGATCGAGTCCATATAGGCGGTGGCAATGCCGGTAATGGCGTTGGTGGCACCGGGGCCGGAGGTCACCAGCACCACGCCCACTTCGCCGGTGGCGCGCGCGTAGCCGTCGGCCATGTGCACCGCCCCTTGCTCGTGGCGCACCAGAATATGATCGATCCCTCCGACCGTATGCAGGGCGTCGTAGATATCGAGCACCGCCCCGCCGGGGTAGCCGAATACATGTTTAACGCCCTGATCGATCAACGATCGGACGACCATCTCGGCTCCTGACAACATCTCCATGGGTTTGCCTCCAGGCTTGCTTATTCTTCTCTGGCGCCGGAACGTAGCGCCTGCTGCGGGGCAATGCCCCAAAGTTTTTATGGGTTGTCGCTATCGAATTAACATAACGTCAGAATTTGGGGCAGGCAAACGGCAAAATGGCTTAACGGTGGCGGGGTTATTGCCAAGCGGCTGGAGATCGCAGCTTTATAAAAACAATGCGCTAGCCTCAGGGTTGTCGGGCTAGGCATTGTTTCGAACAGGAGGGAAATTACAGAACTAAATCAGGTGATGGATATGCCGCTTTTTTTCGCCGGGCACATGGCCCGGCGGCGGCGTCAGGCCTGTTCCTGGTACATCGAGTCGATTTCGCGCTGATAGCGCTGCAGGATCACTTTGCGGCGCAGCTTCAGCGTGGGCGTCAGCTCCCCCAACTCCATGGAAAAAGCCGCCGGCAGCAGCGTGAACTTCTTCACCTGCTCGAAACGCGCCAGCTCCTTTTGCATCTCGCGCAGGCGCTTTTCGAACATCGCGAGGATCTCGCCGTTGCGCAGCAGCTCCAGGCGATCCTGGTATTTCAGGTTGACTGACTTCGCGTACTCTTCCAGCGACTCAAAGCACGGCACGATCAGCGCGGAAACGAACTTGCGCGCATCGGCGATGATCGCCACCTGCTCGATAAAGCGGTCCTGCGCCAGCGTGCCTTCCAGCATCTGCGGCGCTATGTATTTGCCGCCGGAGGTTTTCATCAAATCTTTCAGGCGCTCGGTGATGAACAGATTGCCCTCTTCATCGATCGCCCCGGCGTCGCCGGTTTTCAGCCAGCCGTCGGCGGTAAAGGTCGCGGCGGTTTCCAACGGTTTGTTGAAATAGCCGCGCATCACGATCGGCCCGCGCACCTGAATTTCATTTTCTTCACCGATGCGCACCTCGACCTCCGGCAGCGGTTTACCGATAGAGCCGAAGCGGAAATGCCCCTCTTCCCAGCAGGACACGGTCGCACAGGTTTCGGTCATGCCGTAGCCGTACTTGATGTTGACGCCCATCGCCTGGAAAAACAGGATCACATTGTCATCCAGCTTGGCGCCCGCCGCCGGCAAGAAACGCACCCGGCCACCGAGAATGCCGCGCAGCTTGCTCAATACCAGCTTGTCGGCCCAGCGGTGAGAGAGTTCGAACAGTTTGCCCAACGGTTTGCCGGCCCGCTCTTGCAGGAACTTGCGCTCCCCGCAGACGATCGCCCAGTGGAACAGCGCACGGCGCAGCCAAGGGGCACGCGCCACTTTTTCATGCACCGCGCTGAAAATCTTCTCGTAGAAACGCGGTACCGCGCACATTAACGTCGGCCGCACCTGCCCCATCGCTTCCCGTACCCAGTCGGTGTTCGGCAGGAAAACATTCTGCGCGCCGGAATGCATGACAAAGAAGCTCCAGGCACGCTCGAACACGTGCGACAGCGGCAGGAAACTGAGCGACACATCCTCTTCGCCGACCGTCAGTCTCTCATCATGCAGGTAGAGCTGCGCCGCCAGGTTGCGGTAGTCCAGCATGACCCCTTTCGGTTCGCCGGTGGTGCCCGAGGTATAGATCAGGGTAAAGAGATCCTGCAGGTCGCACTCTTCAATGCGCTGCCGACGTTGAGCGATAAAAGCCGCCGGATCGGCAGCGCGCTCGAAGGCGCTCAGGTGTTGTGCGATCTCGCAGCCGCGCAGATCGGCGTCCTCGTCGAACACGATGATATGACTCAGCTGTGGGCAGACGCCACGCAGTGCGATGGCGGCATCCAGCTGCGCCTGCTCGCCGACGAACAGGATGCGAATGTCAGCGTCGTTGATGACGAAGGCCGCCTGCGCCGGCGTATTGGTGGAATAGAGCGGTACGCTGACGCCACGCAGGTGCAGGATCGCGAGATCGGTCAACGACCAGGCCATCGTGTTATTGGCGAAGATACCGATACGTTCTTGCACTTCGGCGCCCAGCGCCAGCAGCCCGGCAGCAATGCGATCAATGCGGGCAGCCGCAGCTCCCCAGGTCAGTTGAAACTCGCCGTTGGGCGACCATTGGCGAAATGCTGTGCGATCGGCTCGGTGGGTGATTTGATGCTGTATACGATGGATCAAATGGTATTGCAGCAGATTAGTGATCATAGTGCTCTAAGCCTGAAATGAATCATACAGTTAAGCCTGAACGATGCCTTGCGGCCCTCATCTCAGCTTACACGTGTTTACTTTTTTCCGCGCAGTCTACCTACTCTCAGGCAGGGGGAAAAGCGATTTCAGCGTAGAAGTGTGAGCCAAAACTCAGGCCGGCTTTCGCGCTTTCATGGGTTGGACAAAACGGGAAGGAAAAGGTTTGATGGCTGCCATAAAACGCGGCCCGTTCGGGCCGCCACATCGAGTTAGTTTAAAATTCCAGCTGGAAAGTAAAAATCAGAATATTAATTTATATTAATTGTTTTCGCTAAATGAACAAATTTATCCTGAGAATAAGTTATTCTATCGCCGCAAAACCAAGAAATATCTTAATAAAAACGCAGATAGCTCTTAGTTTTTATCATGAGAAAAAAACGCTCAGTTGAATATTATCTTTATATGGTTCCCATCTTTATCGCTTTACTTTGGGTTACCCGCCTCAATCAGGACAGATTTCATCCACTGGTGGCCTTTATCCCGCTCTGAGGATTCATGCCAGGAGAGGTAACAGGTGGCTTTATTATCGTTGCCACATAAAGGAACCGCCTTTATTTTCAACGCCTCCGTCTGCTGTCGCACCAACCAGGCGGGCGCAATCGCTACCATTTCCGTTTGCGACACCATATTCAACACGCTGTAAAGATCCGTGCACTGCTGCGTCACGGCGCGCAGCATCGGCTCGTCTAAATAAAAAGGTTTACTGAACGATCCAAAACTTTCCAGGGAAACCGCAGCATGCTGCTCGGCCAGCATGTGTTCCGGCGTCACCTCCTCGCCTATTCTCGGGTGCGCCTGCGCAACCGCCAGCACTAATTCGTCGTCGAACATCGCCAGGCTGCGAAACTCCGCCGACTCGAAACGGCTGTAGCCGATGACAAACTCCACGTCCTGATAACGCAATTGACGTTCAATATTATTGTTAATGTATGACTTTATTTGCAGGTTAAGCTGCGGCGCTATCTGTTTGACGTGATTGATTATCCCGGCGCCCAGACGCAAATCGAGCGGGCTGCACAGCGACAGGGAGAACGCTCGCGTGCTGGTCAGCGGCTCAAACTCAGATCCCGGCAACTCATTCTGCACCAGCTGCAGCGCTTGCCGCACCGGCCCGAACAGCTGCCTGGCCCGCATGGTGGGCTGGATCCCGCGGCCGCAGCGCACGAACAGTTCGTCGTTGAACATCACCTTCAGGCGCGCTACCGCGTTGCTCACCGCCGGCTGCGACATCCCTAACGAATTAGCGGCTCGCGTAATATTTTGCATTTGCATCACGGCGTCAAACACCGTCAGTAAATTAAGATCGACGCTGCGCAAATGGATGTCCGCCGGCTCTTTGACCATGGCGATTTCTGAATCATATTCAGCCATATTTCACTCCACTAAATCCTGTGTAAATAATCTAATCCTTATGCTCGACAAACAATGAAACGCCGCATTGTCTTATCTTTGCACGACAAATCCTGCCATTACCGTCATCAATCGATAAAAAACCTCGTGTTATCTACACGATATAAGTCGTATATGGAATACATGTCAGCAGCTTTCCCCGTCAGCGAGAAGAATGCCACCTGGGTAGTACTAATAATTAGGTATCAACAATGATTAATACAATTGAACAACGTCGCCGCACTGTATGAGACAAACTATAAAAACACATCATAAGCAATCAAACCATCTAAAAACACCGCTCACTTTGTGTAAAAACGCATTATTTTGTTATATTATGACTAAAACAATCAATTATTCATATGAGTTAAATTTAAACCATTTGTATTGAAAATGTTATTTTATTGCTCCCCGTGATTAATCCCTCTTGCTTTTTTCATCACAAATCTTAACGCAACGAAATCCAGAAGCAATTAGCGCAGTATATATTCGATTCGTTTATGCTAAGCAGCACGCAAACTGGCCCCATTTTTTTCTCTAAGACGTCGTTTTTTTGCCGAATGATCCTCTGTTTAGTTAATGGGCTGATGCATTGTTCCCGCATTCAATCAGGTGTTGACATCGCCAGGCCAATCACGTATCAAATTAGGCAGACACCCAATTTAAGAGAAGCTGAACCCTTATGATCCGTACTCACCGTCTACTAGGCCTACTACTCAACGCATCTTGTTTGCGCGGTATGCCTGTGGACGACGTTCGGAGCTGACTCAGCCGATCACCCATAAGAAACCCGCGCTACTGCGCGGGTTTTTTTTTGCCCGCTTAGCGTGAAATCAACACGATAAGGAATGCACCGATGAGCCAACAAGTCATTATTTTCGATACCACGCTGCGTGATGGCGAGCAGGCGCTGCAGGCCAGCCTGAGCGTAAAAGAGAAGATTCAGATTGCGCTGGCGCTGGAAAGAATGGGCGTTGACGTGATGGAAGTCGGCTTCCCGGTCTCTTCGCCGGGCGACTTCGAGTCGGTGCAAACCATCGCTCGCCAAATCAAAAACAGTCGCGTCTGCGGCCTGGCCCGCTGCGTGGACAAAGACATCGACGTGGCCGCCGAAGCGCTGCGCGTCGCCGAAGCGTTCCGCATCCACGTATTCCTGGCCACCTCAACCCTGCACATCGAATCGAAGCTGAAGCGCTCGTTCGACGAAGTGCTGGAGATGGCGGTGCGCTCGGTAAAACGCGCCCGCAACTACACCGACGACGTGGAGTTCTCCTGTGAAGACGCCGGCCGCACGCCGATCGACAATCTGTGTCGCGTGGTCGAAGCCGCCATCAACGCCGGCGCTACCACCATCAATATCCCGGATACCGTCGGCTACACCACCCCGAACCAGTTCGGCGGCATCATCACTACCCTGTATGACCGCGTGCCGAACATCGACAAAGCCATCATCTCCGTGCACTGCCACGACGATTTGGGCATGGCGGTCGGCAACTCCATCGCCGCAGTGCAGGCCGGTGCCCGCCAGGTGGAAGGCACCCTGAACGGCATTGGTGAACGCGCCGGTAACTGTTCGCTGGAAGAAGTGATCATGGCGATTAAAGTGCGCCAGGACATCATGAACGTGCACACCAACATCAACCACCAGGAAATCTTCCGCACCAGCCAGATCGTCAGCCAGCTGTGCAACATGCCGATCCCGGCCAACAAGGCGATCGTCGGCTCCAACGCCTTCGCCCACTCCTCCGGCATTCACCAGGACGGCGTGCTGAAGAACCGCGAAAACTACGAAATCATGACCCCGCAGTCGATCGGCCTGAAGGACGTGCAGTTAAACCTGACCTCCCGCTCCGGCCGCGCAGCGGTGAAACACCGCATGGAAGAGATGGGCTACCAGGAGCAGGATTACAACCTGGATACCCTGTACGCCGCCTTCCTGAAGCTGGCCGACAAAAAGGGCCAGGTGTTCGACTACGATCTGGAGGCCTTGGCCTTCATCAACAAACAACAGGAAGAGCCGGAGCACTTCAGCCTGGGTTACTTCAGCGTACAGTCCGGCAGCAGCATCATGGCCACCGCCTCGGTGAAACTGATCTGCGGCGGCGAAGAGAAAGCCGAAGCCGCCACCGGCAACGGCCCGGTCGATGCGGTTTATCAGGCGATCAATCGCATCACCGACTACCCGATCGAGCTGGTGAAGTACCAGTTGACCGCCAAGGGCCATGGCCGCGACGCGCTGGGCCAGGTGGATATCGTGGTCTCTTACAACGGCCGCCGCTTCCACGGCGTGGGGCTGGCGACCGACATCGTCGAATCCTCCGCCAAGGCGATGGTGCACGTGTTGAACAATATTTGGCGCTCACAGCAGGTAGAAAAAGAAAAGCAGCGCCTGCAGCAAAACAAACATCAAAATAATCAGGAAACGGTGTGAACATGACGAAGACTTATCACATTGCCGTCTTGCCCGGAGACGGCATCGGCCCGGAAGTAATGGCTCAGGCGCGCAAAGTGTTGGACGCGGTGCGTCAACGCTTTGACATTCGCATCACCACCGCCGAGTACGACGTCGGCGGCATCGCCATCGATCGCCACGGCAGCCCGCTGCCGGCGGCGACCGTCACCGGCTGCGAGCAGGCCGACGCCATCCTGTTCGGATCGGTGGGCGGCCCGAAATGGGAACACCTGCCGCCGGCCGAGCAGCCGGAACGCGGCGCGCTGTTGCCGCTGCGCAAGCACTTCAAACTGTTCAGCAACCTGCGCCCGGCGCGCCTGTATCAAGGGCTGGAGGCGTTCTGCCCGCTGCGCGCCGATATCGCCGCCCGCGGCTTCGACATTCTGTGCGTGCGCGAATTGACCGGCGGCATCTACTTCGGCCAGCCGAAGGGCCGTGAAGGCCAGGGCATGCAGGAGCGCGCCTTCGATACCGAGGTGTATCACCGTTTCGAGATTGAACGCATCGCGCGCATCGCCTTCGAATCCGCCCGCAAGCGCCGCCACAAGGTGACGTCGATCGACAAGGCCAACGTGCTGCAAAGCTCCATCCTGTGGCGTGAAGTGGTCAATCAGGTCGCCAGGGATTACCCGGACGTGTCGCTGTCGCACATGTATATCGACAACGCCACCATGCAGCTGATCAAAGATCCGTCCCAGTTCGACGTGCTGCTGTGCTCCAACCTGTTCGGCGACATCCTGTCCGACGAGTGCGCGATGATCACCGGCTCGATGGGCATGCTGCCATCCGCCAGCCTGAACGAACAAGGCTTCGGCCTGTACGAACCGGCGGGCGGTTCCGCGCCGGATATTGCAGGCAAAGGCATCGCCAACCCGATTGCGCAGATCCTGTCCGCCACCCTGCTGCTGCGTTACAGCCTGGGCGCCGATGAAGCGGCCGACGCCGTAGAACGCGCCATCAACCAGGCGTTGGAACAGGGCTACCGCACCGCCGATCTGGCCGGTGACGGCAAAGCCGTCAGCACCGATGAAATGGGCGACATCATCGCTCGCTTTGTAGCTCAGGGGGCATAACATGGCCAAGACCTTATACCAGAAGCTGTACGACGCCCACGTGGTGCACGAAGCGCCGAACGAAACGCCGTTGCTGTATATCGACCGTCACCTGGTGCACGAAGTCACGTCGCCGCAGGCGTTCGACGGCCTGCGCGCCATGGGCCGCAAGGTGCGCCAACCCGGCAAAACCTTCGCCACCATGGATCACAACGTGTCGACCCAGACCAAAGACATCAACGCCAGCGGCGAAATGGCGCGCATCCAGATGCAGGAGTTGATCAAGAACTGCGCGGAATTCGGCGTTTCGCTGTATGACCTGAACCACCCGTTCCAGGGCATCGTGCACGTAATTGGGCCTGAACAAGGCATGACGCTGCCGGGCATGACCATCGTCTGCGGCGACTCGCACACCGCCACCCACGGCGCTTTTGGCTCGTTGGCGTTCGGCATCGGCACCTCCGAAGTGGAACACGTGCTGGCGACCCAGACCCTGAAACAGGGCCGCGCCAAGACCATGAAGATTGAAGTCACCGGCGACGCCGCCGAGGGCATTACCGCCAAAGACATCGTGCTGGCGGTGATCGGCAAAACCGGCAGCGCCGGCGGCACCGGCCACGTGGTGGAATTCTGCGGCAAGGCGATCGAAGCGTTGAGCATGGAAGGCCGCATGACCCTGTGCAACATGGCGATCGAAATGGGCGCTAAAGCCGGGCTGGTGGCGCCGGACGACACCACCTTCGCCTACCTGAAGGGGCGTCAGTTCGCGCCAACCGGCGAAAACTGGGAGCAGGCGGTCGCTTACTGGCGCACGCTGAAGACCGACGCCGACGCCCAATTCGATACCGTAGTGACGCTGCACGCCGAAGAGATCGCGCCGCAGGTCACCTGGGGCACCAACCCCGGCCAGGTGATCGCCGTCAATCAGGCGATCCCGGCGCCGGAATCGTTCAGCGATCCGGTTGAGCGCGCTTCCGCCGAGAAAGCGTTGGCCTACATGGATTTGAAACCGGGCATCAAATTGACCGAGGTGCCGATCGACAAAGTGTTCATCGGCTCCTGCACCAACTCACGCATCGAAGATCTGCGCGCGGCGGCGGCTATCGCCAAGGGGCGCAAGGTCGCCAGCGGCGTGCAGGCCATCGTGGTGCCCGGCTCCGGCCCGGTGAAGGCCCAGGCGGAAGCCGAAGGGTTGGACAAAATCTTTATTGAAGCCGGCTTCGAATGGCGCTTGCCGGGTTGCTCGATGTGCCTGGCGATGAACAACGACCGTCTGAATCCGGGCGAGCGCTGCGCGTCCACCAGCAACCGTAACTTCGAAGGGCGCCAGGGCCGCGGTGGGCGCACCCACCTGGTCAGCCCGGCAATGGCCGCCGCGGCCGCCGTCGCCGGTCACTTCGCTGACATCCGTGATATTCACTAAGGGGCTAACGTGGCTAAATTTACTCAACATACCGGCTTAGTGGTGCCTTTGGATGCGGCCAACGTCGACACCGACGCCATTATTCCCAAGCAGTTTTTACAGAAGGTGACCCGCACCGGTTTCGGCCAGCACCTGTTCAACGACTGGCGCTTCCTCGACGACGCCGGCCAGCAGCCGAACCCGGCGTTCGTGCTGAACAAACCGCGCTATAAAGGCGCCAGCATCCTGTTGGCGCGCGAAAACTTCGGCTGCGGCTCTTCACGCGAACACGCCCCCTGGGCGCTGACCGACTACGGTTTCAAAGTGGTGATCGCGCCGAGCTTTGCCGATATCTTCTATGGCAACTCGTTCAACAACCAGCTGTTGCCGGTGACGCTGAGCGAGCAGCAGGTGGATGAGCTGTTCAAGCTGGTGGACGCCAACGAAGGGACGGAGTTCGTGGTGGATCTGGAGAACCAGACGGTCAACGCCGGCGGCAAAAGCTATCCGTTCGAAATCGACAGCTTCCGCCGCCACTGCATGATCAACGGGCTGGACAGCATCGGCCTGACGCTGCAGCACGAAGCGGACATCTCCCGCTACGAAGCGCAGCAGCCGGCGTTTCTGAATTAATCCCCTTCACCCGCCGCCCGGCGGGTGAATTTTTTCCTCACCAGTAGCCCAGCAGCTTCCACCATGCGCCGCCGATCACTATCCAGATCAGCAGGTTAATTACACTCATCACCCATCCCGCTTTCCACCACTCCCCCAGCGTCACGTAGCCGGAGCCAAAGATGATCGGCGCGGTGCCGGTGCCGTAATGCGTCAGCGACATCATCAGCGAGGAAGAAAACGCCAGGATCAGGCCCAGCAGTGCCGGTGGCGCGCCAAGCGCGATGCCGGCAGCGAAGAAGGCGGCGAACATCGCCGTCACGTGCGCGGTGGTGCTGGCGAAGAAATAGTGTGAATACAAATAGATGAGGGTCAGCAAGATCGTGCCGCCCACCCAACTCATGCCCATACGGTCGATGCCGTTGCCGACGGTTTGCGACAGCCAGCCTATTAGCCCCAGCTTGCCGAGGAAGCTGGCCATCATCACCAGCGCCGAGAACCACACCACGGTGTCCCAGGCGCCTTTATGCTTCAGCACATCCTCCCAGCTCAGCACGCCGGTGGCCAGCAATACCGCCAGGCCGATCAGCGCCGCGGTGGTGGGATTGACCGCCAGCGCCGGGCCGAAGATCATCGCCGGTATGCCGGCCCACAACACCAGCAACAGCGCGAACACCCCGAGGGTAATTTTCTCCGGCAGCGTCACCGGCCCCAGCGCCTGCAGCTTTTCGCGGGCGAAACGCGGCGCATCCGGCGTACTTTTCACCTCCGGGGGGTACAGCAGATAAATCACCAGCGGCATCACGATCAGCGAGCACAGCCCTGGCACCAGGGCGGCGATCGCCCACATTGACCAGGACAATTCAAAGCTGCCGTGGGTGCCTTTGGCGATCAGGCTGACAATCAGCGGGTTAGGCGCCGTGGCGGTGATAAACATCGCCGAGGTGACCGGGTTAATGTTGTAGTTCACCAGCGACAGATAGCGGCCGATCTTGCCGGCGGTATTAAGCTCGGGTTTGGAACCAAAGCTGTCGGCGATCGATTTCATGATCGGGTGAATGATGCCGCCGCCGCGCGCGGTGTTGCTCGGCGTCACCGGCGCCAGCGTGGTTTCCGCCAGCGTCAGCGCGTAGGCGATGCCCAGCGTCTTCTTGCCGAACAGCGAGATGAAATAGTAGCCGATGCGCGCGCCCAGCCCGGTTTTGTTCAGGCTGAGGGAGATCATAATAGAAAAGCCGATCAGCCAGATCAGCTGGTTGGAAAAGCCGCTGAGCGCGTCGTCCAGCGCGGCGCCCGGCTTGCCGGGGTTGGTGACGCCGGTTACCGCCACCAGAGCGATGGCGATCACCGAGACCGCGCCGATCGGCATCGCCTTGCCGATGATGGCGATGATGGTGCCGATAAACAGCGCCAGCAGCTGCCAGGCGTTGGGCGCAACGCCCTCCGGCACGGGAATGAGGAACCAGATAATCAGCGTGGCGCCAAGGGCGCACAGGGAAGGAAGCGGTTTGAGCGGTGTGAGTTTATCCATAACGTTCCCACTGTTCTAAACGACAGGGCGGCATCTCAATAGCGAGACGGGCGTGGGCGCAACGATCGCGCGCCATATGCCTTCAGCTTGAGCGCCCGGTTTAGCCTTCTCAATGACTTGCATCAAGAATGCCGTCGTTTAACCTCACACTTCACGCACTTTGGCGCTCATCCCGAGCGCCGCCAGCGCCAGCAGCGCCGCCATCCAATACACCGAACCATGACCGAAATTCTCCACCAGCACGCCCTGCAGCACCCCGGCCAGGATCACCCCGGTAGAGATGCTGTTGGTGAACAGCGTGGTGGCGGCGCCCGGCCGGCCCGGCATCAAATCCTGAAAATAGAGCATGCCGATACCGGCGACGATGCCGATAAACACCGCGTTGAGCAGCTGCAGCGCGATCAGGGCCGGCTTGGTCGCCAACACCGTCAGCCCGAGATAAAACAGCACGCCCGCCGCCACCGCCAGCAGCATCATGTTGCGCTTGCCGAAGCGTTTGACGTAATAACCGGCCAGCAGCATTGCCGGGATTTCCAACCCGGCGGCGGTGCCCATCAGCACCCCGGCCAGCCCTTCCGGCAGCCCGAGATCGGCGGTGATATACAGCGGCATATCGATGATATACAAGGTATTGCAGGTCCACATCAGCATCGAAGCGATGAACAGCAGCCGCACATCGCGATTGCGCCAGGCACTGGCGGGCGCGATCGGCGCAGACATCCCGCCCTGCAGCTCCTTATTCTCCGCCGCACGCGGCACCGAAGGCAGCATAAACCCTACCAGCAGTACGCAAACCGCGAAGGTGGCGGCGGCGATCAGGAACATCACGGTGAACCCATAGTTCAGCGCCAGCGCAAACGACAGCGGCGGGCCGATCACCCACGCCAGCGAAAGCTGGGCGCGCATCACCGAGCTGAACATCACCACCTCACGCGCCTCGCTGTCGGCATATTCCCGCGCCAACGCGAAAATCTGCGGCATGGCGGTGTTGGCAACGGCGGACATCAGCACCCCGGCGGTGATCAGCGTCAGGTAATCGCGGTTAAAGGCGAACAGCAGGCAGTTGCCGACCGCCATCAGGCAGCACAGCAGGATCAACCGGCGCCGATCGCCGCGGGTGTCGGAGCGCTTGGCCAGCAGAAAACTGACCACGATGCCGGCCACGGCGTTGGCGGTGTAAAACAGCCCTACCCACAGCGGCCGCACTTTGACCTCGGTGGTCAGAAACAGACTGAGCGTCGGCGTCAGCAACGCGCCGGCGATGCCGGAGAGAAAAGCGATCAGCAGGAATGCGGCAAAGATGGGGTTAATGCGCAGTGACAACCGGCTCATGCGTTGCATATCGTCTTCCCTGACCTCAAAGCAGAAGAAAGAACCTTAAGCCACGGCGAGAAAAATGCAAGCGCATCGCCATGACCGCGCATAAAAAAACCAGTGGGTCACCCCACTGGCTGGTGAAACAGCACCATTACTCAGAAACTTGTTGCCGCAGCCCCTACAGGTGCTCGCGATACTGCTTATCGGTCATCTCTTTAATGTCCCATTGCGTCAGGTGCGCCAGCATCGCCAGCCGCGCCTGTTCGGGCACCACGCTCAGCCAGTCGGCTCGCTGGCGGCGCACCGCGCTGAAATAGCGCTGATAGAACTGCCTGGATAAGAAAGCTTTCATGATTACGCCCTCCCCTTTCATTGATGAAAATTATCGGCGTAATATAGGGAAAGAAAAATTGACGAGTTGAAGCAGGAGCGTTCCTCTTTTATGTCCACGTCCAGATTGCAGCAGCAGTTCATCCGCCTGTGGCAGCGCTGCCACGGTGAAACCACCGACACCACGCTGCAGGATCTGGCGGAGGTGCTCAGCTGCTCGCGGCGCCACGTGCGCTCCCTGCTGAGCGCCATGCAGCGGGAAGGCTGGCTCACCTGGCAGGCGGAATCGGGGCGCGGCAAGCGTTCGCGGCTAACCTTCCACTACACCGGCCTGGCGCTGCAGCAACAGCGGGCCGAGGAGCTGCTGGAACAGGATCGCATCGATCAGCTGGTGCAACTGGTGGGCGACAAAAACGTGGTGCGCCAGATGCTGCTGTCACAGCTGGGGCGTAGCTTCCGCCAGGGGAAACACATCCTGCGGGTGCTCTACTACCGGCAGTTGTACAACCTGCTGCCCGGCTCGGCGCTGCGGCGTTCGGAAACCCATCTGGCGCGCCAGATCTTCAACGGTCTGACGCGCATAAATGAGGAAAACGGGGAACTGGAGTCCGATCTGTCTCACCATTGGCAGGCGTTGACGCCACTGCACTGGCGATTTTACCTGCGCCCGGCGATCCATTTTCATCACGGCCGCGAGCTGGAGATGGCGGACGTCATTACTTCTCTTTCGCGTCTGACCTCGCAACCGCTGTTCTCGCATATCGAGAGCGTCACCTCGCCGACGCCATTCGTGATTGACGTGCATCTGCGCAGCCCCGACCACTGGCTGCCCTGGCTGCTGGGCAGCGTGCACGCCATGATCCTGCCGCGCGAATGGCGCGAACTACCAGATTTCGCCCGCCATCCGATCGGCACCGGCCCCTATCGCGTAGTGCGCAATCTCCCCAGCCAGATGAAGATCCACGCCTTCGACGACTATTTTGGCTACCGGGCGCTGATCGACGAGGTGAATATCTGGGTGCTGCCGGAGTTCTCCGAAGAACTGGTGCATTCCGGCGTACAGCTGCAGGGCGATGAAACCGGCAACAACGAACTGGAAAGCCGGCTGGAAGAGGGCTGCTATTTCCTGCTGTTCGACCGGCGCTCCCCGCTGGCCGCCGATCCCGCCATTCGCAGCTGGCTGTGCGAATTGATCAATCCCATTTCGCTGCTGAGCCACGCCGGGCCGCTCTACCAACGCTACTGGTCGCCGGCGTACGGCCTGCTGCCCCGTTGGCACCACAACCGCGCGCTGGCGCAGCAGCCCAAACCGGCGGGGCTGACCGAACTGACGATGACCCACTTCAATGAGCATTCGGAGTTTCACGCCATCCGTCAGGCGATCGAGCCGCTGCTGGCGCAGCACGGCATCCGCCTGATCGTGCAAAGCGTGGATTACGCCACCTGGCACCAGGGCGACGCGCGCAGCGATCTGTGGCTTGGCAGCGCCAACTTCTATCTGCCGCTGGAGTTTTCGCTGTTCGCCACGCTGTACGAACTGCCGCTGATGCAGCATTGCATGAACGAAGATCTGGCGCAGGACGCGGCGCTGTGGCGCGCCAACCGTCTGCCGCTGGCGGAGTTCTGCCAGCGTCTGGTCAGCAACCACCAGCTGCATCCGCTGTTCCACCACTGGCTGCAGCTGCACGGCCAGCGCAGCATGCGCGGCGTGCGGATGAACACCCTCGGCTGGTTCGACTTCAAGTCCGCCTGGTTTGCCCCGCCGGAGACATAAGCGCCTTTCGCCCAAGTCGGTTAATCTTTACAATAGCGCCGTCTCAACGGGGTGCGGAGAGCCGGGCCGCGTAATAAGCCTGATTTTCCGCTGAGAGCACACCCGTCGAACCTGATCCGGTCAATACCGGCGGAGGGATTTGAGCCCAGCGAACCGGCGACGCCGCCTCGCCCCCTCAGATGCCCTTGCCCCCTTATTTTTCAGGAGTGCAACGTGGTCAAAAAATATCTGCCCTGCTTATTGCTGCTGTGCGCCGCGCCGGCGTTCGCCAAGCCGACGCTGACGGTTTACACCTACGATTCCTTCGCCGCCGACTGGGGCCCTGGCCCGGCGGTGAAAAAAGCCTTCGAGGCCGAATGCGACTGTGAACTGAAGTTCGTGGCGCTGGAAGACGGCGTCTCGTTGCTGAACCGCCTGCGCATGGAGGGCAAGAACAGCGCCGCCGACGTGGTGCTGGGGCTGGACAACAACCTGCTGCAGGCGGCGCAGCAAACCGGCCTGTTCGCGCCGAGCGGCGTCGATACCGCCAGGCTGACGGTGCCGGGCGGCTGGCAGGACGCGACCTTCGTGCCTTACGACTACGGGTACTTCGCCTTCGTCTACAACAAAGAAAAACTGAAGAACCCGCCGAAAAGCCTGCAGGAGCTGGTCAGCGGCGACCGCAACTGGAAAGTGATCTACGAAGATCCGCGCACCAGCACGCCGGGGCTCGGCCTGCTGCTGTGGATGCAAAAAGTGTATGGCGACAAGGCGCCGGCCGCCTGGCAGCAGTTGGCGAAGAAGACCGTCACCGTCACCAAAGGCTGGAGCGAAGCCTACGGCCTGTTCCTGAAAGGCGAAGGCGATCTGGTGCTCAGCTATACCACCTCTCCCGCCTACCACCTGATCGAAGAGAAAAAAGACCTTTACGCCGCCGCCACGTTCAGCGAAGGCCACTACCTGCAGGTGGAAGTGGCCGGCAAGCTGAAAGCCGCCAAACAGCCTGAGCTGGCCGAGCGTTTCATGCGGTTCATGGTGACGCCGGCATTCCAGAACACCATCCCGACCGGCAACTGGATGTACCCGGTGATCAACACCCCGCTGCCCGTCGGCTTTGAGCAGATGAACGTGCCGCAGACCGCGCTGCAATACAGCGCCGAAGAGGTGGCCACACAACGCGGCGGTTGGATCCGGGCATGGCAAACCGCCGTCAGCCGCTGATCCCCCGCTGGCTCTGGCCGGGGCTGCTGGCCGCCGGCCTGATCCTGCTCATCGCCGCGCTGGCGCTGGGGTCACTGTGGCGTCACGCGCCGGACAGCGACTGGCGCAGCCTGTGGCAGGACAGTTACCTGTGGCACGTGGTGCGCTTCACCTTCCTGCAGGCGCTGCTGTCGGCGCTGATTTCGGTGCTGCCCGCCATTCTGCTGGCGCGCGCGCTCTATCGCCGCCGTTTCCCCGGCCGGCAGTTGTTGCTGCGGCTGTGCGCCATGACGCTGGTGCTGCCGGTGCTGGTAGCGGTATTCGGCCTGCTCAGCGTCTATGGGCGCCAGGGCTGGCTGGCGACGCTGTGCGGCTGGCTGGGCGTCGAGTATGGTTTCTCGCCCTACGGTCTGCAGGGCATTCTGCTGGCGCACCTGTTCTTTAATCTACCGCTGGCCACCCGCCTGTTGCTGCAGGCGCTGGAGAACATTCCGGTAGAGCAGCGCCAGCTGGCCGCCCAACTGGGCATGAGCGGCTGGCAGCAGTTCCGCTTCGTCGAATGGCCGGCGCTGCGCCGCCAAATCCTGCCGAGCGGCGCGCTGATCTTCATGCTGTGCTTCGCCAGCTTCGCCACCGTACTGTCGCTGGGCGGCGGGCCGCAGGCCACCACCATTGAACTGGCGATCTACCAGGCGCTGAGTTACGACTACGATCTGGGGCGTGCCGCCATGCTGGCGCTGATCCAGCTGGGCTGTTGTCTCGGGCTGGTGTTGATCAGTCAGCGCCTGAGCCAGGCATTGCCGGTGGGGCATACCCACGCCCAGCGCTGGCGCAATCCGGATGACAGCCTGTGGCGACGCGTCGGCGATTTTCTGCTGATCGCCGCCGCACTGTTGCTGCTGCTGCCGCCTCTGCTGGCGGTGATCGCCGACGGCGCCAATCAGGCCATGGTCAGCGTGCTGCGCCAGCCGGTGCTGTGGCAGGCGCTGTTCACGTCGCTGCGCATCGCCCTCGGCGCAGGGCTGCTGTGCGTGGCGCTCACGATGATGCTGCTGTGGAGCAGCCGTGAGCTAAAACTGCGGCAACAGCTGCGCGGCGGCCAGGCGCTGGAGCTCAGCGGCATGGTGATCCTGGCGATGCCGGGCATCGTGCTGGCCACCGGCTTCTTCCTGCTGCTGAGCGATACCGTGGGGTTGCCGCAGTCGCCCTATGCGCTAGTGATCCTCACCAATGCGCTGATGGCGGTGCCCTATGCGCTGAAGGTATTGGAGAACCCAATGCGCGACCTCGCCGAACGTTACAACCCGCTGTGCCTGTCGCTGGATATCCGCGGCTGGCGACGGCTGCGGCTGATTGAGCTGCGCGCCCTGCGCCGCCCGCTGGCACAGGCGCTGGCCTTCGCCTGCGTGCTGTCGATCGGCGACTTCGGCGTGGTCGCCTTGTTTGGCAACGAGCATTTCCGTACCCTGCCTTTTTACCTGTATCAGCAGATTGGCGCCTACCGCAGCAACGACGGGGCGGTGACCGCGCTGCTGTTGCTGCTGCTGTGCTTCCTGTTGTTTACCCTGATTGAACGCTTACCGGGCCGCCATGCTGACGCTTGAAAAACTGACCTACCTGTATGACCACCTGCCGATGCGCTTTGATCTGCGCATCCAGCCGGGCGAGCGCGTCGCGGTGCTCGGCCCCAGCGGCGCCGGTAAAAGCACCTTGCTGAGCCTGATCGCCGGTTTTCTGCCGGCGGCCAGCGGCCGGCTGCTGCTGAACGGCGAAGACCACACCGCCACGCCGCCGGCCAAGCGGCCGGTGTCGATGCTGTTTCAGGAAAACAACCTGTTCGCGCACCTGACGGTGGCGCAGAACATCGGGTTGGGGTTGGATCCCGGTCTGCGCTTGACTGCGCAGCAGCGTCAACAGCGAGAACACATCGCCCGTCAGGTCGGCCTGGAAGAGCATCTGGAGCGCCTGCCGTCGCAACTTTCCGGCGGCCAGCGTCAGCGCGCCGCGCTGGCGCGCTGTTTGATTCGCCAACGGCCGATCCTGCTGCTCGACGAACCCTTCTCGGCGCTCGATCCGGCGCTGCGCAACGAGATGTTGCAACTGCTGCAGACGGTATGCGAACAGCGCAACCTGACGCTGCTGATGGTGTCGCACAACCTCGACGACGCCGCACGCATCGCACCGCGCACGCTGCTGGTGGTCGACGGCCGCATCTATTACGATGGCCCGACGCAGGCCCTGCTGGACGGCAGCGCGCCCGAAGCGCGCGTGCTGGGCATTTCGGGCAAAGCGTGATCTGACGCGCGTTTTTTATGCTGCGCCAATAAACCTGTTGTGCGAATTTTGCGCCTGTGTTTTTATAAAAACCTGACTTTTTTTACTGATGATAAGGTTCCCTGTGATCGCATCCTCGCTGACTTCGACCCTACTAGTTACCGCGCTACCAGCCGCGGTGGTCGTCGTGCGTGTGGTGGTGGTCGTCGGCAATGCGCCGTAGGGTCCGAATCAACGCATCGATTCCCAAACCCCGCCGGCGCAAACCGGGCGGGGTTTCTTGTTTTAGCACCCTGCCCAGCAAAGCTCACCGGCCTTGAGAAAGGACAGGAACATGGCAACTTCGGGCACGCCTCAACCGGGCACCAGCTTCACCGGCGCACAATTGATCGTTCATCTGCTGGAGCGTCAGGGCATCACCACCGTCGCCGGCATTCCCGGCGGCGCCGCGCTGCCGCTGTATGACGCGCTGAGCCAAAGCACCCGCATTCACCACGTGCTGGCGCGCCACGAACAGGGCGCGGGCTTTATGGCGCAAGGCATGGCGCGCGCCAGCGGCAAGGCGGCGGTGTGCATCGCCTCCAGCGGGCCGGGCGCCACCAACCTGGTCACCGCCATCGCCGACGCCAAACTCGACTCCATTCCGCTGGTGTGCATCACCGGTCAGGTGCCCTCCTCGATGATCGGCACCGACGCCTTCCAGGAAGTGGACACCTACGGCATTTCCATCCCGATCACCAAGCACAACCATCTGGTGCGCGATATCCGCGAACTGCCGCAGGTGATTGGCGACGCCTTCCGCATCGCCGAGTCCGGCCGCCCCGGCCCGGTCTGGATCGATGTGCCGAAAGATGTGCAAACCGCCACCATCACGCTGGAAGAGCTGCCGCCGATCGCCGTGCCGGACGCCGCTCCGAGCTTCGATCCGGCGCTGGTTTCGCAGGCCGCCGCGATGATCAACCGGGCAAAGCGCCCGATCCTCTATCTGGGCGGCGGCATCATCTGCGCCGACGCCCACCGGCAAGCGGTGGAACTGGCCGAACGCGCCGGTCTGCCCACCACCATGACGCTGATGGCGCTGGGCGCGATGCCGGTGGAACACCCGCTGTCGCTGGGCATGCTGGGCATGCACGCGGCGCGCAGCACCAACTTCATTCTGCAGGAAGCCGATCTGCTGATCGTGCTGGGCGCGCGCTTCGACGATCGGGCAATCGGCAAAACCGAGCAGTTCTGCCCTAACGCCGCCATCATTCATGTGGATATCGACCGCGCCGAGCTGGGCAAGGTCAAACAGGCCAACGTGGCGATCCATGCCGACGTCGGCCAGGTGCTGCAACAGCTGCTGCCGCAGATCGACACGCAGCCGCGCAGCGAATGGCTGAACACCGTCAATGACCTGAAGCGCGAATTCCCGTTCAACATGCCGAACGCCGACGATCCGCTGAGCCATTACGGCCTGGTGCTGGCCGCCGCGCGCTGCGTGGACGACAGCGCTATTATCACCACCGACGTAGGCCAGCATCAGATGTGGGTGGCGCAAGCCTATCCGCTGAGCCGGCCTCGCCAGTGGCTGACGTCGGGCGGCCTGGGCACCATGGGCTTCGGTCTGCCGGCGGCGATCGGCGCGGCGCTGGCGGAGCCCAAGCGCAAAGTGCTGTGCTTCTCCGGCGACGGCAGCCTGATGATGAACATTCAGGAAATGGCCACCGCGGTCGAGCACGATCTGGACGTGAAAATCATTTTGATGAACAACCAGGCGCTGGGGCTGGTGCACCAGCAGCAAACCCTGTTCTACCAACAGCGCATCTTCGCCGCCGCCTATCCGAAGCGCACCGACTTCCTGAAGATCGCCGCCGGATTCGGGTTGGATACCTGCGATCTGAACGCCGCGGAAGATCCGCAGGCGGCGCTGGCCGAGGCGATCCAACGCCCGGGCCCCTGCCTGATCCACGCGCTGATCGATATCAACGAAAAAGTATTCCCGATGGTGCCGCCGGGCGCCGCCAACATCGACATGATTGGAGAATAAGCCATGCTGCAACCACAAGATAAACCCCAGGTGATCCTGGAGCTGGCGGTGCGCAACCATCCCGGCGTGATGTCGCACGTTTGCGGGCTGTTCGCCCGCCGCGCGTTCAACGTCGAAGGCATTTTGTGCCTGCCATTGAAAGACGGCCAGCAAAGCCGCATTTGGCTATTGGTCGCCGACGATCAGCGGCTGGAGCAGATGATAAGCCAGGTGGAAAAGCTGGAGGATGTGCTGCAGGTGAAGCGCCACAGCGAAGACGTGCGGGTATTTGAACAGCTGGAAGCGTTCTTCCAGTAAGGCGAACGGGGGCTTTCGCCCCCTTTTGTCATTGCCCGGACAACACCTGCCACAGCAGGTGGCGATACACCGGCATCAGAGGCTGCTGGCTCAGCGCATAACCGGCCGCCAGTGCCGCCAGCCAACTCAATCCGCACACCACGCGCAGCCGCAGCGGTGTCAGCCAACGGCTCAGCCGATCGGCGCTGCGCTTGCCCTCGCGCCACCAGCGCCAGCTCAACCATACCGCCAGCCAGACCAGCAGCGCCGCCGCAAGCAGCAGCCACTTGAACATCGCGCTGTCGGCGCCGGCGGGAATATCGATCGCCACGCCCGCCAGAATGCCGGGGAAGAAATAGACCGGCGGCCAGGTCAGGCAACCGATGATGTTCGGCAGCGCGAACTTGTACGGCGGCAGATCGAGCATGCCAGCCACCATCGGCACCAACGGGCGCGTCGGGCCGACGAAACGGCCGATCAGAATGGTCGCCATGCTGTGCTGGTGCAAGGCGTGCTCGGTTTTGTCTAGCAGCGCCTTGTTTTTCTTCAGGAAAGACCAACGGTGTAATGGCCCCTTGAACGCGCGGCCGACGAAATAAGAGATCCAGTCACCGAGCAGGCAACCGACGATGCCCGCCGCCCAGGCGTAGTAAAAGTCCACCTTGCCGCTGCCGATCAACGCGCCGATGCTGGCCATCATCACCGTGCCGGGCAACAGCAGCCCCACCAGCGCCAGCGACTCCAGAAAAGCGACCAGCAGAACGACCATCAGGGTGAAAGCCAGTGACTGGGTGATCAAATCTTGTAAATAGGCTTCCATTACACCTCTGTGGATTATTCGGGCCAAACGGGCGGAGGATTTTCCAGTGCCGCCGCAGACGAGTCAATCGATCAATTGTATGCGTATTTGGCAACGCCGCGCGGCGATGGACAATCACTGTATAAAAACCCATACTATAATTTATCTATATTAGCGCCAAAACCGACATCTCGCTGAATGTCGCGCCCGCCGCCCGGCGGAAGACGAAGGGGTTATGACAGCACTGCAACAGGGTTTCCTGCTCACTCGCCACTGGCGCGACACGCCCGCCGGCACCGAGGTCGAATTCTGGCTGGCGACCGACGCCGGCCCGCGTCAGCTACGCCTGCCGCCGCAAACCTCGGTGGCGTTTATCCCCGCCGAACAAAGGCAGCGCGCGGAACTGCTGCTGCGGGAAGAGCGGCAAGTCGAACTGAAACCGCTGGCGCTGACGGATTTTCACCATCGCCCGATGCTGGGGCTGTACTGCCGCCAGCACCGTCAGCTCATCAAGCTGGAAAAACTGCTGCGGGAAGGCGGCGTTGCGGTCTACGAGGCCGACATTCGCCCACCGGAGCGCTACCTGATGGAACGCTTCATCACAGCGCCGGTGTGGTTCAACGGCCAGGGCGACGGCAATGGGCCGTTGCTCAGCGGCCAAATGAAGCCGGCGCCGGAGTACCGCCCAACGCTAAAACTGGTGTCGCTGGATATCGAAACCACCGCCCACGGCGAGCTTTACTCCATCGCGCTGGAAGGCTGCGGCCAGCGGCAGGTCTACATGCTGGGACCGGCCAACGGCGGCGATGAGCCGCTGGATTTCGATCTGGAATACTGCGCCAGCCGCCCCCAGCTGCTGGAACGGTTGAACGCCTGGCTGGAGCGCCACGATCCTGACGCCATCATCGGCTGGAACCTGGTGCAGTTCGATCTGCGGGTGCTGCAAAAGCACGCCGAGCGCTACCAAATCCCGCTGCGGCTGGGGCGCGGCGGCAACCTGCTGGAGTGGCGCGAGCACGGCTTCAAGCAGAATCACTTTTTCGCCGCCGCCGCCGGCCGCCTGATCATCGATGGCATCGAGGCGCTGAAATCCGCCACCTGGAACTTTCCCTCCTTCAGTCTGGAATACGTTTCGCAGGAACTGCTGGGCGAAGGCAAGGCGATCGACAATCCTTATCAACGCATGGCGGAGATCGACCGGCGCTTCGCCGAAGACAAGCCGGCGCTGGCTCGCTACAACCTGAAGGACTGTGAGCTGGTGACGCGCATCTTCGCCAAGGCCGACCTGCTCAACTTCCTGCTGGAGCGCGCCACCGTCACCGGGCTGGCGGCCGACCGCAGCGGCGGATCGGTGGCGGCCTTCAGCCACCTCTATATGCCGCGCATGCATCGCCTGGGCTTTGTCGCCCCCAACCTCGGCGAACAGCCGGAGGAACACAGCCCCGGCGGCTTTGTGATGGATTCCCGGCCCGGCCTGTACGATTCGGTGTTGGTGCTGGACTATAAAAGCCTGTACCCGTCGATCATCCGCACCTTCCTGATCGATCCGGTCGGGCTGGTGGAAGGCATGCGCCACCCAAGCGACGCCGACTCGGTGCCCGGCTTTCGCAACGCCCGCTTCTCGCGCAGTAAACACTGCCTGCCGGCGATCGTCGAACAGATCTGGCAGGGGCGCGAGGCCGCCAAACGCCAGCACAATAAGCCGCTGTCGCAGGCGCTGAAGATCATCATGAACGCGCTGTACGGCGTGCTGGGATCGAGCGGCTGCCGCTTCTTCGATCCGCGGCTGGCGTCGTCGATCACCCTGCGCGGCCACGAGATCATGCGCCAAACCCGCGAGCTGATCGAAGCCGAAGGCTATCAGGTGATTTACGGCGACACCGACTCCACCTTCGTGTGGCTGAAACAGCCGCATGACGAGCAGCAGGCGGCGCAGATCGGCCGGGCGCTGGTGCAGCGGGTCAACGCCTGGTGGCAACAGCATCTGCAGCAGTTCGGGCTGGAGAACGCGCTGGAACTGGAGTTCGAAACCCACTATTCCCGCTTCCTGATGCCGACCATTCGCGGCGCCGAACAGGGCAGCAAAAAACGCTACGCCGGCCTGATCGCGCGCGCCGACGGCGAGGAAGAGATGGTGTACAAAGGGCTGGAAACGGTGCGCACCGACTGGACGCCGCTGGCGCAGCAGTTCCAGCAGCAGCTCTATCAGCGTATCTTCAAACAACAGCCCTACCAGGACTATGTGCGCGATTACGTCGGCAAAACCCTGAACGGCGACTTCGACGATCAACTGGTGTACCGCAAACGGCTGCGCAGAAAGCTCGATGACTATCAGCGCAACGTGCCGCCGCACGCCCGCGCCGCGCGCATCGCCGACGACTACAACCGCAGCCAGGGGCGGCCGCTGCAGTATCAGAACGGCGGCTGGATCAGCTACGTGATGACCGTGGCCGGGCCGGAACCGCTGGAAACCCGCCATTCGCCCATCGATTATCAGCACTACCTTGAACGGCAGCTGCAACCGGTGGCAGACGCTATACTCCCTTTCTTGCACGACGATTTCACCACGCTGGTCACCGGGCAGATGGGGCTGTTTTGAGATTGCGCCAGGTTAAGAAAAATCATCCGGTTTTGCAGGTGACGAACGCGCCGCCTTCCATTACCATAGCGCCCTTCCCAAAACTGAACCACGCTTAGCCCTGCCGTCTCGCGACGTCTGCATGGCGTGAACGGCTATTGCCCGCCAAATTTAAAACAAACCGGGATTAGCAGACGTTCAGTACAGGTGCCGCGGCCCTTCCCGCCCGGTAACAAGACTTACTTACAAAGAATCGAGCCGACAATATATGCCTTTTACTCTTGGTCAACGCTGGATCAGCGACACGGAAAGCGAATTAGGACTGGGCACCGTCGTGGCGCTGGACGCGCGCATGATTACCCTGCTTTTCCCCGCCACCGGTGAAAACCGCCTCTATGCCAGAAACGATTCGCCGATCACCCGCGTGATGTTCAACCCGGGCGATACCGTCAGCAGCCACGAGGGGTGGCAGCTGCAGGTGGAAGAGGTGAAAGAGGAAAACGGTCTGTTGACCTATATCGGCACCCGCCTGGACACCCAGGAAAGCGGCGTGGCGATGCGCGAAGTGCTGCTGGACAGCAAGCTGACCTTCAGCAAACCGCAGGATCGCCTGTTCGCCGGCCAAATCGACCGCATGGACCGTTTCGCGCTGCGTTTTCGCGCCCGCAAATACCAGAGCGAGCAGTATCGCCTGCCGTTCGCCGGCCTGCGCGGCATGCGCGCCAGCCTGATCCCGCACCAGCTGCACATCGCTCATGAAGTCGGCCAGCGCCATGCGCCGCGCGTTCTGCTGGCGGACGAAGTCGGCCTCGGCAAAACCATCGAAGCCGGCATGATCATCCACCAGCAGCTGCTGGCGGGGCGCGCCGAACGCGTGCTGATCGTGGTGCCGGAAACGCTGCAGCACCAGTGGCTGGTGGAGATGATGCGCCGCTTCAACCTCTACTTCTCGCTGTTCGACGACAGCCGCTACGCCGAAGCCAAACTCGACAGCAGCAACCCGTTTGAGACCGAACAGTTGGTGATCTGCTCGCTGGACTTCGTGCGCCGCAACAAGCAGCGCCTGGAAGAGCTGGCGGACGCCCAGTGGGATCTGCTGGTGGTCGATGAAGCGCACCACCTGGCCTGGAGCGAAGAGGCGCCAAGCCGCGAATATCAGGTGATCGAACAGCTGGCCGAGCATATCCCCGGCGTGCTGCTGCTGACCGCCACCCCGGAACAGCTCGGTCAACAGAGCCACTTTGCGCGCCTGCGCCTGCTCGACCCGAACCGTTTCCACGACTACGGCGAGTTCGTCGCCGAGCAGCAGAAATACCGTCCGGTGGCCGACGCCGTCACCCTGCTGCTGAGCGGTGAACGCCTGGCCGACGACAAGCTTAACCTGCTGGGCGAGCTGATCGACGAGCAGGACATCGAGCCGCTGCTCAAGGCCGCCAACAGCGAAGGCGACAACGCCGAGCAGGCGCGTCAGGAGCTGGTTTCGATGCTGATGGATCGCCACGGCACCAGCCGCGTGCTGTTCCGCAACACCCGTAACGGCGTGAAGGGCTTCCCGCACCGCAACCTGCACCAGATCAAGCTGCCGTTGCCAACCCAATATCAGACCGCGATCAAAGTGTCCGGCATCATGGGCGCCAAAAAGTCCGTCGAAGCCCGTGCGCGCGACATGCTGTACCCGGAGCAGATCTATCAGGAATTCGAAGGCGAAAACGCCACCTGGTGGAACTTCGATCCGCGCGTCGAGTGGCTGCTGGATTACCTGCTGGCCAACCGCAACGAAAAAGTGCTGGTGATCTGCGCCAAAGCCGACACCGCGCTGCAGCTGGAGCAGGTGCTGCGCGAGCGTGAAGCGATCCGCGCCGCGGTGTTCCACGAAGGGCTGTCGATCATCGAGCGCGACCGCGCCGCCGCCTACTTCGCCTCCGAAGAAGAAGGCGCGCAGGTGCTGCTGTGTTCCGAGATCGGTTCCGAAGGCCGCAACTTCCAGTTCGCCAGCCAGCTGGTGATGTTCGATCTGCCGTTCAACCCGGATCTGCTGGAGCAGCGTATCGGCCGTCTGGACCGTATCGGCCAGATGCACGATATCCAAATCATGGTGCCTTACCTGGAGCACACCGCGCAGGCGGTGCTGGGCCGCTGGTTCCACGAAGGGCTCGACGCCTTCGAACACACCTGCCCGACCGGCCGCACCATCTACGACAGCTGCTACGAGCAGTTGATCGGCTATCTGGCCGCGCCGACCGAGCAGGAAGGCCTGGACGAATTCATCCACGCCTGCCGCCAGCAGCATGACCAGTTGAAAGCGCAGCTGGAACAGGGCCGCGATCGCCTGCTGGAGATGCACTCCAACGGCGGCGACAAAGCCCAGGCGCTGGCCGCCGCCATCGCCGAGCAAGATAACGACGTCAACCTGGTGGGCTTCGCGCTCAACCTGTTCGACATCGTCGGCATCAATCAGGAAGATCGCAGCGACAACCTGATCGTGCTCACGCCGTCCGACCATATGCTGGTGCCGGACTTCCCGGGCCTGCCGCAGGACGGCTGCACCGTCACCTTCGATCGCGATCGGGCGCTGTCGCGCGAAGACGCGCAGTTCGTCAGCTGGGAACACCCGATCATCCGCAACGGTCTGGATCTTATCCTGTCCGGCGATACCGGCAGCTGTGCGGTGTCCCTGTTGAAAAACAAAGCGTTGCCGGTCGGCACCTTGCTGGTTGAGCTGGTGTACGTGGTGGAAGCCCAGGCGCCGAAGCACCTGCAGCTGACCCGCTTCCTGCCGCCGACGCCGATCCGCATGCTGATGGACCGCAAGGGCACCAACCTGGCGGCGCAGGTCGAGTTCGAAAGCTTCAACCGCCAGTTGAACGCGGTCAACCGCCACACTTCCAGCAAGCTGGTCAATGCCGTGCAGCAAGACGTGCACGCCATGCTGCAGCAGGCGGAAAGCCTGGTGGAAACGCAGGCGCGCACGCTTATCGAACAAGCGAAGCAAGAGGCGGACGACAAGCTGAGCGCCGAGCTGGCGCGTCTGGAAGCGCTGAAGGCGGTCAACCCGAACATCCGCGACGACGAAGTCGAAGCGCTGGAGTTCAACCGCCGTCAGGTGCTGGCCAACCTCAATGAAGCCGGCTGGCGCCTGGACGCCATTCGTCTGGTGGTGGTCACCCACCAGTAACCGGCGCGACATGGGGAGGCCACCGTCTCCCCGGTCGGCCCTTTTCGCGGAGCCAAGATGGAACCCTACAATCCCCCGCAGGACCCGCTGCACATCCTGTATCAGGATGAACACATCATGGTGGTCAACAAGCCCAGCGGCTTGCTGTCGGTGCCCGGCCGCGCGCCGGAAAACAAAGACAGCCTGATGACCCGCATTCAGGCCGATCATCCGGCCGCCGAATCGGTGCACCGGCTGGACATGGCCACCAGCGGGGTGATCGTGGTGGCGCTCAACAAGGCCGCCGAGCGTGAGCTGAAGCGTCAGTTCCGCGAACGCGAGCCGAAGAAATCCTATATCGCCCGCGTTTGGGGGCATATGGAACATGACGAAGGACTGGTGGATTTGCCGCTGATCTGCGATTGGCCGAACCGGCCGCTGCAAAAGGTGTGTTTTGACACCGGCAAAGCGGCGCAAACCGAGTATCTGGTGCTGTCGCGAGACGCCGATGGCAGCACGCGCGTGAAGCTAACGCCGATCACCGGCCGTTCACATCAGCTGCGGGTGCACATGCTGGCGCTGGGGCACCCGATCCTCGGCGACGGTTTCTACGCCCCACCGGAGGCTAAGGCGATGGCGCCACGGCTACAGCTGCATGCACAAGAGTTGCGCATCACCCACCCCGCTTTCCAGACGCCGATGCACTTTCGCGCCGAACCGGATTTCTGAGCTCATCACCCAGGGATACCCTAAATAATTCGAGTTGCAGGAAGGCGGCAACTAAGCGCAGCCCCGGGAGCATACAAAAAGTACGTGACCGGGGTAAGCGCGGGCAGCCAACACACCTGCAGATCGAAGTATGACGGGTATCGTTATTTAAAACCTTTCTCGCGTTTGATCAGGTCGTACGCCGCCTGGATCTCCTGCGCTTTCTGCTTGGCCATTTCCATCATCTGCGGCGGCAAGCCTTTCGCCACCAGCTTATCCGGATGGTGTTCGCTCATCAGCTTGCGGTAGGCGCGTTTGATGGTGGCGGCATCGTCGCTGCTGCGCACGCCGAGCACCTTGCACGCATCGTCGAGCGTCGGGCCGCGCTGAGCCTGCTGATAGCCGCCCTGCGAATACCCGCCCTGCTGACCGCCGCCGAACTGACGCCCGCCCTCCATCATGCTGAGGAACTGATCGAACTGCGCGCGCGAAATGCCCAGCTCTTCGGCGATGACATACAGCACCTGACGTTCTTTCGGGTGCAGCGAGCCGTCGGCGAACGCCGCCTGAATCTGAATTTCCAGAAACATCCGAATCAGATCGAAGCGGCCGAAACAGATGCTGCGAAACTGCTGCAGCGTCTCACGCAGCGGGAACTGGCTCTGTTTGCCCTCGCGGAACGCCTGCTGCGCCGCGGTGCGCGCTTCGCCGTGCAGCTGCAGGCGATCCATAAACAGGCTGGCGATCTGGATATCCGCCTCGGTGACGCGCCCTTTGGATTTGGTCAGGTGGCCCATCACCTGAAAAGTGGTGCGGAAAAACAGCGTTTGCCGCGTTTGCTGGTCGGTGAAAAACCCCCGGCTGCGCTTGTTGCTGCGCGCCGTATCGATCATATGACCGATAATCAGCCCCAGAACTACACCCCAGAATCCCGCGCCAGACCAGATGGCGACGATGACGCCGAGCAGTTTTCCCCAATACTGCATATACTCCTCAATTATCATGCCGAAAGCCGCCCGCTCTCCTTCGCTTCAGGAAAGGGCGCAGGCGATTTTTCCTAGAATTTGGATTATCATACCTGTCATTTATCTTTGCGCCTAACGACGACGCAAGTAAACGGCTGGATTTAGCACTAGCGCAACGCAGATGAGTAATATAGTCTCTGACCGTTTGCCGGACACGACGCCTCTGATGACGGAACACCAAAACCGCGTATGAAAAAAAGTTTCCCAACACTGCTGGCCACGATGATTTGGACGGCACTCTACAGTCAGCATGCGCTGGCTGATCTGGCCGAGCAATGCATGCTTGGCGTTCCTGTTTACGACAAGCCTTTGGTCAGCGGCGATCCGAACAGCCAGCCGGTGACCATCAATGCCGATGACTCGCGCGCCGACTACCCGAAAAGCGCCCTGTTCAGCGGCAACGTGCATATCGAGCAGGGCAACAGCACCCTGACCGCCAAAGAAGTTGAGCTGAATCAGACGCAAAACCCCGGCCAGACGGAACCGGTGCGTACCGTCACCGCCACCGGCGACGTGCACTACAGCGACAATCAGATCAAACTGAAAGGCCCGAAGGCCTGGTCTAACCTGAATACCAAAGATACCGACGTCTATGAAGGCGACTACCAGATGGTAGGCCGTCAGGGGCGCGGCGACGCCGACAAGATGAAAATGCGCGGCGCCAACCGTTACACCATCCTGGAAAACGGCACCTTTACCTCCTGTCTGCCGGGCGACGACAGCTGGAGCGTGGTCGGTTCCGAAGTGATCCACGATCGCGAAGAGCAGGTGGCGGAAATATGGAACGCCCGCTTCCGCATCGGCGGCGTGCCGGTGTTCTACAGCCCGTACCTGCAGCTGCCGGTCGGCGACAAGCGCCGTTCCGGCTTCCTGATCCCGAACGCCAAGTACGGCAGCAACAACGGCTTCGAGTTCATGTTGCCGTACTACTGGAACATCGCGCCGAACTACGACGCCACCATCACGCCACACTATATGTCCAAGCGCGGCCTGCAGTGGCAGACCGAGTTCCGTTATCTGGTGCAGCCGGGCCTCGGCCTGATGGAGTTCGACTGGTTGCCGGACGACAAGGAATACGGCAAAGATCATGACGACAACAAACGCTGGCTGTTCTACTGGAACCACAACGGCGTTATGGATCAGGTGTGGCGCTTCAACGTCGATTACACCAAGGTCAGCGATTCCAAGTACTTCACCGATCTGGACTCCAAATACGGCTCCACCACCGACGGCTACGCCACGCAGAAATTCAGCCTCGGCTACGCCAACGAGAACTGGAACGCCACGCTGAGCTCCAAGCAGTTCCAGATTTACGACGATACCGATCGCTCACAATCAGACTCGTATAAAGTCCAGCCGCAGTTGGATCTGAACTACTACAAGAACGACCTCGGTCCGTTCGATTTCCATATCTACGGCCAGGCGGCCAAGTTCACCAGCGTCAACCCATACAGCCCGGACGCCACCCGTCTGCATATGGAGCCGACGCTGAGCCTGCCGCTCACCAATGGCTGGGCCAGCCTGAACACCGAAGCCAAGGTGATGGCGACCCATTACCAGCAGGATATTCCTGACGGTTTCGCCGCCAACTACCAGAGCCGCAAAAACGCTGCCGCGCCGGAGCTCGATGATTCGGTCAACCGCGTACTGCCGCAGTTCAAGGTCGACGGCAAGCTGGTGTTCGAGCGGCCGATGATCTGGGCCGAAGGCGCCACCCAGACGCTGGAGCCGCGCGTGCAGTACCTGTACGTGCCGTACCGTGACCAGAGCAACATCTACACCTACGACACCACGCTGCTGCAGACCGACTACTCCGGCCTGTTCCGCGATCGCACCTACAGCGGCCTGGATCGCATCGCTTCGCAGAACCGCGTGTCTACCGGTTTGACCACCCGCATTTATGATGACGCGCTGGTTGAACGTTTTAACGCTTCCGTGGGTCAAATCTACTACTTCAGCCGTTCGCGCACCGGCGATCGGGTAACCGGGTACGACAACAACGACGATACCGGTAGCGTGGCCTGGGCCGGCGATACCTATTGGAAAATCGACGATCGTTGGGGCCTGCGCGGCGGCCTGCAGTACGACACCCGCCTGAACAGCGTCTCGCTGGGCAACGGCGTGGTGGAATACCGCCAGGATGCCGAGCGCGTAGTGCAGCTGAACTACCGTTACGCCACGCCGGAATATATCCAGACGGCGTTGAACACCAAAACGGTTCCGGCCTTCCAGGACGGCATCTCGCAGGTGGGCATCACCGGCAGTTGGCCGATCGCCGATCGTTGGGCAGTGGTCGGGGCGTACTACTACGACACCCGTGCCAAACAATCCGCCGATCAGCTGGTGGGGCTGAAGTACAACACCTGCTGCTGGGCGGTGACGCTGGGCTATGAGCGCAAGATCACCGACTGGAACAACAGCAACAATACCAGCGTTTACGACAACAGAGTTTCGTTCAACGTCGAACTGCGCGGCCTGAGCAGCGATCATAGTCTCGGCTCCGCAGAAATGCTGCGCTCCGGCATTCTGCCGTATCAGCGCGCATTCTGACGCTTTGCAACACTTTGAAAACGAGAACTTTCACCCGCATTTGCGGATTACATAATGGGAAATGTATGAAGAACTGGAGAACGCTTATTCTCGGATTGGTGGTTTGCGCCAATGCCGCGTTCGCAGCACCCCAAGAAGTGGATAAAGTCGCCGCCGTCGTGGATAACGGCGTGGTACTCGAAAGCGACGTCAACGGACTGTTGCAGTCGGTGAAGCTCAACGCCCAGCAGGCCGGTCAGCAACTGCCGGACGACAAGACGCTGCGCCATCAGATCATCGAACGTCTGATCATGGATAACATCCAGCTGCAGATGGCCAAGAAAATGGGCATCACCGTCTCCGACGCCGAGCTGGACAAAGCGATCGCCAACATCGCCGCGCAGAACCGCATGAACGTCGATCAGCTGCGCAGCCGCCTGTCGTACGAAGGGTTGAACTACAACACCTACCGTTCGCAGATCCGTAAAGAGATGCTGATTTCCGAAGTGCGTAACAACGAAGTGCGCCGCCGCGTCACCATCCTGCCGCAGGAAGTGGACGCGCTGGCCAAACAGGTGGGCGCGCAGAACGGCAGCGACACCGAAATGAACATCAGCCACATCCTGATCCCGCTGCCGGAAAACCCGTCGCAGCAGCAGGTCGACAAAGCCGAAGAGCTGGCCAAACGCCTGGTGGGTGAGATCAACAGCGGCGCCGACTTCGGCAAGCTGGCGATCACTTACTCCGCCGACTCTCAGGCGCTGAAAGGCGGCAACATGGGCTGGGGCAAGCTGCAAGAGATCCCGACCCTGTTCGCTGAACGTCTGGTGAGCGCCAAGAAAGGCGACGTCGTCGGCCCAATCCGTTCCGGCGTCGGCTTCCACATCCTGAAAGTGAACGATATCCGCGGCGCCAGCCAGTCGGTGTCGGTCACCGAAGTGCACGCCCGTCACATCCTGCTGAAGCCTTCGGTGGTGCTGACTGACGATCAGGCGCGCGCCAAGCTGCAATCCGTTGCGGAAGCCATCAAGAGCGGCCGCGCCAAATTCGCCGACGAAGCCAAACAGCTGTCGCAGGATCCGGGTTCCGCCATGCAGGGCGGCGATCTGGGCTGGGCCTCCCCGGACATCTACGATCCGGCCTTCCGCGATGCGTTGCTGAAGCTGAGCAAAGGTGAAATCAGCGCACCGGTGCACTCTTCCTTCGGTTGGCACCTGATTCAGCTGCTGGATACCCGTCAGGTGGATAAAACCGACGCCGCGCAGAAAGATCGCGCTTACCGCATGCTGTTCAACCGTAAATTCGCCGAAGAGGCGCAGACCTGGATGCAGGAACAGCGCGCCCAGGCTTACGTGAAGATCCTCGATGGCAGCGATGCGCAGCAATAAACGCGTCGTCATTACCCCCGGCGAACCCGCCGGGGTGGGGCCGGATTTGGTAGCTGCCCTGGCGCAACAGGATTGGCCTGTTGAGCTGGTGGTGTGCGCCGATCCGGCCCTGCTGCTTGAACGCGCCAAGCGTTTGGGCCTGCCGCTGACGCTGCGCGACTACCAACCGCAGCAACCGGCCGAGGCGCAACGCGCCGGCACGCTGACCGTACTGCCGGTGTCGCTCGCTCAGCCGGTCACCGCCGGTGAACTGAACGTCGGCAACAGCGCCTACGTGGTGGAAACCCTGGCGCGCGCCTGCGACGGCTGCCTGAACGGCGAATTTGCCGCGCTGATCACCGGCCCGGTGAACAAAGGCGTGATCAACGACGCCGGCGTGCCGTTTATCGGCCATACCGAATTCTTTGCCGATCGCAGCCGCTGCGATCGCGTGGTGATGATGCTCGCGACCGAAGAGCTGCGCGTGGCGCTGGCGACCACCCACCTGCCGCTGCTGGCGGTGCCGGGCGCCATCACGCAGCAGAGCCTGTTCGAAGTCATTCGCATTCTCGACCACGATCTGAAAACCAAATTTGGCATCGCTCAGCCGCACATTTACGTCTGCGGTCTGAATCCCCACGCCGGGGAAGGCGGCCATATGGGGCGCGAAGAGATAGACACCATCATCCCGGCGCTCGACGCGCTGCGCGCTGACGGTATCCATCTGATCGGCCCGCTGCCGGCGGACACCCTGTTCCAGCCCAAATATCTGCAAGATGCCGATGCGGTGCTGGCGATGTATCACGATCAGGGGCTGCCGGTGCTAAAATACCAAGGGTTCGGCCGCGCGGTGAATATCACCCTCGGTTTGCCTTTCATACGCACCTCGGTCGACCACGGTACCGCTCTGGAACTGGCCGGCACCGGCACCGCCGATGTCGGCAGTTTCCAAACGGCCCTGAATCTCGCCATTAAAATGATAATTAATTGTAATGAATAACAGAGTCCACCAAGGGCACTTTGCCCGCAAACGCTTTGGACAAAACTTTTTAACCGATCAGTTTGTCATCGATAGCATTGTCTCCGCCATTCACCCGCAGCCGGGCGAAGCGGTGGTCGAGATCGGCCCCGGCCTCGGCGCCTTGACCGAGCCGGTTGGCGCGCGCATGGACCGCATGACGGTGATCGAACTGGACCGCGATCTAGCCACCCGGTTGGAGAACCATCCGCGGCTGAAAGACAAGCTGACCATCCGCCAGCAGGACGCCATGACGGTGAATTTCGCCGAACTGGCCGAGGAAGCTGGCCAACCGCTGCGCGTATTTGGTAACCTGCCGTACAATATTTCGACGCCGCTGATGTTCCACCTTTTCAGCTATACTCAGGCAATCCGCGACATGCACTTTATGTTGCAAAAAGAGGTGGTCAACCGTCTGGTGGCCGGCCCGAACAGCAAGGCCTACGGGCGTTTGACCGTGATGGCGCAGTACTACTGCAACGTCATTCCGGTGCTGGAAGTGCCGCCGACCGCGTTCGCGCCGCCGCCGAAAGTCGATTCCGCCGTGGTGCGCCTGGTCCCGCACACCGAGCTGCCGAACCCGGTGGGCGACGTGCGCATGCTGAGCCGCATCACCACGCAGGCGTTCAACCAGCGGCGGAAAACCATCCGCAACAGCCTGGGCGACCTGTTCACGCCGGAGCAGCTGACGGAGCTGGGCGTCGATCCTTCGCTCAGAGCAGAAAATATTTCTGTGGCGCAGTACTGCAAGCTGGCGAACTGGCTGTCAGCCAATCCGGCGCCGCAGCAATAAGGAGTTGTTGTCATGATTGATTCGCCCCGCGTGTGTATTCAGGTTCAGAGCATCTATGTGGAATCACAGTCGATCCCTGAAGAAGAGCGTTACGTCTTCGCCTATACCATCACCATCCGCAATCTGGGGCGGACCAACGTGCAACTGCTGGGTCGTTACTGGCTGATCACCAACAGCAACGGCCGCCAAACCGAAGTCCAGGGCGAAGGCGTGATCGGCGAACAGCCCGTCATTCCGCCCGGCGGAGAGTTTCAGTACACCAGCGGCGCCATTCTGGAAACGCCGCTGGGCACCATGGAAGGCCATTACGAAATGGTTGACCATCAGGGTCAGCCGTTCCGCACCGCTATTCCCGTGTTTCGCTTAGCCATTCCAACGCTGATCCATTAATTATGTCGACATACCTTATCGGCGACGTTCACGGCTGTTTCGATGAACTGAAGTCGCTGCTGGCTCAGGTTGCGTTCGATCCCGAGCGCGATCAACTGTGGCTGACCGGCGATCTGGTGGCGCGCGGCCCCGCCTCGCTGGACGTGCTGCGCTACGTGCGCTCGCTCGGTCCGGCGGTGCGCATGGTGCTGGGCAACCACGATCTGCACCTGCTGGCGGTCTACGCCGGCATCAGCCGCAACAAACCCAAAGATCGCATCACCCCGCTGCTGGAAGCGCCGGACGCCGACGAGCTGATCAACTGGCTGCGCCGCCAACCGGTGCTGCAGGTGGATGATGAGCAAAAGCTGGTGATGGCGCACGCCGGCATCACCCCGCAGTGGGATATCGACACCGCGAAAATGTGCGCGCGCGAAGTGGAAGCGGTATTGAGCAGCGACAGCTATCCGCTGTTCCTCGACGCCATGTACGGTGACATGCCGAACAACTGGGCGCCGGAGCTGAGCGGCCTGGCGCGCCTGCGTTTCAGCACCAATGCGTTCACGCGCATGCGCTACTGCTTCCCCAACGGCCAGCTCGACATGATCTGCAAAGATGCGCCGGGCAGCGCGCCGGCGCCGCTGAAGCCGTGGTTCGAACTGCCGCGCCTGGTGGACCCGGAATACACCATCATCTTCGGCCACTGGGCCTCGCTCGAAGGCAAGGGCACGCCGGAAGGCGTGATCGGGCTGGATACCGGCTGTTGCTGGGGCGGCGACTTGACGATGCTGCGCTGGGAAGACCGCCGTTACTTCACGCAGCCCGCCAATCGCGGCGAGGCGTCTGACCACGCCGGCAGATTAGCCGCATCCTGAAAATACAAAGGCGGCCCCGTGGCCGCCTTTGTTTTCTATATTATCGCCTTACGCCCCAATCACCCCGCCATTTTCACGCGTGATCATCAATACCGATGAGCGCGGGCGCGGGCTGTTGTTCGGGAAGTGCGAATCGCCCTCTTCTCCCGGATGCTGCACGTTGACGAACATCGTCTTGTAGTCCGGGGTGAAAGTGATGCCGGTCAGTTCGCAGGACTTCGGCCCCACCATGAAACGGCGGATCTCACCGCTGACCGGATCGCCCACCAGCATCTGGTTGTTGCCCTGCCCGACATAATCGCCCTTGTTGCTGTACTTGCCGTCGGTGAGGATCCACAGGCGGCCGGCGCGATCGAAGCCCAGCCCGTCCGGGCTGTTGAAGGTATTTTCCGCCGTGATGTTCGGCGTGCCGCGGTTGACGCCTTCGGGGTGGGCGATCGGGTTGCCGCACAGCGCATAGATGTCCCAGGCGAAGACGTCGGCGGTGGCGTCGCCGCCCTCGTCCCAGCGAATGATTTGGCCATAGATATTGTTAGGCCGCGGGTTGGCGGCGTTCAGCGGCATCCCTTCCTCACCGCGCTTGCTGTTGTTGGTCAGCGTACAGTACGCGCGGCCGTCATGCGGGTTCACCGCGATCCACTCCGGGCGATCCATTTTGGTGGCGCCGACCTGCTGCGCCGCCTTGCGGGCGAAGATCAGCACTTCGGCCTCATCGCGGAAACCGTTCTCCGGCGTCAGGCCGTTCTTGCCGAACTCAAGCGCAATCCAGCGCCCTTTGCCCTTCAGCGGTGTGCCGGCTTCATCGCCGTCGAACTGCGCCACGTATAGCGTCCCCTCGTCCAACAGCGTGCGATTGTTGGCCGGATTGGCGGCGTCGACCACGCCTTTGGAGACGTACTTATAGATATGTTCGCCGCGCTCGTCGTCGCCCATATACACCACCAGACGGCCGTCTTTGGCCACGGTCACCGCCGCGTTTTCATGTTTGAAACGGCCGAGCGCAGTGTGCTTGATGGGCGTCGAGGTCGGATTCAACGGATCGATCTCGACAATCCAGCCGTGGCGGTTGAATTCGTTGGGATTCTTCGCCACATCAAAACGCTCGTCATAGTCCGGCCAGTTGCGCTCCGGTTCGCTGGCCTTCAGCGTGTAGCGCTTCTGTTCTGGCGTGGTGCGATAATCGGCCTGACGGGTACCGAAATAGGTATCGAAGTTTTCCTCGCAGGTCAGATAGGTGCCCCACGGCGTCTTGCCGTTGGCGCAGTTGCCGAAGGTGCCCAACACCTTGCGGCCACTCGGATCGGCGGCGGTCTGCAGCAGCGAGTGCCCGGCGGCCGGGCCGCTGAACTGCATTTCGCTGTTGGCGGTGATGCGGCGGTTATAGCGCGACGGGCGCTCCACCTCCCAGCGCTGGCCGTCGCCAACCCGCTTGACCGCCACAATGGAGACGCCGTGCGCCGCCTGCGATTTGCGCACCTCTTCCAGGCTGGTGGCTTTGGCGCCGCCGTGGGCGAACAGATACTGTTCGTTGACGTATTCGTTATTGATGGCCATCACGCCGTGATTGTCATCAATAGGGAAGAAGCTCATGCCGTCATTGTTGTCGCCAAACTGTTTTTCCTGATCGGCGGCGCTGTTGTTGCCCTGCGGATCGAAGGCCGGCGCGCCGTCCACCAGCGGCTCGCCCCAGGAGATCAGCACCTCCGCGCGGTAGCCCGGCGCGATGGTCACCTCGTCGGCGATAGATGCGGCGATGCCCTGAAAGCCCAGCAGCCTGTTCGGTGGCAGATCCTCGGCCAACGCCTCGGCGGAGACCGACCAGATGCCACCGCCGAGAAAGCCGGCCAGGCCGACGGCGCCGGCGCTGCCGAGCAACAGCTTGCGGCGAGTGGGATCGATCAGGCGGTCGGCGTCTAATTGCTCAATTTGCTTGGTCATAACGTGGTTACCTTTTTAGTTATGGCGCCGCGGTCAAGATTCACCAGAGTTGCCGTGGCGCTCGGAGTTGGGCTTCATACTAATCAGGTAATGTGACGGAAAGGTTACGAATGACCGGCGTAAAAAGACCGGGGGCGCAATTGCTTGCGCCCCCGGGGATAACTGGCTAACGCGCTGAGATCAGCGGCGCTGCAGGATTTCGAAACAGTAGCTGTGCGAGTTCAGATTGTCGGCGTCGTGGAACTCGCTGAACGTGGTTTCCCACTCGTCCGGCTCGTAATCCGGGAAGTGGGTATCGCCGCCGACTTCGGCGTCGATGTGCGTCAGGTACAGACGGTCGGCGCGCGGCAGCAACTGGGTATAGATGCGCCCACCGCCGATCACCATCACTTCCTCCACGTCGCCCGCGGCGGCCAGCGCCTCATCCAGCGAGGTTACCCAGGTCACCCCGGCTTCGCTGCCCGGGCGGCTGCTCAAAACGATATTGTGGCGGCCCGGCAGCGGGCGGCCGATGGACTCGAAGGTCTTGCGGCCCATAATAACCGGCTTATTCAACGTGTTGCGTTTAAACCACGCAAGGTCCGCCGGCAGGTGCCACGGCATGGCGTTTTCCATGCCAATAACGCGATCCGCCGCCAAGGCAGCGATCAGGCTGATAATCATTGTTTAACCCTGTGTAGGCAGCAAAATTGGTGACACTATACGTAAAGGCCTGAGTGCCGTCGATAGGCTAATCAAGCAAGATGAATATATAAGATAGCTCTTATCAGCATATCTAATAACCAACGTTCTTCCGCCGGGAAATTTCACACGCCGGGGCGTTTGCGGTACAGCCACAGGCCCGGTAACGACAGGCCGATCGACAAGGCACCGACGATAAAACTGGCCTTGAGGAAGTTAGTGATCATGGTCTCCATCAAGGCCTCGCTGTAGCCCAGATGCGAGATCTCCACCACAGTTATCATCGCGGTATAGGCGGAAATGCCGGGGAACATCGGGATCACCGCCGCCACGGTGAACACCTTCGGGTGCGCCAGCAGCCAGCGCGACCAGTAAATGCCGATGATGCCGATCAGGATCGCCGCCAGCAGCGAGGCCCACTCGATGTTCATGCCGGCATGCATCATCAGCATGCGCGAACCGCGCCCGATAGCCCCGAGCAATGCGCAATAGCGCAGCGCACGCAGCGGCACGTTAAACACCATGGCGAAGCCCAGCGCCGGCACCGCCGCCAACAGCATCTCCTGCAACAAGGCCCACAGCAGATTCATGACCACCCCCGCAGATCCCACAGCGACATCGCCATCACTACCCCGATACAGGTCGCCAGCGTCAGCAGGCTGGCCATCGCCCAGCGCGCCAGCCCGGTATTCACATGCCCCTTGAACATGTCGGCCACCGCGTTGATCAGCGGGAAGCCCGGCACCAGCAGCAGCACGCTGGCGGCCATCGCCACGCTCGAGGTGTCTTTAAACGCCGGCAGGCGCAGCAGCAGTCCGGAGATCGACGTCGCGACAAATGCCGTCAGGCAGAAATTGATCAGCGGATTCATCTGGCGGGCGGTGAGGATTTGGCGTACCAACATCGCCGTGCCGCTGGCGATAAAGGTCACCAGGAAGGCGTCGCCGCCACCGCCGTTGAGCATGCTGAAGCACCCGCAGGACAGCCCCACCATCAATACCACCAGCCAGCGCGGGTAGCGCAGCGGCCGGATCCTTTCAAAGCGGCGCGCCACGTCGTGCGCATCCGCCAGGCGATGCTCGGCGAGGATCACGATATGCTGCACTTCGGTCACCACCTGCATATTGATGCCGCGATCGACGTTCTTACGGGTGGTGGTCAGACAGGCACCATGGCTAAGAGTGGTCAATACCACCGCATTGGCGGAGATCGAGCTTTCCACGCTGTCCATGCCCAGCGCCAGTCCCAGGCGAGTTGATAACTGTTCCACCACCGTGCTCTCGGCGCCGTGCTGCAACAGCAGCAACGCGCATTGAATGCACAGTCGGGTGATTTCACGCTGTTGCCGGTGCGGTTCCGGCCTGTCTGTGGCGGTAGTCTGCTGCATGGTGCTCCGTCGCGGGCGGTAGATGAATTATTATCATAGAGCCTAACAATACCTCATTGGGTTGATGCGCATCAGAGGAAGCGGCGTTATTATCGCCAGATTGCTGCCTTTTGCGCGAGACGTCTCCCATGCTTGAAACTTCGTTGTTCGTCGCCGGCATTGCCGCCCTCGGCATGCTCTCCCCCGGCCCGGATTTTTTCCTGGTGATCAAAAACGCCGCCCGCTACCCGCGGCTGGCCGCCATGATGACCGCCTTCGGCGTGATCTGTGGCGTCGCCACCCACATGTCCTACTGCGTCGCCGGGCTGGCGGTGGTGATCACCACCACGCCGTGGCTGTTCAACCTGCTGAAATACGCCGGGGCGGTCTATCTGGTGTGGATCGGCATCCAGGCGCTGCTGTCGCGCGGCGGCGGCAAAATGAACGTCAGCAATCTGCCGCAGCAGCAGGTCAGCCTGAAGAGCGCCTTTGCGCAAGGCTACCTGTGCAACCTGCTGAATCCGAAAGCCACCCTGTTCTTCCTGGCGGTCTTCACCCAGGTGCTGCAGATCGATTCCGGTCTGGGTGACAAGCTGTGGTACGCGGGGATTATTCTCGGCCTGTCGGTCATCTGGTGGCCGCTGCTGGTATTTTTGATCCAGAGCGGGCCGGTGCGCCGCGGGCTGGAAAAGACGCAGAAGATCGTCGACAAATTGCTGGGCGGCATGTTGATCGCCTTAGGCATCAAGGTCGCGCTGAGCTAAGCAAAAAAAGGGGCGCCATCACGGCGCCCCTCCCCTTATCCTTTGGCTTCCACCACTTCATCCTCCGGCGCCTTGCCGTCGATACTGCCGCGCCAGCCGGTCTGCTGCACCCGCGCCAGCCGATTCTGATCCTGCTCGATGGCCGCGCTGAGCATCTCCTTGGCCCGCTGCAGGCTGGCGATACGGAATTCAGTATCCTGGTAATTATCCAGCGTATCTTCCAGCATCTTCAGGTTATAGCGACGGAACGTGTCCGCTTTCTCGCGCGCCTCATAGGCGTCCAGCCCCAGCAACTCCAGCGTTTCACGGCCGACGCGCAGCGAGCTTTCGAAGGTTTCGCGCTCCGGTTTTTCCACCCCCAGCTGCCGCAGCTGATACCAATGATCGACGTCGCGCGCCCGCGCCACCACCTTAAGATGCGGGAAGTGCTGCCTGGCCAGCTCGGTTAACGCCAGGCTGTCTTCCACGTCGTCGATGGCGTTGATCAGCACCTTGGCGTGAGCGGCGCCGGCGGCCTCCAGCAGATCGGCGCGCGTGGCGTCGCCGTAGAACACCTTGGTATCGAATTTGCGCAGCGTTTCGATATGGTCCGGATCGTGATCCAGTACCACGGTGTGCACGCCGTTGGCCAATAACAAACGACCGGCGATCTGGCCGAAACGGCCGAAGCCGGCGATGATCACGCTGGCATTCTCGTCATCAATGACGTCAGCCGGGCGATCCTCTTTCGGCGCATTTTTCTCCAGCTGCGCGGCGATCACCAACAGCAGCGGGGTGGCCGCCATCGACAGCGCCACCGCCAGCGTCAGCGACTTGGCCCACTCAACCGGCAAGACGCCGGCCAGCTGTGCGGCGCTGAAAATCACGAAGGCGAACTCACTGCCCTGCCCCAGCAGAATGGCGAACAGGCCGCGCTGGCGCTTCGGCACGCCGAGCAGCGGCCCAATCAGCCACAGCAACGCCGCCTTGATCAGCATAAAGCCCAGCAGCAGCGAGGCGATCAGCAACGGATGATGGAACAGCGTGCCGAAGTCGATCGACATGCCGACGCCGATGAAAAACAGCCCCAGCAGCAATCCCTTGAACGGCTGAATATCGCTCTCCAGCGCGTGGCGGTATTCCGAGCTCGCCAGCAGCACCCCGGCGAGGAACGCCCCCATCGCCATCGATAACCCGGCCATCTCCAGCAGGATGCCAAAGCCGAACACCAGGAACAGCGCCACGGCGCTGAACACTTCGCGCATGCCCGAACGGGCGACGAAGTGCAGCAGCGGGCGGGTGACGTAGCGGCCAAGCAGCACCACCATCGTCAACGCGCCCACCACCTTGGCCGCCGACAGTACGAAAGCGCCCAGCGTGGTGGTGGCGCCGCTGCTGGCCAGCAGCGGGATCATCGCCACCAGCGGGATCGCCGCGATATCCTGGAACAGCAGCACCGCAAACGCGCTGCGGCCGATCGGCGACGGCGTCAGATTGCGTTCGCTCATCGCCTGCATGGCGATGGCGGTGGATGAGAGCGCCAGCGTCAGGCCAATCAGCAGCGCCACCTTCCAGTTGAGGCCGAGGAAGTAGCAGAAGGCGCTCAGCGCCAGGCCGCAGCCCACCATCTGAATGCTGCCGCCGCCGAACACCGAGGCGCGCAGCGTCCACAGCCGTTTGGGATCCAGCTCCAGGCCGATGATAAACAGCATCAGCACCACGCCGATCTCGGCGAAGGTCAGGATAGACTCGGCATCCGACACCAGCTTCAGCCCCCAGGGACCGATAATGCAGCCGGCGATCAGGTAACCGAGCACCGAACCCAGCCCCAGGCGCACCGCAATCGGCACGAACAGCGCGGCGGAACCGAGATAGATCAGCCCCTCGATCATCATGTGGTGATTATCCATGGCTGGCCTCCCGGGTTTCCGCTTCGGCATGTTCCATCAGGTAGTCGACCAACCGCTGGCGGTAGGCTTCGCCGGCGGCGATCAGCGCCGGTTCGTTGCAGGTAAAGGTGTTGTGCACGGCGAAGTACGGCTGCCAGTTCATGCCGCAATAGATCGCCGTGGCCTGCAGCGGCTGCGCCAGCGCGGCGAAGTTGGGGAAGTCGCCCAGCTCGAAGTGGTGCTCGTCACCGCCGCTGGTCACCGCCCACAGGCAGTCTTTACCCACCAGCGCATTGCCGTCGTGGCCGTAGGCCCAGCCGTGCTCCAGCACTTTGTCGATCCACAGCTTCAACAACGGCGGGAAGCTGTACCACTGCATCGGATGTTGCAGCACCACCAGGTCGGCGCGCTCCACCGCCCGCTGCTCGGCGTTGATGTCGATATTGAAATCGGGGTACAGCTCATACAGCGAGCGCACCTCCACCTCGGGGAGATCCTTCACCGCCTGCAGCAGGCGGTGATTGGCATGCGAATGCCGGGGATACGGGTGAGCATAAATTATGAGAATCATTGTTATCGTCGTTCCTTCGTTCCTTGCCAATACACCAAGCATATACCAATCACACAGAGTGACAGTTTGCCCACTGATTGATAGCGGAAATTTTTAACGCCAGCCGACAAATTCGCTGAATAAAAAAGGGCGCTGCATCTGCAGCGCCCCTTACGTTGCGTTATCGCGCGGTTACTTGCCGATGCGCGCGTGCATTTCCTGCACCGACGTCACCTGCTCGGTCGGATCCGCTTTCAGCGCCATCGCGGTGGCGAAGCCGCCGTTCAGCGTGGTGTCGTAGTGCACCTTGTACTGCAGTGCGCTGCGGCGAATCAGCTTGGAGTCCTCAATCGCCTGACGGCCTGCCGTGGTGTTGACGATGTAAGTGTACTCGCCGTTCTTGATACGGTCCTGAATGTGCGGACGCCCTTCGTGCACCTTGTTGACCAGGCGCGGGTTGATGCCCGCTTCGCCCAGCACCACCGCGGTGCCGTGGGTGGCGTCCAGCTCGAAGCCCTGCTTCAGCAGGCTGGCGGCCAAATCGACCACGCGGGCTTTATCGCCTTCGCGCACCGACAGCAGCGCGCGGCCCTGCTTCTTCATGCCCGAGTTGCTGCCCAGCATCGCTTTGGAGAAGGCTTCCGCGAAGGTGCGGCCCACGCCCATCACTTCCCCGGTAGAGCGCATTTCCGGCCCCAGAATCGGGTCGACGCCCGGGAATTTGTTGAACGGCAGCACCACTTCTTTCACCGAATAGTACGGCGGGATGATCTCTTCGGTCACGCGCTGCTCGGCCAGCGTTTTGCCCGCCATCACGCGCGCGGCCACTTTGGCCAGCGGCACGCCGGTCGCTTTGGAGACGAACGGCACGGTGCGCGCGGCGCGCGGGTTGACTTCAATCAGGTAGACTTCGTTGTCTTTCACCGCGAACTGCACGTTCATCAGGCCGCGCACCTGCAGCTCGAACGCCAGTTTTTCCACCTGACGACGCATCACGTCCTGAATTTCCTGGCTCAGGGTGTACGCCGGCAGCGAACACGCGGAGTCGCCGGAGTGCACGCCCGCCTGCTCGATGTGCTCCATGATGCCGCCAATCAGCACGCGCTCGCCGTCGCAGATGGCATCGACGTCCACTTCCACCGCATCGTCCAGGAAGCGATCCAGCAGCACCGGCGCATCGTTGGACACGCTGACCGCGGTCTGGAAGTAGCGGCGCAGGTCGGTTTCGTCGTAAACGATTTCCATCGCCCGGCCGCCCAGCACGTAGGAAGGACGCACCACCAGCGGATAGCCGATGGCCGCCGCCTTCTCCACCGCCTGTTCGATGGCGGTGACGGTGGCGTTGGCCGGTTGCTTCAGGCCCAGACGGTTGACCGCCTGCTGGAAGCGCTCGCGGTCTTCGGCGCGGTCGATGGCGTCCGGACTGGTGCCGATAACCGGCACGCCTGCGGCTTCCAGCTCGCGTGCCAGCTTCAGCGGAGTCTGGCCGCCATACTGCACGATTACGCCCTTCGGCTTCTCTATGCGCACGATTTCCAGCACGTCTTCCAGCGTTACCGGCTCAAAGTACAGGCGGTCTGAGGTGTCGTAGTCGGTGGAGACGGTTTCCGGGTTACAGTTGACCATGATGGTCTCGTAGCCGTCTTCACGCAGCGCCAGCGAAGCGTGCACGCAGCAGTAGTCAAACTCGATGCCCTGGCCGATACGGTTCGGCCCGCCGCCCAGCACCATCACTTTCGGCCGGTCGTTGGTCGGATTGGACTCGCACTCTTCTTCATAAGTGGAGTACATGTAGGCGGTGTCGGTGGCGAATTCCGCCGCGCAGGTATCCACGCGCTTGTAGACCGGATGCAGGCCGTAGCTGTGGCGCAGCTTGCGAATTTCGCTCTCGGCGACGCCGGCCAGCTTGGCCAGACGCGCATCGGCGAAGCCTTTGCGCTTCAGGGTGCGCAGGAACTCTTGGTTCAGGCCGTTGATGCCCGCGTCGGCCACCTGCTCTTCCAGGCGCACCAGCTCTTCAATCTGCACCAGGAACCAGCGGTCGACGTTGGTCAGGTTGAACACGCCGTCGACCGACAGACCGGCGCGGAAGGCGTCGGCGATGTACCAGATGCGGTCGGAACCGGCGTCTTTCAGCTCGCGGCGGATTTTGGTCAGCGCTTCCGGATCGTCCAGGCTCACTTTCGGGTCGAAACCGGTGGCGCCCACTTCCAGACCGCGCAGCGCTTTCTGCAGCGACTCCTGCTGGGTGCGGCCGATGGCCATCACTTCACCGACCGACTTCATCTGGGTAGTCAGGCGATCGTTGGCGCCGGCGAACTTCTCGAAGTTGAAGCGCGGGATCTTGGTCACGACGTAGTCGATGGACGGCTCGAACGACGCCGGGGTGCGGCCGCCGGTGATGTCGTTCATCAGCTCATCGAGGGTGTAGCCCACCGCCAGCTTGGCGGCAATCTTGGCGATCGGGAAGCCGGTGGCTTTCGACGCCAGCGCCGAAGAGCGCGACACGCGCGGATTCATTTCGATAACGATCAGGCGGCCGGTTTTCGGGTTGACCGAGAACTGCACGTTGGAGCCGCCGGTTTCGACGCCGATCTCACGCAGCACCGCCATCGAGGCGTTGCGCATGATTTGGTATTCCTTGTCGGTCAGGGTCTGGGCCGGCGCGACGGTGATCGAGTCGCCGGTGTGGATGCCCATGGCGTCGAAGTTTTCGATGGAGCAGACGATGATGCAGTTGTCGTTCTTATCACGCACCACTTCCATCTCGTACTCTTTCCAACCGATCAGCGATTCGTCGATCAGCAGCTCGTTGGTCGGCGACAGATCCAGACCGCGTTCGCAGATCTCTTCGAACTCTTCGCGGTTGTAGGCGATGCCGCCGCCGGTGCCGCCCATGGTAAAGGAAGGACGGATGATGCACGGGAAGCCGACGTCAGCGGCCACCGCCAGCGCTTCTTCCATGGTGTGCGCGATGCCGGAACGCGCGGTATCCAGACCGATTTTCTTCATCGCCACGTCGAAACGGCGACGGTCTTCGGCCTTGTCAATCGCATCGGCGGTGGCGCCGATCATGGTAACGCCGAACTCGGCCAGCACGCCCTGACGCTCCAGTTCCAGCGCGCAGTTCAGCGCCGTCTGGCCGCCCATGGTCGGCAGCACCGCATCCGGGCGCTCTTTTTCGATGATCTTGCGCACCACTTCCCAGTGGATCGGCTCAATGTAGGTCGCATCGGCCATTTCCGGGTCGGTCATGATGGTCGCCGGGTTGGAGTTGACCAGAATGACGCGGTAACCCTCCTCGCGCAGCGCTTTACACGCCTGGGCACCCGAGTAGTCGAACTCACACGCCTGGCCGATAACGATCGGGCCAGCGCCGAGGATCAGGATGCTTTTTATGTCTGTACGTTTTGGCATTTTTTACTGCTCCTGATTATTTGGCGTTAGAACGGTAAGTCTCAATCAGTTCGATAAAGTGATCGAACAGCGGCGCGGCGTCGTGCGGGCCTGGGCTGGCTTCCGGGTGGCCCTGGAAGCTGAACGCCGCTTTGTCGGTGCGGTGAATGCCCTGCACCGTGTGGTCGAACAGCGATTTGTGCGTCACACGCAGGTTCGCCGGCAGATTGTTCTCATCTACCGCAAAGCCGTGGTTCTGCGCGGTGATCATCACGGTGTTGTTGTCCAGATCCTTCACCGGGTGGTTGCCGCCGTGGTGGCCGAGCTTCATCTTCATGGTTTTCGCCCCGCTGGCCAGCGCCAGCAGCTGGTGGCCCAGGCAGATGCCAAACACCGGAATGTCGGTTTCCAGGAACTGTTTGATGGCGGTGATGGCGTAGTCGCACGGCTCCGGATCGCCCGGGCCGTTGGACAGGAAGATGCCGTCCGGATTCATTTTCAGCACCTCGTCGGCCGGGGTCTGCGCCGGCACCACGGTCAGGCGGCAGCCGCGATCCACCAGCATGCGCAGGATGTTGCGCTTGGCGCCGTAGTCGTAAGCCACCACGTGGAACGGCAGTTCCGCGGCGGTTTTGGCTTCGGGCAGGTCGCCTTCAAGCGTCCAGCTGCCTTGCTGCCAGCTGTAGGCCTCTTGGGTGGTGACCTCTTTCGCCAGATCCATGCCCTTCAACCCCGGGAAACCTTGCGCCTTGGCCAGGGCCAGCGCGGCGTCCGGCGAATCGGCGGCGATGATGCAGCCGTTCTGGGCGCCCTTCTCGCGCAGCAGGCGGGTCAATTTGCGGGTATCGATATCGGCGATCGCCACGATGTTGTGACGCTTGAGGTAGTCGGACAGGCTTTCTTCGTTGCGGTAGTTGCTGGCGATCAGCGGGAGGTCGCGAATGACGAGGCCTTGGGCGTGTACTGCGGAGGATTCTTCGTCGGAAGCATTGGTGCCGACATTGCCGATATGAGGATAAGTAAGAGTAACGATCTGGCGGGAATAGGAAGGATCAGTGAGGATTTCTTGATAACCGGTCATCGACGTATTGAAGACCACTTCCCCCACTGCCGTTCCCTCTGCCCCGATGGCCCGACCGTGGAATTGGGTTCCGTCTTCCAGAACCAATAGCGCTGACTTTATCAAAACACCCTCCAAGGAATAATCAATCACAATATTTGCATATTAATTCAGATATCGCGATCTAAATCAATGCAAAAACCGTCCGCGAGGCCAATTTTTGGCAAATTGGGCGCATTTTAATGATGAGTGCCTGGCTTGTCTACCCAAACTGCCGTTTTTTGTTTTATTTTTGCAGTTCTCGGCGCTCATGCGGCTTGAGCGGCGATAAAAACACAGAAAACCGGGGCTGGAAAACGGTTGCGGGGAAGAATGACGGAAAATAGCGCCGGAATGGGACAAAAAAGACGCTGAAAAAGCCGAGGGTGGAAAAAAAGGAGATGATTAGCAAAGTAAACACAGACAAATAACAGCTTTGGCAATGAAATAAAATCAACATGATATTTATCATGTTAAAAAAAAGGACAATAAAATTATTGCCCGATTATCATAGCATTATGATCAATACAACCACATCACGATGGTATGCAAATCAATTATAACTGGTCCAAATTCAACACGTCTCGCATATCAAATAAACCTTTATCCCGGTTATGCAGCCAGGCAGCCGCGCGCACCGCACCGCTGGCAAAAGTCATGCGGCTGGAAGCCTTATGGGTAATTTCCACCCGTTCACCGATGTCGGCGAACATCGCGGTATGCTCGCCGACGATGTCGCCGGCGCGAATGGTGGCAAAGCCGATGCTCTTCGGATCGCGCTCGCCGGTATGGCCTTCGCGCGCATAGACCGCACAGCTTTTCAGATCGCGCCCCAGCGCGCCGGCGATCGCTTCGCCCATCGCCAACGCCGTGCCCGACGGCGCATCCACTTTGTGGCGGTGGTGCGCCTCGACGATTTCGATATCGGTATAGTCGCCCATCACCTGCGCGGCCTTCTCCAGCAGTTTCAGCACCAGGTTGACGCCGACGCTGAAGTTGGCGGCGAACACGATGCCGATATGCTGCGCTGCAGCGCGGATCGCCTGCTTGCCCGCGTCATCGAAGCCGGTGGTGCCAATCACCATCGCCTTGTGGTGCGCCACGCAAAAATCCAGGTAGTTCCGCGTGCTTTCCGGGCGGGTGAAGTCGATCAAAATGTCGAACTCGCTCGCCACTTTCTCCAGGCTGTCGCTTACCTTGACGCCCAGCGCGCCAATGCCCGCCAACTCGCCGGCATCGACGCCGATCAGGCTTGAACCCGGGCGCGACAACGCCGCGCCCAACACCACGCCTTCCGCCTGCTGCACCGCCTGGATCAACTGACGGCCCATCCGGCCGCCGGCGCCCGCAATCGCAATGCGGATTTGTGAATCACTCATGCTTGCTCTCTTCTTGATTTGACGCCTATCCCATTAGGCTATCGATTCAGGGTAACTGCCCCGCTGCAGCGCCGCCAGAGGATTCATTTCATAATTAGAAAATTATGATATTCCCCCGTTTTCATCAGCGGCGCTGTCGTGAGATTAACATTCAACCGATTTGGCGGCCTGCGACGATTGTACATAATCATGCAGTTTCCATGGCAAAAAAATGCAGAAAAAAGGCGCCGAAAACGGCGCCTGAGGAACGGAGTGCGGCGATGTCAGGCGGTAATGGCGGCCACTTCGTTGGCGATCGCCGTCAGCGCATCGTGGCGGGCATAGTCCTCACGCACCAGCGCCGCGCGCTGGCGATAGATCGGCTGCTGCAGAATGCGCGTCGCCGCCGCCAGGATCTGTTCAGGGCTTGGCGTGCTGGTGTGCAGGCTGATGCCGCAGCCGGCGGCGACCACGCGCGCGGCCGCCTCCAGTTTGTCTTCGCCGGTGCCGGCGACGATCAGCGGCACGCCGCTGTTCAGCGCATAGTTGATCGAGCCGTAACCGCCGTTGGTGATCAGCAGCGCCGTCTCCGGCAACCAGCGTTCGAAGGAGATAAACTCCCGCACTCTGGCATTGGCCGGCAGCGCGTCCATCAGTCCTTCCGTCGCCCGCCCGCCGGTGGTGGCCAACACCCGCACCGGCAGATGCGCCAGCGCCTGCAGCGTCGGCACGATCAGCTGATGCAAATCGACATTGGCCAACGTGCCCTGAGACACGATCACCAGCGGCCGGCGGTCGTCCGCCTCCCACAGCGTCTCTTCCGACGCCGGCTGGCCGCCGCTGCGCAGCGGGCCGACGAAGCGCACGCCGCTCGGCAGATCGTCGCGCTCATATTCCAGCGCCGTGGTAGCCAGCTGCAGGAAACGCTCGCAGCCGCCGATCAGCGCGTCGGTGAACGGGCGATCCAGCGCCCGCCCGCCCGCCTGCACCAGCGCCGCATCGAAGCTCTGCTGTACTTCATCGAGCAGCACGCGCGTTTCTTCATCCACCAACTGCTCACGGGTCAACGCCTGCGGCAGCAGCGCCGGCGGGATGCGCGGGCCATAAAAAATAGCATCGCGCGAAGAATACGACAGCGGCGTAACGCCGATACCGAAGACCGGCGGCCGTTCGGCAGACTGCAGCAGCGGCAGCACGCCGTAGAAGCAGTTCTCCACCATCAGCAGATCGGTGTCTTCGGCAGCGATAGTCGCACGCAGTTGCCGATCCAGCAGCGGGATCGGCGCGGCGAAGAAATCTTTCAGCGCCAGCGCCATCTGTGCATTGCCCGGCGGCAGGGCGGCGCGCTCGGGGAAGTGCTGCTCCAGGTGGCGGTAATCGAAATCCACCTGCGCGTCGAACGGCACGAAGCTCGCGCCCGCCGCCTCGGCGCGTTCGCGGAACAGCGCGCCGGTCATCACCCGCACCTGATGCCCTTGGGCAATCAGGTGGCGAGCGATAGCTAACATCGGGTAGACGTGCCCCGGAGTGGCGACCGCCGCCATCAGTATCCTTGCCATAATGCTCCTTTTAAGCTTCTGCGTTGGCCGGCTTCAGCGCCAGATTGGCGCACACCGGATTGCTTTGAATATGCACGCGCTGCAAATGACGCGCGGAACGGGCGGTAAAGCCCTCGCGGCCGTGCAACAGCGAGAAGTTGTCCGCCACCACCACGTCGCCCTGTTGCCATTGGTGGGCATAATAGTGACGCGGATCGTACAGATGCTGCTGCAGAGTGTGGTGGAACTGTTCCTGCTGTTGTTCCGGCACGCCGTGATATTCCAGCGCATGTTGATTGAGGAATTTTTTCCCCTCCGTCGGCGGTTCATTGTAGCGCATGATCAAGCCCCTGCCGTTCGGGTGCTGCACCACCAGCGGCGAACAGACTTCACCGCCGTAGTGCACCACCTGCTTGATGCGGTAGGTGATCGAGACCGACAGCCACTGCTCCAGCAACGCTTCGTCCGCATTGGCCAGCAAGCGCGTGGTGTCGACGAAGGTGGTGCATCCGCCTTCGTCCGGCGACGGCGCCGCCACGCAGTGGAATAACTGGAACTCGGGGATGGTCGGCTTATACATGCCATCCCAATGCAGCGGGACGTAGCTGCTGTCGAAAATATGATCCTTGGCGTCCGGATGTTCCTTCACGTCCAGCACCGCGCCAAACGGCCACATCATGATCTCGCCCCACTGCTCGGCGTAGCGCGTCAAAACCTCCCCATCGCTAAAACCGGAGTCGAATCCGCGCAGCACCAGCAAGTGATGCTCCTGCGCCAGCGCCCGCAGCGCTGCCACCGGCAGTTCGCCGATCTTTTGCCCCGGATGCTGCGGCGTCAGGATCGCGCCGAACGGGGTATTCGGTTGAATATGGCAATTAAGCGGTTGGTTATTCATCGGTGATTCTCCTTGCATCGAATGTGCTGCTCACACGGCAACGTGCCGTCAAAACGCGTCCGCCAGGATTTCGGGCGCAAAAGCCTGCAGCGGCCTCAGGCCATCTGCGGTTGTTCGATCAGGTAATGGCTCGGCGTGCCGCGGATCTCCACCAATTCGCCGTCCAGGCTCTGCGCATCTTTACGCTTCATCAGCACGAACTGGCCGTTCACGTTGGCTGCCACGCCATGCCACGGCGTCAGCCAGTCGTCTTTGGTCGGCATCATGTGGATGCCTATCTTCAGGCTGTCGGCCGGCTGCGGGTGAATCGACAGGCGGATCGCCGCCGGGAAATGCTGGGCCAGCAGGTTGCCCCAGGCCCAGCTGCGCTGGATAACGCCGCAGGCGCGCCGTTTGGCGTCTTTTTGCAGCGCGGCGTTGGAACCGCTGTAGCCCGGCAGGAGGCTGTCTTCATACAAGAAGCGCGTGATGGCGCGATACAGCATTAATCCCTGCTCGTCCTGCATCAGCTGGCGCTTGATCGCCTCTTCCGATTCGGCATAACCGTCCACCAACAGCCGGCGCAGCAGATCGTAGTCATCGGTATGCTCCGCCAGGCCTTTGACATCGCCGAGGTTGAACACGCTCAGGTGGGTTGCGCCCACTTCATGCAGCAGGCTTTCAATCTCGCGTTGATAATGGTTGATCGCTTCGTCGCTGACGCGGATCAGATCGCCGAACACGTGGCCGTCGGAACAGATAACGATATGCGCGCCCGGCGGGTAATAGAGTTGAATACGCTGGCACAGCGAGTTGAGGAAGATCAGCGACAGCCGCTCCGCCATGTCCGGCACCGCGCCTATCACCTTATTGGCGTTGGGTGACTTGGTCGGAAAAGCCGGCAGCACGAATTCGATGCGCTGGTCGTTTTCAATGAATGCCCGAATGCGCGGCAATTGCACCTGAGTGACCTGCCGCTCTTCTTCAGCCAGAGAAGCATCGTCGGCGATGAGGCGACGTCGATATTGCAATAATTCACGTAGGATTTTTAATGCTATTTCTTCTTTTTTCTGTGCGCTATCCACAATGAGCTCCTGTTGCGATGTGGCGCGGGTGTATTATTGGCAAGCGCAATAAGATTTATCAAAAAGAGATAAAACGCATGCAAAATAATAATCAGCCCGTCGTTTATATGCTTCAGGCAATATAGGAAAGATGGTGCTATATTATTAGCCCGTATAAATCACAATCTAGGTTAAGTTGTGCTTAACAAACTATGAGCAATATTTTAAAACGCATGGCCATTTTCTCAAAAGTGGTCGATTGTGGCGCATTCAGCATGGCGGCAAAAGAATTGGGCATGACGACATCGGCCGTCAGCCAGCATATTCGCCAGCTGGAGGAACATCTGGGCATTCAATTACTGTTGCGATCGACGCGCTCATTGAGCCTGACCGAAGCCGGATTGTGCTTTTATGAAGATTGTCTGCTGATGATCCACGCCGCCGAGCGCGGGCAACAGCGGATCGCCGCGCTGCGCGGTGAGCTGGTCGGTGAACTGCGCGTCGCCACCTCGACCGAATTCGCCACCCATTATCTGGTGCCGGCGCTGCAGAGCTTCCTCGACGAACACCCGCGCATCACGCTGCGGTTGGAAATCCACGATGAGAGAATAGACCTCATCGCGCAACGCATCGATCTGGCAATACGCGGCGGCGCGCTGGCTGACTCCAGCTACGTCTCAACGCGGCTGGCGCGCTGCCGCGAAGTGCTGTGCGCGTCCCCGGCCTATCTGGCACACCACGGGGTGCCGGATTCGCCTCAGGCGCTGACCCATCATCATTGGGTCACCTTTACGCCGCTCGGCAATCCGCAGTTTGTTCGCCTGATCCATCGCGACGGCGGCGAGCACCGCATGCGCATGACCGGGCGACTGTTCACCAACAGCGGCATGGCGATGAAGGAGCTGGCGCTGACCGGCAAAGGCATCATTCGCAATTTCTTCGCCAACGTTGAACGAGAGTTGCGCAGCGGCGAGCTGATTGAAATATTGCCCGACTGGCGATTACCGGAAATTAATTGCTATGCCATTATGCCGAGACGGGAGATCCAGCCATTAAAAGTCCGGCGATTGCTGGAGCATATGAAGCTCTATTTAAAGGAGAAAGGATTAAACGACCTAGAACAGATTCGACAAGAATAAAATAAGAAACATCTGCAAGACTACTATTGTAATTATTGTAATCACGTTGACGACACCAGGCCCTATTTAGATTGCAGCCTAATGATATTCTATTTAATGACTTCATTCAGCCTATATAATTAATGACGCCACCGCTATTTCAAATACTCAGAATAAATTTGACTTTAGTTAGCAGAAAATTTGAATATACTCAGCATTTTATTTTCAATGCCGTTGGCATTCCAAAAAAAACGGGAAGCCTAAGCTCCCCGTTGTCATTCACTCACGCACCTCAGTCAATCTGACGGACGTCCACGCGCAGCTCTTTCGGCACTTCGAACACGATGTTCTCTTCACGCCCGCTGATTTCATGCACGTCCAGGCCGCCCAGCGCTTTCAGGCGGGAGATCACCTCCTGCACCAGCACATCCGGTGCCGAGGCGCCGGCGGTAACGCCAATATTGCGCGCTTCGCTCAGCCAGCTTTCCTGAATATCCGCCGCCGAATCGATCAGATAAGCCGGTTTTCCAACGCGCTGCGCCAGTTCCGCCAGACGGTTAGAGTTGGAGGAGTTCTTCGACCCCACCACCAGCACCACGTCCGCATCGCCGGCCAGGTTGCGCACCGCTTCCTGACGGTTGGTGGTGGCGTAGCAAATGTCATCCTTGCGCGGACCGATAATGCTCGGGAAGCGTTGACGTAGCGCGTCGATCACGTCCGAGGTATCATCCACCGACAGCGTGGTCTGCGTCATGAAGCACAGGTTGTTTTCGTCTTTCACCTGCAGCTTCCACACGTCATCCGGCGACTCGACCAGGTACATGCCGCCCTGCGGATTGCTGTACTGGCCCATGGTGCCTTCCACCTCCGGGTGCCCGGCGTGACCGATCAGAATCGCTTCGGTGCCGCGGCGGCTGGCGCGCGCCACTTCCATATGCACCTTGGTCACCAGCGGACAGGTGGCGTCGAACAGCATGGTCAGATCGCGCGCCTTGGCTTCGGCGCGCACGGCTTGAGACACGCCGTGCGCCGAAAAGATCAGGATAGAGCCGTCCGGCACTTCGGCGATCTCTTCGATAAACACCGCGCCGCGCTCACGCAGGCTGTCGACCACGTAGCGGTTGTGCACCACTTCATGTCGCACGTAGATCGGCGCGCCATACAGCTCCAGCGCGCGTTCCACGATGCTGATCGCACGATCAACCCCGGCGCAGAAGCCGCGCGGGTTAGCCAGCAATATTTGCATGCGTCTCCTCCTGCTGCGGATCGATCTCCAGCACTTCGATGTCGAAGGTCACCGGATGACCCGCCAGCGGATGGTTGAAATCGACGGTGATCGAATCTTCCGCCACTGCGCGCACCACGCCCGGCATTTCACTGCCGTCGATGGCGGTAAACAGCATGATGGTGCCCACGTCCGGCACGCCGGTTTCCGCGAAGTCGCGGCGCGAGAAGAACTGGACCAGATCCGGGTTCTCCGCGCCGAACGCCGCTTCCGGCTGCAGGGTAAAGGCGCACTTGTCGCCCGCGCGCAGGCCGAGCAGTTGCTCTTCCAGCGGCGCCGACAGGCTGCCGTCACCCAGGCGGAACAGCGCCGGTTTGCCGCTGCTGCGGGTGGATTCGGCGGTCGAACCGTCTTCCAGTTTCAGCGTGAAGTGAACCAGCACCGCGCTGTCACTGATAACCTGAGCCGTCATATTACTCACCTTTACTCTTTGCGCCTTTGCTCGCCGGCGACAGGAAACCTTCCAGCACGATCATCGCCGCACCCACGCAGATAAAGCTGTCCGCCAGATTAAAGGTCGGGTAGTGCCAATCACCGACGTAGAAGTCGATGAAGTCGACCACGAAACCGTGCCACAGGCGATCGAACAGGTTGCCCAACGCCCCGCCGATAATAAAGGCGTAGGCGATGTTGTTCAGCTTCTGCTGCGCGGTGCTGCGGTACATCATCACCAGCAGCACCGCGACGATGGCGATGGCGATGCCGGCAAAGAACCAGCGCTGCCAGCCGCCATGGTCGGCCAGGAAGCTGAACGCGGCGCCGTAGTTGCGCGCGTAAAACAGGTTGAACGACGGGATCAACGGCTGGGACTGGCCCAGCGTAAAGTTAGCGAGGATCCACTGTTTGCTTCCGAAATCCAGCGCCAGCACCGCCACCACAACCCACAGCCAACGCAGGCCGGTCGAACAAATTGGTTTACTCATCAGGCGCAAGTTCTCAGGCAAAGTTACGCTTCTCGCCGTCACCGGCGACGTTGCTCACACAGCGGCCGCAGATGTCTGCATGCTCCGCCACCAGGCCGATATCGGTGGTGTAATGCCAGCAGCGCGGGCACTTCTCACCTGGCGCTGTGCTGAAGGCGATCTTCAGCCCTTTCAACAGCTCGGAGGCCTGCGCATCGGCCGGCGCATCCGCCAATGGCGCAACGCTTGCCGCAGAGGTCAGCAGCACAAAGCGCAGCTCATCCTGCAGGCTGTTCAGACGCGCCGCCAACTCGCTGTCGGCATACAGCGTCACCGCCGCTTCCAGCGAACCGCCGAGGCGTTTGTCCGCACGCGCCTGCTCCAGCACCTTGTTCACTTCGCCGCGCACTTTCAGCAGCTCAGCCCAGAAAGCGTCGTTCATCGGCTCGCCTTCCGCCAGCCCGAACAGGCCGTCGTACCACTCTTCGGTGAACACGTACTGCGCGCGTTTGCCCGGCATGAAGCCCCAGATCTCATCTGCGGTGAACGACATGATCGGCGCCATCCAGCGCACCAGCGCTTCCACGATGTGATACAGCGCGGTCTGGCAGCTGCGGCGAGCGACGCTGTCGCTCTTGGCGGTGTACTGACGATCCTTGATGATATCCAGGTAGAAGGAGCCCATCTCGACCGAGCAGAACTGCATCAGGCGCTGCACCACTTCGTGGAAATCGTAGTTGGCGTAAGCCTGCTCGATATCCTGCTGCGCCGCCAGCGCGCGGCCGACCGCCCAGCGATCCAGCACCACCATGTCTTCCGGCGCCACGCAATCGGTGCTCGGCTCGAACCCGTTCAGGTTGGCCAGCAGGAAGCGCGCGGTGTTGCGGATGCGGCGGTAAGAGTCGGCGGAACGCTTGAGGATCTCGTCGGACACCGCGATCTCGCCGGTGTAGTCGGTCGACGCCACCCACAGACGCAGAATGTCGCCGCCCAGCTTGTTCATCACGTCCTGCGGGCTGACGGTGTTGCCGATCGACTTGGACATCTTGCGGCCCTGGCCGTCGACGGTGAAGCCGTGGGTCAGCACTTCCTTGTACGGCGCCTTGCCCTTCATCGCGGTGGAGATCATCAGCGATGACATGAACCAGCCGCGGTGTTGGTCGGAGCCTTCCAGATACATGTCGGCGCCGTGGCCGTTGAATTCAGGACGCACGTCGACAACCGAGGCGTGGGTGGAACCGGAATCGAACCACACGTCCAGCGTATCCGGCACTTTCACGTAGTCGGCGGCTTCCGCGCCGAGGATGTCGGCCGCGTCCAGATCCCACCAGGCCTGAATGCCGTCTTGCTCGACGCGTTTGGCCACTTCTTCCATCAGCTCAACGCTGCGCGGGTGCAGCTGTTCGGTCTCTTTATGCACGAACAGCGACATCGGCACGCCCCAGGTGCGCTGACGCGAGATGCACCAGTCCGGGCGGTTGGCCACCATCATTTCGATGCGCGCCTGGCCCCAATCCGGGATCCACTGCACGCCCTTGATCTCTTCCAGCGACTGCTGACGCAGGCCTTTCTGATCCATGCTGATGAACCATTGCGGCGTGGCGCGGAAGATGATCGGCGTCTTGTGGCGCCAGCAGCACGGATAGCTGTGCAGGAACTTCTCGACGTGCAGCAGCGCGCCTTTGTCACGCAGCAGATCGACGATCAGATCGTTGGCCTTGAAGACGAACTTGCCGTCCAGCAGTGGATAGGTCCCGGTCAGGTAGCAGCCGTTCGGCCCTACCGGGTTGGCCACTTCCAGGCCGTATTTCTGGCCGATCACGAAGTCGTCCGGGCCGTGGCCCGGCGCGGTATGCACCGCACCGGTACCGGCGTCCAGCGTCACGTGCTCGCCGAGGATCGCCGGCACGTCGAAGTCCATGAACGGGTGTTTGAAGCGCAGCAGCTCCAGATCGGCACCTTTGCAGCTGCCCAGCACTGTCCACTCGGTGATGCCGGCGCGTTTCATCACGCTTTCCACCAGTTCGGCCGCCAGGATCAGGCACTGGCCGTCAACCTGCACCAGCTGATAGGTGAAGTCCGGGTGCAGCGAGATCGCGCGGTTGGCCGGCAAGGTCCACGGCGTGGTGGTCCAGATAACCAGCGAGATGGCGCCGTTGAAGTGGCTCACGCCGAACTTGGCCGCCACGGCAGCCGCGTCGGCCGCATGGAAGCTCACGTCGATCGACGGCGAAGTCTTGTCGTAGTACTCCACTTCCGCTTCCGCCAGCGACGAGCCGCAGTCGGTGCACCAGTGAACCGGCTTGGCGCCTTTCAGCAGGTGGCCGTTGCTGATGATCTTGCCCAGCGCGCGGATGATGTTGGCTTCGGTTTTGAAGTCCATCGTCAGGTACGGACGATCCCAGTCGCCCAACACGCCCAGACGGATGAAGTCCTTCTTCTGGCCTTCAACCTGCTCGGCCGCGTACTCGCGGCACTTCTGGCGGAACTCGGCCGCCGTCAGCTTCTCGCCCGGCTTGCCGTACAGTTGCTCAACCTTCAGTTCGATCGGCAGGCCGTGGCAGTCCCAACCCGGCACATAAGGCGAGTCGAAGCCGGCCATCCCTTTCGACTTGATGATAATGTCTTTGAGAATCTTGTTAACCGAGTGACCAATGTGAATGCTGCCGTTCGCATACGGAGGGCCGTCATGCAAAATGAAGGTTTTTTTGCCCTTTTTGGCAGTACGAATAATCCCGTACAGATCCTGTTCATACCAACGTTGCAGCATGCCAGGTTCGCGCTTGGCGAGATCGCCGCGCATCGGGAACCCTGTTTCCGGCAAGTTCAGGGTATTCTTGTAGTCACTCATGAGATTCTCGTTTCCGTTTTCGGCTATTTACCCGTCACACTTCAAGCTGCATCTTTGTCGGCCGCCCTTTCTCACCCGAATCACTTGCCTATGCAAGCTCATCGGGGTTCGCGCGGTTGCCGCCGCGATGCAACTCGAATTGTTTAGGGTAAACGATTAAACCAGTGTTTTTAACCCGAAGAACTTCCGGGCCGTCACCACATCATTGGCGATTTGCTGCTTAAGGGCATCGAGCGAAGCAAACCGCTGTTCATTGCGCAATTTTGCGCGGAGCACCACCTCAATATGGCGCCCGTAAAGATCCATTGTGACATCCAGCAGATGCACTTCCAGCTGCTGGCGCACGCCGGCGACGGTCGGGCGCGTGCCGATATTGGCCACGCCCGGCAGCGGCTTCGGCCCCAGGCCGTACACTTCCACCGCATACACTCCTTTCACCGGTGCCACCAGACGCTTGAGCGGCAAATTGGCAGTCGGGAAGCCGATGGTGCGCCCCAGCTCGTCGCCGTGCACCACGCGCCCGGAAATGCTGTACGGGTGGCCCAGCAGGGTCTCCGCCAGCGGCAGATCGTCCTCGCTCAGCGCGGTGCGGATCGCGGTGCTGCTGATGCGCCGCTCGCCTTCGCGGAAGGTCGGGGTGCTGACCACCTCGAAGCCGTACTCTTTTCCGGCCTGCTGCAATAGCGGAAAATCGCCCTGACGCCCGGCGCCAAAGCGAAAATCATCCCCCACCATCAGGAATTTGACGCCCAGTTTTTCCACCAGCAGCTCGGCGACGAACGCCTGCGCGGTGTTGGCGGCGAAACGCGGATCGAACTTGACGCACAGCAGGTAATCGACGCCCGCCTGCGCCAGATAGTTGGCCTTGTCGCGCAGGCGCGTCAAGCGGGCCGGCGCTTTGTCTGCGGCGAACATCTCCAGCGGCTGCGGCTCAAAGATCATGACCATCACCGGCAGCCCGAGGCGTTGCCCTTGTTGCTTCAACTGCTCCAGCAGCGCCTGATGACCGCGGTGTACGCCGTCAAAGTTGCCGATGGTGAGCACGCAACCATGGTGGCGCGCCCGGATATTGTGAATGCCGCGAATTAGCTCCATAGCTGGCTCAAAACAGTGGAAATCGGCGGATTATACCTTGTACAGCCGGTAAGGTTAACCCGCGATTGGTGCCTTTATGTAATAGACATACCATACCGGAGATAATCTGTGCGTGAAACGGCTTCGCCGCAGTTTATCCGGCGCTGCCGGGGCGATTATCGACCGCGGCCAACGGCTTGCGCCCGCCGCGGCAAATCATTGGCGAATTTTCTCGCGAAACACTGTATTCCCAAGAGCGAAGCTGGTAAAATCCTGCGCCATCACAACGTAGCGAGTGCCGCCTGTACAAACGGCGCTTATTTGCACAAATCCATTGACAAACGAAGGCTAAAAGGGCATATTCCTCGGCCTTTGAATTGTCCTCAATAGAATATATTTGGGAGTTGGACCTTGGCTAATATCAAATCAGCTAAGAAACGCGCCGTACAGTCTGAGAAACGCCGCAAGCATAACGCAAGCCGTCGCTCAATGGTGCGTACCTTCATCAAGAAGGTAGACGCAGCTATCGCAGCTGGCGACAAAGAAGCAGCACAAAATGCATTCCTGGTAATGCAGCCTCTGGTGGACCGTCAGGCAGCTAAAGGCCTGATCCACAAAAACAAAGCAGCGCGTCATAAGTCAAACCTGACTGCACGCATCAACGCAATGCAATAAGCATTTCGTTATCTGCTTGATAAAAAAACCGGCTCAGGCCGGTTTTTTTACGTCCTGCGTTCAGTGAACCGCTAGCAGGAAAACAGCGCCGAGAAGTCTTTGTTGCAGACGCGCTGCACCGCCGGATGCTGGATCATGCGCTCGGCGAAGATGATGTAATACTCCTCCTGCACGCTGTCGATGCGCCCAATCTCCACCACGTTGTCATCGTTGTAGGTATCCTGCGCATACAGCGTCGGCGCCACGAAGATCGCATTGTGGTACATGCCGAAGGCCTTCATCAGCGCCGCATCGTCGAACTCGCCCAGAATTTCCACCTGAATGCCCTGCGTATTGAACCAGTTGAGCAGCTTGCGCCCCAACATCGAACGACGGCCGGGGATCAGCAGCTTGCGCTGCTCCAGACAGGCCGGAAACGGCAGCTCCGGCGCCGGCTGGCGACAGAAAAAGCTGATGCCGCACTCGCCCAGCTTCAGCGAGAACAGCCCTTCCTGCTGGCTGGAGTCCACCGGGCAATCCGACAGGATCATATCCAGCTTGTGCTGGCTGAGCTGCTCCAGCAGCATCTCGTGCGTCGATTCAAAGCAACGCAGGTGGATCTGCTCGTTGTCCACCACCACCGCCGCTTCCAATACCTGGCTGACCAGCCGCTTCGACAGCGCGTCCGCCACGCCGACGTCGAACAACAGGTTGGACTCTTTGCGGTAGTTGACGATATCCAGCATTTCCTGGCTGAGCATGAACATCTTGTCGGCATAGCGGAACACCAGCTGCCCCAGCTCCGAAGGCACCAACCCGCGCCCCTGGCGTTTGAACAGCTTGCCGTCCAACCGCTCTTCCAGCGCTTTGATCTGGCCGGTGATGGTCTGCGGCGTCAGAAACAACGCTTCGGCGGCACCGACCACGGAACCGGCCTTGCAGACCTGCCAGAAATAGTAAAGGTGATTAAAGTTGATATGCGACATCCTCACGAGCGGCTCTCCTTAACAACGTTTCGCAGCGGCAAACGGTGTGCCGTGACGAGCGACAAACTTCCTTTCCCTGCTTCAGACAACGTATAGCCCCATTAGTCCCAACGAAGAACGGCCGAAGCTGCACATATTTTATACCGTACAGCTCCGACCAGCCATTTTATTATGTGCCCTTACCGGGCACATTCAGGATTAACGCACGCGCGGCAACGCCAGACGCAGTAATCCATACCCTACCACCGCCGCAGTGGTGGAGCCCAACAGGATCCCCAGGCGGGAATAGGTGCTGAGCGCCGCATCCGCATCGCCGAACGCCAGCGAGGCGATAAAAATCGACATGGTAAAACCAATGCCGCAAAGCACCGAAACGGCAAACACCTGTTTGAAGCCGATACCTTCAGGCAAACGGGCGATGCCCATTTTCACCGCCAGCAGGCTGAAGAGGAAAATCCCCAGCGGCTTGCCGATAAACAGGCCAGCCGCAATCCCGACCGGCAGCAGCGACGTCAATCCCTCCAGCGATACGCCCTGCAAAGAGACCCCGGCGTTGGCGAAAGCGAACAGCGGCAGGATCATGAACGCCACCCAAGGGTGCAGCTCATGCTCCAGCGTTTCCGACGGCGATGGCCCCTTTTTGACGTTCAACGGGATCATAAAGCCGACAATCACCCCGGCCAGCGTCGCATGCACCCCGGACTTGAGGATCGCCACCCACAGCACCAGGCCGACCATCATGTACAGCGAGGTCTTGCCCACGCCGCGCCAGTTCATCACCGCCAGCAGCGCCGTCGCCGCCGCCGCCACGCCCAGCGCCACCATCGACACTTCGTGGGTGTAGAACAGCGCGATGATGATGATCACGCCCAGGTCATCGATGATCGCCAGCGCCAACAGGAACACTTTCAGGCTGGTTGGCACGCGGTTGCCCAGCAGCGCCATGACGCCCAGCGCAAAGGCGATGTCGGTCGCGGCCGGGATCGCCCAACCCTGGCGGGTAACTTCATCCGCGCCGTTGAACAGCAGGTAAATCAGCGCCGGCGCCAACATGCCGCCCAGCGCGGCGATCGCCGGAAACACCGCTTTGTCGCGCCCGGACAGCGAGCCTTGCATCAGCTCGCGCTTGACCTCCAGCCCCACCACCAGGAAGAAGATGGCCATCAGGCCGTCGTTTATCCACAGCAGCAGCGGTTTAGCGATCTCCAGCGAAGCTACCTTCACCATCACCGGCAGGTTAAGGAATGCCTGATAGATCCCCTGCGCCGGGGTGTTGGCCATGATCAGGGCGACGATCGCCGCCGCGATCAGAATGATACCGCCCGCGGCTTCCTGACGTAAAAATTGACGAATGATGTTGGTCACAGTACGTCTCTCCAAATCTGTGCAGGACATAGCGCCCTGCGAACCACAGTCATGAAGTGAGTATAGAGGGCGTTTTAGTTCGAAAAAATAAGTTTATAAATGCTAAATAGCTCGAAAAAACCGATAAAAAGCACGAATAAGTCACATTTACGTTGTGGAATTAGCGGTTTAGCGCGCAAATAAAAACCCCGGGACAGATGCCCGGGGTTCGCACATAAACCAACAGAAACAGCAGGTTAGCGAGTCAGATCGTCAAAGAACTTTTTCACCCCGTCGAAGAAGCTCTTCGAGCGCGGGCTGTTCTTGTCGCCGGACGGGCCACCCAGGCTCTCTTCCAGCTCACGCAGCAGCTGCTTTTGCTTGTCGTTCAGATTGACCGGGGTTTCCACCACCACGCGGCACAGCAGGTCGCCCTGGCTGCCGCCACGCACCGATTTCACGCCCTTGCCGCGCATGCGGAACAGCTTGCCGGTTTGGGTCTCCGAAGGCACCTTCAGTTTCACCCGGCCGTCCAGCGTCGGCACTTCAATCTCGCCGCCCAGCGCCGCCATGGCGAAGTTGATCGGCACTTCACAGTACAGGTTGTTGCCTTCACGCTCAAAGATCGGGTGCGCCTTCACCTGCACCTGAACGTACAGATCGCCCGCCGGTGCGCCGTGCTCGCCGGCTTCGCCTTCACCCGCCAGGCGGATACGATCGCCGGTATCCACGCCGGCCGGAATTTTCACCGACAGCGTTTTGGATTTTTCTACCCGGCCGTGGCCGTGGCACTTGTTGCACGGATCTTTGATGATCTGGCCGCGGCCATGGCAGTGCGGACACGCCTGCTGCACGGTGAAGAAGCCCTGACGCATCTGCACCTGGCCCTGGCCGTGACAGGTTGGACAGGTGACCGGCGAACTGCCCGGTTTGGCGCCGCTGCCGTGGCAGACGTCGCACTCTTCCAGCGTCGGGATGCGGATCTCTTTGGTGACGCCACGTACCGCTTCCTCGAGGGTCAGCTCCATGTTATAGCGCAGATCGGAACCGCGGCTGGCGCGCTGACGGCGGCCTCCGCCGAAGATGTCGCCAAACACGTCGCCAAAGATATCGCTGAAGTCGGCGCCGCCGCCAAAGCCGCCGCCGCCCATGCCGCCCTGCTCAAAGGCCGCGTGCCCATACTGGTCGTAGGCCGCGCGTTTCTGATCGTCGGTCAGGACTTCGTAAGCTTCTTTAACTTCTTTAAACTTGGTTTCGGCGTCTTGTTCCTGGTTGCGGTCAGGATGGTATTTCATCGCCAGGCGTTTGTACGCCTTTTTGATCTCACGTTCATCCGCCGTCTTGCTGACGCCGAGAATCTCGTAATAGTCTTTCTTCGCCATTCTTTCGCTTACCCTTAACATGCGTGCACGGGCGCAGAGTTGCCTCGACGCCCGTGCTGGTTTCCGGGAGCGGCACCTCGGCCGCCCCGTGCCCGCTTAAGGGCGATTATTTTTTGTCTTTAACTTCTTCGAACTCGGCGTCAACCACGTCGTCGTCTTTCTGCGCCGCGTTGTCCGCGCCGGCGTCAGCACCCTGCTGAGCCTGCTGCGCCTGAGCCATTTCCAGCAGCTTGCCGGAAACCTGCACCAACGCCTGGGTCTTCGCTTCGATCTCGGCTTTATCTTCGCCTTTCACCGCCGCTTCCAGATCTTTCAGCGCCGCTTCGATCGCCGTTTTGTCTTCCGCCGGCAGTTTGTCGCCCGCTTCTTCCAGCTGTTTGCGCGTGCCGTGGATCAGGTGATCCGCCTGGTTGCGAGTCTGTACCAGCTCTTCAAACTTGCGGTCAGCTTCAGCGTTCAGCTCGGCGTCGCGCACCATTTTCTGGATTTCGTCTTCGTTCAGGCCAGAAGATGCCTTGATGGTGATCTTCTGCTCACGGCCGGTGTTCTTGTCTTTGGCAGACACGTGCAGGATGCCGTCGGCATCGATATCGAAGGTCACTTCGATCTGCGCCATGCCGCGCGGCGCCGCCTGGATGCCGTCCAGGTTGAACTGGCCCAGAGATTTGTTATCGCTGGCGCGCTTACGCTCACCCTGCAGCACGTGGATGGTTACCGCAGACTGGTTGTCTTCCGCAGTAGAGAACACCTGGCTGTGCTTGGTCGGGATAGTGGTGTTTTTGGTGATCAGCGGCGTCATCACGCTGCCCATGGTTTCGATACCCAGCGACAGCGGGGTCACGTCCAGCAGCAGAACGTCTTTCACATCACCGGCCAACACGCCGCCCTGTACCGCAGCGCCCACGGCAACCGCTTCGTCCGGGTTCACGTCTTTGCGCGGCTCTTTGCCGAAGAAGTCTGCGACTTTCTTCTGCACCATTGGCATACGGGTCTGGCCGCCCACCAGGATCACGTCCTGGATGTCGGAAACCGACAGGCCTGCGTCTTTCAGCGCCACTTTCAGCGGCTCGATGGAGCGCGCCACCAAATCTTCAACCAGCGACTCGAGTTTGGCGCGAGTCACTTTGATGTTCATGTGTTTTGGACCGGTCGCGTCTGCAGTGATGTACGGCAGGTTAACGTCGGTCTGCTGAGCGGAAGACAGTTCGATCTTCGCTTTCTCAGCGGCTTCTTTCAGACGCTGCATCGCCAGCGGATCGTTGCGCAGATCGATGCCCTGATCTTTCTTGAACTCTTCCACCAGGTAGTTGATCAGACGGCTGTCGAAGTCTTCGCCACCCAGGTGGGTGTCACCGTTGGTCGCCAGCACTTCGAAGGTTTTTTCGCCGTCAACGTCGTCGATTTCGATGATGGAGATATCGAAAGTACCGCCGCCCAGGTCATAAACCGCGATGGTGCGGTTGCCGACTTCTTTGTCCAGGCCATAGGCCAGGGCCGCCGCGGTCGGTTCGTTGATGATGCGCTTGACTTCCAGACCCGCGATGCGGCCGGCGTCTTTGGTCGCCTGACGCTGGGCGTCGTTGAAGTAAGCCGGTACGGTGATAACCGCTTCAGTTACCGGTTCGCCCAGGTAATCTTCCGCCGTTTTCTTCATTTTTTTCAGCACTTCCGCAGAGATCTGCGGCGGAGCCATTTTCTGGCCTTTCACTTCCAGCCAGGCGTCGCCGTTGTCGGCTTCGACGATTTTGTACGGCATGATCGCTTTGTCGCGCTGCGCTTCTTCATCCTGGAAGCGGCGACCGATCAGGCGCTTGATGGCGAACAGGGTGTTTTCAGGGTTGGTGACTGCCTGACGCTTAGCCGGCTGGCCAACCAGAGTTTCACCGTCCTGGGTATATGCGATAATAGAAGGAGTGGTGCGGTCGCCCTCGGCGTTTTCCAGCACGCGTGCCTTGGCACCATCCATAATTGCTACGCAAGAGTTGGTCGTACCCAGGTCGATACCAATAATTTTGCCCATCTAAACGTCTCCACTAAAAAATTCATAATCAGTCAGGTTGCTAACCTATATGCGGGCGATTTTTTGCTTTTCAACTGCCCGATATCTCAGTGCGACCCGCGGTTAGCAGCTGCGGTTGCAAATAAGATGGGGCCATCCAACCCGGCATCAAGGGGCAAGGCGAAAAAAATTTCTTTTTTTATCGTCATTCAGATCATTGTTTCCGGTTGCGGGGATCATTATGATGCGCGCGCTCTGGTGGAAAACTTCGATTTTTTGGCCATTCAGACCATTTATGATTTTAATTCGCTGTTTCCGTTAATTTTCTGTTATCGCAGAGGACTTATGCACACCAACAAGTTGGCGAATCCCGGCCCTCTCGGCCTGATGGGCTTCGGGATGACCACCGTCTTGCTGAACCTGCACAACGCGGGCTTTTTCCCACTGAACTCCGCCATCATCAGCATGGGGATTTTCTTCGGTGGCCTGGCACAGATCCTGGCCGGACTGCTGGAGTACAAGAAGGGCAACACCTTCGGCATGACCGCCTTCACCGCCTACGGCAGCTTCTGGCTGAGCCTGGTCGGCCTGCTGCTGCTGCCGCGTCTGGGCCTGGCAGAGGCCACCGAGGCCCACGTGCTGGGCATCTACCTGGCGCTGTGGGGCGTCTTCACCCTGTTCATGTTCTTCGGCACCCTGGGCGCCAACCGCGTGCTGCAGTTCGTGTTCGCCAGCCTGACGCTGCTGTTCGCCCTGCTGGCCGTCGGCAACATCACCGGCAACCACACGCTGCTGACCTTCGCCGGCTATGAAGGGATTATCTGCGGCGCCAGCGCCATTTACCTGGCGATGGCCGAAGTACTCAACGAGCAGTATGGCCGCACCGTGCTGCCGATTGGCGAACCGGCTCCGGCGCGCGTCGCGGCCTCACCGGTCACGGCGTAATCGCCCGCCCCTGATGAAAAAGCCCTGCACTGCAGGGCTTTTTTTTAGCTGTAGGAATCGGCTCGCCGCTCCCCGGCTTCGCTGTTCAGGTCACGATGCAGGTAGAAGCCGAGCAGCAGCCCGATGAGCGACAGCGCCAACACATAGTAAGCGGGCGCTAACGGGGTTAATTTCATGATCAACGTCACAAAAATAGGGGTTAAACCGCCAAAAATAGCGTACGAGACGTTATATGAGAACGAGATACCGGTAAACCGCACTTCCGCCGGGAATGCCCGCACCATCACGTACGGTACGGCCCCCACCACGCCTACGCTGAACCCCACCAGAGCATAACAGGCGAACAGCATTTCCGGGCGCACGCCCACCGTCTGATAGAACAGCCAGCTGCAGCCGGCCAGCAGTACACTGCCGACCACCAGCGTTTTGCTGGCACCGAAGCGATCGGCCGACAAACCGGCGACGATGCAGCCGGCGATCAACATGATGGTGGCGATGCTGTTGGCCTGCAGCGTCAAGGCCGGCGCGATGCCGAACTGCTTTTGCAGATAGGTCGGGGTCATCAGGATCACCACCACGATGCCGGCGGAGAGCAGCCAGGTCAGCAGCATCGACACCGCCACTTCCCGTTTGTAGTTGAGCACCACCGATTTCAGCGGCAGCTCCTCGGCCAGCGCTTTACGCGCCTGCATCTCGATAAAGATCGGCGTTTCCTGCAGCCAGCGGCGCAGGTACATCGCCACCAGGCCGAACATGCCGCCAAGCAGGAATGGAATACGCCAGCCGCCGCCGGCAATGCTCTGCGGGCTGAGCGTGGTGTTGATCACCGTCGCCACCACCGAGCCCAGCAGGATGCCCACCGTCAGCCCGGCGGTCAGCGTGCCGCAGGCGAAGCCGATGCGCCGGCGCGGCACGTGTTCGGCGACGAAGACCCAGGCACCCGGCACCTCACCGCCGATCGCCGCCCCCTGCAGCACGCGCATCAGCAGCAGCAACAGCGGCGCGGCGATGCCGATGCTGGCGTAGGTCGGCAGCAGGCCCATCGCCAGCGTCGGCAACGCCATCAGCAGAATGCTCAGGGTAAACATCTTTTTGCGGCCGACCAGATCGCCGAAGTGCGCCATCACGATGCCGCCCAGCGGGCGGGCCAGATAGCCGGCGGCGAAGATACCGAAGGTTTGCACCAGCCGCAGCCATTCCGGCATGTCCGCCGGGAAGAACAGATCGCCGACCACGGCGGCGAAGAACACGAAGATGATGAAGTCGTAAAACTCCAACGCGCCGCCCAACGCGGCCAACGTCAGCGTTTTGTAGTCTTGCCGGTTCAGCCGGCGATTAGTGTCGTGAGGCATAGGGCACCGTCGGTAAAGGCTGTAAAAATAAAAGCCGCAGGCTTTCTGTAAAAGAATCCTTACTATAGCGGCAAATTATTTTCACACCAGACGGGTTGAAGCCGATCTCGCAGATTGCTGAAATTTAGAGGTTTATCTCGCGACGCGCGCTCTTTGGCCGAAATGCTGCTACCACTGCGGCATGCGTTTCGACGTAAGGCCCGTCGAGCAGCTGAATGCAGTAAGGCACGCTGGCGAAGATGCCGTGCACCACCGCATTGCCCTGCTCATCCTTTACCCCTTCCAGCGTTTCCTTGATCGACTTCGGTTGGCCGGGCAGGTTGATGATCAGCGCCTGTTTGCGGATCGCCCCCACCTGGCGAGAAAGAATTGCCGTTGGCACATAGTGTAGGCTGATCTGACGCATTTGCTCGCCGAAGCCGGGCATCACGCGATCGGCGATCGCCAGCGTGGCGTCGGGGGTGACATCACGGCGCGCCGGCCCGGTGCCGCCAGTGGTCAGCACCAGATGGCAGCCCATTTCGTCCACCAGCTCGCACAGCGTCTGTTCTATTTGCGTCTGCTCATCGGGGATCAGCCGGGTTTCCAGCTTGAACGGCGTCGCCAGCGCGCCGGCCAGCCACTCCTCCAGCGCCGGAATGCCTTTATCCTGGTAAACGCCGCCGGAAGCGCGGTCGGAAACGGAAACCAAACCAATACGTAAAATATCCATGCGTAACCTCTACAGCCTGATGGGGTCCGAACGGGCTCGTCCCCCGTTCTGTTGTCATTGCCGAGAGTATAAGGGCTTCCCCCGCCGGCAGGGGCGTCGGGCATAAAAAAAGGTGGCCTGAGCCACCTTTTTACTGCGCGATCTGCGGGAATTACAGCAGGTCGGCGATCATTTTTTCCAGTTTGCCCTGGTCTACGGCGAACTTGCGGATGCCGTCGGTCAGTTTCTCGACCGCCATCGGATCCTGGTTGTGCTGCCAGTAGAACTCAGGTTCGGTCAGTGCGGCAGGACGCGCCTTCACTTCACCGGTATAAGACAGTTTGCGCTCCAGCGCGCCTTCGCTCTCCGCCAGCTCTTTCAGCAGCGCAGGGGCGATGGTCAGGCGGTCGCAGCCGGCCAGCTCGATGATTTCGCCGACGTTGCGGAAGCTGGCGCCCATCACCACGGTGTTGTAGCCGTGCTGTTTGTAATACTGGTAAATTTCGGTCACGGAGATCACGCCCGGATCTTCGTGCGGGGCGAACTCTTTCTTGTCGCCGTTGGCTTTGTACCAGTCGAGGATACGGCCGACGAACGGCGAGATCAGGTAAACGCCGGCTTCGGCACAGGCGCGAGCCTGAGCGAAGGAGAACAGCAGCGTCAGGTTACAGTTGATGCCTTCTTTCTCCAGCTGCTCCGCCGCGCGGATGCCCTGCCAGGTCGAGGCCAGTTTGATCAGAATGCGATCGTTGCTGATGCCGGCTTCGTTGTACAGCTTGATCAGGCGCTTGGCCTTGGCCACGCTGGCAACGGTGTCGTAAGACAGGCGTGCATCCACTTCGGTGGAGATGCGGCCCGGAACCAGTTTGAGGATCTCCAGACCGATGTTGACCGCCAGCTTGTCGGCGGCATCGGCGATTTGCTGCTCGCGATCGCTGCTCTGGCCGCGCGCCCAGGCGATGGCTTCGTCAATCAGTTTGCGGTATTCAGGAATTTGGGCTGCATTGAGGATCAGCGAAGGGTTGGTTGTGGCGTCCTGCGGTTGATACAGCTTCATTGCCGCGATATCACCCGTATCTGCAACCACCGTGGTCAGCTGGCGCAGGGAAGTTAATTTGTCGGTCATGTTGGCATTATCTCATCGTTTGTGCATGAACTTTTGGCATTGTTCAACCATGCCCTACCCTGATAATAACATGCGCCAAGCCCGGTGCAAGGCTGGAAAACCGCGGCGCACAAGCATCTGTTTTATCCTTGGGCGAGCAACCGTTTACGCCGATATCTTTCGCCATTACCGAGCGGATGGAAAGGCAATAACGTGCTATTGTCCGAATAAATTATGTTAAATTCGAAAAAATTGATGCAATTCGTCCGCTAATCTGCGAAAAATCTTAATCGACTGACGCCGGACAGATTCCAGCTAAGCTCTTGTAAAAAATAGGCCAATGTTTTTCACCTGCGGTGGATGCTGCAAGGTGCGCATTAAATTTCGATAAGAGGAGGGATCCATTGACGGACCTGATGAATTTTATAAACAACATTTTGTGGGGGTCGGTGCTGATTTATCTGCTGCTCGGCACCGGCATTTACTTCACGCTGCGCACCCGCTTTATCCAGCTCCGCCACTTCAGCCACATGTTCTCGGTGTTGAAAAACAGCAATAAAAGCGACAGCGCCGGCATCTCCTCTTTCCAGGCGCTGTGCACCACGCTGGCAGCGCGCGTCGGCACCGGCAACCTGACCGGCGTCGCCATCGCCCTGACCGCCGGCGGCCCCGGCGCCATCTTCTGGATGTGGGTGGTGGCGTTTATCGGCATGGCCACCTCATTTGTGGAAAGCTCGCTGGCTCAGCTCTATAAAACCAAAGACGATAACGGCAACTACCGTGGCGGCCCGGCCTATTACATGGAAAAAGGCCTTGGCATGCGCTGGATGGGCGTGCTGTTTTCGATCTTCCTGATCATCGCATTCGGTCTGGTGTTCAACGCCGTGCAGGCCAACTCCATCGCGCAAGCTTCCGCCGTCGCCTTCCACTTACAGCCGCTGCACGTCGGCATCGGTCTGGTGCTGCTGAGCGGCGTGGTGATCTTCGGCGGCATCCGTTCCATCGCCAAAGTGGCCGAACTGGTGGTGCCGCTGATGGCCGGTGCCTACCTGTTGCTGGCCCTCTGGGTGATTGGCCATAACATCGAACACATGCCGGCGATCCTGGCGCTGATCTTCAAAAGCGCCTTCGGCCTGCAGGAAGCCGCGGCCGGCGCCGTCGGTTACGGCATCTCCCAGGCGATGACCCAGGGCGTACAGCGCGGCCTGTTCTCCAACGAAGCCGGCATGGGATCGGCTCCCAACGCGGCGGCGTCCGCCTCGCCTTATCCGCCGCATCCCGCTTCGCAGGGCTACGTGCAAATGCTCGGGGTGTTTATCGATACCATCGTCATCTGCAGCGCCACCGCGGCGATCATCCTCTCCTCCGGCATTCTCGATCAGCCGACCGACAGCATCAGCGGTATCGATCTGACACAGCGCGCGCTGTCGACCGCCGTCGGCAGTTGGGGTACGCCGTTCGTCGCTATCGCCATCTTCTTCTTCGCCTTTACCTCGATCATCGCCAACTACGCCTATGCCGAGAGCAACCTGGTGTTCCTCGAACACAATCATCCGGGCGGCCTGCTGATTTTCCGCTGCGTGGCGCTAGGCATGGTGATGTTCGGCGCGCTGGCGGAGCTGCCGCTGGTGTGGAAAATGGCGGATACCTCCATGGCGCTGATGGCGATCACCAACCTGACGGCGATCCTGCTGCTGTCGCGGGTCGCGCTGAAGCTGGCCGACGACTACCATCGCCAGCGCCGCCTGGGCAAGCTGCCGACCTTCGACGCCAACCGTTATCCGGAGCTGAAATCGCAGCTGGAGCCGGGCGTGTGGGACGACAAGCAGCCGCCGCGCTGAGTATTCCGGGGCGCGTGAGATGCGCGCCCCACCTATTAGACCGATAGCCCCTTTTCCCCGCGCTTTTTGCTACAGTATGCGCACTTGGATAAACAGGATCTGGCCATGCTCGTTATTATTTCCCCTGCAAAAACGCTCGATTACGACAGCCCGCTGGCGACAGAACGCTTCACGCAGCCCGAACTGCTGGACAAGTCTCAGCGGCTTATCAACATTTGCCGCGAGCTGACGCCGGCGCAAATCGCCAGCCTGATGAGCATCAGCGACAAGCTGGCCGGGCTCAACGCCGCGCGCTTTAGCGAATGGCAGCCGAAATTTACCCCGGACAACGCCCGCCAGGCGCTGCTGGCGTTCAAGGGCGACGTTTACACCGGCCTGCAGGCGCAGGATTTCAACGAAGCCGATTTCGACTTCGCCCAGCAGCATTTGCGCATGCTGTCCGGCCTGTATGGCGTGCTGCGGCCGCTCGATCTGATGATGCCGTACCGGCTGGAGATGGGCATCAAGCTGGAAAACCCGAAGGGCAAAGATCTGTACAGCTTCTGGGGCGATCAGATCACCCAAAAGCTCAACGAAGCGCTGGAACAACAGGGCGACGACGTGGTGGTCAACCTGGCGTCAGACGAGTATTTCAAAGCGGTGAAGCCGGCCAAGCTGCACGGCTCGCTGATCAAACCGGTGTTCCTCGACGAGAAGAACGGCAAGTTCAAGGTCATCAGCTTCTACGCCAAGAAAGCGCGCGGGTTGATGAGCCGCTTTATCATCAAAAACCGCCTGACGCGCAGCGAGCAGCTGGCGGACTTCAACCTGGAAGGCTACGCCTTCGACGAAGCCGCTTCGCAAGGCAATGAACTGGTGTTCAAACGCCCGGAGCAGGCATAAAAAAAGCCGTCGCAAGACGGCTTTTCGCCTTCTAGCCTGCCGAACTTCAGGCCGGCAGCGCCATCAGGAATTTGCGCAGCTCGCCGAAACTGGCCGGCAGCGTGTGCGACAGCAGCGGCAGATCGGCCCGCAGCGCCAGCGCTTTCGGCAACGGCAGCTCCTGGCCGAGGATCGCTTCCACGCTCTCTTTAAACTTGGCCGGATGCGCCGTGCCGAGGAACAGCCCGAACTCCCCTTCCTGCAGCTGATCGCGCAGCGCGCGGTAAGCGATGGCCGCGTGCGGTTCGGAGATATAGCCCAGCTCGGCCAGCTCACGCATCGTGTCTTTGGTGGTCTCGTCGCTGACCGCCGCGTGACCCAGCTCTTTCAACTGCCAGACCTTGCGACGGAACAGCTCTTCCACGCGCGGCCAGTTGTTCGGCTGGCTGACATCCATGGCGTTGGACAGCGTCGCGACCGTAGCGTGCGGCTGCCACTGGCCGCTGGTCAGGAAGCGCGGCACGGTGTCGTTGGCGTTGGTGGCGGCGATGAAGCGCTTCACCGGCAGGCCCAGCGATTTGGCCAGCAGCCCGGCGGTCAGATCGCCGAAGTTGCCGCTCGGCACCGAAATCACCAGCTGATTGCGCGCTTCCTGCGGCAGCTGCGCCACCGCTTCGAAGTAGTAGCAGATCTGCGCCAGCAAGCGACTGATGTTGATCGAGTTGGCCGAGTTCAGGTGCAGCGCGTCTTTCAATTCCTGATCGTCGAACGCCTGTTTCACCAGCGCCTGACAGGCGTCGAAGTCGCCGTCGATCGCCACGGTGTGAATATTGCCGCCCAGGGTGCAGAACAGCTTTTCCTGCAGCGGGCTGATTTTGCCCTGCGGGTAGAGGATCACCACCCGAACGTTCTTCAGGCCATAGAAGGCGTGCGCCACGGCGGCGCCGGTGTCGCCGGAGGTGGCGGTCAAAATGGTCACTGGCTGATCGCCGGCCACTTCCGCCAGCATCTGCGCCATAAAGCGGCCGCCGAAGTCTTTGAACGCCAGCGTCGGGCCGTGGAACAGCTCCAGGCAGGAGACGTCTTCCGTCACTTTCGCTACCGGCGCCGGAAACTCAAAGGCGGCCTGTACGCGTTTCTTCAGCGCCGCTTCCGGCACTTCTTCGCCGATAAAGGCCGACAGAATGCGGCTGCTGCGGGTGACAAAGTCCTGCTCCAGCAGCTGGTCGATCTCGGTCAGTTCGAACGCCGGCAGCTCCAGCGGGAAGAACAGCCCCTGCTGCTTGCCCAGGCCTTGTTTGATCGCCTGCGCGAAGCTGACCTGCTCGTTGTGATCCTTAAGGTTGTACAGTTTCATGCGTTATCCCAGTAGTCGAGCGCCTGCGGTATCCAGACGGCAAATATGAACAAAACCTTCGTCGTTTTGCAGATAGTGTTGTTGCAGCCAGGCGGCCATGCGTTGCGCGGTGGCGCCGTCGTTGCAGACGGCGAACAGCGTCGGGCCGGAGCCGGAGATGCCGCAGGCCAGCGCGCCTATCTCCTGCGCCGCCTTGCGCGCTTCGGCGAAGCCCGGCAGCAGCCGGGTGCGGTACGGCTCGGCGATCACGTCCTGCATTAATTTGGCGGCCAGCTGCGGCTGCCGGGTGTGGCAGGCGTGAATAAAGCCGGCCAGATAGCGGCCGTGGCTGATGCAATCCTGACGGCGGTACTGCGCGGGTAAAATGGCGCGCGCTTCGGCGGTGGAGACCTTGATGCCCGGATAGGCCATAACCCACAGCCAATCGTCAAAGCACGGCACTTCCTGGCTGATAATGCCTTCTTCTTCCAGCATCAGCTGCAGGCCGCCCAGATAGCAGGGCGCCACGTTGTCGTAATGCACGCTGCCGGAAATACGGCCTTCCAGCTCGCCCATCAGGCCGAGCAGCGTCGTCTTATCCAGCGGGCGATCGCAAAATTCGTTCATCGCCATCAGCCCGGCCACCACCGAACAAGCGCTGGAGCCCAGCCCCGATCCGATCGGCATGTTCTTTTCCAGCCGCATCGCCACCGGCACTTCGCGGCCGATCTCCTGGCAGAAACGCTCCCAGCATTGATAAACGATGTTCTCTTTCGGTTCGGCCGGCAGCTTGCTGACGAAGCGCCCGGCGTTTTGCAGACTGAACGTCTCGGCGGCTTCCACGCTGACGCAGTCGCCCAGCAGCGTGCCGTCGATCGGCGAAACCGCCGCGCCCAGCACATCAAAACCGACGCTGACGTTACCGATCGAGGCCGGTGCATACACCTTAACCATATTAAACTCCCAACTTCCATGACAGTGTGCGCAGCAGATCGGCGAACACGCCCGCTGCGGTCACATCGTTACCGGCGCCGTAGCCGCGCAGCACCAGCGGCAGCGGCTGATAATAACGGCTGTAGAAGGCCAGCGCGTTCTCGCCGTTCTTCACTTTATACAACGGATCGTTGCCGTCCACCGCCTCGATGCGCACCTTACAGCGCCCTTCGTCGATCAGGCCGACATAGCGCAGCACCTTGCCTTGCTCGGCGGCATTGGCCACGTTGCGCGCGAACTCTTTATCCAGTTCCGGCAGCCGCGCCAGGAAATGCTCCACGTCGCCCGACGCGTCGAAGGACGGCGGCAGCACCGGCTCGACCTCGATATCGCTCAGCTCCAGCTTGTAACCGGCTTCGCGCGCCAGGATCAGCAGCTTGCGCGCCACGTCCATACCGGACAGATCGTCGCGCGGATCCGGCTCGGTGTAGCCATTGGCTCTGGCCTGCAGAGTCGCCGCCGACAGCGACAGCCCTTCATCCAGCTTGCCAAAAATAAAGGACAGCGAACCGGACAGGATGCCGGAGAAACGCACCAGCTCATCGCCGGCGTTCAGCAGGTTTTGCAGGTTCTCGATCACCGGCAGACCGGCGCCGACGTTGGTGTCGTAGAGGAACTTGCGGTGCGAACCGGCGGCGGCGGCGCGCAGTTGCTGATAATAGTTCATCGACGAGGTGTTGGCCTTTTTGTTCGGCGTTACCACATGGAAGCCGTCCGCCAGGAAGTCCACATACTGATCGGCCACCGCCTGGCTGGAGGTACAGTCGACGATCACCGGGTTCAGCAGGTGATACTCCTTCACCAGCCGGATCAGGCGGCCGAGATTGAACGGCTCCTGCGCGCCGGCCAGCTCGTCCCGCCAGCTGTCCAGCGCGATGCCGTGCACGTTGGTCAGCATCACGCGCGAGTTGGCGATGCCGCACACCCGCAGGTCGATATGTTTTTGCTTCAGCCACGGCTGCTGGCGGTAGATCTGCTCGATCAGCGCCCCGCCGACGCCGCCGACGCCGATGACGAACACTTCGATCACCTGATCGGTGTTGAACAGCATCTGGTGGCTGACGCGCACGCCGGTAGTGGCGGAATCATTGCTGACCACCACCGAGATTGAACGCTCGGAAGAGCCCTGGGCGATGGCGACGATATTGATGTTGGCGCGCGCCAGCGCGGAGAAGAAGCGAGCGGAAATGCCGCGCAGGGTGCGCATGCCGTCGCCGACCACCGAGATGATCGCCAGGCGTTCCATCACGTCCAGCGGATCCAGCACGCCGTCTTTCAGCTCCAGATAGAACTCCTCTACCAGCGCGCGACGAGCGCGCTGCAGTTCACCCTGCGGCACGCAGAAGCTGATGCTGTATTCGGAAGAGGATTGGGTGATCAGCACCACCGAAATGCCGGCGCGCGACATCACGGCGAACACCCGTGCGGCCATGCCGACCATGCCTTTCATGCCCGGGCCGGAGACGTTGATCATCGCCATATTATTCAGGTTGGTGATGCCTTTCACCGGCATATCGGCATCGGTGCTGTCTTTGCCGATCAGCGTGCCGGGAGCCTGCGGGTTGGAGGTGTTTTTTATCAGGCAAGGAATTTGGAATTGGGCAATCGGCGTGATGGTGCGAGGGTGCAGCACTTTGGCGCCGAAATAGGAAAGCTCCATCGCCTCCTGGTACGACATCGATTTCAGCAGCCTGGCGTCCGGCACGGTGCGCGGATCGCAGGTATACACGCCGTCGACGTCGGTCCAGATTTCGCAACAGTCGGCACGCAGGCAGGCGGCCAGCACCGCGGCGGAATAGTCGGAGCCGTTGCGGCCCAGCACCACCAGCTCACCCTTGTCGTTACCGGCGGTGAAACCGGCCATCAGCACGATGTGGTCGACCGGGATCGCCGCGGCGGCGATGCGCAGCGTGGACTCGGCGATATCCACGGTAGACTCCAGGTAGTGGCCCTGCGCCAGCAGTTTCTCCACCGGGTTGATCACCGTGACCGGATAACCCTTGGCGCGGAACACCCCTTCCATGATGGCGATGGAGAGCTTTTCGCCGCGGCAGATGATCGCCGCGTTGACGCTGTCCGGGCACTGCCCCAACAGCGAGACGCCGTGCAGCACCTGCTTGAGTTGCGCGAACTCCTGATCGACCACGCCTTTCAAACGATCGTATTCAAAGCCCGGCAGCGCCTGCGCCAGCCCGCTCAGCAGGTCGGCAAAGATCCGCTCGGCGTCGCTGATATTCGGCAGAATGTCCTGGCCCGCCACCGTTTTGTCGATCATTGCCACCAGATGGTTGGTGATCTTTGCGGGGGCGGACAAGACCGTGGCTACCTGTCCCTGACGCGCATTACTCTCCATGATGTCGGCGACGCGCAGAAAACGTTCTGCATTCGCCACCGAGGTTCCGCCAAATTTCAGCACTCGCATGTGTGATCTCTCCGAATTTAAGCCGAAAAAAAAGCCCGCACTGATTAGGTGCGGGCTTTTTTCTGTGTTTCCTGTGCGCGTCAGCCCGCCCCGTTACCTGTGGTATCGGTGGTGGTAATAATTGTGGTTTTCAGGCTGATGTTGCGCATGTTGTCTGTCTGTCTCATGAAATACTCTGTCCCCTCTATTGGTTAAAGCAATCGCTATCCCAAGTCAAACTATTTCTTTTTTTTGCTTATTTTCCGTTCAGCGGCGGTAATGCGCGATGCAACAGGTGAAAAGCAAAATGACAGAACAAAAAAACAACTTAAAGCCGATTTACTAGTGGATCACGCTGGGTAATCGTCTGATGGAGCCGCTATCACTTGGCGAGTTTTTTTTCGATGTCGTGCAGCAGCGTATGCAGCATCGCCGTATCTCGCTGTTGCAGCGCGCCGAGGCGCTGGTGCAGCCAGTCGCGCAATTTTTGGTCATCGCCGACCTCCAACGCGTTCAACAAGGCATCGGCGCGGCGGCGCAGCGCCTTGAGCTGCCCTTCCGACGCCGCCGTTTCCTGCGGTGTACTGACACCCATCAGGCTCGCCAGCTGGTAGCAGTAAACCATCACCGCCTGGCCCAGGTTAAGCGACGGATAGTCCGCCTGCATCGGCACACCGGTCAGCAAGTCCGCCAGCGCCAGCTCTTCGTTGGTCAGGCCGGAATCTTCGCGGCCGAACACCAGCGCGGCCTGGCCGACCCACTGCTTACGCTCGCTCAGCTGTTCCAGCAGTTCGGGCGGCGTACAGTAGTAGTGAAAGCGCGCGCGGCTGCGGGCGGTGGTGGCGACGGTAAAATCCACGCCCGCCAGCGCCTGTTCCAGCGTGGCGAACGTTTGCACGCCGTCGAGGATCTCGCCGGCACCATGCGCCACCCAGCGCGCCGCCGGCTGCAGGTGCGCTTCGCTGTCGACGATGCGCAACGACGTGAAGCCCATGGTTTTCATCGCGCGCGCCGCCGCGCCGACATTTTCCGGCCGCGCCGGAGCCACTAAAACAATATGAAGCTGCATGACTCTTCCACCGAAGGCGGGCCTGCGTTTTTGACGATGGCGCAGCGCCCGCTTATATTTACAATTACGCAACAATAAACGCGTTAATAGCAACAAACAAGATTAAACGGCTCGTTGAACGAATAAACCCGTCGTAATAGTCGTTATTCGCGCTTATGTTTTACTGCGTTTATTTATCAATAAGTTAAAACAACGCGATGATCAATAAGCGAATAATTGTATCCTATCGGGCCGGATAATGCTGAATCGTTCACAGAATTTGAGGTTCTGTGACTTAAACTGGCATTTCTGTAAGTGTTTTTCACAAATCTGTTAACGTGCTACAATTGAATTTGATATATGTCAACAAAGCGTAGTTTTGTTGGGTGATGAATTCGGCACGCGCTGTTATATTGCTGTTAATGGGGTTAGGATATGCGCCGTTTCGGCACCCAAGGGGTTGTAGGGAACAGCATCCCCACCAGGCTAGCGATCTTGTTGACATGAGATGGAAAGTGCATCAAGAACGAGTTTACGTACTTTAGTCATTTGCTGAGAGGGAACGTGGCGCTATCTCTGCCCTCCTCTAAGAAAACAAAGACTTCTGTACTTCCGATTTTCTATTTTGTTGGCAATTTTAGGTAGCAAATATGCAGACCCCGCACATTCTGATTGTCGAAGACGAGTTAGTCACTCGTAACACCCTGAAGAGCATTTTCGAGGCGGAAGGCTACATTGTTCATGAAGCCAATGATGGTGCAGAGATGCACAATATCCTGTCTGAAAATGATATCAATCTGGTCATCATGGACATCAACCTGCCAGGCAAAAACGGCCTGCTGTTGGCGCGCGAACTGCGTGAACAGGCCAGCGTAGCCTTGATGTTCCTGACCGGTCGCGATAACGAAGTGGACAAAATCCTCGGCCTGGAAATCGGCGCCGACGATTACATCACCAAGCCGTTCAACCCGCGTGAGCTGACCATCCGCGCGCGCAACCTGCTGTCGCGCACCATGAACCTGGGCAGCCTCGGCGAAGAGCGCCGTCTGGTCGAGAGCTACAAGTTCAACGGGTGGGAGCTGGACATCAACAGCCGCTCTTTGATCAGCCCGGCCGGCGAACAGTACAAGCTGCCGCGCAGCGAATTCCGCGCCATGCTGCACTTCTGCGAAAACCCGGGCAAGATCCAGTCGCGCGGCGAACTGCTGAAGAAAATGACCGGCCGCGAGCTGAAGCCGCATGATCGCACCGTGGACGTCACTATCCGTCGCATTCGCAAACACTTCGAATCGACGCCGGATACGCCGGAAATCATCGCCACCATTCACGGCGAAGGCTACCGCTTCTGCGGCGATCTGGAAGAGTAATTCCGGCCTGCCGTCATGAAAACGGGGTTCAGCATGCTGAACCCCGTTTTTTTATTTCGTCTCAGCCCATGGCATGATCGGCACCGCGCTCAACGCGTTCTTCGGCGAACCGTCGATCACCTTGTCGGAGTAGCTCAGGTAAATCAACGAATTGCGCTTGGCGTCATAGAAGCGCACCACCTGCAACTTCTTGAACACCAGCGAGGTGCGTTTCTGGAACACCACATCGCCTTCCGCCTTGCCGTTTTTGATCTTGTCGCTCAGCTCAATAGGCCCCACCTGCTGGCAGGAAATGGCCGCGTCGGCGGTGTCTTCCGCCAGCCCCAAGCCGCCTTTGATGCCGCCGGTTTTGGCGCGGCTGATATAACAAGTTACATTTTTAACATCCGGATCGTCGAACGCTTCCACTACGATTTTGTGGTCCGGCCCCAACAATTTAAACACCGTATCAACGGAGCCCACCTGCTCCGCCTGCGCGCTGCCAACGGTTGCGCAAACCAAACCGAATAAAAATATCCAGCTTTTTTTCATTTACTTAACTCCGGTATAACCTTGCCGCAAAAATAGGTTCGGCGGTCGCCATTATTTATGTCTAAGCTCACGGAATCGGTTTTTTACGGGTCCGCACCGTCCGTTTTAGCACAGAGCGTGACAAAAATCTTTGAGAGTCGCGGAGTAAAAAAATTGCTATGATGCGGCGTCGTTATTTCTTTGCGCCCACTACGGTGTACCCCAATCCAACTCTGGCGCGGCATGCGCAGCAGAGGCAAAGAGTGCAACGCATAATGGCTCATGGATCGGTCTGATAGCGCAGCACCAGCGTGACGAATCAACAGTTCGGGTTCCTACCCCCAAGCTTTACGAGGAAGATCTATGGATCAAGCCGGTATCATTCGTGATCTGCTTAGCTGGCTGGAAAGCCATTTGGACCAACCCTTGTCGCTGGATAACGTGGCGGCCAAGGCAGGCTACTCCAAATGGCATCTGCAACGGATGTTCAAAGATATTACCGGTAACGCCATCGGTGCTTACATCCGGGCAAGGAGGCTGTCCAAAGCCGCCGTCGCGCTGCGTTTGACCAGCCGGCCGATTTTGGATATCGCCCTGCAATATCGCTTCGACTCGCAGCAGACCTTCACCCGCGCCTTCAAAAAACAGTTTGCGCAAACGCCGGCGCTGTACCGCCGCGCCGAAGACTGGAATGCATTCGGCATCTGTCCGCCGATCCGTCTGGGAGCCTTCACCTTGCCGCAGCCGGAGTTCGTCTCGCTGCCGGACAAGCAGCTGGTCGGCCTGACCCAAAGCTACTCCTGTACGCTGGAACAGATCACCACCGTGCGCACCGAACTGCGCTCACAGTTCTGGCGTCAGTTCCTCGGTGACGTCGAAACCCTGCCGCCGGTGCTGTACGGGCTGCACCACTCGCGACCGAGCCAGGAGAAGGACGACGAACAGGAAGTGCTGTACACCACGGCGCTGGAGCCGGATCAGGTGCCTGACAAGGTACAGGAAGGCCAGCCGCTGGTGTTGCCGGGCGGTGAGTTTGCGATGTTCAGCTACGAAGGGCCCACCGAGGGACTGCAAGACTTTATTCTGACGGTCTATGGCACCTGCCTGCCGGCGCTCCAGCTGACGCGCCGCAAAGGGCACGACATCGAGCGCTTCTATCCGAAAGGCGAGCGCCGTCCGCATCAGGCACCTATCGAGATCAAGTGCGATTACCTGATCCCGATTCGGCGTTAACGCTGCAGTTCGTCCAACGCGGGCATGTCCAAATGCGTGACATCGCCCGCCGTTTCCACGATCCAGCCGGAAGCCAACCACGGGCTCTGCTGGTGATCGACGCGCGACAGTGAGCAATTGCGCAAGCGCAGGCGGCGTTCCGCATAGGCCGGCAGCCCCAGCACCGTACTGATCAAACACCCCAACGCGATACCATGACTGACGAGCAGCGGCTTGCTGCCTTCAGGCAGCATCAGGCAACTCTCCAGCGCGGCGCGCATGCGCTCGCCTAGCTCCTCCATGGATTCGCCTTGAGGGATTCGGCCGTCAGGAGTACCATCGACCATCTGTTTGCGCCACTGCTCTTCCTGCGGCGTCAAACTGTCGATCAGGCGTTCTTCCAGAACCCCCATGTGCAGCTCACGCAAACGCGGATCGCTAATCACTTCGCAGCCACAGGCGTCGGCGATGATCTGTGCGGTGCGGCGCGTGCGCCCCAGATCGCTGGTAATGATGTGCGTAATGCCTTCTTTGCTGACGCGCCTGGCGACCAGACGGGCCTGGTGTTCACCCATGGCGGTTAACGGGCTGTCGGACTGACCCTGGATGCGGCGAGCCGCGTTCCATTCCGTTTCGCCATGGCGAACGAGGTATACCTGTAACATTTTTGTTTTCCGTTATACTGCGTGAAATTTGCATTTATCCCCGGCCCGGTGGCGCTTTTGCCGCTGCCCGGCGTATCGGCCAGAAGGATATCAAACCCGTTATGTACCATGTTGTCGCTGCAACTACCAACCCGGCAAAGATCAAGGCTATTCAACTGGCCTTCGATGACGTCTTTGGCGCAGGCCAATACCGCATTGAATCCGTTGACGTCGCCAGCGGTGTCTCGCTGCAGCCGATAGGCAATCACGAAACCCGCACCGGCTCGCGTCAACGCGTTATGGAAGCGCGCCAGGTCAGGCCCGAGGCCGATTTTTGGGTCGGCGTGGAAGCCGGGATTGAAGAGAATATGACCTTCGCCTGGATGACCATCGAGAACCCGCACATCCGCGGCGAATCTCGCTCGGCGAGCCTGATGCTGCCGGAGGTCATCTTACAAGGTATTCGCGCCGGTCGCGAATTGGGCAGCGAAATGGCGGCGATCACCGGCAATGCCGAGGTGAAGCGCCAGGGCGGCGCCATCGGCGTCTTCACCGACGGCCGGCTGAGCCGCACCAGCGTTTATCACCAGGCGCTGCTGCTGGCGCTGGTGCCGTTTCACAACGCCATCTATCAGCAATAGCGCAAAACCTGCTAGGGCGCATCGTGCAGCAGCTGCTGCTCAAGCCACTGTTTCAGCTCGGGTGAAGCCGCTTTCAGGCTGTTCGATCCGCGGGTGATGGTGGCGATCCCCGCGCCCAGTTCATTTTTCAGCTCGCGCTGGCTCATCTCGCCGCGCATCAGTTCCTGGATGATTCGCACCCGGGTGCCCAGCGCGGTGCGCTCGTCCGGCGTCAGCATCAGCTGCAGCAGCGGTTGATGCAGTTCTTGCGCAAACGAATTCTGCAGCAGCGCGACGAAGCGCAGCCAATCCTCATTGCCTTGTTCTGAAAGAGCGGGGTCGTTTAACGATAATTGCGTCATGGCAGCCACCATACTATTTAACTAGTACAGCAGCATACCATAGGGCCGTCAAAATCAATAACGTCTCTGCCACTCGGCGTCGGTCAGCACCTTGGCCGGCCGGTGCGTCAGATAGCGGTAAAACGCATCATAGGCCAACACATTCTTGACGTAGCCGCGAGTTTCCGAGAACGGAATGCTTTCGATGAACGCCACCGGATCGATCCGCCCCGCGCTGTTGCCCAGCCAGGTGTTCACCCGCGACGGGCCGGCGTTATAGGCGGCGCTCGACAGGATGCGGTTGCGGCCGAACTGCTGATAGACCGACTCCAGATAGCTGGTGCCGATGGTGATGTTAGTCTGTGGATCGAACAGCTGGCTCGGGCCGACGTAACCGGGAATATTGAACATCTGCACCGTATGCTGCGCGGTGCGCGGCATCACCTGCATCAGGCCGGTAGCGCCAACCGGCGACTGCGCTTTCGGATTCCAGGCGCTCTCCTGACGCGCGATAGCCATCGCGTAGCTGGTGGTGATCCCCTTGTCATCGGTCGCGCGGCGGAACTCCTGCGGCCAGGCGACCGGGAAGCGCTCCTCCAGATGATCCCACAGCTTGCCGACGATGGTCGCCTGCACGCTCAGATCGGCCCATTTTTGCTCAAAGGCGTAGCGCGCCAGCGCTTCTTGTTCCGGCCGGCTGCGGCTGGCGACGTAAGAGCCCCACTCGCTGCGGGCCAGGTTATCCATATTCCAGTACATCAGCTCGCGCACCCGGGCGACCTCCGGCCCGTCGACCAGCGACGTGCGCGGCTTGGCCGCCACCGCCACCATCACCGGATAAGTGGCGTTCAGCTTCTGCGCCGCGACCATCGGATAGAAGCCGCGTTCGGTCATCAGGTTACGCAACATCTCCTCGCCTTCGGCGCGTTTGCCTTCGTCCATCAGTTGACTGGCGCGCCAGTAGCGCCACTCATCCTTGTTGCGCGACTCTTCCGGCAGGCGGGCCAGCCAGGTCGCGACGCCCTGCCGATCGCCATAGCCCAACGCCATGCGTACTCGGCGCTCCAACAGCGAAGGCGAACGGCTGCGCAGAATCACCTGATCGCGCCACTGCGCCTGCTCGTAGGTAGCGTCGCTGCCCATCAGGCGCCAGGCCACCGCCTCTTCCAACCCCAGCCGTTCGTCGTCGCTCATTTTCTGCAGCCGCGCGAGCGTCGGGATCATCGCCCGCGCGTTTTCCACATCCTGCCGCGCCAGGCGTTCAAAGGCGATGCCGGTAGCGGCGCGGGTAAAGTCAGTTGGCCCCACGCTGCGGGCGAAGGCTTCCACGGTGGTCGGATCGTTTTGCAAGCGCACCAGGGCGTTGCCCATGGTCTGGTAGTCGGCCGGCAGCTGGCTATAGAGGTTGCTGACCAGCGAGCTGTTGCCTTCTTTCAGCGCCAGCTTCATGCGCGCCAGAATATCCAGCGGCGTTTGCTTGCCCGCGCCACGCCAGACGCTGAACAGACGATCGCAGGCGCCCGGCAGCGTTTTGCCGTTCAGCCACAGCTCGTCGGCGCCGCTCCAGGCCGCCTGCTGGTCGCCGGTGGCCCATTTGGCGTAGTAATAGTTGCAGCGCGCCGCCACCGGTTTGGGCGGCTGCGTGCTGAAGGCCAACAGGGTGCGCCAATCTTCGCGCCGCGCCAGTTCATTGACGAAGCGCGGCACCAGTGATTTCGCCGGCGGCAGCGTCGGGTGGCGTTTGATAAAGTCGTTCACCTCGGAGAACCCCGCCTGGCTCAGATCCTGTGTCAGCTCGCGGTATTCCAGGTAAGGATAAAGCGGGTAATCGCGCAGCGTCGGCATCAGCTGCGCCACCACGTCCATCTGATTGCCATCCCACGCCTGTTTGATCTGCTGGTAACGCTGACGTTGCGCATCCAGAGAATCCGCCAGCGCCGCGCCTGAAAACGCCGTCAGACACAGGCCCATTGCCAACAGCCGTCGCTTGTCCACCTTGACCATCCTCGCTCTTTCCTCACTGGTTATACCGCAGGAGCCGCCCAGCTCCCCGGTGACCGCCGCACCACGGCGCCGCGGGACAAAATAAAGCCGGGCGCACGGCCCGGACGCAGATATCTACCATAGACAGCGCAATCGCTTATCCATTCAATACTGTAGAAGAAGAAGTGTATCGCCATGACGCGGGCCAGGTAAAAACGTTTACTTTGGCTGACAAATCAGGCCGGCGGGATATTTCCAGCCACCGGATTTTTATTAGCTGCCCCGGCGCTTATTGGAGAAGTAAAATACTTTTTAATTATTAGTCATCACATTATTTGATTTGTTATATGGCGCCACCGTTGCGCAAATCGCCTGACAGCGGGCTAAACGCGCCAACTTTGCAGAAAAGCGGTGGCAAACCCGGGTGGGCATTTTTATACTATCAAAAATAAGTAAGATAATTCCGAGAAAACAGCACATAAAGCGCCCAACGAAGACATCTTATAATACAATCCGCGCCAATTATGGGTTAGATAGTGTTCATTAGGCAGTGCGACTGACAGCTTTCAGCAAAACGATTGTCCCTTCAAGCGGGCCGGATTTTTCCTTGTCAGGCCACGGCCTGCGGGCAGTGGATCAGGCCGGAATGGCGGGTGAAGATGGTGAATAAGACCGCGATAGCGATGCGTTGCGCAAAAAGCCCCGAACCGGGCTTCCTTGACGCACGCCTGAATATCGGCCGCCTGCTGCTGATCGTTTTGTTGGTGCTGCTGACGTTGTCCGAGCCTGCGCACGCCGCCGCTGATCCCTATCAAAAGCGCACGCACGCCGTGACGACCGTAGTGGTAGGCATCATCAGCTACGCACGCTGGTCGCGTGAACCTAATCCGATCCGCTTGTGCGTGACCGCACCCACCCAGTATGCCGAAGGGCTGTTCGATCCGATCCTGCTGAGCGCGCCGCGTCCGATTAAAGCCGAGCGCGTGCCGTTCGATAGCCCAACGCTGAGTACCGGCTGTGATGTCATCTACTTAGGGAACATCACCGCCGCGCAGAGACAAAATTTCATGCAGCGCATTTCTGGCAACTCCATTCTCAGCATCAGCGAGAACGATAGCGAATGCTCCGCCGGCAGCGCATTTTGCCTGCAGATTGATGGGGACCAGGCCAGTTTCAAAGTCAACCTGGACGCTCTGGCGCGCAGCGGCGTGCGCGTTCACCCCAACGTGTTGCAGCTGGCACGCAAACAGGCGCCGCCGCTATGAGGCTGTTGCGTAAAAACCGCTCCGGCAATGCGCGCCCGACGCTGGGCCGAGTGCTGCAGCGGGTGCATCTTGGGCTGGCGCTGATCGCCGTCGGCACCGCCGGCATCTTTTTGACGCTGGTGGCGCTGTTTGCGCTGCGCGCCTATGCCAATCACAACCTGCACCTGATCGCGCGCTCCATCAGCTATACCGTCGAGGCCGCCGTGGTGTTTGAAGACCGCACCGCCGCGCGCGAGGCGCTGATGCTGATATCCTCCAACGAAGAGGTATCGGACGCGCGGATCCTCGACAACAACGGCAAGATGCTGGCCAACTGGCGCCATCCTACCGATGGGCCGCTGCACGGCCTGGAGCAGATCGTCGCGCACTGGGCGCTGCCCGAACCGGTCATTCTGCCTATCACCCACGAGGGCAAGCAGGTCGGCCAGGTCTGGCTGAGCGGCAACGGCGGCAGCCTGCTGCGTTTCCTGTTACGCGGCATGGTCGGCATGATCGCCTGCCTGGTGCTCAGCACCCTGTGCGCCCTGGTGCTGTCGCGCCGCATGCTGGTCGGCATCGTCAGTTCGCTGGACGACATCGCCAACGTGGCGCATGCGGTTCGCCGCGATCGCACCTTCGGCCTGCGGGTGCCGTCGGCGCCTATCGCCGAGCTGCATGAGCTCAGCAACGATTTCAACGGCTTGCTCGACGAGCTGGAGGCCTGGCAGGCCCATCTGAAGCAAGAGAACGACTCGCTGGCTCACCGGGCGACGCACGACAGCCTGACCGGCTTGCCGAACCGCGCCTTCTTCGAAGGGCGGCTAAGCCGCGCGCTGGGCGATATCGAACCGCCGGCGAAATTGGCGGTGCTGTTTATCGACGGCGATCGCTTCAAGGAGGTGAACGACAGTTACGGCCACGCCGCAGGCGATGCGGTGCTGACCACCATTGCCGGGCGCATTCGCGCGCAGCTGCGCGAGACCGATCTGGTCGCCCGCCTGGGAGGGGACGAATTCGCCGTGCTGCTGGCGCCGGTACACAGCACGGAAGATGTCTTGCAGATCGCTGACAACATCATCGACTGCATGACGCAACCGGTCATTCTGCCGAACGACGAGACGGTCATCACCTCTCTGAGTATCGGTATTGCGCTGTACCCTGATCACGCATCGACGCCTCAGGGTCTTTTGCACGAAGCTGACGATGCGATGTATCAGGCAAAGCATCGTTATAACGGAGGCTGGCGGCTGGCTATACATAAATAAGAGCCCCGGCTATAACACTTGAACTAGGGATTTTGACTATGATACAGCAACTTTTTAAAGGCCGTTTTTCACTGCTGACGATGATGTTCGTCGCTCTGCTGGCGCTCGCCGGCTGCCAGAGCAAACCGCAGGGCCTGACACCCGAGCAGGTCGCGCTGTTGCAATCGCAGGGCTTCAAACTGACCGATAATGGCTGGGAGTTCGGCCTGTCGGACAAGGTGCTGTTCGGCAACAACATCGGCAAACTGAACCCGGAAAGCACCGAGACGGTACAGAAGATGGGCCGTGCGCTGCTGAGCGTCGGCATCACCAAGTTCCGCCTGGACGGCCATACCGACAACTACGGTGAAGACAGCTATAACGATCAGCTCTCCCTGCGCCGCGCCGATGCGGTGGCCGATCTGCTGGCCAGCGTCGGCATTCCACGCGCCAATATCGAAACCCGCGGCATGGGCAAGCGCGATCCCGTTGCCGATAACCGCACCTCCAGCGGCCGTGCGGAAAACCGCCGCGTCGCGATCGTCGTCACGCCATAAGCCACCAATATGCGCCTTTATCGGCGCATAAACGGTTATACTTAGCGATCGCTGAGCGATGTCTGGGATCCGAGATCGAAACGGGCTACACTCATGCCGCCAGACATCCTATAAATACTGATATAGAGAGGCTTAGAGCAACGTGGCTCAATACGTCTATACCATGCACCGCGTCGGCAAGGTGGTACCGCCGAAGCGCCATATTTTGAAAAACATCTCCCTGAGCTTCTTCCCTGGGGCTAAAATCGGCGTGCTGGGCCTGAACGGCGCCGGTAAGTCCACCCTGCTGCGCATCATGGCCGGCATCGATACCGATATCGAAGGGGAAGCGCGCCCGCAGCCGGGCATCAAGATCGGTTACCTGCCGCAGGAGCCGCAGCTTAACCTCGAACACACCGTGCGTGAGTCGGTGGAAGAAGCGCTGGCGGAAGTGGTCGGCGCGCTGAAGCGCCTGGACGAAGTGTACGCGCTGTACGCGGAAGAAGGCGCAGACTTCGACAAGCTGGCCGCCGAACAGGGCCGCCTGGAAGAGATCATTCAGGCGCACGACGGTCACAACCTCAACGCCCAGCTGGAACGCGCCGCCGATGCGCTGCGCCTGCCGGACTGGGACGCCAAAATCGCCCACCTGTCCGGCGGTGAACGCCGCCGCGTGGCGCTGTGCCGCCTGCTGCTGGAAAAGCCGGACATGCTGCTGCTGGACGAACCGACCAACCACCTGGACGCCGAGTCCGTGGCCTGGCTGGAACGCTTCCTGCACGACTTCGAAGGCACCGTGGTAGCGATCACCCACGACCGTTACTTCCTGGATAACGTGGCCGGCTGGATCCTCGAACTTGACCGCGGCGAAGGCATTCCATGGGAAGGCAACTACTCCTCCTGGCTGGAGCAGAAAGACGCGCGTCTGGCACAGGAAGCGTCCGCCGAAGCCGCTCGTCGCAAGTCGATCGAGAAAGAGCTGGAGTGGGTGCGTCAGGGCGCCAAAGGCCGTCAGTCCAAAGGCAAGGCCCGCCTGGCCCGCTTTGAAGAGCTGAACAACACCGAATACCAGAAACGTAACGAAACCAACGAGCTGTTCATTCCGCCTGGCGCACGCCTGGGCGATAAAGTGGTCGAAGTCAGCAACCTGCGTAAGTCCTATGGCGACCGCCTGTTGATCGACGACCTGTCGTTCTCGGTGCCGAAAGGCGCGATCGTCGGCATCATCGGCCCGAACGGCGCGGGTAAATCCACGCTGTTCCGCATGATGTCCGGCCAGGAGCAGCCTGATTCCGGCAGCATTGTGCTGGGCGATACCGTCAAGCTGGCGTCCGTCGATCAGTTCCGCGACAACATGGACGGTTCGAAAACCGTGTGGGAAGAAGTCTCCGGCGGGCAGGACATCATGCGCATCGGCAACACCGAGATGCCAAGCCGCGCCTATGTCGGCCGCTTCAACTTCAAGGGCGTCGATCAGGGCAAACGCGTGGGCGAGCTGTCCGGCGGTGAGCGTGGCCGTCTGCATCTGGCCAAGCTGCTGCAGGTTGGCGGCAACGTACTGCTGCTCGATGAACCGACCAACGACCTGGATATCGAAACCCTGCGCGCGCTGGAAAACGCCCTGCTGGAATTCCCTGGCTGCGCCATGGTGATCTCGCACGACCGTTGGTTCCTCGACCGTATCGCCACCCACATCCTGGACTACCAGGACGAGGGCAAGGTGGAATTCTTCGAAGGCAACTTCACCGAGTACGAAGAGTACAAGAAGCGTACGCTGGGCGCCGATGCGCTCGAGCCGCACCGCATCAAGTACAAGAAGATCGCCAAGTAATACGAAAGGCGCCGCATGCGGCGCCTTTTTTTACTCCCGCGCCAGCTCGCGCGCGTAGTCGTCGAACGCCGGATGCTGCAGCACCACATCGATGAAGCAGGCCAACGCCGCGGAATTCAGCTTGCGGCTCGGGTAGACCAGATATAGCTCATTCCCTTCTGCGCGCCACGCCGGCAGCACCTCCACCAACAGTTTCTGCGCCACCACCTCGCGGCTGAGAAACGCCGGCAGCAGCGTGATCCCCGCGCCGGCGATGGCGCATTCGCGCGCATACAGCAGGTTGTCGGTGGTGTGCGCCAGCGGCAGCTGCCAACGGTAGTAGTCATCGCCGCAGCGCAGGTTCCAGGCCGTCCAGGCGCGGTGGGCGATACAGCGATGCTGCTGCAGCTGCTGCGGATGTTCGATCGGCGGGTGCTGCGCCAAATAGGACGGTGCGGCCAACAGATAGCGCGGCGCATACCCGAGACGGCGGCCGATCAGCGAAGAATCCTGCGGCTTGCCGGTGCGCAGCGCGGCGTCGAAACCTTCCTGCACCAGATCCACCATCGCGTCGGACACCGACACCTCCAGCGAAACGTCCGGGTACTGGCGCTGAAAATCCGCTGCCAGCCGCGCCACCAGGGTCGCCCCCAGCCCGGCGGGCGTCGAGATGCGCAGGCGGCCGCTCGGGTTATCGCGCAGCCGCTGCAATGCCAGATCGGCACGTTCGGCAGCAGACATCATGACCTGACAATGTTCCAGATAACGCTCACCGGCGAAGGTCAGGTTCAGCTGGCGCGTGGTGCGATTGAGCAGCCGTAGCCCCAGCGTCTGCTCGAGCTGGCTGATGCGCTGGCTGACGCTGGATTTCGGCAACCCAACGCGCTGCGCGGCGGCGGTAAAACTGCCGCACTCCGCCACCAGCGCGAACAACGCCATGTCCTGCAGTTGTTTGAATTCCATTGTTCACCTTAAACGAACACTCCGTTAGATATTGTCCATCTTATCACCCCACTGTCGCGGGTCTACACTGGGGGCATCATTTGAAAGGAGTACAATCATGTCGATAAAAGCCATTGCCGTAGACCCGCAGAACCCCGTCGATTTCATCGAAATCTCACCGGAGATGCCGGTGCCCGGCCAGTACGATCTGCTGGTGGAAGTGAAAGCGGCGTCGGTCAACCCGGTGGACACCAAAGTGCACGCCGGTCTGCAGAAAAACGGCCTGCAGCAGCCGCGCATTCTCGGCTGGGACGCCAGCGGCGTCGTGGTGGACGTGGGCAACGGCGTCAGCGGCTTCAAGCCCGGCGATGAAGTGTGGTACGCCGGCGACATCACCCGCCCCGGCAGCAACAGCAGTCACCAACTGATCGACTCACGCATCGCCGCGCACAAGCCGCGCAGCCTGAACTGGGCCGAGTCCGCCGCCATGCCGCTCACCGCCCTCACCGCCTGGGAGGCGCTGTTCGAACACCTGAACATTCAGGACGCGCCGGAGCACAAGACGCTGCTGATCATCGGCGGCGCCGGCGGGGTCGGTTCGCTGGCCATTCCGCTGGCCGCGCTGCGCAGCAAGGTGAAAGTGATCGCCACCGCATCAAGACCGGAATCCGCCGCCTGGTGCCTTGAGCGCGGCGCCGATCTGGTGGTGGACTACCGCGATCTGAAGGGCAACCTGGCGCAGCAGGGCATCGAGCAGGTGGATTACATCCTGTGTCTGAACGATACCGACGGCCACTGGCCGGCGATGGCCGAACTGATCGCGCCGCTCGGCCATATCTGCACCATCGTCGAAAACGCGCAGCCGCTGGACCAAAACGCGCTGAAGCTGAAAAGCGCCGCGCTGCACTGGGAATTCATGTTCACCCGCAGCATGTTCACCACCCCGGACATCGCGCAGCAGGGCAAGATCCTGCAGCAGGTGGCGCAGCTGCTGGACGAGGGCAAGCTGAGCACCACACTGAGCGAAACCCTGCACGGGCTGTCGGTAGACACGCTGACCGCCGCGCATCAACAGCTGCTCGGCGGCCATATGCAAGGCAAGCTGGTTATCGCTTACTGAGCCTGAATCGCGGCGGCGCAGCGCGCCGCCGTTACTGCGGACGAACGAAACCGACGCACAGCGTCTGCTCGTCGCTATGCGGATCGGCGCGGAACGTCAGCGTCTGCTGCCAATCGAGGCGCATCTTCGGCCAGTGCGCCAACTCGCCGCCGAAGTCGCTGCGCGCGCAGTCCTCACCCAACCGCCCGAACAGGGCAACGCCGTGCTGCGCAATCTGCGGATAGCTGATGTTGACGTTGTAGATATTCGGCCGCGTATGATTGGACCAACGCGTAATGGTTCGCGGCCGGGAATCGGCGTACACCGTCATCCACTGCGACAGGTATTCGCCGCCGACGTAGCGCAGTTCAACGCCATACCGCTCCTGCCACTGCCGCTCCACCTCGGCGCTGAACGCCTTGATACCCACCATTTTCTGACCGGCGTTGCGCACGTTGCCCAGCATCACCGCGGCATACCCCAGATAGACCGCCAGCGCCGCGCACATCAGACCAATGGTCGCCGCGCGCAGCGAACGCACCGGCGGCTGGCGCACGCAACCGACCAACAGCGCAGGTGCCAGCATGAAGAACGGCTGCAGCCATTCGGTCAGCCGGCCGCCGACGTTGAAAGAGAACCAGAAGGTAATGATGCCGAGCGGCAACAGGTAGACCCACAGCAACACCCGCATCGGCAACGCCGATGGCCAGGCCAGCACCGCCCCGCTGCGCCGCAGGATCCCCCACAGCACCAGCGACGGATAGAACACCAGCAGCAGCGACTGCAGCATGTCGAGATTGAGCTGCATCTTGATCTGCGAATCCACCCACTTGAAGGCGGCGAAATCGTGGTTCCACAACCAGAACACGTTCGGCAACACCAGCGCCAACCAGATCACCACCGCCAGATAGAACTGCGGCTGGCGATAACAGCGGCGGATCTGCGGTACGAACAGCGTCGACAGCGCGGCGAAATAGACGAAGGCGAAGGTCGAGTACTTCGCCATCATCGCCAAACCGGCCGTCAGCGCGAAGGCCGGCCACCAGTTGGCCGAACGCGAAATAGCCATGTGGAAAAACAGCGCCATCCACGGCCACAGCATCACCAACAGGTAATTGTCGTTGTAGGGAATGATGTCGAAATTGATGATGCCGGACAGGTTGAGCGTCAACAGCGCCATCCAGGCCAGCGAGGTGCTGCCGCTCAGCCGGCGCGCCAACAGCCAGACGCCCAACATGCCGATGGCGATGGCGATGAAGTGCCCGCCATACCAGTACAGGTTCAGCGGCAGCCACGAGAACCCGATCGCCGGCTGCATCGCCGCCCCGACCAGCCACGGGTTTTTCGGTGAGCCCCATTCGCCGTTGAGGCCCCAGTTGAGCGCCTCGACGGCGTCGTAAGGCAGGGTAGGATCGAGATGAACAGTCAGCAGCGTCCAGGCTGCGGCATAGCAGACCAACCAAAGAGCGAGCAAGCGATAAGACATGTCTTCTTCTAAGCGTTATTGTAAAGAAAAGCTTAACGTAGTCGCTGTCGAATGAACCATGTTTAAACAAGCCGTTAAATGTGCGCCCGGGCGGCCGTTTCTGCCGCGCGATCGCACATTACGCTAATTTTGCTCAGCCTGCGGCGTGATGCTGGGCGGGCGCGTTCGCCAACCGGCCAGCGTCCGCCGCCAGCAGCTGTTGCACCAGCTCGACGCAGCGCAGGAAGCGCTCTTCGTAATCGCTGGACTCAACGTGCACATACTCGATATTGTTGGCGCGCAGCATCTCCTCCAGCAGGCGCTGGAACGCCAGCCGATCGGCGGTACTGCCCAGGCTGCGCAGGCCGTCCGCCACCCACGGCGTGTTGTTTTCCAGCAGGATCACCAGATCGAAACGGTATTCGTCGATCAGCGCCTGCACGAAGGGGTGTTCACGCCCCTCATACTTTTTGCAAAACGCCTGGGTGGTGACGAAATCGGTATCGATAAATGCCACCTTGTTGGCGTACTTGACCGCGAAATCCACGTATTGCGCCTGCCCGAGGGCAATTTTGTCGTAGTCGGAGTACTGCAGCGCCATCTCGTCGCCGCCCAGGTGCGAGAACACGTAATCGCGGCCATATTCCCAGGCGCTGGTGGTGTTGAAGATGTTGGCCAGCTTGTTGACCAGCGTCGATTTGCCGCTCGACTCGCCGCCGAGGATCGCCACGGTGCGCACGAAGAACGGCTTCACCTCGGTCGGGATGTAATCCCAGTAGCGGAACGGATCCTGGCGGATCTGATTGCCGCTGATGTTCATGAACGAACGCTCGGGGTCGACCAGAATGGTTTCGATGCCCAGATGCTCGCGGTAACGCGGCGCATCCTGCGCTTCGCTGGAATAGATAAAGCTCGGCACGATGCCTTTCTGTTCCATAAAGGCCTTCATGCCGTCGCTCCACACGTTCCAGCCGTGCGGGTAGGGCTCGATGCCCTGCTCGTCGAACGAGTGGATATGGATGTTTTTCTGGTACTTGAAGGTCTGCAGCAGCCAGCGCAGGCGATCGCTGACCGTCGGCTGTTGCGACATCGAACTGTTCTCGAACAGTTCGCGGTCGCGCGGCTCGTCGTGGCACAAAATGACGTGCAGCTCATCCACCTGGCTGCAGGCGCGCTGGATCAGGTAGATATGGCCGGTGTGCAGCGGGTAAAATTTACCAAACACCACGCCGACTTTAACCTCTTTACGCGGGAACTCCAGCCCGAGAAAACGGTGCAGCGCTTCGAGCTTTTGCGCACTCGGGCTTTTGATCTTGTCGTTCAACAGCTGGCTCAGATAGCCCTTGGTCATGCCGCTGGCATCCGCCACCTGCTGCAACGTGCAGCCTTTTTGCTTGATGGACGTCTTCAGGTAATCAAATTGCGGCATGGCCACCTCCGTTTAGTATGCTAAACAAAATAGCATATCTTGCTCGCCGTCGGCGACATTAATAAAACTCTTCCAGCACGTCCAGCGCGTCCGCCAGCTTCTTGACCCCGAACACCTGCATGTTGGCCGGCGGCTTCTTCGGCATATTGCCGTGCGGCACGATGGCGCGCTTGAAGCCGTGCTTGGCCGCTTCGGCGATCCGCTCCTGGCCGCTCGGCACCGGGCGAATTTCCCCCGCCAGCCCCACTTCGCCGAACACCACCAGATCGTTCGGCAGAGGCCGATCGCGCAGGCTCGAGACCAGCGACATCAGCAACGCCAGATCGGCGCTGGTCTCACTGACTTTCACCCCGCCGACCACGTTGACGAACACGTCCTGATCCGACATCTGCAGCCCGCCGTGCCGGTGCAGCACCGCCAGCAGGATCGCCAACCGGTTCTGCTCCAGGCCCACCGCCACGCGGCGCGGGTTGGACATCATCGAGTGATCCACCAGCGCCTGGATCTCCACCAGCAGCGGCCTGGTGCCTTCCCACACCACCATCACCGAGCTGCCGGAGGTGACTTCATCGCCGCGGCTGAGGAAGATCGCCGAAGGGTTGCTGACTTCGCGCAGCCCCTGTTCGGTCATGGCGAACACCCCCAGCTCGTTGACCGCGCCGAAGCGGTTCTTGTGGCTGCGCAGGGTACGGAAGCGGGAATCGGCGTCGCCGTCCAGCAGCACCGAACAGTCGATACAGTGTTCCAGCACTTTTGGCCCGGCCAGCGAGCCGTCTTTGGTGACGTGGCCGACCATCACGATCGCCACGCCGCGCGTCTTGGCGAAGCGCGTCAGGTAGGCGGCGGTTTCCCGCACCTGCGCCACGCTGCCCGGCGAAGACTGAATGTCCGCCATGTGCATCACCTGAATCGAGTCGATCACCATCAGCTTCGGCTGTTCCTGCTCAGCGATCAGACAGATCTGCTCGATGCTGGTTTCCGACAGCATGTTCAGGCCGCCGGTCGGCAGCCCCAGACGGTGAGCGCGCATCGCCACCTGCTGCAGCGACTCCTCACCGGTGACGTACAGGGTTTTCATCTGTTCAGACAGCTTGCACAACACCTGCAGCAACAGGGTGCTCTTGCCGGCGCCGGGGTTGCCGCCGATCAGAATCGCGCTGCCGGGCACCACGCCGCCGCCCAGCACGCGGTCGAACTCGAGAAAGCCGGTGGTGAAGCGCGGCAGCGCCTCCAGGCTGATTTCCGACAGCTTCTGCACCTTGCTGACGCCGGCGTCGCCGGCATAGCCGCTGAGGCGATCGTTGCGCGCCGCTGCGGGCGACGCGGCCAAACGCACTTCCGTGATGGTGTTCCAGGCATGACAGGCGCTGCACTGCCCCTGCCAACGCGGATAGTCCGCCCCGCACTCATTGCACACAAATGCCCGTTTTGCCGCTTTTGCCACGTCTTACCTCAATCTTTCGTTATCGCACTTCGTGTTTCAGGCTGCCGGTGAGAATACACAGCACGCCCATCAGATCCGCATGCCGGATCGATACCTGCGCTTTTTCATACACTTTCGGCTTGGCGTGGTAGGCGATGCCCAGCCCCGCCGCCTGCATCATTTTCAAATCGTTGGCGCCGTCGCCGATGGCCACGGTTTGCGCCAGCGGGATCTCCAGCTTCTCCGCCAGCCGCAGCAGCGTGTCGGCTTTGAACTGCGCGTCCACCACCGGCCCCAGCACTTCGCCGGTCAGCTTGCCGTCGCGGATCTCCAGCTCATTGGCCGCCGCCGCCACCAGCCGCAGCCGGTTGCGCAGGTATTCGGCGTAGTAGGTGAAGCCGCCGGAGGCGATCGCCACATGCCAGCCCATCGCCTGCAGCTTGCCCACCAGGCTGGTCAGCCCCGGCATCAACGGCAGCTCGTCGCGCACCTGCTTGAGGATGTTGGCATCGGCCCCTTTCAGCGTGCCAACGCGCTGGCGCAGGCTGGCGGTAAAGTCCAGCTCGCCGCGCATCGCGCGTTCGGTGACTTCCGCCACCTGCTCGCCGACGCCCGCCAATTTGGCGATTTCGTCGATGCATTCGATCTCGATCGCCGTCGAATCCATGTCCATCACCAGCAGCCCCGGCGTGCGCAGGTGCGGGATCTTGCCGAGCGGCGCCACGTCCAGCCCGCTCTCCGCCGCCAACAGCTTGGCGCGCGGCGTCAAGGTGCCCGCCAGCCGCACCACCTGATAGTCGTCCACGCCCCAGGCGGTGACGATCACCATCGCCGCGCCCAGCTTGCGTTGGAATTGGGTAATGCGCGCCTTGTCCAGCTTCCTGCCGTATAACAGCCACCCGGTATTGCCCGCCCGGTAGTCCAGCGGCATCACTTCGTCGCCGCTGAGCGAAAGGGGAAGACCCGGCCATTGAGAGATCTCCGCCGGAAGATCGCAATAGGTCAGACTGTTTGACATCATTGACTCCTGAATGGACAAAAACGCTGCATGATAAAACGACGCATCAAGCTATCCTATCGCCAGCGGTTCTGGCAACATAAAGTGTCCCCGATGCCCAAGGAACCTGCATGGCTCGCGCTAAACTGAAATTTCGCCTGCACCGCACCGCTATTATCCTGATTTGCCTGGCTTTGCTGGTGCTGCTGATGCAGGGCGCCTCTTATTTTAGCCTGAGTCACCAAATGGCGCGATCCGAGCAGGTGGAAGAGCTGGCGCAGACGCTGACCAAACAGGTCGCCTACAGCCTGGCGCCGCTGCTGGACGACGACGGCAACAACCCGCGCATCGACGCCATCCTCAAGCAGCTCACCGATCACAGCCGCATTCTCGACGTCAGCGTGTATCAGTTGGACGGCACGCTGGTCTCCCACGCCGGGGAACAGATAAGTATACGCGATCGCCTGTCGCTCGACGGCAAACGCGCCGGCAGCTACTTCAACCACCAGTTGGTCGAATCCATTCAGGGCAAAGACGGCCCGATCGGCTTTATCCGCATCACCCTCGACACCCACGTGCTGGCGACCGAATCCAAACAGGTGGACAACACCACCAACCTGCTGCGCCTGATGATCCTGCTGGCGCTGGCGATCGGCATCATTCTGGCGCGCACCCTGCTGCAGCACCGCCGCAGCCGCTGGCAGCAGTCGCCCTACCTGTTGACCGCCAACACGCCACTGGAAGAAGGCAATACGGTGGAAGACGACGAAGAGGATGCGCCGGAGACAAAGCAGGAAGCGCCGAAGAAGGAGTAACTCAGGCCAGGCGTTGAATGCGTCCGTGCCGTTTTCTTGTCCTTTCGGTGAATAGATTGTCCGTAACAACGGGATCCACATCCAATTGAAAGGTAGAGCGTTAGCCAAAAACGGCCATGCGGAGTGAATAGATTGACGGGCGGGCGCCATGGCGACGCCCGCCGCGGTATTACGCTTTGTCGCCCAGCAGCACGGATTCCAGCGCGATAACGATCATTTCGTTAAAGGTGGTCTGGCGTTCCGCCGCCGTGGTCGCTTCGTGACGCAGGATGTGGTCGGACACGGTGCAGATGGTCAGCGCCTTGCAGCCGAACTCTTCGTACAGCTCCGCCGCCACGCCGTAGATGCCGGCCGCTTCCATTTCCACGCCCAGGATGCCGTACTTCTTCATCACCTGGAACATGTCCGGATCCGGGGTGTAGAACAGATCGGCGGAGAAGATGTTGCCCACGCGCGCCGGGATGCCCTGCGCCGCCGCCGCATCGACCGCGTTGCGCACCATGTCGAAGTCGGCGATCGCCGCGTAGTCGTTGTCCTTGAAGCGCAGACGGTTAACCTTGGAGTCGGTGCACGCGCCCATGCCGATCACCACGTCGCGCAGTTTGATATCGTCACGCACCGCGCCGCAGGAACCCACGCGAATGATCTTCTTCACGCCGAATTCGGCGATCAGCTCGCGCGCATAGATGGAGCAGGACGGGATGCCCATGCCGTGGCCCATTACGGAGATGCGGCGGCCTTTGTAGGTGCCGGTGAAGCCCAACATGCCGCGCACGTTGTTCACTTCCACCGCGCCTTCCAGGAAGGTTTCGGCGATGTATTTTGCGCGCAGCGGATCGCCCGGCATCAGTACTACGTCAGCGAAATCACCCATCTCAGCATTAATGTGCGGCGTAGCCATAATTCTCTTCCTTTAAATCGTATTAAATAGCGTTAAACGTATAAGCCGTGGTATGTCAGGCGGCGGCCAACTGCGCCACCGCCTTAAACTCACGAATTAAAACAGGGTTTTACCGTAATCCATCGGCGACAGGCCAAAATAATTGGCGACGGTCTGGCCGATGTCGGCGAAGGTCTCACGGTGGCCCAGCGAGCCCGGTTTCACTTTCGGGCCGTAGACCAGCACCGGGATGTGCTCACGGGTGTGGTCGGTGCCCGGCCAGGTCGGGTCGCAGCCGTGGTCGGCGGTGAAGATGATGATGTCTTCGTCTTTCACCAGCTTCAGCAGCTCCGGCAGGCGGCGGTCGAACAGCTCCAGCGCGGCGGCGTAGCCCGCCACGTCGCGGCGGTGGCCGTAAGAGGAGTCGAAGTCCACGAAGTTGGTGAACACGATGGTGTTGTCGCCGGCCTTTTCCATTTCAATCAGGGTCGCGTCGAACAGCGCGTCGATGCCGGTCGCTTTCACCTTCTTGGTGATGCCGACGTTGGCATAGATGTCGGCGATTTTACCGATCGACACCACTTCACCGCCCTTCTCGTCCACCAGCTTTTTCAGCACGGTCGGCGCCGGCGGCTCTACCGCCAGATCGTGGCGGTTGCCGGTGCGCTGGAAGTGGCCCGGCTTGTCGCCGACGAACGGACGCGCGATCACGCGGCCGATGTTGTAACCGCCTTCGGTTAGCTCTTCACGCGCGATTTCGCACAGCTCGTACAGGCGATCCAGGCCGAAGGTTTCTTCATGGCAGGCGATCTGGAACACCGAGTCGGCGGAGGTGTAGAAAATCGGCTTGCCGGTTTTCATGTGCTCTTCACCCAGCTGATCGAGGATCACGGTGCCGGATGAGTGACAGTTGCCCAGGTAGCCCGGCAGGTTGGCGCGCTCCACCAGCTTATCCAGCAGCGCCTGCGGGAAGCTGTTGTGCTCGTCCTTGAAATAGCCCCAGTCGAACAGTACCGGCACGCCGGCGATTTCCCAGTGGCCCGACGGCGTGTCTTTACCGGAAGAGAGCTCGCTGGCGTATGCGTAAGCGCCGATGATGTCGGCATTGCGATCCAGCCCCTGCGGGAAGTTGCCGGTGGACTCTTCCGCCGCTTTGCCGAGCCCCAGGCGGCTCAGGTTAGGCAGCGTCAGCGGACCCTGGCGGCCCACGTTGGCTTCACCGCGCGCGCAAACCTCGGCGATGTGGCCCAGAGTGTCGGAACCCCGGTCGCCAAAACGATCGGCGTCTTCGCTGGCGCCGATGCCGAAGGAGTCCAATACCATAATAAATGTGCGTTTCATCTGTGCTCTCCTGCGTGTTCTCACGCTTTGGACGGCCGCGAAAAAGCCGCGGCCGTTCCTGATTCTTGGGTTATTCCGTGACGCGCTTATACACTACCGGCGTCGCTTCCGGCGCCTTGTCACTCAGCGTCATTGCGCTACGCACCGCATCGGCCGCCTGCTGCCAGCTCTCTTCATCGTTGGCGTGGATCATCGCCAGCGGCTGCTGGGCATCCACCTTATCACCCAGGCGCGCCACCTCGGTCAGACCGACGCTGTAATCGATGGCGTCGCTCGCCCGGCGGCGGCCGCCGCCCAGCGAAACCACCGCCATGCCCAGCGCGCGGGTATCCATGGCGCTGATGATGCCCGGATTTTCAGCATACACCGGCTTGCTCAGCGTTGCCGCCGGCAGATAGCTATCATAACGTTCGACGAAGTCTATCGGCCCTTGCTGCGCCGCCACCATGCGGCCAAACACTTCCGCCGCCTTGCCGTTGTCCAGCACCGCCTGCAGTTTGGCACGCGCATCGGCCTCGTCATTCGCCAGGCCGCCGGACAGCAGCATCTCCACGCACAGCGCCAGCGTCACTTCCAGCAGGCGCGGGTTGCGGTATTCACCGGTCAGGAAACGCACCGCTTCGCGCACTTCCACCGCATTGCCGGCGCTGGAGGCCAGCACCTGGTTCATGTCGGTCAGCAGCGCGGTGGTCTTGCAGCCCGCGCCGTTGGCCACGCCGACGATCGCCTGCGCCAAATCTTGCGACAGGGCATAGGTCGGCATAAAGGCGCCGGAACCGACCTTCACGTCCATCACCAGCGCATCCAGCCCTTCCGCCAGTTTCTTGGCCAGAATGGAGGCAGTGATCAGCGGGATAGAATCCACGGTGGCGGTGATGTCGCGGGTGGCGTAAAAACGTTTGTCCGCCGGCGCCAGCGAGCTGGTCTGGCCGATGATCGCCACGCCGACGTCCTGAATGATTTTACGGAAGGCGTTATCGTCCGGGAAAATATTGAAGCCCGGAATGGCTTCCAGTTTGTCCAGCGTGCCGCCGGTATGACCCAGGCCGCGGCCGGAGATCATCGGCACATAGCCGCCGCAGGCCGCCACCATCGGGCCGAGCATCAGCGAGGTCACGTCGCCCACGCCGCCGGTCGAATGCTTGTCGACGATCGGGCCGTTCAGCGCCAAACTCTTCCAGTCCAGCACGGTGCCGGAATCGCGCATCGCCATGGTGAGCGCCACGCGCTCCGGCATGCTCATGTCATGGAAATAAATGGTCATCGCCAGCGCGGCGATCTGCCCTTCCGACACCACATTGTCGCGAATACCGTTGATGAAAAAGCGGATTTCCGCTTCGCTTAACGGCTGGCCGTCGCGTTTCTTACGAATAATTTCTTGAGCCAGGAACAAGGCATCCCCCTGTGTCGCTGAGAGTCGGTGCAGACGGGCGCGCCTGGCGCCCGCCAACGAAATCGATCAGTAGCCGCCGCCGGCGGTCTGGGTCTGGTGGCCCAGCGTGGTCAGCAAGCTGGCCAGCAGGCTGGAAGCGCCAAAGCGGAAATGCCGCGCATCGGCCCACCCCTCGCCCAGAATACGATCGGCAAGTTGCAGATAATGCAGCGCATCTTCCGCGGTGCGCACGCCGCCGGCCGGCTTGAAGCCCACCGTCTTCGCCACGCCCAGATCGCGGATCACCGACATCATCAGCTCGGCGCTCTCCAGGGTGGCGTTGACCGGCACCTTGCCGGTGGAGGTCTTGATAAAGTCAGCCCCGGCCTTGATGGCGATCTCGGACGCCTTGCGGATCAAATCGGCCTGTTTCAGCTCACCGGTTTCGATGATCACTTTCAGCAGCACGTTAGCCGCCTGGCAAGCCTGCTTGCACTGTTTCACCAGCTCGAAGCCGACCTGTTCGTTGCCGGCGATCAGCGCACGGTATGGAAACACCACGTCCACTTCATCCGCGCCATAGGCGATCGCCGCGCGGGTTTCCGCCAGCGCGATGTCGATATCGTCATTGCCATGCGGAAAGTTGGTCACGGTGGCGATGCGGATGTCCGGTGTGCCTTGCTCGCGCAGCGCCTTACGCGCCACCGGGATAAAACGCGGGTAAATGCAGATGGCCGCCGTGTGGCCGGCCGGGCTGTTGGCCTGACGACAGAGCGCGATCACTTTCTCGTCGGTGTCATCATCATTCAGCGTGGTTAAATCCATCAAGTTCAGCGCACGTTGCGCTGCTGCGGTTAATTCGGTCATAAAACTCTCCAACTGAGTACCTGGGTGTTGGCGAGCGGACTTGGTTCCATGAAGATAGCGCTGGGGAACGGCGTTCCCGCGGCGGCAACTGAGATCCTTCTCACCGCACATGGCCACCCGCCTTGCGGCCGGCCAGTAATAGCTATTTGAACACGAATGCCGGAGGCGATTCGCGTTCATCGTCACACTATATGAAATAGCACTGTAACAGACCGGAATTATATGTGAAGAACATCACAAAATAACGCGATATCGTTCACAAATTCGCTAAAGAAGCGGCTGAAGATCGCGGATGCGGCAAGCACCCGCGTTGCTTAGAGTATAGGCGGAGTCCCGCGATCGGTCGCGCCGTCGCGGGCTCCGTGATGGCTTACAGCGCCAGGAAGAAGCCGGCGATGGTGGCACTCATCAGGTTGGACAGCGTGCCCGCCGCCACGGCCTTCAGACCGAAGCGCGCGATGTCGTGGCGACGGTTGGGCGCCATGCTGCCCAGACCACCCAGCAAGATCGCCACCGAGGAGAGGTTGGCGAAGCCGCACAGCGCAAAGGAGATGATCGCCTTGGTGTGCGTCGTCAGCACCTGCAGGCCTTCCGCCGCCACTACGTCATCCGGGCGCAGATAGGCGCCGAAGTTCATGTAGGCGACGAATTCGTTGACGATGATCTTCTGGCCGATGAACGAACCGGCGGTCATCGCCTCGCTCCACGGCACGCCGATCAGGAAAGCGATCGGCGAGAACACCCAGCCGAGGATCAGTTCAAGCGACAGCTGGGGATAATCGAACCAGCCGCCGATACCGCCGAGAATACCGTTAAGCAAGGCGATCAGCGCGATAAACGCCAGCAGCATCGCACCGACGTTCAGCGCCAGCTGCATGCCGGAAGCCGCGCCGGAAGCCGCCGCGTCGATCACGTTGGCCGGACGATCCTCTTCGGCGATCAGCTTCATCGCATCGTCTTTATCGTGGGTCTGCTCGGTTTCCGGCACCATCAGCTTGGCGAACAGCAGCCCGCCCGGCGCGGCCATGAAGGACGCGGCTATCAGATATTCCAGCGGCACGCCCATCTGCGCGTACCCCGCCAACACCGAACCGGCTACCGAGGCCAGGCCGCCGCACATCACGGCGAACAGTTCTGACTGGCTCATGGTGGCGATATAGGGGCGTACCACCAGCGGCGCTTCGGTCTGGCCGACGAAAATGTTGGCGGTCGCCGACAGCGATTCGGTGCGCGAGGTGCCCAGCAACTTGTGCAGGCCGCCGCCCAACACGCGGATCACCAACTGCATGATGCCGAGGTAGTACAGCACCGCAATCAGCGAGGAGAAGAACACGATCACCGGCAGGACGCGCAGCGCGAATACGAAGCCGCCGCCGCCGAACACCTCGAACATCTTGTCGGACACCAGCCCGCCGAAGATGAACGAAATGCCCTGATTGCCGTAGGCGATAACGTTTGCCACGCCGTTAGACATACTGCCGAGGATGCTGCGGCCCAGCGGCACGTACAGCACCAGCGCGCCGATGCCGACCTGAATGATGAACGCCCACACCACGGTGCGCAATTTGATGGCCCGACGGTTGCTGGAGAGCAGCACCGCAATGGCGATCAGCACCGCCATACCGACCAGACTCATGATGAGTTGCATGCAAAGTTTCCCTGTTGCAAAAAATAAAATACATCCCTGCTCATGAAGAGAGGTCTGCTATTGGAGAGTTTCGGGGGGATTATACTGAGCGAGGTCACCCTCGCACCGATTTATGTCACAAATGTATACAACGAGACGCAAATGAAAATCTTATAACGTGACGCAAGTCACGTTATAAGCTCGTCAATCCAGCATGGCAAACAGTGACTGGGTATTGCGTTGCAGATGGGCGGCGATCTCGTCGGCCGGTTCCGGCCGCAGCTCGCACAGCGTGTGAAACACCTCGGCGGCACGCTCGGGGCGATTCGGCTGCCCCTGATAGCCGGCCAGCGGCATGTCCGGCGCATCCGTCTCCAGCAGCAGCGCTTCAAGCGGCAGCTGCGCCATCACGCCGCGCGTTTTCTGCGCCCGCTCATAGGTGATGGTGCCGCCCACGCCGATGTAATAGCCGAGGCGGATAAACGCCTGCGCCTGCGACAGGCTGCCGGCGAAGCCGTGCACCACGCCGCGACGCGGCAGCTGCATGCGCCGCAGCGCCGCGGCCAGCTGATCGTGGGTACGCCGCGAGTGCAGGATCACCGGCAGGTCATGCTGTTTCGCCAGCCTCAGTTGGGCCAGCAGCACGCTTTGCTGGCGCTCGAACTGCGGGTTGTCCATATACAGATCGAGCCCGATCTCCCCCACCGCCACCAGCTTGCGCGGCCGTTCGGCCAACAGCGCCGCCAGCTGTTCCAGCTGCGGCTCATGATGCTGCGCGATATACAGCGGGTGCAGCCCCAGCGCGGCGAACAGCGGCGCGTGATCCTGCGCCAGCCGCAGCACCCGCGCGAAGCGATCGGCGGTGACCGTCGGGACGATGATGCGCTGCACGCCGGCGCTTGCCGCCCGCGTCAGGCTCTCGGCCTCATGTCCGGTAAAGGGCGGGAAATCGAAATGGCAGTGGGTGTCGGTAAAGGCGTAGCTCACAGCGCGCCCCCTTCACCCGGCGGCAGATCGCCCGGCAGGATGATTTTCGGCGCCGCCACCGCAGCCTCCGGCTGCGCCGTGAGATCGGGCGACATGGCGATGTCGGTCACGATCGGCGAAGGCATTCTGACGTTCTCCGGCTGGATCAGGCGGCGCGACAACGATTTTTGCACCTTGATACCGTCCGGTTCCTGCTGCGCCATCCACTGGCCGACGGTGGCCAGGAAGTAGCGGCCGCAGCGGCGCCCCAGGTGATAATCCTGATTGAGCGCCCCCAGTCGGCTGCCCAGCGCATTGCTGGCCAGCGGCTTAGGCGGGAAGATCTCGAAGATGCGCAGCTTGCCCGGCGGTTTCTCAATAAAGCGCTGGATGCGGTGATAGCTTTGCTCATGATGCTGCAGGATGCGCACCATCTGCTGCAGGCTGCTGTCGCTCAGCCAGTGCTCCATGCGCTTCATCCACTGTGGGGTGTAGTACATTTGCGAAGGCACGGTGCGGATCACCACGATGGTGTCGGCGCCGCGGCGGTAGGCCTCTTCCACTGGGATCGCATCGCTGATGCCGCCGTCCTGATAGCTGACGCCGTCCAACTCCACGCCCTGACGGTAAAAGCCGGGAATGGCGCTGGACGCCTTGATGGCCGGCAGCCAGCGTTCGCGCTGCGCCGGCAGATAGGCCGGTTCGAAATCGTCGCTGCGGCAGGCGCACAGCAGGAATTCGCGCCCGTCGATAAAATGCTGTTCCGCCACGTCCATCGCCAGCGGCATCTGCGCCGCCGCCGTATCAACCAGCCAATCGAGATCGATCAGATGCCCGCCGCGCACGAAACGCAGCGGATTGAAGAACTGGGCCGAGGTGGTGTAACGGGTGATCACCCGGCGCGCGTAGCCCATCTGCCCACAGATGTAGGCAGACAGATTCTGAGCGCCGGCCGATGTGCCGATCAGCAGATCGAAAGGGTTAAAGCCCGCGCGCTGGAACTCGTCCAGCACGCCGGCGGTGAAAATGCCGCGCTGGCCGCCGCCTTCGCAGACCAACGCCATTTTTCCTGGTCGAAAAGGTTTAGACGCCAGCGGTTCTATATTGCCGAGCGTGATGGGTATTCTGTATCCCAACTTGGCATCCTCAGTGAGACGTTTTCTCCGAGGATACCGCGTCTCGCTCTCTTCCGTAATCCTCTTGCAGCACGCCGACGAGGAAATCATTGCTGCCGGCCAACCAGGCACCATCGCTGCCGGACCATTCGGCCCACGCCTGCCATACCTGACCTTTCAGCTGTTTCCAGCGCCCGACGATGATGTCGCTGTTCATGGCCGGCCCTCCCCGAGGTGAGAAAAGGAATTAAGCTTTGTTACAGTTTGCAGGAAAATGCCGGCCGGCTAAGGGCGCCGACGGCCGGTGAACAGGCTGACCAGGAACAGGATGATGCCGACAACGAACACGACTTTGGCGGCCCAGGCGGCGGTGCCCGCCAGCGAACCGAACCCCAGTGCCGCAGCGATAAGCGCGATGACTAAAAAGATAATGCCCCAACGAAACATAAGCTTCTCCTTACCATTGTGAAAAAATTCGCTGCCGTCTACCGCCCCGACAACGGGACATCGACGGCAAATCAGTTTCTTTTTTTGGTGGTACACGTCGGGCCGCCTTCACGGCCCGACAGATGCGGCTTGTGGTTACTTGTTACGGGCGCCTGGCGGGATTACGGCTTGACCACCAGGTCGTTTTTCACGCTTTTCACGCCGTCGATAGCCTTGGCGATGCTTTCGGCACGCTCAGACTGCGCCTGCGTTTTCACCTCACCGGAAAGCTGCACCACGCCATCGGTGGTTTCCACTTTCACATTGCGCGACGGCACGATGTCATCGGCCAGCAGCTTGGCTTTCAGCTCGCTGGTGGTGGCGGTGTCGCCGGCATACGATTTGATCGACTGGTTGGCTTCATCTTTCACGTGCAGCTTGTCGCTGACGGTTTTGACGCCTTCCACCTTACCGGCAACCGCAACCGCATGCTCCGCCTGCGCCTGGCTGCCGACAAACCCGCTCAGGATCACGGTGCCTTTTTCGGTTTTCACCGAAATGTCAGTGCTTTTGATGGTTTTATCGTCCACCAACGCACTTTTAACTTTAGCCGTTATCGCGCTGTCATCCATGTAACCGTCAACTTTTTTCATGGAGCTATCGATTTTGGCACCGGCACTGTCCGCGGCGTTAGACGCCTTGTTGAGCAGACTGTCTTCGGCCAGCGCAGTGCCGCTCACCAAAGCAGAACCCAAAACAACAGCCATCAGCGAGTGTGCAAATTTGGTCTTTTTCATCGATCTCTTCCTTTTGTTGGGGGCCCCAGCGCCAGAGCGCCGGAACCCTTCAGCCGCCTTCACGCGGCCTCTCGGTAAATACTTCATCATCGCTATACGATTAAGCGTTCACGACAGGAATATTGCAACCGCCGTGCCAACTCCATAAACACCTTAAAAATCAAACAAAAAAAGCATTGAGTCGGATTTTTAATCAAAAAACTGTCGCCTATTGACGACAGACTAAGTGACACGAAACGGTAAAACAGTCATCTCATTGATATTTAAGGAAACAGACTGTCTCCTATCGGCAACACATCAGAATAACTCACCAAACAATCAGCGTATTACAGTGATTTACTCTCAAGCAATGTGCGGACATCTCGTTAAAGATAGACCATGCGGCGGAAAACGCAGGCCTAACGAACGCTGCCTGGCGATATCGGTTTGCGGCATAAAAGGTGAGGAAGTTTTATTAATTAGCGGAGTGAGGATGAGGGAGGTTGGCAGGGCGCACCGGGCGCCCTGCCGATTGATCAGTGTTCGCGGGTTTTGCGGAAGGTCACGTCAGGATAGCGTTCCTGCGTCAGGTTGAGGTTCACCATGGTCGGCGCGATGTAGGACAGGTTGTCCCCACCGTCCAGCGCCAGGTTGATCTCGTTCTTGCGCTTGAACTCTTCGAACTTCTTCACGTCGTCGCACTCGACCCAGCGCGCGGTCGACACGTTGACCGACTCATACAGCGCTTCCACGTTGTACTCGCTCTTCAAGCGCGCCACCACCACGTCGAACTGCAGCACGCCGACCGCGCCGACGATCAGATCGTTGTTGGCGATCGGGCGGAACACCTGCACCGCGCCCTCTTCGGACAGCTGCACCAGCCCCTTCAGCAGCTGTTTCTGCTTCAGCGGATCGCGCAGGCGAATGCGACGGAACAGTTCCGGCGCGAAGTTCGGGATGCCGGTGAACTTCATGTCTTCACCCTGGGTGAAGGTATCGCCGATCTGGATGGTGCCATGGTTGTGCAGACCGATGATGTCGCCCGGGTAGGCTTCTTCCACGTGCGAACGGTCGCCGGCCATAAAGGTCAGCGCATCGGAGATCACCACGTCTTTGCCGGTGCGCACCTGGCGCAGCTTCATGCCCTTCTCATAACGGCCGGACACCACACGCATAAAGGCCACGCGGTCGCGGTGCTTCGGATCCATGTTGGCCTGGATCTTGAACACGAAGCCGGTGAATTTCTCTTCCGCCGCCGTCACTTCGCGGGTGTCGGTTTTGCGCGGCATCGGCGCCGGCGCCCAGGCCACCAGGCCGTCCAGCATATGATCCACGCCGAAGTTGCCGAGTGCGGTACCGAAGAACACCGGCGTCAGCTCGCCGCTCAGGAAAGCTTCCTGATCGAACTCGTGAGAAGCGCCCTGCACCAGCTCCAGCTCATCGCGCAGCTGCGCCGCCAGATCTTCGCCCACCGCCGCATCCAGCTCTGGGTTGTTCAGGCCCTTGACGATGCGCACTTCCTGAATGGTGTGGCCTTTACCGGTCTGGTACAGGTAGGTTTCATCCTTGTACAGGTGGTAAACGCCCTTGAACAGCTTGCCGCAGCCGATCGGCCAGGTGATGGGCGAGCAGGCGATCTTCAGTTCGCGCTCAACTTCATCCATCACTTCCATCGGATCGCGGATGTCGCGGTCCAGCTTGTTCATGAAGGTCAGGATCGGCGTGTCGCGCAGGCGGGTGACTTCCATCAGCTTGCGGGTGCGATCCTCTACGCCCTTGGCGGCGTCGATCACCATCAGACAGCAGTCGACCGCGGTCAGGGTGCGATACGTATCTTCGGAGAAGTCTTCGTGCCCCGGGGTATCCAGCAGGTTGACCAGGCTGTCACGGTACGGGAACTGCATCACCGAGGTGGTGATCGAGATCCCGCGCTGCTTTTCCATTTCCATCCAGTCGGATTTGGCGTGCTGGCTGGAGCCGCGGCCTTTTACCGTACCGGCGGTCTGGATCGCCTGTCCGAACAGCAGCACTTTTTCGGTAATGGTGGTTTTACCGGCATCGGGGTGCGAGATGATGGCGAAAGTTCTTCTTTTGGAGACTTCGCGGGCAAATTCACTAGGAGACATGGTTTTCAGGTTCTACGGTTAGTCCGCCCTGCGACATCATCAGAACGCGCCGATCGCGGCGCCGGGCAAAGCGGTGAATAAAAGATAACAGCCGGGCATTTTCGCCGATTTGCCAACCGGTGACAATCAATGGATCCGATTTCCCGCTAACACAGGCGGAAATCGGGGGACAAGGCGGCCCAATGCCGACGCAATACCGATTTGTGATCGTCCGCCATCGGCAGGTCCGCCAACAATGCCGGCCACAAAGCTCGCGCCTTGTCGATGGCATCCAAGAGATGCACCCGTATTGCGGGCCAGGGAATATCGACTCGATCGGACCAGCGCTCGAAGGTTCGCATTGAGATCCTATCCCAGCGTTTTTCCTTCGCCATATTGAGCGCAACCTCAGACTCACCAGGGATATAAGCCAATGTAGTGACGATGTCATAAGCGGGAGCAAGCCGCACATCGGCCTGGTTTGGATAGATCATGGACCAATTTTTTACGTGAGCATCGCCATTGGCGAGCAGAATATTCGCCAACAGACGGCGCGCCATTTGCTGCGTATCCGCTAAAGATTCACTGCCAAACTCATAGAGATAAGCCGCTATCTGATCGTAATTTTTGCCGCGGTATTTGTCGTGTGGATAGATCTCGAATATCTGGGCAAAATCTTCTGTATGCACTCGCCCACTTTCACTGCGGTCAAAACGACGAATGGCATACGCATAGGGTTCATCCGCCAAGCGAATATCAGGCAAGTGTTCAAGCCGTGTCAGCTCAACCAGCTCAATATCAGGAATATCCACGCCGATGGCTTGCGCCAAACGCATTGCCGTATATTCATTTTCAGGGAGATGACGATGAACGGTTGAAGGCGTTTTAATGATCCAGCTATCAGCGCCCACCTGAGAAGAAATGTTGAAGCGGCCCTCTTTGCGCACAGAGGAAAATTTCATTTGTACCCCTGCCAGAGAAAATTTCTGCGCCGCCACTCCAACATCAATTTGCACGGCTTCCAGCTCTCCGCGCGACGTTAACGCCCAAGCGGGGATATCACTGGCGGCCAGCGGCCGTGCTTCAAGCGCTCCCGGCAAGTTTTCCCCGGCCCAGGCAAGTAAAGGAAACTCCTCATTCACATGGGTTTTCAACGACTGGGCCAACCAACTGCGCAGTGCGCCTTCGGGCAATAAATTGGATAAGACGGGCGGAAGGCGCTGCGATGACTGTAAAACTTGCTCAAGATACCCTGCGTGCGCCTTCTGCCTTAGCGTAAACAGGGGACGAACAGGCTCCGGCAAAGCGAGGTAGTGCGGATCAAACGTCAGGATGTTTCTGCCGCCGCTGTAGTGCGCCAGCACGCCCACCCGCAGCCCATGCAATATCAAGGCTAACGCCTGCACCGATTCAACCTGTCGCCGCCCTTTCATTCGCTAGTCCTCGAGATCTTTCAGTTTTTCTTCGAAATTCTGTAAGTTACTCACTTCTGGTGCATGACTCACTGTCTGTTGCAGCAAGCACTCCACATCACGGACAGACCTTTTCGGCACGATAACATATTCCAAATCCATCGCCGCCAATATCCGTAGCAGCGTGCTCATCCGCATATCGCTGCCCGATTCAACACGCTGATATTGCTGTTGAGTCATGCCAATCTTCATCAAAAAGTCTTTTTGGCTCCAGCCCAACTCAATGCGCTTTTCTTTCAGCAACGCTGATATTTCTGATAATTTTCTCATCCCCACCTCCAAACAACGCATTGATTGTTTCCTCAACAATAAACAACAAATTAGTTGTCGTCACAGCGAAAAACAACTTGTTTGATGTAAATTAATCAGGAAACAACTTTTCAGTTGTTAAAGGGGAGGAAAACAATCAATAGGATGTTTTTAGATTACGCCAGCGGCAGCGCCATCACGATCGCGTCTTCGCGGCCGTGGGCGCTCGGGTAATAATTGCGGCGCACGGTGACTTCGTTGAAACCGAGATCTTCATACAGCGCGATCGCCGCCTGGTTGGAGGCGCGCACCTCCAGCCACAGCGTGACCACGCCGCGGCTCTCCAGCTGTTCGATCAACGCGTTGAGCAACAGGCGGCCAAAACCCCGGCGCTGGTGCTGCGGATGAATGGCGATGTTGAACAGCGTGGCTTCGTCCAGCACGATTTGCGTGATGGCGAATCCCGCCATCTCCCCGTCGGCGCTCAGCTTCAGGTTAAGGTAGCGATCGCCCTGATTGCTGGCGAAGGTGGTTTCCGTCCAGGGAAAGGCGTGGCTGGCTTGCTCAATGGTGAAGGCTGTGGCCAGGTCGGCCGCCGTCAGGGTAGAAATCGTGTTCATGATGACAAATCTGCTGCCAGAGGGCGCGTTTGGCCCCCGCGTCTTGGGAAAGCTCGGCCAGCGCCGGGCTGTGTAGCTGCGCGCCGGCGACCGCGAGCGGTTCCGTCACGCCCAGCCGCCAACTGTTGCATGTGGTCTCTTCAGGCAGCATCGCCGCCTGTTCCGGCGTCAGGCTGTAGGTTTGCGCCGGCGTCAGCCCCAGGCTGCGCAGCACGTCGCAAAACAGCGGATCGTCGGGTGCGGGCAGCGTCTGCGCGACCACCAGCAGGCGCGCCTCGGGCGGCAGACTGACCGCCACTTCGCCCTGCAACACGCCCGGGCGGCGCAATGTCCACTGCGTAATACCCAGTTGTTGTAACAGCCAGTCGCGTTTTGATGCCATGCCGATTCCTACCCGTTGTGGTGCGCCATGCCTGCCATGCGCCGCGCTATGCTAACAAACCCGCGCAGCCCGCGCCAACAAACCCGTCGAACATATCGCCACAAAGCTCTATAATCCCCGGTCTCATTTCCAGGAGCCAATATCTGATGTCTGCATTAACCCCCGCCAGTGAAGTCATACTGCGCCACAGTGATGAATTTATCGAACGCCGCGTGCTGTTTGCCGGCGACCTGCAGGACAGCCTGCCGGCCCAATTCGAGGCCGCGGACGTGCGCGTCCACACTCAGCAATACCATCACTGGCAGTTACTGAACCGGACGATGGGCGATAACGTGCAGTTCGGTTTGACCGTCGATCCCGCTTTCGTCGCCGACTGCGACACGCTGGTTTACTACTGGCCGAAGAGCAAGCAGGAAGCGCAATTCCAGCTGTGCAACCTGCTGGCGCTGCTGCCGGTGGGCGCGGACGTGTTCGTGGTCGGTGAAAACCGCAGCGGCGTGCGCAGCGCCGAGCCAACGCTGGAAGGCCACGTTGCGCTGGTGAAAATCGACAGCGCGCGCCGCTGCGGCCTGTATCACGGCCGCCTGGACGCGCAGACCGAGTTCGACCTGAACGAGTGGTGGGACAGCTATCAGCTGCACGATCTGGAAGTGAAAACGCTGCCGGGCGTGTTCAGCCGCGACGGTCTGGACGTCGGCAGCTCGCTGCTGCTGTCGACGCTGGAAAAACACATGAAAGGCAAGGTGCTGGACATCGGCTGCGGCGCCGGCGTGATGGCCTCGGTGATGGCCAAGCTGTCGCCGAAGGTGAAACTGACCCTCAGCGACGTCAATGCCGCCGCGGTGGAATCCAGCCGCGCGACGCTGGCCGCCAACGGCATCGAAGGGGAAGTGATCGTCAGCAACGTTTACTCCGACATCACCGGCCGTTTCGACATGATCATCTCCAACCCGCCGTTCCACGACGGGCTGCAGACCAGCCTGACCGCCGCCGAAACGCTGATCCGCGGCGCGGTGAAGCACTTGCCGATCGGCGGCCAACTGCGCATTGTCGCCAACGCCTTCCTGCCCTACCCGGACATTCTGGACGCCACCTTCGGCAGCCACGAAGTGCTGGCGCAGAACGGCCGCTTCAAGGTGTACCAGGCGACCGTCGGCCGTCCGCCGCGCGCGCCGAAGAAGAAATAATTCGCCGTTGGCGGAAAACGACAGAGCGCGGCCTGCAGGCCGCGCTTTTTTTTAACCGTTGATGTAGGTCATCGACTCCGCGCCGTAGCGATCGCCGGCCGCCGCGCTCAGCGGAAACACCGCTTCTATCGCCGCCAGTTCAGCCGCGCTCAGCGCGATCTCCGCCGCAGCGACGTTCTCTTCCAGATAGCGACGGCGTTTGGTGCCGGGGATCGGCACAATGTGTTCGCCCTGCGCCAATACCCAGGCCAGCGCCAACTGAGAAGGCTTGACGCCCTTCTGCGCCGCCAGCTCGCTCACCTTCTCCACCAGCGCCAGGTTGCGGGCGAAGTTTTCCCCCTGGAAGCGCGGGTTACTGCGGCGGAAATCGTCCTCGGCCAGATCCTCCGGCCGCCGGATAGCGCCGGTGAGGAAACCGCGCCCTAACGGGCTGTAGGGCACAAAGCCGATGCCCAGGCGCTCGCAGGCCGCCAGCACGCCCTGCTCGGCGTCGCGCGTCCACAGCGAATACTCGGTCTGCAGCGCGGTGATCGGATGTACCTTGTGCGCCCGCTCCAGCGTGGCGACCGACGCCTCGCTCAGGCCGATGTGACGGATCTTGCCTTCGCGGATCAGATCCGCCATCGTGCCGACGACGTCTTCGATCGGCACTTGCGGATCGACCCGGTGCTGATAATAGAGATCGATCTCCTCCACGCCCAAGCGCCGCAGACTCCCCTCGACGGAGCGCCGGATATACTCGGGCCGGCTGCTGACGCCGCGCGCCGAAGGATCCGCCGGATCGCGCAGGATGCCGAACTTGGTGGCCAGGAACACCTGTTGCCGCTTGCCCCTGATCGCCTCCCCCACCAGCTCTTCGTTGGTGTGCGGCCCGTACATGTCGGCGGTGTCGAGCAGCGTGACGCCCAACTCCAGCGCCCGGTGCAGCGTGGCGATGGCCTCCTGCCGATCGGCGCCGGTGGAATAGAAGTCGCTCATGCCCATGCACCCCAGCCCCAGGGCGGAGACGACGGGACCGTTGGAACCGAGTTTACGTTGTTGCATTGTGCTGCCCTCATGCGGTGAATGGATAACGCAGCAAAGTCTGGTTGTTTACGCGACAAAGATAAATAATGCAGATTGCACATCACTGTTCAAAAATCACCAACAATCCGGAGTGGACATGGATCAGGTTCAAGCCATGCGCATTTTTACCCGCATCGTCGAACTGGGTAGCTTCAGCCGGGCGGCCGAACGCCTGCAGCTGCCGCGCGCCACGGTCAGCAACGCGCTGAAACGGCTGGAACAGCGGCTGGGCGTGCGCCTGCTGATCCGCACCACCCGCCAGGTGCAGGTGACCAGCGAAGGCAGTCTCTACTATCAACGCTGCGTACAGTTGCTGGGGGCGCTGGAGGAGGCGGACACGCTGTTCAGCCAGCATAAGCTGCAGCCGTCCGGCAAGGTGCGCATCGATATGCCCCATTCGCTGGCGCGCGAGGTGGTGATTCCGGCGCTGGACGACTTTTATCGGCGGTATCCCGACATCACGCTGGCGCTGGGCGCCAACGACACTCACGTCGATCTGTTGCGCGAAGGCGTGGACTGCGTGCTGCGCGCCTGGGAAACCGAAGACGACGGCCTGGCGGCGCGGCGCATCGCCCAGCTGCCGCAGGTCACCTGCGCCTCCCCCGCTTATCTGCAGGCCCACGGCACGCCGCTTGACATCGATAGCCTGGAGCCGCATCGCGCGGTGGGGTATTTTTCACTGGCCAGCAACCGCGATTACCCGCTGGAATTCTGCCGCGGCGGCAGGCTGGAACTGCGCGAACTGCCCGCCCGGCTCAGCGTCAGCGGCGCCGACGCCTACATCGCCGGCGCGCGCGCCGGCATGGGATTGATTCAGGCGGCGCGCTATTCGCTTGCCCCTTGGCTGGAACAGGGCGAACTGGTGGAAGTGCTGGCGGACACGCCGCCTCCGCCGATGCCGATTTACATCATGTATCCGCCCGGCCGTTTCCTGGCGCCGCGGGTCAGGGTGTTGATTGATTGGCTGATTTGGCTGTTTGACCAGCAGAAAAACGGTGATATGGCTGTTTTTCCAGCAAACGCCCGCAAAGCGGGGAAATAACTGTTGACGTGCCCGCCAAAATCTCTAGAATTCGCCTCCGTGGTAACGTTACTCCGGTAATGTTTCTGGTACGCGAAGGTGGCGGAATTGGTAGACGCGCTAGCTTCAGGTGTTAGTGTCCTTACGGACGTGAGGGTTCAAGTCCCTCTCTTCGCACCAAATAACCACATGATTTATATTGCACTCAGCATCGATGCGAAGGTGGCGGAATTGGTAGACGCGCTAGCTTCAGGTGTTAGTGTTCTTACGGACGTGAGGGTTCAAGTCCCTCTCTTCGCACCAAGCTGGCGACGTAATATAAATCAAAGCAACAACATCGACTGTGCGAAGGTGGCGGAATTGGTAGACGCGCTAGCTTCAGGTGTTAGTGTCCTTACGGACGTGAGGGTTCAAGTCCCTCTCTTCGCACCAATTGATGATCTCTCCAATAGTTCCTTCGAAAAAATCCCAACGCATTGATGATAAACACGCTTAAGCGTGGTTTTGCCGTTTCTGGCGTTTCACCCAAAGCTGAAGTTGAGGCTGACTGCCGCCAGGCCGCCCGCCAGCGCCATGCAGGAAGGCAACAGCAGATAGTGGCGCAGCCGGCTGTTGAACAGCATCACCAGCGTGGCCAACATCGCTATCACGATCAGGGTGCGCAACTGCAGCATATCCAGGTTGATCAAGGCCAGCAGCGGCATCAACGCACAAGGTAGCAAAACGCCCCAGGCGCTGGCCAGGCGATCCCCGAGGCACCAACTGACGCCCCACAGCCCGCACGCGGCAATCATGGCAGTGAGCATGACACCCCTCCTTAAGTGATAATGATAACCAATATCATATAACACTTTTTTGGCCGCTGCATCATTTTCACTGCGCTGACCAAACTCAGATGACACCAGCAGGAAAAAATGATAATTTGACATAAGAAAATTCCTAGTCCTGTTTGCATGATAATAATCACAATCCTCAACCATGCAATTCAAGTGGATATTCGCGCCAAAGGAATGCTTCTCAACCTTAATTATTCGACAGAACGACTTTGCAAAGAGTGACCTCCGTATGAACGCCCGTTCTTATCAGGAATTACTGAACAGCAAGCAGCGCCTGGCATTATTTCTTTTTTTGGTAATGAATGCCGCCTCTTCCGTATTTACATTATTGTTCCCTTTTAGGGATACGCCCGCATTTACCCTACCTTTATTATGTATACCGCTATTTTGTCTGGTAGCGGCGCTATTTTCCCTGCAAACGCCACGTAAATATTTGTGCAAACTCAACCTGTTCGCCAGCGTACTTGGCCTGCTCTGGGCCGCACATATTTACGTTAAAAGTCAATATTGCCTACCGAATAACCAAGATTTTTTATTAATTAGTTTGTTTAGCATCTTTTTTATCAGCGCTATTTCTCTGACGGATAACTTTACCGCCTTTTGTTTACACGCCGTACCTTCCGCAATGATGATCCTGGCTCTAGACGGCATGCATAATACCCTGCGGATATTATTCACCACGCTATTACCTATTATCGCTTTCTCCATTCATCACCTGATGTTGAAACGCAGTGAAATCTTTACCCACGCGCTGGTGGCCAACCTGTATAACGAGCGGGACAAATTCAATAATTTGAGCATGCTCGATCCCCTGACCGGCCTTTATAACCGACGTGGTCTGGAGAATAAGATCACTATGCTGCTGGAACCGCAAACCGGCCACCATTACGTGCTATTGCTGGATATCGACCACTTCAAGGTCTACAACGACAGCTACGGCCACGCCATGGGCGATCGGGCTTTGGTGCAGGTGGCGGTCGCCATCCGCGATGCGGTGCGTTCGCGCGATATCGTGGTGCGTTACGGCGGGGAAGAGTTTTTGGTGCTGCTGACCAACGTGCACGAAGGCTACGCGGCGCAGCTGGCCGAGCGGGTGCGCCAACGCGTGGCGGAACTGAACATCCCGCACGGCGCCAGCCCGCAGCACAGCGGCACGCTGACGCTTAGCGCCGGCATCTCCGCGCTGGAAAAACTGGACATCGAATCGGCGATAGGCGCAGCCGACGCCGCGCTCTATCTGGCGAAACACAGCGGCCGCAACAATATCCAGCTGGCGCAAAACGTCCAGCCCGTCGTCATTCACCCTTAAGCCGCCGCCGAAACGGCGCGGCGGCCGCCAGTAAAACTTAAGCAGAGGTGGAGCGCAGCCCGTTCAACAACAGGTTCAAACTGGCCAAGGCCTGCTCCAGCGCCACGTCTTTTTCCGGCTGATGGGCGACCCACAGCGCAGCATCCATCAGGCCGCCATTGATTAAATGCGCCAGCGCTTCCGGTTCGGCGGTAGCGATACGCCGCTGCGCCATCAACGCCTGTAAGGCCCCCGTCATCCAGGTGATGCAACCCAGCTTGCTGGCCTGCAGATAGTCGGCTCCCAGCACCGAGGGCGAATCACGCAACAGAATGCGCTGCGATTGCGGCTCCGTCATCATGATCAGATAACCGCGGCAACGCCCCGCGAAGGCCTCCCAGTCATCCGGCGTGCTCGCGGTAATGTCGGCCAGGCGCGCATCCATTTCGGCGTCGATTTCCTGCACGACGGCCAAAAACAATCCCTTCTTGTCGCCAAAATGGTGATAGAGCGCACCGCGCGTCATACCGGCTTGCGCAGTAAGCTCATCCATCACCGTCTCGGCATACCCCACGCCGCCGAACTGCTGACGGGCGGCCGCCACCAGCTTACGCCGGGTTTCTTCAATCATTTCTGCGCGCGCTTTACGTGCCATGGATTCACTCCCGTCTTGCCATTGATGACGTTATAATTGACATACGCCATGTATGTCAATTAACGTAACATACGTGGCGTATGTCAATGATGGGCATTGCGCGAATACCGAGCCGCCAACATTCAGGAACCCTATTCATGGCAAATCCTTATTTCACACTGTTCAGCGCACCGGGCAGCAAGGCGTTTTCCTCTGCCGGGTTGATCGCACGCCTGCCGATCTCAATGACCGGTATCGGCATCATCACCATGCTTTCGCAGGTACGCGGCTCCTATTGGCTGGCGGGTGCGGTGGCAGCGACATTCGCCTTTTCCATGGCGCTGCTCGCGCCGCAAATCGCACGCGCGGCGGACCGCTACGGCCAAAGTCACGTGCTGCCCTACGCCACCGGGGTCAGCGCACTCGCCCTGTTGCTGCTGCTGATCTGCACCCACTATCGGGCGCCGGACTGGACGCTGTTCGTCTTCGCCGCACTCGCGGGCGGCATGCCCAGCATCTCCGCAATGGTCAGAGCCCGCTGGAGCGAAATTTATCGCGGCACGCCGCAGCTGCACACGGCGTTTTCATTCGAGTCGGTGTTGGACGAAGTGGCCTTTATCGTCGGCCCGCCGATCGCCGTGGGGCTCAGCGTTGCGCTCTTCCCTGAGGCCGGCCCTCTGGCGGCCGCGCTGCTTCTGGTGGCGGGCGTTTCGGCATTCGCCTGGCAAAAAAGCACTCAGCCCCCGGTTTATCCCCGCAATAACCAGCGGCAGCGCGCCATCCTGGCCATGCCGTCGATGCAGATCCTGGTGCTGGCGCTGATCGCGCTGGGCACCATCGTCGGCACCGTGGACGTCATCAGCGTGGCCTTCGCCGAGCAGCAGGGGCAGCCGGCCGCCGCCAGCATCGTGCTGTCGGTTTACGCAGGCGGCTCCTGCCTCGCCGGGCTGATTTTCGGCGCAATAAAGCTGCCGTCCCCATTGCCTCGGCAGTTCTTATACGCCGCCTTCGCCACCGCACTCACCACGCTGCCGCTGCTGTGGGTGCACAATGTCTTAACGCTGGCGGCAGCGATGTTTGTCGCCGGACTGTTTTTCGCGCCGACCATGATCGTCGCCATGGGGTTAGTTGAACGCCTCGTGCCGCCTTCACGCTTGACGGAAGGATTGACCTGGATGGTGACCGGCCTGGGGGTTGGCGTGGCGCTCGGCGCCGCCTTGGCGGGGCTGGCGATCGATGCGGTGGGGATCAAGGCCGGCTTTGGCGTCACGCTCACGGCCGGCCTGGTCGTACTGCTGGTGGCGGCCGGCGGCTATCGCTTAATGCGGCGAACGCTGGCCGTGCAAGCGGCATGAACCGCTCGCGCTAGGCGCTTTCCCAAATCGCCTTGCCCTGCCAGCGCCGTTCGATCGCCGCCAGAAACAGTTTCACCTTGGGGGAGAGGTGGCGCCGGCTGGGATAGACGGCGCAGATCGGCGGCCCCGGGCGACAATAGCGCTCCAGCACCGGCACCAGCGTGCCGGCCGCAATCTGCTCGCCGACCAGAAACGCTCCTACCTGACACAGACCGGCCCCGGCGACGGCCGCATCACGCAATGCCTCGACGTTGTTGAAACGCATCCGGCCGCGCACCGGCTGTTCGTGCAGTTGACCGTTAACCCGATAGCGCCACGGCGCCGGCAACCCCTGATGGCTGAAGACCAGCGTCTCATGATCGCCCAACGCTTCCGGTTTCGCAGGCGTACCGTGCCGCGCCAGATAGTCTGGCGCCGCGCAGGTGATCAGGCGGTGCGGCGCGAGCACCCGCCGCACCAGTCGGCTGTCGTCGCTGCCGCCGACGCGGATCGCCACGTCGATGCCGTCGCGCACCAAATCGCTGTAATCGTCGGAGAAGCTGACGTCGGCGTCCACCTCCGGCCACTGCGCCAAAAATTCCCGCAGAATCGGCAGAATATGCAACCGCCCCAACGAGACCGGCACATCCAGCCGCAGCCGCCCGCGCGGGGTTTGCCGCCGCGTATTGAGTGCCGTTTCCGCCTCTTCGGCCTGCGACAGGATACGCTGCGCATACTCGTAAAACACCGCGCCGTCTTCGGTCAGGCTGACGCTGCGCGTGGTGCGCTGCAGCAGCCGGGTCGCCAATCGCGCCTCCAATCGGGTCACGCATTTGCCCGCCGCCGAACGGGAGATGCCCAGCCTCTCGGCCGCCAGCGTGAAGCTGCAGGCGTCGGCGACGCGAATGAATACCAGCAGGTCGGTCAGGTTATCCAACGGCATAGACGGTAAATTAGCCACGATTTGTCCCCAATGTTGCGCATTCAGGCCAGTTTATCAGCCATTTTGGCGCGGATACACTGAAGTTCTTCATCTGTTGGGAGAGTCATTATGAGTGCCTTACACGCCGACGGCGGCGCAAAAGCGTGGCTGGCCACCTTCACGGTCGGCCTGTCCACCTTTACCGTCGTCACCGCAGAAATGCTGCCCGTCGGGCTGCTGAGCCCGATCGTCAATACACTGAACGCGACGATCGGCCGCGCCGGGCTGCTGATTTCCCTGCCGGCTCTGTTCGCCGCGCTGTTCGCCCCGCTGGTGGTGCTGGGCGCCCGGCGCACGGACCGCCGCGGCCTGTTGGCGGGCTTTCTGCTGCTGCTGATCGCCGCTAACCTGCTGGCCGCCGCCGCCACCTCCCTGGCCCTGCTGTTCGCCGCGCGCATCCTGCTGGGTTTTTGCATCGGCGGTATCTGGGCCATCGCCGGCGGGCTGGCGGAACGCCTGGTGCCGCCGGCCTCAGTCGGATTGGCGCTGTCCGTCATCTTCGGCGGCGTAGCGGCGGCCTCGGTGTTCGGCGTGCCGCTCGGGGTATTCCTCGGCGAAGCGCTGGGCTGGCGCCTGGCGTTTCTGGCGGTCGCCGTTCTGGCGGCGCTGACCCTGCTGCTGCTGGTGTGCGTGCTGCCGCCGCTGCCGGTCACGCAGGCGATAAGCTGGAGGTCGTTCACCGCGCAGCGCGCGAATCGCCGGCTGCTGACCGGGCTGCTGCTGACGTTTTTGCTGGTCGCCGGTCACTTTATGGCTTACACCTTTGTCCGTCCGCTGCTGCAGACGGTCTCCGGTATCGAGAGCCGCTGGGTGGGGCCGCTGCTGTTCGCCTACGGCGTCGCCGGCCTCGTCGGGAATTTCATCGCCGGCCAGGCCGCCGCCAAACGGCTGCGCCGCACCCTGGCGCTGATCGCCCTCGGGCTGGCGCTCGCCGTCCTGCTGCTGCCGCTGCTGGGCCACGCGCCGCTGAGCGGCGGCGCCTTCCTGCTGCTGTGGGGCATCGCCTACGGTGGCGTTTCCGTTGCGCTGATGGCGTGGATGCTCAAGGCGGCGCCCGATGCGGCCGAGGTCGCCTCTTCGCTGTATATCGCGCTGTTTAACCTGGCGATTTCCTGCGGTTCACTGGTGGGCGGGCTGGTGGTGGATGCCGGCGGCCTGACGATAAACGGCGCGCTGTCCGGCCTGGTGCTGCTGCTGGCGTTGGCCATCCTGATGGGAACCCGGCGGCAGATGCCAAAAGCGGCGGCGAAGGCCGATTCGCCGCCGGGGTGAATCAGGCGCGGCGCTGCCGCAGGCCGTAAACCAGCACCACCGCGAAGCACAGCAGCGGTAGCAGATAAGAGAGCGCGGTGCTGTAACGGTCGGCCAGCGCCCCCATAAAGTAAGGCATGATGGCGCCGCCGACGATCGCCATGATCATAAAGGAGCTGGCGCGCTTGGTGTGCTTGCCCAGATTTTTCACCCCCAGGGCGAAAATGGTCGGGAACATGATCGACATAAAGAAGAACACCGCGATCAGCGCTACCACCGATACGCCGTCGACGCTCAGCATCACCACGCCGCACAGCGCGATGTTGATCAGCGCATAGGCCGCCAGCAGCGTCGCCGGTTTGACTCGCCCCATCAGCCAGGTGCTGAAGAAGCGCCCGACCATAAAGCAGATCATGGCGATCGACAGCAGGTAAGAGGCGTTCTGGTTAGACACCTCGCGCCAGTGCTCGGTGGCGTAGTTGATGAAGAACGCCCCCACGCCCACCTGCGCCGCCACGTAGAAGAACTGTGTGATAACCCCGCCGACGAAATGCTGATGCTGCCACAATCCCTGCGCTATCACGCCGTGCACCGGTTTTTCCTCTTCGCGGATCGCCGGCAGCCGGGTGCGGCTGAACAACAGCGCGATCAGCAACACCAGCGCGGCGATCGCCACATAGGTCATCTTCACCGCGCTCTGATCGCCGTCGCCGGCGGACTGGCTGGCGGAGAAGAACAGCGTGCCGCCGATCAGCGGGCCGATAAACTGCCCGAGGCCGTTGAACGACTGCGCCAGGTTGAGCCGCCGTTCGGCGCCCTGCGCGTCGCCCAGCACTGTGGCGTAAGGGTTGGCCGCCGTTTCCAGGCAGCCCAGGCCGCTGGCGATAACGAACAACGCAAACAGGAACACGCCGAAGCTGTTGGCCGACGCCGCCGGCACGAACAGCAGCGCCCCCAGCGCGTACAGGCACAGCCCGACCAGAATGCCCGCCTTATAACCCTTGCGATCCATAAAGTACCCGGCGGGCAGCGCCACCAGGAAATAGGCGCCGAAGTAGGCCGCCTGCAGCAGCCCCGACTGCGCCTTGGTGACGTGCAACGTCTCCTGAAAATGTTTGTTTAATACGTCCAGCAGGCCGTAGGACAGCCCCCACATGAAGAACAGGCTGGTGACCAGGATAAAGGCCCAGCGCAGATTGGCGGTCACGGGGACGCCCGGCTGCGCGGAGGCCGCACTTTTTTCAGCAAGCATGGTGATACCCTCGTATCGTCTGGCGATGATGATGTTGGCGTTATTGCTGTTGCAGAGAGAAAATCCGCGCCATTTCCACCCATTTTTCGCCCTGCGGCGTCCAGGGGGTGGCGGCCTGGTAGTGCCACATCAGCGCTTCCCATCGCTGTACTTCGGGGTTGTTCAGGCTGGCGGCGTCAAAGCGCGCGGCGTCGAAATCGGCGCTGACCTCCACGATCATGAACAGCCGGGTGCCCAACCGGTAAATTTCCATGTCCAGAATGCCGTGCTCGCGAAAATGCGCGGCGATGCCCGGCCAAATGCGCTGATGATGCTGCTGGTACTCCGCAATCAGCGCCGGTGAGTCAATCAGATCGAGCGCCTGGCAGAAACGGCGCCGCCCTGCCGCCGCGCCGCTCACGTCAGCGCCCGATCGAGATGCAGGTAGCCGCCGTCCACCGACAGCCATTGCCCGGTGGTGTGCGATGACCGCGACGACAGCAGAAACGCCACGGTGTCGGCTATCTCCTGCGGCGTGGTCATGCGCTGCCCGAGCGGGATGCGCGCGGTGATTTTATCCATCTGCCGCTGCGGCTCGGCGAAGGTGTTGAGCCAGCGCTGGTACTGCGGGGTGATCACCTCCGCCGGCACCACCGCGTTCACCCGCACCCCCTCATGGCGCAGCGATACCGCCCATTCGCGCGTCAGCGCCAGCACCGCGCCCTTGGCGGCGGTGTAACCGCTGGTGCCCCCCTGGCCGCTGAGCGCGGTCTTGGAGGCGATGTTGACGATGGCGCCCCGGCTCTCCCGCAGCGCCGCCTGGCACAGGTGCGCCATCAGGTAGTAGTGCACCAGGTTCTTTTCCAGCGAGCCGACGAACGCCTCGCGCCCCGCCTCCAGCCCGACGCCGTCATTGACCCCGGCGTTATTCACCAGCCCGTCGATGCGGCCGAAGGTCGCCAGCGTATGGCTGACCGCCCGGCGGCAGGCCGCCTCGTCGCACAATTCGGTGAGGATCACCTCGGTGCGCGGCTGCAGCCGCTGCAAATCGGCCAGCAGCGCCGCCTCCGGCGCGGCGTTAGTGACCAGCACCGGGATCGCCCCTTCCTCGGCCAGCACATGAGAAATCGCCGCGCCAATGCCGGAACCGCCGCCGGTAACCAACACCACCTTATCTTGCAGATACAGATCCATAACCAGACTCCGTTAAACCGTAAATTCGCCAGGCGGTGCCGCCCCAAATCGCCGCCTGCTCGGCGGCCCCCAGCGTCGACAGCGCCTGTTCGCACAGTTGCACCACCTGGCGGTAGTCGCCGGCCAGCAGGCACACCGGCCAGTCGGAGCCGAACATCAGCCGCTGCGGGCCGAAAGCCTCCAGCGCGGCGTCGAAGAACGGCAGCAGCTCCTCCGCCCGCCACCGGCCGCCCGGCGCCTCGGTGATCAGCCCCGAGAGCTTGCAGGCCACGTGCGGCAGCGCCGCCAGCGGCCGGATTTGCTGCGCCCAGTGCCGCGCGCCGCGGGCGATGTCCGGCTTGCCGAGGTGATCCAGCACCAGCCAGTGCTCGTCATGGCGGGCGGCGAACGCCGCCGCGGCCGCCAGATCCCGGTGCGTCACCAGGATCTCGTACACATACCCGGCGCGCTGCAGCGTTTGCATGCCGCGTTCCACCTCCGGCCGCGCCAACCAGGCCGCCGGATCCGCTTCGTCCTGCACCTGATGGCGCACCCCGCGCAGCGCGCGATAAGGCCGCAAAGTTTCCAGACGCTGCGCCAGCTGTGGCGAAGCGATATCCAGCCAGCCCACCACACCGCATACGCCCTCGCTCCGCTCAGCCAGCGCCAGCAAGGCCAGCGTCTCTTCCTCGCTGGGGCGCGCCTGCACCGCCAGCGCGCTGTCGAAACCGTGTTCCTGCAACAGCGGCCGCAGCCGGGGCGGATCGAAATCCTGCCGCAGCACGCGCATCCGCTCGTCGATCCACGGGTAATGCTGCGGGTGGTAGCGCCAGTAGTGCTGGTGAGCGTCGATGCGCGGCATGCGATCCCCCCGCTTCACCCGCGGAACCGGTATTGCTCGATCGACGCCGGATGCATCTCGATCGAGTAACCGGGCCGGCTCGGCGGCATGTAGGCCGCGCCGTTGATCACGCAGGGATCGACAAAGTGCTCATGCAAATGATCGACGTACTCGATCACCCGGCCCTCGTGGGTGCCGGCGATGCACAGGTAGTCGATCATCGACAGGTGCTGCACGTATTCGCACAGCCCGACGCCGCCGGCGTGCGGGCAGACCGGCAGCTGGTATTTGGCCGCCATCAGCATCACCGCCAGCACTTCGTTGACGCCGCCGAGGCGACAGGCGTCGATCTGCACCACGTCCACCGCGCCGCGCATGATGAACTGCTTGAACATGATGCGGTTCTGGCACATCTCGCCGGTAGCCACCTTGACCGGCGCCACCCCTTCGCGGATGCGGCGATGCCCTTCCACGTCGTCCGGGCTGGTCGGCTCTTCGATAAACCAGGGCTTGGCGAACGCCAGATGTTTCACCCACGGAATGGCTTCATCCACCTCCCACACCTGGTTGGCGTCGATCATCAGCCGGCGATCCGGGCCGATCACCTCACGCGCGATGCGCACCCGGCGAATGTCGTCTTCCAGATCGCGCCCAACCTTCAGCTTCAGGTAGGAGAAACCGGCGTCGACCGCCTCCTGGCACAGGCGGCGCAGCTTGTCGTCCGGATAACCCAACCACCCTGCCGAAGTGGTGTAGCAGGGATACCCTTCCTGCAGCAGTCGTTCCAGGCGGCGTTCTTTGCCCTCGGCCCGCTGCTGGAGCAGCGCCAGCGCCTCCTGCGGCGTGATGCAGTCGGTGATGTAACGGAAGTCGATGCAGCGCACCAGCTCCTCCGGCGTCATCTCCGCCACCAGCCGCCACACCGGTTTGCCGACCGATTTGGCCCACAGATCCCACACCGCGTTGACCACCGCGCCGGTCGCCAGGTGAATAGCGCCTTTGTCCGGCCCGATCCAGCGCAGCTGGCTGTCGCTGGTGAAGCGCCGCCAGAAGGCGCCCATGTCAGCGGCGATATCCTCCAGCCGCTCGCCGACGATCTGATACTCCAGCGCGCGGATCGCCGCGCAGCAGATCTCGTTGCCGCGCCCGATGGTGAACGTCAGCCCGTGGCCGCTGAGATCCGCGCGATCGGTCTCCAGGATCACGTAGGCGGCGGAATAGTCGGGATCCGGATTCATGGCGTCGGATCCGTCCAGCCCCAGCGACGTGGGGAAACGAATGTCTTCAACCCGCAGTGCGGTAATGGTGGTCATGGCGGCGCTCCCGGTTAAGCCTGTACGGTTTGCTGGCGCTGTTCGCCCAGCCCTTCGATGCCCAGACGCATCGTCTGGCCCGCCCGCAGGTAGATGGGCTGCGGTTTCTGCCCCATGCCGACGCCCGGCGGCGTGCCGGTGGAGATCACGTCGCCCGGCTGCAGGCTCATAAAGCGGCTGAGGTAGCTGACGATCTGCGGAATGCGGAAGATCATGGTGCTGGTGTTGCCGTCCTGATAGCGCTTGCCGTCCACCTCCAGCCACAGGTTCAGGCTGTGCGGATCGGCGATCTCGTCGGCGGTTACCAGCCAGGGCCCGATCGGCCCGAAGGTGTCGCAGCCTTTGCCCTTGTCCCAGGTGCCGCCGCGCTCAATTTGATATTCGCGTTCTGAGACGTCGTTGATCACGCAATAACCGGCGACGTGGCGCATCGCGTCCGTTTCGCTGATGTAGCGCCCGCCCAGGCCGATCACCACGCCCAGCTCCACTTCCCAGTCGGTTTTCTGCGAGCCGCGCGGGATCTCCACCCGGTCGTAGGGGCCGACCACCGCGCTGGTCCATTTGTTGAACACCACCGGTTCTTCAGGAATGGCCGCGCCGGTTTCCGCCGCGTGATCGGCGTAGTTCAGGCCGATGCAGATGAACTTGCCGATGCCGCCGACACAGGCGCCGAGGCGCGGCTGCCCCTCGACCAGCGGCAGCGCGGCGCTGTCCAGCGCGCGCAGTTTGGCGAGCGATGCCGGCAATAACGCGGCGCCGCCCACGTCGGCGATATGCTGCGACAGATCGCGCAGGCGACCTTGCGCATCCAACATGCCGGGGCGCTCTTGCCCGGGTTCCCCGTAACGTAAAAGTTTCATGCGTTCCTCTCTCAAAAATGGCGGCTCAGTTGCTCCAGCCGCCGTCGATGATCTGCACCGTGCCGGTGGTGTACGAACTGGCGTCGGAGGCCAGATACAGCGCCAACTGGGCGATCTCCTCGGTGGTGCCGATGCGCCCGATCGGCTGACGGGCGACGAACGCCTGATACACCTCTTGCTCGCTGCGCCCCTGTTCGCGCGCCTGCTCATTGATGCGCTGGCGCAGCGACGGCGATTCCACCGTGCCGGGGCAAATGGCGTTGCAGCGGATGCCCTGGGTGACGTAATCCGCCGCCACCGAGCGCGTCAGGCCGATCACCGCCGCCTTGCTGGCGCTGTAGGCGAAGCGGTTCGGCACCCCTTTCACGCTCGAGGCCACCGAAGACATGTTGATGATCGAGCCTTTGCCGCGCGCCAACATGCCCGGCAGGAAGGCGCGGATCATGCGGAACATCGCGGTCACGTTGAGATCGAGCGCGAACGCCCACTGATCTTCGCTGCAATCGAGGATCGATCCGCTGTGCACCACGCCTGCGCAGTTGAACAGCACATCGATCGGGCCGATCGCCTCCGCCGCCGCCGCGATGGCGGCCGGATCGGTGACGTTCAGCGCCAGCGCGCGGATCCCGGCGCAGCCCTGCAGGCGCTCGAGGTTGATGTCGCTGGCGATCACCTCGGCGCCGGCGGCGGCGAACAGCCTGGCGGTGGTAAAACCGATCCCTTGCCCGGCGGCGGTGATCAGTACGCGTTTCCCGGTTAAATCCATCTTGACTCCTCGGCCTAAAGGTCTAATGGTCAGGCCACTAAGGGCGATTAAAGGTCAGGCCTCTAACATGACAAAAGACGCTTTACGCGTTATCGTTGGGGGAAGAAGTTAATAAAACAGCCTTGAAACCACATTTCAATTAACCATTTTTTTACACTTGAATAACGATTACTCAAGCGCCTTGTCGCATAATTGTGCGCCAAATCACTGAACGCCGAATCGTCAAAGGTCAAAAATGCCGATTACCCGACTGGAAAACCCAAGGATTTACAGACAGATAGCCGACCAGCTCAAACGTCTTATCGAGAATAACGAATTTCCGCCTGGCAGCCGCCTGCCCTCGGAGCGCGATCTCGCCCAGCAGTTGCAGGTCAGCCGCGCGTCGGTGCGCGAGGCGCTGATCGCGTTGGAAGTGATCGGCCTGGTGGACGTCAAAGTGGGCAACGGGGTGATCGTGCGTTCGCAAACACCACCGGCGGCGTCGCAGGAGTCGGTGATGGCCCAGGCCGGCCGCAACCAGTGGGCGGAGATCGACGACGAATTGAATATCGAGCTGGATTTCAACGCCGAGCTGCCGCCGTTTTCACTGCTGCAAACCCGCCTGCTGATTGAACCGGAGACCGCCGCGCTGGCCGCGCGCCACGCCACCGACGAGGAGCTGGCGGGCATCCGCGCCGCCTATGAGCAGAACTGCCGCGATAACCGCGCCGGCTCCGCCACCCACCCCGGCGATCGGCTGTTCCACATCCGCATCGCCCAGGCCAGCGGCAACCCGGCTTACGCGTTCATCATCGGTCATCTGCTCGGCCACCGCTACGGCAGCATGTTCCGCGTGCTGCAGCGCCACTATACGCCGGACGACATGCCGCACCGCTCCGAGCTGGAACACCGGGCGATCCTGGCGGCGATCGAAGCGCGCGATGTGCGCGGCGCCCGCAAGGCGATGAAGGCGCACCTGGACGAAGTGATCGCCATTTTCGCCCGCGCGCAGTAAGCCGCCGGCGGTTAAAAAATTTTATCGCCACCGCTCTTTTTTCTACATGCAGCGGGGGGGCGGGCGCATTACACTGGGCGATGGATTACGCCCTTTCCCGCTGCATTGTTAAATGGATAACGACCGTTGAAGAACTCTGTCTCCGCTTTATTGCTGGCGCTGGGCCTGTGCGCCGCGCCGCTGGCCGTGCAGGCCGCGCCCCCGCAGCTGGCTTCGCAAATCGTCGACCAGTATGCCGAACATATTTTCTACAACAGCGGCGCCACCGGCATGGCGCTGGTGGTGATCGACGGCAATCAGGTGGTTAACCGCAGCTTCGGCGACACCAAGCCCGGCAACAACCTGCGCCCGCGCCCGGATTCGCTGATCCGCATCGCCTCGATCACCAAGCTGATGACCAGCGAAGTGATGGTGAAAATGGCGGCGGCAGGCCAGGTCAAGCTGACCGACCCGCTGCGCAAGTACGCTCCCAAGGGCGCCTATGTGCCGTCTTACAACGCCGGCCAGCCGATCACGTTATTAAACCTGGCGACCCACACCAGCGCGTTGCCGCGCGAGCAGCCGGGCAAAAAGCCGCCGAAAACGCCGGTATTCACCTGGCCGACCAAGGCTCAGCGCTGGCAATGGCTGGCGCATGCCAACGTCACGGTGCCGCCGGGCGTGCGCGCCGCGTATTCCAACCTGGCGTACGATCTGCTGGCCGACGCGCTCTCGCGCGCCGCGGGCAAGCCTTACAGCGCGCTGCTGAAAGAGAAAATCACCGCGCCGCTCGGCATGGTCGACACCACGTTGACGCCGAGCCCCGAACAGTGCTCGCGCCTGATGGTGGCGGCGGCCGGCCCGAGCGCCTGTCGCGACACCACCGCCGCGGCCGGCAGCGGCGGCGTCTACTCCACCCCGCGCGACATGCAGCGCTGGATGCAGCAGTTCCTCTCTTCCAGCGCCAGCGGCCCGCGCAAAGCCACCGCCGCCAGCGAGCAAACCATGTACTTCCAGCGCCACGATCTGGTGTCGCTGAAGGGTATGGACGTGCCGGGACAAGCGGATGCATTGGGATTGGGCTGGGTGTATATGGCGCCGAAGGACGGGCTGCCGGGCATCATTCAGAAGACCGGCGGCGGCGGCGGATTCATTACCTACATGGCGATGATCCCGGCGAAAAACGTCGGGGTGTTCGTGGTGGTGACCCGTTCGGAGCTGAGCAAGTTCACCAACATGAGCGATCCGGTCAACCGCCTGGTGAGCGATCTGGCGGCCAACAAGAGTTGAGATGAGGGGCGCAGCCAACTGCGCCCCCACGCCTCAGGCCGGCACCGCCATCTGGTGGATCACCGAATGGAAGTTGCGCTTGAAGTAGATCAGGCCGTTGCCGGCTTCGCTCAGCGCGATCTGCTTGATCTGCACCAGGTACATCTGGTGAGTGCCGATGCTCTGGATCTGCTCGATCTCCCCTTCCAGGCTGGCCAGGGTATTGCGCAATACAGGCTGCCCCAACGCGCCAAGCTGCCACTCTTCCAGCCTGAAACGATCTTCCATGCTGACGCCGGTCATGCCGGCGAAGTGGCGCGCCATCAGTTCCTGTTCGTGGTTGAGCACGTTGACGCACAGCCTGCGATTTTCCTGAAATACCGGGTTCATCGCGCTGTTGCGGTTGATGCACACCAGCAGCGTCGGCGGCGTATCGGTCACCGAGCACACCGCCGTGGCGGTGATGCCGCAGCGCCCCGCCGGGCCGTCGGTGGTGACGATATTCACCGCCGCCGACAGGCTGGCCATCGCGTCGCGAAAGCGCAGCCGCTGTTCATTTTCCTGAGACATACAACCTCCTCCTGAATTACTTCAGCAGATTATCCAACTGATTAATATCGTCATTGTTCCGCAGGTGCGGCACCTTCCAGCCGTGCTGATCGTAATCGGCCAGGCACTTGTCGACCATCTGCATCATGCGATCCATGTTGCCGGATCCCTGCGCGTGGCGCAGGCACTGCAGGCGGATCTCATCCTGGCTGCCGGCGTAGTTGATCTCATACAGCTCGTGACGGCCGCCGAATTCGCTGCCGATCGCATCCCACATCAGCTTGAGGATCTTGATGCGTTCGACGTGATCCATGCCGTCCGATCCGCGCACGTAGCGCGCCAGGTACTTGTCGATCTCCGGGTTGTTCATGTCGCGTACGCTGGACGGCAGGTAGATCAGGCCGCTGGTGACGTTCTTCTCGATGATGTGTTTCACCTTGGTGTAGGCCATCGGCGCCATCACGCGGTAGGTCTGCAGCGCGGCGGAATCCGGCAGGTAGGCACCGTTTTCCCATTGCGTGGCTTCGGCGCACATCGCGTCGCTCAGCGACCAGAACAGGTTGCGCCAGGCCACCACTTCGCCCAGATCGGCCTGCACGCCGCGGAACTCCAGCACGCCGGTACACGAGAGGCTCTTTTGCAGCAGCGCGGTGATGAAGTCCATCTTCACCGCCAGGCGCACGCAGGCCTGCAGCGGGAACAGCCGGGCGAAACCGCCCTGGGTGCTCCAGCGGCGACAGCGGTCGAAATCGCGGTAAATCAGCACGTTTTCCCACGGGATCAGCACATGATCCATGATCAGGATCGCGTCGTTCTCGTCGAAGCGGCTGGTCAGCGGGTAGTCGAACGGCGAACCGGTGGCGCCGGCCACCAGCTCGTAGGAGGCGCGCGAAATCAGCTTCACCCCTTCGGCGTCCATCGGCGCCACGAACATCAGCGCGAAGTCCGGATTATCGCCCATCACCTGCGCCGAACCGAAGCCGATGAAGTTGTAGTGGGTCAACGCCGAGTTGGTAGCCACCACTTTGGCGCCGCTGACGATGATGCCGGCGTCGGTTTCTTTCTCCACCTGAATGTAGACGTCCTTCACCTCGTTGACCGGCTTATGGCGGTCGATCGGCGGATTGACGATGGCGTGGTTGAAATAGAGCCCGGTTTCCTGAATGCGTTTGTACCAGTGGCGCGCGTTGTCGGCGAACTGGCCGTAGAACTCCGGATAAGCGCCCAGCGCGCAGCCGAAGGCCGCCTTATAATCCGGCGTGCGCCCCATCCAGCCGTAGCTTTGGCGCGACCAGTCGGCGATGGCGTCACGCTGCTGGCGCATCTCTTCCGGGCTGCGGGCATAGCGGAAGAACTTGTGGGTGTAGCCGCCGTTGCCGGTGTCGGTATTCCAGCACAGGCGATCCTGGCTGGCCGGATCGTGCAGCGCGTCGTACAGCTGGCCGACCGAGGCCGCCGCATTGCGGAACGCCGGGTGGGTGGTGACGTCTTTCACGCGCTCGCCGTAAATGTAAATTTCGCGGCTGTCCTGCAAACTTTTCAGGTATTCGGCGCCGGTGAACGGGCGTTTGCTGTCGGCACGAAAGTCTTCTGGTTTCATCGGGTCTTCCTCGTCATCGGCATTTTTCAGGCCGTGGAGTCGGCCATTTGTTAAAATAATGTTTTCTTTTGGTTGCTTAATTGAAGCTGCCAAAGCCGGTTTCGAGAAGAGACTTTTGCGGCAATCGCCGGTACTTTTCAGGTCAGTTTGCCGCTTTCGCGGCAAACTGTGATCGCGGTTACGAAAGGGCGTGTTGCGCCGCGCGGTAGGTCGAGGGGGAACAGCCTTCCAGCCGATTGAAAAACCGGGCGAAATAGGCAGGATCCTTGAAGCCGAGGCTGTAGGCGGTTTCATGCACCGTGCAGGCGCTGAACAGCAGCATGCGCTTGGCCTCGCGCAGCAGCCGATCGAAGATCAGCCGCTTGGGCGGCCGGTTGGCGAAGCGCCGACACAGATCGTTGAGCCGCGATTCGGTCACCCCCAACGCCTGCGCATACTCCGGCACCGGCAGGTGCTCGCGAAAACGCTCGTCCACCATCTTGTTGAAGCGCTGGAACAGCTGCAGTTCGCCACGCACGCCGCTGTTGGCGCTGTCTTCCAGCGCGGTATTGCGCAACAGCAACGTGAACACCGCCTGCGCCAGCAGCGCCAGCGTCTGTTCGCGCCCGGCCAGGTTCTGCGCGAACTCGCGGCGGATCAGCGCCCAATAGTGGCTGAGCGCCGTCAGCTCCTGCGGCGCGTCGGCCAGCGACAGGCAGATGCCCGGCATGTCGAGCGCCAGGTTGCTGCCGGGGTACAGGCGCTCCAGCAGCGGCCAAATCAACTCCTGACGCACCGTTAGCACGTGGCCGTCGCTGTCCGGTTCGGTGAAGAACGCATGCGGCACCGACGGCGGCGTGAGGATGAACAGCGGCGCCTGCACCGAATAGTGCTGATCGTCGAGCTGCAGCTCTATCTTGCCGGTCTCCAGAAAATGCACCTGGAAGAAGCAGTCGTGCCAGTGCACCTGCATGTCGCGGCCGAAGAATGCCGCCAGCCCAGCGAAGGTTTCGTAGTGCACCTCGTCGGCGGCGTAGCGCGCGTCATACTCTTTGCAAATATCGATGTTGGCGATAAAACCGGTACTTTTCCGCACCTCATTACCTCCTGCAATCCTGCCTGTCTGCGTATCAAGGCGTCGCTCTCGGGCGCGAATCCTTCATCGGGATGCGCCACACCAGCACGGCGCCGACGATCAACAGCGCCGAGACGAAATACAGCCCGGAGTTGAAGCTGCCGGTCAGATCCTTGAACCAGCCGATCAGCAACGGGCTGAGCGCCGATCCGATGTTGCCGGTGGCGTTGATCACGGCGATCCCCACCGCTCGCGCTTCCAGGCTGATCGACTGATCCGGCGTGGTCCAGAAGATCGCCATGGCGGTAAAGGAACCGACCGACGCCATCACGATCCCCAGCAGCTGGATCAGGCTGTGATCGGTGGCGGAAGCCAATAGCCAGCCGGTGGCGGCGAACAGGTACGGCAGCGCGGTGTGATGCTTGCGCTCCTGCAGCCGGTCGGATCGTTTGCTCCACCACACCATGCCGGCGATGGTGCAGATCTGCGGGATCGCCGCCAGAATGCCGATCGTCACGTTGCTGCTGCCCTGGTTGAAGCTCTGCAGGATCTGCGGCGTCCAGATATTGATCGCGCTCAGGGTGTTGGTCAGGCAGAAATAGGCCAGCGTATACATCAACACAATCGGCGTGAAAATCTCGCGCCACAGGCTGCGCTGCTGCAGCGCGCGGTGGCTGCTCGGCCCGTTGGGCTGCACCAGCTGCAGCTTATCGGCCTCCATCATCGTCTTCAGGCTGGCTTTTTCCTCGTCGGTCAGCCACTTGGCCTTGGCCGGCGTGTCGTCGAGGTAGAACCACACCACCACGCCCAGCAGCACCGACGGAATGCCTTCCAGCAGGAACAGCCACTGCCAGCCCTTCAGGTTCATCACCCCGTCCAGCGCCAGAATATAGCCGGAGACCAGCGAACCGATCGCCATAGTCACCGGCATAGCGATCATGAACAAGGCGTTGGCGCGGGCGCGGTAGAACGCCGGGAACCAGTAGGTGAGGTACACCAGAATGCCCGGCAGAAAGCCGGCCTCGGTGATGCCGACGATCATGCGCAGCACGTACAGGCTGGTCGGTCCGGTGGCGAACATGGTGCAGGTGGAGGCGATGCCCCACAGCACCATGATGGTGGCGATCCAGCGCCGCGCGCCGACCCGGCTCAGCATCATGTTGCTGGGAATGCCGAAGATCACGTAGGTGGCATAGAACAACGTCGCCGCCAGCCCGAACATGGTCGAGCTGAGGCCGAGATCTTTGCCCATCGTCAGCCCGGCGAAGCCGATGTTGATGCGATCGAGGAAAGAGAAAACAAACAACACGAACAGGAAAATAATCAGGCGCCGAAACAACTTTTTAATCACCGATTGCTCGGCGGCGGTTAACGCTTTATGTTGCTGCGCCGGGTTGGCCGGCGGCAGCGAATCGACGTGGTTCATGGTTCAGTAGACTCCCGATGAAGGCGCTTGCGCCCCGCCCTGTTTGAACTCGTCCGCCAGGGCTTCCGCCGCCCGCGCCAGCAGGGTGGTATCCACCCCTACCGCGACGAACAGCGCGCCGGCTTCCAGATAGCGCTGCGCCAGCGCCTTGTTGGCCATCAAAATGCCCGGCGCCTTGCCGGCGGCGCGGATGCGCGCGATGGCGTCGTCGATGGTGCGCTGCACCTCCGGATGCTGCGGATTGCCGGCGAAGCCCATGTCGGCGCTGAGATCCGCCGGGCCGATGAACACGCCGTCCACCCCTTCCACCTGCAGGATCGCCTCCAGATTTTTCACCGCCTCGCGGGTTTCAATCTGCACCAGCACGCACATCTGCTCGTCGGCCTGCTGCAGGTAATCGGGCACCCGGTTCCAGCGCGAAGCGCGCGCCAGGGCGCTGCCGACGCCGCGCACGCCGTGCGGCGGATAACGCGTGGCGCGCACCGCGTCGCGCGCCTGTTCGGCATTCTGAATCATCGGGATAAGCAAGGTTTGCGCGCCGACGTCCAGCAGTTGCTTGATGATCACCGCGTCGTTCCACGGCGGCCGCACCACCGGCTGGCTGGGGTAAGGGGCGACCGCCTGCAGCTGCCCCAGCACCGTCTGCACGTTGTTGGGCGCATGTTCGCCGTCGATCAACAGCCAGTCGAAACCGGCGCCGGCCAGCAGCTCGGCGCTGTAGCTGCTGCACAGCCCGAGCCACAGCCCGATCTGCGGGCGTTTTTCCTGCAGCGCTCGCTTGAAGTGGTTGGTTAACATCGTATTCTCCCTGACAAGCGGGCGCGGCGCTTGGCCCCCGCCCGGTTATTGCGGCCCGGTTCGCCGAGCCTGCTTATTAGACGAAGCGGCAGCTGATGCAGCCCATCGGGCCATAATCGACGTGGAAAGTATCGCCGCGCCGCGCCGGCACCGGCCGGGTGAAGGAACCGCCGAGGATCACCTGCCCCGCCTCCAGCTCCACCTCATACGGCGCCAGCTTGTTGGCCAGCCAGGCCACGCCGTTGGCCGGGTGGTTGAGCACCGCCGCCGCCACGCCGGACTCTTCAATCACGCCGTTGCGGTACAGCAGCGCAGAGATCCAACGCAGATCCAGCGCATCCGGCTTGATCGGCCGCCCGCCCATCACCACCCCGGCGTTGGCGGCGTTGTCGGAGATGGTGTCGAACACCTTGCGCGGCCGCTGCGTCTCGGGATCGACGTTGTGGCTGCGCGCGTCGATGATCTCCAGCGCCGGAATGACGTAGTCGGTGGCGTTGTAGACGTCGAACAGCGTGCAGTTCGGCCCGCGCAGCGGCTTGGCCAGCACGAACGCCAGCTCCACTTCCACCCGCGGCACGATAAAGCGATCGATCGGAATGTCGCTGCCGTCGTTGAAGAACATGTCGTCCAGCAGCGCGCCGTAATCCGGCTCGGTGATCTGCGAGCTCACCTGCATGGCGCGCGAGGTCAGGCCGATCTTGTGGCCTTTGAGCGTGCGCCCCTCGGCGATCTTCAGATCTACCCACTGCCGCTGAATGGCATAGGCGTCTTCAATGGTGATCTCGGGATGATCGAGCGACAGCGCGCGGATCTGCTCACGGCTCTTTTCCGCCTGATGCAGACGCTGCACGGCGCGGTTAACCTGCTCTTTATCCAGCATTTACGACCCCTTATTCACGCCTTGTTGAACAGCGCGTGGACATTGTTCTGTTTGTAATTCAGCACCGGATCCAGCTCTTCCATGGTGAAAGAGAGCGCCAGGTAACGCTGCGCCATCAGCGCGGCGAAGTGTTCCTTGATCAGCGCAAACAGCATCTCGCCCACCTGCTGACGGCTTTCCAGACTGCGGCCGTGGCCGATCTTCAACGTCATGTGCACGAAGGCGTAATCCTGCTTGCCGTCGGCCATCTGCCAGGTATCGAGCCAGATGGCCCGGCTGCGCACGCCGGCCAGCGGGAAGATGCCGGTCGCCGCCAGCGCCTCGTTGACCTTGGCGAACAGGGTGGGCAAATCCGCCTCGCGGCGGATATTGTCGGTACATTCAGCGTAAAAATGGGGCATTCACACACCTCAGGCTTCAGCGGGCAAAGGGAACACGGCGTTGACCTGCCCGGTGCCGGAACTGGCGAACAGCGGGGTGATGAACTCCACCTTGCCGTCGTACTTGTCCCAGCCGAGCAGGCCCAGCAGCATCACGGTGTCGTGCATGTTGCCTTCGCCGTAGCAATAATCGGCATACTCCGGCAGCATTTCGCAGAACTCGCGAAAGCGCCCCTCTTCCCAGAGCTTGACCACCCGTTCGTCCATTTGCTGGTCGAACTGACGGGTGTAGCTGTTCATGCCCTCTTCGGCGCGCTGATCGTCGATAAAGCGGTGCGACAGCGAGCCGCTGGCCAACACCGCCACGGTGCCGTCGTATTTTTCTATGGCGCTTTTGAGCGCCTCGCCCAGCCGGCGGCTGTCGGCGAAGTCATGCACGGTGCAAAACGCCGAGATCGACACCACCTTGAAATGCTTGTCGGCATTCATGTAACGCATCGGCACCAGCGTGCCGTATTCCAGCTTCAGGCTCGGGATGTCGTGCGCCTTGGCGCGTACGCCCCGCTTGCAGGCCTCATCGGCGATCAGCTGGCCCAGCGCCGGGTTGCCGTCGTAGTCGTAAGTCATGTCGCGGATGAAATGCGGCAGCTCGTTGCTGGTGTACACGCCGGAGAAATGCGCGCTGCAGTTGATGTGATAGGCGCTGTTCACCAGCCAGTGGGTGTCGAACACCACGATGGTGTCGACGCCCATCTCGCGGCAACGCGCGCCGATCTCTTTATGGCCGTCGATGGCCGCCTGCCGGCAGCCAAAGTTTTTCCCAGGGATTTCCGACAGATACATCGATGGCACATGTGTAATCTTGGCGGCTAACGCTAACTTACCCATAAGTCCTCACATGAAACAAAAATGATTCCGTGAACGATGCCGAGGCCTGATTAAACGCCCCAGCGTGGGATCGGGTGATCACCCATGGAAATGCACACGTTCTTCATCTCGGCGAACACTTCGAAGCTGTATTCGCCGCCTTCGCGGCCGGTGCCGGAGGCTTTCACGCCGCCGAACGGTTGGCGCAGATCGCGCACGTTTTGGGTGTTGACGAAAACCATGCCCGCTTCGATGCCGCGGGCCAGGCGCAGAACCTTGCTCACATCCTGCGTCCAGATGTACGACGCCAGGCCGTACTCCACGTCGTTGGCCATGCGCAGGCCGTCTTCTTCTGATTTGAACGGCAGCAGGCAGGCCACCGGCCCGAAGATCTCCTCCTGCGCCACGCGCATCCGGTTGTCGACATCCGCCAGCACCGTCGGGCGCAGGAAGTTGCCGTGGCTCAAGCCGGCCGGTTTATCCGGGCCACCGGCCAACAGGGTCGCCCCTTCCTCCACCCCGAGGCGGATATAGCCGGAGACTTTTTCCCAGTGCTGCGGGCTTATCAACGCGCCCACCTGGGTGTTGGGATCTTGCGGATCGCCGACGCGCAGACGGTTGGCGCGCTCGGCGAAACGTTTGACGAATTCCGGGTAGATGCTCTCCTGAATGAAGATGCGCGAACCGGCGGTGCAGCGTTCGCCGTTGATCGAGAAGATGGTGAACAGCGCGGCGTCGAGCGCCCGCTCGATGTCGGCGTCTTCAAAGATCAGCACCGGCGACTTGCCGCCGAGCTCCATGGAGAATTTCTTCAGCCCGGCGCTTTCGATGATGCGCCGGCCGGTGGCGGTGCCGCCGGTGAAGGAGACCGCGCGCACGTCTTTATGGCGCACCAGCGCGTCGCCGGCGGTGGCGCCGTAGCCCTGCACCACGTTCAGCACCCCGGCCGGAATGCCGGCTTCCAGCGCCAGCTCGCCCAGGCGATCGGCGCTCAGCGGCGACAGTTCGGACATTTTCAGCACCGCCGTGTTGCCCAGCGCCAGGCAAGGCGCGGTTTTCCAGGTGGCGGTCATGAACGGCACGTTCCACGGCGACACCAGCGCGCAGACCCCCACCGGCTGCACCAGCGTGTAGTTGAGCATCTTGTCGTCCACCGGGTAGGTCTTGCCGTTCATCTGCTGGCACACCTCGGCGAAGAATTCGAAGTTGTGCGAGGCGCGCGGGATCAGCACGTTTTTGGTCTGATGGATCGGCAGGCCGGTGTCGGCGGTTTCCATTTCGGCGATCTGCGGCACGTTCTGGTCGATCAGTTCACCCAAACGGCGCATCAGGCGCGCGCGCTCTTTCATCGGCGTGTTGGCCCACTTGGGGAAAGCCTCTTTCGCGGCCGCCACCGCCTGGTCGATCTCCAGCTGGCCGCCGGAGGCCACTTCCGCCAGCACCTCGCCGTTCGCCGGGTTGGTGGTGGTGAAATACTCTTTGCTGGCGACGTTCTTGCCGTTGATCCAGTGGTTGATGGTTTTCATCGTAGGCTCTCCTCGTAATCTTTTTCACTGATAATGTGGTTAACCAAACGGCCGATGCCCTCGATCTCCACCACCACTTCGTCGCCCGGCCGCACGTCGGCCAGCCCTTTCGGCGTGCCGGTGGCGATCATGTCGCCCGGCTGCAGCGTCATGAATTCGCTCAGGTAGGCGATCAGGAACGGAATGTCGAAAATCATGTCGGCGGTACTGCCGCGCTGGCGCAGCTCGCCGTTGACGTAGGTGCTGAGCGCCAGCCGGTGCGGATCGGCGACGTCGTCGCGATCGACGATGTACGGCCCGATCGGCGTCAGGGTATCGCGGCTCTTCACCCGCAGATTCGGCCGGTAGTAGTTTTCCAGGTAGTCGCGGATGGCGTAGTCGTTGCACAGGGTGTAACCCGCCACATACTCCATGGCGCGCTCGCGGCTGACGTTGCGTGCGGTCTTGCCGATCACCGCCACCAGCTCGGCTTCGTAATGCATGTACTCCACGTCGGCCGGACGCACCGATACCTGACGATGGCCGGTCAGAGTGTTCGGCGCCTTGAGGAACACCAGCGGCTCTTCCGGTGCCTTGAATTCCAGCTCGCTGGCGTGGTCGGCATAGTTCAGCCCCAGGGCGAACACCGTGCCCTGCGCCGGCGGCAGCCATTCCACTTCACGCTCCTGCAGCACCTCGCCGTTTGGCAGCGTGACGCGCAGCTGGTCGTCTACCTGAACGTTGACGATCTGGCCATGATGGCGAATACGGGCATGTTTCATGATGCGGCTCCTGCCTGAGTGACGCGGTTGCTCAACGTGGGCAGGCCGGCGGCGCGCACCGTCACCTCATCCCCCGGTTTGATCTCTATCCGCTGGTGCGGGGTGCCGATCAGCACCGCATCGCCCGGCTGCAGGGTGATGAAATCGCTGATGGCGGCGATCAGCTCCGGCACCGAGCGCACCAGATCGGCGGTGGACCAGCGATCCCGCTCCACGCCGTTGATCTCGGTGACGATCTCCAGTCGATCGGCGTTCTCCAACTGCCCCATCTCCCCCAGCGGGCAGAAGCCGTCGCGGCATTTGGCCTTGATCGCCGGGCGATAGAAGCTGCTCTCCGGCAGGCTGACGTCGTTGGCCAACGCGTAACCGGCCAGATAACGGCTCACCTGCGCTGCCGGCACCTTGCGCGCGGTGTCGCCGATGATCACCGCCAGCGTGCCGCCGCTCTGCACGGTTTCACCGGCCGGAAACGGGATCGCCCCGCCGTTGGCGAGGTGGGTATTGCGCGGTTTGATAAACCACACCGGGGTTTTGGGCGGGGTCTGGTACGGCGGCTGGTGAAACGCCTGATCCCAGGCGTCCAGTTGGCTGCGGTGGTTCAGCGCAACGGAAAATACGGTGCCTTTCATGCGAACTCCTCCAATGGCAAAACATGACAACCGGCATTCATTAATATATTAATGATTACTTTTATACGCTGCGCAGCTTTTACGCAACGCGCTTGGAATGATTTGTGATCGTGATAACAAAATATTCACAAACAACAAACATTGGCGTGATTATTCAACGTATTAATCATTTTTCTCGCCATTTTTCGCTGCGCCACGCATTTTTGCTTTATCCCTGCGGGTAACTTTGGCTACTATTAAGTTATTAACAAATCGGGCTTTGCGGGGCAGGCGCCCCCATGACGAGCGCCGTAACAGCGAACACCTTGATAGCTAAGGCCAAACTTATGCATGAATCGTTAACCATCGCCCTGCTGCAGGCGCGTGAAACCGCCATGGGGTTCTTCCGCCCGATCCTGAAAAGCCACAATCTCACCGAGCAGCAGTGGCGCATCATCCGCGTGCTGGCCAACAGCCGCTCGATCGAATTCCACGAACTGGCGGCGGAAACCTGTATCCTGCGCCCCAGCCTGACCGGCATTCTGTCGCGCATGGAGCGCGACAAACTGATCTTCCGCCTCAAGCCGGTCAACGATCAGCGCAAGCTGTACGTGTCGCTGACCCAGCAGGGGCAGGATCTGTATGAAGTGGCGCGCCACCAGGTGGAACAGGGCTACGCCGAGATTGAAGCCGCTTTCTCGCGGCAGAAAATGGACCAGCTGATGACGTTGCTGGACGAGCTGATCACCCTGGGCGACAGCCTGCCCGCCAACGTCACCGCGCATCCTGCCAAGAAGTGACACCATGGGTCGAATTGCTGCCGAAACGCATTGCTGCTGGTGGGGTTTGAGAGGGGGCCAAAGACAACAAGGCAATCCTTGCCCCCTCGATGAGTTCACGATTTCCCTGACGTTTTTACCTTGACGTCATGCCGGATTCAAAAGCCTGAGTAAATTAGGGGCGTTGAGTTTTTTCAGCGCATTGCATTTATGCTGTGAAACGATTTTTTCCGTCATGCGCGCGGTTCTGGCCACGCGCCGTACTGGAAATCCGCGAGTTAATAAATTCAGTACGGTAAATTCAGCATCGGTGAGACTGGGATCCAGACACTGAACGGCGGGGAGCGCTGGCCCTTGAGCCAGTAGCTGGGCCGTTTTCTGCAGACTTTGACCGTCGTCCAGAAGATGGATCTCTAACGAGATATATCGCTTGCGCATACGCATGGCCAAGGCCCGGCTCTGTGCATTGCAACAAAGATACACCCTGCCGTTCCATTGACCGGTCCCCAGCCTCGATAAAATGTCGAGCAATGTCTGTTGGCTCGCCGTCAGCGAAAAGCGGCATCGCACGGCAATGATATCCATCGTCAGCAGTCTCCAGTGCCACCGAATATCATCCGTAGTAATCTGGCTATTTTCACCTTCGCGCAAAATTAAATATCTAAGGCCTTCGGCGTAGAAGTGATTGTCGTCCAAAATGGCGTAATTCACGATGCGACTCTCATTCACAGGGTGCTTGGGGTATAAATCACGTGGAGCGTGCCGGTATAGTCACCCGCCGTTTTACTTTCGGCGGCAAACGTCGGCGTCGTGAGCACTATCGGTGCCGGCACGCACAGCACGCTTTCACTCCCGCCTGGCAAAACGACCTGGCGAAGAATGCTCCGATCATTCGTGCCCTGCCAGACGATATCCGTTCCGTTGCTGGCGGTTTCTGTCGCGCCGGTCACCGGGTTAGTCACTGAGACCTGATAATCCACCCGGTCGCGTGCGCTGGTTTGGCTGCCGCCTCGCCGCCAGACAGAAAACGCACCGGCCGCGCGATCTGCCGCCGCCACGCCATCGTCGGTGAAGCGCAATATCACGCGGCTGCTGGCGGAGTTATTGCCGTCATACAGGCACATGTCCAACGAAGATTGCCCCTTGATTTCGCTCCCGCCTGGGCGCCCCGGCAGATTGCTCATAGTCAGGTTCAGATTCACCACCGGCGCGGAGTGAGGAAAAGCGGGTAAATAAATCTGATGATTGCTTGAATCAATCACCTCCAGGCGAATATTCGCCTGCCAGTTGGCGATCGTCAGGTAGCCGGGGCAGCCCACGTTGGCGTCGTTAAAATTCCCTCCGCAGTCGGCGCTTCCCCACTGACGCAGGTTCTGTTTCAGGGTGGCGCTCCAGATCCCCGGCTGATTGAGTTTTTCCAGCTCGCTTCTGACGATATAAAAGTCAAAATAGGGCTCGCTATTCCAGGCTGCGATATCCGCGCTGCCGCCGGTCACATAACTGGCAAAAGTAAAGACTTTGTTATTTATGAACATGTGTTTTTCACCATAGACTTTTACGTCCACGGTCTTCTTACTCAGTTCATGAGTAAAACGCAGGGTTATCGCATAAGGCGCCGCAGGATTGGCGCTAAACCAGACCGGCGCCGTCATGCAGGCGCCATTAGTAGCACCGGTACGCGACAGGCAGGTCAGGGCATTACGGCCCCACTTTTGCGGATCGGCAGGATCATAGCCACCCGGCTCATGCCGCCAGATGTCAAAACGGGCAGGCGGCGTCAGCCGATCGAAGCTGAAGCTGACGCTGGTATTTCTGCCGGCCGGAGCCCCCGCCAACGTATGACTGCTCCACAAGATCAACAACACGAACAGACTAATTAAACGTTTCACGTGAACTCCCTGTGGCAGTCGTTTCCTGATGATTCATGGCGGTCTGGCCCGAAGGCTGTGCACGGCCGGCCATCATTAATTGCGCCCGGCGCTGAACGTTGTCCGGCAGCGCCGAGAAAGTCATCTCACGACAGGCCACCGTGCCGACGTAGCGCACGACGTCGCGCGTGCTTTTGACCTGCAGCGCGCATTGATAGAACTGTTGATTTCGTACCAGATACAACGCCTCGATCGGCGCCTCGCTCTGCGCGCTGAATCCTCCATCTCCGAGATCGTTCCAGCCAATGACGTTCAACGGCACACTGCCTGACAGCGGCAAATGCCGCTCGTCGGTCAGTTGACCAAGCCAGGTATAGCTGGCCACCGTGCGAACTTCGCGACGCAGCATATTGCCCGGCACCATAAAGACCGTCCGGCTGCCGGAGCCCTGCGTGATTTCGCTGCTGGCGCCGTGGGAGACGTCCAGTGATTCGCTCACCGATAGCGTGGTTTGCTGGTAACCCGGCACGGCAAATAACGCGCGGCGGTTGGCGGCCACCTCTGCACTCCCTCCGTTGTCCAGCGCTACGGCAATTCGGGAACTTTGCCGATCGTCGGGCGCCGAGACATCCACGCCGATAGCCGATGCCGGGCGTCCGTCTCCCCAGCGGCCGAACCAGAGTCCGGAACGGGAAAGCGCGAAAGTCGAACTGTAGTTGCCGCTGCTACTGAGGGTGTGGTGGCGTGCCTGGCGATCCCAACTATCGCTCAGCGTCAGGCTGCCGTTACCGTACTGCCCGCCCTGACGGGTATAGACGGAGGTATTCAGCGAGTCGCCATTGATACCGGAAGCGCCCACGCCATATTCGTTTTCTCCGCGAGCATCGGTGTACCAATTATGCGCCACGTTGTAGCTGAGGGTTCCCGCCTGCCGTTGCTGTTGTTGCCAGGTAGCGCCAAGCGAGGTATAGCCGGAGCTTTCGCCCTGGCGCGGACGAGCCAGGGACAGGCTAACGCTCAGGTAGCCGCCTTTATCCCTGGCAGCAGAATGATTTTCACTGCGCATAAACAGGTTGATGCTGCTGTTGATGTTCAATCCGTTGGTGCTGAACGAATTACTGAGGCCACCCTGCCATGAGCGGGCGTGCGAACGGGTCATGTACATCTGCTCCCAAGGCAAGCCGTTGTCACGACCGTTATCGTCGGAGGGCAAGTCGCGTCGGGCGATATAGCGCCCCTCATTACGATTGTCGGAGTAGCCCAGTGAGGCATACCAGCTTCCTACCGGAACGGAAAACATCAGCGACAGCGATCGATAACAACCGCTGACGCCGTAAAATCCCGCATTACGGTTGTCGCAGTTTTCCGCCGCCAGAGCGTTGCGGTAGAAACTCAGCGAAAAGCCGTCGTTGTAGCTCATCTGCTGAATGTTGCCGCGCTCCCCCTCGCTGCCATAAAGGTAACTAAAACGAGTGCTCAGGACGCCGTCGACAGGGCCGGTGTTAAAACCGTGGTACCAGTCGAGGGCGTTTTCCGCAAATCGATGTTGTCGGGTCACTGTCGCGCCGCTGGTTAACGCCAGGGTGGCGGTTATCGGCAGGCGCACACCGGCCTGAGCTACGGGTGAGCGTGGGTCCTGCTGCGAGTCATTGTCCGTTTCGCCGGCTTGCAGAAACCATTCCACACGGTCAAAGGGGGTCATTCCCGTGCGCGTAAACGGGACGTCTTCGGTACGCAACAGACGATTATTTTCATAAATAGCCAGCGTCACCGTATAACTGCCCTCGGGAAATGCGCGAGTATCCAGCGTCTGGGCACCGGCATTCAGGTAAAAACTGCCCAGCAGTTGATTACCTCGCCGGGCGTCAATGCGCGCGTCGTGCGACAAAAATACAGTGACCGGCGTCCCTTGCGATTGTTGAACCGGGTTTATCCAGGCGCGTGTAGAACCGGCACGCATGCCGCGGATCTTACCGATAGGCAACTGGCTGAGCGTGATATTGCCCCCGGCGTTGCTGAACAAATCTCGGGTATCCATCTCCCCCAGTTGGACATAGTATTTGCGCCACAAGTCCTGACGAAACCAGGCGTTATTGACCGTCACATCCTGCATGTGCTGCTCACGCGAGCGTTGCCCCAGCCAGTTCCAGTCAACGTTCACATAGCCATCCTGCGTCACCGCCAGCGCACCGTTGCCCTGCACGTTGACCGATTGATAATCACGATCGGCGACAAAGTTGATATTTTGCTGATGAACGAGCGCAGTCTCGGTTTCACGCGTAGGCTGGAACCACTGCTTATCTTCCGAAGGCTTCGGCATATAGTGCTTGTCGAGAAACAAGCTGATACGCGCGTTGTTTTCATCGTAAATCACCGCTGCACTGCTGGTCTCGATATACCCACAGCCACGCGCCTCGCCGTTGCTGCTACAGGCCAGATTGCCGTTGCGAGGCATCGGAGCCGCCAGCACCGCATTGATGGCTGATAGCAGGCGAGGATCATCATTAAACCGTTTTTTGATAGCGTCTAGCAGACTCTCCGGCTGTATGAAACGCACGGTCTCCAGATTCATGTCCGTTTCGAACAGGCCAAGAGAATCACCGTACAGCGTCACTTCAATCCATAAGCGCTGGTTTTTCGCCAGCTCCTCAAAACCCTCCGGAATAGCCATCTCCGCGCAGGCTTGCTGAATGGATGCAGGTAACAATGCGGCAAAAAGGAGAATATTACGGGGGAGAGACATGAAAAAAACCTCTGATGTCAGGAAGACATCAGAGGGTGGAGACCCTCTGATGTTAATGACTTACAAACGCACTACCTTGTTTATGCACCGCCTTCCGCGGTAGTCGCCTGGGTCAACATCAAGCTGACTACACCGCTGTATTGGCCCGTTTTCAAAATACCTTTGGTGGTCTGAGAAATGATGAGCGGCAGTACCGCAGAACCATTTTCCACTGTCCCAGGGAACAGCTCGGCACCGGTGAATTCGGCGTCGGTGGTCGTGAGCGCCTTTTCACCCAGTTGTACCGTCAGGGGTATATTCTGATCGCCATCCGCATTGGTTAACTGTGCGGCGCTGACCAGACGGACTTTGACGTTACTGGTGGCGGAGTTAGACCATACTTTCGTGTTCAAACGATAGCTTTCCAGACCCCGACCCGGCAGGTACTGCATATCGATGCTGGCCGGCAGCGGGGTATTGTCCGCCTGGGTCATATCCAGCTGGGAATCGACGCTCGCATTGACTGTGATATCTTTTTGAATGGCAAGCGAGCTGAAAGAAGTGGCCAGCGCGGTAGCAATCAGCAGAGGTTTAATATAATGACGCATTGTTATCTCCATATTGGCATGCGGGCTTCATTCGCCCTATAAATAAACCACAGGCGTGGTTATTACGGTTGTCACGTTATTTTGCGACGGGTAATTCAGCCTCTTCACTGGTTTTACTCAGCCAGTTAAAGTAGCGAAACTTGTAGGTTGCACCACTATTTGCACTCAGGGACTTTAATTTTCTTTGCGTCCCCGGATACACAGTAGCGTCTTCTTTAATCCATTTGCACGATGCATTGGCACGGCAAAAACCAATTTCTTTTAGCGGAACTCGTACGTTTCCTGTATTTATAACTTCTCCGAGTGCAGGATTAATTTCCAGCGAAACCTTAGGCCGCTCTGGAGCAATATGCACCAAAGCCCCCCAGATAACATTCACCCCTAGCTTCGCTTCTGCTGAGCGGGTTTTATTTTCTCCGGACAATAAAACATCAGGCTGTTTCACCCCTTCAAAATAAACCCGCCATGTACTTTCCGTTGTCGGAGGTGATAGGGATACCAGGCGCACAACGCGCATTGAGCCAGCAGCAAGCGCAAATTTGGCAGGTGTTACTATCAGACCGTCCTTTTTCCATGAAGCGATTTCCACCTCTTTTTCATGCGGCGTACCTGGGTTAAGAATTCTCTTTTGCGTCACCCGAACGAACTGAATATCATCACTTTTGGATGCCACTTTAATGATCGCGGTCCCTGAAGCATCGACACCCAGCTCCATCGGATAAACACTCATATTAGCCAGAGCAACGTTGCTAAATAAGGAGAATAATAGTAAAAGGGCCAAAACCCTACTTATCCCGGGTAGCGTTTTATTATCTTTCAAATCTCACCTTCTTGTGCTCATCATAATGATGCGTAATGTTCTTCTTCTCATTCAGACACACTTTTCATGTCCTCACACCTTGAGAAAAATCTTATACTAAGCAGGATGACCATCACCACTTGTATCGCGAAACTTGGAAAACACAGTTTTTTTCTCTATTTACTGACTATTTATACGAAATAGTTAAAGAAAAACACTGATTATGATGATTTAGTTAAACTATCGATCTGATTAAAAAACAACCCAAAAAGGGGCGATAGAGAACCCACCCTGCCGGATAAGGTATAAATAAAAATCACAAACCCAAAAAGAGGTTTTTATATGTTCTTTATGTTAAGCAATTCGTTAGTATTTGACCCAAACACACAAAAACTCAGCCTGGCAGGCCAGCCTGAATCAGCGGTAAAGTTATCAGCGCCTGCTGTTCGATTATTATTGGAGTTCATTAGAAATAGAGAAAAAGAGCTCAGCAGAGACATGCTGATTACCCGGGTGTGGCAAGATTTTGGCTATACGCCATCCGGTAACAACCTCAACAAAGCTGTCAGCGAGATTCGAAAAGCCTTCCAGTCGTTGGGCGTTCACACATCGCCAATAGTGACAGTACCAGGCAAGGGTTTTTATTTTGATGCGGATGTCGTAGCACAGAAGCATCTCGATAAAAATGTCGCTATCGAGCCAGTTCCTCCACCGAAAACGAAAACAAAAAAAACATGGAAAGAGAGATTACGTTTATCAACACACCGGCCTTACTGTATTGCGGCATTAGCCGTATCAACGTTAATCGGAGGGAGCTACTTACTTTCAGAGTATGCGATGAATATTCCGCGAATCATGAGGCTACCGAATGAAAATTTTGAGCAGTGTACTGTCTGGTGGATAAGCACCCCTGAAAAACCGATTATTTTATCCAAGCTTCCTTCCCTGCTTAGTGAGAATAACCTGGACTGCCAGCGCGACAAGTATGACATCTATTATTTTAGCGCCCGCTTCCCTCTCACCTCTGCAGATGAGATTTTTATTGGCTCCTGCCCAAAAAGTAAAAAGGGCCTATGTAAAACAATTCGTTATAAAAGTGGGGTTGAAAAGTGAGGATTAAAGCTCTGTTAATCGTCAGTGGCGTTGTGACGGTGGGATTACTGGCAACTTTCCTTTCCCATACCAGGACTGAGAAGCAAGATATGCTTGCATGTACCACTAAGTTTATTTTTACCCGAAATGCAGGCAAAGTCAGTGAGGTAAAAGTGAATGTGATGACCCAGTTTTACTTTCATCGCGACGGAACCGGAATCACCACCTACAAAGGGGCAGCCTCTACCCGAGAGCTGGCGACGATGGTGGATCGCGATGTGAATTTTACCTGGAGGCCGCGCAATGATGCGGGAATCATCGAGCTGACCTACACGAAGACGCTACGGCGACATAACGATAATACGCCAGACAACGTGTGGGGCGATTTTGCCCGGCGTGGAACTCGTTACTATCTGACTATTTCTGAGGTGGCTCCGTCGGTGTGGTTGATTCAGGACAGGAAGTATCCAACCTACCTGTGCCGAGAAGAGTAAAGGCTGACATCTGCTTCATACGCAACCGGCTATATACATCAATAACCGGTTGCATCTTAATGGGGCACTTGGTTAAGGAAACGTCCCGCGGAGCCGGTAAGCGCTTCTGCCCAAACCTCCAGCTTGAGCAAACAACTGTCTATCAATCAATCGCGCATGCGGTAAAACTCCCGCTGATGAGATCAAAATCAGCGGTGAGCATTCGTTTCCGGCAACAGCGCGCCGCCGTCCACCACCAGCGTCTGGCCGGTGATGTAGGCCGCCGCCGGCGAGGCGAGAAACACCATCGCCGCGGCGATGTCTTCCGGTTCCCCCAGCCGCCCGAGCGGCACCGCGGCGGCGATCGCCTGATTCACCTGCGCGTCGCCCAGGTTGGCCATCGCCGGCGTGCGGATCATCCCCGGCTCCACGCCGTTGACGCGAATGTTCTCCGCCGCCAGCTCCAGCGCCGCCGCGCGAATAAACCCGTTCACCCCGGCCTTGGAAGCGGCGTAGTGCGCCAGCCCCGGGTAGGCCACCCGCGGGCCGGTCACCGACGAGGTCACCAGCAGGCTGCCGCCGCCGGCGCGGCGCATCCACGGCAGCGCCGCCTGCGCCAGAAAGAACGGCGCCATCAGATTGACGCTCAGCGTGCGTTGCAGCAGGGCCGCGTCGATGGCGGCGAACGGCGTCAGCGGAAAGTAAGCGGCGTTGTGGATCACCACATCCAGCCGTTGATGCCGCTCGCCCACCGCCGCCACCAACTCGGCGGCCTGCCCCGGCTCGGCCAGATCGCAGGCCAGCGCCTGCACTTTCCACCCTTCGCCCCGCAGCGTTTGCGCCGCCGCCTGCGCCTGCGGCAGCTGCACGTCCGCAATCGTCACCTCGGCGCCCAGCCGGGCAAAGGCGCTGACGATCGCCAGCCCAATGCCCTGCGCGCCGCCGGTCACCAGCACCGCCTGCCCCGCGAAGGCGTCGGCCGCATAGGTTACGTTCATCGGCCTATCCTCGCGGGTGGCGCGTAGTGTTCAGCACCTGCGCGTGGGCGCCGACCGCAAAGTTGCTCAGCGCGCTGAAATCGCTGCCCTGATAGCCGAGGATCTTGCCGTCGGTGCGCATGCCCTGCAGATCGATCATCACCACGCCCAGCGTCGGAATGATCTTCTCGCGCCAGACAAACAGATAAAGCTGCTCCGCCACCTTCACGTAGTGACAGCGGTCGACGTCCGCCAGCCCTTTCTCCACCCCGTCCAGACACTGCCAGGCATAGAAGTTGTCGTTCAGGTAGATGTGCTCGTAACGTTCGGTCGGGCTGTAGGTGTACATGTTGCGCATGCCGATCAGCTCATCGGTAAAACCCGGCGGCGCCACGTCGGCGTCATCCAGCGTGCCGAAGCGGAATTCGGCCTCGACCGCGGTCAGCGGCAGCCCCTGCTCCACCCGGCTGAAGGCGTCGAGCCGCGCCTGCGCTTCGTCCGGCAGTTGGCCGTACACCGCGGTAAAGTTGCCCTGATTGCGGTCGCACACCAGCGTAATGCTGGCGTTGGCGCGGGCGGGATCGAGAAAATCGATGAACAGCACACCGGGACGAATGCTGGTCGCGCGATAGGCGACGCCGCGCCGCTCCCCCCACTCCAGCGTCTGCGCGTCGCTGAACCGGCAACGTTGCGTCGCGCCGTCGCTGAAACGCAGCGTCAGCGTGGTGCCCGCCAGGCCGTGCTGGCGTTCCAGCGTATTGCTGTGCGGCGCAAAGCCTTCCGCCAGCGCGCCAACCTGAATGAATACCGCTTCTGAACTCATGGAAATGCTCCTTACAGGGAAGTGAAAGCCAATGTCGGCACATCGACGATGGTGGAGCCGCCGTCGGCCACCAGCGCCGCGCCGGTAATGATTGAAGCCTCGCTGGAACAGAGGAAACGGCAGACGCGGGCGATCTCCTCGGCGCTGGCCGGCCGGCGCAGCGGCACGTCGCGGCAGACCATCTGGTAAGCCTGCTCCAGCGAAATCTGATGGGCGTCCATCAACAGCTGCATCTCTTCGTCCGCCATCGGCGTGGTCACCCAGCCGGGACACACCGCGTTGGCGCGCACGCCCAGCGGGCCATAGTCGCGGGCGATGGAGCGCATCAGCCCGATCAGCGCGTGCTTGGCGGTGACGTAGCCGCAGACCTCCGGCCCGGCGGCCAGCGAGGCGATCGAGGCGACGAACAGCAGGTTGCCGCCGCTCTTGATCAGCTCCGGCAAGCAGGCGCGCGCGCTGGCGAAAGCGCTGTTGAGGTTGCTGTCCATCGCCCCTTGCCACTGCTCGTCGGTCATCTCGGTAATACGCTTGAAGCCCATGCCGCCGGCGCTGCCGATCAGGCAGTCGATGCGCCCGGCGTCGCGCAGAATGGCCGGCAGCAGCGTGTGGGCCCAGCTCTCGCCGCTGGCGGCGTCGCCCACCAGCGCCTGCGCGCCGATCTCATGCGCCAGCGCCGCCAGCGGTTCCGGGCGGCGGCCGATGATGAACACCCGATCGCCCTGCGCCGCCAGCAGACGGGCGCAGGCGGCGCCGACGCCGGTGCCGCCGCCGGTAATCACAACCACTCTATTCATGATTCAGCTTCTCCATCAGTTGGCCGATCATCAGCAGGCTGCTCAACAGCAGCCGCCGCTGTTCGGCGTCCAGCCGCAGATAGCGGCGGCCGGCCGGCAAACGGCTGACCACCTCCGATGCGGCGAAATGCTCGATATCCACCTGCCAGCGCCCGTCGTTCACCGTCAGCCGCACGCGGCGAAAATCCAGCTGCGCCAGCGTCTCGCCGATCTGCGGGTAGCGCTGCAGGCCTTCCAGCACCCGCTGCGCGGCCGCATGGCGCTGGCGCAACAGATAACGCACCCCGCGCCGCCGCAGCCAGCCGCCGGTCACCACATCCAGCGTCAGCGGGGGCTGCGCTGCGCATACTCCCTGCAGCCGAAAACGGTGGCTGACGATATGCGCCATAAACAGCCCCTGCACCTGTTCGCTGACCTCGATCTGCGGCCCCTGCGGCAGCGTCAGCCGCAGCAGGCCCGGCGCCAGGCGTTCGCACGCGTAGGGTTCCAGGTTACGCGCCAGACGATCCAGCGCGGCGCCCGGCCGATAGCCCGACGGCGCTCGCCGCCAGGCGCGATTAAGTGAGGGAAGTAAGCCGATCAAACTGCGCCTCCTCGTTTTCGCCCTTGGCGAACGCGTTCTCCAGCACCTGCTCGACCGGCACCGGCTTGAACGGATTCACTTTCTGCACGCACAGCGTCCAGAACAGCGCATAGGCGGCGGTCAGGCCGATCATCCAGCCGAAGGGAATATAGACGTCGCGCGGGTTCATCCCCGGCGGCGTGATGTAGACGATGGCCAGCACGATGCCGACGCTGGAGACGATCTGCGGCAGCGGGAACCACGGCGATTTATAGGCGCGCGGCAGATCGGGGCGGCGCAGGCGCAGGATCACCACCGAGCAGGTCACCAGCAGGTAGGCCACGCCCCAGGCGCACACCGCCGCCAGCACCAGCGGAATGATCCTGTCGAGGTTGCCCTGAATGGCGAAGGCATGTACGCAGGGGATCAGGACCGCCACCAGAATGCCGACCACCGGCGTCTTAAAGCGCGGGTGCAGATAGGCGAACATGCGCGGCAGCGCGCCATCCAGCGCCATGCCGTACAGAATGCGCGGCACCGCCGCCATCAGCGTGTTGATGGTCGCTGCGCCCGCCAGCAGCAGGCCGACGCCCAGCCAGTATTTGCCGAACTGGCCCATCACCTGGCCGGCGAACGCCGGGATGGCCATCGGCGTTTCCAGCAGACGCGTGCCGCTGGCGGCGTCGATCACCACGTTTTCCACCTGGTGGCTGAGCGCCGCGCCGTACAGCGCCATGCACACCGCCACGCCGCACAGCCCGAGCGCCATCGCCCGCGGGATCACCCGATCGCAGCGTTTGATCTCCGGCGCCATCGGCGTCACCAGCTCACAGCCGACGAACATGAACATCGCCATGCCGATCAGGCTGAACACCGCGAAGGGATCGTTCAGATCGAGCGTGCTGCCGAACCAGCCCTCGAGCGGCACCGCATGCGGCGACAGCAGCCCGACGATGCCGAAAATCACCAGCGTGCTCCACATGGCGAAGGTCAGCACGATCTCCGCCTTGCCGAAGGCCTCGATGCCGAACGCATTGAGCAGGCCGAACACGACGACCAGCCCGACGCCGACCATCCAGGAGGCGTTGTGGCTTTCCATCAGGGTGTTGAGGTGCTCGAAGTTCACCAGCGCCATGATGCCGGAGAGAATGGTCTCGGCGGTGCCGGCGAAGATGTGCACGATCAGGTAGGCCGACAGCGCGCCGGTGATGGCGAAAAAGCGCCCCATGCCGCAGGAGATGTAGTCGTAAACCGAACCGGAAGTCGGCAGCAGCGCCGCCGCTTCGGAGAAAGTGGTGAGCTGCGCCTGCATCATGATGAAGGCGATCAGCATCGCCAGCGCGAAGGTGTCGCCGCCGATGCCGAAGCCGCTGGTGACCGTCAGGATCACCGGGCTGGCCATGATCACCCCGACCGAACTGGCCAGGGTGGTGGGAAAGCCGACCTTGCCTCGAGCCAGGTGGGCGTGCAACCGCGACGACAGGTTCATGGTTATTTCCTCTTATAGTTTTGGCCTGATGCATGCAGGTGCTTGCAGGTTTTTCACCGCCAGCGGCGGTCATCTCACTATAGAGAGGAAAGGAAAATGCTGACTATCGTCCTTAAGGACGAGACGCTTTCAACCTGCGGCCGCGCTCACGGCGGCGCGCCACTGCATCGCTCCCTGCGGGCTGCGCGGGTAGGCGCGCAGCGGCGCCAGCAGCGCGGAAAAGAAGGCGTAATAGCCGGCGCACAACCGGTTGTAGCGATCTTCACCCACATGCGCCGGGCAGCCGCCCTGGCAGACACTTTTCACGCTGCAGCGTTGGCACTCGCGGCGCAGGCTTTTGTTCTTGCCGAACGGCATCTCCGCCGCCCTTGCCGCCAGGGTGGCGAGCGGCGTCTGCCGATCGGCATGGCCGAGCAGGTGCTGCGCGTTGATCAGATGATCGCAGGCGTAGAGGCGACCGTCCGGCTCCATCACCAGATTGCCGCCGCAGCGTTCGGCGTGCACGCAGCTGGGGCTGACGTGGGTGAAATACTGCGCGTAGACCTGCTCAATGTTCATCACGAAGACCTGGCCGACGTGCCCGCGGCTGCGCCAGCGGCGGTATACCGCCAGCATGAAGCGCCCCCAGTTGGCGGCACTCAGCCCATAGCCGGCGGTGGGCGCATCCCCTTCCAGCATCAGCGGCTGAAACTGCAGATAGCGCGCGCCGATCGCCACCGCATGATCGTAGATCGCCTCGGCGCGGTCCGCGACGCCGTCGTGCACCACCATCAGCAGGTTGAAGTCGATCTGATGGCGCTGCAGCAGCGCAATGCCGCGCAGCGCGGCGTCATAGCTGGCGCCGCCGCGCTTGTCCGGCCGATGGGCGTCCTGCACCTCGCGATCGCCGTCCAGGCTGACGCCGATGATGAATTGATGCTGCCGGAACAGCCGGCACCAGGCATCGTTCAGCAGGGTACCGTTGGTCTGCAGGCTGTTGCTGATCCGCACGCCCGGCGGCGCAAAGCGGCGTTGCAACGCCAGCGCCCGCTTGTAAAAACCGATCCCCGCCAACAGCGGCTCTCCACCCTGCCAGACGAAGTTGATCTCGCGGCTGTAACGCGGCTGAGCGGCGATGTAGCCGCGGATAAACTCCGCCAGCAGATCGCCGTCCATCTTGCGCGTCTGCGCTTGCTGGCGCTGCGGGTAGTAGCAGTAGCGGCAACCCAGGTTGCAGCCGGCACCGATCGGTTTCACCAGCAGGTGAAAAGGCGCCGCCGCGCGCGGTTCGCTCTCTACCGGGATCTGCTGCGTGCGCAGCTGGGCCAGGTTCATGGCGCCGCCTGCGGCAACGGTTTGTGGGTCTGCGGATCCAGGCCAATGTAGTCGCCGGTGTTGGCGTCGACGCCGAGATAGTCGATCGCTGCACCTTTGGCTTCAATAACCATGCCCTGCTGCGCAAAGCGGCGATACGCCTCGCTCAGCCGTTTGACCCGCTCCGGGTCGGCGGCGGCCAGATCGCGCGTCTCCAGCGGATCGTCATGCAGGTTGAACAGCCCCCACGGCGCCATCTGCGCCGTCGGCCCGGCCTTCACCAACCGCCGCAGCTTCCAGACGCCGTCCACGTAGGCGGCCTGGTTATGCAGCTCCACGCCGTAGGTCGCGCGCGGCACGCCGTCGGCCTCGCCGCTGAAATAGCGCTTGAAGCTGACGCCGACCATCGGCAGCGTCGGCTTGGCCTTCAGCGGTTTGCTGGCGTCGATGCCGGCATAGTCATACAGCGTCGGTGCGATGTCATACACCGCCATCGGCGTGCGATCGATACCGCCGCGGCCCTTCAACCCCGGCGCGGAGATGATGAAATCGGTGTTGATACCGCCCTGCGCGCTGGTGGTTTTGTGGTAGTTGGCGTACGGCGCGTTGCTGACGTTGGCCCAGTGCGGCCCGTAAGAGATGAACGATCCCTTGCGGCCGAGGTTGGCGTAGCTGTTGTCGAACTGCCGCCAATACTCCGGCTTCGAGCCGTAGTAGAAGCCGCTGGCGGGGTTGGCGCCGTTGTCGGTGGCGAACACGATCACCGTATTTTGGTCGCGGCCGGTCTGCTTGAGGGTATTCAGCACCGCGCCGACCTGATCGTCCATATAAGCGATCATCGCCGCGTACACCTGCATGGTCTTGGCTTCATATTTTTGCTGTTCCGGCGTCAGCGCGTTCCAGGCCTTATCCAGCGCCAGCGTCGGCATCGGCGTGCGATCGGAAATCAACCCCAGCGCCTTCAGGCGCTGAATGCGCCGCTGATAGGCCTGCTGGTAACCGGCGTCGTATTTGCCGTCGAATTTGGCGATCCAGTCATCCGGCGCCTGCAGCGGATCGTGCGGCGCGGTAAACGCCAGATAGGCGAAGACGGGCTTATTCTGCGGCGTCTCACGGATCCACTGTTCCAGCTGATCGGCATAGGCCTTGCTGGAATAGAAATCTTTGGGCAACGACACACGTTTGCCGTTCAGGGTGTAAAACGTGTGGAACGCCTCCACGGTACCCAGCGGTTTCGCGTCGTCGAAATGGCTGGTGCCGCCGCCCATAAAGGCGAAGGCGCGCTCAAAGCCGCGATCGGTCGGTTTGGCGCCGTCGACATAGCCCAGGTGCCATTTGCCCGCCATCATGGTGGCGTAACCCGCGTCGCGAAAACGCTCCGGCAGCGTGGTCACGCGGTCGGTCAGGCGCATTTCATACCCCGGCTGCGCGGCGGTGCTCTCATACCACCACATGCCGCCCATGCCGGCCTGCTGATTGGTGTTGCCGGTCATCAACATCGAACGCGCCGGCGCCGACATCGGCGAGGTGTAGTACTGACTCATGCGCACGCCCCGTTCGGCCAGCGCCTGCAGGTTGGGCGTCGGTATCTCGCCGCCGAACGGGCTGATGTCGGAGTAGCCCATGTCGTCCACCAGAATGATCAGCACATTGGGGCGATCGGCGTCCGCCCCCTGAGCCAGGCCCGATAAGGCGCCGCTCAACGCCACCGCCAACGTTTTTTTCTGCATCGTCCGTCCCCTGTATGGTCATGCGGACTGAACAACCCGACGCCTCAGCCCGAGAAAGGTCATCATTTTTTCGTCTTATACGTTTGGCGCCGCCTGGCGCTATCTTCAATTCGCAGTGTAGGAAGCGGCGGAAAAGCCTGGCTATCGTTCTTAAGAACGAGGGACGGCGGCCGGCAGCGGCGGCTGTAGCACGCGCGGGGCGGCGAAAGCTTCACCCGAGCAAGCATTGAAAAGCGCTGTAAATTCAGCGGGAAAAGCGGTGAATTATTTCATTAACCTATTAATGAAAATCGCGATAAATCCGAATGATAAAGCCCTGATTAACGCAGTGTCATCTTGTTATTTATGTGTTTTATTGCAATCGGCCTCACGTTGTTAATATGTTTTTATTGTGTTGCCAAATTGCTACAACTATGCTTGTATCGTTCATATATTGACCGCCAACCTTCTCCAGATTGAACGATAAAGGGAGGAACACGAATCATGCACAGCACCGCATCCGATGCCTTTATCAACAGCTGTTTGGCGACCATTACGCACCTGATCCCGGTGTCTGCCGGGGTGTTTTATCTGGTCGATCGCAACCTGCGGCCGGATCACTACATCCTGCACGGCATGCCCGATAAAACGCATCAGCAGTACCTGAACCACTTCCAGCAAATTGACCCGCTGCAGCCGGCCAATTTCCATCGGCAAGACATCACCATGGTCGGCATGAGCCCGGCGGCGATCGCCGGCAACCGCCGCTATTACCACGACTTTATGCTGCCGAACGACATGCGCGACATGACGGAGATTTTTATTCGCCAGCGTAAGCGCATCGTTGCCGGTGTGTCGCTGATCCGCGATACGCCGTTTACCGAAGTGGAGCGCGGCCGCCTGCGCGCGGTGCTGCCGCTGATCGAGCTGGCGACGCGCGATCTGCTGCCCGACAGCGAGGCGCAGCTGTTGACCGCCAAAGAGCAAGAGATCGTCAACATGGTGCGCGAAGGCGCCAGCAATAAGCGCATCGCCCTGAAGCTGGGCATTTCGCTGTCTACGGTGAAAACCCATATGCGCAATATTTTCGCCAAAACCGACGTGGTGAACCGCACCGAACTGGTCGCCGGCGGTTTTCTCGCTCACGGTTAACGCCCGATAACGGCCGCCGCTGCCGGCGGCCGGAAAATAACGCCAGAACATATTCGCCATTTATGGCGCGGCTTCCCCCTGCCCGCAATCGGGCCGGGCGGGATATTTCATCGTTACTCAACGCTTGGGGAAAAGGTTTATGTCCAGTGATTCGGTTTCCGCGCCCGCCGTCGGCGCGGCGCTCCCCTGCCCGCCGCGGCTGCTGACCGCCATTATCGTCTTCGCCGCCATTGCGCCGGGCATTCTGATGACCGCCCCCGCCGTGGCCGCCCAGCTCGCGACTCAGTGGCAACTCGGCCCGGCGCAGATCGGCCACCTGTTCTCCACCGAACTCGGCGCCATGAGCCTGGCCACGCTGCCGGCGTGGTGGTGGATCGGGCGCATCAACTGGCGGCGGGTCGCTACGCTGTCGGCGCTGGTGTTTATCGCCGGCAACCTGGCTTCGGCGCTGGTGCAGGATTTCACCCTGCTGCTGCCGCTGCGCTTTATCGCCTCGCTGGCGGGCGGCACCCTGATGATCCTGTGCATCACCTGCGCCGCCGGCACCGCCAACCCCAGCCGGGTGTATGCCTTCTGGGTGCTCGGCCAGCTGGTGCTGGGCGCGGTCGGGCTGCTGGTGCTGCCGCCGCTGTTCGCGCACTTCGGTCTGATGGCGGTCTACCTGATTTTGGCGGCCATCATGCTGTGCTGCCTGCCGCTCATCCCGGCGTTCCCCAACGGTTTTACCGCCGCCCGCGCCGCCCGCAGCGGCCCCGCCGCCTCGCTGGCGCGCAAGCTGTGCGCCGTGCTGGCGGTGCTGACCTTTTACATCAGCCTGAGCGCGGTCTGGACCTTTATCGGCGGCATCGCCGCCGGCGCCGGGCTGTCGCCGGCCCACAGCGGCCAGGTGCTGGCCGTCGCCACCTTGCTCGGCATCGTCGGCGCCGGCGCCGCGGCGCTGATCGGCGCGCGCTTCAGCGGCGGGCGCCTGATCGTACTGGGGTACGCCCTGCTGCTGGCCAGCGTGGCGCTGCTGACAGGCCAACCCCTGCTGCTGCGCTTCGCCCTGGCGGCCCTGCTGTTCAAATTCACCTGGACCTTCGTGCTGCCATTCATTCTGGCGCGGGTCGCCGGGCTGGATAACGACGGCAAGCTGATGAACGGCATCAACCTGGTGATCGGCGGCGGTATGGCCATCGGCCCGACGCTGGCCGGCTCTTTAATCGAATATTCCGGCGGTTTCAACGCCTTGCTGTTCGGCGCGCTGGGCTGCGCGCTGCTGTCGCTGCTGTTGATTTCGCTGGCTTCACCGCGCGCACCGCGCCGTATAACAGGAGGAGAAAGGTGAAAAGAACAACCGGTTTCTTGTTTGATGAACGCTGTTTCTGGCACAGCACCGGCCTGCACGCCACCACCCTGCCGGTCGGCGGCTGGGTGCAACCGCCTTCGGGCGCCGGCCACGCCGAATCGCCGGAAACCAAGCGGCGCATGAAGAATCTGATGGACGTGTCCGGCCTGTCGCGCCAACTCACCCTGCTGAGCGCCGAACCGGCGACGGAAGAAGACCTGCTGCGCATCCATCCCGCCCACTACCTGCAGCGCTTCAAACAGGTGAGCGACAGCGGCGGCGGCCTGCTGGGGGAGGAGGCGCCGCTGGGGCCGGGCAGCTATGAAATCGCCAAACTCTCCGCCGGACTGGCCTGCGCGGCGGTGGAGGCGGTGCTGCAGGGCGAGCTGGATAACGCCTATGCGCTGTCGCGCCCGCCGGGCCACCACTGCCTGCCGGATCAATCGATGGGCTTCTGTTTCCTGGCCAATATTCCCATCGCCATCGAGCGCGCCAAGGCCCGCTACGGTCTGGGCAAGGTGGCGGTGCTCGACTGGGACGTGCACCACGGCAACGGCACCCAGCATATCTATTGGCAGCGCGGCGACGTGCTGACGCTGTCGCTGCATCAGGACGGTTGCTTCCCGGCGGGCTATTCCGGCGAACAGGATCGCGGCGAAGGCGCCGGGGCAGGCTGCAATGTCAACGTGCCGATGCTGGCCGGCGCCGGCGACGACGGCTACCTGCACGCGATGCGGCGCATCATTATCCCGGCGCTGGAAAAATTCGAGCCGGAGCTGATCATCGTCGCCTGCGGTTACGACGCCAACGCGCTCGATCCGCTGGCGCGCATGCAGCTGCACAGCGACAGCTTCCGCGCCATGACCGCGCTGGTGCAAGACGCCGCCGACCGGCTGTGCGGCGGCAAGCTGGTGATGGTGCATGAAGGCGGCTACGCCGAATCCTACGTGCCGTTCTGCGGGCTGGCGGTGATGGAGCAGCTGAGCGGCGTGCGCACGGAAGTGCAGGATCCGCTGCTAGAGTTCATCCAGCAACAGCAGCCGCGCGACGCGTTCAACCGCTTCCAGCGCGAAGCGCTCGACGAACTGGCGCGCCAGTTCGGCCTGTAATCCCCTCTCTGCGGGCGCCGCATCCGGCGCCCCTGACAAGCTCGCCGCCAGCCGCTACGCTGAAGGGCAACCCTACCACCATGAGAACAATAACATGTCCGAACAAACCGTCAGCTTTATCAAAGGCCGTCACGGCGACATCGCCGTGCACGACTGGGGAAACGACAAGCCGCGCTATCTGGCGCTGCTGGTACACGGCTACGGCGAGCATCTCGGCCGCTATCAATACGTGGCGCGCACGCTGCAGGCGCAGGGGGCGCGGGTATTCGGCCCCGACCATCTCGGCCACGGTCTGTCGCAGGGCGAGCGCGTGCTGATCGAGGATTATGACGCCGTGGTCGACGACGTTCAGCGCGTGGTCGAGCATCTTCGCCAACAGTATCCGACGCTGCCGCTGGTGGTGATCGGCCATTCGATGGGCGGCATGATCGCCACCCGCTACGTGCAGCGCTATGGCGAGGAGGTGCGCGCATTGGTGCTGTCCGGCCCGCTGCTCGGCGACAGAACGGCGATTTCCGATCTGGCCGAGTTGCCGACGATCCCCGACGCGCCGCTGGATACCGCCACCCTGGCGCGCGATCCGGCGGTTGGCGCGGCCTATCAGGAGGATCCGCTGGTGTGGCACGGGCCGTTCAAGCGCCCCACCCTGCGCGCCATGCAGCGGATCCTCGCCGCCATCAACGCCGGGCCGGGGTTCGGCGCGCTGCCTACGCTGTGGATCCACGGCGACGACGACCGGCTGGTACTGATGAGCGAAACGCAAACCGCGCTCGATCGTCTGCAGGGCGACGATTTCGAACGGATGATCAACACGGGCGGGCGGCACGAGAGCTTTAACGAAACCAATAAGGATCAGATCCTCAAGCGGGTAACCGACTTTATTGCGCGGGCGTTAGGTTAAGGTGCTCCCCCTCGGCATTCAGCCTGCTGAGGGGGGCATGACGGCGTCAGCCCTCGACGATGGCGAGGTAGTGTTTGACGAAGCGATCCGAGGTGATGTCCCAGCGCACCGGGGTGCCCTTCTCGACGAACCAGGAATCGCCGGCCTGATACTGCACCGATTCGCCGGTGCGTTCGTTGGTCAGGGTGGCGCTACCTTCCCACACCGTGGCGTGCTCGGCGAACGGGTACTCCATCACGAAGCTGCCGCGGGTGCAGCTGAACACGCCGCAGTTCAGGTTGTCGGTCGGTTCGCCGAAGATGCTGGCCACGCCGACGTTTGGCGTGCCGGCGATCACCGTGGCGCCCAGGTTGCTGACGCTGCCGATCTCCAGCAGTTCCGGCAGCGGTTGTTTAAGCAGTAACGGTTTCATGTCATTCTCCTCTGAGGGTTAACGGCGGCCTTTCCAGTAGCCGGATGTCTGGTGCCAAACCTTACCGGCGGTGGTCATCACTCGCCGCAGCTTGTCTTTGCCGAAGATGTTGACGTGCGGGATCGAGCTCATCAGATCGTAGCGATCGGATCCTTCGCTCATGCCCTCCGCCAGCACCTTGCACACGATGTGGCTCGGCGTCACGCCGAAGCCGGAGTAGCCCTGCACATAAAACACGTTGTCGCGATCCGGCAGCGTGCCGATCTGCGGGAACAGGTTGGCGCTGCAGCACAGCGGGCCGCCCCAGGCCAGATCGATCTTCACGTCTTTCAGGTACGGGAACACCTTCAGCATCAGGTTGCGGTTCCAGGCCTTGAGATCCGACGGGAAATATTCGATCAGGCGGGTGGCGCTGCCGAACAGCAGCCGGTTCTCATTGGTCACCCGGTAATAGTCGATCACCGGGCGGATGTCGCTGTAGGCGCCGCGGATCGGGCTGATCTGACGGATCAGATCGTCAGACAGCGGCTCGGTGGCCAGCTGGAAGGCGTAGGTGTTGATGGTCTTGCGGTAGATCTGCGGTTCCATGCCGTTGAGAAAGCCGTTGCAGGCCCACAGCATCTTGTTGGCGCGCACCGAGCCCATGGCGGTGCGCACCGTGATGCGCGGCCCGTACTCCACGTTGAGCACGCTGCTGTTCTCGAAGATTTTCACCCCGTAGCCGCTCAGCGCCTTGGCCTCGCCCAGCAACAGGTTGAGCGAATGCACGTGGCCGCCGCCCATGTGTTTCAGCGCGCAGGTGTAGGCGTCGGAGCCCACCACCTGCTTCACCTCCGCCCCGGTGTAAAGCTCGATCTCCTCTTCCGGCGCCACCGCCCTGAACTCCTTCAGCCAGCCGCGCAGGGTCTTCTCCTGACGCGCGTTGCTGCCGAGATAGCCGTAGCCGAAGCAGAAGTCGGCGTCGATGTCATATTTCTTGATGCGCTCGCGGATAATGCCGGCGCCGAGGTTGCTGATCTTGAAGATGGTTTCCAGCCCGGCCGGGCCGACGTGGCGTTTGATCTTCTCCAGATCGTGGCCGATGCCGGCCATCACCTGGCCGCCGTTGCGTCCGGTGCCGCCGTAGCCCAGATAGCGGCCTTCGAGGATGGCGATGTTGGTGATGCCCTTCTCCGCCAGCTCCAGCGCGGTGTTGATGCCGGAGAAGCCGCCGCCGATGATCACCACGTCGACGTCCAGATCCTCTTCCAGCGTCGGGAAGCGCAGATCGTATTTTTTGGTCGCCGCGTAGTAGGTTAAGGACTCGATTTCGTTGTTCACTGCCGCACTCCCGATTGCCTATGCCATGACATCGGATTATCGGGAGCCGTGGGATTGTCCGCTATGTCCCCTTAGGGACATTCGCTACAAAAAATTAACATTCACGCGCTGCGCCGCTGCGGGGCGGTCAGCAGCAGACTGAACAGTTCGGCCTGCGAGCCGATGTTCAGCTTGCCGTAGATGTTCTTGCGGTGATTTTTTACCGTGCCGAGGCTGATGAACAGCCGGTCGGCGATCTGCTGCGAACCGCAGCCGGCGAGGATCAGATCGACGATCTCGCGCTCGCGCGGCGTCAACAGATAGCGCGCCTGCGCGCCGTCGTGGTTCTCCGTGTCGGCCTCGGCCGGTGCCGCCACCACTTCGCCGTGCAGCCGCGCCACGCTTTTTACCAGCGTCAGCGCGCTGCGCAGATCCGCCCGCTGCGGGTAACGCACCGCCACCGTGCGGCGCGCCGAGCCGAAAAATACCCCCAGCCCGCGCTCCGGCGTCAATTGCAGCAGCACGCCGGCCTCGTCGTGCCAGCCGGTCTTGCGATAAAAGTTACGGTAATAGTCGCTGTGATAAAACCCGCAGGGCGCCAGCTGGCGCAGCGTCAGCACCTCGCCTTCGCCGCCGTCGTTCAGCGCGCGGTAAAACGGATCCTGCAGGTAGGCGCCCTGTTGGTAGATCTGGTTGACCGCATCGCTGTTTTCCCGCTCGGTTTTGATCAGGCAGCGCGGCGGCCGGCCGCGTTCGAAGGCATAGACGATGGCGTTGTCGAAGGCGAAAAACCCTTCCAGCCAATTCAACAGGCTGGGATAAAAGCGCGGGCTGGCCACCGCATCGATCACCGCAGACAAGCGTTCAACCTGAATATCCATACCCGCCTCGCCATTATTAATACATTAACAATCTACCGATTTCGGATGGGGTTGGCCGCACGACGGCCGGTACTGTTAAAAAAAGCATCCGGCGCGCCGAAATGCAAGAACGAGATCGTTTACATGTTAAACAACTCACAGGTTACCGCAGCGGGGAAAGCGGTGGCCGCTCCGCGCCCGCTGGCTTATGCTGTGGCATCGCGCCCCGCAACGCCGTCAAGGAGACCTCATGTCCGTCAGCCATATCATCGCCAACCGCCAGACCTGGTTCGGCCACGGCAGCATCCAGCAGCTGCCGCCGCTGCTGCTGGCCGATCCGCAGCCGACGCTGCTGTTCAGCTGCCGCTCTTTTCTCAACGGCCCGGTGTACGCCGGCCTGCGCGAAGCGCTGACGCCGCTGCTCATCGGCACTGAGATCGTCAGCCACGAGGCGTCGCCGCAGGAAATAGACGCCTGGGTGGCGCGCTGGCGCGGCCAGGCGCGGCGCGTGGTGGCCATCGGCGGCGGCAGCGTGCTGGACGCCGCCAAGGCGTTCTCCGCGCTGGTGGAGCACCCGCTGCCGACGCTGCGCTATATGGAAAAGGTGGGCGACAGCAAAATCAGCGGCGCCACCCTGCCGCTGATCGCCATTCCCACCACCGCCGGCACCGGCAGCGAGGTGACGCAGAACGCGGTGATCACCGATACCCAGGTCAGCAAAGTGAAAGCCTCGCTGCGCCATAATAACTTCGTGCCGCACACCGCCATTCTCGATCCGCAGCTGCTGGCGGGTGCCCCGGACAAGGTGCTGGCCTACTGCGCCATCGACGCCTTCACCCACCTGTTCGAGGCCTATCTGTCGAAAACCGCCGGCGCCATGACGCGCGATATGTCGCTGAGCGGCATTCGCCACTTCCTCGCTGCCTGGCCGGCGCTCAACCGCAGCGACGCGGCGCGCGAAGCGATTATGCAGGCTTCGTACCTCGGGGGGCTAACGCTGAGCGCCGCCGGGCTGGGGGTCATTCACGGCATCGCCGGCGAGATCGGCGCGCTGCGCGACTACCATCACGGCCAGGTCTGCGGCCGCCTGCTGCTGCCGTTCCTCACCCTGCTGGAAAGCAGCGAACAGCCGCAGCAGCGCGCGCTGATGGCCGAGCTGGCCGCGCGCCTGTACCCGCACTGGCAGGGCAGCCCGGAGAGCTACCTGACCGATTTCATCACCCGCCACGCCATCGCGCCATTCTGGCAGGACGATTTGCCGATTTCCGGCCAGGAATTGGCGGTGGCGCTGGAGAAATCCAACAGCAAGAATTCCTGGATCGACTATGCACCGGCGCAGCGGCAACGGATGATCGAAGAGGCGTTTCGCGTCGAATGATTATATAATCAGATCAACGCACTAGCAGGAGTAAGGAAATGGGCATCATCGGCTGGATCTTCGCCGGCATCGCGGTCGGCATCCTGGTCGGCGCGCTGATCAGAATCTTCGGCAAGAAGAAAGAGCAGTAAGCGTCACGCTGTTCCGTGGGCCGCCAGCAGGCACTCATGGAACAGCTTCACCACCCGCTGCGGCACCGGCGAGCGGCGCAGCACGCTGGAGTATTCGCAGTGATAGCGGAACAGCGCCGGTTTGATCGCCCGCATCAGGTTCTGCGCCACAAAAAACGCCGCGTAGTGATCCGGCAGAAAGCCGACGTATTTGCCGGACAGAATTAACGTCGCTATCGACTCCTGCGCAAACCCCGTCGCCTTGCGATGCAAATGTTGCTGCAGGCTCAGTTCCATATTCGGCGAATGATAGCCTAATCCGGCGAAGGCATAATTGTGCAGCAGATCCCAATTTAATGTTTCATGGGGGCCGGAAAATAATTCATGCTGCGCGCCGCAATATAAGAACATCCTCTCACTGAATAACGAATGATAAGATAAACTTTCCGCGCTGCGGTGCATGGGAATAACCCCAACCTGAAATTGCCCGTCAATAACGCCGCGTTCAATGGTATTAATCGGCTCCACATACATTTGCAAAGAAACCTCCGGCGCGCGCTCGCTGAATAACGCGATAGCCCGGCCGATCTGCGCCTGCGGATTGCTGACCGTATGGTCGAATATCGCCACGTGCAGCTGCCCGCCCATGCGCTGGTGCACCTCGTCCACTCCGCGACGGAAGGCCTCGGTGGCCGCCAGCAGGTTGACGGTTTCCTGGTAGATCAACAGCCCCTCATCGGTGACCGCAAAGCCCTCGCGCCCGCGCTGGCACAGCGTCAGGCCCAGCCGCTGTTCCAGATCCTTGATGTGCTTGCTGATGGTCGACAGGCTGATATTCAGCTCCAGTTCGGCGGCGCTCATGCCGCCGCAGTCGACCACGGCCTTGAATACCCGCAGCAAACGCAGATCCATATCCGACAATTGTCCCAGCAACGCGCGCTTTTTTACTTGCATAAAACCTTAAGTAAGTTTCGACATATGATTATTCACAGTAGAGAACAAGCGGTACATAGTCAATTTCGCACAACAATTCGTTAACAACTCATTTTATTTAATTAATCGCACTTATTTTCCTGCCCGGAGGAAAACATGGCCGCTGAAAATTATTCGCTTAATCGTCTCGATGCCGCAGGGTTAGAAGCCCATTGGATGCCTTTTACCGGCAACCGCAATTTTAAAGCGCAGCCGCGCATCATTACTCAGGCCGCAGGGGCGTATTACACCAGCCACGACGGCAGAAAGATTTTCGATGGCCTGTCCGGATTGTGGTGCTGCGGATTGGGGCACGGCCGGCAGGAAATCACCGACGCCGCCCAGCGCCAGCTGGCGACGCTGGATTACTCGCCGGCGTTTCAGTTCGGCCACCCGCTGTCGTTCGAGCTGGCCAACCAGATCAAGGCGCTGACGCCAGCGGGGCTGGATTACGTATTCTTCACCGGCTCCGGCTCGGAAGCGGCGGACACCTCGCTGAAAATGGCGCGCGCTTACTGGCGCGCCAAAGGCCAGGCGGGCAAAACCTGCTTTATCGGCCGGGAAAAGGGCTACCACGGCGTTAACTTCGGCGGCATCTCGGTCGGCGGCATCGCCGGCAACCGCAAGGCGTTCGGCGCCGGCGCCGAGGCGGATCACCTGCCGCACACCCTGCTGGCCGGCAACGCCTTTTCGCGCGGCATGCCGCAACAGGGGGTGGAGCTGGCGGATGAGCTCAGCCGCATCATCGCGCTGCGCGACGCCTCGACGATCGCCGCGGTGATCGTCGAACCGTTCTCCGGCTCCGCCGGGGTGATCGTGCCGCCGGTCGGCTATCTGCAGCGCCTGCGCGAGATCTGCACCCAGCATGACATTCTGCTGATCTTCGACGAAGTGATCACCGCCTTCGGCCGCTGCGGCGCGATGACCGGCGCCGAGGCGTTCGGCGTCACGCCGGACATCATGAACATCGCCAAACAGGTGACCAACGGCGCGCAGCCGATGGGCGCGGTGGTGGTGCGGCCGGAGATCTACCACACCTTCATGAACGGCGGCGAGCCGGACTACCAGCTCGAATTCCCGCACGGCTACACCTACTCCGCCCATCCGGTCAGCTGCGCGGTCGCGCTGGCGACGCTGGACATCCTGCAGCGTGAACAGATGGTGGAGCGCGTGCAGGCGCTGGCGCCCTATTTCGAGCGCGCGGTGCACAGCCTGCAGGGGGCCAAACACGTCGCCGACATTCGCAATATCGGCCTGGCGGCCGGCATCACGCTGGCGGCGCGGCCCGGCGAACCGGCGCGGCGCCCCTTCGAGGCGGCGATGCGCTGCTGGGAAAGCGGATTTTACGTGCGCTACGGCGGTGACACCCTGCAGTTGGCGCCGCCGTTCATCAGCAGCGAGGCGCAGATCGACGCGTTGATCAACGCCGTCGGCGACGCCCTCAACGCCACCGAATAAGGAGATAACCATGACCATTACCCATTGGATCAACGGCGAGCCCGCCGCCGGCGGCGAACGCAGCCAGCCGGTTTACGACCCGGCCACCGGCCAATCGGCGCAGGAGGTGCAGCTGGCCGACCGCGCCACGGTGGAGCGCGCCATCGCCGCCGCCGAACAGGCCTATCCCGCCTGGCGCGATACCCCGCCGCTGAAACGCGCGCGCATCATGATGAAGCTCAAGGATCTGCTGGAGCAGCATGCCGACGCCGTCTGCCAATTGATCACCGCCGAGCACGGCAAAGTGCTCAGCGACGCCCTGGGCGAACTGCAGCGCGGCATCGAGAATATCGAATACGCCGGCTATGTGCCGGAACTGCTGAAGGGCGAACACAGCAAAGAGGCGGGTCCGGGCATCGACAGCTGGAGCGAGTTTCAACCGCTCGGGGTGGTGGCAGGCATCACGCCGTTCAACTTCCCGGCGATGGTGCCGCTGTGGATGTGGCCGATGGCGGTGGCCTGCGGCAATACCTTCGTGCTGAAGCCTTCCGAGCGCGTGCCCTCCGCCGCGCTGTATATCGCGCGGCTGGCGGCGGAGGCCGGGCTGCCGCCGGGCGTGCTCAACGTGGTCAACGGCGATCGCGAAGCGGTGGAGACGCTGCTGCATGACGGGCGCGTGAAGGCGATAAGCTTCGTCGGTTCGACGCCGGTCGCGGAACACATCTATCACACCGGCTGCGGCCAGAACAAACGGGTGCAGGCGCTGGGCGGCGCCAAAAACCACGCGGTGGTGCTGCCGGACGCCGATATCCCCGGCGCGGTCGGCGCGCTGATGGGCGCGGCGTTCGGCTCCTGCGGCCAGCGCTGCATGGCCATTCCGCTGGTGGTCGCGGTGGGCGACGGCACCGCCGACGCGCTGATCGCCGGGCTGCGGCAACAGATGGCCGCCATGCGCGTCGGCCCCGGCAGCGACAACCGCAACGACATGGGGCCGCTGGTGACTCAACAGCATTATCAGAAGGTGAAAGGCTATATCGATCAGGGCGTGGCCGAAGGCGCCGAGCTGCTGGTGGACGGCCGCGAACTGCGCGTGATCGGCGCCGACGGCCGCCCCAGCCAGGGGTATTTCCTCGGCCCAACGCTGTTCGACCGCGTGACGCCCGGCATGCGCATCTATCAGGAAGAGATCTTCGGCCCGGTGCTCGGCGTGGTACGCGCGGCGTCGCTGCAGGAGGCGATGGCCTTGATCGACGCCCACGAATACGGCAACGGCACCTGCCTGTTCACCCGCGACGGCGAAGCGGCGCGCTACTTCTCCAGCCGCATTCAGGTCGGCATGGTGGGGATCAACGTGGCGCTGCCGGTGCCGGTGGCCTACCACTCGTTCGGCGGCTGGAAGCGCTCGCTGTTTGGCGATCTGCACGCCTACGGCCCGGACGCCGTCAGGTTCTACACCAAACGCAAAACCGTGACCCAGCGCTGGCCGGCCTCCGGCGACGCCCGCCGCGCCAGCTTCAGCTTCCCGTCGGGGCAGGGGTAACACATAAGAACAATAAACTTCCGGGGAGCAACGCTCCCCGGCATTTCGCGCGCTCCATTTGATTTCTGCGTACAGCCTGTGCAGCAAAACAATTACTCACTCACACGTTAATGGAGTCGTTAACCATGCAAGAGTCCGCCCCTGAACACACCTTCAAAGGCAATCTCAGCGTCCTCGACGTGGTGATGATTACCGCGTCCGGCGTGACGCCGGCCAGTTCGATCTTCGTCATCGCGCCGCTGGCGATCGCCAGCGCCGGCAGCGGCGCCTTTCTGTCATTTCTGATCGCCGCCTGCGTCGCCGCCACCATCGCGCTGTGCTATGCCGAGCTCGGCGCCGCGCACCCCAGCGCCGGCGGCGAATACAGCATCATCAAACGCCTGTTCGGCACCCTGTGCGGGTTGCAGACCTATCTGTTTATTCTCAGCGCCGCGCTGTTCGTGCCGGCGGTGCTGGCCACCGGCGCCGTGCCCTATCTGAATACCGCGCTGGGCACCTCATTCGACGCCTCCACCGCCGGCATGATCACCGTGCTGATCGGCGGCGCCTGCGCCATTTTCAACATCAAGGCCAACGCCCTGCTGACCGGCGCCTTTCTGGTGGTGGAAGTGGCGGTGCTGGCGCTGATCGCCTGGCTCGGTTTCAGCCATCCGCATCAAAGCGCAGAGATCCTCACCGCGCCGGTGATGCTGGACGCGCAAGGCAGCCTGGCGCCGGTGTCGCTGCCGCTGATCGTCGCCATGGTCGGGGTCGCGCTGTTCTCCTACAACGGCTACGGCGCAGCGGTGTACATGGCGGAAGACATGCGCGAACAGGGCAAACCGATGGCGGTCGCGATCATGCTGACGCTGGTCATCGTGGTGCTGGTGGAGCTGGTGCCGTTCACCGCCCTGCTGATCGGCTCGCCGTCGCTGGCGGAGATGGCCAAACAGGCCGACCCGGTCGGCTATGTGGTCACCCAGCTCGGCGGCCCGACGCTGGCGCGGGTGGTGAGCGGCGCGATTTATCTGTCGGTGTTCAACGCCATTATCGCCATCGTGGCGCAGTTCAGCCGCATGATGTTCGCCAGCGGGCGCGACGGCTTCTGGCTGCCGGCGTTCAACCGCGCGCTGAAAATCATCCACCCGCGTTTCGGCACCCCCTGGATCGCCACCCTGCTGTTCGGCGTGCCCTCGGCGCTGCTGGCGTTTTGCTCCGATCTCGAATCGCTGACCTCGTTCACCGTGATCCTGCTGCTGCTGGTGTACATCATCATGGCGGTGGCGGCGCTGATCAGCCGCCGTCGCCGCCACTTCCATCACCCGTACCTGATGCCGCTGTGGCCGCTGCCGGTGCTGGCGGCGCTGCTGTGCTGCCTGTACGTGCTGTGGACGATTTTGATCGCCAGCAGCCTGAAAGACTTTATTATCATTGCCGGCATCATCGGCTTCGGGCTGGCGCTGAACCATCTGCGCGGCCGCCAGACGGCGCCCCTCGCCGCCCCCTCAATAGAAGGAGAATAACCATGACGCAGCGCGCTCAGGATCTGGGCATCACCATCGGCCAGGGCACGCCCGGCCCGCTGAACGCCATCACCGACGTGCCCGGCGTGCGCGTCGGCCATGCCAGCCTTCATGCCGATTTGGCGGACGGGCGCAGCGTGCGCACCGGCGTGACGGTGATCGAACCGCGCCCCGGCTCCGCCCGCCACGCCCCCTGCTTCGCCGGCGTGCACGTGCTGAACGGCAACGGCGACGCCACCGGCCTGGAATGGGTGCGCGAAGCGGGGCTGCTGACCAGCCCGATCGCCTTCACCAACACCCACAGCGTGGGGGTAGTGCGCGATGCGCTGATCGCGCTGGAACGCGAAGCGCTGCCCGCGAGCGACAACGCGGTGTACTGGAATATGCCGGTGGTGATGGAAACCTTCGATGGTCTGCTCAACGACATCAACGGCTTTCACGTCAAGGCCGAGCACGTGCGCCAGGCGCAGCAGGCGGCCCGTGGCGGCTTGCCGCAGGAAGGCGCGGTCGGCGGCGGCAGCGGCATGATCTGTCATGAGTTCAAGGGCGGCAGCGGCACCGCATCGCGCCGCTTGCCCGCCGATCAGGGCGGCTGGACGGTGGGCGCCATCGTGCAGGCCAACCACGGCAAGCGCGAGTCGCTGCTGGTGGGCGGTTATCCGGTGGGCCGCCACCTGGGGCATATCCCCTCGCCGTTCACGCCGCAGTTGCCGCATCCCGGCATGGGCTCCATCGTCGTGGCGCTGGCCACCGACGCGCCGCTGCTGCCGCACCAGTGCGCGCGGCTGGCGCAGCGCGCCAGCATCGGCATCGCCCGCACCGGCGGCGGCACCGAGGATTCGAGCGGCGATATCTTTATCGCCTTCGCCACCGGCAACGACGGCCTGCCGCCCGCCGACTACGCCAATAAAGGCGCTTTCACCACGCCGCTGCGCATGGTGAACAATGACTACATTTCGGCGCTGTTCGCGGCGGCGGCGGAAGCGGTGGAGGAGGCGATCGTCAATGCGCTGCTGGCGGCCAATACCGTCAGCGGCAACGGCCATCGGGCGGAAGGGTTGAGCGCCGAACAGCTGGTGACGGCGCTGGAGAAGGCCGGCTGGCGGCGGTAAACAACGCGGGGCGCGGGGGTAGCCACGCCCTGATAATCAGGATTCGCCGCCCGGCTTGGGCGTCGGGTAATCGTAATCCAGCTTTAACGGTTCGGCATAGACGCTGTTCCACAGCTGTTGGTACAGCTGGTCCAACCGCCCGCTCATCGCCGCGCTGTGCAGCACCAGTTCCAGATTGCGCGAGTTGTCCAGATAGCCGCCGGTCCAGTTGCTGGTGCCCACCCAGGCAATCTCATCATCGATGGTCATCAGCTTGCTGTGGATCACGCGGGCAAACGGGATGAAGCCGCTGCTGGCCGGCGGAATGGTCACCACCTTGATCTGCACGTTCGGCACCAGCGCCAGGCTCTTCAGCCAGGCGATATCCGGCTTTTTGGTGTTCCAGTTGGCCACCATCAGCTCGATCTGCACGCCGCGCGCCGCTGCGCTGCGCAGCGCATTGTCGATCACCGCATAGAAGGGGCGGCTGCGCTCCGGGCCAAACGACAGCGGCGCGTAGTCCATCACCTGCACCCGCACCCGCCGTTTGGCGTCGGCCAGCAGGCGCGGCAGCTCGGCCTGCGAATCGAGCACGCCCGCCGGATTGTAGGCGCGCGGGCTGGCCACCAGATAGTTGTCCTGCGGGGGCGCGGTCGGCGGCGAATCGGGCAGCGCCGGCACCGGCTTATCCTGCGCCAGCAGCGCCTGCGCCTGCCAGTCCTGTTCGAAGATCGCCTGAATTTGCCCCACCACCTTGGCGTCGCTGATGCGCAGCCCGGTTTCGTGAATATGCTCCAGCGCGCGCCAGTCGAAGTTCTGGCTGCCGACAAACGCCTGTTCGCCGTCCACCAGCAGATACTTGGCGTGCAGGATGCCGCCGCTCAGCTTCTGGTAAGGAATGATGCGCAGCTCCAGATTGGGGATCGCCTTCAGCTGTTCCAGCGTCTCGGCGGTGGAGTTGCGGATGCCTTTCTCCTCCAGCAGGAAGCGGATTTTCACCCCGCGCTCACCGGCCGCCTTCAGGCGCTGCAGCACGCCGTCCAGCAAGGAGCCGTCCTGATTCGCCACGTAGAACTGCCCCAGATCGATGCGGGTTTTCGCCGCGTCGAACATCTCGCGCCACACCTCGGCGGTGTTGCGCAGGTCGTCGGCCTGCAGCGCGGTTTCTACCGGTGCGGTATACACCAGCTCGTAACCGGGAATCGCAAAACGCGCCGCAGCGCTCTGGCTCAACATCAACAAACAACCGCTCCACAATGCCGTATAAAGGCGGCCGAACGGCCGCCGTGTTGGATGGCCATTAGGCATAGCGCGGCGCCCCGCTGTCAACCCATTGTTCGCCGCTGCCGCTCTCCGGGCGGCTGGCCGGTTGACCGGCGCGGATCAGCAGCACCTTCAGCAGCTCGTTGATGCGCTCCATGCGGCTCTGCAGGAAGTTGTTGGCCACCAGGCACAGCAGCGCGATGGCGATGCCGAGACCAGTGGCGTACAGCGCGGTGCCCATCCCGGCCGACACCAGGCTCGGCTCGGAGACGCCCGAAGCGGCCAGCGCCTTGAAGGTTTCGATGATCCCCATCACCGTGCCCAGCAGCCCCAGCAACGGCGCAGCGGTGACCACGGTTTCCAGCAGCCACAGGCCGCGCGCCATCGGTGGCTTGCTCAGCAAGTACTGGGCGTCGATCAGATCGCCGATCGCCTCGCGATCGCCGGCGCGGTGTTTCTGCGCCAGCACCGGCGCGATCACCGCCATCGGCAGGCTGTTGCGCTGGGTCAGCGCGTCCGGCAGATCGGCCGCGCGGCGCACCTCCGGCGTCAGCGCTTGCTCCAGCCGGCGCGCCTGGCGCTGGGTATAGGCGAAGTACAGCGTGCGTTCGATGATGATCACCAGCGCAATCGCCAGCGCGGCGTACATCACGTAGAAAATAATGTCGTGCAACAGATTGGCATCCATACAGGGCTCCTCTTCCCCGCCGCCCGGCAGGCAGCGGGGCGTTCAGTTAAAAGGTGGCTTCCAGCGAGACGCTGAAGGTGCGTTCTTCGCCGACGTTGTAATACGGGGTGCTGGCCTTCACGCCGCCGTAGGGCGCCGCGTTGAAGGTGGTGGTGCGCACCGAGGTCAGGTATTCCTTGTCAAACAGGTTGCTGATGCCAAAACGCAGCGCGGCGCTTTTGACGATTTTCTTGTCCACCGGCAGATGCACCCCCGCCGCCAGATCGAACACCGTGCGCCCGCCGATCTTCTCGTCGTTGGTCAGATCGCCATAGAACGCGCTGACGTACTTGCCGCTGACGCTGCCGTAGTACAGGCCGTCGTCATAACCCAACGTCATGTTCAGCAGGTTTTTCGGCACGTTCGGCACCTCTTTGCCGGAGGTCGGCAGCGGCTGCCCGCCGTTGCTGACGATGTCGCTCTTCTGCTTCGATTGGGTATAGGTATAGGAAGTGTAGTAATTGAAGTTATGCGGCAGTTGGCCGCTCCACTCCAGCTCCAGCCCTTTGTTCTCCACGTTGCCGATGTTCATCATCTCGTAGTCGCCGGCCGCGTTGGTGGTGGAGATCTGGCGATCGCTGTAGCGCATGTAGAACAGCGTGGCGCTCAGCAGCATGTCCTCTTGCTGGAAACGCCAGCCCAGTTCGTGGTTCCAGCTCAGCTCCGGCTTGGTGCTGAGCGAGTCGCCGACGTTGTACAGCACGTAGTTGGGCGGCGTGCGCATGTTGCGCGTCAGGTTGTAGAACACCTGGTTTTCCTGGTTCACCTTATAGCTGGCGCTGAAGTTCGGCAGGAATTCGTGATAGGTGGCTTTGCGCTTCTCCGGCACGTTGTACAGGCTGCCGCGGTTGTCCCCTTTACGCTCCACGTACTGATAGGCCAGGCCGCCGACGAAGGTCCAGTCCGGCGTGGCAAACCAGGTGTCCTGCAGCCACACTTTCTGTGCCGGGGTGATGGTGTACTGGTTGCGCCCCTGCACGGTGTTGCCGTTGGCGTCCTTCACCTGATCGGAACCGCCGGGTTTCCCCCAAATCTGTGACGGGTTGCCGTCGCCCTTGATGCTGATGAACGGCTGAGTCTGCAGTTGGCGCGCGCGTTCATACCAGTAGCCGATATCCAGGCTGTGCTGATCGTTAATGTCCCATTTCAGCTTGGTGGTGATGCCCGGTCGCCAGGTCTGGGTCCACGACGGGCGGTAATAGGTGTTGGACTGCAGGTTGCTGAGGTCATACTGCCCGGCTCTGTCCGACGTGCTGGACAATACCGACGCCGTCTGGCCGTTGAAGCTGCCGCCGTTGCCCCAGTAGTAATACGGCTGCAGGGTCAGCGACAGGTTGTCGCGCAGCTGCAGTTTCTGGGTGAACGACAGCGTAAAGTTCTCGAACGGGTTGCGTTCAATCTTGTAATACTTGTTCAACTGCCCTTTGCTGTTGTACTCCGGCGAGGTGACATAATCGGTGTCACGGCCGTCGTTTTGGAACTGCGCCTTGCTCAGGGTGTTGTAGTTGGTGTTGTTCTGGCGGTTGTACTTCATCACCAGATTGCTGCTGTTGCCGTTGCCGTCTTCATACAGCGAATTCATCTCGAACTTGTCGGAGTACAGCCGCCCCTCGCCGCGCCATTTCTTCGCCTCGGTGTGCGAATAGGAGAGCCAGTTGCTGAAGCCGTTGTACTCGCCGGTCTCCAGGCGGGCGAAGGTTTTGCTCAGGCTGTTGCTGCCCAGCGTCTGCTTGACGAAACCGCCGAAGTCTTTCGCCGGGCGGCGCGTTACCAGGCCGATGTTGCCGCCGCTGGAGCCGATGTGCGGGCCGTCCGCTTCGGAGGAGCCCTGGGTGACGAACACCTCCTCCAGGTTTTCCGCGTCGCCCAGCAGGTTCGGGTAGACCGCGTAGTTGCCGGAGTCGTTGATCGGGATGCCGTCCATCGACAGGCCGATCTGATCCGAGTTCATGCCGCGCATGGTGTAGTCCACGCCGCTCAGGCCGCTGGCGTCGTTGCTGTTGACGTTCAGGCCCGGCGTGTATTTCAGTTTATCGATGGCGTTGGCCGCCGACGGCATTTTGTTCATCGCCTCTTTGGTGACGGTGGAGCGCGCCTTGGCGCTGTCATCCTGCACCATCATGCCGCCGCCGAGCGACTGCCCCTTGACGCTGATGGTGCCGACATCGGTGGCGTCGGCCGCCAGCGCGGCGCCCGGCAGCATCGCCGACATCACCGCCAGATAGATCCCAGAACGATTAAACGATTTCATTGTGTGCATCCCTTAAAAATCAAACGATTAACCCTTGCGCTAAGGCGCCTGATAATTGAACGTCGCGGTAAATCTTTTGGTTGTTTGCCCGGCGAACGCCTCGCTCGGGAACGGCTTTACTGAACTGATGCTTTGCAGGCTGCTCATCGCCGCGCGATTCAGCAGCATGCTGGCGGCCTTGTTGGCGATGCCGGAAGAGAGCACCCGCCCGCTGCGATCGACCTCCAGCCACACCTCGACGTTGCCCTGCGGGCGCTCGAGCGAGGCCTGCCGCCCGCTCGGGTAGCGCTTGCGCTGTTCCAGCTCACGGCGCAAGGCCAGCAGGTAGCCGTTTTCTATCGCCTGCGCGTTCACCTTCGGCGCCGCCGGGGCGGTCGGTGCGGGCTGCGCCGCCGGCTTGCTGACCAGCGCGCGCGGTGCGGCGGGCGCCGGCGTCGGTTTAGGTTTCTCTACCGGTTTGGCTTTCTCTTTCACCGGTTTGGGTTTGGGCTTCGGTTGCGGTTTCGGCACCGGCTTGGCTTCCACGATCGGTTCCGGCGCCGGCACCACCGGTTCGGGGATCGGCTCCGGCTCCGGCTCGGGCGGCGGCGGTTCGGGCTGAGGCTCCGGCGGCGTTTCCGGTTGGGGTTCCGGCGCCGGTTCAGGTTCCACCAGCGCCAGTTCAATGGCGGTTTCGTCGTAGCGCGGCTGGATCTTCAGCGCCGCCTGTTGGCTGGCGAACAGCAGGCAACCGGCGACAATCAGCGCCGGCAACCAGCTGAAAAGATGACGTGAGCGATAGAGCAGATACATGTCACAGCTTCCGTGTCGCGATGGAGACGGAGAAGAAGCCGCCCTGGCGCAGGTTGTCCATGACCGCCACCAGCCGCTCGACCGCCACGCCTTTATCGCTGTTGACGATGATGGTGGTGGTCTGGTTGGCCTGCTGCTGTTGCTTCAGCGTCGTGACCAACGCGTCGAGCGCGATCGGCTGGCCATCCAGCTGCAGCTGTTCGTCGGCCCCCAGCGTGATGATCGCTTTCTTCTGCGGTTTCAGCTGTTGCGCGCTGCCGGCGGACGGCAACTGCGTTTTCAGCCCGAGCGCCGGAATGACGTTCAGGCTGATCAAGACGAAAAACACCAATAAAAACATCATCACGTCGATCATCGGGATCAGTTCGATGTGCGCTTTGTTCTTTTTCGGTTCGTTCCAGTTACGCATGACACTCCCTCCAAAAGCGAAGCAGCCAATATAGGAGGGGTTTGTTTACCTTTTGTTACGCTTGTGTGATCTTATTTTCACAGCGGAGATTTTTTGCGAGAATTTTTTCAATGGCGGGCAATAAATGCGGAGATATAACTCATTAATTAGCGATAGTTTTTAATGGAATAATTGCAATGTGGGCCTAACGCCGTGCGGATGACGAGACAATAAATGTGAAAATAGTGACAAGCTGCGCCAACCGGTGGCGGCTTTGCCTCTCACCTCCCAGCGATATCTGCTATTTTTCCCAAGAAAATTCCCAACCCCCCTCTTTAAAACACTCGCCAAAAAATAAATGCGACTATATTTAACCAAATAACACCCTTCATTGAATGGAATATTGCCAATTAAATGGCAGTCGTTATATTTTTAAAGTGAAATGGCGCTACAGCGTTATTTTAGAATTTAATTAAACCCACTAAGTCACCCTTTTATTTATAAGGATTGTATATGAAAGTACTTAGTCAATATGAAGAACAGTACGTTAGCGGTGGCGATCTGAACGCGGCCTGGGATGGGCTGTTGGACGGCGCCATGACCGGCGCGCTGATTGCAGGTAAATCCGCAGGCGCAGGCGGCTTTATTGCCGGTGCGGTCGGCCAATTGGTCGGCACCATTATCGGCGGCGTTGCAGGCGGTGTGGGGCTGGGTCTTTATGGCCTGACGCATACGCAGCAGGAAGTGGCCGACTACGCGAAACATTTCCGCGAGACTATCGGCTCCACTTCGACCTCGGTCGGCGGCAGCCTGTAAACATGAATGAATAGTCACCCTTGCGGTGGCTATTTATTTTATTACAGCACCGTCCCTAATGTCGCGCGCTGCGCTCTTTATGGTTATAGCATCCCTGTATTTTTTCAAACCTGATGTTATCGCACCGGTATTCAATTGAGAAACCATCCACGGGCTGAAAGCGAATGGCGTTAATTTTACAGCCGCCATTAAGTTATTGAGATCGACCCACACATAATCCGCCACTTCATCCGGATTAGCGCAGAGAGCGCCTTTACAATACGCGGCAAATACCGGGCAAACCTCATTCTCCATGATGCCGGACACGTCGGTCGCCTGATAACTGAAGGCGTCGCTCAGCAGCATTATCTGCTCGACTTCCGTGCCCAATTCAACCTGAGCGCGACGTATAACGGCCTGCGTCAGCGCCTCTTGCGGCAGGGGATGCCCACAAAAAGAATTGGTCCAGACCCCCGGCCAGGCGGTTTTGCTCAACGCGCGCCGGGTGACCAACACTGCACCCTCGACAGTAAACAGGTAGCATGAAAAAGCCAGATGCAGCGGCGTATGCCGCGTGTGGACCTGATCTTTGGGCGTCGTCCCGCAGGGCTGCCAGGCGGCGTCAAGCAGAACGACGTCTTCATTTTTCATCATTGTTATTTCCATGAAAAGGCGGGCTTTTCCCCGCCTGCGGTTTCATTTCCTCAGAAGAGGGGGAATGGTCGGCACTTCCGGCGCATTATCGATATCCTGCTGAGTCATGCGAAACTCGGGCGGATAATGCTCCCGTTCCGTTCTGCGAACAGGTTCGGTATTACGCCAGGTATAAAGGCAGTGTTGACACTGGTATACCGTCCACACGCCCTTGACCGGTGAATGCGCCATGACGTCTATCTGTTTATCGGCACAACGAGGACAAATCATAGGAACTCCTTAATGACGGTTAGCCAGCATGGCGGTTAATTTATCCACCCACAGGGCGGTTTCGGGTAAATCCTTGACGGGCTGGCTGTAGTGGCCGCGCGTATCCGGAGCCACCGGCGTGGTCGCGTCAATGATGAGTTTGTCCGTGATCCCCGCCGGGCTGGAGCCGGGATCCAACTCCAGCACCGACATATTCGGCAATTGCACCAAATCGCCGGCCGGATTGACCTTGGCGGACAGCGCCCACATAACCTGCGGCAGGTTGAAGGGATCGACATCCTCATCGACCATGATCACCATTTTCACATAGCCCAGCCCATGCGGCGTGGTCATCACCCGCATCCCCACCGCGCGCGCGAAACCGCCGTAACGCTTTTTAGTGGAAATGATGACGAGCAACCCGTGGGTATACATCGCATTAACCGCCTGCACTTCCGGAAACTCGGCTTTCAACTGCTGATACAGCGGCACACAGGTGGCCGGCCCCATCAGGTAGTCGATTTCTGTCCAGGGCATGCCCAGATACAGGGATTCGAAAATCGGCCGCGAGCGGTAAGAAACCTTATCGATGCGCACCACCGTCATGTTGCGGCCGCCGGAATAGTGCCCCGTAAATTCGCCGAACGGGCCTTCAATCTCGCGCTTGCGGCCTTCAATCACTCCTTCAATGATGACTTCGGAACCCCAGGGCACATCAAAGCCGGTCAAGGGGGCCGTCGCTATCGGGTACGGGCTTTCACGCAGGGCGCCGGCCATTTCATACTCCGACTGATCGTATTTGAGCGGCGTCGCCCCCATCAGCGTAATGATCGGGTCATTGCCCAGCGTAATGGCGATAGGCAGATCCTCGCCGCGCTCTTCTGCTTTATGCAGATGCAGCGCGATGTCGTGCATCGGCACGGGCTGCAGGCCCAGCTTACGCTTGCCCTTCACCTCCATGCGATAAATGCCGACGTTTTGCTTGCCGAAGTGGGTCGGATCTTCAGGATCGCGGGAAACCACGCAGGCCTTATCCAGGTAGAATCCACCGTCGCCGTCGTTTAAGCGAAACAGCGGCAGGATCTCAAACAGATTAATCTCCTCACCGTTGACCTCGTTCTCGGCCCAGGGCGGATTATCGCGACGTTCCGCAGAGACGGGAAAATGATCCCAGCGGCGAATATACTCATCGATTTGCTGCTTCACCGGCGTGGCCGGCGGGAGCCCCAGGGCTATGGCGTGATTCTGCCATGACCCGATGGTATTCATGACCACATGCGCGTGTTCAAAGCCTTTAATGTTCCTGAATGCAATGGCGGGGGCGCCCTCACCCATTCTGCCTGTGGCGTTGGCTGCCGCGGCGATATCCGGTTCCGCCTGAACCTCCTCGGTAATATCGAGTAATTGTCCGGCCTCATCCAGCGCCGCTAAATAACTTCGCAGATCGTCATAAGCCATATTTAACCTTCCTCGGTGTCAGTGGTTTTTTTGCTATTTTCTTTTAGTCCTGCCCAGCGCTTTGCCCGGCGATGATCAAGACCAAATTGATCCAGCACGCGTGCGACAATATGATCGGTAACGTCATCAATATGAGTGGGGTGGTTATAATAAGCGGGCATGGGGGGAACCAATGACACCCCCAATTTCGAGAGCGCGAGCATATTTTCCAAGTGAATAGTGCTCAACGGCGTTTCTCTGGGAACCAACACCAACTTCCGCCCTTCTTTGATAATCACATCCGCCGCTCTGCCAATAAGCCCTTCTGCATAACCGGCTCGAATACCCGCTAACGTTTTCATACTGCAGGGAATAATGATCATGCCGTCCGTATGAAAAGAACCTGAAGAGATCGTGGCGGCCTGATCGGCAGAACCGTGCGTCACGTCGGCCATCGCCATCACGTCATGCACGGTGAAATTTGTTTCGAGTTCAATGGTCGTTTTGGCCCACTTACTCAAGATCAAATGCGTCTCTATGCCCTCCATGTCTTTTAGCGCCTGAAGCAGCGCCGTACCCAGCGGCGCCCCGGTCGCGCCCGTCATCGCGATCACTAATTTCATGCAACACCCCACAAAGTTCGTATGCGAACGATTTATCAAATCTAGTCCTGAGATAGCGATAAAACAAGTGGGCAATATGTAACCGTTCGTAAACGAACAACTTTCCGGGCAGGTATCCCTTATCGGCTTATTTTGTTATATTGATATTATTGTTAGCTTTTTTCCTTTCAGGGAATAATGTATGAACAGAACGCTGGCCAATACTTTTTTCCACCTCATTCGCGAACTGCTTCAGGATCATAGTGCTCAATGGCAAAAATCGCTTCCTGAACTCAGCAAACAACAATATTCCATTCTGGCCACCGTTTCAGAAACGCCGGGCATTGAACAAATCGAATTAATGGAAGCGGCGATCAGCAGTAAAGCCGCGCTGGCCGAATTGCTAGGCCGCATGGAAGGAAAAGGTTTATTAAAACGGGAAGCCGGCGAGCATGATAAGCGCCGCCGATTTATTTACCTGACGCCTGCTGGGCAGGCGCTGTTCGAAGCCAGCCGCCCCATCGCCGACGCGATTGATAATATGTATCTCGAACGAGTCAATAAAGACCAACATGAGTCGGCGCTTTTCGTTTTAAAGACGATGATAGGGAAGCAATAAATTCACCGCGCCAACAGCGGAAGCTGAAAGCATAAAAAAAGACGCCCGCAGGCGTCTTTTTTATCGCGTTCACTGAAGCTCTGGGCAATCAGTTCACTTTCACCGGCATGCCGGAACGGGCCTTGATCGCCGCGTCCACTTCGCTCTGATTGACGCCGGCGTCCATCAGCACTTTGCCGACCGGCGCAGAGATGGTCAACGGCACCGGATCCTTGGATTGCAGCTGCTCTTCGTTGGCCGACAGCGGGTTGTGCACTTCCACGTAGCGCGAGCCGTCCGGTTCGACGGTGGCCTTCATCGGTTCGTTGATGAACTGCACGCGGGTGCCGACCGGCACGTTCTGGAACAGGTACTTGATGTCGTCGGCGCGCAGACGCACGCAGCCGTGGCTCACGCGCAGGCCGATGCCGAAGTTGGCGTTGGTGCCGTGAATGGCATACAGACGGCCGACATACAGCGCATACAGCCCCATCGGGTTATCCGGGCCGGCCGGGAACACCGCAGGCAGGATCTCGCCGTCAGCCGCGTATTCGGCGCGCATTTTGGCGGTCGGCGTCCAGGTTGGGCCGTCTTTCTTGCGCTGCACGGTGGTGGTCCAGTTCAGCGGGGTGTCTTTACCCAGCTGGCCGATGCCGATCGGCAGCACCACCACGGTGTTGGAGCCTTTCGGGTAGTAGTACAGACGCATTTCGGCGCTGTTGATGATGATGCCTTCACGCGGCGCGTCCGGCAGGATCAGCTGCTGCGGGATAGTCAGGGTGCTGCCGGCCTTCGGCAGGAACGGATCCACGCCCGGGTTGGCCTCCAGCATGTTGCTCAGCCCCATCTGATACTGGGCGGCGAAGCTTTCCAGCGGCAGTTTGCTGTCTTCCGGTACGGTGATTTGGATATTTTCGCCCACCAAACGGCTGTCTTTTGGCGGCAGCGGGTAGACGACGGCGAAGGCAGCCTGGCTGAATGCAACCAGTGCCGTAAACAGGGTTAATAACGCGCGAATGCTCATTTTCATCTTCGTGTTGGTCAAGGCCACTGGCGATTATGGGTATTGGTTTCTACGGCCACTTTGCCCCGTTGAATTTCAGCCGGCAGCTGACGGCGCTGCGGCCTGAAAAACCAGGGGGGATTTGACCGGATGCGCATTATATGTGCACATCAATCAAAGTGTGAACCATTACCGATGTAATATCGCAATTTTTTGTAACCTGACGCGCCACGCCGGCGATTTTTTGCGAGAACCGCCGCCTAGCTGGCGGCGGCCAACGCTTCCTCCCGCCGTATCGGAATCAGATATTCACAGCGGATCGCCGCGCCGCCGAGCGGGCAACTGCCCTCCTGCGCCGGGTAGAAACGCTCGATATCCTGCCCTGGCCGGCGAATGGCGTTCATCTGCGGCATAGCGGTGTCATACAGCCGGACAATAAAGTTTTGTAACCCTTCCGCCTGTCCCTGGTAGGTGAAACGGGCATACTCGCCCTGCTCGATAGTCACCCGTTCTCCCGGCGCCCCTTCGTCCGGCAGAGCGGCGGTGTAGGCCATGCGCGGGCTGCCCCGGCGGCGCCGGTCAACTTCCAGACTGGTGAGACCGTATACCACCTCCGGCAGCGCCTGCGGCTGCAGCAACTGCCGCCAGGCGTGGCGGCGCAGCTCACACTTGGAGGCCGCCAGTTGCCCCAGCGTAAAACTGCGGCGCTGTGTATGGCCCACCAACTGCATGGCGGGCAGCGTCACGATATCGGCCTGCGGCAATGGCGCTTCGGTCAGGCGCAGCGGCGGCTGCAGCCCATAGCTCGACCAATCCTGGCTGCGACGATAGCTGGCCGGCGGCAGACCGAACTGCTTGCGGAAGCAACGGGTGAAGGTCTGCTGCGAATCGAACTGGTAAGTATCGGCGATGCAGGCCACGCTGGTGCCGGTCAGGCGCAGTTCACGCGCGGCGGCGGTCAGCCTTCTGCGGCGCGCGTAGGTGCCGAGAATATGGCCGGTATGCTGCTTGAACATCCGCTGCAAATGCCATTTGGAGTAGCCGGACTTGGCGGCGATGTCGTCCAGCGTCAGCGGCTGATCCAGGCTCTGCTCGATCCAGGCCAGCAGCTGTTCAATCACCTGTTGCTGGTGCATGGTGTTCCCCTTATTTTAACAATAACGTCTGCGCCAATACCCGGCCTGCGGCTTCATCGGCGGCCACCAGTACCGGATAGCCCCAGAATTTGGCGCCGTATTCGGCGAATTCTTCCGCCGCCGCGCGTTTGGCGTCGTCCGGCTCCAGCATGATCATGCCTTTCACCCACCGCTTCAGCGCCTCGCGGTTATCACGTTTCCACAGCGCAACCTGGGTGCGAGCATCGCGGTCATGTTCTTGTTCTTCATCGCCGACGCTGCGGTCGGTGAGCAGAACAAAAGGCTCGGCGCGCGCCAGCAGCGCGCTGAATTCGGCCAGCTCGGCCTGGGTATCGCGCCCGCTGCGGCGCATCCACACCAGCGGAAAGTCGGCGGTATCCAATGACATAATCAGTTTCCTCGCGAAAGGGTTTAAGAACTGGCGCTTACTTTATCGGCACCGGCGCTAGACCGCATTGCGCAATCAGGACATAATACTTTTCAATTCCGCCAAATTGAGAACTATTCTCATGAAAGTACAGATCCCCCGCCACTGTCTGGATATCGATCAGGTGCCGCGCCCGCTGTTTGCCCTGCAAGGTTCGACTCTCGAGCAGGATTGGGAAGTCGAGCCGCACCGCCACCGGAAGGCGCAACTGATCTACACCGTGCGCGGCATGATCCGCTGCGAAGTGGAAAACGGGCTGTGGCTGGTGCCGCCGCAGTGCGCGCTGTGGATGCCGGGCAACGTGTTGCACAACGCCCAGGGCGCCGGCTCCACCGAGGCCTACTGCCTGTTCGTCGATCAACATGCCGCCGTCGGCCTGCCGCAAAGCTGCTGCACGCTGTCGGTCTCGCCGCTGCTGCGCGAGCTGCTGCTGCAGGCCAGCACCTTTGAGCCGCTTTACGACGAACAGGGCGCCGAGGGGCGTCTGACGGCGGTATTGCTGGATCAGTTGGCGGCCGCGCCGATCGAGAATCTGCATCTGCCGGTGTCCGACGACGCGCGCATCCGGCAGTTGACCGAAGGCATGCTGAGCAGCCCGGCGGACAAATCCACCCTCGGGCAGTGGGCGCAGCGCATCGGCATGAGCGAACGCTCCCTCAGCCGCACCTTGCAACAGCAGATGGGCATGAGCTTCGGCCACTGGCGGCGCCAGCTGCACGTGATGCTGGCGCTGCAGCGCTTGACGCAGGGCGAGAGCGTACAGACGGTGGCGCTGGATTTGGGCTACGAGAGCGCCAGCGGCTTCGTCACCATGTTCAGAAAGGCGGTGGGCAAACCGCCGGCGCGCTACCTGGCGGAGCGCAACGCCTCTGGAGAGACCCTGGGCGGCGCGATCACCATGTGAAAAAGCCGGCGCAGGCGCCGGCTTGGAGCAGGTGAAAATCAGAAGTCGTAGAACACCGTAATCCAGGTGGAGTCCGGCTCGTTGTCGCTGCTGTTGGCCAGCGTGCGCTCCACATACACCGACAGACCGTAACCGATGGTGGTGCCCGCACCAAGATAGACGTGGTTGGCGTGATACGCCTCGTCTCCCTTCAGCCGCAGCGAGTCCGCCGCCACATAAGGCTGGACGGATTTGAGGAACGGCTTGTCGATATTGAAAGTGTAACCGACGAAGCCTTCCAGCCCGTAGCCGTCACCGGCGAAGAAGTGCGACAGCGTGCGCTGTCGGGTGCTCGGCACATAATCTTTGTAGTAGCTGGCGGTGCCGACGATATACCAGTTGTTCGGCTGCCAGGTTAACGCGGTGCCGGACAACTGCTGGTGATAATCCTGTTCGTGGTACAGATTGTCTTTGATCTTCGCATCGGTATAACTGTAGGCGGCGCTGAAGGTGAAGTCTTTAGTCACCTTATAATCGAAGCCCAGCCCGCCACCGCCCTTGCGGCGGTAAATCAGGTTATCCGCGGTGTGCAGATCGTCTTCCGGCAATAAGTAGTTGGCGTACAGCGTGACCGGCCCGAAATCATTGGTGTATTTGATGCTGTTTTTCGGTTTATTGCCGCCGTCATAGTCGCCGGAAATACCGATGCCGGTGCCGCCCGCATGGCCATCGTTATCCCAGACGTCGCTTTTGATGCCGACCACCGAATAATAGATGCCGTATTGATGGCCATAGGTCAGGGTGCCGTAACGATCGTCTTTGAAGCCGGCGTACAGCTGGCGCTGATAGTCGCGCTTGCCGTCTTCGTTATAGTGCCCGTCCCAGCTGAGCGCGTGCGCCAGATCGACGCCCCACTCGTAATAGCCGATGATCGAGGTGTCCTGCGTCAGCGCATAATCGCCGCTGAAGCGAAAACGCGTGCCGCCGTCGTGGCCGTTTTTGTCATAGCCCGGCTCCGGGCCGTTATTGAAGATCCACTCGGGGCGAATGCTGCCGCCCACCTTTAAACTGAGCGGCGCCAGCAACACATTGCTCTGCGGGTTTTTATCCAGAATGGTGATCTCGGCCTGCGCGCCGGCGGAAATCGCCGACAGCAAGACGCCGCCAATGAATATTGGCGTTGTATTTTTTCTCATTATTACCCCTGCCCGAAAAAATTATTGTTATAAACGCGGTGGTCTTAAGCCACGCAGAAATAATTAACCGATGTGAACAGCGCACGCAAGATATAAAAATTCACGCCATAACCTGCCATTATTTTAGGTTGGATTTAATTTCAGCAAAAACGTGTTCACCTGTAACACGGAGAAAAACAATGTAATAACCGCAGCACGAAATAAACCAATCCGCACGTTTCACCCAAAATAACCCTTCGTGATTATCTGGGAATAATGATAGCAAATAACAAAAAAATATTATTGCCGCAGGTAAACCGTCACGCGATGGAATTAATTAAAGGCGGGAAATAACGACGGAGCGCATTGCGCGCTCCGGGGAAAATCTCACTACTGCGCCAGCCAGCCGCCGTCCATGTTCCAGGCGGCGCCACGCACCTGCGCCGCCGCATCGCTGCATAGGAACAGCGCCAGCTCACCGAGCTGCTCTGGCGTGACGAACTCTTGCGAAGGCTGCTTCTCCGCCAACAGCTCATCGCGCGCCCGCTGCGGATCGGTACCGGCGGCGATGCGTTTGTCGATCTGCTGCTGCACCAGCGGCGTCAGCACCCAGCCGGGGCAGATGGCGTTGCAGGTGACGGGCGTGCGGGCGGTTTCCAGCGCCAGCGTCTTGGTCAGCCCCACCACGCCGTGCTTGGCCGCCACATAGGCCGACTTGTCTTTCGACGCCACCAGCCCGTGCACCGACGCCACGTTGATGATGCGCCCCCAGTTGCGCTCGCGCATACACGGCAGCGCCAACCGGCAGGTGTGGAACACCGCCGACAGGTTAATGGCGAGGATGGCGTTCCATTTCTCCACCGGGAACTGATCCAGCGGCGCCACGTGCTGAATGCCGGCGTTGTTCACCAGAATGTCCACGCCGCCGAACTCACGCTCGGCATAGTGCATCATGTCCGCTATCTGGGCCGCATCGCCGAGATCGGCGCCGTGATACCCCGGCGCGGCGCCCAGCCGGGCAACCTGCGCTTTCGCCGCTTCCACATCGCCAAAGCCGTTGAGGATCACGCGCACGCCGGCGGCGGCCAGCACGGACGCTATCCCGAGGCCGATGCCGCTGGTCGAGCCGGTCACCAGCGCGGTCTTGCCTTGTACACTCATGGTATCGCTCCTTTAAACAATGCCGGTCAGGTAGAACACGCCGATCACGAACAGCACCGCGGCGCTCTTGATCAGGGTGATGGCGAAGATGCCGCCATAGGCCTGCCGGTGGCTGAGGCCGGTGATCGCCAGCAGGGTGATCACCGCGCCGTTGTGCGGCAAGGTATCCATGCCGCCGCTGGCCATCGAGGCCACCCGGTGCAGCACTTCCAGCGGGATATGCGCGGCGTGGGCGGCGGCCACGAAGTTATCGGCCATCGCCGCCAGCGCGATGCTCATGCCGCCGGAGGCCGAGCCGGTGATGCCGGCCAGCAGGGTGACGCTGATCGCTTCGTTCAGCAGCGGATTGGGGATCGCCGACAGCGCCTGCGACAGCACCAAAAAGCCCGGCAGCGCGGCGATCACCGCGCCGAAGCCGTATTCGGAGGCGGTGTTCATCGCCGCCAGAATTGCGCCGCCGACCGCCGTCTTGCTGCCTTCCGCCAGCCGGCCGCGAATATTGCCAAAGCCGAACGCCACCACCAGTAGAATACCCGACACCAGCGCCGCTTCCACCGCCCAGATGGCGGTGATCTTCGCCACATCGGTGGTGATGGGCTTGGCCAGCCCCGGCAGCGTCAGATCGTGGCTGGCGCCGTACCACTGCGGGATCCAATGGGTGAAGGCAAGGTTGAATACCCCGACCAGAATCAACGGCAGGATGGCGATCAGCGGATTCGGCAGGTTGATATCGTCCGGGGTTTCCGGTTCGTTCAGCAGCTCGGTGCCGTAACCCTCCCCCTTCAACTGCGCCTTGCGCCGCTGGCGTTCAAGATACAGCAGGCCGACCGCGATGATGAACAGCGAGCCGATCAGCCCCAGCCAGGGCGCGGCCCAGGCATTGGTGCCGAAGAAGCTGGTCGGGATGATGTTTTGGATCTGCGGCGTGCCGGGCAAGGCGTCCATGGTGAAGGAGAAGGCGCCGAGCGCCACGGTGGCCGGGATCAGCCGCTTGGGGATGCCGCTCTGGCGGAACAGCTCGGCGGCGAACGGATAAACCGCGAACGCCACCACAAACAGCGACACCCCGCCGTAGGTCAGCAGCGCGCACACCAGCACGATCACCGGAATGGCGTGACGCCGGCCGAGAATGCGGATCGCCGCCGCGACGATCGAACGGGAAAAACCGGACAGCTCAATCAGCTTGCCGAATACCGCCCCCAGCAGGAACACCGGGAAGTAGAGCTTCACAAAGCCGACCATCTTCTCCATAAACAGCCCGGTGAAGGTCGGCGCCACCGCGCCGGGGTCGGTCAACAGCACCGCGCCCAGCGCAGCGATCGGGGCGAACAAAATCACGCTGTAGCCGCGGTAGGCGGCCAGCATCAGTAATCCCAGTGCTGCCAGGGCAATCAAAACGCTCATCAGGCACCTCGCTATCGTTGTTATTGTCAGGTACGGCGTGCGAAATTACGGTTTCAGCGCAAAGCGCAGCTGATGCGCCCGTCGCCGTTGAATGCGTTCCCTGCGTGCTTCATCCCACAGATAAAATCCCCGGCCGCTGCGTTGGCCGCTATCGCCGCGCTGCAGCCGCTGTTCCACCAGCGCCATCATCTCGTCACCGGTCGCCAGTTCCGGGAACAGGTGGCGGGCGATGTCCGCCACCGTCGGGAGCCCGGTCATGTCGGCGGCCTCCAGCGGGCCGACCATGGCGTAGCGCCGCCCCAGCGAGGCGCGCATCACCTGATCCACCACCTCGGCGCTGGCGATGCCGCTGTGGACGATGTGCAGCGCCTCACGCAGCACCGCAAACTGCAGCCGGTTGCCGACAAACCCCGGCGCGGCGCGTTCCAGCAGCACCGCCTCCAGCGCCATCTCGCCGAGCAGCGCCTGCACCGCCGCCAGATGGCGCGGCTCGGTGGCGCTGCCGGGCACGATCTCCACCAGCGGGATCAGGTGCGGCGGATGCCAAAAGTGGGCGATCAGCAGCCGCTGCGGATGGGTCATGCGCGCCGCCAGCTCGTCCGGCGGCAGGCCGCTGGTGTTGCTGGCGATCACCGCGTCGTCGGCGATCAGCCCTTCCAGCTGCTCATACAGCGCATGCTTCAGCTCGAGCCGTTCCGGGATCGCCTCAATAAACAGCCGGGCGCGCGCCACCGCGTTCAGATCGCCGGTCACGCGCAGACGCGCCAGCGCCGCTTCGCGCTCATCGTTATCAAACTGCCCGACGTCGCTCAGCTCGGCCAGAATGCCGCTCGCCACCGCCGACGCTTCCGCCCGGCGCTGCGGATCCGGTTCATACAGCAGCACCTCATGGCCGTGGCGAATAAAGTGGGTGGCGATGCCCACCCCCATCAGCCCGGCGCCCAGTACCGCATAGTCAGATGACTGCATGGTGCCCTCCTCGGTTGTTTACGGGCGCTCTACCGCCAGCGCCACCCCCTGCCCACCGCCGATGCACAGCATCGCCAGCCCCTTGTTCACCTCGCGGCGCTGCATTTCGAACAGCAGCGACACCAAAATGCGGCAGCCGGACGCGCCGATCGGATGCCCCAGCGCGATCGCTCCGCCGTTGACGTTGACCCGCTCCGCCTCCCAGCCCAGTTCTTTGCCCACCGCCAGCGCCTGCGCGGCGAAGGCTTCGTTGGCTTCGATCAGATCGACCTCCTCCAACCGCCAACCGGCTTTTTCCAGGCAGCGGCGCGCGGCCGGCGCCGGGCCGATGCCCATGATCGCCGGTTCGACGCCCGACGAGGCGTAACCGGCGATGCGCGCCAGCACCGGCAAACGCAGCGCGGCGGCTTTTTCCGCGCTCATCAGCACCACCACGGCGGCGCCGTCGTTGAGCGACGAGGCGTTGCCGGCGGTCACCGTGCCCTCTTTGCGAAACGCCGGGCGCAGCCGCGCCAGCGCCTCCAGGCTGGTGTCGCGCGGCTGTTCGTCGCGCTCTACCCGCAGCGCTTCGCCCTTGGGCTGCGGCACCGTCACCGGCGTGATCTCCTGCGCGAAACGCCCGGCCTGCTGCGCCGCCTGCGCCTTCTGCTGCGAGCGCAGCGCGAACCTGTCTTGTTCTTCTCTGCTGATGGCGTATTTCTCCGCCAGGTTCTCGGCGGTGATGCCCATGTGATAGTCGTTGAACGCGTCCCACAGGCCATCGTGGATCACGCTGTCCACCATCTGCGCGTGACCGAGGCGCAGGCCGGCGCGCGCGCCGGCCATCAGGTAAGGCGACTGGCTCATGCTTTCCTGGCCGCCGGCGATCACCGCGTCGGCGTCACCGCTACGGATCGCCTGCACCGCCAGATGCACCGCCTTCAAACCGGAGCCGCACACCTTGTTGATGGTCAGCGCCGGCGTCGTAACGGGCAGCCCGGCGTTGAGCGCGGTCTGGCGCGCCGGATTCTGCCCGCAGCCGGCGGTCAGCACCTGGCCGAGGATCACTTCATCGATCTGCTGCGGCGCCACGCCGCTTTGCGCCAGCAGCCCCTGCACCGCCGCCGTGCCCAGTTCCACCGCCGTCAGCGGCGCCAGCGCGCCGTGAAAACTGCCGACCGGCGTGCGCGTCGCCGCCACGATCACCACTTCACGTTGTTGCACATTCACCTCCCGTCTCAGAAACGCATTTCCGGCACTTGCTCCGGCACGATCAGCCGGCCGGCGGTTTTGGCGACAATCTCCGCCACGCTGACGCCCGGCGCGCGTTCGCGCAGCACGAAGGCGCCGTCTTCAATTTCCAGGTAGGCCAGATCGGTCAATACCTTGCGGATGCAGCGGGCGCCGGTCAGCGGCAGCGTGCAGCGCGGCAGCAGCTTGGACTCGCCGCCCTTCGCGGCGTGGGTCATCACCACGATGATGTTCTCCGCCCCCGCCACCAGATCCATCGCGCCGCCCATGCCCTTGACCATCTTGCCGGGGATCATCCACGAGGCGATGTTGCCCTCGACGTCCACTTCAAACGCCCCCAGCACGGTCAGATCGACATGGCCGCCGCGGATCATGGCGAACGACTGCGCCGAATCGAAAATAGACGCGCCGAGGCGCGCGGTGACCGTCTGCTTGCCGGCGTTGATCATGTCGGCGTCCAACTGCTGCTCGGTCGGGAACTCGCCCATCCCCAGCAGGCCGTTTTCCGACTGCAGCATCACGTCCATGCCCGCCGGCACGTAGTTGGCCACCAGCGTCGGGATGCCGATGCCCAGGTTGACGTAGTAACCGTCCCTCAGCTCTTGCGCCACGCGCTGCGCCATTTGTTCACGGGTAAGCATGCGAATTCTCCTTATGCCCGCAGGGTGCGTTGTTCGATACGCTTCTCGAAGGTGCCCTGGATCAGCCGATCGACGTAGATGCCGGGGGTGTGGATCGCCGCCGGATCCAGCTCGCCCGGCGCGACGATCTCTTCCACTTCCACCACCGTGATGCGCCCGGCGGTCGCCATCAGCGGATTGAAGTTCTGCGCAGTATGGCGGTAGATGACGTTGCCGAAGTGATCGGCCTTCCAGCCTTTCACGATGGCGAAATCGCCGGTGATGGCGGTTTCCATGATGTAAGGGCGGCCGTTGAACTCGCGCACCTCTTTGCCTTCGGCGATCGGCGTGCCGTAACCGGTGGCGGTGAAGAACGCCGGGATGCCGGCGCCGCCGGCGCGGATCTTCTCCGCCAGCGTGCCCTGCGGCGTGAGATCCACCTCCAGCTCGCCGCTGAGCGCCTGCTGCTCGAACAGCGCGTTTTCGCCGACGTACGATCCCACCACCTTGCGGATCTGATGGGTTTCCAGCAGCCGCCCGAGGCCGAACCCGTCGACGCCGCAGTTGTTGGAGACCACCGTCAACCCGCGCACGCCGCGCCGGCGGATCTCTTCGATCAGATTCTCCGGGATGCCGCACAGGCCAAAGCCGCCCGCCAGCACCGTCATGTTGTCCGTCAGGCCTGCCAGCGCTTCCTGGTAGCTGCCGACGCGTTTGTCGAGCCCTGCCATATCGTTGCCCCTGCATGTTGCGGCGCAGGGCGAAATGCCCTGGCTTGCGTGAGGGCATCTTCAGGTCACAAAAATGATTTGTTAATTTTGTTTTTATGCCGCATTCATTTAGAATTTTTATTAATCACTCGTTAACCGACAATTAACAAAGAGTTAACGCCAACCAAAATGAAAATGAGCATCAAACAGTTACGCGCGTTTTTAGCGGTAGCTCACACTCTGAATTTCGCCCAGGCCAGCGAGCGGCTGAATATTTCTCAGCCGGCGCTCAGCCTGGCGATCCGTGGGCTGGAAGACGCGTTGGGGGGGCCGTTGCTGCTGCGCACCACCCGCCGGGTGACGCTGACGCCGGAGGGCGAAACCTTCTTCCCGATGGCGCGCCAGCTGCTGGCGGATTGGGACAACGCGGAAGAGGCGATGCGCCAGCGCTTCACCCTGCAGATGGGCAAGGTGGCGATCGCCGCCATGCCGTCGTTCGCCGGCAACCCGCTGCCGCCGATCCTCAAGGCGTTTCGCGATCGTTACGCCGGCATCAACGTGGCGGTGCACGACGTCATCAACGAGCAGGTGTTTGAAATGATCCGCGAAGGCCGGGTGGAGATGGGTATCGCCTTCGAGCCGGAGCCGAGCGACACCCTGCACTTCACCCCGCTGTGCCGCGATCGCTTTCTGGCGGTGGTGCCGAAGGATTCGGCGCTGGCACGCAGGGCGCAGGTGAGCTGGAAGGAGCTGCTGACGCTGGATTTCATCACCCTGCAGCGGCCATCGGCGGTGCGGCTGCTGCTGGAGCAGGCGCTGGCCCGCAGCGGGCGAACGCTGGAGGTGGCGTTTGAGAGCCACCAGCTGGTGACGGTCGGGCGCATGGTGGCCAACGGCCTCGGCGCCAGCGCGGTGCCGGCGCTGTGCGAGCAACAGATGGATGAGCTGGGAGCGGTCTGCGTGCCGCTGATCGGCCCGATTATCGAACGGCGCGTGGGCCTGATCCGCCTGGCGCAGCACCAACTCTCTTCCGCCGCGCAGGCGCTGGCGACGGTAATCGAACGGGAGATGGCGGGAAGTGGCGGGTAAGGCGGCACCGGTATTTTCAGATGATTCTCCGATCGAGAGCGTGAGCCAGAACCTGTTACCACCCTGTAGAAAATGTTAAGTTTCCTAAAAATAAGGAGGCTTTTCGACATGGAACAGAAGTCCAGCAGCATCGCACCGGGCTATTGCATCGCCCAACAAACGGGCCCGCTCGCCTTCCACGCCAACTACCTGTTCGGTGGCAAGCCATCGGAAGCGGCACGTTTTTTTATGCAGCTCAATGCCGATACGCCGCTGGTTCAACCGGGGCAAATGCTGATCGTCGCCGATCCGCGCAATCATAACCAATCTACGCAGATCGCCGCCCTGATGCAGGCCAAAAGCCGCACCAGCAAAGCGGTGAAAGCCGGTGACAGCGATTTCTCCACCTTCTTGCACCGCAATTACGCCGCTATCGCCGCCTTCACCAGCTATGGGGAAACGGTCGTCGGGCTGGCTTCGGATGCCGGAGAACGCTACTTCAGCCAGATCAAGAATATCCTGGTTGAGATTGAAAAAACCTACCAAAATCAGTTCCGCACGAGTGGCGCGTTGATTGGCACCCAGTTTCAGGTGGAACGAGCGCGGCTGTTCGGTACATTAAAACCGTTACTGAATCGCCTTACTCGTGCTCAACTCAATATGAAAGAGTATGCGCAAATCAAACACGCGCTAGGGCTCTCCAGTAAATCGCTGGTGCATGAATGGAGCACCGCCGGCGTCGGCGCCATCAAGGGTTATTCGAACTACGTCGACAGCGCCAGCCGGGCGGCCAAGTTTATGAAAGCCGGCGGCTGGATCGGCATCGGATTGAGTGGGCTGAATACCACCAACGACGTCTACAACGCCTGCACCACCGGCCGCGAACAGGAGTGCGCCAAGATCGCGGTGAAGGGATACAGTCATTTTGCGGCAAGTACTGCGGCGGGGATTTTGGGGGGTGAAGGCGGTGCAATGTTAGCAATGACGGCTTGCAGTATCGTCTTAGGCGCCTCCACGTTTGGTACCGGTATTTTAGCTTGTGGTATAGCAGGCGCTGCTCTGGGTGGCGCAGCTGGCAGTTGGGGTGGCGGTGTAGCCGCCGACAGCATTACTGGTTTCATTTTTGGTGAATAATGAAAATCGCTATCGTCCTATTCTTCACTCTGACATTGATTAGCGCCCTGGTTCAGTACCTTTACTATCGGCGCTATAAAGACGAATTTGCAGAATTCTATCAACGTTATGTGCAAAGCGCTCACCCCTTGCCTCCATTTGTCATCTTCGCGGATAACCTTGGTTTGCTTGGTGTATCTATCAAAGCACAATGGTTCCGTTGGATATTGAATGGCAGAAAAATAAAGATAGGGAAAAACGCTTTTCTGGGCCCAAAAACCTACGAATTCGTGAATGAAAACACATCTCAACATCTGAAGAGCTGGATTCGGAAAGACTTCATCTTAAGCGTGCTGAAAATGGGGTGTTTGGCGTTGATGTGTATTTTTGTTTTTTTGAGTAAGGCATAACGCCCCTTGAACCTTAGCCGGTGGCTTATGAAAACAGCATCACTTATTGCAGCCGTGCTGCTCTTACTTTGTTGGCTTGCTCAATATATTTACTCTCGTCGCTATAAACGCGAGTTCGATGTTTTTTATCAACGCTATACCCAACAGGGCCACTTTGTGCCTGCTCACCTCGCAATTGCCGATGGCCTTGGCTCTTTAGGTACTTCCATCAAAGTCCAATGGTTCAGATGGACCCTTTGCGGCAAGAAAATCAAGGTGAAGGAAAACCAATATCTTCCCGCCAAGACCTATGAATTTGTTCGTCTTTCATCATCTGAGCGCTTGCAGACCTGGATGAAAAACAACGACACGCTTTTGGCGCTGGAAGGACTGCTCTTCATCATGGCATTGATCTTTATGTTGATAGCGAGAATGTCGTGATTCAGGCTGCTCGATGAAAACCCTTGTCATATTATGCTTAACGCTGCTGGTTTTAAGCGCCTTCATCCAATTCATTGGCTACCGTCGCCATAAAAAAGAGTTTGACGCGTTCTATCAACGTTACGCCGGCAGCGGACATTTTATTCCGCCCTACGTCGCCTTTGCCGATAGCTTCGGCATGCTTGGAACCTCATTGAAAGCACAGTGGTTTCTTTGGATTCTGAAAAGGAAAAAAATAAAAATAAGGGATCAAGTTTGGCTCGATGCGAAAACCTACGATTTCGTGCAAAAAACCGCCTCTTCTGAGCTACAGAAGTGGCTGGCGATGGATTTTATACTCTTGCTCATAGAGGCCATTATTATCACCGTGGGCTGTATTTTTATTTATCTCATCAAACATCAAGGTTGAGCAGACGCACTGCTCCCCTCCACCGCCTGCACCGCCGCCTTCTGCGTGGCACGCTGATATAAGCACAGCTCCCTGCCCAGCTGGTTTTTCATAAACGGCTGCGGGTAGCGCCCGCCGATAAACAGCGCCGAATAGCCGACGTCGTCACCGTAGTGAATAATCTCCCCTTCCACCCTGGCGTTTTTTAGCCCGCTGGCCTTCAGGCAGGCGGCGCGCATCGCCCGTTCGCTCTCGGCCCACGCCTGTGGGGAAGACGCGGTGGCGTTGAACGTGGCCAGCGCGGCGATAAGCAGCCCTATTCTCTTCATCGTTATCTCTCCTTCTACTGCCCTCTCGCCAGTATAGACCGTGCCGGCGCGGCCAACCCGCCGCGCTCTTTACGGCATTTTTATTCCGCGCCCCGTTAACGTTACGGCGTTTTTACAGACAGTTTTTGCCGCCGCAGATACCCTTTTCACATCGCCGCTATGGCCTCACAAGAGAGTTGTCTCATGCGTTTATCCCTGCCTCTGGCCGTGACCGGTCTTCGTTCTGGAGCGCGCCATGCATGCTAATATCATCGGGTTCAATCCCCTGCTGGCGGAGCTGCCCGCATCGCCGACGCGCACCTTCCGCAAAGAGCTGGAACACTACCTGCAGCGCTATCCGGATACCGAACAGCTGGATATTTATCTGCACGATCTGAACGGCCAGCTGCGCGGCAAGCGCCTGCCGATCGCCGAAGCCTTTGGCCTGGAAAAAGGCTGCTACTTCCCGCTGTCGATCTACGCCCTGGATCTGCACGGCCGGGTGATAGAAGAAAGCGGGCTGGGGCAGCGGACGGGCGAGCCGGATCGGCTGTGCCTGCCGGTGCCCGGCACGCTGCGCCCCTGCGCGCGCGATCCCGAACGCCACGCCCAGCTGCTGCTGACGATGCAAAACGCCGACGGCGACGCCTGCGAGCTGGAGCCGCGCGTGGTGCTGCAACGGGTGCTGAAGCGCCTGCACGAGCGCAACTGCTTCCCGGTGGTGGCGGCCGAACTGGAGTTCTACCTGCAGGATCCGCAGCGCCCCGCCGAGGCGGAAGCCTGCCCGACGCAGAGCTTCGCGGTGGATGCGCCCGAGCGCCACCATGCGCTGCTGAGCGACATCGAACGGCACGCGCGGCTGCAAAGCCTGCCGCTGACCGGCGTGGTGGCCGAAGCCGCTTCCGGCCAGTACGAGCTGAACCTGCATCACAGCCGGCGCGTGCTGGAAGCCTGCGACCAGATCATGGCGCTGAAGCGCCTGACGCGGCAGATTGCCGAGCAACATCACCAGCACGCCTGCTTTATGGCCAAGCCCTGCGCCCATGCCGCCGGTAGCGGGCTGCATTTTCACATCAGCCTGCAGAACGAGCACGGCGAGAACCTGCTGACCGGCGCGCCGGGTGAACTGAGCGACAACATGCAGCAGGCGATGGCGGGCATGCTGGCGCTGATGCCGGCATCGATGGCGATCCTGGCGCCCAACATCAACGCGTTTCGCCGCTTCCGCCCCGGCATGCACGTGCCGCTGCGCGCCTCCTGGGGCCACAACAATCGCACGGTGGCGCTGCGCCTGCCCTGCGCCGACAGCGCCAACCAGCGCATCGAATACCGCCTGGCCGGCGCCGACGCCAACCCCTATCTGGCGCTGGCGGTGATGCTCGGCGGCCTGCTGCACGGGCTGGAACACCCGCTGCCGCTGCCGCCCACCGCCAACGGCTGCGAAAGCGACAACGCCGCCCCCTTGCCGCTCGGCCAGCAGGAGGCGCTGGCGCTGTTCCGCCACAGCGATCCGCTGCGCGAACTGCTCGGCCCGGCGTTCTGCACCCTGTGGCACACCTGCAAAAGCGCCGAACTGCGCCGCTTCGAGGAACAGGTCACCGCCGCCGAACTCGGCTGGATGCTGTAACCATCCACTGATTCGTTAACCTAAGGATAATCATGAACATGCAACCGCAATTGGCCCCCGTACAGCCGCTGCTCTGCTGGCGCAAAGGCGTTTTTCATATCAGCACCGATCGGCAGTTATTGGATATCGAGGCGATCCAGCGTTTCCTCAGCCTGCCGGATCGGACGGCGGCGGAGCGCCTGGCGCGCCACGGCCTGTGCTTTGGCCTGTACCGCAAACGCCACCAGCTCGGCTTCGCCCGCATGGTGACCGATTACGCCACCTTCGCCTCGGTGAGCGAACTGTTCGTCAGCGCCGAATACCGCGGCGTCGGGCTGGGAAGCTGGCTGACGCGCTGCTGCCTGGCGCATCCGGCATTGCGCGGCCTGCGCGTCACACTGCCCGTGCTGCAAGCGCCCTGGCGCGCCGACTGCGCGGCGCACGCCCCGCGAGCCCTGCACTGATAAGGAGAATCCGATGTCTCGTTTGGTGCTGATTTCCAACAAACAGTGCGACGGCAAGGATCTGGCCTGCGCCGGCCGGACGCTGGCGGCCGACGCCGAACCGGGGCTGTGGCTCGGCTGGAACGGCGACGTGCAGAATTTCGCGCAGCGCCCGATCAGTTGCCGCCAACGCGCCGGTTACGATCAGGTGACCTTCCCGCTGTCGATCGAGGAGTTTCGCCGCCACTATCAGGGCTACTACCACGACGGCCTGTGGCCGGTGTTCCACAACCAGCCGGAGAAGGCGCACTTCACGCCGGAAAACTACCGCGCTTACCGGCAGCTGAACTGCCGTTTCGCCGATATCGCCTGCGAGCACCTGTGCCCGGGCGACATCGTCTGTATCGACGACTACCAGCTGCTGCCCTGCGCCCAGGCGTTGAAGGAGCAGGGGCTGCTGAATGCCTGCGCGTTCTTCTTCCACCTGCCGTTCCCGTCGGCGGCGCTGCTGCGGCGCATCCCGGAACATCGCCAGCTGATCGCTTCGCTGCTGTTCTACGATCTGATCGGCTTTACCACCACGGACGATCGCAACGCCTTTCTCAGCTGCCTGTCAGGCGAGTTCCCGCTGGAGATGCTGCCCGACGACCAGATCCAGGCCAACGGGCATATTTTCGCCACCGGCATTTTCCCCGCCGGCATCAACGCCAGGCAGGTTTACTGAACTCAGGCCGCCGCCCGCTGGCGCTCCAGTTCGCGCACCAGCGGGATCACCTCGCGGCCGAAGAACGCCACCTCTTCCTGGAAGTGCAGGAACGCCAACAGCATCAGATCCACCCCGGCGTCTTTCAGCGCGATGATGCGCTCGGCGATCTGCTGCGGCGTGCCGATCAGGTTGGTTTTAAAGCCGTCGTTGTACTGCACCAGATCCTCAAACGAGGATTTGGCCCAGTTGCCCTCGCCCTCCGGCGAAGCCGCCCCGGCGTTCTTCACCTCATGGCCGAATCCTTGCACCGCCTCCGGGTTGGCGTGATCGATAATCTCCTGCAGCACCGCCTGCGCTTCCTGCTCGGTATCGCGGGCAATGACGAAGCCGTTCACCCCCACCTTGACCCGGTGCTGGTTGGCCCTGGCCTTGGTCTGCAGATCGTCCACCTGCTGGCGAATGCCCTCCACGCTGTTGCCGTTGGTGAAGTACCAGTCCGAGACTCGCGCCGCCATGTCGCGCGCCGCCCGCGAGCTGCCGCCCTGGAAGATCTCCGGCAGCGGATCCAGCGGCTTGGGCTTCAGCGAGTAGTCGCGATAACGATAAAAATCGCCGGCGAAGCTGAAGCTGGGCTCGGCCCAGATGCCGCGCAAACAGCGGATAAACTCTTCCGAGCGCAGGTAGCGCTCTTCGTGATCCAGCCACGGCTCGCCGATGGCCTTGAACTCGCCGCGGAACCAGCCGCTGACGATATTGACCGCGATGCGCGCGTTGGAAAGATGGCTGATGGTGGCGATCTGCTTGGCCGCCAGCGTGGGGTTCCACGGCCCCGGCAGCAGCGCGGCGATCACCTTCAGCTTCTCGGTGGAATCCAGCAGCGCCTGCGAAAACGACACCGACTCGTGCTGGTTGTCGGCGCCGTAACCGGCGGTGAAACGGATCTGGGTGAGCGCGTAGTCGAAACCGGCGCGCTCGGCAATCTGCGCCAGCTTGCGGTTGTAGCCGATGTCCCAACCGGTGCGCTGCGGGATGTTGCTGATCACCAGACCGCCGGAGACGTTCGGCACCCAGTAGGCGAACTGAATAGGCTGCTGCGAGTGGTTTGCTGCTGACATGCTTCTCTCCCTCTGCTCGTTGGCGCCGTGATGCGGCACGCATATAACCATTATCGATTTACAAATATTGAAAACCTTGTTTTGGTTATAAATCCGATAGCAGAATGCGTGCCAACCGCCGCGTTAAGGCATCTGGCTGATAAACCGAGGGTTTAAAGCCGGCGGGTTAAAGCGGGTGCTGCATTGGCAACAGCGGCTGGCGGGCGGCTGTTGGTTATGCAGCAAACCGCTCACCCCGCCAATCCAACCGTTCACCCGGCGGATCTGACCGCTGAGCGAAATACGCCTGTCTTCCCCCCTTACCCCCGGCGATGATGAGCTGTTCCTAAACCCGCCTTACCTCGGGAAAGACGCTACGGCTCACCGCGCCACTCTGACATCTCTTACAAGCGGATGAGTTCATTCATATTTTGCAGACTGGAATTAAGGATACCTCATGAAACGAGAGGGGATTTTAAAGCACATTCCGTGGATGCTGCTGGGGATACTCGGCGCAGCCTGCCTCGGCGTGGTGGCGCTGCGACGCGGCGAACACATCAGCGCGCTGTGGATCGTCGTCGCTTCGGTGGCGGTGTATCTGGTGGCCTACCGCTACTACAGCCTGTACATCGCCACCAAGGTGATGAAGCTGGACGCCGGCCGCGCCACCCCGGCGGTGGTCAACAACGACGGCCTCAACTACGTGCCGACCAACAAGAACGTGCTGTTCGGCCACCACTTCGCCGCCATCGCCGGCGCCGGACCGCTGGTGGGGCCGGTGCTGGCCGCGCAGGTCGGCTACCTGCCCGGCACGCTGTGGCTGCTGGGCGGCGTGGTGCTGGCGGGGGCGGTACAGGACTTTATGGTGCTGTTCATCTCCTCGCGCCGCAACGGCGCCTCGCTCGGTGAGATCATCAAAAAAGAGATGGGGCCGATACCAGGGACCATTGCGCTGTTCGGCTGCTTCCTGATCATGATCATCATCCTGGCGGTGCTGGCGCTGATCGTGGTGAAAGCGCTGGCGGAAAGCCCGTGGGGCGTGTTCACCGTCTGCTCCACCGTGCCGATCGCGCTGTTTATGGGCATCTACATGCGCTACCTGCGCCCCGGTCGCGTGGGTGAAGTGTCAATCATCGGCATCGTGCTGCTGGTGGCCGCCATCTGGTTCGGCGGCGTGGTGGCACACGACCCGTACTGGGGCCCGGCGCTGACCTTTAAAGACACCACCATCACCTTCACGCTGATCGGCTACGCCTTTGTCTCCGCCCTGCTGCCGGTATGGCTGATCCTGGCGCCGCGCGACTACCTGGCCACCTTCCTGAAAATCGGCGTGATCGTCGGGCTGGCGATCGGCATCGTGATCCTCAACCCTGAGCTGAAAATGCCGGCGGTGACCCAGTTCGTCGACGGCACCGGCCCGGTGTGGAAAGGCACCCTGTTCCCATTCCTGTTCATCACCATCGCCTGCGGCGCGGTCTCCGGCTTCCATGCGCTGATCGCCTCCGGCACCACGCCGAAGCTGCTGGCCAATGAGACCGACGCGCGCTTTATCGGCTACGGCGCGATGCTGATGGAGTCCTTCGTCGCCATCATGGCGCTGGTGGCGGCGTCCATCATCGAGCCGGGCCTGTACTTCGCCATGAACACCCCGCCGGCGGCGCTGGGCATCACCATGCCGGACCTGCACCGCCTGGGCACCGAAGACGCGCCGATGATCATGGCTTCGCTGAAGGACGTGACCGTGCACGCAGCGGCGGCGGTCAGTTCCTGGGGCTTCGTCATCAGCCCGGAACAGATCCTGCAGACCGCCACAGACATCGGCGAACCTTCGGTGCTGAACCGCGCCGGCGGCGCGCCAACGCTGGCGGTGGGCATCGCCCACGTGTTCCACCAGATCATTCCGGGCGCCAACATGGGCTTCTGGTACCACTTCGGCATTCTGTTCGAGGCGCTGTTCATCCTGACCGCGCTGGACGCCGGCACCCGCTCCGGCCGCTTCATGCTGCAGGATCTGCTGGGCAACTTCGTGCCGTTCCTGAAGAAAACCGACTCGCTGGTGGCCGGCATTGTCGGCACCGCCGGCTGCGTCGGGCTGTGGGGCTACCTGCTGTATCAGGGCGTGGTGGATCCACTCGGCGGCGTGAAGAGCCTGTGGCCGCTGTTCGGCATCTCCAACCAGATGCTGGCCGCCGTGGCGCTGGTGCTGGGCACCGTGGTGCTGATTAAAATGAAGCGCACCCAATACATCTGGGTGACCGTACTACCGGCGGTGTGGCTGCTGATCTGCACCACCTACGCGCTGGGCCTGAAGCTGTTCAGCGACAACCCGCAGCTGGAAGGCTTCTTCTTCCTGGCCGGCGAATACAAACGCAAGATCGCCGAAGGCGGCGCCGAGCTGAGCGCCCAGCAGATCGCCAACATGAACCACATCGTGGTGAACAACTACACCAACGCCGGGCTGAGCATTCTGTTCCTGCTGGTGGTGTACAGCATCATCTTCTATGGGGTGAAAACCGCGATGGCGGCGCACAAGAACCCGAAACGCACCGACCAGGAAACGCCTTACGTGCCGGTGCCGCAGGCCGCGCCCGCCGACGGCGTAACTGAGGGGGAGGTCAAAGTTTCGACCCAGCATTGATGTGATTTAACGGATACCCTGCATAATAAAATCAGTTATGCAGTACCGACATGAAAGTTAACCGGTACCCAAAGGATTTCGGGCCGCAGCAAGGCGGCAAGTGAGCGAATCCCCAGGAGCTTACTCAAGTAAGTGACTGGGGTTCGGGAGTGCAGCCAACACCGCTGCGGTTCGAAAGACGAAGGGTAAGCAGGGTATTTGGGAGTAAGAAACTATGTTCGGAAATCTTGGCCAGGCGGGAAAGTACCTCGGGCAGGCGGCGCGCATGTTGGTGGGCGTGCCTGACTACGATACCTACGTCCAGCACATGAAAGACAACCACCCGGACAAGCCGGTGATGACCTATAAAGAATTTTTCCGCGAGCGCCAGCAAGCGCGCTACGGCGGCGACGGCAAAGGCGGCATGCGCTGCTGTTAACCCGCAGTCACAAGGACCCGTATGAAACCCATTGCAGTCACCATCCTGACCGGCTTTTTGGGCGCCGGCAAAACCACCCTGCTGCGCCACATCCTGAACGCCGAACACGGCTATAAAATCGCGGTCATCGAGAACGAGTTCGGCGAAGTGCCGATCGACGACGCGCTGATCGGCGATCGCGCCAGCCGCATCACCACGTTGAGCAACGGCTGCATCTGCTGCAGCAAGTCCAACGAATTGGCGGACGCGCTGCTGGATCTGCTGGACGGCGTCGACAGCGGCCAGCTGACGTTCGATCGGCTGATCATCGAATGCACCGGCATGGCCGATCCCGGCCCGATTACCCAGACCTTTTTCTCGCACGAGATCCTGTGCGAGCGCTTCCTGCTGGACGGCATCATCACCCTGGTGGACGCGGCGCACGCCGAGCAGCAGCTGAGCCAGTTCAGCATCGCCCAGGCGCAGGTGGGCTACGCCGACCGCATCCTGTTGACCAAAACCGACGTGGCGCCGGACTGCGAGGCGCTGATCCAACGGCTGCAGCGGATGAACGCCCGAGCGCCGCTCTACCAGGTGACGCACGGCGATATCGATCTGAGCGTGCTGTTCGACATCGAAGGCTTTACGCTGAACGACAAGCTGAATCTGACGCCGCCCGCCCCGCTGTTCCACCGCATCCCGCAGCCGCAGAGCGGCATCCGCTCGATCGTGGTGACGCTGGAACGGCCGCTGCCGCTGATGCAAATCTCCGAAGTGATGGAAGGCCTGCTGCTGGAATACGCCGACAACCTGCTGCGCTACAAAGGCATTCTGTCTATCGAAGACGAGCCGCGCCGCCTGCTGTTCCAGGGCGTACAGCGGCTGTATAACGCCGACTGGGATCGGGAATGGCTGCCAGAGGAAGAGCGCAAGAGTACGCTGGTGTTTATCGGCGTGGATCTGCCGGAGGAGGAGATTCGGGGGCGGCTGCGTTGAGCAAGAGGAGACGTCAGCGAGATCGCGCTGTCATGATGAGAAGTAGAAATGGGGAAAACGGCGGCAACCCGCAACGGGTTGCCTGACCGAAAGCGTTATCGTTTGGCGAACGACTTAAGGAACCTGAGGTTCCTCACCAGCACCACGGCCAGTAAGACACCCCAATAGACAAACAGCTCATATTTCATTTTCTCGCCTGCCAGCGCTGAAACCGACGCCCCCGCCAGACAGAGGAAAGTGAAGAAATACATTTCAAAACGTGGCATGGTCTTCCAGCTGATAATTGAGAACTCCGTTCTCAGGATCAGGAATGCCCAGAAGGCCAGACAGGTGCTTACCGCCGCGCCACCGGCGCCGAAACGTGGCACCAGCAATGCGTTTGAGGTGATATTGACGACCAAAGCAACTAATGAAACAAACATAGAATAGAGCGTTTTTCGACTTAAACCGATCCCCACCGCCGTGGTCTCGGAAAGCGTATAAAGCAATGGCGCGCCCAGACAAGCAATAAGAACATACTTAACGTCAATGTATTCTTTGGGCAAAACATAATCCGTAATCCAAGAAAAAAGCCCGCCCAGGCTGAACAGGCAAACCACGGCAATCAGCATGCACTGCGTGACCTTGGTTACCATCTGCTGTTCGCCGCCTTCGTTAGACTCCGCCAGCTTGTACACCATCGGCGCCCAAACGGTAGAGAACACACTTTGCAGGATGCTCGCCACGCCGGCGAAGCTAACCGCCACCGAGAAGATCGCCAGCTGTTCAAAGCCGGAATAGGCTCGCACGAACATCCTATCGACAGTGGTTAACCCCCAAAACGCCAACCCGCCCAAGATCAGCGGATAGCCAAACTTGAGCATCGCTTTCAGTTTGCCGTAGTCCAGCGAACTGCGCAGTGCGGCTATCCAATCCGCCCGGGAAGACCACATCAGCATCAGCGACACGGCGATAAAACCGACGGCGTTCGCCACCACCAACTGCATCAGCGTATGCTGGGTAAACAGAACATAGCACAGGCCAATGACGATCAGCGTCATCAGCTTGGGCATCAGTTGGCTGAGCGAAAACGCCATCCCCTTCTCCTGCATCCTGAGTATCAGGGACAAGAAACGGTTGATGAACGACGCCAAAAGAATCAACATGATAAGCCAGCTTATCGCCGTGTCTTTCTGTTCGAACAGCAACGCGGACAAACTGCCGGGGAACAGCAGGAACGCCGCACTGATGACTACGATCATCAGCAAGCCGGGGAAAGCGACGTTCTTCAACAGCTGCCCGCGATCGGTTTCACCGTGGTATTCCCGAACGTAAGCCTGATCAAGCCCCAAACTGAAAAACAGCACGCAGAAAGACACGGCCACATTCAGCATGCTGATTCGGCCTACGTCGTCCGCCGAAAACAGCCAGGTAATGACCGGCAGGGTCAACAACCCCAGCGCGGCATTACCGATCGGCCCGATGGCGAACGCCAGGATCTTGCGGGCGTTCACTCAAAGAACCTCACTACGCTTTCAATAACTTTATTCTGATCGGCATCGGTCATTTTGTAGTACAGCGGCAGGCGAACCAGTCTCTCGCTTTCGCGGGTGGTGTAGTTGTCTTCGCCAATGAAGGTGCCGAAGACCTTGCCCGCCGGCGCCGAGTGCAGCGGAATATAATGGAATACCGCCATCACGCCACAGGCCTTCAGGTGAGCGATGAACTGCGTTCTTTGCTCGATATCCTTCAGCTTCACATAGAACATATGCGCATTATGCTCGCAGTCCGCCGGGATGGTCGGCAACGTCAGCAGCCCTTTCTCCGCCAGCGGCGCAAAGCTCGCATAGTACTTGTGCCAGGTCGCCAGTCGGTTATCGTTAATCTCATCAGCCAGTTCCAACTGCCCCCACAGGCAAGCCGACTGCAGTTCACCCGGCAGGAAGCTGCTGCCGAAATCGACCCAGGTATATTTGTCCACCTGGCCGCGCAGGAACTGGCTGCGGTCGGTACCCTTCTCACGCAGAATTTCGGCGCGTTTGATAAAGCGTTCGTCATTGATCACCAACGCGCCGCCTTCACCACCGCTGGTGTAGTTTTTGGTTTCATGGAAGCTGAAAGCCGCCAGGTGACCTTTAACGCCAACGAAATCGCCTTTGTATTTGCTCATGACGCCCTGCGCGGCGTCTTCAACCACCAGCAGGTTATGCTGGTCGGCCAGGCGCATGATCGCATCCATATCGCAGGAGACGCCGGCGTAATGCACGGGCACAATGGCTTTGGTTTTATCGGTGATCGCCGCAGCCACCAGCGCTGCATCCATATTCATGGTTTCAGGGTGGATATCGACGAATTTGATTTTCGCGCCGCGCAACACGAAGGCATTGGCGGTACTGACGAAGGTGTAGCTTGGCATGATAACTTCGTCGCCCGGCTGGATATCGACCAGCAGCGCGGCGATCTCCAGCGCGGCGGTGCAAGATGGGGTCAACAGCGCGTGTTTGCACCCCAGCTTGCTTTCAAACCATTTCTGGCACTGTTTGCCGAACGGGCCGTCGCCCGACAATTTCCCATTCTCCAACGCCGCATTGATATATTGAATTTCGTTGCCGGTTACCGGTGGTTTGTTGAACGGTATCATGTTATCCCTTGTTGTCGATTCTGAATGCATGCCGGGGCGATGTGCCGTGCGGCATCAGGAAGTAAAGACGGCCTTTAACTGCGCGGTAAGGTTCTCAGCGGAGAAATAGGCTTCGATTTTTTGCTCGTTGTCATGCTTTTCCGCCGCGCTCAGGCTGCGTAGCGAAAACGTTTGAAGATCCAATACCTGGATATCCTTTTCTTGAAAGAAGTCCCACTGCGTGGTGCCTGGATTCAAAAACACCGTTTTTTTCAGCCCCAGCAGGGAAATGGTGTTACCCATCGCCTGTTGGCGATGGTGGTTGAACACCGCGATATCCACTTTCCCCAGCAGCGTCAGGTAGTGTTGGAAAGGCATAAAGTCGGTTAATGGTACAAATTTCTCGCCAAAGCGCCGCGTGCCTTCGGCCACCACTTCTGCCGCATAGCGTTTATTGCCATAAGAAAGCGGTACGACGAGCTCAATATTCTCGTTTTTGTACGTTTCCAATATATCAAACGCGGAAAAATGATTATTAGTTGGATCGGCAGAATTACCCAGCAGAATGGTGGTTTTACCGTCCTCGCCCGCCGCACGTTCATCAATGACGTTTTTCTTGTATACGTTGCTGGTATACAGCAGGCACTCATGCCACCGGCCGGTGCAGCCGTACCACTTTTTAGCCAACTCGTAATCGCCCTTGATGTAAGTGACAAAGTTGCCCATACGCTTAATGGCCGGGCGGCGGAGAAGCTCTGTCAGGCGCCATTTGAAGTTACGCTTGCCGATTTGGTATTGGTAAAGGTCACCACCCCATATGAACCAATAGCATTTTTTTAATACCCAAGGGGTCAACAGCAGCAACAGCGCCATCTTGATGCCGTGGAAGCTGTGCAGAATCACCCGATCGTGGCGTTGAATGGCCTTCATCAACTTCAACGTCGGCTTGACGTTACCAAACAGATCCGCCCCGAGATAGTGAACGTTATCCGCCGGCGGCAAAGCGAAACGCACCTTATCGCCATAGACCCAAAACGTGTGTTCATCGGGATCGAATTTCTCATTCACAAATTCAATGAATGAAGGAATAAATTTATCCAGAGGACAAATATGTACAGTGCTCATATCCGCTCTATATGCAGGTTCGTCCAGTGCCCCGCCACGCTCCGGGTGTTCAAAGCACGGCGGGCCGGGGTTATTTTTCCGCGATCAGCTGCGACAGATACTGGCCATACAGCGTTTTGCCGAGCAGCTTGGCTTCGGTGGCCAGTTGCTCACGCGTCAACCAGCCTTTTCGGTAGGCGATCTCTTCCAGACAAGCGACCTTGAAGCCCTGACGCTTCTCAATAGTGTGTATAAACTGAGAGGCCTCGATCAAACTGTCGTGCGTGCCGGTGTCCAGCCAGGCGAAACCGCGCCCCAGCAGCTCGACGTTCAGCGTGCCGCGTTCCAGATACATCTGGTTGAGCGTGGTGATTTCCAGCTCACCGCGCGCCGACGGCTTCACCTGCTTGGCCATCTCAACCACGTGATGGTCATAGAAATAAAGCCCGGTGACCGCCCAGTTGGATTTCGGCACGGCCGGTTTTTCTTCCAGCGACAACGCGCGGAAGTTATCGTCGAACTCCACCACGCCGAAACGTTCAGGGTCCATCACCTGATAGCCGAAAACCGTCGCCCCTTCGCTGCGCTTCACCACCGACTCCAGCTTGTTGCCGAAGCCCTGGCCGAAGTGAATGTTGTCGCCAAGCACCAGTGCGCAGCTGTCACCGCCGATGAACGCTTCGCCAATGAGGAAGGCCTGCGCCAGGCCGTCCGGGCTCGGCTGAATTTCATAACTCAGATTGATGCCGAAACGGCTGCCGTCACCCAGCAAGCGCTTGAAGGAGGGCATATCTTCCGGAGTGGAGATGATCAGGATATCCCGAATGCCCGCCAGCATCAGCACCGAGATCGGGTAATAGACCATCGGCTTATCGTAAATCGGCAGCAACTGCTTGGAAACGCCGCGCGTGATGGGATAGAGACGCGTGCCGGAACCGCCCGCTAAAACAATGCCTTTCATTCTTCTTCCTTAAAAATCGATTAACGGGTCAAACCCAGACGCTCGCCGGCATAGGAGCCGTCTTTCACCCGGCTCCACCAGGCTTCGTTCGCCAGATACCATTCCACGGTTTTGCGAATGCCGCTTTCAAAGGTCTCTTGCGGCTTCCACCCCAACTCCGCATCGATCTTGGCGGCGTCGATCGCATAGCGCATATCGTGGCCCGGGCGATCGGTCACAAAGGTGATGAGATCCGCATAATGCGCGATATCACCCGGTTTGTGCGGCACCAGCTCATCCAGCAGTGCGCAAATGGTTTGCACCACTTCGATATTTTTGCGCTCGTTGTGACCACCGATATTATAGGTTTCCCCCACCGCGCCTTCGGTGACCACCTTATACAGCGCCCGCGCATGATCTTCTACATATAACCAGTCGCGCACCTGCGCGCCGTTGCCGTATACCGGCAGCGGCTTGCCTTCCAGCGCGTTCAGGATCGTCAGCGGGATCAGCTTTTCCGGGAAATGGTAAGGGCCATAGTTGTTCGAACAATTGGTGACAACGGTCGGTAAACCGTAGGTGCGCAACCAGGCGCGCACCAGGTGATCGCTGGCCGCTTTGGAGGCGGAATACGGGCTGCTTGGCGCATAAGGCGTAGTTTCGGTAAACAGATCGTCGGTGCCGTGCAGATCGCCGTACACCTCGTCGGTGGAGATGTGATGGAAACGGAACGCCTGCTTGCGCTCGGCGTCCAAGGCGTGCCAATACTGGCGAGCCGCCTCCAGTAAGGTGTAGGTGCCGACGATGTTGGTTTCGATAAAGGCGGCCGGGCCGTCAATAGAACGATCGACGTGACTTTCGGCGGCCAGGTGCATCACCGCATCGGGCTGAAAGGCGGCGAACACGCGATCCAACGCCTGACGGTCGCAAATATCGACCTGCTCGAAGGAGTAACGATCGCTATCGGCGATCGGCGCCAGGGATTCGAGGTTACCGGCATAGGTCAGGCTATCCAGCACCAAAATGTGATCAGCGGTATCATTGATAATATGGCGGGCAACGGCCGAGCCAATAAACCCGGCACCGCCGGTAACGATAATTTTCATAGAATCCTCTAAAATACGCCGTGGTCATTTCATCGCCACATTGTTTTACATGCGCATAAAACGGCTAAAGGCTTTTTCCTGGGTAAACACCCTGCCGGTAATCGAATAACAACATTCCCACCACGCCGCCGCGAGCAAGCCCCTAAAACCAACAGAGCTGCATCGCAGCTCTGTTGGTTTTAGGTCGGCACGCAACCGTCGTGTTCGGATATTGTCGCCGGAAACGCCGGATGGCTACGCTACCGCCCTTGGCTCACAGACGCCAATCTCTGGTGGTCGCTCGGGTATTGCCGCCGGACGGCGACATGCTCAGGCCATTCATCCGCAGGGCCGCAAGGCTGGCCAGTGAAACCGTTCACCGACGCAACGCCGGAAGCCATGCCGAGACAGAAGAAAGCGCGATGCTTTCAACCGCTAAAGGCGGGTGGGAACGGCCAAACTTTCGGGGGATAACATAACGTATAGCGGCTCGAAAGAGCAGTCTTGGGGCGCTCTTTCAGATTATTACTCAGGGTGGTAAGGGGAAACGGCTGAAACGCCGCCGCGGAAAAGCATGGTGGCAGGATGGCATCGCTGCGCCGAGTGACGAGGGCTTAGGCGGCCAGCCTGGACCTTAACCCCCCGGACGCATTTCCAGGTTCAATCCCGCTCGTACGGCCCCGCCGCCACCGACTCGCGCTCGATCAGGCTGGCCGGGAAGCTGGGGCGCTTGCGGAGCTCGCCGCCGTCCAGCATCGACAGCAGGCGGTTGACGGTCTCCTGGATCATCTCGGTGACCGGCATCTTCATGCTCGACAGCGACGGCACGGTATAAGGCGCCAATGGGATGTCGTCGAAGCCGATGACCGATACCGCCTCCGGCACCGCCACGCCGCGCTCCGCCAGCCGCTTCATCGCGCCGATGGCCATTTCGTCGTTGCCGGCGACGATGGCGCTGAACGGCTGCCCGCCGGCCAGCAGCGCATCGACCGCCGCCACGCCGCTTTGCGCGTGCCATTTCCCTTCGACGATCAACGCCTCGTTAACCGCAATGCCCTGCTGCGCCAGCGCGGACTTGTAGCCGGAAAGCCGCTCCAGCCCGGTGGGGGAATCGAGCGAGCCGGTGATAAAGGCGATGTCGCGATGCCCGCGCGCGATCAGGTGCGCCACCGCCGCCGCGCCAGCGGCGTGCTGATCGCTGAAGATGCAGTAGCTGTCGTTCAGCCGCAGCCGCCGGTTGATCACCAGAATCGGCTGACGGTGTTGGGAGACGATCTCGTCCATTTCCGCGATCGACAGAAAACGCGGGTAGATGATCACCCCGTCGCAGCGCAGATCCAGCAAAAACTGAATGGCGGCCCGCTCCTCTTCGGCGGTGTGCTTGCCGTCCGCCAGGATCAGTTGGCGGCCGTTCGCCTCCATGATGCGCGCCGACTGCGCCATCAGTTCGCTGAAATAGTTGCCGCTGTAGAGGGTGTTGGTGACCACCAGGCCGAGGGTTTGGGTGGTGTTGGTCGCCAGGCTGCGCGCCAGCAGGTTGGGCCGATAGCCGGTTTCCGCGATGGCTTTATCCACCAACGCGCGTTTCTCCTCGCTGACATAGCCGCTGCCGGACAAAACGCGCGACACCGTCGCCTTTGAAACGCCGGCCTTTTTCGCCACCTCGAGTATCGTTGCCATCTGTGCGCCGCCAAAATCCATGGGTTCAGCGCAGTCTACCCAAGACGCCCGGCGTTTGGAACGTTTTCACGCCCCTGCACAGCGGTATGCGCTTACCCCTGACGATCCAGATCACGAAAACGCAATGCCAAAAATCATAGTCCTTGCCAACCACAAAACACCAATACATGATTTTGTGAAACCGGTTTCTTATGGGCGTTTCATACGGATGGAACGACGGATCGCCCAGGCAGTAAATATTCGCCTTTGGGCTATCCGAATTGCTATCTGAGAGACGACACGCCATGCCGAAGAACTACGCAGAGATCTCGCACGCCATCGTGGCCGCCCTGGGCGGCACGGGCAATATCGAGGCCGTGACCCACTGCATGACCCGCCTGAGATTCGTGGTGAAAGACAAAGCGCGGATCGACACGCCGGCGCTGAAGGCCATCGACGGCGTGCTGGGCGTGGTGCACAGTGGCGAGCAGTGCCAGGTGATCATCGGCAACGAGGTGGCCAAGGCCTATCAGGCGGTGCTGGCGCTCGGCATGCCGGGCGCAGCATCCCCCGCCGCCCCGGTGAAGCGCAAGCTCACCCTGAAGGGCATCGGTGCCGGCATTCTCGACGCGCTGGTGGGCACCATGTCGCCCCTGATCCCCGCCATCATCGGCGGCTCGATGGTGAAGCTGCTGGCGATGATCCTGGATATGGCCGGGGTATTCGAGAAAGGCTCCTCGACCCTCGTCATCCTCAACGTGATCGGCGACGGCGCGTTCTTCTTCCTGCCGGTGATGGTCGCCGCCTCGGCGGCGCTGAAGTTCAAAACCAACATGTCATTGGCGATCGCCATCGCCGGGGTGCTGGTGCATCCCAACTTTATCGATCTGATGGCCAAGGCGGCGCAGGGCCAGGCGGTGGAATTCGCCTTCATCCCGGTGACGGCGGTGAAATACACCTACACGGTGATCCCGGCGCTGGTGATGACCTGGATCCTGTCGCACATCGAACGCGGGGTGGATCGCATCACCCCGGCGGTGACCAAGAACTTCCTCAAGCCGATGCTGATCGTGTTGATCGCCGCGCCGATCGCCATTCTGCTTATCGGGCCGCTCGGCATCTGGATCGGCAGCGGCATCTCTGCGCTGGTCTACACCGTGCACGGCTACCTGGGCTGGCTTTCCGTGGCCATTATGGGGGCGATTTGGCCGCTGCTGGTGATCACCGGCATGCACCGGGTCTTCACCCCGACCATCATCCAGACCATCGCCGAGACCGGCAAAGAGGGCATGGTGATGCCTTCGGAGATCGGCGCCAACCTGTCGCTGGGCGGCGCTTCGCTGGCGGTGGCGCTGAAAACCAAGAACCGCGAGCTGCGCCAGACCGCGCTGGCCGCCGCCGCTTCCGCCATCGTGGCGGGGATTTCCGAACCGGCGCTGTACGGCGTGGCGGTGCGCCTGAAACGGCCGCTGATCGCCAGCCTGATCAGCGGCTTCGTCTGCGGCGCGGTCGCCGGCATCGGCGGGCTGGCCAGCCATTCGATGGCCTCGCCCGGGCTGTTCACCAGCGTGCAGTTCTTCGATCCGGCCAACCCGATGAGCATCGTGTGGGTGGTGGCGGTGATGGCGCTCTCGGTGGTGCTGTCGTTCGCGCTCACGCTGATGCTGGGCTTCGAGGATCTGCCGGAAAACGCCACTGCGCCCGGCCAAACCGCACCGGCGGCGAACGCCGCCGGCGCAACGCATTGAGACACCAGAGGATTGCATGTCTGACTCAACATTCCCTAAAGGATTTTTATGGGGCGGCGCTTTAGCCGCCAACCAGGCGGAAGGCGGCTATCACGAGGGCGGCAAAGGGCTGACCACCGTCGATATGATCCCGCACGGCGCCAACCGCATGGCGGTCAAACTCGGGCTGGAGAAGCGCTTTAGCCTGCGCGACGACGAATTTTATCCCAGCCATGACGCCATCGATTTCTACCACCGCTACCGCGACGACATCGCGCTGATGGCGGAGATGGGCTTTACCGTGTTCCGCACCTCCATCGCCTGGAGCCGCATCTACCCCAACGGCGACGAGCTGACGCCCAACCCCGAGGGCATCGCCTTCTACCGCAGCCTGTTCGAAGAGTGCCGCCAATACGGCATCGAGCCGCTGGTGACCCTGTGCCATTTCGACGTGCCGATGCACCTGGTGACCGAATACGGCTCCTGGCGCAGCCGCAGGATGGTGGAGTTCTTCACCCGCTACGCCCGCACCTGCTTCGAAGCCTTCGACGGGCTGGTGAAATACTGGCTGACTTTCAACGAGATCAACATCCTGCTGCACAGCCCGTTCTCCGGCGCGGGGCTGGTGTTTGAAGCGGGCGAAAACCCCGAACAGGTGAAATACCAGGCCGCACACCACGAACTGGTGGCCAGCGCGCTGGCGACGCGCATCGCCCACGAAGTGAACCCCGCCAACCAGGTGGGCTGCATGCTGGCCGGCGGCAACTTCTACCCGTGGTCCAGCAAGCCGGAAGACGTGTGGGCCGCGCTGGAGAAAGACCGCGAGAACCTGTTCTTTATCGACGTGCAGGCGCGCGGCGCTTACCCCTCCTACGCCGCCCGCGTCTTCCGCGAGAAAGGCGTCAACATCGTCATGGAACCGGAAGACGCCGACATCCTGAAGCACACCGTCGACTTCGTCTCCTTCAGCTACTACGCCTCGCGCTGCGCCTCCGCCGACATGAACGACAACAACAGCAGCGCCGCCAACGTGGTGAAATCGCTGGCGAACCCGCACGTGCCGCGCAGCGACTGGGGCTGGGGCATCGATCCGCTGGGGCTGCGCATCACCATGAACATGATGTACGACCGCTACCAAAAGCCGCTGTTCCTGGTGGAAAACGGCCTGGGCGCACACGACGAGTTCAATGCAGCAGGCGAGATTGAGGACGACTACCGCATCAGCTACCTGCGCGAACACATCCGCGCCATGGCCGACGCCATCGCCGACGGCGTGCCGGTGATCGGTTACACCACCTGGGGCTGCATCGACCTGGTGGCCGCCTCGACCGGCGAAATGAGCAAGCGCTACGGCTTTGTCTACGTCGACCGCGACGACCAGGGCAACGGCACCCTCGCCCGCACCCGCAAGAAATCGTTCTGGTGGTATAAAAAGGTGATCGCCAGCAATGGGGGGGATTTGGGGTAGGTTTGGGGCGGTGGGGTTAGCGTGGGGTGCGGAGGGCTTCCAACCTAAGTTGATTGCCTTCCTGCTGCACAACGAATTCGGCGACGAATTCGCGTGCAGAGGGGAACTCACCTGCGTGTTCTTTCTTCTGGGAGACCAGCTTCGCGGAGAAGTGGTATTGCTGCCCCGGCGTAAATACGTAGCCCTCATCAGGGACACACTGATTGGGGGCGACATCCCGCAGTGGATCGAAGAATTTGAATGTACGACTCTGCGCCTCATCCAATCGGTAAATTGAGATGCCCACGAGCTTTTCGTCTCCCTGCGGCTGAACGGTGATGCATACTTTGCCCTCACGCAGGCTGGCAGTAGCGGGATAGTCTACGGGGATACGATCGCCTATCGACGGACAGCCTGCGAGCAGGAAGGGAAATGCGAGGGGGAAGATCCGTTTCATGATTACCTCTGACGTAAAAACTCGGCTAAAACCTGCTCGTACTGTAGACGAATTCTATTGTTTTGGGGACCCGTGTAATTCACAAAACGCCCAATACCATATGCCCAAGCATCATAGCCATATTGTATTAACAACCAATAATCGGCAACGATACAAGCTTGTTGTTCCAAAGAGTACTTTGTGAGCGTCTTATTAGCGTCCAACCTATAAGTGTAATTAGCTGCCCAACTAAAGGCACCTCTGAGGCGGACCCACTGCCCATGCTGATGCTGCCAAACATGGGCAAGCTCATGAATAAAGAAATGTTGTTTTGCGTAATTATTTACCTTAGAGAAATCAGCCAGGTATTCCTCCTCTCGGAAATATATCTCGCCGTTGGGCGACATACCAACATGCTTACCTTGTAAACCAAAGGGTAAGTAACTATCGCAATGAATCCATACACGGTTGTAGACGATCGACTTACCGAAAACACGTCGAGCCATGGCTATTTCACCCAACGTCATAAGCCGTAATGTTCCCTCTTTCACTTGTTGGCCTTTCTGTTCTTTCGTAAGCATGAGCCAAATTCTCTATGACCATTTTAAATCGAAATCTTAGCGACTACTTCTCAGCCAGTCTAGATTATATTTACTTATTTATAAAACAATGAAAAACCTCATGACAAATTCACTTCTTGAATTTATTTACCACCCTTGAAATAATAATTCAAATAAAGACATTCAGAACAAGAGAATATAAATAAGATGAGCATTCATAGAATCAATAGTTAAATTGTACAACTCATTAACTGCGATACTCATTCCATATTAGACATGAAATAGCCTGTAATTCCATACAGGTTATTTGTTCCTTTTACTGATAACGCTATAGTTTTCCTGCTGCGGCAAAATCCGCAGCCGGAGTTAGCGTTCCGAACACTTACACAAGGCAGCATTATGTATATAATGTTGGGGCTTTAAACATCCAGAATTATGGTGGCCCAAGTGGGGGCTTCGCAAGAAGCGCCGGTTTCCTTCGTGTCCGGTAACGCTAACTCCGCTTGGGCTACCACCATGGGTTTAGCGTCTCATGTGGTAGTACGCATACTACACACTAAGGATAAAGACACATGGAAAATGTCGCCATCACCGAAAACACCACAAGTACCCTTACCCTCTACCGCCAACTGTTTAACCACCTCGATCTCAGCGCTTTCAATCCCTCAGAGCTCTTAGACCTGGCCGCACTCTCTGCCGAACAGGCGGAAGGGCTGTGCCACGGCCTGATGCTGTTTGGCCATTTACTGCAAAAGACCCCACAGCTGGATGCCGAAGGCTGGGAGCTGATGAATCGCTACCTCAATGCCACGGCGCATCTGGTTCCTGCGCTGTGTAACCTGTATGGGCGGGCACTGCGGGAGATGGAAGCCTGCGGCTAACGTAAATGGCAATCAGGGCGATGATCATCGCCCTTCCCCCCCACGATTTCCAATAGATCTGACTGACATATCACAACAAAAGCATTCATCAAGGTAGGCATTTCCTCCCCTACCTGGCATAGTTAACGCATTCGGTAAATCGATGAGTTAACTGCTGGGTATTGATGCATACTGCTCTCGTCAGCAAGCACATTGCCCAGAGCCTACTCGGTAATGTGAGGGAGTGGTTTTGGCAACTGCAATAGAGGCGTTATCTGCAAAAGAATCCGTTTTAAAAGCCATCGAAGAACATAAAAAAATTGGCCGAGATGAATTCTTAAAACAACATAAAATAAAGCGATTTAAAAAATTCACCCTTCATTATAATGGCGAAAAGTACGACATCCGAGGCATTGCCGCTAGAGCATACAATGAGCAGCATGGTTATCCGTTTAAGGGAATCAACACCGATAGCGGAACGGAAAAAGCCATCCAATTTCTCAAAGACTTCGGTTTTGAGATCGTCGAAACACCGCATCCTTTTGACTATTTAACCGAAGGCAAACTATACACACGCAAAGCGCTTATCGAGCTCTACGGCGGGCAGTTGCAAGGCGGTATCTGGACCCCGCGGGAATTCCCGGTGATCTTTATCTTCACCGGAGAAAGCGGCGAAACCTACGGCTACAAAGATGGATGGACAGCCGAAGGCAGCTTCTCTTATACGGGGGAAGGCCAAAAAGGCCCTATGGAATTTATTCGTGGCAATAAATCCATCCGCGACCATAAAAAAGACGGCAAAGACATCTTCCTGTTCGAAGACAACAAGAAAGAAAAAGGCGTCCGCTATCTTGGCATGTTTGAGTGCGACTCTTGGGATCACATTCAGTGCTTAGATTTCGAAAATAACATGCGGCAAGGCATTACCTTTAATCTTTTCAAAGTCTCGTCACTGCACGCGCTTGAAGAAGATGCAGACACCGATGAAGCTGATACGCAGACAGAGACGCTCGAACAGTTGCGCAAGAAGGCGCTTCAGTCCTCAAAGCAATCAGGCCAGCGCCAACAAAGCGACAGCAAAAAATCCTGGTTCAAACGCAGCGAAGACGTAAAAAAATACGTGCTCAAGCGCGCCAATGGCATCTGCGAAGCCTGCAATCAGCCTGCACCGTTCAAGAAAAGAAATGGTGACCCCTACCTCGAACCCCATCACACTAAACGCCTAGCCGACGAAGGCCCCGATCACCCGCAGTGGGTGGGCGCTATCTGCCCGACTTGCCATCGGCGGATTCATAGCGGGGTGGATGGGAAAGAGGTGAACAAACGGCTGATGGTGAAGTTGGAGCTGAAAGAGGCCGCTATCGGTTAAAAGTTGCCTGCAACAGGGTGCTACCTGTCAACTTCAAAACCGAGTTTGTGCAGTATTATAGGAATAATAAGGAAAAACAGGGAACCTCAGCATGTCAGTACCTACCTACGACCAATTCATCGAGCCAGTGCTTCGCTTTTTGGCAACCAAGCCCGAAGGCGCACTTGCTCGAGATGTGCAAGATGCAGCAGCAGACATACTCAACCTAAACGAAGAACAACGAGCAGAAACCATTGCCAGCGGCCAATTGGTTTATAAGAACCGTACCGGCTGGGCTCACGATCGTCTGAAACGTGCCGGGCTCTCGCACAGCTTATCCAGAGGCAAATGGTGCTTAACCGCCAAAGGCATCGACTGGTTAAAGCAACATCCAAACCCGCTCACTGCAGCAGAAATCGAGCATCTCGCTTTGGCTTATACCAACGTCAAACTTCAACAAAATAGTGATGCGGTGGATTTGGACCCGGTTACAGAACCTCTTTTCACCGAAGCGATGTTAACAAACAGCCCAGACGATCGCCTGGAACAATCAATCAAAGAGATCCGCGATGCGGTAGCAACGGAACTGCTGGAGAACCTTAGCCAGGTATCCCCAGGCCGCTTCGAAGTTATCGTGCTGGATGTACTGCACCGTTTAGGCTACGGCGGCCACCGCGATGATTTAAAGCGTGTCGGAGGCAGCGGTGATGCGGGGATTGATGGCGTAATTTCTTTAGACAAGCTCGGCTTAGAAAAAGTGTATGTGCAAGCCAAACGCTGGCAAAACACCGTAGGCCGCCCTGAGTTACATGCCTTCTACGGTGCACTTGTGGGACAAAAGGCTAAACGAGGGGTATTCATCACGACCTCTGGCTTTACTAAACATGCCGTTGCCTACGCGCAATCGGTAGAAGGCATGGTACTTATCGACGGTAACCGATTGGTACACCTGATGATGGATAACGAAGTGGGTGTCAGCTCAACGTTACTGAAGGTTCCGAAGCTCGATAGCGACTACTTCGACCAGTGATCCCCTTGCAAAATCGGTAATTTCTTAGAGGCCGAGCACATATCTCCTGGCCGATGTGTGGCCATGCCGTATTTTGTCCCTTTAGTTGGCTTATGTCGTTTAAGATTGCTCTGCTTGCGGGTATCATTTTGCGATACACATTCCAAATGACTAGTTCAGATTTAGCGTTTCTTGAGGATTTTCATGAATAACAACGAGCAGCTTTTCTTAAACGAGCTGGATAACAAATTTTGGAAGGCCGCCGACAAGCTGCGTGCCAATATGGATGCCGCCAACTACAAGCATGTGGTCCTGGGGCTGATCTTTCTAAAATATGTTTCCGATGCCTTCGAGGCTCGCCAGCAGGAGCTGATCACTTTGTTCCGCGATGTTGGCAACCCGGACAACATCTATGCCATGTCACGCGACGATTACGATTCTGATGAAGAGTACGCTCAAGCGATCCAGGAAGAACTAGAGGTCGAAGATTACTACACCGAGAAAAACGTCTTCTGGGTACCCAAAGCCGCACGCTGGGAAACGCTGAAAAACAAAGCCATGCTGCCGACCGGGGCGGTATTATGGGTAGATAAGACCACAGGCCAAGAAATTAAACTGCGATCGGTCTCTTGGCTTATCGACAATGCGCTGGATGAAATTGAAAAAACCAACCCAAAACTGAAAGGCATTTTGAACCGCATCAGCCAATTCCAACTGGGTAATGAGGTTTTGACTGGCCTCATCAATACCTTCTCCGACGCAAACTTCAGCAAACCGAAATATAACGGCGAGAAGCTCAGCTTAAAAAGCAAAGATATTCTTGGACACGTTTACGAATATTTCCTCGGCCAGTTTGCACTGGCGGAAGGCAAACAAGGCGGCCAGTACTACACACCAAAAAGTATCGTTACGCTGATTGTCGAAATGCTGCAGCCGTATAACGGGCGCGTGTATGACCCGGCAATGGGTTCTGGCGGGTTCTTCGTCTCTAGCGATCGTTTTATTGAAGAACACGCGGGTGAGAAGAATTACAATGCTGCTGAACAGAAGCGCAATATCTCCGTATACGGCCAGGAGTCTAACCCGACCACCTGGAAACTGGCAGCGATGAACATGGCGATCCGTGGCATCGACTTTAACTTCGGCAGCAAAAACGCCGATACCCTGCTGGACGATCAGCACCCGGATCTGCGCGCCGATTTCGTGATGGCTAACCCGCCATTCAACATGAAGGAGTGGTGGAACGCTAAGCTGGAGAACGACGTGCGCTGGAAGTACGGCACACCACCGCAGGGCAACGCTAACTTCGCCTGGATGCAGCATATGATCCACCACCTTGCGCCGAAAGGCTCGATGGCCCTGCTGCTGGCCAATGGTTCGATGAGTTCTAACACCAACAATGAAGGCGAAATCCGCCGTAACCTGATCGAAGCCGATCTGGTTGAGTGCATGGTGGCGCTGCCAGGGCAGTTGTTTACCAACACCCAAATCCCGGCCTGTATCTGGTTCCTGACCAAAGACAAATCCGGCGGCAACGGCAAAGCGCACCGTAAAGGCGAAGTATTGTTTATCGACGCCCGGCAAATTGGCTTTATGAAAGACCGCGTACTGCGTGACTTTACCCGTGAGGATATCGCCAAAATAGCCGATACCTTCCACGCCTGGCAGTCGGATAAAGAGTACGAAGACGAAGCCGGATTCTGCTTCTCGGCAACGCTGGAAGACATCCAGAAAAACGACTTTGTGTTAACCCCTGGGCGCTATGTGGGCTCCGCCGAGCAGGAAGAAGACGATGAGCCGTTTGCTGAAAAGATGACGCGACTGACAGCGCAACTGAAAGATCAGCTGGAAGAGAGTGCGAAGCTGGAAGCGCAGATTAAGGCGAATCTGGGGGGGCTGGGTTATGAGTTCTGAGTTTCGTAAGGTGAAGTTAAAGGATATTGCATCTTTTAAATATGGGAAAACCATTAGGAAGCAAGATATCCAATCCAGTGGTGAATACCCTGTTTTTAGTGGCTATCAAGTAGTGGGTTATCTTCCTAACTATATGTATAAGGAAGAACAACTCATAATCGTATGTCGAGGTGCGGGGGGAACTGGTGACATAAAAATGAGCCCCGACCTTTGTTCCATTACAAATTTGGCAATCATTATAAGCTGTGATGATACGGTAATTGATAAAGGTTATCTATACTGGAGATTGATTTTTTCTGACACTTACTCTTTAAGAACCGGTTCTGCTCAACCTCAAATTACAATCAATACTCTGGAATCTTTCGAGATTGAGATTGAACCTGATTTACGGAAGCAAAAAGAGATAGCGTTCACATTATCTAACATAAATAATAAAATAAGAAAAAATGCTGATATAAATCAAACTCTCGAACAAATGGCACAAGCCCTGTTCAAAAGCTGGTTTGTCGATTTTGAACCGGTGAAAGCTAAAATCGCGGTATTGGAAGCTGGCGGTTCTCAGGAAGACGCGGCGCTGGCGGCCATGACGGCAATTTCCGGGAAAGATGCTGATGCGCTGGCGGTTTTTAAACGTGAACATCCGGAACAATATGCTAAGTTAAAAGCTACGGCGGAACAGTTTCCATCTGCGGTGCAGGACAGTGAGTTGGGAGAGATTCCGGAAGGGTGGGAAGTTTCGGATATAAAATCTTCTGTGAGTGAACTTCGTAGGGGGATTTCACCAAAATACACTGACGATGCTGATGGCATAATGGTAATAAATCAAAAGTGTATACGAAATCATACAATTAACTTTTCCCTTGCCCGTCGCCATGATGGGAAAATAAGGTCGACATCTGGCAGGGAATTACAAATAGGAGATATCCTTGTTAATTCAACAGGGGTTGGAACCTTAGGGCGCTTAGCTCCCGTTCGCTATAAACCGGAAATTCTAATTGCCGACAGTCATGTTACTGTCGTGCGTGCTGATACAAAAAAAATAACTAAATCTTTCTTGTCAGAATTATTAACAAAGCATGAGAAACACATTGAATCCAGTGGTTCTGGGAGTACTGGACAAACTGAGTTGCGAAAAGAGACTTTAGAAGAAATAAAATTCCCATGTCCTCCAGTTATTTTAGGTCAGCTGTTTGATGAGATTGTTAATAATTTCAATAAGAAAATTTCTATCATGGAAGAACAAATGATTGCCCTTTCAAATCTGCGTGACACCCTTCTCCCCAAACTCCTCTCCGGCGAAATCACCCTGCCGGAAGCCGAGCAGGCGGTAAGCGAGGCGGAAAATGTATAAAGTCGATACTCCGACCAACAGCCTGCACTCTCTGCAAGAAGTTTCGTTCAGCAGCCTCGGCTATCGCGAACGTGATCATCTCCAGGAGTGGCTGGCGAAAAATCCGCAGGCGTTAACCCGTGAAAGCAACGACGAGCTGCTGATTATCCAGAAAGAGTTTGCAGGTTTCGACGATACCAAAGAGAGGCTCGACCTGCTGGCTCTTGATAAAAAAGGCAATCTGGTGATCATCGAGAACAAGCTTGATGATTCTGGGCGCGACGTGGTGTGGCAAGCACTGAAATATGCCGGATACTGCGCTAATTTACGTCAGGAAAGCGTGGTTGAAATCTTTCAGATGTATCTCGATCTTTATGATCCGAATGAAAAACGTCAAGCGGCTGATGTCATTGCGGAGTTTATGGGATGGGAAAGCCTGAAAGAAGGGGTGCTCAACCGTAAAGGTACCCAGCGCGTCATCATGGTAGCAGCCAATTTCCGCAAAGAGGTCACCAATACCGCACTGTGGTTGATGCAATTTGGTATTAGGGCGCAGTGCTTCAAGGTGACACCCTACCGTTTCGGCGATGATGTTTTTGTCGATATTCGCCAGGTGATCCCAACGCCGGAAGCAGAATCGTACATGATCGGCATGGCACAAAAAGAGGCGGAAGAACAATCTACTTCCAGCAGCAGTGAGCTGCAACAGCGACATTATCTGCGCCGCGAATTCTGGGCGATGGCACTGGAAAAATTCCGTACCAGCCCATGCTCATTGTTTAACAACAGAGCACCATCCACCGACCACTGGCTTGCAGCTGGCTCCGGGTTAAGTGGAGTGCCTTTTGAACTAATTTTTTCGCAAAAAGATGCTCGTGTGCAGCTTAATATTTCCCGCGGAGATGCGCTTGAAAACACCTGGCTTTTTGAACGTCTGAAGGAACGCAAAACGCATATTGAATCGCTATTTGGTGAACCACTCGACTGGCGACTGCTACCAGAGAGGAAAAGCTGTCAGATTGTCTGCTCAAAAATATTTGATGGCGGGAATAAAGCACTCTGGCCCACCATTATTGACTGGATGACGGATGGCATGAACCGCCTAGAAAAAGCGATCCGCCCGAGCTTATTAGAACTGGCGATTGAGCTTAAGCAAACAGGGTTAATTACCGAGGGAGAGGAAGAGTAATGCTGAGTGAAGACGATTTAGAACAGCAAAGCCTGCAGTGGTTTGCTGAACTGGGTTGGGAGGTGTTACATGGCCCGGATATCGCGCCCGACGGTGATAATCCGCTGCGTGCTTCGTTCCACGATGTGTTATTGCGCCCGTTATTGCTGGAACAGCTGCAAAAAATTAATCCGCATCTCCCGGTTGCCGTTCTGGATGAGGTGATATTGCGTATCGCCCATGCACAAAGCCCGGACCTAATCGTCAGTAACAAAGCCTTCCATCACCTGCTGCTCGACGGCGTGCCGGTACAGTACAAGCAGGACGATAACGTTATCCACGATAAAGCACTGTTGATGGATTTTAACCATCCGAAGAATAATCGCTTTACGGTGCTAAATCAGGTAGCCATCCAGGGGACGAAGCAGGTACGTCGCCCAGATGTCATCTGCTATATCAACGGGTTGCCGATGGCAGTGATTGAACTGAAAAGTCCCGTTGATGCCAATGCCGATATCTGGGCTGCATTCAATCAGCTACAGACCTATAAAAACGAACTCAGCGATTTGTTTATCTGCAATGAAGCACTGGTAGTCAGCGACGGCTATAACGCCCGCATTGGTTCCCTTACCGCGAACGAAGAACGTTTCCTGCCATGGAAAACGTTGACCAATGAAGATGACAAGCCGCTGTTTGAGTGGCAACTTGAAACGGTAGTTAAAGGATTCTTTAACCGTGAATTACTGCTCGACTATATTCGCTACTTCATCCTGTTTGAAAACGACGGCAAACGACTGATTAAAAAGATTGCCGCTTATCATCAATTCCATGCCGTGCGAGAAGCGGTGGCAGCGACAATTGTGGCCTCTACCGGTAAACATTTGCCGCTACGCAGCAACATCACGCCAGGCAGTAAAAAAGCGGGCGTAGTTTGGCATACTCAAGGTTCTGGGAAGAGTATTTCAATGTGCTGCTATGCCGGGAAGCTGCTGCAACAGGCAGAAATGAACAACCCGACCATCGTGGTAGTGACCGACCGTAACGATCTCGACGGACAACTTTATGCCACGTTCTGCCAGGCGCAAGATTTGCTTAAGCAGGAACCGTTGCAGGCGAACGACCGCGACCAGCTCCGCGAGATGCTCAATGCCCGTGAATCAGGCGGAATTATTTTTACCACCGTACAAAAATTTGCCCCGCTGGACGGCGAACAAACTCACCCAGCGCTCAATCTACGCAGCAATATCGTCGTCATTTCCGATGAGGCCCACCGCAGTCAATATGGCCTTAACGCCACGCTGGATCGCGAAACAGGCGCTTATAAGTATGGCTACGCCAAACATATGCGCGACGCGTTACCCAATGCATCGTTTATGGGCTTTACCGGAACACCTGTATCTTCCGAAGATAAAGATACTCGCGCGGTATTTGGTGATTACGTCTCAATCTACGATATTCAGGATGCGGTGGAAGATGGCGCAACCGTGCCTATCTACTATGAATCTCGTCTGGCAAAACTCGACCTCAACCACGAAGAGCTGGAAACGCTCTCTGAGCAAGTTGATGAGCTGGTCGAAGACGAAGAGACCGATCAGAAAGAGAAAACCAAAGGTGACTGGAGCCGCCTGGAAAAACTTGTAGGTTCTGAACCGCGTATCAATCAGGTGGCTGCCGATCTGGTTCAGCATTTTGAGGCCCGTAACGCCACAATGAATGGCAAAGCGATGATTGTTGCCATGAGCCGTGAAATCTGCGTGAAACTGTATAATGCATTGGTCGCGTTACGTCCGGAATGGCACAGCGATGATGTTGAGAAGGGTGAAATCAAAATCATCATGACCGGCTCAGCCTCCGATAATAAATTCCTGCAGCCGCACATCTACAATAAGCAGACCAAAAAACGCCTTGAAGCGCGCTTTAAAGATCTCAACGATCCGCTAAAACTGGTGATTGTGCGCGATATGTGGCTTACCGGGTTTGATGCCCCCTGCTGCCATACCATGTATATCGACAAGCCAATGCGCGGACATAACCTAATGCAGGCCATTGCACGCGTTAACCGTGTCTTTAAAGACAAACCTGGCGGGTTGGTGGTCGATTACATCGGGATTGCTAACGAGCTGAAGCAAGCTTTGAAAACCTATACCGATTCAAAAGGTAAGGGGCAGACCACTATCGATGCTCATGAAGCTTTCGCTATTCTGCTTGAAAAGCTGGATGTGATTCACGGCATGTTTGCCAAAACACCAACCGCTGCCGGGTTTGATTACACTGGTTTTGAAGAAGTACCCCAACGGTTTTTACTCAAAGCTGCAGATTACGTGCTGGGCCTCGATGATGGTAAAAAACGCTTTTTTGATGTCGTACTGGCAATGAACAAAGCCTGGTCACTGTGCAGTACGCTGGATGAAGCCAAACCATTGCAAAAAGAGGTAGCGTTTCTGTCAGCGGTGAAAGTAGCGATTATCAAGCTGACGACAACCGACAAGAAATTCAGCCAGTCAGAGAAAAACACGCTGCTCGGTAAAATCCTTGATAACGCTATTATTGCGACAGGGGTGGATGATGTGTTTGCACTGGCGGGGTTGGGAAAACCCAATATCGGCTTACTTTCAGAAGAGTTTTTAGAAGAAGTGCGTGAAATGCCTCAGCGTAATCTGGCCGTTGAATTGCTAGAGAAGTTGTTGAACGACGGCATTCATGCTCGTACAAAAAATAACGTAGTACAGGAGAAAAAGTATTCAGATCGCCTTAGGGCCGTATTGCTTAAGTACAATAACCGCGCAATAGAAACTGCACAGGTAATTGAAGAGCTTATACAGATGGCTAAAGAGTTCCAAGAAGCCATGGCACGCGACGATGCTCTAGGTCTCAATCCGGATGAGATCGCGTTCTACGATGCATTAGCAGAAAACGAAAGTGCTGTGCGTGAACTAGGTGACGAAACGCTCAAAAAACTGGCAATTGAAGTTACCTTGAAACTGCGACAGTCCACTACGGTAGACTGGCAAGTACGAGAAAGTGTGCGTGCCAGACTGCGTATTTTGGTAAGACAAACACTGCGTAAATATAAATACCCTCCGGATAAAACCGCAGGCGCCGTTGAGCTTATTTTGAAACAAGCCGAGGTTGTTTCGAATAATTGGACCAGCTAATAAATACAAAGGGAGGGCACCTCACCTCCCATCTCTAATAATTTAGACTTGCGAGGATAACATCTGATGAATCGTTCAACAAAACAGTTGAAACTCTTGGACTCACTTAGGTTACATGAAAAAAACAATCATAAGTTCTCTATAAAAGATCTTGTTAACTCTACCGGCTACAATGAAAATAGCATCAGAAAATATATTAATGAAAAGTTAAACGGCGTTTACTTACACCCAATCAATGAAAAAGAATGGCGATGTGATGGGCTATTAAAATTATCAAATGATGATTTTATAAGAATGATGTCTCAATCTTTGAAAGCAAAAACCGTCACACCTGAGTTGAAGATATATAAAGGACTATTAAAGCGCAGTTTAGATGCTTTCATCCTTTCACTTGAAGTATATAACAGGCCAAGCTTAGATAACCGTGTTGAAGCATTTTGCATTCTTTCAATCAATGCGTGGGAATTATTGCTTAAGGCTGAATTAATTAAAGCGCTAAGTTTGGATACTGTATTCAAGTCTAGTGGCCATTCGATTAGTATAAGTGATGCACTAAATAAAAGATTACAACAGAATGATCCCGTCAGGAAGAATCTAGAAACACTAGTTGAATTACGAGATAGCGCGATACACTTACTTATCCCTGAATTACAGCCCGAGTTGTCAAGACTCTTCCAAGCAAATGTACTGAACTATCAACAGCGATATTTAAATGAAACAGGTTCATCACCGTTATCAGGCCAAAGCATTGGAATGCTCAGCTTAGTTATTGATGGTCCACAGAGTGATATCTCTATTATTAAAGAAAACTATGGGAGTATGACAGCAGCAGTAGCTGAAGAGTTTCTGGGAAGATTCAATAAAAATGCAAGTGAATATGATTCTGTAGAATTCACAATACCAGTGGACTATAAGTTAACGCTAACAAAAAATACTAAAGAGAGTGATTTGTCATTAGGCATAGGTGAGAAAGGCCATAATGCCATTATTATTAGAGAGGTCAGAGATCCCGATATTACCCATCCTTATTATGAAGGGACAGCCATTGAAAGAATAAACAATCAGCAAAGTGAGTTCTCGATCACTCGATATTCATTCAGAGCTGTAATTAGTAAACACAAAATTCAAAACAATAAGAAGTCCCCTATGCATTTTGAAATTGACAAGAGACATAGATACTCTGAAAAGTTCGTAATATGGTTTGTAGATAGTTTAAAACAGCCAGAATGGTTAGATGATGCAATCAGTTATTTGAAAAATAAGAAAGGGAAAAAGATAGCTAGTTAATCATCCTGATATAGCAGCTATGGATGCACCGTCGTAAGTAGCTGCTAACTTTTCATAGAGAAAAGAATTTTAAACAGCTAGAAAAATCATTTTAATTAATCCTAGCAACACATATATTCCTATCACCTTCATGAATAGCACCATTTAGAAAGAAATAAAATTCATTATCAGTGCGATGATCTATTTCGCTATCACATTAAAACCTAATACGGCTCCAACATAACCTCCTCACCCCGTTTCCACACGACAAACCTAGCTTCATACGGATGTAAAGGTGTACTGACAATAACACTGTATCCTTCACCAGGGATAAAATCATACTCACCGATGCCGGGCACACACTTCCCCGGTTCCAACGCGACAGGCGTATTTGCATATGACTTTTCATAGACATAATTATCATTGCCATATTTCCATATGGCTACTTTCAGAATGGACTCTTCTCTTTCCATGTCATCCTTATCAACAAAAACGCAGATTTTGCTACCTACAGTCGTTGCTTTTGCCGGGCGTAAATTGACTTTATCCCCCGGGCAACCAGAGATAAAAAGAGGGATAAAGAGTAAGAGGAGTTTTTTCATAGTGGCAGCCCTGCGCTTCCAGTTACCGATTGAATTCCTATAGAATTAATAAATTATTCTCATGACAATAATTAGCTGAAAAATATCGTTAAACTCTAATCGGGCTTCAACATAATACTTTCACCTTTCTTCATCACAACAAAACTGGTTCGATATGAATTCAGCGGTGTTTTTACCAAAACGGTGTATCCTTCACCGGCGATAAAACTAAATTCACCGATACCTGGAACACACTTGTTGGCCTCCAACGTTATCGGGCTGTATGCATATGATTTTTCGTATACGTAGTCATCCCCGCCCTGTTTCCAGATGGCGATATTCAGTATGGATTCGTTTTTTACGATATCATTCTCATTAAAAAAGACGCAGACTTTACCGTCTACGATCTTACTTTGTACTTGATAGAGGTTAAACCTGTCACCCGTTGGACAACCCGAGATAAAAAGAGGAAGAAGAAGGAATAAATATTTTCTCATAGCGGCAGCCCTGCGCTTCTGATGATGGGTTGATATTGTGACAATGTCCGTCTGTCCACTACCCCGATGAGTTTCCTGTTTGGCAAGCGGAAGAAGGTATTCGCCCCATATCTCTTGAGTATGAAATAGTCCGCAATTATCGATGCTTGCTGTTCCATACTGTAGTGGCGCAGCAAAGGTTGATCAAGCCGATATTGATAACTTACCGCCCAACTGAGAAGCCCATGGGTACGTACCCACATGCCCTTCTGGTGCTGCCAAACGTGTGCCATCTCATGAATAAAAAGATGCTGAGCTTCAGGATCCTGGCTCGCATAATCTCTCTCATAGAGTGACCTGCGAAAATACAACTCTCCATTCGGGCTCATCGCCGTGTACTGATTCTGTAGCCCAAACGGCAGATAGCTGTCGCAGTGAACCAATACGGTCTGATAGAAAATGGTGCTGCCAAACACCGAACGCGCCAGATTGACTTCGCCCGGCGTTAACACCCGCGTGCTCCCTTCCTGTTGTGGCTCCATCCTGGAACTCCTTGATCCGAAAGAGTTCAATGAAACGCCATTTTAGCCTTTAAGGTCAATCAGATAGGCCTTAGGAAAGCATCAGGAAGATCCGGTTTTTACGGGGATGAGAAATGCGTCAATACAGAGTGAAAATAGGCAGGTAGTGGTGGCGGGCAGATTCCAGGCACAAAAAAACCACCTTTCGGTGGCTTCTTGTTCGCGCGCTACTTAATGGTGCCGAAGGCCGGACTCGAACCGGCACGTATCTCTACGGTTGATTTTGAATCAACTGCGTCTACCGATTTCGCCACTTCGGCACTGAAGTAGTATGCGGAAAACGGGTGAATTATACCTTCCCGCGACCAGCACGCAACACTTATCCGTTGTTCAATGAGTTAAGTGTCGAAAAAACCGCCGCAACACACGTTTGTCCTCCCCGCCTTACCGCTGCGCGCCCTTCCCAACCACGTTGGTGATGAACATGCTACATCCACAGGCTGTTGCAACGAGCATCCAGGATCAGGCGCCACACTCACGCAATACCATCCGATTCCAGCCTCGTCGCACAGAGCAATGATGATTCATGTGCCGTACATCACTCACTCCCACTAGCCAGAACCGCTCGCCAGCTAGCGAAACAGGTTCAGGAACCCGCTACGCGGAAGGCCGCGCCAGCCTCCCTCCTCATAGCCACCAGCGCCTATCAAAAATAAAATAATCCCCAGCCGCAATGGCAATGCTGCAAATAATTGCATAACAATGTGTCAGTCAATAAAGAATGAGGTTGCGCAACATTTCGAGAACACTATTTTTTCATTGGTAGATATCAGGCAGGAAATAAAAAAATTGGAATGGTGCTCTCAAAGGAGAAAGAATAATTCTATTAGATGGGTTTTATCTTAAATCACCAGAAAATAGCGCACATACCTAACAAAATGGCTGGTTAATGCCTAAAAACCAGCTGAGATCGCTTGCCTCTGCGGAGTTAATAGCTTTAAGATGGTGCAAGAAAATTTTCCCTGGTGTTGGCCAATATTGGCAACCTGGCCCTACGCGGTCAGGTTTTTTTTTGTATTTTTTATCAAAACATTACCGGGAAAGTGTATCGCCTCAAGAGGTGCGAAACTAGTTAGACTAAAGTACAGTCCCTTACTAGACCTTTATAAGTTCAGTGTGGTGATTATTTCATATCGCAGAGATCGGAGCCGATACGCTATTGCGGCCTTCACGTTAATCGCCACGCGGCCAACTCAATACCGATTTAACGCCCGTCATTTCCCGAATCGAAAGACGCTGTTCGCCAGCCGATATTTTCTCCATTTAGACGTATCCCGGCTGATGAGTTCTGCGCAGTCGTTGCCTCAGTATTCCACAGGCTAGCTAGCCCATCACTCCACCGGTTTAATCAGCCGCAGCTCCATCCCCAGACGCACGGCATGTCGGGCATTCGTCACCCCCAACTTTTTGACGACGTTGGACATATGAAACTTGATGGTGCCGGTCTTTATGCCCAGGATCATCGCCGTTTCCTGGTAGGTTTTACCCACGCTGGCCCAATAGAGGATCTCGTTTTCCCTGTCGGTAAAGCGGGCGTTTCTCTCCAGGGCTGCGGCGTTTTTTGCTGTCAGTGGGGACAGCGCCAGATAGGACTCATGGATTGAGGCCAGCAATACCGAAATATCACCTTTACGATCGGTGAGCGCCTGAATGGCTTCCGTTTTCTGTTCCGCATTGAAGGCAAAGGAAAGCGTGACGAGGTTGTCGTTGTAATCGTGCAGCACGAAGGTATAGCCGTGCGTCACGCCAAACTCGCGGGCCTGTTCGAACAGTTCGGGAAAGTGCAGCCCTGCGTCGGCCATGATTTGCTCGTCCCAGGCGAACGGGGTCAGGCGGTTGCGGGCGGTAAGCACTACCGGATCAATGTACTGCAACCCCTGCTCTTGATACTTTTTTACCCATTCACTCGGGTAGTTGGTGACGCCAAAGATGCAGGCAATGTCTTTTTTGGATAGCACCACATACGCCCACAGGAGATCGCCCAACTCCCCTAGTGCCGTTTCCAGGCGCTTGCCGATAATGTTGCTGAGATTATATTCATCTTCCATTGGCTGCCAGCTCCCTCTCCCTGCATTGCCGCTGAGGTGACTATAGCACGACAAAAACCGCAGGCGGGGGGCATGCCGCACCCACAAAAAAGGCGCGGCCCCGCGGCCACGCCTTTCTTCACTACCGCTTGCCCCGCTACTTGCGTTTGAGCAGCATATACACGCTGATCAGCAGGAACAGCATGCTCGGCAGCAGCGCGCCCAGCACTGGCGGCATGCTGTACACCAGGCTCAGCGGGCCGAAGATCTGATCCAGCACGTAGAACAGGAAGCCGAAGCTGATGCCGGTCACCACGCGGATGCCCATCGGCACGCTGCGCAGCGGGCCGAAGATGAACGACAGCGCCATCAGCATCATCACCGCCACCGACAGCGGCGAGAAGATTTTGCTCCACATGTTGAGCTGGTAACGGTTGGCTTCCTGGCCGCTCTGCTTCAGGTACTTCACGTAGTTGTGCAGCCCGCTGATGGAGAGCGAATCCGGATCCAGCGCCACCACGCCCAGTTTGTCCGGGGTCAGGTTGGTTTTCCATTCGCCGGTCAGCGTCTGGGTGCCGGTCACCTGTTTCGGGTTGGTCAGATCCGAGGTGTCCACCTGCGAAAGCTGCCACAGGCCGTTCTCGAAGCTGGCGGTGGCCGCATAGCGCACCGTCTCGAGGCGACGCTGATCGTTGAAGTGGTAGATGTTCACGCCGGAGAGTTCTTTATCGCCGGAGACGCGCTCGATGTAGATGAAGTCGTTGCCGTCCTTCGCCCACAGCCCGCTTTTGGTGGAGAGCAGCGAGCCGCCGTACATCTGCTGGGCGCGATAGTTGCGTGCCATCTGCTCGCCCTGCGGCGCCACCCACTCGCCGATCGCCATGGTCAGCAGCACCAGCGGAATGGCGGTTTTCATCACCGAGCCGGCGATCTGCAGGCGGGTGAAGCCGGAAGCCTGCATCACCACCAGTTCGCTGCGCGTCGCCAGTTGGCCCAGGCCGAGCAGCGCGCCGAGCAGCGCCGCCATCGGGAAGAAGATCTCGATGTCTTTCGGCACGCTCAGCAGGGTGTACATGCCGGCGCTCAGCGCGGTGTATTCGCCCTGGCCGACCTTGCGCAGCTGATCGACGAACTTGATGATGCCGGACAGCGACACCAGCATGAACAGCGTCATGATGATGGTGTTGAAAATCGTTTTACCGATATACCTGTCTAATACGCCAAACATCAGGCCGCTCCTCTCAGGCGTGCGCGCAGCTTGCGCATCGGCACGGTATCCCACAGGTTCAGCGCCAGCGCGATCGCGAAGTAAACGCCGTTAACCAGCCACAGCCACAGCATCGGATCCAGCTTGCCCTTGCCGGCGTTGGAGCGCAGCGAGGTCTGCAGCAGGAAGAAGATCAGATACAGCAGGATGGCCGGCAGCATGCTCAGCACGCGGCCCTGGCGCGGGTTCACCACGCTGAGCGGCACCACCAGCAGCGCCATCAGCGCCACCGACACCACCAGCGTCAGGCGCCAGTGGAACTCGGCGCGCGCGTCCGGATCGTCGGATTCCCACAGCGTCTGCATCGACATCTGTTCGGATTCGGTGTTGTCCGCCGCCACGGTGCGGTGGCCAATCACCGCCTTGTAGTCGGTGAAGTCGGTAATGCGGAAGTCGCGCAGCAGCGCGGTGCCTTCAAAACGCGTGCCCTTGTCGAGCGTCACCACCTGCGAGCCGTCTTTCTGCTGCACGATGTTGCCGTGCTCGGCCACCACCACCGACGGGCGTTGGTTGCCGTTCGGCCGCAGCTGCGCCAGGAACACGTCGTTAAAGGTGCTGCCCTTCACGTTGCCGATAAACAGCACCGCGTTGCCGTCCTGCGAGGGTTTGAACTGCCCTTCCGCCAGCCCGGCGATGCTCGGGTTGGCCTTGGCTTCGTTCACCACCACGTCCTGATAGCGCGAGGCCCAGGGGCCGGCCCAAAATACGTTCACCGCCGCGACCGCAGAGGTGAGCAGCGCCAGGATCATGGCGGCGATAATCAGGGTGCGCTTGCCCAGCCCGCAGGCGTGCATGACGGTGATTTCGCTCTCGGTATACAACCGCCCAAGCGTCATCAACAAGCCGAGAAACAGGCTCAAAGGCAGGATGAGCTGCGCCATTTTCGGCACGCCCAACGCGAGCAGAGAGAGTACTAAGTTTGTCGGGATATTGCCGTCCACCGCGTCGCCCAACACCCTGACCAGGTTCTGACAAAAGAAGATCAGAAGCAGGATGAACAGGATGGCGATTTGGCTCTTGAGCGTTTCCCGTACCAGATATCTTATGATGATCACGCTTATTACGCCTGTGAAAACTTGTCTTTTTGCAGGAAAATCGATAATTTCATCGTTAATCCGCCATTTATTCTCATCATATGGCAACCTTCACAGCTAAAATAGTATTACAACATCAAGCCGTTTGGGTGTCCTATAGGAACTTGCTTATAGTCGCCAAAACAGAGCAATTTATGCCGTTCAGGTTAACATAATCCGTTAACTCAAATGGCAGGAGATCGTTACGGAGTCGGTTATTCTAGCCGTAGCGTCCGCCTTTGTCTTTAAGATTCAGGAGAGTGCATGGAGTTCAGTGTAAAAAGCGGTAGCCCGGAAAAACAGCGCAGTGCCTGTATTGTAGTCGGCGTTTTCGAACCGCGCCGCCTGTCCCCTATCGCAGAACAACTCGACAAAATCAGTGATGGTTATATCAGCGCATTGCTGCGCCGTGGCGAACTGGAAGGCAAGGTCGGGCAGACGCTGCTACTGCACCATGTGCCCAACATTCTCTCCGAGCGCATCCTGCTGATCGGCTGCGGCAAAGAGCGCGAGCTCGATGAGCGCCAATACAAGCAGGTGATCCAGAAAACCATCAATACCCTCAACGACACCGGCTCAATGGAAGCGGTCTGCTTCCTGACCGAGCTGCACGTGAAAGGCCGCAACACCTACTGGAAAGTGCGTCAGGCGGTAGAAACCGCCAAAGAGACGCTCTACACCTTCGATCAGCTGAAAAGCAACAAGGTGGAGCCGCGTCGTCCGCTGCGCAAAATGGTGTTCAACGTGCCGACCCGCCGTGAGCTCACCAGCGGCGAGCGCGCGATTCAGCACGGCCTGGCGGTGGCTTCCGGCATCAAGGCGGCCAAAGATCTCGGCAACATGCCGCCGAACATCTGTAACGCCGGCTACCTGGCCTCGCAGGCCCGTCAGCTGGCGGACGCCTTCAGCACCAACATCACCACCCGCGTCATCGGCGAACAGCAGATGAAAGAGCTGGGCATGAACGCCTATCTGGCGGTCGGCGCCGGTTCGCAGAACGAATCATTGATGTCGGTGATGGAATATAAGGGCAACCCAAATCCGGACGCTAAGCCGATCGTGCTGGTAGGCAAAGGGCTAACCTTCGACTCCGGCGGCATCTCGATCAAACCGGCCGACGGCATGGACGAGATGAAATACGACATGTGCGGCGCGGCAACCGTGTACGGCGTGATGCGCGTGGTGGCGGAGCTGAACCTGCCGCTGAACGTGATCGGCGTGCTGGCCGGCTGTGAAAACATGCCGGGCGGCCGGGCGTATCGTCCGGGCGACGTGCTGACCACCATGTCCGGCCAGACCGTCGAGGTGCTCAACACCGACGCCGAAGGCCGTCTGGTGCTGTGCGATACCCTGACCTACGTCGAGCGCTTCGAGCCGGAGCTGGTGATCGACATCGCCACCCTGACCGGCGCCTGCGTGATCGCCCTGGGCCACCACATCACCGGCCTGATGTCGAACCACAACCCGCTGGCGCACGAGCTGCTGGGCGCTTCCGAGCAGGCCGGCGACCGCGCCTGGCGTTTGCCGATGGCCGACGAGTATTACGAGCAGCTGGACTCCAACTTCGCCGACATGGCGAACATCGGTGGCCGCCCAGGCGGCGCCATCACCGCCGCCTGCTTCCTGTCGCGCTTCACCCGCAAGTACACCTGGGCGCACCTGGATATCGCCGGCACCGCCTGGCGCTCCGGTAAAGCCAAGGGCGCGACCGGCCGCCCGGTAGCGCTGCTGTCGCAGTTCTTGCTCAACCGTGCAGGCCTGAACGGCGACGATTAAATACCCTTCATCTTTCAAGCCGCAGCGTTGTTGGCCGCATTCGTTCACCCCAGTCACTGACTTGATGTCAGCTCCTGGGGATGAACGAACTTGCCGCCTAGCTGCAACTTGAAATCTATTGGGTATATAATCCTCTCAGCAGCGAAGGGGTAGAGTTATCTGCTCCGTTCCCAAAAAGGGCGCAACCTACATGTTGTGCCCTGTTTTTTTATCGGCAGCGGTGGATCCTTAATGAAACAGGCGACGTTTTATTTGCTCGACAACGCGGAACCGTCAGGCGCGCTCAGCGCCCATGAGGCCGTGGCCTGCGCTGTTGCCGCCAGCGGCTTCCGTTCCGGCAAGCGGGTGCTGATCGCCTGCGAGAGCCAGGAGCAGGCCCAGCGGCTGGACGAAGCGCTGTGGCAGCGCGAGCCGCATGAATTCGTGCCGCACAACCTGGCCGGCGAAGGGCCGCACTACGGCGCGCCGGTGGAACTGTGCTGGCCCGGCAAGCGCGGCAACGCCCCGCGCGATCTGCTGATCGCCTTGCTGCCGCAGTTTGCCGATTTTGCTACCGCTTTCCATGAAGTGGTAGACTTCGTTCCTTACGAAGACACTCTGAAACAGTTGGCGCGCGACCGTTACAAGGCCTATCGCAGCGTCGGCTTCCATTTGACCACGGCTACGCCGCCAACTCACTGAATACGATAAAGAATGGAAAAGACAAACAGTCAGCTCGATACCGCATACGACCCAAAACAGATCGAACAGAAGCTGTACGATCACTGGGAGAATCAGGGTTACTTCAAGCCGAACGGCGATACCAGCCAGGAAAGCTTCTGCATCATGATCCCGCCGCCGAACGTCACCGGCAGCCTGCACATGGGCCACGCGTTCCAGCAGACCATCATGGACACCATGATTCGCTATCAGCGCATGCAGGGTAAAAACACCCTGTGGCAGGCGGGCACCGACCATGCCGGCATCGCCACCCAGATGGTGGTGGAACGCAAGATCGCCGCAGAAGAAGGCAAAACCCGCCACGACTACGGCCGTGACGCGTTCATCGACAAGATCTGGCAGTGGAAAGCGGAATCCGGCGGCACCATCACCCGCCAGATGCGCCGTCTGGGCAACTCCGTGGACTGGGAGCGCGAGCGCTTCACCATGGACGAAGGCCTGTCGAACGCGGTGCGCGAAGTGTTTGTCCGTCTGCACAAAGAAGATCTGATCTACCGCGGCAAGCGCCTGGTGAACTGGGATCCGAAGCTGCGCACCGCCATCTCCGATCTGGAAGTGGAAAACCGCGAATCCAAAGGCTCGATGTGGCACCTGCGCTACCCGCTGGCCGACGGCGCGAAAACCGCCGAGGGCAAAGACTACCTGGTGGTCGCCACCACCCGTCCGGAAACCGTGCTGGGCGATACCGGCGTGGCGGTCAACCCGGAAGATCCGCGCTATAAAGACCTGATCGGCAAAGAGATTATTCTGCCGCTGGTCGGCCGCCGCATCCGCATCGTCGGCGACGAACACGCCGATATGGAAAAAGGCACCGGCTGCGTGAAGATCACCCCGGCGCACGATTTCAACGACTACGAAGTCGGCAAGCGCCACGGCCTGCCGATGATCAACATTCTGACCTTCGACGGCGACATCCGTCAGGAAGCGGAAGTGTTCAACACCCTGGGCGAAGTCTGCACCGACTACTGCAACGAGATCCCGGCCGAGTTCCGCGGCCTGGAGCGCTTCGCGGCGCGTAAAGCGGTGGTTGCCGCCTTCGAAAATCTGGGCCTGCTGGACGAGATTAAACCGCACGACCTGACGGTGCCTTACGGCGACCGCGGCGGCGTGGTGATCGAGCCGATGCTGACCGACCAATGGTACGTGCGCACCGCGCCGCTGGCCAAAGTGGCGGTGGAAGCGGTCGAACAGGGCCAAATCGAGTTCGTGCCGAAGCAGTACGAAAACATGTACTTCAGCTGGATGCGCGACATTCAGGACTGGTGCATCTCGCGTCAGCTGTGGTGGGGCCACCGCATCCCGGCCTGGTACGACGTGAACGGCAAAGTCTACGTGGGCCGCAGCGAAGAAGAAGTGCGCAGCGAGAACAACCTGGGCGCCGACGTGGTGCTAACCCAGGACGAAGACGTGCTGGACACCTGGTTCTCGTCCGGCCTGTGGACCTTCTCCACCCTGGGCTGGCCGGAGCAGACCGACGCGCTGAAAACCTTCCACCCGACCAGCGTGATGGTCAGCGGCTTCGACATCATCTTCTTCTGGATCGCGCGCATGATCATGCTGACCATGCACTTCATCAAGGATGAAAACGGCAAGCCGCAGGTGCCGTTCAAGACCGTCTACATGACCGGTCTTATCCGCGACGACGAAGGCCAGAAGATGTCCAAGTCGAAAGGCAACGTGATCGATCCGCTGGACATGGTCGACGGCATCTCGCTGGAAGATCTGCTGGAAAAACGCACCGGCAACATGATGCAGCCGCAGCTGGCGGAGAAGATCCGCAAGCGCACCGAGAAGCAGTTCCCGAACGGCATCGAGCCGCACGGCACCGACGCCCTGCGCTTCACCCTGGCGGCGCTGGCCTCGACCGGCCGCGACATCAACTGGGACATGAAGCGCCTGGAAGGCTACCGCAACTTCTGTAACAAGCTGTGGAACGCCAGCCGCTTCGTGCTGATGAACACCGAAGCGCACGACTGCGGCTTCAACGGCGGCGAGAAAGTGCTGTCGCTGGCGGATCGCTGGATCCTGGCCGAATTCAACCGCACGGTGAAAGCCTACCGCGAAGCGCTGGATACCTACCGCTTCGATCTGGCGGCCAACATCCTGTACGAATTCACCTGGAACCAGTTCTGCGACTGGTATCTGGAGCTGACCAAGCCTGTCGTGAGCAACGGCAGCGAAGCGGAACAGCGCGGCACCCGCCACACGCTGATCACCGTGCTGGAAGCGCTGCTGCGCCTGGCGCACCCGATCATTCCGTTCATCACCGAAACCATCTGGCAGCGCGTGAAGCCGCTGACCGGCACGACCGCAGACACCATCATGCTGCAGCCGTTCCCGGCCTACGACGCCGCGCTGGAAGACGAGCAGGCGCTGAACGATCTGGAGTGGATCAAGCAAACCATCATCGCCGTGCGCAACATCCGCGCCGAGATGAACATCGCGCCAAGCAAAGCGCTCGACGTGCTGCTGCGCAACTGCAGCGCCGACGCCCAGCGCCGCGTGCAGGAGAACCAGAACTTTATCGCCCGCCTGGCGCGCCTGGGATCCATCGCGCTGCTGCCGGCCGGTGAGAAAGGCCCGGTCTCCGTCACCAAGCTGGTGGACGGCGCCGAGCTGCTGATCCCGATGGCCGGTTTCATCGACAAGGACGCCGAGATCGCGCGTCTGGCCAAAGAGATGGGCAAGCTGGATGCGGAAATCGCTTCGATCGAAGGCAAGCTGGCGAACGAAGGCTTCGTGGCGCGCGCGCCGGAAGCGGTGGTCGCCAAAGAGCGCGATCGCCTGGCGGCCTGCAAAGAAGGCAAAGTGAAGCTGCAGGAACAGCAGGCGACCATCGCCGCGCTGTAATCCACCGGCTCACGCCAACGCCTGAAAACAGCGGGGTCTTCCCCGCTGTTTTTTTATCGCCGTTGCATCCGGGCCGGGTTAGATGTTATTACAAGATATTACTGCTGCAGGGACGCCGCCGGGAAATAACCCCCGGCGCGTTTCGCGCTGCGATAAAAACGAAAAACGAACGTGGTCTCTTTCAATGGCGAGTGTAAACATGACAACAGCAACTCCGGCGCGCCTGCTGGTGCGCCCCATCACGGCGGAAGACAATGCCGCCATTGCTCACGTCATTCGCGAAGTCTCCGCCGAGCACGGCCTGACGGCGGATAAAGGCTATACCGTCTCCGATCCCAACCTGGATGCCCTGTATCAGCTCTATAGCCTGCCGCGCAGCGCTTACTGGGTGATCGAGATGGACGGCCAGGTCGCCGGCGGCGGCGGCATCGCGCCGCTGCAGGGCGGCGCAGACGATATTTGCGAATTGCAGAAGATGTATTTCCTGCCGGTGTTGCGCGGCAAGGGATTGGCGAAACGCCTGGCGCTGCAGGCGCTGGATTTCGCCCGCCAGCACGGCTTCCGCTGTTGTTACCTCGAGACCACCGCCAGCCTGACGCAGGCCGTTGCGCTGTACGAACATCTGGGCTTCGAACACATCGACCATACGATGGGCGCCACCGGCCACGTCGATTGTGAAGTCACCATGCTGAAAACGCTGTAATCCTCCCCCGCCTCTTCATCAGGGCGCAGCTTGCTGCGCCTTTTTTATTAATATCGCAATCAATCAGTAAAACTCGCTATAACGCCGTTTTTCAAGCAGATAAACTGACGTTAAAAACCACGATGTAAATTTAATGTGAAGTTCGTTAATAAATTAACGATCGCAAATTGACCGCCTTTTCCCCCGCGTTACTCTGCCAGTATCCCAATCGCGCACGGAGAGCTGTCATGTCGGAAAATACCTTTGATTACATCATCGTCGGCGCCGGTTCCGCCGGCTGCGTGCTGGCGGCGCAGCTGATCCGCCGCACCCAGGCGCGGGTGCTGCTGCTGGAAGCCGGCGGCGACGACAATAACCTGTTCATTAAGATGCCGGCCGGGGTGGCCAAGATCATCGCCAAAAAAAGCTGGCCCTATGAAACGGAGCCGGAACCGCACGCCAATAACCGCCGCATGCAGATCGCGCAGGGCAAGGTGCTGGGCGGCAGCAGTTCGGTCAACGGCATGATCTACCTGCGCGGCCAGCCGCAGGACTACGACGACTGGGCCGAGCGCTACGGCTGCACCGGCTGGAGCTACCGCGAGGTGCTGCCCTACTTCAAACGCGCCGAAGCCAACGAAAGCCTGTCGGACGACTACCACGGCGCCGACGGGCTGCTGCCGGTCAGCGAGAATCGCTACCGCCACCCGCTCAGCATGGCGTTTATCCGCGCCGGCCAGGAGCTGAACCTGCCCTATCGCAACGACTTCAACGGCGACAGCCAGCACGGCGTCGGTTTCTACCAAACCACCACCCACAACGGCGAGCGCGCCAGCACCGCCCGCACCTACCTGAAGGCGGTGCGCGACGAACGGCGGCTGGTGGTGAAACTGAACGCCCTGGCGCACCGGCTGACCTTCGAGGGCAACGTCGCCACCGGCGTGGTCTACAGCCAGAACGGCGGCGCGGAAGTCACCGCGCGCGCCACCAAAGAGGTGATCGTCAGCGCCGGCGCGGTCGGTTCGCCGAAGCTGCTGATGCTGTCCGGCATCGGCCCGCGTGACCACCTGCAGCAGTTGGGCATCGAGGTGCGGGCGGATCTGCCGGTGGGCAAAAACTTCCATGACCATCTGCACATGTCGATCAACGTCAGCACCCGCGAGCCGATCAGCCTGTTCGGCGCCGATCGCGGCCTGCAGGCGCTGAGCCACGGCGCGCAGTGGCTGGCGTTTCGCAGCGGGGTGCTCTCGTCCAACGTGCTGGAAGGCGCCGCCTTCACCGACAGCCAGGGCGACGGCCGGCCGGACGTGCAGATCCACTTCCTGCCGCTGCTGGACAGCTGGGACGACGTGCCCGGCGAGCCGCTGCCGAACATTCACGGCTTTACGCTCAAGGTCGGTTACCTGCAGCCGAAGGCGCGCGGCGAAGTGCTGCTGCGCAGCAGCAACCCGCGCGATCCGGTCAAGCTGCACGCCAACTACCTCGGCCACCCGGACGATCTGGCCGGCAGCGTGCGCGCGGTGAAGTTCGGCCTGGATTTCCTGCAAACCGCGGCGCTGAAGCCGCTGATCAAAGATCTGCTGATGCCGCAGCCGGAGTGGACGCGCGACGAAGCGCAGCTGGAGGAGTTCGTGCGCAACTTCTGCAAGACGGTGTATCACCCGGTGGGCAGCTGCCGCATGGGGCCGTCGCCCCAGGACGCGGTGACCGATCCGCAGCTGCGGGTGCACGGTTTCGAGCAGCTGCGGGTGATCGACTGCTCGGTGATGCCGCAGCTCACCAGCGGCAACACCAATGCGCCGACCATCATGCTGGCGGAAAAGGCGGTGGATCTGCTGCTGGGCGCGCCGCAGTAAGGGCGCGCCTCAACCTCAGGCGGCGGCGGGCACGCCGCTGTGGAAGCGCAGCTCGCTGTCCGGCGACAGGATCAGTTCAGCTTCGAGGCGGCCGAAATGCGCCACCCGTTCGCTGATGTCGCCGCCGGCGATCTGCTCGGCCAATGTCAGGTAGTCCTGATAATGGCGCGCTTCGGATCGCAGCAGCGAGACGTAAAAGCGGTTCAGCTCATCGTCCAGGTGTGGCGCCAGCTTGGCGAAGCGTTCGCAGGATCGCGCTTCGATGTAGGCGCCACAGATCAGTTTGTCGATCAACGTCGCCGGATCGTGGGTACGGATCTCGCGGATCATGCCCTTGGCGTAGCGGCTGGCGGTGATCTTGCGATACGGGATCCCGCGCGCCTGCATGATCTCCAGCACCTGCGAGAAGTGATGCAGCTCTTCCTTGATCAACAGCACCATGCGATCCGCCAGATCCTGGCCGTAGGCCGAGCCGTTTTTCGGCAGGATCTTGCGGGTGAACTGGCCCTGGCGGAACAGCGTGTCCGGCGCGCCCTGCGCTTCGTGCAGAAACGCCTCGTAGGGCCGCAGCAGCGCCAACAGCGCGTCGCCGCTCTCTTTGTCCGCCACGTAACGGCGGATCAGCCACATGCCGGTCTGCGCGGCTTTCAGCTCACACACCAGGTGGTCGGTCAGCAATAGCTGCAGATTTTCCGGACGGCGCGCGGCGTCGATCCAGGCGTCGGGGGTTTCACAGTGCAGGAAGCTTAAAATCGGGGCTAGCAGGGATTGGTATGTCATGGCGTTTATCAGGGGCCGGCGAGAGCCGGCCCACAGGCATTAATCGGAAAGGAATCAGTGGCGTTTGCCGTCGTCGTCTTCGTCGATGTAGTCGCCGTCTTCGTCATCCTCACCGTCTTCACCGTTCGGATCTTCGAAGTAGGTGCCCCAGCCGTCGTAGTTGACGCCGCAGCGTTCCGCCAGCGCCACCAACTGCTCGACCTGGGCGTCGATCAGCTCGGCGTTCAGGCCGACTTCGCTGATCACGTCGCAGCACATCACCAGCGAACCGTCTTCCACTTCCAGCTCTTCGGCGTCGGTCACTTCGTAGCCCAGCTTGAAGGCTTCAACGGCGGCCTGCTCCAGAACCTCAAATTTCTCGGCGGACAGATGGTGCTCGATGGTGTAGAGCGCGTCCGGATCGCTGCCGTCTTCCAGCAGTTCTTCGATGATCAGGCGGGTCTCTTCACGTTGTTCTTCCAGCAATTCGCGGTTTGCCATGCCTATATCCTCAAGTCAAATGGCCTTCATTCCTTCTATTTTCACACACCGCCGACATTGCTTCCACGATAAACGTGAAAGATTTCCTCGCCGGGGTTGAAATTGAATATTCATACATATAAAGTGAATTTTAATTCAATTAAGCAATCAGGGAATCGGACTATGAGCACCGGCAATGCGTTCTACCAACGTCACTTTCTGAGGTTAATGGATTTCACCCCCGCCGAACTGCAGGCGCTGCTGAAGCTGGCGGCCGATCTGAAACAGGCCAAGAAGCAGGGGCGGGAACAGCGCCGGCTGCAGGGCAAAAACATTGCGCTCATCTTCGAAAAAGACTCGACCCGCACGCGATGCTCTTTCGAAGTTGCCGCATTCGATCAGGGTGCGCAGGTGACCTATCTCGGCCCAAGCGGCAGCCAGATCGGCCATAAAGAGTCGATGAAAGACACCGCCCGGGTGCTGGGCCGCCTGTACGACGGTATTCAGTATCGCGGTTACGGCCAGGCGCTGGTGGAAACCCTGGCGCAGCACGCCGGCGTGCCGGTGTGGAACGGCCTGACCGACGAGTTCCACCCCACCCAGCTGCTGGCGGATCTGCTCACCGTGCAGGAACACCTGCCGGGCAAGGCGCTGAACGAAGTGAAGCTGGCGTACGTCGGCGACGCGCGCAACAACATGGGCAACACGCTGCTGGAAGCCGCCGCGCTGGCGGGCATGGATCTGCGGCTGGTGGCGCCGAAGGCCTGCTGGCCGCAGCCGGAGCTGGTGGCCGAGTGCCAGGCGCTGGCGCAACAAACCGGCGCGAAACTCACCCTGACCGAAGACATCGCCGAAGGGGTGCAAGACGCCGACTTCCTCTACACCGACGTCTGGGTGTCGATGGGCGAACCGAAAGAGACCTGGCAGGAGCGTATTGCGCTGCTGCGGCCGTATCAGGTCAACATGGCGATGCTGAAACTGACCGGCAACCCGAACGTGAAGTTCCTGCACTGCCTGCCGGCGTTCCACGACGACCAAACCACGCTCGGCAAGCAGATGGCGCAACAGTACGATCTGCACGGCGGCATGGAAGTGACCGACGAAGTGTTCGAGTCGGCGCACAGCGTGGTGTTCGATCAGGCGGAAAACCGGCTGCATACCATCAAGGCGGTGCTGGTCGCCACGCTGAGCGAAACCCTCTGACAATCCTCCTCCACCGCCCTGGCGCCCCCGGCCAGGGCGGCTAATATATTCCAGGAATATCAAATAGCGCATTGACCTTTGCCCACCACCGGCAAAGGTTCTACCGTGACAGGCCGACGGCGCCCGCGCCGTAAAAACCAACGATAACAAACCGTTCTCAGCGCCACCTTGTGGCGCCTTCAGGGGATATACACCGATGAAAGCCAAACTCTTGCCGCTGTTCCTGCTCGCCGCCCTGCCCGCCGCCGCGTTAGCCGCCACGCCGCCGAATACGCTGGTGGTGGTGCAATCGCTGGATGACATCGTCAGCCTCGATCCGGCGGAAGCCAACGAACTCTCCAGCATCCAGACGGTGCCCAGCCTGTATCAACGATTGGTGCAGGCGGATCGCGACGATCCGGCCAAGGTGGCGCCGGTGCTGGCGGAAAGCTGGCAAAGCGATACGGCGGCCAAAACGCTGACGGTGAAACTGCGGCCGCAGGCGGCGTTCGCCTCCGGCAACCCGCTGACCGCCGACGACGTGATCTTCTCCTACAGCCGCGCGGTCAAGATGAACAAATCGCCGGCGTTCATCCTCAACGTGCTCGGTTGGCAGCCGGACAACATCGACGCGCAGCTCAAGAAGATCGACGAACATACCGTGCAGCTGCGCTGGACGGCGGACGTCAGCCCGGCGGTGGCGCTGAATATCCTCTCGACGCCGATCGCCTCGATCGTCGACAGCAAAGCGGCGCTGGCCAACGTCAAAGACGGCGACTTCGGCAACGCCTGGCTGAAGATGCACTCCGCCGGCAGCGGCCCGTTCAAGATGCGCGTCTATCAGCCGCATCAGGCGATCGTGCTGGACGCCAATCCCGCCACGCCGGGCGACAAGCCGCAGCTGAAAAACATCATCATTAAAAACGTGCCGGATCCGGCTACCCGCCGCCTGCTGCTCCAGCAGGGCGACGCCGATATCGCCCGCGAACTGGGCGCCGACCAGACCGATACGCTGAAGAATCAGCCCGGCGTCAAGGTGCTGGAGATCCCGTCCGCCGAACAAAACTACCTGGTGTTCAACGCCGGCAACGGCGCCAATCCGCTGCTGAACAACCCGGCCTTCTGGGAGGCGGCGCGCTACCTGGTGGATTATCAAGGCATCACGAAGGATCTGCTGAAGGGACAATACTTCGTGCACCAGAGCTTCCTGCCGGTCGGGCTGCCGGGCGCGCTGGAGACCAACCCGTTCAGCTACGATCCGGCCAAGGCGAAAGCCATCCTGGCCAAGGCGGGCATCACCCACGCCGCCTTTACGCTGGACGTGGAGAACAAACCGCCGTTCATCACCATCGCGCAGGCGCTGCAGGGCAGCTTCGCCGCCGCCGGCGTGAAGATCGAGCTGCTGCCGGCCGCGGGCAGCCAGGTTTACTCCCGCGTGCGCGCCAGGCAGCATCAGGCGGCGATCCGCCTGTGGATCCCGGATTACTTCGACGCCCACTCCAACGCCAGCGCCTTCGCCTACAACGACGGCAAGAGCAGCACGGTGGCCGGGCTGAACGGCTGGCAGATCCCGCAGTTGAATAAGCAGACGCTGGCGGCGCTGGCCGAAGCCGATCCGGCCAAGCGCCGCGCGCTGTACACCGCCATGCAGCAGGAGCTGCAGCGCAGTTCGCCGTACGTGTTTATCGATCAGGCCAAAACCGAAGTGGTGCTGCGCGACAACGTCAAAGGCTATCAACAAGGGCTGAACGCCGACATGGTCTACTACGATCGCGTCAGCAAATAGCCGGCGGGCGGCCATCGCCGGCCAATCGATTGCGGGGCGGCAAAAAACGGCGTTTTAACGCTTGCAGTGGCAAAAAGCGCGAGTATAATGCGCCACAATTTGCCAGGAGAAAGCATGAAAAACGACGTTTGTTTTGTTAGCCGCAATCGACAAAACCGACTGCCTATCGGCGGCCAGCTGCCGTTGTTTCTCCTGTTGCTAAACCGATCGTTTCAAGCCCCTCATTGAGGGGCTTTTTTTTGCCTTGAGAATATCCCAAAGTCCCGCGCCACGGGCACGCGTCGAGGAGGAGTGAAAAATGGCCAACCCGCTGTATCACAAACACATCATCTCTATTAACGATCTCAGCCGCGAGGATCTGGAGCTGGTGCTGCGCACCGCCGCCGGTCTGAAAGCCAACCCGCAGCCGGAACTGTTGAAACACAAGGTGATCGCCAGCTGCTTCTTTGAAGCCTCGACCCGTACCCGCCTGTCGTTCGAAACCTCGATGCACCGCCTCGGCGCCTCGGTGGTCGGTTTCGCCGACGGCAGCAACACCTCGCTCGGCAAGAAAGGCGAAACCCTGGCCGACACCATCTCGGTGATCAGCACCTACGTGGATGCCATCGTGATGCGCCATCCGCAGGAAGGCGCGGCGCGCATGGCCTCGGAGTTCTCCGGCAACGTGCCGGTGCTCAATGCCGGCGATGGCGCCAACCAGCACCCGACCCAAACCCTGCTGGATCTGTTCACCATCCAGGAAACCCAGGGCCGCCTGAGCAACCTCAGCATCGCCATGGTCGGCGACCTGAAGTACGGCCGCACCGTGCACTCGCTCACTCAGGCGCTGGCCAAGTTCGAAGGCAACCGCTTCTACTTCATCGCCCCGGACGCGCTGGCGATGCCGGCCTACATCCTGAAAATGCTGGACGAGAAAGGCATCGAGTACAGCCTGCACGGCAGCATTGAAGAAGTGGTGCCGGAGCTGGATATTCTCTACATGACCCGGGTGCAGAAAGAGCGCCTCGATCCGTCCGAGTACGCCAACGTGAAGGCGCAGTTCGTGCTGCGCGCCGCGGATCTGGCCGGCGCGCGCGCCAACCTCAAGGTGCTGCACCCGCTGCCGCGCATCGACGAGATCGCCACCGACGTGGATAAAACGCCGCACGCTTACTACTTCCAGCAGGCGGGCAACGGCATCTTCGCCCGCCAGGCGCTGCTGGCGCTGGTGCTCAACGCAGATTTGGCTCTTTAAGGGGGAACCGCCATGACTCACGACAACAAACTGCAGGTCGAAGCGATCAAATGCGGCACGGTGATCGACCACATTCCGGCGCAGATCGGTTTCAAACTGCTGACGCTGTTCAAGCTGACCGCCACCGACCAGCGCATCACCATCGGCCTGAACCTGCCTTCCAACGAGCTGGGCCGCAAGGATCTGATCAAGATCGAGAACACCTTCCTGACCGAGCAGCAGGCCAACCAGCTGGCGATGTACGCGCCGAAGGCCACGGTGAACCGCATCGACAACTATGAAGTGGTGCGCAAACTGACCCTTAGCCTGCCGGACCACATCGACGGCGTGCTGACCTGCCCGAATGGCAACTGCATCAGCCGCAGCGAGCCAGTGGCGTCGAGCTTCAGCGTCAAATCGCGCGGCGGCGAAGTGCACCTGAAGTGCCGCTACTGCGAAAAAGAGTTCGAGCACCAGGTGGTGCTGCAGGCCGACTAAGCCCGGTATGGGCGCCGGGAGATGGCGCTGTTATTCTCCCGGTGACGCCCTATAATGGGATTTCTGGATAGAACAATCCTCGTTTATCAGGAGAAAACATGTCACGTAACATCAGCACTGAACTCGCCCCGGCAGCCATTGGTCCTTACGTGCAGGGCGTTGATCTGGGCAGCATGATCATCACTTCCGGCCAAATCCCGGTCGATCCGAAAACCGGCGCCGTCGCCGACGACGTGGCCGCTCAGGCGCGCCAGTCGCTGGAAAACGTCAAGGCGATCGTCGAAGCCGCCGGCCTGAGCGTTGCCGACATCGTGAAAACCACCGTGTTCGTGAAAGACCTGAACGACTTCGCCACCGTCAACGCCGCGTACGAAGCCTTCTTCACCGAGCACAGCGCGCCGTTCCCGGCCCGCTCCTGCGTGGAAGTGGCGCGTCTGCCGAAAGACGTGAAGATCGAAATCGAAGCCATCGCCGTGCGTCGTTAATCGACGCGCACGCGAATGACGGCCAGTGCAGACTGGCCGTTTTTATTTCTGCTCTGCCCCGACAGCCTGCCGTCCCTGCGCCTTCAGCGCTCACCGCCACCGCCATTTCGCCCTATATTAAGGCGTCGCTAGGCCGCACCTGCACCGCAAACGGGCGTTTTTCATCGCGGCAGCCCCGCTCTGCGCCATTTTCGCCCGTTATCGCCTTGGCACGTTTTATGCTCGATTGATTGACAGCCTGCAATGTCGACGAGGTGACGATGCTGAATATCAATCTTTCCGCTTCACCGTTTTTTGATGAGATGCTTCTGGCTGAGGGAAAACACCGTGGCCACTACGACGCCTACTGGCAATGGCTGCAGCAGGCCGATCACCAGGCCGTGCAACGCAAGCGGGAAGAGGCTGCGCTGCTGTTTCACCGGGTGGGCATCACCTTCAACGTCTACGGCGACGATGACGGCGCCGAGCGGTTGATCCCGTTCGACAGCGTGCCGCGCATTATTCCGGCCGCCGAATGGGCGATGCTCGATCGCGGCATTCGCCAGCGCGTACAGGCGCTCAACGCTTTCCTGCACGACATTTACCACCAGCAGCATATTCTGAAGGCCGGCCTCATTCCGGCAGAACAGGTGCTGGCCAACGATCAGTATCAACCCTGTATGCAAGGTGTTGATCTGCATCGCGATATCTATGCGCATATCGTCGGCGTGGACATGGTCCGCAACAGCGACGGCCAATACTACGTGCTGGAAGATAACTTGCGCACCCCGTCCGGCGTCTCTTACATGCTGGAAAACCGCAAAATGATGATGCGTCTGTATCCGGAACTGTTCGCCCGGCAACGCATCGCGCCGGTGGAGCGCTACCCGTCGCACCTGCTGCAAACGCTGCGCGAAAGCTCGCCCATCAACGATCCCACCGTGGTGGTGCTGACGCCGGGCCGCTTCAACAGCGCCTATTTTGAGCACAGTTTCCTGGCGCAGCAGATGGGGGTGGAGCTGGTCGAAAGCGCCGATCTGTTCGTCAAGGACGGCGCGGTGTTCATGCGCACCACCGCCGGGCCGTGCAAAGTGGACGTGATCTATCGTCGGGTGGACGACGCCTTCCTCGATCCGCTGGCGTTTCGGCCGGACTCGATGCTCGGCGTACCGGGGCTGCTGTCGGTGTATCGCGCCGGCAATGTGGTGCTGGCCAACGCCATCGGCACCGGCGTGGCCGACGACAAATCGATCTACCCCTACGTGCCGGATATGGTGCGCTTCTACCTGCAAGAGGAACCGATCCTCAACAACGTGCCAACCTGGCAGTGCCGACATAAAAACGAACTGTCGTATGTGCTGGCCAACCTCGAACAGATGGTCGTGAAAGAGGTGCACGGCGCCGGCGGCTACGGCATGTTGATCGGCCCTACGGCGAGCAAGGACGAGCTCGCCCGCTTCCGCGCTCTGCTGCTGGCTCGCCCGCAGAATTACATTGCGCAAAACACGCTGGCGCTGTCCACCTGCCCGACCTTCGTCAACGACGGTCTGGCGCCGCGGCATATCGATCTGCGGCCGTTCGCCCTCAGCGGCGCGGAGATCCGCCTGGTGCCCGGCGGCCTGACCCGGGTGGCGTTGGCGGAAGGTTCGCTGGTGGTGAACTCGTCGCAGGGCGGCGGCACCAAGGACACCTGGGTATTGGAGGACGACCTATGCTGAGCCGCACCGCCAGTGAACTCTATTGGATGGCCCGCTATCTGGAGCGGGCGGAAAGCATCGCCCGGGTGCTGGACGTCACCAACAAGCTGTCGATGATGCCGATCCGCGACGGCGGCGATCAGGATCTGCAGGTGCCGCTCAATCTGACCGGCACCGGCCAGCTGTATGCCGCCGCCTACCCGGAATTGACGATGCCCAATCTGGTCAGTTTCTTCGCGCTCGACAACCGCAACCACAGCAGCATCTTCAGCTGCCTGCAAATGGGCTGGAACAACGCCCACGCGGTGCGCGGCAGCCTGTCGTCCGAAGTCTGGGAGTGCATCAACGCCACCTGGATAGAGATGAAACTGATCCGCCGCCAGGGCATCGGCTCGGTGGGTGCCGATGCCTTCTTCGACTGGGTGAAGGAGCGCGCCCATCTGTTTCGCGGCGCCATGTTCGGCACGCTGCTGCGCAGCGACGCCATGCGCTTTATCCGTCTCGGCACCCTGCTGGAGCGGGCCGACGGCACCGCCCGTCTGCTGGAGGTGAAGAACACGCTGATGGACATCGACGGCGACCCGGTGCGCGAATATTACCGCATGGACACGCTGCTGCGGGCGGTGAGCGCGCGCGAAGCCTACCACAGCATCTACAAGCAGCCGTTGAGCCGCGAGACCATCGCCGAACTGATGATTCTGCGCAATGAAATCCCGCGTTCACTGCTGGCCTGCGTCGGCGACATGGTGCAGCAATTGGAACTGATCGGCGGCGGCGCCAACCAACCGCGACGTCTGGCGCACACCCTGCATGCCGAGCTGCGCTTCAGCAGCATGAAGGATCTGAACAAGATCGGCCTGGGCGAGTGGTTGAGCGCCTTTCTCGGCCAGGTGAACGGCATCGCCGAAAGCATCCATCACACTTATCTGGAGGCGCAATGAAACTGAATATTGAGCACAACACCCATTATCGCTACGCCCAGCCGGTGCAGCGCAGCACCCAATATCTGCGGCTGACGCCGCAGGATTCGCCGCATCAGCGCATCCTCTCCTGGCAACTGTCGTTGCCGGATGACGCGGTGCGCACCACCGACGCCTTCGGCAACGTACTGCACGTGCTGACGCTCGATGAACCGCATCAGGCCATCACCATTCGGGTGCTCGGGGAAGTGGAGATTGAAGACGGCGTCGAAGATCGGGCGCTCGGGCATCTGTCGCCGCTGGTATTTCTGCGCCATAGCCCGCTGACCCAGCCCGATGACGCCATTCAGGCCTTCGCCCTGCGTTATCATCAACCGCAGGCGGTGCTGAGCGGCCTGGAACATCTGATGGGCGAGCTGCTGCTGAAGATGCCTTACAGCCCAGGCTCCACGCGCGTGACAGACAGCGCCGCCGAGGCGTTCGCCGCCGGCAGCGGCGTGTGTCAGGATCATACGCATGTCTTCCTGAGCTGCTGCCGCAGCCTGAACATCCCGGCGCGCTACGTCAGCGGCTACCTGTACAGCGAAGACTCGACCCATGTCGCCACCCATGCCTGGGCGGAAGTGTGGGTGGAGGAACGCTGGCACAGCTTCGACGTGACCAACAATACGCGCATGCCAAATCAGCACCTTAAGCTGGCGGTCGGCATCGATTATCTGGACGCCTGCCCGGTGCGCGGCATGCGGTTGGGCGGCGGCTGCGAAGACATGAGCGCCATCGCCGCCGTACAAATGATGCCAACCGGCCAGTAGCCGCTTGCCGATGGCAAATGTTTCGGGCACGCTGCGCGTTGGCGGCGTGCCGGTCTTGTTTTGAGGGATTGTAGTATGACCTACTGTGTGGCCATGCGTTTGTCGTCCGGGCTGGTCTTTGCGTCCGATTCGCGCACCAACGCCGGGGTGGATCATATTTCCACCTTCCGCAAACTGCACGTGTTCCAACAGGACGGCGATCGCACGCTGGTGCTGCAAAGCGCCGGCAACCTGGCGACCACCCAGAGCATCATCAGTTTGCTGTTGCACCGCAGCAAGGACGCCGAACGCCCCAACCTGCTCAACGCTCCCAGCCTCTACGACGCCGCCACGCTGGTGGGGGAAACGGTGCGCGAGGTGATCCAGCGCGACAGTGAGGCGCAGCAAAGCGGCAGCACCACCGATTTCAGCTGCAACCTGCTGCTCGGCGGCCAAATTAGCGGGGAAGAGATGCGGCTGTTCCATATCTACCCGCAAGGCAATTTTATCGAAGCCACCCGCGACACGCCCTATTTTCAGATAGGCGAAAGCAAATACGGCAAACCGATCATCGACCGGGTACTGCACTACGACACGCCGCTGGAACAAGCGATGCAATGCGCGCTGATTTCACTGGATTCGACCCTGCGCAGCAACCTGTCCGTCGGGCTGCCGCTCGACGTGATGATCTACCCGCGCGACAGCTTCAGCCATACCCGGCAATACCGCATTACCGAAGACCATCCGTACTTCAGCGCCATCCGCAAGGGTTGGGGCGAAGGGCTGGTCAGCATTTTCACCCAGTTGCCGCCGCTGCAGCTGTAGGGATCCGGGCTCACACGAGCCCGTCCGCCTCATTGCGGCTGCAACCCCCGCAGCAACGCCTCCAGCGGGTACACCGCGGCAATCACCACTTCGTCGCGCGTCTGCGCCGCCGCATCCAGCTGGCGCTGCGCTTGTTCGGCCTCGGTTCGGCTCAGCGGTTTGTCCTGCTGATACCGCTCCAGCAGCGTTAAGCCCAATGCGGCCAGGGCATCGACGTCCTGCGCCACCGGCGCCAGCTCCCGCAGCGTGCGGTTGCCCGCGATCGCCGTCTGCAGCGCCGCGCCGTTCGCCTGCCAGCGCTGCAGCCGTTCGCGCAGCGCCTGCGCCGCCGCCTTATCGCGCTTATCCTTCAGCAAGGCCGCGACCTGGGCATGCATGGCGCGCACCGCCTCACTTTCCGGCGGCAGCGCATCGGCAAAGCGGTTCAGCGGTTCGAACTGGTGATAGTTGCCGGCCTGGAACTTCAGGTGCTGGCGGGTGTAATACTGCGCCGGTTCCACCGCCTCGGCCAGGATCTGCAGCGGCATGATCTGCACGCTGTTGCTCAGGCGGGTGAATTCGCGCGCCGTTTCCGCGTGCTGCTGCAGGCCGACCGACACCACCGACCAGGCGTCGATCGCCGCCAGCCGCCGGTACATGTTGCTTTCATCGGTGACGTCCTGCGCCGACCACAGCCGCTCCGCCACCGCGAAGGCGCGCGGCCACAGCTTGAGATCGATCAGCGGCGCGCGCACGTTTTCCGCCCACAGCGCCGCTTCGCCGCCGAGAATGTTGGCCTGCCCCTTCTCATCCGGCACCACCGGCATCTTGCCCGCCGGCGCCGCCGCCAGTTTGTCGCCGCTGGTGGGGTAACGCACGTTGCCGACCAGCGTATAGCCGCTGAGCTTGTCCTGTTGCAGCGTAAACACCGGCCGCGTGTCGCCCATCCAGGTATCGACGCGGAACGTCACCTGCTGCGGCGTGCGCCAGACGATATCGTGCACCGCGCGGCGCGATTTGCCGTTGAAATCGATAAAGCCGCGCCAGCCCTGCTTGCCCTCGATCAACGTGAAGCTGCCCTCCACCGCGCTGCCCTTCAGGCGCGGCATGCTGAAGCGCCAGCTTTGCGCCTGCTCGCCGGGCTGCACCGCCGTCTCGACCCCCAGCGGCTGCGGCAGAATTTCATTGCGGTAGTGATAGGCGGTGCTTTGCGGCTGATCGAGATAGAAACCGGTGGAGAGAATGCCCTGATAGCCATCCTGCGCGCTGGCGCCCAGCGAGTCTTGCCCCTGCCAGGATTGAATGACGATCGAGCGCGGCAGCGACGGGTGGTAGATCTCATCCCAGCCGACCATCTGCCGCTGGTGCTTCTCGAGGATCTTTTCCAGCTTCTGGTTGAAGTAGGCCTGCAGCGCATGGGTATCCGCCAGCCCGTTCTGCTGCATAAACGCCTGAATCGACGGCGACGCCCGCCACTGGCTGGCGTCCACTTCGTCGCCGCCGATGTGCAGATAAGGATCGGGGAAGATCGCCGCCAGCTCGCCGACGATCGTGTCGACAAACTGATAAACCTCGTCGCGGGTCGGATCGAGCGTCGGCTTATGCACGCCCCACTCGCGCTCCATGCGATACGGCCCCGGCGCGCTCATCAGGTCGGGATAGGCCACCGCGATGCTGGAGGCGTGCCCCGGCATGTCGATCTCCGGCACCACGCGAATGCCGCGCGCCGTGGCGTAAGCCACCACCTGCTGCATTTGCTCGCGGGTGTAAAACAGGCCGTCGCTGGCCTGCTGCTGCAATTTGGGGTAATGCTCGGAGGCGAAGCGCCAGCCCTGATCGTCGGTCAGGTGCCAGTGGAATACGTTGAGCTTGGCCGCCGCCATGCCGTCAAGCTGGCGCAGAATGTCCGGCAGCGGCAGGAAATGGCGCGCCGAATCCAGCAGCACGCCGCGCCACGGAAAACGCGGCACGTCGCGAATATCCACCAGCGGCAGGAAAGTGTTTTGCCCATCGGTCTGCAGCAGTTGCAGCAGGGTCTCCATGCCGCGCAGCGCGCCGAAGCGGGTGTTGGCGGTCAGCGTGGCGCCCTGCGGCGTGACCACCAGCCGGTAGCTTTCGTCGCTGCCCGGCAGTGGCTGCGCCGCCACCCGATCCTTGATCACCACCTTGATCGCCGCGCCGTTTGCTTCTTCCCTCGGCGCCAGCGTCCAGCCGGTCTGCAGTTCGATGCGCTGGCGCCAGCGCGGCAGCGCGTCGCCCAAATCATCGCCCTGGAGGCTTAACGACAGCCGGTGATCCAAAATCAGTTTGCCCGCCGGTTGCGTCACTTCAACCTGCTGCGGCCAGGGCATCAGCGGAAAATCACCCGCCGGCTGCGCCAGCGCGCCGCAAGAAAACCATAACGATGAAGCCAGTAGCGTATAACGGAAAGGTCTGTGCATCGGAAATTCCTCAGAGGAAAAAAATCAATAAAAACAGCCAACGCTGTAGATAAAGACTCAGCACAGAACAGATGTCCAACCGTTGCGGTGAAAAAGCGGACGGGATCACAGTTGCCCCCTCCCGGCCGGAGGGGGCGAACGGGTTATTGCCAGCCGTAGCGGCGCACGAACCAGCCTTTCACGCACTGGGTCAGCACCATGTAACCGGCGAGGATCAGCACCAGCCACGGGAAGTAGGCGAGCGGCAGCGCCTGCAGCTGCAGGAAGCCGGCCAGCGGCGAGAACACCAGGCCGATGCCGGTGGCGATCACCGCCAGCGTCATGATGCACAGCGGCCAGGACGGTCGGCTCTGGATAAATGGAATTTTGCGCGTGCGGATCATGTGCACGATCAGCGTTTGCGACAGCAGCCCTTCCACGAACCAGCCGGACTGGAACAGCGTCTGCATTTCCGGCGTGTTAGCCTTGAATACCCACCACATCAGGCTGAAGGTCAGCACGTCGAAGATCGAACTGATCGGCCCAAAGAACACCATAAACCGCCCCAGATCGGCGGAGTTCCAGCGCTGCGGCTGGGTGATCTGATCGTCGTCGACGTTATCGAACGGGATGGCGATCTGCGAGATGTCGTACATCAGGTTCTGAATCAACAGGTGCAGCGGCAGCATTGGCAGGAACGGCAGGAAGGCGCTGGCGATCAGCACGCTGAACACGTTACCGAAGTTGGAGCTGGCGGTCATCTTGATGTATTTCAGCATGTTGGCGAAGGTGCGGCGCCCTTCGATCACCCCCTGCTCCAGCACCATCAGGCTTTTTTCCAGCAGGATGATGTCCGCCGCTTCCTTGGCGATGTCCACCGCCGAATCGACGGAGATGCCGATGTCGGCCGCGCGCAGCGCCGGCGCATCGTTGATGCCGTCGCCCATAAAGCCCACCACGTGCCCCTGGCGGCGCAGCAGTTTGACGATGCGCTCCTTGTGCAGCGGCGTCAGCTTGGCGAACACCGTGGTGCGCGCCGCCGCCTGCGCCAGCTGCTCGTCGTCCATCTGCTCGATCTCGCTGCCGCGCAGCAGATGATCGGCCTCCAGCCCGACGTCACGGCACACTTTGGCCGCCACCAGCTCGTTGTCGCCGGTGAGGATCTTCACCGTGACGCCGTTCTGTTTCAGCGCCGCCAGCGCCGGTGCGGTGCTTTCCTTCGGCGGATCGAGGAAAGCGACGTAGCCTTCGAGGATCAGATCCGATTCATCCGCCACGCCGTATTCATGGGTTTGCGCCGGCAGGATCTTGTTGGCCACTGCTACCACCCGCAGCCCCTGCTGGTTGAGATCGTCGGTGATGCGGCGAATGCGCGCCAGCAACGCCTCGCTGAGCGGGATCACCTCGTCTTCGTGGCGCACGTGGCTGCAAATCGCCAGCATCTCTTCCAGCGCGCCCTTGCACACCAGCTCGTGATACTCGTTGTCTTTGGCCACCACCACCGACATGCGGCGGCGCACGAAGTCGAACGGGATCTCATCCACCTTGCGGTAGTTTTGCAGCGCCTCCGGCTGCCGATTCTGCTCCGCGCAGCTCAGCACCGCCACGTCGAGCAGGTTTTTCAGCCCGGTCTGGTAGAAGCTGTTCAGCCAGGCGTAGCGCAACACCCGCTCACTGCCGGCGCCGAACGCATCGGTGTGGCGCTCCAGCACGATCTTGTCCTGGGTCAGGGTGCCGGTCTTGTCGGTGCACAGAATGTCCATGGCGCCGAAGTTCTGGATGGCGTCCAGCCGTTTGACGATCACCTTCTGGCGCGACAGTTTCACCGCCCCTTTGGCCAGCGTCGAGGTGACGATCATCGGCAGCATTTCCGGCGTCAGCCCGACCGCCACCGACAGCGCGAACAGCGCCGCTTCCCACCAATCGCCCTTGGTGTAGCCGTTGATCAGCAGCACGATCGGCGTCATCACCAGCATAAAGCGGATCAGCAGCCAGCTGACCTTGCTGATGCCGCTCTGGAAGGCGTTCGGCTGTTCATCCTGGCTGGTGACGCGCTGCGCCAGCTGGCCGAAATAGGTGCTGCCGCCGGTGCCGATCACCATCGCCAGCGCGGTGCCGCTGACCACGTTGGTGCCCATGAAGCACAGGTTCCGGCAGTCGAGCGGATCGGCCGCCGGCGACTGCGGCGCGGCGGATTTTTCCACCGGCAGCGATTCGCCGGTCAGCGCCGCCTGGCTGATGAACAGATCCTTGGCCGACAGCACGCGCAGATCCGCCGGGATCATGTCGCCGGCCGCCAGCTTGATGATATCGCCCGGCACCAGCTGCGCGATCGGCAGCTCCACATGCTCGCTCCTGCCGGTGAGCGCATCGCTGCGGATCACCGTGGCGGTGTTGCTCACCATCGCTTTTAGCGCATCGGCCGCCCGGTTGGAGCGCGCCTCCTGGATGAAGTTCAGCAGCGTGGAGATCAGCACCATCAGCGCGATCACCAAGGCGCCGGTGAGATCTTCGGTGGCGTAAGAGATCATGCCGAGCGCGGTCAGCAGCAGGTTGAATGGGTTGCGGTAGCAGTGCCAGAGGTGTTGCCACCAGGCCTCTTTTTGCTGATCGTCGATGACGTTCTCGCCGCAACGCCGGCGCACCTGTTCCGCCTCATGGGCGGTGATACCTTCCGGGTGGCTGTGGAAACGCTCAAACAGCTGCATCGTCTCTGCGGCGGCGCATTCCAGCCGCTGCTGCGCCAGGCCGGCCGGCATATCGCGCGCAGCGCCGCCGACGCTGTCCAGCAGGCTGTCGCGGCGCACCAAACGGCGCGGAAGGCCGCGGGCGAACAGGCCCAGCAGCTGACGGGGGAGTTTTTTCAGTTTCATGATTCGCACCTCGTCGCCCGGTGCCTCACGGCAGCGGGTAAACGGGGATCGTCATCGGCCGGGCGAATGGCGGATGCGCCAAAAAGCCTCTGCCAACGCAGATCCTTATTCTTTTTTTCAGCAGCAGGAGCGAACGACGAAGCGCGCGCTACCGGTTACCGTGATGTACTTCACCGGTAAAACAGCAGCGCCAGGCGGAGAGGTTTTACCGGAGAACCGAGTGAGTGTCTAAAGCAGTCGGGTCGGGGTCCATATGGGGTATAACCTCCGGTAAAGGGAAAAACAGAGCGGCAGGAGCGGCCGTTCAGCGCAGTGCAACAATCCCGTTTTGCATCAAGATCCGCGTGGGAAAATGAGCTATGCTGACGGGCATTGTTTTACAGGCCATTATGTTACGCCTGTCCACCTCAACGAAAAGTAAACCATGCAAAACCGGCTGACCATCAAGGACATCGCGCGCCTGAGCGGCGTAGGCAAATCCACCGTCTCACGCGTGTTGAACAATGAAGGCAGCGTGAGCCCGCAAACCCGCGAACGGGTGGAAGCGGTGATCCGTCAGCAAGGGTTTACCCCCTCCAAGTCGGCGCGCGCCATGCGCGGCCAAAGCGACAAAGTGGTGGGCATCATCGTTTCCCGTCTCGATTCGCCGTCGGAGAACCAGGCGGTGCGCACCATGCTGCCGCTGCTGTACCAACAGGGCTTCGACCCGATCGTGATGGAGAGCCAGTTCGAAACCCGCCTGGTGCAGGAGCACCTGCACGTACTGCGCCAGCGCAACGTCGACGGGGTGATCCTGTTCGGCTTCACCGGCCTGACCGCGGCGATGCTCAAACCGTGGCAGGAAAAAATGGTGGTGATGGTGCGCGAATACGACGGCTTCTCGTCCGTCTGCTACGACGACGCCGGCGCGGTGAACCTGCTGATGGATCGTCTGTACCGGCAGGGGCATCGGCATATCGGCTATCTGGGGGTGCAGCTCAGCGACGCCACCACCGGCCAGCGCCGCTACCAGGCCTATCTCGACGCCTGTGAACGCCTCACGCTCACGCCGCGCGCCACGCTGGGCGAGCTGAGTTACCAGAGCGGTTTCCAGCACGCCGCCGAAGTGATCGATGCGCACACCAGCGCGCTGATCTGCGCCTCCGACAGCATCGCCCTCGGCGCGATCAAGTACCTGCAGCAGCAGCCGGCGCGCGCCATTCAGGTGTGCGCCATCGGCAACACCCCGCTGCTCAGCTTCCTGTTCCCCGACACCCTGTCGGTGGAGTTCGGCTACGGCAGCGCCGGCCTGCTGGCGGCGCAGCAGCTGCTGGCGCAGCTCAGCGGCGAACAGGGGATCCGCCGCCTGGTGGTGCCCAGCAAACTTTCCTGACTCCCTGATTAGAAGTTGACCATTTTTTGTCATTTTGTGATCCTCGCCCCAAACCGGGAACGTTCCCATTTCATTCAAAAAGCCGAGTGGCTAAGCTTTGATCATTACTCAGTCAACACCTCTGCAGGTATCCCATAATGAGCAAAGTAAAACAGCAGGATATTGATCGCCTGATTGTTTTGGTCGGCGGCCGCGAGAACATCGCCACCGTCAGCCATTGCATTACCCGGCTGCGTTTCGTCCTCAATGACCCCAGTAAGGCCAGCCCAAAGGAAATCGAAGAGCTGCCGATGGTCAAAGGCTGCTTCACCAACGCCGGGCAGTTCCAGGTGGTGATCGGCACCGACGTCGGCGACTACTATCAGGCGCTGATCGCCAGCACCGGCGTCAACGAGGCCGACAAGGAACAGGCCAAGGTGGCGGCGCGCCAGAACATGACCTGGACCGAGCGCACCATCTCCCACTTCGCCGAGATCTTCTTCCCGCTGCTGCCGGCGCTGATCAGCGGCGGTCTGATCCTCGGCTTCCGCAACGTGATCGGCGACATCCCGATGTCCGACGGCCAAACGCTGGCGCAGATGCACCCGGCGTGGAAAACCGTTTACGACTTCCTGTGGCTGCTCGGTGAAGCGATCTTCATGTTCCTGCCGGTGGCCATCTGTTGGTCGACGGTGAAAAAAATGGGCGGCACCCCGGTGCTCGGCATCGTACTGGGCGTCACCCTGGTGTCGCCGCAGCTGATGAACTCCTACCTGCTCGGCCAGCAAACGCCAGAAGTGTGGAACTTCGGCTGGTTCGTGATCCAGAAAGTGGGTTATCAGGCGCAGGTGATCCCGTCAATCCTGGCGGGGATGGCGCTGGGCTGGATCGAGACCCGGCTGAAAAAGATCGTTCCCGACTATCTCTATCTGGTGGTGGTGCCGGTGGTCTCGCTGCTGCTGGCGGTGTTCCTGGCGCACGCGCTGATCGGGCCGTTCGGCCGCATGATCGGCGACGGCGTCGCCTGGGCGGTGAAATCGGTGATGACCGGCAGCTTCGCGCCGGTGGGCGCCGCGCTGTTCGGCTTCCTGTATGCGCCGCTGGTGATCACCGGTGTACACCAGACCACGCTGGCTATCGACATGCAGATGATCCAGAGCATGGGCGGCACCCCGGTATGGCCGCTGATTGCGCTGTCCAACATCGCGCAGGCCTCGGCGGTGCTCGGCATCATCATCATCAGCCGCAAGGCCAACGAGCGTGAAATCTCGGTGCCGGCGGCGATCTCCGCCTACCTCGGCGTGACCGAACCGGCGATGTACGGCATCAACCTCAAATACCGCTTCCCGATGCTGTGCGCGATGATCGGCTCCGCGATCGCCGGCCTTATCTGCGGGCTGGACGGCGTGATGGCCAACGGCATCGGCGTCGGCGGTCTGCCGGGCATTCTGTCTATCAAGCCGCAGTTCTGGCTGATTTACTCGCTGGCGATTCTGGTGGCGATCGTCATCCCGCTGGTGCTGACCATCATGGTCTACAAACGCAAAGCCGCCCGCGGCGAGCTGCCGGTTTGATTCACGCAATATGAATGTAGGAGCCTGCTCGCGCAGGCTCGTTGTCACGATTCAAAGGTATTGATCTATGAGCAACCCAACCCCCTGGTGGCAGAACGGCGTCATCTACCAAATTTATCCGAAGAGTTTTCAGGACAGCACCGGCAACGGCTACGGCGATTTGGCCGGCGTGACCCGGCGGCTGGACTATCTGCAGGAACTGGGCGTCGATGCCATCTGGCTGACGCCGGTCTACGTATCGCCGCAGGTGGACAACGGGTATGACGTGGCGGACTACTGCGCCATCGATCCGGCTTACGGCACGATGGCGGACTTCGAGCAGTTGGTCACCGCCGCCCACCAGCGCGGCATCCGCATCGTGATGGACATGGTGTTCAACCACACCTCGACCGAGCACCCGTGGTTCAAGGCCGCGCAGGATCGCCACAGCCCGTATCGCCAGTTCTACGTCTGGCGCGACGGCGAAGGCGATACGCCGCCGAACAACTGGCGCTCCAAGTTCGGCGGCAACGCCTGGCAGTGGCACGCCGACAGCGGCCAGTACTACCTGCACCTGTTCGCCGCCGAGCAGGCGGATCTCAACTGGGAGCACCCGCCGGTGCGCGAAGAGCTGAAGAAAGTGTGTCAGTTCTGGGCGGAAAAAGGCGTCGACGGCCTGCGCCTCGACGTGATCAACCTGGTGTCCAAACAGCAGGACTTCCCATCCGACAGCCAGGGCGACGGCCGCCGTTTCTATACCGACGGCCCGCGCATCCACGAGTTCCTGCAGGAGATAAGCCGCGACGTGTTTCAGCCGCGCGGCCTGATGACGGTGGGCGAGATGTCCTCCACCACGCTCGAGCATTGCCAGCAGTACGCGGCGCAGAGCGGCGAAGAGCTGTCGATGACTTTCAACTTCCACCACCTGAAGGTGGACTACGCCGGCGGTGAAAAATGGACGCGGGCGGCGCCGGATTACGTGGAACTGAAGCAGATCTTCCGCCACTGGCAGCAAGGGATGCATAACCGCGCCTGGAACGCGCTGTTCTGGTGCAACCACGATCAGCCGCGCATCGTGTCACGCTTCGGCGATGAAGGCGCACTGCGGCTGCCGGCCGCCAAAATGCTGGCGATGGTGCTGCACGGCATGCAGGGCACGCCTTATATCTATCAGGGCGAAGAACTCGGCATGACCAACCCCGGCTTCCGCGCCATCGAGCAGTATCGCGACGTGGAAAGCCTGAACATGTACGTCGAACTGCGCGCCCAGGGCCGCAGCGACGCCGAGCTGCTGGCGATCCTGGCCGACAAATCACGCGACAACGGCCGCACGCCGATGCAGTGGAGCGCCGCGCCGCACGCCGGTTTCACCACCGGCACGCCGTGGATCGGCTGCGCCGAGAACTACCCGCAGATCAACGCCGACGCGGCGCTGGCCGACCTCGACTCGGTGTTTTACGCCTACCGCCAGCTGATCACCCTGCGCAAGCAGTACCCGCTGCTGACCCACGGCGACTATCAGGATCTGGCGCCGGAACACCCGGCGCTGTGGTGCTATCAGCGCAGCTGGAACGGCCAGCGCCTGCTGGTGGCGGCCAACCTGGGCCGCGAGCCGCAGGCCTGGACGGCGGCGGGCGTGGAGCCTTCCGCCCAGTGGCGCCCGCTGATGAGCAACTACAGCGACTCGGCAGACCAGCCTCAGGCGCTGACGCTGCGGCCGTTCGAAGCGGTGTGGTGGCTGCTCGAAGACTAACCCCGCAGGGCGCGGCGAGCGCTGCGCCCTACCATTTCTCCAGCAACGCCACCACCCCGGCGGCCTCTTGCGCCAGGCGTTCATCGCTCATGTCGAACACACCCTGCACCAGATGCGGCGGCAGATAATCCATGCCGGTCAGGTTGGCCATGGCATGGAACGGCAGCAGCAGATCCTGCACCGGATAACGGTTGTACCCTTCCGCCGTATAGGCCTGCGCGTTGCCGCCAGTGCTCACCACCAGCTGCAGCGGCTTGCCGTGCAGTTGGGTGCCTTCGCTGCCGTAGGCGAAACCGTAGGTTAATACCGCATCCTGCCATTCGCTGAGGATCGCCGGCGAGCTGTACCAGAAAAACGGGAACAGCATCACCACCGCATCATGGCTCTGCAGCAGTTCCTGCTCGCGCGCCACGTCGATGCGGTAATCCGGATAAGCGCGGATCAGTTCGTGAACGGTCACGTTGGGCAACGGACGCAGCGCCGCGATCAGCGCTTTGTTGATGCGCGACTCGTCGGGAGTGCGGTGGGCGGTTAACACTAAAATGCGCGACATAACGATTCCTCGGTCATAAGAAGATGAGGGCATTTTTCCATTTCCGCCGCTTCGGGTGTAGGCTGTTAAAGGTCACTTCAATTTCAACCAAAAGTATCAACCACTATGTCGCTGCCCTTTGACGTGCACCGCCTGCTGCCGGCCTTCCTCGCCGCCGCGCAGGCGCAAAATTTCTCCGCCGCCGCTCGCCAGCTGGGCGTGACGCCGGCGGCGGTCAGCAAAAACATCCGCGCGCTGGAAGAGAAGCTAGCGCTGCGGCTGTTTCAGCGCAACACCCACAACGTGCTGCTGACCGACGAGGGCAAAGCGCTGCTGGCGCAGGTGGCGCCGCTGTGGCAGGCGTTGGCGACCACGCTGGAAAGCGCCGGCGGCGAACGGCAGGCGCCGGCCGGCGTGGTGCGCGTCAGCATGATCCCCGGCTTCGGCCGCCAGATGCTGATGCCGTTGATCCCGCAATTTCTGGCGCGCTATCCGCAGATCGATCTCGATCTGTCGCTGGACGCCCGGGTGGTGAACCTGGTGGGCGAAGGCTTCGACGTCGGCATCGGCAGCCGGGTCGATCCCGACAGCCGGCTGGTGGCCCGCCCGCTCTACCCGATGCACATGGTGCTGGCGGCCTCGCCGGACTATCTGGCACGGTGCGGTGAACCGCAAACGCCGCACGATCTGCTGCGCCACGACTGCCTGCTGCACCGTAACCCGGGCAACGGCCGCCACGTCAAATGGCAGCTGCGCCATCAGGGCGAAACGCTGGCGCTGGATCTGAACGGCCGGCTGGTGGTGAGCCGGCCGGAAATGTTGCTGGATGCGGCGCTGGCCGGGCTCGGCATCGTCAACCTGGCGCGCTGGTACGTTGAAAAGCACTTCGAGCAAGGCACGCTGCGGCCGGTGCTGGCGCAATGCTGGCCGCGCCCGGTGCAGCTGTGGCTCTATTACGCCTCGGCGGATCTGCCGCCGCGGGTACGCGTCTGGGTCGACTTTCTGCTGGAACATTTTCGCGATCGGCCAACGGGCGATTGACGTCTGTTCAGCTTACGCACGCTCTTCCGTTTTCCTTGTTCTACATCAAAAGAATCGCGCCAATATCTATATATAGTGCATTAGGAATTACGAACACCTATATATAGTAGTTATCCACAAAATCATCCACACGTCGCCACAGCCCTTGCGCGCTGCGGCTTTGCCCTGTGGATAAGCGAAATTTGACGGTTGCTCGCCGCGTCAGGCGGGTATGAACGCTCCCTCGGGGAACAAGGAGTACAACGTGAAACCAGTAGTGATTAAGCGGGACGGTTGCCAGGTACCTTTTGACGAAGCGCGCATTGCGCAGGCCATCGAGCGCGCCGCGCTGGCGGTGGGCGTGGTCGACGCCGACTACTGCGCCACCGTCGCCCGCGTGGTCGCTCAGCGCATGGAGCAACAGCCGCGCGTCGATATCCACGAGATCCAGCAGGCGGTGGAAAACCAGCTGATGGCCGGCGAGTACAAACAGCTGGCGCGCGCCTATATCGAATACCGCCACGATCGCGACGTGGCGCGCGAGCTGCGCGGCCGCCTGAACCAGGAAATTCGCGGCCTGGTCGAGCAAAGCAACCGCGCGCTGCTGAATGAGAACGCCAACAAGGACAGCAAGGTGATCCCCACCCAGCGCGACCTGCTGGCGGGCATCGTCGCCAAACACTACGCCAAGCAGCACATCCTGCCGCGCGACGTGGTGCTGGCCCATGAACGCGGCGAAATTCACTACCACGATCTCGACTACTCGCCGTTCTTCCCGATGTTCAACTGCATGCTGATCGATCTGAAAGGCATGCTGACCAACGGCTTCAAGATGGGCAACGCCGAGATTGAGCCGCCGAAGTCGATCTCTACCGCCACCGCCGTGACCGCGCAGATCATCGCTCAGGTCGCCAGCCATATTTATGGCGGCACCACCATCAACCGCATCGATGAAATTCTGGCGCCGTTCGTCGACGAGAGCTTCCGCAAACACCTGCAGGTGGCGGAAGAGTGGCAGATCCCGGATGCCAAAGGCTATGCCATGGCGCGCACCGAGAAAGAGTGTTACGACGCCTTCCAGTCGCTGGAGTACGAGGTCAACACCCTGCACACCGCCAACGGCCAGACGCCGTTCGTCACCTTCGGTTTCGGCCTCGGCACCAGCTGGGAGTCGCGCCTGATCCAGCGCTCGATCCTGAAAAACCGCATCGCCGGGCTGGGCAAAAACCGCAAGACCGCCGTGTTCCCCAAACTGGTGTTCGCCATCCGCGACGGCCTCAACCACCAGTACGGCGACCCGAACTACGACATCAAGCAGCTGGCGCTGGAGTGCGCCAGCAAGCGCATGTACCCGGACATCCTCAACTACGATCAGGTGGTGAAGGTCACCGGCTCGTTCAAAACGCCGATGGGCTGCCGCAGCTTCCTCGGCACCTACGAGCAGGACGGCGAACTGGTGCACGACGGCCGCAACAACATCGGCGTCATCAGCCTCAACCTGCCGCGCATCGCGCTGGAGGCGATGGGCGATGAGTCGCGCTTCTGGACGCTGCTGGATCAGCGCCTGCAGCTGGCGAAAAAGGCGCTGATGACGCGCATCGCCCGGCTGGAAGGCATCAAGGCGCGGGTGGCGCCAATCTTGTACATGGAAGGCGCCTGCGGCGTGCGGCTCAAGGCCGACGACAACATCGCCGATATCTTCAAGCACGGCCGCGCTTCAATTTCGCTGGGCTACATCGGCCTGCACGAGACCATCAACGCGCTGTTCGGCGGCGAAAACCACGTGTATGACGACGAGGCGCTGCGCGCCAAAGCGGTGGCGATCGTCGCACGGCTGCGCGCCGCCGTCGACGCCTGGAAAGACGAGACCGGCTACGGCTTCAGCCTCTACAGCACGCCGAGCGAAAACCTGTGCGATCGCTTCTGCCGGCTGGACACCGCCGATTTCGGCGTGGTGCCGGGCGTCACCGACAAGGGCTATTACACCAACAGCTTCCACCTCGACGTGGAGAAGAAGGTCAATCCGTACGACAAGCTGGACTTCGAAGCGCCCTACCCGCCGTTGGCCAGCGGCGGCTTCATCTGCTACGGCGAATACCCGAACCTGCAGCACAACCTGAAGGCGCTGGAAGACGTGTGGGACTACAGCTACAGCCGGGTGCCTTACTACGGCACCAACACGCCGATCGACGAGTGCTACGAATGTGGCTTCACCGGTGAATTCTCCTGCACCAGCAAAGGCTTCACCTGCCCGAAATGCGGCAACCACGACTCGGCCAAGGTCTCGGTCACCCGCCGGGTGTGCGGCTATCTCGGCAGCCCCGATGCCCGGCCGTTCAACGCCGGCAAGCAGGAAGAGGTGAAACGCCGGGTGAAACACCTCGGCAACGGGCAGCTCGGCTGAAAAGCGCCGTGCAGCCTATGCAGAAGCCTGTTCATCAGGCGTGATTGTCGCCGCCAGTTTGCCTTCGGCCAGCGCGCACCAACCGGAGCGTACACGCAGTACGTGAGGATTGGGAGCACTGCCCGGAGGCAAAATGGCCAGTAAAATAGCCTGATGGGCAGGCCTCACATGAATTATCACCAGTATTACCCGATCGACGTGGTCAACGGCCCCGGCACCCGCTGCACGCTGTTTGTCGCCGGCTGCGTGCACCAGTGCCCCGGCTGCTACAACAAAAGCACCTGGCGGCTCAACTCCGGCCAGCCGTTTACCCCGGCGCTGGAAGAGCGCATCATCACCGATCTGAACGATACGCGCGTGCCGCGCCAGGGGCTGTCGCTCTCCGGCGGCGATCCGCTGCACCCGGCCAACGTGCCGAGCATCTTGCAACTGGTGAAACGGGTGCGCGCCGAATGCCCCGGCAAGGATATCTGGCTGTGGACCGGCTACCGGCTGGCGGAGCTGGACGCACAGCAAATGCAGATAGTGGACAGAATCAACGTGCTGATCGACGGCAAGTTCGTGCAGGATTTGAAAGACCCGGCGCTGATCTGGCGCGGCAGCAGCAACCAGGTGGTGCATAGGTTGCGTTGAGCTGGTGGTATGTGTCTCGACGTGTGTTGGCCCAAGTTTGACCTGATACAGCTATGGCACGGAGTTAATCTGACGGGCTGCTTTGTGCCAGAAGCGGAAGTTTGTGACCAGTTAATCATGCCAGCAAGATCTTAACGAAGGCATCCCAGCGGCCTTCGATGTTGTCTTTGTTGATAGGGAGCAGCGTTTTGCGCATCGTTATCCCATCAATGGCCGCGAGATCTGCGTCTTTTTTTACCAGGTCTGGCGCGAACCAAAGTTTAAGCGTGTGCGGATCGATGGCGCATAGTCCCGCGTCAAAGAGCTTGTGGATATCAGCGCGCAGCAGCAGACCGTTTTTAAAGCTCGCGCCACCTTTGCGAGCGTGGGCTTTAAGGTGCGCGGCTTCGCAGCGTAGCGCAATGGCATTCGTGTAGACGCAACGGCCACCGCAGTTAAGCATCACATCTTCACGGAATTTCCCCTGATCACGACGGCGACGGCCATAGAACGGTACATCTTCTTTGTGTTCGCGTTCTTCAGCCAGCGACCGTTCGGCTTGCGGTTCTTCAGCCTGGGGTTCTTCGACCATCACGGGTTCAGGTTCGACCGCTTTCGGTTCTTCCCAGGTTCCCAGGAACATGGCAACGCGCTGGGGCATTTTGACACGATTCAAAATCCCAAGGTGCGCTTTTTCCCAGACCAGGAATTCTTCCAAGCGACTCGCTGGGCAACCATGTTTAAGCGCCGGATGGGGGGATTCCTTTTTGACTGGAGCGGGTGCGAGAGCAGATACAGTCGTGCTGCTACTGCCTGTGCTGTAGCTGCTACGGCCACCCACATGGCGTTTAACCGAATTTCCTTCAACCAGGATTTGCTTGTCCTCGTCGATCTGACGCTGGAAGAATGCCTCAATTTGGGTGTAGTTCAGCTTGAAGTGGCGCATAACTGCGCCACGGAAAGCCAAACGAACTTCTTCGTTACGATTTGGCGGGCAAGCACGGTCAACGCGCTGGGAAGCATAGGTATTATTCCCCCAGGCTTGCGTACCGTAACGGCTAAATATGACCGTCCAGTTTTTCCCCGATTGGCTGCGATAAACCTTACCATCGCAGACGAACACGAACGGAGACGAAATAATAAACCCGTGAACTTCCATAGTCATTTTAATCCACCTCAACCAGCTTTTTTCCAGTCCACCCCTTCGAGATCGACCTTGCCAACTTATTTCTGCCAACATTTGCCGTAAGGATAAATGCAGTGACCTGTATTTGAAATCGGTTCGACCTGCATTTACGATTAGCTGCTCGCCCACCCGCAATATCTGCAACTGAAAATCGTGGTTGTCGAGTTCCACAAAACGTTCGATTTCTGGATGCTTTGCCAGTCGGCGAGCGGGGCTGATGGCCGCTGGTGTGCTGAGTGCAGTTAGTCATTACAGAAATCAAAGACCAGAAACAACGATGACCGTTGAGTTAATGGAACAACCGCTGGTCACAAATAAAGTGGGTTCGTCAAAATGAAATGCAGGTCGAAATGTTCGAATGCAGGTTCATTTGCAGTTAATCCGGGTTTGGTCACCCGGATAGATGCAGGTATTATGGGCAAAAATGACGCGATAAATGCGGGTCTGGGCATTTATAAATGCAGGTCACTACAGTTACTCGCTCAAAGCAGCCTGTAAAATTCTGACTCCCTAAAAAACAGGCTTGACGCGGGATAACTTTCGTTTTCCAAACGGTCCCTTACAGGCCGCAGAAAAATCTGGGGTTCCGGCGCAGAACCCCTATTACGTGATAGCATGTAACTGGAGTTATCCGTCAGCGAGGCATCTCCTTTACGGCAAGTTGCAGAGATCTTCTTTTCTGATATTACTCACGAATTATTTTTGACCTGCTACGAAGAGAACATTCCTCTGGAATTAATTGAAAAATTGATTTCGAATGCAAGAACATCTCTCCCACCAGTGGAGTCATAACAATAAACAGCCACATAGTGCTGTGCTGCTTGCATATCAACTTCTGCTCCTCGCTCCTATAAGACCTTCGTCCTGCCCGTCAAGTGCCGTGAGTAGATTGTGCGAGCGTATGGATACACTAGAGACCTAAAGGCTCTTGAGTAGATCTACAAACATTGTCTGTCGCTTGGGTTAAGCATAAAATACCCATTAAATTTTATGTGGGTATTTGTATGGAATACGTGGCTTTTGGTGATGAGAGTGGTACGACAGGGAGTGACCGCTGTTATGGCATTGGTTTGCTGTGTGTGCGTAAAGACACGTTGCACATCTTCAATGAGCGCGTTCAGAAATTAAAAGATAAGTACGGGATTGTCGGTGAGTTGAAGTGGTCCAAGATTAAGAACAGTGCAGGGCAGGCAAACATCTGCATTGAGCTGCTGGCTATGGTGCTCAAGAACTCGTGCTGCTTCCACTCAATTGTTGTAGTTAAGAACATTTACAACAACTGGAAGACAGACAGGGAGTTAGCTTTTTACCAGACGTACACAATGCTCGTTAAGAACGTTGCTAAGCAGATTAAGAGTGATGTTGAGGTGATCATCGACCAGAAGATTGATAAATACAAAAAGAACGATGAAGTGACAGGTATTGTTGCTAACAACATGCTGGCTAGGGCAGGGATGAAGAAGCTGGTTAAGTCTGTGACGATGCACGACTCTAAGCATCATCTTGGATTACAGGTTGTCGACATTCTGACCGGAGCTGTGAACTCTGGGTACTTGAAGTACCTTAATCCTCGGCTAGAACTATCAGTGGCTAAGGAGCTTGCCTTTGAACGTATGGCTGCTCTGCTTGGCTGGGATTTTTTCCATTACGATACATTCCCGAATAAGGATTTTAATATCTGGCATTTCCCGCAAGAGATGCGAGCTATGCCGGGTTCAAAGAGTATTCGACCTGATTACAGCGTTCCATTGGTTAATCGGGAAGAGCTGCCCTAATCTTGACTTCAAAAATCGATTGTTTATGCATAGGCCGACCAGATTTAAAGGATAGGTGTCAATCGATACTGTAGTAGTGCACTAAATTTGGCCACTGGAACAAATATGTAAATGTCGGCTTCTCGCTTAAAGCCGACCTACAGCGCCCCTAGACACTGTAAGTCCAGTAGTGAGCTAGCACAACTCAACATTATCCTCGATAACGCCCCGAATTTTCGCTTTAAATAAAGCCATTCGTTTTTCTGCCTCCGAATGGCTGAGATAAACCGCGGTGCCGTTTCTTAAGCGTTCAAGGGCGGCATCCACCCTTTCACGCAACGCTTGCGCCTCTATGTCCATTTCAGGTTTATTCCGCTGTTCCATTTCCATCTCCTCCATTGAGACAGCATCGGGTCATGAATTAGTTACACCAACCCCATCCCCACCACGCCGGTCAGTACGCCGCACAGCGCCACCAGCACCGCCGTCAGGCACAGCGCCCGGGCGGAGAAGGCCTTGTTGAGCATCAGCAGCGAAGGCAGGCTGACCGCCGGCAGGGTCATCAGCAGCGCCAGTGCCGGGCCTGCGCCCATGCCCGCCAGCATCATGGTCTGTACGATCGGGATTTCCGCCGCGGTGGGGATAACAAACAGGCAGCCGACGATCGCCAGCGCGATGATCCACAGCAGGCTATTGTCGACGGCGCCGTCGGCGTGCGGGAACAGCCAGACTCGCGCCGCGCCCAGCGCCAGCACCGCCAGCACGTAGATCGGGATGGTCGACCAAAACAGCGCCCACAGCGCTTTGCCCCAGCGGGCGAGGAACGGCCGTTCGTCGCTCTGCGCCGTCATCAGCGGCGGCTGCGGCGCGGCGGGCTGCGGGTCGTTGGCGGTCACGCGCTGCACCAGCCAGGCGATGCCCAGCACCATCACCACGCCCGCCACCAGGCGGATGGCGGCGAACGGCCAACCGAGCACAAACCCCATAAACACCAGCGTCGCCGGGTTCAATACCGGGTTGGCGAGCCAAAAGGCCAGCGCGGTGCCGCTGGACACCGACTGGCGGCGCAGGCCGGCGGCAACCGGCGCGGCGCAGCAGGTGCACATCATGCCCGGCAGCGCGATCAGCGCCCCCAGCACGGTGCCGGAAAAACGCCGGTGGCCGAGCGTGCGCGCCAGCCAGTCGCGCGGGATCAGCACCTGCACCAGCGAGCCTAACAACACCCCGAGCAGCGCCGCCTTCCACACCGCGGTGAAGTAGACCAGCGCGTACTGCCAGGCCGCCAGCCAGGGGCTCGCGGCGCCGTCGGCCAGGATCGATTTGCCGATCGAGTGGCTGTCCGCCGCCACGAAGGCCTTGCCGTAGTAAGGCTGCCATTTCACGTAGTAGAGGCCAACGGCCACCACCAGCAGAAACAGGATCGGTTTCCACAGCGGCCAGGCGCGTGGGGCGTGTTCAGGGGCGTTCAGAGGTTGCGGCATGGTAGCGGCCAGAGTCAGTCAACAGTGGCGCCAGCATAGCGCGCCGCCGCCGCTCGTGCACGCCTGGGCTGTCCTAAATAGTTCATCTGTTCGCCACCGAGGCGTAACGCGATTGTCATCTGCGCCCGGCACCATGATGCCGACGTGAAGACCACAGGGTAGACGCCCGATGAAACGCACCGCTTCCGCCTTCATCGCACCGCCATCGGCATGACGAGGTTTTTATTATGATGGAGTTATCTAGACATCCGACCACTTACCCCACGCGCTATCAGCAGATCGCCGCGCAGTTGGAACAGGAGCTGCGCACGCAGTACCGCTGCGGCGACTACCTGCCTTCGGAACAGCAGCTGGCCGAGCGTTATCAGGTCAATCGCCACACCCTGCGCCGCGCGGTGGATCAGCTGGTGGAACGCGGCTGGCTGCAGCGCCGACACGGCGTCGGCATCCTGGTGCTGATGCGGCCTTACGACTACCCGCTGCACGCCAACACCCGCTTCAGCCAGAACCTGTTCGAGCAGGGCAGCCACCCCACCAGTGAGCGCTTACTCGCTGTCTTGCGCCCGTGCAATGGGCATGTCGCCAGCGCGCTCTCGCGTGAAGAAGGCGAAATGGTGATCCACCTGCGCACCCTGCGCCGCGTCAACGGCGTGCCGATGAGCGTGATCGACCACTATCTGCCCGATCTGGACTGGTGGCCGGCGCTGCAGCAGTTCCACAGCGGTTCGCTGCACCAGTTTATCGAACAGCACCTGCAGCAGCCGCTGACCCGCCGCCAGACGCGCATCAGCGCGCGCCGCGCGCAGGCCAAAGAGAGCCGGCTGCTGGAGATCGCCACCCACGCGCCACTGCTGTGCGTGCGCACCCTTAACGTCCGCAGCGGCGGCGAAGACGTGGCGGAATACTCCGTCAGCCTGGCCCGCGCCGACATGATTGAACTGACGATGGAGCACTGAATGCACGCCTTAGAGTCGAGACAACGCTGGATGTCGGTGCTGGCGCACAGCCGGCCCGAGCAGCTGCGCAGCCACTGGCAGGCGCTGAACCTCAGCCCGGGTTACCGCAGCATCCGCGCGCCGGAGATCGGCCTGGCCCAGCTGCAGGGGCGCATGGGCGCCACCGGCCGCCGCTTCGTGCTGGGGGACATGACCGTCACCCGCGCGGTGGTGCAGCTGGACAACGGCGGCTACGGCTACAGCTATATCGCCGGGCGCGACAAGGCGCACGCCGAGCTGTGCGCGCTGGCCGATGCGCTGCTGCAACAGCCGGAACACGGCGAACGCCTGCAACAACAGCTGATCGCGCCGCTGGCCGCGCTGCAGCACGAACAGCGCCAACTGCGCGCCCGGGCGATCGCCGCCAGCCGGGTGGACTTCTTTACGCTGGTGCGAGGGGATTAAGCCATGAGTTTATTGACCGGTTTTGAACAACCGATAGACCAATCGCAGCACGCTTTCCGTTTGATTCTTAAAGCCTTGAGCGAACCGGGCCACCGGGTGACGCTGCCGGCCGGCCCGGCCTGGGCGCCGCTGAACGCCGCCAGCACCGCCGCGCTGCTGACGCTGGCCGATCAGGAAACGCCGCTGCAGCTGTGCGCGGCGCTTAAAAGTGAGCAAGTGCTAACAAACATTCGTTTTCACAGCGGCGCGCCGCTGGCCGCCACGGCGCAGGAGGTCTGCTTTGCCCTGTTCGATGAGCACGTTCAGGCCGCCGATCTGCAGGCGTTGCCGCACGGCACTGAAATCTCGCCGGAATGCGGCGCCACGGTCATCGTGCAGCTCGCCGAGCTGGAGAACGGCGCCGCGCTGCGCCTGACCGGCCCCGGCATCGAGAGCCAACGCCTGATAGCGCCACGCCTGCCGCCGGCGCTGCTGGATTATCTGGTCAATCGTCCGCAGCGCTTCCCGCTGGGGCTGGATATTTTGCTGACCTGCGGCGATCGCCTGCTGGCGATCCCGCGGACCACCCGCGTGGAGGTGTGCTGATGTACGTAGCGGTAAAAGGGGGCGAAAAAGCCATTGAGGCCGCCCATCAGCTGCAGGAACAGCTGCGGCGCGGCGACGAGGCGCTGCCGGCGATCGGCGCGGAACAAATCGAACAGCAGCTGGGGCTGGCGGTGGATCGGGTGATGACCGAAGGCGGCATCTACGATCGCGAGCTGGCGGCGCTGGCCATCAAACAGGCCAGTGGCGATCTGGTAGAGGCGATCTTCCTGCTGCGCGCCTATCGCACCACCCTGCCGCGCCTGGCGGTCAGCGAGCCGCTGGCCAGCGAAAACATGCGGCTGGAGCGGCGCATCTCGGCGGTTTACAAGGACTTGCCCGGCGGGCAGGTACTGGGGCCGACCTACGACTACACCCACCGGCTGCTGGACTTCGCGCTGCTGGCAGAAGGCGAGGCGCCGCGTGCGCCGCAGGCCGACGAACCGCTGCCGGACAACTGCAGCCACGTGTTCGATCTGTTGTGTCGCCAGCAGCTGGCGCGGGAGGAACAGGACGACGGCAGCGCGCCGGACGACATCACCCGCAACCCGCCGGTTTACCCCTGCTCGCGCTCGGCGCGCCTGCAGCAGCTGGTGCGCGGCGACGAAGGTTTTCTGCTGGCGCTCGGCTATGCCACCCAGCGCGGCTACGGCCGCAACCACCCGTTCGCCGGCGAGATCCGCACCGGCCACGTTTCGGTGGAGATCGTGCCTGAAGAGCTCGGTTTCGCCATCGATATCGGCGAAATCCTGCTGACCGAGTGCGAAATGGTCAACGGCTTCGTCGATCCAAAAGACCACCCGCCGCACTTCACCCGCGGTTACGGGCTGGTGTTCGGCCGCGCCGAACGCAAGGCGATGGCGATGGCGCTGGTGGACCGCGCATTGCAGAGCCCGGACTACGGCGAAGGCGTCGCCGGCCCGGCGCAGGACGAAGAGTTCGTGCTGGCCCACGCCGACAACGTCGAGGCCGCCGGCTTCGTCTCCCATCTCAAGCTGCCGCACTACGTCGACTTCCAGGCCGAACTGGAGCTGCTCAAGCGGCTGCGACAGGAATACAGCGAGCGTCAGGAGGCCCGCGATGAGTGAAGTATTGACCGGCTATAACCTCGGTTATCTGGACGAACAGACCAAGCGCATGATCCGCCGCGCCATCCTGAAGGCGGTGGCGATCCCCGGCTATCAGGTGCCGTTTGGCGGCCGCGAGATGCCGATGCCCTACGGCTGGGGCACCGGCGGCATTCAGCTCACCGCCAGCGTCATCGGCCGCGCCGACGTGCTGAAGGTGATAGACCAAGGGGCCGACGACACCACTAACGCGGTGTCGATCCGCCGCTTCTTCCAGCGCGTCGCCGGGGTGGAAACCACCGAGCGCACGCCGGAGGCTACGCTGATCCAGACCCGTCACCGAATTCCGGAAACCGCGCTGCGCGAAGACCAGATCCTGATCTATCAGGTGCCGATCCCGGAGCCGCTGCGCTTTATCGAACCGCGCGAAACCGAGACCCGCAAAATGCACGCGCTGGAGGAGTACGGCGTGATGCAGGTGAAGCTGTATGAGGACATCGCGCGCTACGGCCATATCGCCACCACCTACGCCTACCCGGTTAAGGTCAACGATCGCTACGTGATGGATCCGTCACCGATCCCGAAATTCGACAACCCGAAAATGCACATGATGCCGGCGCTGCAGCTGTTCGGCGCCGGGCGCGAGAAACGCATCTATGCCCTGCCGCCGTTTACCAAGGTGGAGAGCCTGGACTTCGACGACCATCCGTTCAGCGTGCAGCAGTGGGACGAACCCTGCGCGCTGTGCGGCTCGCGCCACAGCTACCTGGACGAGGTGGTGCTCGACGATCGGGGCAACCGCATGTTCGTCTGTTCGGACACCGACTACTGCCGGCAGCAGCTGGCGCAATCTTCGCAAGAGGCGCAGCACTGATGACTTCCACCCCTTTGAGCACCACCCCGCTGCTGTCGGTGAACCGGCTCACCCACCTGTACGCCCCCGGCAAGGGCTTCAGCGACGTGTCGTTCGACATCTACCCCGGTGAAGTGCTGGGCATCGTCGGCGAATCCGGCTCCGGCAAAACCACGCTGCTGAAGTCAATCTCGGCGCGGCTGGCGCCGCAGCGCGGGCAGATCCTTTACCGCCCGCAGGCGGAGCAGGAGCACGACCTGTACGCCATGGCGGAGAGCGATCGCCGCCGCCTGCTGCGCACCGACTGGGGCGTGGTGCACCAGCACCCGCTCGACGGGCTGCGGCCGCAGGTCTCCGCCGGCGGCAACATCGGCGAGCGGCTGATGGCCATCGGCCAGCGCCACTATGGCGACATTCGCCGCCAGGCCGGCCAGTGGCTGGAAGACGTCGAAATCCCGCTGTCGCGCCTCGACGATCTGCCGACCACCTTCTCCGGCGGCATGCAGCAGCGGCTGCAGATCGCCCGCAACCTGGTCACCCACCCCAAGCTGGTGTTTATGGACGAGCCGACCGGCGGGCTGGACGTGTCGGTGCAGGCGCGCCTGCTCGATCTGCTGCGCAACCTGGTGGTGGAGATGCAGCTGGCGGCGGTGATCGTCACTCACGATCTCGGCGTGGCGCGGCTGCTGGCCCATCGCCTGCTGGTGATGAAACAGGGCGAAGTGGTGGAGAGCGGCCTGACCGATCGGGTGCTGGACGATCCGCACCACCCCTACACCCAGTTGCTGGTTTCTTCGGTGCTGTCGTAACCCAAGGCGATAACAGATGACTATGCAAATCCGAGTTGAACATCTCAGTAAAACCTTTGTGCTGCATCAGCAATACGGCACCCGCCTGCCGGTGCTGCACGACGCCAATCTGACGGTCCACGGCGGCGAATGCGTGGTGCTGCACGGCCACTCTGGCAGCGGCAAATCCACCCTGCTGCGCTCGCTGTACGCCAACTACCTGCCGGACAGCGGCCATATCTGGATCAACCATCAGGGCGACTGGCTGGACATGGTCAGCGCCGATGCGCGCCAGATTCTGGCGGTGCGTCGCCATACGCTGGGGTGGGTCAGCCAGTTCCTGCGGGTGATCCCGCGCATCAGCGCGCTGGAGGTGGTGATGCAGCCGCTGCTGGAACAGGGCGTCGAGCGCGCCGAATGCCGTGAACGCGCCGAAGCGCTGCTCGCTGCGCTCAACGTGCCGCAGCGCCTGTGGCCGCTGGCGCCGTCCACCTTCTCCGGCGGCGAGCAGCAGCGGGTAAACATCGCGCGCGGCTTTATCGTCGACTACCCGATCCTGTTGCTGGATGAACCGACCGCCTCGCTCGACAGCCGCAACAGCGCGGCGGTGGTGCAGCTTATCGAACGCGCCAAGGCGCGCGGCGCGGCGATCGTCGGCATTTTTCACGATGAAGGCGTCCGCCGACAGGTCGCCGACCGGCTTTATGATATGCAGGCGCCGCAGGCGCTGGAGGCCCTCTGATGATCGTCAATAACGTTAAGCTGGTGCTGGATGACCAGGTGGTGCAAGGCTCGCTTGAGATGCAGGACGGCGTGATCCGCAGCTTCGCCGACGGCCCGAGCCGGCTGCCGCAGGCGCTGGACGGCGACGGCGGCTGGCTGCTGCCGGGGCTGATCGAGCTGCATACCGACAACCTGGACAAGTTTTTCACCCCGCGCCCGAACGTCGACTGGCCGGCCCATTCGGCGATGAGCAGCCACGATGCGCTGATGGTGGCCAACGGCATCACCACGGTGCTGGACGCGGTGGCGATCGGCGACGTGCGCGACGGCGGCCACCGGCTGGAAAACCTGCAGAAGATGATCGACGCGGTGATCCACAGCCAGCGCGCCGGGGTGAACCGCGCCGAGCATCGGCTGCACCTGCGCTGCGAGCTGCCGCACGAGAGCACCCTGCCGCTGTTCGAACAGCTGATGGACAAACCGGGCGTGTCGCTGGTGTCGCTGATGGACCATTCGCCGGGCCAGCGCCAGTTCGCCTCACGCGAAAAATACCGCGAATATTATCAGGGCAAATACCACCTCAACGACCAGCAGATGAGCGAGTACGAGGAGCAGCAGGTCGCCCTGTCCGCCCGCTGGGCCGCGCCGAACCGCGAGGCGATCGCCGCCCACTGCCGCGCGCGCCGCATCTCGCTGGCCAGCCATGACGACGCCACCGCCGCGCACGTGGCCGAGTCCTGCGCGCTGGGCAGCGCGATTGCCGAGTTCCCCACCACCGAGGCGGCCGCCCGCGCCTCGCACCAGCAGGGCCTGCAGGTGCTGATGGGCGCGCCAAACATCGTGCGCGGCGGTTCCCACTCCGGCAACGTGGCGGCGCACCATCTGGCGGCGCTGGGGGTGCTGGACATTCTCTCTTCCGATTATTACCCGGCCAGCTTGCTGGACGCGGCGTTTCGCCTCGCGGCGGACGAGCGCAACGCCTACGATCTGCCCCAGGCGGTGCGTATGATCACCCGCAACCCGGCGCGGGCGCTGGATCTGCAGGATCGCGGCACCCTCGCCGAAGGATTGCGGGCGGATCTGGTGCTGGCGCGGCCGCACGGCGAGCACGTTTACGTGCAGAACGTGTGGCGTCAGGGCAGGCAGGTGTTCTGATGGCGCGGCTCATCTATCTGATGGGGCCTTCCGGCGCAGGCAAGGACAGCCTGCTGGCCGCGCTGCGGGCCGACGCCGACCGCGCGCCGCTGGTGGCGCACCGCTACATCACCCGGCCGGCGGACGCCGGCTGCGAGAATCACATCGCGCTGAGCGAACCCGAATTTCTGCGCCGCCGCGCCAAGGGGCTGTTCGCGCTCGACTGGCAGGCGCACCAGCAGCGCTACGCGTTCGGGATCGAAGTGGATCTTTGGCTGCTGCAGGGGATCGACGTGGCGGTCAACGGTTCGCGCGCCCACCTGCCGCAGGCGCAGCAGCGCTACGGGGCGCAGCTGCTGCCGGTGTGCCTGCAGGTCAGCGCCGCGATCCTGCGCCAGCGCCTGCAGGATCGCGGGCGGGAAAGCGCCGAACAGATCGAGCAGCGGCTGGCGCGGGCGGCGGAATATCAGCAGAGCCTGCCCGCCGGCTGCCGGGTGCTGCACAACGACGGCCCACTCGACGACACCCTGGCGGCGCTGCTGGCGCTGCTGCCGACCTCTACCCGACAAACTCAGGACGCGACGCCATGAACGACTTCGCCCAGCCGAAAATCGGCGACAACGTGACCCTTAACCGCACCCGGCTCGGCCAGTATGTGCACCTGGCCGACGATGCGATCCTGGAAGAGGTGGAGATGGGGGACTACTCCTACACCGCCGGGCACAACCAGATCTTTTACGCCACTATCGGCAAGTTCGTCTCCATCGCCTCCTATGCGCGCATCAATCCCGGCAACCACCCGACCTACCAGCGCATCGCGCAGCACCACTTCACCTACCGCGCTTCCGAATACGGGCTGGGGGAAGATGACGCAGCGTTCTTCGACTGGCGGCGCGAGCACCACGTCACCGTCGGCCACGACGTGTGGATCGGCCATAACGCCATCCTGATGCCGGGCGTCAGCGTCGGCAACGGCGCGGTGATCGGCAGCGCGGCGGTGGTCACCAAAGACGTGGAGCCCTACAGCATCGTCGCCGGCGTGGCGGCCAAGAAGATCGGCATGCGCTTTGACGACGCGCTGATAGAACGCATCGAACGCAGCCAGTGGTGGCACTGGGATCACGCCACGCTGCAGGCGCGGCTGGCGGATTTTCGCGACATTAACCGCTTTGCGCAGAAGTACCTTTAACGGAGGGGAGCGATGCAACTGACCTTTCTCGGCACCGGCGGCGCGCAGCAGGTGCCGGTGTTCGGCTGCGACTGCCCTATCTGCCAACGGGCGCGGCGCGAGCCGGCATTTCGGCGGCGAGCGTGCAGCGCCATGCTCAACTATCAGGGGGAAACGACCTTATTGGATGCGGGATTACCGGCTTTGGAGCGGCGGTTTTCGGCGGGGCAAATTCAACGTTTTTTACTGACACATTACCACATGGATCACGTTCAGGGGTTATTTCCTTTGCGTTGGGGGTGCGGAAATTCCATTCCGGTATATGGCCCGCCGGATGAACAGGGCTGCGACGACCTGTTCAAACACCCCGGCATTTTGGCATTTCAGCCGCCGCTGGCGCCCTTCGCCACCGTCGAACTGGGCGGCATGCGCATCACCCCGCTGCCGCTGCAACACTCCAAACTGACCCACGGCTATCTGATCCAGGCGGCGGGCGCTGCGCTGGCCTACCTGACCGACACCGTCGGCCTGCCGCCGGCCACCGTCGGCTATCTGCAGAACGTGGCGCTGGATCTGCTGGTGCTCGACTGCAGCCTGCCGCCTCAGCCGCAGGCGCCGCGCAACCACAACGATCTGACCCGCGCGCAGGAGACGCAGCGGTTGCTGCAGCCCAAACGCACGCTGCTGACGCACATCAGCCATCATCTCGATCTGTGGCTGCTGGACCACGAACTGCCCGCCGGGCTGGAGCTGGCGTTCGACCACCTCAGCGTCAGCCTCGGTAGCAGTGCAGCCGGTCCGACTCCAGCACCCTGACCCCTTCACCCGGCGTGAACGCCTGCTGTAACAGCGTCTGCGCCACGTCTTTGGCGGCGACCGCCCGCCATTTGCCGGGCAGCAGCCTGAACAGCGGCAACGTGAGGCGCTCCATCAGGCGCGGCGCCGGGCGATCCCCCACCAGCATGGAAGGCCGCACCAGCGTCAGGCGCGGCCAGCGCTGTTCGCGCAGCGCCTGCTCCATCTCGCCTTTGGTGCGGTTATACAGGAAGGTGGAATCCGCGTTGGCGCCCAGCGCGCTCACCACCAGACAGTGCTGCGCCCCCAAGCGGCGGCCGGTCAGCGCGCTCTCCACCACCAGTTGATAATCGACGTAGCGGAAGGCATCGGCGCTGCCCGCCGCCCGGCGGGTGGTGCCCAGGCAGCAGAACACCAGATCGACCGGTTGCTGCAGGCTACTCAGCAGCTCGAACAGCGCATCGCCGACCGGGTTGGTCAGCTTGCCGTGCGGCGGCAGCGGCGTGCGCGTCGGCGCCACGATGGCCGTTATCTGCGGATCGCTTTGCAACCGCTGCAACAACTCGCGCCCCACCAGCCCGGTTGCGCCGACTAACAGTGCTCGCGCCATGCGATCTCCCGTTGTAATCAATACGTCGACTTAAAGTATAGACCGCGCCCAGTGCAGCTTCTTGCCGAAGCCGAGGGTGTTGTCGGTCATCTTCACCTCGTGCAGATCCAGCCGCCAAACCGAGGCCTTCATCGCCCTGGCGATCGGGAAACGCTTGCAGTAACGCGCGCGCGCCGCCTCGGCCTCTTCGCCGCTCAGCAGCACCGCCTCGGCGCGGTACTGCACGCCACGGATCAGCGCGATGCTTTTCGGCTTCGGCGCGATGGTGCCGACCACCCGACCGTTGTTCAGCATCAGCCCGCCGTGGCGGGTGTGCGGTTCGGTCATCAGCCACAGCGCCATCGTCGCGGCGTCGAACACGTAAAAACAGTTGGCGCACCACATGTCGAGGCCGTCGCCGGCGCACAGCGTCAAGACGTGTTGCTTACCGATAAAATCCGCAATCTGCTGCCGTTGTTCTGGGGTATTCAAGGTCAATCGCCTCCCTGTTCACTCGCCTCATCTTACCCTGCGTTGTTGAGGCGAGTCACAAATAACGATAATCATCAAAAATCGCATGTGAATACAAAACCATTATATTTGAATTTTTACCCAATCCAGCATAAAGCAGATTGATAACATAAATAACACAATGCGGATTTATTTGATCGTTATGCAGCCGGTTATTTGACCGCTTTTTTTATTCCTTCTCGGGCGGCATCAAAATTAAGCGCTCAAGGCCCGCGAACATTAGCAATTCATTTACATGCCAACCTCTGCGTCTGGATGATACTTATGCAACACATTGCATAACCGGTGAATAGTTATTTATCAAAACCGGCATTTATGTGATTCTCATCACAATTTTTAGTGCATCTTGCGCTAAAATAGCGCCATCTTTTCACTCAGCAAGGTGGATTAGAAAATGGAAAACAATAACCGAAAAATGGCGCACATCAGGCGTACAACCCATATTATGATGATGGCTCATCGCAGCTGCTTTAGCTTCGCATTCTTCAACTACAGATAACCCTCCCCCTCGCTCTTACGCCGTTGTTAAGAGTGTCTTTGCGTTTCACTTTATTCTCCGCACTCCGGTGATAATGTCTTTTTCTCGCTAAGCGGGAAGGACACGCAACACATTTTTAATTTCGGCCAAGCGCATCCAGGATAAATAAAACAGCGAACACAGTTAATGCCTTTCGGCATCACTGGGTTCTCGCACACCTTTATTTTCGTGAAGGCGTTAACGGCAAATGGAATTATTTGCCGGCGGAATGCCTTTGCCTGAAGAATGAGAAAAATGAAAAAATTAAAAATTGCCGCCAACACCCAAACCCTCGGCTGCTTTGAAACTGAACGCGACATTGTCGATGTGCATCACAGCGATTTCAATGACGTCGCCGCCATCGTGCTGTCGGTAGACGACGTCGCGCAAGGCATGGTGGCGCGCATCGAAGAACACGGCCTGAACATTCCGCTCTTCGTCGCCGTCTGCTGCGAAGAAGAGCTGGATAATGCCGTCTTGCCGGCGCTGCACGGCGTGTTTGAGCTGTGCGGCAAGAATACCCATTTCTACGGCAAACAGCTGGAGGCCGCCGCCGCCAAATATGAGAGCGAGCTACTGCCGCCATTCTTCAACACGCTGACGCAATACGTAGAAATGGGTAACGCCACTTTCGCCTGCCCCGGCCACCAGGGCGGCGAGTTCTTCCGCAAACACCCGGCGGGCCGCCAGTTCTTCGACTTCTACGGCGAAACGATTTTCCGCTCCGACATGTGCAACGCCGACGTCAAACTGGGCGACCTGTTGATCCACGAAGGCGCGCCTTGCGCCGCGCAGCAGCACGCCGCCAAGGTGTTCAACGCCGACAAGACCTACTTCGTGCTCAACGGCACCTCGGCCTCGAACAAGGTGGCGACCAACGCCCTGCTGACGCGCGGCGACCTGGTGCTGTTTGACCGCAACAACCATAAGTCCAACCACCACGGCGCGTTGATCCAGGCCGGCGCTACGCCGGTTTATCTGGAAACCGCCCGTAACCCGTTCGGCTTTATCGGCGGCATCGACGCGCACTGCTTCGACGAACGCTACCTGCGCCAACAGATCCGCGAAGTGGCGCCGGAACGCGCCAACGAGGCTCGCCCGTTCCGCCTGGCGATCATCCAGCTCGGCACCTACGACGGCACCATCTACAACGCCCGTCAGGTGGTCGACAAAATTGGCCACCTGTGCGACTACATCCTGTTCGACTCCGCCTGGGTGGGCTATGAGCAGTTCATTCCGATGATGAAAGACTGCTCGCCGCTGCTGCTGGAACTGAACGAAAACGATCCCGGCATCATCGTCACCCAGTCGGTGCACAAACAGCAGGCCGGTTTCTCGCAGACCTCGCAGATCCACAAAAAAGACAAGCATATCAAGGGGCAGAGCCGCTACTGCAACCACAAGCGCTTCAACAACGCCTTTATGCTGCACGCCTCCACCAGCCCGTTCTACCCGCTGTTCGCCGCGCTGGACGTCAACGCCAAGATGCACGAGGGCAAAAGCGGCCAGCGCCTGTGGCAGGAGTGCGTGCGCGTGGGCATCGAAGCGCGCAAAATGCTGCTGGATACCTGCACGATGATCAAACCGTTCGTGCCGGATCAGATCGACGGCAAGCCGTGGCAGGCCTATGACACCGCGGCGATGGCCAACGATCTGCGCTTCTTCAACTTCGTGCCCGGCGAGAAATGGCACGCTTTTGAAGGCTATGCCGAATCGCAGTACTTCGTCGATCCGTGCAAACTGCTGCTCACCACGCCGGGCATCGATACCGCCACCGGCAGCTACAGCGAGTTCGGCATCCCGGCGACCATTCTGGCCAACTACCTGCGTGAAAACGGCATCGTGCCGGAAAAATGCGATCTCAACTCGATCCTGTTCCTGCTGACGCCGGCGGAAGACATCGCCAAGATGCAGCATCTGGTGGCCCTGATCGCCCGCTTCGAGAAGCACATCGAGCAAAACTCATTGCTCAGCGAGGTGCTGCCTGCGGTCTATAAAAACCACCAGCAGCGCTACAAAAACTACACCATCCGCCAGCTGTGCCAGGAAATGCACGACCTTTACGTCAGCTATGACGTTAAAGAACTGCAAAAAGAGATGTTCCGCAAAAGCTATTTCCCACGCGTGGTGATGAACCCGCAGGACGCCAATACCGAGTTCGTGCGCGGCAATGTGGAATTGGTCTCGCTGGCCAAGGCCGAGGGCCGCATCGCCGCCGAAGGCGCCCTGCCTTACCCACCAGGCGTGCTGTGCGTGGTGCCCGGCGAAATTTGGGGCGGCGCCGCACAGCGTTATTTCCTGGCACTGGAAGAAGGCATCAATTTATTGCCGGGATTCGCGCCGGAATTGCAGGGCGTTTATATCCAACAGGATGAGGACGGCTGGAACCGCGCTTACGGCTACGTCATGAAAAATTAATCACCTTACGGGGCGGTGATTATTCTCGCCGCCCGGATCGCATCCTAAAAGAGAAAATGATCATGAGTAAGTCCAATAATAAAATGGGGGTCGTGCAATTAACGATCCTGACCGCCGTGAACATGATGGGTTCTGGCATAATTATGCTGCCGACCAAGCTGGCCGAAGTGGGCACGATTTCGATCGTTTCCTGGCTGGTGACCGCCGTCGGCTCGATGGCGCTGGCCTACGCCTTCGCCAAATGCGGCATGTTCAGCCGTAAATCCGGCGGCATGGGCGGCTACGCCGAATACGCCTTCGGTAAATCAGGCAACTTCATGGCGAACTACACCTACGGCGTTTCGCTGCTGATCGCCAATATCGCCATCGCCATTTCCGCCGTCGGCTACGGCACCGAGCTGTTTGACACCACGCTCAGCCCGCTCGGGATCTGCATCGCCACCATCGGCGTGCTGTGGCTGGCGACCGTCGCCAACTTCGGCGGCGCGCGCATCACCGGCAAAATCAGCGGCATCACCGTCTGGGGCGTGATCATTCCGGTGGTGGGCATCTCGGTCATCGGCTGGTACTGGTTCAGCGGCAGCGCCTACGTCGCCGCCTGGAACCCGCATCAGGTGCCGACCTTCGAAGCCATCGGCGCCTCGATCTCAATGACCCTGTGGGCGTTCCTGGGGCTGGAATCCGCTTGCGCCAACACCGACGTGGTGGAAAACCCGGAGCGCAACGTGCCGATCGCCGTACTGGGCGGCACACTCAGCGCGGCGGTGATCTATATCGTTTCGACCAACGTGATCGCCGGCATCGTGCCGAACATGGATCTGGCCAACTCCACCGCCCCGTTCGGGCTGGCGTTCTCCCACATGTTCAATCCAACGGTCGGCAAGATCATCATGGCGTTGATGGTGATGTCCTGCGTCGGCTCGCTGCTCGGCTGGCAGTTCACCATCGCCCAGGTGTTCAAATCCTCCGCCGACAGCGGCTTCTTCCCGAAAATCTTCTCCAGGCTGAGCAAGGCCGACGCGCCGGTTAAAGGCATGCTGACCATCGTCGTCATCCAGAGCGGTTTGTCTCTGATGACCATCAGCCCGTCGCTGAACAAGCAGTTCAACGTGCTGGTGAACCTGGCGGTGGTGACCAACATCATCCCGTACATCCTGTCGATGGCGGCGTTGGTCATTATTCAGAAAGTGGCGAAGGTGCCGGACAACAAGGCGCGCATCGCCAATATCATCGCCGGCATCGGCGCGCTGTACAGCTTCTATGCGCTTTACAGCTCCGGTGAGGAAGCGATGATGTGGGGCGCTATCGCCACCTTCCTCGGCTGGACGCTGTACGGCATCGTCTCGCCGCGCTTCGAGCTGGCGGGAAAAAAGGGGTAAAGCGGTAAGGCACCGGCGGCCGGGGATGGGATTGTGATAGGGCGCAATATCACCTCATCGCAACCCTGGCCAGCCGACGCTCTCTGTCGCCCACGCCGCTCTAGTGACTGGAATGACTCACTCTCTTTCTTACTCTCGGGCTTTATTATCAGTAAATCCAAGCCACCAAGCATAATTCCTGTTCACTACCGCCATTCATAAATAAAAAGCATCAAAACATCATTGATACCGCTTATATAAATCCATTTAAAACAGCGTTCTCGCTTCGTCACCCCATGTGCGCCAACGCCTTTACCATGAATAAAACCCCTTATTTAATATGTCGTTATGATGATTAATGCCGTTTTGCAGGGACTTTATTTCCTGAACGCCTAAGCACTTTCTATCATCTGCTCTGCTTTCCGGCGGTGCTATGATCATCGTTGATTTACAACCAATCACCGGCTCATCATCGGAATAAACGGCCAATTATTCACCCCGGAAGTCACGTGACGAGGTTTATATGAAAAACAATGAAAAACTCATTGTGAAAGCAGAAGAGACTCAACTGCCAAAAGATGTGGTTTATGCATTCTTGATGAACACGGCAAAGGAAGACGTCACCAATGCCGCCATGCGTCTTATCGATGAAAACGCGGTTTATACTTCCCTGAACTTTGAAAACAAAGAGCTCAAACAGATCGAGCCCTGGGCGGGCACTTCTCAAGGGCGACAGGTTTACATCGATACCTTTTCAAATGTCGGAACTTACTGGGAAATAAACGACTTCACGATCGGTGACATTCTTGCCGACGGAGGCACCGTGGCCGTATTTGGTCAATTCACCTATACCTCAGTAGCGTTAGGCCATCAGTTCACCTCTCCTTTCGCAATAAAAGCGCAAGTCAAAGACGGAAAAATCGTTTATTTCCAGTTTATGGAAGACACCTATGCTTCCGCGGCTTCATTCCGCGTCAGTGGCGAGTGGACAATTCAGCATCATAAAGGGGAAGAAAACAAATTTACCGTGGGTGTAAAATAATCCCTTATCGTCAAGACGGAATAAACAAACCGTTCCGCCAGTGGTGAAATCCATCGTTAAATCGTGACAAAATAGAGATGCCGCGCTTAGCTATGGCGGCCTGATGTCATCTCTACCCTTGCACAGGACCCCAATGATGGACTTACCCCACTGGTATCTCTATATGCTGCGTTTACCGAGCGGCATGCTGTATACCGGCATCACCACCGACGTGGCGCGCCGCCTGGCGCAACATCAAGCCGGCAAAGGTGCCAAGGCGCTGCGCGGCAAAGGGGAGCTGACGCTGGCGTTTCACTGCCAGGTGGGGGATCGCTCAACGGCGCTGAAGCTGGAATACCGCGTCAAACAGCTGAGCAAAATACAAAAAGAGCGGCTGGTGAATCACCCGCCGCTGTCGTTGGCGTATTTGCTTCCCAGTTAACAGGTGTCGGTAAAGTTTTATCCCTCATATTCGAACTGCCTGTGCGGCAGTGAAGCTCTGGAGTCTATCCCCGTTGGCGCGGGGAACACTGTTTGGCGGATCCGCAGTGGCATTGGGGTTACGGTTTATCCCCGCTAGCGCGGGGAACACGGCCTCATACAGCACTGTCTCTGCCTGGATGGCGGTTTATCCCCGCTGGCGCGGGGAACACGGCACCATCGAGATGAACCCAATCACCGAGCGCGGTTTATCCCCGCTGGCGCGGGGAACACATTTGGAAGCTGTCAAACAGCCCGATCGGTGACGGTTTATCCCCGCTGGCGCGGGGAACACGCAAGCACAAGAGGTATCGGCGATCGAGGAGTTCGGTTTATCCCCGCTGGCGCGGGGAACACACGTTAGGAATGCTGCCATCATATGTGCGAGACGGTTTATCCCCGCTGGCGCGGGGAACACTGTCTTATATAGTCCTGCAGGCCGACGATCTGCGGTTTATCCCCGCTGGCGCGGGGAACACGGTTCGTAGATGATGCAGCCGAACGCCAGGCGCGGTTTATCCCCGCTGGCGCGGGGAACACCCTTTCGCCGGGGGCCGAAAACAATGAGCAATCGGTTTATCCCCGCTGGCGCGGGGAACACTCTTGAAACCCGGTAAACGATGTTCCAAGGCGCGGTTTATCCCCGCTGGCGCGGGGAACACCGATAGCCCGGCGGTTAATATTATGGGTATTCCGGTTTATCCCCGCTGGCGCGGGGAACACATACGTTGCAGTGTCCAAAATACACACGTACTCGGTTTATCCCCGCTGGCGCGGGGAACACAACTCGTGGGCGAGCAACATGTGACCCGCGTTCGGTTTATCCCCGCTGGCGCGGGGAACACGCGGCAGAGAAACGCAAGGCAGTGACGGATGCCGGTTTATCCCCGCTGGCGCGGGGAACACGCCGGGGCAGCGCTCCCAACGCAAATAACTGTCGGTTTATCCCCGCTGGCGCGGGGAACACGTTTCCATAGCGCAGTAAGGCGAGTCAGCGCGCGGTTTATCCCCGCTGGCGCGGGGAACACGCGTGATGCAGATAAGCCAACTGGAGAACAAGCGGTTTATCCCCGCTGGCGCGGGGAACACCGGTGCGCTATCCACAGTGAAAGTATAACTCACGGTTTATCCCCGCTGGCGCGGGGAACACTCAAGGTTGAAACCGTCCGGGCCGCCATAGCGCGGTTTATCCCCGCTGGCGCGGGGAACACTCTTAGAGTATGTTATTGAATTAAAATGTATTTTTAAAGACCTCAAATTCTACCAAATAATTTCGACTCTCTAGAAAACACAACCAATTGATTTATAATCAAATTTCAAAACACATTCTTGGCGAATTTCCCGTTCACCAAATAGAATTTAATTATCAATACATTAAAAACTAAAACCTGTTAAACGGCGCCGAAAAAGCCACTTCGCCGCTGACGCCATTCAGGGCGTCTTCCGCCAGCGGATACACCTGGAATGCGCTTTCCGTGTCCGGCCAGCGGCAGTGCAGGCCATAGGCAGCGGCCGGTTTGAAACCGAAGCGGCCGTAATAGGCCGGATCGCCCAGCACCACCACCGCGGCGTAGCTGAATTCGTTCAGCGAGTCCAAGCCTTCGTACACCAGCTTTTCAGCCAGCCCCTGACGGCGCAGGCTTTCGTCAACCGCCAGCGGCGCCAGCGCCACCCATTGGCGGTCTTCGCCGGCCACGTCTACCGGGCTGAACGCGGCGTACCCCACCACCCCGCCTTCGTCGTCGGTGGCGACCACGCCCAGCGTCAGCAGGCCGTCTTCGCGCAGCTGCTGCACCAGATCGGCTTCGTCGTCGCGGCCAAAGGCGCGGCGCAGCAAGGCATCGATGCCCGCCGCGTCTACCGGGATCTCTACACGGATCAGCATGATACCGCCACACGGGAAGCCGACGCCGTGCCCTCCTGCAGCCCTGCTTCGACAAAATCAGCCAACTGCAGCAGCCCCATGCGCAGCGGCGCAGGCATGCTTTCCAGCTCGATGGCGTCCATCAAATTTTTCACATACAGGCCCAATTCGGTATCCCCTTCAATCTGCAGCCGACGCTGAAAGAACAGCGTATCCGGATCTTGCTTGCGCGCCGCGATCAGGATCAGATCGTTGGCGTCGCCGCTGAAGCTGACGTCCGCTTCGGCGTGCTGGCTGACCACCAGTTTGTCGTTTTCTACCGTCATAAACCAGTGTAGCGCCAGATCGCGAACTTCGATCTTTAACCAGCGCGATTCGAGAAATTCCAGTTCGCCATCCGCCAACGCCTGGCGGAACTGCCAGCTCAGCACCTGTTGCAGCAGCTGGCGCTGCAGGGCGAACGGCGTGAATTTCAGCGGGATGCGCAGCAGCGACGGCCCCTGGCGCACAAGGCGTGCTCGTAGTTGTTCCAACACGGTCATCCACTCCTTTCAATACGGACTACCGCTATTTTGCCACACTGGCGCGCGGCTTCAGCGGTCTATATCAACAAATAGTGCATTTCACCGCCATGTTTATCAATACGCCATAAGCTGCCCCAAATCAAAACCTGTGCGCACCCCTTCGCCTAAAATGGCCTCCCCGAATCGCGTTTGCCGGCGGAACACCGCCGTCGGCAACCTTTAAAGACAGCGTGCGCCCGGCCGGGCGTACGGCTAAGCCAGGATAAATCTATGGAGCTGCTTTGCCCCGCCGGCAACCTGCCGGCCCTGAAGGCCGCGGTAGATAACGGCGCCGACGCCGTTTACATCGGTCTGAAAGACGATACCAACGCGCGCCACTTCGCCGGCCTCAACTTCACCGAGAAAAAGCTGCAGGAAGCGGTTGATTACGTGCATCGCCACGGCCGCAAACTGCATATCGCCATCAACACCTTCGCCCATCCCGACGGCTACGCCCGCTGGCAGCGCGCGGTGGATATGGCTGCCCAGTTGGGCGCCGACGCGCTGATTCTGGCGGATCTGGCGATGCTGGAATACGCCGCCCAGCGCTACCCGCAGCTGGAGCGCCACGTTTCGGTGCAGGCCTCCGCCACCAACGAAGAGGCGATCCGTTTCTACCAGCGCAACTTCGAGGTGGGCCGGGTGGTGCTGCCGCGCGTGCTGTCGATGCATCAGGTGAAACAGCTGGCGCGCACCAGCCCGGTGCCGCTGGAAGTGTTCGCCTTCGGCAGCCTGTGCATCATGGCCGAGGGGCGCTGCTACCTCTCCTCCTACCTGACCGGCGAGTCGCCGAACACCGTCGGCGCCTGCTCGCCGGCGCGCTTCGTGCGCTGGCAGCAAACCCCGCAGGGTATGGAGTCGCGCCTGAACGACGTGCTGATCGACCGCTACCAGGACCATGAAAACGCCGGTTACCCGACGCTGTGCAAGGGCCGCTATCTGGTGGACGACGTGCGCTACCACGCGCTGGAAGAGCCCACCAGCCTCAATACGCTGGAGCTGCTGCCAGAGCTGCTGGCCGCCAACATCGCCTCGGTGAAGATCGAAGGCCGCCAGCGCAGCCCGGCTTACGTCAGCCAGGTGGCGCGCGTCTGGCGCCAGGCGATCGACCGTTGCCAGGCCGATCCGACCGCCTACCGCGCCGACGCCGCCTGGATGGAGACGCTGGGCGCGATGTCCGAAGGCACCCAGACCACGCTGGGCGCCTATCACCGCAAATGGCAGTAGCCGGAGGAAACATGAAATACGCACTGGGGCCGGTACTCTACTACTGGCCGAAAACCGACATCGCGGCGTTCTATCAACAGGCGGCGGAGAGCAGCGCCGACATCATTTACCTTGGCGAGAGCGTCTGCACCAAACGGCGCGAGATGAAGGTCAGCGATTGGCTGGCGCTGGCGCGCGAGATCGCCCATAGCGGCAAACAGGTGGTGATCTCCACGCTGGCGCTGCTGCAGGCGCCGTCCGAGCTGAATGAGCTGAAACGCTATGTGGAGAACGGCGAGTTCCTGCTGGAAGCCAACGATCTGGGCGCGGTGAACATGGCGGCGGAACGCGGCTTGCCGTTCGTCGCCGGCCATGCGCTGAACTGCTACAACGCCTATACCCTGCGCCTGCTGCGCCGCCAGGGCATGGTGCGCTGGTGCATGCCGGTCGAGCTGTCGCGCGACTGGCTGGCCAACCTGCTGACGCAGTGCGACGAGCTGGGCTTCCGCCACGATTTCGAGGTGGAGGTGCTGAGCTACGGCCATCTGCCGCTAGCCTATTCGGCGCGCTGCTTCACCGCCCGCTCGGAGAACCGCGGCAAGGACGAGTGCGAAACCTGCTGCATCAAATATCCGCAGGGCCGCATGATGCGCTCCCAAGAACAACAGCAGGTATTCGTGCTCAACGGCATCCAGACCATGAGCGGTTACTGCTACAACCTCGGCAACGAGCTGCCGAGCATGCAGGGGCTGGTGGACATCGTGCGGCTGTCGCCGCAGGGCGCCGAGACGCTGGCGCAGATCGACGCCTTCCGCGCCAACGAGCGCGGTGAGCAGCCGCTGGCCTTGAGCGACCACGCCGACTGCAACGGCTACTGGCGCCGGGTGGCGGGGCTGGAGTTGGTGTCTTAACGAGGATAGAGCCGGCAGCGGGCGCTGCCGGCTCTGTTTATTTATCAAGATTAATGCGCTCATCTCCACCGTGGAACCAATGGAATAAACTTACACACATCAGGCAGCAGCTTCTGATACCAAAATAAGTGAAAACCGCGATGGCCGCATCTACCAAATGTTCTCCGTATGAAATAATACTCAGTGAGGAGAACGAGACAAGTAACATACTCAACGTTAGCGCAATCATATTACATAGCGGGTTTAAAAGACGTCTATTAACCATAACCCACCCTCTATTTTTGACACTCTAAAAGCGATTTACTCATCACCAGCGACATTGCCCATTAACGCTATTGGCGTTTTTATTCCCACCCAAGGCACCACCGTTATTCTTATTATTCCCGGCAGGGCTGTTATCTGCGCAAGAGACCGCCCCCATTAAGCCACCGGCAACGGCCATACCTATCATCCCTGGCGGACCGCCGGAAAAACCGGTAAATGCGCCAATGATAATGCCCATTCCAACCTGATTGGCACAAGAGTTTGGCGCACCTCTGCCTGGCCTGTCACGATCGCCGCCGTTATTTCCATCGCCACAACCGCCAATCAATTTCATCTCATCAAAATCAAGCGCTCTTATTGTTGACATATTATTCCATCCTTTAAATAACACGTTATAGATAAAGTTAACGCCAACCATTAATTCCCTAAGCAGGTCGACAATTACAACTACCAAAATCAACATAACAAATCAAATTAAAAATAAGAGCAGACGCCCAGCTAAATAAATCACCTTAGACATATCAATAATACGAAATAATAAAGGCGCCGAAAATGGCGCCTTTATTTATCCCCTACGCCCGCCGCTTCCTGAACATCCCGCGCAGCGCCACGCTGTTGCGCAAGAAGCCGACGCCAAAGCCTAGTAGGGTGTAGACCACACCGAGTATCAGCATCATCATCACGTCGCCCCACACCTCATTCAGCGACAGCCCCATCTGGTTGACGCCGGCGATCGCCTTGGTGCCCCAGGTGGAGGGGATGCTGTACGAGATGGCGCGCACCCAAGCCGGCATCGACTGCAGCGGCCAGATAGTGCCGGACAGGTAGAAGATCGGCGTGGTGATGAACGCCAGCGTCAGGTAGATCATCTCGACGCTGCGCAGACATTCTGTCACCAGCTTGCCCAGCCCCAATACCGCCAGCAGGAACGGGAAGGTCAGCAGCAGCAGTTCGGCGATGTTCGCCGTCTGCCTATAGCCCAATACCCACGGCCACAGCACGAACAGCACGATCGACAGGAACAGCCAGATCGGCAGCAGCGCCGTCAGCCCGCCGAGGTGCGCCGCCAGCGGCGCCTTGCCGCCGGGCATGCTCTTCATGGCGATATTGACGCGGATACAGGCGATCAGCAGCGAGTGCTGTAACAGCATCACCAGCAGGCCGGGGAAGATGATCGCCGCAAAGCTGATGCCGGGGTTAAACACGTCCAGCGTTTGCCCCAGTATCGGCGTCAGCAGTATCTGCGCCTGCCGTTCGCTGAAGCCGCTGCGCAGCAGCAGCCCGTTGTTGTATTGCGTCAGCAGCTGCTGATAGGCCGCCACCACGTCCTGCTGAATCTGGCCGTTGGCCAGGCGGTTGGTGGCGTCGCCGTACATCGGCACCACGATGTTCTGCCCGCTGAGGATCTTCTTCTCCAGATCCACCGGCATGATGATCACCGCAAACAGCTTGCGCCAGCTGAGATCGCGCTGTGCCTGTTCCAGGCTGTCGTAGGTTTCAATCGCGATCTTGGAGGTAGCGTCCAGTTGGCGGATCAGCTGCCGGCTGGCGGTGCTGTGATCCTGATCGATCACGCCCACCGGCAGATCCCACACCGTGCGGTTGGCGTACACCAGGCTCATGATGCACAGCGACAGGATCAGCATCAGCCACACCGGCCGCTCCAGCATGCCGAGCAGCACCTTAACGAAGGTTTGCCAATAAAGCTTCATCCGGCGCTCCCCTCTTTTGCCAGCCGCGCCGGCAGGCGATTGCGCACCAGCAGCGCGGCCACCAGCGGATAGACCGCCAGCAGCGCGCACACGCTGAAGATGGCGCTGGCGTGCACCTGCCGCAGGAACACGTCAAACATCGCGTACAGCGCGTGGGTCAGCGGTTCGATGTTGGAAATGATGCGCGCCGGCAGCGGCATCGACAGCTCAGGCACCGCCATGCCGGAGAAGGTCATCGCGATACTGACCAAAATACCGATCAGGCTGTAGGCGGTGATGGTGCTGCCGGTAAAGGTGTACAGCAGCAGGCCGATGCTCTGCGCCGCCATCACATAAAACAGGCCGATCATCAGCATAAACAGCGGGTTGCCGCTGACGCGGGCGTCAAAGATGCCCACCAGCGCCGCGATCTCCACCATCAGCAGGGTGGTGAAACACAGCGTGTACGGCGCCAGCTTGCCGAGCAGCGCCAGGCTGAACGGCTTGGCCTGCAGCAGCGACTTGCTGCGCGCCAGCACATATATCATGCAGGTCACCGCGAACAGCTGCAGCAGGTGGATGGTGGCGGCGAACTGCTGGTAATAGATATAGCTGCCGCTGGCGTTGAACAGGCTGCCGTAGGAGAGCGTCACGTCCGCCAGCGGCGGCAACGTTTTGCCCATCTCGGTGGCGATGATGCTGCGGGTGCTGGCGTTGATTTCGTTCATCAGGCCGCCGAAGTCCTGGGTGGAGTACAGCCCGGCGCCGTAAAACAGCGCGTTGTAGTACATCACCACGCTCGGCTGTTTGCCCGACAGCGCATTGGCCTCAAAGTCCGGTGGGATATACAGCAACGCGTAATCCTGCGCGCTGCGCAGGCGGCTCAGCGACTCCGGCAGCCCGCCGCCGTATGCCTCGACGTGGGCGTGCGACCCGGCGTCCAGCCGGCGCGTCAGCGATTTGGACAGCGGACTGTGATCGCTGTCCACCACCGAGACCGGCAGATCGAGCAGCGTGCCTTCGGAGAAGTTGCTGCTGATCAGCGCAAACAGGATCAGCGGAAAGATCCAGCTCAGCCAGTGCACCACCGGGCTGCGAAAGGCGACGCGACACTCTTTGTCGAACGCGTGACTGAAGCAGCGCCAGCCGGCCCTTACTCTTTCCATTGCCATAAGGTGCTCATCCCCGGACGCAGGCCGTCCACCGGCTGTGACGGATACAGGCGCACTTCGAAGGTTTTCAGGTCGAAGTCGCCGGTGGCGCGGGTGGCGCGTTTGGTGGCGTAATCCCCCAGCGGCGCGATGTAACGCACCTCGGTGTCGATCATTTTGTCCTTCAGCGCCGGCACCCGCAGCTTGACCTTGTCGCCTTTGCGCACGTGGGCCAGGATGTCTTCACGCAGGTTAAACACGAAGTAAGCGTCCGGCACCCGGATCAACGTCACCAGCGGGCTGCCGGCGTTCAGCAATTCGCCCACTTCGGCCGGGATCGGCCCCACTTCGCCGTCCACCGGCGCTTTCACCTGCAGATCGTCGCTCTGCGCCTGGATCTGCAGCAGGTTCTCTTCCGCCGCCCGCAGCGCCGCCGCATATTGCTGCCGCTGCTCGACGCGGTCGCCGTTGATGCCTTCATCCAGGTTGGCCTTGGCGGCCTGCACCTGCTGGAAGGCGGTGTCGCGCGACCGGCGCGAAGCGTCCAGCTCGGACTTCGAGATATAGCCCTTGCCGGCCACGCTCAGGTTACGGTTGTAGTCGTTTTGCGCATTGCGGTACTGCGCCTCGGCCTGCGCCAGGTTGGCGCGCAGGTTGCGGATGCTCTCTTCTCGGGTGCCGTGCAGCGACAGCTCGAGCTGCGCTTTGGCCTCGTCGCGCGTCGCCTGCGCGGAACGCAGCTGCGCCATCAATTCGGGGCTGTCGAGTTGGATGATCAGCTGGCCGCTTTTCACGTCATCGCCGCGTTCGATCAGGCGTTCAACAACCCGGCCTTTCGCCTTGGATGCGACGATCACTTCGGGGGCATCCACTTCACCCTGCAGCAACAGATCCTGATTGTGCGCGCGGAACAGGATCGCCAATGCGATCGCCACCATCATCAGCAACAGGGTAAACAGCGTCTTTTTTTTCATTATATCGGCTCCCGGAACGGTAAGCGGCGGGCGGGGATCATCATTTCCATGTCTCAAATTGCTCCAAAAAACACCATTGCACTCATGAGGATATCACAAGCACATATCTCCTCTTTTATAACTATAAATTGGATTATGCTTTTAACACTAAAAAGCATCTTTTTTCGGCCTTTTAGTATGCAGATTCCTGCAATCGCCCTTTAAGCGATCCACTCTCTGATGGACGATGTCATGACTGAACACACTGCCGTACCGCTTTCGGTACTGGATTTATCGCCAATCCCGCAAGGGGCCAAGGCGCGCGACGCTTTCCACTGTTCGCTGGATCTGGCGCAACACGCCGAACGCTGGGGCTACCAGCGCTACTGGCTGGCCGAGCACCACAATATGACCGGCATCGGCAGCGCCGCCACCTCGGTGCTGCTGGGCTATCTGGCCGCCGGCACCCAGAGCATTCGCCTCGGCTCCGGCGGCGTAATGCTGCCGAACCATGCGCCGCTGGTGATCGCTGAACAGTTCGGCACGCTGGAATCGCTCTACCCCGGCCGCATCGATCTGGGGCTGGGCCGCGCGCCCGGCACCGATCAACGCACCATGATGGCGCTGCGCCGCCACCTGTCCGGCGATGTGGATACCTTCCCGCGCGACGTGCAGGAACTGCAAAACTACTTCTGCGACGCGCAGCCCGGCCAGCCGGTGCAGGCGGTGCCGGGCCAGGGGCTGCATGTGCCGCTCTGGCTGCTCGGCTCCAGCCTCTACAGCGCACAGCTGGCGGCGCAGCTCGGCCTGCCGTTCGCCTTCGCTTCGCACTTCGCTCCGGATATGCTGTTCCAGGCGCTGCAACTGTACCGCGAGAACTTCAAACCCTCCAAACAGCTGGCGCAGCCGCATGCCATGGTGTGCGTCAACGTGATCGCCGCCGACAGCGACCGCGACGCGCGCTTCCTGTTCAGCTCGATGCAGCAGCAGTTCATCAATCTGCGCCGCGGTTCGCCCGGCCCGCTGCCGCCGCCGGTGGATAACATCCACGCGCTGTGGAGCGCCGGCGAGCAGTACGGCGTCGAACAGGCGCTGCGGATGTCGATCGTCGGCGATGAAAAAACGGTGCGTCACGGGCTGCAAACGCTGCTGCGTGAAACCGATGCCGACGAGATCATGGTCAACGGCCAGATTTTCGATCATCAGGCGCGGCTGCGTTCGTTCGAGATCGTCGCCGGCGTGAAGGGCGACATCGTGAAGGGCTAAAAAGCGAAAAGGCGGTGGGAACCCCACCGCCTTGGCGTTAACGCTGGATCAGGTAGCGGATGGTCGGCCCGTCCTGCTGGATATCCAACACCTTGTAGCCGTGGTTGCGCGCATCGAGCGGGATGTTGTTGATCGACTGCGGGCAATCACTGATCACCTCCAGGATCTCCCCCGGCTTCAGCTGCGGCATCGCCTCCAGCGTCGCCACCGCCGGGTACGGGCAAGGCTCACCCAGCATGTCCAGCCGGTAGTCCGGCACTATCGTCGTCTCTTTCATGGCATGCTCCTCAAATTCACCACCTGCGCCTCAGGCCGGGCGCGGAAAAAGCGTTTCTCCCACCACAGCATGGCGGCGAAGGCCAGCGCCAGCAGCAGGTAAGTCACCAGCAGGCCGCCGATCGGGCCGAAGGTATCGAGCAGGTTGATCTTGTCGTAGTCGGTCGCCAGCGCCGGCGCCAGGTCGTCCCAGTAATAGGCCAGCAGCGTAGCGCCGATGATGTTGCCCAACCCCACCCACCAGTAGTGCACCTGCCCTTCCACGGCGCGGTACATCCAACCGGTCTCGCAGCCGCCGGCCAGCACGATGCCGAAGCCAAACAGCAAACCGCCCAGCACCGCATTCGGGCCGGCCCACATGATCTTCGGCGCCACGCCGAGCTGCACATAGCTGAAGATGCCGATGGCGCTCACCGCCATGCCGATGATGATGGCTTTCGCCATGTGGGTGCGGCCGGTGATCCACAGATCGCGGAACGCCGAAGTGAAGCAGATCTGTGCGCGCTCGATCAGCAGGCCAAAGCCGATGCCGAACAGCATGGCGATGCCGAGCTTCGGCGCATCGAACAGCGTCCACAGCGACCAGGCCACCGCCAGACCGAAGATCGCCATGCCCAACCGGAAGCGGCGGCGCGCCTGCTCAGGCTTCTGCGTCAGCGGCGCGGCGGCCTTCACCTTTTGCAATTTGACCGGAATGCGGAACATCGGCAGCAGCGTGAATTTGGCGCCGAAGTAAGAGCCGGCTGCGGTCGCCAGCGCGAAGAACCAGGCGTGCAACGAGAACTGAGGGATGCCGGTGAAGAACGCCGCCAGGTTGCACCCCATCGCCAGCCGCGCGCCGAAACCGGCGATGATGCCGCCCAGCAGCGCCTGCACGATGCGAATGCGGTGCTGCGGTTGACGCAGCTTGATGTTGTTGGCCCACAACGCGGCGGCGATGCAGCCGGCGAACATGCCGATGATCATGCGCCCGTCGATGCGCTCCAGCGGCGTGCCCTGCAGGCCGATGACCTTGAAATAGCCCCATTGCTCGGGGTGCAGGCCGAACCACTGCAGCACATGGCCGCCCCAGCGGGTGAATTCGCCGGTCACCGCCCAGAAGGTGCCGGTCATGCCGAAGTAGTAGGTAGAGAGGATCCCGGCGGCGATCACCGCCGGCAGCGGCGCCCAAAAGCGCACCAGGTATTGAGATTTGAACTGCTGCCAACTCATGGCATCTCCCGTGCATATCATCCGTAAGAAAAAACCTTATGAATGATACGCCATTCAGGGGCGTTTGACGGCAATTTTCAGGCATAAAAAAACCAGCCCGCAGGCTGGTTTTTCAGAGCGCTTCACCGCGAACGGCGAATCAGCGATTACGCGTCGCCGAAACGACGACGTGGTGCCGCCGGTGCGCCGTCATCACGGCGTGGCGCCGGCTTGCCGTCACGGTTGTAGTTACCGCCACGACGCTCGCCGCCGTTGCCGCCTTCACGACGTTCGCCGAAGGAGCGACGTGGGCCGCCTTCGCGACGTTCGCCGTTGAACGGACGACCGTTGCCGCGACGCTCGCCGCCGTTGCCACCGTCACGACGCTCGCGACGTTCGAACGGCTGTGCATCACCCAGCAGCTGCATGTTCATCGGCTTGTTCAGGATGCGAGTGCGAGTGAAGTGATTCAGGATCTCGCCCGGCATGCCTTTTGGCAGCTCGATGGTGGAGTGGGAAGCGAACAGCTTGATGTTACCGATGTAACGGCTGCTGATGTCGCCTTCGTTAGCGATAGCGCCAACGATGTGACGCACTTCAACGCCATCGTCACGGCCCACTTCGATGCGGTACAGCTGCATTTCGCCAACGTCACGACGTTCGCGACGCGGACGATCGCCGTCACGGCTGTCACGACGGTCGCCACGATCACCGCGACGATCGTCACGGTCGTTGAACTCGCGGCGCTGACGCGGCTTGAAGACCGGATCCGGCGGCAGGATCAGCGGACGTTCGCCCTGTGCCATTTTCAGCAGCGCTGCGGCCAGGGTTTCCATATCCAGCTCTTCTTCCGGCTGCAGTTTGGTCAGCAGTGCGCGGTACAGGTCCAGATCGCTGCTTTCCAGCTGCTGCTGAACTTTCGCGGCGAACTTGGCCAGACGACGCTCGCCCAGCAGTTCTGCGTTCGGCAGCTCCACTTCCGGGATGGTCAGCTTCATGGTGCGTTCGATGTTGCGCAGCAGGCGGCGTTCGCGGTTTTCCACGAACAGCAGCGCGCGGCCGGCGCGGCCCGCACGACCGGTACGGCCGATACGGTGAACGTAAGACTCGGAGTCCATCGGGATGTCGTAGTTGACAACCAGGCTGATGCGCTCAACGTCCAGGCCACGGGCCGCAACGTCGGTCGCGATCAGGATATCCAGACGACCGTCTTTCAGACGCTCCAGAGTCTGCTCACGCAGCGCCTGGTTCATGTCGCCGTTCAGCGCGGCGCTGCTGTAACCGCTGCGCTCCAGCGCTTCGGCCACTTCCAGGGTCGCGTTCTTGGTACGGACGAAGATGATCGCCGCGTCAAAGTCTTCGGCTTCCAGGAAACGCACCAGCGCTTCGTTTTTACGCATGCCGTAGACCGACCAGTAGCTCTGGCTGATGTCCGGACGGGTGGTGACGCTGGACTGGATGCGCACTTCCTGCGGCTCTTTCATGAAGCGGCGGGTAATGCGACGGATCGCTTCCGGCATGGTGGCGGAGAACAGCGCGGTCTGATGTTCAGCCGGGATCTCAGCCATGATGGTTTCTACGTCTTCGATAAAGCCCATGCGCAGCATTTCGTCGGCTTCATCCAGCACCAGACCGCTCAGGTTGGAGAGGTTCAGGGTGCCGCGCTTCAGGTGGTCCAGCAGGCGGCCTGGGGTACCCACAACGATTTGCGGGCCCTGGCGCAGAGCGCGCAGCTGCACGTCGTAACGCTGGCCGCCGTACAGGGCTACCACGTTGACGCCGTTCATGTGTTTGGAGAAATCGGTCATCGCTTCGGCAACCTGAACCGCCAGTTCGCGGGTCGGCGCCAGCACCAGGATCTGAGGTGCTTTCAGGTCTGCCTGCAGGTTGTGCAGCAGCGGCAGCGAGAACGCTGCAGTTTTACCACTACCGGTCTGCGCCATGCCCAGCACGTCGCGGCCGTTCAACAGGTGAGGAATACACTCAGCCTGGATCGGAGATGGTTTTTCATAGCCCAGATCGTTCAGGGCGGAAATGATTGGAGCAGACAGCCCCAGATCGGCAAAAGAGGTTTCAAACTCAGTCGTCATGTACACGTGCCTCATTAATAATGGCAGCCAGTCTACATAACTCGTCGAGAAAATTTTCAGTCATTTTCATTGAAAAGTGTGAACCGGCTCAAATTAGATTATAAAACGAACAAAAAAGCCCTCGCCCGTTAAGGCGATAACTTTGGTTAAAAACCAATGTCCATCAGGCTGATAGGTGTTCGTCAGCTATTGCTGGTCCGATTCCGATAGGTCGTCTTGCTCTTGGCCCAAAAGCGCCAATTCCAACAATGCATAGCGGTGCTCAACGAAGTTGTGAACGTTGTTAGACACCGTCAGTTTGAACAGCGCCGAAGCGGTGTCCTTGTCCCCCAGACTCAGGTAGTGTTTACCCAAATAGAAGTCAGTTTCACTGAGATGCTCAGCGAGCGAAGTGTTATCCGTTGCATCTGCCTTGAGGCGTTCCATCAGCGTTTTTTCGCTGATCTTGCCCAGGTAGAATTCGACAATATTCCATCCCCATTGCCCTCTGTCCGCTTTGTCATAGCGCTGCTGAAGCGCTACCTCGGCCTTCTTGGGATCGATTTCTCGCTCCACCAGATACAGCCATAACGAACGGAAGGGATCGTTTGGGTCGTCTTGATAAAACGCCTGCAGATCATCCTGCGCCAACGGGAAGCGGCCGCCATAATACAGTGCGATGCCCCGGTTTAAACGCGCGTAATTGTAAGTTGGATCAAGCTCTAGTACAGAATCAAACGCTTCATAGGCAGCATCAAAATTGCCTGCCTGCGTTAAGTAAATGCCCAGGTAGTTGAAAACTTCCGGCATGTCGGGACGTATCGCCAGCGCCTGCGAGAAATCATTGCGCGCTAATGCACGTAACCCGAGGCTATCATACAGCACACCGCGCTCATATAAAAGCTGTGCGCGTTCGTCATCCGTCAGTGCCCGGCTGGCAAGAATTTGTTCCATGCGCGCCAGGATCACTTCCTGCTGCAACGTAGGCTGCAACGGGATTGCCAAAACTTCGTCTTTACGCCAATCATGGTTGCTGCATCCTGCCAGCATGAGTGCTGTCGCAACGTAACACCAGCGCAAGAAAGGCTTCATTTCCCACTCCCGAAGACAAACATTGGATGAACGTCCTGTCCTCCGTTTGCTAAAACGCGGGCATCCTACCCGCGCGATACGAACAGCCCCCAACCCCGTGGCGGGGAGCTGTAAAACTATCTATACAGTTATTCTGCTTCAGGCGCAGGTGAACCTGCTTCCGGCGCCATCGCTTCTTTGATGCTCAGACGCACGCGGCCCTGACGGTCAACTTCCAGTACCTTAACCGGCACTTCCTGACCCATCTGCAGATAGTCGGTCACTTTCTCAACGCGCTTGTCGGCGATCTGAGAAATGTGCACCAGACCTTCTTTACCACCGCCGATAGCGACGAATGCGCCGAAATCAACGATACGGGTCACTTTACCCTGGTAGATACGGCCCACTTCGATCTCTGCCGTGATCTCTTCGATGCGACGGATAGCGAATTTCGCTTTCTCACCGTCGGTCGCAGCGATTTTAACTGTACCATCATCTTCGATTTCGATGGTAGTGCCAGTCTCTTCGGTCAGCGCGCGGATAACGGAACCGCCCTTACCGATCACGTCTTTGATTTTATCCGGGTTGATGCGGATAGTATGAATACGCGGTGCGAATTCGGAGATATCGCCGCGCGGGGTGCTGATAGCCTGTTCCATTACGCCCAGGATGTGCAGACGCGCGCCCTTGGCCTGGTTCAGAGCCACCTGCATGATTTCGCGGGTGATGCCTTCGATTTTGATGTCCATCTGCAGCGCGGTGATACCGTCGCGGCTACCGGCCACTTTGAAGTCCATGTCGCCCAGGTGATCTTCGTCACCCAGAATGTCGGACAGAACCACGTAGTTGTCGGCTTCTTTCACCAGGCCCATCGCGATACCCGCAACGGCAGCCTTGATTGGCACACCAGCGTCCATCAGCGCCAGAGACGCGCCGCACACGGAAGCCATGGAAGAAGAACCGTTGGATTCGGTGATTTCAGACACCACGCGAACCGTGTACGGGAAATCTTCCGGTTTAGGCATCATAGCCAATACGCCGCGTTTCGCCAGGCGACCGTGACCGATTTCACGACGCTTAGGAGAACCGACCATGCCGGTTTCGCCTACGGAGTACGGAGGGAAGTTGTAGTGGAACAGGAAGCTGTCGGTCTTCTCGCCCATCAGCTCGTCCAGGTTCTGGGCGTCGCGCGCGGTGCCCAGGGTCGCGGTAACCAGCGCCTGAGTTTCGCCACGGGTGAACAGCGCGGAACCGTGGGTGCGCGGCAGTACGCCGGTGCGCACGTCCAGGCCACGGATCATGTCTTTTTCACGGCCGTCGATACGCGGCTCGCCACGCAGTACGCGGCTACGCACCACGTTTTTCTCCAGGTTGCCCAGGATGTCCTGGATCTCACCGGCGTCCAGCGTTTCGTCCTGCGCCAGCAGGGTTTCAACCACGCTGTCTTTGATCGCGTCAACCTGAGCGTAACGCTCTTGTTTTTCGGTGATGTGGTAAGCGTCGCCCAGGCGAGCTTCGGCCAGTTCAGCCACGCGCGCGTGCAGCGCTTCGTTGACCGCAGGCGCCTGCCAATCCCACTTCGGTTTGCCCGCTTCGGCAACCAGCGCGTTGATATTTTCGATAACCACTTGCTGCTGGTCGTGGCCGAACACCACGGCGCCCAGCATCTGATCTTCGCTCAGCACGTCCGCTTCGGATTCAACCATCAGCACCGCACCGGCAGTACCGGCAACCACCAGATCCAGACGGCTTTCTTTCAGCTCGTCGGTCGTCGGGTTCAGCACATACTGATCGTTGATGTAACCTACGCGCGCGGCGCCGATTGGGCCGTTGAACGGAATACCGGACAGGCTCAGGGCCGCGGAAGCACCGATCATCGCAACGATGTCCGGGTTCACCTGCGGGTTAACGGAAACCACGGTCGCGATCACCTGAACTTCGTTCAGGAAGCTGTCCGGGAACAGTGGGCGGATCGGGCGGTCGATCAGACGGGAAGTCAGCGTCTCGCCTTCGCTCGGACGGCCTTCGCGACGGAAGAAGCTGCCCGGGATGCGGCCGGCGGCGTAGGTACGCTCTTGGTAGTTAACAGTCAGCGGGAAGAAGCTCTGGCCCGGCTTGGCTTTTTTCTGGCCAACGACGGTAACGAATACGGCGGTGTCATCCATGCTCACCATAACGGCGGCAGTGGCCTGACGAGCCATCATACCGGTTTCGATGGTGACGGTATGCTGGCCATACTGGAATTTGCGAATGATCGGTGTCAGCAAAATTATATCCTTGATTAGCGGCGCGCAATCGCATTGACGACTCGACACGCCTGTGACTCGATTTGCCTTCTCACTACATCCTCGCGACTAATGACAATCCTTATCTCAGGCGGGAGATAAAGCCTCTCATTAGCCGCGCGAACCTCTGTAACGGAAGAACCTGTTTGGAAACATCAGTAATACATTAACCTGATTTGCTTATGCTTCCTAGAAGAAAGGGGCCAAAATAGGCCCCTTTCCACTGAAACTTGCTAGATTAGCGACGCAGACCCAGACGCTCGATCAGGCTGGTGTAACGTGCTACATCTTTACGCTTCAGGTAGTCCAGCAGCTTACGACGCTGAGAAACCATACGCAGCAGACCACGACGGCTGTGGTGATCTTTTTTGTGCTCGGAGAAGTGGCCTTGCAGATGGTTGATCTGCGCAGTCAGCAGGGCAACCTGAACTTCGGTAGAACCGCTGTCGTTAGTACCACGACCGAAATCAGCTACGATTTGAGCTTTAGCTTCAACACTTAGAGACATTGTAATACTCCAGATTATAGATAATAAAAACAGGCGCCGATCTCTAATTCAGCAACCCAATGCATAAGCTGCGCCATTCTACTCTTAGCGCAGTGCGATCGCAAGGCGACGCAGTGCCCCGCCGTCAGTCGAAATGTTCGACCACCAGGCGGCGCGGCGCCACGCGACCATCCTCGGCGATGTCGCCAACGCCGATGAATTTCCGCTCTTCACCCTCGGTGATACGCACCATGCCGGAAGCCGGCGCGCCGGCCACCTGCACCGGTTGCCCCTGCTTGACGTAGCCCGCCACCACCGGCAGCAAATTCACTTCCGGATAGTTCTCAACCGGGCTGTCCATCGGCATCAGCAGCGGATCGAGCAGCTCGCCGGGGGCGATCGCTTGTTCCTGCGCCTGCGCCACCAAGGCGTTCAGCTGTTCCAGCGTCACCATGCGCGCGATCGGGTAAGTCGCCACCTGCAGGCGACGCAGATAGATCACGTGCGCGCCGCAGCCCAGCAGCTCGCCGAGATCGTCGGTGATGGTGCGGATGTAGGTGCCTTTCGAGCAGTGGATCTCCAGCTCCAGCTCATCCCCTTCCCAGCGGATAAACTGCAGCTCGTACACCGTGATGCTGCGCGCTTCGCGCGGCACTTCAATCCCCTGGCGCGCATACTCGTAGAGTTTCTTGCCCTGGTATTTCAGCGCCGAATACATCGACGGCACCTGCTGGATGTCGCCGCGGAAGGTGTCCAGCGCCGCGTCGAGCTGCGCCTGGGTAAAGTTCACCGGGCGCTCCTGCACGATCTGACCGTCGGCGTCCGAGGTATCGGTACGCTGCCCCAGCTTGGCGATCACCCGATAGCGCTTGTCGGAATCGAGCAGATATTGCGAAAACTTGGTCGCTTCGCCCAGGCAGATAGGCAGCATGCCGGTCGCCAACGGATCGAGCGCGCCGGTATGGCCCGCCCGGTTGGCGTTGTACAGGCGCTTTACTTTTTGCAGCGCATCGTTGGACGACAAACCCTGCGGCTTGTCCAGCAACAGCACGCCGTGGATATCACGGCCGCGGCGACGAGGGCGACTCATCAGTCCTCCTTGTCATCGCCTGAGGCGGAACGGCGCTCGGCGTCGTTCTTCACCACGTTGGTCACCAGGTTGGACATGCGCATGCCTTCCACCAGGGAGTTGTCGTAGGCGAAGGTCAGCTCCGGCACCACGCGCAGGCGCATCGCTTTGCCCAGCAGAGTGCGGATGTAACCGGAAGCGTCCTGCAACGCTTTGATGCCGTTGGTGACCAGATCCGGATCGTGGTTCTCGGTCAGCACGTTCAGGAAGGTGACGTAAACCTTGGCGTACGCCAGGTCGCGGGACACTTCCACGCCGGAAACGGTCGCCATGCCGACGCGCGGATCTTTCACTTCACGCTGCAGAATGATCGCAATCTCTTTCTGCATCTCTTGCGCCACGCGTTGACCGCGGCTGAATTCTTTTGCCATTTTGGATTCTCCAGACAAATCGGGGGGCACAAAGGCCCCCCGTAAACAGATATAAGCAGATGTGCAATCGTTAAGCGATGGTGCGTTGGATCTCAATGATTTCGAACACTTCGATCATGTCGCCGACGCGCACGTCGTTATAGTTCTTAACGCCGATACCACATTCCATGCCGTTACGGACTTCGTTAACGTCATCTTTGAAGCGACGCAGGGATTCCAGCTCGCCTTCATAGATAACCACGTTGTCGCGCAGTACGCGGATTGGGTTGTGACGCTTGATGGTCCCTTCGGTCACCATACAGCCGGCGATAGCGCCGAACTTAGGCGATTTGAACACGTCGCGCACTTCGGCCAGGCCGATGATCTGCTGCTTGTATTCCGGCGCCAGCATGCCGCTCATCGCCTGCTTCACTTCGTCGATCAGGTTATAGATCACGGAGTAGTAACGCAGATCCAGGCTTTCCGCTTCGATCACGCGGCGCGCAGAAGCGTCGGCACGCACGTTGAAGCCCAGGATGATGGCGTTGGAAGCCGCTGCCAGCGTCGCGTCGGTTTCGGTGATACCACCTACGCCGGAGCCGACAATCTTCACCTTCACTTCGTCGGTGGAGAGTTTCAGCAACGAGTCGCTGATCGCTTCGCAAGAGCCCTGAACGTCGGATTTCAGTACGATGTTCAGCTCGGACACTTCGCCGTCGGTCATGTTGGCGAACATGTTTTCCAGCTTGGACTTCTGCTGACGCGCCAGTTTGACTTCGCGGAACTTGCCCTGACGATACAGCGCCACTTCACGCGCTTTCTTCTCGTCACGCACCACGGTCGCTTCGTCACCCGCTGCAGGCACGCTGGACAGACCCAGGATTTCCACAGGGATAGACGGACCGGCGGAGGTCACTTCACGGCCCAATTCGTCGCGCATCGCACGCACACGGCCGTATTCGAAGCCACACAGGACGATGTCGCCCTTGTTCAGCGTACCTTCCTGAACCAGCACGGTAGCCACCGGGCCACGGCCTTTATCCAGGAAGGACTCGATCACTACGCCGCTCGCCATGCCACTGCGAACCGCTTTCAGCTCCAGAACTTCGGCCTGCAGCAGGATAGCCTGCAGCAGCTCGTCGATACCGGTACCGGCTTTCGCGGACACGTGGACGAACTGCGCTTCGCCGCCCCACTCTTCCGGCATCACGCCGTACTGGGACAGTTCCTGCTTAACGCGGTCCGGATCGGCTTCCGGCTTGTCGATTTTGTTCACCGCAACCACCAATGGCACCTGCGCCGCTTTCGCGTGCTGGATAGCTTCGATGGTCTGTGGCATCACGCCGTCGTCGGCCGCCACCACCAGAACCACGATGTCAGTCGCCTGAGCACCGCGAGCACGCATCGAGGTAAACGCGGCGTGGCCCGGGGTGTCCAGGAAGGTGATCATGCCGTTCTCGGTTTCTACGTGGTAGGCACCGATGTGCTGGGTAATGCCGCCGGCTTCGCCCGCCGCCACTTTGGTGGAGCGGATGTAGTCCAGCAGAGAGGTTTTACCGTGGTCAACGTGGCCCATGATGGTCACGACCGGCGCGCGCGGCTCGGCCGCAGCACCCGTATCACGGTCGCTCATCAGCGCTTCTTCCAGCTCGTTTTCACGACGCAGGATAACTTTGTGGCCCATCTCTTCGGCAACCAGCTGCGCGGTTTCCTGGTCGATAACCTGGTTGATGGTGGCCATGGCGCCCAGCTTCATCATCACTTTGATGACCTGAGAACCTTTTACCGCCATCTTGTTGGCCAGCTCGGCCACGGTGATGGTTTCACCGATCACCACGTCGCGGTTAACCACCTGCGCCGGCTTGTTGAAGCCCTGCTGCAGAGCGCTAGGCTTGCGTTTGCCTTTACCACCACGGGTAACGGCGCGCGCTTCTTCGCGATCCGCTTTGGATTCGGACAGCTTGTTGCCTTTCTTCTGCTTGGTGGCTTTGCCGCCGCGGGTGCGGCTGCGACGATCGCCTTCAACTTTGGCGTCGTTTTCATCTTCAGCGGCACGGGCGTGCTGAGAGGTGGTCACGTGATAGTCGGCGCTTTCAACCGCGGCGCTTGCCGCGTCTGCCTGGGCCCACTTCTCGCCGTTCTCTTCGGCCATGCGACGGGCTTCTTCCGCCACGCGCTTGGCTTCCTCTTCAACCTTGCGGCGCACTTCCTCTTCCGCTTTACGTTTCAGTTCAGCGGCTTCGGCTTCACGGCGTGCTTTTTCCGCCTGAGCTGGCTTGGTCATTTCGTCGGTATGTTGATTGGTCACTTTTTCTTTTTCCGCTGAATTACGCTTAGCAATCTCCGCGGCCTCACGTTTGGCTTGCTCTTCGGCTGCGCGCTTCGCTTCCGCTTCGCGTTTTGCGAGCTCTTCCGCTTCGCGCCGTGCCTGCTCTTCCGCTTCACGCTGTGCCTGCTCTGCCGCTTCAGCCAACTGGGCTTCCTGCGTATCGCGATTTACATAAGTGCGTTTCTTGCGGACCTCAATTTGCACCGATTTACTTTTACCGCCGGTGCTCGGGATATTCAAGGTGCTGCGCGTTTTGCGCTGCAAAGTGAGTTTACCCGGCGCGCTGCCGTGTTCACGGTTCAGGTGCGCCAGCAATGTTTCTTTTTCTTGCTGGGTAACAGAGTCCGACTCGGACTTGTTGATCCCTGCATCAGCAAACTGCTGTACCAGGCGATCAACCGGAGTCTGAATCTCTGCTGCCAGCGATTTTACGGTTACATCTGTCGTCATGCTGTTCCTTCCTGCTACAGTTATTACGCGTTGTCGCCAAACCAACAGATATTGCGCGCAGCCATGATCAGCTCGCCGGCTTGCTCGTCGCTAAGCCCTTCAATATCAGCCAGATCGTCAACACCCTGCTCGGCAAGATCTTCCAGCGTACAAACCCCACGCGCGGCCAGTTTAAAGGCCATGCTGCGCTCAAGACCCGGCAGGTTGAGCAAATCGTCGGCCGGTTTGTTGTCGCCCAGGCTTTCTTCTTGTGCCAGGGCCAGCGTGGTCAATGCAGCTTTGGCGCGTTCGCGCAATGCTTCAACCGTATCTTCATCCAGACCGTCGATTTCCAACAGCTCTTTGATCGGCACGTAGGCCAGCTCTTCCAGCGTGGAGAAGCCTTCTTCAACCAGTACGGTGGCGAAATCTTCGTCGATATCAAGATACTTGGTGAAGGTATCAATAGCGGCATGAGCCTCGGCCTGGTGCTTGGCCTGCAGGTCGTCCGCCGTCATCACGTTCAGTTCCCAACGATCGTCGCCGCGGTGTTGTTTCAGCAGCTGGGAAGCCAAACGCACGTTTTGGCCGTTACGGCCGATCGCCTGTGCCAGGTTGCTGGCTTCAACGGCGATATCCATGGTGCAGTTATCTTCATCTACCACGATCGACGCGACGTCGGCCGGCGCCATGGCGTTGATGACGAATTGCGCTGGATTATCATCCCACAGGATGATGTCGATGCGTTCGCCGCCGAGCTCGCTCGACACGGCCTGAACGCGCGCACCGCGCATACCTACGCAGGCGCCGACCGGGTCGATGCGCTTGTCGTTGGTTTTCACTGCAATTTTCGCACGGGAGCCAGGATCGCGGGCTGCCGCTTTAATTTCAATCACTTCTTCGCCGATTTCCGGCACTTCGATGCGGAACAGTTCTTTCAGCATTTCCGGGCTGGAACGGCTGACGAACAGCTGCGCGCCGCGGGCTTCAGGACGCACGGCGTACAGTACGCCGCGAATGCGGTCGCCCGGACGGAAGTTTTCGCGCGGCAACATGTCTTCACGGCCAATCACCGCTTCGGCGTTGTTGCCCAGATCCAGCGCGATGCTGTCACGGTTCACTTTCTTCACCACGCCGGTGACGATCTCGCCTTCATGTTCACGGAAAGCGTCAACCACCATCGCGCGCTCGGCCTCGCGCACTTTCTGCACGATAACCTGCTTGGCGGTTTGGGTGGTGATGCGGTCGAAGGTTACGGATTCGATCTGATCTTCGACGTAGCCGCCGAGCTCGATGCTCGGATCTTCAAACTGAGCGGCTTCCAGCGTGATTTCACGCGTCGGCTGCGTCACTTCGTCTACGGCGACCCAACGGCGGAAGGTATCGAAATCGCCGGTTCTGCGGTCAATGCTGACGCGCACGTCGATTTCCTGCTCGTATTTTTTCTTGGTTGCGGTGGCTAATGCAGTTTCCAGCGCTTCGAAAATCTTCTCGCGCGGAAGGGATTTTTCATTGGAAACTGCTTCAACAACAGCCAGAATCTCTTTGTTCATCCTAGTTGCCTCTTCCAAACTTTAAAAGTGGGGTACCAGGTTCGCTTTCTGGATGTTGCTCAGCGCGAACACTTCATCTTTCCCTTCCACAGTAACCGTGATCATCTCGCCTTCGACAGACTTGATAATACCCTGCCACTTGCGACGGTTCTGTACCGCCATGCGCAGGACCAGGCTGACTTCTTCACCGAGGAAACGCGTATAGTGCTCTGCGGTGAACATCGGGCGATCAAGGCCAGGAGAGGAGACTTCCAAGTTGTAAGCGACCGTGATTGGATCTTCGACGTCCAATACAGCGCTGACCTGGTGGCTGACATCAGCGCAATCATCAACATTGATGCCGTTGTCACTATCAATATAGATGCGGAGCGTCGATTGGCGCGCACGAATGAATTCGATGCCTACAAGCTCAAAGCCCAACGCTTCTACGGGTGCCGAAAGCATCTCTGTTAACTGTTGCTCTAATGTGGACAAGCCCACCCCCAAGACATAAAAAAAGGGCTAAATAGCCCAGTGATTCTGTTGCCAAATAACAAAAAACCCCGAAAAATCGGGGCTTTATGCAACTGGACCCTGTTTGCCGCTAGGCGGCCTCGGTACAACTTTCGAGCAAGTGTCATTTTCAAATGTTGATCGAGAAAAGCGGATTTCAATCGAAAAGTGTATTTGAAAATAAACACTTAAAGGAAAGTGGTTGCGGGGGCCGGATTTGAACCGACGACCTTCGGGTTATGAGCCCGACGAGCTACCAGGCTGCTCCACCCCGCGTCCGAAAACGTGGCAAATACTACGCCGATAATCGCAAAATTGCAAGTTATCTCTGGGATTTGGTACCGAGGATGGGACTCGAACCCACAAGCCCGTTAGGGCACTACCACCTCAAGGTAGCGTGTCTACCAATTCCACCACCTCGGTACTGATTCTTACTGCTAACGGCCGTTGTTCTTTCGAGTTCACAACCACCGTTTACAAACTTTTTGCGGCTTACTGCGGGATGTCGCTGCTCGGCTTGGCAGGTGCTGCCGGCGCGGTTGTCTGCTCAGTTTTCACCGGCTGACCGAGGTTTTCCCACTCGCTGCCTTTCTTGCTTTGGTTGCTGCTGAGGTTGCCCAGAATCAGGCTGATGACGAAGAACAGCGTCGCCAATACAGCAGTCATGCGGGTCATAAAGTTACCGGAACCACTCGAACCGAACAACGTGCCTGATGCACCTGCTCCGAAAGAGGCTCCCATATCAGCGCCTTTACCTTGCTGCAACATAATCAGAGCAACCAGCCCGATTGAAATCAGCAGGAAAATTACCAGAAGAGCTTCGTACATAGTAGTACCCGTATCCTTGCGGCCTCACCGCATGCCAAATGCTTCACACTCATCAAGCAGGCGTGTTTATAAACTGCCTACTGAAGCGGGTGTGAATACTAACCAAAGCCGCCAACCCGCGCAAGGGCAATTTGCAGCCGCCGGCGCGTTTGCGGAAAAAAACGCCAACAATCGCCTGTTCGGGCTCAGCGATGCCAAGCCCGGCGGCTAACTGTCTGTTTTAACCTGCGGATTTCACCGCATCGGCGATGCGATGCGCCAGCGCGGTCACCTGCTGCTCGTCCTCACCCTCCACCATCACGCGGATCAGCGGTTCAGTGCCCGATTTGCGCAGCAGCACCCGGCCGCGACCGGCCAGCTCGGCTTCCACCTGTTCGGTGACCTTGCGCACCGCTTCGGACTCCAGCGGATTGTGATCGCCGGCGAAACGCACGTTGACCAGGATCTGCGGCAACAGCTTCATGCCGCTGCACAGGTCATGCAGGCTCATGTGGTTACGCACCATGGCGGTCAGCACCTGCAACCCGGCCACGATGCCGTCGCCGGTGGTGGTTTTGTCCAGCAAGATCACATGGCCGGAGTTTTCCGCACCGATGCGCCAGCCCAGCTCCTGCAGCTTTTCCAGCACGTAACGGTCGCCCACTTTGGCGCGAGCGAACGGAATGCCCAGCTGTTTCAGCGCCAGCTCCAGCCCCATATTGCTCATCAGGGTGCCGACCGCGCCGCCGCGCAGCTGACCCTGGCGCAGGCCTTCGCGGGCGATGATGTACAGGATCTGATCGCCGTCCACCTTATTGCCCAGGTGATCCACCATCATCACGCGGTCGCCGTCGCCGTCGAACGCCAGGCCAACGTGCGCTTTTTCCTGCAGCACGCGCTCCTGCAACTGACGCACATCGGTAGCGCCGCATTTCTCGTTGATGTTCATGCCGTCCGGGTCAACGCCGATGGCGATCACCGTAGCGCCCAGCTCGCGCAGCACGCTCGGCGCGATGTGGTAAGTCGCGCCGTTGGCGCAGTCGACCACGATTTTCAGCCCTTTCAGGCTCAGCTCGCTCGGGAAGGTGCCTTTGCAGAATTCGATATAGCGGCCGGCGGCGTCGATGATGCGGCTGGCTTTACCCAGCTCCGAGGACTCCACGCAGGTCAGCGGCTTTTCCATCTCGGCCTCGATCGCTTCTTCGACATTGTCCGGCAGCTTGGCGCCGTCGATCGAGAAAAACTTGATGCCATTGTCATAGAACGGGTTATGCGAAGCGGAAATGACAATGCCCGCTTCCGCGCGGAAGGTACGCGTCAAATAAGCCACCGCCGGCGTGGGCATCGGCCCGGTGAAGGAGGCGGACAATCCGGCTGCCGCCAGACCGGCTTCCAGAGCGGACTCCAGCATATAGCCGGAGATGCGCGTATCCTTACCGATGATGATCTTGCGGGAACCGTGACGCGCCAGCACTTTACCGGCCGCCCAGCCCAGCTTCAGCACGAAGTCCGGCGTGATGGGGCTGTCCCCGACCTTGCCACGGATGCCGTCGGTGCCAAAATATTTGCGCTCGCTCATGTCTCTACTGTCCCTTAGTTGAAAGTGTTGCCTCGACGACACGCATCGCCTCGACGGTTTCTTTAACGTCATGCACTCTGACAATCTGCGCACCCTGCATCGCCGCGATCACCGCGCAGGCCACGCTGCCGATAACCCGTTGATCCGGCGGCACGTTCAGCAGTTGTCCAATCATCGATTTGCGCGACATGCCGACCAACAGCGGCAAACCAAAACGATGAAACTCCGACAACCGAGCCAGAAGCTGATAGTTGTGCGACAAATTTTTACCGAAACCGAAGCCGGGGTCGAGCAGCAATTTCTGATTTGTTATCCCCGCCTCGTTACAGCGCCGGATATGGTGTTCGAAAAACGCCTGAACGTCGGCGATCAGATCGTCGTAGTGCGGCGCCTGCTGCATGGTGCGCGGCTGCCCCTGCATGTGCATCAGACAGACCGGCAGGCCGCTTTCCGCCGCCGCCGCCAGGGCGCCCGGCTCCTGCAGCGAACGAATGTCGTTGATCAGATGGGCACCGGCCTGCGCCGATTCGCGGATCACGCCCGCCTTCGAGGTATCGACCGAGATAAAGACCTCGAAGCGCTGCGCCAGCGCTTCCACCACCGGCACGACCCGTTCCAATTCTTCCTCTTCGCTCACCTCCGCCGCCCCCGGCCTTGTCGATTCGCCGCCGATATCAATCATCGTGGCGCCGGCCGAAATCAGCGCATGCGCATGCACCAGCGCCTGGTTCAGGGTGTTGTGGCGGCCGCCGTCGGAAAACGAATCCGGCGTCACGTTGAGGATGCCCATCACCTGCGGATGGGAGAGATTGAGCGTCATGTCGCGCACGGTTAACTGCATGGTTGGTCCACCTTACTGTTGCCTGGTTCACTGCCCGCCGGGCAAAAAAAAACCCCGGCGTACCGGGGTTTGATGTTATTACACAGCCGTTGTTACTTGTCGAGCTGTTCGGACATGGTGTTGCCCGGCGTTGGGGTGCGCGGCTCATCTACCGGCGTCGGGGCTTTCGGGGTGCCGCCGTTGTCGGAGCTGTTGCCTTTGTTCGCATCGTCCCAGCCCGCCGGCGGACGCACGTCTTTGCGGTTCATCAGATCGTCGATCTGCGGCGCATCGATGGTTTCATACTTCATCAGCGCATCCTTCATCGAGTGCAGGATGTCCATGTTTTCCATCAGCAGCGAGCGAGCACGCGTGTAGTTGCGTTCGATCAGCGACTTCACTTCCTGGTCGATGATACGCGCGGTTTCATCCGACATGTGCTTCGCCTTGGCCACGGAACGGCCCAGGAACACTTCACCCTCTTCTTCCGCATACAGCAGCGGCCCCAGCTTCTCGGAGAAGCCCCATTGGGTCACCATGTTGCGGGCGATGGAGGTCGCCACTTTGATGTCGTTCGACGCACCGGTAGAGACTTTTTCCGGCCCGTAGATGATCTCTTCCGCCAGACGGCCGCCGTACAGGGTGGAGATTTGGCTCTCCAGCTTCTGACGGCTGGCGCTGATCGCATCCCCTTCCGGCAGGAAGAAGGTCACGCCGAGCGCACGGCCACGAGGAATGATCGTCACTTTATGTACCGGATCATGTTCAGGAACCAGGCGGCCAATGATGGCGTGGCCCGCTTCGTGATACGCGGTCGACTCTTTCTGCGCTTCGGTCATTACCATGGAGCGGCGTTCCGCACCCATCATGATCTTGTCTTTGGCTTTCTCGAACTCCACCATCGACACCACGCGCTTGTTGCCGCGGGCGGCGAACAGCGCCGCTTCGTTGACCAGGTTGGCCAGATCGGCACCGGAGAAGCCCGGCGTACCGCGCGCAATGACGGAGGCGTCGATGTCGGCAGCCAACGGCACGCGGCGCATGTGCACCTTCAGGATCTGCTCACGGCCACGCACATCCGGCAGCCCGACCACGACCTGACGGTCGAAACGGCCCGGGCGCAGCAGCGCGGGGTCAAGCACGTCCGGACGGTTGGTGGCCGCGATGACGATGATGCCCTCGTTGCCTTCGAAACCGTCCATCTCAACCAGCATCTGGTTCAGGGTCTGCTCGCGCTCATCGTGACCGCCACCCAGGCCGGCACCACGCTGGCGGCCGACGGCGTCGATTTCATCGATGAAGATGATGCACGGCGCGGCTTTCTTCGCTTGTTCGAACATGTCACGCACGCGGGATGCGCCCACGCCGACGAACATTTCGACGAAGTCGGAACCGGAAATGGTGAAGAACGGCACCTTCGCTTCGCCGGCGATCGCTTTCGCCAACAGCGTTTTACCGGTCCCCGGCGGGCCAACCATCAGCACGCCTTTCGGGATCTTGCCGCCCAGCTTCTGGAAACGGCTCGGTTCGCGCAGGTATTCCACCAGTTCGCTCACCTCTTCTTTCGCTTCGTCACACCCGGCGACATCGGCGAAAGTGGTCTTGATCTGGTCTTCCGTCAGCATGCGGGCCTTGCTCTTGCCGAAGGACATCGCGCCCTTGCCGCCGCCGCCCTGCATTTGCCGCATAAAGAAGATCCAGACCCCGATCAGCAACAGCATCGGGAACCAGGAGATAAAGATAGAAGCCAGCAGGCTCGGCTCTTCAGGCGGCTCGCCGACAACTTTCACATTCTTCGTTAACAACGTATCCAGCAACTTAGGATCGTTGACAGGGATGTAGGTCGTGTATTTGTTACTGTCTTTCTTGGTAACGTTAATTTCACGTCCGTTGATTCGCGCTTCGCGAACCTGGTCCTGGGTCAGTTCGGACATGAAGGTAGAGTAATCCACCCTACGGCCATTCGACTCGCTGGGCCCAAAGCTCTGGAATACAGACATCAACACTACCGCGATGACTAACCAGAGAATTAGGTTTTTCGCCATGTCACTCAAGGGATTAACCTCATCTTACAACTGTGTTAACAAACAGCGTTAGGGTACTACAGTTTGCGCCCTGTCGCTACAATGTACACTTCGCGCGAACGGGCGCGGGAAGCGTCTGGCTTACGAATCTTAACCTTCGTAAACAGGGAGCGAATTTCCCGTAGGTACTCGTCAAAGCCATCTCCCTGGAACACCTTCACCAGGAAACTTCCGCCTGGTGCGAGGACATCACGACACATATCCAGCGCCAACTCCACCAGATACATCGACCTTGGAATATCGACCGCCGGGGTGCCACTCATATTCGGGGCCATATCGGACATGACCACCTGAACCTTACTCTCGCCTACTCGTTCCAACAGTGCCTTCAGCACCAGTTCATCACGAAAATCGCCCTGAAGGAAATCGACGCCAACGATAGGATCCATTGGCAAAATATCACAGGCGATGATGCGCCCGGTACCGCCGATTTGGGTGACCACATACTGCGACCAGCCGCCCGGTGCGGCGCCCAGGTCAACCACGGTCATGCCCGGTTTGAACAGTTTGTCGCTCTGCTGTATTTCATCAAGTTTAAACCAGGCACGGGAACGCAGTCCCTTTTTCTGCGCCTGCTGTACATATTTATCGCTAAAGTGTTCTTGTAACCAGCGACTGGAGCTAGCCGAACGCTTTTTATTAGCCATCTCGTTTTCCAACTATCATAAAAAGAGTCTTATGTCAGGGTCGCTGCTCACGTAGACTCACACCGGTGAAGACCGATTTGGTGATATACATGAGATGGCGGTAGAATGTACCGTTTTCAATCCCAACTTAAGCAAAAAAGACAATGAATCTGAATAATAAACAAAAACAGCACCTGAAAGGCCTGGCGCATCCGTTAAAACCGGTGGTGATGCTGGGCAATAACGGTCTTACCGAAGGGGTGCTGGCTGAAATTGAACAGGCTCTGGAGCATCATGAGCTGATCAAGGTAAAAATCGCCGCTGAAGATCGCGAAACCAAAACCCTGATCGCCGACGCTATCGTGCGTGAAACGGGCGCCTGCAATGTGCAAGTTATCGGCAGTACGCTTATTCTTTACCGCCCGTCGAAAGAGCGCAAGATCAGTCTACCGCGTTAATAACCATCAGGTTAACGAAAAGGTGCCATGCGCCTGACCAAGATAAAAGGCCGCTTGCGGCCTTTTTCCTATCTTTACAAAACGTTGGCGCATTAATGACCAACGATCCCGATCAGAGATACTCGACCTTCAGGATCTCGTATTCCACGTCGCCGCCTGGGGTTTTGATTACTACCACATCGTCTTGCTCTTTGCCAATCAGGCCGCGCGCCATCGGCGAGTTTACCGAAATCAGATTTTTCTTGAAATCGGCCTCATCGTCGCCAACGATGCGGTAAGTCACTTCTTCTTCACTGTCCAGATTCATCACCGATACGGTGGCGCCGAAGATCACCCGGCCGGTGTTCGGCATCTTGGTGATATCGATCACCTGCGCATTGGACAGTTTGGCTTCGATTTCCTGAATGCGGCCTTCGCAGAAACCCTGCTGTTCGCGGGCGGCATGGTACTCGGCATTTTCTTTCAAGTCGCCGTGTTCACGCGCTTCAGCGATATCCGCAATGATTTTCGGGCGGCGCACGCTTTTCAGATATTCGAGCTCTTCGCGCAGTTTTTCAGCGCCAAACAAGGTCATCGGAATTTGGTTCATCGTATAAATACCTCTAAATCTTTCCTGTTCAAATAACCGTCATCCTGACGTATTCGTATGAAAACACGGTTGGCATACCGCCCCCCGCCTCCAGGCGACAAACAAAAGAAACCTGACTCGGAACGGAGCCCAAGCCAAGATCGGTTTTGCATTTTGATACGCATTTTAGCCTAGAGTTCCTTGAGGGTCATCGTTTACTTTTTCCCTGATTGCACCGTAGTATGACGGCACGTTATCCAGCTGTTATCCCGAGATTATGCGTTTTTCACGAATTGTCAGTGCATTGGCTTGCGCATTTGTTCTGAATGCGAATGCGGCCCCGGTTGAAGAGTACACACAATATCTGCCTGATGGGGCCAACCTTGCCCTGGTCGTTCAGAAGATCGGCGCCGGTGCGCCGACGATCGATTACCACTCTCAGCAGATGGCGCTGCCGGCCAGTACCCAAAAAGTGCTGACGGCGCTGGCTGCGCTATTGCAACTCGGGCCCGATTACCGTTTCACCACCACGCTGGAGAGCCAGGGCGATATTCGCGACGGCGTGCTGCGCGGCAACCTGATCGCCCGCTTCAGCGGCGATCCGACCTTCAAACGCCAGAGCCTGCGCAATATGGTGGCCGTCCTGAAAAAGCAGGGCGTGCGCCAAATCAGCGGCGACGTGCTGGTCGATACCTCGGTCTTCGCCAGCCATGACAAGGCGCCCGGCTGGCCGTGGAACGATCTGACGCAGTGCTTCAGCGCGCCGCCGGCCGCCGCCATTGTCGATCGCAACTGTTTCTCGGTCTCGCTGTACAGCGCGCCGAATCCGGGCGACATGGCGTTTATCCGCGTCGCCTCCTATTATCCGGTTAATATGTTTAGCCAGGTGCGCACCCTGGCGCGCGGCTCCGCAGACGCGCAGTACTGCGAGCTGGACGTGGTGCCGGGCGAGCTGAACCGCTTTACCCTGACCGGCTGCCTGACGCAGCGCAGCGAGCCGTTGCCGCTGGCCTTCGCCATCCAGGATGGTGCCAGCTATGCGGGCGCCATCCTGAAAGACGAACTGAAGCAGGCCGACATCCAGATCGACGGGCATTTGAAACGCCAGACGCGCCCCGGCATCACCGGCACGGTGATCGCGCAAACCCAGTCGGCGCCGCTGCACGATCTGTTGAAAATCATGCTGAAGAAATCGGACAACATGATCGCCGATACCGTCTTCCGCACCATCGGGCACGAACGCTTCGGCGTGCCGGGCACCTGGCGAGCCGGTTCTGATGCGGTACGGCAGGTGCTGCGCCAGAAGGCCGGCATCGATCTGGGCAACACCATCATCGCCGACGGTTCCGGCCTGTCGCGCCACAACCTGCTGGCCCCAGCGACCATGATGCAGGCGCTGCAGTACATCGCGCAGCACGACAACGAGCTGAACTTTATCTCGATGCTGCCGCTGTCCGGCTATGATGGCACCCTGCGCTACCGCGGCGGCCTGCATGAGGCTGGCGTAGACGGCAAGGTGTCGGCCAAGACCGGCGCGCTGCAGGGCGTCTACAACCTGGCGGGCTTCATCACTACCGCCAGCGGCCAGCGCATGGCCTTCGTGCAGTATCTCTCCGGCTACGCCGTGCCGCCGGAAGATCAGAAACAGCGCCGCGCACCGCTGGTGCGTTTCGAAAGCCGCCTGTATCGGGATATTTACCAAAACAACTGAGGATCGCCATGAAGCTGCTGGTCGTTGAAGATGATGAACTGCTGCAACAAGGGCTGGCGCTGGCGCTGACCGGTGAAGGCTACGTGTGCGACTGCGCCGCCACAGCGGCGGAGGCCAGCAGCCTGCTCATCACCAGCCAATACAGCATGGTGATCCTGGATCTCGGCCTGCCGGACATGGACGGCGCAGCGCTGCTGCGGCAGTGGCGCCGCCAGCAGATCGATCTGCCGGTGCTGATCCTGACCGCCCGCGACGCCCTGGAAGACCGCGTCGATGGGCTGGACGCCGGCGCCGACGACTACCTGGTCAAACCCTTCGCGCTGGTTGAGCTGCAGGCGCGCGTGCGCGCTCTCCTGCGGCGCTACCAGGGCCACAGCGACAATCTGATGCAGGTGGATGACCTGCAGTTGAATCTCTCCAGCCAGCAGGTCTATCTGCAACAGCAGCCGGTGGAGGTCACGCCGAAAGAGTTCGCCATTCTGGCGCGCCTGATCATGCGTGCCGGGCAGACGGTCAACCGCGAACTCCTGCAGCAGGATCTCTACACCTGGCAAGATGATTTAGGTTCCAACACCCTGGAAGTGCATATTCACAACCTGCGCCGCAAACTGGGCAAGGATCGCATTCGCACCGTGCGCGGCATCGGCTACCGCCTGGAACCCTCGTCATGATCAGCATGCGCCGCCGCCTGCTGCTGATGCTGGCGCTGATCCTGCTGGTCACGCAACTCATCAGCGCCTTCTGGCTGTGGCACGAAAGCCAGGAGCAGATCAGCTTCCTGGTGGACGAAACCCTGTCCGCCAAAGTGCGTACCGAACGCGTCGATACCGAGATCGCCGAGGCCATCGCATCGCTGTTGGCGCCTTCGCTGATCATGATGATCGTCACCCTGTTGGCGTCATTCTGGGCTATCAGCTGGATCATCCGCCCACTCAACCAACTGCAACAGCGGCTGGAAAAGCGCTCTGCCGATAACCTGACGCCGCTGCCGATCACCAGCGATAGCCAGGAAATGGTGGCCGTCACCAATGCGCTCAATCAGCTGTTCTCACGGTTGGACAACACCATTCAACAGGAACGCCTGTTCACCGCCGACGCCGCCCACGAACTGCGCACGCCGCTGGCCGGCATCCGCCTGCATCTGGAATTGATGGAAAAACAAGGCGTCAAGGGCAGCCAGGCGCTGATCGCCCGCATCGATCAGCTGATGCATACCGTCGAGCAGTTGCTGATGCTGTCGCGCGCCGGGCAAGACTTCGCCAGCGGCCATTATCAGCATTTCGATTGGGTGGCCAATGTGATCCAGCCGCTGCGCGAAGAGCTCGACGAAATGGCCGCCCAACGCGGGCAGACGCTGGGCTGGCAATTGCCGGCTGCTGCCACAGTGAACGGCGATCCGGTGCTGCTGCGGCTTCTGCTGCGCAACCTGGTCGAAAACGCTCACCGTTACGGCCCGGAAGGCGGCGCGATACAGGTGCGGTTAACGCCGCAAGACAACGGCTATCTGCTGCAGGTCATCGACGATGGCCCGGGAATCAAGGAAGAAATGGTCGGGGAGCTGACGCAGGCGTTTCGCCGCATGGATCAACGCTACGGCGGCAGCGGACTGGGCCTGAATATCGTGATCCGCATCGCGCAACTGCACCAGGGGCGTTTGACGCTGGAAAACCGCCGCGATGCGCGCGGCCTGAATGCCCAGTGCTGGCTGCCGGAAAAGGCGCTCAAATAATAAGGGCCCAGCGTTGCTGAGCCCTTTATCACCGAATTACTTCTGGTAAATGATTTCGACGCCTTCGTCGTCGTCTTCGTCCCAGTCGTCATCCCAGTCATCTTCCGCTTCGGCTTCCACTTCCGCAATTTGCTCGCGGTGGTAGTCATCCCACATGAATTCGACTTTTTCCGGTGCGCTTTCTTCGATCGCCATCGCTTTCGGCTGGGTGTTGATGAAGTTCATCACGTCCCAGCACAGCGCGTTGACGCCTTCGCGGTTGGCGGCGGAGATCATGTAGTACTTCCCTTCCCAGCCCATGCCTTCCACAATCGCCTTGGCGCGTTCGGCGGCTTCTTCCTCACCAATCACATCAATTTTGTTGAACACCAGCCAGCGCGGCTTCTGCGCCAGATTTTCGCTGTATTGGTTCAACTCGTTGATGATGACTTTGGCGTTTTCCACCGGATCGGATTCGTCGATCGGCGCGATGTCCACCAGGTGCAGCAGCACGCGGCAACGCTCCAGGTGTTTCAGGAAACGAATACCCAGGCCGGCGCCTTCGGAGGCGCCCTCGATCAGCCCCGGAATGTCGGCGACCACAAAGCTCTGCTCGTGATCCATGCGCACCACGCCCAGGCTCGGCACCAGCGTGGTAAACGGATAATCGGCCACCTTCGGCTTGGCGGCGGACACCGCGCGGATGAAGGTCGATTTGCCGGCGTTCGGCAGCCCCAGCATGCCCACATCGGCCAGCAGCAACAGCTCCAGCAACAGGTCACGCGCTTCGCCGGCGGTACCCAGCGTCTTCTGACGCGGCGCGCGGTTGACCGAAGATTTGAAACGGGTGTTGCCCAGACCGTGCCAGCCGCCTTTGGCGACCATCAGCTTCTGCTCGTGGCGGGTCATGTCGCCGAGGATCTCGCCGGTGCCCTGATCCTTCACGCGCGTGCCGACCGGTACCTTGATGATGACGTCTTTACCGCGTTTGCCGGTACAGTCGCGGCTCTGGCCATTCTGGCCGCGTTCGGCGCGGAAAGACTTCTCAAAGCGGTAGTCGATCAGGGTGTTAAGGTTCTCGTCCGCCAGCAGGTAGACGTCGCCGCCGTCGCCGCCGTCACCGCCGTCAGGCCCACCGTTCGGGATATATTTTTCGCGGCGGAAGCTGACGCACCCGTTGCCGCCGTCGCCTGCAACGACCAGAATCGCTGCTTCATCTACAAACTTCATTTACCGTCTCCGTAAATCATTCACCGGGCTGCTTCAAAGGAGCAACCAGGGGGGGGTCTGCCCGTCGCGGCCACCACCGGTGACCAATTGCGGAAAACATGGCGCCCGCCACAACCACAAACGCACCGACATAGCCGACGATGTTCAGCGTCGGCATGGCGAATGCCTGGGGCCAAGCCAGCGCCAATAAATCTGAAAACAGCAGGGTAAACAGCGGGGTCAGCGTAACCAACGCGCTCACCTGCGCCGCCTGCCAGCGCGCCATCGCTTCTGCCAGCGCGCCATAGCCGATCAGCGTGTTGGCGCCGCAAAACAGCAGGCACGCCAATTGCCAGCCGCTAAGCTGGAAAATCACCTCGGGTTTGGCCAGAGGGAACAACGCAATCGCACATAAAGTGTACAACATAACCAGGATCTGCGGCGAAGCCAGCCGGCGCAGCAACACCTTCTGCGCCACGCCATAGCTCACCCAGACCATCGCCGCACACACGCCCAGCATGACGCCCAGCGTGTAGTCCGTCAGCCGGGTGAAGATCTCTATCAGACTGACGTTGAAAAACAGCATCAGCCCGCAAATCAGCATCAGGGCGCCAATGACCTGGGTGATGCGCATGCGCTCTTTTAAAATCAGCACGCTGGCGAACATCATACCGACTGGCGACAGCTGGCCAATCACCTGCGACGCCGTCGGGCTCAGGTATTGCAGCGAGGAGCTGAAGAACACAAAGTTGCCCAGCAGCCCCGCCGTCGCGATCGCCAACAGCAGCAGCCAACGCGGCTGGCGGAACATCGTCAGCGGCGGCAGCTTGCCGCGCACCGCAAGGATCAGGCCCAAACCGATGGCGGCCATGGTAAAGCGATACCAGACAACGGTAAACGGCTCCATCACCACCAACACTTCTTTCATCGCGATCGGCAACGCGCCCCAGCAAACCGCCGTGGTTAACGCCAAAGAAATACCAACGCCGACCTGCTGCTTCGTATCCATATCACCTTCGCCAACGCTGACGGGCCAACCCTCAGGCAACCCATAAATGTAAAAAGCCCCGCAACGAATTGCGGGGCTTACATCTATTTCGTAAGGCTCGAAAAATTATTCAGCTTCGATGCTGATGAATTTACGATTGCTCGGGCCTTTAACTTCGAATTTGACTTTACCGTCTTTCAAAGCAAACAGAGTGTGGTCTTTGCCGCAACCCACGTTGGTACCAGCGTGGAATTTGGTGCCGCGCTGACGAACGATGATGCTGCCTGCCAGTACTGCTTCGCCGCCAAAGCGTTTTACGCCCAGACGTTTAGCTTCTGAATCGCGACCGTTACGAGTCGAGCCGCCAGCCTTTTTGTGTGCCATTAATCCGCTCTCCTAACTTAAGCGCTGATGCCGGTGATTTTAACGTCAGTGAACCACTGACGGTGGCCCTGCTGCTTACGGTGGTGTTTACGACGACGAAACTTAACGATTTTAATTTTCTCGCCACGACCGTGAGCAACGACTTCAGCTTTGATCTTGCCGCCATCGACGAAAGGAACGCCGATTTTGATATCTTCGCCATTAGCGATCATCAGAATCTGGTCAAACTCAACCGCTTCACCAGTTGCGATGTCCAGCTTTTCCAAGCGAACGGTCTGACCTTCGCTTACTCGGTGTTGTTTACCACCACTTTGGAAAACCGCGTACATATAAAACTCCGCTTTCCGCGTGCCCGACTGTGTTAGTTCAGAGCGCGCTATAAATATTCACAATAGGGCGCGAATTCTACGCAAAAAAGCGGCGCATGACAAGAGCAGAATAAGACCAGAAGGAGAAAAAAGAAGAAAAAAAGCGCAGTTTCTTTCGTGGCGTTTATCTGAACCGTTTTTCAAGTACAATCATAGGGACAGTTACCGCCATGTACCGATGTGAGCAGCGATCTCAACGCGGTGAAGAGAAACACAGCTGAAAAAAACACAATGAACCTAGAGCAAATTACCGAGTTAACCGCGCAAGATATGGCGGCCGTGAACGCAACAATTCTCGAACAGCTGAATTCCGATGTCACGCTCATCAATCAGCTTGGCTATTACATTATCAGCGGTGGCGGTAAGCGCATCCGGCCGATGATCGCCGTCCTGGCGGCGCGGGCGTTGGGCTACGAAGGCAACAAGCACGTCACCGTAGCCGCCCTGATCGAATTCATTCATACCGCCACGCTGTTGCATGACGACGTCGTCGACGAATCGGACATGCGCCGCGGCAAAGCCACCGCCAACGCAGCGTTCGGCAACGCCGCCAGCGTGCTGGTCGGCGACTTTATCTATACCCGCGCCTTCCAGATGATGACCAGCCTGGAATCCCTGCGCGTGCTGGCGCTGATGTCGGAGGCGGTCAACGTCATCGCCGAAGGTGAAGTGCTGCAGTTGATGAACGTGCACGATCCCGACATCAGCGAAGAAAGTTATATGCGGGTGATCTACAGCAAAACCGCCCGTCTGTTTGAAGCGGCGGCGCAATCGTCGGCGATCCTGTCCGGCGCCAGCGCTGAGCAAGAACAGGCGCTGCAAGATTATGGCCGCTACCTCGGCACCGCTTTCCAGCTGATCGACGATCTGCTCGACTACAGCGCCGACGGCAGCACGCTGGGCAAAAACACCGGCGACGATCTGAACGAAGGGAAACCGACCCTGCCGCTGCTGCACGCGATGCACAACGGCGACGACGCCCAGCGTGACATGATCCGCGGCGCGATTGAGCAAGGCAACGGCCGCCACCTGTTGGAGCCGGTGCTGCAGGCGATGCAGCAATGCGGTTCGCTGGAATACACCCGCAAACGCGCCGAGGAAGAAGCCGACAAAGCGATCGCCGCGCTGCAGGTCTTGCCGGCCTCGGAGCACCGCACGGCGCTGGAAGGCCTGGCCCATTTGGCGGTACAACGCGATTTTTAAGAAATTTTAATTTCGCAATACATTCATCAGGCCCGCCCACGCGGGCCTGCCTAGGTATTGCTCTCTTCGTCGATACGCGCCAGCAGGCCGCCAATCCCTTCCCGCATCAGGAAAGCCACCATTTTCTCGCGCTCGCTCTCCGTCAAATGGTAGTAATACTCGATCCAGACCGCCAACGGATCCTGGCGTTCTACGTCATATGTCGCCCCGTCTTCTTTCAGCGCCAGCAGGTTACGCACGCCTGGAGGCAGGCTGTCGATATGATACTCCAACGCTTTTCCCTGCACGCCTTTACGCCTGCGGCTGATCCAGCCTTCGCGTCGGGCCATCAGATTGATTCCCTGTGGTGAGGAGGGTAATCCTGCGATGCCTGTCAGTTCCTTGGCGGCAAACCACTCGTTTTTCATAGCCATCATCTCTGGGCAATAGTGGACAATGTCGTTTTTTGGAAATTACTTGGGTATTTTTTAGGAAATTTAATGGTATTCTTGTTTCCTAATAAGCGTTTCACGTTGTTCAAACGCTTAACCATGACCCGTTAGTTATACCACTAACGCAACTTTGGCTAATCAGAAAAGGAATGTAAACATGAATTCAAGGAACCCAGATTGGCATCCGGCAGATATCATCGCGGCGCTACGCAAGCAGGGCACCACGCTGGCGGCAGTGTCGCGCAAGGCCGGATTAAGCTCATCGACGCTGGCCAATGCGCTGTCGCGCCCGTGGCCAAAGGGGGAATGGCTGATCGCCGAAGCGATAGGCATCCACCCTTCGGAGATCTGGCCAAGCCGCTATTACGATCCGCACAGCGATTGCCTGCTGGATCGCAAAGCACGCATCAAATCGTGAACGCGGAGCAAAAAAAACCGCCGGAACAGCGTCCGGCGGCGTTTATCGGCTGACTATCGGTGTCGATCAGTTATTGATGAACTTCTCGCCCAGTTCGATATCTTTATGCAGCACGTCCAGCATCTCGTTCAGTGCTTTCTGCTCGAAGGCGCTCAGGGTGCCGATATCTTTGCGTTCTTCAACGCCGTTCTTGCCCAGCACCAGCGGCTGCGCGAAGAAGCGAGCGTATTTGCCGTCGCCTTCAACGTAAGCGCATTCCACAACGCCTTTCTCGCCCTGCAGCGCACGCACCAGAGACAGACCGAAACGGGCGGCCGCCTGGCCCATGGACAGCGTTGCAGACCCGCCGCCGGCTTTGGCTTCCACCACTTCAGTGCCGGCGTTCTGAATACGTTTGGTCAGATCCGCCACTTCCTGATCGGTGAAGCTCACGCCAGGGATCTGCGACAGCAGAGGCAGGATGGTCACGCCAGAGTGGCCGCCGATCACCGGCACGTTCAGTTCTTCAGGCTGCTTGCCTTTCAGCTCGGCCACGAAGGTATTGGAACGGATGATATCCAGCGAAGTCACGCCGAACAGTTTGTTCTTGTCGTAAACGCCGGCTTTTTTCAGCACTTCCGCCGCGATGGCGACCGTGGTGTTAACCGGGTTGGTGATGATGCCGATGCAGGCTTTCGGGCAGGTTTTCGCCACTTGCTCAATCAGGTTACGCACGATGCCGGCGTTAACGTTGAACAGGTCAGAGCGATCCATGCCTGGCTTACGGGCCACGCCGGCGGAAATCAGCACCACGTCCGCACCGTGCAGAGCCGGAGTCGCGTCTTCGCCGCTGAAGCCTTTGATTTTAACTGCGGTTGGGATGTGGCTTAAGTCGACGGCAACGCCTGGGGTAACGGGGGCAATGTCGTAGAGAGAGAGTTCAGAACCTGAAGGAAGCTGGGTTTTGAGTAGAAGGGCGAGGGCCTGGCCGATACCGCCAGCAGCACCGAGAACTGCAACTTTCATCCTATACTCCTTTATTATCTTAAATATATAAAGCGCCGTGAATGTGTTGGTTACGGACCTTAAGTTATTACACCTTTCAAAACAATAAATTAGCCAATTCTTGCCTGCAGGTGTAATAAAACGGCCGCTGTCGCGCCCATTTTAGATTAAATCGCTTACGCATGAAGGGCATAGCGCACACTAATCAAAAATAGTGCGAGGTTATTCACGAGCAAGTTAACCGGCCGTTACATTACACCCTTACGCAACATCAGAACAACATCATTTTAATAACATTTTATTTACCACCGCAGGCCGATTTTCCGTCGTCAAAAGGGCATATTCATCGCGGCCGGATTTTGTTAAAATGCCGCCCTTTCCTCGCCGTCCGGTCATTTTTATTTTCTTTGGGGCGGCCTTTGTTGCATAAAAATTCATCTATATGCATAATCATGACTTCCACTATCAACATTCCACGGTGCAAAATGCGTAATCCCGCAAAACAGGAAGATCTGATCAAGACGTTCAAAGCGTTATTGAAAGAAGAAAAATTCAGTTCTCAAGGCGAGATCGTTTTGGCGCTGCAAGAAGAAGGCTTCGAAAACATTAACCAATCCAAAGTATCGCGCATGCTGACCAAGTTCGGCGCGGTACGTACGCGCAATGCCAAAATGGAAATGGTGTATTGCCTTCCTGCCGAACTCGGCGTGCCGACCACCACCAGCCCATTGAAGAATCTGGTGCTCGACGTCGACCATAACGATGCCGTCGTGGTGATCCACACCAGCCCGGGCGCCGCACAGCTGATCGCCCGCCTGCTCGACTCACTGGGTAAATCCCAGGGCATCCTCGGCACAATTGCCGGCGACGACACGATTTTCGTCACCCCGTCCAACGGCTTTACCGCTCAGAAGCTGCATGAAGCGATCTTGGGCGTGTTCGAACAAGAGCTGTGAAACCTGGCGCTAACAAAGTGCGGCTGTAAACCGCATTTTGTTAGCGCTTCTTTAACCCTCGCGTTACCTTCCCAGCCTTCAACCGCGTTTAACACTGCTTTTTTATCCCGCAACAACACATTTCCATGACATCTCCATGTAACCAGCAGTACCCACTGTGATCTTCCGCACTTTTGGTCAAAATCACTTACCTTATTGAAATTACATAAATTTAACATCAAAAGATCGTTTTATGAGCGTTTTTTATTCCTTACGGTTATAAAAAATAAGGATCATGAGGTTAAAGTTTCACTAGCAACTGTTAGCGAACTATTAATTTTTCACGTTACTAGCTGTATACTCATTTTCGTGAACTGAATCACAGTTCGTTGGAACTGATAAAAGAATACGATGAGGTGAGATGATGAAAATTAAAGCTACCGTTGCAACCCTGAGCGTTCTGTCCATGCTTTCCTTTGGTGCATTCGCAGCACAATCTGTTGATGCAACCCAGGCCGCAAAACTGCAGCCCGCCGGTGTGATCACCGTGAGCGGCGTCGCTGCTGCGCCTTCCGACATTCGCCAGGCACTGTCCGACAAAGCCGACGCCAAAGGGGCGACCGCTTACCGCGTGATCGAAGCGCGCAACGACGGCAACTTCCACGCGACCGCTGAAATCTACAAATAAGTAACGGCATTACCCGGCAACGGGCAATACATCTCTGGAATCAAACGCTGTCATAACGGCCTTCAAGAATAAAAATCGCTGCCAAGCCCTTCCAGGCTGTTATGACCAAGGATCGCTATCATGAACATGAAAACTACTGTTGCTGCACTCGGTTTGCTGTCCGTCATCTCCTTCGGCGCGTCTGCCGCCCAGTTGGTGACTAACGATCAGACCGCCAATCTGCAATCTATCGGCACCATTACCGTCAGCGGCATCGACGGCGCGCCGACCGACATTCGCCAGGCGTTGTCGGAGAAAGCCGACGCGAAAGGCGCGACCGCCTACCGCGTGATCGAAGCCCGTAACGAAGGCAACTACCACGCCACCGCCGAGATTTACAAATAACAACTCTGGGAACGGCTTTGCAGAGCTGATTACCCTCGTCACTGCCACTGCCGAGTTCTGACGCAAACGCCGATTTCCCAGAGACCCTCTCGTCGTCCTATCCGACGAACCCCGTTGCCCTCGCTCGCGAGGGCTTTTTTATGGGCGTAAAAAAGGCCGCGAATGCGGCCCTTAGGTTGGCTTATGCGGCTAAGCGATCAGTAGGTCACCTTCGGTTCCTGCTTTTTCGCCAGCGCGTCCAGCAAGCGATCGTGAATACCGCCGAAACCGCCGTTGCTCATCACCAGAATGTGGTCGCCCGGCTGTGCGGTTTTCACCACCATGTCCACCAGCGTGTCGAGATCCGCGCTCCAATGCGCCGGCTGCACGCAGGCATCCGCCACTTCCGCGACCTGCCACGGAATGTGGTGCGGCTGGAACAGGAACACTTCGTCGGCACGGCCGAGCGAAGGCGCCAGATCGTTTTTGCTGATGCCCATTTTCATGGTGTTGGATCGCGGTTCCAGCACCGCCAGAATGCGCGCCGTACCGCCGACCTTGCCGCGCAGCGCGGCCAGAGTGGCCAGGATCGCCGTCGGGTGGTGCGCGAAATCGTCGTAAACCGTGACGCCGTTGGCTTCGCCACGCAGCTCCAGACGGCGACGGGCATTGATGAAATCGCCCAACGCGCGGCAGGCATCCGCCGGCTGCACGCCGACGTGGCGAGTCGCGGCGATAGCCATCAGGCCGTTATGCATGTTGTGCTCGCCCACCAGCGCCCACTTCACTTCGCCGACCTGCTCACCGTCGAGGAACACCGCGTAATGGCTGGCGTCCGGCGTCAGCTTCTGCGCGCGCCAGGCGCCCTCTTCGCCCACCAGCTCCTGTTCGCTCCAGCAGCCCATCGCCATCACCTGCTTCAGGTGGCTGTCGTTGTCCGGCAGAATGATTTTGCCTTTGCCCGGCACCAGACGCACCAGGTGGTGGAACTGTTTCTGGATGGCTTTCAGATCGTCGAAAATATCGGCGTGGTCGAACTCCAGGTTGTTCATGATCAGCGTGCGCGGGCTGTAGTGCACGAACTTGGAGCGTTTGTCGAAGAACGCGCAGTCATACTCGTCGGCCTCGATCACGAAGAACGGGCTGCCGCCGAGGCGGGCCGATACGTCGAAGTTGCCCGGCACGCCGCCGATGACAAAGCCGGGCTGGTAGCCGCAGGCCTCGAGGATCCAGGTCGCCATGCCGGCGGTGGTGGTTTTACCGTGGGTGCCGGCGACCGCCAGTACCCAGCGATCGCGCAACACGGCGTCGTGCAGCCACTGCGGGCCGGAAACGTAAGGGATACCACGCTCCAGCACCGCCTCCACGCACGGGTTGCCGCGCGTCATGGCGTTGCCGATGATCACCAGATCCGGCGCCGGATCCAGCTGGGCGGGATCATAACCCTGAATCAGATCGATCCCCTGGTTCTCCAGCAGCGTGCTCATCGGCGGATAGACGTTGGCGTCCGAACCGGTGACGTCATGCCCCAGTGAGCGCGCCAGCATCGCCAGCCCGCCCATAAAGGTGCCACAGATCCCAAGAATGTGAATGCGCATAGGTTTCTCATGTGAGTGCATCGAATGTCGGCATATTCTAACGCTCAGAATCGTCCAGAAGAAATGGATTTGCCTATGAATGGCGCGCATCTTTGGGCTACACTGCACGCGAAAACGTTGGCGGTTTGTTAACAGGCCGCTATCCATCCGTAGATTCAGGGATTGTGTCATGAAAACGTTAGGCGAATTTATCGTCGAGAAACAGCACGACTTCTCTCACGCCACCGGCGAGCTGACCGCGTTACTTTCTGCAATTAAACTGGGCGCCAAAATCATCCACCGCGACATCAACAAGGCCGGCCTGGTTGATATTCTGGGAACCAGCGGGGTGTCCAACGTACAGGGCGAAGTTCAGATGAAACTGGACCTGTACGCGAACGAAAAACTGAAAGCGGCGTTGAAAGCGCGTGGTGAAGTTGCGGGTATCGCTTCCGAAGAAGAAGATGAAATCGTGATATTCGACGGCGAGCGAGCTGAAAATGCCAAGTATGTCGTATTGATGGATCCGTTGGACGGTTCGTCCAACATCGATGTCAACGTCTCGGTCGGTACGATTTTCTCTATCTATCGTCGCATCACGCCGGTCGGCACGCCGGTGACCGAAGAAGACTTCCTGCAGCCGGGCAGCGCCCAGGTCGCAGCGGGTTACGTGGTTTACGGCTCGTCCACCATGCTGGTGTACACCACCGGTTACGGCGTCCACGCCTTCACGTACGATCCGTCTCTGGGCGTGTTCTGTCTCTCTCACGAGAAAGTGCGCTTCCCGGCGAGCGGCAACATGTATTCCATCAACGAAGGCAACTACATCAAGTTCCCTCTCGGCGTGAAGAAATACATCAAGTACTGCCAGGAGCAGGACGAAGCGACGCAGCGCCCTTATACCTCGCGCTACATCGGTTCTCTGGTGGCGGATTTCCACCGCAACCTGCTGAAAGGCGGCATCTACATCTACCCAAGCACCGCCAGCCACCCGCAAGGCAAGCTGCGCCTGCTGTACGAATGCAACCCGATGGCTTTCCTGGCCGAACAGGCCGGTGGTAAGGCCAGCGACGGCAAAAATCGCATTCTGGATATCACGCCGGTGAAACTGCACCAGCGCGCGCCATTCTTCGTCGGCACCAAGTCGATGGTAGAAGACGCAGAACGCTTCATCGCCGAAAACCCGGACGAGTAACGCGTTACTGGCAAGGGTTCGGCGCCGCGCCGAACCCTTATCGCCTTACAGCTTGAACGCCGCCATGCTCTGCGCCAGCAGCTGAGCCTGATCTTCCAGCGAGCGCGTCGCCGCCGCCGACTCTTCCACCAGCGCCGCATTCTGCTGCGCCACCTGATCCATCTGCGCCACCGCCAGATTCACCTGTTCGATACCGCTGCTTTGTTCGCGCGTCGCCGCCGAGATCTCACGCATCAACGCCGTCACCCGGCCTACTTCACCGGTGATACCGCTCATGGTCTGCGCCGCCGACTCCACCATCTGCTCGCCTTCCTGCACCCGGTTCTGCGACGCTTCGATCAACCCTTTGATCTCTTTCGCCGACTGGGCGCTACGCTGCGCCAAATTGCGCACTTCGCCGGCCACCACCGCGAAGCCGCGGCCCTGTTCACCGGCGCGCGCCGCTTCCACCGCCGCGTTCAGCGCCAGGATATTGGTCTGGAAGGCGATGCCGTCCATCACGCTGATGATGTCGGCAATACGGCGCGAACTGTCGGTGATCGCCTGCATCTTGCTCATGACCTGACTGACCACGTCGCTGCCCTGGTTGGCGATATCGGACACGCTCAGCGCCAGCTGATTGGCCTGCTCGCAGTTCTCGGCGTTCATTTTCACCGTCGAGGTCAGCTGTTCCATGCTGGCGGCAGTCTCTTCCAGCGAAGCGGCCGATTCTTCGGTGCGCTGCGCCAGATGCAGGTTACCGGCCGCCAGTTCGCGTGAACCGGTGTCGATCTGGCTGCTGGCGTCACGCACTTTGCTGACCGAATTGGCCAGCGCCTGCTGCATGCGCTGCATCGCCCGCACCAGGCGGCCCATCTCGGTATCGCCCTCGCCGCGGATCTCATGGGTCAGATCGCCGCCGGCGATGTATTCCAGCTGCGCGATGGACTCATCCAGCGGACGCAAAATGATCACCCGCAACGCAAACCAGGCCAGCACCGCCAGCAGCACGCTGAGCAGGCCCGCCACCACGATCAGCGAGATCTTGGTGCTGGCGTTGCTTTCGGCGTCATACACCTGCTTCTCGCCGAGCTTCATGGCGAAACTGCGGAAATCGCTGAGATCCTTTTCAAACGCGATGCTCAAGGCGGAAATGCGCGTCTCCTGGATATGGTAATACTCATCGATCTTGCCGGCCTTGATGGCGGCGGCCATCGGCTTCACACCCTGCTCCAGATAGGCGCGATAGCTGTTTTGCAGGCGGCTGGAGAGTTCGCGGCCGCGCTCGGTCACGGTGCCGACGCCGACAAAGCGCGCCATTTCCTTGTTCGACTGCTCGAGGTAACCGTAGATGCGGCCCACGGTGGCGTCGGAGACATCAGTCTGGCCGATCTCCCGTTGGCGCACCGCCAGCGAAGCGGCGGTTCGGGCGCGCAGCGTCAGGTTGGAGCTGTTGGCCAGCGAGCCCAGCTCTTCGCCGAGGATCTGGTTCAAGGTATGGATCGAGCGCGATCCTTCGTTAATCGCGTTGACGCCAATAACGCTGACCATGATCAGCAGCATGGTCATCAGGCTCAGCAGGGCGATCAGCCCAGCCTTCACCGTAATCTTTTTTAGCATGAGTTCTTCCCGGCTTCAGAATAGTGAGATCAGACGTAGTAGGGGTGGCAAAACGCGGAGCCAGCTTTGCTGGCTCATTATTGTTTGTTGAAGTTATCGGCAGCCGCAGGCAAAACTTCATGCCGCGGCGGGATTAATCTGGAAATTCTCCGCGCGCAGAAACACTGGGTTTTCGACGATGAAAAGGGCAGGAAATCGCAAAAGAGTCCGCTATAATAGCCGCCACTCCATTTCTGGTTTGATGATTAAAGGAAACCGACATGAGCTTGAATCTGGTCCCAGCTGGCAAAGACCTGCCGGAAGACATCTACGTAGTAATCGAAATCCCGGCCAACGCCGATCCAATCAAATACGAAATCGACAAAGAAACCGGCGCGCTGTTCGTTGACCGTTTCATGTCCACCGCGATGTTCTACCCGTGCAACTACGGCTACATCAACCACACTCTGTCTCTGGATGGTGATCCGGTTGACGTGCTGGTCCCAACCCCATATCCGCTGCAGCCGGGCTCCGTGATCCGCTGCCGTCCGGTTGGCGTGCTGAAGATGACCGACGAAGCCGGTGAAGACGCCAAGCTGGTTGCGGTACCGCACAGCAAGCTGACCAAAGAGTACGATCACGTGAAAGACGTGAACGACCTGCCGGAACTGCTGAAAGCCCAGATCGCTCACTTCTTCGAGCACTACAAAGATCTGGAAAAAGGCAAATGGGTGAAAGTGGAAGGCTGGGCAGACGCTGCCGCAGCTAAAGCGGAAATCATCGCCTCCTTCGAACGCGCCGCCAAGAAGTAATTTTCGCCGCCGTCCGATGAAAAAACACCGCTCATTGAGCGGTGTTTTTTTATTACTGATCTTCGAGGCGTTTCAGCCAGTCACCGCTGGTAATTCGCGGGTAACCGTCCACGCTGTGTTTATACAGGTAGATCCACGCACTCCCATAAGGCGTCTGAATCAGCTCGCGCTTATAGTCCTTGGTGTTGCTTTTCAGTTCGTCCAGCTCTGCCAGAATCGATGAGTTAATACGATACACTTCGCAATGTATCGTGCCCTCTCCAGGGATCGCCGCCGGGTAATGGCCCAGATTATAAATCTGATAGCCTTCGAGCTCGTGCTCGCCGAGCCATTGGGCGTTGGTCATCCAATGGCTGTTTCCCTGTTTGCGCCGTAAACTGCCGTAGACAATTATTCGCATCGCTAAAACTCAAACTGATAGAGCAAATCTAATGCCTGGTCGAGACCAGACACCGCTTCAAGATACAACTTAGGCATCAGGCGATAACGCAACGTCAGCGTGGCCAGCGAGTCGAAAATGCCCACCCCATATTTTACTTGTAAGCCTGGGAGGACATAGCCGCTCACGACAACCTGGGAATTGTCGCCAACCCCTTGAGTGTCCAGAGCCAAATTACTCACGCCGAATGCCTCGCCGATTTTACCCACAAGTTGACCACTTTGTGCAACCCCCATGCCGATTAACATCGACGTCATGGCGTTGCCGTCGGCGCCGGAACTGCTTAAGCCCTGACCGCGCAGCAGATAAGACAGGGCTTCCTGTTGCGATTTGGCCGGATCGGAGAACACTTCCAGCTTCGGCGCATCCGCCAGGCCGGTCACGCGCACGCCGGCGGTCACGTCGTCCTCGGTGGATTCCGGGTTGCGGATCGCCTCGATATTGAGCAGCGGCTGATCCGGCGGGCCAGAGAACATCAGCTGCCCTTTACGCACGATCAAATCCTGACCATAAGCATGGAAGCGACCGGAAGGGATGTCAATCTGGCCATTGAGGCCCAGCCCTTTCTTGTCCTGCACCACTTTCAAATCGCCCTTCAGGCGGGCTTTCAGGCCGAAGGCGTCCAGCCGCACGTCGTTGCCGACGTGGATCATCAGATTGCTGTTGATCGGGATCGAGGCGGTCTTCGGTTGAATCGGCTTCAGCTGATCGTCCAGCATCACCTCGTCGGAAGAGACGCCCACCGCGCTTTCCGGCAGTTCCTGCACCGTGATGCGCGCCCAGGGAATATCGACCTTGCCGTTGAGCGAGAACAGCTGCGGCGTGGCTTCGAACACCAGATCCGGCGATACGTCGATGCGGATCATCGGCGGCACCGTCACCCGCAGCTTGTCGCCCTTGGCGGCAATGCGCGCACGCCAGGCATTGATGTCACGCCAGTCGGCATCGCCCGCCAGATTCAGCTGGCCGCGCGTGGTGCTGAGCAGCCCTTCCAGCGTCGAGGTCATGCCGTTGAAATTCACCGCCAGCCGCGCGTCGGTCATATCGAACGGCATCCAGTGGCCCTGCACCTTCGCCCGATCCAACGCCAGACGCCCGAACACCAGCGGCTTCTGCGCGCTGCCGCCCAGACGCAGGTTGGCGTTCAGCATGCCCGCCGCGCTTTCGCCCTTCATCAGCGCCGGGTTAATCAGCGCCAACGAAATGTTGGTGATATTGACGTTGCCGCTGATGGTGCGCCGCACCTGCGGATCCGCCACCTGGATATTGCCGTCGAACTGGCCGTTGTTGGTCAGTTTGATCCGCCAGTCGGCCTGCGCGCGGCCGTTGTTCAGGCCGGCGTTGAGGGTCAGCGTATCGAAGGCGATCGGCAGCGCATTGCCCTGCACCTGCTGCACCACCTTGACGCCGTTGCCGGCCAACGTGACCTTCGCCTCCGGCAGCGCGCCGCCCGGTTTCCAGCTGACGTCGGCCCGGCCGGTGAACACGCCGCTCAGGGCGGTCTCCGGGCCGAGGAACGGCTTGATCATCGCCAGATCGAAGCGGTTGAGCACCACGCTGGCCTGGCCGCTCTGGCCGGCTTCGATGGTCTTCGGCACGCACAACTCGGCGTTCGGGTTCTGCCAGCAGTGCGGCCCGACGCTGATCTTCTGCGCGGTGTTCAGGTAGTCCAGCGCGATGGCGCGCGTCAGGCGCCACTCCCCCACCGGCGTATCGAAGCGGGTATTGTTCAGATTGCCGCGCCAGCGCTGCTGCTGACGATCGAAGCTGCCCTGCAGCGCCAGCTGGCCGGAGACCGGTTTGCCGTCGATCTTCAACTGCAGCTGATGCTGCTTCTCGCTGCCTTTGGCGTCGAGGGTCAGCAGGCTGACCTCCAGCGCGTCCTGCTTCAGCTGCTCGACGCGTACCGCCAGTTGCCCCTGGATCTGATCCGTGGAACGCACGTCGCCGTCGATCTTCACGCGGTTGATGCGCAGCGCCTGCCACTGCAAACCGGAAGCGGTCAAATCCGCCAGCAGCTGCGGCGCCTGCAGATTGCCGCGCAGCTTCAGCAGCCCTTTGGCGGTGCCGCCGAGGCCCGGCAGCGCGCCGTCCAGACGCGGCGCGTCGATGTTGGCGTCCAGGTTCCAGTTCTTCTCGTCCAGCTGTCCTTTGACATTCAGCTGGTTGCGCCCCAGCGTCAGATCGATGCCGGGGATTTTCCACTGCCCGGCGGCGTTGCCGCTCAGCGTGCCGCGCGCCGTGACCTTGTTCTGCTTCACGTTGCCGTCCAGCTGCAGCACCGGCACCTGCAGCTGCCAGCTGCCGCCGTGCAGGCTGCCGCGCGTGGTGATCTTGCCGTCGAGTTTCGCCGGCCATTCCGGCCACTGCTTGGCGGTATTGATGCCGCTCAGCGTCAATTGCGAGGTCCAGCTGATGGCCTTGCTCCAGTCCACCAGCGCGGTGAGATCGGTATTGCCCTGCAGCGCCGCCAGGCGCAGGCGCTCCAGCCTGAACTGCTCGACGTTACCTTTGCCGTCCAGCGTCAGCACCGCCGGCGGCAGATCCTGGCCTTTCAGATTGGCGCGCGTCGACAGCGCATAGTCGGTCGCCTTGCCGTTAAAGCGCAGGCGGAAATCGTTGACCTGATACTGCGCCTCGCCGCTCAGCGGCCATTTCAGCTGCTTGCTCTGCAGCGTCAGCGCCAGCGGCAGGCCGGCTTCGGCCAGCCGGGTTTGCACATCGAGCTGGGCGCCGACCGGGCCGGACAGATTCAGCGCCACCTTCAGCTCATCACGCAACCCGCCGTCGATGTTCAGCTTCACCTTCTCGCCCTTCAACGGGTCGATATTCAACGCGCTGTTGGCGGTCAGCGCCACCGGCCAGTCGCCGGTCAGGGTCGCCTGCCCCTGCACCGACAGCGTGCCCTGCGGCGACTTCACGTCGAAGTTGTCCAGCTGGATATGCTGATCCTGCGTGCTGGCCTGCAGCAACAGGCTCGTGATCAGCACGTCAGTATCGCCGGTCAAGCGCAGCTGTTCGCCGCTGATCTCTTTCACGGTGATATCCAGCGGCAGGCGGATGTCCGGCAGATCCGGCAACAGCGGTTTGGCGAACAGTTCCTTCAGCGTTTCGCCGAGCGGCTTCTCCTCCGGCTGCGGCGCCGGTTTCGCCGCGTCGGTAACCTGCTCACCGACCTTTTTCGCCACCTCGACCGCCGGTTGCACCGCTTCCGGCAACGGATTTTGCGGCGTTTTCGGCAAGGCGATCAGCAACGAGCCGATCTTGGTCGGCATCAGCGTCAGCGCGCGCTCTTGCCACTGCGCGCCGGTGCGGAACTCGGCCAGAGAAATGGCGGTGTCGTCGACGGTGACCTTGACGTTATTCAGCGCCAGCAGGCGCAGGGTGATCGGATAAGGGGTGCTGAGATTGGTGGTCGGTTCACTGCTCTCCTCCACCGGCGCGGAGGGCGCCATCTCTTTGGTGTTCACCGCCACGTCCACGTCCTGAGCGGTCAAGGCGTTGACGCACAGCGAGCTGCGTTTAAAGCAGGAGAGATCGAGGGAGAGATGGAACTGCCCGGCGTTGACCGTCACGCCCGGCATCTGATACTTCACGCCCTTCAGCGTCAGATCGCGCCAGCCGCCGCTGACGCCGGCGATCTCCAGCCCCGGCACCCAGCGCGCCGCGCCGTTGATGACCATATGCAAACCGGTGGTGGTCCCCACCAGGAAGGCCAGGCCGCCGATCAGCAACAGCAGAATGACCAGAAATCCGAGGCAAATCTTTTTAACCAGGCTCATAGTTCAGGCCCCAAACCGATGTAGAACTGCATCCCGTGGGTGTCCTTGTCCCCCACGGGCGCGGCGATATCCAGCTTCACCGGCCCCACCGGCGACTGCCAGCGCACGCCTACGCCGGCGCCGGTCTTGAAGTTGCTCTGCTTGATATCGTTCACCGCTTCACCGGAATCGACGAACATCGCCCCCCACCATTTGCCGGTCACGTTGTATTGATACTCCAGCGAGCCGGTCAGCATCTTGGAGGCGCCGGTCAGCTTGCCGTCGTCGCCGCGCGGCGAAATGTCTTTGTACTTGTAGCCGCGAATGCTGCGGTCACCGCCGGCGAAGAAGCGCAGATCCGGCGGCACCTTGTCGAAGTCGTTGGTTTCGATCCAGCCCACCTGCCCGCGCGCTACAAAGCGATGCTTGTCGGCCAGGGTGCGGATCCAGACGTTCTGCGCCTGCATCAGCGCGAAGTCTACGCCGGAGCCCCAGGAAGTGTCGGACACGTCGATGGAATAGCGTTGGCTGTCACCCCAGGTCGGCATCAGCCCGCCGCGCGAACGGGTGCGGTTGAAGCTGACGCCGGGGTACAGCAGCATGGTGGTGTTGCTGACGTTGCCCTGGGTAAAGTTATCCCAGCGCCAGGTCAGGTTGATCGCCCGCTGCCAGCCGCTGGAGAGATCCCAGTTGCGCGAGGCCACCACTTTGGAGGTCACGGATTTGGTGTCGTTAAGATCGACGTTCTTGAGCCCGCCCTGCAGCAGGTAATACTGCTCCAGCGGGTTCTTGAGCAGCGGGATCTTGTAAGTCAGATCCAGCTGCTGCTCCGGCGCCGACACGCTGGCGCTGGTTTCCAGGCTATGCCCGCGATCGTTGAGCCAGGGCTTTTTCCAGGTGCCTTTCACCCGCGGGCCGACGTCGGTGGAATAACCGATACCGGTTTCGACGGTGTTGCGCGTACGCGGCGTCACCAGCGCGTCCAACGGCAAAATCTTGTTCTCTTTGGCATCGTTGAAATCAGGGGACACCACCACCGAGTTGAACCAGTTGGTGGCGGACAAACGGCGGTTCAGCTCGGCCAAATCCTCCGAACTGTAGTAATCCCCCTGATGAAAGGGCACCAGATTTTGCAGATAGTCTTCGCGGATTTGCGAACCGGTGAATTTCACCTTGCCGAAGCGGTAACGTTCGCCGCTGTTGAAATCGATATCCCAAAACGCCTTGTGCAGATCTTCGGCCACGCCGAGCTGGCTTTTGGTCATGTCGGCGTCGAAGTAGCCTTTGCGCAGCGCCAGGCCGGTCAGCGAGCCTTTGAAACTGTCATACTTGCCGTGGTTGAGGATCTCACCGATGGTCGGCCGATCCTTCTTTACCAGCGCCAGGTAGTCCTCATCGGTCTTTGCGCCGCCTTCCAGCACGATGTTGGCGCCGGCGATGCGCACCGGCTCGCCCGGATTGACCTTGGCATGCAGCACCGGGCGCGACATCCCCGGCCGATCGTCCAGCGTAAACTCGATGGTCGGCTGGTAATAGCCGAGCGCGCGCAGCCCCTGGCGCACCGCCTCGTCCACCCGTGCGCGGAAGCGGCCGTCGGTGCCGACCTCTTCAGGCGTGATCGACGACAGCCGCACCCGGACGTTTTTTTCCAACTCTCCGCTTAACCCCTCCACCTGCAGCCGCACGTTCGCCGCATAGGCTGCAGGTGCCGCAAGCAACACAGATATCAAGCACATGACCGGGTACTTTGGCACGTGTTCTCCTTATTGATTTTACTGTCCTGTTATGGTGTTCGCTCCGGGGCCAGGGCAGACTCCGCGCTATCATGACGGCAGCCCTCTTCAACCTTCTTCCGGACGCCGCCCGCCGCGCTTTGCCACCGCCGCGCAACAGGCGAATTCTTCACTTTTGGCGCTCAAAATACTGCGTTAAGCTTATACAAAATCCAACTTGCCGCTTATTGTGGGCAAAGACGCGGTGAGATACAACCGAACCGCCGCCATGTAGGGTCAATTCTTACTGTGACAACAGGAGTCAACCGTGGTGCCATTTTTTGATAAATCACAAACCGTCGATAAGGCAAGCGCGCTGCCTGGCCGCACCACGCCAATGCCTGTCGCAACGCTCAACGTCGTCACCGAACACTCGATGACTCAGGTGCCGGCCGGCATGGAGGTGGCAGTTTTCGCCATGGGCTGTTTCTGGGGCGTTGAGCGCCTGTTCTGGCAACAGCCGGGCGTCTACAGCACCGCCGCCGGCTACAGCGGCGGCTATACGCCGAACCCGACCTACCGCGAAGTGTGCAGCGGCCAGACCGGCCACGCCGAAGTGGTGCGCGTGGTGTTCGATCCGCAGGTCGTCAGCTACAAACAGCTGCTGCAACTGTTCTGGGAAAATCACGATCCGGCGCAGGGCATGCGCCAGGGCGGCGACGTCGGCACGCAGTACCGCTCGGCGATTTATACGCTGAGCCCAGAGCAGCAGGCCGAGGCGGAAAGCAGCCTGCAACGCTTCCAGCAGGCGATGGATGCGGCGGGCGATAAGCGCGCCATCACCACCGAGATCGCACCGGCGCTGCCGTTCTATTACGCGGAAGACGATCACCAACAGTACCTGTTCAAAAACCCGGAAGGCTACTGCGGGCTGGGCGGCATCGGCGTTTGCCTGCCGCCGCAGGGCTGATTTGATGCCGGCCGGCGGCACTTTTTTAACCGCTGGCGGCCCCTGTGGGGCAACTGCTATACTATGCGGGTCGCTTCTGCGGCCCGATAGCTTCCCTTCTGGTTGTTATCGCTGCTTTTTTTACTATGTACTACCCTTCCTCAAGAGCGCCGGCATCCCGTCGGCACGTATGGATAGATTATGTTAAACAGTATTTTACTGATTCTTTTTCTGATCGCGGTGAGTGCGTTCTTCTCACTGTCGGAAATCTCTCTGGCCGCCTCGCGCAAGATCAAACTGAAGCTGATGGCTGACGAAGGTAACGTCAACGCCGCCAGAGTGCTCAAGCTGCAAGAAACCCCTGGCATCTTTTTCACCGTGGTGCAGATCGGCCTGAACGCCGTGGCCATCCTCGGTGGTATCGTCGGCGACGCGGCTTTCTCGCCCACTTTCAAGGTGTTGTTCGATCGTTTCCTGTCGCCCGAATTGGCGGAACAGGTCAGCTTCATCTGCTCTTTCGTGCTGGTGACCAGCCTGTTTATCCTGTTCGCCGATTTGACCCCGAAGCGCATCGGTATGATTGCACCAGAGACGGTCGCCGTCCGGATCATCAACCCGATGCGTTTCTCCATCATGATCTTCCGCCCGCTGGTGTGGTTCTTCAACGGCATGGCCAACCTGATCTTCCGTATGTTCAAGCTGCCGATGGTGCGTAAAGACGACATCACCTCCGATGACATCTATGCGGTGGTGGAAGCCGGCGCCCTGGCGGGCGTGCTGCGCAAGCAGGAGCACGAGCTGATTGAAAACGTGTTCGAACTGGAATCGCGCACCGTGCCGTCTTCGATGACCTCGCGCGAAAGCGTGGTGTACTTCGATCTGCGCGAAAGCGAAGAGAGCATCAAGGAGAAAGTCTCGACTCACCCGCACTCCAAGTTCCTGGTGTGCGACGGCCATATCGATCAGGTGGTCGGCTACGTCGATTCCAAAGACCTGCTGAACCGCGTGCTGGGCAACCAAAGCCTGGTGCTGAGCAGCGGCGTGCAGATCCGCTCGGCGCTGATCGTGCCGGATACGCTGACGCTGTCCGAAGCGCTGGAAAGCTTCAAAACCGCCGGCGAAGACTTCGCGGTGATCCTCAATGAATATGCGTTGGTGGTGGGCATCATCACCCTTAACGACGTGATGACCACGCTGATGGGCGATCTGGTCGGCCAGGGCCAGGAAGAGCAGATCGTGGCGCGCGACGAAAGTTCATGGCTGATTGAAGGCGGCACGCCGATCGACGACGTGATGCGCGTGCTGGACATCGACGAGTTCCCGCAGGCGGGCAACTACGAGACCATCGGCGGCTTTATGATGTATATGCTGCGCAAGATCCCGAAACGCACCGACTTCGTCAAATACGCCGGCTACAAGTTCGAAGTGGTGGATATCGACAGCTACAAGATAGACCAGCTGCTGGTCACCCGGCTGAGCGACAAGCCCGCGGCGGTGCTGCCGAAAGCGCCGGACGACACGCCTGCGGCCTGACGGCGGTAAGACAAAAACATCAGCGGCCCCATCGGGGCCGCATTTTTTTTACCGCTGTCAGCGAGGTGCTCACCCCATCTCGGTCTGCAACAGCAGCACCTGACGGTTCACTTCAGACATCACGCTGAAATGGCGCTTGTCGCGAATCTTCGGCGGCAGGATTTTCCCCTCGTCGAATTCAAATGCGCCCACGTCCTTGATATACAGCCTTCCGCGAAACAGGGTCTTAACGTACTTTGCCACTTTCAAAGGGTTATAACGCTGGAAGATTCTCATTCTTTTACGCTCCTCCCGTTGATCCATGCGCTCAGCGAGCCGCCAAAGGTGGCAGCCTCGAAATTCAGAACGCAACTTGATTGCATGTAGTAGACCCAGTAAAGACCAGAACGTTCACTTCTGCCCGGATATCTACGCTGGATTTACACTTTTTGACAGAATTGTATATGATAATTTATAACGTTTTCAGGATATCCCTTCAAAATCTGATGATTAGCGAACCAAGGGAAAATCTGCGATCCGGTTAACAGGACAGACCTCTTATCACATCCTATGCTTTAGGCTGTCGAAGTGCTGTCGCACAAATTCCCCCCATTACAAGGAGAAAGCATGAAAACAAGTCGCATGCTGATGGTATCCCTGCTGCTCGCCCCGCTTTTCGCTTCCGCGCACAACTTCCAGCTCCAGCAGCGCGTGGCGCCGGTCGGCGTCAGCGACAAAGGAGAGCTCAATTACGCTGACGGTAATTTTAGCTACCAGAACTGGAACAGCGCGCAGCTCAGTGGAAAAGTGCGAGTGATACAACATATTGCCGGCCGCAGCTCCGCCAAAGACATGAACGACCCACTGATTGAAGCGATCAAGAAGGCGAAGCTACCACACGATCGTTACCAAACGACGACAATCGTCAACACCGACGATGCCCTGATGGGCACCGCGATGTTCGTGCGCAGCAGCATTGAAGACAGCAAGAAGGAGTTCCCATGGTCGCAGTTTATCGTCGACAGCGACGGCAACGTGCGCAAAGCCTGGGATCTGCAGCCGAAAGGCTCCGCCATCGTGGTGCTGGATAAGCAAGGGCGCATCCAGTTCGCCAAAGACGGCGCGCTGACGCCGGAAGAGGTGCAGCAGGTGATGTCCAAGCTGCACCAGCTGTTGGCGAACTAACTCAGAACAGCGACACCCGGAAGCCGGGGTTGAGGAAAGATTCACGCGGGGTATAGAGCAATGGCTTACCCTGCCAATCGTGAATTTGCGCCCCGGCGGCCACCGCCACCGCATGCCCTGCGGCGGTATCCCAAATGTTGGTCGGCCCGAAGCGCGGATAGAGCTGCGCCTTGCCTTCCGCCACCAGACAGAACTTCAGCGAGGAACCGACTGACACGGTCTGGTGCTCGCCCAACTGCTGCAAATAATCTTTCAGTTCGTCATCGATATGCGAGCGGCTCACCACCACCAGCGGCGGATGCGCGTTGCTGACGCCGATCGCCTGCCGCACGCCCTTCTCTTCTTTCCAGGCCTTACCGCGCTCCGCCAGATACAACACGTCGATCGCCGGGGCATACACCACCCCCATCACCGCCTGCCCATCTTCAATCAGGGCGATATTGACCGTGAACTCGCCATTGCGATGTAAAAACTCTTTGGTGCCGTCCAACGGATCGACCAGCCAGTAGCGCGTCCAGCCGCGGCGCTCTTCCCACGCCGGCGGATCCTCTTCCGACAGCAGCGGCACCTCCGGCGTCAGCGCCGCCAGGCCGCGCTTGATGATATGGTGTGCCGCCAGATCGGCCGCCGTCACCGGTGAATCATCTTTTTTCTGTGCGACATCAAGCGGTTGTTCACCATCGTACACCGCCATGATCGCCGCCCCCGCCTCGCGGGACAGTTGGCAAATTCGCTCTAACATCATGCACCTCAACTCCGCATCTCCGTGGGAAATTTCCCCCTGTCTCTGCTAGCAGACTAGTTTTTTTTACGCCGAATATCCATCTCAACCGCCTAAGCCTCGGGAATTCCTCATTTCTTGTTGGGCACAACTGTGAACTTCCCCGCGTTACCCGCCGCCATTTTCTGCCACACTTCACAGTTTACTGTGGCAAGCAATGTTAATTACATTTCCCTCTGCGATAACACTCGAATAATGGAATGGAGAGAATCCCAAATGATGAAGCATCCACTGACGCTGTCCGCGCTTGCGCTGCTGGTGTGCGCCTCCGCGCAAGCGGCCACCGTCGATCTGCGCGTGCTGGAAACCACCGATCTGCACAGCAACATGATGGACTTCGATTACTACAAGGACACACCGACCGACAAGTTCGGCCTGGTGCGCACCGCCAGCCTGATCCAACAGGCGCGCCAGCAGGCCGCCAACGCGGTGTTGGTGGACAACGGCGACATCATTCAGGGCAGCCCGCTCGGCGACTACATGGCGGCCAAGGGGCTGAAACCGGGCGACGTGCACCCGGTCTATAAGGCGATGAACACGCTGGACTACGTCGTCGGCAACATCGGCAACCATGAGTTCAACTATGGGCTGGACTACCTGAAGAACGCTATCGCGGGCGCCAAATTCCCGTATATCAACGCCAACGTCATCGACGCCAAAACGCAAAAACCGCTGTTCACGCCGTACATCATCGTCGATACGCCGGTGAAAGATCGCGACGGCAAGGCGCATACGCTGCGCATCGGCTACATCGGCTTCGTGCCGCCACAGATCCTGGTGTGGGACAAGGCCAACCTGCAGGGCAAAGTGACGGTGGACGACATCACCGCCACCGCCAAGCGCTACGTGCCGCAGATGCGTAAAGAGGGCGCCGATCTGGTGGTGGCGATCCCTCATTCCGGGCTGTCCAGCGAGCCTTACAAGGCGATGGCGGAAAACTCGGTCTATTACCTCAGCCAGGTGCCGGGCATCGACGCCATCATGTTCGGCCACGCCCATGCGGTGTTCCCGAGCAAGGACTTTGCCAACATCAAAGGCGCGGATATCGACAAAGGCCTGCTGAACGGCGTGCCGGCGGTGATGCCGGGCCAATGGGGCGATCATCTCGGCGTGGTCGACCTGCAGCTCAACAACGATGGCGGCAGCTGGAAAGTGACCGCCGCCAACGCGGAAGCACGGCCGATCTACGACAAAGAGAACAAGAAATCGCTGGCGGCGGAAGACGCCGCGCTGGTGAAAGTGTTGGCGGACGATCACAAGGGCACGCGCGAGTTCGTCAGCCAGCCGATCGGTAAATCCGACGGCAACATGTACAGCTACCTGGCGCTGGTGCAGGACGACCCGACGGTGCAGATCGTCAACAATGCGCAGAAAGCCTACGTCGAACATTACATCCAGGGCGACCCGGACCTGGCCGATCTGCCGGTGCTGTCGGCGGCGGCCCCGTTCAAGGTCGGCGGCCGCAAGAACGATCCCGCCAGCTTCGTCGAAGTGGAAAAAGGCCAGCTCACCTTCCGCAACGCCGCCGATCTCTATCTCTACCCCAATACGCTGGTGGTGGTGAAGGCGAGCGGCAAAGAGGTGAAAGAGTGGCTGGAGTGCTCCGCCGGTCAGTTCAACCAGATCGACGTCAACAGCGCCAAGCCGCAGGGCTTGATCAACTGGGACGGCTTCCGTACCTATAACTTCGACGTGATCGACGGCGTCAACTACCAGATCGACGTCAGTCAGCCGGCGCGCTACGACGGCGAATGCCAACTGATCAACGACAAGGCGGAGCGTATCAAGCAGTTGACCTTCAACGGCAAGCCGATCGATCCGAACGCCACCTTCCTGGTCGCCACCAACAACTACCGCGCCTACGGCGGCAAATTTGCCGGCACCGGCGACCAACATATCGCCTTCGCTTCGCCGGATGAAAACCGCTCGGTGCTGGCGGCCTACATCAGCGCCGAAACCCAGCGGCATGGCGCGGTGCGCCCGCAGGCGGACAACAACTGGCGTTTGGCGAACTTCAGCAGCCAGCAGCCGCTGGATATCCGCTTCGAGACCTCGCCTTCGGACAAAGCGACAAGGTTTATCAAAGAGCACGCCCAATATCCGATGAGCGCCGCAGGCAGCGACAGCATCGGCTTCGCGGTTTATCGCATCGATTTAAGCGGTAAGTAACACGGTTTATGGCCGGCGCGCCCGGCCATTCATCGCCCGTCTGCGCGGCGCATAAAATAAGGGCGCCACGAAGGCGCCCAGAACAATCCTCGGTGGGATTACAGGATTTCCAGCAGCTCGACGTCGAACACCAGCGCGCTGAACGGCGGGATGGACGCGCCTGCGCCACGCTCGCCGTAGGCCAGGTTGTGCGGGATATACAGCTGCCATTTGGAGCCGACCGGCATCAGGGTCAGCGCTTCGATCCAGCCTGGGATCACGCCGCTGACCGGGAATTCTGCCGGCTGGCCGCGTTCAACCGAGCTGTCGAACACGTCGCCGTTGATCAGACGGCCGGTGTAGTGCACACGCACGCGATCCTGACGGGACGGAATTGGGCCGTTGCCCTGCTCCAGTACGGAGAACTGCAGGCCAGACTCGGTCAGCGTCACGTCATCGCGCTTGGCGTTGTCGTCCAGGAATTTCTGGCCTTCAACCGCCATCGCCTGCTGGCGCTCGCGGCGCACCGCGTCCGCACGCTCGTGGATTTCACGCAGCGCACGGTGCACCACGTCTACCGGAACCGCCGGGGCATTCCCTTCCAGCGCGTCACGCAAACCCGCCAGCAAAGCTTCCGGTTGCAAACCTTCCAGCCCGGACTCTTGCAGCTGCTGGCCGACCTGTAAACCAATCCCGTAACTTGCTTGCGCTTCAACGCTGTCAAAAGAAGGGGTTGTCATGGGGTTTTCCTTAAGTCTGTAAAAAGTCGAAAGCGCAGCATAACAGCGCGTCAATGCCGGGTAAAATCTTGTGTGGAGAATGATGACTTTTGTCGTAGAAAAAGAAACAATAACCTTCTGTTAACGCCCGCAGCCGCAAACCCCGGCTCTGCCGCTCAGCCGCCTTTCACTTCAATCAGTTAGCGGACTATACTGAAAGCAGGATATCGGGCAGGCGACGCGTTTGCCGCGCCGCACTGATTATTACGCCGTCGAAGAGAGGTCACCATGGGCAGAATCGCGCCCAGGAGAAGGAAAACCACCCGCATCTACCAGCCGCTGCTGCGCACCTGGCTGAACATCAGCCAGCGCCTGAAACCAGGCGCCGCACCCACGGCTGAAGGCGCGGAACCGCCATCGGAGCCGCCGTCGGCCAACGACAAAATGCAGCGGGTCAAAGCGCTGCTGATTAAAGTCTGGCATCTGCCGGACGGTTTCCATTGGATGGAACCGCTACCCTACTTTCATCGCCGCTGGGTGCTGATCTTCGGCATCATTCTGCTGCTGGCGTTGCTATGGCCCTACTCGCCCGAAAGACAGCCGTTCCCGGTCTCTCAGCAGGAAACCAGCGTGCCGCTGCAGGCCGAGCTGCAAAACGGCGGTAGCGCCGCCACGCCTGCCAACGAACCGACGCCGGCAGGCAACTGGCAGCGTTATCAGATCCAGCCCGGCCAGACCCTGGCCCAACTGTTTCGCGACAACAATCTGCCGGTGAATGAAGTGTTCGCCATGGCACAGGTGGAAGGCGGCGACAAGCCGCTGAGCAACATGAAAGCCGGCCAGGAAGTGCGCATCGAACGCGACGCCAACGGTGTGATTAGCGCGCTGTCGGTCACCACGGCAGACAACAGCCAGGCGCTGTTCCGCCGCCAGGCCGACGGCAGCTACCGCCGGGAACGCTAATCTCTACAGCTGCGCCAGCAGAAACTCGCGCAGCACCACGCCCTGATTGTGCTCGGTATCTTTGCTGCCATACAGCAGCGTCAGCGTTTGCCCCTGCCGTAACAGCGCCACCAGCGGCTGCCAGGCGTCGTTGGCCGCCAGCTGTTGGCGATAGCGCGTCTCAAAGGCTTCCCACTGGTCGGTATGCTGATGGAACCACTTGCGCAACTCGTCATCCGGCGCCACCTGTTTCAACCACTGCACGCCCGTCAACCGCTCTTTGCTGATGCCGCGCGGCCATAGCCGGTCTATCAGATAACAGTGTTCCGGCGCCGGCGCGCTGAAATCGTAAACCCGCTGTAGCGTAATCGTTGCCATCGCACGCTCTCCTTTTCATCCCGTCTTCAAGCGTAGCGCGTTTTGCCGGACGCAGAAAAGCAAAACGCCAGCGCGAGGCTGGCGTTTTAACCGGTTAACAGCAGCGTAAATTACGCTTCTGCAACCACAACTACATTCAGCTGTGCGAACACGTCGCTGTGTACCTGGAAGTGCACTTCGTGCTCGCCAGTGGTACGCAGAACGCCGTTCGGCAGACGAACTTCGCTCTTGGCAACTTCAACGCCTGCCGCAGTCACTGCGTCAGCGATGTCGCGGGTGCCGATAGAGCCGAACAGTTTACCTTCGTCGCCAGATTTGGAAGCGATGGTGACTGAACCCAGTTCGTTGATCTTGGTTGCGCGAGCTTCAGCAGCAGCCAGAACGTCAGCCAGTTTGGCTTCCAGTTCAGCACGGCGTGCTTCGAAGAACTCAACGTTTTTCTTGGTAGCAGGAACAGCTTTGCCCTGTGGTACCAGGAAGTTACGAGCGTAGCCCGCTTTAACGTTAACTTGATCACCCAGGCTGCCCAGGTTTGCTACTTTATCAAGCAGAATAACTTGCATTACCTTATCCTCTCAAAGTCGTTAATGGACAGTGGCCGATTACTGATGACGATCAGTGTACGGCAACAAAGACAGGTAGCGCGCGCGCTTGATAGCACGGGCCAGCTGGCGCTGATATTTTGCACGAGTACCGGTGATACGGCTCGGTACAATTTTACCACTTTCGGTGATGTAGTTTTTCAGCGTAGCGATGTCTTTATAGTCAATCTCTTGAACGCCTTCCGCGGTGAAACGGCAGAACTTGCGACGACGGAAATAACGTGCCATTTGGCTAGTCTCCAGAATCTATCAATTCAATCTGCTCGGCATGCAGAACCAATTTGCTCAGCCCGTTGCGCCCTTGATGGCAGCTTACAAAGCCTTGCACGGTAATCTGACTGCCGACCGTTAATCTTTGAGTTAGTGCTTGTGACTGTTGTCCGCTGACAACCACGGGCATTCGGCACCATGCTTGTCTGCTGAATCCGGCTTCCGTCTGCTGCGAACGGTGCTCTAGCACAAATTGGCAGTGCGGTATCCCGGAAGGACTCACTTTTCGAACCGGCGCCTTGCACACAGTGCCCGACAAAACCAGACGATTAGCCGTCACGGCGGCAATTACTCTTCAGAATCCCCAGCATCTGCATCATCTGCGGTTTCGTTAGCGAAATCTTCGCGGCGATCGCCACGACGTTCGTCTTTCGCTTTAACCATCGGAGATGCTTCGGTTACCGCGTGCTTAACGCGCATAACCATGCTGCGGATAACGGCGTCGTTGAAGCGGAAGTTAGTTTCCAGCTCATCGATCGCTTCCTGCGGCGCTTCAACGTTCAGCAGAACGTAGTGAGCTTTGTGCAGTTTGTTGATCGGATAAGCCAGCTGACGGCGGCCCCAGTCTTCCAGACGGTGAATCTGACCTTGCGCGTTAGTGATGGTAGCACTGTAACGCTCGATCATGCCCGGAACCTGTTCGCTTTGGTCAGGATGGACCATAAAAACGATTTCGTAATGACGCATCGAATTGCTCCTTACGGATTATTCAGCCTCCTGTCAGGGTCAACCGCGGCCCATGGAAGCAAGGAACGTGTTTAGTGTGCGGCTGAAAAATGACGCGTAATCATACTGACGCAGGGCGGGAAACTCAAGGACTGCGTGGGTTTTATTCGCGTTAATACGACGCGCTATGGGAAATAGCACGATTTGCTCGTGAGTGAACCTATGTACGCCGATCCATCAGTTTCAAAAATCTTTCAATGAAATCAGCGTTGAGTCACAAATCTATTTCACTTTTTTTGAAGGATGCCTTCAAAACACCCCGCTTTTTAATCACCGGCAACGGACTAAAATTAACCATATCCGCCGCAGACAGCGCGACGAAAAAGATCCCAGGTTATTCAATGCAGATAAATGACTTTTTGCCGCAGCGACACTCGCTGTCAGGCCGTAACGGCAAAAAGTAAGAGAGGCACTATGAAACGCATTATTCTCGCGACGGCGCTGGCCGCCCTGTTCTCCGCCAATGTGATGGCCGCGACGGAGATCACCTCGCACCAGGCCGATCAACGCCAAAGCGTCGGCTTCGTCACCCTGAACCAGAATGTGGTTTCGCCGGACGACGCCAGCAGCCAGGTCAGTAAAATCGCCGACCAACGCGGCGCAAGCTCTTATCGCATCATCGCCCTGCACGAACCGGGCGACAACAGCACGATGCACGTCAGCGCCGAGCTGTACCGCTAAAGAGACGCGCCACGCCAGGGAAATCCCAGGGCTTCATCAGAAAGCCCGTTCAGTCCGCACCGGAGCGCCGCCCGTTGGGCGCTCCGCTTCCCCCGCCAATCAGAGCTTGAGCAACGCCGGCGCGTTGAGCGCCTTGCCCGGATTGTGCAACTGCAACGCCATCCGCAGATAGTGGGTGCGCATTTGCAGCAGATCGGCACTTTCCGCCAGGGTCGCCCGCTGTTCGAACGAGAGTGCTCCCGGCGCCGCAGTGTGAGTGGCCGCCGCTTTCGGCGCGAAAGAGAACAGTGCCGTCATGTTTTGCACCGTATGCGCGGTAATGCGCGACAGCGGATGCACCTTGCCGTCGGCTGCCTCCAGCATCTCGCTGAAGGCCGCTGAGTTAAGCTCGGCGCGCGCTTTCATCGTTCCCATTAAGCCGGCCACACTGCCGATGCTTTTTATCATGCCCTCTGCTCCTTGCTGCCCTGAAAGAATTCACGCTGACATTCTCCCCTTCATTCGGCCAAACGATGGCCGAAACAGCAGGCACAGAGCGCTGCAATTCCATGCATCGTGCCCGGCGGCGCATCACAGCTCGCGGCGGAAAAAGTCTGCCGTGGCGGACAGCGCCAACGGCGTGATGCGGTGCTTCACCCCCGGCTCGACGAGCGACGTCAAACGGCCATCCGCGCCTTGCCGCCGCAGTTCGGCCGCCAAACGCAGGCTGTCCGCCGCAGGCACCACGTCGTCCGTCTCGCCGTGCCACAGCAACAACGGCCGCCCGGCTATCGTCTCCAAACGCCCTTCCAGCTCATATTCCGCCAGCACGGCGGTGCGCGCGGCAAACGCCGCCGGCGAGAGCACCTCGCCCTCTTCGCCCAACGGCGGATACAGCGTTTGCGCCAGTGAACGGTAATAGCCGGAGCCCATCAGACTGGCGGCCGCCCGGATCCACGGGAAGCGCGCGAAGGCGCCAAGCGCGGTCATGCCGCCCATTGAGGCGCCGGCAACGCCGATGCGTCCGTCGGCAATCAGGCCAAGCCGCTCAAAATGTGCCTTGATCTGCGGCAGCTCGTCGATATTGCTGCGCAGGATCTCCCAGAACGCCGCCAGGCGCCGCGTCTCATCGCCGTCGAACCGCTCGCCGTGCCGATCGGCATCCGGCAGCACCGCCCGAAAACCGGCGCGCGCCAGCGCATAGGCGAAGTAGGCGTACACCTCTTTCGACGAGGTATAGCCATGGCAGAAGAACACCGTCGGCAGCGGCCGATGATACTGCCCCGCCGGCACCGCATGGATCACCGCAATATCGCCCGCCCGCTCGTCATGAATTTCGATCATCCGTTCATCCTCAACTCACCTGTTGGCATTCATCATGACAAACTTGCGCCAGCCAGCGTTAGCTCAATCTGTTCCAGCTTATATTGCGTTACACTGAAGCCATCGCACCGGCTCTTTCGAGGTTCCCATGACGTTTGTCCGCACACTTATCGCCCTGACGCTGGCCGCACAGCTTTCCGCCTGCGGCATCATGACCACCACGCCGAAACCGCCGCCGCCGCCCACCGCACAGGCGCAGGAGATCGTCCGCGCGCAGACCGTCGAGCTGGTGAAAATCGGCACCGTCACCGCCGTGGTACGCGGCAGCCCGATGGACGTGGAAGCGGAGATCCAGCGCAAGGCCACCGCCGCCGGCGCCCGTTATTATGTGATCATCATGAACAGCGAAACCGTCGTGCCGGGCCAATGGTATTCCCAGGCAATCCTGTATCGCTAAGGCGGGGATTTTTTAAGCAGATTTACACTGGCTTTGCACAGGCTGAAGCAGGGTGTTGCACACTGAGGGACAGCATGCCGCATGTTGCGGGTGCGATTCAGGATCTGACGAAGGGGAACGCCATGAAACGCTCCACCGCACTCACCTCCCTCTTGCTTTCCATGGGGTTGCTCAGCACCGGCGCACAGTCCGCCGAGCTGGCGCCCGCCGATCGCGTGACGCCGCTCAGTGAAATCGCCGAGATCACCTTCAGCAATCTGCCCGGCTCGCCGCAGGAAGCGGAACTGGCCATCGCCCGCACCGCCGACCGACACGGCGCCAGTTATTACCGCATCCTGCGGATGGAAGAGCAGGCGCACCCGCTTGGCTGGCGCGCCTCGGCCATCTTATACCTTTAGTAGCTCATGCACGCCGCATTCAACACGCCGCCGCTGACGGAGACGCCCCCCAAGAAAATCCCGGCGGCCAGGTGATTCGCTTCTATCTTGTCGCTGATGCGCGGCATGTAGATCTTCACGGCCGCGAACAGCAGCAGTTGCACCACCAGCGCCACCACGCCCCACAGCAGGTAATCCAGCAGGCTGATCGAGTTGATCGCCGCGCTGGCCAACGGGATCACATACCCCAGGCAGGCGCCGATGAAAGCAAAGGCGGCGGATTGATTATCGGCCTTGATCAGCGCCCATTCGTCGTGCGGGGTGATGCGGGTATAGACGAACAGAAACACCAAAATCATGGCGAAGCCGCTGAAGAAGTAAGAGGCGAACGCCGCCAACGCGCTGAGAATATCCATGTGCATTTTCCTGTCAGAGTGAGGCTGAATTAAAAAGGTTTTCGCCGCCGGGCGCCACCCTTTTCCCTAACCGCCGATGGCGCGGTTCAACAACAGCTCGCACACCTCGGCCGACAGTAGGCTCTCACCGCGGTGATCCAGCGTCAGGTGACACCAGGCGTCGGCGATCTGCGGGCTGGCGTGCTGCAACAGCTGCGCGGCGCAGCACAGATCGAACAGCTGCTGGGTCAGCAACCGCCCCATCTCCTCACTCGGTTGCCGGGCGCGCTGCTGCCACTGCCGCCAGGCGCGATCGAACAACCGATTCTGGCCGCGCACCGGCTGCAGCTCGAACTGCAGCATTTCAAGCGCGCCCGGCAATTTGTGCAGGCTGCGCAACACGTCCAGGCACATGATGTTGCCGGAACCTTCCCAGATGCTGTTCACCGGCATTTCACGGTACAGGCGCGGCAGCTCGCTCTCTTCGCAGTAGCCGATGCCGCCCAGCACCTCCATCGCCTCGGCGATGAACGGCATGCCCTGGCGGCAGATGCTGTATTTGGCCGCCGGGGTCAGCAGGCGGCTGTAGATCAGCTCGCCCTCATTGCTGCGGCTTTCCCAGGCGCGGGCCAGCCGGAACAGCAACGCGGTATGCCCTTCCAGCCGCAGCGCCATGCGCGCCAGAACCTGGCGCATCAGCGGTTGTTCGATCAACAGCTTACCGAATGCCTGCCGCTGCAGCGCATGATACAGCGCCACCGACAGCCCGCGGCGCATCAGGCCGTGGCTGCCCAGCGAGCAGTCGAAACGGGTCAGGCCGCCCATTTTCAGGATATGCCGCACGCCGTCGCCTTCATCGCCCAGCAGCCAGGCGGTGGCATCCTGAAACTCCACCTCGCTGCTGGCGTTGGAGCGGTTGCCCAGCTTGTCTTTCAGCCGTTCCAGGCGAATGGCGTTGCGGCTGCCGTCCGGCAAAATGCGCGGCAGGAAGAAGCAAGACAGCCCGCCTTCGGCCTGCGCCAGCACCAGGTGCGCATCGCTCTGCGGCACCGAGAAGAACCACTTGTGTCCCACCAGCCGGTAGGCTTCGCCCGGCCCACGCGCGCCGAGCGGCACGGCGGTGGTGGTATTGCTCAAGACATCGGAGCCGCCCTGCTTCTCCGTCATGCCCATGCCGATCAGCAGGCCGCGCTTTTGTCCGCCCGGCAGCAGGTGAGCATCATAACGATCCGACAGCAACGGCGTCAGCCAGGAGCGAAACTCGGCCGGTAACGCCTGCTGCAGCAGCGGTGTGGCGCCGAAGGTCATGGTCACCGGGCACAGCGTGCCGGCCTCAACCTGCGCATGCAGCATAAAGCGCACGGCGCGCGCCACGAAGGAACCGATGCGCGCATCCTCCTGCCAGGGCAGGTTGTGCACCCGGTTGGCGATCAGCCCCTGCATCAGGATATGCCAGGCCGGGTGAAAGCGGACGTCGTCCAGTCGCTGGCCGGTGGCGTCGTAGCGCAGCAGCTCCGGCGGGTTGGCGTTGGCCAGCCGCCCCAGCTCCAGCGACTCCTGCGTGCCGAGCTGCTGGCCCAGCGAAGCCAATACCTCGGCGTCCCAACCACCTTGCTCGCGCTGCAGCGCTTCGCGCAGCGGCGTATCGGAGAGAAACAGGTTGCTGTTACCCAGCGGCTTGGGTTGGTTAAAAACGGTGTGCGTAGTCCAGACCATGAGAGTGCTCCCTGAAAAAAGCGTCAGGAGTAAGTATGGTCGGCGCAGGGATTTCTGCCGCAGGCGGGATCACAAGAGGGGGAATTAACGGGGGCACTGCGCCCCCGTCAGGAGAATCAGCCGCGCTGACGCACCGCTTCGAACAGGCAGATGCCGGTGGCGACCGACACGTTCAGCGAAGAGACGGTACCGGCCATCGGGATGCTGATCAGCTCGTCGCAGTGTTCGCGGGTCAGGCGGCGCATGCCTTCGCCTTCCGCGCCCATCACCAGCGCCATCGGGCCGGTCATTTTGCTCTGATACAGCGTATGGTCGGCTTCACCGGCGGTACCCACCACCCAGACATTCATCTCTTGCAGCAGACGCAGCGTACGCGCCAGGTTGGTCACGCGGATCAGCGGCACGTTTTCAGCCGCGCCGCAGGCCACTTTCTTGGCGGTGGCGTTCAGCTGGGCGGAACGGTCGCGCGGCACGATCACCGCGTGCACGCCGGCCGCGTCGGCGCTGCGCAGGCAGGCACCGAGGTTGTGCGGGTCGGTCACGCCATCCAGCACCAGCAGGAACGGCGTCTCCACGCTTTCCAGCAGGCCTGGCAGATCGTTCTCCTGATACTGACGCCCTTCGCGCACCCGGGCGATGATCCCCTGGTGCACCGCGCCTTCAACCTTGTCATCCAGCCATTGGCGATTCGCCACCTGGATCACGATGCCGGTCGCTTCCAGCTCGGCGATCAGCGGTTGCAGGCGGCGATCTTCGCGGCCTTTCAGGATAAACACTTCCAGGAAGCGTTGCGGGTCGCGCTCTAACAGGGCTTTGACGGCGTGGATGCCGTAAATAATTTCGCTCATGATGCTCTTTTAAATTCGTGCGGCCGGCGATAACCGGCCGATGATAACGATGTGCGGCAGGTTAGGCCTGCTCGGCACCTTTCTTCTTGGCTGCGCGTTTGGCTTTGGTCGCCGCCGCGATTTTCCGCGTTTTGTCGGACGCTTTCTTGGCTTTCTTTTTCGCCTTCTTCACGTTGTCCGCAGGCTTGGCGTCATCCTGCTTGCGGAAGGCGCTGTCCGGCTCGAAGTTGGCCGGCGGTTTGCCGCCGCGGCGCTTGCCGCGCCCTGCGCTACCGTTGTCGCGCAGCGTACGCTGGCCGCCTTTCTTGGCGCGATCGCGCTCGGTTTTGCCTTCACCGCGCGCTTTGCGGGTGCTGGACACCAGCGCGAAGTCGATCTTGCGCTCGTCCATATGCACCGCGTCCACGCGGATCTCCACCGTATCCCCCAGGCGATAGACCGTGCCGGAAGACTCGCCGATCAGGCGCTGGCCGATATTATCGTAGCGATAGTAATCATTATCCAGCGTTGATACGTGCACCAGCCCGTCGATAAACAGATCGTTCAGGCGCACGAAGAAGCCGAAGCCGGTCACGCTGGAGATGATGCCGCTGAACACTTCACCGACGTGATCCTGCATGAAGTCGCACTTCAGCCAGTCGGCGACGTTGCGCGTCGCTTCGTCCGCGCGACGCTCGGTCATCGAGCAGTGTTCGCCCAGCTGCAGCATCTCTTCAAATTCGCTGTGCCAGCCGCCGGTCGGCGTCCAGCGCTCTTTCGGCTCGCCGTGTTCTTTGGCCAGCTGATATTTGATCGCGCGGTGCAGCGCCAGATCCGGATAACGGCGGATCGGCGAGGTGAAGTGGCCGTAAGACGCCAGCGCCAGGCCGAAGTGGCCGCGGTTTTCCGGATCGTAAATCGCCTGTTTCATCGAGCGCAGCAACATGGTTTGCAGCATTTCGTGGTCAGGGCGCTCAGACACTTCATCCATCAGCACCGCATAGTCCTTCGGCTGCGGCTTATTGCCGCCGCCCAGCGTCAGCCCCAGTTCGCTCAGCACGCTGCGCAGTGCGGAGATGTGATCGTCGCTTGGACGATCGTGCACGCGGTACAGCGCCGGCTCGTTGCGTTTCTCGACGAAGCGCGCGGCCGCCACGTTGGCCATGATCATGCACTCTTCGATCAGCTTGTGGGCGTCGTTGCGCACCGTCGGCTCTACGCGCTCGATGCGACGCTCGGCGTTGAAGATGAATTTGGCTTCTTCGGTTTCGAACGCGATGCCGCCGCGCTCGGCGCGCGCCTTATCCAGCACCTTGTACATGGCGTGCAGCTCTTCCAGGTGCTTGACCAGCGGGTGGTAATGCTCGCGCAGCTCCTGATCGCCCTGCAGAATGTGCCACACCTTGTTGTAGGTCAGGCGGGCGTGAGAGCTCATTACCGCCTCGTAGAACTTGGCCGTGGACAGGCGCCCCTGGGCGGAGATGGTCATCTCGCACACCATGCACAGGCGATCGACCTGCGGGTTCAGGGAGCACAGCCCGTTGGACAGCACTTCCGGCAGCATCGGGATCACCTGCGACGGGAAATACACCGAGTTGCCGCGGCTGCGCGCTTCATCGTCCAGCGCGGTGCGCGGACGCACGTAGTAGCTGACGTCGGCGATCGCCACCCACAGGCGCCAACCGCCGCCGCGTTTTTTCTCGCAGTACACGGCGTCATCGAAGTCGCGCGCGTCTTCACCATCGATGGTGACCAACGGCAGCTTGCGCAGATCGACGCGGCCCTTCTTGGCCGCTTCCGGCACCTGTTCGCTGAGATCGGCCACCTGTTTTTCCACCTGCGGCGGCCAGGTATGCGGGATCTCATGGGTGCGCAGCGCGATGTCCACCGCCATGCTGGTGCCCATCTTGTCGCCGAGGATCTCAACGATCTTGCCAACCGCCTTGGTGCGGCGGGTCGGACGCTGAGTCAACTCCACCACCACCATAAAGCCCATGCGCGCGCCGCTGACGCTGTCCGCCGGGATCAGAATATCGAAGCTCAGACGGCTGTCGTCCGGCACCACGAAGCCGGTACCGGCGTCCATGAAGAAGCGGCCGACGATCTGGCTGGTTTTCGGCACCAGCACGCGCACGATGCGCGCTTCGCGGCGCCCTTTGCGATCCGCGCCCAGCGCCTGCGCCAGCACCACGTCACCGTGGATCGCCATTTTCATCTGTTCGGCGGACAGGTACAGGTCGTCTTTGCTGCCTTCAACGCGCAGGAAGCCGTAGCCGTCACGGTGGCCGATCACCGTGCCGCGCAGCAGATCCAAACGTTCCGGCAGCGCGTAGCACTGGCGGCGGGTAAACACTAACTGTCCATCGCGCTCCATGGCGCGCAGGCGGCGGCGCAGCGCTTCCAGCTGTTCTTCACCGCTGAGACCCAATTCGTTGCCCAGTTCTTCGCGGCTGGCCGGCGTTTCTCTTTTCGCCAAATGGGCCAGGATATATTCACGGCTGGGGATAGGGGATTCGTATTTTTCTGCTTCTCGTTCCAGGAATGGATCTTGTGACATTGCGGTTCCTCCGTTGTCATCAGCAGGATGACGTTGAGCCTTGTCTTCTCAACGTCGTTTTATTCGACAAGCAATAGCTTGTAGAGCGGCGGATTGTCTTCGACCATGTCGGCCAACGTATGCTTATCCAGCTCTTCAAGGAAATTCTGTACGCCCTGGTGGAGCACCTGCTTCAATCGGCAGGCAGGGGTGATGTGGCAAAACTCGCTGCTGCAGTTAACCAGCGCGAGCGGCTCCAGCGCCCGCACCACGTCGCCGAGGCGAATGCTCTCGGCCGGTTTGCCCAAACGGATGCCGCCATGCTTGCCGCGCACCGCCGTGACAAAACCCACCCGGCTCAACTGATTGATGATCTTCACCATATGGTTGCGAGACACGCCATAAACCTCGGTCACTTCCGAGATGCTGGTCATCTTGTCCTGCGGCAACGAGGCCATGTAGATCAACGCCCGCAGGCCATAATCAGTAAAACTTGTTAACTGCACATCTTACCTCTGGGTATCACTTTACCCGTCTGATACGCCGCTTTTCGGCGCTATTCAAAAGATTACTCATTGGATAATAAACCAGCCGGAGAGTTCGTCGCTAATTATTTAGCGAATCCCGCGCCCTAAGGCGGGTTTATGAAAGGATTTTTTGACGTGAAACCGCAATCGGAGGGAGTCAGGATAAAAACAAACCGGGACGCGCCCGGTTTGTTTAATGCCGCAAAGCCTGATTATGCGTCGAACGGGTCGCGCAGGATCATGGTTTCGCTGCGATCCGGGCCGGTAGAGATGATGTCTACCGGTACGCCGGTCACTTCTTCGATGCGCTTGATGTAGTTCAGCGCAGCCTGAGGCAGCTTGCTGTGCTCTTTCACGCCAAAGGTGGTTTCGCTCCAGCCCGGCATGGTTTCGTAGATAGGCTCGATGCCTTCCCAGCCTTCAGCCGCCAGCGGAGTGGTGTCCACTTCGCGGCCGTCCGGCATGCGGTAGCCCACGCAGATCTTCACTTCTTTCAGGCCGTCCAGGACGTCCAGTTTGGTCAGGCAGAAGCCGGACAGGGAGTTGATCTGCACGGCGCGGCGCACCGCTACCGCGTCCAGCCAGCCGGTACGACGACGACGGCCGGTGGTGGCGCCGAACTCGTTACCCTGCTTGCACAGGTACTCGCCGGTTTCATCGAACAGTTCGGTTGGGAACGGACCTGCACCCACGCGAGTGGAGTAGGCTTTCACGATGCCCAGCACGTAGTCCACATAACGTGGGCCAATGCCGGAACCGGTAGCTACGCCGCCTGCGGTGGTGTTGGAAGAGGTAACGTACGGGTAAGTACCGTGGTCGATATCCAGCAGGGTGCCCTGAGCGCCTTCGAACATGATCAGGTCGCCACGCTTGCGCGCGCCGTCCAGCAGTTCGGAAACGTCAACCACCATGGCGGTCAGGATGTCGGCGATAGACAGCACATAGTCCAGCGTCGCCTGATAATCGACGGCGTCAACTTTGTAGTAGTTGACCAGCTGGAAGTTGTGGTAATCGACGATCTCTTTCAGCTTAACGGCGAAGGTTTCTTTGTTGAACAGATCGCCGACGCGCAGGCCGCGACGAGCCACTTTATCTTCATAAGCCGGGCCGATGCCGCGACCGGTGGTGCCGATCGCTTTCGCGCCGCGCGCTTTCTCACGCGCGTTATCCAACGCAACGTGGTAAGGCAGGATCAACGGGCAAGCTTCAGAGAGTAACAGACGTTCGCGTACCGGGATGCCACGCGCTTCGAGTTCACCCATTTCTTTCATCAACGCGTCCGGCGCCAGAACAACACCGTTGCCGATGATGCTGGTGACGTTTTCACGCAGAATACCTGAAGGAATTAAATGAAGAACGGTTTTTTCACCGTTGATTACCAGAGTGTGGCCAGCGTTATGGCCACCTTGGTAGCGCACAACATATTGAGCCCGTTCAGTCAGCAGGTCTACAACCTTGCCTTTACCTTCGTCACCCCATTGGGTGCCCAGTACGACGACGTTCTTACCCATTTTTCAAAATCACCGATTGCTTAAAAATGGATTCTACCACCGTAATTTTCGATTTTCAGCACTTTTAGCATACGATTGCATAAATTTTGGGCTAGACTTTAAAGACCCGTGCGGCCGCTCAACATGTAGTAGATCACGCAGCCCGCAACCACTATTCCACCGCCAAATCGCCGCAGCGTCGCGTCCGGCAACTGCGACATCGCCACAATCATTTTGCGCCAGGCCTGCGGAAACAGCATCGGCCCCAATCCTTCCAGCACCAGAACCAGCCCGAGCGCCAGCCAAATCGTTGAGTTCATGCATCCCCCAAAAACGAGAAAGGGCCCGCGTAAACGGGCCCTCGATCAGATTACCTGCCGCGCTTATTTGCGCAGGGTATCAGGCGACTTCATGTAGCGGAAGAAATCGCTGTCCGGGCTCAGTACCAGCACGTCCTGATTGTCCTTGAAGCTGGCTTCATAGGCACGCAGGCTGCGGATAAAGGCATAGAAGTCCGGATCTTGGCTGAACGCGTTGGCGAACAGCTTGGCCGCTTCAGCATCGCCTTCACCACGGGTGATACGCGCCTGACGCTCGGCTTCCGCCAGGGTACGAGTCACTTCGTAGTCCGCGCTGGCGCGCAGTTTCTCGGCTTCTTCCTGGCCCTGCGAGCGCAGACGACGGGCTACCGCTTCACGCTCGGCGCGCATACGCTGGTAGATGGCGTCAGACACTTCGGCCGGCAGGTTGATCTGCTTGATACGCACGTCGATCACTTCGATGCCCAGCGCCGCCATGCTGTTCGGGTTCACCTGCGGCTGTTTGCCGGTGGTTTCCCGCTCAACGCGCGCCGCCGCAGAGGCGATAGCGTCATCGGCTTCGGTGGTCGCCACTTCTTCGCCGTCGCCCACTGTGCCGGTGTTCAGCGCGTCACGCACGTCAGACATCAGCTTGCCGCGCGAGTCGGTCACGATGTCTTTCACGTCCAGGCGGCCGATTTCGGAACGCAGACGGTCGCTGAACTTGCGTTTCAGCAGCACTTCTGCCTGGGAGACGTCGCCGCCGCCGGTCGCCAGATAGTAACGGCTGAAATCGCTGATACGCCACTTCAGATAGGAGTCGACGATCAGGTCTTTCTTCTCGCTGGTCACGAAGCGATCGGCCTGGTTGTCCATGGTCTGGATGCGCGCATCCAGGTTCTTCACGGTCTCAATGAATGGGATCTTGAGGTGCAGACCCGGCGCATACACCAGCGGCTTGTTTTCGCCATCGCGCAGCACCTTGCCGAAGCGCAGCACGATGCCGCGCTGGCCTTCCTGCACCACGAACAGCGAAGCGTACAGCACCACCAGCACCGCGAGGACAATAACTACAAAAGACTTACGCATTGATTACTCTCTCCCTACGCGAGTGGTGTCGTCACGCTGCGCATTCGCCCGGCGCTGATCCATAACCGATCCGCCGCTGGTGCGCGGAGTGCTGCTGTTGGCAGCCGGCGCAGGATTCGGATTGAGGCGAATCAGGCTGGTATCCTTGTTGCCGCTCTCCGTCGCCGCGCCTTGGCCGCGCAGCATCTGATCCAGCGGCAGCACCATCAGGTTGTTGCCTTTGTCGCTCACCAACACCTTACGGGTATGGCCCAGCACTTTTTCCATGGTTTCGATATACAGACGCTCGCGGGTGATCTGCGGTGCGGACTTGTATTCCGGCAACAGCTTGGCAAAGCGCGCCACCTCACCCTGAGCTTCCAGGACGGTGCGGTCCTTATAAGCCTTGGAGTCTTCCAGCAAACGCTGCGCCTGGCCGTTCGCACGCGGCTGAACTTCGTTGGCGTAAGCTTCCGCTTCACGGATGTATTGCTGCTCGTTCTCACGCGCGGCGATCGCATCGTCGAACGACGCCTTCACCTCTTCCGGCGGACGCGCCGCCTGGAAGTTGACGTCCAGCAGCGTGATGCCCATGTTGTAAGGACGAATGGTCTCTTCCAGCATGCGCTGCGTATCGTTACGCACCACGGTACGGCCTTCGGTCAGGATGCGATCCATCGAGTATTTGCCGATCACGCCGCGCAGGGCGCTGTCGGTCGCCTGGCTCAGGCTGTCGTCGGCATTGACGACGCTGAACAGGTACGCTTCCGGGTTGGTCACGCGGTACTGCACGTTCATTTCCACGCGCACCACGTTTTCATCGGAGGTCAGCATCACGCCGGACGCTGCCAATTCGCGCACGGACTCCACGTTCACCGGACGCACGTCGTCAATGAAGGTCGGCTTCCAGTTCAGGCCCGGCTGCACCAGATGGCTGAACTTACCGAAACGCGTCACGACGCCGCGCTCGGCTTCCTTGATGGTGTAGAAGCCGCTGGCGGCCCAGATCACCACCACGGCGACCGCCGCGATACCGATAATGCGGCCGCTGAAGCCCGGACCAGAGGTGCCGGTGCCGCCGCTATTGCTGTTGGAGCCTTTGCCCCCGCCGAAACCGCTCAATTTCTTGCTCAGTTTGCGGAAGATATCGTCCAAATCAGGTGGCCCTTGATCACGACCGCCTTTGTTGTTACCGCCAGAGTTGCCGCCATTGTTATTGCTGCTCCCCCACGGGTCGCGGTCCTGTCCGTTATTACCGGGCTGATTCCACGCCATGTTTTAGCTCCATATTCTGTGATTGGGTACTTCAGGCTTTCGCGAAGCATAAATGTAACAGGATATGATCATACGATAAAGTCAATCAGGTCCTGTTCTTGCTTGCAGAGACGACGCCATTCGACGATCGGCATTCGCACCACCACGCCAATGCTGCCGTCTTCTTCGTTCCACTCTTTTTCAATCGCCTGAAGCTGGTAAAAACGGCTGCGAAGACGGCCTGCCCGTGGCGGTAAGCGCAATTCGTAATGCGCGATCTCCCCCGATAAGCGCTCCGTCAACGCCTGATACAGCAACGGAATACCCTCTCCGCTGGCGGCGGACAGCCACACCCGGATCGGCAGGTTTTCGTCGTTGCGGTCGATACGCGGCACAAAATCGTCCAGCATATCTATTTTGTTCATCACTAACAGTGTAGGAATTTCATCCGAGTCTATCTCCGCCAGCACGGTGTTCACCGCTTCGATGTTCTCATCGACGCGCGGATCTGCGGCATCGATGACGTGCAGCAGCAGAGATGCCTGGCGCGTTTCCTGCAGCGTCGCCTTGAAGGCGGCCACCAGATCGTGCGGCAGGTGCCGGATAAAGCCTACGGTATCCGCCAACACGGTATCCCCCACGTCCGGCACGTCAATGCGCCGCAACGTAGGATCCAGGGTGGCAAATAGCTGGTCCGCCGCATACACCTCGGCAGACGTTATTCGGTTAAACAGGGTGGATTTGCCGGCGTTGGTGTAGCCCACCAGCGATACGGTCGGCACATCGGCGCGGGTCCGCGCGCGTCGGCCTTGTTCACGCTGCTTCTCTACCCGCTCCAGGCGGCGCAGAATCAAGCTGATGCGATCGCGCAACAGGCGACGGTCGGTCTCAAGCTGGGTTTCCCCCGGCCCGCGCAGGCCAATCCCCCCTTTTTGCCGCTCCAGGTGCGTCCACCCGCGTACCAGGCGCGTGGCGATGTGACGCAACTGCGCCAGCTCCACCTGCAGCTTACCTTCATGGGTGCGGGCACGCTGGGCAAAGATGTCTAAAATCAGCCCGGTGCGATCGATCACCCGGCATTCGCACAGGCGCTCGAGGTTTCTTTCCTGCGCCGGGGAAAGGGAATGATCAAACAGGACAACAGACGCGCCGCTGGCTTTCACCGCATCTGCAATTTCTTCGGCCTTTCCTTCGCCGACAAAGTACTTCGGATGCGGGGCTTTGCGGCTACCAGTCACCACTTGCAAAGCTTCGACACCGGCTGAGGAGACCAGCGATTCGAACTCGTTGAGGTCTTCCGTATCTTTGTCTTGCGAGAAATAGATATGAACCAGTACGGCCTGCTCACCGGCTTCATAACGGTCAAACAAGCGTGCAACCTCTCAAACGGACACTCACCGTGAGTTTGGGGGACATAAACAGCCCGCGGCTGCTTATGCTCCCCGTCATGGTTGACTTGCAACGCGCTTTATTCAGCGTCATCGCTTTCCTGCTGCGGCTGTTGCTGCGCAGACGGATTGTTGCCATGGTGATAGTTGCTTGAACCGCCGCTCGGGTTGTTGCTGTGATGCGAAACCGGACGTGACGGGACAACGGTAGAGATAGCGTGCTTGTACACCATCTGGCTAACCGTGTTCTTCAACAGGATGACAAACTGGTCAAAAGACTCAATCTGGCCTTGCAGCTTAATACCATTCACCAAATAAATAGAAACCGGAACACGTTCACGACGCAATGCGTTCAGGAACGGATCTTGCAAAGATTGCCCCTTAGCCATTCTATCTTTTCCTTATTTGCTTGTTGTTTGTAACTAAGAACCTGTCGGCTCTAAAATAAACGACGTAAAAAATTTGCGCGCTGAATACTCAGCAATTGTACACAATCACCCAACCTATGCACTAACAACCTGTGTCACCGAGTCCAAAGCCTCTCCCGGCTTTTCACTGTCCAACCAATGGACCGACTCCCAACCCCGTAACCAGGTCATCTGGCGTTTAGCCAACTGACGCGTTGCGCAAATACCACGATAAACCATCTCATCGTAACTAATTTCACCAGACAAGTATGACCACATCTGGCGGTAACCGACACAGCGAATGGAGGGCAAGTCCGTATGCAAATCACCCCGTGCGAAAAGTGCACGCGCTTCCGTCTCAAAACCCGCCGCCAACATTTGATGGTACCGCAGCTCGATGCGTTGATGGATCAACTCACGGCTGGTCGGCGCTATCGCAAATTGGTGAACTTGATACGGCAACGATTCACCCGAAATTTTAGTCAGTTCCGTTAAAGTTTTACCCGAAATAAAAAAAACTTCCAGTGCTCTGGACAGTCTCTGCGGATCATTCGGATGAATTCTCAATGCTGCGACCGGATCGATCGCCTGTAACTGACGGTGCAACGCCTCCCAGCCCTGCTCCGCCGCTTGCCGTTCGATGCGCTCGCGCACCGCGGGATCGGCGGACGGCAACGGCGACAATCCTTCCAGCAACGCCTTGAAATACAACATGGTGCCGCCCACCAACAGCGGAATGCGGCCGGCGGCGGTGATGTCGGCCATCTCTTTCAACGCATCGGCGCGAAACTCCGCGGCCGAGTAAGCTTCGGCGGGATCGCGGATATCGATCAGCCGGTGCGGCGCCTGCGCCAATTCTTCGGCGCTCGGCTTGGCGGTGCCGATATCCATGCCGCGGTAAATCAGCGCGGAATCGACGCTGATCAGTTCCACCGGCAGGCGTTCGCGCAGCGCGATCGCCAGCGCGGTCTTGCCCGAGGCGGTTGGCCCCATGATGAAAATAGCCGGGGGACGTGGTGTCATTTCAGTGTCAGTCATGCTTGAGGGCCGCCAGTGCGGCCTGTAAATCAACGGGTTGTAAAAGTCCGCTCGGTGGCGATTTGACCAGCTGCGGGCAAAGTCGTTCAACGTCGGTCAGCAATTGTATCGCTTGCGAGGTGTTCCACTGTTCATGTTCGCTGCCAAGGCGGCGAGCGAGCCAGGTAGCCAGCACCGCGGGCGACATCTCCTGATGTTCGGCCAGATAGCCTAACAGTTCGGGTATCAGTTTTTGTAAATTTTGTTGGCGTAATGGTAAAGGCACTGCGCGCAGCGTCACACGGCCGTGATCCGCCTGCAGATCCAGCCCCATCATCGTCAGCAGCGCCTGATGCCGCGCGATGGCCGCCGCTTCGCTCTTCTCCAACGTCAGCTTGACTGGGATCAGCAGCGGCTGCGGCCGCAGCCCTTCTGCCGGCGGGTTGAGCTGCGCCTGGCGCAGCCAGCGTTCCGCCACCGTCAGGTTAAGCAACGCCGGCTGCTGGCGCTGTTCAATCAACGCATAACACGGCGGATGGATCATCAGCACCCGGCCAAAGCTGTGTTGCCCGCTCGCCAACGGCGTTTCCGCTGCGGCTTTCGCCGGCGGGAACAGCGGCGGCTTGCTCGGGGTTTCCGGCGCGGCCTCGGCCGGCAGCTCGGCGGCGGGCTGCATCAGTTTACCGTACAGCTCGCCTTCGCGTTTTTGGTAACCGCCCGCCGTTTGCCAACCGGGCTGCGGCGCGCGCTCGCGGGCGGCGCCGGGCGATGACGGCGTTTCACGACGCGACGCCGGCAAAGAAAAATGGTTGCCGCCGGCGGCGACGCGGTTTTCCTGCTGCCAGACCGGCGCGGGCGCTTCGTCCGGCGTTTCCGCCAGCGGCAGCAACGGCGTCTGCCCGGCCTGTTGCAGCACGGTGGTCACTGCCTGGTAGATAAAATCGTGCACCAGCCGCGCCTGATGGAAACGCACCTCGTGCTTGGCGGGATGAACGTTGACATCCACCTGGTGCGGATCGACCTCCAGATACAGCACGTAAGCGGGCTGCTGATCGTCCTTCAACTGATCCTGATAGGCCTGACGAATGGCGTGATTGATCAAACGATCGCGCATCATGCGACAGTTGACGTAACAATACTGCATTTCACCCAGTTGGCGTGCCCCGGCCGGATCCGCCACCCAACCGCGGATGCTCAGATCGCCGTGCTGCCAGTCGATGCTCAACGCATGCTGTAAAAACGCCGGGCCGCAGATGCTGCCTAAACGGCGCTCGTGCTGGCTCTCTTCCTTCGCCGCCCGGTATTGGCGGATCAGTTTGCCGTTGTGGCTGAGGTTGATCGCCACATCGAAACGCGCCAGCGCGATGCGCCGCACCACTTCATCGATATGGCCAAATTCGGTTTTCTCGGTGCGCATGAACTTGCGGCGCGCCGGAGTATTGTAAAACAGATCCAGCACTTCCAGCGTGCTGCCGACCGGGTGCGCGGCGGGTTTGACCGTCACCGCCTGCTCGCGCCCTTCGGCGTAGGCTTGCCACGCTTCGCTCTGCTCGGCGGTGCGCGACGTCAGGGTCAAACGGGACACCGAACTGATACTGGCCAGCGCTTCGCCGCGAAAACCGAGGCTGACGATCGCTTCCAGGTCGTCGAGCGTGCTGATTTTACTGGTGGCATGCCGCGCCAGCGCCAGCGCCAGGTCGTTCTTGCCGATGCCGCAGCCGTTATCGCGAATGCGGATCAGCTTGGCACCGCCGCGTTCGATATCGATATCGATGCGCGTCGCACCGGCGTCCAGACTGTTTTCCACCAGCTCTTTGACCACCGACGCGGGGCGTTCAACCACCTCTCCGGCGGCGATCTGGTTGGCGAGCTGTGGCGGTAACACCTGGATAGGCATGCTGACTCCTGTAGCGGTGGCGCTAGGCCTGCGGAATGGTCAACGTCCGATCCAGCGGCGCGACGTCCGACTTCAGATTATTGACCCGTTTCAGATCGCCGACGCTGACCCCATAACGAGAAGCGATAGAGGACAGCGTGTCCCCACGGGCCACTTTATGTTTAGACGGCTTCTTCGCCGGCGTTTTCGCCTTGGCGACGGCGGTGACGGCGGCGGTTTTCCCCGCCGGCACCTTCAGGCGTTGCCCGACCCACACGCCGTCTTTCTTCAGTTTGTTCAGATCCCGCAGGGCCGCCATGGTGGTGCCGTAGCTGTCGGCGATGCCGGACAGCGTCTCCGCCCGCTTCACCACGTGGATCTGGGTCTTGCCGCTAACGCTGCGGCTCGCGCCGGCCGGGCTGACGATAGGCTCCGGCTGGCGCACGTCTGGTGTTGAGGTGTTAACCGCCGCTGCGACGTCCAGCGGTCGGTTTTCCACCTTTGGGTCGGCTTGCAGCGGATGCGCCAGGAAGTAGCTGCGCAGGCCGTTATGAATGGCCTTGGCAATCTTCTCCTGATACGCGCTACTGCCCAGCAGCCGCTCCTCCGTGCTATTACTGATAAATCCTGTTTCCACCAGCAGCGATGGAATATCCGGCGAACGCAGCACACCCAGGCTGGCGTGTTCCGGCCGGCGTTTATGCAACGAGCCGACGCTCTGAAGCTGCTGCAGCACCTTCACCGCCACATCGTACCCGACGCGCTGCGAGTGGCCGAACTGCAGATCCAGCACCGCCTGGCTCAGATAAGGGTCGGCCTGGCTATTGGCCAGCAAATCGCCGGCGCCGCCGAGCAGCTCAGACTGCTTCTCGTGCTGTTCCAGCCAGCCGGCCATTTCGCTGTTGGCGCGGCGGTTGGACAGTACCCAGACGGAAGCGCCGCTGGCGCTGCGGTTTGGCGCGGCATCGGCGTGGATGGAGACCAGCACGTTGGCGCCCTGTTTGCGCGCAACGTCGGAACGCCCCATCACCGAGATAAAATAGTCGCCGTTACGCGTCAGCACCGGTTTGAACTGCGGATCGGCGTCCAGCATCGCCTGCAGGCGGCGCGCGATGGCGATGGTGACATTCTTTTCTTTCAACCCGCTCGGGCCAATGGCTCCCGGATCCTGGCCGCCGTGGCCGGCGTCGATCGCCACCACCACCCGATCGCCGGAACCGGCGGAAACGCGGCTGCTGCGCGGCGTGACCTCAGTGGCGGTGCCTGCGACCACAGTCTGTTTTTGGGTAAAGGGATTCGATCCCGTCGGCGCTTTGCGCAGCGGCGGCTCCGGCGCTTCACGCACCGCAACCGGCGCCTGACGCGGCGGTTGACTGACGGCGACCGGCGGAGGCGTTTGCACCGGCGCTTTACGCGCCACGATATTGGCGCCGCCTTCGGCCGAAATGGTGAACACCACGGTATGCACGCCGCCGTTCTGGCGAGTGGAAACGCGGGTTTTGGCGCGCTGGGTCAGATCAAACACCAGACGCACGCTCTGAGCGTCTTTCGGCGCGCTGGAGCGAATGCTCTTTACCAGGTTTTGCCCGCTAAAGTTGAGCGGCAGGCCGCCGACTTTGCCCTTCTGGTTAACGTCCAGCACCACCCGTTCCGGGCCGTGCAGCGGGAAAAACGCATAGTCCGGCGGGCCATTGAAGCTCACCGACACCGTCGCTTCGCGTTGGGCGTTCGACACTTTGATATCGGACAGCGAGGACGCCGCCAGCGCGTTCAACGCGCCGAGCGGCCCCAGCACGGCGATCAGCATGATGACCGCAAATTTTTTCAACACCTGCGTCATTGCAGCATCATCCCTGTGATCCATGAATGCGGTCTAACAGCTGGCTGCCGTAAGCAGAAATCGCCTCGATCTTCGCCTCTCGCCCCTCGCCCTGATAGCCGAGGTGCAGCGCCAGGTCCGGCTCCGGCAGCACGCCGGTGCCCTGCTGCGGCCATTCGACCAGGCAGATGGCGTCTTGCGCGAAGTAATCGCGAATGCCCATGAATTCAAGCTCTTCCGGATCGGCCAGGCGATACAGATCGAAGTGATACACCGCCAGCGGCTGCAAGGCATAGGGTTCCACCAGCGTGTAGGTCGGGCTTTTGACGTTGCCCTGATGCCCCAACGCCTGCAGGAAGCCACGGCTGAAGGTGGTTTTACCGGCGCCCAGGTCGCCGTAGAGATAGATGACGCTGGCGCGATCGCAGGCCTTGGCCAAAGTGGTGCCCAAAGCGACAGTCGCTGCCTCGTCCGGCAGAGGTAAAACGAGTTCTTTCATTCGATAAAGTCTATTTTGCCCACTCAGGGTTAACGAAATGAAGGATGTCCGGCAGTAAATCGGTCGCCAACATGCCTCTTGTTCCTTGTCTTTCCGCTACGCGATCGCCGGCCGCGCCATGCACGACGCAGCCCGCACAGGCGGCATCATACAGCGGGAGCTTTTGCGCCAGCAAACCGCCGATGATGCCCGACAGCACATCGCCCATGCCGCCGGAGGCCATGCCGGCGTTGCCGACGTCGGCGATCGCCATCTGCCCCTGCTCATCGGCGATCAGCGTACCGGCGCCTTTCAGCACCGCCACGCCGCCGTAGCGCGCCGTCAGCTTGCGCACGGCAAGTAAGCGATCACTCTCGATGTCGGCAGTGCTGCAGCTCAACAGCCGCGCCGCCTCTCCAGGATGCGGAGTCATCACGCGATTCTGCCGTTTCTCGGGATTTAATGCCAGCAAGTTCAGCGCATCGGCGTCCCACAAGGCTGGTTTATCGCTGGTTTGCAGCACGCTCAAGGCGTTTTTGCCCCACTCAGCCTGGCCCAGCCCCGGGCCAATCACCAGCACATCCGCCCATTGCATCGCCTGCCGCAGCGTCGCCTCGTCGAGCGCCTGCGCCATCAGCTCCGGCCTGGCCGCCAGCAGCGGCGCAACATGATCAGTGTGAGTAAGCACTCGCACCAATCCAGCCCCGCTGCGCAGCGCCGCTTCCGCCGCCATGCGAATGGCGCCGCCGAATCCGCGGTCGCCGCCCACCAGCAGCAGACGACCATGTTCGCCCTTATGGGCGCAGGGGCGCCGCGGATGCAGCCAGCGCGGCAACGCCTCGGCGGTAAGCCGCTGAATCTGCTCCGGTTGCTTCGCCAACCAATCCGATAAGCCTAGCGCATTCTGATGAAGTTGCCCGACCCAGTCGCGCGCCTGCCCGGTCAGCAAACCCGGCTTGAGGCCGATGAACGTGACGGTATGCGCGGCACGCACCACCGCGCCCGGCGCCGCGCCGCTTTCCGCCAGCAGGCCGGACGGGATATCGAGCGCCACCACCGGCGCCGAATGGCGGTTGGCGGCCTCAATCAGCGCATCAAAAGGCGCGCGCGGCGCGCTGCCAAGGCCAGTGCCCAGCAAGCCGTCGATAATGAGCGAAACAGACGCCGGCCAGCGGCTGTTCGCCGGCAGAATGTCGCCGCCTGCAGCTTGCCAGGCCTCGCGAGCCGCTGCGGCTTCCGGTGGCAAAGGGCGTGCGCCTTCGCAGGCGATCAGCGTCACCTGCACGCCCGCCGCCTTCGCCAGGCGCGCCACCACATAGCCGTCGCCGCCGTTGTTGCCGTGGCCACACAGCACCAGCCAGTGGTCACGGGAGGGGTACGCGTTGCGAGCCAGCGCGTAGGCCGCCTGACCGGCGCGCTGCATCAAATCGTAAAGAGAAATACCGAGCGAGGCCGCCGCCGCGGGTTCCGAGCGACGGATCCAATCCGCAGGCCAGACAGAGTGTGGTAAACTGTCAGCGTATGCTTTTTCACTGTGGCCCGTCATGACGCACCCCCTCGATCTTCATCAACTCGCCCAACATATCAAGCAATGGGGGCAATCGCTAGGATTCCAGCAGGTTGGCATCTGCGATACCGATCTGAGCCTTGAAGAGCCGAAGCTGCAGGCCTGGCTCGACAAGCAGTACCACGGCGAGATGGAATGGATGGCGCGCCACGGCATGTTGCGCGCACGCCCTCACGAACTGTTGCCGGGCACGCTGCGAGTGATCAGCGTACGCATGAACTACCTGCCGGCCAAGGCGGCGTTCGCCAGCACCTTGCAGAATCCGCAACTGGGCTACGTCAGCCGCTACGCGCTGGGGCGTGACTATCACAAGCTGTTGCGCCAGCGCCTGAAAAAACTGGGCGATCAGATCCAGGAATACTGCGGCGAGTTGAATTTCCGCCCCTTTGTCGATTCTGCGCCGGTGATGGAGCGCGCGCTGGCCGCCAAGGCGGGCATCGGCTGGGTTGGTAAACACTCACTAATTCTCAACCGTGAAGCCGGGTCGTGGTTTTTCCTCGGCGAGTTGCTGATCGATCTGCCGCTGCCGGTGGATCGGCCGCAGGAAGAGCAGTGCGGCCGCTGCGTCGCCTGCATCACCACTTGCCCGACCGGCGCCATCGTCGCCCCCTATACTGTCGACGCCCGGCGCTGCATCTCCTACCTCACCATCGAGCTGGAAGGCGCGATCCCGGAAGAATTCCGCCCGCTGCTCGGCAACCGCATCTACGGCTGCGACGACTGCCAGCTGATCTGCCCGTGGAATCGCTTTTCGCAGCTCACTGACGAAGACGATTTCAGCCCGCGCGCCGCACTGCATGCGCCGCAGCTGATCGATCTGTTCAACTGGACAGAAGAAAAATTCCTGCGCATCACCGAAGGCTCGGCGATACGCCGCATCGGCCACCTGCGCTGGTTGCGCAATATCGCCGTGGCGCTGGGCAATGCGCCTTATGAGGACGGCGTCGTGCTCGCGCTGCGCACGCGTTTGGGCCAGGACAGCATGCTGGACGAGCATATCCACTGGGCGCTGGCGCAACAGCTTGCTCGCCGTGAAGCGCAGGGCATCGAGGTGCAGACGGCACAGAAAAAACGGCTGATACGGGCTGTGGAAAAAGGTTTGCCGAGGGACGCCTGACGGCGTGCGCCGCGCGGCCGCATCACCGGCATCCTTACTCTGTGGATTTGTGCATAAAAATAAAAACACGTTGTCTTTCAACTGCAACAAAAAGAGCAAGTGATCGGCATAACGTTTTGGGATAAATAAATAAGTATATAAATCAAATAGATAAATATTTAATTTGTATGACGTTGATTTTTCAGGCAGGCGAGTTTATGTGCAGAGGCTGTGGATAACTCTGTTCACAACATTTTTACCGGGCGTGTAAAACGGGACAAAAATCCGCGCCGGATAAGGCGTTGGACTTGAGTTTGAAACGAAGAGAAAATTGGAGCGGGAAACGAGACTCGAACTCGCGACCCCGACCTTGGCAAGGTCGTGCTCTACCAACTGAGCTATTCCCGCATAGAGATGCTTTCGGCATCCGGTCACCAAACACTGGCGTGACCTTTGAATTTTTGGAGCGGGAAACGAGGCTCGAACTCGCGACCTCAACCTTGGCAAGGTTGCGCTCTACCAACTGAGCTATTCCCGCGTCGCATAGGTACTGCTTGATACTGCTTTATTTATTCATCATGCCGCATCGCGACATTGTTGAATTTGGAGCGGGAAACGAGACTCGAACTCGCGACCCCGACCTTGGCAAGGTCGTGCTCTACCAACTGAGCTATTCCCGCCCGGCGTATCGATGGTGGAACGTTACGAAATTCTTCATCGGTACGGGGTGCGCATTATACGAGAAATCCTTTTTGCCGCAAGCCCCTGAAAGCAAAAAAACGCGATTTTTGTTTGATTGCCGATTAAAGCGCCAGATTGGCGAATTAAGCGGCTAAAAACGGCGTATTTTCCCCGCAGGGGCCGCCATCGCCTTAAAGCTGAATGAAATGTTCGCGGTAATAAGCCAGTTCGGCCACCGATTCGCGGATGTCATCCAGCGCCTGATGGGTGCCCTGCTTCTTAAAGCCGCCAAGAATTTCCGGCTTCCAACGGCGTGCCAGTTCCTTCAGCGTGCTGACGTCCAGGTAGCGGTAATGGAAGTAGGCTTCCAGCTCCGGCATGTAGCGGAACAGGAAACGGCGATCCTGGCCCACGCTGTTGCCGCAGATCGGCGATTTGCCGGCCGGCACCCATTGCTGCAGGAAGGCGATGGTTTCCAGCTCGGCGGCGCGATCGTCCTGGCGGCTGGCTTTCACCCGCTCCACCAGCCCGCTGCCGGTATGGGTGCGCACGTTCCACTCGTCCATCAAGGCCAGCTGCTCGTCGGATTGGTGCACGGCGATCACCGGCCCTTCGGCCAGGATGTTCAGGTTGGCGTCGGTGACCAGCGTGGCGATCTCGATAATGCGGTCACGCTCGGGATCCAGCCCGGTCATCTCCAAATCGATCCAAATCAGGTTATTTTCGTTTCCTGTCATGATGTTTCCTGCCTAAAAGCCGAGAGAAAAACGCTGTGCGGACGAGACGACGGGCGCCGCCGGTGGCGACGCGCCGCAGCCGGCGGCTAACAACGGTTATTTAATATAAAATAGCGTGTATCATAGTCTTTTTGGTCGCCTTGGGCGACATATACCCTGACGGGTTCAAGGCTGCGCCGGGGGCAACTCCCCGCCGCGGCTGTGCATATACGTAAAGGTATAAAACCGATTCAAGTGAGGCGCAGTGAGTAAGAACAAACTGTCCAAAGGTCAGCAACGCCGCGTGCAGGCGAACCATCAGCGCCGTTTGAAGCGCGCCGATAACAAACCGGAACCGGATGATTCCCAGCTGGGCGAGCCGCAGGAAGGCGTCGTCATCAGCCGTTTCGGCATGCACGCCGACGTTGAAGCGCCGGATGGCACTCAGCACCGCTGCAACATCCGCCGCACGCTGCGTTCGCTGGTCACCGGCGATCGCGTGGTGTGGCGCCCCGGCCTGGGCACCCATGAAGGGGTGAAGGGCATCGTGGAAGCGGTGCACGAGCGCACCTCGGTGCTGACGCGCCCGGACTTCTATGACGGCGTGAAGCCGATCGCCGCCAATATCAATCAGATCGTCATTGTGTCGGCGATCCTGCCCGAGCTGTCGCTGAACATCATCGACCGCTATCTGGTGGCCTGCGAAACGCTCGAAGTCGAGCCGCTGATCGTGCTCAACAAAATTGACCTGCTGGACGCCGAAGCGCGCAAGCTGGTCGACGGCATGATGGATATCTATCGCAAGATTGGCTACCGGGTGCTGGAAGTCTCCAGCCAAACACGGGAAGGCATGGCGGAGTTCGAACAGGCGCTGGCCGGGCGCATCAGCATCTTCGCCGGCCAGTCGGGGGTCGGCAAATCCAGCCTGCTGAACGCGCTGCTGCCGCCGTCTGAAGAGCAAATTCTGGTAAATCAGGTTTCCGACGTATCGGGCCTCGGGCAACATACCACCACCGCCGCGCGGCTGTACCATTTCCAGCACGGCGGCGACGTGATCGACTCCCCCGGAGTGCGCGAGTTTGGCCTGTGGCACCTAGAGCCGGAACAAATTACCCGCGGCTTTGTCGAATTCCGTGATTATTTAGGCGGTTGCAAATTCCGCGACTGCCGCCACGATACCGATCCCGGCTGCGCTATCCGCGCGGCGATGGAGAAAGGCGATATCGCGCAAGAGCGTTTCGACAACTACCACCGCATTCTGGAAAGCATGGCGCAGGTGAAGGTTCGCAAGAACTTCACGGACGCCGCAGACTGACACTGACGGGCGGGCATTGACGACGGCGGAGCCCTCGTTACAATGCGCGCCCTTTACCCTGATTCACGAGGTTAACGTGCTGGATAGCATCAAGATTAAACTGCAATATTGGCTGCCGAAGCTGGCGCTGACCCGCCTGGCGGGCTGGGGCGCCGACAAACGTGCCGGCTGGCTGACCCAACTGGTGGTCAAAACCTTCGCCCGCTACTACCGCGTGGACATGCAGGAAGCGCAAAACCCGGACCTGGCGTCTTACGCCACCTTCAACGACTTCTTCGTGCGCCCGCTGCGCGATGGCGCGCGCCCGATCATCGCCGACGCCAACTGGCTGGCGCTGCCCGCCGATGGCGCCATCAGCCAGCTCGGCCCGATCCGCGAGGATCAAATCTTCCAGGCCAAAGGCCACCACTACAGCCTGGAAGCGCTGCTGGCCGGCAACTATCTGTTGGCCGAGCCGTTCCGCAACGGCCTGTTCGCCACCACCTACCTGGCGCCGCGCGACTATCACCGCGTCCACATGCCGTGCGCCGGCGTGCTGCGCGAAATGATCTATGTGCCGGGCGATCTGTTCTCGGTCAACCCGCTCACCGCCGCCAACGTGCCTAACCTGTTCGCACGCAACGAGCGCGTGATCTGCGTCTTCGACACCGACATCGGGCCGATGGTGCAAATCCTGGTCGGCGCCACCATCGTCGGCAGCATTGAAACCGTCTGGGCCGGCACCGTCACGCCGCCGCGCGAAGGCATTATCAAGCGCTGGACCTACCCGGCCGCTGGTGAAGAAGGCGCCATCACATTGGAAAAAGGCGCCGAGATGGGCCGTTTCAAGCTCGGCTCCACGGTGATCAACCTGTTTACCGCAGGCAGCGTGCAGTTTGCGCCGCAGCTGCATAACGGCACCGTCACCCGCATGGGTGAAGCCTTCGCCGAAATCCCGGCCGCCGCTGAAACACCACAGACCCCGATCTAAAGGAATCGACGCCGTGCGCCTTTTCATCACGCTTTTGCTCGGTTGCCTGTTGTGGCAACCGGCGCTGGCCGCCCCCGTGCCGACCGAGAGCCAGCTCAAACAGGAGCTGAAGCAGGCGGAAAGCAGCAAAAACGCGCCGAATCAGGCGGAGACCACCGAGGCGCTGCAAAGCGCCCTCAACTGGCTGACGGAGCGCAAAGAGTCGCAGACTCGCTCCGAGCAGTATCAGAGAGTGATAGACGATTTCCCGAAGATGACGCAGGAGCTGCGCCGTCAGCTGGTGCTGGAAAGCAACAAGATCCTGCCGAACGGCGACGATCTGCCGGCCGCCGAGCTGGAACAGCAGATCCTGCAAACCAGCAGCCTGCTGCTGGAACAGGCGCGCCTGCTGCAGCAAGAGCAGGATCGCACGCGGGAAATCAGCGATTCGCTCGGCCAGTTGCCGCAGCAGCAGACCGACGCTCGCCGTGCGCTGACGGAAGTGCAGCGCCGCCTTCAGGCGCAGCCTGCCAACCCGACCACGCCGTACGCGCAGGCCGCCCTGGCCCTGCTGCAGACCGAAGCGGCGGCGCGCAAAGCCAAAGTGGACGAGCTGGAGCTGGCACAACTGTCGGCCAACAACCGGCAGGAGCTGGCGCGCATGCGCGCCGAGGTCTATAAAAAGCGCCACGAGAAAATAGACGTGCAGCTGCAGGCGCTGCGCAACAACCTCAATGCCCAGCGCCAACGCGAAGCGGAACTGGCGCTGGAAAGAACCGAGCAGTTGGCCGAGCAGAACGGCGACTTGCCAAGAAGCATCAGCCAACAGTTGCAGATCAACCGCGAACTGTCCGCCGCGCTGAACAGCCAGGCGCAGCGCATGGATCTGATTTCGTCGCAGCAGCGGCAGGCGGCGGCGCAGACGCTGCAGGTGCGCCAGGCGCTGAGCACCATCATCGAACAGGCCCAGTGGCTCGGCTCGTCGTCGGCGCTGGGGGAAACCCTGCGCGCCCAGGTGGCGACGCTGCCGGAAATGCCCAAGCCGCAACAGCTGGACGGCGACATGGCCCAGCTGCGCGTGCAGCGCCTGCAGTTTGAAAATCAGCTGGAAAAGCTGTCGCAGCGCGAATTCAAGCGCGACGACGGCAGCGCGCTGACCAGCCAGGAGCAGCGCATCGTCGATGCCCAGCTGCGCACCCAGCGCGAGCTGCTGAACTCGCTGCTGTCCGGTTGCGACACCCAAATCCTCGAGCTGACCAAGCTGAAGGTGGCCAACACCCAACTGATCGAAGCGTTGAACGAAATTCGCGACGCCACCCACCGCTATCTGTTCTGGGTGCCGGACGTCAATCCGATCAACTTCTCTTATCCGCTCAACGTGGCACACGATCTGACGCGCGTCCTGTCGTTGGACACGTTGTCGCAGCTCGGCGGCGCCTTCATGATGATGGTGACCAGCCGCGAAACGCTGATCCCGATCTTCGGCGCCCTGCTGCTGGTGATTTTCAGCATCAGTTCACGCAAGCACTATCACGCCTTCCTCGAGCGCGCCAGCAGCCGCGTCGGCAAGGTGACGCAGGACGAATTCTTCCTCACGGTGCGCACCGTGTTCTGGTCGATTCTGGTGGCGATGCCGCTGCCGGTGCTGTGGGCCGCGCTCGGTTACGGCCTGCAGAGCGCCTGGAACTACCCGGTGGCAGAAGCGATCGGCAAAGGGGTGACCGCCACGCTGCCGATCCTGTGGATCTGCATGATCTGCGCCGCCTTCGCCCACCCGCAGGGGCTGTTCATCGTGCACTTCCGCTGGCCGGCGAAGCAGGTTTCGCGCGCCATGCGCTACTACAAGATGTCGATCTGGCTGATCGTGCCGCTGATCATGGCGCTGATCACCTTCGATAGCCTGAAAGAACGCGAGTTCGCCAACACCCTGGGACGGCTGTGCTTTATCCTGCTGTGTCTGGCGCTGGCGCTGGTCACCCACAGCCTGAAACGCGCCGGCATTCCGCTGTATCTGGATAAAAACGGCTCCGGCGACAACATGCTCAACAGCGCCTTCTGGGGGCTGCTGCTGTCGGCGCCGCTGCTGGCGGCGCTGGCCTCGACCGTCGGTTACCTCACCACCGCGCAGGCGCTGTTGGCGCGCCTGGAGACCTCGGTGGCGATCTGGTTCCTGTTGCTGGTCATCTACCACATCATCCGCCGCTGGATGCTGATCCAACGGCGGCGCATCGCCTTCGATCGCGCCAAACAGCGCCGCGCCGACATCCTGGCCCAGCGCGCCCGCGGCGAAGACGAAACCTCGCACACCCCGAACAGCACCGAAGGCGCCATCGATCCGGACGATTCGGACTTCGATCTGGACACCATCAGCGCCCAGTCGCTGCGGCTGGTGCGGTCGATCCTGACGCTGATCGCGCTGGTGTCGGTGATCGTGCTGTGGTCGGAGATCCACTCCGCGTTCGCCTTCCTGGAAAACATCTCGCTGTGGGACGTGACTTCGACGGTCAACGGCGTGGAAACCGCCCATCCGATCACCCTCGGCGCGGTGCTGATCGCCATTCTGGTGCTGATCATCACCATGCAGCTGGTGCGCAACCTGCCGGCGCTGCTGGAGCTGGCGGTGCTGCAGCACCTGGATCTGTCGCCGGGCACCGGCTACGCCATCACCACCATCACCAAGTACTTGCTGCTGCTGTTCGGCGCGGTGCTCAGCTTCGCCTGGATCGGCATCGAATGGTCAAAACTGCAGTGGGTGGTTACCGCGCTCAGTCTGGGGTTGGGCTTCGGCATGCAGGAGATCTTCTCCAACTTCATCTCCGGCCTGATCATCCTGTTCGAGAAACCGATCCGCATCGGCGACACCGTGACGATCCGCAACCTGACCGGCACCGTCACCAAGATCAATACCCGCGCCACCACCATTTCGGACTGGGATCGCAAAGAGATCATCGTGCCGAACAAAGCGTTCATCACCGAACAGTTCGTCAACTGGTCGCTGTCGGACACCCTGACCCGTGTGGTGCTGACCGTACCGGCGCCGGGCGAAGCCAACAGCGAGGAGGTGACCAAAATCCTGATGAACGCCGCCGAACGCTGCTCGCTGGTGCTGGATAATCCGGCGCCGGAGGTTTACCTGGTCGATCTGCAACAGGGCATCCAGATCTTCGAGATGCGTATTTACGCCGCCGAGATGGGCCACCGCATGCCGCTGCGCCACGAGATCCACCAGCTGATCCTGGCGGGCTATCGCGAGCACGGCATCACGCTGCCGTACCCGCCGTTCCAGGTGCGCACCGAGACGCTGTCGCGGCTGACCAACAACGGCCGTACGCCGCCGTCTACGCCGGCGCCGAATACCAAGCGCGACGCCGGAGGGCTGTAAGGGATTCTCGCGATAAAAAAAGGGCCGGCAAATGCCGACCCTTTTTGCTTTTCTTACCGCCTGAAACGTCAGGCGATCCCGACCGGGAAGGCCAACACGTCGCTTAGGCTCTCGGCGCCCAGCGCCAGCATCACCAGACGATCCACGCCCAGCGCCACGCCGGAACATTCCGGCATGCCGTGCTGCAACGCCGCCAACAGGTGATAGTCGATCGGCTGCTGCGGCAGACCGCGCTCCGCGCGTTTGCGGTTGTCCTGCTCGAAGCGCTGCTGTTGTTCACGGCCGTCGGTCAGCTCGCGGAAACCGTTCGCCAGTTCGATGCCCTTGAAGTACACCTCGAAACGCTCCGCCACGCGGTGGTCTTCGGTGCTGATCTCCGCCAACGCCGCCTGGCTGGCCGGGAAGTGGTAAACGAACGCCGGCTTTTCACGGCCGATATGCGGTTCCACGCCCACGGTGAACAGCAGCTGCAGCAGCGTATCGCGATCTTCTTCGGTATCGGCGATGTTGCTCAGATCGAGTTTGGCCGCCGCTTCGCGCAGCTGCGTCTTCTCCGCCGACAGCGGATCGATGTCCAGATGGCGCAGGAACGCCTGCTGATAAGACAGGGTCTCCGCGCTCTCGCAGTCCAGCACCTGTTGCAGCAGATCGTCCACCTCATTCATCAGGCGGTACATGTCGTAGTGCGGACGGTACCACTCCAGCATGGTGAATTCCGGGTTGTGATGCCGCCCGGCTTCTTCATTGCGGAAGCTGCGCCCCATTTGGTAGATCGGGCCGCTGCCCGCCGCCAGCAGGCGCTTCATGTGATATTCCGGGCTGGTCATCATGTATAGCGTCAGGCCCTCTGCCGCCCCCGGCCCGACGAAACGCGTCTCGAACGGGAACAGGTGAACGTCGGTGACCGTCGCCTGGCTCATGGTGGGCGTCTCAACTTCCAGCACGCCACGATCGGCGAAGAAACGCCGGATCTCAGCCAGAATCGCTGCGCGTTTCAACAAATTGGCGATGGGTGCACTAGGCTGCCAGCTTGCCGTTTCGCTCATGGTAATTAACTCCGAAATCAAACAGGGGATGCAGTCTACTCGCATCCTTGCAGCCAAACAAATTCTTCACGATGCGCAACCGGCCATAACGCCAATTTCCGATAAATAGGCGGCAAAAGCGCGTTAAAAAGGGTAAAGCACGCCGAACGCGCGAAAAGGCAGGCAAGCCTGTTGGGCAAGCGTTAATCGACAAAACAATCGATCACATCAAATTTCGACTACTTAACTTTAGGTATAGTTAATTCCCCATTATTGGTGGGAGATATCTATCCTTAACCTTTAAGCAACATTAATCGGTTCAATTAGTTAGCACCCGAAGAGTTCGCTAAATTTTAAGCATAGATATTTAACTTGCCGTTCTTGATAAGAACATTGGAGGAATGCAGTGCAAACCTTTAACGCCGATCTTGCCATTATTGGGGCCGGGGGCGCTGGTTTACGTGCAGCAATAGCCGCAGCGGAAGCCAATCCCCAACTGAAAATCGCGCTGATCTCTAAGGTCTACCCGATGCGCAGCCACACGGTCGCCGCCGAGGGGGGCTCCGCCGCCGTCACTCAGGATCACGATACCTTTGACTACCACTTCCACGACACCGTCGCCGGCGGCGACTGGCTGTGCGAGCAGGACGTGGTCGATCACTTCGTGCATCAGTGTCCGCGCGAGATGACCCAGCTCGAACAATGGGGCTGCCCGTGGAGCCGCAAACCGGACGGTTCGGTCAACGTGCGGCGTTTCGGCGGCATGAAGATCGAACGCACCTGGTTCGCCGCCGACAAGACCGGCTTCCACATGCTGCACACCCTGTTCCAGACCTCGCTGAAATACCCGCAAATTCAACGCTTCGACGAGCACTTCGTACTGGATATCCTGGTGGATGACGGCCAGGCGCGCGGCCTGGTGGCGCTCAACATGATGGAAGGTACCCGCGTGCAGATCCGCGCCAACGCGGTGGTGATGGCCACCGGCGGCGCCGGGCGCGTTTACCGCTACAACACCAACGGCGGCATCGTCACCGGCGACGGCATGGGCATGGCGTTCCACCACGGCGTACCGCTGCGCGACATGGAGTTCGTGCAGTATCACCCGACCGGCCTGCCCGGTTCCGGCATCCTGATGACCGAGGGCTGCCGCGGCGAAGGCGGCATCCTGGTGAACAAGGATGGCTACCGCTACCTGCAAGACTACGGCATGGGCCCGGAAACCCCGCTGGGCGAGCCGAAGAACAAATACATGGAGCTGGGCCCGCGCGATAAAGTGTCCCAGGCCTTCTGGCACGAATGGCGCGCCGGCCGCACCATCGCCACCCCACGCGGCGACGTGGTCTACCTCGATCTGCGCCACCTGGGCGAGAAAAAGCTGCTGGAGCGGCTGCCGTTCATCTGTGAACTGGCCAAAGCCTACGTCGGCGTCGATCCGGTGAAGGATCCGATCCCGGTGCGCCCTACCGCGCACTACACCATGGGCGGCATTGAAACCGACCAGAACTGCGAAACTCGCATCAAGGGGCTGTTCGCGGTCGGCGAATGTTCCTCCGTCGGCCTGCACGGCGCCAACCGTCTCGGCTCCAACTCGCTGGCGGAACTGGTGGTATTCGGCCGCGTCGCCGGTGAGCACGCGGCGCGCCGCGCGCTGGAAACCGCGCCGGCCAACGGCGCCGCGCTGGATGCGCAAACCCGCGACGTCGAAACCCGCCTGGGCAACCTGATGAAGCAGGAAGGCAACGAAAACTGGGCGAAGATCCGCGACGAAATGGGGCTGTCGATGGAAGAAGGCTGCGGCATCTACCGCACGCCGGAGCTGATGCAAAAAACCATCGATAAGCTGGCCGAGCTGAAAGAGCGCTTCAAGCGCGTCAAAATCACCGACAACACCAGCGTGTTCAATACCGATCTGCTGTACACCATCGAGCTGGGCTACGGCCTGGACGTCGCCGAATGCATGGCGCACTCCGCATTTAACCGCAAAGAGTCGCGCGGCGCCCACCAGCGCCTGGACGAAGGCTGCACCGAGCGTGACGACGTCAACTTCCTCAAGCATACGCTGGCGTTCCACAACCCGCAGGGCGCACCGCGTCTCGAATACAGCGACGTGAAAATCACCAAGCTGCCGCCGGCCAAACGCGTCTACGGCGCAGAAGCCGAAGCGCAGGAGAAAAAGAATAAGGAGCAGGCAAATGGCTGAGATGCAAACCCTGAAGATCGACGTCATGCGCTATAACCCGGAAAGTGACGCCGAGCCGCATTTCGTCACTTACGCCGTGCCTTATGATGAACAGACCTCGCTGCTCGATGCGCTGGGCTACATCAAGGATAACCTGGCGCCGGATCTCTCCTACCGCTGGTCGTGCCGCATGGCGATCTGCGGCTCCTGCGGCATGATGGTCAACCGCGTGCCGAAGCTGGCGTGCAAAACCTTCCTGCGCGACTACGTCGGCGGCATGAAGGTCGAAGCGCTGGGCAACTTCCCGATCGAGCGCGATCTGGTGGTGGACATGACCCACTTCATCGAAAGCCTGGAGGCGATCAAACCGTACATCATCGGCAACGATCGCAAACCGGAGGATGGCCCGAACGTGCAGACCCCGGCGCAGATGGCCAAGTACCACCAGTTCTCCGGCTGCATCAACTGCGGCCTGTGCTACGCCGCGTGCCCGCAGTTCGGCCTCAACCCCGAGTTTATCGGCCCGGCGGCGATCACGCTGGCGCACCGCTATAACCTGGACAACCGCGACCACGGCAAGAAACAGCGCATGCCGCAGCTCAACGGCCAAAACGGCGTCTGGAGCTGCACCTTCGTCGGCTATTGCTCTGAAGTCTGCCCGAAACACGTCGATCCCGCCGCCGCCATCCAGCAGGGCAAGGTGGAGAGCGCCAAAGACTTCATGATCGCCATGCTGAAGCCGCAATAAGGGAGAAAAATTGCCATGACAACTCAACGTAAGCCCTATGTGCGCACCATGACGCCCACCTGGTGGCAAAAGCTCGGCTTCTACCGTTTCTACATGCTGCGCGAAGGCACCTCGGTGCTGGCGGTGTGGTTCAGCATCGTGCTGCTCTACGGCGTGTTTGCGCTGAAGGGCGGCGCCGAGAGCTGGGCCGGCTTCGTCGGTTTCTTGCAGAATCCGCTGGTGCTGTTGATCAACGTCGTCGCCCTGCTGGCGGCGGCGCTGCACACCAAAACTTGGTTCGATCTGGCGCCGAAGGCCGCCAATATCGTGGTCAACAGCGAGAAAATGGGGCCGGGCCCCATCGTGAAAGGGCTGTGGGCCGTCACCATCGTCGTCAGCGTGGTCATCCTGGCCGTGGCCCTGATCTAATCCGGAGGAAACATGATAAATCAAGCACCTAAACGTTCCGACGAGCCGGTTTTCTGGGGATTGTTCGGCGCCGGCGGTATGTGGGGGGCGATCGTCGCACCGGCCATCGTACTGCTGGTCGGCATTCTGCTGCCGCTGGGGCTGTTCCCCGGTGAGGCGCTGGGTTACGAGCGCGTGCTGGCGTTCTGCCAGAGCCTGATCGGCCGCCTATTCCTGCTGCTGATGATCATTCTGCCGCTGTGGTGCGGCCTGCACCGCATCCACCATGCGATGCACGATCTGAAGATCCACGTGCCGGCCGGCAAGTGGGTGTTCTACGGTCTGGCGGCGATCCTCAGCGTCGTCACCGTCATCGGCGTCGTCACGCTGTAAACCGCTCAGGCGGCCAACGCCCGTTGGCCGCCCTTTTCTCATCGGCTACACTGTCTACTCGCCCCCGGTAAACAGGAGTCACCGATGCGTTTATGGTCAAAGCTTAGCGTCATGCTTTCCGCCCTGCTCTCCGTCGCCTGCAGCGTCTCCCCGCCTAAAGACATCAAGGTCGTGACCCCTTTCGACAGCCAGCGCTATCTCGGCACCTGGTATGAGATTGCACGTCTGGATCATCGCTTCGAACGCGGTTTACAGCAGGTGACCGCCCACTACAGCCCGCGTGCCGACGGCGGACTGAAAGTCATCAATCGCGGCTTCAATCCGCAGAAACAGCAATGGCAAGAAAGCGAAGGCAAAGCCTACTTTATCGGTTCACCGCAGATCGCGGCGCTGAAAGTATCGTTCTTCGGCCCCTTCTACGGCGGCTACAACGTGATTGCCCTGGATCCGGCGTATCGCTACGCGCTGGTTTGCGGCCCGAACCGCGACTATCTGTGGATCCTGTCGCGCACGCCGACGCTTGACGCCGCCGTGCGCGACCGCTTATTGCAGACAGCCAAAGGCTACGGTTTCGCCACCGACAAGCTGATCTGGGTGCAGCAGTCCGCCGGTCAGTGACTGCTGAACTTCAGCCCGAGTATGCCGACCACGATCAGGCACAGGCTGATGATGCGCGCGATATTGGTCGATTCCCCCAACAGCACCATGCCCATGATGGCCGCGCCCACCGCGCCGATGCCGGTCCACACCGCGTAGGCGGTGCCGGCGGGCAGCGTTTTCATGGCGTTGGCCAACAGCAACATGCTGACCACCATCGCGGCGATGGTGATAATGCTCGGCGTCAGCCGGGTAAAACCGTGGGTGTATTTCAGACCGATAGCCCAAACCACTTCGAGCAAACCGGCGATAAGCAGAATAATCCAGGCCATGAGACGGCCTCCCTACCACTGGGGTCGTCCCCGATAAAATGACGCGTAAACGGGCCGTCCCGTTCAGCGAGGTGATGCATGACGGGTAACCTCACCCGCACTGCGGCAGGATAGCAGCAGCGTTAACGCTCAGGCAAGGGATAGAAATGTGGCGGCTCTCCGCAGCCGGAACGCCGCCGGGTGGAATGCGGATTATTCCGCGCTGCGCTGAATAGCCTTGCCGCCGGCCTGAATGTCTTCACCCACACCGCGGGTGGTATTGCAGGCGGTCAGCGAGCTCAAAATCATCAAAGAGAAGATCGCGATAATACTTTTCTTCAGCATAAGAAAGTCCTTATTTGTCGTTGATGAAAAAGTACGGCTTTCTAAGCGTAGTCAAAATTGACGGAGGGTGTGGGATCGTGACCGGCTTTGTGGCGCAAATACATCGGGTTAAAGGCGGGATCAGCTGGCCGTGCGGGAGATGGCGCCGCCGAGATGCTGAACGTCTTCGCCGAAACCGCGAAACGTATTGCAACTGCTGAGGGAGAAAAGGAACAACAGGGAGAGCACGGCCAACAGCGTTTTCTTGAACATGCGGATTTTCTGCCAACGAACGAGGATGGGATAAAACAGAGGAACCGCGGGGGTTCCTCTGTTTTGAAACTTACTTAACGCGAGAGACGTATTCGCCAGAGCGAGTGTCAACTTTGATCACTTCGCCGATCTGGACGAACAACGGCACTTTTACTACGGCGCCGGTGCTCAGGGTCGCCGGCTTGCCGCCAGTCCCTGCGGTATCGCCTTTCAGGCCAGGATCGGTATCGGTGATTTCCGCTTCGATGAAGTTCGGCGGCTGAACGGCGATTGGACGGCCATCCCACAGGGTGATGATGCACTCTGCGTTATCCTGCAGCCATTTGGCCGCGTCGCCGACGGTTTTGCCGTCAACCTGATGCTGTTCGAAAGACTCAGGGTGCATGAAGTGGTAGAACTCACCGTCGCTGTACAGGTAGTTCATGTTGGTGTCCATCACGTCTGCGCCTTCGCAAGAATCGGTAGACTTGAAGGTTTTTTCCACGCGGGTGCCGGTCAGCAGACGGCGCATTTTCACGCGTGCAAACGCCTGGCCTTTGCCCGGCTTAACGAACTCACTGGCTTCGACGGCGTAAGGTTCGCCCTCGAACATGATTTTAAGACCCGGACGGAAATCGTTGCTAGAATAAGTCGCCATGATGGCCCTCTGAATATTTGAACTGGTAGCTTAGCCAAAAAAATGGCACACATTATAACCCAAAGTACGGCACATAGAGAAGATTGGTTGCATCAACTCGCCGATGTTATTACCGATCCCGATGAATTACTGCAGCTTTTGTCACTGAATACGCACCCGGAACTGCCGCAGGGGCGCGATGCCCGCCGGCTGTTTGCCCTGCGCGTGCCGCGCGCCTTCGCTGCGCGCATGCGCCCCGGCGATGCCAACGACCCATTGCTGCGCCAGGTGCTGACCGCCAGAGAGGAGTTCATCAACGCCCCAGGGTTCACCACCGATCCACTCGATGAGCAGCGCAGCGTGGTGCCGGGCCTGCTGCACAAATACCGCAATCGCGCGCTGCTGCTGGTCAAAGGCGGCTGTGCGGTCAACTGCCGTTACTGCTTCCGCCGCCACTTCCCCTATCAGGATAATCAGGGCAACAAGAACAACTGGCGGCAGGCGCTGGATTATATCCGCCAACACCCGGAACTCGACGAGATCATTTTTTCCGGCGGCGATCCGCTGATGGCCAAAGACAGCGAGTTGGAGTGGCTGGTCGGCGAACTGGAGACCATCCCGCACCTGAAACGCCTGCGCATTCACACCCGTCTGCCGGTGGTGATCCCGGCGCGCATTACGCCGGCGCTGTGCCGCCTGCTGTCGGCCTCGCGCCTGCAGGTGCTGATGGTCACGCATATCAACCACGCCAACGAAATCGACCGCGAGCTGCAGAGCGCCATGGCTCAGCTGCGCCTCGCCGGCGTCACGCTGCTCAATCAAAGCGTGCTGCTGCGCGACGTCAACGATGACGCCGACACGCTGGCCGCGCTCAGCAACGCGCTGTTCGACGCCGGCATCCTGCCCTACTACATTCACGTGCTGGACAAGGTGCAGGGCGCGGCGCACTTCATGGTCAGCGACGATGAAGCGCGCGTCATCATGCAGGCGCTGCTGAGCAAGGTGTCCGGTTATCTGGTGCCGCGCCTGACGCGTGAAGTGGGCGGCGAACCGAGCAAAACACCGATCGACCTGCGCCTGATGCAGGAGTGATGCGCGCCACATGGCCTGATGGAACGAAAAGAGGAATGCCGTGGCATTCCTCTTTTTTATCTCTGTGCGGCGTTTGGCCTCAGCGCCTTACGGGCACTTGTAAACCTGGCCGACCATTTTGCTGTCCAGCGGCGCGAAGCTGGAGAGCAGGTTCTGGCTTGGGCTGTTGGCGCCGTAGATCACGTTGCCGCCCATTGCCGCCGCCTTGTTGCGCAGATCGTTGGCCGCACCGCGCATGGAGCTGCCCTCACCGCCGTTGCCGGACAGCCAGTTGCTCTGGGTGCCGGTCACTTCCCCCAGCAGCTGGCATTCCGCCGCCGGCTTGCTGTCGGTGAACTTGATCTGCTGACCCGCAGCGGTCAGTTCATGAGTGGTGCTGCAACCCGCCAGCAGCACCGCTGCCGAAAGACCCAGTAAGGCTTTAATCCGCATCTTGTTCCCCATTCGATGTTGAGAATTACGCAAAATCTTCTACCCGTCGCCTTTCAAGCTGTAGCGTTGTTGACTGCACTCGCTCACCCCAGTTACTTACTCAAGTAAGCGCCTGGGGACTCACGAGCTGGCCGCCTAGCTACAACTTGAAATTCATAGGGTATATCAGAAAGCGATGCCATCTCTTAAGCATCCGTTGCCGCGCGAGCGGGCCAACGTCTTGAGCGACAGCTGATGACTAACCAGTTTACCAGCTAAATCGCCCCGGGCGGCAAAAATATCATCAAATACAGAGCGGCGGCATTATACCCAGCCGGCACCGGCCGCCGAAGCCGACGCTTCCGGCTCTCCCGCCAGTTGGAATACCGCCACCGCCTGCGCCAGCAAGGCCGCCTGCTCCTCCACGCCGACGGCGGTGGTCGCCACCTCTTCCACCAGCGCGGCATTCTGCTGGGTTACCTGATCCATCTGGGTCACCGCCACCCCGACCTGCTCAACGCCCTTGCTTTGCTCTTGCGACGCGTACGAGATGTTATCCATTAGCGACGTCACCTGGTTCACCGAGCCGACGATGGCATTCATCGTCTCACCCGCCTGCTCCACCAGCCGCACGCCGGCGGCGATATCGCAGGTGACGCCGTCGACCAGGCTGCTGATCTCCTTGGCCGAAGTCGCGCAGCGCTGCGCCAGATTGCGCACTTCGCCGGCCACCACCGCAAAACCCCGCCCCTGCTCCCCGGCGCGCGCGGCCTCGACGGCGGCGTTCAGCGCCAGAATGTTGGTCTGGAAGGCGATGCCGTCGATCACGCTGGTAATATCCCCCACCTGACGCGCGCTGTCGTTGATCGCCCGCATCTTGTCGACCGCGCTGGCCATCAGCGTTTCGCCGTTGCGGGCAATGCCGGCGGTCTGATTGACCATCCCGGCGGCCTGGTTGGCGTTATCGGCGTTTTGCCGCACCGTAGCGGTGATCTGTTCCATGCTGGCGGCGGTTTCCGTCAGCGCGCTGGCCTGTTCTTCTGTGCGGCTGGAGAGATCGGCGTTGCCGACGGCGATCTCATGCGTGCCGTGGTTGATCGACTCCACGCCGTCACGCACCTGCTGCACGGTGGCGCTCAGCTCCTGCTGCATCGCCTGCAGGCTGGCGAACAGCATGCCAATCTCATCGTTGCTGCGCGCCACGATCTTGCTGCGCAGATCGCCACGCCCAACCTTTTGCAAATGTTCGGCAATCTGGCGCAGCGGCAGGATCAGGCGCCGGCGGAAATCACGCTGTACGGCGACCAGCAGCAGCAGGATCGCCGCCAGGGTGCCGCTCAGCAGGCGGGCGAACACTTTCTGAGTCTGCTCCGCCTCCTCCACCGCCAGACGGTGGGCGGCCACCGTGGCCCGCATGTAGTCGGCAAACTGGCCGTCCAACCGTTGGCGCACCTGACGCTTCTCGGCCGCCATGGCGTGCAGCCGTTCAATCAACGATGCCTGCGGCGTCTCGGCCAGCAGCGTCAACTCTTGCTTCAGCACTCTCTGCTGCGCCAGGTAGACCTTTTTCATCGCCTCGCCCAGCTCCGGGCGCGATACCGTCAGGCCCGGCGTATCCCAGAACAGATTGAAAGCGACATCGGCGCCGCGCAGCTCGCCGCGCGCCTCATCAATGCCCTGCTGAATATCGGCTCTGCTGGTCTGCGCCATACGCTCGAACGCCAGGTTGTCGATCAGCGTCTGCGTTTGCAGCAAGGAACGCCAGCTGCGGTTCAGCGCCGCTTCCTCGTCGGAGAAAGTGCTCATCCTGCCGATGCTGTTGCCGTTTTGCTGCATGAAATAGAAGGCGATGGCGCCGGTTCCCATGGGCATCAAGCCCAGCAGCAACAGCATCAACATCAACCAGGTGGCTATTTTCATATTTTTCAGCATAAGTCGTCTCCGTTGACAGTCACCCCGGCGGGGGAAAATTCCCCGCCCGGTAGGGGCTATATCGGTACGAAACGACAGCGGTTTAGGGCAAAAGCAAAATAATGCAATAATTCATTCAGTGAACTAATAACGCGCTAAACAAACATTCTTTTTATTGATTTTTAAGATAAAAAAACCCCGGTCGTTTGACCGGGGTTCTCAGCACACAAGCGTGTGGGGGATGATTACATCATGCCGCCCATACCGCCCATGCCACCCATGCCGCCTGCTGCGCCCAGATCCGGTGCGTCAGCCTTCGGCAGGTCGGTGACCATGCATTCGGTGGTGATCATCAGGCCAGCCACGGAAGCCGCGTACTGCAGAGCAGAACGGGTCACTTTGGTTGGATCCAGGATACCCATCGCGATCATGTCGCCGTATTCTTCAGAGTAAGCGTTGTAGCCGTAGCTGCCTTCGCCCGCTTTCACCTGGTTGGCGATAACGGAAGCTTCTTCACCGGCGTTAACCACGATCTGACGCAGAGGGGCTTCCATTGCGCGCAGCGCAACTTTGATACCCACGTTCTGGTCTTCGTTGTCGCCTTTCAGCGCGGCGATTTTTCCTGCAACGCGGATCAGCGCGACGCCGCCGCCGGCAACCACGCCTTCTTCCACTGCAGCGCGGGTGGCGTGCAGGGCGTCTTCAACGCGGGCTTTCTTCTCTTTCATTTCAACTTCAGTCGCTGCGCCAACCTTGATAACGGCAACGCCGCCGGCCAGTTTCGCTACGCGCTCCTGCAGTTTTTCACGATCGTAGTCAGAGGTCGCTTCTTCGATCTGCTGACGGATCTGAGCAACGCGGCCCTGGATGGTTGCTTCGTCGCCCACGCCATCGATGATGATGGTGGTGTCTTTGTTGATGACAACGCGTTTCGCCTGACCCAGGTCTTCCAGGGTGGCTTTTTCCAGCTCCAGACCGATCTCTTCAGAGATAACGGTACCGGCAGTCAGGGTCGCGATGTCCTGCAGCATGGCTTTACGACGGTCGCCGAAGCCAGGCGCCTTAACGGCAGCCACTTTCACGATGCCGCGCATGGTGTTGACCACCAGGGTCGCCAGCGCTTCACCTTCAACGTCTTCAGCGATGATCAGCAGCGGTTTGCCTGCTTTGGCAACGGCTTCCAGCACCGGCAGCATTTCGCGGATGTTGGAGATCTTCTTGTCAGCCAGCAGGATGAACGGACTTTCCAGCTCAACAGAACCGGTTTCCGGCTTGTTGATGAAGTATGGGGACAGGTAACCGCGGTCGAACTGCATACCTTCAACCACGTCCAGCTCGTCTTGCAGGCCGGTGCCTTCTTCAACGGTGATAACGCCTTCTTTGCCCACTTTCTCCATCGCTTCCGCGATCAGTTTACCCACGGTTTCGTCGGAGTTGGCGGAGATGGTGCCTACCTGAGCGATAGCTTTGGAATCGGAGCAAGGTACGGACAGTTTTTTCAGTTCTTCAACCGCAGCGACAACCGCTTTGTCGATGCCGCGCTTCAGATCCATCGGGTTCATGCCGGCAGCAACCGCTTTCAGGCCTTCGGTGATGATGGATTGAGCCAGTACGGTTGCCGTAGTGGTGCCGTCGCCCGCCGCGTCGTTCGCTTTGGAGGCCACTTCTTTCACCATCTGTGCGCCCATGTTCTCGAACTTGTCTTCCAGCTCGATTTCACGCGCAACGGAAACGCCGTCTTTGGTGATGGTCGGTGCGCCGAAAGATTTATCCAGCACTACGTTGCGGCCTTTCGGGCCCAGGGTCACTTTTACTGCATCAGCGAGAACATTCACGCCGCGGAGCATTTTCACGCGAGCGTCATTGCCGAATTTTACGTCTTTAGCTGCCATTGGTATTTCCCTTCAACTCGTTCAGTTCAGAAGATAAAGCGCAATTACGCTTCAACAATTGCCAGAATGTCGCTTTCGGACATGATCAACACTTCTTCATTGTCGATCTTCTCTGCTTTCACGCCGTAGCCGTCGTTGAAAATCACGATATCGCCAACTTTCACATCCAGCGGTTGGATGTTGCCGTTTTCCAGCACACGCCCTTTACCCACTGCAACCACTTCACCGCGAGTGGATTTACCCGCAGCAGAGCCAGTCAGGACGATGCCGCCAGCAGATTTTGATTCAACTTCTTTGCGCTTGACGATAACGCGGTCATGCAATGGACGAATACTCATTGAACGCTCTCCTGTAAGAAGGTCTCTATCAGATTTAGGGTTGTACACCGGATGGTTGTTATTACCGGCCTCGTGGCATTTGAGATGGGGGCGTTCCAGCCCCCTTCAAGGGGGCTAACGAAAAAAATTTCGCATTTTTGGTTCGGCGAGTGCCGCAGAGATGAAAAACGCGGCCTGGGCCGCGTTTGCTTAACGATCGTGAGGTTTGCGATCCTCGTCCGGGCGGTGTTCCAGCACCGGGCGCTCGTCGTGCTTACGCTGGAATTCGCCGTCAAAGGTGTTGCCATTGGCGGCGTCGCCGCCCGTCCAACCGCCGGGGCGATACACCGACAGATGCGGCATCAGCTTCAGCGTCAGCGATTTTTGCACCGGCGGCAGCAGCAGCAGCAGGCCGAGGAAGTCGGTGAAGAAGCCCGGAATCAGCAGCAGGAAGCCCGCCAGCACCAGCGAAACGCTTTTCACCATTTCCGCCGCCGGGCTTTCGCCGGCCGCCAGTTTTTGCTGCATCTGCACGAAAGTTTTCATGCCCTGATTGCGCACCAGCGAAATGCCGACGCAGGAGCTGAACACCACCAGCAACAGGGTGACAGCCACGCCGAGCACGGCGGCGACTTTGATAAAGATGGATATTTCTATGTAAGCCAGCAGAAATATCAGCAGTAGCGGTAACCAGCGCACCTGGTTCTCCTATCGGTAGGTAAAGCGCGGCCGCCACGGGGCGACGGCGCGAAAAAAGAGGCCGTAAATGGCCGACACCATTACAATGAGGGCATCCCCCCACCATTTCAACCGAGAGCCGGTTTTTATTGCTAAAGTTCACAAACGTGAAAGAAGTCACAGAACCGGAAAAGGGCATATCCTTAAACACCATAAGGTGATCTGGATTCAGTCATTTCTTATCAACCAGCATATGATCTGGGCAGCAACGGGCGATTTGGTTAATCGTTTCACGCCCCAAGCCTTCGGCAATATTAATTTAGGCTGTGCCCTTTAGCCTTGACCTGACAAATTATTAATTCGGCAGCAACACATAGAGAAGGTTCTCATGTCAAACAACATTCGTATCGAAGAAGACCTGTTAGGAACACGTGAAGTCCCCGCAGACGCTTACTACGGAGTTCACACTCTGCGTGCGATTGAAAACTTCTACATCAGCAACAGCAAAATCAGCGATGTCCCCGAGTTCGTTCGCGGCATGGTGATGGTGAAAAAGGCCGCGGCGATGGCCAACAAAGAACTCAAAACCATTCCGCGCAAAATCGCCGACGTGATCATCCAGGCCTGCGACGAGGTGCTGGATAAAGGCAAGTGCATGGATCAGTTCCCGGTGGACGTATTCCAGGGCGGCGCGGGCACCTCGCTGAACATGAACACCAACGAAGTGCTGGCGAACATTGGCCTGGAGCTGATGGGCCACCAAAAAGGCGAATACCAGTACCTGAATCCGAACGATCACCTCAATAAATGCCAGTCCACCAACGACGCCTACCCGACCGGGTTCCGCATCGCGGTGTACGCCTCCAACCAGAAACTGATCGACGCCATCAACCAGCTGCGCGAAGGCTTCGATCGCAAGGCGAAAGAGTTCGAAACCATCCTGAAAATGGGCCGCACCCAGCTGCAGGACGCGGTGCCGATGACCCTCGGCCAGGAATTCCACGCCTTCAGCGTGCTGCTGAACGAAGAGACCCGCAACCTGCACCGCACCGCGGAGCTGCTGCTGGAAGTGAACCTGGGCGCCACCGCCATCGGCACCGCGCTCAACACCCCGGAAGGCTACCAGCCGCTGGCGGTGCAAAAACTGGCGGAAGTCAGCGGCCTGCCGGTGGTGCCAGCGGAAGACCTGATCGAAGCCACCTCCGACTGCGGCGCCTACGTGATGGTGCACAGCGCGCTCAAACGCCTGGCGGTGAAACTGTCCAAAATCTGTAACGACCTGCGCCTGCTCTCCTCCGGCCCGCGCGCCGGCCTGAACGAAATCAACCTGCCGGAGCTGCAGGCGGGATCGTCCATCATGCCGGCCAAAGTGAACCCGGTGGTGCCGGAAGTGGTCAATCAGGTGTGTTTCAAGGTGATTGGCAACGACACTTGCGTTACCATGGCGGCCGAAGCGGGCCAGCTGCAGTTGAACGTGATGGAGCCGGTGATCGGCCAGGCGATGTTCGAGTCGATCCACATCCTGACCAACGCCTGCTACAACCTGCTGGAAAAATGCATTAACGGCATCACCGCGAATAAAGAAGTCTGCGAACACTACGTCTTCAACTCGATCGGTATCGTCACCTATCTGAACCCGTTCATCGGCCACCACAACGGTGACATCGTCGGGAAGATCTGCGCCGAAACCGGCAAGAGCGTGCGCGAAGTGGTGCTGGAACGCGGCCTGCTGACCGAAGCCGAGCTGGATGACATCTTCTCCGTGGAGAACCTGATGCACCCGGCCTATAAAGCCAAACGCTATACGGATGAAAATGAACAATAACAGACCTACCCGGTAGCCCTGAAAGGCACGCTAAATCCTCTGGATAGCGTGCCTTTTTACTTTTCGGCGCCCACAAAATTTTAACGTTTTATTTTCAATTTACACCCTAAATCATTGGGACTGCATCAAGGCGGCAAGAGCGCAAGTCCCCAGGAGCTTACTCTAGTAAGTGACTGGGGTGAGTGCTCGCAGCCAACACCGATGCAGTTTCAAGGATGACGGGAAATCTCATTTTAAGGAGTAAACACTATGCTAGCCGTAGAATTGGTTATCGTTCTGCTGGCCATCTTTTTAGGGGCCAGGTTGGGCGGTATCGGTATCGGGTTCGCGGGGGGGTTGGGCGTTCTGGTCCTGGCGCTGATCGGCGTCAAGCCGGGCAGCATCCCTTTCGACGTGATTTCCATCATCATGGCGGTGATCGCGGCGATCTCCGCGATGCAGGTCGCCGGGGGGATGGACTACCTGGTGCAGCAGACCGAAAAGCTGCTGCGCAAGAACCCCAAACATATCACCATTCTCGCCCCTATCGTCACCTACTTCCTGACCATCTTCGCCGGCACCGGCAACATCTCGCTCTCGGCGCTGCCAGTGATCGCCGAAGTGGCGAAAGAACAGGGCATCAAGCCTTGCCGGCCGCTGTCGACCGCCGTGGTCTCCGCCCAGATCGCCATCACCGCCTCGCCGATTTCCGCCGCGGTGGTGTACATGTCTTCGGTGATGGAAGGCCACGGCGTCAGCTACCTGCACCTGCTGATGGTGGTGATCCCGTCCACCTTCTGCGCCGTGCTGGTGATGTCGCTGCTGGTGACCTGGCTGTTCGACTCCAAGCTGTCTAACGATCCGGTCTACCTGAAACGCCTGGAAGAAGGCCTGATCACCCTGCGCGGCAACAACGCGCTGGCGATCAAACCGCGCGCCAAAGCCTCGGTGCTGCTGTTCCTGCTGGGCGTGCTGTGCGTGGTCGCCTACGCCATCATCAACAGCCCGGGCCTGGGCCTGGTGGCCAAGCCGCTGATGAACACCACCAACGCCATCCTGATCATCATGCTGAGCGTCGCCACGCTGACCACCCTGCTGTGCCGCGTCGACACCGACATGGTGCTGAACTCCAGCACCTTCAAGGCCGGCATGAGCGCCTGTATCTGTATCCTCGGCGTCGCCTGGCTGGGCGATACTTTCGTGCAGGCCAACATCGACTGGATCAAAGAGACGGCCGGCAGCGTCATTCAGGCGCACCCGTGGCTGCTGGCGGTGATCTTCTTCTTCTGCTCGGCGCTGCTGTACTCGCAGGCCGCCACCGCCAAGGCGCTGATGCCGATGGCGCTGGCGCTGAACGTGTCGCCGCTGACCGCCGTCGCCTCCTTCGCCGCCGTTTCCGGCCTGTTCATCCTGCCGACCTACCCGACGCTGGTCGCCGCGGTGCAGATGGACGATACCGGCACCACGCGCATCGGCCGCTTCGTGTTCAACCATCCGTTCTTCATTCCCGGCACCATGGGCGTGATTTTCGCGGTGGTATTCGGCTTCCTGCTCGGCAGCGTCATGCTGTAACGCTTCGACCGGGGCTGCGGCCCCGGTTTTCCTTTTGGCGATAAACTCGCCTTCTAGCCAATCCGCCTTCAGGGTATAGTGCCCATTCGAACCGATGAGAGGGCTGAAGATGTCTGATTGCGAAGCTGTCGTCATACTCTGTACCGCACCCGATGAAGCCAGCGCCCAGGAACTGGCAGCGCGGGTCCTGGGCGATAAGCTGGCGGCCTGCGCCACGCTGCTGCCCGGCGCCACCTCGCTGTATTACTGGGAAGGGAAACTGGAACAGGAATACGAGGTGCAGATGCTGTTCAAAAGCGATCGCCGCCGTCAGCAGGCCCTGCTCGACACCCTGAAACAACATCACCCCTACCAGACGCCCGAGCTGCTGGTATTGCCGGTGATGGCCGGAGATAAAGACTACCTGTCATGGATCAACGCTTCATTAAACTGATTTTGCTGCTGTGCAGCCTGTTCTTCCTGCCGCAGGCGGCGCAGGCTTCGCTGTTCGCACCGACGGGCGGCAGCCAGTTCGTGCCCGTCGATCGGGCCTTCGCTTTCGATTTCAAACAGCAAGGCAACCAGGTAACGCTGAACTGGCAGATCCGCCCCGGCTATTACCTGTATCGTCAGCAGATCAAACTGGTGCCCCAGCAGGCGACGCTTGGCGCCTTTACCCTGCCGGAAGGATTGAGCCACAAGGACGAGTTCTTCGGCGAAGTCGCCATCTTCAAGCAGCAGCTTAATCTGCAGGTGCCTCTGCAACAGGCGGCGGCCAACGCCAGCCTCAGCGTCACCTATCAGGGCTGCGCCGAGGCCGGTTTCTGCTATCCGCCGGAAACCCGGGTGATCCCGCTGGATGCCGTCAGCGCAAACGCTGCCGCCCCGCTCCCGGCCGCTGCACCGGCTGAAGCGCCCGCCGCACCGGCCAGCCTGCCGTTTTCGCCGCTGTGGGCGCTGCTGATCGGCATCGGCATCGCCTTCACGCCGTGCGTGCTGCCGATGTACCCGCTGATCTCCGGCATCATTCTCGGCCATGACCGGCCACAAAGCAGCGGCCGCATTCTGGCGCTGGCGGTGGTTTACGTGCAGGGCATGGCGCTCACCTACACCCTGCTGGGCTTGGTGGTGGCCGCCGCCGGCCTGCAGTTCCAGGCGGCGCTGCAACATCCTTATGTCTTGATCGGCCTGTCGGTGCTGTTCATCGCCCTGGCGCTGTCGATGTTCGGCCTCTATTCCCTGCAGCTGCCTTCCGCACTGCAAACCCGGCTGGCTAACTGGAGCAACACCCAGCGCGGCGGCTCGCTGACCGGCGTGTTCCTGATGGGCGCCCTGGCCGGGCTGATTTGCTCGCCCTGCACCACCGCGCCGCTCAGCGCCATCCTGCTGTATATCGCCCAGAGCGGCAATCTGTGGGCCGGCGGCGGCACGCTGTACCTGTACGCGCTGGGGATGGGCATTCCGCTGGTGATCGTCACCCTGTTCGGCAACCGCCTGCTGCCGCGCAGCGGCCCGTGGATGCAATACGTGAAAGAGGCCTTCGGCTTCGTCATTCTGGCGCTGCCGGTGTTCCTGCTGGAGCGAGTGATCGGCGATCTGTGGGGCATGCGTTTATGGAGCCTGCTCGGCCTGGCGTTCTTCGGTTGGGCCTTCGCCCTGAGCCTGAGAAGCGCGCGCGGCTGGGCTCGCGCCCTGCAACTGCTGCTGCTGGCAGCGGCGGTGATCGCCGCACGGCCGCTGCAGGACTGGGCTTTCGGCGCCGACCAGGCGCAGCAGGCCGCTCAGCCACACCTGGCCTTTACCCGCATCAACAACGTCGAACAGCTCGATCTGGCGCTGCAACAGGCACGCGGCAAGCCGGTGATGCTCGATCTGTACGCCGACTGGTGCGTAGCCTGTAAAGAGTTCGAGAAATACACCTTCAGCGATGCGGCGGTGCAGGCGAGCCTGGCCAACGCAGTGCTGCTGCAGGCGGACGTGACCGCCAACAGCGCGGAACAGGCTGCGCTGCTGAAGCATCTGCAGGTGCTGGGGCTGCCGACGATCCTGTTCTTCGATCCGGCGGGCCAGGAACTGACGGCGCAGCGGGTCACCGGTTTTATGAAGGCGGAAGCCTTCAACGCGCATTTGCAGAAAGTGATGCGATAACTGACACTGAAGATCGGAAGCGAATGGGAGGAAGCACAAGTGCAACGTGAACACGTCCTTGATACCGCGCTGGGCCTGTTGGAACAACAGGGCCTGGCGACCGCCACATTAGAGATGCTGGCGGAAAAACTCGACGTTCAGCCCGGCGATCTCAAACGGTTCTGGCCGGATCGCGAAGCGCTGCTGTACGACTGCCTGCGCTACCACGGCCAACAGATTGACACCTGGCGCCGCCAGCTGCTGCTGGACGAAAGCCTGAGCCCGCAGCAAAAACTGCTGGCGCGCTATGACGTGCTGGCGGAATACGTGCAGCAAGACCGCTACCCCGGCTGCCTGTTTATCGCCGCCTGCAGTTTCTTCCCGGAAACGGATCATCCGATCCACCAACTGGCGGAGCAACAGAAGCTGACCTCGCTGGAGCTGACCCGCGAACTGCTGCGCGACATGGACGCCGACGACGCCGACATGGTGGCGCAGCAAATGGAGCTGATTCAGGAAGGTTGCCTGAGCAAACTGCTGGTAAAACGCCAGCTCCAGGACGTATCGGTCGCCAAACGGCTGGCGGAAGACATCTTGCAGGTGGCGCAGTGCCGCCGCAACGGGGCGCTGAGCTGAATCGGCAGGGTTGGCAGCGCCACCAACCCGAGGTGATAGCCCCAACAGGCGCATTTTTTGCGCCCTTTGCCTGAAAAGCCAGCAACCGGAGGCATTTTCGCGTCTTTCACGCATAAAGCCGTTGACGGCTATCGGCCAATACGGTTTAATGCTGCCCGTTGCCCGGATAGCTCAGTCGGTAGAGCAGGGGATTGAAAATCCCCGTGTCCTTGGTTCGATTCCGAGTCCGGGCACCATATTCAGAAGAACCCGCCTATGGCGGGTTTTTCGCTTTCTGGGGTACGGACTCTCCATCGAACTGCGTTCGATTATTCGGCCAGAGGCCTCACCCTGCGGGCCAGCGCTGAAGCGCTGTTCAACGCGGCGCCAGCGCCGGTTGTCCGAGTCCGGTCGCCCTATTCAGAAGAACCCGCCTATGGCTGGGTTTTTCGCTTTCTGGGATACGGACTCTCCATCGAACTGCGTTCGATTATTCGGCCAAAGGCCTCACCCTGCGGGCCAGCGCTAAAGCGCTGTTCAACGCGGCGCCAGCGCCGGTTGTCCGAGTCCGGTCGCCCTATTCAGAAGAACCCGCCTATGGCGGGTTTTTCGCTTTCTGAGATACGGACTCTCCATCGAACTGCGTTCGATTATTCGGCCAGAGGCCTCACCCTGCGGGCCAGCGCTGAAGCGCTGTTCAACGCGGCGCCAGCGCCGGTTGTCCGAGTCCGGTCGCCCTATTCAGAAGAACCCGCCTATGGCGGGTTTTTCGCTTTCTGGGGTACGGACTCTCCATCGAACTGCGTTCAATTATTCGGTCTTCCGCTTCCTCGGTGGGATCAGCCCAATCAGCGCCAGCACACAGGATTTGGCGGCTAATACCAGATTGAGATGCCCGGGGAAAGCGACGTTGATAAACCAAAAGGCCAGGAAGATCGCCAGAGAAACCGGCCAGGCGAGCACGAAGAACCGGGTATCGCATAACCGCTGGGCGCAAAACAGCAGCGTCAGCACGATCGCCAACACGCCGAAAGGAAGATACAGAATCAGCCTCAGGTAAGGGGCGATGACATCGGCGAACGATACGTTATTGATGACGGAAATCGTCAACTTCTGAAAAAATAACGTATCACGATTATAAATCTCTAAAAGATTTAGCCACGCAAAGCTGAACCCTATCGTTAACGACATCCATACTGCGTATTCTTTGCGGGATAGGGGATTGGTGATCAAACTCAGTCTCTCGTTCAGCCAGCGGTTCCGAACAAAGGATATAGCATAACAACGCTGAACCGGCGGTAAACGGCGGTTCAGCGTTGTTGTTCAACTCGTCCGAACAGACGATCTTTTTCTCACTCCGTCATTGTCTCCGTACGCGCAAAATGAATAAACTCAGGCGCCGCAATACGCAGATAATCCTGCGCATTGAGCACCACGGAGCGTTGCAGATCGCCGGCGTTAAACGCAATGTCATCGTAACGGTCAAACAGCTCCGGATCGGCGACCAGCCTGAGCTGCGGGTGGAAGCTGAACGGCGGGATCGCCCCCGGCACGCAGGCCGTCAGGGTCGTGATTTCCGCCGGGCTGACCAACGATGCCTTTTTACCGCCCAACTCGGCCGCCAACCGCTGCAGATCCGCCTGACGGTCCGCCGCCAGCACCGCCAAAATGTAATGCTTGGCGCCGTCGATGCGCGTTTGGCAGACCAGTGCCTTGGCGCCCTGCCCCTGTTCGGTGCCGCGCAGCGCCGCCACCGCTTCGCAGCGCCCCTCCGCCGGATGTTCTATCACCCGGAATGCGGCCTCTCCGGCGCTCAGCAACGCCACGACCTGCTCAAATACCGTCTTGTCTGTCACCATGGTTCTCTCTCGTCACCTGCCTGGTTCTATTGACCTGCCAGCAACTCGCCGTAGCGGCGAATGTCGACGTTGCCACCGCTGATGATCACACCGACGCGTTTTCCCCGCAGCATCGATTTATGCGCGCAGGCGGCGGCGAATCCCAGGCAGCCGGTTGGCTCCACCACCATTTTCATTCGTTCGGCGAAAAAGCGCATGGCGCTAATCAGCTCATCGTCGGTCACCGTCAGAATGTCGTCAACGTCCCGGCGGATAATAGGGAAAGTATATTGGCCCAGGTGCTGCGTCTGCGCGCCATCGGCGAGGGTCTGCGGCGTCTCAATGTGAACGATGCGGCCGGTACGGAATGATTGCTGCCCGTCATTGCCCGCCACAGGCTCTACGCCATAGACTCGGCAACCCGGCGACAGCCGGCGCGCGGCGAGCGCAGAACCGGCCAGCAACCCGCCGCCGCCCAGACAAACGAACAGCGCGTCCAGTTCGCCAACCTCGTCGAACAGCTCTTTAGCTGCGGTGCCCTGCCCGGCGATCACCTGCGGATGATCGTAAGGCGGGATCAGCGTTAATCCCTGTTGCTGCGCCAGATCCCGGCCGATCTGCTCGCGATCTTCATGATAACGGTTGTACTCCACCACTTTGCCGCCATAGCCGCGCGTCGCAGCCACTTTGGCCGCCGGCGCGTCGTGCGGCATGACGATCGTGGCGGGAATGTCGAGCAGCCGGGCAGCCAGCGCGATCGCCTGCGCATGATTGCCGGAAGAAAAGGCCACGACCCCGGCCTTGCGCTGCGCCGGAGAAAACTGCAGCAAAGCATTCATCGCACCGCGAAATTTAAAGGCGCCCATGCGCTGCAGGTTCTCGCATTTGAAAAATATGCTGGCGCCGAAATCGTCGTCAACCGTGCGTGAAGTCTGCACCGGCGTGCGGTGAGTATAATCATTGATGCGCGCGGCGGCGGCGGCCACGTCGTCATAAACGGGTAAAATCAAATCGGTCATAGCGTTACCTGTCAGTAAGGGTTAAAGGGCGGCCAACGCGACAGCTTCCACTTCCACGGCGGCGCCATAATGCAGTTGCGATACGCCGGCCACCGCGCGCGCAGGGCGAAACTCGCCGATCCATTCGGCATACAGCGCATTGAAGGTCGGCCACAAATCGATATCCGTCAGATAGACGCGCACCTGAACCAGCTGCGCGCGGCCGACGCCGGCCCCTGCCAGGCAGGCATCCAGATTGTCCAGCACCTGACGGACTTGCCGCGCGAAAGGTTCGTCGGCAAGACTCTCACCGGAAAAGGCGATCGGCAATTGACCAGAGATATAGACCGTCCCATTGGCCGTACAGCTGGGCGAATAATGACCGGCGGGAGGAAAGCCGCCGGCGGCGTTGTAAACCACATCATGCTTCATATTTAATCCTTGCACAGGTTCGAAAAGCCCTGCGGAAACGGCGCAGGGCGGCATTCAGACGGGTTTGCGCGCAGCCGCTTCAGGCAGCCTCGCCTGAAAACCCACACGTTCTTTCTGCCAGTAAGAAATCGCCATGGTCGCCACGCCGTTGCCGGCCACGTTGGTCAACGTACGCATGGTATCCATCAAGCGATCCACGCCGAGAATCAGTGCCAGCCCCTCCATCGGTATCTCTGGAAACATCAACAGCGAAGCGGACAGCGTGACGAAAGCGCCGCCCGTCACGCCGGCTACGCCTTTCGAGGTCAATAGAAACACCATCAATAGACCGGCCTGTTGCGCCAGGCTCAGCTCCAAACCGGCGGCCTGAGCGATAAACAGCGCCGCTAACGTCATGTAGATTGAAGAGCCGTCCAGATTCAAGGAGTAACCGGTCGGCACGACAAAACCGACGGTGGCTTTACTGCAGCCGACCGATTCAAGTTTTTTCATCAGGCCAGGCAAGGCGGCTTCCGATGAGGTGGTGGTAAAGGCGATGATCAGCTCTTCCCTGATGAGTTTTAAGAAACTGAACAGGCTAAAACGGGTCAACCAGGCCACCACGGAAAACACCACCACAATGAGGAACAGACACCCCAGATAGACCAGCCCCACCAATTTCATCACCGGCATCAGCGCGCCGATGCCGTATTTGCCCAGCATGAACGCCGCCGCGCCAAATACGCCAACGGGCGCCAGCTTGAGGATGATATTGACCACTTTGAAGGTGGCGACGGTCAGCAGATTCACCAAATCAACCACCGGCTTGCTTTTATCGCCCATCGCGTACAGCGCATAGCCAAACAGCAGAGCCACCAACAAGATTTGCAGCATGATGCCGCCGGCCAACGCATCAACCACCGTTTTCGGGATGATGCTCATCACGAAATCCATGCCTTGCAGGGGCTCCGCCGGTTTAAGCGCCGTGGCGGCATCGGCATGCAAGACCAGCCCCTTGCCCGGCTCAAACAGATTGCCCATCGCCAGGCCGATCAGCAGCGCCAACGTGCTGACCACTTCGAAATAACAGACCGAGATCATGCCCAGGCGGCCAACGCCGGCACCGCGTTTAACCTGCGCAAAACCGGCTACCACGGTGAGAAACACAATCAGGCCGGCCACCATTTTGATCAGTTTGACGAAGGCCGCCGCCAGCGGATTGAGCTGAGCGCCGATTTGCGGCCACAACAGGCCCAGCGCGCCACCGGCCGCCAGCCCTACCACCAACTGAAAGGTCAACGTGTAATAAAAAGGTTTTCGTGCAGAACCGACGACTGAAGTCGCAGACATTATTGTTCTCCATGCCCTTGCGGGCCGTTGAAGCTAGCGCTGAAAAACCTCGGTGTGTGCGATACGGCTTTTAACGCACGAACATTGTCATATTTAAAACAAATAATCCAAAATTAGAAAATAAGTCCAGTAATGATGTTATATACCTGCGCGACGGCCAAATGCCAATCGGGAAGTGCAGAATTGGGAGCAAGATCATTTTTAGTGCCGCCAGGCGCCAGATGAAAACCGCCGTGCGCCGCACTTGTGGTATGTTCTTCATCTGGCTCGAAATGAGCCAACGCCGCCAAGAAAGTGATCGGAGTGCCCTATGCCTGAAGTGCCGGAAAACCTGTTGTTATCCCAGTTGAATGTGATTGCCGAGGGGCTGAGCGCCACCTTCGCGCCGTTTTGCGAGGTGGTGGTTCACGATCTGCAAAATCCCGAACACGCCATTTTGGCGATCCACAACAACCTGTCCGGACGAGAAGTCGGCCAAGCGGCGACGGAACTTGGCCTGGCTCGCATCGCTTCGGCGGAGTTTCCCAGCGTGATCGCCAACTACGGCAACCAGTTCGCCGATGGCCGCCCGGCGAAAAGCACCTCGATCGGCATCAAGAATGCGCAGGGCGACTACGTCGCCGCACTCTGTTTGAACGTTGATATGACGCTGTTCCGCGGCATGCAAAACGCGCTGGCGCAGTTCACGCAAACGGCGGCCGGCGCGGTGACGGAACACCTGGAGCCCAGCGGCGCGGAGGCCATCCGCAACCGTATCGATCGCTTCGCCGCACGCCACGCCACCACGCCGCGCGCGCTGAAAACGCCGGAGAGAAAGCGGTTGATTCAGGAACTGAGGGAGCAAGGCCTGCTCGAGGTGAAAAAGGCGATGGAGATTGTGGCGCAGCACCTCGGCGTTTCCCGCGCTTCGGTGTATCTCTACGCCAAGGAAGAGTGAAGTTCAGGAAACGGCCAGGCGCGGATTGACGAAAAGCAGGCAGACGGCTGCCAGCAGCGACGGCAGCGCGAAAGCCATAAAGTTTTGCTGAAGCGTCAATTCACTATCAATCAACAGCCCCCCCATGAAGGGCCCCAGAATCGCGCCAATACGGCCAATGCCCAGGCCCCAGCCAAGGCCCGTCGAAGTCATGGTTCCAGGATAAAAACGGGCGACATAAGAACTCATCGCGATTTGCGTACCAATGGTGCTTGCACCTGCAATAATCAGCAGCAAATACAGGATGTACACCGGCGTCTGAGTACCCAACAACACTAAAGTGGCGGCGCCCAGCAAAAAATACCCAATAAGAATACGTCTTCCATTCATTCGGTCCATCAGCCAGCAACTGCTCAACGCCCCGACAATGGTGCCCAGATGCAGCGCAAACAGGAACGACAGGCTGGAGCCTAATGGATAGCCAGCCTGCAACATCAACTTAGGCAACCAGGAGGTCATGCCGTAGATGACAAACAGCGACATGAAGAAAACCAGCCAGAACATCAACGTACTTAAGCCTCTGCGTTCAGCGAACAGATCCTTCAGGGTCGCCTTTCCCGCTTTTATACCTGCCGAGGAAGAGCTGATAAACTTCGTACCGGGTTGATGGATATAGTCTGGCGCAATCTTTTCCAAAAGGCGTTTTAAACGGTCATGCTGTTCGGTTTTCACTAAAAATGCCGCCGATTCGGGCAGGTGGCTTAACATCCATGGCAAAACAATGAGTGGCAAAGCGGCAATATAAAATATAGATTGCCACCCCGCGACCGGGATCAAATAAATGCCTGACAGCGCCGCGAGCATGCCGCCGATGGAATAACCACTAAACATCAGCCCAACCATCAGGCTCCGCTTACTTTTAGGTGAATATTCGCTGGTGAGGGCCGTAACGCTGGGCATAACGCCTCCCAGCCCCATGCCGGCGATAAAACGACACCAGCCGAATTGGCCAGCATTAACGCTAAAGCCGCAAAGAAAAGTAAATAAGCTAAAGGTGATAATACACAAACTAATGGTTTTCTTCCTGCCTATTTTATCTGAGAGCGGACCCAATAAAATCGCGCCGAGCATCATGCCTACTAAGGTATAACTGCCCAGCAGGCCTGCCTGAGCCGCAGTGATGCCCCAGTTCGCCATGAGTTCAGGAAGGACCACACCCAGTACTGCAAGATCGAAACCGTCAAAAACAATAATAAAAGCGCACCATAACACCGTGAGTCGGTGCATATTATTCAGTTTCGCATTATCTATTATTGGATTGATATCCACGACATAAATATTAGCTTGCGACATATGTCCTCCCGGAAATGAAATCGGCACCAACCATAAATATCAGAGCAAACCACCAATAATAGGTTGAGCTTATGTATTTCACTTATATAGACGAGTTGGATTTAGCTAAAAAACTTATTCTTTAATAAAAATTAAAAACCACCTATGATGAGTGGCCAATACATATTTTATTTTCATTCGCGACGATATCGCTCATGGGCGCGCTCGTCTAACACCCATTTTGCATCGTATTGATACCTTAAAGGCATAATCTTGGAGCTGCGTCATTTACGCTATTTTATCGCCGTCGCGGAAGAGCAGAATTTCAGCCGAGCGGCTGAGCGGCTGCATATCAGCCAACCGCCGCTCAGCCGGCAAATTCAGCAGTTGGAGGCGAGCCTGGGGGTGAGGCTGTTTAAACGCGGCGCCCGTCCTCTGGTGCTGACCGCGGCCGGGCGCTTTCTCTATGGGCACGCACTGCAATTCCTGGCGCAAAGTCTCGAATTGAAGACCATGACCCAGCGCGTGGGGCAAGTAGAGCGCCCGCTGTCGCTCGGTTTTGTCGCCTCAACGCTCTATGACATCCTGCCGCAGCTGATTCGCCGTTTCCGCACCGCTCACCCCGAAGTAGGTCTGAACCTGCATGAAATGACCACTCTGGAACAGATTCGAGCGCTCAAGGAAGGGAAAATTGATGTAGGATTCGGCCGCATTCGCCATGAAGACATGCATATACGCCGCATTATCCTGCGAGAAGAGCCTCTGATGGCGGCCTTAGCGGCCGATCACCCGCTGGCTCGTTCGGAGGGATTAACGCTGCGCGCCCTACAGGCGGAAACGCTGATCGTTTACCCGCAAACGCCGCGCCCAAGCTTTGCCGATCAGGTGCTGGCGACCTTTCGCGATCGTGTGTTAGTCCCCAGAAAAATCATGGAGGTGCGGGAACTGCAGGTCGCATTGGGGCTGGTAGCCGCTGGTGAAGGCATCGCGTTGGTTCCTCACTGCCTGCACAGCCTGAAGCGCCCGGACGTGGTCTACAACATATTGAACGAACGGCGCCTGGTTTCCCCGATCATCATGAGCACCCGACAGTTGGATGAATCTGAAGATATCAGGACACTGTTGCGGATGATTTACACTCTGTATGACGAACAAGGCATTGCCTACATCAAGCCTGAACGGCAAGATTGAGATACCTATGGCGGGCAAAACGAAGAAAAAGCCCACCATAGTCGTGGCGGGCTTGACTACATACACTCCTTATTGGCAAATCGAAGCGTATTTCTTCATAAACGGGCTGGCGCAAATTGACGCGTAAATGTCTTTTTGCAGTTGGCTGGCGCTAGAATCCGGCTTTTGCGAACCGCCAACGTTTACACCGGTGCCGTTGTTGCCGTTAGTGCTGCCGTTAATGCTCACGTCAACTGAAGCACCGTTGCCGCTGCCGATATTGCCATTAAGACCACCGTCGATCACCAGCTTGGCCTGAGCCAGCTGCGAACACATCAGCAGTGTGCAACCCAGTAATGCGATTTTTTTTCTCATCATGTCCTTCTCCTTGTTTATTGAATTACCCGTTTGTATTTATTTCCCTGTGCGGCAGACCCTGTACTGGTTTCCTGTTGCGGCTAGCGCCCTCTTTCACCTATCGCCAATCGCCTTTTCTTCATGCGCTGATCGTGTTTGAAAAACGCATATAAACTCAGAAAAAACAAAAAAATCGCCAGATAAAAAAGATCCAATTTACCATCCCTGGGTACATCTCGGCACCACACAAATATAATATTCACTTGATAAATAGTTTTTCATAACTCATAATCCATAGCGCGTTATGAGCCAAAAAAAACAGGGCTAACCCCTGCTCATCGATAAATAGCCATTAATAAATCTACCGTATTTTTTCACAACCTGTGCGACGTGCTTGTGAACTATCTTTTAAAGTTTAACATTCACGCCATTAGTATGTTAAAAGCACATAGCCATCTCATTAAAATTGAAAATAACATGAGATGTCAGAATAACAAAAAAGAAAAATTAGAGTATCCCTCATCAAGGTTAAGAATATTCTCCCTCCTGGGACAACAGCCAATAAATAAACTCATGATTGCGGCTTAACATCAACTTGCTCATAACCGATCGTTTATGACTGTGCACGGTTTTTACGCTGACGCCTAACAGCCTGGCGGTTTGCGATTGATCGACCCCGCTGCGGAGATAGTTCACCACCTGCCATTCACGCTGGGTCAGGCGCTGAGGTTTGACAAGAACAGAGTCAGAACCAGACAATGCCTCATTCAGCAACTCAAACAGCTTGATCTGATCATCCGTGCGGTAAAGCACGCGCACAGCATCTTTCACAGCTGAAATAGGCCGTTCTTTAACGGTGACGACCTGCGGAGCGCCACCTTGGCTCGTTCTGCGCCAGCGCTGGGCGCGCCGCCGGGAGGAGGCAAGCACCATATCAGGCTGTTCCGCAGCGCCCGGGGCTAAAAAGCAGATGGTTCTATTATTTCTCTTCGCATATTTTTCAATACTGAGCCGCAGGCCCTCGGCAAAATAACGGTTCTCGTCGTCAATGACGATATTAAGCTGTTTCATTTTCTCTTCCCTCTTGGCCAGCTCTTACTTTATTCAGACATCGTGAAAAGACGTTTATTTTTACACCGAGCAATATTATATCGTTTAATTTCTCCTGTGCTCTTAGCATGAAAAAAACTATCGACCAGATACGCAGGACAACAAACAGCAACCCTATTAAACATTTACTGATATCGTAAGTAAAAAACTAAGCAGCAGGGGTCATAAAAATAAATTATTCATATCCAAGAATAAAGGTCGCTGTTGCATTAAAAGCGCCATGGGTAATACTCTTTTGCGCTATCGCCTGCGGCTCACCTTGCACATATGCACGCAATTGCACTTCGCTATTGCCGGCGCGCAGGGGGTATGCAGCGCTGGGCCGGTTCAACGGTAAAGGCTGCCCTTCCGGCGTTTCCAAACCGATAGCAATGCCTGCGGCCTGGCTGCCAGCTTCCGGTAACAGCATCCCTGGCAGCTTAATGCTTTCATTACCAGTAAAGGTCAGCGTCACCGTCGCTCCCAAACTCAGATCGCATTCCGCCAACTGAATGACCAACGGGATACCATGAGTACGTTGATTAAGATAAAGATACTTATCCACCACGCTGCCGAAATCGAGCTGGATGACTTCTTTGCCTGGCGGAATAACGCATGGCTCCGCCACCAGCGCGCCATGAAAGCGCATATTTTCGGCTGCAACGCTATTTCCCAGCATTGCCGTTGACAATGCTATCGCACCCAGCACATATCGGCATGCTCTGCCAAACACTATCATCATATTATCTCCCTCCGTTATCAGAGGATATCCACTACAGCCACCGCCGAGCCGGAAAAATCGCCGGGCGCTGGCGTTCCCGATGTGATTAACATTGAAGAAAACACCACGTCTTTTCCTGACAAGCCAGGAACATCCAGCAACACACCACTGCCATTACCGACAACACCATTCACGGTTAGCAGGGATTGTAAACTGCCGTCAGAACGCAAATTAACCATATAACTGTCGCTGCCAATACTGGATAACGCGCGCACTTTTACTTTGGCCGCGCCTGTGCAATACACGCGAGCGGTCGTATTAGCCTTGTTAGAGGCAACTTCACTATCAGCCAGCGAACCATGCTGCAGATAAATATTGCCGCTCAGGTAGCAGGAGATCTGCGGCTCAGGTGGCTTAGGGGTGACAGGGGGGGGAGTGGCCGTTCCTCCACAGGTATCACCAAACGACCCGCCACCGGTTGACCCACGTATATCGAAGGCAAAGCAGGGAGCGCCACCAATTTTATCGACCATCTCCCCCCAGTTGTTGATATATACGCTAGGAGAAGTCCCCCCCCATGCATCAACAATTTTTTTAACTTCGTGCTGGCCACGGTAAGACATTTTGGGGAAATCATGATAGAAGGTAGCACCAACGCTTAGGCTTCCCCCCCCCACATGTACAAAACACGATGCAAATAATCCGCAATTCACCTTACTATTAGGAGTTAAGCGAGAATTTACCGATATCACAGTCATCTGCATCCCTCGTCCATCACTGGAAGGCTGCCAATTTATTTCCACATCATAACTATAAGAATACCCAGACCAACCCAAAAAAATAAAAACAGGAAGCAACCGCATCAGGAATCTCATAAAAACCTCTGATTCTCGCTATATATAAATTGAAGCTTGGCAGATACCATCTTATGGCTTTTCATATCTTGCCATATTTTTATTAATGACCTTTGTCAGGCTTTTATTGATAATCCGCCAGCAACGTCGCCTGTGCGCTAAACGCCTGCGGTTTTAATTCGCTTCCTTTACGCTTGACCGGCACCGCCTGCAGTACCGGCGGATTCGCGGCGTCAATCGCCACGCGTTTATTCAGCACAAAGGCATTCCCCGCCAACAGCAGGCGTATGGCCAAATCAGGCACGTTGGTCGGCACGGCGGCAATATCAAAACCGCTGGCGGTGGCTATCAGTGTAAGCCCCAGCGTTTGCCCGCTCCCTCCCGGTTCACAGTCGATGCGATAATTGATGGTTTGCAGATAATTTTGCCCATCCACTTTGCTGATACCCACGCGTTCGCCAAAGTCCACGTCGATCTGCTGCCCGTTATTGATCACACACGCCGGTGGGTCGTTAAGAATGCCGCTGAACGTCATTGCCGCGGCGTTGTCTGCCGCATACCCCGGCAGCATCGATAAGAAAAAAGTGCAGGCCAGCAGACACAAGGCTTTGCCATCAATCATCTTCATTGATAATCCACCATTAACGTCGCCGCAGCGCTGAAAGCGCCGGCGGTCAGCGCCCCGCTGCCTTTGACCGGCACCGCCTGCAATAGCGGCTTATTGGGATAGGTAAAGTTCAGCCAACTGCCGATAGTCAACGGATTGCCATTAGCCCGCAGCGCAATAGCCAGGTTGGTCTTACTACTTTGAATCGCACTGCTGTTGAACGCAGCTGTCGTCCCCACCACTTTCATTTTCATGGCATTTTTACTGTTATTCCGACATTCCAGTGTATAATCGACCGGGCGAATATAGTTGCCGCCGTCTACTTTTGTGGTGATCAGATCGTCACCGAAATCCACGCGTATCGTTTGGTTGCCGTTAATAACGCATTGAGGCTTGCTGGTGATCGTGCCGGATATATATATCGGCGCCGTTGCCGCCTGCCCTACAGAAATAAGTGCCCCTCCCGCTAAGGTTAATGTCAATACGCCATAACATCTTCCTAACCAAAGCAGACGTTGTTGTACTGCATGCATAACGCCTCCCTAAATAAATTCAACATATTAATTTCCCCTCTCTTCTCGGCGGCATAGTCGGAAAAGGAGTTTGCAATCAACCACCCCATAGCGTAAACCAGGATTTACGGGATTGTGAGCAATAATACGGCAGAGGCTGAATACTTACCAGAAGCCACCTCACCACTACTTACCAACGCCGATGCTATAGTGATATTTTTACCGCCGGTTCCCACATTAGTTACGGTGACCCCACTCTGGGCAGAAACGTTATTTATTGTCAACTCAGAATATAAACTGCCATTAGCAGCCAGAGAGAGACGTCCATTACCGCTTAACCCTGTCATACGCAGATTGATACTGCTGTTTCTGTTACACGACACGTTGACATTCACCTCTTTGCGATTACCATTTAATTCATTTGCCATAATCGCCGGATGCTGCAAAGTAATATCCTGCGAGTTTATCGTGCAGGTAACCGGTGGCGGCGTGCTTCCTCCCGGCCCTGTGGTACAGCTCATCGGGTTTATAGGTGAAGGGGAAGAAGACCCTATCTGATAACCCAAATTAACGCAGGGGTATTTTATTCCATCGGGCACAGTGGCCGTGATCGCATTATACTTTGTCCCTGAGAATCTTAGACTCATGTTTGACATAAAATCCTGCAACTCAGGGTAATTAGTTGCCGACTTATTGGTTGGATAACGATTATAGGTCGAAAATCTGTTTTCAGAAAATAGCTCGCCATAGACGATATAACAGTTACTGACCCGATAACACGGGTTAAGATCGTTCGCAATATAATAATCATTATCATACTCCCAGTAAACTATTGGAAAAGTAGTATCATTCCTCACCGCACTGCCAGTAATGTTATACGAACTTGCCCAAAATGGGACAACGGCAAGAAGAAAACAAAAAAATCTTAGCATGAGCCCCCCCAATAAGATAACTTAGAAAAATCCAATAGTTTATAGCGTTGGTTCAGTCTAAAAATTTCGTTTGCCTTTCCTTTTTACGCTCTGAAACAGATTATTTACAGATCAGTAAAAATGTTTATTAAGCGCTACCCCCTGCCGATAGTTATATTTTTATTGCTTCAGGTTCAGCACGCCCATACGCTTCAAGGGTGACTCTATTTTTCTGTCAGCAGCTAATATTTCTTAGTTAACTTATTCAGTGGCAACAAAATGCCAGAAGCATTTTCCAGGCCGATGGCGACACCACTCTTCCCCACGCAATTAAAAGCCAATAACCCCAGGCGTGCAGCACTCTCCGTATCACTGAACGAAATCCTGACCGTTTTGCCAAGGCTGAGACGTATTCCGTCAGTTGCAGAGCAAGCTCATTCCCTTCCTCACTGATAAGCCACCAGCAGGGTGGCGTCGGCAATAAAAGCGCCACCGGGCAGCGTTTTGCCCGCTTTTTTAACCGGCACCGCCTCTAACAACGGCGTTTGATTATCCGAATAGGTGAATTTCAGCCAACTATTGATATTAAGCGGCTGCCCATTGGCGCGTAACGCCACGCCAAAGTCGCTGATGTTAGTCTGCAGCGCCGTGGCATCAAAGGAGGTCGCGTTGCCCTGAATCTTCATCTGCATGGCATTGGACTGACGGCCCGAACATTCCAGCGTATAATCCACTCTTTTCTTATAATTGCTGCCATTCACGCTGACCGTCAGGAGCTCGCCGAAGTCCACTTCTATAGTGCGATTGCCATTGATCACGCAAGGCGGCGGCATCTGCACCGTGACGCTGACCGTCACGGTAGACGCCGCATCACTCAATGGCGGAATTCCCGCACAGAGGAGAAACATCGCCGCATTACCCCAAAAGCTGAAACCGCTGGCCAGGTTAAATTCGTGCGCCATGTTCCTCGATTCCTCAGTCATAGCTCAGGCTAAAATCCACCGTGGCGCGATAGGCTCCGGCCGTCAGACGGGCCGCCGTGCGTTCCGGCGCCACGCTATAGCTCAAGGTATTCTGCCCCGGCGTCAGCAGCAACGGTTCCCCGCGGCTGCCCAGCCGCACATCCTGTCCACGGCTGTCGGTAAGACGCAATCCCAACCCGGCAACACCCTGAGCCCTGACCAGCTGCGGATTATCCGCATCCTGCCCGGCGCGGAAAGTGACCGTTACCGCCGGTTGATCATTGGCCCAGGTTAAGGCGCCGGTGCGTGAATCCCGGCTGCCGGCCGGGCTGCGCAGGCAGTCTCTCAGCCGTAACTCAAAGGCTACCGGCGCGCCGCGGTCACCAATATTCTGCAGGCGCCCGGTGCCGATCTCCCCCAGGCTGATAGCCTGCCAGGCGCTTTCCATCTCCAGCCGACAGGCGCTCTCCGTCAGCGCGCCGCGCACCTGCAGCACGCCATTGGCGCCGTCTGTGTACCAGTTATCCGCCACCTGCCCTTGCGCAGCCGGCATCAGCCACAGCATCGCCCCGAGGGTGAGAGGCACCATCAGCGCCAGCCCACCCAAGGTGCCGTAATACCGACAGTCGTGACGCTCCGGCAGGTGTTTTCTCAGTTTCTCGCTCATCCATTGCATCTTTATTCCTCCCGATGACCCGCCGCAGCCGGTGGTGTTACGACTTGCTCTTTTCCGGCACGACCTGGCAGGCGTTGCCGCTGCAGTTAAAGCTCAGCTGCGGGCGACCGCCGTAGTCGTTGATATAGGTCAGCACCGGGCCGTTACCCAACGCGCTGGCGTTGACGCCGAGCGGCGCACTGCTCTTCGGCGGCACCATCAACGGCTCGAAACCTTGCACGCCAGCCACGCCTTTCCTGGCCCCTGCGTCCACCAAAGTGACGTAATAAGGCGTCGGGTTATTCACCACATACTTGTCGCCCTGCTTGCTCAGCGTCAGCTGCTCTTGCCATGGCGCGGCATTCTGCTGCGGTGCAATCGCCGACGGGCGATAGAACAGCTTGATGCGCGTCTGCAGCGCAATCTGCAGCGTATTCGGCTTGTCGCTCTTCGGCGGGATCTCACGCAGGTTGAAGTAGTAGAGCGACTCCCTGTCCTGCGGCAGCTGTTTGGTCGCCGGCAGCGCCTGGATCTTCACCTGGCTCGGCTTGCCCGGCTCCACGCGCTGCACCGGCGGCAACACGGCCAGAGGGCTCTGAATCTTGTTGCCCTTTTCGTCCTCCAGCCAGCCCTGCGCCAGGTATGGCAACTGCTTGTTCTGGTTGCTGATATTCAGGCTGACAGACTTTTCGCTGCCGTCGAAGATCACCCGGGTGCGATCCAGCGCGATAGCGGCCTGCGCCTGCGGCGCCAGCAGCGCGCCCAACAGCGCGGCGGTCAGCAATTGATGTTTGCTCATGGTAAAGTTCTTTTTCATACGTTTATCACTCTTACAGATTCAAATAGGGTGTTCGCGTTCATTACGCCTCTGGCTCATTGGCCGGCAACGCCCGGCACGGCAGCAGCAGGTTGCTCATCATGTCAGCCGGCAACGCTTGCGGCAGGCTGATGGCGCACTGCGCCGCGCCGTTCCAGTGCACGGTCATGCTTTCACCTGGCCGGATGCCGCTCAGGTAGACGCTGCCGCCGTCGTTCACAATCCCTGTATCCTGTTTGCTGGCGTTCATCACCGTGGCGCCGAACGGCGGCGTGCTGCCGTCCGCCAGCCGGATAACCGCCATCGCCTTCTCCCCGGCGAGCACATCAAACTTGCGATAACCGATTGCGCCTTCGGTCAGGGTGGCCTGCACCACCGATTTGGTGGCCTCGGCGTTTTCTCCCAGCTTGTTCAGATCGATGCTGGCCTTGTTGCGGTAGTAGCTGTTAACGTCCGTCACCACCGCCTTGCCCCAGCGGTTGGTATCTACGGTGCTGCCGTAACCACGCACCGGCACCCCGGCCACGCCGCCGGTATCCAGCAGCAGCCGGGTACTGCCCGGCATGCCGATGCGGTGCAGCGCTCCGCCTTCTGCCGTTAAGGTCGCACCGCCCTGCGCGCTGAAGCCCAGCGCGCTGTAGCTGCCCTGCTGATAGCTGGCGTTGGCGCTCAACTGGGCCACATCGCCCTCACGGCTGTAATAGCCGCTGAAGTTGGCGCCGTTTCTGGCGCTGCCGACGTTCAGCTGATAGTTGCTATGCTCATCCAACCGATCGTAATACCCCACTCGCTGGCTGCTGTCGTGACGGTTTACCGTCGCGCTGTAGCTAAGGTTGGCTCCCTGGCCCCACGGCAGCGACAGCGACAGGTACATGCCGTCGTCGTTGGTGTTTTCGTACTTGTTGCGGTACCCGGTCAACGACAGGCTCAGGTTGCGGAAGCGGCCGATATCGAAATAGCGCGACAGCGTCAGGTTGTAACGGTCATTGGCCGGTCGATCCCAATAGGTCTGGTGGTCATAGTTCAGGTACAGGCTCAGGCCTATATCCCGGAACTGCTGATTAAAGGTGATGGTGTACATCTCCTTGTTGTTGCCCACCCGGCCACCATAGTAACGCGCGTCCAAATACTCGCTCATGCTCATAAAGTCCTGCTCCGAGAAGCGGTAGCCGGCGAAGGTCACCTGGCTGTCGGTCTCGTCGAAGGTCTTCGAATAGCTCAGGCGGTATGAACCGCCGCTCAGCGTGCCGTCCTGCTGCGGCAGCCGCGCCCGCGACTGGGTGGCGTCGAACGACAGCGCGCCCAGCGCCATCAGATCGCGGCCGATACCCAGCGAAGCCGCGTTGTAGTCGCCACCGAACAGGCCGCCGCCGTACAGCGACCAACCGTTGCTCACCCCCCAGGAAAACTCGCCGGTGCCGAACAGCGGCCCATTGCTGCGATGCTGCCAGTCTGAAGGCTTGCCCGCCGCCATTTTGAAGCGCCAGGAACCGGGGCGCGTCAGGTATGGAATGCTGGCGGTGTTCATCTTGAACGCCTGCACGCTGCCGTCTTGCTCTTCCACCCGCACGTCCAGCTCGCCGGAGACCGCCTCGCTGATGTCCTGGATGCGGAACGGCCCCGCCGCCACCTGAGTCTCATAAATCACCCGCCCCTGCTGGCTGATGGTGACTTTGGCGTTGGTTTTCGCCACCCCGACCACTTCCGGGGCATAGCCGCGCAGGTTCGGCGGCAGCATGTTGTCGTCAGACACCAGGCTAACGCCGGTGAAACGGAAGCTGTCGAACAGGCCGGAGTTGAGGTAGTCCTCACCCAGCGTCAGGCGCGAGCGCAACGCAGAAACGGCCCGATAGGCGTAGTAACGGCTCCAATCCAGCCGCTGATCGGTACCCTGGCCGCTGCCGGTTTGGTGATTGAGCTGCCCCTGCCAGTCAGCGCGCAATCGCCAGGCACCGACGTTGGCGCCGGCGGTGCCGTTGCCGCTCAGGCTGTTACTCTGCCCACCGCTCCGCTCCTGGCGCTGAGTCTGGCCGTTAACGTTATAGTCAAACAGCAGGCCCGGAATGCCCTCATCCCAGCGCGACGGCGGATCCCAGTCAGGCGAGGAATATTCCAGATAGGCCTGCGGAATGCTCAAATACAGCGCCGCCGTGGCTAAATCGCCGCGCGCCTCCATGCCCTTCAGGCTGGCGATATCCAGACACTCGTCCTGATGCCACCAACGCAGTCCTTTTGATGCATCCGGTTTCAGCCCCAGCTGTTCCACCAGCGCCGGTGAAATACAGGCCTGGCTGCCCTGAGCATCGTCATCCGGCGGATAAAAACTGACGCTCTGTTCCGGCAATTCATTGTTATTAAGATGAATCACCATGGCATAGGCGCCCGGCATGATATAGCCGCTGCGTGAAAACTGGCTCAGGTCGATATTTTTTCTATCGTTAACGTCCAAAATATCGGTATTAAACTGAATGCCATCCTCGGCTTCTGCCTTTGGCGTTAAATGCGCTAACGCCAGAAATATACCGATACTTAGCGCATGAGGACGAAACAGCTTCCATGCAGGAGAAAAAAACATATCCACGACCCTGTTTGTTTAATAGTATTTATCGGCAGAGTTCAGCCTCAGTAGTAGTCAACTTTGAATCGAATCGCAGAGTAATAGGCCCCCGCCCGCAGCGTTTTTTTATTGGCCACCAAGCGCATTTCATAATTAAGACGCATACTTCCCGGCTCTATTTCCCCAGCGGGCAGCGGACTACCTGGCCTGGCAACATTTCCGTAAGCATCGGCTATCTGCAGGCCAACACCTTTCGCCTCACCATCAACACCAAATAACCCGCCATCATTATCGCCATCAAATGTCATCTGAAAGTGTTGCCAGTCACTTAGTTTTTTTTCAGTGCGTGACAATACACAGTTAGTTAACTCAATAGAAAAACCCTTGGATATTCCTTTCCCATCGCGAACGATATCCGCTACCGGCACCGTATCCATTTCGATCACCTGCTCTTGACTTTCCGTGGCGATGGCGCAGGCGGTATCAATAATGGCTCCTTGCATATTGACTCGCCCCAATCCCTGAGAGGAATAAGCAGCCTGAGAGTCATTTGCCATTAGCAACAAGGCTAATATGCAAGGAAGCATTAATTTTGCGTGAGAATGGCCCATAGAATATTCCCTATTCATAAACTCTTCCGTCTTCGGATGCTCCTGAAAAGCATGCGAGCAAGCCCGCATGCTGGATTTAGGAAAAACAGCCGGACTTACTGGTAAGCCAGGGTAAAGTCAGCCACGGACTGGAAGTCGCCCGGGGTGATAACAGCAGTAGACGCCTTGTTGCCCTGCAGATATGCAGAGAAGTTCAGGGTGTTGTTACCGTTCTGCAGGGTTTGCGCCGCTGTCGCTTTACCCAGTTCAATCAGCTTGCCGGAACCGTCGGTGATGGCGATACCAGCGCCTTTAGCAGTACCGGTAATGCCCAGCAGCTTGTCGTCCTCTACCGAGGTGGCACCGGTAAATTTGATGGAAACGGTATTGTTTTTACCAGGAGTGGTATCAGTCAGCTCACAGTTTTCCAGCTTAATCACGAAGTTTTTAGGCGAGGACTGGCCGCCGTTTTTCAGCGCCACGTTGGAAATCTGGCCCAGGTTAACGGTCTGGTCTACGGTTTCCGGGGTAATTGAGCAAGGTGCGTCAATGATCGCGCCTTTAAAGGTTACGGTGCCGTGGCCCTGGTCTTTTGCGTGAGCCACAGACGCTACGCCGAAAGCCAATACTGCTGCCATCATGATTTTATTCAGTTTCATATTAAATCCCTTACATTCCTTAGTAAGAAAGAGGTACTCATTGACGTCAATTAGATCAACAATTCACTCTTGATGTTTAACGCGCCGCTTTATTATCGAGCGCAGATTCTTTCGCTGATACCTGCCTTTCAGCGTTCCGTATCAGTGGCAACAAATTTACCCCGCCCAGATCAAAAATAAAACGTTATGTCGCAAAAAGACAAAAACACAGGATTTAAATATGAAAAATACACATTAAATAGATTTAAATACCAAAAAATAGAAATTAAATGACCTTATTTATTTTTTAATACTTATACACTTAGACCCGGATTAATATAATTATATGAATAGAGGGAAAAATCCTATTGACCATTAATACGAAGGATTGAAAAAACAGCACGCAGGTCTCAGAATCATCTCTCGACAGGTAAGTTGACAGGTTGAAAAAATGATCTTCCATATAAATAACAACGTTCTCTATGATGAAGATGAGAACACATTGTCGCATATTGATAATGCGGCAACTAAAATAGTCTTACTTAGACCCAGCGCCAGGCTGTTATCACTATTCATCCGTAACAATAATGTGTTATTAATGCGTGAAAGGCTGCTTAATGATGTCTGGGTTGAGCATGGTCTTAAGGCCTCGAACAACAATCTGAATAATTATGTATCAGGGTTACGCAAATCGCTGGCGCAGTTCGGCGAAGAGGCGCTTATTGTCACCTATCCGCGTCAGGGGTTTAAGTTCACCGCAGATATCATTCATGAAGTAAATAACAATGAGGAGGTAAAAAAACCGGAAAACAATCCAGAGGGAGATACAGAGGTCAGTAAACTAACCAATAAAGAAGTGCTGCATAATGGCACCAATAGCCCATTCAGGCGTCTTCTGCTGGCATTTTTAGCCTGCCTGGTGCCGTTTGCCGCTATCGTGCTTTATCAAAACGCCACCCGTATCAGCATGTATCCTTTAGGTGACTACGATCGCTGCCAAATATACAGCATGAATTCGGGGAGCGGCCACTTATCCGAAATCAAGCGATTTATCCAGCGCGCTGGTTTTAATTGTAGAAGTAAAGCTGACGTGTATTACTATGATAACATTCGCGATGAGGCTTCGCAGAAAGGCAAAGAGCTGTTAACCTTCTGCCCGCGAGAAAAAAGCAGCCCGTGTATCTACAATTATATCGACAAAGAATAGCATTGATATTGCAAGATGTTACCTCACCAGGCCATCTCACTCTCAGGATCCCCTTGTCCTAACCAAGGGGATTCATCTTAGGGTGTAGCACACACAAATAACGGCGCATGGTTATCGGCAAACAAGAAATGCCGGCTATCAATTTGCTCGATACGCCAGTGTAACTGCATACCTTCCACCGGCAACCGCCGATTAAAATCCTCAAGCCTTATCGAGTCATGCGGTTTCTTGATATTTTCCTTCACCCACAGCGTATAGTTATTGCCCTGCCATCGATAATCCAGAACCAGAGTACGTGAGACAACATAGTGCTCTTTACCGTCATAGACTCTGCCGTTCAATAATATGTTGATACGCCGCGGGCCATCGGGAACCACATTTATCAGAACAATGCGTTCAACGCTGCGGCCGGCAATGTTGTCAGTTACGTGTTCAACCGCCCGGCACTCCGGGATTTGCGGTCTGAAAAATAAAAAGTAACCGGCGATGGCGCAGCACCCCATAGCCAGTAACGCCGCAATCGCGTAACCATATCGTTTCATCGCTTACAGGCCCCAGCTTTCATAGAAACTCTCGCATTGCACCTTGTTATCCGCCATTTGCGACTCTGGGCAGTAATAGAAATAGGACGTTCGGGTTCTCCCGGCGCCGTTTGGCACCAGTGTTTGCGTGTCGTAGTAGAGCAGCGTCGCCGGTTCGTTGCAGTGAATCTGCGGCCGCCGCTTCAGCATGTCGCGCAGATGATCCAAATCGACCTTGTTGATTGCCGGCTTGTGATAAGTGGTGATAAGGCGCACGCTGCAGCTGTCGATGCGCCCCCCGTCGATAGTGCTGATCGGCTGATAGCCTGCATCGCACCACGCCCAAATACCGCTGCCCAACGCCAGAACCAACAAAGCCGCCAGCCCGGCGGCTTTGAAACGCGTATAGCTGCGTACAGCGGCGGAGCCTACCTCAGAGGGGATACCCACATCCTGGCCCACCTCCGGAGCCGGATCCTCTGCGGGCGCCTGGCTGTCCGCCGTTTTGATCGTAGCGGCGGTGAACATAAAACCTTGCCGCGGCAAGGTGACGATGATCTCCTCCTCGCCAAGCGAAGAGAACGCCTTGCGTAAAATTGAAATGGTATTGTTGAGGTTATTACCGGAAGCGACCTGACCGTGAGCCTCCCACACCTGCGTCAACAACGTCTCTCTGGATAACACCAGATTGTTGTTTCTGACTAATGTGGAGAGCAGGCGGTTCAGTGTGGCCGTCAGCATAATCGGCGGGATATCGTCATGCACCGAGACCAATTCCGATCTATCTTCGTGATATTTAATATTATTATTAATTATGTATCTCATACATTCCCTGCGCTACAAACCATGTCAACGCCAATTCCCCACCAAACAACATGATATTAGCACAGCAATTATAATAAGAAAATTCTTACAAATTAAATATAAGTTCATATAAAACAATGAAATATAAACAGCAAATCATAGAGAACGGCGGAACCTTGGGCGCAGTTAAGGCTCCCGGCCTTCGCTTGATGCGACAACGTTCATTGCGATATATATAAAAAAACCCGCCATAAAGGCGGGCTAATTCTGTTTGAAATTTATCAAACTAAGCGAGTGATTTGCCGATCCTGCCAGCGCCCGAACAGCAACAGGCCGCATATCGCCCCGAGCAGCGCGCAGAACATGTCGGACTGGGTGTCCCACGGGTCGCCCTGGGTGCCGAGAAACTCGTCAGCGCCCTGGCCCAGCGCCAGTGCCGCCCACCATTCGATCAGCTCATACAGGGCACTGATGGCGAGCGCGATGCAGCACACCACGAAGCCCAGCATCTTGCGCCCCTGTACATAACCACCGCGCAGCAGGATCTCGCGCGCCGCCAGCGCCGGCACCAATCCCTGAAAGAAATGCCCCAGTTTGTCGTACGGGTTGCGATCAAGATCCAGCCACTGCTGCACCTCAACCCCCAGTGGCACGCGGGCATAGCTGTACATGCCGCCAAAAATCAGGATCAGCGCGTGGAAGAAAATCAGCGTGTAGAGCAGCGGCGTCAGCGGGTAACGGCGGTGGGTGAGCCACAGCAGCGGCAAAACGATCAAGACCGGCGCCACCTCCATCAGCCAGGTGGTGCGATCGTAAGGGCTGATGCCGCTGTGGATCAGCGCGGCCAGCAGCAGCAGAGTGATAACGGACAACAACAGCGGAGAGCGTGAGACGGGCATAACCAACGTTCCTTCGGGTCAATAAGGCAATCCACACGTTATACCGCAGATCGCACGGCGAAAAAAAACAGGCGGAGCGTCGCCGCTTCGCCTGTTCGGTGTGCTTACCTGGGTGGGATTATTTCAGCACGACGCGGATCACGTCGTCCGGCGCGGTCGCTTCTTTCTCGCGGCTGGAAGCCTGCTTGACGCTGACATACAGCGTTTGGCCATCAGGCGACAGCGCCAGGCTGTTCGGATGGGTCGGCGTCTTGATGGTGTTCAACACCTTGTAGCTCTTGGCGTCGATCACGCTCACTTCGCCCGCCTGACGGTGGGTGACGTACACTTCATTGCGCGCCGGGTTGAACAGCACCGCCAGCGATTCCGGCACGTCGATCTTGCTCAGGATGTTGCCGTTACGGGTATCCACCACCAGCACCTGTGGCTGCTTGGAATCAGTGATGAAGGCGCGATGGGTGGCGGTATCCAGGCTGATGTTCAGGAAGAAGTGCTCTTTGGACTCATCCAGTTTCTTGCGCGACAGCACCTTGTTGCTCTGGGTATCGATGGTCACCAGTTCGCCGTCGGCGTTGGTGACGTACAGGCGTTTGGCGGCGGCGTCCAGCGCCAGGCCAGTGCCGTACTTGCCGGTGTCGGTCACGGTGGCGCGCAGGGTCAGATCCTTGCCGTCCACCACCCATACTACGCTGGAATCCCCCAGCCCGGTGATGTACAGGGTATCGCTGTCGGCATCCGCCACCAGTTCACGCGGCGCCAGCGGCTTGACGGTTTCGGAGCGCTGGCGCGCGTCCAGCACCAGGCGACCTTTCACGTCGCCGGTCTTGGCGTCGATGGCGGTCACCGAGTTATTGACGGTGTTACCGAAGAACAGCGTGCCGGTCTTGGCGTTGACGGCGGCGCCAAACGGCTTGATGTCGTTATGGATAATTTGGGTCACGTCCAGCGTGGTCGGATCCAGACGGTAAACGATGCCGCCCTTGTCCAGCTTGCGGCTCTGCGAGGTGGCCAGGTAGAGCGCGTTCTCGCTCGGGCTGTAGGCCATTTCATAGGCGCCTTTGCCGACCGGCTTGCGCAGCACTTCCGGCGCGGTTTGCGCCTGCAAAGTGTTGGAGAACAGCAGCGTAGACAGCAGCATCAGCGGAAATGCCGCACGTTTTCCCTTGGTGATCAAAGTATTCATCAAAATCTCCTTATAAAGCCAACAGGGTGGCCGAACGGCCGCCCTCTGCTCGTGATTAAAATCAGGCTTTCTCTTCGGAAAGCAGCGCCCACCAGCTGTCGATGGTCGGGTTGCGCGCCAGCGCGATAAAGTCGATGTCGCCGCGGATCTTGCGCCAGCGGGTCGCCAGTTCCATGATGCGCACCGAATCCAGGCCGTAATCGATCAGGTTTTCATCGTTGCCCATGTCCTCGCTGTCTTCGTCCAGCAGCGGCAGGATCTGCTGACGCAGCGCATCAATGCTGGCGATGCCGGCCGCCGGCAGCAGAGACGCGGTGGTCACCACCCGGCCGCAGCGGCCGGCGGTGTAGCGCAGCGCCATCAGGTGTTCGTCGCGCGAGAAGTCCGCCAGACCGTCGGCCACCATGAACGGCTGGATGTTGCGCATGAAGGCGTCGATGGCGGTGGTCAGGCAGCCGATGTGCGCATACACGCCGCAGATGATCAGCTGATCGCGGCCGGACTCCTGCAGGATTTCCTGCAGCGGCGAGCGATGGAAGGCGCTGTAGCGCCATTTCACCAGCACCGTATCGTCTTCGTCCGGCGCCAGCGCAGCGGTCACCGCCTGCTGCTCAGGGTGTTTGTTCAGACCCGGCCCCCACATGTCGTTCAACAGCGCGCGATCTTCATCGCTCTGCTGGTTCGGCTGCGCGGTATAGAACACCGGAATGCCCTGCTGCTTGCAGTAGCGGCGCAGGTTGGCGATGTTCTCCACCACCTGTTTAATCAGCGCGCTGTCCTCGCCCCAGAAGTTGAGGAAATACTGCTGCATATCGTGGATCAGCAGCGCGGCGCGCTGTGGCTCCACCTGCCAGGTGACTTTATTTTGCGGCAGTTCGTCCGCCGTCGGCAGCGCGTAGTCATTAAGTTTTGGAATGGCCATCGATTAATCTCCCTGAGCCTGAGTCTGTAGTTGCGCGTCGAGCTGCTGGCGCAGCCGTTTTTTGTCCACTTTGCCGACCGGGGTCAGCGGCAGGCTGTCCACCTGAATAAAGCGATCCGGCAGTTTGAAGTCCGCCACGCCCTGTTCGCGCAGGTGACGGCGCAGCACTACCGGCTTCAGCGGCGCGTTGGCAATGATATAGGCGCAGCTCTTCTCCCCCATCAGCGCATCCGGCATCGACACCAGTGCGGCGTTGATCACGTCCGAATGACGCAGCAGCAGGTTCTCGATCTCCTCGGCGGCGATCTTCTCCCCGCCGCGGTTGATCTGGTCTTTCTGCCGCCCCTGCACGGTGATGTAGCCGTCTTCGCTGATGCTGATCAGATCGCCGGAGCAATAGAAACCGTCGGCGTCAAAGGCATCGGCGTTGTGCGCCGGGCTCTGGTAGTAACCGCGGAAGGTGTAAGGCCCGCGCGTCATCAGCCGCCCAACCTCGCCCGCCGGTAACGGATTGCCGTCGTCATCCGCCACCCACACTTCGTCGTCCGGCGACATCGGCCGCCCTTGCGTCGCCAGAATGTGGCGTTCGTCGTCGTCCAGCCGGGTGTAGTTCACCAGCCCTTCCGCCATGCCGAACACTTGCTGCAGTTGGCAGCCGATTTCGTTCTGAATGCGTGCCGCCAGCGTTTCGCCCAGCTTGGCGCCGCCCACCTGCAGCAGTTTCAGGCTGGCGAGCTGGGCATTGCCGCCCCACTCTTCGATCGCCTGCAGCCACAGCGTGACCGCCGGCGGCACCAGCGCCGTCACGTTGATTTGGTGCTGTTCGATCAGGCGGAAGCATTGCCCGGCGTCCGGATCGGCGGCGAACACCACCAGCCCGGCGCCATAAAACACGCCCAGCACGCCCGGCGAACTCATCGGGTAGTTGTGCGCCACCGGCAGCGCGCACAGATAGCGGGTCTGCGCGTCGAAACGGCAGATCTCCACGCTGCGGCGAATGCTGTAGTAGTAATCATTGTGGGTGCGCGGGATCAGCTTCGGCGTACCGGTGCTGCCGCCGGAAAGCTGGAAGAACGCCACCCGATCGGCCGCGGAAGGCTGCGCGACGAAACCGTCGCTCGCTTCGTCCAGCCAGGCGGCCAGCGCCAGCTCGCCCTCGGCCTGGCTGCGCAGCGCCACGACGCGCAGCGAAGGATGCGCATCGCGGAAGGCGTTCAGGAATTGATCGTCGGCAAACAGCGCGTGCCGGCGATCGGCGATCAGCAGCGTCGGTTTGATCTGCTCGGCATAGGCGTTCAGCTCACTGCGTTGATGGCTGAACAGCGCATTGACCGGCGCCACGCCAATTTTCAGCAGCGCGAAGAACACGATATAGAACTCCGCCACGTTGCCCAGCTGCACCAGCGCGGTGTCGCCGGATTTTACGCCGCGGCGCAGCAAAGCGGCCGCCAGACGATCGGAACGCTGCTGCAGCTCGCGGTAGGTCAGGCTGCCCTGGGCGTCGATAATCGCCGGGGCGTCGTTGTTGGCCTGGCGGTCGAGGATCTCGGTCAGCGGTTTGTCAATCCAGTAGCCGCGCTCGCGATAGCGGCTGGCGAACTCCGCCGGCCAGGGGGTAAAGGCAATGCTCATCTTGTCGTTATCCTTGATTTATACCAAAGGCACGCAGAATGGTGCTGAGTTTGGTGCCTGTTTCATGCCATTCAGATTCGGGTGAAGAGTCTTCCACGATGCCGGCGCCGGCGAACAGCCGCACCCGGTTGCCGTCAACGGTGCCACAGCGGATGGTGACCACCCACTCGCCGTTGCCTTCATCGTCGCACCAGCCGACGATGCCGCCGAACAGGCCGCGATCGAACGGCTCCAGCTTGCCGATCAGGGCGTGCGCCTGGGCCGTCGGCATGCCGCACAGCGCCGGCGTCGGGTGCAACAGGCAGGCCAGCGACAGGGCGTTTTCGTCGGGAGATGCCGCCTCGCCGTCGATCGGCGTGGAGAGATGCCACAGCGTGGTGGTGGTCAGCAGTTCAGGGGTTTGCGGCACGTTCAGGTAGCGGCAGCGGCCGGCCAGCACGTCACGCATGCTTTCGGTGACGATGCGGTGCTCGTGGCGATCTTTCGCCGAGGCCATCAGCCGCTCTCCCACTTCGCGATCGCGCTCTGGGTCGGCCTCGCGCCGGGCGGAACCGGCCAGCGGGTTGGAATAGAAACGGCCGCCGTCCTGGCGCAGCAGCAGCTCGGGGCTAGCGCCCAACAGCGCGCCCTGCTCCAGCGGCACATGGAAATGGAAACCGTGCGGGTTTTGGGCAATCACGCGCGCCATCAGCGCATGGCGATCCACCGGCTGACGCGTTTCGATCTCCAGCAGGCGCGACAAGACCACTTTGTCCAACTCACCGGCCTTCATCGCGTCGACGGCGTCGCTGACCATATTCATGAACGGCTGCTGTGGCGGCAGTTCCGTTACCCCGGCCAGCTCCGGCCCATCCGCCGCCGGCCTAACGCCGGCCATAAAGGCGGCGCGATCGAACCAGCGGCTCTGCTGCGGAATAAACAGCGCCGAAGGCTGCCGGGTATCGAACGGGATGGCGCCGCACAGCAGCGGCTTTTTGATGCCGGCCTGGCGGGCCTCGGCAAACGCCTGCCGTACGCTGCGCTGGAACTCGCCGTTCAGATCGGCGCCGTCTGCGGCCGGCAGGCGAATGCGGCTGAAACAACCGGTGGTGGTCAGACTACGGAAAGGAGAAGTAAAGAAGAAGCCCGACGCGGGAGAAAAATCAGCGGCAAATCGCTGCTCTTCGCACTCCTGCACTTCCTTTCGATTGATGTCGTTCACGGCAGTATCCATCGCTTCGCCCTCAAGAATTTGAAGTGATAACCAATATAATAATGATTATCATTTGAGTTAATTCCGCGCTAAATTACTCGCCGATATTTGCTATGTCAATAAACGTAAGCACTTCTTTCATTTCGAAATCATGACATAAACGCTGTGGGTTTTACGCATGCCGATGATAAGCATTGCTATTTGATCCCACAGCGTTGTTTTAACGCGTTCGACTACTTTTCTGTGGCGGGCTGCGGCTCCGGTTTGTGCAGCGTAACCTGGCGCAAACCGGTCATGGCGAACAGCAACAGGATGCCGAGCAGCGCCGCGCCGAAGCCGAAACCGCTGGCGCTCATCGCCGGCAGCATAAAGGCGCCCATCGCCCCCAGCAGCAACGCGCCCAGCGCATCGCCAACCACGTTCTGCGCCGTCCACAGGCCATTGATGCGGCCGAGGAAGTTGTCCGGCGTCAGGCTCTGGATCAGACCGTATTGCAGCAGCGAGTTCAGCGCGCTCAGGTAGCCGAACGCCACCAGGCACAGTAACGCCAGGCTGTACCACGGCATCAGGCCGAACAGGCCGATGGCGGCGAACGCCGCGATCGCCGTCAGCAGCATCACCCAGCCGGGGCGCGCCACATGCGCCACGCGCCCGCTGGTGAACGCGCCGATGGCGGCGCCGAGCGGCACGGCGGCGTACATATAACCGAGGTGGGCAGCGTCGATGTGCCAGCCTTCCGCCATCGCCGGGTACAGCACGCGCACCGCGCTGGCCATGGTCAGCAGCGCGCCGATCAGTGCCACCATGCCGATCACCTTGTTCTGGAACAGGAAGGCGAAACCGCCCGCCAGCGCGCGCAGCGGGTGTTCACGCGGCTGCGGCGGCGGCATCAGCTGCGGCAGACTCAGCAGCGGTAGCAGCGTCAGCAGGGTGCCGAACGCCGCCAGACCGTAGTTCCAGGTGATGCCCATATGGGCGATCACCAGGCCGCCGATCGCCGGAGAAAGAATCGAGCCGAAGCGCACCGTCAGCATGCTGATGGCGCCCGCCTGCACGATGTTTTCGCGGCCCACCAGCGCCGGCGTGGCCGCCAGCAGCGCCGTCACCCCCACCGCGCCAAAGAAGCCGTCCCACACCGCCAGCAGATAAATGGCCGCCAGCGAAGGCGACGGCAACAGGGCATTGAGACACAGGCCGACAAATCCGACGCCGCAGGTGGAACGCGCAAACAGAATCAGCCGGCGTCGCTCATAGCGATCGGCCAATACGCCCCCCATCAGCAGCCCGGCGAACATGCCGCCGCCGGCCAGCGTCACCGCCAGCCCGACCTGCAGGGTGGAACCGGTCAACGCCTGGATCTGCACCGGGATGGCGATCGCCATCAACCCCAGCGCCACAATGGAGATAAAGCGCGCGCAGAACACCGCGCGGAAAGCCCGATTGGTTTTCAGCAGGCTGAAATCAAGCAGGATGGAGGGTTTGCTACTCATCGGTTGTTCACCACATCTTTAAACGGGGATTCTGCAGTTGCGGAGCGCTATGCTAGCACAGATGACGAAATCAATAATGATAATAAAAATCATTGATATTCAATTGTTAGCGACCGCAAGAAACGCCGCCAAACGCGGGGCAATCCCCGTGCCTGGCGGCGGGATGAGGGCGTCATTACAGCGTGCGCAAGATCCGGTTCAGCAGCGGCCCCAGCACTTTGAACGACGCCGGCGAAACGATATCGACGTGCGCGCAGTCCAGCTCGTGCGCCTGCAGCGCATCGACATACTGCGACCAGGTTTGCTGCACGTCCATCCCTTCCTGCAGCGTGCGTTTGGCGACGAACAGCGTCGCCTGGCCGTGGAAACGGGCGGTCCGCGTGTGCGACAACAACCGCACCGAATCGGCGTAGTTGGCTTCGATGTTGTCGAACATCGCCGTGCGCGTCTCACCCAGCGCCGGATCGAGCGTGTCCTGCGACACCGCCAGGAACTGCTCGCGCTCGCGCTGCACTTCCTTCAACACGTTGTCGTCCAGCATCACGTCCCAGTTTTGGGTCTCCGGCGGATAGGTATCCAGCAGGCCGAGGAACGCCACCTGCTCGCCGCGCGCCTGCAGCCGGGCGGCGATACCCTGCGCCAGCGTGCCGCCCAGCGAATAACCGATGAAGTGGTACGGCCCGTGCGGCTGCACCTGCAACACCGTCTGCAGGTGGGTATCCACCACCTGATCCATGTCTTCGCTCAGCGCCAGCGGGCCGTCCGGCCGCGGCGACTGGATGCCGACCAGCGACCAGTGCTGGTCGAGATAGCGCGGCAATACGCTGAACTGCCAGGAGAAGCCGGATGCCGGGTGCAGGCAGAACAGCGTCGGCCCCTCGGTAACGCGCAGCGGCAATACACTGTCGAAGCCACTGCGATCGGCCTCTTCCTGCGTGCGATCTTCCGCCAGCAAGGCGGCCAGTTGCTCAACGCGCGACGCCACCATCACCTGGCCGACGGACACCGCCTTGCCCAGATCGCGGCGCAGCTCCGCCGCCAGGCGCATCGCCAGCAGCGAGTGGCCGCCGAGCGCGAAGAAATCGTCGTCGGCGAACACCTGCTCGCGCTGCAGCAAGCGGGCGAATACCGCCGCGATCTCGCTTTCCAACCCGGCCTGCGGCGTCCGCCCCGCCTTGCGCTCACCGCCCTGCGGCTGCGGCAACGCCTTGCGATCCAGCTTGCCGTTGGCGCTCAGCGGCAAATCCTGCATTTCCACCAGCGCCACCGGCACCATGTGCGGCGGCAGGCGGTCGGCCAGCGCCGCGCGCAGGGCTTCCGCATCCCAGCTCGCGCCTGGCTGCATCACCAGATAGCCCACCAGCTGGCGCGCATCGCCGCCGGCGTCCACCGGAGTGCCCTGCAACACCAGCGCGTGCGTCACCGCCTGGCGCACGCCCGGCAGCGACAGCAAGGCGTGATCGATTTCACTCAGCTCAATACGCTGCCCGCGGATCTTCAGCTGATCGTCGCTGCGGCCCAAATATTCCACCGCGCCGTCCGGCAGCCAGCGCGCCACGTCGCCGGTGCGGTACATCCGTCCGCCCTCGCCGAACGGGTCGGCGACAAAGCGGCTGGCGGTCAGATCCGGCCGGCCAAGGTAGCCGTGCGCCAGCTGCACGCCGGTCAGATACAGATCGCCCGCCACGCCCGGCGGCACCGGCCGCAGGCGCGCGTCCAGAATGCGCAACCCGGTGTTCCATACCGGCAGGCCGATCGGCACGTTGGCGCCGGTCACCTTCGCCAGCGCGTCGCCGTAGGCCGGATGCCAGGTCACGTCCACCGCCGCTTCGGTCGGGCCGTAGAGGTTGTGCAACGGCACCGCCGTGCGGCTTTGCCACAGGCGGCACAGCTCCGCCGGCAGCGCTTCGCCGCTGCAGAACACCTGACGCAACGCGGCGCAGCTCGCCACCGCCGCGTCGTCGTCCAGGGCGGCCACGAAAGCCGCCAGCATCGACGGCACGAAGTGCAGCGTGGTAATGCGATGTTGGGCGATCAGCTGTTGCAGCTGCTGCGGATCGCGATGCGCCTCCGGCGGCGCCATCACCAGCCGGGCGCCGACCATCAGCGGCCAGAAGAATTCCCACACCGAGACGTCGAAACTGCACGGCGTTTTCTGCAGCACCGCGTCGTCCGCCCCCAGCGGATACTGGTGTTGCATCCACAGTAGGCGGTTGACGATCGCCTGATGGCCGACCAGCACGCCTTTCGGGCGCCCGGTGGAGCCGGAGGTAAAGATGATATAGGCCGCATGATCCGGCGTCGGGCCCGCGATCGCCACCCCGGCGGCGTGATCGGCCGCCAGCGGTGCGTCATACAGCAAAATTTCGCCCTTGTCGGCGAAACGCGCCTGCTGCGCCGGGCTGGTGATGACCAGCCGGGGTGCGGCGTCTTCCAGCATCATCGCCAGCCGCTCGTCCGGATAACCGGTGTCCAGCGGCAGGTAGGCGGCGCCCGCTTCCACGATCGCCATCAACGCCAGCGACAGGAACACCGAGCGCGGCAGCGCCACCGCCACGATGTCGCCCGGCCGTACGCCCTGCACAACCAGCTGGCGCGCCAGCGCCGTGACCTGTTCGCGCGTTTCGCGGTAGGTGAAGCTGAAATGCGCATCCGCCAGCGCCGGCGCGTTCGGCGTGCTTTGCGCCTGCTGCGCCAGCAGTTGGCTCAGCGTGGTCGCCGGCACCGGATGCGCCGTGTCGTTGACCCGCGCCAGCAGAGCGCGATCGTCGGCGGTCAGCATGTCGGCTTCGCCGATCGGCAACGTTGCCTGCGCGGCGAACTGCGCCAGCAGCAGCGGCAACCGCTGCAGATGCGCCAGCAGTTCCTGACGGCTGTAACGCTCGGCGTTGGCCAGCAGCTCCACCTTCAGCTGATGGTGTTCGTCGATAAACAGCGCAATCTCCAGATCGCGCACCGGCCCGGAGGCCAGATCGTGGGTAATGCCTTCGATACCGGCGAAGTCCAGCTGGTAATCGAACATTTTGAAGTTGAAGACCGTACCGTACAGCGGTTCGCCGTCGCCGATGCGCCCCAGATCGCGCTGCACCTGTTCGGCGTCGTAGCGCTGATGGCGGCGCACCGTTTTCAGCTCGCGGCTGATGCGGGCGGCGGCCTCATACAGCGTGGCCTGCGGCTCGAGGTGCATCTCCATCGGCAACACGTTGATCACCGGGCCGGCGGCGCACAGGGCGGCCGATCCGGTACGGCGCATGAAGATAAAACCGGCGCTGAAGCTCGGTTGGCCGCTCAGACGCGACACCCACAGCGCCACCAGCGCCACCGCCATATCGGCGGCGTTCAGCTTCTGCTGCGCGCCGCACTGCACCAGTTCGGCGAAGGCCTGCGGATCGCAGCGCTGTTCCAGCCGGTGGATGCGCGGCGTGGGCGTTTGCCCGGCCAGCGGCTGCGGGCAGATCGTGGCCGGCGGCGGCAACTGCCGTGCTTTTTCGCGCCAGAAATCGGCGTCGCGTTGCCAGGCCGGCGCCTCCCGGTAAGCCTGGTATTCCGCCACCACGTCGCTGAACGCCGTGAAAGGCGTCGGTTCCAGCGCGTCGCCGCGGCAAAGATGGGTGTAAATCGCCGCCACGCGGCGCGCGATGGCGGTGAAGCTGAAACCGTCCACCAGCAGATGGTGATAGCGCTGATACCAGAACCAGCGGTCATCCGCCAGACGCATCACCACATGACGATACAGCGGCGCGCCGCTGCCGGCGCGCAGATCGCCCGCCAGATCGATGTCCATCAGCGCGCGCGCGGCGGCTTCAGGGTCCGGCGACGTCGTCAGATCGACAAGTTCCGGCGCGTGCACCGCCAGCGTGTCATCCAGCCATTGCACCGGCACGCCGTCGCGTTCCGCAAAACGCAGGCGCAGCATGTCCACCTCGCCCAGGCCCTGGATGATGGCCTGCAGCAGAGGCTCCACGGCGACAGGGCCGTTGAGTTCGATGGCGTGAGCCACCGCGTAGGCATTGCGATGCGGGGAGATTTGATCGGCGACCCAGATGCCGGGTTGTGCCGCGACCAGCGGCCATTCGCCCGCAAGCGCCGGGCCGCTGAGAGAGTTAGGGGTGTGTGACACTGCTTATTGCTCCCGTGATTACCTGGCGCCGGTCACGCCTCGCGTGCTGCGACCGGCAGAATATCTTGCCAATGCTGTTCCAGCCATTCGGCGCACTCGAGGCGCGCCGCCGGGCCAAAGACGATCGTCCACTCGGACGGAATGGCGCGGAAATCCGGCCACAAACTGTATTGTTGTTGTACGTTGCGCAGCACCAGGCTGCGCTGCTGTTGATCATCGAACGGATTCAGGCTTTCCATCATGTGTTCCTCGTGCCGTCGCCGATGCCGGGTAAGCGGTGGCGAAAGCGGAAGCCCATACCGCCTGCAGCCCATCGGTCAGGCCGCTGCGCCAGCACAGCGCATCGTGCCCGCCTTCCACCACCCGGTAGTGCACCCGATGGCCGGCGTCGCTCAGGCGCGCCGCCATTTCGCCACTGACCCGATGCACCAGTTTTTCCTGCGAACCGGCTTCCATAAAGACCTTCAGCGCGCCGTGGTTGCCCAGGCCGTGGCGTTCGACCTGTTGCATCAGCCAGCAGGCGTCGTCGGGAATGCTCGGCAGCTGCAGCATGTCGCGCCGCGGCCACCAGTAGGAACCGGACTGGGTGATCACCGCGCCGAAGCGCTGCGGCCAGCGCAGCCCGGCATACAGGGAGGCCAGGCCGCCAAAGCTTTGCCCCGCCACCACCGTATCGGCCGGCTTGTCGCTGTGCGGCGCCCAGTCGGCCAGCTGCGGCATCAGTTCTTCCTGCACCGCCAGCCAGAAATCGTCCTTGCAGGTTAATTCTCGCGCCCGGTGCGGCAGATCGATGATGTCGATCAGCACATACACCGCTTCCGGCAACGCCCCCTCGCGGGTCAGTTGCATCAGCGGCGCCCAAACCGGCATCTGCTTCGCCCAGAACTGGCCGTCGAGCAAGATCGCGAGCGGGCGCTCGGCCGGCTTGCTGTCGCCGGTGGTGTAGATCCAGACATCGCGGCTGTTGCCCAGGCGCTCGCTCTGCCAGGTATGCCGCTGCAAACGCGCCGGCAGCGGCGGCGTGCAGCGCCCGCTGGCGATCTCATATTCGTCGAACGAACGCCATACCGGCTGCGGCGGCGCATCCGGCATGTGCAGACCGGAGACGCTGTGACCGCTGGCGCTTTGCCAGGAGCGATACGGGTTGAGCAGATCGGGGGTAGCGCTGGCGAACACCTGATGCCACCAGTGACGCAGGTTGTGCATGTTGGCGTGCGCATCGTCGCCGCTGAACGCCGGCGGCCGCTCGTCAAAGCAGGGGATAAAGCAGTAGCTTCCGCGCCAGGCGCCGCTCAGTTCGGTCTGCCAATACCACACGTCGGTGCCGGCCAAACGCTGCAGGCTTTGCGGCGGATTCGGCTGATGGTGGTCGGTCAGGCAGTTAATGTTGATCCATACGCGACGGTAGGCGGAGGTCAATTCGCATCCCTGGGGATCGCGCCAGAAAAAGGTGGTGCGCCAGCGGCCGTTACCCGCCGGTTCTACCCATGGCGTACCGCGTCGTGCCACCGTCAACCACCACCCTGGACTGCCCGCATTGCTGCTGGCCAATAATCTGCTGCTTTCTGACTGTAGTTCTGTATTCACAACGCCTACCCATTTTGTAGTTGGCGGCACCGGGAACGTCGACTTTTCCCTATCGCCGGCCACCGCCCGAACGCACTGTACGCCAAATACTATTGATAATAATTTGCATTTGCAATAGTGTGTAAGGCTTGGAGATCGTGCTGGTATTGCGCGCAACGGACAGGGATCGGGGATACATCAATGGCATCCCTTGCCGCAGCCGATTTTCTATTTCCGACTACACAAAAACTACAACCGCCCTTCCCCCATTCGGCGAGGGATGGCAGCAAGGTAGGACACTCAGATGAAAAGCAAGCTATCACGTTATTCTTTAGCCACTCTTATCGGCTTGGGATTGGGCGCGTCCGCGTTCGCCAGCGCCGCGCAGCAAACCGACACCACCACCACGGAAGAGAACAGCGGCGCCACGGATAAAAAGCCGCGCGGCGAAGACACCATCGTCGTGACCGCCGCCCGGCAGAACCTGCAGGCGCCGGGGGTGTCCACCATCACCGCCGACGAGATCAAAAAACGCCCGCCGGCGCGCGACATCAGCGAACTGATCCGCACCATGCCCGGGGTTAACCTGACCGGCAACTCCACCAGCGGCCAGCGCGGCAACAATCGCCAGATCGATATCCGCGGCATGGGCCCGGAAAACACCCTGATTCTGATCGACGGCAAACCGGCCTCCAGCCGCAACTCGGTGCGTCAGGGTTGGCGCGGCGAACGCGACTCCCGCGGCGATACCGCCTGGGTGCCGCCGGAAATGATCGAACGCATCGAAGTGCTGCGCGGCCCCGCTGCTGCACGCTACGGCAACGGCGCCGCGGGCGGCGTGGTCAACATCATCACCAAGAAAGCCGGCGATGCGCTGCACGGCTCGCTGAACGGCTACTTCAACGTGCCGCAGCACAAGCAGGAAGGCGCCACCAAGCGCACCGATTTCAGCCTGTCCGGCCCGCTGAGCGATTCCCTGAGCTTCCGCCTGTTCGGCGGCTACAGCAAAACGCAGGCCGATGCCTGGGATATTAACGAATCGCATAAGTCGTACCGCGCTGCAGCCACAGCAACCACTCCTAGTTATGAAAATAGCGTTCCCGCTGGCCGCGAAGGGGTTATCGATAAAAACATCGACGCCCTGCTGCACTGGGATTTCGCCCATCTGCAGTCGCTGGAGTTCGAGTACGCCTATGGCCGCCAGGGCAACCTGTACGCCGGCGATACCCAGAACACCAACAGCAACGACCTGGTGCAGAGCAACTACGGCAAAGAGACCAACCGCATCTACCGTGAAACCTTCGGTCTGACCCATCGCGGCGCCTGGGACAACGGCGTGAGCACCAACAACTACGTTCAGTTTGAACGCACCCGCAACACCCGCCTGAACGAGGGCTTGGCCGGCGGCACCGAAGGCATCTTCGACACCAAGAACACCGGTTTCGGCACCACCAAGCTGGACGACTTCCTGGCGCACAGCGAAGTCAGCGTGCCGTTTGAGCTGGGCGTCGCGCAAACCGCCACGCTGGGCACCGAGTGGACCCAGCAGCGGATGAAAGACGGCACCTCCACCAGCCAAACGCTGATGGGCGGCACCATTCCCGGCATGACCACCGGCACGCGCAGCCCTTACGCTTCCGCGCATATCTTCTCGCTGTTCGCCGAAGACAACATTGAGCTGACCGACACCACCATGCTGACGCCGGGTCTGCGCTACGATCTGCATTCGGAATCCGGCAACAACTGGAGCCCGGCGCTGAACCTGTCGCAGGAACTAGGTGATTACTTCACGCTGAAGATGGGCATCGCGCGTTCCTATAAAGCCCCGACGCTGTTCCAAACCAACGGCAACTACCTGCTGTACAGCAAAGGCCAGGGATGTGCCGGCAGCGATACCAAAAACGGCTGCTACCTGCTCGGCAACGACGATCTTAAAGCGGAAACCAGCGTTAACAAAGAGATCGGGCTGGAATTCCATAACGAGGGCTGGCTGGCCGGCGTGACCTACTTCCGCAACGATTACCACAACAAGATTGAGGCGGGTAACTCGCGCATCGCCACCAGCAGCAAAAATACAGCGGTCTACCAGTGGGAAAACGTGCCGAAGGCGGTGGTGCAGGGGCTAGAGGGCTCATTGAACGTGCCGGTCAGCGAGACCGTCACCTGGAGCAACAACGCCACCTACATGATCGAGAACAAGAACAAGACTACCGGCGATTACCTGTCGGTGATCCCGAAGTTCACCGTCAACTCGACCCTCAGCTGGCAGGCCACGCAGGATCTGTCGATGCAGTCCACTTTAACCTGGTACGGCCGGCAGAAGCCGAAGAAGTACAACTATCAGGGTAAACCGGCCACCGGCGGCGAAACCCGCGAGGTCAGCCCTTACGCCGTCGTCGGCGCCAGCGCGACCTATGACCTGACTAAAAACGTCAGCCTCACCGCCGGCATCGACAACCTGTTCGACAAACGCCAGTTCCGCGCCGGCAACGCGCAGAACGTGGGTGATCCAAACACCGGCGTGATCAACATCGCCGGCGCGGGCGCGGCCACCTACAACGAACCGGGCCGCACCTACTACATGAGCATCAACACCCACTTCTGATGACATGACCCAACGAAAAAGGGGCGCCGCGGCGCCCCTTTTTTATCTTTCCATTGCATTACCTGGTGTGCAGCTGAATGCGCACCACGCTTTCCGGCTTGCCGGCCTTGGTGGAAGCGCCGTCGTTTTTCACCGTCACGAACAGCGCGTCGCCTTTCGGATCCAGCGCCAGGCTGTTAGGGTGCGGCGGCAGGTCTACGGTTTGCAGGCGCTTGAGGGTCTTGGCGTCAAACACCGTCAGCGTGCCGGCGCCGTGATCCACGCGCACGCCTTTGCGGTTGGCGACATACAGCCGCTGGCTACGCTCATCGAGCAGCAGGCCGATCGGCACCTCATCCGTCAGCTCGCTGGCCAGCACTTTTCCGCTGTCCGCATCCAGCGCGAATACCCGGTGGCCGCTGCTGCGCTTCACATAGTCGTGCCCCAGATGATGATTGCGGTAGTCGTCGCGATCGATGCCCTGATCGACGCCCAGCAGGCGATTGCTCGCCGGGTCATACACCAGGTTCAGCAGCTGATCGGCCTGAACTTCGTGCGTGGCGGTGATCGCCAGCGTGTCGGCGTTCAGGGTGATCACCTGCCCCTGCATGTTGGAGACGAACACCCGTCGGCCCTTCTCATCCAGCGTGATGCCCACCGCGTTGTAGCCGAAGCCCGGGATCACTTTCTCCAGCTTGCCGGCTTTGGTATCAACCACGTACAGCACGCTGTCGACGCCGAAGCCCAGACCCGGCAGGAACAGACGGCCGCTTTGCGCGTCATACTTGAGCTCGCGGAGGCGGTACAGGTAGTCCTCGGTGATTTTAAACTTCTTCAGCTCCGCCAACAGGAAATCCAGACGCTTGCCGCTGATGCCCGCCTGCTTGTAAGCCTGCTCCAGCACCGCTTTGTCCAGCAACTTGATGCTGCCCAGCGCGTGGTTGGTGGTGGTGTCCACTACCCCGACTTCGCCGTTGAAGGCCTGCGTCAGGTACAGGCGATTGCCCGCGTCGTTCAGCGCCACGCCGAAGCCTTTCACCTGCAGCGGGATCTCCGCCTTGATCGCCAGGGTGTTGGGATCCAGCCGCAGCACGCGGGAGCGCGCCTCTTCCTTCCAGTCCGGCGCGCTGACGAACAGCGCCTGTTGCGAGGTGCTGTAGGCCATCTCCACCACCGTCGACGACAGTGCCTGGCGCTTGATGTCCTGCGGTTTGATGCCGGCATCGTCGGCCTGCGCGGCGCCGGCGACCACCAGAGAGGCCGCCACCAGCAGCGACAGTAACGCGCGCGGGGTTGCTAGGGTTCCAGACATCCTTTTATCTCCTTGAAAATCATGCTTTCGGTTAGAGTGAAACAACGTCATGCCTGCGGCCCGGGCGGCAGCGCCGCCAGAGCGATATCGCCAGCGATGTGCTGCGCAAACTGGGTAAAGACGTGCTGAACGCCGTCGGCGATCAGATTGGCCTGCTCCCGGCTGTAGTGATCCTGGCGGTAGGTCATCATCACCCGCAGGGATTTCGCCCCCCCAGATCGTCTTCCATCACCTCAAACTGCAGGCCGAGCAACGATTCGGCTTTCTCCGGCTCCACCTGACGGTAGGCGATCGCGCTGCCGTCCTGCAGCTGGAACTCGCCGTTCAGTTTGATGCGGCTGTGGATCTGGATGAACACTTCAAACATGTGGTTCTTGCGGTCGGCGTCCACGCCGAACAGCCCTTCTTCCACCAGATCGATCGGAATGTCGGTGTATGGCAGCGAGCCGTTGATGGTGTTTTTCACCTGGCTGACCAAGCCGGCGACCGTCAGCCCTTCGTCGAAGCGCACGCGGTGCACCACCACGGTGGTGAAGTAGCCGACGGTATCGAAGAACTCGGCGTCGTTACGGCCGGAGGTCGAAGTGCCCACCAGCAGATCCGCCGGGCCGCCAAGCAGGCGCAGCGCCGAGGTGATCCCGGCATACACCACGTTGAACAGCGAAGCGTTATTGCGGCGAGCGAGCTGATACAGGCCTTCCGCCACGGCGGGATCGACCTCGAACTCCAGCCAGCCGCCGTTGACGTCCGCCGGCGCCGGCACTGCCGGGTGGGTAGAGGGTTCTTGCCGGAAGATCGGCTGGCCGACCGGCGCGCCGCGCAGCGCATCGAGCCAGTAGTCCAGATGTTGCTGCTGCACCCCGGAAGCCCGCTGCTGCCGGGCGAAGGAGTGGAACTGCGGCGGTTGCCCGCTCCACTGCGGCGCCTGGCCGACGACGCGATGGCGGTAGGCGATGCCCAGCTCATCCATCATCAGGTTGAGCGACCATTCATCCAGCACCACATGGTGGAACAGCAGCGACAGCAGCTGCTGGCCGTTGTCCGCATCGCGCAGCAGCGTGACGCGCAGCGGCAGCTCGGCGGCCAGATCGAACCGGTGCTGGCCGGCGTCGGCCAACAGGGCGGAGGCGTTGCCCGCCGGCGTCTCGTGAGAGAAGCGGAACCATGAGTAATCCGGCAGTTCGGCGGCCGGCACCACCACCTGCACCACCTCGCCCTGCTGCTCGACAAAGCGTGAACGCAGCACGGTATGGCGAGTCATGACGTCGATAAACGCCTGATGCAGCGCCGTTTCATCCACCGCATCGAAGAAGCGCAGAGAGAACGGCAGGTTGAAAATCTCGTCATGGCCGAAGGCTTCATACACCTTCCACAGCGATTCCTGCGCCAGCGACAGCGGCGCCTGCGCGCGATCATGATCGTCGGCGGCGGCCACCGGGGCATTCGGCTGCGCGACGTTCAGACGTTTGGCGTAGCCCGCCAGCCCGCGCGCCGTCGGATGGCTGAACAGATCGTTAATGTTGATTTCGATCTGATGCAGGCTCAACAAGCGGCCGATCACCCGGGTGGCGACCAGCGAATGGCCGCCGCGATCGAAGAAGTCTTCATCCAGGGTCATTTCCGGCGCCGCCAGCGCCTCACGGAACTCCTGCAAAATCAGCGGTGCAACGCTTTCGTCTGCGTCACCGTTCGCCGCCGGCGCGGTAATCGCCGGGGAAGCGGCCTCAGCCGCTGGCAAGGCGACGGCAATTCGCTGCCCGGCCAGGAAGGCGCTGAACTGCTCCAGCAGGAACGGCGCCGCGTGCGGAGACAGACGCGGGTCGGTGACCAGCTCCAGCGTCAGCGCTTCCGCCTCGGGCAAGCCCAACAGCAGCGCCAGTTCAAACGGCGTATGCAGCGGCGGCAACAACAGGCGTTCGGCGTGAACGCCTTCCATGCACCAGTCCGCAGCCAGATCGTCACGCCAGGCCACCAGCAGCTGCGCCCGCTGCGGATCCGGCTGTTCGGCCACGGTCTGCGCCAGCAGCCGCTGCCCGACGTCGCCCTCGCCATGCAGCACGGTCAGGCGCATCAGCGGCGGCGCCGTCAGGCCAAGCTCCAGGCCGACGAACTCCGCCGTTTCTGCGGCCGGCACGCACAGCTGCACCGCTTGCCCGCCGGCCTGTGCGGCGACGAACTCGGCAAACCGCGCCGCCACCGCCGCCAGCAAGGCCCGCGGCGTGTCGTTGGCGGGCAACAGCGAGCGATCAATGCGCGTGACCACGCGCGCGCCCACCGGCGGCAACGCTGCAGCACGCGGCACCGGGCTGCGGTAATCCTGCAGCGAGACCGCCTGGCGCGCCCAGGGCAGTTGCGGCTCCGTGGTTTCCGCCAGCTCGACCGGCTCCGCCGCGAAAGGCAGAGGCATCACATCCCCGTTGTAACGGGCGGACAGCATCGCCGGCAGGTGGCGCCAAGGCAGCGTTTCCGCCAGGATGTCATGCAAGACCACGCCCAAAATCACGTCATCACCCGGCGTGAGCAACAGCAAGCCGCGCAGCGGCGCTTCGTTTTCCAGTTCAAACGGCGTTGCCTGCGCCTGCAGCAGGCAACCCATGGCGTGTTGTTCGTCCGCCACCTGACGCAGGCTCAGCGGCAACGGCGCCGAGCCGGCGGGGCGTTTAACCAGCCCGTTTTCGTCATCAAAAACATAGCGCACGTCCACGCCCGGCGTCTCCCGCACCAGCGCCTGCAGCGCCGCCGCCAGCCGGGCGATATCCACTTCCCCCGTCAGGCGCCAGGCCAGCGCCCGCTGCCCGCGTGCGTCACCCTGCTGCAGATGGGCGAACCATGCCCGCTCTTCGGCTTCGCTTACCGGCCGCTCGCCGTTGGCCGACGCCGCGCCCAGCGCCTGAAACGCGCTCTCCAGCCGCTGGGCCTCTTCATCGCTCAGAATGCTGTCAAAATCACCGATCACTGCGTTATCTCCTTTGCCCGGCCGTGCCGGGATAGCGCACAAAACGGGGGACATGCGTCCCCCGTCACCGCGATAGCGTTAGAAAGTCAGCTCAACCGCCGCGCCGATCAGGCGGCCGCGCTGGAGCGTCGCCGTGTAGATGTCATTGCTTCGGATCATCTCGCGGCGGTCGGAGTCAAACAGGTTCTTCGCATACAGCGTGGCGCGGCCGTAGTCGAAGGTGTAAGCCAGTTGGGCGTTGGCCGTCCAATAGGAGCCGATGCGCCCGCGCGAGTCGTTGTCGTATTGCGAATAGTAGGAGTCGGTGAACGCCACGTTGCTGCTCAGCTCCCACCCTTTCAGGAACTGATACTTGGCCCCCATGTTGGCGGTGTAAGCCGGCGCGCGCGCCAGCTCATGCCCTTCCACGCCGCTGCCCGAGAACTTTTTGATGTCGGTTTTCAGCAGGCCGAGGTTGCCGAACAGCTCGAAGTCCCAGCGCGGCTGCCAGGTGGCGCCGATTTCCGCCCCGTAGGTTTCCACCTTGTCGGCGTTGCGGATCACGCTGGAGTTCTCACCCAGCGAGTACGGCAGCTGCATGTCTTTGTAATCGTTGTAGAAGATGTTACCCGTCAGCACCACGTTGGCGTCTTTCAGGTGATGACGGGTGTACAGCTCGTAGTTCCAGACATACTCGGAACCGTAGGTGTAGCTGACCACCGGCGTGCCGATCGTGATGCCGCCACCGCCGGCGTTATAGCCGCGTGCGATCTTGGCGCCGTAGGTTTGGGTATCCGTCGGTTTCCAGGCCACGTCCAGCTTCGGCAGGAACACGGTGTAGGTTTCATCGAAGTCGATGCGCACCGCCTGGCTGCCGCCGTCGCGGCGACGCTGTTCGCGTTCCAGACGGCTGGCGGCGGTCACGTCCACCTGCGGCGTCAGCGCATAGGTCAGCTCGGCGAAAGCCGAATGGGTATCGGTTTTATCCTTGAAGGTCGAGCCGCCGAAAATGTTGACGAACTCATCCTGCGTGCCGTGGAAATAACGCAGCCCCGCCAGCCCGTGCAGACGGCTGTCCGCGCCGCCGAAGCGCACCACCGGCTCCACGTGAACTTCCTGGCCGTCGATCTCGGCATATTGGATGTTGTAAGCGGTAGGACGGTTGATGTTGAAATCGGTGTAGATAACGCGGTTTTCAAACGTCAGCGCATCGGAGGCCTCCCAGGCCAGATCCCAGATAGTGCTGTTCATGTTGCTTTTGAACACGGCGCGGCGCGGATCGTGACGCGGATTGGTCGGATGCGGCTGCGGGTTGAGGCTTTCGTTTTGCGGCGCGGTGCTGCCGAAGTGGTTAAAGGTCAGCTTGGTGGTCAGATCGCGCAGGCCGGCCGGATTGAACAACAGCTTGGCGCGGGCGGTGGTGGCTTCCACTTCACGCGGATCGCCCACTGGCGCATAGGCCGGCAGGTCAGCCTCGCTGCGGCGGCGCTGGCGATCGACGCTGACGCGGAACGCCAGCTGATCCTCCACCAGCGGGCCGGACGCCATGGCGGCCAACTGTGACGAGTGCTGGTTGCCGGCTCCGCCCTTGAAGGCGCTTTCCCATTCGAAGGTCGGGTCTTTACTGGCCATGACGATGGCGCCGGCGATGGCGTTGCGCCCCTGGATGTAGCTTTGCGGGCCGAGGAACACTTCGACGCGATCCAGATCCCACAGCGACTGCGGGCCGAACGCCTGTTCGTTATAGGTCAGCGAACGGCCGTCCAACGACAGATTGAGGCGCGGGCGGGTGCCGCTGAGGAAAGCATTGGCACCGACGTTCGGGCCGGAACCGTCGATACCGCGCACGGTCGGCAGTTCGTTGCCGATGCCCAGATCCACCACGTTGGGGGTCATGCGCAGCAGATCGGGGATCTGCACCGCGTCGGGCATCGAGGCGATGCGGTTGCTGTCGAACACCTGCACGCTGGAGCCGGTGTCGAAAATGGAACGTTTGATCTTCTCACCGGTGACCAGCAGCGTTTCCGCGTCCTGGTAGGTTTCGTTGCTCTTCGTTTCCGCCGCGTTGACGTTACCGATCGCCAGTGAACACACGCCTAAAAATACCGAGGAAAATGCCCCAATGGCTCTTAACCCCGCCTTTTCCCCGTTTCCTACGCTTTCATGCCGTTGAGCCGCAAAATGCTTGCCCATAGATGTCTTCTCCTTTCATCCCAGAGGTGCACAAAATTTGATTTTTTTTTACACAACCTACATCGACACTCACACAGACCATGACGCTGCGGCCTTCCCGGCCTTGCTGTTGCTTATCCCTGCGGCAAACCCATGTCTTTCGCGGCCGAACGGGCGCGGCCCGTCCACGGCCAAGCCGCCGGCGGAGCGGCCGACGGCTTGTATAAAAACGTAAAATAATGTTAAGAATGATAATATTTTGCATTTTCTAATGCAAATCATTATCAATAAAGGTGTGAGAGCGGCCACGATAACCGCCAGAAAACCTTATACTTTCGCAGGTAAAACAAGCGCTGCAATAACAGCCAATAATTACAATGCTAAGAATAATATGAATAAATTATTCACACCCAACCCCATGCCTGCCCGTTACAGCTAAAACCCCTTATAGATAGCACCCTCGCGTCAAATGGATCAAATAATAATAATTTTCATTCCTATTAACATTTGGATATATTCTTGCAGTCTCGTTGGCTGAATCAAAATGGATACCCGATGAAAGCTTTGACCACGATGCAGGCCGCCTATTGGGTTGGCCGACAGTCCGCTCCCCCTCTGGGCGGCATGGCCGCCCATCTTTATGCGGAATTCGACGGCGGCGAGCTGAACATCGCCCGGCTGCGCCAGGCCGTCGAGGCGTTGTACCTGCGTCATCCGCTGTTACGCCTGCGCATTACCGACGATGGCAGGCAGACGATCGCACCTCCCGGCTCCCGGCATACTTTGCATCTCGACGACTGGCGACACACCGATGAAGCGACGCTGGCGGCCGCGCTCGCCGCCAAACGCCGGGCGAAAAGCACCCAGCTGCTGCCGCTGGAACAGGGCGTTCCCTGCGACATCAGCCTGAGCCTGCTGCCGGAAGGGCGCAGCCGCTTGCACGTCGATCTCGACATGATCGCCGGCGATGCCATGAGCTTTCGCCTGCTGATGGAGGATCTGGCGGCGTTTTATCACCAGTGTCCGGCGGCGCCCTCCCATGACGCGCCGCCGGCCTACTTCGATCACCTAGAACGACGCGACGCCGACGAGGCGCTGCGTCAGCGGCGCGAACGCGGCCAGCGTTGGTGGCGTGCTCGCCTGGCGCAGGTGCCGCCGGCGCCGCGCCTGTTGCGCACGCCGGACCGCTGCCGCAGCGATCGTTTGGCCATACAGCTGAATGCAGAAGAAAGCCGCGCGCTGGAGAGTGTGGCCAAGCGGCACCACACCTCCCTCTCGACGCTGTTTCTGGCGCTGTTCGCGCTGGCCGTCGGCCAGGGGTGGAACATGACGCGCTTTCGGCTCAACGTGCCGCTGTTCCACCGCGAGAGCGAACGGGAGGACGCACATCGCCTCATCGGCGATTTCTCTAACCTGGTGCTGCTCGGCGTGGAACTGAACCCGACGGAAAACCTGAACGCCTTCTGCCGGCGCCTGATGACGCAGCTGGCGGAGCTGATCGAGCATGCGGATTACCCCGGCGTCAGCGTGATGCGCGATCTGTCGCGCCTGCACGGCAGCCTGCAGCCTTCGCCGGTGGTGTTTACCGCCGGTTTCGGCATCCGCGGCAAAACGCTGTTTTCCGAACGGGTCGCCAACACCTTTGGCCGTCTCGGTTGGGTGATCTCTCAGGGGCCGCAGGTGGCGCTGGATGCGCAGGTCGCCCACGTCGACGACGGCATTCTGATCAACTGGGACGTGCGGCTGGACGCGTTCCCCGAGCAGGTGCTGCCGCGCCTGCTGGCCTGTTACCGGGCGCTGCTGCACCTGGCCGCGCGGCAATCGGGGGCATTCGATCGCCCGCTGTCGCAGCTGCTGGCGCAATGCACGCCCGACGCGCTGGCGCAGCAGGCGCCGGTGCGCCAGGTGCTGCACCGGCTGCTGGCGCGGGTGGCTCCCGAGGCCAGTGTGCGCGACCACGACGATATCCGCCGGTTGGCCTTGCCGGATGCCGGGGTGAACGCGCTGCTGACGGTGCTCAACAAGTATCTGGCGGCGGCGCTGACGGCGCAGGATCTGACGGCGCATCCCTCCCCGGCTGCGCTGGCGGCGTTGATCTGCCAACGGTCGCCCGAGGCAGGAAGGCATGCGAAAACGCTGCTCGCCGCGCTGGCGCCGCAGCACTGAGATCGGTTTCCGGGCGCACGGCGCCCGGCTCGTTTTAATCGGTTAGCGACTATAGGGAAGTACCATGGAGACAGCTTTAACCGCACTGCAGCAGGCCTATCTTCTGGGCCGCAGCGATCGATGGCCGCTCGGCGGCGTGGCGATGCACGACTTTCGCGAATACCGCGCCCGGCAGCTGGACGTACCGCGCCTTGAAGCGCGCCTGACCGAGCTGGTACAGCACTACCCGGCGCTTCGCACCTGCATCGATGTGCAGCGCGGCACGCAGCACGTACGCCCGGAGGTGACGCTGCATCTGGATCGCCACGATCTGCGCGCCCTTGATGGCGAAACGTCGCAGCGCCAGGTCGAACAACTGCGCGAGCGTTACTCCCACCAGCGCCACGATCCGAGCCAACCGCTGTGGCGCATCGCCGTGATCCAACTTGCCGAACAGCAGGATCCGACGGGATCGCCGTACGATACGCTGATCTTTACCAGCTTTGATGCCTTGATCCTCGACGGCCAGGGGATCTCCACCGTGATCGCGCGCCTGTTCGACGATCGCCCTCTGACGTCGACCGCCGCCGCACTGCCGCCCCCCGCCGCATCGGCGGCGCAGCGCCAGGCCGATGCCGCCTACTGGCGTGAAAAGCTGCAAGATGTCACCACCCCGTCGGCACTGCCGTGGCGCGCCCCGCTCGCCAATCTCACCTCATCACGCTATCGCCGCGCCACCCTGACGCTGCCACGCGATACGGTAAAACAGCTTGGCCGCCTGGGATCGCCGCATGCGCTGCTGCGCAACAGCCTGCTGTCGGCGCTGGTCCTCGATACGCTGGCCCACTGGACCACCGACGGTGAGCTGTGCGTCGGGGTGCCGGTAGCGTTCCCCGCCGCCGATGGTGCCCTGGGCAACGCCTCCAGCTTCGTGGCGGTGCGCTATTCCCGTCACGGTGAAGACTTTATCCAGCGCGCGCAAGCCCTGCAGGACGATGTGCTCGGCGCGCTCGACCACCTGACGTTTTCCGGCGTCGATCTGGCGCGGCAGTTACTCGGCCAAAGCCAGGGCGGCCCGGCGCTGCCGGTGATCCTGACCAACTGTCTGGGTTGGGAAACGCTGCCGGCCGAGGCGCCGGTGCGCTTTCACGACGGCCTGACCCAAACGCCGCAGGTCGCCATCGATATTCGCCTGACGCTGGACAGCGAAAAAAACCTGCAGCTGTGCGTGGACTACGCCGAACAGGCGCTGCACGGCGAGCAGGTAGAAGCCATGCTGGCGGCGTTGCAGCGACGCATCCTGCGCAGTTGCCAACGCGCCGACCTGGCGATCGCGCCGCGAGATTTCATCGATCTGGCGCATTACCGCCACAACGACAGCGAAGCGAATTACGCGCCTTATCCTTATCTGGCGCAGCTGGCCGAGCGGCTGTTTGGCGCACAAAACGGCGGCAACGCGCTGATCTGCGGCGAACAGACGCTGACCTACCGCGAACTGGGCCAGCGGATCGCCACGGCGATCGCCAACCTGCAAAGCCGCGGCGTGCAGCCGGGCAACGTGGTGGCGTTGTATCTGCCGCGCAGCCCAGAACAGATCATCTTCAGCCTCGCCTGCGCCCTGCAGGGCGTGATCTGGGTGCCTATCGATATCAACTCACCGCCGGAACGCACCGCCTACCTGCTGGAGAACTGCCGGCCAACGCTGGTGGTGCACGGCGGCGATCTGGAGACGCCGATCGGCGTGACGCCGGCGATCCTGCTGGCGCCGACGGATCGCGCGCCTGCGCTGCCGGATGAACAGACGTTGGTGGAACGCAGCGCCAGCCTGGCCGCAAGCTACTACCTGTATACCTCCGGCACCACCGGCAAGCCCAAATGCGTGGTGCTCAACAACCGCGCCACCGCCAACGTTATCCACCAGACCCAGCAGCGCTGGGCGGTCACCGCCGACGACGTGTTCATTTCCGTCACGCCGCCGCACCATGACATGTCGATGTTCGATCTGTTCGGTTCGCTGTGCGCCGGCGCTACGCTGGTGCTGCCGGCGCCGCATCAGGAAAAAGACGCCATCAGCTGGAACCAGCTGGTGGAAAAACATCGGGTCAGCCTGTGGTGTTCGGTGCCGGCCATTCTGGAGATGCTGCTCACCTGCAAAACGGCCGACAGCCTGCGTTCGCTGCGCCTGGTGGCGCAAGGCGGCGACTACATCAAGCCGGCGACGGTGCAAACCCTGCGAACCCTGCGCCCGGATCTCGCGCTGTTCTCGCTCGGCGGGCCGACCGAAACCACCATCTGGAGCATCTGGCACCCGATCGCCCCGCAGGAGAGCGGCACCGTGCCTTACGGCCGCCCGCTGCCCGCCAACCGTTATTTCATCTGCCATGACGACGGCAGCCACTGCCCGGCCGGCGTGGTCGGCCGCATCCATACCGCCGGGGTGAACCTGGCGTTGGGCTACCTGGAGCAGGGGGAGCTGAAGCAGCACGATTTCATCACCCTCGAAGGGCCGGACGGACAACCGCTGCGCGCTTTCCGCACTGGCGATCAGGGCTACTACCGTGCGGACGGCAACATCATGTTCGCCACCCGGGTGAACGGCTATGTGAAGATCCGCGGCGTGCGCGTCTCGCTGCCGGAAATCGAAGACGTGCTGCGCCGCCATCCGGCGATCCTGGATATGGTGGTGGTGGATTATCCCAGCGGAGAGAACAACGAGGCGGCGCTCGGCGCCCTGTATCTGACCCGCGACGGCAAACCGCTGCCGCTGTCCGAGATCCGCGCCTTCGCCACCGGCTATCTGCCCTGTACCCATATTCCCACGCGCTTTATCCATGCCGAGGCGCTGCCGCTGTCCGCCAACGGTAAAACCGATCGCCATCGCATCCGCGCCGACCTGAGCCACCAGCAAACCGCGCCGGCGTTGAACGCCTGCGCGGCCCCGCCGCCGAACGCGCCGCTGGCGCGCAGCGCAGAGATCCTGACCATTTACTGGCAGGCGATCGGCGTGACCCCACGCCCGGAATGGGGGGAAGAGACGGCGTTTATCGCCATGGGGCTGAAGCTGCCGCATATCAAACAGGTGGCCTCACGCCTCAATGACGCTTTCGGCACCCGTCTGGTAAGCAGTTCGCTCTTGCCGTGCAAGAACGCGCGCGAAGTGGCGGCGTTGCTGGCCAGCTGAAGTCCTGCCACTCGGGCGGGAGCACCCTCCCGCCCGCACTTTCTCAGGCGGGCAACGCCGTCAGGGCCGCCAGCGGTTGCTCCCAGGCTTCCCGCTGCAGCGCACGCAACAGAAATTCTTGCAGCGCCTCGCCATAGTCCAGCGCATCCTCCGTCGGAAACTGCTCCAGATAGATATCGATATCCACCTGCAGATCGCGGGCGTCGGTGCGGCCACGATAAGTCAGGTTGAAACCGTCGCCCGAGCCGCCGGCCAATACGCTGCGCGTACCGCTGCAGCCGGTAAAACGGGGCGTATCGAAGGGTTGCACGTTGATGAAAGGGGAAATAAAGAAGCGCGAGTCCGGATCCACGCCGCGATCGGCGGCCAGTTGGCGCAGGCGGTAGCCGGCGTGGCTGCGCAGCTCCCGCAGCTGCTGCGTCAGTGTGGTGAGAAAGCTCCCCAGCGTCTCCGCTTGCGGCGGTGACACCAGCAGCGGCAGGGTATTGACCGCCAGCGAAGGCACGTTGGTGGCGGCATGCCCACGGCGATTCAGCGCCGGCATCCACATCGGCAGCGTATCGCCCTGCCGGGTACCGCGCGGCATCACCTGAAACAGCCAGGCCGCCGACAGCGCCACCAGCAAGTCGGGCCAATTGATGCCGCTGCGTTCCGACTGCTGCGCCAGACGTTGCGCGACTTCTGTCGGCAACCGACGGTTGACGCTCAAGCGTCGCACGCCATACTCCCTGCCGCCCTTGCGCACCGTCGGCAACGCCTGCGACGGCGGCAGATAGCTCTGCCAAAAGCGCCGATCGCGCTCGCATCGCTCAGAACCCGCGTAGGCCAGCTCGGCCTGTTGAAAGACATTAAAGGCACCCAGGGGCATACCCGCGCTACCCTCACCCAGATAGTGCGCGTATAACGCGGCGCAGCGGTGTTCGATCAGGGCCATACCGAAGCCATCAATCAGAATATGGTGCGCACGCACGTACCAGAGGTAGCGCTCCGGCTCCAGTTTGAGCAGCCAGGCTGCGGCTAGCGGTTCGCTGTGCAGCGCCCGGCGCTGCGCGATATCTTCGCGCATCAGGCTTTGCGCCGCCTGCCAGGGATCGCCGTGCGTTTGCAGATCGATGCGTTGCAATGGCGGTGTGCACTGTGGATCGTAACGTAACGACGGAGGAGCGTCCCCATGCCGCTCACCAAAGCGCAAGGCAAACGCCTGCGTCTCGGCGAGAGTGGTGGCGATCGCCCGGCAGAGCGTCTCTTCCTCTACCGCGCCACACAGTTCGGTGCAATGTGCGACGGTGGACAGAGTCTGCCCAGGGTGCAAGGTGTGTTCTTCCCAGAAATCAAGCTGCGCTGGCGCCAGCGGCAACCATTCAGAGGCCAAAGCGGTGTCCGACATGTTACCTACCTTTGATAAGCCTGAATAAAGACGCCGAACGGGCGTAACCCCACCGTTCAACGGCTTTGCGTGTCTCCATACATCATCAAATGAAAATGATAATAACATCTATTATCATTTCTATTAATTTGGTAACACTTTAGATTCTGTTAAGCGGGGATGCAAGTCGCGCAGTAGGACAGAGAAAAGAAAGTGGCCGGTTGAAGAGCCATAAAAACAAAACGCCCCGGCACAACTGCCTGGGGCGTTTTCAACGTCGGCGATACTCGGTAATTAGGCCTGGTTGGCCGGCTTCACCTTCTGCGCCAGGAACTCCGTTTCGTAGGCCAGCGCCTTCTTGCGATCAAACTGGTGCTCCCATTTGGCGATCACCAATACCGCCAGCGCGTTACCCACCACATTCAGCGCAGTGCGCGCCATATCCAGGATACGGTCCACGCCGGCGATGAACGCCAGGCCTTCCAACGGAATGCCGACGCTGCCCAGGGTGGCCAGCAGCACCACGAACGAGACGCCCGGCACGCCGGCGATCCCTTTCGAGGTCACCATCAGCGTCAGCACCAGCACGATCTCCTGCCCCAACGACAGCTCGATGCCGTACAACTGGGCAATAAAGATGGCGGCGATGCTCTGGTACAGCGTCGAGCCATCCAGGTTAAAGGAGTAACCCGTCGGCACCACGAAGCTGGTGATCGACTTGGGCGCGCCATAAGCCTCCATCTTTTCGATGATGCGCGGCAGCACCGTTTCCGAACTGGCGGTGGAATAAGCCAGGATCAGTTCGTCTTTCAGGATGCGGATCAGCGTCCAGATGCGCAGGTTGCACAGCCGGGCGACCGCCCCCAGCACCACCAGGGCGAAGAACGCAATGGCGAAGTACACCAGCACCACCAGCTTGGCCAGCGGCAGCAGCGAAGCGAAACCGAAGTTGGCTACCGTGACCGCAATCAGGCCAAACACCCCGATCGGCGCATAGCGCATAATCATGTGGGTGACTTTGAACATGCTCTCGGACACCGCCTTGAACACCTTCAGCAGCGGCTCTTTGGTCTCTTTCGGCAACGACGACAGCCCCAGACCGAACAGCACCGAGAAGAAGATAATCGGCAACATGTCACCCTTGGCCATCGACGAGAAGACGTTCGACGGGATCAGCGACAGAATGGTCGCCACCAGACTGTGCGAACCGCTTTGCACCTGTTCGGTGGTTTTCTCGTACTGCGAAATGTCCACCGTGGTCAGCGTCGACATATCGATGCCGTGGCCGGGTTGGAAAACGTTGGCCAAGGTGAGCCCCACCACGATGGCGACGGTGGTGATCACTTCGAAGTAGATAATGGTTTTCAATCCGATGCGGCCCAGCTTTTTCGCATCCCCCACGCCGGCAATACCGACGATCAGCGTGGAAATAACGATCGGCACCACAATCATCTTGATCAGACGAATAAAGATATCACCCGCCGGGCTGAGAATATTACTCACTAGCCACTCACGAGATTCGGTCTGGTTGTGCAATACCGCGCCAACAATAATACCCAGTACCAACGCGATCAGGATTTGCCAAGCCAGGCTAATTTTTACACTTTTCATACCCAAAAAGTCCTCAAAGACTCTTTGCGCCGTACAAAGTCGCAACACGGCGAAAAGAATACTTAATCATTTATTACAGGCTTATGTTAATTCAGTGGAAGCGTTCACCTGCCCTGGGTGCGACGCAGTATAAATCTGTATCATCCGGGCGGCATGCTCTGCAAGCCTTGATTTGTCAGGCTTGAGCGCTGAATCGAATCACAAAAATTTCGCGTAACTATTTCAAATGGCATAATTGCTTGTTATTAAAAACATAATTTTTCATATAATGAAGTACATAACCGCGCCGACGACGATTTTTTGAACGCGATTAAAATGCGTTATTCTTCGTCCATTCTGCATATTTAATCCGCATCATATGTTTATATTTTGTTACTCAAAAGTCAAATAAATGAGAATTGGCCGAGTGACACTTTCGTCCATAAATGCAGCGCCACTTTATATTTCGATTAAAAATCGAACGATACCGCAGGATGAATGCCACAGGATATTTCCCGAGTTTTCATCAGGAATTAAGCGTTAATAAAACGTTATTTCACGCGGTGCAGTCCATCGTTATATCGTGCTAATGCCAACTTAGAATATTAATAGCGAAAAACAACCCAAAAAGATTTATAGCGAGAAATAATGGCGGCCCTGATCGTATCTATTAATTTCGCGGCAGTTGAGTCCGTTTTGGTTTATTCTTTTTTGTTCTTTATATAAGTGTTTTTGGTTAAAAACGTGGGTTTATGAGGATTTAAGCGCCAAAGAGATAGATACGCCCTGCAAATGCGACAGAACGATTACAAATCAATATCTTTGTTGCGTGATCTGCCGCGCAAAAAAGAAACAAAGAATCGTAGCAAACTATACTTAACCTTCAGTTGACATATCATTAACAACTTCAAGGAGAAAAGCTATGAGCCAACTGCATAAACACGCTATTCCTTCTGCAATTGCAGAACGCGCCCTGATTAATCCGGCACAATACCAACAGTATTATCAACAGTCGGTTCAAGACCCAGAGGCTTTCTGGGGTGAGCATGGCAAAATCCTGGATTGGATCAAACCCTATACCAAAGTTAAAAATACCTCGTTCGATCCGGGCCACGTCAGCATTCGCTGGTTTGAAGACGGCACGTTGAACCTGGCGGCCAACTGCCTGGACCGCCATCTGGCCGAGCGCGGTGACCAAACCGCCATTATCTGGGAAGGCGATGACCCGACCCAATCCAAAAAGGTGACTTACAAACAGCTGCACCACGATGTCTGCCAATTCGCCAACGTGCTGAAACAGCTCGGCGTTAAAAAAGGCGACGTGGTGGCCATCTATATGCCGATGGTGCCGGAAGCGGCGGTCGCCATGCTGGCCTGCGCGCGCATCGGCGCCGTACATTCGGTGATCTTCGGCGGCTTCTCGCCGGAAGCCGTCGCCGGGCGCATTATCGACTCCAACGCCAAACTGGTGATCACCGCCGATGAAGGCCTGCGCGCCGGCCGCGCCGTGCCGCTGAAAAAGAACGTCGACGATGCGCTGAAAAATCCCGGCGTGGTCAGCGTGGCCAACGTGGTGGTATTCAAACGCACCGGTAAACCGGGCTACTGGCAGGAAGGGCGCGATCTGTGGTGGCATGAGCTGACCCAGGGCGTCTCCGCAGACTGCCCGCCGGAAGAAGTGAACGCCGAAGATCCGCTGTTCATCCTGTACACCTCCGGTTCGACCGGCAAGCCGAAAGGCGTGCTGCACACCACCGGCGGCTACCTGGTCTACGCTGCGATGACCTTTAAGTATGTGTTCGACTACCACGACGGCGACATTTACTGGTGCACCGCCGACGTGGGCTGGGTCACCGGCCACAGCTATCTGCTGTACGGCCCGCTGGCCTGCGGTGCCACCACGCTGATGTTCGAAGGCGTGCCTAACTATCCGGGCGTCAATCGCCTGTCGCAGGTGATCGACAAACACCAGGTCAACATTCTGTATACCGCGCCGACCGCCATTCGCGCGTTGATGGCCGAAGGCGACAAGGCGATCGAAGGCACCCGACGCGATTCGCTGCGCATCATGGGCTCGGTCGGCGAACCGATCAACCCGGAAGCCTGGGAGTGGTATTACAACAAGATCGGCAACGCGAGATGCCCGATCGTCGACACCTGGTGGCAAACCGAAACCGGCGGCTTCATGATTACCCCGCTGCCGGGCGCCACTGAGCTGAAAGCCGGTTCCGCCACGCGGCCGTTCTTTGGCGTACAGCCGGCGCTGGTCGATAACGTCGGCACGCCGCAGGAAGGCGCCTGCGAAGGCAACCTGGTGATCGTCGATTCCTGGCCGGGCCAGGCGCGCACCCTGTTCGGCGATCATGATCGCTTCGAGCAAACTTACTTCTCGACCTTCAAAGGCATGTACTTCAGCGGTGACGGCGCCCGCCGCGACGAGGACGGTTACTACTGGATCACCGGCCGCGTCGACGACGTGCTGAACGTCTCCGGCCACCGTCTGGGCACCGCCGAGATCGAGTCCGCGCTGGTATCGCACCCGAAAATCGCCGAAGCGGCGGTGGTCGGCATTCCTCACAACATCAAAGGCCAGGCGATCTACGCCTACATCACGCTGAACCACGGCGAAGAACCGACGCCGGAGCTCTATACCGAAGTGCGCAACTGGGTGCGCAAAGAGATAGGGCCGATCGCTACACCGGATGTGCTGCACTGGACAGACTCGCTGCCCAAAACGCGCTCCGGCAAGATCATGCGGCGCATCCTGCGCAAAATTGCCGCCGGCGACACCAGCAACCTGGGGGATACCTCCACGCTGGCGGATCCGGCCGTAGTCGACAAGCTGTTGGAAGAAAAACAATCAATGAAAGTGCCGTCATAATTTACGCCGCTTCAGGCCGCTCATTCGGATAACGCGCCGTTGAGCGGCCCTGGCGCGGCGTACTCTCTCAATACCGACTGGAGACACTCTGATGAATGACACCATTTATCAAGGGATTGAAGAAAACCCGCGCTTTAAAGAGCTGGTGAGAAAACGCGGCCGGTTCGCCTGGCTGCTTTCGCTGATTACGCTGGCGCTGTACGTCGGCTTTATTTTGTTGATCGCCTTCGATCCACAATGGCTCGGTACGCCGATCGCCGCCGGATCGACCATCACCCGCGGGATCCCGGTCGGCGTCGGGTTGATCGTGATCTCTTTCGTCTTGACCGGGATCTACGTGTTTCGCGCCAACGGCGAGTTCGATCGCCTCACCGCAGAGATCCTGCGCGAGGTGAAACAATGAAGCGCTTATTGTCCGCCGCCGCGCTGCTGTTACTGCCGGGCCTGGCCTGCGCCGACGCCATTGGCGGCGAGGTGCATCGCCAGCCGCTGAACATCCAGGCGATCGTGATGTTTATCCTGTTTGTCGGTGCCACCCTGTACATCACCTACTGGGCGTCCAAACGCACCCGTTCCCGTCAGGACTACTACACCGCGGGCGGGCGCATTACCGGCCTGCAAAACGGCCTGGCGATCGCCGGTGACTTCATGTCCGCCGCCTCGTTCCTCGGCATCTCCGCATTGGTCTACACCTCGGGCTATGACGGGCTGATCTACTCCATCGGCTTCCTCATCGGCTGGCCGATCATTCTGTTCCTGATCGCGGAACGCCTGCGCAATCTCGGCCGCTATACCTTCGCCGATGTCGCCTCTTACCGTCTGCAGCAGAAACCGATCCGCACCCTCTCGGCCTGCGGCTCGTTGGTAGTGGTGGCGCTATATCTGATCGCGCAGATGGTCGGCGCCGGCAAACTGATCCAGCTGCTGTTCGGGCTCAACTACCACGTGGCGGTGATCCTGGTCGGCATTCTGATGGTGCTGTACGTGCTGTTCGGCGGCATGCTGGCCACCACCTGGGTGCAGATCATCAAAGCGGTGCTGCTGCTGGCCGGCGCCAGCTTTATGGCGCTGATGGTGATGAAGTCGGTCAACTTCGACTTCAATACCCTGTTCGCCGAAGCGGTGAAGGTGCACCCGAAAGGCATCGCCATCATGAGCCCCGGCGGGCTGGTGTCCGATCCGATTTCCGCGCTGTCGCTTGGCCTGGCGCTGATGTTCGGCACCGCCGGCCTGCCGCACATCCTGATGCGTTTCTTCACCGTGAGTGACGCCAAGGAAGCGCGCAAGAGCGTGTTCTACGCCACCGGCTTTATCGGTTACTTCTATATCCTGACCTTTATCATCGGCTTCGGCGCCATCTTGCTGGTTAGCGCCAATCCGGCGTTCAAAGACGCCACCGGCGTGCTGCTGGGCGGGACCAACATGGCGGCGGTGCACCTGGCCAATGCCGTTGGCGGCAACTTCTTCCTCGGCTTTATCTCGGCGGTGGCGTTCGCCACCATTCTGGCAGTGGTTGCAGGCCTGACGCTGGCCGGCGCCTCGGCCGTGTCCCATGACCTGTACGCCAGCGTGATTAAAAATGGCAAGGCGACCGAGCGCGATGAGCTGAAGGTCTCCAAGATCACCGTCGTGGTATTGGGGCTGGTCGCCATTGCCCTGGGGATTTTGTTCGAGAAGCAGAATATCGCCTTTATGGTGGGGCTGGCGTTCTCCATCGCCGCCAGCTGTAACTTCCCTATCATTATCCTGTCGATGTACTGGTCGCGTTTGACGACTCGCGGCGCGATGATTGGCGGCTGGCTGGGTCTGTTAACGGCGGTGATTCTGATGATCCTCGGCCCGACGATCTGGGTGCAGATCCTCGGCCATGAGAAACCGATTTATCCGTATGAATACCCGGCGTTGTTCTCGATGATCGTGGCCTTTGTCGGCACCTGGCTGTTCTCGATCACCGACAGCTCGCTGGCCGGGCAGCAGGAGCGGGAACGCTTCCGGGCCCAGTTTGTCCGTTCGCAAACCGGGCTGGGCATCTCTCAGGGCAGCTCGCATTGATCGAATAATAAGTGAAAAAAGCAAACACACCCTAATCAAAGGCCCTTCGGGGCCTTTTCTCTGGCTCGCTGGCGGAGAATAAGGAGGAGGGGGAAAACCGCGCAGCGTAGCTGCGCTTTTTTACGTATTGCACATAGCAAAAAGCCCTGAACATCAGTTCAGGGCTTTCGGCTTTATTTGATGCCTGGCAGTGTCCTACTCTCGCATGGGGAGACCCCACACTACCATCGGCGCTACGGCGTTTCACTTCTGAGTTCGGCATGGGGTCAGGTGGGACCACCGCGCTATTGCCGCCAGGCAAATTCATTTTATTCCAACCGCTTCACTCTCGTGTCGCCATCAGAACCAATCTCGGAACTTCGCTGAAAATTATTCGTATCATCCTGATACTCACCCCTTCGGGGCCAACGCTCCGCGTTGTTCAAAATCGTTCCCGACGATTTTGTCTCTCTAAAAACACCTTCGGTGTTGTAAGGTTAAGCCTCACGGATCATTAGTACTGGTTAGCTCAATGCATCGCTGCACTTACACACCCAGCCTATCAACGTCTTAGTCTTAAACGTTCCTTCAGGGGCCTTAAAGGCCCAGGGAAGACTCATCTTGAGGCAAGTTTCGCGCTTAGATGCTTTCAGCGCTTATCTTTTCCGCACTTAGCTACCGGGCAATGCCATTGGCATGACAACCCGAACACCAGTGGTGCGTTCACTCCGGTCCTCTCGTACTAGGAGCAACCCCTCTCAATCTTCCAACGCCCACGGCAGATAGGGACCGAACTGTCTCACGACGTTCTAAACCCAGCTCGCGTACCACTTTAAATGGCGAACAGCCATACCCTTGGGACCTACTTCAGCCCCAGGATGTGATGAGCCGACATCGAGGTGCCAAACACCGCCGTCGATATGAACTCTTGGGCGGTATCAGCCTGTTATCCCCGGAGTACCTTTTATCCGTTGAGCGATGGCCCTTCCATTCAGAACCACCGGATCACTAAGACCTACTTTCGTACCTGCTCGAGCCGTCACTCTCGCAGTCAAGCTAGCTTATGCCTTTGCACTAACCTCACGATGTCCGACCGTGATTAGCTAACCTTCGTGCTCCTCCGTTACTCTTTGGGAGGAGACCGCCCCAGTCAAACTACCCACCAGACACTGTCCTCACCCCGGATTACGGGGCCGAGTTAGAACATCAAACATTAAAGGGTGGTATTTCAAGGATGGCTCCACGCAGACTGGCGTCCACGCTTCAAAGCCTCCCACCTATCCTACACATCAAGGCTCAATGTTCAGTGTCAAGCTATAGTAAAGGTTCACGGGGTCTTTCCGTCTTGCCGCGGGTACACTGCATCTTCACAGCGAGTTCAATTTCACTGAGTCTCGGGTGGAGACAGCCTGGCCATCATTACGCCATTCGTGCAGGTCGGAACTTACCCGACAAGGAATTTCGCTACCTTAGGACCGTTATAGTTACGGCCGCCGTTTACTGGGGCTTCGATCAAGAGCTTCGCCTTGCGGCTGACCCCATCAATTAACCTTCCAGCACCGGGCAGGCGTCACACCGTATACGTCCACTTTCGTGTTTGCACAGTGCTGTGTTTTTATTAAACAGTTGCAGCCAGCTGGTATCTTCGACTGGCTTCAGCTCCATCCGCAAGGGACTTCACCTACATGCCAGCGTGCCTTCTCCCGAAGTTACGGCACCATTTTGCCTAGTTCCTTCACCCGAGTTCTCTCAAGCGCCTTGGTATTCTCTACCTGACCACCTGTGTCGGTTTGGGGTACGATTTAATGTTACCTGGAGCTTAGAGGATTTTCCTGGAAGCAGGGCATCAACTACTTCTGCACCGTAGTGCATCGTCATCACGCCTCAGGGTTAGTATGCAACCGGATTTACCAGGTCACACCCCCTACACGCTTAAACCGGGACAACCGTCGCCCGGCTAGCCTAGCCTTCTCCGTCCCCCCTTCGCAGTAACACCAAGTACAGGAATATTAACCTGTTTCCCATCGACTACGCTTTTCAGCCTCGCCTTAGGGGTCGACTCACCCTGCCCCGATTAACGTTGGACAGGAACCCTTGGTCTTCCGGCGAGCGGGCTTTTCACCCGCTTTATCGTTACTTATGTCAGCATTCGCACTTCTGATACCTCCAGCAACCCTCACAGGCCACCTTCAACGGCTTACAGAACGCTCCCCTACCCAACAACGCCTAAGCGTCGCTGCCGCAGCTTCGGTGCATGGTTTAGCCCCGTTACATCTTCCGCGCAGGCCGACTCGACCAGTGAGCTATTACGCTTTCTTTAAATGATGGCTGCTTCTAAGCCAACATCCTGGCTGTCTATGCCTTCCCACATCGTTTCCCACTTAACCATGACTTTGGGACCTTAGCTGGCGGTCTGGGTTGTTTCCCTCTTCACGACGGACGTTAGCACCCGCCGTGTGTCTCCCGTGATAACATTCTTCGGTATTCGGAGTTTGCATCGGTTTGGTAAGCCGGGATGGCCCCCTAGCCGAAACAGTGCTCTACCCCCGAAGATGAGTTCACGAGGCGCTACCTAAATAGCTTTCGGGGAGAACCAGCTATCTCCCGGTTTGATTGGCCTTTCACCCCCAGCCACAAGTCATCCGCTAATTTTTCAACATTAGTCGGTTCGGTCCTCCAGTTAGTGTTACCCAACCTTCAACCTGCCCATGGCTAGATCACCGGGTTTCGGGTCTATACCTTGCAACTAATCGCCCAGTTAAGACTCGGTTTCCCTACGGCTCCCCTATACGGTTAACCTTGCTACAAAATATAAGTCGCTGACCCATTATACAAAAGGTACGCAGTCACACCACGAAGGTGCTCCCACTGCTTGTACGTACACGGTTTCAGGTTCTATTTCACTCCCCTCGCCGGGGTTCTTTTCGCCTTTCCCTCACGGTACTGGTTCACTATCGGTCAGTCAGGAGTATTTAGCCTTGGAGGATGGTCCCCCCATATTCAGACAGGATGTCACGTGTCCCGCCCTACTCATCGAACTCACGACCTGTGCATTTTAGTGTACGGGGCTATCACCCTTTACTGCGCGACTTTCCAGACGCTTCCACTAACACACAAGCCGATTCAGGTTCTGGGCTCCTCCCCGTTCGCTCGCCGCTACTGGGGGAATCTCGGTTGATTTCTTTTCCTCGGGGTACTTAGATGTTTCAGTTCCCCCGGTTCGCCTCATGCCACTATGTATTCATGACATGATAGTGTGTCGAAACACACTGGGTTTCCCCATTCGGGTATCGCCGGTTATAACGGTTCATATCACCTTACCGACGCTTTTCGCAGATTAGCACGCCCTTCATCGCCTCTGACTGCCTAGGCATCCACCGTGTACGCTTAGTCACTTAACCTCACAACCCGAAGATGTTTCCATCGTTCGCGCTGCAAACATTTGAGAGACTCTATGACAGGTTACTCTTTATCCCAGTACTTCTACGGAGGGATAAATTTCAGCCGTCATGTTTCAATTTTCAGCTTGTTCCAGATTGTTAAAGAGCAAAATACTTCGCAGCATACTGTCGCCAATATACTCTGAAGTATTGAAATACCGGACTATATGGTGGAGCTAAGCGGGATCGAACCGCTGACCTCCTGCGTGCAAGGCAGGCGCTCTCCCAGCTGAGCTATAGCCCCATACAGTCACGCGCAGTACCTTTTCCACTTCATGAGAAGTGGTAGGCCTGAGTGGACTTGAACCACCGACCTCACCCTTATCAGGGGTGCGCTCTAACCACCTGAGCTACAAGCCTATAAAGGTATTTCTGCTCGTTACTTTCTATCAGACAATCTGTGTGAGCACGCCACGCGAACTAATATCTTTAGGTAAGGAGGTGATCCAACCGCAGGTTCCCCTACGGTTACCTTGTTACGACTTCACCCCAGTCATGAATCACAAAGTGGTAAGCGCCCTCCCGAAGGTTAAGCTACCTACTTCTTTTGCAACCCACTCCCATGGTGTGACGGGCGGTGTGTACAAGGCCCGGGAACGTATTCACCGTAGCATTCTGATCTACGATTACTAGCGATTCCGACTTCATGGAGTCGAGTTGCAGACTCCAATCCGGACTACGACGTACTTTATGAGGTCCGCTTGCTCTCGCGAGGTCGCTTCTCTTTGTATACGCCATTGTAGCACGTGTGTAGCCCTACTCGTAAGGGCCATGATGACTTGACGTCATCCCCACCTTCCTCCAGTTTATCACTGGCAGTCTCCTTTGAGTTCCCGGCCGAACCGCTGGCAACAAAGGATAAGGGTTGCGCTCGTTGCGGGACTTAACCCAACATTTCACAACACGAGCTGACGACAGCCATGCAGCACCTGTCTCAGAGTTCCCGAAGGCACCAATCCATCTCTGGAAAGTTCTCTGGATGTCAAGAGTAGGTAAGGTTCTTCGCGTTGCATCGAATTAAACCACATGCTCCACCGCTTGTGCGGGCCCCCGTCAATTCATTTGAGTTTTAACCTTGCGGCCGTACTCCCCAGGCGGTCGATTTAACGCGTTAGCTCCGGAAGCCACGCCTCAAGGGCACAACCTCCAAATCGACATCGTTTACAGCGTGGACTACCAGGGTATCTAATCCTGTTTGCTCCCCACGCTTTCGCACCTGAGCGTCAGTCTTCGTCCAGGGGGCCGCCTTCGCCACCGGTATTCCTCCAGATCTCTACGCATTTCACCGCTACACCTGGAATTCTACCCCCCTCTACGAGACTCTAGCTTGCCAGTTTCAAATGCAGTTCCCAGGTTGAGCCCGGGGATTTCACATCTGACTTAACAAACCGCCTGCGTGCGCTTTACGCCCAGTAATTCCGATTAACGCTTGCACCCTCCGTATTACCGCGGCTGCTGGCACGGAGTTAGCCGGTGCTTCTTCTGCGAGTAACGTCAATTGATGAGCGTATTAAGCTCACCACCTTCCTCCTCGCTGAAAGTGCTTTACAACCCGAAGGCCTTCTTCACACACGCGGCATGGCTGCATCAGGCTTGCGCCCATTGTGCAATATTCCCCACTGCTGCCTCCCGTAGGAGTCTGGACCGTGTCTCAGTTCCAGTGTGGCTGGTCATCCTCTCAGACCAGCTAGGGATCGTCGCCTAGGTGAGCCATTACCCCACCTACTAGCTAATCCCATCTGGGCACATCTGATGGCAAGAGGCCCGAAGGTCCCCCTCTTTGGTCTTGCGACGTTATGCGGTATTAGCTACCGTTTCCAGTAGTTATCCCCCTCCATCAGGCAGTTTCCCAGACATTACTCACCCGTCCGCCGCTCGTCACCCAGGGAGCAAGCTCCCCCGTGCTACCGCTCGACTTGCATGTGTTAAGCCTGCCGCCAGCGTTCAATCTGAGCCATGATCAAACTCTTCAATTAAAAGCTTGATTTGCTTCCACTCGAGAAGCGATGCTCAAAGATTTACTGCATGAATTTTACTTCAGTTAGTCACTCTTCAAGACTTGATATTTTTTTGCATCCGAAGATGCTGGATATCGTCTTGTGGAGTGCCCACACAGATTGTCTGATAAATTGTTAAAGAGCAGTGAGTTAGGCGCTTTCGCTTGCTAACTCGAGGTGGCGTATATTACGCTTTCCTCTTTCAGAGTCAACCCTAATTTTCAGGATTTTTTCTCTGCGACCCCCGGATACTCTGTGAAGTTGTTCACATGTTCCGTGTCGATGGAGGCGCATTATAGGGAGTTCCTCGCAGGCCGCAACAGGTATTTTCAGCAAAAACGATCGTTCGCTGCATTCCACAGCAAAACCCCGCTTTATACCCACTTGCGCACAGTGTTATCCACAGATGCGATTTGTACGGAAAATTTACGAGCGCCACGCAAACGTTTTCGCTACAATTCCCCGCGACGAAACGATCCCCCTTTTTATGGGGGCGTTACCTGAATATGTGCCTGACCCTCCCTTTATAAGGCAAAAAACTGCGCTTTATAGACAGAACGAGGTGGACATTCACGTAACGCTCTTTAATTGCGACTCAAAGCCAAGGGATAAAACCATGCAACAACCTCGTCCAATCCGCCGGGCCCTGCTCAGCGTGTCTGACAAAACCGGTATCGTTGAATTCGCCGAAGCGCTTTCCCAGCGCGGCGTTGAACTGCTGTCCACCGGCGGCACCGCCCGTCTGCTGGCAGACGCCGGTCTGCCCGTTACCGAAGTTTCCGACTACACCGGCTTCCCGGAGATGATGGACGGACGAGTTAAGACCCTGCACCCGAAAGTCCACGGCGGCATTCTCGGCCGCCGCGGCCAGGACGACGCTGTCATGAATCAGCATGACATCAAGCCTATCGACATGGTGGTCGTCAATCTGTACCCATTCGCCCAAACCGTGGCGCGCCCGGATTGCTCGCTGGAGGATGCGGTCGAGAATATCGATATCGGCGGCCCGACCATGGTGCGCTCCGCCGCCAAGAACCATAAAGACGTCGCCATCGTGGTGAAGAGCAGCGACTACGCCGCCATCATTACCGAGATGGACAACAACGACGGCTCGCTGCGCTATGCCACCCGCTTCGATCTCGCCATCAAGGCCTTTGAACACACCGCCGCCTACGACAGCATGATCGCCAACTACTTCGGCGCGCTGGTGCCTGCGTACCACGGCGAGACCGAACAGCCGTCCGGCCGCTTCCCGCGCACCCTGAACCTCAACTACATCAAGAAGCAGGATATGCGCTACGGTGAAAACAGCCACCAGCAGGCCGCCTTCTATATAGAGGAAGAAGTAAAGGAAGCTTCTGTCGCGACCGCCGAACAGCTGCAGGGCAAAGCGCTGTCCTATAACAACATCGCCGATACCGACGCCGCGCTGGAATGCGTGAAAGAGTTCGACGAACCGGCCTGCGTGATCGTCAAGCACGCCAACCCTTGCGGCGTGGCGATCGGCGACGACATTCTGGCCGCCTACGAGCGCGCTTACCAAACCGATCCGACCTCCGCCTTCGGCGGCATCATCGCCTTTAACTGCGAGCTGGACGCCGCCACCGCGCAGGCGATCATCAGCCGCCAGTTCGTGGAAGTGATCATCGCGCCAAACGTCACCCAGGAAGCGCGCTCCCTGCTGGCCGCCAAACAGAACGTGCGCGTGCTGGCCTGCGGCCAGTGGCAGCAACGCGTGGCGGGGCTGGACTTCAAACGCGTCAACGGCGGGCTGCTGGTGCAGGATCGCGATCTGGGCATGGTGACCGCCGGCGATCTGCGCGTGGTATCAGAGCGCCAGCCGACCGAACAGGAACTGCGTGACGCGCTGTTCTGCTGGAAAGTGGCTAAGTTCGTGAAATCCAACGCCATCGTTTATGCGCGTGACAACATGACCATCGGCATAGGCGCCGGCCAGATGAGCCGCGTTTACTCCGCCAAGATCGCCGGCATCAAAGCGGGCGACGAAGGGCTGGAAGTGAAAGGCTCCGCCATGGCCTCCGACGCCTTCTTCCCGTTCCGCGACGGCATCGATGCCGCGGCGGCGGTTGGCATCACCTGCGTGATCCAGCCGGGCGGTTCGATCCGCGACGACGAAGTGATCGCCGCCGCCAACGAACACGGCATTGCGATGATCTTCACCGACATGCGTCACTTCCGCCATTAATTCCTTTTGCCGCGTGCGCTCCGGCGCACGCCATTCGTGGAGCTTCTGATGAACATTTTGATTATCGGCAACGGCGGGCGCGAACACGCGCTGGCCTGGAAAGCCGCCCAGTCTCCGCTGGCGGATAAAGTCTATGTTGCGCCGGGCAATGCCGGCACCGCGCTGGAAGCCAATCTGGAAAACGTGGCGATCGCCGCCACCGACATCCCCGCCCTGGTCGCTTTCGCCCAGAGCCATGACATCGGTCTGACCATCGTCGGGCCGGAAGCGCCGCTGGTGATTGGCGTGGTCGACGCCTTCCAGGCCGCCGGTCTGAAAATTTTCGGCCCGTCACAGGCCGCCGCACAGCTCGAAGGCTCCAAAGCCTTCACCAAGGATTTCCTGGCGCGCCACCGCATTCCGACCGCCGAATATGAAAACTTCACCGAGGTGGAGCCGGCGCTGGCCTACGTGCGCCGCAAAGGCGCGCCGATCGTCATCAAGGCCGATGGCCTGGCGGCCGGTAAGGGCGTGATCGTCGCGATGACGCTGCAGGAAGCGGAAGAGGCGGTGCGCGACATGTTGGCCGGCAATGCCTTCGGCGACGCCGGCCATCGCATCGTGGTGGAAGAGTTCCTCGACGGCGAAGAAGCCAGCTTCATCGTGATGGTCGACGGCGAGAACGTGGTGCCGATGGCCACCAGCCAGGACCACAAACGCGTCGGCGACGGTGACACCGGCCCGAACACCGGCGGCATGGGCGCCTATTCTCCGGCGCCGGTCGTGACCGACGAAATCCACCGGCGCGCCATGGATCAGGTGATCTGGCCGACGGTGCGCGGCATGGCGGCGGAAGGCAATACCTACGTCGGCTTCCTGTACGCCGGCCTGATGATCTCCGCCGACGGCCAGCCGAAGGTGATCGAATTCAACTGCCGTTTTGGCGATCCGGAAACTCAGCCGATCATGCTGCGCCTGCGCTCCGATCTGGTGGAACTGTGTCTGGCGGGCGCCGAAGGCCGTCTGAACGAGAAGAGCTCTGATTGGGACGAACGCCCTGCCCTTGGCGTGGTGCTGGCAGCCGGCGGTTATCCGGGTGACTATCGCAACGGCGAGGTTATCCAGGGGCTACCGCAGCAGGAAAGCGCCGACGGTAAGGTCTTCCACGCCGGCACACGCTTGCAGGGCGATGACGTCGTCACCAGCGGCGGCCGCGTGCTGTGCGTGACGGCGCTGGGCGATACCGTGGCGCAGGCGCAGCAACGCGCCTATCAGTTGGCGGAAGGCATTCAGTGGCCAGGCAGCTTCTGCCGCAAAGATATCGGTTATCGCGCGATTGCGCGCGGCAAATAATTTGACCTTTCATGATAATGACCAGAGGCTCCGCAGTGCGGGGCCTTTTTTATAGCTGGTCTTCTTTCGGTTCCCAGCTGCAGAAATCGTCGTTCGCCACCAGCAGCAGCTCGCTGCCTTCGGGCGCTTCCAGCCAGGCGACGCTCACCGGCCGGCTGCTGCTGCGGGCGCGTTTTTCGATCCAGGCGATGGCGGAGGCATCCAACCCGGGTTTTAAGCGCTGCCCGTCGCAGGTTTGCACCTCGCCCTGCATCCAACGCCCCTGCAGCAATTTGACCTTGCCGGCGCGCAGCGCATTGCTCACTTCGAGGATCCGTCGCGCCTGATATTGATACAGGGCGATTTCATCGCGGGTCAGCGGTTCGCGGCGTGTCGCCAGCTGGCGCTGCATAAAGCTCACCGTGCCATCGTCGGCAAAGCGCAGCTGAATGGAATCTCGATCGCCGTCGGCGTCGTTACGTTTGATTTGGCGCAGCACGTCGCCCTGATAGGTGTACAGCGTGGTAATGGTACCCGGGCCGCGGTAAGGGCTGTAAACGCTGACCAACACTTGCGGACGATGTTGCTCATCGTCTTTACGCCACAGACGTATCACGCCCTGATCGGCCACGAAGCCGCTGGCGGTAAAGCTGGGGATATCGGAATGGAAACTGCAGGCGCTCAGGCCGACGGCGATGCCAACGGCCATAAGCGCCCGACGAGTAAACAAAAGGGGCGCCATCGCCCCCCTGTTTAATCTTTTCACCGAGGCGCGGTCTTATTTAACGGCGTCTTTCAGTGCTTTGCCAGAAACGAACGCAGGCACGTTGGCTGCTGCGATTTTGATTTCTTTGCCAGTCTGTGGGTTGCGGCCAGTGCGCTCGCTACGATGGTTTACTTTGAAAGTACCGAAGCCAACCAATTGTACTGCATCACCTTCTTTCAGAGACTCAGTAATTGCAGCCAGGGTGGATTCCAGAGCCAGTTTAGCTTGTGCTTTGGAAAGGTCAGCCTTGTCCGCGATTACATCAATCAGTTGAGTCTTGTTCATAAGTTATCCTTACAGTGTGTTTATCGTTTGCAAAGCATCGAGTGCGACGGATATGCCGATTGACAGCACTCTCCTGCATACACGCACCGATAGCCACTTTTTTTACGCCCCCCAAATGTAGACCAGACAGGGTGCGGATGTGAAGCCTTAAGGCATGACAAATCAGGCGTTAAATCACGTTTTGTTGCCTTATTGCGCTAAATTTATCCCGATGTTGCTGACGCCCGCCTCCCGCAGGTCGGATCGCAGCCCCTTGATCAGGTCTATATCGCGCTCTTCACAGGCGTCCAACAGGCGGAAAATTTCCCATTGAATGTCCCATTCTTCCTCTACCGCAGGCAAACTTTCCAACTCTTCGTCGGTCATTTCCTTACCGGCTTGGGTCATTTCCAACATCGCCACGGTGCGAATCGATGTTTCACTGATGGCGATGGCGTGCTCCAACGTCTCCCCGCCGAGCCGCGAATGGATCAGTTCCCCTAATGCGATACAGGCATCAATTGCCGGGTAAACGCCGTAAAGATCGTAATCTTCCGCCGACGGAATCGCCTCTTCCAACTTCTCGAGCTGGCTGTCGAAGTTGACCTTGGCGTCCTTCACCACCAGCGTTTCCCACACCAAATCCAGAATGCGGCGATAAACCGCCGGATCGCCGAACTCGGTCTGTTTGCAGAACATCTGGTAATTCGGGTACATACGCTCGCACAAACTGGCCATAAAGGTCAAATGTTGCCAGCCCTCGAGCCGTTCCAGACGTAAATGAATCGGGTTACGTAGCATGCTTTACTCTCTTACGCGTTATCTGCGGCGCAGTGTACCCGAAATCGCTCATGGCGACACCTCCGGATGCTGCTGCAACCACCGCTGAAACGCCGGACGGCGCGAAGCGATGGCGTCGGCCCAACGGGTCGGCTCCGGCAAACGGTAGCCCGCCATGCAGCGCTGCACCCACGCCAGCGCGCTGTCGGCGCCCACGCGGTGACCGGTAGAGATGAACAGCGGGTTGCAACGCGCCTTGCTACGCCATACCCAGCCCAGCTGTTCTCCCTTATCTTCCAACGGCGACAGCGCGCCGACGGCGGCGTCCAGCGGCGCGAATTTGCCGCACAGGCGCTTCTTGGCCACGCCGATGGTCGGCACATCGACCAGCAGGCCGAAATGGCTGGCGACGCCGAGGCGCCGCGGATGTGAAACGCCGTGCCCATCGACGAAGATCAGCCCCGGTTTTTGCCGCAGCTGCCCCCAGGCGGCCAACAGCGCCGGGTATTCGCGAAACGACAGGAAACCCGGGATATAAGGCATGACGGTGGCGATGCGCGCCACCTGATACTCCACCAGCTCCAGCGACGGATAGCGCAGGATGGCGATGGCTGCGCGCGTCACCGCGCCCTCTTGCTCGAAGCCCACATCGGCGCCGGCGATGAACGCCGGCGGTTCGGCCGGCAGCTCGTCGTAGCGAATGACTTCAGCGGCGCGCCGCAGCTGTTCGGCGCGCAGAGCCGCCATATCGGTCACATCGGATCCTTAACGGTGGTATTTCGCCGACTGCGCGTGCACCGCCTCGACGAAGGCCCCGGCGTGCTCCGGCGGCACATCCTGATGGATGCCGTGGCCCAGGTTGAACACATGACCGTTGCCGTGGCCGAAACCGGCCAGAATGGTCTCCACTTCTTCCGCGATGCGCGCCGGAGAAGCATAAAGCATCGACGGATCCATATTGCCCTGCAGCGCCACTTTGTCGCCTACGCGACGGCGCGCGTCGGCGATGTCGGTGGTCCAGTCCAGCCCCAGCGCATCGCAGCCGGTGGCGGCCATCGCCTCCAGCCACTGCCCGCCGCCTTTGGTGAACAGCGTTACCGGCACGCGGCGGCCGTCGTTTTCACGCAGCAAGCCATCGACGATCTTGTGCATGTAGTGCAAAGAGAACTCGCGGTAATCGCGCCCGGTCAGCACGCCGCCCCAGGTGTCGAACACCATCACCGACTGCGCGCCGGCCTTGATCTGGGCATTGAGGTAAAGGATCACGCTGTCCGCCAGCTTGTCCAGCAACAGGTGCAACGTGGCCGGCTCGGCATACATCATCTTCTTCAGCTTGGTGAATGCCTTGCTGCTGCCGCCCTCAACCATATAGGTAGCCAGCGTCCACGGGCTGCCGGAGAAGCCGATCAGCGGCACTTCGCCCTTCAGCTCGCGGCGAATGGTGCGCACCGCGTTCATCACATAGCCCAGCTCCACTTCCGGATCGAACACCGGCAGTTTGTCGACGTCGGCGCGGCAGGTGACGGGGGAGCTGAAACGCGGGCCTTCGCCGGCTTCAAAGTACAGGCCGAGCCCCATGGCGTCGGGAATGGTGAGAATGTCGGAGAACAGGATGGCGGCGTCCAGCGCGTAGCGGCGCAGCGGCTGCAGCGTAACCTCGCAGGCCAGCTCCGCGTTCTTGCACAGCGACATAAAATCACCGGCCTGGGCGCGAGTCGCCTTATACTCCGGTAAATAACGACCGGCCTGGCGCATCATCCATACGGGGGTCACATCCACCGGCTGACGCAACAGCGCGCGCAGGTAACGATCGTTCTTCAACTCAGTCATTTATGGGGCTCCCTTAATAATCTGCCGGCCATTGTACATTATTCTGCCCGGCACAGCGCCACGGTGTCCTCAATCAAGCGGCGCGCCACGGTGCCGGGCGGCGGCAACAGCGGCAGTTGGTCGTAACGATACCAGCCGGCATTGAGCAGCTCCTTGGGATCGTGACGAATCTCACCCTGGTGGTAATCGGCCATAAAGGCCATCATCAGCGAGTGCGGAAACGGCCAGGGTTGTGACGTGACGTAGCGCAGGTTCTTGATTTCAATATTGCTCTCTTCCATCACTTCGCGCGCTACCGCTTGCTCCAGCGTTTCGCCCACTTCAACGAAACCGGCCAGCACCGTGTGAATGCCGCCGCGATGGCGCACGTGCTGCGCCAGCAGGATCTGATCGTCGCGCCGAATGGCGACGATCACGCAGGGCGCGATCTGCGGGTAGTAGCGCTCCTTGCAATGGCCGCACAGGCAGGCGCTTTCGGTGCGGCTGAGGTGCATCTCATGGCCGCAGTAGCCGCAATAGCGATGGGAGCGGTAGAAATCCGCCAACTGCACGCCGCGCCCGGCCAGCTGGAACAGACCACGATCCTGATCCAACAACTGACGCACCGACCCCATCTCCCGCGGCATCGCCTGGCGCACCAGCCAGACCGGCGCGCCCTCCCACTCACCGATGGTGCGCGCCATGTGGCCCTGCAGCCCGAGGGCGGCGGCGGTCCCCGACGGCAATTCACCGTTCGGTAACCAAAGTTTGCTTTCATGGCTGACGATCCACCAGCCGTTTTCATTGCCCGTTAATGCAAGTTCCATATCGTTGTTGCACAACCTCAGCTTCACTGGCACTCTACAAATCGGCTTTGTTACATTTTAATAACTTACCGGTTACTTTTGTTACTTACACGGAGTCAAACATGCTCAACCGTTTGGAAAGGCTGACTCAGCGCGTTGGCGGTAGTAATGAATTAGTTGATCAATGGCTTCAGGCCCGCAAGCAGTTGCTGGTCGCCTACTGCACGCTGGTAGGCCTCAAACCGAATAAAGAAAAGCATACGCCGCTGAATGAAAAAGCGCTGGAGAACTTTTGCCATAACCTGGTGGATTACCTCTCCGCAGGGCATTTTCATATCTATGACAGAATTATCAAACAAGTGGAAGGCGCAGCCAGTCCGAAAATGTCGCTGGCGGTGAACATCTACCCCAAGCTATGGGCCAATACCGAACAGATCATGGCGTTCCACGATCGCTATACCGAAGTGGATATCGATCAGGAGGTTTGTCTGGAATTCCATCAGGCCTTGTCGGATATCGGCGAAACGCTGGCGGCGCGCTTTGCGCTGGAAGATAAGCTGATCCTGCTGGAAGCGGAAGCCACGCAGCAACCGCTGCCGGACCAGGCGCTGGATCCGGCGCGTTAAAATTTTATAGTTTTTTTTCTTATCCCTCCTATACTGGGGGGCATCTTGTCGGAGTGCCTAGCGCCTGATTTGTTCATCGAATCAGCCAGGCTGAGACCGTTAATTCGGGATCCGCGGAACCTGATCGGGTTAATACCCGCGAAGGGAACAAGAGTAATCTATCGCCACAGACACGGCCTTCCCCTTGCGGGCGCCCTGCCTTATCGGCCACCATCATTACTCCCTCCGAGCTCCAGACAAGCAACTTTCCCAACCCAACACACTGGTAGGAACTTGCTATGTCTAACGTTAATCCACCGCGCGCCCGTAAAGCGCAACGCGAAGCCGCCCAGCAGTTTATCGACACCCTGCAAGGCATGGCTTTCCCAAACTCACGCCGCATCTACCTGCAGGGTTCGCGCCGCGATATCCAGGTGCCGATGCGTGAAATTCAGCTCAGCCCGACCCTGGTCGGCGGCAGCAAAGATAACCCGCAGTATGAACAGAACGAGGCGATCCCGGTGTATGACACCGCCGGCCCGTACGGCGATCCACAGGCCGAGCTCGACGTGCACGCCGGCCTGGCCAAGCTGCGCGCCGGCTGGATCGACGCACGCGGCGATACCGCCACCCTGAGCGGCGCCAGCTCCGGCTTCACCCAGCAGCGGCTGGCGGACGAAGGTCTCGATCACCTGCGTTTCGAACACCTGCCGCTGCCGCGCAAAGCGCTGCCGGGCAAGTGCGTAACCCAGTTGCACTACGCCCGCGCCGGCATCGTCACCCCGGAGATGGAATTCATCGCCATCCGTGAAAACATGGGGCGCGAACGCATTCGCGGCGAGGTGCTGCGCCACCAGCATCCGGGCCAGGGCTGGGGCGCCAACCTGCCGGACAACATCACGCCGGAGTTCGTGCGCCAGGAAGTGGCCGCCGGCCGCGCTATCATTCCCGCCAATATCAACCACCCGGAGGCGGAGCCGATGATCATCGGCCGCAATTTCCTGGTGAAGGTGAACGCCAATATCGGCAACTCGGCGGTCACGTCGTCGATCGAAGAAGAAGTGGAGAAACTGGTGTGGTCCACCCGCTGGGGCGCAGACACCGTGATGGATCTCTCCACCGGCCGCTATATTCACGAAACCCGCGAATGGATCCTGCGCAACAGCCCGGTGCCCATCGGTACGGTGCCTATTTATCAGGCGCTGGAGAAGGTCAACGGCGTGGCGGAAAACCTCACCTGGGAGATGTTCCGCGATACGCTGCTGGAACAGGCGGAACAAGGGGTCGACTACTTCACCATCCACGCCGGCGTGCTGCTGCGCTACGTGCCGATGACCGCCAAACGCCTGACCGGCATCGTGTCGCGCGGCGGCTCGATCATGGCCAAATGGTGTCTGTCGCACCATCAGGAAAACTTCCTCTATCAGCACTTCCGTGAAATCTGCGAGATCTGCGCCGCCTACGATGTCTCGCTGTCGCTCGGCGACGGCCTGCGCCCCGGCTCGATTCAGGACGCCAACGACGAAGCCCAGTTCGCCGAACTGCATACGCTGGGCGAGCTGACCAAAATCGCCTGGGAATACGACGTGCAGGTGATGATCGAGGGCCCGGGCCACGTGCCGATGCAGATGATCCGCCGCAACATGACCGAAGAGCTGGAACACTGCCACGAAGCGCCGTTCTACACCCTCGGTCCGCTGACCACCGACATCGCCCCGGGCTATGACCATTTCACCTCCGGCATCGGCGCGGCGATGATCGGCTGGTTCGGCTGCGCCATGCTGTGTTACGTCACGCCGAAAGAACACCTCGGCCTGCCGAACAAAGAGGACGTCAAACAGGGCCTGATCACCTACAAGATCGCCGCTCACGCCGCCGATCTGGCCAAAGGCCATCCGGGCGCGCAGATCCGCGATAACGCCATGTCCAAGGCGCGTTTCGAATTCCGCTGGGAAGATCAGTTCAATCTGGCGCTCGATCCGGCCACCGCGCGCGCCTATCACGACGAAACCCTGCCGCAGGAATCCGGCAAGATCGCCCACTTCTGCTCGATGTGCGGACCAAAATTCTGCTCGATGAAGATTTCACAAGAGGTGCGCGACTACGCCGCCGCCCAAGAGGCCGCCAAACCGATCGAGGTGCAGCTGACCGGTATGGAGAAAATGTCCGCCGAGTTCCGCGCCCGCGGCAGCGAGCTGTATCACAGCGCCGGCAATTTGCAGGAGGAGACCAGCAATGACTGATATCACGACGCCCTTCCCGGCGACGCCCTACAAACTGGGGCTCTACCCGGTCGTCGACAGCGTGGAATGGATCGCTCGCCTGCTGGAGGCCGGCGTCACCACCATCCAGTTGCGCATCAAGGACTTGCCTGACGAGCAGGTCGAAGAGGATATCGCTGCCGCCATCGCGCTGGGCCGGCGTTATCAGGCGCGGCTGTTCATCAACGACTACTGGCGGCTGGCGATCAAGCACGGCGCCTACGGCGTACATCTGGGCCAGGAAGATCTCGATACCACCGATCTGGCGGCCATTCACCGCGCCGGGCTGCGGCTGGGGGTCTCCACCCATGACGACGCCGAACTGGCGCGCGCGCTGGCGGTGAAACCGTCCTACATCGCGTTGGGGCACATCTTCCCCACTCAGACCAAAGACATGCCTTCGGCGCCACAGGGGCTGGCGGAGTTGAAACGCCACATCGCCGGTTTGGCGGATTACCCGACGGTGGCGATCGGCGGGATCAGTATCGATCGCGTGCCGGCGGTGCTGGCGTGCGGCGTCGGCAGCGTGGCGGTGGTCAGCGCCATCACCCAGGCACCGGACTGGCGCGCGGCGACGACCGAGCTGCTGCGGCTGATCGAAGGCGAGGATCCGAACGATGCTTAACGATCAGGAATTCCTGCGCTACAGCCGCCAGCTGCTGCTGGAGGACGTCGGCCCGGAAGGCCAGGAGAGACTCAAGCGCGCCACGGTGCTGATCGTCGGTTTAGGTGGGCTCGGTTCCCCGGCTTCGCTGTATCTGGCCGCCGCCGGCGTCGGCACGCTGCTGCTGGCCGACGACGACCAGCTGCACGTCACCAACCTGCAACGGCAAATCCTCTACCGCAGCGCCGATACCGCCACCGGCAAGGCGGCGCTGGCGCAACGCCACCTGCAGGCGCTGAACCCGTTGGTGGAATCCATCCCGCTGGCGCAGCGGCTGCAAGGGCAAGCGCTGCGCGACGCGGTCGCCCGCGCCGATCTGGTGCTGGACTGCTGCGACAATATGGCGACCCGCCATGAGGTCAATGCCGCCTGCATCGCCGCCGCCAAGCCGCTGATCAGCGGCAGCGCGGTCGGCTTCAGCGGCCAGCTGCTGGTGCTCGAGCCGCCCTATGCGCACGGCTGCTACGCCTGCCTGTACCCGGAGCAGGAAGAGCCGCAGCGCAACTGCCGCACCGCCGGGGTACTCGGCCCGGTGGTGGGCGTGATCGGCACTCTGCAAGCGCTGGAGGCCATCAAGATGCTGGCCGGCATGCCTTCTTCCCTCAGCGGTAAACTGCGGCTGTTCGACGGCAAGCAGCAGAGCTGGAGCACGCTGCAACTGAGCCAGGCCCGTGCCTGCCCGGTATGCGGAGGCGCGGCATGAAGATCCGTTTAAACGACCAACCGCTGGAGCTGCCGCAGCCGCTCAGCGTCGCCGCCCTGCTGGCCCAGCTGGAACGCCACCAGCCGGGTACCGCGCTGGCGATCAACCAAACCATCATCCCGCGCGCCGACTGGGCCGACCATCAGGTGCAGGACGGTGACGACATTTTGCTGTTTCAAGCGATCGCCGGAGGCTGACATGCTGAAAATCGCCGATACCACTTTTACCTCGCGCCTGTTCACCGGCACCGGCAAGTTCGCCACCCCGGCGCTGATGTTGGAGGCGCTGGCGGCCTCCGGCTCACAGCTGGTGACCATGGCCATGAAGCGCGTCGATCTGCGCGGCGGCAACGACGCCATTTTGGCGCCGCTGCAACAGTTGGGCGTCAGGCTGTTGCCCAATACCTCCGGCGCCAAAACGGCCGCCGAAGCGGTATTCGCCGCCCGGCTGGCGCGTGAAGCGCTCGGCACCCACTGGGTGAAGCTGGAGATCCACCCCGATGTGAAATACCTGCTGCCGGATCCGATAGAAACGCTGAAGGCGGCGGAAACGCTGGTGAAAGACGGTTTTGTGGTGCTGCCCTACTGCGGCGCCGATCCGGTGCTGTGCAAACGGCTGGAAGAGGCGGGCTGCGCGGCGGTGATGCCGCTCGGCGCCCCTATCGGTTCCAACCGCGGTCTGCGCACCCGCGACTTCCTCGAGATCATCATCGAACAGGCCAAGGTGCCGGTGGTGGTCGACGCCGGCATCGGCGCGCCAAGCCATGCGCTGGAAGCGATGGAGCTGGGCGCCGACGCGGTGCTGGTGAACACCGCCATCGCCGTGGCGCGCGACCCGGTGCAAATGGCGCGGGCGTTTCGCCTGGCGCTGGAGGCCGGCGAATTGGCGCGCAGCGCCGGATTGGGCCCGAGCCAGCGCGGTGCGGTCGCCTCTAGCCCGCTGACCGCCTTCCTCAGCCAGCCAGAGGAGGCACAGTGATGGCCGACGATTTCAGTAGCCGCTGGCAACAGCTGGATTGGGACGACATTACGCTGCGCATCAACGGCAAAACCGCGCGCGACGTGGAACGCGCGTTGAACGCCGACAAGCTGACGCGCGACGACTTTATGGCGCTGATCTCCCCCGCCGCCGCGCCGTATCTGGAACCGCTGGCGCAGCGCGCGCAGCAGCTGACCCGTCAGCGATTCGGCAACGTCGTCAGCTTCTATGTGCCGCTGTATCTGTCCAACCTGTGCGCCAACGACTGCACCTACTGCGGCTTTTCGATGAGCAACCGCATCAAGCGCAAAACGCTGGATGCGGCGGAGATCGCCCGCGAGTGCGCAGCCATCCAGGCGCTGGGGTTCGAACATCTGTTGCTGGTCACCGGCGAGCATCAGACCAAGGTCGGCATGGACTATTTCCGCCAGCACATCCCGGCGATCCGCCGACACTTCAGCTCGCTGATGATGGAAGTGCAGCCGTTGGCGCAGGAGGAATACGCCGAACTGAAAACGCTGGGCCTGGACGGCGTGCTGGTGTACCAGGAAACCTACCATCCGGCCACCTATCTGCAGCATCACCTGCGCGGCCAGAAGCAGGATTTCCATTGGCGCCTGGCCACGCCGGATCGCCTGGGGCGCGCCGGGATCGACAAGATCGGCATCGGTGCGTTGATCGGCCTGTCCAACAGTTGGCGCACCGACTGCTACCTGCTGGCGGAACATCTGTTTTACCTGCAGCAAACCTACTGGCAGAGCCGCTACTCGATCTCGTTCCCGCGCCTGCGCCCCTGCGCCGGCGGCATTGAACCGGCGTCGATCATGAGCGAGCCTCAGCTGGTGCAACTGATCTGCGCCTTCCGGCTGTTCGCGCCGGACGTTGAGCTGTCGCTGTCTACGCGTGAGTCGCCGTACTTCCGCGATCATATGATCCCGGTGGCGATCAACAGCGTCAGCGCCGGATCCAAGACGCAGCCCGGCGGCTATGCCGATGACGTGCCGCCTGAGCTGGAACAGTTCGAGCCGCACGACGGCCGCACGCCGCAGCAGGTCGCCGAGGCCATCAGCAACGCCGGGCTGCAGCCGGTGTGGAAAGACTGGGACGGTTATCTGGGACGCGGCGCGCAATAAGCGGCAACGTTTACCGCCGCGTGAAGAAAACGCTGGAGCGGCCGCGCAATGCCGAACGGTGGTGCTGGCGCCGGCAGGCCCGCCGGCTATAGTGACCTTGCCGGCCGCCAGACCCGGCGGCGGCCGGGGCCGTCTCCCTCTCGATGGCCCCGCCTTATCCCATCCCGGATCGCGCACAGACGCTCTTGCGCGACTCCGGGCCCTCTCCGCAGCAACGCGCATATGGCGTATCGCGGCCTGTAAGGGTGTACGGGCAGGTGCCTTGTCGGCTAAAGGACTGTGGCATAACGGTGCTCGGCACTCACTCAGCGGTGAGACTCATAGGACGCTGTTGCGGCAGAAAAGTGGGGAAAGAGGAAAAAAAGAAGGTACAGCGACGAAGAGAGGTTCGAGTAGCCATCCCCGGTGCTGCCAATGGCCCTGGTGTCGGCCGCGGATCTTTTTGCCGCCTGCTCCCTGCTTACGGACAAGAGCAGGCGGTTTATTTTGTGAGACTGGCACCCCCCCAGGACGCGAATCACACAGTATGTGCGCTAATTAACCACATAAACGGCTAAATGTGAATGTCTTTTGAGTGTTTTTTTATTTGTCATCGAGTGTGTTTTGAGTTTGCCAAGGAAAATCAAACTGATATCACCGCAATAACCGAGGCTTCATCTATAATCCAGCACGGGTCCTCACGCAGGTTTTCCAACGCTCGCGGTTAACATCAAAAAAGCCAAGGTTGTCATGAAGAAAACGCCAAATTACATCGATGCAATCAGCGCGTTGCTCACTCTGAAAGGAGTTGGCGACAGAAAACATGCCTCCACGATGGCCAACATACTGAACCTTCAGTACAACAGCGCCAAACAGAAGCTGGATGGCAAAAGGGGCATCACCCTCGATGAAGTCAAAAAGGTTTTCCAGTATTTCAACGAGCCGTTTGCCGGCCAAAGGACACATAACGGCGTGTTTATCATGAACAGCATTCACAAGCGCTGTAACATTGAGGTCGACGAGCGCCCGGTCACGCAAGCGGACAACGACGAAACTTACGCCTACAAAAAGGACGATCTTTTCATCATCAACACCAATCGGGAATATGCAGCCGATGCACCGCTGTATAAAGTCAACAAGATAGACTTTCTGCCGGCCCCGCGCATCGCGATCCTGGATAATGACGGCGATATTCTCGAGCTGTTGAAGAAGATCGCCAGCCGCTACGGCATCGAGGCTGAGACCTTTCAGACGGCGGACGCCATGCTGGCCGCGCTGGAGCAGCAGTCCTTTGAGGCGTTTATTTTGGACTGGCTGTTGGACTTCGGCGAGACTTCCGAACGCGTGGTGAAGAAAATTAAAGACGCCCTCGATCCGCACGCCCGCATCATCATTCTGACCGGCCAGCTGAATCACTACGAGAAAAACATCGGCGATATGATCCTGCACTATGACGTGCACCTGGTGGAAAAACCGACCAAGCCGCTGATTATCTCTTCGCTATTGCTGTCGAACCTATTCTTTAATTAGTTTGACCGGAATGCGGATCAAAAACGATGAGCCACCCCCTTCGACGGATTTGACCTTGATGGTGCCTTTCATCGTCGTGACGTAATTTTTGATAATGGTCAGCCCCAGCCCTAATCCCTGCCGCGTCTCCCTTTCTACCCCCTGATTGAACGCCTTATATAACCGATCCAGATTATCGACGTTAAACCCGATGCCGGTGTCTTTTACCCGTAAATACAGATTGCCGTGACACACCTTCACATTGAGGGCGATCGCGCCGTGGTGGGTAAACTTATCCGCGTTGCTGAGCAGGTTGGCCAATATTCGGTAGAGCTTGTATTTATCAGAACCAATCAGGCCGGCATAAGACGAACGGTGGATCACGAGGCGATTGCCTCGCCCGGCGCCGATGCCGGTTACGGCATCGTCCACCACCTCATTCAGCCGGAAGGTGGAAATATTGATTTTAACTTCTCCCATCTCAAGCCGAGAATAATCCATCACCTCGCGCGTTTGTTCGGCGATCTTGTTACCGTGATAGGAGATCAGGCGGGCTTCTTTTTTCAACTCTTCCTGCGCCAGCTCATGTTCCATGATATCCGCGGCAATGACGATGGCCTGGGTCGAGCCGGCGATCTCGTGGTAGATGGAAGAGATAAAGATGTTCTTGTTCTTGATGATCTCTTTCAACGAGAAGGCGTTTCTCAGCACCAGGAACATCATCAGGAACACTAAAATCAGCGAAAAGAGGGCGAACATCTCGGCTTTACTCGAGTTGTCCTGGATGATGCCTTTCACTTCGGTAAAGTTTTTAATCTGTATCCGATAAATAATTTCCTGGATATCGACCAGCGTACCCTCGATATCATCCATATAAGAGAGAATGTCCGCCTTGTTTTTCAGCCCCACCAGCAAGCCGGCAGAAAGATCGTCCAACGTGCGATACTGCTGCTTCAGCAGCGCAACATTTTTGATGAACTCGTCGTCGTAGTAAAAAGAGTCGCTGAAGGTCGAACGGCTCTCCAGGATCTGAATCTTCGAGTAGAAGATTTTCTTTTTGATCTGGAAGGCGTCGTAGTCGTTGTTTTCACTGAGCAACAGCGCGATTTTGGTCCTTTCAAACGCCAGAAACAGGATCTCGGCCACCGAGTAGTTGTCCAGATTGGGCTCGATCTGCTTATAGCGCTCTTTTACGCCGCCGAAGTTAATGGCAATCAACAAAATCAATAAGGAGAAGATGGCAACCAACGCGATAAGAGTACCGATCAGTTTTTTGCTCATCTTATTTCAGCTCCAACCGTTTCACTTGCCAGACGGTTTTCGCATTCACATCCAGGTTATTCAGCTCGGCATAACCATCGCGCGGATAAATAATGGCGAACGGCCCCAGCTCACCAACGTCGATCGGCTTGCCGCCGCGCTGGTAGGCGACGATCACACGGTATTTAATCATCTCGTCAATCGGCATCGAATAGGAGTAATCATCCCAGGCGAAAGCGCGCACCGACTGGCCTTTCAGGTGGTAGGCTTTCACTAACTCTGCAAGCTCCACGCCGGTGAACGTATCTTCCGGGGTGAAATTGGTCGAGGTTTTAATCGTGTGATGCGGCATCGCCTCCAGCATCTGCCTGGTTATCTTGATCTTCTCACCATCGAGCGGTTTCAGGTAAAAATAGTCAACGGCCGCATACAGCGGTGCGCTGAACAGCGAAAGCAGCAGTAACGTCATCAATCCTTTGATTGTCATTATTCACCCTCTTTGCGTTTCACCAGTTCGGCCTGGCCGAACTCATCCTGCCCGACCACGGCCCAGCCGTGATGTTGATAAAAGCCTTCGGCTTTGGAGCCCGGATCGGTGGTTAAGTGGATCGCTTCGGCGCCGCGCTCAAACATCCAGGCGGTGACTCGCGCCAACAAGGCGGAGCCGATCCCCTTCGACTGGTATTCCGGCTTCACGAACAGGCCGCCGATCAGCGGTTCAGGGATGAATAACCCGAAGCCAACGCCGGCATAGTCGTCGCCATGCTTGCAGATCCAGCCGCCGCCCTGGTTGATGTCCTCCAGCGCCTGCCTGCGCTGCAGATACTGGATCTGATGCGGATGCAGCAGGTTTTCTTCAACGGAAAAGCGGATCTCATACAGGTAAGGCAGGTGTTGCGCCGTCAATTTTTCGAAGGTAATGAGGCTGTCCATGTTCGCACTGTCCTTGGTTGTCTTGGTAAAAGCGCCGGTCAATTTCTGCTGTAACCATAGTAGCAAAGTTTGCTCTGCCCCGGCATGAGGCGAAAAAAAACCGCCCCCGAGGGAGCGGTTTATCTGGCAATGGGCCCGGCATGCCGGGCCCGCGGCGCGGATGACGATTACTCGTCGTCGCTGCCGCCCAGGCCTGCGTTGAGCAGCTCGGCCAGGTTAGCCGTCGCTTCTTCCGCGCTGACTTGCGGAACAACCGGCGCTTCACCCTGAGCACGGCGACGCATGCGATCCTGATGATAAGCGTAACCGGTACCGGCTGGGATCAGACGGCCCACGATGACGTTCTCTTTCAGGCCACGCAGTTCATCACGCTTGCCGGCTACGGCAGCTTCGGTCAGAACGCGCGTCGTTTCCTGGAACGATGCGGCGGAGATGAAGGACTCGGTCGCCAAGGATGCCTTGGTGATACCCAGCAGATCGCGCGAGAAGGTTGCCGCGATTTTACCTTCAGCTTCCAGCTGACGGTTGGCAATCTTGACGCGAGACACTTCAGCCTGCTCGCCTTCCAGGAACTCGGAGCCACCAGCGCTAACGATGGTGCCTTTACGCAGCATCTGACGAACGATAACTTCGATGTGCTTATCGTTAATCTTAACGCCTTGCAGACGGTAAACTTCCTGCACTTCGTTGGTGATGTAGCGGGTAACCGCATGCACGCCACGCAGACGCAGAATGTCGTGCGGAGACTCTGGGCCGTCGGAAACGACGTCGCCACGTTCCACCACTTCGCCTTCGAACACGTTGAGCTGACGCCATTTCGGAATCATCTCTTCGTAAGCGTCGCTGCCGTCCAGCGGAGAGATCACCAGGCGACGTTTGCCTTTGGTCTCTTTACCGAACGAGATAATCCCGCTGATTTCAGCCAGGATTGCCGGCTCTTTCGGACGACGCGCTTCGAACAGGTCGGCAACGCGCGGCAGACCACCGGTAATATCCTTGGTACCGCCGGATTCCTGAGGAATACGCGCCAGGGTATCACCCGCACCGATCTGAATGCCGTCTTCCAGCTGAACGATCGCTTTGCCCGGCAGGAAGTATTGAGCAGGCATATCAGTACCTGGGATCAATACGTCTTCGCCCTGAGCGTCAACGATTTTCAGTGCCGGACGCAGGTCTTTACCGCTACCGGTACGCTCTGCGCTGTCCAGAACAACCAGAGAAGACAAACCGGTCAGTTCGTCGGTCTGACGAGTAATCGTCTGGCCGTCGACCATGTCGGCGAAGCGAATGAAGCCGCTGACTTCACTGATGACCGGCATGGTGTGCGGATCCCAGTTAGCGACGGTTTCGCCGCCGTTAACTTCTTCACCGTCGCCTTTGCCCATCACGGCGCCGTAAGGCACCTTGTAGCTTTCTTTGGTACGGCCGAATTCGTCGATCAGTTTCAGTTCGGTGTTACGCGAGGTGATCACCAGCTTGCCTGCGGCGTTCATAACGAACTTCGCGTTGCTCAGCTTGATGCTACCCTTGTTTTTCACCTGAATGCTGGATTCAGCAGCCGCACGAGATGCCGCACCACCGATGTGGAACGTACGCATCGTCAGCTGTGTACCCGGCTCACCGATGGACTGTGCCGCGATAACGCCGATGGCTTCGCCTTTGTTGATGATGTGGCCACGTGCCAGGTCGCGACCATAGCAGTTAGCACACACACCGAAGTCGGTTTCACAGCTCACCACGGAACGGACTTTAACGCTGTCGACAGAGTTCTCTTCCAACAGGTCACACGCCTTCTCGTTCAGCAGGGTGTTGCGTGGCACCAGAATGTCCGCCGTACCCGGCTTGAGGACGTCTTCTGCCGTCACACGGCCCAGAACGCGTTCACGCAGCGGCTCTTTCACGTCGCCACCTTCGATAACCGGAGTCATCAGGATGCCGTCGTGGGTGCCACAGTCGTCTTCGGTCACCACCAGGTCCTGCGCCACGTCAACCAGACGACGGGTCAGATAACCGGAGTTCGCGGTTTTCAGTGCGGTATCCGCCAGACCTTTACGAGCACCGTGGGTGGAGATGAAGTACTGGAGTACGTTCAGACCTTCACGGAAGTTCGCGGTGATTGGCGTTTCGATGATGGAGCCGTCCGGCTTCGCCATCAGACCACGCATACCGGCCAGCTGACGAATCTGAGCGGCGGAACCACGCGCACCGGAGTCGGCCATCATAAAGATGCTGTTGAAGGAAACTTGCTGTTCCACTTCGCCGTCACGGTTAACCACGTCTTCTACCGACAGGTTTTCCATCATCGCTTTCGCAACGCGTTCGTTCGCGGCAGCCCAGATATCGATCACTTTGTTGTAGCGTTCGCCGGCGGTAACCAGACCAGACTGGAACTGCTCCTGGATCTCGGCAACTTCGGTTTCCGCTTCTTCGATGATCTCCGCTTTCTTGGCCGGGATAACCATGTCGTCGATACCTACGGAAGCGCCGGAACGGGCTGCGTAAGCAAAACCGGTGTACATGATCTGGTCAGCAAAGATTACGGTCGGCTTCAGGCCCAGGATGCGGTAACAGGTGTTCAGCATCTTGGAGATCGCTTTCTTGCCCAAAGGCTGGTTAACGATCGCGTACGGCAGACCTTTCGGTACGATCATCCACAGGATGGCGCGGCCGATGGTGGTGTCGATGATGCTGGTCTGAGAAGTCCATTCGCCTTCGGCGTTCTTGACGTCTTCGGTGATACGCACTTTAACGCGTGCATGCAGAGACGCCAGGCCTGCGCGGTAAACGCGCTCAGCTTCTTTGGAACCGTTCAGCACCATGCCTTCGCCCTTGGCGTTAACACAGTCGCGGGTCATGTAGTACAGACCCAGTACAACGTCCTGAGAAGGAACGATGATTGGCTCGCCGTTCGCTGGGGACAGGATGTTGTTGGTGGACATCATCAGCGCACGCGCTTCCAGCTGGGCTTCCAGCGTCAGCGGTACGTGAACGGCCATCTGGTCACCATCGAAGTCGGCGTTATAGGCCGCACAAACCAGCGGGTGCAGCTGGATCGCTTTACCTTCGATCAGAACCGGTTCAAACGCCTGGATACCCAAACGGTGCAGGGTTGGTGCACGGTTCAGCAGTACCGGGTGTTCGCGGATCACTTCGTCCAGGATATCCCAAACGACGGCTTCTTCACGCTCAACCATTTTCTTGGCGGCTTTGATGGTGGTGGCCAGGCCACGCAGCTCCAACTTGCCGTAGATGAACGGTTTGAACAGCTCCAGCGCCATCTTTTTAGGCAGACCGCACTGATGCAGACGCAGGTATGGACCTACGGTGATTACGGAACGGCCGGAGTAGTCAACGCGTTTACCGAGCAGGTTCTGACGGAAACGACCCTGCTTACCTTTGATCATGTCGGCCAAAGATTTCAGAGGACGTTTGTTGGAACCGGTGATGGCACGACCGCGACGGCCGTTATCCAGCAGGGCGTCTACCGCTTCTTGCAGCATACGCTTTTCGTTGCGCACGATGATGTCAGGCGCAGCCAGATCCAGCAGGCGTTTCAGACGGTTGTTACGGTTGATCACGCGGCGATACAGATCGTTCAGATCCGACGTCGCGAAACGGCCGCCATCCAGCGGAACCAGCGGACGCAAATCCGGCGGCAGTACCGGCAGCACGGTCAGGATCATCCACTCCGGCTTGTTACCGGACTGTACGAACGCTTCCAGCAGCTTGATACGCTTGGTCAGCTTCTTGCGCTTGGTTTCGGAGTTGGTTTCGTTCAGCTCTTCACGCAGCTGCTCGCACTCGGCTTCCAGATCCATGTTTTTCAACAGGGCCTGAATGGCTTCCGCACCCATCTTGGCGTCGAATTCGTCACCGAACTCTTCCAGCGCGTCCAGATACTGCTCTTCAGTCAGGATCTGACGGCGCTCGAGGTTGGTCATACCACCTTCGACCACCACATAGGATTCGAAGTACAGTACGCGTTCGATGTCACGCAGCGGCATATCCAGCAGCAAACCGATGCGGGATGGCAGCGATTTCAGGAACCAGATGTGCGCAGTCGGGGAAGCCAGCTCGATGTGGCCCATGCGCTCACGGCGCACTTTGGTCTGGGTCACTTCAACGCCGCACTTCTCACAGATCACGCCGCGGTGTTTCAAGCGCTTGTACTTACCGCACAGGCACTCGTAATCTTTTACCGGCCCGAAGATACGGGCGCAGAAAAGGCCGTCACGCTCTGGTTTGAACGTACGGTAGTTAATGGTTTCCGGCTTCTTAACTTCACCGAACGACCACGAACGGATCATGTCTGGCGAGGCCAGAGCAATCTTGATCGCATCAAACTCTTCGGTCTTAGTTTGCGCTTTCAGAAACTTCAATAAGTCTTTCACGGATTGGCTCCTGTCGGAGTTAAACCTGTTGGGTACCCACAACCGCAGTAGGTACCCGTGTGACCTGAACAACCACCCTCAGGCTCCCTTAGGCGGGGAGCCTGAGCCGGCATGACGATTACTCGTCTTCCAGTTCGATGTTGATGCCGAGCGAGCGGATTTCTTTCAACAGTACGTTGAAGGATTCCGGCATGCCTGGCTCCATCCGGTGGTCGCCATCCACGATGTTTTTGTACATCTTGGTACGGCCGTTAACGTCATCCGACTTAACGGTGAGCATTTCCTGCAGGGTATAAGCCGCGCCGTATGCTTCCAGTGCCCACACTTCCATCTCACCGAAGCGTTGACCACCGAACTGCGCTTTACCACCCAGAGGTTGCTGAGTAACCAAGCTGTAAGAACCGGTTGAACGGGCGTGCATTTTATCGTCAACCAAGTGGTTCAGTTTCAGCATGTACATATAGCCAACAGTAACCTGGCGCTCGAATTGCTCACCGGTACGGCCATCGAACAGCGTGATCTGACCGGAGGTCGGGATACCACCCATTTCCAGCAGCTTCTTGATTTCAGTCTCTTTCGCACCGTCAAACACCGGCGTTGCGATCGGCATACCTTTTTTCAGGTTCTCTGCCAGACGCAGCACTTCGTCGTCGCTGAAGGTGTTCAGGTCAACTTTCTGGCAAACGTCGTCGCCCAGATCGTAGGCCTTCTGGATGAACTCACGCAGCTTGGCCACTTCCTGCTGCTGCTTCAGCATCTGGTTGATCTTCTCACCGATGCCTTTCGCAGCCATACCCAGGTGGGTTTCCAGGATCTGACCGATGTTCATACGTGATGGTACGCCCAGCGGGTTCAGTACGATGTCAACCGGCGTGCCGTTTTCATCGTAAGGCATATCTTCGATCGGGTTGATCTTGGAGATAACACCCTTGTTACCGTGGCGGCCCGCCATCTTGTCACCCGGTTGGATCTGACGTTTAACGGCCAGATAAACCTTGACGATTTTCAGCACGCCCGGCGCCAGATCGTCGCCCTGAGTGATCTTACGACGCTTGGCTTCCAGCTTCTTCTCGAAGTCGGATTTCAGTTCGTCGTACTGCTCAGCCAGCTGCTCCAGCTGGTTTTGCTTCTCTTCGTCGGTCAGGCCCAGTTCCAGCCAGCGATCGCGCGGCAGCTTGCTCAGCTTGTCGGCTTCGATGCCACCGGCAACCAGCACCGCGTGGATACGTGCGAACAGACCGGCTTCCAGGATCTGCAGTTCTTCAGTCAGGTCTTTCTTCGCCTGCTTCAGCTGCATCTCTTCGATTTCCAACGCGCGCTTGTCTTTTTCCACGCCATCGCGGGTGAAGACCTGCACGTCGATAACCGTACCGGAAACGCCGTTCGGCACACGCAGAGAAGAGTCTTTAACGTCAGACGCTTTCTCACCGAAGATCGCACGCAGCAGTTTCTCTTCCGGCGTCAGCTGGGTTTCGCCTTTAGGCGTTACCTTACCGACCAGAATGTCGCCGCCGGTCACTTCAGCACCGATATACACGATACCGGATTCATCCAGCTTGGAGAGCGCCGCTTCACCCACGTTAGGGATGTCGGCGGTGATCTCTTCAGGCCCCAGCTTGGTGTCGCGAGACACGCACGCCAGTTCCTGGATGTGGATGGTGGTGAAGCGATCTTCCTGCACCACGCGCTCGGAGACCAAGATGGAGTCTTCGAAGTTGTAGCCGTTCCAAGGCATGAACGCTACGCGCATGTTCTGGCCCAGTGCCAGTTCGCCCAGGTCTGTCGATGGGCCATCCGCCAGCACGTCGCCGCGCTCGATTGGCTCACCCAGATTCACACACGGCATCTGGTTGATGCAGGTGTTCTGGTTAGAACGGGTGTACTTGGTCAGGTTGTAAATATCGATACCTGCTTCGCCCGGGTACATCTCGTCTTCGTTAACTTTGATAACGATACGGGAAGCATCCACGTACTGGATCACACCGCCGCGTTTGGCAACGGCGGTTACGCCGGAGTCAACCGCTACAGCGCGTTCCATACCGGTACCGACCAGCGGCTTGTCAGCGCGCAGGGTTGGTACGGCCTGACGTTGCATGTTCGCACCCATCAATGCACGGTTGGCGTCATCGTGTTCCAGGAATGGAATCAGTGAGGCACCAACGGAAACAACCTGTTGGGTGGATACGTCCATGTAGTCAACCTGGTCGCGGCTGAACAGGCTTGATTCGCCTTTGCTGCGGCAGGTGACCAGGTCTTCTACGAAGCGGCCTTCTTCATCCAGGTTGGAGTTCGCCTGGGCGATAACGAAGTTGCCTTCTTCAATAGCAGACAGGTAGTTGATCTCATCGGTCACCACGCCGTCACGCACGCGGCGGTACGGGGTTTCCAGGAAGCCATACTCGTTAGTCTGTGCGTACACGGACAGGGAGTTGATCAGACCGATGTTTGGACCTTCCGGCGTTTCGATTGGGCACACGCGGCCGTAGTGGGTCGGGTGTACGTCTCGAACTTCAAAGCCGGCGCGCTCACGGGTCAGACCGCCCGGGCCCAGTGCAGAGATACGACGCTTGTGCGTGATCTCGGACAACGGGTTGTTCTGGTCCATGAACTGGGACAGCTGGCTGGAGCCGAAGAACTCTTTCACCGCCGCCGAAATCGGTTTGGCGTTGATCATGTCCTGAGGCATCAGGGTATCCAGATCGCCCAGAGACAGACGCTCTTTCACCGCACGCTCAACACGCACCAGACCTACGCGGAACTGGTTCTCGGCCATTTCGCCGACGGAGCGGATACGACGGTTGCCCAAGTGGTCGATATCGTCCACTTCGCCCTTGCCGTTACGGATATCGATGAGCTTCTTCATCACTTCGATGATGTCGTCTTTGCTCAGGATGCCCGAACCTTCGATCTCGTCGCGCAGCAGAGAACGGTTGAACTTCATACGGCCGACCGCGGACAGATCGTAGCGGTCTTCGGAGAAGAACAGGTTCTCGAACAGGCTTTCGGCAGCTTCGCGCGTTGGCGGCTCACCAGGACGCATCATGCGGTAGATTTCTACCAGCGAGCTCAGACGATCGTTGGTCGGATCGACACGCAGCGTTTCAGAGATATACGCGCCGTGATCCAGATCGTTGGTGAACAGCGTTTCGATGCGCTTGTGGCCGGACTGGCTCAGCTTGGCCAGCAGATCCAGCGACAGCTCCATGTTGGCTGCGCAGATCAGTTCGCCGGTATTGGTATCGATATAGTCTTTCGCGACCACTTTGCCCGCGATGTACTCTACCGGTACTTCAATGCTCTGAATGTCGTCTTTTTCCAGCTGACGGATATGACGGGCGGTGATACGACGGCCTTTCTCTACGTAGATCTTGCCGTTGGCTTCGATATCGAACGAAGCGGTCTCACCACGCAGGCGCTCAGGCACCAGCTCCATCTGCAGCTTGTTGTCGCGGATTTCGAAGACGATCTTGTCAAAGAACAGGTCGAGGATCTGTTCAGTGGTGTAGTTCAGCGCGCGCAGAATGATGGTCGCAGGCAGTTTGCGGCGACGGTCAATACGCACGAACAGGTTGTCTTTCGGATCGAACTCGAAGTCCAACCATGAACCGCGGTAAGGGATGATGCGTGCGTTGTACAGCACTTTACCCGAGGAGTGGGTTTTACCCTTATCGCTGTCGAAGAATACGCCAGGACTACGGTGCAACTGAGATACGATAACCCTCTCAGTACCGTTGATCACAAAGGTGCCGTTTTCGGTCATGAGCGGAATTTCGCCCATGTAGACTTCTTGTTCCTTGATGTCTTTGACCGTACCTTCAGGCGCTTCGCGCTCATAGATAACCAGGCGCAGTTTTACGCGCAGCGGTGCAGAGAACGTCACACCACGGATCTGGCACTCTTTGACGTCGAAGACCGGCTCACCAAGACGGTAGCTAACGTATTGCAGCTCCGAATTGCCACTGTAGCTCTGGATAGGGAAAACAGAACGGAATGCGGCTTCAAGGCCGTACTGCCCTTCTGGATCTTGCTCGATAAACTTCTGGAACGAGTCAAGCTGGATAGAAAGGAGATATGGTATGTCCAGCACTTGTGGACGTTTACCAAAATCCTTACGAATACGTTTTTTCTCGGTATAGGAGTAAACCATAGGGTTCCTCAGCTCGCTGATCAGTGACCCAATCTGTCCGTCCGATTAGGGACAGTTCATGCAACACCGTTTTGTCGACCGGAAAGCGGGAACACTTTCCGCAATGTCTCTTGCTATCACGCTTAAACCATTTCATCGCGCCTTCCCCCAGAACTCCTGGTAGTGCAAAGACCGCGGTATATTAAGTCGTCAATAGAAACAAACATTGGGAGGCGAAACCAGCAGCCAAACAGTGTGAAACGCTACTGGCGCCCTACAGCGCAAAAAGGCTGGTGACTAAAAAGTCACCAGCCATCAGCCTAAAAGACTAGGCTGCAACCGGAAGGGTTGGCTTATTTAACTTCAACTTCTGCGCCAGCTTCTTCCAGAGATTTTTTCAGAGCTTCTGCGTCATCTTTGCTCACGCCTTCTTTCAGAGCGGCTGGAGCAGATTCAACCAGGTCTTTAGCTTCTTTCAGACCCAGGCCGGTAGCGCCACGTACTGCTTTGATAACAGCAACTTTGTTAGCGCCTGCAGCTTTCAGGATAACGTCGAATTCAGTTTTCTCTTCAGCAGCTTCAGCTGGGCCAGCAGCTACAGCTACAGCAGCAGCAGCAGAAACGCCGAATTTTTCTTCCATAGCGGAAACCAGTTCAACAACGTCCATTACGGACATAGCGGCAACTGCTTCCAGGATTTGGTCTTTAGTGATAGACATAACAATTGTTCCTAAAATTCAGAAATAGTTTAAATACGTTAGCAAAGGCTAAGAAAGAGTGGCTTACGCCGCTTCTTTCTGATCGCGTACTGCAGCCAGAGTGCGAACCAGTTTGCCGGCAGCGGCTTCTTTCATGGTTGCCATCAGGCGTGCGATCGCTTCTTCGTAAGTTGGCAGCGTCGCCAGGCGGTCGATTTGCGCCGCTGGGATCAGCTCACCTTCAAAGGCCGCAGCTTTAACCTCGAATTTTGCATTCGCTTTCGCGAACTCTTTGAACAGACGAGCAGCAGCGCCCGGGTGTTCGTGAGAGAATGCAATCAAGGTTGGACCGACAAACGTGTCTTTCAGGCATTCGAATGGAGTGCCTTCAACTACGCGACGCATCAGGGTGTTGCGAACAACACGCATGTAAACGCCAGCTTCACGACCTGCTTTACGCAGTTCAGTCATTTTATCTACGGTAACGCCGCGGGAATCCGCAACAACCGCAGACAGCGCGCCTTTGGCTACTTCGCTGACTTCAGCAACAATCGCTTGTTTGTCTTGAAGATTTAATGCCATTAGCTTTTTGCTCCTGGATTAGCCGGGGAAAATCCCCGGAACTCACTTCACTCGGCGCTTTGTAAAACGCCACGCCGAGCGGCTTAACACGGTGAGCAGAATCCAGCAAAGACATTCTTTTATAAAAAAGAAAAATTTTCTTAGGCTCTGTCACCGTCTACGCAGGAAGGATTAAGTATCTCGCGATACACCTGCGGTCTTGGACGGAGGCCTGGATAGGCCAGGCTCCAACCGAAAAATCTTTGTTTTGCCTACGGCATAGCCAATAGCAAAACCTTGGGGCATAAGATTCTAGACAAATCTCGGCCCCAAGTCAAAGCGATAATCGCAAGTGCGATTAGTTCGCTGCGGCAGACAGACCGCTCTGATCGATAGCAACGCCAGCACCCATGGTGGTGGAGAGGCTAACTTTCTTGATGTACATACCTTTCGCCTGAGAAGGTTTTGCTTTTTTCAGCGCAACCAGCAGGGCTTCCAGGTTTTCTTTCAGTTTGTCTGCGTCGAAATCAACCTTACCGATGGTGGTATGGATGATGCCGTTTTTGTCGTTACGGTAGCGAACCTGACCTGCTTTAGCGTTTTTCACAGCTTCAGCAACGTTCGGAGTAACGGTACCCACTTTCGGGTTTGGCATCAGGCCACGTGGACCCAGGATCTGGCCCAGTTGACCAACAACGCGCATTGCATCCGGGGAAGCAATAACAACGTCGAAGTTCATTTCGCCTTTCTTGATCTGCTCAGCCAGATCGTCCATACCTACCAGCTCTGCGCCTGCAGCTTTCGCAGCTTCAGCGTTAGCGCCTTGGGTAAATACGGCAACGCGAACGGAACGACCGGTGCCGTGTGGCAGAACGGTAGCGCCACGAACGTTTTGGTCAGATTTACGAGCGTCGATGCCGAGGTTAACGGCAACGTCAACGCTTTCTACGAATTTAGCGGTGGCCAGCTCTTTCAGCAGAGCAACAGCTTCAGTGATGTCATACTGTTTAGTAGCATCAACTTTGTCACGGATCACGCGCATGCGCTTGGTCAGCTTAGCCATCTCTTAATCCTCCACTACCAGGCCCATGGAACGAGCGGTACCTTCGATGGAGCGAGTCATCGCTTCAACGTCAGAACCAGTCATGTCCGCAGCTTTGGTTTCTGCGATTTCACGTACCTGAGCACGGGTCACTTTACCTACTTTGTCTTTGTTCGGCTTACCGGAACCAGACTTGATACCAGCCGCTTTTTTCAGCAGAACTGCTGCTGGCGGGGTTTTGGTAACGAAAGTGAAGGAGCGATCAGAATAAACGGTGATAACAACCGGAATCGGCAGACCTTTCTCAACGCTGTCAGTTTTAGCGTTGAATGCCTTACAGAATTCCATGATGTTAACGCCCTGCTGACCCAGAGCTGGACCCACTGGTGGGCTCGGGTTAGCCATACCAGCTGCAACTTGCAGCTTAACGTAGGCTTGTACTTTCTTAGCCATTTAAATTTCCTCGGTTTGGGTAGTATCGCCTCGTGAGAGGCTCCCCGTGTTTAACCTCGCCGGACAGACATCAGGCAAGGCATCTAAAAACAAAAGGCGCGAAATTGTAGTTCAATTTCGCGCCTTTGACAAGCGGCAACGGACCGCTTATTGCTGATTATTCGATCAGCCTTTTTCAACCTGGCTGAAGTCCAGTTCCACCGGCGTTGCACGGCCGAAGATGGAAACGGAAACTTTCAGGCGGCTCTTCTCGTAATCGACTTCTTCGACCACGCCGTTGAAATCGGCAAACGGGCCGTCGTTGACGCGCACCAGCTCGCCCGGTTCGAACAGCGTTTTCGGACGCGGTTTGTCACCGACCTGCTGCAGGCGGTTCATGATCGCATCAACTTCTTTATCGCTGATCGGCGCAGGACGGTCAGACGTACCGCCGATGAACCCCATGACACGCGGTACGCTGCGCACCAGGTGCCAGCTGGCGTCATTCATCACCATCTGCACCAGCACATAGCCAGGGAAGAATTTACGCTCGCTCTTGCGACGCTGGCCACCACGGATTTCAACCACTTCTTCCGTAGGCACCATCACTTCGCCGAACAGCTCTTCCATATCGTGCAGTTTGATGTGTTCACGCAGCGATTGCGCTACGCGACCTTCAAAACCGGAAAACGCCTGAACGACGTACCAACGTTTTTTTGGAGCTTCAGACATTTTAGAACCTCAGGCCAGTAATAAACGACACCAGACGGACCAGAATACCATCCAGCCCCCACAGAATCAGTGACATCACGGCGGTTACCGCGGCAACGATCAACGTGGTGTGTAGCGTTTCCTGACGAGTTGGCCAAATCACTTTACGTACTTCGGTACGCGCTTCACGGGCAAACGCAACGGTGGCTTTGCCTTTGGTGGTCATCAGAGCCACTGCACCTGCAACGGCGATGATCAGCACAACTGCCAGCGCGCGCAATGGCAGGCTTAAATCACGGTAGTAATAGTTACCGACAATAGCCACAACCAACAGAACGGCGACGATCAGCCACTTTGCCGCTTCCAGGCCGCGTCCGCTCCCTTGAGCCTCGGTATTCGCACTCATAAACCAACCTGTCACAATGATGATTCAGAACAAACAACTTTGCCTCGCATTGCGAGGCAAACCAAACCGATCGGATACCGCGCGAGCGATATCCCGGTGTTTTACGCCATGACGTATTCAGTCAATACGGTTTAAGAGCCCATCTCACCAATGATTATGACTGCAAAATCGCTGATGAGATAGGTTCTAGTTCACAGCGTAGAAAAAGGGCATCAAATGATGCCCTTTTACCGCGTGTCGCGTCAAACTTTATCAGCGATTAAGCGATAACTTTAGCAACAACACCAGCGCCTACAGTACGGCCGCCTTCACGGATTGCGAAACGCAGACCGTCATCCATCGCGATTGGGTGAATCAGGGTTACAACCATGTTCACGTTGTCGCCTGGCATTACCATCTCTACGCCTTCTGGCAGTTCGATGGTACCGGTCACGTCAGTAGTACGGAAGTAGAACTGTGGACGGTAGCCTTTGAAGAATGGCGTGTGACGACCACCTTCATCTTTGCTCAGGATGTACACTTCAGATTCGAACTGGGTGTGCGGCTTGATGGAGCCTGGCTTAGCCAGTACCTGACCACGTTCGATTTCTTCACGTTTGATACCACGCAGCAGAACACCTACGTTCTCACCAGCACGGCCTTCGTCCAGCAGTTTGCGGAACATTTCAACGCCAGTACAGGTAGACTTAACGGTGTCTTTGATACCAACGATTTCAACTTCTTCGCCAACTTTGATGATACCGCGCTCAACACGACCGGTAACAACGGTACCACGACCGGAGATGGAGAATACGTCTTCGATTGGCAGCAGGAACGGCTTGTCGATTGCACGCTCTGGCTCTGGGATGTAGCTGTCCAGGGCTTCGGCCAGTTCGATGATTTTCGCTTCCCACTCAGCTTCGCCTTCCAGCGCTTTCAGCGCGGAACCGCGGATTACTGGCAGGTCGTCGCCTGGGAAGTCGTAAGCGGACAGCAGTTCGCGAACTTCCATTTCTACCAGTTCCAGCAGCTCTTCATCATCAACCATGTCGCATTTGTTCATGAATACGATGATGAAAGGAACGCCAACCTGACGACCCAGCAGGATGTGCTCACGAGTCTGAGGCATTGGGCCGTCAGTCGCAGCTACTACCAGGATCGCGCCGTCCATCTGAGCAGCACCGGTGATCATGTTTTTCACGTAGTCGGCGTGCCCTGGGCAGTCAACGTGCGCGTAGTGACGAGTCGGGGTGTCATACTCAACGTGGGAGGTGTTGATGGTGATACCACGAGCTTTTTCTTCTGGCGCGTTATCGATCTGGTCGAAAGCACGTGCAGAACCGCCGTAGGTTTTAGCCAGTACGGTAGTGATCGCTGCAGTCAGGGTAGTTTTACCGTGGTCAACGTGGCCGATAGTACCGACGTTAACGTGCGGTTTTGTACGTTCAAACTTTTCTTTAGACATCGATTGTCCCTCTAAGACACGGATAAATCGGTGGTATCACCACATCAACCAAGCATTTGCTCGTTGAATCCAGAACAGAAAGAAAATCAGGGGGCGAGAAATTAAGAAGTGGTGCTGATAGGCAGATTCGAACTGCCGACCTCACCCTTACCAAGGGTGCGCTCTACCAACTGAGCTATATCAGCACATCTTGGAGCGGGCAGTGGGAATCGAACCCACATCATCAGCTTGGAAGGCTGAGGTAATAGCCATTATACGATGCCCGCATCCTGGAACTCGGCTACCTGATTTTTCTGTAGAATTTTGGGATGGAGCAGGATTGTTCATCACTCGGCTCGCATCCTTCGGGCCGGCTGCGCCTTGCGCTGCACAGCTCGAACCTTGCCGAAGGCTTTCGCCCTCTCCTCCCGCCATCAACCGTTGCGGTATTTATCGCATCTCAGTTAATCGCCGAAGGCAAGATTTGGTGGTGGGGGAAGGATTCGAACCTTCGAAGTCTGTGACGGCAGATTTACAGTCTGCTCCCTTTGGCCGCTCGGGAACCCCACCAGATTTTAACTACTTGTGACTTGAATGGTGCCGGCTACCGGAATCGAACTGGTGACCTACTGATTACAAGTCAGTTGCTCTACCTACTGAGCTAAGCCGGCATCAAGTGCAGCGCATTCTAGGTAGAGCGGGCGACCTATGCAACAAAAAAATTGCTTTACGCGCACTTTCGCTCATAAATCAGTCAATTTTGCATACTGTCATGCAATTTGCAGCCTGCGGCGTGCAAACATTCATCACTCGCGGCAATCATTCTCTACAATTTTATCCACTTTTTGCAAGCCTTGAGCGCCGCTTTCTCCGTGTCGGGCTTCTCAAAACACTTAACCCGCGCTGGTAAACTGTGAGCGGGATCGATGCACCAAAAAGGGGATACCTGCCCCGGACTGCGGCGTGGGCTACACTGATCCCTCGCCCTTTTGCCGTTGCTATGCCTTTCGCCGCTGTGGCTCAGTTATTGCTTCTCTTCATTACCCCCATCCCAGGAGGAATGACCGATGAAAATAGTGCCTATCAACGCCGCTACGCTCCCAATTTACCGCGATGAATTGGCCCGCCTGTTGACCGATGCCGTCACGCACGGCGCTTCTGTCGGTTACGACACCTTAATTCCTCACGAAGACGCCGAGAGCTACTTCCACAGTCTGCGACCGGCCCTGGCCAAAGGTGAGCTGCTGCTGTGGATTGCCCGTGACGATCGCGGCGTCGTTGGCACCGTGCAACTCGAACTTTGCCAGAAGCCGAACGGCCGTAATCGTGCGGAGGTGGTAAAGCTGTTGGTGCATAGCCGTGCTCGCCGCAACGGCGTAGGTCAGGCTCTGATGAAGACGCTGGAGTACGCGGCACTGCAGCAGCAACGCGGGCTATTGTATCTGGATACGCAGGCCGGTTCGGCGGCAGAAGCGCTTTATCGCAGCCTGGGTTATCGCTGTTTGGGTGAGCTGCCGGATTATGCAGCGGGTCCCGATGGGCATTACCATCCGACCGTCATTTATTACAAACGTCTGTTCACCGTAAATCAGCCTTCGCGCGCCATCGCCAGTTAGTCTTCAGGCGGTATCCGGCTCTGATGATACCGCCTTGTAACCCCGCTTTATCAACTGCGCGCCGCTTCGCACAATTGACATAAACTGCTGCCTATCGACAACTTTTGCGAAAAAAGTCTACGCCAAAAACGAAGCTGTCTATAATATGCAGCTTGTTTATTCTCTGGAGTTGGCGTCCGGCGCCTTTCCCAACCTGCGTTAACAGGCAGAATTTGGCTTATGATAAAAAGAGATCAATCTTTAGCAACGCCTTACCTACAGTTCGATCGTACCCAATGGGCTGCGTTGCGAGATTCGGTGCCGCTGACGTTGTCGGAAGAAGAGATCGTTAAACTGAAAGGGATTAACGAAGATCTCTCGTTGGAAGAAGTTGCGCAGATTTATCTGCCGCTGTCACGGCTGTTGAACTTCTATATCAGTTCCAACCTGCGTAGGCAGGCGGTGCTCGAGCAATTCCTCGGCACCGACGGGCAAAAGATTCCCTATGTCATCGGCATCGCCGGCAGCGTAGCCGTAGGTAAGAGCACAACCGCACGTCTGTTGCAGGCGTTGTTGAGCCGTTGGCCAGAACACCGCAGCGTTGAGTTGATCACGACCGACGGCTTCTTGCACCCTAATAAGGTGCTGAACGAACGCGGCCTGATGAAGAAAAAAGGCTTCCCGCAGTCTTACGATATGCATAGCCTGGTGAAATTCGTGTCGGAAGTGAAATCCGGCGCCAAACGCGTCACCGCCCCGGTTTATTCCCATTTGATCTATGACGTTGTACCCGAAGGTAATAAAGTCATCGAGCAACCGGATATTCTGATCCTGGAAGGGCTTAACGTGTTGCAAAGCGGTATGGATTATCCTCACGATCCGCATCGCGTATTCGTTTCCGACTTTGTCGACTTCTCTATATATGTCGATGCGCCGGAAACGCTATTACAAAGCTGGTATATCAATCGTTTTCTGAAATTCCGTCAGGGCGCATTTTCCAATCCCGATTCTTATTTCCATAATTATTCAAAATTGCCGGAACCGGAGGCGATTAATATCGCCACGCAATTATGGAATGAAATTAACGGATTGAATTTGCAGCAGAATATACTGCCCACCCGTGAACGCGCCAGCCTGATAATGACCAAAAGCGCTAACCACGCCGTTGAAAGCGTGCGTTTAAGAAAGTAAGCCTACCGATCGATTCAGGGGACGTTACTGTCCCCTTGTCTTTTCTCACTATTCCGCGCTGCGCAGCGATATCTCGCCACCGATGAAGGGCTTGATCTCCCCGTCCTGTTCCAGCAGCAGTGCGCCCTGTGAATCGATTCCGCGGGCGATACCCACAATCTGCCGCTCGCCAATCAGCAGCTTGACCGGCCTGTCGATAAAGTTATCCAGGGTACGCCAGCGACCGATAAAGGGCGCGAGTCCGTCTATCTCAAACTGTTTCAATGACTGACGCAGTTCATTAAGCAAGGTTGCAGCCAGTTCATTGCGATCGATCTGAATTCCCGCTTCCTGTAGGTTAATCCATCCCTGAGTAATGGCGCTGGCATTGGTATCACGCATCGCCAGGTTGATGCCGGCGCCGATGACCAGTTGAGCCGCATCGCCGGTTTTTCCCGTCAGTTCGACCAGGATCCCCGCTAATTTACGATCGTTCAGATAAAGATCGTTAGGCCACTTCACGCGCACATCAGCCGCACCGAGGCGCTGCAAGACCTCCGCCATCACCATCCCGATCACCAGGCTAAGCCCCATAGCCGCTGCCGGCCCCTGCTCCAGTCGCCAGAACATCGACAGATATAAATTAGCGCCGAATGGCGAGATCCACTGCCGCCCGCGGCGCCCTCGTCCAGCCTGTTGGTATTCAGCGACGCAGGCATCACCAGAGTGCAATTCGTCGATGCGGTCCAGCAAGTATTGGTTGGTGGAATCGACCACCGGCAACACGCTTACACGCTTGTCTTCCAGCAGGCTGAGGATTCGCTTGGCTTCCAACAGCTGGATGGCGCCAGGCAGGCTATAGCCTTTTCCGGGCACGGTAAAGACATCCAGTCCCCATTCGCGAATGGTCTGAATATGCTTATTGATCGCCGCGCGACTCATGCCCAGTGACTCACCGAGGTGTTCACCGGAATGGAATTCGCCGTCAGCCAGCAGCGCGATCAGTTTTAACGGAACCTTGGTATCTTTCATGACAGTACCGCCACGGCATTCAGTTCACCGGTCGCGCCAATAAAACGCACCTCAGGTTCCAGCCACACGCCGAATTTATCAGCCACCGTCTTGCGTACGTGGCGCGCCAACGCCACCACATCCTGACTGTGGGCGTTGGCGATGTTCACCAGCACCAGCGCTTGTTGGCGGTGTACCGCAGCGCCACCGATACGATATCCTTTCAGTTCGCATTGATCGATAAGCCATCCGGCGGCCAGCTTCACCTGGCCATCCTGCTGTGGATAATGCGGCATACCGGGATATTGAGCGATGAGTTCTGCGGCTTTCTCTGCGTTCACCAGCGGATTCTTGAAGAAGCTGCCGGCATTGCCGGTTTCACGCGGATCGGGCAGCTTGCTGCGGCGCATGGCGCATACGGATTCAAATACCTGAAGTGGCGTCACCGTGGCAGGATCCAGCTTGGCCAGATCGCCGTAGCTCAATTTGGGTTGCCACTGTTTGTTGAGACGCAGACCCAGCCCAACAATGACATGTCCGGTCTGGAAACGGTGTTTGAAAATACTTTCCCGGTAGCCAAAACCACACTCGGCAGCCGGAATACGATCGATAGCGCCGGTAGAGAAGTCCAGCAGATCGACATACTCGCAGACGTCTTTCAATTCGACGCCGTAGGCGCCGATGTTCTGGATAGGGGCGGAACCGGCCAATCCAGGAATCAACGCCAGGTTTTCCAGACCGCAGATCCCGGCCTGTAGCGTATATTGCACCAGGTCATGCCAATTTTCACCGGAGCTGACGTGGAGATACCAGGCATCGTTATCTTCCCGAACATCAATACCCTTCAACTGATTGACCATTACTGTGCCAGAAAAATCCTCCAGGAACAGCACGTTGCTACCTTCACCGAGAATCAGCAACGGCTCCTGACGCTTGCGCGTTTGTTGCCACACCTTGAGCATCAGCTCAATTCTATCGGCCATGATCAGGTGCGCTGCGTTGACCGGGAGCGCAAACGTATTGTGGTTTTTTAAAGACGCGCTTTCAGTAGACATAACGTTCAGTACCTATACGGAAATAATCTTCCGCCTAGTCTACTCGATTCGAGGCGTCTGGCTAATATTTGTTTTAATTAACGTGAAATTTATCGACTAATACACTGAAGAATTAAGATTTATCTTTGATATAACCGGATAATTCTCATCAGTCTGTTCATAGATAGATATTTTTATTATTTAAATAATAATCTGGAACTATCAATTATATATTTAGTTGGCTATTTCCCTAGCAAAGAAACATTATGCTTCCTTATAAGGATAAGCTACATATGCCCAAAAAGGCATTTTTCAAAGTAATAGATACTGTCAGGATATTTATTTTACGCATAGCAAAAAGCCCTGAACGTCAGTTCAGGGCTTTCGGCTTTATTTGATGCCTGGCAGTGTCCTACTCTCGCATGGGGAGACCCCACACTACCATCGGCGCTACGGCGTTTCACTTCTGAGTTCGGCATGGGGTCAGGTGGGACCACCGCGCTATTGCCGCCAGGCAAATTCGTTTTATTCCAACCGCTTCACTCTCGTGTCGCCATCAGAACCAATCTCGGAACTTCGCTGAAAATCTCTCTAAAAACACCTTCGGTGTTGTAAGGTTAAGCCTCACGGATCATTAGTACTGGTTAGCTCAATGCATCGCTGCACTTACACACCCAGCCTATCAACGTCTTAGTCTTAAACGTTCCTTCAGGGGCCTTAAAGGCCCAGGGAAGACTCATCTTGAGGCAAGTTTCGCGCTTAGATGCTTTCAGCGCTTATCTTTTCCGCACTTAGCTACCGGGCAATGCCATTGGCATGACAACCCGAACACCAGTGGTGCGTTCACTCCGGTCCTCTCGTACTAGGAGCAACCCCTCTCAATCTTCCAACGCCCACGGCAGATAGGGACCGAACTGTCTCACGACGTTCTAAACCCAGCTCGCGTACCACTTTAAATGGCGAACAGCCATACCCTTGGGACCTACTTCAGCCCCAGGATGTGATGAGCCGACATCGAGGTGCCAAACACCGCCGTCGATATGAACTCTTGGGCGGTATCAGCCTGTTATCCCCGGAGTACCTTTTATCCGTTGAGCGATGGCCCTTCCATTCAGAACCACCGGATCACTAAGACCTACTTTCGTACCTGCTCGAGCCGTCACTCTCGCAGTCAAGCTAGCTTATGCCTTTGCACTAACCTCACGATGTCCGACCGTGATTAGCTAACCTTCGTGCTCCTCCGTTACTCTTTGGGAGGAGACCGCCCCAGTCAAACTACCCACCAGACACTGTCCTCACCCCGGATTACGGGGCCGAGTTAGAACATCAAACATTAAAGGGTGGTATTTCAAGGATGGCTCCACGCAGACTGGCGTCCACGCTTCAAAGCCTCCCACCTATCCTACACATCAAGGCTCAATGTTCAGTGTCAAGCTATAGTAAAGGTTCACGGGGTCTTTCCGTCTTGCCGCGGGTACACTGCATCTTCACAGCGAGTTCAATTTCACTGAGTCTCGGGTGGAGACAGCCTGGCCATCATTACGCCATTCGTGCAGGTCGGAACTTACCCGACAAGGAATTTCGCTACCTTAGGACCGTTATAGTTACGGCCGCCGTTTACTGGGGCTTCGATCAAGAGCTTCGCCTTGCGGCTGACCCCATCAATTAACCTTCCAGCACCGGGCAGGCGTCACACCGTATACGTCCACTTTCGTGTTTGCACAGTGCTGTGTTTTTATTAAACAGTTGCAGCCAGCTGGTATCTTCGACTGGCTTCAGCTCCATCCGCAAGGGACTTCACCTACATGCCAGCGTGCCTTCTCCCGAAGTTACGGCACCATTTTGCCTAGTTCCTTCACCCGAGTTCTCTCAAGCGCCTTGGTATTCTCTACCTGACCACCTGTGTCGGTTTGGGGTACGATTTAATGTTACCTGGAGCTTAGAGGATTTTCCTGGAAGCAGGGCATCAACTACTTCTGCACCGTAGTGCATCGTCATCACGCCTCAGGGTTAGTATGCAACCGGATTTACCAGGTCACACCCCCTACACGCTTAAACCGGGACAACCGTCGCCCGGCTAGCCTAGCCTTCTCCGTCCCCCCTTCGCAGTAACACCAAGTACAGGAATATTAACCTGTTTCCCATCGACTACGCTTTTCAGCCTCGCCTTAGGGGTCGACTCACCCTGCCCCGATTAACGTTGGACAGGAACCCTTGGTCTTCCGGCGAGCGGGCTTTTCACCCGCTTTATCGTTACTTATGTCAGCATTCGCACTTCTGATACCTCCAGCAACCCTCACAGGCCACCTTCAACGGCTTACAGAACGCTCCCCTACCCAACAACGCCTAAGCGTCGCTGCCGCAGCTTCGGTGCATGGTTTAGCCCCGTTACATCTTCCGCGCAGGCCGACTCGACCAGTGAGCTATTACGCTTTCTTTAAATGATGGCTGCTTCTAAGCCAACATCCTGGCTGTCTATGCCTTCCCACATCGTTTCCCACTTAACCATGACTTTGGGACCTTAGCTGGCGGTCTGGGTTGTTTCCCTCTTCACGACGGACGTTAGCACCCGCCGTGTGTCTCCCGTGATAACATTCTTCGGTATTCGGAGTTTGCATCGGTTTGGTAAGCCGGGATGGCCCCCTAGCCGAAACAGTGCTCTACCCCCGAAGATGAGTTCACGAGGCGCTACCTAAATAGCTTTCGGGGAGAACCAGCTATCTCCCGGTTTGATTGGCCTTTCACCCCCAGCCACAAGTCATCCGCTAATTTTTCAACATTAGTCGGTTCGGTCCTCCAGTTAGTGTTACCCAACCTTCAACCTGCCCATGGCTAGATCACCGGGTTTCGGGTCTATACCTTGCAACTAATCGCCCAGTTAAGACTCGGTTTCCCTACGGCTCCCCTATACGGTTAACCTTGCTACAAAATATAAGTCGCTGACCCATTATACAAAAGGTACGCAGTCACACCACGAAGGTGCTCCCACTGCTTGTACGTACACGGTTTCAGGTTCTATTTCACTCCCCTCGCCGGGGTTCTTTTCGCCTTTCCCTCACGGTACTGGTTCACTATCGGTCAGTCAGGAGTATTTAGCCTTGGAGGATGGTCCCCCCATATTCAGACAGGATGTCACGTGTCCCGCCCTACTCATCGAACTCACGACCTGTGCATTTTAGTGTACGGGGCTATCACCCTTTACTGCGCGACTTTCCAGACGCTTCCACTAACACACAAGCCGATTCAGGTTCTGGGCTCCTCCCCGTTCGCTCGCCGCTACTGGGGGAATCTCGGTTGATTTCTTTTCCTCGGGGTACTTAGATGTTTCAGTTCCCCCGGTTCGCCTCATGTCACTATGTATTCATGACATGATAGTGTGTCGAAACACACTGGGTTTCCCCATTCGGGTATCGCCGGTTATAACGGTTCATATCACCTTACCGACGCTTTTCGCAGATTAGCACGCCCTTCATCGCCTCTGACTGCCTAGGCATCCACCGTGTACGCTTAGTCACTTAACCTCACAACCCGAAGATGTTTCCATCGTTCGTGCTGCAAACATTTGAGAGACTCTATGACAGGTTACTCTTTATCCCAATACATCTACGGGGGGACAAATTTCAGCCGTCACGTTTCAATTTTCAGCTTGTTCCAGATTGTTAAAGAGCAATATCTTAAACATGACTCGGAAGTCATCTTTAAGATATGGTGTATCGTCAGATACTGAAGACCGCCGCTTTCACCGGGTGGGTCGGAAGCTTGGCGTCCCCTAGGGGATTCGAACCCCTGTTACCGCCGTGAAAGGGCGGTGTCCTAGGCCTCTAGACGAAGGGGACACGACACCGTACTTTTATGACGCTTTTGCTCGTTACTTTTTCATCAGACAATCTGTGTGAGCACGCCACGCGAACTAATATCTTTAGGTAAGGAGGTGATCCAACCGCAGGTTCCCCTACGGTTACCTTGTTACGACTTCACCCCAGTCATGAATCACAAAGTGGTAAGCGCCCTCCCGAAGGTTAAGCTACCTACTTCTTTTGCAACCCACTCCCATGGTGTGACGGGCGGTGTGTACAAGGCCCGGGAACGTATTCACCGTAGCATTCTGATCTACGATTACTAGCGATTCCGACTTCATGGAGTCGAGTTGCAGACTCCAATCCGGACTACGACGTACTTTATGAGGTCCGCTTGCTCTCGCGAGGTCGCTTCTCTTTGTATACGCCATTGTAGCACGTGTGTAGCCCTACTCGTAAGGGCCATGATGACTTGACGTCATCCCCACCTTCCTCCAGTTTATCACTGGCAGTCTCCTTTGAGTTCCCGGCCGAACCGCTGGCAACAAAGGATAAGGGTTGCGCTCGTTGCGGGACTTAACCCAACATTTCACAACACGAGCTGACGACAGCCATGCAGCACCTGTCTCAGAGTTCCCGAAGGCACCAATCCATCTCTGGAAAGTTCTCTGGATGTCAAGAGTAGGTAAGGTTCTTCGCGTTGCATCGAATTAAACCACATGCTCCACCGCTTGTGCGGGCCCCCGTCAATTCATTTGAGTTTTAACCTTGCGGCCGTACTCCCCAGGCGGTCGATTTAACGCGTTAGCTCCGGAAGCCACGCCTCAAGGGCACAACCTCCAAATCGACATCGTTTACAGCGTGGACTACCAGGGTATCTAATCCTGTTTGCTCCCCACGCTTTCGCACCTGAGCGTCAGTCTTCGTCCAGGGGGCCGCCTTCGCCACCGGTATTCCTCCAGATCTCTACGCATTTCACCGCTACACCTGGAATTCTACCCCCCTCTACGAGACTCTAGCTTGCCAGTTTCAAATGCAGTTCCCAGGTTGAGCCCGGGGATTTCACATCTGACTTAACAAACCGCCTGCGTGCGCTTTACGCCCAGTAATTCCGATTAACGCTTGCACCCTCCGTATTACCGCGGCTGCTGGCACGGAGTTAGCCGGTGCTTCTTCTGCGAGTAACGTCAATTGATGAGCGTATTAAGCTCACCACCTTCCTCCTCGCTGAAAGTGCTTTACAACCCGAAGGCCTTCTTCACACACGCGGCATGGCTGCATCAGGCTTGCGCCCATTGTGCAATATTCCCCACTGCTGCCTCCCGTAGGAGTCTGGACCGTGTCTCAGTTCCAGTGTGGCTGGTCATCCTCTCAGACCAGCTAGGGATCGTCGCCTAGGTGAGCCATTACCCCACCTACTAGCTAATCCCATCTGGGCACATCTGATGGCAAGAGGCCCGAAGGTCCCCCTCTTTGGTCTTGCGACGTTATGCGGTATTAGCTACCGTTTCCAGTAGTTATCCCCCTCCATCAGGCAGTTTCCCAGACATTACTCACCCGTCCGCCGCTCGTCACCCAGGGAGCAAGCTCCCTTGTGCTACCGCTCGACTTGCATGTGTTAAGCCTGCCGCCAGCGTTCAATCTGAGCCATGATCAAACTCTTCAATTAAAAGCTTGATTTGCTTCCACTCGAGAAGCGATGCTCAAAGATTTACTGCATGAATTTTACTTCAGTTAGTCACTCTTCAAGACTTGATATTTTTTTGCATCCGAAGATGCTGGATATCGTCTTGTGGAGTGCCCACACAGATTGTCTGATAAATTGTTAAAGAGCAGTGCCGAGAAACTCATCGGCGCGGGCTGCGTATACTACGCTTTTCGCCCGGAGAGTCAAGCGTTTATTTCGCCTTCTTCTCGCTGACCCGGCGGCTTGTCAGTCGTTGTTCCCGGTCAGTGGAGGCGCATTATAGGGAGTTCTCGGCAGGCCGCAACCCCTAATTGCAAAAAACTTTTCAAGCGCGGATTTTTTCGGCAAAACGCTGGCCAAACCCGCGTTTTTGTCACTTTTCGTACTGGATCTGGCTAAATTCCTGGGCGAAACGATCGACCTGCTGCCAATCTGTGTACTCCACTTCCTTACTGGTATCCGTTTCACCGCCCGTCATACGCATAATAAATTGAATCATGATGCGGTCGAACCAGCGATAGCGCGGATACCGCAATGCGCCGGCAAACACCGCACACTGTTTTGGCTGCCACGGCGAGGCCAGCAGGAACTTGCGGGTATAAGCGTTGGTTTGCGGCGAGCGCTTTTCCGGTTTACGAGCGGTCAGGTTCACGGCGAAGAAGGCGCTCGGCATCCTATTCAGCTGTTCGGCATGGCGCTTAACGAATTTATCCAGTACCGGATTAAAGTGCCCGTAACGGATAGAAGCACCGATCATCACCTGCTGGTACTGACTAAGGTCGACCTGTTCCGCCTGCAGCAGATCAATCACCTCACAACGCAGCGTGTCCTGCAACTTGCTTGCTATATAAGAAGCGATAGCACGTGTTTGCCCGTCACGGCTCAAATAAAGTATCAATGCCTTCATGGCGTACTCCTTATATCAGGCTCACTCACGCCAAAAAGTTGGCGTGAACAGCACCAGCAATGTAAACACTTCCAGGCGCCCGAACAGCATCGTCACCACCAGGATCCACTTGGCCGCCGCCGGCATCGTGGTGAAGTTATCTGCCACCACGCCCAGGCCGGGGCCAAGGTTATTGAGTGTTGCCGTCACTGCGGCGAACGCGGAAAAATCGTCAACGCCGGTGGCAATGATCGCCAGCATGCTGACGATAAACACCAGCGCATAGGCGGAGAAGAATCCCCACACCGCTTCCAGAATACGTTCCGGCAGTGCGCGATTGCCCAATTTGATGGTATAGACCGCGTTGGGGTGCACCAGCCTTTTCAACTCTCGCGAGCCCTGCAGGTACAGAAGCAGAATACGGATCACCTTCAGGCCGCCTCCGGTCGAGCCAGCGCAGCCGCCGATGAACGCCGAGCACAGCAACAACATCGGCAGGAACAGCGGCCACTTGGCGATGCTGTCGGTCGTAAAACCGGCCGTGGTCGCCATCGATACCACCTGGAAGAACGCCTGATTGAGCGTTTCCATACCGCTCTTATAGACGCCATGTCCCCAGAGCACCAACGTGCATACCACCACCAGCGTCAACTGAACGAAGATGAACATGCGGAATTCAGGATCGCGCCCGTACACCTTCAGACTACGGCCGCTTAGCAAAGCGAAGTGCAGGCCGTAGTTACAGCCGGAAATCAGCAGGAACACGGCGATGATGGTGTTGATAGTCGGACTGGCGTAATAACCGATACTGGCGTCGTGGGTAGAAAACCCGCCAATGGCGATGGTCGAGAAACTGTGGCCGATGGCGTCGAACACCGACATCCCGGCCCCCCAGAGCGCCAGCGCACAGGCGACGGTCAGCAACACATAGATTAGCCACAGGGTTTTGGCTGTTTCGGCGATGCGTGGACGCATCTTGTTATCTTTCAGCGGCCCGGGCATTTCCGCTCGATACAGCTGCATGCCGCCGACGCCAAGTATCGGCAGTATCGCCACCGCCAACACGATGATCCCCATCCCGCCCATCCATTGCAGCATTTGGCGATAGAACAGGATGGCCTTCGGCAACGAGTCCAGCCCCACCAGCGTCGTTGCGCCAGTAGTCGTCAATCCCGAGAAGGATTCAAAGAAGGCGTCGGTCAGCGACAAGTTGGGCCGTTCCGAAAACAGGAACGGCAATGCCCCCACGCTGCCCAGCACGGTCCAGAACAGCACGACAATCAGGAAGCCTTCACGCGGCTTCAGCTCGTGTTTCTGTTTGCGGTTCGGCCACCACAGCATCAGACCGATGGTCAGCGCCACGAAGAAGGTTTGGCTGAACGCGCGCCCCGCCCCATCGCGGTAAATCAATGCCACCAGGCCGGGAATAAACATCGTCCCGGAGAACAGGATGACCAGCAGACCAACGATACGGGTTATGGCGCGAAAATGCATTTCAGCACGATCCTTAGCAATTCAATTGGGAGGAATTATTGCGAAATGGGGGTTAATTGCAAATTACCGCGACTGAGATCACGCAATTTATTCCCAAACAGTTCGACCTCGGTGGCCGGCAACGCCAGATGCAGCACGACGGCGGCGCCGTATTCGCCCTGCAGGATCCGACCTGCGGTTTGCTGCAGCAAGTTCTCCACCAACGCCAACTGCGCATAGTCGCACTGCAAGATATATTCGGCTTCCGGCACCTTTTGTGCCAACGCCAACTGCTTCAACGCCTGTTGAACACCGTTGCCATAGGCTTTCACCAGCCCGCCGGTGCCCAGCTTGACGCCGCCATAGTAACGCACGACCACGGCGGTCACTTCACCGATGCCGCTCCCCATCAGCTGCGCGAGGATCGGTTTGCCGGCGGTGCCCGACGGCTCTCCGTCGTCTGAGAACCCCAGTTGCTGCGAGTCATCGGGGCTGCCGGCGACGAAAGCCCAACAATGGTGTCGCGCCGCCGGATGCTCATCCCGCACCTGCTGAATAAACGCCTTTGCCGCTTCTACCCCGCTGGTCGGCGCCAGCAGGGTGATAAAACGGCTCTTCTTTATTTCTTCGGTAAAGCAGGTGGCTTCCGCCGGTATCGGGTAAGGCCGCATCAGGCCAGGTTCAGATCGCGCGTCATGTTCTCGATGCGCTTTTCGTGGATCACGATGTTGTCTTCGATACGGATGCCGCCATACGGCTTCAGCGCATCGATACGATCCCAGGCGAAGTGCTGCTTGAATTCACCGCTGCGCCACGGTGCCAACAGAGACTCGATGAAGTACAGACCTGGCTCGATGGTCAACACCATGCCCGGCTGCAACACGCGGGTGCAACGCAGGAATGGATACTTGGACGGCGCCGGCAGATGGGTGCCTTGCTCGTCCTGCATAAAGCCGGCGGCGTCGTGCACCTGAAGGCCCAGCGGATGGCCCAGCCCGTGCGGCAGGAACGGCGTGGTAATACCCGTTTCAACCATCGCCTCTTCGCTGAGGCCGTTCACCAACTTGTGATTCTTGAGCAGCTTGGCGATGCGCTGATGCATTTGCACATGGTAGTCGGTATAGCGCACGCCGGGCTTGATGGTGTCGATCAGCGCCAGCTGTTCACCATTGAGATCTTTCACCAAGTGGGCGAACTCGCTGCCGCTTTGCGCCGCGTAGGTGCGGGTCAGATCGGCGGCATAGCCGTTATATTCCGCGCCGGCGTCGATAAGGAAACTCAGGGGTTCGGCCGGCGGCTGATGATCCAGCTTGGTGTAGTGCAGTACCGAAGCGTGTTCGTTCAGCGCTACGATGTTGTCGTAAGGCACGTCGGTATCGCGGTGGCCTGTCGCCGTCAGGTAGGCCAGGTTGATGTCGAACTCGCTCATACCGGAGAGGAACGCCTCATGCGCCGCACGATGGCCGGTTACCGCCGTCTTCTGCGCTTCGCGCATGCAGGCCAGCTCGTAGCCGGTTTTGATAGAACGGTGGAAATCCAGGTAGTTCAACACCGCTTTCGGGTTGATGTTTTCAGAAGAAATGCCGAGATCGCGTGCGCGCTGTTGCGCATAACCGATATAGCCCACGCGCTCGCGCTGCGGCGGAAGCTGCTGGGCGATGGCGTCGGCGTTGGCCAACGGCATCAATTCAAGGGATTTGGTCCAGAAACTGTCCGGCAGCGGCTCTACGCTGTGCCAGTAGTCGACCGGGGAGTAGAACCACAGCTTCGGCTTATTGACACCGTCGATCCACAACCAGCAGTTCGGCACCGACGTCACCGGCACCCAGGCTTTGAAATGCGCGTTCACTTTGAACGGATAGCTATGGTCGTCCAAAAATACCTTTTGCAGCTCACCGGAGTGAATCAGCAGCGCATCCAACTTGTTGCGCTCCAGCACTTCGCGCGCGCGTTTTTGCAGCTCTGCCAGGTGGTCGTTATACAAAGAAGCCAGCGTTTCCATCACAGTACCCTTATGCCTTAGCACGAAAGAAGTCATCTTAACACAGCGCTCCGGCGCACCAACCTCATCGCGTTGGGCATGCGGAGCAGCTCGCAATTCCCTGCAAATGCCGTTACATCCGCAGCTTAACCATTAACCAGCCGCCCAAACCGAGCAGCGCTATCGCCAGCGCCCACAGGCCATGGTGTTCCAACAACACCGCGCCAGCCGCGGCGACGCCCGCCAGACACTGCTGCAGAAAGCCACACAGCGCCATCGCATAGGCGCCGTACTCTTTGGCATCGCTGACGGCCATCGCCATGCTGTTGGGAAACAGCACCGCCTGGCCAAAAATGGTCAGGCAATACAGCGCGATGAACAGCGCCATACCGGAAAGGCCGGCCAGAATGCCGCTCCACCACAACAGCAGGATCGCCGCCGTCGCCAGAGCCACGATACCGCTGCCGGTTTGCATCAGTTTTTTCCCGCCGACACGCGCCACCGTGCGGTTCACTGTCAGCGCCCCGCTGAAGTAGGCGACGCCGATCACCAGCCCCAGGGCACCGAACGCCGTGACGTTGAGACCAAAACCCTGCTGCATGACGAACGGACTCACCTCCTGCAATGTCACCGTGGTGGCGAAGCCCAATCCGCCGACGCAGGCCGGCCAGAAGAACCCCGGCCGCCGCAGGATGGCAAAGTAGGTTGCCGCCATCGCCGGGCGCACGCCCCCTGCCCGTCCCGCCTCCAGCGGCAGCGTCGCCATCAGCGCCAGAATGATCAAACCGGTGGCGCCCATCAGGACGAAGCCCATCTGCCAGTGCGAATATTGGCTGAGCAGGCCGCCGATAAACTGCCCCCCGCCCAGCGCGGTGATGAAAGCGATGGAGAGCACCGACAGACGGCGCGCCAGCTCATCACCGCTCCAGTTATCCCGCACGATGATACGCGCAATGATCGCCGCACCACCGGCACCCACACCTTGCAGCGCACGCAGCGCCAGTAATTGGGTACCGTTGCTGCACAGCGCCAACAGTCCGCTGCAGCCAATGAAAAGCAGCAGGGAAAGCGTCAGCGGCGCTCGGCGGCCAAAGCGATCGGCAGCCGCGCCCCAGAACAGCACCGGTAAGGCAGCGCCGATGACGAAGATCGAAATGGACAGCTCGGTGGCGCGCCGGCTCATCGCCAGCTCGCGCATCACCGTCGGCAGCGAAGGCAGATACACGGTCGTCGCCATCTGCGCCATAAACACCAACAGACACGCCAGCGTCATGGTTCTGGCGGGAATGCTCCATAAGCCGCTGCGTTTGACACAAACCGCCTTAGTCATGCCTAACCTCGTCTGAATGATAAATCGCTGCAGGCAAGTGTATGAGGGCCGACAACCACCAGCAAATGCCGATAGCACATAAAATATAACTCCGTTTTAAATCAAAACACTAACTTGGTGAGATGTGATCAGACCAGCAAATATGCAATCTCTCATTTGCATATTTTTAACATAAAAACCACACTCCTCTTCATCTGGTCATACCAGATCATACGCTGATTCAGGAGATAGACATGCTCTACCAAGGCGAAACATTACAACTGCACTGGCTCGATAACGGCATTGCCGAGCTGGTGTTCAACGCATCAGGCTCGGTCAACAAGCTGGACACCCGCACCGTCGCCAGCCTGGGCGAGGCGCTCACCGTGCTGGAAAACCAGCCTGAGCTCAAGGGGCTGCTGCTGCGCTCCACCAAAGCCGCATTTATCGTCGGCGCCGATATCACCGAATTCCTTTCTCTGTTTGCCGCACCGGCTGAAAAGCTGCACGAGTGGCTGGTATTCGCCAACAACGTCTTTAACCGGCTGGAAGATTTGCCGGTACCGACCATTTCGGCCATTAACGGCTATGCGCTCGGCGGCGGTTGCGAATGCATTCTGGCGACCGATTTCCGCGTCGCCTCGCCGGACGCGCGCATCGGCCTGCCGGAAACCAAATTGGGCATCATGCCGGGCTTCGGCGGTTCCGTCCGTCTGCCACGCCTGCTGGGTAACGACAGCGCGCTGGAAATCATCGCCGCCGGCAAAGACGTCAGCGCCAAAGACGCGTTGAAAGTCGGCCTGGTCGATGCGGTAGTGGCGCCGGAAAAACTGGCCGAAGCGGCGCTCAACATGCTGCAACAGGCGATCGACGGCAAGCTGGACTGGCGCGCCGCGCGTCAACCTAAGCTGGAGCCGCTGAAACTCAGCCCGATTGAAGCGGCGATGAGCTTCACCACCGCCAAAGGCATGGTACTGCAGACCGCCGGTAAACATTACCCGGCGCCGATGACCGCGGTGAAGACCATTGAAGCCGCCGCCAAGCTGGGCCGCGATGAAGCGCTGAAACTGGAAACCGCCAGCTTCGTGCCGTTGGCCCGCTCCAACGAAGCGCGCGCGCTGGTCGGCATCTTCCTTAACGATCAGTTCGTGAAGGGCCAGGCGAAAAAGCTGGCCAAGAATGTGGATGCGCCAAAACAGGCGGCGGTGCTGGGCGCCGGCATCATGGGCGGCGGTATCGCTTACCAATCGGCGCTGAAAGGCGTACCGGTGATCATGAAGGACATCAGCGACAAGTCGCTGACGCTGGGCATGAGAGAAGCGGCCAAGCTGCTCAACAAGCAGCTGGAGCGCGGCAAGCTGGATGGCCTGAAAATGGCGCAGGTGCTGTCGACCATTCAGCCGACGCTGGACTATGCCGGCATCGAGCGCGCGCAGGTGATCGTTGAGGCGGTCGTCGAGAATCCGAAAGTCAAAGCCGCCGTGCTGTCGGAAGTGGAAGGCCTGATCGGTGAAGACACCGTTCTGGCGTCGAACACCTCGACCATTCCGATTAATCACCTGGCAAAATCGCTGAAGCGCCCGCAAAACTTCTGCGGCATGCACTTCTTTAACCCGGTGCACCGCATGCCGCTGGTTGAAATCATCCGCGGCGAACAGACCAGCGATGACACCATCGCCAAAGTGGTGGCCTACGCCAGCCGCATGGGCAAAACGCCGATCGTGGTGAACGATTGCCCGGGCTTCTTCGTCAACCGCGTGCTGTTCCCGTACTTCGCCGGCTTCAGCCTGCTGCTGCGCGACGGCGCCGACTTCCGTCAAATCGATAAAGTGATGGAAAAACAGTTCGGCTGGCCGATGGGCCCGGCCTACCTGCTCGACGTCGTGGGCATCGACACCGCGCACCACGCGCAGGCCGTGATGGCCGCCGGTTTCCCGGATCGCATGAGCAAAGACTACCGCGACGCCATTGACGTGATGTTCGACAACCAGCGCTTCGGTCAGAAAAATCAACTGGGCTTCTACCGCTACAGCCAGGACAGCAAAGGCAAACCGCGCAAGGACAACGATGAGCAGACCGATGCGCTGCTGGCCGAAGTGAGCCAACCGCGCCAGACCATCAGCGACGAAGAAATCATCGCGCGCATGATGATCCCGATGATCAACGAAGTGGTGCGTTGCCTGGAAGAAAATATCGTCGCCAGCCCGGCCGAAGCCGATATGGCGTTGGTCTACGGCATCGGTTTCCCTCCGTTCCACGGCGGCGCGTTCCGCTACCTGGATACGCTCGGCACCGCCAACTACGTTGAGCTGGCCCAGCGTTACGCACACCTCGGCGCCCTGTACCAGGTGCCGGCCGGTCTGCGCGCCAAGGCCGAACGCAATGAAAGCTACTACCCGGTGGCGACACCGCTGTCCGACGTCGCTACCCGCCAACCGGCATGAGGTCATAAAGATGGAAAACGTAGTTATTGTTGATGCCGTACGCACGCCGATGGGCCGCTCCAAGGGCGGCGCATTCCGCCAGGTACGCGCCGAAGATCTCTCCGCTCACCTGATGCGTGAAGTGCTGAGCCGCAATCCGGCGCTGGACGCCGCCGAGATTGATGACATTTACTGGGGCTGCGTGCAGCAGACGCTGGAACAAGGCTTCAACATCGCCCGCAACGCCGCGCTGCTGGCCGAGATCCCGCACCGCGTGCCGGCGGTGACCGTCAACCGCCTGTGCGGCTCTTCGATGCAGGCGCTGCACGACGCGGCACGCGCCATCATGGTGGGCGACGCGCACATCAGCCTGATCGGCGGCGTGGAACACATGGGCCATGTGCCGATGAATCACGGCGTGGATTTCCATCCGGGCCTGAGCCGCAGCGTGGCCAAGGCCGCCGGGATGATGGGGCTGACCGCCGAAATGCTGGCCAAGATGCACAACATCAGTCGCCAGATGCAGGATGAATTTGCCGCCCGCTCCCACCAGCGCGCGCATGCAGCAACGCTGGCCGGTTACTTTAAAAACGAGATCATACCGACCAACGGCCACGACGCCGACGGCGTGCTGACCCGTTACGATTTCGATGAAGTCATTCGCCCGGAGACCACCGTCGAAAGCCTGTCGGCCCTGCGCCCGGCGTTCGATCCGGTCAACGGCACCGTCACCGCCGGCAGCTCCTCCGCCCTGTCGGACGGTGCTTCCGCCATGCTGCTGATGAGCGAATCGCGCGCCAAAGCGCTCGGTTTGAAGGCCCGCGCCCGCATCCGCTCGATGGCGGTCGTCGGCTGCGATCCGTCCATCATGGGCTACGGCCCGGTGCCGGCCAGCAAGCTGGCGCTGAAACGCGCCGGTCTGAGCGTGCAGGACATCGATCTGTTCGAGCTGAACGAAGCGTTCGCCGCCCAGTCGCTGCCGTGCATCAAGGATCTGGGGCTGATGGACAGCATCGACGACAAGATTAACCTGAACGGCGGCGCCATCGCGCTCGGCCACCCGCTGGGGTGTTCCGGCTCCCGCATCTCGACCACCCTGTTGAACAACATGGAACGTCGCGACGCGCAGTTCGGCCTGGCGACCATGTGCATCGGCCTGGGCCAGGGTATCGCCACCGTGTTTGAACGCGTTTAGCTGTGTCTATCTTGGGATGACCGCGTCACCACTTCAAATCGCGGCATCCCGCCAAGTTTAGTTGCCGTTCTTCCCGCCTGTCAGGGGCGGGTTTTTTATGCCTGAAATTTGCCGACGCCCAAATAAAAACGGGGCGACCCTCGGCCACCCCGTTCACTGCGCATCGCCTGTGTCAGATAAACGAAAACGCGTCGCCAAACATATGCGCTTCCAGCGCGCCGCGCTCGGCGCAGAAACGCTCGCGGGCGATTTTCGCCATCTCGAAACGCCCGGCGATGTAAATGTCATGCTCCGCCAGCGTGCCGAAATCCTGCAGCACCGCGCTAAGCACGGTGCCGCTGCGGCCACGCCATTCAGCCTCCGGCTGCTCGACCACTGGGATCACCTTCAGATTCGGATGCTGCAACGACAGCGCTTCCAGCTCGCTCAAATCGTACAGGTGCTTCAGCTCACGCCCGCCCCAGTAGATTGAAATGTCGCGATCCGGCTGCTGCTCCAGCGCGGTCAACAGGATTGAACGCGCGTAAGAGAAACCGGTGCCGCCGGCGATCAGCACCAACGGACGGCTGCCCTCTTCCCGCAGCCAGGCGTCGCCATGCGGCACGTCAACGGTGATCGCCTGCTCTTTCAGGATGCGATCCATCACCGCCATGGCGTACAGATTCAGCTCCGAAGCGCCGATATGCAGCTCGATGTAATCTTGCTGCGTCGGGGTTGATGCCAGTGAGAACGGGCGCTTGTCGCGCTCATCCATCACCACCATCAGATATTGCCCTGCCTTGAAAGAAAACGGCTGTTCGGGCACCAGACGTACCCGATAAACCGTATCGGTAATGGCCTCTACCGAGGTCACTTTACAGCTCAATATTGTCATGCGTTCCCTCTGTCGGGTCATCAATGCAAAGCTGAGAACAGGGCCTGACGCTATAACGTCGGTTCCCTGTCACTGAAGATTGCGAGCTCATCCCAGATTTCGTCGACGCGCGCACGTACCTTTTCATCCATCTGAATCGGACGGCCCCATTCGCGATCGGTTTCACCCGGCCATTTATTGGTGGCGTCCAGCCCCATCTTCGAACCCAGGCCGGAAACCGGCGAGGCGAAGTCCAGATAGTCGATCGGCGTATTCTCCACCAGAACAGTATCCCTTGCCGGATCCATTCGTGTGGTGATCGCCCAAATCACGTCGTTCCAGTCGCGCGCATTGACGTCATCGTCACAGACGATAACAAATTTGGTGTACATAAACTGCCGCAGGAACGACCAGACGCCCATCATCACGCGTTTCGCGTGGCCGGCGTACTGTTTTTTCATGGTCACTACCGCCAGACGGTACGAGCACCCTTCCGGCGGCAGATAGAAATCGACGATTTCCGGGAACTGCTTTTGCAGGATCGGCACGAACACTTCATTCAGCGCCACGCCCAGGATCGCCGGCTCATCCGGCGGCCGGCCGGTGTAGGTCGAGTGGTAGATCGCGTTGCGGCGCTGGGTGATGTGGGTGACGGTGAACACCGGGAACTGGTCGATTTCATTGTAGTAACCGGTGTGGTCGCCGTAGGGGCCTTCCGGCGCCATTTCACCCGGCTCGATATAGCCTTCAAGCACGATTTCGGCGCTGGCGGGCACTTCCAGATCGTTGGAAAGGCACTTGACCACTTCGGTTTTATTGCCGCGCAGCAGCCCGGCAAAGGCGTATTCAGACAGGGTATCCGGCACCGGCGTGACCGCACCGAGGATGGTAGCGGGATCGGCACCCAGCGCCACCGCGACCGGGAAACGCTCGCCCGGGTGCGCCTGGCACCACTCCTGATAATCCAGCGCGCCACCGCGATGCGACAGCCAGCGCATGATCACTTTATTCTTGCCCAGCACCTGCTGGCGATAGATGCCGAGGTTTTGCCGTTCCTTATGCGGGCCGCGGGTCACCGTCAGCCCCCAGGTGATCAGCGGCGCAGCGTCTTCCGGCCAGCAGTGCATCACCGGAATACGGCTGAGATCGACATCGTCACCCTGCCATACCTGCTCCTGACAAGGCGCGGATCCCAGCACCTTGGTCGGCATGTTCAGCACCTGCTTGAACTTTGGCATTTTGTCGAACAGATCGCGGAAGCCTTTCGGCGGCTCCGGTTCTTTGAGGAACGCCAGCAGTTTGCCGACTTCGCGCAGCGCGCTGATGTCTTCCTGCCCCATGCCCATCGCCACGCGATTGGCGGTGCCGAACAGGTTACAGAGCACCGGCATGTCATACCCTTTCGGGTTTTCAAACAGCAGTGCCGGACCGCCCGCTCGCAGGGTGCGATCGGCAATCTCCGTCATTTCCAGGTAAGGATCGATCGGCTGGCTGATGCGTTTTAGTTCCCCTCTCTTCTCCAGCAACGAGAGGAAATCGCGTAAGTCACGGTATTTCATGCTGATCATTATAACGGCCAGTGGGGAGGGCATTATAAGCCCTCTTCACGGTTGTTGCTGCAATTTTGTTAACGCCGCCCGCCGCCGGGTGGCCCTCAGCCGCAGTTGAACGGCACCAGCGCAGCCAGCGCGCGCGTATCCTGATATTCACGCGTCTCCTCACCGTGGCGGAACACCTTGAAGCCCTGCCCGTTAGCGCTGAAGTAACGCAGCGCATTGCCTTCAACGTGCAGCAGGCTACCTTCACGCAGCGCCACCACCGACTCGCTTGGATTGACCGCGCAGAACTCCGCCAGGCGCTCGTCACGGGTTTCGCCCATGTGGCCGCTGATATGTGCGTCGATGTAGTGCGGGTTGATCTGCACCGGGAACAGCCCCAGCGCCGGCAGCACCACGCTGCAGCGCACCGGCATGTCATTGGTGGTGCGAATGCTCGGCGTGGCCACGTTGCAACCGGCGCTCCAGCCGACGTAAGGCACTTCACGCTCGCGCACCGCGCGCTGGATGGGCACGATCAGGCCTTGTTCGTGCAGCATTTGGTTCAGCAACCAGGTATTGCCGCCGCTGACCAAAATGCACTCCGCCTGCGCGATCGCCGCCGCCGGCGAAGCGGCGTGGTGGATGCTGGTGACTTCGATGCCCAGCGTTTGCGCCAGTTCCTGCGCACGCTGGTCGTAGTCGTAACGGATCAGGGCGTAAGGGATAAAGACGGCGGATTTGATGCCGCGACGCGCAATCATCGCCAGCAGTTGGCTTTTGGCGTACCCCAGCAGCTCGGCTTCGCCAGACAGCTTGCCGTTGCTCAACAGAAACAGCTCCATTTCTTTCCCTCTCGGTCAAAACGATGAATAGCGTCACAGCCGGCGGCGCAGCGCCTGCCATACTGTGACGGTAACAAATTTTTAGCCCTCTGTTATACCAGCACCGTATCGATAAGTGTGTGACCCCTCGCTAATAGCCGCAGATTCATAGAGATAGGTGATGTTACACACTGAAACTTGCATCACTATGTATCCGGAATAGCTTTTGATATGCTTACCGGCTGGCAGAAAGGCATGTGAAATTATGGAATCCTGGTATCTACTTTATTGCAAACGCGGTCAGCTGTTGCGGGCGCAGGAACATCTGGAGCGGCAGCAGGTAAACTGCCTCAGCCCGATCATCACGCTGGAAAAGATCGTGCGTGGTAAGCGTATCGCGGTCAGCGAACCCCTGTTTCCCAACTATCTGTTTGTGGAGTTCGATCCGGAGCGCATTCACACCACCACCATCAGCGCCACCCGTGGCGTCAGCCACTTCGTGCGTTTCGGCACGTTGCCGAGCGTCATCCCGAGCAAGGTGATCGATGAGCTGCGCACGCACGCCAGCGAAACCTATGTCGATCCGGAAACCCCACAGCCAGGGGATACCGTTCTGATCGTCGACGGCGTGTTCGAAGGGCTGCAGGCGATCTACACCGAACCGGACGGCGAGGCGCGTTCCATGTTGTTGCTGAACCTGATCAACAAGCAGGTCAGTCAAAGCATCGACAACCGACAGTTCCAGAAGATGTAATGCAAAAGGCGCCCTCAGGCGCCTTTTTGTTGGCTCATTTTGCGCTTAGCGACGCATCGCATCGTCGTGCAGCCACTGCGCGACACGCTTGGCGAAGTAGGTCAGCACGCCGTCGGCGCCGGCGCGTTTGAAGCACATCAACGATTCCATCACCGCAGGTTGCTCCTGCAGCCAGCCGTTCTGAATCGCCGCCATATGCATGGCGTACTCGCCGGACACCTGATAAGCGAAGGTTGGCACACCGAAGGTATCCTTCACGCGGCGCACGACGTCGAGGTACGGCATGCCCGGTTTCACCATCACCATGTCCGCACCTTCCTGCAGATCCTGCGCAATCTCCTGCAGCGCTTCGTCGCTGTTAGCCGGATCCATCTGATAGGTCTTCTTGTTGCCGCCCTTCAGGTTGCCGCTGGAGCCCAACGCATCGCGGAACGGGCCGTAGTAGCAGGAAGCATACTTGGCGGAGTAGGCCATGATTTGGGTATTCACCAGGCCCTGCAATTCCAGACGATCGCGGATCGCCCCGATGCGGCCGTCCATCATGTCGCTCGGTGCCACGATTTCCGCGCCCGCTTCGGCATGGGACAGCGCCTGACGCACCAGAATGTCTTTGGTCACGTCGTTAATCACATAACCCTGCTCATCGATCACCCCGTCCTGCCCATGCGTGGTGTAGGGATCGAGCGCCACGTCGGTCAGAATGCCCAGTTCAGGCACCGCGTCTTTCAGCGCGCGCACCGTGCGCTGTACCAACCCTTCCGGGTTATAGGCTTCTTCCGCATGCAGCGATTTCAGGCTCGGTTCGATCACCGGGAACAGGGAAATCACCGGCACGCCAAGTTTGGCGATGGTTTCCGCTTCCTTCACCAGCAGATCGATCGTCATGCGTGATACGCCCGGCATCGAGGCCACTTCTTCCTGGCGGTTGCTGCCTTCCATGACAAACACCGGATAAATCAGGTCGTTGACCGTCAGTTGATTCTCGGCCACCAGGCGGCGGCTGAAGTCGTGACGGCGCACGCGGCGCATACGGCGACCAGGGAAGGTGCCCGGAAATGCATAGCTCATAGTTTTCTCCTAGCTCAAACCAGCCGGAATAGCCGGCGGGCGTTCTCATCGGTTTTTTGCCCCAGCCATTGCGGCTCTTCCTGCCGCCAGACGGCGACCTGCTGCACGATATGGGGCAGGAAACAGGGTTCGTTGCGGCGAGATGCGGGTTTAGGCTGTAAATCCCGGGGCAACAGATAAGGGGCGTCCGTTTCCAGCAGCAGACGCTCGGCCGGGATCTGCGGCAACAGGGCACGCAATTCCAGGCCGCGCCGCTCGTCGCAGACCCAACCGGTAATCCCGATCGACAGGCCCAACGACAGGCAGCTTGTTAATTCTTCGGCGGTGCCGGTGAAGCAGTGCACCACGGCCGCGGGCAGTTTATCCAACCACGGCGTCAGTAGCTCGGCAAAACGTGCGTGTGCGTCGCGGCAATGAAGAAACACCGGCAGCGCCAACTCCGCCGCCAGCGCCAGCTGCGCGGTGAACGCCGCTTCCTGCTGTACGGGCGTCGAGAAGTTGCGATTAAAATCCAGGCCGCATTCGCCGATCGCCGCCACTTCAGGGCGTGCGGCTAACGCATAAATCTGCTCGGCAGTGTGTTCATCCCAACCGCTGGCGTAATGCGGATGCACACCGGCGGTAGACCAACCGTAGCCCGCATGTTGCTGCGCCAATTCCGCCGCTTCGCGGCTCTCCGGCAGATCGGTGCCGGTAATCAACATCCCGGTCACCCCTGCGGTGCGGGCGCGCTCCACCACCGCCTGGCGGTCTTTGGCGAATTGGCTGCTGGTGAGATTAACGCCGATATCAAACATGATTTTTTCCAAAGCAAAAGCCGCCCAATGGGCGGCTTCGCAATCAAGATGGATCAGGGAGCTGGCGGTTCGTCACCCTCGTCTTCTTCTTCCGCCTGCGGACGACGTTTGCCGGTATAGAAGCGGGCGAAGAACACCCCCACTTCAAACAGCAGATACATCGGTATTGCCAACAGGGTTTGCGAGAACACGTCCGGCGGCGTCAACAGCATGCCGACCACAAACGCGCCAACCAACACATACGGCCGTTTCTTCTTCAGATCTTCCGGCGAGGTGACGCCACTCCAGCACAGCAGAATGATGGCGACCGGCACTTCGAAAGCGACGCCGAACGCCATAAACAGCGCCATGACGAAATCGAGGTAGTTTTTGATGTCGGTGGCAATGGTCACCCCCATCGGCGCGGTCTTGGCAAAGAAGCCGAAGGCCAGCGGGAACACGATGAAGTAGGCGAAAGCCATGCCGAGGTAGAACAGCAGGCTGCTGGACACCAGCAGCGGCATCATCAGGCGGCGTTCATGCTTGTACAGCGCCGGCGCGATGAATGCCCACACCTGATACAAAATCATCGGCGCGGAGACGAACACCGAGACGATCATGGTCAATTTGATCGGCGTAAAGAACGGTGACGCCACGTCGGTAGCGATCATGCTCGCCCCGGCCGGCAGCTGCTTGAGCAGCGGCGCAGAGACCAACTGGTAGATGTCGTTGGCGAAAAACACCAGCACCACGAACACCGCCAGCACGCAAATAATCGAGTTAAGCAGCCGCTTGCGCAGCTCTATCAGATGACTGATAAGGGGTTGGGTATCTTCAACAGCCATGTATTAACGATCGCCACTAGGTTGGTGAGACGCTGGGGTTTTATCCGCAACAGGTTCGACAGGTGCCGGCGCGGTTTCCGCCGGCGCTTTAGCCGGTTGCGCCGCCACCGGCGCGACGGCTTCAGGTTCCGCTGCCGGTTTTGGCGCGGCGGCGGGCGCACTGGCGCGGGTTGCCGCTTCCGCCGGCGTCACGCCGTCGTGCAAGGCTTCCGGATCGGTGATCTGCGGGTTATGAATGGTGTTCGCCAGCTCTTCTTTCTCGCCCTGGTAGGTGCGTTTCAATGATTCCGCCGCGTCTTTCAGCTCATCCATCGACGCCTTCAGTTCCGGCGTCAGGTTCTGCAGGCCGGCCTGTTCCGCTTTTTTCAGGCTGTCCTGCAGCTCCTGCAGCTTCAGCTCCTGAGACAGTTCGTGCTGCACCGAGGCCGCCAGCGAGCGCAGCGCGCGGATCCAGCCCGATACCGTTCTGACCGCGACCGGCAAGCGTTCCGGCCCCAGAACAACCAGGCCGATCACCAGCACCAGCAGCAGCTCACTAAACCCAATGTCAAACACGGTTTATACCTGCTCTTTGTTCTTCGACTCTTCCGGTTTCACTTCCGGCTGCTTATCGGTAATAGGCTTGGCCGAGAAGTCAGCGTCATCCAGGCTGCTTTTCTCAGCCGTGTTGGGGGTCGACGGCGTATCGTCGCCGATCGCCTTCTTGAAGCCCTTGATCGAGGCGCCGAGATCGGAGCCCAGCGTGCGCAGTTTTTTGGTACCGAACAACAGCACCACGATCACTGCGATGATCAACAATTGCGTAATACTAATACCGCCCATTTTAATTACCTCTAATTTTAAAGGGTCTTTTAAAGCCAGCCCGCATTATAGAGCCGACTTTACCAGAGTAACGAATTAAATCAGGTGGTTCGCTTCCAGCCAATCACCCAGCATACGATGCCGGCGGCCATCATCCAGGCGGGAAACACCTCGATTTGCCCCAGCAGCAACAGCGTGCCGCTTACCAACAGTGTAGCGCCAACGCCGAACAAATAACGTGACTGCCCCTGACGAACCCGCTGAGCCTGCATCTGGTTGGTCAGCTTATCAACGCTTTGTTGCAACAGTTTATGCTGCTGCAAGCTATCGTAAAACAGCTCGGGCAGTTCCGGCAGCTTCTCCGCCCAGAACGGCGCTTTCTCTTTCAGCGCACGCACCACGGCGGGAATGCCGACCTGATCGCGCAGCCAGCTCTCGAGGAACGGCTTGGCGGTGGTCCACAGATCCAGCTGCGGATAGAGCTGACGCCCCAGTCCTTCAACATACAGCAAGGTCTTCTGCAATAACACCAGCTGCGGCTGCACTTCCATATTGAAGCGTCGCGCGGTGTTGAACAGGTTCAGCAGCACGTTGCCGAAGGAAATCTCCGCCAGCGGCTTCTCGAAAATCGGCTCGCACACGGTGCGGATGGCGAATTCGAAGTCTTCCACGTTGGTGTCGCGCGGCACCCACCCGGAGTCGACGTGCAGTTCCGCCACCTTGCGGTAATCACGGTTGAAGAAGGCGATGAAATTTTCCGCCAGGTAGCGTTTATCATCCTTGTTCAGCGAACCGACGATGCCGCAGTCGATGCCGATGTAGCAAGGATCTTCCGGATGTTCGTAGCTGACGAAAATATTACCGGGATGCATGTCCGCATGGAAGAAGCTGTCGCGGAAGACCTGGGTAAAGAACACCTGGACGCCGCGTTCCGCCAACAGTTTCATGTTGGTGCCCTGCTGTTCCAGCGTGGCGATGTCCGAGACCGGAATGCCGTAAATGCGCTCCATCACCAATACGCTTTCGCGGCAGTAGTCGGAATAAACTTCCGGTACGTACAGCATTGGGCTGCCGTCGAAATTGCGGCGCAGCTGAATGGCGTTAGCCGCTTCGCGCAGCAGGTTCAATTCGTCCAGTAGAGTTTTCTCATACTCGCGTACCACTTCGCGCGGGCGCAGACGGCGGCCGTCCGGCAACAGCTTCGGCACCCAGCCTGCCAACCGGTACATCAGACGCACGTCGGCCTTGATGATCGGCCCGATATCCGGCCGGATCACCTTCAGCACCACTTCCTGGCCGGTGGTTTTCAACCGCGCGGTATGCACCTGCGCGATCGAGGCAGAGGCCAGCGGCTGCTGATCGAAGTCATCGAACCAGGTCTCCAGCGGGCCGCCCATCGCCAGCTCGATATGCTTACGCGCCAACGCGCCATCGAAAGGCGCCACCCGATCCTGCAGCAGCGTCAGCTGATCGGCAATGTGCGGCGGGAACAGATCGCGACGGGTCGACATCATTTGGCCGAACTTGATCCAGACCGGCCCCAGTTCCTGCAGCGCCAGCCGCAGACGTTCACCCAGCGGTTTGTCCTTGTGCCGATTCGGCATCCAGAACAGCAGCCGGCGGCCAAAGCGCAGCGGCAGCGTCAACCGCATTTTAGGGATCAGCTCGTCCAGCCCGTAGCTGAGAAAAACGCGGACGATAAAATACAAACGGCGCAGTTCGCCTGGGGTCATCGCTTGCCCTCCAACTTGTCCATGCGGGCAATCAGCGCTTCCGCGCTGCGGGCGAGTACGTCAACTTCTTCGTTGAACCACACCACTTCCAGCGGCCCCGGCGCCAGGCGCCACTCTTCTGTCAACGCCTCAGCCATGTCTTGCTGCCGGCGCATAAAGCCGGCTTTCAGCAGCGAGGCGCCTTTTCCCAGCGCCTGTGTAATGCCTTGGGCGGCGATATCGCCGATGTAGGGCGCCAGCCACTCCGCCGGATCCCACTCCGCCAGATCGAGCAGGCCAACCAGCTGTTGCACCACCTGAATATCGCCTTCCACTGTCAATTCGCCGCTGCGCATCAGCACCGGCAACTGCTGGCGATCGCGCAGCTTCAGCAAGGAGGGAATGCGGCTACGCACGGTGCAATCGGCGCTGTCTTCAGACTGCCCCAGCACATCCACGCGCAGTTCGCTGAACACCAGCACCAGCGGCGAAGCCAACTCTTCCAGTTCGATGCGCAGCACCTTGCCCACCAGGCGTTGGCGGGCGGCTTTCATGCTGCGATCGCGAAACAGCAGGTTATTCAGCGAGGTTTCCAGCGCACCGGTCAGCAGAGGGGTAAACAGCATCGGCATCTCCCTCTCAGAACTTGAAGCCGCGATGCAGGGCGACAATACCACCGGTCAGGTTGAAATAGGTGACGTTTTCAAAACCGGCGTTGCCCATCATGCCCTTCAGGGTTTCCTGATCGGGGTGCATGCGGATCGATTCCGCCAGGTAGCGGTAGCTGTCCGGATCTTTCACCACCAGCTCGCCGATCTTCGGCAGCACGTGGAAAGAGTAGGCGTCATAGGCTTTGCTCAGCGGCGCCAGCAGCGGCTTGGAGAATTCCAGCACCAGCAGACGGCCGCCCGGCTTCAGCACGCGGAACATCGAGCGCAGCGCTTTGTCTTTGTCAGTGACGTTACGCAGGCCAAAGGAGATGGTGATGCAATCGAAGTAATTGTCCGGGAACGGCAGCGCTTCGGCGTTGGCCTGCACGTAATTGATGTTGCCGACGATGCCGCGATCGCGCAGCTTCTCGCGCCCCATCTTGAGCATCGAATCGTTGATGTCCGCCAGCACCACCTGCCCCTGCTCGCCCACCATGCGGGAGAACTTGGCGGCCAGGTCGCCGGTACCGCCGGCCAGATCCAGCACGCGCTGCCCGCGGCGCACGCCGCTGCAGTCAATGGTGAAACGCTTCCAGATACGGTGAATACCGAACGACATCAGGTCGTTCATCACGTCATACTTTGCCGCTACCGAATGGAAAACGTCCGCCACCATGGCCTGTTTTTCGTCTCTAGCGACGGTGCGAAAACCGAAATCGGTGGTTTCCTGCGATTGATCTGCCATTGTCCTGCCTGCTATTCAGTCAATTTTGTGTGGATGAGTGTACCAGAAGCCCGGTGAATACCCCACCTCGCCACGGCCTCAGCCGTGCGAAACGAAGCCCGGCTCCCCGGCGGTATCGTCATCGTCGTTCGTCTGCGGCAGCGCGGCGACATCATCGTCGTTCGCCTCTTCCGCTTCATCGTGTTGCGCGCCGGCTTGCTGCGCCAGCAGCGGGTTTATCGGCCGTTTGACCTCAACCCCCAACGCGCGGAAACCTTCAATTTGGCCGATAAGATTACCACGGCCTTCGCTCAGTTTGTTCATCGCCTGACGATAACTGCCCTGCGCCTTGTCCAGGCTCTGCCCCAGCGCGGACATATCGTCCACGAACAGCCGCATCTTGTCATACAGTTTCGCCGCGCGATCGGCGATGCGCTGGGCGTTCTGGCTCTGATGCTCATAGCGCCACAGGTTGGTGATGGTACGCAGCGCCACCAGCAACGTGGTCGGGCTGACCAGCATGATGTTGTGCTTAAGCGCTTCGCTGATCAGCTCCGGCTCGCGATCGATAGCCAGCAGGAAGGCAGGCTCGACCGGAATGAACATCAGCACATAATCCAGCGAACGCAGCCCCGGCAGCTGCTGATAGTCCTTGCGGCCCAGCATGCGGATGTGGCCGCGCAGCGAGGCGATATGTTCGCTCAGCGCCGCTTCGCGCTCCGCCTCATCCTCGCCGTTGAAATAGCGCTCGTAGGCGATCAGCGACATCTTGGCGTCAATCACTACATCCTTACCCTGCGGCAGGCGCACGATCACATCGGGCTGCATGCGGCTCTGATGATCCACCCGCACGTTGACCTGCGTTTCATACTCATGTCCTTCGCGCAGGCCGGAAGCCTCCAGCACCCGGCTCAGCACCACCTCGCCCCAGTTGCCCTGCGTTTTGTTGTCGCCTTTCAGCGCCTTGGTGAGGTTGATCGCCTCGCGCGCCATCTGCGCGTTCAACTGCTGCAGATTGCGTATCTCGTGCGTCAGCGTATGGCGCTCCCGCGCCTCCTGGCCAAAGCTGTCCTGCACCTGCCGGCGGAAACCGTCCAGCTGTTCGCGCAGCGGCAACAGTAAACGATCCAAACTTTGCTTATTTTGCTCGTCCACCTTGCGGCCGCTGTGTTCAAAAATGCGGTTGGCGAGATTTTCAAACTGGGTGGTGAGCCGCTGTTCGCTGTTGATAAGCAGGCGCTGCTTCTCCTCCGCTGCCATACGCGTCTCTTCCAGACGGATGGTGACTTCGCGCAGTTCGGCTTCCTGCGCGCTGTTAACCTCGCGCTGGGCGCGCAGCTCCTGATTGAGCAGCTCGCATTCGTTGCGCCAATGGTTGAGCTGTTGCAGCTTCTCATGTCCGGCCGCCAGTTGGCTGTGCAGATTGCGCAGCTCCAGCTCGCTCTGGCGCGACTGCTGCTCGTGGCGCTGCAGCGTTTCCTGTCGCGCCGCCGTTTCCTGCTGCGCCTGCTGCAACGCTTGCTCCAGCAACCGCAGCTCGGTTTCATGTTGCGCATGCGTCTGCTGCACCCGCAGACTGGCGATCAGCCACCCCAACAGCATGCCGATCGCTACGCCGCCAATCCCATAAATCAGACTGGTATCCACCCTGCCTCCTGTTGCACCTTGCCGTTGCGGCGTTTTGCACGCCCATTGCCCGTCACGTTAAGGGGAGGCTGTATGGATGTCCAGCCTGATTTTGCCGGCCGCGCACAATATTGCGCGGCGCTGCGCAATTTAGCGAGAAATCAACCCAGCCACTGGCTGAGCCACTTGATGCCGAACGCCCCCGGCGCCAGAATGCCGAACGCCCAGATCATCGCCGACGTGACGTTGGCCAGTTGGAAATAGCGCTGCGGCATGCCGCAAATGCCGCCCACCAACGGCACCACGGCGCGCAGCGGGCCGAAGAAGCGGCCGATGAAAATGCCCAGCACGCCCCAGCGTTCAAAGAAGGCGTGGCCGCGCGCCAGCAGCTGCGGATTGCGCGACAGCGGCCACATATGGGCCACGCGATCCTGATAGTGATAGCCGATCCAGTAAGAGAGCCAGTCGCCGAAAAACGCCCCGGCGGCGGCGGCGGCCCAAATCGGCCAAAAGGCGATGCCGCTTTCGCCGATCAGCGCGCCCAGCGCCAGCAGGATCACCGTGGCCGGCAGCAGCAGCGACAAAAACGCCAGCGACTCGCCGAACGCCAGGAAGAAGATGATGGGAATGGCCCAGCCTTCGTGCTGACGCACGACGTCGCTGACCCAGTTGATAACGTCATTGAGGCTCAATACGGGGCTCCTGATACGCGATGGTTCGCCGCCTAGGATAAGCCGGGGCGAGTTAAACCCCGGTTAAACACGCAGCGATTTACTCGAGGTAGAACGCCTGCAGCGCTTCGCGCTGGGCCGCGCCCAGACCGTATTCCGCTTCCAGCCAGCGGTCGGTGGAGCCGTATTGCTGACGGATGCAGCCCAGCGCCGTCATCAGGAACTCCTCGCGCGCGCTGAGCACGTAGGCGAATTGCTCCAGCGCCGCCGCATTCAGCTTGATAGAGAGCTGATCCAGCATCTGCTCGCGGAAAGTGGCCAGCGTGGTTTCAGTCAGCAGATAGTCTTCCAGCACCGTCGCTTCGTCGGCCCCCAGCGCGAACAGCACCAGTGCCGAACCGACCCCGGTGCGATCCTTGCCGACTGCGCAGTGCTGCACGATCGCGCCGCCGCCGGGGTTGCTCAGCAGCTGCGCCAACCGCTGATAGGCCACATTGCCGAACGGCAGGCGGCGATACAGTTCCAGCATGAACGCGCGGGCGTCGAAAGCGGCCAGCGTTTCGTTGGTGAGCTTCTCCAGGTTGGCGTTGACTTCGCTGCTCAGCGGGTTGGCCGGCACGTGATGATAGTCGGCGCCATTCCACAGAATATCCGGTTTGGCCTGCACTTCGTCGGCATCGCGGTAGTCCAGCACCGAACGCACCGGCACGCCGGCGAGAAAGGCGCAGTCGTTTTCCGTCAGCCGCTCGAGGGAACCGGAACGAAACAGCAGGCCGCGCTTGATGCGGCGCCCGTCGGCCACGCCGTTGCCGCCGAAGTCACGGAAATTAATGCCGCCGTCGAGCGGCGCAAGCGAAGGATGAAGCAGGATCTGGGCGGTCATAAACGTCCTCATTGTTTTTGTTATGACAACGCGCGGCGGCCATCGGCGCAGCGCTGAGGAGTATCACCGTAACAGATTAGTCGCGAATGGAAAAACGGGCCGCGGCGGCGGCCCGTTGAGGGAAGGCGATTACAGCAGACGGCGGGCAGCGTCCACCACGATCTGCACCGCTTTGCTTTCGGTGTTTTTCATGGTCTCGGCGTTCGGGATCTCTTGCTGGGTGCGGTTGACGATCACCCCAGCCACCATGCCGGCACGCAGGCCCTGGCTAGCGCACATGGTCAGCAACGTGGCGGATTCCATTTCATAGTTCATCACGCCCATCGCCTGCCACTCTTCCATCGAGCCTTTAAAACGGCTGACCACGCGGCCGGAGTAGGTGTCGTAACGTTCCTGGCCCGGGTAGAAGGTATCGGAAGAGGCGGTTACGCCAATGTGGGTGGTCGCGCCGCTGGCTTTGGCCGCTTCCACCAGCGCGGTGGTGCAGGCGAAGTCCGCAACCGCCGGGAACTCCATCGGCGCAAAGTGCAGGCTGGCGCCGTCGAGGCGTACCGCCGCCGTAGTCACCAGCACGTCACCGACGTTGATATTGGCCTGAATGGCGCCGGTGGTGCCGATGCGCAGGAAAGTGCGAATACCCAGCTGCGCCAGCTCTTCCACCGCGATAGAGGTAGAGGGGCCGCCAATACCGGTGGAGCAGACGATCACCGCCTTGCCGTCCAGCTCTGCGCGCCAGGTGGTGAATTCACGATGGGAGGCCAGATGCACCGGATTTTCCATCAGCTTGGCAATCTTCTCTACGCGCTGCGGATCGCCCGGCACGATGGCAAGCTGGGCCCCTTGTAAATCGTTCTTGGTGAGGCCGAGATGAAAAACGTCAGACTGAGACATACGAGACTCCTCATGGATCATGTTTATTGGGAGGAACAAAAAAGCACTCTACTGAAAATCGCCGCTTAATTTCGTGACGATAGTCACTATGAAAAGAGAAACAAATTACATGCTACATATTTTTTGTGATTTTTATCACAAAAAATCACTATCACTATAAGGCATCCAGAATGCACCGCTAAACCTCAGTCTAGCCGACAAACCTTGCAGCTCCCTGCCCGTTGGTTGCCGGCTGAAACTATTTAGCTCATCAATCCGAAATAACTCCATCTTATCGGTTGCTTAGGGGCAAAAAAGCCCTCTAACGCACCTTATGGCACTTACGCGGGCCAAAACGCGTAATAACATGATAAAAAGCGCTTAAAAATGCCGCAAAGCCAGATAATTAGCCGTTTTTTATCGACTTGTCCGAAAGTGCGCCACGCAGCGCCAATAATGGGTAATCTTTCCTATAGTTAATCTCAGCGCTTTTTTCTATTGCACGGAGACCGCAATGAAAACCGAACATGTGATGACATTAGAACAGGCTCAGGGGGGATTCGCCCCGGCCGCCGCGCCGTTGGCCGCCTCCGCGATTATCACCGACGAACAGGGCATTCATGCCGGGCAAACGACCATCCCTTCTCAGGGCGACGCGCTGCCGGCCTACGTCGCCAAACCCGCCGATCAGAGCGGCCCCTTTCCCATCGTGCTGGTGGTGCAGGAAATCTTCGGCGTCCATGAGCACATTCAGGATCTGTGCCGTCGCCTGGCCAAGCAGGGCTATCTGGCGATCGCGCCCGAGCTCTATTTTCGCCAGGGCGATGCCAACGACTACAGCGATATCGGCGAGCTGTTCCAGCAGTTGGTGACCAGGGTGCCGGATCGTCAGGTGCTGTCGGATCTGGATCACGCCGCGCACTGGGCTATCCGCCACGGCGGCGACGCCGGCAAGCTGGCGATCACCGGCTTCTGCTGGGGCGGTCGCATTACCTGGCTGTACGCGGCGCACAACCCGCAGTTGAAGGCGGCGGTCGCCTGGTACGGCAAACTGGTCGGCGAGAAAACGCTGAATTCACCGAAGCATCCGGTCGATGTCGCCACCCACCTGTCGGCGCCGGTACTGGGGCTGTATGGCGGGCAGGACAGCGGCATTCCGCTGGAGACGGTGGAAACCATGCGCCAGGCGATACGCGCCGCCAACGCCGAGGCCGAAATCGTGGTGTACCCCGAGGTTGGGCATGCGTTCAACGCCGATTATCGTCCCAGCTACAACGCCGAAGCGGCGCAAGACGGCTGGCAACGCATGCTGGCGTGGTTCGCCCAGCACGGCGTCAAGTAACCTCCCCCGCATAAAAAAGGGCGCCGAAGCGCCCAATCATCACACCAGTCAATCTGTAAGCGGCGGAGCTCATCCGCCGCACGCCATCACGCCTGCTCGCGCAGGCGCTGCGCCGCCAATACCATGTTGGCCAGCGACTGCCGGGTTTCCGGCCAACCGCGGGTTTTCAGGCCGCAGTCCGGGTTAACCCACAGGCGTTCCGCCGGGATGTTCTGCGCCGCTTTACGCAGCAGCGCTTCGATCCATTCCACGCTCGGCACGTTCGGCGAGTGGATATCGTAGACGCCCGGCCCGATTTCGTTCGGGTATTCGAACTCTTTGAAGGCTTCCAGCAGATCCATATCGGAACGCGAGGTCTCGATGGTGATCACGTCGGCGTCCAGCGCGGCGATGGAGTCCATGATGTCGTTGAACTCGCAGTAACACATGTGGGTGTGGATCTGGGTGTCATCCTGCGCCACGGCGGCGTTCAGTTTGAAGGCGTCCACCGCCCAGTTCAGGTAGGCGGCCCAGTCGGATTGGCGCAGCGGCAGCCCCTCGCGCAGGGCGGGTTCGTCGATCTGAATGATGCCGATGCCGGCTTTTTCCAAATCTTCCACCTCGTCGCGCAGCGCCAGCGCAATCTGCTTGGCAATCACTTCACGGGTCACGTCTTCACGCGGGAACGACCAGCACAGGATGGTCACCGGCCCGGTCAACATGCCTTTCACCGGCTTGTCGGTCAACGACTGGGCGAATTTGGCCCATTCGACGGTAATGGCTTCCGGGCGGCTGACGTCACCGATGATCACCGGCGGCTTCACGCAGCGGGAGCCGTAGCTCTGCACCCAGCCGTTCTGGGTAAACACGAAGCCGTCGAGGTTCTCGCCGAAATATTCCACCATGTCGTTGCGCTCGGCTTCACCGTGCACCAGCACGTCCAGCCCGAGGCGCTCCTGCTCAACGATCGCCTGTTTGATGTGCTCTCCAATGCTGGTGCGGTAGTTGTTGCCGTCCAAACGGCCCTGTTTGAAATCCAGGCGCAGGCCGCGGATCTCGGTGGTTTGCGGGAACGAACCGATGGTGGTGGTCGGCCAGGCCGGCAGGTTGAAACGTTCGCGCTGCGCCCTGGCGCGCTCGGCGTAAGCGCTGTGGCGCTCGCTGTCCTGCGCAGTGATCGCGGCCAGACGGCGCTCAACCTGCGCATTGTGTACACGGCTCGACTGACGGCGGGCGCGGATCGGTGCGCTGTAGGCGTCCAGTTCGGCTTGCTTCGCCGCGTCAGGCGCGTTCAGCGCCGCAGCCAGCAGCGCCAACTCGGCGCATTTTTGTAGAGCGAAGGCGAACCAGCTTTTCACTTCTTCATCCAGACGGCTTTCCACGCTCAGGTCGATCGGGCTGTGCAGCAGTGAACAGGAGGAGCCAATCCACAACGGGCGGGTGCCCACCAGCGGCTGAAGACGTTCGAACCAGCGGCTCAGATCGGCGCGCCAAACGTTGCGGCCGTTGATCACGCCCAGCGACAGCAGCCAGTCTTGCGGCAATGCGGCGCTCAGCGCGGCGATATCGTCGTGACCGGCGACCAGATCGACGTGCAGCCCCTGTACCGGCAGCGTGCGAACCGTATCGAGGTTGTGGCCGACGCTGTCGAAATACGTGGTCAACAACAGCTTAACCTGCCCCTGCAGCGCTTCGTAAGCCGGTTTAAAGGCGTCCAGCCAGGCCTGCGGCAGCTCCAGCACCAGCGCAGGCTCGTCAATTTGCACCCACTCGACGCCGCGTTTCGCCAGTTCGGCCAGCACTTGCTGGTAAACCGGCAGAATGTCTTTCAGCAGCGACAGGCGATCGAACGGCTCGCCCTTCACTTTACCCAGCCACAGATAGGTCACCGGGCCCAGCAGCACCGGTTTGATGCGGTGACCAAGCGCCAGCGCTTCGTCCACTTCATCCAGCAGCTGGGTCCAGCCCAGCTTGAACTGCTGGCCTTGTTGGAACTCGGGCACCATGTAGTGGTAGTTGGTGTTGAACCATTTGGTCATTTCTGCCGCGGCCGCCGGCTCGCCGGTCGGTGCGCGGCCACGGCCGATGCGGAACAGCGTGTCCAGATCGATCGAGCCATCCGCATTCTGATGGCGCGCCGGCACGTTGCCCAGCAGCAGGCTGGTGGTCAACACATGATCGTACCAGGCGAAATCGCCGACCGGCACCAAATCCACCCCGGCCTGCTGTTGCTGTTGCCAATGGCGAGCGCGCAGCTCGCGGCCAACCGCCAACAGCTCTTCCTGCGTTGAGTTGCCAGCCCAGTAGCTTTCCTGAGCTTTTTTCAGCTCACGTCGTAGCCCAACGCGAGGAAAACCCAGTGTGTGATTCAAAATTGCCATCGTCTTATTCCCCATTTAGCCGTCCAGATGTTTACACATCCATAATCAGCAGGTACTGTATTAACCACAAGCGCAATTTATTCACTGTCAATGTGAAGGACTCTCATGATCGAACTGAAACATTTACGGACGCTGCAGGCCCTGCGCAGCAGCGGTTCGCTGGCGGGGGCGGCGGCCCAACTTCATCAGACGCAGTCTGCCCTGTCGCACCAGTTCAGCGATCTTGAGCAACGTCTGGGCTTCAAGCTGTTCGTGCGCAAGAGCCAGCCGCTGCGCTTCACCGCCCAGGGCGAGATCTTGCTGCAGCTGGCGGAACAGGTGCTGCCGCAAATCTCACAGGCGCTGCAGGCCTGCCACGAGCCGCACCAAACCACGCTGCGCATCGCCATCGAATGCCACAGCTGCATTCAGTGGCTGACGCCGGCGCTGGACAATTTCCGCCAGCGTTTCCCGCAGGTGGTGATGGACTTCACCTCCGGCGTGACTTTCGATCCGCAGCCGGCCCTGCAACAGGGCGAGCTGGATCTGGTGATGACGTCGGATATCCTGCCGCGCAGCGGCCTGCACTATTCGCCGATGTTCGATTTCGAGGTGCGTCTGGTGCTGGCGCCGGATCATCCGCTGGCCGGCAAGCCGCACATCGAGCCGGCAGACTTGAGCGATGAAACGCTGTTGATTTACCCGGTGCAGCGCCAGCGGCTGGATATCTGGCGGCATTTCCTGCAGCCGGCGGGCGTCAACCCGGCATTGAAGAACGTCGATAACACGCTGCTGCTGATCCAGATGGTCTCGGCGCGGATGGGGATTGCGGCGCTGCCGCATTGGGTGGTGGAGAGTTTCGAACGGCAGGGGCTGGTGGTGACCAAAACCCTGGGTGACGGCCTGTGGAGCCGCCTGTACGCCGCCGTGCGCGACGGCGAACAGCGCCAGGCGGTGACCGAAGCCTTTATCCGCTCGGCCCGCCAGCACGCCTGCGATCATCTGCCGTTCGTGCGCGACGCGGCACGCCCCGGCGCGACCGGCGCCAAAGCATTGGCGGCCGGCGTATAAACTGTCGCCCTCCCGTTTAGCCGAGCTGTTTCGGCGCCACCCAGCGGCGGTGCACCCACAGCGAAGCGACGATCACCGCCCCGCCGATGATAAAGCTCGGCCAGTGCGGCTGTTGCTGCCAGATGGCAAGGTTGACCAACAAGCCGGCCGGCACATGCATGTTGTTCATGATGCCGAGCGTGCCGGCATCCACCTGCGTCGCGCCGTAGTTCCACATGAAATAGCCCAGCCCCGACGCCACCACGCCCAGCCAGATCAGCACGCCCCACTGCAGATTGGTCGTCGGCAGCTGCTGCGGATTGCCCCACAGGAACCAGGCCACCACCGCCACCACCGCCGCCCCCAGGTAGAACCAGGAAAAGGCGGTGTGCTGCGGCAAGGGGTGCACTTCCATCAGGCGCTTATAGCCGACCATGCCGATGGCGAAGCTGATGTTCGCCGCCTGCACCAACAGCAGCCCCCACCAGAAGTGTTCGCTCAGTTGGTGATAGCGAATGATCGCCGCGCCCAGCACCGCCAGCAGCGCGCTGAACACATAGCCCCAGCGTAAACGTCGGCCGCTCAGTAAGTCGTAGATCAGCGTGATGTACAGCGGCGTCAACACGGTGAACAGCAGGAATTCGGGTACCGTCAGGTAGAGATAGGCGCGGAAGCTGAACAGATACATGATGCCCAGTTGGAAGGCGCCCACCAGCATATACAGCAGGATCACCCTGGGCTTGATATTGCGCCAGCGCAGGAACGGCAGGAACACCAGCGCCGCCAGCCCGATGCGCACCAGCGCCGAAAACCCGCTGTCGACCTGACCCGCCAAATACTCGCCGATCAGGCTAAAAGAAAACGCCCACAGAATGGTGGTGATAACCAAGAGCAGCACGATGGGTTCATCCTAGCAATTCATAAACCGCGATTGTAACGGAAGATGGGCACCGCGTTGGCGAAAAGGCGGTTTACATTTGAACAAAATACAAACTACCAGCAAAATTTCACCGCTGGGTTAGGCTTAATAAAAAAGCGAGGTAACCATCATGAAAACGTCTCACATCCTGTTCGCTCTGCTGTTGCTGCCCGGCCTGGCTGCAGCGGCCAACGGCGTAACCGATCTGCGTTCACAGCAGCAGCTTCTCAACCAAAACAGCCAACAGGCGCAGCAACAGCGCTTGTTGAACAACCGGCAGATGGATCAACGCCGCCTGCAACAACAGCGACAGTTCGACAATCAACGGCAACAGCTGTTGCAAACCACGCCGAACGGCGGCCAGCTGCTGCCTAACGGCAACCAGCCGCGCGATCCGTTCAACCGTACCGCGCCGGCGGTGCCGCAGGCCCCGCTGCCGGCTACGCCCGCACGCCCATAACGGTGAGGATCAGCGGCGTGGTGATCGCCGCCAGCACGGTGGACATCACCAGGCTGGTGGCGGCCGGGCCGGTGAGCGTATTGAACTGGCGCGACATCAGGTAGACATTCACCCCCACCGCCATTGAGCCCAGCAGCACCACCACGCGGGTCTCCATCGGCGGCAGATCCATCATCCAGGCCAGCAGCCAAATCACCAACGGCTGTACCAGCAACTTCAGCACGCAGATGGCGCTGCTCAGTTGCCAGCCTTCGCTGATGCGGTACTCGGCGAGCCCCATGCCAAGCACCACCAGCGACAGCGGCGCCGCCACCTGGCCGAGCATGCTGACCGGCCGATCGACGAAGTCCGGCAGCGGCAGGCCGGTCAGGCTAAACAGCGTGCCGGACAAAATGCCGACGATCAGCGGGTTGGTCAGCACGCTGCGCGCGGTTTTAGCAAAGCCCCCCAGCGTCGGCGAGCCGTTGCGCGCCCATTCGATCGACACCGTGACCAGCGTCCACAGGATCAGGCCGTTGAACACCAGCACCAGCGCCACCGACGGGATCGCCGCCTGCCCCAGCATCACGCTGGCGATCGGTAAACCGAGCATCACGTTATTGGAGAAAATACCGCCCAGCGCAAACACCGACCCGGCGACGCCATCCAGCCGGAAAAGGTACCGGGCAACCAGGCGGCCGAGCACGAACACGATCAGGCAACTGCCGAAGAACGCGATCAACAGCCGGGCATCGACCGCCGGACGCTGCGAGAAGTCGCACATCATGCGAAACAGCATGGCGGGCAAGGCGAGGGAAAACACAAAGCGCGTCAGGCCATCGGTGATGCTGGCGGGCCATTTCCCCCAGCGAATCAGCCCATAACCCAACGCGATCAGGACGAACAGCGGTAATGACAGCACCATCTGGTGCCACAGTGACAGGATAAAGCCAGGCATCGCATTCCTTCCGGTGGTGCGGCGGCAAGGCTTGTCGTCGCAGGATTCATCGGCGCCGGATTAGAACTCCGGGCCAATCAAATCTATCCGGTCGGTGCAAATGCAGTCAACGCCCCAGTCGAGCAGCAGGCGCGCGCGATCAGGCTGGTTAACGGTGTACACCAGAATGCGCAGACCGGCGTCTTTCAACGCTTTCACCCGCTCGGCGGTCAGCGCCTTGTGGTCGATATGCAGCGAGACGCAGTCCAGACGTTCGGTCAGCTCGCGCCAGTTGTCGTCCCAGTCCTCCAGCAGCAAGCCGCGCGGCAAATCCGGCACGGTGCGTTGCGCCGCCGCCAGCGCTTCCACCGAGAAGGAGGAGAGCAACGGGTCGGTCTGCCCTTGCCACAGCAGCCGCGCCGCCAGCGCCACCACCCGGCCGGTTTCGTCGTCGCTGCCGGTGGTCGGTTTGATCTCGATATTGGCCATCAGGCCGTGTTCCCGGCAGCGTTCCGCCACCTCCGACAGCAGCGGCAGCCGCTCGCCCTTGAAGGCCGAGCTGTACCAGTTGCCGGCGTCCAGCTGCACCAGCTTATCCCACGGCAGCTCGCCCGCCACGCCCCAGCCGTTGCTGGTGCGATCCAGCGTATCATCATGCAGCAGGAAAATTTGTCCGTCCTGCGCCAGTTTGGCGTCGAACTCGATCATCTTGTGGCCGTGGCGCGCGCCGACGTCGATCGCCGCCAGGGTATTTTCCGGCGCCAGAGAACCGCCGCCGCGGTGGGCAACGATATGAGGGTAAGGCCAGGGTCTCGTCATCAATCCATCCGTAATCCGCTGTGGGTGTCAAAGAAGTGCAGCGCCTGAGCAGGCAGCTGCAAATATAGCGTACTGCCCGCCGTCGGCAAGGTTTCATGCGACAGCCGCGCGATCACCCCGTGACCGCCCCACTGGCCGTGCGCCAGATTGTCGGCTCCCAGCAGTTCCAGCGTCTGCAGCTGCAGCGGCACGCCCTGGCCTTGCGCCACCAATTGAATATGCTCCGGCCGAATGCCCAGCGTCAACGGCCGCCCCGCCCACTGCGGCTTGGCCGCCGGCAACGGCAGCGCCATGCCGTCCGCCAACAGCAGCTGGCCGCCGTCGGCGCTCAGGGTGCCGGGCAGCAGGTTCATCGCCGGCGAGCCGATAAAGCCGGCGACGAACAGCGAAGCCGGCCGTTGGTACACTTCACTCGGGGTGCCGATCTGCTCCGCCACGCCCTTATTCATCACGATCACCCGCTGCGCCAGCGTCATCGCCTCCACCTGGTCGTGAGTCACGTACAGGCTGGTGGTTTTCAGACGGCGGTGCAGCTGTTGCAGCTCCAGGCGCATCTGCACCCGCAGCTTGGCGTCCAGGTTGGACAGCGGCTCATCAAACAGGAATACCGCCGGTTCGCGCACGATGGCGCGCCCCATCGCCACGCGCTGGCGCTGGCCGCCGGAAAGTTCGCGCGGTTTGCGCTTGAGCAGCGGCTCCAGCTCCAGGATGCGCGCCGCTTCCTCCACCCGCTGGCGGATATGCTCCTTGCCGAAACCGCGGATCTTGAGGCCGTAAGCCATGTTGTCGTACACGCTCATGTGCGGATAGAGCGCGTAGTTCTGAAACACCATCGCGATACCGCGATCCTTGGGCTCCAGATCGGTCACGCGCCGGGTATCGATATAGATATCGCCGCTGGTAGTGCGCTCCAGCCCGGCCACCATGCGCAGCAGCGTGGACTTGCCGCAGCCGGACGGGCCGACCATCACGATGAACTCACCGTCCGCCACGTCGAGGTCGATCTGTTTGATCACCGGCGTTTTACCGTCGTAAGACTTGGTGACCGCCTGTAGTTTTAATCCTGCCATCGTCGTTATTTCTCGCTATCAACCAGACCGCGCACAAACCAGCGCTGCATCAGAAGCACCACCGCCAGCGGTGGCAATAAAGTCAGAATCATCGCCGCCATCACCTGGTTCCACTGGGTCGGCGCGCCGGAAGTGGAGATCATGCTCTTGATGCCCGCTACCGCGGTGCCCATCGAGGCGTCGCTGGTGATCAGGATCGGCCACAGGTATTGGTTCCAGCCGTAGATAAAGGTGATGACGAACAGCGCCGCCAGATTGGTTTTCGACAGCGGCAACACGATGTCCCAGAAGAAACGCATCGGCCCGGCGCCGTCGATGCGCGCCGCCTCCAGCAGCTCATCCGGCAGCGTCATGAAGAACTGGCGCAGCAGGAAAGTGGCGGTAGCCGAGGCCATCAGCGGCAGCGTCAGGCCGGTATAGCTGTCCAGCAGGTTGAGGTTGGAGATCACCTCCACCGTCGGGAAAATACGCACTTCCACCGGCAGCATCAGGGTGAGGAAAATCAGCCAGAAGAACAGGCTGCGCAGCGGAAAGCGGAAGTACACGATGGCGTAAGCCGACAGCACCGACACCGCGATTTTGCCGCAGGTGATCGCCAGCGCCATGATCACGCTGTTGAGCAACAGCAGCGAGAACGGCACCTTGAGGTTGCCCACGCCGCCCTGCCAGATATTGCGGATGTTCTCCCACAGGTGGCCGCCGGGCACCAGCGTCATCGGCACCTGAAACACCTGTTTGTCGTCCAGCGTGGCGGCGACAAAGGCCACGTACAGCGGGAACAGCACCACCAGCACGCCGATAATCAGCATCACATGGCTGAAGATGTCCAGCCCGCGTCGATTCTCAATCATTGGTAGCGCACCTTACGTTCAACGAAGCGGAACTGGATCACCGTCAGGCCGATCACCAGCAACATCAGGATCACCGACTGCGCGGCGGAGCTGGAGAGATCCAATCCGGCGAAGCCTTCGCGGTAGATCTTGTAGATCAACGTGGTGGTGGACTGCACCGGCCCGCCGCCGGTGGCGGCGTCGATCACCGGGAAGGTATCGAAGAAGGCGTACACCAGATTGACCACCAGCAGGAAGAAGCTCACCGGCGCGATCAGCGGCAGCACCAGATGGAAGAAACGCCGCACCGGGCCGGCGCCGTCGATGGCCGCCGCCTCCACCAGCGAACGCGGGATCGACTGCAGCGCCGCGAGGAAAAACAGGAAGTTATAGCTTATCTGCTGCCATACCGAGGCCAGCACCACCAGGAACATCGCCTGGCCGCTGTTTTGCGCATGGTTCCAGTTATAACCCAGCCCATTGAGGAAGTGGGTGATCAACCCCAGACCGGGGTTGAACAGAAAGATCCACAGCACCGCCGCCACCGCCGGCGCCACCGCGTAGGGCAGGATCATCAGCGTGCGATAGAGGCGGCTGCCGCGCAGCACGTAGTCCACCAGCGCAGCGAAGAACAGCGAGACCGCCAGCCCGATGCCCGCCACCAGGAAGCTGAAGATCAGCGTGGTGTAGAACGAGTCGAGGTAGTAAGGATCCTGGAACAGCTGCTTAAAGTTATCCAGCCCGACAAACTGGCTGGACAGGCCGAACGGATCGAGACTCTGCACCGAATACCACAGCGCCTCGCCGGCGGGCCATAAAAAGAAGACGGCGGTAATCAGCAGCTGCGGCAGCACCAATGCATAGGGCAACCAGCTGCAGCCGAAACCGGGACGGGAAGATGACATAGCAGTTAAACCATTAATCGGGCACGGAAGGATCGGCGTGAAGACGCGAGCCCGGTCCGCCGGGCCCGCGACGCAGGGTTATTTGGTTGATGCTTCGAAGCGACGCAGCAGCACGTCACCGCGCTGCACGGCGGCGTCCAACGCCTGCTGAGGCGTTTTCTTGCCGGTCCACACGCCTTCCAGCTCCTCATCCACCACGCTGCGGATCTGCGGCATGTTGCCCAGGCGCAGGCCCTTGGTGAACGGCAACGGCGGCTTGTTCAGCATCTGGCGAGTGGCGACGTCGGCGCCCGGGTTCTTGTCATAGAAGCCCTGCTGCTTGGTCAGGTCGTAAGCCGCGGTGGTGATCGGCAGATAGCCGGTCTTCTGGTGCCATTCGGCGGCGATTTCCGGTTGCGCCAGGTACTGCAGGAACTCGGCCACGCCCTTGTAGGTGGCGGCGTCTTTGCCGTTCATCACCCACAGGCTGGCCCCGCCAATGATGGCGTTCTGCGGCGCGTTTTTCGCGTCGGCATCGTAAGGCATCATGCCGACGCCGTAGTTGAATTTGGCGTAGTGCTTGATGTCCGCCAGCGAACCGGAAGAGGCGGTGGTGATGGCGCAATCGCCGTTGTAGAACTTCTCGGTGGATTCGTCTTTGCGGCCGAAGTAGGTGAAATCACCCTTCTTGTTCATCGCTTCGAGCAGCGCGATATGCTTGACCTGCAGCGGTTGGTTGAACTCCAGCTTGGCACTGGTGCCGCCGAAACCGTTGTTTTCACTGGCGAACGGCACGCCGTGCCAGGCGCTGAAGTTCTCCAGTTGGATCCAACCTTGCCAGCCGCTGGCGTAACCGCACTTCATGCCGGCTTCGCGCAGCTTGGCGGTATCCGCCGCCAGTTCCTGCCAGGTTTTCGGCGGTTGATCCGGGTTCAGGCCGGCCTTTTTGAAGGCGTCTTTGTTGTAGTACAGCACCGGCGTGGAGCTGTTGAACGGCTGCGACAGCAGATGGCCGCTCTTGTTGTCGGTGTAATAGCCGGCCACCGTCGGCACGAACACCGATTCGTCGAAGTTGATGCCGGCCTCTTTAAACACTTCGTAGACCGGCTTGATGGCTTTGCTGGCCATCATGGTGGCGGTGCCCACTTCGTAAACCTGCAAGATCGCCGGCGCCTTGCCGGAGCGGTAAGCGGCGATGCCCGCCGCCAGGCTCTGTTCGTAGTTGCCTTTATAAACCGGCACAATCTTGACGTCGCTGTGCGACTGGTTGAAGCGATCCGCCAGAGAGTCCACTTCTTTACCCAGTTCGCCTTCCATCGAATGCCAGAACGGGATTTCTGTCGCCGCCAGCGCCTGGGCGCTGACCGCCAGGGTCAATGCGACGCACAGCGTGGTTTTGCGAATAGCGTAGGTGAGCATGCCTAACTCCTGAAAAAGCTGGTGTAAAAGCGCGTGAGCGAAAAGAATCAGTTTTTTGTTCGGAAGCTAACATGCCATGCGCGGATGACAGAAAAATAACCGTTAGATGACAGCCACATGACGGCAAGGTGAAGTGAAGATGGCGGTTTGATGTCGGCGGCGGGCATCAGCTCCGCCGCCGCGAGGCTTATAGCGAACGGCGCAGGCGCGCCACCGCTTCTTGCATCTGCTGCTCGGTGGCAGTGGCGAACGACAGGCGGAAGGTCGAACGATCCGGGTTGTCGGAGAAGAAGTATTCCCCCGGCACGAACACTACGCCCTGCTGCAGCGTGGTGTTCAGCCATTCGGTGGCGTTGAACGGCTGGCGGAAACGCGCCCATAGGAACATGCCACCCTTCGGTTTATCGAAGGTGATGTAGTCGCCCAGCTCCTGCTCCACCAAACCGGCCAGGATCTCACCCTTCTGTTTGTAGGCGGCGCGGATCTTCTCGATCTGGGCCGGCAGGCGATCCAGGCCGAGGTAGCATTCGACGATGCTCTGCGACAGGGCGCTGGCGTGCAGATCCGCCGCCTGTTTGATGATCGCCACTTTATGCAGCAGGAACGGCGGCAGGATCGCCCATCCCAGGCGCAGGCCCGGCGCCAGGATCTTGGAGAAGGTCGAGGTATAGATGATGTGGTCGGTATTGCCCAGCACCCGCTGCGACACCTGATGCAGCGTCGGGTGGCGCTCTTCGGTGAAACGCAGCTCGCCGTACGGATCGTCTTCGATGATCAGGAAGTTATGTTCGGCGGCCAGCTTCACCAGCAGTTCGCGGCGCGCGGCGCTGAGGGTGATGCCGCTCGGGTTGCCGAAGTTCGGCACCACGTACACGCCCTTGATACGCTGGGTTTTCAGCAGCTCGGCCAGCTCTTCCACCACCATGCCGTCGCTGTCGGACGAGACCGACATGATGTTGGCTTCCGCCAGTTCCAGCGTTTGCAGCGCCGCCAGGTAGGTCGGGCGCTCCACCACGAACACGTCGCCCGGGTTGACGATGGCGCGCATCACCAAATCCAGTGCCTGCTGAGAACCGGCGGTGACCATCACCTCTTCCGCGCGCGCGGTGACGCCGCGCTCGGCGCACAGCGCGCAAATGCGCTCACGCAGCAGCGGGCTGCCCTCGGTCAGGCCATACTGGAACGCGCTTTTCGGCTGTTCGGTGATCGCCTGCTGGGTGGCAATGCTCAATCCTTCGAAATCGAACAGCGCATCAGAGGGGATGCCGCCCGCCAGCGAAATGACGTGTTCCATCTTGCTGTGCTTAAGCAATTCACGGATGGCCGAACTTTTTACGTTAACGATGCGCTGCGCGAGTAACCCTTCTGTCTTCATTTCTTCTTCTCGTACCTGATTATTTTAATTCGTAGGGGGGCGGATTAACCGCCCAGATACGCCGACCTCACTGCTTCGTTGGCTAACAATGCAGCCCCCGTATCTTCCAACACCACGCGGCCGTTTTCCAGCACATAACCGCGGTCCGCCAATTTCAGCGCCTGATTGGCGTTTTGCTCCACCAGGAAGATAGTCATGCCCTCTTCCCGCAGCTGCTGAATGATGTCGAAGATCTGCTGGATGATGATGGGCGCCAGCCCAAGCGAAGGTTCGTCGAGCAGCAGCAGCTTCGGCTGGCTCATCAGCGCGCGGCCGATGGCCAGCATTTGCTGTTCGCCGCCGGACATGGTGCCGGCACGCTGGCTTCGGCGCTCCAGCAGGCGCGGGAACAGCGTGAACACCCGTTCGATGCGCTGTTGATACTGGTGACGATCGGCGAAGAAGCCACCCATCGCCAGGTTTTCTTCCACCGTCATGCGCGAGAAGACGCGCCGCCCTTCAGGTACGATCGCCACCGCTTCACGCATGATGCGCGAGGTTTGCCACTGGGTAATGTCCTGGCCCTGAAAGACGATGCTGCCTTCGCTGGCGCGCGGTTCGCCGCACAGGGTGCCGAGCAGCGTGGTTTTACCGGCGCCGTTGGCGCCGATTAACGTCACGATTTCGCCCTGACTTATCGTGAGACTGACCTGATGCAGCGCCTGAATTTTGCCGTAATGGGCGGATACCTGATTGAATGACAACATATTATTCTTCGCCCAAATAAGCCCGGATCACGTCCGGGTTGTTACGGATCTCCGCCGGTGTGCCCTGCGCCAGCGGCGTGCCCTGATTCACCACGTAAATGCGATCGGAAATGCCCATCACCAGCTTCATGTCGTGCTCGATCAGCAGCACCGAGACCTTATGCCGATCGCGCAGCTCGACGATCAGATGATCCAGCTCGTCGGTCTCTTTCGGGTTGAGGCCGGCGGCCGGTTCGTCCAGCATCAGCAGCTCCGGCCGGGTCACCATGCAGCGGGCGATCTCCAGCCGACGCTGCTGCCCGTAGGCCAGGTTGCCCGCCGAACGGTTGGCCATCGATAGCAGGCCGACGCGCTCCAGCCACTCCGCCGCGCGCGCCAGCGCCTCGGCTTCGGCGCGGCGGAAGGCCGGGGTTTTCAGCAACCCGGCGAACACGCCGCTTTTCAGGTGCTGATGCTGCGCCACCAGCAGGTTCTCAATCACCGTCATTTCACGGAACAGCCGCACATGCTGGAAGGTGCGCACCACGCCCATGCGGGCAATGGCCTGCCCCGCCAGCCCTTCCAGATGGCGATCGCGCAATTTGATGGTGCCGCCGCTCGGGCGGTAGAAACCGGTCAGGCAGTTAAACACCGTGGTTTTACCGGCGCCGTTGGGGCCGATCAGCGAGACAATTTCGCCTTCATTGAGCGTCAACGCCACATTGTTGACCGCCAGCAGCCCGCCGAAACGCATCGACAGGCCTTCCACCTGAAGTAAAGGTTGAACGCTCATGCCTGTTCCCCCTTGCCCGCGTGAATGTCCGCCGCCTGCAGCTTCAGCTGCGGCCGTTTCATCGGCAACAGCCCCTGCGGCCGCCAAATCATCATCAGCACCATCAGCGCACCCAGCAGCAACATGCTGTATTCATTCAGATCGCGCATCAGCTCGCGCGACACCACCAGCAGGATCGCCGCCAGAATGACCGCGAACTGCGAGCCCATGCCCCCCAACACCACGATCGCCAATACGAAGGCCGACTCGACGAAGGTGAAGGATTCCGGGCTGACGAAACCCTGGCGCGCGGCGAACAGCGTGCCGGCAAACCCGGCGAAGGCGGCGCTGATGGTAAAGGCGGTCAGCTTGATGCGCGTCGGGCTGAGGCCCAGCGAGCGGCAGGCGATCTCGTCTTCACGCAGCGCTTCCCAGGCGCGCCCGAGCGGCATGCGCAGCAGGCGGTTGATAACGAACAGCGTCAGCACCACCAGCAGCAGCGCCACCAGGTACAGGAACACGATGCGATCGCTCGGATCGTATTTCAGGCCGAAGAAGTTATGGAAGGTATCCCAGCCGCCGTCGCGCACGCTGCGGTTAAATTCCAGGCCGAAAAAGGTCGGTTTCGGGATCTGGCTGATGCCGTTCGGCCCGCCGGTGATCTCGGTATTGTTCAGCAACAGGATGCGCACGATCTCGCCGAAGCCGAGCGTCACGATCGCCAGGTAGTCGCCGCGCAGCCGCAGCACCGGGAAACCGAGCAGGAAGCCGAAGGCGGCGGTGACGATACCCGCCAGCGGCAGGCTCTCCCAAAATCCGAAACCGTAATAGTGATTCAGCAGCGCGTAGGTGTAGGCGCCGATGGCGTAGAAACCGCCGTAGCCGAGCACCAGCAGACCGGACAGGCCCACCACCACGTTGAGGCCGAGGCCCAGCATCACGTAGATCAGCGTCAGGGTGGCGATATCCACCGTGCCGCGCGACACCAGGAACGGCCAGGCGACCGCCGCGACGATGAGCAGAGCCGCCAGCAGCTTTTGCCGCGGCGTGGTGCCGTCGAAGCTCGGCAGCACGAACGCCGGGCCGGAGACCTTTTTCAAGCCCTGCTGCAGCAGCGGGCGCAACAGCTGGAAGAAAAAGACGATGACGCAGCCGATGCCGATCCACATCCAGCGCACTTCCGCCGCGCCGTGCACCACCAGTTTGGTGCCGTCCAGGCTGAGCTGCATGCCCATCAGGAACGAAGCCATCACGAACAGCACCGCCGTGGCGATCAGCGCATTAAGCAGATTGAGTTTCATACTTTCTCAACCTCCGGACGCCCAAGAATGCCGGTCGGCATGATCAGCAGCACCACGATCAGCAACGCGAACGACACCACGTCTTTGTATTCGGTGCTCAAATAAGCGGAGGTCAGCGCTTCCGCCACGCCCAGCACCAGGCCGCCGATCATCGCGCCGGGAATGCTGCCGATGCCGCCCAGGACCGCAGCGGTAAAGGCTTTCATACCGGCCATAAAGCCGATGTAAGGGTTGATGACGCCGTAGAACTGGCCGAGCAACACCCCGGCCACCGCCGCCATCACCGCACCGATGACGAAAGTCAGCGAGATCACCCGGTCGGTGTTGATGCCCAGCAGGCTGGCCATCTTCAGATCTTCCGCGCAGGCGCGGCAGGCGCGGCCCATGCGTGAATAGCGGATAAACAGCGTCAGCGCCAGCATCGCCAGGAAGGTCACGAGCCAGATGGTCAGCTGCATGGTGCTGATGGTGGCGGCGAAGCCGTTGCTTTCCCCCAGCACCCACTGGCCGGTCACCAGGCTGGGCAGCGCCAGATCGCGCGAACCCTGCGTCAGGCTGACGTAGTTTTGCAGGAATATCGACATGCCGATGGCCGAGATCAGCGCAATCAGGCGCTTGGAGTTGCGCACCGGCTTGTAGGCCACCCGCTCGATGCTCCAGCCGTAGGCGCTGGCGATGACGATCGAGACCAGGAACGCGGCGCCGATCAGCAACCAGCCGACGTCGATGCCGAGCATCATCAGGGCGGCGATAACGATAAAGGAGACATAGCTGCCGATCATGTACACCTCGCCGTGGGCGAAGTTGATCATGCCGATGATGCCGTAAACCATGGTGTAACCGATGGCGATCAATGCATAGGTGCTGCCCAACGTTAAGCCGTTGAACATCTGCTGCAGAAAATAGAGGAGCTGCTCTGACATACTCTGAACCCTTGGCTGCGAAACCCGCCGACGGAGAACCGGCGGGTAAAGGGAGACGGGGCCGGCAAGCCGACCCGCCGGGCGCAGCGGGCTGCGCCCCACCCTAATCATTATGGCTTATTTGATCGGTGTGGACGTGCCGTTGGCATGCCATTCGAACACGCCGAACTCGAAGCCTTTCAGATCGCCCTTGTCATCCCAGGTCAGCGGCCCCATCACGGTGTCCACCGGCTTGCCGGTTTTCAGATCCTTGACGATGTCCGCCGGCTCCTGGCTGCCGCTGCGCTCCATCCCGGTGGTCAGCGACTGCAGCGCGGCATAGGTGGTCCAGACGAACGGGCCGGTCGGATCCAGCTTCTTGGCCTTCAGCGCATCGACGATCGGCTGGTTGGCGGGCACCTGATCGTAGCGTTTCGGCAGCGTCACCAGCATGCCTTCCGAGGCGGCGCCGGCGATGTTGGACAGCGAGGAGTTACCCACGCCTTCCGGCCCCATGAAGCGGGTGGTCAACCCGGCCTGTTTGGCCTGACGCAGGATCTGGCCCATTTCCGGGTAGTAACCGCCGAAATACACGAAATCGATATTCTCTTTCTTCAGGCGCGCCACCAGGGTGGAGAAGTCTTTGTCGCCGGCGGTGATGCCTTCGAACATCGCCACTTCGGTACCCTGTTTTTTCAGGCTGTCGCGCACCGAGCGCGCCAGGCCTTCGCCGTATTGCTGCTTATCGTGCACCACGGCGATGCGCTTCGGCTTGATGTCGCTGAGGATGTATTTGGCGGCGGTCGGGCCCTGATCCGAATCCAGACCGGTGGTGCGCAGGATCATCTTGTAGCCGCGAGTAGTCAGATCGGCGTTGGTGGCCGCCGGGGTAATCATGATCACGCCTTCGTCTTCATAGATATCGGACGCCGGCTGGGTGGAAGAGGAACACAGGTGGCCAATCACGTAGCGAATGCCGTCGTTGATCACCTTGTTGGCGACCGCAACCGCCTGTTTCGGATCGCAGGCGTCGTCGTATTCCACGCCGACCAGCTTGTCGCCCTTGATGCCGCCCTTGGCGTTGATGTCGGCGATCGCCTGGCGCGCGCCGGTAAACTCCATGTCGCCATACTGCGCGACCGGGCCGGACATCGCCCCGACGATCGCCACCTTGATGTCTTTCGCCATAGCCGCCTGGCTCATGGCCATCGCAATGCAACCCGCCAGCAGTGCCTTACCTGTTGTTAATTTCATCCGCAAATCCCCATCTGTCGTTGTGAACGTACCTGTTGTGTTTGCCTGCGCCCGATCGTTATTGACCGCTTTTGTTATAAGTAATAATGATTTAGGCAATTTGTCGGCATTATTTTCTAATAAGACTTTATTTTTCATGCCATTAAACAGGAATTTTCTGCTGCAAATCAACTTCATCAGGCAGAAACAAGCGGTGTAAACAGGATAAAATTCGAATTAAATCTGCGCCGTTTACCTTGAGGCGTAGCGCGTTGTGCTGGTTAACAATCCCTTTACTAACTATTTACTCGGAAAATGCCCCGTGCAAAAAACATATTGCACAGTAATCGTACAGAAAAACTTACACAACGCTCTGCACAAGATCTATTACACTGTCGGCATCATTTAGCTGCGCGGAAATTCTGCATGAAACTGACCATCGAGCGCCTGACCGCGCTGTCCCCGCAAGACCTTATCGATCTCGGTAAAATTTGGCCGCATCAGCAGCCGGAACAGTGGCAGAGCTGGTTGAGCGGCGGCAAGGCGCTGTTCGCCGCCCGCTTCAACGAGCGTCTGCTGGGCGCGGTGAAAATTGCGCTGCAGGATGACCGCGCCGAGCTGCAGGACTTGCTGGTGCGCGAAGTGACGCGCCGCCGCGGCGTCGGTCTTTACCTGGTGCAGGATGCGCAGCGTCAGCTGCCGCAGGTCGCTCACTGGCAGCTGTCGACCGCCGGCCTGGCACCGCGCGAACGCGGGGAAGTCGAGAACTTCATGCGCGCCTGCGGCTTCGCACCGCAGGGCGATCTCTGGCAAAAATGAAACGCCGGTTGGCGGCGCTGGTCTTGATTGCGCTGGGGCTGGCGGCCGCGTTCCTCGGGCGCCAGCAGGCGCTGCGCCTGGCCTCAGACTGGGATCAGCAGGTTTATGTCTGGCAGCGGGTCTGGACGCCGCAGCACGCCGATGCGCTGGCGCACAGCCGCGATCTGTTCGCCGGGCTGCGGGTGCTGGCGCTGCAGGTGCATCCACGCGAGGGCTGGCGGGAAATCCCGGCCGACCTGCGCTTATTGCAACAGGATGGCCGCCCGCTCTGGCTGGTGGCGCGCCTCGACGGCCAGCTGCCGCAGCTGGACCAGGAAGCCATTATCCAGCGGCTGCTGGCGCTCGCCCAACGCTGGCAGGCGGCCGGGCTGCCCGTCACCGGCGTCGAGATCGATCATGACGCCGCCACCGCCCGCCTGCCGGACTACCAACGCTTTCTGCAGCGGCTGCGCCAACGCCTGCCCGCCGCTTTGCAACTCGGCATCACCGCCCTGCCGGCCTGGATCGGCTCGCCCGACCTGCCCGGCGTACTGCAACAGGCCGACAGCTCCGTCCTGCAGGTGCATGCGGTGCTCTCGCCGCAGCAGGGGCTGTTTGACGGCTCCTTGGCGCTACGCTGGGTGCGGCAGTACGCCGCCGTCACACCGAAGCCGTTTCGCGTCGCGCTGCCGGCTTATGGCATGGCGCTGCTGGGTTTTGATGCACAGGGCGCGCAGGTGGAGAGCGAATCCTCGCTGCGCGTGGCCGGCAACGGCCGCGAACTGACGGTCGCGCCGCAGCAGATCGCCGATTTTCTGCAAACGCTGGCACAGCAAACGCCGCCCCGGCTGCGCGGCATTATCTGGTTCCGCTTGCCACTGGCGGACGATCGGCGTGCCTGGTCGCTCGCCACGCTGCGAGCGGTGATCGAACGGCGGCCGCTGAATGTCGACTGGCAGGTAAAATTTAGGCCTCAGCCACAGCAAAACGGGCTGTATGATCTGATAATTCATAACAACGGGCCGGTGGACGCCCCGCTGCCGCAAGAAGTCATCATCCGCGCCGACGACTGCCTGGCGGCGGACGCGGTCGGCAACTACCGGCTGGAATCCGCACCGCAACGGCAACGCTTTATTCGCATCAGCGGCGATCAGCTGCGCGCCGGGCAATCCCGGCCGCTGGGCTGGCTGCGCTGCCAACAACTGACGCCAGGAGGCACCCTTGTCACACCTTGATACGCGCGCGGCACGGAACACCCGCCGCTTTCTTCCGCTGGCCATGCTGATCGGCGCCGCGCTGGCGCTGCCGCTGAACGGCTATGCCTGCGGCCCGGATTTTCCTAACCGGCTGCTGATCGACCGCAACGGCACCCTGCTGTATATGCCGGAGGGCAATTTCGCCTTCGAAGCCGGCCGGCTGGTGCCGGCGGACAGTCAGTTGCCGCACTGGCAGGCCCCGCCGCCGCCGATGCCGCCGAAACCGATGCCGCAATCGCCGGAAACGATAGCGATCGGCAAAATGCGCGCCGCCAAAACGGTGGAAGAGGCTGACGCCGTCAATACGCAGGGGTTGTCCAACGCTGCGCGTCTCTATCAACTGGGCGCCGTGGCTTTCGCCAGCCACGATCCGCGCGCCGCAGACTATTTCCAGCAGGTGCTGAAGCTACCGGCCGCCGAGCAGGGCGATTGGGGGCTGCGGGCGCAGTATTCGCTGGGGCGGGTACTGATGGCGGACCACGGGACGCCGGTGAACGAATCCGGTGAAGCGGCCCCCGCCGCCGAGCACCCGCCAAAAGCCGCGCTTGAACAGGCGCTGGCTGCATTCCAGCAGGTGATCGATCGGGTGAAAAACGGCGCCGCCGATCCCGATCAGCTGGCGCTGAGCAGCCTTGGGCAGCAGGCGCGCATCCACCTGTGGCTGGGTGAGGTCGCCCCCGCCGCCCACCTGTACGCACAGCAGGCGGCGCAGGGCGATCCGAGCGGCGGGCAGTCGCTGCAGTACGTCTCCAGCTTCCTGGTCAACCCCGACCATTTGGACACGCTGAAACAGATTATCGGCGATCCGTTGATCCAACAGCTGGTGACCATTGAGCTGTTCGCCCGCAGCGGCAACCTGCAAATGGCGGATACCGACGGCAACGGCCGCTCCGCACAAATCATCAACCAGATCCTGACGCTGCTGGACGGCTCAGTGAAAAGCGGCTTCGCCGGCAGCGATCGGCTGGCGGCATTGGCTTACCGCTCCGGGCAGTACCCGATGGCGGCAAGCCTGCTGAAAAACGCCGGCGACAGCGGCCTGGCGTGGTGGCTGCGCGCCAAAATGGCGCTGCGCGACGGCGATGTGAAAGCCGCCACCGCCGCCTACGCCAAGGCGGCAAGCGCGTTCCCCGCCGACGAAAGCTGGGGCGAGCAACGCAACGCCGACTTCGTTGCGGAAACCATCGTGCCCGAATGCCGGGTGGCCGGCGAACAGGCCATCCTGGCGCTGAACCGCGGCGACTATCTGCAGGCGATGGACCTGCTGTATCGCGGCAAGGCGCTCTATTGGGCCGACGTGGCCGACGTGGCGGAGCGAGTGCTGACCGTCGATGAGTTGAAAGGCTTTGTCGATAAGCACGCCCCGGCGCCGACGACGCCGCTCAAGCCGGTTAACCCGGACGACTACGGCGGCCAGCAGATCACGCCGGAAGTGCAGCTGCGCGAACTGCTGGCGCGGCGGCTGATGCGCGTCGGAAGAGCTCCGGAGGCGCTGGCCTACTTCGATATCCCCAACTACCGGCAGGCGGCGCAGCAGTACGCCGACGAGCTTAAGGCCGCCAAGGACAAATCCGCCGCACCGCTGGCGCGTGCGCAGGCTTACTATCGCGCCGCCAACCTGCTGCGCGCCCAGGGGCTGGAGTTTACCGGCTACGAAATGACGCCGGACTACGCCATCTATGGCGCCGGCTATTCCTATCTGGGGGATGCGTTCGATACTCGCGAGCTGAAGCACAAAAGTTGGATCGACAGCGCGGAAGCGGTACGCGCCAAGGCGGCGCTACCGGCGGAAGACAACCGTTTCCTGCACTATCGCTGGCAGGCGGTTGGGCTGGCGCAGCAGGCGGCCGATCTGCTGCCGCCGAAGAGCCAGGCCTATGCCGCCGTGCTGTGTAACGCCGCCAGCTGGGTTATCAAGCGCGACGCCAAAACCGGCCGGGCGCTTTATCAGCGCTACATCAACACCGGCACCCGCTACCCGTGGGCGGCGAAATTCGGCTACGACTGCCCGGCGCCAGACTTTGCCGCCGTGGCGCCATAGCGCCGGATTTCAGGCACTAAAAAGCCCGGCTTGCCGGGCTTTTTTATCGAATCTCGCATCGACTCAGGCTTCGATCGCCATTTTCAGTTTCTTCATGGCGTTCTTTTCCAGCTGGCGCACGCGTTCGGCGGAAACGCCATACTGATCGGCCAGCTCCTGCAGCGTCGACTTGTTGTCGTCGTCCAGCCAACGGGCGCGAATGATATGCTGGCTGCGCTCGTCCAGACCTTCCAGCGCATAGGCCAGTTTGTCTGCGGCGTTGCTTTCCCAGTTATCTTCCTCGATGCCTTCGGCGAAGTCCGAGCTCTTGTCCTGCAGGTACAGCACCGGCGCCATCGACTGGCCGTCGCGGGCCTCGTCGTCCGGAGTCGGATCGAACGTCATGTCCTGCGCCGCCATACGAGATTCCATCTCGCGCACGTCTTTGCTGGTTACGCCCAGCTCACGGGCCACCAGTTCCACTTCATCCTGGTTGAACCAACCCAAACGCTGCTTGGTTTTGCGCAGGTTAAAGAACAGCTTGCGCTGCGCTTTGGTGGTCGCCACTTTCACGATGCGCCAGTTGCGCAATACGTACTCGTGGATTTCCGCCTTAATCCAATGCACCGCAAAGGAAACCAGACGCACGCCGACTTCAGGGTTGAAGCGGCGAACGGCTTTCATCAGGCCGATATTGCCTTCCTGAATCAGATCCGCCTGCGGCAGACCATAGCCTGAATAGTTGCGGGCAATATGAGCGACAAAGCGCAGGTGAGACAGGATGAGCTGCTTAGCGGCATCCAGATCGCCCTGATAATGCAGCCGTTCAGCCAGCTCCCGCTCTTCCTCTGCCGTCAGCATCGGATAGGCGTTGGCTGCCCGGATATAGGCTTCCAAGCTACCTTGGGGTACTAAGGCTAAAGTTTGCATTTCTTTGGTCATTCAAACCCTCTCTATGAGAATACAAAATCATGCAGGTGATTATTACAGCGGGGAAATGATTGATTCTACGGCAGTTGCTGAAGCAAAAGCGGTTCCACACGCCGGGCACCTTAACATTTGCTGCAATTTTTGACCGTATTCCGCCCCAGAAGTTCACCCTTTTTTGCAAGCATTGTTGCTGACAATACGTGACGAAGGTGCAGGCCGATAGGGAATTTGTGCGCTAAGAAGAGAGGGATGGTGCTGACTTCGCTTGAGGTCACTCTTCTCCCGCAACGCGATCAAAAGCAGCAGGAGAAGAGTATACCAAAAAAATCTTACTGTGGTGTAAATCGGCGTAAATGTTGCACCGTCGCCAGCCAGGCGGCGATCCAGCCGATCATCGCGGAGATGATCAGCAGCAGCAGCGCCTCATCCCAGCCCAGCCCGTGCAGGGTGAAGGTGGTGCCGAATACCTTGGCTACCCCGGCGACCACCGACTCCAGTTGCCATACCAGCGCCCCGGACAACACCAGCGACAGCAGCGCGCCGGCAAAGCCCAGCATCGCCCCGCCGTTGAGGAACGGCCGCAGGATAAAACCGTCGGTGGCGCCGATCAGTTTCATCACGTTGATGGTGTCGCGACGGCTGAAGATGCTCAGACGCACGCTGTTGCCGATCACCAGGAACACCGCCACGATCATCAGCACGCCGATGATCGCCGCAATCTGGCCCGCCAGCCCGGTCAGCGCCGCCAGGCGGGCAAACCAGCTGTCATCCATACGCACTTCTTCCACGCCCTGCACCGCCGCCACGCGATCGCGCAGGGTGTTGAGGGTGTCCGAACTCTGGAAGCTCAGCTTCGGCGTGACGATCGCCACCGCCGGCAGCGGGTTCTCTTCCAGCATGTCCAGCGCGCCGCCAAAGCCCGACCAGTTGCGGAACTCGCCGCGCGCTTCTTCACGCGACAGGTAATTGACCTTCTCCACGCCGGCTTCCGCCTTGATGGCGTCGAGCACTTTCAGCGCGGCGTCGTCATCGAGCGATTTATCCAGATAGACGGTCAGCTGCGGCGTTGGATACCACTGGCTGGCCGCGGTGCTGACGTTTTTCCACACGATGTAGCACACGCTCGGCAGCGTCAGGGAAATGGCGATCACCATCACCGTCAGCAGCGTCGCCAACGGCTGACGCAGCATGTCTTTGATGGCGTTCATCCAGGCGTAACGCCACTGTTCGCGCCAGCCGCCGCGCAGCGCCTTGCTCTTGGCGGTTTTTGCGTTATTGGCCATGGTGAGCGCCTCCTTGCATGCGGCCCTGGCTCAGCGTCAGGATGCGGTAATTGCGGCGGGCGATAAGCCCGGTGTCGTGCGTCGCCATCAGAACGGTCACGCCGACGCGGTTGAATTCTTCAAACAGGCGCAAAATGCCTTCCGACAGCGCATCGTCCAGGTTACCGGTCGGTTCATCCGCCAGCAGCACCGCCGGCTTGTTCACCACCGCACGGGCGATGCCCACACGCTGCTGCTCACCGCCGGACAGCTGAATCGGGAAGTTTTTCGCTTTATCCAGCAAACCGACCTTGTCCAGCGCGGCGGAAACGCGGCGGCGGATATCTTCGGTGCTGGCGCCGGCGATGATCAGCGGCATCGCCACGTTGTCATACACCGTGCGATCCAGCAGCAGGTGGTGATCCTGGAAGATCATGCCGATCTGCCGGCGCAGGAACGGCACCTCGCGGTTTTTCAAACGGCTGATGTCGTGGCCGCCAAACCAGATGTGGCCGGCGCTGGGCCGTTCGATACCGCAAATCAGTTTCAGCAGGGTACTTTTCCCCGCGCCGGAATGGCCGGTCAGAAACGCCATCTCCGCCGGGCGCAGATGGAAATCAACCCCCTGCAGCGCTTGCCGTCCGCCCAGATAAGCTTTACTGACCTGTTCAAAGCGAATCATCCGTATTAATCCTCTCGGGCAAAAAGTGCCTCAATAAAATCGTCAGCCTTAAACGGCCGCAAATCTTCGATGCCTTCCCCGACGCCGATATAGCGGATCGGGATACCGAACTGATCGGCGATGGCGAAGATCACCCCGCCCTTGGCGGTACCGTCCAGTTTAGTCAGCGTGATGCCGGTTAAGCCCACGGCCTCATTAAATAATTTCGCCTGACTGACCGCATTCTGGCCGGTGCTGGCATCGAGCGTCAGCATAACCTCATGGGGGGCCTGGTCGTCCAGTTTTTTCATGACGCGGACGATCTTCTTCAGCTCTTCCATCAGGTGCGATTTGTTCTGCAGACGGCCGGCGGTATCGGCGATCAACACATCGATGCCGCGCGCCTTGGCGGCCTGCACCGCATCGAAGATCACCGAAGCGGAATCCGCGCCGGTATGCTGCGCCACCACCGGAATGCGGTTGCGTTCACCCCACACCTGCAGCTGCTCCACCGCCGCGGCGCGGAAGGTGTCCCCCGCCGCCAGCATCACCGACTTGCCTTCCGCCTGGAACTGGCGCGCCAGCTTGCCGATGGTGGTGGTTTTACCCACGCCGTTCACGCCGACCATCAGGATGACATACGGGGTTTTCCCGCTGACATCCAGCGGCTGATCGACCTTGGCCAGAATTTCGGACATTTCCTCCTTCAGCTTGCCGTACAGCGCTTCGGCGTCTTTCAGCTGCTTGCGGCTGGCGTGCTGGGTCAGGGAGGTGATGATCTTGCGCGTGGTGTCCACGCCAACGTCGGCGATCAGCAGCTGTTCTTCCAGCTCGTCGAACAGGTCGTCGTCGATCTTTTTACCGCGGAACAGCCCCATAAAGCCGGAGCCGAGGTTCTGCTTGGTCTTCAGCAGGCTGCGCTTCAGGCGCGCGAAGAAGCCCTCTTTGGTCGGGCGCTCCTGCTCTTGCGCAGCGGCCGGCACGACGGGTTCCAGCGGCTCTTCTTCCGCTTCCGGCTCTGGCTCAACGACCAGCTCGGGTTCGATGACCGGCTCGGGCTCGATGACCGGCTCGGGTTCGACGACCGGCTCAGGCTCAACGACCGGCTCAGGCTCAACGACCGGCTCAGGCTCAACGACCGGCTCAGGCTCAACGACCGGCTCAGGCTCAACGACCGGCTCAGGCTCAACGACCGGCTCAGGCTCAACGACCGGCTCAGGCTCAACGACCGGCTCGGGTTCGACGACCGGCTCAGGTTCGATGACTGGCTCGGGTTCGACGACCGGCTCGGGTTCGGTAACAGGTTGCTGCTGCGCCGCCACCTGTTCGGTGACGCTGACGATCTCTTCGGCCAGCGCTTGCGCCGCCGGATGCTCGGCCGCTGCCGGCAGATTTTCCGCGATTTGCTCGCCGGCCTGACCGTTATCCCACTCTCCCGGGGTGTCGACGGAGGCGGCAGGTTCAGATTCCTGGGCGGGGAGCTTGTCGTCCAGCTTGGCGGTGACCGGTTCAGCCGGCGTCTCCGCGGCCTGAGGTTCCGCCTGCTCTACCGACGGCTCAGGTTGCTGTTGATCTTCTTCCTTCTCCTTCTGGCCAAACCCCAGCCAGGAGAAAAACCCACGTTTCTTATCTTTTGCCATGTTATGACTCTACTCCGTACCGAAGGCTCGCTTACCCTCCATACCTGAAGGATATATGCTGACAATAATCCGCCGAGTCTATCACTTTCCCTCGCCCAGCAACACGCATCCGGCATGCTTTCCGGCGTGAAATCAGACAACAACGTTTTACCGTTCCCCCCGACGCCCGTCACCGGTAGAATAGGGACAACTTTTCGTTAACCTCGGCGGCCCCGCGCCGCGAAAGAAACCAAACAACGCTTATGACAAGACTCTCGCCACGGGCGGCGGCCAAAAAACCGCCCCAGGCCGCAGCCGGACAGATCCGCATCATCGGCGGCCAATGGCGCGGTCGCAAACTCCCGGTGCCGAACAGCCCGGGGCTGCGCCCCACCACCGATCGGGTACGCGAAACCCTGTTCAACTGGCTGGCGCCGGTGATTCAGGGCGCGCGCTGCCTCGACTGTTTCGCCGGCAGCGGCGCATTGGGGCTGGAAGCGCTGTCGCGCTATGCCGGCAGCGCCACGCTGCTCGAATTCGAACGGCCGGTGGCGCAGCAGCTGGAAAAAAATCTGGCGCTGCTGCAGGGCAAAGGGGTGGTTATCAACACCAACGCGCTGAGCTGGCTGGCGGGCGATGGCCAACCGTTCGACGTGGTGTTCCTCGATCCGCCGTTTCGCAAAGGCCTGCTGGCGGAGACCGCCCTGTTGCTGGAGCAACGCGGCTGGCTGGCCGACGAGGCCTGGATCTATGTAGAAGCCGAGGCGGAAAGCGCCGCGGCGGACGTGCCTGCCAGCTGGCAGCTGCACCGGGAGAAGGTCGCCGGCCAGGTGGCCTATCGCCTTTATATTCGTTCGCAAGAGAAAACCGACCATGTTGATTAATCTGGGCCGCCTGCTGATGCTGTGCGTGTGGGGCTTCCTGCTCTCTAACCTGTTCCATCCGTTTCCCAAGCCGCTGAAGTATTTCATCGACGTGGCGCTGTTCTTTATGGTGGTGATGCACGGCCTGCAGCTGGTGCTGTTGAAATCCACCCAGCCGAAGGATCAGCCGATCAGCTACTGGCAAGAGGCCAAGATCTTTATCTTTGGCGTGTTCGAGCTGCTGGCCTGGCAAAAGAAACAGCCGCCCATCAAGAAGAAGTGACCGCTACGGCTGAGCGGTGAACGAGACGAAGCGCGTGCCCTGCATGTTCAACGTGCCCTGCGCGCCCTTTTCTATCGGGTTGTACTGCCATTGCTTCAGCCGCAGCTGGATATCTTCACCTCCCTGTACCGGGCTGAACACCACCTCGTAATTCATCGGTTCATTGACCAACGGCTCGCGCTGCGGCGCGCGGGTCTTGGTGACCGGCACCGCGCGTTTGTCGCTCACCGTCACCTGCAGACTGCGCATCGGCGCGCGATCGTTTTCCGCCTCCTGCTGCCGCTGCTTGAAGTAGCGTTGCGTGGCCAGCACGGCGATCAGCGCAATCACGGCGACAAAAAATAACGGTGGCTTACTCATCGGTTTCCCATTTCCTTCGCGGCTAAATCAGCGTAAACATAGCATTCTCAAGAAAGCATTGTCGATCGCCGGCAGGCTACCTACACTGAAATGAAGAAGTGACATTGGTGACAGTTTGGAGCCGGTTGTTGCGGCTCCCTCATACATAAGGAAGACATTAATGAGTTGGCCGTTCCTTGCCGTATTCTTTTCCGGTTGGCTGTTCGTCGACGCCTCTTACCGTGGGCCGCGCTGGCAGCGCTGGGTGTTCAAACCCGTCACGCTGCTGCTGCTGTTGCTGTTGGCCTGGCAGGCGCCGGTGCTCGGCGCTGCGGGTTATCTGATCGTACTCGGCCTGCTGGCGACGCTGATCGGCGACGCATTGCTCCTGTTGCCGCGCGAACGGGTGCTGTATGCCATCGGCGCCTTTTTCCTGTCCCACCTGCTGTACACCCTGAGTTTCGCCAGCCAGATGACGTTCAGCCTGTTCTGGCCGCTGCCGCTGGCGCTGCTGGTGATCGGCGCACTGCTGCTGGCCACCGTCTGGACCCGGCTGGAAGAGATGCGCTGGCCGATCGTTACCTACGTAGCGATGACGCTGCTGATGGTCTGGCTGGCGGGCGAACAATATTTCCTGCGCAGCACCGATTTCGGCTTCTCGCTGCTTACCGGCACCTCGCTGCTGCTGCTGGCCAACGTGGTTTGGCTGCTCAACCGCTACCGCTTCACCTTCCGCGCGGCGGACGCCATCGTGGCTTTCTGTTACTTCTCCGGCCACTTCCTGATCGTGCGTTCGCTCTACCTGTAGAGACCTACCGCGGGTTCGGCGCGCCGAACCCGTTTCTTCATCAAGCCAGCGCTTTCAACGTCAGAGCATCATCCGCACCCAGCTGATTGCGGTACAGATCGCCGTCGCGCGAGAAGAACGCCAACGTGCTGCCATCCGCCCGCAGCAGGGCGATGCCGTCCGGAGCCGGGCGCCAGCCCACGACTTCCGCCGCAAACACGCTCTGCAAACACTGTTGCCGATCCACCAGCTGATAGCCGTTGGTCTCGCTTTGTTCATGCGCCAGAAACTCGATTTGGCATTGCCGTTCGCTGTCGGCCACCTGCCATTGCCCCGCCAGCGACTGCGCGGTCGGCAATGCCAAACTGCCGGCCATCACCGCACTCGTCACCATCATGCCACCCGCCGCCAAAGCGGTGCGCGCTAAAGTACCTTTCATACCGGGCTCCTGCATCACGCCCGGCCGAGACTGCGCCGGGCGTTCCGTTGCTGTGTTACACGATAAAGTCCGTGGCGACGTCTACCTGGCCGACGATTTTCACCAGGAAGTCAGGCGCCTGATGCCCGCCGATGTTCACCGACAAATCGGTCACGTTGCTGGACGCGTTGTAGCTCAGCAGCGCCTCACCGGCCGTGCCGCTGAAGTGATCGACGAAGTGGATGAAATCACTGCTATTCGCTTCTTTATTGAAGAACGACAGGTCGATCTTGTCGATCCCTTTCTGGAAGTCGCGGATCCAGTCGGAAGCACCCGGTGCGGAATCGCTGGCGGCAGAGAACACAAAGATGTCTTTGCCGGCACCGCCCCACAGTTCATCCGCCCCGCCGCCGCCGAACAGCACGTCGTTACCCGCGCCGCCTTTCAGCACGTTGTTGGCCGCGTTGCCGACGATCACGTCGTTGCCGGAACCGCCGATGGCGTTCTCAATGGTCACACCGGCGGCGATCGAGACGTTGCCCTTCAGGCCGCCCACGTCGGAGAACGATTTCTCATTCAGGTTGATGCGCTGGTTAGCGGTATAACCGGAGAAGTCGAAGGTATCGTTGCCACCCGCATCCCAGGCCGCAAAGATCACTTTCTGCGAATTGCTGGTGGTGCTGAGGAAGTCACGACCGGTATTGGAGTTAAAGCCGTACACGGTGTCGCCGGTGCGGGTCGACAGGTTGGCGCCATACAGATGCTGAATGGCGGCAATGTCATCCAGCAGCGGAGCCGCGGCATAGTGACCGCCGTTGTCGCCACCGGTGTTGGTTTCACTCCAGTAGCTCATCAGGCTGAACTGGCGGGTATCTTCCGCATAGGTGACGTCGTTATAGGTCGGGTTGCCCTCACCGGCGTTGTAGTCGCCCGGGTGGCTCAGGCCCAGCGCATGGCCAATCTCATGGGTGAACGTCTGGCGGCCGTAGTCTTCGGTCGCCGGATGCTTCACGTTGGATTGGTTGACGTTGTACCAGGTCTGGCCGCCCAAATCCTGGCCCTGCCAAATGGTGTTCGGCAGGAAGGCGTAGGCCTGGGTACCATAATCATAGTGGCCGGGACGATCCTGGCTGTAATTGCCGAAGGTGATATTGGCCTTTTGACCGGCAGCCACTTCGGTGAAGGTGATATTGGCGACGTCAGCCCAGGACTGCAGCGACAGCTTAGCCTGCTGCTGCTGTTCCGCGCTGAACTTGCTCAGCCCGGTATCGCCGGCGACGTTGGTGGAAGAGAACTTATAGTCCGGGAAGGAGAAGGTTAATTTGACCGGCTGGCCAAATACCTTGTAACCGTTCCAGGTTTGGTTCTCGCGGGTAATAAACAGCCCAGCTTGCTCGTTAGAAAATGAATCCTTGCCATTAATCTGAATCCCGTTACCCCGCTCATGATAATGCAGCAGGTCATCTACAGCATCGTAGCCGGTTGTCGCGGCCGCAAGGCTGGATTCAGTAATTTCAATTGCCTTTTTAGTAGATTGCATTGGTTCGATTCCACTCATTACCTGATTGATATCAATCAGACAGATAGACATAACCTCCCCGTAAGCCACGGTTAATGAACCTTAAGCTTGCTGGAAGGGGCTTATGCGCCGTTACCGGCAGTGTGTTAGGTAGAATTAATGCATATATATCAGCAAATAAGATCACCATTAAAAATGGTAATCGATTCCAATTATAGGCAGGGTCGCAAAACTGCACATAAAATAATCAACCATTTATTATCGCAACGAAAGTTTGTTATGCTGCTTTTTAGAGTTCTTTACAAAGCAAATGAAACTTGATGAGGATAAGTTGGCACCAAACTTCAATAGCAATGCGGCCTGCAGACTCAAGCGAATCATGCTGGCTTTACTCAGGGGAAAAGGTAAATTTCGCTAAAGCGTTATAGATTAATAACTCTTTATTATTAGGTCGGGCGATTTTTTAGTTTCTATAGGAATATTATTTTCTTATTTAAACTAACGGCAGCGAGCCTTTTCGCCCCAATAGGGGATAAGAAAAGCCGATAGATTAAAATCCGCATTATTCATTATTGAATGAATACCCCCCTTTCTACGCTTGAACGCCGTTAGCAATAATTCTCATCCGGCGCTTGACTCTGGAGTGGACTCCAGGGTGTAGAGTCAGTTGAGCAAACCCGTTTAACAGCCCGCAGGGGGACGTTATGCACAATCAGCAAAACCATAATCATCAGGAACATCACCACGCCGAAGGCGGATGCGGCTGCAACCACAGCCACAGCAAAACTCAGCACGGCTGCAGCAGCGAACCGAAAAACGCCACCGCACAGGCCGAACACGCCCACCATCATCACGATCATGGCGATAGCGGCTGCTGCACCGCCGCGCCCGACGATCCGGACGAGGAAAGCGACAGGCTGGCCGCCGCTCCCCCTTCCGGCAGCCAACGTTTCAGTTGGAAAGTCACCGGCATGGACTGCCCCAGCTGCGCCAAGAAAATCGAAAATGCCGTCACCGCACTCCCCGGCGTCGACAGCGCGCGCGTGTTGTTCGCCACCGAGAAACTGGTGGTCGACGCGCAGTCCGACATCAGCCTGCGGATCCAGGATGCGGTCGCCCAGGCCGGCTTTACCCTGCTCGGCGCTCAGACCGCCAAAGCCGCCGCGCCGAAAACCTCACGCTTCGGCGAATTCGCGCCGCTGCTGCTGTTAACCACCCTGATGGTGGTCAGTTGGGTGCTGGATCGGGTTAACCCGGAGCTGGGCCGCATCGCCTTTATCGCCACCACGCTGGTCGGGTTGGCGCCGGTCGCCGCCAAGGCGCTGCGTTTGATTCGTTCCGGCACGCCGTTTGCCATCGAAACGCTGATGAGCGTGGCGGCCATCGGCGCGCTGTTCATCGGCGCCACCGCCGAAGCGGCGATGGTGCTGCTGCTGTTTATGGTCGGCGAACTGCTGGAATCCTACGCCGCCAACCGCGCACGGCGCGGGGTGAAGGCGCTGATGGAGCTGGTGCCGGAAGATGCGCTGCTGCTGCAAGGCACGGAACGCAAACGCGTGCCGGTCGCCAACCTGCGCCCCGGCGACGTGATTGAAATCGCGCCCGGTGGGCGCCTGCCGGCCGACGCCGAGCTGCTCAATCCGTTCGCCAGCTTCGATGAAAGCGCCCTGACCGGCGAATCGGTGCCGGTCGAGCGCCAACAGGGGGAGAAAGTGGCCGCCGGCAGCCTGTCCGTCGATCAGGCGGCGCAGATGAAGGTGATATCCGAGCCCGGCAAAAACGCCATCGACCGCATCCTGCAGCTGATTGAAGAGGCCGAGGAGCGCCGCGCGCCGATCGAACGCTTCCTCGATCGCTTCAGCCGCTATTACACCCCGGCCATTATGCTGCTGGCCGTCGCGGTGATCCTGGTGCCACCGTTGCTGTTCTCGCAGCCGTGGGATACCTGGATCTATCGCGGCCTGACGCTGCTGCTGATCGGCTGCCCATGTGCGCTGGTGATCTCAACGCCGGCGGCCATCACATCCGGACTGGCGGCCGCCACGCGGCGCGGCGCGCTGATTAAAGGCGGCGCAGCGCTGGAGCAACTGGGCCAGATCCAAACCATCGCCTTCGATAAGACCGGCACCCTGACCGAAGGCAAGCCGACGGTGACCGACGTGCTGCCGATCGGCGCGCTCACCGAACAGCGGCTGCTGCAGCTTGCCGCCGCGGTGGAAGCCGGTTCACATCACCCGCTGGCGCAGGCGATCATCAACCGCGCCGCCGCAAGCGGGGCTGAGTTGCCGCTGGCGCAGGCGCGCCGCGCGCTGGCCGGCGTCGGCGTGGAAGGGATCGTGGACGGCAAGACCGTGCTGATCAGCGCGCCGGGCAAGCTGGCGCCGGGCCTGCTCGACGCCCAATGGCAGAGCCAGGTAGACAAGCTGGAAAACGCCGGCAAAACGGCGGTGGTGGTGCTGGAAGACGGCGCGCCCATCGGCTTGCTGGCGCTGCGCGATACGCTGCGCGGCGACGCCAAGCAGGCGATAGCCGAACTGAACGCGCTGGGCATTCGCGGCGTGATGCTGACCGGCGACAACCCGCGCGCCGCCGCCGCGATCGCCGGCGAGCTGGGCCTCGACTATCGCGCCGGTCTGCTGCCGGAAGATAAGGTCAGCGCAGTCACCGAGCTGAGCGAACTGCGCCCGACGGCGATGATCGGCGACGGCATCAACGACGCCCCGGCGATGAAAGCCTCCAGCATCGGCATCGCCATGGGCAGCGGCACCGACGTGGCGCTGGAAACCGCCGACGCCGCCCTGACCCACAATCGGCTGGTGGGCGTCGCGGAGATGATCCGCATCTCGCGCGCCACCCACGCCAATATCCGGCAAAACATCACCATCGCGCTGGGGTTGAAGGGGGTCTTCCTGATCACCAGCCTGCTGGGGCTGACCGGTTTGTGGCTGGCGGTGCTGGCTGACTCCGGCGCCACCGCGCTGGTCACCGCCAACGCGCTGCGGCTATTGAGAAAGCGCAGCTAAGCTCTGAAACAAACACGGGCGCGGCATACCGCGCCCGTTGTCATTTGGGGGAGGGAACTTTTAACTCGGCCGCGCCGCCGTTAGACGCCTTTACGTAACAGATAACGGTATGGCACCTGTTCGGTCTCCTGCGCCACCAGCGTATGCTCCATAAAGCGGCAGAACCCCGGGATATCGCGGGTGGTGGCCGGATCGTCGGCGATAATCAGCAGCGTTTCGCCGTTGTCCATATGGCGCACGGTTTTGCGCACCATCATCACCGGTTCCGGACAGCGCAGCCCCAGCGCGTCGAGCGTCTGGTCTGCCTGGGCAAATAAGTCAGTCATGCAATTTTTCTCGTTCAAAAACGATCGGCGAACGCTCGCCGCATCTCATTAGCGCCTAGTTTACGCCGGTAGTTTTTCTGCGCAAGATGCGTTAACGTTTGCGTTAAATTTAACCATTGCATTGGTTGCGCAAACGCGTATCATGCCGCCGCGCAGCGTTTTTTGCTGTTTTGACAAGACACTCTGGGTTCCCTCACCCCACTGCTAAAAAGGCTACAACATGTATTCGTTTACCGCACAGCAGCGCTTTACCGCGTTGGTCTGGCTTTCGCTGTTTCATATCGCCATCATTACCTCCAGCAACTACCTGGTGCAGCTGCCGATCACCGTTTTCGGCTTCCATACCACCTGGGGCGCCTTTACTTTCCCGTTTATCTTCCTGGCGACCGATCTGACCGTGCGCATCTTCGGCGCGCCGCTGGCGCGGCGCATCATCCTGGCGGTGATGGTGCCGGCGCTGTTCATCTCTTATGTGATCTCCACCGTCACCTATCAGGGAGAATGGCAGGGCTTTGCGGCGCTGAACAGTTTTAACCTGTTCGTGGCGCGCATCGCCGTCGCCAGCTTTATGGCCTATGTGCTCGGCCAGATCCTCGACGTACACGTCTTCAACCGCCTGCGTCAACGCAGCGCCTGGTGGGTGGCGCCGGCGGCGGCGATGTTCCTCGGCAACATCAGCGATACGCTGGCGTTCTTCTTCATCGCCTTTTATAAGAGCAGCGATCCCTTCATGGCCAACAACTGGGTGGAGATCGCGCTGGTGGATTACAGCTTCAAGGTGATGATCTGCCTGCTGTTCTTCCTGCCGATGTACGGCGTGTTGCTGAACATGCTGCTCAAACGCATCGCGGCGCGCAGCGGCGGCCTGCAGCCGGGCTGAGTCGCGTTATTCTGGGCGGCCCTATCCTTTGGAGGCCGCTCATGACCCCAATCGTCCGCACCGCCACGCTTGAAGACATCCACCGCCTTTACCAACGCATCCCTGAATTCGGCGGCCTGCATAGCCTGGCCGATCTGCAGCGGCGCATCGGCGCCGCCCCCGCCAGCCTGTTGATCGCCGAGATAGCCGGGCAACCGGCCGGTTTCAAACTCGGTTATCAACGGCAGGAAACGGTGTTTTACAGCTGGCTGGGCGGCGTGTTGCCGGCATTTCGTCGCCACGGCGTGGCGCAGGCCTTGTTGGCCGAACAAGAGCGCTGGGCGCGGGCGCAGGGCTATCGCCAACTGACGGTCAAAACCCGTAACCGGTTCCGCGCCATGCTGACGATGCTGATCGCCCACCACTATCAGATTGTTCAGCTGGAAAAGAAAGGCGAAGTGGCTGATTATCGGCTATTACTGGAAAAAAACTTGTGACAACATCTGCCTTGCATTTCAACCTGGAATAGGTTGCGATACGACAGTGAATCCCTACCGGAAAGGAAGAAGGAAGCCCGATGCGTAAAGTAGCGAAATTGATGGGTATCAGCCTGCTGGCGCTTGGCCTCGCGGCCTGCGACGGCGAAACCAAAGACACCAAGGCGGCAACGGACGGCGCGGCGGCCAGCGCGCCGGCCGGGCAGCAGGTGAGCCTGCTGGACGGTAAACTGGCGTTCACCCTGCCTGTCGGCATGGCGGATCAGAGCGGCAAGCTGGGCAACCAGGCCAACAACATGCATGTTTACGCAGACAGCACCGGCCAGCGCGCGGTGATTGTGATCCTGGGTGACAAGACCGCCGACAGCCTGGAGACCCTGGCCAAGCGCCTGGAGAATACCCAACGCGCGCGTGACGCCAACCTGCAGGTGATCACCAACAAAGCGCTCGACGTCAACGGTGTGCCGCTGCGTCAGCTGGACAGCATCATCACCAGCGGCGGCGAGAAAGCCTATTCTTCCGTCCTGATCGGCTCGCTGAACAACAACATGCTGACCATTCAGGTAACGCTGCCGGCGGACAATCAGCAGCAGGCGCAGACCGAAGCCGAAGGCATCATCTCCACCCTGAAGCTGAAGCAGTAATCCCACAAAGGGCCGGCTTGCCGGCCCTTTCGCTTTATGCCAGCGCCTGCGCCAGCAGGGTGATCGGATGTTCGCAGCGTTTGCTGGTGGACATTTCTATCTGCCATTTGCAGGTCTCGCAGTCGGTCACCACCAGATCCACCCCGCTCTCTTCTATCTGCCGGAACAGCGGCGCGCCGATACCCTGCGACGTGGCGTAGTTCTCCGATTTGAACCCGTAGGTGCCGGCGATGCCGCAGCACTGCGAATCCAGCACCACCAGCTCCAGCCCCGGTATCTGCCGCAGCAGCTCCAGGGTGTAGGCGGTCCAGCCCATCTTCTCCATATGGCAAGGCGTGTGATAAGCCACCCGCAGCGGCGTGCGCTTGAGCGGCAGGCTGCGCCCCTGATTGATCAGACGATAGAGATAGCGCGTCGCCAGCTCCACCCGATCGCGCACCGGAGTGGTGTCCACGTCCAGCAGATGAGGGTATTCGTCACGCAGGGTGAAGGTGCAGCTCGACGAAGTGGCCACCACCGGAATGCCGCGCTCCAGCACCGTTTCATGCAGCGATTCGGCATTGACCCTGGCCTGCTTTTTAGCCTGATCGATAAACCCGTTGGCGATCAGCGGCACGCCGCAGCATTTCTCACGTTTCAGCAGCTGCACGCCGATATCCAGCGCGTTGAACACCCGGACCAAATCCTTGCCCAGCTGCGGGTGGTTATAGTTGACGAAGCAGCCGTGGAAGAACGCCACCTGCTCGGCGTAACGCTGCTGCGTCTGCGCCTGTTGCCGGTACCAGCGGCGGAAGGTGCCGAACGAGTATTTCGGCAGTTCACGACGGTGATCGATCTTCAGCGCCTTGTCCAGCAGCTTGCGCACCGGTTTCAGCCCGGTGGCGGCGTTGACGATCGGCGCGAACGGCGTCGACAGCGATCCCATGATATCGGTGTGGCTGAGGATGGCGTCACGCAGCGTCGGCTTGCTCTGGGCAAAGTCGGCGCGGGCGCGCTGAATGATGTCGCCGATTTTGACGTCGGACGGGCAGGCTACTTCACAACGCTTGCAGTTGGTGCAATATTTCAGCGCCTCGTCGTACAGCGTCGGGTCTTTCAGCCGCAGCCGCTCGCCGTCCGGCCCCGCCTGTTTCGGCCCCGGGTAGAGCGGGTTCACTTTGGCGACCGGGCAGTAGGTGGTGCAGACGGTACATTTGATGCAGCTTTCAAAGCTGTGATCCTGATGCAGGCTCATGCGTTCTCCTCCGCGGCGATCTGCTGCGCAACGTGCAGCGCACCGATCAATGACACGCCGGCGCCGCAGCCCTGCTGCAGCGGATCGTAACCGCCGGCGACCGCACCGATGGCATACAGATTGTCGAACGGCACTCCCTGCTTCATCGCCCGCAGCCTGCCGTCGGTACGCACGCCGAACTGCAGGTAAGGCTGCGGCGCGAACAGCTCGCGTCGGCTCCAGTCGGCGCGATCCGCCCGGCTGTGTACGTCCAGCCCGAAGATCGGCTCACGCACTTCATCGAAATCCGCCACCAGCCCGTTGCTGAAGAAGCTGCCGCTGGCCAGCACCACCTGCTGCGCCCGCAGCGGAATATCGCCGTGGTTGCGGGTATACAGGCCGGTGACGCGGCCGGCTTCACACTCGGCGCGCAGCACGCTGTCGCCCGGCATGAAAACGCCGCCCAGCTGTTGGAAACGCCGCCGCAACGCCTGGTGCAAGCGCATGCCGGGCACCGAAGGCGGCAACGTCGGCAGCAGTCGGACCGGCTTGCCGACCGCATCCTGCAACACCGCCAGCGACGCGTCGTCCTCCAGGCCCAGACAGGCCGGCAGGAAGAGCGCCTCGGCCTCGCCCGCCAGCCGCCGCAGCTCTTCAGCCAACGGCGGCAGGCTTTCCATCAAATCCAGCACCCGGGCGATGTTCACCGCGCGGAACTCGCTGGGGTTATTGCGCAATCTGTCCAGCGCCGGCATGTGCAGATAGGCCACGTCCGTCTGCACGCCGAGCTCGCGGCTTAAGGCGTCGGCGGCCATCTGCGGTTGGAAGTCGAGGAACCCTTCGATGCCGATCACCGCAATGCGCCGCCAGGGCAGTTGGCCGGTCAGCGGCAGCGTCGGGATCGCCTGCGGGCTGAGCCAGGTAGCGCGACGCGTGCCGAGCGGCGTGATGCGCAGATGGTTGTTCCCCCCTCGCCCTGCAGATTCAGCCCGCAGCGTTCCAGCAGCCGCTGCGCGGCGGCGGACAGCGCCGCCACCCGGCCGGGGCCAATCAGAGAATACGGATGCTGCGGCGCCTGTTGCGCCAGCTGCGGCAGCGCCGCCAGTGGCATCTCGACCGGCGTGCCGTCCGGCAATCTCGCCAGCAGATCGAGCGAGCCGGAGGAGAAGTAGAGCGCGCTCTGGCCGGAACTGACCACCGCACAGCGTTTGCCCTGTTCGGCCACGGCAATGGCGCAGCTCAGGCCCGCCAGGCCGCCGCCAATCACCACTACGTCAAATCGCATCATCCGCCTCCTGCTCTTTGTCTGCCTGGGCCTCAAGCCCGCATAATCCCTGGTAAACCCAACTGGTAAATTCACTCTCGCGCAGCGCATCGCCCCAGGCGATCGGCCGCACGCCTTTCCAGCGTTCGTTGAGGAACTGCGACAGCTGCGCGATGGATTGCTGCGGCGTGCTGACCTTGAAGCGCGTCAGCAGTCCGGCGGCGCGGCAGGCGCAGAGTTCACCCTGGCAGGTGCCCATGCCGACGCGGGTGCGGCGGCGCAGATCCACCAGGTTATTGACGGTCAGCGAATTGACCGCATAGCGCACTTCCCCGGCGGTCACCGCCTCGCACTCGCACACCAGGCTGGTGTCGAGCCGATCGGCCGCCGGCACCTGGCTGGCGCGATCGCCGTGCCGGTAAATCGCCGAGCCGCGGATGCTGGCGGGCAGAGAAACCACGCTGCGCACCGTTTCCTCCGCCGACTGACGGGATCCGGGCAGCGCGTCCTGCGCGGTGGTGCACGGACTATTTACGCCGAGCTTTTCACATACCTTGTCGGTGGCCCACTCCGCCATCAGGCGGTAGGTCATCAGCTTGCCGCCGGTGATGGTGATAAACCCTTCCAGCCCGTCGCGGGCGGCGTGATCGAGCAGCACGATGCCGCGGCTGACATTGCGCCCGCTGGGATCGTCGTCGCTGGCCACCAGCGGCCGCACCCCGGCATAGGCGCGCAGAATGCGGGTCTGCGCCAGGGTGGGCGCCAGCAGCGCCCCCTCGCGGATCAGAATGTCCACCTCCTGCGGGGTCACCAGCATGTTGTCAATTTGGTCGTAGTCGATATGGGTCGAGGTGGTGCCGATCAGCGAGATGGTGTCGCCCGGCACCAGGATGTCGGCGTCCGCCGGTTTGCGGCAGCGGTTGATCACCATGTTGTTGATGCGGTGACCGAGGATCAGCAGCGCTCCCTTGGCCGGGAACATGCGGATACGCAAATCGGCGTATTCGGCGATCTGCTGGCCCCAGATGCCGGCGGCGTTGACCACCACCGCTGCGTGCAGCTCATAGCGCCGCTGATTCTGATGGTCGTAAACGCGCACGCCCGTCACTCGGTCGCCACTGCGCAACAATCCGACCACCTGGTGGTAAGTCAGGATCTGCGCGCCGTGTTCGCGCGCATCCAGCATGTTGGCGGCGGTCAGCCGGAAAGGATCGACGGTGCCGTCCGGCACCCGCACCGCGCCAATCAGCGCCGGATTAGCCGCCGGCTCCAGCCGCAGCGCCAGCTGCGGGTCGATCGCTTCGGCGTCGATGTCGGCCTGGCGACAGGCGGCGATAAACTGTTGCTGATACTCCAGCGAGTCCTGCGGCAGGGTGATGAACAGCCCATCGGTGCGCTCGATACAGTGATGCGCGATGCGTTTCAGGATGCGGTTCTCTTCGATGCACTCGCGCGCCGACTCGCCGTCGGTCACCGCATAGCGCGCGCCGCTGTGCAGCAAGCCGTGGTTGCGGCCGGTGGCGCCGGTGGCGATGTCGTGACGCTCCAGCAAAATGCAGCGCAAGCCGCGCCGCGCACAATCGCGGGCAATGCCTGCGCCGGTGGCGCCGCCGCCGATGATGATCACATCCGTTTCGCCGCCGTCAAAATAGCTGCTCATGTCGCTCCCTCAGGATCGGTAGTTATGAGCCTATTGAGCCACGGTTATTAGGGTCTTTGTTTGATAAGGAACAAGAACGAACATAAAACGAAATAAAAATGTCCACAAAAAACCATCAATGTGATCATAATCACGATTTTTGGACGTTTTTCTATTTCATAACGTTAACGAATCGCTCAAAATCCGCCGTGGTTTCATGAAAGTGTAACAATTGCGCCATTCGTCACAGCGACACCAGGCGTATTTGTCGACAATGGCGCTCGTTATGGAACACAAAAACACCACATTCGATATCCGCTCAATCATCAAATGAACGTAAAAGGTCATATTGATGTGATAACAGATAAAGCCATCGGAGGCGCTCATGTTGAGTATTTTTAAGCCGGCCGCACACATCGCCCGTGTGCCGAGCGATAAGGTAGACCCGCTCTACCGTAAGCTGCGCTGGCAAATTTTCCTGGGGATCTTCTTCGGTTACGCCGCTTACTATCTGGTGCGTAAGAACTTCACCCTGGCCATGCCTTACCTGATCGAACAAGGCTTCAGCCGCGGCGACCTCGGCTTCGCGCTGTCGGGCATCTCCATCGCCTACGGCTTCTCCAAATTCATCATGGGTTCGGTCTCCGACCGTTCCAACCCGCGAGTGTTCCTGCCTGCCGGCCTGATCCTGGCGGCGGCGGTGATGTTGTTCATGGGCTTCGTGCCGTGGGCCACCTCCAGCATCGCGGTGATGTTCGTTCTGCTGTTCCTGTGCGGCTGGTTCCAGGGCATGGGTTGGCCGCCGTGCGGCCGTACCATGGTGCACTGGTGGTCGCAGAAAGAACGCGGCGGCATCGTTTCCATCTGGAACTGCGCCCACAACGTGGGTGGCGGCCTGCCGCCGCTGCTGTTCCTGCTGGGTATGGCCTGGTTCAACGACTGGCACGCGGCGCTGTACATGCCGGCCTTCGGCGCCATCCTGGTGGCCCTGATCGCCTTCGCCCTGATGCGCGACACCCCGCAATCCTGCGGCCTGCCGCCGATTGAAGAGTACAAAAACGACTATCCGGACGACTACAGCGAAAAAGACGAAGAAGAGCTGACCGCCAAGCAGATCTTCATGCAGTACATCCTGCCGAACAAGCTGCTGTGGTACATCGCGGTCGCCAACGTGTTCGTCTACCTGCTGCGTTACGGCATTCTGGACTGGTCGCCGACCTACCTGAAAGAAGTGAAGCACTTCGCGCTGGACAAGTCTTCCTGGGCCTACTTCCTGTATGAATACGCCGGTATCCCGGGCACTCTGCTGTGCGGCTGGATGTCGGACAAAGTGTTCAAAGGCAACCGCGGCGCCACCGGCGTGTTCTTCATGACGCTGGTGACCATCGCCACCGTGGTGTTCTGGATGAACCCGGCCGGCAACCCGACCGTGGACATGATCTGTATGCTGGTCATCGGCTTCCTGATCTACGGCCCGGTGATGCTGATCGGCCTGCACGCGCTGGAGCTGGCGCCGAAGAAAGCCGCCGGCACCGCCGCGGGCTTCACCGGCCTGTTCGGCTACCTGGGCGGCTCGGTCGCGGCCAGCGCCATCGTCGGTTACACCGTGGACTTCTTCGGTTGGGACGGCGGCTTCATGGTGATGATCGGCGGCAGCATCGCAGCGGTCATCCTGCTGCTGCTGACCATGCTGAACGAGAAGAAACACCACGCGGAAATCGCCGCCAAGCGCGGTTAAGCGTCACACGACTTTTGCATGATTTAAAGGCCGCCCTGCGGCCTTTTTACTACCCTGCCCCCAACAACACGGAGAAAACGGAATGCGGACTCAAGTCAAAGCCCTGCTGACAGGGATCATTCTCGCCACCTCGATGGTCAGCGCCGCGCAGGCGGCGGACAAAGTGGTCATCGCCCACCGCGGCGCCAGCGGCTACCTGCCGGAACACACCCTGCCGGCGAAGGCGATGGCCTACGCGCAGGGCGCCGATTATCTCGAACAAGATCTGGTGATGACCAAGGACAACGAGCTGGTGGTGCTGCACGACCATTACCTCGATCGCGTCACCGACGTCGCCGAACGCTTCCCGGACCGCGCGCGTAAAGACGGCCGTTATTACGCCATCGACTTTACGCTGGCGGAGATCAAATCGCTGAAGTTCACCGAAGGCTTTGAAATCGAAAACGGCAAGAAGGTGCAGGGCTACCCTGGCCGCTTCCCGATGGGCAAATCCGACTTCCGCGTGCACACCTTCCAGGAAGAGATCGAGTTCGTGCAGGGTCTGAACCATTCGACCGGCAAGAACATCGGCATCTACCCTGAAATCAAGGCGCCGTGGTTCCACAAACAGGAAGGCAAAGACATCTCCAGCAAAGTGCTGGCGGTGCTCAAGCAGTACGGCTACACCGGCAAGAACGACAACGTCTACCTGCAGTGCTTCGACGCCAACGAGCTCAAGCGCATCAAGAACGAGCTGGAGCCGAAGCTGGGCATGGATCTGAAGCTGGTGCAGCTGATCGCCTATAACGACTGGCAGGAAACCTATGAGCAGAAAGCCGACGGCAAGTGGGTGGAATACGACTACGACTGGATGTTCAAACCGGGCGCGATGAAGAAAATCGCTCAGTATGCCGACGGCATCGGGCCGGACTACCACATGCTGGTGGTGGCGGATCAATCCAAGCCGGGCCACATCGTGCTGACCGACATGGTGAAAGAAGCGCACGCCAGCAAGCTGGCGGTGCATCCGTTCACCATCCGCGCCGATGCGCTGCCGAAGTACGTGACCGACGTGAACCAGCTGTATGACGTGATTTACAACCAGGCCGGCGTCGACGGCGTGTTCACCGACTTCCCGGACAAGGGCGTGCAGTTCCTGCAGAAGCAGGGCCAGCACAAGTAATGCCAAGGGCGCCGCGAGGCGCCCTTATTATTTAATGGTTATTTCAAAGGAACATCTTGCGCAGGTAGTGCGGCACCGCGTTATCGACGTTGGAGCCGATCACTTCCAGCTCCGGCAGCATGTCCTTCAGGCGCTGATGCGCGTCGCGCATGATGCAGCCCTTGCCGGCCATCGACAACATCTCCAGATCGTTCATGCCGTCGCCGAAGGCGATGCACTCTTGCAGCGTATAGCCGATGATCTTGGCCACTTCTTCCAGCGCATGCCCTTTCGACACGCCGCCCGCCATCACTTCCAGGCAGGTCGGGAACGAGAAGCTGACGTTGACCCGATCGCCCCAGCGCGCGTTGATGGCGTCTTCCACCTGCAGCAACCGCTCGTGATCTTCACAGGTGAAGTAAACCTTGCAGACGCCGTCGGTTTCCAGCAGGCCCGGCTCAAACAGCTGATATTTGAACACCGACTCCTGGAAGAACTCTTCCTGCTCCGGGCTTTCGCGGTTGGTAAACCAATCGTCGTTACGGTAGACGTTGGTGGTGATATCCGGATCGTCGTGCAGCATGCCGTACAGATCGCGGGCGATATCCCCGTCCAGGTTGTGGCTGAAAATCAGTTCGCCGGCGGTGTTGTGCACCCGTGCGCCGTTGGAAGTGATCATAAAGGCGCTGATCTCCAGGCTGTCGCGGATCTGCGCCACGTCGATATGGTGGCGGCCGGTGGCGAACACGAAATGCACGCCGCGCTGAGTCAGCAACTTCAGCGTTTCTTTAGCGTACGGCGACAGGGTATGGTCGGGAGACAGCAGCGTGCCATCTAAATCGGAAGCGACGACGTGATACATAGCGTTATGTTCTAACCTCTGATGGAGTTGTCGGCGGCAGCGCGCCGCCTAAGTGTTGAGCAAAGAAGCGCAGAATTGCGTTCAGTGCTTCGGCGCGCAGCGCGTCCCGCTCGAACAGGATCTCATGGCGTGCGCCGTTGATAACCCACGGGAGCCCCCCTTCGCAAGGGCGCCCCGCGTCTGACAGAGCCTGACAAAAAGCCTGGTGCGAACGGTTGTCGACTACCCGTTCTTCACCGGCCTGCAAAAGCAACAGCGGCGTGGTGATCTTCCCGGCCTGCGCGATAATCTGCCGGCCGGCGCGGATGCTCTCCCGCACCCAATGGTAGGTCGGCCCGCCCACCTGCAGCTCGGGGTAATCGGCATAATAACGCAGGCTGCGCCGGTAACGCTCGCGGCTATGGGTCAACACGTTGACCACATAGGGCAGCGGACGCCACTGGCCGGTGCCCACCGCGTAATAGTCGCGGATCGCCGGGCGGGTCTCCGCCCAGTCGAGAATGCGATCGGCCAGCCAACCCGGCATCGGCAGCCGGATGCCGAACATCGGCGCGCAAAACGCCGCCGCGTCGAACGCCTGCGGCCGGCGCTGCAGAAACTGCGCCAGGATCGCGCCGCCCATCGAATGCGCCAGCGCGAAGCGCTGCCGATAACCGTGCGATTCGACCTCGCGCAGCCACAGCTGTTCGAAATCGTCCACGTAGTCGGCGAAGTTTACCACATGACCGCGGTGCGTATCCGCCAGTAAACGCCCGGAACGCCCCTGGCCGCGATGATCGACGATCACCACGTCGTAGCCGCAGTGGAACAGATCGTAGGCCACCTCAGGGTATTTCACGTAGCTTTCGATGCGGCCGGGGCTGACCACCACCACTCGCTGATGCCGCGCAGAACTGAAGCGCACAAAGCGGATCGGCACGCCGTCCACGCCGCTGAATTCGCCTTCTTCGCGCTGCCGCCAGAAATCCAACAGCGGTCCGGTGGCGAAGGCAGCGAACTGCGTTTCACGCGTTAACCAGTCATCGGAGCTGAGAGTGAACGAGGTCATCGAGAGCGTTTTCCCTGTGGGGCCGGCGGAAAATGTGACCGCTGGCACAAGAAATCATACTAGCGTATTGTGATTCAATTCTGACAAAAACGGCGCCGCCTCGGCGCATTGTGGCACAAAACGACACTTTCAGGGAGCCGAAGCACCATGACCTTGGACTGGTGGTTAACCTATCTGCTGACCACGCTTATCCTGAGCCTTTCCCCCGGCTCAGGCGCCATCAATACCATGAGCACCGGCATCAGCCACGGCTATCGCGGCGCCGCCGCCTCGATAGCCGGGCTGCAGGTCGGGCTGAGCGCGCACATCGTGCTGGTGGGCATCGGTCTCGGCGCGTTGATATCGCAATCGCTGCTGGCGTTCGAACTGTTGAAATGGTTGGGCGCCGCCTACCTGGTGTGGCTCGGCATCCAGCAGTGGCGCGCCGCCGGCGCGCTGGATCTGCATGCGCTGGCGGGCAGCATGCCGCGCCGCCGTCTGTTCCGCCGCGCGGTGCTGGTCAACCTGACCAACCCGAAAAGCATCGTGTTTCTCGCCGCGCTGTTCCCGCAGTTCATCTTGCCCAATCAGCCGCAGGCCGAGCAGTATCTGGTGCTCGGCGTCACCACCGTGGTGGTGGATATTCTGGTGATGATCGGTTACGCCACTTTGGCGACGCGCATCGCCGGCTGGCTGAGAACGCCGCGCCAGATGCAGTTGCTCAACCGACTGTTCGGTTCGCTGTTCATTCTGGTGGCGGGGCTGCTGGCGACTGCCCGCAAAGCCTGACAAAAAAGGCCGGGCATCGCTGCTCGGCCTTGGGCATTTCACTGCCGGTCAGCGGGTAAAGATCAGGTGTAACCCGAAGCCGGTAAACAGCACGCCCGCCACCCCGTCTATCCACTTGGCCAACCGCTGATAGCCGCGGCGCATCGCCGGCAGCGCGAACACCACCGCCACCAGGCTGAACCAGACAAAGGTCTCGGCGACGATCAGCAAGAACAGCCCCCAGCGCGCTCCGGCGCCAACGCTGTCGCCGACGAACAGCGAGAACACGCTGCCGAAATAGATCACCGCTTTCGGGTTCGACAGATTGGTCAGGAAGCCGCGAATAAAGCTGCGCCCGGCCTTGGGCAACGCCACCTGGGCCTCCGCTGCCGGCTGCGCTTGCTGCGCCCGCGCGGAACGCAGCAGTTGCCACCCCATCCAGCACAGGTACATCCCGCCGCCGACCATGATGATCTGATGCAGCCAAGCCATCTTCTGCAGGATCAGGTGCAGCCCCATCAACGCCACGCCGGCCCACACCACGATGCCGAGCGAAATGCCGACCACGCCCATCATCGCCTCGCGGCGCGAACGGCTGGCGGCGGTTTGCGACACAAAAAAGAAGTCCGGCCCCGGGCTCATCAGCGCAATCAGATGCACCAGCGCCACGGTGAGAAACAGCATTAGCATGATTTATCGCCCTCAGTCTTCGTCATTGTCGAGATGGTCGCGGATCATCGCCATAAAGGGCGCGCCGAAACGCTCCAGTTTGCGCTGGCCGACGCCGTTGACGCTCAGCAGATCGCCGGCCTTGATCGGCATCTGTTCGGCCATTTCCAGCAGCGTGGCGTCGTTGAACACCACGTAGGGAGGAATGTTTTCTTCGTCGGCGATCGACTTGCGCAGTTTGCGCAGCTTGGCAAACAGCTTGCGATCGTAATTGCCGCCATAGGATTTCTGGTTGGCGCTGCTGCGCGACTTCAGGCTCTGAATGCGCGGCACCGCCAGCTGCAGCGCCACCTCGCCGCGCAATACCGGGCGCGCCGCCTCGGTCAATTGCAGCGCCGAGTGCATGGCGATGTTCTGGGTGATAAAACCCAGGTGGATCAGCTGACGCAGCACGCTGGTCCAGTGTTCGGTGGTCTGATCGCGGCCGATGCCGTACACCGGCAGCTTGTCGTGGCCATATTCGCGGATACGCTGGTTGTTGGAGCCGCGCAGCACTTCCACGATGTACCCGAGGCCAAAGCGCTGGCCGACGCGATACACGCAGGACAGCGCCTTGCGCGCGTCCTCCAGCCCGTCGTAGCGCTTGGGCGGATCGAGGCAGATATCGCAGTTGCCGCAGTTCTCGTGCTTGCCTTCGCCAAAGTAGTTGAGCAGCACCAGGCGGCGGCAGGTTTGCGCCTCGGCGAACGCCCCCATGGCATTCAGCTTGTGGCGCTCGATGTCCAGCTGTTGCCCGGCGGGTTTCTCTTCCAGGCAGCGGCGCAGCCAGGCCATATCGGCCGGATCGTACAGCAGGATGGCTTCGGCCGGCAGGCCGTCGCGCCCGGCGCGGCCGGTCTCCTGATAATAGGATTCGATATTGCGCGGGATGTCGAAATGCACCACGAAACGCACGTTGGGTTTGTTGATGCCCATGCCGAAGGCGACGGTGGCCACCACCACCTGCAGATCGTCACGCTGGAACGCTTCCTGCACCTGGGCGCGGCGATCGTTGTCCAGCCCGGCGTGATAAGCGCCGACGCTCAGCCCGCGGCTTTGCAGGCGCGCGGCGGTGTCTTCCACCTTGGCGCGGCTGTTGCAATAGATAATGCCGCTCTTGCCGCGCTGATCCTGCACGAAGCGCCACAGCTGATCGAGCGGTTTGAATTTTTCCACCAGCGTGTAGCGGATGTTCGGCCGGTCGAAGCTGCTGACCTGCACCAGCGGGTCCTGCAGCGACAGCAGGCGCACGATATCGCCGCGGGTGGCCTCGTCGGCGGTGGCGGTCAGCGCGATCACCGGCATCGACGGGAAACGCTGTTTCAGCTGACCCAGCGCGCGATATTCCGGCCGGAAGTCATGGCCCCACTGCGAAATACAGTGCGCCTCATCCACCGCCAGCATCGCCGGCGGACAGTGATCGAGCAGGCTGAGGAAGCTTTCCATCATCAGCCGCTCCGGCGCGATGTACAGCATCTTGATGGTACCGTTGCGGCAGCCGGCCATAACGTCCAGCTGCTCCTCGCGGGTTTGCGTCGAGTTGTAGCAGGCGGCGGAAACGCCGTAGGCCAACAGTTGGTCGACCTGGTCCTTCATCAGCGAGATCAACGGGGAAACGACCAGCGTCAGGCCGTCCATCACCAGCGCCGGGATTTGGTAACACAGCGACTTGCCGCCGCCGGTCGGCATCACCACCAGGCAATCCTGCCCGCCGATCGCGGCGTTGATAATCGTTTGTTGGCCCGGGCGGAATTGCTGGTAGCCAAAGGTATCGCGCAATACCTGCTCGGCCAGCAACTCTCTGTTAATCACTGCTGCGGTTGACACACACTTCCCCATTTTTTCATCGGTACACACCCATCGGGTATGATTACATAATATCGTTCAGCATGACACCAACGCCCACCCGTGTCTGCCGGAAGTTGTAGTCGATCAGCGATTCGCCGTAGCCGCTGAACACCTGGGTATAGAAACGCACGTTGCGGGTGATCGGGTAACTCCAGCCCAGTTCCGCGCCGCCGTAGCCGCTGTTCCAGTTGTAGTGGCTGTCGACGCTGAACACACTGTCGCCCCAGGCGTAACCGACCTTCAACCGGTAGTATCCCATGTATTTGGTGATGTCCGGGTTGTCGTCGTTGCTCGAGCTCTCCGAGAAGCGGAACCAGGGCTTGAGATCCACCTGCCAGTTGCCATTTTGCGCCATCAGCCGCGCATAGCCGCGATTCCAGCTGCGCGACGTCGGATCCGAGCGGCCGTTAGACTGATGGTTAACGCCGATTTCAACATCGCGCAGCGTCCAGCCGGCAAAGCGGTAATCGGTCGCCCACCCCACGAACAGCTGCGGCTCGTAGTTGGTCTCGCGGAACGGCGAAGACTCGCCGCGGTTGGACAATTGCCACCAGGAGCGCTGAGTATAAGACGCGCCGAGCACCGAGTTGTCGCCGGCAATGCCCCGCCACAGCGGAAACGCCAGGCTAAGCTGGTATTTCACCTCGTCCTTGCGCGCCTTGTCGGCCCAGTTGTACGTCTTGATGGCTTCTTTGTTGATATCGCTGGTGTCGGTGTACAGCAGGTAATTGGGATCGTAAGGATACAGCGTGAATGGATTATCGTGCTCCTGCAGCAGGTTGGCGATAATGCTGCCGCGCACCGCCGGCTTATCGTGAATCTGCTGCTCTTTGGCTTCCTCAGCCAATGCCAGCGCCGGCATCAGCAGCGTGGCGGAAACGATCCCTGACAAAATGCGCATAACCTCTCCTTACTCCAACGAAAAAGGGCAAGCCCGGAAAAAATCAGGCCATTTTACACACAAAGGAGGATTTACCGCAGCGCGGTCCGGTTTTATTGGAATAGTCTGGAAAGCAACAAAGGTTAAGCATAAAATCAACATTCCATTAACCTGGACTGACCAGTTAGCTCCCTTAAAACGCAAAAGAAAAACGGAACCCCGCTATGTCAACCACTGCTCTGACCCTGGAAGCCGCCCGCCGCAAGATCGGCGAAATCTTTGTCTACCACATGCCGTTCAACCGCGAGCTTGGCCTGGAGCTGCGCCGCTTCGACGATGACTACGTCGAGCTGAGCTTCACCAACCAGCGCAAGCTGGTGGGCAACGCCGCGCAGGAAATTCTGCATGGCGGCGTGATCGCCGCGGTGCTCGACGTCGCCGCCGGGCTGGCCTGCGCCGGCGGCGTGCTGACGCGCATGGAACCGCTGATCGAAGAGGAGATCGCCGCCAAACTGTCGCGCATGGGCACCATCGATCTGCGCGTCGACTATCTGCGCCCCGGCCGCGGCGAACACTTCGTCGCCTCCGCCAGCGTGCTGCGCAGCGGCAACAAGGTCGCCGTCGCGCGCGTAGAACTGCATAACCACGACGGCCTGCATATCGCCACCGCTACCGCCACCTATCTGGTCGGCTGATGATTGTGTGCGGTGAGCGACTTCAGTACACTCACCGCATCTTACGTTCCCCACCAGAGTGACGTCATGGACGCAAAGCAAACGCGTCAGGGCATTTTCTTCGCCCTGGCCGCCTATTTTATGTGGGGCATCGCCCCGGCCTATTTCAAACTGATCCAGCAAGTATCCGCGGACGAGATCCTCACCCACCGGATCATCTGGTCGTTTTTCTTCATGCTGGCGCTGATCACGCTGGGCCGCAACTGGCCGAAAGTGCGCGCCGCCTGCCAAAACCGCAAACGGCTGCTGTTGCTGGCGGTCACCGCGCTGTTGATCGGCGGCAACTGGCTGCTGTTCATCTGGGCGGTGAACAATCACCATATGCTGGAAGCCAGCCTGGGCTACTTCATCAACCCGCTGGTTAACGTGCTGTTGGGGATGCTGTTTCTCGGCGAACGTTTCCGCCGCATGCAGTGGGTGGCGGTGGCGCTGACGTTCACCGGGGTGCTGGTGCAGCTCTGGCAGTTCGGCTCATTGCCGATCATCGGTCTGGGCCTGGCGTTCAGCTTCGCCTTCTACGGCCTGCTGCGCAAGAAAATCGCCATCGACGCGCAGACCGGCATGCTGATTGAAACGCTGTGGCTGCTGCCGGTGGCGGCGGGCTACCTGTTCCTGTTCGCCGACAGCCCCACCAGCCACCTGAGCGCCAACCCGTGGTCGCTGAATCTGCTGCTGGTCGCCGCCGGTATCGTCACCACCGTGCCGCTGCTGTGCTTCACCGCGGCGGCTACCCGGCTGCGCCTGTCGACGCTCGGTTTCTTCCAGTATCTCGGCCCGACGCTGATGTTCCTGCTGGCGGTCACCTTCTACGGCGAGACCGTCGGCCAGGACAAGCTGGTGACCTTCGGCTTTATCTGGGCGGCGCTGATCCTGTTCACCCTCGACGCGCTCTATACCCAGCGCAAGCTGCGTTGAGCCCGGCGCCGCCGAGTTACAGCCAGTTCTTGCGCTTGAAGTACAGGTAAGGGGCCAGGCCCGCCAGGATCATCAAGGTGATGGCGCCCGGGTAGCCGAACGACCATTTCAGTTCCGGCATGAATTCAAAGTTCATGCCGTAGCTGGAGGCCACCAGCGTAGGCGGCAGGAACACCACCGACACCACCGAGAAGATCTTGATGATACGGTTCTGTTCGATGTTGATGAAACCCATCGCCGCCTGCATCAGGAAGTTCACCTTCTGGAACAGCGATTCGTTGTGCGGCAGCAGGGATTCGATATCGCGCAGCACTTCACGCGCCTGCTCCAGCTGGCCGGTCGGCAAACGCGCCTTGCGCACCAGGAAGTTGAGCGCGCGCTGGGTATCCATCAGACACAAACGCACCTTCCAGCCGATATCTTCCAGCTCCGCCAGCGTCGACAGCGCGGCGTCGTATTCGTCGCCCTGATGCCCTTCCATGATCACCCGGCTAAGCTGTTCCAGATCGCTGTAGATGTTCTCTATCTCATCCGCCAGCTGTTCAATCTTGGTTTCGAACAAATCCAGCAGCAGTTCGTAGGCGTTGCCTTCGAGCATGGTCTGGTTGCGGGCGCGCATGCGGTACAGGCGAAACGCCGGCAGTTCACGCTCACGCAGGGTATACAGGCGACCGTCGCGGATGGTGAAGGCCACCGTGGAGTTGCCGGCGTGATCTTCCGCATCTTCAAAGTAGAAGAAGGAGTGGATATGCAGACCGTCTTCGTCTTCGAAGAAACGGGCGGAGGCTTCGATGTCGTCCAGTTCGGGACGCGTCGCCAGGCTTTGTCCCAGCTCATTCTGCACGCGCTCACGCTCGCCCTCTTCCGGCTCGACCAGATCAACCCACAGCGATGACGTGAGATCATCCGAGTCGTCCAGTTCCAGACGGGACAAGCGGCGGTTATCTAATTTAAAAGCGCTCAGCATGTGCCAAAACTCCGTGAAGGTAACGGGTGCGGACAACGCGTTGAAGCACAGAAACAGAGGGGATGCGTATCACCGATTTGTTTCAGACCATGAAGAGATCTGACTCATAGCGACGCTTTGCGGGGTCGCCGACAACCACGAAGGCTATCAGCAAAAACGGAGAGCCTTAGAAGTTATACCTGCGGCGCAGGTCAGTGAGCCAGTATCTACTGGGTGTGTCCAAGGCGTCTGTCCTCAATGATAATAGTGCGCGCATGTTACGCCGAGAAGAAAAAGCCTGTCAACACGTTAGGCGGGATAATTGCGCAACAAATCATCACGATGATCAATGGCAGAAATGGCGCTTAAACCGTACTGAAAAAGTCGCGGCGATCGCTTACCACCTCCCAGAATGTTGCTAAGATGACATCACCCTAATGGTACGACAAGCATGCGGATTTAAACGATGAAACAGATTACCGCCCATGAACTGACCGCGATGAGCGAACAGGCCGCCAGCGTGGCCCGCCTGCGCGCGCACCGCACCTTACACGAAGAGCTGAGCGACCCGGTGCAACGCCTGGCGATCGCCATGGAACCCGGCACCTATATCCGCCCGCACCGCCACCCGCAAACCTGGGAGCTGCTGACGCCGCTGCGCGGCCGTTTCGTCGTGTTACAGTTCAACGATGACGGCGTCGTGACGCAGCGCACCCTGCTCGGCGAAGAAACCAAAGTGCTGGAGATGCCGGCCTTTACCTGGCATGCGGTGCTGTCGGTCGATGCCGGCGGCGTGGTGTTCGAAGTGAAGCAGGGACCGTATCAGGCGCTGACCGAAGAAGACTGCATGCCGTGGGCGCCGCAGGAAGGCGGCGAAGGTACCGAAGCAGTGATGCGCTGGTACGCCACCGCACAGGTCGGCGACCGCTACCCTCACTGATGGTGAACGATTGCAGGGGCTTGCCCCTGCAACGCCTCTCTCGTTAGACCGTTTCCAAACGCGCGTAGGCCGCCACCAGCCATTTGATGCCTTCACCCGGGAAGGCGATCTGCAGCCGGCTGTGCTCGCCGCTGCCCTCCAGATTGACGATGGTGCCTTCGCCAAACTTGGGATGGCGCACGCGCTGGCCCAGCTTATAGCCGGTATCGTTCTCGCTGATCGGCGTGCCCATGCGGCGGTGATTGACCGGGCGCGATACGCTGGCGCGCAGGCGCACTTCTTCCACGCACTCCTCCGGCAGTTCGCCGATAAAGCGCGACGGCCGATGGTAAACCTCTTTGCCGTACAGACGGCGCGTTTCGGCATAGGTCAGCGTCAGCTTCTGCATGGCGCGCGTTACGCCCACATAGGCCAGACGGCGCTCCTCCTCCAGACGGCCGCCTTCATCCAGCGACATCTGGCTCGGGAACATGCCCTCTTCCATGCCGACGATAAACACCAGCGGGAACTCCAGCCCCTTGGCCGAGTGCAGAGTCATCAGCTGCACCGCGTCCTGATAGGCGTCGGCCTGGCCTTCGCCCGCTTCCAGCGCCGCATGCGACAGGAACGCCTGCAGCGGCATCAGATCCTGATCTTCGTCCTGATAGCTGAACTGACGCGTCGCCGTCACCAGTTCCTCGAGGTTTTCGATACGCGCCTGCCCCTTCTCGCCCTTCTCCTGTTCATACATGATGAACAGCCCGGAGTCGCGGATCACCCGGTCGGTCTGCACATGCAGCGGCATGTCGGCGGTTTCATGCGCCAGCGATTCCACCAGTTCGATGAAACGCTGCAGCGCCGACGCGGCGCGGCCGGCCAACACCTTGTCCTGCATCAGCTCGCGCGTCGCCTGCCACAGCGTCAGCTGGCGATCGCGCGCCGCCTGGCGCACCACGTCGAGGGTGCGATCGCCGATGCCGCGCGTCGGGGTATTGACCACGCGCTCGAAGGCTGCGTCATCGTTGCGGTTGGAAATGAGGCGCAGGTAAGCCAGCGCATCCTTGATTTCCTGGCGTTCGAAGAAGCGCTGGCCGCCGTAGATGCGGTACGGCATCGCCGTCTGCAACAGCGCCTCTTCCAGCACGCGCGACTGGGCGTTGCTGCGGTACAGGATGGCGCAGTCGTTCAGCGCGCCGCCGTTGTCTTGCCAAGTCTTGATGCGGTTGACCACGAAGCGCGCTTCGTCGAGTTCGTTGAAGGCGCAGTAGAGGGAAATCGGCTCGCCTTCACCGCCTTCGGTCCACAGGTTTTTGCCCATGCGCCCGTCGTTGTTGGCGATCAGGGTGTTGGCCGCTTTCAGGATGTTGCTGGTGGAACGGTAGTTCTGCTCCAGACGGATGGTTTCCGCGCCGGGGAAATCCTTCAGGAAGCGCTGGATGTTTTCCACCTGCGCGCCGCGCCAACCGTAGATTGACTGGTCATCGTCGCCGACGATCATCACGCTGCTGTTGCCGCCCGCCAGCAGGCGGATCCAGGCGTACTGGATGCTGTTGGTATCCTGGAATTCATCCACCAGCACGTTGGTGAAACGCTCGCGGTAGTGGTTGAGGATATGCGGCTTGTTCAGCCACAGCTCGTGCGCGCGCAGCAGCAGCTCGGCGAAATCCACCAGCCCCGCGCGATCGCAGGCTTCCTGATAGGCCTGGTAGATGCGCAGCCAGGTGGCCTCCACCGGGTTGTTGTAGGTTTCGACGTGCTGCGGGCGCAGGCCCTCATCTTTCTTGCCGTTGATGTACCACATCGCCTGACGCGGCGGCCACTGCTTCTCGTCGACGTTCAGCGCCTTGATGATGCGCTTGAGCAACCGCAGCTGGTCATCGCTGTCGAGGATCTGGAAATCCTGCGGCAGGTTGGCTTCCAGGTGGTGGGCGCGCAACAGACGATGCGCCAGGCCGTGGAAGGTGCCGATCCACATGCCGCCCTGGCTGGTGCCGATCAGATGTTCAATTCGGTGACGCATTTCCGCCGCCGCCTTGTTGGTGAAGGTCACCGCCATAATCGAATACGGCGAGCAGTTCTCCACCGACAGCAGCCAGGCGATGCGATGCACCAGCACCCGCGTCTTGCCGCTGCCCGCTCCGGCCAGAACCAACAGGTTGCTGCGCGGCGCCGCCACGGCTTCACGTTGTTTTTCATTCAGGCTGTCGAGCAGATCGGAGACGTCCATAGGCACCACTAATGGTTAAGGGAAAACCCGCCGGTGACGAGTTTTTCACTGGAAATTTATACAGAGTTCTGGCAGGGATTATAACAATGCTGTCAGCGATGCCAACTGCGAAATCTCAATATGCGGCAGCAGGCGGCTGTCGGCGGCCTGCATCAGGCAGCGTTGCCGATCGTTGATCCAACAGGCCTGCAGCCCCGCGCGCAGCGCGCCGGCGACGTCGGTAGTCAGATCGTCGCCCACGTGCAGGATCTGCCCGGGCGCCACGCCCAGCCGTTCGACGGCCAGGTGATACATGTCTTGATACGGCTTGGCGCGCCCGTCCGGCCCGGATCGCAACACGAACTGGAAGTAACCGTCCAGGCCGCACTGCGCCGGATCGGCGTTACCGTTGGTGATCGCCACCAGCGGGTAGCGCGCGGCCAGCGCCTTCAGCGTGGCGTGGGTCGCTTCCGGCACCTCGATGCGGCTGCGCCACAGCGCGAAGTTTTGCATCGCCGCATCGGCTCCGATCGCGGCTTCGGCGTCGCGCAGCCCCTGCTGGCTCAGCGCCAGATGAATGGCGCGCCAGCGCCACTGGGTGACGTCGTGGTAGATCTCCGGATCCTGCTCACGCAGCTCCTGGCGCAGACGGTGGAAATCCGCCGACTGGAAGCTGTTCAGGCCGGGATGGTAGCTCTGCAGGAAGGCCACCGACTGCTGCTCGGTTTGCCGGATCACCGGACGGTTGTCATACAGCGTGTCGTCCAGATCGAAAGTCAGCGCCGCCAGCGGGCGCAGCGGGCGATAAAAATGCATCAGGATTTCCCCCGTTTGGCGCGCGGATGCGCGGCATCGTACACGTTCGCCAGATGTTGAAAGTCGAGGTGGGTATAAATTTGCGTGGTGGTCAGGTTGGCGTGGCCGAGCAGCTCCTGCACCGCGCGCAGGTCGCCGCTGGACTCCAGCATGTGGGTAGCAAAGGAGTGACGCAGTTTGTGCGGGTGAATGTGGCTGTTGACGCCCTGTTTCACGCCCCATTCGGCGAAGCGCTTTTGCACGTTGCGCGTCGAGATGCGTCGCCCCTGATTGGACAGAAACATCGCATCATCCTGCGGCCCAAACAGATCGCGCATCGCCAGCCAGTGTTCCAGCCAGGTGACGGCGGTGCGTCCGATCGGCAGTTTACGCTCTTTGCTGCCTTTCCCCATCACCCACACCTCGCCGGCCGCCATATCGACATGGCGGCAATCCAGCCCCACCAGCTCGGAAAGACGCAGGCCGGCGCCGTACATCACCTCCAGCATGGCGCGATCGCGCACCGCCAGCGGATCGTTGAGATCGATCTCCAGCAGTTGGTTCATTTCATCGACGTCGATATTTTTCGGCAGATGGCGACCGCTGCGCGGCGTGCGGATGCCTTTGGCCGGGTTGGCGTGCAGCACGCCCTGGCTGACCAGCCAGTCGAGGAAACTGCGCAACGAAGAGAGCCGCAGCGCCAGGCTGGCGGACTGCAGGCCGGCGCGTTTGCTGCGCGCCGCCAGCATGCGCACCCGGGCGGCATCCAGCGCCGCCCAGTCGGTGACGCCGATCTCCTGCGCCAGGCACATCAGCGCCGTCAGCTGGCGTGAATAGCTGAGCTGCGTCAGCGGGCTGAGTTGCCGTTCTACCTTGAGATAACGCAGAAAAGCGTCCACCGGCTGCTGCAGGCTGGGCGCAATCGGCGTCATGCGCGTTCGATCCAGCGTTCCAGCAGTTCCGGCAGCATGCGCGCCAGTTGATTGAGCATTACCGTGCCCATGCCCTGCTGATAATGTTGCGTATCGCGGCTGCTGAAGATCACCATGCCCAGCTCGCCATCGTCGCCCAGCATCGACAGCGCTACCGAACCAATCTGGCCGATCTGTTTGGCCTGCGGCAACAGCAGCAGCAGTTCGGGGCCGTTCAGGCCGCCGAGGTAGTGTTGTTCGCTGCCCAGCCGCTGGATGCGGAACGGCTCGAACGCCGAACGCGTCAGCGCCAGATGGGTGAAATCGGAAGGCGCGCCGATATTCCAGCGCTCGGCGAACAGGCGCACCGTGGCGCCGGCCAAACCGAAGCCGCGCGCCCAGCGCTGCAGCCGGTTGAGCATGTCCTGCAGGCTGTCGGCGGTGGCCAGATCGGCCTGCAGGTGCAGCAGCCTGGCGAACAGCCCTTCGTTGGCGCTGGCCTGCTCCATCAGCAGCGTGATCTCTTCTTCCAGCCGTTCGATGTGATTGCGCTGGCGGGCCAGATGCCATTCCACCAGCGAAACGGTGCCGCGCACCGGGTGCGGCACGCGCATCTGCTCAACCTGGCGCGCGTTGCGAATAAAGAAATCCGGGTTCTGCAGCAGATACTGCATCACGGTGTCGTCATCCAGCGCCAGGCCGGCGACGCTCTGTTCTTCTACGCTTTTCATAGATGAATAAATCCGTCATAGACATGGGTTGCCGGACCGGTCATAAACAGCGGGTTGCCCGGCCCTTTCCAGCGAATATGCAGGCTGCCGCCCGGCAGCTCTACATGCACTTCTTCTGACAGCAATTCCTGTTGGATCCCCACCGCCACCGCCGCACAGGCGCCGCTGCCGCAGGCCTGCGTTTCACCGGCGCCGCGCTCATAAACGCGCAGCTTGATATGATCGCGGCTGACCACCTGCATAAAGCCGATGTTGGCCCGTTCCGGGAAGCGTTCATGCCCTTCCAGCACCGGCCCGAGCAGCTCCACCTTGGCGGTGTTTACGTCGTCCACCTGCAAAACACAATGCGGGTTGCCCATCGACACCACGCCGCACAACACGGTATGTTCCGCGGCGCGCATGATGTAGGTCTTTTCAGCCTTGGCGGCGCGGAACGGCACCGCCTGCGGGTCGAAATTCGGCTCACCCATGTTGACGCACACCAGATCGTCGTCGGTGACGCTGAGCACCATGCGCCCGGTTTGGGTGCTGACGCGGATGTCGCGTTTGTTGGTCAGCCCTTTCAGCCGCACGAAGCGCGCGAAGCAACGCGCGCCGTTGCCGCACTGCGCCACTTCGCTGCCGTCGGCGTTAAAAATTCGGTAGTGAAAATCCAGTTCGGGATCGTAAGGCGGTTCTACCACCAGCATCTGGTCAAAGCCGACGCCCAGGTGCCGATCGGCCAGCCGGCGGATCAGCTCAGGTGAAAAATAGACATTCTGTGTAACGGCATCGACCACCATAAAGTCGTTGCCCAGACCGTGCATTTTGGAGAACTGCATATCATACTCCGCTATCTGGACGCGCTATCCGTCTTGATTTTACGGCGGCGCTCGCCACCGCAAACAGGGTGTTACTGGTCAACCATCGACGGTTTTTGCTGAGAGCCAGACTGCTCCTGCTGGTTCTTTTGCACCTGATCGCCCGTTTGCACCGGCGGCTTGGCCGGTTTTTGGCTGGCGGGGTCGGCAGGCGGGAAGTAAAGCGGGCCTTTCAGACCACAGCCGGCGAGGCCGGTAACCAGAACTGCCATCAGCGCATAGCGTAGTTGTTTTTTCATTTGCATTAATGCCTGTAATTCATGCGTCCAAGGTCTCTATAATCGCAGGTGGATCATGAAAAGCAATAGGAATTGAATATGAACGACAGCGAGTTTCACCAGTTGGCCGACCAGCTGATGCTGAATATTGAAGAGACACTGGACGATTTTGACGGCGATGCGGACATCGATTACGAAACCAATGGCGGCGTGATGACGCTGAGCTTCGAAAACGGCACCAAAATTGTCATCAACCGCCAGGAGCCGCTGCACCAGGTGTGGCTCGCCACCAAGGCCGGCGGTTACCACTTCAACTACCGCGACGGCGTCTGGTTATGCGATCGCAGCGGGCAGCCGTTTTACCAACTGCTCAGCGAAGCGGCCAGCGCGCAGGCCGGTGAGGAACTGCGTTTTTCCTGAGGCAATGCGGGGCTCGGCCACCGAGCCCTTGCGGCGTCAATGCAGCTGGAACTGCTGCTTCAGCGGCTGAGCGGCGCCGTCGGCCACCGTCACGCACAGGCTGGACAGCACGTTGCTGCGGAACGGGATCACCTGCGTGCGCCCGTCGAGCTGCACGATTTGATAGAACTGCGGCAGGTTAAAGTTGATGAAGCTGGAGCCGTAGGTGAAACGATCGTGCGATGAAGAGTAGAAGCGGCTGACGTCGCGCACCAGCTCTTCTTTACTGCCCTCGCAGTGGTGATACACCTCCACCCGATTCGACTCGTCCAGAATATAGATGTTGAAACCCTTGTCATCCGAGGTGTCTTCGAAGAAGAACTGGATGATCCCTTCGCTGGCGAAGCCATCCACCACCGGCGGCAGATGCACCTGATCGGTTTCCACCTTGATAGACAGGCCGTGCAGCTTGTTGTTGGAGATGGCACCGTAAAACTCCACCGCATTCTCCAGTTTTTGCACCGACACGCTCAGGCGCTCGAAGAACAGCCCCCAGGTCTGCCCGGCGACGCGCACCGCCTTGAAGCGGCCGGGTTCCAGCCGGGTGCTGGACAGGCGCAGCTCGATGCATTCCGATACCAACTGCTGAATGCGGGTGCGGATCAGGCCGCGCAGGTGCTGGCTGTAGCAGAACACTTCCACCGACTCCGGCGGCGCGGCGTCCTGATGCATTTTGCCGAGAATGGTTTTCAGCGCTTCCAGCACCGACTGCTCGCCGCTGAAATGCAGAGTGCGCACCTCGTTCCAGGAGTTGCGGTACAGCAGATCGATGCTGCCCACCAGACACTGCTGCTGCTGGCCGAAGCTGAACACGTCCAGTTTGCGGAAATCGAAGTGCACCACCTGATTGCGGAACGCGGCGGTCGGATCGTTTTCCAGATTGACGATGATCGCCAGATGGCGAATCTCGCACGGGCTGTACAGCGCTTTCGGCGTCGGCGCCGGCAGGCGCAGCGGGAAGTGATGGGAAACGTCGGCCACCAGCTCCTGCAGCTTGGCGGTATCGCACAGGTTGCCGCTCTTGATGTGCAGGCGGGTCTGCGGCGTCAGCAGGCCGTTGAAATAGGCCCAGGCCACCAGCTTGTTCAGGTAGCGGTTATATTCCAGCGGCTGATGGCTGACTATCGAATCCATGGCCGGCGCCTGATTGTACAGGTACCAGCCGGTGCGGTTGGCGCGGCCAACCGGCACATGAATAAAGGTTAAATCGTTTTCCGACAGGTCCGGCGAAATCTGCGGGTTCACCAGCGTCACCTTGCCGGGCAGCGCTTCGAACGCCGCATACAGTTTGCGGGTCAGCACGCCGATATCCTGCGGGCTGGCGCTGACGCTGAGGTTATTGCGGCGGGCGAAACGGATCAGGTTGCGGTAGCTCTGCATCATCGCATCGAGCAACTCGTTATGCGCTTCGCGCACCCGCTCGATCTTCCAGTTGGCGCGGTTGTCCAGCATCGCCAGACGCTCGTCGCTCCAGCCCCACTCGCTGACCAGTTGGCTGAGGATCTCGCGCCGCCAGCCGACGCAGGCCTTGGCCAGCGACAGCTTTTCACACACTTTCAGGTAGAAACAGCGGCGGGCCAGATCGAGGCGGGTGGTGTCGTTGATGTCGGTCAGATAGCGGGTCACGCGCTCGAGCATCATGCAGTAGGCGTCGAGCCCGAAGCTGACGATCTCGCCCTGATGCAGGCGATGTTTGATGTCCGTCGCCAGCAGCTGGGTATTGGGGTATTCCCAGGAATAGGCTTCCAGCAGCAGGGTCTTCAGCACCGCCTTGTAAGGCGAATCGATGCTCTTGTACAGCTGCCACAGGCTGGCGCCGAAGTACTCTTCCGCCGACAGCGAACTCAGGCCGCCGAGATCCAGCCACTCGTTCGGCGTCAGCGCGCCCTGCGCGTACAGCGACAGCACGTATTCATCGTAGTGCGCTTCTTCTTCGCCCGGCACCATGTTCCACAGGATGCGTTTGCCGGCCAGGCGCACCGCGGTGCGGTAGAACTCGTCCAGCAACAGGATGTGCTGCGTCGAGCCGCAGTCTTCGCCGCCCAGGCTGCCGCTTTCATTATGGCGGAAACGGTTTTCGTCGATCAGGAAGAAGCTGACTTCCACCCCCATCGAGGCGGCCCACTTCTCAAGCAGGCTGCATTTTTGCTGCAGGCGGGTGCGTTCTTCGTTGTCCAGCCAGGACTGGTGGCAGACCCAGATATCGAGATCCGAGCTGCAGCTTTGGCCGATAGACGAGGTGCTGCCCATCGAATAGACGCCGGTGATCGGCAGCTCGCCGCTGGCCGGTTTGTCAAACGGGCTGCCCCATTTGTCTTCTAAATCGTTCAGGTAATCTTGTTGAGTTTCATCAGGCGTGTAGAGGCAAATGCCGTGGGGAACGTTACCGTTCAGGTAACCCGGCATCAGCGGGTGGTGGTGGTGCAGTAAGGTGGGCAGCAGACTGTATACCCGTTGAAACGCGGGCTTCATAGCCGCCAGGGCGCGATCGACGCGTAGCTGATTGATCGCATCCAGTCTCTGCTTCAATGTCTCGATGTAGAGGTACAAGACGTCTCGCCTGATTATCCCGGTGTTTAGAAAAAAACCCGTATTCCATAAGCGCCGTTAGTGTAAGAAGAATATTTGGCGACTTATTGCTGGAAACGTGATCAATTTAACACCTTGCTGATTGACCGTAAAGGAGGTAACGCTTCACAATTATTGTAGCGCTTCCCTAAACGATTTACCCGCAGTGTTAACTGCCCCAAAGCACATCACACGTCCCTTTGATTCCGTTGTCCTTTTTCCGCCTCCGGCTTCTTGCACTGACAGTATTGGCTCTCAGTGGTAGGATGGATGGCGAAATATAAAAACGGTAACAAGCATGTTAGACAAAATTATTCGAATTGCCACCCGACAAAGCCCGCTTGCTCTTTGGCAAGCACATTATGTGCAGCAACGTCTGATGGCCTGCCATCCCGGCCTGCAGGTCGAGTTGGTGCCGATGGTCACCCGCGGCGACGTTATTCTGGATACGCCGTTGGCGAAAGTCGGCGGTAAAGGCCTGTTTGTTAAAGAACTCGAGCTGGCGCTGCTGGAAGGCCGCGCCGACATCGCCGTGCATTCGATGAAAGACGTGCCGGTCGATTTCCCTGCCGGGCTCGGTTTGACCACCATTTGCGAACGCGAAGATCCGCGCGACGCTTTTGTTTCCAATCGTTTCGCCTCGCTCGATCAGCTGCCGCAGGGCAGCGTGGTCGGCACCTCCAGCCTACGCCGCCAGTGCCAGCTGCGTGAACGCCGCCCGGATCTGATCGTGCGCGACCTGCGCGGCAACGTCGGCACTCGCCTGGCCAAGCTGGACAACGGCGACTACGACGCGATTATCCTGGCGGTGGCCGGCCTGAAGCGTTTAGGTCTGGAGCAACGCATCCGCAGCCCGCTGAGCGCCGAAGAGTGTCTGCCGGCGGTCGGCCAGGGTGCGGTCGGCATTGAATGCCGTCTCGACGACAGCGTCACCCGCGCGCTGCTGGCGCCGCTGAACCATGCGGCCACCGAAACCCGCGTGCGCGCCGAACGGGCGATGAACACCCGCCTGGAAGGCGGCTGCCAGGTACCGATCGGCAGCTATGCCGAACTGGATGGCGACAGCCTGTGGCTGCGCGCCCTGGTCGGCGCGCCGGACGGCAGCCAGATGGTGCGCGGCGAGCGCCGCGGCCCGGCCGCCGAGGCCGAACGGATGGGCGTTGAGCTGGCGGAAGAGCTGCTGGCGCGCGGCGCGCGCGAGATCCTGCGCGAAGTTTATCAGGGAAATCCGCCGGCATGACCATTCTGGTAACCCGCCCATCGCCTTCGGGAGAGCTGCTGGTGAGCCGGCTGCGCGCGCTCGGCCGGGTTGCCTATCATGCACCGCTGATCGACTTCGCCCCCGGCGGCGATCTGCCGAAGCTGCCGCAGGCGTTGCAGCAGCTTAGCGCCGGCGATCTGGTGTTCGTGCTGTCGCAGCATTCGGTGAGTTATGCCGATTCGGTTATCGGCCGCGCCGGGCTGAGCTGGCCCGCTCACCTGGCTTATTACGCCATCGGCCGCACCACCGGCCTGGCGCTGCACCGCATCAGCAGTTTGCCGGTGGAGTACCCGCGCGAACGCGAGATCAGCGAAACGCTGCTGCTGCTGCCGGCGCTGCAAAAGCTGGCGGGCAAACGCGCGCTGATTTTGCGCGGCAACGGCGGCCGCGAACTGTTGGGGTCGACGCTGAGCGAGCGCGGCGCCGACGTCAGCTATTATGAATGCTATCAACGCAGCCCGGTGCACTATGACGGCAGCGAGCAAAGCGCCCACTGGCAGCGCGCCGGTGTGGATACGCTGGTGGTGACCAGCGGTGAAATGTTACAACAGCTCTATACTTTAGTTCCTGATTACTATCGTTCTTCATGGCTGCTGCGTTGCCGCCTGGTAGTAGTGAGCGAACGCCTGGCTACCCTCGCCCAGGACTTGGGCTGGCGTACGATTCGGGTAGCTGACAACGCCGATAATGACGCGCTGATCCGCGCGCTACAATAATCTGACTATGGGATGTGCCACTATGACGGAACAAAATACCCCATCCGCCCCGGTTGAAGAGCCAACCACCGCGGTTGAGAGCTCCCAGCAGCCAGCCGCTGCCAGCCGCAAAGGCAAGAACACCGGCCCGGTGCTCGGCGCGATCGCTATCGTGCTGGTCATCGCCCTCGGCGCGGGCGGCTATTACCACACGCACAAGCAGGCGCAACAGCTGATCGCCGCCAATCAGGCGCTGCAACAGCAGCTTGAAGGCGTAAAGCAGAGCCAACAGCAGGAAAGAAACGCGCTGGAAGGCCTGCTGCAGCAGCAGGGTAAAACCCTGGACGCCGCCGATCGCGAGCAGGCGAATCTGGCGCGCCAACTGAGCGAGCTGCAGGAAAAAGTGGCGACCATCTCCGGCAGCGACGCCAAAACCTGGCTGCTGGCGCAGGCCGATTTCCTGGTGAAAATGGCCGGCCGCAAGCTGTGGAGCGATCAGGACGTGACCAGCGCCGCCGCGCTGCTGAAAAGCGCCGACGCCAGCCTGGCGGACATGAACGATCCGAGCCTGCTCGACGTGCGCCGCGCCATTACCGAAGACATCAGCACGCTTTCCACGCTGACCCAGGTCGATTACGACGGCATTATCCTCAAGGTCAATCAGCTGTCCAATCAGGTGGATAACCTGCGCCTGGCGGACAACGACACCGACGAAGCGCCGATGGATCAAAACAGCAGCGAGCTCTCCGGCTCGATCGGCGAATGGCGGCAGAACCTGGCCAAGAGCTGGCGCAATTTCATGGCCGACTTCATCACCATCCGCCGCCGCGACACCAGCGCCGAACCGCTGCTGGCGCCGAACCAGGACATCTACCTGCGCGAGAACATCCGTTCGCGCCTGCTGGTGGCCGCACAGGCCATCCCGCGCCATCAGAACGAGACCTACAAGCAGTCGCTGGAAACCGTCTCCACCTGGGTGCGCGCCTATTTCGACACCACCGACCCGGCGACCAAGGCCTTCCTGGAAGAACTGGACAACCTGAGCCAACAGTCGATCTCGATGGATGTGCCGGATCAGCTGAAGAGCCAGCCGCTGCTGGAAAAAGTGATGCAGACCCGGGTGCGCAACCTGATGACCCAGTCACCTGCCGCTCACCAGGAGGGTTAAGCCATGTTACGCGTGCTATTTCTGTTTCTGGTGGTGATCGCCAGCGTGGTGCTCGGGCCGATGTTGGCCGGGCATCAGGGCTATGTGCTGATCCAGACCGATAACTACAATATTGAAACCAGTGTCACCGGCCTGGTGATCATGCTGGTGCTGCTGTTCGTGCTGCTGCTGGCGATCGAGTGGATCCTGCGCCGCATCTTCCGTACCGGCGCCCGCACGCGCGGCTGGTTTATCGGCCGCAAGCGCACCCGCGCGCGCCAGCAAACCAAAGCCGCGCTGATCAAACTGGCGGAAGGCGACTACAAACAGGTTGAAAAGCTGATGACGCGCAACGCCGATCACGCTGAGCAACCGGTGGTGAACTACCTGCTGGCCGCCGAGGCCGCACAGCAACGCGGCGATGACTTCCGTACCAACCAATATCTGGAGCGCGCCGCTGAAGCCGCCGATACCGATCAGCTGCCGGTGGATATCACCCGGGTTCGCATCCAGCTGGCGCAGGGCGAGAACCATGCCGCGCGCCACGGCGTCGATCGCCTGCTGAACCAGGCGCCGCGCCATCCGGAAGTGTTGCGCCTGGCGGAACAAGCCTATCTGCGCACCGGCGCCTATGCGTCGCTGCTGGAAGTGCTGCCGTCGATGCGTAAAATCGAGCTGCACAGTGAAGAGCAGCTGCAGGCGTTGCAGCAACAGGCTTACATCGGGCTGATGAATCAGGCGATGGCGGACGAAGGCAGCGAAGGCCTGAAGCGCTGGTGGAAAGATCAGAGCCGCAAGACGCGTCACGAAGTGCCGCTGCAAATCGCGATGGTGGAGCACCTGATCGAATGCAACGACCACGAACTGGCGCAGGAGATTGTGCTCGACAGCCTGAAGCGCCAATATGACGAGCGCCTGGTGCTGTTGCTGCCGCGGCTGAAGTCCGGCAACCCCGAGCAGTTGGAAAAAGCGCTGCGTCAGCAGATGAAGCAACACGGCGCGACGCCGCTGCTGAACAGCACGCTGGGGCAACTGCTGATGAAGCACGGCGAGTGGCAGCAAGCGGCCGACGCTTTCCGCGAAGCGTTGAAACAGCGCCCGGATGCTTACGACTACGCCTGGTTGGCCGATACGCTGGAAAAACTGCATCGTTCGGATGAAGCGGCGCAGATGCGACGTGAGGGACTGATGTTGACGCTGAAACAGAACGGCGGCGAATAACGCCCTGCCCAAGTGAGAAAAGCGCGGCTCCGATGCCGCGCTTTTTTTTGCCCAGGGTTTTCTGTGGCGCAAAAAAAACACTTGCCGTATGGCAAGTGTATAAAGAAGCAATCAGGTCTAGGACAACAGGGGCGGTGCCTCACTCAACGTTTTGCCCTGAGCGTGATGACGGGTTAGTCATCGTTCTCGTGGGCGATAGGCACCCTAAATCGGCTCTGCGTCATTCCCAGGGTTTATGAAGCCTAAGGCGAACATAAGAGGTGGAATGAGCATCTACGCTATAGGTATTGCATTTGACGTGCCAACTTTTAGATTGAGCCCATTTCCAATGGGAAATTTAATTCAATGCATTGAAATATAAATAATTTATACTTCCCCCACCCTTCCTGCCTGATACCTCTCCCTGGCATTCCATGCCAGCGGCCGTTATAAGAATGTCGCTTCAAAACGACGGCTTAAGCCAAATCCGGTTTTATCTTTTAAAATCAATAAATTATTTGTCTCAACCTGACGACAGCGCTGGATGGTCATGTCGCTGAAAACCAACATGCTCACAGGCAGGCACAAGATGCCAGCCCTCATGGATGCCAAAAGCCCGCACATTGCTGCGCGGGCCTGCCTTCTCGTCTCGCTTCGCGAGGCTCCTCCTGCGGAGGTACTCATCCTCATAAACTGCAGACGAAAAAAAACCTGCTTTAAAAAGCAGGTTTTTCGAATGTGGTCGGCGAGAGAGGATTCGAACCTCCGACCCACTGGTCCCAAACCAGTTGCGCTACCAAGCTGCGCTACTCGCCGATTTGTGTTGCTCATACTACCCGATTTATCAGACCGTTGTCCATATAAATCTTATATTTATCAGATATTTTGCGTGGTGCGAAGAGAGGGACTTGAACCCTCACGTCCGTAAGAACACTAACACCTGAAGCTAGCGCGTCTACCAATTCCGCCACCTTCGCACTGTCACAAAATACTGCTAAATCTTCACTTCATCAGGAAGTGGGGTGGCTAATGGGACTCGAACCCACGACAACTGGAATCACAATCCAGGGCTCTACCAACTGAGCTATAGCCACCATTACTACTTCTTCTTACTCACGCGGTAATATTACCACCGCAGCTCCTGCGCACAAACTTAATGGCGCGCCCGACAGGATTCGAACCTGAGACCTCTGCCTCCGGAGGGCAGCGCTCTATCCAGCTGAGCTACGGGCGCGTAGCGCCGTTGCGGGAGGGGATACTACGGATTTACGCCAATCCTGTCTAGTGCTTTTTCGCAGAAATGTTGCGTTTGATTACGCTTTGCTCACTCCTGCGCGGGAAAGCGCACTCCGTAGCCCCTTTTCACCGTTTATTGCCGTGTTTCTACCCGATTTTCAGCCGGATGATGTTTCTTATGCATGCCGAAAGCGAAGTAGCACAGGCTGACGCCCGCTAAGAAAATCGCCCCGACCAGCAGGGAAATCCGCGTATCCGGGTTGATTCCCATGCCGACCAGCACGCAAACCAGAAAAGCGATGGTCAGATAGTTCACATACGGGAACATGATCGACTTAAAGCTGTGGTTTTTGATCGCTTCCTTATGGGCGCGGCGGAAATAGAGCTGGCTTATCAGCACCACGAACCACGGCACCATGCCCGGCAGCACGCTGGCGCTGTAGACATAGACGAACACCTGCTCCGGATTCGGGATAATGTAGTTCAGCGCAGATCCCACCAGCAGGCAGCCGATGGTGACGGCGATGCAGTTGACCGGCACGCCGCTGGCGGAAAGCTTGGTCAGCGCCGCCGGCAGTTGGCGATTCTTGGCCAGGGCGTACAGCATGCGGCCGCCGCTGTACATGCCGCTGTTGCAGCCGGAAAGCGCGGCGGTCAGTACCACGAAGTTGATGATGCCGGCGGCGGCGACGATGCCGATCTTGGCGAAGGTCAGCACGAACGGGCTGCCGGTGGTGCCGATGCCGTTCCACGGGAAGATGGTCACGATGACGAAGATCGCGCCGACATAGAAGATCAGGATGCGCCACAGGATATTGTTGATCGCGCGTTTCAGCGTCACCTGCGGGTTCTTGGCTTCCCCGGCGGTGATGCCCACCAGCTCAACCCCCTGATAGGACGCCACCACGATGCACAGCGCAAACAGGAAGCCTTTCCAGCCGCCGGCAAAGAAACCGCCGTGCGCCGTCAAATTGGCGAAACCGATAGGTTCACCGCCGTTGCCGAAGCCGAAGAAGATCACCCCCAGCCCCACCAGAATCATCACGATGATAGTGGTGACCTTGATCATGGCGAACCAGAACTCCAGCTCCCCATACAGGCGCACCGCCGCCAGGTTGGCCAGCGCCACCATCGCCACGGCGATCAGCGCCGGCACCCACTGCGGTATTTCCGGGAACCAGAACTGCACATACACCCCGATGGCGGTGATCTCAGAAATGCCGACGGCGATCCACATAAACCAGTAACCCCAGGCGGTCAGGTAGCCGAAATAGGGATTCATGTATTTATGCGCGTAAACGGCGAACGACCCGGCGACCGGCTCGAGGAACAGCATCTCCCCCATCGAACGCATAATGAAGAACACGAACAGCCCGGCGATGATGTAAGCCAGCAGTACCGACGGCCCGGCCCATTTCAGCGTACTGGCCGATCCCATAAACAGGCCGACACCAATGGTGCCCCCGAGAGCGATAAGCTCGATGTGCCGGGCCTCAAGGCCTCGGTGTAGCCCTTGCGGTTTCTCTTTGTGTGCCATAAATCCTCAATAATTTTTCTCGGGTTGTGTTTGCCTGCCGGCCGCTGCCGGTCGTTATTGTCATTATTAAAAGAATAAATCATCCCCTGCCGTTCGGGTTGGCATCAACGGGTAGTCGGAGCGAAGTTACCGTGAGAAGAACATCGTTCAGCGCTGTCGCATCAGGCTTCAGCGGCCAGGGATAATTTCCGGGCGGTATCGTTTCGCATTTCGCCGCTATAAGCAAACCGCAATTTAAAACTTTATGGAATAAATGCGGCGACGTTTAGGGCTGGGGGTTATAGATATGCGGGAGAAATAGGCAAAAGCAGATTATTGGTACAGCAGTCCGGAGCGGAACAGCACTTTCCACCCCGGATGAGAGGTTACATCTTGCCGCTGTAGTAGTAGCCGACAAACTTCAACAGCTTCAACTGCCGGCCGATGCGGCTGGGTTGGCTGAGCAGGCGGTAGAGCCATTCCAGACCAAGGTTCTGCCACACCTTGGGCGCACGCTTCACATGGCCGGTAAAAACGTCGTAGGTGCCGCCCACGCCCATATACAGCGCCTGCGGATGCACCTTGCGGCAGTCGCGCATCAGGATCTCCTGCTTCGGCGATCCCATCGCCACCGTCACGATAGCGGCGCCGCTGGCGCGAATACGCTCGAACAACGCCTCTCGCTGATCCGGTTTGAAATAGCCGTCCTGGCTGCCCACCAGGTTGACATTCCACTGGCTGCGCAGCTTCTGCTCGGTTTCCGCCAAGACTTCCGGCTTGCCGCCGACCAAGAAGACCGGCGTGCCTTCGCGGCCGGCGCGCTGCATCAACGCTTCCCACAGATCGGCGCCCGCGACGCGCGACACATCCGCCGCCGGGTATTTGCGGCGAATCGAGCGCACCATGCTGATGCCGTCGGCGTACTTGTACTCCGCTTCATCCAGCAACGCATGCAGCGCCGGGTCCTCTTCCGCCTTCAGGATCTTTTCCGCATTCATCGCCACCAGCGTGCCCTGTTTGACCCGGCCGCCGTCGAACAGAAAATCCATACAGTGCGCCATATCGCGAAAGCCCCACAGGCTGAAACCGCGCAGCTCATACTGCGGCACCGAAATCTTTGTTTCCATCGTCGTCATTACCCTTACAAAAGACCGTCCGCCCGTGGGGAAGAGGCCAGCGCGCGGGCGCGCGTCACTCTGGCCTTGATCAGCCCGGCGGTATCGAACAGCCAATACAGCAACTTCGCCAGCACCAGACAGGCGCCGAAAATAATGCAGAAGAACACCACGCGCGACACGAATGAGTCCACCCCTTCACGCGCCAACACGATCATGTTGAACACCGCGCCGAAGCAGAATCCTTGCAGGATAGCCGCCTTATAGCGGTTCGGCTCTGTTTTGCCCAGCTCATACAGCCAGTCGAACCACTTGATGATCATGCCCACCAGAATCGCGCCGAGCGGGATGAACAGCGCGCCGCCCATCACCACCAGCGAACCGATCAGCGTCGGGGATATCGCCAGCCCGGAGTGGTTGTTCAGCACTTCCCAGGTGAAATAGTTGGCCGAGTTCAGCACCACGTCCGGCCGGCCCGGCCATAGCCAGGTTGGGATAAAGACGTAGAAATCACGCAAGATCGGCGCCAGGCCCTGGAAATCGATCTTGTCGTAATTTTGCAGCAGCAGCGCCAGGTTTTCCCACGGCGAGAAGGTGTCTCGGGTCAGATAGAGGAAGGTATAAAACGCTTCCGCGCCGCTGACGTCCAGGCTATAGCGCTTCAACGCCAGCCAGAACATGCCGACCACGCCGAATATGCCCGCCGCCGCCAGCATCCACAGCGTGATCCAGCCGCGCACGATGCCGATAAACAAGAACAGCGCGAAAGCGATAATGATGTTGGCACGGGTGCCGCCGACGATCACGTAGGTCAGAATACCGAACGCCACCGTCGCCACCAGGAACAAAAACCAGGCGCGCAGATCCTGCCGCAGGAAATAGACCACCAGCATCGCCGGAATGAAGAAGTAGAAGAACCGCTTGAGCGCCACGCCGGACACGTCGCTGGAGAAGATCTGACTGTAGGAATTGAGCTTGAACAGCAGGAAGCCGTTCTGCATGAAGAAGATCCCAACGGTACCGATCGCCACCAGCGCCAGCAGCACCCAGGTCATATGAGTCTCTACCCGGTTCATGGTAAACAGCGCCGCGCGCGGCTGAGTGCGGCGCTTGCGCAGCCGGGTCTTGTAAGTGACGTAATAGATGGCGTAAAACGCCGTCGCCGACAGCAGGGCATACAGCAGAAACTCCACCGGCACCACCTCGACGTCAAACTGAAACACCAGCAGGCAGGTTAACGGGAAGCCGAAATAGAACGTCAGCAAATACAGCAACGAGAAGAAGACGTTGAAGTTAAAGCGCACGCGCCGAAACTCCTGGTAGGTCAGCGTCAGGATAAACGTCAGGCTGACCAGATAGACGACAAACAGGCCGCCGAATTGCGCCAACGTCATGAGTGCTCTCCCGCCGCCAGCGCCAGGGCCTGCTGCCAGCCGTCAACATAGTTCGGATTGAAGAAGGCGATCGCCTGTTTATCCACCGCCGCCAGCTGACGCTGCGCTTCGCGCACCACCGCCTCGTCCAGCGAATCGCCGTAGAACAGCACCGGCAGGTGCTGTTCCGCCAAATCCTGCCAGAACGGGTTTTGCCGGCTGAGCACAAAAGGCACGCCGAACTGAATCAGCAGGCACAGGGTGCCAATCCCCTGCTGGCGATTGAAAATGAAATAGCCCAGATCGCAGGCGCGCAGAATATTGAGGTAGTCCTCGAATGCCACCTGCTGCGTGAGCAGCTGCAGGTTTTTCTCGCCGAACAGCGGCAACCCGGCGGCGCGCACCTGCTCGATGTAAGCATCGTTGTTGGCCGGATAACCCATCGGCAGGATCACGCGCACGTCGGCGCCGAACTGCTGATGAATCGCCTGCAGCGCTTCGATATGCCGATTGCTGCGATCGCCGGAGTTGCCCACCAGAATCGTCATCGGCCCGGCCAGGTTTTTCTCGACGTGAACGTCGGTCAGCGCCGGATCCATGCGGGTAGGGAAATACAGCAGCGAGGCCGGCACCCGCGCATGGCGCTGCTGGTAGTGAATCACGTCGCCGCGAGTGGCAAACACATTCCCTACCCGCCCCTGCGCAATGCGGCGCAGCAGATAGAACAACCGGAATTTCCAGCTGGTGGCGTCCTCATACAGATCGGCGCCCCAAATATGCCAACTGACCTGACGCGCCTTGATCTTGCCGCTCAGCAGCGCCAGCCACAGCCCCGGGTTGAACTGGCCGTGCAGGAAGAAACGCGTATCGCGATCGGCTTGGGCGCGCGCGATGACCGCCGCCGCCAGGCTTTTCTTGTCCGCGTAGGGCTCAATGTTCAGGGCGGGGAAATCTCCCAGTGCCGCCACATCCTTGGCCGCCACCATAAAATGCCGCGTCTGCTCAGCCGGCAGACGCGGCGCCAACACGTCGTTGAAGAAGCGCAGCACCGTCTGGTTATGATGTGGGATATCGGATCCCAGAACGTGAATCAGTATGGTCATACTCGTCTACGATAAATAAGAAACACGCAGCTACAGAGCGCGAAATACACGATGTAGGTTGCCATATAGGCCTGAGCCGCCCCCAGCGCGCCGCGCAGTGGGATCAGCCAGTGCGAGAACAGCGTCAGCAGCAGAAACTGGCTGACTTCCGTCAGGATATAAAAGCGCAGCGACGCTTTGGCGATCACCAAATAGCCGAACACATAGGCCCCGACTTTCAGCACGTCGCCCACCAGTTGCCAGGCAAACAGATCGCGCATGGCGACGAACTTGTCCGAGAACAACAGCCAGATGGCGAAATCACGCAGCAACCACACCGTAAAGCTCGCCGCCGCTACCGCCGGCAGCACGAATTTCAGCGAGCGCACGATCTCCCGCGAGATGGCGCCCTTGTCCGTCAACCGCGACAGCGTCGGCAGCAGATAGACGGTAAACGAGGCGGTGATAAACTGCAGATAGGCATCGGAAATGCTGCTGACGCCTTGCCAGATCCCCACCTCATCCCAACCGTAATGCGCGGCCAACAGGTTACGCATCATCACGTAGGCCACCGGCAGCGTCACCGAGGTGATCAACGCCATGAGGGTGAATTTGCCGAGGTTGCCGGCCACCCCTTTGTCCCAGCGCGGCGCCAGGTAGCGCAGCGGCAACGTTTTGCGCCGCCACAGCATCAGCCCGGCCGGCAGCACCACCAACGCCGGCACCAACGCCAGCCCTGCCAGCGCGCCTTCATAGCCCCCCAGCTTGAAGCACAGATAATAAGCCATCACGCCGATCAGGCTGCCGCCGATCACCGCCAGCGCGTTGCCCATCGCGTCGCGATAGCCTTTCAGCACCGCCATGAACAGGTTGGCGTAGGCGATGCCCATCTGAATGAAGGCGACGGCGCGCACCACGCCGACGTAATCGGCATGCCCGAACAGCCCGATGCTGATCGGCTCGGCGGCGAACAAAAACACCAGCGCCAGCAAGGTCGAAAAACCCAGCACGATGCTCGATGCGGTACCGACCGCCAGGCGCAGACGCTGCGAGTCCTGATGGTACTCCGCCACGTATTTGGTGATGCCGTTAAAAATGCCCGCGCCGGACAGCACGCCCAGCACGGTGATCAACTGGCGAAAGTTACCCGCCTGCCCCACGCCGCTGGGGCCAAACGCCACCGCCAGCAGTTTCACCACCAACAGCCCCACGCCAATCTTGATCAGCGTGGAGCCGGCGGTCCATATCGACGCTTTTGCCAACGACATATCAGGCGAAGAAGCTCAGGATGGTATTGATTACCGTACGTTGATTAGCATCGGACATATTGTAGAACAGCGGCAAACGCACCAGGCGCGCGCTTTCCTGGCTGGTATAGCGATCTTCACCGGCAAAGCGGCCAAACTGTTCGCCGGCCGGGCACGCATGCAGCGGGATATAGTGAAACACCGTCATGATCTCAGCTTCCTTCAGGTAGTCGATAAAGGCGGTGCGATCGTCGATATCACGCAGCTTGATATAGAACATGTGCGCATTGTGCTCGCAGTCCGCCGGCACAGTCGGCAACTCGATACGGCCGGCCTGCGCCAACGGCAGGAAGCTGTCGTAGTACTTCTGCCACAGAGCCAAACGGCGCTGGTTGATGCGTTCCGCCACTTCCAGCTGGCCCCACAGGTAGGCGGCCTGCAGGTCAGACATCAGATAGCTGGAACCGATGTCGCGCCAGGTATATTTGTCGACCTGGCCACGGAAGAACTGACTGCGGTTGGTGCCCTTCTCGCGGATGACTTCAGCCCGATCGATCAGGGCAGGATCGTTCACCAGCGTCGCGCCGCCTTCGCCGCCGGCGGTGTAGTTTTTGGTTTCATGGAAGCTGAAGCAGCCGATATGGCCGATGGTGCCCAATGCCTTGCCTTTGTAGGTCGACATCACGCCCTGCGCGGCGTCTTCCACCACGAAGAGGTTATATTTCTTCGCCAGCGCCATGATGGTATCCATCTCACAGGCAACGCCGGCATAGTGCACCGGTACAATCGCGCGGGTTTTATCGGTGATCGCCGCTTCGATTTTGGTTTCGTCGATGTTCATGGTGTCCGGACGCAGGTCGACGAACACCACTTTGGCACCGCGCAGCACAAAGGCGTTGGCGGTGGAAACGAAGGTAAAGCTCGGCATGATCACTTCGTCACCCGGCTGGATATCCAGCAGGATGGCGGCCATTTCCAACGACGCGGTGCAGGAAGGCGTCAACAGCACTTTCGCGCTGCCGAAACGCTGTTCCATCCACTGCTGGCAGCGACGGGTAAAACCGCCGTCGCCGCACAACTTGCCGCTGCTCATCGCAGCCTGCATATATTCCAGTTCAGTGCCAACAACCGGTGGAGCGTTAAATGGAATCATGTCTACCTCTGTATAACCAGTACGCGGTGCTTTCAATCACGGCACCCTGTCGTTGATAGAGTCGTAATGCGGCGATATTGCCTACCTGGGTCGCAACCCGCAGGCGTTGCATCCCCTGCCGCCGACATTCGGCCAGCGCCGCCGCCATCAGTCTGGAACCAATGCCCCGGCCTGATGCGCCGGGGTAGGCCGCCAGCAAGCCGATACGCATTTCCTGGCCGCCAATGTCGCGCAGGCTGACAAAGCCTTCAGGTTGCCCCTGGTTACCCAATACCAGCAAGCATTGATGATCGAAGGTGCCCAGCACCGCTTTTTCGATCCAGGCCGCATAGAATCGCCCGCTATCGGTGCGCTCGTACCACGGTGCGCGAAATCGGCTGGCGGCGAACACCTCACCGGCGGCAGCCCGCAACGACGGGATGTCCTCGGGCACGGCCATGCGCACCCCGGCCGCAGCGGTATCGACCGTCTCGCGTCCAGTTGCAATGTTCACGGCCAGATCCACTTCGCCTTCGACCAGCCGGAAGCCCAGCGCCGACAGTGCATCGGCCCACTCCAATCGGTAAGCGGGGATTTTAGCCTGCACCAACGCATAAGCATCCAAATCAGCGTTGCTCACGGGGGCCGCAGAGTCGTCGAAATGCAACTTGGCGCTCTTCAATTGGAAGAAGTCGCTCTCCCAATTCAGCGGTTCAATACTGGCGTGGACGTGCATGCAATAAATCCAGTAAGTATTTGCCGTAACCTGTTTTGGCCAGCGTCTGAGCCGCGCGTTTCACGCCCTCATCATCCAGCCAGCCATTGCGCCAGGCGATCTCTTCAAGACAGGCGATTTTAAAGCCCTGACGTTTCTCTACCGTCTGCACGAAGCTACTGGCTTCCAGCAGGCTGTCGTGAGTCCCGGTGTCCAGCCAGGCAAAACCGCGCCCCAGCAGCTCGACGGTCAGCTCGCCACGCTCCAGATACATCTGGTTGATGCTGGTGATCTCCAATTCTCCCCGAGCTGACGGCTTGATCTGCTTGGCGAACTCCACCACCTGAGCATCATAAAAATATAATCCGGTCACCGCCCAATTGGACTTCGGTTTAACCGGCTTTTCTTCGATCGACAGCGCGCGGAAGTGGTCGTCAAACTCCACCACGCCGAAACGCTCGGGATCCATCACCTGATAGCCAAATACAGTGGCACCGGCGGTGCGCGCCGCAACGCTTCTCAGCTTGGGACTGAACCCCTGACCAAAGTAAATATTATCGCCCAACACCAGGCAGCTCGGCTCGCCGGCCAAGAATTCTTCGCCAATCAGAAATGCCTGAGCCAGGCCATCGGGGCTAGGCTGCTCGGCATAGCTGAGATTGATGCCAAACGCTTCGCCGCTGCCCAACAAACGCTTGAAAGAAGGCAGATCTTCCGGCGTGGAGATAATCAGAATGTCTTTGATCCCTGCCAACATCAGTACCGACAGCGGGTAATAGATCATCGGCTTGTCATAAATCGGCAGCAGTTGCTTGGACACGCCGCGCGTGATCGGATGCAGACGCGTACCGGAACCGCCAGCCAGCACAATACCTTTCATACTTACTCCAAAACCCGCCGCACCGCCGCAAAGCGACGCGGCGTTAAATTAATCTGACAACCCCAAACGCTCACCGGCATAAGAACCGTCTTGCACCCGGCGCCACCAGGTTTCGTTAGCCAAATACCAGGCGACCGTCTTGCGAATGCCGCTTTCAAACGTTTCCTGCGGCCGCCAGCCCAACTCGCGATCGATTTTGCCGGCGTCGATGGCGTAACGCATATCGTGGCCTGGGCGATCCTTCACGTAAGTGATCAGATCGCGGTAGTTCGTCACGCCCTGCGGTTTATTTGGCGCCAATTCTTCCAGCAGATCGCAAATGGTCTGCACCACTTCGATATTCTTGCGCTCGTTATGGCCACCAATATTGTAAGTTTCGCCTACCACGCCTTCGGTCACGACCTGATAGAGCGCGCGCGCGTGATCTTCAACATACAACCAGTCACGCACCTGCGCGCCGTTGCCGTATACCGGCAGCGGTTTGCCGGCTACCGCATTCAGGATCACCAACGGAATCAACTTCTCTGGGAAGTGATAAGGGCCGTAGTTGTTCGAACAGTTGGTCACGAGGGTCGGCAAACCGTAGGTGCGCAACCAGGCACGCACCAGATGATCGCTCGATGCCTTGGAGGCGGAATACGGACTGCTCGGCGCATACGGCGTGGTTTCGGTGAACAGATCGTCGGTGCCGTGCAGGTCGCCGTACACTTCGTCGGTGGAGATATGATGGAAGCGGAAAGACTGCTTCTTCTCCGCCGCCAACGGCTGCCAGTAATGGCGCGCCGCTTCCAGCATCGTGTAAGTGCCAACCACGTTGGTCTCGATAAACGCCGCCGGGCCGTCGATAGAACGATCGACGTGGCTTTCCGCCGCCAGGTGCATCACCACGTCCGGCTGATAGCGGGCAAATACCCGGTCCAGCTCGGCACGATCGCAGATGTCGACCTGCTCGAAAGCATAGCGCTCGCTGTCGGCCACCACCGCCAGCGACTCGAGGTTACCGGCATAGGTCAGCTTATCCACTACCACCACGCTGTCGCCGGTGGCTTCGATGATGTGCCGCACCACTGCGGAGCCAATGAAACCGGCGCCGCCGGTGACTAAGATACGCTTCAACGCCAGACTCCCTTGGTATCCACCACCCAGCTTTGCTTGATCTCTTCCGGCCGGATGGCCTTGAACTGTTGGTGATCGACCAACATCACAATCACATCGGCCTGCTGCAACGCCTCAGCGATTGGCGTCAACGTCACATGGCCCGCCAGCGACTTCGGCAACTGTTCGACGTTCGGTTCCACCGCCAGCGTTTCGCCGACGTGCCATTCGGCGATCAGGTGCGCCACTTCCACCGCCGGACTTTCACGCAAATCGTCGATATTCGGTTTGAAGGCCAGGCCGAAGCAGGCGATTTTCACCTCGGACGCGCGCTTGTCGGTGGCGGCCAGGCAATCGGCCACCGCCGCTTTCACCCGGTCGACCACCCACAGCGGTTTGCCGTCGTTCACCAGGCGTGCGGTGTGAATCAAACGCGCCTGCTGCGGGTTTTGCGCCACGATAAACCACGGATCGACGGCGATGCAGTGACCGCCTACGCCCGGCCCCGGCTGCAGAATATTCACCCGCGGATGGCGGTTCGCCAGGCGGATCAGTTCCCAGACGTTGATCCCCTGTTCGGCGCAAATCAACGACAGTTCGTTGGCAAAGGCGATATTCACGTCGCGGAAGCTGTTTTCCGTCAGCTTGCACATCTCGGCAGTGCGTGAGTTGGTGACTACGCATTCCCCCTCGAGGAAAATCTTGTACAGCGCGCTGGCTCGTTCCGAGCACTTCGGCGTCATGCCGCCGATCACTCGGTCGTTTTGAATCAGCTCTACCATCACCTGCCCCGGCAACACGCGCTCCGGACAGTAGGCGATATTCACGTCCGCCGCTTCGCCCGCTTGCTGCGGGAAGCTGAGATCGCTGCGCGCCTGCGCCAACCAGTCCGCCATTTGTTCAGTGGCGCCCACCGGCGAGGTGGACTCCAGGATCACCAGATCGCCTTTTTTCAGCACCGGCGCCAGCGATTTCGCCGCTGCTTCGACATAAGCCAGATCCGGCTCGTGATCGCCCTTGAACGGCGTAGGTACCGCGATCAGGAACGCATCGGCCGCCAGCGGTTTGGTCACCGCCCGCAGGAAACCGCCGTCGACGGCGTCCTTGACCACTTTGTCCAGATCCGGCTCGACGATATGGATCGCGCCGCGGTTAATGGTATCTACCGCATGTTGGTTAACATCTACGCCCACCACTTTTTTCTTGCGGGAAGCAAACGCCGCCGCCGTTGGCAAGCCGATATAACCCAGGCCGATAACCGAAATAGTGTCAAAACTCATAGTGTCACCTGATGATTCTTTAAAGCTTCGAGGATACGCTGACAGGCATGCCCGTCGCCGTATGGGTTATGCGCCCGGCTCATCGCGTGATATTCGCTTTCGTCCGTCAACAGCCGGGTCACCGCTTCAACAATTTTGGCCACATCGGTGCCGACCAGGCGCACCGTGCCCGCATCTACCGCCTCCGGGCGCTCGGTGGTGTCGCGCATCACCAGCACCGGCTTGCCTAACGAGGGCGCCTCTTCCTGAATGCCGCCGGAGTCGGTCAGGATCATGTAAGCGTGGGTCATCAAATAGACAAACGGCAAATAATCCTGCGGCTCGATCAGCATGACGTTGTCGATGCCTTTCAAAATGCGATTCACCGGCTCGCTGACATTCGGATTGAGATGCACCGGGTACACCACCTGCACTTCCGGGTGGCTGCGGGCGATCTCCGCCAGCGCACTGCAAATCCGCTCAAAACCGCCGCCAAAACTTTCCCGGCGATGGCCGGTGACCAGAATCAGTTTTTTGTCGGCATCGAGGAACGGGTAACGCTGCGCCAGGCTGGCGCGCAGCGCAGCATCGCTCATCACGCGATCGCGCACCCAGAACAGCGCGTCTATCACCGTATTGCCGGTCACAAAAATACGGTTGTCCGGCAGCAGCTCGCGCAGCAGGTTTTGGCGCGAGTTCTCGGTCGGCGCGAAGTGGTACATCGCCAGATGGCCGGTCAGTTTTCGGTTGGCCTCTTCCGGCCAGGGAGAATACAGATTGCCGGTACGCAGCCCGGCCTCGACATGCCCGACGGGGATGCGTTGATAGAACGCTGCCAGACTGGTCGCCAGCGTGGTGGTGGTATCGCCGTGCACCAGCACCACGTCCGGTTTGAAGTCTTCCAGCACCCCTTTCAGCCCTTCCAGGATGCGACAGGTGATTTCCGTTAGCCCCTGGCCGGGTTTCATGATGTTCAGGTCGTAATCCGGCGTGATCTCGAACAACCGCAATACCTGATCCAACATCTCACGATGCTGTGCCGTTACGCAGACTCTTGCTTCAAAGGCCTCATCCTGGGCCAGTGCATGTACCAGCGGTGCCATTTTAATGGCTTCAGGTCTGGTGCCGAAAACAGTCAACACTTTCACAGCGAATCTCTTTTGGTCGGTTAATCGCAGGCCCCGCCTGCGAATGGGGCGCTCACGCGCCCTGCATCAGATTATTATATTATTTTTTAACTACGCGGCCGACGCGCCAAGGCAACACCCGCGCCAACCAAAGCGCCCATCGCGCCCCACAGAATCAGCCAGAATACCCGGCGCGGGCTGTCGCGTTTTACCGGCTCTTCCGGCGTGCGCAAATAACGATAGGTCTGGAACTTCTCATCCAACGTCGGGCCAACGTTCAGCGTCGCCAACATTGCGCGATTCTGATCGTAATCCAGATCGTAGGTCGGGCCGGAGGCCTGCAGGCCTTCCAGACGCGCCTGCAGCATTGGCCGGCCCAGCAGGAACAGATCCGAATCCGGCAACTGTTCTGCCGGGGTGTCGGTTTGCGTGCGGCTGATCCCCTGGCTTTCGGCGATTTTCAACGCCTGCTGCGTGGTGTTCAGCTCGCGCTTGTAAACCGACTCCGCCACCGCTTCCTGGCGCTTGACCTGTGCCTTCATCGAAGTAGTGCGAGCGGCCCACGCCCCCTGAATCTCTTCGTTCAGATGCAGGGCAGCGCGGTGGCTGGCGAAGGCCACATATTGGCGCAGCAGGCGGTTGGCGTCTGCGGCGGTTTCCGCCGTCAGCTTCACGCCGTCGTTCGGGACTTTTTTGTCGTCGCGCGGCGTGAACAGGATGTTATTGATCAACTCGTCGAGCAATGCCGCATCGGCGCGGGCATCCCCTTCCTGACGCTGTTTGTAGTAATCGCTCTGCAGCCAGAAATCGCGACGCGTGTCGTAAGCCGCCAGCTGCATGATGAACTCATTGTACGCTTCATCCGCGATGCTCGGCTGATCGCCGGCCATCGCCGGCAGCGTGCGCACGTCCAGATTGCGCAGGAACTGCTGCTGGGAATAGTAACCACCCAGCGCATTCACCGTGGGTTTGTCGGTGATTGCGGTCGCGCTCCACTCTTGCTTAACCAGGTAAGAAACGATCAGCGCGACCGCCGCGAACAGCACCGCAATGCCGATAATCCACGGTTTGCCGCGCCACAGGGTGCAGCACAGGCCGCGGATATCGAGTTCGTTATCCACCGCCGGGGTATGCTTGTCAGACGTTGTTTCTGGATTCATCACAGCCAAAAAGCCTCTGGTTAAGATACTTGCTTGTTATCGCTCGAACGCCGCAGCCGGCGCTTGATACGCTTAATGTACCGCGCAACCCGCCAGGCGCGCTTGATGCAGTAACCGTACAGGAAGAAAGCAAGCAAAAATAATGCCAACATAACCCACTCAGGGATAAAAGTCAGGCGTTCGCCGATCACGCCCACCGCCGCCAGCAATGCGGCCGCCAGGGTGATCAACACGAAAGCCTGCCGCGGCGTAAAGCCGGCGCGCATGATCAGGTGGTGAATATGTTGACGATCGGGAGAGAAGGGGCTCATCCCCTTGCGTAAACGACGGTACATGATTGCTATCATGTCCATCAGCGGAATAGCGATGATCCACAGCGCGGTCACCGGGTTGATCGAGTGAGCCTTACCCTGCGAGCTTTGCAGCAGCAGCCAAATGGCAGTAAAGCCGATCAGGGTGCTGCCGGCGTCCCCCATAAACACCTTATAACGGCGGCCGAGGATGCCGAGGTTGAGCAAAATATAGGGAACGATGGTGGCGATCATCGCAAAGCACCAGAACGCCAGCTCATGATGGCCGCTCAGGTACAGCAGCAGGCCCAGCGCCCCGAAGGAAACGCACGACAGCCCACCCAGCAGGCCATCGATGCCGTCGACCATGTTGAAGGCGTTGATCGCCGCCCATACCGCGAACAGCGTCACCAGATAACCGAACGGCCCCAGCAGCATCTCCCAGTCACCCAGCACATGGCCGAAGCTGCGCAGATACAGACCGGCGAACACCATCATGGCGATGCCGACCAGCGCCTGCACCAGGGCGCGGATTTTAACGCTGATGTCGAAACGATCGTCGAGCGCGCCCACAAACACCAGAATGCCGGCGCAGGTGAGATAAAGCTTGGCGTGCGCGATAGGTTGTTCGGAAATCCAAAACGCGAAGCACAACCCGGCATAAACGGAAATACCGCCGACCAGCGGAATCAACCCCTGATGGCGTTTGCGATAATTGGGTTTATCTACCAGACCAATACGTTTTGCCGCCTTGCGGGCAACAAAGAGAAAAGCCAAAGAAAACAGGAAAACAAATAGAATTTCAGTACTCATAGTGAGTAAGTTCACAGTTAACAGATCTCTGTAGAAGATAAGGCAGCTTACCACGGGCAATAGCTTGTGCCATCGACCCCCGCCACCTTTCGGTCATTTCCTATGACAACGGTGATTCATGCCTATTTTCTTCGCATCGGCTGACAAAACGACAGCAGCAAAGCCGACCGGCACCGGGCCGACCGACAAACAAGATGAATTCTCAATAAGTCGAGGAAACAACTTACTTTTCCATTACTGCTACTTATCGTATCCGCCAAAAGCGAAAAACGCCACGACTAGGCGTGGCGTTCAGCGAATTTTTTAACGAATTATGAGCGTTTCATCATATCGAAGAATTCATCGTTGGTTTTGGTCATCGCCAACTTATTAATGAGGAACTCCATCGCGTCAATCTCACCCATCGGGTGAATGATTTTGCGCAGGATCCACATTTTCTGCAGCTCTTCGGAAGTGGTGAGCAGCTCTTCTTTACGGGTACCGGAGCGGTTGTAATCGATCGCAGGGAATACGCGTTTCTCGGCGATTTTACGCGCCAGATGCAATTCCATGTTGCCGGTACCTTTAAATTCTTCGTAGATCACTTCGTCCATCTTCGAACCGGTATCAACCAGCGCGGTCGCGATGATGGTCAGGCTGCCGCCCTCTTCCACGTTACGCGCCGCACCGAAGAAACGCTTCGGACGATGCAGGGCGTTGGCGTCCACACCACCGGTCAGCACCTTGCCAGAGGCCGGTACCACGGTGTTGTAGGCACGCGCCAGACGGGTGATGGAGTCGAGCAGAATGATCACGTCTTTCTTGTGCTCAACCAGGCGCTTGGCCTTCTCGATCACCATTTCGGCCACTTGCACGTGACGCGAAGCCGGCTCGTCGAAGGTCGAGGCGATCACTTCGCCTTTCACCAGGCGCTGCATCTCGGTCACTTCTTCCGGACGTTCGTCGATCAGCAGCACCATCAGCACGCAGTCTGGGTGGTTGTAGGCAATGCTCTGCGCAATATTCTGCAGCAGCATGGTTTTACCGGCTTTCGGCGGTGCCACGATCAGGCCACGCTGGCCGCGGCCAATAGGCGCCGCCAGATCCAGTACGCGCGCCGTCAGGTCTTCGGTCGAGCCGTTGCCGCGCTCCATCCGCAGACGAGAATTGGCGTGCAGCGGCGTCAAGTTCTCGAACAGGATCTTGCTGCGGGCGTTTTCCGGCTTGTCGTAGTTGACTTCGTTGACTTTCAACAGTGCAAAATAGCGCTCGCCTTCTTTTGGCGGACGAATCTTACCGGAAATGGTGTCACCAGTGCGGAGGTTGAAGCGGCGGATTTGGCTAGGGGATACGTAGATGTCGTCGGGACCGGCGAGGTAGGAACTGTCTCCAGAGCGGAGGAAACCGAATCCATCCTGCAATATCTCGAGCACGCCGTCGCCGAAGATATCTTCTCCGCTTTTCGCATGTTGCTTCAGAATGGAGAAGATAATGTCCTGCTTGCGCATACGGGCAAGGTTTTCCAGCCCCATATTTTCGCCGAGAGTAATCAGCTCAGAAACCGGCGTATTCTTTAATTCGGTAAGATTCATAGTGGTGGGTTCTTAAACTCGGGGTATGTCTCGAACTTGTATCGTGAATGGTATGGCAGCGAAATGCGTGCCTGTTTACTGGACGTTCGATCACCGGGCGCAGAGCCGTCGCGGTAAGAAATGGCTTACATCGGGCGCACGCATTGACGGTTGAAGATCGAAGGTACCTTAAAAATGATTTTTGCAAAACCGTTTGATTGCCAAAACACGGGCTGAGTTCAGTTTACTTTCAACGCCAGTGATTCGACACAGAGTATAGCTTTAGATTCAAACTCTTTAGATTTAAAACTTCGGGCAAGTTCTATATGCAGTGTGGTTAAACTTAACACGCTTCTTGGCAGGCGTCTAGCGGTGAATTGAACATCACCGCCAGGCGCCTGATACTGGGCTTCCCGCCCGATTACAGATTCGCGTTCAGGAAATCTTTGAGCTGACCTTTGGACAACGCGCCAACCTTGGTCGCGGCCACTTCACCGTTCTTGAACAGCAACAGCGTAGGGATGCCACGGATACCGTACTTAGGCGCGGTAGCCGGGTTCTGATCGATATTCAGCTTGGTGATGGTCAGTTTGCCTTCGAACTCTTCGGCAATCTCATCCAGAATCGGAGCAATCATCTTGCACGGCCCACACCATTCAGCCCAGAAATCGACCAGGATCGGCCCTTCCGCTTTCAGCACGTCAGCTTCGAAGCTGCTGTCAGTCAGGTGAATAATTTTATCGCTCATGTTCTACTCCACAGGATTATGTCTACCTTGTTGGTGTAGCATTAACCAACTCAAGGTGATTTTATTGCACCGCGTTTATTTCAACGGATGTGCTTTCGTAAAGCAATAGTTAGCTGATATTCTACCACACTATGAGCAAAACACACTTGACCGAACAGAAGTTTTCCGACTTCGCCCTGCACCCGTTAGTCCTTGAAGCCCTTGAGAAAAAAGGGTTTCACAATTGCACGCCCATCCAGGCGTTAGCATTGCCGCTCACGCTCTCCGGGCGTGACGTTGCAGGTCAGGCGCAAACCGGTACCGGAAAGACGCTGGCGTTTTTGGCGTCTACTTTTCACTATTTGCTGACTCACCCGGCGAAACAGGATCGCCAGACCAATCAGCCGCGCGCCTTGATCATGGCGCCTACGCGTGAACTGGCGGTGCAAATCCACTCCGATGCGGAAGCGCTCTCCCAGAGCACCGGCCTGAAACTGGGCCTGGCCTACGGCGGCGACGGCTACGACAAACAGCTGAAGGTGCTGGAAAGCGGCGTGGACATTCTGATTGGCACCACCGGCCGTTTAATCGATTACACCAAACAGAACTATGTCGATCTCGGCGCGATGCAGGTCGTCGTGCTGGATGAAGCCGATCGCATGTACGATCTTGGCTTTATCAAAGACATCCGTTGGCTGTTCCGCCGCATGCCTGCGGCCGATCAACGCCTGAACATGCTGTTCTCCGCTACCCTGTCCTATCGCGTACGCGAACTGGCCTTCGAGCAGATGAACAACGCCGAATATGTTGAAGTGGAACCGGAACAGAAAACCGGCCACCGCATTAAAGAAGAGCTGTTCTACCCGTCCAACGAAGAAAAAATGCGTCTGCTGCAGACGCTGATCGAAGAAGAGTGGCCGGATCGCGCCATCATCTTTGCCAACACCAAGCACCGCTGCGAAGACATCTGGGGCCATCTGGCCGCCGACGGTCACCGCGTGGGCCTGCTGACCGGTGACGTGGCGCAGAAAAAACGCCTGCGCATCCTCGACGACTTCACCAAAGGCAATCTCGATATTCTGGTCGCCACCGACGTCGCCGCGCGCGGTCTGCACATCCCTTCCGTCACGCACGTCTTCAACTACGATCTGCCTGACGACTGCGAAGACTACGTGCACCGCATCGGCCGTACCGGCCGCGCAGGCGCCAGCGGCCACTCCATCAGCCTGGCGTGTGAAGAGTATGCGCTCAACCTGCCGGCGATCGAGACCTATATCGACCACAGCATTCCGGTGAGCAAGTACAACAGCGATGCGCTGCTGACCGATTTGCCGGCGCCGAAGCGCCTGTCGCGTCCGCGCGGCGGCAACGGCCCACGTCGCAACTCCGCGCCACGTCGCGGCGGCGCGCCGCGCAACAACCGTAAACGTTCGAGCTGATCGCCATGCTCAGTTCCAGCACGCTTTATGCTGCCATCGATCTCGGCTCCAACAGCTTCCACATGTTGGTAGTGCGCGAGGTGGCCGGCAGCATTCAGACTCTGGCGCGGATCAAGCGCAAAGTGCGCCTGGCGGCCGGGCTGGATCAGAACAATCACCTGTCGCATGAGGCCATGCAACGCGGCTGGCAGTGCCTGCGGCTGTTCTCCGAACGCCTGCAGGACATACCACGCGAGCAGATCCGCGTCGTCGCCACCGCCACGCTGCGTCTGGCGTCCAACGCCGATGAGTTCCTGCAGGCCGCCGAGCAAATCCTCGGCTGCCCGGTACAGGTGATCAGCGGCGAAGAAGAGGCACGGCTGATCTATCACGGCGTCGCGCACACCACCGGCGGGCCGGATCGTCGGCTGGTCGTCGACATCGGCGGCGGCAGCACCGAACTGGTCACCGGCAGCGGCGCACAGGCAACGCAGCTGTATAGCCTGTCGATGGGCTGCGTCACCTGGCTGGAACGCTACTTCAGCGATCGCAACCTTGGGCAAGAAAACTTCGAGCGCGCCGAACAGGCCGCGCGCGAAATGGTGCGGCCGATCGCACCGCAATTGCGCCAGCAAGGTTGGCAGATCTGCGTCGGCGCTTCCGGCACCGTGCAAGCGCTGCAGGAGATCATGGTGGCGCAGGGCATGGATGAGCGCATCACCCTGCCCAAACTGCGCCAGCTGAAACAGCGCGCCATTCAGTGCGGCAAGCTGGAAGAGCTGGAGATCGAAGGGTTGACGCTGGAGCGCGCGCTGGTGTTCCCGAGCGGCCTGTCCATCCTGTTGGCCATCTTCCAGGAGCTGGGCATCGAGAGCATGATGCTGGCCGGCGGGGCGCTGCGTGAAGGTCTGGTTTACGGCATGCTGCATCTGCCGGTGGAGCAGGATATTCGCATCCGCACCATCCGCAACCTGCAGCGCCGCTACCTGATCGACACCGAGCAGGCCGAACGCGTCAGCCAGCTCGCCGCCAACTTCTCCCAGCAGGTCGCCAACGAGTGGCAGCTGGATGCGCGATGTCGCGAGCTGTTGCACAGCGCCAGCCTGATCCACGAACTCGGCCTCAGCGTCGATTTCAAGCAGGCGCCGCAACACGCCGCCTACCTGATCCGCCACCTGGACTTACCCGGCTTTACCCCGGCGCAGAAAAAACTGCTGGCCACCCTGCTGCAAAATCAGAGCAACACCCTCGACCTGTCGCTGTTGAACCAGCAAAACGCCCTGCCGCCGCGCACTGCGCAGCGCCTGTGCCGCATTTTGCGCCTGGCGATCATCTTCGCCAGCCGCCGCCGCGACGACACGCTGCCGGCGGTGCGGTTACGCGCCAATCAGGACGATGAACTGACGGTGATCTTGCCGCCGGGCTGGCTGGAACAGCATCCGCTGCGCGCCGAGGCGCTGGAGCAGGAAAGCCACTGGCAGAGCTACGTCCACTGGACGCTGCGGTTGGAAGAACAACGTTGACATGACCAGGGCGCGAATCGCGCCCTTTCTTTTTAATTCCCGCCTTTGGCCTTGGCCAGCTGGGCGCGGATATTGGCCAGATGGCTCTGCCCCTTCTGCATCCGCTCCTGCGGGCTCACCACTTTGCGTTCGGTTTCCCACGCCAAATCGTCCTGCGGCAGCTCCAGCAGGAACCGGCTCGGCTCCGGCCGCACCAGCTCGCCGTACTGACGGCGCTCGCGGCACAGGGTGAAAATCAGCTCTTTTTGCGCGCGGGTGATCCCTACATAGGCCAGACGCCGCTCTTCATCGACATTGTCTTCGTCGATGCTGCTCTGGTGCGGCAGCAGCCCCTCTTCCATGCCCACCAAGAACACGTAAGGGAACTCCAGCCCCTTTGAGGCGTGCAGCGTCATTAGCTGCACCTGATCCAGCTCCTCTTCACTTTCGCCGCGTTCCATCATGTCACGCAGGGTGAAGCGCGTCACGACCTGGGTCAGCGTCATCGGCTCGTCCAGATCGTTGCCTTCCAGCATTTCCGTCATCCAACCGAACAGCGTGTTGACGTTTTTCATCCGCATTTCGGCGGCCTTCGGGCTGGTCGAGGTTTCAAACAGCCAGCTCTCATAATCCACGCCGCGGATCAGATCGCGCACCGCCGCCACTGGCTCACGTTCCGCCTGCTGGGCGATGCCGCCCAGCCAATGGGTGAAGCGCTGCAGCGATTCCAGCCCGCGTCCGGTCAAGTGCTGGCTCAGCCCCAGATCGAAGCTGGCATGGAACAAACTTTTGTTGCGCTGGTTGGCCCACTCGCCAAGCTTCTGCAGCGTTGCCGGGCCGATCTCACGCTTGGGGGTATTGACGATGCGCAGAAAGGCGCTGTCGTCTTCCGGGTTGGTCAGCACGCGCAGGTAAGCCAGCAGATCCTTGATCTCGGGGCGCGAGAAGAACGAGGTGCCGCCGGAAATCTTGTACGGGATACGGTTCTGCATCAGCATCTTTTCAAACACCCGCGACTGGTGATTGCCGCGGTACAGGATCGCATAGTCGCCGTAATTGGTCTTTTTCACGAAGTGGTGGGCGATAAGCTCCCCTACCACCCGCTCGGCTTCGTGATCCTCATTGTTGGCGGTCACTACCTTCAGCTCTTCGCCATACCCCAGCTCAGAAAACAGCCGCTTTTCAAACACGTGTGGGTTATTGGCGATCAGAATGTTGGCCGCCTTCAAAATGCGCTCGCTGGAACGGTAGTTTTGCTCCAGCTTGATCACCTGCAGCGCCGGGAAATCTTCCTTCAGCAACACCAGGTTCTGCGGCCGCGCGCCGCGCCAGGAGTAGATCGACTGGTCGTCGTCGCCCACCACGGTAAAGCGCGCGCGGTTGCCCACCAGCAGCTTCACCAGCTCGTATTGGCTGGTGTTGGTATCCTGATACTCATCCACCAGCAGATAGCGGATGCGCTGCTGCCAGCGTTCGCGCACCTCTTCGTTGCGTTGCAACAGCAGCGTCGGCAGCAGGATCAGGTCATCGAAGTCCAGCACATTGCACGCCCGCATATGGGCGTGGTAAAGACCGTAGCAGTGGGCGAACAGCTTGTCGCGTTCCGAGCGCGCCAACTCTGCCGCCCGCTGGGGATCGATCAGGTCGTTTTTCCAGTTGGAGATGGTCGAAATCAGCTGCGCCACCAGCGTTTTGTCGCTTTCCAGCCACTTTTCGGTCAGCTCTTTCAATAGCGCCAGCTGATCCTGATCGTCGAACAGCGAGAAGTTGGACTTCATCCCCAACGCCACGTATTCACGCTTGATGATCTCCAGCCCCAGGGTATGGAAGGTCGAAATCATCAGCCCGCGCGCCTCTTTGCGCCCCAGGGTTTGCGACACGCGCTCTTTCATCTCGCGTGCGGCCTTGTTGGTAAAGGTCACGGCGGCGATGTGCCGCGCCTGATAGCCGCAGTGGTGGATCAGGTGGGCTATCTTGTTGGTGATAACGCGCGTCTTGCCGGAACCGGCGCCGGCCAACACCAGGCAGGGCCCGGTAACGAATTCGACGGCTTGTTGTTGGCTGGGGTTTAATCGCATGGTGCTGGCTTGCTCAACTGTAAAACGTGGAAGGGAATTGTAGCAGAAAGCGCCGATGAGATTTAGCGGGTATAATCAGCGCAATTTTCGCATCGACAAAGGCAATACCATGGCAAAAACGGCGTGCGCCCTGCACATTCTGGTAGACAATGAAAAGCTGGCCAACGAGCTGCTGGCCAAGCTGAAGCGCGGCGTCAGCTTCGACACGCTGGCACGCAAATATTCGAGCTGCCCGTCAAAACGCAACGGCGGCTCGCTGGGCGAATTCAACAAGGGCGCGATGGTGCCGGCGTTCGATAAAGCGGTGTTCAGCATACCGCTGCTCAAACCTTACGGCCCGGTCAAAACCCAGTTCGGTTACCACATCATCAAGGTGCTGTACCGCAACTAGGGGGCCTGCGCCCCCTGCTGCGAATTACTGCGCGCCGGCGTCCGTCGCCGGCGCAGCCACCGCGGTGTCGGCCGGTTTGGCTTCTTCCGTCACCACCGCTGGCGCCGGCATCATGATGCCGTCATAGGTTTCCTGCAGCTGCTTCATGCTCATTTCCGGCTCGCCCTTCGGCTGCATCAGCACCAGGGTCGCCTCCTGAGACAGCTGCAGCTTCAGCGCCTGATTCAGCGTCTCCAGCGTCAGGCTGGCCAGGAATTCCTGGCGCAATTTCTGATACAGCTCTGGCGCGATATCCACCACCCCGCTCTGCTGCGAACGCAGGCGCTGGCTCATCAGCACGTCGGTATCGGTGCGGGCGTAGGTGGCGAATAGCTTGCTCAGCTGATCGTTTTTCTGCGCCAGCAGCGCATCGAATTCCTCTTTCGACAGACCGTTATCACGCACGTTGGCCAGCTCGCGGGCGATAAAGCCCAGGCTGCCGTTCAGATTGTTGTTCGGCGTATCCAGATGGATGGCGCACTGCCCACGCTGGTACTGCACGCGGCAGTCAAAGCCCAGATGCAGGCTCTTCTGGTCGCTTTTTTCCAGCGTCTGCTGAAGATGCCAGAACAGCGCCTCGCGGGCGAGATCGCCACGCCAGTAACGGAGCAGGCTCTGCGAATCGCGAATCGGGTGCCACGGCGAATCCCACATGATCGACAGCGTATCCTGTTTCACCTGCTCGCTGATCAGGCTCACCGGCTGCTGCGGCAGCGGCGTCAGGGTCGGCATCGGGGCCGGGGTTTCACGTTTGCCCTGCAGCGGCGAGAAGGCCTTGTTGATCTGCTCGCCCAGGCTGCGGCTGTCAACCTTGCCGACCACGAACAGCGTCATGGCGTCCGGTGTGTACCACTGCTGATAGAATTTCTTCAACTGCTCAAGGTTGACCGGCCGTTTCGCCGGCTGCGCCGGATCGTGCGCCAGCAGCGTCGAGCCTTTCAGGCGATAACGCCACCAGGCATCTTGGGTATTGGGCGGGAAAGTGCCGACCGGATTGATGCTGGAATTCATCACCGCGTGCACCGTATGCTCGTCGATCGCCAGTTTGCCGGTGGTGTCCGCCAGCCAGGCCAGCGCTTCTTTCAGCAGGTCGGGCCGGTTGTTCGGCAGGCTGAGGTTATACATGGTGAAATCATACGAGATGATCGCCGGCGGCAGCGGCCGCTCGTTATCCACGCTCTGTTGCCACAGGGCGCGCAGCTGCGGCGCGGTAAAGCTTTCGCTGCGCGCCAACGCCAGCCGCGGCAGCAGATGGGCGAAACCGGTCTGCTGCGAAGACTCCACCAGAGAGCCGGTATTGACGATCAGCCGCAGTTCCACGCGGTCGCTTGGCCGCTGCGGCGTATCGAGAATCTGCCATGAAAACCCGTTGGCCAGCGCCCCCTGCTGCCAGGCAGGATCGGGTTGTAGTGCTTCAGCCTGCACGCTGCTACTGGCTGCCGCCAGTAGCAGCCCACCAACTATAAGATGAATTCTGGTGCCCTGCATGTGAACCCCTACTTAATGACTATCCAATTTCTTATGCAAATGCGTGTATTCCATTCAATGGAATCATAAAAATACGCCCTGAGTTTCACAGTGGGGCGGAAAGCAGAAAGTGTACCATCGTGTTAGACCGCGCGCCTTTGCGGATGTCACTCATTAGAGTGAAAAATAATAGATTGCGGGGTTTTTAATGCAAAAAATCGTTACGAGGCAGGGGAAGAAGCTCACCGGCCGCGGCTGCGGCCGGTGATTTACCGCCGAAATCAGGCGGAAGGCAGCGTTTTGTCCGCGCCGGTATTTTTGTTGTTCAGGGTGTCTTTCAGCTGTTTCTCATCCAGCTGATTACACCATTTGGCCACGACCACGGTCGCCACGCCATTGCCCACCAGGTTGGTCAGCGCGCGGGCTTCCGACATAAAGCGGTCGATGCCGAGGATCAGCGCCAGGCCGGCCAGCGGCAGGTGGCCTACGGCGGAGATGGTGGCGGCCAAAACGATAAAGCCGCTGCCGGTCACGCCCGCCGCCCCTTTGGAGGAGAGCAGCAACACCACCAGCAGGGTAATCTGATGCATGATATCCATGTGGGTGTTGGTCGCCTGAGCGATAAACACCGCAGCCATGGTCAGGTAGATAGAGGTGCCATCCAGGTTGAAGGAGTATCCGGTCGGGATCACCAGACCCACCACCGATTTCTTGCAGCCCAACTTCTCCATTTTATCCAGCATGCGCGGCAGCGCGGATTCGGACGACGAGGTTCCCAGCACGATCAGCAGCTCTTCTTTGATGTAGTTGACGAATTTGAAGATGCTGAAGCCGTTGGCGCGGGCGATGCTGCCCAACACCACCACCACGAACAGGATGCAGGTGATATAGAAGCACACTATCAGCTGGCCGAGTTGCACCAGCGTGCCGACGCCGTATTTACCGATGGTAAACGCCATGGCGCCGAAGGCCCCCAGCGGCGCCAGGCGCATGATCATGTTGATGATGCCGAAAATCACCCGCGAGAAGCTGTCGATCACGTTGTAGATCAGCTGCCCTTTGTCGCCCAGACGATGCAGGGCGAAGCCGAACAGTACCGCGAACAGCAGCACCTGAAGAATGTTGCCGCTGGCGAACGCGCCGATCACGCTGCCGGGGATGATATCCAGCAGGAACGGAATGATGCCCTGCTGCTGCGCCTGCTCGGCGTAGATCGCCACCGCTTTGGCGTCCAGCGTGCCGGGATCGACGTTCATGCCGGCGCCCGGTTGCACCAGGTTGACGATCACCAGGCCGATAATCAGCGCAATGGTGCTGACGATTTCAAAATACAGCAGCGCGATGGCGCCGGTGCGCCCCACCGCCTTCATGCTTTCCATGCCGGCGATGCCGGTCACCACGGTGCAGAAGATCACCGGCGCGATGATCATCTTGATCAGTTTGACGAAGCCATCGCCCAGAGGTTTCATCTCGGCGCCAAGGTCAGGGTAGAAATGGCCAAGCAGGATACCCAGCGTGATCGCCGTCAGCACCTGAAAATAGAGGCTCTTAAAGATCGTTGTTTTCATATGAACATCCTATGGGGGGAAGACACGCACCAGGCAGCAGTCTAAAAATCCAGCCTGTTCATCGCTTGCGCGGAAAATAACACCCACTTAACAACATGGAAATAATTTGTTGCACCCACCGTGTGGGGTTGATGTGAATTTAAGAGCTGAAACGCGTCAGTCGGGGTGCAAAGCTGAAAATTGCGTAAGCCTTTGTTTGCACTAACGCAAAAGAGGTAGATAAAGAATGGCGATTTTCGGACGAGGAAAAGTACCGGAAAGGTATCGCGACGCTCACGGCGCCGCGCGGCAAAACTCGGCTTCGAACGCTTCGCGCGGCAGCGGCCGAGCGAACAGGAATCCTTGCCCACTGCGAATGCCGTGCTGCAGCAGCCAGTCGCGCTGTTCGGCGTTTTCCACGCCTTCGGCCATCACCGGCAACGCCAGCACTTCGGAGATCGAACTGACGATGCGCACCATCGCATCGTCGCCCGGCAGCCCCTGAATGAAACTGCGGTCGATCTTAATCAAATCGATCGGCAGGGATTTCAAGCGGTTGAGGTACTCCAGGCTGGAGTAGCCCATGCCGAAGTCGTCCAGCGCGATCGACAGCCCCAGGTCGTGCAACTCGCGCAGCAGCGCCAGGGCGCGATCGAGATCGTCGATGCGTACCGTCTCGGTGATCTCCAGCAGCAGCTTGCGCGGATCGATCCGATACTGCGCCAGCAGGTTTTTCAGATGCGGGACGAACGCTTCATCCTGCATCTGAATACCGGAAACGTTAACCGCCAGCGGCAGCGCAATGCCGCGTTGCTGCCAGTCCGCCAGGATACGGCAAGACTCTTCCAGCACCCAGTTGCCGAGAGGCACGATCACGCCCAGCTCTTCCGCGAGCGGGATAACGTCGGCCGGCAGGGTATAGCTGCCGTCATACTGTTGCCAACGCAGCAGCGCTTCGGCGCCGATCACCTCGTTGGACTGCATGTCGATCTGCGGCTGCAGGAACAGCGTGAAATGCCGCTGCTCGATGCCGTGCAGGATCTCGCTCTCCTGCGTCAGCCGCTTCTGCGTGCGTTCCGTCAGGCTGGGTTCGAAGAACAGGATCTGATTTTTTCCTTCGCGGTGCGCGGACATCATTGCCGAGGTGGCGCTGCGCAGCAGCTGTTCCGCGCTCTCCCCCTGATTGAGGTAGTGCGCGATGCCGATGCTGGCGTTGGGCCGCAGCGCCAGACCTTCCAGCGTCAACGGCGCATTGATCTCCGCCATGATGCGCCGCGCCAGCTGCATGGCGTGGAACGGCCGCTCAATGCCCTTGGCCAGAATGGCGAATTCGGTATTGCTCAGCTGCGCCAGCACGCCGTTTTCGTCGATGCAGCCGCGCAGCTTCTTCGCCAGCGCCAGCAGCAGCGCTTCACGCATCGCCGGGCTCATCACGCCAGACGCTTCATGCAGCGTCTCGATGCCGATCACCAGCAGGTTAAAACGCTCAGGGCGCAGACTGGAGGCGATATGCTGTTCCAGCAACGCGTTCAGCAATGCAGGATTCGGCAGTTCGGTCACCGGGTGGCGGGTGCTCAGGCGGCTCATATCGGCATGCGCCTTGGCCAGCGTCTGTTGATTGCGGTTGTAATTGCGCACCAGCAGGCCGAGCTCGTCGTCCTGGTGCAGCGCCGGCAGCATCAGCTGGTGATAGGGCGCTTCGTCCTGCGAGATGTTCTCCAGCTCTTTGGCCATCGCGCGCAGCGGATGCACCATCAGCCGGTTCATGCACCAGGTGATGGCCACCGACAGGATCAGCGCCAGCAGCAGGTAGGTCGACAGCATGGTCGACAAAATGCTGAGAATAAACTGGTACATGCGGAACGAATCGGCCTGCAGCACCAGATAGGCCAGCGGCTGCTGGTTGGCGGGCACCCGCTCCAGCGAATAGAGCGGCACGGAAATTTGGATAGGCAGTTCAAACAGCCGGGCGATCAGCGTCGGCACCGGCCGCTCCGGCGGGAAATTGGCGTGCAGCGCCTGAAACTCGTTCGGCAACACGATATCCGCCCGGCTGAGAATGCCGACCGGCAACAGCGTGTTCAGCACCTTTTTGGCTTCCGGCACGTCCATGCGCAGCACCGCTTCCGCCAGCGGCTGGCGCACGGAATGAGCGATATTCTCCAGTTGCTGGGCGTAGTCATCCCTGCGCTGCTGCACAAAGTGGAATAACTGGATCACGATAAAAATGCAGATCGTGACCAGCGCCACGCCGGACACCGTCGCCATCTGCTTAATCGTTAACGAACGCCTGACCCGCAAACCTGCTCTCCGTAAAATCGGGCTGAAACAAAAAGGGGGCTGACTCTCACCCGCCCCCTCGAACCGGGCTGAGTATACTCGATCATCGGCTGTTTTTATCTGGCTATGCCGCAGGCAAAACCAAGAAAATCGCGGGTTTCAGTCTTTTCCTAAAGCGGACAAACGCGACCCGGACACAGGGTAACAAAACTCCCCGGTGTCCGACACTCCGAATCTTCCCCTCCCGGCTACTTGAAGTCGGCGTATGGCGTCAGCGGCTGCGGCGGCAAATCGAGATCCCCTTGCCAGCCGGCCAGGGAATAACGCAGATAAATCAACGCGTGGCTCGGCGTATAGTCCTTCGCCTGTTGGATATCGATGCCGGCGCCGAGCGTCCAGTGCGAACTGAGACGGCGTTCGACGATCGCCCGCAGGGTATAACCGACGCCGCTCGAAGAGCTGCCGTCCTCGACGGCGAACTTATCGGGCAACGAATCCGGGATCAGCCCCTGCAGCGGATAGCGGCGCTGGCTGTCGGTCTTCGAATGGGACAGCGAAACCGAACCGCCCAGCTCCCACGACCAGTTCTCGGTGCGCTGGCGGTAGTTGACCGGTAGCGACAGCGACAGATATTGCTGCGGGCTGTAATAGCCGCCCTGCCCCAGCGAATAGCCGCTCAAATCCTTCTGGTAGTGCCACAGCATGGTATTGAGCCCGACGCTCAGGCGGCGATTGTCTTCGTTGATCAGCTTGTAGTAGTAACCGGCCATCAACCGCTGCCGCTGGTTGTCCGCCACGTTCTTGCCGGTAATCTGGTGCGCGCTGAGATCGGCCCAGACGCCGTTCGCCTCGCCGCGATCGTAGCTGGCGCTCAGGCTGACGCCGGTAGCGCGCACGCCGCCCCAGGTGATGCCGGTATTCGGGTCTTTGGCGCCGCCGAACGCCAGCAGCGAGCTGGAGATCGGCCGTCGCGAGGCCGCCAGCGTCCAGCCGATGTGGTTCCAGTCACCGCTGTAGGCCAGGCCGCCGGTCCAGTCGACCACCTCAAAGCCCATCGGCGTCGTGCCGATGTCGGCGGCCCAGCGATCGTTTTTCCAGCCGGCCGCCACGCTGGTGCCGGTGGTTTTCTGGTGTTCATCGCCGCGGCACCCTTGTGTGTGGCAGGTGCCGAAGGTTTCGTAGTATTTGCCGCTGCCGTCGGTCGAGAAGCGGCCGGCATCCAGCTGCACGGTGTCGGTGCGCAAGAAGGCGCGCCCGTCATACAGCGGCATGTCCACCTGCAGCATGGTATCGTGCGCGTTGAAGTCGGAGATGCCGCCGGTGCCGCTCGAGCGCCAGTAATCGTGATCGAGCGTGACGTTCACGTCTTGCTGTCGATACAGATCCGCGGCGTCGGAGCGGATGCCGCGTTTCAGCCAGTCGTCGCTCGGATTATTGCGCGTCAAATAGGTGTAGCTGTCATTATCCTGCGGCAGCGTCGGCGTGATGCCGCTGGCCACCATCGCCTGGCGGTAATCCTGCTGCGCCCGTTCAGGCTGTTGCTGAGTCCGCTCCAGCCGGGCGGCATCACGGTAAACCAGCGCCTTGGTCTGTCCGACGGGCTCCGAAGCCGCCGCCGTTTTCAGTCGGTCGAAGATAGCTTCGGCCTGCTGCGGATCGCCGACCGCCCCCCAGGCGTTGGCGACTCGCCGCTGGCTGTTGAGCGAAGCGTCTTGTGGCTGCGGTTCGGTTTTAAGCCGTTGACGCGCCGCGTCCAGATCCCCCTGCGCTACATAGGCTTCGATCTCGCCCAGCTGCGCATCCGGGTTGTTCGGCTCACGCCGTTTCACCCGCTGATAGTCGTCCAGCGCCGCCGCATACTCCCCGCGCGCCAGTGCCCAGTCGGCCAGCAGCAAATCGATGCGCGTGTCCGCCGGCTGCCGGCGCAGATAGGCTTCCGCCGCCGGTTCGTCACCGGCCGCCCGCAGCCGTTCGGCATGCTCGATTACCGCCTGCATTTTCAGCCGCTGCGCCAGCTCGCGCATGTTGTCGTTCCACTGTGCCGCAGGCAGCGTATTGAGTTGTGCCAGCGCCTGCCTGTCGCGATCGCTGCCGGAAAGATAGAGCGCATAGGCGTAGGTCAGCTGCGGATTGGCAGGTTGGCGTTGCGCCAGCTGCCGGAACAGAGCGTCTGCCTGCTGCGGCTGCCCGGCCTGACGCAGCGCCTGCGCATAGCGATAGGTCAGCCAGACGTCGTCGGGATCCATCGGCTGAGCGCGGCGATAGATTTCCGCCGCCTGCTGCCACTGCTGCTGTGCCGCCAGCGTCTCCGCCCGCTGCTTCAACATATCGAGCCGCAGTCCGTCGAGGGTGCTGCGCAGCTTGGCCTGTTGGCTGCGCGGCAGGCCGTTGAGGTAGGCCAGCGCTTTTTCCGGCGACTGGCGCTGATAGATATTCACCAGGCCGCGCAGCGCGCTGCCGTTGCCGGGATCGCGTCGCAACGCCTGCTGATAAAACCCTTCCGCCGCGGCGTCATCCTTGCTCGCCACCGCCACATCGCCCAGGCCGATGAACGCGTCGCCGTCGCCGTCGTCGAGCTGGCGCGCCTGCTGATATTTCTGCCGGGCCAGCGCGAGATTGCCGGCCTTCAGCGCCTTGTCGCCCTCGTCGATCGCCAGCCAGTAGCTGGTGCTTTTGATCAGGCTCTGCCACTTGCCGCTGTCGTAGCCGTTCTTGTCGGCCGCCAGCGCCTGGCGAAACAGCTTCAGCGCCTGCGGGCGGTTGCCGGCGCGCGAGTAGGCCTGGCCGAGCGCCCCCAGCACCTCGGCGTCGTTCGGCGCCGCCGCCAGCGCCTTTTGCAACTCAGGAATGGCTGCCCGGCTGCCGCCTTTATCCACCTGCGCCAGGCCGCGCACCCGCGCCTGATAGGTCGGATCGGCCAACAATTTCTGCTGTCTGGCCAGCTCTTCGCGGGCGCTGGTCGCCTGATCGCCAGTGTCGAACACGCCGAGGAAGCGGTTGAGCGCCGCCACGCTCTGCGCGCTGACCGGCATCGCTTTGACCTTGTCCAGCCACAGATCGGCGGCATCGCCGCGCCCGGCCGGATCGGCGGCGATCTTCTGCAGCAGTTCATAGGCCTGCGCGTCCTGGTTCTGACTGAACAGCATACGCGCCAGCGACATACGCAGCGCCACATTGCCTGAATATTGCTGATCCAGCGCCTGCAGCTGCTTTAACGCCTTCGCCTCCTGCCCCGGCAAACGCGCCACCAGCCGCCAGTATTCCACCGCCAGATCGAGCGTCGGCGGCTCGCCGTGAAACAGCGCATCGTACTGCGCCTTGGCTTCCGGCAACCGGCCGGCGGTCGCCATCAGACGCGCCTGCTGCAGCTTTTGCCGGGTTTCCGGCTGGGTCAGCAGCATGTTCATTTGCGCCTGGCGATAGGCGCTGGACTGTGGCGCGAGGGTTTTCAGCTTGTCCAGCTGCTGCTGCGCCAGCGCCATGTTGCCCTGCCGCAGCGCCAAACGCATGCGCGCGGCGATCACGTCCGGGTTGTTCGGATCCATCAGCTCGAGCCGGTACAGCGACTGGCGCACCAGATCGTCCTTGTTGCCGGCCTCGCCAATGCGCACCTGTTCCAGCAGCCACTGTTCCGGGGCCACGGCCTCCGCAGCGCGCGCCTGCGGCAGCATCGCCAGGCTCAGCGGAATCAAATTCAGCCAGTTTATTTTGAAGTTGTGCATTGGCCGTCCCACGAGGGTTGCAATTCACCCTGACGATTAAAGCGATAACGTTGTTGATCCCACCCCTGACCGAACAGCGTCAGCGAAGCGCTGAAATAGGCGTCGTCACCCGGCGGGTGCTCGCTGATGCGCTGCCGCTGCACCGCCAGCGCTTCAGCCTGCGTCGCCAGCATCGGCAGCACAGAAGCGGAGAAACCGACCGGGCCGTCTCCGGTGGTTTTGCCGCTGGCGGTATCGGTTTTCTCCGGCGGAACGCCCTGTTTGGCAGTGAACTGCGCCATCGGCTGGAAGCGTTCAAGCAGTGCCGCCTTGTGTTCATCGTCGTCCGCCAGCATGCCGGCCCACAGATAAACCCGAATGGCGTCGTAGCTGCCGACGTTCGGCTTGACGGTGTCCGGCTGCCAACCGGCACCGACCCGCCACACCACCCAATCCGGTGAGAAACCGTGCGGCGCGGTGTCCAGCCACAGCCGTTGATTGACCTCGCGCATCGCGCGCCATGGGCCGTTCAGCGCCGCAAAACGCGCCAACAGCTGCGGCGGCAGGTAGCTGGGATTCAGCCGCCAGCGATCTTCCGCCACGAACCCGACTTTGCCCGGTAGCAGCATCAGGCCCAGGCCGGGAATGTCGGCCACTTCCTCGCGGCCGATGCGTTGCAGCAGCAGCGTCCCCAGGGTTTGATAACGCCGGCTTTTCCACAGGCGGCCGGCTTCGAGCAGGTTGTAGGCGATCCACAGATCGGCGTCCGACGCCGAGTTGGCGTCCAGCACCTTCCACTGCTTATCGTCGCTCTCGCCCCACAGCCAGGCGGGCAAACGGGCGCTGAGATCGCCCGCCGCCAGATTGTTCTCCGTCCAGGTCAACAGCTGGTCGAAGGTCGGCCGGTCATTGGCCACCAGGGCGAAGAACAGGCCGTAACTCTGGCCCTCAGAGGTGGTGATTTTGTTCGGGCTGCTCGGGTCGATCACCCGTCCCTGCGGGCTGATGTAGAACTGCTTGTACTGTTGCCAGCCCGGCCACTCGCAGGCCGCCGCCGCGCTGAAAGCGCACAGCAGCAGCATGCCGAGCGACAGGCGTTGCAGCATCGCGTTCACCGCCGTCAATCCCGATCTTCAGGCGCCAGACGCCGCCGGCTGAAGGCCTTCAGGCCGCGCCACAGCATCAGCCCCAGGATCACCACCAGCACCACCGCGAGCACCGCCAGCAGGACCGGATGGGTGGAGAGGGCATACCACAGCCGCTCCCACCAAGGCAGGTGGCCGACATAGTAAACATCGCCGACGCGCAGGCTGTTGACCCCCGATTCGCGGATCACCGCCACCGAGCCGAACACCGCGGCGCGCTTGCCGCTGTCCAGCAGGGCATTGTTCAGCAACTCATAGCCGCGCGGGCTGTCCGCCAGCAGCGCCACGATGCTGCGCTGATCGTTGAACGGCGATTGCACACCGATGATCGCCGACATTGCGCCCTCGGAGCTGACGGTGGTTTTGCTGTCCGGCTTGGCGTCCTCCGCCAGCAATTCCGCGCTCGGCAACGGCGGTTGGCGCGTCGGCTGCTTCACCCAGCTTTGAGTGGCGTCCACCAGCAGGCTGATTTTCTTGTCGTCGCGCAGCGCCGGCGGAATGGTGCCGATCATCAGGATATCGTCGTCACGATCCTTGGCCTGCGACCAGTCGTCGCTCAGCGTAAAGGCCAGCGCCGGGTAGCCGGTTTGCGCGCCGATCACGCCGAGCGCGTTCAGCAGCGCGCTGACCTGCGCCGGCTGCGGTTTCTGGTTCACCAACACCAGCGTTTGCGACAGATCCGCCAGGCGGCTGAACGGGAAGCCGGCGTTGGCGAAGGCGCGCAAATCCGGCATCGCCATAAAGTGGCGATAGCCGGAGAAATCGATGGTGGACGCGCCGTCGATCACCGCGTGGTTTTGCGTGAAGGAGTAGGTTTCGCAGCGCCCTTCCGCGCCGCTGGCCAGCAGCGTGGTGTAGTCAAAGTCAAAGCGCAGCTGGTTGGTGGCGCCCAGCCGCAACGCCGGGATGCTGACGTTCCTGTCGGAGTCGAGCAGCCCCTGCGTCAGCGGCAGTCGCAGCAGCTGCGCGCCCTGCTCGTGTTCCGGCACCAGCGAGTAAGCCTGCACGAACTGGTTGTTCAGGCTGACGCTCAGCCGCGAACCGTCCTGAATGCGCGGCGCGGTATAACGGTATTTCAGGTGCATGTCGATGCCGGTGCTGCGGATCAGGAACAGATCCGGCGGCAGGTTCATGGTCAGCGAAATCGGGCCGGGTTCGATGCCGCTGGTTTGCAGCTGTTCGGCATATTGCTGCAGCTCGGCGAAGGTCATCGGCCGATCGGTGCGCACCCAGTTCGGCGCGTCGTAAGGCTGGCGCGGCGCGAGCTGTTCCACCTTGTCTACCGTCACGTTCTGGCCGCGGAACAGAATGTTACCCTGCGCGATACCCTTCACCGCGGTGATCAAATCGTTGTCGTCACGCCCCTGAATCAACAGCAGTTTGACGTACGGATTGTCGGGGTGGCTGATCATCTCCACCGTCGGGCCGTTGACCGCCGGATAATCGCGCAGGAAATCCGGGCGCTGTGAGTTGGTGGCGAACACCACCGCGTGCTGCGCCGGCAGCGCATTGTACAGCGTCGGGAAGGATTGCCCGCGCCACTGCGCCTTGCTGCCGAACCAGGAGGCCAGAATGCCCGCCGCGCGCTGCTGGGCGAGATCAGGCTGGCCGGCGAATACCATCGGCAGCGTCAGCGGCCGATTGTCGCGGCTGTCGAAGAACGGCTCAGGGAAGTGCGACAGCTCGTTTTTCACCGGCAGCGTCTGGAAACGCAGCTTCAGCGCGCTGGATTGGCTGACGTCGAGCCACAACGAAGTGCTGGCCGGGTTTTCGCAGATGTTCTGATAATGGCCGACGAACACCAGCCGGACGCGGTTAAAATCGGTGATATAGCGCGGATCGATCGCCATCTGGATGCGATTGGGCTTGCCCAGCTGCTCTTTGGAGATCGTGGTCACGCCCATCAGTTCGTCGTTCAGATAGACCTTGACGTGCGACTCGACCGGGATCAGCGCCGGCGACGGCGTAAATTCCAGGTCGAGCATCGCCTGCGAGACCACCTCATCGCTGCGCACGCCGAACTCGATCTGCCCGTCCGGCCGGGTGCCGCGCAGAACAAAGGTGCCCGGCGGCGGCGCTATCTGCGCGAACGGCAGCGACACGTCGCGCACCGGCGCATTCGGATCCTGCGGCGCGGTCGCCGTATCGGCCGCCGCGGCGATCGGCGGCTGGGCCGCCACGGTCGGCGCGGTGGCGGTTTCGGCCTGCGACAGGGTGCTGATGCCTAAGGCCAGAGCAGTTAACCAGGTTATTTTTCTCGTCATCGTATCATCATCAATGTTGGAGCCTGTTCACCGGGCGAGTGAGCGGGCGGTTGAACTCGCAGCTAACCCACGGTTTCTTGTTGACCCAAGGTCGGATCCCTGCCGACGCCGCGCGGAATAAACGACACTACCCAGGCGGTCAGCGAAGTGACCCCGACCAGCAGGCCGCGCACCAGCGGCGGCGCGTAGTCCGCCATGCGCACATAGCCGCGGAAGCCCAACGCCAGCACGTCGCGCAGGCTTTCGATCGGCCGGTCTTCAGGGAACCCGTCCTGCCACAGCGCCCAGGTATCGGCGCGGGCGAAGGTGCACTGAATGAAATCGATGTGTTCACGGGTGGAGAGACTGACCAGACGCACCCCCACCTTGTTGCCGAAGGCGCGCGTCACCACACAGGGGAAGCTGTACTCCTGCTGGCCGCGCTTGAGCAACAGCGAGGCCTTGTCGCCGTCTTTCAACGCGTTTTCCACTCGCATCTCAATGCCCACGCCGCCGTCGGAGTAATCGCGCAGCGTGCAGGGGTAGAGGTGGCCATCGGCACGCGCGATCGCCGCCGGCATGGCGATCTCCACGCGGTGCGCCTGGCGCACCTGCTTGGCCTCCACCGCCACCGCCACCGCGCCGCCGAGAATGGTCATGTTGTACAGCACCCACACCAGGCTGATGATCACCGTCATCACCTCGTCCGTCGGGCCATAGGCCAGCCGCCAGGCGCCGAACGCCAGCCCAGCCAGGTTAAGCACTACCAGGAACATGTAAGGCCGGGTGATCACCCAGTCTACGTGCTCCTCTTCCACCAGGCCGCCTTTGGCGGTGACGTTGAATTTGCCCTTGTGCGGATTGAACAGCGCTACCGTCGTCGGCCGCGCGATATACCAGGCCAGCACCGTTTCATAGATCTCGCTCCAGAACGAATGGCGGTATTTCCCCTGGATGCGCGAGTTGGTCAGGCTGGCGTGGATCATGTGCGGCAGCACATAAAGCGCGATCGCCAGCGCCGGCGCGAAGATGATGTAGGCATGCAGCAGTAAAAACGCCAACGGCGCGGTGAGGAAGATCAGCCGCGGAATGCCCGACAGGAAGTGCAGCATGGCGTTGGCGTAGCACAGGCGCTGCGCCAGTTTCAGCCCCTTGCCCAGCAGCGGGTTGTCGAGCCGGAAGATCTGCACCATGCCGCGCGCCCAGCGAATGCGCTGGCCGATGTGCGCCGACAGGCTTTCGGTCGCCAGCCCGGCGGCCTGCGGAATGCGGATATAGGCCGAGGTGTGCCCGCGCCGGTGCAAACGCAGCGAGGTATGGGCATCTTCGGTGACGGTTTCCACCGCGATGCCGCCGATCTCGTCCAGCGCGCTGCGGCGCAGAATGGCGCAAGAGCCGCAGAAGAAGGTGGCGTCCCACATGTCGTTGCCGTCCTGCACCAGCCCGTAGAACAAAGTGCCTTCGTTGGGCGTCTGGCGGAAGCGGCCGAGGTTGCGCTCGAACGGATCCGGCGAGAAGAAGTGGTGCGGGGTCTGCAGCATCGCCAGCTTTTTGTCTTTGAAGAACCAGCCCATGGTCAGCTGCAGGAAGGAGCGCGTCGGCACGTGGTCGCAGTCGAAAATCGCCACGAACTCGCCGGTGGCCTGCTTCAGCGCATTGTTGATGTTGCCGGCCTTGGCGTGTTCGTGGGTCGGCCTGGCGATGTATTTCACCCCCACTTCGGCGGCGAACGCCCGGAATTCGGGGCGATTGCCGTCGTCGAGGATATAGATGTTCACTTTCTCTTTCGGCCAGTCGATGCCCAACGCCGCATAGAGGGTGGGCTTCACCACCCCGAGGTCTTCGTTGTAGGTCGGCACCATCAGATCGATGGTCGGCCAGGTGGCGCTGTCTTCGGGCAACGGCACCGGCTGGCGGTTAAGCGGCCAGATGGTCTGGAAATAGCCCAGCACCAGCACCACCCAGGCGTAGGTTTCCGCCACCAGCAGCAACAGGCCGCACACCAGGCTGAGCGGATCGTCCCAGTTCAGCGTGGCGGTATAACGCCACCACAGGTAACGACAGGACACGGTCAGCGACAGCACGATCAGCATCAGCGCAGGCAAACGCCCCGGCACCCGGCGCACCACCATCGCGATCCCCCACAGCAGCACGACGAACACGAACTGCGCCGACAGATCGAACGGCTGCGAAATGCACAGTATGGCGAGGATCGCCGCCAGCACGCCGACCAGAATAAACAGCGCGCGTCGCATGCCGCGGTTCATGCGGCCGAGGCGCTCTACCGAACGCTGTTCCACGCCGGCGTTTTTCAGCCGTTGCGGCAGGCTCTGCAGCCAATCGGCGTAGCGCTGCTGCAGCCGCCGCCACCCGGCGAAATAGTCGCGCGGCACCGGCGCGCGACCGCTGCGAAACAGCAGCAGCCACAGGCCCTGCAGCAGATAGCGCAGCGCATCCGCCGGGCGCGGGCGTTCGGCGGACAGATGCGGGAACCAGTAAGCGCGGCCGACGCGCACGCGCTGCCAGGCCGGTGACTCGAAGCGCAGCAGCATCCACCCCAGCGCCACCAACAGCGTGGCGAAAAAGGCGGTCAGCGCCGACGCGCCGTTGCGGCGATAGCCGCGGTAGCGCGCCTGCACCGCCTGACGCACCGGCGGTACCAGCAGCAGGCTCAGCACCCGGCTCATGGGGCAACGCCCCGTTTGAGGTTGATCAGGCACCAGTTGGCCAGCGTCAGCACTTCATCCGCCGCCAGGCTCTCGGGGCGATACTCGCCCAACGGCTGTTTGACCGCCAGCGCTTCCGCCAACGCTTCGTCGCGGTGGATCACCACCGGCAGCAGGCCGCTCAGGGTTTGCAGCCACAGCTGATGCAGATCCTGCTGCAGCTGGCTGGCGGAGGAGTAGTGATTGACCAGGAAACGGCAGTCATTCGGCAGCGTCTGTTGATGGAGCCGCACCTGACAGTTGGCATCGGGGTTCAACAGCACGAACACGCTGTCGGCAAGCTGCAGCGCCTGCTGCGCCAGCACGCCGTCCCCGACCGGGACATCCAGCAGGATCCAGCGCTGCGGATCGCCGGCGATCAGTTGGCGCAGGTTGTCGCGCCAGCGTTCCGGCTGTTGCCGACACTGGTGCTGCACTTCCAGCCGTTCCGCCCCATTCAGGCGGCCAAAAGGCAGAAAGTCGAGGTTTTCACAATAACGCAGCGCGCCTTCCTGCCAAACGCCGCCATCCCGCTCCGCGCGGGCCCAGCCGCGCGCCAGCTCGAACGGGGTGTTGAAATGCAAGCGCAGCAGATTATCCGGCGTGAAGTCGATCGCCAGCACCGACTCGCCCAGCTGCTGCAACGCCCAGGCGAGCGCCGCCGTGACCGAGGTCGTCCCCATTCCACCCCGCAACCCTTGCAGCGCGAGCACCGGCATAGATCAGTGGCTCCCCGTGGTCTGCGCCAATTCGGCCAACAGTGGCCAGCGCGTCATCATTTGCGTTAACCGCTCCTGCCGCGAAATATCGACATAGCGTAATTTCGGCAATGAAAAAGCCTGGCTGAGCGCCTGCAGGTCATCCTGGCTCTCCCCAGGCGCCGCTGCACGAAAATGGGTGGGTGCGTTATTCATTCTTCCGCCTTGGCGAAAATAGGCTATGTTAATTAACTATAGCAACGATACAAAAAGAGAGAGGCAATAAGATGATTCTCAACAAATATTGTTGAAGAGCGTCGGAGATTTGTTATTGCCAGCGTAAAAATGGCTATCTTTAAATATAAACGCCTTTAGTCGGCTTTCAACGAAAGTAGAATACATCCTATGGCGCACTCTTTTTCTCTAGGCATTCGGCAGATTTGGGAAGAGCTGTCGGTGATGCAGGCCCCCGGGCTTTATTGGATCAATATCGACAGGCAAAGCGACGCCGCGCTGCTGTGTCGCCAGGTCATCGCCGCTCAACCGGCCACTCACAAAGTCGCCCTGATCTGCAGCGGCGACAAACCCGAGCGCCTGCTGGCCGAACTGGCTGCGCCCGCGTTGCAGAAGCTGCCGCTGTATCAATTACCGGAGAAAAAAGCCGCGCTGACACAGTTGAACGACGATCTGATGCGCGCCCTGCGGCCGCAAAATCGCTTACTTATCCTGCTGGCCCACGCCAGCCTGTGGCAAACCTTCACCACCGAAGAGCTGCGCGAGTGGACGCGCACCCTTGCCGCCTGGCTGCGGCGGCAGGGCTGTACGCTGTTGATCCTTAGCCACGGCGGCGGCATCAATAAGCTCAAAGGGCAGCTCAGCGCACAGCACCGCATCCTGAACGGCCTGTCCAGCCTGCAATGGCAGCAGGACAGCGCGCAATACCTGGTGAACTGGTGGAGCACCGAAAACGGCATCAACGCCAACCAGCTGCTGACCTTGTATGCGGCGGAAGGCGGCTGGCAGGGCGAGGATGAAAATAGCCAACCCTCCCCCACCGCCTTACGCAGCGACGAAAGCCTGTATCTGGCCGAGCGCAGCATCCTGGAAGGCGCGCCGCCGCTGTCCGCCAACTGGCAACTGCTGGAGAGCAACGACGAACTGGCGCAGCACGGCATGCTGAGACTCTCGGCGACGTTGATTTTCGCGTTGTATCAAAGCGACCAAATCGATCATCTGGCGCACCAGATCCACACCCTGCGCCGCAGCCGCGGCAACGGCCTGAAAATCGCGGTGCGCGAGATGAGCGCCAGCCTGCGCTACAGCGACGAACGGCTGCTGCTGGCCTGCGGCGCCAACCTGATCGTGCCGCACGTCGCGCCGCTGTCGCGTTTTCTGACCATGCTCGAGGGCATCCAGGGGCAGCGCTTCTCACGGCATGTGCCCGCCGACATCGATGCGCTGCTGGCCGGGCTGCGTCCGCTGCAGCTCAAAGGCTACATGCGGCCGGAAGCGTTCAGCCAGGCGGTGCTTTCGCTGATGGGCAACACGCTGCTGCCAGAGGACGGCAAAGGCGTGATGGTAGCGCTGCGCCCGGCCACCGGCCTGCGCGCCGAACAGGCGATGACCCTGTGCCACCTGCGGCGGTTCGGCGACGTGATGACCGTGGTGCAGGGGCGGCTGGTGCTGTTCCTTTCCACCTGCCGCATCAACGATCTGGATACCGCGCTGAAGTTCATCTTCCGCCTGCCGGTGGATGAAGCCTTCAGCAACCGGGTGGTGTGGCACCAGGATGTCGATATCATTTCGGAAATCAAACGCATGGCCCAGGGGCGCTGGCAGATTTCGGCCACCGGCACCGCCGGTGCCGCGCCGCGCCCCCGCGTGGCGGCGGCCGAGGTGCCCGCGGAACGGCGGCAGCCGGTCGCCTTCACGCTGCCGCTTGGCCCGCAGGAGGAACCGCATGCTGAACCTTAACGACATCGTGCAACTGATCCTGCTGTGCGCGCTGATCTTCATTCCGCTGGGCTACGCCTTTCACCGGCGTTTTCCGCATTTGCGTCAATACTGGCAAAACCTGTTGTTATCGCCGCGCTATTTGAAATCCGCCGGTTTATGGGTGCGCACAGGCTCCTCATCTCAGATTAAACGTAAGAAGCAGCCATGAATCCAAACTCGAAGACGCAATCCGATAACGCTCTGTGGCGCTACTGGCGCGGGCTGGGCGGCTGGAACCTCTACTTTCTGGCCAAATTCGCCCTGCTGTGGTTCGGCTACCTGAATTTCCACGCGCTGCCGAACCTGGTGTTCATGGCGTTTCTGCTGATGCCGATCCCTTCGCAACGCCTGCATCGCTGGCGCCATTACCTCGCTATCCCGATCGGCATCGCGCTGTTCTACCACGACACCTGGCTGCCGGGCATCAACAGCATCCTCAGCCAGGGCTCGCAGCTGGCCGGTTTCAGCGCCCAGTATCTGCTGGAGCTGATCAACCGCTTTATCAACTGGCAGATGATCGGCGCGGCCTTCGTGCTGTTTATCGCCTACCTGTTCGTCGCACAGTGGGTGCGCGTCACGGTGTTCACCGTGGCGGCGCTGGCGTGGCTCAATATCGTCAACATCGCCGGGCCGGCGGTTTCACTGCTGCCCGCCACTTCCACGGCTGCCGCCGGCGGCGCCAATACCCCGGCCACATCAGCGCCGGCGGCGGGGGACGCTGCGCCGGCAGACAGCCTGCCGCCGACCAGCGCCAACCTGACGGCCTACCTGAACCAGTTCTACGAGCGGGAAAAAGGCCGCGCCACCGCGTTCCCGGCCACCTTGCCCGCCGACGCCCAACCGTTCGATCTGCTGGTGATCAACATCTGTTCGCTGGCCTGGGCCGATATGGAGGCGGTCAACCTGCAGAACCATCCGCTGTGGTCGAAGATGGACATCATGTTCGACAGCTTCAACTCGGCCACCGCCTACAGCGGCCCGGCCTCGATACGGTTGCTGCGCGCCAGCTGCGGCCAGCTTTCGCATCATGATTTGTACCAGCCGGTGAACCAGCAGTGTTACCTGTTCGACAACCTGGCGAAGCTCGGTTTCAAGCAACAGCTGATGCTCGATCACTCCGGTGTGTTCGGCAACTACCTGAAAGAGCTGCGTGAACAGGGCGACATGCAGGCGCCGTTAATGTCGCAGGCCGGCATCGGCAACGAGCTGACGTCGTTCGACGGTGAGCCGATTTATAACGATCTGGAATTGCTGACCCGCTGGCTGGATCAGCAGCAAAAAGCCGGAGACGCCCGCACCGCCACCTTCTTCAACGTCATCCCGCTGCACGACGGCAACCGCTTCGTCGGCTCCAACAAGAGCGCCGACTATCAGCCGCGCGCGCAGAAGCTGTTCGATCAGCTGAACACCTTCCTCGATCAGCTGGAAAAATCCGGCCGCAAAGTGGTGGTGGTGATCGTGCCGGAGCACGGCGCGGCGTTGGTGGGCGACAAGATGCAAATGTCCGGCCTGCGCGATATTCCCAGCCCGAACATCACCCATACGCCGGTCGGCATCAAACTGGTGGGCATGAAGGCGCCGCATCAGGGCAGCCCGCTGCAGATCAAAACGCCGAGCAGCTATCTGGCGCTGTCGGAGCTGGTATCACGTCTGGTGGACGGCAAGGTCTTCAGCGAATCCAGCGTCGACTGGCAGGCGCTGACCCAGGGGCTGCCGCAGACCCCGGTCATCTCCGAAAACGACAACGCCATCGTGATGCAATATCAGGGGAAACCTTACATTCGCCTGAACGGCGGCGACTGGGTGCCTTATCCGCAATAAGCGCGGCCTCATCAACCTAAAGCGCGCCGACGGCGCGTTTTTTTGGGCTTTTATAATAAAAATGGTGAAGCCGATAGGCCGATATAATGTTATTAACAACAACCCGTTGAATTCCATAATTCGATTATTATTCTCATGCGAAGATTCTTAGAAAAATAACTCTTATCAGAATTTAATTAGGGAGGTAATTAAAATGGCGGACTGTGGTAGTTTTCTACTTATTAACCCTTTGATTGAGTAATAAAAAACGCCGGCGTGATGCCGGCGTGAATTTAAGCGATGACGTTCGACGCTTTACGCCCCCGGATGTTCGTCCTGATCGACCGCAAAGCAGGCCACCATCTGCTCACCGTACTGTTTTAGCTGCGGCTGCAGCTGCACGCAGGTGCCGAAAGCGCGGCGGCAGCGGGCATTGAACGCACAGCCCGGCGGCGGATTCATCGGGCTGGGCAGTTCGCCGGTCAGCTTGATGCGCTCGCGGCGCATATCCGGGTTCAACCGTGGCGTCGCCGACAGCAGCGCCTGGGTGTACGGATGGCGCGGGTTGTTGAAGATCGCCTCTTTGCTGCCCTTTTCCACGCAGCGGCCGAGGTACATCACCATCACCTCGTCGGCGATGTGTTCCACCACCGACAGATCGTGCGAGATGAACACATAGGACAGCCCCAGCTCCTGCTGCAGATCCATCATCAGATTCAGCACCTGCGCGCGCACCGACACGTCCAATGCCGACACCGGTTCATCGGCGATCACCACGTCCGGATTCAACATCAGCCCGCGGGCGATAGCGATACGCTGGCGCTGGCCGCCGGAGAACATGTGCGGGTAGCGGTCATAATGCTCGGTCTTCAGGCCGACCTTCGCCATCATCTCCAGCGCTTTTTCCCGCCGTTCGGCGGCGCTGAGCGACGTGTTGATCAACAGCGGCTCCTCGAGGATCTGCCCGACCTTCTTGCGCGGGTTGAGCGATCCGTAAGGATTCTGGAACACGATTTGGATCTTCTGGCGCCGCAGTTTCTCGGCCGAGACGTCCGGCTTCAGCAGATCCTGCCCCCGGTAATACAGCTCGCCGCCGGTCGGCACTTCAATCATCGTCAGCAGGCGGCCGAGCGTTGATTTGCCGCAGCCCGACTCACCGACCACCGCCAGCGTTTTGCCGCGCTCCAGGGTGAAGGACACGCCGTCGAGCGCCTTGACCAGCCGCTCCGGCGCGAACAGGCCCTTTTTTACCGGGTAATGCTTCTTCAGGTCAATCGCCTGCAGTAAAGGTTGATTCTGGCTCATACGGTCGGCCTCCCCGCATCATCCAGCGGTGTGTGACATTTAACCTGACGGCCGGGAATGCTGCGCAGTTCCGGCTCCTCGTTACGGCAGCGCTCGTTGGCGTACGGACAACGCGGATTGAGCAGGCAACCGGTCGGGCGATCGTATTTGCCCGGCACCACGCCCGGCAGCGAAGCCAGCCGCGCCTTGTCGGCGGCGAACTCCGGCAGCGCGCGCAGCAGCGCCTGGGTGTACGGGTGGCGCGGCGCGCGGAAAATCTCCGCCGCCTTGCCGGATTCCACCACCTGGCCGGCGTACATCACGATGATGTGATGCGCCGCTTCCGCCACCAGCGCCAGATCGTGAGTGATCAGCAGCAGCGCCATATTTTCGCGCTGTTGCAGATCCAGCAGCAGTTCGATGATCTGCGCCTGGATAGTCACATCGAGCGCGGTCGTCGGCTCGTCGGCGATCAGCAGCTTCGGCCGACAGGCGATGGCCATGGCGATCATCACGCGCTGGCTCATGCCGCCGGAAAGCTGGTGCGGGTATACGTCCAGCCGCGAAGCCGGATCGGGAATGCCCACCTGCGTCAGCAGGTCGATAGCGCGCTGACGGCGGGTGCGGCGGTTGCCGCCCTGATGCACCTTCAGCGCCTCCATGATCTGGTAACCGACGGTATAGCACGGGTTCAGGCTGGTCATCGGATCCTGGAAGATCATCGCCACTTCGGAGCCCACCAGCTGGCGGCGCTCTTTTTCGGAGATCTTGCGCAGATCCTGGCCGTTGAACTCCAGCTTGTCGGCCATCACCTTGCCGGGGAAATCGATCAGGCCCATGATCGCCAGCGAGCTGACGGATTTGCCGGAGCCGGATTCACCGACGATGCCGACCACCTGACCTTGCTCCACGCTGTAACTGATGCGGTCTACCGCGCGGAACGGGGTGCCTTCGTCACCGAAGTGCACCGAAAGCTTGTCTACATTCAATAACGCCATCTCTCTCGTCCTCTGTTACTGCTTGAGTTTGGGGTCGAGAGCGTCACGCAAACCGTCCCCCATCAGGTTAAATGCCAGCACCGTCAGCAGGATCGCCAGGCCGGGGAAGGTCACCACCCACCAGGCGCTTTGCGCGAACTGCAGCACGTCGGAGAGCATGGTGCCCCACTCCGGCGTCGGCGGCTGCGCACCCATGCCCAGAAAGCCGAGAGCGGCCATGTCCAGAATGGCGTTCGAGAAACCGAGAGAAGCCTGCACGATCAAAGGCGCCAGGCAGTTAGGCAGAATATTGACGAACATCTGGCGCAGCGCGCCGGCGCCCGCCACCCGCGAAGCGGTGACGTAGTCGCGGTTGACCTCCACCAGCACCGCCGCGCGCGTCAGACGCACATAGTGCGGCAGGGCGACGAAGGTCAGCGCCAGCGAGGCGTTGACGATCGACGGCCCGAATACCGCCACCAGCACCAGCGCCAGCAACAGGCTCGGCAGAGCCAGCATGATGTCGACGATGCGCATGATAATCGCGTCCACCACGCCGCCGAAGTAACCGGCCAGCAGGCCGAATATCACGCCCATGATCAGCGACAGCACCACCACCAGACAGCCGACCAACAGCGACAGCCGTGCACCGTACATCAGGCGCGACAGCACGTCGCGGCCCACGTCGTCGGTGCCGAGGATATATTGCCAGCTGCCGCCTTCTTGCCACACCGGCGGCTTGAGCAGCGCGTCGCGGAACTGGTCCGCCGGCGCATGCGGCGCCAGCACGCCGGCGCCGAGCGCGATCACCAGCATCAGAACGATGTACACCAGGCCGACCACGGCCCCTTTATTGCGCTTGAAATAGTGCCAAAACTCCTGAAACGGGGTCATCGGCTTCGGCGCACCTTTAACTGCAGACTCAGTGATTTGAGACATGAGAGCGCCCCTTATTTCTTGTGGCGAATACGCGGGTTGACCACGCCGTAGAGCACGTCTACCAGCAGGTTAACCAGAATGATCATACAGGCGACCAGCAATACCCCGCCCTGCACCACCGGGTAATCGCGGCGCTGCAGCGCGTCGATCAGCCAGCGGCCCAGCCCCGGCCAGGAGAAGATGGTTTCCGTCAGAATAGCGCCGGCCAGCATGGTGCCAACCTGCAGCCCGATCACCGTCACCACCGGCAGCAGCGCGTTGCGCAGCGCGTGGACGACGATCACTCGCATGCGGCTCACGCCCTTGGCGCGCGCGGTGCGGATATAGTCTTCGCCCAACACTTCCAGCATCGAGGAACGGGTCATGCGCACGATCACAGCCAGCGGGATGGTGCCCAGTACGATGGCCGGCAGGATCATGTGCATCACCGCGTCGACGAAGTCGCCAGGCTCGCCCCAGATCAGGGTGTCTATCAGCATGAAGCCGGTCAGCGGGTGGCTGTCGTCGAGGAATACCGTGTCGCTGATGCGCCCCGACACCGGCGTCAGGTTAAGCTGCACCGACACCAGCATGATCAGCATCATGCCCCACCAGAAAATCGGCATCGAATAGCCGGTCAGCGAGATGCCCACCGCGGTGTGATCGAAGACCGAACCGCGTTTGACCGCCGCCAGCACCCCGACCGGGATGCCCACCAGCACCGCAAACAGCATCGCGCAGAAACCCAGCTCCAGCGTGGCCTGGAAGCGCGGAACGAACTCGCTCCAGACGGAGATGCGGCTTTTGAGTGAGGTGCCCAGATCGCCGTGCAGCACGTTGGACACGTAGGAGAAATATTGTTGATAGAGCGGCTTGTCCAGCCCCATTTCCGCCATCAGCTGCGCGTGGCGCTCGGCGGAGATACCGCGTTCCCCGGCCATGATGGTCACCGGGTCGCCGGGGATCATATGGACGAATGCAAAAGTCAGCAACGTAATGCCGATAAACGTTGGGATAACTAACCCCAAACGTCGGAGTATGAACTGCAACATATCCCGAACTCTCTGTATCAATGCCCGGCAGCTCATCGTCCGCCAGGCTTATTAACGCTCACATGCCTTTGAACGATTCGACGGCCATACGCCGGAGACTGGTCAGCAGAGGCGCAAACCTGTTGCGCCCCTGCAAGTCCATTCGTGCGTCTCCGGTAAAGCGGTCGAAATCAGTCTACAGAGACATTCTCGAAGTGATGCTTACCGAGCGGATCCACGACGTAGCCTTTCACTTCCTTACGCACAGGCTCATACACGGTGGAGTGTGCGACAATCAGCGCCGGAGCCTGATCGTGCATCACCACCTGCGCCTGTTTGTACAGTTCGATACGCTTGTCGTGGTTGGATTCGGCGCGCGCCGGTTGAATCAGATCTTCAAACGGCTTGTAGCACCAGCGGGAGTAGTTGGAGCCGTCTTTCGCCGCCGCGCAGCTGAACAGCGTGGCGAAGAAGTTGTCCGGATCCCCGTTGTCGCCGGTCCAGCCCATCATCACCGTCTGGTGCTCGCCCGCTTTGGCGCGCTTGAGGTATTCACCCCACTCATAGGTCACGATTTTGGCTTTCACGCCGATCTTGGCCCAGTCGGCCTGGATCATTTCCGCCATGCGGCGCGCGTTCGGGTTGTAAGGACGCTGTACCGGCATCGCCCACAGATCGATGCTGAAACCGTCGGCCATGCCCGCTTCTTTCAGCAGCTCTTTCGCCTTGGCCGGATCGTAAGCGTAATCCTGCACCGCGTCGTTATAGCCCCACATGGTCGGCGGGATCAGGTTCTTGGCCGCCTGGCCCGCGCCCTGATAAACCGCGTCGATGATCGCCTGCTTGTTGACCGCCATGGTCAACGCCTGACGCACCTTCAGGTTATCCAGCGGCTTTTTCTCGACGTTGAACGACAGATAGCCCACGTTCAGGCCCGGCTGTTCCATCAGGTTGATGGACTTGTCCTGCTTCATGCGGGCGATATCGGCCGGGTTCGGATACGGCATCACCTGGCATTCGTTTTTCTGCAGTTTGGCGTAGCGCACGGAGGCGTCAGGCGTGATGGAAAACACCAGGCGATCGATCTTCGGCTTGGTGCCCCAGAAACCGTCGAACGCCTTGTACAGGATCTTGGAGTCTTTCTGGTATTGCAGCAGCTGGAATGGGCCGGTGCCGATCGGGTTCAGATCGACTTTCTCCGGCGTGCCGGCTTTCATCATCACGTCAGCGTATTCGGCGGACAGAATGGATGCGAAGTCCATGCCCAGGTCAGCCAGGAACGGCGCCTCCGGGCGGTTCAGCACGAAGCGCACGGTGTTGTCGTCCACTTTTTCGATCTTGGCGATCAGCTTCGGCATGTCCATGCCTTCAAAGTATTCGTAACTGCCGCCGGACACTTTGTGATAGGCGTTGTTCGCATCCAACTGGCGTTCAAAGGAGAACACCACGTCGTCGGCGTTGAAATCGCGCGTCGGTTTGAAGTCTTTGCTGCTCTGCCACTTCACGCCTTTGCGCAGGTGGAAGGTGTAGGTTTTGCCGTCTTCGCTGACGTCCCACTTCTCAGCCAGGCCCGGCTGCAGCTCGGTGGTGCCGGTCTTGAATTCGACCAGCCGGTTGTAGATTGGTACCGAGCTGGCGTCATAGGTGGTGCCGGAGGTAAACAGCTGCGGGTTGAACCCTTCCGGGGAACCTTCAGAACAGTAAACCAACGTCTTGGCCTGTACGCTGGCCGCCACGGTCAGCGCGATCAGCCCAATACCGAATTTCAGAATCCCCGATTTACCCAAGGAACGTGTCATCGTTAGTGCTCCATTGTGTGATGTGATGTGTGTAATTGCCGCCAGACCTGTATTTTTTATTGCGTGGCCTGTGCGATCGGCGCCCGAAGGCAGAAGGCGTACGAGGAGAGAATGCCGGATGGAACGCATCGCGGCGGGGATGTCTGAGCGCGTGGAATTCACTCAAACAACTCTCGCTCTTACCCCTGAGGCTATCAAGTTGCCAACTGTTTGGGGTGTCGTCAATATAACCAGTGGGGATTTACGCAGACTGTGAGAAACAGCAAACAAACATAAAAAAAACTTTTTGTTAACAGTTCCAGCATGAAAATTTATGCTAAGCGGCCATTTTTAGCGCATTGGTCTGACCCTCACAAACTTACTGGTTTTTAACTCCGTTAAAAAACGCCAAAACTTTGTTGCTGAATGATGAATATCTGAACGGTTATTTTTGTGATCGCCGTTAAAGACAGGAGGAAATGCTGAAGGATTACCCAAAAGGGTGAGTCCGATGAGCGCGTTTTGCTCGGGGCAGAGCCACAATCTGTGCGGCGTAAAAAAACTTTCGGCGGCGAAAAAGCCGGGGGCGAAAGGATATCCCCCGGCAACGCACTGCAACCGATTATTGAACGCCGGCGCTGTTGCCCAGGCTGGCGTTCATGCTGTTGAGAATATCGCCGTTATCCGCGTCGATCTCCCAGGAGAACAGGCCGCCCAGCTGCTTATCCAGCACGTACTTGCCTTTGGCCTGCACCGAGCGGGCATCGTCGAAGGTGATCAGATCGCCGGTGGAAGGTTTGAACACGTAAGGCGCTTCCGCCGTGGCGTCGTAGGTATACTGCCACTCGCCGCTCATGAACTGGCCGGCGATTTGGCGGTAGTCCACGATGCCGTTCTCCCAGGTGCCTTTGACCGGCCCGGTGGCGGTACCAGTGAACGGAATGTTGTTCTGGTAGCCGTTCACCCCGGTCCAGCCGCGGCCATACATGGCGGTGCCGACCACGATCTTGCCCGGCTTGACGCCCTGCGCCAGCAGCGCATTGACGCCGTTCACCGTGGTGTAAGCGGTGTCCGGCTTCCAGGCCGGCGCATTCAGCGCGGTCTGATGCCCCAGGTTCTTCAGATCGAAGGCGCCATAGAAGTCGTAGCTCATCAGGAAGATGTGATCCATCGAGTTCTGCGCAACGTTGTAAGCCACCTTGTCGATCTTGTCCTTGCCGGCGCTGATGGCAGAGGTCAGTTCATATTTGCGGCCGGTTTCCGCCGACAGCTGATCCAGCATCGCCCGCAGCTCCTTCATCAGCAGCACATAGGTTTCCCCGTCCTGCGGGCTGCCCAGGTTCGGGTTGGCGCCTTTGCCGCCCGGGAACTCCCAGTCGATATCCACGCCATCGAAGAACTTCCAGGTCTGCAGGAACTCTTTCACCGAACCGACGAAGCGATCGCGCTTCACCTTATCGCCCATGAAGAAGAACGGGTCGGACAGCGTCCAACCGCCGATCGACGGCAGAATTTTCAGGTCAGGATGCGCCTGTTTCAGCGCCATCAGCTGGCCGAAGTTGCCCTTGTAGGGGTCATCCCAGGCGGTAACGCCCTTCTGCGCTTTTTGCAACGCGGCGAACGGATCGTGGATCGAGACTTTGAAGTCCTCGCGGCCCTGGCAGGAGCGCTGCAGCGCCTGGAAGCTGCCTTCGATCTCTTTCAGGCTGTCGTTGATGCCGTTGCCGCCGCAGATCGGGATAAAGCCGTACAGCAGGTGGGTCAGGTTCTGCGCCGGGATCTTGTCGACGGTGAAATTGCGCCCGTAAACGCCCCACTCGACGAAATAAGAACCGACGACTTTGCCGGAGTTCTGTTTATACGGTTTATTCTTTTCCAGCAGCGGCTCTTTCAACGGCGCCAAATGGCTGCCGTCGGTGTCGGCCACCACAATTTCGGTGGCGTCGCTGGCGCTGCAGCCGTCGGCATTGCACAATGCCACCTGCATTTGATAACGGCCGCCTTTATTGACTTTAAAATTCGCCGTACCGGAAGAACCGGTTGACGGGCCGCTCCACGCCTCTTTGCCATTTAATAAAACTTTTGCCGTCGTACCGGTGTCGCCATTCCATAAATTCCAAGAGACCGAAACATCGGCGGCATTTTTTACCTTCACCAAACTATTATAAGCGGTAGCCGCCTGGTCAACTTCAACGATGGCGAACTTGGTGTTGCCCCAGGCGATGGTCGGCTTGCCCGGCGCGGCGGCCTGCGCCGCGGAACACAGCGTGCTGCCGATCAACAGCGCCAACAGCGGTTTATTAAATTTGCGCATAACTGATTCCTTTATTCCGAGAGGATAAACATAAAAGAGTTAATCGTCGCGATGCATTGCCGAAGCGAAAAAATTCCGCAATAATCCACGAAGATTAGCGTTAATAAATAATCACGATATTTTCCACGCAGCGGGAATAACATATCCCGCGTTGTCCATTCAGACTATAGGTAAAAAAAATGTGAAAACAAGAGCGCTATAAACCGGGTTTTATTCGGCAAGCATGAATTTATTTAAATATGAGAAAAAGAGCCCAATGGGAATAAGGAGTGTGAATTAATTAAGCGTAAAGGATAAATATATTTCACGAGGACGGTGGATTGACGCACGCCATAAAGCGAAGCCGACCGTATCGGAGGAGGTACTCATCCTCATAAACTGCAGGCGAAAAAAAACCTGCTTTAAAAAGCAGGTTTTTCGAATGGTGGTCGGCGAGAGAGGATTACGCGCATCGTTGATGCGCGCCCTGCGGGCCGTTGCTAAAGCAACGTTGTCTCGCTTCGCGAGGCTCGAACCTCCTGCGGAGGTGCTCATCCTCATAAACTGCAGACGAAAAAAAACCTGCTTTAAAAGCAGGTTTTTCGAATGGTGGTCGGCGAGAGAGGATTACGCGCATCGTTGATGCGCGCCCTGCGGGCCGTTGCTAAAGCAACGTTGTCTCGCTTCGCGAGGCTCGAACCTCCTGCGGAGGTACTCATCCTCATAAACCGCAGACGAAAAAAAACCTGCTTTAAAAGCAGGTTTTTCGAATGGTGGTCGGCGAGAGAGGATTCGAACCTCCGACCCACTGGTCCCAAACCAGTTGCGCTACCAAGCTGCGCTACTCGCCGATGCGGGGCGCATCTTACTGCTGGCGGTTATAGGCGTCAATCACTTTTTTGCCCCTGCATTTCAAGTGGTGATAAAAGCGCCATAATACGCTGCGCCGGGGGTTGCGCAGCGTATTTTACTCAGGCGTTGGCCGGTTTCAGCGCCGGCGTCTGCGCGCGCAGGAATGGCAGCAGGAACAGCGCCGACAGGCAGGCGGCGATGGAAATCACCACGAAGAAGCCGTTCCAGTGCCAGATCTCCATCACTCGCGCGATCGGGTAGCCGGACAGCGCCGCGCCCAGGTAGGCGAACAGGCCGACGAAACCGGTCGCGGCGCCCGCCGCATCCTTGTGCGAGCACTCCGCCGCCGCCATGCCGATCAGCATCTGCGGACCGAAGATAAAGAAGCCGATGGCGAAGAAACAGCAGGCCTGCAGCAGGTAAGTCACGCCCGGCATCAGCCACAGCGCGGCTACCGACAGGAAGATACCGATAGCGAAGATCAGGTTCATCGGGCCACGGTTGCCGCGGAACAGCTTGTCGGAACCCCAACCGGCCACCAGCGAACCGATAAAGCCGCCCACTTCAAACAGCGAGATGGCCGAGTTGGCGGTCATCAGCGAATAGCCCTTTTCCTGCGTCAGGTAGAGGTTGCCCCAGTCGTTGATCGCGGTGCGCACGATATACACCAGCACGTAAGAGACCGCCAGCAGCCAGATGTACTTGTTGGTCAGCACGTAGCGCTTGATGATCTCGCGGTTGCTCAGCCCCTGGCCTTCCGATTCCTGCACCAGCTCCATGGCGTCGTTGCGCCATTTGCCGACGCTCGGCAGCCCCAGGGTGGATGGCTTGTCGCGCAGGCGCCAGCACATCAGCAGGCCGAGCACCACGCCGATGATGCCGGGAATGATCATGCCGTAACGCCAGCTGAAGTGCAGCGAGATAAAGCCGACCAGCAGCGGGATCAGCGCGCCGCCGACGTTGTGCGAAGTGTTCCAAATCGCCCACCAGCTGCCGCGCTCGGAGCGCGAATACCAGCTGGTGAGGATTTTAGAGCACGGCGGCCAACCCCAGCCCTGGAAGAAGGCGTTGAGGATCCACAGCGTGCCCAGCATCAGCAGCGACGAGCTGAGGCCGAAGAAGATATTCAGCACCCCGGTCATGATCAGGCCCAGCCCCATAAAGTAACGCGGGTTGGAGCGATCGCTGATCATGCCGGAAATGAATTTCGAACAGCCGTAGGTGATGTAGAACAGCGTGCCGAGGATGCCGACGTCGGACATCGTCAGACCCAGATCGCTCAGCATCGCCGGCATGATGAAGTTGAAGCTTTTGCGCGTGAAGTAAAACGCGGCATAACCGATGTACATGGTGCACATCAGCTGAATGCGCCAGTATTTGTAGCTGGCGTCGATCTGCCGTTGATCGGTGACCTGCGGCGCATCCGGGCGGCTTTTAAGGAAAGACCACATGTGGAACCTCAGAGGATTGAATTAAAGTGCCGCTATGATGCTCCTCGCGCGCGCAGGGGGCTTACGCCGGATTCTCGAGGCGGTTAGGAGTTTTTCCTAGTTTTGCGTTTGCGCCGGTGAAACTGTGGGCAAGATCACACTCAAACAGGCGCCCCGCTCAGCGGTGAACCGCAGGCTGCCGCCGAGGGCGCTGATGCGCTCTTGCATGCCGCGCAGGCCGTACCCCGGCTGATGGTTTTCCGCATCGAAGCCCACGCCGTTGTCGCGGATGGTCAGGGCGATCTGCGGCGCGGCGCCTTTGCGCGGCTGCAGGCGCGCATCCAGCTCCAGGCGACTGGCGCCGGCGTGGCGGCACACATTGGTCACCCCTTCCTGACACACCCGATACAGCGTGATTTTCAGCGTTTCATCCAGCAGCTCGTCGGGCACCTGCCATTGCATGCTGCTCACCAGCGACGCGTCCTGCGGCAGCGACTCCCGCAGCATCGCCGCCACCGCCGCCGACAGCGGCAGGTTGTTCAGCGCCGCCGGCCACAGCTGGGTCAGCACATCGTGCACCCCGTCGTAGACCCGCAGCGCCAGCGCATCGATGGTGTCGGCGCAGCCGATCACCGCCGGTTCCGGCGCCAGACGCTTGACGATGCTGGCCTGAGTGCGGATCACGGTGATGGTCTGCCCCACTTCATCGTGCAGCTCGCGCGCCACCTCGCGCCGGGTTTGCTCCTCCGCCGTCACCAGCGCCCGCGCCAGCTGCCGATTCTCCGCCAGCCGCAGCCGCAGTTGCTGATTCAGTTCGCGCTGGCGCTGAATGCCGGCGCCCAGCAGCAGCCCGGTCAGGCTTTGGGCCAGCAGCGACAGCAACAGATCGCGGTGCGACTCCGGCTGCGGCGGCTCGTTGACCATCAGCGCCACGCCGTTGAGCAGCGTCGCCAACAGCGCGCCCTGCCAGCCATAGCGATAAGACATGAACACGATGGGGATCGCCAGGCAGAACGGCGCGAAACGGCGCAGCTCGGCGGCGTTAACCTGCTGCTGCAGCCAGATGCTGAACGCAAACAGCAACAGATAGCTGGCCAGGTGGCCCAGACGCAGCTCCACCGGCTTGTGGATCAGCCCCGGCTCCAGCGGCACCCAGATTTGGCGCGCCAGATAGTGCCACAACAGCAGGCAGGTTGGCGCGATGGTGAAACCACCGGTCAGGCCGAGCAGCAGCGCGCGGGCGCCTTCGCCGCTCACCAGCTGCCATACCAACGCCTGCAGCAAGGCGGCGATGGCGACCACCGCGCCCTGCAACAGCGGCCAGCGCCATTCGCTGTCGCTCTGCTGATGGCGCAACAGCCACGGCGAGGCCAGCAGGCTGAGCAGCACCGTCAACACCAGCACCGCCACCGACGCCCACAGCGCCGGGCCGTAGCCGAACTGATCCGCCAGCAACGCCATCAGCAGCAGGTCAGCCAGCAGGATCCCCGGCCAGAAACGGTACGGGCTCTGCAGCAAAATGCCCATGCGCAGGCCGAACGGAAACAGCAGCAGCGCCTGCCAGGGGGGGGCGATCAGCGCGGTGCCGATGCCCCACAGGCAAAACGCGCTGGCGGCGTAGATGAAAAACAGCGCCAGCTGGGTGATCAGGCGCTGCGTCACAGGTTCAGCATCCGTCTGGCCAGTTCGACGTTGTTGTTGATGCCCAGCTTGGCGAACAGGTTGGCGCGGTGCACATGCACCGTTTTCGGCGACAGCCCCAAGGCGGCGGCGATCTCACGCACCTCCTGGCCCTGCGCCAGCAATAGCGCGATCTCGCGCTCGCGGCGGGTCAACGGATCGACCCTCACCCGCGCCAGCTGCTGCGCGATTTCCGGCATCAGGTAGACGCCGCCGCCGGCGACGGTGCGCACCGCGGTGATCAGATCTTCCGGCTTGCAGCGCTTGGAGAGAAAGCCGCTGGCGCCGCGTTCCAGAGCCATTTCCACCAGCGCCGGGTTATCGTGCATCGACAGCATCACCACACGGATGCCGGAAGGAATGTCCGCCAGCAGATCCAGCCCGCTGCCGTCCGGCATCGAAATGTCGCAAATGCAGATTTCCGCCTCCAGCCCCGGCAGGCCGGCGCGCGCCTGTGCCGCGCTGCTGAACTCGCCCACCACCTGAATATCGGCCTCCAGTGACAGCAGTTGCACAAAGCCCGAACGCACAATGTCATGATCGTCGATAAACGCCACGCGCAGGGTCATGGAAATCTCCGGTTAGCAGGGGAAGTGCGCAAGTATACCGTATGCGCACACCGGAATAATTGATGAAGAGAATGTATTGGGTGAAATTACCGGGTGCGCAAGGCAGGCACCCGGCGGGAGGGATCACAGGCGGGCAGGCGCCGTTTTATCCTGCGGCAGATGGCACCAGTTGTTTTTATCCACGATGCCGCCATCAGGAGAGGTGTAGCCGAGGCAGCCAAGGATAGTGTCAAACAGCTCGACGTGGCGATGCGTTTTGCCGATGCGCTGCTGCGCCTGCAGCTGCTCAAAAGCGCTGAGGTGCTGCGGGTTTTCGAGGAACTTGTCCGACGCCCACACGATCATCGGCACGCGGAATTGCTCCGGCGGCGCCATTTCGCGCGGCGTGCCGTGCAGGTGCGTATTCTCGCCGATCGATTCGCCGTGATCGGCGGCATAGAACACGATGGCCTTCTTGTCCCGCACCTGGTCGATCACATTACTGATAAAGCTGTCGGTATACAGCACCGTATTGTCGAACGCATTGATCAGCTGCGCCTTGGTGCAGGAATCGTCCACCCCCATGCACTCCGGCTGATAACGCGCATAGCTGCGCGGATAACGCTGCGAGTACAGGTAGTGCGAGCCTTTGGTATGCAGGATCACCAGGTGCTTGCCCTTCGGATAACGCGCCAGCGACTCCTTCATTTCGTCCACCAGCAGCATATCGTCGACCGCCTTGCCGTCGTTGCGCTTCTCGGACGCGATCATCTCGCGGAACGAATAGTTGTTCACCTCGGTGTTGTTGTAGAACCACACCTCGCTCTGCATGGCGAACAGCTCGGAAGAGAAGCCCAGATCCTTCAGCACCGCGAACACGTTCTGCTCTTTCAGCGTGCGCTGCGGATTGTCTTCGGTGCCGCCTTCACGCACGAACATGCAGCGCAGCGACAGCTTGGTGGCGGTATCGCACGACTCGCCGCGGAACGCCACCAGATTCTTCTCTTTAGACAGCCGCGGCGTGGTATCGCGCTCGTAGCCCAGCATGCCCATGTGATCCCAGCGCGTGGTCTCGCCGATGATGAACACCACGTAGGTGTCGTCGATGTCCGCCGGCGGTACGTAGGTGAAGTGTTTGCCCGGATCGAACATCGTGCTCTGATCCTGGCTTTCGTCATAGCGGGTGTAGGCAAACAGCCCCAGCGCCGACAGCCAGTTGGACGGCAGATACGAGTGCGCCACCACGCCGCCGTAGCTCGGCAAATCGACGTTGGAAAGCTTCTCTTGCACGCTCTGCTCGTCGTCCAGCATGCGCAGCGGCAGCCAGACCAGCGCCACCACCGCCAGCAATACCAGCAGCGGCTTGATGCGATGACCAGGGGTTTTCAGCTGTTCTATCAGGGTATAGCGCAGGTTGTTTTTCCAGATCAACAGCAGCGGCAAGGCGCTGAGCGCCACCATCCACAGCACGAAGTGCAGGCCAACCACCTCTTTCGACAGATCGATATCGGTGGTCATCACCGACACCACGATGCCGTAGCCGATCACCACATTGAAAAACGTCATGTAGTAGCTGGCGGCAACCGAAATCAACACCAGCAGCGAGGCGACGATGCGATAAAACAGCCGGCCGCCGAGCGATACCAGCCGCATAATGAAGAACGTAAACAGGACGATAGCGATGACTTCCGTCACCGCCGAAATAAGCTTAATTCCCTGAATGCCGTGCGCCAGCGAATCAAAACGGCGATAGAAAACGGATAGGTTTAGAAAGATGCCGATATAGATCGCTAACAATAACGATAAATTCTGCTGTGATAGCGATTTAACTTTGTTCATGTAACGCGGTGGCTCCGGGGACGGTGTAGCGGTTCTGACTCAGTCAGACACTGATTGCGGCTTCTGGTTCAGCCAACCGGCAATAAGCGTTATTTTGCGGGTAATAATCAAGAGAATTCTCACAAAACGGACAAAATTTACCGTTTTTTTGAGCGGTTTTCAGACAGGGCACGCAAGAAAATGGAGGGATAAACCCTCCATTTTTTCCAGATATCGGCAAAAATCTTACTTAACGTTCAGAGTTACATCGATATTTCCACGGGTGGCGTTGGAGTATGGGCACACCACATGCGCCTTTTTCACCAGATCTTCCGCCACGCTGCGCTCGATGCCCGGCAGCGAGATATCCAGCTGCACTTCGATGCCGAAGCCATTCGGGATTTCACCGATGCCGACGGTGCCGTCGATCTTGGCTTCGGCCGGAATTTTGACCTTTTCTTTCGCCGCGACAAACTTCAACGCGCCGAGGAAGCAGGCCGAGTAACCGGCGGCGAACAGCTGTTCGGGGTTGGTGACTTCGCCGCCGGCGCCGCCCATCTCTTTCGGCACGCCCAGTTTCACGTCCAACACGCCGTCGGAGGAGGTCGCACGGCCGTCGCGGCCGCCGGTTGCGGTGGCGTGAGCGCGGTAAACCACTTTCTCAATAGACATCGTTCATTCCTTCTTGCTGGTTGGCGAGATGACTACGGCTTCCACGAGGTAAAGCCGGTCACATATTTATCTCTTGCGATTAAATCGCGCACTACTTATTTTTGACACTTATTAACCAGTGTAGACCACCCCTGCCGTTCTTGCGTCCGGCGCTGGAGGATCAAATCTGATCGATCAGGCTGCCGCGCAGCTTTTCCAACTGCTGTTTGAGCGAGACGATCTCGTCCAGGCTGCAGTCGGTGGCGCACATCACCGCCTCGGGCACCGATTGCGCCCGCTCACGCAGCGCGCGGCCGGCTTCGGTGAGGGCAATGATCACCTGCCGCTCGTCGGTGGTGGCGCGATAGCGCACCAGCAAACCGGCGGTTTCCAGCCGCTTCAGCAGCGGCGTCAGCGTGGCGGAATCGAGGAACAGCCGCTCGCCGATATCCGATACCGTCACCCGATCGCGCTCCCACAGCACCATCATCACCAGGTATTGCGGGTAGGTGAGTTCGAGCTGATTCAACAGCTTGCGGTAGACTTTGTGCAGCGCCAGGTTGGCGGAGTACAGCGCGAAACAGAGCTGCTGATCGAGCTGCAGCAGGTTCTTCGCGTTGGGTTGTGCGGTATCGGTGCTTTTCATGTTTGTGAATATAGATAGTGCACGATGTAATCGCAAGCTATTTCTTGTGAGGTATGCTACCTTTTTTTCATGCAGAGGATGCTCGGAGGGAAAGGAAATGACGAATACGCTTGCAGAACGCGCGCGCCGCTACGCCACCAAGGCGCATGCGGCCATCGATCAGCGCCGCAAATACACCGACGATCCGTACATCGTCCACCCACAGGCGGTGATGGAGCTGGTGCGCAGCGTGCCGCACACCGAAGAGATGCTGGCGGCCGCCTGGCTGCATGACACGGTGGAAGATACGCCCACCACCCTCGGCGATATCGAAAGCCACTTTGGGCCAAAAGTGGCGGAACTGGTGCGAATGTTGACCAACGTCAGCCGCGCCGAGGACGGCAACCGCTTCGAGCGTAAAAACCGCGATCGGCGCCACAGCGCCGGCGCGTCACCGCAGGCCAAAACCATCAAGCTGGCGGATCTGATCGACAACACCCGCTCGCTGCTGGACTACGACAGCCACTTCGCCCAAACCTATCTGATCGAGAAACAGCGCCTGCTGGAAGTGCTGACCGAAGGCGACCCGACGCTGTGGCGCCAGGCCAGCCATATCGTCGAACAGGGGCTGCTCAGATTACAGCAGCCGCCGCACAACGTGCCGGCCAGCTGGTTTGAGCACGCCCGCCGGCGCTACCGCGAGAGCGACGCGGCCTGATCAGAAGGTCACCACCGTTTTCAACGCCGTCACCCAGGCGTCCTGCGTCTCGCTGACGCCCGCCGGGTGATGCCAGTATTGCAGGCCCGGCTGCAGCTGCAGCCACGGCGTGACGTTAACGCGATAATAGAGCTCCGCCGTCACCGAGTGGCCCGGCACCGGCCGATAGTTCGGATCGTGATAATCGCTGATGCCGCTCATCTGGTTGAGATAACGCTGATTGTCTTTGTAGCGGTCGCTCAGCTTCACCACCGAGACGCCGAGCCCCAGCCAGTCGTCCGGCCGCGCATCGAACAGCCCGCGATAGCGGATGCCGGTCGAGGTGGACCAGTGCAGGTAGTTGCTGCGCTGATCTCCCAGCCCCAGGCTGTAGAACACGCTCAGACCGCGGTTGACGTCGTCCGCATGGCGCGTCACCTGCTGGTTGAAACCGGTATACAGGAACCAGGTGCGATCGTGGCTGCGATAGCCCTGCGGATCGCTGGCGCCCGGCCCGCCGGACACCCCTTCATAAAGATCGCTCTGGCGCGCGTTGGTGAACAGCACGCCCAGGTTATACACCCCCGGCAGCTGGTTGACGGCGTGGGTTTTCAGCTCCAGCTCCATCGGCAGCAGGAAGCCTTTGCTGCCCTTGGTGGACCAGCTCCAGGCGTGGCTGCGGCTGGGGGCGCTCGGGTTCTGTTCCATCACGCCGCCCTTGAGCGTCAGGCCATCGGTCAGTTTGTATTGCAGCGTCGTGCCCCAGTAATGCACGTTCCAGTTGTACCAGGTCAACGAGTTGGCGGACTTGCCGCCGCACAGCGTCAGCGTCTGAAAATCGCAGGGGATGATCTGATCGAAATCCTGCACCTTGTTCATCATGCCGATGCGCCACTGCAGCCGGCGATCGAGGAAGGAGCGGCTAAAGGTCAACCAACCCAGCCGGGTAATCGACTGCCCGCCAAAGCTCTCCTGCGACAGATCGGTCAGGCCGACGCGCGGATCCTGCAGGCGATCGCGGGTCAGGTTGTTGTCATGGTTGCGGTTGACGATATTGCCTTCGATCGCCGCGTCCGGAATGCCGGTCAGCGCCTGCAAATCCTGGCTGAAGGTCAGCGAAAACTGGTCGATATACGACGCCTGTTTATCGTGGTTGTAACCGCCACCGGCGTTATACGACAGCTGGCTGAGGTAGCCGAGATTATAGTGGAAGCCGTGATCCTCCAGGATCGGCCTGATCCCCAGCATATCCCCCAACAGCCCGGGCTGCGGCGGCTCAAAGCCGAGCGCCACTCCTTCCCATTTGGCGGTGGGGGCTTCGACGTCCTTGCCGGTTTGCAGCGTTTCTGCCTGCGCCTGGCTACAAAACAGCGCCAGCGCCGCCAGGGTCATGGAACGAGGTAATAAGCTTTTCATCATTATTATATTTCTCCGCATAACGGCTGACTGCGGGCAACAGCATTCCCTGGGAGAGAATTTCCCATCATGAACAGCAGCGAATAACGTTAGGTTAACGCCCGGCGCTTGCCGCCGGGCTGAAGGGTTAGCGTCGGTCTTTCAGGCTGGCGCCGTTGCTGTGGATCACATCGCGGTACCAGTAGAAACTCTTCTTGCGGCGGCGCTCGAGGCTACCGTTGCCGGCATCGTCCCTGTCGACGTGAATGAAGCCGTAGCGCTTCGACATTTCGGCCTTCGAAGCGCTGACCAGATCGATCGGTCCCCAGCTGGTGTAGCCCATCACCTCGACGCCGTCGTCGATCGCTTCCGCCACCTGCACCAGATGATCATTGAGGTAGTTGATGCGGTAATCGTCGTTGATGCTGCCGTCGGCCTCGACGCGGTCTTTGGCGCCCAGCCCATTTTCGACGATGAACAGCGGTTTCTGATAGCGGTCGTACAGCACGTTGAGCAGGTAGCGCAGCCCGATCGGGTCGATTTGCCATCCCCACTCCGAGCTGGCCAGATGCGGGTTCGGCACCATATCGAGAATGTTGCCGCGCGCCGTCTCATACTGCTCCGGGTCGGCGGTGACGCAGCCGCTCATGTAGTAGCTGAACGAGATGAAATCGATGGTTTCACGCAGCGTTCGCCGATCTTCCTCGGTGATCGCCACCTGAATGCCGTTTTCACGGAAGAAGCGCTGCATATAGGCCGGGTAATAGCCGCGCGCCTGCACGTCGCCGAAGAACAGCCAGTCGCGGTTTTGCCGCTGGGTTTCCAGCAGATCTTCCGGCTTGCAGCTCAGCGGATACAGAATGCCACCCAGCAGCATGTTGCCGATTTTGCCCTCCGGCACGATCTCGTGACAGGCCTTCACCGCTTTGGCGCTGGCCACCAGCTGATGGTGGATCGCCTGATAGATGGCGCTCTTGTCGCTCTCCGGCGGCAGACCGACGCCGGTGAAAGGCGCGTGCAGCGACATGTTGATCTCGTTGAAGGTCAGCCAGTGTTTGACCTTGTGCTTGTAACGTTCGAACACCGTGCGCGCGTAGCGCTCGAAGAAGTCGATGGTGCGGCGATCGCCCCAGCCGCCGTAGCGCTTCACCAGGCCGTAAGGCATTTCATAGTGCGACAGCGTGATCAGCGGCTGAATGCCGTACTTCGCCATCTCGTCGAACAGCCGATCGTAAAACGCCAGCCCGGCTTCGTTCGGCGTCTCTTCGTCACCCTGCGGGAAAATGCGCGTCCAGGCGATCGAGGTGCGCAGGCATTTGAAGCCCATCTCGGCGAACAGCGCGATGTCTTCCGGATAGCGATGATAGAAATCGATCGCCACGTCCTTGATGCCGCTGTCGCCCGCCGTACGCGGCGTGATGGCGCCGAAGATGCCCTGCGGCTGCAGATCGGAGGTCGACAGCCCCTTGCCGTCGGCCTGATACGCGCCTTCTACCTGGTTCGCCGCTACCGCGCCGCCCCACAGAAAATGTTGCGGAAACTTGCCGTTCATCGCTTGCTCCTCAATTAGCGTAATAAAGTCAGCAGCGGCGCCTGTTCCTGCACCGGAGACAGGCCGCTGGTCAATACGTCCACGTAATCATCGCTGTTGCTGATGATGATCGGCGTGGTGGTGTCATAGCCGGCGGCATGGATCGCCGCCTGGTCGAACTCGATCAGCAGATCGCCCGGGGCGACCCGCTCGCCTTCCCGCACGTGGGCGGTGAAATGCGCCCCGTCCAGCTTCACGGTATCGATGCCGACGTGAATAAGAATCTCCGCGCCGTCGTCCGATTCGATGCCGATGGCGTGTTTGGTTTTGAACAGCGACGCCACGCTGCCGCTCACCGGCGCCACCACGCGCCCCTGCTGCGGCGCAATCGCCACCCCTTTCCCCAGCAGGCCGCTGGCGAAGGTCGCGTCGTTCACCTGATCCAGCGGCACGATGTCGCCGGCGATCGGGCTGAGGATCGCCTGTTTGCGGTTGAGCGGCGCGGCGGCTTCAGGCTGCGCCGCGTCTTCCGCCGGCGCAACGCCGAACAGATAGCTGGCCAGCGCGGCGAACACGAACGACAGCAGGGTGCCGCCGATCGCGCCCCATACCGTGGCGTCGATGCCGCCGCCGGGGATGATCTGCGCGAAGGTGAACACGCTCACCAGGCCGAACGAGTAAACCGAAGTATGGAAGTAGCCGATCACCGCGCCGCCCAGCGCGCCGCCGATGCAGCCGAAGATGAATGGGCGTTTGTTCGGCAGCGTGACGCCATACACCGCCGGCTCGGTGATGCCGAAAATGCCGGCGCCGATGGCCGAAGCGGACAGCGCCCGCAGTTTGGCGTCGCGAGTGCGCAGCATCACGCCCAGCGTGGCGCCGACCTGCCCCATCACCGCCGGCAACAGCAGCGGCACCATGGTGTCGCGCCCCAGCACGCTCAGGTTGTTGATCATCAACGGCACCAATCCCCAATGCAGGCCGAAGATCACGCACACCTGCCACATCGCCCCCATAAAGGCGCCGGCGATGATCGGGTTAAAGGCGTAAATGCTCTGATAGCCGTTGGCCAGCAGGTGGCTGAGCCAGGTTGCCGCCGGGCCGATCAGCAGGAAGGTCAACGGCACGGTGATCGCCAGGCACAGCAGCGGCGTGATGAAATTGCGCAGCGCGCTGTGGATCACCCGGTTAAACAGCGGCTCCAGGCGGCAGGACACCCAGGCCGCAAAGATGATCGGGATCACCGACGAGCTGTAGTTGATGAAGGTCAGCGGAATGCCGAAGAAATACTCGCGCACCGCGCCCGGCTGCTGCGCCGCTTCGAAGGCCGCTATCATCAGCGGGTGCGTCAGCGCGCCGCCGATCGCCATGGTGACGAACGGGTTGCCGCCGAATTTTTTCCCGGCGGTGTAGCCGAGCATGATCGGGAAGAAGTAGAACAGCGCGTCGCTGGCGGCGAACAGCATTTTGAAGGTGCCGCCGCTCTCCAGCAGCCAGCCGCAAGCCAGGCTCAGCGCCAGGAAGCCTTTCAGGATCCCCGAAGCGGCCATCACCCCGAGCAGCGGGGTGAAAATGCCGGACACCAGATCGATAAAGCGGCTGAGCAGATTGTCTTTTTTGCCGCCCGCGTCGTCGCTCGGCGCGCCTTCGGCCAACCCGCCGATCCGGTTGACCGCATCGAACACCTCCGCCACGTGGTTGCCCACCACCACCTGGAACTGGCCGCCGCTCTCCACCACCATGATGACGCCCGGATTTTTCTTCAGCGCTGCCGCGTTGGCGCGAGTGTCGTCGCGCAGCTTGAAACGCAGGCGGGTGGCGCAGTGCACCAGGCTTTTCACATTGTCGCGGCCACCGACGCCGGCCAAAATCTCACTGGCTAATGTGTCATATTTCATACTGTTATCCTTAGACTTCGCGTTCTGCCGCTCCCCGCCCCGCGCTGGCCTGGCGCTGAGGCGAAATTCGGCGCAAAAAAAAACCTAAACCTCGCGGCCTCTGCCCCATCGGGGAACAGAAACGCGAGGTTTAGGTTTTGCCTGCCGTAGCAGTAACAACCCTAAATCGGTTGAGTTATGACGTTAACACCGCGGATTTTGCCGGGGCAAGGCTTTGCGTCGGCAAATTGCCGAACTGTGATCGGGCGGGCAAAACCGACCTGAGGTATCAAATAAGGCCTGTCGCCCTCTATCGGCTTCAGCACAGCAGTGATATATCGCGCAGGCGGAATAGAGAGGGGGCGGAATATCGCCCGCCTCAGGCCCAAAAAACATAAGATTAACTAACCAAATAATTCACTATCAAGCGAAAGCAAAGCGCTCGTCCATCCACTGTCAATCCCCGCTTTTTTAGCCACAATCGGCAATCAATAAGGCAAATAGATCGCCAAGCTTGATTGCACATCGTTAACATTCCACGATATTCACCTGCGCAAAAATCACCATGCGCAATTGATAATGGTGAAAGAAACATCAGAATGACTAATTAAAACGACTGGACAAAAGTCACGCGGGCGATTATTACTGGTCAACGCGTAATCGATTGTAAGGATGACAGCGACCATGACGTTGCGGACTGAGTTGGGACGGATTCTGATCACCGGCGCCGGCGGCCGGGTAGCCACGGCGTTTCGCCAGGCGATGGGCAATCGCTACGCGCTGCGGTTGGCGGAAAGGGATGTCAGCCTGCTGCACGATCTGCAGCCCGGCGACGAAGTCATCAGCTTCAACATCGCCGATCTCGACGCCTGCCGCGCGGCCTGCGCCAATATCGACACCGTGTTGCACCTGGCGGCCGATCCCTCCCCCGATGCCGACTTTTGCGGTTCGTTGATGGACAACAACATTCTCGGCACTTTCAATATCTTCCGCGCGGCGAAAGACGCCGGCTGCCGCCGGGTGGTGTTCGCCAGCAGCGCGCAGGCGGTGGAAGGCTATCCGCTCGATTACCAAATCCGCCCGGATGACGCGCCGAAACCGAAAAACCTGTACGGCGCCAGCAAGGCGTTCGGCGAAGGCATCGCCGCCTACTTCGCCCATCAGGAAGGGCTTTCCGCCCTGTCGGTGCGCATCGCCAACTTCACCACCCTCAGCCCGGGCGATCGGCTCAGCGCCCGCGACATGAGCGCGTTTCTCAGCCATCGCGATGCCGCCGATCTGCTGGAGCGCTGCATTCGTGTCGACGGGGTGCAATATGCGGTGGTGCACGGGGTTTCCAATAACCGCTACACGCGTTTATCGCTGGAAGAGACCCGTCGCCTGCTCGGCTACGCCCCGCAGGACGATGCGTTCAGCCTGCTCGGCTTTGAGTGAGCGCGGCGGGGAACCCCGCCGCACGCTGTCGTTTTAACCGTTGGCGTAGGCCACTTTTTCGGCCTGACGGTGGGTGAACAGCACCAGCAGCAGCGCCAATCCGGCAATAATCGCCCCCATCACCGGCACGAAGCTGTATCCCAGCCCGGCGGAGACTACCGCGCCACCGGCGGCGGCGCCCAGCGCATTGCCCAGGTTAAAGGCACCGATATTGACCGAAGACGACAGCCCCGGCGCTTCACTGGCGACACGCATCACGCGCATCTGCAGCGGCGGCACCACGGCAAAGGTCGCTGCGCCCCAAATCACCATGCTGACTGCAGCGCCGATTTCACTGCGCGCCAGGAACGGGATCACCAGCATAATGACCACCAGCAGCAACAGGAAGCCTTTCAGCGTCGCGCTTTCGGAGCGGTCGGCGAACTTGCCGCCGAGGTAGTTGCCGATGGAGAAACCGACGCCGATCAACACCAGCATGGACGTCACGAACAGCGGTGTCGCATCGGTGATGTGCTGCAACACCGGCGAGATATAGGTATAGAGCGTGAACATCGCGCCCGCGCCCAGCACGGTCGTCAGCAAGGCGGACAGCACCTGAGGGCGCACCAATACCGACAGCTCGCGTTTCACATCAGGACGCGCGCCGGCGCTGCCTTGCGGCAACGAGAACCACAGCCCCAGCATGGCGATCACGCCCAGCCCGGCCGTCGCCAGGAACGACATGCGCCAGCCGATGGTTTCACCCAGCCAGGTCGCGGCGGGCACCCCGCCGATATTGGCGATGGTCAGGCCCATAAACATGGTCGCCACTGCGCTGGCCTGTTTCTCCTTCGGCACCACGCTGGCGGCCACCACCGATCCGAGGCCAAAGAACGCGCCGTGGTTCAGGCTGGTGATGATGCGCGACAGCATCAGGGTGGTGTAGTCAGGCGCAACGGCCGACAGCACGTTACCCAGAGTAAAGATCGCCATCAGGAAGATCAGCGCGCTTCTGCGTGCCCGGTGAGAAAGCAGCAACGTCATCAGCGGTGCGCCGACCATCACGCCGACGGCGTAGGCGCTGATCAACATGCCGGCCATCGGGATGGAGACGTCCACCCCTTTGGCGATGGTCGGCAGCAACCCCATCGGGGAAAACTCGGTCGTGCCGATGCCGAACGCCCCCACCGCCAGGGCTAATAAGGGAAAGTTAATTTTCATTCAACAACTCCGGTTAACCGCTGCCGAAGCGCGGGAAAGTTAAGATGCCAAAAGTATGACATTGATCACACCAAAGATAAGCAGGCGGGAGGCTAAAAGACTTTTGCGATTTTGTTAAAAATCGTGGGGAAAAACAGCAGCCGACTCTATCCCAACCACGCGCCGACAGGCAATAGCCGCCGTCGCCCGAGCGCACATCGGGTTCATTCCCGCCACCTGCGGCAAGCCGGCGGCCACCGCAACTATTGAACACAGAGCAAAAGTGTTTTGTTATTGTGCGCGTTTTTAGAATTAAACGACGAAATATAATGGCCTCAGTAAAACATCAATGCCCTACGGCCCCATTCACACAGAGGGAAGCGCCATGCTTTTTGACTCGTATTCTTTAAACGGTTTATCGCTGAACAATCGCATCGTCATGCCGCCCATGACCCGCTCTCGGGCCGGCGCCGGCGACGTCGCCACCGACATGATGGCTGAATATTATGCCCAGCGCGCCAGCGCCGGGCTGATCGTCAGCGAAGGCACGCAGATTAGCCAGCAAGGCCAGGGTTATGCCTGGACGCCCGGCATTTACACCCCGGAACACATCGCCGGTTGGAAAAAAGTCACCGACGCCGTACATCAGGCCGGCGGCAAGATCTTCGCGCAGCTTTGGCACGTCGGCCGCGTGTCGCATACCATTCTACAGCCTGGCCACGCCGCGCCGGTCTCCTCCTCCGCTATCCAGGCCGATGGGGTCAAGGTATTTGTGGATGTCGAAGGCCGCGGGCCGGAACATGGCGTGGGTGAAATGGTGCAACACTCCGCACCGCGCGCCTTAACGCGGGAAGAAATTCCGGCGATCGTCAATGACTACGCTCAGGCGGCCCGCAACGCCATCGCCGCCGGTTTCGATGGCGTAGAGCTGCACGGCGCGAATGGCTATCTGATCAATCAGTTTATCGACTCGCGGGAAAACCAGCGCGACGACGAATACGGCGGTTCACTGCAAAATCGCCTGCGTTTCCTGCGGGAAGTGGCGCAGGCGGTAGCGGACGCCATCGGCAAAGAGAAACTGGGCGTGCGCCTGGCGCCGCTGACCACCCTGATGGGCTCGCAGGACGATACCCCGGAAGCCACCTATCTGGCGGCGGCCAGCGTGCTGAACGATATCGGCGCCGCTTACATTCACATCGCCGAAGCGGACTGGGATGACGCCCCGGTGATGCCGGCGGCGTTCAAAGAATCACTGCGCCTGATTTTCCGCGGCACGCTGATTTACTCGGGCAAATACACGCGTGAACGCGCTGAAGAAGCGCTGGCCAAAGGCTGGGCGGATCTGATCGGCTTCGGCCGCCCGTTCATCGCCAACCCGGATCTGCCTCACCGCCTGCAACACGGGCTGGCGCTGAATGCGCCCATTAAAGAGAAATTTTTCGGCGGCAGCCGTGAAGGCTACACCGATTACCCGGCGATCGGGTAACGCTCGCCGACAACGCCGGCTCAAGCCGGCGTTATTTTTTTCTGTGCTTCGATCCAGTCAAGAAATTGCATCATTCTGTCGCTAAAATCCGCGTCATTCGCCTCCCCTGCCGCGTGCGCTAACCAATAGTCCATTTCATCGCGCTGCTCTGCATAAAGCGCCAACAGCTGATCGGCATAGTCGGTTAGCGTTATCGGCCAGAACGGGCTCCCCTCGGCGCGCAACATATTGGTGGCGCGGATCAGCTTTCTGGCCGCTTCGCGCTTTAAGCGCCTCTCATCCGATACCGTCCTTGCCTGCAGCAGTTGCTCCCGATAACGCGCCAACGCGGGCCGTAAATCAGCATTGACCGCCAGCGCGATGCGCCGATCGGGACGAAACAGCGAAAAAGCGGCGGACACGTCTTCGCCCCACAGGCATCGGCAGTGATGCTTCAGCCAAAATCCCCAGGAATCGTGATGCTCCGGCGCCAACGCTTCATCAACGCTGCCGATGTCAAAGTCGACCTTGCTCACGATCCGCTGCTCCAGCTGAAAGGCTTGCCGCCACGCTTCAAGGCGCTGCAACGCCCCGCTATCGGCCGGCTTGATGAGCAACAGCGTGATGTCCAGATCGGACACGCCGGGAAGAGCTTCGCCGCGCGCGACGCTGCCGTAGAGGTAAATGCTGTGGATGAGCGCCGGGAATTGGCGCGGCAGCCCCGCCGTCAGCGCCTCCAGCAGCGGGATAAAAGCCTGCTGCAGCGGAAATGCCGTCACCGTGGGAATCAACGCCACCTCATCCCCTCCCATTGCGCACTTTGCCCGCGCGCAGTTCGATGTTCCGCTGCAGTTCGCGCAGCCCGCCGGCCAGGAAGCAGGCTTCCGCCAGCACGAACAGCGGGCCGATGATAAGGCCCGTCACGTCGTCCATAAACGCCGGTTTTCGCCCCTCCCAAAAGTGCCCGGCAAACTGAAACAGCCAGCCGATGACGAAGCCGCCGATGCCGACGCTCAACCACGCCGCCGTCGACAGCGACGCCACCCAGGCGCCGAACACGAGGCACAGCAGCAGCAACGCCAGCATCATGATGCCAAGGCGCAGGTGCAGCCGCAGGTAATAGAGCGCCGAGACGATAACCGCCGCGCAGGCCGGCGAAAACGGCAGCCCTTCCGCGCCCCACGCCGGCCGGGAGAGCAGCGCCAGCAGGCTGATGACGATCAGGGGGATACCGATAAAATGCGTGGCGATATTGCGCGCATCGCGGTGATAGGCGGCATAAGCGGCAAGGTGATCTTCCAGACTTCGCATGTTGACCTCCGGTATGTGCGGCCTTCGTCGCCGAACGCGCGCAGCCGCATGCGGCTGCCCTTACCCATAGCTTAGCGCGGGATCACCAATACCGGTTGACCGATCTCATCCAGCAGGCCACGCGTGACGGAAGCGTTCAGCCAGCGCCCCAACGAAGACAGGTGGCGGTGCGAGATGATCAACAGATCGCAGTTGAACAGCGCCATCTGTTCCGGGATCACCTCGATGGGCGAGCCCGCGGCCAGCAAGCCCTGGGCATTGAAGCCCTGCTGTTTCAGCGCCCGCGTCACCTGCCCGACCTGCTTTTCCGCCAGCGCTTCTTCCCGTTGGGCGGCGGGATACTCCTCGCGCTCATCGCTGTCGAAACGCAGGCCGCTGCGGCTGAGCGTGAAGGCATTGTCCACCACCGTCAGCACAATCACGCCGCCGATGCTGCCTTGCAGGCGCGCCATAAATTCCAGGGCGTTGCCGCTGTGTTCAAAGCAGTCCACCGCCAATAACACTCTCTCAATCATAACCATCCTCACTCGCCCGAGTTAAATCGCGCCCTTGAAATTGGCTTCGCCCTTTTTCCAATAACCTTTGGCAAACAAGGCGGCGCGGGAAATGCCCATTTCGTTGATAAAACGCGCCTTCAGATAGGCGGCGACCTGGTGCTCGCAGGCCAACCACACCTGCCCTTCGCCGGCCGGCAGCTCGCAATGGCTGACGGCCTGCACCAGCGGGCTGTTCATCACGCTGTCGAAATGTCGGGTGCGGATTTGCCAGCTGTTCACCTGCAAAAAGGAGCAATCGACGTCCTGGATCTCCTGCGCATCGCCCACCTCGGCGAACCACAGCACCGGCAACGGGGCGGAGAGCGAGGCGAGAATGGTGCGCATGGCGGGCAGCGCGGTCTCATCACCCAGCAACAGCAGCCAGCGAGTTTGCGGCAACAGCCGAAAGCCGCCGGAGCAAGGGCCGGCGAACCCCAGCTTGTCGCCCGGCATCGCGTCGCGCGCCCAGTTCGACGCCGGGCCTTCGCCGTGCAGCACCATGTCGATATCGAAGGTGCGGGCGAGTTTGTCGATGCCGCTCAGGGTGTAGGCCCGCCCGGCCAGCGTGTCGCGCCACGGGAAGAACACCTTGACCCAGCTGGCCGGCTCCTGCGCGCGCGGATCGGCGATAAACTTATCCACATCGTCGCCGCTCAACGTGATGCGCCTGATCCGAGCGGTGACTTGCCGCACGGCGCTCACCCGGGCCTCCCGTTTGCGGCGGGTGTCCCTTTCCAGCATCTCGTCAACAATCTTATTCAGCGTGTTGTGCATCAGCCTTCTCCTGTGGCGCCGCAGACGGGTAGGTGAGTTCCCAGCCGCCGCCCAGCGCTCGATAGATATTCACCACGGCGATCGCCGTCTCTTCCTCTGAAACAATTTGCGCGGACTGCAGATCCAGCAGCGCGCGCTGCGTGCTCAGCACGTGGATAAAATCGCTGGCGCCGTTCAGATAGCTGTCGCGCGCCAGCGCAAACGCGTGCCGGTTGGCGGCCAGCGCCTCGGCCAGGTGCGTCTGGCGGCGCTGTTGGGCGCGATAGCCGGAAAGCGCGTCGTCGATCTCGTGCCAGGCACGCAGCACCGTTTGCTGGTAGGCGATGGCCATTTCCTGCTGGCGATATTCGCTCAGGCGTACCCGCTGGGTGATTTTCCCTCCGTCGAACAACGGCAGATACAAAACGGGGCCGATGGCGAAGGTATGCGTGGACCAGCTGCCCATATCCGACAAGGCCAATGCCTGGTAGCCCGCGTTGCCGGTCAGCGTGATGCGCGGGTAGTAGTCGGCGGTGGCGACGCCGATCTCGGCGGTCGCCTGATGCAAACGCTCCGCCGCTTCGCGAATATCCGGCCTGCGCAGCGCCAGATCCGACGGCACCCCCATCGGCACCGCGCGCGCCAGCGTCGGCAGCGGCCCCGGCGGCGACAGCATCGCGTTCAGCGCGCCCGGCCGCTCGCCCAACAACAGGCCGATGGCGTTAATCAGCCGTTCTTGCCGGTCGGCCAACGTCGGCAGCAGGGCATCCACCTGCGCCAATTGCACCTGCGCCTGATCGATATCCAGTTCGTTGCCCGCGCCGCTTTGATAGCGGCTTTGCGTCAGCTGCAGCGTACGCAGCGCCGTGGCGCGGTTTTCCTGCGCCACCGCCAGCTGCTGCTGCGTGGCGCGCAGGCGCAGATAGTTGCTCGCCACCTCCGCCGTCACCGACGTCAACAGCGCGCGCCGATTCTCCTGCGAAGCGGCAAAGCCGGCGCGCGCGCTTTCCGACGCGCGGCGCAGCTTGCCCCACATGTCCAGCTCCCAGGCGGCGCTGAAGCCGCCGCGCCAGAGGTTGTAATCCGCCTCTCCGCCGTTGCCGGACGGATCCATGCTGCCCACCGAGGTAGCTCGCTGGCGCTGATAGGCGCCGTCCAGGCTCAGATCCGGCATCAGCGCCGCCTCCGTCACCCCCAGCAGGGTGCGGCTCTGTTGCAGGCGCGCCGTGGCGAGCTGCAGATCCAGGTTACCGGCCGCCACGCGCTGCACCAGCTGCGACAGCGGCACATCGTTGAATATCGACCACCAGGCCACCGGCAATGCCCCGCCGCCGGCCTGCTCACCCCAGCTCTCAGGCAGCGCGCTCTGCGGCCGAGCGTAGTCCGGCCCTACCGCCCGGCAGCCGCTCAGCGCCATCAACAGCAGCGGGATCACGGCTCTGTTCATTGCAGGCCTCCGTCCAGCGTATTGATGCTGACGTCCGCAGACATGCCGACGCGCAGGGCGCTCAACAAGGCGGCATGCTCTTTGTTGATATCAAATACAATTTTCACCGGGATGCGCTGCACGATCTTGGTGAAGTTGCCGGTGGCGTTCTCCGGCGCCACGGCCGCGAAGCTGACGCCGGAAGCCGGCGCGATGCTGTCCACCTGCCCTTTCAGCGTTTGGCCGGGAAAGGTATCGATATGGATGTCTACCGACTGCCCGTGCGCAATGTTTTCCAACTGGGTTTCCTGGTAGTTGGCGATGATGTACAGCTTGTCCTGCGGCACGATGGCCAGCAGCGCATCGCCCGGTTTGACGAACTCCCCGACCCGCAGACTTTTCTTGCCGATCACGCCGCCGATCGGCGCGGTGATGCGGGTGTAAGACAGGTTCAGTTCGGCCATCGCTTTCTTGGCCTGCGCCAGCATCAGCTCGGCATCGCTGTCCGCCAGCTTGGCCTGCAGCACCTGCTCCATGTTTCGCGCCGCTTTGAGCGTCGCCTCCGCCTGCGCCACATTGGCGGAAAGCGTGTGCACCCGCGTTGTCGCCTGCTGCGCCGCCTGCTGCGACCCCGCGCCGCTGCTGGCCATTCTCTGGTAGCGGTTCTGCTCCTGACGCGCAAACGCCAGCTCCGCCTGCGCCGCCTGCCGCTCCGCCAGCGCGGCGGCGATCAGCGCGCTCTGCCGGGTGAGGTTGGCCCTGGCGTCGTCCTGCCGGGCGCGGGCGGATTGCTCCTGCGCCGTCGCCTGCGCAAGGGCAACGTTGAATTCACGCGGATCGATCACCGCCAGCAACTCCCCCTGTTTAACCCACTGGTTGTCCCTGACCAACACCTGCGCAATTTCACCGGCAATCTGCGGAGAAATACGCGAGATATCGGCGCGAATATAGGCGTCGTTGGTATTCTGCTGTGTCTCTTTAATAAAAAACTTATTCATTAATAACCCCAGCGTAATGACGGTAACCGCCAATACGGCGACGGCGACTTTTTTGTTAGCCATAAAAGTGACTCCACTTAATATTTATTTCTGATGATAAAATGTCAGGCGGCGACCGAACGCGGCGGATAAATACGGGTCGGCATAACTAAAATCAGCGCGGTCAGTAATAACGCCAGGCCGGCAACCAACAGATAAAGATCGGCGCTGGCCAGCACGTGGCCCTGCCGGGCGGCAAGCTGCGCCAGCTGCTCCGCCGAGCCCGATGCGCTGCTGTAGGCCGAGCCAAAACCGTCGGCGATCGTGCCGGCGTGATAGTCCCCGCGCTGTCGGCTGAGCAGCGCGATGGCGCCGCCGGCCGCGGTGGCGGCGAAGCCCTTCACCGCGTTAAACCAGGCCGCCGCAAACGGCCCGTCGGTCGGCAACAGCCCACCGGTCGCCTGCATCAGCAGGGGGATGATCGCCATCGGTTGCGCGACCGCCTGCAACAGCGCGATAACGCGAAACGTCTCGCCGTTCCATTCCGGCGTCAGCTGGGCGGCCAGCACGCAGGCGGTGGCCATCAACAGCAGGCTGATCGCCAGTACCCAGCGGCAATCCACCCGCGGCGTATTGCAAATAATGGCGACAATCGGCAGCGTAATTAATTGCGGCAACGCCACCCACAGCATTAAGTCGGAAGTTTGTTCCTGACGATAGCCCTGAATCGCGGATAAATATCCCGACGTAATATTGACCAGCGACACCATAATTAACAGCACGCCACCCAGCGTAATTAAGGAGAAAGACAAATTCCTTTTGCTTAATAGCTGCAAATTAAAAAAAGGCAGCGGGTGATACCATTCGTTAATCAGAAATAACGCCAATAATCCGCCGCCGCCCAATAATAAAACGTAGATCAGCGGCGAGTTCAGCCAGTCGAGCCGCTCCCCCTGTGAAATGCCCACCGTCAGCATGCCGAGCGCCATGCCGCCGAGCAGCAGGCCGCGCCAGTTGAACTGCCGCAGGCGCTCCAGCCGCAGAGGATCCTGCGGCAGACCGTAGCCGATACACACAGCGGCAATCGCCATCAGCGGCAGGTTCCAGTAGAAGTACCCACTCCAACCCCAGTGAAAGGCGAAAGCGGCGGCGGTGGCGCCCAGCGTAGCGCTCCAGGCCGAGACCCAGCCGTAGGCGCCCAGCCCCAACACCTTGATCAGCGGCGGCATAAAACGCAGCACCACCGTCATCAGCATCGGCGGCAACGCGCCGCCGGCGAAGCCCTGCAGGCTGCGCACCGCCAGCAACACGCCATACTGTTCTCCCAACCAGGGCGTCAGCAGCCCGCCGGCCAGGTAAATGCCGCACATCGTCAACGCCACCCGGCGCAACGAAAAGGTCGGCCAAAAACAGGGTGTGAACCCGGAACCGATCACAAAGCCGGTAACGTAACAGGTGGTCAGCCAACTGCCGGCATCGAAACTCAGCAGCATGCCGCCCTGTATATCCGCCAGCGCGAACTTGCTGGCGTTTTCCCCCACGCCGCTGGCCATCACCGCCAAAAACACGCCGAACAACCCCAGCCAGGTGCGGCCGTTGATTTCGCCGGCGCTGGCGAGCCACCGATTTTTGTGGTGCGGCGTAACAGACACCTCAACCATTCCCCACTCCTGCTGTTTCAGCCTCAATCTTTGTTGTCGTGGGCAGTATCCGGACTTATTTCGATTGTTTAAAATGAAATGATGTAATTAACTAATTGCACAAAACGCAATCCATTGAGCGCACCACCACCGGAGAGGCCATGCCGCAAAAAATTGATTTCAACCTGATCTATGCGCTGAATCTGCTGCTGGAAGAAGGGAGCGTGAGCGGCGCCGCCGAAAAGATGAACCTGAGCGCGCCGGCAATGAGCCGCATTCTGGGGCGCATCCGCCGGCAGTTCGACGACCCGATCATGGTCAGAGCCGGTAAGCATCTGGTGCCGACGCCGCGCGCGCTGGAATTGAAACGCCAGCTCGGCGAGATCATCGAACAGGCCACCGCGCTGATCGCGCCGAATGAATCCTTCGAACCCGGCAAGCTGACCCGAACCTTCACCATTCGCGCCAACGACATTTTTATCGGCGCGCTGGCGGGCGGCTTGCTGGAGACGCTGCGGGACATGGCGCCGTTAAGCGGCCTGAAGTTTATCGCTGAAAGCGACGGCGAGGATGACGCGCTGCGCAGCGGCAAGGTGGATCTGGTGATCGGTTCCTCGCGCGACTGGCACCCGGAAATCAAGACGCAGAGCCTGTTCACCAGCACCTTTCAGGCGCTGGTGCGCCCTGGGCACCCAATCATCGGCCGGGTAACGCCCGAAACCCTGACTCATTACCCGCATATCAGCGTCTCCCGCCGTGGGCGCTCGCAGGGGCCGATCGACGACGCGCTGCGCGATCTCGGCCTGCAGCGCAACGTCGCCCTGACCCTGCCGGGCTTCCATTCGGCGATGATGCTGACCATGAAATCGGACTTTATCCTGCCGCTGCCGCGCCACGTACTGCAGGGGGTGAGCAACATCCACCTGCCGTTGGCGGAGATCGAGCTGCCGCTCGAGCTGGAGTCGGTGTTTATCGTGCAGGCCTGGCACCCGCGCCTGGATCGCGATCCGGCGCATCGCTGGCTGCGGCAGACCATCAAGCAGTTCTTTTTGCAGAGGGAGTGAGGGGGTTGTTTTGTCTGCTATGGGTAATAATAGGAATCAGAGATGGCGGTTAATTTATTATAATATAAATAGCCTAGTCAATATTAACCGCCTAATATACTTGAGCTATATGCATGAAAAATTAGACTGCTATGAAGTTACAGATAGTTTCAATGTGATGCTGCATTGAAAATTGCTTAACTTGGCCCAGTCCCGGATAATGTCTACGCACGTACAATGACTTAAACCCTTGCAACCCAGACGTGTCATCAAAGAAACCAGGGAAAGATTTATCATGCGATATTAATTTCTCCAAGGCTTGTTGAAATTTTCCAGATGGATTTGAGGGTGTCCCATCATCAATTGATGAAAAATGCTTGATAGACATTGCATCAAACTCTTCACCATCTAAATAACTTGCATGGATAGTTACTACATATGCAGGACCACCAGATTCGGCGTAATCAGAACCAGCAATATTAAAATCACCAAAACCAATTACCGACTTATCAATATTCGCATACCTGACATGTAAATCAGAAAAATATGAGTTAGACGGGTAATCTGCGTTTCTCTTCTTCTTTTTAAAAGGATCATCCATTAACACCACATTGGATAATTTTTTAAGAACAACGATGGGAGATCCCTCCGGGATGATATTAATCACAAAATCTTTTAAGCGAGAAATGAAATCTCGACTCACTCCCCCCTCAGAATATGAAGCTTTCGCCCCCTTGATTATGCCACTCAATCTATCGAACTCGTGAATATTATCTATGTACTTAATGCATGGTATAAATGAAACACCTTTCAATCCATTTAACTCATTAATAAATTTATCTGCTTTACCTTTAAGCTCACTAATCTCGGAATTCACTATTACTATTGGTTGAATATTTTTTTCATTCAGGGCCTTAATGGTTTTTTCGAGCTGTTTTATATTCTCTCGTACTGGTTCAATTATCGGTTTAAAAAGATTATTAGGAACAATATTTGATAGTTCTCTTAGCGCAGTTAGTTCGTACTGCTTACCTCTCAATAAAGGGAAGTACATATATCATCCTTTTCAATATAGCTTGATAGTATTTTGGTCAAAGATCTCTGGCGAGACTGGGTTATACTATAGCTAATTGCCGATGATTTTAGTGATCTAGGTAGCGTATCTATAAAGCTAAAGTCATTAGCTCTATGCTCTTTTAGCGTCTCTCTAAAATGCCCTCTTAACGCGCAGGAACTTGCTCTTTCAAATATATCCAAACAGAACGAATAGACATCCATATTCGGCAAATCAATAGGTTCCCCTGAGATCTTTTCCGCCATAGATTTAAACTCAGCAATTCGCATCGAGCTAATCATTAGTTTTGGATTAATTTCAGATTCAATAATCAATGCTGGCTTTACTTCTTCTAATTTATTTTTTTGCGTAAGCTCCATTACACCAACTACCTCAGGGATAATGGCCTTTACTTTCTCAACATGAGACTTTGCTGAAACAACATAAACTTTATCAAACAAACAAATATATGCCTCAAGTTGCTCAGGTAATCTTTTTAAGTTATCAAGTTCTGTTTTTATTTCATAACAGGTGGACAACCCATTCAATATCACGCAGTCAGCTTTATTTGCTCCAACACGAAACTCAGAAAGCATCACTGCTTTGTTTCTTTTATGTTTTTTCAAAAACACTTCGTTAGCTATAATGTTTTTGAAAAAATATTCAGACTTATATTCATTTGAAAGTTTTTTGAAAGCAATATCAAAAAAATCTGATATTTTTATAGGGAATAATTTAGGAGGCAAAGATGCTGCCGCTAACTGATGAAGCAAGGAAAAATCACCATCCGCAACCGCATTTATAGTTTGGCTAGTGAATAGTTGTCCAACATTCTTGTGATTAATCATATTCAAAAAATCGCACTTTCGCGCCTTAAGTCTAAAAATCAGCAATTGTAGGTACTAAGGTTAGCGTAATTTACTTGGTTATCTCAACATTAATAATGAACCAAAAATGTAAGATTGGCGGAAGATCACAGGAGTCGAACCTGCCCAGGACCGCTGGCGGCCCCAACCGGATTTGAAGTCCGGCCGCCCCACCGGGGACGAGGATCTTCCTTGGAGAAGAGAAGAAGCAAGGCGCTGATTATAGCGCAGTTTGTTCGCTGCGCTAAGCGGGAAATGGCGGCCGCCGGCGATTCGGCGGCCGGGGAGAGCTACTTCAGGAAATCCTTCACGTCCAACAGGATGAACTCGTTGTCATCCGCCATATTGGGCTGGCGGCTTGAGGAGAACGGGAAGTTGTTGTCGTTGCCGACGATGATGTGGTTGGCGTCCACCACGTCCACGTTCTCGATGGTGAAGAACGGGAAGGTCAGCACGCCGTCGTTCAGCGGCTTGCGCGCCAGCTTGTTCGGATCCTGAATGTTCATCAGGTCGATATAACCCAGTTTCTCGACCGGTTTGCCGACGTTGGCGTCCGAGAAAGCGATTTTATACACTCGCTTGAACTTGGCTACCTGGCTGAAGCAGTTGTCGGTTGGCGCACCGGCGGCGCAGGCTTTGTCCGGCGTGCCTTCGCCGTTGTCGCGCTCGATCACCAGCCCGTGGGTGGCGTCGATCATGTTGAAGTCGCCGATGGCGTTCTGGTTGTCTTCCAGCACGTACTGCCAGCTGCGGCCGGTCCAGGCCTGCCGTTTCACGTCAAACTCCAGCACCCGCAGGTAGCGTTTGCCGCCGACGTTCTCGAACTGCTCGCCGTCCCACAACGCCCCTTCCAGCAGCGGATACAGCTTGCTGCCGTCCGGCGAGGCGGCCATGCCTTCAAAGCCCTTGGAACGCGCCACCTGGAAGTTTTGCTTGCCGTCCGGCGCGCCCGGCAGGGTCAGCGTCGGGTTGTCCGGCGATTTCACTACTTTGCCATCCACCTGGGTGTCGAACACCGCCAGCACTTTGCCGTTCAGGTCGGCCTTGATCAGGTAAGGCCCAAATTCTTCGCCGATCCACAAGGCATCGTCGGCAAACTGGAAGCTTTCCGGATCGAAATCGCTGCCGGTCAGATAGCGCTGCTCGGTGCTCTCGTTGATGATGTGGAACGGCACCTTTTTATCCGGATCGTGCAGGAACACTGTCTTCAGCGGCGCAACCGTGCCGTCTTTGAAATCGATCTTGTAGTGGTTGAGGTACAGCATAGCGTCCGGGGAGTTGGCCTTGCTGCCGAAACCGTTGTCGGTCAGCACCCAGTAGGTGCCGTCGGGCATGTGTTTGATGCCGGAGTGGCCCTGCAGCGGCTGGCCGTTGATCGGCAGGCCGATCCCGGTCAGGCGGTCGGCCGATTTGCCCGCCACGCTGCCCAGCTCGGTGACGCGTTTGCCGCTGGTGTATTTGCCGCTCTGTTGCAGATCGCTCGGTGCATCTTTCGGCGTGGAAACGGCGGATTTTACCGGCAGCAGCGCATGCCCGGCCAGCGTCGCCTGCACCGGCTGCGCCTCGGCCCACAGGTTGGCGCTCAGCGCCATGCAGCCGACCAGCAGCGCCAGCCGGGTTTTGGTGTTGTGCATGTCATTGTCCCTTTTCGTTGTTATCGCCCAGAAGTAAAAGCAACGTCACTATAGGGAGCGGCAATGACAGAAATATTATTCGGCGAACGCCCGCCGGTAGCTGTGCGGGTGGAAGCGCCAGGTAATGGCGATCAGCACTACCACCAGCAGCGCGTGGATCTGCCAGTCCAGCACGAAGCCGCCGCTGTAGTCGCGCAGCAGGCCGGAGAGGTAGGGCGTCACGCCCGCCAGCAGGAAGCCGACGCCCTGCATAAAGGCCACCAGCCGCCCTGCCGCCGCCGGCTGGTGCAGGTGATCGAGCGCCAGCACCAGGCACAGCGGGAACGCGCCGCCCAGCCCCAGCCCGGAAACCAACACCCACAGCCACGGCAGCGTTTGCGGCAGGTAAATCAGGCCGATAAAGCCGATCAGTTGCATCATCAAGGCCAGCAGCAGCAGCGGCCGCCGGTCATGATTGCGCGCCAGCGCCGGCAGCAGCAGCGCGCCCATCACCTGGCCGAAGGTCATCAGCGCCAGCAGCGAACCGCTGGCCTGCGGCTGCCAGCCGAGCTGCATGTAATACGGCGGCAGCCAGGCGATCAGGCTGGTATAGCCGCCGTTGATCAGGCCGAAATAGGCGCCGAGCAGCCAGGCGCGCCGGTTGCGCAGCAGGCTTGGGCCGCGGTGTTCTCCCGCCGCGCCCAGGCGAGACAGCCCGCGGCTGACCGGCCACCAGGCCAATAGCGCCACCAGGGCCGGCAACGCCCACCAGGCCAGCGCGCTGTGCCAGTCATGCCCCGCGCTCATCAGCCATGGGGTGATCGCCGCACCCAGCCCGCCGCCGCCCATCAGCGCCGCCGACCACAGCCCGGCCACCAGCGCCATGCTTTTAAGGAAGTGATGCTTGATGATGCCGGGCATCACCGCCTGGATCACCCCGATGCCGAGCCCGCCCAGCACCGCGCTCATCAGCAGTTGCACGCTGCCGGGGGCCAGTTCGCGCCAAAGCGCGCCCAGCCCGATCGCCAGCAGGCTCAACGCCACGGCGCTGCGTTCGCTGAACAGTCGGTTGATGGCGCCGCCCGCCAGCGCCATCAGCCCCATCATCAGCACCGGCAGCGTGGTCAGCAGCGCCGCGCCGCCAAAACTCAGCCCGGTGGCCTGGCGCAACGTCGGCAGCAACGGGCCGATCGAGGTCAACAGCGGCCGCATGTTCAGGCCGATCAACACCAGCGCCAGCAACAAAGGATTGAGCCAGCGACGTGGAGAAGGTGAATTAACAGAATGATTTAACACGGTATATTCCTGGTACTGCGAAATGAAGAGTGCGGCGTCACAGCGCGATCGCCGCAGCGTTGCGTTACTGTAGGCAACGCCGCTAGTATTGGGAAATTAAATAATAAAATAGCCAACAGTGGGAAAATGAATCGCTACCCGATGTTCAATCCGCAGCTGCTGCTCAGCTTCGTCGCCGTGTGCGACAGCAACAGCTTCACCCGCGCCGCAGAGCGGGTGTTCTTGTCGCAGTCCACCGTCAGCCAGCAGGTGCGCCGGCTGGAAGAGATGCTGGGCAAGCCGCTGTTTGAACGCTCCTCGCATCAGGTGCTGCTGACCGAAGAAGGCGTCAAGTTGTTGAGCTACGCGCGCCGCATCATCGCGCTGAATGAAGAAGCCCACGACGCGCTGACCGGCATCTGGCGCGACGGCGTGCTGCGGATCGGTATGCCGGAAGATTTCGCCGTGCCCACCACCGAGCTGCTGGCGGAATTCAGCCGCGAGCACCCGCACCTGCGGCTGGACGTCGCCAGCGGCCTGAGCGCCGATCTGCACAGCGCCTACGCGCGTGAAGAGCTGGATCTGATCCTGGTGAAGCAGCGCCGCCGGCAACCGCCGCGCGCCGCGCGGCCGGAACCGCTGCTGTGGCTGGACAGCCTGGCCTTCCCGGCCATCGAGCAATCACCGGTGCCGCTGGCGGTGTTTCCACTGAACGGCCTGTACCGCGACGAGCTGTGCCAGGCGCTCGACAACCTCGGCAAACGCTGGCGCATCGGCTACAGCAGCGCCAGCCTGGCGGCGTTAACCGCCGCCTCCGCTGCCGGGCTGGGCGTCACCCTGCTGCCGGCCGGCTGCCGTCTGCCCGCGCATCGGGTGCTGGGCGAAGCCGAAGGATTGCCGCCGATAGACAGCTTCGAACTGGCGCTCTACTACCGCGACGGCGCCCCCGCCGCCACGCTGGCGCTGGCCCAGCGGCTGGCGGTGTTTTGCGGGTTGAAGTGAGATCGCTTACGCCACTATCGGCGGGTATTCACGCTGCAGCCAGTCGATAATCCGTACCCACAGCGCTTTGGTCTGCTCAAGGCAAGCCTGTACCGCCGCGTCCGTCACCAAATCGCCGGAGTAATCCGCCACATTGCGCTGTTTTCGCAATGCATCCAGGCAGATCATTGCCTCGCGCGGCAACCCTACGGTGAGCGGCAACGTTTGGATCACGGTCTGGTGATGACCGGGTTTGCTGGTCAGCGTACGGTACCCCTTGGCTTGTAAAGCGGCATTAGCCATTTGCATGATCACCTTATATGCCGTGTCGAAACGGCTCTCATTGCTGAGCTGAGTGATATCCGCATCGCGTCGGTTGCGCGCGGCGGCGGCCAGCAATTTTTTAATCGCCCCTGCGTCAGGCGTTATCACCTCCAGTCCCAGCCCGACCAGATTGTCCAGCGTCATCCTTGTCTCCCGCAATCCAAAGTTGGGGTTTCTGCATAATGTCCTGTATAAACGCGGAGTTCTCGGCCAAAGCCGCCCGCCACTCTTCCGGCGAGTACAGTTTGGGGTTAATTTCCCGACCCAGCGTTTCCTGCAGCGGGTAAACCGCCTGAATCACCTCCGCAAAAGACAGTTTGCCGACAATCAGAACATCGATATCACTGGCCGCCGTCGCTTTGCCACTGGCGACAGAACCAAAAATAAAAGCGCGTTCAATAGCTTCGCCAAACGCTGCCAATGTCTGCCTTAAGCACTCCGCCGGCCCGCAAACCTTGCGGAAAATAGCCGCCAGCTCTGGGAAAATCAGGCAATCAGCGTTGGCCTGATAGCAAATTTGGTTGCCCTGCCGCTGCCTGAGCAAAATGCCCCCCTCAGCCAGCCTGCTCAACTCTTTATGTAAAGTCCCGGCCTGAGTTGCGGTACGCCGCGCAATTTCCCGCACGTGAAACGCTCGCCCGGGCTCAATAAACAGCAGGCTTAGCACTTTTCTACGGTATTCGCTGAACAGCAGCTCGAGCATCGGTTCGTGCATCACGCTAACCTCAATGTAGCTTTAATGACTACAAATGTAGCCATTAAAGCTACGAAAGAGCAAGCCAGGAAAATCCTTGCCCCGGCGCACGCCGGTCATTACCAAATCGAATAGTCACCAGTGGCAAATGTCGCTGCCAACCGGCCGCTTCCTCTCCTAAATTGGGGGATGTTTTCACTCCCTCACCTCTGGATTAAGGAACCGAACGTGGAAAACCCTCAACAACCGGGCCGCAGAGCCTTCCTCAGCCAAACCGGCAAACTCACCACCGCCTGCGCGGTGATCGGCCTGACCGGTGGCGTGGCACAGGCCGCGTCTCCTGGCGGCGAGCAGTGTGCGCCAACGCCGATGACCCTGACCGATCGCCACTACTGCCTGAGCGAGGTGCGGCTGGAAAACGGCTTTGAATACGACGGCGACACGGTGATCGGCACCCGCACCGCGCTGTACACGCTTGAGATCAAAGACGGCAAGATCGCCGCCATTCACGCCGCCAACGCCGCGTTGCCCGCCGGCGTGCCCCGCTATCAGGCGCAGGGCCGGCTGCTGCTGCCGGCGTTTCGCGATATGCACATCCACCTGGATAAAACCTTCTACAGCGGCCCGTGGCAGGCGCCGCGCCCGCGCCAGGGCAAAACCATCATGGACATGATCGCGCTGGAGCAGACGCTGATCCCGAAACTGCTGCCCACCTCGCAGCAGCGGGCGGAAAATCTGATCGCCCTGCTGCAGTCCAAAGGCAGCACCGTGGCGCGCAGCCACTGCAATATCGATCCGGTCAGCGGCCTGAAAAGCCTGGAGCACCTGCAGCGCGCGCTGGAAAACCACCGGGCGGACTTCAGCTGTGAAATCGTCGCCTTCCCGCAGCACGGCCTGCTGCACTCCAAAGTCGATGCGCTGATGCGCGAAGCGATGCAGATGGGCGTGCAGTACGTCGGCGGGCTCGATCCGACCAACGTCGACGGCGCGATGGAGAAATCGCTGGACGCCATGTTCCAGATCGCCCTCGATACCGGCAAAGGCGTGGATATCCACCTGCATGAAACCAGCCCGGCCGGGGTCGCCGCCATCAACTACATGATCGCCACCGTGGAGAAAAACCCGGCGCTGCGCGGCAAGGTCACCATCAGCCACGCTTTCGCCCTGACCACGCTGACGCCGGGCGAACTGGCGGAAACCGCCACCCGGCTGGCGGCGCAGCAGATCACCATCGCCTCCACGGTGCCGATCGGCAGCCTGATGATGCCGCTGCCGCAGCTCAGCGAGAAAGGGGTATTCGTGATGACCGGCACCGACAGCGTGATCGACCACTGGTCGCCGTTCGGCACCGGCGACATCCTGGAAAAGGCCAACCTGTACGCCCAGCTGTACCGCGGATCCGACGAGTATCACCTGTCGCGCGCCATGGCCATCGCCACCGGCGGCGTGCTGCCGCTGGACGATAAGGGCCAGCGCGCCTGGCCGAAAGCCGGCGATGCCGCCGAGTTCGTGCTGGTCAACGCCAGCTGTTCCGCCGAGGCGGTCGCCCGCCTGCCGGCGCGCAGCGCCACCTTCCATCAGGGGCGCCTGGTGGCTGGCCAGGTGAGCAAAGCCTAAGGTCGGTCCGCTGTTGTCATCATGATGGCCGTTTTTGGCCTTCTGCCAGAGTAATGAGCGGCGCAATATGGTCGCTACACACACTGGCGGAGGGCCGAAAATGTCACAGAGCGCGTTATTGATCATCGATGTCCAGCAATCATTCCAGCACCGTCCATTCTGGCAGGAGGACGATCTGCCGGCGTTTCAACAGGCGCTGACCCGTCTGATCGCGGGCTGTCAGCAACGCGGCGCGGCGCTGGTCGACGTGCTGCACGTCTCGCCGCAGGGGCCGTTCTCGCTGGCTTCAGGCCACGTGCAGCGCCTGCCGTTCCTCACCCACCAGGCGGATATCACCGTGCATAAGCATGTACACAATGCGCTGACCGAATCCGGCCTCGACGCCTGGCTGCGCGAGCGGGATATCAACCACCTGATCATCTCCGGCATCCGCACCGAACAGTGCTGTGAAACCACCACCCGGGTGGCGTCCGATCTCGGTTATCGGGTGACCTTCGTCACCGAGGCGACGCTGACCTTCCCGATGCGCCATCCCGACGGTGAAGTCTTTACCCCCGCGCAGCTGAAGCGGCATACTGAAACCGTACTGGTCGATCGTTTCGCCCGCATCGCCAGCGTGGATGAGGCGCTGGCGCAACTCGCACAGGAGTAACCATGCCGCAGGCCGTCTATTTTCTGCTGTTGCCCAACGTGCTGTCGCTCGACGTCAGCGGCCCGGCGGAAACCCTGCGCCTCGCCGGGTCGTTCAGCCTGCGTTACCTCAGCCCGGCGCCGCAGGTCGTCTGCTCCATCGGCATGACGCTGAGCGGCCTGCAGCCGTTGCCCGAACGCCTGGAAGACGGCGCCATTCTGGTGCTGCCGGGCGTCGGCGATTCGCAGCGCTATTTCGCCGGTGAAGAGGCCGAGCAGGCCCGCCGCTGGCTGGCGACGCTGCGGCCCGATCTGCAGCAGCAGCGCATCACCCTGGTGTGCATCTGTTCCGGCGCGCTGCTGGCGGCGCAGGCCGGGCTGCTCGACGGCTATCAGTGCACCACCCACCACGACGTCATCGAACGCATCCGCCTGCAGGCGCCGGCGGCGCAGGTGAAAGAGAACCGCATCTTCGTCGAAGACCGCGGCGTCTACACCAGCGCGGGCATCACCACCGGCATCGATTTGGCGCTGCATCTGGTCCACCGCCACTGCGGCTCCGGCCGGGCGCGCGACGTCGCACGCGACATGGTGGTTTATTTCCGCCGCGCCGGCGACGATCCGCAACTGTCGCCCTGGCTGCGTTACCGCAACCACCTGCACCCGGCGGTGCACCGCGCGCAGGACGTGATGGCCGCCGAGCCGGAAGCCGACTGGTCGGTGCCGCAGGTGGCGGAGAAGGCGCACGTCAGCAGCCGCCATCTGGCGCGGCTGTTTCGCAGCCACGTCGGCATCAGCGTACGGGAATATCATGAGCAGCTGCGGTTGGCGGTGGCGCAACAGCGCCTGCAGCAAGGGTATGGGTTGGAGAAGGCCGCGCTGGCGGCCGGTTTTTCTTCCGGGCGGCAGCTGCGCCGCGCCCAGCAGCGCCAGCGCTCGCCGCTATGACACCAGCCGGCGGGTATCCAGCCGCTGCAGGCCGACAGACAGCAGCAGGCTGAGCCCCAGCGCCACGCCGAACACCCAGAAGATATCCAGCAGCGGGTGGCCGGTGAAATCCAGGTGCCGGCTGCGCATCACGTTAACGATCAGGGCGTGAAAACCGTAAATCGCCAGCGAATGGCGGGAAAATACGCTCAGCCAGCCGATCGGCTGCGGCAAACAGTGTTTCACCCACACCAACAGCGCCACCGCCGCCATAAACACCAGCGGGCCGCTGTAGATGTAGTAAGTATCGGCGAAGTTGCCGTTGATGAACAGCTGATGCTTGGTGCCGCGCGCTATCAGCGCCACGCACAGCGCAAATCCAAACGCCGCCAACCAGCCCACGGCGCGCCCGCGCGCCTCCATCATGCCAATCGCCCGCCCGGCCAACGCATACAGTAGGTAGTAGAAGGTATCGCCGTAGATATACAGGTTAACCGGCAGCAGGTGCGCGTTGCCGAAGGCCAGCTTGTCGGTATTCGGGTTGGCGATCGCCGCCAACACCACCAACGCGGCGGCCAGGTAGCGACGCGACACCGGTTTAACGCTGATCAGCGGCGACAGCAGGTAAATCACCGCGATGGCGTAGAAAAACCACAGGTGGTAAAACACCGGCTTTTGCAGGATGCCGCGCAGCGACGGCCAGAAACCGATCTTGGTGAAGGCCGCGATATAGATCAGCGCGATGGCGCTGTAGAACAGAATGCAGCAGATGATGCGGGTGAAATGCCGCCGGCCGGCGCTCTTTTCGCCGAAGAACAGGTAGCCGGAAATCATAAAGAACAGCGGCACCGACACGCGCGACAGTGAGTTCAGTACGTTGGCGATGTCCCAGTTGTGCAACCCTATCGCCGCGCCGTTGGTGACGTAATACGTGGTGGCGTGGATCATCACCACCATCATGCACGCCATCGCCCGCAGGTTGTCTATCCAGCCGATTTTCTCGCTCAAACGCTCGCCCGATCTTGTGTCATATTGATATGTTAAGAAGAGGTTATCGGGCACGGCGTTCGGCGACAACCCAAAAGCGAAATATCAGAATGCACTTAAACAACACCTTATGATTGCGAAGGTGAACAATTGGCGGCAAAATAGCCGCCACAACTCGCTCAGTTTGCGCTTCCCGCCCTGGCAGTTCCTTTTTCTCTTTTACTATCAGTACAATAATATGAAAACGACATTACCACCTGCGGCACGTTTGGGCCGGCAGGCGCTTTTATTCCCTCTTTGTCTGGTGCTGTTCGAGTTCGCCACCTATATCGGCAACGATATGATTCAGCCGGGCATGCTGGCCGTCGTGGCGGATTTCAACGCCGGCGAAGAGTGGGTGCCCACCTCAATGACCGCCTATCTGGCCGGCGGCATTTTCCTGCAGTGGCTGCTCGGGCCGCTGTCGGATCGTCGCGGCCGTCGCCCGGTGATGCTGGCCGGGGTGGCGTTCTTCATCGTCTCCTGCCTGGCGATCCTGCTGGTAACCACCATCGAGCAGTTTATCGCCATGCGTTTCCTGCAGGGCATCGGCCTGTGCTTTATCGGCGCGGTCGGCTACGCCACCATCCAGGAGTCGTTCGAGGAGGCGGTGTGCATCAAAATCACCGCCCTGATGGCTAACGTGGCGCTGATCGCCCCGCTGCTCGGGCCGCTGGCCGGTGCGGCGTTGATCCACGTCGCGCCGTGGCAGAGCATGTTTGTGCTGTTTGCGGCGCTGGCGGCCATCGCCTTCTACGGCCTGTGGAAAGCGATGCCGGAAACCGCCACGCTGCAGGGCGAGGCGTTTTCCGCCGCCAACCTGTGGCGCGACTACCGCCAGGTGCTGGGCAACCGCCGCTTCCTGTGCGGCGCCCTGGCGATCGGTTTCGCCAGCCTGCCGCTGCTGGCCTGGATCGCCCAGTCGCCGGTGATCCTGATCAGCGGCGAGTCGCTGTCGACGCTGGACTACGGCCTGCTGCAGATCCCGGTGTTCGGCGCGCTGATCCTCGGCAACCTGACGCTGGCGCGCCTGACCGGCAAGAACAGCGTGGAGCGCCTGATCAAGCTGGGCGCGGGCCCGATGCTGCTAGGGCTGCTGATCGCCGCGCTGGCGACCCAGTTCTCCAGCCACGCCTACCTGTGGATGACCGCCGGCCTGAGTCTGTACGCCTTCGGCATTGGCCTGGCCAACGCCGGGCTGTACCGCCTGACGCTGTTCTCCAGCAACGTCAGCAAGGGCACAGTGTCGGCCACTATGGGCATGCTGAGCATGATGGTATTCACCGTCGGCATCGAGCTGGCCAAGGTCGCCTACGTCTGGGGCGGCAGCGGGCTGTTCAACCTGTTCAACCTCATCAGCGGCCTGTGCTGGCTGACGCTGGTGGCGCTGTTCCTCGGCAAACGCCGCAACGGCGACCCCACGCCGCAGCCGAACGGCGCGGCGTAAACGCGACGATAAAACGCCGGTCCGGTTTCCCGACCGGCGTTTTTTATGCGGCTTCAGCCGAGCAACCCCCACAGTGCATACCCCGTTCCCACCACCGCCACCGCCAACAACAGCAACGCCGACAGGACAGAGATCGCCCGCCGCGCGCGCTGCAGCGCCGTTCCCGACAGCAGGGTGATATAGGTCAGCAAAATGGCGAAGTCCGCCAGCACCCACAGCGCGGTCAGCAGCGTCAGGCTGGCGCCGATCGAGGGGGTGACGGCGATGAACTGCGGGAAAAAGGCGACGAAGAAGATAATGTCTTTGGGGTTGGCGATGCCCACCAGAAAACCGTTCAGGATCGCCGAGCGTTTTTGCGGCGGCGCAACGGGCTGCGCATCGGGGGCTCGCGCGGATAAATCCTCATACAGCGAGACGATCGCCATACGGCCAATAAACAGGCAACCCAGCAGGCCTATCCACTGCAGCAAGCGCATATCCACGGCGAACAGCCCGGTGATAATCAGCGCGGCGACGCCGATCAGCAACAAGGAGGCTCCGTTGCTGCCCAGCGCGGTCAACAGCGCACGCCGGGCGCCAAAGCGCGCCGCGGTGTTGGCCACCATCACCACCACCGGCCCCGGCGTGGCGATCAGCAACAAAATGGCGGCGAAATACGCCGCCAGCAACGACAGGTTCATCTTTATTTCACTCACATTCAGTCAGTTGGCGTCGCGCCATTATCATGCCGCCGCCCCCGCCTTGAAAAAGGAGTAATCCTGTCGTTTACTGTGAATCAGACTCATTATTAGAGACGCCGCGATGGCCAGTTCCCTTCCGCCGCTTTACGCCCTGCGCGCCTTCGAAAGCGCCGCCCGCACCGGCTCGTTCACGCTGGCCGCCGAGGAGCTGCATCTCACCCCGAGCGCGGTCAGCAAGCACATCAAAACGCTGGAGCAGCACTTCGGCTGCCGGCTGTTCCAGCGCAACGGCCCGCGTATCGAGGTCACGCCGCAGGGGAAAATCTTCGCCGCCGAGCTGCAGCAAGGGTTTGGCCGCATCGAGCAAGCCTGCGAGCTGTTCAGAAGCCACCGCGATCTGCTGCGGCTGAAGGCGCCCTCCACCCTGACCCTGCGCTGGCTGCTGGACTGCCTGAGCCGGTTCCGGCAAACGGCGCAGGCGTTCGAGGTGCAGGCAGCCAGCGTCTGGATGGACATCGACAGCGTGGATTTTTTCAGCGAACCCTACGACTGCGCCATCCTGCTCGGCAACGGCCATTTTGGCGCCAATACCGCCGCCGCCAAGCTGTTCGACGAATGGCTGATCCCGATTTGCGCCCCCGCGCTGCTCGCCGACGGGCAGCGGGATCTCGCCGCCTGCCCGCTGATCCACCCGTCGCCCGATCGGCGCGACTGGCGGCGCTGGCTGCAGAAAAGCGGCATCGCGGCCCCGATCGATCTCATGCGCGGCCAGGTATTTGATTCGCTGGAACAGGGCAACGCGGCGGCCATTGCCGGGCACGGCGTCTCGATCGGCGATCTGGCGCTGAGCCTGCGGACGATTGAGGAGGGATTATTGGTGCTGCCTTGTGACGTCGCCGTGCGCACCGGCGACGGTTACTATCTGGTATGGCCGGAAGAATCGGCAAAACGGCCGCTGATCGAACGTTTACAGGCGTTTCTCACCGCCCAAACGCCCGACGTCAGCCGGGCCGCCGTCAGGTTTATCGGGTAGGGGACTCGCTACCGAACAACCCGCCGTCGCGCAGCAGATGCTCGTTGCCCTTGCGGCGGGTAAAGCCGCTGCGATCGAAGAACTCCAACACCTGGATCGCCAGCTTGCGCCCGACGCCGAGCCGATCGCGGAAATCGGCGGCGTTGGCGCCCCCGCGCTCCGCATCCAGCTCGCGGATCAGCGCCGCGAACTGATCGATGCGTCGGCTGAGGTAGTAGCGATCCACCACCACCGCCGTCACATGGCCCAGCTGGGCCGCCTTGCGCAGCAGCGCGCGCACCCGGCTCTCCTCTTCGCCCAGCTCGCTCGCCAGATCGCGCACCCACCACGGCTCGTCGCCGAACAGCGGTTCGATGCGCGCCCACAGCGGCGCCTCTTCGGCGCTGAACGCCAGGCCATGTTCCGGCAGGTGCAGCCAGCCGCGCGTATTGCGCAGCGCGCCGGCCCGCTGCAGCCGATCGATCATCATAAACACCAGCGTTTCCGGCTGCTGAGGCAGGGCCATGCGCCGCAGGCGGGCGCGCCCTAAGCCCAGCTGATCGGCGTGCTGTTGGTGGTACTCCGCCAGCACCTGCAGCAGGCGGCTTTCCGCCTGTTGCACCTGATCCTGCGCCAGCGCCCGGTCACCGACGATCAGCAGATCGCGGTTCGCCAACAGCTCGTCCAGGCCATCGTCCGTCAATTGACGCGCCCAGGCGAACGCTGCCAGTGACAGCGCGCCGTGCGGCAATTCAAGCGCCAGCGCCTGCGCATCGTCCTGCGCCAGCGCCAGGGCCTGCAGCCATGCCAGATAGTCCGGCTGACGCTTGCCGCGCTTGGGCGCATTCAGCCTGAGCACCCGAGCCGCGCCCAGCGTTTGCCGCGCGCCGATATCGCGCAGCACCAGCCGATCGTTCTGCGCCAACCACAGCGGACGATCGAGGATCAGTTCCGCCAGCCCGTCGTTCAGCAACGAAATGCGCCCGGTGATGTGGCTGGCGGCATGGTGCAGATGCAGCGGCTGCCAATGGCGGATCGGCCGATCCGTCTCCAGCGCCACCAGAATGCGTTCCGCCGCTTCGTGCGGACGCTGCGCCAGCAGCCAATCGCCGCGCGCGACCCGCTCTTTATCGACATCGCCGCTGATGTTAAGCGCAATGCGCTGCCCGGCCTGCGCCTGCTCCACGGTCTGATTCTGGGCATGCAGGCCGCGCACCCGCACCGGCGCGTCGGCGCCGGTCAGCCACAGCGTATCCCCCACCTTCACCCGGCCGCCGAGCGCGGTGCCGGTCACCACCAGCCCCGCACCTTTGACGCTGAACGCGCGGTCTACCGCCAGGCGAAAACGGCGCGTCAGCGCATGTTCAGCGGGCGACAACGCCAGCAAATGCGCGCGCAGCGCCTCGACGCCCTCGCCCGCCACCGCCGCGGTCACGAACAACGGCGCATCGGGCCAGCCCTGGCCCGCCAGCTCGTCGCGCACCTGACCGCGCACCTCATCGATACGCGCCGCGTCCACCCGGTCGGCCTTGGTCAGCGCCACCGTCAGCGCCGGGCGCCCGCTCAGGCGCAGGATCGCCAGATGCTCGCGGGTTTGCGCCATCACGCCGTCGTCGCAGGCCACCACCAGCAACGCATGATCGATGCCACCGACGCCCGCCAGCATGTTGGCGAGGAATTTCTCGTGGCCGGGCACGTCGATAAAGCCCAGCACCCGGCCGTCCGGCTGCGGCCAGTAGGCGTAACCCAGATCGATGGTCATGCCGCGGCGCTTTTCTTCCGGCAGGCGATCCGCGTTGATCCCGGAGATCGCCTGTAGCAGGGTGGTTTTGCCATGATCGACATGGCCGGCGGTGGCGATGATCATGATGCGCTCAGCGCTGCGATCAGCGCCCCCTCCTGTTCCAGACAGCGCAGATCCAGCCACAGCCGGCCGTCGCCGAGGCGGCCGATCACCGGCTGCGGCAGACGGCGCCAGCGTTCGGCCAGCGCTTCCAGCGTGGCACCGCGGCCGTCGCGCGGCGTGAAGGTCAGGGCATAGCTGGGCAGGCGATCCACCGGCAGCGAACCGCTGCCGATCTGCGACCAGCACGGTTCGGCGCGCAGGTCGAAATCGGCGGTGAACCGTGACGTCAGCGCCGTCAGCAGCCGCTCGGCCGCCTGTTGCATCTCCTGCTGCGGGCGAGTCAACAGCCGCAGCGTCGGCAGCTGCTCAGCCAGTTTTTCCGGCTGCAGATAGAGCCGCAGCGTGGCCTCCAGAGCCGCCAGCGTCAGCTTGCCGACGCGCAGCGCGCGCTTGAGCGGGTGCTGCTGCAGGCGCGCGATCAGCGCCTTTTTGCCGACGATGATGCCGGCCTGCGGGCCACCCAGCAGCTTATCGCCGGAGAATGTCACCAGATCGACGCCGGCGGCCAGCAGCCGCTGCGGCATCGGCTCGGCGGGCAGGCCGTACTGCGCCATATCGATCAGCGAGCCGCTGCCCAGATCGGTGGCGGTCGGCACGCCCTGTTCGGCCCCGAGCTGCGCCAGTTCGGCCTCGTCGACCGCCGCGGTAAAGCCCTGAATGCTGTAGTTGCTGGTGTGCACTTTCATTAACAAGCCAGTCTGCTCGTTGATGGCCTGGCGGTAATCCTTCAGATGGGTGCGGTTGGTGGTGCCGACCTCGACCAATTGACAGCCGGCCTGGCGCATCACGTCGGGAATGCGGAACGCGCCGCCGATTTCCACCAGCTCGCCGCGCGACACCACCACCTCTTTGCCGGGGGCGATCGCCGCCAGCATCAGCAGCACCGCCGCCGCGTTGTTATTGACGATGCAGGCGTCTTCCGCGCCGGTCAGCCGGCACAGCAGACTCGCCACCGCCCGATCGCGATGGCCACGCCCGGCGCCGTCCAGATCGTACTCCAGCGTCACCGCCTCCCCCATCACCGCGTTCACCGCATCCTTCACCGGCTGCGCCAGCAGGGCGCGCCCGAGGTTGGTGTGCAGCACGGTGCCGCTGAGGTTGAACACCGGCAACAAAGCCGGGCGTTGCTGCCGGGCCAGCTCGTCCCGTAGCGCCTGCGGCCAGTCGCCGCACCAGGCCGGCAAGCGTTGCCGTTGTTTGATCGCGTCGCGCGCCTGGGCCTGCAGCCGGCGCAGCAGTTCGCCGATCAGCGTCTGGCCATGCTGCGCCACCAGCGGTTCAATCGCGGGTTCACGCAGCAGGCGGTCGATAGCGGGCAGTTGGCTGTAAAGAAGGTGGGATTCAGTGCTCATGGTCGCTCGGTTTTCAGTTTAAACGTATCGGCATAGCAAAACCCCGCCGCGGCGGGGAGAAAGGAAAGCTCAGGGCGGCGCCGTGCGGGCGAAACTTTCGCGGGCGAACAGGCGTTCGGCCAGTTTGACCAGCGCCGGGCGCTCGACGCACCAGTTGGGCAGGATGCGGCGAAAATTGAGGTAGCCCAGCGCGCAGCCGGTGGCGATATCCGCCAGCGTCAGCCGCTCGGCATTGAGCCACGTTTTTTCCCGCGCCAGCGCCTCCAGGGCGTCCAGGCCCTGCGTCAGCTTGTCACGCTGGCGCAGCATCCAGTTTTCGTCCTGTTTTTCCGGCGCGCGCCGGCTTTCACGGAACAGCGTCGCCGCCGCTTCGGTCACGCCGTCCGCCAACGCCGCCACCTGCCGGACGCGCAACGCGGCGGCGCGTTCGGCCGGCAAAAACGCCGGCTCCACCGCCAGCAGCTCGAGGTATTCGGCCACCACCGGCGAGTCGTAAAACACCTCGCCGTCATCGGCGATCAGCACCGGCACCTTGGCGAGCGGGTTCAACTCCTTCACCCGGCTGCCGGGCTCATACGGCGGATCGTTGACGAACTCGAACGCAATCCCCTTCTCCAGCAGCATCACGGAAATCTTGCGCACAAAGGGGCTGGTGTAACTGCCGATAAGCTTCATCCGGTCTCCTCCGCTTCGTCCTGGCTGCGGCGTCCTTACTTCACCGCCAGGGTATCGATAATCCGCTGCACCAGCGCCTGATGCACTTCCGGCGTTTTGGCCGGCGACAGCATTTGCAACGTCACCACCCGCTTGTTGAACACCGTCAACACCAGGGTGGAGACCACCTTTTGCCCGTTGACGGTCTGTTCGGTATCCACCCGGCGAAACTTCTGTTTGCCGACGCTGAAGTTCTCTTCTTTGGTGGTCTGGATATTCTGATAGCGTTCGGCCAGCACCGTGATGGCGCTCTGCGTCAGCTCTTTCAGCATTTTGTCGCTGGTGTTGAGCTTCATGCCGTCCGGCGGGATCACTTCGGACGAGACCGCGCTCTGGCGCGACTTGCCGTCAAGGAAGCGCTGAATGGTGGAGGTGCTGTCGTTGATGATGCCGCTGTTCAGCGTTTGATCGCTAAAGCCCGGCGGCAGCTCGAAGGTGATCTTGCCCTTCTGCAGCGACACGTTCAGCCCCGGCGGCGCGGGCGGGGTTTCTACCGGCGCAGGCGGCGGCGGTGGCGCGGGCTGCGTCACGGTCGGCTTGGTGTCCGGCGGCGGCACCGCCGGTTTGGTGTCGTCTTTGTTGTCGCAGGCCGCCAGTCCAACCGCCAACACGGCGACCGCGGTCAGTTTTGCCAGGGTGTTTAACATCGTGGTTCCTTTCGCTTGGCGCGTTATGGCCTAAACGTAGCAACTCGCCCGGGCGATTGCCAGAAGCCCGTTCTGAAATTGCTCATCCGGCCCCGCGCGAACGGGGCCGGGCGGTTACTCCGCCGGGAACAGGAACGGATTGATGCTGCTGCGGCCGAAGCCTTCTTCTTCCATACGGGCGTCCAGCACCAGCGAAGCCAGATCGTCGGCCACCGCTTCGACCTGCGGGTCTTTTTCCTGATAGAGGATCTTCAGGTAAGTGCCGCAGTCGCCGCAGCTCTCCGCCTTCACCGCCGCCTGCTCGCTGTCCAGCGACCAGTAGTTGAGATCGCGAGTCTGCTCGCAGTTGCTGCACTTCACCCGCACCACGTGCCATTCGCTTTCGCACAGGTTGCAGTGCAGGTAGCGCAGGCCGTTGACGGTGCCGATGTGCACCATGCTGGAGACCGGGATGCTGCCGCACACCGGGCAGAACTGGCGCTGCTCGCCGTATTCGGCGCGCGCCTTGCCGGGGATCAGGCTGGCCATCTGCGCCCAATAGAGCGACAGCGCGGCCCAGAGAAACGGCGCCTTCTCGCTGCCTACCTTGCCAAACTCGCGGTTGAGCAAGGCGTCGGCCATCAGCTCCAGCTCGTGCGCCGAGGCCTTCTCCAGGTTGTCCAGCACCGCCAGAATGTGTTCCGGCGCCTGCGGGCGCAGCTCGGCGATCAGCGACGTCAACAGCTTGCGCCAGTGCTCGCTGCGCGGGAACACGCTCAGATCGAGCGGCGGTTTGCCGCTGGCGGCGCCCTGCGCCAACGCTTCGCTAAGATCGAGCGCCAGCGGGTTATCGTGCAGCGCATGCTGCTGCGCCTGCGCCAGCTCGGCGGCAAAGTTCAGGTAGTCACCCAGCGGGTTGTCGACCGCCAGCTGACGCAGACGTTCGGCGCGGCGGCTGTACAGGCTTTTCAGGTTGGCGAAAAGTAACGGCGGGATGTTCTCCGCCGTTGTGGACTTCTCACGCTGTGCCCCTAACTGCTCTTTAGGAACGATGCGGATACTCATCAGGGTTTATCTTCCTGTCGTTTCTCGCGGACCTCACGGTACCAGCGCGGATGATGTTTCTTGGCCCAGGCCGCCGGCACCCAGCCTTCCACCATCGCGGTAATGGTGCCTTTTACCCACAATGCGGCGTAAATGTGCACCATAATCACGATGATAAGGCCGACCGCGGCCAGCGAATGCACCAGCAGCGCGATGCGGATCAGCGGAATGGAGAACGACGGCGCAAAATACGGCCGCCAGATCACCACGCCGCTGGCCAGCAGCAGCACCAGGCTGATAATCGCCGCCCAGAACACGCACTTCTGGCCGAAATTATAGCGCCCGGTATCACCCACTTCCTCGTTCATGGCGATTTTGTGGATGTTCTTGGCCCAGACGATATCTTCCCGGTTGATCAGGTTGTGCTTCCAGTAGCGCAGGAACATCAGCAGGAACGCGGCGAACATGATCACCCCGACAAACGGGTGCAGAATGCGCGCCAGCTGCGGCGTCCCGAAGATGTTCATCAGCCAGTTGAAGGAGGGGAAGAAGAACCCCAGCCCGCTGATGGCGGCGAACACGAAGCAGAACGCCACGATCCAGTGGTTGATGCGCTCCGGCGCGCTGTAACGCTGAATGGGCTTTTCCTTTCTCATTTGCGCGTCTCCTCGTCGTGCGACTCGTCGTGCTCGTCCTCATCTTCGACGCGGTTAGGCCCGACGCCGACATAGTGGAACACGCTGGCCGCGAAGGTGGCGGCAAAGCCGATGGCCGCCAGGGGTTTCCACACGCCCTTCCAGAAGGTCACCGCCGGGCTGATGCTCGGGTTGTCCGGCAAACCGTGGTACAGCTGCGGTTTGTCGGCGTGGTGCAACACGTACATCACGTGCGTGCCGCCCACCCCCGCCGGATCGTACAGACCGGCGTTCTGGTAGCCGCGGGTATTCAGCTCGCTGACGCGATCCGCCGCCACCTGCTTCATCGCTTCCTTGGTGCCGAAGTGAATCGCGCCGGTCGGGCAGGTTTTCACGCAGGCCGGTTCCTGGCCGACGTCCACGCGGTCGACGCACAGGGTGCACTTGTACACCCGGTTGTCGTCCTTGTTCATGCGCGGCACGTCGAACGGGCAGCCGGCGATGCAGTAGCCGCAGCCGATGCAGTGCTCGGACTGGAAGTCGACGATGCCGTTGGCGTACTGAATGATCGCGCCTTCCGACGGGCAGGCCTTCAGGCAGCCCGGATCGGCGCAGTGCATGCAGCCGTCCTTGCGGATCAGCCATTCCAGCTTGCCGTTTTCCTCCACCTCGGAGAAGCGCATCACCGTCCACGACTTGGCGGTCAGATCGGCGGGGTTATCGTACACCCCGACGTTGTGTCCCACTTCGTCGCGGATGTCGTTCCATTCGGAACAGGCCACCTGACAGGCCTTGCAGCCGATACAGGTGGTGACATCGATCAGTTTGGCCACTTCTTCCTGGTGGTCACGGGCGCGCGGCGCCGGCGTGAAACCATTGGTGGCGGATTTACGAATGATGTCTTGAGATTGCATGGCCATAATTCGTCTCCGTTACACCTTTTCCACGTTGACCAGGAACGCCTTGAACTCCGGCGTTTGCGTATTGGCGTCGCCGACGAACGGCGTCAGCGTGTTGGCGATAAAGCCTTTCTTCGCCACCCCTTCGTAACCCCAGTGGATCGGGATGCCGATGGTGTCGACTTCCTGGCCGTGCACCTGCAGCGTGCGAATACGCTTGGTCACCACCGCCTTGGCCTTGATGTAGCCACGGTTGGAGCTGACTTTCACGGTATCGCCCTGCTTGATGCCCTTCTTCTCCGCCAGCTTTTCGCCGATTTCCACGAACTGTTCCGGCTGGGCGATGGCGTTCAGCCGCGCGTGCTTGGTCCAGTAGTGGAAGTGCTCGGTCAGACGATAGGTGGTGCCGACGTAAGGGAACTTGTCGGATTTGCCCATCGCCGCCAGATCGTCCTTGAACACGCGCGCCGCCGGGTTGGACACCACGTTCGGGTGCAGCGGGTTGGTGCCGAGCGGCGTTTCGAACGGCTCGTAGTGTTCAGGGAACGGCCCTTCCGCCATCTTGTCGGTGGCGAACAGGCGGCCCATGCCTTCCGGCTGCATGATGAACGGCCCGACGTCGCTGCCCGGCGCGGCGGTGCTGTAGTCCGGGATATCGGCCCCGACCCACTTGGCGCCGTCCCACTCCAACAGCTGGCGTTTCGGATCCCACGGTTTGCCCTGCGGATCCGCCGAGGCGCGGTTGTACAGAATGCGGCGGTTGAGCGGCCATGCCCAGGCCCAGCCCAGCGTATTGCCGAGGCCGGACGGATCGGCGTTGTCGCGCCGCGCCATCTGGTTGCCGGCCGGCGTCCAGCTGCCGGCGAAGATCCAGCAGCCGCTGGCGGTAGTGCCGTCGTCGCGCAGCTGCGCGAACGAGCTGAGCAGTTCGCCTTTTTTCACCAGCACTTTGCCGTCGGCATCCAGCAGATCCGCCAGCGCCTTGCCGTTGTTCTCCTGCGCCACCTCTTCCGGCGCCGGGTTGTCCGGCGTCAGGTAGTCCCAGGTCATGTTCAGCACCTGCTCAGGCACCGCGCCACCGTCGCGCGCATACATCTCGCGCAGGCGGCTGAAGATGCCCGCCAGGATCTCGCCGTCGTTCAGCGCTTCACCCGGGGCGTCCGCGCCTTTCCAGTGCCACTGCAGCCAGCGGCCGGAGTTGACGATCGAGCCGTTCTCTTCGGCGAAGCAGGTGGACGGCAGGCGGAACACTTCGGTCTGGATCTGCGACGGATCCACTTCGTTGAACTCGCCGTGGTTCTGCCAGAAGTTGGAGGTCTCGGTGTTCAACGGATCGATGGTCACCAGGAACTTCAGCTTGGACAGTGAAGCCACCACCTTGTTTTTGTTCGGGAACGACGCCACCGGGTTAAAGCCCTGGCAGAAGTAGCCGTTGACCTTGCCCTGCGCCATCATCTCGAAGTACTGCAGCACGTCGTAGCCTTTGTCCCACTTCGGCAACCAGTCAAAGCCCCAGCTGTTGTCCTTCTGCGCCTTGTCGCCGTAGAAGGTCTTCATCATGCTGACGAAGAATTTCGGGTAGTTGCCCCAGTAGTTCACCTGGCCCGGCAGCAGCGCCTTCGGCGTGTTAGCCTTCAGGTAGGTCTCGAGATCGGTCTGTTTCTCCGACGGCAGCGTCAGGTAGCCCGGCAGGCTCTGCGACAGCAGGCCGAGATCGGTCAGCCCCTGGATGTTGGAGTGGCCGCGCAGCGCGTTGACGCCGCCGCCCGCCATGCCCATGTTGCCGAGCAGCAGCTGGATCATCGCCATGGTGCGGATGTTCTGTGCGCCGACCGAGTGCTGAGTCCAGCCCAGGGCGTACAGGAACGAAGCGGTCTTATCCGCCACGCAGGTTTCGGCGATGTATTCGCACACCTTGAGGAAATCGTCCTTCGGCGTGCCGCAGATGTTGCTCACCACGTCAGGCGTGTAGCGGCTCACGTGCTGCTTCAGCAGGTTCCACACGCAGCGCGGATCCTGCAGCGTGACGTCGCGCTTGGCGAAGCCGTTCTCGTCGAACTGGTAGTTCCAGGTGGTTTTGTCGTACTTGCGGTTTTCCACGTCGTAGCCGCTGAACAAGCCGTCTTCGAAGGCAAAGTCTTCCCGCACCAGCAGGCTGGCGTTGGTGTAGGCCTCGACGTATTCGCGGTTAAATTTGTTGTTAGTCATCAGATACAGCAACACGCCCGACAGGAAAGCGATGTCGGTCCCGGAGCGGATCGGCGTGTAGAAGTCCGCCACCGATGCGGTTCGGGTAAAGCGCGGATCGATCACGATCAGCTTGGCATTGTTGTGTATTTTGGCTTCCATCGCCCAGCGGAACCCCACCGGATGCGCTTCCGCCGCATTACCGCCCATGACGATAATCAAATTCGCGTTCTTGATATCAACCCAGTGGTTGGTCATCGCACCGCGACCAAATGTTGGAGCAAGACTTGCTACCGTTGGTCCGTGTCAGACACGCGCCTGGTTGTCTACGGCAAGCATGCCGAGAGCGCGACTAAATTTTTGCGACAGAAAACCGGTTTCGTTGCTGGCGGCCGAGGCGCACAGCATGCCGGTGGTCAGCCAACGGTTGACGGTAACGCCCTGGTCGTTGGTTTTGATGAAGTTGGCGTCACGATCTTCCTTCACCAGCTTGGCGATGCGGGTAAAGGCGTCGTCCCAGCTGATGCGCTGCCATTTGTCCGACCCTGGCGCCCGGTATTCCGGGTACTTGAGGCGGCTTTCGCTGTGGATGAAGTCAACCAGGCCGGCGCCTTTCGGGCAAAGCGCGCCGCGGTTTACCGGGTGATCCGGATCCCCTTCGATATGGAAAATGCTTTCTTTGGCGTTTTTGGCGCCATCACCAAGGCTGTACATCAACAGCCCACAGCCGACGGAACAATACGTACAGGTATTACGGGTCTCGCGGGCGCGCAGCAGTTTGTACTGCCGGGTTTCCGCCAACGCCACTTCGGGGGCAAAGCCCAGCGCGGCCACCGTCGTTCCTGCCATACCGCCAGCGCAGATCTTAAAGAACTGCCTTCTGCTGACCTGCATGGGGGTCTCCTTTACTCTCGATTGTCACATTGTTCAAATGCGCCTGCCCGCTAGCGCGGCAAACGCGAATGTCACTGTTGTTATGCTTGCTACGAACGCCGGCCATATTACCACAGCGTGCTTGTGGTTGTTACACACTCGTGCTCATTCAGTGAACGCATTGGCACATTTCGATACATTTCGGCGTTGGCGCTCCCTACAGTATAGAGAGTAACCAACGCGCCGGGGCGGCGGTTCGACGCGGCACCCCAGCGCCCTCTTCTATCAGCATGTTAACGCAACGATTTGTTCATTAACCACACAGTTCACAGGGCATTGATAATCATTTTCAATATCATTTAATTAACTATAATGATCCGACTGCTTACGCGGTGCTCGCCCTTTGCGCCGCCCATACACCACTGGAGATGATGATTATGAGTTATTCACTGCCATCCCTGCCGTACGCTTACGACGCACTGGAACCGCATTTCGACAAGCAGACGATGGAAATCCATCACACCAAACACCACCAGACCTACGTCAACAACGCCAACACCGTGCTGGAAGCCTACCCTGAGCTGGCCAAATACAGCGTTGAAGAGCTGATCCAGGATCTGGATAAAGTGCCTGCCGACAAACGCACCTTCATGCGTAACAACGCCGGCGGCCACGCCAACCACAGCTTCTTCTGGAAAAACCTGAAAACCGGCACCACGCTGGGCGGCGATCTGAAAGCGGCCATCGAGCGCGATTTCGGCAGCGTTGAGAAATTCCAGGAAGAGTTCGAGAAAGCCGCAGCCACCCGCTTCGGTTCCGGTTGGGCCTGGCTGGTGCTGAAAGACGGCAAGCTGGCCGTAGTGTCTACCGCCAACCAGGACAGCCCGCTGATGGGCGAAGCCGTCGCCGGCGCATCCGGTTTCCCAATCATCGGCCTGGACGTGTGGGAACACGCTTACTACCTGAAATATCAGAACAAACGCCCTGACTACATCAAGGCGTTCTGGAACGTGGTCAACTGGGATGAAGCCGCCGCGCGCTTCGCCGCGAAGAAGTAATTCGCCCCCGTTGATGAAGATGCCCGCCGCCGGCGGGTATTTTTTTGCCTGAAATCCGCTAAAGTTTGACCACTTCCTGCCGATGGTTTGTTCAATTGACGTTCGCCCGGAGAAGGAAAAACGCTATGGCGGCATTGCAAGCATTGGCAGGAAAGTTCACCCATCTCACCGTAGGTAAAAAGCTCGGCCTCGGCTTCGCGCTGTTGCTGCTGTTGGCGGTCGTCATCGCCGGCACCGGAGCGCAATATCTGCACATCATCGAATCCCGCGCCGATCGCATCGACTTCAGCAACCGGCTGAACGAGGAGATCAACCAGGCCAAATACAACCGCGCCATGTACGGCCAGACCTACCAGCCGGAGTATCTGCAGAACAACCGCGCCAATATCGATAACGCCGTCAAACTGATAGACCAGGGCCAGGCGTTGGATTGGGACGCCCAAAGCCGCAAGGATCTGCAGCGTCTGGTGACGCTGATTGGGGAATATCAGCAACAGCAAAAAATCTTTGAGCAGGCGGTCTCGGCGAAAGACGCGGTGCGCCAGAGCTGGAACATGTCGGAAGTGCAGGCCAGCCTGAGCCAGGTGGAGCGCCAGCTCACCAACGGCGATCTGCAGTTGGCCTTCATCCAGCTGAACCAGAAGCTGACCCAGGTGCGCTACGGCGCGCGCGGTCTGCTGCTGAGCCTGAACAAGGAAACCGAAGCGCCGCTGATGGCGGCCATCGACGACGCGCGCGACGCGGCCAACGCCTTGAGCCGCCGGGTCAGCGACGCGCAGCGCCCGCAGCTGCAGCCGCTGCTGGCCGCCCTGGACGATTACAAAAACCGTATCGCGGCCTACCTGCCGGCCTATGAGCACGAGCAGCAGATCAGCCGACAGCTCGGTGAACGCGCACAAGCGATCGGCACGCTGGTGAACGCCTTTATGCAGGACGAATTGGCGCAGACGCGCAGCAACATCAACCTGGCGCAGCTGCAGATGGGCATCACCACCCTGATCGCGATTATCGCCGGAGTGCTTATCGCCTGGCGCATCACGCTGCAGATCACCCGTCCGCTGCAAAGTACGCTGGCGATGGCGGAACGCATCGCCAGCGGCGATCTGCGCCAGGCGCAGACCAGCACCCGCCGCGATGAGTTGGGGCAGTTGCTGAACGCGGTGGCGGCGATGAGCCAAAATCTGCGCACCATGATTGAGAAGATCCAGATGGGGGTCAGCCAGGTCTCCACCGCCTCCGCGGAAATCGCCGCCGGCAACACCGATCTCTCTTCCCGCACCGAGCAGCAGGCGGCGGCGGTCGAGGAAACCGCCGCCAGCATGGAACAGCTGACCGCCACGGTGAAACAGAACGCCGACAACGCCCATCATGCCAATCAGCTGGCCACCGACGCCTCGCAGACCGCGCAACAGGGCGGCAAGCTGGTGGAGAACGTGGTCAGCACCATGCGCGATATTTCCAGCAGTTCGCAGCGTATCGCCGAAATTACTACCCTGATCAACGGCATTGCCTTCCAGACCAACATCCTGGCGCTCAACGCCGCGGTGGAAGCAGCGCGCGCCGGCGAACAGGGACGCGGCTTCTCGGTGGTCGCCAGCGAAGTGCGCAGCCTGGCGAGCCGCAGCGCCCAAGCGGCGAAGGAGATCGAAGGGCTGATCGCCGAATCGGTCAGCCGGGTGAAAACCGGCACCGAACTGGTGGAAAGCACCGGCAATACCATGGAGCAGATCGTCCGCTCGGTTACCCACGTGCGCGACATCATGGCCGAGATCGCCGCCGCCTCCGATGAACAGACGCGCGGCATCGCCCAGATTGGCCAGGCGATCGTCGAAATGGACCATACCACCCAGCAGAACGCCGCGCTGGTGGAAGAGTCCGCCGCCGCCGCCGATTCGCTGGAAGAGCAGGCCGACATGCTGTTGCAGAGCGTTTCGGTGTTCCGTTTGGCGGAGCAGACCGAACCCGCCGCCGTGAAAGCCGCCGCGCCGAAAGCGCCGGCCGTAAAACCCGCGGCCGCCAACGCCGCAGCGGAAGAGAACTGGACCACCTTCTGACGCCCGCAGGCGAGGAATATCCGTTCCTCGCCCTATCTTTGTGGCAACAGGTGGGTCGCGACTCCCCAATTCAACAAATTAAAACCAGAGGCGGTCGCATCAAGCATTGCGTAGCCGCAATTGCGATGACCGTATCTGCGGAGGTCCTCCTGCGGGTCAGCCCCTTTAAGCCACCAAATCAGTGCCTGCAGAGCATGGCCGTGCGTAACAACACCAAGCGTTTGATTTTGTCCATCGACAGCCAGATCGGACAGACAAGCCATCAGGCGCCAGGCAACCTCATAAGCATTCTCCCCTCCCGGAGCCGACGCCTCTGCCTTACCGGCAAAGAGGCACTGCGTCGCTTCTGGATAATCGCGCATGGCCTGCGCATAAGATAATCCTTCCAGTCGGCCAAAATCTTGCTCCTGCAAACGCTCATCCATTTGCACAGTGCAGCCACATCTCTCAGCCAACGTCTCCGCTGTCGTAAAAGCCCGACCAGCCGGTGAACTGATCAACAAAGTGACCGATAACATTTGCAAGCGAGCGCCAAGCCCAGCGATTTGACGTCGCCCCTCTTCTGTCAGCGGACTGTCACTTCGCCCCTGAATAATCCCCGAGCGGTTCCATTCTGACTCCGCATGCCTCAATACAATGAAACGCATGGTTTTTTCTCGACGATAAAAGCCTAAATATAGACAGGAAAAACACATCCTTCCGTACAGGTAAACGCCGGGTAGTGTACGGGCACAACTCAGGCTATGCTGAGCCCTCGACGCGAGACACGGAGGCGCACATGCATCACCCAGACGTTTACATCGGCAGCATCCAACCCTATGAAGGCGGGCGCCCCAGCGCCATCGCCAAACGCCAGGTGGATGGCGCCATCCGGCTCACGCAGCTCGGGCTGGAAGGCGACGAACAGGCCGAAAAAAGCTACCACGGCGGGCCGGACCGCGCGCTGTGTCACTACCCGCGCGAGCATTATGCCCACTGGCGCGAGCAGTTTCCGGCGCAGGCCGAGCAGTTTTGCGCCCCGGCCTTCGGCGAGAACATCTCCACCGAAGGGCTGACCGAACACAATGTGTTTATGGGCGACATCTTCCGCTGGGGCGAGACGCTGATCCAGGTCACCCAGCCGCGCTCGCCGTGCTTCAAGCTCAATTATCACTTCGCCATCGAGGACATTTCGGTGCTGATGCAGCAAAGCGGCCGCTGCGGCTGGCTGTATCGGGTGGTGTCGCCGGGCGCGGTCAGCGGCGATCGCCCGCTGGCGCTGGCGGCGCGCAACAGCGATGTGTCGGTGGCCGAAGCCATCGCCATCGCCTGGCATATGCCGTTCGATGCGGAACAGTATCGCCGTCTGTTGGCGGTGGCCGGCCTCTCCGCCAGCTGGAGCAAGACCATGCTCACGCGGCTCGCCGAAGGGCGCCTTGAGGATTTCAACCGCCGCCTGCTCGGCCGTTGAACGCGCGAGCGGAAAATGAAAAACGTGCGCCGAATGCCGCGTTAACCCTTTTCTTCCGCCTATACTGTAGCCGCACGTTTTTTCAGCCAGGAGCCAGGATATGACCACCCCGACCCATTCGATTCATCACGCCGCCGCCGAGGGCTATCAGGCCAATGCCGATCGCTATGTGAAAGGCCGGCCGGATTACCCGCCGGAAATCGCCGTCTGGCTGCGTGACGTCATCGGCCTGCACGCCGGCATGACGGTCATCGATCTCGGCGCCGGTACCGGCAAGTTCACCCCGCGCCTGCTGGAAACCGGCGCGCAGGTGATCGCCGTCGAACCGGTGCCGCAAATGCTGGAAAAACTGTCGGCGGCGCTGCCGCAGGTGAAAACGCTGGCGGGCACCGCCGACGCGATCCCGCTACCGGACGAGTCGGTGGATGCCGTGGTGTGCGCCCAGTCCTTCCATTGGTTCGCCACGCCGCAGGCGCTGGCGGAAATCCAGCGCATTCTCAAGCCCGGCGGCAAACTCGGCCTGGTGTGGAACATGCGCGATGCGCGCGTCGGTTGGGTGCGTAAACTGAATCAGATCGTCGATAGCCACGAAGGCGATGCGCCGCGTTTCTATACCGGCGAATGGCGCAAATTCTTCCCGTTCAAAGGCTTTGAACCGCTGCAGGAGCAGGTGTTTATGCTCGGCCACCGGGGGGCGGTGGAGGACGTGATCTACAACCGGGTACGTTCAACCAGCTTTATCGCCGCGCTGCCGCAGGCGCAACAGGAGCAGGTTATCGATCGGTTGCGCCAACTGGTGGCGGAAGAAGAGGAACTGCGGGGCCAGGACACGGTCACCGTGCCCTATCAGACCAAGGCGTATTTCACCACCAAGGTCTGACGCCCGGGATTCAGAACGCTTTCTTGGCGTAGCCGGTGACCGCTTTCAGGCCCATCTCGCGGCCCAGCGCGGTCATCGGGTGCACCACGATCAGCCCGCGTGCGCTTTTCTTCAGCGCGCCCATATCGGCCTGCTCTTTCTTGGTGATTTCACGGCTGAACGGCAGCTTGCTCAGCTTCTGCGCTTCGGCGCTCAGCTTCTCGCCGCGCACGTTTTTCAGGCGCTCGATCTCCGCCGCCAGCTTCTCTTTTTCTTTGGTGTGCTGCGCGATCAACTCAGGGTTGCCCTGTTGGATCACGGTGGCGTCTTTGTGGTTCAAGGCGTCCAGCAGGTCGCTCAGGCGCTTGATCTCTGCCTTTTCTTTCTCTTTCATGGTCTCTGGCCCGTTGTGCCCAAAATGGCACGCTAATCAATGATACCGGCATTGTAGCAAAAGGCGCGCGCCGTTACCCGTCCTGCGCAATGCCGGGCGGCAGGCCGCTCATCTCGCAGGCCCTGGCGCCGAGCCGGGCCAGCGCCTGGGTGTAGCGCGCGTTGAACGGGTAGCAGCAAGAGAGCCGCAGCGCGTTGCGGTAGCGCCCGCTCGGGGAATACAGGGTGCCCGGCGTCAAACAGATCTGCTCCTCAAGCAGCTGATGGAACAGCGCCACGCTGTCCACGCCGGGGGGGAATTCGACCCAGAACACGAAGCCGCCCGCCGGCTGCGTGGCCAGCGTGCCGCGCGGGAAATGCCGGGCGATCAGCGCCCTCGCCTCGTCGACCTGCGCCGCATAGCGCTTGCGCAGGTTGCGCAAATGGTGATCGTAGCCGCCGCTCTCCAGGAAGGTCGCCAGCGTTTCCGACAGCAGCTGCGACTCGGACATCGACGACACCGCCTTCAGCTTGCGCAACGCCTCGTGAAAACGGCCGCCGCAGATCCAGCCGACGCGAAAATCCGGCGCCAGCGTTTTGGTGAAGCTGGAGCAAAACAGCACCCAGCCGTCGCGATCGAACGCCTTCACCGCCGGCGACAGCGCCCCGCCGAACTGGATCTCGGCATACAGCCCGTCTTCAATCAACGGCACCTGATGATCGTTCATCAGCCGCGCCAGCCGCTTTTTCGCGGCCAGCGGCATAGTGCAACCCAGCGGGTTTTGCACCGTCGGCATGGCGATCACCGCATTCAGCCGCTTCTCGTTCAGCAGCAGCTCCAGCGCGTCCAACGACAGCCCCAGCTGCGGATCGGTAGGGATTTCCAGCGCTTTCAGCCCCAGGCTGGCCAGCAGCGGCAGCAGATAAAAGTAGGTCGGCGACTCCAGCCCGACGCAGTCGCCCGGTTTGGTGGTAACGCGCAGCGCCAGCTGCAGCGCCTCCATGCAGCCGTGGGTCAACACCACGTCGCCCGGCTCCAACAGCATGCCGAGCGTCATTGAGCGGCGGGCGATCTGCTGACGCAGCCGCAGGCTGCCGGGCGGCAACGGATATTGTCCGATCAGACCCGGCTGGCGGCGCAGTTGGGAAGACAGCATGCGCCCCAGTTTGCCGCCGGGATAGAAATCGCTGGTCTGCGGGCAGGCCAGCGCAATGTTGGTGAAGGCCGGGTTCTGCTGGGCGGCGAACACCGTATCGATCAACGCCAGCACGTCGTCCGCCGGCGGTTCGATGCGGCCGCTGGGCGCCGAGGCCATCTTCAGCGCCGGCAGCGTGCTGCGGACATAAAACCCCGACTGCGGCCGCGCTTCGATCAGCCCGCGATCCTCCAGCGTGCGGTAAGCCGACACCACGGTATTGATGCTGACGCGATGGGTTTGCGCACAGCGCCGCACCGAAGGCAAGCGGTCGCCGGGCTGCAGCGTGCCGCGGCGAATGGCTTCGGCCAGCGTATCCGCCAGCTGCAGGTAACGGGTATCCGGGGTTTCATCGAGCAAGGTCACAGTTTCTCTCCAGGCAATGGGTACAGTTTACATTTCACACAACTGTAACCATGACAATATCCGATTTGTGGTTCTGTCACCATCCCATCGCAGCGATTATGCTGATCCTCTCGTTATCACCGTCATTTTCAAGGAACCTGCCATGCTGGACTCCGCCTTTGTCAGCTACGTCACCGTCATGTCGATCACCCCCGGCCCCAACAACCTGCTGCTGGCCTCGTCGGGCGTCAACTTCGGCCTGCGCCGCACCCTGCCGATGCTGTTCGGCATCTGCGTCGGTTGTGCAGTACAGCTGGCGATCATTATCCCGCTGCTGGCGCTGGCGCTGAGCTGGGCCGGCGTCATCCGCTTCCCGCTGGCGGTGATCGGCTGCGCCTACCTGCTGTGGCTGTCGTGGAAACTGTTTCAGGCGGCCTCGCCGGACGCCAAAGAGCAGGCGCAGCCGATGAGCCTGCTCAACGGCGCGCTGTTTCAGGCGGTCAACCCCAAGGCCTGGCTGATGGTGATCAACGTGGCGATCCTGTTCACCCCGCGCGAAGGCGCCACCTTTGTCCATACGCTGTCTATCATCGCCGGTTTCGCGTTGCTGAACTTGCCGTGCGTGCTGCTGTGGGCGGTGTTGGGTGACCGGTTGCGCAACGCGCTGCGGGTCACCTGGAAACTGCGCGCCTTCAACGGCGTGATGTCCGGGCTGATGGCCGCCACCGCGCTGTGGTTGCTGTTCGACGAATGGCGCGCGGCCTTCGCTTAGCCGCGGCCGAGAGGAGAGAGTCGGGAAGGTTGTTTGGCACCGATGCCGGCGATCAGGTCGGTAATGGACAGCACCATGGTGGAGCGCACCATCTGCTGATAGCGCTGACGCTGCATGGCGATCAGCGCTTCATCCGCCTCGCCCGGCTGCAGGAAGGTCGGCACCGGCGGCAACGCGGCCACACAGTGCAGCTCGCCGAACGGCCCGAGGATTTCGTCGTCGACGAAGCGGTATTCCGAACCGTCGTGGTTCAGCTCTTCGCGCATCGCCATCAGCAGCTCGGCGTCTTCATATTCGTGGCGGGAAATCACCCCCAGCCCGTACATCAGCTTCAGGCGCACCGACAGCTCCCCCAGCGGGCCGCTGCCGGACAATAGCGGTTCGACGGCATATTTCACCGCATAGTCGTCCTTGCGGAATACCTGCACCACCAGCACGTTGAGCGCTTCCGCCAGCAGCTCTACCGCCGCGATCAGGAAGCTGCGCACCGTTTTGCCCGCGTTCAGCTTTTCCAGAACCTGGTTTTCAAATGCCTGTGCTTCTTCCATCGTCGCTTTTCGAAAGGCGTGGGGAGGGCCGTCGATGCCGAACTCGGGTTCCAGGAGCGCAGCAAGCTGCGCTCGGGTGTTCATCATCACGATTCTACTTGTGCATGGCGTTATACACAGCAACGGCCTCTTCTACAACCTCGCTTTCCGCCGGCAGGCCGGAAATTTGCGCCAGCGCGGCTTTCGGCCCGAGCGTGTTCAGCAATTCCGCCAACTCCAGCGCCTGCGGATCCTGTTCGCTGCGGTAACTCATGGCGGCGGCGATGCCCTGGATCAGGTTGGCATGCGGCAGGCCGTATTCCAGCGTGCCCAGCAGCGGTTTGATCAGGCGATCGCCGGCGCTCAGCTTGCGCAGCGGCTGGCGCCCTACGCGCTCGACGTCATCGTGCAGATACGGGTTTTCGAAGCGGCCGAGAATTTTGTTGATGTAGGCGGCGTGCTTGTCGGCGTCGAAGCCGTAACGCTTGATCAGCACCGCGCCGCTCTCTTCCATCGCCCCTTTCACCACGCGGCGGATCGCCGGGTCGAGAATGGCGTCGCGAATGGTTTGCAGCCCGGCCCGTTGGCCGAGGTAGGCGGTGATCGCGTGGCCGGTGTTGAGGGTGAACAGCTTGCGCTCGACGAAGGCCATCAGGTTATCGGTCAGCTCCATGCCGGCGATCGCCGGAGGCTGGCCTTTAAACTGCGTCTGATCGACGATCCATTCGCTGAAGGTTTCCACCGTCACTTCCAGCGGATCGCTGCTGTCCGCCGGCGGCACGATGCGATCGACCGCCGAATCGACGAAGCCGACGTGCTGCTCAACCCATGCCTGCTCGTCCTGCGGCAGCGCGGCAAACACGTGCTGCTTCAGCTGGCTGGTGCCGCGCACCATGTTCTCACAGGCGATGATGTTCAGCGGCTGCACATTGCCCTGCTGATGGCGCAGCACCAGCCCTTTGGCGATCGTGCCGGCGATTTTGGCGAGAATTTGCGGGCCAACGGCGGTGGTCACCAGATCCGCCTCGGCGATCAGCGCCACCGCGGCTTCGCTGCCGCTGTTGACGGCGCTGACGTTGTTGACGCTCTCTACGCGCTCTTGCTCGCCCACCACGTGCACCTGGTAGCTTTTACGGCTGTTCAGCAGATCCAGCACCGTTTGATTGACGTCGGCGAAGGTCAGCTCAACCCCGGCGTCCGCCAGCAGCTTGCCGATAAAACCGCGGCCGATGTTCCCTGCGCCAAAATGTAATGCTTTCATAACTCTACCTTCTTAATGTCGAAGGGTGCAGCACGCTGCACCCTTGAAAATGATTCTGTTATCCGGCTTTTTTGCCGCCGAGCAGGTCCAGCACTTCCTGAACGCTGGTGGTATTCGCCAGCCGCTCGATCACGCTCTCGTCATCCAGCGCGTTGGTCAGGCTGGTGATCACCTGGATATGCTCGTTGTTGCGCGCGGCGATGCCGATCACCAGACGGGCCACTTCATCCTCTTCATCGCCGAAGCGCACGCCCTGCGGGTATTGGCAGAACACCACGCCGGTACGCAGCACCCGGTCTTTGGCCTCGATGGTGCCGTGCGGCACGGCGATCGATTCGCCCAGGTAGGTGGAGGTGAGCTTTTCGCGCTCCAGCATCGCCGGCACGTATTCCGGCTCAACGTAGCCGCCCTTCACCAGTTGCTCGCCGGCGAAGCGGATCGCCTGCTCTTTGTCGCTGGCCTGCAGGTTGAGGAACACGTTGCTCTCGCTTAGCTTGAACAGCCCCGGTTCGCCGGCCTCTGCAGCCGCGTACGCGCCGCTCTGCGGGGCCGCTGCGGCAGCGGTGTTCACCGCCAGCAAACGCTCGACCAGATCGCCATACAGCTTGCTGTCGAGGAAGTTAGTCAGCGAAATGTGCTGGGCCTGCGGCGCATGGCGCATCGCGCGCTCGGTCAGATCGCGGTGGGTGATCACCAGATCCACATCGTCCGGCAGGCTGTTGATAGCGCTGTTGGTCACCGAGATGTTCTTCAGCCCGGCGTCGGCCACTTTCTTGCGCAGTACCCCGGCGCCCATGGCGCTGGAGCCCATGCCCGCATCGCAGGCGACGATGATTTTGCGCACGGTGCTCAGATCGCCATCGACCGCCGCCGGCGCGGCCGCGCCGCCCTTGGACTGCGATTTCATCTCTTGCACGCGGCGGGTCGCGGCTTCCAGATCGTCATCCTCTTTCACCTTGGAGGTTTTCAACAGGAAAGCGGACACCACGAAGGAGACGGCAAAGGCTGCGCACACCGCCGCAATGTTGGCGAAGTAGGCGCCTTTCGGAGTCATCGCCAGCACCGCCAAAATCGACCCCGGGGAAGCCGGAGACACCAGGCCGCCGTTCAGCATCGTCAGGGTGAATACGCCGGTCATGCCGCCCAGGATCACCGCCAGCAGCAGACGCGGGTTCATCAGCACGTACGGGAAGTAGATTTCGTGGATGCCGCCCAGGAAGTGAATGATCGCCGCACCGCCGGCGGATTGCTTGGCGCTGCCGCGGCCGAAGAACATGTAGGCCATCAGCACGCCCATGCCCGGGCCTGGGTTGGCTTCGATCAGGAAGAACACCGATTTGCCGGCTTCCGTCGCCTGCTGGATGCCCAGCGGCGAGAAGATGCCGTGGTTGATGGCGTTGTTCAGGAACAGGATTTTCGCCGGTTCAACGAAGATGGACGCCAATGGCAGCAGGTTGTTCGTCACCATCACGTGCACGCCCGCCGCCAGCAGCTTGGAAAGCACCTCCACCAGCGGCCCGATGCCCAGGAAGGCCAGGATCGCCAACAGCATGCCGATGATGCCGGCGGAGAAGTTGTTCACCAGCATTTCAAAGCCGCTTTTGATCTTGCCGTCCACCCAGCGGTCGAAGTGCTTGATGGCCCAGCCGCCCAGCGGACCGGCGATCATCGCGCCGAGGAACATCGGCATGTCGGCGCCGACGATGACGCCCATGGTGGTGATGGCGCCGACCACGCCGCCGCGATCGCCGCCCACCAGCCGCCCGCCGGTATAACCGATCAGCAGCGGCAGCAGGTAGGTGATCATCGGGCCGACCAGCTTGGCTAAGGTCTCATTCGGCAGCCAGCCGGTTGGAATGAATAGCGCGGTGATAATCCCCCAGGCGATAAAGGCGCCGATGTTGGGCATCACCATGTTGCTCAGGAAGCGGCCAAAGTTTTGCACTTTAACCTTGATGTCTGGTGAAAACATAAAACACACCCCTATTGTTACGCGCTGACAATAGAGCGCGTGATTATTGTTGTGACGATCCAGCCGTGTTGCCGCTGTATGCGAAACGGACTCTATCACGCTGTTTTTGTCACGCGAACTTCACGAATTTTTTGTGACGCAAGTCACACACAACACCCCAACAACCCCTCATTTATGGTGATAAAGATCACATTTATGGCGTGTAAAAAAAGCACAGTGAGAAAAAAACCGCCCAAAAACCGACAATAAAGTGATTAATGTCACATTTTTAACTTGGTTGTTTGTTTTTAAATTGTGATAAACATCACAATTTATTTTTAGCTGCAGCGCCCGAACGCGACGCTCTGTTTGATCTTCCCTGTGAGCACTCATCCCGCCGGGAACTAGCGAAGTGATGAATGAAAGAAAACTACAATGCCGAATGAATGGATTAATTGAAGTGTAGTACAGAAGCCTGCGTAATAAACCAGCAAGCTATTGGAAACGCTGAGGGGAAATAAAACAGGCCGGCCAATGCCGGCCTGTAGATCGTCGTAGGCGCGTTATTGCGTCACGCTTTGAATGGCTTTCTGCGCATTCACCAGGTTCTGCTGTTTGGCCACCAGATTCGACATCATGGTGTTGTACTGCGCCACCTGCTGCGCGGTGCGGAACTGCACGCCGTTGTTGTTGAAGCTGACCTGATTGCCCTGGCTCTGCAGGAAATCGCCAACCTGCACCAGATCCTGCACAAAGCTGGCGGTGGTCGGGATTGCCGGCATCAGGGCGTTGGCCGGCGCGGTGACGATTTTGTCATAGGCCTGGTTATACACCGCCTTCAGATCGTCGGGCTGTTTCAGCGCCGTGCGGGCGGTATCCGCCTGCGACTTGGCGGACTGGATCTGCTGGCCCAGCAGGTTCAACGCCCCGACCGATTGCTGCAGCGCATCGCGTTTGTTCAGATAGTCCTGTGCGGTGCGGATCTGGTTAATCTGATCCAGCGCTGGCGTCAGGCTGGCGCCGACCGACTTGGACAGCTGCTGTGAAAAGCCGACCAAAATCGCGTAATCGCCGGCATAGTTGCCGAACTTCTGCTTCTGGTCTTCGCTCAGCGTGGGGATGTTCGCCCCGCTGCGCATCACGGTATTCTGTAAGTAATCAATGAATGCTTTGCGCTGTTCCGGCTCTTTATCGCCGCAGGCGGTCAATTGCATGACCACCAACAATGCCAATACCGGTGCCAACCAACGCGCGAAACCTCTGCTCTGGATCCCTACCGCCATGTGACATAACTCCTGTTATAAACCTGCTTTTTCATTGGACTCCGCCCCTTTTTCCGCACTCCGTGCGCCTATAAGAATAGATCAACTGGCGGCGTTCCGATACGCGATTCCGTTTGCGGTGAACATTGTCTCGGCCGGAGGCGGTTGAACATCGTGCGCAAAACGCACTGAGGTTCATTGCCGTCGGCGACCGGATGCTTCAATTTCCCCAAGTCGCCCCCCAAGTCGCCCCCCAAGTCGCCCCCCAAGTCGCCAGGCGACCTTGCCTTCGCACCCAGGAAACGGAAATAAAAAAGGCGCCCGCAGGCGCCTTTTCACAGCACAGAGCCGTTTACTGCAGTACGGAGATATCCGCCACCTGCAGGAACAATTCACGCAGTTTGCTCAGCAGCGTCAGACGATTCACGCGCACTTCCGCATCGTCCGCCATTACCATCACGTTGTCGAAGAACGCATCCACCGGTTCACGCAGCGCAGCCAGTTCCACCAGCGCTTCCTGGTAATTGCCCGCCGCGAAGTACGGCTGCAGCTTGTCGCGCAGCACCACCAGGTGGGTCGCCAACTGGATCTCCGCCGCGTCCTTCAGCACCGAGGCGCGCACGCTGTCGTTCAGCGTTTCGGTAGATTTGGCCAGGATATTGGAGACGCGTTTGTTGGCCGCAGCCAACGCCGCCGCTTCGTCCAGCGTGCGGAAGTGGGATACCGCCTTGACGCGCGCGTCAAAGTCGGCCGGCTTGGTCGGACGGCGCGCCAGCACCGCCTGAATGGTATCGACCGCGTGGCCTTCTTCCTGATACCAGGCGCGGAAGCGGCCCAGCATGAATTCCACCACCTCATCGACCACTTTGGCGTTGGTCAGCTTGCTGCCGTACAGGCGCACCGCCTCTTCGGTCAGGGTCTGCAGATCCAGCGGCAGGTTTTTCTCGACGATGATGCGCAGCACGCCCAGCGCGGCGCGGCGCAGCGCGAACGGGTCTTTATCGCCTTTCGGATGCTGCCCGATGCCGAAAATGCCGGCCAGGGTGTCCATCTTGTCGGCGATCGCCAGGGAACAGGCCACCAGCGACTGCGGCAGCGCATCGCCGGCGTAGCGCGGCTGATACTGCTCGTTCAGCGCAACGGCGACGTCTTCCGCCTCACCGTCGTGGCGCGCATAGTGCATGCCCATCACGCCCTGGGTGTCGGTGAATTCGAACACCATGTTGGTCATCAGGTCGCACTTCGACAGCAGGCCCGCGCGGGTGGCGTGGTTGACGTCGGCGCCGATCTGGCCGGCAACCCAGCCCGCCAGCGCCTGAATGCGATCGGTCTTGTCACGCAGGGTGCCCAGCTGCTGTTGGAACAGCACGGTTTCCAGGCGCGGCAGGTTGTCTTCCAGACGTTTCTTGCGATCGGTGTTGAAGAAGAACTCGGCATCGGCCAGGCGCGGACGCACCACCTTCTCGTTACCGGAAATGATCTGCTGCGGGTCTTTCGACTCGATATTGGCCACAAAGATAAAGTTCGGCAGCAGTTTGCCCGCGGCGTCGTACACCGGGAAATACTTCTGGTCGCCCTTCATGGTGTACACCAGCGCTTCCGCCGGCACCGCCAGGAATTTCTCTTCGAATTTGGCGGTCAGCACCACCGGCCATTCCACCAGCGAGGCCACTTCTTCCAGCAGGCTGTCGCTCAGATCGGCTTTGCCGCCAATCTTCTGCGCCGCCAGTTCGGCGTCGCGTTTGATGAGGGCTTTACGCGCTTCGTAGTCGGCGACCACTTTGCCGCGCTCCAGCAGGATCTGCGGGTATTGGTCGGCGTTATCGAGGGTGAACTCGGCTTCGCCCATGAAGCGGTGGCCACGCACGGTGCGCGCGGATTCGATGCCCAGCACGGTGCCCGGGATCAGATCGGCGCCCAGCAGCATCGTAACGGTGTGCACCGGACGCACGAACTGCACGTCGGAGTCGCCCCAACGCATCAGTTTCGGGATCGGCAGTTTAGCCAGCGCGGTGCTGACCATGCCGGCCAGCAGTTGCTGCGCCGACTGGCCTTTGACGTGGGCGCGGTACATCAACCACTCGCCCTTGTCAGTCACCAGGCGTTCAGCCTGATCGACGGTGATGCCGCAGCCGCGCGCCCAGCCTTCGGCCGCTTTGCTCGGTTTGCCTTCGGCGTCGAACGCCTGGGCGATCGCCGGGCCGCGTTTTTCAATTTCGCGATCGGCCTGCGCCGCGCTCAGGTTAGCCACTTTCAGCGCCAGGCGGCGCGGTGCGGCGAACCAGCTCACTTCACCGTGTTCCAGGCCGGCGTTGTCCAGCTCGGCGGTGAAGTTGGCGGCGAAAGATTCCGCCAGGGAACGAAGAGCCTTCGGCGGCAGCTCTTCCGTGCCGATTTCCACCAGGAAAGTCTGTTGAGTCATGGCTGCCTCTTAGTTCTCGTTCTTCTTGTTGCACATCGGGAAGCCCAGCGCTTCGCGGGAAGCGTAGTAGGCTTCGGCAACGGCTTTGGTCAGCGTGCGGATGCGCAGAATGTAGCGTTGGCGCTCGGTCACCGAAATCGCTTTGCGCGCGTCCAGCAGGTTGAAGGTATGGCCCGCCTTCAGGATGCGTTCGTAGGCCGGCAGCGGCAGCGGTTTTTCCAGCGCCAGCAGCGATTGGGCTTCTTTCTCGTACTGCTCGAAGCAGGAGAACAGGAAGTCGACGTCGGCGTATTCGAAGTTGTAGGTGGACTGCTCCACTTCATTCTGATGGAACACGTCGCCGTAGGTGGTGACGCCCAGCGGGCCGTTGCTCCACACCAGATCGTACACGCTGTCCACGCCCTGGATGTACATCGCCAGACGCTCCAGACCGTAGGTGATCTCGCCGGTCACCGGCTTGCACTCCAGGCCGCCGACCTGCTGGAAGTAAGTGAACTGCGTCACTTCCATGCCGTTCAGCCACACTTCCCAACCCAGGCCCCAGGCGCCGAGCGTCGGGTTTTCCCAGTTGTCTTCCACGAAGCGAATGTCGTGGATGGTCGGATCCAGACCCAGCTCTTTCAACGAGCCCAGGTAGAGTTCCTGAATGTTGTCCGGCGATGGCTTAATCACCACCTGGAACTGGTAGTAGTGCTGCAGACGGTTCGGGTTTTCGCCGTAGCGGCCGTCGGTCGGGCGGCGAGATGGCTGCACATAGGCGGCGGCCATCGGCTCCGGCCCCAGTGCGCGCAGGCACGTCATCGGGTGTGAGGTTCCCGCGCCGACTTCCATGTCCAATGGTTGAACGATGGTGCAGCCCTGGCGCGCCCAATAATCCTGCAGTGTCAGGATCAGGCCCTGGAAGGTCTTGGTATCAAACTTTTGCATGTTGAATTCGCACGCGATACAAGTGGATTTAGATGGAATGAGCCAGTATACCCGTTGACCGTAAGATATACAGCCAGAATCCGGCAACAAGTGCGAATCGGGGCGAGAAACGCTGGATTTTCGCGCGCGGCGCGCGCAGGACAGGGCGCCGGTTAGCCGGCTAATTTCACCGGCGACGAACGGGGCGAAAATACGACCCGCCAAAAACATTAGAATAACTTAACAAAAAACGAGACTAATCGTTGCTTAAATCGTCACTTATTCGCCCGCAGCTCCTGTTCTCACCAACCCTATTTACGCAGATTGAAATGCACACATGCTTATATTTGCCACAGGGCAAAGTTACGCCAATGTTATTTTTGTTAATTTTATCAACTAAAAAACTCGCCTCACCGGCAGATAATGTGACTAACCGCCAAATTATTTCTTATATCGTGAAAAATAAGGAGAGATCACGCGATGGGCCGCGGCAGCGACTCGAGGAGAAACAAGCGGATATGTAATACGCCAACAATGAGCCACATAAACCCATTGACAGTTAATCTTTGGTTATACAATAATAATTAAAATTTTCCCTGGTGTTGGCCAAGTGGCTACCTGATCCTTTCATAGGATCAGTTTTTTTTTGTATTTCCGTCAGCATCATGACGGTCCGCATAATTAATTCCCGTCCGCTTCCTCTTAATTAGCTTCCCTTATAAGAACGTATCGCTTACGCAATGCCATTTAGCGCGCCTTTGGCAAACGCGCTCTGCAGGCACCCCATTCAAAAACGCGCGCTGACGCCGACGTTATACATAAACTGCTCGCCGCTGCTCAGGCCGCCGGTTTGCGAGACGGTGGCGAAGGCCGACACCCTGTCCGTCAACGGCATGTTGGCCCCGAGCGTGACATCCACCCAGTTTTTGTCCTGGCCCGCACTGTCGCGAGTAAATGAGGTTTGCGTCGATTTCAGGCCGCCGCCGGCGCGGTAGACGTCATCGCCGAACTGATGCTGATAACTCACTTCCGCATAAGGGTTAAACACGCCGAATTGCGTATCCAGCCGCCAACCCAACGCACCGATCTGCGAGTGGTAGGTTTGATCGTTGAAGCGCATGGCGGTGCTGTCATCGCCGTCTTCGCTGTAACCGGAAACGCGGCTGTAATCCCAGGCGAACTGCGCCACCGGCCCGGTGGTCAGGTAAGAAGCGATCGGGAAGTCATAGCCGGCGGTCACGCGCGCCCCCCACTGCTTGCCGGAGGTCGAACCGGTTTCGGTGCGCGTCAGCGGCCCCAACCGCATGCTGCGGCGGATGTCGTCATAATCCATCGTCGCATAGTGCAGATCGGCATTGACCCATCCCTGCTCGAATATGGCCAGCGAACTGAAAGCCGAGAGCAGCAGCCCGCGCGCCTTGTAATCAAAGCGGCTGGAAGGATGCTGATCGTCGTTGGAACCGGCGATCAACGCACCGATCAACCAGCTGTCGGTCAGCTGATAGTCCACGCCGACGGTCAGGTTGTGGGTGGTAGCGTTGCCGTCCCCCGCGGCCCGGTTATCGGCATAGTCGTAATGCTGGCCGGCGTAACCGCCGAACACGCCCAGCGAACCCTGCGGGTTGTCGCCGTTGCGCAGCTGCTGGAAGCGGCTGTCGAGCGTGGCGCGGCTGTCACGCGCCATCGCCGCCGTCGCCTGATTCAGCGCCACCACCTGCGCCGGGCCATCCAACACCGCCTGGATATAATCCGCAATCAGCAGGTGCGCCTGTGGGCTGGGGTGGAAATGGTCGGAGAACAGATAGGACTGGCCGGCGTCGAAGCCGGGCATGTCGGAACGGCATACCGCCGAGGAAACGCCCGGCGGGCAAGCCATGCCGGCGGTGTTGGCGAAGCCGAACTGCGCCGGATTGGCGATCGCTTCGGCGAACAGCTTGTTGACGTCCACCCGCACGATATTGCCGCTCCCCTGCGCCAGCAAACGGTCTTCGCTTTGATTATAGAAATCGGTCAGCTGAGCGGCCTGCGCGCTCAGGCCGTCATACGCCGCGATAAGCTGCGCGGCGATCGCCTGCTGCACCTGAGGAATGGCGCTGCCCTGTTTCGCCGCAGCGGCCAACGCTGCGTGGATCGCCTGCGTGCGTGAAGCGTTGTCCGGCGTCGCCACCGAATTAAGCGTGGCATAGGCCGCCTGGATCGCCGCCCCCTGCACCGGAGACAGCGCCTGTTGAATGATCAATTCCATCAGCTGCGGCGTGGAGCCGATGTTCGGCACCGTCGGCACGATCACCGTGCCGGCACCGGCGTTCAGCAGCGAATGCACCTGCGCGGCCGCCGCGGCGGCGCTGTTATAGGCCACGCCGGGCGCGGTAGCGGCATTCAGCGCCGCCGCCGCCAGATCGTTGCCGCCGATCCAATGAATATACAAACCGTCGCCGTCGGCCTGGCCATTGACCCGGTTCAGATAGCGCTGCACCTGCTCCTGGGTGTTGTCGGCCGGGTTCAGGCCCGGCACCGCCACGGCGCCGCCGGCGGCGTAGTTCTCACCGCCGTTGTCCGAAGCCACCAGCGCCGCCCCGATGCGTTGCGCCAACGCTTCGTCGTACAGCAGGTGCTGGCTGCCGTCATAGGTGAACCGGCCGTTGTTGCCGGTATCGCTCAGGCTGTCGCCAAAGACGTAGAGTTGATCGTACGCCTGAGCCGGAAGGGTCACACTGCAAAGTAACGCCACTGCAAGCGCCGCCGGGCGGGGCATGCACGTTATTTTTAGAGGCATGAATCGACTCCTGAGAGCCTGCAAATGAAGGCCATGTCGTTTTTATCGTTGGTCAGTTTTCCACCGGCCATGTAGTAACTATTGTCGGCTTTTTCGTCACGTCAAGCGGGCTGATGACAAAACAATCAGAGACTTGCCAAGTTCGGCGCTTCGAGCGATGATTACTGTTCATAAACACAGCATAAGGACATTCAGGATGGCAGACGAACGTTGCGGTTGGGTGACGGCCGATCCGTTGTATCTCGAGTATCACGACAAGGAATGGGGCGCGCCCACCACCGACGCGCGCGAGCTGTTTGAAATGTTGTGCCTCGAGGGGCAGCAAGCCGGCCTTTCCTGGATCACCGTCCTGAAAAAGCGCGAGAACTACCGCCGCGCTTTCCACGGTTTCGATCCGCAGCGGGTCGCCGCCATGACCGAACAAGACGTGGAAAACCTGCTGCAGGACAGCGGCATCATCCGCCATCGCGGCAAGATAGAAGCCATCATCACCAACGCCAAGGCCTATCTGGCGATGGAGGCGGCCGGGGAGAATTTCGTTACCTTCATTTGGGACTTCGTCGGCGGCCGGCCGCAGCTCAACCGCTGGCAAGCGCTGAACCAGGTGCCGGCCAAAACCGAGCAGTCCGACGCCATGTCCAAGGCGCTGAAAAAGCGCGGCTTCAAGTTTATCGGCTCCACCATCTGTTACGCCTTCATGCAGGCCAGCGGGCTGGTGAACGATCATCTCACGGGGTGCATGTGTTACCCAAAGCCACGGTGATCCGCCCCTGTGGCCCGGAGGATATCGAACGGCTGATGGCGCTGTGGCTGCCCAGCACCATCGCCGCCCATCCGTTCGTGGCGGAAAAATACTGGCGTGAGAGCGCCGCGCTGGTGCGGGAAAACTACCTGCCGCGCGCGCAAAGCTGGGCCTGCTGGCACGAAGGCGAGATCGTCGGCTTTATCAGCGTGCTGGACGAGCAGTTCATCGGCGCGCTGTTTGTCGATCGGGCGTTTCACGGCCGCGGCGTCGCCCAGGCGCTGATGACGCACGTGCAACAGCGCTACCGCCGACTCAGTCTGGAGGTGTACCAACAGAACCTGCGCGCCTGCGCGTTCTACCACAAGCACGGCTTTCAGATAACGCAGCGCCTGTTCAATGATGAAACCCAGGCCTATACGCTGATCATGAACTGGCCGGCAGTCGAAAACTCAACCGGTTACGCTTAAAAAAGGCGCATCCGCACCCCGGATGCGCACAATTAGGAATCCGCTGCATGGCGCCGCCCGGCGTTTTGCCGCATAACTCCCCCAGCACTTACCCGCGCTCATCATTTGTCACGTTTTTCTCCGGAACTGCCGGCGAAAGCGCGCGTCATAGGTAGCGCGGCGATGCGGGCTCCCTGCGTCACCCACTTTTTTGCGTCCCCGCTTTGGGCCGGCGCGTACAGATTCTGATGCCATTAAGGACAAGAACATGAAAAAACGCATTGCAATTATTGCCGGCGCCGTGAGCCTTACGCTCGCGCTGTCGGCCTGTACCACCAACCCTTACACCGGTGAATCCGAAGCCGGCAAATCCGGCATCGGCGCAGGCCTCGGCGCCGCACTGGGCGCCGGCGTCGGCGTGCTGTCCTCTTCCAAGAAAGATCGCGGCAAGGGTGCGCTGATCGGCGCAGCGGCCGGTGCAGCCCTCGGCGGCGGCGTAGGCTATTACATGGACGTGCAGGAAGCCAAACTGCGCGACAAGATGAAAGGCACCGGCGTCAGCGTCACCCGTCAGGGCGACAACATCGTGCTGAACATGCCGAACAACGTGACCTTCGACAGCAGCAGCGCCACGCTGAAACCGGCGGGCGCCAACACCCTGACCGGCGTCGCCATGGTGCTGAAAGAGTATCCGAAAACCGCGGTCAACGTGGTCGGCTACACCGACAGCACCGGTTCCCGTTCGCTCAACATGAACCTGTCGCAGCAGCGCGCCGACGGCGTAGCCAGCGCGCTGATCACCCAGGGCGTGGCGGCGAACCGTATCCGCACCACCGGCGCCGGCCCGGACAACCCGATCGCCTCCAACAGCACCGCGGAAGGCAAGGCGCAAAACCGCCGCGTCGAGATCACGCTCAGCCCGCTGCAGTAATCCCGTGCGGGGCGCCACCTGCGCCCCGCCGCCTCCCTGCGATTTTCTCCTTACCCTTCAACATTCCCGCCCGCACATCGGGTATGGTAGTCTCCTTGGCAATTAACCGCAGGAGGGATCGGCTGTGAGCACTGTCAAGGCAACGCGCGCATCGGGACGCGCCACCATCAGCGATGTGGCCAGCATCGCCAAAACCGGCAAGACCAGCGTGTCGCGCTATCTGAATGGTGAACAACACCTGCTTTCCGACGATCTCAAACAGCGCATCGAACAGGCGATCCAGCAGCTCGACTACCGGCCAAGCCAGATGGCGCGCAGCCTGAAGGGCGGCCAGACCCGCCTGATCGGCCTGATCCTCGCCGATATCACCAATCCCTACTCGGTGGACGTGATGCGCGGCATCGAGGCCGCCTGCCGCCAGCACGGCTTTACCCTGCTGGTGTGTAATACCAACAACGAAGTCAATCAGGAACAGCACTACCTGCAGTTGCTCAGCAGTTACCGGGTGGAAGGTATCGTGGTCAACGCGGTCGGCATGCGCGAGGAAGCGTTATCCACGCTGCAACAGTCGATGCTGCCGATGGTGTTGATCGACCGCAAAATCCCCGACTTCGCCTGCGACGTGGTGGGCCTGAACAACCGCGAAGCGGCCACCGTCGCCACCGAACACCTGTTGCAACAAGGTTTCGAAGCGATCCTGTTCCTCAGCGAGCCGCTCGGTACGGTCAATACCCGCCTGGAACGCCTGCACGCCTTCAGGCATACCATGGCGCAGCACCCCGCGCTGTTGGCGGAGCAGGCCGAAACGCCGCTCAACGATCGGCAGAAACTGGAGCAGGTGCTGAGCGATTTCAGCGGCCGCCACCGCGGCATGCGCAAGGCGGTGATCTCCGCCAACGGCGCCCTGACGCTGCAGGTGGCGCGCGCCATGCGTCGGCTCGGCATCCAGTGGGGCAACGACATCGGCCTGCTGGGCTTTGACGAACTGGAGTGGGCGGAACTGGCGGGCGTCGGCATCACCACGCTGAAACAGCCCACCTACCAAATGGGGCACGCTGCGCTGGAACGGCTGGTGCATCGCATTCAGGGCCTGGCCGCCCCCAGCGGCGAGCAGATGTTCTCCGGCGAGCTGATCGTCCGCGGCTCCACCACCCGCTAACCCGCCTTTTCCGGGGCGTTAACCGTCCCGCCCTCACCGGCTGTTTTTTGCTCAGCTTCGTGATTGCGATCATATTTTTACACTCTGCCGCTTTTCGCTGGAACCGGTTCCATTTAACGTACCGGTAACAGCAGCGGCGGCGACAATGCCGCCTCAGGAGTCAAAATGAAAACAGAAATCATCGTGGTCACCGGCGCCTACGGCACCGATACCGTCAAACAACACGGCGGCCAGCGCGCGCTGTTGCCCCTCATCGCCGGCGCTGGCGCCGACGGGGTGGAGATCCGCCGCGAACTGTTCGCCGCCGGCGAGCTGGACAGCCTGCCGGCGCTGGCGCAAGAGATCGATCGCCAGCAGCTGTTCGCCGTCTACTCCGCCCCTGAGGCGCTGTTCACCCCGCAACATACGCTGAACCCCAACCTGCCGGCGCTGCTGGCGGAAGCGCAGGCGCTGAACGCGCGCCAGCTGAAGCTGTCCCTCGGTCATTTCCGCCCCGGCTTCGATTTTACCGAGCTGAAAGTGGCGCTGGAGCAACACCCGGTCAAGCTGGTGGTCGAAAACGACCAAACGCCGGACTGCGGCATTTTGTCGATGCTGAACGCCTTTTTCCACGCCGCGGAAGATAGCCATCTGCCGGTCAGCATGACCTTCGATATGGCCAACTGGCTGTGGGTGGGGCAAGACGCCTTCGCCGCCGCCGAGCGCCTGGCCCGCCACGTCGGTTACGTGCACGTCAAAGCCGCCACCCAAGGCCCGCGCGGCTGGCGCGCCGTCGCGCTGGACGATACCGACGGCAGCTGGCGCGATCTGCTGGCCCGCCTGCCGCACGATGCGCCGCGCGGTATCGAATTCCCGTTGCAGGGCGATGACCTGGAGGCCGTCACCCGTCATTACGTCAATATTTTGCGTGCGGAGTAACCCCATGATGACAACGTTAACGGCAACGACGGCGCAGCAGACGCCCCTGGATGTGGTCACGCTGGGCGAAGCCATGGCGATGTTCGTGGCGGCGCAAACCGGCGACCTGGCGGAGGTGGAAACCTTCACCAAACGCATCGCCGGCGCCGAACTGAACGTGGCGATCGGCCTGGCGCGTCTGGGCATGAACGTCGGCTGGGTCAGCCGCGTCGGCAATGACTCGTTCGGCCGCTTCGCCCTGCAGCAGCTGAAAAAAGAAGGCATCAACTACCGGCAGGTGACGGTCGATGGCCACTATCCGACCGGTTTTCAGGTGAAATCCAAAACCACCGATGGTACCGATCCCAGCGTGGAGTACTTCCGCAAGGGCTCGGCGGCCAGCCACCTGTCGATTGCCGATTTTAACCGCGAGTATTTCGGTTCCGCGCGCCACCTGCACCTGAGCGGCGTGGCGGCGGCGCTGTCCGGCGAATCGCTGGCGCTGTGCCACCATGCGGCGCGCGAGATGCGCGCCATGGGCAAAACCATTTCGTTCGACCCCAATCTGCGCCCGGTGCTGTGGCCCAGCCGCGAGGTGATGATCGAGCAGCTGAACCAGCTGGCGTTCGCCGCCGACTGGGTGCTGCCGGGGCTGAAAGAGGGGCAGATCCTCACCGGCCAATCGACGCCGGAAGGCATCGCCGATTTCTATCTGGAACGCGGCGTGCAGGCGGTGATCATCAAAACCGGCCCGGACGGCGCCTGGTTTAAAACCGCCGCCGGCGATAAGGCGGCGGTGGCCGCAGTCAAGGTCGACAACGTGGTGGATACCGTGGGGGCGGGTGATGGCTTTGCCGTCGGCACCCTCAGCGCCCTGCTGGAAGGCAAAACGCTGGTACAGGCGGTGCAGCGCGGCAACAAAATCGGTTCGCTGGCGATCCAGGCCATCGGCGACAGCGAAGGCCTGCCGACCCGCGCGGCGCTGGCCGAATAACAATAAAAAAACGACTTCTCCGCATGACGTCAGCCTCTGGCCCTACAACCGGGACGCGTCGGGAGAGCATCTGCCCCTTCTTCTGGCATGCCGGGCGAAGGGGATGCAACACCACTGAAGGATACTGAACATGAACAAAGCGACTGTCGCGGCCAAACGCTGGTGGTACATCATGCCCATCGTGTTTATCACCTACAGCCTGGCCTATCTCGATCGCGCCAACTTCAGCTTCGCCTCCGCCGCCGGCATCAATGAGGATCTCGGCATCACCAAGGGCATGGCCTCGCTGCTGGGCGCGCTGTTTTTCCTCGGTTATTTCTTCTTCCAAATTCCCGGCGCCATCTACGCCGAACGCCGCAGCGTCAAAAAATTGATCTTCTGGTGCCTGATCCTGTGGGGCGGTTGCGCCTCGCTGACCGGCGTGGTGAGCAATATCCCGATGTTGGCCGCCATCCGCTTTATCCTCGGCGTGGTGGAAGCGGCGGTGATGCCGGCGATGCTGATCTACATCAGCAACTGGTTCACCAAATCGGAGCGGTCACGCGCCAATACCTTCCTGATCCTCGGCAACCCGGTGACGGTGCTGTGGATGTCTGTGGTGTCAGGCTACCTGATCCACGCCTTCGGCTGGCGCGAAATGTTCATCATCGAGGGCATTCCGGCGGTTATCTGGGCGTTCTGCTGGTGGGTGCTGGCGAAAGACAAACCGGCGCAGGCCGGCTGGTTGAGCGCCGATGAGAAACAGGCGCTGCAACAGCAGTTGGACGAAGAACAGAAAGGCATCAAGGCCGTGCGCAACTACGGCGAAGCCTTCCGCTCACGCAACGTGATCCTGTTGTGCGTGCAGTACTTCGCCTGGAGCATCGGCGTGTACGGCTTCGTGCTGTGGCTGCCTTCCATCCTGCGCAGCGGCATGCAGATGGGCATGGTGGAAGCCGGCTGGCTGTCGGCGGTGCCTTACCTGGCGGCAACCATCGCCATGATCGTCGTCTCCTGGGCGTCGGACAAAATGCAAAACCGCAAGCTGTTCGTCTGGCCGCTGCTGCTGATCGGCGCGCTGGCGTTCTTCGGCTCTTACGCCGTCGGCACCAACCACTTCTGGATCTCCTACGGCCTGCTGGTGGTCGCCGGCGCCGCGATGTACGCCCCTTATGGGCCGTTCTTCGCCATCATTCCGGAAATGCTGCCGAAAAACGTCGCCGGGGGCGCCATGGCGCTGATCAACAGCATGGGCGCGCTGGGTTCGTTCTTCGGTTCGTGGTTCGTCGGCTATCTGAATGGCGCCACCGGCAGCCCGGCGGCCTCTTACATGTTTATGGCCATCGCACTGGTGGTGGCGGTGGTGCTGACGCTGATCGTCAAGCCCGCCCGCAACGAGATCCAGCCACAATTGGCTTGATCCGGTTATACTTTTTCTCTGTTAACCCAACCGGGGGGGCGCCATGCCCCCTTTGGCCCAGCTGGAGTTCGTGATGAAGCCTTCTATCGTATTGTACAAAAGCCTGCCCGCCGATCTGCGTGAACGTCTGGAACAGCACTTCACCGTGCACGCCTTCAACGGCCTGCAGCCGGAGAACCGCGACGAACTGCGCCAGGCGCTGCAGCAGGCCGAAGGGATCATCGGTTCCGGCGGTAAAATTGACGAAGCTTTCCTGCAGCAGGCGCCCAAACTGCGCGCGGCCTCGACCGTTTCCGTCGGCTACGACAACTTCGACGTCGAGGCGCTCAACGCCCATAACGTGCTGCTGATGCATACCCCGACGGTGCTGACCGAAACCGTCGCCGACACCATCATGAGCCTGGTGCTGGCGACCGCGCGCCGGGTGGTGGAAGTGGCGGAGCGGGTGAAGGCCGGCGAATGGCGCGGCAGCATCGGGCCGGACTGGTTCGGCGTCGACGTGCACCACAAAACCATCGGCATCCTCGGCATGGGGCGCATCGGCCTGGCGCTGGCGCAGCGCGCGCACTTCGGCTTCGGCATGCCGGTGCTGTACAACGCCCGCCGCACGCACGAAGAGGCGGAGCAACGCTTCAACGCCCGTCGCTGCGATCTGGATACCCTGCTGGCCGAATCGGATTTCGTTTGCATCACGTTGCCGCTGACCGAACAAACTTTCCATCTGATCGGCCGCGATCAGCTGGCGAAAATGAAGAAAAGCGGCATTCTGATCAACGCCGGCCGCGGGCCGGTGGTGGATGAGCAGGCGTTGATCGAAGCGCTGCAAAACGGCGTGATCCACGCCGCCGGGTTGGACGTGTTCGAGAAAGAGCCGCTGCCGGCCAATTCGCCGCTGCTCAGCATGCCGAACGTGGTGGCGTTGCCGCACATCGGCTCCGCCACCCATGAAACCCGCTACGGCATGGCCGCCTGCGCGGTGGATAACTTGATCGCGGCATTGACCGGCACGGTGAAAGAAAACTGCGTCAATCCGCAGCTGTTGCGGAAATAACTCAGCGCGGCCGGTGGTCTGCGGATAACCGGCCGTGTTGCTCTTCCTGCTGCGGCGCGAACAGCGCCTGCAGCTGATGTTCTTCGGCGAAGTGCTGCAATTCGGCATCCTGAATTGCCCGAACGATCTCTTCTCGCCAGTTTTTGTCCGTCATCGCTAACCTCCTTTGATGTTCATCGTTTAATCTGCCGCAGCGCGCGCGCAAAGCCAAGCCGAATCAATCCGAAAACGCTCCGCCCTTCTCCTCCTCCCCGAAAAACCCTCGCAGGGAGGAGGCCATTTTTCCGCCGTTTGCCACACTGGCGCTACCCAGCGGAAAAAACGCTTCCTGCCACGCGTAAGGAGAGCCATGAAACTGTTACCCCTGCCCTTGTTGATACTGCTGTCGCCTTCGGCACTGGCCGGCTGGACGTTGGCGGGTTTCCCGGCCTTCGACGAAACTGCCGCCGGGCTGTTCGCCAGCCAGGCCGCGCTGCCCAAAGGCCAACTGCCGCTGCGGCTGTATCAGGATAACCACTGCTGGCAGCCCGCCGAGGCGGTGAAGCTTAACCAAACGCTGTCGCTGCAGCCCTGCGGCGCCCATCCGCCGGCCAGCTGGCGGCAGTTCCGCGCCGGCGATTATCAGGTGCGCATCGACACCCGCAGCGGCACGCCGACGCTGCAGCTCAGCCTGAGCAGCGCGCCGGAAAGCGCCGCCGTTGCCGTGCGCAGCTGCCCGCGCTGGGACGGCAAGCCGGTCACGGTCGACGTCGCCTCCACCTTCGCCGAAGGCGAAACGCTGCGCGATTTCTATTCCGGCCAAACGGCGCAGGTGAGCCAGGGGAAAATCACGCTGCAGCCCGCCGCCGCCAGCGGCGGCCTGTTGCTGCTGGAATCCGCCGCCACGGCGAAACCGGCGGCGTTCAGTTGGCATAACGCCACGGTCTACTTCGTGCTGACCGATCGCTTTGAGAACGGCAATCCGGCCAATGACCACAGCTACGGGCGCCGCAGCGACGGCCTGCAGGAAATAGGCACCTTTCACGGCGGCGATCTGGCCGGCCTGACGCAGAAGCTGGATTATCTGCAGCAGCTCGGCGTCAACGCCTTGTGGATCAGCTCACCGCTGGAGCAGATCCACGGCTGGGTCGGCGGCGGCACCCAAGGCGATTTCCCGCATTACGCCTATCACGGCTATTACGCGCTGGACTGGACGCGCCTCGACGCCAACATGGGCACCGAACAGGAGCTGCGCACGCTGGTCGAGCAGGCCCATCAGCGCGGCATTCGCATTCTGTTCGACGTGGTGGTGAACCATGTCGGCTACGCCACGCTGGCGGATATGCAAACGTTCCACTTCGGCTCGCTGTATCTGCAGGGTGCAGAGGTGGAGAAAACCCTGGGGAAAAACTGGAGCGACTGGCGCCCCGGGCCAGGGCAAAACTGGCACAGCTTCAACGACTACATCAATTTCAGCGACAAGGCGGGCTGGCGCCCATGGTGGGGGAAAAACTGGATCCGCACCGACATCGGCGACTATGACGCGCCGGGCTATGACGACCTGACGATGTCGCTGGCCTTCCTGCCGGACATCAAAACCGAAGCGCCCGGCGCCAGCGGCCTGCCGCTGTTCTATCGCCACAAACCCGACACCGCCGCTCGCGACATGCCCGGTGCCACCACCCGCGATTACCTGACCGTCTGGCTCAGCCAGTGGGTGCGTGATTACGGCATCGACGGTTTTCGCGTCGACACCGCCAAGCACGTGGAAAAACCGACGCTGGCGCTGTTGAAGCGGCGCGCCACGGCGGCATTGGCGGCGTGGAAAGCGGAGCATCCGCAGCAGGCGCTGGATGACGCGCCGTTTTGGATGACCGGCGAGGCCTGGGGCCACGGGGTGATGAAAAGCGACTATTACCAAAACGGCTTCGACGCGATGATCAACTTCGATTTCCAGGACCAGGCGTCGCAGGCGCTGGGCTGCTTTGCCGACATCGATGCCACCTACCGACAGATGGCCGAGCGGCTGCAGGATTTCAACGTGTTGAGCTACCTCTCTTCACATGACACCCGGCTGTTCTTCGCCAGCGACGCCAAAGGCTCGCAGGTGCGCCAACAGCGGGCGGCGAACCTGCTGTTGCTGGCGCCAGGGGCGGTGCAGATTTACTACGGCGATGAAAGCGGCCGCCCGCTCGGCCCAACCGGTTCCGATCCGCTGCAGGGCACCCGCTCCGACATGAACTGGCCTGAGTTGCAGGGGGAAAAAGCCTCGCTGCTGGCCCACTGGCAACGGTTGGGGCAGTTCCGCGCTCGCCACCCGGCGATCGGTGGCGGCGTGCAAACCCCGCAGCCGCATGCCGCCTACTATGCCTTCAGCCGTCGACTCGGCGACGATAAGGTGATGGTGGTATGGGCCGGCGAACGGTCACAATAATACAGCGTAATATGCTGACAATCGGCTAATGAGCAAAGCTTTTGCCCATTGGTCGATTTGTCGGCCGCATTGCAGAGGAATTTGTCTGGCGGTATGGTGGGGGATTACCTGCTAAAAAACAGTACTGCTGCACCTATGACTTTCTCACTTTTCGGCGAAAAATTTACCCGTTATGCGGGCATTACCCGTTTGATGGACGACCTGAACGAAGGCCTGCGCACCCCCGGTGCCATCATGCTCGGCGGCGGCAACCCGGCGCAGATCCCAGAGATGGAAGCCTACTTCAAACAGCTGTGCCAGGAGATGCTCGACCAGGGCAAACTGACCGAGGCGCTGTGCAACTACGACGGCCCGCAAGGCAAGGACGCGCTGCTGAAAGCGCTGGCCAATCTGCTGCGCGACGAGCTCGGCTGGGAGATTTCGCCACAGAATATTGCACTGACGAACGGCAGCCAAAGCGCATTTTTCTACTTGTTCAACCTGTTCGCCGGCCGCTACGCCGACGGTTCGCGCCGCCGCGTGCTGTTCCCATTGGCGCCGGAATATATCGGCTATGCCGATGCCGGGCTGGACGAAGGGCTGTTCGTCTCCGCCAAACCGAACATCGAGCTGTTGCCGGACGGCCAGTTCAAATATCACGTTGATTTCGAACACCTCACCATCGGCGACGACATCGGCATGATCTGCGTTTCACGGCCGACCAACCCAACCGGCAACGTGATCACCGACGAAGAGCTGATGAAGCTCGACCTGCTGGCGCAGCAGCGCGATATTCCGCTGGTGATCGACAACGCCTACGGCGTGCCGTTCCCCGGCATTATCTTCAGCGACGCCACGCCGCTGTGGAACCCGAACACCATCCTGTGCATGAGCCTGTCCAAACTCGGCCTGCCGGGCTCGCGCTGCGGCATCGTGATCGCCGACGAGAAGGTGATCACCGCGCTGACCAACATGAACGGCATCATCAGCCTGTCGCCGGGCAGCATGGGGCCGGCGATGGCGACGGAAATGATCGCGCGCGGCGATCTGCTGCGCCTGTCGAACGAGGTGATTCGCCCGTTTTACAAACAGCGCGTCGAACACACCATCGAGATTATCCGCCGCTACCTGTCGCCGGAGCGCTGCCTGATCCACAAACCGGAAGGGGCCATCTTCCTCTGGCTGTGGTTCAAGGATCTGCCGATCACCACCGAGGTGCTGTATCAGCGCCTGAAAAAGCGCGGCGTGCTGATGGTGCCGGGCCACTACTTCTTCCCGGGGCTGGAGCACGACTGGCCGCACACCCACCAGTGCATGCGCATGAACTACGTGCCCGACCCGGAGAAAATCGAGCGCGGCGTGGCGATCCTGGCAGAAGAGATCGAGCGTGCGCATCAGGAAGCGAACTAAGCGCAATCCATCAGGGCGCCGCTACGGCGCCCTGATGGATTACAGCGTCCAGAACAGCACCGCCAGCAGCTGCGGCGACATGATGCGCAGGAACATCGCCAGCGGATAAACGGTGGCGTAAGACAGCGCCGCGGCGCCGCTGGTGGGATGCAGACCGTTGGCAAACGCCAGCGCCGGCGGATCGGTCATCGATCCCGCCAGCATGCCGGACAGCGTCAGGTAGTTCATCTTGCCCACCGTGCGCGCCAGAATACCGACGCTCAGCAGCGGAATCGCGGTGATCAAGGCGCCGTACCCGACCCACGTCAGCCCCTCGCCGTGCAGCAACGTATCGATGAAGTTACCGCCCGATTTCAAACCAACCACCGCCAGAAACAGCACGATGCCCAGTTCGCGCAGCGCCAGGTTGGCGCTCGGCGGCATAAACCAGTACAGCTTGCCGATGCTGCCGATGCGCCCCAGGATCAGCGCCGCCACCAGCGGCCCGCCGGCCAGCCCCAGCCGCAATGCCGCCGGGAAGCCGGGCACGAACAGCGGAATGGAACCGAGCAATACCCCGAGGCCGATACCGATAAAGACCGGCAGCATCTGCACCTGCTGCAGTTTTTGTTGGGCGTTGCCGACAATCGCCGTCACCGCCTCGATGGCCTCCGGCCGGCCGACCAGGTTGAGAATGTCGCCAAACTGCAGCGTCACGTTGCTGCCGGCCACCAGCTCCACGCCGGCGCGGTTGAGGCGTGAAATCACCACGTCATACTTTTGCTTCAGATTCAGATCGCGGATTTTCTTGCCCAGCACCTGCTCGTTGGTCACCACCGCCCTCACCACCTGCAGCGCAGTGCCGCGCGTCGACAGCGAGGCATCCACCTCTTCGCCGATCACCAACCGGGCGTTCTCCAGATCTTCGCGTTTGCCCACCAGATGCAGGTAGTCGCCAAGCTCCAGCCGCTCGTGCGGCGCCGGCACCATCAACAGCTCCCCGCGCTTGAGGCGCGAACAGACGATCGCTTCACCGTTGAGCAGCGGCACGCTTTTGATCGCCATGCCCTGCAGATTGGGATTGCGCACCGCCACGTTGATGGCGTGCAGCAACTCGCGCTGATTGCCCAGGCTGCTTTCAAACGCCTGAGCCTCACGCTCGATGTTGATGCGGAAAATCAGCCGGATCAGCCACATCACCAGCAGGATGCCGCATATGCCAAACGGATAGGCCATGGCGTAACCCATCCCCATGCCGTCCACCAGCGCCGGATCGGAACCGAGATCGGTCAGGATTTGCTGACCGGCGCCCAGCGCCGGGGTGTTGGTGACCGCGCCGGAGAACACACCGAGGATGATCGGCAGCGGCACGTCGAACAGCTTGTGTACCGCCGCCGCCACGATGCCGCCGGTCAGCACCAGCAGCACCGCGAAGGCGTTGAGCCGCAGACCGGAGACGCGCAGCGAAGAGAAGAAACCGGGGCCGACCTGGATGCCGATGGTGTAGACGAACAGGATCAGGCCAAACTCCTGGATAAAGTGCAGCATGTCCCCATTCAGGCTGATTTGCCCGCTCTGGGCAAAGTGGCCGACCAGGATACCGCCGAACAGCACGCCGCCAATGCCCAACCCGACGCCATACAGCTTCCAGTTCCCCATCCACAGCCCAATGACGGCCGCCAACGCCAACATGCTGACGGTCAGGGCGATATCGCTCATAGGTCACATCCTTGCCAAAGTTGAACATGGGATTTGCGGCCAAAGACACACAATTAACAAGGATTATGGCATCGGGCAGACGGGGGGACTGTGGCGTGCGCCACATAACGCAACGGGGGAGATCCGTTTGGATCTCCCCCGCATGATGATGACCGTTTTTCAGCCGGTTATTTCGCTTCCAGCTCCGGCGTCGCGCCGATGGCGATGCGCTGAGGCTGCAAGGCTTCCGGCACCTGACGCACCAGATCGATGTGCAACAGGCCATTTTCAAATTTGGCCTCGGACACCTGCAGGTGTTCCGCCAGGGTGAAGGTCAACTGGAACTCTTTGCACACCAGCCCCTGATGCAGGTACTCGACCTGTTTTTCCGGCGGCGTGGGTTTACCGCTGACGGTCAGCCGCGGCCCTTCCACTTCAATATTCAGTTCGCTCTGCCGGAAACCGGCCAGCGCCAGAGAAATGCGGTAGTGATTGTCGTCACTTTTCTCGATGTTATACGGCGGGAACCCCTGGGGTTCCTGGCCGCCCATTGAACTGGCCAATTTATCAAAACCAATCCACTGACGCAGAAGCGGGGATAAATCGTAATTACGCATAGGAACAACTCCTTTCATTAAGCGAGATGTGTTTATTCAGCCCCCTGACGGCAGGCTAATCATGACTTCATATTTACCGGCAGCGTACCTGCCGGCGAAACGGAAATTTATTTAATTTCGATGCGGCGCGGTTTTAATGTTTCCGGCACGATGCGTTGCATGTCGATATACAACAGGCCATTCTCCAGTTTGGCGCCTTTAATTTGAATATGTTCGGCCAGCTGGAATTTACGCTCGAAATTACGCTCGGCGATGCCCTGATATAAATAGGTTTTTTCTGCCGGTTCATTGTTGTGCGCCCCGCGCACGATCAGCAGATTGTCCTGCGTGGTGATCTCCAGCTCCTGCTCGGCAAACCCGGCTACCGCGATGGCGATCCGATAATGATTTTCATCCACCAGCTCGACATTATAAGGGGGATAACCGCCGTTGCCCTGACTCTGGCCAGCCTCCAGCGCGTTGAACAGGCGATCGAAACCAATGGCGGAACGGTATAGCGGGGAAAGATCAAAATTACGCATAAAACAGCCTCCTAAGGCACTTCAGCGAGGTTGAAATAAATACGCCTTCCACTCTGGACAGGCTAATTAAGCCAGAATTCCCTTACGGCGAATTCTCAATTCGGCTCTGATGATAAAATGGGGGTTGCTTTCATCAATTCAACAGGCGAGGATCAAAAAAATTTGCACCAATAAGGTAAAAGTTTTTTTTACCACTTACACTAAAGTGAGAGAGCCGCCACAGAGCGGGATTTTGCTTCTTTTAAAGCAGCAACAGGATGTTATAAATCAGCTTAATTTAGGGGCACAGCAACCCTGCAGGATGGATTAATGACGACGATGAAAGCGATAGCGACGGGCTGCATGTTGTTGGCGACCAGCGGTTGCTCCAGCGTGATGAGCCATACCGGCCCGAATCAGGGTTACTATCCCGGCACCCGCGCCAGCGTGGACATGCTGAAGGACGACAACACCAGCTGGGCGATGATGCCGCTGGTGGCGCTGGATCTGCCGTTCTCCGCGGTGATGGATACCGTGCTGCTGCCTTACGACTATCTGCGCTCCGGCAACGACGCCACCGCAGACTCGCCAAAAGCGCGTATCCTGCGCAGCGAGCAGCAGAATTTGGCGGCGACCGGCAATCCCGGCCAGGGCGACGACAGCACCGCCACGCACTAATCGCGCAAGCAGCGGGTCATCAGGCCCGTCTTACGCCTCAACCACGAAGATCTGGTTGAACCCCGCTATCTCGCGCATAAACGCCACTTTCTTGCCATCCGGCGAGAACACCACGGCATCCCCCGACGGCGGCTGCACGCTGCGCTGCGTCAAACGCTGCAGGCGACCGCTGGCCACCTCGCACAGCATCACGCTGTTGTCGCACACCAGGGCTATCGTCCCGCCCTGCGGGTGCCAGCTGAACGCCGACTGGATGTCATGCTCGCTGCGGCTCACCTGGCGCGGCTCGCCACCGTTAGGCGACACCGTCCACAGCTGCACCACGCCGCCGTCGTCCTTCATCAGAAAAGCTATCTGGCTGCCGTCCGGCGAACTGCGCAACCAGTGGCGCGGCGCACCAGCCACGCCAGGAAAACGGCGATCCCCGGTAAAGGTTACCCGCCGCTGCCTGACGCCAAGCGGCGGCGCCGGCAGCTCGCTTTCCGTCCCCTGCAGCGGCAGAGCGCCCGCCCGGGCGTAGTCGACGTCGTTCTCCGGCAGATCGACGATAAACACCTCAGACAGCTTCTCTCCGGCAGCGGACAACGTATCGCCGATAAATGCCAGCGCCCAGCGCTGCCGGCTGCCGTCGGCCTTACGGTAGCCTTCGCGCCCGATCCAGCCTTCTTCGTAAGCGCGATTGATCTGATCGCTACCCGGCTGCGGCTGCGGCACCGTCTCGCTGACCAACACGCAATAGTGGCTGCCGTCGTACTCACGCGGGTGCTGTTTTGGCGGATTAACCCCGTGCAGCGGCACGGCCACGCCGACGTTGCGCAGATCGCGCGCCGGATCGCGTTCATGCATCACGTGATCGTTGTAGGTAAAGCTGAGGCGGCTGCCGTCCGGACTGAAAACGTGCACGTGGCTGCCGCCGCGCAGCGCGCCGGGGGTATAGGGCGCGGTGATATCCAGCGCGTCGAGGGTGATGGCCAACTCGCGATCCGGTTCGCTGACGATCACCCCGCGGCGGTGGTGAAAATCATACTGCCAGGCGCTGTCCGGGTGCTCAGGTCCGTGAATAAAGGCATAGCGCGCCGGCGCATCGGGGCTGACCGTGACCACGCCAACGTGGGCGCCGTGCTGGGCGCGATAAATCACCTCCACCGCGCCGCTGGCGACGTTGACACGCTCGATGCTGAGGCCGGTGAAAGAGGCGCCACGCGGGCGCACGTCATAAGCCAGCCATTGACTGTCCGGCGTCCAGACGTTGATATTGGTTAACTGATGCCCACGAGGGTCGAAAGTCAGTTGTTTTTCCCGATGGCTCATGGCGGCTCTCCTGCACATGCTGGCACTGAGCCGTCATCTTACCGGATCGGCGGCAGCGTTTCATATCGCCGCCGCCGTTTGCAGGCAAGGTTACTTTTTCAGGGCGTTGAACTCCGTTTTGGCCCGTTGCAACTGCGCAGCGAAAGTGGGCTCCGCATGCAGCCGAGCAACGATGGCCGAAGCGACCAAGCGCGCGGCGGTCACGTCGCTCTGCCAGTGATAGCCGCAGATCACTCGGCTTTGGCCCATCTCATAACCACGCTGCAGTATCGCCCCCTGATTGGCGGGATTGATCTCCGCCAGCACCAAAGCGGTCGCCCAGCCGATGGTGGTATGCCCTGAAGGATAGGAGCCGTTCTTCGATAACGTGCCTTCATCATCCGGGCGACAGGTAGGTTCCTGGTAGAAAGCGAATGGCCGAATGCGCATATAGTGATTCTTGGCGCTGCGGGTAGCCAGATCGCCTGCATCTTCACGCATTTTCATCACCAGCTTGAACAGCTCCGGCGTTTTATCCTGCGCAATTTCCGTACCGAATGCGCCGGAAAAAGCGGCGGCGACGCCATCTCCGGTAACCTGAGCGTCGTTATAAGCCTGTTTGCCTCGTTCAGTATTACGCAATAATTTTCCTGCATCATATTGTGCCTTGTCATTCATAAAATCGATGCTGTCCATCGCGGGCGGCGGCGGTAATAACGCCAGGCTATCTATCGACTGCGATTCTTGCAGAAAATAAACCTCTGGCTGGGTGGTCACATCCTTGGCGGCGAAACAAAACGGCGTCAGCGCGGCATAGGTTAATGAAGCGAGCAATATTTTTTTCATTATCGTTCCCTAATTAAAAATAAATGAGAGACTGCGACTTCCTTAACGCAAATAAATAAAAAATCGTGCCGTTAAACTATAATTTAACGATTATTTTTAGCCGTAAGCGCGATCACACAATGCCATGACCGGTTTTGACCGACGGTTGTGGGTAGGGTTTACAATCAATACAAAAAAGTACAAGCTGGATTTTTAAGTCCAAATAAATCTTCTGGAGCCGGTATGAACACCCTCTTCGATGCCATTGTTTCCGCTCATCAGCAACTGCGCCCTCAGGTGCGGGTCACGCCGCTGGAGCGCAGCGTGCTGCTTTCTCAGCAGTTGGGCTGCGAGCTGTATTTGAAATGCGATCACCTGCAGCACACCGGTTCCTTTAAATTTCGCGGCGCCAGCAACAAGCTGCGGCTGTTGGATAACGAGCAACGCCGGCGCGGCGTGATCGCCGCCTCAACCGGCAACCACGGCCAGGCTGTCGCCCTGGCGGGGCAACGGATGGGCGTTGGCGTCACGGTTTATGCGCCGGAGACGGCGGCGAGCATCAAGCTCGACACCATCCGGGCGCTGGGCGGCACCGTGGAATTGGTGCCGGGCGACGCGCTGAACGCCGAACTGGCGGGGGAACAAGCCGCACGCGAACAGGGGAAAACCTACATCTCGCCGTATAACGACGAGCAGGTCATTGCCGGCCAGGGCACCTGCGGCATGGAGCTGGTTGAACAACTCGCCGATCTTGACGCGGTGTTCGTGGCGGTCGGCGGCGGTGGCTATATCGCCGGCATCGGCACCGTTTTGCGGCAACTGTCGCCGAACACGCAGCTTATCGCCTGCTGGCCGGAAAACGCCACCAGCCTGTACAGCGCGCTGGAAGCCGGCCATATCTTCCCGGTGGAAGAACAAGAAACCCTGTCCGACGGCACCGCCGGCGGCGTCGAGCCGGGCGCAGTGACCTTCCCGCTGTGCCAGCAGCTGATTGACCGTAAAGTGCTGGTCAGCGAGGCGGAGATCAAACACGCGATGCGCCGGATCGCCGCCAGCGATCGCTGGATTATCGAAGGCGCGGCCGGCGTAGCGCTGGCGGCGGCGATCAAACTGGCGCCGGAATACCGAGGTAAAAAGGTGGCGGTGGTTCTGTGCGGTAAAAACATCGTGCTGGAGAAATACCTCAAGGCCATCGCCGATGCGCATCCTTAATCAGCAGCAAATCCTCGCCGCGTTCGACGCCGAGGCCATTACGCCGCTGCTGAAGCAGGGTTTTATCGCCTACTCGCAACAGCGGGTGCAACAGCCGCCGGTACAGCATTTCCTGTTCGAGCAGGCCGCCGGCGACTGCTGCATCAAGTCCGCCTGGTTGGAAAGCGACGAACTGTTCGTGGTCAAGATCTCTACCGGTTTCTATCGCAATGCCGAACACGGCCTGTCGAGCAATCAGGGGCTGATGATGGCGTTCTCCGCCCAGACCGGCGAGCCGCAGGCGCTGCTGCAAGATGAAGGTTGGCTGACCGCGCTGCGCACCGCCCTGGCCGGCCGCATCGTCGCCGAGCTGTGCGCGCCGCCGCATATTCAGGCGATCGGCATGGTCGGCACCGGCCTGCAGGCGCGGTTGCAGCTGCAATGTCTGAAACCGGTGACCGATTGCCGCGAGGTATGGGTGTGGGGCCGCAACGAACAGGCGCTGGCGGCGTATCGGCGCGATGCCGAGGCTGAGGGTTTTCGGGTGCGGGTCACGCAGGATGCGGCGGAGCTGGCGGCGCACTGTCAGCTGATCGTCACCACCACGCCCAGCCGCGAACCGATTTTGCAGGCGGCGGATGTTCGGCCCGGCACGCACATTACCGCAGTGGGTGCCGACGCGCCCGGTAAGCAGGAGCTGGCGACCGAGCTGGTGGCCCGCGCTGACGCGCTGTTGGTCGATGCGCTGGCTCAGTGCACAGACTATGGCGAGATCGCGACGGCTTATCGGCAGAACAAGCTGACTTCAACGCCGATCGTCGAAATGGGCGCCGCATTGGCGCAGGGCGGGCGGGTACGACGCGAGCCGCAGCACATCACCATCGCCGATCTCACCGGCTTGGCGATTCAGGATCTGCAGATCGCCAAAGGGGTGTTGGCGAAAGTATAAAGGGGCGCCGCAGCGCCCCGTTTTCTCAGGCGTTGAGCACGAACTTCTCGATAGCGCGCGCCACGCCGTCTTCGGTATTGGCGCTGGTGACAAACTGCGCCACCGCTTTCAGCTCGGGAATGGCGTTGCCCATCGCCACACCGACGCCGGCATATTCGATCATCGCCGTATCGTTAGCCTGATCCCCCAGCGTCATGATGTTTTCCCGCGCCACGCCGAGGTGCTCGGCCAGCATTTTCACCCCGGCGCCCTTATCGACGTTTTTATGTAAGATCTCGAGGTAGTAAGGCGCACTTTTCAAGATAGTGTAACGCGCGCGCGTTTCCTCCGGGATGCGCGCGATGGCGCTGTCCAGCAGCGCCGGTTCGTCGATCATCATCACTTTTGGAAAACGCATCTGGCGATCCATCTCTTCCACGCTGCGGTATTTCAGCGGAATGCCGGTCATTTCCGCCTCGTGTATGGTGTACTTGCCGATGTCCTTGTTCGGGGTATACAAGGTATCGAAATCAAACGCCTGGAAGTGAACACCTAACTCGCGCGCCATCTGCTCGAAATGCAGATAATCCTCGAAGCCCAGGGTTTCCTGCAGGATGCAGGCGCCGTCGACCGCGCGCAACACCAGCGCGCCGTTATAGGTGATACAGAAATCGCCGGGGCCCTGAATGTCCAACTGGCGCAGATAGTCCTGCACGCCGACATAAGGCCGCCCGGTGGCCAGCACCACGTGCACCCCTTTGCGCCGCGCCGCCGCGATAGCCTGCTTTACCGCCGGCGTGATTTGATGCTGCGGATCCAGCAACGTGCCGTCCATGTCGATCGCAATCAGTTCAATAGCCATTCAACGCTTCTCCCAGTGGTTTTTATTCATGCTAACGCGTTTCAGCCTCGGCTGTCAGCGCCAAAAAAGGCCAAAAAAAATCCGCGCGGGTCGCCCGGCGCGGATTTTCACAGCCATTAACGCATCAGATATCGATGTTCGCCGCTTTCAGGGCGTTTTCTTCGATAAAGGCGCGACGCGGTTCAACCGCATCGCCCATCAGCGTGGTGAACAGCTGATCGGCAGCGATGGCGTCCTTGACGGTCACGCGCAGCATGCGGCGGCTTTCCGGATCCATGGTGGTTTCCCACAGCTGCTCCGGGTTCATCTCGCCCAGACCTTTATAACGCTGCACCGACAGGCCGCGGCGCGACTCTTTCACCAGCCACTCCAGCGCCTGTTCGAAGCTGTCTACCGGCTGACGGCGTTCGCCGCGCTCGATGAACGCGCCCTCTTCGATCAGCCCGCGCAGCTGCTCGCCCAGCTGGCAGATCTTGCGGTATTCACCGCCGTGGATGAAGTCGAAGTCCAGCTTGTAGTCGGTATCCACGCCGTGGGTGCGGATGCGCAGCGCCGGCTCGAACATCTGGCGTTCGCGGTTCTCGAAGATCACGAAGTCATAGCTGCTGCCGTGCTGCTCTTTGTCGTTCAGCGCCTGCACCAGCGAAGCGATCCAGGTTTTCACCTTGGCTTCATCGCTGAGATCGCCTTCGTTCAGCGTCGGCTGATAGATCAGGCTGTTCAGCAGCGCGCGCGGGTAGCGGCGCTCCATGCGGCCGATCAGCTTCTGCACGCCGTAGTGCTCGGCCACCAGTTTTTCCAACTGCTCGCCGCCGAGCGCCGGTGCGCTGGCGTTGGTGTGCAGCGTAGCGCCGTCCATCGCGATGGCGATCTGGTACTGATCCATCGCCTCGTCATCTTTGATGTACTGCTCCTGCTTGCCTTTCTTCACCTTGTACAGCGGCGGCTGTGCGATGAATACGTGGCCACGCTCGATGATTTCCGGCATCTGGCGGTAGAAGAAGGTCAACAGCAGCGTACGGATGTGCGAACCGTCGACGTCGGCATCGGTCATGATGATGATGCTGTGATAACGCAGCTTGTCCGGGCTGTACTCGTCGCGGCCGATGCCGCAACCCAGCGCGGTGATCAGCGTCGCCACTTCCTGCGAAGAGAGCATTTTGTCGAAACGCGCTTTCTCGACGTTGAGGATTTTACCCTTCAGCGGCAAGATAGCCTGATTCTTGCGGTTGCGCCCCTGCTTGGCAGAGCCGCCCGCGGAGTCCCCTTCCACCAGGTACAGTTCGGACAGCGCCGGATCGCGTTCCTGGCAGTCCGCCAGCTTGCCCGGCAGGCCGGCCAGATCCAGCGCGCCTTTGCGGCGGGTCATCTCACGCGCTTTACGCGCCGCTTCGCGCGCGCGCGCCGCGTCGATGATTTTGCCGACCACGATTTTCGCGTCGCCCGGATTCTCCATCAGGTAATCCACCAGCTTCTCGTTCATCAGCGTTTCAACCGCGGTTTTCACCTCGGAAGAGACCAGCTTGTCCTTGGTCTGAGAAGAGAACTTCGGATCCGGCACCTTCACCGACACCACGGCGATCAGGCCTTCACGCGCGTCATCGCCGGTGGCGCTGACCTTGGCCTTCTTGCTGTAACCTTCCTTCTCCATGTAGCTGTTCAGCGTACGGGTCATCGCGGTACGGAAACCGACCAGGTGCGTGCCGCCGTCGCGCTGCGGAATGTTGTTGGTGAAGCAGTAGATGTTTTCCTGGAAACCGTCGTTCCACTGCAGCGCCACTTCCACGCCGATGTCGTCTTTCACGGTGGAGAAGTAGAACACGTTCGGGTGGATCGGGGTTTTGTTCTTGTTCAGGTACTCGACAAACGCCTTGATGCCGCCTTCGTAATGGAAGTGGTCTTCACGGTCGGTGCGCTTGTCCTTCAGGCGAATAGACACGCCGGAGTTGAGGAAGGACAGCTCGCGCAGACGCTTGGCCAGAATGTCGTACTCGAATTCGGTCACATTGGTGAAAGTCTGGTGACTCGGCCAGAAGCGCACCATGGTGCCGGTCTGCTCGGTTTCGCCCACCACGTTCAGCGGCGCCTGCGGCTCGCCGTGGCTGTAAGTTTGTTCGTGCACTTTGCCTTCGCGGCGGATCACCAGCTCCAGTTTCTCCGACAGGGCGTTAACCACCGAGACGCCCACGCCGTGCAGGCCGCCGGAAACTTTATAGGAGTTGTCGTCGAATTTACCGCCGGCGTGCAGCACGGTCATGATGACCTCTGCGGCTGAAACCCCTTCTTCCGGGTGAATGCCGGTCGGAATGCCGCGGCCGTCATCCTGTACCGATACCGAGTTGTCGGCATGGATGGTGACCTGAATGTCACTACAGTGGCCCGCGAGCGCTTCGTCGATAGCGTTGTCCACAACCTCGAATACCATGTGGTGCAGACCGGTGCCGTCATCGGTATCGCCGATATACATGCCCGGGCGCTTGCGCACCGCATCCAGCCCTTTTAATACCTTGATACTTGAGGAGTCATAAGAATTCGACATCAACGTTTCTCGCTCATTTTAGTCCTGTGGTTGAACCTCTATTTTACCCTGTTCCACGCGGAACATCTTGCCCTTTTCACCGGCCATGTCGGTCACTTGTTCAGCGCTGACCGCGCTGACAAAAACCTGGGCCTGGGTGGCTTTCAGGCGATCGGCCAGCAACCGGCGACGGCCGGTGTCCAGCTCGGAGGCAAAATCATCAATCAGATACAGGCAACGCCGCCCGCTCTGCCGGGTGAGAAACTCACCCTGCGCCAAGCGCAACGCGCACATCAGCAGCTTAAGCTGACCGCGCGATAACAAATCCTCTACCGGCGTGCCGTCGGCACGAATGCGAAAGTCCGCTTTATGCGGCCCCACCGCGGTATAGGTCAACGCCCTGTCGCGCTCAAACTGGCGCTCCAGCAGCTCGCCGTAGTCGCTCTCTTTGTCCCAGCCGCGCTGGAAGGAGAAGCTCAGGGCGAATTCAGGCAGAAACTGCGCGCAGGTCGCGGTGATATCCGCGGCGATCGCGTCGCTGTATTCCGCCCGCCATTCGCTGATGCGCTCCGCGAGCGGGATCAGTTCCTGATCCCAGGCGCGGATCTGCGCATAGCGACTCACCTGGCGCAGCGCGGCATTGCGCTGCTTCAGTAACCGTTTCAGGTTGCTCCAGGCGGTGAAAAAACCGGGTTCGTTATGAAAACAGCCCCAGTCCAGGAAAGCGCGCCGGAATTTCGGCCCGCCGTTCAGCAGGGTAAAACCTTCGGGGGTGATCAGCTGCATGGGCAGCAGCTGCGCCAGCTCGGCCACCTTGTGGCCGTCGCTGCCATCGATGCGTACTTTGCTGTCACCCTGACGGCTCTTGCTCAATCCTACCGACAGCTCGCGCTCCGCGCCTTCGATGCGGCCATGCAGCACGAACTCCGGTTGGTCGTGGCGGATCACCCGACCGGCCTGCAGGCTGCGGAAGGCGCGGCCATGGCCGAGCGTATACACCGCCTCCAGCACGCTAGTCTTGCCGCTGCCGTTGGCGCCGACCAGGAAGTTGAATCCCGGCGCCAGCGCCAAATCCGCCGCCTCGATATTGCGGAAATCTTTAATCAATAAACGCGTCAGAGCCATGCAATCTCTTTACCGATGACGGTGCTGTAATTCAAGGTAACGAGACTACAACCGCATTGGCATGACAACGTAGGCCGCCGCCTGGCTGGCGCCGTCTTCGATCTGCACGCTGGAGACCGAGTCGGTCAACAGCAGGCGCACGTCTTCACACTTGAGCGCGTTCAACACGTCCAGCACGTAGCTGACGTTGAAGCCGATCTCCATCTCCGCGCCGTCGTAGCTGACGTCGAGGATCTCTTCCGCCTCTTCCTGCTCCGGGTTGTTGGCGGTGATCTTCAGCTGGTTCTGGCTGACGTACAGCCGCACGCCGCGGAATTTCTCGTTCGAGAGAATGGCAGCGCGGGCAAACGCCTGCTTGAGCAGATCGCAGCCGGCTTCCAGCGTTTTGTCCGGATTCTTCGGCAAGACGCGGCGATAGTCCGGGAAACGGCCGTCAACCAGCTTGGACGTGAAGATGAAATCGCCAACGTGGGCGCGGATGTTGTTGCTGCCGATCTGCAGCTGCAGCAGCGAGTCGCCGCCGTCCAGCAGACGCACCAGTTCCATCACCCCTTTACGCGGCACGATCACCGAATGCGATGGCAGCTGCTGGCCTATCGGCATCGAGCACACCGCCAGGCGGTGGCCGTCGGTCGCGACGGTGCGCAGCTCTTCGCCTTCGGTTTCAAACAACATGCCGTTCAGGTAGTAACGCACGTCCTGATGGGCCATCGAGAACTGGGTGGCTTCGATCAGGCGCTTCAGCGTCGCCTGAGGCAAGGTGAACTCCACCTCGCTCTGCCAGTCGTCCAGGTTCGGGAAGTCCGCCGCGGGCAGCGTGGACAGCGAGAAGCGACTGCGGCCGGACCGCACCAGCATGCGCTCGCTCTCCAGCGTGACGGCGATCTCCGCCCCTTCCGGCAGGCCACGGCAGATATCAAAGAATTTGCGCGCGGGCACAGTCGTCGCGCCCGGCTCGTGCGGCTGGGACAGGGCGACGCGCGCCACCATCTCCATCTCCAGATCGGTGCCGGTCAGCAGCAGGGAGCCTTCCGTCACCTGCAGCAGCAGGTTGCCCAGGATCGGCAAGGTCGGGCGGCCGCCCAGCGGGCTGCTCACCTGTTGCAGCGGTTTTAGCAGATGCTCACGTTCAACGATAAATTTCATAGCGCTATGAAGATAATGTTCTGATTAAATTGGAGAAATCTTCTTTGATGTCGTGACTTTCCTCACGCAACTGCTCGATCTTCCGGCAGGCGTGCAACACCGTGGTATGGTCGCGGCCACCAAACGCATCGCCGATTTCCGGCAGGCTGTGGTTGGTGAGTTCCTTCGCCAGCGCCATCGCCATCTGGCGCGGGCGGGCAACGGATCGCGAACGCCGCTTGGACAGCAAATCCGCGACTTTAATCTTGTAATACTCCGCCACCGTCTTTTGGATATTGTCGATGGTGACCAGCTTTTCCTGCAGCGCCAGCAGATCGCGCAGCGCTTCGCGCACGAAATCGATGGTGATGGCCCGGCCGGTAAAGTTGGCGTTGGCGATCACGCGGTTCAGCGCCCCTTCGAGCTCACGCACGTTGGAACGCAGGCGCTTGGCGATGAAGAACGCCACTTCGCCCGGCAGGCGAATGTCGTTTTCGTCGGCCTTTTTCATCAGGATCGCCACGCGGGTTTCCAGCTCCGGCGGCTCGATCGCCACCGTCAGCCCCCAGCCGAAGCGGGACTTCAGACGATCTTCCACCCCGTTGATCTCTTTAGGGTAGCGATCCGAAGTCAGGATGATCTGCTGATTGCCTTCCAACAGGGCGTTAAAGGTATGGAAGAACTCTTCCTGCGAACGCTCCTTGTTGGCAAAGAATTGGATGTCATCGATCAGCAACGCGTCGACCGAACGGTAGTAGCGCTTAAACTCTTCGATGGCATTGTTCTGCAACGCTTTGACCATGTCCTGCACAAAGCGTTCCGAGTGCATGTAGACCACTTTGGCGTTGGCCTTGCGCGCCATGATGCCGTTGCCCACCGCGTGCAGCAGGTGAGTTTTACCCAGGCCGGTGCCGCCATACAGGAACAAAGGGTTGTAGGCGCCGCCCGGATTGTCCGCCACCTGGCGAGCCGCCGCGCGCGCCAGCTGGTTGGACTTACCCTCGACGAAGTTGTCGAAGGTGTGTTTAGGGTTGACGTTGGAGCGGTAAGAGAGCTCGGGCTGCGCCGCAGCGTTGTCCCAGCTCGGGCGCGAAGGCGCGGCCGTGCGCGCCGCCGGAGCCGCAGGGGCGCTGCTGACGCTGGCGGTCACGGTCTGGCTGATCACCTGCGTGATCGGCTTGCTGCCGACTTCAAAACGCAGCAAAGGCGCATCCGTGCCGCAGAAATCATTCAGCAGACCATTGATGTTGTTTAAGTACTTATCGCGAACCCAATCCAGCACAAAACGGTTTGGCGCGTACAGCGCCAGGGTGTTGTCACTCAGTTCCGCCTGCAATGGGCGAATCCACATACTAAATTCTGTGGCAGGTAACTCATCCTGCAATCGGGCAAGACACTGCTGCCAAAGCGAAAGTGACACGGCGGACTCCACTCGAACAAGATCAATAAAGAAAAGAAACGGGCAACTTTTTTATAACTCATGATTTTTGACACATACCCGGCATCGGCTGTTTGCCTGTGGGGGATGCGAACCGCCTTTCACGGTTTGTGTCCCTCACGATCCCGGCATGAGGGATCGCGATCGGAATGACGGATCATAGCGCAATCCGCGCAAGAGATCCTCCCCTTCCTCACAGATTAGATCCATTTTATCCACAGGCCGCGGCCGGCGGCGATCTTTTCGCCGCCGGCGCCGAATGACCGCGCAGATCCCGGCCGCTGCGCCGCATTTTTTACATTGTCAACCGGTTATACCCTGTTATCCACGTCGGATCCTGCGATCGCGCGCAAAGGATCTCACGGGGATCCTTGCGATTTCACCCCGAGTCCGTATAATCTTCGCCCTACGTGTGATACCTGGTTCCTTATGGTGCGTCATTAGCCAGACAGGATTCTGCGGTGACCACGGGCCAAGAGCGGATTTTGTTCCGTTACTGGCAGACAACCAGGTAGGCTGGCGCGATGCGAATTGACTCAGGACTGTACAATTATTACAATCCCGCTTCTTTATGTATTGCGATTGAGGCGTCGGTCATCTTCACGCCGAGTAGCCAAACGCGTTTACTGATCAGTAATTATTTTAAGTTTAGGTAGAAATCGCTATGAAACGCACTTTCCAACCGTCCGTATTGAAGCGCAACCGTAGCCACGGTTTCCGTGCTCGTATGGCCACCAAAAATGGTCGTCAAGTTCTGGCCCGCCGTCGTGCGAAAGGCCGTGCTCGTCTGACTGTTTCTAAGTAATAAAGCTAACCCGCTGAGTGGTTAAGCTCGCTTTTCCCAGGGAGTTACGTTTGTTAACTCCCACTCATTTCACTTTCGTCTTCCAGCAGCCACAACGGGCTGGCACGCCGCAAATCACCATCCTCGGCCGCCTGAACCAGCTGGGGCATCCCCGCATCGGTCTTACCGTCGCCAAAAAACACGTCAAACGCGCGCACGAGCGTAATCGGATCAAACGCCTAACCCGCGAAAGCTTCCGCCTGCGTCAGCACGAATTACCGGCGATGGATTTTGTCGTGGTGGCCAAAAAGGGGATAGCGGATTTGGATAACCGCGCGCTGACGGAAGCTTTGGATAAATTATGGCGTCGCCACTGTCGCCAGGCTCCCGCATCCTGATCGGGCTGGTGCGGGCCTATCAGCTCGTCATCAGCCCGCTGCTAGGGCCTCGTTGTCGCTTCCAGCCGACATGCTCTCATTACGCAATTGAGGCATTAAGCAGGTTTGGCATGATAAAAGGCAGTTGGTTAGCATTGAAACGCGTATTAAAATGCCACCCTTTGAACCCAGGTGGCGATGATCCGGTGCCGCCAAAAACCGACGATAACAGAGAACACTAACGATGGATTCGCAACGCAATCTTCTTCTCATCGCTCTGCTGTTCGTGTCTTTCATGATCTGGCAGGCATGGCAAACGGACAACGCTCCGCAGCCGGCCGCACAGACCACGCAACAGACTTCGAACGCAGTAGCCGGTGATGCCGCCAGCCAGGCCGTGCCAGCCAGTGGTCAGGGTAAGCTGATTACCGTGAACACCGACGTGCTGTCACTGACCATCAACACCCGTGGTGGCGATATCGAGCAGGCTAAACTGTTGGCCTACCCGGATACTCTGGGTTCATCGACTCCGTTCCAACTGCTGGAAACCACCCCGTCGTTCGTCTATCAGGCGCAAAGCGGCCTGACCGGTAAAAACGGCCCGGACAACCCGGCCAACGGCGAACGCCCGCTGTATCAGGCGGCGCAAGACAGCTACACCCTGCCGGAAGGCCAGGACGAGCTGCGCATCCCGCTGACCTACACCGGTAAAGACGGCGCGATCTACACCAAGACCTTCGTGCTCAAACGCAACCACTATGCGGTCGGCGTGGATTACAGCATCGACAACAAAGGCGCGACGCCGCTGGAGCTGACCCTGTTCGGCCAGCTGAAGCAGACCACCGAATTGCCTAAGCACCGTGACACCGGCAGCAGCAACTTCGCGCTGCACACCTTCCGCGGCGCGGCGTACTCGTCCAGCGAGGACAAGTACCAGAAATACGCGTTCGACAAAGACGAAAACCTGAGCGTCACCACCAAAGACGGTTGGGTTGCGATGCTGCAGCAGTACTTCGCCACCGCGTGGGTGCCGGCGACCAAGGGTGACAACACCTTCTACACCGCCAAACCGGGTGACAACCTGTCCACCATCGGCTTCAAATCTACACCGGTCGTGGTGCAGCCGGGCGCTCAGCAACAGCTGAACGCGACCCTGTGGGTCGGCCCGGAGCTGCAGGACCAGATGGCTCAGCTGGCGCCACACCTGGATCTGACCGTGGATTACGGTTGGCTCTGGTTCATCTCCCAGCCGCTGTTCAAACTGCTGAAGTTCATCCACGGCTTTATCGGTAACTGGGGCTTCTCCATCATCATCATCACCTTCATCGTGCGCGGCATCATGTACCCGCTGACCAAGGCGCAGTACACCTCGATGGCGAAAATGCGCATGCTGCAGCCGAAGCTGCAGGCGATGCGCGAGCGCATCGGCGATGACAAACAGCGCATGAGCCAAGAGATGATGGCGCTGTACAAGGCGGAGAAAGTGAACCCGCTCGGCGGCTGTCTGCCGCTGATCATTCAGATGCCGATCTTCCTGGCGCTGTACTACATGCTGATGGGTTCGGTCGAGCTGCGCCACGCGCCGTTCGCCCTGTGGATCCATGACCTGTCGGCGCAAGACCCGTACTACATCCTGCCAATCCTGATGGGCGTGACGATGTTCTTCATTCAGAAGATGTCGCCGACCACCGTGACTGACCCGATGCAGCAGAAAATCATGACCTTCATGCCGGTGATCTTCACAGTGTTCTTCCTGTGGTTCCCGTCCGGTCTGGTGCTGTACTACATCGTCAGCAACCTGGTGACCATCCTGCAGCAGCAGCTGATTTACCGTGGTCTGGAAAAACGCGGTCTGCACAGCCGCGACAAGAAAAAAAGCTAAGCGTAGTGTAGGGGTTCGGCGCGCCGACCCTTGCAGTCACACCAAAGGCGGTCATTAGACCGCCTTTTTGCATCTTAATCGTCAGAGAGAACCGTTATGAGCACCACCGATACCATCGTAGCCCAAGCCACCCCGCCGGGACGCGGCGGCGTCGGCATTCTGCGCATTTCCGGAAGCAAGGCCAAAGACGTCGCTCAGGCGTTGCTCGGCAAGCTGCCGAAGCCGCGCTACGCTGACTATCTGCCGTTCCGCGACGCCGCCGGCGCCACCCTCGATCAGGGCATCGCGCTGTGGTTTCCGGGGCCAAACTCCTTTACCGGCGAAGACGTGCTGGAGCTGCAGGGCCACGGCGGGCCGGTGATCCTCGATCTGCTGCTCAAGCGCGTGCTGGCGCTGCCCGACGTGCGCATCGCCCGGCCCGGCGAGTTCTCCGAGCGCGCGTTTCTCAACGACAAACTCGATCTGGCGCAGGCCGAAGCGATCGCCGATCTGATCGACGCCAGCTCCGAGCAGGCGGCACGTTCGGCGATGAACTCGCTGCAGGGCGCATTTTCCATCCGCATCCACCAGCTCGTGGAAGCGCTCACTCACCTGCGAATCTACGTGGAAGCGGCGATCGACTTCCCGGACGAGGAAATCGACTTCCTGTCCGACGGTAAAATCGAGGCGCAGCTCAACGACGTGATGGCGGATCTGGACAGCGTGCGCGGCGAAGCGCGCCAGGGCAGCCTGCTGCGCGAAGGGATGAAGGTGGTGATCGCCGGGCGCCCCAACGCCGGTAAATCCAGCCTGCTCAATGCGTTGGCCGGGCGCGAGGCGGCGATCGTCACCGATATCGCCGGCACCACCCGCGACGTCTTGCGCGAACATATCCATATCGACGGCATGCCGCTGCACATTATCGACACCGCCGGCCTGCGCGACGCCAGCGACGAAGTGGAGCGTATCGGCATCGAACGTGCCTGGAACGAGATCGAACAAGCCGACAGGGTGCTGTTTATGGTGGACGGCACCACCACCGCCGCCACCGAGCCGGCGGAGATCTGGCCGGAGTTTATGGCGCGCCTGCCGGCAACGCTGCCGATCACCGTGGTGCGCAACAAAGCCGACATCACCGGTGAAACGCTGGGCCTGACGGAAGTGAATAACCACTCACTTATTCGCCTGTCGGCCCGCACTGGCGAAGGCGTCGATGTGCTGCGCGATCATCTGAAACAGAGCATGGGCTTCACCAGCAACATGGAAGGCGGCTTCCTGGCGCGCCGTCGCCACCTGCAGGCGCTGGAACTGGCGGCGCAGCATCTGGTGCAGGGCAAAGAACAGTTAGTGAGCGCTTACGCGGGCGAACTGCTGGCCGAGGAACTGCGCCAGGCGCAGCTGGCCTTGAGCGAAATCACCGGCGAATTCACCTCCGACGACCTGCTGGGCCGCATCTTCTCCAGCTTCTGTATCGGGAAATAACGCGCTGCCAGAGGCCTTCACGGCCGGGATAAGCCCTTGTTCCGGCCGTTTTTCTTTCCCGCTCTCGCTCTGCGCGCTGGCTCACAGCGCCGCTGCAACTGCCCGCGATATACTGGACGGTCAGGTGTCTTTCTCAGGAACGAGTCAACATGGCGTTAACCCTCAAGGTATTGCTGGAAAACCGCCGCGCCGCCGGCGCCAACCCGCTATTGCAGGCCAAGGCCGGGTTAAGCCTGCTGATTGAGGACGAGACGACCTCCATACTGTTCGACACCGGCCCCGACGACAGCTTCCTGCGCAATGCGGCGCTGATGGGCGTCGATCTCTCCCGTATCACCGCGACGGTGCTCTCCCACGGCCACTATGACCACTGCGGCGGCGTCGCCTGGCTGCCGGACAACAGCCGCATCATCTGCCACCCGCAGGTCGGCGATGAGCGCTATGCGGCGCTGAAGGTGCTGGGCCACACCCGCAAAATCAAAAAGCTCTCTTTGGACATCGACTACTCACGCCACCGCATGCACTACAGCCGCGAGCCGCTGGCGATCGGCGATCGCTTTATGTGGTCAGGTGAAATCGCCGTGCCCGCACCGCGCGCCTACGGGGTGATTACCGGGGAAAACGCGGCGGTGGATTACGTTATCGACGAAGGGGTGCTGATTTACAAATCGGATCGCGGTCTGGTGATCGTGACCGGCTGCGGGCATCGCGGGATCGTGAATATCGTGCGCCACTGCCAGAAAATCACCGGTATCGATCGGATCCACGCCTTGATTGGCGGTTTTCATCTGCGTTGCGCTTCCCCGCGCACGCTCTGGCGCGTCCGCCGTTTTTTACGGCAGCACCAGCCGGAAAAGATCATGGGTTGCCACTGTACCGGCGCGTGGGGCCGGCTATGGCTGCCGGAAGGGATCGCGCCGGCCACCGGCGATACGCTGATTCTGGCTTAGACGTACCGCTTTACACGAATAGCGTCGCTATCACCGCGATGCCGCAGCACAGCACCGCTATTCCCACCATCTTTTGCTGGCCGTCGCCCCGCTGTAAAAAATACAGTGATGGGATGAAAAAGACGGTCATCACGATAACGGGTATCGACCAGCTTGAGATGATCTTGATGATGCTCGGATTAATCGTGCCGATAAGCGTACAGACAACAATGTTCCCCGCGATGATGCCCTTTTTTCCCGCCATGCCGAAGGACGTAATACCGTCGATGACCCCGGTCAAGGTGCCGATATAAGCGCCGCCGGTGAGCAAGCACAGCAGTAGGGCTGCGCCTAACCACGCCATCGAGTTACCGGTCAAACCTGCGGTATAAAACAGCGAATCCACATTGCGGCCGTTAATGATCGAGATATCATCCAACGTCAGCAAGCGACTGATAGCGATAACGATCATGGCGATAAACGCCAGGATCAGTATCTTGCCGAACAGAATACTGCGCGCCTGCGGCCGCACGGCACTTTGCGCAAACCGCTGGATACACGGGGTAAAGTTAAACGTAAAAAGAAAAATAGGCAGCAGCACCAACGTTTGCAATGAAATGCTCGGCGGCGCAGGCGTCCACTGAGCCCCTGCAGGTTGTAACAGGAAAAACAGCGTAAGGATCGCCACCAGAACGATAGAAACCAGTGCCATTCTGGAGATCAAGTGCTCGATTCGCTGGCTAAATGCCAGCCATGCGGCCGACAGCGCCGCACTCAGCAACAGCGAAACACCGCCCCGAACCCAAAATCCATCGTGGAGAAAAGACGCGACCACGTTAACCAGGGTGATGAAATTTATCAGCACGATAATGATCATCGACAGAATAAACAGCACACAGACGATTGCCGCCGCCCGCTCACCGATAAACGTCGACGATGCCGCCAGGAAATCTTTCTGCGGGTGCGAGATGATGAATTTGAAAAAAAGATAGTGCGCCATCATCGATACCGACATGGCGATGACGATAAACAGCATGAACGCCTTCATCCCCAGCACGCCCGGCCCCACCGCCTGAGGCAAAAAGAAAATCCCGGCGCCGAATGCCGTGGAGAAGAAAGTGACTGGCCAATACAGGTGTGAAATTTTCATGATAATGCTCGACCATCATGGCTATGCAGCGACACATAGCCAGCTGGCACAAAAAATGTCATTCAAAACAGGATCTGCCGAAGAAAACCAGTAAGGAAGGCAAGGAAAAGTTATCGTAAAAAGTCGCGGCCGCGCGATAGCCGTTAAGTACGTTAACGCGTGAACACAGCGGAAAAACGCCAATATGCGACGTGTAATTATCGAAGACTTTATTAGAGGAAATGCGATACCGAATAGCCCTGAACGTCGCGGCATTGCCCGCCGCACAGGTCGGTTTATTTTCCTTGATGATATCGAACTCGTGCTCTCCCACCGCCATCTTCACATTACCGTCTTGGCGCTGAAAATACGCCTCTTTATCCATACGGTTTTTAATGTGGCGTTTAAAGCGATCCGCCATGTTTTTCTCACTGACATAAAATGCATTGATATCAATGTCATGACGTTGATTCGACGCCAGAATGTAGTCGTTTATTTTTTCTGGAATAATATACGGAGATGTCGCCATCCTCCTGAATTCGTTAGCGCCGTCTATCTCGCTGCCATCGTTTTTTTCCATATAGAAATCATTTATTTCCATCAAGAAGTCAGGCTGAACGTTGAGCTGTCGGATGGATTCGGCTATGTAGTCAATGCAGAATCGCGCGGACTTTTCCACTTCACTGCTGACAGAAAAACGATCGTCCAAATTAACCACGGTATGCCCGCCGGAAATCACCACCTTATCCGTCAAAAAAGACGATGCCAGCGCGATGAGCTCTTCGAGGTTATTATTTGAAACCTCATTGTTGACGACCTCAATGATTCCATTCTGATCGGCCTTGTAGACGATAAAGCGATCTTCGCCCTTCCAACCTTTTTTGCAGTTGCATTTATATTCTTTAAAAACAACACGTTCAGCTGTCTTATAAAATTCGGCGCTTTGCAGCGGCATTAACTCGAGATCTGGCATGCCCTTCTTCCCTATTCGTAGCCAATGACGCCAACTTTTTATAACAATAGCTAATGTAAATTTAGTGATCTGACTCCGATAATTAACAAACACACATATAAAATAGGGCTTTTGTGGCTTTAGTCACATTTCCAAGTTTAGGTTATTTTAACCATTTTTATTTTGTGGTTTTATGTTTCCAACAAACGAATGCGGAGAGGTGGGCGAGTGGTTTAAGCCAGATTTAAGAAACTAACCGTTTCTTAAATCCACACGAGTTATCGTGTCGTAGGTTCGAATCCTGCTCTCTCCGCCAACTCTTTCTTGTCTGATAGCTACTTTTATAGGCTCATTGGACGCCGTCGATTCGGATGTGGTTGGTTTCGGAACTGATTAATTTTGTGCACGCACCTATTCAGGTCCGTACGATCTTCTCCCCCCGCCTATACAGCGCAAAGCCAACAAATCGGATAAAACGCATAGTGTTTTTTGATGATAAATCCTCAACTTAGTCTTAATCTAACACCCCTGCGTTCTTAGCGACTCTCTGTCATGGAGTGAACAATGGCGTGTCATTTTGCCCGATGGACCCCGGCCTCCGCTGTCCTGGATACCCAGAGACTCGCCGACGAAGTGATAGCCGCCACCCGCACCTTTTCCGTTAAGCGCCGCACGCGCTACCTGCAAGGGCGCATTCTGCTCGCCGAAATGATGTTCTACCTGTACGGCCTGCCGACGCTTCCCCCTATAGCCACCACGCCCACCGGCCGCCCCTGCTTCGCCGATCATCAGCTGCCCGATTTTAGCCTCGCCTATGCCAGCAACACCGTGGGCGTGCTGCTCAGCGACGAAGGCAAAGTCGGACTGGATATCGAAGTGATGCGGGCGCGCGGCAGCCGGCAAAGCGCGCTGCAGAACGCGCACCAGACGCCGGCGGAAAGCGCCTGGATCGGCGCGCAGGACGATCGGCTGGAGGCGGAAACTCAGCTGTGGAGCATTCGGCAAAGCGTGCTGAAAATTTCCGGCCTCGGCAACAGCGGCCAGTCTACGCTGCGTCTGCATCCCTTCTCCGGCCACCTGCGCTCCAGCGCCACGCCGGACGTTCAGGTGATGAGCGACGCCGACGAATATCTGAGCTGGGCCTGCGCCGGCAGCCCCGGGCTGGATCGCCTGCTGTGCTGGCGCTACGAAGAGCGCGGCGGCCTGCACAAAGACGGGGAAATCTCGCCGCGCAGCCCGGCGGCATCCTCACGCTTCGTTAAACTGACGGGCCTGAAGACGCCAGGTTGACGCGGCGCAAAGCGGATAACGCGGTCTTTACCGCACGAGTTACTGGATTAAATTGTAAAGACAGCTAAATGTTGAGCAATCGCCTATTCTCGACCCGCACTTTAGCCTACTATTCGCCCATGTTGTACGCTGAATCTGCTCATTCGAAAGGGAGAATCACCATGTCAGACCAAGCCCTAAAAATCGTCACTCTACTCGGCAGCCTGCGCAAAGGCTCCTACAACGCCATGGTGGCCCGCGCCCTGCCTGGCCTGGCCCCGCAGGGCGTCACCATTGAAGCGCTGCCCTCCATCCGCGATATCCCGCTGTACGACGCCGACATGCAACAGGGTGAAGGCTTCCCTGCCGCGGTCGAGGCGATCGCCGAGCAGATCCGCCAGGCCGACGGCGTGATCATCGTCACCCCTGAATATAACTATTCCGTGCCCGGCGGGTTGAAGAACGCCATCGACTGGCTGTCTCGCGTACCGAATCAGCCGCTGGCCGGCAAGCCGGTCGCCATTCAAACCAGCTCAATGGGGCCGATCGGCGGCGCGCGCTGCCAATACCATCTGCGCCAGATCCTGGTGTTCCTCGATGCGATGGTAATGAACAAGCCTGAGTTTATGGGCGGCGTGATCCAGAGCAAGGTCGATGAACAGGCCGGTGAACTGAGCGATCAGGGAACGCTGGATTTCCTGACCGGCCAGCTGTCCGCGTTCAGCGATTTTATTCGCCGCGTGGAGTGAAGGTCTCGCGGCGCCCGCTGGGCGCCGCAACAGGACATGACGTCCGTCAATTTATTGAAATTAAAGCCATAGCATCATGTATTTTTTCATTTTAGCGTTATTTTTCGTTTCCATCACCAGTCCCGCCTTCGCCGCAGACATGCGTTATCCCGCCGGTGAAGAGCCGCTGGAGCTGCCGGCGCACAGCGCGCTCAATGCCCAACTGTCGCGTTCCGCGCAAACCCAGGAAGACAAAAAGCTCGGCGCCATGTCGCTGTACCTGACGCTGATGCGCGAAGACGGCCGCAACGTCTGGGCACCCTACCAGCTGGCGGTGTCGTCGGCGGAGAAAGGGCAAACCGAACTGGCGGAGCGCTACCTGCAGCTGAGCGCCGACCGCGGCCTGTGGTACTACTACAACCTGCTGGAGGACGACGCCTTCAACAGCATCCAACACTCCGCCACTTACCAATCCATTTTGGCCGTCACCAAAGCGCGCTATCTGCAGCACGCCCGTCAGTATGAAGGCAAAGCCAGCTACGCGGTGCCGGACGGCGAAGCGCCGCCCGCAGGCTGGCCAACGGTGATCTTCCTGCATACCTACGGCAAAGCCGCCGCCATCAGCCCCGAGGAGCGGCTGCTGTTCGGCGAAATGGGCGTGGCCTACATCGAGATCAACGGCACGCAGATGCTGTCGGAAAACAGCTTCCGCTGGTCAAATTACAGCGACGAGAGCACCCAAACCGCCCTGCAGCGCACGGTGCAACAGCTGGCTCCGCAGCTAAAGCTGGATCCCCAACGGATTTATCTCAGCGCCCGCGGCCAGGGCGCGCTGCATGCCGCTAACCTGCTCGCGAAGTACCCACAGTTTTACGCCGGCGCGCTCCTGATCGCCCCCTACGGCGAGATCAAGCCGGCCCAGCAGTCGCTGGCGGCGAAAAAGAAAATCGTGATGGCGTATTACGATCGGCAGACCTTCAGCGAGCAGGCGCTGGCGTTGCACTTCGCCAATCTGTTCGGGGAGGATAATCAGGTGCAGACGCTGCACTTCGCCCAGGGAGAGGATGCCGCCGGCAGCTGGCAGGCGCGCTTCAGACGGCCGTTGCAGTGGGTGTTGGATCAGGCGCCGGATGCGACGCCGGGCGTCTAGGGATTCAGGGCCGACCGCCGTCGGCCCTTTGGCTGTCAATGGCCGTCGACGAAGACAATCTTAAGCACGAACAGCAGCGCCACCACCACCACGCACGGGCTGATTTCACGCCAGCGGCCGGTGCCCAGCTTCATCACGCAGTAGGAGATAAAGCCGAGCGCGATGCCTTCGGTGATCGAGAAGCTGAACGGCATCATCACCGCGGTGACAAACGCCGGCACCGCTTCGGTCAGATCGTCCCATTTCACCCGCGCCAGGCTGGAGGTCATCAGCACGCCGACGTAGATCAGCGCGCCGGCGGCGGCATACGCCGGCACCATGCCCGCCAGCGGCGACAGGAAGATCACCAGCAGGAACAGCAGGCCGGTGACCACCGCCGTCAAACCGGTGCGGCCGCCGACGGCGACGCCGGATGAGCTTTCGATATAAGCGGTCACGGAAGAGGTGCCCGCCAGCGAACCGGCCACCGAGCTGATGCTGTCAACGTACAGCGCCTGCTTCATGCGTGGGAACTTACCCTGGTTGTCGGTCAGGCCGGCTTTATCGGTGACGCCGATCAGGGTGCCGGAGGAGTCGAACAGGTTCACCAGCATAAACGAGAAGATGACCCCGGCCAGCCCGATGTTCAGCGCGCCGGCCACGTCGACCTGGCCCACCACCGAGGTAATGCTCGGCGGCAGCGAGAACAGACCGCCGTATTTCACGTCGCCCAGCATCCAGCCGATCAGGGTAGTGACCACGATCGACACCAGCACCGCCGCGTGGAAGTTACGCGAAGAGAGCACGGCGATAATGAAGAAGCCGAGCGCCCCCAGCAGCACGTTGTGCGAGGTCAGGCTGCCGATGGTCACCAGGGTGTCCGGGTTGGCCACCACGATGCCGGCGTTTTTCAGCCCCATCATGCCGATGAACAGGCCGATGCCGCTGGTGATGCCGACCCGCAGGCTGACCGGAATGTTGGCGATCATCCAGTAGCGAATGCGGAAAATGGTCAGCAGCAGCAGGCCGACCGCGCCCCAGAAGATGGCGCCCATGCCCACCTGCCAGGAGATGCCCATCGCCCCGACCACCACGAAGGCGAAGAAAGCGTTCAGCCCCATCGCCGGCGCCAACGCCACCGGCAGGTTCGCCAGCAGGCCCATAAAGATGCTGCCGAAGGCGGCGATCAAACAGGTGGTGACAAATACCGCCTGGGTATCCATGCCCGCCGCGCCTAAAATTTGCGGGTTAACGAACACGATATACACCATGGTGAGGAAGGTGGTGATACCGGCAATCGTTTCCGTACGCGCCGTCGTGCCATGTTGCTTGAGTTTAAACACGCGCCCAAGCAAGCCTTGCTCAGCGTCAAGGCCAGATACTGGTTTGGTCATTATCAGAATTCCGAAAATGGGAATGGACAGTCGCCGGCTATCCTATAACAAAAAGTGGGGCTTTTGACGCCGGTCACAGGTTTTTTTCGCCGTCTTTACGGCTAAATGCGTCAACGGCTTGTATTTACAGACATTCATCCCCCGACCGCCCGCTGCGTTGCCGTTTGTCGGCACGGCCGATAAAATGGCCTATCGCCCCCTCTTTCCCTATCCGTTAACAAACAGGAATCCGCATGTCTTCGACCTTTATCGATAAGCTGGCGTTGATCGCGCTGAAAGATGACAAAGTGGCGCTGGTGCGCTCACACAACAAGACGCTGTTTTATATGCCAGGCGGAAAGCGCGAAGCGGGTGAAACCGACGAACAGGCGCTGTGCCGCGAAATCGACGAAGAGCTGACCGTCGCGCTGCAGCCGAACTCCATCGCGTTTTACGGCGAGTTCTCCGGCCCGGCAGACGGCAAGCAGGACGGCACCCAGGTGCGCATTCGCTGCTACCAGGCCGGCTTTACCGGGCAGTTGCAACCGGCCGCCGAAATCGCCGAGCTGAAGTGGTGCGACAGCCGCGATCTGCCGCAGTGCTCACACGTCGCCGCGCTGATTTTGCACGATCTCAAGGCGCGTAACCTGATCAAGTGATCGCTGAGTCGCCTCAGCGGCGTTAACCCGAAGGAACCTGTCCCGCATGAATCAGATTGACTGCATTTTGTTCGACTGCGACGGCACGCTGGTGGACAGCGAAGTGCTGTGCAGCAAAGCCTATGTGCACATGTTCGCCCGCTACGGCATTCATCTGTCGCTGGAAGAGGTGTTCAAGAAATACAAAGGGGTGAAGCTGTACGAGATCATCGATCGGGTCAACGCCGAGCAGGGCACTGACCTGGCAAAAGAGACGCTGGAGCCGCTGTATCGGCAGGAAGTGGCGCGGTTGTTCGACAGCGAGCTGCAGCAGATTGCCGGCGCCCGCGAGCTGCTGGCGCAGGTGACGGTGCCCGTCTGCACCGTCTCCAACGGGCCGGTCAGCAAGATGCAGCACTCACTCGGCCTGACCGGCATGCTGCCTTATTTTGATGACCGGTTGTTCAGCGGCTATGACATTCAGCGCTGGAAGCCGGATCCGGCGATCGTGTTTCACGCCGCCGAACAGATGCGGGTGCCGGTGACGCGCTGCATCCTGGTGGACGACTCGCCCGCCGGCGCGCAGGCCGGCATCAATGCCGGCATCCCGGTCTTTTACTTCTGCGCCGATCCGCATAACCCGCCGATCGATCACCCGCTGGTGACAACGTTTGACGACCTGGCTCAATTGCCCACGCTGTGGCGCGAACGCGGCTGGCGGCTGACGGCCGATTAACTGGCCGGCAACGGCGGCTTGTTGCGCCACCAGCGCCAGGACCGTTTCAGCGCGCGGGTTTGCGCGCCGAAGCGGCGGTTGACCGCATTGGCCAGCAGATCGAGCGCCAGGCAAAACACAAAATAGACCAGCGCCACGAACAGGAACACTTCCATCGGGTAGACCATGCTGCGGTTGTTGACCTGGGTCGCCAGGAAGGTCAGTTCGCCAACGCCGACGATATAAGCCAGCGAAGTGTCTTTGATCAGGGAGATCCACTGGTTGATGAACGACGGCACCATCATGCGCAGCGCCTGCGGCAGCACGATCATGCGCAGCGTCTGCCAGCGGGTCAGCCCCAGAGAGAGCCCGGCCTGCCACTGGCCGGGGCCGATCGCGGCGATGCCGGCTTTCACCGCATGGGCCAGATAGGCCGAGGCGATCAGCGCCAGCGCGCACACGACGGTGGTGATTTCCGGGATCTCTACGCCAAACACCATCGGCAGCAGGAAATAGGTCCAGAAGATCAGCATGATGACCGGAATGGCGCGGAAAAAGCCCAACACCGCCGCCAGCAGCCCGGCGGCGATGCCGCGCGACATCGCCAGCGCCACGCCGAGCAGGGTGCCGAGCACCGCCGAGGCGACCCCGGCCATCAGACTGATCGCCAACGTCAGCGCCGCGCCGCCCAGCGGCCCATCCGGCCAGGTGCCCCACAGCAGGTAGCCCAGGTTGTCGTGAATCACGCTGAAATCCATCTCAATGCCCTCCCAGCGGTTTACGCTGTTGTCGCCACATGCCCCAGCCTTCCAGCAGCGCGATGATGGCGATGTACAGTACCGTCGCCACGCCGAACGCCTGGAAGGTGCGCAGGGTTTCGGTTTCGACCTGACGCGAGGCGTAAGAGAGTTCGGCCACGCCGATCGCCATGGTCAGCGACGAGTTCTTGATCACGTTCATGTATTGCCCCAGCAGCGGCGGCAGCGCGATTTTCAGCGCCTGCGGCAACACCACGTAGCGCATCGCCTGCCAGCCGGTCAGCCCCAGCGCCTGAGCGGCATATTTCTGCCCGCCGGCGACGCCGCGAATGCCGGAACGGATCTCTTCGGCGATAAAGGCGGTGGAGTAGAGCGTCAGGCCGAAGAAACCGGCGAGAAACTCAAACGACGGCCACTCAAGCGGGCCGATCTGATGGGCGCTGTTCAGCCACTGCATGGCGGCGGACGGCAAGATCTGCCCGGCGGCGAAGTACCAGAAGAACAGCTGCACCAGCAGCGGCGTATTGCGAAACAGCGAGCTGTAGCCCATCGCCAGCCAGCGCAATGGCCGCAGGCTGCTGTCGCGCATCGCCGCCAGCACGAAGCCCAGCAGCGTGGCCGCCAGGCCCGCGCAGGCGGAAAGCCACAGCGTCAGCAGAAAGCCGTGCCACAGCCAGCTCAGGTATTGCGGCGCCAGCAGCCAGTCCAGATTCATGTTCAATCCTTGTCTTGCAGAATGCATCAGGGGCGCAGCAAGCTGCGCCCCTCCGTACCGATCTCACCGCGCGCGGTTAAATCAGGCTTTCGGTTGCTGATCCAAAGGCGCGATTTTGAAATCGCCGCGCGGCTGGGCGGATTGGGTTTCCGGCCCGAACCAGCGATCGTAAATCTTAACCGCTTCACCGTCTTTTTCCAGCTTGATCAGCGTCTCGTTCACCGCGGCGGTCAGGCGATCTTCGCCCTTGGGAATGCCGACGCCCTGATACTCTTTGGTCAGGCTGAACGGCGAAATTTCAAACTCCGCCTTTTGCGCCGCCGGCAGGTTGCCGAGCAGGCCGACCAGCTTGGCGTCGTCCTGAGTGATCGCCTGCACGTTGCCGTTACGCAGCGCCACGAACGCCAGCGGGGTATCATCGTAGGAGATCACTTTCGCCGTCGGGAAACGCTCGCGCAGGGTGATTTCCTGCACCGTGCCCTTATCCGCGCCGATGCGCAGCTTCTTGATGTCCTCCGGCGTTTTCAATACGCCTTTGCGGGCGATGAATTTCTGGCCGGTGGCGAAATACGGCACGCTGAAGTTCACTTCCTTGGCGCGCTCGTCGGTAATGGTGAAGTTGGCGGCAATCAGGTCAACCTTCTTCGACACCAGCAGCGGAATGCGGTTGGCCGGGTTGGTGGCGCGCAGCTCCACTTTCACCCCCAGCGCTTTGCCGATCGCGTCGGCGACATCCACATCGTAGCCCACCAGCTTCTTGCTCTGCGGATCGATGTAACCGAACGGCGGATTGCTGTCGAACACCGCGATGCGCACCACGCCGGCTTGCTTGATATCGTCAAGTTTGTCCGCGTGCGCGGCGCCGGCGGCGAAACCGGTCAGACTGGCTAACAACGTTAAGGCCAAAGCGCGATGTTTCATAGAAAGCTCCTAAGTGGTTGATGTCCTGCTGGCGGATAAGCTAGCAAGCGCCACATAGGTCAGGAAATAATATAAAAAGCTATATTTATAACCTTTTTATCTTTACGCGCTTAAGATGGAATAAAGGCGCGGGAAACCGCGCCTTGGAAGGATATTACCCGGAAAGGGTTAGTCGTCTTTTTCGTCTTTACCGCCCGGAGACAGCAGCTTTTCCAGGGCGTCGCCGCCCAAATGACGGAAATCCTGTCCTTTGACGAAATAGAAGATAAATTCGCAGATGTTCTGGCAGCGATCGCCGATACGCTCGATAGAACGGGCGCAGAACAGCGCGGTCAGCACGCTCGGAATGGTGCGCGAATCTTCCATCATGTAGGTCATCAGCTGACGCACGATGCCTTCGTATTCCTGGTCGACCTTTTTATCTTCCCGGTAAATACGGATCGCTTCGTCCAGATCCATGCGCGCGAACGCGTCCAGCACGTCGTGCAGCATCTGCACGGTGTGGCGCCCCAGCGACTCCAGGCTGACCAGCAGCGGCTGGTGCTGGTGCGAGAACTTCTCCAGCGCGGTGCGGCAGATCTTGTCCGCCACGTCGCCGATGCGTTCCAGTTCGGAAATGGTTTTGATGATCGCCATCACCAGACGCAGATCGCTGGCGGTCGGCTGGCGCTTGGCGATAATGCGCACGCAGGCTTCGTCGATCGCCACTTCCATCATGTTGACCTTGGCGTCGCCTTCGATCACGCGCTTGGCCAGCTCGCCATCCTGATTGTGCATCGCGGTGATGGCATCGGTCAGCTGCTGCTCCACCAGCCCGCCCATGGTCAGCACCTGGGTGCGGATATGCTCGAGCTCTGCGTTGAACTGGCCGGAAATGTGTTTGTTTAAATTCAGGTTATCCATGATGCTTCCTATCAACCATAACGGCCAGTGATGTAGTCTTCAGTCTGCTTTTTCTGCGGCGCAGTGAACAGGTTATCAGTATCACTGAACTCGATCAGCTCGCCCAGATACATAAATGCGGTAGAGTCGGAGCAGCGCGCCGCCTGCTGCATGTTGTGCGTCACAATCACCACGGTGTAATCGGCCTTCAGTTCGCTGATCAGCTCTTCAATCTTGCCGGTGGAGATCGGATCCAGCGCCGAGCAAGGCTCATCCAGCAACAGCACTTCCGGACGAATGGCGATGCCGCGGGCGATGCACAGACGCTGCTGCTGGCCGCCGGAGAGGCTGTAGCCGCTCTGGTGCAGCTTGTCCTTGGTTTCGTTCCACAGCGCCGCCTTGGTCAGCGCCCACTGCACGCGCTCATCCATATCGGCGCGCGACAGCTTTTCAAACAGGCGAACGCCGAAGGCAATGTTGTCGTAAATCGACATCGGGAACGGCGTTGGCTTTTGGAACACCATGCCGACCTTGGCGCGCAGCAGCGCGATATCCGAGTTGTCGGTCAGGATGTTCTGGCCGTCCAGCAGGATGCCGCCTTCCGCACGCTGTTCAGGGTACAGCTGGTACATCTTGTTGAAGGTGCGCAGCAGGGTGGATTTGCCGCAGCCGGACGGGCCGATAAACGCGGTGACCTTGTTCTTGGCGATATCCAGCGTGATGTTCTTCAGCGCATGGAATTTGCCGTAGTAGAAGTTCAGATCGCGTACCTGAATTTTGCTGCTGGAAGCGTCAGTAACCATACTCATCAAGACTTCTCTCTTTTCATCAGCGCCGCCAAAGCGGCGCTCAAAATTTTATGAATGCTTTTTCTTGGCGAAAATTACGCGCGCCAGGATATTCAGTAACAGTACGCACAGGGTGATCAACAGCACCCCGGCCCAGGCCAGCTGCTGCCATTCGGCGAACGGGCTCATGGCGAATTTGAAGATGGTCACCGGCAGGTTGGCGATCGGCTGCATCAGGTCGGTGCTCCAGAACTGGTTCGACAGCGAGGTGAACAGCAGCGGCGCCGTTTCCCCCGCGATACGCGCAATCGCCAGCAGCACGCCGGTGATGATGCCGGACACCGACGCCTTCAGCGTGATAGCGGAAATCATGCGCCATTTCGGCGTGCCCAGCGCATAAGCGGCCTCGCGCAGCGTATCCGGCACCAGCTTCAGCATGTTCTCGGTGGTGCGAATGACGATCGGCACCTGCAGCAGCGCCAGCGCCACGATGCCGGCCCAACCGGAGAAGTGTTCCATCTTCGCCACCACGATGGTGTAAACGAACAGGCCCACCACGATCGACGGTGCGGAGAGCAGAATGTCGTTGATAAAGCGGATCACTTCCGCCAGCCAGGATTTACGGCCGTATTCCGCCAGGTAGATGCCGGCCATGATGCCCAGCGGCGTACCGAAGAGGGTCGCCCACAGGATCAACAGGCCGCTGCCGGCGATGGCGTTGGCCAGGCCGCCGCCCGCGGTATTCGGCGGCGGGGTCATCTCGGTGAACAGCGCCAGCGACATGCCGTCGAAGCCTTTGGTGACGGTGGCGATCAGGATCCAGATCAGCCAGAACAGCCCGAACGCCATGGTCGCCATCGACAGGAACAGCGCGAGGCGGTTTTTCTGCCGGCGCCAGGCCTGCATTTTGCGGCGGCTTTCCGCCAGAACGACTGCGTTTTGCATATCCATCGTCGCCATGTTAACGCCCCTCATTCTTGGCCAGACGCATGATCATCAGTTTCGACAGCGCCAGCACGATAAAGGTGATAACAAACAGAATCAGGCCCAGCTCCATCAACGCGGCGGTGTGCACGCCGGACTCGGCTTCAGCGAATTCGTTGGCCAGCGCCGAGGTGATGCTGTTGCCCGGCATGTACAGCGAAGCGCTGTCGAGCTGGTAGGTGTTGCCGATGATAAAGGTCACCGCCATGGTTTCCCCCAGCGCGCGGCCCAGGCCCAACATCACGCCGCCGATGACGCCGTTTTTGGTGAACGGCAGCACGATGCGCCAGATGACCTCCCAGGTGGTGCAGCCGATACCGTAGGCCGACTCTTTCATCATTACCGGGGTCTGTTCGAACACGTCGCGCATCACCGCAGCAATGTAAGGAATGATCATGATCGCCAGGATCACCCCGGCGGCCAGGATGCCGATGCCGAAGGCCGGGCCGGAGAACAGCTCGCCGACGATTGGAATGCCCGACAGTACTTCGCCCACCGGCGTCTGGAAGTATTCGGCGAACAGCGGGGCGAACACGAACAGGCCCCACATGCCGTAGACGATGCTCGGAATGGCCGCCAGCAGCTCAATGGCGATGCCCAGCGGCCGCTTCAGCCAGTTCGGCGCCAGTTCGGTCAGGAACAGCGCGATGCCGAAGCTCACCGGCACGGCGATGATCAGCGCGATAAGCGAGGTGACCACGGTGCCGTAGATCGGCACCAGCGCGCCGAACTGCTCCGCCGGCGCGTCCCACTCTTTGGTCCACAGGAACGCAAAGCCGAATTTCTGCATGCTTGGCCAGGAGGCGAAGATCAGCGAAACGATGATGCCACCCAGCAACAATAGGGTAATCAGCGCAGCCAGTCTCACCAGCGCGCTGAAAATGATGTCACCGTTTTTGCCCGGTGCTTTGATGGTCGGCTTGTACTCAGCCATAGATTACTCTCTGTTTGAACCCTGGCAGCCCCAATCGGGATCGGAGCCTGAAGAACTGTGTGGGGCGCGGCGAACCCGCGCCCCTGCGTTGTTAGTACAGCGCTTTACCTGAACTGTCTTTTACGTTGGTTTTCCAGGCCGCACGCACCTGCTCAACCACTTCTGCCGGCAGGGTGGCGTAATCCAGCTCGTTAGCTTGTTTTGCACCGGTTTTATACGCCCAGTCGAAGAACTTCAGCACTTCGGCGCCCTGAGCAGGGTTTTTCTGCTCTTTGTGCACCAGGATGAAGGTGGTGGAGGTGATTGGCCACACGTTGTCGCCTTTCTGGTCAGTCAGATCCTGAGCGAAAGTTTTGCTCCAATCCGCGCCTTTGGCGGCGTTGCTGAAGCTCTCTTCGGTCGGGCTGACCGGTTTGCCGTCGGCGGACACCAGCTTGGTGTAAGCCAGGTTGTTCTGCTTGGCGTAAGCGTATTCTACGTAGCCGATAGAGCCTGGCAGGCGCTGAACGAAGGCGGCGATGCCGTCGTTGCCTTTACCGCCCAGACCGGTCGGCCAGTTAACGGTAGAACCGGCGCCAATCTTTTCTTTCCACTGCGCATTGGCCTTGGACAGGTAGCTGGTGAACACGAACGAGGTGCCGGAACCGTCGGCGCGGCGCACTACGGCGATGTTCTGGTCAGGCAGTTTCACGCCTGGGTTCAGCTTGGTGATAGCCGGATCGTTCCACTTTTTGACGTTGCCCAGGTAGATATCGCCCAGGGTTTTGCCGTCCAGCGTCAGTTCGCCGGATTTGATGCCCGGGATATTCACCGCCAGCACCACGCCGCCAATCACTGTCGGGAACTGGAACAGGCCGTCGGCCGCCAGCTTGTCGTCAGACAGCGGGGCGTCGGAGGCACCAAAGTCAACGGTGTTGGCCACGATTTGCTTCACGCCGCCAGAGGAGCCGATGCCCTGATAGTTAACTTTGTTGCCGGTTTCTTTCTGATAAGAATCTGCCCACTTGGCGTAAACCGGAGCGGGGAATGTCGCACCTGCACCGGTCAGGCTGGCAGCAGCGAACGCGGACACGGCGGTCAGGGAGAAGGTCGCTGCCACAATACTGGCGACGGTGGTACGCATCAGTTTCATAATCCCTCCTAATGGGATACTTAAAATCGACTTCGAGTCGTTTTAATCAGAGTAAGTATTGCTGCAGGAGGGAAAATAGGACAGTTTGGTGACAGAAAAATGTACGCAATATGACAGTTATATTACAGCGTATTTGATAGGTGTTTGTTTTTATGTAAATCAGAAGGTTAGCCGTGAAACAGCACATTTCCCAAGCAATAAAAAACCGGCTTGGCGCTGCCTATCCGCTTGAATATGACAACGTTTATCACCGAAACGGCAGCGCTGTCATCTTTAAGGTCACTCATGAAAAAAGCCGGCGCTAAGGCCGGCTTTTGCAGTTTACCTGTGACAAATTACTCTACGGTGACAGACTTCGCCAGGTTGCGCGGCTGGTCAACGTCGGTGCCCTTGATCAGCGCCACGTGGTAAGACAGCAGCTGCAACGGCACGGTGTAGAAGATCGGCGCGACGATTTCCTCGACGTGCGGCAGAGGAATGAGGGTCATGCCTTCGCTGCTGACGAAGCCGGCGTCCTGATCGGCGAACACGTACAGCTGGCCGCCGCGCGCGCGCACTTCTTCAATGTTGGACTTCAGCTTTTCCAGCAGTTCGTTGTTTGGCGCCACCACGATCACCGGCATATCGGCGTCGATCAGCGCCAGCGGGCCGTGTTTCAACTCACCCGCCGCATAAGCTTCAGCGTGAATATAGGAGATCTCTTTCAGCTTCAGCGCCCCTTCCATGGCGATCGGATACTGATCGCCGCGGCCGAGGAACAGCGCATGGTGCTTGTCGGAGAAGCCTTCCGCCAGCGCTTCGATCTCTTTATCCATCGACAGCATCTGCTCGATACGCGCCGGCAGCGCCTGCAGACCATGCACGATCTCGTGCTCCACGCTTTCCGCCATGCCTTTCAGACGGCCCAGGCGCGCCACCAGCATCAACAGCACGGTGAGCTGCGTGGTGAAGGCTTTGGTCGAGGCTACGCCGATTTCCGTACCCGCTTTGGTCATCAGCGCCAGATCGGATTCGCGCACCAGCGAAGAGCCGGCAACGTTACAAACGGCCAGCGAACCGAGATAACCCAGCTCTTTGGACAGGCGCAGCGCCGCCAGGGTGTCGGCGGTTTCGCCGGACTGTGACAGAGTGATGATCAGGCTGCCCGGACGCACCGCCGATTTGCGGTAACGGAATTCGGACGCGATCTCGACATCGCACGGCACGCCAGCCAGCGCTTCGAACCAGTAACGCGCCACCATACCGGAGTGGTAAGAAGTCCCACAGGCGATAATCTGCACGTGCTGCACCTTGGCGAGCAACTCGTCGGCGTGCGGCCCCAGCTCACTCAGGTTGATTTGGCCATGACTGAAACGCCCTTCCAGGGTGTTTTTCAGCGCCAGCGGCTGTTCGTAAATCTCTTTTTGCATGTAGTGGCGATAAGCGCCCTTGTCGCCGGCGTCATACTGCACCTGGGATTCGATCTCAGGACGCTCGATGGCGTTGCCCTGTTTGTCGAAGATGTTGACGGTGCGGCGAGTCACTTCCACCACGTCGCCCTCTTCCAGGAAGATGAAGCGGCGGGTGACCGGCAGCAGCGCCAGCTGATCGGAAGCGATGAAGTTTTCCCCGACGCCGCGGCCGATAACCAGCGGGCTGCCGGAACGCGCCGCGACCAGCACGCTCGGATCGCGGCTGTCCATCACCACGGTGCCATAAGCGCCGCGCAGCTGCGGGATCACGCGCTGAACCACTTCCAGCAGCGTACCGCCTTGCAGTTGTTCCCAGTGCACCAGGTGCGCAATCACTTCGGTGTCGGTTTCAGAGCTGAAACGGTAACCGCGTTCAATCAGCAGTTCGCGCAGCGGCTCGTGGTTTTCGATGATGCCGTTATGCACCACGGTAATGTAGTCGGAAACATGCGGGTGCGCGTTCGCTTCGGTCGGTTCACCGTGCGTAGCCCAACGGGTGTGAGCGATGCCGGTACCGCCGTGCAGATCGGTTTGTTCCGCCGCTTCGGCCAGCTTTTGTACCTTGCCAACGCGACGCAGGCGACTGACGTTGCCTTTTTCATCGACCACCGCCAGACCAGCGGAGTCATAACCGCGATACTCGAGACGACGTAAACCTTCCAACAGGATTTCTGCGATATCACGTTGCGCTACTGCGCCTACAATTCCACACATCAGTTATATTCCTAATGAACGCCCTTCATGGGCGCTTTCGATGCCTTGACCTGATTTTTGCCGGTTTTTACCGTGCGTCCCCCGAGCCTGTAGATGGTGGGGGTTATTATGTTTTGTATTGGGCTCTGAACGGAGCCCAACGCAAAACACACTATGGCTTCTTCTTCACCGGACGTTGCCAACCCTGAATGTGCACCTGCTTGACGCGGCTCAGCACCAGTTCGTTCTCGGCGATATCGCGCGTCACCGTGGTGCCGGCGGCGATGGTGGATCCTTTGCCGACCGACACCGGCGCCACCAGCTGAGTATCGGAACCGACGAACACGCCATCGCCGATCAGCGTTTTGTGCTTGTTGGCGCCATCGTAGTTACAGGTGATGGTGCCGGCGCCGATATTCACGTCATCACCGATTTCGGCATCGCCTAGGTAGCTGAGGTGGCCGGCCTTGGAGCCTTTGCCCAGACGCGCCTTTTTCATTTCCACGAAGTTGCCGACGTGAGCCCCTGCCGCCAGCTCCGCGCCTGGGCGCAGGCGGGCGAACGGCCCCACCGTGCAGTCTGCTTCCAGCACGCTGTCTTCCAGCACGCTGTAAGGGCTGATCTCGCAGTTATCGCCAATCACGCAGTTTTTCAGCACGCAGCCGGCGCCGACTTTCACCCGGTCGCCCAGCTTGACGTGACCTTCGATAATCACATTCGCATCAATAGTGATGTCACGGCCGTGAACAAGTTCCCCGCGCAGATCGAAACGCGCCGGATCCAACAACATCACGCCGGCCAACAGCAGCTTTTCAGACTGTTCCGACTGGAATACGCGCTCCAGAGTCGCCAGCTGCAGACGGTTGTTCACGCCTTCCACTTCACTTAAACGCGACGGGTGCACGGCTTCGATTTTCTTGCCGTCGGCATGGGCCAACGCAATGATATCGGTGATGTAAAACTCGCCCTGTGCGTTGTCGTTATTCAACATTCCCAACCAGCGCTTCAGATCGCGCCCGTTCGCCACCAGGATGCCGGTATTGATCTCGTTGATCTGGCGCTGTGCCTCACTGGCGTCCTTGTGTTCGACGATGCCCACCACGTTGCCCTGCTCACGCACGATGCGGCCGTAACCGCTCGGATCGTCCAGCTTGACCGTCAGCAGGCCGATGCCGCCCTGCGGCTTGGCCGCCAGCAGGCGTTGCAGCGTATCCACGGAGATTAACGGCACATCGCCGTACAGCATCAGCACGTCTTCATCGTCGGCAAAGTGCGGCGCGGCCTGCTGCATCGCATGGCCGGTACCCAGTTGCTCGGCCTGCAGCACCCAGTTCAGCGCGCCTTCGGTCAACGTGCTTTTCAACAGATCGCCGCCGTGGCCGTATACCAGATGAACCTGTTGCGCGCCCAGTTTCATCGCGGCATCAATGACGTGTTGCACCATCGGCTTGCCGGCCAACGGATGTAAAACCTTGGGAAGATCGGAATACATGCGTGTTCCCTTGCCCGCGGCGAGGATGACCACGCTCATTGCGCTGTTCGACATAAGCAACCTGATAACTCCATTTTGATAGACGAAAGTAAAACCGTTTAGCGACGATATTACTACATATTTCTCTGCACGAACCCGGCGCAGGCCGCGTGGGCCTTGGTCTGCCGCTATCACGGCCAATTCGCCGTCGGAGCGAAAAAACTGTCGGCGATCGGCGACGTTTATTTCCCGATATCAGCGGTTATACACCACACCGCCCGCCGGGCTGAAATGCTTATTTTAAAGTAAAAAAAAGCGACCCTATAGGCCGCTTTCTTAAAGTTGGGTGCCGGGCACCCAAACATTACATCGCTTTTCTGGTGAGCTCGATAACGCGCAGTTTTGCGATCGCTTTCGCCAGTTCAGCGGATGCCTGAGCATAGTCGACATCGCCATGAGAGCTGCGAATGTGTTCTTCAGCTTTACGCTTAGCTTCCAACGCTCTCGCTTCGTCGAGGTCAGTACCACGGATAGCAGTGTCCGCCAGCACGGTAACCACGCTCGGCTGCACCTCGAGGATGCCGCCGGACAGGTAGATGAACTCTTCTTCACCGTGCTGCTTAACAATACGCACCATGCCAGGCTTGATGGCAGTCAGCAGCGGCGCATGGCCAGGGAAGATCCCCAGTTCACCTTCGCTGCCTGTCACCTGGATCTTCTGCACCAGGCCGGAAAACATCTGTTTTTCCGCGCTGACTACATCCAGATGGTAAGTCATAGCCATATCACCCTCCTCTCAAGGCGTTACAGTTTCTTGGCTTTTTCCACTGCTTCTTCAATGGTGCCAACCATGTAGAACGCCTGCTCCGGCAGGTGGTCATAGTCGCCGTCCATAATGCCTTTGAAACCACGGATGGTGTCTTTCAGCGATACGAACTTGCCCGGAGAACCGGTGAAGACTTCTGCCACGAAGAACGGCTGAGACAGGAAACGTTGGATCTTACGCGCACGGGATACGACCAGTTTGTCTTCTTCAGACAGCTCGTCCATACCCAGGATCGCGATGATATCTTTCAGTTCCTGGTAGCGTTGCAGAATGGACTGCACGCCACGCGCTACGTCGTAGTGCTCCTGGCCAACAACCAGCGGATCCAGCTGACGGCTGGTGGAATCCAGCGGGTCAACGGCCGGGTAGATACCCAGAGAAGCGATGTTACGGCTCAGTACCACGGTTGCGTCCAAGTGCGCAAAGGTGGTGGCTGGAGACGGGTCAGTCAAGTCATCCGCAGGAACGTAAACGGCCTGTACGGAAGTGATGGAACCGGTCTTGGTCGAGGTGATACGTTCTTGCAGAACGCCCATCTCTTCCGCCAGCGTTGGCTGATAACCTACCGCGGATGGCATACGGCCCAGAAGTGCGGACACTTCGGTACCGGCCAGGGTGTAACGGTAGATGTTGTCAACGAACAGCAGAACGTCACGGCCTTCGTCACGGAATTTCTCCGCCATGGTCAGACCGGTCAGCGCAACGCGCAGACGGTTACCTGGTGGCTCGTTCATCTGGCCGTAAACCAGAGATACTTTGTCCAGAACGTTGGAGTCGGTCATTTCGTGGTAGAAGTCGTTACCCTCACGAGTACGCTCGCCCACGCCCGCGAACACGGAATAACCGGAGTGCTCGATCGCGATGTTACGGATCAGCTCCATCATGTTTACGGTTTTACCTACGCCCGCACCGCCGAACAGACCGACTTTACCGCCCTTGGCGAATGGACAAATCAGGTCCATTACCTTGATACCGGTTTCCAGCAGTTCCTGGGAGCTGGACAGCTCTTCGTAGCTTGGCGCCGCGCGGTGAATCGCCCAACGCTCTTCTTCGCCGATGTCGCCTTTCATGTCGATGGGTTGACCCAATACGTTCATGATACGGCCCAGGGTAGCTTTACCCACCGGCACTTCAATCGGGTGGTCCAGGTTGTTCACTTTCAGACCGCGACGCAGACCGTCGGAGGTCCCCATTGCGATACAGCGAACCACGCCACCGCCCAGCTGTTGCTGAACTTCCAACACCAGTTTTTCGGTGCCGTTTTCTACCTCAAGGGCGTCGTACACTTTTGGTACGGCATCCTGAGGGAACTCGACGTCCACCACGGCGCCGATTACCTGGATAATCTTTCCAGTAGCCATCTTGAATCCTCTACGTAATTCGTAAACCTAGCTTAAACCGCGGAGGCTCCCGAAACGATCTCGGTGAGTTCCTGAGTGATGCTGGCCTGACGCGCCTTGTTGTATACCAACTGCAGCTCTTTGATCAGGCTACCGCCGTTATCGGTTGCGGCTTTCATCGCGACCATTCGTGCGGCCTGCTCGCTGGCCAGGTTTTCCACGACGCCCTGATAAACCTGCGACTCCACATAGCGGCGCAGCAAGGTATCAAGCAGCACTTTTGGATCCGGTTCATACAGGTAATCCCAAGGCGTTTTCTTCAGCTCTTCGTCATCGGCTGGCGGTAACGGCAGCAGCTGAAGCACCTGCGGCTCTTGGGACATCGTATTAACAAATTTGTTGCTGACAATGTACAGCTTGTCCAAACGACCTTCGTCGTAGGCCTGCAGCATCACTTTCACCGGCCCGATCAGATCCGACAGGGAAGGTTTATCCCCCATGCCGGTCACCTGGGCAACCACGTTGCCGCCCACGGAACCAAAGAAAGAGGCCGCTTTAGAGCCAATCAGCGCCAAATCGGTTTCGACGCCTTTTTCGGACCAGGCTTTCATCTCCGCCAGCAGCTTTTTGAACAGGTTGATGTTCAAGCCGCCGCAGAGACCACGGTCAGTAGACACCACCAGATACCCAACGCGCTTAACGTCACGCTCATCCAGGTACGGGTGCTTGTACTCCAGATTCCCTAACGCAAGGTGACCAATCACTTTGCGCATGGTCTCTGCATAAGGACGGCTGGCCGCCATGCGATCCTGCGATTTACGCATTTTGGAGGCGGCGACCATTTCCATCGCTTTAGTGATCTTTTGCGTGTTTTGCACGCTAGCGATCTTACTACGTATCTCTTTTGCGCCGGCCATCTCTGCTTCTCCTCAGTGCCAGACGGCCTGCTGTCTTTCAACAGCAGGACCGTTCGGCGTTACCAGGACTGGGTTTTCTTGAAGGTCTCGAGGATGTCTTTCAACTTGCCCTCGATCTCATCATTGAAGTTGCCAGTTTGGTTGATGTGGTTCAGCAGTTCGGCGTGCTCGCGGTCCGCATAGGCGACCAGCGCGGCTTCGAAGCTCACCACTTTGGCGACTTCGACGTCGTTCAGGTAACCGCGTTCTGCGGCAAACAGCACCAGAGACTGTTGTGCAACCGACATTGGCGCATACTGTTTCTGTTTCAGCAGCTCGGTCACTTTCTGACCGTGGCTCAGCTGTTTGCGGGTCGCGTCGTCCAGATCGGAGGCGAACTGGGAGAACGCAGCCAGTTCACGATACTGCGCCAGCGCGGTACGGATACCACCGGACAGTTTCTTCATGATCTTGGTCTGCGCGGCGCCACCAACACGGGATACGGAGATACCCGGGTTAACTGCCGGACGAATACCGGAGTTGAACAGGTTGGATTCCAGGAAGATCTGACCATCGGTAATCGAGATTACGTTGGTCGGAACGAACGCGGAAACGTCACCCGCCTGGGTTTCAATGATCGGCAGAGCGGTCAGTGAACCGGTTTGGCCTTTAACTTCACCTTTGGTGAAGGCTTCAACGTATTCGGCGTTGACGCGCGCTGCGCGCTCCAGCAAGCGGGAGTGCAGGTAGAATACGTCGCCTGGGTAAGCTTCACGACCTGGCGGACGACGAAGCAGCAGGGAAATCTGGCGGTAAGCAACGGCCTGTTTGGACAGGTCATCGTACACGATCAGCGCATCTTCACCGCGGTCACGGAAGTATTCGCCCATTGCGCAACCGGCATATGGCGCCAGGTATTGCAGTGCAGCGGATTCGGAAGCGGTCGCCACCACCACGATGGTGTTGGCCAGTGCGCCGTGCTCTTCCAGTTTGCGCACCACGTTAGCGATGGTGGACGCTTTCTGGCCGATAGCCACGTAAACGCATTTGATGCCGGAGTCGCGTTGGTTGATGATCGCATCGATCGCCAGCGCGGTTTTACCGGTCTGACGGTCACCGATCACCAGCTCACGCTGGCCACGGCCGATTGGAATCATGGCGTCAACGGATTTGTAGCCAGTCTGAACCGGCTGATCAACGGACTGACGCTCGATAACGCCTGGCGCGATAGCTTCTACCGGAGAGAAACCGTCGTTCTCAATCGGGCCTTTGCCGTCGATTGGCGCGCCCAGGGTGTTAACTACGCGGCCCAGCAGACCACGACCGACTGGAACTTCCAGGATACGGCCGGTGCATTTCACCTTCATGCCTTCGGCCAGATCCGCGTACGGACCCATGACCACGGCACCGACGGAGTCGCGCTCCAGGTTCAATGCGATTGCGTAACGGTTGCCAGGCAGCGCGATCATTTCGCCCTGCATAACTTCGGCCAGGCCGTGTACGCGGATGATCCCGTCGCTGACGGAAACGATAGTACCTTCATTGTGAGCTTCGCTCACTACATTGAACTGAGCAATGCGCTGCTTGATCAGTTCGCTGATTTCGGTGGAATTCAGTTGCATGCTCCAGTCCCCTTAAGACTGCAAGACGTCTGTCAGGCGTTCAAGACGACCGCGAACGCTGCCATCAATCACCATATCGCCGGCGCGAACAACGATGCCGGCCAGTACAGACTTGTCAATTTTGCAATTCAGCTTAACTTTGCGTGACAGACGTTTTTCCATCGCAGCGGCGATTTTCGCCTGCTGTTCGTCGTTCAGCGCGCTCGCAGAGAGCACTTCAACTTCGACGGTGGATTCCAGCGAGGCGCGCAGTTCGATGAACTGCTGCAGCACGGCAGGAAGAACCAGTAAACGTCCATTTTCGGCCATTACACGGATAAAGTTCTGGCCATGTTCGTCGAGCCGATCGCCACAAACCGCGATGAACGTCTTGGACAGCGTTTCTGGCGCAACCGCGCCAGACAGCAGTTCAGAAATCTGTTCATTGCGAGTGACTTCAGCCGCAAACGCCAGCATGTCCTGCCAGCGCTCTACGCTTTGGTGCTCAACGGCAAAGTCAAAAGCTGCTTTGGCGTAGGGGCGAGCTACAGTTACAAATTCAGACATCAGCCCCTCCCTCCTTACAGTTCAGCGACCAGTTTATCAACGATGTCGCTGTTAGCAGCTTCATCCACGGAACGTTCGATGATCTTCTCGGCGCCGGCAATTGCCAGCATCGCGACTTGCTTACGCAACTCTTCACGAGCGCGCTTACGTTCGGCTTCGATCTCAGCCTGAGCCTGCGCCACGATTTTGTTACGTTCCTGCTCGGCTTCGGCTTTCGCTTCATCCATGATCTGAGCTTTGCGTTTGTTCGCTTGCTCGATGATCACCTGAGCTTCTGCTTTGGCAGTTTTCAGCTGGTCGGTCGCATTGGCTTGCGCTAAGTCCAGATCTTTTTTGGCACGCTCTGCAGAAGCGAGGCCGTCAGCGATTTCTTTCTGACGCTTCTCGATGGCAGCCATGATCGGCGGCCATACGTACTTCATGCAGAACCAGACAAACAGAACGAACGCGATGGCCTGGCCGAGGATTGTTGCGTTAAGATTCACAGCACAATGCCTCTTTAAAAGTTAATAGTTTGGTTACGTCGTAGAGGGTTGCTCTACTTACGCGACGGCGAACATCACGTACAGACCCAGACCTACAGCGATCATCGGGATGGCGTCGACCAGACCCATAACGATAAAGAACTGTGTACGCAGCAGAGGAATCAGGTCAGGCTGACGAGCAGCGCCTTCCAAGAATTTACCACCCAGGATGCCGATACCGATCGCAGCACCGATTGCCGCTAAACCCATCATCACAGCGGCAGCCATGTACAGCAGATCCATACTCAGGTTTTCCATGACAGTCTCCAGTTTGTTTCAGTTTAAAAGTGCAAGTGTTTTAAGAAAATCAGTGCTCTTCAGACGCCATCGACAGATAGACGATCGTCAGAACCATGAAAATAAAGGCTTGAAGCGTAATGATCAGGATGTGGAAGATAGCCCAAGGCAAGCTCAGGACCCACTGTGACCACCACGGCAACAGGCCGGCAATCAGGATGAAGATCAACTCACCCGCATACATGTTGCCGAACAGTCGCAGACCCAGTGAAACAGGTTTGGACAGCAGGCTGACACCTTCAAGAATCAGGTTGATAGGAATGAATACAGGGTGGTTGAACGGCTGCATGGTCAACTCTTTAACGAACCCGCCAACGCCTTTCATTTTGATGCTATAGAACAGAATCAGGATAAACACGCCCAGCGCCATCGACAGCGTGACGTTTACATCGGCGGTAGGCACTACGCGCAGCGCAGGCAGGCCGAGGATGTGTTCGCCAACATAAGGCAGGAAGTCGATGGGCAGCAGGTCCATCAAGTTCATCAGGAACACCCAGACGAACACGGTCAGCGCCAGCGGCGCAATCACCTTGCTCTTGCCGTGGTACATGTCGCGCACGCTGCTGTCGACGAAACCGACCACCAGCTCCACGGCGGTTTGCAGTTTACCCGGCACGCCGCTGGTGGCGTTTTTGGCCACTTTGCGGAAGATCACCAGGAAAAGCGCCCCGAGGACGACGGAGAAAAACATCGAGTCGATGTTGATCGACCAGAACCCAGTCCCGACCTGAAGCTGCGTCAGGTGGTGACCGATATACTCCTGTGGAGTCAAGACTTCTCCTGCAGACATGATGCCTCTTACCCTTATTTAGTTAAGTTCGGTAACTGTTAATCACGGCCGGTGCCACTATCTGCACCACTAACACCGCTAAATAGGTCAGGCCAAGCGGTATAAACTCCGCCTTGAACACCCCCAGCGCCACGATCAGCAAAACGATGGTGATCACGACCTTTAGCCCCTCGCCGATGGCGAACGACCAGGCAACCCTACCGGGCGCCGGCGTTTGCGCCTGATGGCGCAAGGCAAACAGCATAAACATTGCACTCGGCAACCAGGCGGCGAGACCGCCTGCCAACGCCGAAGCGCTCCATTCCGGGCTTTTCAGCCAGAAAGCAACGCTGATCAGAACAAAAGTCATTAACTGCAAAAACAGCAGTTTGCGTGCGACTTTCCCGCTGTAAAGGGACACAGACATGACGTTTGTTCTCTCCGTACCCCAGAGGGGGTATGCTGAGTGACGTATACAACTGTTTTTGCTGTCCTGAGTCAAGCAGCAAAAAACGAGCAAATTATACGGGGCATACCAACGAATTCAATCGATAAGTAGCGAAAAGGTGAACAATTATTTAAATTTCCCTATTCCAGCCTATTTTCACAAGAAAACGGTCGGAATAATAGGGCGCATTTAATTGTCTGATTATTCCAGCGTTGCGTTTAGAAACGCGAAGCTGATCACAGTAATGTCCCTTCCTGATTTATAGCCGATGGTCAACCAAACCGTCTTTAGCAATTTGAGCGATCAAAAAATTATATAAATCAAAACATTACTAGTTAACTGTTCAAAAACAATCCGTATACCCGATGAAAACCTTTTATTGACAAGCAGCGGGGCAATATTCCAACAGCCAATTAACATTAGCAGCAAACGCCAATCTTTCGCACATGATTGCTAACGTGACTATTTCTAAATGCAATTACTCTATTGTCGCTAATTAGCCGCGTTTTTTGTGTTAATAGAAAGTAAATTAACTAAAAAAAGCGACCAACTAATTAGCCTGCTTATCTTTCTGCTGGGTACGACCTTTAATTCACGCTTGTTTGATCAAAAGCAAACTCAGTTTGCCTTAAGAATCACCAGATGACGTTCGCCTTCCAGTTCAGGCACCTGCAGCCGCACGATAGACTCCAGGCTAACGCCAGCCGGCAACTGCGTCAGTTCTTCATCCGGGCGCACGCCTTTCAACGCGTAAAAACGCCCCTGCCCTTTCGCCGGCAGGTGATGGCACCAGGACAGCATATCCTGCAGCGAAGCGAATGCCCGGCTGATCACGCCATCGAACGGTGGCTCGGCCGGAAACGCTTCGACGCGGCTCTGCACCGGCTCGATATTGTTCAGGCCCAGCTCATGCTGCACCTGGCGCAGGAAACGCACGCGCTTGCCCAGGCTGTCGAGCAGCGTGAAATGCGCGTCCGGGCGCACAATCGCCAGCGGAATGCCCGGCAAGCCGGGGCCGGTGCCGACATCGATAAAACGCGAGCCCTGCAGATGCGGATTGACCACAATACTGTCGAGGATGTGGCGCACCAGCATTTGCTGCGGATCGCGCACCGACGTGAGGTTATAAGCCTTGTTCCACTTATCCAGCATGCCGACATAGCCCAGCAGCTGCTGTTTCTGCTGATCGGGCAGCTCAATGCCTGCTGCCGCGAGCAGCGAGTCTAATTTTTTTTGCACAACGGATCCTCTGGCAGGCGCTGAACGACCAGCGGATGGTTAGCTGGCGCAATGAGGCGACTATGATAATTCAGGGCGCAAGTGATGTCAGCGGCCGTTTGGCTACGGGTTGAGCAAACGGCCGCCTGGATGCGGGATTTATGCGCTGCGGCGCAGCAGTCCCTGCTTTTTCAGCCAGATCAGCAAAATCGAGATCGCCGCCGGTGTAATGCCGGAGATGCGCGAAGCCTGGCCGATGGAGTTCGGTTTGTGATCGTTCAGCTTGGCGATCACCTCGTTCGACAGCCCCGAAACCTGACGGTAGTCAAGATCCAGCGGCAGCACGGTGTTCTCGTTGCGCTGCTGTTTTTCGATCTCTTCCTGCTGGCGAGCGATATAGCCTTCGTATTTGACCTGGATCTCGACCTGCTCGGCGGCTTGTACGTCGTCCAACGGCGGCGCGAAGGCGTCGATGCTGGTCAATTGCGCGTAATCCATCTCAGGACGGCGCAGCAACTCTTCGCCGTTCGCTTCACGCGACAGCGGCGCTTTCAGCAATGCATTGACCTGTTCGACGTTCTCGGCGTGCGGATGCATCCAGATGTCGCGCAGGCGTTGACGTTCACGTTCGATTCGCTCCAGCTTCTCGCTGTAACGCGCCCAGCGCACGTCGTCCACCAGACCGAGTTCACGGCCTTTTTCCGTCAGACGGAGATCGGCGTTGTCTTCGCGCAGCATCAGACGATACTCGGCGCGTGAGGTAAACATGCGGTACGGTTCTTTGGTGCCGAGGGTGCTGAGATCGTCCACCAGCACGCCGAGGTAGGCCTGATCGCGACGTGGCGCCCAGCCCTCTTGTTCATCGGCGAAGCGCCCGGCGTTCAGGCCGGCCAGCAGGCCCTGTGCGGCGGCTTCTTCATAGCCGGTGGTGCCGTTGATCTGGCCGGCGAAGAACAGGCCCTGAATAAATTTGCTTTCCAGCGTCGGTTTCAGATCGCGTGGATCGAAGAAATCGTACTCGATGGCATAACCAGGGCGAATAATACGCGCGTTCTGCATCCCTTCCATTGAACGGACGATCTGCATCTGCACGTCGAACGGCAGGCTGGTGGAGATCCCGTTAGGGTAAATCTCGTTGCTGGTCAGGCCTTCCGGCTCAAGGAAGATCTGGTGCGCGTTGCGATCGGCAAAACGCATGACCTTGTCTTCGATCGACGGACAGTAACGTGGGCCGATCCCTTCAATGATCCCGGCATACATCGGGCTGCGATCGAGGTTATTGCGGATCACGTCATGGGTTTTTTCATTGGTGTGGGTGATGTAGCACGCCATTTGTTCCGGGTGCTGGCTGGCATCGCCCAGGAACGAGAATACCGGCACCGGCGTATCGCCGTGTTGCGGCGCCAATACGCTGAAATCGATAGTGCGGGCGTCGATGCGCGGCGGCGTACCGGTTTTCAAGCGGTTAACGCGCAGCGGCAGTTCACGCAAACGCTGCGACAGCGAGATCGAAGGAGGATCCCCTGCGCGGCCGCCGCTGTAATTCTCCAGGCCGATATGGATCTTGCCGTCCAGGAAGGTGCCTACGGTCAATACCACCGCCTTGGCGCGGAATTTCAGACCCATTTGGGTGACGGCACCCACGACGCGATCGTTTTCGACGATCAGATCCTCAACCGGCTGTTGGAAGATCATCAGGTTGGGCTGGTTCTCCAACGCGGTACGGATCGCCTGCCGATACAGGACGCGATCCGCCTGAGCGCGAGTGGCGCGAACGGCTGGGCCTTTGCTGGCGTTTAGTATCCTAAACTGGATGCCGGCATGGTCGATCGCCGTTGCCATCAGGCCGCCGAGCGCATCAATTTCCTTAACCAGATGCCCTTTACCAATACCGCCAATCGCCGGGTTACAGGACATCTGTCCCAGCGTATCGATATTGTGTGTCAATAATAAAGTCTGACGTCCCATGCGCGCCGCGGCCATGGCGGCCTCGGTACCTGCATGGCCACCACCGATGATGATGACGTCAAATTGATCTGGATAAAACATGGAACTGCACCTCGCCGTATTGCGAACGATCGTATTTGCCCTGGGGTCGGGGATTCTACTCAAGTTTAGACGATCGACCAAGTGGTCAGGATCGTCGGTAATTAAAAGAAGATCTTTTTTATTTAAAGATCTCTTTATTAGATCTCTTATTAGGATCGCGATCCTCTGTGGATAAGTGACTATTCACGATGAAGATCAGCAGATTAAGGAGGATCGTTTGCTGTGAATGATCGGTGATCCCGACGCAGATAAGCTGGGATCTAAAAGGCTTGTTATACACAGGACAAAAAGCGCACTACGGTTGTTATTGGGATAACTACGGCTTTTACCCTGCTTTTAAGTATAGTTATCCACAATCGTTCGCACGATCTTTAGACGAATTAGAGTAAATTAATCCAGTTTTTTACCCATTCCTCGGCCGGATCCTCGGGAATTTCATGATCGGTCACGTCGATCTCGAGACGATCGCCGATCCTTTTAGCGCCTCTGGCGATCAACAGATCGTCGATCTGTTTGATCGCACCGCAGAAGGTGTCGTATTCCGAACTGCCCAAACCGACGGCGCCGAACTGTACCTCGGAAAGATCCGGCTGCTGCTCAGCGATCTGTTCCAACAGCGGTTGAAGGTTATCTGGCAGTTCGCCGGCGCCGTGCGTGGAAGAGACCACCAGCCAGCGGCCGGTCAACGGCAGTTCATCCAGTTCAGGGCCGTGCAGCATCTCGGTAGAGAAACCCGCGTCTTCCAGCTTTTCAGCCAAATGTTCAGCCACGTATTCGGCGCTGCCAAGCGTACTGCCACTGATCAGAGTAATGTCTGCCATGAACCAACGATCCCAACCTTCTCACTCAAAGTGGCTGCATTGTACGCTGTGAATCGGCTGGGATCTACCTGTGGATAATGTGGGTATGCAATTTGGCGGGTTACGGCACGATGGTGCGCATAATGGGGTTCTGCAGTGAGATCAGCGTTTCGGTGGACTGGATCTCGTCGATGGTCTGGATCTTGTTGATAAGTACCTGTTGCAACGCGTCGATCGATCGGCACATTACCTTAATAAAGACGCTGTAGTGGCCGGTGGTGTAATAGGCTTCCACCACTTCTTCCAGGCTTTCCAGCTTCTTCAGCGCCGAAGGGTAATCCTTGGCGCTCTTTAATATGATGCCGATAAAGCAGCACACGTCGTAGCCCAGCTGTTTGGGGCTGACGTCGATGCGCGCGCCGGTGATGATCCCGGCCTGCTTCATCTTCTCCACCCGCACATGAATGGTGCCGGGGCTGACGGCGAAGTTTTTCGCCAGTTCGGCGTACGGTGTGCGCGCATTGTCCATCAGGGCGTTGAGAATGCCGCGATCGAGATTATCGATCTGATAAATTTCCGCCATTTAATCCCCCATTAATTAACGATTGTTGAATTCTGTCCGGGTAAAAATGAACGATTAAAAGTGAAAAGGCAATATTGATTAATGGATATTGAATTGTCGTGTCATTTTGTTGCTTAATCGATGGCAACAGAGACAGGTTTACAAGAGATACGGCAATGAAAAAACAGTTTATCCAAAAACAACAACAAATCAGCCAGGTCAAAGCCTTCTTCTCCCGCCAGCTGGAGCAACAGCTCGGTCTGATCGAAGTGCAAGCCCCGATCCTTAGCCGCCTGGGCGACGGCACGCAGGATAACCTTTCCGGCAGCGAGAAAGCGGTGCAGGTCAAAGTCAAAACCTTGCCGGACGCCACCTTCGAAGTGGTGCATTCGCTGGCGAAATGGAAACGCAAAACCCTGGGCAGCTACGATTTCGGTGCCGGCGAAGGCCTGTATACCCATATGAAGGCGCTGCGCCCGGATGAAGACCGCCTGACGCCTATCCACTCGGTGTACGTCGATCAGTGGGACTGGGAACGGGTGATGGGCGACGGTGAGCGTAGCCTGGACTACCTGAAAAACACCGTGCGCAGTATTTACGCTGCGATCAAGGCGACGGAGGCGGAAGTCAGCCGCGAGCATGGCCTGACCCCGTTCCTGCCGGAACAAATCCACTTCGTGCACAGCGAAACCCTGCTGCAGCGCTACCCTGATCTGGACGCCAAGGGGCGCGAGCGGGCGATTGCCAAAGAATTGGGCGCAGTGTTCCTGATTGGCATCGGCGGCAAGCTGTCACACGGTAAATCGCACGATGTGCGGGCGCCGGATTATGATGACTGGACCACGCCGACGGCGGATGGCCTGGCGGGCCTGAACGGCGATATCGTGGTGTGGAACCCGGTGCTGCAGGACGCTTTCGAGCTGTCCTCCATGGGGATCCGCGTTGACGCCGCCGCGCTGAAACACCAGTTGGCGCTGACCGGCGATGAAGAGCGCATGAAGCTGGAATGGCACCAGTCCTTACTGCGCGGCGATATGCCGCAGACCATCGGCGGCGGCATCGGTCAGTCGCGTCTGGTGATGTTGTTGCTGCAACTGTCGCATATCGGCCAGGTGCAATGCGGCGTGTGGTCGCCGGAAGTGCGCGGCGCGGTTGAAGGTCTGCTCTAATCCCGCCTAGCGCCGCCAGCGGCGCATCAAACGGCTTTTCAGCCCGGTATCAAAGCGCCAGATATGATCGAAGATGCGCATGATGCCGGGTTTGCCGTAGGCGGACATCGCCACCGCGTGGAAACGTTGCTGGTGGCTTTGCTGCTGCTGTTTCACCTTCTTTATTACCTCCTCCGGCAACCGCTGGGCAATAAAATCGGAAATGATCACCGCATCGGCGTCGAACCAGCCGCTCTCCGCCATTTTGGTGACGGTGGCGTTCAGGCAGGCCGCCAGATCGGTGCCGCCACGAAACTGCTGGCCGAGAAAGCGCACTGCCTGCTCGATGCCGCTGGCGGCGGTGAGTTCGTAATGCACGATCTGGTTGGCGAACAGCATGATATAGCAGCGGCGGTTGTCCGCCAGCGCAATGCGCAGCAGCGCCAGACAGAACGCCTTGGCGCACTGTTCGTTGAAACCGCCCATCGATCCGGAGGTGTCCACGCAGACGATAAACGGCCCGCGCGGCTGTTGATCCTGCTGCTGGTGAGTGACCTGGCGGATCAGGATCTGTTCCTGCCAGACGTCGCCCTGCAGACGGTAGCTCAGCAGCCGCTTTTCCAACAGGCGGCGATAAAACTCGAATTCCAGCTCTTCAATCCCCAGCGTCGCCAGCTCCGGCGGCAGCAGGCGCAGGATGTCGTCGCTCTGATGAATGCCGCTCACTTCTTCCGGCAGCGTGGCCGGCACCTGCACCATGACCCTGAACGGCTCCGGCTGCGCGTCCTGTTGCTGCACCGCCTTGGCCTGATAGCTGCGGCCCAGCTGTTGCGCCAGCTTTTTCAGCTCCGGCTGCTGCTGCAAAAAGTTGCCGTACTCCACCAGCCGCTGATAATCGCCACGCTGCAGCTGGCCTTTGCTCATGTCCCACAGCCTGCCGGCGGCGGTGTCGTTTTCCGACAGCAGCGGTTCCAGCGCGCCGCTCAGCGCCAACCGCTCCTGCAGTTCCGCCATCAGCTGCTCGCGCTCTTGTTCCAGCAGTTGGTGGTGCAGCATGGTGGCCTGCAGCGTCAGGCTGATGCGCCAGCGCTGCAGAAACAGCGTTTGAAAGCTGTCGTCCAGCGGATGATTGGGCAGATCGGCGGCGTCCACCAGCGCGCGCGCCTGTTCATAAAACGGTGAGACCAGCTGGCGCAGCAGCTCCATGGTGTCGTTGAGGTTGTGATAGAACTGGGTGTTGTTCTCCAGCTGGCACTGCTGGTAGCGATAGAATTCCTGCGCCAGCGCCGGCGGCACCATCGCCTCCTGCAGACGCTCCTTGAGCTGCAGCTTCCAACGCGGCAGATCGCGATCCAGCGCTCGGCGAAGGGCCGGAAACTTTTTAAAGAATACCGACAGCTGCGGCGCCGCCAGCATGCCGACGATCATCTCCTCGATCATCTCGCCTTCGGTGATCGCCAGCAGCAGATCGAGCGTCTCCAGACTGAGCATGGTTACTGGCCGCGCATTTGCTGCAGTTGCTGTTTAACCTGTTCCGCGACCTGCAGCAGACTGGCTTCGATCTTGGCCAGGCCGGCGGCGGGGGTGAACAGACAGGGCTGATGTTGGCTGAAGGCGCGGCGTTGCTCCGCCAGGCGCTGGGCCAATCCGTCCATTTCATCCAGCAGCGCCTGCGGCGTGGCGGTGGCCTGTTTGCCCGGCAGCGCCAGCAACGACGGCTGGCGGCTGACGTCCAACACCGTGAGGTGCAGTTGGTCATCCACTTCCAGGTCGATCGGCTGCGCAAAGCCGATGCCGTTCAGCTTGGCGCGCACGTCGCCGCCTTTTTGCAGCCAGTTGTCCAGCGCGCTGCTTTCGATGCTCAGATGGTTGACCTGAATGTCATGCAGCTGCAGCGGCTTTTGCAACAGCAGAGTGAGGGTGCCGCCGGCGAACGGCGTGGCCGGCGCGTATTGCGGTTTGCGGCTGAACATCCCGCCTTTTTTCACCAGGCTGATGGCCTGCCGGTCGCTTTGTTGCTGTTGGTCCTGCAGCCAGCGGGTGTGGATCTGTTGCAACTGGATCAGCATCGACTGCTGCTGATAGGCCGACTCGGTCAGCAGCTGATCGATCTGCTGTTGCAGCAGTTTCAGCGAGGTGAGATCGTGCCACAGGCAGTCTTTCAACAGCATCAGATCGAGCGGGGCGATGGCGTCGCGCCCGCTGAAGAAGGCGCAGGCTTGCAGCAGGCGCAGGGCTTTTTTCCAGCGCCGATCGGAGACGTATGGCGCCTGCTCCAGCGCGTCCAGCCGCTGGCGCAGCTGGAAAATCAGCTCAAAACAGGTTTCCGGCAGCGTGACTTTGTCGATCTGCGGTTGCCACTGCAGAAACTCTTCGTCGCTGATGCTCAGCGCCGCCGGCACCGGGTTTTGGCTTTCGCTCTGGCGGTTGACCAGCAGCGAGCGGAAATTCTGTTTATCCTGCACCTTGTCCAGCCACAGGCGGATCAGCATGCGGTCATATAAGGCTTCGAGGCTGTTGTCCGCTTCGGGCAGTTCGTTGGAGGCGGTGACCAGCAGGCGCAGCGGGATCGGTTCTTCGCTGTTGCCGTTGCGAAAGCGGCGTTCGTTGATCGCCGTCAGCAGGGTGTTGAGGATCGCCGGGCCAGCCTTCCAGATCTCGTCAAGAAACACGATCTCCGCTTCCGGCAGATAGCCGGCGGTCAGACGCTGATAGCGCCCCTCATCTTTCAGCGCCTGGATAGAGAGCGGGCCGAAGACCTCTTCCGGCGTGGAAAAACGCGTCATCAGGTATTCAAAGGAGCGGGCGTTGCGGAAGGCAAACTTCAGCCGGCGCGCGATCAGGCTCTTGGCGATGCCGGGCGGGCCGAGCAGGAATACGCTTTCGCCGCTCAGCGCCGCCAGCAGGCACAGACGGATTGCCTCTTGCCGCTCATAAAGACCGCTCTCCAGCGCGCTGCTGAGGCGGGAAATTCGTTCTGCCAGAAGGGATGATGGCGTCATATAATTGTCGCATTGTCCGAGAGTTAGCCAATCTTGGTCGATAATCCGATGATAAACCACCATTATTTTTAGTGGTATAGCCCGTTGATTAGTAATATTTTTCTACGTTAAGTCGGATATTCGGTTCACATTTTGTTTATTTTTCGGCTCTGATATAAGGGTAGGCAAGCGGTATAAATGGTGCATACTGTGCGGCTTTCTGGTGGGCGTGACGGATCTTTGAGCCCGTATTTTGCCTGATGCGGATGCATCGCTAACGGATGTTCTGATAAAGAAACGAATTATGAGCGCAGAGCATAAGCAGTCCTTATCGGCGGTAACCCTGGCTGCCATCGGCGTGGTCTACGGTGATATCGGCACCAGCCCTCTCTATACACTGAGAGAGTGTTTCTCCGGCCATTACGGCTTCGATGTTCGTCCAGACGTGGTTTTCGGCTTCCTGTCGCTGATTTTCTGGATGCTGATCGTGATCGTTTCCCTCAAATATCTCACCTACGTGATGCGCGCGGACAACGCCGGCGAGGGCGGTATTCTGACGCTGATGTCGCTGGCCGGGCGCAATACCTCGGCGCGTACTACTGCGGTGCTGGTGATACTGGGCCTGATCGGTGGCAGCTTCTTCTATGGCGAGGTGGTGATCACCCCGGCTATCTCGGTGATGTCGGCGATAGAGGGGTTGGAAATCGCCGCGCCTGCGCTTGACGCCTATATCGTGCCGCTCTCCATTCTGGTGTTGACGCTGCTGTTCGTTATCCAAAAGCACGGCACCGGCAGCGTCGGCAAGCTGTTCGCCCCGGTAATGCTGCTGTGGTTCATCGTGTTGGCGGTGCTGGGCGCGCGCAGCATCATTTCAAACCCGGAAGTGCTGCAGGCGCTGAATCCCAAATGGGCGCTCAACTTCTTCATTGAATATAAGAAGGTGTCGTTCTTCGCACTGGGGGCAGTGGTGTTGTCGATCACCGGCGTCGAGGCGCTGTATGCCGATATGGGGCACTTCGGCAAGTTCCCGATCCGCCTGGCCTGGTTCACCGTGGTGCTGCCTTCGCTGGTGCTCAACTACTTCGGCCAAGGGGCGCTGCTGCTGAAAAATCCGGAGGCGATCAAAAACCCGTTCTTCCTGCTGGCGCCCGATTGGGCGCTGATCCCGCTGCTGATTCTGGCGACCCTGGCGACGGTGATCGCTTCGCAGGCGGTGATTTCCGGCGTCTTCTCGCTGACTCGCCAGGCGGTGCGCCTGGGCTATCTGTCGCCGATGCGCATCATTCACACCTCGGAAATGGAATCCGGCCAGATCTACATTCCGGTGATCAACTGGACGCTGTACATCTCGGTGGTGCTGGTGATCATCGGCTTCGAGCACTCCAGCAACCTGGCGGCGGCGTACGGCATCGCCGTCACCGGCACCATGGTGCTGACCAGCATTCTGGTCACTTCGGTGGCGATTAATAACTGGCACTGGAACCGCTTCCTGGCGATCGGCATCGTAACCATCTTGCTGATCATCGACGTGCCGATGTTCTCTGCCAACGCCCTGAAGCTGTTCTCCGGCGGCTGGTTACCGCTGACCCTGGCGCTGGTGATGTTCATCATTATGACTACCTGGAAGAGCGAGCGTTTCCGCCTGTTGCGTCGTCTGCATGAGCACGGCAACTCGCTGGAGGCGATGATTGCCTCGCTGGAGAAATCGCCGCCGGTACGGGTGCCGGGCACCGCGGTCTTCTTGTCGCGCGCCACCAACGTCATTCCTTTTGCGCTGTTGCACAACCTGAAGCACAACAAGGTGCTGCACGAGCGCGTGGTGCTGCTGACGCTGCGCACCGAGGATGCGCCTTACGTGCACAACGTGCGCCGGGTGACCATCGAGCAGCTGTCGCCGACCTTCTGGCGGGTGGTGGCCAGCTACGGCTGGCGCGAAACGCCGAACGTCGAGGAGGTGTTCCACCGCTGCGGGCTGGAAGGGTTGCCGTGCCGCATGTCGGAGACGTCGTTCTTCATGTCCCATGAATCGCTGATCCTCACCAAGCGGCCGTGGTACCTCTACCTGCGCGGCAAACTGTTCGTCGCCCTGAGCCGCAATGCCCTGCGCGCGCCGGATCAGTTCGAAATCCCGCCGAACCGGGTCATCGAACTCGGTACGCAGGTCGAGATCTAATCCGCCTGACAGGGGCTCAGCATGGCTGAGCCCCTTTTGTTTGCGCTTTCTCCGTGCGCGAACGAAACGTTTCGATAACGATCACACTTCTGCATTGTCCCGGTTGCCTTCCCCTGCCGTTTTTTTAAACTCCCCCAAAGAGCGAAACGTTTCGCTAGCGGAGTGAGAAGATGAAAAAAGGCGTATTACTGAATTCTGACGTGTCTGCCGTGATTGCCCGGCTGGGGCATACCGACCAGCTCACCCTGTGCGATGCGGGCCTGCCGATACCGGCGGCGACGCAGCGCATCGATCTGGCGTTGACGCAGGGCGTGCCGACCTTCATGCAGGTGTTCGCGGCGGTCACGCAAGAGATGCAGGTAGAAAGCGCCATTCTGGCGGAAGAGATCGTGAAACAGAATCCGTCGCTCCACGAGGCTCTGTTGGCTGAACTGACCGCACTGGGCCAACGCCAGGGCAATACCATCAGCGTGCGCTATATCAGCCATCAGGCGTTTAAAGCGCAAACCGAGCACAGCCGGGCGGTGATCCGCAGCGGGGAGTGTTCGCCTTACGCGAACGTGATCCTGTGCGCCGGCGTAACTTTCTGAGGCGTTTATGCAACCTTTACTGCAACTGAAAGGGATTGATAAAGCCTTTCCCGGCGTGAAGGCGCTTTCCGGCGCTGCCCTCAGCGTTTATCCCGGCAAGGTGATGGCGCTGGTGGGGGAAAACGGCGCCGGGAAGTCCACCATGATGAAAGTGCTGACCGGCATCTACCAGAAAGACGCCGGCAGCCAGTATTTTCTCGGTAAAGAGGTGGCGTTCAACGGGCCAAAGGATTCGCAGGAAGCGGGCATCGGCATTATTCATCAGGAGCTGAACCTGATCCCGCAGCTGACGATTGCGGAAAACATCTTCCTCGGCCGCGAGTTCGTCAACCGTTTCGGCCGCATTGACTGGAAGCGCATGTACGCCGAGGCCGATCGCTTGCTGGCGCGCCTCAATCTGCGCTACAGCAGCCACCGGCTGGTGGGCGAGCTGTCGATCGGCGATCAGCAGATGGTGGAGATTGCCAAGGTGCTGAGCTTCGAATCGAAAGTGATCATCATGGACGAACCGACCGATGCGCTGACCGACACCGAAACCGCCTCGCTGTTCAAGGTGATCAATGAGCTGAAGGCCGAAGGGCGCGGCATCGTCTATATCTCGCACCGTCTGAAAGAGATCTTTGAAATCTGCGACGACGTGACCGTGTTCCGCGACGGGCAGTTTATCGCCGAGCGGCCGGTGAGCGAGCTGCAGGAAGATTCGCTGATTGAGATGATGGTCGGCCGCAAGCTGGAAGAACAATATCCGCGCCTGGATTTGCCGCGTGGTGAAAAGCGGCTGGAAGTCAGTCATCTTTCCGGCCCCGGCGTTGAAGACGTCAGCTTTACGCTGTACCGCGGCGAGATCCTCGGCGTGGCCGGGCTGATGGGCGCCGGGCGCACCGAATTGATGAAGATCCTGTACGGCGCCGCGCCGCGCAAGGCCGGCACCGTCAGCCTGGACGGCCGCGAGGTGGTCGCCCATTCGCCGCAGGATGGGTTGGCGAACGGCATCGTCTATATCTCGGAAGACCGCAAGCGCGACGGCCTGGTGCTGGGCATGTCGGTGAAGGAAAACATGTCTCTGACCGCGCTGCGCTACTTCAGCCGCGCCGACGGCAGCCTGAAACAGGCCGACGAGCGGCAGGCGGTGGGAGATTTCATCCGCCTGTTCAATATCAAAACGCCGTCGATGGAGCAGCCGATAGGTCTGCTTTCCGGCGGCAATCAGCAGAAAGTGGCGATCGCCCGCGGCCTGATGACCCGGCCGAAGGTGCTGATCCTCGATGAGCCGACGCGCGGCGTCGATGTCGGGGCGAAAAAAGAGATCTATCAGTTAATCAACCAGTTCAAGCAGGAAGGGCTGAGCATCATTCTGGTGTCTTCGGAAATGCCGGAGGTGATGGGCATGAGCGATCGCATTCTGGTGATGCACGAAGGGCATCTCAGCGGCGAGTTCCCGATTGAACAGGCCACCCAGGAAGCGTTGATGGCGGCAGCCGTCGGCAAGCAATACGGCGTAAAGCAGGAGTAATCAGATATGAGTTCCCAGACTATCGCAGCTAAGCGCTGGTTCAGTAAAGAGTGGCTGTTAGAGCAGAAGTCGTTGATTGCGCTGCTGGTGCTGATCGCTGTGGTCTCTTCCATGAGCCCGAACTTCTTCACCCTGAACAACCTGTTCAATATTCTGCAGCAGACCTCGGTCAACGCCATCATGGCGGTGGGGATGACGCTGGTGATCCTCACTTCCGGCATCGATCTGTCGGTGGGATCGCTGCTGGCCCTGACCGGCGCGGTGGCGGCGTCGATCGTCGGCTTTGAAGTCAACGCGCTGGTGGCGGTGGCGGCGGCCTTGGCGCTGGGCGCCGCGATTGGCGCCTGCACCGGGGTGATCGTCGCCAAAGGCAAAGTGCAGGCCTTTATCGCCACGCTGGTGATGATGCTGCTGCTGCGCGGCGTCACCATGGTGTACACCAACGGCAGCCCGATCAATACCGGTTTCACCGACGTGGCCGACACCTTCGGTTGGTTCGGCATCGGCCGTCCGCTGGGTGTGCCTACGCCGATCTGGATCATGGCGATCGTGTTCATCGCCGCCTGGTATATGCTGCACCATACGCGCCTGGGCCGCTATATTTATGCCTTGGGCGGCAACGAGGCGGCGACCCGTCTGTCCGGCATCAGCGTCGATAAAGTGAAGATTATCGTCTACTCGCTGTGCGGCCTGCTGGCGGCGCTGGCGGGGGTGATCGAAGTAGCGCGCCTGTCGTCGGCACAGCCGACCGCCGGTACCGGCTATGAGCTGGACGCCATCGCCGCCGTGGTGCTGGGCGGCACCAGCCTGGCTGGCGGCAAGGGGCGCATCGTCGGCACGCTGATCGGGGCGCTGATCCTCGGCTTCCTGAACAATGGCCTGAATTTACTGGGTGTTTCTTCCTACTACCAAATGATCGTGAAGGCAGTGGTGATACTGCTGGCGGTTCTGGTAGATAACAAAAGCAACAAGTAACCTCCCCCTACAGGAATCACGATGATGAAAATGAAAAAACTGGCAACCTTAGCCTCCGCCATCGCGCTGAGCGCCACCCTGAGCGCCAATGCCATGGCCAAAGAGACCATCGCGCTGGTGGTGTCCACCCTCAACAACCCGTTCTTCGTCTCGATGAAGGACGGAGCGCAGCAAGAGGCCAATAAGCTGGGCTACAACCTGGTGGTGCTGGACTCCCAGAACAACCCGGCGAAAGAGCTGGCCAACGTGCAGGATCTGATGGTGCGGGCGCCTAAGCTGCTGCTGATCAACCCGACCGACTCCGATGCGGTCGGCAACGCCATCAAGATGGCCAACCAGGCTAAGATCCCGGTCATCACGCTGGACCGCGTGGCGAGCAAGGGTGAAGTGGTGAGCCATATCGCTTCGGATAACCGCGTGGGCGGCAAAATGGCCGGCGACTTCATCGCCAAGAAAGCGGGCGCCGACGCCAAGGTGATTCAGCTGGAAGGCATTGCCGGCACCTCCGCCGCGCGTGAACGCGGCGAAGGCTTCAAACAGTCGCTGGATCAGAATAAATTCAAGCTGCTGGCCAGCCAGCCGGCCGATTTCGACCGCACCAAGGGCCTGAACGTGATGCAGAACCTGCTGACCGCTCACCCGGATGTGCAGGCGGTATTTGCCCAGAACGATGAAATGGCGCTGGGCGCGCTGCGTGCGCTGCAAACCGCCGGTAAAACCGACGTGATCGTGGTAGGCTTCGACGGCACCGCCGACGGCGTGAAAGCGGTTGAAGGCGGCAAGCTGGCGGCGACCGTGGCGCAGCGTCCCGATCAGATCGGCGTGATAGGCGTGGAAACCGCCGATAAAGTGCTGAAAGGCGAAAAAGTGCCGGCGACCATTCCGGTCGATTTGAAACTGGTCACTAAGTAAGTCATACCAGCGCCATCGGGACGGGGCGTTTACGATGGCGCGCAATTCAGGAATCAATGCGATGGAAACAGGTAAGCTGGTGGTTCTGGGCAGCATCAATGCCGACCATATCCTCAATATTGAACAATTCCCCCACCCGGGCGAAACGGTGATCGGGAAGCAGTATAAGGTGGCGTTTGGCGGCAAGGGCGCGAATCAGGCGGTGGCGGCCGGGCGCAGTGGGGCGGAGATCGCCTTTATCGCCTGCGTGGGCGCCGACGATATCGGCGAGCGTGTCCGCCGGCAGCTGGCGAGCGATCGCATTGATACCCAACCGATTGAAGCCATCGCCGACAGCACCACCGGCGTGGCGCTGATCTTCGTCAACGCCGAGGGCGAGAACGTGATCGGCATCGATGCCGGCGCCAACGCCGCGGTGACGCCGGATTACCTGGCGCGCTACCAACAAAAAGTGATCGACGCCGATGCCCTGCTGATGCAGCTGGAGTCGCCGCTGGAGACGGTGATCGCCGCCGCCCGCTTGGCCAAGCAACATCAAACGCAGGTGATCCTCAACCCGGCCCCGGCGCGCGAGCTGCCGGACGAGCTGCTGGGGATGATTGATATGATCACCCCGAATGAAACCGAAGCGCAGCGCCTGACCGGCATCGCTGTGGACAACGACGCCGATGCGGCGCGCGCGGCGCAGGCGCTGCACGACAAAGGCATCGCGACGGTGATCATCACCCTCGGCAGCCGTGGCGTGTGGCTGAGCGAAAACGGCAACGGCAAACGGGTGCCCGGCTTCAAAGTGCAAGCGGTGGATACCATCGCCGCCGGCGATACCTTTAACGGTGCGCTGGTGACCGCCCTGTTGGAAGGCAACAGCATGGCCGACGCGGTGCGTTTCGCCCATGCGGCGGCGGCGATCGCCGTAACCCGCCCCGGCGCGCAGCCTTCGGTGCCGTGGCGCGAAGAGATTGACGCCTTCTTGCAGCAACAGGGGTGATCCTTTGGCCACCATGAAAGATGTCGCCCGCCTGGCGGGCGTTTCAACCTCTACCGTTTCGCATGTGGTCAACAACAATCGCTTTGTCAGCGACAGCGTGCGCGACAAGGTCATGGCGGCCGTGGAACAGTTGAACTATGCGCCTTCTGCGCTGGCGCGCAGCCTGAAGCTTAATCAGACCCGCACCATCGGCATGCTGGTGACCGCCAGCAACAACCCGTTTTATGCTGAAGTGGTGCGCGGCGTGGAGCGCAGCTGCTATGAACGTGGCTACAGTCTGATCCTGTGCAATACCGAAGAAGACGCCGCGCGCATGAACCGCAGCATGGAGACGCTGCTGCAAAAGCGCGTCGACGGTTTGCTGTTGATGTGCACCGAAAACCACCGGCCATCGCAAGATGCCCTGAGCCGTTACCCGTCATTGCCGATCGTGATGATGGACTGGGCGCCGTTCGAGGGCGCGAACGATATTATTCAGGATAACTCGCTGCTGGGCGGCGAGATGGCGACCGATCATCTGATCGCCCGCGGCTACCGCAAGATCGCCTGCATCGCCGGCCCGCAGGATAAAACCACCGCCCGTCACCGGCTGGAAGGCTATCGCAACGCGATGCGGCGCGCCGGATTACCGGTTCCGACAGGGTATGAAGTGCATTGCGACTTTGAGTTTGAGGGCGGCGTGAACGCCATGCGCCAACTGTTGGCGCTGGACGAACCGCCGCATGCGGTGTTCGCCGGCAACGACGCGGTGGCGGTAGGCGTTTATCAGGCGCTGTATCAGGCCGGGCTTTCCGTGCCGCAGGATATGGCGGTGATGGGGTACGATGATATTGAGCTGGCGCGTTATCTGGCGCCGCCGCTGAGCACCATTCATCAACCGAAGGATTCGTTGGGCGAGCTGGCGATCGATGCGCTGATCAACCGCCTGCAAAACCCGGAGCGCGCGCCCCAGGTGCTGGTGCTGACGCCCGAGCTGGTGGAACGCGCTTCGGTGGGCCGCCGTTAACTGGCCGCCTTCGCTTCTTTCTTGCTTTCCTGGCCGCTGATCAAATTGCGGCCATCTTTCCTTCTCAGCAACATAAACACCAGCGCCGACGCCACGGTGACGATCCCCATGGTGATAAAGGTGTAGTGGAAGTGGTCGATCATGGTGCCTAACGACAGGGATTCGTAAAAACGCAGCACCGCCGCGCTGATCGCCACGCCGAAGCTGATGGACAGTTGTTGGGTGACCGCCAGGACGCTGTTGCCGGCGCTGGCGTTGGCGTCGTTCAAATCCGCCAGGCTGATGGTGTTCATGGCGGTGAACTGGGTGGACATCGCCATGCCCAGCACGAACAGCGGCAGGATCATCAGCCACAGCGGCATGCCCGGGCTTTGCAGGGCAAACTGGGCGATCAGCACCCCGATGATAACGGTGATGCCGACCAGCGTTTTACGATAACCGAACCAGCGCAGCACCTGAGTGACGGTGGATTTCGCCATCAGTGAGCCGATGGCGGTTGGCGCCATCATGCAACCGGCGACGATTGCCGTGTAACCGAATCCCACCTGCAGCATGAGCGGCATTAAAAACGGCACGCAGCCGGTGCCCAACCTGGAGGCGACGTTGCCGGCGATGCCGACCGAGAAGGTGCGGGTTTTGAACAGGTCGAGACCGATCAGCGGCTGAGGGTGGCGGCGTGCGTGCGCGATGTAGCCGAACAGCATCACGAAGCCGCTGAGCAGAATGCCCAGCGAAACGTAGCTCGCCAGCACCCGCTCGCCAAACAGTTCCAGCCCGGTAGAGATCAGCACCAGACTCAGGCCGAACAGCATAAAACCAAGGAAATCGAAGCGGCGTTTGGGCGTGGTGAAGTCCGGCATGTATTTGCGTGCATAGAAGATGCCGAGCAGACCGATAGGAATATTGATCAGGAAAATCCAGTGCCAGGTGGCGTAGGTTACCAGCCAGCCGCCCAGCAGCGGCCCGAGAATCGGCCCGACCAGGCCGGGCATGGTGACGAAGTTCAGCACCGGCAGCAGTTCGCTGCGCGGGTAGGCGCGCAGCAGCGCCAACCGCGCGACCGGCATCATCATCGCGCCGCCGATGCCCTGCAGCACGCGAGAGGCAACCAGCACGCTCAACGTGGGGGAGAGGGCGCACAACAGCGAACCGAGGGTGAATAACGTGACGGCGAAGATGAACACGCGGCGGGTGCCGAAGCGGTCCGCCAGCCAACCGCTGACCGGGATCAGCATCGCCACCGTCAGCGTGTAGCTGATGACGGCCGATTGCATCGCCAGCGGCGAACGCCCCAGGCTTTGGGCGATCGCCGGCAGCGCGGTGTTGAGGATAGTGGCGTCCAGCGCCTGCATAAAGAACGCCATTGCGGCGATCCACGGTAGTCCTGCCATACTGCGCGCGGATTGGGTCATGGTCGGTCCTGGTTAAATGGTCGTCTGTCCCTCGTCTCTTTCTTCTATATATAAGCGGGGAGCGTGTCTAGTCTTTCTCTTTCAGCAGCACCTGGCAGGCGACGAGTGCGCCTGCGCTGTCTCCGGCGAGTATCGCATCGACGATAGCCTGATGATGGCGCAGCTTGATCACTTCATTGCCGGTGATGGCGCGGAAGTAGCTTTGGTACACCGAACTGAACAGGTTGGCGAACGAGGTCAGGAACGGGTTGCCGCTGGCCTCGTAGATAAGCTGGTGGAATTGGGTATCGACCTGGATCCAACGCTCGCGATCAAACTGGGTATGCAGCGCGCGCATTTCCGCCATCAGCCCCGCCAGCAACTTGGTTTGTTGCGGGCTGGCGTGGTTTGCCGCCAACGCGCAGGCCTGCGGCTCCAGCGAGGTGCGCAAGATAAGGAAGTGTTGCATCACCTGATCGAAGTTTTCCCGCGTCATCCACCAGGTCAGTAAATCTTGATCGAGGAAATTCCATTGGCTTTGCGGCATCACGCGGGTGCCAATGCGCGGGCGCGGCAACAACATGCCTTTGGCGGCTAACATCTTTACCGCTTCGCGCACCGCGGTGCGGCTGACGCCGAATTGCTCGCCCAGTTCCATTTCACCAGGTAGGATGCTGCCTGCCTGATAATCGCCTGCCAGAATTTGTTGGCCGAGTTTTTCTGCAAGCAGATAAGAAAGATTGCGTTGGGCGGCCTGTTGTTGTGCATTTAACGGCATGGCTGCGGATCCTTACTGACATCGTTATTTCTATTTTACTCCAGTGATCGCCAGCTTTTATGGCTGTTTACCTGAAAAAGTGACATTAATTCGCCGCTTTTTCGCCCTTTTGTTGAAAAAATCCGCGCTTGAAAAGTTTTTTGCAATTAGGGGTTGCGGCCTGCCGAGAACTCCCTATAATGCGCCTCCACTGACCGGGAACAACGACTGACAAGCCGCCGGGTCAACGAGAAGAAGGCGAAATAAACGCTTGACTCTCCGGGCGAAAAGCGTAGTATACGCAGCCCGCGCCGATGAGTTTCTCGGCACTGCTCTTTAACAATTTATCAGACAATCTGTGTGGGCACTCCACAAGACGATATCCAGCATCTTCGGATGCAAAAAAATATCAAGTCTTGAAGAGTGACTAACTGAAGTAAAATTCATGCAGTAAATCTTTGAGCATCGCTTCTCGAGTGGAAGCAAATCAAGCTTTTAATTGAAGAGTTTGATCATGGCTCAGATTGAACGCTGGCGGCAGGCTTAACACATGCAAGTCGAGCGGTAGCACAAGGGAGCTTGCTCCCTGGGTGACGAGCGGCGGACGGGTGAGTAATGTCTGGGAAACTGCCTGATGGAGGGGGATAACTACTGGAAACGGTAGCTAATACCGCATAACGTCGCAAGACCAAAGAGGGGGACCTTCGGGCCTCTTGCCATCAGATGTGCCCAGATGGGATTAGCTAGTAGGTGGGGTAATGGCTCACCTAGGCGACGATCCCTAGCTGGTCTGAGAGGATGACCAGCCACACTGGAACTGAGACACGGTCCAGACTCCTACGGGAGGCAGCAGTGGGGAATATTGCACAATGGGCGCAAGCCTGATGCAGCCATGCCGCGTGTGTGAAGAAGGCCTTCGGGTTGTAAAGCACTTTCAGCGAGGAGGAAGGTGGTGAACTTAATACGTTCATCAATTGACGTTACTCGCAGAAGAAGCACCGGCTAACTCCGTGCCAGCAGCCGCGGTAATACGGAGGGTGCAAGCGTTAATCGGAATTACTGGGCGTAAAGCGCACGCAGGCGGTTTGTTAAGTCAGATGTGAAATCCCCGGGCTCAACCTGGGAACTGCATTTGAAACTGGCAAGCTAGAGTCTCGTAGAGGGGGGTAGAATTCCAGGTGTAGCGGTGAAATGCGTAGAGATCTGGAGGAATACCGGTGGCGAAGGCGGCCCCCTGGACGAAGACTGACGCTCAGGTGCGAAAGCGTGGGGAGCAAACAGGATTAGATACCCTGGTAGTCCACGCTGTAAACGATGTCGATTTGGAGGTTGTGCCCTTGAGGCGTGGCTTCCGGAGCTAACGCGTTAAATCGACCGCCTGGGGAGTACGGCCGCAAGGTTAAAACTCAAATGAATTGACGGGGGCCCGCACAAGCGGTGGAGCATGTGGTTTAATTCGATGCAACGCGAAGAACCTTACCTACTCTTGACATCCAGAGAACTTAGCAGAGATGCTTTGGTGCCTTCGGGAACTCTGAGACAGGTGCTGCATGGCTGTCGTCAGCTCGTGTTGTGAAATGTTGGGTTAAGTCCCGCAACGAGCGCAACCCTTATCCTTTGTTGCCAGCGGTTCGGCCGGGAACTCAAAGGAGACTGCCAGTGATAAACTGGAGGAAGGTGGGGATGACGTCAAGTCATCATGGCCCTTACGAGTAGGGCTACACACGTGCTACAATGGCGTATACAAAGAGAAGCGACCTCGCGAGAGCAAGCGGACCTCATAAAGTACGTCGTAGTCCGGATTGGAGTCTGCAACTCGACTCCATGAAGTCGGAATCGCTAGTAATCGTAGATCAGAATGCTACGGTGAATACGTTCCCGGGCCTTGTACACACCGCCCGTCACACCATGGGAGTGGGTTGCAAAAGAAGTAGGTAGCTTAACCTTCGGGAGGGCGCTTACCACTTTGTGATTCATGACTGGGGTGAAGTCGTAACAAGGTAACCGTAGGGGAACCTGCGGTTGGATCACCTCCTTACCTAAAGATATTGCTTCGAGTGGCGTGCTCACACAGATTGTCTGATGAAAAAGTAACGAGCAAAAGCGTCATAAAAGTACGGTGTCGTGTCCCCTTCGTCTAGAGGCCTAGGACACCGCCCTTTCACGGCGGTAACAGGGGTTCGAATCCCCTAGGGGACGCCAAGCTTCCGACCCACCCGGTGAAAGCGGCGGTCTTCAGTATCTGACGATACACCATATCTTAAAGATGACTTCCGAGTCATGTTTAAGATATTGCTCTTTAACAATCTGGAACAAGCTGAAAATTGAAACATGACGGCTGAAATTTATCCCTCCGTAGATGTATTGGGATGAAGAGTAACCTGTCATAGAGTCTCTCAAATGTTTGCAGCGCGAACGATGGAAACATCTTCGGGTTGTGAGGTTAAGTGACTAAGCGTACACGGTGGATGCCTAGGCAGTCAGAGGCGATGAAGGGCGTGCTAATCTGCGAAAAGCGTCGGTAAGGTGATATGAACCGTTATAACCGGCGATACCCGAATGGGGAAACCCAGTGTGTTTCGACACACTATCATGTCATGAATACATAGTGGCATGAGGCGAACCGGGGGAACTGAAACATCTAAGTACCCCGAGGAAAAGAAATCAACCGAGATTCCCCCAGTAGCGGCGAGCGAACGGGGAGGAGCCCAGAACCTGAATCGGCTTGTGTGTTAGTGGAAGCGTCTGGAAAGTCGCGCAGCAAAGGGTGATAGCCCCGTACACTAAAATGCACAGGTCGTGAGTTCGATGAGTAGGGCGGGACACGTGACATCCTGTCTGAATATGGGGGGACCATCCTCCAAGGCTAAATACTCCTGACTGACCGATAGTGAACCAGTACCGTGAGGGAAAGGCGAAAAGAACCCCGGCGAGGGGAGTGAAATAGAACCTGAAACCGTGTACGTACAAGCAGTGGGAGCACCTTCGTGGTGTGACTGCGTACCTTTTGTATAATGGGTCAGCGACTTATATTTTGTAGCAAGGTTAACCGTATAGGGGAGCCGTAGGGAAACCGAGTCTTAACTGGGCGACTAGTTGCAAGGTATAGACCCGAAACCCGGTGATCTAGCCATGGGCAGGTTGAAGGTTGGGTAACACTAACTGGAGGACCGAACCGACTAATGTTGAAAAATTAGCGGATGACTTGTGGCTGGGGGTGAAAGGCCAATCAAACCGGGAGATAGCTGGTTCTCCCCGAAAGCTATTTAGGTAGCGCCTCGTGAACTCATCTTCGGGGGTAGAGCACTGTTTCGGCTAGGGGGCCATCCCGGCTTACCAAACCGATGCAAACTCCGAATACCGAAGAATGTTATCACGGGAGACACACGGCGGGTGCTAACGTCCGTCGTGAAGAGGGAAACAACCCAGACCGCCAGCTAAGGTCCCAAAGTCATGGTTAAGTGGGAAACGATGTGGGAAGGCATAGACAGCCAGGATGTTGGCTTAGAAGCAGCCATCATTTAAAGAAAGCGTAATAGCTCACTGGTCGAGTCGGCCTGCGCGGAAGATGTAACGGGGCTAAACCATGCACCGAAGCTGCGGCAGCGACGCTTAGGCGTTGTTGGGTAGGGGAGCGTTCTGTAAGCCGTTGAAGGTGGCCTGTGAGGGTTGCTGGAGGTATCAGAAGTGCGAATGCTGACATAAGTAACGATAAAGCGGGTGAAAAGCCCGCTCGCCGGAAGACCAAGGGTTCCTGTCCAACGTTAATCGGGGCAGGGTGAGTCGACCCCTAAGGCGAGGCTGAAAAGCGTAGTCGATGGGAAACAGGTTAATATTCCTGTACTTGGTGTTACTGCGAAGGGGGGACGGAGAAGGCTAGGCTAGCCGGGCGACGGTTGTCCCGGTTTAAGCGTGTAGGGGGTGTGACCTGGTAAATCCGGTTGCATACTAACCCTGAGGCGTGATGACGATGCACTACGGTGCAGAAGTAGTTGATGCCCTGCTTCCAGGAAAATCCTCTAAGCTCCAGGTAACATTAAATCGTACCCCAAACCGACACAGGTGGTCAGGTAGAGAATACCAAGGCGCTTGAGAGAACTCGGGTGAAGGAACTAGGCAAAATGGTGCCGTAACTTCGGGAGAAGGCACGCTGGCATGTAGGTGAAGTCCCTCGCGGATGGAGCTGAAGCCAGTCGAAGATACCAGCTGGCTGCAACTGTTTAATAAAAACACAGCACTGTGCAAACACGAAAGTGGACGTATACGGTGTGACGCCTGCCCGGTGCTGGAAGGTTAATTGATGGGGTCAGCCGCAAGGCGAAGCTCTTGATCGAAGCCCCAGTAAACGGCGGCCGTAACTATAACGGTCCTAAGGTAGCGAAATTCCTTGTCGGGTAAGTTCCGACCTGCACGAATGGCGTAATGATGGCCAGGCTGTCTCCACCCGAGACTCAGTGAAATTGAACTCGCTGTGAAGATGCAGTGTACCCGCGGCAAGACGGAAAGACCCCGTGAACCTTTACTATAGCTTGACACTGAACATTGAGCCTTGATGTGTAGGATAGGTGGGAGGCTTTGAAGCGTGGACGCCAGTCTGCGTGGAGCCATCCTTGAAATACCACCCTTTAATGTTTGATGTTCTAACTCGGCCCCGTAATCCGGGGTGAGGACAGTGTCTGGTGGGTAGTTTGACTGGGGCGGTCTCCTCCCAAAGAGTAACGGAGGAGCACGAAGGTTAGCTAATCACGGTCGGACATCGTGAGGTTAGTGCAAAGGCATAAGCTAGCTTGACTGCGAGAGTGACGGCTCGAGCAGGTACGAAAGTAGGTCTTAGTGATCCGGTGGTTCTGAATGGAAGGGCCATCGCTCAACGGATAAAAGGTACTCCGGGGATAACAGGCTGATACCGCCCAAGAGTTCATATCGACGGCGGTGTTTGGCACCTCGATGTCGGCTCATCACATCCTGGGGCTGAAGTAGGTCCCAAGGGTATGGCTGTTCGCCATTTAAAGTGGTACGCGAGCTGGGTTTAGAACGTCGTGAGACAGTTCGGTCCCTATCTGCCGTGGGCGTTGGAAGATTGAGAGGGGTTGCTCCTAGTACGAGAGGACCGGAGTGAACGCACCACTGGTGTTCGGGTTGTCATGCCAATGGCATTGCCCGGTAGCTAAGTGCGGAAAAGATAAGCGCTGAAAGCATCTAAGCGCGAAACTTGCCTCAAGATGAGTCTTCCCTGGGCCTTTAAGGCCCCTGAAGGAACGTTTAAGACTAAGACGTTGATAGGCTGGGTGTGTAAGTGCAGCGATGCATTGAGCTAACCAGTACTAATGATCCGTGAGGCTTAACCTTACAACACCGAAGGTGTTTTTAGAGAGATTTTCAGCGAAGTTCCGAGATTGGTTCTGATGGCGACACGAGAGTGAAGCGGTTGGAATGAAACAGAATTTGCCTGGCGGCAATAGCGCGGTGGTCCCACCTGACCCCATGCCGAACTCAGAAGTGAAACGCCGTAGCGCCGATGGTAGTGTGGGGTCTCCCCATGCGAGAGTAGGACACTGCCAGGCATCAAATAAAGCCGAAAGCCCTGAACTGACGTTCAGGGCTTTTTGCTATGGGCAATACGTAAAAAAGCGCAGCTACGCTGCGCCTTTCAACCACTCGACAATAAAGTCGGCGATGCTTTCCGGTTGATTGAGATCCAGCTGCTTAGCTGAGATGGATAGTGGTCGGTCGCTGGCTACCGCCACGACAAACTGATCCAACATGTCTTCCAACGGTTTGCCGATCTTGGCCCGATAAAGCAGGATCTTGCTGACCGGCTCATGTTTAAACCCTTCCACCAGAATCAAGTCGACCTTATCGGCGTCAAAGCGCCCAGCCAGATAGCGCAGATCCAAAGGTCGTTGCTCCTGCGTTTCGGTCATTAATGCCCAGCGACGATCGCTGGCGACCAGCGTTTGCTCGGCGCCTGCTTTACGCAGCTCATAGCTGTCTTTACCCGGCGTATCCACATCCATGTCGTGATGCGTATGTTTGATCAGTCCAATCCTTACCTGACGCTGTTTCAGCAACGGGATCAGCTGTTTGAGCAGGGTGGTTTTTCCCGTACCGCTGTAGGCGCCGATGGCCAGCAAGGGAGGCAATGAACGATTCATTTCTTTAGCTCTCGTGTTTGCTGCCAATGTCGGCAGTCTTCCGGCGTATTCAGGTTATGAAATGCCGCTTGTTGTCCGCTGAACACCACGCGTTGTGCGTTAATCTGATGCAAGAACAGCATCAGCTTGCGTTCACCGCGCGCCAGATAGTCGGCCAGCTGCGGCGCTAGTTGGGTATGCAGTAACGCCAGCGTAGGGTGATCACGTTCGCCATCGCTGGCAAAGGCAGCCGGCGCTGCGCCTTTTTGCCGCCAGAGTTGTGCCACTAAGTCAGCGGGAAAGTCGGGGACGTCACAAGGGACGAAGGCCACCCATTCGCTGGAAGATTGCTTGAGCCCGGCCAGCATACCGGCCAACGGCCCGGCGAAATCGGGCGTCAGATCGCCAATCACCGGCAAACCGCTCGCCTGGTAACATGCCTGATTGCGATTGGCGCTGATGACGATGGAAGCCACCTGCGGCCGTAACCGAGCCAATATGTGTTGATAGAGTGCGATACCACCAATCGACACCAGGCCTTTGTCTTCACCGCCCATACGCGTGGCCCGTCCACCGGCCAAAATGACGCCGCTGATTTCTTTATGCATCTCGTTTATCCCGCCTTGTCGATGGGCTGATTGTAGCGCTAAAGCAGGCGTGACATCAGGATTTACCTTTATTGACAAGCCGGTTCTTTCACTGTGTGGGTAAGCCTGTTACTTTGTGAGTTTATTCATGCTATTGGACGATATTGAGATGAAAACGCATCGCGTAAACGAGTTGATCGAGCTGTTGCACCCGGCCTGGCAGGAAGATCCCGATCTCAATTTGATGCAGTTTTTGCAAAAGCTGGCGAAGGAAGCGGGCTTCCAGGGCGAGTTGTCCGAACTGAGCGACGACATTCTCATTTATCACCTGAAAATGCGCGGTAGCGCCGGCACGGATCAGATCCCGGGTCTGAAGAAAGATTACGAAGAAGATTTTAAAACGGCGCTGCTGCGCGCTCGCGGCGTTATCAAGGACTGATCCTCGTGCGGTGCGAGAAAGCATAGCGCGTGAAATGCGCCATTAATGCTACTATTTCTCATTCCCGGCACCGTGCTGTCAGCGATCAAACGAACGTTATGAATAACTCTGCTTTTAATTTCGAAACCCTGTCGCCCGATTTGATTATGGACGCGCTAGAAGGAGTTGGCCTGCGCGTCGATTCCGGCCTCACGGCGCTGAACAGCTACGAGAACCGCGTCTATCAGTTTATGGACGAAGATCGCCGGCGCTACGTGGTGAAGTTTTACCGCCCGGAGCGCTGGAGTGCCGCACAGATCGGTGAGGAACATCAGTTCGCTCTGGATCTGGCCGGCGCGGAGATCCCGGCGGTGGCGCCATTGGCGCTGCAAGGCGCTACCCTGCATACGCACGGCGGTTTTTTCTTTGCCCTGTTCCCCAGCGTGGGGGGCCGGCAATACGAGATAGACAATCTGGATCAGTTGGAATGGGTGGGCCGTTTTTTGGGGCGTATCCACCAGGTCGGCGGTGAGCGTTTGTTCGCTGAGCGGCCAACGATGGGGATTGAAGAGTACCTCACCGGCCCGCGTCAGGTGCTGGCCGATTGCGGGCTGCTACCGGCAACGCAGCGTGACGCGTTCCTGCAGGCGACGGATAATCTGATTACGGCGATCAAGTCGCACTGGCATCTGAACTGGCAGCCGCGCCGTTTGCACGGTGACTGCCATCCGGGCAATATTCTGTGGCGCGATGGCCCGCTGTTCGTCGATCTTGATGACGCGCGCAACGGCCCGGCAGTGCAGGATCTGTGGATGTTGCTGCATGGCGAACGTCGCGATCAACTGATGCAGCTGGATGTCTTGCTGGAGGCGTATAGCGAATTTGCCGAGTTCGATCAGCGCGAGCTGGCGTTGATTGAACCACTGCGGGCGATGCGCATGGTGTATTACCTGGCCTGGGTCGCTCGCCGCTGGCAGGATCCGGCCTTCCCTAAGAGTTTTCCGTGGATGGCGGAGTCTGATTTCTGGTTGTCTCAGACTGTGGCCTTCACCGAACAGGTTAAGCTGTTGCAGGAGCCCCCTCTGCAGCTGACGCCAATGTATTGAAGCTTTAACACAATGGAGAGTTTAGTCTTATGAAAAAAATATGGTTGGCGCTCGTTGGCATGGTGATGGCATTCAGCGCCTCGGCGGCACAGTTTAGCGATGGCGCTCAGTATGTGACTCTGGACAAACCGGTGACCGGCGAGCCGCAGGTGTTGGAGTTCTTCTCCTTCTACTGCCCGCACTGCTACCAGTTCGAGCAGGTCTATCATGTGTCTGAGAACGTAAAGAAAGCGCTGCCTGCCGGCACCAAAATGACCAAGTACCACGTGGAGTTCCTGGGGCCGTTGGGCAAACAGCTGACTCAGGCGTGGGCGGTGGCGATGGCGCTGGGCGTGGAAGACAAGGTGAGCCCGCTGATGTTTGAAGCGGTGCAGAAAACCCAGACCGTGCAAACGCCGGACGATATCCGCAACGTCTTCGTGAAAGCGGGCGTGACCGCTGCAGATTATGACGCGGCCTGGAACAGCTTCGTGGTGAAATCTCTGGTGGTTCAACAGGAGAAAGCCGCAGAAGATCTGCAGCTGCGCGGCGTGCCGGCGGTATTCGTCAACGGCAAATACATGGTTAAAAACGATGGCCTGGACACCAGCTCGATGGACGCTTACGTGAAGCAGTTCGCCGATGTGGTTAAATTCCTCAGCCAGCAGAAATAAGCCTGATTCAATATGAAAAACGCCGGCATCGCCGGCGTTTTTTTATCCGTATTGCCGCTTCAATTTATCCAGCAACCGGTCTTTTTCCTGCCACAGCGTATTCAGCCACAGCTGGAAGCGCCGCTTGAACTGTTTGTCGTTGAAGTAGTCGCCGTGCAGGGTTTCATCGATCGGCAGCGTCTCTATTCTCACCACGATACGCGTCAGCCGCCCACACAGCATATCCATAAAAGGCCGCTGGTTATTTTCCGGATAGAGCAGAGTAACGTTCAACACTTTGTCGAACTGATTGCCCAGCGCGCTGAGCGTAAACGCGATGCCGGCGGCTTTAGGCGCCAGCAAATTGCGATACGGCGAATTGCTTTTAATTTTCTTGGCTTCAGTGAAGCGCGAACCCTCGACGAAATTGACGATGGTGGTTGGACGCTGGCGGAATTTTTCGCAGGAACGGCGCGTCGTTTCGATATCCTTGCCGCGCTTTTCCGGATGCTTGAGCAAATAGGCGCGGGAATAACGCTTCATGAATGGCATATCCAGCGCCCAGCAGGCCAGGCCGACAAAAGGCACCCAGGCGAGCTGTTGCTTGAGGAAATACTTATTCATTGGAATATGATTTCTGAACAGCACGCATAACACGACAATGTCCGACCAGCTTTCGTGGTTGCTGATCAGCAGATACCAGTTTTTGCGATCCAACCCTTCCAGCCCTTCAATATCCCAACGCAATTGCCCGTTAATGCGCAATAACAGCGCCAGCCCTTGGCACCAACACCACATCATGAAATCGGCGAAAGCCGAGATATATCGCCAGACGGCGGGAATGGGCACCAGGAGTTTCACGATGCCGGCCAGCGTGATGGGGATGGAGCACAACACCGTCACCAGAATGGTAAGTATGACGGAAATGATAAAGATAACAGGCGTTAACAATCTTGGCATGATTATGGGCTGACGGTTGTTGGGAACATCGTTGCATGCCAAAGCGCATGAACAAAAACGCATTTTAACAGAAATCGCCGGGGTAAAGCGCCGCTAAAAATCACTGTTTTTCGTCTCGATGGATAACCATTTGCTGAGTTTTCGTGCAACTTGTCCAGCTTGTGCTATGGTAATTGAGGCGCCGAATTTGATTAATAGTGCGATTAAAATCCGGCGAAAGTTATATCCACAAATTCAATAAATGCCAGTAATAAAGCGTCGCCGGAATTCGTTCTTTTAACGCGGTGATTTAAATAGGAATTTTATTCGCCGTTATAACGATAATCGCAGCGTTATAATTCGGTCTCTTTTCTATGCACAAAGTTATCCACAGGTAAGATCTTGCGGATCCTCGCACACAATCACATCATTTTCGTCCGCAATGCACGCTAAGGTTCGTCTCCGGCGGCCAGCTATGGCATGCTTACCTCTATGTCCGATCACGATAAAGAAACGCTATGGCCCAGATTGCAGAAAACCCACTAATCCTGGTTGACGGTTCCTCCTACCTCTACCGCGCTTATCACGCCTTCCCGCCGCTGACCAACTCGGCGGGCGAGCCGACCGGCGCGATGTACGGCGTGCTGAATATGCTGCGCAGCCTGCTGCTGCAGTATCAACCGAGCCACGTTGCCGTGGTGTTTGATGCCAAAGGGAAAACCTTCCGCGATGATCTCTTCGCTGAATACAAATCACACCGGCCGCCGATGCCGGACGATCTGCGCGCGCAGATCGAGCCGCTGCACAGCATGGTCAAGGCGATGGGCCTGCCGCTGCTGGTGACACCCGGCGTTGAGGCGGACGACGTTATCGGTACGCTGGCGCTGGAGGCCGAAAAGGCCGGCCATGCGGTGCTGATCAGCACCGGCGACAAAGACATGGCGCAGCTGGTGACGCCGAACGTCACCCTGATCAACACCATGAACAACACGATCCTCGGCCCGCAGGAAGTGTGCGACAAGTACGGCATTCCGCCGGAGTTGATCATCGACTTCCTGGCGCTGATGGGCGATTCATCGGACAACATTCCCGGCGTACCGGGCGTGGGCGAGAAAACCGCCCAGGCGTTGCTGCAGGGGATCGGCGGGCTGGATGCGCTGTACGGCAATCTGGAGAACATCGCCACGCTGAGCTTCCGCGGCGCCAAAACCATGGCGGCCAAGCTGGAGCAGAACAAAGAGGTCGCGTACCTCTCCTATAAGCTGGCGACGATCAAAACCGACGTCGAACTGGATCTGACCTGCGCGGACCTGACGGTATCTGAGCCGGATGTCGATACGCTGCAACAGCTGTTCAAACAGTACGAGTTCAAACGCTGGCTGGCGGACGTGGAAGCCGGCGTCTGGCTGGAAAACAAGAAAGGCGCGGGCGCGAAAGCTGCCGGCGCCGCCAAACCGGCAGCCGCCGTGGAAGCGCCGAAAGCCTTGGCGGAAGCCAAGCTGTCCCAGGACGGGTATGTCACTATCCTGGATGAAGCGACCTTTACCGACTGGCTGGCGCGGCTGAAAAAGGCCGACGTGTTTGCCTTCGATACCGAAACCGACGGTCTGGATACCCTGACCGCCAACCTGATCGGCCTGTCCTTCGCGATCGCGCCGGGCGAAGCGGCCTATTTGCCGGTGGCGCACGATTATCTGGATGCGCCGGCGCAGCTGGATCGCGCTTATGTGCTGGAGGCGCTCAAGCCGCTGCTGGAAGACGAGAAGGCGCTCAAGGTCGGGCAAAACCTGAAGTTCGACATGAGCCTGCTGGCGCGCTACGGCATCGAGATGCGCGGCATCGCCTACGACACCATGTTGGAGTCCTATGTGCTGGACAGCGTCGGCGGCCGTCACGATATGGACAGCCTGGCCGATCGTTATCTGGGCCACAAAACCATCACCTTCGAAGAGATCGCCGGCAAGGGCAAAAACCAGCTGACGTTCAATCAGATCGCGCTGGAGCAGGCGGCGCCTTACGCCGCCGAAGATGCCGATGTCACGCTGCAGCTGCACCTGGCGATGTGGCCGCAGCTGAAACAGAGCGCGGAACTGCTGACGGTATTCAATGAGATTGAAATGCCGCTGCTGCCGGTGCTGTCGCATATCGAACGCACCGGGGTGCTGATCGATCCGGCCATTTTGTCGGCCCACTCCCAGGAGTTGGCCAAGCGTCTGGCAGAGTTGGAGGCGCAGGCCCACGAGCTGGCGGAAGAGCCGTTCAACCTGGCGTCGACCAAGCAGCTGCAGGCGATCCTGTACGAAAAACAAAAGCTGCCGGTGCTGAAGAAAACCCCGGGCGGGGCGCCGTCCACCAACGAAGAGGTGCTGGCCGAGCTGGCGCTGGACTACCCGCTGCCGAAGGTGATCCTGGAATACCGCGGCCTGGCGAAACTGAAGACCACCTATACCGACAAGCTGCCGTTGATGATCAATCCGGTCAGCGGCCGGGTGCATACCTCGTACCATCAGGCGGTGACCGCCACCGGCCGCCTCTCCTCGAGCGATCCGAACCTGCAGAATATCCCGGTGCGCAACGAAGAAGGGCGGCGCATTCGCCAGGCCTTTATTGCGCCGGAAGGCTACCGCATCGTTGCGGCCGACTACTCGCAGATCGAGCTGCGCATCATGGCGCATCTGTCACAGGATGAGGGGCTGCTGAAGGCCTTCGCCGAAGGGAAAGACATTCACCGCGCCACGGCGTCGGAAGTTTTCGGCGTGCCGTTGGATAAAGTGACCGGCGAGCAGCGCCGCAGCGCCAAGGCGATTAACTTCGGTTTGATTTACGGCATGAGCGCCTTCGGCCTGGCGCGTCAGTTGGGGATCCCGCGTGGGGAAGCCCAGCGCTATATGGATCTCTACTTTGAGCGTTACCCGGGCGTGCTGGATTACATGGAGCGCACCCGTCAGCAGGCTTCCGAGCAGGGCTATGTCAGCACGCTGGACGGCCGCCGTCTGTATCTGCCGGACGTCCGCTCCAGCAACGCCATGCGCCGCAAGGCGGCCGAGCGCGCCGCCATCAACGCCCCGATGCAGGGCACGGCAGCCGATATCATCAAGCGTGCGATGATCGAGGTCGACGCCTGGCTGCAAGGGCAGGAGAAGCCGTTGGTGCGCGCGATCATGCAGGTGCACGATGAATTGGTGTTCGAGGTGCATGAATCGGTGATCGAAGAAGCCAGCCAGCGCATCCGCCAACTGATGGAAGGCAGCATGGCTCTGGCGGTGCCGCTGAAGGTCGATGTGGGCGTCGGCATGAACTGGGATGAAGCGCACTGATCGCCGGGTTATCGCCGTATGCGCTAACTGGCGAGAAGCTAAGCACTTTTCGTAATTAAGCTACAAGATGCGGCGATAGTTTCCCCAACTTCGCCGTTCTTGCGCCGCAAATTGTGTAAGTAAACTACAAAAAATTCTTTTTCCCTGCGAAAAAATGATGTAGAGTTACAGGCGTAGGGTACAGAGGTAAGATGTTCTATCTTTCAGACCTTTTACTTCACGTAATCGGATTTGGCTGAATATTTAGCCGCCCCAGTCAGTATTGACTGGGGCGTTTTTTATTGTAAAAACAGCAGCAAACCATACGTTTTTCCTATCGCTCGGCCCCGCTTTTCATTTCAGCTTCCGCTCCCTCAATCCGCGTAATTCGGCGAGACAAGCCCGTTTTGGCAATAAGTCTTTATGATGGCTTTATTTCAAAAGTGTAATTAGATAACAAAAAATCCCGCCTGCGGCCGATCTGCGGGCATAAAAAAGCCGATGCGGCAAGGCATCGGCTCAAACGTGCGATCAGGGCTTATTCGCCGATGTCCTCTTCCGGCAGCACTTCCGGCGGGATCTCGTTAAACCAGGTGTCCAGCTTCTGGCGCAGCTTGTCGACGCCGATCTTTTTCAGCGATGAGAAGGCTTCGACCTGGATATCCCCCATAAACGGCAGCACCGCTTCACGCACCATGTTGAGCTGCGCCTTGCGTGCGCCGGAGGCCAGCTTGTCGGCCTTGGTCAGCAACACCAGCACCGGCGTGCCGACGTCGACCGCCCACTGGATCATCTGCTGGTCGAGATCTTTCAGCGGATGGCGGATATCCATCAGCACCACCAGCCCTTTCAGGCTGTTGCGCATCTGCAGGTATTCGCCCAGCGCGCGTTGCCATTTGCGCTTCATTTCTTCCGGCACTTCGGCGTAGCCATAACCCGGCAGGTCGACCAGACGAATGCCGTCTTCCACTTCGAACAGGTTGATCAGCTGGGTGCGCCCCGGCGTCTTACTGGTGCGCGCCAGGCTTTTTTGGTTGGTCAGCGTATTCAGCGCGCTGGATTTACCGGCGTTGGAACGGCCGGCAAAGGCGACTTCAATTCCTGCATCCCCCGGAAGATGGCGAATATCGGGTGCGCTGGTGACGAAATGGGTCACATGATAGTTGTAGTTCTTGCTGGTCAAAATTTTTCGTCTCCGTGAGGATGGCTAACTGGTTGGCGATTATAACTGCATCAGCGGTAAAAATGGCGTGTTTCTCCGTTTTTAAGCGGCGGGGCGCGATAAAACAACAGTTAAGCCGACCGTACGTTGTGAGACATTTGCCATTCGAATCGCGGGTAATGTCGCTTTATTCGAAAGTAATATTTCTGTTTTTATTTTAAAAACAACATGTTGTTTTTTCGTTGTGTGGAAATGTCAGTCAAATCGGTGTCAGGTGCCTTGAGCCTTCGCAACAATAACGTAAAGTACTCGTTAACGCAGGGTTGCGCAGGATTAGGGAACATCCGGGAAGGATGACAAATCTCAGGGAATGCACAGGGCGTGCAATGAGTGCCAGGATGAACACAAAAGGAAGTGACCCTTTCGCACCGGAATAGGCGGCAGGCACATCGGATGGTGAAGTATCGGCAGTTTGGATGCCCGCAGGAAGCGCGCTCGGGAAGAGCGGATGCGAATGGATTGCGCCATGGACGATTTTCCTTTCAGGATGAAGGACGTAGTGGCAGGGAATGCGGTTATAGCAGAAGGAAAAACCGGGATGTTGCATGTACGCAAGGAGCGCGTAACAGGAATACCCTTCGCAAGAAGGTGCGAAATAGGCGGCAGGTTTAACCTGCCGCCTTTTTCTTTGTCCGCTTTCTGCTAGATTCCGCCGCAATTCTATACTGAATCTACATACCTAAGAGCACACGCTATGAACCAGCCATCAAAAGCACCTCGCGGCAGCGCGGCGAAGTCAAAAACGAAAAAGAAAAGCCGTATGGAGCTCGATCAGGAAGCGCGCGAGCGCAAACGCCTGAAAAAACGCCGCGGCCACGCTTCCGGTTCACGCACTCAGGTCGAGTCCGGCAGCCAGAAAAACAAATCGGCGGCGGAAGCCAAAGATCCGCGTATCGGTAGTAAAGTGCCGGTTGCGCTGGTGGTCGATGAAACCAAAGTGAAGGCTAAACCGCAACCGAAGCCAAAGGCCGAAGCGAAACCGCGCCTGTCGCCGGAAGAAGAGCTGGCGAAGCTGGAAAATGACGAACGCCTGAACGCGCTGCTGGATCGCATCGACGATGGCGAAACGCTGAACGCGCAAGAGCAGGCGTATGTCGACAAGACGTTGGATCGCATCGATGTGCTGATGGACGTGCTGGGCATCGAGCTGGGCGATGAAGACGATGAGGAAGAAGAAGAGAAGCAGGAAGATATTCTGAAGCTGCTGAAAGGCGGCAACCCGAAGGACGCTTTTTAACGCGCCATGTGGCTGATCCCGACAATAGCCCTACTCTTGATGTGTTATCTGCTGTGGTTATTCGGTAAACTATGGGGGCTGTCTAAGCGCAAAGCGCGTTTTCGCAGCGCTTCCGTGGCCAGACAGCGCAGACAACCGCCCCTCTCCCGGCCCGGTAGAAAAAGATATCGGAAGGAGTGAGCATGTCAGAGCAGACGATTGTCTGGGATTTGGCCCTGATCCAAAAATATAACTACTCAGGGCCGCGTTATACCTCATACCCCACGGCGCTGGAATTTAACCAGCGCTACGACGAAGCTGCGTTTCAACGCGCCGCGGCGCGCTACCCTGAGCGCCCGCTGTCGCTGTATGTGCATATCCCTTTCTGCCATAAGCTGTGCTACTTCTGCGGCTGCAACAAACTGGTGACGCGTCAGACGCACAAGGCCGACGAATACCTGAATGTCTTGGTGCAAGAGATCGCCAGCCGTGCGCCGCTGTTCGCCGGCCGCAAGGTCGGTCAGATGCACTGGGGCGGCGGTACGCCAACCTATCTGGATAAAGCGCAAATCAGCCGGCTGGTGGCGGTGCTGCGCGAACATTTTGATTTTCTGCCCGATGCGGAGATGTCGATCGAAGTCGATCCGCGCGAGATAGCGCTGGATGTGCTCGATCATTTACGCGGCGAAGGCTTTAACCGTTTGAGCATGGGGGTGCAGGATTTCAACAAGCAGGTGCAGCAGTTGGTCAACCGCGAGCAGGATGAAGCCTTCATTTTCGCCCTGATCGAGCGGGCCAAAGCGCTGGGCTTCCGCTCGACCAATATCGATCTGATCTACGGCCTGCCGAAACAGACGCCGGAAAGTTTCGCCTTCACCCTGCAGCGGGTGGCTGAACTGAATCCCGATCGCCTCAGCGTGTTCAACTACGCGCATATGCCGAATTTATTCGCCGCCCAGCGCAAAATCAAAGACGCCGATCTGCCCAGCGCGCAGCAGAAGCTGGATATCCTGCAGCAGAGCATCGCGTTCCTGACTGACGCCGGCTATCAGTTCATCGGTATGGATCACTTTGCACGCCCGGACGATGAGCTGGCGATTGCGCAACGCGAAGGCAAGCTGCACCGCAATTTCCAGGGCTACACCACCCAGGGCGACAGCGATCTGCTGGGGTTGGGCGTGTCGGCCATCAGCATGCTCGGCGACAGCTATGCGCAGAACCAGAAAGAGCTGAAGCATTACTATGAGAGCGTACCGGCGCAGGGCAACGCCCTGTGGCGCGGGCTGGCGCTGACGGACGACGATTGTCTGCGGCGCGATCTGATCAAAACCCTGATCTGCAACTTCCGGTTGGCGTATCAGCCGCTCGAACGGCAATACGGCATCGATTTCACCGCTTACTTCGCCGAAGACCTGCAGCTGCTGGCGCAGTTTGAACGCGATGGGCTGGTGGAGCGCGACGAGCAGGGCATTCGCGTCACGCCGCGCGGGCGCTTGCTGATCCGCAATATTTGCATGTGCTTCGACCGCTATCTGCGGCAACAGGCGCGCAGCCAGCAGTTCTCTCGGGTGATCTGAGGATGAAAAAACAGCCGCTGATGCGGCTGTTTTTTTAACTGAAGAAGTTAATCAGCGCGGCGCACAACACCGCGGCAACCGCCGCCTGCGGGGTGTGGCTGGCGGCGGAGCCCAGCTCCGCGCCCTGAGAAATGAATACGATGAATGAGTCCAGCATCGTCAACCTCCAGAGTGTGCGACACGATCATACTGCGCCCTCGCCGGCTGTAAAGTCTGTGGTTGGCGTTTTTTTGTGCGCCGGACTGCGTTTTTCATCATCCACCCCGTTCCTATTCCATGCCCAGCTCTTTAAGCTTGCGGGTGAGGGTATTGCGCCCCCAGCCCAGCAGGCGCGCGGCTTCCTGTTTGTGCCCTTGGGTGTGGCGCAGGGCGGTGGTGAGCAGCGTGCGCTCCATTTCCGGCTGCGCTTCCGACAGCAGATTTTGATGACCGGAACGCAGCGCGCGATCGGCCCACTGCGCCAGCAGCGTGGCCCAGCTGTCCGGCAGACTGTGGCTGGGGCTTTCCGGCGCGGCGGTTTCGAACAGTTCGCCCGGCAGATCCTGAATCAGCACCTCTTGCCCGGCGGCCATCACCGTCAGCCAGCGGCAGGTGTTCTCCAGCTGGCGCACGTTGCCCGGCCAGGGCAGGCGGGTCAGCGCGGTTTCGGTTTCCGGATGCAGGTTCTTGGCCTCGACGCCCAGCTCCTTGGCGGCGATCTGCAGGAAGTGGCGCGCCAGCCGCGGGATGTCTTCACGGCGTTCGCGCAGCGGCGGCAGGTGTACGCGGATCACGTTCAGGCGGTGGAACAGATCCTCGCGGAACTTGCCTTCTTGTACCCGCAGCTCCAGGTTCTGGTGCGTGGCGGCGATGATGCGTACGTCGACCTTCACCGGCGCATAGCCGCCGACCCGGTAGAACTGGCCGTCCGCCAGCACCCGCAGCAGGCGCGTTTGCACGTCGAGCGGCATATCGCCGATCTCGTCGAGGAACAGCGTGCCGCCGTCGGCCTGTTCAAAGCGCCCCTGACGGATTTGGTTAGCGCCGGTGAAGGCGCCTTTCTCGTGGCCGAACAGCTCGGACTCGATCAGATCCTTGGGAATAGCGGCCATATTCAGGGCGATGAACGGTGATTTGGCGCGCGGGCTGTGGCGGTGCAGCGCATGTGCCACCAGCTCTTTACCGGTGCCGGATTCGCCGTTGATCAGCACGCTGATCGACGAACGCGAGAGCCGGCCGATGATGCGAAACACGTCCTGCATCGCCGGCGCTTCGCCGATGATGTCCGCCGCCGGATCGCTGGCCGGCTGGCTGCGCACCGGCTGCTGCTGTTCCTGATAATGGCTGATGGCGCGCTCGACCAGCGCCACCGCTTCGTCGATGTCGAACGGTTTCGGCAGGTAGTCGAAGGCCCCTTGCTGATAGGCGCTGACGGCCGCGTCCAAATCCGAATGCGCGGTCATGATGATCACCGGCAGCATCGGGTGGCGCTGTTTGATCTGCTTGAGCAGCGCCAGACCATCGATGCCCGGCATGCGGATATCGGACAGCAGCACGTCGGGGGTTTGCGTGGCCAAGGCTTCCAGCACGTCATTGCCGCCTTCGAAGGTGGCGCAGCTCAGGCCCGCGCCGGTGAGCGCGCGCTCAAGCACCCAGCGGATGGAGCTATCGTCATCGACGATCCAGACTATCCCTCGTTGCATTGCAAACCTCACTGACGAATGGGCAGGTAGACCGAGAATTCGGTATGACCTGGCCAACTGTTGAACTCAATTTTTCCGCAATGCTGATCGATCAGATTGCGGGCGATGGATAATCCCAGGCCGGTACCGCCTTCACGGCCGCTGACCATCGGGTAGAACAGCGTGTCCTGCAGCTGCGCCGGCACGCCGGGGCCGTCGTCTTCGACATCGATGCGCGCCGCCAGGCGATAGCGGGTGCCGTGCAACGTAATCTGAAACGCGGTGCGGGTGCGCAGCGTGATGGTGCCGCCCGCCTCACCCAGCGCCTGCAGCGCATTGCGGGTGATGTTCAGCAGCACCTGCTCTATCTGATCCGGGTCGTGGGCCATTTCCGGCAGGCTGGGATCGTAGTCGCGCACCAGCGTGACGTTATCCGGCATTTCCAGCGACACCAGCTGGCAGACGCGCTCCGCGACCTGATGGATGCTTTGGGTGATGTGCTGGCCGGGCCGCTGCGGTCCGAGCAGGCGATCCACCAGATTGCGCAGCCGATCGGCCTGCTCAATGATCACCTTGGTGTATTCGGTCAGCGCCGGATCGGGCAGCGCCTTGGCCAGCAGCTGCGCCGCGCCGCGCAGGCCGCCCAGCGGGTTTTTAATCTCGTGCGCCAAACCGCGCACCAGATCGCGGGCCGCCACCTGTTGGGCATGCTGCAGCTGTTCCTGGCTCAGGCGGCGCTGATTGTCCATCGGCGCCAGTTCGACCAGGATATAGCCTTCCGGCAGCGCCTGAGCGGTCAGGGAAAGGATATGCGCGCGGCCGTCGACCACCAGAGTCACTTCGTTGTCGGTGAAGCCCTGCCCGGCGCGCAGGCTTTCGCGCATCAAAGAGACGTTCAGCGAAAAATAACCGAGCAAATCGGGCAGCGGCGTGCCGAACAGCTTGCGGGAGCTTTGCGCCAGCAGCTGCTGTGCCGCCGGGTTGGCGTAGTGAACCGCCAGAGAGTCATCCAACAGCAGGATGCTGTTGATGAGTGAATTGAGGATCTGCCCAGCATCGGGCAGCTTGCCAGTTGCCATACAGCAGACTCCTGCACCTTTTTAGTGCATCTATCCTACTCCATCCGGGATCGACGCGGTATGGAATAGTTTTGCAGAAAATACGGTGGAGAAAAAAACCCATCCGAAGATGGGCTGAAAGTTTCCACGGCAACAAAAAAGCGATAACAAAAATTGTGGGCGCCGTCCGCCTTTGCAGACGGCGCGGGTAGGGCTTAGACGCTGTAGTACAGTTCGAACTCGACCGGGTGTGGCGTCATGCGAACGCGGTCCATCTCTTCTTTGCGCAGTTCGATGTAGGCATCGATCGCATCGTCGGTGAACACGCCGCCGCGGGTCAGGAACTCGCGGTCTTCGTTCAGTGCGGCCATCGCCTCGTCCAGCGAGCCGGCCACTTTTGGGATCTCGGCTTCTTCTTCCGGCGGCAGGTCGTACAGGTTCTTGTCCATGGCATCGCCAGGGTGGATCTTGTTGATGATGCCGTCCAGGCCGGCCATCAGCAGCGCGGCGAAGCACAGGTATGGGTTAGCCGCCGGATCCGGGAAGCGGGCTTCGATGCGGCGCGCTTTCGGGCTGGCGACCACCGGGATACGGATGGACGCGGAGCGGTTACGGGCGGAGTAAGCCAGCATCACCGGCGCTTCGTAGCCTGGCACCAGACGTTTGTACGAGTTGGTGGTCGGGTTGGCCAGCGCGTTGATCGCCTTGGCGTGCTTGATGATGCCGCCGATGTAGAACAGTGCGGTTTCAGACAGGCCGCCGTATTTGTCGCCGGCGAACAGGTTGGTGCCGTTCTTGGACAGCGACATGTGGCAGTGCATGCCGGAACCGTTGTCGCCGAACATGGGCTTCGGCATGAAGGTCGCGGTTTTACCGAAGGCGTGCGCCACGTTGTGCACCACGTATTTGTAGATCTGAATTTCGTCGGCTTTCTTGGTCATGGTGTTGAAGCGGGTTGCCACTTCGTTCTGACCGGCGGTCGCCACTTCGTGGTGGTGCGCTTCAACCACCAGGCCCATCTCTTCCATGGTCAGACACATGGTGGAACGCAGATCCTGCGAAGAGTCGACCGGTGGAACCGGGAAGTAACCGCCTTTCACCGCCGGACGGTGGCCTTTGTTGCCGCCGTCGTATTTTGTGCCGGAGTTCCAGGCGCCTTCGATGTCGTCGATGGCCACGTGGGAACCGCGGATGCTGCTGCCGAAGCGGATGTCGTCGAACAGGAAGAACTCAGGCTCTGGCCCGAACAGCACGGTGTCCGCGATGCCGGAGGAGCGCAGGAAGTCTTCGGCGCGTTTGGAGATGGAGCGCGGGTCGCGATCGTAGCCTTGCATGGTGCCCGGCTCGAGAATGTCACAGCGAATGATCAGCGTAGGTTCTTCGAAGAACGGATCCAGAACCGCCGTGCTGGCGTCCGGCATCAGCACCATGTCAGATTCGTTGATGCCCTTCCAACCACCGATAGAGGAGCCGTCAAACATTTTACCTTCTTCGAAGAAGTCGGCGTTTACCTGGTGAGCCGGGATAGTCACGTGCTGTTCCTTACCCTTGGTGTCAGTGAAACGCAGGTCTACGAATTTCACTTCATGCTCATTCAGCATCGTCAAAACGTGTTCAGCGGACATACTTAACTCTCCCGGTTTATCATTGTCGTCGTCGTGGAACGAATCTGTGGAACTGGCTTTTTTCGCCTTGAAAAGACTAAAGCGAAAAGCGTGCCAACTTTTAAAAAAGGCTTTCATCGCCTTTCTGCGCGGGTTTTACCCAACCACAGTATGCACCATCAGTGATAAATTGCACCGAAATGGTGCAATTGGGGTGGGCGTGGGCACTGAAATGGTGCAAAAGTGCAACGATTGCGGCTTTTTGCACCGTGAAAGGGATCACAAACTGACCGGTACGCGGTTGTTTATAAGAGATGGTTGTGATCTTGTTTAGTCCCTCGCTTAATACGTGTACAATAGCGCGCTATTTCTAATGCCCGAGGCAAAGCTGTGATCGAAAATTTGCGTAACATCGCCATTATTGCCCACGTTGACCATGGTAAAACCACCCTGGTTGATAAGCTGCTGCAACAATCCGGTACTTTCGGAGAGCGTGCGGAAGCCACCGAACGCGTAATGGACTCCAACGATTTGGAGAAAGAGCGTGGGATTACCATCCTCGCAAAAAACACCGCCATTAATTGGAACGGTTACCGTATCAACATCGTGGATACCCCGGGACACGCCGACTTCGGCGGCGAGGTAGAGCGCGTGATGTCGATGGTTGACTCGGTGCTGCTGGTTGTGGATGCAATGGATGGCCCTATGCCGCAAACCCGCTTCGTGACCAAGAAGGCCTTCGCCAACGGTCTGAAGCCGATCGTGGTCATCAACAAGGTTGACCGTCCTGGCGCGCGCCCTGACTGGGTTGTGGATCAGGTGTTCGACCTGTTCGTGAACCTCGACGCGACCGACGAGCAGCTCGACTTCCCGATCATCTACGCTTCTGCGCTGAACGGCATCGCCGGTGTCGACCACACCGACATGGCGGAAGACATGACCCCGCTGTATCAGGCGATCGTCGACCACGTGTCTGCGCCGCAGGTTGAGCTGGAAGCGCCATTCCAGATGCAGATCTCCCAGTTGGACTACAACAACTACCTGGGCGTTATCGGCATCGGCCGCATCAAGCGCGGTAAAGTGAAGCCGAACCAGCAGGTCACCATCATCGACAGCGAAGGCAAAACTCGCAACGGTAAAGTGGGTAAAGTGTTGGGTCACCTGGGTCTGGAGCGTATCGACAGCACCCTGGCGGAAGCGGGCGACATCATCGCCATCACCGGCCTGGGCGAGCTGAACATCTCCGACACCATCTGCGACACCAACGCCGTAGAAGCGCTGCCGGCGCTGTCCGTCGACGAACCGACCGTAACCATGTTCTTCAACGTCAACACCTCGCCGTTCTGCGGTAAAGAAGGTAAGTACGTGACGTCGCGTCAGATCCTTGACCGTCTGAACAAAGAGCTGGTGCACAACGTGGCGCTGCGCGTTGAAGAAACCGACGATGCGGATGCCTTCCGCGTATCCGGTCGTGGCGAGCTGCACCTGTCGGTGCTGATCGAAAACATGCGCCGTGAAGGTTTCGAGCTGGCGGTTTCCCGTCCGAAAGTTATCTTCCGCGAAATCGATGGCCGCAAGCAGGAGCCATTCGAGAACGTAACGCTGGATATCGAAGAGCAGCATCAGGGTTCCGTGATGCAGGCGATGGGTGAGCGTAAAGCCGACCTGAAAAACATGGATCCGGACGGTAAGGGCCGCGTGCGTCTCGACTACGTGATCCCAAGCCGCGGTCTGATCGGCTTCCGTAACGAATTCATGACCATGACTTCAGGTACCGGTCTGCTGTACTCCACCTTCAGCCACTACGACGACGTGCGTCCGGGCGAAGTGGGCCAGCGTCAGAACGGCGTGCTGATCTCCAACGGCCAGGGCAAAGCGGTCGCGTTCGCGCTGTTCGGCCTGCAGGATCGCGGCAAGCTGTTCCTGGGCCACGGTGCGGAAGTGTATGAAGGCCAGATCATCGGTATTCACTCACGTTCCAACGACCTGACCGTAAACTGCCTGACCGGTAAGAAGCTGACCAACATGCGTGCTTCCGGTACTGACGAAGCGACTACCCTGGTTCCGGCCATCAAAATGACCCTGGAGCAAGCTCTGGAGTTCATCGATGACGACGAACTGGTAGAAGTGACGCCAACCTCGATCCGTATCCGTAAGCGTCACCTGACGGAAAACGATCGTAAGCGTGCCAGCCGCGGTCCTAAAGACGCTTAATCGCTGATTGAGTGTCTCATGCTTAGGGCGCGGTTCTCGCGCCCTGAGTTTTTTCCTCTGTTGTTCCCCGTTTGTGCGGCGCGCTATGCGCTTTTCCGTTCGCTCCCTGTTCAGCTGTTCCTTTTCCCGCTACAGTGAAATCTCACCGGCCCATCAGGAGAGGACTATGCTGTATATCTTTGATTTAGGTAATGTGATCGTCGATATCGATTTCAAGCGTGTGCTGGGCGTGTGGAGCAATTTGAGCGGCACGCCGTTGGCGGTGCTGTCCGATCGTTTCGCCATGGGTGAGGTGTTCCAGCAACATGAGCGTGGTGAAATCAGCGATGAAGACTTCGCCGGCAAGCTGTGCGATGAAATGGGCATTGCGCTCAGCTTCGAACAATTCGCCACCGGCTGGCAGGCGGTATTTGTCGCGCTGCGCCCGGAAGTGATCGACATCATGCAGCGCCTGCGCAACGAAGGCCACCGGGTGGTGGTGCTGTCGAACACCAACCGTCTGCACTGCAACTACTGGCCGCAGCACTATCCTGAAGTGGCCGCCGCCGCCGATCATCTCTATTTGTCGCAAGATCTCGGCATGCGCAAGCCGGAGGCCGATATCTATCAACATGTGCTGGCCGCGGAAAACACCGCCGCCGCCGACGCGGTGTTCTTCGACGATCACCCGGCGAACGTCCTCGCCGCGCAGGCGCTGGGGATCAAGACGGTGCACGTCACCGATCGCGACGTGGTGCCGGCCTATTTTGCTCAATGAGCGCAGGGCGCGTTAAGCTTAAGGCGTATCAACGGACATCAAGGAGTGACCATGTCGTTTTTCCGCCGCAAGAAGCTGCCCTCTGCGATTAAGCCCGGCGTCACCTTCGGACGGCTGCTGTACCAGCGTATCGATCATGATGGCCTGACGATGTTGGCGGGCCATCTCGCCTATGTTTCCCTGCTGTCGCTGGTGCCGCTGGTCACCGTGGTGTTCGCGCTGTTCGCGGCTTTCCCGATGTTTTCCGACATCAGCGAGCAGCTGAAGAGCTTTATCTTTTCCAATTTCGTGCCGGCCGCCGGCAACGTGATCCAGAACTACCTGGAACAGTTCGTCGCCAATTCCAACAAGATGACCGCCGTCGGCACCTGCGGGCTGATCGTCACTGCGCTGTTGCTGATTTCCTCGGTGGACAGCGTGCTGAACACCATCTGGCGCAGCAAGAACAAACGGCCGATCGTCTTCTCCTTCGCCGTGTACTGGATGGTGCTGACGCTGGGGCCGCTGCTGGTGGGCGCCAGCATGGCCATCAGTTCTTACCTGCTGTCGCTCAACTGGCTGGCGCAGACCGGCGTCAATGGCCTGGTGGATCAGGTGCTGCGCATCTTCCCGTTGATTTTGTCGTGCATCTCCTTCTGGCTGCTGTATTGCATCGTGCCGACGGTGCGCGTGCCGCCCAAAGACGCGCTGATTGGCGCGGTGGTGGCCGGATTGCTGTTCGAGCTGGGCAAGAAGGGATTCGCGCTGTACGTCACCATGTTCCCTTCCTATCAGCTGATTTACGGCGTGCTGGCGGTGATCCCGATTTTATTCCTGTGGGTCTACTGGAGCTGGTGTATCGTGTTACTTGGCGCGGAAATCACCGTGACCATTGGCGAATATCGCGACTACCGCCGGCAGAAGGCGGAGCAACAGGAACCAAAACCAGAAGGGCAGCAGGAATGATTGCGTTGATTCAACGGGTGTTAAACGCCAGCGTCACGGTGGGTGGCGAGACGGTAGGCAAAATTGGCCCCGGTTTGTTAGTGTTATTGGGCGTGGAGCAGGGCGATAACGAGCAAAAAGCGCAGCGCCTGTGCGAACGCGTGTTGGGATACCGCATTTTCGGCGACGAGAACGACAAGATGAACCTCAACGTCCAGCAGGCCGGGGGCAGCGTGCTGGTCGTTTCGCAGTTCACCCTGGCGGCGGACACCCAGAAAGGCATGCGGCCCAGCTTCTCGCGCGGCGCCGCGCCGCAGGAAGCCGATCGGTTGTATCAATATTTTGTTGGCCAGTGCCGCGAACGCGGCGTAGAGACCCAGACCGGCGAGTTCGCCGCCGACATGCAGGTGGCGCTGGTCAACGATGGTCCGGTGACATTCTGGCTACAGGTCTAAGCATTCGGAGAACAGGCGTCTATGTATCACCTACGAGTACCCGTAACAGAGCAAGAACTGAAAGAGTATTACCAGTTTCGCTGGGAAATGCTGCGCAAGCCGCTGCACCAGCCGGTGGGTTCGGAAAAGGATGCCTATGACGCCATGGCCCATCACCAAATGGTGGTGGACGAGGCCGGTAAAATCGTCGCCATCGGGCGGCTGTACATCAATGCCGACAACGAGGCGGCGATCCGTTTTCTGGCGGTAGACCCGACGCTGCAGGATAAAGGGCTGGGGACGTTGGTGGCGATGACGCTGGAGTCCGTCGCGCGGCAGGAAGGCGTGAAGCGGGTGGTGTGCAGCGCCCGTGAAGATGCGGTGGATTTCTTTGCCAAGCTGGGGTTCGTCAATCAGGGCGAGATCACTGCGCCGCAGACCACCCCGATCCGCCACTTTTTGATGATCAAACCGGTAGCGACGCTGGACGATATCCTGCATCGCCCCGATTGGTGCGGCCAATTGCAGCAGGCCTGGTATGAACATATCCCCCTGAGCGAAAAGATGGGCGTGCGCATCAGCCAGTACACCGGCCAGCGCTTCGTCACCACCATGCCGGAGATCGGCAACCAGAACCCGCACCATACGCTGTTTGCCGGCAGCCTGTTCTCGCTGGCGACGCTGACCGCCTGGGGGCTGATTTGGCTGCTGCTGCGCGAGCGCCATCTCGGTGGCACCATCATTCTGGCGGACGCGCACATTCGCTACAGCAAACCGATCACCGGCAGGCCGCGGGCGGTGGCGGATCTCGGTTCGTTAAGCGGTGATTTGGCGCGTCTGGCGCGAGGCCGCCGCGCGCGCGTGCACGCCGAAGTGCATCTGTTCGGCGATGAGGATAAGGGCGCGGTGTTCGAAGGCACCTACATGGTGTTGCCGGCTGAGCCGGATGTGCCGCTGGATCAGGGCGGTTCCGAAGCGCTGGAAGAGTAAAACGGCGGCCCTGCCTGGCGGCGGGCCGCGCGATAGATTACGGCAGCTGTTGGTTCACCGTCTGGCCGTCGCCGGCGGTGGCTTGCAGAGTCCCCTTCAATGAAGCTTTGAACGGCCCGTCGCTGTTCAACAGCCCTTTCAACTGCAGCTCAAGGTTGCCGTCGCCCGTCAGCGGCACCGGCTGCCATCCCCATTGCTGCAAGGTATTGAGCGGTACCGAACGGCCGTGCAGCGTCAGCTGGAACGGCTTGCCCGGCAGCTGATCGACGGTCGCTTTGGCCTCAAGCAACCCATTGGGCATAAAGGCGCTGAGCTCGGTGACGGCGATCTGGTTGGCGTCGGCGTTCAGCGCCAGCGAAGGGCGCCGCACGTCGATTTTGTTGAAGGTGGCCTCGCTGCCGTTCAGGTTCAGCGAACCGGACCAAATGCCCCACTGGTGGTCGTGCGCCAGCAGCAGGTTGCTGCCGTAACCGTCCAGCGCGGTGATCTGGAACGGGAATGCCGGGTTGATGTCGATGATCAGATTGCGGTTGGTGGTCAGCTTGGTGACGTACACCTCCGCCAGCCAGTCCGGCAGCGGTTTCAGCCACAGCTCGCGCCAGTCGATAGGCAGGGTGTACTCCAGCGCCGCCATGGCCACTTCATCCAGCTGCAGGCGTTTGCCGGCGCGCAGCCAATTGCCGGAGGTGCGCAGCAGCCCGCCTTCCCAGCGGGTGGTGAACTGCTGAATGGCGATGCCGGCGGAGGAGAGGCGCAGGGTGGCGATCGGGTCGATCAGGTGGAAACCGCCGTTGATCACATCGCTGGCATTGACGTTGAGCGAGCCGTCTTCGCTGCGCCAGTCGCCTTTTTCGACGCTGACGTTTTGCAGCGACAGATCGAGATCGTTAAACGCCCACGCCTTGCCTTCCAGGCGCGCGTCGATCAGATCGAAACGCTTGAGGGTGACCGGCGGCAGGGTGGTAAAGCGCTGCATGAATTCAGCCAGCGTCAACGGGGTCTGCATGCGCACGCCGCTCAGCCGCAGGCGATCCACTTGCCAACTGCCGTCGGCGGCGCGGCTGGCCACGCCGGTCAGGTCGCCCTGCGCCAGATCGGCGCCGAAATTGTTCAATAGCAGCTGGCCCTGTTTTTGCTCCCCCTGCACCAACACCTTCGAAGCGGGGATGCCGTTCAGCGTCATCGAACCGGCGCTGAACTGGAACTGATTGTTGTCCCCCAGCAGATGGCCGGCCAGCGGGCGCCACGGCGTGATGCCGGCATTGACCCGCTGCGCGTTGAGCTGCCACTCGTTATCGTTGGATTGCAGCGCCATGTTGCTCAGCTGCAGCACGTCGGCCTGTACAGGCAGCGCAGCAGTCTGCGGCTGCACGTTCAGCGTGCCGTCACGCAGCGTGACGCTGTGGAAATAGCGCGGTTCGGTGATTTGGCGCAGGCTGAGGCCGAGATCGACGCGTTTGGCGGCCAGCGCCTGCGGCTGGCCATTGCGCGCCAGCTGCACCTCTTCCAGACCGATCTGGTCCGGCTGGCGCCATGAATGGATGATTTTTCCTATCGACAGGCGGTATTCGCTGTTGTCGCTGATCCAGGCGCTCAGGCGGCCTGCCGCCCAGCGGGTTTGCCCCACCAGATACAGCACCACCGCCGCCAGCACGGTCAGCAGCAGCAACGTCAGCAACAGCTTTCCGATAAATTTCATCGTCTACATCCGCATCGGTCAAAAAAGATACCCTGTTTATGCCGTAATTGGCCGGGCATCTCAAGGGCAATGGTCTGATAGACAATAAAAAACGGCCGCAAGCGGCCGTTTGAACGTCAATGGGCGGGTTACTTTTTCTCGTGTTCCTGCGGGAACACCAGGTTCAGCACGATGGCGGTAATGCCGCCTGCGGCGATGCCGGAAGAGAGCAGGGTTTTCAGCCAGTCCGGCGCGAACTGGAGGATCAGCGGCTGCTGGGAGACGCCCATGCCGACGGCCAGCGACAGCGCCATGATCATGATGGCGCGCCGGTTCAGGCGCTCGCGCGACACGATGCGCACGCCGGAGGCGGCGATGGTGCCGAACATCACGATGGTCGCGCCGCCCAGTACCGGCTCGGGAATGTGCTGCACGAAGCCGGCCACCGCCGGGAACAGCCCCAGCGCGATCAGCATCAGCGCCACCACGAAGCCGACGTAACGGCTGGCGACGCCGGTCAGCTGGATCACGCCGTTGTTCTGGCCGAAGCAGGAGTTGGGGAAGGTGTTGAACACCGCCGACAGCATCGAGTTCAGGCCGTTGGCCAGCACGCCGCCCTTCAGGCGCTTCATGTACAGCGGCCCGCTGACCGGCTGTTCGGAGACGTCAGAGGTGGCGGTGATGTCGCCGATGGTTTCCAGCGAGGTGACCATAAAGATCAGCATCAGCGGCAGCAGCAGGTTCCAGTCGAAGCCCAGGCCGTAATAGAGCGGCGTGGGAATGGTGATCGCCGCCGTTGTGGCTGCCGATGCGCCGGCGGGCAGCATGTCCATCGCCCAGGCCAACAGATAGCCGACCGCCATGGCGATCACCAGCGAAGCGACGCGCAGGTAAGGGTTGCGCTGGCGGTTCAGCAGGATGATGACTGCCAGCACCGCGCCGGCCAGCAGCAGGTTTTTCGGCGAGCCGAAGCTGTGATCGTTCATCGCGGCATAACCGCCGCCGATCGAGGTCAGACCGACCTGAATCAGCGACAGGCCAATGATCATCACCACGATGCCGGAAACCAGCGGGGTGATAATGCGGCGCGCCAGATGCAGCACGCGCGACAGTAAAATTTCGGTGCAGGAAGCGACCATCAGCGTGCCGAACAGCGCGGCCATCATGGTCGGCACGTCGGCGCCGCCGTTTTTCAGCGCCAGACCGCCCATGATCAGCGGCGAAACGAAATTGAAGCTGGTGCCCTGAATCGACAACAGCCCGGAACCCACCGGCCCCCAGGTTTTGATTTGCAGAATGGAAGCCAGACCGGAGGCGAACAGCGACATGCTGATGATGTGCTGGGTATCCTGTGCCGGCAGGCCCAGCGCCTGGCAGATCAGCAGCGCCGGTGTGATCACCGCGACGAACATCGCCAGCAGATGCTGGCCGGCGGCAAACAGCGTTTGCGGCAGCGGCGGGCGATCTTCCAGGCGATAAATCAGTTCACTGGCGCGGGGTTCTGAGGCGGCTTGGCGCGCGGCATCAAGCTCGGAGGATGACATGCTCATGGTGTGGCGTTTCCAGATACGGCAAAGCAGGCATTTTAATGCCCCGCCCCGCAAAAGCAAACGGTTGCGCGTAAATATTATGTTGCCGACTTTCCCGTTTATGTCGCATTTTCATTCATTTTTTCTTGTCATCTCAGCGTTTTTTACTTCTAATCCTGCACTCATCAAGTTTAAAAACTAAGTGGTTTTCTATAACTTATTATTTTTATTTGGATCTTTTCCCTTACATGGAGTACCTGGATGTTTCATCTTGATACTTATGGCACGTTAGTCGCGGCGACGCTGGTTTTGCTCCTCGGGGGCAAGTGCGTCAGAACCATTCCCCTGCTGCGAAAATATACCATTCCCGCTCCCGTCGCCGGTGGTTTGCTGGTGGCCCTCCTGCTGTTAGCCCTGAAAAAGCTCGTCAACTGGGAAGTCAGTTTTGACATGTCGCTGAAGGATCCGCTGATGCTGGCCTTCTTCGCCACCATCGGCCTGAACGCCAACCTGGCGCGTTTGCGCGCCGGCGGCAAGGTGCTGGTAGTGTTCCTGTTCGTGGTGCTGGGGCTGCTTATCGTGCAGAACGCCATCGGCATCGGCATGGCGAAAATGCTGGGGCTGGATCCGCTGATGGGCCTGATTGCCGGATCGATCACCCTGTCGGGTGGCCACGGCACCGGGGCGGCCTGGAGCAAGCTGTTCATCGAGCGCTACGGTTTTGAAAACGCGACGGAAGTCGCCATGGCCTGCGCCACCTTCGGCCTGGTGCTGGGCGGTCTGATCGGCGGCCCGGTGGCGCGCTATCTGGTCAAGCACTCCTCCACGCCGGAAGGCACCCCGGATGACAGCGTGCAGCCGAGCGGTTTTGAGAAGCCGGAAAGCGGCCGTCTCATCACCTCGCTGGTGATGATCGAAACCATCGCCATGATCGCCATCTGTCTGAGCCTGGGGCAATTGATTGCCGGCCTGCTGAGCGGCACGGTGTTTGAACTGCCGAACTTCGTTTGCGTGCTGTTCGTCGGGGTGATCCTCAGCAACACGCTGGCCTTCACCGGCTTCTATACCGTGTTTGAGCGGGCGGTGTCGGTGTTGGGTAACGTCAGCCTGTCGCTGTTCCTGGCGATGGCGTTGATGAGCCTGCGCCTGTGGGAGCTGGCCTCGCTGGCGCTGCCGATGCTGGCGATCCTGGCGGTGCAGACGCTGGTGATGGCGCTGTACGCGATATTCGTCACCTACCGGGTGATGGGCAAGAACTACGACGCGGCGGTGCTGGCCGCCGGCCACTGCGGCTTTGGCATGGGCGCCACGCCGACGGCGATCGCCAACATGCAGGCGATCACCGATCGTTTCGGCCCGTCGCACGTGGCGTTTTTGGTGGTGCCGATGGTGGGGGCGTTCTTTATCGATATCGCCAATGCCATCGTCATCAAGCTGTATCTGCTGCTGCCGGTGTTCCCGGCGGTGGGGTGATATCGCGAGCCAGAAAAAAAGAAGAGGGCGCCGTCGGCGCCCTTTTTTATGCGTTGGAGTAGCGTGCCTTCTCCGGCAGCCAGCGTTCAATCAGCGCCTGGGCGTGTTCCGGGTAGTGCTGGTGGAGGTGGCGAGCGACGCGCTGCACTTCGGGGATCATCGCCTGGTCGCGCAGCAGGTCCGCCACTTTGAATTCGGCGCTGCCGGTCTGGCGGGTGCCGAGCAGCTCGCCCGGGCCGCGGATCTCCAGATCGCGCTGGGCGATGACAAAGCCGTCGTTGCTGTCGCGCAGCACCTGCAGGCGCGTTTGCGCGGTTTTGCTCAGCGGCGTTTTGTACAGCAGCACACAGTGTGAGGCCACCGCGCCGCGCCCTACGCGGCCGCGCAGCTGGTGCAGCTGCGCCAGGCCCAGCCGCTCCGGGTTCTCGATGATCATCAGGCTGGCGTTCGGTACGTCGACGCCGACTTCGATCACCGTGGTGGCGACCAGCAGCTGCAGCTCGCCCTGTTTAAACGCCTGCATCACCGCCTGCTTCTCCTGCGCTTTCATGCGGCCGTGCACCAGCGCCACCTTCAGCTCCGGCAATGCGGCTTTCAATTCCTCCCAGGTGGCTTCCGCCGCCTGCGCTTCCAGCAGCTCAGATTCCTCGATCAGCGTACACACCCAGTAAGCCTGCCGCCCCTCTTCCAGGCAGGCGCTCTTCACCCGTTGAATGATGTCGGCGCGGCGGGTATCGGGAATGGCGACGGTGGTCACCGGCGTGCGGCCCGGCGGCAGCTCGTCGATGACCGAGGTGTCGAGATCGGCATAGGCGGTCATCGCCAGCGTGCGCGGGATCGGCGTGGCGGTCATGATCAGCTGATGGGCGTGGAAGCCTTGCTCTTCGCCTTTCTCCCACAGCGCCAGCCGCTGATGTACCCCGAAGCGGTGCTGCTCATCGATGATCACCAGCGCCAGGCCGTTGAACTGTACCTGCTCCTGGAAGATGGCGTGGGTGCCGACCACCATTGACACCTGGCCGCTGGCGATGGCTTCCTGCTGCGCGATGCGCGCCTTGCCTTTCTGTTTGCCGGCCAGCCAGCCGACCTCCAGCCCCAGCGGTTCAAACCACTGGCGGAAATTGTTGGCGTGCTGCTCGGCCAGCAGCTCGGTCGGCGCCATCAGCGCCACCTGTTTGCCGTGCGCGATGGCGCGCAGCGCCGCCAGCGCCGCCACCAGCGTTTTGCCGGAGCCGACGTCGCCCTGCACCAGCCGCATCATCGGGAAGTCTTTTTGCATATCGGCTTCGATGTCGGCCACCACGCGCGTTTGCGCGCCGGTCGGCGAGAACGGCAGCTGGGCGAGAAAACGTTTTTTCAGCCGATCGTCCGGCAGCAGCGGCTGCGCCTGATAACTCTGGGCGCCGGCGCGCACCGCCAGCATGCTGAGGTTATGCGCCAACAGCTCTTCGAGGATCAGCCGTTTTTGCGCCGGGTGTTTGCCCAGCTCCAGATCCGCCAGCTGGATGTCCGGCGGCGGGCGGTGCAGGGTGTGCAGCGCCTGCGGCAGGCTCATCAGGCCGCCGCTCAGCTCCGGCGGCAGCAGTTCGGCGATGGCGCAGGTATCCAGCAGCGCCAGCGCCTGATCGGTCAGCTTGCGCAGCGTGGCCTGCCGCACTCCCTCGGTGGTGGGGTAAACCGGCGTCAGCGACTCCTGCAGCTCGACTTCGCTGGCTTCGCCCTGAATGCGGTATTCCGGATGGATGATCTCCGCGCCGTGGTTGCCGCGTTTGATCTCGCCGTAGGCGGTCACGCGGCGGCCGGTGGCCAGGCTGTTTTTCATCGCGGCGTTGAAGTTGAAGAACCGCATGGTGAGAATGCCGGTGCCGTCGCTGATCTGGCAGGTCAGCATGCGGCGGCGGCCGAAACTGATGTCGCTGCGCAGCACTTCCCCCTCTACCGTGGCGTAGATGCCCGGCAGCAGATCGTTGATCGGGTAGAGGCGGGTGCGGTCTTCGTAGCGCAGCGGCAGGTGCAGCAGCAGATCCTGAATGGTGTCGAGGCCGAGTTTGGCCAATTTGCCCGCCTGGCTGGCGCCAACCCCGGAAAGCGTGGTGAGTGGGACAGCATCCAGCAGGCGGCCTTTCATTTGCGCACCGTCGCCTGCATGGCCGCCCACCATTCGGCGCTGGCGACCACCTGGCCCTGTTCATCGATCTGCGGGCGCGGCAGCCCTTTGCGCTTGGCCACGTTGGCCAGCACCGGGTAACCGCCTTCGAACAGCAGACGCTGCTGCTCTTCTTCATCCAGCATGCTGTTGTCGCGGCGATACAGGCCGGCGTTCTGCCGCTGGCGCTGCGCCTCATACAGGATCAGCGCGGAGGCTACGGAGACGTTGAGCGATTGCACCATGCCGATCATCGGAATGACGATGTCCTGATCGGCCAGCGCCAGCGCTTCTTCGGTGATGCCGGTTTTTTCCTGGCCGAGCAGCACGCAGGTGGGCCGGGTGTAGTCCACCTCGCGGAAATCGACTGCGCGCGCAGACAGGTTGGTAGCCAGAATTTGCATGCCCTGCGCTTTCAGGTGACCGACCGCGTCGCCGATGGTGCGATGGGTTTTAACGCTGACCCAACTGTTGCTGCCGGCGGCGGAGGAGACCAGGGTGCGCATGCGGGTGGTGGGCCACACGGCGTGGACCTGATGCACGCCGACGGCGTCGGCGGTGCGGATAATGGCGGAGACGTTATGCGGCTTGTGCACCTGCTCCAGGCAGACCGTCAAATCCGGCTGCCGGGTCGCGAGCATTTCACAAATCCGCGCATAGCGTTCAGGACTCATAAGCGCTAGTTTCGGTTGCGGTTAACTTTGATCACATCCGGCATGATACGGATTTTACGCATAATGTTTGCCAAATGGATGCGATCGCGGGTGGTCAAGCGGATAAAGGCGCTATAAACCCGACCGTCTTTCTCTTCGGTGTTCAGGCTCTGAATATTGGACTCGGCCGCGTTGATCGCCGCCGTCAGGTTGGCCAGCGCGCCCTGGTGGTTAAACATATCCACCTTGATCTCGGCGATGAACTCCTGCTCGGTCTCTTTATCCCACTCGACCGCCATGAACTTCTCAGGCTCTTTCTGATAGCCGCGAATATTGCGGCAGGATTCATGGTGGATCACCAGCCCTTTGCCCGGGCTGACGTGAGCGATAATCGGGTCGCCCGGAATCGGACGGCAGCACTTGGCGAAGGTGATCAACACGCCGTCGGCGCCCTTGATGGCCAGGTTGCGCACGCCGGAGGTGGTGCCCAGGCTGGACTGATCGCCCTGCAGGTTCTTCGCCACTACTACGCTCATGGCGTTGCCGAGGCCGATTTCCGCCAGCAGATCGTCCAGCGTCGCCAGCTTCATGCGGTCCAGCTCGTGCTGAATGTTTTCCTGCGGGATTTCGGCCAGCTTGCGGCTGCCGCCCAACGCATGGTTGAGCAGACGGCGGCCGAGGCCGACGGAGTCGTCGCGCTTGAGGTTCTTCAACATCTGGCGAATCTTGGCGCGCGCTTTCGAGCTGACCACGAAGTTCAGCCAGGCGGCGTTGGGCCGTGCGCCCGGCGCGGTGATGATCTCGACGGTCTGGCCGCTGGTCAGCGACTGCGACAGCGGGTACGGCTGACGATCGACGCGCGCGCCGACGCAGGCATGGCCGATATCGGTATGCACCGCATAGGCGAAGTCGACCGGCGTGGCGCCGGCGGGCAGCTCGACGATGCGGCCTTCCGGGGTGAAAACGTAAATCTCATCCGGGAATAGATCGGATTTGACGCTCTCGATAAATTCAAACGAACTGCCGGCGCTTTGCTGCAGCTCCAGCAGGCTTTGCATCCAGCGTTGGGCGCGGATCTGCGCCGTGGTGCCGGTTTCGCCCTGTTCTCTTTCCTTGTAAGCCCAGTGCGCGGCCACCCCCATCTCAGCCATTTGATCCATGTCTTCGGTGCGGATCTGCACTTCGACCGGCACGCCGTGCGGGCCGATCAGCGAGGTATGCAGCGATTGATAGCCGTTGGCCTTGGGAATGGCGATGTAATCTTTCACCCGCCCCGGACGCGGTTTATACAGGCTGTGCACCTGGCCGAGCACGCGGTAGCAGGTATCGACCTCTTTGACGATCACCCGGAACGCGTAGATATCCATGATGGAATGGAAACGCTGTTCTTTCAGGTGCATCTTGAGGTAGATGGAGTAAAGGTGTTTTTCCCGCCCGCTAACACGGCAGGCGATGCCGGCCTCGGTCAGCCGCCCTTCGATCTCGGAGAGGATTTTTTGAATCATCTCTTTGCGGTTGCCGCGCGCGGCTTTCACCACTTCCTTGATCACGCGATAACGGTTTGGGTACAGCGCCTCGAAGCCCAGCTCTTCCAGCTCGGTTTTCAGGTGATGAATACCCAGGCGGTGGGCGAGGGGGCTGTAGATTTCCAGGGTTTCACGCGCGATGCGCCGGCGTTTGTCGGGGCGCAGCGAACCAAGGGTGCGCATGTTGTGCGTACGGTCGGCCAGCTTGATCAGCACGACGCGGATATCCTGCACCATCGCCATGATCATCTTACGGAAGTTTTCCGCCTGCGCTTCTTTCTTGTCCTGGAACTTCAGCTTGTCGAGCTTGGAGACGCCCTCAACCAGTTCGGCGACGCTCTTGCCGAACAGCTGTTCCATATCTTGATAGGTGGCCGGGGTGTCTTCGATGACGTCGTGCAGCAACGCCGCCATCAGCGTCTCGTGGTCGAGACGCATTTCCGCCAGGATGCAGGCCACGGCGACCGGGTGAGTAATGTAGGGCTCACCGCTGGAGCGTGTCTGGCCCTCGTGCGCGTCGCGCGCGACGAGGTATGCCTGTTTGAGGCGCTTAATCTGCTCCTCGGGCAGGTAACGTTGAATCAGCAGATTCAGGCTTTCAAACAGGTACAAGGCGGACTCGCTGTCTAATTAACGACGACCTTCAGCAATCGCGGTAACCGCTTGAATCTCTGCGGCTTCCTGCTCTTGCTGTTCCTGGCGCTCACGCACGTCGAGGATCTGGCTGGTGATCAGGCCTTCTTCGATTTCGCGCAGGGCGATAACGGTGTACTTGTCGTTCTCTTCCGGAACCAGTGCATCTTTGCCGCCGGTCTGGATCTGACGCGCCCGACGAGCAGCGACCAACACCAGGTCAAAACGGTTACCAATTTTCTCTACAGCGTCTTGAACAGTTACGCGTGCCATATTTGTGCTACTCCACAGGTGACGAAAAGACTGGGCATGATACTGAAACTGCCTTCAGTCTGCCAATAGTTTGCTGATTAAAGCGTCATGCCGCAGCAACTGGCGGCCCAAACGCAGGCGTTCGGCGCGAATGATGGTCTTCAGATCGGACAGCGCCAGATCGAAATCATCGTTCACGATCAGGTAATCGTACTCCGCGTAATGCGTCATTTCCGCCACGGCCTGGGCCATGCGTTTGGCGATCACCTCTTCGGAATCCTGCCCGCGCCCGCGCAGGCGGCGGCCCAGTTCTTCCTTCGACGGCGGCAGAATGAAGATGCTGCGCGCCTGCGGCATTTTGGCGCGGATTTGCTGCGCGCCCTGCCAGTCGATATCCAGAAACACGTCTACGCCGGTCGCCAACACTTGTTCGATGGCGGCGCGTGAGGTGCCGTAATAGTTGCCGAACACTTCGGCGTGCTCAAGAAACGCATCCTGCTCGATCATCCGGCGGAATTCGTCTTTCGAGACGAAGAAATAGTGCTCGCCGTGATTTTCACCCGGGCGGCTGTCGCGCGTGGTGTGCGAAACCGAAACCTGCGTGTCGTACAGCGGTTGCGTCTTTAACAAAGCCTGAATCAGACTTGATTTACCTGCGCCACTGGGAGCAGAGACAATATAAAGCGTGCCTTGAGCCATGATGATGTTCGTTGATAACGGTTGATATGCCAAAAACAGCGGATGTGTATTTTCTCCGCACAGTATACACGGCTAACGCGCCAGGTGCAGCGTTAGCTCGCATTTTGCCCGCGGCTTTGCGTGGAAAAAGCGTCGAAAGGGCGAATATGCGCGCTGAAGAGCAATATTTTGGCAGTTTTGGCCCAGCGGCGGCGCGCTGCCGCTCCGGGATCAGTGATCCGGATGTTGGTAGTTGAACACCGGCAGACCGAGGCGGAAGCGTAGGGCGATAAGACGCGCGCTCAGGCCGGCGACCAGCGTGAGGATCACCACCAGATTGTGCGGCAGGCTGAGGTGCTGCAGGCCGATATACAGCCAGGCGGCGCTGAAGGAGATGCCGGCGTAGATCTCTTTCTGGAACACCAGCGGGATGCGGTTGCAGAACATGTCGCGCAGCACCCCGCCGAAGACGCCGGTGATCACCGCGGCGATGGCGGCGATAATCGCGCTGTGCCCCATATCCAGCGCCACCTGGGCGCCGATGATCGAGAAGACGATCAGGCCGACGGCGTCGAGCACCAGGAACAGGCGGCGCAGATGGCGCATCAGAGGAGCCACCCAGGTGGTGACGATCGCCGCTATTGCGACGATGACGATGTATTCCGGGTGTTTGACCCAGCCCAATGGAAAATGCCCGAGCAACATATCGCGCACCGACCCGCCGCCGATCGCGGTGACCGAGGCGATGATGATCACGCCGAACATGTCCATTTGGCGGCGGCCGGCCGCCAACGCGCCGGTCATGGCTTCGGCGGTGATGCCGATGATATAAAGGATGCTCAGTAACATAAGGGATTCACAGCGTACTTGCGTCAGAATGATGGCCGGCAGGGTAATCGCCGCCGAGGACGCGCGCCACTGAGTTTTTTTCACCGATGGCATTTCGGATTAATATAGCTAATCCAAACTCCGTTTTTATTGCCGATAACCAGCCTTTTTTAACATCTGGCTGTTAATGAAAGCATTAGAAATTTCGCGCTAATTTCCATCGCTGACTATGATTTTTGCAGCGAATCCTTCAACCGAGAAACCGAGACTGCAGATGAAAAACTCCCCGAGACTGGCTGCTGGCGCCATGATGGCAGCCCTGCTGCTGAGCGGCTGCGTGGCGCCAGGCCACCAGGCTGTTTCCCCCACCCCGGCTTGCCGCACCGGCGATCCGCTAGTGCAGACAACGCTCTACTTCGGCCTGAACCGGCCGGCGGGGCCGGCGATCACCGCCGCCGAGTGGCAAACCTTCGTCGATAGCCAGGTGACACCACGTTTTAAAGACGGGCTGACGGTGTTTGATGCCAAAGGGCAGTGGCTGGGCCACGACGGCAAACTGGCGCGCGAGAACAGCAAGGCGCTGCTGCTGATCCATGCGCCGGGCAAAGAGAGCGAGGCGAATATCGAGGCGCTGCGCAGCGGCTATAAGCAGCAGTTTGCGCAGGATTCGGTGATGCGGGTGGATGCGCCGGTGTGCGTGGCGTTTTAAAACGCACTCCCGGCCGCCTGGCCGGGAGTGAGGATTACAGCACCAGGCCGGCGATGGCTGCCGACAACAGGCTCACCAGCGTCGAGCCGTAAACCAGCTTCAGGCCAAAACGGGAAACCACGTTGCCTTGCTGCTCGTTCAGTCCTTTGATGGCGCCGGCGACGATGCCGATGGAGGCGAAGTTGGCGAACGACACCAGGAACACCGACAAAATGCCCAGCCCGCGCGGCGACAGCTCCGCCGCGATCTTCTTCAGTTCAATCATTGCCACGAATTCGTTGGCCACCAGTTTGGTCGCCATGATGCTGCCCGCCTTCAGGGCCTCCTCCGCCGGGATGCCGATCAGCCAGGCCAGCGGATAGAACACGTAGCCGAGGATCTGCTGGAAGCTGATGCCGAGCACCGCCGAGAACAGCGCGTTGACGGCGGAGATCAGCGCGATAAAGCCGATCAGCATCGCCGCGATGATCATCGCAATCTTGAAGCCGGCCAGAATGTACTCGCCCAACATTTCGAAGAAGCTCTGATCTTCGTGCAGCTTGTTCAGCTTCAGCTCCGGCTCGTCTTCAACCTGATACGGGTTGATGATCGACAGGATGATGAAGGTGCTGAACATATTAAGGATCAAGGCCGCCACCACGTACTGCGCGTCGATCATCGACATGTAGGCGCCGACGATGGAGAGCGATACCGTCGACATGGCGGTCGCGGCCATGGTGTACATGCGGCGCGGCGAGATGTCGCCGATGATGCCCTTGTAGGCGATGAAGTTCTCTGACTGCCCCAGCACCAGCGTGCTGACGGCGTTGAACGATTCCAGTTTGCCCATGCCGTTGACCTTGGACAGCAGGGTGCCCACCAGGCGGATGATCAGCGGCAGGATGCGGAAATGCTGCAAAATGCCGATCAGGGCGGAAATAAAGATGATAGGGCACAAAACGCCGAGGAAGATAAACGCCAGGCCATCCTTACTCATGCCGCCGAATACGAACTCCGATCCTTGGGCGGCGTAGGCGAGCAGGGTGTCGAAGAAGCCGGCGACGTGTTTGATCACGCTGAGCCCGCTGGCGGAGTGCAGGAAGAAGTAGGCCAGCGCGCCTTCGATCACCAACAGCTGGATGATATAGCGCAGGCGGATTTTCTTGCGATTATTGCTGACCAGCAGCGCCAGGGCGATGATCACCACCAAGGCCATAATAAATTGCAGAATTTGTGGCATAAACGGTCCGTACGGTTCACGGGCAGGAAAAAAACACATTTAGCCACAGCATCGCCGTCCTTTCATTACCTTGCGTGATAATTAGAACAAAATACTTATGGCGTGCGGGATATCTTGCCAAATGTCATCCACACGCGCTGCTCGGCAGTTTTTCATAAGCCCCCGAAGTGCCTTAGTGAGCCGTCTTCCATGATGCCTGCCGGCTCGCAGCCTGATGCAACCACCGTCCCGCACGTTCAGGCGCCTGGAATCTGGCTCGCAATGGGCGATTTTTCATGGCGCAAAGCGTGGCTTTCTTGGCTGAGGAAGAGAAACATGTTTGGACAAGGCGCCGGTCGCGATCGGCACGCATTTTATCGAACAAGGAGGCGAACGATGAATACCGGCACGTTGCTCAGGGCGCTGGCCAACGGCGTTAATCCCGACACCGGCGAGCTGTTGAGACCGGCTTCAGCGGCCTGCGCGCCGGAGGCTATCCGCCTGCTGTTTGCATTGGCCAACGAGTTCGACGGTGAATCCGAACTGCAGAAAAAAGCCAGGCTGACGCCGGAAGAAAAGCAGCAGAAGAATCTGGCCGAGGGCCGGCCGGCCAATGCTTACTTCCCCTGGCCGGAAGAAGAAAAACTGCGGCTGCGCGAGAGCCATGCGGCCGGGGCGACGCTGGAGGCGCTGAGCGATGAGTTCGAGCGCTCAACCTGGAGCATTGCGGTGCAGCTGCAGAAAATGGGGTTGATCGGTGAGGAGCAGGCGGCCGCCTATCGCTGATCTGCAACCATAAAAAAGCCCGCGTGGCGCGGGCTTGATGGCGTGCGGAGCGGGATCACTCAATGTTCTGGATCTGCTCGCGCATCTGTTCGATCAACACCTTCAGCTCGATGGCGGAGGCGGTGACGTCGGCATTGATCGACTTGGAGGCCAGGGTGTTCGATTCGCGGTTGAACTCCTGCATCATAAAGTCGAGGCGGCGGCCGACGGCTTCTTTCTTCTTCAGGATGTTGTGCGTCTCTTTCACGTGCGCTTCCAGGCGGTCCAGCTCTTCGGCGACGTCGATGCGCTGCGCCATCAGCACCAGCTCCTGCTCCAGGCGGGTGTTTTCCAGCTGCACCTGCGCCTCTTCCAGCTTGCTGACCAGGCGCTCGCGCTGCCATTGCAGGATGTTCGGCATCTGGGCGCGCACTTTGACCACTTCGGCGCTGACGCCGTCGAGGCGCTGTTCGATCAGCGTTTTCAGCGCGGCGCCTTCGCTTTCGCGTGCGACGATAAAGTCATCCAGCGCGCCGTCCAGCGCCTGCATCAGCTCGGCGCTGATGGCGTCCAGATCCTGCTCCTGCGCGGACATTACGCCCGGCCAGCGCAGCACGTCGATCGGGTTGATTTCCCCTTCGTCGCTCTGCATTTTCACCCAGTTGGCGGCTTCGACCAGCTGTTTGGCCAGTTTTTCGTTCAGGATCAGCGAGCTTTGCGCGCTTGGATCCAGTTCGAAACGCAGGTTGCATTCGACTTTGCCGCGGGTCAGGCGGCCACGGATACGTTCACGGATCACCGGCTCCAGGCTGCGGAATTGTTCCGGCAGGCGGATGTAGGTTTCTAAGTAGCGCTGGTTAACGGAACGCAGCTCCCAGGCTGCGCTGCCCCATTCACCCTTGATTTCACGCCGGGCGTAGGCGGTCATGCTGCGGATCATTGATGCGTACCCGTAATAGGAAAAGATGGGGCGATTATAGCGTCGCGGCTGCGGGCAGGATAGGCATTACGTCACGAAGCCCGTATAATGCGCAGCCAATAGTTGATTTGAAGCCGGAGAGAGCCCATGCGTCCTGCAGGCAGAGCACCACAGCAAGTTCGCCCCCTGACACTGACTCGTCACTATACCAAACACGCTGAAGGTTCAGTGCTGGTTGAGTTTGGCGATACCAAAGTCTTGTGCACCGCCACGGTAGAAGAGGGCGTTCCGCGCTTCCTGAAAGGCCAGGGGCAAGGTTGGATCACCGCCGAGTACGGTATGCTGCCGCGCTCCACCCACAGCCGCAACGCCCGTGAAGCCGCCAAAGGCAAGCAGGGCGGCCGCACGCTGGAGATCCAGCGTCTGATCGCCCGCTCGCTGCGTGCCGCGGTGGATCTGAAAAAGCTCGGTGAATTCACCATCACCCTCGACTGCGACGTACTGCAGGCCGACGGCGGTACCCGCACTGCCTCCATCTCCGGCGCCTGCGTGGCGCTGGCCGATGCGCTGAACACCCTGGTGGCTAACGGCAAGCTGAAAGCCAACCCGATGAAGGGGATGGTGGCGGCGGTTTCCGTCGGCATCGTCAATGGCGAAGCGCTGTGCGATCTGGAGTATGTGGAAGATTCCGCGGCGGAAACCGACATGAACGTGGTGATGATGGAAGACGGCCGCATGATTGAAGTGCAGGGCACCGCCGAAGGCGAGCCGTTCAGCCACGATGAGCTGTTGGCGCTATTGGCGCTGGCCCGAGGGGGCATCGAAACCATCTTCCAGGCGCAGAAAGCGGCGCTGGTGGACTGATTTTTCAAGGCGACTGAGAAGTCGCCTTTTTTATGCCCGGCGATCGGGCGGTAGTAATGACAAGACCCAAGCAGATTCAGACGAGGAGAAGCAGTAATGAAAGCCTATCAGCGCCAGTTTATCGAGTTCGCGCTTAACAAGCAGGTATTGAAGTTCGGCGAGTTCACCCTGAAATCCGGCCGCACCAGCCCGTATTTCTTCAACGCCGGCCTGTTTAATACCGGGCACGATCTTGCGCTGTTGGGGCGCTTCTACGCCGAAGCCCTGATGGATTCCGGCATCGATTTCGACCTGCTGTTTGGCCCGGCCTATAAAGGCATTCCTATCGCCACCACCACGGCGGTGGCGCTGGCGGAACACCATGAGCGCGACGTGCCTTACTGCTTTAACCGCAAGGAAGCCAAAACCCATGGCGAAGGCGGTTCGCTGGTGGGCAGCCCGCTGCAGGGGCGCGTGATGCTGGTGGACGATGTGATCACCGCCGGCACCGCGATCCGCGAGTCGATGGAAATCATCGGCGCCAGCGGCGCTTCGCTGGCGGGTGTGCTGATCTCCCTCGACCGTCAGGAACGCGGCCGCGCGGATATCTCCGCCATTCAGGAAGTGGAACGCGACTATCACTGCAAGGTGATTTCGATCGTGACGCTGAAAGACCTGATTGCCTACCTGGAAGAGAAACCGGAGATGGCGGACCACCTGGCGGCGGTGCGCGCTTACCGCGAGCAGTATGGAGTGTAAATAACAACGCCGGGCATGCCCGGCGTTTTCGTTATTGCAGCTGTGCCGCTAATAGCGGCCAGCGGGCGTCGAATTCCTGCGTGGGGCGATAGCGGAATTCCGAACGCACATAGCGCGACAACATGCCTTCGCAGAAGGCCAGCAGTTGGCTGGCCAGCAGCGTTTCATCGACGATAAAGCCTTTGCCTTCGCGCAATTTGCGCTCTTTCAGCACCTGACGCAGCTGCGCCTCGATGCGCTCGAACAGCTGGTTGATGCGGCCCTGCAGGCGATCCTGTTCAAACATCAGCGCGTGGCCGGTCATGATGCGCGTCAGCCCTGGGTTGCGCTCCGCAAAGCCCAGAATCAGCAGCAAAATCAGGCGCAGACGATTAAACGTCTCTTTCTCGTCCTGCAAGATCAGGTTGATGCGGGTGATCAGGCTGTCTTCGATAAACTCGATCAGACTGTCGAACATCCGTGTCTTGCTGGGGAAATGCCGGTACAGCGCAGCTTCAGAAACACCCACGTTCGCGGCGAGCTTGGCGGTGGTGATGCGTTGGCTGCCGTCGCTGGATTCCAGCATCTGGGCTAACGCCTGCAATATTTCCTCGCGCCGATTCCTTTTCGTCTTTTCTTTTTCTGCCATGTCTGATTAGACCCTTGCTAAAACTTAACTGACGGAAACCCGCGCACCGGCCGCTGCAGAGCAGGCTCTGTGCGGCTTATGTGATAGCTTTTTTACGATGCTGGGGTCAGCGGCCTTAACGGCCTTTTTCCGCGCTGCCTGGTGTGCGCTGCAATTGTCGCGGTAAAACCTTGCCGCAGAGACATCCTTCTCCCCGGAAAGGCAAGGTTCAGGCGACGTTTCCCTGCCGGCCATCGTGCATTGGGTGGCGCTTAGTGGCGCCCCGAGTGGCCGAAGCCGCCTTCGCCGCGTTCGCTGCTGTCGAACTCTTCCACCAGGTTGAATTCGGCCTGCACCACCGGCACGAAGACCATCTGCGCGATACGTTCGCCCGGCTCGATGGTGAAGTGCTTCTGGCCGCGGTTCCACACGGACACCATCAGCTGGCCCTGGTAATCGGAGTCGATCAGGCCGACTAGATTGCCCAGCACGACGCCGTGCTTATGGCCCAGGCCTGAGCGCGGCAGGATCACCGCCGCCAGGCTGGCGTCGGCGATGTGGATCGCGAGGCCGGTAGGCAGCAGCGTGGTTTCACCCGGCGCCAGCTCTACCGCGCTATCCAGACAGGCGCGCAGGTCGAGACCGGCAGAGCCCGGCGTAGCGTAGGTCGGTAGCGGGAAATCCTGACCGATGCGTGGGTCGAGGATCTTAACGTCGATTTTTTTCATCATAACGGCTGACTATCTCGTCTATTAAACGTTGGCCAAGGAGTGCCTTGTCGCTCAGCGCCAGGCGCTTTTCTCCATCCTGCCAAAAAAGGTGCAGGGCATTGGTGTCGCTGTTGAACCCGTGCTCTGCAAGCGAAACATCGTTAGCGCAAATTAAATCCAGTTTCTTACGCGCCAGTTTTTGCCGCGCGTATTCTTCCACATTCTGGGTTTCGGCGGCAAACCCCACGACAAAGGGTCGATTTTTGGTCATCGCCGCCACGCCGGCGACGATATCGGGGTTTTTTACCATCTTGAGGACGATTTCATCACCCTGTTTTTTTATTTTTTCATCGGCGATCCGCTCGGGGCGATAGTCGGCCACGGCGGCGCAGGAGATGAAAATCTGCTGCTGCGCGGCGCGTTGCTGCACCGCCTGCTCCATCTCCAGTGCGCTGGTAACGTCGACTCGGGTGACTGATGGCGGCGTCGGCAAATTGACCGGCCCGGCGATCAGCGTCACCTGCGCGCCGCGAGCGGCGGCGGCGCGGGCAATGGCGAAGCCCATTTTGCCGGAGCTGTGATTGCTGATGAAACGTACCGGATCCAGCGCTTCACGCGTCGGGCCGGCGGTGATCATAACCTGTAAATGTTGCAGATCCTGCGTGACAGAGAAATGGCCGTTCGCCAGCTCGACGATGTCCAGCGGATCCAGCATGCGGCCCGGGCCGACGTCGCCGCAGGCCTGGCTGCCGCTGTCCGGCCCCCAGAGCAGCATGCCGCGCGCCTGCAGCGTTTGCAGGTTGGCCTGCGTGGCGGCGGCGCGATACATCTGCTGGTTCATGGCGGGCGCGGCGGCGATAGGGGCGTCGGTCGCCAGGCAGACGGTGGTCAGCAGATCGTTGGCCATGCCGGCGGCGACGCGCGCCAGCAGATCGGCGGTCGCCGGCGCCAGAATCACCAGATCCGCCCATTTGCCGAGCTCGATGTGGCCCATGGCGGCTTCGGCGGCGGGATCCAACAGATCGTCGGACACCGGATGGCCGGAAACGGCCTGCAGCGTCAGCGGCGTAATGAATGCCTTGGCGGCGTGGGTCATCACCACGCGCACTTCTGCGCCTCTGTCGCGCAGGCGGCGCACCAGCTCTGGGCATTTGTAGGCGGCGATGCCGCCGCTGATGCCAAGCACAATATGTTTGCCGGAAAGTCCCGTCATCATCATTGTCCGATTGAAAGCCGAAAGATGCGCCATTTTAGCATATCCGCCGTTCAGGTGAGCGATTCCGCAATGGCTGCAGGGCGTTACATTGTGCTTTGCGAAACACTTCGCAATGTTATCAAACACCTGTCGAACGCGTCGGGTGGCGCATGGCATGCTGTAGCCCTTTCAGGGAGGAACACGATGAGCAACCCGATTGTGGCGTGCTGGCCGGGCGCGTTGGCGCCGCGTGAAAAGCTGTTGATGCAAGGGGCGGCGTCGTTGTCCGACGCAGAGCTGTTGGCCATTTTCTTGCGCACCGGATTGCCCGGCGTGCACGTGATGCAGCTGGCGGAGCAACTGCTGCGCCGATTCGGCTCGCTTTATCACCTGATGTCGGCCGATCATCAGGCTTTTTGCAGCCAAAAAGGCCTGGGCGACGCCAGCTATACCCAACTGCAGGCGATTGCCGAGCTGGCGCTGCGCTTCTTTTCCAGCCACTTGTCGCAGGAAAATGCCATGCTCAACCCGCGCGTTACCCAGCATTATCTGCAAAGCCTGCTGGCGCATCGCGAGCGAGAGGTCTTTTTGGTATTGTTTTTAGACAATCAGCATCGGGTTATTCGCCATCAGGAGATGTTTGCTGGTACCATCAGCAGCGTCGTCGTCTACCCGAGAGAAATTGTGCGCGAAGCGTTGAAGGCTAATGCCGCCGCGCTGATTCTCGCGCATAATCACCCTTCGGGTAAGGCTGAACCCAGTCATGCCGACCGTTTAATAACGGAACAGGTGGTGAAAGCCTGTCAGTTATTGGAGATCCGAGTGCTTGATCATTTGGTGATCGGTCGGGGTGAATGCGTCTCTTTTGCCGAGCGCGGATGGCTTTAAGCGATTTTTTCGCGATCCTTGTGGGATCTTTAGCTGTTCGGGACTTGAGCACTTACGCTTCAGAGCGTATACTACGCCACCTTTGAGAATCTTGGGTTTGGCGCAAGAGCCTATCTCAGCAGGTTTCTGACCTGATGTGTGGTTTCTACCTGATGACGAGAGTCTCCTCAGTATGAAGTTTGCTGAGATGGGCTCTAAAAGCCTGACGAGGCGGCCATACCCTATACGAAGCTCGAGCTGATTTGATTTTTGGAGAATAGACATGTCCCGAGTCTGCCAAGTTACTGGCAAGCGCCCGGTGAGCGGTAACAACCGTTCCCACGCAATGAACGCGACCAAACGCCGTTTTCTGCCTAACCTGCACTCACACCGTTTTTGGGTTGAGGCTGAGAAGCGCTTTGTAACTCTGCGTGTATCTGCTAAAGGTATGCGTGTTATCGATAAGAAGGGTATTGAGACGGTTCTGGCCGATCTGCGTGCCCGTGGTGAGAAGTATTAAGGAACTGAATCATGGCTAAAGGTGTTCGCGAGAAGATCAAGCTGGTTTCTTCTGCTGGTACTGGTCACTTCTATACCACCACGAAGAACAAGCGTACTAAGCCGGAAAAATTGGAACTGAAGAAATTCGATCCAGTTGTCCGTCAGCACGTAGTATACAAAGAAGCTAAAATTAAATAATTTTAGTGGATTAATGAAAAACCCGGCCTTGGCCGGGTTTTTTGTTTTATAAAGGGTAGAAAACGTCGGAGGGGAAGCCAGATGCCTGAATTACCGGAAGTTGAGACGAGCAGACGCGGTATAGAGCCTTATCTTGTCGGCCACAGCATTCAGTATGCGGTGGTGCGCAATGCGCGCCTGCGCTGGCCGGTTTCCGAGCAGATCCTGACGCTGAGCGATCGGCCGGTGCTCAGCGTGCAGCGCCGGGCCAAATACCTGCTGATCGAGCTGGAGAACGGTTGGATTATCGTGCACCTGGGCATGTCGGGCAGCCTGCGCATGCTGTGCGAGGAAAACGAAGACGAAGCCGGCAAACACGACCACGTCGATCTGGTGATCAGCAACGGCATGATCCTGCGCTATACCGATCCGCGCCGTTTCGGCGCCTGGCTGTGGTGCGAAGACCTGGCGACCAGCAGCGTGTTGGCGCATCTGGGGCCGGAACCGCTGAGCGAAGCGTTCAACGGCGACTACCTGTATGAAAAATCACGCAATAAGCGCACGCTGATCAAACCGTGGCTGATGGATAACAAGTTGGTGGTCGGCGTTGGTAACATTTACGCCAGCGAATCGCTGTTCAGCGCCGGGATCCTGCCCGATCGTCCGGCGGGATCGTTGAGCAAAGCCGAAGCGGAACTGCTGACGAAGACCATCAAGGCGGTGTTGCAGCGCTCTATCGAGCAGGGCGGCACGACATTGCGCGACTTTTTGCAGTCGGACGGCAAACCGGGGTATTTCGCGCAGGAGCTGCAGGTTTACGGGCGGGCGGGAGAACCGTGCCGCGCATGCGGCACGCCGATTGAATCCGCCAAGCACGGGCAGCGCAGCACCTTCTTTTGCCGCCGCTGCCAGCGCTGAGCATCACTCGGCGGCGAGCTTCGCCATCAGCGCCTGGGTGACCACATCGGGCAGGAAAGGCGCGATATCGCCGCCGTGGCGGGCGACCTCCTTCACCAGTGAGGAGGAGATGAACGACCACTCTTCGGAAGGCATCAGAAATACGCTTTCCAGCGTTGGCATCAAGTGACGGTTCATGTTCGCCAGCTGCAGTTCGTATTCAAAGTCAGACACCGCACGCAGCCCGCGCACCAGGATATTGGCGTTCTGGTGGGCGGCGAAGTGCGCCATCAGCTCACTGAAGCCCAGCACTTCCACATTGTCCAGATGCGAGGTGACCTGCGTCGCCAACGCCACGCGCTCATCCAGGCTGAACAGCGGTTTTTTGCTCGGGCTGGCGGCGATGGCCAGAATGACGTGATCGAACATCAGTGATGCGCGCGTCACTAAATCCAGGTGGCCGTTGGTCATGGGATCGAACGTCCCGGGATAGATGGCTTTGCTGGTCATGATTCACTTCTCTGAGTAGTTGCGGCCCAATGCCCATAATGCGGCATATTTATTGAAGGTATATTGCGCGTTGACCACCGCTAACAGCAACCCCTGTTTACCGTCCAGGAAGCCGGCGCGCAGCAGCCAGGTTTTGACGAAGGCGCCGAGCGTGTGGGTCAGGATGGACAGGTAGCCGCAGCGCTTGCCGGCCCGGTGGCGCTGGGTGGCCCACTCTTCGGCATAGCGCAGCTGTTTGCGCTGGAAGGCGAAGAAATCGCGGCAGGTCAGGTGCAGCATATCGCCGCTGAGGGGGATCACTTTGGCGCCGCCGATGTTCAGCGATTCGTGCACCAGATCGTCGTTATAGCGATAGCGTTGGTTGGCGTACAGGCGGTTGACGCGGTCGGGATACCAGCCGCTGTGGCGCATGAAGCGGCCGAGGAACAGGTTGCGCCGCGCGCAGCTGTAGACGGCGCCGTCCTCCGGCGCGTTCAACACCTGTTCGATAGATTGCCGCAGCTCGGGTGTAACGCGTTCGTCGGCGTCGATCATCAAAACGTAGTCATGGCTGGCGTAGCTTTGCGCCAGCTGACGCTGCTTGCCAAACCCTTGCCAATCGGTGTGGGTGAAGACTTTGGCGCCCAGGCTTTCGGCGACGGCGACGCTGTCGTCTTCGCTGCCGGAGTCCAGCACGATGATTTCATCGGCCCACTCGACCGAGCGCAGGCAGTCCGGCAACAGCCCGGCTTCGTTTTTGGCGATCATCACCACCGACAGGCTTTTGCGGCTGCTCATTCAGTGACTCCGGGGCGGCAGGTGCGGTTCCAGCAGCTGCAGCAGGCGCTGCAACGCTCCCTGATTCTGATACAGCACTTCCACCGCATGGCGGCCGTAGTAACGACGGTAGTCTTCGTCGGTCAGCAGGGTTGCCACTTCCTTCACCAGCGAATCGACATCGGTCACGGTGATCAGGCCTTCGGCTTGGGAGAGCTTGGCGCAGATGTCTTTAAAGTTGAAAGTATGCGGGCCCATCAACACCGGGATGGCGTGCGCGGCGGCTTCCAGCGGGTTGTGCCCGCCGCGTTCCACCAGGCTGCCGCCGACAAAGGCCAGATCGGCGATGCCGTACAGCAGCATCAGTTCGCCCATGGTATCGCCGATCACCACCTGGGTGCTGCCGGACGGGATTTCGCCGCTGCTGCGCAGGGTGTAACTGAAGCCGGCCTTCTGCACCAGCTCTTTGGCTGTCGGGAAGCGTTCCGGGTGACGCGGCACCAGGATCAGCAGCAGGTCAGGGTGTTTTTCCAGCAGCTTGCGGTGCGCTTCCAGCAGGATGGTTTCTTCACCGTCATGGGTGCTGGTGGCGATCCACACCGGGCGGCGCGGCGCCCATTGGCGGCGCAATGTAACGGCGCGGGCGGCCAGCTCCGGGGTGACGGAGATATCGAATTTCAGGCTGCCGGTGACGGCCAGCTGAGAGCGTTTCAGGCCCAGTTCGATAAACCGATCGCCATCTTCCTGGTTCTGTGCGGCGATCAGCGTGATGCGGCGCAGCATATCGCGCATGAATCCGCCAATTTTCTTATAGCCGGCGGCGGAGCGGGCCGACAGGCGTGCATTGGCGATCACCAGGGGGATTTGCCGCTGATGCAGCGCGTTGATCAGGTTAGGCCATAGCTCGGTTTCCATGATGATCACCAGCTTGGGATTCACCTGGTCGAGGAAGCGGTTCATGGCGCCGGGCAGATCGTAGGGCAGATAGACATGATGCACGTCTTTGCCGAAAGCGGACTGGACGCGTTCTGAACCTGTCGGGGTCATTGTGGTCACAGTTATCGGCAAAGCGGGGTAACGATGGCGCAGCGCCCGCACCAGCGGGATGGCCGCCAGCGTTTCGCCGACGGAGACGGAATGCAGCATGATGCCGCCTGGCACGACTTTCCCGGCGCAGAAGCCATAGCGTTCCGCCCAGCGTTTACGGTAGGCTGGAGCTTTGCGGCTGCGCAGCAGTAAGCGGAGCCAGATCAGGGGTTGGATGAGGTAGAGTAGTACCTGATATAAACGCAGCAACATTCTATCAATTTCATTTATATGGGTTATTCGGAATAGTACCATAACTGGAAGGGAAAGGCGCTAATTTGGTAACCTTGGGTGTCAGTTTCAGACAACCGGCGAGCGATTTCGCCGACAGGCTCGGAATGAAGAATATTTTAATTATTCGCCGCGACAACATCGGCGATCTTGTTTGCACCACGCCCTTGATTGAGGGGGTGAAAATTGCCTATCCGGACGCAAAAGTTTATCTGCTGATCAATAAAGTCAGCCAGGATGTTGTTAAAAACAATCCTCATCTCGAGAAAGTCTTTGTCTATAAAAAGGCCAAGCACAAGGCGAAAAATGAGACCACGTTGGGCGTTTATTTCGAACGCATGATGATCTTCCTGAAGCTGCGCAAAATAAAATTCGATGCGGTTATTCTGGCCAACCCGGTGCCTTGCAAATACAGCCTGCGTCTAGCGAAAATGGCCGGGGCCACCCATATCATCGGCGCCGATCTGGGCACGAAAGCTATTCATCGCCCGTTCCGCAAGGACGATTTCCGCGGCCTCCATCAGGTCGAGCACACCTACAGCTATTTATCGGCGATAACCGATCAATCCATTCCGATCCCGCCGGTGCGGGTGTTTCTGGCGCCTGAAGAGCGGCAATTGGCGGCGCAGCGGCGGCAGGAACGTCTGCCGCCGGTCGAGCGCGTATGCGCCGTGCACATCAGCAGCCGCAGCCCGAAACGGCGTTGGCCGGTTGAGCGCTATGCCGAAATCATCAACCGTCTGGTTGCCGATCCCCACACCGGCGTGCTGATCTTTTGGTCGCCGCAGGGCACGCTGGCGCCGGACGACATCGGCGATCAGCAGCGCGCTGAACAGCTGCTGGCGCTGTGTCAAAATGAACGCGTCGCGCTTTATCCGACGGCGTCGGTGCGTGAGCTGTTGGGCGGGTTTGATTTATGCGACCGGGTGTTGTGCAGCGACGGTGGGCAGATGCATCTTGCCGCTGCGTTGAATAAGGACATGGTGGTGTTCTTTGGCGATACCGATAAAGTGTCCTGGCATCCATGGACTGGCCGCCATCATATTTTGCAAAGTGAATCGGGGCACTGTGAAGATGTTTCTGTCGATGAGGTTTGGCAGAAAATGCAGGCGCTCAACTAACGAAGAAAATAAGGCAGGCATCCCCTGCCTTATTTATTTTTTTATTGTTCTTCTTTCAGCTCAATATATTGATGGCAAATAGGCTCAAGCCCATAGCTCAGCAATTGCTGTTGATTTATCTGCGGCGGGTTGGCGTAAACCTCCGCCATTTTTTCTGCCAGCGACGCTTCGTTTAATTCCGCCAGCGCGTTAGCCATGCCGGCTTTTTCCAGAATTTCCGCAGGGCCGCCCGGGCAGCGAGTGCTGACCACCGGTGTGCCGCACAGCAGCGATTCTACCAGTACGTTGCCAAACCCTTCGCTGTCGGAGCTGAGCACCAGCTGCGAGGCATGGCGAATAAACGGGTAGGGATTGCTCTGGAAACCGAGGAACAACACGCGCTCTGCGATGCCCAAGTCTGTCGCCAGACGTTTGACCTCGTCGACTTTGGCGTCGTCACCGGACCCGATCAAGGCCAGCGGTGCCTGAATGCCGGAGAGCGCATAGGCTTTCAGCAGGCGGTCATGCCGCTTGGTGGTGTGAAAGCGGCCGACGTGCACCAGATAGTCCTGGCCGGCCAGTTCGCAAGGCGCCGCCGCCTGTTGCTGAATGGCGTCGATGTCGAACGGGTTGTTGATGACCGCCAACCGGCGCGGGCGGATCGGCAAGTTCCGCTGCAGATCGTCGCCGACCGCCTGTGAAACGGCGACGATATTTCTTCCCTGGTAAACGTTGGCGATTTTGCGTTGCTTCAGCCAGCGGTCCAGACCCTTGCGGTGGCCGAGGTAGGACGTGGAGAGAATGCCGTGAATGCAGAACCACAGGCGATCCGCGGCCAACCGCTTGCTGCGGCTGACGATGCGATCGGTTTTATGCAGGTTGGAGAACACCAGATCGAACGCGCCGTGTTGGCGCTCGTGTTCGGCTATCGCGCGATCCAGCGCGGCGGCGCGGCGCGACAGCTCGGTCAGCTTGCGCCAGGGGGCACGGCTGCGATCGGCCACCACCTGATAATCAATGCCCGGTGGAATAGGGTAATTGCAGACGTCGCGCAGCGAGATCAGACTGACGTCGTGCCCCTGTTGCTGCATGCCCTGACACAGGGTCAGCACCACTTTTTCCGCGCCGCCTCCCGGCAGGCCATCGATGATCATCAGAATACGCATAGCTAATCCAGTAACCGGTTATAGAGGGAAATCAGCTGTTCGGACAGATGCGCCGGCGTAGCCGTCATAATGCGCAATCTTGCCGCTTCGCCCATGGATGATCCCAGCGCCTGGCGCGGCAGTGCCCGAATAGCCTCCGTGATGGCCGGTACGTCGAGCGCGTCGGTCACGAAGCCGTTCTGGCCTGGGGTGATAAACTCGGCGCCGCCGCAGGTGGTGCTGGTGATAACCGGCAGGCCGCACGACATCGCTTCCAGAATCACATTCGGGAACGGATCGTACAGCGTCGGCAGCAGCAGCGCGTCCGCGGCCTGATAGAACGGCAGGGTCTGCTTCTGCACGCCCATAAAGTGAATGCGATCGCCGCAGCCCAGCGACTGCGCCAGCGCCCGGTAGCGTTTTTCGGCTTTGTCTTTACCGATCACCAGGAGGTGGCTGTCGGTCGCCGCCACGGCGCGGATGGCGGCGGCCAGCCCTTTGCGCTCGAAACCGGAGCCGACGAAGATCAGGCAGTGCGCCTGTTGCGGGATCTGATATTGCTCGCGCAGACGTTGACGCAGGGCCTCGTCGGCGGGCGGGAACTTTTGATTGTCGATGGCGTTATAGATCACCGTGATCTTGTCGGCGGGCACGCCAAAGTCGGCGATGATTTCCTGCTTGATCATCTCGGCGTTGCAGATGACGGCTTTCAGCTCGGGCGCGGCGTACATGGCGCGTTCGGCGCACATCACATAGCGGTGATAGCGATTGGAGAACAGCCACTTGCGGCGCCATTCCGGCAGCAGACGCGCGCGTTGCAGCAGCCAGCGGCGGTGTACGCCGTCGCCGGCGCGATAGATGTCGCAGCCGGGAATGCGCTCGTGGCTTTGCACCAGATCGAAGCGCTCTTTCTGCCACAGCGCCCTGGCTGCCACGGCGAAGCCTCGCTCGCGGCTGATGCGGCCGAGCTTTAACGGGTTACACAGGTGGATATGCCAGTTGGGATTGGCGTCGCCCTGCCATTCGCGAGTGATGACGTTCAGATCGAGATCCTGTTGCTCCAGCGCTTCCAGGGCGCGGGAAACGAAACGTTCGGCTCCGCCGTCCGGGCGATATTTTTGGCGAACGATCGCCAAACGAAATGCTTTCATGCCAGCGTGCTCCGCGCGGCTGCAATCACCGCGTCTGTAGGAATAAGGTCGAGATACCGTTCGTCGGTGCCGGTATCGATGGCGTCCGGATCGGGCAGTTCGCCGAAGTCGCCGGCCCAGATCACGGCGCCGGTAGCTTGCCACGGCCGCCAGAAAGTCAGCTTGGAAGGGCCGAACAGCGCCACGCACGGCGTTTGCAGCGCGGCGGCCATGTGCATCGGCACCGAATCCACGCCGATAAACAGCTTGGCGTGGTCGATCAGGGCGGCCAGTTGGCGCAGCGTCAGCTGGCCGGCCAACGAGATCACGCCCTGTGGCGGGCAGAGCGCCAAAATGCGCTCGACCATGGCTTGTTCTCTGGCGTCGGGGCCGGAGGTGATCACCAGCTGGTGGCCGTCGGCCTGCAAGGCGGTGAGGGTGGCGGCCATTTTCTCTTCGCTCCAGCATTTGAAGAACCAGCGCGAGGTGGGTTGCACCACAATATAACTGCCGAAGACGCCCTGCTTCTGCAACCGTTGCTCACAAGCCTGCCAATCCTGCGGATCGTAACTCATGGTCACATGTTCATTGAGCGCGGGCAGGTTCAGCGGCGCCAGCAGCGAAAGATTCTGTTCGACGGTATGCAGGTGGGCGTGATTGTCGACCGGCACCAGCTGGGTGTGGCAATGGCGCCACAGCAAGCCGCGGCGTTTGGGGAAATCGAAGCCCAGACGGATACGCGCACCGGTCAGGCGCGTGAGGATGGCGCTGCGCCACTGATCGGCCAGGTTGACCACCAGATCGTAGCGTTGCGCCTTCAGGCGACGCAGCAGCGCCAGTTCGTGCCCCAGGTGCGCGCGGGCGCCCTGTTTTTTCCATTGACGGTCGATGGCGAACAGCGTCGACAGTTCCGGATTACTGGCCAGCATCTCCTGCGTTTCCTGATACAGCAGCACATCGATCTGCGCCTGCGGGTAGTTTTGCCGCAGGCTGCTGATGACCGGCGTGACCAGCAGCATATCGCCGTGATGGCGCAGTTTTATGATCAGAATACGCTGTACGGATGGGGCGGAAGTTGGGGCTGGCGCGTCGTTCATCATGAGTCGCTTTCTGGGAAACCAATCTTTGATTCTAAATGACACGATCGCATGTGGCTACTGTTGCAAGGTTTTCTTGCCTGGCCGTAAAAAAATCGCCGAGCCGGGGACGAATGCGCTTCAACGTTGTCCAAACCAGGCAGCAAAGTCGTTTGCCCTGGCGAAACGGCCTGCGTAACATAGTGCATTCTGTTGATATCAGGCTCGATATTCATGACTAAACCGGCGTTTCTCATCACCATTGATACCGAAGGCGATAATCTGTGGCAAAACCACGATCGCATCGCGACCGAAAACACGCGTTTCTTGCCGCGCTTTCAGGCATTGTGCGAAAAATACGCCTTCAAACCGGTTTATCTCACCAACTATGAAATGGCGGTGGACCCGGCTTATGTCGAGTTCGCGCGCGACGTGATCGCTCGCGGCACGGGTGAAGTGGGCATGCACCTGCATGCCTGGAACAGCCCGCCGCTGACGCCGCTCACCGACGACGACTGGCGCCACAAGCCTTATTTGATCGAGTATCCCGCCGATCAGATCCGCGCCAAGGTCGATCACATGACCAAGCTGCTGGAAGATGCCTTCCAGACCAAAATGCTCAGCCATCGCGCCGGCCGTTGGGCGTTCAACGAATATTATGCCTCGCTGCTGCTGGAATACGGCTATCAGGTGGATTGTTCGGTGACGCCGCGGGTCAACTGGCAGTTTTCGCCGGGCAATCCACAGGGCAACGGCGGCACAGATTACAGCCGGTTCCCGTCGCAGGCCTATTTCATCGATCCGCAGAACATCGCCAAACCGGGCGCTTCGTCGTTGCTGGAAGTGCCGATGAGTATCCAGTACAAGCACTCGGCGCTGATGAATGCCTTCAAGCAGGGCTATGACCGGCTGCGCGGCAAGCGGCGTTCGCCGTCCGTCAACTGGCTGCGGCCGAGTGGCGGCAACGTGGCCAAGATGATAAGCGTGGCCGAGACGTCGTTGGCGCAGGGGCATGACTACGTCGAGTTTATGCTGCACTCCTCCGAGTTTATGCCGGGCGGCAGCCCGACGTTCAAAACCGAGCAGGATATCGAAGGGCTGTACCGCGATCTGGAGCAGCTGTTTGACTGGCTGCAGCAGCGCACGGTGGGCATGACGCTGGCCGAGTATTATCAACTTAAAGCGAATTAAGCACGCACATGTCGAAGAAATGGAAAATCAAGGTTGCCGACTGGTTCTTGCGGCGCTATACGGCGAAGTACGGCCGTTTTCAGGACAAGGCGACGTTCGACGGCGCCCAGCAGTTTGACAATATCGTCATCTATTCCACCACGGCGTTGGGCGATTTCATGTTCAACACGCCGGCACTGCGGGCGATGCGGGAACGCTACCCCAACGCGCACATCACGCTGGTGGTGCACAAGAAAAACCGCGAGCTGGTGGAAAACGGCCGCTATTACGATCGCGTGGTGTATTGGGACAGCAAGATCAAGACGATGCGCCCGTTGCTGAAATCGCTGCGCGAACATCAGCCGGATTTGGCGCTGATCCTGCACTCTCACCTGCCTTATGACATCATCAGCGCCGTCATGGCGGGGGCAAAGTACATCATCAGGGATAACTACAGCTCGGGTATTTGCGGGCTGGAACCTTGGTTAACCAACTATATCTTCCATTATTACGGCCACTTCGTGCGCCGCAAGCTGGAGCTGATTTCCATTTTGGGCTGCCGCAGCGACGATCCGACGATGGAAATTCCCGTGGATTATCAGCGCGGCGTCAAAAGCAGCGAGCATCCCACCATCGGTTTTCAGCTGGGGGCGTCAACGGAGTCGCGTTGCTGGCCGGTTGCGCACTATGCGCGGCTGGCCGATGAGCTGGTGGCGAAGCACCCAAATGTACGCATCGTGCTGATTGGCGCACCGTTTGACGACGGCAAGGCCAAACAGTTTTTGAGTCTGATCGGCCCGCAAACGCAGGCCTGCGTGGATAACCAGATCGGTAAAACGGGGCTGCAAGGTTTGCTGACGTTGCTCGACAGTTTCCATGTTCTGGTTACCGGCGATACCGGGCCGCTGCATCTGGCAGTGGCATTGAAGGTGAAAACCATCAGTCTGTTCGTGACCGCCGACTCACGCTCCACCGGGCCGATTCAGGATCCTGAACTGCATCGCATCATTCAGGTGTCTCGTACCGGTTATACAATGCCGCTGGAGGCGGAAAGCCCGATGGGGGTTATCCAGCCGCAGCGGATTTATGACGAGCTGGTCGCGCACGTGCCTTTAGCGCGCTAAAGGCGAGACGACGCATCGGCCGCCCGGCCGATGCGATTAGTGCGGCCTGCGCCCGCGCAGCTTCGAAAGAAAGGTATCTACTCGCGCATAGCGCATCTGGCGGACTTTTTTGCCCGGCACGTCGCTGTTGCGGCAGACAGCGGCGGCGCGGCGCAGGATATGCAGCGTTGCCGGTGCGTAATGGTAATAGCCGTATACCGCCTTCGACATGCTTTTCACCTCGGAAAAGCAGTTGGCCAGCATCAGGGCGGCTAACCGGCGCAGCGGCTCATCCCCGGGATGCTGCGCCACAAAACGCAGCATCTTCTCCATGGCGAACAGCAGATCTTCAATATCTTTGGGTTTGATATTGCGGGTGATGCCCTGGCTGTTGTCCCGATAGAAGTAGAGTTCGCAGTCAAGATGGGCGATGCGGCGAGTTTTGAAATACTGAAAAGGCGTGAAAATCACGTCTTCGTAGCGCCTGCCGTCTTCGAACGCCTCCCCTTCCAGCAGCGTGCGTTTATATACCCGGCTCCAGAGATGCCACATCGAACGTGCAAACAGCGGTTGCAGGCAGCCGAGCCCCAACTGTGAAAAGTCGTAGGCTACGGGCTGCGCCGCGCGGTTATCCGGTGTCGACGGATGTTCGGTGAACTTCTGATAATTAAAATCGATCAGGTCATATTCACCGGCGATCAGCAGGGGGCGCAGGATCGCCAGATAGTCGTCGCTCAGCAGATCGTCTCCGTCGAGAAAGGTGATATAGCGCCCGGTGGCCTGCTGTAGGCCGACGTTGCGGGCGTGCGCAATGCCGCCGTTGGCCTGCGAAGTAAGGACCGCGCGCGGGTGCCGCCGCTGCGCCAGATAGTGGCTGACCAGCGCCCCTGACGCATCGGTAGAGCCATCGTCGATGATCACCACTTCGATATCGTCGCTAATCTGTACAAATAACGAATCCAGCGCAGCGATAACGAACGCTTCATTATTATAAAACGGCACGATAACGCTGAGCAGCGGCTGCTGAGGATTCACAAGGTGGGCTCCTGAACTGGGGGCTGTTTCGTAACGGAAAGAACGGCGGCGATCAGCGCCAGACAGAACATGACGGTGCCTTCCGTGCTGAAGAAGATGACGTCGCTCAGGCCGTAAACGAACAGGCTGGCGCTGACGCTCAGCAACAGCGCGTTGCGCTGCGGCCGGAATGAAGAGCAGAACAGGCCGATATACAGCGCCAGCAACAGCAACGTCCCCCAGACGCCCTTGAGCGAGTAGGTTTCCAGCAGTTCGTTGTGCAGGTGGACGTTGATGTAGGGCATGACGCCGTACAGATGTGGCTGCTGCGCGACGATGGCGCGGATCTCTTCACCGCGTTGTTCGGCGGATTGGCCCCAAGGGGCTTGTGAACCGGTACGCCATGCCAGCGTTTGCATCGACAGCCGGGAAATGATCGAGTTATCTATCTCAGGTTTATCGATCAGTTGCATGTTGGTTTTGAAGTCGGCAATGCGTTGTTCAATCTGCGCTTTAAAGACGAATCCGCAGATGAGTAGCAATAATGGCACCGAGGAGACCAGCAAAAACTTGTGTTTTCTGGATACCAGATGCTTGGTCGCCAGCAGCGACAGACAAACCGCCACCGGGTAAACCAACATGGCCGCGCGCGTGCCGGTGAGCACCAGCGCAGAGAAGGACAGCAGGAACGCCGCAATGTACAACACCAGACGGTAGCGGGTGCGCAGCATCAGGATGGCTTGCATCATCACCAGATCGATGGCGGTCATCAGGTAGGCAACGACCGTGGCGCGATCGAAGTTGAGCTCCACGCGCGGAATATCCAGCCGCAGCCCCTGATAGAGTGAATAACCGTTGACCGCCAGACCGGTAATGAGGGCCACGACAACGAGCAGGCGCTGCACGCACAACCGCTCATTAAGCGCAATCAGCAGGATGAAGGCGGTTGCCAGTTGGAGTTTACCGGTCGACATATAAGAGCGGTAAATGTTGATGTATTCACCCGGCTGTTTGAAGTGGTGCATCCAGAGGATGGTCCCCATGCCGACGCTGAACATCAGCGCCGGCAACAGCAGATTTTTAACGTTGCTGAGGTAATAGCGCGGATACAGGCAAACGGCGATAAAGGCGATGTAGCTGGAAACATAAAACAGATTGCGTCCGGTCGCGGAACCGAAAGGAATGGTGCAAAAAGCGATGGCGCACCCCAGATAGATTAAATAGCTGAAGGCAGGGTGCGGTGTTCTGTGTTTTAACATTGGGCGTGTTTTCCGGCTCACGTTTTAATTAAGCGATGAAGGAGCGCAGCGTGTCGTCGAACTCAACTTTGAACTGAGCATAGTTGAAATGCTCCGCAGGATAGCGCTGCGCATTTCGGCTCAGAGTCTGGTAGGTTTCTCGCTCCAGCAATTTCTCAACGGCATCCGCACAGTCGATATGCGACAGCAGCTTGGGCGCCACCAGGCTGTCGGTCTGCGGATCGTAGACCTCATGCGGGAAGTCGACCTCGATATCGGTGAGCTGCCGGTGTTGTTCGATGGTGACCGACGGCGTCAGGCCAAGGCCGCAGACCCCGTCCCTGACCGCTTCCGGCTGGCCGTCGACCTGCGGGAAGATGACCGGCACGCCGAAATAGAGCGATTCCATGCAGGACAAGCCGAACGGCTCGGTGATCGGCGTGCTCATGTAGATGTGCGTGCGATTGAAGAAGCCGGCGACGTCATCCTGATAACCGCTGAAGGTGACGCGATCGCCGAGCTGAAGCCGTGCCGCCAGCGCCTCGAACGCCGCGCGATCCGGTCCTTTGCCGGCCACTTCCAGCGTGACGTCATGCCCGCGCCGCAGCAGTTCCTGCATCATCAATAATGAAACGCTGATGCCTTTCAGGCTGACCAGGCGTGAGGCAGTGCCGATCCTGACCGGCTGCGACAGCGTTTTCGGCGCAGCGTCGATCCCCGCCGGCGTCTTGATGCGGTTGATCACCACGTGATTTGGGCAAGGCAGATTAAAGCGCAGCTCCATCACCCGCTTCGACGCGTGTGAGGCGGAAATCACGCCGTCCAGCATGGCGAAGAAACGCAGCGTCTTTTTATTCTTGGGGTAACGCCAGGAGCAGCCGTGATCGTAGTAAACCAGCTTGCCGCGCTTGGGTTTGGCCGCCAGCCCCGGCACCAGGTCCCAGACGATCACCACGTCGGCGTTCGCCCGTTCAATTTTCCATTTCAGCAAAAATTTGCGCAGGAACTGCGGGCAACGCAACGGCAACGCATTGATCAGGCGGTTGGCGAAGGTGACGGGCTGATGCGCCGGCAACTGGCGGCGGATCTCTTCGCCAATGTCGCCGCTGATGCACAGGACCTGGTTGCTGCCGTCGGTGGTATCGTTGATGTACTGCAGGAACAGGCGCTCGACGCCGCCCATTTTACCCAGGTTGATAATGTGCAGTTTTTTCATGCTATAACCTTTTGCAACGCCTGCCATGCCGTATCGGCGTCGATTGTCGCCATGCTTTTTTCCGGCGAAATCAGCGAGTGCTGATTTTGCCCGTAACCGCCGATCAGGCCGGGATCGGTCGGCCCGAACAGCGTGATGTTCGGTTTGTCGAGCGCGGCGGTCAAATGGCTGAGCCCGGTGTCGACCGAGATCACTCCCCTGGCGCCGGCCAGCACCTCGGCCACCTGCTGCAGGCTGAGTTTCGGCAGCACCTCGACATGTGGAAAACCTTCCGCCAAGCGCAGCGCGCGCTGATGTTCATGCTCTGCGCCCCACGGCAGTTTGATCTTCAGCCCGCTGTCCGCCGCCAGCGCGATCAGCTCACGCCAGTTTTGCTCCGGCCAATGCTTATCGTCACGGGTCGTCGCGTGCAGAAACACCAAATACTGCCCGGCATCGGCCGGCGGGCGGCTGAGAAAGCGTGCGGCGATGGCGTAATCGCCGTAGCTGCCCGGTTTATCGTAGCCGAGGCTTTTGGCGAACAGTTCGCGCGTGCGTTCCACCGCGTGCTGCTGTTTGTCTACCTCATGGCGCACATTGTAGAACCAGCTGGCGAACGGCTCGCGCGCGCTCTTGCAGTCCGGGCCATGTTTGTTGCCTTTAGCGATGCGCGTGATCAGAGCGGCGCTTTTGATCAGGCCCTGCGCGTCGATCACCACGTCGTAACGGCGTTCTTGCAGCGCGCGCTTGAAGTCGCAGCGCTGTTGCCGAGTATCGTTGCCGAACCAGTTTTTTCGCCAGCGGCGAATGGCCACCGGGATCACGCGATCTACCGCCGGGTGCCAGGTGGGGATTTGGCTGAAGCCTTCTTCCACCACCCAGTCGAAGCGGATATCGGGAATGGCCTGCAGCGCGTCGGTCAGGGCGGGCAGCGTATGCAGCACGTCCCCCATCGAGGAGGTTTTTACAATTAACACCTGCATGACTATTCCTCGCTGGCGACAAGTAACGGCGTCAGCGCATCCAACACTTGCTGCGGCTGAATATCGATCAAACTTTGGTGGTATCCCTGCTCGGCATCGCCCTTACGCACCTTGTGGTAGCCGCTGATCAGGCGAATGACCCGCGCCTTGTCGGAAAGCGGCGGTGTGAAGTCGGGGCTGCTTGGCCCGTACAAAGCTATCAGCGGTTTGTTCAACGCTGCGGCAACGTGCATTAAACCGGAGTCGTTGCTGACCACCGCCCGGCAGGCTGCGATCAGGATAACTGCTTGCTCCAGCTGGGTTTTCCCGGCCAGATTAAGGCAGAAATCGCGCGCGTCTTCCTGCAATGCGGCGCGGATCTGTTCGCCGGCCTCATGGTCTTTCGCCGAACCGAACAGCGCGATTTGATAGCCGCTCTCGATCAGCCGCTGAGCCAGCGCCGCGTAGTGATAGTGCGGCCAGCGCTTGGCGGGGCCGAACTCCGCGCCTGGGCAGAAGCCGACGATCGGGCGGCTGTCGGTCAGGTTGAAGGCCGCGGTGGTGTCGGCGATCTCTTCGTCGCTCACCCGCAGCTGCGGCCACAGCAGCGGCTGCGGCAGATCGTCGGCGCGCTGAACGCGGCCTTTGTCATAGGCCAGCGCCACATAGCGCTGCACCATCAGCGGGAAAGCGGCCTTGTCGAGCACGCGGACGTCGTTCAGCAGGCCGTAGCGCATTTCGCCCCGCCAGCCGGTGCGCTGCGGGATATCGGCGAAGAAAGGCACCAGCGCGGATTTGAACGAGTTGGGCAGAACGTAAGCGCGATCGTAACGGTTGGCGCGCAGAGCGCGCCCCAGGCGGCGGCGCTCGCCGAGCCCCAGCGCGCCGTGGCCCAGCGGCATCGCCAGCGCCTGATTGACTTCCGGCATGCGCGCCAGCAACGGGCGACACCAGGCCGGCGCCATCACATCGATCTCCGCCGACGGGTATTCGGCCTTCAGGGTGCGATAGAGACTTTGCGACATCATCATGTCGCCAACCCAAGAAGGGCCGATAACCAGTATTTTCATACCCAGCGTTAATTCCTTCAGCTTATGCGGTGCGGTTCAACCAGGCCATGTACTCTTTCACGCCTTCGGCGACCGTTTTGAACGGTGCGTCGTAGCCGGCCGCGCGCAGCTTGGTCAGATCGGCCTGGGTGTACGCCTGATAGCGGCCTTTCAGCTTCTCCGGGAACTCGATGTATTCCACAGCGCCTTTCTGGTGGAAGTCCACCACCGCGTCGGCTACCGCCTGGAAGGTTTCCGCTCGGCCGGTGCCGCAGTTGAAGATGCCGGATTTGCCGGTTTCCCAGAACCACAGGTTAACCGCCGCCACGTCGCCGACGTAGATGAAGTCACGCTTGAAGTTTTCGCTGCCGGCGAACAGTTTCGGGTTTTCGCCGCGGTTGATCTGGGTATTCAGGTGGAAGGCGACGCTGGCCATGCTGCCTTTGTGGCCTTCGCGCGGGCCATAAACGTTGAAGTAGCGGAAGCCGCAGATCTGCGAGTCCGCTTCCGGCAGGATCTCGCGCACGTATTGATCGAACAGGAATTTGGAGTAGCCGTAAACGTTGAGCGGCGCTTCATACTCACGCTCTTCGATGAACTCTTCGCGGCCGCCGTAAGTGGCGGCGGAGGAGGCATACAAGAACGGGATTTCGCGATCCAGGCAGTAGTGCAGCAGGTCTTTGGAGTACTGATAGTTATTGTCCATCATGTACTTGCCGTCCCACTCGGTGGTCGCGGAGCAGGCGCCTTCGTGGAACACCGCTTCGATCTCGCCCAGATCGTCGCCGGCCACGATGCTGGCGATAAAGTCTTCTTTATCGATATAGTCGGCGATATCCAGATCGACCAGGTTGACGAACTTGGTGCCGTCTTTCAGGTTATCCACCACCAGGATATCGCGATATCCCTTGTCGTTCAGTGCCTTAATGATGTTGCTGCCGATCATGCCGGCGCCGCCTGTGACGATAATCATTGGGTTACCCCTGCTAAGCTGCCTGGCGGGGCACAATGCCCCACGCTCAATGGCGGTTATAATAGCATTTCATGCCGCGGCAAACAGCGGAAGGGCTCCGAATATCCCGCATTGCCATTGAAGTCCGCCGTTTGCCGTGATATCTGCTGCAATTTTAATATTCTCTCCCGCGCATTCTCGTCAGTTTGGTTACAAATCAGTAAAATATGCCGCAAATAGCCCAATCCTGGAGATAACCGAATGTCAGCGTCTTTTTATCAGCAGTTGGAACAACAGCTTGCCGCCACGCGCAGTGAAGGGCTGTTCAAGGAAGAACGCATCATCACCTCCGCGCAACAGGCGGATATCGCCGTCGCCGACGGCAGCCATGTGATCAACTTCTGCGCCAATAACTACCTGGGCCTGGCCAACCACCCGGCGCTGATCGCCGCCGCCAAGTCGGGCATGGACAGCCACGGTTTCGGCATGGCGTCGGTGCGCTTCATCTGCGGCACCCAGGACAGCCACAAGCAGCTGGAACAGAAACTGGCGGCCTTTTTGGGCATGGAAGACGCGATCCTGTACTCCTCTTGCTTCGACGCCAACGGCGGGCTGTTCGAAACCCTGCTCGGCCCGGAAGACGCCATTATCTCCGATGCGCTGAACCACGCGTCGATCATCGACGGCGTGCGCCTGTGCAAGGCCAAGCGTTATCGCTATGCCAATAACGACATGACCGAGCTGGCCGCGCAGCTGAAGCAGGCCAAAGCCGACGGCGCGCGTCACATCCTGATCGCCACCGACGGCGTCTTCTCGATGGACGGCGTGATCGCCAACCTGAAAGGGGTTTGCGATCTGGCGGACGAATACCAGGCGTTGGTGATGGTGGATGACTCTCACGCGGTGGGCTTTGTCGGCGCCAACGGGCGCGGCACCCATGAATACTGCGAAGTGATGGGCCGCGTCGATATCATCACCGGTACGTTAGGCAAAGCGCTGGGCGGCGCGTCCGGCGGCTACACCGCCGCCAAGAAAGAAGTGGTGGAGTGGCTGCGCCAGCGTTCGCGCCCGTACCTGTTCTCCAACTCGCTGGCGCCGGCGATCGTCGCCGCGTCGATCAAAGTGCTGGAACTGCTGGAAGAGGGCGATGCCCTGCGCGATCGCCTGTGGGCCAATGCGCGTCTGTTCCGCGAAAAAATGACCGCCGCCGGCTTCACGTTGGCCGGCGCCGATCACGCCATCATCCCGGTGATGCTGGGTGAGGCGAAGTTGGCGCAGGAATTCGCCAATGCGTTGCTCAAGGAAGGCATCTATGTGACCGGTTTCTTCTATCCGGTGGTGCCGAAAGGCCAGGCGCGCATCCGCACCCAGATGTCCGCCGACCACACCCCGGAGCAAATCGAACGCGCAGTGGCGGCGTTTACACGTATCGGTAAGGATCTTGGCGTTATTGCATAAGGTAAAACCATGAAAGCACTGTCAAAACTGAAAGCGGAAGAAGGGATTTGGATGACCGACGTGCCTCAGCCGGAGCTGGGCCACAACGACATCATGATCAAAATCCGCAAAACCGCGATCTGCGGCACTGATGTGCATATCTACAACTGGGACGAGTGGTCGCAAAAAACCATTCCGGTTCCGATGGTGGTCGGCCATGAATACGTGGGCGAAGTGGTGGCGATCGGTCAGGAAGTCAAAGGCTTCAACATCGGCGATCGCGTGTCCGGCGAAGGCCACATCACCTGCGGCCACTGCCGCAACTGCCGCGGCGGCCGCACGCACCTGTGCCGCAACACCGTCGGCGTGGGCGTGAACCGCCCGGGCAGCTTCGCGGAATACCTGGTGATCCCGGCGTTCAACGCCTTCAAGATCCCGGATAACATCTCCGATGAACTGGCTTCGATCTTCGATCCGTTCGGTAACGCGGTGCATACCGCGCTGTCGTTCGATCTGGTCGGGGAAGACGTGCTGGTGTCCGGCGCCGGCCCGATCGGCATTATGGCGGCGGCGGTGTGCAAACACGTCGGCGCCCGCCATGTGGTGATCACCGACGTTAACGAATACCGCCTGGAACTGGCGCGCAAAATGGGCGTGACCCGTGCGGTGAACGTCAGCAAGGAAAACCTCAGCGACGTGATGGCCGAACTGGGCATGACCGAAGGGTTCGACGTCGGCCTGGAAATGTCCGGCGCGCCGCCGGCGTTCCGCACGCTGCTCAATGCGATGAACCACGGCGGGCGTATCGCCATGCTGGGCATTCCGCCTTCGGATATGTCGATCGACTGGAATCAGGTCATCTTCAAAGGGCTGTTTATCAAAGGGATTTACGGCCGCGAAATGTTCGAAACCTGGTACAAGATGGCGGCGCTGATCCAGTCCGGTCTGGATTTGACCCCGATCATCACCCACCGTTTCTCGATCGACGAGTACCAGCAGGGCTTCGACGCCATGCGCTCCGGCAAATCGGGCAAAGTGGTGCTGAGCTGGGATTGATCTCGGCAGGCGTGAAAAGGGCCGGAATTCCGGCCCTTTTTTTATGCTTGCGGTTTGGTTTGTGTCCAGTGCTGCCAATGACGCTTGATGAAGGTCACCGGCGGCGAGGTGGCAATGCTGTCGGCGATAACGCCCAGCGCGGTGCCGGCGTTGGCTTTTTCCTTCGGCGGTTTGACCTTGCACTGCTTGATGCCGCCGCTGAACGGGTTCTTCGGCTGCGGTTTTTGCGGTTTGACCGGCGGCGGAACGTAGCTGCCACCGCCGTTGCCCTGCGGTTCGTTCAGCAGCGCGCTCGGTTTGACCAGCACGATATCGGCGGGCAGCGACGGCAGCATCTGCTGCAGCACTTTCACCGTCGCCGGGCGCGGGTGGCCGATGGCGATGGCGGAACCGTTGCGCCGCGCCAATTCGACCGCGCGGTTGAACTGGCGGCGGATATCGGCTTCGTTCGCGGTATCGTCGAGGAACACCCTGCGTTTGATCACTTTCACGCCGGTGCCGGCCGCGGCGCGGGTCGCCTGGCTGCTGCCGATGGTCATGCTGTCGAGGAAATACAGACGATAGCTTTCGAGCGCCTGCATCACTTTCTGCATGCCCGGCAGGCTGGAGGTCATGGCGCTGCCCATGTGGTTGTTCATGCCGACCGCGTAGGGCACGTTGTTCACCGCGTTGCGGATGATGCGCTGGATCTCGTCGCTGCTCATGGAAGGCTGCAGGGTATCGCGTTCCAGCGGCTGCTTGCTGAGCGGCGCCATCGGCATGTGGATCAAGACTTCGCGGCCCTGGCTGTGGGCGCGGGTGGCCATCAGGCGGGCATGCGGCGCGTTGGGCAAGACTGCGACCGAGATCGCCGTCGGCATTTGCAGCACCGCGTTTTCTTCGTGAGGGCGGTAGCCCACGTCATCGATGACGATGGAGAGTTTTCCTGCCTGCGCAGCGTAAACCTGCAGCAGACAGCCGATTAACAAAGCTGTACGGGTTTTGACATAACGCAAATCTATCTTCCCAACCACGGCAGTGGGTTAACCGCCTGTCCCTGACGACGGATTTCGAAATAGAGCGACGGCGTTCCCTGGCCGCCGCTGGTGCCGACCAGAGCGATCGGCTGGCCAGCGCGCACCTGCGCCCCGACGTTGACCAACGCGCTTTGGTTGTAGCCGTACACGCTCATGTCGCCTTTACCGTGTTCGACCACCACCATCAGGCCATAGCCTTGCAGCCAGTCGGCCAGCAGCACGCGGCCATCGGCGACGGCTTTCACTTCGCTGCCTTCGCGGGCTTCGATCACCATGCCTTTCCAGCGTAGCTCGCCCTGCTGCTGCTCGCCAAAGCCGTGCAGCGTGCGGCCGCGCACCGGCCACATCAGCTGGCCGGCCGGACGACCGAGGCCGCCGGTTCGCGCCATCAGCGAGCGATCGGCTTCGCTAGGTTTGTAGGTGGTGCCGGTTTTCTTCGCCTGCTGTTCCTTGATGCGCACCTGTTCGCGCACCTTGGCCGCTTCACGCGCTTCGCGTTCGGCGCGCGCACGGGCTTCGCGCTCCGCTCGGGCGATCTTGTCGCGCATGCGGGCTTCGTTTTGGCGCAGTTCCACCAGGCGTTGTTGGTCTTTTTCCAGCGAGGCTTCCAGCGCGGTCAGCGTTTTCTTGCGGGCGCCGCGCGCCTGCTCCAGCTTCTGCTGCTGCGTCTGTTGTTCGCTCAGTAAGGATTTTTGCTGGCCCTGTTTGGCCACCAGCGTGGTTTTTTGCTTCGCCAGCTCGGCGCGGGTCTGTTTCAGCTCTTCGATGGTTTTCTGGCGCGCTTCGTTCAGATAACCGAAATAGGCCAGAATACGTTCGCTGCGCTGGCTTTCTTCACCGCTGAGGATCAGCTGCACGGCGCTGTGCTGCCCTTGCCGGAAGGCGGCGTCGAGCTGTTTGGCGAGGAGGTTTTGCTGGGTCGATTGCTGTTTTTGCAGCTTGGCGATCGAGGCGTTCAGGCCGGAAATGTCCTTGCCCAACTGGGTGAGCGTGCCCTGGGTGTCGCGCAACTGGCGGCTGGCCTGGGCGATGGTTTTTTCCTGCTGCCGCAGCTGATCCTGCAGCGAGCTGCGCTGCTGTTGCTGCTGCTTCACCGCTTTTTCTTTCTCGGCGATGCTCTGCTGGATGTCTTTCAGCTGGGATTTATTGTCTTCAGCCGCCTGGCCGGCGAGCGGCAACAGCAAGACGCCAGCGCAAAATACGCTGGCGCACATGGCGGTGAACGTCCTTGGCGCGGTGCGTTCAGGCAGCGGCCGGCTGCCTGCGTTTGCGCTTCGGGTTACCCTTGATAGTGCAAAAAACGCCTTCTCCCTCATGGAGAAGGATTATTCCACGATGAACAGCGGCTTACCAGTCATCTCTTGCGGGATTTCCATTCCCATCAGCGTTAACAGGGTTGGCGCGATGTCCGAAAGCTTGCCGCCTTCGACCGCGCGCGCCGGTTTGCCGACGTAAATCAGCGGCACCGGCAGGCTGGTGTGGGCGGTGTGCGCCTGGCCGGTGGCCGGATCGCGCATCTGCTCGGCGTTGCCGTGATCGGCGGTGATCAGCAGTTGGCCGTCGACGTCGCGCACCGCGTCAACCACCTGAGCGATGCAGGCGTCCAGCGTTTCCACCGCTTTGACCGCCGCTTCATACACGCCGGTATGCCCCACCATGTCACCGTTCGGGTAGTTGCAGATAATGGCGTCGTATTTGCCGCTGCGGATGGCGCTCAGCAGCTTGTCGGTCAGTTCGGCGGCGCTCATCTCCGGCTGCAGATCATAGGTGGCGACCTGCGGCGAGTTGACCAGCACGCGGTCTTCCCCTTTGAACGGCGCTTCCACGCCGCCGTTATAGAAGAAGGTGACGTGGGCGTATTTTTCGGTTTCCGAGATGCGCAACTGGGTTTTGTCGTGCTTCATCAACCATTCGCCGAAGGTGTTGGCCAGCGGCGCCGGCGGATAGGCGCAGGCTGTCGCGATGTCGGCGGCGTATTCGGTCAGCATCACGAAATCGCCGAACTGCACCTGCTTGGCGCGCGGGAAACCGTCGAAGTCGGCGTTCACGAAAGCGCGGGTGATCTGGCGCGCGCGGTCGGCGCGGAAGTTCATGAAGATCAACGCGTCGCCGTCCTGCATTGCGGCATCGGCCTCACCGGCGGCGCGGATCACGGTCGGTCTGACGAACTCGTCGTTTTCACCGCGCTGATAAGCAGCCTGCAGGCCGGCGATCGCATCCTCGGCCACGGCATCGCCTTTGGCTGCGGTCAGCAGGTCATAGGCCAGCTGCACGCGATCCCAGCGGTTGTCGCGGTCCATCGCGTAGTAGCGGCCGATCAGCGAGGCGATGCGCCCGACGCCCAATGCGGCGAAGGCGTCGCGGCAGCGTTGCAGCGGGGCTTCGGCGCTGCGCGGCGGCGTGTCGCGCCCGTCAAGGAAGGCATGCAGATAAATGGCTTTGGCGCCGCGTTGGGCGGCCAGCTTGATCATGGCCAGGATGTGCTCGTCATGGCTGTGCACGCCGCCCGGCGACAGCAGACCCATGATATGCACCGCCTTGCCGGCCGTTACGGCCTTATCGACGGCGGCGGTCAGCACCGGGTTGGTGAAGAAGTCGCCGTCGGCGATCGCTTTGTCCAGCCGGGTCAGATCCTGGTACACGATGCGCCCGGCGCCCAGATTGACGTGGCCGACTTCGGAGTTGCCCATTTGCCCATCGGGCAGGCCGACATCCAGCCCGGAGGCGGCGATCAGCGTATGCGGCTGCTCCCGCCACAGACGATCCATCACCGGGGTGCCGGCGTTCAGGATCGCGTTGTCCTGTTGCTCTTCACGGTGGCCGTAACCGTCCAGGATCACCAGGACCATCGGTTTTTTGTTGTTCGACATTGCATTGACCTCTTATGAACTTTTTAAGCTGCGAATAGCCATGCGCCCGCCGCAAGCATGGCTATTCGCCCTCGAAAAACCGGCTGATTTTACACCGCCGCCGGCGATAAATAGCCCAAAGAGATCAAGGTTGCGGCGAATCGCGCGGGCTTTTATGCTCTGACCTCGGGAATTTCTCAGCGCAGCCCGCAGTTTCTACAATCGCGCTTGCTTATTGGCTGTATTTGCCGCACTCGGCAGGTATACTCTGGAACCTTGACTTATTTATCCCTTAACTGACGGGAGTTGTTACACCCCATGCTGCAAGAAATTATGCCATTCGTAAGCAGACACCCTATTCTGAGCCTGGCTTGGATCGCTCTGCTGGTCGCCGTGATCGTCATGACCTTCAAAAGCCGTTTCTCCAAGGTCAAAGAGATCGCCCGCGGTGAAGCCATTCGCCTGATCAACAAAGAAGAAGCCGTGGTGGTCGACACCCGCAGCCGCGACGATTTCCGCCGTGGTCACCTGGCCAACGCCATCAACCTGACCGCCAGCGAAATCAAAAACGGCAGCCTGGGCGAGCTGGAAAAACACAAAGCGCAGCCGATCATCGTCGTGTGCGCCAACGGCACCGCCTCCCGCGAGCCGGCGGAGAACCTGAGCAAGGCCGGTTTTGAAAAGGTGACGATGCTGAAAGACGGCATTGCCGGCTGGAGCGGAGAAAACCTGCCGCTGGTGCGCGGTAAGTAACCGTTTAACCTATTTGAGGTGGCAATCCATGGCTAACATTGATATCTACACCAAAGCGACCTGCCCGTTCTGCCATCGCGCCAAGGCGCTGTTGAACAGCAAGGGCGCGGCGTTTAACGAGATCGCCATCGACGGCGATAGCGCCAAGCGCGAAGTGATGATCGAGCGCAGCGGGCGCACCACCGTGCCGCAGATTTTCATCGACGGCCGGCATATCGGCGGCTGCGATGATTTATATGAACTCGATGCTCGCGGCGGCCTGGATCCGCTGCTTTAAGCAGCTTGCCGGTTCACCGAGTGTCAATAAGGACGTTTAACCAAGGGTATTACTCACATGTCAGAACAAAACAGCACCGAAATGGCTTTCCAGATCCAACGTATCTATACCAAGGATATCTCCTTCGAAGCGCCGAACGCGCCGCAGGTTTTCCAGCAGGAATGGCAGCCGGAAGTTAAACTTGATCTGGATACCGCGTCCAGCCAGCTGGCTGACGAAGTGTATGAAGTGGTACTGCGCGTAACCGTGACGGCGACCCTGGGCGAAGAGACTGCGTTCCTGTGCGAAGTGCAGCAGGCTGGCATCTTCTCGGTAGCAGGCATTGAAGGCACGCAGCTGGCGCATTGCCTGGGTGCATACTGCCCGAACATCCTGTTCCCGTATGCGCGCGAGTGCATCACCAGCCTGGTTTCCCGCGGCACCTTCCCGCAGCTGAATCTGGCACCGGTCAACTTTGACGCGCTGTTCATGAACTATCTGCAGCAGCAGGCGGAAGGCGAAGGTGCCGCACCACATCAGGATGCCTGATGAACACCGTCAATGCTTCAATGACTGTTATCGGTGCCGGCTCGTACGGCACCGCATTGGCCATTACGCTGGCGCGTAACGGCCATTCCGTGGTGCTGTGGGGGCACAACCCCGCGCAAATTCAAACGTTGCAGCACGATCGCTGCAATCAGGCGTTTCTGCCCGATGTTCCCTTCCCCGATACCCTGCTGCTTGAAGCCGATTTGGCGCGTGCGCTGGCCGCCAGCCGCGACGTGCTGGTGGTGGTGCCGAGCCACGTGTTCGGCGACGTGCTGCGCCAGCTGAAGCCGCATCTGCGCCCGGATGCCCGCATCGTGTGGGCCACCAAAGGGTTGGAAGCGGAAACCGGCCGCTTGCTGCAGGACGTGGCGCGTGAGGCGTTGGGCGAGGCGATCCCGCTGGCGGTGCTCTCCGGGCCGACGTTCGCCAAAGAGCTGGCCGCCGGCCTGCCGACGGCGATCGCGCTGGCGGCGACCGATGCGCAGTTCGCCGACGATCTGCAACAGCTGCTGCACTGCGGCAAGAGTTTCCGCGTCTACAGCAATCCCGACTTCATCGGTGTGCAGCTTGGCGGCGCAGTGAAGAACGTGATCGCCATCGGCGCCGGCATGTCCGACGGCATCGGTTTCGGCGCCAATGCCCGTACCGCGTTGATTACGCGCGGGCTGGCGGAAATGAGCCGTCTGGGTTCTGCGCTGGGCGCCGATCCCTCGACGTTCATGGGCATGGCGGGGCTGGGGGATCTGGTGCTAACCTGCACGGACAACCAGTCGCGCAACCGTCGCTTCGGCATTATGCTGGGGCAGGGTAAAGGCGTGCAGGAAGCGCAGGACAGTATCGGTCAGGTGGTCGAGGGCTATCGCAATACCAAAGAGGTGTTGGCGTTGGCGCAGCGGCACGGTGTGGAAATGCCGATCACCGAACAGATTTATCAGGTGCTTTACTGCCACAAGGACGCCCGCGAAGCGGCGCTGAGCCTGCTGGGGCGAGCCCGAAAGGACGAAAAACCCAGCGCGTGACATAAAACGATATGTCGGGGCAGCTGAATGCTGACCCCGCAAATGACCTGGGCCGCTTCGCGCTACCGTGTGAAGCGGCCCGTTTGGCAAGGTAAAGGGGTATGTGATGTCGTCAGAAGAGTTGGAACAGGTCTGGAACAGCATTAAATCAGAAGCGCGAGCACTGGCTGATTGTGAACCGATGCTGGCCAGCTTTTTCCATGCGACGTTGCTCAAGCACGAGAACCTGGGCAGCGCGCTCAGCTATATGCTGGCCAACAAGCTGGCCACGCCGATCATGCCCGCCATCGCGGTGCGTGAGGTGGTGGAAGAGGCCTACAAGTCTGACAACCAGATGATCGTTTCGGCGGCGCGCGATATCCTAGCGGTGCGCCTGCGCGACCCGGCGGTCGATAAATACTCCACGCCGCTGCTTTACCTGAAGGGGTTCCATGCGCTGCAGGCTTACCGCATCGGCCACTGGCTGTGGCAGCAAGGGCGGCAGGCGCTGGCTATCTACCTGCAAAATCAAATTTCCGTCGCCTTCGGCGTAGACATCCACCCGGCGGCGACCATCGGTTGCGGCATCATGCTCGACCACGCCACCGGCATCGTGATCGGTGAAACGGCGGTGGTGGAGAACAACGTCTCTATCCTGCAATCGGTCACCCTGGGCGGTACCGGTAAAACCAGCGGCGACCGTCACCCGAAAATCCGTGAAGGGGTGATGATTGGCGCAGGCGCCAAAATTCTCGGCAATATCGAAGTGGGCAAGGGCGCGAAGATCGGTGCGGGCTCGGTGGTCTTGCAGGCGATACCGCCGCACACCACCGCCGCCGGCGTGCCGGCGCGCATCGTCGGGCGGCCGGAGAGCGATACGCCGTCGATGGATATGGACCAATACTTCAACGGCACCAACCACGGCTTCGAGTACGGCGACGGCATCTAAGCCGCGCCTGCGGGTCCATTCAGGGGGAGCTTCGGCTCCCCCTGTGTTTTTCAGGCGGCGGTCAGCCCTGTTTCGGGAATGTGACGATGTCGTTGACCATGTCATCGATCGCCGCTTTGACTTCTTGTTCCGTGACTGGCGCGCTGTCGTTGTTGACGGTTTTGCCGTAACTCTTGCGCACCACTTCCAGCACCGTTTTACCGCTATCCTGATCGATCAACTGCGCTTCCAGGAACAGCGTGGTGTTTTGCGTCCGGTGGCCAGTGGCGGCCATGGTGCTGGCCACCACGGCCGCTACCGGCACCACTTCATAGAATTTCATATCCTCATCTTCGGCAGACACGGCGGTAATCGCGACTTTGGCCAACAGCACGCGGGAACCTGTCGGGTTATTCAAAACGGTAGTGCGCTCGGCCACCGCTTTTCTCACGCTTTGGTCGGTATAGTTTCTAATTTTGTCCAGCGTTTGTTGGCTGACGCGGGCGGTGGGTTTAGCCGCCGGGTAATAAACCACGGGAGCGACATACACGCCGCGATAATTCGACTCTTTAAAGTTGGGATCGATCCAACGCAGCGTTTTATGGCCGCTTGGCGAGCTGGTTTCCTGCAGCTTGCTGTAGTCCGGCAGGAACCCCGAATATTGATTCGTTTGGGTGACTTTGGACGAGCAGCCCGCCAGCAACAGGCCCGCCGCCAGAACCGCCATGGCAACGCTCAAACGTTGTTTCTTCATATGGTTTCCTATGATGAGTGGTGATTACCCTTACAAAACATAGCGCATTATCTGCGCCTCATCGGGCTTTTTCGGGGCCGGGCGTGCCCTGCTGCGGCCTTTTTTCAGGATCGTGATGCGCCGCCGGTTTTCGCCGCCAGTGCCGGTGATAAGGCGGCGAGCAAGGCGTCCGCTCTGACCAGCGCCTGGCGTTGCTCAGCTTGCCACCGGGGCAACAAGGGCCAGAGATCCGCCTGATGCTCGGCTTGCAGGCACCAAACCTCCCGGTCGTGCCAATCACCGAGGGCGTTCTGCGCCGCTTTCAGGCTCGCCATCGCGGCGGGGGAGAGGGGAAGGCGCTGCGGATAGGCTTCAGCCGCGTAACGCAGGCGTTTTATCAGCAGCCGCAGGCGGTGGCGATCGTAGCCGGTATCGGCCAATGCCCGGCGCAATTGCCGTTGTTGGCGCTGCAGGTGTTTATTCAGGCGGTGTTTGGCGACGCGTTGCGCGCTGCGGCGAAAGCGGCGCGGCCAGGCGTGCAAAAGCGAGGGAAAGCCGATGAGCTGCGGATGGGTGAGCAGTTGACGGTAGCGGGCCTGAAATTCGCTCTGGCGCACGTTGGCCTGCCAATCGAGGCGATGTCGCGCCAGTTCGGCGATCAGCACCTCGAGATCGCGCAGCGGCGTCGTGAGCCTGCCCAATTCGGCGGCGGCCCGATCGAGCCGGGTTGCGCCGGGGCAGCCGCGTAACGGGCGCAGCAGGCTGCGAATGCGGCGCAGACAGACGCGCAAGTCGTGCAGCGCTTCGCTGTCTTGCGCCTGTTGCAGCCGCAACAGCGCCTCGTTCAGCGCCGGTTCGAGCCGGCGAAGCTGGGTGACAATCTCTGCGACGAAAGCCATATGCCGTGCCTGGAAAGGATGACTCTTCCAGTATGGCGCGACGTCGCGGATTACGCCTTGATCAGCGCACCGGCATAGCCCAGCTGCCGCCAGGCTTCATACACCACCACCGATACGGCATTCGACAGGTTCATGCTGCGGCTTTGCGCCTGCATCGGGATGCGGATTTTTTGCTGCGCGGGCAGCGCATCGAGGATGTCGGCAGGCAACCCGCGCGTTTCCGGGCCGAACAGCAGGTAGTCGCCGGCCTGGTAGCTGACGGCGCTGTGCGCCGGCGTGCCTTTGGTGGTGAGGGCAAACAGCCGCTGCGGGTTTTCGGCGGCGAGAAAGGCGGCGTAATCGGCATGGCGGCTGACGCGGGTGAACTCATGATAGTCCAGCCCGGCGCGGCGCAGGCGTTTGTCGTCCCACGGGAAACCCAGCGGTTCGATCAGGTGCAGATTAAAGCCGGTATTGGCGCACAGGCGGATGATATTGCCGGTATTGGGTGGAATTTCGGGTTCAAATAAAACGATGTTCAGCATGTTGCAGGCCCCTCGTGAACGAGGGGCGCAGGATAGCAAACTCTTACTGTTCTGTCTTAGACGATAGGCGTTGATGATGCAGCGGCAGCCACAGCACCAGCCGCAGACCGCCAAGCGGGCTGTCTTCGGCCTTCACCCAGCCGCGATGCTGATTGACCGCCGCCTCGACGATAGCCAGGCCAAGGCCGGTGCCGCCGGACTCACGGTCGCGCGCCTCATCGGTGCGGTAGAACGGACGGAAGATCTGCTCGCGGTCTTCGGCGCTGACGCCGGGGCCGTCGTCGTCAACCTGGATAGTCACGCCCTGATTGTCGGCGCTGAACGCCACGGCGATGCGGGTGTGCGAATAACGCAGGGCGTTGCGCACGATGTTTTCCAACGCGCTGTCCAGCGCGCTCGCGTTGCCGAACAGCGTCCACGGACCGGGCGGCGCAGCGATCTCCAGCTGCTTGCCCATCTGTTCGGCTTCGAAACGGGCGTTATCCAGCACGTCGGCCCACAGTTCGTTGGCCTTCAACTGCTCGCGCGCCAGCTCGCCCTTCTGCTGCCCGCGCGACAGCGCCAGCAGATCGTTGATCATCGAATCCAGCCGTTGCGCTTCGGTTTCGATGCGCGCCAGCTCGTGGCCTTCGCCGTGGCGGCGGCGCATCAGCGCGGTGGCCAGCTGCAGGCGAGTCAGCGGCGTGCGCAGCTCGTGCGAGATGTCCGAGATCAAGCGTTGCTGGGCGTTCATCATGCGTTCCAGCGCGCTGACCATCTGGTTGAAGCTGGCGCCGGTGGCCAGAAATTCCTGCGGGCCGGCCTCCAGTTCCGGATGCTGCTTCAGGTTGCCGCGCGCCACGTCATCGGCGGCGTTCTTCAGCTTGCGCGCCGGTTTCGCCAGGCTCCAGGCCAGCCACAGCAGCAGCGGGGCGCTGATCAGCATGGTGACGATCAGCAGCAGCAGCGGCCGGTCGAACATCAGGTTGATGAAATCGGATTGCGGGCTGTTGGCGGGGCGGATCAGGTACAGCTGGTAGTTGTCTTCGCCGTCGCGCACCGCGAACGGCCCGACCAGTTCGACGCGGCCGTACTTTTTCTTCTTCGGATGATCCGAATTGTCGGATTGGCCGATGAAGTTGCGGACGATCTGCATTTCATTGCGCTGCGCGCCGATCACCCGGCCTTCGCTGGTGACCAGCAGCAGGCGTTGGCCCGGCGGCGCCCATTTGTCGATGGCGCGGAACAGGCGGCGCCACCACATCAGATCGTTGGCCGGATCGTTTTGCAACTCGGCCTCGACGTGCTGTTCCAGCATCAACCCCTGCCGCTGCTCGCTGTCGAGCAGCGAGGTCATTTGGCGGGAGTCGAGCTTGGGCACCATCAGCACCAGCATTAGCACCAGGGCTAACGTGAACCAGAAAATGGCGAAGATGCGTGCCGTCAAACTGTTGATCATGTTGCAGATACCATCAAATAACCACGCCCGCGCAGGGTTTTGAACCACGGATGCCCGTCTTTGCGATCCGGCAGCTTACGCCGCAGGTTGGAGATATGCATGTCGATGGCGCGATCGAACGGAGTCAGGCGTTTGCCCAGCACTTCCTGGCTCAGCAGTTCGCGCGACACCACCTGGCCGAGATGTTGCGCCAGCAGATACAGCAGGGTGAACTCGGTGCCGGTCAGATCCAGCACCTGGTCGTCGAAGCTGGCCTCCTGGCGGCCGGGGTTCAGCTGCAGGCCATCGACATCCAGCGTCGGGGCGCCGCTGTCGACCTGCTGCTGCTGTTCGCTCCAGTTGGAACGGCGCAGAATGGCGCGAATGCGCGCGACCAGTTCGCGATCGTTGAAGGGTTTCGGCAGGTAATCATCGGCGCCCAGCTCCAGGCCCAACACGCGATCCAGTTCGCTGCCGCGCGCGGTCAGCATGATGACCGGCGTCTGGTGATGTTGGCGCAGTTCTTTCAGCGTATCGATGCCGTTTTTCTTCGGCATCATGATGTCGAGCAGCAGCAGATCGACGGAGCTGTCCAGCAGCGACAACGCCTGCTCGCCATCGTGCGCGACGACGATATTAAAACCTTCCATTTCAAGCAGTTCTTTTAACAGCGAGGTCAACTCGCGGTCGTCGTCAACTAACAGAATCTTGTTCATTATGATTTACCTCCAGACGCAAAATACGTCATCAACTGTTGCCATTCCATGACTTTACGTAGTTTTACATGCACTGACGCAGGTTTTCAGGTGCGGCGGTACACTGCTCCTCGTTGATTCGCAAAGTGAGAAAGCTTGAGGAGTTGAAATGCGTAAGGTGACCGCATTAGTTATGGCATCACTGCTGGCAATTGGTTCGACCGCTGCCTTCGCTGCCGACACTATACCGGACACAGCCCAACCTCCCGGCAACGACGCGATGACCCGAATACCCGGCCAGCACCATATGTTCGACGGTGTCAGCCTCAGCGAACAGCAGCGCCAGCAAATGCGCGATTTGATGCGCCAGGCCCGGCACGATCTGCCAGGTGTCAATGTAGCTGAAATGGAAGCCATGCATAAACTGGTGACCGCAGAGAAATTTGACGAAGCCGCCGTGTATGCCCAGGCGGAAAAGATGGCCCAACAGCAGGTCAAGCGCCAGGTCGAAATGGCCCGGGTGCGCAACCAAATGTATAACCTGCTGACGCCAGAGCAAAAAAGTGTTTTAGACCAGAAACATCAGCAGCGCATGCAGCAGATGGAGCAACAAATTTCTGGTTTGCAGCAAGCTTCTGCCCAGAAGTGAAGTACGACTGAGTAGTCCCCTGTTTTTCCTTGCCATAGACACCATCCCTGTCTTCCCCGCCATGATGGCGGGGTTTTTTTTATCCGACATTTCGCTATATTGAGCGCCATACCTTTTGACCGGGATCCCTCAATGGAACAGCGCTATGCACGCCTGGTAAAGTCCGCTGCGTTGGCCGCTACCGCGCTGGCGTCGTCGCTGTTGTTGATCAAAATCGTCGCCTGGTACCAGACCGGTTCTGTCAGCCTGCTGGCGGCGCTGGTGGATTCGCTGGTCGATATCGCCGCCTCGCTGACCAACCTGCTGGTGGTGCGCTATTCGCTGCAGCCTGCCGATGCCGAGCACACCTTTGGCCACGGCAAAGCGGAGTCGCTGGCGGCGCTGGCGCAAAGCATGTTTATTTCCGGTTCCGCCCTGTTTCTGTTTCTCACCGGCTTCCAGCATCTGTATGCACCGCAAACGCTGCGCGATCCCGGCGTTGGGGTCGTCGTGACGGTGATCGCGTTAGTCAGCACCCTGATGCTGGTCACCTATCAACGCTGGGTGGTCAGAAAAACGCGCAGCCAGGCCGTGCGCGCAGATATGCTGCATTATCAGTCAGATGTCATGATGAATGGTGCTATTCTTATCGCTCTTGGGCTAAGCTGGTACGGCTTCCAACGGGCGGATGCGTTGTTCGCGCTGGGCATCGGTGTTTACATCCTCTATAGCGCGCTGCGCATGGGCTATGAAGCGGTGCAGTCGCTGTTGGATCGGGCGTTGCCGGATGACGAGCGCCAGGCGATTATCGCCGTGGTTTCCTCCTGGCCCGGGGTGAAAGGCGCACACGATCTGCGCACGCGTCAGTCGGGGCCGACGCGTTTCATCCAGCTGCATCTGGAGATGGAGGACACGCTGCCGCTGCGCGAGGCGCACCGCTTGGCCGATCAGGTGGAACAAGCCCTGCGGCAACGTTTTGCGGGGGCGGATGTCATCATTCACCTGGATCCGTGCTCCGTGGTGCCACCGGGTAGGCAGGGGCATTGGGAGCTATAATCATATAGAGGCATAGCGCAACGTATTATCATGAATATCTGAGTTAGCTCAGCGTGCCATGCGGTGTTTTAACCGTTATATTGCGTGACTTGAATCAATTCAGCTGGGTGTTTTTGATATAATATCCAGCAATAAGCCGTAAAGCTGGTTTTCTGCAGCCGGAGAGGTTTCAAGACGATCGGCGGAGACAGAATTCTTAAGAAATTGCATCTACACAGTTCAGAGGTAGTCATGATCAAGAAAATCGGTGTACTGACGAGCGGCGGTGATTCGCCGGGTATGAACGCTGCAATCCGCGGCGTTGTGCGTTCTGCGCTTTCAGAAGGTCTGGAAGTTTTTGGTATTTACGATGGCTACCTTGGCTTATACGAAGATCGCATGGAGCAGCTGGACCGCTATAGCGTGTCCGACATGATCAATCGCGGGGGCACCTTCCTTGGTTCGGCCCGCTTCCCGGAGTTCAGGGATGAAAACGTGCGTGCCAAGGCGATTGAAAACCTGAAGAATCGCGGCATCGACGCGCTGGTGGTGATCGGCGGCGACGGTTCCTACATGGGCGCCAAACGCCTGACGGAAGAAGGTTTCCCGTGCATCGGTCTGCCGGGCACCATCGATAACGATGTCGCCGGCACCGACTACACCATCGGTTACTTCACCGCGCTGGAAACCGTGGTGGAAGCGATCGACCGCCTGCGCGATACCTCCTCGTCGCACCAGCGCATCTCCATCGTGGAAGTGATGGGCCGTTACTGCGGCGATCTGACGCTGGCGGCGGCGATTGCCGGCGGCTGCGAATTTATCGTGCTGCCTGAAATCGAATTCAACCGCGAAGATCTGGTGTGCGAAATCAAGGCCGGCATCGCCAAAGGCAAAAAACACGCCATCGTGGCGATCACCGAGCACATCTGCGATATCGATGAGCTGGCGCGCCACATTGAGCAGGAAACCAAGCGTGAAACCCGCGCCACCGTGCTGGGCCACATTCAGCGCGGCGGTTCGCCGGTCGCCTATGACCGCATCCTGGCCTCGCGCATGGGCGCCTACGCCATCGAACTGCTGCTGCAGGGGTACGGCGGCCGCTGCGTCGGTATCCAGAACGAAAAAATGGTGCACCACGACATCATCGACGCGATCGAAAACATGAAGCGTCCGTTCAAGGGCGACTGGCTGGAAACGGCAAAAAAGCTGTACTGATACGCCACTTACCGCACGACAAAAAGCCTCCGCTCCCGGGGGCTTTTTTATGCTCGCCGGTGACATATTCCAGAATCATCTATCCCAAAATTTTTTATTCTTTAGTTGCCGGGAAAGTTTCTGGCAGGCTCTGATGCTAAATCAACCGATTGAGGTTGCGCTTAATTTTCTGGGAGAGCCTGTCGATGCGTAAATGGGGTGTAGGTCTGACATTGGTGCTGTTGGCGTCCGGCGCCATGGCGAAGGATATTCAGTTGCTGAACGTGTCATACGATCCGACGCGTGAGTTCTATCAGGCTTACAACACGGCATTCAGCAAGCACTACCAGGCGGAAACCGGCGACAAGGTGACGGTGCGCCAGTCGCACGGCGGCTCCGGCAAGCAGGCGACGTCGGTGATCAACGGCATCGAGGCCGACGTGGTGACGCTGGCGTTAGCCTATGACGTCGACGCTATCGCCGAACGCGGGCGCATCGAGAAAGACTGGATCAAACGCCTGCCGGACAATTCGGCGCCTTACACCTCGACCATCGTCTTCCTGGTGCGCAAAGGCAACCCGAAACAGATTCATGACTGGCCTGATTTGATCAAGCCGGGCGTGTCGGTGATCACACCAAACCCGAAAACTTCCGGCGGCGCCCGCTGGAACTACCTGGCCGCCTGGGGCTACGCGTTGCACCACAACAACAACGATAAGGCCAAGGCGCAGGACTTCGTCAAAAACCTGTACAAGAACGTCGAAGTGCTGGATTCCGGCGCGCGCGGCTCGACCAACACCTTCGTTGAGCGCGGCATCGGCGACGTGCTGATCGCCTGGGAAAACGAAGCGTTGCTGGCGGAGAAAGAGCTGGGCAAAGACAAGTTCGAGATTATCACCCCGAGTGAATCGATCCTGGCCGAACCGACGGTGTCGGTGGTGGATAAGGTGGTCGACAAACGCGGTACCCGCGAGGTGGCGACCGCCTACCTGAAATATCTGTATTCGCCGGAAGGGCAGACTATCGCGGCACAGCACTATTACCGCCCGCGCGATGCGGCGGTGGCGGCCAAGTTCGCCGGGCAGTTCCCGCAGTTGAAGCTGTTCACCGTGGATGACACCTTCGGCGGCTGGACCGAAGCGCAGAAGGTGCACTTCGCCACCGGCGGCGTATTCGACGAAATCAGCAAACGCTGATGCCGTTTAAACGGCAATAAAAAACCCCGGCTTGCCGGGGTTTTTTTATGGCAAGCCTAAGGCAATCAGGCTTTTTTCGCTGCGGCAGCGGCTTTGACGATCACGGCGAAAGCGTCGGCTTTCAGCGAGGCGCCGCCAACCAGCGCGCCATCGATGTCCGGCTGAGAGAACAGCTCTGCGGCGTTCTTGTCGTTCACCGAACCGCCGTACTGGATGATGATTTCAGCGGCAACCGCGGCATCGTGCTTGGCGATGTGATCGCGGATAAATTTGTGCACGGCCTGCGCCTGCGCAGGGGTGGCGGATTTGCCGGTACCGATGGCCCAGACCGGCTCATAGGCGATCACGGTGCCTTTCATCGCCGGTGCGCCCAGCGTTTTCAGCACGGCGTCGATCTGGCGCGCGCATACTTCTTCGGTTTTGCCCGCGGCGTTTTCCGCTTCGGTTTCACCGATGCACAGCACCGGGATCAGGCCGGCTTCTTTCAGCACGGCGAATTTCTCGGCGATCACTTCGTCGCTTTCTTTGTGGTAGGTGCGACGCTCGGAGTGGCCGATGATGATGTACTGAGCGCCGACGTCTTTCAGCATGTTGGCGGAAACTTCACCGGTGAAGGCGCCGGACAGGTTAACGTCCACGTTCTGCGCGCCCAGCGCGATGCGGCTGCCGGCCAGCGCGTGCTTGGCCTGATCCAGATACATCACCGGCGGGGCGATGGCGACGCCACAGCCGTCAACGCTGCTCAGCTCATTGCGCAGGCCGGCGATCAGTTCGTTGACCATGTGGGTGCTGCCGTTAAGCTTCCAGTTACCCATAACTAATGGATGACGCATGTTTTTTCCTCCAACTAGGGAACGCGAGAGTCGAAATGACAACTGCCGGACCGGCAGTTTACCTGCCCAACAGTATAGAGATCATTAAGCGCGAAGGCTTTGCTTTTCGTCATTAAATGCCGCGCCGTTACGGCTCGGAAAGCGCCAGCTTAATCGGTTCAACCGCGAAGGTGACGCCTTTATCGCCGTTGTCCGAGACGACATAGCGAATGGCGCCGACCTGCTGTTGGTAAAAACGCGATCCTTTGCCTTTTTCCAGCAGGCTGTTCACCTTGTTCTGGCTCTGTTCCACCGTCAGCGCCGGTTCGAACTGACGCATCAGCGCCGCCATGTAGTTGATGGCGATGGCGCGCGCGGCTTTTTCTTCATTGGCCTGCTGCAGCGGCAGATGCGTGATCTGCAACGTTTTGATTTTACCGGTACCTTTCTCCAGTGCGGTGGAGGCGTACAGGTTTTCGTTGAGTTTACTGGCGGCGCGCGTCAGCAGCGGCGAATCGTCTTCGGCGGCGGGAATGGCGCGGAATTCGCCAATCGGCAGCTTGGGGTTGTCGCGATTGTATTTCTCGCGGAATTTGACCACCGTCAGATCGAAGGTCGGCGCCCCGGCCAGCAGGTAAGGCGCGGTCGGTTTCGCTTCGGCGGCGGGCGGTTCGGCCCAGGCGCTGGCGGCGGCCTGCAGCAGGCAGGCGATGGCGAGGGTTTTTCTCAGCATGGCGTATGGCATCAAGGACAAAGATGGCTCCGATTAAAGCGATAACCCGCAGGCCTTGTCAAAGATCCCACGCCATTATCGGTTCGCTGACGAGAAAGCTGTGCGGCGCGCCGCGTTATGCAAGGCGGAAAACTCGGCCCGGCAGCGCCTATGTTACACTGCGGCGCAGAATATGGGCAGGCTTAGAGCGCAGGAATCGATGACGTTACAACAGTGGTGTTTTTCTTTTAAGGGCCGCATCGGGCGGCGCGACTTCTGGATCTGGATGGGGCTGTGGTTGGTGCTGATGGCGGCGGCGTTTACGCTGGCCAATTATCAATTGATCGCCATCCAATCCATCGCCTTCTTTATCGTGGCGCTGCTCTGGCCGACGGCGGCGGTGCTGGTCAAACGTCTGCACGATCGCAACAAGGCCGGCTGGTGGGCGTTGCTGCTGATCCTGGCGTGGATGCTGGCGGCGGGCAACTGGCAAATGCTGGCGCCGATCTGGCAATGGGGCGTCGGGCGTTTCATCCCGACGCTGATTATCGTGATGATGACTATCGATCTGGGCGCCTTCGTCGGCACGCCGGGAGACAATCGGTTCGGCCCGGAAGCCGAACCGGTGAAGTTCCGCTGATCCTCGGGTTACCAGTAGTGCTCGCTGGTGATGTGGCCCGGTTTGCGGCGCAGGTGCTTGCGCATTTGGCGGTGGTCTTTCAGCGTTTGCTGGGTGTCCCGCACCATCTGCGGGTTGCCGCACAGCATCACGTGGCTGGTTTCGGCGTCGATGGTCAAGCCGATCGCCGCTTCCAGCCGGCCGTCCTCGATCAGCGCTGGCACGCGGCCGGTTAATGAACCGGGCGTCTCTTCACGGCTGACGACGGTCTGGATGCGCAGCTTGCCGTTGTAGCGTTGCTGCAGTTGCTGCATCAGCGGCAGGTAGCTCAGATCGCGCGCAAAACGCGCGGCGTGCACCAGCACCAGGTTGTTAAAGCGTTCCAGGCCGACACCTTGCTGCAGAATCGATAAATAGGGGCCGATGGCGGTGCCGGTCGCCAGCATCCACAGCGTGTCGCAGTCGGGCACCTCATCCAGCACGAAGAAGCCGGCGGCTTCTTTGGTCACCATGACATCCGACCCTGGCCGCAGCTGATTGAGGCGCGGGCTCAGTTTGCCTTCCGGCACCGTCACCAGATAGAACTCCAGGTTGGCGTCATCGGGGGCATTGACGTAGGAGTAGGCGCGTTGCACTCGTTCGCCGTCGATCTCCAGCGCCAGTTTGGCGAATTGCCCGGCGGTGAAAGGATCGATGGGGGCATTGACCACCAGGCTGAACAGCCCGTCGGTCCATTGTTTTACCTGCGTAACCTTGCCGTTTACCCATTCAGCCATACTCTAAAGCTCCCGTGGTCGAATCAAATAAGCACAATGTCGTGAGCCGGAAATGGCGTGCGTGGTGCGCTCTATCCGGTAGTCGTTGCCGAACAGGCGGTGAAACAGCTGCAGCTCGGAATTGCACAGGCTGCTGCAGTTGGAACCGGCCACGCCGATCGGACAGTGGTTTTCCACCAACAGCGCACCGTGCGGATGATCGAGCAATTCAGCCATGTAACCATCATGTTGCCGCAGACGCACCAATCGGGCTAACCGCTCTTGGTGGCTGCGCTCGGCAGACAGCTCTTCGGCATAACGCAGATAAAGCTGCTCTTCACGCGCGTTCAGCAACGGTTCCACGCCGGCGCCGCCAAACAGCCGCAGCGCGGATGCCCGCAGCCGTTCCTGATCGGCGGCCGCAAAAGCGTGCCCTCGCGCTGTCAGCGACCAGTAGCGCGTCGGGCGGCCGACCTTGCTGCGCGCTTCTTCGTAACAAACCAACTCACGTTTTTCCAGGGATTGCAGATGTTGTCGGATGCCCATCGGCGTGATGTCCAGACGCTCCGCCAGCATTTTGGCCGAGTGCGGGCCGAGAGCCTTTAACTGCAATAAAATCAGCTCAGGTGTTTTCATGAACCAAATCCCTATGGTGTTATTTTATTTCAAGTTGATGAAAATAATTATCGATTAAATGCTAAAGCGCGGCTACTGCAAGGGCGCTATTTTTAACTCCAAAGCGTTAGACGTACAGTTTAATTTACGAGCCTGGTCGGGTTTGCTGCCAGTGTGACCTGGATCAATATCTGCCTGAAACTCGCTAAAAAAATCAGATTTGATTAGTTTATGCCGCCATAGAGGGCTGCTCGCCGTTCTGGCTGCTGCAACGGCCATACCGGGACGCTGTGACGAGTTGAAACGTTAACGAAGATAATGAGAAAACTAGAGAATTTTCACCTGCTGGTGATGCTTATCCTGTTGGTCGCCGTCGGCCAGATGGCGCAAACCATTTATGTTCCCGTTATTGCTGATATCGCCCACGATCTGTCGGTTCGCACCGGCGCCGTGCAACGGGTGATGGCGGCGTATCTGCTGACCTACGGTTTCTCCCAGCTGATTTACGGGCCGATATCGGATCGTATCGGGCGCCGCCCGGTGATCCTGACCGGCATGATGATCTTCCTGGTCGGTGCGCTGGGCGCGCTGCTGTCCACCAACCTGACGATGCTGGTTGCCGCCAGCGCGATTCAGGGCATGGGCACCGGCGTGGCGGGCGTGATGGCGCGCACCATGCCGCGCGATCTGTATGCCGGCACCGCCCTGCGCTACGCCAACAGCCTGTTGAACATGGGGATTTTGGTTAGCCCGCTGCTGGCGCCGGTGATCGGCGGCGCATTGGCGATGGTGTTCGGCTGGCGCGCCTGCTACGCCTTCCTGCTGGCGCTGTGCGCCTGCGTCGCCTTCGCCATGTTCCGCTGGCTGCCGGAAACCCGCCCGGTGCAAACGGAAAAACGTCGCATGCTGGCCAGTTTCCGCCAGCTGCTGGGTGACAGCACCTTCAGCTGCTATCTGGTGATGCTGATCGGCGCGCTGGCGGGGATTGCGGTATTCGAGGCCAGCTGCGGCGTGTTGATGGGCGGCGTGTTGGGGCTGAGTGGGCTGACCGTCAGCATCCTGTTCATTCTGCCGATCCCGGCGGCGTTTTTCGGCGCCTGGTACGCCGGGCGCGACGGCAAGACCTTCCACACGCTGATGTGGCATTCGGTGATTAGCTGCCTGCTGGCGGGGGCGATGATGTGGATCCCGGGCTGGTTCGGCGTGATGAACATCTGGACGCTGATCGTGCCGGCCGCGCTGTTCTTCTTCGGCGCCGGCATGCTGTTCCCGCTGGCGACCACCGGGGCGATGGAGCCGTTCCCTTACCTGGCCGGCGCGGCGGGCGCACTGGTGGGCGGGATGCAGAACATGGGGTCCGGTCTGGCGACCTGGCTGTCCGCCATGTTGCCGCAAACCGGGCAGTTCAGCCTCGGCTTGCTGATGTTCGCAATGGCGCTGCTGATCCTGCTGTGCTGGTGGCCGCTGTCCAATCGTATGCAGCATCAGGGGCATACCGCATAACGACAGGGCGCCATTCGGCGCCCTCATACCGTTGACAAAGGGGAGAAAAAGCGGGGTTTTTCTCCCCTTTGTGGTTATCAGCCGAAAATCAATAAATTGATTTTCCTTGTTTTTTATTCGCTGTTCTCTGCCAACACGGCAAGGGCATGAGGTTTGTCATCAATCATCAGGGCGCCATTCGGCGCCCTGTTTCGTTACAGCAGAAACTCGTGCAGCGCCGGGTCTTTGCGATCCAGATAGTGGGTCGAACGAATACGGCGGATGGTGCGCGACTTGCCGCGGATCAGCAACGTTTCGGTGGTGGCCATGTTGCCCTGGCGGCTGATGCCTTCCAGCAAATCGCCCTTGGTGATGCCGGTGGCGGAGAAGATCACGTTGTCGTTGCGCGCCATCTGATCCAGACGCAGCGCCTGGCCGGCTTCGATACCCATCTCCCGGCAGCGGGCCAACTCTTGTTCGCCGATGCGGCGGTTTTCGGCGCTGTCGCCTTTCACCTCATGACGCGGCAGCAAACGCGCCTGCATGTCACCGTCCAGCGCGCGGATCACCGCGGCTGAGATCACCCCTTCCGGCGCGCCGCCGATGCCGTACATCACATCGACCTCGCTTTCCGGCATGCAGGTGAGAATGGAGGCCGCTACGTCGCCGTCAGGAATGGCGAATACTCGCACGCCCAATTGCTGCATCTGCGCGATGACGCCGTCGTGGCGCGGTTTGGCCAATACAATCACCGTCAGCTGCGACAGCGGTTTGCCCAGTCGTTCGGCGACGTTCTGCAGGTTCTCGGCCAATGGCCGGTTGAGATCGATGGCGCCGCGCGCCGCCGGGCCGACCACCAGCTTCTCCATGTACATGTCCGGCGCGTGCAGGAAGGTGCCGCGATCGCCCACCGCCAATACCGCCAGCGCATTGGACTGGCCCATGGCGGTCATGCGGGTGCCTTCGATCGGATCGACCGCGATGTCGACTGCGTCGCCCTGACCGGTACCGACCTGCTCGCCGATATACAACATCGGTGCTTCGTCGATCTCGCCTTCGCCGATCACGATGCGCCCATCGATATCCACTTTGTTGAGCATGATGCGCATGGCGTGGACCGCCGCGCCGTCGGCGGCGTTCTTGTCGCCGCGTCCCAGCCATTTGTAGCCCGCCAGCGCGGCGGCTTCGGTAACGCGGGAGAATTCGATGGCTAATTCACGTTTCATGGCAAACCTGTCTGTGAGAAAGGGAGGAAAATATCGACAAAGTCTATCACAGCGCGGTGGCGGCAGGGCGGGGCAAAAAAAGCGCCGCCCGCAGGCAGCGCTTGTTGGCGAAACGGCAGCTTCGGGATTACTCGTGATCTTCCCATGCCTGAGCGCGAGCCACCGCTTTTTTCCAGCCGCTGTAGCGGTAGTTGCGTTCGGTGGTTTCGATGCTTGGGCGGAATTCACGCTCAACCACCGCTTTGCTCTTCACTTCATCCAGATCGTTCCAGTAGCCGATGGCCAGGCCCGCCAGGAACGCCGCGCCCAGCGCCGTCGATTCACGCACTTCAGGGCGTTCTACGCGGGTGCCGAGAATATCGGACTGGAACTGCATCAGGAAGTTGTTGGCGACCGCGCCGCCGTCCACGCGCAGCGATTGCAGGCGGGTGTTGGCGTCGGCCTGCATGGCGTCCAGCACGTCACGGGTCTGGAAGGCGATGGATTCCAGCGTGGCGCGGATGATGTGGTTGCTGTTGGCACCACGGGTCAGGCCGAAGATGGCGCCGCGAGCATACGGATCCCAGTAGGGCGCGCCCAGGCCGGTGAAGGCCGGCACCACATAGACGCCGTTGCTGTCTTTCACCTTGGTGGCGAAATATTCGGAGTCGGCGGCGTCGCTGATCAGTTTTAGCTCGTCGCGCAGCCACTGGATAGACGCACCGCCGATGAACACCGCGCCTTCCAGCGCATAGTTCACTTCGCCGCGTGGGCCGCAGGCGATGGTGGTCAGCAGACCGTTTTTCGAGCGCACCGCTTCTTTGCCGGTGTTCATCAGCAGGAAGCAGCCGGTGCCGTAGGTGTTCTTCGCCATGCCCGGTTGAACGCACAGCTGGCCGTACAGTGCCGCCTGCTGGTCACCGGCGATACCGGCGATAGGAATACGCGTGCCGCCCTTACCGCCGATGTTGGTCTGGCCGTACACTTCGGAGGACGGGCGGACTTTCGGCAGCATGGCGCGCGGGATATCCAGCACTTCCAGCATGCGCTCGTCCCAGTCCAGTTCGTGGATGTTGAACATCATGGTGCGTGAGGCGTTGGTGTAATCGGTGACGTGTACGCGCCCCTGGGTCATTTTCCACACCAGCCAGGTATCCACGGTGCCGAACAGCAGTTCGCCGCGCTTGGCGCGCTCGCGGGCGCCTTCGACGTTGTCCAGGATCCACTTCACCTTGGTGCCGGAGAAGTACGGGTCAACCACCAGGCCGGTGTTGTGACGGATGTACTCTTCCAGGCCGTCGCGCTTGAGCTTCTCGCAGATGTCGGCGGTGCGGCGGCACTGCCAAACGATGGCGTTGTAAATCGGCTTGCCGGTCTCTTTTTCCCAGACGATGGTGGTTTCGCGCTGGTTGGTGATGCCGATGCCGGCGATCTGATCGGAATTGATGTCGGCTTTCGCCAGCACTTCTACCAGCGTCGAACTTTGCGACGCCCAGATCTCCATTGGGTCGTGCTCAACCCAGCCGGCCTTTGGATAGATCTGCGGGAATTCGCGCTGCGATACTGCAACGATGTTGGCGTCGTGATCGAGCACGACGGCACGTGAGCTGGTGGTCCCTTGGTCGAGTGCGACAATGTATTTTTTTTCTACAGTCATGGTAATTATCCTGCTGTTGTTAACCGTGTAAAACTGCACCCATCACGCTTTACGCTGCTGGGTCTTGGCGTCAGGCTCTTCTTCCGTCACGCAGACGTCGCACGGCAGGTGGCGGCCAATCAGCGCGCGGTAACCGAAAGCGCCCAGGCCACAGCCGACGATAGGGGCGAAGATCGGCACCAGGAAGTACGGGATGTCGCGTGCGCCGGTGAAGGCGACTTTGCCCCAGCCGGCCAGGTAGGCGAACAGTTTCGGCCCGAAGTCACGCGCCGGGTTCAACGCAAAGCCGGTCAATGGTCCCATGGAGGCGCCGATCACGGCAATCAGAATACCGATCAGCAGCGGCGCCAGCGGGCCGCGCGGAATGCCGTTGCCGTCGTCGGTCAGCGCCAGGATCAGGCACATCAGGATTGCAGCGATCACCATTTCTACCAGGAAGGCCTGGCCTACGGAGATGTGCGCGTTAGGGTAAGTCGAGAAGATGCCGGCCAGTTCGAGGCTTTCGTTGCTGCCGCGCACCATGTGGTGGGCCGCTTCGAAGTCGAAGAACAGATTGTAGTACAGCCCGTAGACCAAGGCCGCGGCGCAGAAGGCGCCGGCGACCTGCGCAATGATGTAAGGCACCACTTTGCGCCCGTCGAAGCAGGCGAACAGCCACAGGGCGAGGGTGACCGCCGGGTTGAGATGCGCACCGGAAATCGCGGCGGTCAGATAGATGGCCATGGCGACGCCCAGGCCCCAAATGATGCTGATTTCCCACTGGCCGAAGCTGGCGCCCGCCAGTTTCAGCGCGGCAACGCAGCCTACGCCAAAGAAGATCAGCAGCGCCGTGCCGAGGAACTCGGCGATGCACTGGCCTTTTAATGTCGGACTGGTGGTTTGGCTCATAATGTTGGTGTCCTGCAAAACGGCGGTTGTTGGTTTATAGGCTCAGCCAGGTATACATCTGACCTATGGGCACAGTTTTTTCATCTCGTCCAATTATTGAATGAGGACGTGATGTAAATTTATCGTTAACGAACATAAACGAGAAATAGCGAAATCAAAATGTGTGTGGCGCGTCATAAAATTGAGCGATTTCGCGTCGTTTAGTGTTCTTTCTGAGCCATAAAAGTGTGATCTGACCAGTGGTTTAGCGAGGGGCGTTAACAACTCGCGGCGGCGGCGATGGGGATTTTCAGTTTTTGCTGATGGCGAGGGCAGGAAAATTGCAACAGACTGCGCGATGATCCGGTATGTTGCTAGACAGGCGGAGACTGGCTACTTACAATCGTTTTTAACGAATCGAGACCGGCGCGCCTTTCGTAACGGCGCGCGTCACTGAGCGCGATGCAATATTCGCAGTAGCTGCAGCCGACGTTGCGGCCGCTACTTATAGATGTACGCCTTGCTATCATGAGGGGACTGAAGCATGTCATTTGAAGTATTTGAGAAACTGGAAGCAAAAGTACAGCAGGCGATTGATACCATCACCTTGTTGCAGATGGAAATTGAAGAGCTGAAAGACAAAAACAACTCTCTGTCGCAGGAAGTTCAGGCTGCCTCCGGCAACCACGAAGCGCTGGTGCGTGAAAACCAACAGCTGAAAGAAGAACAGCACGTATGGCAAGATCGCCTGCGCGCGCTGCTGGGCAAAATGGAAGAGGTTTGATTCCTTACGCCATGCAGCAACGAAAAGGGCGCCTGAGGCGCCCTTTTTCATGTCCGAAAATCACTCGATGTCGAGCGGGTCTTCGGAGAGGATGATGCCGGTATTGTCGGCATACAGGTGGTCGCCTGAGAAGAAGGTGACGCCACCGAAGTTGACGCGGATATCGCTTTCGCCCACGCCTTCGCTTACGGCACCCGCCGGGATCGCCGCCATCGCCTGAATGCCGATGTCGAGCTCTTCCAGATCGTCCACCTGGCGCACCGCGCCGTACACCACGATGCCTTCCCATTCGTTCTGGGCGGCCAGGCGCGCCAGTTCGGCGTTGATCAGCGCCCGGCGTACCGAACCGCCGCCGTCGACCAACAGCACGCGGCCGCGACCGTTTTCTTCAAGCAGATCGAACAACAGGCCGTTATCCTCAAAGCATTTCACCGTGGTGATCTGCCCGCCAAATGAAGTACGCCCGCCAAAATTGGAGAACAGAGGTTCAACAACGTTCACCTCTTCATGATAGATGTCGCAAAGTTCGGAAGTATCGTATTTCATAGGATTTTACGTCTGTTTGCCGCTGGAATGTTCAGTATATCCCTTTATTCGCCCTGTTGGCAAAATCATCAGTTTTTAACTGAGCGCCACGCCGATGGCGAACAGCAGGTTGGCCAGCAACGCCGCCTTGACCATATGCTCCAGCATCGGCCGCATGCCGACCGGCGTCGGATCGCGCAGCACGCGCAGGCCGTGGCGCACCAGCAGCGGGATCGCCAGCACGAACAGCCAACCCCACGGGCTGTGGAGGTTGAACAGCGTGAACAGCGCGAAACACAGCACCGCGCCGCCGAGCAGCAGGGCGTGGTAAATGCGCGCCTTGTGCGGGCCGAGACGCACTGCCAGCGTATTCTTGCCGTTTTCGCGATCGCTTTCGATATCGCGCAGATTGTTGATGTTGAGCACCGCCGTCGCCAGCAGGCCGCAGGCGGTGGCCGGCAGCATCACGACGCTGTCGAAGGTGTGCGTCTGCAGATAGTAGGTGCCGGCCACGCTCAGCCAGCCGAAGAACACCAGCACCGAGATATCGCCCAGCCCCAAATATCCGTAGGGCTTGTTGCCGACGGTGTAGGTGATGGCCGCCACGATGGACAGCCCGCCCAGCACCAGGAAACCCACCACGTCGCTGGGTTGCTCACAGGCGACGGCGATCAGCGAACAGCCGGCGAGGGCGATCAGCACCACCGTCACCACCAGCGCCCGTTTCATCTGCGCCTGGGTGATCATGCCTTTCTGCATGCCGCGCAATGGCCCGATGCGATCTTCTTTGTCGCTGCCTTTGACCGCATCGCCGTAGTCGTTCGCCAGGTTGGAGAGGATCTGCAGCAGGCCGGCGGTCAACAGCGCCAGGAGCGCTACTTCCGGTTTCAGGCTACCGTGCCAGGCGGCGATTGCCGAGCCGACCACGATGGAGGCAAAGGCCAGCGGCAGGGTGCGGGGGCGTAGACTTTCCAGCCAGGCGGAAATCGGGGTGGTGGAGGTTGATGAGCTCATGTTTCGCTTCTGTGTCCGTTAGAAATAATTGTGGGAGGCAATGCCTCCCACACAGATGACTGACAAGACAATGATTGAGCGATTATAGGATAAAACGACTCAAATCTTCATCCGCCACCAGTTCATCCAGATGACTGCGCACGTAATCCGCATCAATTGTAATGGATTGGCCATTAATTTCACTCGCATCGTAGGAAATATCTTCCATCAGACGCTCCAGCACGGTGTGCAGACGACGCGCGCCGATGTTCTCGGTGCTTTCGTTGACCTGCCACGCGGCTTCGGCGATGCGGCGGATGCCGTCGGCGGTGAACTCGATGTTGACGCCTTCGGTGCCCATCAGCGCTTTGTACTGTTCGGTCAGCGACGCGCTCGGCTCGGTCAGGATGCGCTCGAAGTCTTCGGTGGTCAGCGCCTGCAGCTCAACGCGGATCGGCAGACGGCCCTGCAGTTCCGGGATCAGATCCGACGGATTGGCGGTCTGGAACGCGCCGGAAGCGATGAACAGGATGTGGTCGGTCTTCACCATGCCGTGCTTGGTGGACACGGTGCAGCCTTCCACCAGCGGCAGCAGATCGCGCTGCACGCCTTCGCGCGAGACATCCGGGCCGGAGCTTTGGCCGCCGCGCTTACAGATTTTGTCGATCTCATCGATAAACACGATGCCGTGCTGCTCAACCGCTTCGATCGCCTGCTCTTTCAGCTCTTCCGGATTCACCAGCTTGGCGGCTTCTTCTTCCACCAGCAGCTTGAAGGCTTCTTTGATCTTCAGCTTGCGCGGTTTTTGCTTCTGGCCGCCGAGGTTCTGGAACATCGACTGCAGCTGGTTGGTCATCTCTTCCATGCCCGGAGGCGCCATGATTTCCACGCCCATCGGCGCGGCGGCCAGATCGATTTCGATCTCTTTGTCATCCAGCTGGCCTTCGCGCAGTTTCTTGCGGAATGCCTGGCGGGCGGCGGACGGTTCCTGATTTTCTTCCGGCTGGCCCCAGTTGTTTTTGGCCGGCGGGATCAGCACGTCGAGAATGCGCTCTTCGGCCAACTCTTCGGCGCGGGTGCGGTTTTTCTCGATCGACTGCATGCGCACCATTTTGATGGCGGCATCGGTCAGATCGCGGATGATGGAGTCCACTTCTTTGCCCACATAGCCCACTTCGGTGAACTTGGTGGCTTCAACCTTGATGAACGGCGCGTTGGCCAGCTTCGCCAGACGGCGGGCGATTTCGGTTTTACCGACGCCGGTCGGGCCGATCATCAGAATGTTTTTCGGGGTCACTTCGTGACGCAGCATCTCGTTGAGCTGCATCCGGCGCCAGCGGTTGCGCAGGGCAATGGCGACAGCGCGTTTGGCCTTGTTTTGGCCAATGATATAGCTGTCCAGTTCGCTGACGATCTCGCGCGGGGTCATTTCAGACATGGTATTCGATCCTTACGCTTTGGAAGGCAATTCTTCAATGGTGTGGAAATGGTTGGTGTAAATACAGATGTCGCCGGCGATGTTGAGAGATTTCTCAACGATGTCGCGGGCGCTCAGTTCGGTATTTTCCAACATGGCGCGGGCGGCGGCCTGGGCGTACGGGCCGCCGGAGCCGATGGCGATCAGATCGTTTTCCGGCTGCACCACATCGCCGTTGCCGGTGATGATCAGCGAGGCGGTTTCATCGGCGACCGCCAGCAGCGCTTCGAGCTTGCGCAGCATGCGGTCGGTGCGCCAGTCTTTCGCCAGCTCGACGGCGGCTTTCACCAGGTGGCCCTGATGCATTTCCAGTTTGCGTTCAAACAGTTCAAACAGCGTGAAGGCGTCAGCGGTGCCACCGGCGAAACCGGCGATCACTTTGTCGTTATACAGGCGACGCACTTTCTTGACGTTACCCTTCATCACCGTATTACCCAGGGTTGCCTGGCCATCACCACCGATGACGACCTGGCCGTTGCGGCGTACGCTTACAATTGTTGTCACGAGCAGACCCTCGTTAAAGACGGAAAGAAGTCCCCGCAGCGCCTGCTTTCGCAGACGCTACGAGGCATATTGAGAGTATAGATGGGGGGGGATTGACGCTTTTCAACCCCCAACGGAGAGGGGAATGCAACTCGACATGCCGACGCCCTTCAGGCGCGAAAGGGTTTTGTCCGCTGCGGCGCGGCTGCTGTAGGGGCCGAGCACTACGCGATTCCAGCCGCCGCCGGCGGTGATGCGGCTCTCGATGCCCTCGAACGCCAGGCGCGCACGCACGGATTCAGCCTGATCGGTGGCGCGGAACGAACCGCATTGCACCATCCACTTCTGTTTCGATTCCGGTTTGGTGTCCTGCTTGGCCGTTTCCTGTTTCACTTCCGGTTTGGGCTCCGGCTTCGGTTGCGGCTTCGGCTCAGGCTGTTTCACCTGCACCGGTTGCTGGGTGGCCGGCTTCGGCTGCTGGTGCTGCTGCACCGGCGCGGTGGTGGCCCCGTTGTTGAACGGGTTGCGCGGCGGCTGAGTGACCTGCTGCTGTTGCTGTACCGGCTGCTGCTGCATTTGCGGTTGTTGCATCTGCTGCTGCTGGCGGTTGCTGCGCGCGTTGGCCTGGCCCGGATCGTTATACGGCACTTCATTCAGCTGCGTCGGACGCTGCTGCATGTCGGCCTGCATTTGTTCCAGCAACTGCCGCTGTTCGGCGGTCAGCTGAGTTTTGGAATTGAGCTCGCCGCCGGCAGTCGGTTCGGTCGGGGTTTGCACGCCGATCTGTCGGTTTTCCAGCTCTTTGATATAGCGCCAGCGCTCTTCCGGCTTCGGCGGCAGGCCGTTGCCTGGGCGAGTGGTGTGTGCAGGCAACAATGGCGCGTCTTCCGGCTTGTTGTGCGTAATGAAATAGAGGCCACCGACAAAGACAACCAGCAACGCGACGGCTAACGCCAGCACGGTTTTGGAAACCTTCGGAGAACTGCGTTTTTTACGGCTGGGGGTTTTGCGCTTAGCTCCTGCTGCGCGCCCACGGCTTACATAGTCTTTTTGTGCCACTATTATTCCGCTGTGTCCTGATGAGAGGATAAGTCCGTCATGTTACTGAACCCTAAAATATTTGACTAGCGTTTCGGAGCAGCGGTGCTGCCTCTGATAATCAATTCACTGTCCAATAGCCGGGAGCCGCTGGCCACCGTCTGGCCGTTCAACTGCTCCAGCAGCAGCAACATCGCCTGCTGGCCGATCTGGAAGCGCGGCTGCGCCACCGTGGTCAGCGGCGGATCGCAATACTGCGCCAGCTTGAGGTCGTCAAAGCCGACGATCGACAGATCCTGCGGTACCCGCAGCCCCATTTTCTTCGCCTGGGACAGCACGCCGATCGCCATGACGTCGCTGTGGCAGAACACCGCCGTCGGCGGTTTCGGCTGAGCCATCAGCGCCGTCAGCGCTTGCGCGCCGGCTTCGTAGGTAAAATCACCCCGGGTAATATAGCTGCTTTCGACGGTAATGCCATTACGACGTAGCGCTTGAACGTAACCCTGCAGCCGATAATGGCTCAGCGGCATCTGTTCCGGCCCGGCGACGCAGGCGATCTGCCGGTGGCCCAATTGATGCAAATAATGCACGGCTTCAAAGGCGGCGGTCAGGTTATCGATGTGCACCGTCGGCAGTTCCAGCTCAGGGGCAAACTCGTTGGCCATCACCATCGGCGGCAGGTTGCGCTGCTCTTCCTTGCTGGCGTCAAACGGCAGGTTGGAGCCCAGCAGCAGCATACCGTCGATCTGTTTGGTGATGATCAGATTGACGAAGGTGCGCTCTTGCTGGTTCTGCTGCGCGCAGTCGCCGATCAGCACCAGATAACCTTGTTGGGCCGCGGTCTGTTCGATCCCCTGGATCACATCGGCGAAAAACGGATCGCAGATGTCGGGCACGATCACCAGGATGGTGCGGGATTCGTTGCGTTTGATATTGCGTGACAGAGCATGAGGAGAATAACCCACGGCCAGCACGGCCTGTTCCACTTTCTGGCGCGTTGGCGTTGACACCTTTTCCGGGTTCATCAGCGCACGCGATACGGTAGCCGTTGAAACGCCCGCCATTTCGGCGACGTCTTTCATGGTCGCCATGGATAACTCTTTCTTGTGTTCCAACGCCTTTCTCCTTGCGTCAGCCCCATGCCGACGCCACTACTGCTGTTTGCTCACAATGTCCGGCATGCGGTGGCGAGATTGTTGTCATTGAGCGCCACTCGCGTTCGGGCACTCCGTCGCGCTGCGATGTGGCGACAAAATTTGCCCTCGCAGACATTCTAAACAGAATACGCCCCGCCTTTGTTACCTAATTTGCATAAAAAATGTGACCTGAGAAGGTTTTTTAGCGTTCGCTCGCAATTTCAAGGGTAAACGTTTGCACTGCGGCAGCTAAATCGGACTTTTCCGGGATCAGCTGTCGATCGGATCGACATCCAGCGTCCATTTCACCTTGCGCGTTTGCGGCAGGGTGCCGATCAGCGGCAGCGAGCTTTTCATCAGCTGTTGCAGGACGCGCCGCGTCGGGTGCTGCAGCAGCAGCTGCCAGCGGAAACGGCCGCCGCGTTTGGATTGCAGCGCCGGCACCGGGCCCATCACCCACAGCGAGTCGTCCTTCAGCGGGCTGGCTTCCAGCAGGTTGCGCAGCTGCTGCAGGAACAGCGGGGCCTGTTGGTTATCGTGATCTTCGGCGCGCACGATGATGTGGCTGGTGTAGGGCGGCAGAAACACGCTGCTGCGCTCCGCCAGCGTCTGTTTGGCGAAGGCGTCGTAACCTTGTTGCAGCAGCACCTGCAATAACGGGTGCTCCGGGTGGTGGGTTTGCAGCAGCACTTCACCCTGTTTGCCCGCTCGGCCCGCGCGCCCGGAGACCTGGGTATAGAGCTGAGCGAAACGCTCGGCGGAGCGGAAGTCGGCGGAGAACAACGCGCCGTCCACGTCCAGCAACGCCACCAGCGTGACGTCGGGAAAATGGTGGCCCTTGGCCAGCATCTGCGTGCCGATCAGAATGCGCGCTTCGCCGCGATGAATATCCGCCAGGTGCTGCTCCAGCGCCCCTTTACGGCTGGTGGTGTCGCGATCGATGCGGGTGATCGGCGTGTCGGGGAACAGCGGCGCCAGCTCCTGCTCCAGCTGCTCGGTGCCGACGCCGACTGATACCAGGTGGGTGGAGCCGCACTGCGGGCATTGGTGCGGCACCGGCCGCTGGCTGTCGCAGTGGTGGCAGCGCAGCTGGCGCTGATGCTGGTGGAAGGTGTAATAGTGATCGCAGCGCTGGCACTCGGCGATCCAGCCGCATTCGTGGCACAACAGCGCCGGGGCATAGCCGCGGCGGTTGAGGAACAGCATCACCTGATTGCCGGCTTTTAAATGGTGCTGCATGCTCTTCAACAGCGGCTGCGACAGGCCGACCTTCAGCGGCAAACCTTTCAGATCGATCAGATGCTGCGCCGCCGGTTTGGCGTTGCCCGCGCGCTGGGTGAGCTTTAACTGGCGATATTTGCCCAGCTGCACGTTGTGCAGCGTTTCCAGTGCCGGCGTGGCGGAGCCCATCACCATCGGGATGTCCTCTTCCCGGGCGCGAAACACCGCCAGATCGCGGGCATGGTAGCGCCAGCCTTCCTGCTGTTTATAAGAGCTGTCGTGCTCTTCGTCGATGATGATTACGCCCAGTTGCCGGAACGGCGTGAACAGCGCCGAGCGGGTGCCGATGACGATCGCGGCTTCGCCGCTGCGCGCGCGCAGCCAAACCGCCAGCCGTTCGCTGTCGTTCAGTCCGGAGTGCAGCACGTCCACCGGCGCGTTGAAGCGCTCGCGAAAGCGGGCGATGGTTTGTGGCGTCAGGCCGATTTCCGGCACCAGCACCAGCGCCTGCCGGCCTTTGGCCAACACGTTCTCCAGCACGCTGAGATACACCTCGGTCTTGCCGGAGCCGGTGACCCCGGCCAGCAGCCAGGCGGCGAACTGCTCATCCTCGCTTCTGATCGCCCCGACGGCGGTGGCCTGTTCGGTATTCAGCCGCAGCCGCTCGCCAAGCACCGCGAAATTGGGGCGCCAGTCCTGCGTGGCCGCGACCTGAGCACGCAGGTCGATCAGCCCTTTGGCGCGCAGCGCCTGTAGAGCGCTTTCCGTCAGCTCAAGCTGGCTGACTTGATGGCGATAGACCGGGCGTTGCAACAGCGCCGCCAGCGCCTGCTGCTGTTTCGGCGCGCGTTTCAGGCTTTCGGGCGGCGTGGCGCGCCCCTCTTCGGTGGCGAACCACTGCCACAGCAGCGCGGCCTCGGCCGGTTTGCCTTGGCGCAGCAGGATCGGCAGCGCATGGAACAGCACTTCACCGATGGGATAGTGATAGTAATCGCTGGCCCAGCGCAGGATGCGCCACAGGCTGGGAGAGAACAGCGACTCGGTGTCGATCACGCTGTCGATCGGTTTGAGCTTGTCCAGCGGCAGTTCGCTGGTGTCGCTGCAGCCGGTGACGATGCCGATTGCATGCTGCCTGCCCCAGGGCACGCCCACGCGCGCGCCGGCCACCGGCTGCATGCCGGGCGGCAGCAGATAGTCGAAGGTGCGGGCGAGGGGGACCGGCAAAGCAACGTGTACGACGGGCATGATCTCATCCAAATTGAAAAAAAGTGGGCATCAGTTTACACGGCGCATCGGCAAATGTACGGTTCCGATTGCGCGCCCCGGCTAATGCTGTATAATTTGCCGCCTTTGGTATAATTCGATACCAAAATTCTATTATCAACCACGTGTGGTGTCTGGCGAAACAGGGCTGGATAGCGACACGGCCTTAACTGAGGTTTCCCATGAAACAAGGTATCCACCCAAAATACGAAGAAGTTACTGCTAACTGCTCTTGCGGTAACGTGATGAAGATCCGCTCCACCGTGGGCCACGATCTGAACCTGGACGTTTGTGGCGCATGCCACCCGTTCTACACTGGCAAGCAGCGTGACGTTGCTACCGGTGGCCGCGTTGACCGCTTCAACAAGCGTTTCAGCGTACCAGGCGCTAAGAAATAAGATTTCTTATCGACCGATGAAAAAGGCGCCCTGGGCGCCTTTTTTCTTTTCTGCCGCCGGCGTTCGCCGGGCGGTTCTCAATATTCCCAGGTATCGGGATCGACACCCAGTTCGCGCATCAACGCTTTTGCGGCTTCCGGGATTTCATCGCTGCGCTCTTTGCGCAGGTCTTCATCGTTCGGCAGCGGCTGGCCGGTAAAGGCATGCAGAAACGCTTCGCACAGCAGTTCGCTGTTGGTGGCGTGGCGCAGGTTGTTCACCTGGCGACGGGTCCGTTCGTCGGTAAGGATTTTCAGGACCTTCAGCGGAATGGATACCGTGATCTTTTTGACTTGCTCGCTTTTTTTACCGTGTTCAGCGTAAGGGCTGACATACTCGCCGTTCCACTCAGCCATGGGACACCTTAACTTTGTCAGAAAAATTACAAAATTCTAAAAACCGGCCAATTATGCCCGATCTTCACTGTTCTCACTAAATAAATGTCAATTTTACGCGACCAGGGTCACTGAATGCCCCGCTTCGGCCAGGCATTGCCGCTTAACATCTTATCGTCATGTCATATCGGCATAATTTTAGCGGGTATTGTGTCATTGCTCAATCTATACGCAAAGAAGTTTAGATGTCCAGATGTATTGACGTCTATCAATCCTGCGATTACTCTTTAGGCCTCATCCACCGAACCGAGAGCCGAGCGAGCCCATGACGCGTAAACCAGCCACGATTGCCGTACGCAGCGGCCTGAACGACGACGAACAGTACGGCTGCGTTGTCCCGCCGATTCATTTGTCCAGCACCTATAACTTTACCGACTTCAACCAACCCCGAGCCCATGACTACTCGCGACGCGGCAACCCGACGCGCGACGTAGTGCAGCGCGCGTTGGCGGAGCTGGAAGGCGGCGCCGGCGCGGTGATGACCGGCAGCGGGATGTCGGCGATCCATCTGGTGACCACCGTGTTGTTGAAGCCCGGCGATCTGCTGGTGGCGCCGCACGACTGCTACGGCGGCAGCTATCGGCTGTTCGACAGCCTGAGCAAGCGCGGCGCCTATCGCGTGCTGTTCGTCGATCAGGGTAATGAAGAAGCCCTGCAGCAGGCGCTGGCGCAGAAGCCGAAGCTGGTGCTGATAGAAAGCCCCAGCAATCCGCTGCTGCGGGTGGTGGACATCGCGGCGATCTGCGCTGCCGCGCATGCGGCGGGCGCGTTGACGGTGGTGGACAACACCTTCCTCAGCCCGGCCCTGCAACAGCCGATCGAACTCGGTGCCGATCTGGTGGTCCATTCTTGCACCAAATACCTGAACGGGCATTCGGACGTGGTGGCCGGGGCGGTGATTGCCAAAGATCCCGAGCTGGCGGTCGAGCTGGCCTGGTGGGCGAACAACATTGGCGTGACCGGCGGCGCGTTCGACAGTTATCTGTTGCTGCGCGGCATGCGCACGCTGTCGCCGCGCATCAAGGCGGCGCAACAAAACGCTGAAGCGATTGTTGACTATTTACAGCAGCAACCGCTGGTGAAAAAGCTGTATCATCCCTCCCTGCCGGAGAATCCGGGGCATGAGATCGCCCGTCGTCAGCAGCGCGGTTTCGGCGCGATGCTGAGTTTTGAACTGGACGGCGATGAAGCGGTGCTGCGCCGTTTTCTCTCTGCCCTTGAGCTGTTTACTCTGGCAGAATCGTTGGGCGGCGTAGAAAGCCTGATCTCGCATGCAGCGACCATGACTCACGCCGGCATGGCGGCGGAGGCGCGGGCAGCGGCCGGCATCTCCGAGAGCCTGCTGCGCATTTCCGTGGGTATTGAAGACAGTGAAGATTTGATTGCCGATCTGGAACGCGCTTTCCAGGCGGCGGCAACGAGGTAAGCATGAATGCAATTGCTGTAGCAGGGCCGGTGAGCGGGCGTCAACTGCACAAGTTTGGCGGCAGCAGTCTGGCGGATGTGAAGTGTTATCTGCGTGTGGCCGGGATTATGGCGGAATACAGCCAGCCGGGCGACATGATGGTGGTATCGGCCGCCGGCAGTACCACCAACCAGTTGATCAACTGGCTGAAGCTCAGCCAGAGCGATCGCCTGTCTGCGCACCAGGTGCAGCAGACGTTGCGTCGTTATCACAGCGATCTTATCAGCGGCCTGCTGCCGCCGGAAAGCGCAGAGCCGCTGATCGCCGAGTTCATTCAGGATCTGGAACGTCTGGCGGCGCTGCTGGACGGCAACGTCGACGAGGTGTGCTACGCCGAAGTGGTCGGGCACGGCGAGATTTGGTCGGCGCGCCTGATGGCGGCGGTGCTCAACCACCTGGACATGCAGGCGGCCTGGCTGGATGCGCGTGATTTCCTGCGCGCCGAGCGCGCCGCGCAGCCGCAGGTGGATGAAGGCCGTTCTTACCCGCTGCTGCAGCAATTGATGGCCCAACACCCGGGTAAACGCCTGGTGGTGACCGGCTTCATTTCGCGCAACGACGCTGGGGAAACCGTGTTGTTGGGGCGTAACGGCAGCGACTACTCCGCCACTCAGGTCGGCGCGTTGGCCGGCGCTGCGCGCGTCACCATCTGGAGCGACGTGGCCGGGGTATACAGCGCCGATCCGCGCAAGGTGAAAGACGCCTGCTTGCTGCAGCTGCTGCGTCTGGACGAAGCCAGCGAGCTGGCGCGCCTGGCGGCGCCGGTATTGCACACCCGTACCCTGCAGCCGGTCTCCGGCAGCGATATCGATCTTCAGCTGCGCTGCAGCTATCAGCCGGAGCAGGGCTCGACGCGCATCGAGCGCGTATTGGCTTCCGGCACCGGCGCCAAGATTGTCACCAGCCACGACGATGTGTGCCTGATTGAACTGCACGTCGCCGCTCAACATGACTTCAAACTGGCGCAGAAAGAGTTGGATCTGGTGCTCAAGCGCGCGCAGATAAAACCGCTGGCGGTGGGCATCCACCCTGACCGCAACCTGGTGCAGCTGTGTTACACCTCCGAGGTGGTCAACAGCGCGCTGGCGACGCTGCAGGCCGCGGCGCTGCCAGGCGAGCTGCGCCTGCGTGAAGGGTTGGCGCTGGTGGCGATGGTCGGCGCCGGGGTGTGCAAGAACCCGCTGCACAGCCACCGTTTCTATCAGCAGTTGAAAGATCAGCCGGTCGAGTTCATCTGGCAGGCGGAAGATGGCATCAGCCTGGTGGCGGTATTGCGCCAGGGGCCGACCGCGCTGCTGATCCAGGGGCTGCACCAAAGCCTGTTCCGCGCCGAGAAGCGCATCGGTCTGGTGCTGTTCGGCAAGGGCAATATCGGCTCGCGCTGGCTGGAGCTGTTCGCCCGTGAGCAGACCAATATCTCCGCGCGCAGCGGCTTCGAATTTATCCTGGCGGGGGTGGTGGACAGCCGCCGCAGCCTGCTGAACTATGACGGGCTGGACGCCAGCCGCGCGCTGGCATTCTTTGAGGACGAAGCGCAGGAGCTGGATGAAGAATCGCTGTTCCTGTGGATGCGCGCGCACCCGTTCGACGATCTGGTGGTGCTTGACGTGACCGCCAGCGAAGAGCTGGCCGGGCAGTATCTGGATTTCGCCAGCTACGGTTTCCACGTGATCAGCGCCAACAAGTTGGCGGGGGCCTCGTGCAGCGACAGCTATCGCCAAATTCGCGACGCCTTCGCCAAAACCGGCCGCCACTGGCTGTATAACGCCACCGTCGGCGCCGGCCTGCCGGTCAACCACACGGTGCGCGATCTGCGCGACAGCGGCGACAGCATTCTGGCGATCAGCGGCATCTTCTCCGGCACGCTCTCCTGGCTGTTCCTGCAGTATGACGGCACGGTGCCGTTCACCGAGCTGGTGGATCAGGCCTGGCAGCAGGGGCTGACCGAACCGGATCCGCGGGTCGATCTCTCCGGCCAGGACGTGATGCGCAAGCTGGTGATCCTGGCGCGCGAAGCGGGCTACGACATCGAACCGAACCAGGTGCGGGTCGAGTCGCTGGTGCCGGCGGGCTGCGAGCTGGGCTCTGTCGATCAGTTCTTCGAGAACGGTGAGGCGCTGAACCAGCAGATGCAGCAGCGCTTTGAGGCCGCCAGCGAAATGGGCCTGGTGCTGCGCCACGTGGCGCGTTTCGACGCCAACGGCAAGGCGCGGGTCGGCGTGGAGGCGGTGCGCCCTGAGCATCCTCTGGCCTCGCTGCTGCCGTGCGACAACGTGTTCGCCATCGAAAGCCGCTGGTATCGCGATAATCCGCTGGTGATCCGCGGGCCGGGCGCCGGCCGCGACGTCACCGCCGGCGCGATCCAGTCAGACCTTAACCGATTGGCGCAGCTGCTTTAATCCTCTGCGGGCGCGGGTTCACCGCGCCCCTTGGCTTTTCCTGCCATACTTATCTTTGTCGCGATCATGAAATTCCCTCGTTGAGCGGGTGAGGATTAATCATCTTATTCCCCTCATTTTCCTGTTGACTCTTTAGCCAACATGCGGCATTTTCTATCTAGACGTCTAAACGTATAGACGCTCATCAAGATGAAATAAAAACAGTGATCGATAAGAGGTGAGCAGGGTATGAGTTTTTTCCACGCAAACCAGCGGGAAGCGCTGAATCAGAGTCTGGCGGAGTTGAACGGCCAGATTAACGTATCATTCGAGTTCTTCCCGCCACGCACCAGCGAGATGGAAGAGACCCTGTGGCAGTCGATCGATCGTCTGAGCATCCTCAAGCCTAAATTCGTTTCCGTCACCTACGGCGCCAACTCCGGCGAGCGCGATCGCACCCACAGCATCATCAAAGGGATCAAGGAACGCACCGGCCTGGAGGCGGCGCCGCACCTGACCTGCATCGATGCCAGCCCGGCGCAGCTGCGCGACATCGCGACCGATTACTGGAACAGCGGCATCCGCCATATCGTGGCGCTGCGCGGCGATCTGCCGCCGGGCGGCGGCAAGCCGGACATGTACGCGACCGATCTGGTGGCGCTGCTGAAAGACGTGGGCGACTTCGACATTTCCGTCGCCGCCTACCCGGAAGTGCACCCGGAGGCGAAGAGCGCCCAGGCCGATTTGATTAACCTGAAACGCAAGATCGATGCCGGCGCCAGTCGCGCGATTACCCAGTTCTTCTTCGACGTTGAGAGCTACCTGCGCTTTCGCGACCGCTGCGTCGCCGCCGGTATCGACGTGGAAATCGTGCCGGGCATTTTGCCGGTGTCCAACTTCAAGCAGCTGCAGCGCTTCGCCACCATGACCAACGTGCGGGTGCCGAGCTGGATGACCAGCATGTTCGAAGGGCTGGACGACGATGCGGAGACCCGCAAAATGGTCGGCGCCAACATCGCCATGGACATGGTGAAGATCCTCAGCCGCGAAGGGGTGAAAGATTTCCACTTCTATACCCTGAACCGCGCCGAGATGAGCTACGCCATCTGCCACACGCTGGGCGTGCGCCCGGTGGCCGCCGCCTGACGGGCTTGCTCCATTGAAAAGGGCGTCGCTTTACCGCGGCGCCCTTTTTTTGTGGGGGAAGGCATAAAAAACGACCCCGATAAACGGGGCCGCGATGAGGCTCACTAGCCGGTGTTGCGCATCCCGGCGGCGACGCCGGCGATGGTGACCATCAGCGCCTGCTCCACGCGGGCGTCCGGCTGCTCCTGCTGACGCGAACGGTGCAGCAGCTCGGCCTGCAAGACGTTCAGCGGGTCGGTATAGACGTTGCGCAGCGCGATGGATTCGGCGATCCACGGCAGGTCTTCCATCAGGTGCGCATCGTTGGCGATGGTCAGCACTACCTTGATGTCGCTTTCCAGCTGATCGCGCAGCTGTTGGCCCAGCGGCCACAGCGATTTATCCACCAGGCGCTGATCGTAGTATTCCGCCAGCCACAGGTCGGCTTTGGCGAACACCATTTCCAGCATGGCGATGCGGGTGGAGAAGAACGGCCAATCGCGACACATCGCCTCCAGCTCCGCCTGTTTGCCGGCCTTCACCGCTTCCTGCAATCCGGCGCCGGCGCCGAGCCAGGCCGGCAGCATCAGGCGGTTCTGCGTCCAGGCGAAGATCCACGGAATGGCGCGCAGGCTCTCTACGCCGCCGTTCGGCTTGCGCTTGGCCGGGCGCGAGCCCAGCGGCAGTTTGCCCAGCTCCAGCTCCGGCGTGGCCGCGCGGAAGTAAGGCACGAAGTCCGGGTTTTCACGCACGTAGCCGCGGTACATCCGGCAGGAGGTGTCGGACAGGTCGTCCATCAACGCCCGCCATTCTTTCTTCGGTTCCGGCGGCGGCAGCAGGTTGGCCTCGAGGATCGCGCCGGCATACAGCGCCAGGCTGCTTATGGTGACTTCCGGCAGGCCGAACTTGAAGCGGATCATCTCACCCTGTTCGGTGACGCGCAGGCCGCCCTTCAGGCTGCCCGGCGGCTGCGACAGCAGCGCCGCATGCGCCGGTGCGCCGCCGCGGCCGATGGAGCCGCCGCGGCCGTGGAACAGCGTCAGCGCCACGCCGGCCTTTTCACAGGTTTTGATCAGCGCGTCCTGCGCGCGGTACTGCGCCCAGGAAGCGGCCATCACGCCGGCGTCTTTCGCCGAGTCGGAATAGCCGATCATCACCATCTGTTTGCCCTGGATGAAGCCGCGATACCAGTCGATATTCAGCAACTGGGTCATTACGTCGTCGGCGTTGTTCAGGTCGTCGAGGGTTTCGAACAGCGGGGCGACCGGCAGAGCGAACGGGCAGCCGGCCTCTTTCAGCAGCAGGTGCACCGCCAGCACGTCGGAAGGCGTGCGCGCCATCGAAATCACGTAGGCGGCGATCGAGCCCTGCGGCGCTTCGGCGATCACCCGGCAGGTTTCCAGCACTTCCTGCGTGTCGGCGCTCGGTTGCCACTTCAGCGGCACCAGCGGGCGTTTGGAGTTCAGTTCGCGGATCAGGAACGCCTGTTTATCGGCTTCCGACCAGCTTTCATAGTCGCCCAGCCCCAGATAGCGGGTCAGCTCGGCGATGGCTTCGGTATGGCGGGTGCTCTCCTGACGCACGTCGATGCGCACCAGCGGCACGCCGAAGCAGCGCACGCGGCGCAGGGTATCCAGCAGTTGACCATTGGCGATGATGCCCATGCCGCAGGCCTGCAGCGACTGGTAGCAGGCATACAGCGGCTCCCACAGCTGCTCGTTGTTCACCAGCAGGTCGTGCGGTTTCAGCACGCGCTCGCCCTTCAGGCGGCCTTCCAGATAAGCCTGGGAACTCATCAGCTGGCTGCGCAGCTGCTTCATGATTTCGCGGTACGGTTCCTGCACCTCATCGCCGCCGGCGCGGGCGCGCAGCTCTGGGGTACATTCGGTCATCGACAGCTCAGAGACCAGCACCTGGATGTCGCGGGTGAACAGGTCGCAGGCTTTCCAGCGGCTGAGCAGCAGCACATGGCGGGTAATTTCGGCGGTCACGTTCGGGTTGCCGTCGCGGTCGCCGCCCATCCAGGAGGTGAAGCGCACCGGCACCGCTTCCACCGGCAGGCTGTAATCGATGGAGTTTTCCAACTGTTCGTTGAATTCGCGCAGGAACGCCGGCACGCCTTCCCACAGGCTGTTTTCCACCACCGCAAAGCCCCATTTGGCTTCGTCGATCGGGGAAGGGCGGTGTTTGCGAATTTCATCGGTGTGCCACGACTGGGCCACCAGCTGGCGCAGGCGGCGCATGATCTTGTTGCGCTCGTAGTCGGCCAGATCGTTGTGATCGAGCTGGCTGAGGCAGGTGTTGACCTCCACCAGCTTGTGGATCAGGGTGCGACGGGTGATCTCCGTCGGGTGCGCCGTCAGCACCAGCTCGATGGAGAGTTGCGATACCGCGTGCTGCAGCTCTTTGTCGCTGAGCTTTTTGTCTTTGAGACGGCTGAACAGTTGAGCCAGCGCTTCCGGGTTGCTGGCGGCCTCGCCGTTGGGCGAAATGCTGTGGTACTGCTCGGCGACGTTGGTCAGGTTGAGGAACTGGCTGAAGGCGCGCGCCACCGGCAGCAGCTCGTCGTTGGACAGGTTCTGCAGGGTGGAGAGCAGCTCCTGGCGATGCGCTTCGTTGCCGGCGCGTGAGGATTTGGAAAGCTTACGGATGGTCTCAACGCGATCGAGAATATGCTCACCCAGCGCTTCTTTGATGGTATCGCCGAGCAATTTGCCGAGCATACTGACATTACTGCGCATTGCCGAATATTGTTCGTTCATATAACCCCTGACCCAGTTCTGTATGATTTTTATCTTGTAAATAAATTTCACGCGTCAGGCGCAGACCGCCTGCCTGATCACATCGCGTTCCTGTCCAATCGTCAATTGACACTATTTTTAGCAAAAAAACATCAAAATCGGCGCATTTTCTGAAATTTAATTACGGCGCGTCGGTTATCAGCACGGCTTATTTCGCCGTTTTCTACTTATTTTGAGTTAGGGGAAGCATAAAGCATTTCCCCTGTTAAATGTCGGGTTTATTGCCGGCAAAAGTGATTGACCAGCTGACCCAACAGTTTGCGCGTCGGTTCGATAAACGCGGTGTCGATGTACTCGTCCGGCTGGTGGGCCTGATCGATGGAGCCGGGGCCGAGCACCAGGGTCGGGCATACCTGTTGCACGAACGGCGCTTCGGTGCAGTAGTTGACCACCTGCGTGCGGGTGCCCAGCAGCTCCTCGATCACCGCCACCATGCGGTGGTCGGTCGGGCACTCGTAGCCCGGCACCGACGCGTGCAGCTCTTCGATGGTCAGGCGGCCCGGCCAGCGTTGGCTTACCGGCTCCAGCGCCTGATGCATCAGTTCGTTGATGTTGTCGAGCGTCATGCCGGGCAGCGGGCGGATATCCAGGTGCAGTTCGCAGCAGGCGCAGATGCGGTTGGCCGCGTCACCGCCGCTGATATGGCCGAAGTTCATGGTGGGATAAGGCACGGCGAACGCCGGGTTGTTGTAGCGCTCCTGCAGGGTCTTGCGCAGCTCCATCAGGCGGCCGATGGACTCGTGCATCAGATCGATGGCGTTGACGCCGCGCGCCGGATCGCTGGAGTGGCCGGACTGGCCGACGATGCGAATGGCATTGGCCATGTGGCCCTTGTGCGCGCGCACCGGCTGCAGCGAGGTCGGCTCGCCGATGATGGCGAAATCCGGCCGAATGGCGGTGGAGGCGGCGAAATAACGCGCGCCGGCCATCGTCGTTTCTTCATCTGCGGTGGCTAAAATGTACAGCGGCTTGGTCAGCTTGCTCGCGTCGATATCGCGCACCGCATCCAGAATAAAGGCGAAGAAGCCTTTCATGTCGGCGGTGCCCAGCCCGTAGAGCTTGTTGTCGTGCTCGGTCAGGGTGAAGGGATCGCGCGTCCAGCGGCCTTCGTCGTAAGGCACCGTATCGGTGTGGCCGGCCAGCAGCAGGCCGCCGCTGCCTTCGCCGATGCTGGCCAGCAGGTTGAATTTGTGGCGCGACTCCGGCACCGGCTGCACGTCGACGCGGAAGCCCAGGTCGGCAAACCATCCGGCCAGCAAGTTGATTAACGCCTCATTGCTCTGATCGAGGCCGGCATCGGTGGCGCTGATTGACGGAGTGGCGATCAACGCCCGGTACAGCTCAATAAATGGAGGTAATTTCATCTTCACTGTTGACAGCCTTTGGTTAGGATAGTATCAATATTCATGCATTTATTTTGAATAAAAATACAGTAAGCCGAAGCGTAAGGGAACCCGATGCCCGGATGTTTATAAAAGCATCAACGCCTGGCTCCGTGGGTGAACGGCGCAACAACGCTGGCTAGCCCTGTTACCTGGGTCGCAAGCGACCGCACGTCAGTTTAGAAGGTGAAAGGCCACATGTTGAATACGCTGATCGTTGGTGCCAGCGGTTACGCCGGAGCGGAGCTCACGGCTTACCTGAATCGCCACCCACACATGAACATAACCGCTTTAGCGGTTTCAGCGCAAAGTGCAGATGCAGGAAAGTTGCTTTCCGATCTCCATCCCCAGTTGAAAGGCATCGTCGATCTGCCGCTGCAGCCGTTGACCGACGTTGCCAAGGCGGCGCAGGGCATCGACGTGGTGTTCCTCGCCACCGCCCATGAAGTCAGCCACGATATCGCACCGGCCTTCCTGGCGGCGGGCTGCGTGGTGTTCGATCTGTCCGGCGCCTTTCGCGTGCAGGACGCCGGTTTTTATAGCCAGTACTACGGTTTCGAACATCAGCATGGCGCCCTGCTGGAGCAGGCTGTGTACGGCCTGGCGGAGTGGCAGAGTGACAAGATTAAACAGGCACAGCTGATCGCGGTGCCGGGCTGTTACCCGACGGCGGCGCAGCTGGCGCTGAAACCGTTGATCGAAAAACAGCTGCTGAATCTGGATCAGTGGCCGGTGATCAACGCCACCAGCGGCGTCAGCGGCGCCGGGCGCAAGGCCAGCATGACCACCAGTTTCTGCGAAGTGAGCCTGCAGCCGTACGGTATTTTCACTCACCGGCACCAGCCGGAGATCGCCGCGCACCTTGGCGTGCCGGTCATCTTTACGCCGCACCTGGGCAATTTCCCGCGCGGCATCCTTGAAACCATCACCTGCCGTCTGAAAGCCGGGGTGACCACGCAGGACGTCGCGGCCGCCTATCATGCCGCCTATGACGACAAGCCGCTGGTGCGGCTGTACGACCAGGGCGTGCCGGCGCTGAAAGCGGTGGTGGGGCTGCCGTTCTGCGACATCGGTTTTGCGGTGCAGGGCGAGCATCTGATCGCCGTGGCGGCGGAAGATAACCTGCTGAAAGGCGCGGCGGCGCAGGCGGTGCAATGCCTGAATATCCGTTTCGGCTTCCCGGAAACCCAATCACTCCTTTAAACCAGCGTGAGTAAACAGCAATGAACCCGTTAATTATCAAGTTAGGTGGCGTGTTATTAGACAGTGAAGAAGCGCTGGAGCGTCTGTTTACCGCGTTGGACAGCTACCGGCAGCAGCATCAGCGTCCGCTGGTGATCGTGCACGGCGGCGGCTGCGTGGTGGACGAGCTGATGAAGCAGCTCGCTTTACCGGTGGTGAAAAAGAACGGCCTGCGCGTCACGCCGGCCGATCAGATCGACATCATCACCGGCGCGCTGGCCGGCACCGCCAACAAAACGCTGCTGGCGTGGGCGATTAAACACCAAATCAACGCCGTTGGCCTGAGCCTGGCGGACGGCGGCAGCGCAGTCGTGACCCAGCTCGATCCGGCATTGGGCCACGTCGGCAACGCGCAGCCCGGCTCGCCCGCGCTGCTCAATACCCTGCTGGGCGCCGGCTACCTGCCGGTTATCAGCTCCATCGGCATCACCGCCGAAGGGCAGTTAATGAACGTGAACGCCGATCAGGCGGCGACGGCGCTGGCGGCGACGCTGGGGGCGGATCTGATCCTGCTGTCGGACGTCAGCGGCATCCTCGACGGCAAGGGCCAACGCATTGCGGAAATGACGGCGCAAAAAGCGGAACAACTGATCGCGCAAGGCATCATCACCGATGGTATGGTGGTGAAGGTGAATGCGGCGCTCGACGCCGCCCGCACCCTCGGCCGCCCGGTGGATATCGCCAGCTGGCGCCATGCCGATCAGCTTCCTGCTTTGTTTAACGGCGTGTCGATTGGCACCCGGATCCTCGCTTAATTTTAGAATTAGAAAGGAATAGATCATGCAAAACCAAGGCATCAAAAAAATCGTTCTGGCGTACTCCGGCGGCCTGGATACCTCGGCCATCATTCCATGGCTGAAAGAGAACTACGGCGGCTGTGAAGTGGTGGCGTTCGTGGCGGACATCGGCCAGGAGCGCAGCGATCTGGAAGGCGTGGAGCAAAAAGCCCTGCAGTCCGGTGCCTCTGAATGTCACGTGGTCGATCTGCGTGAAGAATTTATCCGCGATTACGTTTATCCGGTGCTGCAGACCGGCGCCCTGTACGAAGGCAGCTACCTGCTGGGCACCTCAATGGCGCGGCCGATCATCGCCAAGGCGCAGGTCGAGTTGGCGTTGAAAGTGGGCGCGGACGCGCTGTGCCACGGCGCAACCGGCAAAGGCAACGATCAGGTGCGTTTCGAAACCACTTACACCGCGCTGGCGCCACAGCTGAAAGTGGTAGCGCCGTGGCGCGAGTGGAACCTGCGTTCCCGTGAAGCGCTGCTGGATTACCTGAAAGAGCGCAATATCCCGACCACCGCATCGCTGGAGAAAATCTACAGCCGCGATGAGAACGCCTGGCACATCTCCACCGAAGGCGGCGTGCTGGAAAGCCCGTGGAACGCGCCAAATAAGGATTGCTGGGTATGGACCGTCGATCCGCAGGAAGCGCCGGACCAGCCTGAGCAGGTGACCGTTACCGTCGAGAAAGGCCGCGTCGTGGCGGTTAACGGTAAAGCGCTGTCGCCGTACCAGTGCCTGGAAACCCTGAACGCGCTGGGCGCCAAGCACGGCGTCGGCCGTATCGACATCGTGGAAAACCGTCTGGTGGGCATCAAATCCCGCGGCTGCTATGAGACCCCGGGGGGCACCATCATGGTGGCGGCGCTGCGCGCCATCGAGCAGCTGGTGCTGGATCGCGACAGCTTCAAATGGCGCGAGCAGCTGGGCCTGGAGATGTCCTATGTGGTGTACGACGGCCGTTGGTTCGCGCCGCTGCGCCGCTCGCTGCAGGCCTCTGCCGAAGCATTGGCTGAAGAGGTGAACGGTGAAGTGGTGCTGCAGCTGTACAAAGGCCAGGTGACGGCGACCCAGAAAAAATCCGCCAACAGCCTGTACTCCGAAGAGTTCGCCACCTTCGGTGAAGACGAAGTTTACGATCACAGCCACGCGGGCGGCTTTATCCGCCTGTTCTCTCTGTCTTCACGCATCCGCGCGTTGAACGAGAAAAAGAATAAATAACCGATTGGCGTGACTCTGCAAGGGCGCAGCATGCTGCGCCCTTTCGCATAAAAATTCAGGAGTAAAGGTATGGCACTTTGGGGCGGACGGTTCACTCAGGCGGCGGATCAGCGGTTCAAGCAACTCAACGATTCGCTGCGGTTCGATTATCGCCTGGCGGAGCAAGATATCGTGGGCTCGGTGGCCTGGTCGAAGGCGCTGGTGACCGTTAACGTGTTGACGGCAACGGAGCAACAGCAGCTGGAGCAGGCGCTGAATGCCTTGCTGACGGAAGTCCAGGCCGATCCTTTGGCGATCGTGCAAAGCGATGCCGAAGACATCCACAGCTGGGTGGAGCAGAAGCTGATCGAGAAGGTCGGCGATTTGGGCAAGAAGCTGCACACCGGCCGCAGCCGCAACGATCAGGTCGCGACCGATCTGAAGCTGTGGTGCAAACAGCAGATCGGCGATCTGCATCAAGCGATCGTCCAGCTGCAGCAGGCGCTGGTGGAGACCGCCGAAGCCAACCAGGATGCGGTGATGCCGGGGTATACCCACCTGCAACGCGCGCAGCCGGTGACTTTCGCGCACTGGTGCCTGGCCTATGTCGAGATGCTGGCGCGCGATGAAAGCCGTCTGCAGGACACCCTGAAACGGCTGGACGTCAGCCCGCTGGGCAGCGGCGCGCTGGCCGGCACTGCTTATCCTATCGATCGCGAGCAACTGGCCGGCTGGCTGGGCTTCGCCTCGGCGACCCGCAACAGCCTGGACAGCGTATCCGATCGCGATCACGTGTTGGAACTGCTGTCCAACGCCGCCATCAGCATGGTGCACCTGTCGCGCTTCGCCGAAGATCTGATCTTTTTCAACAGCGGCGAGGCGGCGTTTGTCGAGCTGTCCGACCGCGTGACCTCCGGCTCTTCGTTGATGCCGCAGAAGAAAAACCCGGACGCGCTGGAGCTGATCCGCGGCAAGTGCGGCCGCGTACAGGGCGCGCTGACCGGCATGATGATGACGCTGAAAGGCCTGCCGCTGGCGTACAACAAAGACATGCAGGAAGACAAAGAAGGGTTGTTCGACGCGCTCGACACCTGGATGGACTGCCTGCAGATGGCGGCGCTGGTGCTGGACGGCATTCAGGTGAAGCGCCCGCGCTGCCAGGAAGCGGCGGAGCAGGGCTATGCCAACGCCACCGAGCTGGCGGACTACCTGGTCGCCAAGGGCGTGCCGTTCCGCGAAGCGCACCATATCGTCGGTGAGGCAGTGGTAGAAGCGATTCGCCAGGGCAAACCGCTGGAAGCGCTGCCGCTGGCGGATTTGCAGCAGTTCAGCGCGACGATCGCTGACGATGTCTACCCGATCCTGGCGTTGCAATCCTGCCTGGACAAACGTGCGGCCAAAGGCGGCGTTGCGCCGCAGCAGGTCGCCGCGGCAATCGCCGCAGCGAAACAGCGTTTGGCTTGACGACGACAAGGGCGGCCTGGCGCCGCCCTTGAACCTCTACCCCGCCAGGCGGGCGCACAGATAACGGTTCAGGCTCACGCCTTCCTCCATCGCGCCAATCGCCAGCCGGCGATGCTGTTCCGGCGTCATGCGCAGTACCAGTTTGCCGCTGAAGTTCTTTTCCGCCAGCGCCTGCGGCGGCGTTTCGTCTTGCGCCAGCATATCGGCGATCGTTTCGCTCACCACTCTTTCGATGCCCTCCAGTGCGCCAGTACGCGTGGCGGCCAGCCAGGACAGCGAGGGGAATTCGGCGCACAGCCCGACATATTCACGATCTTCCGCTGACCAGGTGATGCGATAGGTATAGTGTTCATGCTTTTCCATGCTCTTCCTCCATTCTGGTTCTGCCCTCCATTTCAGTGTCATTATTGATATCACTTCAATGCCAAAGCATAAAAAATGCGTGCAGGAGGGGCGTGAGGCAAGAGGAGGGAGGCAAATGTGGAAAGTGCTGCGCAAAAAAACCGGGCCTGAAGGCCCGGTGGGTATGAATGGAGAATGAGGGGTTATTCGCCCGGGCAGCGCTGGCAGCGCTCGATTTCGGCCGCGCCGAGTTTGAGCTTCGCCTGCAGGTCGCGCAGCGCGGTGCGCAAGCCTTCTTCGATCACTGGATGATAGAACGGCATGTCCAGCATCTGATCGACGGTCATCTGCTGCTGGTGCGCCCAGGCCAACAGATGCGCAATGTGTTCGGCGTCCGGGCCGATCATTTCCGCACCGAGGAAACGGCCGGTGCCCTGTTCGCCGTAAACGTGCAGAACGCCCTTGTTGCGCAGCATCACCCGCGAGCGGCCCTGATTCTCAAACGAGACCTTGCCCACTTCAAAACAGCCGCAGGCGCTGAACTTCTCGCTCAGCTCGCGGAAGGTCGAGCCGACCATGGCGATCTGCGGATCGGAGAACACCACCGAAATCGCGCTGCGGCGCAGACCCGGATTGATCTCCGGGAAGCTGCCGGCGTTGGCGCCGGCGATGCGCGCCTGATCGCTGGCCTCATGCAACAGCGGCAGCTGGTTGCTGGCGTCGCCGGCGATAAAGATATGCGGCACGCTGGTTTGCATCGTCAGGCGGTCGGCCAGCGGCACGCCTCGGGGGTCGAGCTGCAGGCCGGTATTTTCGAGGCCAAGCCGATCGACGTTGGGGCGGCGGCCGGTGGCGGCCAGCACGTAGTCCACCAGGATCTCCTGCGACTGGCCCTGCAGATCCTGATAGCGGATAAATACGCGGTCGCCTTCGCGCTGCATCATCTCCACTTTCACGTCGGCGTCGAGGTAGAACTCTTCCCCCAGCGCCTTCGCAGCGTAATCGCGCACGGCGCTGTCGGTGAGCGGCCCGACGGCGCCGCCGATGCCGAAGACTTTGGTGTCGACGCCGAGGCGGTGCAGCGCTTGCCCCAGCTCCAGCCCGATCACGCCGGGGCCGAATACCGCCACGGACTGCGGCAAGTCATCCCAGTTGAACAGATCGTCGTTGACGATCAGGCGATCGCCCAGTTCATTCCACGGCGCCGGCCAGCTGGGGCGAGAGCCGGTGGCGATCACGATGCGCTGCGCCACAATGCGCGTATGGTCATCGACCTGCAGCGTGTTGTCGTCGATAAAGCGGGCATAGCCCTGAATTTTGTCGGAGGCCGGGATCTCGTCCACGCCTTCCAGCACGAAGCCGACGAAACGATCGCGTTCGCGTTTGACGCGCGCCATCACCTCGCGTCCGTCGATACGCGTTTTGCCGGTTGGGTGCACGCCAAAGCCCGGCGCACGTTCGATTTGATGCACCGCTTCGGCGGCGGCGATCAATAATTTGGATGGCATGCAGCCAACGCGCGCACAGGTGGTGCCATAAGGCCCACCTTCGATCATCACCACGCTGGGGGTAGACAGTTTGGCCGCTCGGTAGGCGCCGAGCCCTGCGGTGCCGCCGCCGATGACCGCGACATCAACGTTCAACAGTTTCATATCCGCTCCTGAAAGGTAAAAAAAGGGCGGGCCGTAGCCCGCCAAAGTTCACGTTGGCTTTGTTATTACTTATTAAGCTGACAGGAATGTTTCCAGATCGTCGCTGCCGCCGATGTGACGGCCGCCGATGAATACCTGCGGCACCGTAGCGCGGCCGCTGACGGCGCGCAGGCTGACGGTGGTGGCGTCTTTGCCCAGCACGATCTCTTCATACTGAATGCCGCGCTCTTGCAGCATCTGCTTGGCTTTGGCGCAGAATGGGCAGCCCGGTTTGGTGAACAGGGAGACCGATTCCTGCACTTTGAATTCCGGCGCCAGGTATTTCAGCATAGTATCGGCGTCGGACACTTCAAACGGGTCGCCCGGCTTGTTCGGCTCGACAAACATTTTCTCGACCACGCCGTTGCGTACCAGCATCGAGTAGCGCCAAGAGCGAGGGCCAAAGCCCAGATCCGCTTTCTCGACCAGCATGTTCATGCCTTTGGTGAATTCACCGTTGCCGTCCGGCACGAAGGTGATGTTTTCCGCATGCTGATCGGCTTTCCAGGCGTTCATGACGAAGGTGTCGTTCACCGAGACGCAAAGAATGCTGTCGACGCCGTGCTGCTTGAATACGCTGGACAGTTCGTTGTAGCGCGGCAGGTGGCTCGAAGAACAGGTCGGCGTGAACGCGCCCGGCAGCGAGAAAACAATGACGGTTTTGTTTTTGAACAGGTCATCAGTGGTCACATCAATCCATTGGTCGCCCTGACGGGTGTGGAAAGTAACCTGAGGAACTTTCTTGCCTTCTTGACTGGTAAACATTGATTAACCCCTTAATTAGGAAAAGTAATTTTTAGCATTTAGCGCGATATCGCTTCGTTGGGACACATTATTGTCGCTGGGGCTTGATAGATCTAATCGCTCATTGCTATCTTATCTATCGCCATGAGCTATCATGGAATGGAGGGAAACAATGAATATTCGTGATTTAGAGTATCTGGTCGCCTTGGCCGAGCACCGGCACTTCCGCCGCGCGGCCGATTCATGCCATGTAAGCCAACCCACGCTGAGCGGGCAGATCCGCAAGCTGGAAGACGAGTTGGGCGTCATGCTGCTCGAGCGCACCAGCCGCAAGGTGCTGTTCACCCAGGCGGGTCTGTTGCTGGTGGAGCAGGCGCGTACCGTGCTGCGCGAAGTGAAAGTGTTGAAGGAGATGGCCAGCCAGCAGGGCGAAGCCATGTCCGGGCCGCTGCACATCGGCCTGATCCCGACAGTGGGGCCTTATCTGCTGCCGCAGATCATACCGACACTGCACAAAACCTTCCCGAAACTGGAAATGTACCTGCACGAAGCGCAAACCCACCAACTGCTGGCGCAACTCGACAGCGGCAAACTGGACTGCGCCATTCTGGCGTTGGTGAAGGAAACCGAGGCGTTTATCGAAGTGCCTCTGTTCGATGAACCGATGAAGCTGGCGGTGTACTCCGATCACCCGTGGGCGCAGCGCGAGCGCGTGGCGATGCCGGATTTAGCGGGAGAGAAGCTGCTGATGCTGGAAGATGGCCACTGCCTGCGCGATCAGGCGATGGGCTTCTGCTTCCAGGCGGGCGCGGACGAAGATACTCACTTCCGCGCCACCAGTCTGGAAACGTTGCGCAATATGGTCGCTGCCGGCAGCGGCATTACCCTGCTGCCGTCACTGGCGGTGCCGCCGCAGCGCGAACGCGACGGCGTGTGCTATCTGGATTGCTACAAGCCGGAACCGAAGCGCACCATCGCGTTGGTGTATCGCCCCGGTTCCCCACTGCGCAGCCGTTATGAGCAGTTGGCCGAAGCGATCCGCGAGCACATGCAGGGCTACATCGACAGCGCGTTAAAACAGGCGGTTTAAGCCGTTAAGCGCCGCCACCCGGTAGGCTTCGGCCATGGTCGGATAGTTGAAGGTCGTATTAACGAAATACTCGATAGTATTGCCTTCACCTTTCTGTTCCATGATCGCCTGGCCGATGTGGATGATCTCCGCCGCACGCTCGCCGAAGCAGTGGATCCCAAGGATCTGCAGGGTGTCGCGATGGAACAGGATTTTCAGGCTGCCGACGTTCATCCCGGCTATCTGCGCGCGCGCCAGATGCTTGAACTGGGCGCGGCCCACTTCATACGGCACCTTCATCGCGGTCAGTTCCTGCTCGGTTTTGCCGACGGAGCTGATTTCCGGAATGGTGTAGATGCCGGTCGGGATATCTTCGATTAGGTGACCGCTGGCTTCGCCGGAGGCGATCGCTTGCGCGGCGATGCGGCCCTGATCGTAGGCGGCGGAAGCCAGGCTCGGATAGCCGATCACGTCACCGACCGCATAAATGTGCGACAGCGCGGTTTGATACATGCTGTTCACTTTCAGCAGCCCGCGGCTGTCCGACTCCAGACCAACGTTCTCCAACCCCAACGAATCGGTGTTGCCGGTACGGCCGTTGGCGTACAGCAGGCAGTCCGCTTTCACCTTCTTGCCGGACTTCAGGTGCACGATCACGCCGTCTTCGGTGCCTTCGATCTTCTCGAATTCTTCGTTGTGGCGGATCACCACGCCGTTGTTCCAGAAGTGGTAAGAGAGCGAATCCGACATCTCCTGATCGAGGAACGCCAGCAGCCGATCGCGGGTGTTGATCAGATCCACCTTGACGTTCAGGCCGCGGAAGATGGACGCATATTCGCAGCCGATCACCCCGGCGCCGTAAATGATCACGTGGCGCGGTTCATGGCTCAGCTCGAGAATGGAGTCGCTGTCGTAGATGCGCGGGTGATTGAAATCGACGCTGGCCGGATGGTAAGGGCGCGAGCCGCAGGCGATCACGATGTGGTCGGCGCGGATGGTGTCCTGGGTGCCGTCCATGTAGCTGACGCTGACGGTGTTGGCGTCGATGAAGCGCGCGTCGCCGGCGAACAGCTTGCACTGGTTCCGCTCATAGAACCCTTGGCGCATGCGGGTCTGCTGGCTGATGACGTTATCGGCGTGGCGTAAAATGTCAGGGAAGGTCGCGCTAAGCGTGCGCGAATTGTTGTAAAGCGGGTTCTGGTTGAATTCGATAATGCGGCTGACGGCGTGGCGGAGGGCTTTGGAAGGGATGGTGCCCCAATGGGTACATCCGCCGCCTACGTTGTTGTACCGTTCGATAACGGCCACACGGGCGCCCTGTTTCACCAGCCCCATGGCGGCACCTTCACCACCAGGGCCCGAGCCAATCACTATGGCATCAAATTGATAGTGCTGTTGCATGTAGGAGAGACCTGTTTTTTTATACAAGATTACAACGGTATCTTAACATCATAGCGCTGCTCACCCAATCACCATTAGGCTTTTTGAGTCAAAGCACAATCGGCTCAGGGCGGAAGTGTGATAGAGCGCGTTAGTATAAATGCTGTTGCAATAAAATTTGCTATATTGCCGAGTCTAGGGCGTTAGACTGAGAGAATGGAACCTATCCGGATATGCATATGGGCGTCAGAGCACAACAAAAAGAACGGACTCGTCGTTCCCTGATCGAAGCCGCATTCAGCCAGCTGAGCGCCGAACGCAGCTTCGCCAGCCTGAGCCTGCGGGAAGTTTCACGCGAGGCGGGCATCGCGCCCACGTCGTTTTATCGCCATTTCCGCGATGTGGACGAGCTGGGGCTGACCATGGTGGACGAAAGCGGCCTGATGCTGCGTCAGTTGATGCGCCAGGCGCGCCAACGCATCGCCAAGGGCGGCAGCGTGATCCGCACCTCGGTGTCCACCTTTATGGAATTTATCGGCAACAACCCGAACGCCTTCCGCCTGCTGCTGCGCGAGCGCTCCGGCACGTCGGCGGCATTTCGTGCGGCGGTGGCGCGCGAGATCCAGCATTTCATCGCCGAACTGGCGGACTACCTCGAGTTGGAAAACCACATGCCGCGCAGCTTTACCGAAGCGCAGGCGGAAGCGATGGTCACCATCGTGTTCAGCGCCGGCGCGGAAGCGCTGGATATCGACGTCGAGCAGCGGCAGCAGCTGGAAGAACGGCTGGTGCTGCAGCTGCGGATGATCTCCAAAGGGGCGTATTACTGGTATCGTCGCGAACAAGAAAAAGCTTCTGTGTCCCACGTATAAAAAAGGTAAAAAATGATGGAAAAACCAGGCCGTGAAAATGGCACCTTACTGCTGGCGTTGATTGCCGGCCTTTCGATCAACGGTTCCTTTGCCGCGCTGTTCAGCTCGGTGGTGCCGTTTTCGATCTTCCCGCTGATTGCGTTGGTGCTGGCGGTGTACTGTCTGCATCAGCGTTACCTGAACCGCGCCATGCCGGACGGCATGCCGAAGCTGGCGGCGGCCTGCTTCCTGCTGGGGCTGTTGATGTACAGCGCCATCGTGCGCGCCGAATACCCGCAGATCGGCTCCAACTTCCTGCCGTCGGTGATCTGTGTGGCGCTGGTGCTGTGGATCGGGGTCAAGCTAAAGGCGCGCAAGGCGCTGGATGCGCCGACTCAAGAGCCGTAATGAAACGGGGCGCCATCATGGCGCCCCTGTCGTATCAGCGGTGTTTTTCCAGCAACACGCCGCATTCCATGTGATGGGTATACGGGAACTGGTCGAACAGCGCCAGGCGGCTGACCCGGTGCGTGGCCTGCAGCGTTTCCAGGTTGGCGCACAGCGTTTCCGGATTGCATGAAATATACAGAATGCGCGGGTAAGCCTGCACCATCTTCACCGTTTCCGCGTCCAGCCCGCTGCGCGGCGGATCGACGAAAATCGTCTCGCAGTTGTAGCCGCTCAGATCGATGCCTTTCAACCGGTTGAATTCGCGTACTCCGTTCATCGCCTGGGTGAAGTCTTCCGCCGCCATGCGGATGATCTGCACGTTGTCGATATGGTTGGCGGCGATGTTGTACTGCGCCGCCGCCACCGACGGCTTGGCGATCTCGGTCGCCAGCACGCGCTCGAAATTGCGCGCCAACGCCAGCGAGAAGTTGCCGTTGCCGCAGTACAGCTCCAGTAAATCGCCTTTGGAACCGGCGGTGACCGCCAGCGCCCATTCCAGCATCTGCACGTTCATGGCCGCGTTGGGTTGAGTAAAGCTGTTTTCCACCTGGCGGTAGATCATATCGCGGCCGGCGACCGGCAGCACTTCGTCAACATAATCCTGGTCGAGCATGATCTTGGTCTTCGACGCTCGGCCGATCAGCTGCAGGTCAAAACCCTGCGCCCGCAGCTCGTCGCGCAGTTGCTCGGCGCGCTGCTGCCAAGCGTCATCCAGCTTGCGGTGGTACAGCAGCGAGGCGATGATTTTACCGCTTTGCGTCGACAGATAATCTATCTGGAACAGCTTGTGGCGCAGGATCGGCTCCGGTTTCAGCGCGGCGATCAGGGCGCTCATCAGGCGGTTGATCAGTTCGCTGGCGGCCGGGAATTGATCGACGCGAATACGCTGCTTGGTCTGCTGATCGAACATGATGTGATACATGTCTTCCGCGTCGTGCCAGATGCGGAATTCGGCGCGCATGCGGTAGTGGTCGACTGGCGAGCGGAACACTTCCGGCTCGGGCGCCGCGAACGGTGACATCAACGTCTTCAGGCGGGCGACTTTCTCCGCCAGTTGGTCATCGTAACGTTCAATAGGCAAATTCTCGGGCGTCATGTGTTTCTTCTCGTCAGGCAAATTTGATCAGCGGGGATTGTAGGGAATCAGCCCGTGAAGTCCAGTTTTGTCGCGTTTATTATTTGTAACATTAGTAGCAGTCTAGACATCTATTTGCATTGATCGTAGCATTGCCGTCCGGCCTCAAGCAGCGAGTGAAAAGGGAATCCGGTGTGAATCCGGAGCTGACGCGCAGCGGTAAGGGGAAGTCACGGCGATAGCGTTTTGACGCAGACACTGTCCACTGCAGGATGGGAAGTCATCGCCCGTTGCCGGTCGCGCCCCGCGGCCCGCAAATCCCAAGCCCGAAGACCTGCCGGTGTTACGTCGCAATATCCGTGGCCGTCGCGAACTACCGGCCATGATCCTGCGGCATCCGCCAATTAAGTTTGGATGCTTTTCTCATGACAATTACAAAAAATACGCTGCTGGCGGTGGTCTCTTCCGTCACGGCTTTTTCTGGATGGGCGCAAGACAACACCACTGCCACGAATGGCGATAATCTGGTGGTTACCGCCAACCGTTTCCCGCAGCCGGTTTCTTCCGTGCTGGCACCGACCACCATCGTCACCCGTAACGATATCGATCGCTGGCAGGCCAAGAGCCTGACCGACGTGATGCGCCGTTTGCCAGGCGTGGACGTTGGCCAAAACGGCGGGTTGGGGCAAAAGAGCTCGCTGTTTATTCGCGGCACCAACTCCAGCCACGTGCTGGTGCTAATTGACGGCATTCGCCTTAATCAGGCGGGCGTCAGCGGCTCTTCTGACCTGAGCCAAATCCCGATTTCGTTGGTGCAGAAAGTCGAATACATCCGCGGCCCGCGCTCGGCGGTATACGGTTCCGACGCCATCGGCGGCGTGGTCAACATTATTACCACGCGTGAAAAGAACGGTACTACGCTCTCAGCCGGCGTCGGCTCCAACGGCTACCAATCCTATGACGCGTCGACTCAACAGCAGTTGGGCGACAGCACCGTGGCGACGGTGGCGGGTGACTACACCTACACCAAAGGGTATGACGTGGTGGCCTACGGCAGCACCGGCATGCAAAGCCAACAGGATCGCGATGGCTTTATGAGTAAGTTGCTGTATGGTGCGCTTGAGCACCAGTTCAGCGAATCGGTCAGCGGTTTTGTGCGCGGGTATGGTTACGACAACCGCACGGCGTATGATAGTTATTATTCCTCACCGACCAGCTCTCTGCTGGATACGCGCAAACTGTATAGCCAAACCTGGGATACCGGATTGCGCTATAAAGAAGGCATTTACGCAACACAAGTGATTGGCAGCTACAGCCATAGCAAGGATTACGATTACGATCCTCGCCTCGGCATGCATGACAGTTCGGCCAGCCTGGTGGATTCCGAACAGTACAACCTGCAGTGGGGCAATACGCTGCAGGTTGGACAGGGTACCGTAAGCTCTGGCGTCGACTGGCAGCAACAGAAAATCAAACCGGATTCCACCACCGTGAAGGGTGAAAAAAGCCAACGTGATGCAGGCATTTATCTGACCGCGCAGCAACTGGTTGGCCCGGTAACGCTGGAAGGCGCGGTTCGAGGTGACGATCATTCCGAGTTTGGCTGGCATGGCACCTGGCAAACCAGCGCGGCCTGGGAGTTCGTCGAGGGATACCGTTTTATCGCGTCGTATGGCACGGCGTTCAAAGCACCGAATATGAGCCAGCTATACGGCAACTTCGGTAACAACACCGATCTGAAACCGGAAGAAAGCAAGCAGTGGGAAGGTGGCTTTGAAGGGCTGACCGGCCCGGTGACCTGGCGCATCTCCGGTTATCGCAACGACATCGACAATTTGATCGATTCCACGGGGGAAACCAACTACGTCTATTACAACGTGGGTAAGGCGACCATCAAAGGGATTGAAGCTACGGCCTCGTTTGATACCGGCCCATTGACGCATCAGATTGGTTATGACTATGTCGATCCTCGCAACGCCAAGACCAATGAAGTGCTGCTGCGGCGCGCCAAGCAGCAGGTGAAATATGAGCTGGACTGGCAGCTGTATGACTTTGACTGGGCGGTGACTTATCAATATCTGGGTCAACGTTATGACAAGGATTACAGTACCTATCCGGAACAAAGCGTTAAACTTGGCGGCGTGAGTCTGTGGGATCTCGCAGTTTCGTATCCGGTCACATCTCATCTGACAGTTCGTGGTAGAATTGCCAACCTGTTTGATAAAGATTATGAGACGGCCTATGGCTACGCTACTCCAGGAAGAGAATACTACCTCACTGGAAGCTATACCTTCTAACAGCACCGCCACACCTCGCCCGACGGTGCTGGTTTTTGATTCCGGCGTCGGCGGGCTGTCGGTGTATCAGGAGATTCGGCAGTTGCTGCCGGATCTCCACTATATATACGCGTTCGACAACGTGGCGTTCCCCTACGGCGAGAAGTCCGAAGAGTTTATCGTTGGGCGCGTGCTGGAGATTGTCGGCGCGGTGCAGCAGCGTCATCCTCTGGCGATTGTCGTCATCGCCTGCAACACCGCCAGCACGGTCTCCTTGCCGGCCCTGCGCGAGCGTTTCAGTTTCCCGGTCGTGGGCGTGGTGCCCGCCATCAAACCGGCGGCTCGTCTTACCGTCAACGGCATTGTCGGCCTGTTGGCGACCCGCGGCACCGTACAGCGCAGCTATACCCATGAGCTGATTTCCCGGTTCGCCACCGATTGCAAGATTGAGCTGCTGGGCTCTTCTGAACTGGTGGAGCTGGCGGAAGCCAAGCTGCATGGCGAAGCCGTGCCGCTGCCGGTGCTGAAGAAGATCCTGCATCTGTGGCTGAGCATGCGCGAGCCGCCGGATACGGTCGTGCTGGGCTGCACCCATTTTCCTCTGTTAGCTGAAGAGCTGATGCAGGTGTTGCCGGAAGGCACCCGATTGGTGGATTCCGGCGCGGCGATTGCCCGCCGCACCGCCTGGCTCATCTCTACGCAGGAAAGCCTGGTCTCGAGCCAGGAAGAGAATCTGGCGTATTGCATGGCGTTAAATGAAGATACTGACGCTTTATTGCCCGTTTTGCAGGGCTATGGTTTTAAATCGTTGAAAAAACTGCCGCTTTAACGGTGTTTTGGTTAAACATTCAACGGTCGGAAAAAATATTGAAAATAGGGGTTGCGGCTCGCCGA